>NZ_JBHTEK010000001.1:0-4602970 GCF_042665855.1 Hymenobacter humi | reverse complement strand
GTAGGCGGTGTTGAACTCGCGGTTGACCACGAGCTTATCTTTCAATACAAAGCCCAGGAAGCGGAGGCGGATTTCGGAGTGCGAGTCGTAGATGCGGCGGTGCACCGACGAAAGGTCGATGTTGACCTTGAGCAGGCTCCGCGATGATGAGGTGCACGTTGCGCGAGGTGCTGGGGTGCCGGAACGAGCCCGTATCGGTCATGATGCCCGCGTACAGCGCCTCGCCGATGCCCTTGGTGATGAGGTGCTGGTCGCCCAGGTCGCGGATGATTTCAAAATCAGCTCGGCCGTAGCTGCCGCGGTGGGCACCGAAAAAACAATGTCGGCGAAGTCTTCGGGCTCCTGGTGGTGGTCGATGAGGACCTTGGTGGCCGAGGACTGGCGCACGTACTCGCCCAACTCGTTGATGCGGCCCAGGCAGCTAAAATCGAGGCAGCAAATGACTTCGGCGCGGCTCACCAGGTCGCGCACCTGGCGGTCGTTCTGGCGGCGGTCGTACACCACCACTTCGTCGTTGCCCTCCATCCATTCGAGAAATGCCGGATAGTCGGAAGGGGTCACCACCGTCACGTGGTGGCCTTTCTGCTTTAAGTAGCCTGCCCAGGCCAGCGACGAGCCCAGCGCGTCGGCGTCGGGCTTGTGGTGGGTGGTAATAACAACCTGCTTGGGCTGCGCGAGCAAGGCCTGCAGGGCGGAAATAGGAGTTGACATCGACAACGTGAATGGCCCCAAAAAATAACTGAGGGCCGGTGGCTTACGAATAAATGGGGCGGCAAAAGTCGGAAGAAATCTTTTCTTAACAGCCAGCCCCCCGGAAGGTTCTCCCAAATCCAACGAACGGGCGAGCATGCCAAGCGAGTGAAAAGGCGGGTTTATCCTCCATATTGCCATTTCGTCCACTACTTGTAATGCGCACTATTTTCTTTGGGGCCGCTCGAATAAAAGACGGGGGAGGGGCCTGCTGGGCGCTGCTGGCAGTATTGCTGGGGCTGAGCGCCTGGTTCTACCACGATTCCATCCGGCTGTATCCGTCGTTTAATCATGCCTGGGCCCAGGCCGATTGGCTGGCCATCGCGATAAACTTTCGGGCCCGCGGCTACGATTTTTTCATCCGGCAACTTTTAATCTGCTTACCGACAACGGCATTACCGGCGCGGGCTTTCCGGTGCCCGCGTACGTGGCCGCGCTGCTCATGGGCCTTGTCGGCCGCGACGCGCCCGGCCTCATGCGCGCCGTGACGCTTGCCTTCAGCCTGGGTGGCCTCCTGGCTTTGTTTGGACTGGTGCGCCGGGCCAGCGGCTCTGCCTTCAAAGGGGCGGTAGCGGCGCTTTTCGCCTTCTGCAGCCCAATTTATGTGTTCTATCAAGCGAACTTCCTGCCTTCGGTTCCGGGCTTCGCTGCCGCTTTGGTGGGGTACTACTGGTTTTACCGAACCTTAGCGGAAGCTAACGCGCCTCCGACAACGCGCCGCCACCTGGCAGCGGCAGTGGCTTGGCTCACCCTGGCCGCGGCCATGCGCACCCCGTTTGTGCTGCCGCTGCTCTGCACCCTGGGCCACTTAGCGGTGCTTAGGCCGCGCCGCACAGCGGCTGAAGTAGGATGGCGAGCCGTTGGGCTACTGTACGGGGCGGCTTTCCTGGTATTAGGGGCTGACTTTCTGTATAATGAATACTTGAGCCACGCCTACCACGGCTCCATGTTCCTGGCCCGGCCGCGGGCTTTTTCATCGTGGGCCCAGGCCATGGAGGTGACCAAAACGGTGCGCGAGTATTGGCTCTGGAGTTTGCTGAGCAAGCCCCAATGGCTGCTGTTCTGCGCCGCGGCCGGGACCATGGCGGTGCAGCAACGCCGCGCGCTGCTGCAGAGCAGTTGGGCTGGCCACTGGCTGGCGTTGGTTGCCGGGGGCCTGGCTTATTACGGCCTGATGGGGCAGCAATACGCCATCCACGATTACTATTTGCTCGATACCTTCTTTCTGCCTCTCGTGCTCGGCTTTGGGGGCAGCCTCGCCGTGCTGCGGCTGGCGTGCTCAAGCCGCTACGGCTGGCGCTGGCCATGGCCGTGCTCCTGGTAGGCGCCCTGGCCGCCTGGCAAGCCCGAGCCGAGCAGGCGCGCCGGATTTCTCCTCCGCCAACCGACAAGAGCGTGCTCACGCGCGAAAATTTTGAGCGAAGTGCGCAATGGCTCGACTCGCTCGGCGTACCCGTACCGCTACCGTGTTGGTACTCGACGCCTACTCTTACAACCTGCCCCTGCTGCTGGCCCAACGGCGCGGCTGGACGATGTTGAAAAACAGAAAGTCGCCGGAGGACTTATCCGCTGAAAACCTGCGCCGGGCCATGCGGCTGCCGGCCAGCTACGTCATCACGCAAAATGCTACCTATGCTGCGGAGGTAGTGGATGTTTTTCCCGGCATTGCTGCCTACTTACGCCCGCTTGCCAACAACGGCCGCTTAACCTTGTGGCAGCTTCGCAAGTCTCCGTTGGCAGCCCGATGGACCGTCTACCCCGATTCTGCAGCCCAATCTGCCCCTGCCTGGCGAGCTGCTTCGGCGCACGTAACCGCAGGCCCGCCTGCTTTGGCTCAACCCGATGATGCACGCCTCCCCAACGGTTGTGCACAGCGCCTTATCTGCAGCTATTCCGCGCAGGCCGTCGGCATCAGCCCTGGCGAACAGCTGCTGCTGGCCGCCCGGTACCAGGCCGGCCCCGACACCGGCGCCTACCTGTCAGTTTGCCTGGAAGCCGGCCCCGGCGGGGCCTCTTACTGGCAGGAAAGAGTTGACTGCCGGCCTACACGTCCGGGCGAATGGGAGCCCGTGGGCGCTGCGCTGACCTTGCCCGCCCGGCGCGCTGCCACGGATATCCTGAAGGTGTACCTGATAAAAAAGGGCACGGGTAGCGTGGTCTTTGACGCTATGGAAATGAGTGTTTTACCAGCAACACCGCGCAGTTGACGACCGTTGGGTTGGGCGCCGGCCCGGGATTTGGTACTTTTGCTCTTTCAATTCTTCATTTTTATTCGAATTACCCTGCCCATGGCCACCAACCGCACATTCACGATGATTAAGCCCGACGCCGTCCAGGAAAACCACATCGGTGGTATCCTGAACATGATGGAAGAAGGCGGGTTCCGCATCGTGGAGCTCCAAAAATTGACCCTGACGGCCGAGCGCGCCGGTCAGTTCTACGCGGTGCACGCCGAGCGTCCTTTCTACAACGACCTGGTGAAGTACATGTCGAGCGGCCCCATCGTAGCCGCTGTACTTGAGAAAGACAACGCCGTAGCCGATTTTCGTACCCTCATCGGCGCTACCAACCCCGCGCAGGCGGCCGAAGGCACCATCCGGAAGAAGTACGCCAAGAGCATCGAAGCGAACGCCGTGCACGGCTCCGACTCCGACGAAAACGCCCAGATTGAGGCCGACTTCTTCTTCGGCGCGAAGTAATCGCCAAGCGCTTAGCTCAACAAAAAGTCAACAAAAAGCCCGCCCTGCATTGCGCAGGGCGGGCTTTTTGTTTGTGCCAAAAGCTGACTGTTTTTGTACCAATTTTGTATTGTTGAGCTTAGTTTACCGGCTGAAACCGATGCGACCGGGTGTTTTCAGCTCGCTGATGAAGTCGGTTTTCTCGCGGTTGTAGAGGTCGGCCAGGGAAGTAGGCTCGGTTACCGGCTCGGTTTGGCCCAGGATGGTGGCCAGGGCCTGGGCCTTTTCCTGAGCCAGCGCTTCGAACCGGTAGGAGGCAATCAGGCGCCCCTTGCGCAGCAGGGCTTTGTCGATGCGGGCCAGGTCGGCGTTGAAGGTGCAGATAATCTGGATGTGGAAGCCGTCGGAGAGCAAGCCGTCGGAGAGGTTGAGCAGGTTGCTCACGGCGTTGCCGCCGTGGCCGTCGCGCTTGGCCAGGAGCTCCTCGGCGTCCTCGATGAGCAGGATGGAGTTCGTGTTGTCGTGGAGCAGGTTGATGAATTCCGGGTCGGCAATGCGGGTGGCCAGGTTGGGCGGAATAAACAGCTTGGGTTTGTCGGTGAGGCCGCAGAGGTGGCGGATGTAGCTGGTTTTGCCGGTGCCGGGCGGGCCGTGCAGGATGATGATGCCTTTCTCGTCGGGCTGCTGCAGGCGCCGGAGAATGGCCTCGTGGGCGGGCAGCAGGTCGTCGTTGTAGTGGCTGGAGAGGTCCAGCGCCGGAATCTTGATGGGCAGCGGCGAAAACTCCAGCTCACCAAAAGCCAGCCGCAACACTTGGATGCGGTCGTGCTCCAGCTTGCCGGTATCGAGTTGGGCCGCCAAGAGCTCCTGCACCAGCGCCAGGCGGGTGGGGTCGGTCTGCGGGGAAAAGAACAGGCTGGCCGGCGCGGTCGCCGTAGGTGCCGCGCTCGTAGAACCACAGCAGCAGGTGCGGCGCGAGGCACAGGGCGTAGTGACTGATGTCGGGCGCTTTGTCTTTCTTGTCCAGGTACACCGCGTGGGCCACGGTGGCCTGCTCCAGGTCATACGTCTTGGCTAGCGCATCCAGGATGGTCTGGCGGGCTTCGGCGCTGGCTAGCTGGTAGATTTCACGGCGCGGCAACACTCCAAACGCCGAGTAAAACCAGGAGACGGGCTGGAAATAAGTGTCTCTATCGAAAGATTGCGAGAGGTCGGGAGTGGCAACCGGAGGCAATGCTGTTTTCTTGCCGTTGACTTTCATTCCCAAAAATACATTTATCAGGTTGGAAAGCAACCCCGCTGGTCAGCCAATAAATGTGGGGATAGTGCCCCGAAAATCACAGGTTTATAGAAGGGATTTGGCCCAATATGCCCGGCTCAGGGGTGGAGCGGGCCGATAACGCCTTGTTAAGCGCAAGCATGGAACCGGACGTTATTTCACCAAAAAAGCCTCGCAATTGCGAGGCTTTTTTGGTGAAATAACGAAGAATGTCAAATCCAGCCCAACGGCGCCTGGCTATACTTGCTCTACCGTGAGAAGGCCCTCGGGGTGCGCTTCTGCGGTTGGCTGGGCGCTGTGCTTGTGCTTGAAGAAGATGACGAACAGCACGGCAATTGCCAGAGAGTAAGCAGCGAAGGAGAGCCAGATGCTGGGCCAGTCTTTGGCACCGCTGGCATCGGTGAAGAACTCCTGGATGACGATACCGCTTACCGAACTGCCCAGCACGGCCCCAAAGCCGTTGGTCATCATCATAAACAAGCCCTGCGCGCTGGCCCGGATGCTGGGCTGTGTCTGGGTTTCGACGAACAGCGAGCCGGAAATGTTGAAGAAATCGAACGCCATGCCGTACACGATGCACGAGAGAATAATCATCCACAGGCCCTCGCCGGGGTTGCCGTAAGCAAACAGGCCGAAGCGCAGCACCCAGGCTATCATGCTGAACAGCATCACCTGTTTGATGCCGAAGCGCCGCAGGAAGAAGGGAATGGCCAAGATGAACAGCGTCTCGGAAATCTGCGAGATGGACATGATGATGGCCGGGTACTTCACCGTGAGGGTATCCTGGTAAGCCGGAGTCTTGTCGAAATCGTGCAGGAAGGTGTCGCCGTAAGCGTTGGTGAGCTGCAGAGCGGCCCCCAGCAACAGCGCAAACAAAAAGAAGGTGAGCATCTTACGGTCGCGCAAAATCGCAAACGACTTGAGGCCCAGGATTTCCATCAGGCCCTGGCTGGAAGTATTGGTGGACTGCGGCGGGCACTTGGGCAGCGTGAAGGAATAGAGGCCCAGCACGAAAGCCGCGCCGGCCGCCACGTAGAATTGGCTGGCCGATTTTTCGAAGCCCAGCAAGCTCACCGTCCACATCGCCACAATGAAGCCGATGGTGCCCCACACGCGAATGGGCGGGTAGTCCTTCACCACGTCCAGCCCCTGGGTTTTCAGCACCGAAAACGACACGGCGATGGAGAGTGACAGCGTCGGCATGTAAAAAATCATGTTCAGCAGCATCACCCAGAACATCGTGGTCGGGTTGTCGACCATCGGAATGGTGAGTAGCGTAAGGCCGCCCAGAATGTGCAGGATGCCGTACAGCTTCTCCGCGTTCACGTATTTATCAGCCACAATGCCCATAAGCGAGGGCATGAAAATGGACGCAATGCCCATGGTCGAGAAGATGGCGCCAAACTGCGCCCCCGACCACTGCTTGGTTTGAAACCAATAAGCGCCAATTGTTATCAACCACGAGCCCCAGATAAAGAATTGTAAGAAACTCAATACAATGAGGCGCAACTTAGTATTCATGCGGAGGCGGGATAAAAGGAAGGTGGGATTTAGCCGATAAAGATACACGGCTTCCCGCCACAAGTGGCAAAGCAGCGCGGTTACTGCGGTGGTTTTGCCCGCTGGGCCTTAACAAAGGTTAGCTCAGGGCCTTGCCTGATAATTAATGCCTGGTGCCGGAACTCGGGCCTGCATATTTAGCTCAACGACATTTCTTGGGCAGTAAAAAAGCCCCGGCCAATGAAGGCCGGGGCTTTTTGTTGTTAACGGAAGCGGGGGCTGCCTATGCCTGATAGCTGGGCGAGAACGTACCGGCCGGCTGGCCATCGGCCATCGGGTAATCGGTGTAGCCGTCGGCAAAGCCGTTGGGGCCGGGTGCGTAGAAGGTCGCCTGGTCGGCTTCGGCCAGCGGGGCGCCACTCTTGAGGCGCTCCACAAAGTCGGGGTTGGCGATGAAGGGACGGCCCACGGCCACGAGGTCGGCGCGGCCACTCTCCAGGGCCTCGTCGATGGCTTCCAGCGTGGTGTAGCCGCCGCTCAGAATGAGCGTGTTGGTGAATTTCTCCCGGATGGTGGCCACCGTCTGGGCGGGCACGGCCGGGGCGCCCATGCTTTCGTGGTCGACCAAGTGCAGGTACACCACGCCGATTTTCTGGAGCTCCTCGGCCAAGTAGGCGTAGGTCTCGTCGATTTCGGGGTAGTGCGCCATGTCGCTGGCCATGCCCCAGGGCGAGAGGCGGATGCCGGTGCGCTCGGCGCCAATGGCGTCGGCCACGGCCTTGGTTACTTCGAGCACGAAGCGGGCGCGGTTTTTTACGCTGCCGCCGTACTCGTCGGTGCGCTGGTTGCTGTTGGGGTTCAGGAATTGCTCCAGCAGGTAGCCGTTGGCACCGTGCAGCTCCACGCCGTCGAAACCGGCTTCAATGGCGAGCTTGGCGCTGTGGACGAATTCGTCGCGCACCTGGGCCAACTCCTCGGTGCGGATGGCGCGGGGGCGGGCTGGGGCTGCATCTGCTCCTGGTCGGTCCACATGTCGCCGGCGGCAGCAATGGCCGAGGGGGCTACGCCTTCGGCCCCTTCGGGCAGGTTGTGCGGATGGAAAATGCGGCCGGCGTGCATCAGCTGCACAAAAATGTGGCCGCCGTGGTGGTGCACCGTTTCGGTGACGCGCTGCCAGTTGGTTACCTGCTCCTGGTTGAACAGGCCCGGGATGCGGGCGTAGCCCAAGCCGTTGGCGGCCGGGGAAGTACCCTCTGTGATGATGAGGCCGGCCGTGGCGCGCTGGCGGTAGTACTCCGCCATCGCTCGTTGGGCACGTTGCCCAGGGCGCGGCTGCGCGTCATGGGGGCCATTACGATGTGGTTGGTAAGGGTCAGGGAACCCAATTTGGCGGGCTCAAATGCTTTGTTCGACATAGGATAGGATAAGCCGCGGGCGTGGGCGCGGCGGCGAATGAATGAAACGCGGTAATAAACCAGGTACGTACACGAATTGTTTGACAAATGGTTGTATTGAGCTGGGCATTAGGCTGAGCATCAGGCAGAAAAAGCCCGCCCCACAAAGTGGAGCGGGCCTTCTCAGGGCAATTCACCGGTGAAACCAGCAAGCGGCCGGTTTACATGGGCGTGGCTTCGGCGAAGCGGCGGTTCACCTCGTCCCAGTTGATGAGGTTGTAGAAGCCGGCGATGTAGTCGGGCCGGCGGTTCTGGTACTTGAGGTAGTAGGCGTGCTCCCACACGTCGAGGCCGAGCACTGGAATGCCTTTGCAGCCCGCGTCGGGCATCAGCGGGTTGTCCTGGTTGGGGGTTGAGCAGATTTGCACCGAGCCGTCGGGCTGTTTGCACAGCCACGCCCAGCCCGAGCCGAAACGCGTGGTGGCAGCTTTGGTGAATTCCTCCTTGAACTTGTCGTAGCTGCCAAAGGTGCTGTTGATGGCCTCGGCCACGGCGCCGGTGGGCTGTCCGCCGCCGTTGGGCGACATGATGGTCCAGAACAGGGAGTGGTTCCAGTGGCCGCCGCCGTTGTTGCGCACGGCCACCGGGGCCTTGGCAATGTTGTGCATGATTTCCTCGAGCGACTGGTTTTCCATCTCGGTGCCCGCAATGGCCGCGTTCAGGTTGGTCACGTAGGCCTGGTGGTGCTTCGTGTGGTGGATTTCCATCGTTTGCGCGTCGATGGTGGGTTCCAGCGCGTCGTAGGCGTAGGGGAGTTTGGGGAGTTCGAAGGCCATAATTGAAGTGTTTTGGGTGGTCGGGATGTGAAAAACTATCCGGGCAAAAACAGCCCAACTAGCTACCTAGTTACGACCATTTTCAGCCCAAGTTCAAAAGTAGATTTATTTACGTTTTAAACTAAAGAATTCTTGCATCAACGCGGCGCATTCGGCGGCCTGCACCCCGCCGCGCAATTGCGTGCGCGGGTGCAGCAGCGCCCGTGCCGCCGAAACCCCACTTTGGGCTCCTCGGCCCCGAACACCACGGCCTTGAGCCTGAGCCCAGTAGCTGGCCCCGGCGCACATCACGCACGGCTCAATGGTGACGTAGAGCGTGCAGTCGGCCAGGTATTTATTACCCAGGTGGTTGGCGGCGGCCGTCAGGGCCAGCATCTCGGCGTGGGCCGTTACGTCGCGCAGCCTGCTCGGTCTGGTTGTAGCCCCGGCCTATTATCTGCTTCTCAAATACCACCACGGCGCCGATGGGAATCTCCTCGGCGGACAGCGCTTTTTCGGCTTCGGCCAGGCTTGGAGCATGAAATAGTCGTCGGTCATGGTAATTAGAGCCCGGGCGATGCGGGTCCGACAAAATTAGCCCAATAAAGAAGCCCCGGCGCTGCGCAGCGCCGGGGCTTCTTTTATTGGGCTAAAGAAAAGTCAAGCCAGGAAAGAAATTCGCCTGTGCCGGCTGCCTTACTTCAGGGTGATGGCATTCATCACGGCCTGAGCCGTGGACTGCCATTGAGTCTGCTCTTCGGCCGGGGCCACAAAGGTGAATACGTACAGCTGCTGGCCCTGAATGGCGTACTGCACGGCCTGGTAGCGCTTGATGGGCGCCGCCTGGGCGGTGCGCCGCGCATCCGATACGGTCGACACGAATTCGAAATAGATGAAATCGCGCCCATTTACGGTGCGGATATCTTCCTTAATAAAATCAACCTTGGTATACAGGCGCTGGATGCTGGATTTGTAAATCTTAATCAAAACGCCATAGTCCATGCTTTCGAAGGTGGTGGGGCGCACGGCCACGCTGTAGTCCACGCGCCCGCTGGGGTTGGAGTACACGGCCAGCGGCTTGCGCGGCGAGGGGTACTTCACGGCAATGCCGTCGTCGGGCAGGGGGCAAAGCCGGCCGGTACGCCCACCGTCAGGCCCGAGCCCAACTTCACATTGGTAAGCTTGGGCTTGGGGGCAAAGGCGGTTAGGCCGAGAATCAACAGTAAAAACGAGAAAACCTTCATAGTAAGCAGCAACGATGCGGGGATAAAGTAGTGCCACGGCTTAGGGCCGTGGCACTGCCGGGAATAGGAAGCAGCGCTTAGCGCCGCGCGGCGGGGTACTTAATCCGCACCTTCTTCCAGTACACGTAGTTGCCGGTTTTGGCTTCTACCAGGTAGGTGCCGGCCGGAATCTTGCCCAGGTCCACGGGCGCGCCGGTGTTGTTGACCGGGTCCAGCTCGGTTTGGTAGATAACGCGGTTTTTGTAGTCGGTCATCACCAGTGTGCCGGGTTTGGTAAACTGCTGCGTAAAGCTGAGCAGGATACTGGTGGAGTTGGGCTTGGGGTACACGTCGATGCCCGACAGGGTTTCGATGCGCTTGATGGGCCCTCGAGCGTCACGGCCCCGGCCGAGCCCTTGGACTTAACGACCGTGCCCGACTCGTCGGCCTTGCTTTTGGTTTTGATTTTGGTTTGCGCCTGAGCGGTGCCGGCAAACAAGAGAGCGGCCGCGAGTGCGAAGGAGGGAAGGAATTTCATGACAATTGAAGGATTGAGAAGACAAAGGAACGCACTTGCCGTCGGCCTTTGCATACTCCGTACCAAAGTTTGAGTTTCGACCCGCGAGCCCAGTGGCTAACTTCGCGGCAGATTCAGTTAATAGTTAGCAGTGAACCGTTAACAGGGCAACCGGTGGATAAACAACTGGTGAACCCTGGAAAGCGCAGCCTGGTAGTTGTTAATTGTTCACTGCTAACTGTTAACTGAAAAATGCTCCGTACCCACACCTGCGGCGAACTCCGCCCCGAACACATTGGTCAAACCGTCACGCTTTGCGGCTGGGTGCAGCGCACCCGCGACAAAGGCGCCATCCTCTGGATTGACCTGCGCGACCGGTACGGCCTCACCCAAATAGCCCTGGAAGAAGGCGTGGAAGCCAATGAAGTGCGCGAAACCGCCCGCACGCTCGGCCGCGAGTTTGTGCTGAGCGTGACCGGAAAGGTGGTAGAGCGCCATTCCAAGAACGACAAAATGCCCACCGGCGCCATCGAGATTCGTCCCGAAAAGCTCGAGATTCTAAATGCCGCCAAACTCCCGCCCTTCCTCATCGAAGACGAAACCGACGGCGGCGACGACCTGCGGATGAAGTACCGCTACCTCGACCTGCGCCGCACGCCCGTGCGCAACAACCTGATGCTACGCCACAAAATGGCCCAAGCCGTGCGCCGCTACCTCGACGGCCAGCACTTCATCGAAGTCGAAACGCCGGTGCTCATCAAGTCCACGCCCGAAGGCGCCCGCGACTTCGTGGTGCCTTCCCGCATGAACCCCGGCGAGTTCTACGCCCTGCCGCAGTCGCCGCAGACGTTCAAGCAGCTGCTCATGGTATCGGGTTTCGACCGCTACTTTCAGATTGTTAAGTGCTTCCGCGACGAAGACCTGCGCGCCGACCGCCAGCCCGAGTTCACGCAGATTGACTGCGAAATGGCCTTCGTGACCCAGGAAGACATCCTGAACACCTTCGAAGGCCTCACCCGCTACCTGTTCAAGGAAATCAAGGGCCTCGACTTCCCCACCGTGCCCCGCATGACCTACGCCGACGCCATGCGCCGCTTCGGCAACGACAAGCCCGACACGCGCTTCGCCATGGAGTTCGTTGAGCTAACCGACATTGTAAAAGGCCAGGGCTTTCCCGTATTCGACAACGCCGGGCTGGTTGTGGGCATCAACGCCGCCACCTGTGCCCAATTCACCCGCAAGCAGCTTGACGAGCTGACGGATTTCGTAAAGCGCCCCCAGATTGGCGCAACGGGCCTCATCTACGCCCGCGTCGATGCCGGCGGCGAGGTGAAATCATCGGTTGATAAGTTCTACTCGCAGGAAGAGCTGCAGCGCTGGAAAGCAGCCTTCCATGCCAACGAAGGCGACCTGCTGCTCATCATCGCCGGCGAGCCCAATAAAGCCCGCAAAGCCCTCAGCGAGCTGCGCCTGGAGATGGGCCAGCGCCTCGGCCTGCGCGACAAAGACGATTTCTCACCGCTGTGGGTGGTCGATTTTCCCCTGCTCGAATACAGCGAAGAGGAAAACCGCTACTTCGCCATGCATCACCCCTTCACCTCGCCCAAGCCCGAAGATGTGGCCCTGCTCGACTCGCCCGAAACCATCGGCCAGGTCCGCGCCAATGCCTACGACCTCGTGATTAACGGCGTGGAAGTGGGCGGTGGCTCCATCCGCATTCACGACCGCGCCGTGCAGGCCCGCATGTTCGGCCTGCTCGGCTTCACCCCCGAAGAAGCCCAAGCCCAGTTCGGCTTCCTGCTCGACGCCTTCGAGTACGGTGCCCCGCCCCACGGCGGTATCGCCTTCGGCTTCGACCGCCTCTGCAGCCTCTTCGGCGGCGCCGATTCCATCCGCGACTTCATCGCTTTCCCAAAGAACAATTCCGGCCGCGACGTGATGATTGATTCTCCCTCGCCGATTTCGGGCGCTCAGTTGAAGGAGTTGAGCATAGCCACGGCGGTGGTGGCGAAGTAGTATTTAGAAACAGTAGAAACAAAAAGCGGCGGCTGATACTTCAGTCGCCGCTTTTTTATGCCCAATTAAGTAGTGCTGGTATTCATTTATTATATAATCTGAATATTTGGCCGGTTAAAAAGAGACCGTTCACCGAGTAACCCGAATCCTTCAGCGAGGTGGTAAATCCGAAGGCAGACCCGCCCAGTAAGTTTGAGCAGTTATCCTCTTAAACGCTGTCTGCTCGTGTCTAAATTCTACGCCTTCGCCGCCTTGGTTCTGTTTATGGGTTTGAGCACTTCGCTTATTCGCCTGCAACTTGTGTCGTCGCCCGTATCGAAGATGCGCGTGCCTACTTACCGCTCCGTATCGGTGGCCTCGCACGCCATGGTGCAGGTAGCCCGTCCCATCGTTCGTATTTACAATTAAAGAGCCATTGGCTACTTAAAGCATTCTAGCCATTTGCTGCAAACAAAAGAGCCGCTCCCATAAGGAAGCGGCTCTTTTGTTTGCGGGATATCAAAACTTAGAAGTTCCGCTCGCCGGTCTCACGTTTACCCAGCATCACCGAGCCCACCATGGCTGCCAGCAGCAATATCGAGGCAAGCTCAAACGGCAACGCGTATTGCTGAAACAACACCAAGCCCAACCGGTCGACCATACCAATCTGCGAATCGAAGCTAGCGGGGTCGTAGCCAGCCGGAGCGATGTCGCGCATAGCGGCCACCAGTATCAGCAGCAGAGAGCCGCCAGCTATGGCGGCCGCAACCTTGGCCAGGGCCGGCTTGTGGGGCTCGGTTTCCTCATTCAGGTTCAGGAACATAATCACGAACAGAAACAGCACCATGATGGCACCAGCATACACGATGATGTTCACGGCGGCCAGGAACTGCGCGTTCAGCAGCAGATAGTGGCCGGAAAGTGTGAAGAACGTGAGGATGAGGAAGAGTACGCTGTGGACCGGGTTTTTGGCCAGTACCACGCCCAGCGCACTCAGCAAGGCCACGAACGAGAGGAAGAGGAAGAGAGGGGACATAGGTAGCGTGGACTCTGAGAGTCCGCGTTTTGGACGGTGTGAAGGAATTACTGCAAAACGCGGACTCTCAGAGTCCACGCTACAAGATGTTACGCCATTTGAGCCCGTAGCTTGTCAGCTTGCTCGGGCGTGAGCTGGATGCCGCGCTTCGAGCGGTTGTCCGGCGTCACGGGCTCTACCAGCCGGTCTTTGCCGTAGATGAATTCGTCGCGCTCGAAGCGCGGCGGGGCCATTTTGTCGGCTTGCAGGTACACAGCGGCTTTCGGGCAGGCTTCTTCGCAGAGGCCGCAGAAGATGCAGCGCAGCATGTTGATTTCGTAGCTCACGGCGTACTTCTCCTCGCGGTAGAGACCTTCCTCGCCCTTCTTGCGCTCGCCGGCCACCATGGTGATGGCCTCGGCGGGGCAGGCCACAGCGCAGAGGCCGCAGGCGGTGCACCGCTCGCGGCCGGCTTCGTCACGCTTGAGCACGTGCAGGCCGCGGAAAACGGGGGAGAAGGGACGGGTCTCGTCGGGGTAGCGAACGGTGACTTGCTTCTTGGTCGCAGCCCGGAAAAAGTGCCGCATCGTAATGGTAAGGCCCTGGAAAATAGCCGGTAGGTAGGCCCGCTCGGCCAAGGTCATGGGCTTCTTTTCGAGGACTTTGGCGCGTTTGCTTAAGGATTCCATGGTCGTTAGTTAATTACGCCGAACGTAATCAGGCCGCCCGTAAGTAGGATGTTGAAGATGGCCAGAGGGATGAGGATGGTCCAGCCCAAGCGCATCAGCTGGTCGTAGCGGAAGCGCGGCAGGGTCCAACGCACCCACATGAAGAAGAAGATGAAGGCGAAGATTTTGGCGAACAAGCCCACCAAACCGAGGATGGTGATGATGTTCTGAGCCGTCACCAGTTCTAGGCCTTGCGACGATACCAGCCAGTTGCGCAGCTCGGCTTGGAACGGAAAGTTGAAGCCGCCGAAGTACAGCACGCTCATCACGGCCGAAGCCACGAACACGTTGATGTACTCTGCAAAGAGGTACAGGCCCATTTTCATGGAGCTATACTCCGTGTGGTAGCCGCCAATCAGCTCAGTTTCGCACTCTGGCAAGTCGAAGGGCGTCCGGTTGGTCTCAGCGAAAGCGCACACAATGAAGATGATGAAGCCCAGCGGTTGCTTCATTATGTTCCAATTGAAGATGTCCTGCCATACAAAAGAGGCATCCGACGTCTGCTGGAAGGTGATTTCACGCAGCGACAGCGTGCCCGACATCATCAGCACGGCAATCAGGGCGAGGCCCATGGCGATTTCGTAGCTGATGTTTTGCGAGGCCGCGCGAATGGCGCCGAGCAGCGAGAACTTGTTGTTCGAAGCCCAGCCGCCAATCATGATGCCGTACACGCCTAGCGAGACCATGCCGAACACGTAGAGCATGCCGACGTTGATTTCAATGCCTTGCAGGTGAATGACCGTATCCCCGAATTGCAGCACGTTGCCGAACGGAATTACCGCCGATGACATCAGGGCCGTGGTCATGGCCAAGCAGGGCCCAAACACAAACAGCGCCCGGTTAGCACCAGCGGGGAAGAATTCCTCTTTAGTGAAGAGCTTCACGGCATCGGCCAGCGGCTGCAGCAAGCCGAAGGGACCCGCGCGGTCCGGGCCCACCCGGTCCTGCAGAAATGCGGCGATGACGCGCTCGGCATAAGTAGAATACGTGGCAATCAGCAGCGAAACGCCGAAAACTACCAGAACGACGAGGCCTTGCCAGCCCAGAGCGGGAAGAGTCATATGTTATAATCGTTTGTCATGCTGAGCGCAGCCGAAGCATCTCGCTTGCACAACTAATTCAATCGATTGAGTTACTACCACACGCGAGATGCTTCGACAAGCTCAGCATGACGTTCGGTTTTAATTAGCCATTGATGCCGCCCAAGCGCAGGGGCGGGTTGCGTTCCAGTTCGCGGGTGGTGCTTTCGGGCAAGTCCAGAATTACCTGCGGGTTTACCACTGGCAACTCGTAATGATTCTGTGAGATAACCGAGGCGCGGTTGATGTGCGCCGGCCCTTCCAGTGTCCAATCCGAGGTTTCCTTTTTATCGAAGCGGCAGGTGTTGCAAATCCACTCCTTTACTTCTCCGTACTGGTCTTTGCGGGCCGTCACGCGAAGCACGTCCTTGCCTTTATACCAGAGGGTTACTCTGCCGCAGCACTTCTCGTTTTCGCAGTCGCGGTGGGCGTTCACGGGTTTTGTGAACCACACACGCTGTTTGAAGCGGAAGGTTTTGTCGGTCAGCGCGCCCACCGGGCAAACGTCGATGACGTTGCCGCTGAACTCGTTGTCGATGATGTTTTCGATGTAGGTGCCGATTTCCGACGCATCGCCGCGGCCCAGTACGCCGTGCACGCGCTCGGGAGTGAGTTGGTCGGCGGTGTACACGCAGCGGTAGCACAGGATGCAGCGCGTCATGTGCAGCTGGATTAGAGGGCCGATGTCGATTTTCTCGAAGGTCCGGCGCTCTTCCTCGTAGCGGGTGGTGCTCACGCCGTGCTCGAAGGCAAAGTCCTGCAAGTCGCACTCGCCGGCCTGGTCGCACACCGGGCAATCGAGCGGGTGATTGATGAGCAGCATTTCCACGATGCCCTTGCGCACGTCCATCACCTGCTGCGAGGTGGTGTTCTCGACCACCATGCCGTCTTGCACCGTCGTGATGCACGAGGCCACCAGCTTGGGCATGGGGCGTGGGTCTTTGGCCGAACCGGCCGCCACGCGCACCAGGCAGGCGCGGCATTTGCCGCCGGTGCCCTTCAGCGGGGTGTAGTAGCACATGGCGGGCGGCACCACGCCCCCGCCAATCTGGCGGGCCGCGTTCAGGATAGTGGTTCCGTCCGGAACCTCTACCTCAATGCCGTCAAAGGTAATTTTAGCCATTGTATGGGAGGATAATCGTCAAGGATATTAGGCCAGCACCGGGGCGCCGCGGTACGCCGCGCCGGGCATGGTGGCCTCTTTGGGGTTGGTCACGTGCCACTCAAACTCGTGGCGGAAGTGACGCACGGCCGCAGCTACCGGCCACGCCGCGGCTTCGCCGAGCGGGCAGATGGTGTTGCCTTCAATTTGCTTGGCCACGCTCACAATCAGGTCGATGTCGTGCATCGAGCCGTGGCCGTGTTCGAGGCGGTGCAATACTTTTTCCAGCCAGCCCGTTCCCTCACGGCAGGGCGAGCACTGCCCGCACGACTCGTGATGGTAGAAGCGGCTGAAGTTCCAGGTGTTTTTCACGATGCACGTGGTTTCGTCCATCGCAATGAAGCCACCGGAGCCGAGCATAGTGCCCGTAACGAAGCCGCCGTCCGACAGCGACTCATAGGTCATCAGACGGTTTTCGCCGGCGGCAGTTTTCAGGATAAGCTCCTTGGGCAGAATCGGTACTGACGAACCACCGGCCACTACGGCCTTCAGGTCGCGCCCTTTCCAGATGCCGCCACAGTACTCATCGGAGTAGATGAATTCCTCCACCGGCACGCCCAGCTCAATTTCGTAGATGCCGGGCTTGTTCAAGTGGCCGCAAGCCGAAATCAGCTTGGTGCCCGTGCTTTTGCCCACGCCGATTTTGGCGTACTCGTCGCCGCCTTCGTTCACTATAACGGGCACGGCCGCAATGGTTTCCACGTTGTTTACCACCGTGGGACGGGCGTAGAGGCCCTGCACAGCGGGGAACGGCGGCTTGTTGCGCGGGTTGCCACGCTTGCCTTCCAAGGATTCAAGTAGCGCGGTTTCCTCGCCGCAGATGTAGGCGCCGGCACCGGGGTGCACGTGCAAGTCGAGCGAGTAGCCCGAGCCGAGGATGTTTTCGCCCAGAAAACCGGCCGCATAGGCTTCGGCAATGGCTTTTTCCAGAATGCGCAGCACGTACAACAACTCGCCGCGGATGTAGATGTAGCTGGTGCGCGCGCCCAAAGCATAGCTGCCCGTAATCATGCCCTCGATGAGCAAGTGGGGCAGTTTTGACATCAGCTGACGGTCCTTGAAGGTGCCCGGCTCCGATTCGTCGGCGTTGCAGACGAGGTAGCGCGGCACGCCCTCGGGCTTAGCCAGGAAGCTCCATTTCATGCCCGTGGGGAAGCCTGCGCCGCCGCGGCCGCGCAGGCCCGACTTCTTCACTTCTTCCACCACTTCGTCGGGCGTCATGGTTTTGAGCGCCTTCTCTACGGAGCGGTAGCCGCCGTGCTTGCGGTAGACTTCGAAGGTATCGATGCCTTCGACGTTGATATGTTCAGTTAATAGCTTGCGGCCCATAGTGGTAAGCGTTGTGCTGATGGCCAGCCGATTAGTAGTTCTTCAAGGAGTTGGGCAAGCCCGTTTCTTCCCATGGCAAAATGGGGCGGTGTACCAGACTCTTCAATTCGCTGAGCATGGCGTCCACCGCTTCCGGGGTATCCAACTGCTCGTAGTATTTCTCGCGCACCTGCACGATGGGGGCGAAGCCGCAGGCAGCCAGGCACTCTACTTCTTTCAGGGTGAAGGTACCGTCGGGCGAAGTGCCGCCCACTTTGGCGCCGGTGATGCGCTCGAGGTGCGCCGTCAGCTCGTCGGAGCCGCGCAGCATGCAGGGGCCCGTGCGGCAGATTTCCAGCACGTGCTTGCCCACCGGCTTCAGGTTGTACTGCGTGTAGAAGGACGATACTTCGTACACTTCAATGGGCTTGATGCCAAGGGTTTCAGCTACCAAGTCCTGTACTTCGGGGCTTACCCAACCGCCGAACTCGGCTTGCGCAATGTGCAGAATCGGCAGCAGGGCCGACTTGCTCCGGTCTTCTGGATAGTGCGTGAGCAGGCGCTTGATTTCCGCTTGGGCAGCGGGGGAGAATGTCGGTTTGGTGGGCGCGGTGGTCGGCTCCATATCAATCAGATTCAACGAAAACTAAGCGTCCAGCTCGCCAGCGATGACGTTCATGGACGAGAGAATGACAATGGCGTCCGAGAGGTGGTGCCCACGGCCATTTCTGGGTAAGCTTGGTAATAGATAAAGCACGGCCGGCGGAAGTGCAGGCGGTAAGGCGTGCGGCCGCCGTCCGAAATCAGGTAGAAACCCAACTCGCCGTTGCCGCCTTCCACCGAGTGATATACCTCACCAACAGGCGCATCAATCTCGCCCATGATGATTTTGAAGTGGTAAATCAGGGCCTCCATGTTCTTGTACACTTCCTGCTTAGCGGGCAAGTAGTAGTGCGGGGCATCGGCGTGGTAGGGGCCTTCGGGCAGGTTTTCCAGCGCTTGCTTGATGATGCGCAGGCTCTGCCAAATCTCCTCGTTGCGGACGATGAAACGGTCGTAAGTATCGCCATTAGTGCCCACCGGAATGTCGAACTCGAAGTCTTCGTAGGAAGAATAAGGGTTCATGGCGCGTACGTCGTAGTCGACGCCGGCCGCCCGCAGGTTGGGACCGGTGAAGCCGTAGTTCAACGCCTTTTCCGCCGAAATTGGGCCCACGTTCACCACGCGGTCCATGAAAATGCGGTTGCGATTGAACATCGACTCGAACTCCTTCATCACGGCCGGGAAGGTCTTGAGCCAGTCGCGCAGCTTCTGCAGCGCCACGGGCGAGAAATCCCGCTCCATCCCGCCCACGCGGCCCATGTTGGTGGTCAGGCGCGAGCCGCACACCTCCTCGTATATTTCGTAAATCTTCTCGCGCTCCTGGAACACGTATAGGAAGCCGGTGAAGGCGCCGGTGTCCACGCCGAGGATAGAGTTACAAATCAGGTGGTCAGCAATGCGGGCCAACTCCATCATAATCACGCGCATGTACTGTGCTCGCTTGGGCACGGTCACGCCGAGCAACTTCTCCACCGTCATGTGCCAGCCCATGTTGTTGATGGGCGACGAACAGTAGTTCATCCGGTCGGTGAGCGGCGTGATTTGGTAGAACGGCCGGCGCTCCGCGATTTTCTCAAACGCGCGGTGGATGTAGCCGATGGTGGGCACGCCCGACACAATCCGCTCGCCATCCATTTGCAGGATGTTCTGGAAAATGCCGTGCGTAGCCGGGTGCGTGGGGCCCAGGTTCAGCGTCGTCAGCTCCTGGCTGAAGTCGTTGAGCAGGGGCATGAGCTGGCCGTGGCGCTGGGCGGCGGCCTCCTCGTGGATTTTATGGGTGCCTTCCAGCGTGTCGTTTACTGCCATGATATATGTATCAGGGGCCTATCGGCCGAAAAACAGGTCGGTTTTGTCCTCGCGGGTACCGTCTTCGAGCGGGTATTCGCGCCGCATCGGGAAGTAGTCCATGTCCTCGACGTTGAGGATGCGAATGAGATTGGGGTGGCCGGTAAAGATGACGCCGAAGAAATCGTAGGTCTCGCGCTCCATCCAGTTGGCGGTGGCGTAGAGGTCCGTGAGCGTTGGCACCACCGGGTCGGCGATGGGGAAGTAGATTTTAATCCGCAGGCGGATGTTCTGCGTGAGGCTGTGCAGGTGGTAAATCATGCCCAACTCCTTGCCCTCGTTCTCGGGGTAGTTGATGCCACACATCGTGGTCAGGAAATGGAATTTGATTTCCTGGTCTTGCTGCAAGCCGGCGATGATGTCGTGGATGCGCTCCCGCGTGGTGGTCACCGTCAGCAGGCCGTAGGGCTCCTCCACATCGGTGAAAGTGGCCTCGCCAAACAGGCGGGTGAGCAAAGCCAGCACCCGCGCATTCTGGACCTTAATCGGGTCTTCGGCAACAGCGACTTCGGGAGCGGCGGCAGATTCCTGAGGATTCATTCGGGGTTGGTAAGGGCCGGTAGTCGGAAAAAGGCGGCCTTTCTTCCGACTACCCGCTACCTGATGCAGATTACTTAATGTTGTACGACGCCAGCAGGGCCTGATACTCAGGAGCGTTGCGGCGGCGGAAAGATTCGTTCTTGGCCAGGTCCTGCACGCGCATCAGGCCGTCGAGCACTTGCTCGGGGCGGGGCGGGCAGCCGGGCACGTACACGTCGACCGGGATGATGCGGTCGATGCCTTGCAGCACCGAGTAAGAGTCGAAAATGCCGCCCGAACAGGCGCAGGCGCCCATGGCCAGCACCCAGCGGGGCTCGGCCATTTGCTCGTACACTTGCTTCACGATAGGAGCCATTTTCTTGGCAATGGTGCCCATTACCATGAGCAAGTCGGCCTGGCGGGGTGAGAAGCTGGGCCGCTCGGAGCCGAAGCGCGAGATGTCGTAGTGCGAGCCCATGGTGGCCATGAACTCAATGCCGCAGCAGGAGGTAGCGAAAGGCAAGGGCCAGAGCGAATTGGCGCGGGCAATGCCCACCACTTTCTCCAGCGAAGTGGCAAAGAAGCCAGCGCCTTCAACGCCCTCGGGAGCCTCGACAGTTTTGATTTCCGGAACTCGGGTATCCATAGTTGAGATAGGTCTGATTTGGGGGCCTAATGGCCTATTTGCCAACACAAGCTGCGCGGCAAAAGTTTGGCTGAATTAGGCTTCGTTCCAGCGCAGAATGCCCTTTTTGATGATGTAGAGGAAACCCGCGAGCAGGAAGAACATGAATAGTATCATAGCGATGAAACCATCGGTGCCAAGGGCCCGAAAGTTCACCGCCCACGGATACATGAAGATGACTTCCACGTCGAACAGCACGAACACAATGGCCGTGAGGAAGTACTTCACCGAAATCGGCGTGCGGGCGTTGCCCACCGACTCGATGCCGCACTCGAAGGAGGCGTCTTTCACCGTGCTGTGACGTTTCGGGCCCACGAGGTGGGAAACAATCATGGCGAAGGCCACAAAAGCCAGCGCCAAGCCGAATTGAATGAGAATGGGGAGGTAATCGGAAGGCTGATAATTGGCAGCCGGCAGGACTAATAACATAACAATCAGACTAGTGGCAAGCAGGCCCCAAGGGCGCTGAAGGGCAAAGGTAGCGCGCACGGGTTTGGGGCGCAATGTTGGGGCTATGCGCAGGCCAAGAACCGATATCAGGAACGCAAGCTGCTACAAAAGCTGCGCCAATCGCAATCGGGTAACTATTTGTAAATCAATAATTATTTGCGGCTTCCTGCTGGCAATAATCAGGAGCTTATCACGCCTGGCTCAGCAAAACCCTTGACAACTATTCTACGCCTTGCCAGAAAGCGGTACGGTAAGAGGTGCTGCGCAACGTCCCCTGGATTTCGGTCATGCCGGGAGGCGCGCAGTTGATGCTGATGGATTAGCGCCAATGTGCTTTCTTTAGCAATGCAACCCGCTGGGCAGGTCTACACCCGCGGCGGGCTCTGGTACGACGAACTTCTCCAAACCATGCTAAACCGCGAAATGCCGGTGGACAGTGCGCCTTTCGAGCAAAGCGCGGAAGCCGTTTTTGTGCTGGACCAGGCCGGGAATTTCAAGCGCGCCAACGCCAGCTTTGCGCACTTGTTGGGCTGCGCCCCGCGCAATTGCCGGGCACGGCATTTTTGCAGTACCTCGCTTCGGGCGAGACGGAGCGGGGCGAGCAGCACCTCGCCCGGGCCGCCGCGGGCGAAATTGTGCGCTACGAAACCAGCGTGACGGCTGCCGCCGGACCCCTGAAACTGAATCTTGAGCCTGCTGCCGGTACTCACCGAGGCAGACCAACTCGCGGGCGTCTATGGCATCGCCACGCCGGTGCCTGGCCCACCCACCGCCACCGAGGCGTTGGTGGCGCGGGAGCATCAACTTTCCGTTATTTTCAATACCATTGCCGACGTCACTTTCGTGCTCAACGTGGAAGAGGATGGCCGCTACCGGTTCATTTTTGCGAACAAAGCCTTTGAAAGAACCACCGGGGTGCCGGCCGAAAAAGTGGTGGGCAGCTACGTCGACGAAGTAATTCCGGAGCCGTCGCTCAGCATGGTGCTGGCCAACTACCACCAGGCCGTGACCACGCTGGAACGGGTAATCTGGCAGGAAACGTCCGATTACCCGACCGGCCGGGTCACAGGCGAGGTGAGCGTGACGCCCGTGTGCGACGAGGCCGGCCGCTGCTTCCGGCTGGTGGGAGTGGTGCACGACATCACCAAGGAAAAGCAGGCCGAGGAAGAGCTGCGCCTCAGCAACGAGCGGTTTGCCTACGCCCTGAAGGCCACTTCCGATGCCATTTACGACTGGAACGTGACCAACGACACGCTCTATTGGGGAGAAGGATTTGCGCACTTGTTCGGCTACCGGCTGGGGCAGAACCCGTCGCCCTTCAGCGATTGGGCCGATTACATTCATCCCAAGGACAGCCACCGCACCGTGACGGGCCTGCTGCACACCGTGTACGAAACCACGGATACCTTCTGGGAAGACGAATACCTGTTCCGCCGGTCCAATGGTTCCTGGGCCGTGGTAGCGGACCGGGGCAACATCCTGCGCAATGCCAAAGGCCAGGCCGTGCGGATGATTGGGGCGATGCAGGACATTACCGAACGCAAGAAGGCCGAGGTGCAGCAGCAGGCGATGGCCGAAAAGCTCATAAAGCAAAACGCCTACCTGCAGCAGTGCGGCTTCATGGTATCGCACAACCTGCGCGCGCCGCTGGCCAATGCCTTGGGCTTCGCCGATTTGCTTTCCCGCATCGACAAAGAGTCGCAGGTATTTGCCGATTCGCTGGCCAACCTGCGCATCAGCCTCCGCCGCCTCGACGACGTGGTGGCGGATGTCAACACCATTCTGTCTATCCGGGACCAGCAGGATGCCGACCTTACGGAGCCCGTGGCCCTGGCGGCCGTGTGCCGGCAGGCCCTCGAGCACGCCCGGCCCGACCTGGAGCAATGCGGTGGCGAAGTGCTTAGCTCAATTCCGGAAGCGCTGTACGTGGACGGCAACCGCGCCTTTTTTCTCAGTATTTTCGACAACTTGCTTTCCAACGCCATCAAGTACCGCTCGGCGGCGCGTCCCTTGCGTATTGAGATTACGGCCTCGTGGACCCCCGGCCAGGGCATCACCATTAATTTTCGTGACAACGGTTCCGGCTTCGACCAGGAGCAGGCGGGCGGCGACGTTTTTCAGCTTTACCGGCGCTTGCACGCCGACGTGCCCGGGCGTGGAATTGGGCTATACCTGGTGAAAGCGCACGTCGAAGCCATGAACGGACACGTCTCCGTCCTGAGCCAGGTCAACGTAGGAACCGAATTTACCCTCCAATTCAGGCCCCGTGCGGATGAGAACCTATCTGATTGACGACGACTACCTCGCCATTTACCTCACCGAGCAATTGTTGCGGGCCGAAGGCTTTTCCAATTCCATTTGCACATTCCGGTCGGCCGAAGAAGCCCTCGATACGCTGGTAAAAGGCGAGCAAGAGGTGCCGCAGGTCGTGTTTCTGGACCTGAACATGCCCGTGATGGACGGCTGGGAGTTTCTGGAGGCCCTGGCGCCCTACGAGAAGAAACTGCGCGGCAACTGCCACATCTACATCCTCACCTCGTCGCTGGCCCTCACCGACTTGGAGAAATCCAAGCACTACGACCTGGTAGCTGGCCTGATTCACAAGCCCCTCGACAGCGAAGAAATCCGCGCCATTCAGGCACAGCTGGAAAATGACTTGGAGGCTTGATAAAAGCCAGATAGCCTGCAGATTGAGCTAAATTAAAACCAAGATTCGTGGTAAAAGCAAAAGCCGCCTCCAGTGCTGGAAGCGGCTTTTACATATTGAACTGAATTTAAATCAGTTCCAGGAAAACGCTCTTACAAGCCTTTGTCGCGGTTCAGGTCTTCGGCCGGCTCCGAACCCAGGAAGGGGTAGCGGTAGTCGGTAACCGGCACGAAGGTTTCCTTGATGGCGCGGGGCGACACCCAACGAATCAGGTTGAGCTGCGAGCCGGCTTTGTCGTTGGTGCCGGAGGCGCGGGCGCCGCCGAAAGGCTGCTGGCCCACCACGGCGCCGGTGGGCTTGTCGTTGATGTAGAAGTTGCCGGCCGCGTTCATCAGGCGCTTGGAAGCCAGGTCGATGGCGTACCGGTCCTGGGCAAACACGGCGCCGGTGAGGGCGTAGGGCGAAGTGGTGTCCACCAGCTCCAGGGTCTCTTCAAACTTGGTCTCGTCGTAGACGTGTACCGTGAGCACCGGTCCGAACAGCTCCTCGCACATGGTCACGTACTTCGGGTCTTTGGCCACGATGACCGTGGGCTCGATGAAGTAGCCTTTCGACTTGTCGTGGCCGCCGCCGGCAATGATTTCCACGTTCGGGTCGGCCTTGGCGTCGTCGAGGTACTTGGCGAGCTTATCAAAGGAAGCCTCGCTGATAACGGCGTTGACGAAGTTGCCGAAGTCTTCCACGTCGCCCATTTTAAACGAGGCGAGGTCTTCCTTCACGTAGCCCAATATTTCGGTGGCCGTGTTCGACGGCAGGTACACGCGCGACGCAGCCGAGCATTTCTGGCCCTGGTATTCAAACGCGCCCCGGCTCATGGCCACGGCCACGGCTTTGGGGTGAGCCGAATGGTGAGCCAGGATGAAGTCCTTGCCGCCGGTTTCGCCCACGATGCGCGGGTAGGATTTGTAGAGGTGAATGTTCTGGCCGATGGTCTTCCAGATGTTCTGGAACACGCCGGTGGAGCCCGTGAAGTGGATGCCGGCAAAGTCGCGGTGTGCGAAGATGACGTCGCCGGCCGTGGGGCCGTCCACGTACACGAGGTTAATCACGCCGTCGGGCACGCCGGCTTCCTTGAACAGCTCCATCAGCACCTGAGCCGAATAAATCTGGGTGTTGGCGGGCTTCCACACTACCACGTTGCCCATCATAGCGGCCGACGACGGCAGGTTGCCGGCGATGGACGTGAAGTTGAACGGCGTGAGGGCAAACACGAAGCCTTCCAGCGGGCGGTGCTCCACGCGGTTCCACATGCCGGGCAGGCTCTCGGGCTGCTGCTTGTAGATTTCCTGCATGTAATACACGTTGAACCGGAAGAAGTCAATCAACTCGCAGGCTGCATCGATTTCAGCCTGAAACGCATTCTTGCTCTGGCCCAACATGGTGGCCGCATTGATGCGGGCGCGGTACGGGCCAGCCAGCAAATCAGCTGCTTTCAGGAACACGGCGGCACGGTGCTCCCAGGGCAATTCAGCCCAAGCCGTGCGGGCAGCCAGGGCGGCCTCAATGGCGAGGGTAACGTGACTGGCGTCGCCGGCGTGGAAATGGCCAATGGTGCGCTGGTGGTCGTGGGGCGGGCTGATGCGCTGCGTCTTGCCGGTCCGTACTTCCTTCCCGCCGATATACATCGGAATGTCCAGCTCCAGCTGCCGCAGGCTCTTGAGCTGCTGCTGCAGCTCGAGCTTCTCTTTGGAGCCCGGCGCGTAGCCTTTCACGGGTTCGTTAATCGGGACGGGGACGTTGAAAAAGGCGTTGGCCATAAGGTGCGGGTTAGGTGTTTATGGAGTTTTGAGTGGGAGGAAGCAAAGGTAAAGCGAATCTCAAAGCCGTTTCGCCAGCTCCTTTACTTGCTGCTCCAGGTCCTTGAAAGAGCCGGTATTGTAAATCGTAAAATCAAAGTGCTGATACGTATCCATCGCGGTTTCGCTGGGATGGTTGTCGTCGCGGGTGCCGTCGCCGCGCTGCTTGAGCGGGTCGCCTTCGATGCGCAGCATCAGGCCGCCGCGGGCCCGGATGGGGTCGGCTTCGTTGGCGAAGCGCACGTCGGGCACCAGCACACAGGCATCGTGCGGCAGCGCGGCAAAAAAGGCATCGACCCACACCATGGGCTCCCACACGCGCAGCGCCTGGCCCACTTGCTGCAGCATTTCGCCCCGGGTGCGCTGGAAGGTGGGCACCAGTGGGCCTTGCCTTTCTGGGTGTAATAAGGTGCCACGTCTTCGCCCGTGAGGGCCGCGCAGACCGACTTGATAGAATCGCCGAAGGAGCGGATTTGCCAGAGGCGCTCGGGCTGCTGGCGCTGCAGCAGGCGCGCCACGGTGTCTTTGCCGCTGCCCCGGCGGCCCGACATGCCAATCAGATGTATCATAAGGGGGCTATAGAATGTGCTTCAATTCGCTCAGACAGCTGATTTCGTGCGTTATCTGGTTGAAATGGCGGCGTTTGTCGGGGTTGAAATATACCTGGTCGATGCCGGCGTTGTAGGCGCCCAGCACGTCGCATTCCAGGTTGTCGCCTATCATCAGGCTTTCGGCAGCGGTGGCGCCGGTGCGCTCCAGCGCGTGCTGGAACATGCGCGGGTCGGGCTTGAGGTGGCCGCTGTGCTCGGAGGTAATCACTTCCTCGAAGTAATGCGTCAGGTTCGACGAAGCCAGCTTGATGCCCTGGATGTCGTTGAACCCGTTCGTTATTAAGTGCAGGCGGTAGCTCAATTTCAGGTAATCCAGCACCTCGTGGGTAAAGGGAAATACCGCCGATTTCTGCGGCAGAATGTCGGTGAATTCGGCCGAAATGGTGGGCGGAATATCCGCCTCCGCTACGCCCAGCTTGGTCAGCGTCCGCACAAAGCGGACCTCCCGCAGCTGCTTTTGCGAGATTTTATTGCTTTGGTACAAGCGCCACAGCGCGTGGTTAACGTCGCTGTACACGTTGATGAATTCCTCCACGGTGAAGGTGCTGAAACGGGCAAAATTGTGCCGGTCGTAGAGCGTGCGCAGCGTCTCGTTGGCGTTTTTCTCGAAGTCCCACAGTGTGTGGTCGAGGTCAAAGAAGAGGTGGCGGTACGTTTTCAAACAGCAAATACGAATAGTGAATAATTAACCGACGCTCCCGGCCAGCGCCATGCTCAGCACCCCCGCCAGCATAATGCCCTTGCACCAGGCACTGAGGTGCTTAAAGTGACGCCGGCGGTCGGCGCGCAAAAGCAGGCGGGCCAGCTGCGCCAGCGGTAGCAACACCAGCAGCAGCAGCCACGTGCCCAGCGGCCAGTGCCCGTTCATCAACAACCGCGCGGTGGCGCCCATGGTTAGCAAGGCCAGGCAAGCCAGGAAGATGCCGGCCACCCATTTGGTTTGGGCCACGCCCACCACGAGGGGCAGCGTGCGGCAGCCGTGCTGGGCATCGCCGCGCATGTCCTCCACGTCCTTCACAATCTCGCGCACCACCGTGAGCAGAAACGCGGCCAGGGCATACGGCCACACCACGCTGTTGCTGTCGTTGCGCTCGAGCTGCAGCGCAGCTCGGGCAGCAGCACCAGCGCCGCCGTGAGCGTGGCAATGCTCACATTGCCCACCAGCGCCACCCGCTTGAACCGGGCCGAGTAGCCCCACAGCAGCAGGGCCGTACCCAGCGTGACGGCCCCCAGCACCGGATGCAGCCAGCCTGCCAGCAGCACGCCCACGCCGCTGAGTAGCAAGTGGGCCAGCATGGCCTTGCGGCGGCGCACCACCCGCCCAATCACCAGCCGGTCGGGCCGGTTGATGGCGTCGATTTTGACGTCGTAGTAGTCGTTGATGATGTAGCCGCCAGCGGCCACCAGCAGCGCCGCCAGCACCAGGAGCCCGAAGCGGGCATTGAGCAGGGCCGTGGACAGGGGCAGCTCCGGCAGCAGCAGGCCGGCCCGCACCAGCACCAGGCACAGCAGCATGATGAGCAGGTTGGGCCAGCGCACCAGCGTGGGCAGGGCCGTGCCCAGCCCGGCCGCTGGGGGCGGGGGCACGGCAGCAGGCAGCTTGGGCGGGCGGGAAGTCATGGGGTGCACTTGCGGGGGCAAAGGTCGGCGAAAGTGGCGGAGCCGGCTGCGCGTTGGGCCGGCGAACGCAACAAAAAAGCTTCTCCGGAGGGGAGAAGCTTTTGGTGGGTTGCCCCGTTGTGGTTGAGCTGACTCAGACTTTGCGCACGTTGACGGCGTTGATTCCTTTGCGGCCTTCCTGTGTTTCGAATTCCACCCGGTCATTTTGTTGCACGGTCGCCCCGTTCAGGCCGGTTACATGCACGAAGAAGTCCTCCTTCGATTGGTCGTCGGTCACGAAGCCATAGCCTTTGGCTTCGTTGAAAAATTTAATGATGCCGGTTTTCATGCAAAAAAACAAAAATGGAAAGATGGGAAACTGCCCGGGTAAAGGCTGCAGGAATGCCTGAAACGGTTTTACGCATTTCAGGGCAGCTTACGCGGGAACTCAGCGGCGGGTTGGCTGGCCCGCACGCTAATCCCAGCCGTTATTTGTTATCGCGCCACTCGT
The DNA here is from genome assembly GCF_042665855.1 of Hymenobacter humi. Taxonomy (NCBI): domain Bacteria; kingdom Pseudomonadati; phylum Bacteroidota; class Cytophagia; order Cytophagales; family Hymenobacteraceae; genus Hymenobacter; species Hymenobacter humi. Next base: position 4,574,702 of record NZ_JBHTEK010000001.1, on the reverse strand, counting down.
ACACCCACTTGGCCTGGATTTGCTCCAGGTGGCCTTCGGTGGCCTGCTCGCGGGTGCCGTCGAAATTGTGCAGGCTCAGGACCCACTCAATCAAATCGGTGAAGCGAATGCGGTAGATTTTGGCTTCGGTGAAGTCGTTGCCAAACTTCTCGTAGAGAGCCATGGCAATGTCCTCGTGGTCGGCCCAGTGCATGGGCGGCTCAAAGTGATTCATTCTCTTTAGGGTATGGGGGTAGGAGGGTAGGTGGGTAGGAGTTATTTTCAGCAGAGCGAGCGAGGTCAGCAAACTTCCCTCACACCCTCCTGCCCTCCTACCCCCGTACCCTAAAAAATTAGTGTCCCAGGAAGTGCTGGGGCGGCACGGTGACCACCGCCTGCGTGCCGGCTTGCACCACGCACTGGCAGGCCAGGCGGGAATTGATGCGCGGGTTTTCGGCGCGGTCAATGAAGTCTTCTTCCTTGTCGCTGATTTCGGGCAGGTCGTCGCCGCCCGAATTGATGTAGACGTGGCAGGTGCTGCAGCCGCACACGCCGCCGCAGTTGTGCTGGAGCTGAATGCCGTTGTTGAGGGCCACGTCGAGCACCGACTCGCCGGGGGCCGCCACGTGGGTTTGGGCCGGCTGGCCGTCGCTGAGTTGGAAGGTGATGGTAGTGGCGGGAACAGACAAAACTTAAAGCGAAAAATGCGAAAAATGACTCGGCGGTTGCCGCCGCAAAGGTACTCCGCCCGGCCCCGGCATCAAAGTTGGGCCTGAATGCTGGCGGTGAGCTGCGCGTAGAGGGCCTGCCACGCCGGATGCGCCGCCAGCGCCGCCTGGTGAGCCGCCACGGTGGGCGCATCGCGGCGCACGGCCGGCCCGGTTTGCACCGCGAAGGGCGGATTAGCCAGGGCTTTGTCCACCGTTTCGCGCACCAGCGGCGCCAGCAGGGCCGGCGGCAGGTCGGCTTCGGCCAGCAGGGCGTCGGCAATGCCCAACAGGTGGTTGGTGAAATTGTTGGCAAACACGGCCGCCACGTGCAGCTTGAGCCGCTGCGCCGAGTCGAGCCGCCGCACGTGCTGGCTCAGGCTGCGAGCCAAGTCCAGCAACGTGGCTTCGGCCGAAAGGTCGTTGGCTTCGATGCACAGCGGCACCGTGGGCCAGTCGATGGCCCGGCCGGGGCTGAAGGTTTGCAGGGGATAAAACACGCCGCCTCGCAAATTGGGCTGGCTGTCGAACACGCTGAGCGGCAAGGCTCCCGCCAAATGCGCGACCAGCGCCCCGGCCGGCCAGGTGGGGCCGGCCAGCAGCGGCGCCACCGCGGCATCGGGAACGGCCAGCAGGTACACATCGGCCGTCGGCAGCGGTGGAGCCAGGCTGCTCAGGGCCACTGCGCCGGGCAGTTGGGCAGCCAGGGCCGCAGCCGATTGAGCCGTTCGGCTCCACACAAAGGCCACGCTATGGCCCGCCGCTACCAGCGCCGGGCCCAGGTGGCTGGCCACGCGCCCGGCGCCCAGCAGGCCAATGCGTAATGAACCAGGAGTATCGTGCGGCATTACCGGCGAAAATCAAAAAGCAAGCTCGGCATGCCCGCAGATGGAAAATTGGGCTAGCCGACTGGCTGGGGTCGTACTGTGCGGGCCGGCTCGGGCGTGCCTGCGGCATCGGGGGCTTCGGCTACTGCGCCCTTGCGCCCGCGCTGGCGCACACTCAGGCCGAAGCCCAGCGCCATGAGCAGCGTGCCGCTCCACAGCAGGTTGATGAAGGGCTTTTCCATGGCTTTCAGAATGACATAGTCCTTCTGGGTGGTGCTCGCGGAGAAGGTGAACTTGCCGGCCACGGGGTCGATGTTATCCAGGGTCAGGCGCACACCCAGGTCGTCCACTTCGTCGGGCACGCGGCCCACCAGGCGGTTGCGCACCACAAACACGGGGTGCACGTGGTACTTCCGCTTTTCGCCGTGCACAATCATGTCGGCCTGCAGGGCGAGGTCGCCCTTTTTCAGGTTGAGCCCGGCCGTTTCGTGAGCCGGCTCAATGGCCCGGAACACGGCAAAGTAGTCGTTCAGGAAGATGGTGTCGCCCACGGCCAGCACGTGTTCCTTGGCCTCGCTCCACTGCTTTTCCTTGCGCGGGTCGAGCACCGAGCTCACGTGCGAGTAGATGTCGTGGCCCCAGAATTTCTTGATGGCCGGCGAAGCCAGCAGACCGCCTTCGCCCATTTCGTCGTTTACCTGCGCGCGCGGGTAGAGCACAAACTGCTCGCCCGTTTCCTTGTCTTTGTAGGCAATGCGGTAGTAGGTGTTCTCGGGCATGATGGCGACGGTGTCGCCGGTCTTGTAGTAGGTCTTGCCGTTGGCCACGATGGGGGCGCGGGCCAGGGCCTTGTAGTCGTCGTCGGTGCGGAACAGGAACTGCTTGTCTACGTAGCCCGGCACGCCGGGTACGTCGAAGTACTGGCCAGTGTAGGTCAGCTCGTACTTCTGCATGGTGGTGGTTTCGTTGCGCCACAGCAGCACGTTGTCGCGGTTCAGCTCCTCATCGAACTCGCGCGAGTACAGCAGGCCCGACACGTTGCGCGAAATGATGTTAGAATACCCCGCCGAAGCCAGAATACCCAGCAACATCAGCGCGATGCCGAGGTGGGCCACGGCGCCGCCCGAAAGCCGCACGCCCCGGCGCAACAGGGTGAAAATGGTGCCGAAATTGGCCAATACGCCAAACAAGCCCGCCAGCGTGAGCACCACGTAAGCCGGCGAAATGCTGAGGCCATTGTAGCGAACCAGCAGTACCACCAGCGCCGTGCCCAGCAGGGTGAGCAGGGTAGGAGCCGTGAGGGAGTTGACCAGCGTGGTCTTGTCGTTGCGCTGCCACCACATGATTTGGGCCACGCCCGAAAGCAGGGCCACAAACACGCCCATCCAGAGCTGCATTTTGGAATAGTGGGCAATCTGGTCGGCGGGCAGGGCCACGTTGGTTTTAATGCCAATTAGGCCCATCAAAGAGTTGTAAACCGGAATACTGGTGGTGAACAGCACCTGGAACGCGCCCAGGCACAGCACCGTAGCGCCCACAAACACCCACAGTTCGGGGTTGTACACAGTCAGCTCCCGCTCAGAAACCGGGATTTCCTTCCAGCGGTACACCAGCAACGCAATGGCCAGCACCGAGAATACGGCCATGTAAATGAACAACTGGCCCGACAGGCCCAGGTCCGTAAAGGAGTGCACGGACGCATTGCCCAGTACACCGCTGCGGGTGAGGAACGTAGCGTATAGAATCAGGATAAACGTGGCCACCACCAGCGCAAATGAGGTGCGCAAGCCGGTGCGCCGCTTCTGCCAGAGCACCATGCCGTGCAGCGAGGCCACCAGCACCAGCCAGGGAATGTACACGGCGTTCTCGACCGGGTCCCAGTTCCAGTAGCCGCCGAAGTTCAGGGTTTCATAAGCCCAGTAAGCGCCCATCACGACACCCACGCCCAGCACACCGCCGCCGATGAGCGTCCACGGAATGGCGGGCTTTACCCAGGCGGTGAGCTCTTTTTCCAGAGGCCGGCAATGGCGAAGGCAAACGGCACCAGCGTGAGGGCAAAGCCCAGGAACAGCGTGGGCGGGTGAATCACCATCCAGTAGTTCTGCAGCAGGGCGTTGAGGCCGGTACCGTCCTTGGGCACAAAGTCAGGGTTCATCTTGAACACCGGCAGGTCGGTCATGAAGTCGCGCAACAGGATAAACGGCGACGAGCCGATTTTCACCCCGCCCAGCACCACGCCGAGAATCATGCTCACCAAAAACAGCTGCACGCCGCTGAAAACGGCCATCACGGGCGCTTCCCACTTGCGGTTGAAGCGCATGATGAAGAAGCCCAGCACCACATGCCAGAAAATCCAGAGCAGGAAGCTGCCTTCCTGGCCTTCCCAGAAACAGGAAATCATGTACTCCACCGGCAGGTGGTTGGAGCTGTGGCTCCAGGCGTAGTAGTACTCGTAGCGGTGGGCCTGAATGATGTTGAACAGAGCGCCCACCACCACCAGTACGGCTAGGCCGTGCACGAAAAAGCTCCGCGGGCGATGCGCAGCCAGTTGGTGTCGTCGTCGCCCAGCTCCCGGCCGCGTGTGGCCTGGAAGTAACTATAAGCGGCAACCAGCGCCGCCGCAAACGCCACGATGACGCTGAGGTGGCCAATGTTTCCTATTAATAAGTTCATACGCAAAGAATATCGGGCAAATTTACCGCAGCGCGGCCACAGGCGGCAGCACTAACAACAAGCGGTCGGTGAAAAAGTGACCACGCGGCGGATGACACGTGATTTCGACCGCAATTTTTTCTATTCCGGCCTCCTGCCACTTGCGTACCGGCAACTGGCCCTGTCGGCGGTTGGTGGGCTGGTTGACGAGCTGCCGGGACAATAACACCTGACCGTTGCCAGGGTTGGTGATGACCACCGATAAATTGGATTTGGCGGGGTACTTGCGCAGGGGCAGCGCCAGCACGGCAGAGTTGGCAGTAGCCACACCGGGCAGTGTAGAACCGGAACCGTAGCCGTACCACCACTGGCGCAGGCGGACGGGAGCCGGGCCGGTATCGCCCCGGGTCGTCACCACCTGGTAGTCGTAGATGCCGGGTCCGGGCAGGGTGTCGGTGATGACATACTCCAGCACGGGCCGGCCGTAGGTGTCGCGCTGCACGGGTACCAGGCGCACCTCGGTGCTGCGGTACTGGTGCACCTCGCGGCGCATCACCCGGCAAGCGGGTGCCGCGTCCAGGGAGTCGGGCAAGGTCCAGCGCAGTTCCACTACCGGGCTGGCGGTGGGCAGCACCCGGGTGGGGTTGGGCGGGAAATAGCTCACGGGCATGCCCGCTGCCTTCGTGCTCACTTGCAGCGTGAACTGACAGAAATCCTTGAGGTAGCCGTCCACGTCCAGCAAGTATGGCTGCCCAGCCCGCAGCGAATCCAGCGTGACAAACACGTCGTCCTGGGTGCCGAGGGAAGTACAACTCAAGATGCGGTAGGTGGCCGGCTGGCAGGGCTGGCCGGTGAGCACCACCAACTGTACGCCGCGTACGTCGCGGCATTTTTGCCCACCAATGTTTACAAAATAGCGCCCCGACGTGGCCGGGGTAAACTCAAACCACTGGTCGTTGTGGTACTCGATGCACTTGCCCGTCAGGCGTTCGTCCACGCAGTCGCGCTGCACGGTGCAGCCGGTGGTGCTGGACGTCACCACTTCTTCGGCCCGGAGCCGCTGGCGGTTTTCAATGTTGTCGTTGGGTACTTGAGCCGAGGCGGCTGGACCCAAAGCAGCCAGCAGTAGCACCTGAAAAAGCGCGCAGCACCAGAAGCGAAAAGTCGTTTCTGCAGCTCCGGGCTTTATCAATGGCTCGCTCCTCAATGATTATTTGGCCGATGCCGTGGCCCCGTCCAAATCCTTCTTCACGTACTTGCTGGGGCACTTGAGCAGGATTTTGTCGGCCATAAAGACCTTGCCGCGCATGTTGCCGGTAATTACCACCTGCTCCGAAGCGTCGAAGTCCTGCGGCTTGGGGCTGTTGTAAATAACCCGTTGGGCTACGTGCAGGGAGTCTACCAGCGTGAATGCGAAGTAGTTGGGGTCCTTCATGGGGTCGTATTCCAGGTCGATGGGGCGCTTCTGGCCGTCGCGCAGCAGCTTGCCCACCACGTGCACTTTGGTGGTGTTGCCCTCGGCGGCCCGCTGCCGGGCTTCGCCAAAGCCCACGTACACGCTGGCATCGGCGGTGGTGCTGAGGATGATGGCGGCGGCCACCGCAATAATGGCCAGGACGAAAAGGTGCGACTTCTTCATATGGGACGTAGTCGAATTTTTGGATAGCTCAACAGTAAACTGTTGCCACTACTAAGTTAGCAACAGACAGCGGCGGGGTTGGGTGCCCCGCTATTTTTTTATTTGCTGCTCGAGCCGGCTCACTTTGCGGTCGAGGGAAATGAGGTAGAGCAGAAGGCCCGTCACAATGACGGCCACCACGGCCACCACCACGTAGATTTTGCCGTTGGCGCGCAGGGCATCGGCCATTTCGGGGGCTTCGGCCGATTGGGCAAAGGCGGTGCCGGCCGAAAGCAGCAGGGGCAATAGCAGCAGGAAAAAGCCAGCAAGGCGCTGGAATGGGCTAGTTTTCATCGAGTTTAAGTTTCAGGAAAGCAAAGCGGCTGCTAACCTGGGTGAGCCAAAAGGCAAACAAAATCCAGCCAATCACGGCCGGGTAAAACACCTGGCGCATGGTCTGGTCGAGGTCGTACTGGCTGAAGCCGGGGTTGCCGGTTTGGCCGGGGTGCAGCGAGGGGCCGCTGAGGCGCGGCAGGATAAACAGAAGCGGAATGACCGCCGCAAAGGCGAAGATGTTGTAGATGGCCGACACGCGGGCTCGCTGCTGCTCGTCGCGGAAGGAGCCGCGCAGCACTAGGTAGGCGCCGTAGATGAGCATGGCCACGGCCGCCCCGTTCAGGCGCGGGTCGGGCGTCCACCAGGCGCCCCAGGTGAAGCGGGCCCAGAGGCTGCCGGTGGCCAGGCCCAGCAGGCCCAGCACAATGCCCGTCTTGGCCGACTCGTGGGCCAGAATGTCGAGCCGGGTCGAGGGATTGCGCAGGTAAAGAATCGAATACCACACCGACACCATCAGCACCATTATCATGGAAAACCACATGGGCACGTGGAAAAACAGGTTGCGGATGCTCTCGTTGACGATGGGCAGGGGCGGCACGCTCACCAGTATCCCGGCTGCTGAGCCGCCCACCAGCAGCAGCACCGTCAGGGCTTTCCAGGCCAGGCCAGTGCTGCGCTGCTCAATCAGCCGCTGACCGCCCCAGACGCCCGCCACCGTGAAGAGCAAGCCCAGCACACTGCCAATAATTTTTGCACTAGTCATAAGGAAATCAATGCGCGAGAAGCAGCGGGCTAGCCGCGCCACAGATAAGGAAACAACACGTAAGACAGCGCCCCCACCAGCATGTTGAGGGCCAGCAGGGTCAGCAGCGACTGCTCGCTCACGCTGCGGTCGAGGCCGTCGAGGGCATTTTTGCTCACTTTGATGAGCAGCAGCAGCATGGGCACCATCACCGGGAAGCCGAGCACGGCCATGAGCGTCGCGCCGTTGCCGCCGGCCTTGGCCGCAATGCCCGACACCAGCGTGAGCGTGGTGGCAAAGCCCACGGCTCCCAGCAGCAGGTTGGCCACAAACAGCGGCGCGTCCTGAATGGGGTTGCCCAGAAATACCGTGTAGAGAAACAAGCCCAAGAGCGCCACTACCATCAGCAGCAGGGCATTGTAGAGCATTTTGGCCAGGATAATGGCCTGGGGCCGCACCAGCGTGTAGTAATACAGGCGCTGGCCCGGGCTTTCCTGCATGAAGCCCTTGGCTACGGCGTTGATGGCCGCAAACAGCAGGATAACCCACAGCAGCGCGTTCCAGGCAGGCGGCGGCGGCGTGCCGCCGCGCAGGCTAAAGCTCAGGAAACACACAAACACGGTGCTGCCCACGTACAGCAGCAGCCCGCCCAACGCCGACTTCTGCCGCCATTCGAGGCGGAAGTCTTTGGCTAGCAGGGTGGTAATTTCGCGAAGCAGGGGCACAGTCGAGGGTTCGGTTCCGAGCCGCAAAGATACGACCGAACCCGGCCGGAACGGCTGCAAAGAACGTCCTGCCGGGCAGAGCCGCAGCAGGACGTTCTGGCAAATCCTCGCCTTCTCTAGAAGTCGTAGCCCAGGGAGAAGTAGAACTTCGGGCCTCTGGTGACATAGTCTTCCTGGCCCCAGGCCACGTCTACTTTGCCGTAGAAGCCCAGCAGCGTGGTGCGGGCACCCACGCCGTAGCCGACCAGGAACGGATTGCGGAAGTTGATAACCGTGGCCGAGAAGAAATTGCCGGGCGGGAACACCGGCTGCGTGTTCGAAGAGTTGTCGGTGCCAAACGGGTTGCTGCCCGAATACGCCGTGCCGGCATCGGCAAAGCCGGTGAGCTGCAGATTGCGGAAGAAGCCCGAGTAGATGGGCTTGCGGGCGAAGTACTGCACAATGGGAATGCGCAGCTCGCTGTTGAACAGCACGTAGCGCGGGCCGCTGCGGGCGCTGTAGTCGAAGCCGCGCAGGTTGGTCACAAACTCCTGGTTGAACACCTGGTCGGGGGCCGAGTAGTCGAGCGGGAAGCGGGGCTCTTCGTAGCCGGCGTTGAGCCAGTTGTCCATGCCGCCCACCCGGAACTGCTGCTGCCGCCGCCCAAAGAACTGCCCGTAGCTGGCGCGGTTGGCCCACACAATGGAACGGCTCAATTTCTGGTAATGCCGCAAGTCAATCACAAACTTGCTGAAATTCAGGCGCTTATTGTCGAGGTTGTTCTGGCTTTGCAGGCTGGCTTTCATGCGCGTGCCCGATACCATGTTTACGCCGGTGGCAATGCTGTTATCAAATACTACTTCGCCGCTGTAGCCCAGGTAGTTGGAGCTCTCGTCTTCCTCGGTCGACACGTCGCCCAGGCGGGTCCGCGAAATGTTCACGAACCGGGGGCCGCCGCGCACGCTCAGGTTGTGGGTGAGCGGATACGCAATGGTGGGCGCTATTTCGTGGCGGCCGTAGCGGAAGTCGCCGCCGTTGATGTCGACGAAATACGCCTGCTTCTGGTACGCCACGCTCCAGTCGTAGCGGCGCGTGAGGTTGGTGTACGAAGCGCGGATGTTGCTGGTGCGCAGGTCAAACAAGCCGAATAAGCTGGCGTCGATGCGCTGGTTTTCGAGCACGTCGGTCAGGGCCGCTTTGAACTGCAAACCCAGCCCCAGCAATGGGTCGACGTAAAGGGCCGTCGACACATTGTCGGCCATAAACCGCGTGTCGTAGCGGTAGGGACCAGCCAGCGTCGTGGCTTCGGGAGTACGCTGGGCAGCGGTAGCCACCGAAGCGCGCCGCCGCTTGGCCTGCACGGCCTGCACCGGCTCGTCCTCCTCAAACTGGTAGTCGCTGGTGTTGACCTTGCCCTGGGCTTTGGCGGGCTGGGCGCGGCGGCCGGCAATGGTAGCCGTCGAATCGGCCGGGGCTGTGGCCGTCGAATCGACGCGCACCGAATCGGCCGGGGTCACGGCATCGGGAACCGGGGCGGGCGCCGGGGCCGGAACGGCCGGGCGGGGAGGCGCCGCGGCCTGGGGCGGCGCCGAGCGGGCTTCCAGGGTTTGCTGGCGGGCAGTTTTGGTGAGGGGCAGCCCCGCAGGCAGCGGGTAGGTGGGGTACACGTAGAGAATGTCGCGGGCCTGAGCCGGCGCCACAAACACCAGCGCCGACGTCTGCGGGCTGTAGTCGAAGTCCTGGGTGTTGGGCAGCCAGTTGGTGAGCAGGGTTTGCTGCTTGGTTTTCAGCGAGTAGCGGTACATGGCCCGCACGCCGCTTTCTTCGCCCAGGTACAGGATTTCGTCGTCGGAGATGGCGCGGGGCCGCGTTTCGTTCGAGATGGTGCTCACCAGCGTTTCCACGGGGATGGGCCGCCCGTCGAGGTGGTACACAAACAGGTCGTAGTTGTTCACCACGTTCTGGAACGTGGCGGGGCGGGCCCGGCCGGCTGAGTCGAGGTAGCGGTTGGAGCTGAACACCAGCCCCTGGCCACCGGGCAGGAACACCGGCTGCACGTCGTCGAACAAGTCGTTGGTGAGCTGCTCGGCCTTGCGGCTGCCGGCCCGCAGCAGGTAAATGTCGTTCTGGCCGTCGCGCACGGCGCTAAACACCAGCGCCTTGCCGTCGGGCGCATAGCTCATGCTCAGCACCTGGTCGTAGGCACCGAACAGCGACGCGGGCCGCGAAAACCGGATGGCCTCGCGCACCCGGGTCACGAGGCCGTAGCCGTCGGCGTCGCGCAGGCGCAGGGTCATTTCGCCGCGGCGCATCTCGGCCATGGCTACCTGGGAGTTGCCGCGCCAGGCCAGGGCTGGCAGGCGCGTTTCTACTTCCTGGTCGGGCGTTTTGTGGCCGCCGCGGCTGATGATGTGGCGGTGCGTGCCGTCGCGGTCCATCACCATCACGCGGTAGCGGCCCTGCTCGTTCTGGGCGTAGGCCACCTGCTTGCCGTTGGGGCTGATAACGGGCTGCGAAAACACGTCGGCGTGCCGGTTGCGGCCGCTCTGGCGGAACTTCTTGTCGGGCTCCACCAGCGTGGCAACGGGCTGGCCGTTGAGGTCGCGGTAGTACGCGAGCCAGTCTTTCATAAAGACTTTAAACGGCACATTCAGCGAAGAGCTGATGCCCACTTCCACGTCGCGGGTGATGCGCGTCAGGTTCAGAATGTTCTGGATGGTGGTGTAGCCGTAGCGCTCGGCCACGTAGTTCCAGATGCTCTGGCCGGCCAGCGTGGAGCTGCGCAAGAAGTACGGAGCTGTGCGGTTGCCGGTGGGGTGCTGCTTGCTCATGTCGCGCATGAAGCCGTCCATGTCCACGCTCCAGCCTTCGGCGGCGTAGGCCGAGGCCCCGGCAATAAACCAGTTGGGCAGCTGCAGCAGGTAGCTGCTCTGCAGCACTTCCTTGAGCGAGCCGCCGTACATCATGTCGTTGAGCAATACCTCGGTAATCTGGGTGCTCAGGCTCGCGCTTAAACTCGGTTTCCTGGCCGGCGAAGGCAATCTGCACCTTGCTCATGCGGGCCAGCGGGGTTTCGCCGCCGTTTATCTGCTGCTGGGTGGCGGTGAGGCCCACGTTGCTCTGCCGCAGGTCGCCCACCGAGTTGTAAAACAGCATGGTGGTTTTGGAGTAGGGGTAGTACCCAATCAGCGCCGTGATACGTTGCAGCTCCTTTTCGGCGTACTCGGCTGCCCGGCGGGCGCTGGCCTGGCCGCCGTCGTAGTACATCACGTTGAAGTTCTGGGTGCTCACTGCTGCCACCGAAACTCCTTGTACTGAATGCGCACCCGGCCAAACGGCTCCTGGGCCGTCTGGGCCCGGGCCGCCGGCGCATCGAGCAGCGGGCAGAGCAGCGCCAGCACCCCCAGCGTACGCTTCGTGTATAGTAGAATGTTCATAGAAGAAGCAACGAGCAAAGACGAAAATTAGTCCGCTGAAAGCGCCGAAATTTTTGAAGGAGCCGCGCCCGGGTTTTGCTGGGTAGCAAAACCGCCCGGGCGTGCTGTAATAAAGGCTTTTACCGCGGATTTGTTCCAACCCCGCGTTTCGAAATTCAAAGAAGCTGCGGCCCCACCGGAGCCGGTATCAAATGGCTCAACTTACGCCAACCGGCTGCAGGGCGTTGTAGCGCAGCAGGCTCACGTCGGGCCAGATTTCGGCGCGGTCTTCCAGCCAGTCGGCCAGGAGCACGGCCAGCCGCGGGGCCAGCATCACGCCCTTGGAGCCGTAGCCCCCGCAGAAGCTCAGCGACGGCACCACCGGGTGCGGGCCCAGCAGCGGCCGGCGGTCGCGCACGGCCGGCCGCACGCCGGCCCGCTGCCCCACCACGGCAAACGGCAAATCCGTAACCACCGTGAGCCGGGCCGCCAGTTCCTCGCGCCCCACGGCCGTAGGGCCTTCGGTAAACGGCGGCCAGCGGTAGGTAGCCCCCACCCGGAACCGCTCGGGGCCCACCGGCACCACGTAGGCGCCCCGGTTGAGCACCTGGTCCGGGCTCAGGCCGGGGCATTCCACGTCCAGCACCTCGCCCTGGTTGGGCGTGATGGGCAGCCAGCTGAAGTAGGGGTTGCGCACGACCGCCGCGCCCTCGCAGCAGATGACGTGGCGCGCCCGCACCTGGCCGGCGTACGTGGCGCCATCGGCGTCGGTGCCGAGCTTAGCCCAATCAAAACGCTCGGTTCGCAGCCAGCCGTCGCGCATGCCCTCGGCCGCCAGCACGGCCAGCAGGCTCGCGCACCGCCACGTGCCCGCCGTGCTGCAGCCACGCGCCCCCAAACGGGGCGTGAATGCCGGCCAGCTGCGGGTCGCTCGTTTCGAGGTCGGCTACGAAGTCTTCCCAGGGGTGGTCGGCGCTGCGGGCCAGAACGGCATTCTGCTCTTCCAGGGAGCTGAAAATCTTGAAAATCGGGGTTTCGGTGAAAAACTGCTGGCCGTAGCGCTGCTCCAGCTCGCGGTAGAACGCGGCCGCGAAAGGCAGCAGGCTCGGCCCCGCGCCAGGTGAGGGCAAAGCGTTTGCCGGCCACCGGGTTCATGAGCCCGGCCGCGACGTTGGAGGCAGAATTGAGCTGCCCCGGGTCGTACACGAGCACGTGGTGGCCTCGCTCACGCAGGACGTAGGCCAGGGTAGCGCCCGCAATGCCGTGGCCTACTACCAGATAATCACAGTCTGTCATGGGTGGCAAGGTAAGGGACTTTGCGCTTAATTGAGAATGATAAGCATTATCCCGGCGCACTATTAATTGCGCCTTGATTGGTCGGGCTTAGCCTCAGCGCCGTAAAGGCAGGCGTCGTACCTTTCCGCATCGCTCAGAGACTCTATTTCGCATGACTGTCGCCGGTTTTACTTTCAACGCTTTTTCCGAAAACACCTACCTGCTGATTGACGACGCCACGCGGCAATGCGCCATCGTGGACCCGGGCTGCTACGCCCCCGCCGAGCAGCAGGCCCTGCGGCAGTACATCGAAACCAACGGCCTGCAGGTGGCGGTGCTGCTCAACACCCACGCCCACATCGACCACGTGCTCGGCAACCAGTTTGTGCTCACCACCTGGCCCGGCACCCCGTTTCTGCTGCACCGGCTGGATTTGGCTACGCTGCGGGCCGTGCCCACCTACGCCGCCAACTACGGCTTTCCGCAGTATCAGCCCGCCGAGCCTACCGGCGAGCCTGGTGGCCGGCCAGCCCGTCCGCTTCGGCGAAGTTGAGCTGGAAGTGCGGTTTGCGCCGGGCCACGCGCCGGGCCACGTGGTGTTCTACCACGAGCCCACGGCCACGGTCATCGGCGGCGACGTGCTGTTTCAGCGCAGCATCGGCCGCACCGATTTGCCGGGCGGCAACCACGCCGAGCTGCTGCACAGCATCGAAACCGAGCTGATGACCCTGCCCGATGCCACGGTGGTGTATCCCGGGCACGGCCCGGCCACCACCATCGGGGAGGAGCGGCGCAGCAACCCGTTTTTAATGAGGAATGAAGGATGAGGAATGAAGAATTCCCATTCCTGATAATTTCTCAAGCTTCATTCCTCATTCTTCTTTGACTTTGAAAAGACACCTGCCCAACGCCATTACCTGCCTGAACCTCTTGTGCGGCTGCCTGGCGCTGACTTGCATCTTTAACGGCCGCCTGGACCTGGGTGCCTGGTTTGTGGCCGCCGCGGCCGCGGCCGATTTTGCCGACGGCCTCGTAGCCCGGGCCCTGCGCGTGTCGTCGGCCATCGGCAAAGACCTGGACTCGCTGGCCGATATGGTGTCGTTTGGGGTGGTGCCGGGGGCCATTTTCTTTCAGCTGCTGGCCCAGGGCCTCAAGCCAGGCGGGCTGCCCGAATGGGTGCCGTACCTGGGCTTTGCGGTGAGCATCTTCTCGGCCCTGCGGCTGGCCAAGTTCAACAACGACACCCGGCAGACTACCTCGTTCATTGGCTTGCCCACACCGGCCTGCACGCTGGTGGTGGCCTCGCTGCCCCTCATCCTGGCGTACGACCAGTTTGGGCTGGCGCCGATTATTCTGAATCCCTGGCTGCTGCTGGGCCTCACGGCGCTGCTGTCGGGGCTGCTGGTGGCCGAGCTGCCGCTTTTCGCCTTGAAGTTCAAAAACCTGCGTTGGGCTGATAACCGGCGGCGGTTTATGTTTTTGCTGCTGGCCGTGGGGCTGATACTTGTTTTGCGCGCGGCGGCGGTGCCGCTGGTGGTGCTGCTGTACGTGCTGTTATCGGTTCCGAAGACAGCCGCGCGGGGTGCAGAGTAATCAGTACTCACAATAATTCGATTATTTGGTTGTTATGAAGCTGCCACCGGGTGAACCTGCTGACGGGCCGTACTGTTGCGGAGCCTGTCGGCCCAGTCGCCGTGTCAGCAGCAGGGTCAAAACATTGTCTATGCGTCCATTTTTCTCTTCGTTGCGTTTGCGGGATTAATAATGGAGGCGGTTGCACCGGCGCGGGCACAGTCGGTAGGAACGGCCATGGCGCACGGTATCATCAAGTGGGGCGGCTACGCCGAAGTGCCCAGCCTAAGCACGCGCAAGCAGAAAGTGCCCACCTTCAACGAGGCCCATCCGGCCTTCGACGACCAGGTAGGCTGGTATAGCCTGCGGCTCAACGGCGCGGTGGGCCAAGGCGAGCTGGTGAACCTGGTGTACGAGCCTTTTTCGGCGGCCGATACTAAGCTCTTCAACGCGGCCAAGCTGCCGGCCGGGCCCGAGCCCACTCACGTCGGGCACCGAGATGAAGCAGGTGGTGACGCACCTGAGTTTGCGCCCCGTGCGCCGCAACCCCCAAACCGGCCAGCCCGAGCGCCTGCTTTCGTTTGATTATCGCTACACGCCCGGCGCCGGCAAAGCTGCCGCCCGCGGCACGGCGGCCCGCCCGCACGCCACGCGTTCGGTGCTGGCCTCCGGCGACTGGTACAAGCTGGGCGTGGCCGAAAGCGGCATCTACAAGCTCGACAAAACGGCGCTGCTCGACGTGATGGGCCTCAAAACCCTGCAGGGCATTAATCCCAACAACCTGCACGTGTACGGCAACGCCATGGGCGTGCTGCCCCAGCCCAACGCCGCCCCGCGCCCCGACGACCTGGCCGAAAACAACGTGCTGTTTGTGGGCAACGCCGACAATGTGTTCGACGACAACGAGTACGTGCTGTTTTACTCGCCCGGCGCCCATACCTGGGAAGCGCAGGGCGGCATATTCAAGCACCGCAACAACATTTACACCGACACCACCTACTATTTCGTGACGGTGAACAGCACGGCCGGGCGCCGCGTGCCCACGGCCGCCGCGCTGGCTGCCACCAGCACCACGCCCACTATCACCAGCTTCACGCACCGCGCCTTTCACGAGCACGACCTGCTCAACCTGATGCACAAGGCCGGCTCCAGTGGCTCAGGCTCGGGCCGCAACTGGGTAGGGGAGAGCATGGCAAACACCGGGCAGCTGGAAATTCCATTTAGCAGCATCCCCGACCTGCTGCCGGGCACGCCCATCCGGGTCACGTCGTCGGTGGTCGCGAATTCGGCGGCCGCCAGCGCTTTTCAGCTCACTTTGAACGGGGCCTCGCTGGGCAGTCAGCCCCTCGATGCCAAGCCCAACTACGAGTTTGGCGCCATTGCCACCGTGAGCACGGTCACCAAACAGGTGGCCCTTCCGGCGCCCGGGGAGGTGCTGCGGGTGGGCCTGAGCTACAGCAGCGGCGACCCCGGGGCTGTTGGCTACCTCGACTACCTGGAAATCAATGCCCAGCGGCAGCTGCTGCTGAGCGGCGCGCAGCTGGAGTTTCGCTCCCTGAGCAATATCGCGCCCCAGGCCTTGAATCGGTTTGAGCTGGCGAACGCCACTGGGGCGGTGGTGTGGGACGTGACCAACCCCGCCGGCCCGTGGCCCGCCCGCTGAGCATGGCCGGGGCCACTGCCACCTTCGTGGCGCCCGCCGATACCCTGCGCGAGTACGTGGCGCTGCAGCCCAACGGCACGTTCAACCGCCCGCGGGCCTTTGGCAAAGTGCCCAACCAGGACCTGCACGTCCTCAACAGCAACCCCAACGCGCTGCTGGATTTGGTTATCGTGACCTATCCGGCGTTTAAAGGGGAGGCGCAGCGGCTGGCCAGCCACCGCGCCGCCCACGACAAGCTGCGCGTGGCCGTGGTGACCACGGCAGAAGTATACAACGAGTACGGCTCGGGCGGGCAGGACGTGACGGCCATCCGCGACCTGATGAAGCAGCTGTACGACCGGGCCCCGGCCGGCAAGCAAATGCAGCTGCTGCTGTTCGGCGACGCTTCCTTCGACTACAAGTCGGGCCCTTACAACGACAAAGCATTCGAGCCCACGTGGTGGAAAGACCGCAGCCCGTTCAAATCCGACCCGGACTTTGACGCCGTCAACCAGAACTACGTGCCCACCTACGAGTCGCGCGAGTCGCTGGCTCCGTTTTATGGCGGCGCATTCGGGCAGGCCAGCTATTCTTCCGATGACTACTACGCCCTGCTCGACGACAACGAAGGCGAGTGGGACGAGCAGCGCCCCGGCAGCGAACTGCTCGACATGGGGGTGGGCCGCCTGCCCATTCGCATGCCCAGGGGTGAGAAGACCAACGCCAGCCAGGCCAAGGTGGTAGTCGATAAAATCATCGGCTACGATGCGGTGCCGGCTTACGGCAAGTGGCGCAACCGCATTACGCTGGTGTCGGACGATGGGGAAGGGGATTTGTTCGTGGGCCAGGGCTCGGAGCTGATTGCCAAGAGCATCCAAACCGATTATCCGGTGTACAACGTGCACAAAGTGTACCTCGATTTGTACCCGCAGGTGGCCGTGTCGGCGGGGCAGCGCTCGCTGGAAGCCAGCCGCGCCATCGACCAGTCCATTGAGCAAGGGTCCCTGATTGTCAACTACCTGGGCCACGGCGGCCCCAAGGGCTGGACCGACGAGCAAATGTTGACCAACGCCTCGGTGCTAGCCCTGCGCAACGCCAACAACCTGACGTTCTTCACCACCGGCACCTGCGACTTCAGCACCTACGACAACCCCGATTTTACTTCGGCCGGGGAGCAGGCCCTCACCGATAACGCCACCGGTGGGGCCGTGGGGCTGTTTACCACCACCCGCGTGGTGGACGCCGGGCTCAATGCCGGGCTCAACCAGGCGTATTTCAACCGCGTGCTGCGGCCCGTGAACGGGCAGATGCCCAGCATCGGCACCGTGGTGATGCTGAGCAAGAACGACTACCCCGGCGCGGGCCAGCCGGGCGTTATCAACAACCGCAACTACGTGCTGCTGGCCGACCCGAGCATGACGCTGGCCTACCCCCGGCAAAGCGTGGTGCTCGATAGCATCCGGACCCGCGTGGCCGGCGCCTGGGCGCCCGCCGATACGCTCAAAGCATTGGCCCGGGTGCGGCTGCACGGCCGCTTGCAGAACAATGGCGCGTTCAACAGTGCTTTCACGGGCCGGGCCCAGGTTTCTATTTACGACAAGCCCACCACCGTGATGACCCTGGGCAATGAATACAACCCGGCCGTTTCCAGTACGTTGCGCGACGCGCCCCGCCCGGTGGAGGTGCAGGAGAACCTGATTTATGGCGGCCAGGCCGAAGTGAAAAACGGCGAATTCAGCCTTTCCTTCGTCGTGCCCAAGGACATTAACTATAACATTGGGCTGGGCAAAATCAGCCTGTACGCCTTCGATGGCACCAACCGCGTCGACGCCAACGGCTACCACTCAAATCGGTGGGCGGGGCGGCTTCGGGCGTGGCCCGCGACACCATTCCGCCGGTTATCAACCTGTTTATGGACAGCGAGTCGTTCGCGTTTGGCGGCCTCACCGGACAGAACACCACCCTGCTGGCCAACCTCAGCGACGACAGCGGTATCAACACCACCGGCGCGGGCATCGGCCACGACATCACGGCCGTGCTCGACAACGACCCCAACAAGCTGCTTGTGCTCAACGATAGGTACGTCTCCAACGTAGGGGACTTCCGGGCCGGCAAAGTCAATACCTTGTTTAAAGACCTGGCGCCCGGGCCCCACTCGCTGCGGCTCAAGGCCTGGGACACCTACAACAACTCGGCGGAACGAGAAATCGAGTTTGTGGTGGCCCGCGACGAAAAGCTGGCCCTGACCCACGTGCTCAACTACCCCAATCCGTTTGCCAACTCAACTACGTTCTTCTTTGACCACAACCAGGCCGGCTCCGAGCCGGACAACCTGGATGTGCAAGTGCAGATTTTTACCGTGGCCGGTCATTTGGTACGCACCCTAACGGCCACGGTGCCCACTTCAGAGGCACATCAGCAAAGTATTACGTGGAATGGCCGCGACGAATACAATGACCAACTGGCCCGCGGCGTTTACGTGTACCGCCTGAGCGTGCGCTCGCAGCACAACGGTAGCACGGCTTCGAAGTACGAAAAACTCGTCATCCTCAATTAATCCGCCTTTATTTGCGTTCGGGCCGCGTCCGGCCTTCTTTCCCTCCTCTATGCAGCCTCTTTTTCCCCATTCGCGCTTGGCCCTGGTGGCCGGCTTGCTGGCCGTTGCGGCCACTTCCCACGCCCAAAGCCGCACCCAAAACCAAGGCACCATTACCACGGCCGTTCCCATTCTCACGCTCAGCCCCGATGCGCGCGGCTCGGCGCTGGGAGAAGCCGGGGTGGCTACTTCGCCCGATGCGAACGCCGGGTATTACAACGCTGGTAAGCTGGGCTTTGTGCCCTACAAGTACGCGGCTTCGCTCAACTATTCGCCCTGGCTGCGCAACATTACCGACGACATGAGCCTGTCCTACATCTCGGGCTATGGCAAAATCGGGCAGCGCTCGGCCCTGGGCGCGTCGCTGATGTACTTTGATTTGGGTACCATCGACTACCGCACCGGCGGCAACCTGCCGGCCGGCTCGTTCAGCCCCAAGGAGTACGCTCTCACGGTTTCCTACGGCCAGCAGCTCACCGACAACTTCGGCGTGGGCATCTCGGCGCGCTACGTGCGCTCCAACCTGGTGGGCACGGTACAGGGCAACGACGCCCGCCCCGGCAACGCGGCAGCCGTTGACCTGGGTGCTTACTACTCCAAGGACGCCACCATCGGCACGGGCTTGTACAACCTGGCCTTCGGTGCTTCCATCACCAACATCGGCAACAAGATTACCTACAACGACGCCGAGAACCCCAGCTTTCTGCCCACGACCCTGAAATTGGGCACGGCCCTGACCCGGGAAATTGACCAGTACAACAAGCTCACGCTCGTGTTCGATGCCACCAAGCTGCTGGTGCCCTCGCCGTACTACGATGTAAACGGCGTGCTGCTGGCCAACGACCCCATCGTAATCGAGCGCAACCGCGAGATTGCCGACAAGCCCATTGTGCCCGCCATCCTGGGCTCCTTCAGCGATGCCCCCGGCGGGTTTAAAGAAGAGCTGCGCGAAATCAACCTTTCTACCGGCCTGGAATACAACTACAACGACCTGCTCTATGCGCGCGGCGGCTACTTCTACGAAGCCCCCGACAAGGGCGACCGCCAGTACGCCAGCCTGGGCCTGGGCGTGCGCTACCAGGTGTTCGGCATCGATGGCACGTACCTCATTCCTATCGGCGACAACTCGCAGAACAGCCCCCTGGCCCAGACCATCCGGGTGTCGCTGCACTTCAACCTGAACAAGCTCTCGGAGGCTTTTGACGAAAAAGGGGCCGGCGGCACCACCGGCGACGTACCTTCGAACTAAGCAGCCTTAATTTCGTTGCACAAGAACTCCCCTTCTCGGTTGAGGAGGGGAGTTTGTTGTTCAATACCTTCGCTGATTATCCTCTTTTAGCCTCTAATAGATGCTCGACCGTACCGTCGCTCCTCCCGTTCAGCCGCTGGCCCGCGTTACCCTGCCGGCGGCCGACGTGCTTACCCTTCCCAGCGGCGCGCGCCTGCACGTGCTGGCCAACGACGCCCAGCCCGTGGTGCGGCTACAAGCCGTATTCCGGGCCGGCAAAACTGCCGAGCCCCGTCCCGGCCTGGCCTCCGTCACAGCCCGCATGCTGCTGGAAGGCACCACCACCCGCACCGCCCGCCAAATCGCCGACGAAGTGGCGTTCTACGGCGCCTCGCTGGAGTGCGACGCCGGCTTCGACCGCTCCACGCTCACGCTGTACTGCCTGACCCGGCACCTGCCCGCCTTGCTGCCCCTGGTGACGGATGTGCTCACCAACCCCGCGTTTCCGGAAGCCGAGCTGCAACAGCTCAAAACCCGCACCATCCAGAACGTGAGCGTGGAGCGCCAGAAAACCAGCTACCTGGCTTCCGAGCGTTTCAACGAGCTGCAGTTTGGCTCGGAAACTCCGTACGGCCGGCCCTTCGACAGCGCCACGTACCAGGCCCTGACGGTGGCCGAAGCCCAGGCTTTTCACCAGACCGCCTACGCCTTTGGCAACGCCGAAGTGTTTTTGTGCGGCGATGTAGCCGCCGAGCGCGAGCCTGGTGGCCGCGGCGTTCAGCACGCCCCCCATCACGACCCGGCAGGTAGTGGCTTCGCCCATTTCCAACGAGCCTTCTGCGAACGGAAAAGCCTTTGTGACTCCCGCCAACCGCGTAGACGTGGCCGGCAGCTTGCAGGCCTCCGTGCGCATGGGCCGGAGCTGGCCCAGCCCCAAGCACCCCGATACCCACCGCCTGAAACTACTGGTGAACGTGCTGGGCGGCTACTTCGGCTCGCGCCTGATGCGCAACATCCGCGAAGACAAGGGCCTGACGTATGGCATTTACGCCAGCGTCGCGCCGCGCGAGTTGGGCACCTCCCTGCTCATTGGCACCGATGTTAAGGGTGAAAGCGCCGACTACGCGGTGAGCGAAATCGAGATGGAGCTGCGCCGCCTGCAGCAGGAGCTGATTCCGGCCGAAGAGCTGGAAATCGTGAAGAACTACATCCTGGGCAAGTTTGCCAATGAGCTGTCCACCGTGTTTGAGCAGTGCGACAAGTACAAAAACACGGTCTTCCTGGACCTCCCGGCCGATTACTACACCCAGTTTGTGGAGCAAACCGAAGCCGCCGATGCAGAAACGCTGCGCCAGGCTGGCTCAGGAATACCTCACGCCCGACAACATGCAAGTCGTGATTGCCGGTCCCGCCGCCGTGGCGGAGCCTACGGCGTAGGTGTAGAAAGCTCGCAGCCCAGGGCACCTCACCCCCGGCCCCTCTCCAAAAGAGAGGGGAGCCACGGCACAAGTGTTTAGCTCAATTGTAAAGTAAAAAGGCCCGGCTCAATTGAGCCGGGCCTTTCTTTTGATTACCGTCAGGCTCCCTCTCTTTTGGAGAGGGGTCGGGGGTGAGGTGCCCCAGCCCGAGGGCGCCTACGCTGGCGTTTGAATAGCCGGCGGCGTGGGGTTGTATTCCGGGGTAGCCGTGCGGTGCTCGGCGCTTTTCTTGCCTTTGTCGTCCTTCACGTCCTTACGGCTGAAGGGGCGGATGATGAGGCGCAGGGCCTGGTCGGAACTGAAGTAGCTGAAGGCCCAGTCCACGAAGGCCACCACTTTGTTACGGAAGCCCACCAGCGTCATCAGGTGGACGAAGAGCCAGGTGAGCCAGCCAAAAAAGCCGTTGAAGTGGACGTTCTTGGGCAAGTCCACCACGGCTTTGTTGCGGCTCACGATGGCCATGGCCCCTTTGTTTTTGTACACGAAGTTTTTGGGTGCTTCGCCGCGCAGCAGGCGCTGCAGGTTCTCGGCCAGTTGGTCGGCCTGCTGTTGGGCTACGGGCGCGAGCATGGGCAGGCCGCGGGGCATGTCCTCGGTGACCATGTTGGCTAGGTCGCCGATGGCAAAGACATTGGGCAGGCCCTCTACCTGGTTCCAGCGGTTCACGGTCACGCGCTTGTTACGGGTCACGGCTTCGGCGGGCAGGCCGGGGACTTCGGCGCCGTTCACGCCGGCGGCCCACACTAGGTTTTCGGTCGGGATGTATTCGGTGTCGGAGAAATAGGCGCGGCAGTGCTCATAGTGCTTGATGGACGTGTTGAGCAGCACCTTCACGCCCAGGCTCGTCGAGGTAGCGCTTGGCGTCGGCCTGCGAGGCCGGCGACATGGGGCCCAGCAAGGCCGGCCCGGCTTCGACCAGGAAAATCTGCATCGTGCGCAAGTCCAGCTCGGGGTAGTCCTTGGGCAGCACGTGCTTGCGCATCTCGGCCAGCGAGCCGCTGATTTCGACGCCCGTGGGGCCACCGCCCACCACCACGATGTTGAGCAGGGCCTGGCGCTCGTCGGGGTTCTCGGTGAGCAGCGCTTTTTCGAAGTTCTGGAAGATAAAGCTCCGCAGGTTCAGGGCGTTGGGGATGCTCTTAATCTGCATCGCGTTGCGCTCGATGCTCTCCAGGCCGAAGAAGTTGGTGAGCGAGCCGGTGGCCAGCACCAGGTAATTGTAGCGGATGTCGCCCACGCTGGTTACCACCGTGTTGGTGGCGGAATCGACGCGGTGCACGTCGGCCATGCGGTAGAAGAAGTTCTTCTGGCCCGCAAAAATCTTGCGGATGGGGTACGCAATGCTGTCGGCTTCGAGGGCGCCGGTAGCCACCTGGTAGAGCAGGGGCTGGAAGTTGTGGTAGTTGTTGCGGTCGACGACTACCACCTGAACGGGCGCGTGGCGCAGGGCCTTGGCCAGGCGCAGGCCGCCAAAGCCGCAGCCGATGATAACCACGCGTGGGTGGGACGAAGCCGGAAGATTGGTATCCATAAGGGAAAAGCAGGAGTTAACCCTCGCTTTACCCGGAATGCCTTCAAGATGTTGCCGCTCGTCTCGTGGCCGAGCTGCCGTACCCCTACGAATTGAGCTAAGCCCGGCTTAGTCGTCGTAGTTGTCCTTCTTCTTGAACTCGCCATTTTTCACCTGCTGCACCAGCTTGAGCCAGCTGAAGGGGTTGAGCAGCGGGTTGTTGGCGTACACGCTCGGGCCCATGCCCATGCGGGTATCCTGGTTGTACTGCTGGTTCGACATGGTCTGCCGGAAGTTGGCCACCGCGCCCATGGGCTGGGTGTTGAAGATGCGGCGCATGAGCTGCTCGTTCAGGTTGTCGGCGGCGGCGCTGCCCCGCTCGGTGGGCAGGCGCAGGGCCAGAAAGGCCTTTTTGAAGTCGCGCTCGGTGGTGTAGGGAAACACGCGGACTTCCTCCAGCATGGTGGCGTCTTCCCGCAGCCGAATGATAACCGAATAGCTCTGGCGCTGGAAATCGGCCGGAATAATAATGGTTTCGTTGGCGTAGCCCAGCGAGCGAATCACGATGCTGTCGCCGGCCAGCACGGCCATGGAAAAGTAGCCGTAGGCGTTGGATGCCGTGCCGCGGCCGGCATTGGGCACGTAGATGGTGGCGCCGGGCACGCCCAGCAGGCTGTCGCCGCTGGCCACAATGCCCGTGAACTGAATCACCTTGCGCTTGCCCTGGGCCTGGGCCGAGGGCGCCGCCAGCAGCAGCATGCCCAGCAGGGCCACAGCAAAGAATAAGGAGAAGCGACGAAGACGCAAGAGGTCAGGCATGTTTAGGAGAACGTAAAACAAATATACGGCGCCAGGGTCGGGGCCAATTGTAACTTTGGGCAGAAAGAACCAAGGGCGCACGCCCCCTTCCCAGACAGCAGATGCGCTTGAAACATTTCACGGTTGCTTTTGGGCAGCAACTTTTTAAATCCTTGGGCGACGAAAGCCGGGTGCGCATCCTGCATTTGCTCTGGCGCAACCGCGAAATGGTGGTGGCCGACCTGGAGCAAGTGCTCGATTTTACCCAGACCAAAACCAGTCGGCAATTAGCATACCTGAAAAACGCGGGCCTGGTGAGCGTGCGCCGGCTCGACAACTGGATGTATTACTTCCTGAAGGAAGAGGCGGCGGAATTGCTGCAGGAGTTGCTTGGCTTCATGGAAAAAGACCCGCAGGCTGCTGCACGACCAGCAGGTGTACCAAACGCTGTGGTCGAACCGCGAGCCTGGCCGCGTATAAGCTCCAAAACCGGCACTGGCACGGGGCGAAGTAGCGTTCTGCGGTTTTCATTAAGCACGTCATGCTGAGCGCAGTCGAAGCATCTCGCATGTAGTCACTAATCCTTACGATTGAGTTACTGCTGCACGCGAGATGCTTCGACTGCGCTCAGCATGACGGTTCTTTCCTCTTAATAATTATGCCTCAATGAGCAACGACCGCCGCCTTTTTGTGTGCACCAACCAAAAGTCCGGAGTGGGGGAGGACGTGGCCAAGGCTCTCAAGAAAGAGCTCAAAAACCAGGGCCTGAAAAAGCAGGTGGTACAGGGCCAAAAGCTGCGCACCCAGGTGCAAACCTGCAATTGCCTGGACCTGTGCCGCGACTGCAAGAAGGGCCCCGGCGCCGCCCTCATCGTCTACCCCGAAGGTACTGTATATGGCAACGTGCGCCCCACCGATGCCGCCGAGCCTGGTGGCCGAGCATCTGGGCCGGGGGCACGTGGTAAAGCGCCTGAAACTTGACTAATCCAGCGGCTGGCTTCCCCGAAAAGTGTGCTTATCTTGGGACGGCCTTGTCGAGTTCAAACCGTAAGCGGACGTATTCCGTTGTTAGCTCAATATAAAGTTTTTACTCCCCTACACATGCGCTTCCCCCTTGCAGCCCTGGCCCTGGCCGGGCTGACTTTTGCCGCCTCGGCCCAGACCACGGCGCGCCTCGATTCGGCTACTACTGCCTCCTCGGCTGCAACGTCGGCGTTGCCCGCTGCACCACCGAAACTTCCGAACGATGTCAAGCCCAAGCGCCTCACCATTCTGCCCATTCCGGTGATTTTCTACCAGGCTGAAACCGGCCTGGGCTACGGCCTGGGCGGCCTGCTCAGCGGCCGCTTCTCCGACGATACCCTCACGCGCCCCTCCAACATCCGGGCGCAGTACTGGCAGACCCAGAAGAAGCAGTCGCTCATTCAGCTGGTGCACACGGTGTACACTCCCGGCGAGAAGTTCTACCTCAACGGCGAAATAAGCGCCTACGACCAACTGCTGTATTACTACGGCATTGGCCCCAAAAGCCAGAGCATCGACGAGTCGGAAACAGCTTACAAGCTGTTCATTATCAACCAGCGCATTCAGAAGGCCATTGCGCCCAAGGTGTTCTTTGGAGCCCAGTACCGCTTTACCGGCATACGGGATATCGAAATTCCGACTGGCACCGTGGATGCGCAGGGCACCAACGTCAACGTGTTTCTGCGCGACCCGCGCGTGACGCCCCGCGAGCGGGAAGACACCCACGTCTCGGGCCTGGGCCCGGTATTTACCTACGATACCCGCGACGTGCCTTTGGCCGCTTTCCGGGGCAATCTGGTGGATGCCAGCGTGATGTTCAATGGCTCCGGCCTGGGCTCCGACTACCGCTTCGTGCGCTACCAGGCTCGATGCCCGCCACTTCCAGCCGGTGTTTTCTGAGCGCACCATCCTGGCCCTGCATTTCCTGGGGCAGTTCCACACCGGCGATGTACCGTTTCGGGAGCTGGCCGGCCTCGGGGCCAACCTGGGCGGCTCACTTTACAACAACGCCAACCTGCTGCGCGGCATCTACGAGCAGCGCTTCCGCGACCGCCAGATGGTTACCTTTCAGGCCGAGCTGCGCCAGAAGCTGTTCTGGCGCATCGATGGGGCCGTGTTTGGCGGCGTGGGCAACGTGAGCAACTACATCGACAAGTTCAGCCTCAGCAACACCAAGTATGCCGGCGGCGCGGGTATTCGCTTCAACTTCATCCGCCGCGACCGGCTCAACCTGCGTCTGGACTACGCCGGCGGCACGGGCAGCAAGCCGGGCATCCTTTTCGCCATTGGCGAGGCGTTCTAGCTCAGTTAAAATTAATTGAGCAACTGGCTGACCATTTTGATTTTAAAGCTTCTCTATTGCTAGAGGAGCTTTTTCTTTGGGGAAGCAGCAGCGCCAGGAGTACCGGCGGATGATGGTATGGGCGGTTGCGTTTCCTCCGGAATATATTTTAGTATAAGCGAAGGATTCTTAAATTCCTTGACTTTCAGAACGTAACCTTAAGGCCACGGTTTAGGATAAGCAGCAATGTGCTAAGCTGAACTATACCTTTTGTTAACCTCTGGCGTACGAACGGTTTATGGACCACGCTACGCCTGCTCGCTTTCTCGGTTCCCAGGAGGCTACTGCCCCGGCTCCGGTTCTTCAGGCCGTGGTTTTGCCGGCCGCTCCGCGACGAGGACGCGAAGCCTCGCGGCTGCACCGGCAGCTGCCGCCGCCGCGCACCGGCTTGCAGCTGAGCGTCATCATCCCGGCCAAAGATGAGGCGGCCAACCTGCCCGCTACCCTGGCTGCCCTGGCTGCCCAGACCGATTTGGAAGGCCGGCCGCTGCCGCCGGGCTGCTACGAAGTCATTGTGCTGGCCAACAACTGCACCGATGCCACGGCCGCCGTGGTGCGCCAGCTGGCTGGCCGGTACTGCCACTTGCCGCTGTACGTGGCCGAGCTCAGCTTGCCTGCCGCTAAAGCGCACGTCGGCAGCGCCCGCCGCTTGCTCATGGACGAGGCTTGTGCCCGGCTCGAGCAGGTTGGGAGCGCGCTCGGCATCATCGCCAGCACCGACGCCGATACCTGCGTGGCGCCCACGTGGCTGGCCGCCATCCAGGCCGAAATCGCGGCCGGGGCCGCCGCCGTAGGGGGCGCATCTTTACGGAAATCAACACCGTGGCCCTGACCCCGCTGCGCCGCCTGCAGCTTCGCGATACGGCCTACCACCTGCTGTGCGCCCGCCTCGAGGCCTTGCTCGACCCCAACCCCGCCGACCCGTGGCCGCGGCACCACCAGCATTTTGGCGCCAGCCTGGCCCTCACGGCCCGCGCCTACCGGCAAGTGGGCGGGCTGCCCGAAAAGTGCTTTCTGGAGGACGAGGCCCTGTGCCACTCTCTGTACCGGCACGACTTGGCCGTGCGCCACAGCCCGCACGTGCAGGTGCTTACCTCGGCCCGCCGGCAGGGCCGGGTCGAAGTTGGCCTCTCGTGGCAGTTGCGCGAATGGCTCCACATGAGCCGGGAGCAGCGCGAGCCGCAAGTGCCCAACCCCACGGAGCTGGCCGCGCGGTGGCTTCTGCGCCGCCAGTTACGTCATTATTGGGCCAGCCGCCCCACACAGCAGCACCAAGGCCTGGCCATGCGCCTGGGCTTGCCCGCGTTGGCGCTATTGGCTCGGGTGCAACGCGCCGCTACCTTTGGCGAGCTCTGGCAAGGGCTGCTCGATAGTGCGGTGGTGGCTCCACTGACCACCGTGCCGTTGGCGCAGGCCTTGCTGGAGCTGCCGGTGCTTATCAAGCAATATAGCTTGCAAAAAGCTGCTTAGTTGGAGCTAAAGGGGCTTAATGTCAGCTAAATCGGAATTTAGACAATCCTGTATTGGCTCAACTTTTTCAAACAGGTCGAGCCGGTACTTTTCGTGGCGTTGGCCGGTGAGGTGGCGCAGGGGGCCCTGGTTGGCGGCTTTGCTGAGGAACAATTCGTGCACATCGTCTCCGGTTAGGGGGTAGTCGTGCACGGGAGGCGTCCAGTGTACGAGCAGGAGGTGGCCGCCCGGCGTGAGCATGGCCACCAGTTGGTCGGCGGCGCGGGCCAGGTCAGCAGCCGACCAGTAGTAGCCTACCTCGGACATCAGAAGTAAATCGAACGACTCGTTGGGCAACTCTTCGGGCACCTGCATGCGCTGTAGTTCCACTTGCGGCAGCTTGGCGCAGCGCAGCCGGGCCTGGGCCAGGGCGGCTTCGCTCACGTCCACGGCCAGCAAGTGGCCGCAGCGCGGGGCCAGTTGGGCCGTTAGCACCCCCAGCGAACAGCCTATTTCAAACGCGTTAGGGTAGTGCGCCCGGGGCAAAGCCGCCAGGGTGGTGGCGTACTTTTCCCGCTCGTACGGGCTGGTTTCAAAATTCCACGGGTCGCGGTTGGCCTGGTACACCTGGTCGAAATATTCCGGGGGCAACGAGTTGGGCTGATTTTGATTCATGGGACAAGTGCTTCAAAGTAAACTTCGTACGGGCCGCTGAAATGCGCCAGCATCTCCTTCGATAACAGGAAGCCTCCCGGGTCGTCGGTAAAAATGCCGGGCGCAACTTGTGAACGGTGCGCGGCAATGGCCCGTTGCTTTAGCCCCACCACTGCGGCTATATCCAGTTGAAAGCCGCGTACTTCGTCTGCTGCCGTGGGCAAGTCGGCCGGGGCGGCCCGTTCCCAAGCCCATACTACATATTCGAGCCGGCGAGGCGGGTTTGGCATGCTGGCCAAGGCCGCTTGCACTAGGTGGCTGGTGGCGCGGTGGTCGGGGTGCGGGTCGCGCCGCCAGGGCACCACCACCGTAGCAGCCTGTTGGGCTATTAGAAAATCCTGGAGCTGAGCCACCGCCTGCACAAAGCTGGGTTCATTGGTAGTGGCCGGCACCCGGCTGTCGGGCAGGCCGAGCAAAAGCGGCTCAACGGCATCGGTGCCCAGGATGCTGAGGGCGTGGCGGAATTCGGTTTCTCGTACCGCGCGGCGGGCCAGAGCCGAAAATAACTCGGAGGCGGGGTGCGACATGGTACCGTCGCTTACCAAGACCGCAGTTACGGGGTTTCCTGTTTGGCCCAGTAGGGCCAGCAGCCCTCCGCAGCCCAGGGCCTCGTCGTCGGGGTGCGGGGCCACTACTACCGTCGAGCCCAGCTCGGCCACGAAGCTGCCAGGACGCACCGGATAAGAAGCAAAGGGAAGACCAGCAGTATCATTCAAGTGAAAGCAGCTTGGAGGTGAATCCTAGCTTACGAATTCTTTGCCTTCGAGAACGAAGCGGCCCACATCGGCCAGGGCCCCATCGGGGGCGGGCTGGCGCAGGTAGTGCGTGAGGTCGCGGTGCAGGCGCTCGAAGGGGAGGGGCTGCAGCAGGCCCCGGGCGCCCACGCTGCGCTCGGCCAGCTGCAGGATGCTGAGGCAGATGGTTTCGACGGCCGTGCGCGTCATGTTGGCGTAGGCCACGGTGGCTTCGGCCGCTTCGGCGGTGGTCGCGCCGGGGCGGGCGGCGTGCTCGGCTGCGCTGCGCAGCCACTGGCGGCCGCTTTCCAGGGCAATGGCCATCTCGCCCAGCCGCTGACGCTGGTAGGGGTCGTCGGTACGGCCCAGGCCGCGCAGGAAGCCGCGGGTCTCTTCGTACACAGCGGCGGCCCCGCCCAACTGCACGGCGGCAAACCGGATGGCGCCGCCGCTAAACGTGGGCTGCCGGTAGTAGGCATTGGGCGGGCCGATGAGGTCCTCCGGCCCAATCTCCAGCCCGGTCAAATCGGCTCGGAAGCTGGCCGTGGCCCGCATCCCCAAGGGCCGCCAAAAGGAGCGGTCCAGCACCGGCGGCTGGGCATCGGCTGGCAGCACAAATAGCTGCCAGCCTTTCCTCAGGCAGCGCCCCGCTGATGAGGGGCCGCGCCAGGTACCCGGCGCCCGAAGCGAAGGTTTTGGCGCCGCGCAGGCGGTAGCGGCCGTTGGGCAAGGCTTCCAGGTGCACGCCGTCGGCCGGGTTCTCGGTGTTCCAAACGCCGAACAGCAAGCCGGCGCGGGCATCGGCGGCATAGCGAGCTACCTGCCCGGAAGTGCCGAGCTGCTGAATCAGCATGAGGGCATTCAAATGGCCTTCGTACACCCGGCCCACCGCCAGATTGCCTTGCCCCATCGACTGCAGCACCCGCAACAGCGGGAGGGTAGCGGCCGTGGCTTGCAACCCCGCGCCGCCTAGGGCGGCCGGCAGGGCCGCCGTGAGCAAGCCTGCCGCGCGCAGCCAGTTGAATTCCTGGGTTGGAAATGCGCCCACCACGTCGGTTTCGGCGGCCTGGGCTGCCAGGCGCGGGACCAGTTGTGCAGCCGCAGCTTCGGCCTGCGCCGGGCTAGCTAAGAGGCGTGGTATTGCGGCTGCACCAGCCCAGGTGGTGGGTTCGGCCGCCTCCGACCAAGGCTCGGCACTTGTTGAAGATAATAACTCAGTGGCCATGGTGTTAGGGGGCGAATCAGGAGTGAATAAATCAACCGGAAGCCTACTCTATTGTTCTGCTCTGGCTTCGTCAAATCGTTGCTGAGCGGGTGGTAACAATTCCGTAATGCCTGAGCTAGGTCCTCGCCGGGGCGGGGCCGTACCTTCGCGGTGGCAATTGTGCCCTGCTTATTCGCCCGTTTTTATGTCGTCCCGCCCCATCCGCGCCGCCCTGCTTTCCGTGTACCACAAAGACCGGCTGGCCCCCTTGGTGCAGGTGCTGCGGCAGCACGGCGTCACGCTGTACTCCACTGGCGGCACCCAGAAATTCCTGGAGGACGAAGGCGCCGAAGTAACGGCCGTGGAAGACCTGACCGGCTTCCCGGAAGTATTCGGCGGCCGCGTGAAAACCCTGCACCCCAAGGTATTCGGCGGCATCCTGCACCGCCGCGACAACGAGGCCGACCTGGCCCAGGCCGAGCAGCACGGCATCCCGCCCATCGATTTGGTGGTGGTGGACCTGTACCCCTTCGAAGAAACCGTAGCCAGCGGCGCCGAGGAGGCCGATGTCATCGAGAAGATTGACATCGGCGGCATTTCGCTGCTGCGCGCCGCCGCCAAGAACTACCGCGATGTGCTGGTTGTCA
The DNA here is from genome assembly GCF_042665855.1 of Hymenobacter humi. Taxonomy (NCBI): domain Bacteria; kingdom Pseudomonadati; phylum Bacteroidota; class Cytophagia; order Cytophagales; family Hymenobacteraceae; genus Hymenobacter; species Hymenobacter humi. The sequence continues at coordinate 4,544,509 of NZ_JBHTEK010000001.1, read as the reverse complement.
GCAGCCGCGACCAGTACGCTGCCGTGACGGAGCTGCTGACCACCAAAAACGGTTCAACTGACCTCGAAGACCGGCGCCACTACGCCGCCGCCGCCTTCGCCACCACTTCGCACTACGACACCGAGATTTTCGGCTACTTGAGCCAGGGCACCGCCGTGGCCGGCACCGCCCTGCGCCTGAGTGCCCAGCCCGCCACGCCCCTGCGCTACGGCGAAAACCCCCACCAGGCCGGCACGTTCTACGGCGACCTGACGGCGCTGTTCGACCAGCTGCACGGCAAGCAGCTCAGCTACAACAACCTCGTGGACGTAGACGCGGCCGTGGCCCTGATGGCCGAGTTTTCCGATGGCCAGCCCGCCTGCGCCATCCTCAAGCACACCAACGCTTGCGGCGTGGCCCAAGCTGCCACGCTCCGCGACGCGTACGTGAATGCCCTGAGCTGCGACCCGACGTCTGCCTTCGGCGGCGTCATCATCGTGAACAAGGAAGTGGACGCCGCTACCGCGGCCGAGCTCAACCAGCTCTTCTTCGAGGTCCTGATTGCGCCCAGCTTCGCCGCCGATGCGCTGCCCGTGCTGCAAAGCAAGAAAAACCGCATTCTGCTGCGCCAGAAGCCGGTGCAGTTCCCGGCCAAGCAGGTAAAGACCTTGCTCAACGGCATTATTGAGCAGGACGCCGACCGCCAGACCGAGACCGTGAAGGACTTCCGCACCGTGACCCAGTCGGCCCCCACCGACGAGGAACTGACGGCCCTGGAATTTGCTGGCAAAATCTGCAAGCACACCAAGAGCAACACCATCGTGCTGGCGCGCGCCGGCCGCCTGCTGGCCTCCGGTGTGGGCCAGACCTCCCGCGTCGACGCCCTGCGCCAGGCCATCGAAAAGGCCCGCAGCTTCGGCTTCGACTTGCACGGCGCCGTGATGGCCTCCGATGCATTCTTCCCCTTCCCCGACTGCGTGGAAATTGCCGGCGCGGCCGGCGTCCGCGCCGTGGTGCAGCCCGGCGGCTCTATCAAAGACGCCGACAGCATCAAAGCCTGCGACGAACTGGGCATGGCTATGGTGCTCACCGGCGTGCGCCACTTCAAGCACTAATAAGTAGAAGGCGCCGATAGAAAACTCCCCTCCTTAGTTAAGGAGGGGATGTTCGAGCCAACGGCTCGGACGGGGGTGGTTGCCCTCGTCGAACGACACGCGAACGAGTTGGGCTGGAATCGTTCGGATGTCGTTCAACGACTTCACCACCCCAGCTCAACTTGACAGTTGAGCGTCCCCTCCTTAAAAAAGGAGGGGAGTAGGTTCTTCTTACCTGGCTGACCGGCCCGGAAGTTATGTTTAACCTCCGCCGAAACCTTCCGTACCTTTGCCCATTATTTTGCCCGAGCAACACCTTGGGCTCCGCCTTATTGCAGCTAACTCAATGGGTTTCTTTAATTTCCTAACCAGCGATATTGCCATCGACCTGGGTACGGCCAATACGCTCATCATCCATAACGACAAAATCGTGGTGGATGAGCCGAGCATCATCGCCAAAGACCGCACCACCAATAAAGTCATCGCTGTGGGCCGCCAGGCGCAGCAGATGCACGAAAAGACCCACGACAATATCCGCACCATCCGGCCGCTGAAGGACGGGGTTATTGCCGATTTCCACGCCGCCGAGGAAATGATAAAGGGCATGATTAAGATGATTGACACGCGCAACCGGCTGTTTCAGCCCTCGCACCGCATGGTCATCTGCATCCCGTCGGGCATCACCGAAGTGGAGAAACGCGCCGTACGGGACTCTGCCGAGCACGCCGGCGCCAAGGAAGTCTGGATGATTCAAGAGCCCATGGCCGCGGCCATCGGCATCGGCATCGACGTGCAGCAGCCCGTGGGCTCGATGATAATCGACATCGGAGGCGGCACCACCGAAATCGCCGTGATTGCCCTGTCGGGCATCGTGTGCGACCAGTCCATCAAAACTGCCGGCGACGTTTTCAACCAGGACATTCTCGACTACATGCGTCGCCAGCACAACCTGCTCATCGGTGAGCGCTCGGCCGAGCGCATCAAAATCGAAGTAGGCGCGGCCCTGACCGAGCTCGACGTGCCCCCGCCCGACCACGAAGTGCGCGGCCGCGACCTGATGACGGGTATTCCGAAAGTCATTCGCGTGACCTTCTCGGAAATCGCCATTGCCCTCGATAAATCGGTGGCGAAAATCGAAGAAGCCGTACTGAAAGCCCTCGAAATCTCGCCGCCCGAACTCTCGGCCGACATTTACGAAAACGGCATTCACCTCACCGGCGGCGGCGCCTGCTGCGCGGCCTCGACAAGCGCTTGGCGGCCAAAACCAAGCTGCCCATTCACATTGCCGAAGACCCGCTGCGTGCTGTGGTGCGCGGTACTGGCCAGGCCATCAAAGACATCCAGGCTTTCAAAGGCGTGCTTCTCACTTAAGTTAAATGAGGAATGAAGAATGAGGAATGAGGAATTGGTCGTTGGGCTGATTCTTCATTCCTCATTCTTCATTCTTAATTAGAATAAGCCCCGTGCGGAATTTATTTCTTTTCCTATTTCGCTTTCGCGGGGCGCTGATATTTGGCTTGTTGGAAATATTCAGCCTGTATTTATACGTTACCAATAGCTCGTATCAGCGGGCGGCTTTTTTAATTCGGCCAATAAGTACGCCGGCCAGGTGCTGGAGCGCCGCACCCAGATAACCGACTACTTCCACCTGGCCGAAATGAACCAGCAGGCGGCGGTAGAAAATGCCAGCCTGCGCCAGCAGCTGTACCCGCCCGATACCATCGGCCGCGAAGCCGATTCGGTGGCGCTGCCGCCGGCCCGCACCGACTCGCTCAAGCGCATCCGCTACCAGCGGCCGGCCGCCAAGCCCGATACTTTATTGCTCGGCCAGCAGCTCATAGCGGCCCGCGACCCGAGTTATCCACTGATTCCGGCCCGGGTTATCAACAATATGCTCCGGAATGTGGATAACTACCTTACTTTGAACGTGGGCAGCGTGAACGGCGTGCGCCCCGGCCTGGGCGTGATAGCTGCCGGTGGGGTGGTGGGCCGCGTGAAGGTGGTGAGCGAGCACTACGCCACCGTGACCAGCCTGCTGCATTCCAAAACCAGCATCGCCTCCAAAATCAAGCGCGACGGCACGTTCGGCACCATCCGGTGGCTGGGCGACGACCCCACGCACGCCTTGCTCGACAACGTGCTGCGCGAAACGCGCCTGGTGAAGGGCGACACGGTGGTGACGTCGGGCTACAACGCGGTATTCCCCGAGGGCGTTTTCGTTGGCACCATCGACTCGTTTGTGAAAGAGCCGGACAAGAACTTCTGGACGGTGCGGGTGAAGCTGGGCGTCAATTTTGCCAACTTGACCTACGTGTACGTGGTAACCGCCAAGCCCAAGGTAGAGCGCGACACCGTGGAAGCCCGCTCGGGCGTGAAGCTGGAAGGAGCCCCGCGACCATGAGTGGACTCCGGTTTCTCCTCATTCAGATTTTGCGCTTTGCGCTCTATGCCGGCGTGCACGTACTACTGATTAGCCGGCTGGTGCTGTTCGACCTGGGCTGGTGCTTTTTCTACCTGGGCTTCCTGCTGTTTCTGCCCATCGCCACGCCCATTGTGGTGCAGCTGCTGCTGGCCTTCGCCATGGGCCTGACCATGGACATCTTCTACGACACCGGCGGGTTGCACGCGGCGGCGGCGGTGCTGCTCGGCTTTTTGCGACCCTGGGTGCTGCGCCTGCTCACCCCGCGCGACGGCTACGACAGCTCCGATTCGGTGAACGTGCACCAAATGGGCGGGCAGTGGTTTAGCGTATACATGGCGCTGCTGGTGCTGCTGCACCACGCGGCGTTTTTTCTGCTGGAACTGGGCAGCTTCCGGCATTTTGGCCTCACGCTCGGGAAAATGCTGGTCAGCGCACTCTTTACCAGCCTGGCGCTGTTAATCGTGCAGCTGCTGTTTTTCCCGGTTCGGCGCGGGCGGCAGTAGTCTGCCGTAAATTTGTAGCTATGCAATACCTGGAAGGCCGCAAATATGTCGTGCAAGGCATTTTTCTGGTGGTGGCCCTTATTTTCCTTACCCGGCTGTTCTTCATGCAGGTGCTGGACGGCACCTATAAGCTGGCCGCCGACAAGAACACGCTCCAGCGCATCGTGCAGACGCCTTACCGGGGCCTGATTTACGACCGCAAAGACCAGCTGCTGGTCAACAACACCCCGGTGTACGACCTGATGGTGGTGCCCCGCGAAGTGAAGCAGGCTCGACTCGGCCCGGTTTTGCGAGCTGCTGCAAATTCCGCTGGAAGACCTACGGGCCGGCATGCTGGCGGCCAAAAAATACTCCCGCAACAAGCCTTCGCCTATTGTTCAGAACCTGACTTCGCGCGAGCCTGGCGGCCATTTCGGATAAGTTGAGCGACTTCCCCGGCTTTCGGACGCAGACGCGCATGGCGCGGGCCTACCGCACGCCCAACCTAGCTCACGCCCTGGGCTACGTGGGCGCCATCACGCCCGCCTTCCTCGAAAAGCCGAAGTATGCCAAGTACCGGCCCGGCGAAAACATCGGCATCTCGGGCCTGGAGTCGTACTACGAGCAAACCCTGATGGGGCGGCGCGGGGTGCAGTACAAGATGGTGAACGTGCGCGGCATCGAGAAGGGCAAGTTCCGGGACGGCGAGTTCGATACGCTCTCGGTGGCCGGGCAGGATTTGCACCTGAGCATCGATGCCGAGCTGCAGGCTTATGGGGAAAAGCTGCTGGCCGGCCGGCGCGGCTCCATTGTGGCCATCGACCCCAAAACCGGCGAGATTCTGGCTTTTGTCTCGGCCCCGAACTACGACCCGCAGCTGCTCACGGGCAAGGGCTCGGGCAACCGCTACATGGCCTTGCTCAACAACCCGGAGCGCCCGCTCTTCGACCGCCCCCTGATGGCCACGTACCCGCCCGGCTCGGTATTCAAGCTGGTGAACGAGCCTGGTGGCCTTGCAGCTGGGCGTGGTGAAGCCCTACACGGCCTTCGACTGCAACCAGAAGCTGGTGAAGTGCACGCACGACCACGAGCGGCCCAGCAACGTGAGCATTGCCATCAAGAACAGCTGCAACCCGTATTTCTACCAGGTGATGCGGGCGGCGGTGCTGCGCGGGCAGTCGCCCAACCGCTTCGAGGATGCGCGCCTGGGCCTGGGCCAGTGGCAAAAAATGGTGAAGTCCTTCGGCCTGGGCGAGAAGCTGGGCGTGGACATGTCGCAGGAAAAGCGCGGCCTCATTCCTTCGCCCGACTACTACGACAAGCGCCTGGGCCACCACCGCTGGAACTACAAAACCGTGTACTCGCTCAGCATTGGGCAGGGCGAAATCGGAATCACGGGCTTGCAAATGGCCAACGTGCTGGCCACCATTGCCAACCGCGGCTACTACTACACGCCGCATTTCGTGCGCGGCATTGGCAACGGCGGCCCGCTGCCGGAGTACCAGCAGCGGCACTACACCGCCGTCGATACCACGCTGTTTAAGTACATCATTCCCGGCATGCAGCAGGTGGTCGATAGCAAGGGCGGCACCGGCAACCTGGCTTCGTTGGCTCAATTCGGCATTTCGGTGGCCGGCAAAACCGGTACCGTGCAAAACCCCCATGGCTTCGACCACGCCACCTTCGCGGCCTTCGCGCCGGCGCAGGACCCCAAGATTGCCATCGCGGTATTCATCGAAAACAGCGGTTTTGGCGGGGTGAGCGCCGCGCCGGCAGCCGGCCTCATGATTGAGCAGTACCTGCGCGGCAAGGTGGCCCCCACCGCAAAACCTGGGAAAACTGGGTGATGTACGGCGACTTCACCAAGAATCTGCATTAGCCGTACAAAGAAGGTTTAACCAAAAACCGTCATGCCGAGTGCAACCGAGGCATCTCGCGTGGGGTAGTAATCCAATCGTCTGTCGTCCTGGGCAGAGCGAAGGACCTTATCAGGTCAGCACAAGTCGTTGAGCCGTGAGAAGATGCTTCGCAGGCGGACGCTAGATGAGCATGATGGGCGGAGCGAGCGAGATGCCTCGGCTGCGCTCGACATGACGGTTTTTGGTTATTGAAAGCCAACAATCCTTGCGTAAGCTGGTTATACACCTCCTCATTTACTACCGATACTACATATGGAATCTCTGCAAGGAAAAGTCGCCCTGGTAACGGGCGCGGGCAAAGGCATCGGCCGGGCCGTGGCCCTGGCGCTGGCTGCCGAAGGGGTGCAAGTGGGCCTGCTGGCGCGCACCGAAAGTGACCTGCAAGTGCTGGCCGCCGAAATCATCGCCACGGGTGGCACCGTTGCCACGGCCGTGGCCGACATCGCCGACCGCACCGCCGTGAACGTGGCCGTCGCCAAGATTCACCAGGAGCCTGGGCCCGATTGACATCCTCATCAACAACGCCGGCATCGGCAGCTTCGCCAAGTTTCTGGAGATGGAGCCCGAGCAATGGGAGCACATCATCCAGGTGAACGTGCTGGGTACCTACTACGTGACGCGCGCCGTGCTTCCGGTTATGATAGCGCGCCAGACCGGTGACATCATCAACATCTCGTCCACGTCCGGGCAGCGAGCTGCCGCCGGCAGCAGTGCCTACAGCGCCTCCAAGTTTGCCGTGCTCGGCCTCACCGAGGCGCTGATGCAGGAGGTACGCAAGCACAACATCCGCGTGTCGGCCCTCACGCCCAGCACCGTGGCCACGCCCCTGGCTCTGGAGAACAAGCTCACCGACGGCAACCCCGAAAAGGTGATGCAGCCGGAAGACCTGGCCGAATTCATCGTATCGCAGCTCAAGCTCAACCGCCGCATCTTCATCAAGGAAGCGGGCATGTGGTCGACGAATCCGTAATTGAGCTGGTTGCCGAAGATAAAAGCGGCCTCGCAACACTCGTTGCGGGGCCGCTTTGCTTTATTATGCCCGGTTGGGCTAAGTTTCAGGGAGAGTAACCGGCTATAGTTGCTCGAAAGGGGTGTTTTGAATGCGGTACGACTTCCAGTCTTTGTAGTCGAAGTGCCACCATTCGGCCTCTAACACGCTGAAGCCGTGTTGCTCCATCTTGCTGCGGAGCAAATCCCGCCGGGCGCGTTGCTCGGCCGTGCCACCGGCGTAGGCCGCATAAGAGCGCGGGCTCATTTCGTCGTATTGGCCCGGCATTTCGACTTCCTTGCCCGAAGCCAACTCGCATAAGCTCAAATCGATGGCGCAGCCGCGGTTGTGGCGGGAGCCTTTCTGGGGATTGGCCACAAACTCCTTGTTGGCGTCCGGCGTGCTGTCCCACATCTGTTTGGTGATGGCCCACGGGCGGTACCCGTCAAATACCAGGAGCTTGTAGCCAAGCGGCTTGAGCTCCTGGTTTACCTGCGCCAGCGCGGCGGCCGCCGGGCGCTGCAGGAAGGCCCGGGGCTGCGTGTACAGGGGCCGATGCATAAAGTTGCTGCTGGTGGCGTACCGGATATCAAGCTGGAGGGTGGGGTCCAGCCTGCTGCAGCTCCACCAGTTCCGAGGGTTTAAAATCGCCGGTTTCCTGCGGCGGTTTGGCGGCGCAACTGCTAATTAAAACCACCGCACAAAACGCCCCCAGCTTCCGGAATGGCGCATAGATTTCTGCGGAATCGCCCATAATGCATTCTATTAAATTCGATTAAATATAGGGGTCGAATGCAAAGGGAGGAATTTTCAAAATCAACGGCAGACTGGACCAGTCAACAAAAAAGCCTCCAAATGGAGGCTTTTTTGTTGACTCTTATACATGCCTACAGAATCCCGCTCAGGAAGCCCGGCACTATGCCCAACGCAATGGTGAGCAGCGCCAGCAGGACTAGCGTGGCCTTCTGGATGCCGTCTACCGGAACGGGCGTGGCGCCTTCCTCGGCGGGACGCATATACATGGCAATAATGGGGCGCAGGTAGTAGTAAAGGCCCACCATGCTCATCACCACGGCAAATACCACGAGGCCGATGTAGCCCTGGCCGGCGGCCGCAGCCAACAGGAAAAATTTGCCGAAGAAGCCGCCCGTAAGCGGGATGCCCGCCAGCGAGAGCATGGCCACCGTCATGCTGAAGGCCAGCAGGGGATTGGTTTTGCCCAGGCCATTGAGGCCGGCGTAGTCGTCGCGCTGGCGGTGGTCGGCCACCAGTTTCAGCACGCCGAAGGCGGCGATGGTGGCGATGGAATAGGCCAAGGAGTAGAAGAAAATGCCACTGGCGGCGTCGCCGGTGAGGTTGCCCCGGCTGGCCACGAGGCCGATGAGCAGGTAGCCGGCGTGGCTCACGCTGGAGTAGGCCAGCATGCGCTTCGTGCTGGTTTGGGCAGCGGCGCCCACGTTGCCGAGCAGCAGCGTGAGGGCGCACATGGCCTGAATGGTGGGCAGCCAGAAGCTCTGGGCGCCGGGCAGGGCCACGGCCAGCAGCTTGAGAAAGGCGGCGAAACCGGCCGTTTTCACCACGGTGCTCATGAAGGCGGTGAAGAAGGTGGGCGTGCCCTCGTACACGTCGGGCGTCCAGAAGTGGAACGGCGCGGCCGATACCTTAAAGCCAATGCCGATAATCATCATCAGGATGCCGATGTAGAGCATGGGCTGCAGGCTGGCATTCTGAGGTGCGGCGATGGCCGTGGCCAGCTGCGAGAGCACGAAGGTGCCCGTGGCCCCGTAGAGCAGTGCAATGCCGAAGAGCAGAATGCCGGTGGCGAAGGCGCCCATCAGGAAGTACTTGAGGGCGGCTTCGTTGGAGCGCGAGTCGCGCTTGCTTGAGCCGGCCAGCACGTACATGCAGATGCTCAGAATTTCGATGCCCACGAAGAGCATGATGAGGTGGTCGTAGCCCACCATCATGACGGCCCCCACCAGCGAGAACAGCAGCAGGGCGTAGTATTCGGCCAGGTTGGCTTCGCCGGCCACCACGTAGCTGCGCGAGAAAGGCAGCAGCGCAATGGTGGTGAGCACCACGATGCCGGTGAAGGCCACCGTGTAGTTGTCGACCACCAGCATGTTGTTGAAGTACGGCGCGTGAACCACGTTCCAGTCGGCCAGGTTGGCCCCGAACACGGCCAGCAGCAGCAGCATGGCGCCGGGCAGCAGCACCTTGTTCGAGCGCATGAAGCCCAGGAACAGGTTGAGGATGCCGAAGACGGAGAGGAGAATGATGGAGGTCATATGGTTAGCTGTTAGCCACTAGCTGTTAGCTACTAGCTCTTTTGCTGAAGGTGTTTGTGGTCGGCTTTTTAGCTCAGAAGCCAAACGTGCAAAGGCGACAGCTAACAGCTAATAGCCATCAGCTATAAGCTAAAATTAGCGCCCTACCAGCGCCAGGATATTGATAACGGCCGGCTCCGAAAACTGCAGGAACGTGCCCGGGAACAAGCCCAGCCAGAACACCAGCACAATTAGCGGCACCATTATCAGCAGTTCGCCGCCAGTCAGGTCGGTGATGGTTTCGGAGAAAGCCGAGTCGGGGCCGAGCATGACGCGCTGGAACATGCGCAGCAGGTACACGGCCGAGAAGATGATGGTGAGGCCGGCAATGGCGCCCGCCCAGGCATTGTACTGGTACACACCGGCCAGCAGCAGGAACTCGCCCACAAAGCCGCCGGTGAGTGGCAGGGCCACGGTGCTGAGCAGCATCACCAGAAAGCACACCGAAAGCACCGGCGTGCGGCGCGTGAGGCCACCCAAGTCGGGGATGAAGCGGGTGCCGGTGCGGCGCTCAATGGCGTCGGCCACGAAGAACATGCCCACCACGTTTACGCCGTGGGCCAGCATCTGCACCACCGCGCCTTGCAGGCCAATCTGGGTGAGCGAGAATACGCCGGCCGCCATCAGACCCACGTGGGAAAGCGACGAGTAGGCGATAAGGCGCTTCATGTCGCGCTGGCGAATGGCGATGATGGCCCCGTAGATAATGCCGATGATGGACAGGATGATAACCAGCTTGCCCCACTGGCTGACGCCCAGCGGCACCACCGGCAGCAGCCAGCGCAGGGTGCCGTAGATGCCCATTTTCAGCATGATGCCCGAAAGCAGCATGGTGGCCGGGGCGGGAGCCTCGGTGTAGGTATCGGGCTGCCAGGTGTGGAAGGGGAAGATGGGCATCTTCACGGCGAAGGCCGCGAAAATCAGCCAGAACAGCCACGACTGCTCGGCCGCGCTCAGCTTGAGGCTGTAGAAGGCCGACAGCTCCGACGAGTGTGCTGCCAGGCTGCCCACGCCGGGGCCGGTTTGCAGGTAGAGGTACACAAAGCCGGCCAGCATAAACAGCGAGCCCACCACCGTGTACAGGAAAAACTTAAGCGTGACGGCCACGCGGCGCTCGCCGCCCCAGGCGCCGGCCAGGAAGTAAATCGGAATCAGCGCCACTTCCCAGAAGAAGTAGAACAGGAAGGCATCGAGCGACATGAACACGCCGAGCAAGCCCGTTTGCATGAACAGCACCAGCGCGTAGAAAGCCGAAGGGTTGTCGTACTTGTGCTTGAAGGCGGCCAGCAGAATGAGCGGCACCAGGAACGTGGTGAGGAGCACCAGCAGCAAGCTCAGGCCATCGAGCCCAATGTGGAAGTTGATGCCGGCCGAGGGAATCCAGGCGTAGTTGAGGTTAAAGCCCGCCGTGCCGGTGGCTTTGAAGGCAAAGGCGGCGTACACCGCAAGACCAAATTCGAGGGCGGAAACACCCAGGGCCAGGGCCCGGGCGGTAGCTCCCTTGGTGAAATGCAGCAGCAAGGCGGCCGCAAGAGGGAGGAAAAGCAGTACAGCAGTCAGCATGAACGAGCGGGTTGGGCGCGTTGCGGAGAAGGGGAACCCACCCGCAAATTGACCGCAAACTTACGCACGGACTAGTAAGGCTCCGCTGTATTTGCGCAACTTCTACGGTTGGGCCGCTTTCCGGCGCCCTGGCCCGGGGTGGACAATGGCCAGCCGCTGGCAGTGAAGTAGCAGAATATGTAGTTTCATCCTGAGCCGGGCAGCTTTGAGTTGAGCCACCATGAGTGTTCTGCAGCAGGATGCGTGGGCGCTGTCAGGTAATTTCACCCGACCATGACCGAGAAATCCGCCGTTGTATCGCGCCTGGCGCCCACGCCCAGCGGCTTCCTGCACCTGGGCAACGCCGTAAACTTTGTGCTGACCTGGCTGCTCACCCGGCAGGCGGGCGGGGTGCTGCACCTGCGCATCGACGACCTAGACCGGGCCCGGCTGCGCCCGGCTTACCTGGATAATATTTTCCGGGTAATCGACTGGTTGGGCATCGACTACGACCATGGCCCCACCGGGCCCGATGATTTTCTGCGTCACTACTCGCAGCTGCTGCACCTGCCCGAGTACAACGCCGTGCTCCGCCGGATGGCTCAACTTCCCGGTTTGGTAACGGCCAGCACCCGTTCCCGCACCAACGACGCCGAGGCTTCCGTCCCGCTTGATACGCCTGGCGTGGCCTGGCGGGCCCACGTGCCGCCCGGTACCACCGTGGCCATTCCCGACGGACTACAAGGCGCCACCAGCATTCCCCTGGCCGCCCTTATGCCCGATTTCGTCATCCGCAAAAAAGACGGCGTGCCTGCCTACCAGGTAGCCTCCGTGGTAGACGACTTGCGCCTGGGCACCACCCTGGTTGTGCGCGGCATTGATTTGCAACCCAGCACAGCCGCGCAGCTCTGGCTGGCCAGCCAACTAATCGAAACGGCCGCGTTCAACACCTCGCGCGTTCGGTTTTATCACCATGCACTATTGACCGATGACGCTGGCCAGAAGCTCTCCAAGTCGCAGCAGCTGCCGCTGGATGCGGGCGTATTGAGCCATGCCCGGCAGGGTCCGCAGGCTGTATTTCATGCGGTGGCCAGGTTGCTGAAGATGCCGGTTGAAGCTGTGGAAAGTTTACAGACGTTGCAAGGGCACCTCACCCCAGCCCCTCTCCAAAAGAGAGGGGAGCCGGACGGTAACCAAACGAAAAGCCTTGACTTAAGATTGAGCCAAGGCTTTTCGTTTAAAATTGAGCTAAAACTGTGTGCCGTGGCACCCTCTCTTTGGAGAGGGGCCGGGGGTGAGGTGCCTCCGGGGGGCGCTACTGAGCCTGCCGCACTTCCTTCTTGAACTGCTCCGCCCAATGGTCAGCCAGGCGGGTGGGTTCCGGCAGCTTGTAGCCGCGCAGGCAGGCCAGCGTGAGCCTGGTCGCGGTGGCCTGGTCGCAGCGGTGGCCAGGGCTCACGAACAGCGGCAGCACCTTGTCTTTGCTGCGAATGACGTTGCCAATCAGCTCGCCGGTTTTGGCGTCGGTGAGCGGAGTGATGTTGCCCCGTTCAATACCGGGTTCCGTGAAAGTGCCCGTCAGCTTTTGCTTGGCTACGCCGAAGGTGGGCATGTCGAGCAGCACGCCAAGGTGCGCGGCAATGCCCATGCGGCGCGGATGTGCTATGCCGTGACCGTCGACCATGATGACGTCGGGCTTGTTCTGGAGCTTGGCGAAAGCTTCGATGACGTTGGGCGCTTCGCGGAAAGAGAGGAAGCCGGGCACGTAGGGCATGTCGACCACGCCGTAGTTGTACACCTTCTCTACCAGTTCGAGCGAGGGAAATTTCAGCACCACAAACACCGACAGGATGGTATCGGGCGTGGGGAACGACGAATCGCAGCCGGCGATGAGGCGCGGCTCCTGAGCCAGGGGCTCGGCCCGCACGCGCAGGCGCATTTCCTGCTGCTGCTGGGTGAGGGTTTGAACCAGAACGGGGTCGGGTGGGGGGCCGGGCGGGCGGTAGTAGGCCATGTTTTAATGAAGAATGAGGAAGGAAGAATGAGGAATTGCCGCGGAGAAGAAAAGTATCCTACGTGTCGGGGAGCCGTATAGGCAGCGGGTGGCAATAATTCTTCATTCCTCATCCTTCATTCCTCATTGCCTTGGCCAACCATTCTGAGCAACCCGCGGCCACCGGCTCGGGCCCGTGGCTCGAGCGCCGCTACTTCATCGACGTGGCGCGCCCGCGCCTCACCCCCGCCCAACTCATGGGCGAGGTGCAGGCCGACGTAGCCCGGTTTGCGCCCGAGTACCTGGCCGATTTCAAGAAGAAAGAAGGCCCGGAAAACGGTCTGCGAGTGGGCGAAGAATTCGAAATCAGTATTCTGGGGCCCTGGAATGGCTGCGTGCGCGTGACCGAGGTGGGCGACACCCTGTTTGAGCTCATCACGCTGGAAGGTCACCCCGAGGCCGGGCGCATTCACTTCGAAGCCCACTACCTGGACGAATCGCCCGACGTGCTGCGGTTCGAAATCCGCTCGCGGGCCCGCTCCCGCGATGGGCTGGTGGCCTTCGCCTACGGCACCCTCGGCGTGGGCAAGCGCGTGCAGGAAGCCACCTGGGTAGAGTTTTGCCGACGCGTGGCCGCGGCCAGCGGCGGCCAGGCCCTGAGCAACGTGGTGGTGGAAACCCTAACGCAAACCGAAACCGGCCCCAACGACCATGAGCGCCACGCGTAGCCAGCCCAACCCAAGCGCCCCGCCAGCCACGACGCTGCCGGCCCCTGCCCCCGCAAGGGCTACGCCGGCGCCGTGGGAGCAATACCGCGCCCGCCTCGACGCCTATGCCAACGCCGAAGTCAACTACGACTTCACCCGCCAGAACGAGTACACCAGTGCCACGGGCTGGCGCATCGACGACTACGAAACCGACCTGCCCGCCGAAGCGCCTGGCCCGCCCGCCGCGGCCGGCTCCTTTGCCGCGGCCCAGGACGTGCTGCGCCGCTACGCCTTCCCGCCACCGGACCTGATTACCGGCATTTTCTCGCCCGACGGCCCGCTCGAAAAGCGCATCATGGTACTGCGGGCGCAGTTTCTGTTCTTCAAGTTCTACTTCGGGGTGCGGGTGAGCGGCGTGACCGACGAGGCCGCCCGCGACACGCCCACGGGGCCCGAGCGGGTGTGGGGCTACGGCTACCGCACGCTCGAAGGCCACTTCGAGCGCGGCCAGATTGACTTTACCATCCACAAAAACCTGAACACCGGCGCGGTGCAGTTTCGCATTCACGCTGTGTCGCAGTCCGGCCAGATTCGCAACCCGTTTTATTGGGTAGGGTTCAAGCTGTTTGGGCGGGCACTGCAGCGCAAGTTTGCCCGCGAATCGCTGAGGCGCATGCGCGAAATGGTGGCCACGGCCCTGGCCCAGGGCACCCCCGCCCCGGCCCCGGTGCCCGTAGTAACTGCCTCAGTGTCTTAGTGGAACAGGCGGCGCTCGGCCCAGAACGTGCCGAAGGGCACCACAGAAGCCACCAGTGCCAGCGCCGTTTTGCCAAACGACCAGCGCCGCTCAATGGCCACCACAATCAGCAGCAGCACGTAAGCCACAAACAGCAGGCCGTGGGCCATGCCCACGTAGCGCACGGCGGTGGGCTGGCCCGCCAGGTACTTCAGGGGCATGGCAATGCCCAGCAACACCAACAACGAAACGCCTTCCAGGAAAGCAACGAGCCGCAGGCGGCCCAACGAGCTTAAAAACAAACGACCGGATACTGACGGCATAGCGGAAAAACATAAAATAGTGGCACAAAGCTACTCCGTACTTTCCCGGGCGCCCTGCCAAACCTTCGCGCCCTGGTTCGGTTTAGCCCCTGCTGCCTTCAGCTCAACTTATCCATTTCAACTCATTATTATGCTTCCAACCAAAGCCTATGCCGCTCCGGCGGTCAGTGCACCCCTGGCGCCGTTCGATTTCGAGCGCCGCGAAGTCGGCCCGCACGACGTTCTCATCGATATCCAGTTCTGTGGCGTGTGCCACTCCGACCTGCACCAGGTGCGCGACGAGTGGGGCGGCTCCATCTTCCCCATGGTGCCGGGCCACGAAATCGTGGGCCGCATTACAAAAGTGGGCGACCACGTGAAAAACTTTAAAGTGGGCGACCTGGCTGGCGTGGGCTGCATGGTCGACTCCTGCCGCACCTGCCCCAGCTGCCTCGAAAACCTCGAGCAGTACTGCGAAGTGGGCATGGTAGGCACCTACGGCGGCCGCGAGCGCGGCACCGGCCAGCCCACCTACGGCGGCTACTCCAGCCAGATTGTGGTCGACGAGAAGTACACCCTCAAGGTATCCGACAAGCTCGACCTGGCCCGCGTGGCCCCGCTGCTCTGTGCCGGCATCACCACCTACTCGCCCCTGCGCCAATGGAAGGTGGGCCCCGGCCACCGCGTGGGCGTGATGGGCCTCGGCGGCCTGGGTCACATGGCCGTGAAGCTGGCCGCCGCCATGGGCGCCGAAGTCACGGTGCTCAGCACCTCGCCCAACAAAGAGGCCGATGCCAAAGAGCTGGGTGCTCACAACTTTGTGGTGACCAAGGACGCCGACCAGCTCAAATCGGTTACCAACTACTTCGACTTCATCATCAACACCGTGTCGGCCCCGCTCGACCTGGCCGCCTACCTGAACCTGCTGCGCCGCGACGGCACCATGATTCTGCTCGGCGTGCCGCCCGAAGCACCCCAGGTGCACGCCTTCAATCTCATCGGCAAGCGCCGCCGCATTGCCGGCTCGCTCATCGGCGGCATCGCCGAAACCCAGGAAATGCTGGACTTCTGCGCCGAGCACAACATCATGTCCGATATTGAGCTGATTGACATCGCCGACATCAACGAGGCCTACGAGCGCATGCTGAAAGGCGACGTGAAGTACCGTTTTGTAATTGATTTGGCCACGCTCAACTAAGCTTTTGAACTTAAGTTGGCTCAACAAACGGCCGGCCTTCCCATGTGGAAGGCCGGCCGTTTGTGTTCGCGCCTCCGACTTGTTGATGCCCGGGAATTGGCTATAAGTATAAAAAAGGCCCTGCGTACTGCGCAGGGCCTTTTTTCGAATAAAGACAGGAAGGCTATTCTTTCACCAGTTTCAGGCGCTGCGTTTGCCCGTCGGTATGGCGCACCTGCACCACGTAGATGCCGCGGGGCAGCACGTCCAGCCCCGGAAGCTGAACGCTGGAATTGCCGGGGGCCAGCAGCGGCGTCCAGGTGCGCACCTGGCGGCCCAGGTTGTCGAACATGGTCACGGTGGCGCGGCCAGCTGCAATGGTCTCCAGGGTCAGGTTGATTTCCGACGTGAACGGATTGGGATAGCCTTGCGCGGTGGCCCCCGCCGTGCTGCCGAAGCTCACCGTTTTGGGACCGTAGAAGCTCTCCTTGTTGTCGAGGTCGAGCCTGGCGTAGGCGGTAGTAGCGGATGCCGTATTTTTTGGCGCCCTCGTCCCGGTACTGGTAGGCGCGCGGCGCGCTGCTATTGGGCGTGGCCGAAGCCACGAACCCTATCTTTTGGAAAGCCTTCCCGTCGCTGGATGCCTGTACTTCAAAGCCTTTGCTGTTGATTTCCTGGGCAGTAGCCCAATTTACCAGCGCATCGGAGCCCTGAGCCGCCGCGGTGAAGCTGGTCAGGGTTACGGGCAGCGGAACCTTGCGGTCGCCCAGGGTGAAGGTGGCGGCCAGGGTGCCGGTAATTCCGTCCCGGACGACGATGTTGCGGATGTCGTCGAGGGTGCTTCTGAATAAAGGCTCGAAGGGAATGCCTCCGGTGAGGGAGCGGAAAAGCACCAGGTCCTCTTCCAGAATGCCATTTACCTCCGAATCCAGGTAGTGAAACCCGAGGTCGAAGCTCTGCACGTTGTTGTTCTCGGGCGTGAACGTGAAGCTGCGTTTTACGCTTTTGCTCGGCGGTACCCCGTTGTACACGTAGCCCGTGAGGCGGGTGGCCAGGGTGATGCGCGGAGCCGGGCCGTTGGTCGTGAGGTCGACCCCAATGTTGCCAAAGGACTCCATCTGCCCGGAGTTGACGAAGCGCTGAGCGCGCAGAATACCCAATACGAAGCTGGTTTCGGACTCCCCGGATACGGCGGCATTGATGCCCAGGTCTACGCTGTAGAGGATGGGGTTGTCGGTACGGGTGGAGATAACCCCGCCCAGGCCAACAAAGCTCAACCCGGCCAGGACGTCCATCCGGTTGTTCAGGATTTTGGTGCCGCCGCCCTGTATCCGAAGGTTAGTAAACGCCGCCCCGTCGAAGACCTGCGTGCCCCCGGCCAGGGTGAAGACCCCGCCCGACTGCCCAAACCCGCCGTTGGGGTCCAGGAAGTCGCCGTATACCTGCAGCTCGCCGCCCGTCAGGAAGTTGCGTGCGCCCAGGGCGCCGTTGTTGCCCAGAATGCGCAGCGTGCGCACCTGCGCCGGCTGCACGTTGCTGCGAATGGTGGGGTACGGAAAACCGCCAGTGGAAAAGAAGGTGATTGTGACATCGGTGGTGCTGTTGGGAATAACCCCGGTGCTCCAGTTCAGCGGATTGAACCAGTCGTCGCTAACGGCGCCCGTCCACTGGGAAGGAACGCTGCCGGCTACGGTGAAGGTGGTACGGTAATTTGCGCCGCCGTTGTTGTCGAATATAAACGCCGTGGCGCCGCCGCTACCAGTATTATAAGCGGCCTGGAAGAAAAGCTCCAGCACGTAGACTCCAGGCCCGCTCGTGGCCGCCAGCAAGTTGGGGTTGCTGGTGGTGTTTACCCACTTTTTGTCCCGGCCGCTGGGCCCCGCGCTTTCAAAGTTCAGCGTGAGCGAAGTGAACGACGCCGGAGGGGTAGAGCCCTGCAGGTAGATTCGATAAAATAACTGAACGGCCTGCACTTCGTCCTGGCCGGTTTCCCGGGTATTCGACTCGCCCCCAGGGTCAGGATGCCCGTGCCTCGGTCGAAAATGCCGATGTTGGTCAGGGTGGTGAAGGGCTGCTCCGACACGTTGCCCTTGGCGGTGGTATAGTACCGCGTACCGTTCAGAATGATAAAATTGCTGTCGAAATCGGTTGCCTGGGCAGGGTTGGCAAACGCAGTGAAAAGCAGCAGCACAAGCCCGCTTAGGAACTGCAGGGCAAGGGCTGGCAATCTTTTTTCGGATAATGAATAAACCCTATATTCATTGGCGTTTATAGCTGTTTTCATGGCGCATAGGGTATAAATAGATTAAATGGTACAATTGAAAGGCAGGATATTTTACGGAATTTACGAAAAAAGAGTATGGATTAGTTAAATAAATTCTTACTTTTATACTGTTGAGCTAAACCGGACGATGCGTTTTCCAGTGCTACTTCATCCGGTAATGGCAGGACTTATTGCAAGACCTTGCCGAAAGCTAAAAACACAGATGCAGGGCCTGTTTGGCTGGTGCCATCTACCATTGAGAGCGGGGCCGTAACGAGGACGATAAGCCGAGGGCATAAAAAATGCCCTTCCGTCGGGAAGGGCACTCTGAAGATGGGAGCAGAAGCCGGAGCAGTTGGCCTGGCAAGGCACGCAGGCCGGGGTATTTTTGCTCTGTAAATAGTAACCAATCAATAAGATACGATGATTCGCTTTTGAATGGGGAGGCCGCTGCTGAACAGCGTGACGACATACGTGCCTTCGGCCAGGCCCACCGGCAGGGGAGGGGCGCCAGGTAGTGCGCGTCGCTCGGGGCCAGGGACGTAGTCAGGAGCACGCGGCCCAGCGCATCGCTGAGGCGCAGCGTCACGGCTTCCTCGTCGTAAGACTCAAGCAAAAGCTGGATGGGCTGGCCGGCGCTGGGTACAGGGTAAACCTCCGCCTGGCGGGCCAGGCGCGGCGCCGGGGCCAGGGCCACCACGGAGCTGTAGTGCACCACGCCGTCGCGGTCGGCCTGCCGCAGGCGGTAGTACATGCGCGCTACCAGCCGCTGCGGGTCGGGCCACTGGTAGGTTAGCGGCTGGGTGCTGGTGCCGGCCGCGGCCACCCGGCCCACTTCGGTAAACGTGGAATTGTCGGCCGAGCGCTCTAGGGCGAAGTAGGCGGTATTACGCTCCGTGGCCGTCGACCAGCGCAGCATGGCCATGCCACGGCCGTCCACGGAGCCGGTGAACGAGATTAGCTCCACGGGCAGGGGCGTGGGGGCGCGCTGCGCGTGGCCATGGCAATGCTGGTGCCGCGGGTGTTGTAGGCAATGCTGGCGCCGCTGGCGTTGTACTCGGCGTTGGTGATGTAGTAATACGTGTTGGGCTGCAGGCCCGTGACCGTGGCCGAGTGGCCGGTGCCGCTGTACACCACATGCCCGGCCCCCAGCGCGGTGCCCTGGCCAAACGCCGCGTTGCCGGTATAGAACCGGCCATCGGCAGCCACGAGCGGCACGGGCATGCCGCCAACGGTGGGCGCCATGGCCACCACCCGGCCCTGGCCCGTGCCGCTGGCCCCGAATTCTAAATCCATGGTACTGGCCGTGACCCGGACAATGCTAACCGTCCCGCCCTGGCTAGGTGCCGCTACCTGGGCCTGAGCAGTATTACTGAACAACCTGGCCGCAAGAAACAGCAGGATAATGAAGATGCGCCGAGGCATAAAATGAAAGTAAAATATGGACCTATATGATGATTGAATTAATAGTGGAGAAGAAATGGCATTATGAATATTACGATAAGAACGATTTCACTCTATTTCTTCCCGGTAGATAATAGGCAGCGGTGTTTGGTAACGCTAATATAGGACTTGGTTTTGTATGAATACCGCTTATTGACCTTTAAAGTAGGTATTCGCCAAATTTTGTATAATAATGTGAAGGAAGCTGAACGGTGAGAAGACAGCTGTAGAATTTGTGCTTTTGTTTATAATATAGTCGACTGAAATGGTGTTAATTTAAGCGGGTGTTTGTGGGATAGTTGGTAGGAAAATTGAGCCAACAGCACGAAAAAGGCCAGCCCATTGGGCTGCCCTTGGCGGAAGTGAGGGGTGATGAAGACCTACGCCATCACGCGCATGGCCGGCACGGCGGGCCAGGCGGTGTGCGTGACCTGCACCTCGGGCCACAGAGCCTTCTGGCCGGTGTAGTGCAGAAACACGCGGGCCGTGGTGATGACGTCCTTCTCGCAGTAAGTCACGATGCGCTTGAGGTTCTTTTCGGTCCAGTAGGTGTAGCCCACCTGCGAGCCGTCGATGTCGTCTTTGGGCGAGGGGATGCCGAAGATGCCGGCCAGCAGGGGCAGGGAAATGTGGCCCTTGTTGTCGCCAAACTTCCAGAGGTCCATGGTGTCGAGCAGGTGGGGCAGGTCCCAGGGCTTGTGGCCGGCAATGTCGAGCATGGGCGGAATGGGCTGCCCGCAGATGAGCATGCGACGGCCCAGGTAGCCGTAGTCGAACTCGCGGCCGTTGTGCGCGCAGAGGTAGTAGCCGTCTTTGCCGGCCGTGTCGAGCTTGGGCCGGTAGTCCTGGCTGGCGGGCGGGAAGCGCTCCAGAAACTTCCCGAAGCCGCTAAGCACCTCGCACTCGTCGTCATCGGCAAAGGATTTGACCCGAAACTCCAGGGCCTCATCTTTCAGGGCGCGGAAATAGCCCACCGAGATGCACACCACTTTGCCGAATTCGGCGTAGAGCCCTGCTTTTTCATACAGCTCCGGGTGGGTTTTGCCGTCGGCTACCTCCTTGGCGTGGCGCTTGCTGCTGAATTTTTCCCAGAGCGGCCGGTGGGTTTCGGGCAGCTCGTCGTGGCAGCCGTAACAGGGCACCGTCTCAATATCAACGAAAAAGACTTTGGTGAGGTCAACGTGACGGAGAATGTGCATGGCAGAGGCGGGCTATAGTCGAGTATGAAGGTAGCGCCCTGGTGCCCAACCGTGCAAAATTCGACCGTGCTATCCTCGGGTTTTAAAATTATTAACATACAAATATTAAATAAAAGCTAACCTGCAACGTTGGCGGGATTCTTTGCCTCATCTTGCGGCATTATTCTCCCACCAAGCCACTGTTTTCTGTGACTTTTGTCTACCGTTTCGCGCTGCTGGGCCTGCCCCTGGCGGCCATAGGCAGCCTGCCTACGCCCACCGCCCACGCCCAAACCGCCCCGGCCACGCTCCCGGCGGCGCCCACCGCCACCGGCTCGCTCACCGGCCAGGTGCTGGACTCGCTCAGCCGCAAGCCCGTGCCCTACGCCACGGTGGTGCTGCTGCCGCCGGCCCCCAACGACAAGCCCATCACGGGCGTGGCCGCCGACGACAACGGCCGTTTCTCCCTCACCAGGCTGGTGGCCGGCCCGGCGCGGCTGCGCATCAGCTACGTGGGCTACGGCACCCAGACGCGGGCCATTGCCATCACGGGCGGGGCCACCGATGCGGGCACGTTCCGGCTGCCGGTAGCCGGCACAGCGCTGGCCGAGGCCGTGGTTATCGGCACGAAGCCGGTGGTGGAAGTGCGGCCCGACCGCATCATCTACAACGCCGACCAGGACGTGACCAACGCCGGCGGCACCGCTTCCGACGTGCTGCGCAAAGCCCCGCTGCTGGCCGTGGATGGCGACGGCAACGTAAAAATGCGCGGCTCAAGTAACTTCAAGGTGCTCGTGAACAACAAGCCTCGCCCACGCTAGCCAGCAACCTGGCCGAGGCGCTGAAAGGCATTCCGGCCGACCAGATAAAGAGCGTGGAAATCATCACGACGCCCCCGGCCAAGTACGACGGCGAAGGCACGGCCGGCATTATCAACATCGTGCTGAAAAAAGGCGTGGACCGCGGCCTCAACGGCCGGGCAAGTGCGGCAGCCGGCAACCGGAACTCCAACCTGAGCGGCTCGCTCAACTTCAAAAAGGGCAAATTTGGGGCTACCTCGAGCTTTAGTGCCGGCGTGAACAACGGGCCCACGCTGGGCCTGGTCGACCGGGTGGGCTTTACCAGCCAGGGCCCCACCCACCTCACGCAAAGCACCACGGGCAGCCGCAAGGGCCAGTCGTACTTCGGCACGCTGGGCTTCGACTACGACCTGAACGAGCACCAAAGCCTGTCGCTGGCCGGCTCGTCGTACGGCTACAACGGCTTCAACGACGGCTCCCTGTTCACCCGCTTCGAGGCCCCCAATGCCAACACTGCCGTGTTTACCCGCGCTACCGACTCGCGGTACAAGAACTTCAACGGCGAAGTCACGGGCACCTACACCCGCACCTTTGCCCAGGCCCGCCGGGAGTGGAGCGTGCTGGGCCAGGTGGCCCGCAACAGCGGCCACAACGATTACGATTTCGACCAGTTCAGCGGCTCCGATGTGGCCCTGGAACCCGGGCTGGCCAACTACCGCGAGCGCAGCCGCAGCCGCATGCCGAGCCTGGAAGTCACGGCCCAAACCGATTTTGTGCAGCCGCTGGGCGAAAAGCAAACCCTCGAAACGGGCCTCAAGGCTATCTGGCGCCGCACCGAATCGGTGGCCGATGTGGAGGGCTTCACGCAGGGCGTGACGTCGGACTTTGTGCCTCTGCCGGCCCGCGGCACCGACTTTACCTACGACCAAAACGTGCAGTCGGCCTATGCCACTTATTCGTTTGCGGCCAGCAAGAAGCTCAACCTCAGCCTGGGCTCGCGCCTGGAGCGCACGGCCATCGCGGCGCAGTTCCGCACCACCGACACAGGCTTTGAGCGCAGCTACCTGTCGCTGCTGCCCAACACCTTTGCCCAATACGCGCTGAGCGAGTCCAGCAGCATGCGCCTGGCCTACAGCCGGCGCATCACGCGGCCGTACATCTACTACCTCAACCCGTACGTGAACCGCAACGACCCGCAGAACATCTTCTTTGGTAACCCCAACCTGAAGCCGGAACTCACCGATTCGTACGAGTTGAGCTACAATACCAACGGCAAAGCCGGCTCGCTGAACGTGTCGGGCTCGATGCGGCGCACCGGCAACTCCATCCTGACCGTGCGCAAGCCCACCGACGAGGCCGGTGTAACCGCCACCACCTTTGCCAACGTGGCCAACGAGGCTACTTACCAGCTCAATTTCTACGGCTCCACCAAGCCGGTGCCCAAGTGGGACATCAGCGGCGGGCCGAACCTGGAGTACGTGGTGCGCCGGAGCCCCACGCTGGGCCTGGAGCGCCGCGGCTTCAGCGCCAGCCTCAACCTCAACACCTCGTACAAACTGCCCAAGAGCTTCACCGTGCAGGCCTTTTTCTACGGGTCGCTGCCCTCGCCCGAGCTGCAGGGCCGCGACCTGGGCTATATGTACTCCTCGCTGGGCGTGAAGAAGTTACTCTTCAAAGACAAGGCCGACCTGACCGTGAACGTCTCCAATCCCTTTAACCGCTACACGGCCTACGGCAGCACTCTCAGCACCGCGTTTCTGGAGGAGCGGCAGGAGTACCGGTCGTACCAGCGCGGCTTCCGCGTGAGCTTCGGCTACCGCTTTGGGCAAGAGCAGCAAAGCAAGCGCCGCAAGTCCATCTCGAACGACGACGTGAAAGGTGGCGGCAGCAAGCAGGGCGGGTAGTAGTAGCCTTACCGAACAGCAAAAAGCCCCGGCCATATTGGCCGGGGCTTTTTTGGTGCTTCTGAAATAAGGGGGATTACAGTTTGCGCAGGGTCCGCTTTATCTGGCGTTGAGCCGTTTTGGAGTAGGCTTTCATTCGCTGCCGGCGGGCCACTTTGATTGGCTGCGGAGTAGCCAGTTTCAGAGTCGCCGACTTGTCGGTGGGGGAGAGGGTTATGCGCTCATCGGCAAAGCCACCATAGCTCACCAGCAGCTGCACCGGACCAGTAGTGGCAGGCAAGGCCAGGCTAAACTCCCCGGCGGCATTGGTCACGGCGCTCAGGTCGGTGCCCACCACTTCTACCACGGCCCCGGGCAGGATGCCGGCTGGGCTTACCACGTGCCCGGTGAACAGCTTGGTGGCGGCCGGCGCGGTCCGTGCGGCGCGCGGCGCGTCGCTGCCGCCGCGGGTTGCGGCCGGCACGAAAGCAGAACTGCTGGCAAATGTCTTGTTGTTTTGGGCCTTAGCCGTCTTCAGGCCCAGGGCGTAGGTGAGAAGCGAAGCGGCAAGGAGTAAAGAAGCGCGCATAAGGAAAAGCAGAAAAGGCGAGGCGATGAGCTTGCGATTATTGAATGATACAAACTTAGCCTTGCATGTAAACCGGAAAATATAGCTTTAGCCCAATTGCTTGTTTGCATCGGCCAACGGCTGGTTTGGCCAAGCCAAGGAAACACGCCGTTGGGCTGGTCAGGCAGTGGGCATAAAAAAACCCTGGTCCAGCTGGCCAGGGTTTTCTGCGGAAGAAAGGTGAGGTGTTTTGAGAAAGATGTTTTGGTATGGATGGAAGTTGTGCTTGAGCTAGTTAGCTGCGATTTCCTTGGTGCGGAGCAGGTATATCGACCCCATGGCTTTTACGGGCGCCATGCTCACTACTTCTTCCTGCAGGCCGCCGTAGCCACAAGTCAGCTTCACTACTTTGGCATCGGCGGGCACACGCAGCTCAAATTCGCCTTCGGCATTGGTCACGACGATGGTGCGGGTGCCGTGCAGCCACACCGTGGCGCCGGCCAGGGCCCCGTTGGCGTCTTGCACCACGCCGTGCACCAGCTTGTAGGCGCTGGCCTTGGGTGCCTCAACTGCCGACGAACGGCTGCTGCCCTTGGCAGCCGACACGTAGTTGAAGGCATACTGGGCGTGGGCGGGCAGTACGGCGAACAATAAGCCCATGGAAACTACAGCCGAGGCGATGCGGGAAGAAGTTGACATTTGCACTTAGAGGTCTTTTAGTTGGATGATGCAAACGTACTATGTAATCATACCATTTTCCAAATATTCGTAACGGTAAACTCACTAATTTTCTAGGATAAACGCAACTATATATTCCCGCGGGTTGGACATTAAAAAAGAAAAGGGCCCCATACGAACAGGATGGAGCCCTTTTGAAAAATCTATTTTTGCAGTTATCGAAGTCAGTAAAAAGCTGAAAAACAGGTGAGAAAAAGCTTCGTTTGCTACATCGACTCTGGAAGCCGCTGCTGCTGGCGGTACACCACAAACGAGTAAGCATAGCAAAACACTGCCGTTCCGATGATGAGCACGAGTACTATGGTCTTCATCCAGGCCATGGGAAGCAGCAGGGCCAGGCCCGCGATGGCCAGCCCGGAGACGAAGAAAAGGATACCACCTACCCGGTGGGTACGGGCCCAGACCGTGGCGCTCTCCAGCGTCCAGGGTGTGCGAATGCCCACAAAATAGTTGGGCTGCACGGTGGTGAGGTAGTTGCCCAGAAAGGCAAAAGACACACCCAGCAGTACCAGCACGCCCCGGTCGGACCCGGCTCCGGGATGCAAGGCCATGTAAATGCTGTAGCAAGCCAGCCCACTGACCAGCCCCACCAAAGCCAGGCGCAGCTTCTGGAAGTTGGCCGTGCTGCCGTCTAAGCGGCGCTTAGGGTCGAGTTTGGGCAGCACCGTGAGCAAAAGCGCCACGCCCACCGGCAGCGCCAGCGTCATCCACCACATGTTGGCGCGGCTGGTGAAGCCGTTGGGCCGGCCGTCGAGGCCAAAGTGCGTGGGCAGCTGCTCCGGCAACGCCGACCAGCTCAACGCCAGGTAAAGCGACGGCAGCGCCAGGAGCACCAGGGTAAGGATTTGCCAGGGAAGCAGGTTCTTTTTCATGACAGCGAAAGGCTGAATCAGGTTAGGATTTGAACTGGTAAAGCCAGCCCAGGAGCTCATCGAAGACGGTCATATTCAGGGTGTACACCACAAACTGGCCCTGCTTCTGGCTGGTAACCACTCGGCCTGGCGGAGCAGGTCGAGGTGGTGGCTGATAGTGGGCGCCGAGAACCGGAACTGCTCGGCAATGGCGCCGGCCGTGGCGGGCCCGTTGCGCAGCCGCTCCAGGATGGCGCGCCGCGTGGGGTCGTTCAGGGCTTTGAAGAGGGCGTTCATAGGGGGCGTTTCAATAATTAGGCAAATGTCTAAATAGTATCGAAATAAAAAAGCGTGGCTCCTTTTGGAAAGGAGCCACGCCAAAAATTATCAGGTCAGGGTAATGCCGAAAGGGTCAGGCGGTTTGCTCCACTTTGGGTTCGGCGGCGGTTTCGGGCCGGCGCATCCAGCCCATGCCGCAGCGCTGCTGCATTTGGAGACGGAATTTCTCCCGCTCCTCGGGGCTGAGGTGCTCCATTCGGCCGGCCATGCGCTGCTGCCAGGCCTTGCGGCGCCGGGCCCAGTCGCCGGACCGTCCGCCCCGGAACCCGCCAAACAGAATCCGGCTCAGGACGAGCAAGCCCAGCGTTTGGCCCAACGTGAGGGCCGGCCCATGAAACAGCTCCGGCACCAGCCAATTCCACAGGTACTGGGTGAAGAAAACGGCGACGGTGAGGAATAGCGCCGCAAAGAGGAAAAAGCGGAGGCCGCGCAGCAGCCAGAATTTACGGTCCATAATGGTGGGTAGTTTCTTGTTTTTGGTTGCTGGTTGCTCGTTTCTGGTTTTTTGTTTCTCGCTTCTCGTTGTTAAGACTCCTTCTATGACAACGAGCAACTAGAAACAAGCAACGAGAAACCAACTAATCAGTGAAAAGCTCGGTGTACAGTTTCTGCAGCCGTTTGCGCAGGTGCAGCACGGCGTAGTGCTTGCGCGAAATCAGGGTTTTGAGCGGCACACCGGTTTCTTCCTCCATTTCGCGGAAGGTTTTGTCTTCAAGCTCGTGCCACACAAATACCTGGCGCTGGGCGGCCGGCAGCTCGGCCAGCGCGTCGGCGAGGGCATCCATGAGGGTTTCGCGCAACAGGCGGTTTTCGGGCGAGTCGTCGGGCGCGGGCAGCAGGTCGGCCAGCAGCAGGCCATCGCCGTCGTCGGCCGCTTCGGCCGCTCCAAATGCTTCTTCCAGACTCACGGGGCGCTTGCGGCGGTACAGGTCGGTGATGCGGTTGCGGGCCACCCGAAACAGCCAGGCCGCGGCCTGCTCCACGGGCTTGAGCAAGCGGTAGCTTTCTACGAGGCTCGGCAAAGACGTCCTGCAGCAGGTCTTCGGCCTCGGCTTCGTCGGGGATGCGGCGGCGGATGAACTGCAGCAGCCGCGGCCGCTGCTGCCGCACCGCGTCGGCAATCTGGCGGTCTTGCTGCGTGGCCGTCATCGGGGCAAGGGAGGAGGGGAGCGAAAGTGCCATGGTTTCCATTCTGAACAAGCAGACGCTGGCCCTTCGAATTTACTTTAACTTTTTCTCGCACCCATGTAGTGTGGACTTTGCAAGTCCGCGCGTTGAGCGAATGGCCCCGCCCAGGCGCGGACTCACAAAGTCCACGCTACATAAAAAGGGGCCAGCTTTTTCCTTTTTCGAGGATACCTTTGCCGGCCGGCCGGCTGCACTGTTCTTTCGCCGGCCCTTTCGCATGGACAATACTATTCCCGAAGTTATCCGCACCGTTCCGCTGCAGTACTACGTGTTTTTCGCCTCGGCCTTGTTTGCCATCGGTGTCACGGGCGTGCTGGTGCGGCGCAACGCCATCATCATTTTCATGTGCGTGGAGCTGATGCTCAACGCGGTGAACATCCTGCTCACGGCGTTCTCGGCCTACCGCGCCGACCCCAACGGCCAGATTTTCGTGTTCTTCATCATGGCCGTGGCCGCCGCCGAAGTCTCGGTGGGCCTGGGCATCATCGTCATGATTTACCGCAACTTCCAGACCACCGACGTCAACCTATTGAGCCGACTGAAGTGGTAGCCTAGCCGAGTGACTGCGTGAGGGAGTGACTGGGTGTTTACACCAGCTTGCTCTTGCACAAGGTTGCTCACTACTTACCACTTTCACTCAGTTACTCCGTCGCTCAGTCACTCCATTATGCAAGAAACTGTTCTCCCTGGCGCCAACGCCCCTTATTCTACGTTTCTCTACGTCCTGATTCCGCTGCTGCCCTTCC
The DNA here is from genome assembly GCF_042665855.1 of Hymenobacter humi. Taxonomy (NCBI): domain Bacteria; kingdom Pseudomonadati; phylum Bacteroidota; class Cytophagia; order Cytophagales; family Hymenobacteraceae; genus Hymenobacter; species Hymenobacter humi. The sequence continues at coordinate 4,516,844 of NZ_JBHTEK010000001.1, read as the reverse complement.
TGGGCTTCCTGCTGAACGGCCTGCTGAACCGCAAGCTGTCCGGCACCGTGGCCGGACTCATTGGCAGCGCCACCGTGCTGGGCTCCTTCCTGATTTCAGTGATGCTGTTCCTCAATTTCGAGTACCAGTACACCGTGCAGCTGTTCGACTGGATTTCGGTCGGCTCGCTGCAAATCCCCTTCAGCTACCAGATAGACCAGCTCAGCCTGATTATGCTGCTGCTGGTCACGGGCGTGGGCTTCCTGATTCACGTGTACAGCATCGGCTACATGCACCACGACGAGAACGTGGGCAAGTTCTTTAGCTTCCTGAACTTGTTCATCTTCAGCATGCTGCTGCTGGTGATGGGCGCCAATTTCGTTATCCTGTTCATCGGATGGGAAGGCGTAGGCTTGTGCTCCTACCTGCTCATCGGCTTCTGGAACAAGAACACCGCCTACAACAACGCCGCCAAGAAAGCCTTCATCATCAACCGCATCGGTGACCTGGGCTTCCTGCTGGGCATCTTCCTGATTTACCTCACCTTCAACTCGGTGCAGTACGCCGAGGTGTTCCAGAAGGCGAGCCTGGGCCAGTTTGGCACCTATGGCGTCGGCATTTGCACGGCCATCACGCTGCTGCTGTTTGTGGGTGCCATGGGCAAATCAGCTCAATTGCCGCTCTACACCTGGCTGCCCGACGCCATGGCCGGTCCCACGCCGGTTTCGGCCCTTATCCACGCCGCGACCATGGTGACGGCCGGCATCTACATGGTGCTGCGGGCCAACGTGCTGTTCACGCTCTCGCCCGATACGCTGCAGGTTGTCGCCATTGTGGGCGCGGCCACGGCCCTTTTTGCCGCCACCATCGGCCTGGCTCAGAACGACATCAAGAAGGTGCTGGCCTACTCCACGGTGTCGCAGTTGGGCTACATGTTCCTGGCTTTGGGCGTGATGGGCTACAGCACCTCGCTGTTTCACGTGCTCACCCACGCCTTTTTCAAGGCATTGATGTTCCTCGGCGCCGGCTCCGTGATTCACGCCATGAGCAACGAGCAGGACCTGCGCCGCATGGGCGGCCTGCGCAAGGCGCTGCCCATTACGTTTATCACGTTTCTCATCGGCTGCCTGGCCATTTCGGGCATCCCGCCGTTCTCGGGCTTTTTCTCGAAAGATGAAATATTGAGCCATGCCTACGAGCACAATAAGGTGCTTTGGGCCATGGGCTTGCTCACGGCTTTCCTCACGGCTTTCTACATGTTCCGCCTGTTGTTCCTGGCCTTTTTTGGCGAGTTCCGCGGCACCGCGGAGCAGAAACACCACCTGCACGAGTCGCCGGCTTCGATGACGCTGCCGCTCATCATTCTGGCTGTTCTGGCGGCCGTGGGCGGCTTCATGGGCGCTCCCATGTTCACGGGTGGGCGCCACTTCCTGGCCGAATACCTGGCCCCGATTTTCACGTACTCGCAGCGCATCCTGCCCGCTGCCTTCAACGCCGAGCCCGACCACAATACCGAGCTGATGCTCATGGGCTTGTCCGTTGCGGCTGGCTTGCTGGGCATCATCCTGGCGTATGTGTTCTACGTGGCCCGCGCCCAGCGCCCGGCCGAGGACGACGCCCAGCGCTCGGCTCCCGAGAGCCTGGTGTACCACAAGTACTACATCGACGAGCTGTACGACACGCTGTTCACCCGGCCCATCATGGCGCTGTCCAACGGCCTGTATAAGTTCGTGGAAAACGGCATCATCAACCCGGTTGTCGGCGTGTTTGGCCGCGCCGTGAATGGCGGCGGCACCCTGCTCCGCTACGTGCAAACCGGCGCCGTCGAAACCTATTTGATTCTAATGGTAATCGGCATTGTGCTGATTTTAGGCTTAAACTTCGGCCGTTTTTAAATCCTAAAGCAGGACTCTGATGAACCGGTGCTTATTGTTTTTAGGAGACATCGGAGGTGGGGAGCTCATGCTCCTAATGATAGTATTCCCCTTACTGTTCATCATTCACTTCATCCCTTCGTTCATCGCCCGGAAGCGGCCGGATTTTCTGCTCATTCTGCTCATCAATATCCTGGCGGGTTGGTCCATCATTGGCTGGCTCATTGCTCTTTATCTGGCCCTTAGAAAAGAGCCGCTCAGGGTACCAGTAACTTCGGTGGCGGATGAACTGACCAAGTTGAACGACTTGCGCAACCAGGGAATACTAACTCAACAGGAGTTCGAACGTCAGAAAGTCCTGCTGCTGAATGGAAGACATGCTTGAGCACTGATTGCTTTAATAGCTTTAGTAAAACAAAAAGCCACTTGTGAGAAACAAGTGGCTTTTCTTTGCTCGGTACCAATTGGGCTACCCGAACCGGGGGCAGTAAAGCGTAACCATAGATAGAGCTATTGCTTAAATATCAAATGAAATAGTATGGTTTATTAGGTGCCGGGAGCTTAGATATAGCAACTTTTTTGAATGAATGGGGTATAGCAGAACATTCGCCACGGGCTGCAAAGCTGGTGACGGACATACGCCCTCTTTCACACCCCATTTTTATGCACCTAAAACCTCAACTCCTGCGCGGCCTCGCGCTGGGTGCGGCGATGCTTGGCTTGGCGGCCCCGCATGCCGAAGCCCAGACTGCCGATAAAAAAACGGCCATTAGCCTCACCGGCAATGCCTACGAATACAAAGGCAACTACGGCTCCAACTTCTGGGACTGGACCAGCAACAACTACGGCCCGGGCTTTAACCTCAACCGCTACCTGTCGCCGGGCGTGGACCTGGGCCTGCACCTGGGCTACGTGGAGCTGAAAGGCAGCCAGCCCGGGTTCCCGCGCAACTTCTTTAACACCAACCTGGCCACGGGCAACCTGGCCCTGAAGCTGAAGCTCAACAACGGCAAGATTCTGAAAGAAGACGCCGTTATTCAGCCCTATCTGCTGGTGGCTCCGGGCCTGACTTACCTCAGCCGGGAAGGCACCATTCGCGGCAATAATGTCGAAGGCAACAACATGTTGTTCGACATCTTTGGCGCGGCCGGCCTCAACTTCCGCCTGAGCGAAGGCGTGGGCCTGTTCATCCAGACCGGGCAGCACATTCCCCTCGGAGCCAACATCGACGGCGAGCCCAACCGCGACGAAGACTCCTTCGACGACCGCTACCTGCAGCACACCGCGGGCCTGACCTTCGCCTTCGGCCAAATGAAGGACGAAGACAAGGACGGCGTATCCGACAAAAAAGACAAGTGCCCCGGCACGCCGGCTGGCGTGGCCGTGGACCCCAACGGTTGCCCGCTCGATAAAGACGGCGACGGCGTACCCGACTACCAGGACAAGTGCCCCGACGAGAAAGGCCTGGCCGCGCTGGAAGGCTGCCCCGACCGCGACGGGGATGGCGTGCGTGACGCCGACGACAAGTGCCCCGACACCCCCGGCAAAGCCGAACTCGGTGGCTGCCCTGATGCCGACAACGACGGCGTAATCGACCAGAACGACAAGTGCCCCGATACCCCGGCTGGTGTGAAAGTAGACGCCAACGGCTGCCCGCTTGATACCGACGGCGACGGCGTGCCCGACTACCAGGACCGTTGCCCCGACCGTGCCGGTCCCGCCTCGAACAAAGGCTGCCCCGAAATGAAGGCCGAAGCCAAAAAGGTGCTCAACGAAGCCACCAAGTACATCAACTTCGAGTTCAACAAGGCCCGTCTGTTGCCTAGCTCGTACCCCAAGTTGCAGGAACTGGTGAAAATCATGAACGAGTACCCCGACTACAGCTTGAGCATTGCCGGCCACACCGACAACGTGGGTGCCGACGCTTACAACCTGCGCCTCTCGTACGACCGTGCCGCCTCGGCCCGTACCTACATGCTCAGCCAGGGTGTACCCGCCGAGCGCATTCAGTCGCGTGGCTACGGCGAAACCAAGCCGATTGCTCCTAACACGACCAAAGCCGGCCAGGCCAAGAACCGTCGCGTCGACTTTGACCCCTTCCTGACCGGCGACCCGAACCCGGCCGAGACCAAGTACGGCGCCGCGCCTACCATCTCGGAACTGCAGAAAACCCCTGCTGGTGTTCCCTCGGTGAAGAAGAAAGCCCCGGCTAAAAAGGCTCCGGCCAAAAAGGCCCCTGTGAAGCGCAAGTAACCCGAAGCGCTAAGTAAGAAAAAGGCCCGCTCGATGAGAGCGGGCCTTTTTTGCGTTTAAGCTGGTGCGATTCATCCCAGCAAGTCATGCAGAGCAAGGCGAAGCATCATTACCTCACTACTATTCCTAACCGCCTGTCATGCTGAGCCTGCGAAGCATCTTATCAGGCCAGCACGAGTCGTTGAGCCGTGGGAAGATGCTTCGTGCCTCAGCATGACAAGTGGAGCAGGTAAGCTATTGCCTCAAGCTGCTGGTATCTGATGCTGGCTGGGTTTGCCCAGTTCCTTACACCATCGCCAGCATTTGCCGGGCGTTGCCAATGGCTGAGGCATCGATGTCGTTATTGAAATAAACGTAGGCTTCCTGCACGGCATCAGATGCTTTTATTTCGTCTGCCACGCGGCCCAGAAAGCCTTCATCGTAAGGCGAGCGGTAGAGGTCGGGCACGCCGTGGAAACGGTAGTAGAGCACGGGCGTAGTGGCCACCACGGCATCGGGTAGCTGGGGGTGGCTCTGGCCGCAGAAAATCACCTGGCGCTGGCTCAACTCGTCGTACACTTCCGGCCGCCACCAGGCGGGATGCCGGAATTCGAGCACGTTTAGAAAAGCAGGGTCGAGGCAGTCGAGGATGCGGGCCAGCCGGTCGGGGTCGTAGGCCATGCGCGGCGGCAGCTGAAACAGGATGGGCCCCAGCTTCTCGAGCAGCCCCCGCGCCGTGGTGTCGTAGAAGTCGCCCAGCAGCTGCTGCACGTTGTGGAACTGCTTGTAGTGCGTGATGGTGGGGCGCTTTCACCGCAAACCGAAAGTCTGGCGGACTCTGCCGGTACCAGTTTTCCAGAAACGACAGCTGCGGAAAGCGGTAGAACGTCACGTTCAGCTCCAGCGTGCGGAAGTGCTGGCTGTAGTAGTCAAACCACAGCCGCATGGGCATTTTTCGGGATAGAACGCCCCGCGCCAGTGGCGGTAGTGGTAGCCCGAGCAGCCTATGTGGAATTGTGCCATGTTATTCCCGAACGGAGGAAATAAGAACCTACGTTGACGCGGGCATCGAAAGCAGCATCTGCATCTGCCGTGCGTTTTCCACGCCCACCGCGGCTATGCCGTTATTGAAATACAGGTACACCTGCTTCACGTGTTTGGCCGCCGTGATTTCATCGGCAATGTGCGCCAGGAATTCGGGGCTGTAGGGCGACTTGTACAGCTCGGGTACGCCGTGAAAGCGGTAGTACACCACATCGGTATTAGCCACTACTTCGTCGGGCGGCTCGAGGGGCGGCGGGTAGCTCTGGCCCACGAAGGTGATGCGGTGTTTGGTGAGTTCGCGCTGCACCTCGGCATCCCACCTGGGGTGGCGGAATTCGACGACGTTTTGGTAGGCAGGGTCGAGGCTGCCGAGCAGGCGTTCCATCAGCTCCTCGGTGTAGGCGGCTTTGGGCGGCAGCTGAAACAGTACGGGTCCCAGCTTCTCTTTTAGGCCTTCGGATACGGTGGCGTAGAAACTGGCCAGGATGGGCTGGGCTTCGGCGTTGAATTTTTTGTAGTGCGTGACCTGCCGCGGGGCCTTCACCGCAAATCGGAAATCGGCCGGGCTTTGGGAATACCAGGTTTCAAATGCTTTTAGCTCCGGCATGCGGTAGAACGTCACGTTCAGTTCCAGTGTATTGAACTGGGTGCAGTAGTATTCAAACCACTTGCGGGGCGGCAGCCCTTCGGGGTAGAAGATGCCTTTCCAGTCGCGAAAGGAAAAGCCGGAGCAACCGATGTAGTAGGTGGGCTTGGGCATGAAAGCAGAAGTAGATGCGGCTGCCGTTTACGCAGGATTGGGCCGCGTGGGCGGCGTCTGTGCGGGCAACCAACCGCTTTTTCAGGGTAGCGCCGCTGCAACGCCACTTGCGAAGCAGTGTCTGTGCTTCCATTAGCCGTTTGCGACGGCACCTGGCCCGGCCCTGCAACGGTGCCTGAAAATTGTACCTGCTTCCTCTTCAATCAGTGCTACCTTTCGGACTCAGCACGTTGCCGCTCTGTTTTTATTTTCATCCCCGCGTATGAAGAAACTGCTTCTCTCCGCCACCCTGCTGCTTGCCACCGTTGCGGTGAGCCAGGCCCAGGAATTCCAGTACCAGACCCCGCCCAAGGCCATTCAGGACCTGCTGCTGGCGCCGCCTACGCCGCGCGTGTCGCTGTCGTCGGACGGCCGCACCATGGCCCTGCTGCAGGTGCAGGACTTCCCCACCGTGGCCGAGCTGGCTCAACCTGAGCTGCGCCTGGCCGGCCTGCGCATGAACCCCCGCACCAACGGGCAGAGCCGCGTGAGCTACGCCGTGGGTATCAAGCTTAAGACCTTGCCCAGCGGCGCCGAAATCGACGTGAAAGGCCTTCCGGCCCAGGCCCGCATCAGCAGCGTGAGCTGGTCGCCTGACAACAAAACCATGGCCTTTGCCCTCACCACGCCCGGCTCCGGTACCGACGGCCGCGTGGAACTGTGGGTGGCCGACGTGGCCGGCGCCACCGCCCGCCGCCTGCTGGCCACGCCCCTCAACGACGCCTTTGGTAATTCCTTTGACTGGGTGTCGGATAGCAAGACCATTCTGGCCTGCACCGTGCCGGCGGGCCGGGGCGCCGCTCCCGCCGCCGATGCCGCACCCACCGGCCCGGCCGTGCAGGAAAGCGGCGGCGGCAAAAACCGCAGCTCCCACCTACCAGGACTTGCTGAAAAGCCCCACTGATGAGCGCCTGTTCGACTACTACGCCACCTCGCAGGCTGGTGAAGGTGAGCCTGGCCGACGGCGCAGCCCAACCCCTGGGCCAGCCCGGCGTGATTCAAACCGCGTCGCCCTCGCCCGATGGCAAGTACGTGCTGGTACGCACCCGCCACCGGCCGTATGCCTATACGCTGCCCATCAGCCGGTTTCCGCAGCGCATCGACGTGCTGGACCTGGCCAGCGGCGCCCCGGTGAAGACCGTGGCCGACCTGCCCCTGGCCGACGCCGTGCCCATCGGCAATGATGCCGCGGCTACCGGCCCGCGCGGCCACGCGTGGCGCGCCGATGTGCCCGCCACCATCTACTACGTCGAAGCCCAGGACGGCGGCAACCCCAAAGCGAAAGCCGACATCCGCGACAAGCTGTTCACCATCGAGGCGCCGTTTACGGGGGCACCCCAGGAGCTGGCGGCCCTGCCGCTGCGCTTTGGCGGCCTGAGCTGGGGCAACGGCCAACTGGCCCTGGTGGATGGCTACCGTTGGGCCGACCGCCACCAGACCACCTGGCAGCTGAACCCCAGCAAGCCGGCCGCCCCGCTCACCGTGCTGTTCGATGGCTCGTCGGAGGATAAGTACAAGGACCCCGGCACGCCCTATGAGCACCGCAATGCCCAGGGCAAATACGTGCTGCTAACCGGTGGCGCCAAGGGCCAGAGCATTTACCTGCTGGGCAACGGTGCCTCGCCCGAAGGCGACCGGCCTTTTGTGGACGAGATGGACTTAATCAGCAAGAAAACCACCCGCTGGTGGCGCTCGCAAGCGCCCGTGTACGAAGTTCCGGTGGCCATCATCGACGCCAGCGGCAAGAAGCGCCAGCTGCTCACCCGCCGCGAGTCGCCCACCCAATCGCCGAACTACTACCTGCGCGACGCCACCAAGAAAGACAAGCTCACGGCCGTTACCAAATTCCCGAACCCCTACGCAGCGTTCGGCGGCAGCTTCAAGAAGCAGGTGCTCAAGTACAAGCGAGCCGACGGCGTGGAGCTCACCGCCAACCTTTACCTGCCCCCGAACTACAAGAAGAGCGACGGCCCCTTGCCTACGTTTATGTCGGCTTACCCCTTGGAATTCAAGGATAAAAGCACGGCCGGGCAAGTGACTGGCTCCCCCTACACCTTTACGCGGATAGGTGGCGGCTCGCCGGTGTTTTGGGTCACCCAGGGCTACGCCGTACTCGAAAATGTCAGCGTTCCGATTGTAGGAGAGGGCACCAAAGACCCCAACGATACCTACATCGAGCAGGCGGTGAGCAGCGCCAAAGCGGCCATCGACGAAGGCGCCCGTATGGGCGTGGTCGACCCGGCCCGCGTGGGCGTGATGGGCCACAGCTACGGCGCCTTCATGACGGCCAACCTGCTGACTCACTCCAACTTGTTCAAGGCCGGCATTGCCCGCAGCGGTGCCTACAACCGCACCCTCACGCCCTACGGCTTCCAGGGCGAAGAGCGCAACTACTGGGAGGCGCCGGAAGTGTACAACGCCATGTCGCCTTTCAACTACGCCAATAAAATCAAGACGCCCATTCTGCTCATTCACGGCGAGGCCGACAACAACACCGGCACCTACCCCATTCAGAGCGAGCGGTATTACGCCGCCCTGAAGGGCCAGGGCGCTACTGCCCGCTACGTAGTGCTGCCCGCCGAAGCCCACGGCTACGCCGCCCGCGAAAACCTGCTCCACGTGCTGTGGGAAACGAATGCGTGGCTGGAGAAGTACGTGAAGGCGCCCGCGCCCCAGCCGGCGAACTAAGCCGAGCGACGTTCGTGGTTGATTGTATTTTTTAGCTCAATTTGTTGAAAGGCCCGGTACTACTTGCTGTAGGCCGGGCTTTTTGAATAGTTGAGCTAATTGCTGGGCTTATTATGATAGAAATTCGACCGTGGCTGTTGCAGAACTCGCCAACGGCAAGTTTTAAGCGGGCTGACGAAGGCGGGTACGGCGAAAGAGGCGCAGCCGTACGCTTTCTAGAGCACCCGAGGTAGGGCTAACGGGGCAATGGATGCACCTGGAAGACTTCTGCAACAGCCACGACCGTTTTCTTGAACTTCTCCTAACGCTTAGTCGCCACTTCGCATTGGGCAGCGCGCACGTTTACCTTTGACGGGCTTTCGTAAACCCGAGATTTTAGGATTCGCCCACTCAATTTGAATTCGTGACGTTAACGGCGTGGATACTGGTGGGGCTGTGCGCCGGATTTACCGCCGCGAGTTGGGTCGCATACCGCCGTGCCCACGTCCACGGGGCCGTGGCGTTGCTGATGGGCGCCGCGGGCAGTGTGCGGCTCCTGCTCATCGGCCGCGACCCCTTCCTGCACCCGTGGGACGAGCAATTTCATGCCTTGGTCGCCAAAAATCTGCTGGCCGATTGGTGGCGTCCCGTGCTGCGCGCTACCCCCGTGTTGCCCTACGATTACCGGGCGTGGGGCAGCAACCACGTGTGGCTGCACAAGCAGCCCTTGTTTCTGTGGCAAACGGCGCTGTCCCTGAAGGCCCTGGGCGTGAACGCCGCCGCCGTGCGCCTGCCCAGTGCCCTGCTGGGGACGCTCTTCGTGTGGCCGGTGTACCGGCTGGGCCGGTTGGCCGCTTCCCCGGCGGTGGGCTACCACCTGGCGGTGCTCTTCGCTTTTGCCTACTACCGCCTGGAACTCACCACGGGCTGGCAAAGCGTCGACCACGCTGACGTGGCCTTTGGGGCCTACGTCGGCGCCAGCCTGTGGGCGTATGCCGAACAACGGCGCGGCGGGGCACGGGCGGACGTGTGGGCGGCGGCCGTCGGCATGTTTGCGGGCGCGGCGCTGCTGTGCAAGTGGCTGCCGGGGCTGGTGGTGTACGCCGTGTGGGCGGGGGACGTGCTGCTCACCCCGGCGCGCCACCACCGGGCAGAGGTCCGGCGCGGGCTGGGCGCGCTGGGCCTGACCGCGCTCCTCGCCCTGCCGTGGCACGTGTACACGCACCGCCGGTTTCCCTTGGAAAGCGCCTTCGAGTCCCGGTACGCCGCCCAGCATTTCGCCCGCGTGTTGGAAGGGCACGGCGAACCGTGGCACTTTTACGTCGGGCACAACCTCTGGTACCAGTATCAGTGGGTGGTGGTCCTCGTCGGGGTGGGCCTGGTCGCGGTGTACCGAAGGCGCGCTCCGGACGGGCGATTGCGCCCGCTGCTCTGGAGCGGGGTGCTGGTGTTTGGCTTTTTCAGCGCGGCGGCCACCAAGATGCCCTCGTACACCTACGTGGCCGCCTCGTGCGTGCTCTTCCTGGCTGCGGCGGCGTGGGCCGAGGGCGTGGCGTGGCTGCGCCGCACCACCGGGCGGGCCGCGCTGCTGCTCGAAGGGGTGGCCTTGCTCGTCGTGGTGGGCGTGGACCTGCGGCCGACCGCGTTGCTCCGGCACCACACCCGGCGCTTTGCCGCGCCCGCCGCCCAAGCCGAGCGGGAAATCAAGCTGAAATGGGCCGCGGCCTACCGCCGCTTGGACGACGAGGTGCCCATGGGGCACGTGGTGGTGAATGCCCCGGGCGGTACCGAAATGGAGGCCATGTTTTTTTCGCACCGCGTTGTGTATGCCGGGTGGCCCAGCGAAGCAGAATACCGCGCCCTGCGCCAGCAGGGCTTACCGCTCGCCGCCTTTGCTCCCCGAGAGGTCCCACGGCCTGCCTACTTACGCGACGCGGACATTCGGATAATTCCGGACCCCATCAACGGATACGAAGCAGACAGCCACTGGTAAAACAACCACTTCGGCTGCGAAACCGCTTCGGCCGCGATTTCGACCGTTTCGCTGAACGACCAGAGGTCTTTCGCCAACTTGCGGCCGCAATTTGTTCCGCGCTCCCCCGCAATGCTTCCTCTCAGAAAGTCGGTGTACCTATTTCCGCTCATAGGCGCGGCGGGTATTTTATGGTATCTATTCCGAACCGAATACACTTTTACCGTCTACAAGGTACCGGGGTGTGAAGGGGAAATTACCCTAGTAATGCGCTCTGCTGTATTTGATAGGAGTGCCGCATTTGTTCCCGGCAATTATCACACGGAGGAAATCCCTACGCAGGATTGCTTCCTCTTACCCCAGATGAACGGCTTCGACGCGGTTTATGAATGTGTGGCGACGTGTGAAAACGGCGGCATCATCATTAATTATAAATACGCGCCACCACAGCCTCGTATTTCGGGCCACACAATGGCGAGAAAAGTAAACAATGAAACGTTTTACAACCTGAGGAAGTCCGAAGCCAATACCGTGATACTAGTGGAATAGACTTAGTAAGGGAGCTATTACCCGCCCTTGCTGGAACCACCGTTTCACTGAGCACCGCAACGGTACTTTCACGACCACTAACAACGCCGGATGCATTTCTTTGATTACATCTTTTATTGCCACTATCTGCTCTTCGGCTGGCTGAGGAGAGACGACTTCCCCGAAGTGAAGGCCGTGGTTATCATGGGCAGTAGCAACTTTTGCTTCTTGCTCACGCTGCTCTTCGCCTCGGGCTACTTTTTTCGCCTCATTCCCAATCCAGCGGTTGCGGCAGGGGGATGCGCCCTCCTGCTACTCGGGTACTACTATTATTTTATCCGCCAAGAACGCTATGTATCTATCGTGAAACGGTTTGCCACCTCCCGGAGCCGTCAACAAGTCCGAGACCGAACGTTTGCTGTGGTATGGGCCCTGCTCAACTACTTTGCCATTATCCTCTACGTCTGGCTTCGCTATGATTAACCGCTCCTTTTCTTAAACCGCAGGCTACTACTCAGTAATTGAGCTGCTGAAGTGACTACCAGCTCAGTTTGAGTTCAAAAAACTGGTTCACGAAATCAACGTTCAGAAAACGCATTCGGAGATGAGTTTCGTGAACTGCATTATAACCCTTCATGATTGACAAAATTGCCTGGCTGCACCTGCACGACGGCCGCTGCTGAGTACCCGCAGCCGCGGCAAAGACCGGTACTACATCCCCGGCGGCAAGCGCGAGGCCGGCGAAACCGACCAGCAAACTTTGCTGCGCGAAATCAGGGAGGAACTGACCGTGGCCCTTGACTCGGACAGCCTGGAGTACGCCGGCACCTTTGAGGCCCCCGCCCACGGGCACCCCGATGGTGTGCTGGTGCGCATGACCTGCTACCGCGCCCGCTACACCGGAACCCTGCAGCCCGCCGCCGAAATCGAAGAGGTAGTATGGCTCAACTACCGGCATCGTCCCGAAGTATCGGCCGTAGACCAGCTGATTTTTGATTGGCTGCGCGGGCAGGGGCTTTTGGCTGATTAGCTGCTACCGTTGGGCTGGTCCCGGCAACCCAATTCGTTGGATAGAAGTACTAACTTCTGTTACTGGCCTGCTTATGAGGCCAGCAACGCCGCTTCGCTATACCCACCCCGAATGTTGAATAAACCCACTTTGCTGCTGGCTGGCCTTGGGCTGCTGGGGGCCTGCAGCGGCCCGAGTAAACAAGAAAAACAGGAGGCGGCCGCCACCACACCAGCCCAACGGTTGGCTACGCCCGCCGCCCTCGCCGTCGATTTGCCGGCGCCCTACAGCAGCAAGTCGGTGTCGAACCGGGTCAACATTGTGCCGTGGCCGGTGGGCAAAACGCCCACGGCGCCGGCCGGCTTCGCGGTGGCCGGGTACGCAGGCCAGCTGCAAAGCCCCCGCTGGATTTATGTGGCGCCCAACGGCGATGTGCTGGTGGCCGAGTCGAGCACGGTGCCGGCCTCGACGCCGCTAAAAATTGCGGCCAAACTGAAGCTGGACAAGTCCCGGTCGTTGCGGCCCAGCAGCGCCAACCGCATCACCCTGTTTCGCGACACCAACCAGGACGGCCGCCCCGACGTGCGCACCACCTTTCTGGCCAACCTCAACCAGCCGCTGGGCATGCTGGTGCTGGGCAATTACTTCTACGTAGCTAATACCGACGGCGTACTGCGCTTTCCGTACCAGGCGGGTGCTACCACCATCACGGGCCCAGGCCAGCAGATTCTTAAGCTGCCCAAGGGCGGCTACAACAACCACTGGACCCGCAACCTGCTGGCCAGCCCCGACGGCAGCAAGATTTACGTGACGGTGGGCTCGGCCAGCAACGTGATGGAGCACGGCGCGGCCGAGGAAGCGCGCCGGGCCAACATCCTGCAAATCAATCCCGACGGTAGCGGTGAGAAAATCTACGCCAGCGGCCTGCGCAACCCCGTGGGCCTGGGCTGGGCTCCCGGCACCACCACGCTCTGGACCGCCGTGAACGAGCGCGACGAACTCGGCGACGAGCCTGGTGCCCGACTACCTCACCAGCGTGCGCGAAGGCGGTTTCTACGGCTGGCCCTACGCCTACTTCGGCCCCAACGCCGACCCCCGGCGTAAAGGCGAGCGGCCCGATTTAGTAAAGAAAACCCTCGTGCCCGAGGTGCCGCTGGGGGCGCACACGGCCTCGCTGGGACTGGCGTTTTATGACAAAAAGCCTTTCCCGCCAGGTACCACGGCGGCGCCTTCATCGGCCAGCACGGCTCCTGGAACCGCTCGCAATTCTCCGGCTACAAAGTGGTATTCGTGCCCTTTGCCGATGGCAAGCCCAGCGGCCCGCCCGAGGATTTTCTGACCGGCTTTCTGGTCGGGGGCGATTCTGGGGATGCCTACGGCCGGCCCGTGGGCGTGGCCACCCTGCCCGACGGCTCCCTGCTGGTGGCCGACGATGCCGCCGATAGAATCTGGCGGGTGAGCGCAGCTCAATAACAGCTCAACTACTGCTGGTAGTAGCGCTTGGGCGTCTTGGTAATGCCCCAGTACTGCAGCATCTGGCCGTTGAGTTCGGACTTGCGGTAGTCGGTGAGGGGTTGCCAGTCCATCATGGTGCAGGTGGCGGGCAGCCGCACAATGGGCGCGGGCGACTGCGCCAGCGTGGTAAACAAAGCCCGCTCGCAGGCATTGGACTTGTTGGGCTGGAACTGGTCGGCCAGGGTAAACACCGCCAGGAATGCCGCTACCGCCGTCGCGTACTGCCACCGCGAAGGCTTGGGCAGGTGCGTAAGCAGGTAAAACGCCGACAGGGCGAACGCTGCTATCATGCCGATGGTGATGGGTAGGATGGTGTCGCGCCGCACGATGAACTCGCGGTACGAGCGGTACCCGCCCAGGGGCAGCAGCAAAAGGTAAATCAGGGCAAACAGCGCCAGGAGCTTGAGCACGGCCAGGGTGTGGGTGCCCAATGGCGTGCGCTGTTGCCGGCCCAGCAAGAAGGCATTGACCAACAGCATGGCCAGCAGCAGCGGCAAGCCCACGCCGGTCAGGGGCTCATCGGTCAGGAACTGGGAGGTGAACTGGTAGTAGACGCCCAGCGGCAGCCGCGCGTAGCGTTGGGCCAGGGGCAGGTTGGTCCACAGGTTCTCCGAGTTGTTCAGCCCAATAAACAGGGAATACAAACTCAGCGCACTGAGCAGCCCGAACAGGATGAGCACGGGACGAGGAATGTCGCCCAGGGCCCGGCTGGCCCGGAGCAGCCACGGCTGGCCGGAGCGTGCGGCAAAGCGCCGGTACCAGCCCACCAGCAGCACGGCGGGGCACACCACCAGGGCCGTGCCCGGAATGGTGGGGCTGCTGAAAGACACTATTAACGCCAGCCCAACGAGCCCGGCGTAGCCCCACCACGACACCCGCAACGGCGTGCCGTGCACCGCCGCCCGAAAAAACGGCAGAAAAAACAGCAGCAGCAGCGCCAGGGGCAGCGCGTAAAACGCCGTGTAGGTTATCGACCAATCCACCACGCCCATCTGGTAGTTGAAGCCCGAGGTTTGAAGCAGGGGCGAGACCAGCACCGCCGCCAGCAGGAAGTGTTCGTGCAGCACGTGGGTGCGGTTGCTCACGGCCACGGCCAGTGCGTACACTATCAGGGCGTGGGCGGTGATTTTTACCAGGGCGCAGGCCGCGTACAGGCTATCGAGCGGGCTCAGCAGGTGCTGCAGCCACAGCGGTACGTGCCGGAAGTACTCAAACAGAAAGAAGTGCGCGAAAAAGCGGTTGGGTGCCGGGTACCGGTCGTTGTGCAGCAGCACCCGCAAGCCAAACGGGTCGCGCAGCACGTGGCTAAACCCCTCGCTGGGCCACACCACGGGCGCGAGGTCGCCGTCGAGCGCAAACTGCATGTAGTGCCAGAACGAATAGCCGAAATCGAATAGCAGGAACAGGAGCAGCAGGTAATGCCAGTGTCGCTTCAGCACGCAGAAGGGGGCTTGGGTAGGAGGGAAGCAGGCCGGCCGCTCCCGGTTTTCGGGGTGAAATTACGCTGCCATAAGCTGGCTGCTGGCCCGGTGTGGCCGCCCCGCTATCTTTCTGGCTCCTTGGGCCGGTGTGGCTTTACGCTCGCGCTGCGGGTCGCATCGCCGGCGCTCCGTACCTTGCCACCGCCAATCGGCTGCGGAACAACGGCTTGGAAAGTCGGGTTGTCGGTTGCTAGATTGCCGGGGCGCGTTCGACTCCGGTTTTGCGCCATTCTCAAATCCCACCAAATCGTACTTATGAGAAGCATTTATGCATCGTTGGCCGCTGTGCTGCTAGGCTCGCACGCTTACGCCCAGGCCCCCATCAAGACCCTGCCGTATCCGCAGACGAAAAAGGTCGACACCGTGACCACCTACTTCGGGACCAAGGTGGCCGACCCGTTCCGCTGGCTGGAAAACGACCAGGCCGCCGACACCAAGTCCTGGGTGCAGGAAGAAAACAAGGTGACCCAGGCTTACCTGGCCCAGATTCCTTTCCGCGACGCCATCCGCAAGCGCCTCGAAACGCTGTGGAACTACGAGAAGTACACCGCCCCCTTCAAGGAAGGCAAGTACATGTATTTCACGAAGAATACCGGCCTGCAGAGCCAGTCGGTGCTGTACCGGCAGCAGGGCGCCACGGGCACCCCGGAGGTATTCCTCGACCCCAACAGTTTCTCGAAAGACGGCACCACCTCGCTGGCCGGCATCAACTTCACCAAAGACGGCAGCCTGGCTGCTTACCAGATTTCGGAAGGCGGCTCCGACTGGCGCAAGGTGATTGTGCTGAAAACCTCGGACAAGTCCATCGTGGGCGACACGCTTAAGGACGTGAAGTTCTCGGGCCTGGCCTGGAAGGGCAACGACGGCTTCTACTACAGCAGCTACGACAAGCCCAAAACCGGCAGCCAGCCTGGCCGGCAAAACCCAGATTCATAAGCTGTATTACCACAAGCTGGGCACGCCGCAAACGGCCGATAAGATGGTGTTTGGCGGCGAGAAAACGCCCCGCCGCTACATCAACGGCTCCGTGACCGAGGACGAGCGTTTCCTGGTCATCAGCGGCGCCAACACCACCACCGGCAACGAGCTCTACATTCAGGACCTGAGCAAGGCGGGCAGCCCCATTGTGCAGGTGGTTGATAATGAGAAGAACGAAGTGAGCGTGCTCGACAACGTGGGCAGCAAGCTCTACATCGAAACCAACCTGAACGCACCCAACGGCAAGGTGGTGACCGTGGACGCAAGCAACCCCAAGCCCGCCAACTGGAAAGACCTGATTCCGGAAACCAAGAACGTGCTGCGCGCCACCACCGCCGGCGGCAAAATCTTCGCCAACTACCTGAAAGACGCTACGTCGCTGATTGAGCAGTACGACATGAACGGCAAGAAGGAGCGGAGCATTGCCCTGCCCTCGGTGGGCTCGGCCGGCGGCTTCAGTGCCAAGAAAGAGGAAAAGCAAACCTACTACACCTTCACGTCCTACATCTACCCGCCCACCATCTTCAAGTACGACATCGCCACCGGCAAATCGACGGTGTGGAAGAAGGCCGGCGTGCAGTTTGACCCCACCAAGTACGAGTCGAAGCAGGTGTTTTACAACTCCAAGGACGGCACCCGTATCCCGATGATTATCACCTATAAGAAAGGCACGGTGATGAACGGCAAAAACCCCACGCTGCTTTACGCCTACGGCGGCTTCAACTCCAGCACCACGCCCGGCTTCAGCACCTCCAACATTGTGCTGCTCGAGAACGGCGGCATCTACGCCGTGCCCAACATCCGGGGCGGCGGCGAGTACGGCGAGAAGTGGCACCTGGCTGGCACCAAGCTCCAGAAGCAGAACGTGTTCGACGACTACATTGCCGCGGCCGAATACCTGGTGAAGAACAACTACACCTCGAAAGACTACCTCGCCATCTCGGGCGCTTCCAACGGCGGCCTGCTGGTGGGCGCCACCATGGCCCAGCGCCCCGAGCTGTTCAAAGTAGCTTTCCCGGCCGTGGGCGTGATGGACATGCTGCGCTATAACCAGTTCACAGCCGGTGCCGGCTGGTCATACGATTACGGCACGGCCCAGGACTCCAAGGAGATGTTTGACTACCTCTACAAGTACTCGCCCTACCACGCACTGAAGCCCGCCAGCTACCCCGCCACCCTGGTCACCACCGCCGACCACGACGACCGTGTGGTACCCGCGCACTCTTTCAAGTTCGCGTCCAAGCTGCAGGAATCGCAGAAGGGCCCGGCGCCGGTACTCATCCGCGTTGAAACCAAAGCTGGCCACGGCGCAGGCCGCTCCACGGCCCAGGTCATCAGCGAGCAGGCAGACAAGTGGAGCTTCATGTTCCAGAATATGGGCGTGACGCCGTACCAGAACAACTAACCCAACCGAGTTGAGCTGAAAAGCCTGCCGGCCCCAATGGGTCGGCAGGCTTTTTAGGTTAATACGCCAGCGTGCTGTCAGGCACAGCGTCCAGTGCCTCAATTTGGGCCCGGTAAGTCGGTGGCAAAATGGCGGCTTTCATCCAGCGCCCCAGCGCCGCCTGCTGGGTACGGCGGTACACCGGCAGGATGGGCCGCACCCAAGAGGTAGTGCCCAGCTGCAGCAATTCGCGCACGGTGCCGGGTACCACCAGGCGCTGGGCGTGGCGCAGCAGCCAGTAGCGGAACGGGCCCAGGTGCTTGCGGTATTGTTGGTACAGGTCGGCGGTGAAGCGGCTGTATTCCAGGTCGGCGGCCAGGTGCTGCTGGCGCACGGGCAGCCATTCGGCATAGGTGGCCGGCACTTCCCTGACGCCCATACGCCGGCCCACGCGGGCAAACACGTCGAAGATTTCCTCTTTTTCTGCCGGGGTGAGCGGGCGCTCCAGCGTCTCGAAAGCGCGGATGGAATAGTCGATGAGCAGGAACAGCACGTCGCGGTAGGCCCAGTCGGGAATGGCCATGCCGCGCTTGGCTTCCACGGCCCCGTGAATGGCGGCAATTGAATCGATGGCGCGCTCGGCCCCGGCCTGGCTGGAGTACACGATGCGGCGGGCGTACTCCACCGTCGAAAACAAGCGGGCCAATGGGTCGGCGGGCAGGCGGCCGGTGAAGTAAAGCCAGTCCACGGCCTTGTTGAGGGCAAACTCGGCCGCCGCACCCGCAAAAATGAACAGCACGGTATCGGCCTTGCCCCAAATGGCGCGCACCACCGACCCCGGCTTCACAAAATATTCCATGCTGCAAGAACGGCTGGCGTTGGCAAAAGGCTCCGGGCCCTGAAGAACGTGTTATGCAGAGCGTTTTTAAACTACTGCCCGTCATGCCGAGCGAAGCCGAAGCATCTCGCGTGTGGTAGTAACTCAATCGTCTGTCATGCTAAGCCTGCGAAGCATCTTATCAGGTAAGAACTAATCGTTCCACTGTGATAAGATGCTTCGCAGGCTCAGCATGACAGGCGGCGCGAGCGAGATGCCTCGGCTGCGCTCGGCATGACGGTTAATTGTTAATGCTGGTATCCTGCATTTTAGCCCAATATTTCGTACACGATGGGCTTGAAGGCGTAGTTGTTCGACATCTCGGCCGAGCAGGCCGTCATGCCCACAATCAGGTCCATTTTGGCTTCGAGTATTACGTAGTCGCCGGCGCGGCTTTTGGGTGGCAGCACGCCCACCTTGCCCGTGTCGCCGTCCACGGTCACGTGCATGAAGATGTTGAAGCAAATCGGAATCTGGTCGGGGGTGATGCCGTGCGGGGCCAGGGCCTCGCTCAGGTTGCCGAAGCAGCCGCGGTGCGGGTGCTCGTGCCCATAGATGATGCGAAACGTGTCGGCGCTGCAGGGCGTGAGCAGGAAGTCGTGCCGGCCCACGGTGTCTTCCACCATCTCAAACATCACGTTGCTCCGGTTGGAGTAGAACGGGTGGCCGGCGGTGAGGAAGATGGTTTCGGCGTAGTCGATGGTGCGGCCCGACGACAGGTACTCGGCCGTATCATGCAGGTTAAAGCACACAAAGTCCGATACTTGTTCGCCCTGCGGGTCGGTTATTTTCAGGCGCTGGCCCCGGCGAAGAAGGAAAGCGGTGCCGCTACGCGGCGGTATTAGCTGAGGCTCGGGCATGGGGGCTGAGGAAAGGGCATTGCCAGGCATCGTCGTAGGCTTTGCCGGTGTACTGGTATACTTCGGAAGCGGCACCGTAGTTCTGCAGCATCGGGTTTACCGAGCCGGAGTAGGCCACGTCGCGGGTCCGGATGGTGTCGCGCAGGTGGTCGAAGCGGCCGTTCGTCCGGATTTGCTCGAACTGGGCGTGTGGGTTAAACACCAGCGTGGGGTACTGGAACTGCCGCGCCGCGCGGCCGCTGCCCGGGTGCAGGCCCACCACAAAAAAGGCCTCTTCCTTCAAACTGAAGCTGAATTCGGGCGAAGTAGGGTCGGCCACCACGCGCGGGTCGTAACCGAACTTTCGGGCGTCGAGGTTGGCCAGCGACTGCAGCCGCTGCCAGAACAGCTCCTCAAACAGCGCCTCGTTGGGCTGGGTGGGCCCGCGGAAAATGACGGCCGCGCTGTGGTAGAGCTTTTCCGACTGCCGGTATTTCTCCACAAAGCCGTAGATAAAGTCCAGAATCTCCGCGTCGTCTTTGGGGCAAGCCAGATGGTCAACGACTAAGCAATCAAGCTGCTTCCAGGTGAGCGCGGTCTTGGCAGCCACACAGGGAAAATCTTTCCTGGCGATGTAGTCAAAGTATTCTTTGACTTCGGTAGGTTCTTTTAAATCAACCATATACTGGATAAGCTAACTGCTCTGGTAGGAGCACTAATTGGAAAGGGGTGGGCTAGCTTACGGTCCAGGAAAATTTTTTGTTTAAAAAAGTCTAACAAAAGTTAAACATAATGATATTGTATCGAGCTTATCGTTTTCAGTCTCAGCAGTAAAAAGCCCGCTGAATGGTTCAGGTTTTCCGCCTTGGTTTCGGGTGCCCCTTAGGAGCCGAAGGATTGCGCCGGGCAAGAAATTGAGCTGAAAAGCGGGCCGCTGAGCTGCCCCGGTGTTTACCCGAAGAAACGGCCGCCGTACAAGCAGACTTCCCAGGCTTGGCCACTCCGGCCCCACTGCTTGTATGCTGCATCCTTTCGTCAAAGAGTTTTTCGCAACCCGGCCATGGTGGGCTCGCTGGTGCCTAGCTCCCAGGAGCTTACCGATAAGGTGATGGAGCCCATCGACTTCGCCACGGCCCAGTGCATTGTGGAGTATGGGCCGGGCACGGGCGTTTTCACCGACGTCATCATTCAGCGGCGCCGGGCCGAGACGGTGGTGCTGCTAGTGGAGCTAAACGAGGAGTTTTGTAAGCTCCTGAAGGAGCGGTACGCGGGCCAGCCCAACGTGCACGTGGTGCTGGGCTCCGCCGATAAAACTGGGGAGTACCTGCAGGAAATCAACGCCCCGCAGGCCGAATACGTGGTGTGCGGGCTACCCTTTACCTCGCTGCCGCTGCGCCTGGACTACCGCATTCTGGAGCACACCCGCGACGTGCTGCCGCCCGACGGCAAGCTCATCCTGTTTCAGTACTCGCTGCAGAATACCAAGCTGTTCGAGCGGTTTTTCAGGCTGGAAAGCCAAACCCACGTGCTGCTGAACCTGCCTCCGGCGCACGTGCTGGTGTACACGCCGGAGGCTGGCTCAACAGAAGAATCCGGCAGCTCGGCTAGTGCGCCACCACCAGCCGCTGCGTAGAAACGGCTTTGCCGGACTCGACTTTCACGAAGTACGTGCCGTTGCCCCAGGAACTGGTGTCCAGGGTGTGCGTGCGGCCGGCTACGCGGTACGTGCTCCGCACCCGGCCCAGCAGGTCGTACACCGTGAGCTTGCTTTGCGTGGCGGCCGAGGCGGGCAGCTCCACATGCACCAGGCTGGTGGTCGGGTTGGGGTACAGCTGTAGTGCAAAAACCTTTTTGGCGTTGGCCGTGGCGGTGGGCTGGGCCAGTGTGAGGCGGAGCAGCCATGTTTGGTGGGCGGCCAGGGCGGGCAGCGCCGTACTCCAGCTGCTGAAGCCGCCCTGCGCATCGACGGTAACCGAGCCCGCGGCCTGGCCCGTGTACAGGTCGGTGGCCTGGTAGGTGCCCGCGGGCAGCGACGACACCGCCAGCGACACCGACGCCGCGCTCACGGCCGTATTGGCAAAGTTGGACACCACCACCACGGCCTCCTGCTTGTATACCCGGGCGTAGCTGAGCAGGCTGCTGGTGGCCGCCGTGAGGGGCAGCAGGTAGCCTTTGCGTAGTACTTCCTGCCCGGTGCGCAGCCCAATGAGTTTTTTGTAGTGGTTGAGCAGCGAGGCCGGGTCAGCCTGCTGGGTGGCCACGTTGAACTGGGCGTAGTTGGAATTGAGGCCCCGCCACGGCGAGCCGGTGCTGAAGCCCGCGTTGGTGCCGGCCGTCCACTGCATGGGCTTGCGCTTGTCTTCGTCGGGGCCCGCGCCCAGCATGCCCACTTCCTCGCCGTAGTACAGGAAGGGTACGCCGGGCATAGTTAGGTACAGGGCGGCGGCCTGCTTCATCAGGGCCTGGTTGCCGCCGAGGGCGCCCATCACCCGGTCCTGGTCGTGGTTGGTGAGGAAGGTGGCGTACTGCAGCTTGGGGTAAGTGGCGTCTACCAAATTGAGCTGGGTGCGCAGGCCCGCGGGGTTGCCGGAGTTGGTGGCGTTGATGATGGCCGTGGCCAAATCGAACTCAAAGCACACGTCCAGCCGGTCGTTCACCACGTAGGGCCGCACCTTGGGCGTAACCGACCAGGCCTCGCCCACCGTGAAGGCGTTGGGGTTGACGCGCTTCACGGAGTCATGAAATTCCTCGAGAATGCTGAAGGTTTCCGGCGTGTCTTCCAGCGTGGTGCCGGTTTCCACCAGGTACTTCACCGCGTCGAGCCGGTAGCCGTCCACGCCTTTCTGGAGCCAGAAGCGGGAGGCGTCCCACATGGTAGCCTTGAGCTGCGGGTTGCGCCAGTTCAGGTCGGGCATGCCGTCCCAGAAAATGCCGTAGTAGTAGCTGCCGTTGCGCGGGTGCCACACCGTCTGGCCCCACGGCCCCTTGTAGGTGGGCTGGGTAGCCGACCACAGAAACCAGTCGCGGTAGGGGCTGGTGGCGCTGCTGGCCGCCTGCGTAAACCACGGGTGCTGGCTCGAGGCGTGGTTGAGCACCAAGTCGATAATGACCTTGATGCCCCGGGAGTGGGCGGCGGCCAGAAACGCCTCAAATTCGGCCATGGTGCCGTAGTCGGGCTCGGTGGCTTTGTAGTTGGTCACGTCGTAGCCGTGGTAGCTCGGCGACTCCATCATGGGCATCAGCCACAGGGCCGTCACGCCCAGGTCGGTAGTGGTAGCGGGGTTGCCGTCGTTCAGGTAGTCGAGCTTGGCGGTCAGGCCCGCGAAGTCGCCTTTTCCGTCGCCGTTGCTGTCGTAGAAGCTGCGCACGAATACTTCGTAAAACACGGCGTCGTTCCACCAGAAGGTGCTATAGTTGGTGATGGGCGCCGTGCCGCAGCTCTGGCAGGAGCCAAAGCACGCGGCGGCCGGCGCGTTTACGGCCGCCGTAGCGTCCAGTACCCGGGTCAGGGTGCCGGTGCCGTCGTCGGTGCCGCAGGCGGCGGGCACGGTCTCGGCGCCGGCCAGGGTGTTGCCGTTCACAAACCGGTACTGGAAGCGGCCGGGTGCGGGCAGCGACAGCTGCACTTCGTAGGTGCCGTCGCTGTTGTCGTCGCGCAGCTCAATGGCGGTGGCATCGCCGTTGGTGCCGTAGCCGGCCAGGGCCTGGAAGTTGCCCACCACGTGCACTCCCGTTCGCGCCACGGTTTGGCCCTGCATGTTCACGGCCAGCCGCACCTGGGTGTTGCAGTCGCCAAAGCCCACGCTGGGTAGGCGCAGGGCGGTGGCGCCCAGGCTGAGCTGGCGGTTGACGTTGCCGCCGCCGTCAGTTACGCCGCAGCGGCGGCGGGCACCTCGGCCCCGGCCCAGCTGTTGCCGTTCACGAATTTGTAGAGGTACAAGCCTGCCGGCACGTTCACCGTGGCTTCGTACACCTTGTCGTTATCGGGGTCGAGGAGGGCGGTGGTGGCCGGGTTCCAGTCGCCGGCAAAGCCCGCGGCCGCCTGGAAGTTGCCCGCCACGTGCACCCCGCCCGCGCCCACGGTCTGCCCGGTCATATCAACCCGGAAGGTGAGGGGCGTCGCCTGCCCGAAAAAGGTCAGCGTTAAGCAGGCAAGAAGGAAGAGGTGTTTCATGGGGCAAGCAAAGCGCTGGGTGGGGGCAGCCGGTTATCAGAAATTCATATAAAGATACCCCGGTAGTGCCCAATGCCCTTGTTGCGGTGGCAGCGGAATTGCTGTTGTAGAGACGCAATATTTTGCGTCTCGTCGTTGAACGGCAACGTTTGAATTGCGCGGCTGGCGCGAACGACGAGACGCAAAATATTGCATCTCTACATCCATTCAACGTCATTCAGTACTTACGACAGTGCCTGGGGCGCCGGCGATGAGCCGGCCGGCCGCGACTTGTCCTCGGGCAGCGGCACAAACTCGGCGTTGTCGTTCGGCGGCAGGGCAATGCGGCCGGCTTGCCAGTCGGCTTTGGCCTGCTCAATTCGCTCGCGGCGCGATGACACAAAATTCCACCAGATAAACCGCTCGCCCAGCGGCTCGCCGCCCAGCAGCATGAGCGTGCTGGGCTCCAGGGCCACCAGCACGGGGTCGAGGCCGGGCGTAAAGACCAGCAGCTGGCCCGGGGTATAGGTTTGGCCGTTCACTTCCACGCGGCCTTTGGCCACATAGGCGCCGCGCTCGGGGTAGCCGCGGGGCAGGCCGAAGCGGGCGCCGGTTTGCAGTACCACGTGCAGGTAAAACAGGGGCGAGTGCGTTTTGACGTCGTTGCGCAGGCCGAAGGCGTCGCCGGCAATCAGGCGCATCCATACGCCGGTATCGGTGAAGATGGGCAGTTCCTGCGGCTGGTAGTTGGCGAAGGCGGGGGCTTGCTCTTCGGCGGCTTCGGGCAGGGCCACCCAGGTCTGAATCATCTCCAGGGCGCCGCCCGCCAGCGCGCCCGGGTCCTCAAACCGCTCGGAGTGGGCAATGCCGCGGCCCGCCGTCATCCAGTTGACTTCGCCCGGCCGGATAATCTGCTCCACGCCCAGGCTGTCGCGGTGCGTGACCTGCCCGCCAAACAGGTAGCTGACGGTGCTCAGGCCAATGTGCGGGTGGGGCAGCACGTCGAGGCTGTGCAGCTGCTCGGGCGCCACGTGCACGGGCCCGGCGTGGTCCATAAAAATGAACGGCCCCAGCATGCGCCGCAGCCGGTACGGCAGTATCCGCTTCACCGCGAAGCCGGGGGCCAGGGAAGCGGGGCGGGCATCAATGACGAGGTCGAGCATAGGGGGCGAAATTGAGCTGATTTACGTTAGGCCTAGTGCTACGGAAGATACGGCCGCCGCCTCCAGAGGCAGAACTGGCGGCGCTAAAGTCACTCTAAAAATAAAGGCACTTGCAGAATAGCCGGCAATCAGAATGTCGAATTGACAACATGATAGCCGTTTTGGAATCGGCGTACGGCCGTGCTACTGTTCATGCAATCCGAAACTGCTCCAACGGTCCTAGTGCCCAAGAGCCCAGGAGTTTGGTGAAGTAGGCCACAAATAATAAATTTGGCGCCTTAATTCTCACCCTTACGCTATGAATTTCATGATTTTGGCCGGTTCTATTGGCTGTTCGTTGGTCAGCAGCTGCTTGTTCCTGTTGGGGTTTGGTGAGCCCACGGTTCCGCCGCAGGCGTCCCAGGCCGTGCCGGCCACCATCGCCACGGCGCCAGCAGCGCCCACCTATACGGTAATCGACCTGATGCCTACCTTCTGGAAATTCTGGGCCCAGGCCAAAGGCAAGGACGAAGCCACGCAGGCGCAACTGTTCAAGAAGCTGGTGGCCGACCCGCACCCCGAAGTGTACAACAACGACGTGCTGGGCGGTGGCCCGTCGCCCAAGCCCTTGCCGAAGCCCTGCCCACCCGCTACCGCATGGTGCAGGGCATGGTGCAGCCCAAGATGGCCATTGTGGAGCGCTTGTCCAAGCAAATCGGCAAAGACCTGCCACGCTACGAAAGCCGCTTCCGCCAAACCTTTCCGGACCTGAACTACACCGGCCGCATCTACTTTATGTACTCGCTCGGCGGCTTCGACGGGGCCACCCGCTCGGTGCAGGGCCAGGAAGCGCTGCTGTTTGGGCTCGACATGATGGCCTATGTGTACGGCAACGACGCCGACCCCGAGCCCTTCTTCGACCACGAGCTGTTCCACATCTACCACTCCCAGTTTCTGGAAGACGGCAGCAACATCGTGGGCTACCTGTGGCGCGAGGGGCTGGCCACTTACGTCGCCCACGCCCTCAACCCCAAGGCAGCGGGTGTGGCCCTGTTTGGGCTGCCGCGCAACACCCCCGAGCGCACCCAGGCCGACCTGCCCCGCTACGCCCGCGAGCTGCACGCCGTGCTGACCTCCGAGTCCAAAGACGACTACACCCGCTACTTCATGGGCGGCTACGATGAAAAAGCCGCAACGCCCGCCCGCTCGGGATACTACATCGGCTACCTCGTGGCCGAAAAACTGGCCAAGCGCCATTTGCTGCAGGAATTGGCGCACGCCAAGCTCAGCCAGCTGCAGCCCGAAATTGAGCTGGCCCTGACCGAGCTGGAAGCCCCGGCCGCCAGCAAATAGCCGCATCTGCCAGCCACCCCGCCGTTGCCAAAATTGGGCTACCTTCCGGCCATGAATCCTTCTCTTCCGGCCCTGGTAATCACGGGCGTATCGAGTGGCCTGGGGCTGGCCACGGCCCGCGCTTTTGTGGGCCGCGGCTACCGCGTGTTTGGCAGCGTGCGCACCCCGCCGATGCCGCCCGCCTGCAAGTTGAGCTAGGCGAAAACGTCGTGCCGCTGGTTTTCGACGTGACCGATGCGCCCGCCGTAGCCCAGGCTGCGGCCGAGGTAGCGCGCCAGGCGGCCGGCGAGCCCCTGCGCGGGCTCATCAACAACGCCGGCATTGCCGTGGGCGGCCCGCTGCTTTACCAGCCCATCGATGTAGTGCGGCAGCATTTCGAGGTGAACGTGCTGGGCCTGGTGCAGGTAACGCAGGCGTTTCTGCCGCTGCTCGGGGCCCGGCCCGATTTCCGGGGCCGCCCCGGCCGCGTCATCAACATTGGCTCGGTGAGCGGGCAGGTAGCTTCTCCTTTTATGGGCGCCTATGTGGGCACCAAATTCGCGCTGGAAGGCCTCACGGCCACGTGGCGCCGCGAGCTGCAGCTGTTCGGCGTGGGCATGGTGCTTATCGGGCTGGGCGTAACCAAAACGCCCATCTGGGATAAGGGCATCGACCTGGAGCCCTACCGCGACACGCCCTACTACGCCGCGGCCCAGCGCTTTGCCGGCTACGTGAACCAAACCCGCGACAAAGGACTCAGCCCCGAGTACGTGGCCGGGCGGCTGGTAAGCATTCTGGAAACGCCCCGCCCGCGCCTGCGCTACACCATCGCGCCAGACGTGCTGCGCAGCTGGATAGTGCCGCGCCTCATTCCGGCCCGCGTGCTCGACTGGCTGCTGGGCAAGGGCATCGGGCTGCTGCCGCCGAAGCGCTAGCTGGTGGTGGTCGGTTGAGCTGAATTGCGCTAGCGCACCAGGCTCAAACCAGCCTTTGTAGGCCGTGCCGTCGGCCAGCAGGCAGCGGTAGTAGTACACGCCAGGGCCTTGGCCTTCGCCGCCGTAGGTGTTGCGGTAATCAGGCGAGTGGTATATCTGCTGGCCCCAGCGGTTGAACACCGTGAGGGCCGTGCCCGGGTGGCGCTCCACGTTTTCGATGGTGAACACGTCGTTTCGGCCGTCGGCGTTGGGGGTGATGATGTTGTAGAAAAACAGGCAGCTGTCGTCAGGGCTGATGCGCTGCACGGTGGGGCAGGCGGCGCCCGCGCCGCTCACCTGCAGGGTAGCCACGGCTCCCGGCGCCACATCCACCCGCACTTCGTTGGTGCCTTGCCCACTCACGAGCGTGCCGTTGGTGATGGACCACTGGTAGGCAGCGGGCGGGCCGGCAACGGCGTAGCGCAGGCCGGTGTTGGCATTGGCGGTGCGGCAGTAGGCGGCGGGGCCTTCTACGGGCGGGCCCGTGCCCACGGCCACGGCCCGCACCACCGAGTCGGTGAGGCAGCCGGTGGCAGAGATGCCCTGCACCGTGAGAGTGCCCGCGCCCGGCGCCGTCCAGCGTACCTGCACGGTGGGGCCCCCGGCCGGGCCCAGCGCCTGGCCGCCTTGCACGCGCCAGCGGTAGGCGTTGCGGGCCGGGCCCGAGACTGTGTAGTTGGCCACACTTTCGGCGCACAGCACCGAATCGCCTAGCACGCGGCTGGGAGCCACGGGCTTGTGCACAAACACGCGGTACACCGTGCCCGTGGTTTTGCTGCCGCAGCCGTAATCGGCCACGGTCACCACCACGTCGTAGGGCGTGGCGCGGGCCATGCCGCAGGCGGTGCGCAGGCGGAAGGCCCCCGTCACGATGCCCGGGCCGCTAATGGCCGCGCTGCCCAGCGGGTTGGTAAGCGAGCCCGTGCCGGTCTGCCCGTTCAGGGTCGCATCTACGCCCCCGTTGCCATCCAAGAGCACGCTGCTCACATTCATGCCGATGGGCTGGCCTTCGGGGTCGGTGGCGGTGATGTCAAAGTTCAGGGGTTGGCCTTCCTCCACCTGAAAGTCCTTTTGGGCCAGGGTAGTCCGGCTGAAAACGGGTGCTTTGTTGCCGGGCCCCGAGCAGGCGCGCACCACCACGTGCACGTCGCGCCGGAGCGTGCCCAGCAGCACTTCCTTGCCGTTGATGGTGCGGTACTCGTCCACGTCGATGGCCATGAGGTAGGTGCCCTGGGCCATGCCCAGGTAGGTGGCTACCCCGGTGCGCGCGTCCATGTTCACAAAGCCCGAGGTACCAAACGGCTGCGGGGCCGAATAGCCCGGCGCGTATATTGCCGGCGAGCCGACGGTGAAGCTATTGGGTGTGGCAAACCGGTAGCTGAGGCGGTCGCCGTCTACATCGTAGGCGTTGTTGATGACGGTGGTGGTGTCGCCCTGGCACACCACAAACAACGCATTGTCGGAAAACGCCGGCGAATAATTGGGGATGGTCGGCGGGGTCATGTCCACCGATAAGGTCATGTATTGCTGCGAGGAATTCAGGAGGTTGGTAATGCCCGCATTCCGGTTGCCCACGGTATAGGAGGCCACGTAGCCGGCGGTGGAGGCGGGCAGGCTCACGCCGGTGACGTACATGGCCAGCGTCACGGGCGGCCCCTGCAGGGAGCACCCCGGCACAGGCGGCGCCGTAATTGTCTGGTAGCTGTACCGCACGACATTGGTGAAGAGCACCGAATTGCCAGGGGCGTCCTTGGTGCTGATGGCCAGTGGGATATAAGCGTCGCCCACGGGCCGCGTGCCGGAGTCATAGTATATCAGCGCCGTGACCTCGTAGCGGTGCGGCCGGCCCGCCGGCCCCTTGTTGTCTATGTATTTATACGTCAGCTCGCCGCCTACCAAGTGGGAAGCAGCGGCCGGCAGCAGGCCCAGCATCACCCAAAGAAATAGCAGCACACCCGCTCTTAAAGAGCCTGCTTTGGGTGGAAGTACAGCCATAAATAAAGAAATGAATACTTTGAGACATGCCAAGATAAGCGTTGAGCCAGTAACGCCAGGGCAGCAGTTTCGCCTCGCTTATTTGCCCAACCTGGAGGGTAGGCCTATTATCAATTGGGCCTCAACTCCAGTTTCGGCCTTGGCGCCCGGCCCTCCCGCACTGCTACTGATAAAATTGAGCTGCCACTGCTTATACCGGAGAAGAGGGGCCAGCCTCCTTTAAAGGAGGAAGTACAGTATTGCGAGGCTACCTGCTACTTTTATCGCTCTACCGCTATACTCCTGTATGAAACAGTACTTACTGATTGGATTTGCCTTGTGGGCAGCTTCCGGCCTGGCCCAGGCCCAAGCCATTCGCTTCGAAAAAGACTCCCTGCCGCAGGTTTTTGCCCGGGCGCGCCAGCTCAACAAGCCCGTCTTTGTGCTGATTTCTTCGCCACCGACGCCCGCCGCTTCGCCGGGCGTGCTCAGGAAGTCGGGCAGTGAGTCGGGGCTTAATGCACCGGCCGTGGCAGCGGTGCTGAACAAAGATTTTTTGAACAAGGAACTGGTGTACGGGACCGCCGAAAGCGCTTCCGTGATTCGCCAGTATACGGTATCGCGCTACCCGGCTTGCCTCTACTTTGAGGCCGATGGCAGCTTGCTTTATCGCAGTGCCGGCAGCGCTTCCAACGAGCAGCGCTATCTGCAGGATTTGCAGGCGTTTCGGCAAGCCCAAGCCGACCCGCAGAATCTGAGCTATTTCCAGACCCAGTTTCAACAAGGCAATCGGTCGGTTAGCTTTCTGAAGCAGTACATGAGCCAGTGCCAGCAGGCTGGGCCCTCGTGGACCCCGACCTGCTGGACGCCTACGTGAAACAGCTACCGCCCCGCACATTCGACCGCGCCGCCGAAGTGGTGTTTGTGCTCGGCCACGGGCCGGTAGTAGGCAGCAAGGCGTACCAGCTCACCCGCCGCAACACCCGGCTCTACGACAGTCTGTACCAGGCCCTGCCCCTGGCGCAGCGCATTGCCATCAACAACCTGATGATTACGAATACCATGGCCCAGGCAGTTGCAACCAAAGACCGTAAGCTGGCCACGCAGGGCGCCAATTTCGCCCGCCGAACCTGGGGCAACAATCCCGCGCGCGGCACCCGGGCCTTCGATGACAACATGCTCGGCTTTTACAGCAGCACCAAAGACACCAGCAATTACCTGGCCGCGGCGGCCAGCTTCTACGAGCGGTACTACATGGCAGTCTCGGCCGACTCGGCCAAAAAGTGGTGGCCGCGGTGCAGGCGTATCGGCAGGAGCAGCGGGCTGCTCTGCAACGTCTGGCCAACCCCGTAGCGAAGCCAGCCGGCGCCAAAATGGGTCCAAACGGTACCTTTGTGGTGCGGCAGCAGTTTTCGGTGGGGCCGCCCAATTCTTTTCTGCTGGAGCTGAACAACGGCGCCAAGGCCATTTACCAAACCGGCACCCGCAACCGCAAATACCTGCAGCAGGCCCTGCAATGGAGCAAGCGCACCGTTGACCTGGACCCGATTTCGTACAACTACGATACCCTGGCTCATCTGCTCTACCGCCTCCGATTCTTCGACGAGGCGGAAGCCATGCAGCAGCAAGCCGTGGCGGCCGCCCGCCAGGAACAAGAACCCGCCGCATCCTACGAGCAGGAACTGCAGAAGATAAAGAAACGCACCCTCTAAAAGCGCGGGCTTGCCTGCCGCCTGAGCTAACCAAACCGGCCGCCGCCGGTTTCAGTCTTCCACGTTTAAGCCCCACCCTTTGGCCGAGTTTACTACCGCAAATCAAAGCCGCCCCAATGTCGGGCCCGCTACCATCGTGCTGGCCGGCGCCACCGGCGACCTTGGCTTTCGCATCGCGCACCACCTCCTAAAGCGCGGAGCCGTGGTGCGGGCGCTGGTTCGGCCGGGAAGCACCAGGCCGGAGGTGGCCGCCTTGCGCGAGCAGGGCGCCGAAGTGGTGGAAGTTGATTTCAACAGCGTAGCGGCGCTCACCAAAGCCTGCGCGGGCGCGGCCTGCGTGGTATCGGCGCTGTCGGGGCTGCGCGAAGTGATAGTGGACCTGCAAAAGCGGCTGCTCGATGCGGCCGTGGCGGCCGGTGTGCCCCGCTTTATCCCATCGGATTACTGCATTGATTACACCAAGCTGCCCGACGGCTCCAACCGCAACCTCGACCTGCGCCGGGAGTTCAACCAGCGGCTCAACCAGGCCCCCATTCAGGCCACGTCGGTGCTCAACGGCATGTTTACCGACTTGCTCACCGGGCAGGCGCCGGTGGTGCTGTTCAAAATCAATCGGGTGATGTACTACGGCGATGCTGACCAGCCCCTGGACTTCACCACCACAGAGAATACGGCCGAATTCACGGCCGCCGCGGCCCTCGACCCCACCACGCCGCGCTACCTACGCGTGGCCGGCGAGGTGGCTTCCGTGCGCGGCTTGCAAAAGGCCGCCAGCGCCGCCACCGGCCAGCCGTTTAAGCTGCTGCGGGTGGGAGGGGTGTGGGTGCTAGGTGGCCTGATTAAGGTGACCAAAGCCCTGATGCCGGCCAGCGACGACGTGTTTCCGCCCTGGCAGGGCATGCAGTACATGCACAACATGTTCACGGGCCTGCCCAAGCTCCAGCCGCTCGACAATGCCCGCTACCCGGACATCCGGTGGACGCCGGTGCGCGAGGTGCTGGCGCAGCGCCCCAGCGCTTAGCTCAACTCAATTAGCGGGCGCGCCGGCCCGAGATGTCGCTGAGACCATTGAGCACAACGGGCACCACGCCCCAGAAGATGGCCGCGTTGCGCTCGGCCCGGGGCTGGCGCGGCAGCAGGTAGCCCAGCGCCAGAAACAGCGGCCCGCCCACCTGGCCCACCCGCACGTGCGTCCGGAAGCTGAGCAGCGGCCAAATGCCCGTCGGAAACCGCGTGATGCAGCCAATGGCGCCCTCGCCCAAGGCATTGACCAGGATAAGGGCCCCGGCGGGCTTGCTGCGCCGCATGGCCCACGCCGCCATGCCCAGCATAAGGGGAAAGCAGAGCCGGTCGATGATGGCGTGCGCGCGGGGCGAAACGAGGTCGGTAGCGCGCCGTTGGGCTGAATTGGGCATAGCAGCAGAGCAGGCAAATGTTAAAGCCCTTTGACGTACGCCCGTTGTACCCGGGAGTTATGGCTGAGCTTTAAATAAGGCCCCACTGAGCAGTGCTGATTCGGGAAGCGGCCCCCCAAATGGCGTCGGAAGGAACGGTTGAGCCAGAAGCCACTGCCGGGCCGCACCGCCAGGCCAATCGGCTCAGGCAACCCGGCTTTGACTTTGAATACCTTATTTAATCACCTCAAACCAGCCTTTGTAGGTGGCGCCATCGGCGGTTCGGCAGAGGTAATAGTACAGGCCTGCTGCCGTGATTTCGCGGCCGTAGGAGTTCTGATAATCGTCGGAGTGATACAGTTTCTGGCCCCAGCGGTTGAACACGGTGAGGGCCGTGTTGGGATGGCGCTCGATGTTCCTGACAACAAAGGCGTCGTTCTTGTTGTCGCCGTTGGGGGTGATGACGTTGTAGAAGTACAGGCAGCTGTCGTCGGGGCCCACCAGCAGCGTGGTCACGCAGCTGCCAGCACCCGGCTGGGCTACCTGCAGGGTGGCCGTGGTGCCCGGCGTGATGTTCACTACCACTTCCCGGCTGCCTTGCCCGCTCACAATGGTGCCGTTGGTAATGGTCCATTGGTAGCTGGAGCTCTGCCCGTTGGCTGTGAAGCGCAGGCCCGTAGCAGCCGTGAGGCAGTAGCCTATCGGGCCCGTGATGGGCAGGCCAGGCCGGATGCTCACCGGGTACGAGACAGCCTGAGTGGGGCAGCCGAGGTCCGTGGTGCCGTTCACCCGCACGGTGCCGGTAGTGCCGGTCCCCCACAGCACCTGCACCGTTGGGCCGGTGGCCGGGCCCAGCACCTGGCCTCCCAGCACACTCCATTGCAAAGAGCCGCTGGCGGCACCTCCTGAGACTGTGTACGTGGCCACGCTCTGGGCGCAGACCGTGCCAGTGCCTTGCACAACGCCCGAAAACACCGGTCGCGTAACCGTGATGCGAAACGTGGCGACCACCGTTTGGGTGTTGCATGCCTCGTCGGTGGCCGTTACCAGCACCTCGTAGGGTGCGCGGCGGTCGGCCCCGCAGCCGGTGAGCCGGAAGGTGCCCGCTACTGTCCCGGTGCCTCGAATGGAAGCCTGGCCCACCGGATTGGCCCCGACGCTGGTGCCGGGCTGGCCGCCAAACGAGGCATCAATACCGCCCGAGCCGTCCAGCAGCGCGCTGCGCGCGGTGAGGGTGAGCGGGTCGCCGTCGGGGTCGGTGGCCGCCACATCAAACTGCACCGTTTGCCCTTCCCGGATGGTGAAGTCCCGGGGTTGAGCCAGGCTGGCGGCCGTGAAGGCGGGCGCCTGGCCGGGCACGCCGCTGCACGTGCGCACCACCACCTGCATATCGCGGCGGGCGGTGCTCAGCAAGATTCGCTGGCCGTTGATGGTGCGGTACTCCTGCACGTTGACCGCTACCTGGAACACGCCTTGCGAGGGACTCAGATAATTGGAGATGCCAGTGCTGGCATTTACCTCAAATTTGCCGCCGGCCCCAAACGGCTGCGCAGGGGTATACCCCGCCGCGTAATCTATCAGGTTGCCATAGAGACCACCGGGCCTGCTCACCTCGTACACCAGGCTCGTCGCCGTCGGGGTCGTACGCGTTGTTGGGCACAAAGAGTTTGTGCCCGCGCATATGAGGGTCACGGGAACGGTGGAGAAAACCGGCGAAGCGTTGGGCACACTGGCCGGCGCAATCTCAATGCCAAGGAACATGCCTTCGTCGACGGACTTTTTGAAGTTGGTGATGCCGGCCACCCGGTTGCTGTTATTGCAATAAGCATTGTATCCCGAGTTACTCATCGGCAGGTTCACGGTGGCCACGTATAGCGCCATCGACACGGGGGCGCAGCCTGGCCACAGCCCGGCAGGGTGGGTACCGTAATTTCCGTTTTGCTGGTTCGGAGGACCTTTACCGCCTGAGTCGGGATGTCGTACGACCGGCCAGTGATGTAAATAATAAGCTCCTGCTCTACAGGGTCGGTAACGGGGTTGAAGTACACCCGCATGGTGAGCTCATAGCGCCACGGCTTGTCGGCCGGCCCGTTGGCGTCGAGGTACTTATAGCTCATTTCCCCACCGAACAAATGCACGGCAAATGCTGGCTGCAGCCCCACCAAAAGCCAGAGCAACAGGAGCAACCCGCCGGGTAATAAGAAGGCTCTCGGAGTAGAAAGGGGCATGGCGTAGAGATAGATGGATTTCGAGAAATCAATATTACCCGAAGTCCTTCAATAATGCCCGCTACTTCATTCGCATTCTTAAAGCCTGGTTCCGGGAAATGCGGCCTGGGAACCGCTACCCGTGGCACGCCCCGCCAACTGGCGTAGCCTTCGCCCCCGTTTTTGCTCCAGCTGCTTGATATTGCAGCGTAGCGGCCGCCTCCCGCGCCTTGCAGCAAACCACGCCCACGTAATGACTCCCCCAACCACCCTGCGCGAATCGGCCGTGCTCATCCCCGTGTTTCGCAACGGCGCCGGCGAGGCCACGCTCGTGCTGGTGCGTCGCGGCGACTACGGCGTGCACGGCGGCCAGGCTGGCGTTTCCCGGCGGCAAGCGCGACCCCACCGATGCCTCGCTGCTGGCCACGGCCCTGCGCGAAACCGAAGAAGAAATTGGGCTGCCTGCGGCCGCCATCGATGTGTTGGCCGCGCTTCCGCCTATCCAGACGCGCACCACGGGCTTTCACATTGCCCCGTTTCTGGCCCGCATCGTGCCGCCGCCCACGTGGCGCTTTGCGCAGCCCGAAATAGCCGAGGTGCTGGAAGTCCCCCTGCACCACCTCGCCGACCCGGCCAACGCCGGCCAGGAGCACTGGCACTTCCCCGGGTGGCCCAACCCCGAGCCTGGTTTCCTTCTGGCGGGTGGGGCCGCACTACCTGTGGGGCGCTACCTACCGCCTGCTGCGTCCGCTGCTGCCGCGCCTGTTGGCCGGAGAGTGGGAGTTGTAAAGTCGTTGCCCACGCTACGTCCCGCAGCCGATACCACCGGCCGGGCCCCATTGCAACGCCCGACCTTACTCAGGTTGTGTTTCCCCGGCTGCCTCCTGGCTCACTGAGTAGAGAAGTGCCGCTACCTTGCCGGGAAGAGGAGTCGACCACTTAGCCAGTGAGGCAACTAAAGTTTTTGCGAATATACTTTGAAACACAAAGTTCTTTTATTTACCTTTGGTCCGTTACTGCGAAGGCTGTTCCTGCCCAGGTGCTCCGCGCAGTTCGGGGCCAGTTTTGCGAACTCGCCCTTCGCGCCTGGGTCTTAATAATTTATTGTTCATCAGTATTTTATCATCCAATCGTACACTTAAAGCCCTTCTGTCATGACACTCACTAAAAGCATTTCTCTCGTTGCGCTCGGTACGGCGCTCTTGTTGGTCATACCCCTGGTGGCAAACCAGTACATCGACGGAGAAGGCTGGAGCCCGGGCGATTTTGTGGCCGCTGGCATCATGCTATTCGGCGCGGGCCTCACGTTTGTCTTGATTGCGAGGATGGGGAACAATACGATGTATCGACT
This sequence comes from Hymenobacter humi, assembly GCF_042665855.1. Lineage (NCBI taxonomy): Bacteria > Pseudomonadati > Bacteroidota > Cytophagia > Cytophagales > Hymenobacteraceae > Hymenobacter > Hymenobacter humi. The sequence goes on along the minus strand of NZ_JBHTEK010000001.1, from coordinate 4,481,427 downwards.
GGGCGCCGGCCTGGGGGTGGCAGCGGGGCTGCTGCTCGTGTGGGCGAATGGGGCCGTGGGGCTCGTTGGGAGCGAAGACAACCCCGTCAACCTGCTGTATGTGGCGGTGCTGGCGGTGGCACTTATCGGGGCCTTCGTGGCGCGTTTCCGGCCACTGGGGATGTCTAACGCCATGTTTGCGGCGTCACTTACCTATGTGTTGGTCACCGTGGTTGCGCTATTCATCTGGAAGCCCACGGGCGCGGCTGCCGAGCCCCAGGTGGGCCTCGTGAATGTGCTGGGCGCGAATGGGATGTTCGCTGCGATATGGGCCGTATCGGGTTTGCTGTTTCGCCGCGCCAGCGCCATTGGCTCAACTTCGGGCCGCCGCCTGGCGTAGCGGTGTAGCCCAGCCAGCACCCGCAGCGGCATCTTGAGCCTGCGGGCAGCGGCGCAGGGGCAGTTTAAGCAGCGGTTGGCCGGGCCCGTGGCTGAGGCTGGCGCGCGGCGGCCACAAGCCCAAATGTGCTTTTCAGGACGCATCGGCTACGGCAGCCTCTCGCAGCCCGTGACCCTGGCCGATGGCAAAATGACTCTCGACCTCAGCACAGTGGCCCTGACGCTCGCCGCGCAGCAGCTCAACGACGACCAGAAAGCCGGCGACGGCGGCAATGGCCAGGGCGGCAACTATAGAGGTTTCGGGGCCGTGCCCGGCAGGGGTGAGGCCCACAGGTGAACGCAAAAATGTACACCAGCCCCGAAACCGCTCTAACCAGCCGCCTGCACCCGGTTCGGTGCCAGCCAGCTAACCAACTGTCGAAGAAGCCGAGCAGCTTTTGTTCGGCTATTGGAGTTGAAAGCCACGCCGCAGAGCATATAAGTTGCTTAGCGAGACGTCAGAAACTAACGCAGCCCCTGCTCCGGAGCGGCACCGCACTGGCTGCCGCTCCAGAGCAGCGAAGGCGCCTATTCTCCCTCAACGCTGCGGCTCGTAACCGAAGCTTTTCTAATCTTTCTGCTTTTGCAAGCCCATGAGCTTTGCCACTACCCTCGACCGTCTTCATTCCCAGGCCAAGCACAACCGCTGGATGCGGTATTTCGCGGTGTTCACGCGGGTGGCCCTGGCGGCGGGGTTCCTGCCATCGGGTTTTGTAAAAATCATGGGAGAGCGGTTTACTTCCTTGTCCAACAACCACCCCATGGGCCACTACCTCGAGGCCCTGTCGCACACCGGCTATTACTACACCTACATCGGCATTGCCCAGATGACGGCCGCCGTGCTGTTGCTCATACCGGGCACCGCTGTGCTGGGTGCGGTCATGTACTTCCCCATCATCCTAAACATCTGCATTCTGTCGTTGGCCGTGCGCTTTGAGGGCTCGCTGCTTACCTCTCCGTTGATGGTGGTTGCCAACGTGTTTCTGCTGTGCTGGTATTACGACCGGTTGAAATATATCCTGCCGTTCAACCAGCCCAATTCCACTGCGTTGCCCGCGCCACCCAGCATCAGCAATAAATTCCCCAAGGCCTTCTTTGCGGGGGCGGCGGCCACGGTGGTAGTCGTGGTGCTGCTTACCCACCTGTTCGACGTGATGCCCCGCAACACCTTGGCCGACTGCCAGTCGCAGTTTAAAGGCAGCCACCGAACCAAAGCCGGCAATGAGTTTTGCGATTGCATTCATAACCAGGGCCAGCCGCTTGACCAGGCCCTGGTGAGATACCGCCAGTCCCCCGATGACGATGCCCGCTAAACTGAGGGACTGCACTTCTTAACGGCACCCATCAGGCGTTTTTGGCCCTGCCAAACCACGTACTGTTTCAGTGCTCCTGGCTTTGGCCACCACAGAGCGGGATTTTGGTACGCAGCTCATCTCCTGCAGGTAAGGTGCCCCAGCTAAACAATCCCGACGGGCGGTTGGTCTTAGAGCGAGTCGCTTTACGAAATAGCGGCTCACACACTACTCGCTCATCTTATTGCTTATGAATATTGGAATCATTGGGGCCGGCTACATCGGCAGCGCCCTGGCCGGGCGGCTCACCAGCCTCGGCCACTCGGTATACATTGCCAACTCCCGCGGCCCGGAAACGCTGACGGACCTGGCCCAAAAAACCGGCGCCACCCCCGTTACGGCCAAGGAAGCTGCCCGCCACGGCGACATCATTGTGGTTACCATCCCGCTGAAAAACATTCCCGACCTGCCCAAGGACCTGTTTGAGGGCGTGCCCGCCGACGTGCCCATCATCGACACCAGTAACTACTACCCCATGCTGCGCGATGGCCAGCCCGAGCTGGAAAGCGGCGACCTCACCGAGAGCGAATGGGTGCAGCAGCACCTGGGCCGGCCGGTGGTGAAGGTGTTTAACAACATCTACGCCGCGCACCTCGAAAATTCGGGCAAGCCCGCCGGCACGCCCGACCGCATCTCCCTGCCCGTGGCCGGCGACGATGCCGCTGCCAAGCAAAAGGTAATGGCCCTGGTGAATGAGCTGGGATTTGATGCCGTAGACGCCGGCACACTGCACGAGTCGTGGCGGCAGCAGCCGGGCACCCCATCGTACGGGGCCGATATGCCCGCCGCCGAGCTACAGCAGCACCTGGCCAGCCTGGGCACCAAGCGCACGCCCGAGCAGCACGCCCAATACCAGGCCAACCAAAACGCAGCGGAAAAACAAATGCAGGCCCAAGGCATCCAGCTGTAAGGACCGCCGCCCAAATCCATTTTGGCCGCCAACCGCCAGCCGGTTGCAACAAGCCCCAATAAAAGAAAAGAGCCCCGGCAACTGTTGGGGCTCTTTTCTTTTGCTGCCCTACTTGGTGCAGGCACGAGCTATAGGCTCATAACATTTTGGGGGAAAAGACCCCCGCTTTTTAGCCTATTCAAGCAGGAACTAGCTTTGCCACATTGCGGCCGCAACGCACGGCGTCGCGCTCTTTCCTTATAAACCCACTAATTGAGTATGCAAGACGCTATTCTGGACCTCGTTCGCCAGGCTCATGCCCTGACGGAGTCTACAGCGGTTGCCACCAGCGACCTCACCACGCGCAAACAGCTAGTGCTGGCCGATTTGTCCCTGCACCTCGTGCAGGCTGCTCTTCGCCAGGAGCAGCCAGACCCCACCGAACTGAAGCGGTACCTGTATAGCATCCTCACCGTGTGTGATGGCTTTGTACCGGACCTAGACCTCAAGGCGATGGCAAATGTGGTGCTGCCGTTTAAGTAAACGAGTTGGTTAAGCCCAAACGCCGCCCCGCCCGCTGCGCCCACCGCTGAAGAAACTGAGGCTTCTTTTTCACGGGAGTGAGTTAAGCGCAACACGGCTCGTGACAAATTAGGATGCAGGGCTGTAAGTCTTAATATTTAAGTCGTCTACTGTTCTGGTGTAGCTTGTCTCTGTGCTTCAGTGGCGGTTTATCCTCCACCGCAATTTTAAGAACGAGATATAAGTTCAAGCCAGTTTAAGGTCTACATTGCTTCGAAATAGCAATTTTACCTTCTTTATCTACCAAAAAATGGCAACGCAAATTACCCACATTAGTGTATTCCTTGCTTCCCCATCCGACTTAGCCGAAGAAAGAATTGCCGTCAAGCAGGCAATAGATGAGCTAAATGGTATGGTGAGACAGATGATGAATGTGCATCTTGACCTTTTAACTTGGGAAACCGACTCTTATCCATCTGCAGGAATTGACGCTCAAGATGTTATCAATACACAAATTGGTAATGAATACGATGTTTTTATCGGTATGATGTGGCAAAAATTTGGTACACCGACAGGACGTGCTGGTTCTGGCACAGAGGAAGAGTTCGAAATAGCTTATAATAAATTTGTAGAAACAGGCGGAAGGACTAAAATAATGCTCTATTTTAGTTCAAAAGCTATTAAGCCTGATGATATTGATATTGAGCAGCTTGCTAAGGTGAAAGCGTTCAAAGTTCGTGCGCAGGAAAGGGGTATTTTGTATGGTTCTTTTAATGATGCCGAATCCCTGCAAACGATATTGAAGATGCATTTGACAAAGCATATTCCAAGCATCGTTACTTCTACAACTAATACTATCGAAGTTGCAAAAGCTGCAGTTGAAAGCTCAGATTCTATCAGAATAGATAACTCCGACGAAGAGAACGGATATTTCGACCTAATGGAGATTTTCTCCGAGAATTTCTCCGAAGTCGAAAAAGTGCTTAGTAAAATATCAGAGCATATTGAAGACTTAGGTGTTCAAATGACCAAAAAGGCTGCTAGAATTGACGCTCTAAATAAAGCTCCAAACCGTTCAGCCCAGAGTTATCGAATCTTGATTGATAGCAGTGCAGGCTGATATAACAAACTATGTAGACTTGACAAATATCGAGCTTCCTCGCTTCCATGACCTATTCACTACAGCAATCGATGCTTTTTCGAATGCTTTGACTATTTCAGAGGCTAGTGGAAATAATATGGAAGTGACGGATTTAGAAGAGTTGTTGGAGAATATTGCTTCCGCAAAAGCTAATGTCGAGTTTGCAACTAATTCAATAATTGGTTTCAGAGAAACAGCCAATGGTTTTCCTCCCATAGCTAAAAGTATTAACAAAGCTGCTAGACTGCTTCGAAGTACTCTATCTGATTTAGTGTCTGAACTTACTAATTCTTCGATGTTATTAGACGGATTAAATGATGTAGTAAACTCAATTCTGTTAAGAACTAATGAAGGTGAGTCAATAGCAGAAGAAGTTTTATATGTAATGCCGTTTTGGCTCAAATACTTTGCTTCATATTCATTTTTTCCGCCAAAAAGTCTGAGAAAACCTTCTCGCACCCCCTTTGCTAGTCTACACGTAGAACTTCTTTCAAGGAGGCACCTACTAAGAGACTAGCATCATGGACTTTAAAAACTTCACCATCAAGGCGCAGGAGGCCGTGCAGAAGGCCACCGAAATAGCTGGGGGCAACCAGCAGCAGGCCGTCGAAACGGGCCATTTGCTGAAGGGCCTCTTCCAGAGCGACGAGAGCGTCTTCACGTTTCTGGCCAATAAGCTGGGCGCTAACCTCAACATCCTCACGCCGCGGCTCGATGCCATAGTGGCCGCCTACCCCAAGGTGAGCGGTGGCTCGCCCTACTTCGCCAACGACGCCGCTGCCGCCGTGCAGCGCGCCAACACGGTGATGAAGGACATGGGCGACGAGTTCGTGTCCGTCGAGCACCTGCTGCTGGGCATCCTCAGCGGCAAAGACGCCGTGGCCACCCTGCTCAAAGACACCGGCTTCAACGACAAGGACCTGAAAGCCGCCATCCAGGAGCTGCGCGGCGGCCGCAAGGTGACCAGCCCGAGCGCCGAAGACCAGTACCAGAGCCTGAACCGCTACGCCCGTAACCTCAACGAGCAGGTGCGCGCCGGCAAGATGGACCCTGTGATTGGCCGCGACGAGGAAATCCGCCGCGTGCTGCAAATCCTCTCGCGCCGCACCAAAAACAACCCCGTGCTGCTCGGCGAGCCCGGCGTGGGCAAAACCGCCATTGTGGAGGGCCTGGCCCAGCGCATCGTGGCCGGCGACGTGCCCGAAAACCTGCGCGACAAAACCATCATGAGCCTCGACATGGGCCTGCTCGTGGCCGGCGCCAAGTACAAGGGCGAGTTTGAGGAGCGCCTCAAGGCCGTAATCAAGGAAGTGACCGACTCGGATGGCCAGATTGTGCTCTTCATCGACGAGATGCACACGCTTATCGGGGCCGGTGGCGGGGGCGAGGGCGCCATGGACGCTGCCAACCTGCTCAAGCCCGCCCTGGCGCGCGGCGAGCTGCATGCCATCGGGGCCACCACGCTCAAGGAATACCAGAAGTACATCGAGAAAGACAAGGCCCTGGAGCGCCGCTTCCAGGCCGTGATGGTGGACGAGCCCACCCAGGAAGACGCCATCAGCATCCTGCGCGGCATCAAGGAGAAGTACGAGCCTGCACCACGGCGTGCGCATCACCGACGACGCCGTGATTGCCTGCGTGGAGCTGGCTCGCGCTACATCACCGACCGATTCCTGCCCGACAAGGCCATCGACCTGATGGACGAAGCCGCTGCCAAGCTGCGGATTGAGCTGAATTCCATGCCTGTGGAGCTCGACGAAATCCAGCGCCGCATCATGCAGGCTCGAGATTGAGCGCGAGGCCATCCGCCGCGAAGACAACCGCGACCGCGAAGCTGTGCTCAGCAAGGAGCCTGGCCGAGCTCAACGACAAGCGCGACAGCCTCAAGGCCCGCTGGGAAAGCGAAAAAGGCATTCTCTCCGGCATTCAGACCCAGAAGGAAGCCATCGAGCAGTTCAAGCTGGAAGCCGAGCAGGCCGAGCGCCAGGGCGACTACGCCCGCGTGGCCGAACTGCGCTACGGCAAGATTCAGGAAGCCGAAGCCAAGCTCAAGGAACTGCAGGACCAGGCCAACGCCAACAAAGACGGCGGCACCATGCTGCAGGAAGTAGTCACGGCCGAAAGCATTGCCGAGGTGGTGGCCAAGTGGACCGGCATCCCGGTGAGCAAGATGCTGCAGTCGGACCGCGAGAAGCTGCTGCACCTGGAAGAAGAGTTGGGCAAGCGCGTGGCCGGCCAGAGCGAGGCCATCGCGGCCATCTCCGATGCCGTGCGCCGCTCCCGCGCCGGCCTGCAGGACCCCAAGCGGCCCATCGGCTCGTTTATCTTCCTAGGTTCCACGGGCGTAGGTAAAACGGAGCTGGCCAAGGCCCTGGCCGAGTACCTGTTCAACGACGAGAATTCGATGGTCCGCATCGACATGAGCGAGTTTCAGGAGCGCCACGCCGTGTCGCGCCTTATCGGGGCACCTCCCGGCTACGTGGGCTACGACGAAGGCGGCCACCACGGAAGCCGTGCGCCGCAAGCCCTACTCAGTGGTGCTTCTCGACGAAATCGAAAAAGCGCACCCCGACGTGTTCAACATCCTGCTGCAGGTGCTGGATGATGGCCGCCTCACCGACAACAAAGGCCGGATGGCGAACTTCAAGAACACCATCATCATCATGACCTCCAACACCGGGGCCGACATCATTCAAAAGAATTTCAAAGAGCTGAATGAGTTCAACCACGACGAAGTGGTGGACCGCACCCGTGACGAAGTGGTGGAGCGGCTCAAGCAGCACATGCGCCCCGAGTTCCTGAACCGCATCGACGAAATCGTGATGTTCCAGCCGCTCAAGCGCAAGGAAATCCGCAAGATTGTCGACATCCAGTTCAAGCACATCCAGCAGCGTCTGGAAGAAGCCGGCATCCGCCTGGAAGCCACGCCCGAAGTGCTCGACTACCTCGGCGAGCAGGGCTACGACCCGCAGTTTGGCGCCCGTCCGCTCAAGCGCGTGCTGCAGCGCGTGGTGCTCAACGAGCTGTCGAAAGACATCCTCTCCGGCCGCGTGACCAAAGATTCCGTGGTAGAAGCGGTGATGGAAGACGGCGCGGTGAAATTCGAGAACGTGGAAATGCCCGCGGTGTAATTATTGAGCTGAATTTGTAAATGAAAAAAGCCCCGCTGGCAGTTGCTGGCGGGGCTTTTTAATTACTGATTTGGAGGAGCGGTTATAAGCAAGGCGCTTTCGAGCCGATTGTGCAGTCGTCGTTGGACTCTTCGCGATAAAGGCAAGCGTCTCTCGTAATCGCGAATAGTTTCTTGCTCAATTCTTTTCGAATTGCCAATCCAGGAAATTGGGCCAACCAGCGAGAACGTTATGGTAGCAGGTGCGGCTATCATGAGGGCAGTGAAGTAACCATTTGATTCACTGGTTCCAGTGCCCCAAAGGTTAATACCCAAGTCCATCCTGGGGTAGGAGTAAATAGCAATGCCAGCGGCTACGGGCGCCAGCACGGTAATAACCCGGCCCCAGCCCCGACTATTGCGGAATGTTTCGTGCAATGCCTGGACCGTATCTGCGTGCGTAAAAACCCGGTTTACATAAACTCCCGCCTGCACTCCCTGACCAAGGCTGGAAAAAGGCAGACCTACCAGGAGGCCCGGCAACAGGAGTAAACGGCTCATTGGAAGGGCATAAGGGATTGATAAATATAAAAAGCATATACTCAAGCTGCAATAGGGCTGAATTCTAATTGAAAAAGCCCCGCTCGCAATTGCTGGCGGGGCTTTTTATGCTAACGTATGGTTCTGAAGTTGAAACACACGCTCGTTAGCGATATGGGGATGGCGAATTGGGCGGAAGAAAATGTTCTGGCCGTAACCTCTTTGCAAGTTTTCTGGGCAGCGCATGCACCTGCATGTACTGAGAAATAGCTTGCTCCTCGGTCTGCTTGGAATTGTCAGACAATTGAATGATGCCAAGAGCCACGATTGGAGCACCGATTACAAATCCCAGTTTTACACCGCCTATAAATTCAGGAAGATGGCCATAGGTAGAAGTTGGTGGGCTTGAAGGAATAGAGGCGAACGGAGTCACCACAAAAGTTGCGCTGCCCAGGCCTATTAACATTCCACCGCCTACCCGTCGGTTGGTATACATCCGGTGCAGTGCAGCAACGGTATCCGCCGCGGTACGCGGGGTGGGGTGTATATGGGAGGCATCTCGCCTGTGCGCGATGAGTCGGGAAGGGTTTGCCCACAGAGGGGACCGGAAAGGAGAAGAAGTAGGCAGAGGACGCGCAGCATATCAGTCGGGTAGATAAATCGAAATGTACGTCGCGGGCCTCAACACGCCGCGAGTTTAGGTAGGAGTAGCTGGCGTTTTAATCGTTTGAGAAAACGCTTCCTACTTCCACTTCAGCAGTGGGCGACGCTGTATGAAATTAATATCCTTGTAGACGTGTGAAATATCCCCGCAACAGTTGCTAATGGATGTTCTATTAATGGCGGCGTATTCAGTAAAACTATAAAGTTCGTGGTTATATGGTTCGTTTATGTAAACGACTTATGATAAGCATATTTATCAGACTAGTTTAGCTGTTGACAAGCGTGAACTTCAACTAAACCGCAATTGCCATGCAGCCCACTGATTTGCTTAACCAAGTAGGGAATAATGTTGAACCTTCATCACGTTCAGCATTTGCCATCGGACGGAAAGTCGGCATCCTTTTATTGCTTCAGCTAGCTGCCGCGCTCACGCTGCCTTTTATACTAGCAAAGTCACTTACTGCCGGCTCCCCGGCATTTCTGACTGCAGTAGCAAAGGATTCATTTCAGGTTCGCTCAGCAGTGCTACTCTCGTTCGTAGGCTCCGCGCTCACCGTTTATCTCGGTGTCACGGCATTTCCGGTACTGAGGCGCTACAGTCACACGGCGGCGCTATTGTTCGTGGTCGTGTGTGCGGTTAGCTGCACCTTGGATATCGTGCAGGCCGGTACCATCCTGTCGATGCTGGCAATCAGCAACAGGTTCGTTGAAGCCGGTGCTGTTGATTCTGAACTGTATCAGGTGGTAGGAGCCGCAGTGGCTTCGGCCAGACGCTCGGCCCATGCTACGCAATTGCTGGCGATAGGCGCCTGGATGTTCGTGTTCTATATTTCGCTGCTTCGCTTCCGGCTGGTCCCGCGGGTGTTAGCAGCGGTGGGAGTCGTTGGAGTCGCACTGCAGTTCATTGGGGTAACATTAATGATGTTCCTGGGAAATCCCTCCATCGGACAGATGGCAATGCCGTTGCTTCCCATCCAGATAACTGTTGCGGTGTGGCTGATTGTTAAGGGGTTTAACGAGAGCCCAAACCGGCGCAAGTTGAGCGCCGCATAGCTCAATACCATCTGTGCCGGGAATATTTACGATAAGCTGCTTCGTTTTATCAGCTAAGACAACTGGGGCACCGTGCGCGCATAACAGCATACACAGAAAAAGCCCCGCCGGCTATTTGCAGGCGGGGCTTTCCTATGGTCTTCAAATTGAAATTAGCGGCTGAAATATTTCGGCTTAAGCTTGCTCCGTATTTGGTGGTGGTCTAACTGGGTGTGATTAACGTAATGGGGTTATGATACTCACGAGCCAATTATGCGGGCGGTGCGCCAGCGACCAAGTGCGCAAGAACGGCAGCAGCGGAGGCCGCGCCAAGTACCAGTGCAAAGCGTGCGCCTACCAGGGATACCTGCACCCGGCTGGTCCTGCGCGGGCGGCCCGCTACGCGCAGGTGGAAAAGCTGCTGGTGGAGCGCAACTCGCAGCGCAGCATCGTGCGGGCCACGGGTGTCTCGCGCATGACGGTGGCCAAGCTAGCAAAAAAGCCCGGCAGCCCGGGCCGCCCTTGCTGCGTCTGCGCCCGAAAAAGGAGCAACGAAAGTGCTGGGAGGCACTTGAGCTCGATGAGATGTGGACGTTTGTGGGCCGCAAAAAGCGCAAGGCGTGGCTCTGGCTGGCCGTCGAGCGCGCCAGCCGGCGCGTCGTGGCCTGGGTACTGGGCCGCCGGGACGCGGCCACGGCCCGGCGCTTGTGGCAAGCGCTGCCGGGCCGCTACCGCCGGCGTTGCTGGTACTTCACCGACCTGTTCCCCGCCTACGCGGACGTGCTGCCGCGCTGGCAGCACCGCCGCTGCCCCAAGGGCGACGGCGGCACGAGCATCGTCGAAGCCGTCAATTGCTCCTTGCGCCAGCGCTGCGGCGTGCTCGTGCGCAAGTCTTGCTCCTTCAGCAAAAAGCTAGAAATGCACACGGCCCGAATCAAAATTGTCATTGACAATTATAACCTCACACTAATTTAGACCACCGCCCCGTATTTCAGAAGGCAGCTTGATATTTCGCCCGTAGCTGGCTACCATTTTTGCCTCCCGGGATTTGCTGAATCTCACCGATTTCCTAATGCTAATAACCGTTGTAGTTCCGCCAATAATAACGGCAACAGCTACAGCCGGTATAGCACCAGTTCCCCCAAAAGCCAAAGCAAATGGCGCCAGTGCGCAAGCGTACAGAAAATAACCCCTCCCAGGGCAGTTAATACAAAACCACCCGTCCGGCGTTGGTCATATAACCGGTGTAAGGCTTGCACGGTATCGGCTGAAGCAGCGTGGCTTGCTACTGTTACGGTGGTCTGTGCGGTATCTGCACAAGCCAGCGTAAGCGGTTGGTGATAAGGCCCCGGATATTAATAGCAAAAAGAGAATTGTGCGTAACAACATCTGCTATTTTACTTGACTGCTGGTTGCACAAATAAACCGGGCTTCAACTTACGCAGGTACTTCTCGGGAACCGTTTTTTTGGCGTTGTATGCTGCGAGCAAAGCCGCCTCTTTTTTCTTGCTGTAGCGGCCCCGCATAATGAGGCCTGGGATGTATAATGGAGCCGTGTAAATGGCGGCAAGCGCTGTAACAAAAAAATAGGCTGTCCCGCCGGTATAGAAGCCCATATTGCCTCCATTCTCCACGACATCACTAATGCCGTAGGCAGTAAGAGCACCCGCTGTAACCACAAAAGCGCTGCCTATTGTGCGCCGCTTTTTAAATAGCCGTTGCAAGGCCCAAATCGTGTCAGCAGCAGTAAGTCGGTTGGGGGTTACTAAAGTGGTATCGGTCCGTATGGAGCTGACCGGCACTGCTTGAGCTGTGACCGGCACCACCACTAAGAGCAGTGCCAATAAGTAAAAGTGCTTCATGACGTTTAGGGCAAAAGGCTGGATACTTGTTGCGGTGAAATACGAGTATCCATGGCCATCTACCAAATAAGACAGGCAACCGCTAAAGTCCCTTGCGAGAGGCTGTAGCCGGTCGATTTTCTCGTTTAGAGGTGCCGAAAAGCGCCTGACACGCTTAGAAGCATTCGGCTCTAAAAGTCCCTGAAGTCTAACTATTTCGTGGGCTGCCCGTGCCGCCGCATCAGTCAGAAAGTGATGCAACAATTTATTGGGCTAAACCCGCACCCTAGCGACGGCGTGCGGCCTTGCGCTCCATCCGCTCGCGGTAGGCTCGCCCGGCGGCTAAGTGCTTCTCCTTCAATTGCGTCCGGATGGTCCGGGGCAATGGTTTGCCGGCCAGGTAGTTGTCGCGCAGAGCGGTGAACTTGGCATCTGAGTAAGGCGCGTTGTGCACGAACATGTACGTCACCCCGCCCGCCATCAGCAACAGGCCCGCGGCCACCTGACCACCGGACGGCTCGCTGCTCTGGGGCTGCAGGTAAGGCGAGGGGGAGTATTCGTTTTGGAGGCGCCCGTCATGAGGCGCAAGCCCGGCAGGGCGAGCAGGATGGGTAGCTGGCCGCCCTGCCGCTTGGCATTGAACAGCCCTTGCACGGCGTCGAGGGTGTCTTGCCGGGCATCGGCCAGCACCTGGGCGGGTGTGAGGGCAGGGGTACCGGGCATCTGGGCGCTGGGGGCGATGGCCTTCGCGAGCAGGGGGTTGTCGGCGGAAGCGGTGCCGTGCAGCGGGGCGAAGTTGCCGCGCAGTCGCCGGGCCACGCTGGCGGGCAGATGGCCGGTGGCCGCCAGCCCACGGAGCACGTTCCGCTCCCGGCCGGGCCCGAACTGAATGCGCTTGTTTAGCCCAATCACCAGCATGGCCGACCCAGCCAGTACCCCGGGCGTCCACACGCCGGCGCTGGTGGTTTGCAGGGCGGGCAGGGTAGAAGCGAGGATGCCCGCGGTGCCCACCCCCAGCCAGGCCGCGCCGCCCCCGCGGCGGCTCCGAAACAGCTCGTGCACGGCGCGGGCCGTGTCGGCGCGAGTAAGGAGCGGGGAAGTAGGGGCAGCCGACTCCTGCGGAGTGGGCTGCGGAAGGGCGCTCGGTGCTTGTTGGGCGTAGGTTGAGCTGATGCAGGCCGTCAGGGAAGCCAGCAGAAGAAGGGGTGTCAGCAGTAGTGGTTTCAGCATAAAAGGTAGAAAATAAGAAGTGCCGTTTAAGCCAGCTGCCTAAATAATTGGGCTGGACAATTGGCAAAGCTAGCAAAGGCCTGAGATTCTTAGCCGTGCTAGCTGAAACTATTTTCTTCTTTCCAATAGGAGCATTCCGGGAACGCCTGCGCCACCCGATTGTCTGTCCACGGGAAGGCCATCCGGCGAACGGCAATGATAGCGCGGCTGGCGGTTGGTTTTAGCGGGGAGATGGCGCCTGGTTTCGCAAGTGGCCGGAATCCGGACTCACTCCTTACCGCATGCGATAACGCGGTCAGGGTGCCATAGGCCGCTTGGGCTTTCTCCGGTACGCGTCGTTTTGGATAAAAGTCCGAACTTCGTTTTCCGGCTTTGTTCAAAAGAATTAAAAAATGCTTTTTTAATGTCTGTCTTTCAAACCTATTTGCAGCTCGGCTTTCTGCACATCTGCACGCCCCGGGCCGCCGACCACCTCACGTTTTTGCTGGCCCTGTGCGCCCCCTACGTGCTGGCCGACTGGCGCCGGGTGCTGGCCCTGGTCACCAGTTTCACGATAGGGCACTCACTCACGCTGGCTCTGGCCACGCTGGGCGTGGTCGCGTTCAGCCCAACTATCATCGAAGCGCTGATTCCGATTACCATCATGGTCACGGCGCTGCTCAACATGCGCGGGGCCAACCGCCGGGAGCTGGCGCCCCGAACCACGCGCACGCCGGTGAAACTGCTGGCTGCTCCCAACGTGCTGGCGCTGGCATTCGGCCTGATTCACGGCCTGGGCTTTTCCAACTACCTGCAATCGTTGCTGGGCGCCAACAGCCGCCCGGTTCTGGAGCTGCTTGCATTCAACGTGGGCGTGGAGCTCGGGCAGGTGCTGGTTGTGCTGGCGATATTGCTGCTGGGCCTGGTGCTGCTGCGGGCCATGGGAGTAGCGCGCCGCGACTGGCTGCTGACCACCAGCGGCGCGGCGCTGGGCATCGCTACCGTGCTGCTAATGCAGCAGTTGTGGCCATAAGTTGGAGCTTTTTGCGGGTTGCGTCTGTTCGCGGGGCCCAACGCTTGGCATAAGGCGCAGTATCTCGCTTGCAAAAGATACAATTCCGGGCAACTATCGGCCTGATTAGCCGCCTACTCTGGCGTATCTTCGTCCACTTTCTCAGCTCTTGCTTTTCAGTTTTCCCTTTAACATTCTTTATGCGTCGTTTTCTATTTGCCGGCTTGGTGCTGGCTTTGGTGGGCCAGCAGCCTGCTTCAGCCCAGAACACCAATTCGGGTACCGACAAATTTGCGCAGCTTGAAACCCTGCTGCCCACGCCCAACGCGTACCGCACCGCCAGCGGCGCGCCCGGCAAAGACTACTGGCAGCAGCGGGCCGACTACGACATCAAGGTCACCCTCGACGACGCCAAGCAGGCCATCACGGGCCGCGAGACCATCACTTACACCAACCTCTCGCCCGACGTGCTGCCCTACCTCTGGGTGCAGGCTCGACCAGAACATCCTGGACAAAAACTCCATCACCACGGCCACGCAGGTAGGCCGCCTGCAGGAGAAAATGCCCTTCCAGGCCCTGGAAAGCATGCTGTCGGATTTCGACGGAGGTTTCAAGATTGAGAGCGTAACCGGCAAGGACGGCAAGACCCTGAAAACGGTGGTGAACCACACCATGATGCGCGTGGATTTGCCTTCGCCTTTGCGGCCCGGCCAGTCGTTCGCCTTTAACGTGAAGTGGCACTACAACATCAACGACCAGCTGAAAATCAGCGAGCGCAGCGGCTACGAGTACTTCCCCGAGGACAAAAACTACCTCTACGAAATCGCGCAGTTTTACCCGCGTATGGCCGTGTACTCCGACAACCAGGGCTGGCAGCACAAGCAGTTCCTGGGCACCGGTGAATTCACGTTGCCTTTTGGCGACTATAAGGTGAGCATCACCGCCCCGGCCGACCATGTGGTGGGCGCCACCGGTACCTTGCAAAATGCGTCGCAAGTCCTGACGGCCACTCAGCAGAAGCGCCTGGCCCAGGCCAAAAACGCTAAGAAGCCCGTGCTCATCGTGAGCCAGGAAGAAGCCGTGAAGGCCGAAGCCAACCGCGCCAAAGGCACGAAGACCTGGACTTACGCCGCCAAAAACGTGCGCGACTTTGCCTGGGCCAGCTCGCGCAAGTTCATCTGGGATGCCATGGAGATTAAGCAAAACGGCAAGCCCGTAATGTGCATGTCGTACTACCCCAAGGAAGGCAATCCGCTGTGGGGCAAGTACTCCACGGAGGTGGTCGCCCACACCATCAAGACCTATTCGAAATTCACCATTCCTTATGAATACCCGGTGGCCATCTCGGTGCACGGTCCGGTAGGCGGCATGGAGTACCCGATGATTTGCTTCAACGGCGGCCGCCCCGAGAAGGACGGCACTTACTCCGCCCAGCGGAAATACGGGATGATTTCGGTGATTATCCACGAAGTGGGGCACAACTTCTTCCCGATGATTATCAACTCGGACGAGCGGCAGTGGTCGTGGATGGACGAGGGCCTGAACACCTTCGTGCAGTACCTCACCGAGCAGGAGTGGGAGCGCAACTACCCGTCTTCGCGCGGCGAGCCCCGCAACATGGTCAACTACATGATGACCGACAAGAGCCTGCAGTCGCCCATCATGATTAACTCGGAATCGGCCCTGCAGTTTGGCAATAACGCCTACGGCAAGCCCGCCACGGCCTTGAACATTCTGCGCGAGACGGTGATGGGGCGCGAGCTGTTCGACCACGCCTTCAAGACCTACGCCCAGCGCTGGGCCTACAAGCACCCCACGCCGGCCGACTTCTTCCGCACCATGGAAGACGCCTCGGCCGTGGACCTGGACTGGTTCTGGCGCGGCTGGTTCTACACCACCGACCGCACCGACCTGGCCCTCGAGTCGGTGAAGTACTACACCCCCAGCACCCAGGACCCCGCCGTGGAAAAGGCCCGCCAGCAGCAGGCTGCAGGCCGCTGCGCCCGCCTCTATCTCGGCCCAGCGCAACGCCCAGGAGCTCAAGAGCACGCTCGTCGACGAGAAGCCCGAGCTCAAGGACTTCTACAACGCCTACAACCCGCTGGCCGTCACCGCCGCCGACCAGCAGCGCTACCAGGCCTACCTGGGCACGCTCTCCGCCGAGCAGCGCCAGCGCCTGGGCCAGAGCCAGCACTTCTACGAGCCTGAGCTTGCGCAACGTCGGCGGGCTGGTCATGCCCGTCATCGTGCAGCTCACCTACGCCGACAACTCCACCGAGGTGCAGACCATCCCGGCCGAAATCTGGCGCAAGAATAACGAGAAGGTCACCAAAATCCTGGTGACCAAAAAGCCCGTCATCGCCTTTGTCCTGGACCCCTTCCAGCAGACGGCCGACACGGACTTGAGCAACAACGCCTTTCCGCGCCAGCCCGCCGCCTCCCGCTTCGAGCTCTTCCAGCAGCAGCAGCGCGAGCAGCCCAACCCCATGCAGCAGGCTACGCAGGCACCAGCCAGCCCCATGCAAAAGCAGGAGCAAAAGCCCGTGGGTGGTAACCGGTAATCATGCGGCTCTACTGGTCACAGCATAAAAAAAGCGGCTCAATTGAGCCGCTTTTTTTATGCTTTGTGTCTTCCCGACAGGGACGAGCCTGGTTCTTGGAACGTAGGTGAAAGCGCTTACCGATTTCGCGTATCGCCGCCCACCATGCGCGAAATGAGGCCGTGGTCTTTGGTGATTTCGCTCCACACTACGCCCACCACGTGCACTACAAAAAAGGCGATGATGAGGTACATGGTCACGTTATGAATCTCCTCGGCGGTGTGCTCAATTTGGTCGAAAAACGCGACCTCGTTGTGGTAAGTGAGGACGAGGCCGGTGAGAACCATGATGGTCAGGAAGACATAGAACAGGGCGTAGGTGCTCTTGGCAAATAAGGCGCTGCCGGCGTCGCCTTTGTCTTCGGGCGCGGCCAGGCGGTAGCGGCGGGCCAGCGCCAGCAGCCGCGCCGAAAAGCGGATGGGCGAAGGCCCCCGCAGCTCCATTACCACGCGCAGCAACCAGAATGCGGCCAGCGCCAGGCCCAGGTAGATGTGCCATTCCCAGATACGCTCGCTGAGAATATGGGTAAGCGAGCCTGGCCTGCTTCACGCTCAGCGTGATGTTCTCCTTGGCCATGGTTTGCTGAAACTCCGGCACCGCCGACCGGGCATTCACGATAACCTTCTGAAAGAGAATGGTAAGCAGCTGGCCGCTCACGAGTAGCGTATTGCCCCAGTGCCACACGCGCATGGGAGCCGTGTAGTCTTGCGTGGGGATGGTGGCGGGGGCAAGAATGGGGTTCATCGGGTGTAGGGGGTCAAAGGGTTAAGGCGAGGGTGGTGTTGGTGCCAGCGGCCGGCAGCGGTTCGGTGCGGCCGGGGTAGGCGAGCAGGGCGTGTTCGAGGCAGGTGAAGGCCGCGTCGAGGTCGGTGCGGTTGAGCACGTAGGCCAGGCGCACTTCCTGCCGGCCCAGGCCCGGCGTCTGGTAAAAGCCGTTGGCCGGCGAAAGCATCAGGGTCTGGTTTTCGTAGGAAAAGCTTTCCAGCAGCCACTGCCCGAAGGCTTCGGTGTCGTCGACGGGCAAGTGGGCCAGCACGTAGAACGCGCCGCCCGGGCGCGGGCACACCACGCCGGGCATGGCCCGGAGCCGGGCCACGGTGAGGTCGCGCCGGGCCTGGTATTCGGCCTTGCTCTCGTCGAAGTACGACTCGGGCAGGTCGGCCGCGGCTTCGGCCAGCAGCATGCCCAGGCCGGGCGGGCTCACCCGCATCTGGGCAAACCGGAAGGCGGCATTGTATACCTGCTGGTTGAGCGTGACCAAGGCGCCGATGCGCGCCCCGCAGGCGCTGTAGCGCTTCGAAATGGTGTCGACCACCACCACGTGCTGCTCGGCCCCGGCCAGCTGCAGCGCGCTCACGTAGGGCGCATCGTAGCAAAATTCCCGGTAAGCCTCATCCGAGAGCAGGTACAGGCTGTGGGCGTGGCACAAGCCTAGGATGCTTTCCAGCTCGGCGCGGCTGTACACGTAGCCCGTGGGATTGCTGGGGTTGCAGATGAGAATGGCCCGGGTGCGGGGCGTAATCACCCGCTCAAACTCGGCCAGGGGCGGCAGCGCAAAGCCGTTCTCAATATGCGCCGTCACGGGCACGATGGTCACGCCGGCTGCAATGGCAAAGGCGGTGTACGTTCCGTAAAACGGCTCCGGGATGATGAGCTCATCGCCGGGGTTGAGGCAGGTGAGCAAGGCAAACAGGATGGCCTCACTGCCGCCCGTGGTTACGATGATGTCTTTGGCCTGCACCGGGAGGTTGGCGCGCTGGTAGTAGGCCGCCAGCTTCTGGCGGTAGCTCTCGGTGCCGGCGCCGTGGGTGTAGCCCAGCACGCGCACATCGGCCGAGCGCATGGCGGCCATGGCGGCCGGGGGCGTCTCAATGTCGGGCTGCCCGATGTTCAGCGGATACACAATCTTGCCCTGCAGCCGGGCGGCTTCGGCATAAGGCGCCAGCTTGCGAAACGGTGATACAGGCATGTTCTGCCCGCGCTGCGATACTTCTAACATAGCATAAAATTAAAGCAATTAGCAGGCATTCCGGCTAAAACAAACTTCCGTAAGTTGCGCGCCAGCTGCCCCTTACAAATATTTTTTATAAAGATTATATAAAACGCGGGTGTCGGCGTCGGTCAGGGGCGCGTTCACGTTCTGCTGAATGAAGTGGAGCTTGAACGCCTGAATAGCCGCCGGTAAGTTACGGGTGTCGTACCCGATAATGCGCAGGGCATCCTGCGGATTAAAGGCCGGAATAGTAGCGTTTAAGCGGGCCAGCCTGCGCGTCGATGGCGGCGCTGTCGAGGGCCAGCGGAGCCCCGTTGAGCAGGGCCGGGGGCTGGCCAGCACCGTGGTGCTGTCGGTGGGGGCGGGGTAGTGCCCGGGTGGGTTGGGGAGTTCGCCGGCATCGTACCACAGGCCAAATCCCTTATCGGCCAGGCGCTTCCATGGGAACAACACGCTGGGGTCGGTTTTGCGGATAGGAGCGATGTCGGAATGCCCGATAAAGTTGGCAGAGGGAATGTTGTAGGCCTTCTTCAGCCCGGCCAGCACTTTCAGCAGGCTGGCCACCTGCGGTTCGGCAAATGGCTCAAGCCCATTGTTATCCAGCTCAATTCCAATAGAAGTAGAGTTGATGTCGGTGTCGTTGCCCCACCTGGCCGCGCCGCCGTGCCAAGCCCGAAGGTAGTCGTTGAGCATGTGAAACACCTGGCCGTCGCGCCCAATGACGTAGTGCGCGCTCACCTGCGTGCGCGGCAGCGTGAAGGTCTTCAGCGTCTGGGCGGTGGAGTCCTGCGCCGTGTGGTGAATGACGACGTAGTTGGGCTTGCGCAGGTTGAAGTTGGTGGTGCCCACCCAGTACTTGCCCAGGAGCAGGCTGTCGGCTCCCGGCGTGGGCACGGGCATCGCGCGCAGCGACTTGGCGTAGGCCTTCACCTGCTGCTTGTAGGAGCGGTTGGTCGTGGCGTAGGGATTCTGCACAGCGCAGGAAGCGAGAGAGGCCGCTACCACGCCAAGCAATAAAGCCAGATATCTAGTTTGGGTCATAAAGCACGAAGAAAGCACCGAAGGTCAATGGTTGAGCTGCAAAACTGGTTTTGGGTAAGGCATCCGGCCACAACATCGCTGCATTGAATAGGAGGCAAAACTAGCGTCCGCTACCTTGCCGATATTCGCTTTACTTAGCCCGGGAATGAAACTTCTACTCATCGGCGGCACAAAATTTCTGGGGCGCCACCTGGTTGGGGCTGCGCAGGCACGTCAGCACGACGTCACCATCTTCCATCGCGGCCATCACTCATCGGCTGGCCTCGAAGGGATTGAAGAAATACGCGGCGATAGAAACGAGGACTTGAGCCAGCTACAGGGCCGCCAGTGGGACGCCATAATTGACACCTGCGGCTACCTGCCGCAAACAGTCAAAGCAGCGGCCGAGGCCTTGAGAAACGCTGCCCGGCAGTACGTTTTCATTTCCAGTGTTTCGGCTTACACCGATTTCAGGCTTGCCGATTACAACGAAACGACTCCCCTGGCAACCCTAACCCCGCGCAGGCTGCGAGGCTGGCGGCAATCGACCCCAAAGCAGAAATCACGGCTGCCGGGCTAGGGGAGCTATATGGCGCCTTAAAGGCAATGTGCGAGCACGAAGCCCAGCAGGTTTTCGGCGCCCGTACCCTGATTATTCGGCCTGGCTTGCTGGTCGGCCCCCTCGACCCTACGGACCGGTTCACCTACTGGGTCAGTCGGGTGGCCCGCGGCGGCGAGGTGCTGGCGCCGGGCAGTCCCAATCGGTTCGTTCAATTTATGGATGCCCGGGACTTAGCCCAATGGATTGTTGAGCTCATTGAGCACAACGCCGCCGGTGTTTTTAATGCGGCCTGCCCTCCCTTCAGCCTCACATTTGCCCAACTGCTGGCAGCAATAAAGGCCGTGACCCAGAGCGACGCCTCTTTTACCTGGGCAGACGACGCATTTCTACAGCAGCAAAGGGTGAAGGAGTGGAGCGAAATGCCCTTGTACCTGGCTCAATCCAGCCAGGAAACCCGGGGTTTTATGGCGGCAAATATCGACAAAGCCCTAGCCGCAAACCTCACTTTTCGCCCACTTGCTGATACCATTCGGGATACGCTGGAATGGCGCGCCACCCAGCCCAGTCCCCTGCAAGCCGGCATCGACGATGCCCGGGAAAAAGAGCTGCTGGATACCTGGCACCACACCAGCCAAGGCGTTATTGTTACCTCGGCAGCCGATGCTCGATGACGTTTTAACCAAAGACAATCAAACAGAAGAAGGCCCCGCAACAGTTGTTGCGGGGCCTTCTTCTGTTTGGCGCTTAGGAATCGCCGCTTTACTTGGCGTACGCCACGGCACGCATTTCCCGAATCACGGTGATTTTAATCTGGCCCGGGTACTGCATTTCCTTCTCAATCTTCTGCGAGATTTCGAAGCTCAGCTCAGCGGCGCGCTCGTCGGTCACGTTCTCGGCGTCTACCATCACGCGCAGGCTCGCGGCCGGCCTGGATGGCAAAGCACTGGTTCACGCCCTTGAAGCCGTTGGCAGTTTCTTCCAGCTGCTTGAGGCGCTTGATGTAGCTTTCCATCATTTCGCGGCGGGCGCCGGGGCGCGAGCCCGAAATGGCGTCGCAGGCCTGCACGAGCGGCGAAATCATGGCCGTCATCTCAATTTCGTCGTGGTGGGCACCGATGGCGTTCACCACATCGGGGTGCTCTTTCCACTTCTTGGCCATCTCCATGCCCAGAATGGCGTGGGGCAGCTCGGGCTCCTCGGTGCTCACCTTGCCGATGTCGTGGAGCAGGCCGGCGCGCTTGGCTTTCTTCACGTCGAGGCCCATCTCGGCGGCCATGGTGGCGCAGAGGTTGGCTACTTCGCGCGAGTGCTGCAGCAGGTTCTGGCCGTACGACGAGCGGAAACGCATGCGGCCCACCATCTTAATCAGCTCGGGGTGCAGGCCGTGAATGCCGAGGTCGATGATGGTTTTCTCACCGATTTCGACGATTTCCTCTTCGATGTTCTTGCGGGTTTTGGCCACAATTTCCTCCACGCGAGCGGGGTGAATGCGTCCGTCCTTCACCAACAAGTGCAAGGAAAGGCGGGCAATTTCGCGGCGCACCGGGTCGAAGCCCGAAATGATGATGGCCTCCGGGGTATCGTCCACGATGATTTCCACGCCTGTGGCAGCTTCCAGCGCCCGGATGTTGCGGCCCTCGCGGCCGATGATTTTGCCTTTTACGTCGTCGCTTTCAATGTTAAAAATCGACACGCAGTTCTCGATGGCGTGCTCCGACGCGGTGCGTTGAATGGTTTCCAGCACAATTTTCTTGGCATCCTTGGTAGCCGTGAGCTTTGCCTGGGCTACCGTGTCTTTCACGTAAGAGCTGGCCTGAATCTGGGCTTCGTTTTTCAGGGACTCTACCAGTTGCTCGCGGGCTTCGGCGGCCGTCAGGTTAGCTATGGTCTCGGTGGCGCTGCACCGAGTGGAGCTGCTCTTCGGCTTCCTTCTGCTTTTCTTCCAGCTCGGCCATGGCGGCTTCGTGGTCGAGGCGGCGCTTTTCGGCCTGGCTCTCCAGCTTGTCGCGCAGGCTGCTGGGTGTCGTTCTGGTTTTTCTCGCGGGCTTTTTCCAGCTCCACTTCCTTGCGCTGCAGCTGCTCGAGCCTGGCGCTGGGTGGTTTCGGTGAGCAGCTTGATGCTCTGCTCTTGCTCTACTACGCCCTGGCGGCGCTCGGTCAGCTCCTGCTCCAGGCTCTGCTTGAGGCGGCGGCTTTCGACATCAAACTCGTTGCGGAGGTTCTTGAACTTGTTCTTGGACTGCTCCAGGCGCTCGTCAGCCTGCTTTATTTTCTCGTCGCGGAGGCGGTTGCCTTTCTCCTCGGCGTCGCGGAGGATTTCCTGGGCCTTGGCCGTGGCCTGGCCTTCGTGGTCTAGCCGGGCTTTGCCGGCCGCCTGCTTGCCAATCACGAAGCCCGCCACAAGGGCGACCACCGCGGTCAGCAAACAGTACATTATTATGGGGGACATATCAGTATGGTTTTGGGATGGGTGAAAACCATAACTGGGAGGAACAGTTTTGCCCGGGCTAAAGCGGTAGCGGCCGATTGCCGCGCCGCCCTGCCGGGCCAACGAGTGTGCGGTGCCGGGCGAGGGGACTACCTCGCCGGCACCACGCCTGATAGCAGGCTCGTCGAAACGAGCCAGCCGCTCGGTTAGCGCCGCATCGGTGCCATCCTTTTCCTTGCTCACTTTCAATTGGTCGGCCATGGTGGCCAGCGCAATCATGGCCAGTAAGTCCTGCTTGTCCTGAATGCCGTAGCCTTCCCGAAATTCGCGCACTTTATCGCCCAGCAGCCGCCCGGCCAGGCGCAGCCGTTCCTCATCCTGCACGTCAACGCGCATGGGATAGTCCCGGTCAGCAATTCGAATTTTGATGGCTAGTTCGCTCATAAGGCGGAAGTTACGGCAGTGGAGGTGGAGGTCAGTCGGTTAGTCTCTCAAATAGGCAAGACACTTGTCCAGTTCGCGGATGTATTCGTTGAGGCGCAGTTTTAATTCGTTGGCGTGGGTGGGTTCCCCAGCTATGGTGTGTACAAGTTTAACAATATTTTCTTGGTTTTGATGCTCCTTGAGCTGCCGGTCCCGCTCGCGCACATCGGCCCGCAGCTGCTGCACGGTGGTGTTGGCGTCGGCCAGCTCCTCACGCAATTGCTGATAGGCAGCCACTAAGGTGGTAATCTGCCGCTCCAGGCGGTCGAGTTGAGCAAGCTGTTGGGAAGAGGCCACGGTCGAGATAATTTTTGCGTGAAGATAAAGCGGGTCCCCGAAAGCTACGCTTTACCAGAGACCCGCTTGCAACTTACTACTCAGGCAGCTTTGGCTAGTAGAACTTATGCGCCTGCTCCAATAAGCGCTTTGGAAAGAAATTGAGCCATTCCATAGCAAAAAAGAACGTCAGGCTCAGCTTGTCGAAGCAGCTCTACCGCGCAACTAATCTCGTTAAAGAGGAATAGCGCTGCGGTAAAGATGCTTCGACAGGCTCAGCCTGACGTTCTCTTAACGTTCAGATGCTGTCTGACCTAAAGGGCTTACTTGCCCTTCTCTTTCTTGGTCTTCACCTTCATCTTGCCGCCGTCTTCGGTTTTCACTTTCATCTTCTCGTCGGTCGGGGCAACGGCTTGCGTTGGAGCGGCGGCAGGAGCCGCAGCGGCTACGGGCTTGCCTTCCAGGTCCAGCTCCACCACGGGGTAGCCCAGGGCCTGCAGGGCGGGCAGCTGCTTGTTGTCGCCTACCACCACTATGTACATCTTGTCGGCTGGCAGGTACTTCTTGGCCGAAGCCTGTACGTCTTCCTTGGTTAGCTTCTTGAGGATGTCGCTCTGCTGCTGCACGTAGCTCGGCTCAAGGTTGTACTCCACCAAGCGGGCCAGGAAGCCAGCTTTCTGCTGGCCGGTTTCGTAGCGCAGGGCATCGCTCTGGCCGATGGACGATTGCAGGAAGGTCAGCTCTTCGTCGGTAATACCGGCGGGGTAGTTGCTGATTTCGCTCATGAACTCTTTCACCGAAGCGGCCGTGGCATCGGCGCGCACGCCGGCCGAGGCCGTGAACGGACCGGCATAGCGGGTGCTACCGAAGCCCGAGCGGGCGCCGTAGGTGTAGCCCTTGTTCTCGCGCAGGTTCAGGTTGATGCGCGAGTTGAAGGCGCCGCCCAGCACGTAGTTGGCCAGGTAGGCCCTATAGTAAGGGCCGGTAGCGTCGTAGGGCATGTCGGTGAGGTAGCCTACCCGAATTTCCGACTGCGCCGCACCGGGCTTGTTCACGAAGTACACGGTGGTTTTGTCGGGCTGCACGCCGGCCGCGTCGGCCGGAATGGTCACGTCCTTCTTGGCCCAGTTCTTCAGGAAGCCAAGCTGGGGCGTCAGGGTCTTCTGGTCCACGTCGCCTACTACCACGAGGGAGCTCACGTTGGGGGCGTAGTACTTGTTGTAGAAGTCCTTCACGTCGTCGAGCGTGAGGCTGCTCACCGAGGCCGTGGTGCCGGCTACCGGAGTGCCGGCGATGTTGCTGGTGCCGTAAGCCAGGCGGTTGAAAGTCAGGTCGGCGATGACGGCCGGCTGGTTGGCGAAGTTGGCAATCTGCTCCACCTGCTGCTTTTTAACCCGGGCAAAATCCTGAGCGTCGAAGCGGGGTGCAGCAGGCGCTGCTCCAGCAGGGCCATGGTGGCGGGCAGGTTCTTGGCGAGGCTCTGCACGCTCACGATGGTTTCGTTGTCGTCGGCACTTACCGAAACGCGCGAACCCAGCTTGTCGACGGCCGCCGAGAACTGCTCGCCGGTGTACTTTTCCGAACCTTCGTTCAGCATGCTGGCCGTGAGCTGGGCAATGCCGGCTTTGCCGGGCATGGTTTGCTCCAGGCGGTGGCCACCCCGGATGGTGAGGCGCATGGTGACGGCCGGAATCTCGGAGTTTTTCGTGCCCACGACTTTCAGGCCGTTGGGCAGGGTCTCCTGGTAGAGCGCGGGCACCTTCACCACGGGGTTGGCCCCGGAGGCAGGCTGCTTGGTGCGGTCAAAGCTGTCGGTAGCTTTCGAATACTTCAAGCCGGCGTAGCCGTAGTCGGGCGCCTTGTACCCCGATTTGTCGATGGTGTAGTTGTCGGGCTTGGCCGCGGCCACACCCCCGTTTTGGGCAGTACGCTCAGAATCACGGCGTGCTTGCCCTTGATGTACTTGTCGTAGGCGCGCTGCACGTCGGCTTTGGTCAGGGCCTTGAGCTCCTTGGTCTCGACGGTGAGGTAGTTGGGGTTGTTGAAGTAGGTCTGGTAAGCGGCCGGCTGGCTCACCTTGCCGCTCACGCTGGCCAGGCTGTTCACCACCTGGGCCTCGGTCTGGGCCTTGAAGCGCTGCAGGTCCTCATCGGTCACGCCGCGCTTTTCAAACTCGGTCAGCGTGTTGCGCACGATGGTCTCGAGGCTGTCGAGGCCTTTGCCGGGGAAGGGCAGGGCCACGATGGCCAGCTGGCCACCCAGCTCAGAGTTATACTGATAAGAGCTGGCCTGCACGGCCTTCTGGTTTTTCACCAGGTTTTTGTAGAGCAGCGAAGTTTTGCCACCGCCCAGGATTTGCGATACGGCGTCGAGAGCAACGGCGTCGGGGTGGCCGTTGGGCACCGTCGGGAACACTACCTGCATCATCGGGAAGCGCACGTTGTCGGTGTAGCTCACGTAGCGGTCGGTGGCCAGCACGGGGGCGGGCAGCTTGGTTTTGGCCACGGCCGGGCCCCGCTTGATGGTACCGAAGTACTTCTCCACCAGCTTCACCACCTGGGCGGGCTGCACGTCGCCGCCCACGGTCAGGGTGGCGTTGTTGGGGCCGTACCAGCGCAGGAAGAAGTTCTTCAGGTCCTCTACATTCGAGCGGTCCAGGTCCTCGAGGTAGCCGATGGTCAGCCAGGAGTAGGGGTGGCCGTAGGGGTACAGCGTCTTGCTCACGTACTCGCTGGCGAGGCCGTAGGGGCGGTTGTCGTAGTTCTGGCCCCGCTCGTTTTTCACGGTCGAGCGCTGGATTTCAAACTTCTTCTGGCTCACGGCATCAAGCAGGAAGCCCATGCGGTCGGCCTCCAGCCACAGGCCGGTTTCGAGCCTGGTTGCTCGGCAGGGTCTCGTAGTAGTTGGTGCGGTCCTGGTTGGTTGAGCCGTTGAGCGTGCCGCCGGCGGCGGTTACCAGCTTGAAGTGCTGCTGGTCGCCCACGTGGTCGGAACCCTGGAACATCATGTGCTCGAAGAAGTGGGCAAAGCCCGACTTGCCGATTTGCTCGCGGGCCGAGCCCACGTGGTAGGTCACGTCGACGTGCACCAGCGGGTCGGAATGGTCTTCGGTAACGATGAGCGTAAGGCCGTTGGGCAGCACGTACTTCTCGTAGGGAATCACGAGTGGCCGGGCTGCTTGGTCACTTTCTCCACCAGCTTGGTGCCGCTGGGCATGGTGGCCAGAGCCGATTTGGCCGCTGGCGCTTTGGCACCCTTGCTGGCGGGGTTCTGCTGAGCAAAGCTGGCGGAGGTCACCAGCGCCAGGCCCAGCGTAGACAATAAACGAAGATTCATTTGGTGGGAAACAGGAGTAAAAAGAGAAGAATTAAAAGGGATTTACTACAACTCAAGGGTTGCTGCCTGAAAGATAGTGCCTCGTCTATAAATCGGAGTGATAAATCGACGAGCAGTGCAATTTTATAGCGCAGGACATAAAAAAGGAACGCCATGCCGGGCATGACGTTCCTTAAATTACTGGCAGCTACCTGCGCGTCGGTTGTGGTTACTTCCGAATCAAGGCGCCGGCTTGTTTTTCAAATTGCCCAATCAGGCGCTGCATTACCTGGTCGATGGCCTGCTCGCTCAGGGTCTGGGTGAAGTCCTGCAGGGTGAAGCTCACCGAGTAAGACTTCTTGCCCGCGCCCAGGTTTTCGCCGGCGTACACATCGAACACGTTCACGCTTTGCAGCAGCTTCTTCTCGGTGCGCTGCGCAATCTGGCGGAGCTGGTCGAAGGTCACGCTGGCGTCGACTACCACGCTCAGGTCGCGGCGTACCTCCGGGAACTTGGGCAGCTCGCGGGCTACCAGCGTGGGCTTGTACTTCTTGCTCAAGGCATCCCAGTCCAGCTCGGCGTACCACACGGGCTGCGTCACGTCGAGGCGCTTGAGCACCGAGGCGGCCACGGCGCCAAGTTGGGCCACGGGCTGGTTGTGCACCAGCAGCGTGAGGCCGCCGGCCAGGTAGGCGTGCTGCACCGGCTGCGAGGCCGCCCCGCCAAAGCCCAGCGCCGCCAGCACCTGCTGCACCGCCCCGGCCAGGTCGTGGAAGGTGGCCTTCTCCGACTTGTGCTGCCAGGTCTCGGCCGTGGCGTTGCCGGTCAGGTAAATCACCAGCTTGGTCTTTTCCTGGTATTTGCCTTCGGCGGTTTGCTGGTAGATTTTGCCGAATTCGTACAGCTTCAAATCCCGCTGGCGGCGGTTGATGTTGTGCCGAATGATTTCCAGCCCCGAATGCAGCAGCGTGGGCCGCATGGCATTCAAATCAACGCTGTTGTAATTGAGAATGCGTACCAGCGACTCGTCCGCTTCGCCTTCTTTGTCGAAGTACTGCGCGTTGGTCAGCGAGTTGGTCAGAATCTCCGAAAAGCCTTGTCCGCTCAGCAGGGTGGCGATTTTCAGCCGCGTCACTTCCGGGTCGGGGTTCGGGAATTTAGCCAGGTACGACGCCGAATTGTTGGGCCGCAGCGCCACGTTGTTGTAGCCGTAAATCCGCAGAATTTCCTCAATGATGTCGGCCTCGCGCGTCACGTCCACCTTGTGCGGCGGCACCGACAGCAGCCACGTGGCCTGGTCGCCCTCGTCCAGGTTTTCGTCGGTAATGACAATGTCCAGGTCGGTGAGAATCTGACGGATGCGCTCGGGCGCGATGTACTGGCCCACCAGCCGCTCCACGCGCGGCAGGCGCAGGCGCACTGCGGCCGGCTGCACCGGGGCGGGGTATTCATCTACCACCGGCGCGGCTACCGTGGCGCCCGCTCCTTCCTGCAGCAGCAAGGCCGCGCGCTGCAGGGCTACGGGCACCATATTGGGGTCGGTGCCGCGCTCGAAGCGGAACGAGGCATCCGTTTTCAATTGGTGCGTTTGGGAGGTGCGGCGCACGGCGGCGGGCCCGAAGTAGGCGCTTTCCAGAAACACTCGGGTGGTGGCCTCGCTCACGCCCGAGGTCTTGCCGCCGAACACGCCGGCCAGGGCCATGGGCGCGCCGTGGGCATCGGCAATCACGAGGTCATCGGCTTTGAGGCTGCGCTCCACGCCGTCTAGGGTCACGAATTTCTCGCTGGCTTCGGCGCGCTTCACCCGAATCTGGCCGCCCGTAATCTGGTCGGCGTCGAAGGCGTGCAGGGGCTGGCCCAACTCGTGCAGCACGAAGTTGGTCACGTCCACCACGTTGTTGATAGGGGAGAGGCCGATGCTGCGGAGCCGGCGCTGCAGCCACTCGGGCGAGGGCCCCACCTGCACGTTTTCCAGAAGCAAGCCGGCGTAGCGCGGGCAAGCCGTGGTGTCCTCAATGGTCACGCCGATGTTAGCCGCGGCCGAAGCTGGTGCCTGGAAGGCACTGGTATCGGGCAGGTGGCAGGGCTGGCGCAGCAGGGCGCGCAGGCTCGCGGGCCACGCCGTAGTGCGAGGCGGCATCGGCGCGGTTGGGCGTGAGGCCGATTTCAAACACGGTATCGGAGCCCAGGCCGAAGTAGTCGGCGGCGGGCGTGCCGTTGGGCAGCTCGGTTTCCAGCACCATGATGCCGGCGTGCGAGGTGCCCAGCCCAATTTCATCCTCGGCGCAAATCATGCCTTCGGAGGCCGCGCCGCGGATTTTGCTTTTCTTGATTTTGAACGGCTCGCCCTGCGCGGGGTACAGCGTGGCGCCTTCCAGGGCCACCACCACGCGCTGGCCGGCGGCCACGTTGGGGGCGCCGCACACAATCTGGCGCGGCTCGGCGTCGCCCACGTCCACAGTGGTCAGGCTCAGCTTGTCGGCATCGGGGTGGCGCTCGCAGGTGAGCACGGTGCCCAGCACCACACCGCGCAAGCCGCCGGGAATGCTTTCCAGCTCTTCCAGGCTCTCCACTTCCAGGCCCGAGCCGGTGAGCAGGGCGCTGATTTCGGTGGCGGGTTTGTCGGTAGGAATGAGCGTTTTAAGCCAGTCGAAGGAAATACGCATTGCTAGTTGTCGGTTGTTAGTTGTCCGTTGTCAGGCGGTGGGGCAGGATGGCAAAGGTACAACGGGTGCGAAGCCGGCTGAAAATGAAGCGGGCAGTTGGGGCATTTCGCGTGGGAACCTCACCCCCGGCCCCTCTCCAAAAGAGAGGGGAGCCTGACGACAGCCGGCCCAAGTAGGGGCGGGGCTGGCCCCCGCCCGTCGTTGAACAAAAACGTGGAACCGGTGTGGACGACCGGGCGGGGACCAGCCCCGCCCCTACATAACGCCGTGGCTCCCCTCTCTTTTGGAGAGGGGCCGGGGTGAGGTTCTCCCGGCTGCACTATTCGTGAAACGACTTTTCACCGGCCGGAATAGCTACCTGCAACCGGTTTGCAGCTGGCGGCACCGGGCAACTGTACTCATTATTATAAGCGCAGTACGGATTGTAAGCTTGGTTGAAATCCAGCTCAATTTCGGTCACGTTGGGATTGGGCAAAGGCGCGTCGAGATAGCGGCCGCCGCCGTAGGTTGCGTGGCCGTTCGTCAGGTCCGTGAATGGAATAAATAGCGTGGAATCTTTGCCCGTCGCTTTTAAATAAATACCCAATTGCTGGGGCTTATTATCTATTTCAAATTTCGCGCTGCCCCAATTTAAATATTTCTCCGCGCGGTTGTCGCTCATTTGAATGAGCGTGGTATCGGGATTTGCATTGTGCGAAATAGTGGCGTCAATTACAAAAGCTAATTGAGCTGGATAATACTTCAGGCTGTCAAATTGAGCCTTTTGTTCGGCGGAAAGGGGCGACTTATCGGACTGGCGAAACGAGCGGTTTTTATCACTGCGAGACTTATTCACTTTGGCCGAATAAGCACTGGCGTCGGGTTTGGTGGCATTTAAGGAATAGAGAATAATGCCGATGATGGCGGCGGCCAGCCCAATTTTTTAATCATGGTAAGGGTGTTTTCGAAAAGGTAACGCGCGGCCTGCAAACCGGGCGCCGGCCGGCAAGTTCACGTCGGGAGTCCGTTGCTTATTTGCCCGTCGTCCATTTCGATGATGCGGTGGGTCTTGGCCGCAAAATCGGTGTCGTGCGTGACGATGAGCAGGGCCTGGTGGTAGGTTTCGGCGAGCTCCTTGAAAATGTCGAACACCACCTCGCCGTTTTTCTTGTCGAGGTTGCCCGTGGGCTCGTCGCCCATGATGATGAGCGGGTCGTTAATCAGCGCGCGGGCAATGGCCACGCGCTGCTTTTGGCCGCCCGAGAGCTGGTTGGGCTTTTTGAGCGCCTCGGATTCGATGCCCAGGATTTTCAGCTTTTCGTAGGCTTTGCTTTCGATTTCCTCCTTTGAATACTTGCCGAGCTTTTCGCCGGGCAGCATCACGTTGCGCAGCACCGAAAACTCGTTGAGCAGGTAGTGAAACTGGAAGACGAAGCCGATTTTCTCGTTGCGCACATGGGCCAGCTCGGCTTCATTTTTTTGCCCATTACCACGTTGTCAATCAGCAGGGTGCCTTTGTAGGCAGTGTCCATGGTCGACAGGATGTAGAGCAGGGTCGACTTGCCGCAGCCCGACTTGCCCACCACGGCCGCAAACTCGCCGCGGGCCAGCGAAAACGTGATGTCGCGCAGCACCTCCACCCGCACGGGGTCGTCGAAGTACTTGATGAGGTGGCGGGCTTCCAGGGCGGGGCTGTCCATCTTACTTGCCGCGGATGATGACGACGGGGTCGACCTTGCTGGCCTTGCGCGCCGGGAAAAACCCCGCCAGGTAAGTGGTCAGGATGGAAAACACTGCAGCAATGCCGTAGAACACTGGGTTGAAATCGATGGGGTAGGTTTTGACCGCCGGCAGCGACGCCGGGGTGAACGGCAGCTGGGCAATGAGCGCCGAAAGCCCCAGGCCGCCGACCAGCCCGAGGGCCCCGCCAAACAGCCCGATGGACAAGGCCACGGCCACAAACAGCCGCCGCACGTCGGTGCCCGAAAACCCGACGGCCTTGAGGATGGCAATGGTGTCCATCTTCTCGTAAATCATCATGTTCAGGATATTGTAAATCCCAAAGCCCGCGACGGTCAGCAGCGTAATGCCGACGGCGTACGAAATCAGCGTGCGCACGAAGGTGCCCGTTTCGAACTCCGCGTTAGCCGTCTGAATGTCCATGGCCTGCACTTCGTAGAGCTTGGCGTACTCTTTCGCCAGCCGAGGCGCCAGCGTGAAATCGTGGAGCTTGACCTGGAGGTCGGTGACGTAGATATTGGACTCGCCCAGCAGCTTTTGGGCCGTGGCCAGGGAGGTGTAGCTCTGCACCTTGTCGATTTCCAGCAGGCCCGACTGAAACAGCCCCACCACCTTCAGCTGCACGTGGTCGCCCTTGGGGGTGGTCACCTGCACTACGTCGTCCAGGTCGACCAGCATGAGGTCGGCGGCGGCTTTGCCCAGGATGATGCTGTTGGGCACGGTATTCAAGCTCAGGAAGTCGCCGGCCACCACGTAGTCGCCGAAGGCAAACAGGGCGTTTTCCTGCTCCGGCACAATGCCGCTGATGGTGCCGTTGAGCGTGACGGTGCCCACGTTGTAAAACACCTGCACCTGGGTTTTGGGGGCCACGCCCCGCACCCGCGGGTCGCGGCGCAGGGCGGCCAGGATGGCGCCGCTGTTGCGAATCCGGGGCAGTTCCTCGCGGGGCTTGATGGAGCGGATGAAGTTGTGCTGCGGCCGGCCCTGGGTGTACCGGTCGATGGGCTGTTGGACGGCCGGCTTCAGCTCGTTGTAGAGCCGCACGTGGGGCGTGCGGTTCAGCACGAGGCCATCGAGCAGGCTCGTTGAGCCCCGACATGAAGCTGAGCAGGGCAATGAACATGGTGAGGCTGAACGTGACGCCGATGGCCGCCACCAGCGTCTGCTTGCCGCGGGCCCGCAGCAGCGCCACCGCCACGTCGTAGAGCAGGGGCATTTTCATGGGTTGGGGGCTTGGAGTTCGTCGTTGGGCGAGAGGCCCGCCACAATTTCCACCATCCGGTAGTCGCGGAGGCCGGTTTTTACCCGCACTTGCTGGCCGTCGCTTCTGAGCACCGTGGAGTCGTTGAGCAGCAGCGGGCGCGGAATCAGCAGCGCTTTGGGCTTGGTTTGCAGCACGATGTTGGCTTCGAAGCTGATGAAGGGGTACAGCACGGGGGCTGCCGAATAAATTCGGCTTCCACCAGAAAGGTCTTGCTGGCCGTGTTCATGATGGGCGACACGGTGGTGACGCGGGCCGTAAACACCTGGCCCTTGTAGCTGTCGAGCGTCACGAGCACCTGCTGGCCCGGGCGGATTTTCACGATGTCGGTCTCGTCGACCTGCATCTGCAGCACAAAGTGCCGGGCGTCGCCGAGCAGGGCCAGCGGCGTCTGGGGCGTTACGGCCTCGCCTTTTTCCCGGTACAGCTTGTAGACAATGCCCTTGATTTTACTGCGCAGCACGTAGTCGCTGGCCTGCCGCTGGGCTATCTGCAGGTTTTTCCGGGCCTGCGCTGCCGCGAAATTGAGCTGTTTTTGAAGCGTCTGGTAGTTGAGTACCGCCGTTTGGTACGCGGTTCGGGAGTTCACGTAGGCCAGGCTCGCGCTGCTCCAGGGTCAGCTTGGTGCCGATGCCCTGCTGCCAGAGCTGGCGCTGCCGGGTGAGCTGCAGCCGGTCGTTCTGCATGTTGCGGCGCTGCAGCGCAATCAGCGCCCGCGCCTCCTGCAGCCGGCTTTCGTTGGCCCGCAGGTCGGCGTACTTGGCGGCCAGGGCGGCGTTTTCCGCGGTCAGCTGCGATACGTCGCTGGCAATGGCCAGGAGCGACGTGCCCACCCGCACCGAGTCGCCTTCCTTCACGTGCACCTCCCGAATGATGCCGCCCGCGCTGGCAAAGGCCTGGTACTGCTGGCTGCTTTTGATGCTGCCGGCCGCGTACACCGATTCGGTAATGGCGGAAACCACGGGCTTCACCCGCTCGGCTTTCGGCTGGCAGCCTACCAGCCACACGATGGCGAGCAGCATCCAGAGCCCCATCGACCCTGCTTCTCCGGTCCTGAGCCACTCGTACGCAGCCCGCATCCCCGGCTTACCAGGCAGCGCGGCTGGCTGGCAGGGTATCGGTAATCGGTTGACTTTCATGTAAAAGCAAGCGAATGGCGGCGCTGGGGTAGCTTCCTGTCAAAACCAGAAAAAGCACCTCATTGGATAGCCCAACGGGAATGCCTCCTGAATATGGCGATTATTCGGCAAGTTCTACCGGTGCGGCGGGTTTCAGCATGACCATAATCAACTGAGAATGCGATTGCTGTCATGCGCCTGGGGCGTAAGGCCCCGCAGACAGCCACTCTTTTGAGTTGGGCTACAGCATGCCCTCGTCGGCAAAGCTGTAGTAGCCCTGGTCGGAGTAGATGAGGTGGTCGAGAATGGGCAGGTCCAGGAAATTACCGGCTTCCTTAAGCTTCTTGGTGAGCTGGATGTCGGCGGCGCTGGGGTTGCGGTTGCCGCTGGGGTGGTTGTGCACCAGGATAATGCTGCTGGCCAGCTGCTCGAGGGCTTCTTTGAATATCATTTTGGGGTCGGCCACGGTGCCGGCCACGCCGCCGCGGCTGATGGCGGTTTTGCGCATCACCACGTTGGCCCGGTTGAGCAGTATCACCCAGAACTCTTCGTGCGGCAGGTCCATCAGGTTGGGCCGAATGAGCTGGTAGATGTCGCGCGAGCAGGTGATGGTGGTGCGCGGGGCGGCGTCGGCCTCCTTGCGGCGGCGGCCCAGCTCCAGCGCCGCCACCACGGTGATGGCCTTGGCCTCGCCAATGCCGGGGTGGCGGCAGAGCTGCTTCACACTTTCGCGGGCCAGGGCGTTGAGGTCGTTGCCGACGCCCTGCAGCATGAGCTTGGCCACGTCCACGGCCGAGAGCTTCACGGTGCCGGAACCGAGCAGGATGGCCAGCAGGCTCGGCATCGGAGAGGGCGGCGCGGCCTTTGGCCAGGAGCTTTTCGCGGGGCCGGTCTTCCTCAGCCCAGCTCTTGATGCCCAGCGCGCCGGGGGCGGCATAAGGCGGCGCGGGCGTGGCGTTTTCGGTCAGGCTGTCAGGTGTTTCCATGCGGCACGGGGTTGGTAGAGGGCGGAAAGTAAATTAAAAGTAAAGCAAAAGGCGGCCGGGCGCGTTTAACCTGCGAGTCCGTTTTGGCAGGAAGCCCGAACGGTACCGTCCGCTTCAAATCAGATTATGCGAAATCCGTTGGTGTTATGGTTGGTTCTGGCCGCGATTGTGTTGGCCGAATGGTATGGGTATCAGGCCGTGCGCACGTTGGCGCAAAACCTGTCGCCGGCGGGGCGCCGTGGCGTAGCGGTGGCTTACTGGGTGGTTTCGCTGGGGGTGTGGGCCCTGGCTTTCTGGGCCGGCTCGACCCGCCAAATGGGCAACACGGTGCTGAAAAGCTACTTGATGAGCCTGCCGCTGCTGCTGCTGGCCGGCAAGCTGCTCATCATGGTGCCGCTGCTACTCGAAGACGTTACGCGGCTGGGGCGCTGGGCCATGAGCTCGGCCACGCGGCCGGCCGGGCTGGAGGGCGAGGCCATTCCGCGCAGCGAGTTCCTGGCCAAGCTGGCCTTGGGCGTGGGCGCCATTCCGTTTGTGGCGCTGCTCTGGGGCATGTTTAAGGGCGCCACCGACTACCAGGTGCGCCGCGTAACCCTGCGCTTTCCCAACCTGCCGCCGGCCTTCGACGGCTTCAAGGTGCTGCAGATTTCCGATTTGCACACCGGCAGCTTCAGCACCACCGAGCCGCTGGAGCGTGCCGTGGCCCTCATCAACCAGCAAGGAGCCGACCTCGTGCTGATGACCGGCGACCTGGTGAACAACCGCGCCACCGAGGTGGAGCCGCACATGCCCGCCCTGGCCGGCATTAAATCGGAGCTGCCCATATTCTCGAGCCTCGGCAACCACGACTACGGCGACTACGTGCAGTGGGGCAGCCTGGCCGAGAAGCAGGAAAACCTGCAGCGCCTGATGCAGAACCACGCCAAAATGGGCTGGACGCTCATCAACGACACCAGCCACACCATCACGCGCGGCCAGGACAAGATTGCGGTGCTCGGCGTGCAGAACTGGAGCAGCCACGCCAACTTTCCGAAGCACGGCAACCTGCCCCAGGCCCACGCCCACAGCGGCGACGCGCCGTTCAAGATTCTGCTCTCGCACGACCCCTCGCACTGGGAGGCGCAGGTGCTCAACTACCCCGACATTGACCTCACGCTGAGCGGGCACACCCACGGCATGCAGTTTGGCCTGAACCTCCCCGGCCTGAAGTGGAGCCCCGTGCAATACGTGTACAAGCAGTGGGCCGGCCTGTACGAGCAGGGCCGCCAAAAACTGTACGTAAACACCGGGTTGGGCTATTTGGGCTACCCCGGCCGGGTGGGCTTCCTCCCAGAAATCACAGTATTTGAATTACGCCGAGCTTGAATAAACCGGCAGGGACGGAAACCGGGAGCAAGGAAAAATTCGGATGTGGTAACATCCACTACGACATTGCCGTAAAGCGCCCCCAACCAATTACGGTTGTTCTTAACCTTACTTCCCATGAAAAATTCCCTCTTCATTCTCGCGGGCGCTGCTGCCCTTTCGCTGGCCTCCTGCTCGCAGGAAAAACCACTGACACCACCGTGGCAGGCTGGCGACGGCATGACGACCACCACGACCACGACGACGACCACCGGCCCGATGTCAGACGCCGAAATCGAAGCCCGCGCCCAGCGCCTTGCCGATAAAATGGTGGCCGATATGAAAATCAAGGACGAGGCCACGAAAACCAAAATCCGCAACGTGTACGTGAACCGCTACCGCAAGATGGGCGAAATGCGCAGCCAGTACGCTACCGACACCACGGGTATGGCCGCGGCCATGCGCGAGTCGATGGCCATCACAGATGCAGAGTTCAAAACCGTTTTTGCCGACCCTACCCAGTACCAGGCCTACGAAACGAACCGCGCCACTTACTACGCCATGGAGAACGAAGACCCCTCTATGTCGACTACCACGGACATGAATGCTAGCTCAACGACCGATGCCAGCACGACCACCGACAACTCGGGCTCGATGACGGGCAGCGAGGGCGGCAAAGTGAAGATTAAGGCCGACGGCGACATCAAAATCAAAGATGCCCAGGGCAACAAGACCAAGATGGACGGCGACGACGGCACCGTAAAAATGAAAGACGAAAACGGCGGCAAAACCAAAATGGAATAGCGACCAGCGGCTTTTAGCCCCCGCTTCCGGCCCGCACCTGCAACGGTGCGGGCTTTTTTGTCTCCCTGGTGCACAACTTTGTAGTTGATTTGTGTTTATGCGAAGTGATAAATCCAGGGGTATTGTATAAAGCATTGAGTAGCTGCAATTATATAGGGCGTTGGCTATTGGCCGTCTTGCTGTTAGGGGTTGGGCTGCTGGCCCCGGCCCGGGCCCAGCAGGTGCGGGTGAGCGGCAGCGTTTCGGCGGCCGACACGCGCCAGGCCCTGCCCGGGGCCACTGTGCAGGTGCAGCGCACCCGCCGCGGCGTGGTGACCAATACCACCGGCGACTTTTCGGTGGATGCCCTGCCCAACGACACCATCCTGTTTCGGGCCCTGGGCTATAAATCGCAGCGCATGACCCTGAGCAATACGGGCCTCTCGCAGCTGATAGTGCGCATTCAACTGGTGCGCGACAGCGTGCACTGGGCGAAGTGCGCGTAATCAGCGACCGGCCCGACCGGGCCCTCATCAACCGGGCCCTGCGCAACATGAAGCGCCCCGCTCCGCCCGTAGCAAGCGGCGCCAAGCGCCCACCCAAACCCAAGCCCTTGTTTGCCGTGGACTCTGCCGCGCCCAAAGCACCGGTGTCCACCATTGCGAACCCCGTGAGCTTGATTTATGACCAATTCTCCCGCGAAGGCAAGCAGCGCCGGAAAATGGAAGAAATCGAAGCCGAGCAGAAAGCGGAGAAAGCCCGCAAGGCCCGCGCTAAGTACAACAAGGCGTTTAAGGATAATCGCGGGTACGAGTAGGGGTGAGGTGCCCCGGCCTGAGCCGCCGCCTCCCCACCCATAAGCTGAACCCGCCCGCAACCCTTCGCGTAAGCCCAGGGTATGAAAATTGGGTATCCCTGCGTGAACGAGGCGATGGACTGCAGCGCCGCCAATACCTTCCGGCTGGCCTCGTACTCGGAGGAGCGCCTCATTGCGGCGGTAAGCGCTAACCTGGTCTGCCTGCGCCGCATGCTGGAGTGGAACGTGGCCCAGGGGCTGCTTTTCTTCCGGATGGGTTCGGGCATCGTGCCCTTCGGCTCCCACGAAATCAACACGTTTCCCTGGCAAACGCACTTCGCGGCCGAGTTCCGTGCCATCGGCGACTACATCAAGGCCAACGACTTGCGGGTGAGTTTTCACCCCGACCAGTTTGTGGTGCTCAACTCGCCCAGCCCGGATATTGTGCAGCGCAGCATTCAGGAGTTGGTGTATCAGGGCTCGATGCTGGATTTGATGGGGCTGGACGGCACGG
Source organism: Hymenobacter humi (assembly GCF_042665855.1). Taxonomy (NCBI): domain Bacteria; kingdom Pseudomonadati; phylum Bacteroidota; class Cytophagia; order Cytophagales; family Hymenobacteraceae; genus Hymenobacter; species Hymenobacter humi. Next base: position 4,443,836 of record NZ_JBHTEK010000001.1, on the reverse strand, counting down.
CCAAGCTGCAGATTCATGTGGGTGGTCTGTACGGCGAGCGGGAGCTGGCCATCAGCCGGTTTGCGGCCGTGCACGCCACTCTGCCCGAGGCCGTGAAAGCGCGTGTAGTGGTGGAGAACGACGACCGGCTGTTTCCCCTGCGCGACTGCCTGCACCTGCACGAGCTAACCGGCGTGCCCATCCTCTTCGACAATTTCCACCACGAGTGCCTCAACCACGGCGAGCCCATGGACGAGGCCCTGCGCCTGGCCGCCGGCACCTGGCACCCCACCCGCGACGGCGTGCCCATGATGGACTACAGCTCGCAGGCCCTGGGCGAGCGCAAAGGCAAGCACACCGACGACCTGGTCGACGACCTGTTCCGCGATTTTCTCACCAACCTGCGCGGGCTCGACATGGACTTGATGCTCGAAATCAAGAACAAGGAAGCCAGCGCCCTGCGCGCCGTGGCCATCCTCCGCGAACTGGGCCTGAGCGCCCCGGCGCCCAACGTTCCCAGCCCACCCCTCACGCTGCCGCCCGACCCCAATGCACCGGCCAAAGCCAAGCGCGCCAAGAAGCCTGCTGCCAGCTAAAGCAGCCGTTGAGCAGGCTTTTCCCGATTATTTACCTCTCCACACTTTATTCCCCAAACATGTCCCTCGACCACCTCAACGCCACTGTCAGCGCCCTCAAAAATGGCCTTACCAGCCTGCCCCTGGGCTCGGCCATGGACAACACCGAAACCTGGCAGCAGATTTTTCTGCAAAGCGGCGAACCCGGCCTGCAGGACATCGCCCGCGAAATCGGCAACCTGCAGTCCCTGCTCACCAGCGGAGCCCTGAGCGCGACGGCCATTGGCAATTCGCTATCCATGCTGGGCGACCAGACCAGCCAGGTGAGCACCCAGGCCCCCGACCACATCAAAAAGCAGCTAATTGAGCTGGCCGATTCGCTGCGCCGCCACGGCAGCGATTTGCTGGCCCACGCCGCCAAAAAGAAGAAGTAGCATCCTGCCCAGCATAAAAAAAGCCCGCTCAATCAATTGGGCGGGCCTTTTTTATGCCTACAAGGTAGTCGGCTTAGTGTTGCGGTACGGTGCTACTGTTGCTGCGGCGCGAGCGGCTGGGCACGACTTCGGTGGATTGCCGACGGCGGCCGTCCTTCACTACGGGGCGCTCCCGGACATCGGGGACGGCCGCGGGCGACAGCTCGGGGGTAGCGGCGGGCGTGTAGCCCTGCTCGGTGAGCTGCCGGCTGGGCTGGGCATCGCGGTTGGTTACGGTACGCTGCACTTCTGGTGGCCCCTGAATGGTGCTCTGATTCAGGGCCGGGTTTACGGGCGGAATGGTGGTTTGGCCCTGGCTGCCGCCGCGCACGGGGGCTGTAGGGTCTATGGGAACGGTTTGGGCCTGGGCGGTGGCTGCCAGGAGGAGCAGGCCGGCCAGTATGTAAGGCAGTTTCATGGCAGTAAAGTAAAGGATGAGTGTAAACCAAAACACCGGCTGCTTCAGGAGAAACAGCCGGTGTTTGATTTAGTTACGAAGCTCAACTGCAAAAGGTTAGTTGTTGGGCTTGGCTTTCATTTTTACTTTGTCCTTCTGAATCTTCGTCTTGCTTTTCTTTACGGGCGTGCCCATGGCATCGGTGCCCGACATGGAGCCGCTGGTGCTCATGCTGCCGCTGGTGCTGGTGCCCATATTGCCCGAAGTTGAAGCGCCCGAAGTTGTGCCGGCGCCTGACGTCGTGCTCATGGTACCGCTGGTGGTGCCCGAAGTAGTACCCGACGTGGTGCCCGTGTCGGTGGTGCCCGAAGTGGTACCGCTCGTGCTCATGCCAGTAGTAGTGCCACTGGTAGTACCGGAAGTAGTACCGCTGGTGCTCATACCACTGGTTGTGCCACTAGTAGTCATGCCCGTCGTGGTGCCGGTAGTGGTAGCACCAGAAGTAGTACCTGAGGTAGACCCCATAGTAGTGCCAGTAGTTGTGCCACTGGTAGTGGTGCCGCTAGTGGTACCCATCGTACCACTGGTCGTACCCATTGTGCCGCTGGTGGTGCCGCTGGTCGTACCAGAAGTGGTGCGCCGGGCGCCGCTGGTGGTGCCACTTGTCGTGCCGCTGGTCGAACCCATCGTGGTGCCAGTAGTGGTGGAGCCAGTGGTTTGGGCGAAGGCGGCAGTGCTCAGGCCGGTAGCCAATAGCGTGGCAATTAAAATTTTGGTCGTTTTCATAGACTAGTGGTTAAGTGAGAGAGGAGTTGGGGCGCCGTAAGTGGAAAGGAAGGAGGGTTTTGCACTAAATAATGGTGGAGCGCTGTGGGGGCCTTTTACGGCCGGTAGCGAGGTTGTGGTTTCGAAAATGCGGAATAATATCCAATTTAATCATTTTAAGCACAGCCGTTTAGCTACCTGTTTTCCGTTGGTTGTTAAGTGGAAAGGTGCTCGTGGTTGAGCTGCTGGTTAGGCGGTTACCCAAAAAGTTGTCACCTTCCTGTAACCTTCCCGATTTGGCACGGTGTCCACAATCAAATACCACCAAAAAGCACCTTTACCAGCTTGGACTCGCTATCGGACAATGCCTTGATGCTGCGGGTGAAAGCCGGCGACGTGGACCGAATGGGCCTGCTCTTTGAGCGCTACCACCGGCCGCTCTTTGGCTTTCTGTACCACATGCTGGGGCGGGCCGATGCCAGCGAAGACCTCGTGCAGAACGTGTTCTACCGCATGCTCAAGTACCGCCACACTTTCACCGGCGACGGCGAGTTCCGCACCTGGATATACCACCTGGCCCGCAACGTGCTGGCCGACTACGTGAAGAAAACCGCCACGCCGCCCACCACACCGACGTGGCCGACATGGCCGACTACCTCAGTGGCGGCAGCCGCGCCGACGAGGGCCTGGAAAAGGACCAGGAAGTAGCCCAGCTCCACCAGGCCCTGGCCCGCCTCAGTCCCGAAAACCGCGAAATCCTGGTCTTGAGCCGGTTTCAGGAGATGAAGTACGCTGAGATAGCCCGGGTGCTGAACACCACCGAAGGCGCCGTGAAAGTGCGCGTGCACCGCGCCATGAACGAATTGAAGTCCGCTTATCTACGCATCGAAAATTGAGCTACGCTATGAACTGTGAACGCACCAAAGAGCAACTGGTTGACTACCTGAGCAGCCAGCTGTCGGCCTCGGAGCAAGTGACCCTGTCGGCCCACCTGGCCGAGTGCGCCAACTGCCGCGAAGAGCTGCAAGCCGTGGAGCGCGTGTGGCAAACGCTGGGCAAGGTGCCCGTGCCGGAGCCCAGCCCACACATCCGGCCCGATTTCTACGCCATGCTGGCCACGTTTAAGGAATCGGTGGACACCGCGCCCGACTATTCCCTCAAGGGCCTGTGGCAGCGGTGGCTGGCGCTGGAAATCCCGGTGCCGCTGCTGCGCCTGGTGTACAGCCTGTGCCTCATCGGCGTCGGCCTCATCGGCGGGTACTGGCTCAGTGGCCAGCGCACCCCCACCGCCACGGCCGACCAGCAGAAGGTTGCCGCCCTGGCCGCCCAGGTCGACGACATGCGGCAGGTGATGATGCTGGCCCTCATGGAAAACCCCTCGGCCACCGAGCGGCTGCGGGCCGTGGGCTACACCAAACAGCTCGACGGCCCCGACGCCCGGGTAGTAGAGGCCCTGCTGACCACCCTCAACCAAGACCCCAACGTGAACGTGCGCCTCGCTACCCTCGAGGCCCTGACCCCGCTGGCCCAGGACCCCACCGTGCGCCAAGGGCTGGTGCGGGCCCTCCGGCACCAGGACTCGCCGCTGGTGCAAACCGCTCTGGCCGATGCTATGGTGCAGCTACAGGAGCGCCGCTCGGTGAAGCCGCTGCGCGAGCTGCTGAAGCAGGAAAACCTCGACCAGTCGGTGAAAAGCAAAATCGAACAAACCATCCAAACCCTCTCAACCGGCCGGCCCGCCGAGCCCCAAACCCTTCCCCGCAATGACCAGACCTACACTTCGCCGCAGCCTGAGCGCGCTGCTACTCTTGCTGTCTAGCGCCAGCACCTGCTGGGCCCAAAGCAAAGAGGCCACCGAAAAAATCAGTAAAGAATTCACCCTCACGGCCGACGCCGCGCGCAGCACCTTCGCCCTGTACAACGTCTTCGGCTCGGTGAGGGTGGAAGGCCACGCCGGCAACAAAGTGGTGGTGGAAGCTACCAAAACCATCCGCTCCGACGACGCGGCCACCCTGGAGCAGGGCAAGAAAGAAGTGAAACTGGGCTTCACGCAGCGCGGCGACAGCGTGGTGGTGTACATGGCCGAGCCCTTCGACTCCCGCCCGCACAACGACAACCAGCGCTCCTGGAACCACCGGGACATTGAGTACCACTACGAGTTCGACTTTGTGGTGAAAGTGCCCTACGCCATGAACCTGCGCGTGTCGACGGTGAACAACGGCTCGATGGAAGTGAAGGACGTGACCGGCCCGCTGAACGTGGGCAACGTGAACGGCAGCATCAGCCTGCTCAACGTGAAAGGCACCACCCGGGCCCACACCGTGAACGGCAACGTCGACGCCACCTACGCCGCCAACCCGTCGGGCGCCTCGTCTTACCACACCATCAACGGCAAAATCCGGGTGAAGTACCCCGCCAATCTGGGCGCCGACCTGCACTTCAAGAGCATGCACGGCGAATTCTACACCGACTTCCCGAACGCGGAAATCCTGCCGGTAAAAGTCACCAAAAACCAGGAGGGCAAAGGCGGCGGCACCGTCTACAAGCTGTCGAAAGACACGGCCGTGCGCATCGGCAAAGGCGGGCCCGACTTCCGCTTCGAAACCCTCAACGGCGATGTGACAGTCTCCAAAATCTAGTTTATCCAACCCCTGCAATGAATACCTCCCTTCGACTATCCCTCGCGCAAGCCGCGAGCCGGATTTCCCTGGCCCTGCTTTTCCTCGGTTCGGCCCTGGTGAGCCAGGCGCAAGACGCCGCCAAAGAATCCAAAGAAACCCTCAACGTGGCCCTGAGCTCGCCGGGCAAGCCCGGCAGCCTGGAAGTGGGCCTCGTGAACGGCTTCATCCACGTGACCGGCTACAACGGTAAGGAAGTGGTGATTGACGCTACGTCCCGCCCCGGCAAAGCCAGCCGGCGCAGTGAAGCCACCCCTCCCGGCGGCATGAAGCGCCTCTCGTCGGTGAGCGGCTTGAACCTGACCGTGGAGGAAAAGAACAACCGCGTAGAGATTTCGACCGAATCCCACGCCCACCCCGTGGACCTTACCATCAAGGTGCCGCAGAACTTCTCGCTGCAAATCAGCACGGTGAACAACGGGGACATTACCGTTGACAATGTGAACGGGCAGTTGGAAATCCAGAATGTGAACGGCGGCATTCAGCTCACCAACGTGTCGGGCTCTGCCGTGGCTAATACCGTGAACGGCAACCTGATTGCCAATTTCAAAAACGTGACGGCGGGTGCGCCGATGGCCTTTTCCACAATGAATGGCAAGGTCGACGTGACATTTCCACGCAATGCCAAAGCGTCGCTGAAAATGAAATCGGAGCGCGGCGAAGTGTATAGCGACTTTGACGTGGCCGTGGATAAAACCGCCGCCAAAGTGACCCGCTCTTCTCAGGGCGGCCTCACCCGCCTCAGCACCGACGACTGGACCTATGGCAAGGTGAACGGCGGCGGCGCCGAAGTGATGATGAAAACCTTCAACGGCAACATCTACCTGCGGAAGGTGAAGTAGAAACCTGCCCGAGTAGAAGTCTGGCTCAAAAGCGGGCAAAAAGCACGTCATGCTGAGCGCAGTCGAAGCATCTCGCTCGGCGGCACCTCACCCCCGGCCCCTCTCCCCAGGAGAGGGGAGCCACGGCACAAGGCTTAGCTCAATTCTTTTAAATGAAAAGCCCCGGCTCAATTGAGTCGGGGCTTTTCATTTTTTCTATCAACCGTTAGGCTTTCCTCTCCTGGGGAGAGGGGCCGGGGGTGAAGTTCTCCAGCTGCGGCTCAACGATGCGAGCGAGATGCTTCGGCTGCGCTCAGCATGACGGTATTTTCTAGCCCAATACTGACCTTGCGAAAAAAATTGGGCCACCGTGTAACGAATGTCCCAAAGCCCGGTACTCCTTTCAATCCCAACCCAAAATACCACCCGTGACCACCACGAGTACGAGCGACGAAGAACTGATGGCCGCTGTGAAGGCCGACGACCTCGACCAGCTCGTGCCCTTGTTCGAGCGGTACCACGGGCCCCTGTTCAACTACCTCACCCGCCTCACCAACGACCGCGAAACCAGCGAAGACCTCACCCAGACCGTGTTCGAGCGCATCCTTAAATATCGCAGCAGCTACCAGCCCACCCAGCCCTTCAAGGCCTGGGTGTACCAGATGGCCCGCAACGTGCACGCGGACTACTGGCAGCGCCGCGAAAGCTGCGCGCCGCCGATGTGGACGTGGAAGAAGTGGAGCGCACAGGCGGCCTGCGCGGCGCGGCCTTCTCGCAAATGCGAGTGAGCACCTGCGCCGACGACCTGCACGAGGCGCTGGCGCTGCTGCCCACGCCGCAGCGCGAAATCCTGGTGCTCAACCGCTTCCAGGGCTTCGGCTACGAAGAAATCGGGCAGCTGCTGGGCTGTACCGCCGAAGCGGCCCGCGTGAAAGCCCACCGCGCCCTGCAGGCCCTGCGCAAAATATATTTCGCCAACTAAGCCATGAAAACGCCCGAAATTTCTGCCTGCCACGAGCTGGAAGCGCTGCTGCCGGCGTACGTGGAGCACAGCCTGCCCGCTGCCGAGGCCGACCGCGTGGCCGCCCACCTGGCTAGCTGCCCCAGCTGCCAGCGGCAGGTAGCCCAGCCTGCGCGCCCTCACCGACGACCTGGACGCGGCCCTGCCCGAAGTGCCCCGCACGGCCCTGCGCGCCAACTTTATGGCCATGCTGGAGGAGCAGAAGGCCCAACTGCAGCCCGCCGCTCCGGCGCCCGCCGCGCCCGCCCAGCCCGAGGCCAAAGTGGTGTCGATGTGGCCCACGGCCATTGCCAACAACTGGATGCGGGTGGCCGCCAGCATCGTCCTGATTGCCGCCGGCGTGTTCCTGGGCCGGCAGCTGCCCTGGGGTAGTCGCAGCACCGATGGCGTGGCAACCACCACTTCGGCCACCGATAAAAACACGCACTACGCCTTGGGCAATGCCCTAGCCGACAAAAACAACAATGTGTCGGCCAGCGACCGGATTCAGCTGGTGACCAATTCCAGCAAAGAGTCGGAGCCCGGCGACCCCACGGTGCAGGTGCTGCTCAATACCCTCAATTTCGACCCCAATCCTAACGTGCGCCTGGCCGCCTGCGAGGCCCTGTACCGGCTGCGCGACGACCCGCGGGTGCGCGAAGGCCTGGCCAATTCCCTCGCCATACAAACCGACCCCAACGTGCAGATTGCGCTGATAGACATGGTGGTATCGATGCGGGTGCGGCGGGCCGTGCCGCAGGCTCGAGCGCCTCTCCAAGCGCCCTGATGCCCTGCCCGTGGTGCGGGCCCAGGCCGAAGCCGGCATCGGCAAACTGATTTAGACTCTTCGATTTTCCACGCTTTTCTCACCTGTTTTCTGCAGCGGGGCGCCGGCTTCCGGCGCCCCGCCAGGACCTCACTTGCCTAATTTTTTTACTCATATGAATAAGCTCATCTTACTCGCTTTGGCGGGCATGCTGGCGGCCCAGACCGGGCACGCCCAGGAATACAAAACCAAGCTCGGCGGCAAAGACCGCAAAATCATCATCGACATGCAGGGCAGCGACGTGACGGTGGAAGGCATCGACGGCAACGAGCCTGGTGATAAAAGGCGACGGCTTCGAGGAGGCCCCCAAGCGGGCCGAGGGCCTGCGCCCCATCTACAACTCGGCCGTGGACAACACCAAAATCGGCTTGTCGGTGACGCAGCAGGACAACACCGTGCGCATTGCGCGGGCCTCGCGCAAAGACGCCAACTACGTCATTCGGGTGCCGCGCAACTCCACCGTGCAGTACAACCAAACCAACTGGAACGGTGGCGACGTGGCCGTGCGCGACGTGACCGGCGACCTGGAGCTGAACGTGAAGTCCGGCGACATCAAGCTCACCAACGTGACGGGCCCCGTGGTGGCCAACACCGTGAGCGGCGACATTCAGGTGCGCTTTGCGCCGCTGCGCCAGGGCCCCAGCTCCATTTCCACCGTGAGCGGCGACGTGGACATCAGCATGCCCACCAACACCAAGGCCACGATGAAGATGCGCTCGGTATCGGGCGAGGTCTACACCGACTTTGACCTGAGCCTGGGCAAAGGCCAGGACAACATGCGCCACGTGGGCGGCCAGGTGGTCGATGGCAGCATCAACGGCGGCGGCACCGTGCTGTCGCTCAAGACAGTAAGCGGCGATATTTTTGTCCGCAAAGTCAAGTAAATCAGCTCTGTAAAAGAGAATGTCTGCAAAAAGGAACGTCATGCTGAGCTGGCCGAAGCATCTCGCGTGTGGTAGTAATCAAGCCACTCAACGAAGCGGGCGAGATGCTTCGGCTGCGCTCAGCATGACGTTCTTTTTCAGCTCAACATCCCTTCAAGACCAGCCTTTCACCTTAATCTTTCTGCATCATGCGTCGCTTCCTTTTCTTCCTGTTGCTGGTTCTTGCCGCGAGCGGCGTCCAGTCGATTTCAGCCCAGAAAATCATTGAAAAAACCGCGAACCTGGCCAAGGGACAGCGGCTGTACCTCAACCTGCGCCAGGCCAGCAACATCCGCATCCGGAGCGGGGCCAGCGGCAAAATGACGCTACGGGCTACCGTGAGCATCAACCAAAATAAGCTCAACGACGCGCTGCTGCTTACCATGGAGCAGTCGGGCGAGGAGGTGAAATTTACCTCGGACTTTGACAAGGAAATGCTGCGCAACGCCCAGCCCGGCGACTGCCCCAGCGGCGGCTCCTATTACGGCGACACGTACATCACCCACGGCAAAGACGGCGGCGCGCGCGACCGCGACGGCAAGAACGTAAGCCAGGTGTGCGCCGACATCAACTACGAAATCACCGTGCCGGCCGACGCCGTGGTGCGCGTGAACACCATCAGCGGCAACATCGACATTGCGGGCCTCACCGGGGCCATTGAGGCCAAGTCCATCAGTGGGTTTGTGGACGTGGCCTGGCCGCCTACCAAAGGCGCGGAGCTGTCGCTCAAAACCATTACTGGCGAGGTGTATACCGACCAGGACATCGCCTTCAGCAACCACAAGGACAACCCCATCGTGGGCTACCAGTTGCACGGCACGCTCAAGGGCAGCGGCCCGCTCGTCAAGCTCGAGTCCATCAGCAACGACGTGTATTTCCGCAAGCGGAAGTAACCATTCCACAGGGCGGGAGTTTCCAGGCAAAATGGCGCCACACTGGCGGCCAGCAGATGCGTTGTTGCCTGTAGGTCAGTGGGTAAAGCTGAAATTGAGCTAAAATTATTTCGGGTTTATCCGGAAGCCTGGGCAACCGTGCGCGCCGTTTTGCATCTATATCACTCACACTTCTTTCTGCTATGTTCTGCACCTTTTCTCTGCGCGCTTTCTTTCTAATTATCGGGTTTCTTGGTCTGGTTTTGCCCAATGCCGTGGCCCAGGCGCCGGCTCCCGCCGCAGCCCCCACAGCCACGGCCGGGCCCAAGCGCCAACTGGGCGCCGTACGCATTACCGAGGCCATGAAAATCGACGGCGCGCTGGATGAGGCGGTATGGCAGAGCGCGCCCATTGCTTCCAATTTCGTTCAGCAGCGGCCCAACCCCGGGGTGCCCGAAAAGCTGGCCACCGAAGTGCGGGTGCTCTACGACGATGCCGCCATTTACGTGGGCGCCGTGATGCACGACATCTCGCAGGACTCTATATTAAAGGAGCTCACCGCGCGGGATTCCTTCGGCAATTCTGACTTGTTCAGCGTGTTTGTCGACACCTACCACGACCAGCTCAACGGCTACAATTTCACCGTTACGGCCTCGGGCGTGCAGCTCGACGCGCGCTACTCGCCGGCTGGGGGCGAAGACGGCAACTGGAACGCCGTGTGGGAAAGCCAGGCCACGCAGCGCGGTACCGACTGGGTGGCCGAAATGCGCATTCCGTATTCGGCCATTCGCTTCAGCGGGGCACCCGAGCAGCTCTGGGGCCTGAACTTTGCCCGCCAGCGCAAGCGCGAAAACCAGCAGTTTTTCTGGAATGAAGTGAAGCCCCAGGTCGACGGATTCGTGAACCAATGGGGCGAGCTCACGGGCCTGCGCGACCTCAAGCCGCCGCTGCGCCTCTCGCTCACGCCCTACGTGTCGGCCTACGTCAACCACAACCCGCTGAACGCCGAGGGCACCAAGCGCACCACCACGAGCTTCAACGGCGGAGCCGACATCAAGTGGGGCATCAACGAAAGCTTTACGCTGGACGCCACGCTCGTGCCCGACTTTGGGCAGGTGCAAAGCGACAACCAGGTGCTCAACCTCTCGCCGTTTGAGGTGCAGTTCAACGAAAACCGGCCCTTCTTCACCGAAGGCACCGAGCTGTTCAACAAGGGCAATCTATTTTACTCGCGCCGGGTAGGGGCCACCCCGGTGGGCTTCTACAACGTGGCCGCCGGACCCAACGAGCGGATTGTGCGCAACCCCGCCGAAACGCCGCTGCTGAACGCCACCAAGATATCGGGCCGCACCAGCAAGGGCCTGGGCATCGGCGTGTTCAACGCCCTGAGCAACGACGTGTACGCCACCATCCGCAACCAGGAAACGGGGCAGGAGCGCGAGGTGCTGACCCAGCCCTTTTCGAACTACAACATTGCGGTGCTCGACCAGAGCCTCAAGAACAACTCTTACGTTTCGCTCATCAACACCAACGTGACCCGCGCCGGCCGGACCTACGACGCCAACGTGACCGGCGGCCTGTTCCGCTTCGCCAACAAGAAGAATTCCTACGCCATGGACGGCCGCGTGGTGTACTCGCGCCGCCGGGGCACGGCCTTCGGCACCACCGAGCAAATCAACGACCAGGACGGCTACAAGTACCAGGTGGGGGTGAGCAAAATCAGCGGCAACTTCACCTGGAACCTCAACCATGGCATCGAGTCCGACACCTACAACCCCAACGACCTGGGCATCCTGTTCGGCAACAACAACATCTCGCAGGGGTTCGACGTGGGCTACAGCAAATACAAGCCCTTCTGGAAGGTCAACAACCTCTTCACCTACGCCGGACTGAGCCATAGCCTGCTGTACCGGCCCACCCTTTACCAAGGCGTCAGCTTTTATTCCGGGGCCAACACCACTTTCACCAAAAGCTTCCTGCAAGTCGGCTTCAACCTGAACGCCGATGCCGTGCAGCACGATTTTTGAGCCCCGCGTCTACCCGCTTGGCGAGTACTACGTGCGCATTCCGGCCAGCGTCAATTTCAGCGGCTTCTTCAACTCCGACGCGCGCAAGAAATGGGCCCTGAACGCCAACGCCGGCATCCGGCGCTACGCCGCCGACGAGCGGGTGCCCGGCCGGCCCAACCGCATGGGCTACGGCATTGGGTTTTACCCACGCTACCGCGTCAACGACCACCTCACGTTCCGCTACACCATGGACTGGGGCTACAAAGACAACCAAATCGGCTACGTCAACGGCGGCCTCGATGCCAGCCAGCCGCTCGACCAGCCGCTGCTGGGCACCATCCTGCTGGGCCGGCGCGACGTGGTGACGGTGTCCAACGTCGTATCAACGGCCTACACCTTCACCAACCGCATGTCGTTTACGCTGCGCCTGCGCCACTACATCAGCAACGTGCACTATGCCGATTTCACTACCCTCGGGCCCAACGGCGAAGAAAAGCCGGTAACCTACGAGCGCAACCGCGACAACACCTACAACGCCTTCAATGTCGACGCCGTGTACTCGTGGTGGTTTGCGCCAGGCTCCCAGGTGAGCGTGGTCTGGAAAAACGCTGGCTCAACTTATCTGCAAGCCGAGGAAGCCACGCCCCTGTACTTCGATAATTTCAACAACACCATCAACACGCCGCACAATAACTCAGTGTCGGTGAAGGTGCTGTATTACCTCGATTACCTCACAGTGCGCAAGAAATAGCCGCCAGGGCCTGGCCTGTTGAAGCCCAACAGAACGTCATGCCGAGCGCAGCCGAGGCATCTCGCGTGTGGTAGTAATCCAAACAATCGCCTGTCATGCTGAGGCACGAAGCATCTTCTCACGATTGAACGAATCGTTGAGCCATGAGAAGATGCTTCGTGCCTCAGCATGACAGACGATTGGATTTGTTGCGCAGTAGAGATGCTTCGCAGGCGGACGCCAGATGAGCATGACAGGCGATTGTTTGGCAAATTGTGCGAATAGAAGCGACCGTGAAAACAAATCTGGAAAAGCAGCTTTAGCCACTTGAGTTGTGCTCAACTTAGCTCAAGCCACCGCTTTTATTGTCCAGATTCCGGGAATTGTCCGTCCTTTGCGCGGCAACATTGCCTTTCCCACATGCCGGCAACCAGTGCCCTAGAACTTCGAACCGTGGCCGTAACGCGCTACGTGACGCCACTGCGCGAAGGCGGCTCCCTACCGGCCCTGGTAGAGGCCGACGACAACTTCCTCTACGTGCTCAAGTTCCGCGGAGCCGGGCAGGGCGTCAAGGCCCTTATTGCGGAGCTCATCGTTGGCGAGCTGGCCCGGGCGCTGGGCCTGCGCGTGCCGGAGCTGGTGTTTTGCGAGCTTGACGAAGCCTTCGGCCGCACCGAGCCCGATGAGGAAATCCAGGATTTGCTGCGCGCCAGCACCGGCCGCAACCTGGCCCTGCACTACCTCTCCGGCGCTATTACGTTCGATGCTTTGGTCACCACCGTGGAGCCCGAGTGGCGTCCCAGATAGTGTGGCTCGACTGCCTGACCCTGAACGTGGACCGCACCGCCCGCAACACCAACCTGCTGATGTGGCACAAGGAGCTCTGGCTCATCGACCACGGTGCCGCGCTCTACGTGCACCATGCCGGCCCCGACTGGGCCCAGCCGCGTCCCCGCCCGTTTCCGCAGGTGAAAGACCATGTGCTGCTGCCCCAGGCCAGCGAGCTGGCGGCGGTAGACGCCGCGAGCCGCGCCAAGCTCACCCCGAGCGCCTGCGCGCCATCGTGGCGCTGGTGCCCGACGAGTGGCTGGCCACCGAAGACGCCTCAGCCGAAGACCAGCGCGCCGCCTACGTCCGCTTCTTGCAAACCCGCTTGGCGGCATCAGAAACCTTTGTTCAGGAAGCCCAGGATGCCCGACAAGCACTTATTTGAGTACGCCGTGCTGCGCGTGGTGCCCCGCGTCGAGCGCGAAGAGTTTCTGAACGTCGGCGTTATCTTGTACTGCCGGTCGCTGGGCTTTCTGCAAACCCGGCACGAGCTGCCCGAGGCCAAGCTGCGCCTCATCGCGCCCGACCTCGACCTAACTGAGGTAGGCGCCCGCTTGCAGGCCTTCGAGCGCATCTGCCAGGGCCGCGCGGCCGGGGGCACCATCGGCCAGCTGTCCATTGCCGAGCGGTTTCGCTGGCTCACGGCCACGCGCAGCACCGTGGTGCAAACCTCGCCCGTGCACCCCGGCCTCTGCACCGACGCGGCCGAAACGCTGGCCCGGCTATTGGCTCAACTGGTGCAGTGAAGTGGGCGGAGCGAGGCAGTGGCCGCTTTTGGCTCAATTCAAAGCTGCATCATACCCGAACGCGGCTCCCGAAGAAGTTTGCCTTCCTTCAGGAGCCGCGTTTGTGTTTTACACGGCTGATGCTAACTGGATTTAGCTCAATTCATTTGGTTGGCGCGGGCTGGCTGGTGTTCCAGATGTCTTGGTGGAGTTTCCACTGGCCCTGCTGCTGCTTCCAGACCACCACGTATTTGCCCTGGTCCAGCTGCTGGTCGTGGGCGCCGAACAGGGTGTAGTTGCCCAGCTCAATGGCGGTGTCGGTCAGCTGCTCTACTTCGTTGGTGTGCAGCTTCACCCGCTTGATGCCCATTTCCATGGCGCCCTGCCAGAAGGCCTGAATACCGGCCTGCCCCTCAATGGGTTCCATGCCCGTGGGGAGCAGAACCCCGTTGCGCGTGTAGAGGCCGGCGATGCCCGCGGCGTCGCGCTGCTCAAAGTGGGCTTCAAATGCGGCGTTGTTGCGCTGGATTTCGTCGCTGATGCTGGTGGCTAACGTGGGCATGGGAGAGGCGTTAAAAGGTGGAATTGATTTTGGCAATGTAATGATATTTTATATCACAAAAAACCAATTTAATGAAGCACAGCCTCTGAATTCCAGCAGCTTTGGGCCGGCCATCGGCCATGTTTCCTCCAAAACCGCCCGGGCTAAAACCGAAAAACCCCGCCTGCTTGCGCAAACGGGGTTTAAAGTGGAGATGCAGGGATTCGAACCCTGGTCCAGACAAGGAAATCAACGTGCTTTCTACGTGCGTATCCAGACTTGAATTTTCATGGAATTTCAGGCGTCAGTCAGGCCCTTGAAATTCCCCTAGCTGCAGTGGAGTTTCGCCCCCGAGTCACAGCTCCTCGAAGACTATTTTCTACTTACGACGCTCCGAACTCCCAGGTGTAGAAACTTACCCGGGCGGAACGATGACATTACCTAATTCTAAACTAGGCAGCCATGGCGTACGAATAGTCGCCGGTTGTTTTTTGATAGATTTTTTTACAGAAGAGCTTCCATCACCTTCTGGCACGCTTACCCGCAATTTGCGCAAGCTGTCAATTCCGGTCATCCCCAAATGGTAAAGAACGAGTCCCGCAGTGGCCTCTACAGCCCCAGCGGGCCGCGAAGGTACGCGTTGAAATAGAAACGCCGGGGCAGGAGGGAAGGTTTCGTAAGGTTCAGCTGCTTTAAGCAAGCAGCTGAACCTTACGTTGAGCCAAAATCCCGTCATGTCGAGCGCAGCCGAGACATCTCGCGTGTGGTAGTAACTCAATCGGCTCAACGAAGCGAGCGAGATGTCTCGGCTGCGCTCGACATGACGTTTTTATTCGCGCTCGATATGACGTTCTGGTTATCAGAGCCGCCGCCTGACGGCCCGGCTTTCCTGCCGGAAACCGCTTCCAAAGCCGCCCTTTTTTGGGTAACTTTGTAGACAGAACTTATGGATAATTTCGTCGTTTCGGCCCGCAAGTACCGTCCTTCCACGTTTCGCAGCGTGGTGGGGCAGCAGCACGTCACCACCACGCTGCAGAATGCCATTCAGAGCCAGCACCTGGCCCAGGCGTTCCTGTTTTGCGGCCCGCGCGGGGTGGGCAAAACTACCTGCGCCCGCATTCTGGCCAAGACGATAAACTGCACCAACCTCTCAGCAGATACCGAGGCGTGCGGCACCTGCGCGTCGTGCGTGGCTTTCCAGGAAAACGCCTCGTTCAACGTGCACGAGCTCGACGCGGCCTCGAACAACTCGGTGGAGGACATTCGCTCGCTGGTGGAGCAGGTGCGCTACGCCCCGCAGGCCGGCAAGTACAAAATCTACATCATCGACGAGGTGCACATGCTCTCGAACGCGGCCTTCAACGCCTTTCTTAAGACGCTGGAAGAGCCGCCGAGCTACGCCATTTTCATCCTCGCCACCACCGAGCGGCACAAGATTATCCCCACCATTCTGTCGCGCTGCCAGATTTTCGACTTCAGCCGCATCAAGGTAGAGGACATGCGCGGGCACCTGCGCTACGTGGCCACCCAGGAAGGCATCACGGCCGAAGACGATGCCCTGCACCTGCTGGCCCAGAAGGCCGATGGTGGCCTGCGCGACGCCCTGTCGATGTTTGACCAGATGGTCACCTTCGGCGGCAACAACCTGACATATAAAGAGGTGGTGCAAAACCTGCACATCCTCGACTACGACTATTACTTCCGGCTGATTGACAGCCTGCTCACCGAGAACCTCTCGGCCGCGCTGCTGCTGCTCGATGAGGTGATGCAGAACGGCTTCGACCTGCACAACTTCGTGGTGGGCACCGCCGAGCACCTGCGCGGCCTGCTCGTGTGCAAAGACTCCGTAACCGTGCAGCTGCTGGAAGTGTCCGACGGCATCAAGCAGAAGTACGTGCAGCAGGCCCAGGCCGCGCCGCTGGCCTTCCTGCTTTCTGCCCTGAACCTCATCAGCCAGTGCGACCGGGAATTCAAGCAAGCCAAAAACCAGCGCCTGCACGTGGAGCTGGCCCTCATGAAGCTGGCCTACCTGAACGGAGCCGTGCAGTTCGTTCGCGAGCTAAGTCCTGCCGGAAACGGCGAGGCTAAAAAAACTAGTAGCCTAAGTGGCTCAACTCAGGCGCCCAACCCCGCGCCAGTTCAAAGCAGTAACGCTAATGGCCAGGCTCAGTATGCGCCCGTAGCTACGCCAGCGGCCATCACGCCAGCCGCTCGCCCCGCGGCTGCGGCAGCCGAAGAATTGCCGGAATTTGAGGCGTTGCCGGCCGGCCGGGTCGCGCCTCCGGCCGACGGCCCCGAGCCGCTGCCCGTGGAAAGCGGCGTTGATGAGCTGCACGACACGCCCAGCATTGAGCCGGACCCGACTGCCGCCATCACCGAGCGCCACCAGATGCGCGATACGCTGCCGCACGTCGAAATCGGCGTGCCCAGCTTCGAGGGCATAGAGCCAACCCCGCGCCCCACGCCCGCCGCGGCCTTCGCCAAAATCCCCAGCCTGGCCAGTAAGATGCCCAGCCTGAAGGACCTGAGCACCAAGCTGGCCGCCGGCCCGGCCGCGGCCTCCGCGGTGGCCGAGCCCCAGTTTACCAGCGGCCCGGTGGCCCCCATCGACCCCGCCCTGCTGCAACGGGTGTGGAAAGAGCTGGCCGAAGAGCGCCGCGCCCAGGACCGCATGAGCGAATACTGGGTGCTGAACCGCCCCGTGACGGCCAACGCCGAGCACAACATTGAGCTGAGCGTGGATAACCCCATTCAAGTGGACCAGTTCAACGAAATGCGGGTGGAGTTTCTGGCGGAGCTGCGCCGCCGCACGGGTCACCCCCGGCTCACGGTGCAGCCCGTGGTAACCGCCGCTGCGCCCACGGCCCGCAAGCTCTACACTACCTCCGACAAGTTTGAGTACCTGGCCGAGCGGTTTCCCGCCTTGCGCGAGGCGAAGCAGCGGCTGGGCCTGGAAGCCGACTACTAGGGTAGGGGACAAGCAGAAAGCTAGAGCGGATTCAAAATCCGTGTCCTCGATTGGCCTCACCCCGGCCCCTCTCCGAGGGAGAGGGGAGCCAGTCGTCCGCTTCGTTGAACGCACCTCTCTCCTAGGAGAGGGCCGGGAGTGAGGCGTCATCGGTCCACCGACTACAGTTCGGCTGTAATCATCTGTAATGCAGAACAGAGCATATTCACTGCGAGCGAGAACCCTCTAATCGTCTGTCATGCTGAGCGCAACGAAGCATCTTCTCACCGATGAACGAGTCGTTGAGCCGTGAGAAGATGCTTCGCAGGCTCAGCATGACAGGTGGTAGGGGATGGAGGCATAGTAAATTAGATTCCTAAGAAGCTTTGGATTGCGGCCATTTCAACCGGCCCAGTTTTAACCGCAAACGTTTGGGGAAGCATCCTGAGGTTGATAGAACGGGACGGTTGGGGGCCGGGCAAACTGGCAAGTTAGCTGAAAAATTCGTTTTTTATTCCCCTATCAGCCAGCTACCTTTGTTTTTGAATCCTTTCGGCTACCCTTCCGCGCCCTTCGTGAAAAACAACTTTTTGCTGCTGTTTCCGGCCCTGGCGGTGCTAGGTCTTGCCACACAGTGCCAATCGAGCAAGCCCGCGGCTACCGCTGCGGTCGCGACTGTTGCCCCCGCTGCGCCAGCAGCCCTGAAGGAATACCGCTACGAAACGGTGCCGGGCGACCCGCTGCAAGTGCGTATCTATAAGCTGGATAACGGACTGACGGTTTACCTCTCGGATTACAAAGACGCGCCGCGCATCCAGACCTACGTGGCCGTGCGCGCCGGCTCCAAGAACGACCCCGCCACCGCCACCGGCCTGGCGCACTACCTCGAGCACATGGTGTTCAAGGGCACCTCGAAGCTGGGCACCCAAGATTGGGCTAAGGAAAAAGTTGAGCTGGATAAAATCGAGGGTCTTTATGAAGTGTACCGCGGCCAGCGCAACGACCCCGCCGCCCGCAAGCGCACGTACCATCAGATTGACTCCATCTCGGGGGTAGCGGCTAAGTACGCCGTGCCGAACGAGTACGACAAAGTAATGGGTGCCATTGGGGCCGCTGGCTCGAATGCCCACACGTCGAGCGAGGAAACGGTTTACCAGGAAGACATTCCCAGCAACCAGCTGGAAAAGTGGACCGCCATCCAAGCCGAGCGCCTGCAGGAGCTGGTGCCGCGCCTTTTTCACACCGAGCCTGGAAGCGGTATACGAGGAGAAGAATCGGGGCTTGGACAGCGATTTCCGCAAGCAGTACGAGGCGCTGAACGCTGCCCTCTACCCCACGCACCCCTACGGCACGCAGACGACCATCGGCACGATTGAGCACCTGCAGAACCCGTCCATCACGGAGATTAAGAAGTATTTCGGCCAGTACTACGTGCCGAACAACGTGGCCCTGTGTTTGAGCGGCGACCTGGACTACGACGCCACCATCCGGCTTATCGACAAATACTTCGGCACCTTGCCAACCAAGCCGGTTCCTGCGTTCAATGCGCCGGTAGAAAAGCCGCTGAGCGCGCCGCTGGTGCGCGAAGTGGTGGGCCCACAGGCCGAAAACGTGATGCTGGGCTTCCGCCTGCCGGGCAAAGCGACCCGCGACGGCGTCCGCCTGCGGATGCTGGATAAAATCCTGACCAACGGCCAGGCCGGCTTGATTGACCTCGACCTGAACCAGCAGCAGAAGGTGCTGCAGGCTACGTCGTTCACGGACCTCAACACGGACTATTCTACCCACGTCATCTACGGCAATCCGCGTCAGGGCCAGAAGCTGGACGAGGTGAAGAGCCTGCTGCTGGCCGAGCTGGCCAAGGTGAAAGCCGGCAACTTCCCCGATTGGCTGATTCCGGCCATCATCAACAACGACAAGCTGGAGCGCACCAAGAGCTACGAAAGCAACGAGGCCCGCGCCAGTGCCATGTACGAGGCGTTTATTCAGCGGGTCGACTGGAAAGACTACCTGCAGCAGCAGGAGACGTTTGCCTCCATCACGAAGGAGGAAATCGTAAAATTCGCCAACGATAATTACGGCGAAAATTACGTGACGGTGTACAAGCGCACCGGCACCGACCCCAACAAGGTGAAGGTGGTGAAGCCGGCCATCACGCCGGTACCCGCCAACCGCGACGCGGCTTCTACTTACTACAAGCAGATTACCGCCATGCAGGCTCGGCGCTGGAGCCGGTGTTTGTTGACTATAAGAAGGACATTCAGCAGACGGCCATCAAGCCCGGCCTGCCGCTGTTTTATACCCGGAACGCCGAAAACGGCTTGTTCAACCTGTACTACATCCTGGATGTGGGCACCAACAACGACCCGCGCTGGGGCCTGGCCACCGATTACCTGCAGTACCTCGGGGCCGGTAAGTACACGGCGGCGCAGCTGCAGCAGGAGTTCTACAAATTGGGCTGCTCGTTTAGCGTAAACAGCGGCACCGACCGGATTTTTGTGACCCTGAACGGCCTCGATACCAACCTGGAGCCCGCGCTGAAGCTGTTTGAACAGCTGCTGAACGCGCCCAAGCCCGATGCCGCGGCCCTGAAAAACATGGTGGCCGGCACGCTCAAAGCCCGTCAGGACGCCAAGCTCAACAAGGGCGTAATTCTGAACGCCGCCATGGTGAACTACGTGAAGTACGGCCCCAAAAACCCCTTCACGAACGTTCTCAGCGAGAAAGAGCTGAAGGCCGTGAAGCCCGAGCAACTCACGGCGCTGATTAAGAAACTGCCTACCCTGGAGCACCGCGTGCTGTACTACGGTCCGCGCCCCCAGGAAGGCACCGCCGCCCTGCTGAAAGCAGAGCACCGCACCCCCGCTAAACTAGCGCCCGCGCCCGCGGCCAAAGACTTTGCCGAGCAGCCCCTGAAGGACAAAAAGGTCTACTGGGTTGACTACAACATGGTGCAGGCCGAAATCATCTTCCTGACCAAGGGCGACGTGTACAACAAGGGAATGGTGCCCACGGTGGCGCTCTACAACGAGTATTTCGGCGGCGGCATGGGCAGCATCGTCTTCCAGGATTTGCGAGAGAGCAAGGCCCTGGCTTACTCGGCCTCGTCGCGCTACGCCAACGCCGACAAGGTGGGCCGCTCCAACTACAACATGAGCTACATCGGCACGCAGAGCGACAAGCTGCCCGAGGCCATGGCCGGCATGGAAGCCCTGCTCACCGACATGCCCGTGGCCGAGGCCAACCTGGAAATCGCCAAGAACTCCATTCGCAACAGCATCAGTACCGAACGCATTACCAAGGGCAACGTACTGTTGAGCTACGAGCGCGCCCGTCGCCTCGGTCTCGACTACGACTTGCGCCGCGACGTGTATACCGGCACGCAGAACATGACCTTCGATGAATTGAAGAAGTTTCAACAGGCCAAGATCAAAGGACAAAACCAGGTGATTCTGGTTATTGGCTCGAAAGACCGGCTCAATTTCAAGGAGTTGGCCAAGTACGGGGCGGTGCAGCAGCTCACGCTGAAGGAAATCTTCGGGTATTAACCGCTACCGCCCACCGGGGGCCCTCACCCCCTAGCCCCCTGCCCCCACCGGGCGGGGGGACTGGTTTCTAGCCTGGCTGGAACGGTCCTACGGTTAGAAATCAACACGAAAGCCTGGCTCTCCCGATGCACGGGAGCAGGGCTGGGGCTGAGGTTTCCCCGCCTGAACGATTAAAAAAACGAACACGCCTAACACAAGACACCACATGGCAGAGCAAAAAATCACCATCAAAAACGGCAAGCTAAACGTTCCGGACAAACCCACCATTCCCTTCATCGAAGGCGACGGTACCGGCCCGGACATCTGGCGTGCTTCCAAGCTTGTGTTCGACGCCGCGGTCGAGAAGGCTTATGGGGGTAAAAAGCAGCTCGTGTGGAAGGAAGTGCTGGCCGGTGAGAAGGCTTACAAGCAGACCGGCAACTGGCTGCCCAACGAAACCCTCGACGCGTTCCGCGAATACCTGGTGGGCATCAAAGGCCCGCTGACCACGCCCGTGGGCGGCGGCATCCGTTCGCTGAACGTGGCCCTGCGCCAGGAACTGGACCTCTACGCCTGCGTGCGCCCCGTGCGCTACTACGAGGGCGTGCCCTCGCCGGTGCGCCACCCCGAGCTGACCGACATGGTCATCTTCCGCGAAAACACCGAGGACATCTACGCCGGCATCGAATACATGAACGGCACGCCCCAGGCCCAGAAAATGCTGGAATTCCTGCAGGACGAGATGGGCGTGAAGAAAATTCGCTTTCCCGAGTCGTCCTCGTTCGGCATCAAGCCGGTATCGAAGGAAGGCACCGAGCGCCTCGTGCGCGCGGCCATCAACTACGCGCTGCTGCACAAGAAGCCATCGGTGACCATCGTGCACAAGGGCAACATTATGAAGTTCACCGAGGGTGCCTTCAAGACCTGGGGCTACGAGCTGGCCGAGAAGGAATTCGGCAGCAAGGTGTTTACCTGGGCGCAGTACGATAAAATCGTGGCCAAGCAGGGCGTGGCGGTGGCCGATGCCCTGCAGAAGCAGGCGCAGGAGCAGGGTAAGCTTATCATCAAGGACAGCATTGCCGATGCTTTCCTGCAGCAGATTCTGTTGCGCCCCGCCGAGTACTCGGTAGTGGCCACCCTGAACCTGAACGGCGACTACATCTCCGACGCCCTGGCGGCCATCGTGGGCGGCATCGGCATCGCGCCGGGTGCCAACATCAACTACGTAACCGGCCACGCCATCTTCGAAGCGACCCACGGCACCGCGCCCAAGTACGCCAACCAGGACAAGGTGAACCCCGGTTCGGTAATCCTCTCCGGCGTGATGATGCTCGAGCACCTGGGCTGGAAAGAAGCCGCGGCCCTCATCAACAAAGGCCTCGAAGCCGCCATCGCCAGCAAGCGTGTGACCTACGACTTCGAACGCCAGATGGAAGGCGCCACCCTCTTGAAAACGAGCGAATTCGCCCAGGAGATTGTGAACAATATGTAGTAGCTTGGCTGCTGCCTAAGCAACAATAGAAACCCCCGCGTCGGCTTTGGCTGGCGCGGGGGTTTTAATTTTTTGAAGATGAATGAGAAGCAAGCTTTACAGGATGTTGAAAATGTATTAAGAGATTTTATATCTGCAACTCTTGAAAAGAAACATGGGCTAGGGTGTGTGGACAATTAGAGCAACCAGACGAGAGTAGCGGCGCAATGCGCGAAAGCGAGAAAGGAGGCGCCCGTTTTTTCATAGCGCGTGGCCAGGCGTCGGTACTGCTTGAGGCGGTTGAAGAAGCGCTCGACTTTGTTGCGGTCAGCGTAGAGGTTGCGGTCCAGCACCCGCGCCACGCGCCGGCTGCGCTTGCTGGGCACGACGAGGGCCGCGCCGGTTTGGGCGCAGCCGGCCACGAGGGCATCGGTGTCGTAGGCCTTGTCGGCCAGCACGGCCCCCACCGCCAATCCGGCCAGCAAGTCCGCGGCCACGGTGCAATCGGCCTGCTGTCCAGGCGTCAACCGCAAGCGCAGCGGGTTGCCCAGCGCGTCTACGACGACGTGGAGCTTGCTGGTGAACCCGCCGCGCGAACGGCCCAGCGCTTCGGCTAGGGCACTGCTTTTTTGCCCCGCGGCGTGCTGGTGGGCCCGCACGCTGGTGGAATCGAGCATGGCCCAGTCCAGGTCCGGGTCTTGTACGGCCTCGAATACGCGTTGCCAGACGCCTTTCTGCGCCCAGCGGCGGAAGCGGCGGTACGTGGAGTTCCACGGCCCGAACCGCTCGGGCAAATCGCGCCACGGCGCGCCGCTGCGGGCAATCCAGAGCACGGCGTTTAAAAACAAGCGGTTGTCTGCCGCCGAGCGGCCGGCATCGCCGGCTTTGCCCGGCAACAGGGGCGCTAATCGCGCCCAATCGGCATCTTTGAGTTCATAGCGTCGCACCACCCAAAGGTCGGCGATTGTCCACACACCCTAGAATGGCATATTCAATGTGGCTTATCAGAGGACAGGATTAATAAGTGGAAAGAAAAGTTAGAAACCGAAAGGAACAAGCAGAAATATTCCACTTGTGACCCTCGACTAATATATTATTCTGATTTCTACGATTTGCAAAATATTCTCAATAAAAATTGGGAGAATTTCAAAGGGGCATTCGGTGAGAAAAAGGAAATTGACTTGTTCCTGAAGCAATTAGGTGACTTTAGAAATTCAAATGCACATGGACGTGAGTTGCTGACATATCAGAAGCATCTTGCTATCGGATTAAGTGGTGAAATCCGCAACAGAATAACAAAATTTAGGAGTATGCAGGACACAGGAGAAAGCTATTTCCCGCGCATTGAAAGTGTTCATGATAATTACGGTAATAGTTGGAAAATAGGCGACTATAATATTGAAACTAAATTGACCTTGCGCGTTGGTGACAGATTAGAATTTGTAATATCTGCAACAGACCCTCAGGATGAAAAACTATTCTATAGTATTAACGGGCCTGATGAATGGCAAGAAAACAATCATTTACATTTCACGCTAACTGATAAGGAAATTCGCCGGGAAATGCTTTTTGGTATTTATGTGAAAAGCAGTAGAAGTTATCACGCTAAGCGAGATTATGATGATGCTGTGATATTTTGCTATCAGGTTTTGCCAATAAGCCCCGGATAACTCCTATGCTGATTGAAGGTTGCCTCCATCTGGCGCGAGTTTAGCGCAGCGTAACTCGTGACTGTTTATCGGGCGAGGCTGCGCCTCGCAGCAGAACGGTTAGCTCAAACTTCTGCGGTATAGGCTTGCCGCTGGCGCGGCAGGGGAGGCACAGCCTCCCATCATAGCAAGGCACGAGTTACGCTGCGCTAAACTCGCGCCAGCGAAAGCCTGCTCTTCTTCAACCCTTGGGGTGCGTAGCCGCCGTCTGGAATTACGAACCAGCCGGTTTGCTCATGGCTTGGCGCAGCTGAGCTTGTACGTCTTGGGCTACGCGGTAGAGCTCGGTTTTGTACTGCAACGTTAGTGGCCGCTGCTTGCCATTGACCTTGGTTTCAAATACGAAACGCTCGGCGGGCTGGCCCGTCACGTTGCCAAAGCTCCCGAGATAAGCTCCGATGCCGAAGCTGCTGATAACGTAACGGTAGCCGCCGTCGGTGCAGAAAAGCTGAATGGTGTAATCGAGCCGGTGGTTGGTGGGCTCGGGTCCGTTCATGAAAATCTCGGAGAATGCCTTACCCACGAGGGCGCCGGACGCGGGGTCCTGCACTTGCAGCACTTCCTTGGTACGAAAGGCGCTGGCGAACCAGACCTGGGCGCGGCCCATGAGCTCGCTCTTCGTGCCGGGCACGCTGACTTCGCCGGTATACCGAATCAGGCCCGATTTTGAGTCGCGGGGAAATGCCGAGGCGTCGGGACCAAGCGCAATTGCTCCGGGCACATTCAGGTACTTCTTCAGCATGAAGTAGTTCTGGTTGTTTTTATTAACCTGAACCCACTTTTGGCCTAAGCCTCGCACATAAAGCTGCTCGCCTTGACTCACCTGGAGCGCTGGATTCAAGGTGTCGCCCTGCCATTTATATAAAGACACAAACTGCCCCGTAACGCTGTGTCGTCCACCATAAGGAGCCAAAACGTCGACCGCTGAAAGTTGGGCAACAGCAGTGCTGCAAGTGCCCAATGCCAGAAATGCGGACCAGAAAAATTTCATTGTAAACGAGTGGGTAGAGGAGCCGAAAGGCTGCAACTTACGGACGGAATCGGTAATGAAAACGATGACTGGTTGGGCGTAAGCGCCCGCTGCTATTTTCCGCCTTTCTTCAAATCCCGAAACACGTTATTTAGCCCCTCAGCCCAGGTGGGGTGGGCGAAAACCATTTCCTGTAGCTGCTGATACTTGAGCCGCCCAGCCATGGCTACTTCGATGACGGCCATGATTTCGCCGGCTTCGGGGCCGAACAGGGTGGCGCCCAGCAGCCGGTCGTCTTTGCCCACCATCACCTTCCAGAAGCCGCGCAACTCACTGGTGTGCTGGGCCCGGCCGATGGTGCGCACGGGCATGGTGGCCACGCGGTAGGGGATTTTGTCCTCCTGGGCCTGGCCTTCGTTGAGGCCGATGCGGGCCATGGGCGGGTCGGTGAACACCACGTAGGGAAGGGGGCGCTGGCGGGCCGAGCGTTTGCGGCCGTGCAGCAGGGCGTCGCGCACCACGCGGTAGTCGTCGTAGGCCAGGTGCGTGAACTGCGGGCCGGGGTGAATGTCGCCCAGCGCGTACACGCCGCGCACGTTGGTTTGCAGGTTGTTATTCACCAGGATATAGCCGTGCTCGTCGGTTTTGATGCCGGCGAAGCCCAGGCCCAGTTTGTCGGAATTGGGCTGGCGGCCGGTGGCTACCAGCAGGTGTGTGCCGCGCAGGCGCCGCTCGCCCTGGCCGGTCTGCACCGTGAGCGTGATGTTGCCGCTGGGGCTGCGGCTCACGCTGTTGGCCCGCGCGCCCATCACAAATTCGACACCTTCTTTGCTCAGGACCTCCTGCAAGCCCCGGCACACGTCGTCGTCTTCGCGCTCGAGCAGGCTGCGGGCCCGATTCCACGATGGTCACGCGGCTGCCAAACCGGCGAAACATCTGACCGAACTCCAGTCCAATGTAGCCGCCGCCCAGGATGAGCAGGTGCTCGGGCAGCTCCTTGAGGTCGAGCAGGCTGGGTGGTGGTGAGGTAGCCCACGTCGGCCAGACCGGCTACGTCGGGCTCGGCGGCGCGGGTGCCGGTATTGATGAAGATGAGCGGAGCCGTGAGCTCCTGGGCGCGGCCAGTGGCCAGGGCCACGTGCAGGGTGTGCGGCGCTGTGAAGGCCGCGTGGCCTTCGAATAGTATGATGTTGTCGTGCTTTTTGGTAAGGTTGGCCCGCACGCCGTCACGCATGGCGGCTACTATGCCGTCCTTGCGCGCCACGGCCGCGGCCAGGTCAACCTGCAGGCCGGCCGAGCCAGCCGTTTCGGGCGCTGCCACGGCCGCCGCCGTGCGAATCTGGTGCAGGCGCTCGGCGGTGGCGAGCAGCGTCTTGGTGGGCGCGCAGCCGTAGTTGATGCAGGAGCCGCCCAGGCGGTTTTCCTCGATAAGCGCTACGTGGCGCCCGGCCTTGGCCAGCGCGGTAGCCAGCGGGTTGCCGGCCTGGCCAGAACCGATGATGATGGCGTCGAAAGAAGTGGCGGGCATGGGCAGTGGTTGAATGGGATGCCTAACATACGGTCTGGCGTGCTTAGCTGAATCAGTGCTGCCCAACCCCGACCGATGAGCGTCAGGCAGTGGAGCCCCGGCAGTGCTTACCGCACGAGGTAAAATTTATGAAAGCTGGGCTGAAATAGCGCCGGAAATAAGCTGGAATGTGCGGCGAAAACACGAAATTGCCGTATCAGGCGTTGCTCTGCCTCTTGTTCACCTTATCTTCCTTTATGAAGCACCTGCTGCGCCTTACCCTATTGCCTATATTATCCGGACTTTCTAGCTGCAATTCGCTGTATTTCCCGCCGCCGCCCCACGCGCCCCTGCTCACGCACAAAGGGAAGCCTACGGCTCCATCAGCACCAACCAACACAACAACTACGCCCTGCAAGGCGCCTACGCCCTGACCGACCACCTGGGCGTGGCCGGCACGTTTTCGTCGCTGCACCGCAACAAGACCCGGAAAACCGAAAACCTGGATTTCGGCGAAATCAGCGCCGGTTACTTCACCCGCCTCTCCGATAACCGCGTGCTGGAAGTGTACCTGGGCGCCGGCGGTGGCGCCACCGAACGCATCGAGCGCAACGCGGAGAAAGTGACCGAGCGCACGCTCGATGGCAGCCTGTCCAAAATCTTTGCCCAAGTGAACTACGCCCGCAAAAAGCGCGAAAACCTTCGCCTTTTCGGCCACGAATTCCCGCTAACCTACGGCGCGGCCATGCGCATGAGCTACATGCAGCTCAATAATTTCCGCATCAACGGCCAGGCTGGCGCCCGGCGAAAACAACGTGTTTTTCGAGCCCATCACCTTCACCCGCACCCAAATAGCGGGCCCCGTGCAACTGCAGCTCATGAGCGGCCAGATGTTCGGCTTCCGCAGCAACAAATTCCTCAAAGCCGCTAACTCGGTTTTCCAAGTGGGAATCGTGGTGAACCTGGGCGGAGATTCCTCGCTGGACTAGTTAGAGCGGTTGGAAGGTCGTGTATCCAAATGGCCTCACCCCCGGCCCCTCTCCGTGGAAAGGGGAGCCACGGCGGCGCTTACGTAGCGCGGACTTTTAGTCCGCGACTTGCTTGATTCTATGCCGTTCAGGCGCGGACTAAAAGTCCGCGCTACAATCGTCCGGCTCCCCTCACCCCCGGAGAGGGGCCGGGGGTGAGGCGTACCGTGCACATCGACTACGAATCTGCTGTAGCTGGCAACAGAATTCGATTCCATCAAAGCATGGCAAGCCTCGGATTGAGCTAACCGCCAACCATAAAAAAAGCCCCAGCATCTGCCGGGGCTTTTTTAGTAGTTGAGCTAAATAGCCGGAATTACTTGCCGGCCAGTACGCGCAGCATGGTGTCGCCAATCTCGGCGGGCGAATCCACCACGTGGATGCCGCACTCGCGCATAATGGCCATTTTCGCGGCAGCCGTGTCGTCGGCGCCGCCTACGATGGCACCGGCGTGGCCCATGCGGCGGCCGGGAGGTGCCGTTTGGCCGGCGATGAAGCCAACCACGGGCTTTTTGTTGCCGGTTTCTTTAATCCAACGAGCGGCTTCGGCTTCCATGCCGCCGCCGATTTCGCCAATCATCACGATGCCTTCGGTCTCGGGGTCGTTCATCAGCAGCTCAACCGCCTGCTTGGTGGTGGTGCCGATGATGGGGTCGCCGCCGATGCCGATGGCCGTGGTCTGGCCCAGGCCGGCTTTGGTGAGCTGGTCTACGGCCTCGTAGGTCAGGGTACCCGACTTGGAAACGATGCCGATTTTGCCTTTCTGGAAGATAAAGCCGGGCATGATGCCCACTTTGCACTCGCCGGCGGTCATCACGCCGGGGCAGTTTGGCCCAATCATCGTCACGCTGGGGCGCTCCGAGAGGTACTGCTTCACGGCAATCATGTCCTTGGTGGGGATGCCTTCGGTGATGGTGATAATCACCTTGATGCCCGCGTCGGCCGCTTCCATGATGGCATCGGCGGCGAACGCCGGGGGAACGAAAATAATGCTGGTGTCAGCGCCGGCTTTTTCCACGGCTTCGGCCACGGTGTTGAACACGGGACGGCCCAGGTGCTCGGAGCCGCCTTTGCCGGGCGTCACGCCGCCCACCACGTTGGTGCCGTATTCCATCATCTGTTGGGCGTGGAACGAGCCTTCGGAGCCCGTAAAGCCCTGCACGATAACCTTGGAGTTTTTATTAACCAGAACGCTCATTCGTAGGTGTTTTTGGGGAATTTGATGGAGTAGGAGAGGGTGGCCCGGTCGGGCTACGGTTGTGCAAAAGTAGGGCTTTTTGGGGGCGCGGCAAGGCAATAGCCGGGCAATCAATTGAACGTCATGCGGAGGGCATTAGTAAGAACGGTCATGCTGAGCGGAGCCGAAGCATCTCGCGTGGGGTAGTAGCTCCATGGAATGGGTTACTTGAGCATGCGAGATGTCTCGGCTCCGCTCGACATGACCGTTCTTTTTATCATCCACATCCTGGCCAACCGCGCCCCGCCGCCGAAATCCTTACCTTTGCGGCCTCTTTCGCCTATCCCCACCCACCCCTTTTCAATGTATTTCAACCACGTTATCGAGGCCGTTGGCCACACGCCCCTCGTCAAGCTCAACAAAGTAACCGACGGCATCAAAGGCACCATTTTAGCCAAAGTGGAGTACTTCAATCCCGGCAATTCGGTGAAAGACCGCATGGCCGTGCGCATGATTGAGGACGCCGAGAAGGCCGGCCTCATCCAGCCCGGCGGCACCATCATCGAAGGCACCAGCGGCAACACCGGCATGGGCCTGGCCCTGGCCGCCATCGCCAAAGGCTATAAGACGGTCTTTGTGATGAGCGACAAGCAAAGCAAGGAAAAGCAGGACATCCTGCGCGCCGTGGGCGCCGAAGTCGTGGTGTGCCCCGTGGACGTAGCCCCCGATGACCCGCGCAGCTATTACTCCGTGGCCCGCCGGCTCAACCAGGAAACGCCCAATTCCTACTACCCCAACCAGTACGACAACCTCTCCAACGCCGCGGCCCACTACGACACCACCGGCCCCGAAATCTGGAACGGCACCGAAGGCCAAATCACGCACTACGCCTGCGGCGTGGGCACTGGCGGCACCATTTGCGGCGCCAGCAAATTCCTGAAGGAGCAGAACCCCGCCGTGGTCACCATCGGCCTCGACACCTACGGCTCGGTCTTCAAGAAGTACAAGGAAACGGGCATTTTCGACGAAAACGAAATCTATCCCTACAAGACCGAGGGCATCGGCGAAGACATTCTGCCCAAGAACGTCGACTTCGATTTGATTGACCTGTTTATCAAAGTAACCGACCAGGACGCCGCCGTGATGACGCGCCGCCTGGCCAAAGAAGAAGGCCTGTTTGTGGGCTGGTCGTGCGGCTCGGCCGTGTACGGCGCCCTCGAATACGCCCGCGAGCACCTGAAAGAAGATGACACCATGGTGATTGTACTGCCCGACCACGGCACGCGCTACCTGGGCAAAATCTACAACGACGACTGGATGCGCGCCCAGGGCTGGCTCTAATAAATCTGGACTATTGCAGGAACGCGCCCGCGCTGGTATCTTCGTATAAGATAGAAAGAAACTTTATACATGTCTGCGAATTTGAATCACATTGTACTGGTAGACGACAACGAAACCACTAGCTTTCTAAACAATCGCCTGTTGGGCCGTTTGGCCGTCGCTGACCACGTGAGCACGTTTTCCCGCGCCGACGAGGCGTTTGAGAAGCTGTGGGGTGATACCAATGGCGAGACGGATAGCCCGGCGCCCGATCTGGTATTTGTGGACTTGAAAATGCCCGGTATCTCCGGGTTTGAATTCCTGGAGCTGTACAATGCCCTGCCCCAGCCGGTGCAGGACAAAACGGTGATGGCCGTGCTCACGACCTCCATGCACGGCGCCGATACCGCCCGCGTGGCCAAGTACCCCAACGTAGAATACCTAACCAAGCCCCTGACCGAGGAAAAAATGCGCAAGCTGCTGGAAAAGCGGTTCCAATAAGCGCCTGCGCAAATTGAGCTAAATAATCAGCTCAATTTCAGCAAATACCCCAAGCCCAAAAGGCCGCGACTCAATCCGAGTCGCGGCCTTTTATTTTGCTCTTAACCTTATCAAAAATGCCCTGGATGCCGGCGTTTTTCTGCTTCACGATGATGTACCGCACCGAAACTCCGGTGGGAAAGCGGGCCCAGTCGCCGGAATTGAATTCCACCGTTGGCTTAAAATCCACGGACAGCACTACGGGCACAAACGCAATTTTGTATTCGGCCCCGATGATGCCGTCCAGGCCCCAGAAGTTGCCGTCGTCCTTGTGATTGCCAAAGTGGGCGCCGGCCCCCAAGTAGTAGTTCAGGCTGGGCCCGAGGATGCCGAAGTGGCGCTCGGCCAGCAGCGTGGTGCTCCATTCGCGGGACGAAAGCATGGCCAGCCCTTCCAAGGTGGTGCTGGGCAATACCAACTGCTGAACCGTAAGGCCGTAGCTGCTCCCGCCGGCGCGGAAGCCCGCCGCCGTGCGGTACTTCTGCGCCTGGGCCGGCTGCGCGAGGCTGGCTGCTAATACGGTAGCCAGCGCAAGAGCCGGCCAGCGCAGCTTGGGCAAGAAAGAACGAAGCACCTGAAACGGGAATACTAAAAACATAAAAGCAGATAAGCTTGAGCAAAGCCGGACCGTGAGACACCAAAAGCCACCGGTTCGGCCCGGGAGCCTACTACGCAGGAAAGCCTCTGAAAATTGCCCGGGGGCTGCAGAAAGCGCGGCCGGCCGCTTACTCTACGGCATTCACAAACTCGAACTGCTGCCCGTCGAACAGCCCTTTGTCGCTCAGCTTCAGGCTGGGAATCACGAGCAGGGCCATAAAGGAAAGCGTCATGAACGGGGCGCCCAGCGGCGAGCCCAATTGCTTGGCCAGGGCGTCGACGGCGGCGTAGGCGCTGGCCACGGCCTGGCCGTCCTGGTCCGACATGAGGCCGGCGACGGGCAGCGGCACCAGAATCTCCTGGCCATCGGCTCCTACGGCGGCCAGGCCGCCTTTGGCGGCAATCACCAGGTTCACGGCTCGGGCCAGACTGGCGTCGTCGCAGCCCACTGCCGTGATGTTGTGCGAGTCGTGGCCCACGCTGCTGGCCAGCGCGCCGTGCTTCAGCCCAAAGCCCCGAATGAAGGCCAGGGCCGGCGCTACCTGCGGCTGGTAGCGGTTGATGACGGCCAGCTTGAGAACGTCGTGGGCGGTATCGGGTACCACCAGTCCGTTTTGGACGGGCGCGGACAAGTCAATGCGGGCCGTGATGAGCTGGCCGTCGAAGCACTGGATAACCCGCAGGGCGGGGTGCTCGGTGCGGGGCGCGACCACTTGGAAATCCTCGGGGCGCACCGGCTGGGCGTGGAAGTTGTTGACCACGGCAATGGGCGCGGCTGGCAGTAGCGCCTCGCCGTTTTCGGCCACTAGCTCCCCATTCAAGTAGGTTTGCAGCACCCTGAAATCGCGCAGGTCGCTCACCGTGATGAAGTCGGCCGGGTCGCCTACTTCGAGCAGGCCCACGGGGAGGTTGTAGTGATTGACGGGGTTGATGCAGGCCACGCGCAGCACCTGGAACACGTCGTTGCCCAGGGCCACGGCGCGCTGCACCAGCCTGGTTGATGTGGCCGAGTACCAGCGTGTCCGGGTGCTTGTCGTCGGAGCAAAACATCAGGTTAGCGTAATGCTCGGGCAGCAGGCTCGATGAGGGCGTCGAAGTTGCGGGCCGCCGAGCCTTCGCGGATGAGGATTTTCATGCCCACGGCCAGCTTGTCGCGGGCTTCGGCAGCCGTGAAGCATTCGTGGTCGGTGCTGATGCCGGCGCTGGCGTAGTGGGCTGCGTCATTGCCGTGCAGGCCGGGCGCGTGGCCATCCACGGGACGGCCAGCGGCTTGGGCAATGGCAATTTTGGCCATCACATCGGCGTCGCGGTGCAGCACGCCGGGCCAGTTCATCATCTCGGCCAGGTAGCCGATTTTGGGATTTTCGAACAGCTTGGCGATGTCGGCAGCCGTAATTTCGGCCCCGGCCGTCTCAAAAGGTGTGGCCGGCACGCAGCTCGGCGCCCCAAAGCAGAACTTGAACGGCGAGTGGCTGGCGTTTTCCAGCATGAACTCCACCCCGGCCACGCCCAGCACGTTGCCGATTTCGTGCGGGTCCGACACGGTGGCCACGGTGCCGTGCGTTACCGCCAGCCGGGCAAACTCGGTGGGCACCAGCAGCGAGCTTTCCACGTGCACGTGGGCATCCACGAAGCCCGGCAGGGCATAGGGGAGGGCCGGGTCGGGCTCGGGAGCCCCGGTAGGGGTGATGCTGGCAATGCGGCCCGCTGCCACCCGAATGGTAGCCGGCCGGATGGAACGGGCAAAGATGTCGACGACGTTGGCGGTAAGCGAAAAATCAGCGGGAGTCATGCGGGGAGTGAGTGGGAGTGAAAAGCCGGACGGCTCAGCCAGCAAAGAACCTTAACTTTGAGTAAAATACCTGCCATGAGGAAATCCCTGTCGTTTCTGCTGCTACTCGTGCTGCTGCTGAGCCTGGGCGCCAGCACCCTGAGCAGCTGCGCCCGCCGCACCACGCAGCAAAAAACCACTGGTACAAGAAGCACGGCCGCGGCAAAGCCGAGCCTTGCCCCTGCGACCGGTAGCCGTTGCACTTACATAATGTGGTTCAGCTCAACTTAGGCCAGCATTTAGCTCAACTACAGCGCCCCATTTTTATACTTTATGCCCGACGCCACTCCTACGCCCCTCGATTCCATTCAAGCCGCGGCCGAGCAGGTGCGCGTGCAGCTCAACCTGAAAGCCTTCGATGCCGAGGGCGTGGCCCATCTGGCCAACTTCATCCGGGCCCAGCGCGGGGTGCTGAGCCCGGAGGACCGGCCGGGCGTGCTGATGGCGCTGGGCTGCTTCCTGGGGCAGTGCCTGGTGCAGGTGTACGGGGGCGAATGGGGCACCGGGCGCGACGGCACCACGGGGGTTGGGCTGGCTGGCCGATTTTTTAATCCCTTCCATTTAGTCGATGCTCAACTGAATGAGGGAGAAAGCGCCTCGGTAGCGGCCTTTTTTGCCTCGGTACCTGCCCGCTTGAAGTCGCCACCCGCCGCTCGTAAGGCATGGATTTCGTAATCTTGCGGGGCCAATGGCCGCCCGCGTCGTTATGAAACAACTCGTTATCGCCATTGATGGTTACTCCTCGTGTGGCAAAAGCACTACTGCGAAAGCCGTGGCGGCAGTCCTGCACTACGCCTACGTTGACACCGGGGCCATGTACCGCGCCGTGACGCTGTACCTGCTGGAGCACCACATCCCGTTCGATGATTTGGCCGGGGTGGAGCAAGCGCTACACGCCCTGCAAATCAGCTTCCGCCGCAACCGCCGCACCGGCCGCAACGAGGTGTTTCTCGACGGTGTGAACCGCGAAGACGACATCCGCCAGATGGTCATTTCCAACTCGGTGAGCGAGGTGTCCATCATCCCGATGGTGCGGCACGCCATGGTGGCCCAGCAGCAGCGCATGGGCCGCAAGCGCGGCGTGGTAATGGACGGCCGCGACATCGGCACCACCGTGTTTCCCGACGCCGAAGTGAAGGTCTTCATGACTGCCGATGTGGACGTGCGGGCCCAGCGCCGGCAGGCCGAGCTGGCCGAAAAAGGCGAACACGTGGGCCTGGACCTCATAGCCGAAAACCTACGCAAGCGCGACTACCTCGACTCGACCCGCGCCGAAAGCCCCTGCGCCGCGCTGCCGACGCCGTGCTGCTCGACACCACCCACCTCGTCATCGACGAGCAAGTGGACTTCGTGCTCGAACGTGTATCGGCTGCCCTGTTTGCGCCGCACGCGTAAAAAGCTAGGAATTCAGAAACTCTTTGACTTTCGGGTACGCCAGCAGCTTGACCACAAGCAGCAGGATGCCACTCACTTTGAGGATGGTGGCGGCCAGCAGAACGTCGCGGCCGCCAGCCCAGTGCTGAATTGTGAACAGCGCCCCGAAAGCGTCGCCACAAAGCCCCAGGGCATACAGGATAAGCGCGTGTTTGGCTTTCATAACTGATGGAATAAGCGACAAATATGCGCCCATTGTTCCGCTGTTGCCTACCCCGCCCCGGGTGGCAGCGGCGGGGAAGACCAGGAAGTTGGGCCAACTTTTGCGATGTGCGCTCAGCCTAAGCCGTACCTTTGCCCCGGCGAACCCCTTGCCGCCGCGCGGTGTTAAACTCCCAGCATGAAGGTCACTATAGATAAGAATTCCGGTTATTGCTTCGGCGTTGAATTCGCCATTCAAATGGCCGAAGACGAACTGGCCCAGGGCCAGCAGCTGTACTGCCTGGGAGATATTGTGCACAACCGCATGGAGGTAGAGCGCCTGCACCAGCAGGGCCTGCGCATCATCGACCGCGAACAGCTGGCCCAGCTGCACGATACCAAAGTCCTCATTCGGGCTCACGGCGAGCCGCCGGAAACCTACCACTGGCCCTGCAAAACAACCTGGAGCTGATTGACGCCAGCTGCCCGGTAGTGCTCAAGCTGCAAAACCGCGTGAAGCACGCCTTCGACCTGAGCCAGCGTCAGGACGGCCAGATTGTGATTTATGGCCAGCCCGGCCATGCCGAAGTAGCCGGCCTCACCGGCCAGACCGGCAACCGCGCCATCATCGTGATGAACGAAGCCGACCTCGACCAGATTGACTTTGCCCGCCCCGTCACGCTGTTTAGCCAGACCACCAAAAGCACAGCCGGCTTCTACAAGATGAAAGCCCTGATGGAAGCCCGCATTGCCGCAGCCGGTGGGGAACTGGACAGCTTCGACGCCAACGACAGCATTTGCCGGCAGGTGAGCAACCGCGAGCCGGCCCTGGCCAAGTTCGCTGTGGATTACGACGTGGTGCTCTTCGTGAGCGGCCGCAAAAGCTCCAACGGCAAGGCCCTGTTTTCGGTGGTGAATGCCATCAATCCGCGCAGCTACTTCATCGAAAACGAAAGTGAAATCGACGAAGCCTGGCTGGCTGGCGCGCACACCGTGGGCATTTGCGGCGCCACCAGCACGCCGCTCTGGCTGATGCAGCAAGTGGCCGAGCGCGTAGAAGGAGTAGGGGAGCTGGCGTAATAAACCACTTGTAACATAACATCAGGGCCCGATGACTCACCAGTCATCGGGCCCTGCTGTTTAGCGGCTCAATTCCTGCTCGTAGAGCTGGCGGCTGGCGTCGTCGAAAGCTACAATGACCACGGTTCGGGTAAACTCGTGGCTGGCCATCCACTGGTGCTCCTCGCGCACGGCAATGGCCGCCGCTTCCTTTTTGGGTAGCTGTAAATGGTGCTGATGCCGCGAAAGGCCAAGGTTCCGAGCCCTGGCTTACGCTTCAGCAGCTACGATTGCTGCTTGGGGAATCTGTTGCGACGCTTCGGTATCAGCAAATTGCGGGCCTTGGAGGGTAGGAGTAATTTTAAGTAATCATTCCGACAACCTCTTACTCCCCAAGCTCATGGAACCCCTTTCCCGCGACCCGTACCTGTGGCAGAAGGCCAAAGCCCGCGCCAAATTTCAATCGCACCTAGTGGTTTACGTCCTGGTGAACGCCGGGCTGTGGGTGCTCTGGGCCTTTACCAGCCATCGGCACGACGAATTTGTGCCCTGGCCGGTGTGGCCCACGGTATTCTGGGGCATTGGGCTGGTGATGCGGGGCGTGGCGGCGTACGGCGGCTTCAGCTACGAGCAGCGTGCCCAGCGCGAATACGAACGGCTGCTGCGGGAGCAGAACGGCCCTGACGCTCAGCGCTTGGCGTAACCTTTGGCGGCAGGGCGTAGTTTGTCCGGGTATGAAGACTACTACCCTGTCGCCACTGCTGGCCGTGCTGTTCATCTTGCTGCTGGCCCTCGCGCCTGCCTGGGCCCAGCCGCCGCCCGGCGCCCAACCGCCTCCCAAAGCCGCGAGCAACTTGAGCAGCATCAAGCTGCCGAAGGGTTTCCGCATCAGCTACTTTGCCCAGAATGTGCCCGACGCCCGCGAGCTGGCCCTGGGGCCCGATGGCACGGTGTACGTGGGCACCAGCGGCGGAGGCTCCAAGGGCAAAGTGTACGCCCTGCCCGACAAAAACCGCGACGGCAAGGCCGACGCCGTTATCCCCATCGCCAGCGGGCTGAACAGCCCCAACGGCGTGGCCGTGCGGCAGGGCAGCCTGTACGTGGCCGAAATCAACCGCATTATCCGCTTCGATAACATCGCGGCCAATTTGAGGAAGCCGCCCAGGCCGGTGGTGGTGTACGACAAGCTGCCCGACAACCCCTGGCACGGCATGCGCTACATCGCCTTCGGGCCCGACGGCCTGTTGTACGTGCCCGTGGGCGCGCCCTGCAACTCCTGCGAGCCCGAAAAGCCCATCTTCGGCACTATCAACCGGCTCCGGCCGGACGGCACCGGTTTCCAGAACGTGGCCACCGGGGTGCGCAACACCGTGGGCTTCGACTGGCACCCCCAGACCAAGGAGCTCTGGTTTACCGACAATGGCCGCGACATGCTCGGCGACAACCTGCCCGCCGACGAACTCAACCGCGCCCCCGGGCCGGGCTCAATTTTGGCTTCCCCTATTACTACGCCGGCGATGTGGCCGACCCCGAGCCTGAGCGCCGGCAAAACCCCGAGATGTACACCAAGCCCGCCCACAAGCTGGGCGCCCACGTGGCCGCGCTGGGCATGAAGTTCTACACCGGCACCAAGTTTCCAGCTCAATACCGCAACCAGATTTTTATCCCCGAGCACGGCTCCTGGAACCGCAGCAAGAAAAGCGGCTACCGCATTTCGCTGGTGCGGCTGGACCCCACCGGCAAGCAGGCCATCGGCTACGAGCCCTTCGCCGAGGGCTGGCTGCGCGGCCAGGAAAGCTGGGGCCGCCCCGTGTGCCTGCTGGTCTTGCCCGACGGCTCCCTGCTGGTGAGCGACGACCAGGGCGGGGCCGTGTTCCGAATTTGGTACGCGGGGTAAATTGAGCTGGCCGGGCGCTCAGGAGGTTCCCGCTTTCGGCGCGGCCGGCTGGGCGGCCCGCCGGCATTACCCCCGGCCCTGCTTATCTTCCGGGCATGAACCGTACCGTTAAGCGCGTGCTGGGGCGCCGTGAGCTCGTAGACTTCCCGGCCTTCTCGCTGACTGGCGTGGAGGCCAAGGTGGATACCGGCGCGTATACCAGCGCCATTCACTGCAGCAACATCCACATTGAGACCGACGCCGAACAACGGCCCCGCTTAGTGGTTCACCTGCTCGACCCCGGCCACGAAGGCACCGACGGCCGGGCGCTGGCGTTTGCCGATTTTGCCCTGCGCGACATTCGCTCGTCGAACGGCGAGGTGCAGGAACGGTACGTTATCCGGGCGGTGGTGCAGTTGTATGGCGAAGATTTTGAAGCCGATTTTTCCCTTTCCGACCGGTCCGACATGAAGTACCCCGTGCTGCTGGGCCGCAGCCTGTTGCGGCAAGGACGCTTCGTGGTTGACGTGGCCAAACGCAACCTTTCCTACAAGTCTTTGGCCCGGGCCGCGGGCCGCCGCGCCCGCCGCTGACCCCGTTTGTGCCGTAGTTTGCTGTCGGAACCCTCCTTCATCCTTTCCATCCACATACCCGCTGCCTTCCCGTGAAACTGGCCATTCTCTCACGTGAGCCGAAATCGTATTCCACCCAACGGCTGGTGGAAGCTGCCGCTGCGCAGGGCCACGAAGCCGTGGTCGTCGACCACCTGCAGTGCAACCTGGTGCTGGAAAAAGGGCAGCCCGGCATCATTTACAAGGGCGAGCAGCTGTTGGGCTTCGACGCCATTATTCCGCGCATCGGGGCCTCGGTCACGTTCTACGGCACGGCCGTGGTGCGCCAGTTTGAGATGATGAAGGTGCGCACCGCCGTGGACAGCCAGGCCATTGTGCGCTCGCGCGACAAGCTCCGCTCGATGCAGATATTGAGCCGCGCCGGCGTGGGAATGCCTAAAACAGCCTTCACCAACTACTCCGAAGACGTGCCCGCCATGATAAACCAGGTGGGCGGCGCGCCGGTCATCATCAAGCTGCTGGAGGGCACGCAAGGCCTGGGCGTGGTGCTGGCCGAGTCGGCCAAGGCGGCTCAATCGGTCATCGAGGCGTTCCACAACCTGAAGGCCCGCATCATCGTGCAGGAATTCATCGCTGAAAGCAAAGGCGCCGACCTGCGGGCCTTTGTGGTCGACGGCGAAGTGGTGGGCGCCATGAAGCGCCAGGGCAAGGAAGGCGAGTTCCGCTCGAACCTGCACCGCGGCGGCAGCGGCACGCTGGTGAAGCTCAGCCGGGCTGAAAAAGCTGCCGCCCTGCTGGCCACCAAAGCCCTGGGCCTGGGCGTGGCCGGCGTCGACATGCTGCAAAGCAAGCGCGGCCCGCTGGTGCTCGAAGTGAACTCCTCGCCGGGCCTGGAAGGCATCGAAAAAGCCACCAAGCTGGACATTGCCGGCCGCATCATCGAATACACGACCAACCTGGCCGCCAAGAAAAAGCCAAGCCCAAGGCAAAAAAGCCGCCGACCATGCCGTAGATGCCCAGTCGGACGTGCCAGCAGGCAAGTAAAAAACTCCCCTCCTTTTTTAAGGAGGGGATGTTCGCGCTTCAGCGCGAACGGGGTGGTTGCGTCGTTGAACGACACCCGAACGACTGGTGGCAGAACGATTCCAGCCCAACTCGTTCACCAATCGTTCAACGAGGGCAACCACCCCACTCAACTTGGCAGTTGAGCGTCCCCTCCTTAAAAAAGGAGGGGAGTTTGCCGTTCTTTCAGCTTTGCGCTTTATGCATTCCGCCGCCGTTCCGTTTCACCTCAATGGCCTCGTCATCCACCCGGGCGAGCAGGTGCTTACGCGGCTGGTGATTTCCAAGCTGCCCTCGGGCACGGTGATTGACGTGCCGGTGCACGTGCTGCGCGCCACCGAGCCCGGCCCCACGCTGCTGCTCATGGCCGGCATGCACGGCGACGAGGTGAACGGCATCGAGACCATTCGGCGGCTGGTGCGGCGCGAGCTGCTGCAGCCGCTACGGGGCAGCATCATCGCCATTCCCATCCTCAACATCTACGGCTTCCTGAATTTCAGCCGCGACGTGCCCGATGGCAAGGACGTGAACCGCTCGTTTCCGGGGTTTCCGCGCGGGTCGCTGGCCGGGCGCGTGGCTCACCGCTTCATGCGCGAAATCATGCCCCTGATAGACTACGGCATCGATTTTCATACGGGAGGCGCGGCCCGGGCCAACTTTCCGCAAGTGCGCTGCCTGCTCGGCGTCGACCCCGTGGTGGATGCCATGGCGGAGGCCTTTGCGGCACCCTTCACCTTGCACGCGGCCCTGCGCCCGGGCTCCCTGCGCGAGGCGGCGCAGGCCCTGGGCAAGCGCATCATCGTGTACGAAACCGGTGAAAGCCTGCGCCTGGACGAACCCGGCATTGAGGAAGCGCTGGCGGGGACCTTGCGGGTGATGCACCACCTGGGCATGGCATCCGAAGCTCCCGCCCCAAGCCGGCCGGGCATCGTGTGCCGCCGGCACACCTGGCTGCGGGCCCGGTTTGCGGGGCTGTTTCGGGCCCACGTCGAAAACGGGCAGTTCATCAAAAAGGGCCAGGTATACGGCTCCGTGGCCGACCCCTACGGGCAGCAGGCCGTGCGGCTGGAGTCGCCCGTGACCGGCTACGTTATTGGACTAAACTACATGCCCGTGGTAAACCAGGGCGATGCGCTGCTGCACATTGCGGTGCCCGAATAAGCAATGCAACCACTCCTGAATTTTTCGATTGCGGCGGGCCGGGTGCGCCTGCGCCGCTTGCAGGAAACCGACCTGCCCAACTTTGCCGAATACCGCGCCGACCCCGCCGTGGCCCGCTTTCAGGGCTTCGACCCCTACGATTTAGCTCAAGCCGCGGCCTTCATTGCCGAGCAGGCCACGGCGGCCGTACCGGCCGCGCCCGGCGCCTGGGTGCAGCTGGCCATTGCCCGCGCCACCGACGACCAGCTGCTGGGCGACTGCGCCCTGCACCTGCACGCCCACGAGCCCCGCATCGGAGAAGTCGGCATCACGCTGGACCCACGCTGGCAGGGGCAGGGCTTTGCTCGGGAGGCGGTGCGCGGGCTGCTGGGGTACTGTTTTGAGCAGCTGAAGCTGCACCGGGTCATCGCCCTCACCGACACCCGCAACCTGCCCTGCGTGGCCTTGCTGGAAGGCGCGGGCCTGCGCCGCGAAGCCCATTTTCGGCACAATGGCTGGTACAAAGGCGAGTGGTGCGACGAGTATCAGTACGCGCTGCTGGCCGCCGAATGGGCAGCTCAGCGTTAGCTCCGGCCAAAGGCTTACTTTTGCCAATTATTCACTTGTTGTTTCCATGAAAAACCCCGTTCAGTCAACCATTAACATCGTGCTGCTGCTGGCGGTAGCCGTGCTGTATTTCCTGCATTTCAGCAACCGCGTGGCTGCCCCAGCCATTGCGACTGACAAATCGATGGCCGTGCTGGCCTCCGAAAACCTGAGCACCGCCGACACCACGGCTGACAAAACCGACGACGCCGCAACTGCCAGCAGCCCCGCGGCTGCGCCCGGCGCCAGCACCGAAGGCAAGATTGTCTACGTGGAATCGAGCAAGATGCTCGACGGCTACCAGGGCATGAAAGACGCCCGCAAAGCTTTTGAAGGCAAAGCCCGCAACTGGGAGCGCCAGAACCAGGCCATGCTCACCAGCTTCAAATCGGCCGTAGAAGCGTACCAGAAGCAGGCCCCGAGCCTCACGGCCGAGCAGCGCGCCGCCACCGAGCAGAAGCTCCAGGAGCAGCAGCAGCAGGTGGGCCAGAAGCAGCAGCAGCTCCAGGCCCAGGCCCAGGAGGAAGAAGCCAAGCTGACCCAGAAAGTGCTCGAAAGCGTGAACAAGAAGGTGGAAGCCTACGGCAAAGCCCAAGGCTACAAGATGATTCTGATTGCCGCGCCCAGTGGCACCATTGCCTACGGCCAGAAAGACCTCGACGTGACCGCGCCGGTGCTGGCGTACCTGAACGCCGAATACAAGAAATAGCACGCCATCCGGGCGGCGCACGCGTCAGCTGCTTGAGCCTGGTTAAACCCGGGCAACCGTGCGGTGTCAAACGCAGTACAAATCCTGGGATTTAGTTTAAACGGCTTTGTCTTATGAAAACGCGCGCGTTTCCGTTGGTGGCGGTCTTGCTGTTTGTGGCTCCGCTGCTGGCCAGTAGTCCGGCCAGTGCTCAGGTGATAGTAGGCGGGGGCTTTTATGCCGCGCCGCGGGCCTATTATCCGCCTCGCTACCACTACCCGCCCCGCCCGGTGGTGGTGTATGCCGTGCCGCCGCCCCGCGTAGTGGTGGTGCCAGCGCCCTACTGTGCTCCCCGGCGGTACTACGCCCCGCCACGGCCTTATTACGGCCCGCGCGGCCGGGGGCATTACGGCCGCTACCGGTAGCCTAATCAGTTTGATTTAGAAATAAAAAAGCCCTGCTACCACGTAGCAGGGCTTTTTTTGTGGGCGCGCGAAAGCAGCCTGCAGAGAATGGCGGAAGGGGCGACGGCCCCTGAAACGAGCGTACTTTTGCATATGTCCGAAGCCACTTCATTTGCTTCCAGAAAGTGCCCACATTGCCAGCAATGGTCGATGTGGCGGCAGCAGCCCGACGACCGCTGCGAGCACTGCGGCGAGCTGCTCGACCCCCAGGCCAAAAAAGCGCCGATGCCCGCGAAAAGCTGGCTAATCAAAAGACGCCTTCGGTCATCTTGATGGAGATAAACGCGGAGGATGGGCCCGTGCTGCGGTTTTTCAAGACCATCGTGCGGGGCGGGCAACTGGCTTTTGCCGCCATCATGACTTTCATTCTGTGGCTGGTGGCCGCCGCGGCGGGGTAGCATGCACCGGTGGCCCGAATTTCGTCGGCCCTTGTTTGTGGGGTCCGTGCTGGTGTACGCGGCGTTTCAGCTCAACCGGTACGTGGGGCACTGGCCCGTGCCGGCCCTGCTCAGCAGCTACCTGGGCGACGTGGCCAGCATGCCCGTGATACTGAGCGTTGCGCTGGCCGCTCAAAGGCGCCTGGTGATGCATTCGCGGACGTTTGTGTTTCCTTGGTCCTGGCTCCTGGCGGCCTGGGCGTACGTGTCGGTGTGGTTTGAGCTGGCGCTGCCCTACTTCTCGGCCCGGGCCGTGGCCGACCCGCTCGATGTGGTGGCCTATGCCGTGGGCACGCTGGCGTTTGGACGCTGGCTCAACCGGCCGGGCTGATGGGGGAAAAGCACGAGCAAATTACCGAGAGCCAGAATAAGCACAAGCGGTTTTGGCGTAGGTTTAGCTCAATTTCGACCTGACCTTTTTCGTTTTGGCTTCCGCCCTCACCCCAGCTTCGACGTTCCAGCGGCCCCGGTGGGTGCTGCCCACCATTGTGTTTGCGCAGTTTGCGTGCACCTCGCTGTGGTTTGCCGGCAACGCCGTGCTGCCCGATTTGCTGCGCGAGGTCAAGCTCGAAGGCACGTCGCTGGGTGCGGTGGTTTCGGCTGTGCAGCTGGGCTTTATCGTGGGCACGCTGGGGTTTGGCCTGCTCCGGCTGGCCGACCGCGTGGCGCCGGCGCGGCTCTTCTTGCTGTGCGCCGTGGCCGGCAGCCTCACCAACGCCGCCCTGCTGCTGCCCGGGCCCACGCCCGCCGTGGTGCTGGGGCTGCGCTTTGCCACGGGCCTGTGTTTGGCGGGTATCTACCCGGTGGGCATGAAAATAGCAGCCGACTACTACGAAAACGGCCTGGGCCGGGCCTTGGGCTACCTGGTGGGGGCGCTGGTGCTGGGCACGGCCCTGCCCCACCTGCTGCGGCTGCTCGCGGCTGATTTTTCCTGGCAGGCCGTGGTGCTCACTACCTCGGGGCTGGCGCTGGCGGGTGGGATGCTGCTGTGGGCGCTGGTGCCCAACGGGCCGTTTCGGCGGCCGGGGGCGCGGCTGCAGCTGAGCGCGGCGTGGGAGGTGTTTCGGGAGCGGGCGTTTCGGCGGGCGGCGCTGGGCTACTTCGGGCATATGTGGGAGCTGTACACGTTTTGGGCGTTTGTGCCGCTGCTGCTGGCCACGCACGCGCAGCTGCACCCCCAGGCGGGCGCGTTTGGGCCGGGCTGGGCCTTTGGGCTGATTGCGGCCGGAGCGCCGGCCTGTGTGGCGGGCGGCTACCTGGCCCAGCGCTGGGGCAGCCTGCGCACGGCCCGCGCCGCGCTGGCGGTATCTGGCGCGTGCTGCCTGCTCAGCCCGCTGCTGCTGGCGCTGCCCCGGCCGGCGTTTGGAGCTGCTATGCTGGTGTGGGGCATGGCCGTGGTGGCCGATTCGCCGCAGTTTTCTGCTTTGGTGGCGCAGCGGGCGCCGGCCGCCGCCACGGGCACGGCCCTCACACTGGTTACCTGCCTGGGGTTTGCGCTCACCATCGTGAGCCTGCAGGCTTTCGCGGCGCTGCAGGGGCACGTGGAGGCCCGCTACCTGTTTTTGCTGCTGGTGCCCGGGCCGGTGCTGGGGCTGCTGGCCACGCGGCCGGCCCGGGCTGGCAGCAGTCCCTCTAAGAGAGAGTAAGTAGCTGCCCATTTTTGCTTAACCTTACGGCCCGTATTCACCCCTGGGCTTACTGTTTATCTCTACGCATGAAACATTTGTATTTGCCCCTGTTGGCAGCGGCGCTGGTGCTGGCGGGCTGTAACCAAACGGCTCCCGTTACTTCTACCCCCACGGCGGAGGCCCCCGCGACCGTAACGCCCGCCGACACCGCCCGGCCCGATTCGGCCATGGCGGCCACCCTCGCGCCGCCCGCCGATAATGCAGCAGCCCCGGCCGAAACTCCGGCCGCCGCGCCGGCCCTCAAGCCCGCCGAAACGCTGAAAATGTCGTTCGCCTTCAAGCCGGCCCCGAACCCCGACGACCCGGCCCACCCCAAAACCAGCGCCTACCTTTTACTCCAAGGCGCCAAGCCCATGGAGATTGACCTGGGCAAGTTTGCGGCCCGACCCGATGTGGTGGACGCCACCAAGGCCAAGCTGGCGGGCTTTCCCAAGGACATGCTGCTGGGCTTCCGCAGCTACCACGCCTCCTCGGGCACCAGGCTCCGACCTGGCCGTGCTGCACGTAGATGGCCGCCGCCTGCGCATTGTGCAGCGCCGCGTGGAGGAAACCGCCAGCGAGCCCGGCG
Organism: Hymenobacter humi; assembly: GCF_042665855.1. NCBI lineage: Bacteria > Pseudomonadati > Bacteroidota > Cytophagia > Cytophagales > Hymenobacteraceae > Hymenobacter > Hymenobacter humi. Next base: position 4,399,335 of record NZ_JBHTEK010000001.1, on the reverse strand, counting down.
CCTTCGAGACCTCCCGCGAAATTCCCCTGCCAGCCAATACCGTAGTCGTAGTGGCACCTCAGCCGAAAGTGGTGAAGAACTAGCCCGATACCACCCTCTTGCCGGTGGGCCAGCAGCCCCAGCTACCGTAGCGGCTGGAGCTTCTGGCCTACCGGAGCAAGCCGGAGCTACTTCTGTGAAACCAGGGCGGGGAGGAACTAAACCACACGAATAAGGTGGGGACGTTGAGCTAAATCCAGCTGGGCGGTGACGATTTTGGCCCCATGATGGCGCGCTTGACCGGAGGTGTATTCAAGGTATATCCCGCTTTTCCTTTGTAGGTTAGGGCATGAATACTACAACCCTCCTGGGCCCGATGAAGGGCGCCGTGCGTCGCGAAATTGGTGGTGTAACCGTTGATGTGGTGCAAACCGGCAATGCCCGGGTGAAGCGCATCGTGTACCCGCCGGGCTTTCGCTGGTCCAAGAACCTGAAGGAGATTGTGGGCACCGAGCTGTGCACGCACGCCCACGTGGGCTTTCTGGCCAGTGGCGAGTTCGACATTCAGTACGCCGATGGCACCGTCGAGAAGTTTGTGGCGCCGCAGGCCATTGCCATCGCGCCGGGCCACGACGGCTGGGTGGTGGGCACCGAGCCCGCCATCCTCATCGAGTTCGACTTTGAAGGCGAAACCGTGGAGCGCCTGGGCCTGAAGCGGGGCTAGCCCCCAAGCGCGGCGCCAGCTCAATACGCCTCAGTCGGCGGCCGTAGGGGAGGGCACTAGCACCCGCAGCGCGCCCGGCCGAATCTCAGCCTCCACATGGGTGGTTTTGCCCCGGTACTCGCCATCTACCTGAAAGTCTACCCGGCGGCGAACCGTCAGGCTCACGGCCGTGGTCGAAAAAATCTCCACCGCGGTGGGGTTGAAGGGCTGAAAGCGCCAGAACATTTTCAGCAGCTCGCGGCCCACCAGGCGGCGCAGCACCACCACTTCAAACCTGCCATCGGACACGTCGCCGTCGGGGTTGATGGTGGCGCCGGTGCCGTACACGCGGGCATTGGCCAGCACCACCATGAAGGCGGTGCGCTCCACGTCGCCGGCGTCGGTGTGGATGCGCACCTGCATGAGGCGGCGGCGCAGCAGCGACCAGAAGGCGGCCCGCGCGTAGCCCAACATGCCGCGCCAGTTCTGGCGCTGGGCGTGCCGCACAAGCTGGGCGTTGAGCCCAATATCGCTCAGGTGCAGGCAGAGGTCGGTGCCGTTGAGGTAAAGCACGTCCACAGCTTTTTCGGTCCCGTGCACCACGATGCGCAGCGCCTCGGCGGGGTCCAGGGGCAGGTCCAGCTCCTTGGCCATGCCGTTGGCCGAGCCGGCCGGCAGCACGGCCAGCGGCAGGTTGGCGGCGATGGCCTCCTCGGCCACGATTTTCACGGTGCCATCGCCGCCCACGGCCACCAGGCAGTGCGGGCGGTGCCGGGCGATGCTGGCGCGCAGGGCCGGGCCGTCCTCCTGGCCCGTGAGGGAGTGAAACTCCGGGGTGTGGGGCAGCGGCTCGAAGTAGTCGTTGATGGTCGTTTCCCAGTCGGTCTTCCCGGCGCTGCCCGAGGCAGGGTTCACAACGAACAGAAAGCACAGGGGCGAAGTGGAAGGGGACATGGGTGGAGGTGGAAGTAGAAGGGTGATATTCGGCAGCTTACGGGAGTGGGTCTATCAAGAAACGTTATTCAAACTCAGAATGCCATACTGAATTAACCAGAACGTCATTCTAAACCAGAGCGCCATGCTGAACCAGAGCGCCATCCTAAATCAGACCGTCATGCTCATCTGGCGTCCGCGCAGTCGAAGCATCTCGCTCGCTTCGTGGAACGAATGGATTAGTGGCGGCACGCGAGATGCTTCGACTGCGCGGACGCCAGATGAGCATGACGTTCTTTTTCTTGCCCAATAAAGGGCCAGCGAAGCGGGAGAGCTGCCTCGGCAGGCTCAGCATAACGTTCTTCTAAAACTGGTATCATAACGTTCTAATTAGCCAAATTCAGCCAACCCTTTCCATCTAATACCCCCGCTCCTGCGTAACGGTTTTTCCTGCCTCCCGGCTGAATATCCCTGCCCGATGACCGAAAAACTCCTGGCCCGGTTCCGCCTCACCCGGCGGCCCACCCTGAAGCTGTACCGCGGCTTTGGCAGCCCCGACTGCGTGGTGGTGCAGGGGCATGCCTTCCGGCAAAGCCCGCTTTCGCGCCGCTACCGCCGCGTAAACTTCTGGGCCAACGCCTGGGGCCTGCTGCGCCTGTTTCTGGTGCGGCCCTGGGCCGATGTGCCCGTGCGCGTGACCGTGGCCGGCCGCACCGCCGGCGCCCGCACCGACGCCGACGGCTTCTTCCGCCTCGAAATCTCCCTGCCCGCGCCGCTACCGGCCGGCTGGCACCCGGCCACCGCCGAGCCTGCTCGATGCGGACTCCGGTGCCCCGCTGGCCCACGCCACCGCCGAGGTGCACGTGCCCTACGAAACGCCCTACGCCTTCGTCTCCGACATCGACGACACCTTTCTGGTGTCGCACTCGGCCACGCGCTGGCAGCGGCTGTGGGTGCTGTTGAGCCGCAACGCCCGCAGCCGCGCACCCTTCGCCGACGTGGCCGCCCACTACCAGTGGCTGGCCCAGGCCGGCCCCGCTACGCCCGAGCAGCCCAACGCCTTTTTCTACGTCTCGAGCAGCGAGTGGAACCTCTATGACTTCATTCTGGAGTTCACGGCCCACCACCACATGCCCAAGGGCGTGTTTCAGCTCAGCCAGCTCAAGCGCCTGAGCCAGCTCCGGCAAACCGGCCAGAACAAGCACGCCACCAAGCTCGACCGCATCGTGCGCATTCTGCAGGCCTGCCCCGGCCAGCTCTTCACCCTGCTCGGCGACGACTCCCAGCAAGACCCGGGCATCTACGCCTCGGTGGTGAAGCATTTTCCGGGCCGTATCCGGGCGGTGTACCTGCGGCAGGTGCACGCCGGCGGCCGCCCCGCCGCCGAGGCCGCGCTGGCCCAAATCAGGCAGGCGGGCGTGGAGACCTGCTACTTCGAGCACAGCCACGACGCGCTGCGGCACTCGCAGGAAATTGGGCTGTGAGGCGGCAGCATGCCTAATTCTCAATGAGACTGGCTACCGGCGCTCCACAAAAGTGAGGCGGTTGCCGAAAGGGTCGGTTACGGTCATTTCCAGCGCCGTGGGGTCGTAGCCGGGCGTGGAGAGGCTGGGTTTGTTGTACTGGTAGTGCTTGCCCAGCAGTACCTCGTGAAAGGCGCTCAGGGCTACGAAGTCGTCGATAAACACCCGCGCCCCCGGGCAGCTGTCGCCGTGGTGCTCGGAAAGGTGCAGCGTGATGTCGCCCCGCGAAACTTGCAGGTAGGCCGGGCTGCCAGCCGGGCGGTGCTCCCAATCGATGCGGAAGCCGAGCCAGTGCAGGTAAAACTCCTGCGCCTTGTCGTAGTCGAAAATTCGGAGTATGGGTTTTACACTGGCCACGTTGGGTGTTTTTTAGGTGGTTGAGCTGTCATGGGCCCAGCACTTGGGCAGTAGGCTTCGGGCAGTAATCTACAGAGCCGTGGGCAGAATCCCTCGAAAGGCGACGATTGTCCTGCGCAATCAATAAGCATCTTCGAAGTCCTGTATAACTCGTTGAGCCGGAAGAAACTGCTTTGCCGACGTACGCCGCCTGAGCAAGGCAGAAGCGTGCAAGCAGCCGGAGCTCCACGGGTACCTCATTGTAGCCAAAATACCTTTATTCGTCTTCGCCGTTTTGGCGTAGAAACGTTCTCAATTAACACCTCCTGGCCATGGGCTATTGCTTGATTTTATCGGTTTGGAAAGCCTTGCGCGGCTGGTTGCCGCTGGCCGGGCTCGCGTTGCTGCTGCCACTGGGCGGGCACGCGCAGTCGCTCACCGTCGTCCTCACCGATTCGGTGAGCCGGGCGCCGGTTATTGGGGCCAGCGTGAGCGTGCCGGGTACCGGCGTGGGCGCCGCTACCGACGTCAACGGCCGCGCCATCCTCACGCCCGCGCCGGCCGCGGGCACCCGGCTGCGCGTGGAGGCCCTGGGCTACCGGCCGCGGCTGTTGGCGGCGCCGGCTGGCCCGGCGGTGCTCACGCTGAGGCTGGCTCCCGTGGCCCAGGCCATTGAGGAAGAAGTATTGGTGACTGCCACGCGCACCAACTCGCGCATCGAAGACTTACCCACCCGCGTGGAAGTGCTGGGGGAGGAGGAGCTGCTGGAAGAAAACGGCATCAAGCCCGGCAACATTGCCTCGCTACTCGGCGACCTGGCCGGCACCCAGATTCAGCCCACCTCGCCCACCACCGGCAACGCCGACCTGCGCATTCAGGGCCTGCCGGGGCGCTACTCGCAGATTCTGCGCGACGGCCTGCCGCTGCTGGGCGGCTACGCCGGCTCCTTCGGCATCCTGCAGATTCCGCCGCTCGACCTGCGCCAGATTGAGCTGATTAAGGGCTCCAACTCCACGCTCTACGGCGGCGGGGCCATCGCGGGCCTGGTGAACCTAGTGAGCAAGTCGCCAGTGCTCGGCGACCCGCAGCTCACCATCACGGCCAACCAGTCGACCCTGAAGGAAAGCAACCTCAACGGCTTTGCCAGCGGCCGCAACCAGCAGCCTGGGCTACTCGCTATTCGTGGGCGGCACCCGCCAGCAAAGCACCGACGTAGACGGCGACGCCTTCGTGGACGTGCCCCCTGCGCAACTTCACCGTGCACCCGCGCCTGTTTTATTACCCCAACAACGGCCAGCCTGGCCCTGGGCTACACCGGCACCGTGGAAAACCGCCAGGGCGGCGACGTGGCCGTGGTGCAGAACCAGCCCCGCACCCTCGACCGCAGCTTTTTCGTCACCAACCGCACCCAGCGACATTCCGCCGACCTCATCTACACCCAGGACAGCGTGGCCGGGGGCGGCCTCACCGTGAAAGGCACCGCCAGCTGGTTTCGGCGCAACGTGAGCACCAATACCGTGGACTACGCCGCCCGCCAGCTGTCGTATTATTCCGAGGTCAGCTACCTGCACCGCTACGGGCAGCACACCCTGGTGGGCGGCCTCAACCTGCTGGGCGAAGACTTCGAGCCCCTGCCCGCTCCCGGCCGGGTGCCTCTGCTGAATGACTACCGCTACGCCACCGTGGGCGGCTTTGTGCAGGACGACTGGCAGCTCACTTCCACGCTCAGCGTGCAGGGCGGCCTGCGCCTCGACCACCACAACGCCTACGGCAACTTCCTGCTGCCCCGCGCCGCCGTGCTGTTCAAGCCCGCCCCCGACTTCACGTTGCGCCTCAACGGCGGCTACGGCTACCGCGTGCCCGTGCCCTACGTGAACGAGCTCGACGAGCGGGAGCTGCCCCGGGTGCAGCCGCTGCAAGGCCTGCGCGCCGAGTTGAGCCAGGGCCTGAACGGCGACGTGAACTACCAGCACCGCTTCGCCTCGGGCCTGAACCTGAACCTCAACCAAGGCTTTTTCTACACCCGCCTGCAGCACCCGCTGGTGCTCCGCGACGTGAAAATCCCGCTCGGCCCCAACGTCACGGGCACCGGCTTGGCCTGGTTCAACGCCGGCGCGCCCACCGTGAGCCAGGGCCTGGAAAGCTACGGCCGCCTGCGCTACGAGGGCACCGAGCTGTACCTGGGCTACCTTTTCACCTACGCCCGCCGCCGCTATGACCCGGCCAATCCCAACGTGCCCCTGGCCGCGCGCCACAAGCTGGCCACCGTGGCTACTCAGGAATTTGGCGAGCACCTGGCCGCGGGCATCGAGGCGAGCTACACCGGCCGGCAGTACCTCGAAGACGGCTCCTCGCGGCCCGGCTACCCCATTGCGGCGGCGCTGGTGCGCTACCACACCGGCCCCTGGACCTTTATCCTGAACGGCGAAAACCTGTTCGACTACCGCCAGACGCGCCGCGAAGCCGTGGTGCTGGGCGACCGCACCAACCCCGATTTCCCCGAGCTGTGGGCCCCGGTGGAAGGCCGCGTGCTCAACGTATCGGTGAACTGGAAGTGGCTGCGGTAGGCAAAGCAATTCAGCTCACCAGAAAAGCCCCACCGGATACTGGCGGGCCTTTCTTGTATTTCTGAAGCGACTGAGCTACTCGCGTGCCCGGCGCCTCTGGAAGTAGTGCCAGGCGGAGGCACCCAGCAGTACGGCTGCCCCAAGCAGCATGGTGCTGGTCATGGTGCGCAGCGACACGGGGTAGAGCAGGCCACCAATGAGGACGATGCCGGCTCCCAGCCACCACAACAGCTCCACGGGCAGCGGGGCGGTTTGCAGGCGCTGGGCATGCAGGGCCGGCGCATCGGCTGGCGGGTAAAACAGCCACTTCAGGCGCGGGAAGTCGTGCAGCAGCAGGCCCAGGTTTAGCACCAGAAAGCCGGTGGTGAGAAAGGGCGTGCCCACCCAGTGCTGCGACCAGGTGAGGAAGATAATATTGAGCCACATGGGCACCAGCAGCACCGCCCCGAGCAGCGCAAACCGGCCCGAGAGCAGCAACAGCCCAATCAGCAGCTGGGCTGCCCCAATGAATTGGGCAAAGATTTCAAGGCTGTACTTGGCCAGAAACGCGTGGTTCATGGGTGGGCCCATCAGCCCGGGCAGGTGGTTGTCGGAGAGCTTGTAGAGCCCGCCGCCCAGCATGAGCGCGCCGAGCAGCAGCCGGGAGCCCACCACGTACAGGCGGCGCAGCGGGCCGCCCACCACAAACGCCACCCCGGTTGCCACCACCGGCAGCAGAATGCAAAGGGTGTAAAACACGGTGGGAGAAGGAGTCATGGGAAGCAGGCGGGAATGGGTAATGAAGCCCAACGACACGGGAGCCAACGAGGAAGCTGCAAACTATATTAGGCGTAGTTAATATTCAATAAAAAAGCCCCGCCAGTAGCTGGCGGGGCTTTTTTATTGGTTCTAGCTCAAGCAGCGTCTGCTTTGTTGGGCTAGACGGGCTGAGGAGCCAAAGTTGGGCTAGAACGTATAGCGCAGGCTCACGGCGGCGTCGTTGTAGAAGCCGGTGTAGCCGTTGAATACGTCGAAAAATGGCTTGTAATCGACCCCTACTACGAAGGGCAGGTCCTGCAGCTTGTACTCGAGGCCCAGAATCAGGTCGGCACCGAAGGCGACGTAGGTTTCTTCGTCGTAGCGGTAGTCGCGCACCAGGTACACGTCGCCTTTGCGGCCCTTGTAGTAGTAGCGCGAGTCGGCGAAGTAGTAGCGGCCCTGGTACGACCCGGCGTGGAAGCCGGCGCCGTAGTAGAATTGCAGCCCTTTGATGTCGGAAACCGTCTTGTGCTTCTCGCCCAGCACCGTGAGGCGAATGCCGCGGGCTTTGTATTCTGTGGTGAGCAGGCCTTCGATGGCTACGCCGTTTCCGCTGCCCACAAAGTGCTTGACGGTAAGGCCCGAAGAGTAGCCGCCGCCGCGCAGGCCAATGCCGGTGTTGTAGCCCGAGCTGCTGCCGCCGCCATTCTTTTTAGATTGGGCGTGGGCCGCCAGGCCCGGCAGCAGGAGTAAAAGGAAAAGAAAGCTTAACTGTAAACGTTTCATGTGGGGATGAATAGTAATGAACCAGAATTTGGACAAAACTAAGCGACCCGCGCTAAACTTTCTGTTTGGCTCCGCCTTCTGCCGCAATTTCATCGGATAAATGCACGCATACGCCGCCGCCGTCTTCCTCAGCAGCGCGCAGCATGGCCGCCGCTACCGTGGCACCGCTCACGGGCCGGTACTTGTGCAGGGGGCCGCGCAGCAAAGGGCGCAGCACGCCCAGCACCACCGCGCCCAGCCGCTCGCCCAGGCGGGGCTGCGCCCGCTCACCCAGCAGAAGCGAAGGCCGGAAAACGTGAATGGCCCGGAACGGCAGCTGCCGCACCGATTCCTCCATTTCGCCCTTCACTTTGCTGTAGTACACCGCCGATTCGGCATCGGCCCCCAGGGCAGAAACCACCAGGAACTGCGCGGCAAAATTGGCGGCCGTGAGGGCCGCCAACGTCACCACGTACAGGAAATCGACCTTATAAAACGCCTCCTTCGAGCCGGCCTGCTTCATGGTGGTGCCCAGGCAGCAAAACACGTCGTCGGCAATGAGCTGCAGGCGTACGTCCTGCAGCTTGTCGAGACCGGTTACCACCTGCGTGAGCTTGGGGTGCTGCAGCGGCAGCGCCTTCCGGCCCACCACAATCACCTTAGAATAACGCTCCGACGCTAACAGCAAGGGCAACAGGTGCGAACCAATGAGGCCCGAGGCCCCGGCGAGTAAAGCTGTTTTGCGCATGAAGAAGGGATGCAGAACGAAAAAGCTCCCCTCCTTATTTAAGGAGGGGACGCTGGCGCGAAGCGTCAGGCGGGGTGGTTGCACTCGTTGAACCGAAGGTCGGCGTAGCCAACGATGCCCGAACAACTTGCTAAGAACGACGAATAAAGAGCAGGGTTGACACGCCGGCTCAATCTGCTCCTAAAGAAGTCGTTCGGGTGTCGTTGGCTACGCCGACCTTCGGTTCAACGGCTCAACCACCCAGCCTGACGCTTCGCGCCAGCGTCCCCTCCTTAAAAAAGGAGGAGCTTGATGTTCTATTTCAGCTGCGTGGCTTCCGGCTCCAGCAGTACCAGGCCCTGGCGGAAAAGTGCGCCCAAGGCTTTCTTGAACACTTTTTTGCTCATGCCCACGCGGCGGTACACGTCTTCGGCGAGGCTTTTGTCGCCGAGGGGCAGGCGGCCGCCGGGCGCGGCCTGAATGGCTTTGAGCAGCGTGTCCGTGGCCGATTCTACCTCGCCGTAGCCTTCTTTTTGCAGGCGCACGTCGAGCTTGCCGTCGGCGCGCACCTGGCGCAGGAAGCCGGGCGCCTGCTCGCCCAGGCGTAGGGGGCGGAATACTTCGTTGTGAAACAGCAGGCCCTGGTGGGTGCCGTTCACGATGACGGGGTAGCCCAACTCGGTTTCGTCGGCTACGAGCAGGCGCACGGCGTCACCGGGCTCGCCGGGGAAAGGCTCGTTGCTCAGGAACTGCTTCCACTTGGTGGAGGCCACCAGCCGGTCGCTTTCCTCGTCGAGGTACACGTACACGAGCACGCGGTCGCCGGTACGCAGGTCGCGCCGCTGGTTGCGGAAGGGTAGGAGCAGGTCTTTTTCGAGGCCCCACTCCAGGAACGCGCCGGCCGGGCCGTGGTCGCGCACGGTGAGCGCCGCGTAGGAATTTACCAGCGCCAGCGGCCGCAGGTTGGTGGCAATGAGGCGGTCTTCGGAGTCGCGGTACACGAATACGCGGACGATGTCGCCCACGCGGGTGCCGGGCTCCACGTACTTGTTGGGCAGCAGCAGGTCGCCGTCGTCGGAAGTCAGGTACAGGCCGACGCTGGTTTCGCGGGCTACTTCGAGGTCGTTGTAATCGCCGAGGAGGAGGCTGGCCATCGGGTGAAAAGTAATTAGGTGGAGGGCAAAGGTCGGGGTTGCGGCACGGAAAGCCATGCGGCAGGTTACAGCGGCCCAACTGGCCCAACTTTGAGCAGTGGGCTAGCTGGCCTGCGGTACGAGTTGTACGCCGGCCTGGGCCAGGAGGTCGAGCACCTGCCGCTCAATCAGGTCGCGCACCTGCCGGAATTCGGCCGGCTCGAGGTGCTTGGGGTCGGGTATTTGCCAGTCGAGGCGGTGCTTGGCCGCAATGAACGGGCAGGTGTCGCCGCAGCCCATGGTCACCACGTAGTCGAATTCCATGTCGCGTACCTCATCGAGGGATTTGCTGGCGTGCGTGTTCAAATCGTAGCCCAACTCGGCCATGGCCGCAATGGCTTTGGGGTTGATAACCCCGACGGCCGCGAGCCGGCGCTGTAAGCCGCTACCTGCTCGCCGCCGTGCATGGTAGCAAAAGCCTGCGCCATCTGGCTGCGGTTAGCGTTTTCGATGCACACAAAAAGGAAGCTGGTCATGGGGGCGAGGGGGTGTCAAGGGACGGTTTAAGTTGCAATAATCGGTCGAAGGCCACGGCCAGCAGCGCTCCGGCCAGCGGGGCCACCACATACAGCCAGGCATCGGTGAGGTGCCCGCTGAGCAGCGCCGGCGCCAAGGAGCGGGCCGGGTTCATAGATGCGCCGCTGAGGGGCCCGGCTACCAGAGCTTCCAGCCCCACGGTGGCCGCGATGGTGATGCCCGCCAGCAGTCCTTCTTCCTTGGCGCCGGCCGTGACGCGTAGAATCACGAGCATCAGCCAGAAGGTAAGGGCCAATTCTATTCCAAACGCTTGGGCGGGGCCGTGAGCCGGCAGAGTAGCACCCAGGGTAGAGCCTTCGGTGGCCAGCAGCTTTACCAGCCCGCTGCCCGATAGCGCACCCAGTAGCTGGGCGCCCACGTAGGGCAGCACCCGCGCCCCCGGAAAGCGCCCAGCTGCCCAGAAGGCAACGGTCACGGCCGGATTCACGTGGGCGCCGCTCACGGCGCCCAGGCTCTGAATAAGTACCAGTACCACCAGCCCAAACGCCGCCGCCACGCCGCCGTGGCCCAGGGCGTGGGTCTGCTCGTTCACCACGGCCGCCCCGGTGCCAAAGGCCAGCAGCACGGCCGTGCCCAAGGCCTCGGCTAGCAGGCTGTGGCGCAGCGAGGGCTTCACGAAGCGAGCGGGGCCGCGCCCACCACCGCGCTGCGGCGCTCCAGCAGCAGGGTATCGCGCCACTGCCCGTGCAGCTGCCCAATCCGCTCGCGCCGGCCCACCTGCCGGAAGCCATTGGCCTCGTGCAAGTGCACGCTGGCTCCGTTCTCCGGGAAAATACCGGCCTGCAGCGTCCACAGCCCGTTTTGCTCCGATTCCGTTACCAAAGCCGCTAACAAGGCCCGGCCCACGCCCTGCCCGCGGGCGGCATCGGCCACGTACACGCTCACCTCGCCCACGCCCGCATACACGCAGCGCCCCGAAACGGGGGTAAGCGCTGCCCAGCCCAATATCGTTTCCGGCTCAGTTTCGTCTACCGCTACCAGCCGGCAGGTAGGCAAGTGGCTGGCGTTCCACTCATCCCAAGTGGGCGGCTCGGTGGCGAACGTGGCATTGCCCGTGGCCATGCCTTCGGCATAAATGGTGCGCACGGCAGGCCAGTGGGCAGCAGTCATGGGCAGGATTTTCATGGGTAAATTGAGCTGAAAGGGGATTGGTGTTTTGCGCTTGTTGAGGGTGCCCAGCCTATGGAACCTCACCCCGGCCCCTCTCCCGCGGAGAGGGGAGCCAGCCGAATGTAGCGCGGACTGTGTAGTCCGCGTTCCCGCGTCCGTTTGATAAAGGCCCTTCCGGACGCGGACTACACAGTCCGCGCTACACTCGCGCAGAACTGGTGCCCCCTCTTTTTGGAGAGGGGGTCAGGGGGTGAGGTCACTGGCTGTGAAATTCATGATATACAGTAAGTTAGCAGCAGCCTCCGCCGGGCGTGCATGCGGCGGCCGTGGCCGTAGCTGGCGTGGCCTCTACCAGCGTGAAGGGCATGGGCGCAGTCGTCAGCACTTCTTCCGCCGCTGGGGCGGCTTGCTTGGCGGGCGCGATGCAGCACTGGCTGTTGGTGGCCGAGTCGGATTCTTCCTGGTAGCGCGGGTCGTTGAACTCGGCGTCGGCGTGGAAGTAGTACACTTCCCACTCCACGCCGTCGGGGTCGTTTACCCAGAACTTGTCCTGCTTGGCGTAGCAGCAGGCGGTGCCCATTTCCTCGCGGCTCACCAGGCCGGCCTTGCGGGCCACGGCCAGCCGCTCGTCCAACTCCTCCACCGTTTCTACCTGGAAGCCCAGGTGGCCGAAGTGGCTTTGCACGCGGTCAGGGTTCTCCACAAAGGAGATAATCAGCGAGGGCTTGTCGAGTACGTACTTGGCGTAGCCGCGCTTAATCTTGGTGGCCGGCTGCCCGAAGAAGGCCGTGTAGAAGTTGACCGTCGCGGTGAGGTCGGACACGTACAGCGAGACGTGCATGCGGGGAAAAACAGAAGCTTCCATGACGTGTAAGGGTTAAGATTAAAAGGAGAAAAGGGGAGGGGATTCTAACAAGCGCAGCCAACGGTGGGGGCCGGCAGCTCGGCTAGCAGGCCGCCCAGCAGCTGGCGGGCGCGGTCCCAGCCGGCCCGGTCGATGCAGTAGCACACGCGCGGGCCGTCCACTTCGCCCTGCACAAGGCCGGCCGCTTTCAGCTCTTTGAGGTGCTGCGACACGGTGCTTTGCGAAATGGGCAGCTCCAGCACCAGGCTCGCCGCACACGCACGACTGCCGCCGGGCCAGCAGCTGCAAAATGGCTACCCGCGCCGGGTGGCCCAGGGCCTTGGCGATAACTGCGATTTGCTGTTCGGCTTCGGTGAACTGTTCGCGCTTGTGGGCTGCCATGAGAGTTGTTTCGTTTATCGTCGATTAACGATGACAAAGGTAGCAATTGTTCCACACAAGTCAATGGCTTCCGTGTTATCTTAGAATTATCAAATTAATTTAATAATCTGTATAAAATAATCAGCTCTTGAGAGTGCAAATTATTTTTTCTGGAGAACCTTTGAAAATGCGAATCATAGTCTATATTGCAGTATAAATGACGATTAGCCACGTAAAAAAACATCCCAGCGTGCTATTAGCCTATTGCATCGTGTTTTTAGGCAATTCTATTGAAAAGACAATTTGTTAAAAACATATACACGGATTTTTTCTTTTAGTAACTCAAGAAATTTTTCGTTGCCCAACTTTTGACTCATCCACTTAACTGCCTACTACCGTGAACAAATCTCTACGCTTACACGCTCTGCTGGCTTTCGCCCTGGTTAGTGGGGCAGCCAAAGGCCAGGCCATGGCGAAAGCCGACGCCATCGTGACGGCGCCGCAAGGCATCCCGCTGACCTCGGTGCCCGCTCCGCCCCGGGCCGAAGTGTTTCCGGATTCGGTGTATGTGAACCCCGAGGTGCTGCCCAAGTTCATCGGCGGCGACAAGGCCTTCATGGCGTACCTGAGCAAGTCCATCAAGTACCCGCAGCTGGCGGTGCAGCGCAAGGTCTCGGGCCGGGTGCTGGTCAATTTCGTGCTCAACGCCGAAGGCAAAGTGCAGGACGCCCACGTCATCAGCGGCCCCGGCAGCGGGCTCAACGACGAAGCCCTGCGCCTGGTGTGGCTGATGCCGCCCTGGGAGCCCGCCCGCGTAAACGGCCAGCCCGTGCGCGTGGCCTGCACCGTGCCCATTACCTTCAATACCAGCAAATAGCCAGCGCGTAGCTTAACAAGCTCGCGTAGCTCAATAATCTCAAGGGGCCTGCCGGAAACCATTCGTGGATTCCGGTAGGCCCCTTTGGCTTTTAGCTTAGCGGGTGTTTGCGTTAATAAAGCGGTAGGCAGAACGGGGTAGAGACGCAACATTTTGCGTCTCCTCGTTGAACGATGATGCCCGAACGATTGGCGAAAGGCGCAGACAACGAGACGCAAAATATTGCGTCTCTACCCCGTTCTGCCATTCCCGGTAAGCAACGCGAACAAGCTGCTAGTGCTTACTGATACAGGCCGGTGCCCGGCTGGCCTAGGCCGAAATCGGTGAAGGTGACGGTTTCGCGGGCCGTTTCGAACATCCGCACGCCGTTGGCCGCATTCAGGCCGCGCGGGTAGTAGCCAATCAGCAGCTGGAAAGTGCGCAGGGCGGTAAACTCGTTGCGAAAGCGCAGGCCCAGCCCAAAGCCCGTGTAGGGCGCGCCGCCGAAGGGCGAGCCGCCGCGGGGCCGCTCGCTAATCCAGGCCGCGTCGGCAAAGGCGATGCCGGCCAGCCGGAAGCCCAGCAGCGAGAGCGGGGTAAACAGCGTGGTTTCGTAGTTGAGCACAAAGCGGCTGGTGGCCTGAATGGGCTCGGCCGGCGCAAAGCCCCGCAAACCCCGCTGGTTGGTGATGCCCTGCAGCAGCTCGCCCGGCAGGCGGTTGAAGCCCACCGTGGCTCGGCTGCTCAGAAAATGCCGGTACTGCCAGTTGCCGGCGTGGTAGAGCTTGGTAAAGGAGGTGAGCTCGGCGGCGAGCAGGCCCTGCTGCCAGCTCCGCCGCGAGTTCAGGGTTTGGTAGGAGCCCAGGTCCACGCCGCCGTACAGGTAGCCGCTGTTGGTGCTGAAGCCGGCGGCGGCCAGGCGCACCCCAGGTAGCGCCGCGGCACCAGGCTGTTCATCTCGTAGCCCGCCGTGAAGCTGACCAGCGTGCCGGTGGGCACGTCCTCGGTGCGGCCAAAGCCGAACAGGTACTGGTCCTTATAGTAGCGGCGCACCGAGTAGCCCACCGTGCCGAGCAGCAGCGTGCCGTCGCGGTAGTCGGGCGCGGGCGGGCCGGTCACGGGGTCGGGCCTGGGGATGGTGCTGTAGTCGGTGTGGTACACCCGGGCCGAGACGATGACGCGGCCGGGGTTTTCGTAGCCCAGGTCGTAGGAGCGCAGGCGCAGGGCCCGGCCCACCCAGGCATCCTGCACGGTGTAGCGCAGCGGGTAGTAGGTGTAGGGCTGCCCCTCGGGCGGGGCATTGAGGGCAATGTTCTGGCTGTAGCTGTTCAGGTTGATGGCCCCGGCGTAGCGGGCGCTGGGCGAGTAGAAGTCCCGCTGCACCGAGACGCCGCCCGAGCGGAAGTTGTACAGGTTGCGGTAGCGGGCCTGGGCGTACACGAAGTTGCGAAACGGCGCCGTGTAGCTGCCCTGGTAGGTCCACTGCTGGGGTTTTTCGCCGTTGGCGGTGCTCAGCGTCTGGCCGTAGCGGTAGGCGTTCTTGAGCCTGGTGGCCCATGCCTAGAAAGTTTTCGTCGCCAAACGTGACAATGCCCGACGTGGCCGAGCCCGCCTGAAAGCCGGCCGTGATGCTGAACACGTCGGTGGTGAGCACCTCAATATCCACGCTGTCGCTCGTGGTGGTGGTTTCGTTTACCAGCACGCGGGCGTCCAGGATTTCGGGCGTTTGGCGCAGCAGGCGTTCCGATTCGGCCAGGGCCTGGGGGCCAGGGGCCGGCCGGGCCGGAACAGCAGCACCTGCCGCACCCGCGAACGGGCCGTTTTGATGTGCAGCGTATTGCCGGCCTTTTCCCACATAGCCCGCGGCGCTTTGGTGGAGTCGGTGAGGCTGTAGCCGAAGGAGTCGAGCGTGCGGATGTCTATCCGGCGCACAATCTTAAAATTGTGGCGGTCGAACTGCCGGTCCAGCAGCACGGCGTCGAGGCCGGCCTGCTCTTCCTGGCGGCGGGTGAAGTTGAACAAGCCCGACAGGGCCCGGCCGGCAATGGTTTTGCGGCGGGAGTAGGCCTTCAGGCGGTTGAGCACCCGCTCCTCGTCGAAGCGCTGGCGCAGGGAGTCGGCGCGGTGGGGGAGGATTTCCTCGCTGGCCTTGAGCGAGTCGGGCGGCACGGCCGAGCGCGGGTCAAACGTCTGCCCCTGGGCCGGCCGGATGCCCAGCCCGAGCAGAACAAAGACCAACAGGAAACAACCGCGAAAGCTCATAATGGGGCGCAACGCTGCAAATTACGAAAAGGAGCCGGCGGTAGCGCCCAGCTAGCCCGGTGCCCACCCAGCGCCAGGCCTCCCGCGCCCCTCAGTTGAGCTAAAATGCATCCTGAGCCCAGCCAGCGGCTTTTGCTAAAAACATGGCGATAAGCGCGTATTTCTTTTTCCATAAAAAGAAACTATTACCAAAAAAATTAGCTTAACAGATTGCGCCTATTTGGCCGCTGTTTACTACTTTTAAGCCCGAAAGCCAGCCCTTCCGCATGAACGAGCGCATTCAAGAGAAACTAAGCATATTAGCCGATGCCGCGAAGTACGATGCTTCGTGCAGCAGCAGCGGCGGCAAGCGCAAAAACGAGAACAAAGGCCTGGGCAACGCCGAGGGCATGGGCATTTGCCACAGCTACACCGAAGACGGCCGCTGCGTGAGTCTGCTCAAGATTCTGCTCACCAACCACTGCATTTTCGACTGCGCTTACTGCGTGTCGCGCCGCTCAAACGACGTGAAGCGCGCCGCCTTCACCGTCGACGAAGTGGTGGACCTCACCATCAACTTCTACCGCCGCAACTACATCGAAGGGCTGTTTCTGAGCTCCGGCATTTTCTCGAGCCCCGACTACACCATGGAGCGGCTGGTGCGCATCGTGAAAAAGCTGCGCACCGAGCACAAGTTCAACGGCTACATCCACGTCAAAACTATTCCGGGCGCTTCGGAAGAATTGATTCAGGAAGCCGGATTGTACGCCGACCGCCTCAGCGTAAATATTGAGCTGCCCTCGGAGTTGGCCCTGACTACGTTGGCTCCCGAGAAGAACTACCAGGAGATTCTGACCCCCATGGGCCAGATTCGGGACGGCATTGCCCAGAATAAAGAGGAGAAGGCGCTATTCAAGAAAGTGCCCAACTTCGCCACGGCCGGCCAAACCACCCAGCTCATCGTGGGCGCCAGCGCCGAGACGGACCTGCAAATTATCAAGCTCACCGATTCGCTCTACCAGGGCTACGGGCTGAAGCGCGTGTACTACTCCGGCTACATTCCCGTGACCGACGACGCCCGCCTGCCGCAGGTGACGCAGCCGCCCGTTATCCGGGAGCACCGCCTGTACCAGACCGACTGGCTGATGCGCTTCTACGGCTTCCACGCCGACGAAATCCTCGACCCCGCGCACCCGCACCTCGACCTCGAAATTGACCCCAAGCTGGCTTGGGCCCTGCGCAACCGCCACGTGTTTCCGGTAGACGTGAACACGGCCGAGTACGAAATGATACTGCGCATTCCCGGCGTGGGCGCCCGCTCGGCCAAAAAAATTGTGGCCGCCCGCCGCTTCGCTGCCCTCAACATGGAAACCCTGCGCCGCCTGGGCGTGGTGCTCAAGCGGGCCAAATACTTCCTTACCTGCCAGGGCGAGCACCGTGCCGTCATCGGCGAGCTGAGCGAGCAGCAGGTGCGCCGCCAGATTCTGTTCGGCGCCGGCTCGGTCCGTTCGGCCCTGGTCACGCAGCAGGCTCGACTTATTCGCCCAGGCTTCTTAATCGATATGAACTACGACCTCCTTTTTCGAACGGCCCCTCGCCGCTGCAGAAAAGCAGCCTGGGCGGCGTCCAGCACGACATTTTTTCTCCGTTATGAAAGTCATCCACCGCCAGCCCCAGCCCGTGCGCACCCCGGCCTCCGACAAAGTAGCCCGCCTCTCGTGCTGCTGCCGCATCAGCGAGCTCATGCCCCTGGTGCGCCAGATGCACGACGACGCCCGCGCCCGGGCCATGGCGCGGCTGGCCGACAACGACGCCCAGCAGGCCGCCTAGCGCAACTTCCGGGCCCCGGAGCCGGTATCTGGCGGTATGTCCTACTCCGTTGAACACCAGCAGGTATCTACCAACGGCCTGCAGCTGCACGTGGCCCAAAGCGGCCCCGCCGATGGGCCGCTGGTCGTACTGCTGCACGGCTTTCCGGAGGGCTGGTACGCGTGGCGCTACCAAATTGGCCCCCTGGCCCAGGCCGGATACCGGGTGTGGGCGCCCGACCAGCGCGGCTACAACCTCAGCGACAAGCCCCACCACGTGCGGGACTATACCATCGACAAGCTGGCCGCCGATGTAATTGGGCTGATGGATGCCGCTGGCGCGCAAACTGCCGCTGTTGTGGGCCACGACTGGGGCGCCGCTGTGGCCTGGTACCTGGCGGCGCACCACCCGGCCCGCATCCACCGCGCGGCGGTGCTCAACGTGCCCCACCCGCAGGTGCTGGCCCAGGCCCTGCGCCGCAACCCCCGCCAGTTTGCCAAAAGCTGGTACGTTTTCTTCTTTCAATTGCCGTGGCTGCCCGAGTGCCTGGCGCGCCTCCGGGGCTGGTGGGTGGCCCGGCAGGCCCTGCTGCGCACCAGCGCCGACGGCGTGTTTAGCCACCAGGACCTAAACGCCTACCGCGAAGCCTGGAACCAGCCCCGCGCCATGCGCAGCATGATAAACTGGTACCGCGCCGCCGGGCGCTTTGCCGGGCGGCTCAGCAAAACCGGCCGGGTAAAAGTGCCGGTGCACATCATCTGGGGCGAAAACGATGCTTTCCTGGAAGCTGACCTGGCCCGGCAAAGCCTGCAGCTGTGCGATGCCGGCCGCCTTACGTACCTACCCGCCAGCCACTGGGTGCAGCACGAAATACCCAATGAAGTGAACGAGCTGCTGCTGAAGTTTTTGAAATGACGGGACGGGTTTTGCATAACAAATTTACCGTGTGTCATGCCGAGCGGAGCCGAGGCATCTCGCGTGCTTACTAATCTAATCGTCTGTCATCCTGAGCAGCGCGAAGGACCTTATCACGTCTGCACGAGTCGTCCAAAGGTGAAAAGATGCTTCGTGCCTCAGCATGACAGACAATTGGGTTACTGTTCAGGTAGAGATGCTTCGATAAGCTTAGCATGACAGGTCAATCCATATGGCCTAATCATTCAACGGGACGTAACGGTTTACTTCTGAAACACAGCTGATGCCCAACCTCACCCCGCTTCGACGTCCGGCTTCGGCCCCTGCTGCGCCCGCTGCGGAGCCCGCCGGCCGGCGCCGGAGCTATCCGGCACGCCGCGCGACTACACTTACGACGGCACATTTGAGGGCTTGCTGACGGTATTGTTTACCATTTACGACAGCAAGGCGGCGCCCAACAACATTCAGCCCGAGGCGGCGGTGCAGGGTGGCTTATTTGCGCCATCTGCGCCGATTGAGACCAGCGAAGCCTTGGCCGCCCGCGTGTGGGACGGCCTGCTGAAAACCATGGACGCCGAAGCGCGCACCCGCTTGTTTCACGTGTTTCTGAGCGAGCAGCCGGACCGCGAGCCTGCTCATTTTCCGGTACGTAGACTTGGCCCTGCGCACCCCAGTGGACATCTCGACCAACTACGCCGACGCCAGCGTGCGCCGCGTGCAGCGCCTTGCCCAGCAGATGTTCCGCGAAAAGCATCGCATGGAAGCCTTCGTGCGCTTTGAGAAAACCACCGATGACCTGTTTCACGCCACCATCGAGCCCGATTTTGACGTGCTGCCGCTCATCGCCGCCCACTTCACCAAGCGCTACGCCGACCAGCGCTGGCTGATATACGACCGCCGACGCCACTACGGCCTCTACTACGACCTGACCCGCACCGACGTGGTGCAGTTTGAGGCTACGCAGGCGCCAAAGTCCACCCAGCTATCGGCCACCGTGCTCGACGAGCGGGAGCCCCTTTTCAAGCTGCTCTGGCAGGCGTATTTCGACCACGTGAACATTCCGGAGCGCAGAAACCTAAAGCTGCACCGCCGCCACATGCCACTGCGCTACTGGAAATACCTGAGTGAAAAACAGCCGCGCGAAATGCGTTTTGAGCCGATTAAGAACAAGCGCCCGCCCGTGGACCCTAACTTGCGGCTCGAATAAGGCCCCTGGGCTTTGTTTCAGTGCAGGGCTGCTGAGTAACGACAGCGACTGGCGCATCTATTCTTATATCACTAAGTGGCGTAGTTCATGGGTAGCATATTGGTTTTTGGAGCATCGGGTCAATTGGGGCAGTGCCTGGCGCACGTAGCGCAGGAGCGGAACACGCCCGACATGGTGTTTCTGCCCGAAGCGCAGGCCAATATCCTTGACCCCGCAGGCCTGGCGGCCCTTTTTGCCGAGCGCCGCCCGGCTTATTGCATCAACTGCGCTGCCTACACGGCCGTGGACAAAGCCGAGGACGAAATTGAGTTGGCCCGCAAAATCAACCGCGACGGTGTGGCCAACCTCAGCCAGCTGTGCGGGGAGTACGGCACCGTCCTCATCCAGATTTCGACCGACTTCGTCTTTGCCGGCACCGGCAACCAGCCCCTCGTGGAAACCGACGAAGCCGCGCCCATCAGCGTGTACGGCCTCACCAAGCTGGAAGGCGAGCAGGTAATTTCTGAATATACCAGTAAGTTCTTCATCCTGCGCACGAGCTGGCTGTACTCCGAGTACGCCAACAACTTTGTGAAAACCATGCTCAAGCTGGGCCGGGAGCGCGAGGAACTCAAGATTATCTGGGACCAGGTTGGTACGCCCACTTACGCCATCGATTTGGCCGGCTGCATCCTTTCCATCATCGAAACCGGAAGCCAGGAATTCGGCCTCTACCACTACAGCAACGAGGGCCTCACGTCCTGGTACGATTTCGCCACGGCCATCTTTGAGCCTGAGCGAAACTCCAGTGCGCACCGTTCCCATCCGCACAGCAGAGTACCCCACCAAGGCCACGCGGCCCACCTATTCGGTGATGGACAAGACCAAAGCCAAGACGCAGCCTGGGCGTAGCCATTCCGCACTGGCGCCACAGCCTGCAGGTGTGTTTGGGACGGCTGGAGGCGTAGGCACCTCACCCCCGGCCCCTCTCCAAAAGAGAGGGGAGCCTGACGTTATTCAATAGAATAGAAAAGCCCCAGCTCAATATTGAGCTGGGGCTTTTGCTTTAAAGTTGAGCCAACCCTTAAGCCGAGGCTCCCCTCTCTTTTGGAGAGGGGCCGGGGTGAGGTGCCCCGCCACAGCTCAATTTCCTGTCTACTCCCGCCCGTAGCGCCGGCTCACCAGCAGCGCTACTGCCGTCAGGGCCCCGCCCACCAGGCATACGCCGGGCCAGCCGCCGTGCACCCAGGCCAGCCCGCCCAGAATTGACCCCAGCGAGCCGCCGGTAAAGTAGGCCGTCATGTACACGGTGTTGAGCCGGCTGCGGGCCTCGGGCACCAGCGAGAATATCATCGACTGGTTGGAAATGTGCGTGGCCTGCACACCCACATCAAGCAGAATGACCCCGATTACCAAACCGGCCACATACAGGCCGCCGAAACCGAGAATGGCGTAAGCCACCAGCGCCAGCACGATGCCCAGCGCAATGGTATAATCCGGGCCTTTCGTGTCGGCGGTTTTGCCGGCCAAGGGCGCCGCCAAGGCCCCAAACGCCCCAATCAAGCCAAAGAAGCCGGCTACGTCGCTGCCGTAGCCAAACGCGGGTCCTTCCAGGTAAAACGCCAGCATGGTCCAAAACACACTGAAGGCGGCAAAGAGACTGGCGCCCACCAGCGCCGCGCGCCGCAGCGGCCTTTGCTCGCGGGTGAGCGTGAGCAGGGACTTCATCAACGAGCCGTAGGAACCGGAGAAGGTGGGCTGGTCGGTGGGCAGCTTCCAGGCCAAGAGGGCGGCGAGCAGCACCATGAGCCCGGCGCCGATTTCGAACATGGCGCGCCAGCCCAAGTGTAGGCCCACGTAGCCGCTCACGGTGCGCGAAAGCAGGATGCCGATGAGCAGGCCGCTCATCACGCGACCTACAATGCGGCCGCGGCTGGCTTCCGGGGCCAGGTGCGCGGCCATGGGCACCAGCAGCTGCGGCACGGCTGAGAAGATGCCTAGCAGCACGCTCGCCCCGGCCAGCACGGAAAAGCTGGGCGCCCAGGCGGCCAGGCCCATGCACAGGGCCGCGCCCAGCAGCATGAGCAGCATCATGCGCTTGCGCTCGAGCTTGTCGCCCAGCGGCACTACCAGCAGCATGCCCAGCGTGTAGCCAATCTGCGTGGCCGTGGCTATCAGGCTGGCACTGCTGTCCGAAAGGCGGAAGGTGCGGCCGATAGCGGCGAGCAGCGGCTGGTTGTAGTAAATATTGGCCACCACCAGGCCGCAGGTTACGGCCATGAGCCAGACCAGGGCATTGTCTAGCAGGCTGGGGGCAGGGGCTTCGGTAGGGGAGGTGGTGGGAGGAGAAGTAGTGGGAATAGATAAGGGCGTATTTTCAACAAGGGATTCTTTCATATAAGCTAGCAAACGGTTCTCAAGCTGCGCAGGACGCAGACGGGGCTAACAGCGAAAACCTGCCAATGGTTACGCCTGCACCATAACCTGCCGATGGCCCTTGCGTTCAACCGACCATGAGCCGAGGATTTGTAAAAGAGGATGACTCCCAGCAGCCACCCATTATTCCGCCGCGGGCGGCGCTGCCACCCGGTACCACCAACTACGTCACGCCCAACGGCCTCGAGCAGCTTCGCGCCGAGCTCACGGCCCTGGAAGCCGAGCGCGCCGTGGCCGAAGCCAACCGCGACAACGACACCGACCGCACCCACCGGCTGTCGCTCTACAACGGCCGCATTGCCCTGCTCACCGAGCGCATTGCCAGCGCCAAAGTGGTAGACCCGCACGCCCAGCCGCCCAAGGAAGTGCGCTTCGGCGCCACCGTCACGCTGCGCACCCTGAGCGGAGGCAAAGTCGGCGCCGAGCGGCGGTTTACTATTGTGGGGGTCGACGAAGCCGACGTGGCCCAAGGCAAGGTGGCGTTCATCGCGCCCATTGCCCGGGCCGTGCAGGGAACCAAGCTGGGCAAGACCGTGACGGTGAAACTGGGCCCGCAAGAAGAAGTGGTGCAAGTAGAGTCCATCGCCTACGACAACACCCCAGCATAGTCCTCGGAATAAGGGTGGGGAGTACCGCTGAATGCTTCAAAGCCCGTTTCGTGGGACATCACATGAAGAAAACTGCTTATTTTGCTTCATGCAATTGACTCCTCCCACGCCCTTGGTTGACCTCTCGTACCGCCCCGACTTGCACATTCTGGTCGTGCGGTGGCTGGGGGTTACCACCGACGAGGAAACCCGACGCATCTATCGCTACCTCGAAGAAGCCGACGTAAACCAGTGCCGCTTTTGGTTGCTCGATGCCCGCCGCCGGCCCAGCTCGGGCCCGGCCGTCACCCGCTGGATGCTCGATGAGTTTGCCCCGCTGGTGTCGGCTCACTTCGGCGGGCTGCTGTATTTCAGCTACTTGATTTCGCCGGCCCACCTCGGCGCGGCCGAGGACTTTCAGCGGCAGGTAGCGGCCGTCTCCAACCCAGCGCTGCCCTACCGCCTGCACTACGCCAGCCAGGAGAGCGACGCCACCAACTGGTTGCTGCAGGCCCAGGAAAGCGAAAAAGCGCCGGGCCACTCCCTGGCAGCAGGCCGCCTATCTTCCAGCGATTAAATGGCTTGAGCTGGATTGCGGTTACCAGCAGTTGGCTCCATGAGTTGCCTATGATTATCTACAAATCGACCGACTGGTGGGAGGCCCTGCGCCACCTGCGCTCCTCGGGCATCATCCGCCTACTGCTGAAGCGCGTGCTGTGGGTGGGGCTGTACGCCACTGCCGTTACGGCCGTAGTGGTGCAGTCCAAGGTCTTTAATTTCACTGTCGATAAGGAGTTTTCTCTTTCCTGGGCATTATGCTCAGCTTGCTGCTGGTGTTTCGGACCAACACGGCCTACGACCGTTTTTATGAAGGCCGCCGCCTCTGGGGGCAGCTCGTGAACAACTGCCGCAACCTGGCCGTGCTCCTCCACGCCCGCCTCCCGGCCGACGACTACGCCAACCGCACGTACCTGGCCCACCTGCTGTCCAACTTTCCCATTGCCCTGGACGGGCACCTGCGGCAGGGGGTAAGGTTTCACAAGCTGGGAGAAGCCCATAGCGGCTATGTCGAGCAGCTGCGGCAGTTCGACCATGTGCCCTCGCGCATCGCGGCTCAGCTGCAGGAGTTTTACGAGCAACTGTTGCAGGAAGGCCTCATTCTGCCCACGCACCTCATCACCATCCAGCGCCACCACGAAGTACTGCTGGACGTGGCCGGCGCCTGCGAGCGCATCCAGAAAACCCCCATTCCTTTTTCCTACAGCTACTTTATCAAGGGGTTTATCTCGGTGTTCATCATCATCATGCCCTTCAACCTGCTCGATACCTACGAGTACATGACGGTGCCCATCACCATGTTCGGCGCCTATGCCCTGCTGGGCGTGGAGATGATAGGCGACGAAATTGAAGACCCGTTCGGCAAAGACAGCAACGACTTGCCGCTCACCCAGCTTTCCAACCGCATCCGGGCCAACGTGCACGAAATTCTGGGCGTGAACCTGCACGAAGACTACCGCGCGCTGGCCGATGCGCCTTATAGCGTCGTGTTTTAACCTCACCCCCGACCCCTCTCCCTAGGAGAGGGGAGCCAAGGCGGCTCAAGAAGTATTATAAGGAAAAAGCCCCGGCTCAATTGAACTGGGGCTTTTTCCTTTCAGCATTGCGTTCGGGTTAGGCTCCCCTCTCTTTTGGAGAGGGGCCGGGGGTGAGGTTTACGCTACCATCTGCTTCTTATACGCCCCCGGTGTCACGCCCTCGTACTTCTTAAAGAGCGCCTGGAAGTAGGAGAGGTTATTAAACCCGGCCCGCATGCACACCTCGGCCACGCTGGCCAGCGGGTGGCGCAGCAGCCGCTTGGCCTCGCTCAGCCGCTCGCGGATGATGAACTCGACCGGCGTGATGCCAAACTCGCGCTTGAATACTCGGAAGAACGTGGCCTTGCTCATGCAGGCCAGCGCGCTGAGCTTGTCGATGCTCAGATTTTCGGCCAGGTGCTGCTTGATGTAGTCGACCACGGCGGCGAAGCGGTGAGAGGTGAGGTAGCGGGCGTAGTCGTGGAAAATGAGTTGGCGGGCCTGCGTTTGCATCAGGCGGACGAGCAGCTCCTGCAGGGTGAAGCTGGCCAGCACGTCCTTGTTGACGTCGGTGGTGCGCGACACGGCCACGAGGCGGCCCAGCGTGTCGGTGAGCTCGGGGGTGTTGGTGAGGTGGGCGTACTCGGGCTGCTGCAGGGTCCAGGGCTGGTGGGCCTCGGCGCGGGGGTACCGCTCGTTGAGCAAGTCCACGGTGTGGCGGATGGTGTCGGGCGCGATGGCCACGGCCAAGCACTGGGTGGGCTGGCAGAGGCAGGCCTCCGGGAAGTCGATTTCCATGAGCTCGTCCTTGTCCACCACCACCGATTCGCCGGGCAGGTAGTCGAAGGCAGCGCGGCCGGGCAGGTGCATCACCTTTTGCCGCGCAGCATGGTGGTCAGGGCCAGGCCATCGAGCCGTAGCTGCACGCGGTGGGCGGCCTGGTGGGTTTCAAAAACGTTGAGCTCAAACCCATCGAGGGCGTACACGGTGCGGTTTTCGACGAGGCTGTGCAGGCGCTCGACGGCGAGCGGGGCAACGGCGGCGGGGAGGTGGGCGCGCGTGGTCATGGGTGGGATTTAAGTTAACCCCGGCGCTAAGAACGCCGGGGGAGAAGGGCAGAGCAGAAAGGCGCAACCGTAGCTCCTGATGGGGTGGGTTGTCCTGGCAAGTTGCGATTATTCCCGCACACTTTAAGACAATACCACAACCCGCCGAAAGGTTATTCAGAGACCTTTACCATCCAACTAACCCACTCAACCTTTACTTTTTACATCGTCATGGCTGAAACCCTCGAAGCAACCTCCACCGTGGTGGCGCGTCCAAAATTCAAAACTCACTACGATAATTTCATCGGCGGCAAATGGGTGGCCCCGGTCAAAGGCCAGTACTTTGAAAACCCCTCGCCCATCGATGGCAAAGCCTTCTGCCAGGTGGCCCGCTCCACCAAGGAAGACATTGAGCCTGGCGCTGGACGCCGCCCACGAAGCCTTCAAAACCTGGGGCAAGGCCTCGGCCACCACGCGCAGCAACGTGCTGCTAAAAATCGCCGACATCATGGAGGCCAACCTGGCCCACCTGGCGGCGGCCGAAACCGTGGAAAACGGCAAGCCCATCCGCGAAACCATGGCAGCCGACCTGCCGCTCTGCATCGACCACTTCCGCTACTTCGCCGGCGTGATTCGGGCCGAAGAAGGCTCGGCTACGGAGCTGAACGAGAATACCTTGTCGCTCGTGATTCAGGAGCCGCTGGGCGTGGTGGGCCAGATTATTCCCTGGAACTTCCCGCTGCTGATGGCCACCTGGAAGCTGGCCCCCGCCATTGCCTCGGGCTGTTGCGTGGTGATGAAGCCCGCCGAGCAAACCCCCGCCAGCATCATGATACTCATGGAGCTGATTCAGGATGTGGTGCCCGCCGGCGTAATTAACGTGGTGAACGGCTTCGGCCTGGAAGCCGGCAAGCCCTGGCCAGCAACAAGCGCGTGCAGAAGGTTTCCTTCACCGGCGAAACCACCACCGGCCGCCTCATCCTGCAATACGCCGCCGAAAACATCATTCCCGTGACCATGGAACTGGGCGGCAAGTCGCCGAACATCTTCTGCAAATCGGTGATGGATGCCGACGACGACTTCCTCGACAAGTGCCTGGAAGGCGCCGCCATGTTTGCCCTCAACCAGGGCGAAATCTGCACCTGCCCCTCGCGCCTGCTCATCCACGAAGACATTTACGACGAGTTTATTCCCCGCCTCATCGAGCGCGTGAAGGCCATCAAGCTCGGCCACCCGCTCGACCCCAGCACCATGATGGGCGCGCAGGCCTCGAACGACCAGTACGAGAAGATTCTGAGCTACCTCGAAATCGGCAAGGCCGAAGGCGCCGAGGTGCTGGTGGGCGGCGACGCGCACTTCCACGACCACCCCGAGCTGTCCGACGGCTACTACATCAAGCCCACCATCTTCCGCGGCCACAACAAAATGCGGATTTTCCAGGAGGAAATCTTCGGCCCGGTGCTGTCCGTCACCACGTTCAAGGACAACGACGAAGCCATCGAAATAGCCAACGACACCCTCTACGGCCTCGGCGCCGGCCTCTGGAGCCGCGATGCCCACGAGCTTTACAACATGCCCCGCGCCATTCAGGCCGGCCGCGTGTGGGTGAACTGCTACCACGACTACCCGGCAGGAGCCCCTTCGGTGGCTATAAGGCCTCCGGTTTTGGCCGCGAAAATCACAAGATGATGCTCGCCCACTACCGCCAGACCAAGAACATGCTCATCAGCTACAGCAAGCAGAAGCTGGGCTTCTTTTAGGCCGAAATTGAGCTGATTAGCCCAAATTGGGCTAAGAAAATCAGTGACTAACTAGGCCGTCATGCTGAGCGCAGTCGAAGCATCTCGCGTGTGGTAGTAACTCAATCGATTGGATTACTACCACACGCGAGATGCTTCGACTGCGCTCAGCATGACGTTCTGGTTGTGGCAAAGCAGCGGGCAGTCGGATTCGTTCGAGGCCAAGAATCTTTTAAGCAGTAGGTTGCGTCTTTACAAGAAGGCAGTACCAATCCTGTGAAGATGAAGCGTATACTATTGCCCTTTGCGCTACTATATAGCATTTCCATTGCTCAGGCCCAGCTTTTGCCGGTGCCGGGAGGCAAGAACCCGGATTGGGTACTGCTGAAAGCTGAAAAACGTCATTACGATGCGCAGGCCCTGGTGCCGCCTCCGGCCACCGACGCCATGCCCAATGCCGCCCAAAAAAGCATCTCGAGCATTGGCAATCATCACTACCATTGGGATTCCATCCACCAGCTTGCTTATGATTGGGTGAGTGCCGACGGTGCCATCGCTCCGCTCGAGAAGGTAACTGTGCGTGAGCAGCAGGGCGACATCGCCTACATCTACCGCCGCGCCAAGGTAAAGGGCAAGCCAAATTACCTGCCCGGCCAGCGCAACCCCACCAAATAACCTCTTAGACCATGGCCACGCCCCGCGTCCTCGTAACCCAAGCCGCTGAGGCTACCATTGACCTTTTACGCGACGAAAACGGCCCGCTCATGTTCCACCAGAGTGGCGGCTGCTGCGACGGCTCCTCGCCCATGTGCTTTGCCAAGGGCGAATTCCGCATCGGCGGCAACGACGTGTGGCTGGGCCAGATTCACGGCTGCGACTTCTTCATGAGCACCAGCCAATTCGAGTACTGGCAGCACACCCAGCTCACCGTGGACGTCACCAAAGGCCGGGGAGCCAGCTTCTCGCTGGAAATCCCGCTGGGCGTGCGGTTTCTGATTCGCTCGCGCCTGTTCACTGAGGAAGAATCTAAGGACATGGCCCCGGTGCGGCAAGGAGAGGAGTACCTCGAATCGCAAGCTTAGCGCCGGAGCCGCCACAGGTCCACGGTTTTGTCGGAGCTGGCGCTGGCCAGCCACTGGCCGTCGGGGCTGTAGGTCACGTCGTAGGCATCGTCCGTGTGTTGGGCCAGGGTTTGCAGCAGGCTGGCCGGTGGCCACGTCCCAAATTCGCACCGTGACGCCTTTATTGGTGGGGGAGAGGCCCAGGATATTCTGCGCGATTTCGCCCAGGGCCGTTTTGTCGCGGTAGGCTGCGGCAATATGCTTGTTGTCGGGGCTGAACTCGAGGGAGTACACGCACTCCGAATCGCCCTTGAAAGTGCGCAGCAGCCGGCCCGTGGCCACGTCCCAGAGCCGGATGCTTTTGTCGTCGCTGGCGCTGGCCAGTTGCCGGCCATCGGCGGTGAAATCCACGTTCAAAATTGCCTCGGTGTGGCCGGTGAGGGTGCGAAGCAATTGCCCACTGGCGGTGTCCCAAATCCGGATATCATTATCAAAGCTGGAGCTGGCCAGCGAGCGGCCATCGGGGCTGAATTTTACGCCCCACACGTTGAGCCGGTGGCCGGGCAGGCTGCGAATCAGCGTGCCGCTACCCAGGTTCCAGAGCTTCACGAGCTTGTCTTCGCCCGCGCTGGCCAAGGTGCGCCCGTCTGGGCCGAACGTCACGGCCCAGACCGTGCCCTCGTGCCCGGGCAAGGAGCTAAGCAGCCGGCCATCGGCCACCTGCCACAAGCGGATGACGTGGTCGTAGCCCCCGCTGGCCAGCACCTTGCCGTCGGGGCTGAATTCGAGGGTCGTAACCCCAGTCGGGTGTTTCAAATTGAGCAGCACCTGGCCCTGCTTGTTCCACACCTTTACGGTGCTGTCTATGCTGCCGCTAGCCAGTAGCGCTCCATCGGGGCTGAATTTAACTTCCCAGATGTGGGCCTTGTGCCCCGTGAATACCGTGTGCAATTGAGCTAGCCCACCGTCCACCTGCTGAGGTTTTTGCCCCCAATAGCCATAAGCTAATGCCCCGGTTAGGAGCAGGACAAGGGCTAGAATAACGGTTAAGATGCGTCTGGTGGCACGGGGCTTTGGGGACGAAGCTGACATGAGGTAAGGAAAACAGTTTTGCAGAAAAGAGAGAGTGTGTTTTGCGAAGCTAGCATTTGCCGGACTACTTTTTATCAGCCCCTTGAGAAGCTGATTTTAGCCCAACAAAAAAGCCCGGCTCCAAAAGGGCCGGGCTTTTTTGTTGGGCTAAAATTCAGGTTTACTTCACGGCCGTTTCCTTGACGAGCGTTACCGTTTTCGGGTCCACCGTGATTTCCTCCAGCCGCTTGGCCACGGCCGGAGACATGCTTTCCTGGAAACGGCCGCCCAAGTGCTTGGATAGGAATTTCTCGGAGGCTGCGAACATGGCCATGTTGTTCACAGGTCGGGCAAAGCCGTGGCCTTCGTCGGGCGCAAGGAGGTATTGCACGGGGTAGTTGCGGTCGCGCAGGGCCACCACTATCTGGTCGGCCTCGGCCTTGTTCACGCGCGGGTCGTTGGCGCCCTGCACCACCATCAGCGGGGTTTTGATTTTATTGGCGGAGCCCAGCGGCGACATGCGCGCCAGCTCGGCCCGGCCGGCTTCGGTGCCGGGGTCGGCCATGCGGGCATACAGCTGCTTGCGCATGGCTTCCCAATAGGGCGGAATGGCGTTTAGCAGCGTCATCAGGTTGGAAGGCGCCACAATGGCCACGCCGGCCGAGTACACGTCGGGGGTGAAGGCCACGCCCGCCAGCGTGGCGTAGCCGCCGTAGGAGCCGCCCATGATGCCCACCTTCTTGGGGTCTGCAATGCCCTGGGCAATGAGGTACTTCACGCCCCAGGTCAGGTCGTCCTGCATTTTGCGGCCCCACTCGCCATTGCCGGCTTCCAGGAATTTCTTGCCGTAGCCGGTGCTGGCCCGGAAGTTAGGCGAAAGCACCGCGTAGCCGCGGTTGGCCAGGAACTGGTGCATGGCGTTGAAGCCGTAGGTGTCGCGGCCCCAGGGGCCGCCGTGGGGCACAATCATCACCGGCAAATTCTTGGCGGCTACGCCCTTAGGCAGGGTGAGGTAGGCCGGGATTTCGAGACCGTCCGACGACTTGTAGCGCACCACTTTCATGTCGGCCAGGTCACTGGACTTCAGCTTGGGCCGGGTTTCATACTGCTTGGTGAGCTGCTTGGTTTGGCGGTCGAAGAGGTAGGCCACAGAGGGCTGCGTGGCCGAGCTGGCCGAGAGCAGCCACAGCCGCTCGTCGGTGGTGTTGGATACCGGGTACACGTCGAGGCCGTTGAGCTTGGCGCTGGCCGTTTTGAAGTCCTTTTCAAACTCCTTGTCCTTCCACACGCGGCGCATCCGGTCGTCCTCGAAGCTCACGAAAACGGGCTCATGCGTCTTCTCCGATACGGCCAGATTGCCCACGTCCACGCGCTTCTGCAGGTCGGCCTGGAAGGGCTCTTCCTTGCCGGTGGCGGGGTCCATGAGCACGATTTCGGCCAGGTTGCGGCCCGGGCCCATGTTCGTAACCATGTATACCCGCTTGTTGTCCTTGGCAAAGGCGGCGACGTTGCTCTGCTCGTCAATCGACGTTTTGTAGAATGGCGTCAGCTTGTCGCCTTCCACGCGCAGCCACTCGGTGCTGCCGTCTGGGTTCGAGCGCGAAGCCACTCGCAGCTGGTCGTTCCAGTCGAACTCCCAGGCGCCGATGCGGTCGTTGTTCTGGCGCACCAGGGTTTTCTCGCCGGTGGTCAGGTTCAGTTTGTAGAGGTCGTGCCACGCCTTGTCGCGGTCGTTCAGGCCGATATAGAGCGTGTTGGTGTCGGTGAGCGGCACATTCACCACCTGCACCCGCACGCCCTTGAGGCCGGTGAGGTCGCGGGCCGTAGGCACGGCCTGGCCGGCGGGCAAGGCCTCGGCCGGGTTCACGGCGTAGATGTTAAAGTTTTCGTCGCCGCCCTTGTCCTGGCTGTAGAGCAGGTACTTGCCGTCGCGGCTCCAGAAGTAGCCGCGCACCGGGCGGGCCTGGTCGTTGGTCATGGGCCGGGCCTTCTCGAAAGGCTCGGTCAGGCCCTTTACCCAGATGTTGCGGGTGCCGTTGTAGGGCTTGATGAAGGACAGGAACTTGCCATCGGGCGAGAGCTGGGCGCCCGAAATCTCGGGGTCGCCAAACAGCAGGCTCGCGGTCGATGAGCGGCGGCTGCGCGCCGGCTTTGGGGGCTTGCGCTACGCCAAGTTGCGGGGTTGCCAGGGTCAGAGCCAGCCCCAGATAAAGAAACAAATGCCTCATATTTAAGCAGAAAAAGAGTGAATGTATGGGGCTAATGTATGCAAAAAGGACCGTGCAGCCAGCGCCGCACGGTCCTTTCGGTCAATTATTTACAAATTTCCTTCTTCTGATAAGAATATTATTCCTGAAAATGGTACAGGAACGTAATAATGCCAGTATAGGCGGGCTTTTTTGAATCCAGGATTTCGAGGGTGACTTGCAGGCGGGCCTTGGCAATGCCGCGCAGATTGGCAATGGAGAGCAGCGAGGCGCGCAGCCGGACCTGGCTGTTTACGGTCACGGCCTGGTTGAAGCGCAGGCTTTCGATTTCGTAGTTGACCTGCATTTTCAGGTTCTCAATGGCCACGATTTGCTGCCACAAAAAGGGCAGGAGCGACACGGTGAGGTAGCCGTGCGCAATGGTGGCCTTGAACGGCGACTCGGCCTGGGCCCGCTCGGCGTCGACGTGAATCCACTGGAAGTCGAGCGTGGCGGCCGCAAACTGGTTGATTTGCTCCTGGGTGATGGTGTGGTACTCGGAAACGCCCATTTCCTGGCCCACGCAGGCCTCGAGCTCGGCGAGGCTGCGGATAGTTAGTTTGCTCATAAACGGCGGTTGAATGGCGGTGAAGGGCCGCAAACATACGCCGCCTAAGCGCCACTGTGGTGCCGTGCTTAGCTATTGCGGCCAAACACGCGGCGCAGCAGTTCGGTGGTGCGGGCCACGGGGTTCTCGCGGATGTTGGCTTCTTCCTGGGCAATGAGCGTGAACAGGCCGTCGACGGCTTTGCCGGTGGCGTACTGCGTCAGGTCGGTTTGCACGGGCTTGCCCAGGGGCAGCTGGTTGTATTGCGTGGCCAGGGCCGAGTAGTAACGGGTAGCCCCCACTTTGTCCAGGCTTTGCTGCATGATGGGCGCAAAAGCCGTGGTGAGCTGGGTGCTGGTAGTGCGCTTCAGAAACTGCGTGGCGGCGTCCTTCTGGCCCGTCAGAATGTTCCACACGTCCGAAAAGGTGAGGCTCTTAATGGCGCTAATAAAAATGGGCTTGGCGCTGCGGGCCGCGTCTTCGGCGCCGCGGTTCAGCGACAGCTCAAACTTATCTACCTGGCTGCCCAGCCCAATGCTGCGCAGGGTGGTGGCCACGCGTTGCGCATCGGGTGGAAACGGGATGCGAATGAGGCGGTTGAGGTAGAAGCCGTCGGTCTGCGAAGCCTGGTCGGCACCCTTGCCGATGCCCTGCAGCAGCGCTTCCTTCAGGCCGTTGGCGGCTTCGGTATTCGAGAGCCCGCCGATGGCCGCGCTGCCTCTGCTGCTGGTGGAGGTGGGCGTTTTGATGCCGGTGGGCAGCTTCAGGTCTTTCAGGTCAGGAAAGCGGAATTGGGCCGAGACGTTGAAAGAGCAGCTCCAGAGAATAACCAGGGCAGCGCTGAGGACGAACTTATTCATAAGGACAAAGCAGACAGAAGCGGGAAAAACAGCAGAAGTTGAGCTGAATTCACAAGTTGAATTAGCGCGGCTTCGGGCTGCTGAATCCGGTTATGCAACTGCCGTGCCGTATCTGCCGATTCATTTGCCTCATTGAGCTACACTCGTCCTGTTGAGCTGAAGTCTGTTGGTCGTAGCATGCTTGCGGAAGCGTGCGTAGCACTCTTCTGTGTCGTTTGTCATGCTGAGCGGAGCATCTTATCAAGTGAGCACGAATCGTTGAGGCGTGATAAGATGCTTTGCAAGCTCAGCATGACAGACGGCGCGAGCGAGATGCTTCGGCTCCGCTCAGCATGACGGGTACCTGGCCTTTTAGTTAGCATTCAATGCGAAGATGAAAATTGAGCTGAGATATTGAGCTAACTCGTCGTCGGAATGGTGTTAGCCTCGGCGGTGGATTTGCTGGCACTCAGTTCTTTCGCATCTTCTTCCTGCGCTTTGGCCCAGGTGCGGTTGCTTTCGTGCGGCATCACAATGGGGACTCTCAGGCAGACGCTGTGGGTGGGCAGCACGTGGGCCCAGTCGGCGATGAGCTGCTTGTAGGCCTCGCCCACGGGCCGGATGTTGCGGTTCAAATCGTAGAGGCCCAGGGGGTTCACGTAGCCGTTGTTTTCGCGCAGGGCGGTGTCCCAGTCCACCTGGTCGGTGAGGGAGTACCAGGTGAAGCCCACCACGGGCACGCCGTCGTTGCGCACGCGCAGCACGTTGGCCCATTCCTTCCAGAGCCAGTTTACGGCTTCGTCGCCGTTGGGGCCTTGCCAGAGGTTGGTTTCGGTGTGCATGACCGGCAGGCGGTAGCGGTCGTGGTACTGCCGGGTGATAACGTGGTAGCCAAAGACTTCGCCCGAAGCGCGGGTGTGGCCGTTGGCCGACACGCGGTGCTCGTTGGTTTTGTAGTAGTCGTTGCCCATGATGCAATGGTGCTTGAGCTTGTTGTGCATGAAGGAGTGGTATTCGTCCCGCGTCATGCCGTTGTCCATCAGGTACTCGTACATTTCTGACTCTACCCGGCGGCCGTAGTTCAAATCCAGCGACAGGAAGCGGCGCGAATTCATGGTTTCAGCCGGGCGGATGGCAGCTGGGTTTTCGGCATGGAAGTACTCCGACGACTCGCTCTGAATAAAAATGGCATCGGCCCGCACCTCCAGAATGGCGTGCATGGCCAGCACGTTGGCCTTCACAATGTGCTTGAGGGCCGTCACGAAGGCCTGGTCGCTGCGCAACTGCTCGTTCCACCACCCAAACAGGGCCGAAAACTCCGCGCAGATGTACATCTCGTTGACCGGCGTGTAGAGCTGCACCCACGGAAACCGCAGCGCAAATGCCTTGGCGTATTGGGCAAACAGCTCAGGAAAATCCGGGTTCTGGAAGTTGCCTATCCAGTCGGGCACCCCGAAGTGGCACAGGTCCACAATGGGCGCAATGTTGCGCCGCAGCAAGTCCTGAAATGTGGCGTCGGCAAACGACCAGTCGTAGCGGCCGGGCCCCAGGAACGTGGTGTGAATGGGCGGGCCGTAGCGCAGAAAGCGCACGCCGAGCTCCTGCACCAGGTCGAAGTCTTTCTGCCAATGCTCGTAATGGCCGCATTTCGCCATCTCGTCCACGCGCACTTTGCCGTTCTGGATGGTGGGGTTGCTGTTTTCGATGCCGGTGGCAAAGAGAAATTGAGGTCCCATAAGCAAGGTTGGAAGGTAGACAGAAC
The DNA here is from genome assembly GCF_042665855.1 of Hymenobacter humi. Lineage (NCBI taxonomy): Bacteria > Pseudomonadati > Bacteroidota > Cytophagia > Cytophagales > Hymenobacteraceae > Hymenobacter > Hymenobacter humi. The sequence continues at coordinate 4,365,084 of NZ_JBHTEK010000001.1, read as the reverse complement.
GTGTACGCAAGGTGGGGCGATGAGGAGGACAGTGCCGGGACTCAAGGCTTTAATTCTCGTGATGTTGCACCCCAGCCGGGCCGCGTGCTGGCTCGGCTGTCGGGGCGTTGCATTGGGAAGATATCTAACCCAATTTCAGGCTTATACGTTGTCGATAGGAACAGAAAAGATACGCCGTACTCTCTCTCGCACTGTCCATGACGCCACTCTCCCACATTCTTGAAAGCAAGGTGGTCGCCATCATCCGCGGGGCCAATCCGCCCGACCTGCTCCGCATTGCCCAGGCCCTGCACGCCGGCGGCATCCGCACCCTGGAAATCACGCTGAACTCGCCCGGCGCCCTCGACTCGATAAAGGAGCTGGCCGCGGCCATGAGCGACCATCTGCTGGTGGGCGCGGGCACCGTGTTGGACCCCGAAACGGCCCGCGCGGCGCTGCTCGCCGGCGCGCGGTTCATCATCTCGCCCACGCTCAACAAAAAGACCATCCGGATGACGAAGCGCTACGGGGCCGTGAGCATCCCAGGCGCGTTTACGGCCACCGAAATCCTGGCGGCCTACGAGCACGGCGGCGATATTATCAAGGTGTTTCCGGCGTCGGTGGGGGCTACGTATTTCAAAGACTTGGCCGGGCCGCTGCCGTTCATCCCGCTCATGCCCACCGGCGGCGTGTCGCTGGAGAACATCAAAGAATTCCAGCAGGCCGGGGCCGCGGCCTTCGGGCTGGGCAGCGCCCTGGTCGATACCAGCCAGCCCGTTACCGACGAATACCTGCACCACTCACGCGGAAGGCCGAGCAGTTTGTGCAGGCGGTTTCGCCGCCGCTCACCGCCGCGCCATGAAAATCTCGCGCTTCACTTTGTTTCAAGTGCCACCGCGCTGGCTGTTTCTTAAGCTGGAAACCGACACCGGCCTAGTGGGCTGGGGCGAGCCCATAATCGAAGGACGGGCGGCCACCGTGGCCGCGGCCGTGACCGAGCTGATGGAAAACCTGGTGGGCAAGAACCCGCTCAACATTGAAGACCACTGGCAGGTGATGTACCGCGGCGGCTTCTACCGCGGCGGGCCCATCCTGATGTCGGCCATTGCCGGCATCGACCAGGCGCTGTGGGACATCAAAGGCAAGTACCACAACGCCCCGATTCACCACTGATGGGCGGCCGCGTGCGCGAGCGGATGCGGGTATACTCCTGGATTGGCGGCGACCGGCCCACCGAGGTGGGGCTAGCCGCCGCGAGCATGGTGGCCAAGGGCTTTACGGCCGTGAAGATGAACGCCACCGACGAAATGAGCTACATCGATTCGCACGTGAAAATTGACCTGGCCCTGGCGCGCATCGCGGCCGTGCGCGAAGCCGGCGGCCCGGGCCTGGGCATCGGCATTGATTTCCACGGGCGCGTGCACAAGTCCATGGCCAAGATGCTGGCCCAGGAGCTGGAGCCCTATCGGCCCATGTTTATCGAAGAGCCGGTGCTGGCCCAGAACAACGAGGCCCTGCGCGAAATTGCCCGGTACACGTCCATCCCCATTGCCACCGGCGAGCGCATGTTTTCGCGCTGGGACTTCAAGCAATTGCTGGTTGACGGGTACGTTGACATCATCCAGCCCGACCTCTCGCACGCCGGCGGCATCACCGAATGCAAGAAGATTATTTCCATGGCCGAAGCCTTCGACGTGGCCGCGGCCCCGCATTGCCCGCTGGGCCCCATTGCGCTGGCCGCCTGCCTGCAGGTAGACGCCACCTGCCACAACGCCTTCATCCAGGAGCAAAGCCTGGGCATCCACTACAACCTGGAAAACGACTTGCTCGATTACCTGGCTGACCCCAAAGTGTTCGAGTACGAAAACGGCTACTGCAAAATCCCCGACGGGCCGGGCTTGGGCATCACCATCAACGAAGAATACCTGCTGAGCCGCGCCGCCATCGGTCACAACTGGCACAACCCCATTTGGCGTAATCCCGATGGCAGCGTGGCCGAATGGTGAGACGCTTCGCTTAATGAGGAATGAAGAATGAGGAATTAATCTAACCCGGCATACCCGGCGCAGCCTCTGGCGACTTCTAAAACCTCACACTTGAATTATTGCCGCCGGCAAGATGCTGCGCTACGGTCTGCTTTTCATTCTTCATTTCTCATTAAGCGAAGCGTCTATGAACCCCGAAACCGTTTTCCTGAGCTGCGATTGGGGCACCTCTTCCTTCCGGTTGCGGCTGGTGGAGCGCGCGGGCCTGAAAATCCTGGCCCAGGAAAGCTCCAAGGAAGGCAACGCGGCCACGGCGGAGCTTTGGCAAAGGCCCAACAGCCGCCGGAGCAGCGGCTGAGCTTCTACCTGGACATTTTACGAAAGCACCTGCAGAAGCTGGAGGAAACGGTAAAAACCTCGCTAGAAGACGTTCCCGTGGTGATTTCGGGCATGGCTTCCTCCACCATCGGTATGCTGGAGCTGCCGTATAAGCCCCTGCCTTTCGCCACCGATGGCTCCGATTTGCTCACGAAAACCATAGCGCCCACGGCCGATTTCCGGCACACCACGCTGCTGATTTCAGGCGTAAAAAGCGACGATGATGTGATGCGAGGCGAGGAAACCCAACTGGTGGGCTGCCAGTTTGAGTTGAGCGAACAGGAGCAGCTGTTTCTGCATCCTGGCACGCACGCCAAGCACGTGCGGGTGCAGCACGGCCGCGCCCTGGCCCTGAAAACCTACATGACGGGTGAGTTCTTCGCGCTGCTTTCCAAGCAAGCCATCCTCGCGAACTCGGTCGAAGAAGGAGGGAAACTGGAGGAAGGGAACAACCTCCAGTGGTTCGAGAAAGGCGTGCGCGACAGCCAGCAGGCCAACTTGCTGCACAACGCCTTTCTGGTGCGGACCAATGACCTGTTCAAGAAAGCCACCAGGCAGGAAAACTACTTCTACCTGAGCGGCCTGCTGGTGGGCAGCGAATGCCGGGACTTGCTAAACAGCATCCCCGCCGGCATTACCCTCGCCGGCGAGCCCGTGCTGGTGGCCCACTACAGCGCCGCGCTGCGCGTACTGGGCATTGCAGACAAGTGCCCCGTGCAAACCAAAACCGCCGAGGAAGTAACCCTGCGCGGGCAGCTATCCGTTTTCACGCACAGCCGTATCAAAGAAGGAACCCCGTAGCTGCCCCATTCCCATGCTGGCTCACCCCATACTCCATGCGCAAGCGACCCTGGGCGAAGGGCCCCTCTGGAACCCGGAGACCAGGCAGCTGTACTGGGTCGACATCGAGGGCCGGGCGTTTCACACCTTCGACCCCGCCGCGGGAGCAGATGAGGCCTTTGCCACCGATGCCCGGGTGGGCACCGTGGTACCGATGCACAACGGCGACGTGTTGCTGGCCCTGCAAACCGGCATCCACCGTCTTTCCCCGGCCACCGGCCAGCTCACTTCCTGGTCAACCCGCTCACGGACCCGAGCGTGCGCTTCAACGATGGCAAGTGCGACCCCGCCGGCCGGTTTTGGGTGGGCACGTGCAACATGGAGCTGAAGCCCCATACGGGCGCCCTCTACCGCTTCGACCCCGACGGCAGCCTCCACGAGATGCTGCGCGGCGTGACGACTTCTAACGGCATGGCCTGGTCGCTGGACCGCACCACCATGTATTACATCGATACGCACACGTTTCGGGTGCAGGCGTTCGACTACGACGATGCCACGGGCGACATCGAAAACCCGCGGGACATTGTCCGGATTCCCGAGGTGGTGGGCTATCCCGATGGCATGACCATCGATGCGGAAGGCATGCTGTGGGTGGCCCTGTGGGGCGCGGGCGCGGTGCACCGCTATGCCCCGACCACCGGCGAGCTGCTGCAGGCCGTGGCAGTGCCCGCGCCGTTCACGTCGTCCTGCGCCTTTGGTGGACCCGAGCTCAAGACGCTCTACATTACCACTGCACGCCGCGGCCTAAGCGAGCAGCAGTTGCAGGAGTTCCCGTTGAGCGGCGACTTGTTTGCCGTTGAGCCAGGCGTGCGGGGCGTGCCGGCCTATTTTTTCAATAAGTGACGTTGAGAACGTAAGCAGTGGCATTCTCCCATACTGCAGCTAGCGAGCGTTTTGTTGTGCTATCATAACCGCTTCTATTTGATTTTCTGAATCAAAAGCGGAATTAGGCAGAAAAATGCTAGCTCCGTTTTCCGGAGTCAAAAACAAGGCATTTGGTGTCCGGATAATATTGTTTATTCCTTTCCATTGTAGCTCTCCGCGAGAAAAGGGACCGTCTATTTTTATGAATTCGTCTTTGAAATTAATGACAATATCCTGGCCTGTAATTCCGCTTTTATTTCGGTCATTTAACCACTTGTGTTTTGAGTAAAAGTGCTTTATAAACTCGTAGATTCCGATAGCAATAAAAAAGTAAGGTAATATTCCTAACACTCCACCGGCGTCAATATATCGTAGTGCTATCCAGAATAAAATCATGAAAACAGCTAAGAATGGCTGCCACCTGCGAAGCCATTTCTGCGACGCCCATTCACGATAGAAATCGTTGTAATACTTATCGTTTGGAATGATTACTATGGTGAAATCCATATGAGTGGTGTTGAGGCAGACTAATTGCTCCTGCAATTATAGCTCGGCCACCTGCAGCTGAATATCCACGTTACGGCCGTGGTCGTCGGCGCAGGAGATTTTCACGGAGCCCGCAGGCGGGCTGAAAAACACCCGCTCAGTAGCCGAGGCGGCTCGCAGAAACTGGTCGTTTACGTACCAGAATACCTGCCGCACCTCGCTGCCAGCGGCGCAACTAAGTAGCAGTTGTTGCTTTTCGCGGCGGTTGAGCAGGTATTCGGCGTTGGCCAAGGGCGAGGTGATGGCGAGGCTGGCGCCTGCGCCATCGTCGTCGGTATTGCGCACGAGGCGGCAATCGGGATTGTGCGCGGGTAGCCGGCTGGCCGGCAAGCCCTGGGCTTCGCGAAAGGCCAGCACTTCGGGGCGGGGGTTGGGGAAAAGCTGGCGCCTAAAGCCGCTGGCCGGCACGCAAGCCCGGCAGTAGGAAACCGTGCCCGCGGCCGATACCAGGGCCTCGCGCTGGTGCTCGCAGCGCGAGGCCCTGGACGTGCCAGGCAGGTAGTAGTCAATAAGTTGATTGGGGCAATGCTCGCCCGGTACCAGCCCGCTTTCGGCGCACACCAGCCGGAAGTCGAGGCTGGCGGAGGCGTGGCCCAATTATTCGGCGAATTGTAGGCCAGGGCGTTGAACAGGTCGAACAGCAGGGGCGTGGCAATGTCTGTGCCCGTGAGGGCCGGGCTGCCCTCGCCGCTGAAATTGCCCACCCACACGCCCACGGTGTAGTCCTTATTATAACCAATGCTCCAGGCATCCCGCCGGCCATAGCTGGTGCCGGTCTTCCAGGCAATCTTGGGCAGCCGAGTGCTGCCCTGGTAGCCCAACGGCAAGTCGGGCCGCGTGTGTTGAGCTAAAATGTCGGTGATGAGGAAGGCCGCGGCGGGGCTTGTTATTAATGAAGAATGAGGAATGAAGAATGAAGAATTGGAAATTGAAGCAGCCGCTTTTCCTCTAGTCTTGCTAGATAATTCCTCATTCCTCATTCCTAATTCTTCATTAAGCGCCAGCGTCAAAGGTGCGTACCGCCCCTTGTCCGCCAGGGCCGCGTACAGTGCCGTCAGTTCTTCCAGCGTGGTGCCGCAGCCACCCAGAATCGTGCTAAGCCCCAGCCGCGGCGCATCGTGCGCCACGCGCCGGAAGCCAGCCTCGCGCAGCTTGCTCGTGAAGGTGCCCACGCCCAGCTCCGAGAGCACGCGCACGGCCGGAATGTTGAGCGAGTAAGTCAGGGCCCGCTCCACGGTCACTTCGCCGCTGAAGTTTTTGTCGAAGTTCTCGGGCCGGAAGCCGCTGAAATTGGTGGGCACGTCGGGCAGCTTTAGCTTGGGCGTCACGAGGCCACGGTCCAGGGCCAGGGCGTAGAGAAAAGGTTTGAGCGTGCTGCCCGGCGAGCGCACGGCCCGCACGCCATCGACCTGCCCGGAAGTGGCAGCGTCTTGGAAATCGGCCGAGCCCACATAGGCTTCCACGGCGCGGGTGCGGTTGTTCACCACCAGCACGGCGGCCTGGGCGATGCCCAGTTCGTGCAGGCGGCGCACGTAGTTTTTGGTCAGGTCTTCGGCCTGGGCCTGGGGGCCGCGCCGGAGCGTGGAACGGATGATGGGCTGGCCGGGAAACTGCGCCACCAGCCGGCGCGCCAGGTGCGGGGCCAGGGCGGGTGCCGCGTGGCGCTGCACGTCGAGCCTGCTCAGCCAAGGCATCGGCAATATCCTGGGCGGGAAACAGGCGCTGCTGCCCAAACCAGCGCAGCCAGCGGTTGCGCTCGGCCAGGATGGCGGCGTTGTTTTTGCCCAGCACCAGCACGCGCGGCTGGTTGGGGATGATGGCCAAGGTCACGGTCTGGGCCAGGGAGAGGTAGTCGGGCGGCTGTTGGAAATAGAGCAGCGCCGCCGACTTCACGCCCTCGATGTTGCCGCCGTAGGGCACCAAGTTCAGGTACAGCTGCAGGATTTCGGCCTTGCTGTAATGCGCTTCCAGCTGCAGGGCGCGCAGCATTTCGAGGGCTTTGTTGCCCAGCGTGCGCTCCTTGGGCTCCAGCAGGCGGGCCACCTGCATGGTGATGGTGCTGGCCCCGGTGGTGCGGCCCGGCCGGAAGAGGTTGCGGCCCGCCGCCTGCAGGATGGCCACCGGGTTCACCCCGAAATGATACCGGAAGTACCGGTCTTCCTTGTTGATAATGGCCTGCTGCAGCGCCGGCGTGATTTCCGACAGCTCGGTTTTCATCCGCCATTTCTGCGTGGGGTTCAGGTAGGCGTGCAGCACCGTGCCATCGGCGGCCAGCACGACGGGCGAATACAGCGGCGCGCGGGGCAGCGGAAACGCCAGGTCCAGCCCGAATAGCCCGACTATGGCTACGAGTACGGCTCCCACTAATCGCAACCCAGTCCGCCGATTCATACCCAAAGATATCCGTCTTGAGCTGGCGAAGTAGGGAGGTCCAGGACCATTTTCCAAGGGCTTGCCCGTCCTGCAAAAGCATGCCCGGTAGATTATGGGCAACGGTTTAGCAGTAGCTGCTTGCCCGAGTGAAAAAGCCATCAGGCTTTATCGCACCATCTCTATTTAATAATCAAGCTGTACTACTATGATTAGTTTATTACATATAGCAATTGCTATTCTAATGTTTTAAAGAGGCAATGCTAAATGTTAAACAATTTTCAAATTTTTTCTTAAAAGGCCAAAATATTTTTAATAGAAATTGATTTTTTGAAAAATTTACCCGAAAAAATCAAATCCGGCTATAAATCTCATTTCGTAAATATCCCGTGGCCGAAAGGGGGGCAGTTGGCCTTTTTCTTCCAGCGGGGTCCCGCTTCTGAGTAGCTCCGCAGCAGTGGAGTTGCTCCACCGGCCACACATGTTTCACCAATCCACCTTCATATTTCCAACAGCTACATGAAAAAAACTTTCCTAGTGACCCTCCTTTTGGTGGGTTTCAAAGCCAGCACATCGTTTGGGCAGGCCGTGGTAGACCCCGCTCTGAAGACGGCCTTCGCCACCAGCCCCACGGCTCAGGTCATTGTCACCTTCAAAGGCAGCGGCGCCCCGACGCTCCTCCAAACCGGTTTGCTGAAGCAGTTGGGTATTCTCAGCGGCATCACCATGCGGGCCCTGCCCGTGGCCGGGGTAGTAGCCACCGCCGCCCAGGTAGACGCACTGGCTCAGAATTCCAATGTGCGGTCCATTTTCATCAACAAGAAGCTTGACTATTTCAACTACCACGACACCAACCTGACCGGCGTGAAGCGCCTGCGCACCGATGCCCAAACCACGGCCCGCAACGGCGGCCTCCCGGTATCGGGCAAGGGCGTGGGCGTGCTCATCAACGACAGCGGCGTCGATGGCACCCACGAGGACATCAAGTTCGGCACGCACCTGGTGCAGAACACGCTGGGCTCCACCAACCTGAATTCGCTGAGCTCGCTGCTGCCCGTGACCTACGTGGAAGGCGTGCCCAATACCGACACCAACTCCGGCCACGGCACGCACTGCGCCGGCACGGTGGGCGGCACCGGGGCTCGCTCGGGCGGCAAGTACGAAGGCGTGGCGCCCGGCGCATCGCTGCTGGGCTACGGCTCGGGCGGCGCGCTGCTCGTGCTCGATGCCATCGGCGGCTTCGACTACGCCCTCACGCACCAGTTCCAGTACAACATCCGGGTTATCAGCAACTCGTTTGGTAGCAGCGGCGATTTCGACCCGAACGACCCGCTGAACGTGGCCACCAAAAGTGCTATGACCGCGGCATGGTAGTCGTATTTGCCGCCGGCAACGAAGGCCCCGGCGCCGACACCCACAACCCCTACGCCATTGCCCCCTGGACCATCTCGGTGGGCGCCGGCGACCGCAACGGCCTCTTGGCCGACTTCTCCTCTCGCGGCGTACGCGGCGAGCAGGGCACCTTCTCGGTAGACGGCGAAACCTGGACGTTCAAGAACGAGCCCGTGATTGTGGCCCCGGGCGTAGACGTGGTTTCTACCCGCGCCGTGGCCCCCGTGTCTTCCCTCGGCGCCCAGATGGACGCGGAGCTGCTGACTCCCGCCGAAGTGCCTTTCTACACGCACATGAGCGGTACTTCCATGGCCACGCCGCACCTGGCGGGCGTGGTGGCCCTGCTGCTCGAAGCCAAGCCCTCGCTGAACCCCGCCCAGGTAAAGGAACTACTGGTGAAAACCGCCACCAATATGCCCGGCCACGAGTCGTGGGAGGTGGGCGCCGGCTACGTGAATGCCTACGCCGCCGTGGATTACGCCTTCCGCTCTTCCAACTTTGGCTCAACGGTAAACTCCACCCGCCGCTTCAACAGCAGCGTGAACTCGCAGAGCGCCACCACGCCGTTCACCATCAACTTCAACCCTGCTACTACTGCCACCAACCAGATGACGTTCCCCGTGAGCGCTGGCACCAACAGCCTGGAAGTGAAAATTTCTTCTCCCGGCGTGCTGGGCGAAACCGGCAACCTGACCAACCTCGTGCTGATTGACCCAGCCGGCGTGCGCTACACCTCGGGCACTCCCGTTACTTTCACCCTCAGCACCGACCGCAGCGTGGCCGTGGCCTCGCCCGTGGCTGGCACCTGGACGGTAGCCGTAGAGGGCGTACGCGGTGTGGCCGCCCCCGAAACCGTAACCGGCAACATCACGCTGCTTACCCCCAGCGGCACCACCAACCTGGCCGACATCGTGGGCCACCCCGCCGAAGCCGCCATCAAAATGGCCGTGACCAACCGCCTCGTCGATGGCCTGGCCACCGGTTTCCAGCCCAACGCCAACCTGACCCGCATTCAGCTGGCCGACTACCTGATGATGGGCCAGGGCATCCGCCAGTTCCTGCCCGTTAACGGCGCCCGCACCTTCACCGACGTATCCTCGGTTAGCGACATCCTGCTCACCGAGTCGGTGGCCGCCCGCGGCGCCGCCCAGCGCGACGGGTTCCATGTAAACAACGGCGTGATGCTGCCCACCGCCATCGGCACGTTCTCGCCCGGCGCCACGGTTAGCCGCGCCGCCCTGGCCTACTCGCTGGTGCAGAGCCTGGGCTTCCAGGAGCAGGCCCTCAGCCGCAACGGCAAGTCCGTAACCGTAAGCGTAAACGGCCAGACCGTAGCCCTCGACGATGCCGATAAAATCCCGGCTGGCCTGGAAGGCTACGTAAGCGTTGCTCTGGAGCTCAACCTCATCAATGCGTACTACACCATCTCGCAGGGCCCCTACGACTTGCAGCCCACCATCCGCGCCACGTTCAAGCCCTCGCAGGCCGTCACCCGCGCCGATTTCGCGGTTATCGTAACCCGCACCTTCCAGCAGTACAATGCCCAGACCCAGCCTGTGGCGCAAGCTGCTCGCACCACTCAACCTCGGCCATGCTGACGGAAGTTGCCGCTTACCCGAACCCCTTCTCGGGCAGCACCACCATCAGCTACTCGCTGGCCCAAGAAGGCCCCGTGAGCGTGGAAGTCTACAACACCATGGGCGCCAAAGTGCAGACCCTGGCCGTAGGCACCGAAGCTGCCGGCACGCACCACCTGAAGTTCGACGCGGCCAAGCTGGCCCGCGGCACCTACCTCTTCAAGGTGAAAACCGGCGAGACGGTATCGACCAAGCGCCTGGTAGTGCAGTAAGCACTGTTGGTTAGTGTATGATTGAAAAAGGCCTGCTCGATTGAGCAGGCCTTTTTTGTTGGCTGCCTAGTCCGGTGTAGAGACGCAATATTTTGCGTCTCGTCGTTGAACGATGACGGGCGAACGACAGCTCTGGTCGTTGAATGATGACGGCCCACTGACACCCAAACGGCGCGGACGACGAGACGCAAAATGTTGCGTCTCTACTTATCTAAAAATGCCAAGCTCTTCACCTGCTTCTGATTCCCATCGATTGGGATTGTCCAGCACGTATTTCCGAATCTTTTCCAGCTCTGCTTCATTGCGGATAATCCGGTCATAAAAGCTCGACTGCCACGCAAACTCCAAGCCTTGCCGCGTAGCCCAAGCCTTCACGCCAACTTTAAAGCCTCGAATAATGGAAGCCAGATTATCAGATTGAGGGCCAAATTGGGCTACGGCTTGTTCCACGTATTCCGCCGAGCGGTGTATAAAGAGAATGCCATGAACATGGTCGGGCATTACCACAAAAGCGTCGGGCTCAGCAAAAGGGAAGTGCAAAGGAATCTGCTGCCAGCAATGCCAAGCTTGTTCAGCCAGGTTAGTACCGTTTAAATAAGCGTCATGTAAATCATCCGTAGCCGGTTGAATTTGGCCAAAATAGGGTATGCGGTTTTTAGTGCAGATGGTGATGAAATAACCGCCGCCTTTGCTGTAGTCATAGCCAGCACGCCGGACAGAGTTAATGCGATACCGTTCACCATACAATCCATTCCTGTCTTTCATAGCTGTGTAGAGACGCAATATTTTGCGTCTCGTCGTCCGCGCCGTTTGGGTGTCAGTGGGCCGTCATCATTCAACGACCAGAGCTGTCGTTCGCCCGTCATCGTTCAACGACGAGACGCAAAATATTGCGTCTCTACCGCACACGTACCACGCCGGCGCCATTGTAGGAGTGATAATCGGCGTTGTACATGGCATCGGCGTTCACCGGACCCAGTTTGAAGGTGCCTTTGCTCACGGCGCGGGCCAGGTAGTAGAACGACTTTGGCTTGCCGGTGGCGGTGGTGAAGAAGTTAATCCGGTCGTCGCGCACGTCGAGGTAGTCGGGTTGGGCGGCGTCTTTGGCCCAGTCTAGCTCGCGCACCGCGCCGATGCGGGAGTTTTCGATTTCCAGGCCGGCGGGCAGCAGGTCGGTTATGGCTACGTTCTTCACGGTGCCGGCCGCGTCGCCGGCTTCGATAGTGATTTTGACCACCACCAAATCATTCTGATGGAAGGTGGGCGTGCGTAGGGGCTGGCCGGCGCGGTTCAGGAACTGGCGGCGCACTTTCAGGTAGCTGTCTTCTTCCTTCACTTTGCCGCTGGCCGAAATGCCTTCGGTTTCCCAGAAGTAGTAGAGGTTGCCGCTGCCGGCGGTGCGCAAAGTCAGGGGCGGTTGGCCACGTTGGGAATCGTAAGGTCTTTGCCGGTGAAGCTGCCGAGGTCTTTGCCATTGGCCGAGATGGTGGCGGTGGCGGTGCTGTTGGCGTCGCGCTTGGCGATTTTGCCCAGGGCCAGCAGGGCGAAGGCGCGCTCCTGGGTGTTGAGCCAGCCAGCGGTGCGCAGCCGCCGGCTGAACTGCCGGGCCAGTTCCAGCACTTGCGGGTTGTTGGGGTCGGTTTCGAGCAGGGCGTTTAGCACAAGGCCCTGGTCGCGGATAGGGAGTAGAACGAGCCGTCCAGGGCGCGCTTGGCGGCCGTTTCGCCGCCGAACTTGGTGGGAAGCAGGGCGCGGAACTGGCGCTGGTTTCCGAGCAGGGCGTGGGTGCAGGCCAGCAGAAATTTGGAGTCTTCGGCCAGCAGGCTGGCGGTTGGCTTTGTAGTAGTTCAGGGCCACGGCGTCCTGGCGGCCGGCCAGGGCCAGCACGTAAAGCGAGTAGGCGATTTCCTTGCTGGCGATGGTTTTCTCGCGGGCAATGTTGCTCGCGTCGAAGTACTGGTAGGGCTCGGTTTCACGCTTTTTGAGGCGGAACTGCAGGTAGCGCAGGGTTTTGTCGAGCACCGACTTGTTCACGGCGAAGCCTGCGCGCTGGGCTTCCTGCAGGAAGTGGGCGGCGTAGGCGGTGGCCCACCAGTTGTCGTAGTCGCCGCCAGGCCAGTAGCTCAGGCTGCCGTTGTAGAGTTGCATCGCCTCAATCTTGCGGATGGCCTCCTGCACGTGGTAATTGGGATTGTAGCGCTGGGTTTTGACCGCGGCCCCGGTTTTCTGCTGCAAAGTGGCCGCCAAATCGGCGTAGTACAGCTGCGGGAACGCGGCCGACACGGTTTGCTCCAGGCAGCCGTAGGGGTATTGCAGCAGGTAGCGCAAGTCTTTGCTGAACTCCGTGAGCGGCGAGCGACTAATGACCAGCCGGCTGGTGAGCGAGGCAGGCAGAAAGTCGGTTTTCAGGTTGAGCGGAAGCGAGGTGCCGCCGGCTAGCACGCCGCTGCCAGTGCGCTTTTCGAGCGAAGAAGCGGGGCGAACGGGGAGTTCGATGATTTCTTCTGAAATAGATTTGTCATTGTCCCTTGACTTCACGCGAATTTTTACTTGTGCATTCCCAATTCGCTGCAGAGCATGTGCGCGAAATAATGTCCTCTGCTCACTGTTCGGCTTTAAAGTCAATAGCTTAACAATTGGTAAAGTCCACGGGGAATCTGTGCCCGCTTCGCGGGATTGTATAGGGCCGCTTACTTCGATTCCCACGTCTACATTGAGCGGCTTATTCGTCGTATTCGTCAGCGTAACCGGCACGTCAATCGAGTCGCCCGGACTCATAAACCGCGGCAGCGCCGTCGAAATCACCACCGGGTCGGCTACCTTCATCGTGTGCTCGGCGCTGCCGAACGCATCGTCCTTATAGGCCACGGCCATGATGCGCAGCGCGCCCGAAAACTGCGGCACGCGCACCCTGTAGCGTACTTTGCCGGCGGCATCGGCCGTGAGGACGCCGCTCCATTTGGCCACCAGTTTCACGCGGCGGTTGGGCACGGGGTTGGTGCGGCGGCGCAAGTCGGCGGCGTCGCCCCCGCTGCTGCTGGTGCCCAGCTCGGGCAGCAGGAAGGGGTACATGTCGAAGGCCGCCACTTCCAGGGCGCGCTTCTGGTAGAAGTAGCCGTAGGGGTCGGGCGTGCGGTAGTTTTTGATTTGCAGAATGCCTTCGTCCACCACGGCCAGCGTGACCTGGGCGCGCGGCGCGGTGGTGATTTCCACCGTCTGGAACATCTGCGAGCGGCTGGCGGCGGGCGCGGCAATGGCCACCGCGAGGCGGGCCCCCGGCTTTTCCACCGTGAGCGGAACGAAGCCGCGGGCCACGGTGAGCGGCAAGCGGTTGTCGCTGATGGCGCGGATGGCCGTGGCCGTCACGTACACGTTGGGCACGTGCTCGGCCTTGATGGGGATTTTGACTTGAGCCGATTTCTGGTCGGTGGTCACGTAGAAATGGTCGAGCACGCTGCCCCGCTCCACGGTCACGAGCACACGGCCTGAGAAGGGCGTTTTCAGCAGCAGGTTGGCGGTTTCGCCGGGCTCGTACTTGGCTTTGTCGGCTTCGATGGTTACCTCGCCCTCGTTGTTTACCTCGAAGGAATTGGCCTGGGTGTCGCCGTAGCCATAGGCGTAGAAGCGCTGCGCCACGTAGCTCTGGGCGCCGGGCCGGCTGATGCGCACCTCATATTCGCCCGAGTACAGCGGCGTGAAGCTGAACGGCGTGCCGTTGCCCACGGCCTGCGTCCGGCTCAATATCGTTTGCTCGCGCTGCTGCGAATTGTAGACGTAGCGGCCGCCCTGGCGCTCCAGCACAGTTTCCCAGAGCAGGCGCACCAGCTTCACCTGGGCCTGGGCGCTGGTGGACTGGCCCTGCGGCGTGAGGGCCAGCAGGCGCACGGTGGCGGCCTGGCGCGTGCTCACCAGCTCCGGAATTTGCTGGATGCCGAACATCGTGGCCTGGGTGTGCACGTCGAAGGTGGCGAGGCGGTTCACAGGCCGGCCGGTTTCGTCGAACACCGTGGCGAAGGCCACGCCTTCCAGCGTGCCCAGGTCGCGCACTTCGGGCACGTCGTAGGTGGCGGTGGCTCGGCCGGCGGCGTCGGTCACGCCCTCGCGCACGGTTTTCTCGAAGCGCGAAGTGGGCTTGCCGGCGCTTTCTTCGTCGCTTTCCGACGTGGTTTTGCGCCGCTCGCCGCTGTTGATTGCAAAGGAGTAGCCCGGGAAATTCTTGGGCTGAAACGTCTTTTCTTTCAGCGAAAACTCGACCTCAAACTTGCGGTCGGCTGCGGGCGGGCCAAACAGGTTTTGGGCGTTGATGGTGGCCGTTACGGTCTGGCCGGGCTGCAGCACGGTGGGCGCGGCGCTCACGCTCACCTTCAGGCGGTCGGGGATGAATTCTTCCACGCTGATTTGCTTGGAAGTCAGCAGGATGTCGTTGCCGGTCAGCACTTCCAGGGTGTAGAGGCCGGTCATGATGGCGGGTGGCAGAATGAAGCGGCTTTCGAAGGAGCCGGCCTGGCTCAATTTCTGGCGCAGGCTGCTGTATTCCTTGCCCGTGGGCAGCAGCAGGCGGATTTTCACGGGCAGGTTGGCAGGCGGGGTTTTCCAGTCTTCGGTGCGCACCACGGTGTTGGTGCGCACGGTGTCGCCGGGGCGGTACAGGTTGCGGTCGCCGTAGAGGAAGGCCTGGTAGCGGGCGGCGTTGCTGGTCAGGCCGCCCACCTCGAAGCGCGAGGTTTCGACCCGGCTTTTGGCCAGGTCCAGGAAGGTGAAGTCAGCGCCTTTCACGGCCGTTACCATGCCCAGCTTGAAGCGTTTCATGCTGGCGGCCGAGTCGAAGGCAGCCACGCCGGACGCGTTGGTCGTCACCGTGCCGATTACCTGGTTGTTGCTGCTCACCAGGTTCACCGTCACGTCCGCCAGCGGTTGGGCCGTGCGGATGGAATTGGCGAACACCAGCGTGCCGCCGGTAGCGCCCTGCTTCACAATCAGGCCCACATCGGTCACGGCGACCAGCTTGCTCACTTGCAGCCACTGGCGCTCGGTGTCCTGCACGCGCACCACGTACAGCCCCTTCATGGCGCCCTGAAACTCCAGGGCTTTCAGGTCAAGGTTGAGCAGACGCAGGCCACCGGACTTGGGCAGGCCGTTGACCGAAATAGTGCGCTCAGAAATGACGCTGCCGATGTTCTCGGTGTCATAATAGCGAAAGCTGCGGTCGATGTATTCGCCGTCTTCGCCCACGCTGCCACCATCGTCGTCCTCTTCGTCGCTTTCGCCTCGGTTGTAGCCGGGGTAGCCGTAAGCCGGCTCGCCGCGCAGCAGTTGCTGGATGTTGTTGGCGTAAACCTTCGCAATGGTCACCTTCACTTTCTGCACCTCATTGATGCGCAAACCCAGGTTGCGGGTGCCCAGGGCGTCGAGGTACATGGCCTTCTCGCCGCTGGCAAAGCTGATATTGGGCCGCTCGGCGGC
The DNA here is from genome assembly GCF_042665855.1 of Hymenobacter humi. Classification (NCBI taxonomy): domain Bacteria; kingdom Pseudomonadati; phylum Bacteroidota; class Cytophagia; order Cytophagales; family Hymenobacteraceae; genus Hymenobacter; species Hymenobacter humi. The sequence goes on along the minus strand of NZ_JBHTEK010000001.1, from coordinate 4,349,418 downwards.
AAAGGAAACCGACTGGCTGTAGGCGTTATTGAGCTGTCCGCCCAGCAGCCCGCGCGCGCCAGAGGCCAGCGTCACCTGGTAGGTTTTGCCTACCTGAAAATTGCCTTTCAGCGCAAAGCCGCTTTCCAGCGCCTCGATGGCAAAGGGCGCGTTGGGCGACACTTTCAGCGAGGTCTGAATGTCCGAAATCGCCACCGGCTGGTTGGTGAGCACCGTCACCACGGCCTCGCCGTTCACGAGCGAGCTCGTCAGTTCGCGCACTTCCAGCACCTGCGGCTCGGGCACTTCGAGTTGAGCTAAAAGGGGCTTTTCGGTGGGTTTGCCGCCCACGGCGGGCGTGATGCCGGGCGCCACTTCCACCGTGAGGGACGCGCCGGGTTTCATGTCTTGGGCAAAGCTCAGGCCCAGAATCTTGTCCGGCTCGGCCGTGATGAGCTGCACGGCTACTGGCTTGCCATCCTGGGTCACGCGCAGGCGGGGGCGCAGGTCGGCGGGTCGCACGGGGTAGTTGAACACGAGGTTGGCGCGCAGGCTCGGCGGTGCCCGCGGCCTTGGTCGAGCGGCCGTAGAACACCTGCGGCGTGGCCATGCCTAGGTAGGGCGTGTGGAAGCGCTTGCGGTTGAGGGCCGCTGCTGCTTGCCGCTGGGCAGGGTTTGGGCCTGCAGCGCGGCATCGAACACGGTGCTGGGGCGGAAGGGCTCCAGCGGCGAAAACGTGAGCTCCCGGTCGCCGGTCCACTTAAACTTGCCGCGCACGGCCGGCGAGAACCGCACGTACTGCGTGGTGTCCCAACGGTTGAGCTGGGCATCGGGTACCACGGCCTCATCGAAGGTGAAAACCAGGTTGGAATACGGGTCGATTTCTTCGCCGTCGGACTGCTCGGTGGCGACCTGCTCCTGGGCCGACTTTTTGGAGCACGAAAAAGCCACCAGCAGCAACAGCAGCAGCGGCAAAACACGGAATCGGGCCAGCATGGGTAGGGGAGGGGTAAAACCGGGCGGAAGGTAGCAAATCGCGCTTATATAGAGCCTTTACAGTTTAGCTAGCCACGGGCGGCAACGCTTGGCTTTCAGCCCAATTGTGCTGCTAGCTAACTACGACTTTGCCCCGCGCATTACGCAACAAAAAGCGTCGCGAAGCATTCGCTTGCAATGGTGATTTGCGCTGAAAAAATTGGTATATTTAAAAAGAATCAACGTGGCCACAGTTGCTTGAGCTTTCACTGCTAAGCGCATGCCGGATGTAGAATATTCATGACCGATTTATGAATAAACCCTTACTTATTCTATCTATTTATGGGACTGATAGGATGCTTGCTATTGGCGCTTGGGCTGACAGCGGCTGGCCCTGTTCGGCAAGGCGGGCCGCCACCAGCGCACCAGCCTGACCTAAAGCAACAGGCCCTGACGGACTCGCTAACGTCTCGCATTCAGGCGCTATTGCTCGATACCGTGGCCACGGCCGGCCACCGCCCCTTGCGTTGGCACGACTTGCGCGCCACGCGGGCGTTTTATCGGCAGCGAGATTATGCCCCAGCCTGGCGCGAAGGGCTGTTCCCCAGCGCCAACGGCCGGGCGGCGCTGGCCCTGTTGCTGCAAGCCGAAGACTACGGCCTGCAGCCCGGCAACTACCACGCCCCGGCCCTGCAGGCGCTGGCCGAAACCCTCGGTGAGCCGGCTAGTGCGGACCGCCGCCAGCTGCGCCTGGCCCGGTTCGACGCCCTGCTCACCGATGGCCTGCTGCGGTTTGCGCTGCACTTGCGCCGGGGCCAGCGCGGGAGTGCCAGCCGTCGCCCCTGGAAAAGGCCAGTTCAGTTTTTGAGCCGGCCGCCTGGCTAACTCAGGCTCTGGCCGCGCCCGATTTTGTGCCGGAGCTGCTGCGCTGCCAGCCCCAGCAGCGCGAGTACCAGCAGCTGCAGCAGGCCCTGGCCAGTTGGCGCAAGCGGCCGCTGGGGCGCGATTCGGTGCGTATTCGTCGGGCCCAACAATTGGCCCTCACGCTGGAGCGCTGGCGCTGGCAGGCCATTCCCGATTCCAACTACGTGCTGGTGAACCTGCCGGCCTATGCGTTGGAAGTGGTGCACCGCGACACCGTGCTGCAAACCCACCGCCTGGTTATCGGCAAGCCCGAGAGCCCCACGCCCACGCTCAGCAGCCGGCTCAACGTCTTCACGCTGGCGCCCGAATGGCGGGTGCCCTACAGCATTGCCACCGAGGAGATTTTGCCCCGCCTGCGCGACAACCCGCTACGCGGCCAAGCATAATTATTCCATTTACGACGCCCAGGGCCAACTCGTAGACCCCAAGGCTGTGGACTGGTGGGACGTGCAGAAGAAGCGGTTCTACTACACCATTCGCCAGAACCCGGGCCGCGGCAATGCCCTGGGCTCGGTGATTTTCCGTTTCCGCAACCCCTACGAGGTGTTCCTGCACGCCACCTACGACACCCGGGATTTCAAGCGGCCCTACCGGGCACTGGGCCACGGCTGCATGCGCATGGAGCGCCCCATGGAGCTCGTGTCTTACCTGGTGGGCGCCGACAGCCTCCGCGCCACGCTGCCTTCTGAGGCCGAACTGGCGGCGGCTCCCGTCCCGCGCCGCGTCACGCTGGAGCGTTCGGTGCCGCTGCACGTGCGCTACGCCACCTGCGCCGTGGTGGCGGGGCAGCTGCGCTTTTATGCTGATGTGTACAAGCAGGACGAAGCGCTACGGCGGCAACTGTTTGGCGGGCAGGTAAACTGATGCAGGCAGTAGCCGAGAAAATTGAAGGCGTAGACGAGACGCAATATTTTGCGTCTCGTCGTGCGCACCGTCCAGTTATCATTTAATCGTCATCGTTCAACGACGAGACGCAAAATGTTGCGTCTCTACCTCATTATGTTGAGCCATTCAACTTCGCCAACTCATTTTAATTAAGCTCAACAACCCACCGCCGACCTTCACTACCGTATAGTTTGCGAGTCCATTCAGCTGTGCCCGCTATGCCCGCCGACCAAAGCCGCCTCCACGCCGACGTTGCCTTTCTTACCAACCTGCACCCGGCCCGCAACTGCCACAACCTGCAGTCGCTGAACAAGGCGGCCGACTACATCAAGGGCTGTTTCGAAAAGCTCCAGACCACCGTTTCGGAGCAGGCGTTTGTGGCCGATGGCCGAAGCTACCGGAACATCATCGCCTCCTTCGGCCCGCCCGAGGCGGAGCGCATCATCGTGGGCGCGCACTACGACGTGTGCGGCGACCAGCCCGGCGCTGACGACAACGCCAGCGCCGTAGCCGGCCTGCTCGAAACCGCCCGCCTGCTCCACCTGAGCCGGGCGCCGCTCCGGCATCGCATCGACTTTGTGGCCTATCCCAACGAAGAGCCGCCCTACTTTGGCACCGACCACATGGGCAGCGCCGTGCACGCCCGGGCCCTGCACACAGCTAAGGTGCCAGTGCGCGCCATGCTCTGCTACGAGATGATAGGATACTTCAGCGACCAGCCCAACTCCCAAAGTTTCCCCAACGAGGCCCTGGCCCAGCAGTACTCCAGCACCGGCAATTTTATTGTAGTAGTGGGCAGAACTGGTCAGGAAGCCTTTACCCAGCACGTGCAGCAGCTCATGCAGCCCCACGCCGGCACCCTCGACGTGCAGCGCATCAACCTGCCCGAGGCCATGGGCCTGGCCGGCCTCTCGGACCACCGCAACTACTGGCGCTACGGCTACAATGCCGTGATGATTAACGACACGTCCTTCCTGCGCAACCCCCACTACCACCAGAAAACCGATACCATCGATACGCTGGATTTTCCGCGCATGGCCCAGGTTGTGGACGGCGTATTTGGGGCGCTGCTGGGGTTGTAAGAATGAAGCACTGGAAAGCAAAAGCGTCATGCTGAGCTTGCCGAAGCATCTCTACCGTGGCAGTAAATAAATAATTACTATTGCAGTAGAGATGCTTCGGCAAGCTCAGCATGACGTGCTTTTTATTTAAAACGCCTCCTTCGCCTTGCTCTCCCATCCGCACGAAGTTTTTCTCGAAGTAGCCCAGCGCCTGAGCTTTACTAAAGCCAGCCAGGCGCTGTTCATCAGTCAGTCGGCGGTGAGCAAGCAGGTGAAGGCGCTGGAAGAGCACTACAAAACCGGCTTGTTTGAGCGGCTGGGCAGCAGCATTCAGCTCACCCCTGCGGGCCTCAAGCTCTACCAGAAGCTGCTGCAGGCCAAGCAGCTGCAGCAGGAGCTGCACCAGGAAATGAGCGAGTTGAGCACGGAGTTTGCGCCCAGCATGCACCTGCACATCGGGGCCAGCACCACCATTTCGCTCTACGTGCTGCCGCCCGTGGTGTCGGCATACCTGCGCCGGCACCCCAACCGCCAGCTCAGCCTCAAAAACCGCAATTCCGACAACATCCTGCGCGCCCTGCTCGACCACGAAATTGAGCTGGGCATCATCGAGGGCATCCACAAAGTGAGCAACGTGACCTACACGCCCCTGCTCACCGACGACGTGGTAGCTGTGTGCGCCGCCAATAACCCGCTCGAAACGCGCACCCTCGAAGTGCACGACCTGCTCACCACGCCGCTGGCCCTGCGCGAGGCTGGCTCCGGCACCCTGGCCGTGCTTGAAGAGGCCCTGGCCCGGCACCGCATCAAGCTCGCGGCCCTGCCCGTGCGCGTGCGCCTGGGCGGTACCGAGGCGCTTAAAAACTTCGTGCGGGTCGATACTTGCCTGGCCTTCTTGCCCCGCCAGGCGGTGGTAAAAGAGTTGGCCTCAGGTGAATTCTCAGAAGTGAAAATCAATAATTTCCCGTTGCAGAGGGAGTTTAATTTCATCCAGCGCAAGGGCACCGAAAACAACGCGCCTTACAAGGATTTTCTGCTTTTCACCAAGCGTTACTATTCCGGGAAGGCATAGGCTATTCCAAAAGTCCATCCCTCAGAGGCATACCGCGGGCAGGGTGCGCCCGTACTTTGCCCTATGAAACTGGTAGCCTCTGAATCCCTCTCGCGCATCGACGCGCTGCACTGCTCGGCGTGCGGCACTAAGTACTCCGCCTTCGATTTGCAGCGCGTATCGGCGTGCTGCAGCCAGCCCCTCGAGGCCGACTACGACCTGCACGAGCCCCTGAGCCGCGACGTCATCGACCAGGCCGATACGTCGATGTGGCGCTACGGCGCCCTGTTGCCTTTGCTCCACAACGAAAACAAAGTGACCCTGGGCGAAGGCATGACCCCTATGCTGAACCTGCCGCGCTTGGCCGCGCGCTACGAGCTGTCTTCCCTTCTGCTGAAGGACGAAGGCCAAAATCCCACCGGTTCGTTTAAAGCGCGCGGCCTTAGCATGGCCGTCTCCAAGGCCAAAGAGTTTGGCGTAGAAGGCTGCATTATTCCCACGGCTGGCAATGCCGGCGTGGCCATGGCCGCCTACTGCGCCCGCGCGGGCCTCCGGGCCGTGGTGGTAATGCCCCGGCATACCCCCAAGGCCTTCAAAGAGGAGTGCTATTGGTACGGGGCCGAAGTGGAGTTGGTGGACGGCCTCATCAGCGACTGCGGTGCCCGCGTGCGCCAGCGCAACGCCGACGGTGCCCTGCTCGACATCTCGACCCTGAAAGAGCCCTACCGCCTCGAAGGCAAGAAAACCATGGGCTACGAAATCGCCGAGCAGTTCAACTGGCAGCTGCCCGACGTGCTGCTGTACCCCGCCGGCGGCGGCACTGGCCTCATCGGCATCTGGAAGGCTTTCCAGGAAATGAAGGCCCTGGGCTGGCTGGCGCCCGAGACCCGGCTGCCGCGCATGGTGGCCGTGCAAGCCCAAAACTGCTGCCCGCTGCTCGAAACCTACGCCGGCCGCCAGCCCAACTGCCACAGCTACCAGGGCAGCGCCACGCTGGCCAACGGCCTGGCCGTGCCGCACCCCTGGGCGAAGCCATGATGCTGCGCGTGCTGCGCGAGTCAAATGGCACCGTGGTAAGCGTGAGCGAGGAAGACATGCTGGCCGGCATGCGCGACCTCGGCCAGCAGGAAGGCCTGTTTGTGGCCCCCGAAGGCGCTGCGGTCTGGATGGCCACCCGCCGCCTGCTGGCCACCGGCTGGCTGCAGCGCGACGAGAAGATTCTGCTCCTGAACACCGGCAGCGGCCAGAAGTATATGGACAACGTGGCCGGCCGTGCCATCCGCTAAACCCAGCGGCGAGTAGCGCAATACCTTTGCCAAAGCTGGGCCCATCCCGGGTCCAGCTTGCTGGCTACTAGCGTGCGCATACTCCGATTCTTGACTGCCGACTTCTTCGCGCTATGAATGCTCCCGCTTCTGCGAGCCGGGGCAGCATGGCGCCGCGGGCCCTATTCCCCATTTCCTTGCTGTGCTTATCCGGCAGCTGGGGCGGCCTTGAGCTGAATACCGTCCGGTTCGCGGGTTGGATGCGGGAGCGCGGCTGGCCCGTGCAGCTTATCACATTGCCTGATTCGCCTATTGCAGCCCGGGCCACCGAAGTGGAGCTGGACGTCGTGGTGCTGCGCAATTCCTGGAAAGCTGCGGACATTCCGGCTGCTGGCCGCCTGGCTAAAATCCTGCGCGACTTTGGAACGCGCGCCCTTATCGTCACCCGCAACGGCGACCTGGGCATGGCTGTGCTGTGTAAAACGCTCTGGCATCCTACGCTCCGGCTGGTGTACCAGCAGCACATGCAGCTGGGACTGGCGAAGCGCGGCCTGGTGCACACGCTGCGCTACCGCGCCCTCGACGCCTGGCTCGCGCCCTTACAGCAGCCTGGCCCGCGAGGTCCAGGAAAAACCCGTCTGCCGGCCGACCGCCTGCATGTTGTGCCGTTGGGAATTGAGCTGGAAAAGTTCGCCCACGTCAGCCTGACCCAGGCGCAGGCCCGCACCCAGCTCAATTTGGTGCTGCCACCCGAGGCCGTGCTGCTGGGCCTGATTGGGCGCTTTGACGAAGGAAAAGGCCAGGCATTTGTTGTCGAAGCGTTGGCTAAGCTACGCGGGCACTACCCTCAGCTTCACCTGCTGTTTGTCGGTGAATCGACCCGCAACGAAGGCAATGACTACCGGGAAACGGTGCTGGCCCGCGTGCAGGAGCTAGGGCTTGCGGATGCGGTGCACGTGCGCGGCTTCACCTTGCAGCCCGAAGTTGCCTACCGGGCCCTCGACATTTCCATCACCGCCTCCACCAATGAAACCTACGGCATGGTCACCATCGAGGCCATGGCTACGGGGCTGCCGGTTGTAGCCTCCGCCACCGGCGGCAGCCTCGAAATCGTGGACGATGGTCGCACGGGCCTGCTGTTTCCGCTGGGCGACGAAGCCGCGTTCAGCGGTACCATTGTGCGGCTGCTGGGGGCTCCGGAACTAGCCCAACGGCTAGGCGAGCAGGCTAAGGCCGTAGCTCTGGCCACCTACTCGCACCACCAGCAGTGTGAGCTGACCGAGAAAGTGCTCTACGCGTTGGTTAAGCCATAAATCAGAAGTGAACAAGCAGCACGGCTTTGCTGCAGCTCAAGGCTAGGCGGCTGCTTGTAGCCGGGCCAATACCGCCTGGCCAGCCGTTTCATCTACGCCGTCGATTCGCACTTTCTTGAACGGCGCGGTATGCCCGCTCAGTAGTTCCACGCTGCTTTTGCTCACGCCAAACACCTCGGCCAAATAGGCCAGCAGACACGCGTTGGCTTTGCCGTCTTGGGCCGGTGCGCGGAGCCGCACAGTTACGGAGCCGTCGGCAGCGACTTGCAGCGCCGTGGTTTTGGCTCCCGGCTTGGCGCGCAGGTGAAGAATGAACATGGGGTTACTCCGAGGATGCAGGAGTGGGCGTCAGGCGGGCCTGGCCAAACGGGCACTGGTCCAGCACCACACAGCGGTGGCAGGCGGGTGCGCTAAAGTAGCAGCATTTCTGTCCATGAAACATGAGCGCCTCGTGGTGGTCGTACACTTGCTGGGCGTCCCAGCCGGGCGGGAGCAAGTCTGCCAGCAGCTTGTGGGCCGGTCCTTCGCCCACCTTCGGGCCAATGAGCGCCAGGCGCTGAGCCACGCGGTGGTGGTGGCTATCCACGGGCATGGCCGGGATGCGCAGCGTGCTGAACAGGAGGGTGGCCGCGCTGGTCTTGGGCCCCACGCCGCTGATGCTTTCCAGCCAGGCCCGCGCTTCGGGAATGGGCATCTCAGCTAGGAAATCGAGGGAGCAGGGCGCGTCGGTGCCGCAGCGCTCGCTGATTTCGCGCAGCACCGCCTGAATGCGTGGGGCCTTCTGCTCGGGCCAGGTGCAGGCCCGGATGGCGTGCTGTACGGCTTCGGTGGGCGCATCGCGCACGGCTTCCCATGTCGGGTACGTGGCGCGTAGCTCCTGGTAAGCGCGGTGCGATTCGGCGTTTTTGGTGCGGTGCGAGAGCAGGGCACTTATGAGCTCGCTCAGCGGGTCTTTCGTACTGAAAAACCGAAAGGGCGCGCCGTATTCGGCACACAGCCGCGCGTGCACCAGCAGCGCCTTGGCTTGGCGTGCGGCAAAGTCAATGGCCAGAACTTCGGGAGTAAAGGGCGCAGCAGGTGGTTTCATGCCTGACTTACGCACCCCATCGGGTCAGGGGTTTCTTTACGCTGCGCTTAATGAGGAACAGGCGAACGACAACTCCCCTCCTTTTTTAAGGAGGGGATGCTCAACTGCCAAGTTGAGCTGGGGTGGTTACCCTCGTTAAACGACACCCGAACAAAAATTGCTGCGCTGTTGCTAGTCGTTTTGCCATCGTTCAACGAGAGCAACCACCCCCGTCCGAGCCTGGGGCTCGAACATCCCCTCCTTAAATAAGGAGGGGAGCTTTTTCGTTCGCCTGTTCCTCATTAAGCGCAGCGTTATCGCCCTGCGTTGTAGAGGGCAATGGCCTGGCGCTGGTTACTAGCTTGCTTGCCCTGGAGCACAATGGGCACGATGAGCACCGGAATGGCGGCGTACACCAGCGGCGAAATGCTCCGGCCCGTGTCGGTGGGCCGCAGGGTTTGCATCAGGCCGGCCACGAGCAGGCCGCCGCCCACTACGTAGCTGGCCACGGTGGCCTGCTGGTAGCGCCGCGACTCGAACAAGAGCTGCTGAGCACCGGCGTTGTCGCTGGTGGCCAGCATCAGGTTTTTGGTGCTCAGGCTTTGGATGGGGCCGTTGTCTTTCGAGAAGTATTCGGTTTTGACGGTGCGGTAGCCCCCGTACGGGTAGCCTCCGAAGCCGCCCATGCCATAGCCGCCGTAGCTGCCATAACCGGGGTAGCCAAACCCGCCGGGCCCGGAGCTGTACTGCGAGTGGTAATGGAGTACAGGCTGATGCGCCCGGTTTTGTCGCGCCGCAGCGTGGTCTCGCGCTGCGAGTTGGGCAGCGTAGTCCGCACGTAGTGGCCGGACTCGTCTTCGTAAAAGCCTACTTCGTTGATGTCGAACCGGCGCTGGCCGTCCAGCAGCAGGTAGGAGCGGCCAAAGAGCGGCGTTTTCATCTCCACGTCGAAGGCGTTGTACACCATGCCGTTTTTCAGGCCCACCTGGAAGCGGGTGGGGCGGGCGTTGTTGCCCGGCAGGCTGGCCCGCCGGGGTGGGCGCGTACACCGGCTGTCCCGAGGGCATGGGGGCGGGGAGGGGCGCCGTTATGGTAGCGCGGCGGGTGGTGTCGGGCGGGGCCACGGGCACGGTTTCCAGCTGGCGCGGGGCCGGGGTGGCGCGGCGCGGGGCGGGCGCCGGCATCGCCGGGGGCGCCCCGAGCCTGGCGTGGGCCTTCGTCCTGGGCCTGGGCCGCGTGCCCTCCGAGCAATACCAGGGCCAGCGCCGGAAACAGAACGGAAATTCTCATAAGAAGGAGCGTAGGGGAAGCAGTGGAGCCGAACAAGGTACCAACGTCCGGCAAATATCACCGGCCCGCCTCAAAAAGCGTGCTAGCAAGCAGTCATTGAGCTGCCCCACAAACGAAAGGCAAGCGGTGGAAATTCCGTCGCCTCCTCACTCGGTTTTGCTGCGCTTACGCGTGTAATGAGAATACTATATGGCTCCGCCAGCTCTTCGAAAGCATCCCTTAGCCTGATATTCAGCTCAACTTCACCCGCCACTCAACTCTATAGAACCCGTCAGCATGCAGCCGGGCTACCGCAGCGGGTACCGGCGCTAGTTGAGCAGCTTCTCCAGCAAACTCAGGCTGTCGGCCAGGTCGGTGCTGGTTTCGAAGTCCAACGGCTTGAGAATGTAGCCGCTCACGCCCAGCTCTTCGGCGTTGAGCCGGTCCACGTCCATGCTCGAGGTGGTGGTGATAAACACCGGGATGTCCCGGAATTCGGGGTTGGCGCGCAGCTCCGTCAGAAACTCAATGCCGTTCATGCGGGGCATGTTCAGGTCCAGCAGAATGACTTCGGGCAGCGGCCGCAGGGCTCGGCGCCGTTGCGGCCCAGCAGCAGGTCCAGGGCTTCTTCGCCGTTGAAGGCCGTGTGCAGGCTGGTGTGGTACGTTGAACTTGGCGAAGGACTTCTCCGCCGTCATCGTATCAAAAATATCGTCTTCTACTAGTAAAACCGAACGCATGAAAAACCGAAATAGGAGAGGCCCGCACGGAGCCCACTATAAGAACTGCAGCTTCTAACAAGCCCAAACCCCTTGGATGGGTTCCCGGCGGAGCGGTTTACTTGGGCCAGGTAAAAATAAATCCAGCGCCCTGCCCGGGCTTCGACTCGACGCGAATGGTGCCGTGATGCTCGTTAATGATTTTTTGCACAATGCTTAAGCCAATGCCCGTGCTTTCAGCCGTATGCCGGTCGCGCAGGGTCTGGAATAGCAAAAAATCTTTTGGTGGTACTCCGGCGCGATGCCGGGCCCGTCGTCCTGCACCCGGAATTCGTAGAAGCGGTGGTTTTCGCGGCACGTCACTTCCAGGTGGCCGGCCCCGCGCTGGTGGTACTTCACCGCGTTGCTGAGCAGGTTGGTAAACACTTGCTGCAGCCCCAGGCGGTCGGTATCGAAGGTGGGCAAACCGGGCTCCAAGCGCAGCGTGAAGTCGGGCGGCACCACTAGCTCGGCCACCTCGCCCAGCAGCTGGCTCACGTCGACGGTAGTGGCCGGCTGGGCGGTGCGGCCCACGCGCGCGTAGGCCAGCAGGCCGTTTATCAGGTCTTCGAGGCGGCTCAGGCGGCCTTTCATCTGCTCCAAATACGTGCGCAGGCTGGGGCGAGAGCTCGGCCGCCAGCTCTTCTTCTATCCACTTCACGATGGTGGTCACGCCCCGCAGCGGGGCCTTCAAATCGTGCGAGGCCACGTAGGCAAATTGGTCGAGCTCCTGGTTACGCTTTTCGAGGGCGCTGAAGCTGGCGTCCAGCGTCTGGGTCATGCGGTTGAGCGACGTGGCCAGCCCACCCAGGTTGTCCTCGGCCGTGTCGGTAATCTTCACGGTGTAGTCGCCCTGTACTACCTGCTCAGCCAGCGCCCTAATCTGGGCGATGCGCCGGCTGACTTCCGCGTTGATGTCGGCCAGCTCGCCCTGCAGGCGGCGGTTGTCGGCCAGCTCCTTCACAATTTTTATCACCAGCCACACCACAATCAGCACGGCCAGCACCGCCGAAACCAATACCACAATGGGCGTGGCTTTCTCGAATACGTCCTGCAAGGCGCTGCGCTGGGCCAGCAAGGCCATTTCCTGCTGCTGAATGCGGTCGTAGAGCAGCCGCACCTGGCGCAGGGTCTGGCGGTCGGTGTCGAGCAGGGTTTGCATGTTCGACTTGCTCATGGACTTTTGTACCTCCGTCAGGGGGCGCAGAATGCGGAATTCCTGCTCCACCAGCCCGCGCAGCGAATCGAGCCGGGCCTGCTGGGTTGAGTTGTCGGCGGTTAAGGAGTCCAGGCGTTCCAGGCTGGCGGGCAAGAGCCCGGTAGCCAATGTGTAAGGGCGCAGGTACGCCGTATCGCCAGTGAGGAGGTAGCCGCGCGTGCCGGCCTGGGCATCCTTAAGCACGGCCGTCACGTTGGCGACTTGCTGCATCACCTGGTAGGTGTGCTCCACGCGCTTGGTTTGCACGCTCAGCCCCCGGATGCTCCAGAACGAAGCCGCCGCCGTGAGCAGCAGGATGCCCACCGCTAGGGCCAGGCCCACCATTATTCTACTATCAATTCTCGATTTCATTGGTTGCGAAGGTAATGGACCGCCCTACGCTGGCGCCCGGACCAAGGTTGAGCCACGCCGCGGCGCCCGTATCTTCGCGGCCATGCCCTTTGCCCCATCCGACCGCCTCAGTAGCCCCCAAAACCCCCGCATCAAGCGCCTGCTGCGCCTGCAGCAAAGTCCGCCGAGCGCCGTGCCCTGGGCCTCACCTTGGTGGAAGGCCTGCGCGAGCTCACCATTGCCGTCGAAGCCGGCGTGGCCGTGGCCACCGTGTACTCCTGCCCCGAGCCTGGCCGGCGAGGCCGGCCTTTCGTCGCTGCAAAGCCTGTTTGCAGGCCGCGCCCCGGCCCCCGAGTGGTTCGAAGTAACCCGGCCCGTCTTCGAAAAAGTGGCCTACCGCGAAGGCTCCGACGGCATCCTGGCCGTGCTGCGCACCCCGCCCGCACCCTGGCCGACCTGCGCCTGCCTGAGAATCCGCTCGTCATCGTGCTAGAAGCCGTGGAGAAACCCGGCAACCTCGGCGCCGTGCTCCGCACCGCCGACGCCGCGCCCGTCGACGCCGTGCTCATCGGCGACCCGCGCACCGACTTGTTCAACCCCAACGTCATCCGGGCCAGCATCGGCTGCGTGTTTACAGTGCCCACGGTGGCCGCGCCGGTGGCCGATATCCTGGCTTTTCTGCGCGAAAAAGGCATTCGCACCTACGCCGCCGCCCTCGCGCCCGAAGCCCGCACCTACACCGAGTGTGACTTCCGTGGCCCCACCGCCCTGGTCATGGGTACCGAAGCCGACGGCCTGACGCCCCAGATGCGGGAAGCCTGCGACGAAACCATCATCGTGCCCATGCGCGGCCGCATCGATTCGCTCAACGTGAGCGTGGCCACCGCCGTGCTCACCTTCGAAGCGGTTCGGCAGCGCGGCCAGGCTTAATAAACCACCAGGCTCGAAGCCCAGCTCCTTGGCCAGGCTGCGCACCTGCTCCACGTGGGCTTCGGCCACTATTCCCAATGGGTAAGAGTCGCTGTCGAGGGTGAACAGCACCAGGGCCAGCCCAACTTTCTCCAGGGCGTCCTGCACGGTGTCGAGCCTGCTCGGGGCCCGGCTCGCGGCGGCCGGTCAGGGCAGTGGGCTGGAGGGCATGGGTCCGTTTTTGCCGGGTCAGTATCGCGTTCAGGCCTTCGGCAATGTTGGGCGCAATGTCGTCCCAGTCGCTTTCCCACGCCAGGTCTTCCATGAGCAGCGCATCGATGAGGGCAATGTCGCGCAGCTCCTGCGGGGGCAGAGCCAACACGATGCCCCGCTCGGCGAGCTCTTCCTCGTACTGTTCCACGTAAGATTCCGGGCTGCGAAGCACCAGGTTGAGCCGCTCGCTCACGCGCTGGGTGGCAGCCTGGTCTTCGAGGGTGAAAAACTGAACGAATTGGCTTAGGGCGGCGGGGTTCATAAACGTAGGGGTGACCGGTAAATGCATACCGTGAATGGTACTCAAACGAAAAGGGCGCGACCAAAGCCGCGCCCTTTTCAAATTCAATCAGCAAAGCTAATTAGTCGGCCTGCTTGGCGTAGCGCAGACGCTCGTTTTCGTCGAGCAGAATCTTGCGCATCCGAATCGACTTCGGCGTTACCTCCAGGTACTCATCCTTCTGGATGTATTCCATGGCTTCTTCCAGCGAGAACTGGCGTTTAGGCACAATTTTGGCGTTGTCGTCGGTGCCCGAAGCACGCATGTTCGTGAGCTTCTTGCCTTTCTGGATGTTCACCGTGAGGTCATTGGGGCGGGTGTGCTCGCCGATAACCTGGCCGCCGTACACTTCCTCACCTGGGTCCACGAAGAACGAGCCGCGGTCCTGCAGCTTGTCGATGGTATAAGCGGTGCCCGCACCGGTTTCCAGCGAAATCAGCGAACCAGCAATACGGCCGGGGATGTGGCCCTTGTGCTCCTCGTAATCCACAAAGCGGTGGTTCATGATGGCTTCGCCGCCGGTGGCGGTCAGCACGTTGTTACGCAGGCCGATGAGGCCGCGCGACGGAATGGTGAATTCCAGGTGCTGCAGGTCGCCCTTAGGCTCCATGATGGTCATTTCGCCTTTGCGCATGCTCACCAGGCTCAATCACCTTGCCGGCCGAATCCTCAGGCACGTCCACCACCAGCAATTCGATGGGCTCGGTGCGTTTGCCGTTTTCGTCTTCTTTGAACAACACCTGGGGCTGGCCCACCTGCAGGCTCGTAGCCTTCGCGGCGCATGGTCTCGATGAGCACTGACAAGTGAAGAATGCCGCGGCCGAAGACGAGGAAAGTATCCTCTTTGTCGGTGGCTTCTACGCGCAGGGCGAGGTTCTTCTCAGTCTCCTTGAACAGACGGTCACGCAAGTGGCGCGACGTCACAAACTTGCCTTCCTTACCGAAGAACGGCGAGTTGTTGATGGTGAACAGCATGTTCATCGTCGGCTCGTCGATGCTGATACGCTCGAGCCTGCTCCGGGTTGTCGGCATCGGCCAGGGTGTCGCCAATGTCGAAGCCTTCGATGCCCGATACGGCGCAGATTTCGCCGCTGCTTACTTCCGCCACTTTCACGCGGCCGAGGCCTTCAAATACGTGCAGCTCGCGGATTTTTACTTTCTTGATGCTGCCATCAGCTTTCATCAAGCTCATGTTGGCACCTTCTTTCAGCGTACCGCGGTGCACGCGGCCGATGGCGATACGGCCCACGAACGACGAGTAGTCGAGCGAGGTAATCTGCATCTGGGGCGTGCCGTCCAAGGTCGGCGCGGGCGGAATCGACGAGATAACCGCGTCGAGCAGGGGAATCAGGTTGTCGGTTTTAACTTTCCAGTCGGTGCTCATCCAGCCCTGCTTCGAGGAACCGTACAAGGTCACGAAATCGAGCTGGTCTTCCGAGGCACCAAGGTTGAACATGAGGTCGAAAACCTGCTCATGCACCTCGTCGGGACGGCAGTTTTCCTTGTCCACTTTGTTCACTACTACGATGGGCTTCAGGCCCAGAGCAATGGCTTTGCCGAGTACGAAGCGCGTCTGCGGCATGGCGCCTTCGAAGGCATCCACGAGCAGCAGCACGCCGTCGGCAAGCTTCAGCACGCGCTCTACCTCGCCGCCGAAGTCGGCGTGACCAGGGGTGTCGATGATGTTGATTTTGGTGCCGTTGTAGCGTACCGATACGTTTTTGGAAACGATGGTAATGCCGCGCTCGCGCTCAAGGGGGTTGTCGTCGAGAATCAGGTCGTCGAAGTGCTGGTGCGCATCGAAAATCTTGGATGCGTGGATAATCTTATCCACCAGGGTAGTCTTGCCGTGGTCAACGTGAGCGATGATGGCAATGTTACGAATATTGTTGGCCATATGGGTTGGTTTTGCGGGTGCAAAGGTACGGATAAAAAGGCGCAAAGCCTTGGGGTACTCAACTCTTACTCAGCACCCAGCCGAAGCAGGGGCCGCGCCGGCCGTCGCGCAGCCAAGCTTGTCGCCCTAAATCAATTAGCCGGGGCGTAAGGTTCCCATCGTGTTTTACGCAGCCTCAAAGTCCGAACCGTAGCCCCACGTCGTATGTTGGGCACTTGTCATTCATTCACCCCCACCCATGCGTTTCTCCCTCTTGTTTATAGCGGTTTCGGCCCTCACCCTCAACTCGGCCTGCTCGCAGAAGCGCGAGGTGGCCGTGAATACCGCCCCGCCCGCCCGCGCCGCCGCGGGCAAGACCTACTTCCAGCCCAAGGTGGTAACCGGCAAGCCCGATGAATTTCCGGTGCGGAAAAGCGAGGCCGAATGGAAGAAAGCCCTGACTCCCGACCAGTATTATATCCTGCGGGAAAAAGGCACGGAGCGTCCCTTTACCGGCAAATACCACGACAATCACGAGGCCGGCAGCTATTACTGCGCCGCCGATGGCAACCTGCTGTTTTATTCCGACACCAAGTTTGAATCGGGCACTGGCTGGCCCAGCTTTTTTGCGCCGGCCACGCCCACTAGCCTGAAAGTGGCGTCGGACAATACCTTCGGCATGAGCCGCGATGAGATAGTGTGCGCCAAGTGCGGCGGCCACCTCGGCCACGTGTTCAACGACGGCCCCAAGCCCACTGGCCAGCGCTACTGCATGGACGGCAACGCCCTCGTGTTTAAGAAAAAGTAAAACCGCTGGTGCTTTCTAGCTCAAGCCCCTTGGCATCAATTGTCAAGGGGCTTTTACTTGGCACTTACCATGGCGCCCTTAACTTTTCACGCAGTGCCTCGAGGCACGCAAGGTGCTCTGGGATGGCTCCACTTAGCTCAACTGCTGTCGGCAGGGGCCCTATTGCCCGAACCATGGTGCGCAATGCCGCGTTTCAAGTTTGTAGTCGCTTCCGGCTGCCTTGTTTAGACCATGGCCATGATGAACTTTCGCCTTTTGATGGGCCCTTCCTTGCTGGCCCTGGGTGCCGTGCTGCTGGCGGACTGCACCGCCACCGAGCAAGCCGGCGAAACGGCCACGCCAACGGCCGTGCCCAATGAGGTGCGCACCGATGCCGACCGCCGCGCCATTTACAACAGCAACGGAACCGGCACCAACTCGGCCGTGCCGGATGCTACCCCCAACCGCGTGCGCCTCGGCGAGCAGGCCGCCGACATCAATCGCCAGAAGCGCATTGAAAACGTCAATACCAACGACCCCAACAACACCCCGAACGAAACCCGCATAAAGCGTCTGAACTACGACCCACCGGTAGAAACCCCGCCCCGCCAGCCCTGATTCGCCGCTAATAAATGGCCGTCTACACAACGCAAAAGCCCGCTTCCATAAACTGGAAGCGGGCTTTTGCGTTGTGATAACTGCTCGGCAGGAAGAAATGCTACGCGCTTATTTCGCCGGTACTGGGGCTATCGGCAGAATTCATGACGTCGTTAGCTTCTGCCTCCGGTGCCGCGGCTTGCACGCGCGGCTTGGGGCCGCGGCGGGCGCCCGTGGCGGGAGTGCCCGGCTTGGGGCCCCGACGGGCTCCGGTAGCCGTAGCGGCTGCCGGCTTGCGGCCCCGGCCTGCGCCGCTAGTGGCAGCGGCCGTGGTGCCGGGCTTGCGGCCGCGGGTAGTAGGGGCCGTGGCTTCGGCCGCCGTATCGTCCGCGGCCTCGCCGCCGGCCCGGGTCTTGCGGGGCGAGCCGTCTTTGTTCAACGTCTGGCCTTTTTTGCCGCCGCGGGTCGACGTGCCGCCGGTGATGCTTCCCGCGCTTTCGATGCTCGCAGCAGCGCCTTCGATGCCGCCTGCGCCTGCCGATACGGTGTCGTAATGCCGCACGATGGTTTGCAGGGCCTGCTCAAACATGCGCTCCGTGTCGCCATCGAGGCGGCGCGTGGCTTCTTTTACTACTTCCTTCAGCTTGGCCTTCGTTTCTTTGCGGATGCGCGTCACCACTTCGTTCATGCGGTTGTTCAGCTCCTTTTGCAGTTGCTTGGCGGCCGTTTTGAGCGTCTTCTTTTGGCTGGCCTTGTTATCGGCGCGGTCATCGTTGAGAACGGAGGCGGCGCGACCAGCTTTTTTCGCTGATTTGCGGGCCGTTTTTTCTTCCGGCGTGCGTTTGGCGCGTTTTTCCGTCTTTTTCGGAGAAGCAGGTTTTTTCATGTGAAGGAATTGTTGATGAAGGGTGAAAAAGGAAGCGTAAAGCCGCCTTTGTCTGGCAACATTAATTGCGTTGCGCTCAAATATAAAATGAATTAAGTATCAAACGGTTTGCTTGGTTTTTTTGTTGATTTAATTCTGCTCTTTTTCTGTCGTTTATTTGCGCATAGCTGTAATGCTGACTGAATCTTGTTACAAGAACAAGCAGTTAATTACGGCTTTACTTTTTTGGTTATTATGTCGGTTCTTCCTAAACGTTACACGGTTACAGCGGCTTTGCCTTATGCCAATGGCCCCGTGCATATTGGTCATTTAGCGGGAGTGTATTTGCCCGCTGATATTTATGTTCGGTACCTGCGCTCGGCAGGCCGGGACGTAAAATTTATTTGCGGCTCCGATGAGCACGGCGTTCCAATTACCATTCGGGCGCAAAAAGAAGGAGTAACCCCGCAGCAAGTAGTTGATAAATACCACGCCCTGATTCGGGATTCATTCCGCGATTTCAACGTGTCGTTCGATGTGTATTCGCGCACTTCCTCGGCCACGCACGCCGAGGTTTCCAGCAGCTTTTTTACGAAGCTCAACGACGCCGGGCAATTTATTGAGCAAACCACGCAGCAGTATTTCGACGAGCAGGCCCAGCAGTTTCTCGCCGACCGGTACATTGTGGGCACTTGCCCTAATTGCGGCAACGAAAATGCCTACGGCGACCAGTGCGAACGCTGCGGCACCTCGCTCAGCCCAACCGAATTAATTAATCCGCGCAGCATGCTCAGCGGCGCGCAGCCCATCTTGCGCGATACCAAACACTGGTT
The DNA here is from genome assembly GCF_042665855.1 of Hymenobacter humi. Taxonomy (NCBI): domain Bacteria; kingdom Pseudomonadati; phylum Bacteroidota; class Cytophagia; order Cytophagales; family Hymenobacteraceae; genus Hymenobacter; species Hymenobacter humi. Next base: position 4,330,903 of record NZ_JBHTEK010000001.1, on the reverse strand, counting down.
TTTGCCCCTCGACCAATACGAGCCCTGGCTGCGCGAATGGATAATTGAAGGCCATAAAAACGACTGGAAAACCAACGTGTACGGGCAGTGCAAATCCTGGATTGACCAGGGCCTGCACCCCGCGCCGTTACGCGCGACCTGGATTGGGGTGTGCCCGTACCAGTGCCCGGCGCCGATGGCAAGGTGCTGTACGTGTGGTTTGATGCGCCAATTGGTTACATCTCCGCCACCAAAGAAGCTTTTCCGGAGGAGTGGGAGTTATACTGGAAAGATGCCGGCTCCAAACTCGTGCATTTTATTGGCAAGGACAACATCGTTTTCCACTGCATTATTTTCCCGGTAATGCTCAAGGCACACGGCGAATTTGTGCTGCCGGATAATGTGCCCGCCAATGAGTTTCTGAATCTGGAAGGCGACAAAATCAGCACCTCGCGAAATTGGGCGGTCTGGCTGCACGAATACATGGCCGAATTCCCGGGCCAGGCCGATGTGCTGCGCTACGTGCTGTGCGCCAACGCACCCGAAACCAAGGACAACGACTTCACCTGGAAGGACTTCCAGGCGCGCAATAACAACGAGCCTGGTGGCAACGCTGGGCAATTTTGTGAACCGTGCGGCCGTGCTCACGCACAAGTTTTTCGATGGCAAAGTGCCAGCCCTAAGCGAAGTGCACGACATTGACAGAGTTACGTTAGCTCAAGCCAGCGAATTTCCCGCGAAAATCGGCGAGCTAATTGAAAATTACCGATTCCGCGATGCGCTGGCCGAAGTGCTGAACCTGGCGCGCTTAGGCAATAAATACCTGGCCGAAACCCAACCCTGGCACCTCATTAAAACCGATGTGGCCCGCACCGGGACCGTGCTGCACGTGGCTTTGCAAATAGCCGCGGCCCTAGCCCCGGTATTGGAGCCATTCCTGCCCGAGTCGGCCCAAAAGCTGGCCACCATGCTCAATATGGAATTGGGCAACTGGGCCAGTGCCGGCCGCCCCAACGCGCTTGGTGCTGGCCACGAGCCTGCGCGAGCCGGCCTTGCTCTTCGCCAAAATTGAGGATGCAACCGTCGAAGCGCAGGTGCAAAAGCTGCTGGACACCAAGAAAGAAAATCAGCTGGCGAGCACGCCCGTCACGCCGGCCAAAGACGACGTGTCGTTCGACGAGTTCGGCAAAATGGACTTGCGCATTGGCACCATCGTCGCTGCCGAGAAAGTAGCCAAAACCAAAAAGCTGCTCAAACTCACCATCGACCTGGGCCTGGAGCAGCGCACCATCGTGAGCGGCATCGCCGAGCATTTTATTCCCGAAGCGCTGCTGGGCCAGCAGGTGCAGGTCTTGCTCAACCTGGCGCCCCGCGAGATTAAAGGCATCCAAAGCCAGGGCATGCTGCTGATGGCTGAAAACGCCGATGGCACTCTGGCGCTCATGCAGCCCAGCCGACCCGTGCGTAATGGCAGCGGCGTGGTGTAATAATTAAGCGCTGAACACAGAAAAGCCCGTCTGCACTATGCAGACGGGCTTTTCTGTGCAAGGTGTGCACTTATTATTTATTTCACATTTACCACGTTCATGGCACGGTCGAGGCCCATCGCCCCGAAGGCTAAAACAGCATCGGCTGCTTTCTCAATGCGCGTCGGCAACTCAATTAATTCATCTGCCGAAAACGGATTCAACACGTAATCCACCTGCCGGCCTTTGGGGAAATTGGCATCGACTCCAAACCGCAGTCGGGCGTAAACATCTGTCCCGAGCGTGGCCTGAATGTCCTTAAGCCCGTTGTGGCCGCCGGCCGAGCCCTGGCCTTTCAGGCGGAGTTTGCCAAACGGCAGGGCAAGGTCATCGGTCACCACCAGCATGTTTTCTGCCGGAACTTTGAGCGTGGCCAGCCAGTGGGCTGCCGCTTTGCCGCTCAGGTTCATGTAGGTGGTGGGCTTCACGAGCGTGTAGGCGTGGCCTTTGTGCTTGAACTCGGTCACGAAAGCGTGGCGACCTATTTCGAAGCGGGGCGCGTCGAATTTGGCGGCGAGGTAGTCGCCTACCATGAAGCCAATGTTGTGGCGCGTGTCGGCGTATTCGGGGCCGATGTTGCCCAGGCAAAGAACCAGAATCTTAACCACTGATTTTTCGGATTTATACGGATTTTGTAGCCGATTCTTTTGTAGAGGCCACGAATAGGTAGTGTAGGGGCTACGAGCAGGTAGCGCAGTCAAAATTACAGCGCGCAAAAAAGCCGCTCCTTGCAGAGCGGCTTTTTTGGTGGAAATAGCGTCGTTCACAAAATCCGTGAAATCCGCGCTAATCCGTGGTCTTACTTGCCAGCAGCCAGTTCGCCTTTCAGGGCACGCGGGATGGTGATGGTGGCGATGGGAGCCTCCGCGCTGGTCAGGATGGTGTAGTCTTTGGGTTCTACGGCACCCACCTTGATGGATTTGCCGAGTTCCATGCCGCTGATGTTCACTTCCACGTAGTCGGGGAGGTTGTCCATGGTAGCGCGCACGCGCACTTTGCGCAGCTTGCTCACCAGCTTACCACCGGCCAATACGCCCGGCGAAACGCCGATGTACTTCACGGGGATGTCCATCTTTACCTCTTTGCCTTCTTCCAGCTCCAGGAAGTCAACGTGGAGGAGCATTTCGTTCACGGGGTGAAACTGGGCGTCCTGCACGATGGCTTTGTACAGGGTGCCTTCCACGTTCAGGTCCACGATGTGTGCCTCAGGCGTGTACAACAACTCGCGGAACAGGATAGCGGGCACAGAGAAGTGCACGGTGTCCTTGCCGCCATACAACACGCACGGTACTTGAGCGTCGAGGCGCAATGCCTTGGCGTCCGTTTTACCGAGATTCGCTCTTTTAAACCCTACAATCTCGAGGCTTTTCATAAAAGTGGTTTTTGGAAAAAGAAATAATTAGCGCCGCTCAAGCTGAATATCAGCTCAAAACGGGCCGCAAAGGTAAGGACTGTCGGGGGGATTTACTAACGCCGATTCTATATTATGCGCAGCCTGCGCCAACCCCTGATGGTGAAGGTGGCGTGCATTGCCAGTAACTTGAGCCGCAGTTCATGCTTACTCATAATCTCTTACCATGACAAAATTCTTACTTCTCGGCTGGCTACTGTTGCTTGGTGGCCCTTGCTCGTGGGCCCAAACCACGCCCGCTTCCGCCAGCTATGCGCGGGAGCACTACAGCAAACAGGAATTGTACGTGACCATGCGCGACGGCACCAAGCTGTTCACCGCCATCTACACGCCTAAGGACGCCGGCACTGGGAAGAAATACCCCATTATGATGCAGCGCACGTGCTACAGCGTGGCCCCGTATGGCCCCAACGCGTACCCCGAGCGCCTCGGCCCGTCCGAAACGATGATGAAGCAGGGGTACATTTTTGTGTATCAGGACGTGCGGGGCCGCTGGAAGAGCCAAGGCACTTGGACCAACATGACGCCGGTCATCGACAAGAAAAAGGTAAAAAGGACGTCGACGAAGTTTCCGACACCTACGATACGATAGACTGGCTGGTGAAAAAAGCGGCCAACAACAACGGCCGGGTAGGGCAGTGGGGCATTTCTTACCCCGGCTTTTACGCCGCCACGGGCATCTTGTCCAACCATCCGGCCCTGAAGGCGTCTTCGCCGCAAGCCCCGGTGTCGGACTTTTTCTTCGACGATTTCCACCACAACGGCGCGTTTCTGGAGTCGTACATCTACACGTATCCCGTGTTTGGGGTGCAGAAGCAGGACACCACCAGCAAGCCCTGGTACCAGTCTAGTTTCATCAACGCCGGCACCAAGGACGGCTACCAGTTTCTGCTAGACCTGGGGCCGCTCAAGAATGCCGATAAGTACTACGCCAACAATTTCTTCTGGCAGGAAACCGTCAACCACCCCAATTACGACGAGTTTTGGCAGAAGCGCGCCCTGCCCACGCACTACACCACCGGCGTGAAGCCCGCCGTGATGACCGTGGGCGGCTGGTTCGACGCCGAGGACCTGCGCGGCCCGCTCACCATTTACAAAACCATCGAGAAGAAAAGCCCCGGCACCTACAACACGTTGGTGATGGGACCGTTTGGGCACGGCCGCTGGTCGCGCGAGACCGGGCATACCCTGCATAGCAACGTGTATTTCGGCGACAGCATTGCCACGTTCTACCAGCGAAACATCGAAGCCAGATTCTTCGCGCACTTTCTGAAAGGCTCGGGCGATAAAAACACGGGCTTACCCGAAGCCTACCTTTTCGATACCGGCAAAAAGCAGTGGGAAACGTTTGACAAATGGCCCACGCCTGCCGCTACCCACCAAAAGCTGTACCTGAGCGCCAATGGCAAGCTGGACCAGCAGCCGGCCGCCACGCCGGGCACCTTGAGCTTCCTCAGCGACCCTCTGAAGCCGGTGCCCTACACCGAAGACCTGACCACCACCATGGGCTTCACGCCCTTCAACTACATGAGCGAGGACCAGCGCTTCGCGGGGCGCCGGCCCGACGTGCTGGTGTACCAATCCGAGGTGCTGGCCAACGACGTGACGCTGGGCGGTGAAATCATGGCCAAGCTCCAGGTGGCCACCACCGGCACCGATGCCGACTGGGTAGTGAAGCTCATCGATGTGTACCCGCCCGACGAAGCAAACCACGCCAACATGCCCAACAAAAACATCATCCTGAGCAATTATCAGCAGATGGTGCGCTCCGAAGTAATGCCCGCCCGTTTTCGCAACAGCTTTGAGAAGCCCGAGGCCACGGTGCCCAACCAAAAAACCGCCGTAGATTTCCGCCTGCAGGACGTGCTGCACACCTTCAAGAAAGGCCACCGCATTATGGTGCAGGTGCAAAGCACCTGGTTTCCGTTCATTGCCCGCAACCCGCAGACCTTCGTACCCAATCCCTACAAGGCCAACGAAAGCGACTATGTTAAAGCCACCCACACCGTCTTCGGCGACAGCTACCTGGACGTAGAAGTGCTACCAAAAGCCACGGTGACGCCCTAGGGCTATTACTCCATTATAAGCCATAAAAAAGCCAGCTCAACCGAAGTTGAGCTGGCTTTTACGTGCCTAAGCAATTCCTTCACGTCCGATTTAACTTACACAAACAGCGAGCCTGATGCTTTCGTGGGTTACCACGTTCCGGATGGCCTGCGCAAAAAGCGGCGCCAGCGTAATGACGTGGATTTTCTCGTTCTCTTGGCGAAGCGGAATGGTGTCGGTCGTAATCAGCTCGGTGAGCACGCTGTTGCGAATTCGTTCGTGGGCGGGGCCGCTCAGCAGCGGGTGCGTCACCACGGCGCGGACGGATTTGGCACCGCGTTCCATCACCAGTTCGGCGGCTTTGCAGATGGTGCCGGCCGTGTCCACCATATCGTCCACAAACACCACGTCCATGCCCTTCACGTCGCCAATCACCTGCATGGAGGCAATTTCGTTGGCCCGCAGGCGCATCTTATCGCAGACCACAATCTCAGCCCCGAATTTCTTGGCGAAAGCGCGGGTACGCACCACACCGCCCACGTCGGGCGAGGCAAAAATCAGGTTTTCCAGGTTGAGCGACTTGATGTAGGGCGCCGTGACGGTGGCGCCGTCCAGGTGGTCGACGGGAATATCAAAGAAGCCCTGGATTTGGCCAGCGTGCAGGTCGCAGGTCATCATCCGGTCGGTGCCCACGCTTTGAATAATGTTGGCTACCACTTTGGCCCCGATGCTCACCCGCGGCTTGTCTTTGCGGTCTTGGCGGGCATAGCCCATGTAGGGCATCACGATGTTGACTTTGTGGGCGGAGGCGCGCTTGCAGGCGTCCACCATCAGCATCAGCTCCATGAGGTGCTCGGATGGTGGAAACGTGCTTTGGATGAGAAATACTTCACAGCCGCGCACGCTCTCGTCGAAGCTGGGCCCCATTTCGCTATCGGCAAAACGCTGGAGCGTAAGCTCGCCAAGGGAGGTGCCGTAGGCGGCAGCAATATTTTCGGCGAGCGCGCGGGACGCACTGCCGGCGAATATTTTGACCTGTTTCATTGGGGAAGGTGCTGAAATAATGAGTTGATGCGCAGCCGGCTCGGGCCGCCACAACGGCCAAAACGGCCGGGTGGAAAAAGCGAAAGGCGCTGACCACTCCGGATATTGGAGAAGCCAGCGCCTTGCGTTTACTCGAGCTTTGTCGTTGTCCGACCAGGCTCGAACCTGGACTTTCTTGAATCAAAATCAAGCGTGTTGCCAGTTACACCATCGGACAATTTCCCAGTGGGCTACGTGCCGTTTGGGAGTGCAAATGTACTACCGGAAAAATTCGAGGCAAGTTTTTATCGAAAATTTTTTGAGGAAAATCACTCCGGTCGGGGAGGCAAAATGGCTAAATGCCCATTGTGGCCTGATTTTCACCCCTTAAAGCCCGTGAATTGCCGTACAAGCCAAAAGCCCGGTCTTGTCACCCATAGGGTTGGAAAAGCCGTGCTTCTGCCGTAATTTTGCGGCCTGAAAAACGCAGCATCTTCATTATAAATACAACGCAATGGCGAATACCGGCAAAATCACCCAGGTCATCGGCCCCGTAGTGGACGTGAGCTTCGCGGGTGCAAACACGAAGCTGCCCAACATCCTCGACGCGCTCGAAGTCACCAAAGACAACGGCCAAGTGGTGGTGTTGGAATGCCAGCAGCACTTGGGCGAGGACCGGGTTCGGACCATTGCCATGGACTCGACCGAAGGCCTGACCCGTGGCGCCATCGTGCGCGACCTGGGCGCCCCCATGTCGATGCCCACCGGCGAAGGCGTGAAAGGCCGCCTGTTCAACGTAATCGGCCAAGCCATCGACGGCATTCCCCAGCCGAAGTCGGACGGCCCGCTGCCCATTCACCGCCTGCCGCCAGCCTTTGAGGACCTGGCAACGTCGTCGGAAATCCTGTACACCGGCATCAAGGTAATCGACTTGCTGGCTCCTTATGTGAAGGGCGGTAAAATTGGTCTGTTCGGCGGTGCCGGCGTGGGCAAAACCGTACTCATCATGGAGCTGGTGAACAACGTGGCCAAGGCCTACGAAGGCCTGTCGGTGTTTGCCGGCGTGGGCGAGCGTACCCGCGAGGGCAACGACTTGCTGCGCGAATTCATCGAATCCAACATCATTCTCTACGGCGAGGAGTTCAAGCACTCGATGGAAGCCGGTGGCTGGGACCTGTCGAAAGTGGACCAGAACGAGCCTGCTGAAGTCGCAGGCCACCCTGGTGTTCGGCCAGATGAACGAGCCCCCGGAGCCCGCGCCCGCGTGGCCCTGTCGGGTCTGACCATTGCCGAAAGCTTCCGCGACGGCGACGGCACCGGTTCGGGCCGCGACATCCTGTTCTTCATCGACAACATCTTCCGCTTCACGCAGGCGGGTTCGGAAGTATCGGCTCTGTTGGGCCGGATGCCTTCGGCCGTAGGTTACCAGCCCACGCTGGCCACCGAGATGGGTGCCATGCAGGAGCGTATTACCTCGACCAAGCGCGGTTCCATCACCTCGGTACAGGCCGTGTATGTGCCGGCCGACGACTTGACTGACCCGGCTCCGGCTAACACCTTTGCTCACTTGGACGCCACCACGGTACTGAGCCGCAAAATTGCCGAGCCTGGGCATCTACCCCGCCGTAGACCCGCTGGACTCGACCTCGCGCATCCTGTCGGCCGACGTAATCGGCAACGAGCACTACAACACCGCCCAGCGCGTGAAGGAGATTCTGCAGCGCTACAAGGAACTGCAGGACATCATCGCCATCCTGGGTATGGACGAACTCTCGGAGGAAGACAAGCAGGTTGTGAACCGCGCCCGTCGCGTGCAGCGCTTCCTGTCGCAGCCCTTCTTCGTGGCTGAGCAGTTCACCGGCCTGCAAGGCGTGCTGGTTGACATCAAGGACACCATCCGCGGCTTCAACGAAATCATCGACGGCAAGTACGACCACCTCCCCGAGGCGGCCTTCAACCTGGTGGGTACCATTGAGGATGCGGTAGCCAAGGGCGAGAAGCTGATTGCCGAAGCCAAATAATTTCTTTAGCTGTTAGCCATTAGCTGTTAGCTGTTAGCTTTTCGAAAGATGGGCGCAGAAAAAGCTAGTGGCTAACAGCTGAAAGCTAACAGCTAAAAAATGCATTTAGAAATCATCACCCCCGACCGCAAGGTATTCGAAGGCGAAGTGACGGCGGCCCAATTTCCGGGGGCCGATGGTTCGTTTGAAGTGCTGAACAACCACGCCCCGCTGATTGCCGCCCTGCGCGCCGGCGAGGTCATGCTGACCAGTGCCACCGGCCGCGAAGCCATCCGCATCGAAGGCGGCGTGGTAGAGGTGCTGCGCAATAATGTAATTGTGCTGGCCGAAGGCGCAGTGGTCTAATCTTCAGATTGCTAATTCATCTGGCTATAGAAAAGCCGCTCCTGTTCGACAGGAGCGGCTTTTTTATACACGTCCGGCAAAATAATGCTGGTGGCGTATATAGCACGAGAATTTTGCTGTTCTAACTGCACGCCATGTCGGATTCATCTACGCCTATCGAATCGATTGAAAACATCTACACGCCCCACCAGCGGCACGTGCTGCTCATTGCCACGCTGCTGGGTTTGGCGGGGCTGGCGGTGTTTGGGCTAGCCAGCTACCTGGGGGCATTTCTGGCGGCGGGAATTTTGTTTGTCGCGTTTCGGCCGTGGTGGGTGGCGCTGGCCCACCACCGCAAGTGGAACCGGCGGCTGGTCACGGTATTTATTCTGCTCGTAACGGTGGTGGTGCTCGTTATCCCGTTTTACGCGCTGAGCTCTTTGCTCATTGACCGAGTAATTGCCTTTGCCCGGCAGCCCGACCGGATACTCGACGTGATTCACCGCTTGGAGCGGGCCACCGGCTACCAGATTACCGAACAGCAAAACGTGCGGCAGCTGCTGCAGCAGGGCGCCGTGCAGGTGAGCCGCTGGGTGCCCACATTGGCCGGCAGCGCGCTCAATTTTCTGGTGATAGTGGGCCTGATGCTGTTCTCCATGTACTACATGTTTATGCAGGAAGACAGCTTTCTGCGGGGCTTGCACCGCTACCTGCCGTTCCGAAATGAGACGCTGCAGGAGCTGGGCGAATCGTTGAAAAACAACGTGAATGCCAACGTGCTGGGGCAGGTGCTGGTGGCGATGGTGCAAGCCATTCTGACGGGCCTTACCCTGTGGATTTTTAAAGTACCCGACCCCTTGTTCTGGACCGTAGTGGCTTTTTTCATGGCCTTTCTACCGGTGCTGGGCACGCCCCTGGTGTGGGGCCCGGCGGCGCTGTACCAGTTTTCGCAGGGCGCCAACACCCAGGGCATTGGCATTCTGGTAGTGGGCTTCGTGATAATCATCAACGTGGATAACCTGCTGCGCATCTTGCTGGCCAAGCGCATGGGCGATATTCACCCGGTGGTGACGCTGGTGGGACTGGTGATGGGGGTGGAGATTTTCGGCATCATCGGCCTGGTGGTGGGGCCGCTCATCGTGTCTTATTTCCTGGTGTTGATGAAAGTATTCCGCCGCGAAAACCGGCGGGGACGCGAGGGCGCGGTATAGCAAAGAAGCTGGGCGCTGTTGCCGACATTTGCGGAACATTCCCACCCGCGGCTCCCATGAAATCGACGCTTATTCAGCCCAAAATCACACCTATCTACCAAACGTCCGTTTTCAAATTTGAAGACCTGGACGCCGTGCAGCAGTACTTCGACGAGCCCGGCAGCCGCTACCTGTACTCGCGCAACGGCAACCCCAACAGCGACGAGCCTGGCCGCGGCCGTGAACCGCTGGGAAGGTGGGGCTGGCTCAGTAGCCACCGGCTCGGGCATGGCGGCCATCTTCGCGGCGCTGATGACCTACTGCCAGGCCGGCGACCACGTGCTGTGCGCCGCCGACATCTACGGCGGCTCGGCAGCCCTACTCAACCTGGAGCTGTCGCGGCTGGGCATCACGGTGAGCTACGTGCCGTTTGAGGAGCTGTACGAGCCTGGCGCCGTACGTGCAAGCCACCACCAAGCTGCTGCTCTGCGAAACGATGAGCAACCCATTGCTGCGCGTGGTGGACCTGCGCGCCATGGCCACCGAATGCCACCGGCATGGCTTGAAACTGGTGGTCGACAACACGTTTGCGACGCCCGTGCTCACCAAGCCGCTAACCTACGGCGCCGACCTCGTACTGCACAGCGTGACCAAGTACCTCGCCGGCCACTCCGACGTAACGGCCGGGGCCGTGGTGGCCCGCGCCGCCGAGGATGCGGCCCGACTGCGCCAGATAGGCATCGTGTTCGGCCTGACTTTGAGCCCCATGGAAAGCTGGCTGAGCGTACGCGGCATGAAAACCATGCGCCTGCGGGTGGCCGCGCATAGCCACAATGCCCAGCAGGTAGCCGAGTTTCTGGAGGTGCACCCCGCCGTGGAGGCCGTATACTACCCCGGCTTGCTCACGCACCCGCAGCACGGATTAGCGACCATGCAGGGACACGGGCTGTTCAGTGGCATGCTCTCGTTCCGGCTGCCCGACGATGCCGCGGTAGTCAACCGCTTCATGCAGCGGTCGGAGCGGTTTCCGTTTGCGCCCTCGCTGGCAGGCGTCGATTCGTCGTGCTCCCACCCGCTGTACACCTCGCACCGGGCCCTCACCGATGAGCAGCGCGCCGAGTTGGGCATCACAGTGGGGCTGGTGCGGCTTAGCGTGGGCATTGAGCCAGTGGAAGAGCTGCTGGCCGATTTGGCGCACGCGTTGAGCTAAAACTGAGCTAAAGCCAGGCCGCGAAGTTTGGCTCAACACACCATCAAGGCACGATACCAATGGGACGCTTCCGCTACCTCACCCGCGCCGTCTGGCTGCTCTCACTCATCAGCCTGTTCACCGACGTGGCCAGCGAGATGCTATACCCAGTGATGCCGCTGTACCTGCAGTCCATCGGCTTTTCGGTGTTCTTCATTGGGCTGCTCGAAGGCGTAGCCGAAGCGGTGGCGGGCCTGAGCAAAGGCTACTTTGGGCAATGGTCGGACCGGTTGGGCCAGCGGGTGCCCTTTGTGCGGGCGGGCTATGGGCTGAGTGCCATCTCGAAGCCTCTGCTGGCGGTATTGGCCACGCCGGTGTGGGTGCTGCTGGCCCGCACCCTCGACCGGCTGGGCAAAGGCCTGCGCACCGGCGCCCGCGACGCCCTGCTCGCCGATGAAACCACCCCCGAAGACCGGGGCAAGGTGTTCGGCTTTCACCGGTCTATGGACACGCTGGGCGCGGTGCTGGGGCCGCTGGCGGCGTTGCTGTGGCTGGATGCGCACCCCGGGCAGTTCCGGCCGTTGTTTTTGTGGGCATTCGTTCCGGGCGTGGTGGCCGTGCTCATCGCGTTTGCGCTGCGCGAGCGGCGGGCGGTGCCCTCAGGGCGGCCGGTGGTGCCGTTTTGGGCGTCGTTTCGCTACTGGCGCGAGGCCACGCCTTCGTACCGGCGCGTGGTGGGGGCCTTGCTGGCGTTTGCCCTGTTCAATAGCTCCGATGCGTTTTTGCTGCTGCTGGCCCGCGAGCGCGGGGTGTCGGCCACGGCGGTGATTGGCCTCTACATCCTCTACAACGTGAGCTACGTGCTCAGCGCCTGGCCCCTGGGCCACCTGGCCGACCGCCTTGGTCCGCGGCGCCTGCTGGTGGCCGGATTCGTGGTGTTTGCCGGGGTGTACGGCGGCGTGGCACTGGTACACGAGCCTGTGGCAGTTTGGGGCCCTGTTCGTGCTGTATGGCCTGTATGCGGCGGCTACCGAGGGCGTGGGCAAGGCCTGGGTGAGCACGCTTTGCGCCAAGCCGGATACCGGCGCCGCCTTGGGCACACTTGCGGGGCTGAGTAGCCTGGCGGCCCTGGGCGCGAGCACGCTGGCGGGCCTGCTCTGGCAGTGGCGCGGGCCGGTAGCCACTTTTGGGCTCACGGCGGTGGTGGCGCTGGGCGTGGCGACCTATCTGCTGCAAGCGCGGGTGCGGCCCTGGACTGCGCCGGAAGCTCTGGCTAACTGAAAGCAGCCCCAGCCCAACTTCCTGGCAGCAGAACCGTTGTGCGCATAGTCCGTTCTTATTTGCCTAACCGACCATGCGCCGCCAGCCCTACACGCTTCATTTCAACTCCAAGCTCAGCCTGAATGCCGACAAAAAGCACGTGCGCGACGGCTTATCAACGGCCTTGCTCACCGGCGAAAACCTGTGGTTGAGCTGCGATGAGCGCACCACCGTAGAGCGCCTGCGCCGCACGGGCCCCCACGAGTTCGGGCAGCATTGCTCTTTCCAGCTCACCGAGCTGCTGGATTTGCCGGCCGATGAAGAAGTCGAAATTGACATTGAAGGCATGGGCGAGGCCGGGCACTACCTCTGGGTGGTGGGCTCGCACAGCCTCAAGCGCAAGCAGCCCGACGACCAGCACGGCGACGTCTCCAAGCAAATCAAGAAGCTGGCGAAAACTTCCTCCGACCCCAACCGCTACCTGCTGGCGCGCATTCCGTTGCTGCTGAACGAGAAGACTGGTGACTACGAGCTCCACAAAACTGCACCGCACCCCACCAAAGCCGGCCACACGCTGCGCGCGGCCCAGCTCCACGGCAACGGCGAAACCAACGAGCCTGCTCGACTTATTGGCCCACGACTCTCACCTGAAGCCTTTCGTGAACATTCCCGGCAAAGACAATGGCCTGGACATCGAAGGGCTGGCGGTGAACGAAGAAGGGCAGGTATTTGTGGGGCTGCGCGGCCCTGTGCTGCGTGGGTGGGCCGTGGTGCTGGAGCTCCTGCCGGAAGAAGACAAGCACGGCCGCCTGCGGCTGGGCAAAATAGAGGGCGCCACCGAGACCTACTACAAAAGCACTTTCTGGACCTGGGCGGCATGGGCCTGCGCGAGCTGCGCCAGCGCGGCCACGACATCCTGCTGCTGGCCGGCCCCACCATGGACCTCGACGGCACCATCGCGGTGTACCGGTGGGCCAATGCTACGCGGCAAGCCACCGACAGCCTCGTGCCCGCGGAGGAAATGCAGCGCATCTTCGATGTGCCCCACGGCCACGGCCCCACCGCCGGCCGGGACCGGGCCGAGGGCATGGCCTTGCTCGACGACCAGCACATCCTCATCGTCTTCGACAGCCCGGCCGACGCACGTAAAACCGCCGCCAACGACATCGTAGCCGACTCCTACCGGCTACCGGACTGATTCTGTAGCTAGAAGCATTCGGCTAGGGCCTCGGCCACGCGGCGCAGGTCGGCATCGGTCATGGCCGTGCCACTGGGCAGGCACAGGCCGCGGGCAAACAAGTCGGCGCACACGTCCCCGCCGTACATTGGGGCCCCTTGGAACAGCGGCTGCAGGTGCAGGGGCTTCCAGAGCGGCCGGCTTTCGATGTTGTGGGTTTCGAGCTGCCGGCGCACGGTTTCGGGCGTTACTCTGGATTGGCCCGGGCCGTCCTCCGGGTCGGTTTGGCTCAGCAGGATGGTGGTAAGCCAGCGGTTGGAGCGGCTGCCGGCGGGCTCGGGCGCCAGGGCTACGGTGAGGCCGGGCAGTTGAGCCAAATGCTGCTGGTACCAGGCGAAGATTTCGCGCCGGCGCTTCACCCGCTCGTCCAGCAGCTCCATCTGGCCGCGGCCGATGCCCGCCAGAATGTTGCTGAGCCGGTAGTTGTAGCCCACTTCCGAATGCTGGTAGTGGGGCGCGTCGTCCTTGGCCTGGGTGGCCAGAAAACGCGCTTTTGGGCCAAGGCGGCATCGTTGGTCACCAGGGCGCCGCCGCCGCTGGTGGTCAGGATTTTGTTGCCGTTGAAAGAGAACACGCCCACCGTGCCGAAGCTGCCCAGCGGCTGCTTGTCGAAGCAGGAGCCCAGGGCCTCGGCGGCGTCTTCGAGAATGGGCAGCTCGTACTCAGCCGCGATGGCGAGAATCTCGGGCAGGCGGGCGGGCATGCCGTAGAGGTGCACCAGCAGCAGCACCTTCGGCTTTTTGCCTTTGGCAATGCGGTCGGTAATGGCTTCGCGCAGGCGCTGGGGGCACAGGTTCCAAGTGTCAGCTTCGCTGTCGACGAAGACGGGCGTGGCGCCCAGGTACAGGATGGGGTTGGCCGTGGCCACGAAGGTGAACGAGGGGCACAGCACTTCGTCGCCGGGGCCCACGCCCAGCAAAATCAGCCCCAGATGAATGGCCGCCGTGCCCGACGACAAAGCCACGCAATGCCTGGCGCCGGTGGCCTGGCAGATGTCCGCCTCGAAGCCCGTCAAATTTGGCCCCGCCGGCGCTACCCAGTTATCCTCGATGGCTTTGTGCACATAGTTCAGCTCGTGCCGGCCGAGGTGGGGCGGGGAAAGAAACAGGCGGTCGTGGTCTTGGCTATGCATTAGGCTTCGCTTAACGAAGAATTCTGAAAGAAGAAGGGGTTTGAGGGCTCGCGAAGGCTTTATTCTTCGCTTCTCATCCGTAGTTCCCGGGCGGGCACGCCCACGGCGGTTACGTTGGCGGGCAGGTTGCGCACGGCCACGGCGCCCGCCCCCAGCACCGTATTTTCCCCAATGTGCACGCCCTGAATCACGGTCGCATTGGTGCCCAGGTAGGTGCCGGCGCCGGTTGGGCTGCGCCGCTCACGTTGGCGTGCGGCATCAGCGAGGCAAAGTCGCCGAGCACCGCATCGTGCCCCACAGTGCACCCCAGGTTGAGCAGCACAAAGCGGCCCAATGTGATATCGCACGTCAGAATACAGCCCTGCTGCACGATGCTGCCTTCACCCAGCACAATGCGCTGGTGCGGCGCCAATGCCACGCCCGGGTGCACCAGCGCCGGAAACGACAATTGCCCCGACGTGAGCCGGGAGACCACGGCGGCGCGGCCAGCGGGGCTGCCCACTGCCACGGCTACGGCCAGGGGTTCGGCAGTGGCGTTGAGGTCGGCGCTGGTGCCCAGGTAGGGGAGGCCGGCCACGGTGGGCGTGGCCGGGGCCTGGTCGTCGTAGAAGCCGCGCACTTCCCAGGTGGGGTGCGTGGCGTTGAGCTGGCGCAGCAGCAGCAGGACTTCACGGCCCAGGCCACCGGCTCCGAATATCGCAAGCGGCGCGCCGGGCTCGGCGTCTTCGTATTCCGGGAAAAACAACGTGGTCATGCGGCAATCTACTAGGAAACGGAAGGGGAGGAGTGCCCCGGAAGGCCACGGTGGTTGCCTGGCCGGTTGCCTGCACGCCGGTTCCGCGCAGCACCCGGCCGGCCGTGCGCCACAAGATGCTCATATCCAGCTGCCACGATACGTTGTCGACGTACCACACGTCGTAGGCAAACTTTTCTTCCCAGGAAATGGCGTTGCGCCCGTTCACTTGTGCCCAGCCCGTGAGGCCGGGGCGCACCTCGTGGCGGCGGGCCTGCGTGGGGGAGTACAGCGGCAGGTACTCGGGCAGCAGCGGGCGCGGGCCCACCAGGCTCAGGTCGCCGCGCAGGATGTTCCAGAGCTGGGGCAGCTCGTCGAGCGAGGTGGCGCGCAGCCAGCGGCCCAGGGCGGGCAGGCGCGCGGCATCGGGCAGGAGGTGGCCGGCGGCATCGCGTGCCTCGGTCATGGTTTGAATCTTATACAGCAGAAACAGGCGCCCGTGCCAGCCCGGCCGCAGCTGCCGGAACAGCACCCGGCCGCGGTTCTGGGCGGCAGCCAGCGCAGCCGCGCCGGCCAGCAAGGGCAGCGTGAGCACCAGCAGCGGCAGGGCAATGGCTACGTCGAGCAGGCGCTTGCCGTGGCGGACGTAGAAGGAGTTCTGAGTTTTGAGGGTTGAATGTTGAGGTGCCGCAGGCATAAACAAAGGTAGGACTCGGTACTTTGCTGTTATTATCGTGGCTTGCGGGTTGAATGTTGAGGCGTCCAGAATTAACTCAACATTCAACCCTCAAAACTCAACCCTAACCAAAATGCTCGTTTTCCCCAACGCCAAGCTCAACCTCGGCCTCTACATCACCGAACGCCGGCCCGATGGCTTCCACAACCTGGAATCAGTGTTTGTGCCGCTGCCCTGGACCGATGCGCTGGAAATTCTGCCTTCCGAAGACGGCCAAGCCACGAGCCTCACCCTCACCGGCCGCCCCATTCCCGGCGACCCCGCTACCAACCTTTGCGTGCGGGCCTACGAGCTGCTGCAGGCCGACTTCCCCCAGCTGCCGTCCGCCCAGATTTTTCTGCATAAAATAGTGCCCATCGGGGCCGGCCTCGGCGGCGGCTCGGCCGATGCCGCCTTCGCCCTGAAGGCCGCCAACGACCTTTTTAGCCTGAATATTCCCATCGAAGCGCTGGAGGCCTACGCCCGCCGCCTGGGCTCCGACTGCGCGTTCTTCATTCGAAACAAGCCCGTGCTGGCCACCGGCCGCGGCGACGTATTCGAAGAAATTGAGCTGAATGTAGCCGGGGCCGGGTGCGTGGTGGTGTACCCCGACCTGCACATCAGCACGCCCGAGGCGTTTGCGCGCATCACGCCGCAGCCGCCCGCGCAGGCCTTGCGGGCCGCCGTGGCCCAGCCGCTGGAAACCTGGCGCGAGACCATCCACAACGATTTTGAGCGGGCGCTGGCCCCCAAGTATCCGGTCCTGGCCGACATCAAGCAACGGCTCTATGCGGCCGGCGCCGCATATGCCAGTCTCTCGGGTTCGGGCTCGGCCGTGTATGGTCTGTGGCCCGACCGCGAGCCCCGCACCATGCAGTGGCCGGCCGAGTTCACGGTGTGGAAGGGCCGGCTCTAAACCGGAATAGATGGGGTGTGCTCGGGGTTTTTGTCCTTCATGAGCCGCGCCACCAATGGGTGAATGAGTACGCTGAACACGATGAGCAGCGTGCCCAGGTAAAAGCCCGTGGCCATGCGCTCTTTGCTGCCAAACACCAGCACCGCCAGCCCAATGCCGTACACCGGCTCGAGGTTGGTGGTCAGGTTCACGGCGAAGGGCGAAAGGCGCTTCATCAGCTCCACCGAGGTCGAAAAGGCGTACACCGTGCACACGCCGGCCAGCAAACCCAGCCACAGCCAGTCGTAGCCGTGCCAGGCGAGCTGCAGCCCCTCGCCCTGCGTGAAAAAGTGGCTGTAGATGGGGAAGAAAAGAGCTATGCTCAGGCACGCCCCCAGCATCTCGTAAAACGTGAGCCGTAGCGGCGGGTGCGTCTTAATCAGCTTAGAATTCAGGACGCTGAACAGGGCCGAAAGCCCGGCCGAAAGCACCGCTACACCCAGGCCCAATAATTGGTCGAGCTCGGCCTGGCTCACCAGGTACAGGCCCACCATGGTGATAACGCCCAGCCCCACTTCGTAGCCGCGCACCCGCCGCCACAGCAGCAGCGGCTCGAGCAGCGACGTCCAGAGCGCCAGCGTAGCCAGCCCCGCCAGGCACACGCTCACCGAAGAGAGCCGTGCGGCCAGAAAGAAGGTAATCCAATGCGCGGCCACCAGCGAGCCCACGGCCAGCAGCCGCACCACCTGCCCCGCCGGAATGCGCCACACTGCCCGCCGCGCTACCAGCAGCAGGGCCAGGCCAGCCGAGGCCAGCAGCGTCCGCCAAAACACCAGCTCCACCGGCGGCACCGTCAGCAGCTTGCCCAGAATGGCCGTGAAGCCCCACAGAAGCACAATGAAATGAAGCTTGAGGTAGTCTTTTAACAAGGAGTGAATGAGTGAATGAGTGAATGGCGGGTTGAGTGAATGATTAGATGAGCGAATGGCTTCCTGGGCATTCATTCATCCACTCATTCACTCATTGTTACTTCGGCACGAAGCGGTACAGGGCCAGCCCAATTACGGTAAACACCATGCTCGGCACCCACGCTGCTATTAGCGGCGCCAGGCTGCCCACCTGGGCCAGGTTGCGGCTGAGCATCACGAAAATGATGAACACAAACGCCAGCACAAACCCCAGCGCTATCTGGCCGCCCACGCCGGCCCGCGATTTTCTAGCGCTGAGAATCACCCCAATCAGGGTGAGCACCACGATGGCGAACGGGTAGGAGTACCGCTCGTATTTCTCGCTCAGATACAGTTGGGTGTCGTCGGCGCCGCGCTCTATCTTGGTCTTGATGTAGGCGTTGAGCTCGGGCAGCGTCAGGGTTTCGGCCAGGCGGTAGGTGCTGGCAAAGTCCTTGGGAAACAGGTTCAGGGTGGTGTCGCGGGCCGGCAGGGTTTGGAGCGTCTCGTCCTGCGCGCCGCGGAACGTGCGCACCAGCGTGGCGACAAATGCCACACGTGCTTGGTCGAATCCCAGTTGATGGCATCGGCCGTGAGGCGGCGGCGCAGCATGGTGCCGTCTACGGTTTCGAGCGCGAAGTGAAAGCCGATGTTATTAATGTTATCGTAGCTCTCCATGTACGCATAATGGCGCGGGCCAATTTTGATGTGCACGTTGCGCCCCTGAAACCGGTAGGGCAGTTTGATGTACGCCCGCTCAAACGCCACCCGCGATTTATTGCCAATCGGCAGCACCCAGCCAATCAGCCCGAATATGAGCAGGCCCACCACCGTGCCGCCGATGGCGTAAGGCAGCATCAGCCGCTTAAAGCTCACCCCACTGGCCAGAATCGCCACAATTTCGGTGCGCGCCGCCAGCTGCGCCGTCACAAATACGACGGCAATAAAAATGGTAATCGGGGAAAGAAGATTGGCGAAATAGGGAAACAGATAAATGTAATAGCCGAAAATAATTTTCGACATCGACAAATTGTGCTGAATAAAATCGTCGTTTTTCTCCGTGAAATCAATGACGCAAATAACCGACACGAGAATTACCACCGAGAAGAAAAACGCGGCGAGAAATTTCTTGATGATGTATTTGTCGAGGATATTCATTCTTCAGTCAATGAGGAATGAGGAATGAAGAATGAAGAATTTTAGAACGGCGCATTTACCAATTCCTCATTCTTCATTCCTCATTCCTCATTTATAATTAGAGCCGGGTCATCACCTGCTTCACCATCCGGTCTTTCCAAGGACCAAACGTGCCGGCCACGATTTGCTTGCGCGCTTCCTTTACCAGCCACAAGTAAAAAGCCAGGTTGTGCGCCGACGCAATCTGCGGGCCCAGCATTTCCTGGCACTGAAAGAGGTGACGCAGGTAAGCCTTGGTGTAGAACGTGCTGGCGTGCCCGCCTAGTTCGGGGTCGATGGGCGTAAAGTCGGTGGCCCACTTCTTATTGGTCACGTTCATGATGCCCTGCGTGGTAAACAGCATGCCGTTGCGGGCGTTGCGGGTCGGCATCACGCAGTCGAACATGTCCACGCCCAGGGCAATGTTTTCCAGGACGTTGGCCGGCGTGCCCACGCCCATCAGGTAGCGGGGCTTGTCCCTGGGCAGGATGTCGCAAACCAGTTCCGTCATTTCGTACATCAGGCTCGGCCGGCTCGCCCACGCTCAGGCCGCCAATGGCGTTGCCCTCGCGGCCCTGGGCCGCAATAAACTCGGCCGATTTGATGCGCAGGTCCTTGAAGGTGCTGCCCTGCACAATGGGGAAAAGCGCCTGCTGGTAGCCATAAAGGCCTTCGGTGCTGTCGAAACGCTGAATGCAGCGCTGCAGCCAGCGGTGCGTCATGTCGAGCGAGCGGGCGGCGTAGTCGTACTCGCAAGGCCAGGGCGTGCACTCGTCAAAGGCCATGATGATGTCGGCCCCGATGACGCGCTGAATGTCCATCACGCCCTCGGGCGAAAACAAATGCTGGCTGCCGTCGATGTGCGAGCGGAATTTCACGCCCTCTTCCTTGATTTTGCGGGTGTTGCTGAGCGAATACACCTGGTAGCCGCCGCTGTCGGTAAGAATGGGGCGGTCCCAGCCGTTGAATTTGTGCAGGCCACCGGCGGCCTGGAGCACATCGAGGCCCGGGCGCAGGTATAGGTGGTAGGTGTTGCCGAGAATAATCTGGGCTTGAATATCGTCCGTGAGGGTTTGCTGCGATACCGCTTTCACGGTGCCTGCCGTGCCCACGGGCATAAAAATGGGCGTTTCGATGGCTCCGTGGGCCGTTTCTAAGCGGCCGGCGCGGGCTTTGGTCGCGGGGTCTTGGGCGAGAAGGTCAAAAGTCATAAGCAGCCGCAAAGGTAGCCCACCCGCCCGGCGTCCCGTACTTTTGCCGGTCCCTTCACGCCGCCCCTTCGTTGCATCTAGCTTTACCCACGTCCCCGTTTTTCTGGCTGTTGCTTGCGTGCGTGGCGGTGCAGCTTTTTTACGCCGCGTATTTCTTCTGGCCCTTCGCCCGCCGCGCCCCCGAGGCGCCCGCCGATGAGCCCGGCTCCGACTCTGAGCCGGTTTCCGTCGTCGTCTGCGCCCGCAACGAGCTGGACAACCTGCGCCGCCTGCTGCCCCTGCTGCTCCAGCAGGACTACCCCGCCGGCTTCGAAATCGTCCTCATCGACGACCGCAGCGACGACGACACCTACCTCTACGCCCAGCAGCTCACCCAGTATTACCCCGAAAAGGTGCGCCTGGTCACTGTCACGGGCACGCCCGACGGCTTTGCGCCCAAGAAATACGCCCTCACGCTTGGCATCAAAGCCACGCGCCACGCCCGGCTGCTTTTCACCGACGCCGACTGCATTCCGGCCAGCAACCAGTGGCTGCGCCTGCTGCAGCGTGGCTTCTATAATGATGGCGGCACCCCCGCCGATTTGGTGGTCGGATTTTCGGCTTATGCCGAAGCCCCCGGGTTCCTCAATAAATTAATTCGCTACGAAACCCTGCTCACCGGCGCCCAATACCTGAGCTTTGCCTGGCGGGGCTGGGCCTATATGGGCGTGGGGCGCAATTTGGCCTACACGCGTAAGTGCTTCACGGCCACCAAGGGTTTTGCCTCGCACATCCGCCAGCTCAGCGGCGACGACGACCTGCTGGTGCAGGACGCCGTGCGCCAGGGCCAGCGCGTGGCCGTGGTGGCCGACCCCGCCGCGCACACCCTGAGCGAACCCGCCGCCACCTGGGCCGTATGGTGGCGTCAAAAACGCCGGCATTTGTCGGCGGGCCGCGCATATAAATTCGGCGACCGTTTGCGGGTAGGCACCTTTGTGATGGCCAACATGTTGTTCTATCTGGCGACACTTGTGCTATTATTTTCCCCAAACAATTGGGTACCTTTGGCGGTGGTATGGGCCCTCCGAACTTTGTTTGTGAGTGCCGTTTATGCCCGTCTGAGCAACCGCCTTCATCAATCTGTAGTCGTCGGATTGCTCCCCGTGCTCGACGTGGTTTATTTTTCCCAATATTTGGCCTTAGGAATCTCGCTCTTCCTTAACCGCACCCTTCGATGGAAGTAAACAATCAAGACATTCAAAAGCAGTTTTCAGCCAAAGCCAAGCACGACTTTAAGCTGATTCGCGCCGCCGTGGACCACGGCGACGAGAAAGCCTATGCCGAGCTGATGCACATCTACAAGAAGCCTGTTTACCACGTGGTGCTCAAGATGGTGCGCAACCAGGATGACGCTGAAGACCTGACCATTGAGGCGTTTGCCAAGGCATTTCGCAACCTGCACAAATTCAACCCCGAGTACGCTTTCAGCACGTGGTTATTTCGCATTGCCACAAACAACTGCATTGACTTTATTCGCAAGAATAAAATCAAAACAATGTCCATCGACTCGGCCATTAAAGTCGATAACGGCGACGAAATCACCATTGATTTCCGCGACAACGACCTGAACCCGGCCGAGCACGCCGTGCGCAACCAGAAAATTGAAATCATGCGCCACGTGGTGGCCCGCCTGCCCGATAAATACCAGCGTCTCGTGTCGTTGCGCTACTTTGACGAGTTGAGCTACGAGGAAATTGCCACTGAGCTAAAAGCCCCGCTCGGCACCGTAAAAGCTCAGCTGCACCGCGCCCGCGAGTTGCTCTATGACATGGTGAAGCACACCAAGCAGATTATTTAATAATTCTGCGTGAAGAATAATAAAAAGCCCTGGCCTACGCCGGGGCTTTTTTGCTGAAGGAGCTACATTCGTCTACCCCTACCGTCGCTCCGTGCCATATTTCTTCATCCTGGTATTCTTCCTTTTGTTCTTGCTGTCGATGCTTGCAGCGGCCGGGGTTTTGTTCTTTACCCGGTTTCGGCGGGCTGCGCCGTATGTGCTGGGGGCTGCTTTGGGTTCCGTGCCCGGCTTTGTGGGGGCCAATGCCTTGCTCTTCTATGGGTTGACTCATCTTCCCAACAATCCCGCTCAGGGTTCGCTGGCCGTCCCCGGGACGCTTTCCACCTTGGTAGGTATCGCTGCAGTTGGCGCATTAATACTAGTGCCGGTAGTGGTTTCGGGCATAGGTGTTGTGCTTGGCGCAATAGCTGGCATGTACACGGCATGGCGCATCACGCGGAAAAAGGAAGGCCTAAGCACTTCCGGGGGTTGAGGACACATAATTTCAAGGTTGCTCTGAAAGCGGCCGCAGGATGCAACTTTGCACCCATGAACCTTCTGCAGCACTACTTCCCCGAACTCACGCCCCAGCAGCTTGAGCTTTTCAAGCAACTGGAAACCGAGTTTCGGGCCACCAACGAAGCCATTAACCTGGTGTCGCGTACCGACATGGACAACTTCGTGGAGCGGCACCTGCTGCACTCCCTGGGCATCGCCAAGGTCATTAAATTCCCCAAAGGCAGCACCGTGCTCGACGTGGGCACCGGTGGCGGTTTGCCGGGTTTGCCCCTGGCCATCATGTTCCCGGAGGTGCATTTCCACCTCGTCGACAGCATTGGTAAGAAAATCCGGGCGGTGCAGTTTATGGCCGCCGCGCTGGGCCTGCACAACGTCACGGCCGAGCAAACCCGGGCCGAGCAGCTGCGCACCAAGTACGATTATGTGGTTAGCCGGGCCGTGGCGCGGCTGGCCACCTTTCACCCCTGGGTTGCCCATCGGTTTAAGCCCCAGGGCCAGGCCGGTTCGGGCCTGTATTACCTGAAAGGCGGCGACCTCACCGAAGAAATTACCGAGTCCGGTTTGAAGGCCAAGGTCACCAACCTGAGTGATTTTTTCAGCGAAGAATTTTACGAAACCAAAAAAGTGGTTTTCGTAGCCGCAAAATAGCTGCCCGTCAGGACGCGGTAGTGCAAGACTCTCCCTGATGGGCGGAGCAGGCTAGCCGGGTACTTCAGCCGTGAGAAACTCCACGGCCCGTCGCTCCGAATAGTATTCGCCATCGGGCGTGCCTTCCGGAAAGCCGACGTGCCCGCCCTCCGGCGGGGTTTCCAGAAACACAAACGGCGAATCGGCGGCCACGTCGCGGGGAAAGCAGGACGCCGGCAGAAACGGGTCGTTTTGCGCATTCACCAGCAGCGTGGGCACCTTGATGCCGCTCAGGTACCGGCCCGAGCCTGGCGTATTTATAGTAAGCATCGGCCGAGTCGAAGCCGTGCATGGGCGCGGTGTAGCGGCTGTCAAACGCCTCGAAGTCGCGGAGGTCATCGATGCCGTCCAGGTCCACTTTCCCGGGCATCATTTCGGCTTTGGCCCGCACCTTCAGGCGCAGCGTCTTGAGGAAACGCCGCAGGTACACCTGGTTTTGCGGGCGGCTGATGTGCACGGAACTGGCCTGCAAATCGGTGGGTACCGAAAACACCGCCGCCCGCTTCACCTCCGCCGGAACCCGGCCCACGTCTTCGCCCAGGTACTTGAGCGTGACGTTGCCTCCGGCGCTGAACCCGACTAGGTACACCCGCTCGTAGCGGCCGGTGGCCAGGGCGTGGCGCACCACCAGATGCAGGTCGTCGGTATCGCCGAGGTGGTAGGAGCGGAGCAGACGGTTCATCTCGCCGCCGCAGCTGCGGTAGTTCCAGGCCAGCGCATCGAGCCCGGCTCGGTTGAGGGCCCGCACCATGCCCCGCATGTAGGGCCGGGAGGCGTCGCCTTCCAGGCCGTGCGACACGATGGCCAGGCCGTCGGTTGGCCGCGTTTCGGGCAAGCGGCTCCAGTCCAGATTCAGAAAATCGCCATCGGGCAGCTCCAGACGTTCGCGCTGGTAGACCACGTCCGGCACATTACGCCACAAACTGGGCACAATGGTTTGCAGATGGCCGTTGAAGAGATAGAACGGCGGGTGATAGCGGGATTCGGATACAAGTGGCATGGCGCGGATATAGTAAAGAGGAGGGTGCGCTATGAGGGGGAGCTGGGTATGTTATAAAGTTCGCAAATAATCGGCATGCATACTAATTACTGCAACGCTGTTTTCTCTCAGACAGCCTTTTATTAAAGTCGTCTGCTCAAAATAAATCAGCTCAATCAAGCGCCTATCCGGGCAGCGGTGCAAGCAGGTTTTTCTGGATAAGAAACAAGGACAGACCCAATAAGATTCTGCTTTCATCGGCAGAACGGAAAGTGTTTTAGCCCGATATAGCAGGTGCCCGCCCTCCAGATGGGTCGCCTCAATATTTTTGCCAACTTGGTTTGAAATTACCGAGCAGGTTCGTACCTTTGCCCTCCCAAACACAGAACTCAAGCATAACGCTCCTATATATTCCAACTCATGGCAAACCATAAGTCGGCCCTCAAACGCATCCGCAGCAACGAAGCCAAGCGCGTGTTGAACCGTTACCAGCATAAATCCACCCGTACGGCCATCAAGCGCCTGCGCGAAGCCACTGATAAAACGGCGGCTCAGGAGCTGCTGAAGAAAGTGTCGTCGATGTTGGACCGTTTGGCCAAAAAGAACATCATCCACAAAAACAAAGCTGCTAACAACAAAAGCAAGCTGACAAAACTCGTCAACGCGCTCTAAGTGCGAGACGAGTTTAGTAGGGCCAGACTGCGCCGCCCCAAGGTCTGGTTCTACGCTCCTTACAGAAGCCCTGCACGGAAACGTGCAGGGCTTCTTGCGTCCAGGACCACGGATGGGCACGGATTTTAGCGGATTTCACGGATTTTGTAGTCGATTCTCTGCGCAATCTTTTACCAAAAAGAAAAAGGCCACTCAAGCGAGTGGCCTTTTTCTTTTTTAATTACACCTGCTTAGGACTTGAGCATAGTAGCAGTCGTCCACAAAATCTGTGAAATCCGCGCTAATCCGTGGTCAGGCGACGCTCACTTTCACCATGTTGGCTTTGCCCTTTTCCTGCATGGGCATCGAGCCGGTGTTGATGAACACGTCGCCGGTCTCCAGGTGGCCCGTAGTCGTCAGGACATAGCGGATGTCGGCTACGGTGCTGTCCGTGCTGATGAGGCGGTCGTAGTAGAAGCTGCGCACGCCCCACACCAGGCTCAGGGCGGTGAGCAGGGGGCGGTTATCGGTGAAGATGAATATATTGGCTTTGGGGCGGTACTTGGCCAGCTGGAAGGCCGTGTAGCCGTGGTGGGTGGTGCCGGTAATGGCTTTCGACCCCGTGTTCTTAGCCAGGTGGCAGGCCGCGGAAAGCACGCTGTCGGCCATGAAGTTGGGGCTGGCCGGGTCAATGGGCCACCACTTGTGGAAGAGCTGAGGGCTGTGGCTCTCGACGCTCAGGATGGTGCCCACCATCGAGCGGATTACTTCGGCCGGGTAGGCGCCTACGGCGGTTTCGGCCGAGAGCATCACGGCATCGGCGCCATCGAGCACGGCGTTGGCCACGTCGCTGGTTTCGGCCCGGGTGGGGCGGGGGCCGTAATCATGCTTTCCATCATCTGGGTGGCCACGATAACGGGCTTGCCGGCCGCGTTGCACTTGGCGATAATCATCTTCTGGGCCATCGGCACCTCTTCCATTTTTACTTCCACGCCCAGGTCGCCGCGGGCCACCATCACGGCGTCGGTGATGGCGATGATTTCGTCGATGTTGCGCAGGCCGTCGGGCGTTTCAATCTTGGCCACGACGCGGGTTTTCTTCCCAGCATCGGCAATCAGCTTTTTGATGAACAGAATGTCGTCGGCTTTGCGCGCAAAGCTCAGGGCCACCCAGTCCACGTCGTTGTCGAGGCCGAACTGCAGGTCTTCGATGTCCTTCTCCGTCATCGACGGGGCCGATACCTCGGAATCGGGCAGGTTGATGCCCTTGCGGGGCTTCACCAGACCGCCGTAGATAACTTCCACGTCCACTTCCTTATCGCGGTCGGTGGCCAGTACTTTCAGCTCAATTTTGCCGTCGTCGATGAGAATCATGTCGCCTTCCTTCACGTCGCGGGCCAGGCCCAGATAAATCGTGCTCAGCCGCGTGGCCGTGCTGATTTCCTTTTCGCCGCACACCAGCTTGATTTTATCGCCGGCCTTGATTTCGACGCCGCCGCCTTCTACCTCACCGAGGCGGATTTTGGGGCCCTGCAAGTCCTGCAGCAAGCCCACCGACGTGCGTAGGTCTTTGTTGAGCCGCCGCACCGAGTTGATGACCGACAAATGGTCTTCGTAGGAGCCGTGCGAGAAGTTGAGCCGAAATACATCGACGCCCTCGCGAATGAGCACGGCCAGGCGCTCGTAGGTATTGGAGGCCGGGCCAACCGTGGCTACAATTTTGGTTTTATTAAAGGCAGTGCGGTGTTCCATACAATGGGAGATTAATGACAAAAAAACTCCCCTCCCTGGGGAGGAGGGGATGTTCGAGCAGCAGGCTCGGACGAAAAATTCAAAGCACGACAGGCGACAAATTGAGCCAACTGGGCCGGTAGTTTTCTCAGCTGTCTACCTCAGATGCTGGGCTTGAGGCGGCCTGCTTCGGGAAGTTAGGTGTACGGTTATAAAATTAAATTCTCTTTGTACTTCAGGCTATTCGGGTCGAACTGACACGCGTACTGCACGGCGTCCAGGGCCGTCAGGCGGTGGAGCAGTTCTTCGTCGGCGAGGTCTCCGCAGCCGTTGCTCACGGCCAACAGGTAGTCGTACTCCTTGATATCGGGGGCTAAGAACGGCTTTTTTAAATTGGAGGGCGCAATGGAGCGATTACGCAGCAGGCGAAACGTTAGCGTTTCGGTAGCGTGGAGGTAATGCGTGAACACGAGCCGGCCCTCGGTGAGGAGGTTGAGCAGCAGTTCGGGCTGCTTGATGAGGCGCAGGCGCAGGGCCCGGTTCAGGGTCCATGCCAGGGTATAGTCGCGGGTGCTGCTCACCAGCCCAAACAGGGCAAAGTCGCACTCGTAATCGACGTCGAGGGTGAAGGTCTTCATGGCAGCCGCAAAGGAGGCACCCGGCGGGCGGGCAAGGGCAAAGCTACGGCCTGCGGCGGGCCACTGCCAGCACCGGCGCCATAATCTTGTACCCGCAATTCGGGAGAGCAAGGATGGGTTAGTTGCAATTTCTCTCGTTACTTTGCGCCGTAGTTTTCCCTAAACCCCACGGAAATGTCTGAAATCGCAGAAAAAGTAAAGGCCATTATTATTGATAAACTGGGCGTTGAAGCCTCGGAAGTTACCACGGAAGCAAGCTTCACCAACGACCTGGGTGCTGACTCGCTGGACACCGTCGAGCTGATTATGGAGTTCGAAAAGGAATTCAACGTGAGCATCCCCGACGACCAGGCCGAGAACATCGGCACCGTGGGCCAGGCCATCAGCTACCTCGAAGAGCACGCTAAATAGATTTTTGTCATCGCCGCGCGCAACAAGCAATTTGACCGGACTCATTACCCCGACATTCTTGTTTCGCCGGATATGAACAGGTAGTTCTGCGCATACCGGCCGGCTCGCCGCCGGCCGGTTTTGCTGTTTTATCCCGCTTCATCTTTCGCGCCATTGGCGTTTGCTTATGACGTCTATCCGACGGGTTGTCGTTACCGGCCTTGGGGCCATCACGCCGCTGGGCAATACGGCCCCGGCCTACTGGGAGGGCCTGCGCACGGGCACGAGCGGCGCTGCCGCCATCACCCGCTTCGACCCGGCCAAGTTCAAAACCCGCTTCGCCTGCGAAGTGAAAGGCTACGAGCCCGATAATTTCTTTGACCGCAAGGAGCACCGCAAAATGGACCTCTTCACCCAGTTTGGGGTGGTAGCGGCCGACGAAGCCATTGCCGATTCGGGCCTGCTGGAAAGCGGGGTCAACAAGGACCGGGTGGGCGTGATTTGGGGCTCCGGCATCGGCGGCCTCAAGTCGCTGCAGGAAGAATGCATTGCCTTCGGGCGGGGCGACGGCACGCCGCGATACTCGCCCTTTTTCATCCCGCGCATGATTGCCGACTCCTCGTCGGGCAACATTTCGATTAAAAACGGCTTCCGCGGGCCCAATTACGTGACTACGTCGGCCTGCGCCTCGTCGAACGACTCCATCATTGCCGCCTTCAACAACATCCGCCTCGGCCTGGCCGACGTGATGGTGACCGGCGGCTCCGAAGCGGCCATCACCGAATCGGGTGTGGGTGGCTTCAATGCCCTCAAGGCCATGAGCGAGCGCAACGACGACCCGGCTTCGGCTTCGCGGCCCTACGACAAGGACCGCGACGGTTTTGTGCTGGGCGAAGGCTCGGGCGCGCTGGTGCTCGAAGAGTACGAGCACGCCAAGGCCCGCGGCGCCAAGATGTATGCTGAGCTGATTGGCGGCGGGATGTCGTCGGACGCTTACCACATCACCGCGCCCGACCCCAGCGGCAGCGGCGTGGTACTGGTGATGCACAACGCCCTGCGCGATGCCCAGATTACGGCTGCCGATGTGGACTACATCAACACCCACGGCACGAGCACGCCGCTGGGCGACGGTGCCGAAATCAAAGCCATTGAGCAGGTGTTTGGCGAGTTCGCCGAGAAAATCAACATTTCCTCGACCAAAAGCATGACCGGCCACCTGCTGGGCGGCGCTGGTGGCGTAGAGGCTGTGGCCTGCCTGATGGCCATGCACCACAGCCTGGTGCCCCCACCATCAACCTGAACACACCCGACCCGGAAATCAACCAGGCGCTGAACTTCACGCCCAACGTGGCCCAGGCGCGCGAGGTACGCGTGGCCATGAGCAACACCTTCGGGTTTGGCGGCCACAACACGTCGGTGATATTCCGCAAGCTGTAGGACGCTAAATCCAGCAGTTGAAATTATAAGAACGTCATGCTGAGCTTGCCGAAGCATCTCGCCCGCGTAACCGACTCTTCTGAATGAGTTAGTTTTGAGGGCGAGATGCTTCGGCAAGCTCAGCATGACGTTCTGCTTTTTAGAATAAATACTTCATTACGCGTTAGCACCTTTTATTTTGCTCGGTTTCGTTTCCCGTTTTTTTGGTTCTGATAAGGCATTCCGGCAAGCCATTAGCACGGTCACGGGCCTGACGCCCACCAACGCCAAGTTGTACCGGCTGGCGTTCACGCACTCGTCGGCGGTGCGGCAGCAGCCGTCGATGGGGCGGCACCTGACCAACGAGCGGCTGGAGTTTCTCGGCGATGCCGTGCTGGGCACGGTGGTAGCGGAGTACCTCTTCAAAAAGTATCCCTACGAGCAGGAAGGCTTCCTGACCGAGATGCGCTCGCGCATCGTGAACCGCGAAAGCCTGAATGGCATTGCCCTGAAGCTAGGCCTCGACAAGCTCGTGCAGTTGGATGCCGGGCAGGGCCGCGCCGCTCGCTCGCGCTCCGTCAATGGCAACGCGCTGGAGGCATTGGTAGGGGCCGTGTACCTGGACTTGGGCTACAAAGCCGCTCGCAAATTCGTGCTCACGCGCCTGGTGAAGGGCTTTGTTGACGTGCACACCCTCACCACCACCACCGCCAACTTCAAGAGCAAGCTGGTGGAATGGGCGCAGCGCCAAGGCAAAACTCTCCGCTACGACATTGCGGGCGAGGCCCGGCCGGGCGGCATGATGGAATTCACGGCCACCGTGCTGCTGGATGAAGAGGTGGTGGCCACCGGCATGGGCCTGAGCAAGAAACAGGCGGAACAGCTGGCCGCCGACCGGGCCCTGACGGCCCTGGGAGTAGCCTGAAGTGTTGAGGGTTGGGTTTTGAGGGTTGAATGGAAGCGGTAGGGAAAAGCGGGTAGTAAAATGGCTTCAAAAACCAGTTAGCAATCTGGCCGTTGATATAGGCAAGGCGTTTCCCGCCCAATCAAACCTCAACATTCAAAACTCAACCCTGCTGATGCGCATCGCCGGAGCCGCCCTCAACCAGATTCCCATCGATTGGGAGCACAACCTTCGCAACATCCGCATTGCCATTGAGCTGGCCAAGGAAAACGGCGTGGAGCTGCTGTGTTTGCCTGAGCTCTGCCTGAGTGGTTACGGCTGCGAAGACCTGTTTCTGAGCGACTGGATGCCCGAGGCAGCGCTGGGCCACCTGCAGCAGGTGCGGCAGTGGACACAGGGCATATGCGTGGTGGTGGGCCTGCCCGTGCGGCTCAACCACCGCACCTATAACACGGCTGCCGTGTTGCGCGACGGCCAGATTCTGGGCTTTGCGGCCAAGCAGTTTCTGGCCAATGACGGGGTGCACTACGAAACCCGGTTTTTCACGCCCTGGCTGGCCGGCGAAACCACCACGGTGGACTGGGAGGGCGAGCAGTGGCCGCTGGGCGACCTCATTTTTGAGCACAACGGCGTGCGCTTCGGCTTCGAGATATGCGAAGACGCGTGGCGGCCCGACGACGTGCGGCCAGCGTGCCGACTGGTGGGCAAGGTCGACTTGATTGTGAACCCGTCGGCCAGCCACTTTGCCATGAGCAAAACCGACGTGCGCTACCACTGGTGATGAAGGCCTCGCGCACGTTCAACTGCACCTACCTCTACGCCAACCTGCTGGGCAATGAGTCCGGCCGCATTATCTACGACGGCGAAATCCTGGTGGCCCGCAACGGCCATCTGCTGCTGCGCAACCAGCTCCTGAGCTTCAAGGAAGTGGACTTGGAGTACATGGACGTGGACTTCAGCACTGAGCTGGCGCCGGCTGCCGAAATTGTGCCGCTGGCTGTGCCCGACGAGTACAAAGAGCTGAACCAGGCCATGAGCCTGGGCTTGTTCGACTACTTGCGCAAGGCGCGCAGCCGCGGGTTTGTGCTCAGTTTGAGCGGCGGTGCTGATTCGTGCTTTTGTGCCGTGGGCGTGGCCGAGATGGTGCGCCTGGGCGTGGAGGAGCTGGGCGTAGAGGAGTTTAAGCGGCGCAGCGGCTGCTTCCCGCCTGCGGCGGGGAATGAAGAATTAAAAATGAAGAATGAAGAATTAGCGCCACCCGAAGGGGAGTCAATTCCTCATTCTTCATTCCTCATTCCTCATTCTCAAAAAGAGCTCGTGCGCCGCCTGCTCACCTGTGCCTACCAGGGTACCGTCAATTCCTCCGACGATACCTTCAATTCAGCCCAAGAGCTGGCCGATAGCATCGGCGCCCGCTTCTACCATTGGGGCATCGATGAGGAAGTGGCCGGCTACGTGGGCAAAATCCAAGGCGCGCTGGAACGGGAATTGACCTGGAAAACCGACGACCTGGCCCTGCAGAACATTCAGGCACGGGTGCGCGCGCCCGCCATCTGGCTCCTGGCCAACGTGCAGAATTGCCTGCTTATCACCACCTCCAACCGCTCGGAGGCCAGCGTGGGTTATTGCACCATGGACGGCGACACGGCGGGCAGCATTTCGCCCATTGCAGGCGTCGACAAGGACTTTGTGAAAAAGTGGCTGCGTTGGGCTGAAACCGAGTTGGGCTACCCGGCCCTGCGCCACGTGAATGCCCTGCAGCCTACCGCCGAGCCTGCGCCCCCTCGAAGACAAGCAAACCGACGAGCGCGACCTGATGCCCTACACCTTGCTCAACCGCATCGAGCGGCTGGCCTTCTACGACCGCCTCAGCCCTAAACAGGTGCTGGCCATGCTCGAAGGTGAGGGCACCGGTTTCGACGAAGAGCAGCTGAAAACCTACGTGCGCCGCTTCTACTCGCTCTGGAGCCGCAACCAGTGGAAGCGCGAGCGCTACGCCCCGAGCTTTCACCTCGACGACTACAACGTGGACCCTCGCTCCTGGCTGCGCTTTCCCATCCTCAGCGGCGGCTTTGCTGAGGAGTTGGCGGGGTTGTAGAAAGGTAGAACAGCAGGACTTGCTGACCTGCAGTAAAGCGTCATGCTGAGCTTGCTGAACCGGAGGTCGGCGTAGCCAAGCCTCTCGCTCGCAAATTCTGTCATGCTGACGAAGGAAGCATCTTATCAGGGCAGCACGAATCGTTGAGCTGTGAGAAGATGCTTCCTTCGTCAGCATGAAAGACGATTGGGTTTGCTTCCGTGGCAAAGATGCTTGGCTACGCCGACCTCCGGTTCGCTGCGCTCTGCATGACGTTCTAGGTTTATTGGTGCTGGGATATTTCTGTTCCGAATTTCCAGTCTCACGTTTGAAACCACCAAGCCCCATGCGCTGAGTACCTTTGGGGCGTACCTCATTTCTGCGCTGCATGCTGCCTTTTCTCGCCGCCATTTACTGGAACGTTGACCCCATCATCCACGCCTTTGGGCCGTGGTCGGTGTTTGGTACCCAACTTGGGCCAATTACCCTGCGCTGGTACGGGCTGTTTTTCATGCTGCCCTTTGTCATCGGCACGTTCGTGCTCACGCACATTTACCGCTCGGAGAAGGTGTCGCCGCAGTGGGTCGATGTCATTACCATCTACATGCTCATCGGTACCATCGTGGGCGCGCGGCTGGGCCACATGCTGTTCTATGACTTCGATGCCCTGATGGCCGACCCCATGGTGGTGTTCCGCATCTGGCAGGGCGGGTTGGCCAGCCACGGCGCTACCATTGGCATCCTGCTGGCCTGCTGGCTGTTTGCGCGCAACAACAAGTTCGATTACCTGTGGGTGCTCGACCGCATTGTCATCGTAGTAGCCTTGGGCGGCGCCTGCATCCGCACCGGTAATCTGATGAACTCCGAAATCGTGGGCAAGCCCACCAACGTGCCGTGGGCCTTCATCTTCCCGCGCGACACCGAGCACCTGATTCAGGGTGTGGCCGTGCCGCGGCACCCTACGCAGCTCTACGAAGCGCTGTTCTGTGTGTTCCTGCTCATTCTGCTGTACTCGATGTGGAACCGGACCAAGGAGCGCACGCCCCGCGGGCAGCTGTTTGGCTTGTTTGTGGTGCTGCTGTTCACGCAACGGTTTCTGGGCGAATTCCTGAAAGAAAACCAGGTGGCCTTTGAGGACAGCAACCTGTTCAACCAGGGCCACTGCTGAGCATTCCGCTGATATTCATCGGAGCCTGGGTGCTGTGGCGGGCCGGCAAAGACCCCAAGAACCCGTACGGCTATGCCCCACGCGACCTGGGCCTGGAAGATGGTGCCCCCTCATCGGCGCCGGTACCAACCCAACCGCAAGCCGGCCCCGTCGCCAGCCTGAACCAGCCCCGCGGGCAAAAGAAATAAGCTTTCGATAGGAAATTGAGCCACACGCAAAGCCCCTGCGGAATTACACTCGGCGATGAGTGGAGTTCGGCAGGGGCTTTTGCTGGGTCAGATTGAGCTGATTTACGGCAGCGTAAACTCGTACAGCCCGCCTTCCTCGGTGCTGATGAGCAGCGTTTTTTCGTCTTTAAACTCGGCGCCTTCGGTCTGGCCGGCCCCGGTGAGGTCGACGCGTTTGGGCGTGGCCTTGAGGATGTCGGCCCAGGAGCTGCCGTCGAGGATGAACAGCTCGCCGCGGCCGAGCAGCACCAGCCGGTGGCCGCTGGGGCTAAGGGCCACATCGGTGACCTGGCCGGGAAGGGTGATGCTGGCCACGCGTTTGGCGGTGTACTGGCCGGGCTGGTCGGGCACGGTGTACACGTTGCTGGTTTGTTCCTGCTGGTCTTTGGTGAACAGCCAAATCTGGCCGTCGTGCCAGAGCGAGGCCTCGCAGTCGAAGTTGCGCTGCTTTTTCTTGGGCGGAAACTCGCTTTGGTCGGCGTAGGTAAAATCGATTTTGCCCACTTGCTGCGGGCTGGCGGGGTTTACGCGCAGCAGGCGCAGGTCGCGCCGGTCAGAATCGTTGTTGCCGCAATCGCCGATGAAGTAGTTTCCCTGCGGGTCGCGGGTGAGGCTTTCCCAGTCCTTGTTTTTGGCGCCAATCTCGACTTTTTTGGTCACGCGGCCTTTGTCATCGAGTTGGAAAAGGGTGGGCACGTTGCCATTATCCCCGAAGCTGTAGTAGGTGCCGGGCTGGGGCCCGGCGGCGAGGCCGGAGCTTTCCGGAACCTCGTCGAGGGTGCCGATGCGGCGCAGGCCCGGCACCGCGGCGTCAATCATGCGGTTTTCGAGGGAAGCTTTCTTTTGTTTTTCTTGGGCTTACCACTCGGCGCTTCGGCCACGGACGCGGTTTCGTCGCTTTGGGCCTGCGAGCACGCAGATGTGGTGAGCAGTACGGCCATGGCAGCCGGCAGAAGGGGAAGGAAGCGCATCGAACGAAAGCTAAGTGGTGAGCTTTGCCTATACGCAGGCTGCTCGCTATGGTACGGGGTCGAAGCCGTGGCCGCCCCAGGGGTGGCAGCTGGCAATGCGCCGCAACGCCAGGCGTCCGCCGCGCCACGGGCCGTATTTGCTGATGGCCTCGGCCGCATATGCCGAGCAGGTGGGCGTGTACCGGCAGCTCGCGGGCGTGAGCGGCGAGATGAGGTGGCGGTAAAACCAGACCAGGGCAAGAAAGAGGGCGCGAAACAGCCAGGACATGAATAAAGGTAAGTAGCCGGGCAACTGGCAATACTGCCGCAGCGGCGGGCATGAGCGTAACGCCGCTACTTGGGCAGGGCGTTCAACTCGTCTTTCCAGCGCACCCAATCGGGCATTAGGCGGGTTTGCAGGTCGTAGAAAGCCTTGGAATGGTCGCCCACCAGCAGGTGGCAGCACTCGTGCAGCAGCACGTAGTCGAGGCATTCGGGGCGGGCCCGCATGAGCTCCGGGCTAAGGCGGATGCGGGCGGTGCGCGGCGTGCAGCTGCCCCAGCGCGTGCGCATGTGGCGCACCGAAAGGGTAGGGCGGGCAAGGTTGAACTCGGCGAAGCGGGGCCACACCCGCTCCAGCGACTCGGCAAAGTGGGCGCCCGCCTGGCGCGCGTACCAAGTGTGCAGCAAGGCCTCGGTTTGGGCTGCGCTAATCGGGGCGGGGGCGCTTATCACCAGTTCATCGGCCTCAATTATGACGGCGAGGCGGCGCGCCTCGGCCAGGCGCAGCGCGTAGGGCCGGCCCTGGTAGTAGTGGGTGCTGCCCGGCTCGAAGCGACGGGTGGGCAGCGGGGCAGGCCGGCTGGCGAAGGTTTCCAGGTGCTTGAGAATCCAGTCGGCTTTTTTGAGCACTTGCTGGGCTACCCATTCGGGCGACGTACCGGCGGGGGCGCTGATGTGCACGCTGCCATCGGGCTTTACGGCGAAGCCTATGGTGCGCCGCGACCGGAAAACGAGGGTGTAGTTGAGCGACTGGTTTTTATAAAGAAGCGTTTCGCGGCGGGGCGCGGCAGAGAAGAGACGAGGCATACGAAGGCAAGTTCGGCAGTGGTGCCGGATTCCTTAACCACCCAGCCCGGCAAAATAATTTCGACCCGCAGCGCAAGTATCCCGTAGGCGAAATATTACCTTACTGCTATGCAACGCCTTCTACCCGGGTATTTCTCAGTTTTTGGTATTTGGCTGATGCTCGCCGGCCTGCTGCCGGTAGCCCCGGCCCTGGCCCAGGGCAACGGCCCCGGAGTACGCGGAGCCCGCGCTGCCGCGCTCGGCAACGCCTCCGTGGCGCTGGCCGGCGACGGGTGGAGCATGGGCAACAACGTGGCCGGCCTGAGCGAAATTCAACAGCCCACCGTAGGCTTTTATGCCGAAAACCGCTACTTCAGCCCCGCGTTGAATGTGGGCGCCCTGACAATGGCCTTGCCGTTGGGGCGGGCCCTTGGGCAAACAACGGTGGACGGAGCCGCACCAACGCCCGTGGCGGCTTCGGCGGCCCGCACCTGGGCCCGGCACGGGGTGGCGGCGATTGAGGCCCAGCGCTTCGGTGGGCAGCTTTATAACGAAACCCGCCTGGGAGCCGGCTACGGCTACCGCTTCGGCCAAATAAGTCTGGGCGGACGGGTCGACCTGCTGCAGGTCAGCATCGAAGGCCTGGGCAGCCGGCGCGTGGTGCTGGGCACGCTGGGCGGGCAAATTGAGGTGGTGCCCCAGCGGCTCAGCTTCGGGGCGTCGCTCTACAACCTGAGCCAAACCAGGCTTGCCAGCTATCAGGACGAGCGGGTGCCTACCGTGCTCAAAGCGGGCCTGGCGTACCGGCCCAGTGCCCAAGTGCTGCTCGTGGTCGAAACCGAAAAAGATGTGGAGCGCGCCGCGAACTTCAAAGCTGGCCTGGAGTACCGGCCGGTACCGGTGCTGGTGGCGCGGCTAGGTCTGGCCACCCTCACCGAGCAGGCGAGTGCCGGCATTGGAGTGCTGGCCGGCGCGTTTCAGATTGATTACGCCGCGGCGTTTCAGCAGTCCCTGGGCTTCAGCCAGCATTTAAGCGTGAGCAGGACGCTTCGCTTAATGAAGAATGAGGAATGAGGAATGAAGAATGAGGAATTAGACACCTTGGTGGAGGATGGGGACGAAAATATCGTTGCCTTTAAGTCGTTCAGTTTGGCTGTACGAGTGGTTCGCTTATGCCGCTTTTTGCGCGAAACCAAGCAGGAATACGTGCTTACCAAGCAGCTCCTGCGCAGTGGGACATCTATTGGTGCAAATGTGGAAGAGGCCATTGGCGGCATCTCTCGGGCCGATTTCTCAGCCAAAATCAGTATTGCTTACAAAGAGGCGCGCGAAACGAGCTATTGGCTAAAGCTGCTGCGGGCCACCGACTACTTGAGCGAAGATTCCTTCCAAAGCATATTTAACGACTGCGAGGAAGTTTGTCGCATTCTGCGGGCCATACTGAATACCACCAGGCGTCGGGGTTGATAAGAATCACAAATGGTAACACACTTACTCGTAGCTCTGTCATTAAACGGGCTTAGGTCAATAAGGCGGATAAAGGGCCTGTTTGGCCTTCTGGCGTTAATTCTTCATTCCTCATTCTTCATTCCTCATTCAACGAAGGCCCAAGAATACACCCGCCGCCCACCCGACCTGGACCGGCTCACGCAGGAGTTGTTTGCCGAAATTCAATCGGACCAGGTACCCTACGAGGATTTGTACGAGACCCTGCTGCAGTACTACCAGACGCCGCTCAACCTCAACACCGCCACGCGCGAGGAGCTGCGGGCGCTGCTGCTCCTGAGCGAAAACCAGATAACCGCCCTGCTGCAGCACCGCCAGGCCAACGGCGACCTGCTGAGCGTGTATGAGCTGCAAAGCATTGAAGGCTACGACCTGCGCACCATCGCCCGCATCCTGCCCTTTGTGAGCGTGCAAAGCGGCAACGTGAACGCCGGGCGCGGCTCGCTCTGGCAGCGCATCGCCCGCGAAGACAACAATGCCCTGTACCTGCGCTACGAGCGGGTGCTGCAGCAGCGCCGGGGGTACACACCGCCTACGCTTTACCAAGGAAAACCCACCACCCGCTACCTCGGCTCGCCCGATAAGATGCTGATACGCTACCGCGTGAGCCACACCAAGGATTTTAGTGTTGGGTTTGCGCTGGAAAAAGACGCCGGGGAGCCGTTGAGTGGCGGCCCGGCAATGGGCAGTTCGGCGCCGATTACGTGTCGGCGCACCTGCTCTTACAGGAGCGGGACCGGCTGAAAACCCTGGCTTTGGGCGACTACCAGCTGCAGTTTGGGCAGGGTCTGCTGCTGTCGTCGGGGCTGGGCGTGGGCAAGGGCGCCGAAACCATTACCACGTTGCGGCGCTCGTCGGTGGGCGTGCGGGCGTACTCGTCGCTGCTCGAAAACACGTTTTTTCGGGGCGGGGCAGCCACGGTGCAAGTGGTGCCAACGGTGCAGGCCACGGCTTTCGCCTCGCACAAAAACGTGGATGCCAACCTGCAGCAAGCCCAGGATTCGCTGGCTCAATTCGATGAATTTACCTCCGGGCTCCTTTATACCGGCTTCCACCGCACGGCCTCCGAAATTGCCAACCGCCACCAGCTTTCCGAAACCATCGGGGGTGGCAACCTGGGCTATACCAGCCGCAACGGCAACCTGGCCCTGGGGGCCACTGGCGTGTTTACGAACTACGGCACCCCGCTGCTCAAGCGCCCGGAGCCGTACAACCGCTTCGAGTTCAGCGGCACGGACAACCTGGCCCTGAGCCTGAACTACAGCTACGTGTGGCGCAACCTGCTGCTCTTCGGCGAAACGGCTCGCAGTACCGGGGGCGGCCTGGGCACCGTGAACGGCCTGCTGGCCAGCCTGGGGCCCGCCGTAGACGCAGCCCTGCTGGTGCGGCACTACGACGCCGATTTTCACACCCTCTACGGCAACGCCTTCGGCGAAAACACGCGCAACATCAACGAAACCGGCGTCTACTTCGGCTTGAAAGTGCGCCCCGTGGCCCGCTGGGAAGTTTCGGCCTACTACGACCAGTTTAGCTTTCCGTGGCTGCGCTACCGGGCCAGCGCCCCCACGCACGGGCACGACGCGCTGGTGCGCCTCGCCTACACGCCCACCAAAACCAGCCTGCTCTACCTGCAGCTGCGCCAGCGCCTCAAGCCGCGCGACCTGCACACCGCCGATGCTGTGCGGCCCATTCCGCTGCCCGGCGAGCAGCTCCGGCAGAGCTTGTTGGTCTATTACAACACGGCTCCCACTGCCACGCTGGAGCTGCGCACCCGCCTGCAAGCCTCGCGCCTGCGCGACGACACCGGGCTGGGCTGGCGCCGCGGCTACGTGCTAGCCCAGGACCTGAGCTACCGGCTCAATCCTACTCTTAAGCTCACGGCCCGCTACGCCTTGTTCGATGCCGACGACTACGACACTCGCCAATACGTCTATGAGCACGACGTGCTGCTGGCCGTGTCCATCCCTGCGCTTTACGGGCAGGGCACGCGCGTCTACGGCATCGCCGAAGTCCGCCTGAACCGTTCCCTCACGCTCTGGCTTCGCTACGCCGAAACCCGCTACCGCCACCAGCAAACGGTGGGCTCGGGGCTGGAGGAAATAGAGGGCGCCCTGCGCGGGGAGGTAAAGGCACAGCTGCGGGTGAAGTTTTGAGGTGGGTCCTGTATTGATAGAGGAACGTCTCGCGACACGGAGTCAAACAATCTCACTGGGTCCATCAATTAAATTGAACTCGCTGCAAAACATGACGAGCAATCAAATTGCTGCCCCATGCAAGACGCTGCAGCTCAATTCAGATGGTTCGTTCATTTCGTATTTACCAAAGCTCTGAATTGAGCCAGTCACGAAGCTTTACACCACCTCCTCAGGCGAGGCTCGGGGGCAGGTTCCGGTACCGCCAGCCTGGCCATGGGACCAGTCGACTTCACCGTGAACAGATAGCCAATGGCCAGCAGCACGCACACCAGGCTCAGGGCGTGCACGTAGGGCAGGCGGCTGGCCAGGTTAGAAAATATCCAGCCGGCCAGCAGAGCGCCCAGCCCAATGCCGATTTCGAGGGCGATGTACATGGTGGCCACGGCCCGGCCCCGGTAGTCGGGGTGGCTCAGGTCGATGGTCCAGGCGTAGAGCGCGGGCGAGTTGAGCCCCGCGCCGATGCCGAACACCACGGCCGCCGCCAGAAACCACGCCACCGACGGCGACCACACCAGCAGCGCCAGCCCCGCCGCCAGAATGATGGTGGACCAGCGCAGCACCGGCACCCGCCCGTGGGTGTCCGACACCTTGCCCGCGACCAGCCGGATGCCCAGCGAAGCCACCGTGAAAAACACATAAAACAGGCCCTTGGTATGGCCCTCCAGGCCCAGCAGGCGGCTTTGGTCGGGCACTACGGTGAGCACGGCGCCGTAGGGAAACAGGCACAGGCCCGTGACCAGGGCCGGCGACAGCACGCGCGGCTCCAACACTTCGCTCCATTTCAGCTTGAGCAGCCGCAGGCTAAAGCGTTGCCGCAGGGCCTTGGGCAGGGTTTCGGTGAGGGTGCCCTGCACCACCACCGAGAGCAGCGCCACCGCACTCGAGCAGTAAAACATGGTGTTCAGCGAGAACGTCTCGGCTATCCAGGAACCCAGGGCCGGCCCAAACGCCATGCCCAGCGCCCCGGTTACGCCAAGCATGCCCATGGCCTCGCCGCGCCGCTCCATGGGCACGATGTCGGCGATGTAGGCGGCGGTGCCCGTGGGCTTGAAACCGGTGCTGAAGCCGTGCAGCAGCCGCAGCGTGAGAAACCCCGTGACCGTGACGGCCCAGGGGTAGAAAAATCCGCACAGAAAGCACACCAGCGAGCCCAATACCATCACGGGGATGCGCCCCACGGTATCGGCCAGCTTGCCCGAATACGGCCGCGCCAGGGCCGCCGTGAGCGTAAACAAAGCAATGATGTAGCCCTTGTACTCGCCGCCGCCCAGCCGCGAAAGGTGGTCGGGCAGCTCCGGCAGCAGCAGGTTGAAGCTCAGGAAAAATAGAAACGACGACAAGCACATCAGCCAGAAGCCGATGGAGTAGGGGCGGGAAGCAGGAGTGGGCATGGGTGCCGCAAAGGTCGGCATTTTGCGGCGGGCCTGTGGGTATTGCTGCCACTACTGGCGCGAGTTTAGCGCAGCGTAACTCGTGACTTATCATTCGGGCGAGGCTGTGCCTCGCAGCAGAACGATTCGAAAGCAAAGCCAGATGGTGCGCCATGCTTTTGTCGGTGGCCCGGCAGGGGAGGCACAGCCTCCCCGTCATGCTTCGTCACGAGTTACGCTGCGCTAAACTCGCGCCAGTTGGTGGTTAGAGTATAAGGGTTATAGTAGTTTTCTTACAAACTTACCCTTTACATAAAGTACATGCATAGAATCACTACTAAGCGAATCGTGAAATACAATTCTGCCATCTAATTTATCATGCCGACGCACACCACTTAGCAGCTTTTGCCCGGTCATATAGTATTCTTTAAAAGGGCCGTTCGCCTTGCCGTTTTCCATGGAAAGTATTGCTTTTACACGGCCATTGGAGTAATAAATTCTTTCCAACCCGGTTTCCTTCCCGTTACGCATCAAGCCTTCAATTTTTAAAGTGCCATCGGGGCGAAAGCCCTTAAAAGGCCCCTCTGCCTTGCCATCAATGAAGAAAAACTCGGTCTTTATCTTTCCATTGGGATAATAGACCAAATGCTTGCCTTGTATTACTCCTTCTAGAAAATCCATTTCTGTGTGAATCTCGCCCGATTCGTAGTAGGCGATTGTCTTGCCATCGCGCCAACCATTTTTTCTTGTCACGGACTCTTTGATTTTACCATTATCATAGTATGATTGACGCACGCTTGTGTTTTCGTTTCCCTCGCAGGACAAGCAGAACAAAAAAGGGCATATTAAAACCAGGTACCGCATAAGTGGCCTGTTGCTGCTATTTGACATGGTGGTAGATTAGGTCTGGTGAATAAGTAGAGCAATTTGAAGATTTGAAGGTACTTCTGAGGCTTTGGCCTTTATTTAGAATAGAGCAGGCTGCAGATGAATAATCACTATGGCTGACGTTCAGGCAAGGTAGTGCAGTGCTTTTGGCTATCCTGCCAAAACGGCCGCTCCCGCCTTCCGGCCCCAACCTTGCGCGGGCCCATCCAATGTTTGAATTCCTGAAATCTATTTCCGCCAAGAACCCCAACGGCTCCCGCGGGGCGGCGACAAGCCGCCGGTGAGCGTGCGCGAGCGGGTATCGGCGCTGCGCAATCTGCCGGCGTTTCTCAAGCTCATCTGGCAAACCAGCCCCGCGCTGGCGCTCTCCAATATTGTGCTGCGCCTGTTGCGGGCGGGCCTGCCGCTGGCCATGCTCTATGTGGGCCAGCTCATTCTCGATGCCGTGGTGCACCTCACCCGCCTGCCGGCCCCGGAGCGGGTGCTGGCGCCCGTGCTGCGCCTGGTGGCGCTGGAGTTTGGCCTCGTGCTGCTCACCGATGCCCTGGGCCGCGGCGTGGCCCTGCTCGATTCGCTGCTCGGCGATTTGTTTGCCAACCAGTCGTCCATCCGCCTCATGGCCCACGCCGCCGAGCTCGACCTGGACCAGTTCGAAGACAGCACGTTCTACGACAAGCTGGAGCGAGCCCGCCGCCAAACCCTTTCGCGCACCGTGCTCATGAGCCAGGTGCTCTCGCAGGGCCAAGACCTGGTCACGCTGGTGCTGCTGGCCGGTGGGCTGGTGGCCTTCCAGCCGTGGCTGCTGGTGCTGCTGCTGCTGGCCGTGGTGCCGGCCTTCCTGGGCGAGTCGCACTTCAACGAGCGCAGCTACTCCCTCAGCCACTCCTGGACGCCCGAGCGCCGCGAGCTCGACTACCTCCGCCAAACCGGCGCCTCCGACGAAACGGCCAAGGAAGTGAAGATTTTGGGCTCTCCGATTTTCTCATCAACCGCTTCCGCGAGCTGTCCGACGACTTCTACCGCCAAAACAAAAGCCTCGTGCTGCGCCGCGCCGCCTGGGGCACACTTTTCGCCGCTATTGGCGCGGCCGGCTACTACGGCGCCTATGTCTACATCATTGCCCGCGCCGTGGCCGGGCAGATTTCCCTGGGCCAGCTCACTTTCCTGGCGGGCTCCTTTGCGCGGCTGCGTGGGCTGCTGGAGGGCATCTTGAGCCGCTTTAGCTCTGTGGCCGATGGGGCCTTGTATCTGCAGGATTTTTCGACTTCTTTGCCCTGCGGCCCCGCATTGTGCGCCAGGAAGTTAAAGGCGAAACGGCTAGGCCATTCCCCAGGCCCATTCGGGAGGGTTTTGAGTTTGAAAACGTCGGGTTCCAGTACAAGAATGGTACAAAATGGGCCATCCGGAACCTGTCTTTTAAGCTGGAAGCTGGCGAAAAGCTGGCGCTGGTGGGCGAAAACGGTGCCGGCAAAACCACGCTGGTCAAGCTGCTGGCCCGGCTGTACGACCCCACCGAGGGCCGCATCCTGCTCGACGGGCACGACCTGCGCGAGTACGACCCTGCCGAGTTGCGCCAGGAAATCGGCGTCATCTTCCAGGACTTTGTGCGCTTCCAGCTGCCGGCCGGCCAGAACCTGGCCGTGGGCCGCATCGAGGAGCGCAAAAACCAGCCCCGCATCGAAACCGCCGCCCAGCAAAGCCTGGCCGATACCGTGATTGCGAAGCTGCCCGGTGGCTACGACCAGATGATAGGCCGCCGGTTCAACGGCGGCGTGGACCTGAGCGGCGGCGAGTGGCAAAAAATTGCCCTGGGCCGGGCCTACATGCGCGACGCCCGCCTGCTCATCCTCGACGAGCCCACCGCCGCCCTCGACGCCCGCGCCGAGCATGAAGTTTTTCAGCGGTTCGCCGAATTAACCAAAGGCAAGACGGCCGTACTTATCAGCCACCGGTTCAGCACGGTACGCATGGCCGACCGCATCCTGGTGATTGAAAACGGCCAATTCGTCGAAATCGGCTCGCATGAGGCCCTGCTGGCCAAGGGCGGGCGCTACGCCGAGCTGTTTGCATTGCAGGCCGCCGGCTACCGATAAGCTTTGATTATCAGGCAGATTTACTTAAATTGGTAAACTGCATCGACTCCCTGATATCAATGGCCTTATTATTACGCATATTTCTGAATCTTAGTATAGTTGCGCTTGCCTGTGGCTGTGTTACCTCGCAGGAAGCCCGCATCGAGTCGGATTATAGCTACAGCGGCAATTTCCGGCGCTACCGCACCTACGATTTCATGCGCAACCACGGCCTTGCCAGCGACACCAGCCGCCTGGGCCTTGTGCTGCGCGAAGCCATCCAGACCCGCCTGCAGCAGCAGGGCTACCGGGCCTCGGCCAACCGCCCCGATTTACTGGTCAACTTCCGCATATTTGAAGGCGCCGTACACCTGCGCGGCTACAACCAGGAAGAGCTGGCCCGCTGGGTGGCCCAGCACGAGGAGGAAGACGAAAAGGACGACAAACTCGAACAAAGAAGCCCCCATACATACGAGCCCGTGCGCCGCCTGCTCACCGACGGCACCCTGCTGGTAACCCTGGTGGACGCCCGCTCGCAGCGGGCCATCTGGAACGGCTACGCTTCCGGCGTGGACGTGCCCGACACCGACCGGGCCGAAATCGTGCTGCGCCGCTCCGTGCGCTCCATTTTCGACCGCTACCGCATCCTGGCCAAAGGGTACGTTCTCTCGCCGGAGAGCACCGAAGCCGGCGGGCACTAGCTGCGCGCTTCCCGACTGGGCGAAACCACGTGTGGTTATTTTCTGGCTGATTATCAGTCTGTAGCAGTGTTAGTTCTCGTAGTTGAAATGTTCGTTCATCCGTCAATTCCCACACCGTTATGCGCTCCATTTTCACCTTCCTGCTCATTCTGGGCTTCGCAGCATCCTTGGCGGCGTGCATGACCACCCGCGAAGCCCGCATCGACTCCGACTACAGCTACCGCGGCAACTTTCGCCACTACCGCACCTTCGATTTTGTAACCGGCACGGGCCTGTCGGCCGACACCAGCCGCCTGGGCCAATCCTTGCGCGACGCCATC
Source organism: Hymenobacter humi (assembly GCF_042665855.1). NCBI lineage: Bacteria > Pseudomonadati > Bacteroidota > Cytophagia > Cytophagales > Hymenobacteraceae > Hymenobacter > Hymenobacter humi. The sequence goes on along the minus strand of NZ_JBHTEK010000001.1, from coordinate 4,286,616 downwards.
CGGCAGCGCCTGCAAGTGCAGGGCTACCGCCAGGCCCGCCGGCGCCCCGACATGCTGGTGAGCTTCCGGGTGTACGAGGGCGACATGAACTTTCACGGCTTCGTGCAGGAAGACCTCAGCCAGTGGATTAAGCACAACATCGAAGAGAACGAAGACACCCCCGATGCAGACCGCCACGGCTACCAGCCCGTGCGCCTGCTCCTGGCCGAGGGCACGCTCCTGGTCACGCTCATCGACATGAAAACCAACCGCGCCGTCTGGAACGGCTACGCCTCGGGCGTGAGCGTGCCCGAAGGCCCCATGGGCGAAGTGGTGCTGCGCCGCGCCGTGCGCTCCATCCTCGACCGCTACCGCGTCTTCACCCAGGAGTTCGCCAATGGCACCCTGCCCCAAAACCAAGCCACCGAGCCGGGCCGGTAAGTATCGGAGCCTGTCGCATTATAGCAAATCGTCTGTCATGCTGAGCACAGCGAAGCATCTTCTCAGGTCAGCACAAATCATTGAGCCGCGAGAAGATGCTTCGCTGTGCTCAGTATGACAATTCCTTTACAACAAAGGAGTCAAGAAAAGCCTCCTTACCTATGCCTGGCCTGAATCAACTCCGCGGCAATGCTAATGGCAATTTCCTCGGGCGTCTGGCTATTGATGGGCAGCCCGATTGGTCCCCGCAGGCTGCGCGACTGCCGCTTCTGAAAACCCATCTTCAAGCAGCGGCGGCGCAGCTCGGCCACTTTCACGGCGCTGCCCATCACGCCGAGGTAGCGGTAGGGGAGGCCCACCAGGCTGCCGCAGCACCGCGGCATCGGTGCGGTAGCCCACTGTCATCACCACCACGTGCTGGTGCGGGCCCGGGGGATTTCGGCCGCCACGTTGTCATAGCTGATGACGCGCCGATGGTGGGCTGCATCGTTGGCTTCCAGCGTGGGCAAATTGGGCCGGTCGTCGAGCACGGTTAGCTCAAAATCGAGCAGCGACAGGGCTCGGGACAAAGCCAGGCTCACATGCCCGCCGCCCACAATGATGACGTGGTCGCGAAAGCCCAGCCTGCTCGCGGTATTGCCACCCCGGCCCCGACTGGTATTCGTAAAATGGCGCCCCGGAAAGTGAAGCCGCACCACCAGGCGAAGCCTCCGACAGCAGCTGTAGCCCCGATTCGATGCTCAGCAGCAGTTGGCCCCATATGTCCGCGAGTAGCGCCTTTTCGATGGCTGCCACCACGGGCAAGTCGCCGATTGTCAGCGGCCAGAGCAGCACTTCCTGCTCGCCCGAGCACATCATGCCTGAGCGGTCGGTCGGTGCTTCGCGGCGGTGAACCTGGGGCCGCAGCACGGGGCCGAATTCGCCGGCGTGCAGCCGCTGCCGGGCCAGCTCAATAAACTTGTGCTCCATGATGCCGCCCCCGATGGAGCCAGCCGTTTCCGCGGCCGTCACGCTCATCTTGAAGCCCTGCCGGCCGGGGCTGCTGCCCGCGCTGCTCACCACGCACAGCAGCGCCACAGGCACGCCCGCCCGCAAGCTGGCAGCCGCCAGCGCCCAAACAGGCAAGTCGCGCGGAGAAGCAGGCATACGCTACGCTTAATGAAGAATTGGGAATGAAGAATGAGGAATAGGCGGATAACTCCCCTCCTTACCAAGGAGGGGATGCTCAACTGCCAAGTTGAGCTGGGGTGGTTGAATCGTTGAACGAAGGGCGAAGGACTCGCGCAAGAATCGTTCGGGTGTCGTACAACGATTCAACCACCCCCGTTCTCGCCTTTGGCTCGAACATCCCCTCCTTGATAAGGAGGGGAGTTTTTTGTTCTGATTACTTATTCAGCGCGCCCTGCTCAATCCAGCACCGGATTAGGTCCCGCTCTTCCTGGGTAATCTGGGTTTTGTTGTTCTGGGGCATGGTCTTCGTTACCACTACGCGCTGCATGATTTTGTCTTTCAGGCGAATGATGTCCTCGGGGGTATCATAAACGACGCCATTGGGTGGCGACTTGAACACGTCGTCGGTTGGCTTGGAGGAGTGGCACTGTATGCAACGCTTCTGCACAATCAAATTCACCTGGCTGATGCCTACTTCCTGGGTGCAGGCGGCCGCAGCGCTGGCACTGTCCTGGGCGGGCGGGGCGGTCACGAACACGACCCCCAGCAGCAGGGCTACGGCGGCGGGCAGCACCCACACGGCTGTGTCTGTCTGGTGCTTTTCGCGCAGGTTGAGCCAGTGCTTTACTCCGGCCGTGCCCAGCGTGATGGCCGCCAGAATAGCCCAGGGGTAGGAATGGCTGAACGTGCTGGGGAAGTGGTTGCTCACCATCACAAACAGCACGGGCAGCGTGAAGTAGTTGTTGTGCAGCGAGCGGGCCAGGGCGTTTTTACCCAGCTGGGGGTCCAGCGGGGTGCCTTCGGTGGCGGCCTTCACCATGGCCTTCTGGGCCGGGATGATGGTGAAGAAAACGTTGCCCACCATGAGCGTGCCCAGCATGGCCCCGAAGTGGATGTAAGCCGCCCGGGCGCTGAACACCTCGGCGTAGAAATAGGCAAAAGCCGTGGCGATAACGAAGCCAATGACCTTAAACCAGGGGCTGCGCACCAGCGCCGTGCGGCACAGCCCGTCATAAACCAGCCAGGCCACCACAAACGAGGCCACGCCAATGCCCACCCCCGCCAGCGGCGAAATGTCCAGCACCCGCGGGTCAATCAGCATGGAGCTGGCGTTGAAATAATACACCACAAACAGCAGGCTGAAACCCGAGAGCCAGGTGAAATAGGCCTCGTACTTAAACCAGTGCAGGCTTTTGGGAATGACTTTGGGGGCTGACTTGTACTTCTCGAGGTAATAGAAGCCGCCGCCGTGCACGGCCCAGAGGTTACCGGCCAGGCTCCTCGCGCACGTTGTCGGTGCGGTTGAGGGCGTTTTCCAGGAACACGAAGTAGAACGAAGCCCCAATCCAGGCGATGCCAAAGGTGATGTGCATGAGGCGCACCACAATATTGAGCCATTCCATGATGTGGCCGGCCCAAGGCGTGTCGCGCACCAGCACGTAGCAAATGCCCACGGCCGCCACCACGGCCAGGAAAATGAGGGCGTAGGAATAGCCCTCCAGCGTGAAGCCGCTCTCGCCCACCACGCCACCATCGGGCCGCGTTTTGGCCACGCGCTGCAACGCGAAGATGACGCCCAGCAGCAGCAGAAACGCCAGTATTAAAGCAAACAGGGTAACGTATTGAATCATAGTTAGCAGTAGGAGAGGGCAGCAGGTATTGAGATGGTCATGGGTATTTAGCCCGTTATGCAAAGTGGAGCTAGAACGTCATGCCGAGTGTAGCGAACCGAAGGTTGGCATAGCCAACCATCTTTGCCTCATTAGTAATCCAATAAGCTGAATTAGTGCCGAGGTAAAGATGCTTCGCTGTGCTCTGCATGACGGACGATTGCCAGCACACGACGTTCTTTCAACCCCGTAATTAATTGAGCCGGGAAAAAGTCCCCAATTTAGCGCCAAACTTCTCCTTCATGCCAAACCTTGCCCTGCGCAGCCAACGGGTCGTCACGCCCGAAGGCGTCCGCGCCGCCACCATTCTCATCGAAAACGGCCGCATTGCCGCCCTGCTGCCCCATAATGCCGATGTAGCCGATGCCACGCTCGTCGACGTAGGCAACCGTGCCATCCTGCCCGGCGTTATCGACCCGCACGTGCACATCAACGAGCCGGGCCGCACCAACTGGGAGGGCTTCGACACGGCCACCCGCGCCGCGCTGGCCGGTGGCCTTACCACGCTGGTTGACATGCCGCTGAACTCGGCGCCGGTCACCACGTCGGTGGCGAATCTGGAGATAAAGCGGGCTGCAACCATAGGGCAGCTGCACACCAACGTGGGCTTCTGGGGCGGGGTCGTGCCCGGCAACGCCGATGAAATTGAGCCGCTGATTGCGGCCGGTGTGCTGGGCTTCAAGGCCTTTTTGACGCATTCGGGTATCGATGATTTTCCGAATGCCACAGAGGACGATTTGCGCCGGGTAATGCCCATTCTGGCGCGCCACAAGCTGCCCCTGCTGGTGCATTGCGAGCTTTCGGTTGAAGACGATGCCTGGAAGCAGAACGACCATCGCTCGTACCCAAATTACCTCTCTTCCCGGCCCAAGGAGTGGGAAGACGAGGCCGTGGCGATGATGATTCGCCTATGCGAAGAATTCCGCTGCCCCGTGCACATCGTGCATTTGTCGTCGGCCAATTCCATTGCGCCCATTGCCGCCGCCAAGGCCCGGGGCCTGCCGCTCACCGTGGAAACCGGCCAGCACTACCTCTACTTCAACGCCGAGGATATTGCCGACGGCCAGACGCAGTTTAAGTGCGCGCCGCCCATCCGCGAAAAGGCCAACAACGACCAGCTCTGGGCCGCGCTGCAGGCCGGCATCATCGATTTTGTGGCTACCGACCACTCGCCCGCGCCTCCCGATTTGAAGCAGGCTCGCAAGCGGCGATTTTACCACGGCCTGGGGCGGCATTGCCTCGCTGCAGCTGGCCCTACCCGTGCTCTGGACAGCTGCCCGCCAGCGCGGCGCCACGCTCCCGGACCTGGCCCGCTGGCTCAGCGAAAATCCAGCTCAACTCATCGGCCAGAGCCATAAAAAAGGCCGGATTGCCGTGGGCTACGACGCCGATTTAATCGTGCTGGACCCCGAAAAATCCTTCGTGGTGCAGGAGGAAATGATTCAGCACAAACACAAAGTGTCGCCTTACATTTGCCAGGAATTGTGGGGCGTAGTGGAGCAGACTTTTCTGAAGGGAAAGCAAGTGTATGAGCACCCCATGTTCACCCAACTCAACCAAGGCGAAATCATAACCCGGTAGCTGAATGCAGCAGGAATACACAGCGCGCGCTGAGCAAATTATGCAGCGCATTCAGCAACTGGCGGCCATCAGCGAAGACGAGCACGGCGTGACGCGCACGTTCGGCACGCCCGCCTTCCTGGAGGGCCGCGCCCTGGTGCAAACCTGTATGGAAGCCGCCGGCCTGCTCACCCGCGTCGACGGCATCGGCAACCTGCGCGCCCGCCTCGAAAGCCGCAACCCCGACGCCAAAACCTTCGTGCTGGCCTCGCACATCGACACGGTGGTGAACGCCGGCAAGTTCGACGGCCCGCTGGGCGTGCTCATGGGGCTCGATTTGCTGGAGCAGCTCCTGGCCCAGCGCGCCGACCTGCCGTTTCACATTGAGCTGATTGCCTTCAGCGACGAAGAAGGCGTGCGCTTTCACACCACGTACCTGGGCAGCGAGGTAGTAACCGGCGCCTTCGACCATGCCCTGCTGGCCCGGCGCGACGAGGCCGGCGTGACCCTCGACCAGGCCCTGGAAATTATGGGCGGCGACGCCTCGCAATTGGCCCTCGATGCCATTCCGGCGGCCGAGTGGCTGGGGTATTTTGAGATGCACATTGAGCAGGGCCCCGTGCTCTGGGAGCGCAACGTGCCGGTGGCGCTGGTCACGGCCATTGCCGGGCAGCAGCGGGTGGAGCTGGTGTTTCGGGGCATGGCCGGCCACGCCGGCACCGTGCCCATGAACATGCGCCAGGACGCCCTGTGCGCCGCCGCCGAGTTTGTGCTCACCGCCGAGCAGTTTGCCCAGGCCCACGGCCAGGGGCTGGTGGCCACGGTGGGCAAGCTGAGCATCAGCCACGCGGCCAGCAACGTCATTCCCGGCGAAGTAACCTGCACCCTCGACCTGCGCAGCCCCCACCAGGCCCAGGCGGCCGATGCGTACCGCGCCCTGCTCAACTTCGCCGAAGGCCTCGCCGCCCAGCGCAACGTGGAGCCTGGTGTGGCGGCTGGTGCAGCAAACCGCCCCCGTGGCCTGCAGCCAGCCCCTGAACGACCTGCTGGCCCAGGCCATCGCCGAGTCCGGCTACGAGACCATGTCGCTGGTGAGCGGCGCCGGCCACGACGCCGTGCCCGTATCGGCCGTGGCACCGGCCACCATGCTGTTTATCCGCTGCTACAAAGGCATCAGCCACAACCCATTGGAAAACGTGGAGCTAGCTGACCTGGCCGCCGCCATCGCCGTAGCCGACCGGTTTATTCATCAATTAAGAATGAAGAATGAGCAGTAAACAACTGTCATGTCGAGCGCAGCCGAGACATCTCGCTCGGGGCAGTAATTAATTACTTCAGCACGCGAGATGTCTCGGCTGCGCTCGACATGACGGGCTGGTTTAATCCTTTCTCAATTCCTCATTCTTCCCTCCTCATTCCTCATTCAAACCATGGAAATGTCGGCCCTGACCCGCTCGGTTGTCAAGCGTAACCACGCCATCATCGCCCCCGATGGCTACATCAACAGCAACGTGCCCGGCTGGACCGGCTGCACCGTGAACGTCATCATCAACGAGCAAATGGGCGCCCGCCTCTGCCAAACCCTGATTACGCTGACCGATGCCGGCAAACTGGTAGGCGAAACCCAGGCCTCGCAGATTTTCTTCTACGTGGTACAGGGCCAGTGCCAGGTCGTGGTGGGCGGCGAAACCCGCACGCTTGCCGTGGGCCAGTACGTATACATTCCCGTGGGCCAGGCCTACGAATTCACGCAGCCGGAAGCCGGCACGCAGGCTGCTCAGTTTTCATAAAGTGTACGAACCGCTGTCGGGCCACACTACGCCGGCCATCTTCTGGGGCGAGCGGGACTACAGCAAAGCGCCCATCTACATGAACGACGAGGCCCTGCGCATCCAGGAGCCTGCTGCCCAATGAGTGGGCTTCGACATGGCCGTGAACATCTTCACCTACGGCATCGGCGGCAACCTGCCAATGGTGGAAACGCACATCATGGAGCACGGCCTCATGTACCTCGAAGGCCAGGCCATCTACATGCTCGACCAGTGCTGGTACCCCGTGAAAAAAGGCGATTCCATCTGGATGGCGCCCTACTGCCAGCAGTGGGCCACCGCCATGGGCCAGGAGCCCTCGGTGTACATCTATTACAAGAACGTCAACCGCTTCCCGACGGTGATATAATTATCGTTTCCCAATAAAACGGTCATGCTGAGCGCAGTCGAAGCATCTCGCCCGCTTCGCCCTCGCGATGGAATTACTACCACACGCGAGATGCTTCGACTGCGCTCAGCATGACGGGCTTTTTTATTTGCTGAATGACTATAAACGAATTAAATAGACTCCCCAAGCCTGCCCTCGCCGAAGCCCTAAGCAAATGCTGCGGCTCCACGGCATGGGTGGAAAATATGGTCGCCATATTCCCCGTCGCTGACGCCGAAACCCTGATGGACCAGGCCAATACGCAGTGGAATAAGTTAAGCGAAGCCGACTGGCGCGAAGCCTTCACGCACCACCCCAAAATTGGCGGTGATGTAGCCACCCTGCGCGAAAAATTTGCCAGCACCAGCACGTGGGCCGAAGGCGAGCAAGCCTCTGTAAAACAAGCGTCTCAAGAAACACTGGAAGCTTTAGCGGCTGGCAATACCGAATACGAGCAGAAATTCGGCTACATATTTATTGTCTGCGCCACGGGGAAAACGGCGGAGGAAATGCTGGCTTTATTGCAAGCGCGCCTGTCGAATAAACCCGAAGACGAAATACTAATTGCTGCCGGCGAGCAAAATAAAATCACCCGCCTGCGCCTCGAGAAACTATTAGCCGCATGAGCCAAATTACCACCCACATTCTCGATACCACGAAGGGCAAACCGGCTGCGGGCGTGACCATTGCGCTGCTGCAGCAAGCCGGCGACAACTGGCAGGAAATTGCGCGCGGCGTGACTAATACCGACGGTCGAATTGCGGATTTATTACCCAATTCAACTCAATTAGAATTGGGGATTTATAAAATGAAATTCTTCACCAAAGAATATTTCGAGCAGGACGGAACGGCTAACTTTTATCCGCTGGTAGAAATAATTTTTGACGTGTCCACTACCGAACATTACCACGTGCCGCTGCTGCTGAACCCCTTCGGCTACGCTACCTACCGCGGCTCATGATGTAGAGGTCAATGATTAGCGGTTAGTGATTAATGTCGTTCAGCCATTTATTATTTTTTGCCAATAATCATTAATCGCTAGTCATTAATCATTACATAAATTTTCCACATGAAACTCAGCTTACCCGAATCCGACAAATCCGCCCTGCTCGATGAGGCTCGGCGTGGCCAACCTGCACTTCCAGCAAACCTATCCCGGCGACAAGCCCGACCGCCAGCCCGTGCACACCGTGTACGGCGGCGCCAACCTCTTCAAGGCTGATACCTGCGTGCGCATGGGCGACATTGCCCTCAACAACCTGCAGACCTACGCGCCCAATTTTGTGGAGCCTGGCCCGCGTGCTGCAGCTCAAGAACCACGAGCACCTGCCCACCCTGGCCGCCGATATCGCTGACCTCACCGCCCGCCTCGATGCCATGACGCCCGCCGAGCGCAAGCACGAGCCGGCCTGGCTGGCGTACTCGGTCTACAACAAGATTGTGCAGAAGCTGAAGCGCGAAGCCGTGGAAGACTTCCGCGTGGACTTTGAAGATGGCTTCGGCAACCGCCCCGATGCTGAAGAGGACGAAACCGCCGTGCGCGCCGCCAAGGAAGTAGCCAAGGGCATGGCCCAGGGCACGCTCTCGCCGTTCATCGGCATCCGCATCAAGCCCTTCACCGAGGACATGAAGGCTCGCGGCGTGCGCACGCTCGACATTTTTCTGACCACGCTGCTGGCCGAAACCAACGGCAAGCTGCCCGACAACTTCGTGGTGATGTTGCCCAAGGTGACCATCCCCGAGCAGATGACGACGATGGTGCGTCTGTTTGAGCTGCTGGAAAAGGCCAATGGCCTCGCGCCCGGCACCCTCAAAATGGAGACCATGGTGGAGGCCACGCAAATCATCATGGACGAGGAGGGCCGCAACCCGCTCATGCGCATCATCCGGGCCAGTGAGGGGCGCTGCATTGCTGCCCACTTCGGCACGTACGACTACACGGCAAGCTGCGGCATCACGGCCAAGTACCAGACCATGGGCCACCCGGTGTGCGACTTCGCCCACCACATGACCAAAGTAGCGCTGGGCGGCACCGGCATCTTCCTCTCCGATGGTGCTACCAACGTCATGCCCATCGGCCCGCACCGCGGCGAGAACCTGAGCTACGCCCAACTGCGCGAAAACCAGGAATCGGTACACAAAGCCTGGCGCCAGGCCTTCCACCACAGCACGCACTCGCTGATTAACGGCATGTATCAGGGCTGGGACCTGAACCCCGCCCAATTGCCCATGCGCTACGCCGCCACCTACAACTTCTTCCTGAGCAGCTACGACGACGCGGTGCTTCGCCTGAAAACTTTCGTGGAGCGCGCCGCCATTTCCACCCTCACCGGCGACATTTTCGACGACGCCGCCACCGGCCAGGGCCTGCTCAACTTCTTCCTGAAAGCCCTGAACTGCGGCGCCATTTCGGAAGAAGAAATTGAAGCCACCGGCTTGACGCGCGACGAAATCAACACCCGCTCGTTCTTCCGCATCCTGGAAGGTCGGCGCAAGCAGGCCGTGGCATAGTTGAGCCATAGGCACGAGACATAGCGGTTATTACATTTAAGTAAAATCGTTTACATTCGGGGTGAGGCGGCGAAAGCTGCTCACTGCGAATTGTAAACGATTTTTCTTTTGGCGTGCTTCCTATCTCTGCCTGCGGGGAGACGCGCTGGCCTTTTCTCTGCGCTATGAAGCTTCTGTTACTCGTTGCCGCTCAGCTGTTGCTGGTTTCCGGGGCTGCTGCCCAAGCAGCCCCCGACCTTGTCCTCACCGGCGGAAAGGTGTTTACCGCCGACCCCGCGCGGCCTTACGCCCAAGCCTTGGCCGTGCGGGGCGAGCGGATTGTGGCCGTAGGAAGCACGGCTGATATCAGCAAGCTGGCGGGGCCGCGCACCCGGCGCATCGATTTGCGGGGCCGCACCGTGGTGCCGGGTTTCAACGATGCCCACACGCATTTGCCGCCCGGCAACCCCCTGGGGCGGTTTTTTCGGTTTCCGAAAGCGCCGGTGCTGGCTGGTCCCAGTTCGGCCCAGGTGCTCGATACGCTGGCGAAGCTGGCGCGCCGGGTGCCCCCGGGCACGTGGCTGGAAGGCGAAGTCGGCCTTACCGCGCTGCTCGACCCGCAAGTGCGCCGGGCGGAGCTCGACCAGATAACGGCCACTCATCCGGTGATGCTGCACACGCCGTGGGGCACGGCTGCGTGGTCAATTCGGTGGCGCTGCAGCAGCTGCGCATCGCCGACGGCGACCCGGCCCCCTTGGCGGCGCCTACGAACGCTACCCGGGCACCAATCAGCTCAACGGCTCGCTGCTGGAATACGGCAGCTGGGGCCCGCGCCGCGAGCTGAACGGCCAGGTGCCCGACGCCTTGTGGGTGCAGCAGCTGCAAGCCTATGGCGCTGAGGCGCTGCGTTTCGGCATCACCAGTGTGCAGGACATGGCGGGCACCCTGCCGCCCGTCCAGACCGTGCGCGTGGTGCAAGCGGCCAAACTGCCTCTGCGGCACCGCATTATGCCGTATTTTATGACTTCCCCGCAAGGCATCAAGCACCGGGAGTGGGACGGTGTCAACCGCCGGCCCACGCCGCTGGCACGGGTAGAAGGCCGGAAGTACGTGCTCGATGCCACGCCGCTGGAAGGCGGTGCGCTGATGCGGCGCCCGTACCCCGGCCGGCCCGGCTGGTACGGCCAGCTCAACTTTCCCGTTGACACCGTGCGCGCTCTCTTGCGCGCTTCCCTCAGCAGCCCCGACCAACTCATGCTGCACGTGGTGGGCGATAGCACGGCCAGCCTGGTGCTCCGCCTCATGGGCCAGGCTGGCCGACGATGCCACCTGGCGGCGCAAGCGCGTGCGCTTCGAGCACGGCGATGGCTTGGCTCCCGATTTGCAGCCCCGCGCCAAGGCATTGGGCATTGTTGTGGTCCAAAACCCTTCGCACTACATCAGCGCGATGGACCGGCAGCACGGCGCAGCCACGCAACTGCCGGCCGGGTTTCGCTCGCTGCTGGAGGGTGGCGTGCCGTTTGCCCTCGGGTCGGACGGCCCGTCCAATCCCTTTCTGAATATCCTGTTTGCCGCCACCCTGTCCGACCCCAAAGAAGCACTGACCCGCGAGCAGGCCGTGCGCGCCTACACCGCGGGCGCTGCCTACGCCGAATTTCAGGAAAAGGAAAAAGGCACCCTCGCACCCGGCAAGCTGGCCGATTTGGCGGTGCTCTCGCAGGACATTTTCACCGTGCCGCTGCCGGCCTTGCCCGGCACGGTGAGCGAGCTGACCATGGTAGGCGGCAAGGTGGTGTACGAAGCAAAACGCGGCGCCACCCTCAGTCAGGCAACGCCGCGTGCGGTGAAAAAGCCGGTAGCAATGCCGGTTAAGAAGAAGCTGAAGTAGCCACTGCGGCCGCGGGAGTCCAGGCCGTGTTGCTGGCCGAGAACTCCGGGTACAAGCTCACCAAGACCTTTTCCGGCGTCATCGGGGCCGAGAAAGGCAGGGCCGAATTGGGCTGGAAAGCCCGCACGGCATCGCGCAGGGCGAAATAGGTGCCGATGCCGTACATGAGCGGCGGCTCGCCTACGGCCTTGGAGCGCAGAATGGCCTTGGGGTGGCCGGGCGTGTCGAGGAAATGCACGTCGAGCACGGCCGGTGCGGCGTAGATGTCCGGGATTTTGTAGCTGTTGAGCGAGTTGCTGAGCAGGCGGCCTTCGGCGTTGTAGGCAATTTCCTCCATGGTCATCCAGCCGATGCCCTGCACGGCGCCGCCCTCAATCTGGCCCCGGTCAATTACCTCGTTGAAGCTCTGGCCGAAGTCGTGGGCAATGCGCAGGGCATCCACGGTGTAAGTACCGCGCAGGCAGTCGACGGTGACGGTGGTGAAGGCCGTGCCGTAGACGTGGTAGGCGAACGGATAGCCTTGGTTGGTGGTGGCGTCGAAATGTAGGTCGGGTGTCGCGTAGTGGGCGTTTTCGGTCAGGCACACGCGCTTCCAGAATGCCGAGGTCACTAGCTTCTCCCAGTTGGTTTCGGCCGGGATTCCAGCGGCCAGTACTTCTTCGTCGCGGATTTCGAGCCCCTCGTAGTTGAGCGTGTATTCCACTTCGGCGTGGCGCAGCAGCCGCTCGCGCAGGGCGGCGCAGGCCATTTCGGTGGCTTTGCCGTTGAGGTCGGCGGTGGCGCTGGCGGCGCTGGGGGAGGTGTTGGCCACTCGGGTGGTGTTGGTGCTTTCTACCTTCACGCGGTTCACCGAGATGCCCAGGGTGCGGGCGGCTACGTGGGCAATTTTGGTGTTCACGCCCTGGCCCATTTCCACGGCGCCGGTGCTCACGCCCACTGAGCCATCGGAGTAGATGTGCACTAGGGCGCGGGCCTGGTTCATGGGCGTTTTGGTGAACGAAATGCCGAAGCAGATGGGCATCACAGCAAAACCTTTCTTGAACAGCTTGTTCTGCTGATTGAACAGCTCAACCTCGGCTCGCAAACCGGCCAGGTTGTATTGCTGCGCGGCAGTGTCCCAGGCTTGCTCGGCGTGGCACATTTCGGCCGGCTGGCGATACGAAAACAAGTCGCCTTCGCGCAGCAGGTTGCGGCGCTGAATCTCACAGGGCGCAACGCCCAGTTCTTCGGCCGCTTTGGCAATGGCCGACTCAATCACAAACATGCCCTGTGGCCCACCAAAGCCCCGGAAAGCCGTGTTCGGCGGCAAATTCGTGCGGCAGCTGTAGGCTGTAGCCGTCACGTTGGGCACAAAGTAGGCGTTCGTAGCGTGGAACAGGGTGCGCTCCATCACGGCCGGCGAGAGGTCGGCGGCTGCACCGGCGTTCTGGAAGAATATGACTTCGTAGGCCACAATTTTCAGGTCGGCATCCAGCCCAATTTTGAAGTCGGACGAGTAGGGGTGGCGCTTTCCGGTCATGCGCATGTCGGCCATGCGGTCGAGCACCAGCTTCACCGACTTTTTGGTGCAAAATGCTCCCAAAGCGGCCAGTGCGCCCCAGGGCGTGGCCTGGTCTTCCTTGCCGCCAAAGCCGCCGCCGAGGCGCGTTACGTCCACTTCTACCTGGTGCATGCCCAGGCCGAGCACGTGGGCCGTGTGGCGCTGCACGGCCGTCGGGCCTTGGGTCGAGGAGATGATGCGCACGCCGCCCATTTCCGTCGGAAAGGCGTAGGCGCCCTGCGTTTCGATGTACAAATGCTCCTGCCCACCGCTCTCGGCCACGCCCTCAAACACGTGCGCACACGAAGCCCAGGTGGCCTCTGAATCACCAATCTTGAAGGTGCGCGGCGGCACAATCAGCTCGCCCTGGGCGGCTGCCACCCGCGGGTCGGTAATGATGGGCAGCAGCTCAATTTCAGCCTTGATAAGCTTGAGCGCGGCGTGAGCCTGGTGCTCGGTGCGGGCCAGCACCAGCGCCACCGGTTGGCCCCGGAAATGCACGTGGCCCTCGGCCAGCAGCGGCTCATCGGGCACTATGCCCCCAATCTGGTTGTAGCCCGGAATATCCGTTGCGGTGAGAATACGCACCACGCCCGGTGCGCCCAAAGCAGCACTTAAGTCCAGATTGAGCAGCTTGCCATGAGCCAGCGGGCTCTCGAATACGGCCGCGTACAGCGTGCCCTGCTGGGTGGGCACGTCGTCGAGGTACTGCGATTCGCCGCGCACGTGGCGCTGAGGGTCGAGGTGATTCATGGGGTCTGCTTTAATGTCGTTCTGCTTGGAACCTCACCCCTGACCCCCTCTCCAAAAGAGAGGGGGCATCGGAAATGCGCTGGCGTCAGTCTCCCCTCTCTTTTGGAGAGGGGCCGGGGGTGAGGTTCTGCTAGGCGGCGATTAAAAGTTAAATTAATTCACTCAGCGCCAACTTCTCCGGCGCAAACCGCAGGAAGTGCGCCAGCAGCAGCCTGCCGCAACAACAGCCGCTTGTAGTCGCTCGTGCCGCGCACGTCGGAAATTGGGCTGATTTCGGTTTGCATCACCTCATTGGCAGCGGCCACGGTTTCGGCCGACAGCTCGCGACCCACCAGAAACTCGCTGGTGCGGGCCAGGTACAGCGGCACCGGTCCCACGCCGCCGGCCGAAAACCGCGCGGCTTGGATAAGGCCGCCTTCCACCCGCAGCCAGGCGGCAGAGTTCACGCTGGCAATGTCGAGGTGTGTGCGCTTCGAGACCTTTTCAAAGTTGAAGCAGTCGCCGGGCAGGGGAGCAGGGAAGCTGATTTCGGTGACCTGCTCGTCGGGGGTTTTAGCCAGCTTTTTGTAGCCCAGGTACAAGTCGGGCATGGCCAGGCTCGCGGGTGTTTCCGGCCGGGTCGGCGAGGGTTATATAGGCGCCCAGGGCCAGAAACATAATGGTCAGGTCCCCGATGGGCGAGCCGTTGATGAAGTTGCCGGCCACGGTGCCCATGTTGCGAATGGGCGTGCTCGACACTAGTTTCAGGTACTGCGGCAGCTGCGGAATCAGGCTGCGCATCAGCTCCGATTCGAGCAGGTGGCTGGCCGTGGTGGCAGCGCCTAACACCACGCGGCCTACATCCTGGTGGATGCCGCGCCGGCCGGCTTGGTCGAACACTAGGCGCACAGGCTGCTCGCGCAATTCCTCTAGGCGCTGCACCATAAGGTCCGTGCCTCCTCCAATGAGTGACTGAGTGACTAAGTGACGGAGTGAATTATTTGAATGGCCGTTCTGGCTTTGCGCGTGGCCGTACCCGGTAGGGCCGCTGGGCGAGGCGGAAACCGTACTTGCGCCGCTGCCAGCCGTCGTATTGGTTTCTTCAGCGGCTTTGGAGGCAGCCGCTTCTGTGCGCAACCTAGCCAGCTTGGCGGGCATGCTTTCAAAGTAAGCCGGCACGTATTGCTGCTCGCTGAGCCAGGCCACGGCGTTTTCAGTGGGCCGGTCGGCTAGTTGAGCCGTGAGGGTGGCAGCCGCGCGCTCCAGAGACTTGTAGCCCGTGCAGCGGCAAATGTTGCCGTCGATGGCCGCAATGGTGCTTTGGCTGGTGGCCGGCTTTTGGCTCAGGCTGTGGCCGGTGAGCGACATCACAAAGCCCACCGTGCAAAAGCCGCACTGCGACCCGCCTTCCTCTACAATGGCCTGCTGCACCGGTGTGAGCTGCCCCGCGGCCGCATTGATGCCTTCTACCGTCACGATGTGCTTGCCGTGGGCATTGCCGAGCGGCGTGAGGCAGCTGGTCATGCTCTGGTAGTTCACGGTTTGGCCATCGGCGGCCAGCTCGCCCACCAGCACGGTGCAGGCGCCGCAATCGCCCTCGCGGCAGCCGATTTTGGTGCCCGTGAGGTGTTCGTGGTACCGCACAAAATCGAGCAGCGCGCTAGCCGGCGGTTCGGAGGTGCGAATGGGCTGGTCGTTGAGGTAAAATTCTATCATATTTTTAGCTGTTAGCTGTTAGCTGTTAGCTGTTAGCTGTTAGCTTGTAGCTGATAGCTGATAGCCGTTTGCTGAAGCCATAAAAAGGCTATTAGCTATCAGCTACAAGCTAACAGCTAAAAATCAATACTCTGTTTTGCCCACTTTCTGTTCCCAGGCCTGGAAGCTGGCCAGGGCCTCTTCGCGCAGCAGGCGGGTCATGGGCAATTTACGGTCGGCCATGGGGCGGTCCAGCTCTTCGTAGATAAACTGGTCGTCGAAGCCAATGGCGGCCGCATCGGCCTTGGTGTTGCCGTAGAACACGCGGCGCGGCCGAGCCCAGTAGATGGCGCCCAGGCACATGGGGCAGGGCTCGCAGGCGGTGTAGAGGTCGCAGCCGTCGAGCTGGAAAGTGCCCAGCGCGGCG
Organism: Hymenobacter humi; assembly: GCF_042665855.1. Taxonomy (NCBI): domain Bacteria; kingdom Pseudomonadati; phylum Bacteroidota; class Cytophagia; order Cytophagales; family Hymenobacteraceae; genus Hymenobacter; species Hymenobacter humi. The sequence continues at coordinate 4,270,828 of NZ_JBHTEK010000001.1, read as the reverse complement.
CAGGCCTTGCGAATAACATCCACTTCGGCGTGGCAGGTGGGGTCGTTGGTGCTGGTGACCTGGTTGAAGCCGCGGGCAATGATTTCGCCATCCTTCACCACCACCGCGCCGAAGGGCCCGCCGTGCCCGGCCTGCATTTTTTCGATGGACAGGCGAATGGCTTCGCGCATGAATTCGGGGTTGGGAGCTTCCATGAGGCGTTGGTTCTGAGTGCTAATAATACCGTTGAAAAAACGGGCTGCAAAGAACGTTAAAACCGCGTGGTATTTCCCTTGCCCAGCCCCGGCACAGCGGCACCGGCTCTATTTGGTGGGAATGCGCAGCTGGAAGCCCAGCGAAGGCACAAACGTGACGCCGCTAAGCGAGGTGTTGGCCCCGTTGAGCAAGGCGTAGTCGCCGTAGTTCTGGTAGAAAATAGACACCGCCGGGATGACGTAGACGTACTTGTAGCCCAACTTGACGTTCAGGAAGCCGCCGTAGGAGGAGAAGTCGCGGCTTTGGTTGAGCAGCGCCGGAAGCTTCTGGGTGTTGATATACACGTTGTTGGGCGCAAAGCCGTACCCCACCCAGCTGTGGGCATACACCACGCCGTAGCTGATGGCGCCAATTTCTTCCTCGGGCCCAAACGAGTGGCTGAAAATGAGCGGCACCAGCAGGTCTTTGCGCGTGGCCTTGAAATTGAGCACGTCGTTGATGTCGCCCAGGAAGGGGATGCTGGGCAGCTTGGCGCGCTGCGTGGCAAACTGCAGGCCGATGCTGGCGTAGGTGGTGCCGGAAGCAGCCCCGGCCCCGGGATTCTCGGGCGAGCCCGTGGGGCCCAGCAGCTGAAACTGCGCATCGAACACGTGCGAGCCGAACGCATATTTATAGCCGGCATCGAGGCGCGGCACGATGCCGTAGCGAATGCTCAGGTCCGAAGTGGGCTGCACCGGGTCGAGCACGTAGGCCAGGGCGGCCGCCTGCAGGTTGGTCACGGCCCCGCCATAGCCCACCGTGTCTTTGCGGGCGGCGGCGCTGGCGGCATCCTTCAGGGCCGAGGTGGCCTTGCTCAGCGGCGAGGTGGCCACGTTGAAGCCCAGGTTGTAGCCCGCCCGAAACTCGCCCTGCGGCGTGACTTTGCCGGTGGCCACAATGGCGCGGGGTGCGGTGCAGGAAGTAGCCAGCAGGAGGGAAGCCGCCGCCAGCAGGCCGGCCGGCCGCAGCAAGGAGCGCATCGGAAAAGAAATATTCATAGAAGCAAAGGTTAGCAGTAAGGCGCTAGAAACGAAAATCGCGCCGAAACAGCCGCAAGTAAAGCGGTAAAAATGGCGCTGCGGCAAGCTAAGCTGTAAAACAACGGGCGCAGGCGACTGGCGACTTGTGCCGCGTGCCTTGCAATGGGCGCCGCCGCGCATCTTTGCGCTCATGAACATCCTATACGGAGTGCCCGGCGAGGGCCTGGGCCATGCCACTCGCAGCAAAGTAGTTATTGGCCATTTGCTTGAGCAGGGGCACCAGGTGTGCGTAGTGAGCAGCAGCCGGGCCTACAAGATGCTGGCCGAGGCGTTTCCTGGTCGGGTACACGAAATCCGCGGCTTCCACCTGGCCTACAAAGGCCTGGCGGTGAGCAAGGCCCGCACCGCCGTGCTCACGCTGCGCACCGCCCCGGAAGACCTGCGCGTCAACTTCCTGAAATACCGCGAGCCTGCTTTGCGACTTTGAGCCGGAATTAATTATTTCCGATTTCGAGTCGTTCAGTTATCTGTTTGCTAAAATGCGGCGCCTGCCCATTATTAGCATCGATAACATGCAGATTATCAACCGCGCAAAATTAAATGTAACGGTGCCGAAATCGGAGCGCGGTAATTATAATATGGCCCAAAGTATTGTGCGGGCCAAGCTGCCGCGCAGCCGCCAGTATTTCGTCACAACCTTTTTCGATTTGCCGCTCAGCAAAGAGAATACGACGCTGGTGCCGCCCATCATCCGGCCCGAAATCCTGGCGGCCCCGCCCACCAAAGGCCGCCACGTGCTGGTGTATCAGTCGGCCACCAACCAGCAAAACCTGGTGCCGCTGCTCCAGCAATTGCCCGACCAGGAATTCCGCGTGTACGGCTTCAACAAAGAGGAAGACCACGGCAACGTGCAGCTGCGGGCTTTCTCGGAGGCTGGCTTTATTGCCGATTTGGCCAGCGCCCGGGCGGTGGTCACCAACGGCGGCTTCTCGCTGATTTCGGAGGCCGTGTTTCTGCACAAGCCCATTTGCGCCATTCCCATTCCGGCTCAATTTGAGCAGTGGCTCAACGCCGCGCAGGTAGAGCAAATGGGCTACGGCCGGCACTTTGAAGCCATCACCGCCGACAACCTTCGGGCCTTCCTCTACGGCCTGCCGGGGTTTGAAACCGCGCTGGCCAGCTACCAGCAGCAGGGCAACGAAGCGCTGTTTGCCCGGCTTGATGCGGAGTTGGCGTTATTGTCGGCCAATGCCAGCCCAACGCCACGCCCTTCAAAAGCGAAAAGCTCGGTCGTGCCCTCATTTCCCATGCCTCATTAATGACTCGCTCCCTTCGCCTCTGGCCGCTGCTGCTTTTGCTCACGGCCTGCGTTCGCACTCCCCGCCCCAGCGCCGACCTCGACAATAAGTACCACGACGCCATCAATCGGCAAATAGGCACGGCGCAGGACGAGCGCAACACCGCCGCACTGCTGCCTTTCCTCACCCACGCCAACCCCATCTACCGCCGCGAAGCTGCCCTGGCCCTGGCTTCGGTGCAGTCGCCGGCGGCCGTGCCCGGCCTGATTCCGCTGCTGCGCGACGTGGAGCCCAGTGTGCGCCGCGCCGCCGCCTACGCCCTGGGCCAAACCGGCGACAGCACCGCCGTAGACAGCCTGCGCGTGCGCGTACTGAAAGAGTCCCACGCCGGGGTGCGCCGCTACGTGCACGAAGCCCTGGGCCGGACGGTTACGCGCCGCACGCTGCCCGAACTATGGCGGGTAGAAGCGCTAAACGACACCGCGCGGGCCTCGGCCCTGGCCCTGGGCCTGAGCCGCGCCGCCCTGCGCGGCCTCATCTCGCCCGAAAGCATTCGCCGCACGGTGCTGGTGCTGAACTCGCCCAAGTTACCCGTGCGTGCCCGACTCCTGGCGGTAGTGGGGTTGTCGCGCACCCGCGGCTACGATGCCGATTTGGCGCGTTTGGCCCAGGAAACCCTGCTCCGCGTCGCGCAGAAAGACCGGTCTTACGCTGTGCGCGCCGCGGCGGCCACTACGCTCGGCAAGCTGGCCGCCACTCCGGTTGCGGCAGCCACGGCTTCCACGGCTACTACTCCGGCCGTGGGTGCCGCGCCCGCTGCTCCGGCTGCATCGGGCGGCCTTACGCCGGCCGCAGTACTGGCGCGCCTTGCCACCAAAGACCCCGATTATCGGGTGCGGCTCAGCGCGATTCGCGCCCTGCCTTTTGATGCCGAAACGTATTCTGCCAGCCGCAAAGCCGTCTTTTATGCCCTGAGCCACGACCGGGCACCGGTGGCCCTCACGGGCGCCGAGTGGTTGCTGGCCCATGCCAAGGGGAGTCGGGCCCCGCGCTGGCAGCGCTGGCCGACGGCAACAAGCAGGCCTCGCCGCGGGTGCGGGCGGCCCTGATGCAGGCCGCCGTGCGCCACGCCAGCCCCGCGGCCCGCCCCAGCCTCATCGAGACGATTCGGAAACGCTACGCCGCAGCCCCCACTGTGTACGAAAAGAGCTTTCTGCTGCAGGCCCTGGCCGAAGACCCAGCTTCGTTTGAGCTCGTGAAAGCTGAGGCCTTTGCGGCTGGTCAGGCGCCGGTGGTGGCCGGCAATGCGCTGGGCGCGCTGCTCACCATGCGCCGCCAGACCGATTTCCCCGCTGCCCGACAGGCCGACTTTGCCGCGGCCATGCGCCAGGCCCTGGCCGGCGGCGACGTGGCCCAGCTCGGCACCGCCGCCGAAGCCCTCACCGACCCCAAACTTTACCCCGAAACCCAGCCCGCCGACCTGGCCGCCCTGCGCCAGGCGCAAGCCAGGCTGCAGCTGCCCCGCGAAATCGAGGCGTGGCAGGGCCTGCAGCAAGCCCTCGACAAGCTCGAAAAAGCCCCCAAGCCCACGCCCACACCCGTGGCCACCGCCCAGCAGCACCCCATCGATTGGGCCGTGGTGCAGAGCGTGCCGCTGGGCCAGCAAGTGCGGCTGCGCACATCCAAAGGCGTTATTTTGCTGGAGCTGAAGCCCGACGAAGCGCCCGGCGCCGTGGCCAGCTTCGTGACGCTCATTGGCCAGCACTTTTACGACAACCTGTACTTCCACCGCGTGGTGCCCAATTTCGTAGTCCAGGGCGGCGACCCGCGCGGCGATGGCAACGGTAGCGCGCCCTACAACCTGCGCTCCGAATTCGGCGACCTGCACTACGAAGAAGGCAGCGTGGGCCTGGCCTCGGCCGGCAAAGACACCGAGAGCTGCCAATTCTTCATCACCCACACGCCCACGCCGCACCTCGACGGCCGCTACCCCATCTTTGCTCAGGTAGTGGGCGGCATGGACGTGGCCCACAAGCTCGAAATCGGCGACCAGATTCTGGGAATTGAGCTGGTAAAATAAAAGCCGGAAGCAGCGTCACGCGAGTATGCTTTGGCAGCGCTCAGTAATTGTCCTTTATTATCAAATTTTAGGTTATGAACGAAATCACCTCCTACGCCCAGCAGTTTCAAACCATGGTCGTGCTTTACTTGCCGCGCTTGCTCATGGCGGCAGTGGCGCTGGTGGTGGGCTGGTGGCTGATTAGCTGGGTTACGCGCCTGCTGGCCAGGGGCACCAAGCGGTTTGACGTTTCGCTGAGCACGTTTCTGACCAGCCTGGCCAGTATTGTGCTGAAGGTGCTGCTGCTGGTGTCGGTGGCGGGCATGGTGGGCTTCGAAACCACTTCGTTTGTGGCCATTCTGGGGGCGGCGGGCCTGGCGGTGGGCCTGGCCCTGCAAGGCACGCTCGCCAATTTTGCCGGCGGCGTGCTCATCCTCATTTTCAAGCCCTACATCGTGGGCGACACCATCGAGTCGCAAGGAAAATCGGGGGAGGTGCGCGAAATCCAGATTTTCAACACGATTCTGGTTACGCTCCAGGGCGATACCATCATTCTGCCCAACGGGGCCACGTCCAACAACGTCATCGTAAACAAGACGGCCCAAAACAAAGCCCTCGTGGAGGTGCTGGCCGACGTTGACAACAGCACCAGTCTCGAAGACCTGCGTAACTGGGCCATACCCCTGATGCTGAACGATGAGCAGGTCCTCAAAGACCCCGCGCCACAGGTCGTAGTGACCGCCCTCAAGCCGGGCGGCATGGCGGTAGCCTTCCGGGCCTATACGCTGGCCGGCCAGAACGCCCCAGCCCAAGCCCGCCTCATCGAGCAGCTGCAACGGGCCTTTGCCCAGCAGGGCGTGAACGGCCCCGTACCCGTGAGCTACATCCGCAACCTGCCCGGTTAATAGGGAAGGCGACGTGGAAGAGTTGAGCTAAAAACCAGCCGAAGCTGCAGCTTGCTATTCTAGCGGTTCACCAGCTTCAGGGCGCCTTCGCTGTAGCGGGCTCCCACTACAGGATGGGCAGCCAGCAGCTCCTGCAGCCGCTGGGTATCGGCGGCCGACAACTCAACCTCAACGGCGGCCGCGTTTTCTTCCAGATACTTCCGCCGCTTGGTGCCCGGAATGGGAATGATGTGGGCATCCTGCGCCAGCAGCCACGCCAGGGCAAGTTGAGCTGTGCTGATGCCTTTTTCGGTAGCCGCCTGGTGCAGGCCGGCTACGAGCGGAGCATTGGCGTCGCCCACTTCCTCGCCAAAGCGGGGCATGCTGCGCCGCAGGTCCTTTGCGGCCAGTTGCGGGCCGGGATTGGTCAGCAGCCCGCGGCCCAACGGCGAGAAGGGCACCAAACTCACGCCCAACGCCCGGCAGGCCGGCAGAATTTCCGCTTCCACGTCGCGGGTAAACATGGAGTACTCCGACTGCAGCGCCGCAATGGGGTGCGTGGCCGCTGCCCGCCGCAGCGATGCCGCCGACGCCTCGGACAGCCCCAAATACCGCACTTTGCCGGCCTGCACCAGCGCCGCCATGGCCCCTACCATTTCCTCCACCGGCACGGCCGGGTCGATGCGGTGGGCATAATACAGGTCGATGGTGTCGATGCCCAGGCGCTGCAGGCTGGCGTCGCAGGCCGCGGCAATGCGCTCGGGGCGCACGTCCACGCGCGCGCCGCCCTGCCCATCGGCCACAAACCCAAACTTGGTAGCCAGAAATACCCGCGCCCGGTTGGGCACCAGCACCTGCCGCAGCAGCTCTTCGTTCGCCCCAAAACCGTAGACGTCGGCCGTGTCCCAGAGCGTCACGCCCAGGTCCAGGGCGCGGTGCAGGGTAGCAATGGATTCCTGCTCGTCGCTGGGCCCATAGGCATAGTCAGAAGCCATAGACATGCAGCCCAAGCCGAGAGCAGAAACTTGCTGGCCAGTGCGGCCTAATTCACGGGTTTTCATTTGGAAGAGGATAGGGGAGAAGAGGAAGCAAGTGTACTACAACAGAACGGATAGACTTTTCTGTTGAAATAGAACGTCATGCAGAGCGCAGCCGGAGGAACCTCACCCCGGCCCCTCTCCAAAAGAGAGGGGAACCAGGCGATGCGGTAAAGATGCTTCGCTGCACTCAGCATAACGTTCGTTTTAATTAAATTCTAACAAGCAACAGCTATTGATTAGAACGTCATTCTGAGCTTGCCGAAGCATCTATACCGCAATACTAATCGCAATCATCTGCCATGCTGAGGCACGAAGCATCTTATCAGGTCAGCACGAATCGTTGAGCCGTGAGTAGATGCTTCGCAGGCGGACGCCAGATTAGCATGACAAGAGACACGGACGCCAGATGAGCAGGACGTTCTTCTGTTGGTGCGACGCGCTGCTCAGCAGATGATTATGCTGCTACTCCTCGCGGCCGTGTACCTGGGCGGGCGGCGAGGTGGCCTCTACCGCTGAGAAGTTTTCCAGAATCTTATAGCTGTGCTCGGCGCCTTTGGGCACCACCCAGGAGTTGCCCTGCTCCAGGATAACTACCTGGCCGGCCAGGTGCAGCTCGGCGCGGCCGCTTAGCACGAAGCCCACGGTTTCGTAGGCGCGGGCAGCGGGCTCTTTGTCCTCGCCGGGCTGCTGGTTTTCCCACATGCGCATGGCTACGTGCTTGCCGGAAGCCAGGTATTTTTCGCCGTCGGCGCCCTTGGGCGAGTAGCGCGAATCAACTTTGGTGATGGTGGTGTCGGACATGGTGATTGGTTGGAAAATGAAGGAAAGGGTAGCTTTGGGCCGAGGCCTGAGCCGGCAAAACCGCCGGGCCAGGGCCTCAGCTTAACGGCCGATTTGGCCCCATCGTTGTCCGTCCGAGCCGAAACCTTCGTTAGGCTACTTGGTTAACTGCCTCGGTTCTTTCGCTCCCTTTTCCTGTTGCCGTGCTTCCCGATTCTTTTGCTGCCGAGCTAGCTCAGGCCCACGCCTCCGTTCCCGACGCCCTGCCCGGCGCGGCTTTTTGCGCGCTGGCCGACGGCTTGCTGGCCCTGCTTTTCCCGCACCGCGCCGAGCGGCCCTGCCCACGGCCGACGCCGTAGCTTCCGAGCTCTACCACTTCCGGTCCGAGCCTGGCCGCGCTGCTGGCCCAGGTGCCCGCCCTGCCGGCCCCTGCGCCGGAGCTGGCCGATGAGTTTGCCGACCAGCTGCCGGCCCTGCGCTCGGTTTTGCTCCGCGATGCCAGCGCCATTCTGGCCAGCGACCCGGCCGCCAAAGGCCTGGGCGAAATCATCACTCGTATCCTGGGTTTTACGCCACGGCTATGCACCGGCTGGCCCACGCCCTGCACCAGCGCGGGCTGCCGCGCCTGCCCCGCCTGCTGAGCGAATACGCCCACCAGCGCACCGGCATTGATATTCACCCCGGCGCGCAAATCGGCCAGGCCTTTTGTATCGACCACGGCACGGGCCTCGTCATCGGCGAAACGGCCATCATTGGGGCCAACGTGCAGATTTACCAGGGCGTGACGCTGGGCGCCCTTAGCGTGACCAAGGGCCTGCAGGGCACCAAGCGCCACCCCACCATCGAAGACCATGTAGTGATTTATGCAGGAGCCACCATCCTGGGCGGGAGCACCGTGGTGGGCGCCCACAGCATCATTGGCGGCAACGTCTGGCTCACCGAGAGCGTACCCTCGCACTCCCGCGTTTACCACCGCGCCCATATCCAGATTTCGCGCAGCGTAGACCCGGCCGCGGAGCCTGGTGTTCTCAATTTAAGTACAATTCATAAAAAATAAGCCTCATTTTGGCCTGGTGGCCGGCCCGAAGGCGCACCCTTCGGTTTGCTGTATTACATTCAGGCTGAAAAACATAAGGAAATAGCTCGCAACATATGAAAGCCAATACCATCCTCGACACCATCGGCAACACCCCGCTCGTGCGCCTCAACCGCCTGTTCGCCACCGTTCGCCCCGATGTGGAGGTGTGGGTGAAGCTCGAACGCGCCAACCCCGGCGGCTCCATCAAAGACCGGATTGCCCTGTCCATGATAAACCAAGCCGAAAAAGATGGTATTCTGAACAAGGACAGCCTCATTGTGGAGCCCACCTCCGGCAACACCGGCGTGGGCCTGGCCCTGGTAGCGGCCGTGAAGGGCTACAAGCTCACCCTGGTAATGCCCGAGAGCATGAGCATCGAGCGCCGCCGCCTCATGGCGGCCTACGGGGCCACCCTGGAGCTCACGCCCCGCGAAAAGGGCATGAAAGGCGCCATCGAGCGCGCCCAGGACATTGTGGCCAGCACGCCCGGCGCCTGGATGCCCATGCAGTTCTCCAACCCCGCCAACCTGCAGATTCACGCCGAAACCACGGCCCAGGAAATCCTGCGCGACGCTCCCGAGGGCTTCGATTTCCACATCACGGGCGTGGGCACCGGCGGCCACATCACGGCCGTGACCGAAGTGCTCAAGCCCCTTTTCCCAAACATGAAAACCTTCGCGGTTGAGCCGGAAGCTTCACCGGTCATCAGCGGAGGCGCCCCGGGCCCGCATCCCATCCAGGGCATCGGCGCCGGCTTCATCCCCGAGAATCTGCACACCAGTGTTCTCGACGGCACCATTCTGGTTTCGCACCAGGACGCGTATGAGATGACCCGCCGCGCCGCGCGCGAAGAGGGCTTGTTTGTGGGTGTGTCGTCGGGTGCTTCGCTGGCCGCTGTGGCCCAGAAGCTGGCCGACGTGCCCCAGGGCGGCCGCGTCCTCACCTTCTGCTACGATACCGGCGAGCGGTACCTGTCGGTAGACGGCCTGTTTGTGTAACGGACATCAGCTCAATAAAAAGGCCGCCCTGCTCAGCAAGGCGGCCTTTTTGCTTTTAGCGGTTTCAGCTTAAGACTCATTCTGCTGCTCAACCGGGTTAAAAACAAAACAGGCAGCCTCGGTTTGAACCGTAGCTGCCTGTTTTGTTTGATTCACATCTTCAGTGGAGAATATCGGAGTCGAACCGATGACCTCTTGCATGCCATGCAAGCGCTCTAGCCAGCTGAGCTAATCCCCCGAGTTTGTGCTTACCGCCGTGCCATTTGCGCGTTGGTTCGACAAAAGTACGGCTGGTTTGCGATTTGGCAAGGCCGGGGCTCACTTTTTTAGCAGAACCACGCAAGCGCCAAACAATCAGGCACAAAAAGAGGGCCGGAATTGCTTCCGGCCCTCTCTGGAGCTACGATAAGCCCGAAAAGCTTAGTTGAAGATGTAGCGGATGCCCACCTGGGCCTGCCAGCGCGAACCCAGGCCGCCGGTGTCCTTGCGGTAGGTTTCCACCAGGGCTTGCCCGGAGCAACCACGGCGGGCGTGCTGCCGCTGGCCGGCGTCACGATGCTCGGGTTGGTGAGGTAGGGGTAGGTGAAGGCCGGCTGGCCCTGGGCCGTGTAGCCCGCAAACGAGAGCAGACCGGTGCGGTTGGCCGTCTGGAACGTGCCCCAGTTGGAGTTGAGCAGGTTGCCGATGTTGAAGATGTCCAGGCTCAGCTGCAGGTTGTTGCGGTTTTCGCCGATGTTGGTGAACACGTCCTGCAGCAGGCGGAAGTCCAGGCGGTTCTGCCAGGGGCGCGCGGCGCCGTTGCGCTCGGCGTACTCGCCGCGGCGGGTCTTCAGGTAGGGGTCCTGCGAGATATACTTGTCGAGGTCGGCCCACTGCTGGGCGCCGGTGTACACGCCGCCGCCCTGGCTGGCGGGGATGGCGATGTCGCGCAGCAGGATATCGCCTTGGCTGCGGGGCACGTAAATCAGGTCGTTGCTCTGGCTGTCGCCGTTCATGTCGCCGCTGTAGAGGTAGCTGTAGCGGCCGGCGGGCGAGGCTTCAAAGAACAAGGACAGCGTAGTGCCCAGGTGGCCCAGGTACTCGCGCTTGTAAGACGCCGAAGCAATAACGCGGTGCTGAATCAGGAATTGCGAGTAGCTCAACACGTTGGCGTTGGTTTCGCCCGACACGCTGCGGTCGCGCCAGATGCTCTGGGCAATAGAGCCGCCGTCGTTCACCGAGCGCGAATCCGAGTAGGTGTAAGCCGCGTTCAGGTATAGGCCGCCTTCGAAGGACTTCTGCAACTGGCCGGTGATGGAGTAGGAGTAGCCCTTGCTGGTGTTGGTCATCAGGATGGCGTCCGAGATGTTCGGGTTGGTGGTCGAGGCACCGCCCTGGCCGCCGTAGATGCGGTTGTTGGCCGTGGTAGCAGCCAGGCCGTTGGAGCCGGCGGCGCCGATGTTGTAGTAAATCGGACGGGTATCGGCGCCCGAAGCGTTGCGCACCGGGTTGGGCAGGTTCACGTTCTGGTGGTATACCGCGTTCACATCCTTGGTATACAGGGCCTCCAGCGTACCAATGATGCCGCCGAGGAGCTCCTGGTCCACGGCCACGTTGGTGCGCCATACCTGCGGGAACTTGAAGTTCGGGTCGGTCACGGCCAGGTTGTAGCTGGTGTTGGCCAGCGGCGTCGAGCCGTTCGGGTTGGGGCGGTAAGCATCGACATTCGGGCTGAAGGGGTTCGCGGCCGCGGCAGCGCCGGAGCGGCTGAACGAGCCAAACTGCACGCCGTTGTTGCTGGCCTGGTTGGAAATCCACACAAAGGGCACGCGGCCCGTGAAGATGCCGGTACCGCCGCGCACCTGGGTTTTGCGGTCGTCGTTCACGTCCCAGTTTACGCCGATGCGAGGCGAGAGCAGAACGCGCGACTTGGGCAGGCGGTCGGTCTCGATGCGCACGTTGTTGCGGAAGGTCAAGTTGGCCACGTTCACGTTGCGCTCGATGTCGGAGAAAATCACCGGCACGTCGCCGCGCAGGCCAATGGTCACCTTCAGGTTGTTGCGGGGCGACCACTCATCCTGGGCGTACAAGCCGAATTGAGCTGCCTTGGTCACGCCGAAGGGGAAGCCGCCGGGCAGGGCCGAGTACTGCAGGCTGGTAGCGGTTGGGCAGGCCGGGCTGGTTGGTAGAGGGCGCCGGAATCGGGTTGCGGTTGGCGTCGAGGATGTAGCCATTGGGAGCTTCGGCAGTGCGGGCCGAGGCGTAGAAGTCGTCGAGGCTGTTGAAGGCGTAGCCGCCGTAGTAGTTCGGGGCAAAGCCGTTCGAGAACTTGTACAGCTCGTTGTAGGTGCCCACCGTCACGTTGTGCTTGCCCATGTAGGCCGTGAAGTTGTCGCCAATCTGGTATACGTCCGAGTTCAGGATGTTGAAGGCCGAGAAGGGCTCGTAGCCAAACGAAGTGAGGGTGTTGGCAGCCGTGGGGCCGGCGTTGGGGGCCGAGCGGCCGGTGGCGTCGCCGATGTCAACCAGCGGAAAGCTGCCTCCGCCGGGGCTTTCGCGAAAGTCGCGGAAGGCCGAAACGCCGGCGGTCAGGTTGTTGGAATACTTCGAACCGAAGGTGCTGTTCAATTCAGCAATCACCGAGTTCAGGTTGTTGTTGATGGTGTAGTACGACGAGAAGAAGGGCAGGCCAAACTGGGTCTGGGCACGCGTAGCACTGTTGCTGATGGAGCCCGAATTGGAAGGGTTCACGTCGCGGTACGACTTCAGGTAGTTGTACTTCAGGCTCAGGCGGTGGCTTGAGTGATGTTCCAGTCCAGCTTGGCCGTGGCCTTGCGGCTGAACGAGCGTTGCTCATAGTTTTCGAACGGGCCGGCGTTGTAGTTGTACTTGCTCTGCAGGAAGTTGCTCAGGTTGGTGAGGTCGGTGTAGGAAGCGCGCGAAACGGTGGAGTTTGCGGGGGAGGCGTGGCCGAACGGTTGGCCGTGAAGTTGCCCGCTGGCGGGTCTACGCGGTTCTCTTCTTCAGCATTGAGGAAGAAGAACAGCTTGTCCTTGATGATGGGCCCGCCCACGCGGAAGCCGTAGTTCTTTAGGTTAAACTTGGGATAGTCCGACGTGATGTCGGCCACTTTGCTGCCTACCAAGTCCTGGTTGCGGTAGAAGCCGTACACCGAGCCGGTGAACTTGTTCGAGCCGCTACGGGTCACGGCGTTGATGCCGGCGCCGGTAAACGAGCCCTGGCGCACGTCGTAGGGGGCGATGCTTACCTGGATTTGCTCGATGGCGTCGAGCGAGATGGGCTGGGCGTTGGCCTGGCCGCCCACGGTCGAAGACAGACCAAAGGAGTTGTTGAAGATGGCGCCGTCGATGGTGACGTTGTTGAAGCCGCCGTTGCGGCCGGCAAAGCCGCCGCTGCCGCTGGCCTGCGGCGTCAGACGCGTAAAGTCGTCAAACGAGCGGTTCAGCGTGGGCAGGCGCTCGATGGTTTCGCGCTGGATGGTGGTGCTGGCGCCGGTGTGGTCGGCGTTCATAATGGGGTCGCGGCGGCCGCTGATGGTCACTTCCGTCAGCTCCGTGGTGGCATCGGTCAGTCGCTGGTCGAAGCGCAGGTTCTGGCCCAGCGTCAGGTTCACGTCGGTGCGGTTCAGGTCTTTGTACCCTACGAAAGTCACCTTCACGTTATAAGGCCCCACCCGCATGTTCTGGATGTTGAAGCGGCCTTCGGCGTTGGTGGGCGTGACGTACTGCGTGTTGGTGGGCGTGTGCACGGCGATAACCGTGGCCCCGGGCAGGCCCACGCCGTCTTTATCGGTGATGACGCCGCTCATGGCGGCCGTGGTGGCGCCCTGGCTCCAGCCCAGGCGGGCCGTAAAGAGCATCATCGCTAGTAAGAACAAGTAGCGTAAACGTAAATGATTCATACAAAAAGGTTGGTGGGAAATGGTGAGTGTGAGCAAACTCAGAACAAAGGTAATACTAGGTTGGGAAGCCCGGTGTTAAGCCTAATTTACCATTTAATCGGGACACTCTTATTGGGTAACCTTTTGAAATTGGGCAAAAAAATGGGCAGGGAAAAATCCCTGCCCATTTAGAACGGTTCGCTGAGGTTATGCTAAGCTATTAGTTGAAGCTGTAGCGTACGCCCAGCTGGCCCTGCCAGCGCGAGAAGAAGGGCGAGTAGTCGTAAGCACGGTTGGTGGTAGCGAAGCTGCTCGGGAACGAGAAGGTCGGCTGCACACCGGCACCGGTGGTTTCCATGCGGAGCAGCTCAACGGCGTTGTTGGCTACCGAGTACTGACGGCCCCAGGCGTTGTTGAGCAGGTTGCCAATGTTCTGGACGTCGAACGTTACCTCAACACTGTTTTTCTTGCCACCGGCCAGGAAGTTGAAGTTCTGGGCAACACGCAGGTCGATTTGGTGCGTCCAGGGCAGGCGGGCAGCAAAACGCTCGGCTACCTGGCCGCGGTGGCTGCGCAGGTACGGGTCGTTCTCGATGAAGGCATCGAGCTGGTCCTGAATCTGAGCCAAGGTGCGGGTATCCGTGGTACCGCTGGTCTGGGTCAGCTTGATTTCGTTGGGGTTGCGCACATCGCGGGGGATGTAGAGCAGGTCGTTGCCGGAGTTGCCGTCGTTGTTCACGTCGCGGCCCTGGCCGTAGATGTACGCAATGGGCGAGCCCGAACGGCCTTCGTAGAACATGGTGAAGGAAGTCGACAGCGCGTCGTTGGCGTAGCGCAGGGTGTAGCCGGCGCTGGCAATCACGCGGTGGCGCTGGTCGTTGCGCGAGTAGCCCACCAGGATTGTTGGGGTCGGCCATCACCTGGTTGAAGCCGTAGTTCGACGAAGCCGTGCTGCTCGAGCCGCTGTTGATTTCCTTCGACTGGCCGTAGGTGTAGGCGGTGGTAGCGTTCAGGCCGTTGTCGAAACGCTTCTGCAGCTGGAAGGTACCGTTGTAGCGGTAGCCCTTGCTGGTGTTGTCGAGCAGGTACACGTTGGTGTAGCGGGCATCGATGCGACGAGCAGCCGTGGTGGTGGCGTACACCGGGCGCTGGTCGGGACCGGCCAGGCGGCCTACGGGAGCGGTCAGGTTGATGTCTTTGTAGTAGATGTCGTTGAGGGTCTTCGAGTAGATGCCTTCCAGGGTGGCTACCACGTCGCCGGGCAGACGGAAGTCCACGGCCAGGTTCGAGCGCCATACCTGCGGCAGCTTGAAGTCGTTGCGGGCCAGGTTAATCTGCGAAGTAGCTACCGGGGCGTAAGGAGCCGAGGTGTACACGCGCTGAATCTCAGCCGGCGTGAGCGGAATAGAAGGCAGGAACGAAGGCGGGGTGGTGTTAGGAGCTGTCTGGCTCACGCCGCCCTGAATCATGCCGCTGTTGGTGTAGCTGTTCGAAATCCACACGAAGGGAACGCGGCCCGAGAAGATGCCGGTACCACCGCGCAGCTGCACTTTGGCGTCGTTGTTTACGTCCCAGTTGAAGCCCAGGCGGGGCGAGAACAGCAACTGGCCGTTGGGGGTGTTGGTGGTTTTGTACTCGCTGCCGAAGCCGGGGCGGCTGGCCGATTCAAACGTGTTGAAAGCCGTGTTGTTGCCGGGCTTGTCCAGGAACAAAGGAACATCAACGCGCACGCCGTAGGTCAGGCGCAGGCTCTCGATGGGGGTGTACTCGTCCTGAGCGTAGAAGCCCAGGCCTGAGCAGCTTTGAATTTAGCCTCGCCTTTGTCGGCGGTGGGGTAGCTCGACGTTACGCTCGTGGCTTTGCCCTGCTCGAAGTTGGCGATGGAGGTGAAGGTGTAGTAGCCGGCGCCGTTGTTGAGGAACAGGTTGCGGAACTTGAAGCCTTCGTTGTGGGTACCGATGGTGATGGTGTGCTTGCCGAAAGCCTTGGTCAGGTTGTCGGTTACTTCCACGATGTCCTGGTCGAGTTGGTTGGCTACCGAGTGCGGTCCTGGCCCAGGTTGTAAGTGATGCCGTTGTCAACAATCTGGAAAGCCGGGCCGGCCTGGCCTACTACGTCGCGCGAGTCGCGGATAGCGGTGTAAGTCAGGATGAGCTTGTTGGAGAAACCGCCCAAGAAGCGCGAGTTCAATTCGGCAACGGTGCTGTTGGTTTTGTTGCTGAACTTGTAAGCGTTGTTGCCAAAACGGAAGTTGTTCGACGTCCGGCCGATGTTGTCGTCGAAGGCATCTACGTAGTTGTGACGCAGCGTCAGGGTGTTGTTCTCGGAAAGGTTGAAGTCCAGGCGGCCGAAAATCTTGTTGCTTTCGGTGCGAGCCGTGATGTCGCCGTAGGAGCCCACGTCGTAGCGACCGTAGAGGTCGGTGTTGGCGGCGGCGGCAATGCGCTGCACGTTGGCGATGGTCACGCGCGATTCGGGGCTGCCGGGCGTGAAGGCCAGCGGCGTAGCGTTGCGGGCAATCTCGCCGTTCAGGAAGAAGAACACCTTGTCTTTAACCACGGCACCACCTACCCGGAAGCCGGTCTGGTAGTTGTAGAAGTCAGCGGCTTTGGTGCGGGGTTCGGTTACGCTTTTGCCGATGGTGTTCTGGTTACGGCCAAAGCCGTAGATAGAAGCAGACAGGTCGTTGGAGCCCGAGCGGGTAATGGCATTCACGCCACCGCCGGTGAAGTTGCCCATCGTGACGTCGTAAGGCGCCAATACTACCTGAATCTGGTCGATGGCGTCGAGGGCGATGGGGTTGGTGCCAGCCTGGCCGCCGGGAGTGCCCGAGCCGGCAAGACCGAATACGTCGTTGTTTACCGCGCCGTCGATGGTGATGTTGTTGTAGCGGTTGTTAGAACCACCGAACGACGAGCGCCGGCGCCGCCAGCCTGAGGAGTCAGGCGCGTGAAGTCGGTCAGCGAGCGGCTCAGGGTGGGCAGACGGTTAATCTGCTCGCGGCTCACGCTGGTCTCGGCGCCGGTGCGGCTCGAGTTGATAACGCGGTCACGCTGTTGCGTCACCACTACTTCGGCCAGGCTCGGTGGTGGCGTCGCTCAATTTCTGGTCGAAACGCAAGCTCTGGCCCAGGGTCAGGTTGATGTCGTTCCGGGTCACGTCCTTAAAACCTACGAAAGTTACCCGTACCGTGTACGGACCGCCTACGCGCATGCCCTGAATGTTGAAGCGGCCGTCGGAGTTGGTCGGCGCTACGTACTGCGTGTTGGTGGGCGTGTGCACGGCGATAACCGTGGCGCCCGGCAGGCCCGCACCGTCTTTGTCGGTGATGGTGCCGTTCATGGCCGCCGTGGTGGAGCCCTGGCTCCAGCCCAGGCGGGCGGTGAAGAGCATCAACGCCAACAATAATACGTGGCGTAAACGTAAATTATTCATAAAAAAGGGTTGGTGGAAATTGTGAGCTTGATGAAAGCGGGGCAAAGATAACGCCAGCGTAGCGAGGCTGGCATTACAGTAATTTTACTATTCATCGGAATCCGCACACCGGACCGATTATGCCGCAAAGGTAGCAGGCATATTTCACAATTGGGGCCTCACGGCCCGAATAAACCGGCTTAGGTAGTAGTCAGATTCCAAGCTGTTTTCTACCACTCCCAGCGAGGTAGAAGCATGAATAAAGTCAACCCCTTCTTCGTCTACTACCGTCACCAGGCCCACGTGGGTGATGGTGCGGCTGCCGGGCGAGCCCCCGAAAAAACCAAATCGCCGGGTTGGAGCTCCGTGGCCCGGATGGGGATGCCCCACACGGCCTGTTCGTTGGACGAGCGCGGAATGCTGACCCCGGCCTGGTTGAACGAAAGCTGCAGCAGGCCCGAGCAGTCGAGGCCCAGGCGGGTAGTGCCCCCGTAGAGGTACGGCGTGCCTTGGTAGGAGCGGGCCGTTTCTATCACGCTAGCCAGGGTGCCGGTGGCGCTGCCCCGGCGCACGGGGCGTTTGGTCACCACCTTGGTTTTGCCGCCGCTCGGGGCCCGGCCCACCACTTTGGACTTGCCGGCGGGGCGGGCGTAGCGGCCGGCCTTCTTGAGCCGAACCATTTCGCGGGCCGAACGGTACTGCCCGTCGCGGTAATTGAGCTTGCGCTGGCAGCTCGCCAGCCAGAGCAAAGCCAGCAGCAGTAGCGGTAGTATCTTCGTTGTCACCCTCCCCATTGGCTGCAAATATAGTTTGTGCGGCCTGTCCAGTTTATCCGCAGATGCAATTCAACGCCCTGACCCCTGAATTAATTGTCGAGTTTGAGGCCATTGTCGGCCCCGCGCACGTGCTTACCGCCCAGCGCGCCGAGGCCGACGTGTACGCCGGCTACGGCCGCGACCACACCGAAGACCTGCACTTTGCGCCGGACGTGGTGCTACGCCCGGCCGATGCCCAGGAAATCAGCCAAATCATGCGCCTGTGCCACGAGCGCAGCATTCCCGTCACGCCCCGGGGCGCCGGCACGGGCCTGAGCGGCGGCGCCCTGCCCATTCACCACGGCGTGGTGCTGAGCACCGAGCGGCTCAACAAAATCATTCAGATTGACGAGCGCAACCTGCAGGCCACCGTGGAGCCCGGCGTGGTAAACGAGGCCTTCCAGAACGCCGTGAAGGAAGTTGGACTGTTTTACCCGCCCGACCCGGCCAGCAAAGGCAGCTGCTTTTGGGCGGCAACCTGGCCCACAGCAGCGGCGGCCCCAAAGCCGTGAAATACGGCACCACCCGCGACTACGTGCTCAACCTGCAAGTGGTGCTGCCCACCGGCGAAATCATCTGGACGGCTGCCAACACCCTGAAAAACTCCACGGGCTACAACCTCACGCAACTCATGGTAGGCTCCGAGGGCACGCTGGGTATCATCACGCAGGTGGTGTTCCGGCTCTTGCCCTTTCCGCAGCAGAATATTCTGATGCTGGTGCCCTTTCGGCAGGAGGAGCAGGCGGCCGATGCGGTTTCGGCCGTGTTTCGGGCAGGTATCATCCCCTCGGGCATGGAATTTATGGAGCGCGAGGCCATTGCCTGGTCTTCCGATTACCTGAATATTCCGCTCACGCTGCCTGAAGACATCAAGGCCCACTTACTAATTGAACTGGATGGCCAGGACCTGGAACAGCTCTATAAGGAAGCCGAGCAGGTATATGAAGTGCTCGAGAAGTACGACGTGGGCGAAATCCTGCTGGCCGACAACGCCACGCAGAAAGACGAACTCTGGAAAATCCGCCGCAACATCGGCAATTCGGTGCGCTACAACTCGGTGTACAAGGAAGAAGACACCGTGGTGCCCCGCGCCGAACTGCCCACGCTCCTGAAGGGCGTAAAGGAAATCGGGGCCCGCTACGGCTTCAAAAGCGTTTGCTACGGCCACGCCGGCGACGGCAACCTACACGTCAACATCATCCGCGGCGACCTCGACGACGACATGTGGAACGTGGGCCTGCGCCAGCCCATCACCGAAATATTTGAGCTGTGTGTAAAGCTTGGCGGTACCATTTCCGGTGAGCACGGCATTGGGCTGGTACAGAAAGGCTATATCGGCATCGCTCTGGCCGAAACCAACCTCAACCTGATGCGCGGCATCAAAAGCGTGTTTGACCCGAAAGGGATTCTGAATCCGGGGAAGATTTTCTAAGTGGTTTCGTGGCGGGGAACCTCACCCCGGCCCCTCTCCAAAAGAGAGGGGAGCCTGATGTCAATTCAATGAATAGGAAAAGCCTTGGCCCAATATTGAGCCAAGGCTTTTTGTTGGTAGAAATTGAGCTAACCCTTGTGCCGTGGCTCCCCTCTCTTTTGGAGAGGGGCCGGGGGTGAGGTGCCGCCTCAATGAACTTTTACGCCACCACAGTAGGCTTCATCTTGGGGGCCACGCGCTTGTGCGTAGCCTGCTCATATGCGTAGCCCAGGGCCAGCAATTGGCCTTCGTGGTAGGCGGGGCCCACAAAAGACAAGCCCACCGGCAACCCCAGCACCTGGCCCATGGGCACGGTGAGGTGTGGATAGCCGGCCATGGCGGCCGGCGACGAGAAATCCACCCCCGTCGAGTAGTCCCCATTCACCCAATCAATGCACCACGCCGGGCCGGTGGTCACGCCTACAATGGCCGTGAGTGGTTGTCGTGCAGCAGGCCATCCAGCACCTTGCGCGACTCAGTCACGGTTTTCTGCACGGCGGCTTTGTACTTGGGATTGTTCAGGCCGTCGGTTTTTTCGGAGTCAATCAGAATTTCCTGCTTGAAAAACGGCATGGCCTCGGCCTCATGCGCCTTGTTGAAGGCAATGACATCGGCCAGATTGCGCACGGAGGCGCCGGCAGTGGCCAGGTACTTATTCACGCCGTCCTTAAACTCGTACAGCAGCACGTCAAATTCGGCCTCACCGAGTGGGTTGACCTTTTTAACCAGCTCAACTTCCACGATGGTGGCACCTTGGGCCTTTAAGGCAGCAACGGCTTCTTTCAGAAGTGCCGCGATGGCGGGCGGGCCATTCAGGTGCGCTTTTTCCACACCGAGGCGCTGGCCTTTTAGAGCATCGGCCTTGAGAAACGTAGTGTAATCAGCCGGAGCCGCGGTGGGGTTGGGCAGTTTGGCCGGGTCGGCTGGGTCGGGGCCGGCCAGGGCACCCAGGAGAATGGCCGCGTCGCGCACGGTGCGGGCCATGGGTCCGGCGGTGTCCTGGGTGCTGGAAATTGGGATGATACCGCTGCGGCTCAACAAACCCACCGTAGGCTTGAGCCCCACCAAGCCGTTGCAGGCCGAAGGCGACACAACGGACCCATCGGTTTCGGTGCCAATGGCCACGGCGCACAGGTTGGCCGAAGCCGCCACGCCCGAGCCGGAACTAGAGCCGCTGGTGGAGCGGTCCAGGGCGTAGGGATTGCGGCTTTGGCGGCCGCGGCTGCTCCAGCCGCTCACCGAGCGCGTGGAGCGGAAGTTGGCCCACTCGCTCAGGTTGGTTCTGCCCAGGAGCACCGCGCCGGCGGCCCGCAGCTTCTGCACGATAAAGGCGTCCTGCTTGGCCTTGTGCCCGGCCAGCGCCAGCGCCCCGGCCGTGGTCATCATCTGGTCGCCGCTGTCAATATTGTCCTTGATAAGCACCGGAATGCCGTGCAGGGGCCCGCGCACCTTGCCGGCTTTCCGTTCCTTGTCGAGCCCATCGGCAATGGCCAGGGCATCGGGGTTGGTTTCGATGACGGCCCGCAGCATGGGGCCCTGCTCATTCAGCGCCTTAATCCGGCTCAGGTATTTCTCACATAGGCTGCGGGCAGTTTCCGTGCCCTTGGCCATGCGGTCCTGCAAGTCGGCCACGGTGGCTTCGTGAAGGGCAAATGGCTCCGCATCATCGGAGCCGCCAGCGGTTGGAACTCCGGCAGTAGCCTCGTCCGTTACCTTGTCGGTGGTTGACTGACAGGCAACGGCAGCAGGCAACAGCGCGGCGGTGAGCGCGGCACGGGTGCCGTGATTCAAAAAAGACGACGGTCCATAACAGAAGCAAACAAAGCAGAGTAGGAGCGGGGCAAGTGCCCCGCTCAGCAATAATACTGCGCAATCGGTTGCTGTGTATCCCGCCGGGTCTATGCCTGGCCAAGCATGACAACTCCTGGAAGTAGCTCAAAAAACAAGCCGGCCCAATTGAGCCGGCTTGGTCATTCTCATGCTGGAGGGGAAAAAGGCCGCCGCCAGCTTTTTTACGATTGTTGCCCTTTGAGCAGGTCCTCGCCACCGTAGGGGGCACCCATGGTGATGTCGCCCCGAAGGCCACCTTCGGTGCTTTGGCCAGGCCCCTGGTTAGGCTGGCGGGACGTGGTGGTATTTTCGGTGGCGCTGGCAGAATCGCCGGCCGGAGCGTTGGTAGCAGCGTCGGTCGGAACGGTATTGGTGGGCGTGTCTGTACCAGTGCCGGTGGTAATTTCTGCAGCCCGGGCAATGTAGCGCTGCTTGGCTTCCTCCTCGGGTAGCCCTTTAAACTGATTCCACGAGTCCCACTGGGCCTGCGAAAGGCCCACCCGGCCATCGGCCTGGTCGGCGGCGGAGGAGTTTACCTCGCCGGGCTTCATATTGACGTCGCCTTCGGTGGCTTGTTTGTACAGGCCGTACAGCTCATTCATGTGCTCGGCAGCGACGCTGGGCGGCAGATTATCTACTTTTTTGGCGGCAGCCTTAAATTGTTCGTCGATATTCATGGGCGGGGAGGAAATGAAGGAAAAGAGTGGGGAAGTGAGGAATAGCCAGGGCGGAGAAACGCCAAATCGGGTTTAGCCGAACTGTGCAAAACCCCGTAAAGGCAGCGGATTCTAGGAAATGGACAGCCATTTGCGCTGTTGACAATACCCCATGGCTGGCCTTTAGGTTGCGGGGGCGTACTTTTGCGAGCTATTATGTGCGGAATAACTGGAGTATTTGCCTTTACGGAAACGGGTCGTCATTCACTGGCCAACCTGCAAGCGTCTACCGACGCCATCATTCGCCGCGGTCCCGACTCGGAGGGCCACTTTGTGTACGACCAGTGCGGGCTGGGCTTCCGGCGCTTAGCCATCCTCGACCTCTCGGCCGATGGCAACCAGCCCATGAGCGACGCCTCGGCCCGGTATACCATCGTCTTCAACGGTGAGATTTTCAACTTCCGCGAGCTGCGGGAGAAGCTGATAAAGCGCGGCTGCACGTTTCACTCGCAGACCGATACCGAGGTCATCCTCCAGCTGTACATCACCGAAGGCCGGGGCTTCATCAAAAAGCTGAACGGCTTTTTCGGCCTGGCCATCTTCGATAAAGAGGAAAATTCGCTCTTCATCGCCCGCGACCGGTACGGCGTCAAGCCCCTGCTCATTTACCGCGACGAGGACAAGCTGTTCTTCGCTTCGGAAATGAAGTCGATGATGGCGCTCGGTGTGCCCCGCAAGATTGATTTCGTGGCCCTGAGCCAGTACCTGCAGCTCAACTACATCCCCGGCCCGGCCAGCATTTTCAAGGGCGTAAAGAAGCTGCTGCCCGGCCACTACCTCTACATCAAGGACGGCAAGGTGGTGGGCAAAGCCTGGTATAAAATCCCCTACGACCCGAAGAAAGTCGCCAAAAACAAGCTCAGCTACGAGCAGCAGCAAGCCAAGTTGGTTGAGCTGATGGACGGCGCTGTGCAGCGCCGCCTCGTGGCCGACGTGCCCCTCGGTGCTTTCCTGAGCGGTGGCATCGACTCGAGCGTGATTACGGCCCTGGCCGCACGCCACACGCCACACCTGAACACGTTCAGCATCGGTTTCAAAGACGAGCCTTTCTTCGACGAAACTAAGTACGCCAACCTGGTTGCGGCCCGCCACAAAACCAACCACACGGTTTTCTCGCTGACCAATAACGACCTGTACGAGCACATCCACGACATGCTCTCGTACCTGGACGAGCCATTTGCCGACTCTTCGGCCCTGGCCGTGTACATCCTCAGCCAGCGCACCCGCCAGAAAGTAACCGTGGCCCTGAGCGGAGACGGCGCCGATGAAATGTTCGGCGGCTACAACAAGCACATGGGCGAGTTTAAGGTGCGCCAGGGCGGCTTCAAGGCCGAAGCCGTGACGGGGCTCAACTTCCTGTGGGACATCTTGCCCAAGTCGCGCAACTCCTTCATCGGCAACCGGGTGCGGCAGCTACAACGCTTTTCGCGCGGCATGCTGGCCGGTGTCAAGGACCGGTACTGGGACTGGGCCTCCTTTACCTCGGCCAGCGATGCCCGCAACCTGCTCAGCGCCGCCAGCCGCCGCAAAATAGGCAAGAAAGCGGCCGTCAAGCGCCGTAAAGACATCCTCGAGCATCTGCACGCCGACGGCGACCTTAACGAGGTGCTGCTCACCGACATGAGTTTGGTGCTGCCCTACGACATGCTCACCAAAGTCGACCTGATGAGCATGGCCAACTCGCTGGAAGTGCGCACCCCGTTCCTCGACTACAAAGTGGTTGACTTCGCCTTTTCGCTGCCGGTCAGCAGCAAAGTCGATGCGACCATGAAGAAGCGCATCGTGCAGGACGCCTTCCGCTCCGAGCTACCCGTTGAGCTGTACGACCGGCCCAAGCACGGTTTCGAGGTTCCTTTGCTGAAGTGGATGCGCGGCGAGTGCGCTCCCTCATCGAAGACGACCTGTTGCGCGATGAGTTCATCGAAGCCCAGGGCATTTTCGATGTCACAGCCATCCGTGCGCTCAAAGCCCAGTTGTTCTCGCGCAGCCCCGGCGATGTGCACGCCCGCATCTGGGGCCTCATCGTCTTCCAGACCTGGTGGAAGCAGTACATGGCCTAAGCCCTTGCTAACCCGCGGGCTTCAATGGTGGCATCGGCTGGGCCGGCTGCAGCAGCTCGGGCTATTGGCCGGAATTGGGCTGACGCTGCTACGGCTCAGTTTAATCGGTACAGGCACCATGGCTTTTATTGATGAGCGCCGCTACATCACGGCCATGCTGGGCCTACGGGCACTGGGCGAAGGCCACGTACAGGAGTTTCTTCAGGCCATAAACTCCATGGGGGCCCGCCCGGGCGAAGGCCTGTGGCGGGTTATTCCTGGTTTGGGACAGGCCGCGCTGCTCGTGCTTTTCCAGCTCAACCCCAATGCGCCGCCTTCCCTGCAAGTGCCCCAGGCGTTCAATGTGCTCGTAATGAGCCTGAACGCCGGGCTGCTTTATGCCATTTGCCGGCGGTTTTTCAGCGCTGGTTTCGCCCTGCTGGGCGTAGCCTTGTACTCGAGCCTGGTGAATACGAATGTGTACCTGCGCCACATTCTTCCCTACGACCATTCCCTGTTCTTCTTTTTGCTGGCGCTTTGGCTCCTACTCAAGCAAATGGAGCGCAAGGGCAACTGGGGCTACCTGGCGGTCGGCCTGCTCTCCGGGTTTAGCTACGGGGTATATCCTGGCTACTTTATGGGGCCACTGGCGCTGCTGGCACTGGCCATACTATTCAGCTTTGCACCCACGTCTCCGGTTAGCGATGGCAAAAGAACGGTTTGGATTAAGCCTGTGGCTATGCAGTTAGCAGGCCTAGTTGCAATGCTAGCCATGTTCGAAGGATTGGCTCAACTTGCCGACTCTTCATACTTTGCCAGCAGCCGCTACATCGCAACCACTGTCACCCAAGGCAGCTTTGACGAGGGGTTTGCCTTTATTCTGAAGTACTTCTGGGAAGTTGAAGGAATAGTAGGAGCGGGCGTTCTGCTTCTATTTAGTCTTGGGCTGTTTCTGAGTGTTGCTCAGTGGCGCGGGGCATTTGCTCAGCCCAACGTGGACTTATGGGGACAAAGTCTACTGGCGGGTATTCTGGTTGTTGGCTTTGCTTCATGGCTAGGGTATGCACTCCTCGTTCAGGTCGCACACCAACTGGTTTTCTACGGGCGCATCATCCACTTCTTCGTTCCATTCCTCATACTGGGGGTTATCGCGGCCCTGCAATGGGCTGCCAATCAATGGGAAACGGGTAAGCCCTTCTTGCTGGCAGGCGGTTGGGCTGTTGCCATATGGCACTTTGGGACTTTCTACAACGCGTACCAGGCAGTGTCTTACCCCTGCGATGTTGCCTACAAGATGGGTATATACGATGTACGGCAGGTAGCCAACAGCGAAGCCACCGGATGCGATAGCAACGTTATTCCATATAGGCTATTTGGCCCTCCCATTCGCGACCAGCGCACTTTTCAGGACCCCCAATTCAAGTTGGTAAACTTTGCTTACCTCTTTCCTCTAAGCTGTTACCAAACCATTGCCTCCTCCCAAAGCGAGGTTGTGGCCTCTGTTCCCTACTTCATGAAGTACGCTCCTTATCAATTTGAGGGGCATAACGCAAAACAACGCAGGCTATTACGAAACCATGGTTATGTTTTTCGAGTAATGCGCTCGGATTGATGCAAAGAATGGCCTTGGTTCTGGGCTTTTGTTTGCAATAATTCTAAGACCCGGGGAGGCACTTGCCACTCCGTGCAGCTCCTAATAGATAGCCAAGGGCTAAATTTGCAAGGTTGACTACTGATTACTCCGCTTTAAGTATCTTATGAAAATAGCAATTGTTGGCACCGGCTACGTCGGTCTGGTTACGGGTACGTGCTTTGCCGAAGTAGGCATTGATGTGACCTGCGTCGACATCGACCAAAAGAAAATTGATAATCTGCACCAGGGCATTCTGCCCATTTACGAGCCCGGCCTGGAGGAAATGGTGAGCCGCAACGTCGAAAAAGGCCGTCTGCACTTTTCAACCAGCTTAGCTACTGCCATTCAGGATTGTGACGTGGCCTTTATTGCAGTTGGCACCCCTCCCGGCGAAGACGGCTCGGCCGACTTGAAATATGTGCTAGCTGTGGCCCGTGGCATTGGTGAAAGCATGAACAGCTACGGCGTCATCGTTACCAAAAGCACCGTGCCAGTGGGCACCGCCGCTAAAGTGCGCGCTGAAATTGAGAAAGCCCTGGAAAAGCGCGGAGCTGACATTGAGTTTGATGTTGCTTCCAACCCGGAATTTCTAAAGGAAGGCGCCGCCATCGACGACTTCCTCAAGCCCGACCGCATCGTGGTGGGCGTGGCTTCGGAGCGCGCCGAAGACGTAATGAGCAAGCTCTACAAGCCCTTCCTGCTCAACGGCCACCCCATCATCTTCATGGACATCCCGTCCGCGGAAATGACGAAATACGCAGCCAACTCTATGCTGGCCACCAAAATCAGCTTCATGAACGACGTGGCCAACCTATGCGAAATCATGGGGGCCGACGTCAACAAAGTGCGCCAGGGCATCGGCTCCGACGCCCGCATTGGCACCAAGTTTATTTACCCCGGTATCGGCTACGGCGGCTCCTGCTTCCCCAAAGACGTAAAGGCGCTGATAAAAACAGCTCAGGAAAATGGCTACGACATGCAGGTGCTGCGCGCCGTGGAAGAGGTAAATGAGCAACAGAAGTCGGTACTGTTCGACAAGGTGAGCCGGCACTTCGCCGGTGAGTTGCGCGGCCTGAAAATGGCCATCTGGGGCCTGTCCTTCAAACCCAAAACGGACGACATGCGCGAGGCGCCGTCGCTGGTTATCATCGAAAAGCTGCTGGCTGCCGGCTGCATCGTAACGGCCTACGACCCCGTGGCCATGCCCGAAGCCCGCCATACCCTCGGCGACTCAATTACTTATGCCAAGGACGAATTCGCTGCCCTGATTGACGCCGACGCTTTGCTCGTGGTGACCGAATGGCCGGATTTCCGCTCGCCCAATTTTGAGGTAGTTGGCCGCCTGATGAAGCAGAAAGTGATTTTTGACGGTCGTAACATCTACGAAGCGGCCGAATTGAAAGAGCTCGGCTTTGCGTACCATTGCATCGGGGTAAGAACCGAGCACCGCGAGCCGGCAGCTACTCAGGTCCTGAAATAAATGTCATGCTGACGAAGGCAGCACCTTATCACGCTGCCTTCGTTAGTATTCTTAACTTTCCCGGAACAAGCGAGATAAGACACTTGGCTCCGCCTAGCATGATATAGTGAATACCGAAGAAAAAAACGCGTCCTGATTACCGGTGGAGCTGGTTTCCTGGGCTCTCACCTTTGCGACCGGTTCCTGGCAGAAGGCTTTCACGTCATCGCCATGGACAACCTAATTACGGGTTCGCTCCAGAACATTGAGCACTTGTTTGGTCGCCCGGATTTTGAGTTTCATCAATCCGACGTGAGCAAGTTTGTGTTCGTGCCCGGTAAGCTCGATTACATCCTGCACTTCGCCTCGCCGGCATCGCCGATTGACTACCTCAAGATTCCGATTCAGACCCTGAAAGTGGGTTCGCTGGGAACGCACAACCTGCTGGGCTTGGCGCGCGTGAAAGGCGCCCGCATGCTGATTGCCAGCACCTCGGAGGTTTACGGCGACCCGGAAATACATCCGCAGGTAGAAGAATACTTCGGCAACGTGAACCCTGTGGGCCCGCGCGGCTGCTACGATGAAGCCAAGCGCTTCCAGGAGGCCATCACCATGGCCTACCACAACCACCACGGCCTGGAGACGCGCATCATTCGCATCTTCAACACTTACGGCCCGCGCATGCGCCTCGACGACGGCCGCGTGCTGCCAGCATTCCTCTCGCAGGCCCTGCGTGGCGAGAACCTGACCGTATTCGGCGACGGCTCCCAGACACGCTCGTTCTGCTACGTTGACGACCTGGTGGAAGGCATTTATCGCCTGCTGTTGAGTGACTACCACCTGCCGGTGAATATCGGCAACCCCTCGGAAATCACCATCAAGGAGTTCGGTGAAGAAATTGCCCGCCTTACCGGCGTCGAATTCAAGCCTACCTATCAGGCCCTGCCCGAGAACGACCCCATGAAGCGCCGGCCCGACATTACCAAAGCCAAGGAAATCCTGGGCTGGGAGCCCAAGGTAGACCGCGCCGAAGGCTTGCGCCGCACACTGGAGTATTTTAAAGAGCACGTAAAGTAACTTGGACAAGTGAGGCCAGGTAGAAAACTGTTGTCGAAAAGTGCTCAGCTGAGATAAGTACAAAAAACAGCCGTGCTTTTCAGTGAACTGATTTTGCAAAGAAGCAAGTTAGCCGAGGCAATTCAGCGAGTGAGACGACTACGCTTCGGAGTGGCTACATCTATGGTCCAACTACGGTGCAGCCACGGCATAAATAGCTTAGTACTTTAGCAGGAGTGAAGGATTGTAATCCAGTTAGCTCTGGTTAGTAAAATACAATACAGGAAAGGAGCCATGCTTTTGCCGCGTGGCTCCTTTACTTTGCGGGGGCGTCGAAGCTGCTAGTAGTACGGTCGGCCCATTTACTGCCCTTATCGCATATGTTCTCGAACATCCCCTATCTAATTCAATTTCCCAAGCTGGGCGACCAGTCAATCGGCTACATATCCGTAATTGAGCAGCAGCAGGTGGTGCCCTTCGAGATTAAGCGCATTTTCTGGACCTATTACACGCCGGAAAGCATAGTACGCGGCCGGCATGCCCACTATAGTACCGAGCAGGTTTTGGTTGCCGCCGCCGGGCGCATACTGGTGACCACGGAGCTGGCCAACGGGGAAATAGAGCTCTTCCGTCTCGAAGACCCCTGTGTGGGGCTATACGTGCCGCCGTGCGCGTGGCATACCATGCAGTATTCGCACTCGGCGGTGCAACTAGCGCTGGCTTCGCAGCCATACGACGAGTCTGATTACATCCGCGACCACAAGTTGTTTCAGGAGCGATGGAAAACCCCGCCTGAGCGCGCTGGTTGCGGCCCGGGCCGCTGCGTTGGCGTATTACTCCCCTACTATTTCCTGCGGCAGTACCCCTTGAGCGGCAGCAGGAGCTGTTTGGTACGGGGGCAGCCCGCCGGTGGCAACAGGGCGCGGGAGCAGAAATCGTGCACGCTGGGGATTCATCCAGGGCAGCGGAAGTCTATTGGCTGCTGCAGCAGCTGTCGTGGGATTCCGAGTACTTCGGCACGCCCATGTATCGCCTGTTTACCGGACTTTTTGAGCACCAGGCTGACGCGGCCGAGCTGGTGCGCGCGGCAGCGGCACTGCGGGAGCAGGCTCGCCGCTCGCCACGGAGCATTCTATATGTTCAGCGTAGTGCCTGCCGAGGATATCAGGCTGCTGCAGAGCCTCACCGGAGTTGGCTGGCAGCTGGTGGAGACCCGCCTGACGTATTATCGCGACCAGCTCCCGGCTTTCGACTACCCCCGCCACCCAGTGCGGGCTGCTAGGGCCGAAGAAGCCGCGCAGGTGGGCTGCGTAGCCGCCGCCGCCCGCAATCCCTACGACCGGTTCCATGCCGATGCGTGGTTTGGAGAGGCCCGCGCTGATGCTTACCTGGCCCGCTACGCCGAAAATACGGTGGCGGCCGGGCTGGCGGCAACCGTGCTGGTGCCCGATGAGCCGCCGCTGCCGCTCGACTCTTTTCTGGCCATCAGCGACCTCACTGGCGATGCTGCTGCCCTGGGCACGCGTCTCTCGCGGGTGCTGCTCACGGCCGTGGGCCCCGCCAACCGGGGCTGGCACGTGAAGCTGATGGCCGAAACGGTGCACCGGGCTCGGGCTCTGGGGCAAGAAGCCGTGCTGATGACTACCCAGGCCACCAACCATGCGGTTTTTCGCTCCTGCGAGAAGCTGGGCTTCAAACTTGGAGCCACCAGCCACGTCTTGGCCTGCCATGGTCGCTAACTTTGCCTTATGAATCTTCCTTTTCTGAGCTTTGAGCCCCAGCATGCGCCCCTGAGGGAAGCCATGACAGCCGCTTTTAGCCGTGTCTACGATTCCTACTGGTACGTGCTGGGGGAGGAAGTCAGGCAGTTTGAGCAGGAGTACGCGGCTTTCAATCAAGTAGCGCACACGGTGGGCGTGGCCAACGGCCTGGACGCGCTGGTGCTGGCGCTGCGGGTACTGGAAATTGGCCCCGGCGATGAAGTAATCGTGCCTTCTAATACTTATATCGCTACCTGGCTGGCCGTGACGCAGGTAGGGGCCACGCCCGTGTCCGTCGAGCCCGATCCTGCTACCAGTAACCTCGACCCGGCTCGCATCGCTGCCGCGCTCACGCCGCGCACCCGCGCTATCATGCCGGTGCATCTCTACGGGCAGGCGTGCCGCATGACGGAAATTATGGCCCTGGCCGCGCGGCATAACCTGTACGTAGTCGAAGACAATGCCCAGGCCCAGGGCGCGGCATTTGCCGGCCGGCTCACCGGCAGCTTCGGGCACGCCAATGGCACCAGCTTCTACCCCGGAAAAACCTGGGGGCCCTTGGCGATGCCGGTGCCGTGACCACCAACGATGCCGAGGTGGCTCACAAAGTGCAAGTGCTGCGCAACTACGGCTCGCAGCAGAAATACTATAACGAAGTGGTGGGTTATAACTCCCGCCTCGACGAGCCTGCAGGCTGCTCTGCTCCGCGTAAAGCTGCCGCACCTGCCGGAGTGGACGCGGCAGCGCCAGCAAGTAGCCGCCTGGTACGACCAGCACCTGGCTGGTATTCCCGACCTGCGCCTGCCGGCCGTGGCCGACGGCGCCACCCACGTCTACCACCTCTACGTGGTACACACGCCCCGACGCGCCGCCCTGCAGCAGCACCTCACGGCCCAAGGCATCGGCAGCATGATTCATTACCCGGTGCCGCCCCACTTGCAGCAGGCTTACCAGACGCTCGGGTTTGAGCCCGGCAGCTTTCCCATTGCTGAGGAGCTGGCCAATACCTGCCTGAGCCTGCCCATGTGGCCGGGCATGAGCGAAGCGCACGTAGCCGCCGTGTCGACCGCCCTCAGAGGCATTTAGCACCATATGACATGTAGAGCGCAACGAAGCATCTCTCAATACCAACGCTGATTACTTCTCCGGTAGAGTTGCTTCGGCAAGCTCAGCATGACGGTCCTTTTATTTCCTGACAACTCACCAATGCCCAAGCTATCCGTCATCATTCCCTGCTACTTCAACGAGGATAATATCCCAGTGACGATTCAAGAGCCTGGTGGCCAACGAGGTAAATTTTCCGCCCGAAGTCACCTTTGAGTATGTATTCGTCAACGATGGCTCGGGCGATGACACCTTGGGCGCGCTGCAATGGGCACAGGCGCAGTATCCCGGTCGCATTCGCATCGTCGATTTGGCCGGCAATGTGGGCTCCTACAACGCTATTGTGGCCGGCATGGCCTACGCTACCGGTGACTGCCTGGCCGTCATCACCGCTGACCTGCAGGACCCGCCCGAACTGATGGTAAAGATGTATGACCACTGGCGGCAGGGATTTAAACTGGTTATCGGTAACCGCCAAGACCGCGAGGAAACCGGCCTCTCGCAAACCATGGCCAAGGTCTTTCACTGGCTGATGAAGAACCTGGCCCTGCGGAATATTCCCGACGGTGGCTTTGATTTTGTATTCTTTGACCGCCAAGTGGCCACCGAAGTCCTGAAGCTACACGAGCGCAACTCCAACGTGTTTTACCTTATGGTGTGGCTGGGCTTCGCTTATGTCAACATTCCCTACACCCGCCGCAAGCGGCAGATTGGCAAGTCGCGCTGGACGCTGTCTAAGAAGATTAAGCTGCTCATCGATTCGCTGATGGCCTTTTCCTTTGTCCCCATTCGGGCCATTTCGGTGCTGGGCCTGGGCCTCGGCGTGGTAGCGCTACTCTACGGCTTCTATGTCATAGTACTCAAAATAGCCCGGCCCGATGAGCCCGCCGGCTGGACCACGCTCATGGTGGTGCTGCTCTTTGTCTCGGCGTTTCAGATGATAGCGCTTGGGGTAATTGGTGAGTACGTGTGGCGTGGCCTCGATGCAGCACGCAAGCGGCCACTGTACGTGGTGAATAAAACGTATGAGGAAGCGCCCCGCCGCTAAATAGTGCAGTATACAATAGCGCGCAGTAGCCAGCTATTGGGGCACAATCCGTAGCAGCAGTTCAAGGTATTATGGCCGAGCTTGCGCCTGCAACTAGAGTGTTGCCGAAGCGGTTCGTATTTTTGTGGCAGTTTACCGATATAAAACATTCAGGCCATTTCCTAGTGCTGGTGTTGTTAACGACATGATATCAAATGTCTTTCGAAAAAAGAATGAAACGTGCAATTGTTACCGGGGTCACCGGTCAGGATGGAGCCTACCTGGTAGAACTGCTGCTTAGTAAGGGCTACGAAGTGCATGGCATCAAGCGCCGTTCTTCGCTTATCAATACCGAGCGCATCGATGCCCTCTATCAGGACCCCCACGAAAAAAACGTGCGCCTCACCCTGCACTACGGCGACCTTACGGACTCGACCAACCTGATTCGCATTGTGCAGCAGGTGCAGCCCGATGAGATTTACAACCTCGGGGCTATGTCGCACGTGAAAGTGTCGTTCGATACCCCCGAGTACACCGCCGACGTCGACGGGGTAGGCACCCTGCGCCTGCTCGAAGCCGTGCGCATTCTGGGCCTGACCAAAAAACCCGCATCTATCAGGCCAGTACTTCTGAGCTCTACGGCTTGGTGCAGGAGGTGCCGCAGTCCGAAACTACGCCCTTCTACCCCCGCTCGCCCTACGCCGTGGCCAAGCTCTACGGCTATTGGATAACAGTGAACTACCGCGAGGCTTACGGCATGTACGCCTGCAACGGCATCCTTTTTAATCACGAAAGCCCGCTGCGCGGCGAAACCTTCGTGACGCGTAAAATTACCCGTGCCGCTTCGCGCATTGCCCTGGGCCTGCAGGAAAAGCTGTACCTGGGCAACCTGGACGCTAAGCGCGACTGGGGCCACGCCAAAGACTATGTGGAAGCTATGTGGCGCATGCTACAACAGGATACGCCCGAGGATTATGTCATTGCCACGGGCGTTACCACCACCGTACGCGAGTTCGTGCGCTTGGCTTTTGCCGAATTGGGCATTGAAGTCGCTTTTGAAGGCGCGGGCGTTGCCGAAACCGGCCGGGTAGTAGTATGCCACCATGCCGATTTCCAGTTGCCAATAGGTGCTACTGTGGTACAAATCGACGAACGGTATTTCCGGCCTACCGAGGTAGAACTGCTAATCGGTGACCCTACTAAGGCCAAGCGGCAGGCGGGCTGGGAGCCAAGCTACGACCTGGCTGCCCTGGTGCGCGAAATGGTGCAGGCCGACCTGGAACTTTTCCGCCGCGATGCCTACCTCAAAGCCGGAGGGCATATTGTGAACAACGCGTTTGAATAATCCGTAAACCATTATCGGTTAGTGAATTATTTCTGGGATTTTGATTTTGGTAAGTGAACATAGACGCTAAAATATACGTGGCGGGCCACCGGGGCATGGTTGGTTCGGCAATTGTGCGCCGCCTGGAGCAGGCGGGTTACCACAACATCACCGTGCGGACTTCGCAAGAATTGGACCTGCGCAACCAAGCCGCGGTAGCCGAGTTCTTTACCCAAGAACGGCCCGACTACGTGGTACTTGCCGCTGCCAAAGTCGGCGGCATTATAGCCAATAATACCTACCGGGCCGATTTTTTGTACGACAACCTGCTGATTCAAAACAACGTCATCGGGCAAAGCCACTTGCACGACGTGCAGAAACTGTTGTTTCTGGGTTCGTCGTGCATTTACCCTAAAATGGCTCCGCAGCCTATTAAAGAGGAATACTTGCTCACTGGTCCCCTTGAACCTACCAATGAGCCTTACGCCATTGCCAAAATTGCGGGCCTGAAGCTGTGCGAGGCCTACCGCGCCCAATACGGCCGGCACTACATCAGCGCTATGCCCACCAACCTCTATGGGCCGGGCGACAACTACGACCTGCAAAATTCGCACGTGCTGCCCGCCCTGCTGCGCAAGTTCCACGAGGCGCGTGAGCAGAGGCGGCCCGAGGTAGAGCTCTGGGGCACGGGCACTCCCTACCGCGAGTTCCTGCACGTCGACGACCTAGCCGATGCCTGCCTGCACCTGCTGCTGCACTATGACGGCGCCGCACCCATAAACGTGGGCACAGGCGAAGACCTGACTATTCGCGAGCTAGCCGAAATGGTGCGCGATATTACTGGCTTTAAAGGATCCATTACTTTCGATAGGTCGAAACCTGACGGCACGCCCCGTAAACTTCTTGATGTGAGCCGTCTGCGTGACATGGGCTGGCAGCCCAAAATCGGCTTGCACGAGGGCGTCACAGCAGTCTATAAGGAGGTGTTTTTAGAACCAAAAGCAACTCAAGTAACGGAATAATTGAAAGAGGCGGCCCCAAAGGCTGCCTCTTTTTTGTGGTAGCCGCTGCAGCACATAACTTGCTCAAACTAATTGGAATAGCCTGTGCCTAGTGCCCAAGCCATTGTGCTTTCATGGCTCAACTATCGTCCGAACTTTGTGTTTGAGCTATCTTTGCAAGGCCAGGCGCTTACCCTTCGGGTTTTCGCCAAAAGCCTTAAGTTGCTTTTAGGCCTATTTTTACCATGCTGCTAACCCGCTACCTGTGCAATTAGCCGATGTTTTACGCGAGACGCCGCCCACGATGTCGAGTACGTCGGACGACGACTGGACTGAAGTAATTCAGCCGCGCACGCGGCTCCTGGACCTCGGACTGCGCGACGTGTGGCGCTACCGCGACCTAGTGCTGCTGTTTGTGCGCCGCGATTTTGTCTCGACCTACAAGCAGACGATTCTTGGACCCATCTGGTTTTTCATTCAGCCGCTGCTCACCACCATCACTTACATGGTGGTGTTTGGGGGCATTGCCAACCTGTCGACCGATGGGCTGCCCCAACTGCCCTTCTACCTGGCCGGGGTCACCATTTGGAACTACTTCGCCCAGACACTGACCACCGTTTCCACCGTGTTCACGGCCAACGCCGCCATCTTCGGTAAGGTGTATTTCCCGCGACTCACCATGCCGCTGTCCATTGTGGTGTCCAACCTCATTCGCTTCGGTATCCAATTTGCGCTGTTTTTGGCCGTGTGGGTGTATTATCTGGCGACGGATAACCGGTTGCATCCCAATCTTTACATCCTGCTTACGCCCGTGCTGCTGGTGCTGATGGGCTTGTTGGGCTTGGGGTTGGGCATGCTCTTCAGTGCGATGACTACCAAGTACCGCGACCTGGCTATGCTGCTCACTTTCGGAATACAGTTGCTAATGTATGCCACGCCGGTTATCTATCCGTTGTCGCAATTGCCTCTGAAGTACAAGGCGTTCGTGTTAGTTAACCCGCTTAGCTCAGTTGTCGAAACCTTCCGGTACGCTTTTCTCGGCTCCGGTATGTTTAGCTGGCTGGCCCTGGGCTACAGCACGGCGTTCACACTAGTCGTCCTACTAGTGGGCACCGTGGTTTTCAACAAAGTAGAAAAGAGTTTCACCGATACCGTGTAGCTGCGGCCCCGGCTGACGCCGCAGAAGCATGCCCTGAACTAGAGAGTAAAAGCATGAGTGATGTTGCCATCAAAGTTGAGAACCTGGGCAAGCTGTACCGCTTGGGTGAAATTGGGACCGGCACCCTCAGCCACGACCTAAACAGGGCCTGGGCTCGCTTGCGTGGCAAAGAGGACCCGTTCGCCAAAGTTGGCGAAACCAACGACCGCACCCAGAAGGGGGCAGTGACTTTGTGTGGTCGCTTAAAGACGTGAATTTCGAGGTAAAGCAGGGCGAGGTACTGGGAATTATCGGCCGCAACGGTGCCGGCAAGTCTACCCTGCTCAAAATTCTCTCCAAGGTTACGGCCCCCACCACAGGAAGCGTAAAGGTGCGCGGCCGCATCGCCTCCCTGCTTGAAGTGGGAACAGGCTTTCACCCAGAATTGACCGGTCGTGAGAACATCTTTCTCAACGGTGCCATCCTAGGCATGACCAAGACCGAAATACGGAGCAAATTCGACGAAATCGTGGACTTCTCCGGCGTGGAGCGGTACATTGATACTCCGGTGAAGCGATACAGCAGCGGTATGTACGTGCGCTTAGCTTTTGCAGTAGCGGCTTTTCTGGAACCCGAGATTCTGATTGTGGACGAGGTATTGGCTGTTGGCGACGCGGAGTTCCAAAAGAAGTGTATGGGGCGAATGAAAGACGTTAGCGTGAATGATGGACGAACGGTGTTGTTTGTTAGTCATAACATGTCTGCCATTGCCAGCATGTCAAATAGGATATGCTATTTCGAAAATGGCTCTTTGATTAAGGATGGGGGCGTCACGGATTGTATTAATTACTATCTGAGCGCTAATTCAACTAAGCGTGCCTTCACATTTGACAATAAAAAGTTACAAGACCCAGACTTGTTTATTACCAGTTTCAAATTCAAAGAGGTCGGATTGGGAAATGTATTCTACACCAGCAATCAAATTGATTTTACTTACGCTTATATTGTTAAGAGGGAAATACATGGGTTGCGCATAGGATTTGACATCATTGATAATCTAGATAACATTATTTTCAGGTCATTTCATGATGACTTAGATGACGACACTAGCCATTTTCTGCCGGGTAACTATGAAAGTTCGGGAGCCATACCCGCCAATCTTCTGAAAGAAGGAATATACAACTTTCGATTAAAAATAGGTGTGCATAATGTTAGATGGATAATTGATGAGCAAATCGAGTACGAGTTAAATATATCTAAAATAGATAGTTTAAATACTAACTATAATGACGACCGACCTGGTCTAATAATGCCCGCTATTAATTGGACTACTAAAACACTTTGAAATGAATAATTTCTTGCAGAGGGTTATCGGGTTCTCCGCCCGTAAATTGAATGCCGTCAATAATAGTCTTGAACAAAAAAAGCATCAGGCAGCAGAGTCCGCTGCGGAAACTGCCTGGCTTTCGAAGTTCAATGATTTAGAATATTTCGACCATAAATTGTTGGACGGAGTAACTATTCGCTTGTATAAGGACTCTGTACTGTCAAAACTTATCGCAGGTGGATTTGAGAACGAAGAAATCGACTTTTTGCGCCGTTATTTAAAGAAAGGTGATACCTTTCTCGATATTGGTGCTAATATTGGCTTGTTTTCGCTGGAAGCGGTAACCAAAGTCGGTCCTGAAGGGCGCATATTCTCATTTGAGCCCTCCCTAAGACGTTTGCACGCCTTAAGGAAAATATTGAAATCAACGATATTAAGACGGTTAATCCAATTAACATTGGCCTGTCTGATAGGGAAGACGTTCTGCAAATAAACGTATCGGAAAATGGGTATGATGCTTGGAATTCCTTCGCACATATTGACGATGGCAAATTTCATGCGACGGCAGAAGCAAGAGTGCGTAAACTGGATGATGTCATTAAAGATGAAAGTATTGGAGAGGTTGCTTTGGTGAAATTAGACGTTGAAGGCTGGGAAAAATTTGTGTTATACGGTGGCGAGCATTTCTTTAAGACGCAGTCGCCCGTGGTTATGGTTGAGTTTACGGAAAGTAATACTTTCGCCGCTGGGTATCAAGTGCAAGAGTTATTTGATATCCTGGAAAGCTGGGGTTATCACTGGTATCGCTATAAGAGTGGCGCTTTAGTGCCGGAAGTAAAACAGTTGCATTATCCGTACGATAACCTATTTGCAATTAAATCACTTGATGGTGCTCTTCAACGGTTGAAATAGTTCGTTAATAACCTTTAGCTCAAGGCTTTGAAAGTTAAGCAAAAGAATCTGCCTAAGATATCAATAATTACTCCGAGCTATAACCAGGGAAATTATTTGACAGAAACTATCGATTCTGTTATCTCGCAGGGTTATGCAAACTATGAACTAATAATAATTGATGCTGGAAGTACTGATGAAACTTTAGAAGTGATTCGTAAATACGAGTCATGGATAACGTATTGGGTAAGTGAGCCCGACCGAGGCCAGAGCCACGCAATTCAAAAAGGATTAGAGGTAGCAACTGGTGATATTATCAACTGGTTGAACAGCGATGACTTGCTCGCTCCTGGCGCGTTTAACGCATTAGCTCGTGAATTTGATTTGGAGCGTTACGACGTGTTATGCGGTAACTGCGACTATTTTCTAAACGACCTCGACCATTTAGACCTGCGGAGCGAGCGTATGGGGCTAGGTGCCACGGTGGGAGATACATTTATTAGGCGAAAAATCAATCAACCATCCACCTTCTTTAAGGCCTCGGTCATAAAGCAACTGGGGATAGACGAGCAATTTCATTTCACAATGGACTTGGATTTGTGGTATCGCTACTTATTGCGGGCCGGACAAAGCCGCATTGTGTTGTCCGATACTCTGCTCACCTATTTCCGGCTACACGAATCATCAAAAACGGTGGCTCTATCGCCTCGTTTCGAAGGTGATGTTCGCAAGGTGTTCTATAATGTATTGTACAGCCTTAACCAGCCCGATGCACTATTAGCGTTTATGCGCCGTGCTGTGCCAGATGCTGATTTCAAGCCGACTCGTTATCAGGTAGGAATTCCCGTTGAAGAGATTAGCTCGTTCATACGCGTCAATGCTTGGGCTGCGCTCATTTATTACAACGAAATAGGCGACACTGCTTCAGCGCGCGAGAGCATTAAGGTGGCTCGCCGCTACGGTCAGCCCTTCAATCTTACGCTCACTCGGCAATTCATCAAACATTATTTGTTGCCGCGAAGACTGATATCTTGGATGGGGAAGCGCACGGCTTATTGCTTATGAATTTAGTCAGCATCATCATTCCATGTTATAACTACGGCTGGCTACTGGCCGAGACGCTGGACTCCGTGCTTGCCCAAACCTACCAGCAGTGGGAATGCATCATAATCGACGATGGCTCTACGGATACCACGCGGGTTGTTGCTACGAGCTACCAGGCCCGGGATAGTCGCTTTCGCTACGTGTACCAGCCCAATGGAGGCTTATCGGCGGCCCGCAACCACGGGTTGCAGGCGGCCACCGGCGAATACATCCAGTTCCTTGATGCCGATGACCTGCTGCTGCCCCAGAAGCTGGAACTACAGGTAGCGCTGCTGGCTAGCCATCCGGAATACGATGTAGTGTATGGTGCTGTTCGCTATTTCATGCACGGAGAGCCGGGTAAGTTGAGCCGGTCTTTTGATATGAAGGATACACACTGGCAAGTTGAGCTAAGTGGTCATGGCAGCGACCTTGTAGCTGCCATGATACCTAGCAATATCATGGTGGTGAATGCGCCCTTGTTACGAGTGACCTCAGTCGTCGCGTTGGATCCTTTATGGTAGAAATACGTGCCCTGGAAGATTGGGATTTCTGGTTGCGCTGTGCCTTAGAAGGGGCTTACTTCTATTACGACGGCCGGCCCGAAGTGTGGGCAATGGTGCGCTTACACCCCACTAGTATGAGCCAGAACCGGGCACGTATGTACAAGTACGAAGAGACTGTACGGAGCCGTTTGGTGGAGCCCTTACGCGCCGCTGGATTGAACGAAAGCGCCCGTGTCAATAAGTTTTGGCTCAACAACTTGCGTCATGGAAATGCTTTTCATGAGCTCAGCCGTGGCCGGATAGGCGAGGGAGTTAAGGCCTATTGGCAGCTCGCGCAGGAATCGGGCAAGTACCTATCCTACTCTAAAACAGTTCTAGGTTGCCTAGCGCGTCGCGTGCTGAACAAAAGCAATTAACAACTTAATCTGGTGCGGCCAGTTACCCCTCTGACCTTGCTTGTACTGCCTAAGCCATGAATCCAAGAGTTTCCGTCATTATCCCGAATTATAACCACGCGCGGTACCTGCCGCGGCGCATTGAGAGCGTGCTCAATCAGACCTTTCGGGATATCGAGGTAATTCTGATGGATGACTGTTCGCCAGATAATAGCCGGGATGTTATCGCCGACTATGCCGCGCGCGACAGCCGCATTAGTGTAGTGCTCAACGAGCAAAATAGTGGCAGCACATTCAAACAGTGGAACAAAGGCATTGCCATTGCCCGGGGAGAATTCATTTGGATAGCAGAAAGTGACGACTACGCCGATTCAACCTTCTTGGCAACGCTAATAGCCAAGCTGGATACCGATGCTGATATTGGATTAGCCTACTGCGATTCGTGGGATGTGAACGAGCAGAATCAGATTATTGATACTCGTGTGCAGTTTTACGAGGAGCTAGACCCCATAATGTGGACGCAGGATTTTGTTTTGCCTGGCGAGATGCT
Source organism: Hymenobacter humi (assembly GCF_042665855.1). Lineage (NCBI taxonomy): Bacteria > Pseudomonadati > Bacteroidota > Cytophagia > Cytophagales > Hymenobacteraceae > Hymenobacter > Hymenobacter humi. The sequence goes on along the minus strand of NZ_JBHTEK010000001.1, from coordinate 4,231,058 downwards.
TGTGAACAAGTTCATGTTCTTTCGGAATATTATTCCAAATGCCAGCGCGGTATTGATACGTCGTTCTATTCTGAGCCGCACGGGCCCTGCGGACGAAACCTTCAAAGTGAACGGTGATTGGGTGTTCTGGGCAAAAATACTCGCCGTATCGAAGGTGGCTTTCATATCAGCCCGTCTGAATTATTTTCGGCGACACACCAACAACGTGCGTAGCACCACGATAACCAATGGAACTGCTTTACTGGAGCATAGCAGGGTACTTAATATGATGGCCACGTTAGGCAAGCCAGATTCATATTTCTTTAATAAGATGATTGATACTCTTCTTTATATCTGGTTCGACGGCCTGATTAATCACCAGATTCCTGTTAGTAAGCACCGCCAGATTTATATTAATCTGAGCCGGGTAGACCAGGGTTTTGGTAAAAGATTCAAGTACGCATTTGCACAGCGAATGTTTCCTAACAAACTGAGTGGATTGCGGCAGCTAATTGGTGATGGCTTTTTATATCGCTTTATGAGAAGGCGTACGACAAAGCATTAGCCATCTATTAAACACCCGATTGTTCTTTAGTTACTACCTGTTCCTGTTTATGATTTCTATTATAATCTGCTCGCGCAATAAGGGAATGCTTGCGCAGATAACCAGCAATGTCGAAGAAACCATTGGTGTACAACATGAAATTATTTCGGTAAACAACAGCACGGGCAAATACGGTATTTGTGCGGCTTATAACCTGGGTGCCAGCCAGAGCAAATACGAAATACTGTGCTTCATGCACGAAGACATAAAATTCCATACTCTGGGATGGGGGCAAGTTGTTGCGGATAAATTGGCAGATGCTCGCGCTGGCGTGCTTGGTGTAGCCGGCGGAACATATCAGCCAGCGGCACCGACAAGCTGGGTGGGGGCCGGACTGGCAAATATCCGAATGAATGTACTTCACTCGACGAATACAACACCTGCTCAGCTAGCCTACCATAATGCTCATTCTGAAACTGTGGCGGAAGCCGCTACGGTAGATGGCCTCTGGATGTGCTGCCGCAAGGATGTGTGGCAGGAATTTCCATTTGATGAAATAAACTTCCCTCACTTTCATTTTTACGACATTGATTTTTGCACAAGGATTTTCCCCAAGTATAAAATATTAATAACGTATGAAATTTTGATTGAGCATTTTTCGGCAGGAACATTTGAAAGGGATTGGCTGATAAACGCCATAAAATATTATAAATTAAGACGAGCCTACTTGCCATTTGGGGCAATTGCTCTGACTGCTTCTGAAGCGAAGGCCATAGAGTTGAATGTATTTCAACAAGCTGCCATGAAGACAATTGGTTATGATTTGGGGCTGCAAGAATTTGTTTTTGCTTGCGCAAAGCTTTGTCAATAGGTCCATTGAATAAGGATTCGCTGTGGTTACTAAAACAGTACCTGAAACATAGTTTCTCTAACTTCAAAAAGAGAGATGTGTAATGAGTAACTAAGAGTCTGTTCAAAGCATGATTTCTATTATCATTTGTTCGCGCAATAAGGATGCCCTCCCATTTGTCAGCCAAAGTGTCGCGTCAACTATTGGGGTACCGTATGAAATAATTGCCATTGATAACAGCGACGGTCAGTACAGCATTTGCGAAGCTTATAATCGAGGTGCTGCTCAAACTCAATACGATTTGCTGTGCTTCATGCATGAAGATATTCGTTTTCACACGCAGGGCTGGGGCCGAAAGGTGATAGATGCCTTGGCTGACCCAACCATTGGCGTTTTAGGCGTAACGGGTGGGCAGTATCAGTTGGCTTCCCCTGCAGCCTGGTGGGGCTGCGGCTTGGCTCTATGCCGCGAAAATGTGCTGAATGTATTCGAGGACGGTCATACCGAAATGGAATTGCGAAACCCAGAAGGGGCAGCCCTAACTGATGTGGCCGTGGTGGATGGCATGTGGCTGTGTTCGCGCAAAGCGGTGTGGGAGCAGCATCCATTTGATGCGAACACCTTTACCGACTTTCACTTTTACGACGTTGACTACTGTACCGAAGTGTTTGGAGCAGGCCTGCGAGTATGTGTTACGTTTGAAGTGTTGCTAGAGCATCATTCTCGTGGCTCGGTAAATAATGCTTGGGTGCACAACGCCCTAAAGTACCAGCGTAAGCGGCGCGGCCAGTTGCCTTTTGGGCCCGTGTCCGTACCAACTGCCGAGCGCCGCCGCCTGGAGCTGCGCGCCCTACAGGAGTTTACGGGACGCTTGGTTCGCGGGCGGTTTCCACATTGGCTGGTGGCGCAGTACCTGAGTCGTTGCTGGGCGCGGGCCCCCTTCAACCGAGATACTTTATGGCTTCTGAAGCAATGGTTGCAGCCGGGTGCACCTGCCAACCGCTAGATTTGCAGTATGCGCATAGCTTTTGTTACGTTGATGTACGATGCCCCATGGGGTGGAAGCGAAGTGCTATGGTCGCAAACGGCTGCCCGGGCCTTGGCCGAGGGCCACGAAGTATTCGTTGCCACCCATGCCTGGCCCGAGTTGGCCCCGCCGTTGCGGGAGTTGGCTGCGGCTGGTGCGTCGTTCTATTACCGGCCCCGCTACCAGGACACGCTACGGCACCGGGCCGGAAGCGTGTTGCGGCGCCTCGCCAACGCAGGGCTACTGCCGGAAGTAGTTGCCCTGCGTCGTTTTGCGCCTGAGGTAGTGGTGGTAAGTCAGGGCGGATGGAATGACTTGCTTTTCCATCAGCAGCTAGCTGACTGCCTGCGCGAAATCCCGTTTCTATTAATTTGTCACAATTACCACGACCCTGTGCGGCAGGATGATAGGCAGCGGGCCCGCATGATTGCCTTGTATGGGCAAGCCCGGGAAGTGCTAATGATTTCGGACCAGCAGTTGCGGGTGATACGCCGGCAGGCTGGCGACTTCCCTGGCTAATGCTCGCGTGGTGCAAAACCCGCTGAATTTGCCCGAAGCATACCCGGTACTTTATCCATCGCTTACGGCCGATGACGTGCCCCAGTTAGCCGTTATCGGTAGTTTAGACGTGGACCGCAAAGGGCAGGATGTACTGCTTGAAGCCTTGGCAGCAGCCGAGTGGCAAGCGCGTGCCTGGCACCTCAACTTGTACGGCCGCGGTCCCGACCAAGCCTATCTGGAACGCCTGATTGGTTTTTACGGTTTACAAGCCCGCGTAACCCTGCATGGGCATGTGGCCGACAGTTGTAGTATGTGGGCCAAAACGCACTTGGTGGTGTTACCCTCGCGCATCGAATCTGGTCCAATGGCGGTGCAAGAGGCTTTGCTTTGTGGCCGGCCTGTGGTTGCTGCCGATGTGGGTCTGGTGCGGAAATGGGTGCGAGAGGGACAAACGGGATTCATCGCAGATACCTCATCTGCCATAGCCCTTAGCCAGGCCCTTGACCGGGCTTGGGGTAGGCTGTTTGAATGGGAAGCCATGGGGCAGAGAGCTGCGGCTGAGGCCGCAGCACAACTTATTGCTGACCCGGTTGGTGACTTTTGGCGTCGTATTCAGGCGGCACAGTAGCTTTTTTAGTGCGCAGCAGACAAGCAACAATATGGCATTTTATCAACTAGGTATGACTTACGTAGGAATGGTGACTTGAAAGAAACGCTATGCAAGTGAGGGCACAGCTTTACGGGCAATTTTCGTTGAGCAGCCAGGTGAACTATACGGGCACGTACTTGGCCGACCTTCTGGAGGACCTATCGCACGCAAATATGCGGTATTTTCTCAAAATGCAGCCGTTTCACGCCGCGTCAGCTTTAGCAGCAGGTGCGGCTGCAGGTGGTGCTGAGCTCGCGGGGCTACGTGCTGTTTGACGATACGGTGCTAGACAAGGACCACAGCCGGCGCATCGAACTGGTGCGCTTCCAGTACAGCGACAACGCCCTCGGCGTGTTTGGCCGGCATCGGCCTAGTCATCAGTGCTGCGTCAACCCGGAAACCTACCAGTTCTGGTTGATTAACTATCACCTCTTCGTCCCCAAAGCCGGCAGCCAGATGAAGCTCGACCACGCGGCCGAGATGTTGGCCTAACGGGCCCCGTTTGGCATTGCCTATCGCACGGGGTTTATAGGACAACTGGTCCGCGCCACCAAGGCCCTGTTAAAGGGGCTGCTAAAAGCTGGCATTGCCATTTACTGCCCACTGCAAAGCAACCGCCTCGTCGACGATTTAGGCAGTCGGCATCCCTTTCAACTGGTGGCCTGCCTGAGTTGGTGGACCGCGGAAGCAGAAGCAAGGAAAGACCTGAAAGTGAAAATATACCAAAAGATGGCATGTTGAAACTCTTCTGCGTAATGACGTCCGCCCCACCGGACGGACTACCTCTTCACCAACGAGGTCGAGCCCCGCAACACGGCCGCTGCCAAGCAGGAAAGAAGCGTCCGCTGGACGATAGAGCAGCTTCAGCGTGAACGCAAGCAACTAACCAGCGTGCAAGCGGGCCAACGCTGGCTGGTCCGTAGCCAGCGCACTTGCACGCCCTTAAACAAGCCGCATACCAAACTAACAGACCGTCTATCAGCTTAAACAAGACTTTTAGGACGAGTATATGCGACACGAACTAGGCCGGCCTACGCTGGCGTTTGCGTAAGTCTTATCTTTGTCGGATTAGTTCAACAGTTTGTAGCACCCGTCTTCCTTTTGCGGTAGTTGCAGCCTGTAACAATATCATATATGCTAACTACTTGCGTAATAGGAGGGGCTGGTTTTATCGGGCGATTTGTGTTGGCGGAATTACTGCGCCGGGGCGACCGGCACGTGGTGGTGGTGGGGCGCGAAGATGATGCCCCGCACCTGCCTGCCCAGGTGCGCTACGTGCAGCACCCGCCTGACATCACTACCGAACTACTGGTGAAAACCCTTATTTCGGTTGATGAAGTGATTGACCTGGCCTATGCCACGGTGCCCCAGACCAGCTTCCAGAACCCGGTGAATGACATTCTGGTGAACCTGCCCGAGGCAGTGCGCCTTTTTGAGCAGGCTGCGCTGCTGCCGTTGCGTAAGTTTGTTTGGGTATCGTCGGGCGGCACCGTGTATGGCCCAGCCCAGACCCTGCCACAGTCGGAAGGCCACCCTACTAACCCAATCTCCCCCTATGGCATCACTAAGCTGGCCATCGAGAAGTATGCGCACATGTACTTCCACTTCAGCAAGCTGCCTGTGGTGTGCGTGCGGCCGGCTAATGCCTTCGGGCCAGGGCAGCGCGTGTACGCGGGGCAGGGTTTCATAGGCACGGCTATTGCCTCGCTGCTCGACGGACGTCCCATCGATATTTTTGGCGAGGATGGTACCATTCGCGATTATCTGCACGTACGCGACATGGCTACCGGTATTGTGGCTGCCCTGGTTGATGGGCAGCCCGGCGAGGTGTACAATCTGGGCAGTGGCGAGGGCTACAGCAACCGCTACGTCGTAGATATCTTGCTGCCACTGGCTCGCGCCAAGGGCCTGACTCCCGAAATTCGCATTCTCCCCGAGCGCCTTTTTGATGTAAAAGCCAACGTGCTCGACATCAGTAAGCTTCATGCCCACACCGGCTGGCAGCCCTCGCAATCGTTCAGCAAATCGCTGGAGCAGACCTGGGACTGGTACGTGGCAAATTATGAGCGCGCACCTATCGACAAGTAGCCATCCCAACCAGATTGATAAAACGAGGCTGGCCCAATGGGTCGGCCCCACGTCTTGCCTTTATAATGAGTAAACGCCTGCGCATCGGCTTTGTATCGAATACTAACCCGCTGGACCGACGGTCGTGGTCGGGGGTGCATTATTCCATTTTCAAAGCCTTGGAACGCAACCTGGGCGAGGTGGTGGCACTGGGGCCCATTTCCATGCGCTGGCCTTTTGCCTTAGGGGACCGGCTGAACAGTTGGCTGGTGCGCCCGCTCACTGGCAGGCGCTACCAGTACGGATGGAGCATTGCCGTGGCGCGGTGGTACGCCCGGGTATTTGAGCGCAAACTGGCCCGCGAGCATTTCGATTTGCTCGTGGCTCCGGCTTCGTTCACTGAGATAGCCTACCTGCGCACCAAGGTGCCCATCGTCTACATCGAAGACTCGACGCTCATGCAACTTATCGACTTTTACCCCGGCCTCACTGGCCTGCTCGATATCAGCAAAGCGGAGCTTAACCACCTCGAAAGGAAGGCCCTCACCCGCGCCAGCCTCGTGTGCTACTCCTCGGAGTGGGCCGCCCAGTCAGCCAGGGCCGATTACAATGCCCCAGCCGACAAACTGGCCGTCATTCCGTTCGGGTCCAACTATCCATCGCCGCCCACCCGAGAGCAGGCGGCCGCCCACCGCCCGGCCGTCAATGATGGCTGCCGCCTGTTTTTGCTGGGCGGCGAGTGGGGCCGCAAAGGCGGGCCAATAGCCTACGCCACCATGATAGCACTGCAGCAGGCCGGCATTTCGGCCACGCTCACGGTAGTAGGCTGCGCCCCGCCGGACCCCGAGAACTATGCTAACCCAGGCTTCCGCACCATTCACTACCTCAATATGGGCGTGCCCGCCGACCAGGCCCGCCTGCACGAGCTATTCAGCACCGCCGATTTTTTCCTGATGCCTTCCCGCGCCGAATGTGCTGCCATCGCCTTTTGCGATGCCAACGCCTTTGGTCTGCCTGTGCTCACCACCGACGTGGGCGGCATCAGCAGCTTTGTGCGACAAGGAGTCAATGGCTACATGCTGCCGCTGAGCGCCACAGGCGAAGACTTCGCCCACCATATCCAGCAAATTCTCGCCGAACCGGTACTCTATCAACGCCTGCGCCAGCAAAGCCGCGAACTTTATGAGCAAGTGCTGAACTGGGACGTTTGGGTTGAGGGGTTGAAACAGGCGCTGGAGGCGAGAGATATAATATCGCATCAGTAATAGCGCTGGAAAATAGTGAATAATTTGCTGGAGAAACAGAATTGCAGTAGTTCATTAATTTTAATTGAGATGCCATTAGTAACCGTTATAATTCCGAACTTTAATCACGCGCCTTATTTAGTCAAACGAATAGAAAGTATATTAAATCATGAATTTATAGATATAGGATTGATTTTATTAGATGACTGCTCGAACGATAACAGCCGTGCTATTATGACGCAGTATGCCGCGTAAGACGCACGCATAAGCCTATTGTTCAATGAGGCTAATAGCGGCAATACCTTTAAGGAATGGGATAAAGGACTAAAAATGGCTAAGGGCAAGTACCTATGGATAGCGGAGAGCGACGATTTTGCCGAACCCTCATTTCTGTCAGAACTTGTCCCGCTGCTCGAAGCTGACAACGATATTGTGCTTGCCTACGCTAATTCTAACGTTGTAGATGAACATGGAACTTCCAGTGGCACAACAGCCAACTGGAAGAATGAACTGTATAACACCAACCATTGGAGTAACGATTTTATTGTAGATGGAAGAAAGGAATTGAATCTATATCTGTCAAAAACCTGCACAATTAATAATGCTAGTGCAGTGCTGTTCAGAACCGACAACCTCGCCCAGCATAATGTTGTACATGTTAGCTTCAGTTATACCGGAGACTGGCTGGTGTACATAAAACTGGCAATGATTGGCAAAATTGCTTATAAAGAAGCTTGGCTGAGCAACTACCGAGACCACGCGCATAATTCCAGCAAAAAATCATTCAATTACGGTGCCCAACTTTTCGAGCGGCAGAAATGCTTTGCTTTTGCGTACAAATCAAAGGTGCTTGGTACAGTAGCTTTGCAGGAAATGGCCGCTCTGGCCAGCGACGAATTTTTTGCCTTGATTTATAACCTAATAAAGCGAAGCTGGCGCCCGCAACTGTTAGGTAAGTACATTAAAGGAATTGTAAAAATTAGCCCAGGATTTTTTTGTTAATTCAGAAGAATGCACTTAAAAATATTTTTTAAAGAATTATAATTGATTAATAATAAAATAGTACAATGGTTATTGATTGCACTAGTGCATGGATTAATCTCTGTCCTCTAGAAGAGCCGCAGAGCCTTGCGCAAGATTATGGAAAAGCATTTAATTGTTTGTGGCGAAATGCAATGGCTGTATCAATCGGCTTAAAGTATGATACTATAGATTTCAATCGCTAAGCGATAGACAAAGAGTGAAAATGGAAAATATCCCACGAGTAAGCGTTATAATCCCTTCCTTTAATCGATTTGATTTAATTCCGGAAACCATCAAATCGGTACAAGCACAGACTATCACTGATTGGGAGCTATTAATCGTGGATGACGGTTCGACGGACGCCACCCGGGAAGTTGTACGTAGCTACGCTGAACTGGACAGCCGGATTCGCTTCATGGAGCGAAGCCACCAGCCGAAAGGACCGTCTTCGTGTCGCAATATCGGAATTGCAGCAGCGCGAGCGCCGTATTGTATATTTCTGGATTCGGACGACTTATTAGCACCTAATTGCTTGATAGGAAGGCTTGCGGTTGCTCACGCAGAACCCAATATTGCTTTGCATGTCTTCCAGATGCAATTTTTTTATTCGCAACCGGGCGATACCGACCGTTTGTTTATGTATGCCGATGCTAATGACGCATTGGGGTCGATATTGCTAAAAGGGTCGCCTTGGGGAATTACCTGCCCACTGTGGCAAACTAATGTGTGCCGTAACTTGAATGGATTCGATGAAAAGTTGCAATCCTGGGAAGACTGGGACCTACACATTCGAGCATTTGTAGCAGGATGCACCTACAAAATTCACCCCGTTGTTGATTGTTTCTGTCGTCAAGGATTAGTTAGTCTTACGTCGCAGCATAAAAGCACCGCTCATTTACTGCAGAAAATTGATTTATATATCAGATTAAGCCAACTATTTGATCAGCATAAGCTAGCGGCTGTCTATAAAACCAGGCTTGCAGGTAAATGCTTGGCCTTATGTGGTGAATTGAACGAAGCAGGGCAACGCGATGAAGCAGATAAAGCTTGGACACGATTTGGCAATGAAGGCGTGCTAACAACGAGAGAGCGTGATGTAGGCCGCATCTATTTGCACCTAAGAAAAACTGTATTCACAAATCAAGTAGGGGTTTTAACTAAACTGCTGCGCAAAGCCTTTTCTGCCTTAACATCTACTGATTTCGCTTGGGGCTATTGATTCTAGCGAAGTTGGATTTAGGAAGTATCATATATAATAAGTTTTTTTGTTTATTATAATAGAAAAGATGACAAATGTTTCTCGAAGTAGGTCTGCATTTTGGGCTGCGCTTTCTACTCAAGCTTTTACTATCATTTCAATGGCGGTTTCTATTATCAGTGCCCCGCTGATGATAAAATACCTGGATAAAGAGGCTTATGGTCTTTCTATTATCTTTTATCAGATTATCAACTATCTGTCATTATTCGACTTTGGCCTTTCCACTGCAGTTAATCGCCATTTAGCGTTGCACCGCGCCGATACAGACGAAAATCGGCAGATGACTAATCGCATCATTACCACGGCTATGGTAATGGGTGGGGTATTCGGCTCATTCACCATTATAATAGGATTTGTGTTTGCCCCTTCACTACCGGGATTTTACCATCTGAGGCCCGATTTGGCCGCTCCGGCAGTGCCCATCGTGATAACCTTAAGCTTGGTTATTGCAGGGCAGTTTATGCAACGGGGGCTGGGGAGCCTGTTTTATGCACACCATCGACAAACGCTAATTGGTACCCCCTATTTATTGTCAGTATGTTGACGACTGGCCTCACCATCTTGTTGTTATCGCGGGGGTGGGAATGTGGTCGTTCATGTACGCCAACATATTCCAGTTTTCCCTGACGCTCATTGTTCAGGTCACCATGGTGTGGCGCTATTATCCGCACCTGCGCATTGGCTGGCGCTTTTTTGATAAGGCGCTGGTCAGTACCATGATGGGGTATGGATTTTTTATGTTTCTACATGGCTTGGCCGGTCAGGTCATTCTTTTTCTGACCGGATGGTTATTGGTAAGGTGCTGACCTTGGCATTTGTGACAATATTTTCTATTACTGTTCGCATTCCGGAGGTGGGGATGAATTTGTTGAGTAATATTTTAGGCAGCCTAGTACCTGCCCTTGCTGAAATAGCAGTACATGAGGGCGAAAGCAAAACCAGTGAACACTTCAAACGCCTTCTAACTCTGATGGCAAGTCTAAGCATGCTGTGCTGCTGGATGATGGTAATTTTGGATAGATGGTTTATTCATTTGTGGGTTGGTGAGTCGTTCTTCGCAGGAACCTCTACACTTGTCTTAGCACTCATTGTGATGGTGCAGCAAATTATTGCCCGTACGGGGGTATTGTTTCTTGATGCAAAAGGCATTGTGCGGAATTCCAGCATTGCAGCAATTGTAGAGGCCGGCCTAAATATTGCCATCTCAATAGTCCTGGGCACCATGATGGGGCTCAATGGCATCTTGTTGGGTACAATTATCGCTGCGTTACTCACCTCTTCCTGGTACGTGCCGTTTCTGCTACGCAAGCACCTAGCGATAAGCTTCCGGATGTATTTTGTGCAAGGGTTAGGTAGGCCCTTCGTTGGCGTGAGCCTGATGGGTGGCGCGCTGTTCGGGGTCTCGTACCTGCTAAGGCCTTATTTGCCTGACAATTGGCTGTTGTTTGTGGTGGTAGCTGCGGTAACTGGCGTGCTGCTCGGATCTTTTGTGTGGATGCTGTATTTGCGTGGACCTTTGGGGATTTATGTGCCTACCCGGCTGCGACGGATACTGCGGGTGCCACCCATGCTCGCCGTCCCTGTTTAGGTATAAGCAAGGCTTAGGCAGTGTAGTTGAGTAGTACTACCATTAACTGAACCGGGAAGAAGCAGAATAGAGCAGAATAGAGCAGATTAAAGACTGCTTTCATTAGTCCGCTTCCCGGCCTTCTTTTTGCAATAACTGACCAATGGAACCAACACCTAATAAATTACCCATTCGCTTTTACGAGATTGATTTGTTACGTTTCGTAGCAGCTATTTCGGTCGTCTTTTATCATTACACCTTTATTGGCGTAACCCGGCAGAATTATAATCCATTGGTTTTTCCGGAGTTTGTGCCGATTACCAAGTATGGCTACCTGGGCGTGGAGCTATTTTTCATCATTTCGGGGTATGTAGTGTTGCTCAGCGCACAGGGTAAAACGGTGCGGCAGTTTTTTGTGTCGCGAGTGACGCGTCTATACCCGGCCTACTGGGTAGCCTGCACGCTAACCTTCCTGGTTAAAATTATCTGGGGAGCAGGGACTAATGCCAGTCCACCAATGGTAGATGACCTAGGAGCTAGACCAATGCAGTATGTGTATAACATGACCATGATGCAGACCTTTCTAGGCATAAGAAATATGGATGGTCCTTACTGGTCGCTGGCAGTTGAAATCACTTTTTATTTTCTGATTTCGCTACTAATAGGTTACTACCTGCTACGCTATGTTGAGTGGTTTTTATTACTATGGCTTGGCTATGTGGCTTTGCCCAAGTTAGCATATAGCGGCACCCTTTTTGCCGAATTGTTTTTTCGCGGCTATGCCCCATATTTCATTGCTGGGATGTTATTTTATCTGATACAACAGCCACAAGGCCGTACCCGCTATCGCTACGCCCTATTGGCTGTCGCTTACCTACTTGCGATGAAAGCTTGTATGGGCCAGGCAAAACTGCTTTCAACTTCTTATCATACATATACGAATCCGATGTTGACAGCTACTATTGTCACCGTGTTTTTCCTCGTTTTTGGTCTTATTGCTACCCGCAAAATCAATTTTGGTAGCTACAGTTGGCTGAAATGGGCTGGCGCATTGACGTACCCACTGTACTTGCTACATAGCGACATGGCCTTCATTGCCTTTCATCACCTACAAGGGACTTGTAACAAATACGTCTTGCTAGGTGGAGCCTGTGGTAGTGATGTTGGCCCTCGCATACCTAACCCATCGATTTGTAGAGAAGCCCTTTGGTAAGTATTTGGGTATCCATTTAAATAGATGGCTATCTAGGTTAGATAATCAACCAATTAATACAACGCAACAGGTGCAAGCCATTCAAAAACCCAACTGCAGATTTATTCCGCAATAGGTTTTTCTTGTTGCGGCCAATAAAAGCGTCGTGTATGCCGACCGTCTGACCGGCGGCTTCGAGTAGGTATTTGCGGTAAATCTGACCATTGAACAGCAATCCACGTTAATGCAGGAAGCTAAATACTTAGTTGTGTTAACCGATGGCGGGCTTATTTAGCAGTTCTTCATGACTTATGAACACGCACACGTAATTGAAATTATGCCCCGAAATCTACTAATGCCATATTATTATTGGCAGACTTATAAATTCGGAATAAAGTATTTTGAGATGGTAGTAGGCGGGCCGATGCGCGATGGGAAAGAATACCCGGTTGATGTGGTACAGTTGAAAACTGCCGTGGAGTACATGATTAAGTCGCAACCACCGGGACGGACCTACGGCTTAGTCCCCTTTTCTATACCACTCCAGCAGCTTTAAAATGAAAATTCTTATTGCTATTGAGGATTTGCGGACAGGGGGGCACAGGTTTTTGGAATGCGACTGGCGCAGGCACTTCACGAGCGCGGCCATGAAGTGCATTTGTACAGTCACTACGCTTCTTATACTAACCACGAATTGGTGCGGCAATTGGCTCCCAGCGTGCCAGTGGTGGCTTTCGATCCAGGTGTTCCGGGACTAGACTGGCTGAGCCTTAAAGTGCAGGGAGCATTACGACGCCTAGGCAAGCCTTTTCCAGCGCGAGAACGTCTGATAGAAAAACATTTGCGTCGGACCCTGCAGCGGCTAAAGGTAGACGTCCTCAACTCGCACACGATTAAGTCGGATTACGTGGCGGCGGCAGCGGCGATGCAGGCGAATCCCGCGGTACCAGTAGTTATCACAATGCACGGCTGCTATGAGGACTTTCTTCATAAGACTAGCGAACCGAAGGTAATCTTGCACGCACGCCAAGCCTTACAACGGGCCGCAGGCTTAGTATACCTGACTGATAAAAATCTGGAGATTTTTTCGGTGCCAGGGGTACGTCCCCTATCTGATATTCCGCATGCCCAAATTTACAATGGCTTCTCAGGCAAGTTATCGGCAGTGCTGCCCGATCGGTCGCAGTTAGGTGTAGCAGCTACTTCACTGGTATTTGGCATGGTAGCGCGGGGTATCGAGCAAAAAGGTTGGGCTTATGCCATCCGCTCATTTGAAGCCTTAAGTGAGAAGTACCCACAGGCACATTTGGTGCTAGTTGGCCAGAGCGAGTACTTAAGTCAGTTGAAATTGGCGCACCAACACCCACGCATTCACTTTGTAGGTTTTGCCGCAAATCCCATCGACTGGGTGCGGCTGTTTGATGTGGGGCTATTGCCTAGCTATTTTCCCTCAGAGAGCCTACCGAACTCAATTGCCGAATATTTGTTCTGCGGTAATCCGGTAATTGCCACGCGCATCGGCGAAATACCCCATATGTTAAAGGTGCCGGGCCAAACTGAATTAGCAGGGAAGCTCATTGAGCAAAATGGCCATGGGCTAACTACTCCGGACGAGTTGACGCAGGCGATGGAAGATTACTTGCTTCAGCCGCAATTATTGGTAGCCCACCGCCAATTAGCGCAGCAGTGTTTTGATAAGTTTCGGATGGAGCATTGTGTGGCTGCCTATGAAGAATTATTTGCTGCTGTAAAAGTTTAACAAGAGGTTTAGCCAGCTACAGAGTTAATTACGCTACTTGGTAGGCCTATTATTTGATGCCTTAAGTAGTTAGCGAGTAGCTTGTAGTAATGAATGCTGGATTTCTGCCAATAAATCAATTGATTACGCGAACCGTAATGCATATTTAATTTCTTGTAACTACTTACATAGGCTATCAGTATGATGACCTGATATGCCTGCCAGGCACGCAGCCGTTTTTGGGCGGTTTCCGTATGGAACCGCCCGAATTTCAGCAGAACCCAACGGCGCTGCTGCAACGCTAAGAATTTAGGTATGCTTCTATGTTAATGACCTTCTCTACAAAAGTTCTATTACTGATTCCAAATCTGGGACTGGGTGGGGCGCAACGGGTATTTCACGACCACAGCGTGGAACTGGCCAAGCACTATGCCGTCACAGAAGCGGTATTTAACCTTGAAGGCGGCGACCTGTACCCCAGCGGCAATCCGGTGGTGAGCCTGGAGGTGAACGGGGAGGGGCGTGCTGGCCAAGCTGCAAAATTTCCAGCGGCGCATCAGTGGGCTCCGCCAGCTCCGGGAGCGGTTGCGGCCCGCGGTGGTAATCAGCCACCTCGAAGGGGCCGACTATGTGAACCTGCTCAGCGGCGGCCCTGGCAAAACGATACTCTGTGTGCACGGCTCCAAACTGCACGATGCCAATATTCGGGGGCGGCGGGCTGGCTACGTAAAAAGGTCCTGATACCCATTCTGTACAACCGGGCCGACCGCATCGTAACCGTGAGCCGCGACATCATTCCCGAATTTATCGAAGGATTTGGGGTGAAGCCGAACAAAATAATAACCATCAATAATTTCTTTGAAGTAGCCCAGATTGAAGCGAAGAGTTACGAGCCATTATCGGCAGCGGAGGCAGCAGTTTATGCTGCCGCGCCGGTACTGGTAACCTCAGGACGGCTGACCCTGCAAAAAAACCAGGCCCCGTTGCTCCATTCTTTCGCGGCGTTGCGGCAGCGGCAGCCGGCCAAGCTCGTCTTTGTGGGCGATGGGGAGCTGCGCGAGGCGCTGACAGCCCGGGCCCGTGAGTGGGCCTGCGCGTGTACGCTGCTTGGGAGAGCGTAGGCCAACTTACGCCGGACTATGACGTGTATTTTATTGGCTTGCAGCAGAATCCGTTTAAGTACCTGCGTCCTGCCAAGGCCTTTGTATTTCCCTCGTCCTGGGAAGGATTCCCAATGGCATTAGGAGAGGCCATGATTTGTGGCCTACCTGTGTTGAGTGCGGATTGCCCAACTGGTCCCCGCGAGATGCTGGCGCCGGACACTGCGACTCCCGCTACTCCCCTCCGCCATGCTGAGTGTGGAACCTACGGTATGTTGCTGCCCATGCTCACGCAACCCGGCACACTAGCTGCTGACCAAGCCGTCTGGACTGATGCTATGGCTGCGCTCCTAAACGATGCCGCCGAACAAAAACAACTTGGCCAGCTAGCCCGCGAGCGAATGCAGGATTTCACGCGAGAACGAATTTTTGGTCAATGGGTAGAATTGGTAAATGAAGTGTGCAGTGGCTAAAGCAGCACCCTTAGTACTCATAGTTGACAACTCCCGCGCCGTAACTGGTGCCCTGAATGCAATGCGCCACGCTACCGGCCCGTTGCGCCCGGGCATGGCCTTCGAGTATGTGCTGCCCACCTCCAGCACGGGCCGGCCCGTGCTGGAGGCCGATGGCTACGTGGTGCATGAGCTGCCTTTTGTGGAGATTAGCCGCCGCAAAGCCGATTTGTTGCTTTACGTGCCAATGCTGTTGCTCAATGGCTGGCGGCTTCGTAGGCTGGCGCGGGTGCGGGGGCACACTCATTCACATGAACGACTTTTATAACCTGACGGGCTATGTCGCGCGGTGGCTTAGCTTGGGCCAACTGCGGGTGCTCACCCACGTACGGTTCCTGCCACAGGTGCTGCCCCAAGTGTTTGCCCGGCCTTGGCGCTGGCTGGCTGAACATGCCGCCCATCAGGTGTTATGCGTGTCAGAGGCCGTGCGAAAGTATTTTGACCCAAGCAATGCCTGCGTACGTACCTTGTACGACCCTTTGCCTGCGCACGGCGAGGCACTGCCACCATATATGGTATCGGCTAATGTCAACAATGCCAAGCAGACCGTGCGGATGCTGTATCTCAGCAACTACATCCGCGGTAAGGGGCAGAACTTTGCTTTGGAAGCTTTCCGACTTGCATATGCTCGCAACCCAGGCCTGCAACTGCACTTTGTCGGGGGAGATATGGGCATGGCGAAAAACCAAGATTTTCGGCAGGTGCTGGAGGCTACGGCAAAGGCCGCCGGCTTGACTGAAGTGGTGCATTTCGACGGTTTTGCGGCCAACACGGAAGCTGCCATGAAGGCGCACGACATCCTTCTCAATTTCTCAGAGGCGGAGTCGTTCTCGCTGACATGCCTTGATGCTCTGTACTACGGCGTGCCGCTGATTGCTACTGACTGCGGCGGGCCCGCCGAACTATTTGAGAATGGCCGGTCGGGGTTGCTGGTGCCTAACCGCGACGTAGAGTCCATGGCCATCGCCATAAATAAACTAGCGGCTGATGTTGCTTTGCGGCGGCAATTCTCGGCCGCCAGCCGCATTTTTGTCCGCCAGAAGTTTGCGCCGGCCCACACCTACCTGCTGTTGGCCGATTGCTACAGCCGCGCCTTGGCCGGTAGGTAATTTGGGTGTTTGCTGCATCTATTTCACTGCTTCCCTGATAGGTCGGTGACAAGCGGCCCTGGCCGAACCTTTAGCGCAGCCGTTTTTCGGGCCACTCCCTGTTTTCGATGCCCCCAACTCCCTCTGTTTTACTTTCCGTGGTTAGCCCCGTTTATTGGGCGGAGGCCTCAGTAGCTGGGTTGGTGCAGCGGCTGGTAGCCGCGTTGGAGCCCATTTCACCCCGGTTTGAAATCATTCTGGTCGACGACCGCAGCCCTGACGATTCCTGGATCCGCATTCAAGAGCAAACCGCCCGAGACCCGCGCGTTGTTGGCTTGCGTCTAAGCCGAAACTTTGGCCAGCACCGGGCCATTGCGGCGGAACTGGACCGGTGCCAAGGGGAATGGGTGATTGTAATGGACTGCGACCTACAGGACCGGCCAGAGGAAATTCCGGTGCTGTTTGCGGCGGCGCAACGCGGCTATGACTTGGTGCTGGCCCGGCGCACCGACCGGCAGGATTCATGGAGTCAGAAGTTGTTATCAAAAGTCTTCTACCGCGTGCTGTCGTACCTCACTGATACCCCGCAAGACTCAGCGGTGGCCAATTTCGGCATCTACCACCGCAAGGTGATTGCGTCCGTGCGAACCATGCGTGAGAGCATCCGGTACTTTCCTACTATGGTGCGCTAGGTGGGATTTCGCACAGGCTACCTCGACGTGATGCACGCCGGGCGAGTTGTGGGCCGCAGCAGCTACGGCCTCAGTCAGCGGCTGCATCTGGCCCTCGATATTTTATTGGCCTATTCCGACAAGCCCCTGCGCCTGACTGTGAAACTGGGCTTGGTACTTTCGGGCGGGGCTTTCCTGTTTGTGCCCGTTACGCTAATACGCTTTTGGGTCGGCCAGATTTCTCAGCCTGGCTACACCAGCCTCATTATCTCTATTTGGTTTTTCTTGGGCTTATTGTTGTCGGTGCTCGGCATGGTGGGATTATACACCTAGCATTTGCTGCTGGGCATATAAAAACAGCTGCAGTAATGCCTATCTAGCCCAGTATGCACGGCAGTTTACCCCCGCCGAGGGGAACCCGACGACCATTGGCGCCGTGCACTTGCACAATCAGGTGCGTGACCAAGCCGCACCCGGCCGTCTGGTCATTGGCTGGACTGGCTCCCATTCTAACCTCAAGTACCTCGAGCAAATAGTGCCCGTGCGGTCCAAAATGAAAGCTAAAGGGCTAGAATTTGAGTTTCGGGTTATCTCAAATCAGCCCCCGATGCTACCACTACCCTCCCTCGTGTACTTACCTTGGCGCAAAGATACTGAAATTGCTGATCTGCTGGGTCTTCATGTGGGCTTGATGCCATTGGAAGACGACCTCTAAGCAAAAGGCAAGTGTGCCTTCATAACGTTGCAGTACATGGCACTGGGAATTCCGGCTCTGGTGTCGCCGGTGGGCATGAACTCTGAGGTGATTTAGCACGGCTATAATGGCTTTGTGTGCGCCACGTCTGCAGAATGGGAGTTTAGCCTTCGGAAACTATTGTCAGACGCGGGTTTGCGAAAACAGTTGGGCAACGCAGCACGCGCTACCATTGGCCAACGCTACTCAGTGCGCGCCAACACCGCTAATTTTCTACGGCTGTTTGCCTAAGCCCGCGCCATTTGCGGGGCTGCGCCTGCATTGCGGCGTTGCCTTAAAGGGACATTAGCCATGGTTACGGTTATGCTTTGGAGGATATACAACCCACTTAGGTAGAAGGGCATAAGCGGTATTTTGTACCGTACGAGGGTGCCAAAATTTCCACTTGAAATTCCCACAGAAATGGCGAAAATCAGGCTAAACACAAAACAAAGAGTTAATACAGGGGTGGCGCTGATAGCAATAAACGTTTTTACCAATCCCACTCGCCATAAAATGCGAAGTGTAAGCACCAGGAAATAAGTGGCTTCCAATGCAGACAGAAGCATGGTTGGGTTACGAGCCTCCCACAGGAACGGGCGAAATAAAGCTACTACCAGCGCCTGTGGAGCCAGTTTAGCCATACCTCCAATGGTGCCATCCTGCGCTCCAATATTGTATCCCGAACCTTGTTCTGTCTTGCTGACCCCTTGCAAGTAATCGGCGGTTAGCTTGCTTTGAGCACCAATGTTCTCAATGTCAAATCGGGCGTCTGCCGCTGAAATCTTGACAAATGCATAGCCGGCCACGAGGAGACCTACTCCAAGAAATAGGGGCTTCGCTGCCCAGCGCACAGCTGTGCTGCGAATATTGCGTGTACTCTCGTTGAATACCCATAGTAGCGCCGGGGGCATGAATGCTAGAAGGATGTAAACTTTCATTGAGAGGATTACCCCAATAGCCCCTGCTCCAACTATTGTGCAGCGTAAAATATTACGACGTTCAATGGCTCCCCGATAGAACGCATAGAATAACCAGCCTAAGGCACCTATGCAAAGAGAGTCTTTAAGTAAGCCTGACCCCCAGAAAAAACCGAGGGCAGAAAAAACGGCTGTTGCTAGTTCCTTATATACCTGCGGCCTAATCTTCGCGAAGGTTATGTACATGACCCACATGCCGCTAAAGGTTATAACAGCAAATAGTACTGCAATAACTGTGTATGTATTAAATGAAAGTAGCGCAAACACCGCTGCTACGCGTACGACGAAGTACTCGTTGCTGCCATGGCCAAACCAGGTTAGTTGATCTGTGTACTTACTAATGGCTGGCGTGATGTCACCTGACGTTGTTACCAACTCCCAGCCCGCGGCAAAAGATTCACCAAAGGCCTGATATACAATTCCAGCTTGCCTATAATAATTATTAGTGTCGCCACCGTAAAGCGTATGATATAGAATGCCCAGCGCAATGGCACCAACTATCTTAACTGTTAGTGCCGGAATAAAATACTTTTTAGTATAAACATTGGTTACAGATGAGCGCAGATTATAAGCAATTATATAAACAATTGCTAAATAGATAGGGGTTATATAAAGGTCTTTTAATTCCATTATGGCTAGGTCTGCTTGTTCTTCTTCAGCCAGGCTTTAGCCTCCTTGTACTGTTCAGACTTACGCTCTGCTTTATCAACCACAACGGCGTAATAGCGTTTCGCTGCCGTTGCATCTTTCTCTTTAACGGCCAAACGCGCTAAGTTCATGTTGGCGAACAAGTAGAACCCGCCGGAAGTGTCACCGGTGCTTTCAGAAAATACAATGCAACGCTGGTAGTAGTCTTTGGCCTTGGCGAGGTCGCGGTAGCGGTTCTGCATTAAGTAGCCCAAGAAGTAGCTGGCGTACCGCCCGCTGATGCCTTCGTAGCCCGGCATTCCTTTATTAATCTTGTCAAGGATTTCACGGCTTACCCGTTCGCAGTCGGAAAACTCTCCTGGTCATAGGCCAGCAGGGCATAAAAGCGCTGGAAGTAGCCATTGTCGGGGAAGGTGGTGGCCAGGTTGCGGACCACGGGGAGAGCCTCTTCAGCGTTGTTTTCTTCGTTTTTGAGAATGCGCATGAGGTACACGCGGGCTTCAGTTGCGGTGTAGAAGCCATTAGTGGCCACACTTCTCAATTGTTGAAGGCCTAATCTCTTATTGCCTTTCGGGAAAAAGAGTAGTACTGGCTTTAGGAGAGGATAATTTTCCCCAATCCAGACCGCATAGTAGTTGAACAAAGCTTGGCCAAACTGAAACTCGGGGCTGAGTCCGTTGGCTTCCTGGCTTTTCTTGAGATAATTTAGGGAACGTCGTGCGCCTACTGTGGCCTTGCGCCAGTCGTGGCGCTCGCCGTGCATGCGCGCACTGAAGCCGTGAGCAGCGGAAAGGAAAAAGACGCTTCGTAGTTGTTGTTGTCCGCATCATAAAGCTTTTGAGCTTTGTTGACGGCTGTGTCCATATAGGCGAGAAACGCCTTGTCGTACTGCTTAGACTGGAAGTTGGTGGGCATTATTTTCCACCAGGTACTCAGCCCCAGCAAAAAGTACGGCATGGGGTGATTGGGGTAGCGCCGCCGCAGGGAGCGGAATTGCTTTTCGGCCCGGTCGTACTTGAAATTGTAGATGTTGTGGACGGCGCCATCCAGTTCAATCTGAATGTCCTTATCGAGGAGCAGCCATCCTTTGGTGTCGATGGCCGATGGCAGGACCCCCACCGTATCAAGTGCCACCGTTTGCATAGGAGGCGGGATGCGCATTGTATCGGGTTTCTGAGCCATGCTGGTCAACGGCATGAAGAGCAGACCCAGATAGATACAAAACAGCGAACGCAGCATAGGTAGAATATCGAAAGCGGACCCAAACCGCATTCCATCCCAAATCAGGGTAGGGGAAACGGGCCTGCTAAAGTACGGACTTTGGTCTAGCTTTGGGCGTAATTCGCTTTGCCTATGCAACTCTTGCAATCCCTTTGTCGCGTTCCGGCACCCGCCGGCAATGAAGTGGCGCTGACTCACTTTGTGCTCAATTATGTGCAAGAGGCGCAGGCTGCCTGGCAGCACCAACCCACCATCATTGCCGACGACCGGTTTCAGGACTGCATCCTGCTGGTATTTGGTAAGCCGCGCACGGCCGTCTTTGCTCACCTTGACAGCATCGGATTTACGGTGCGCTATGGGCGACAATTGGTGCGCATAGGGGCCCCCAGGGCGAAGCCGGCTACCGCTTGGTAGGGCACGATTCGCAAGGGGAGATAGACTGCACATTAACTATTGACGACCAAACCGGTGAGTTGGGCTATGCGTTCCACCGCGGCATTGACCGCGGGACCGAACTGACTTTCTACTGCGATTTCCGCGAAACCGATACTACCGTCCAGAGTTGCTACCTAGACAACCGGTTGGGCGTCTGGAATGCCTTGCGCCTCTGCGAAACCCTGGAGGACGGCATTGTGGCTTTTTCCTGTTGGGAAGAGCACGGCGGGGGCTGTAGCATATCTGGCAACGTTTATATATGAAACTTATAACGTGCGCCAAGCCCTGATATCTGACATAACTTGGGTGACCGAGGGAGTTCTCTCAGGAAAGGGCTGTGCCATTTCATTGCGCGACTCGCTCATTCCACGTCGGGCCTATGTAGACCGCATCCGAGCCATTGCTGCCAAATCGGGCATTCCGCACCAATTGGAAGTCGAAGGAAGCGGCGGCTCAGATGCTAAAGAGTTGCAGCACGCCGCTGCGCCGTGGGACTGGTGCTTTATTGGCGCTCCCGAGGACCAAGTACACTCGCCCGACGAGTTGGTCCACAAGGGTGACATCGCCAGTATGCTAGCACTTTACCAGGTTTTGATGCGGGAATTGTGAGCATTTGTCACATCACTTATGGGCTATTTGGGCTTGAGCTACGGGCGAGGGCTCAGAAGAAAAGGAATATTGCATGGACTTCTCAAGCGCATGCCTGCGGCGCAAGTCCAATAGTTGTTTAAATGGAAAAATTTGGTATTTTTTAACGAATGCTAACGCTTTTCCGAGCAGACCCGCCTTTTTGATATAATCAATGTCACTGGTAAAGCCACTGGCTTTACCAAAAATGGGGTTACGCACCGGAGGCTGTTAATAGCCTTATCGCGATAGAACGTTATCCAAGCATCTGGGCCCACATGAATGGGCAGCATATAGTTCAGCATACCCCTTGCTGCTTCTTGACTAATGACATATCCAGCTGTTGAGCCTAGCGCCCATGGTTCCATAGGATAGGAAAGGCGATAGTTACCCGATAGCTCATCCGCGTTTTGCTCGGAAAGCACCGTGGGCATGAAGTTGTTTTGAGTAAAAATTAGAATAGCCTCATTGGCCTGAATTTTTGTCTCCAGGCTCCGCGAGCACCGCTTTTATACCTGGCTGAATTACAACATCGTCTTCTAAAACTAATGCATAAGGTAGGTTGTCATTTACTATTTTTTCATAGATATGATAATGGCTTAAGATACAGCCATACATGCCTTTGTGTTGTATATACGGACGCTTAGCCAATTCCTCAAAGTTGCAAATTTTAGCCAAGTACTCATCACTTAGTTGTGCCCCGTCTACTGCTTTTATGAACTCAAAATCAATTTCTTGAGCGTCGAGTTGCTTTTGGATGGAAGCGCGTCTCATAGTTGAGCGCTCAAGATTGATAACAAAGGTTTTCATACGGAGAAGCTGCGAATAGCTTGATGAACCCCAAAGTTAGAGGCCAATCAAGCGCAACCACAAAGCTTTGCCCGAGTAGCGAAGCCTATTTTAATCTTTATTACCAATAACAGATGACCAATGCATATGAAGTTAATAGTCTATTTTGCCACTTGAAATCAAATTTTAACCTTTTTTAATCACTCACCCTTTTTCGCCTTTTATGACGAATTATCTTTACGCTGTGCCCGCCTTGGGTGTGTTTGCGCTGCTATATACTTGGCTGCGTGCTGGTTGGGTGTCCAAACAAGATGCTGGCGATGCTCGCATGACTACCATCGCCGGGTACATTGCCGACGGGGCCATTGCCTTTCTAAAGGCAGAATACAAAGTCTTGGCCATGTTTGGGTTGATTGCCGGAGCTTTCCTGTTTTACCTGGGTACTACCAGCGGAAATTCTAGCCCGGTTATCGTTATTGCCTTCCTTATTGGAGGCGTGTTCTCGGCGTTGGCGGGCTTCATTGGGATGAAAATCGCTACCAAAGCCAACGTGCGCACGGCGCAGGCTGCCAAAACGAGCTTGAGCACGGCGCTGAATGTGTCGTTCTCGGGCGGCTCGGTGATGGGCATGGGCGTGGCTGGCCTGGCGGTACTTGGGCTGGGGTCGCTGTTTATCGTCTTCTATAAGATGTTTGTGCCCAGCGGCCTTGCCAATGGCGAGGAGATGGTGAAAGCACTGGAGGTGCTTACGGGCTTCTCGCTGGGGGCCGAAAGCATTGCCTTGTTTGCCCGTGTGGGCGGCGGTATCTATACCAAAGCGGCCGACGTGGGCGCTGACCTGGTGGGCAAGGTGGAAGCCGGCATTCCGGAAGACGACCCCCGCAACCCCGCTACCATTGCCGACAACGTGGGCGACAACGTGGGCGACGTGGCCGGCATGGGTGCCGACTTGTTCGGGTCCTACGTGGCTACAATATTGGCTACCATGGTGCTGGGCCGCGAAGTAACCGTGACCGGTGACCAGTTCGGTGGGCTGTCGCCCATCTTCCTGCCGATGGCCATTGCGGGCATGGGCATCGTCGCTTCGCTCATCGGCATCCTCTGCGTGCGGGTAAAGGAGGGTGGTAATGTGCAGGCTGCACTGAATACGGGCAACTACATCTCCGTAGTAGTGTCAGCTATTGCTTCCTACTTTCTGATAATGTGGATTTTGCCCGCAGGTAACTTCACCATTCGTAATGTGACGTTTGATGCCATGGGCGTATTCTATGCCGTGGTGGTAGGTCTGGTGGTAGGCACTCTGATGAGTATCATCACGGAGTATTACACTGCTATGGGCAAGCGCCCGGTGAACAGCATTGTGCAGCAAAGCAGCACCGGCCACGCCACCACCGTAATCGGCGGTTTGGCAGTGGGCATGGAAAGCACCGTGCTTCCTATCCTGGTGCTGGCCGCTGGCATTGTGTTGAGCTACGAAGCTGCGGGCCTTTACGGCGTGGCTATTGCTGCGGCGGGCATGATGGCCACCACGGCCATGCAGCTGGCGATTGACGCATTTGGCCCAATTGCCGACAACGCCGGCGGTATTGCCGAAATGTGCGAACTGCCCAAGGAGGTGCGCGAGCGGACCGACATTCTCGACGCCGTGGGCAATACCACTGCCGCTACGGGTAAAGGCTTCGCCATCGCCTCAGCGGCCCTGACCTCGCTGGCGTTGTTTGCAGCCTTCATGGGCACGGCCAACATTACTTCTATTGACATTAGCAAAGCTCCGATTTTGGCTGGCGTATTCATTGGCGCCATGATTCCGTTTATCTTCTCTTCCCTGGCCATTGCGGCCGTGGGTCGGGCAGCCATGGCCATGGTGCAGGAAGTTCGCCGTCAGTTCCGCGAGATTCCGGGTATTATGGAAGGCACGGGCCGGCCGGAATATGAGAAGTGCGTAGCCATCAGCACGCAGGCGGCTATTCGGGAGATGATTCTGCCGGGTGCTATCGCGCTGCTGACGCCTATTATCGTGGGCTTTGGCTGCCGCGGCTTGTTCTCCAATGCTTCTTCGGCCGAGGTGCTGGGCGGCCTGCTGGCCGGCGTGACTGTGAGCGGCGTGCTGATGGCCATGTTCCAGAGCAACGCCGGTGGGGCCTGGGATAACGCCAAGAAGTCCTTCGAAAAGGGCGTGCTGGTGAATGGCGTGATGCAGTACAAAGGCTCAGACGCGCACAAAGCTTCCGTGACTGGAGATACTGTGGGCGACCCCTTTAAGGATACGTCTGGCCCAAGCATGAACATCCTTATCAAGCTGATGAGCATCGTATCGCTGGTTATCGCGCCCCACATTGCCGAGAAAGGCGGGGAGCGCGGCATGGCGCCGGTGAAGCTGGAAAACGAGAGGACCGAAATTGCCAGCCGTCCGCGCCTGCGCTACACCGAAACCATTGCGCCCGCCGCTGCCCGGGTGATTTACACCGTGCTGCGCGAAGTGAAGTAATCTGAACCCCCGATTGGCTGCGCCGAGCTTTGTTTTGTTCGGATTCTGTAAAAAGCCTGCTTAACGCTTCTGTAATAAGAAAGGGCCACTCAATTGAGTGGCCCTTTCTTGTGTTGACCCATGGGGTGGAGTGTCCAATCCAGCTCAATTATCAGGATGTCGTCCTGTTGTGGCTAAGGATTCTGTTAAGCATCTTGAGCTGGCTACGGCTCAATTATGAAGGATTCGGACCATCAACAAAATCTACTGAATCCGACCAACCTGAATGAAACGGGGTTCGGCGAAGCCAATCCGTGGTTCAGACAGTAGCTTTGTGGCTCATTCTATAAGCGCCGCATGGGTCACTCCCACATCAGCATCCACAACAAAGCCTTTCGACCGTATTTATCGGTTGCCCAACTGGATGAAGCCGTGACTGCGCTGGCTGCCCGCCTCAGCGCCGATTATGCCGGGCGCGAACCGTTGTTCGTCGTGGTGCTCACGGGGGCATTTATGTTCGCTTCTGACCTGCTCAAGCGCATTACGGGGCCCTGCGAGATAGTCTTTATTCGGGTGGCCTCGTATGAGGGCACGGGCAGCAGCGGCGTGGTGCAGGAAATCCTGGGCTTGCGCGAAGACGTGCAGGGCCGCCATCTCATCATTGTCGAAGACATCGTTGATACCGGCACCACCATGCACCATTTGCTGCCCACGCTGCATGCCAAAGGCCCGGCGTCGGTCGAAATCGCTACGCTGTTTTTCAAGCCCGAAAGCCTGCAGCATCCGCTCGACCTGCGCTACGTAGCCTTGGAAATTCCCAACGACTTCGTGGTGGGCTACGGCCTCGACTACGACGGCCTGGGCCGGAATCTGCCCGACGTATACGTGGCGGTGTAGCGGCTCTTCTGGCCTCAAATGATTAACTTGCCCAAACCCACCTTTCTCTTTCCCCTCGCGCAACGCTTCTTTTCATGTTGAATATCGTGCTGTTCGGCCCGCCCGGCGCCGGCAAAGGAACCCAGAGCCAAAAACTTATTGCCCAGTACAACCTTGTGCACCTGAGCACCGGCGACCTGCTGCGAGCCCAG
Source organism: Hymenobacter humi (assembly GCF_042665855.1). Classification (NCBI taxonomy): domain Bacteria; kingdom Pseudomonadati; phylum Bacteroidota; class Cytophagia; order Cytophagales; family Hymenobacteraceae; genus Hymenobacter; species Hymenobacter humi. The sequence continues at coordinate 4,205,060 of NZ_JBHTEK010000001.1, read as the reverse complement.
ATAGCCCAAGGCACCGAGCTTGGCCTCACCGCCAAAAAGCTGATGGACGAGGGCCTGCTGGTGCCCGACGAAGTCGTAATCGGCATGATAGACAATGCCCTGCAGGCTAATAAGGAAACCGCCGGCGGCTTCATTTTCGATGGTTTTCCGCGCACGGTGCCCCAGGCCGAGCGGCTTGACCAACTCCTGGCCCAGCACGACAGCGGCATCAACTGCATGATTGCACTGGAAGTAGGGGAGGAGGAACTGGTGACGCGCCTGCTTGAGCGCGGCAAAACCAGCGGCCGCCCCGACGACCAGGACGTAAGCAAAATTCGCCGTCGCGTAACGGTGTACAACACCGAAACGGCTCAAGTAGCTGGCTACTATGCGGCTCAGAATAAATTCCACGCCCTCAACGGCATTGGGCCCATCGACACCATTTTCGGTCAAATCTGTGCGCTCATCGACCAGCACAAGCCGGCCACGACCGACAACCCCGCAGAGGCTACGCGCGAAGTAAAAGCGTAACTTTACGTTTTAACACCGCTGTCATATTTTAATACGGCTGTCATCCTGAGCATTCCGCGTATCAAGCGGAGACGAAGGACTTTATCACGCCTGAACGATTGTCGTTCAAACTTGATGAGGTCCTTCGTCTCCGCTTGATACGCGGAATGCTCAGGATGACAGTTCTTTTACATCTAATTCCCCCATTTCTGTGGCTTCTAATAACTTTATCGACTACGTCAAGCTCATCTGCCGCTCGGGCAAAGGCGGGGCGGGCTCGCACCACTTTTTCCGGGCCAAGGGCCTGCCCAACGGCGGCCCTGATGGCGGCGACGGCGGCCGCGGCGGCCACATTATACTGGAAGGCAACTCTCAGCTCTGGACCTTGCTGCACCTGCAGTACCAAAAGCACGTCTTTGCCAAGGACGGCGAAGGCGGGGGCGAAAACCTGCGCAGCGGCGCGCAGGGCGAGGACATTGTGCTGCAAGTGCCCCTAGGCACCGTAGCCCGCGACCCCGACGGCACGCAGGCTGCTGGAAATTACAGAGCATGGCCAGCGGCTCATTCTTGTACCTGGCGGCCGAGGCGGCTGGGGCAACGACCATTTCAAGAACTCCATCAACCAGGCTCCGACCTACGCGCAGCCCGGCGAGCCAGCTATCGAGGCCATCATTATTCTTGAGCTGAAGCTGCTGGCCGATGTGGGCTTAGTGGGCTTCCCCAATGCGGGCAAGAGCACCTTGCTGTCGGTGGTATCGGCCGCCAAGCCCAAGATTGCGGACTACGCCTTCACGACTCTGGTGCCCAACCTGGGCGTGGTGGCCTACCGCGACTACAAATCCTTCGTGATGGCCGACATTCCCGGTATCATAGAAGGCGCGGCAGAAGGCAAAGGCCTGGGTACGCGCTTCCTGCGTCACATTGAGCGCAACTCCATGCTGCTCTTCATGATAAGCTGCGACAGCCCCGACATTGCGGCCGAGTACCAGGTGCTGCTCGGGGAGCTGGAGCAGTTCAACCCCGAGCTGTTGGAGAAGAAGCGCCTGCTGGCCATCACGAAGTCAGACATGATTGACGACGAGCCTGGAGGCTGAAATCCGCGAGACGTTGCCGGCAGATATTCCTTCCGTCTTCATTTCCAGCCTCGCCAACAAGAACATAGTTCAGCTCAAGGACATGATTTGGAAGGCGCTGGAGGAAAATCGGCGCAATGCCGCGCCCGTGCGGCAGAGCTTCCGGGAAGAGGACAGCGAAGAGTGGACGGCTTAGCCTTAATAAATAACTGCCTGATGGTACGGCCTCAACTCAATTGCTGAGTTGGGGCCGTTTCATGTAAAGTATCAGCTCAATTTTACAGACGAGTTGAGTCAACGCTATGCTAACCGGTGCAGCAGGCTGCTGTGCCACTATGGCAGCCGCCGCCCCTTTGGCAAGTTCCTTGTGCCGCCAACGTGACCAACCGGCTAACCCCGTGAAAAACCCATTCCGACGAATATTTCCTAAAATGGCTGACGACAATAACCTGCCCCAGGACGACAACCTGACCGCTGACCCCGCCAACGTAGCTGGCGAAATGGCCGATGGCGATACCCCCGACACGACTACGGCTGAAGGAACGGCAACGGATGCTCCCGACCAGGAGGCCAGCCGCGCCGAGGTAGAGCTGGCCGAGCTGAAGGACAAGTACCTGCGTCTGGCTGCCGAGTTTGAAAACTACAAGCGTCGCACCACCAAGGAGCGAATTGAGCTGTTTAAGACGGCCAACCAGGAGCTGATGACGGCTTTGCTGCCCGTGCTCGACGACTTTGAGCGCGCCCGCAACGCCACCCAGAATGCCACCGATGCTGCCGCCGTGCGCGAGAGCATTGATATTATTCAGACCAAGCTGAACAAAACCCTGCAGCAAAAGGGTTTGACGGCAATGGACGCGAAGGGCGGCGACTTTGACGCCGAACTGCACGAAGCCATTACCCAGATTCCGGCGCCCAGCGAAGACCTGAAAGGGAAAATCGTAGACGAGGTGGAAAAGGGTTACTATTTAGGTGATAAGGTGATTCGCCACGCTAAAGTGGTGCTTGGGCAGTAGTATCTTTGTGGATTCTGCTCCGGGAAATTTATAGAAGACGATGGCAACCAAGCGCGATTATTACGAGATATTAGGTATCGCCAAAAATGCGGCGGGCGACGAAATCAAGTCGGCCTACCGCAAAATGGCCATCAAGTACCACCCCGACAAGAACCCCGACGACCCCACGGCCGAAGACAAGTTTAAGGAAGCGGCCGAGGCGTACGAAGTGCTGAGCAACGCCGACAAGCGGGCCCGGTACGACCGGTTTGGCCACCAAGGCATGGGCGGCAACGGCGGTGGGCCCAACATGGAGGACATCTTCTCGCAGTTCGGCGATATTTTCGGCGGCGGGGGCGGCTTCGAAGGCTTCTTCGGCGGCGGGCGCCAGGGCGGTGGCCGGCGCCAGCGCAAGGGCTCGAACCTGCGCATCAAGCTGAAGCTCGACCTGGAGGAAATCGCCAACGGCGTCGAGAAGAAAATCAAGGTGAAGCGCTACGTGGCCTGCCAGCCCTGCAGCGGCACCGGCGCCAAAAACGGTACCGAGCTGAAAACCTGCCAGACATGCCAGGGCCAGGGCCAGACCAAGCGCGTGGTAAACACTATGCTCGGCCAGATGGTGAGCAGCAGCACTTGCCCCACCTGCAACGGCGAAGGCAAGACCGTGACCGCTACCTGCGACGTGTGCAAAGGCGAAGGCCGGCAACTGCACGAGGAAGTGATTCCCATCAATATTCCGGCGGGCGTGGCCAACGACATGCAGCTGAGCATGAACGGGAAAGGCAACTTCCCGGAGCGCGGCGGCGTGCCCGGCGACCTGCTCATTCAGATTGAGGAGGAGCCGCACGAATTCCTGAAGCGCGACGGCAACAACATCATGTACGAGCAGTACATCTCCTTCGTGGATGCGGCGTTGGGCGCCAACCTGGAAGTGCCGACCATCGAAGGCAAGGTGAAAATCAAGGTGGACCCGGGCACCCAGCCCGGCAAAATCCTGCGCCTGCGCGGCAAGGGCATCAAGGACCTGAACGGTTACGGCCGCGGCGACCAGCTCATTCACCTGAATGTGTGGACGCCCAAGCACGTGAGCAACCAGGAGCGCGAGCTGCTGGAGAAGCTGCGCGACTCGGACAACTTCACGCCGCACCCCGGCAAGAACGAGAAAGGCTTCTTTGAGAAAGTGAAGGAGTATTTCGCTTAATCTGTCTGAACGTAGTTTTAAAGGCCCTGTCTGACCATTGGTTGGGCGGGGCTTTTTCTTTGTGTGGCGAGAAGGCTACACAGAACAACTATGCTGAGCCAGGCGCAAACGGCGTAGCATGGAGAACCTCACCCCCGGCCCCTCTCGCAAGGAGAGGGGAGCCTGACGTTAACCTAATGAAAAAAGACCTGGCTCAATCTTGAGCCTGGGTCTTTTGATTAAAAATTGGGCTGAATCTTGTGCCGTGGCTCCCTTCTCCTTGGGAGAGGGGCCGGGGGTGAGGTGCCTTAGCTTCGGCTCAACGAAGCGGTAAAGATGCTTCGCTGCGCTCTGCATAACGAGCTAAGCGGCATAGCTTCCGAGTGCAGCGGAAATATTCGCGACCACCTGTAATGCGTCGCGTCCCGCTGCGATTAACTTCCCGAAACCACTGCTCTACATGCCTGCTGCTGCGCCTTCTGCCGATTTTGTTGCTGCGCTGAATGAATACCAGCCGCTGCTGCGGCGCGTGGCCCGGCTGTACTGCCAGAATGCCGACGACCGCCAGGACCTGTTTCAGGAAATGGTGCTGCAGCTGTGGCGGGCGTGGCCGCGCTACGTGCCGCAGCCGGGCGCCAAGCTCAGCACGTGGCTCTATCGCATTGCTCTGAACGTGGCCATCTCTAACCTGCGCCAGCGCACCCGGCGCCCGGCACCAAGCGAGCTGGATGCCGAAGCGCTGGCCGTGGCCCAAGGCCCGGAGGCGGGGCCCGACGCCGAAGACCAGGCGGCCCTCTACCAAGCCATCAACCGCTTGTCGGAAGTAGACAAGGCCTTCGTGCTGCTGTACCTGGAAGACCGGCCCTACGACGAGATGGCCGACATCCTGGGCATTACTCAAAATAACGTGCGCGTGAAAATGCACCGCGTGCAGGAAAAACTCCGCTCCCTTTTAGTCCCCGCCGCCTGATGGAACTTGATGAACTCCGCCGCCAGTGGCAGCAGCCCGCCGCCGACCCACCTGCCCCGCTCGATGCGGCCGCGCTTACCCGATTGCTAGCCCAGCAATCCGACGGCATCGTGGAGCGCCTGCGACGTAGCGCCCGGTTGGAACTGTACATCAATTTCGGGTTGCTGCTAGGGTCACTGGCACTGGCTTGGTGGGGGCCAAAATTCTGGCTGCAGGTTTTTGGCTGGGTGTTGGTAGCAATTTGCGCTGTCTGCATCGGTTACCTGTACCGCAAGCTCCATTTGCTGCGCCGCATGGATGAACCCATGGGCGACCTGCGGGCACATTTGCAGCAACTGGTGAGCGGCCTACGTGCGCTTATCCTTTTCTACTACCGCTTCACCCTGGCCATGCTTCCGGTGGCGGGTCTGTTGAATGTGCTGATGGCCGATTCCGAATTTAAACACGGCGTAAATTTTACATCGCTGCCGGGTATTGTGCTGGTGGTGGGGCTGGTGGTACTGCTGCCCGCCCTGCTGTACCTGCCGGTGGCCAGCATGACGCGCAAGTACCTGCAGCGCCTCTACGGCCAGCACCTCGACCGCCTCGAAGCCAGCTTGCGGGAGCTGGGCGACGAGCCTACGGGCTGATAGTCGCATCATTATCCTACATTTAGCCCACCAACTAACTCCTTTTTCTGTGAAACCTATTCTTGAAGCCATTGACGTGCGAAAGGCGTATGCCAACCACGTGGCCCTCGACGGCGTGAGCCTGTCCATTCCGGAGGGCAGCATTTTCGGGTTGCTCGGGCCCAACGGCGCCGGCAAAACCTCACTCATTCGCATCATTACCCAGATTACGGGGGCCGATGCCGGTGAAATCCGTTTCCGGGGCGAGAAGCTCAAGCCCGAGCACGCGGCCCAAATCGGCTACCTGCCCGAGGAGCGGGGGCTGTACAAGAAGATGAAAGTGGGCGAGCAGGCTCTTGTACCTGGCCCAGCCTGCGCGGCCTCACCAAAGCCGATGCCACCCAGCGCATCAAGCAGTGGCTCGAGCGCTTTGATATAAAGCAATGGGCCAACAAAAACGTGGAGGACTTGAGCAAGGGCATGCAGCAGAAGGTGCAGTTCATTGCCACGGTGATGCACCAGCCCAGCCTGATTATTCTCGACGAGCCGTTTTCGGGCTTCGACCCGATTAATGCCAACCTGATAAAGGACGAAATTCTGGAGCTGCGCAAGCAGGGCGCTACCATCATCTTCTCGACGCACCGCATGGAGTCGGTGGAGGAGCTCTGCGACAGCATTGCCCTCATCAACCGCGCGCGCAAGGTGCTCGACGGCCCTGTTGGACTGATTCGCAATCAGTTTAAGACCAATACCTACGCGGTAGAAGGCAAGGGCAAGCTGATGGTCGTACACCCCGATTTTGAGGTGGTGGAGCAAACCGAGCGCGAAAACGGCCATTTCTTTGCCCGGGTGCAGCTGCACGCCGGCGTGCGGCCCAACGACCTGCTGCGCTACCTCATCAACTACGTGGAAGTGGAGTCTTTCCGGGAGCAGATTCCGAGCATCAACGAGATTTTTATCCGGCGCGTGCGCGAAACCATGCCGGAAACTCTGGTGGAAGAAACCGCCTAAAACCATCTGTCATGCTGACGAAGGAAGCATCTTATCACGGCTGCTTTCGTCGGTTTTACTAACTCTGGCGGCGCGGGCGTGATTAGGTCCTTCGCTGCGCTCAGGATGACACTTTTTACATCATGGCTTCTAAATTTTTACTCGTTGCCCAACGCGAATACCTCACCCGTGTGCGCAAAAAAGCTTTTATTATTCTCACCCTGGCCGTGCCGCTGCTGCTGGCGGGCTTTGGGTTTGTGGTGGTCAAGATGGCCAGCTCCGACAACGACAGCACCGACGTGGTGGAAGTGCGCGACGACAGCGGCCTGGGCATCGCCAGTCGCCTCGTGAGCACCCCGCAGCGGTTCGAAACGGCCGCCGGCAGTCTGGCCGAAGCTAAAAAGGGTTTCCAGAAAGCCAAGCACGACGGCCTGCTCTACCTGCCTGCCGGCCTCGACGTGGAGAAGCCCGCGGGGGTGCAGTTCTACGGCAAAGGCAACATCAGCCTCAAAAAGCAGGCTGGCCGTGGAAACGGCGCTGAACAAGGCCTTTTCTGAGCTGAAAATGCAGAAGTCGGGCCTCTCGCAGGACCAGCTGGACCGCCTGCGCTCCAAAGTTGAGCTACAAGCCATCAGCCTCGACGACACCGGCAAAGAAGCCGACAGCAACGCCCTGGCCACGTCGGGCATGGCCTACGTGCTGGCGCTGGCCATTTACCTGTTCATTTTCATCTACGGCGTGCAGATTATGCGCGGGGTGGGCGAGGAGAAGTCGAGCCGCATCATGGAAGTAATGCTGTCTTCGGTGAAGCCGTTTGAGCTGATGATGGGCAAGATTCTGGGCATTGCGGCCGTGGGACTCACGCAGTTTCTGCTGTGGGGCATCCTGTCGTTTGGCGTGGTCGCTGCTGGCGCCCTTAATGGTGAAATCCGTAGAGAGCAACGCCAAGACCGAAATGACCACGGCGCGCGCGAACGCAAATGCTCCCGCCGATGGCCCGCAGACGTCGAGCGAAAAGTTTGAGCAAGGCATGAATGCCAACGGCCCCCAAACGGCCATGACGGGTCGTTTCAAGGCCTTCGAAATCCTGGGCAATCTGCCCCTGGGCACCATTCTCTTTGGCTTTATCATCTACTTCCTGGGCGGCTATCTGCTGTACGGGGCCCTGTTTGGGGCCGTGGGAGCAGCCGTCGACGACCAGACCGATACCCAACAATTCATGCTGCCGATAACGATGCCGCTCATCCTGAGCTATATCGTGGGCGTATCCGTCATCCTGCGCAATCCGGACGGCCCGGTGGCTTTCTGGATGTCGATGATTCCCTTTACCTCGCCCATTGCCATGGTCATCCGCCTGCCCTTCGGCGTGCCCATGTGGCAGGCTGGCGCTGTCCATATTCCTGCTCATTTTGGGCTTCATTGGTACGGTGTGGGTAGCAGCACGCATCTACCGCGTAGGCGTGCTGATGTACGGCAAGAAGGTGACCTACCGCGAGCTGGGCAAGTGGATGTTTTACAAGGGGTAAAAGCGCCCCGCCTGGCGAACTTTGAACGTCATGCTAAGCGCAGTCGAAGCATCTCTACCGCGTAACTAAACCTGCAAAATGGGTTAATTTTGAGGTAGAGATGCTTCGACACGCTCGGCCTGACGTTCTTTTTTTATGACAAAGTCCATCGTTAGTTCACTCGTTATTCTTTGCCTAGCGGCAACCACAGTTGCCTTCACCGGCGACCGGCCCGCCTACCGGCTCTTTACCGCCGTGGGCCAACCGGCCGACTACGACCAGATGCTTGCCGAACTGGCGCAGGCCGATGTGGTATTGTTCGGGGAGCAGCACAACGACGTGATGGCCCACTGGCTAGAGCTGCAAGTAGCCAAAGACCTGCTGCGCCTCAAAAAGCCCGGCCAGTTGGTGCTAGGGCTGGAGATGTTTGAGCGCGACGTGCAGCCCCTGGTGGCTCAATACACTGCCGGCACGCTGGCCGATACCGCTTTCGAGCGCCAGGCCCGCCCGTGGCCCAACTACGCCACCGACTACCGCCCACTGCTGCTTTTTGCCCGTCAAAACAAAGTGCCCGTCGTGGGCACCAACGTCCCGCGCCCATTTGCCCAGGCTGTGGCCCGCGGCAGCCTCAAGGCGCTCGACAAGCTGCCGGCCGTAGACCGCGCCCTGCTGGCGCCGCTGCCCCTGAAGGTGGATTACGAGTTGCCCGGCTACAAGAACATGGCCGCCATGTTCGGTGGCGATGGCAAAGCCCACGGCGGCGGGGCCCAGAACATTATCCAAGCCCAGGCGCTGAAGGATGCCACCATGGCCCACTTCATCCGGGCCAGCTGCCAAAACGGCCAAACCCTGCTCCACCTCAACGGCAGCTACCACTCCGACCGCCACGACGGCATTGTGGCCTACCTGCGCCAGTACGCGCCCAAGCTGCGCGTAAAAACCCTGAGCGTGGTGAGCCAGGAGCAGCTGCAGCAGGCTCGACAAGGAGCAGGTGAATCTGGCTGATTTTGTGGTAGCGGTACCGGCCGACATGAGTAAGTCGTATTAAGGGAAAGTTGACCATCCCTTATTCTTAACCATGATTTCGACCCAGGACTATAGTGGGCTGCCCGACGCAGCAGATTTGAAGCGAATCAGCAAGGCCCTGGCCGTGCTCGATGCCATCAATTCGCAGGATTTGGAATACCGCTACTACACCTACAATGCCGACTGGGGCGAAGAAGAGCAGGTGCTGGAGATGAGCGACGGCGAAGGCGACCAGATGCTGATTTTATTCCGCCCCGAAGGCTGTGTGATAAATGGCTACCTCGACGGCTACGACCAGCCCGACAAGGCCCAGGTGACGCGCGGCCTGCCCGAGGTTTTTGACGACTTCATTTTCGGTGAGCCGGTCAACTCCATCGGCACCACCTTCTGCCTGTGGAACACCGCCGGGCTCGGCTGGCAAACCGGCGTGCTAGAGAACGAGGATGACGGTTCCGAAGAACTGCTTTTCATGCTCGACAGCAACCCCGAGACCTATGCGGAGTGGGCCGACGAATACTACGGCGAGGAAACCGACCGCTCGCCCATCGACGTGGCGGCCGTGGCAAAAATCTACCGGGGCGAGCCACTGACCAAGGCCACGGTACTCGACATTGTGGATGAGCCTCGACGACTGGGCGCAGGCTGGAGGAAGACCTACGGGCCATTGGCTATCCTTACGATTTCAGCTAGATGCCAGCAACGGGTGCAGGCTGTACCTTTAGCCGCTCCCAATGCTTCAGCTCATGTTCCTCAGAGAAGCCCAGATTTCCGACATTCCGGGGATGTCGGAAATTCGTCTTGCCGTTAAAGAAAACGTGCTGAGCACGCCCGGATTGGTGACCTACAAAGATTATGTGGAGTACCTGACGCGCCGCGGCAAAGGGTGGGTAGCGGAAGTTGACGGCCGAACCGTGGGCTTTGCGATTGTCGATTTGCAAGGCCACAACATCTGGGCGCTGTTCGTGCACCCCGATTTCGACAAGCAGGGGATAGGCCGTGCCCTGCACGATACCATGCTAACCTGGTATTTCAGCCAAACCGACGAGCCCGTGTGGCTGGGAACGGGGCCGGGTACGCGGGCGGAGGCCTTTTATCGGAAGGCGGGATGGCGGAATGTGGGAACTAGGCCAAACGGAGAAGTGGAGCTTCAGATGAGCAAGAAAGGATGAAACAACATTTTGGTAAGCGTTTTTTATTTCTCATGATTTCAAGGTTATGCTTTTGCCTGACACTAATTAGCTTCGGTGTCAGCAGTCACGCCCAAACCATCCACTCGCCCGACCGCAAGCTGACGCTGCAGTTTCAGCTCAATGCCGCCGGAGAGCCCACTTACCAGCTCCGCTTCGGCGCTAAACCCGTGGTGAAGCCCAGCCGCCTGGCCATTTTGCTGCAAGGCCAGCCGGGCTTCGACAAGGGCTTTACCATTGCCAAAATTGATTCCAGTGTGCACGACGACACCTGGACGCCGGTGTGGGGCGAAGTAAAACAGATTCGCAACCACTACCGCGAGCTGGCCGTGACCGTGCAGCAGGCCGCCGTGCAAAACCGGCAGCTGGTGCTGCGCTTCCGCTTATTCGACGACGGCTTGGGCTTCCGCTACGAGTTTCCGGCCCAGGACAACCTGAAGTATTTCACCGTGCAGGACGAGCTAACCGAGTTTAACCTGCCCGCCAACCACAAGGCCTTCTGGATTCCGGGCGACTACGACTCCAACGAATACACCTACAGCACCACCCGCCTGAACGCGGTGAATACCACGCCGATTGAGCCGATTCAGCTCAAATCGGCGCCCACCACCGTGCAGACGCCGCTCATGCTCAAGGCCGACGACGGGCTGTACCTCAACATCCACGAGGCCGCGCTGGTGAACTACCCGGCCATGATGCTGAACGTGAACACCCAAAGCTTCGGCTTGAGCAGCCAATTGGTGCCCAGCGCCACCGGAGCCAAAGCTTACCTGCAAACGCCTGAGCACACGCCGTGGCGCACCATCGTGGTAGCCGACAATGCCCCCGCCATTCTGGCCTCCAAGCTGATTCTGAACCTGAACGAGCCCAGCAAAATCGCCGACACCGGCTGGATTCAGCCCCAGAAGTTTGTTGGCGTGTGGTGGGAGATGCACGTGAACAAAGCCGCCTGGAACTACTCCGACGCCAGCAACCTCAAGCTAGCCGGCACCGATTGGGCCGCTCTAAAGCCCAACGGCCGCCACGGCGCCAACACCGCCAACGTGAAACGCTACATCGACTTCGCTGCCAAAAATGGCCTGCAAAGCGTGCTGGTAGAAGGCTGGAACGTGGGCTGGGAAGACTGGGCCGGCAACTGGAAAGAAGAGGTATTCGACTTCGTGACGCCGTACCCCGACTTCGACGTGTCCGAGCTGCAGCGCTACGCCGCCGGCAAAAACGTGAAGCTCATCATGCACCACGAAACTTCGGGTTCGGTCACAAACTACGAGCGCCGCATGGACGCGGCCTACCGCTTCATGAAGGCCCACGGCTACGATGCGGCCAAAACCGGCTACGTGGGCCGCATCATCCCGCGTGGCGAGCACCACGACGGCCAGTGGATGGTGAACCACTACGTGCACGTGGCCGACCAAATGGCTCAGAATCGCCTCATGGTCGACATGCACGAGTCCGTGCGCCCCACCGGCCTGCACCGCACCTACCCCAACTGGCTGGCCAACGAAGCCGCCCGCGGCAACGAGTTCAACGCCTGGAGCAGCGGTAACCCGCCCGAGCACGAAACCATCCTGCCTTTCACCCGCCTCATGGGCGGCCCGATGGACTACACGCCTGGCATCTTCCAAATCAAGCTGGAGGATTGGAACCCCGAGCGTAACAAAGACAAGCAGGTACACACCACCCTGGCCAAGCAGGCGGCGTTGTACGTCACCATGTACTCGCCCCTGCAGATGGCCGCCGACCTGCCCGAAGCCTACGAAAAGCACCTGGATGCCTTCCAATTCATCAAGGACGTGGCGGTGGATTGGGACGACACCCGCATCTTGGCCGCCGAGCCCGGCGATTACCTCACCATCGCCCGCCGGGCCAAGGGCAAGGACGAATGGTACCTCGGCGCCATCACCGACGAACAGGCGCGCACCCAAACCGTGAAGCTCAATTTTCTCACGCCCGGCCGGCGCTACACCGCCACCATCTACGCCGATGGAAAAAACGCTGACTGGGAAAAGAACCCCATGGCTTACCAGATTCGGAAAGTGCAGGTAACCAGTAAGTCGGCGCTAAAACTGCAAATGGCCGCTGGGGGAGGTGCAGCTATTAGCTTTAAGGGGTTGTAAAACAGTTGGTAGCGTATTCGAAAGTTCTTCTTTGTCAAAATACATATGGCCACTACTCCTAATTGCTCGTAAACGCGACGATAATAAGCTTTGATGATAAATCATAACTGGGAAAGTGTGCCCAGCGCCTGATTTTCCTAAAAAAACCTGCCTCGGTACTTCACCATCTATTTTAAAGGGTGATAGTTGTTAAGGCGAAAGGCCAAGTATTTATGCAGAAGGTTGACGACCCAAAACAAGCCATATTCCAAGAAATAGCTGCTCAGCTGCAGCAGCAGGGATTTATAATCGAAAAGCGGGATGAAAACCGCCCCTGGGGTGGATTCTTTGTTATTCAGGAAGACCAGGCGCAGCTATTCGCTGCTACCTACTTCGGCGGTAGGTTTATTGAGCAGTTGAAAGCTTCCGGTAGATTGAGCCCTAAGGTATTAATAGTAGCGCCACAACAAAGATTGTCGTGGCAATACCACCACCGACGTGCCGAAATATGGCAAGTTGTTCAAGGGCCAGTAGGAGTAGCCACCAGCTTTACTGACGAGCAGGGCGAGGTGAAAAACTACCAGGTCGGCGATAGAATCACAATGCAGCAAGGCGAGCGACACCGACTAGTCGGCCTGATGCAGTGGGGCGTGCTGGCCGAAATTTGGCAGCACACCGACGCCAATCAGCCTTCGGATGAAGACGATATTGTGCGCGTACAGGACGATTTTGGGCGTTAAAATCCTACCTTAACACAACAAAAAAGCCCGGCATTGCCGGGCTTTTTTTGTGCCTAACGATTGAAACGGGGGCGATTACTTCTCTGGTGCATCCGATGGCTTTGCCTTCTTCAACGCGTCGGCTAGGGACTGCTGTAGCTTGGCCCCGGAGTCCGCGGGAGCTTTCTCGTCGATGTGGTATTGCTTCTTGAGCTGTTCCCAGTCTTCAATGGGAATGAAGACACCCGTGATTTTTCCCCTGTCGTCAGATAAATATTTAATGTCCATGATGTTGACTGGGATTTAATTGTTTAGCCTAATGGTGATAGAACTTCGCTGACGAAGTTGGGGCAATAGATCTATTCACCCGGGTGATACGTTTTTTCAGCGTTGGCCTTCACGTCCTCAGGGTAAAACCTTACTTCTTTGAAGCGGCCGGCGGTGTACAGGGGAGCTTGGTCGGTGAAGTGCGGAGTGCCCGGACGGCTGCTTTGCCCGCCCGTGACCACGGAGCGCGCTTTGATGCGCGGTCCAAACTCTACTACGGCCACAAAGCTGTTGCCCACGTTGCCGTAGCGCTTCTTGGTGCTGGGGTAGGCGCGGGCTCCGAAGGCAGCCAACGACCCCCAGGACGAAGAGGTGAAGGCGACGGGAAGGCTGGGCTGCTGGTCGTCGTAGGTCTCCTGAATCTTGCCCGTCAGGCGCTGGTAGCGGTTGATGTCGCCCCACGGAATTTTCCAGGTGCCGAAGTCGCGGGTGAGGTCTTCCAGCGCCTCGCTCAGGGCCGCGGTTTTTCCTGCGGGCTGGTGTTGGCCAAGGCGAATTTGGTAAAGCTGATATAGTCCTGCTGCGGTTGAGCCGACGGGACCCGGGCCCGGGCCTTGGTCAGCAGGCGCTCGGCCCAATAAATGGCCACCGTCTGGGCTACCGAAGTTGAGCTGTAGTTGTGGTTCCAGGTGCGCAGCAGCTCAATGGCCTCCGCCATGGCCGGCGTGGCGGCTTTCTCGACGGAGGTGGGCTGGTACGCCGTGAGCAGGGGCGGCAGCATGTCGTCGAAGGCGGCGAGGTGCGGGTCGTTGGCGGCCGCAATCAGAGTGTCGAGGGTGAAAACGGACTTGCGGCTGAGCACGCGCACGGCGTTCAGGCCGCGGTAGTTTTCGGCGTCGGGGGCCATGTACTTGGGAAACTTGGCTGGCGTTGGGCTGCTGGGGCCCGCTACGGTATAGGGCGTGGAATTGCAGTTCTGGATGAAGCCGCTGGCGGGGTTGTGCACCTGCACCAGCTCCTTTACGCTGTGGAAACCCTTCCACTCGGTGGCGGGGGTGCTGCCGTCTACGGGCTGGTTCCAGTCGAACTTAGCATCGCGCTTGGGCATGAAATTGCCATGCCAGTAGGCAATGCTGCCCTTGTTATCGGCAAAAACGGTGTTGTTCGTCGCGTTGCCGTTCAGCTTCATCACCTCCTGATAACTGGTGTAGCCGGTGGCTTTGGTGCGCAGGTACGACTGCTGCAGGGCCGCCAGCGGCTCGTTCATCATGCGCACGGCTACCCACTGGTTATCAGTCTTCTGGCCCACGATGGGGCCGTGGTGGGTGCGGTACATGGTGTATTCCTTGCGTAGAATTTTGGTGCCGTCGCGGTAAGGCAACGACACTTTCTGCACTTGCACGGGCCGCAGCTTGCCGGCGTATTTGTAGTAAAACGCGCCGTTCTTTTTCTCAATGGTTTCGAGGTACTCGTCCATCGAGTCGGCCTGGCTGGAGGTGTGCATCCAGCCGCAGTTCTGGTTGAAGCCCTGGTATACAAAAAACTGGCCCCAGGTCACGGCACCGTAGGCGTTCAGGCCCTGCTGGCTCACCATCTGCACCTCGGAGCGGAAGTAGAACGAAGTGTGCGGGTTGATAAGCAGCAGGGCATTACCGCTGGCGCTTTTGCTGGGAGCGATGGCAAAGCCGTTGGAGCCCACCGGCTCGCGCTCCTTCTTTTCAAAGTCGGTGTTTATCCACGAGCCTGGACTTCTTCTGGCTGTAAAAGGCCTTGAGCCGCTCGATGCTCACCACGCTGATATTGCCGCCAATGCTGCCTTCGCTGAACATGAGCGGCATCCAGGGCTGGAAGCGGCGCAGCAGCTTGGGCTGCACGGTGGGGTGGGTGGCCAGGTAGTAGTTGGTGCCCGCGGCAAAGGCGTCGAGCAACACCTTCATGCTGGGTGGGGTCTTTTTGTAGATAGCAATGGCCTGCGTGCTGTCCATGAACAGGCGGGCGCGCAAGTCGTGGTACAGGGACGCTTCGCCTTCAACTTCGGCCAAGCGGCCTATGGCATCGAGGTAGTTCATCTCGACCCGGTCGAAGTCGTCTTCGCACTGGGTGTAAAGCAGGCCAAACACCGCGTCGGCGTCGGTTTTGCCGTAGATGTGCGGCACGCCATACGTATCGCGGGTAATGGAAACCTGCTGGGCCTGTTGTTTCCAGCGTGCCAGCTCCTGCGAACTGAATTTCTGTGCCTGAGCGGAGGAAGCCGACAACAGCACCACCAGCATAAATAATTGACGCATCGAATCAGGGAATGGTGAGATAGACGACGCTAAAGTAAATGAAAAAAGCCCCGGCCTATTGGCTGGGGCTTTTTTCATTCTAAGGTTACAATCAGCGGGAGCTGTTCGTTACGGAGGGGTTAGGCCGAGAACGACGAGCCGCAGCCGCAGGTGCTCTTGGCCTGAGGGTTGTTGAAGACGAAGCCGCGGGCGTTGAGGCCGTCCTGGAAGTCGACTTCCATACCCAAAACGTACATGGCGTGCTTTTTATCCATGATGAGCTTCAGGCCGTCGAGGTCGTAGGTTTCGTCGGCGTCCTTGGCTTTGTCGAAGCCGAGCAGGTAGCTCATGCCCGAGCAGCCGCCGCCCTGCACGCCAATGCGCAGGCCGTAGTCGGCGGGCACGTTCTTTTCCTGGATGATATTCTTCACCTCGACCACCGCGCGGTCGGTGAGGGTAATGGGAGCGAGGGTGGCAACGGTAGCCATAAGAAAGGCGATGTTAAAACTGGGTGGACGACAAAGATACAGCGGCTGCCGGAGTCGCTCGCGGCACAGCGTCGGGGTAGAAACAGCAGTTGGGGGGCCGTGGTTCACGCCGTAAGTTTGCGGGTGTTGCTGGCGGGCAGGCGTGGACGCTTCACGCGAAACCAGCAACTGTTTCGTTTGAAGGCTCTAATTACCTTCCCGCTCTATTCCGTCTCACCGCCGCTACTTATGGATTCTTCCACCTATCTGTTCGATTTGCTCAAAATCATACTGCCCGCTCTCATCGTGGCAGGAGTCATCTATTTGTTATTCAAGCAGTTTTTGGAGAAAGAGCAGCAGCGGCGCCTGATTGAGCTGCGATTGGAAAACAACAAAACCACCCTGCCGCTCCGCCTGCAAGCCTACGAGCGGGTGGTGCTTTTTCTGGAGCGCATCTCGCCCAACAATATCCTGGTGCGTCTGAGCAGCGCCGGCCAGACCGCCCCTGACTTTCACCGCCTGCTGCAGCAGGAAATCCGGGCCGAATACGAGCACAACCTCTCGCAGCAGGTATACATCTCCGGCGATGCCTGGACGATGGTGAAAGAAGCCAAGGAAAATGTGCTCACGATGGTAAACCGCGCCTTCCACGGCATCCAGAACCCAGGCCAGGCCCGCGGCACCGAGCTTGCCAAGCGCATTCTGGAAGGCCTGATGATGGACGGTGCCGAACCCACCGCCCAGGCCCTGGCCGTGGTGAAAAACGAGGCCGCCGGCCTGTTTTAGAACAAAAACTCCCCTCCTTTTTTAACGAAGGGACGCTCAACTGCCAAGTTGAGCTTGGGTGGTTGCATTCGTTGAACGATGCCCGAACGACAGGTGGCTGAAAGATTCCAACTCAACTCGTTTATACCTCGTTCAACGGCTCAACCACCCCGTCTGAGCCTGCGGCTCGAACATCCCCTCCTTAAATAAGGAGGGGAGTTTGGTGCTCAATTGTTAAGCCGTCACACCCACTGCCTCAATGGCCCGCTGGTAGCAGTCCTCATACAGCGGGACAATCTTGTCTACGGCAAACTCTTCCGCGCGGGCGCGGGCAGCGGCTTTAAAGCGGGGCAGGTTTTCATCGTCGAGCACGTAGAGCGCGTTTTTCACCATGTCTTCCACGTCGCCGATTGCGCTAATCATGCCGGTTACGCCGTGCACGTTTAGCTCAGGAATGCCGCCGGCGTTGGTGCTCACCACGGGCACTTCGCAGGCCATGGCCTCGAGGGCCGCGAGGCCGAAGCTTTCGTTTTCGGATGGCATCAGGAAAAGGTCGCCCACGCTTAGCACTTCCTCCACGGCTTCGAGCTTGCCCAGGAAGCGCAGGTCGCGATGCACGTCGAGGTCGCGGGCCAGCTTTTCCATGCGGTTACGGTCGGGGCCGTCGCCCACAAGCAGGAGCTTGGCGGGGATTTTCTCCCGGACGCCCACGAAGATTCGGAGTACGTCTTCCACGCGCTTCACGGTGCGAAAGTTACTGGTGTGCACCAGCAGCTTCTCGCCTTCGGGCGCGATGGCTGCCCGGAAGTGGCTCTTGTCCTGCTTCTTGAAGCGATGCAGGTCGATAAAGTTGGGAATCACCGTGATGTCTTTCTCCACGGCGAAGTACTCGTAGGTTTCGCGTCGCAAATCGGCCGAAACCGAGGTCACGCCGTCGCTCTGGTTGATGCTGAACGTGACCACCGGCTCAAAGCTGGCGTCTTTGCCCACGAGGGTAATGTCGGTGCCGTGCAGCGTGGTGACCACCGGAATCTGGATGCCGCGGGATCGCAGAATCTGCTTGGCCATGTACGCCGCCGATGCGTGCGGAATGGCGTAGTGCACGTGCAGCACGTCGAGCTTTTCGTTCTGCACGATGTCGACCATCTTGCTGGTCAAGGCCAACTCGTAGGGCGGAAACTGAAAAAGCGGATACGCCGGCACGTACACCTCGTGGTAAAAGAGGTTTTCGTTGAAGAAGTCGAGCCGCACCGGCTGGCTGTAGGTGATAAAATGCACCCGGTGGCCGCGTTGGGCCAGGGCTTTGCCCAATTCCGTGGCCACCACGCCGGAGCCGCCAAACGTGGGATAACAAACGATGCCGATGTTCATAAGAAGGTAACGCGAAAAGGAGCTTCACGTTTTGCGTAACCAGATTCGGGCCGGGATGTTGGGAAGTTGAGCTGAATTTTAACCGAACTAAACCAGCGAAGGGTCCGCAAGCTACCATTACTAACTGGGCCGCAACAAAGCACCGGTACAGCTACAGCCCAAAGAAGTAAGTGCCCGTCAGCTGCACAACGCGGTTGTACGCGGCATCGGCAGGGAAGTCATGCGCCAAGTCGTAGGTCTGGTATGGGTTGATTTGGTGCAGGTTGCGCAGCCCCAGGCCGTAGCCCAACTGCACCTGCGTGGCGCCCCGCCGGTAGCCGATGCCCATGTTGACCCCCGCATCAACGCGTCGGTTGGTGCTTTGGGAACCGTACTCAATTTCTTGAGTGAAATTTTCAGGAGCAGACCTTACGAAAGGCGAAAACCGAGTTGTCGTACCTTTTTGCCGTCCCCCAACGGCCACCGCGAGGTAAGGTCCCGCGAACACTTGAAAGCCTCGCACAGTGTAAACCGCATTTAAGGGCATTTCGAGCCAATTATAGCGGTTGGTGCTCTCGGTATCGAAACCGCTCGTGCCTACAAACCCATTAATGTAACCCGACGTGTGGAACCGCTCACCTTTTTGCGAAAACAGCAAGGCCGGTTGCAAGGCGAATTTATTGAAAGCCACTTCCAACACCGCTCCCGCCTGCCAGGCATACATGGCAGACTTATCAGCCGAGTGGCTAAACCCGGAATAGGACCCATTGCTGGCATTATCTAGCGTTGTGGTAGCCCAATTACCTCCGCCGCGCAGGCCCAGGTGAAACTTGGCTTGGGCCGAAGCCGTGGCCGCGCTCAGCAGCGCTAGCGCTGCCAGTAGAAAAATTGCGAATAGATTCATGGTGCGGTCTAAGCTAAATTAAAAGAGCTTTACCGCCATGAGGGCCACGCGTACCTAAAGGTTGCGTGGGCGCTGCGCTTACTTCTTGCCGGCCGCCAGCGACTTATAAATCACGTCGTGAATGCGGGTGCGGATGTTGTATTGGCGCAGCTTGTTGTTGCCCGCGTTGGGGTACACGCGGTTGGAGAGGAAGACGTAGAGAATCTGATTCTCAGGGTCCATCCACACGCAGGTGCCCGTGAAGCCGGTGTGGCCAAACGTGCTGGCTGGCGACAGGTTGCTGGTCGGGCCTTCGGGCTTGCGGGGGTCGCCGTGGTCCCAGCCGAGGCCGCGCCGCCCACCCGCCGTCTGGGGCCGGGCAAACTCCGACACCACCGGCGACTGGAAATACTTGGCGCCGCCGTAGGTGCCGTTCTGCAGGTTCATCTGCATCAGCACGGCCAGGTCGTTGGCCGTGGCAAACAGGCCGGCGTGGCCGCCCACGCCGCCCACCAGGGCCGCCGTCTGGTCGTGCACGCTGCCCTGCAATTGCTCGCGACGGTAGTAGGTGTCGTTTTCGGTCGGCGCAATGCAGCTTTTCGGGAAGCGCTGCAGCGGGTTGTAGGTCATGCTGCCCAGGCCCAGCGGGCGGTAGAAATTATCCTGCAGGAAGCCTTCGATGGGCTGCTTGAGAATCTTTTCGCACAGGCGCTTCATCACGATAAAGCTCAGGTCGGAATACTCGGTGGGGTACTTGCCCTTGATTTTGGGCAGCAGGCTCGAGCGCATCGTCCAGGCCCAGACGGAGTCGTCGGCGGCTTTGGTGCTGTACTCGCCGGGTACTACCTCGTTGGGAAACTCATCGGACCTGATGCTGGCGTAGAACGTCGGCTTCAGGCCGTTGCTGTTCACGGTGCGCTCCCAGGTGGGGATGCCCGG
Organism: Hymenobacter humi; assembly: GCF_042665855.1. NCBI lineage: Bacteria > Pseudomonadati > Bacteroidota > Cytophagia > Cytophagales > Hymenobacteraceae > Hymenobacter > Hymenobacter humi. Next base: position 4,185,287 of record NZ_JBHTEK010000001.1, on the reverse strand, counting down.
CTTGAGGCCGGCCTGGTGCATGAGCACATCGCGCACGGTCATTTCGCGCTTGTTGGTACGGGCCAGGCTCGGGCAGGTAGGCCGCTACTTTGTCGTCGAGGTTGAGCTTGCCCTGGTCCTTGAGGTACATCACGGCTTGCAGGGTGCCGGCCACTTTGGTCACCGAAGCCAGGTCGTACAAGGTGCTGTTGGTCACGGGCTGCGACTGGTCGTAGGTGCAGTAGCCGTAGCTCTGGTCGAACACCACGGTGCCGTTTTTGGCCACCAGCACCTGGCAGCCGGGGGAGGCGGCGTAAGTCTGGCTTTCCAGCGCAATGTTGTCAATCTGAGCCAGCACGCGTGAGTTGAGCCCTTGGCTTTCGGGCGTGGCGTAGCGCAGGCGCTTCAATTCAGGCGTGGCTATGCCGGCTAGCACTTTGAGCGTCGGCGACACCGTGACGGGCAGCTTGCCCCGGGCCGGCAGCGCGCCAAACAATACCTGCGGCACCACCAGTTGGGCCGCATAATGGTCTTCGTAGCCGCACACCAGGGTGCGGGCGTCTTCTAGGTATTTCAAGCCGTAGGCATTGCCCATGGCCACCACCACCGTTTTGAACTTGGGGTTGGCCTGCAGCTTCTTGATGAACCTCAAGGCGCCGTCGCCGATGCCGTAGCTGTGGCTGGGCGTGTTGTTCATGGCGTGCAGGCTCACCACGATTACGTTGTAGGCGTTGAGGCGGGCCGCGATGCGGGTAAAGGTGGAGTCGTCGGCGTAGCGGTTGGGCACGGCGTACACCGGGCCGGGCTGGTATTTATTAAAAATCGTGGCGTATGGCCCTTCGGCCTGCGTGCCGATGGTGATGGCCGCAATCCGCAGCGTGTCGAGCCGCTGGAAGGGGAGGAGCTTGTCCTCGTTCTTAACCACGGTCACGGCGTGCTCAAAAATGGTTTGAGCCAGCACTTTGGTGTTGGCCTGGTTGAGGCTGTCTCGCAGGGTGGGCACGCGGGCGGCCTGGTACTTGGCCAAGCCAGCCCAATATTTCACCCGCAAAATCTTTTTGATGCGCAGGTCCAACTCTTCCTGCTTAAGCTTACCTGCCGCCACCGCTTCGCGAATGCGCAGCAGCGCCACCGGCACGTTCTCCGAGAACAGCAACATGTCGTTGCCGGCAGCCAGGGCCAGGGCGTCGAGCTCCCCGTCTTTATACAGCTTGCTCACGCTCTTCATGTTGAGCGCATCGGTGAAGACCAGGCCTTTAAACCCCATCTTGTCCTTGAGCAGGTCAGTGACCAGGGCGCGGGAAAGCGTCGTGGTCTGGGCGTTGGTGGTGTCAAACAGCGGCATGTAGAGGTGGGCCACCATCACGCCCATCACCCCGGCTTCAAAAGACTGCTGAAATGGCACCAGGTCTACCTTGGCCAGGCGGGCCATGTCGGTGTTGATGACCGGCAGCGACACGTGCGAGTCGGTGTCGGTGTCGCCGTGGCCCGGAAAGTGCTTGGCCACTGCCATCACGCCGTTTTCCTGCAAGCCCCTGATGTACTGAACGCCCAGCTTGGCCACCTTCTCCTGGTCTTCGCCAAACGAGCGGTTGCCAATCACGGGGTTGCCGGGGTTGGAGTTCACGTCAATTACGGGGGCAAAGCTGATGTGCACGCCCAGAGCCCGCATTTTGCGGGCAATGTCGCGGCCCATCTGGTACACGTACTTGGGGTCGTCCATGGCGCCCAGCGTCATCTGCTTGGCGTAGTGGGCCGAGGAGTCGAGGCGCATGTCGAGGCCCCACTCGGCGTCCATGGCGATGAGCAGCGGTACCTTGGCGGCGGCCTGCAAGCGGTTGGTCATCAGGGCCTGGCGCTTGGGACCGCCCTGCAAAAACATCACGCCGCCAATGTTCTGGTAGCGCACCATCTGCTCGATGCGGTTGAAGTGGGCGCGGTCCTTGTTGGAGTACGCGGCCACCATAAACAGCTGGCCCAGGCGCTGGTCGGGCGTGAGCGAGTTGAACACGCTGTCGACCCAGGCCACCTCGGCCGGGGAAGTCGGCAGGGGGTCCGCCGGCAGCTTTTTTACTTCGGAAAACGACAGCAGCAGACCCGTGGCCAACAGCAAAGCCAGAAGGCCTAACTGAAGAGGGATGCGCATCAGCCCCGTGGGGTTGGTGGGTGGGTTCAAGGGCAAACGGGCCGCAAAGGCCGTACTTTTGTCGTGGTTAACAGCGGAACCTGCCGCCTGGGTTTGGAGGTTCCGAACGTGGCGCGCTCCGAGGCGAAATGGCCGTGGCAAATGCCCGAAAATTTCATGCCGAAGTTGCGCTACTGGGCCGCGAAGTTACGCAGAAAACCCCGTCCCGGGTTTAAAACGCGGCCAATTTCCAGTTATTGCCGGTCGCGTTTCCGCTTGTCGACGTGCTGGTTAGCTCTTTTTGTCTTCTCTAGCGCAAGCTGAAGCGTGCGCCCCTTCCATGCCCGATATCATTCACCTGCTCCCCGAATACCTCGCCAACCAGATTGCGGCCGGCGAGGTGGTGCAGCGCCCCGCCTCTGTGGTAAAGGAGCTGCTGGAAAACGCCGTCGACGCCGGGGCGGCACAGGTTCAACTCATTGTAAAAGAGGCCGGCAAGCAGCTGGTGCAGGTGGTGGACAACGGCGCCGGCATGTCGCCCACCGACGCCCGCATGAGCCTGGAGCGCCACGCCACCAGCAAAATCCGCTCAACCGAGGACCTGTTTCGCATTCGCACTTTGGGCTTTCGAGGCGAAGCGCTGGCCAGCATCGCGGCCGTGGCCCAGGTCGAAATCCGGACCAAGCAGCGCGAGCATGAGACCGGCTCGCTGCTGCTCGTGGAAGGGTCGCAGGTAACCAGCCAGCAGCCCACCGCCTGCCCCGACGGCACGAGCATCGCCGTGAAGAACCTGTTTTTTAACGTGCCCGCCCGGCGCAACTTCCTCAAGAGCAACGCCGTGGAAATGCGGCACATCCTCGACGAGTTTCAGCACGTGGCGCTGGCCAACCCGCACATTGCGTTTTCGCTGTACCAGAACGACCTCGAAGTTTTTGGCCTGCCCGCCGGCAAGTTGAGCCAGCGTATCGTGGCCTTGCTGGGCAACGGCTACAAGGAGCAGCTAGCCGCCTGCGAGGAAGTGACCCACTCCATTTCGGTGAAGGGCTTCGTGGGCAAGCCGGAGTCGTCGAAGAAAAGCCGGGGCGACCAGTTTTTCTTTGTTAACAACCGCTTCATTCGCTCGGCCTACCTCAACCACGCCGTACTGTCGGCCTACGAAGGCCTGTTGGCGCGCGACACGCATCCGTTCTACGTGCTGTTTCTGGAGCTGGACCCCAAGGCCATCGACATCAACGTGCACCCCACCAAAACGGAAATCAAGTTCGAAGACGAGAAAACCGTGTACGCCGTGGTGCGCGCCGCCGTGAAGCAAAGCCTGGGCCTGCACAACATTGCGCCTTCACTGGACTTCGACGGCGACGTGAATTTTGCGCCCATCCGGCCCCTGCGCACCGGCAAAGGCACCGGCCAGGTACCCACCGAGGCCGACGACCACCTGCCCGCCGCCACCCCGGCCGCCCGCGCCGCCAGCAGCGACGGCTACCGCCCCGATGCGCCGGCCGCGCCGGCTTCCCGTTCGTCGTCGGGCAGCTCGGGCTTCTCGAATTTTAATGCTGATACCCGCCGCGACGGCTACGAGCGGCAACTGCCGCCGCGCCCCACCGAGCAGGCCCGCCGCGAGCCTCGAAGCCTTCTACCGCGAGTTGGGCCAGCCCGTGAAGCCCGAGCCCACGCTGGACACCGCCACCATGCGCAGCTTCGAAGCCCCGGCTTCTGGCGAGCTGGCGGCTACGGACAGCGAGGGGCTGCCGCTGGGCTTCGCCATGCCCGAAGTGCAACCTGCCCAGCCGGTTGCCCGGGAGCGGGACGGTGCCGGCCCGGGCAGCCGCGCCGTGCAGGTGCAGCAGCGCTACGTGCTGGTACCGGTAAAATCCGGCGTGCTGCTGATAGACCAGGAAGCGGCCCGTGAGCGCATTCTCTACGAGCAGTACCGCCAGGAATTGAGCCGGGCCGTGGGCAGCTCGCAAACGCTGCTGTTTCCGCGAAGCGTCACGTTCAGCCCCGCCGATTTTGCCGTGCTGCGCGAGCTCACCGAGCCGCTGCACGCGCTGGGGTTCATCTTCGTCGAGTTTGGGCCCAACACCATTGCCGTGGAAGCCATCCCGGCCGGCATGCCGGCGCAAGACGAAAAGGAACTGCTCGAAAGCCTGATTGAGCAGTTTCGCACCACGGCCGGACCGCTCAAGCTCGACCAGAGCGAAAGCCTGGCCCGCGCCCTGGCCCGCCGCGTGGCGGCCGGCACCGCCACCACCCGCCTGCCCGAGTCCGAGCTCAACGCCTTGGCCGACCGGCTGTTTGCCTGCCAAACCCCCGGCTACACGCCCGACGGCCGCAAAACCCTGGTGCTGCTGGACGGGCAGCAGGCTGGCCGACTTTTTCCGTAAGTAACCTTTCGGCCTGCTCCGGCTTTTAGGGGAGGGCCCGCCTGCGCCGCTAGCTTTGCTGGCCCAACTCCGCTCCACGTTCCTCCAGCTTCCCGTTGGAGCCATTATTCGCTTCATGTTCAACCTGACCCCTACTGTTCGCAACCTGCTGATTGCGAACATCGTGTTTTTTGTAGCTCAATCCAGCCTCTTGCCTCTTATTACCCAGGTGGGCAGCCTGTACCCCATCGGCTCGCCCTACTTCTATCCGTGGCAGTTCTTTACCTACATGTTCCTGCACGGCGGCTGGGGGCACCTCTTTTCCAACATGTTTGGCCTGATTTCCTTCGGGCCGCTGCTGGAGCAGCGATGGGGCGGGGCGCGGTTTCTGACCTTCTGGCTGATATGCGGGATAGGGGCCGGGCTGCTCTACGAAGGCGTGCGCTTCTACGAGCCTGAACAAGATGGAGCAGGCGCAGCAGGAGTTCCGCCAGGACCCCTCGGGCGCCAACCTGGCCGAGTTTTTCCGTCAGAATTTCCCCGACCAGAAGGGCTTCGAGCAGGTAGCGGCCGAAATGACCAAAAACCCCAACGACAGGGAGTACATCAGCTCGGCCAATACCGCCCTGGACGCCGTAGTGGAGCAGAGCTACAAATCGGGCATGCTGGGCGCTTCCGGGGCACTTTTTGGCCTGCTCTTCGCCTTCGCTTATTTATTCCCGAATACCGAATTGTTTCTGCTGTTTATTCCGTTTCCGATTAAAGCGAAATACTTTGTTTTCATGTATGCGGCCTACGAGCCTGTACGCCGGCGTACATCGCACACCCGGCGACAACGTGGCCCATTTTGCCCACCTCGGTGGCCTCGTGATAGGGTTCTTCGTAGTTAAATTCTGGGAGGGCGGCAGAGAGCGTTTTTATTAAAGTATTGATTGGTTTTGCTCGCTACTTGGTGGTAATCATCACATTCGTTTAATTCGTGCCATGAGCATCGTTCAAGACATCCGCTCTGCCTTTAGTCGCCGCGACAACGCCCTGATGCAGCTCATCCTGCTGAATATCCTGGTGTTTGCGGGTCTTATTGTGCTGCGTACCATCCTCACGGTGAGCAGCGCCAGCGCCTATTACCCGCCGGTGATGCGGCAGTTTGAGCTGTCGTCTTCGCTGCCGGTGCTGCTGCGCCACCCCTGGACGCTGCTCACCTATGCCTTCACGCACCAAGGCTTCTTCCACATCCTGTTCAATCTGCTCAACCTCTACTGGTTTGGCCAGCTGCTGCGCGAATACCTCGGCGACCGGCGCCTGGTGAGCATTTATGTGCTGGGTGCTCTGGCTGGTGCGGCTATTTTCCTGGCCAGCTACAATCTCATTCCCGCGTTTCAGCCCGCCGTGGGCTCGCCCGTGATTGGCGCCTCGGCCTCGGTAACGGCCATCATCGTGGCCGCCGCCACCTTGCTGCCCGACTACACCTTCATGCTGATTCTCATCGGGCCGGTTAAGATTAAGTGGATTGCGGCCGTGGTGGTGCTGATTTCGCTGGCGGGGGTGAACGGCGGCAACGCCGGCGGCGAAATTGCCCACCTGGGCGGGGCCCTGATAGGCTTTCTGTTTATAAAACAGCTCAAGGCGGGCCGCGACCTGGGCCGCCCGGTGCAGGCCGTGGGCAATTTTGTGAGCAACATATTCAGCCGCCGGCCCGCCATGCGCGTGAGCACCACGCGCCGGCCTGAGCCCGTGACGGCTACCTCCACGAGCAGCGGCAAGAAGCCGACCGCTGCGGGCCAGCCCCTGCAGGATGAGATTGATACCATCCTGGACAAGATTTCGCGCTCCGGCTACGAGAGCCTGTCGAAGGAAGAAAAGCAGAAGCTCTTCCGGGCCAGCCAGCAGTAGCTTTACCGGCCCACCCGGACCCTTTTCGCCCTGCATGTTTTCTGCCGCTCGCATTCTGGCCCTCCGCAAAAGCAAAGGCTACTCGCAGGAGCTGCTGGCGGAACAGTCGGGCGTGAGTTTGCGCACCATCCAGCGGGTGGAGCAGGGCGAAACCGTACCGCGCGGCCATACCATGCAGGCGCTGGCCACCGCCCTGGACGTGCCCCTCGAAGCGCTGCGCGCCGTTGCCGAAGACGAACCCGCACCGCAGCCGGAGCCCGTGCTGCACCCCCGGCAGCCCCGCCCCAGTTGCGCTCCGACCCGCCGTTCCTGCAGCTGCTCAACCTGAGCGCGCTGTGCTTTCTGGTCTTCCCCTTTCTCAACCTGCTGATTCCGTACCTGCTCTGGCGCAAGCACCGCCACGACACCGAGCACGTAGCCGAATTGGGCCGCCGGGTGCTCGGCTTCCAGATGCTGTGGCAGGTGGCCAGCTTCTTTACCTACATGATGGCGCTGTTGCTGCAGGCCGCAGCGTTCCACTATTTCGGGGTGGTATTGACGGGCCTTTTTCTCGCGGTGCTCGTGCTCACCTACCTGGCCAACGTGGTGACGGTGGGCTACAACCAGCTGATGCTGCGCCAAGGACGCCTGGATGTGTACCGCATTAGGTTGTAGGTTACTTAATCGTAATGCATTTATAATGAATATGTTAATCAAAGTGGCGGCAAAATGACGTCATTTTGACGCAGGGAATGGGGTAGGAGGCCGGTTAGGTTTGAGCCATCAACTCAACCCCACTGCTGCCCATGAAAGCTTTGCCCAAAATCCTGCTCGCCATCTTCGCGCTGTTCGTTCTAAGTGGCATCGGCGGCTACTTCTACATGAGCAAAAAATTTCAGGCGCCGGCCAATCAGCTCATCGTAAGCCAGCTGCCCGCCACCGGCACTTTTGCCTGGGAGGCCGATACTGTGGACCACCGCGCCATGCCCCACGCGGCGTTGCTGGTTCCAGTTTCGCTGCCTGGCTGCCCCCGCACCTGCTACCTGCAGTTCGACACCGGGGCGCCGTATTCCTTGCTCAAAAGCAATGCGCTCGACGCCTTGCGCGCCAAGTACCCCGCCACCCGCTCGGCGCTGCTGGCCGACGCTGATACCATCCGCAACTTCACCTTCGCCCTGGGCCATGGCCAAGTGCTGGCCCGCAAAATCCGGGTGCGGCCGTACGCCAGCGCCGCGACCCTCCCGGCCGACAGCACCGCCCCGTTTGTAATCGGCACCCTGGGCGCCGACCTGCTGGACGGCCGCGTGTTGGTCATCGATTATGCCCGGCAGCGTTTCACCCTCTCTGCCAGCGTGCCCGATAGCCTGCTGCGCCGCACCGCCTTCGTGCCCCTGGAGTTCAAAGAGCGCCGCGTGTTGCTGAATGTTGGGCTGCAAGGCCAGCCGCAGCAGCTTTTGTTCGACTCCGGCAGCAGCGCCTTTGCCCTATTAACCTCCTAATCGAACTGGCACCAAATGGCTCAGCCCAACGCCGTGGCCCGTACCGCCGGCGTCAACTCCTGGGGCAAGACGCTGACGGCCCACACCGTGGCTACCGCCGCCGACTTGCAAATCAATGGCTCAACCGTGCCGCTGCGCACCGTCACCTACATCGAAGGCTCCGGTTTCCTGGACAAAATGCTGATGCGTTTCTCCGGCATGGGCGGCATGCTGGGCAACGAGCCTTTCAGCCAGCAAACCGTGATTTTCGATGTGAAAGGCGGGCGATTTGGAGTGGTGCAGCCTACCACTGCCGCGCTGTAGAGACGCATACTTGCGTCTCCTCGTTGAACGATGACGTCCAAACAGCGCAGACCCTGAGACGCAAGTATGCGTCTCTACCTCGCATTGAAATAAAAAAGCCCCGCCGGAATTATCGGCGGGGCTTTTTCAGCTGTTTGAACGCAGCAACTATGCGGGCTGGCCCATTTTGTCCAGTGCTTCCATTACTTCTTTCACGTGGCCGCGCGAGGTCTCGAGCATGGCTTTCTCTTCGTCGTTGAGCTGCAGCTCAATCACACGCTCGATGCCGTTTTTGCCGAGGATAACCGGGGCGCCGAGGTACACGCCGTTGATGCCGTACTCGCCCTGCAGTTCGAGGCACACGGGGAACACGCGGCGCTGGTTGCGCACGATGGCTTCCACCATTTGAGCCGCAGCCGCGCCGGGCGCGTACCAGGCCGAGGTGCCCATGAGCTTCACCAGCTCGCCGCCGCCCACAGCCGTGCGCTGCACAATGGCGTCGAGCTCAGCTTTGCCGATGAGTTCGGTAACGGGGATGCCGCCCACGGTGGTGTAGCGGGGCAGGGGCACCATGGTGTCGCCGTGGCCACCCATGAGTACGGCCTGAATGTCTTTGGGGCTCACGTTCAGGGCCTCGGCCAGGAAGGCGCGGTAGCGGGCCGTGTCCAGGATGCCGGCCATGCCGAATACCTTTTCGCGGGGCAGCTTGGAGGTGAGGTGGGCCTGGTAGGTCATCACGTCGAGCGGGTTGCTCACGATGATGATGATGGCGTTGGGGGAGTGGGCCACCACCTGCTCGGTTACCGACTTCACGATGCCGGCGTTTACCGAAATCAGGTCGTCGCGGCTCATGCCGGGCTTGCGGGGCAGGCCCGAGGTGATAACCACCACGTCGGAATCGGCCGTGCGGGCGTAGTCGTTGGTGACGCCGACCGTGCGCGAATCGTAACCGATAATTGGGGATTTCTGCCAGATATCGAGGGCTTTGCCTTCGGCAATACCTTCCTTGATGTCAACCAGAACAATTTCGTTGGCAATTTCACGGGTGGCGAGCACATCGGCGCAAGTTGCGCCTACGTTGCCGGCTCCGACTACGGTAACTTTCATTGGGATGGAGTTAGAATGTAAGGGAGGTACTGAGGCAAAAGTACCGCGAAACTCTGTTCCGCGGCGGGCTGTGCCAAAATTTTGGCGCCACAACCCAGGCTGTACGCATAGAGCGGTTCAGCCGTAGGTACCTTGCCGGGGCTAAGGCTGGCGCTATCCTGAGCTGCTTATTGAGCCGCACCGAACCTTTTGCGACCGGCTTACCTTTCGCAGCGACCTGTACCGTAAAGTCAACCAAACTATTTTATTCCTGCATGCTAGCATTTATATCTGCTGCTTTCAAAAATAGCCTAGCCCTGGTGCTGGCCCTGGGCCTGGTAACGGGCTGCAAAACATCGGAGCCCGCGCCGGCCCCCGTCACCCCACCTGTAACCGGAATCCCGACGCCCCCGCAATACGGCACCCCCTTCGCCGGCGTGCCCAACCGGGAAGACGCTGTTATTTATCAAGTAAATATGCGGGCCTTTAGCCAGGGCGGCAACTTTGCGGGCGTCACGGCCCGGCTCGATTCCATCAAGGCCCTAGGGGCGAATGTGGTGTACCTAATGCCGATTTATCCCGTTGGGGCCGTGAAATCGGTGAACTCGCCCTACAGCGTGAAGGACTACCAAGCCGTGAACCCGGAGTTCGGCACCCTGGCCGACCTGCGCACTTTGGTAGATGCCGCCCACGCTCGCGGCCTGAGCGTGATGCTGGACTGGGTGGCCAACCACACCGCCTGGGACCATGGCTGGATTACGGGCCACCCCGACTGGTACCTGCGCGATGCTGCCGGCACCATCCAGAGCCCACCCAACACCAATTACACCGACGTGGCCCAGCTCAATTTTGACAGTGCCCCCATGCGCTTGGCGCAGATTGCCGCCATGAAATCGTGGGTGTTCACGGCCAACGTCGACGGGTTTCGCTTCGACTACGCCGATGCTCCCACCGTCTTTTTCTGGCAGCAGGCCACCGACACCCTGCGCAACGTGAAATCGCACAAGCTGCTGTTGCTGGCCGAGGGCACCCGCACCGCCAATTTCAACAACGGCTTCGACTACAATTTTGGCTTTAATTTTTACGGCGGCCTGCGCAGCGTGTTCCGCAACGGCGCGCCGGCCACGACCTTCGACGCCCTTAACAGCAGCGAATACGTCAACGCCTCGGGCACCCAGCAAGTGGTGCGCTACACCACCAACCACGACGTGAACGGCTCCGATGGCACCCCGGTGGCCGTCTTCAACGGCAACGCGGGGGCTATGTCGGCCTTCGTCATTGCCTCGTGCTACAAGGGCGTGCCCATGGTGTACAACGGCCAGGAAGCTGGCATGACCGCGGCCATCCCCTTCCCCTTCACGTCGGTGAAAGTGAACTGGGGCGTAAACCCCGCCGTGACGCGCGCCTACAAGCAGCTGCTCGCGGCCCGCGCCGGCAGCGCGGCCCTGCGCCGCGGCACCCCCACCGCGTACAGTTCGGCCGACGTCTGCGCGTTCACCAAAACCGCGGGCGCCGAGCAAGCCCTGGTGCTGGCCAATGTGCGCAACAGTACCCAGCAGTACTCTGTGCCGGCTGCTTTGGTTGGCACCACGTGGACTAACGCCCTGCAAGGCGGCTCTGTGACCTTGGGCAACCAGGTTTCGCTAGCGGCCTACGGCTACCTGGTGCTGAAGAAATAAGTGCAAGTAGTACCCCACGGGGCGGCAGCTTGCCTTACAGCCGCTGCACGGTGAGCACCCGCTCCGTGGTGTCTTCTACTTTAAACCGGTCGTCGACGCGCCAGCCCACCACCCAGCAGATTTTGCCGTCGGCGGAGGTAAGCACGCGCACGTCGTCTTTGAGGTTGAGCGGGACTTTCTGGTCGATGAGAAAGTCGCTGAGCAGCTTCTTGCCCTTCATGCCCAGGGGCATAAACCAGTCACCTTCCTGCCACTTCCGCAGGGTGAGCGGGAATTTTATTTTGTCGGCATCGAGCGCGGCCGTGCTTTTCGAGCGCGGGATGATGAAGTGCCTGGCGTCGTCGTGCAGCTCGGCCCGCAGGCGCATGCCGTCGGCCAGCAGGTCGGTTTGCCCGGCCGTGAGCTGGAAGGTGCCGAACTGCGAAAGCCGCCGCGGTGTGATAACCAGGTTTTCCCGGTCCTTCACCAGCCGGTGCGTGGGCGAGTCGAACCGCCGGCCCGACTCGCCGGGGAAAGCCGCTACGATGTCCTTCACCATCAGCCAGGAAAAGCCGAAGGGGCGCAGGATTTCGTGCAGCACCAGGGCGGTGGCAGCGGTTTTCTGCAGAGTCGAGATGTTGAGGTAGGTCACTTCGGCCTCGTCGCGGCGGGCCTGGGCGGTGGTGTCTTCCACGTAGCGGCGCACGATTTCCTCGGCGCCGCCCACGCGCTCGGCGGTGCCGTGCATGGTCTGGTCGAGGTTGGGGTTGATTTCACGCAGCACGGGCAGCACCTCGATGCGCAGCAGGTTGCGCTGGTACACGGGGCTGTCGTTGCTGTCGTCTTCGCGCCAGCGCAGGCCGCGCTCCACCAGGTAGTCGTGCAGGTCGTCGCGCCCTACGCCCAGCAGCGGGCGCACCACGTGGCCGTTTTTCACCTGAATGCCGTGCAGCCCGGCCAGCCCGGTGCCGTGCGTGAGGTTCAGAATCATGGTTTCGGCCTCGTCGCGCTGGTGGTGGGCCGTGGCGATGTAGGCCAGGTCCTGGGTCTGGCGCACCTGCTCAAACCAGCGGTATCGCAGGAAGCGGGCCGCCATCTGGGTCGAGATGCCTTCCTGCTCGGCAAACTCCTTGGTCTGGAAAAACTCGGCGAAGTAGGGGAGGCCGTACTGCTTGGCCAGCTTTCGTACAAACTGCTCGTCGGCGTCGGCATCTTCGCCGCGCAGGCCAAAGTGGCAGTGCGCCACGGCCACCTGCACCCCGAGGCGATGCAGAATGTCGAGCAGCACCACCGAATCGAGCCCACCGCTGACGGCGACTAGTATGGCGTCGTTTTCGATGGAAAAAAGAGCGTGCTCCTCAATGAAGCGGCGAACGGTATCAAGCATAATAAAATAACATATGGGCGAACCCGAGCCAGGGGTGAGGTACGCTCCAGGTACTACGGTGCAAAGATGGCCGTTAGGGCGGGCCCCGTCCGTACCTTTGACTACCGAATGTCCTTCTCCCGCGTCTTTTTGCTTTTGTTTGTGCTGGTGCCGCTGCTTGGGCAGGCCCAGCGCCCGCGCCCGGCGGCGACGCCCCCAGCCGCGGCCAAAGGCGGCCGTATTGAGCTGTTGCACGCCGACTTTCTGAAGGGTGACGAAGTCAATGGGGTGAAAATTCGCAAGCTTCTCGGCGCTGTTAGTTTAAAGCAGGAAGACACTTTTCTGTACTGCGATTCGGCCTACCAGTACCTGGAACGTAACGAGGTAGAAGCCTTCAGCAATGTGCGGGTGGTGCAGGGCGACACCATGACCATTACCGGCGACAAGGGCTATTACGACGGCAATAAACGCACGGCCCGCATGGTGGGCAACGTGGTGATGCGCGACACCCGCATGACCCTGACCACGCCCAGCCTGGTGTACGACCTCAACCGCAAAACGGCCTCCTACACCGAAACCGGCCACCTCACCGACCCCCAAAACACCCTCGACAGCCAGCAAGGCTTCTACGATACCAATTCCAAGGTTTTCGTGTTTACGGATAACGTGCACCTCGTCACGCCCGATTCTGAGCTAAACAACGACCTGCTGCGCTACAACACCGTCTCGAAAATTGCCTACTTCGACGGCCCTACGCGCATCAAGGGCAAACAGGGCAACCTGTATGCTGAGGGCGGGAATTACAACACCATTACCCGGGTGTCGAACTTCCAGAAAAATGCCAAAATCGATACACCCAATTACCTGTTGGGCGGCGATTATCTGGTGTACGATGAGCTGAAACAATATGGGGTGGCCCGCGGCCACGTGACCCTGATTTCGAAGAAAGACAACCTGACCCTGCGCGGCGACGTGGGCCGGTACTGGCGCAACCTGGGCCGCACCAAGCTCTACGGCGGCCGGCCGGTGGTGCGCAACATCAGCGAGAAGGATACCTTGTACATGGCCGCCGATACCCTGGTGAGCGTGGAGGCCCGCCCCGGCCAAACCACCACCCGCACGGTGCTGTACGCCTACCCGAAGGTGAAAATCTTCCGGGGAGTGCTGCAGGGCATCTGCGACTCGCTGACCTACGACCGACAGGACAGCATCATCTACCTGAGCAAGGACCCGGTGCTGTGGCAGGCCAAAAACCAGCTCACCGCCGACTCCATGCAAATCCGCTCGAAGCGCGGCCGCATCGACGAGATGCGGCTGTACGGCAACGCCTTTGCCGCGGACCAGGATACCCTGCTCAACTTCAACCAGACCAAGGGCCGCAACATGATGGCCTACTTCCGCGACAACAAGCTGCGCCGCGTGGACGTGCTCGGCAACGCGGAAAGCATCTTCTACGCCCTGGACAACGACACCGCCACCACGGGCATGAACCGGGTGCTGTCGGCCAACATGCGGCTGCTGTTTGTTGACAGCAAGCTCAATAAAATAACGGTGCTCTCAAACCCGGAGGCCAGGTTCATTCCGCCCCACGAGCCTGAAAGAAGACGACCAGCGCCTGAAGGGTTTCAACTGGCGCGCCAAGGAACGGCCCACCCGCCGCCAGGTGTTGGGCAAGCAGTTCGACGACCGCCCCAAAAAGCGCCCCGCAGCCAAGAAAAAGGCCAAGCCCAGCGCCAAACGCCCGGCTAAAACCAAGACTCCCCCGAAAAAGCTCCTGCCACCCCCACCACTCCCAAGCCGACTGCCGCACCAAAGCCAGCGCCCTCCGCGCCGGCTTCCAGGCTGCCGGCCGCCAGCACTAAGCCGCAGCGCTAGCTGCAACCTTTAGCCCCGCGGGCGCTCTTGCTCCCGGCGGGCCCACCGGAAGCAGCCGCCCGTTTGCCTTCGCCGGCTCAAATCGTTACCTTTGCACCCCTTATGCCGATTTCCCGCCTTACGGTTCTCTTTCTGCTGATTAGTACGCTCGTTCTGGGCTCCTGTGCCAGCAGCTACCAGCGCCTGCTGAAAAGCACCGACGTTAATAAGAAGTACGAAGCTGCCGTAAAATATTACGACAAAGGCGACTTCTTCCGGGCCGGTACCCTGCTCGAAGACCTGATTCCGCTGCTCAAGGGCCGGCCCGAGGCCGAGAAGGCCCAGTTCTACTTTGCCAATACGAACTACAAGCAGCGCAACTACGTGCTGAGCTCGTTCTATTTCAAGCAGTTTACCGACACGTACCCCAACTCCGAATACGCTGAGGAGGCTGCGTTTCTGAACTCCAAGTCGCTGTTTCTCGACTCGCCGGGCTTTGAGCTCGACCAAACCAACACGGTGTCGGCGCTCGAGTCCATCCAGGACTTTCTGAACCGCTACCCCGAAAGCAAGTTCAAGGCCGAGACCGAGAGCATGGCGCAGGAGCTGCAGAAGAAGCTGGAAAGCAAGGCGTTTGAAAGCGCCAAGCTGTACTACCAGCTACGCTATAACCAGGCAGCCGTGGTGGCCCTCACCAATTTCCAGCAGCAGTATCCGGCGTCGGCCTTTGCCGAGCAGGCGGCTTTTCTGCGCCTGAGCGCCCAGTACGCCTGGGCCCAGGAAAGCGTGGAATCCAAGCAGAGCGAGCGGTTTAAGGAAGCCGTGAGCTTTTACCAGCAGTTCATCGACGCCTATCCGCAGAGCAAAAGCCTGAAAGCGGCCCAGGACATGTACGACGTGAGCCAGGCCCAAATTATCAAGCTGAAAGCGACCCCGCGGCGGCATCCAACTAATTTGTAATTAATATCAGCCCATGAAACCTAATCCCAACACCCCGTCGAGCTCCATCATCACGCGCAACGTGGCCGACATCACCGGCGACAACGGCAACGTGTACGAGGCCATTGCCGTGATTTCGAAGCGCGCCAACCAACTGTCGGTGAAGCTGAAGGAAGAGTTGAACGACCGCCTGGCCGAGTTCGCGTCGACCGTTGACAACCTGGAGGAAGTGTTCGAGAACCGCGAGCAAATCGAGGTTTCCAAGCAGTACGAGCGCATGCCCAAGCCCACCAGCCTGGCCATCGAGGAGTTCCTGCAAGGCAAAATTCAGTATACCACGCCCGAGCCGGAGGAGATTCCGGTGCCCCGCGAGCTGTTCTAAGGCTTCCGGTTGCCTGTTTCAGGTAATCAATAAGAACGTCATGCTGAGCGAAGCCGAAGCATCTTTACCACGAGAGTAAACGAATTACTTGCGCGGTAGAGATGCTTCAGCTTCGCTCAGCATGACGTTCTTGTTAAGAAAACGAAGTTTTCATGTCCGAATCAGTACCCAGCAACCTGACTCCCTCCACACTGCAAGGCCGCCGCATTCTGCTAGGCGTAAGCGCCAGCATTGCAGCCTACAAATCTGCGGCACTCACGCGCCTGCTCGTCAAGGCCGGAGCCGAGGTACAGGTCATCCTCACTGAAGCCGCGGCGGCTTTCGTGACGCCCCTCACACTGGGCACGCTCTCCAAAAAGCCCGTCCTGACGGGCTTTTTGCGTGATGCCGCGGCCGGCGAATGGCACAACCACGTGGAGCTGGGCCTCTGGGCCGATGCCCTGCTGATTGCGCCCGCCAGTGCCAATACCATTGGGCAGTTGGCCAATGGCTTGTGCCCCAATCTGCTTTGCGCCGTCTACTTATCGGCCCGCTGCCCGGTGTTTCTGGCCCCGGCGATGGATGTGGACATGTTCGCCCATCCGGCCGTGACGCAGAATCTGGCGCGGCTGCTGTCCTTCGGTAACCACGTGTTTGACTCGCCCAGCGGGAGCTGGCCAGTGGGCTGACCGGCCCCGGCCGCATGCTCGAGCCCGAGGAAATAGTGGCGGAGTTGACGCTACGCTTAATGAGGAGTGAAAAATGAGGAATGGACGGTCAAAGCTCCCCTCCTTTTTTAAGGAGGGGACGCTCAACTGCCAAGTTGGTGGGGTGGTTGCCCTCGTTGAACGATACCCGAACGATGCCAGCCCAAGTCGTTCGGGTGTCGTTCAACGAATGCAACCACCCCAGTTGCCGCTAGCGCGGCAACGTCCCCTCCTTAAAAAAGGAGGGGAGCTTTATCGTTCGCCTATTCCTCGTTCCTTATTCAAACCATGCACGTTCTCCTTACCGCTGGCCCAACTTACGAACCCCTGGACCCCGTTCGCTTCCTCGGCAACCGCTCGACGGGCAAAATGGGCTACGCCCTGGCCGAAGCTTTTGCAGCCCAGGGCGCTGATGTAACACTGGTGAGCGGCCCCAGCAGCTTGCCCGACCCTAGCAACCCGCGCATTCGCACGGTGCGGGTGGAGACGGCGGCGGAGATGT
The DNA here is from genome assembly GCF_042665855.1 of Hymenobacter humi. NCBI lineage: Bacteria > Pseudomonadati > Bacteroidota > Cytophagia > Cytophagales > Hymenobacteraceae > Hymenobacter > Hymenobacter humi. The sequence continues at coordinate 4,168,694 of NZ_JBHTEK010000001.1, read as the reverse complement.
TTGCGGCGGCTTCTGCTGTGGCAGATGCGGCCGATGTGTGGGTGTTTGCGGCGGCCGTGGCCGACTACCGCCCGGCGCACGTAGCATCCGAAAAAATCAAGAAATCGGGCGAAACGCTGACTCTGGAGCTGGTGAAAAACGTGGACATTGCCGCTACCTTGGGCCAACGCAAGCGGCCTGAACAATTTGCCGTCGGTTTTGCGTTGGAGACTACAAACGAGCCTGGCCCACGCCCAGGATAAGTTGCACCGCAAGCATTTCGACCTCATCGTGCTCAATTCGCTGCGCGATGCGGGTGCGGGCTTCGGCCACGACACCAACAAGGTGACGGTGCTGGATGCCGCCGGCCAAATCGTTAATTTTGAGTTGCAGTCCAAAGCCGATGTGGCCCGCGGACTCGTTAGCCTGATTCTGGCCCGTTTGAAACCATCCCTATGATGCGAAAACTCCTCGCAGCGCTGCCCGTTTTTATGCTGCTTCTGGTGGCCGGCCCCGCCGCCCGCGCCCAGGAACTGCTGGCCGAAGTACGCGTCTCGACCGAAAACGTGACCATCTCGGACCCAACCATTGTGGTGCAGATGCAGAACGACATCCGCACCTTCCTCAACACCCGCTCCTTTACGACCCAGACCTACCGGCCCGAGGAGCGGATTCGGCTCAAGGTGTTCATCGGCATCACGGGCATCCCCCAAAACGGCACCTACAACTCCACGATGCGCCTGATTACGACGCGCCCGGTGTACGGCACCGGCTACGACACCAACGTCATCAGCGTCGTGGACCGCAGCTTCAATTTCAACTACTCGCCGCAAACGCCGCTGGATTTTTCGGCCAATAGCTTTGTGTCCAACCTCTCGTCGCTGCTCGGCTACTACGCCTACATGGTGATTGGGCTGGACCGCGACACGTTTGCCCGCCTCGGTGGCACCCCGTACTATGAGTGGCCCGCAACGTGGTCAACTACTCGGCGGGCCAAACCACCACCAACGAGCAGGATGAAGGCTGGCGCGGCGGCGGCTCGCGCGAGCGCCACTTCCTGCTCGACAACATCACCGACCCACAGCTTGAGGCTTTCCGCACCGGGTTATATAGCTACTACCGCCTGGGCATGGACCGCTTCATTGAGAAGCCCGACGAAGCCCGCGCTGCCATCATGACTGCCCTCACCGGCATCCAGAAAGCGGCCGTTACCCGTCCCAGCACTTTGTTCGCCCGCGCTTTCTTCGATGCCAAGTCCGATGAAATTGCCAACATTTTCCGGACCAGCCAAGACCAGCAAATGAAGCAACAGGCTCGTGACCATGCTCACGGAAGTGGACCCGACGAATTCAGCCAAATACCAGACAGTACTTAAATAAATGAGGAATGCAGAATGAGGAATGAAGAATTGGCTCAACCTGGCCGTTTTTCAATTCCTCCTTCTTCATTCCTCATTCCTCATTATAGCAATGCTAGTCGATTTACGGATTAAGAACTACGCTCTGATTGAGCAACTAGAGCTGCGCCCGTCGCCGCTGCTGAACATTATTACGGGGGAAACCGGCGCCGGCAAATCCATCATGCTGGGCGCCATTGGCTTGCTGCTCGGCAACCGCGCCGACTCGCGCATGCTGTTCGATACCGAGCGCAAGTGCGTGATTGAAGGTCAGTTCGACATTGCCAACTACCAACTGCAGGACATCTTCGACGCCGAAGACCTAGACTACGACACACATTGCATTTTGCGGCGCGAAATCAGCCCCAACGGCAAGTCGCGCGCTTTTGTGAACGACACGCCCGTGACTTTGGAGGCGCTGCGTAAAATCGGGGCGAACCTGATGGACATTCACTCGCAGCACGACACGCTGCTACTGGGCGATGCCGTGTTTCAGCTCAATTTGCTGGACTTGTACGCCGGGCTGGTGCCCCAGCGCACGCACTACAGCAACGCGTTCCGGCAGTACCGCAAGCTGGAAGCCGACCTGCAGACTCTGGAAAGCCAGGCCGCCCAGGCCAGCAAAGAGCTGGATTACAATAGTTTTCTGCTCAATGAGCTGGAAGAAGCCCGCCTCGACACCGAAGACCAGGACGCCCTAGAGCAGGAGGTCAAGCAGCTGGAGCACGCCGAGGAAATCAAGTACAAGTTGAGCCAGGCGCTGCACGGGCTGCGCGACAGCGAAACCTGCGCCACCGGCAGCATGAAAGAAGCCGTGGTGCTGCTGGGCCAGGTGGCCAGCTACGGCGAGAATTTCCAGGAGCTGCGCCAGCGCCTCGACAGCTGCCTGATTGAGCTGCACGACATTGCCGACGAGGTAGAAATAGCCGAGCGCCGCACCGAAGGCGACCCAGCCCGCGCCGAAGAGCTGCAAGACCGCCTCAACGTGCTCTACACCCTGCAGCGCAAGCACCAGGCCCGCGACCTACCCGCGCTGATGGAAGTGCGCGATAGCCTGCGCCAGAAAGTGAGCTCGGTACTGAACCTGGACAAAGAAATCAACCGCCTGCGCAAGGACTCGGACGCCGCCCTGGCAGCCGTGACTAAGCAAGCGGCCAAGCTCTCGGAAAGCCGCCGCAAGTCGTTTCCCACCTTCGAAAAGCGCTGGGCCTGCTGCTGGCCGACCTTGGCATGCCGCACGCCCGCATCGTGGTGCAGCACAGCACCGGCGCGCCCGCTACCAGCGGTACTGATGTGGTAAGCATCCTCTTCACCGCCAACAAAGGCGCCCAGCCTCAGACGCTGAGTAAGGCCGCGTCGGGCGGTGAATTCTCGCGCCTGATGCTGTGCATCAAGTACATGCTGGCCGATAAAACGGCCTTGCCCACGATAGTATTCGACGAAATTGACACCGGTATTTCCGGTGAAATTGCCGTGAAAGTGGGCCGCATGATGCAGCAGATGGCCCAAAAACACCAATTGGTGGCCATTTCGCACCTGCCGCAAATGGCGGCGGCCGGCGACGTGCACTACTTCGTGTACAAGGAAGACCGCGCCGACCGCACGGTGAGCCGCATACGCGAGCTAAACCAGGACGACCGCATCAAGGAAATTGCCCACATGATTGCGGGCGCCAAGCCCAGCGAAAATGCCTTCCAGAGTGCCCGCGAGCTGCTGGCGCTGCGGGGCGAAACAGTGAATGGGTGATTGAGTGACTGAGTGAATTGTTACCTTGCGCTGAAATCAAAGTCGGCTCAACGGCTTGATGCCCTCACTCAGTCACTCAACTACTCAGTCACTCAATGGCTAACAACCTCCTCGCCGGCAAAGTCGGCATTATCTCTGGCGCGCTCAACGACCAATCCATTGCCTGGAAAGTAGCCCAGAAGGCCCACGCCGAAGGCGCCCGCTTTGTGCTCACCAATGCCCCGCTGGCCATGCGCATGGGCGAAATCAACAAGCTGAGCGAGGAGTGCAACGCCCCCATCATCCCGGCCGATGCTACGTCGACGGAGGAGCTGGAGGCGCTGTTTTCGGGTGCGCAGGAGCAGCTCGGTGGCAAGATTGACTTCGTGCTGCACAGCATTGGCATGAGCGCCAACATCCGCAAGAAGAAGCACTACGGCGAGCTGGACTACAAATTCTTCAACCAGACCATCGACGTGTCGGCCCTGTCGTTTCACAAGATGATGGCCGTGGCCGAGAAGCAGGACGCCATGAACGAGTGGGGCAGCATCGTGGCCCTGAGCTACATCGCCGCCCAGCGCGCCTTCCTCGACTACACCGACATGACCCAGGCCAAGGCCATGCTCGAAAGCATTGCCCGCAGCTACGGCCAGCGCTTCGGCAAGCTCAAGAAAGTGCGCGTGAACACCATCTCGCAGTCGCCCACCAAAACCACGGCCGGCACCGGCATCACCGGTTTCGACGCCTTCTACAATTTCGCCGACATGATGTCGCCCCTGGGCAACGCCCCGGCCGAAGCCTGCGCCGACTACTGCATCGCCATGTTCTCGGACCTGACCCGCTATGTGACCATGCAAAACCTGATGCACGACGGCGGCTTCAGCACCACCGGCATCTCGGCCGAGGTAGTGGACCTGCTCACCAAGGCTTCCGGCGAGTAATTAGGAAGTGTTAACAGTCACGGAGCCACAAAACGGTCGCCGCCAAATGAACAAAGGCCAAGAAATGCGCATCGAGCTTGTCGTAACGGGTGGCCACGCGGCGAAACTGCTTGAGGCGGCTGAAGAGTCGCTCGACGGGGTGGCGCTGGGCGTAGCGGGCCGCGTCGTAAGCCCGCGGGGTGCGGCGCTTGCACCGGGGCGGAATCACGGCGCAGGTGCCGCGGGCGGCGAGCGCGGCCACGAGCGGGTCGGAATCGTAGCCGCGGTCGGCGACGAGGTGCGTCGGGGCCAGCCCCTCGAGCAGCGGCAAGGCCTGCGGGGCGTCGTGGCGCTGGCCGGCTGTCAGCCGGCAGCGCACAAGCCGCCCCTGCGCATCGGCGGCCACGTGCAGCTTGCTGGTCAAGCCGCCGCGGCTGCGCCCGAGGGCTTGCGGTCCGTTTTTGCGCGCGCCGCTCGCGTGCTGGTGGGCCCGCACGGTGGTCGAATCGACCAGCAGCGTGTGCAGCGCGTCGTCCTGCTGCACGGCCGCCAGCACCCGGGCCCACACGCCGGACGCGGCCCAGCGCTGGAAGCGCGTGTACGTCGTGTGCCAGTTGCCCCATTCGGCCGGCAAGGCCCGCCAGCGGCAACCGTTGCGCGTCAACCAGAGCACCGCCTCCACGAAACGCCGGTTGTCGTGGCCCCGGCCCCCGCTCGTGCCTTCTCGACCCGGCAGCAGGGGCGCGATGCGTGCCCACTGCGCTTCCGTTAGCAGAAAATCCATGCTCCAATTTACTTCTCACTGTTAACACTTCCTAGCCAGAATACTGAAGAAAAAGCCCGGCCGTCAGGTCGGGCTTTTTTGGTGGCTCTCGTGTTTGCCACCATCGGCAACGTTGCCGGCATCGATTGCGCAGAAAAAACGCGGTTCGAGGCCAAGTAGCTGCTAGGTTTACGGAATACTAACCGCCAATCTATGAAGCAGCTTGTGTTGATGTTGGGCCTAACGTGGCTGGCGCTGGGCCGGGCCTGGGGCTACGATTTTGTGGTGGCGCAGGACGGCAGCGGCAAGTTTCGCACCGTGCAGGAAGCCATCAATGCCGTGCCCGATTTTCGCAAGAAGGTCACGACCATTTTTATCAAGAAGGGCACCTACAAGGAGAAGCTCATCGTGGCGGGCTCCAAAACTTTTGTGAAGCTAATTGGCGAAGACCGGGACAAAACCATCCTGACCTACGACGACTACAACCAGAAGAAAAACATCTTTGGCGAGGACAAAGGCACCTCAGGCTCATCGAGCCTGCTACTTGTACGCCAACGACTTTACGGCCGAGAACCTGACGTTTGCCAATTCGTCGGGGCCGGTGGGGCAGGCGGTGGCCGTGTGGGTGGCCGGCGACAGGTCGGCGTTTGTGAACTGCCGCTTCCTGGGGTTTCAGGACACGCTGTACACCTACGGCCCCGGCAGCCGGCAATTTTATAAGAGCTGCTACATCGAGGGCACCGTGGATTTTATCTTCGGCGCGGGCACGGCGTGGTTTGAAGACTGCGAGATATTCTGCAAAAAAGGCGGCCTGTACATCACGGCGGCTTCCACGCCCGATACCACGCGGTTCGGCTACGTGTTTCGCAACTGCCGCATCACGGGTGATGCGCCCAAGGGCAGCTTCGTGCTGGGCCGGCCCTGGCGCCCCTACGCCAAAACCGTGTACCTGGGCTGCTCGGCCCCATGATTCGGCCCGAAGGCTGGGACCATTGGGGCAAGGAAACCAACAAGAAAACGGCCTACTACGCCGAATACCAGAGCCGCGGCCCCGGTGCCGCGCCCAAGCAGCGCGTGCCCTGGTCGCACCACCACCGACGAGGAAGCGCGCCAGTACACCCGCGAAAACGTGCTCCACGGCTGGAATCCGCAATCAAACTAGCCATGCTCAAAACCAAGCTATTTGGCCTGCTGGCGCTGCTGAGCGCCTTCGCGGCTCAAGCCCAAGTGGCAGCTCCCAAAGCCGGCACCATCACCGTGGCCCAAGATGGCTCAGGAAACTTCCGCACCCTGCAGGAAGCCGTGGACGCCGTACCCAACCAGTCGCAGCAGCCGGTGACCATCTTCGTGAAGAAGGGCACCTACCGCGAAAAGCTGGTGGTGCCCACGCTCAAAACCCGCATCCGGTTGGTGGGGGAGGGGGCCGAGAATACCGTTATCACCTTCGATGACCACACCGGCGATGCCGCGGGCCACAATACCTACAATTCGCACTCGGTGCTGGTGCAGGCCAACGACTTTACGGCCGAGAACCTGACGTTTGAGAACACTGCGGGCTACACCGCCGGTCAGGCCGTGGCGCTGCACCTGGAAGGCGACCGCTGCACCTTCCGAAACTGCCGCATGGTGGGCAACCAGGACGTGCTGTTCCTGGCCGCCGACAACCGCCGCCAGTACTTCAAGGACTGCTACATCGAGGGCACCACCGATTTTATCTTCGGCAGCTCCACGGCGGTGTTCGACCACTGCACCATCAAGAGCAAGAAAAACTCCTTTATCACGGCAGCCTCTACCACGCCCCAGCAGCCGTTCGGCTTTGTATTTCTGAACTGCAAGCTGACGGCCGATACCGCCTTGGCTAAGAAAGTGTACCTCGGTCGGCCCTGGCGACCCAACGCCAAAGTCGTTTATATCAACACCGAAATGGGCAGCCACATCGTGCCCGCCGGCTGGGACAACTGGAAAAACCCCGAGAACGAGAAGACCGCCTATTTCGCAGAGTATAAATCCACCGGTCCCGGCGCCAACCCCAAAGCCCGGGTCGCCTGGTCGCATCAGCTCACTGGCAAAGAAGCCAGGCGCTACACGCTCAAGGCTATATTCGACGCGAAGGAACCGTGGAATCCAGGGAAGTGATGTTGGGCTAGATAATAGCTGCTGATTGAAGCAGAACGGTCATTCGGCATTTGCCGAAACATTCCTGCCACGATGGTTCCCTAATCGTCTGTCATGCTGAGCGGAGCGAAGCATCTTCTCACGTTCGAACGATACGTTCAGCGGTGAGAAGATGCTCCGCTCAGCATGACAGACGGCATGAGCGAGATGCTTCGACAAGCTCAGCATGACCGTCTGAGTAGTATGCTGGGTTTTTAATACTCAATACCCCCGGCTCAATTCCACTAGGTTCTCCAGCGGCTGGCCGTTGCGGAGCAGGGTCAGGTTGCGGAGCAGCACATCCACTTTGCCTTCGTCTTCGAAGGGCTGGCCGCCGCCGGTGTGCTGGGTCAGCAGCACATTGGGCAAGCTCCAGAGCGGGTTGTCGGCGGGGATGGGCTCGGTGGCGGTTACGTCGAGCACGGCGCCGCCGAGGCGGTTGGCTTGCAGGGCGGCGATGAGGGCCGGCTCGTCGGTGGTGTTGCCGCGGCCCACGCTGGCGAAGATGCTGCCGGGCTGCATGGCCGCCACGAGGTCGGCCGAGAAGAAGCCGTTGGCGCTGCCGGGCAGGCAGTTTACCACGATGTCAGTCTTGGGCAGCTCAGCCCGCAACTCTGCTTTGGAGTGGAGCTGGGCCTGTGGGTCGGTGCGGGCCAGGAGCTGCACGTGGCACTCGAAGCCGCTGAGCTGCTGGCGCACCGCCCGGGCAATAGCGCCCGCTCCCAGAATAACCACGTGACGGCCCCGCAGTAGCTGGGCCCGGTTGCGCACGAAGGCGCCACCCACCCATTTCTTCTCGGTCTGGAGCACGGCCAGCTCCGGCAGGTGCCGGTAGAGGGCTAGCAGGCCCGCCACCATGGTTTCGGCGCAGGGCCAGGCGAAGAAGTCGCCCATGTTAGCCACCGGCACGTTCAGGTGCACGCCCTGGTAGCGCTCAAAACCCGAGGAGTCAATTTGCCAGAAGCGCAGGTTGGGCAGGGGCGTGGTAAACCAGGCCGGTGGTGGGTTGCCCAGTAGCACTTCTGCCGCCTGGAATGCGGCTATTCGCTGCTCTTTGGGCAGGTCGTGGCTGCACGTGGGAATAACCTCGGCCGGAAGCTGGTGTTCCAAATGCTGCCGGGCAGCTGCACTCAGCGGGGAATAAACAAATAGACGCATAAGAAGCGGAGCCGCGCCGCGGGATACTAAATATTGAGAGGGGAGTAGTTCTGCTGCAAAGGTGCTGCCGCTGGGCTGCGCTTTCGTTAGGAGCAGTCAACTTTGGGTGGGTGGATTATCAAAAATTGGCTGGTCATTATGATACATCTCCTCGCAGAACCTCACCCCGGCCCCTCTCCAAAAGAGAGGGGAGCCTGACGTTAGTTAGCTCAATTTTTAAGCGAAAGCCCTGGCTCAATATTGAGCCAGGGCTTTTTTGCTTTCAGAATTAACGTCAGGCTCCCCTCTCTTTTGGAGAGGGGCCGGGGTGAGGTTCCGCCGGGGGTGAGGTTCCTCACCGCCTCGAGCGCCCTTGGTGGGCGCTTTCGTCGCCGTCCACGGGCTCGCCCATTTTGTGGAGGTTGGCGGCTACCATGCTATCTGGCGTTACGTTGCTCACTGCTACCTGTACTTTGTTCATAAAGCCGGAAATGACTTTGTCTTTGCCGGCGAGCAGGGCCTCGTAGCCGTCGCGGGCCACTTTGGCGGGGTCAGCTTTGCTGGCGCCGTCGGCCACCAGCTTCGAGCGCTCCATGTCGGCTTTGCGGAAGAAGTCGGTATCGGTGACGCCGGGCAGCAGGGCCGTGATTTTAACGTTGTGGCCTTTTACTTCTTCCCGAATGGCTTCGGTGAAGGAGGTGACAAAGGCCTTGGTGCCGTGGTACACGGTCTGCAGCGGGCCTGGCAGCTCACCACCGATGCTCGACACCTGCAGAATCATACCATCGTTGCGGGCCACCATGTCTTGCAGGAAGAGCTTGGTGAAAATGACGTAAGCCCCAATATTGAGCTGAATGATGTCGAGCCTCGCGGTTGATGTCGGTGGTCGTGAACTGGCCGTACTGGCCCTGGCCAGCGTTGTTCACCAGCGCATCGATGCGGATGCCGCGGTCCCGGATTTCGTCGTAGACTTCAAACGGGGCATCTGGATGGAACAGGTCCTTGGCGATGGGCAGCACCTGCACGCCGTATTGGTGGCGCAGCTCTGAGGCCGTTTGTTCCAGCTCCCGCTGGTTGCGGGCTACGATAACGAGGTTGTAGTGGTCTTTTGCGAAGCAGTTGGCCAGCTCGCGGCCGATGCCACTGGTAGCGCCCGTGATGAGGGCAGCTCTGGGATGGTTTGCCATAGTGTAGAAAGGTTAGGATGAAGGTTATCCTAACGCCGGCAAACCCGTTGCGGTTATCGCCGGGCTTGCCCTGCCGGCTACACCGCGGCGCCGAGCTGCTTGCGCATCTTCAGCGACAGCTTGGCCACGACCGTTTGGTACGAGTGCCGGATGTACTGCTCCCATTGCGCGTGGGTCAGCAAGTGAATGTTATCCATGTTGACCCAGCCGTAGCGCGCCAGGTACTTGTTACGGCTGAAGCCGGGACTGGATTCCAGCGTTTCAAATTCTTCGGGCGGCGCGATAAAGGAGGCCGTGGCCGGTACATCATCGGGAGATGTCACCAAATACATTTTGCCGCCCACATTAAAGCACAAATGCGTGTCCCACTTAATGTCTTCTGTGGTGCCGGGCAGGCGCAGGCAAATGGCTTGGAGCTCTTCGATGGTCATCTAAATCCGTAAAATGTCGAGCTAATTGTTGAGTAGGTAATAGTTGCTCATGTTTACTCGGTGCTATCAATTTGCTTTTCTAATTTATTAATGAATTTAACTGTTGTTGTTACATTATTGAAAATTAAGGCGGTGGTCTAAATTAGTGTGAGGTTATAATTGTCAATGACAATTTTGATTCGGGCCGTGTGCATTTCTAGCTTTTTGCTGAAGGAGCAAGACTTGCGCACGAGCACGCCGCAGCGCTGGCGCAAGGAGCAATTGACGGCTTCGACGATGCTCGTGCCGCCGTCGCCCTTGGGGCAGCGGCGGTGCTGCCAGCGCGGCAGCACGTCCGCGTAGGCGGGGAACAGGTCGGTGAAGTACCAGCAACGCCGGCGGTAGCGGCCCGGCAGCGCTTGCCACAAGCGCCGGGCCGTGGCCGCGTCCCGGCGGCCCAGTACCCAGGCCACGACGCGCCGGCTGGCGCGCTCGACGGCCAGCCAGAGCCACGCCTTGCGCTTTTTGCGGCCCACAAACTTCCACATCTCATCGGCTCAAGTGCCTCCCAGCACTTTCGTTGCTCCTTTTTCGGGCGCAGACGCAGCAAGGGCGGCCCGGGCTGCCGGGCTTTTTTTGCTAGCTTGGCCACCGTCATGCGCGAGACACCCGTGGCCCGCACGATGCTGCGCTGCGAGTTGCGCTCCACCAGCAGCTTTTCCACCTGCGCGTAGCGGGCCGCCCGCGCAGGACCAGCCGGGTGCAGGTATCCCTGGTAGGCGCACGCTTTGCACTGGTACTTGGCGCGGCCTCCGCTGCTGCCGTTCTTGCGCACTTGGTCGCTGGCGCACCGCCCGCATAATTGGCTCGTGAGTATCATAACCCCATTACGTTAATCACACCCAGTTAGACCACCACCAAAATTAATATGCTCTCATCATAATTCAATATTGGGTTATCATGCGCAAAGCTTTGGGAGTTCCGGACTTCATTAAATCCGTCAATTACATTAATTGAAAATTTTAGTATCCGCTCGCTCATTATTGATTTTATATGTCCTTGAGCAACAACATGCTTTACATACTTGCCAAAGATTCCATGAAGAGCTTCGTGAGTTTCAAATTTGATTCCGTGTTTGCCGCATAACTCTCTGACGTACTTGACTAGAAATGTATGCAGTCGGTCTAAAGCAACTTCGGGTTGATTGTCTTCAATACTTTTCCTAATTGTTTCAGATAAAAGGTTAAAGTCTTTGTCTGAATTGATAGGCTGAATAGAATCAAGATTTTCAACTGTTATATTCCTGCTTAACGCAACGGCGGTTTTCAAGCAGTCAGCTATGTTTTCTGTCTCTGCCGTTTCTACAATTACATCGTTCTCCGCATCACGATGCTTCCTGTATTCCAATAAGTCAGTGATTAGCTTGCCGACAGCATGATTCGGGGCTTTTTCCCAAAAGGTTCGTAATCTGTTTGCTTTTGAACCAGAGCCACTGGAATACTTTTCGTCTAAAATATCTAGGCCGGTACTATCATACACAAAGCTTTGCAGGCTTGGATTAGAGAAATCTAGAACGTAGCCATTACCCATTCTTAACGCTTTCTCCAATTTGTGCTTTTTAAACCCTGTTAAATCAGACATTAGATTAAAATCGTTATCAGTTCAGAGCGCGAATGTAATTACGAAGCTATATCCAGCACTTCATCGCCATCATCGGCCATCGTCTTGGCTAGCTTCTCAATATTGAGACTGCGCGCCGAGGCATCGAAAATCTCGCGATAAGTGCCTTTCATATCATACAGGCTCGTCATGGGTGCCGCTTTCCACCATGCGGCCTTTTTTCATGACGTAGATGCAGTCCGAATCCACGATTTGGGCGAGGCTGTGGGAGATGATGACCACCGTGCGGCCCTGCTTGATGGCGTCGAGCGAGTTTTTGATTTGCTCGGTGGCGATGGCGTCGAGGCTGGCGGTGGGCTCGTCGAGGAAGATGATGGGCGGGTTTTTGAGGAACAGCCGGGCAATGGCGATGCGCTGCTGCTGGCCGCCGCTGAGCTGCTGGGCATCCGATTGGTACTGACGGGGCAGGTCCAGAATCTGGTCGTGGAGGTAAGCCTGTTTGGCGGCAGCTTCAATCTGTTCCTGGGTCGAGTTGAAGTCGCCGTAGCGGATGTTTTCTTCAATGGTGCCCTTGAAAATGTGGTTTTTCTGCAGCACCAGCCCAATTCGCTTGCGCAGGGCGTGGGTGTCATAGTCGGCCAGCGGGCGGCCGTCGAGGAGCATGCGGCCCTGGTCGGGCTCGTAGAACTTGCACAGGAGGTTGATGATGGTGCTTTTACCGGCGCCGCTAAGGCCCACCAAGGCAGTGGTTTTCCCTTCTTCGATGGTGAGGCAGACGTCGTGCAGGGCTTGGGTGCCGCTGGGGTAGGTGAAGTCCACGTTGCAGATATCGAAGGTGCCGCGCACGTCGGCGGGCTGCAGGGGGCCGGTTTCCTCGATGGCCGAGTCGGCGTCGAGGATGGCGAAGAAGCCTTCGGAGTAGGTGAGGGCCTCGTTCATCTCGTCGTAGATGCGGTGGAGCTGCCGGATGGGCGCCGACACGTTGTTGAACAGCAGGATGTGGAACATGATGGCGCCGATGGAAATCTGGCGGTCGAGCACGAGGTAGGCCGTGAGCACGATGATGACGACCACGCCAATCTGCTCCACGAAGGTCTTGATGCCATCGTAGCGGAAGTTGGTTTTGCGCGTCACCAGCCTGGGCATTCACCAGCTTTTGCTGGGTGTCGGCCTGCTTTTGGCCCTCGTACTGCTCGCGCACGAAGCTTTTGATGACCACAATGCTGTCGATGATGCTGATGATGCCGTGGTTTTTCTCCTCGCGCAGCTTTTGCAGGCCGCGGCGCACGCCCTGCAGCCGGTCGGCCTGCCGGAAACTGAGCCAGAAGTACACCGGCAGGATGGCCAGCGCCACCAGCCCCACCCACACGTTGGCCACAAACATCACCACCAGGGCCACCAGGGCGTTGGCAAACAGCGGCAGGATGTCGATGAAGAAGTTTTGCACCAGTTTCATCAGGCTCTCCACGCCCCGGTCGATGCGGGTCTGGAGCTTGCCGGTCTGGTTGCCCTCGTCGGAGAAAAAGCCGAGCCTGGTAGCTCAGAATCTTGCCCACCGCCGTCTGCGACAAGGTGCTGGAGATGTTGATGCGGATTTTCTCGCCGTAGTACCGCTGCCCAAAGGTGATGAAGGTGTTCACGATTTCCTTGCCCAGCAGAATGGCGCTCACCCAGCCCAACAGTTCCCAGCCAGCGGCCAGACCCAGGTTCCGGTCGAGCAGGCCCTGCACGCTGTCCACGGTGTAGCGCAGCACAAACGGGGTGACCTGCGCGGTTAGCGAGCCCACAAGCGTGAGCAGCAGCGTGCTGATAACCAGGCGACGGTAGGGCTGCACAAAAGGCAGCAGGCGCTTAATAATCTGCCAAAGACTCATCGGCGAAGAGATAAGTTGAGCCAGTAAGACGGGTAGGGCAGAGGTTAGGTTGTTGCAGAAGCAGCTGCTTGGCTCAACCGAGTGAGTCAGTAATGCCCATGAAAATTAAGACATTATTGTGCCTGTCGTGGAGCTTGAAGCTGATATTTTCTCCTTTAACGAATTAGCATGGAGTAAACAAAAACTTGCACTTTAATTATTGCTATTCATTCCATATTTGTTATGTTTGAATAGTCGCGAAGGCCTATTTCTATTCCGCTGTTTAGAAACCTCAACTGTTAAAGAAGATGGAAACAACTTATAAGCTCAACGTTCCGGTTAGCACAGCAGCGGTTAAAAAAGCAGGGAAACTATCGATTGATCTAGTGCCGTCCAAAGTAACCAAGTGGCTCCTTGCCGTAACCGCAGTGCTGCTGCTAGCCAACATCCTGGTGATTGTGCTCAAACTCACGATGGAGCATCAAACCAGGCTGTCGTGGTACTTCGACCAGTACTTCAATTTTAATTATGAAGGCAATTTCCCCACCTTCTTTTCCTCTCTTATTCTGGCTTTGGCGGCGGGCATTCTGCTCTTCTTATATTTTATTACCAAGCAGCAGAAGAATTCCCAGGCACCGTTTCGCTGGCTTATCTTAAGCCTGATATTTACGTTTCTCGCCATTGACGAGAACATTCAAATCCACGAGCTTATTACCAAAATTGTCAGGCCTCGATTAACCACCGAATTATCGGGGTTTTTGCATTGGGCTTGGGTGGTTCCGTACTCTATTGCCTTTGTATTTATTGTTGGCTATTTCACGCCTTTCGTATTAAAGCTGCCGGCCAAGACCCGAAACATGATAATGCTGGCGGGGTTTATGTACGTTTTTGGAGCGGTAGGATTAGAATTGGTCGAAGGGCATTTATACATGAGCTATGGGGTAGAACATATTTTCAATCAATTGCTTTACTGCGTAGAAGAACTGCTTGAAATGACGGCGGTTATTTTATTTATTCACACGCTGCTGGGTTACATTGTGAGCATCAGGGTTAACTTACGCTTGAGAAGCAGGTAAATGAAGCGGCCTGATAAACTACGGTTTTAATGCGATTGATTAATTGAATTAGAGCCGCTGATTCGGGTTGATTGAAAGCAGGGGAGGAAACCAAACTAATTGCGGCGGCTACATTCGGCCATGAACGTTCAGGACGCATACAACACGTGGGCCGCCAGCTACGACACGGTAACCAATAAGACGCGGGACCTGGAGGCCATTGCTTTCCGGCAGGTGCTGGCAACGGTGCCGTTTTCGCAGGTGCTCGAAATTGGCTGCGGCACCGGCAAAAACACCGAATGGCTGGCCGCGAAAGCAGCTCAGGTAACGGCAGTAGACTTCTCGGCCGAAATGCTAGAAAGAGCTAAGGCCAAGAGTTCTCCTGCCAACGTGCGTTTCCAACAAGCGGACATTACCCAGAAATGGAATTTTGTCGCTGCTGCTTCGGCAGACCTGATTATCTGCAGCCTGATACTAGAGCACATCCAAAACCTGGATTTCGTATTTGGGCAGGCCAGCACGGCTTTGAAGTCCGGCGGCTTTTTCTATATCGGCGAGCTGCACCCCTACAAGCAGTACCAGGGAAGTAAGGCGCGTTTCGACAACGGGGACGGCACAGTTGAGCTGAATTGCTATGTGCACCACGTTTCCGATTTTACCGAAGCAGCCCGGCAAAACGGCTTTGACTGTGTCGCGCTGCAGGAATGGTTTGATGATAACGACCGGGCGGGTACACTACGCATCCTCTCTGTTCTATTCCGGAAAAGGCAGCAGCGCTAATTATTGATTTAACAGCAGGGCGCTTGTATCGCGGTTGAGCTGTTTGTACAATAAAAAAGCCCCGGCCAATCGGCCGGGGCTTTTTTATTGAGCAGCAGTGTCGGGCTTATTTGCTTGCCTTCTTAGCAGCTTTAGCGGCCTTTTTCTCGGCTTTGTCGGCTTTGATTTTAATCTTGCCTTCTTTCATTTTGACTTTGTCTACGCCGCTGCCGTCGGCTGCCTGGCCGTAGCCGCGGCCACGCTCACCGCCACCGCGGTTCATGCGGTCGGCTTGCATGGTGGTGTACTTGGTGTACTGGTCGGCCGTGAGCACTTCCTTAAACTGGGCATCGTATTTGGCGCGGTTGGCTTCCATTTGGGTGCGCATCGCGTCGCGGTTGCCGGCGTCGCGGGCCTGGCCGCGCATGGCTTGCATTTCCTGGCCACGGGCCATCAGAATCTGCTGCACTTTGGCGGTTTGGTCGGCGCTCAGGCCCAACTCCTGGGTCATGCGCTCGCTCTGGCGCTTGGCCATTTCCTCAGGGTTGCCCTGCTGCATGCGGCCGTAGCCGCGGCCTTCCATCTGGCCAGGAGCCGGAGGGGTGGTAGGGGTGGTTTGAGCAGCAGCGGTACCTACGGTAAGGGCGAAAGCGACCAACAGGGGCAAAAAATTGATTTTCATCTTGGGTGATTTTAATTGAATGGGGTGGGAAAGTAGGAAACTAAGTCCCGGCGCCTGGGTAAGACGCCGGGGCTAGTAAGAGGTTTAATGCGTTAGGATTGGGTTAGCGGTGGTCGTAGCGATGAGCGGCTTCCCAGCGGGCGCGCTCCTGGGGCGTCACGCGGTGGTTGCGGTCGTAGCCGTAGTTGGAGGAGTAGCCGTTGTTCTGGCTGGCGCGCTGCTGGGCTTCGCGCTGTTGGGCTGCCCGCAATTCGGCTTCACGCTGTTGAGCTGCCCGTAGCTGAGCTTCGCGCTGCTGGGTTTCCCAGCGGGCGCGTTCGGCCGAGGTCACGCGGTGGTTTTGCTCGTATCCATAGTTCTGGTTACGGTCATAACGGTCGTTGCGTTCGTCCCGGTCGTAGCGGTGGGCGGCCTCCCAGCGTTCGCGCTCCCGGGCCGTTACGCGGTGCCTCTTGTCGTAACCGTAGTCAAAGTCCTTGCTGGTGCGGTCGTTGTACCGGTCGTAAGGGTCGTGGCTGGCTACCGAAACAGCAGCCGGAGCAGCAGCGAAAGAAGTGGAAGAAGCCAACAGCGTGGCGGCAGCAATCAAGGAAAAAGGGAAGCTTTCATGGTTTCTAAATGCAAAAGGACGGGTGAGGGGAGAAGAGGCTGGGCTCGGATGCTGCAGGCAGCGGGCTCCTGAAAAAGCGAATCGACTTGTTCTGCCGGGGTATTTGCAAACCATCGGCCGAAAGCCGCCCAAAATCCGGAAGCTGGACGGGCAGCACCGATGTACCGACCAACTGGCAGATTCAGCAGACCGGGCGTGGGAACGGGCATTCAGCCCAATTCACTCGGCGCCAAATACCCGTGCCTGGACCGTGTGCGAAGCGTTTCAACCGGCCTTCGTTGTGCTTACCTTCGGGACCTGAACCCTTTGCTACAACCATTTCAATGAACAAACTTCTGCTTCTTACGTTGGCCGGTGCCCTGGCCCATGGCGCGCCCGCCGCAGCTCAATCCACCGAAAAACTCGACGCGGCCGCCCTGGCCAAAATCCGGGACGAAGGCATGAACCGCTCCAAGGTGATGGAAACGGCCTTCTATCTCACCGACGTCAGCGGCCCGCGCCTGGCCAATTCCGACGGCCTGAAGCGCGCCAACGAGTGGGCCAAAAGCAGGCGGCCCAATACGGCTTGTCCAATGCCAACATCGAAGCCTGGGGTGATTTCGGCCGCGGCTGGGACATCGAGAAATCGTACGTGGCCATGACGGCACCCTACTACCACACCATGGTGGGCGCCCCCAAAGCCTGGACGCCCAGCACGCCCGGCCCCTGCGCATGCCCGTGGTGGTGATGAAAGCCCCCACCACGGAGGCCGACCTCGACCAGTACAAAGGCAAGCTGCGCGGCAAAATCGTGGCCATGAACGTGCCCACGCCGCCCAAGCCCAGCACCGACCCCGACCTGCGCCGCTACTCCGACGAAGACCTGCAGAAAATGGCCGACCCCGCCGCGCCCCGCCCGGCCAGCAACATGCCCGACGCGGCCGCCATGGCCACCCGCCGGGCCCAGGCCGCCCTGCGCACCAAGGTGTCCGAAATGCTGATTAGCGAAGGCGCGGCTGCCGTGCTCAGCGCCCGCGGCGGCATCTACGGCACCTTCAACACCACCAACGGCGCGCCCTACGCCGCCGACGCCAAGCCCGCGCTGCCCGAAATCGAAATGACCATCGAAGACCAGCTCCGCCTGATTCGGCTGGTGGACGCCGGTATTCCGGTGGAAGTGGAGATGGAAACCAAAACCCGCTTCCAGACCCAGGACCTGAAAGGCTACAACGTGGTGGCCGAAATCCCCGGCACCGACCGCAAGCTGAAAAGCGAAGTGGTGATGCTTGGCGCCCACATCGACTCCTGGCACGCCGCCACCGGCGCCACCGACAACGCCGCCGGCTGCGCCGTGATGATGGAAGCCGTGCGCATCCTCAAGGCCACGGGCCTGAAGCCGCGCCGCACCATCCGCGTTGCGCTATGGGGCGAGGAGGAGCAGGGCCTGCACGGCTCGCGCAACTACGTGAAAAACCACTTTGCCGACCCCGCCACCATGCAGCTCAAGCCCGAGCACGAGAAGCTGGCCGCCTACTTCAACCTCGACAACGGCGGCGGCAAAATCCGTGGCATCTACGCCCAGGGCAACGAGGCCGTAGCGCCCATCTTCTCGCAGTGGCTCAAGCCATTTGCTGACCTGGGCGCCAGCACCGTCACGCTGCGCAACACCGGCAGCACCGACCACATTGCCTTTGACGCCGTGGGCCTGCCCGGCTTCCAGTTCATTCAGGACGGCCTCGACTACTTCCCCCAAACCCACCACACCAACCAGGACACCTACGACCGCCTCATTGCCGACGACCTCAAGCAGGCCTCGGTAGTGGTCGCCTCTTTCGCGTACGACGCCGCCATGCGCGACCAGAAGCTGCCCCGCAAGACTCTGCCAACGCCGGTCAAGCCGGCACAATAGCATTGCCCGTTGGCTCCATAAAAAATCCCGGCCGAATAGCTTTCGGCCGGGATTTTTTATGAAGCTGATTATTGAGCTAGCCCGTTTCAAAGCTGCTGGAAAGGTCAGTCAACCAGGCCCAGCGTTTTGGTGAGCTTGTTTTTGGAACCGTGATGATGATGCTTTGGTCGCCTTTCTGCGAGCGGGCCCGGCGCCGGTCTATCAGGTCCTGCACCTTGTCCTTGTTCGCATCGCGGGAAAGCAGCACCTTGGCCACGTCCGTAATCAGGGATATCGACCGGGGAACCTCCACGCTCACCTGCTGATAGTCGGGGTCGCGGGGCGGGGGAGTGGCGGGGCTTTGGGCCAGGCTACTTGTGGCTTTGAGCAACAACGCAGCAAGTAAAACGGGTAGCTTCTTACTCGGCATGAACGGCGGATGGACGCTGCAAAGATGCCGCTTTGTAACCGCTTTACCCTAGTTTTTCCTTGAAAAGTCGTAACGTGCGCTCCCAGGCCAATTTAGCCACTGCCGGATTGTAGCGCGCCGGTGAAGTGTCGTTGTTGAAAGCGTGGTTAGCGCCTTCGTACACGTAGAGCTCGTACTTGGTGCCGGCTGCCTTCAAAGCCGCTTCGTAGGCCGGAATACCGGCATTTACCCGCTCGTCGAGGCCGCCGTAGTGCAGCATCAGGGCCGCCTTGATTTGTGGAACGTCTTCGGCCTTGGGCTGCCCGCCGTAGTACGCCACCGCAGCGTCGAGCCTGGGGTCGTGCACGGCCAGCCTGGTTGGCCATGGCCCCGCCCCAGCAGAAGCCCACGGCGCCGGTGCGGCCGTTGCAGTCGGGCCGGGAGCGCAGGTATTCCAGGGCCTTGAGGTAGTTGTTCAGGTTTTTGGTTTTGTCGAGTGGCCGATTAGCTCGCGGCCCTTGTCCTCATCGGCGGGCGTGCCGCCGAAGGGGAAAGCGCATCCACTCCCAGAGCCAGGTACCCGGCCTGTGCCACCCGACGCGTCACGTCCTTGATGTGGGGCGTCAGGCCCCGGTTTTCGTGAATCACCACCACGGCCCCGCGTTTCTTGCGACCCTTGGGGTGCACCAGGTAGCCGCGCATGGTCGCACCGTCGCCCATCCAGCTCACTTCCTCAGCCACCAGCTTATCGGCTTCGGGCGCGACGGTAGCAGCCTGAGCATAGCCCGGTTCCAGCACCGAAAGCGCGGCAATGGCCAGGGCCGTGCCGCCCGCCAGCTTGGCCAGCCGGTCCAGAAACTCCTTGCGGGTAAGTGGAGCGTGGGTGTACTCGTCGAAGAGGTTGATGATGCGTTGGTCCATGGAGCTAAATGTACTGATTAGGTGCGAAATGTGGACGGGAGAGTTGGCGTTATTCGCCGGCTCAATTATGAGGCTTGCCCACCTGCTTCGGCGGACAAGGTCTGCAGCGCCGCCAATGCTCGTTGAGCATCGGCCTGAGCCACAAACAGGTGGTCGTGGAAATAAGCGGCCACCACGTTGCAGCTGATGTTTTCCCGCGCCAGGGCCCCGGCTACGGCCGCCGTCAGCCCCACGGCGGCCAGCGACGAATGCACGTTCAGCGTCAGCCAAGCCGATACATAGTCGTAGATTAACCCATGAGCATCGGCCGTTTTCCGGGCCAGAATCAGGGTGAGGCCTTCGGCTTCGCGGAACGAGCCCAACACCAATTCAGCCGGCACAGACGTTCCCGCCCGGGTCGTGCAGAACACGTATTCGCCCGCGTTCAGCACCGGCTGCATGCTAGCCAACAGGCGTGTCAGGTTGGTTTCGCCTGGCATGGCGCTACTCCTCTTCCCGGTTCACGGTGTCGGGGCTGAACGCCGGCACGCAAATCGACCAGTACTCGCACTCTTCCTCAAACGGATTGGAGTACCGCACCCGGGCCCCGCCCTTTATCAGCAAGGCCTGCCCGGCCTGCAGCTCAACCACGTCGCCATCGATTTCAAACCGCTTCCGGCCGCGCACCACAATTGTGATTTCGTCGAAGCTGGGCGTCTGGTGCGGCTCGCTCCAGTGCGGGGGCGCCACCATGTGCGCCAAACTATACGCCGAAGTACCGGTGCTGGCCCCGCCCACATGCTCTTCAATGAGCTTGCCGTCGGTGGTGGGTACTACAAAAGGGGAGGGGTTGAGAACGTAGCGTTTTTCAGCCATGATGTGAGGATTATTGAGAAGTGAGAGTTTGGGAAGTCAGAACAAAAAACTCCCCTCCTTTTTTAAGGAGGGGACGTTGCCGCGCCCGCGGCAACTGGGGTGGTGAAGTCTTTGAACGACACCCGAACGACTGGCAGCAGAACGGCGCAGTAATCCTTGTTCGCCCATCGTTCAACGACTCAACCACCCCCGTCCGAGCTAAAGCTCGAACATCCCCTCCTTAAAAAAGGAGGGGAGTTTTTTGATGTTCTTACGGCTTGAACTTCTCCAGTAACTCGAAAGCGCGCGAATTGTATTTCCAGACAAAGGAATACGGCGTTTGCACGGCTCCAAACTGCACCCGGATGCGCTCCACAGCCGGCAGCATGCTGCCCTCGAAGTCGAAGCACGCCAAGCCCAGCACCTCGCTGGCGTAGCGAATGGCTTCCCAGATGAGCAGGATGCCCGCGCCGCTCTCACGCAGGGCCGGGTCGTCGCCGGAAAGGTGGTAGTAGGCTGCTTGCTGGTCCCAGATGAGATAAGCAGCTGAGTGAATGCGGTCCTGGGCATCCACGGCGAAGAACATCTGCCGGGAGCCATTGGCGGCCAGGGCAGCGTCGTGCTGCTCAAATTGAGCCAACGAGTACGGCATGGGCAAGCCTGGCGGTCGAAACTCATTTTATTGAGCTGATAAAACCGCTCGGCCGGGAAATGGTGCACCACCCGCACCAGCCTGCTGCGCCTTCTGAATGTTGCGCCGAATGTTGCGGTTGAGGCCGTCCTCAATCAGCGAGAGTTGGTGCAGGCCGTTGAGCCGGTAGGTGTAGTAAGTGGTTTGGCGGTAGTTGAGCCAATAAAACGGCAGCCAGTTGGTGGCGGTGGGGTAGAAGTTCTGCTTGAATGCCGCAAAGTCGGGCAGCTGCTTTATCAGCTCCTCCAGCAGCGCGTGCTCCTTTTTCAGCACCCGCGGTACTCGGGCAGGAGGTACGGCCCCAGCATCTTCACGAAGGGCGGCATGGTCACGTACCGAAACGGGCCTTTCTGCTTGTAGAAGTAGGGCAGCGCAGCCACAATGCGCTCCTGGTCGTGGGCCAGCACCACGTCCCAGTCGCCGCCGGTGGCGCAGGCATCCAGATACCACGCCTGGGCAAACACCGGCACGTCGGGCGCCGAGTGGCAGAAGTCGCGGTAGCGGGCTTTGGCGGGCATTAAGGGAACCGGGTTATTTGGGCTTGGCCTCCGGGCAGGGGCCTTTGGTGTAGGTGAGCACGCCGGCATTGTCGGCCACGCAGGCATTGGAGTAGGTTTTGCCGTCGCAGCCGCACACGGGCTCGTACTGCATGGTGCAGATGGCGTCGGGGTTCACCTTTTTGGGGTCGATGCAGGCCGCGGTGCCCACCGCCGTGGTGGATGGCGTGGTCTGGCGTTGGCACGCAGGGCCCAGCCACAGGGCCACCAGGAGAAAGGGGAGCGTTTTCATGAGCAGGCAGGAAAGGAACCGGGGCGAAGCTACGCCGGACCATTCAAACAGGCCTTCGGGAAAATGACTGTCGGGAACGACCTTCAGGACAAAATTTTATTAGCCAACTCAACCCCCTGCGTTGCCATGCGTATAGTCTGCCAGACCAAACGCAGCCGCAACTCAAAATATCTATTTTTGAATTTGACTTTGCGCTTTCTCTGCAAAACTCTTCACCCTCATTCACCCTCATTACCATTACCATGTCGTACCACGAAGAAGACAACAACGCCGGCAAAATTCTCTTAGCTGCACTCGCTGGTGCCGGCGCTGGCATCATTGCCGGTATGCTATTGGCTCCCGACAAAGGCACGGCCACCCGTGAGAACTGGAAAGGCGTTGCCACCAAATACAGCGGCCAGGCTCGGCGAGCAGGCTTCTAAACTTGGTTCCGACCTCGAAGCTAAATTCAAAGAATACGCCGGCAAACTCGAAGACCTCGGTGTGACCCTGCCCGGCAGCAGCCTCAAAATCAAAGGCAACTGGGACGAGGCCAAAGGCAAGCTGAAAGCGCAGTACGCCCAGCTCACCGACGAAGACCTGACCTACGCCGAAGGCCAGGGCGACCAGCTAGTAGGCCGCCTGCAAGAGAAGCTTGGCAAAGGCAAAGCCGAAATCACCAAAATGCTGAACGACTTGTAAGTCGGCGTCAGCCTCTTACTAATAAGCCCCGCGCCGCAAGGTGTGGGGCTTTTTTGTGCGGCGTTTAGCTCAATTTCTCCGGCACGGGGCAGGGCAGTAGCTTTTTCAAATTGAGCTAACAACTGGCCGCTTTTCCCGTTACGTATTACACCGCAAACACCCTTATTTTCCTATATGTCATGAAAGACGACAAAGGCAAAGTCATCCTCTCGCTGCTGGCTGGCGCCACCGCGGGCATTGTAGCCGGCCTGCTGCTGGCCCCCGAAACCGGCGAGGAAACCCGCTCGGGCCTGCGCCGCTCGGCCACCAAGTGGGGCGACGACCTCAGCAAGCTGGTGAAAGACACCCTCGCCAAAGCCCAGGGCAGCCCCGCCGGCCACACCAACCCCGATGCGGCCGTGAGCGAAGACAAAGAAGCCGCCGACCGCCTGCTGCAAGGCCTGGGCAGCAACATTTCTACCGCCAACACCATTAACGACGACCCCGACTACGACGGTTTCGGAGACGATGCCCGCCACCGGGGCCCCATGTAAGCTCCATCAGACGGGACGAAAAAAAGCAAAAAATTTCTTTTCGAATTGTAACCCACCCTGGCGCTTTCCCGTAAAATCGTATATAATCGCCTTGAAAGAAGGCCGTTAATTTTTACCAGTAAAATTGCCGACCGTAGGAGCTTCTATCGAGATTGGTTAAACAGCTCAATAGTAAAATCAGACGTGTCCATCGCAAGCTTCTGTTAAGAACAGCGGTTTGAAGGGTAAGACGGTTATAAAAGAAAAGCCCCGCACGACATTTCGTGTGGGGCTTTTCGATTTTCAGCTATTCTCACACGCCTGTCATCCTGAGCTTGCGAAGGACCTTGTCACGCTTGCAGTAGTTGATTTACTGCCAGTTGTTCAGCGGTGAGAAGGTCCTTCGCAAGCTCAGGATGACAGGCGAATTGATTTACTCTTTCGTCTCCTGCTTGGCCTGCTGCACGTTCTCGGGCTTCATCTGCGGGAAGAACAGCACGTCCTGAATGGAGTGCGAGTTGGTCATAATCATGCTCAGACGGTCGATGCCGATGCCCAGGCCGGCCGTGGGCGGCATGCCGTACTCCAGGGCGCGGAGGAAGTCCTCGTCGAGCACCATGGCCTCGGTGTCGCCGCGCTTGCCCAGCTCCAGCTGGTCTTCGAAGCGCTTGCGCTGGTCGATGGGGTCGTTGAGGCTCGGAGAAGGCGTTGCAGATTTCCTTGCCGTTGCAGATGGCCTCGAACCGCTCCACCATGCCGGGTCGGTCGCGGTGCTTCTTGGCCAGCGGCGACATTTCCACCGGGTAGTCGGTGATGAAAGTGGGCTGAATCAGCTTGGGCTCCACGTGCTCGCCGAAGATTTCGTCGATGATTTTGGCCTTTCCCATGCTGGGGTCCAGGTGCACGTGCAGCTCCTGGGCCGTTGCGCGCTGGGCCTCGTCCATCTCGCCGATGGCCTTGCCTGTGTACTTCTCAATGGCCTCGAACATGGTGTAGCGCTGCCACGGCCGCTGGAAGTTGATGAGGTTGTTGCCCACCTGCACCTCGGTCTGGCCGTGCAGGGCCATGGCCACGCGCTCTACCATTTCCTCCACCAGGTCCATCATCCAGGCGTAGTCCTTGTAGGCCACGTAGAGCTCCATCTGGGTGAACTCCGGGTTGTGAAACCGCGACATGCCCTCGTTGCGGAAGTCCTTGCTGAACTCGTACACGCCATCGAAGCCGCCCACGATGAGGCGCTTGAGGTACAGTTCATTGGCAATGCGCAGGTACAGCTCCATGTCGAGCGTGTTGTGGTGCGTCTTGAAGGGGCGGGCCGCCGCGCCGCCGTACAGCGGCTGCAGAATCGGCGTTTCCACTTCCAGGTAGCCTTTGTCGTTGAGGAAATTCCGCATCGACTGCACCAGTTGGGTACGCTTAATGAAGGTGTCGCGTACGCTGGGGTTCACAACCAGGTCCACGTAGCGCTGGCGGTAGCGCTGCTCGGGGTCGGTGAAGGCGTCGTAGGTTACTTTCTCGCCGGTGGCTTCGTCAATCTTCTCCTTCACTACGGGCAGCGGGCGCAGGGCTTTGGCCAGCAGCTTCAGCTCCGTCACGTGGATGGACGTCTCGCCCACCTGCGTCTTAAACACGCGGCCTTTCACGCCGATAAAGTCTCCCAGGTCGAGCAGCTTCTTGAACACCACGTTGTACAGCTCCTTGTCTTCGCCGGGGCAGATTTCGTCGCGGTTTACGTACAGCTGAATGCGGCCCGAAGTATCCATCAGCTCGGCGAACGAGGCTTTGCCCATCACCCGCTGCGACATCAGGCGCCCGGCCAGGGTCA
Organism: Hymenobacter humi; assembly: GCF_042665855.1. Lineage (NCBI taxonomy): Bacteria > Pseudomonadati > Bacteroidota > Cytophagia > Cytophagales > Hymenobacteraceae > Hymenobacter > Hymenobacter humi. The sequence goes on along the minus strand of NZ_JBHTEK010000001.1, from coordinate 4,143,916 downwards.
CTTCCTGGAAGTTGTTGAGCTCGGGGTGGTAGTTGTCCTGAATTTCCTTGGCGTAAAACGTCACGTCGAACAGTTCCGACGGGTACGCTTCAATGCCCAGCTTTTCCAGTTCTTCGAGTTTGTGGCGGCGCTGTAGTTCCTGTTCGCTTAAGTGAATCACTGATTTTTCGGATTTAAACGGATTGCACGGATTTTGTGGACGGCGCTTTGACCCAGCTTTTGCGAAGCAAAATGTTCAAAGGGCGTCTTACCGCGTTAACCGGGGGATGAGGTAAAAAATGATTTTACAAAAGTAGCCAACGAAAAACGCCGCCCCTATTAAGGGCGGCGTTAGCCACTAAAGGCTTATCGTTCACAAAATCCGTGAAATCCGTTTAAATCCGAGCTAATCCGTGGTCTAGGCGGCCAGACGGAATTGCTGGCCTTCGGCAGCAATAGCCGGCGCCGTGGGCGGCGTGGGGGCCAGCACCGGCTCCACGCGGGTGCGCAACCGGTCTTCCACAAAGCCTGCCTGCAGGTGCACGGGCAGCTCGGCCACCAGGCGGCGGTAGCGCTCCAGCCCGAGGGCCTTGGCCACGTACGTTTCGTGCACACCGTTGAGGTAGCTCACGATGTTCAGCAGCGAGGCATGGAACAGGCGGAAGTCGATGTCGGCTTCCACGTAGCGCTCAATCTCGCGGCTGGTCTGCGAGATGCGCAGGCGGCCCAGCAGGTCGAAGATGGTGGTGTAGCCCAAGCGCCACGTAATCTGCTGCCAGTGCGCCGCCGTCCACTTATCCAGCGGGCGGCCCGTCTTCTGGCTGCGGATGGCCGTGTTGGGGTTGGCCTGCACTTGCGCGCGGGTCCACTGGGCCTTCATCTTGCGCGTGGTGCGCAGGAACTGCCCAATCTGAGCCTGAGCATCAATCTCCTTGCTGGCAATGTGCAGCCCGGCCTTATAGCCCGCCAACGGCAAGCGGTGAATGCTGAAGTCGCCGTATGCGCCAGCCGCGTAAAACGACACCGGCCGCGGATAGGCATTCTTCACTACGAGCCGCCCCACCTCGCGGCGAATCAACTGACCGTTGTTCGAGCGCACCCCCGTGGTGTATAGGAAGGCCTGCAAGCCCGAGAGGATGGCGTGGTAGGCCTGCGGGAACGTCCAGTGCAGGGCGTTGCGCAGGAAATTGTCGTCGCCCAGCTCGGCCGTGGCCCGCAGCGCGTACTCCGTGCTCCGGTGTGCAGAAGCTTGGTGAGCGTGGCTACGTCGGCGTCGTTCAGCTCCGCCGTGTGGCTGCGGAAGAAGGGCAGGTTCTGGAGCCCGCCGAGCACGTCGTCGTTCTCTTGAATGTGATAGTTGATGGCAAAGAAGTAGTTGAGGAAAACCTGCGCTGGAATGGATTTGCGCCAGGTCTCATCAGCTAGCTTCTGCTGTTGCTCGTCACCGGCAGCTTCTACCGGCGGAATGAGCGGGATGATGCGGGTTTCCTCTGTAGTCTTCATGCTAAGTAAACAGCAATCGGCAGGATTTTAGTTGCCTGATTACTAATTTTTTTGTCAAATATTCTAAGTTATTAGTGAATTGATTTACAGACACTTAGATTAGAAATATTGTAAATTGAGCTAATGCTTTAACACTAGCTGTTTACTAATTTAGTTGTCATGCCAAAAAGGTGCCAAAAAAGCCCCTGTACCAGATGGTGCAGGGGCTTTTGGCTAAGGTTGCTATTCGGGCAATAATGGCTTAAAATTGAGCCAATTAAAGGTTGCAGTGCTTTTACTTCAGTTCGTCCTTAATCACGGCTACCGCCTCGCTGATGGTGATGTCCTTTTTCAGGCCCTTGGTAATGCGCGTGGCCCGGTTAATCTTGACCGTGTCGCCGCCCAGGGCCCGTACATCGGCTGTCAGGGGGCAATATCCAGACCAGTGGTGGTTTTCTGAGCAGCCTCATAGCGGTCCGAAATGGCCTTGGATTGCTGCTGCTCGGCGCGGTAAGCACTCAGCTTAAGCGACACCACCGTCTCATCCTTGCGCTTGCGCATGCTCTTTACCATTTCGTCCATCACCTTGAAGCTCGGGTTAGCTGCCACGCGGGCTTTGCTGTTGGCGCGCAGCTTGTCGATGGCAGGGGCCCCGTTCCAGGCACGGTAGCGCGCTGGTTGAATCTCATCCCACTTCAGGGGTAGTCCGACTCCTTCTCGCCCTGGTCGAGGTAAGAATACAGGTCGGGTACCACGATGTCCGACACCACGCCCTTGAACTGGGTTGAGCCACCGTTCACCCGGTAGAATTTCTGAGTGGTAAGCTTGAGCGAGCCAATGGGCTTTACGCTGTTCAGCTCGGTAGGCAGGGCTTCATCCAAGTCGAAGATGCGCTGCACGGTGCCCTTGCCGTAGGTGCTGGTAGAGCCCATCACCACGCCGCGGTGGTAGTCCTGCACGGCTGCGGCCAGAATCTCCGAGGCCGAGGCGCTGTACTTGTTCACCAGCACCACCAGCGGGCCGCTGTACTGCACACGGGGGTCGTTGTCGGTGAGCACCTGCGTGCGGCCCTGGCCGTCGCGCACCTGCACCATAGGGCCGCTTTCCATAAACAAGCCGGCCATCGAGACAGCATCGCCGAGCGAACCACCGCCGTTGAAGCGCAAATCCAAAATCACGCCTTTTACGCCTTCCTGGTTGAGCTTGGCCAGTTCCTTCTTCACGTCATCCGACGAGCTCCGGCCGCCGTTGTCGTTGAAGTCGGCGTAGAAGCCCGGCAGGCGCAGGTAGCCGATTTTCTGGCCGTTGTCGTTAATGACAGACGACTGGGCATACTTCTCGTCCACTACCACAACGTCGCGGATGATGGGCACCACCTTCGTGCTGCCGTCGGGCTTCTTCACCGTGAGGCGTACTTCGGAGCCCTTTTTACCCCGGATTAGCGTCACGGCTTTGGCCGTGCGCCAGCCTTCGATGCTCACAGGTTCGGCCGCGCCCTGGGCTACCCGCAGAATGGCGTCGCCCTTTTTCAGGTCGCCCTGCCGGGCCGAAGCCGAGCCGGGCATGATTTCTTCGATGTAAATCAAGCCTTCTTTCTCGCGCAGCGTGGCCCCAATGCCCTCAAAGCGGCCGGTCATTTCGTAGTCGAAATCCTCCTTGGCCTTGGGCGCGAAGTATTCGGTGTGGGGGTCGTAGGTATTGGCAATGGTGTTGGCGTAGGTGGCCAGGCGCTCGTTGGCGTCGATGTCGTTGAGGTCCGCAAACTGGTCGTCGTAGTATTTGAGCACGCGCTTGCGGGCTTCGGCTTCCATCTGGGCGGGCGTGCGCACGGGTTCCGCTGCGGTAGGCGCCTCGGTATTGACCGCATTAGGCGCGGCGGTGGCGGTGCTGGGCTTAGCCTCTTTGGCTTTATCCTGCGCTTCCATCATCTCCGATACGCGCGTGAGGGTTTCGTACTTCAGCAGCTTGCGCCACAGCTCGCGCTGGGCTGCTTTATCGGCCGGGAAAGCCGCTTTCTCGAAGTCGGTCTGGAAGGTTTCCTCCGCCGTAAAATCGAAGGGCTTGGCCAGGATTTCGCGGTACAGGCCCTGCATCTCCTTGGTGCGCTCGGATATCAGCTTGGTGCTCAGGTCCAGAAACTCGTGCGAGCCCCGTTTCACCTGCTCGTCGATTTGGGTCTGGTAGCGGCGCAATTGCTCGACGTCGCTGGCCAGCAGGAACTGCTTGCGGAAGTCCAGGTTTTTGAGGTACAAGTCAAACACCCGCTTCGAGAAGGTGTCGTCAATTTTTTCGGGCTGGTAGTGCTGGGACGAAAGGCCCTGCATCATCAGGCCAATCAGCACCTGGTCTTTAGTCGGCACGGCCGAGTCGGCCCGGCGGAACAACCGGTAAGATGCCAGAACGAACACGGCTGCTACCAAAAAGGCATACAGTCCGACTTTCAAGCGGGGAATTGACATTGGCAATAAAATAAAACGGGGATGGAAATCAAATGTACGGAAAGCCTGAGGCACCGCGGCGCCTCATTCTCTACGGTGAAAACGCCCTGGCGGGTGAAATAAGTGCCCCGTTTTGCCAACGGTTACCGGCCACGTCTTATAGACCAGCTGCCACGACCATATGTTGCAACAAAAAAGCCTTTCCCGGATGGGAAAGGCTTTTTTTACTTGTTAGGCCGAAGCCTGGGGGGCAATATTAGTACTTGTAAATCTTGTCGCCTTGGTGGCGGCGGAACTCCTCTTCGAAGAAACGGGCGTCTTCTTCGTTGCGGGGCTTCACGCCCATCACGATGCCGCCTTCTTTGATGCCGCGCTCGTATTCAGCAGCGTGCTCCTCGGGGATGCCCGAGCCTACCAGGGCGCCTACCAGGCCACCTGTGAGGCCACCGGCACCGGCGCCAGCCAGAGCGGCTGCCAAGGGACCAGCGATAATCAGGCCCAGGCCGGGCAGGGCTACTGAAGTACCAATGGCCGCAATGGCGCCAATGATAGCACCGGCCGTGCCGCCAATGGCCGAACCTACGCCAGCGCCTTCCATGGCCTTATCGCCGAGGTCGGTGTGGGCAGTATGGTCGCCAAAGTGGGTTTTGCGGGTTTCGTCCGACATCAACACGTTGACATCTTCTTTGCCGTAGCCACGCGACGAGAGCGACTGATAAGCCTTCTCAGCGCTCTGGCGGTCACGGAACATGCCGGTCATGTTCGTGCCACGGCTCGAGTCATACGGCTGGCCGGTCACGGCGTGAGCAGCATGGTCGGCAGTATTCTGCACGCCGTCGATGGCGCGGCCTACTACGGCACCAGCAGTGCCAGCAGCGGCAGCACCTTTAGCAGTTGCGCTAAAGTCATCGCCGTCGGTTGCGCCGGCACCTGAGCTATTGGTTACGCCCGTGCCGCTGGTAGAGCCGGTGCCAGCGTTGTAGCTGGTGCCTTCGTTGCTCAGGCCGGTGCTGTTGCCCATACCGGTACCCGTGTTCTGGGTGCCATAGTTAGAGCCTGAGCCAGTACCAGTGTTCTGCGGGTTGTTGGGATCGTTGGTATTCATGGTGAAAGATGTGGAAAGGTGGAAATGTAAGCCAACCTATCGGCTGGTTGATGTCCTTAACGGGAGCACCCCGGTAGAGGTTACACACCGCTGGTTTCCCATCCCTTTCTACTTTCTCACGCTAGCAGCTTCCACCTGCTACTTAATTGCCCAAGTTGGGCTAAGCGTTTAGGCGTACTTCTGGAAGTTGCTTTCGTCCTGCCAGAATTCGCGGCACTCGCGAATCAGGTCTTTCAAAAAGTCCTCGTTCTGCTTGAGGCTGCGCCATTCGCCCATGCCCATCTTCTCGCAGAGCTTGTAGAAGTTGTCGCCCTGGCCTTTAGAACCCTGCACTTTCACCAGGCAGCTCAGGGGCGGGCGGCCGTCTTCGTGCTCAGCCATGGAGATTTCGGCCAGCATCTCGTTGAGCCGGGATTTTTCGTGTGATATCTCCAGATTTAACCCCAATTCCGCTTCCTGTACCAGGGTGAGGTAGCTCACCGTGCCGGTTTGTAGCCGGGAATATCGAATTAAGTACGTGCGAATACGACCAATCATGGTGGGGTATCTAGGTAAGCAAAAACCGTTTTGGGGCTGAAAATTAGCGAATTTAAACCAGAAGACACTGCTGCTTCAGGCGGTCTTAATTAGATAATTCAAGCCCTAAAGGCCTGTTTCCTGCCATAATCGTTCCGAAATGTCGCGATGCAGGAGCCAGCTCAATCGTCCCCCGCGCTCGGGAACCTGAAATACTGGTGCGTAGTACAGCCTGCTTTGCGTGGCTTAACGCCCCTGGCGACGGCGGATTTCTTTCTGGATAAGCAGAAACTCGCGGCTGCTCTGGCCCGCAATGGCCGTGTTTTCGTCGGCCCGGCGCAGGAGGTAGGGCATCACGGCGTCTACGGGGCCGTAGGGCAGGTATTTGGCGGTGTTGTAGCCGGCGTTGGCCAAGTTGTACGTGAGGTTGTCGCTCATGCCGTAGAGCTGGGCAAACCATACGCGCGGGTCGCCGGGAGCCAGGCCGGCCTGCTGCATGAGCTGGGTGAGCAGCAGCGAGGCGGCCTCGTTATGCGTGCCGGCACAGATGCTGATGCGGTCGATGTGGGCCACGCAGTAGCGCAGGGCCTCGTCGTAAAGCTCGTCGGTGGCGTGCTTGGTGGGGTTGATGGGGTTTTGGTAGCCGCGCTGTTTGGCCACGCGGGCTTCTTTTTCCATGTAGGCACCGCGCACCAGCTTGGCCCCGATGAAGTAGCCGGCTTCGGCCGCGGCGTCGTGGGCGGCTTTCAGGGCGTCAAGCCGGTCGTGGCGGTAGAGCTGGTAGGTGTTCCAGACGATGGCCGTTTCGCGGTTGTATTTGGCCATCATGTCGTAAGTGAGTTGGTCGATGGTGTGCTGAAACCAGCTTTCTTCGGCATCGACAAACAGGCGCACGCCGTGCTGGTGGGCGCGGGCGCAGAGGGCTTCTACCCGGGCCACGGCGCGGGCATGGGCGGCTTCTTCGGCAGCGGTGAGCAGGCGGCCTGCTTGAATCTTCTCGAGAATGGCCACGTTGGCCACGCCCGTTACCTTGAACACCGAGAAGGGAATGTGCTTGGAGCGGTGGGCCTCGTCGATGGTGGCCAGGATTTCGTCGCGGGTGCGGTCGTAGCTCTGGTCGCTGCCTTCGCCTTCCACCGAGTAGTCGAGGATGGTGCCGATGTTGTACTTGCCCAACTCTTCGGTCACGGCGCGGCACTCGGCAATGGTTTCGCCGCCGCAAAATTGCTCGAAGATGGAGTGTTTGATTAGGAACTTGGTGCCCGGAATGCCCCATTTTAGCGCCGTCTTCATCAGGCCGCTGCCGGTCTTCACGAGGCTGCCGTTGTTCATGGCCGCAAACAGCGCGTAGACTTTGCGCAGCTGGCCGTCCGACTTGGAGGCGAAGGCCACGCGGGTGTCGTCGAAGGAAATGGGCGGGGCCTGGGCGGGGGAAGCAGGGGACATGTTGGGCAACTGAAGGGTGGGAATTGGGGCGAAACAGAGTGGGTGAACGAAGGTAACCGGTAAACAACGTTTCGGGGAAACGAGTTACGTTTGTTCAGCTTTTCGGCAGCGCCCGAGAATGCACCTCCATTTGTTCGATACCGAAATGCCCGCTGTTGCTGATACGTTCTTTACCAAGATACTAGCCCAGAAAGGCCAGCCCCTGCTCATTGCCGGCCCGTGCTCGGCCGAAACCGAAGAGCAGGTAATGGCCACGGCGCACGGGTTGAAGGCCCTAGACAAAATTGATCTGTTTCGGGCGGGCATCTGGAAGCCGCGTACCCGGCCGGGCTCGTTTGAGGGCATGGGCGCCGTGGCGCTGCCCTGGCTGCAGCGCGTAAAGGCCGAAACCGGCCTCCCGACCGCCATCGAAGTGGCCACGCCGCGCCACGTGGAAGAAGCCCTGCGCCACGGCATCGACGTGCTCTGGATTGGGGCGCGCACCACCGTGAATCCCTTTGCGGTGCAGGAGTTGGCCGATGCCCTGGCCGGTACCGGGGTGCCCGTGATGGTGAAAAACCCCGTGAACCCTGATGTGGCGCTATGGGCCGGCGCCCTGGAGCGAATGGAGCGTGCGGGCATTAACGATTTGGCGGCCATTCACCGCGGGTTCAGCACGTTTGCGCCCAGCCGCTACCGCAACGCGCCCACCTGGATTTTGCCAATTGAGCTAAAAACGCGCTTACCGCACATCCCGCTCATCTGCGACCCCAGCCACATTGGCGGGCGGCGCGACCTGCTGCTGCCCATTTCCCAGAAAGCCCTGGACCTGGACTACGACGGCCTCATTATCGAAACCCACCCCGACCCGGACCACGCCCTGAGCGACGCCGAGCAGCAGGTGACCCCCGCGCGCCTGGGCGAAATCCTTAACGAGCTGAAGTACCGTTACCGCTCCTCCAACAACGCCGACTACCTCAACAAAGCCGAGGAGCTGCGCCAGAAAATGGACGTAGCCGACCGCGAGATTGTGGAAGCCCTGGCCCGGCGCATGGCCCTAGTGGAAGAGCTGGCCGAATACAAGAAGGAAAACAACGTCAAAATCCTGCAATTCGACCGCTGGCAGGAAATCTTCAACACCCGCTCCGAATGGGCCGGCAAGCTGAACGTGAACGAGAAGTTTGTGGCCGAGCTATACAAACTCATTCACATCGAAAGCATCCGCAAGCAGACGGAGGTGCTAAACGGCCGGCCGCAGGTAGACGGAATTACGCATATCGGGCCGGGGCTGTAATTCCGGGTGCGAGTCTAAAAGACGCGCTTGTAAGTATTGATGGGAGCATCGCAGGGGCCGCCGTAGTCCAGCACCAGAGTGTTGCCAGTCACGGTTGCCTTAGCTGCCTGTAGTGTCGAATTGGCGTTTACGTAGGCGAAGCGTATCACGGGAACCGAAGTGCTGATTCCGCATATGCTCCCCGTGCCGTAGGTGTAGTTGCCATAGACGGTTCTTTGGCCTTCCCGGTAAAACGTGAATTCGGTATTTGTGAAAACCACCATTTCGTTGGGCACGGGCGTTCTGGGGCAGTAGCACTGTCGGTCAGTAAGCTTCCAGGTACCCGCGAGGCCGGTAGGAGAGTCGGAGTCTTTTTGCAGCCTTGCAGCAGGCCGACAGACAGCAGCACTACTAGGAAGGAACGGAGTAAGGAGTTCATAAAATGTGCGGTAACTCTGAAAAAGTGTGTCTTATTTCCACCTGACCGGCCGCACCACCGGAAAGTTGCGCAATGGGTTAACGGCCCAGCCATTTTTTCTCCTGACTTTTGCCCCATGGATAGTTCCGTTTTTATCGGGCCCGAAGCCCTGCCGGCCCTGGCCGAAATGCTGAGTCGCCCGGCCGTGACCCGGGTGTTTGTGCTGGCCGATGGCAACACTGCGCGCCTGTGCCTGCCCTTGCTGGAAAAGCACCTGCCGCCCGACTATTGCCTCATCGAAATTCCGGCCGGCGAAGAATACAAGACCCTCGAAAGCTGCAACACCGTATGGTGCACGCTCACCGAGCAGCGCGCCGACCGCCACGCTGTGCTCGTGAACCTGGGCGGGGGCGTAGTCACGGATTTGGGCGGCTTTGCGGCGGCGCTCTACAAGCGCGGCATCCGGTTTGCGCAAGTGCCCACCACGCTGCTGGCGCAGGTAGACGCCAGCGTGGGCGGCAAAACGGGCGTCGATTTCCAAGGCTACAAAAACCAGGCTCGGCGTGTTTCAGGCGCCGGCCGGCGTGTTTATTGAGCCGGAGTTTCTGCAAACCCTCGACCCGCGCCAGCTCAAGTCCGGCTACGCCGAGGTACTCAAGCATTGGCTTATTGCCGACGCCGCGGCCTTCGAGCAGCACCGCCGCCTGGGCTGGCTCACCGACGACTGGACGCCCATCATCCGCGAATCGGTGGCGCTCAAGCAGCGCATCGTGGCCCAGGACCCCCTGGAAAGCGGCCCGCGCAAGCTGCTCAACTTTGGCCACACGGTGGGACATGCCCTCGAAAGCTACCTGCTCAACCAGCCCGGCCGGGAGGCCCTGCACGGCGAGGCCGTGGCCGCAGGGCTAGTGTGCGAAAGCTGGCTCTCGGTGCAGCGCGGCCTGCTCAGCGCCGACGAGGCTCGACAAAATCGAAACCTTCGTGTTTTCGGTGTTCGATAAGCTGACCTTGGTGGGCCTCGAAATGCCGGCCATCGCCGAGCTGGCGCTGCAAGACAAGAAAAACGCGGGCAGCACCATCAACTGCACCCTGCTCAACGGCATCGGCAACGGGGTTTACGACCAGCCGGTGACGGTGGCCGAAATCGCCGAATCGCTGCGCTACTACCATCGGCTGTAAAAGCCGCTACTCCTTATAACCGCTACAATCCTTTGGCCATTAACGCTTCCCTTCACCTTACCTGGCCCGGCGGCCCGCTGCGCGGCACTGCCCAGCTCCCGGCTTCCAAAAGCGAAGCCAACCGCGCCCTAATTCTGCAGGCCCTGGCCGGCGGCGGCACGCTGGGCAACCTCTCCGATGCCCACGACACGCAGCGATGAGCCGGCTGCTGGCCGCTGCCCCCAATACGTCCGTGCTCAACGCCGAAGACGCCGGCACGGTGATGCGCTTTCTTACGGCTTACCTCGCCGTTGCCAACTGGCGGGGCCAACTCACCGGCACGGCCCGCATGCAGGAGCGGCCCATCGGCGTGCTCGTCGATGCCTTGCGCCAAGCCGGAGCCAGCATTAGCTACCTGAACCATGACGGTTACCCGCCACTAGAATTGGCAGGATTCAAGGCCGTAGGCGGCACTAGCTCTGGCCCAACCGAGCTGGCTGTGCGCGGCGACATCAGCAGCCAATACATTTCGGCGCTGCTGATGGTGGGGCCACGCCTGCCCGGCGGCCTGCGCCTGCGCCTCACGGGCCACATCGGCTCACGTCCCTACATCAACATGACGGTGGCGCTGATGCAGCTTTTCGGGGCTAACGTTACTGCTGATGGGGATACGCTGCTGGTAGAAGCTGGTGCATACCGGCCCACCGACTACACGGTGGAGTCCGATTGGTCGGCCGCCAGCTACTGGTATTCACTGGTGGCGTTGGCGCCCGCCGGCTCAGAAATTACCTTGCCGGGCTTGCGCCAGCAGTCGCTGCAGGGCGACCAGGCCATCGTGGCCATGATGGCGCCTTTCGGAGTCGAAACTGCGTTCTTGCCCGATGGCATTCAGCTCAAGCAAGTGCCTGCTGCTGAAAGTGTGGCGCCCTTGTCGTTCGACTTCACCGATTGCCCGGACCTGGCCCAAACTGTGGCGGTGGTCGCGGCCGCCCGCGGTATTCCCGTAGAAATGACCGGGCTCGAAAGCCTGCGCATCAAGGAAACCGACCGCATTGCCGCCCTGCAAACCGAGCTGGCAAAATTCGGCGGCGACTTGCAGGACCTGGGAGACGGCCGCTTCCGGGCGGAGTCAAGCGGGTTTGCCGTCAAGGGGCAGTCCGTGGCGACCTACCACGACCACCGCATGGCCATGGCCTTTGCACCGCTGGCGCTGCTGGGGCCCCTCACCGTGGAGGAGCCGCTGGTGGTAAAAAAGTCTTACCCACAGTTCTGGAATGAGTTGGCAAAAGCTGGCTTCACCGTTACCGAAGCTGGCTGAAATAAGCTGCGGATTTCTGGAGCCGGCTGCCGTACCAACTGAATAGCTCACCGTCGACAATTTCAACCCTAGCTCCCGGGCAGATGGCTTGAAATTCGGCCAGGTGCTTTTCCCCGAAAGGGTAGGGCTCCGAAGATAAGAAAATGCGTTGGGGCGCGGCGGCAGCCAGCTGCTCGGGGGTAATTTCCGGGTAGCGGCTCAAGCCAGCGAAGACGTTGGCAAAGCCCGCCCGCTGCAGCATGTCGTCGATAAACGTGCCGCTGGCCGCTGCCATATAGGGCTGTTTCCAGATGAAATACTCCGCTGGTACTTTTGGCTCAAGTTCAGCTAGTGCCGCAAACGAGGCGTTAATCTCTGTCGCCATTGCCTCTGCTTTGTCCTTGGCGCCCGCAATAAAGCCGACGCGTCGAATCATATCCAGCGCCTCGGGCAAGTTACTGATGTCGCTCAGCCACACGGGGTAGTTGGCGGCAAGTTGCTCGATACCGGGCTGGTAGTTTTCTTCCTTGTTGCCGATGATTAAATCTGGCTTTAAAGCGGCAATCTTTTCGAAATCGAAGTTCTTCGTTCCCCCAATTACAGCGGCTTGGTTGCGGGCTTGGGCTGGGTGAATGCAGAATTTAGTGACGCCCACCACCTTTTCTCCCAGCCCTAAATCAAACAGCAGGCTCGGTTTGCGACGGAACGAGGGAGACGATGCGCTGCGGCGGAAACGGCACGGCCACCCGCCGCCCTAACTGGTCGGTAACGGTGAGGGGCAAGGAGGGAGTCGGGGGAAGCTGCATATAAAAACCAGCAATTGCATAAAAAAAACTGTCATCCTGAGCAGAGCGAAGGACCTTATCAACGCTGAACGATTACTGTTCTAAGGTGATAAGGTCCTTCGCTCTGCTCAGGATGACAGACGTTTAATTCGATTACAGATTTAGCTAAAATACCGGAAATCGTGGCCGTCTTCGAGGCGCAGCAGCGTCTCGTAAATCAAGCGGGTCACGCTTTCCACGTCGTCCTTGTGCACGGTCTCCACCGTGGTGTGCATGTACTTGAGCGGCAGCGAAATCAGGGCCGAAGCGACGCCCGAGCCGGAGTAAGCGAAGGCATCGGTATCGGTGCCGGTGGCGCGGGTGGCAGCGGCACGCTGGAAGGGAATGTCGCTCTTTTTGGCGGTGTCGATGATTAGGTCGCGCAGGCTGGTTTTGCACGGCTGGGCCGTAGGTAATCACCGGGCCTTTGCCGCAGGAAATGTCGCCTGCGGTCTTCTTCTCATACATCGGCGACTGGCTGTCGTGTGTCACGTCGGTGATGATGGCCACGTCGGGGTTGATGCGGTGGGCCACCATCTCGGCGCCGCGCAGCCCAATTTCCTCCTGCACCGCATTCACAATGTACAGGCCGAAGGGCAGCTTTTTCTTGTTCTCCTTCAGCATGCGCGCCACCTCGGCTATCATGAAGCCGCCCACGCGGTTGTCGAGCGCCCGGCCCACGTAGAACTTATCGTTGAGCACGGTAAACTCGTCTTCGAACGTGACCACGGAACCCACGTGCACGCCCATCTCCTCCACCTCCTCGGCGCTACTAGCCCCGCAGTCCAGAAACACGGTTTCGATGGTGGGCGCCTTGTCCTGCTCCACCTTGCGCACGTGAATGGCGGGCCAGCCGAACACGGCTTTCACAATGCCTTTTTCGCCGAAGATGTTCACCCGCTTGCTGGGGGCCACCAGGGGGTCAGAGCCGCCGTTGCGCCGCAGGTATAAGTAGCCTTCTTTGGTGATGTAATTCACGAAATAGGAAATCTCATCGGCGTGCGCTTCGATGACCACCTTGTACTTCGCTTTGGGGTTAATAACGCCCACCACCGTGCCGTAGGTGTCCACGAAGTACTCGTCGATGTACGGCTTGATGTACTCCAGCCACAGTTTCTGGCCTTCTTTTTCGAAGCCGGTGGGCGAGGGGTTGTTGAGGTAGGTTTGGAGGAACTTGAAGGACTCGGGACGCATGGTAGTGGAGTTGTTTCGCACAGAGTTAGGAGAGGTAAAGGAGTTTCACTGAGTAGAAATAAAAAGCTCTGTGTGACTCCTTTTACCTCCTTTTACTCTGTGCGAAAAGAAATTACAGTGGAATGTTGCCGTGCTTCTTACGAGGCATGGTGTCGACTTTATTCTCCAGCATCTTGAAAGCGCGGATGAGCTTCTGCCGGGTTTGCGAGGGCAAAATCACCTCATCTACGAAGCCACGGTGGGCGGCGCGGTAGGGCGTAGCAAATTTCTCCTGGTACTCGTCTACCTTCTCCTGCAGCTTGGCGGCAGGGTCTTCGGCGGTGGCGATTTCGCGCTTGAAGATAATTTCGGCCGCGCCCTTGGCGCCCATCACGGCGATTTCGGCGGTGGGCCATGCGTAGTTCATATCGGCGCCGATGTGCTTGGAGTTCATCACGTCGTACGCCCCGCCGTAGGCTTTGCGGGTGATGACGGTGATGCGCGGCACGGTGGCTTCGCAGAAAGCGTAGAGCAGCTTGGCGCCGTTGGTGATGATGCCGCGCCACTCCTGGTCGGTGCCGGGCAGGAAGCCGGGCACGTCCTCGAGCACTAGCAACGGGATGTTGAACGAGTCGCAGAAGCGTACGAAGCGGGCAGCTTTGGTGCTGGCATTGATGTCGAGCACGCCGGCCAGCACCGCGGGCTGGTTGCCCACAATGCCGATGCTGCGGCCGGCCAGGCGGGCAAAGCCCACCACAATGTTTTCGGCGAAATTCTGGTGGACTTCGAGGAAGGAATTGGCGTCGATGATGCCCTCAATCACCTCGCGCATGTCGTAGGGCTGGTTGGCATTGTCGGGAATCAGCTTGTCGAGCACGGGGCGGCTTTCGTCGCTGCTGGCGTCGTAGGGTTGAGCCGGCGCAGTTTCCTCGCAGTTCTGCGGCATATAGCTCAACAGCTGCTTGAGGTGCGTGATGCAGGCTACTTCGTTGGCGCAGGCGAAGTGCGTGACGCCGCTTTTGGCCGAGTGGGTGCTGGCGCCGCCCAGCTCTTCGCTGGTTACTTCCTCGTGGGTCACGGTCTTCACAACGTTGGGGCCGGTCACGAACATGTAGCTCGTGTTTTCCACCATCAGAATGAAGTCGGTGATGGCCGGCGAGTACACCGCGCCGCCCGCGCACGGCCCCATGATGGCCGAGAGCTGCGGCACCACACCCGAAGCCAGGGTATTCTTATAAAAGATGTCGGCGTAGCCGCCCAGGCTCACCACGCCTTCCTGAATGCGCGCACCACCCGAGTCGTTTAGCCCAATAACCGGGGCGCCGTTCTTCATGGCCAGGTCCATGATTTTAACGATTTTCTCGGCGTGGGTTTCGCTGAGCGAGCCACCAAACACGGTAAAGTCCTGGGAGAAAACGTACACCAAACGGCCGTTTACGGTGCCGTAGCCGGTCACCACCCCGTCGCCGAGGTAGTGCTCTTTATCGAGGCCAAAGTCTTTGGCCCGGTGCATCACAAACTTGCCAATTTCTTCGAACGAGCCTTCGTCCATCAGCAAATCAACCCGTTCGCGGGCGGTGAGCTTGCCTTTTTGATGCTGGGAATCGATGCGGGCCTGGCCACCGCCGAGCAGGGCTTCTTCGTTTTTACGGGCCAGCAGTTCGGTTTTGGAAAGGTGGGCGTGAGCGTGCGGGTCGGGCATGAGTCAGGGTAAGCGCGCTGGTGAGAATGGAGCGCGGGAGTGGGAAGCCAAAGGTAGGTTACAGGGGAATTACCGTCGCGTTATGAGAAGGTTTAAATAGCAGAACGACTTGCGGCGCGCAGCCAAAGGAACCTCACCCCGGCCCCTCTCCAAAAGAGAGGGGTGCCTGACGTCGATTCAATAAAACAGAAAAAGGCCCAGCTCAATTGAGCCGGACCTTTTTGCTTAAAATTGAGCTAAAACTTATGCCGTGGCTCCCCTCTCTTTTGGAGAGGGGCCGGGGGTGAGGTTCCGCTCTGCATGACTTTTGACGAGGTTCTTAAAATGGCCTACAGGTTCTTACCCAGCAGCATGAGCATAAATGCGTACTGCCGCGCTGTATCGTCGATGGACTTAAAGCGGCCGGAGGCGCCGCCGTGGCCGGCGCTCATGTCGGTGTGCATCAGGAGTAGGTTCTTGTCAGTCTTCATGGCGCGCAGCTTGGCTACCCACTTGGCCGGCTCAAAGTACTGCACCTGCGAATCGTGGAGGCCGGTGGTAACCAGGGTATTGGGATAAGCCTGGGCCTTTACGTTGTCGTAAGGCGAGTAGGAGAGCATGTACTTGAAATACTCCTCGTCGGCGGGGTTGCCCCACTGGTCGTACTCGCTGGTGGTGAGCGGGATGCTGGGGTCCGACATGGTAGTCACCACGTCTACGAACGGCACGGCCGCAATCACGCCCTTGTAGAGGTCGGGCCGCATGTTCATCACGGCGCCCATGAGCAGGCCGCCGGCGCTGCCACCCATGGCAAACAGCTTGTCGGGAGCGGTGTACTGCACCTTGGTTTTAGCCCCCGCCACGGGCGACTCCTGCGGCTTGGTGAGGTAAATGGAGCAGTCGATAAAGTCGTTGAAGCTGTTTTTCTTGTTCAGCATGCGGCCGTTTTCAAACCACTGCCGGCCCATTTCCTGGCCGCCGCGAATGTTGCAGAGCACGTAGATAAACCCGCGGTTGAGCAAGCTCAGGCGCGCCGCGCTGAAGGTGGGGTCCTGCGAGAAGCCGTAGGAGCCGTAGGCGTATTGTAGCAGTGGGGCAGTGCCATCCAGCTTCGTGCCCTTCTTATACACGATGGACATGGGGATGAAGACCTTGTCGCGCGACTTCACAAACACCCGCTCCGTCACGTAGTCCCGCTTGTTGAAGCCTCCCAGCACGGGCTGCTCCTTGAGCAGCTTGCTGGTGCGCGTGCTCATATCATACTCGAATACCGAGGGCGGCGTGGCCAGCGAGGTGTAGTTGTAGCGCAGCAGGGGCGTGTCCTGCTCGGCGTTGATGCCGATGGTGGCGGTGTAGGCCGGCTCGTCAAACTGCAGGTAGTGTTCCTGCTTGTCTTTCCAGCTCACCACGCGCAACTGGCGCAGGCCGCCTTTGCGCTCGTTGAGCACGAGGTAGTCGCGGAACAAGTCGAAGTTGTCGAGGAAAATTTCCGGGTGCCGGGTCAGCGCGTCCTGCCAGGCGGTTTTGGCGGTGTTGGCCACGGGCGTCACCATCAGGCGGTAATTGGGGGCCTGCCAGTTGGTGCGCACGTAGAACTTGTCGCCGAGGTGCTCCACGTTGTAGAGGTGGTTTTTCTCGCGGCCCAGGAAAGTCTTAAACTGGCCCGTGGGCGTGGCGGCGTCCAGGTAGCGGTATTCCGATGAGAGCGAGCTCACCATCTCAATGCCAATGAATTTCTTGGATTTCGAGCGTCTCACGTGCACGTTGAAGGTGTTGTCGCGCTCCTCAAAAATCAACGCGTCGGCCTTGGGGTCGGTGCCCAGCGTGTGCCGGTACACCTGGTAGGGCAGCAGCGTGGTCACGTCCTTTTTGGTGTAGAAAACCGTCTTGTTATCGGCTGCCCACACCACTTCGCCGCCCGTGTTGGCAATGCGCTCGGGGTAGAGCTTGCCGGTAGCTAAGTTTTTGAACCGTAGCGTGTATAGACGGCGGCTCACAGTGTCCGCGGTGTAGGCCAGCAGCTGGTTATTATCGCTCACCGCCCAATCGCCGATTTGGAAATAAGACCGGCCCGCCCCCATTTCATTGGCATCGAGCAGGACTTCTTCTGCTTCGATGGTGCTGCCTTTCTTGCGGCAATACACCGGGTACTCGGCCCCGGGCTCGAAGCGGGAATAGTAGTAATAGCCGTTGTCGCGGTACGGCACCGAGGCATCTTCCTGCTTGATGCGGCCTTTGATTTCGGCCACCAGCTTTTGCTGCGTGGCTTTTGTGGCCGCCATCTGCTTGTCGTAATAAGCGTTTTCGGCGTTGAGGTACTTGAGCACCTCCGGGTCGGTGGGCTGGTTCAGCCAGTAGTAATTATCGGTGCGCGTGATGCCGAAGTTGGTAAAGACCTTGGGCTTGATGGGGGCTACCGGAGCTCCTTGGCCCAGTGCGCTGCTAGCGAGTGCGGCACCGGCACTGGTTAGAACGGCTCTTTGCACAAAATTCATGACGAGTGAGTTAGAGGTATTTCAAATTTTGGAAGGGCAGCATTCGAGCCCAAGGAAGCGGGGTAAGCACAACTGCTGATTCTAACCAAGGCCTACTGCGAGCTCAAGAGGAAGGCGCGTGTCAGTTAATCGCGTTGCACGTCGCTCTTGGATACTTTGCCGGTATCGGCATTTACCTCGGCAAACGTGCGGTCTCCTACCGTGACGAAAATCGTTTTGGAGCTCAACACCACTTTCCGGATTTTTGGCTGCCCAATAATAGTGGAGCAGGCGGCTACCACGTCGGTTTTCCAAGCCAGCCGGTTGCCCTGATACGCCAGCAGTTGCCGGTTGTCAGACGAAACCCAGTAGACGGTGCCATCGGCCAGGGACTTCATGCCCCGGACCTGCGGCGAGGGCACAAAGGATGGACTCCCCAGCCCAACCTCGGGCTGGCGCACCACCAGCTTGGCGTTGTAGGGCAGCTCAGGCTTTTGGTCTTGGGCCACAACAGTGGCAGGAATTGCAATCAATAAGGCTAAGGCCAGCAGGTTAGTAAGCGGTTTAGACATCGGTTATGAATTAAAATAGATAACAGCAGCACCAATGTAAAGCAAAAACGGCTGGCTCCCTTTCGGAAACCAGCCGTTCTCATGCATTTTCTACTTGATTACTTCTTCGCGTCCGTGTCGGGCGCTTCCGGCGTTTCGGCCGGGCGCTCGTCGCTGGCGAGGTTCTGGTCCTCGCCGCTCTTGGTTACACTGAACACCAGGCTCCTCAGCACCATCCACATAGTCGGCCGTGATGACGTCGCCGTGCACCACTTGGGCTTTGAGGATTTCCTCGGCAATTGGGTCTTCGATGTACTTCTGAATGGCGCGGTTCAGGGGCCGGGCACCGTACTTCGGGTCGTAGCCTTTGTCGGCCACAAAATCCTTGGCCTTTTCGGTCAGCTCAACACGGTAGCCCAGGGCCTGCACCCGCGAGAGGAGCTTGCTGAGGCTGATGTCGATGATTTTGTGGATGTCCTTTTTCTCCAACGAGTTGAAGACGATAACGTCGTCCAAACGGTTGAGGAATTCGGGCGAGAACGTCTTCTTCAGGGCGTTGGTGATGGTGCCCTTGGTCAGCTCGTCCATGTTGTCCTGGCGGGCCTTCGTGCCGAAGCCGATACCGGCGCCGAAGTCCTGCAGGTCACGCGCCCCGATGTTCGAGGTCATGATGATGATGGTGTTCCGGAAGTCCACCTTGCGGCCCAGGCCGTCGGTCAGGATGCCATCGTCCAGCACTTGCAGCAGCAGGTTGTACACGTCCGGGTGCGCCTTCTCAATCTCGTCGAGCAGGATTACCGAGTATGGCTTGCGGCGGATTTTCTCCGTTAGCTGGCCGCCCTCTTCGTAGCCCACGTAGCCGGGAGGCGCGCCCACCAGGCGCGATACACTGAATTTCTCCATGTACTCCGACATATCGACGCGCACCAGCGCATCTTCCTTGTCGAAGAGGTAGGTAGCGAGCACCTTGGCCAGCTCCGTCTTACCCACGCCCGTTGGGCCGAGGAATACGAACGAACCAATTGGCTTCTTGGGGTCCTTCAAACCCACCCGTGTGCGCTGAATAGCTTTCACGAGCTGCTTGATGGCTTTTTCCTGCCCGATTACCTTGCCCTGCAGCTCCTCGTTCATATTGAGCAGCTTCTGGCTTTCGTTCTGAGCCACGCGCGAAACGGGGATGCCGGTCATCATGGCGATAACCTCGGCCACGTTCTCCTCTTTCACCGTGTAGCGCTTCTTCTTGGTCTCCTCTTCCCACCCTTTTTTGGCGGCTTCAAGTTGGTCCAGAAGTTTCTTCTCGGTGTCGCGGAGCTTGGCGGCCTCCTCGTATTTCTGCGATTTCACCACGCGGTTTTTCTCGCCCTTGATGTTCTCAATCTGCTCTTCGAGCGTGAGAATGTCCTCGGGCACCACGATGTTGTTGATGTGCACACGGGCACCGGCTTCGTCGAGAATGTCGATGGCCTTGTCCGGCAGGAAACGGTCGCTCATGTAGCGGTCGCTCAGCATCACGCACTGCTCAATGGCCTTGTCGGTGTACACCACGTGGTGGTGGTCCTGATACTTGTCCTTGATGTTGTGCAGGATTTCGATGGTCTCCTCGGGCGTGGTGGGGTCCACCATCACCATCTGGAAACGACGGGCCAAAGCACCATCTTTCTCGATGTACTGGCGGTACTCGTCCAGCGTGGTAGCGCCGATGCATTGAATCTCGCCCCGGGCCAAAGCCGGCTTGAACATGTTGGAAGCGTCGAGCGAGCCCGAAGCACCGCCAGCGCCCACAATGGTGTGCAGGCTCGTCGATGAACAGAATCACATCGGGCGACTTCTCCAGCTCGTTCATCACGGCCTTCATGCGCTCTTCGAACTGGCCGCGGTACTTGGTACCAGCCACTAGCGAAGCCAAGTCCAGCGTCACCACGCGCTTGTTGAAGAGCACGCGGCTCACCTTCTTCTGGATAATGCGCAGGGCGAGGCCTTCGGCAATGGCCGTTTTGCCCACGCCGGGCTCACCAATGAGGATGGGGTTGTTCTTTTTGCGGCGGCTCAGAATCTGGGCCACGCGCTCAATTTCTTTTTCGCGGCCCACAATGGGGTCGAGCTTGTCGTCTTCGGCCAGCTTGGTGAGGTCGCGGCCGAAGTTGTCGAGCACCGGGGTGCGCGATTTTTCGCCCGGCTTCTTGGCCGAAGCGCTGCCGGAGCTGCCGCGTCCGCCGGGGCCCGACGAGCCAAACAGCTTGTCGTTGTCGTCGTCGTCGGTATCGGGGCCGGCTTTGGGACTCGGCGAGGCGTTACCATGGTAATCCAGCGAGTCGCGCACAGTTTCGTAGTTCACGTTAAACTTGGAGAGAATTTGAGAGGAAATGTTGTCCTCGTCCCGCAGAATGGACAACAGCAGGTGTTCGGTGCCGATGATTTCGGACTTGAAGATTTTAGCCTCCAAATAGGTTATTTTCAACACCTTCTCGGTCTGCTTCGTGAGCGGAATCGAGCCGGTGATGCTGGTGCCCTGGGTCGCGGTGTTGCGCGTGGCCTGCTCCAGCGAAAACTTGAGCTCGTCGATGCTCACGCCCAGCTTGCGCAAGAGCCCAAGAGCAGTGCCCTCCGCTTCGCGAATCATGCCGAGCAGCAAGTGCTCGGTACCGATATAGTCGTGGCCGAGACGGATGGCCTCTTCCCGACTGAGGGAAATAACCTCTTTGACGCGGTTTGAGAATTTAGCTTCCATGCCAATAAACGTAGTAAAAAAATCAAATAGCCCCGCGTCGGGAGTAATACACGCAAAACGGGTTGGGCCGATGTTGCTTGAAAACAAGCTGGCTCGGGCGAAGGTTCGGGCCGGTTACGGCACGTAAGTACTTAATTTAACGTCGGCACAATTTGCGGGTTGCTGTAATAAATACAGATTACAGCAAAAAGGCACCGGCCGCCGGACCCTGCGAAAACAACAGGTCCAGGACACTTAGCCCAGGCTCAAAACCTGGGCCAAACACTTGGGGGTACGGCCGCACCACGGGAGGGGCTGCCGGACTGTCAGGTTCTGCCGCATTTGCGTGGCCTTTGGGTGTCAGCCAGTCGCGCCGGTCGGCCAGGAGCAGGCTGGGCACTAGGAAGACCGAATTTTTGCAAAGAAGGTTGCGCGGAGTTGTGGGGCAGGTATTCGTCGGTGAGGTGGAGGGGCAGGGTCAGTCGAAAACAGCGCAGCAGTAACCGGAGGAATTGCAGGTTTAGGTCAAAAAGCAGAGCAGGCTTGCCTACGTAAATATCGTGCAAATAGTCGGCATAATACTCAAAATAAGGACTATTGCCGTAGGCGGTTTGCAGGGTGCGCCAGTGCCGGTGAATCCAATTCTGACGGTAATCGATTTCGATGGCCGAAGATTTCACTTTTTCGGCCCGGTTGCCGTCGATAACCGGCACCGTGAGCGGCTGCACGCCCTGGGCCGTGCGGATGAGGCAGCGGTTGCGGTACGTTTGCTTGCGGTAGTGCTCGTGGGCTTCCAGCAAAATGCCGTCGGCCCGGAGCAGCTCGGCAAACAGGGCAGCCGGCGGGTGGTAATGAAGTTCGGTAAGGATAATCACGGCAGGAGCGGGGATAATTGGCGGATGGCACGGATTTTCGGTAAAGAACGGGCTGCGGGCAGGGCCCGCCTTCAACTCCTTACTTTTGTGCCATGCGTTTCTTCCTACTAATTACTGCCTTCGTGCTTTCGTGGGCCATTGTGCCAGTGGCTCAAGCGGGCCCGCCCCAAATTCTGCTCGACGTGGCCCGGTTCCGCAACCTCAACAAGGTAGAGAAAGGCGCCGAGGTGGAAATCTACGTGACCGTGCCCACGCAGTCGCTCACCTACCGGCAGCGGGCCCCCGGGCCTTCCAGTCGTCGGCCACAGTGACCCTGGAAATCCTGAAAGCCGACGGCAAGCCCGCCTACCGGGAGATTATCACCCTGAAGCCCCCGGTGCTCAACGACACCACCATCGCCATCAAAAACCCGCAGAGCTTCCTCAAGCGCGTGCTGCTGCCCGATGGCAAGTACACCCTGCGCGGCACCGTGCGCGACCAGTACCGCAGCGCCGGCGGCAAAACCACCGTGGAAAAGCCCCTGGTACTGGAAGCGCCCGCCGGGCCGTTTCTGTCCGATATCGTGCTGCTGGCCCGGCCCGCCGTGCGCAGCGGGGGCGACGACAACTTTGCCCGCGGCGGCTACCGCCTCACTCGCACGCCCGGCAACGGCTATGCCCGCGGAGCCGAGAACCTGTTTTTCTACACGGAGCTGCACAACGCGCCCGCCGGAGGGCCTCTGCGCGTGCATTACCACCTGACTACGCCCGACGGCTCGGCCGCTGACGCCGACGCCACGCTCACGCCCCAAACCGGGCGGCCCACCACCATCATAGGCCAGCTGCCCATGGGCCCGCTGCCCGATGGGCCTTTCACGCTGTTTGTGGAAGTATATGGCGGCCCGGGTACCAAAAAGCTGATAGCCGGCCACCGGGCCATTGGCGAGCGCAGCTCGGGCGAATACGCGCCGGCCGGCGCCGCCGTGCCGCGATGAGCGGAGTAAGAACGGCGACACGGCCGTATTCCTGGGCCTATGTGCCGCTGCGGTGGCTGCTGCTGGCTTTGGCGCACCTGCCCCTGCCGCTTCTGTATGTAGTGGCCGATGGCGTTTACCTGCTGCTGGCCTACGTGGTGCCGTACCGCAAGCGGGTGGTAGTTGAAAACCTGCGCAACTCTTTTCCTAAAAAGCCGGAAGCCGAAATCCAGCGCATTTGCAAGGCTTTCTACCGGCACTTCTCGCAGGTAGTGGTGGAGATAGTCCGGCTGCCTGCAATGCCCCGGGCCGAGCTGAAGCAGCGCATGGTGCTGCTGAACCCGGAAGTGGCCGACCGGCACTTTGCCGAAGGCCGCACGGTGCTTGGGCTGGCCTCGCACGCCGGCAACTGGGAATGGGTGCTGGCCGCAGGGCCGCTTTGGCTCGCTGCGCCCATCGATGGCGTGTATAAACCGCTCAGCAATCCTTTCTTTGAAGAGTTTATGCGGTTTGTGCGCTCCCGCACGGGCGCAGGCCTGGTGCCCATGAGCCAAGTGATGCGTGAAATGGTGGCCCACCGGGGCGAAGCCCATTTGCTGAGCCTGGTGTCGGACCAGGCCGCGGGGCCCGAAGACCGGCCTTACTGGACCCAGTTTCTCAACCAGGATGCCGGCTTCTATACCAGTACCGAGCGCCTGGCAACCCGCTTTCAATGCGCCGTGCTCTCGGTCAGCATTCGGCGCCGGCGCCGCGGCTACTATGAGTTTGAATTCACAGAGCTATACGACGGCACCTCGCCACTGCCACCCACAGAGGCTCCCATTATGGAGGCCTTCGCCCGGAGGCTGGAAAAGGATATTCAGGCCGCGCCCGAACAGTACTTGTGGACGCACCGCCGCTGGAAGCACAAGCGTTAACCTCACCCCTGACCCCCTCTCCAAAAAAGAGGGCACCAGTTCCGAAGTTTAGCCTACCGACAACACAAAAGCCCCCTACTGATGCAAGGGCCTTTTAATTTAAACGAGGACAAGACAGGTGCCCCCTCTTTTTGGAGAGGGGGTCAGGGGTGAGGTTAACGCTTACAAATACTGCTCAATATCCCCAGCGCCCTGGCGAATCAGCTCAAAGTCATCGTTGGTGCAGTCGATGATGGTGCTGGGGGTGTTGCCGCCGAAGCCGCCGTCGATAACGAGGTCCACCAGCAGGCGGTATTTCTCGAAAATCAGGTCGGGGTCGGTTACGTATTCGTCGAGCGTGTTTTCGTCTTCGCGCACCGATGTGCTCACGATGGGGTTGCCCAATTCCTTCACCAACTGAAGGATAATCTGGTTGTCGGGCACGCGGATGCCGACCGTTTTGCGCTTGGTGCCACCGAAACGCGGCGCATTGGCGCTGGCTTCGAAGATGAACGTGAAAGGCCCGGGCAGGGCTTTTTGATAACCTTATAGGTCGACGTGGTGATGCCGTGGGCGTAGTCGGAGATGTGCGACAGGTCGTGGCAGATAAAGCTCAGGTTGGCCTTCTCGGGGAAAAGTTTTTTGATGCGGCACACCTTGTCCACGGCCTTGGCATTGGTTACATCACAGCCGATGCCATACACGGTATCGGTGGGATAGATGATGACTCCACCCTTGCGCAAAACGTCAACTGCTTGCTGAATACGGCTATGAGGTGGATTCTCGGGGTGGATGCGGAGGAGGGTGGCTGGCATAGATTGAGCTGAGAAATAGAAAAATAACGGCGTGCAATGACCGGCTATAGACGGCTGGGGCCCGCAACGAGTTACCGGCCCCCAGCCGAAAGGCGCGGGCAAGGTACTACGCCCGGCCGAAACGAAACAACTAACCCCGGCTTGCGCGCTACGGTTGCCGGCTTTCGTACTTTTGATGTTGCTCCCCCGATTCTCTTATTCATTCCCATGTCCCAGCCTGCCAAAAAGTCGGCCATCGAATACCGCGACCAAGCCTGAAACGCCGCCGGCGGTGGGCTACCGTGAGCGTCATTTTCACGCTCGCACTGGTGTGCTTTTCTTATTACTTCTACCAGGTGTTCTTCACCGCTAACATCGAAACCAAGGGCAAGCCGACCTACGTCATCGTGCACCGCGGCGACGACTGGAAAGCTGCCCTGAAGACTATCGACGCCACCGGCGTGGTAGTCGACAAGCTTTCGCTGCACTTCGTGGCCAAGCTGATGAAGTACCCCGAGCACGTGAAGCCCGGCCGCTACGAGCTCAAGGACGGCTACACCAACCGCCAGCTCATCAACGTGCTCAAGGCCGGGCTGCAGTCGCCGCTCAAGCTCACCTTCACCAACGTGCGCCTCCGGCGCGAGCTCGCCGACAAGCTCTCGAACCAGATTGACGCCCAGCCGCGCCAAATCGACTCCCTGCTGAGCAGCCCCGCCTACACCCGCAGCCTGGGCTTCGATACCACCAGTGTGCTCGGCATGTTCATCCCGAACACCTACGAGCTCTACTGGAACACCTCCGCCGACAACCTAATGAAGCGGATGAAGAAGGAGTACGAGAAGTTCTGGACGCCGGCCCGCGACGCCCAGCGCGAAAAGCTGAACCTCTCCCGTGCGCAAGTGAGCACCCTCGCCAGCATCGTGGAAGCCGAGCAGCAGCAGCACGCCGACGAGCGGCCCCGCATCGCGGGCGTGTACCTCAACCGCCTCAAGCGCGGCATGAAGCTACAGGCCGACCCCACCGTGGTGTACGCCAACCGCGACTTCACCATCAAGCGCGTGCTCAACGTGCACCTGCAGAAGGACTCGCCTTACAACACCTATAAGTACAACGGCCTGCCGCCCGGCCCAATCAACCTGCCCAGCATCACCAGCATCGATGCTGTGCTCAAGCCGGAAAGCAACAGCTACCTCTACTTCTGCGCCAAGGAAGATTTCAGCGGCTATCACGCCTTCGCCGCCAACGAGCGCGACCACATCATGAACGCCCGCCGCTACCAAGCGGCGCTGACCCGGGCGGGAATTAAGTAAAGTGCTTAATACAGCCCGTCATGTCGAGCGCAGCCGAGACATCTCGCTAGCGGTAGTAGCCATTAATTAGTGTTGGCACGCAAGATGTCTCGGCTGCGCTCGACATGACGTTCTAACCGTGCCGACACAACGGTCTAAACCTTTCTCATGTTTACCTCCGATATCCAAATCCGCGTGCGCTATGCCGAAACCGACCAGATGGGCTACGTCTATCACGGCAACTACGCGGCGTTTTTTGAAGTCGCCCGCACCGAGGCCTTCCGCAAGCTGGGCATCAACTACAAGGACATGGAGGCGGATGGGGTAGGGATGCCGGTGGGCGAAATCCGCACCCGGTTTCGCCGGCCCGCGCGCTACGACGACCTGCTCACCGTGCGGCTGCTGCTGCGCCAGCCGCCCGAGGGCACGCGGGTGCTCTTCGAGTATGAGATTTACAACGAAGCCGGCGACCTGCTCACCGAAGGCCACACCCTGATGGTGTTTGTGAAAACCACCACCGGCCGGCCCGTGACTATGCCCGTGAGCATACAGGAGCGCCTGGCCCCGTACTTTTCCGACGACGACCTGGAGAGCCCCGTGCTGCCCACGCCCGGCGCCATCCCGCCGGATGCGCCCGCCCCGGCCGCGTTCCGGAAGTAGCCAATGAACATTTGACGGGCCAGCACGTGTTTTAAGCACGCACTTGCCCGTGCTGCGAGTACCTTGCCTTTCGCCCTTGTTCCCACCGCTTTGAAAGCTCCCGCCGCCATCCAACGTGCCCGCTTCCCCGATGTGCGCAAACAGCGGCCCTACCGGCGGCTGATTGTGGGGCTGAAGCGGCTGCGGCTGCCCGGCGGCCACGCCTCGGTGTACGACGTGCTCGACCGCATCATGCACGAGCCTGCGCCTCGACAGCCTGGAAAAGCGGGCGGCCTACATGGCCTTCAACCTCACGGTGGCCCTGTTCCCGACCATTATTTTCCTGTTCACGCTCATTCCGTACATCCCCGTGCCGAACCTGAACGTGGACATCTTGCTGTTTCTGAGCGACTTTATGCCGCGCGAGCTGTATGCGGCCACGGCCTCCACCATCGAGGACATTGTGAACATCCCGCACGGCGGCTTGCTCTCCTTCGGTTTCGGCACGGCGCTAGTGCTCAGCTCCAACGGCATTATGGCCCTGCTCGACGCCTTCGAGAAGAAGTACCCGTGGTTTAAGCACCGCAGCTACCTACGCAAGCGCATGATTGCCACGGCCCTCACCTTTGTGCTGTCCTTGATTCTGGTGCTGGCCATTGCGGGCATCTTCTTCGGCACCTACCTCATGGACTGGCTGGTGTTCTATGAGATTGTGCCCGAGCGGTTCACCGATTTGGTGCTGACGCTTATCCGCTACGGCTCCCTGGTTGGGCTGTTCCTGAGTACTACGTGCGTCATTTATTATTTCGTGCCGCCCGTGCACGACAAGTGGCCGCTGCTGTCGGTGGGGGCCATCGTGGCCACGCTGCTCATCTTCCTTGTGTCGTTTCTGTTCACGCTCTACGTCCGTATTTTCGATTCCTACAACACCTTTTATGGCTCAATCGGGGCGCTGGTGGGCTTTATGGTGTGGCTCGAGTTTGTGTGCATGACCTTGATTATCGGCTTCGAGGTGAACGTGAGCATGGACGCCGTGACGGGTCGCCGCCGCGAGATGCTGAAGGAGCAGCTCGCCCTGCGAACCCACGAGCAGCATTAGGGATTGGTGCTGAGGCCGGTAGAAGAAATTTTGCAAATATTCCGCATTCCCGCTTTCTCATTCCTCATTCTTTCCTACTTTTGCACTCCCCAATCACTCGGGGAGCCTGTTAGAGAGGTGGCAGAGTGGTCGAATGCGACGGTTTCGAAAACCGTTATACCGGCAACGGTATCGGGGGTTCGAATCCCCCTTCTCTACAAAAGGCTTTTTCTGCGCTGGGAAAAGCCTTTTTTGTTGATTTGAATACCACAGCGCAAGCGTTGTTGACCCAGAGAGCTGGCAGAGTGGTCGATTGCGGCGGTCTTGAAAACCGTTGAGGGTCAAACCTCCGGGGGTTCGAATCCCTCGCTCTCTACATAAAAAGCCCCGTTTCCTAAGTGGAGACGGGGCTTTTGCTTTTTGCGCGTGCCAGGCCATGGGCCTGGGCTAATCGGCTCTTTTCTCCAGCTCGCTGGCCATCGTGAGGTGAGATTGCAGGACGGGCAGGTTATTGGCCGCAAATGTCTGAACACTGGGGTTTTCGGCCGCCTTGCTCTTCACTTCGAACATGGCAACGTCCAGCTTATGGGCGGTTTCCATGAGGTCCATGTAGGCCTCGTCGAAGTTCTTGCCGCTCTTATTCATCAGCTGGTCGGCCAGGGCCTGGTGAACCGGCAGCATGGTTTGCGGCATTTTTACGCCCAGCGGCATGGCCACGGCTTTCACCTCCTGAGTTGAGCTGGAATGGTGGCTCACCATCATCTGCGCAAACTTTCGCACGTCGGGCCGCGTGGCTTTCTGGGCAGCCATTTGGCCAGCCCGGACTTCCAGCATGTTGCTGCTGGCCGCATTCATTAGAAAAACGGGGTCCTGCATGGTGGCAAATGTGGCCATGAAGGCTGTTACGTCGGTCGAAGCATCGGTGCCTGTACCGGCGGCCCCGCTGGGCGCTACCCCAGCGTTGGCATCAGGGGCAGGAGTGGGGTTCATGTCCGTGCCCGTGCGGGCGCCCATGGCGGCGCTTTCGGCCGTGCCATCGGCGTTGGCACCGGTCTTGGTGCTGCTACAGGCTGTGCCAATCAACAGCAGGCAGACTACCAGGAAATGAGAAAGAGTTTTCATCGTCTTCGGGTGGTTTAGGGTTTGTAATCAACGGGCTTTTATACGACGAGCCTGGAAATTGGGAGATTCTGCGTGAAGTTGCTCAGTAAAAAATGCTAAGGTTGAGCTGGTTTGCCATGCTCGGCGGTAATGGTTTCAGGCTGAGTAAGCAGCTGCTTTTTCAGTTGAACAGTCGGGGAGGATGGCGCCTACGCCAGCGTTCCGCTCAAGCAAAAAGCCCCAGTTTCAATTATGGAACCGGGGCTTTGCGCGTGTAAAGACTAGAATCCGTCCCCATTACATGGAGCGGCTTTGCGGTTGTTAGAAATGTAGCGTGGACTCTGCGAGTCCGCGCGTGGCGATGCGGACCAAACAACGCGCGGACTCGCAGAGTCCGCGCTACACTACACTATCCCGAAAAGCGCTCTAAATCAGCTTGTCGGGGGTGATGGGCAGCTCGCGAATGCGCTTGCCGGTGGCATTGAAAACCGCATTGGCAATGGCCGGGGCCACGCCGATGATGGCGATTTCGCCTATGCCTTTCGTGCCCAGCGCGTTGACGTGCGGGTCGGGCTGGTTTACAAAAACACTTCCACGGCCGGCGCGTCGGCGTGCACGGGCACGTGGTAGTCGGCGAGGTCTTTGGTGACGTAGCGGCCAAACCGGTCGTCCATCACCGCGGCCTCCATCAGGGCCATGCCGATGCCGCCGACCGCGCCGCCTTTCATTTGGTTGCCGGCCGTTTTCTGGTTCACAATGGTACCGGCATCGGCGCAGGACACAAGCTTACTCACGCGCACCTCGCCCGTGAGCGGATGCACCCGCACCTCGACAAAATGCACCGAGTACGAGTACATAGAATACTTCTTCTGCTCGTCGCCATCGGGCTTCGACTCCACGGTAACCAGGCCGCCATCCGCTTGCTTGAGCAGGTCGGCGTAAGTGGCCTTGGAGGCGGGGTTGCCGGCCAGGGTCAGGTGGCCATCGGCGAACACGATGTCTTCTTTTAGCTGCCGCGAAGGCCGCGTTGCCCGCGCCGGCCAGGGTACGCAGCTTTTCCTTGAGGGCCATACAAGCATCCTGTACGGCCGGGCCCACCGTGTTCACAATGGCCGAGCCGCCCTGCGTGGGCGCTGGCGCGTACTGCGAGTTGCCCCACTCGAATTTGATTTTATCGGGCGAGAGGCCCAGGGTGTCGGCTGCAATCTGGGTCATGGCCGTGCCCGTGCCGGGGCCGATGTCGGTCACGGCGCTTTGCAGCAGCACCGTGCCATTGGGCAGCAGCCGCACGTTGGCCTGGGAGGTGCCGCGGTGCGCTCCGAAGGTGCCCACGCCCATGCCGTAGCCCACCAGCCACTCGCCGTCGCGCAGGCTGCCGGGCTTGGGCTGGCGTTTGCTCCAGCCAATGCGCTCGGCCCCCATCTGGTAGCACTCCTTCAGGAATTTGCTCGACCAAGGCAGGCCTTTTTCCGGGTCCTTGTCGGTGTAGTTGCGCAGGCGAAACTCCATCGGGTCGAGGTTGAGCAAATGGGCCATTTCGTCCATGGCCGACTCCAGGGCAAAGGCGCCGGTGGCCTCACCGGGGCCGCGCATCCAGATGGGCGTGCTCACGTCCAGCGCCGCCAGGCGGTAGCGGGTGGTTACGTTGGGCGCGGTGTACATCATGCGCGTCTGCTGCACCGTCGACTCCGTGAACTCCTCGTAGCTCGACGTCTGTCCCGTGGCTTCGTGCGTGATGGCCGTGATTTTACCGTCGGGCGTGGCGCTCATCCCGATTTTCTGCCAGGTGTGGGGGCGGTAGCCCACCATGGTCGTCATCTGCTCGCGGGTGAGCACCAGCTTCACGGGGCGGTTCACTACCCGGGCCGCGATGATGGCCGCCGACTCGTGCGGCCAGCTGTGCAGCGCGTTGCCGAAGGCACCGCCCACGAATGTGGCGATGACCTTCACGTTGGCTTCGGGCAGGCCCCACTCTTTGGCGAAGTCGCGCCGCGTGGCCATGGTGCCCTGCGTCTTGTCGTAGATGGTGAGGCGGTCGGGCGCTTCCCAGTGCGCCACAATGGACTGCAGCTCCATGGGATGGTGCACTTCCGTCGGAATCACGTACTCCGATTCAAGCTTGAACGCGCCCGTTTTGTAGGCATCGGCCGTGCCGCGCACGTAGTCGGCCACCGCCGACTTGGGGTTTTCTTGGCCTGAGCGGGCACAAAGCCCTGCTTTACGCCCAC
The DNA here is from genome assembly GCF_042665855.1 of Hymenobacter humi. Classification (NCBI taxonomy): domain Bacteria; kingdom Pseudomonadati; phylum Bacteroidota; class Cytophagia; order Cytophagales; family Hymenobacteraceae; genus Hymenobacter; species Hymenobacter humi. The sequence continues at coordinate 4,113,563 of NZ_JBHTEK010000001.1, read as the reverse complement.
CGCCATGTCGGTTTCGTGCTTTTCCTGCTCGTACTGCGTTTTCACCAGCCGCGCCGCGAAACGGGCGCGCTCCAGCGTGTCGGCCACCACCACCGCAATGGGCTGGTCGTTGAAGCGCACCTTGTCGTCGTTGAACACCTTCAGCCGCCCGCCCAGGGTCTGGGGCTGCGAGGGGTCCTTGCCCGTGGGCACGAAGCCCGGTACCTTGGGCGAGTTGAGGTGCGAGATAACCGCCAGCACGCCCGGCGCGCCCGCGGCTGCCTTGGTATCAATGCTTTTGATGCGGCCCTTGGCAATGGTGCTGCCCACGAGCACGGCGTAGCTCATGTTGGGCAGGCTGGTACTCGGCCGAATACGTGGCCGCGCCGGTTACTTTCAGGCGGCCATCAACGCGGTTCATGCCGGCTCCGATGTGCTTATTTGGCTCTTTCATAACTGAGTAAGATATAGCGAGGACAGTAGCGCGGAGTCTGCGAGTCCGCGTGTAGAAGAACGTTCCTCCACACGCGGACTCGCAGAGTCCGCGCTACTGTTTTCAGGCGGCGGCCGCGGTTTTCAGGGCCTGAATAAGGGTGTTGGGCGCCAGCTTCAGCTTGTATTCGTTGTGCTTGAAGGCTTTGGCGCCTTGCATGGCCACGGCGGCCGCCTGCCGGAAAGTTGCTTCGGTGGCCGGCTTGCCCACCAGCATCTGCTCGGCGGCCGTGAGGCGCCAGGGCTTATGGGCCACACTCCCAAAGGCCAGCCGCGCGGCCTTGATGGTGGTGCCGTCCAGGTCCAGCGCCGCGGCAGCCGACACCAGCGCAAAGGCGTAGGAGGCGCGCTCGCGCACCTTGTAGTAGCTCACGTGCTTGGTAAAGGGGCTGTTGGGCACGTCCACGGCGGTGATGAGCTCGCCGGGCTCGAGCGTGGTGTCCTTCTCGGGGGTGTCGCCGGGCAGGCGGTGCAGCTCGCCGAAGGGAATGCGGCGGTCGCCTTTGGGGCCACTCACCAGCACGGTGGCGTCCAGGGCCACCAGCGCCACGCTCATGTCGGAGGGGTGCACGGCAATGCACTTATCCGAGAAGCCGAAGATGGCATGCATGCGGTTGATGCCTTCCAGGGCGCCGCAGCCGGTGCCGGGCTCGCGCTTGTTGCAGGGCATGGCCGTGTCGTAGAAGTAGGGGCAGCGGGTGCGCTGCAGCATGTTGCCGCCCACGGTGGCCATGTTGCGCAGCTGCGCCGACGCGCCGGCATTGAGGGCCTGCACCAGCAGGGGTGCTGCGCTTGCACCTGGCGGTCGTCGGCTACGGCAGCGTTCAGGGCCAGCGCGCCGATGCGCAGGGCGCCCTGCTGCGGCTCAATTTTGGCCAGCGGCAGGCGATTGATGTCGACCAGCTTTTGGGGTGCCATCACGCCGCGCTTCATCAAATCGACGAGGTTGGTGCCGCCGGCGATGAACCTGGCGTTGGCGTCTTTGGCCACGGCCTCAATGGCCGCCTGCTGCTTGGTGGGGCGGAGGTACTGGAACTGGTTCATACTTTCTGGCCTCCGTTTTTCACTTCCTGAATGGCCGCCACAATGTTGGTGTAGGCGCCGCAGCGGCAGATGTTGCCGCTCATGTACTCCCGGATTTCGGCTTCTGAGTCGGCGTGGCCCTCGCGCACGCAGGCCACGGCCGACATAATCTGCCCCGGAGTGCAGTAGCCGCACTGGAAGCCGTCGTGCTTCACAAAGGCCTCCTGCATGGGATGCAGCTTGTCGCCGTCGGCCAGGCCCTCGATGGTGGTGACTTTCTTGCCGTCGTGCATCACCGCGAAGCTCAGGCAGCTGTTCACGCGCTGGCCGTCGACGTGCACGGTGCAGGCGCCGCACTGGCCGTAGTCGCAGCCCTTTTTGGTGCCGGTGAGGTTGAGCTGTTCGCGCAGGAGGTCGAGCAGCGTGGTGCGCGGCTCCACTTTGAGCTTGTACTTCTTGCCGTTGATTTCGAGCTTGAGGGGTACTTTTTCGAAGGCGGCGGCTACTTTTTCATCAAAGTTGGCCGAGGCGGCGTGCACCACCGGGCCGGGCACCATCGCCATGGCCGTGAGCAGCGACGACTGCTTGAGAAAACTGCGTCGGGCCTCGTCGTGGTTGGCCGGCGTATCGGGTTCGGGATTCATCGCCATGGGAAGGGAAGAAGGGAATAAGGAAGTAATTTAACCAACGGCGGGCTAGTGGCTGGCTTGACTACCATTCGGCAGCGAAGCCGTGGCCTACCGGGGCCGCGCAGGTTAGTCAGCCAAAACTCTCGCCGCCGAGCGCCCGGCAGATGCTTTGGGAGCCGGGTTGAGCTGGAAGCAAGACCACCACGGGAAGCATTCTGTTTTGGAGCAAAGGCTTCTTATACGCGCCCGACTTTTTAGCGGCCGATGGGGCATGGTTCATTTATCCCGCTTTTCACAGCCCAAAACGCGCCTACTGTTAATCAATGCGCCCGAAAGCCCGGGGCCTGCTTGGGACTGGGGCGGCTATTTCTTTTATAACAATCTCAGCCATAACCTTCTGGAAAAGTCCAAGTATATACCTATATCCTGACTAGTGCGGACCTTTTTGGGTCCGGCAATCGGGCATACTAATCACCAAAAAACGGTTTTGTATGAGACACTTTCTTACCTCTTTGGGGCTCTTTCTGTGCGTGATGGCAGCCATCCCGCGCAGTTATGCCCAAAACGCCGACCGCAAAACGGCCGTCAGCCTCTACGGCAGCGCCTACCAGTACAAGGGCAACTACGGCTCTGATTTCTGGGACAACAACAAGTACGGGCCCGGAATCGGGCTCAACCGCTACCTAACGTCCGGGCTGGACCTGGGCCTGCACCTAGGCTACGTGGAGCTGAAAGGCAGCCAGCCCGGGTTCCCGCTCAACACCTTTAGCACCAATGTGGTGAATGCCAATCTGGCCTTCAAGCTCAAGCTCAACAACGGCTGGGCGCTGAAGGAAGAGGCCCGCATTCAGCCGTATCTGCTGCTGGCCCCGGGCCTGGCCTTCATGAGCCGCGAAGGCTCGGTGCGGGGCCGTAGCACCAACGGCAACGACACGTATTTCGACGCCTTCGGAGCGGCGGGCATCAACTTCCAGCTCACCGAAGGCCTCGGTCTGTTTCTGCAAACCGGGCAGCACATTCCGCTCGGGGCCAACATTGACGGCGAGCCCAACCGCGACGACAACAGCTTCGACGACCGCTACCTGCAGCACACCGCGGGCCTGACCTTTGCCCTGGGCAAGCCCAAGGACACCGACGCTGACGGCGTGCCCGACCGCAAAGACAAGTGCCCCGGCACGCCCGCCGGCGTGGCCGTGGACCCCAACGGCTGCCCCTCGACGGCGACGCCGACGGCGTGCCCGACTACCAGGACAAGTGCCCCACCGAGAAAGGCCTGGCTACCCTGGAAGGCTGCCCCGACCGTGACAGCGACGGCGTGCGCGACGGCGACGACAAGTGCCCCGACACCCCCGGCAAGGCTGCACTCGGCGGCTGCCCCGACGCCGACAACGACGGCGTAACCGACCTGAGCGACAAGTGCCCCGATACGCCCGCCGGCACGCAGGTAGACGCCAACGGCTGCCCCCTGGTGGTCGACCAGGACAGCGACGGCATCATCGATAGCCTGGACCGCTGCCCCGACACCCCGGCCGGCGCCCGCGTGGATGCCAACGGCTGCCCCAAGGTGGTGAACCCCAAAGTCAAGGCCCTCGAAAAGCCCATCCGGTTCAAAACCAACAGCACCATCATCGAGCGCAGGCCGTACCCGGCCATCAACAAAATGGTGCAGGTGCTGAAGGACAGCGCCGATTACAGCCTGCGCATCACGGGCCACGCCGACAGCCGCGGCACCGACGAGTACAACCAAGGCCTGTCGGAACGCCGGGCCGAAGCGGTGAAACGATACTTCACGAGCCGAGGCGTCGACGCCAGCCGCATTATCACCGAAGGCAAGGGCGAGTCGGAGCCAGCCGCACCCAACACCTCGCCGGCCAACATGTCGCGCAACCGGCGGGTCGAGTTCAAGTTTGACTTCGTGCCCACACCGGCACCGCTGCCCTAATCCGGAGCGGTAGTAAAGAAGGGCCGGTTGGCGGCGAAAGGGTTGAGCTCCTTTCGCCGCCAACCGGCCCTTCTTTTTTGAAAATTGAGCTATAAGCCCTAGCGGCCCGTGGTGCCAGAGTCTGGGGGAGCAGCAGGGGCGGTGCTAGCATCTACCGGGCGGCTACGACCGGAGAAAAGGGCATAAAAGCCCAAAATCTTGCGCTTCTCGACCAGAAAAACAAGATGGTGCACAGCACGGTGGTGGCCATGATGATGGCGAACGTCAGGGTCTGGATAATGGGACCGGTGGGAATGCCCCGCTGCACGGGCAGGGTGGCCAGCACGGCCGCGCCGAGGCCTTTGGGAATCATGATGCTCATCACGGCCACGTCGAACTGCGGCGTCTGGCGGTCGGCAGTGGCCAGCACCACCGGAATGCGCACCAGAAACAGCACCACGGCCATGCCCACGCCCAGGGCAATGAGGTAGCCGTTGTCGAGCACGATGGACATGCCCACGTACACGAAAAAGAACGTGCGCAGCAGAAAGACGATTTCCGCGAAAAAGTCTTTTTCCATGGCCGTCAGCTCCACGTGACGCGAGGGGAAGTACTCGCGCAGCGTGTGCGGGCGCAGCAGCGTGACGTTGGCCAGTGTCACGCTAAAAAACAGCACCGCAATGGGCCCGCTGAAATTGAGCATCTCCACCAGTCCGTAGAGAATAAACACGAAAGCCGGCGTAGAAAACCGCGTTTTGAGCAGCATCGGCACCTGGTTTAGCAGCACCGACCACAGGTAGCCGCCGCCGGCCCCAGCCAGCACCGCCACAATGAGTGACGAAACTATCTGGCTGAACAAGGTGACCAGGTTGAACGACGAACCCGTGTAAAAGCTGATGAGCGCAATGGGAATGGCCAGGGTGAAGATGTCGCTCAGGGCCGATTCCATGACCAGCGTGGTGGAGGTCTGCTCCGACACGTTCACCTTGCGCACCAGCGTGGTGACCACCGCCGAAGAAGTGCCGCCCAGAATGGTGCCCAGAATGAGGGAGCTGAGCAGGTCGAGCCCGCCGAAGAGTTGAGCCAGCACAGCCACTACCAGCGTGGTCACCACAAAGTTGAGGGTGGTGAGCCCCATGGTGCCCCGCAGCGCCGACCGCAGCTGCTCGAAACGTACTTCCAGCCCACTTTCAAAGAGAATGAACACCAGCACCAGGTTGGAAAACACGCGCCCGCCCTTGCCAAAAGCCGCCGGGTCAATGAGGTGAAAAACCGGCCCCAGCAGCACGCCCACCAGCAACAAACCCACCACATCGGGAATCTTGGTGCGGTCGAATAACTGAGCCAGGTAGTGGCCCAGAAATATCAGAAACCCGATAAGGATGATAAGGAGAGGAGTAGTCATAGGCCGCTGATGCCGAAGAAACGGAAGTGGGCTTTAGCGCAAGCTCGGCAAATTAGGTTGCCCGGCATCAGTATCGCGCCTGAGCAAGATTAGCTCTAACGCTGCCGGCGCCTTGCCTAAGAAGGGGATGCGTTTGGCAAGGAATAATGAGTGTCACCCTTTCCCGGCAAGGTGAATCTGCCAAAGCTTCAGGGAAGCGTAACTAGTTATTTGTCCATAGAGCTAAAACATAAGGTGATAAGAACCCATGCTGTGTTAATAAATTATATGATTATTAGTATTTAAATTGTTGCCAAATACTTTAATAGTAAAAAAATTATTGAAAAAGTATGATTACGCAAGTTTTTCTATTAAATTAGGATAGTTAAGAAGCTTGCGGCCTCACTTCTAGGTATGAAGACCGCAGCCGGTGACCTCGTGTACCGCTCCGTTCAACGGGTGGTCTTACCATTGACGGCCCTGTGGGGCATCGGCACAGCCGAATTCGAGTGCTTTTCATGGTTTGCTCACGCCTGGTTTCTAAGCGCGCCTTAGAGCCCATGTGAGCAGCCACCCCCTCACTAATTAAGGGTTTTCCCTATAGCCGAAAGCTATGGGACGGGACGGCTTTGTCCCGCGATTTCTGCAACCTAAGCACTACGGGCCATCTAGCATGCGCCTCATGTGCTACTGCTCGGCAGCCGTTTGGAATACCTGCGTTAAAAAACACGCTTTAATATTACCACCATGAAACCGACATGTCATACTACTAATTACTTAAAAGAGCTAGATGTCGATAATAGAAGGGGGAAAAGCTTGCTGCTATTCCTTATGCCTTTATTCTTCAGCTTTCTATTGCCTTTTGCATCCTTAGCACAAATAATACCGGCAGGAACACCGTGTACAGCCCACAGGTGGGATTCTGGGGATGGCTGGCGGTATAATACGAGCACACAAAAGTGGGAAGCCACAAATCCAACGGGGTCAGACAAGTCGCCACTTGGCATTGTTGCCTGCGCTTCCGCAGCTTCTACGGAAAGTGGTTTACAAGCTTATGCTAAAACGTATGATGGTGTTTTCCCAATTGGTGACAAAACGGGTTGCTTCAACCAGCAGACTGAAGTTCGTGGCTCAAATGTATCTGGTCCTATAGCTGGCCAAACAGATATTGTTTGGTTTAACTATGATATTCGTCCGCTGGCAGGGACCTATCAATTTCAAATTGTAACCAACCAAACGGTGGGGTGGGTGCTCTATTACAGCACTGATGCCCAGCCAACTGGCGGCAACACCAGCACGGGTAAATACCCTGTAGGGACCGCTCCGTCAGGGAACTGCAACACACTGGTATATGCTGATTGCGGTATCAGTGGCAATGGCTGGTCAACCATTAAAGTCCCCTCCTTCCTGAAGCCTACTAACTATTATTTGGCAATGTTTCCCTTGGATGGGGGCACATTTAATAGTAGTACCAACCTGATTTACAAAGCCAGATACGGCTGTGGTGGTGCAACCTGCACCCTAGAAAAGGCAGGCACTGACCGGGTTACTTGCAACAGTGACGGAACGTACACGGTGTGTGCAGATTACAATGGTAGTGCAGGTAAGTGGTTGCTTTCAGATGGAGCATCCACAAAAGCTACGTCTTATACTGTTACTACCTATGACGCCAACGGTGCACAGGTAACTTCACAATCTAGTTCGAATCTTTCAACTAACCCTCTTTACGTTGAGTTAGGAACCCTTAATGGTACTTCTCCGCAGAATGATATTAAGGCTACCATCTGTGCCACGTATGCATTAGGCGGTGGTTATGACATCTCCTTAACCCCTTCTGGAACACCGGCAGGGGCCCCAAGCAATTATGTGGATTGCACCAGTTCAGGCCAGTTCCAAGGGGCAGGCTTATCGACGGCCACCGTCACGCCGGGCAGCTACGGCCCGTACTGCGCAACTGACGCCGCCGTGACCTTGGGCGGCACGCCCTCGGGCGGCACCTGGAGCGGCACCGGGGTGACCGGCTCGATTGCCAACGGCTTCACCTTCAACCCGGCCACGGCCGGCGTGGGCACCTTCGTGCTGACCTATTCCGTGCCCACGAGCAGCACGGCCTGCGCCAACTCGGCCACGACCTCCGTCACGGTCAACCCGCTGGCCACCGTCACGCCGGGCAGCTACGGCCCGTACTGCGCAACTGACGCCGCCGTGACCTTGGGCGGCACGCCCTCGGGCGGCACCTGGAGCGGCACCGGGGTGACCGGCTCGATTGCCAACGGCTTCACCTTCAACCCGGCCACGGCCGGCGTGGGCACCTTCGTGCTGACCTATTCCGTGCCCACGAGCAGCACGGCCTGCGCCAACTCGGCCACGACCTCCGTCACGGTCAACCCGCTGGCCACCGTCACGCCGGGCAGCTACGGCCCGTACTGCGCAACTGACGCCGCCGTGACCTTGGGCGGCACGCCCTCGGGCGGCACCTGGAGCGGCACCGGGGTGACCGGCTCGATTGCCAACGGCTTCACCTTCAACCCGGCCACGGCCGGCGTGGGCACCTTCGTGCTGACCTATTCCGTGCCCACGAGCAGCACGGCCTGCGCCAACTCGGCCACGACCTCCGTCACGGTCAACCCGCTGGCCACCGTCACGCCGGGCAGCTACGGCCCGTACTGCGCAACTGACGCCGCCGTGACCTTGGGCGGCACGCCCTCGGGCGGCACCTGGAGCGGCACCGGGGTGACCGGCTCGATTGCCAACGGCTTCACCTTCAACCCGGCCACGGCCGGCGTGGGCACCTTCGTGCTGACCTATTCCGTGCCCACGAGCAGCACGGCCTGCGCCAACTCGGCCACGACCTCCGTCACGGTCAACCCGCTGGCCACCGTCACGCCGGGCAGCTACGGCCCGTACTGCGCAACTGACGCCGCCGTGACCTTGGGCGGCACGCCCTCGGGCGGCACCTGGAGCGGCACCGGGGTGACCGGCTCGATTGCCAACGGCTTCACCTTCAACCCGGCCACGGCCGGCGTGGGCACCTTCGTGCTGACCTATTCCGTGCCCACGAGCAGCACGGCCTGCGCCAACTCGGCCACGACCTCCGTCACGGTCAACCCGCTGGCCACCGTCACGCCGGGCAGCTACGGCCCACTCTGTGTGGGCGGCTCGGCCATCAGCCTGAGCGGCACGCCCTCGGGCGGCACCTGGAGCGGCACGGGCGTAAGCGGCAGCGTGGCTGCGGGCTTCACTTTCACGCCAAGCAATGCAGGGAGCTTTACGCTGACCTACGCGGTGGCAGCTACCGCCACGGCCTGCGCCAACTCGGCCACGACCTCCGTCACGGTCAACAACTGCTACGGGCATATCTTCCCAACGCAGACTACTTGCAACGACTACAAGAACCAGACGGCAACGCCGCTGACGCAAGTATGCTTCACCAAGAAAGGGCAGTCAATAACCAACGCTACTCCTGGTGTCTTCTTCTACTATGCTACCATAACGGCGCCAAGCTCCAGTTTCTGTGTTAACGTATTGCAAACCAATCCTTGCACCTCTGGTTACTTCGCACTTCAACAGGACCAGTTGATTGCCTGGAGCAGTTCCTGCACCAAAGTAGGTACTACCCAAACCGTTACCAAGACTGCTGACGGCCAGTATAAGGTCTGCATAACTGGGGCAACACTTGGCGAGACGATTATCATCTCCGCCAAGTATGACACGAAATCGATAGTAGGGACAACGCCGCCGAAGTCGGATTGCACGTACGGATTTGCTACACAAATTGGAGGTGTAACCCAATCGGGTAGCGAAGGCAGCTTGAAGATTACAAGCAATTGCACTTCTTCTAGTGTTGCGGCTGCTACAGCTACCGGTGAGCCTGTAGCGGACGCAGCTAGCCTGACCACCAGTGTGTACCCGAACCCCACTCACTCCGATGCAACCATCACTTTCTCGGCTCCTAATGCAGGCCGCGCAGAACTGGTGGTGTACAATGCACTGGGTGCTAAAGTAGTGACGCTCTATGACGGGCAGGTAGCAGCCGGTGAAGTGAAGTCGGTAGCGCTGAAAGGTGCTAACCTTGCCACTGGCACCTACTTCTACCGGGTGAACGTCAATGGTGTAAGCAAGACCAACCGCTTCGTTATCATGAAGTAGCCAGTTGCTCTTGCCTTATGCTTGGAAAAAAGGCCCGCCTATTTAGGCGGGCCTTTTTGATATTGGGAAGTCCGGAAGCGCAAGAGATGCTGCCTACCAGCTTCGGGATTATCGATTGCTCTTAAGTACTCCGTCATAAGTAACCGTACCTACATAAGGTTCTCATGCTGAACTGCTAGAAGCATCTCGCCCGTGCCTCTTGTCATGCTGACGCAGGAAGCATCTTATCGCCGCTGAACGAATTGTTCGAACCTGATAAGATGCTTCGTGCCTCAGCATGACAGACGATTGAGGTTAGTATTGCGGTCGAGGTGCTTCGACTGCGCTCAGCATGACGTTCAATAAAGTGCAGTTATATATGCACGGGGACTTAAAATGCGAGAAGCAATAAGCCTGACTGACATCGGGGGCGAGTTGGTTGGAAGACGAGGTTATACTATAGCTGGCTGCTCAACGCAAATCGCTCAAACGAAGCCGTGACCGAGGTTGGACCCTGAGCCAGCACGCCCACGCGTACGCCCCGGTCCCAGGGCGGCAGGAATTGGCCGCTGATGGCACCGTCGTTGGCCAGTGGGTTGGTCCAGGTGGTGCCGTCGGTGCTGTAGGCGAAGCGGTAGCTGTTGCCGCCGCTCACCTGCATGCGCATCTGCACGGCTTTGGCAGCGGTGGCGGGGAGGGCGGTTTCGGCTAGTACTTTTTGCTGGCCGTCGCGGCGCTCCCAGAGCTGGAGCTTGCCACCCCCGGCGGTGAGGGCCAGCATGTTTTTGGGGTCGCCGTGCGCGGCGATGCCGGCGGTGGCGCTGGTGGGCAGGGCCGCGGGCATGAGTAGGGTGGTGGAAGCAGTATAATTGCCGGTGAGGGTATGACGGCCCAGGGCAGCGCCGCCCTTATGGGGGTGAGCGGTGAGGCGCAGGCGGCCGCCGCGCAGGGCGTATTGGGGCTTGTCTTCGATGGGCCACTGCCAGTCCAAGCCTAGCTTGGCGCCTGTAAACTCATCGGCTACGGGCTGGGTGGCTGCCGGATTGGGGGCGGGAGCGCTGGGTTGGGCTACGAAGGAGGGCCAGCCTTCGGCGGTCCAGGCAAATTCGGTGAGCACACCCTGGCGGCCCACGTTTTCGAAGCTGCCGGCCGCGTAGGCGTGGTGTAGCAGGAACCAGCGGCCGTCGAAGCCCTGTGTGACGGTGCCGTGGCCGGGGCAGCGCCAGGCTTCGGTGGCGGTGAGGATAGGGTTGCGCGGGCTTTTCTCCCAGGGGCCAAGCAGCCTTTTGGCGCGGGCCACGCCGGTGCCGTAGGTGCAAGCGGGACCGCAGCAGCCGTTGGCGGCATAAAAGGCGTAGAAATAGTCGCCGTAGCGCACCATGCTCACGCCTTCCACGAGGTTGCCTTCCCAGGCTTTGGTGTTGCGAAACAGCTCCTTTTTCTCGCCCGTGAGGGAAGTGCGCGTTTCGTTGAGCGGCTGGGCCCAAATGGGCGTGGGCTGATTGACGCTGTTGCCGTCTTCTTTCCAGATTAGGCACAGCTGACCCTTTTCGTCGCGCATCGGAAAGCCATCGATGGAGCCGGCGGCCTGGCTCACCAGCGGGCCGTGGTCGCGGTAGGGGCCTTCGGGGCGGTCGGCGCTGGCCACGCCCACGGCGAGGTTGCCGCCTTTTTTGTGGGCCGTGTAGAACACGTAGGTTTTGTTGCCTTCCTGCGTGATTTCCGGAGCCCAGAAATAGTAGTCGGCCCAAGCCGGCAGCTTATCGGGGAACACATGCCCAACCAATTGCCAGCTGGTTAAATTATCGGACTTAAGCAGCGGAAATGCCGGCCCCCAGTTCGACGACGTGGCCGAAGCCCAATACGTGTTGCCCACTTTCGTCACGGAAGGGTCGGGGAAGTCGCCGGGCAGCACAGGGTTGGCAAAGCTGACGGGGAAATAGCGGGGGCCGCCGTGGCGGTAGCACCTGTGGCAGCTGCTTCCTTGCTCGCCTGCTCAGTTGCCTGGGAGCTTGTGGGTACTCGCTGGCAGGCAATAGCCAGAAACCCACTAAGAAGCAGCAGGGGCTTAAGTTTAGGACTGGTAAAAAGCATGTCTCAACTCTTGGTTTTCTGCGCGTAGGAATCACTGGAAGTCAGCATTATCAGCAAAAATAGGATTGCCTTTTTCATCCATTGAGTGGATTTGGCCGGCCGGAATGCGGTGTTGCCCTCGGTACAGTCACAATTATTACTTTCGGTGGGTGGGCCCATGTGTTATCGGTAGGTCGGTTGTTGAAGCAGCTTCAACGCTTCGCCGCCCTGGCTCAGCCCAACTTCTTTTAGCCAGCGAATTCCCACCATGCCTTCCCGTCAAGACTTTATGTTGCAAGCCGCTGCGGGCTTGGCGGCACTAGCCGCTGCCAGCCAGCAGGCGCTCGCGGCCGCCCGCACGTACACCAACCCGGTGTACGCCGGCCAGTTTCCCGACCCGTTTGTGCTGCGCCATCAGGGGCGCTACTATGCCTTCGGGACTACCGGCCAGGGGAGGACCCGCGACGGCCGCATTTTCACCCTGCTCACTTCCACCGACCTTGTGAGCTGGAAGAATGCCGGCGGCGCCCTCACGCCACCCGCCGGCGCCGAAGGAGTCAACTTCTGGGCACCCGAAGTGGTGTACCACCAGGGGACCTTCTACATGTACTACTCCATGGGCGGCGGCGCCATTGCAGCCACGGTGGGCCACCGCCTGCACGTGGCCACCAGCAAAAAGCCGGAGGGTCCCTACACCCAAGTAGCCTTGCTGGACGTGCCCACCAGCAAGTTTACCATCGATGCCCACCCGTACCGGGACACCGACGGGCAGTGGTACCTGTTCTACGCCCGCGACTTCATCGACACCGACGACGGCTACCGCCCCGGCACTGGTCTGGTAGTCGACCGCCTGCTCGACATGACCCGGCTGGCCGGCGAAAGCCGCACCGTGATGCGCGCCCGCCACGACTGGACGCTGTTTGAGAAAAACCGCACCATGCCGCTCTACGGCAACAAAATCTTTCCCGAGTGGCACACGCTGGAAGGGCCTTTGTGCGGCAGCACGGCGGCAAATACTACTGCTTCTACAGCGGCGCCAACTTTCTCACGCCCCGCTACGGCGTGGACTACTGCGTGGCCGATTCCATCATGGGGCCGTACTCGGACGCTGGCGCGGAAAAAGGCCCGCGCGTGCTGCACGCCGTGGCCGGCCACGTGCGCGGCCCCGGCCACCATTCCCACGTGCTGAGCCCCAACGGCAAAACCGAATACCTCGTGTACCACGCCTGGAACAAGGCCATGACCGAGCGGCAGCTGTGCATCGACCGGCTGGCCTGGACGGCCCAGGCCCGCGCTGCGTGGGGCCCACCTACACGCCCCAGCCGCTGCCCGCGTAGCTGGAAAGTGCTACCTTAAGTACGTTTTTAGCCGGCGAGTTACCTTGAGCGTTTCGGGTTGAATGCCTGAGGGCAACGGGCGGCAACGGTGGAGCACCGTTTGCCGTTGCAGGCGCAGTATGTAGTGCACTTCTTGCCCATGTTTCGTTTCTACACTTTGTTGTTGGCCGTGGGGCTGGCTTTTGCCTCCCGCCCGGCCGCGGCCTACTCCGTACTCACCCACCAGGCCAACATCGACTCTACCTGGGAGCGCAGCCTGGTGCCGGCTTTGCAGAAGCGCTACCCCGGCGGCACGGCCGAAGAGCTGGCCGCCGCCAAAGCCTATGCCTACGGCGGGGCCATTCTGCAAGACATGGGGTACTACCCCTTCGGTAACGTGCTGTTTACCAACCTCACGCACTACGTGCGGTCCGGCGACTTTGTGCGGAGCCTCATCAACCAATCCGAAAACCGCAACGATTACGCCTTTGCGCTGGGCGCTCTGGCCCATTACGCCGCCGACGTAAGCGGGCACCCCGAAGGCACCAACCGCGCCATGGCCAGCGTGTACCCCGACCTGGCCAGGAAGTTCGGCCCCGTCATCACGTACAACCAAGCCCCCAAGCAGCACACCCAGGCTCGAATTTGCTTTCGACGTGGTGCAGCTGGCCAGCGGCAAGTACCACACCCAGGACTACCACCAGAAATTCGGCTTTCAGGTGAGCAAGTCGGTGCTGGAGCGGGCGTTTCTGGAAACCTACGGGCTGGAATTGGGGCAGGTGTTTGCGAATGTGGACCTGAGCATTGCCTCGTTTCGTTTTTCGGTAAGCCAGCTGATTCCGACGGCCGCCCGCGCCGCATGGCACTCAAGCGCAAGGACATTCTGAAGCTGAGCCCGGGGCCCGGCGCCGCGACTACCTCAAGCGCATTAGCCCCCGGCAGTTCCGCAAGGAGTTCGGCAACGAGTACCAGCGGCCCGGGTTCGGGGCCCGTATCATTTCCTATTTCATTCGGGTGCTGCCCAAGATTGGGCCGCTCAAGCCGTTTGCCTTCAAGCTGCCTACCCCCGAAGCACAGGCTTTTTCCGGTCCAGTTTCAAAACCGTGATGGCCAACTACCGGGCCGACATTGCCCGGCAGCCCTCCGATACGGCCGTCGCTTCCCCGACCCTGCCCAATACCGACTTCGACACCGGCCACCCCACGCACGCCGGCGAGTACCCCTGGCCGACGAAACCTACGGGGAGTGGCTGCGCAAGCTGGCCGCCAAGAAATTCGAAAACATCAATCCCAGCGCCCGGAAAAATATCCTGGCCTTTTACAACAGCGCTACGCCCAAAGCCTCAGCCTCGCCCCAAGAGATGAAGGAGGACAAGCAGCGCGAAACCAAGGAGGCGCTGGAGCAGCTCAGGGCCCTGCAGTAGGGCGTAGTTGAATGGGCAAGGAGCACGGGTAGTGGCCGGTGGTTGGCGCCGCGTGCCCAGGGGCAGCAAGTTTTTGGGTAAGCTCTTAAACCTGTTGCAGGCCGGGGCATCTATGGCAGTAAAAGCGGCTATTTATTAATACCCCCGATTATTGCCATGAAAACGAAATCCTCCACATTTCTCATGCTGGTGCTACTGGCGGTGTTGTCGGCCTCCGGGGCTAGCCTGGCCCAAGGCGGCCCCGCTCGCCGCGAAGTTCAAGCCTACTACCAGGCCAACATTCTGCCCACAGTGCAGCAGCAGCGCCAGAAGCTGGAGCCCCAGGCGGCTTCCGCCGACCGCGCTCAGGCTCGCCAGCTATCGCACCCAGGCTCAAAGCCCTGAAACAGCAGGGCAAAGCCTTGCGCCAGAGCATTGCCCCGGCCGGCCCACAGCCCGGCGCTCGCCCCACGCTCACCGAAGCCCAGCGGCAGCAGATGCAGCAGCTCCGCTCACAAACCAAAACCATCATGCTGAGCGTGGCCCAAATGGCTCAGAAATACGAAGCACCCATTCGGCAGCTAACCCAGGAAGTGCAGCCCCAGAAGGAAAAATGGGCCGCCGACCTGAAATCCATTGCCAACAAAAATGCTACGCCCGAGCAGCGCGAGCGCATGGCCGCCCACGGCGGCCGGATGCGCGAGCCCGGCGGGATGCGCCGCTTTTTCCGGCCCGCCATGTTCCTGCTCATGGACCCGACTGCGCCCGCTGCCAGCAGCGAAGAGCGCAGCGTGGGCAGCACCAGCTTCTATCCCAACCCCGCCGCGGCCACCAGCAACCTGGAGTACGAAGTGAAAAAAGCCGGCCCCGTCACGGTCGATTTGCTGGATAAAAACGGCAACAAGCTCCGCACGCTGCTCTCCGAAACCAAAGTTGAAAAGGGCGCCTACACCAAGCAGCTTGATTTGTACGACCTGCCGCCTGGTACTTACTTCTATAAAATCACCACGAAGTCGGGCAGCGAAACCAAGCGGTTTGTGAAGGAGTAACCTCACGCCGCCTGGTTAACCACACCCCCGGCCCCTCTCCAAAAGAGAGGGTGCCACGGCACAAGTACCACTCAATTCTTAAAAGAGAAAGCCCCAGCTCAATCTTGAGCCGGGGCTTTTTCATTGGTAAACGTCTGGCTCCCCTCTCTTTTGGAGAGGGGCCGGGGTGAGGTTACTGCGCCTGCACCAGGTCGCCGCTCAGGCGTCGAAGCTGAATCTCCGCTTGCTTGGCGGCGTAGCGAATGTCCAGCAGGCGGGTTTCGGCGTCGAGCTGGGTGCGTTGGGCTTCGCGCAGGGCCAGGGGCGTGAGCAGGCCCAGGCGGTAGCGCTCCAGCGCAATTTCCACGTTTTGGCGTGAGAGCAGGATGTTGGCTTCTTCCAGCTCCAGCAGCTGCAGGAAGTTCTGGTATTGGGCAAACGCCGTGGCCGCCGCGGCATCCAGCTGCAGGGAAGTTTGGGCCAGACTGAGCTGGCTTTGCTCTTCCACCACCCGGGCGTTTTGCTCCTGGCGGCGCAGGTTGAAGCCGTCGAAGATGGGCACCGAAGCCGTGATGCCATAGTTCAGGCCCTGCACCTGGTTGACGCTGCTGGTGAGCACCGTGCCGGCGAAGGCAGCGTTGTTGATGTTGCGCGTGAGGCCATAGCCCGATACCAGCCCCACTTGCGGAAAGCGCGATGCCCGCACCAGGCGGCGGTCGTAGGTAGCCACCTCGGTGCCGAGGCGGGCCTGGGCCAGGCGCGGGTTGCGGGTTTTGATGCCTTCGGTGATGGCGTCTTCGCGCAGGTCGCGCGTCACCGTCAGGCTATCGGAAGGAGAGAAGTCGAGGCGCGGGCTGCGGCCCAGCAAGTTGTTGAGCGTGATTTTGGCGGCAGTTAAGGCCTGCTGCTGCTGCAGAAGCGAGCTGCGGTCGGCGTTGTAGTCCACCTGGGCCGTCAGCACTTCCACCTTGGCGCTCACGCCTACGTTTACCCGGGCCTGGGTCAGGTCGATGCGGGCTTGCCCAATCTTGAGCGCCGCCTCGAGCGAGGTGATTTTGCCAGCCTGGCGCACCACGTCGTAGTAGGCATTGGTTACGTCTTCCACGGTTTCTTCCACCGTGGCGCGGGTGATTTGCTGCTGCTGCTGGCGCAGGGTTTTCAGGCGGTCGTAGGCGATGAACATCCCGAAGCCGTCGAAAATCGTCCAGCCCAACGTCACGTTTGTGTTGAAGGCGTTCGACGTGGCCCCGTTCACAATGCGCGGGGAATTCTCGCCGAATTTCTGGTTGATGTTGTTATTGTTGAACGTCCGGGTGAGGTTGCCGCGGAGGCTGGGCAGCTGGCCGGCGTTGCCACGCGTCACATTGTTGCCCACAATGGTTTCGTCCTGTCGCGAGAGCAGAATGCCGAAGTTGTGCTGCAAAGCTTCCGTGATGGCTTGCTGCAACGACAAGGGCGTGGCCGGGGCTACGCTGGTGGGTTTGGTCAATTGCGAGGACCGGGCCGGAGGTGTTTTCACCTGAGCCTGGCCAGCCAGCGGAAGTAGGGAAAGAAGGAGGAGCGAAAAGCGTTTCATGTAAGAATTCAGAACATCAAGCTCCCCTCCTTTTTTAAGGAGGGGATGCCGCAGCTTCAGCTGCGGCCGGAGTGGTTGAGCCGTTGCACGACTAACGGAACGAGTTGAGTGGCATCGTTCGGGTATCGTGCAACGAGGGCAACCACCCCCTCAACTTAGCAGTTGAGCATCCCCTCCTTAAAAAAGGAGGGGAGTTTTTAACTATGCAGTCACGGCCTCGGCTACTTTGGGCTTGTGCTTCTTGGCCGTGGCGAAGTACGAGTACATTACCGGCACCACGTACAGGGTGAGGGCCGTGGCGAATATCAGACCGCCCACCACGCCGATGCCCATGGCCCGGCGGCTAAGGGCACCCGCGCCGGTGGCAATGGCAATGGGCAGAATGCCCAGAATGGCGCACAGCGACGTCATCAAAATGGGGCGGAAGCGGGCTGTGGCGCCTTCAATCAGGCCGGTCATGTAGTCCACGTTGTGCTTCTCCACGCGCTGGTTGGCAAATTCCACGATGAGAATACCGTTTTTGGTTACCAGGCCAATCAGCATGATGATGCCAATTTGGGAGAACAGGTTCAGCGTCTGGTTGAAGTACCACAGGCTAAACAAGGCACCCGACAAGGCCAGCGGCACCGTCACCATGATGATGACCGGGTCGCGGAAGCTCTCGAACTGCGCCGCCAGAACCAGGTAAATCAGCACCAGCGCCAGGCCAAAGGCAAAGAGCAGGGAAGAGGAGCTTTCCTCGAAGTCCCGCGAAGGCCCAGACAGCTCGGTGGTGAAGGTGTCGTCGAGGTTCTTTTCGGCAATGGCGCGCATGGCCGCGATGCCGTCGCCCAGGGTTTTGCCGGGCGCGAGCGAGGCCGAGAACGTGGCCGAATTGTAGCGGTTGAAGCGGTAGAGCTGGGGCGGCGTGCTGCTTTCCTCCAGCCGGATGACGTTGTCAAGCTGCACCAACTCACCCGCGGCGTTTTTCACCGACAGCAGGCGCACGTCGAGCGGCTGGTTGCGGTCTTCGCGCGCCACCTGCCCGATAATCTGATACTGCTTGCTGCCCCGGATGAAGTAGCCGTAGCGCTGGCCGCTGAGGCCGGCTTGCAGGGTCTGTGAGATGCTTTGCACCGAAATGCCCAGGCTTTGGGCTTTTTCGCGGTCGATGTTCACGCGCAGCTCGGGCTTGTTGAACTTGAGGTTCACGTCCACGAACTGGAAGGTGGGGTCCTGGCGGGCCAACTCCAGAAACTTGGGCACCACTTCCCGCAGCTTTTCAAAGTTCTGGCTTTGCACCACAAACTGCACCGGCAGGCCGCCGCCACCGCCGCCAATACTCTGGTCCTGCGACACCGAGGTACGGGCGGCGGGCAGGTTCTTCACGCCCGCGCTTAGCTTCGTAGCCACCTGGTCCTGGGTTATCTTCCGCTGGTCGGCCTCCGTGAGCAGCACCCGCGCAAAGCCCGAGTTGGAGCCGCCGGCAAAGCCCGGCGAGGTCACCGTAAATACACTGTTCAGGTTCTCGGTGCCTACCGAGTCAATCGCCAGCTTGGTGAGCTGGCTGATGTAATTATCCATGAACTCAAACGAAGCGCCTTCCGGGCCGGTGGCGTTCACGTTCACGCGGCTGCGGTCTTCCACGGGGGCCAGCTCCGAGGGGATGATTTTCATAAAGCCCCAAATGCCGCCAACAGTCACCACTATCATCGCCCAAGCCAGCCAGCGGTTGCGCAAAAAAGTGCGCAGGCTGTCTTGGTAGGCGCTAATCATCTTCTCGAAGAACGGCTCGGTTTTGCGGTAGAGCCAGTTGTGCGTCTCATGGCGCTTCAGCAGCTTGGCGCACATCATGGGCGTCAGCGTCAGCGACACAAAGGCCGAAATCAGTACCGAGCCCGCCACCACAATGCCGAACTCGCGGAACAGGCGCCCCGTGATGCCCGTGAGGAACACCACCGGCAAAAACACCGCCGCCAGCACCACCGTGGTGCTCACCACGGCCATCAGAATTTCCTCGGTGCCCTTGATGGCGGCCTCCTTGGGCTCTTCGCCGTCCTCGATGCGCGAGTAGATGTTTTCCAGCACCACGATGGCGTCGTCCACCACCAGGCCAATGGCCAGCACGATGGCCAGCAGCGTCAGCACGTTGATGGAGAAGTCCAGCAGGTACATCACGAAGAAAATACCCACCAGCGACACCGGAATGGCCACCACCGGAATGATGGTGGAGCGCCAGTCGCGCAAGAACAGGAAGATGATGACCACCACCAGCACAAACGCCTCGATGATGGTGTGCTCCACCTCACTGATGGAGTTGCGGATGAAGATGGAGTTGTCGATGCCCGTCTGCAGCTTCAGGTCGGGGGCAGGTCTTTGCCAAAAACCTTCAAGCGCCGGTTGAACTCGTCGGCAATGTCAATCTGGTTCGAACCCGGCTGCGGCACCACGGCCAGGGCCACGCCGGGCATGCCGTTCACCCGGAGAATGGTCTGGTCGTTTTCCGGATACAGCTCGGCGTAGCCGATGTCGGACAGGCGCACGAGCGAAACCGCGTCCTTGCGGATAATCAGGTTGTTGAAGTCCTCTACCGAGGTCAGGCGGCCCATGGTGCGCAGCGTGAGCCTGCGTGGCCTCGCCCTGCACCGAGCCGCTGGGCAGCTCCACGTTTTCGCGGGTGAGGGCCTGCTGCACGTCTACCGGCGACACGCGCAGGGCCGACAGCTTCACGGGGTCCAGCCACAGGCGCATCGAGTATTTCCGCTCCCCATATATCCGGATTTCCGACACGCCGGGAATGGTTTGCAGGCGTTCCTTCAGGATGTTGTTGGCGTAGTCCGTGAGTTCAAGCAGCGTGCGCTTGTCGGAGATGACGTAGGTGATGACGATGGGCTGCGAGTCGGCATTGGCCTTGCTCACGATGGGCGGGTCGATGTCGCGCGGCAGGCGGCCCTGCGCGCCCGAAACCTTGTCGCGCACGTCGTTGGCCGCCGTTTCCAGGTCGGCGTCGAGGTCAAACTCCACCGTAATCTGGGTGCGGCCGTCGCGCGAGTTCGACGTCATGTTCTTGATGCCCGCAATGCCGTTCAGGGCTTCCTCCAACGGTTCGGTCACCTGGCCCTGCATCACATCGGCCGAAGCGCCAGTGTAGCTGGCCTGCACCGTAATAATGGGCGGGTCGACGCTCGGGTATTCCCGAACGCTGAGATACCGAAACCCGATAACACCAAAAATGATGATGACCAGGCTCATCACAATGGCGAGAACCGGGCGGTTGATACTGGTGCTGGATAAGCTCATGGGATAGGAGGTGTTATGCTTGTCAGAACCAAAGCTCCCCTCATTACCAAGGAGGGGATGTTCGCACTTCAGCGCGGACGGGGGTGGTTGAGCCGTTGCAAGATGCCTGAACGGCCCTGCCGCGAGTCGTTCAACGAGGGCAACCACCCCAGCTCAACTTAGCAGTTGAGCGTCCCCTCCTTATCCAAGGAAGGGAGTGAGGTTCTTACTTAATTATTCTAACGGCGTCGCCGGGCTTCACTTGCAAAATGCCGGTTCGAATCACCGTGTCGCCCACGGCAATGCCTTCGGTGATTTGAATGACCTTATCGGATCGAATGCCGATTTTCACTTTCTTGGGCACCATTTTGCCGCCCTTCACCGTGTACACGTTGTAGCCGCTGGCTTCCGGAATCACGGCTTCGGTGGGCACCTGCAGGGCCGTCGTGCTTTCGCCGAGCTTCAGGTTGACGCGCACGAAGGCGCCGGGGCGCAGGCTCGTTGTTGGTGTTGGCGTAGCGGGCGCGCACGGGCTGGGTGCGGCTCACGGGGTCAATCTGCGGGTCGATGGCGTAGACCTTGGCGTCGAACTTCTTGTTGGTCGTTTCGTCTACCACGCTCACCACGTCGCCCACGCGCACGTTGGCGGCGAAGCGGCCGGGGACGGCAAAGTCAATCTTCACGGGCCGCACGCGCGACAGGGTGGTGATTTCGGTGCCGGGGCTCACGTAGGTGCCCAGGGTGGCGGTGGTCAGGCCGAGCACGCCGGAAAACGGTGCCCGCACGTAAGCCTTGGCCAGCGTGGCGCGCAGGGCCTGCAGGTCGGCCTGGGCCGTGAGCAGGCTGGTTGTTGGACTGCTCGTATTCCTGCACGCTGATGTACTCCTTGTCGAGCAGCGTGCGCTGGCGGCGCTCCTGGTCGCGGTAGAGCTTGATGTTGTATTCCTGCTTGCGGATGGCCGCCTGGGCCTCGTCGGCGTTGATGCTGAACAGCAGGCTGGCCCTTGCTCACCGACTGGCCTTCGCGGATGTTGAGGGCCGTGATTTTACCTGACAGCTCGCTTTTGATAACCACCGATTCTTCGGGCAGAACCGAGCCCGTAGCGGCCACTTCGTTGTCCAGGTTGGTGGCTGCTACCACGTACACCTGCACCGGCAGGCGCTGCCCGCTGCCCTTGCCGCCGGGGCCTCCGCCGCCCTTGGCTCCACCGCCGGGGCCGCCGGCCGCGCCGCCTTTTTTATCGCCTGCGGCATTGCTCGGGAAATACTTCATCTTCACGAACACCAGGCCGGCAATCAGCAGTGCCGCAATCAGCCAGCCCAACCAGCCTCGGCCCTTGGACGGCGGCGTTTCCGGCGTATGGTTAGGGGTGGGAGGGGCAGCGGTAGGTCCGGGCGTGGTGGTGGTGTCCCACGTCGGAGCAGGAGCAAGGGTGTTGGTTTCGACTGGCATAGGTGGCAAGAACGCGCGAGCGGTGGCGGATGTTTAACGGACCAGCCGGCGCCGAAGAGTAAGCGGTGCGGTAGTTGGGCAATGAGAACTGATAAAGGGCAAATTTCGGCTGAAAGGTTGCGTACTCGTAGCATAAAATAGACGTAGGGCAGCATCACGCGGACCGAAACTATCTTCGCCCCGATGAAGCCAAACGCCCCAACGGCCCCCGAGCCGCGCAATTTTTTCAGGATGTGCACGAAGTCGTGCGCCTTATCCCAACTGGCCGCGTGAGCACCTACGGCACCATTGCCCACTACCTCGGCGCCCGGCACGGCGCCCGCACCGTGGGCTACGCCATGATGGCCGCCCACACCGCCGAGCAGTACGTGCCGGCCCACCGCGTGGTAAACCGCCTGGGCCACCTCACTGGCCGCCTGCACTTCGCCAGCCCCACCGCCATGCAGGAAGCCCTGGAAGCCGAAGGCGTGCGCGTGGAAGAGGACCGGGTGGTGGACTTCGCCCGGCTGTTCTGGGACCCGGCCGTGGAGCTGGTGTAGCTGCCAGCTTACTGAGCCGACTTATTGTGCACCCGAAGTACCCGCAAATCGAAAATGCCCTTTTTAACGGCCACGCGTTCTAGCAGCGGTTTGGCCGGGTCAGCGAGGTTGCGGGCAATTTCGACGTAGGACGCGGTGCCGAAAGGGGGATGAATGCCAGGCAGCGTCCGGGGGCCGTTTGCAGGCACAGGCTCACCTCGTTCACCTTGTCCAGGTAAGGAATGGCGACAACTTGGTAGGCGTCGAGTTCGGCCACCAGCTTGTCGTTGAGCAGCACCTGCACCGGCCCCGGGGTGCTACTGGCGCGGCGGTACACATAAATCATGGCTGTGTCGGTCGGAGCGCCGCTGCTGGCTTCTGCAAAGGGCGAGACGGCGCCCGTCACCATGTCCAGGGTCAAGTCGCCGGGCTTGCCCGAGGTGGCCGCTGCCGCAATGGCCCCGCCCACGGCCCCGCCCAGGAAGCTGGCCGTGCCCACTGCGCCGGGGTCGGGCCCCATAAAGCCCACAAAGTGAAACGAGTTGCCGGCCCGCGTGAGCGGCAGGTAGTGCCGGTTGTGCCAGATGTACACCTGCTGCCCGTCCGAAAATCCCCAAACGTTGCGCAGGGCGGTGGGCGTACCGGTGGCCGCGGCCAGAGCCGGCTCCACTTCCAGCGTGCCCACCCAGCCCTTGGCGGTGCGCGGCGTGGACCTAACGGTTAGGGCCGGCTCGGTCACGGGTTGGTTGTTGCGAAACGCCAGAAAGGTGGGGTAGTAGCCTTTGGGCCGCACCGAATCGATGAGGGCGGAGTAGCGGAGCGCCACGGCGGCCGGGCGGCTCAGCTGTTGCAGTTCGGCCAGGGTGCGGGCCGGCTGGGCCGGGAGCTTGTCCCAGTTCACGCTTTGGCACTGGGCCAGGCAGCGCTGAAACGCCAGGGCCAGGTTGGCGGGGTGCTGCGCCGTGGTTTCCATTCCCTTGCTTTCCACCAGGCTCGGTGGCGTTCAACACGTAGTGGTAGCCGTCAGCGAGGCGCGCGTACACGTCCACAGACACGCCAAGGGAGGCTTTTTCTGAAAATGCATTGATTTCTTCGGCCAGCTGCAACTGCCGTAGCACCAGCACCACGGGGTGGTCGGTGGGGCGCGCGGGCAGGCGGGCCTGCAGCCAGGTGGTCAGGGCATGTGGCACCGAAGGGCGCAGGTCGGCCAGCCTGCGGCAGGTTGTTCAGGCCCCGGTGCACCGTGCCGATACCCTCGCGGCGGGGTCGGGCATCGAGCACTTGCTCCACGTGCACGGCCCGGTTGGGCAGGACGAGCGTGGTCTTGCCCAGGTCGATGTAGTGGTAGTACAACTGGGCATGGCTCGCGGCCGGGAAGACCAGCCATAAGGTGGCCAGAATTAAATAGTAGCGGGGCAGAGGGCGGCTAAGTTTCATTAGTCAAATATTGCATTTGTTGGGCTAACCATAACGCAATGCTCGTCAGTAGTAAGGCTGTATATTTGTTGTCCCCGGAGTGTGCCGGGGCTTTTTTATCTGGTATGAAGCACGTTTTTACTTTACTTTTTACTGTTCTGCTCACCTTGCCGGCCCTGGCGCAGAACACGTTTTCCATCCGGGGCCGCGTGCTGGATAAAGTGACTGGCGAAACCCTGCCCGGCGCCACCGTGCAAGTGACCGGCGGCCAGAACACCGGCACCGGCGCCGAAGCCGACGGCTCCTACAAAGTACCGAACCTGCCCGCCGGCACCTATACCGTGCAGGCCAGCTTCATCGGCTACAAGCCCTCGACCCAGACGGTAAAAATCTCGACCCAAAGCGTGGTCGCCACATTCCTGCTTGCCTCCGACAACGCCAGCCTCGGCGAGGTGCAGGTGGTGGCCTCGCAGGCCCAGGAGCGCCAAACCCCGTGGCCTTCGCGGCCGTGAGCGAGGTGAAGCTGCGCGAAACGCTCTCCAACCGCGACCTGCCGATGATTCTCAACGAGACGCCCGGCGTGTACGCCACGCAGGGCGGCGGCGGCACCGGCGACTCCCGCATCAACATCCGCGGCTTCGACCAGCGCAACGTGGCCGTGCTCATCAACGGCGTGCCCGTGAACGACATGGAAAACGGCAACGTGTTCTGGTCGAACTGGGACCTGGGCGACGTCACCCGGTCGCTGCAGGTGCAGCGTGGCCTGTCGGCTTCCAAGATTGCCGTGCCCTCGGTGGGCGGCACCATCAACGTGCTCACCAAAGGCTTCGACGACAAGAAGTCGGTGCTGGCCCGCGTCGAAACCGGCTCCAACAACTACCAGAAGTACTCGCTCATGCTCAGCTCGGGCCAGCTTAAGGGCGACTGGGCCTTCACGGTGTACGGCTCGCGCCGCACTTCCGACGGTTGGGTGGATAAGGCCTTCGACGATGCCTACACCTACTTCGGCACTATCAGCAAGCGCGCCGGCAAGCACAGCCTGTCGCTCACCGGCCTGGGCTCGCCCCAGCGCCACGGCCAGCGCTCGTTTGCCAGTCAGGTGGCGGTGTACTCAGATGAGAAAGCCCGCGAAATCGGGGCGCGGCCTATTGTTAACGGCAACCGCGGCTTTCAGTACAACCCGTACTGGGGCACGCTCGACCGCTTTTCGGTGGATGCCAGCGGCCAGAAAGTAAGCAAGGGCGCCGAGGTCCTAAACGAGCGCACCAACTTCTACCACAAGCCCCAGGTGAACTTCAACGACCTGTGGCAGGTGAACGATAAGCTGTTCGTGTCTACCGTGCTGTACGCCTCGTACGGCACCGGCGGCGGCTCGAGCGGCCTCACCAGCGGCAACTCCACCACGCTGCCGCTCAACAACGCCACGGGCCAGACCGACTTCCAAAAAATCTACAACGACAACATGGGCTTTGGCACCATCGCCAACCCCACCCGCAAAGCCACGGCCTTCCTCATCAACAGCGTGAACAGCCACCGCTGGTACGGCTTCGTGGTGGGCGGCGACTACCTGCTCAACGACAAGCTCACGCTCTCGGCCGGCCTGGACGGCCGCAACTACACCGGCCTGCACTACCGCGAAGTGCGCGACCTGTTGGGCGCCAACTTTGCCACCAACAACGGCGACCGCAACGCCGCCCCCAACACGCAGCTGCACGTGGGCGACAAGTTGGGCTACAACTACGACGGCAAAACCAACTGGCTGGGCGGCTACTCGCAGCTGGAATACAAGACGCCGCTACTCTCGGCCGTGCTCAGCGCCACGCTGTCGCAAGTGGCGTACAAGCGCATCGACTACTTCCTGCAGCGCAACGCCGACGGCAAGCCCGTCGAGACCGAGTGGACGCGCTTTAACGGCTACAGCGTGAAAGCCGGCGCCAACTACAACATCTCGGAGCACGACAACATCTTCGCCAATATCGGCTACAACAGCAAGGTGCCGTTCTTCAACCTGC
This sequence comes from Hymenobacter humi, assembly GCF_042665855.1. NCBI lineage: Bacteria > Pseudomonadati > Bacteroidota > Cytophagia > Cytophagales > Hymenobacteraceae > Hymenobacter > Hymenobacter humi. Next base: position 4,087,955 of record NZ_JBHTEK010000001.1, on the reverse strand, counting down.
TCTACACCAACGCCGGCCGCAAGTACGACAACGTGAAGCCCGAAGGCATTTCGAGCGCCGAAATCGGATACGGCATCACCTATCCCAGCCTGAAGGTTAGCCTGAACGCCTACTACACGCTGTGGGCCAACAAAACCACCACGTCGTTTTCCAGCGCTACCGGCGAGGCCGTGTACAGCAACGTGCGCAACGTAAACGCCCGCCACGCCGGCGTGGAGCTGAGCGTAGCCCAGGAAATCAGCCGCCGCGTGCAGCTCAACGCCGCCATCGCGCTGGGCGACTGGCGCTGGACTGGCCAGGGCCTGCTCAACCAGACCCGCGAAGATGGCTCGCCCGTGAACCCCAGCCTGATAGACCAGCCCGTGTACCTCAACGGCAACCACGTGGGCGACGCCGCCCAAAACCAGTTCCAGATTGGCCTGCGCTACGAGCCGTTCCGCGGCGCCTACATCCGCCCGTCGTTTCTGCTCTTCACCAAGTACTACGCCGACTTCAACCCCGAAACCATTCTGGACCCGGCCACCAGCACCGACTCCTACCGCCTGCCCACCTCGCGCAACTTCGACCTGCACATGGGCTACGAGTTCAAGCCGGTAATTAACGAAAAGGTCCGCCTCGCGCTCAAAGGCTCGGTGCTGAACGTCTTCAACGAGTTCTACTTCACCGACGTCTCGAACCGCTCGAACTCCAACACCGGCAGCCCCGACCTGCTCCAGGCCTTCTTCAACCGCGGCCGCACGTTCACCGTCGGCCTGTCGGCTACGCTGTAAAGCATTACGGCAACAACCAAGCAAAAGCCCCGCTTCCTGTATTCAGGAAGCGGGGCTTTTGCTTGTGTAATCAGGCTGCCGACTACGTGTGAATTTCCTCGTGCGTGCAGTTGCTCGCGGAAGTTGAGCTAGGCGTTGGTGCCGGCGGCCGCGGCGGCCAGGATGGCGCTGCGCATTTCTTCGGGCGAGGTGTTTTTTACGAGGTAGCTGTGGGCGCCCTCGGCCAGCACGGTGCTCACTAGGGAGGGGTCGTCGTGCATGGAGATGATGACCACGCGCACCCCGGAAACTGCGTGCGCAGCAGGCGGGTGGTTTGCAGGCCGTCGAGGATGGGCATCTGCATGTCCATCAATATCACGTTGGGCCGGATGCCCTGGTCGAGGTGCTCGAGCAGCTCCTGCCCGTTGCCGGCTTCGCACACCACCTCAATGCCCGAGTAGCCGCTGAGCAGCGCCCGCAAGCCTTTCCGGAACAGAATGTGGTCGTCGACGATGGCCAGCCGCACGGGCACGGCCCCAGCCGCTGGAGCGTTTTTGGATATCATGTATTAAGCGTAAATGTGGGAACTGGCATGCCGGCGGGCAGCAGCGTAACTGGTAAAATGGCCTCAACGCGGGTACCCACGCCAGGCTCGGAATGATAGTGGAGCTGGCCGCCAAGCACGGCCACGCGGCTGCGCAAGTTGATAAGGCCCATGCCCACGGGCTGGCCGTGGGGGCCGGGTGGCGGCAATTCTTCCAGCGCGGCGAGGTCAAAGCCCTGGCCGTCATCGGAGTAGGTAAGGGTAAGCATGCCGGGCACCGCGCCCACGCGCAGCACAATGTGCGAGGCATCGGCGTGCTGCAGGCCGTTGGTGAGCAGCTCCTGGGCGATGCGGTACACCATCACTCGTGCGGGGGATGAGCCGGCCCAAGGGGCCTTCCTGCTCGAGGCGCACGTCGGGGCCGCTTTCGGTGGGCACGGCCTGCACCAGGGCGCGCAGGGCCTGGGCCAGGCCCAGCCTGCTGGAGCGTGGCCGGCTGCAGGTTGCGCGAAATGCGCCGGACTTCGGCCACGGCCTGGTCAATCAGGGCGCTGGCTTCGGGGGCGGGGGCTGCCGGGGGCAAACAGGTGCAGCTTGGCCAGGGCCAGAATGGTGCCCACGCCGTCGTGCAGCTCGCCCGCAATGCGCTGCCGCTCGTCTTCCTGGGCTACCAGCGCGGCCGCCAGGGCCTGCTGCTGGGCGGCTTCCTGCAGTTGAGCCAGCTGCTGCTGCTGCCGCATCTGCACCCGTTGGTAGCGCACCACAAACCACACCAGCCCCAGCACCAGCAAGAGTAAGATAGGGAAGAGCAGCAACAGGGGTAGATGGTCGTTCACACGCAGGCTCCTGAGAGTCAGGAAGCACAAAAGAATAGGAAAATAACTGCCCAGTCAATTGCCTGGGCTACAAACAAAGCAGGGCGTGTAGCGCAAGCGGCAAAGCTCAGGTTGCAGGCAATGGAGAGAAAGGCACTTTCGGTAGTCGCAAACTGCTCCAGCGGGCCGCAAAGCCCCGGCAAAAGCTGACGAACAAGTCGGGGCAATGCGTTATTTTAACCTTTGAGGGCTTCAGGGAAAATGGAAAAAAGAAGTTTGGACTGAATGAATCCATCAAATATAGGGAATGGCACGAGGTTATTATTGGCGCCTTGCCAATTTCTACCACCTCCGGCCGGGGCCGCCGGGCAGGTGGTCGTGCTCCTCCGCGTCATCGTCTTCTTCCTCATCCTCAATTTCGTCGTCTTCGGTCTCCTCTTCCTCGGTCAGCTCGTCGGCTTCGTCCTCATCGTCCAGCGTGTCGAACACCCGGTCAAGCGACGCCTCGGCGTGGCGCAGCTTATGGCGACAAAGCCGAATCAGCTCCGCCGAGCGTTCGACGCGGGTGGTGAGGTCGTCCACATCCACGGCATCGGTTTCCAGGGCGCGGAGAATGGTTTCCAATTCCTCAATGGCTTCGCGGTAAGTCATCTATTTACTGTATTGATTAGTTGTTGGGCTGATTTAGGTTTCAAGCAGGCACAATGGGCGCTCGGGCAGCAGTGGCGTACTATTTCTTGGTCAAACTACCGAGTGGTTGGCGGGCTACTGCTACGGCCAAGCGTAGCTCGGCGCGGTGCAGGTGGCGCTCCAGGGCCAGCTGTAGTTGAAAGCGCCGGCGCAGCACGTCTTCGCGGCGCCGCCGGTGGTGGCGGATGAAGCGGCTCAGCAGTGCCCGGCCGCGCTGGCGCAGCCGGCGCTGCTCGTGAGCCAGGGCGCGGCGCGCGGCCCGCGGCCTGGTGCCGGAAACGCTCGAGGCCCACGCCCAGCCGCAGCTGCTCGCGGGGCCCCTGGGCCGCCTGCCGGGCGCGGGCATGCAGGGCGTCGCGAGCCGTGTCGAGCCTGGCGGTGGGCGGCGTAGCGGCTGCGACCGCTGAGTTGGTCGAGGCGGGCGTGGCGCTGGCTCAACTGGCGGCGGGCCAGGGCCACCACTTGCTCCCCTAGGCCGAGCAGGGCCGCTTCGAGCCGGGCCAGGCGCTCGACCAGAAATGCGGCCACGGCGGTAGGGGTTTTCAGGGCGCGGTGGGCGGTAAGGTCCACTATCGCCTCGTCGCGCTCGTGGCCGATGCCCGTGAGCACCGGCAGCGGAAACGCGCCCACCGCGGCCGCCAGCCCGTATTCGTCGAAGGCCAGCAAATCGGTGCGGCTGCCCCCGCCGCGGATGATGACCACGGCATCGAACTGGCTGCGGCGGGCGCGCACACCATCCAGCGCCGCGCGGATGCTGGCCGGGGCCTCGTCGCCCTGCATCATGGCCGGAAAAAGGGTGAGGGCAAAGTCGTAGGGTGCCTCGTCGAGGTGCTGCACAAAATCCTGAAACCCCGCGGCGGTGGGCGAGGAGATGACGGCCAGCCGCTGCGGCGCGAGGGGCAGCGTAAGCAGCTTCTGGCGCTCGAGCAAACCTTTTTCTTCCAGCTGCCGCAGGGTGCGTAGGCGCAGTAGGGCCAGCTCGCCCACGGTATAGCTGGGGTCGATGGCCACCACGTCGAGGCTCAGGCCGTACTGCTCATGAAAGCGTACCTGCACCCGCAGCAGCAGCTTGAGGCCCGGGCGCAGCGGCTGGCCGGTGTGCCGCTCAAACGCCGGGGCCGCCTGCTGGTAGCGCTGGCTCCAGAGCGTGGCGCGGGCCTGGGCTTTCACGGGCGTGCCGCGGCTGTCGGTGGTTTGCTCGGTGAGGGTGAAGTAGCAGTGCGCGCCCGCAAAGCGCGGCACGGTAATCTCGGCCACTTCGGCCACCACCCAATACGAATCGGCCAGTTGCTGCTGCAAGGCCTGGCGCACGCGACTGAGCAAGTCGGCCAGGCCCAGCGGGGGAGGAGGCTGAATGGGTGGAAGCTCGGGGCGGCGGTTGTAAAGCGGCATTGGCGCAAGTTAAGGGCGAGGGGCGCTGTGGGGCTGGGAAGAACATCAAACTCCCCTCCTTGGATAAGGAGGGGACGCTCAACTGCCAAGTTGAGCCTGGGGTGGTGGCACCGCAGGGGATTCGTTGAACGATGGGCGCACGACTAGCGGCAGAACGATTCCAGCTCAAGCTGTACTGCCGCCAGTCGTTCGGGTATCGTTCAACGAGGGCAACCACCCCCGTCCGAGCCTTTGGCTCGAACATCCCCTCCTTAAAAAAGGAGGGGAGTTTTGTGGTTATGCTTTTCTATTTGTGCAACCGTGGTGAAGCTCGTGTGTCTGTAACTTCACGGCATCATTTCCCAACCCAACACTTCTTACATGGTTTTAACTTCTATTGCACGGCGGCTCAGTTTGGCCGTATTAGGCCTGGGTAGCATGGCTACCACGGCAGCGGTGGCCCAAACCACCAAGTCTGCACCTGCTGCCACTGCCAAAGGCTTGGGCATCAACATTGCCAACATCGACCCGACGGTGAAGCCCTGTGAGGACTTCTTCCACTTTGCCTCGGGCAACTGGCTCAAGAACAACCCAATTCCGGCTTCCGAAAGCCAGTGGGGCTCATTCCACGAGCTTTTCAATTCCAACCAGGCCATCCTGCGTAGCATCCTCGACGATGCCGCTAAAAACGCCGGCAAGGCCGCCAAGGGCTCGAACGCGCAGAAAGTAGGCGACTTCTACGCCTCGGCTATGGACTCGGCTGCCATCGAAGCCGCGGGCCTGAAATACCTGCAGCCTCACCTCAACCGCATTGCGGCCATCAAGGACCTCGGCGAAATGCAGCGGTTTCTGGCCGACCCCAAGGCGCACGCGGGCAGCGTGTGGTACGGGTTTGGCGTGGGCCAGGACGAGAAAATCAGCACCCAGTACGCGGTGCAGATGAACCAGGGCGGCCTCACGCTGCCCGACCGCGACTATTACCTGAAGGACGACGCCCGCTCGAAAACCATTCGTACGGCTTACGAAACCAACCTCGTCAACACCTTTAAGCTCCTGGGAGACGACGCCGCCACGGCCAAAGCCAACGCCGCCGCCGTGCTGCGCATCGAAACGCGCCTGGCCAAGGCCAGCAAGAGCCGCGTGGACCTGCGCGACCCCATTGCCAACTACAACAAGATGACGGTGGCCCAGGCCAACGCCGCCTTCCCCAACCTGAACCTGCCGCTCACGCTGAAGGAAAACGGCCTGGGCGCTGCCAAGGAAATCATCGTGGGCCAGCCCGAATTCCTGAAGGAAGCCAGCGCCATGATTAAGGAGGAGCCCATTGCCGACCAGAAGCAGTACCTGCGCTTCCACTTGGTGAATAGCGTAACGGGCGCCCTGCCCAAGGCTTTCGGCGACGAGGCCTTCCGCTTCTCGCAGGTGCAGAGCGGCGCCAAGCAGCAGCAGCCCCGCTGGAAGCGCATGCAGGCCTCGACGGACCGCGCCTTGGGCGAAGCCTTCGGCCAGCTCTACGTCGACAAAGCCTTCTCGCCCGCGGCCAAGGCCCGTGCCAAGCAGATGATTGAGAACCTGCGCGTGGCCTACGCCGAGCGCATCAAGGCCACGGACTGGATGAGTGCCGCCACCAAAACCGAGGCGCTGAAAAAGCTCAACGCCTTTGCGGTGAAGATTGGCTACCCCGATAAGTGGAAGGACTACTCCAAGCTGAGCATCAGCCGCGAATCGTACCTCAACAACCTGCTGGCCGCGCGCGAATGGGCTAGCAACTACGAAACCAGCCACTTCGGCAAGCCGATAGACCGCGGCGAGTGGGGCATGACCCCGCCCACAGTGAACGCCTACTACAACCCGCCGATGAACGAAATCGTGTTCCCGGCCGGCATCCTGCAGCCGCCGTTCTACGACCCCAAGGCCGACGACGCGGTAAACTACGGTGGCATCGGCGCCGTGATTGGCCACGAAATGACCCACGGCTTCGACGACCAGGGCCGGCAGTACGATGCCAAAGGCAACCTGCGCGACTGGTGGACCAAGGAAGATGCTGAGAAATTCAATACTCGCGCTGCGGTAGTGGGCAAGCAGTTCGACGCCTTCTCGCCGCTGGATTCGGTGCACGTGAACGGCAAGCTGACCATGGGCGAAAACCTCGCCGACCTCGGCGGCCTCACCATTGCCTACGCCGCTTTCATGAAGACGCCCCAGGCCAAGGCCGGCAAGGCCATTGACGGCTACACGCCCGAGCAGCGCTTCTTCCTGAACTGGGCCCAGGTGTGGCACAGCAACACCCGCCCCGAAGCCCTGCGCCAACGCATACAAGTTGACCCGCACGCGCCCGACCAGTACCGCACCATCGGCCCGCTGCAGAACATGCCCGAGTTCTACAAGGCGTTCAACTGCCAGGACGGCAACAAGATGATGCGCGCCCAGGCCGAGCGCGCCAAAATCTGGTAGGTTAAGCCATTGCCTATGAGTAAAGGAAGAATGAAGGATTTCAGCTCAATTGCTAATCTTTCATTCTTCCTTTTGCTTTGCTGAAAGTTTTAACCGCAAGCGGCGGTTGTATATTGCACTTCATAACGTTTCGCCCATTTTATTTTCATATGCATCAATTCTCTTTTGTTCGGCGCGCGGCCCTGTCTGCGGCCCTGCTGGGGCTGGTGGCCGGAGCGGCCCAAGCCCAGCAAACCAAGATTAAAACCAAGTCCAGCGCGGGCAAGACCAAAACCACGCTGCCCGCCATCCCGGGTCAGTCGGGTGTGGGCGTGACGCTGGCTAACCTCGACCGCTCGGTAGCGCCCTGCGACGACTTCTTCCAGTTTGCCAACGGCACCTGGATAAAAAACCACCCCATTCCCGCCGCCGAAACCCTGGGGCTCTTTTATTGAGCTGCGCGACCGCAACCGGGGCGTGGCCCGTCGCATTCTGGAAAAAGCTGCCGCCGACCGCACGGCCAAGCCCGGCTCCAACATGCAGAAAGTGGGCGACTTCTACGCCGCCGCCATGGACAGCGTGGCCGTGGAAAAAGCGGGCCTGAAGTACCTGCAGCCCCGGCTCGACCAAATCAACGCCATTCAGGACCTGGCTGGCGTGCACGCCTACCTGGCCGACCCGAAGAACATCGGCAAGGGCTGGTACAGCCTGGGCGTGGGGCAGGACCCCAAGAACAGCACGCAGTATGCCGTGCAGATGCGCCAAGGCGGCCTCACGCTGCCCGACCGCGACTACTACCTGAAGGACGATGCCCGCTCCAAGTCCATTCGCGCCGCTTACCGCACCTACCAGGTCAACCTGTTTAAGCTGCTGGGCGACGACCAGGCCACGGCCGAGAAAAACGCCGACGCCGTAACGCGTATCGAAACCCGCATGGCCAAGGCCAGCCGGGACCGCGTGGCCCTGCGCGACCGCGAAAGCAACTACAACAAGATGACCGTGGACCAGGCGGCGGCGGCTTACCCCAACCTGAACCTCCCCTGCGCCTCAAGGAAAGCGGCCTGACGGGTGCCAAGGAAGTCATCGTAGGCCAGCCGGAGTACCTCAAAGAGGCCAGCGCCATGATGAAGGAGGAGCCCATCGCCGACCAGAAGCAGTACCTGCGCTGGCACCTGGTGGAGTCCGTTACGTCGGCCTTGCCCAAAGCCTTTGGTGACGAGGAATTCCGCTTCACCAAGGTACTCTCGGGTGCCAAGCAGCCGCAGCCCCGGTGGCGCCGGGCCTTTGCGGCCACGGATGGCTCGTTGGGCGAGGCGTTCGGCCAGCTCTACGTCGACGAAGACTTCTCGCCGGCAGCCAAGGCCCGCGCCAAAGCATTGGTTGAGAACCTGCGCGTGGCTTATGCCGAGCGCATTCAGTCCACCGAGTGGATGAGCGCCGCGACCAAAGCCGAGGCCCTCAAGAAGCTCAATGCCTTCGTGGTGAAGATTGGCTACCCCGACAAGTGGAAAGACTACTCGGCGCTGAAGGTGAACCGCGAAAGCGCCCTGAACAACTTGTTTGCTGCCGCCGAGTGGAGCACTAAAGACAACCTGAGCAAGTTTGGCAAGCCCGTGGACCGCACCGTGTGGGGCATGACCCCGCCCACGGTGAACGCCTACTACAACGCCAGCCTGAATGAGATTGTGTTCCCGGCCGGCATCCTGCAGCCCCCGTTCTACGACCCCAAGGCCGACGACGCGGTAAACTACGGTGGCATCGGCGCCGTGATTGGCCACGAAATGACCCACGGCTTCGACGACCAGGGCCGCAAGGTGGACTCGCAGGGCAACCTGCGCGACTGGTGGACCAAAGAAGACGGCGAGAAGTTTATGGCCAAAGCCGACGTGGTGGGCAAGCAGTTTGATGCCTTCACGCCGCTGGACTCGGTGCACGTGAACGGCAAGCTGACCATGGGCGAAAACCTGGCCGACCTCGGTGGCCTGACCATCGCCTACGCGGCCTTCATGAAAACGCCCCAGGCCAAGGCCGGCAAGCTGATTGACGGCTTCACGCCCGAGCAGCGCTTCTTCCTGAACTTCGCCCAAATCTGGCGTGTGAATATGCGCCCCGAGACCCTGCGCCAGCAGGTGCAGACCGACCCGCACTCGCCCGGTCAGTTCCGCACCATCGGGCCGTTGCAGAACATGCCGGAGTTCCACAAGGCGTTTAGCTGCAAGGAAGGCGACAAGATGGTACGCCCAGCGTCCAACCGCGCCAAAATTTGGTAAGCTATTTGTGTGTAGCTTTTTGAATCGAGAGTGAGAAACTGTTCTCCCTCCTGATAAGAGAAGGCCCGTTCCCCTTGGGGACGGGTCTTTTTATTGGGTATTAGCGCCATCCGGTGGTTGCGGTTGTGCATAAATGGGCTCTAGCTTTGCTGGCCCATTTATTTTGGCGTTGGCATGCACCACCTCGTTTATACCAGTACGGCGACTGTTCTGCTCACCGAAGCAGACCTGCATCGCCAGTTGAGCCACTGGCGCGAAAAAAATGCGCGCCTGGACGTGACGGGGGTACTGCTCTACAGCGAGGGCCATATTATGCAAGTGCTGGAAGGCGCTGCCGATACGATACACGCCTTGTTTGATACCATCGAAACCGATATCCGGCACCGGGGAGTGACCAAACTGGCCGATGGGCCCGTGTCGGAACGCGCTTTTGCCGACTGGTCGATGCGGTTTCGGACCGTGGATTTGGCCGAGTATAACCGCTTTGTGCACCACATGAAATCAGCTCCAACCCACGCCAGCAACTTAGCCCCATTACTGGAAGTGTTTATGGGCCCCGAGCTTTTGTAGCTGGCTCAAAGGTAGTTTTAGTAGGGCCGTTGGGCTGAATTGAAGAGCGCGGAAATTCCGGGTTCGACTGGACCGGGGAGTGGTAGTGCTGCTTTCAGTTCGACGTGTTGGGCGGCATGACGCTGGAGCGCCACACGTTCCGGGGCACCGGATTTAACCCCGACTACGACCAGCCCACCGGCTCCGTGGCCTTCGACCGCCGCTCGAGCAACAACCGCTACCTGCTCACCACCGGCGCCAGCGTGCGCTACCAGCTCCGCCCGCGCTTCGAGCCTGCTGTACACGGGCACCGTCAACACCGACATCAGGAGCTTTCAGCAATTGACTACTTCTTCGGCCCTCGGTGTGCGTTACCGCTTCGGGCGCCGCTAAGCCAGCCCGAGAACCAACCAGGAAAATCGGGACCAATGCTTTTTGCTGCCAAATAACTTGAGCTGTTTCAAACACCTTACGCCTTAAGCCGGTTACTGCCAACAACCGTCCAGCCCAGGTCCGGTTTTTTCTTTGTTGCTTTGGCGTAATGCTTGAAACTTCTGAATGCGCTTCGCGCTCCATCGTTCACCGGCCGGATTTGGGCGTGCTGATTGTGCGCTGGCATCACGATGCCGAACTAGCCGTGTTGCAAGCCGACTACCAGGCCATGCTGGCCATGGCCCAACAGTTTGGCTGCGCCCGCTGGCTGCTCGACGTGCGCCGCCGCGAAGGCGCCGACCCGGCCATGAGCGCCTGGGCCAGCACGGTATTCTACCCCGAGGCCGCCGCGCGCCTGCTGCCCCAGAAGCTGCATCTCGCCGTGCTCACTTCCACGTACATCGTCGACCGATTTCTCAACGACCCGGTGCAGAAAGAATACGTCGAGTACATGATGGCCCCCGAGCGGGCCTTTCTCACCCGCATGTTTGCCGACGAAGGCGAGGCCACCCGCTGGCTGAGCGCCAACTAACGAATAGTCATATTGAAAAAGGCCTGCTCTGTTTCAGAGCAGGCCTTTTTTGTGATGGGCCGGCAGGGGCATTATTTCAAGACTTCCACTTTGAGGGGAATGTCGGTAACGGGCCACTTGTCGGGCTCCACGGGCTCGTTGGCAATTTTATCGACCACCTCCTGCCCCTCAACTACTTCGCCGAACACGGTGTACTGGCCGTCGAGCGAGGGCACGCCGCCCACGGTGGCGTAGGCTTTTTGCTGGGCCGGGGTGAGTTTGCGGCCGGCCATGGCCTGCGATTGGTTGGGGGCCAGCTTTTCGCCCACCACAAAATAGAAATCGGTGTTGGAAGACAGGCGGCCGGGGTTCTGCTCGTCGTCGTAGCGGGCCATGCCCAGGGCGCCTTTCCGGTGGAAGTGCCCGGGCCGGAACTCCGGCGGCAGGCGGTAGCGCTTCAGCCGGATGGTGCGCGGGCCGTAGGTCTGGCCGCCCTGCACGGCAAAGTCCTTCACCACGCGGTTGAACATGGTTTCGTCGAACACGCCTTTGCGGGCCAGCAGCAGGAAATTGGCCTTGTGAATGGGCGTATCGTCGTACAGCTTCACGCGGATGTTGCCCAGGCGCGTGCGTATCAGCACTTCGGAGCCGGGGTATTGGCGGCCGTAGGCCAGCAGCGCGGCGGGCGCGGTGCTGTCGGTGAGGGTGGCCAGGTCGGGGCCAGGCACCACGGGCTTTTTGACGGGCTCCGTGGCGGGCGGCGCCTGGTTGCAGGCCGCCAGCAGCGCCAGGCCCAGAAAAGCAAAGCGGCAGTGGGAGAGAAGGAACATAGCAGCAGGAGTAAGAACTGGCCCAAAGGCCGGGACAAAATAAGCGCGGGTCGGCGCCGCTTGGTGCTCTTATACGGCCACAAAAAAGCCCGCGCCGGAGCGCAGGCTTTCGAGCAAAGCAATGCCAGTTGTTAGCGGTAGTTTTTCAGTTCTTTTTCCAGGCCCAGCTTCTTGGCCATGTCACCAAACATTTCGGGGTCGAAATCGTCCTCGCCGGGCGAGTTGAGCTGGGGCTCTTCTTCCAGCACGGGGTAGGGCACGCCCTTTTTGGCCCCGGGTATCACCACCCTCCGAGCCGTCTTCGGGGTGCTTGCCGTTCCAGATAACGCCGGCTTCCATGTAGGCGTTGGGCGAAAAGGTGTACAGCTCGCGGTGCAGGCCGTGCTTCATAAAGGCGCGCGCTTCCGGAAATTTGGCGTTCGATAGGGTAGGGATGGGCATGAGTTTCTTGACGTCGACGCCAGTGAGTTTTTCCAGTGCCAGGGCGTAGGCGTACACGTGCAGGCCGCCGCGCACCAGCAGGTAGCCCACCATGGTGCGGGCGCAGGGGTCGCTCACCATTTCGTACACCCGCATTTTGTTGGCGCGGGCGCCGCACTCCAGGAAGAAGTTGTGGAGCAGGTCGAGTCGCAGATTGCCGGAGCTGAATACGTTGTCGCCGGTCCAGGGGCGGCCCATGGAGTCGATGGGCAGCGACGCTTGGCCGCTGGCGATGAAGTGGTGGGTGTTGCGGGCATCGGCCGCGCCGGCCAGCGGCGCGGAGGCAGGGTCGGGGTTGCGCTTGCTCACGCCGGTCAGCAGCAGGTTGATGGCGTAGCTCACCGCTTCGATGTGAGAGTATTCTTCGGCCGCGATGGCCGCCGTGAGGGAATAGAACGGCCGGAGCCGGTCGCGCCCCCGGAAGTTGAACGACTGGAACGTGTAGTTCATCAGGGTGCTCATCTCCCCAAACTGGCCACCCAGCAGCTCCTGCACCGCGGCGGCATCGTTGGCAGAAGGGTTTTTGGGCTTGGGCAGGTCGAGGGCCAGCTCATCGAGGCGCAGTATCATAAGCAGACAGGGATAAGGTGAAAAAATAGAAAAGCCGGCCCCGCTACACGCGAAGCCGGCTTTTGCATACGGCACCTTTTTTATCCCCGGCCAGGCCTGGTTTTATAGGCTAAACCGTAGTTCAGAGCGGTTTACAGCTCAATAATCACGGGCTGTGGCTACTTCAGGCTCGTCGCCCTTCTGCTTAATTTTTTCGCTGCCGCTGGCGCTTTTGCTCTTCACCTTCAGCTTATCGATTTTCTGAGTGGGGGCGTCTGCCGCCGCGGTCGGAACTGGTTCGGTCGGTACGGTTTCGCGCACGGCGGAGGGTGCCTCGCCCATGTCCTTGGCCGACTTGATTTCATCGGCTACTTCCACCTTTTTGGCCTTTTGCTGGGCCAGCAGCAGCTGGTCCTGGCTCAGGGTGTTCTTCTTCCAGGCGGTGAGCTCGGTGTTGATTTTTCCTTCTCTTCCTTGGTGGCCCGGGGCGGGGTCATCAGGCCGTTCAGGTCGGGGCGGCCGGCGTCTTGCCAGGCCGTGAGCCAGAGCGACGAAATCATGGTGGGCGCGCCCTTGAGGCGGTAGTTTACCATGCCGCCCACGGCCTTTTCGTACTCGTCGGCAAAGGCGTCGGAGTACCGGCGCGTGGTTTTGCCGTAGCGGTGCGAGAAGGTGAAGCGCACGTCGGGCTTCATCGTTTTCTCGATGATGCTGGCCCGGTCAAAGGTTTCGCCCACAAAGCCGTAGCTCTCCTGCAGCACGCCCCAGATGGCGCCCAGCGGGTCTTTTACGTACTTGGCCGGTTCGCCCGCCAGCTTGTAGTCGTTGATGAACCGCTCGGGCAGGCTGGCTTTCCCAGAGGCTGTGCAGGCCCTTCTGCTCGGTGAGCTGGCCGTCGTAGTTGACGGTGGTGTGCAGCGGCACGAAGGCGTCGCCCACGTAGTGGCTCAACTCGGCCGAGTACTTGATGATGGCCAGCGTGTCGCGCTGCCGGAACGCCTCGGTGAGATGGTCCTTGGTTTCGAGCACCACCCACGGCACGGTGCCGTATTTCTTCAGCGTGTCGGCCCCGAATTTCTCCACCGCCTTTTCGTAGCGCCGGGGCATCTTCCCGAACGGGTCCGACTCGGAGTAGTGGTCGATGTCGATAAAGTGCTTGGGCGCCTCGGTGGGGTCGTCGTTGCGGCGCTCGTCGGGGGCCGTGCTCAGGCGCACCAGGCTCGGCCAGGTGCCGGTAGTAGAAGGCCTGCATGGACGACGGCAGCTCGTACACCGCCACTTGCGTGATGGTGCGGTGGCCGAAGAACCCCCAGGCGCCGGCGGTGCCGTGGGCAAGCATTAGGGCCGCAAGCAGCAGCGGCAAAAGGGTTTTTTCATGAAAAATTGAACAATTGCGCGGGGCATAAAAGTTGCCCTGGCCAAAGTTCGGCAATGGCCGCCATATTCCAGAATTCTGCCAACTATACTGTCCGCTATGAGGTTTGCCAGCTCAACTTTCGCCGATTAGCGGGCGCTATTGACTGGCTAGCCAACAGGCAGCGACATAGGTTGATTAGGATATTATTGAGCTGAAAGCTGGCTCAACCAGCGAAGCAAATTCCTGCCTGTTGCTATAATACGGGCAAGCCATCTGGCCGCAACTACACGGTCCGGACCCGGACCTGGTCGGACAGATTCTTGTTAGTGGGCTGGGCCGCCCCGGCCATGTCCTGGCGGCGCTGCAGGAAGTCGCCCAGCTTTTCGTAGATAAAATTGGCGGCCTGCTCGCGCAGCTTGTCGGCGCTGCCGGTGAACTGCTCGCGGTACTCGTAGGCGTGGCCTTCCGCCAAAATGGTGAAAAACATGGTGCCCACGGGCTTGTCGGGCGTTTCTGACGCGCCGGGGCCGCACAGGCCGGTCACGGCCACGCACACGTCGGCGGAGGGCAGGGCGCGGTGCAGGCCCACGGCCATTTCGTTGGTGGTTTGCTGGCTTTCGGCCGAGTAGGTGGCCAGGGTTTCTTTCTTCACGCCCAGCAGCTTCTGCTTGGCTTCGATGTTGTAGGTGACCACCGACCCGAGCAGAACCTCGCTCACGCCCGTAGCCGGCGCTAGTTGGGCGGCTACCAGACCGCAGGTGCAGCTTTCTGCCAGGGCCAGGGTAAGCTTGTGTTGTAGGAATTGCTGGACGAGGACGTTTAAATCTAATTTTTTCATAAAAGGTATAGCGCTGCTAAGCCGCTGCATACGCCGTAGCCCACCGCTGAGGTTGCGGCCGAGCTTACTTTAAACAGCGTTGAAAAATGAGGAATGAAGAATAGGCGAACGACAACTCCCCTCCTTTTTAAGGAGGGGATGCTCAACTGCCAAGTTGAGTGGGGTGGTCGCCCTCGTTGAACGATACCCCAACGATTTCAGCTCAACTCGTCCTGCCGTAGTCGTTCGGGTGTCGTTCAACGACTCAACCACCCCGTCCGAGCTAAAGCTCAAACATCCCCTCCTTAAAAAAGGAGGGGAGTTGTCGTTCGCCTATTCCTCACTCTTCATTCCTCATTCAGCATAGCGCAGCGCTACTCTTTCCGGTAAGTCACGCCGGCTTTCATCACGAAGCGCGGGCGCATCATGGCCGAAATGTCCTGGAGCGGGTCGCCTTCGAAAGCCACGATGTCGGCGTACTTGCCGGCCTCGAGCGTGCCGAGGTTGGGTGTTTCGCCCAGCAGGTCGGCGGCGTACACTGTGGCGGCCCGAATGGTTTCGATGGCTGGCATGCCGGCGTCCTTCATGTAGCCGAATTCCAGCGCGTTCACGCCGTGGCGGTACACGCCCGCATCGGTGCCAAAGGCGATTTTGACCCCGGCCTTGTAGGCGCGGCCGCAGTTGGCCTGAATCAGGGGCCCGATGCTGAGGGCCTTGCTAACCACGGCCGGCGCAAAATACCCGGCAATGCGGGCCGAATCGGCCACCGACTTGCCGGCCACGATGGTGGGCACGTACCAGGTGCCTTTCTGCTTCATCAGCTTGCGGCATTCGTCGTCCATCAGGGTGCCGTGCTCGATGCTGACCACGCCGGCCCGCACCGCCCGCTTGATGCCTTCGGCGCCGTGGGCGTGGCAGGCCACCTTCATGCCCAGGTCGCGCGCGGTTTCTACCACGGCCCGGATTTCTTCTTCGGAGTACTGCGGGCCGCTGCCGTCCTTGCTCAGGTCGAGCACGCCGCCGGTGCTGGCAATCTTGATGACGTCGGCGCCGCGCTTGAACTGCTCGCGCACGGCCTGGCGGCACTGGTCGGGGCCGTTGGCAATGTTGGCGGGCTGGCCGTAATGCGCCATCTGCTCACGGCTCAGGCCATCGGCTTCGTCCATGTGCCCGCCGGTGGCGGAGATGGCGTCGCCCGCCGTGAAGATGCGAGGCCCTTCGACCTGGTTGCGGTTGATGGCGTTGCGCAGGGAGATATTTACGCCGCCTTCGCCGCCCATGTCGCGCACGGTGGTGAAGCCGGCGCGCAGCGTGAGCTGGGCATCGCCGATGGCGCGGTAGGCGTAATCGGCCGGGTTCATGGTGAACTGGTTCATGCTGCTGCCCTTGCCGGGGTGCGAGAGCATGTGCACGTGGCAGTCGATGAGGCCGGGCAGCACGGTGCGGTTTTCGAGGTTCACCACCTTGTCCTGGGGGCCACCGGCAGCCGTGTAGCCGCTTTGCACGGCCACAATCCGGTCTTTTTCTACCACAATCGTTTGCTGGCTCAGCAGCTTGCCGCTGCGCACATCCAGCAGGCGCCCACAGTGTAAGTATGTTTTTGGCCAAAAGCCGCCGGCGCCGACAGCAGCAGCGCGGCCGTAGCCCATGCGTGAATAGATTTGCGCGTCATACGTTTGTCTTAGTGAGCTGCCAAGGTACAACGCCGCTCAGCACTTACCAGAACAGTATTTTACCCTTTTCCATGACCACGCAAGAAGAATTTGACGCCGCCAGCCAGCGCGCCCAGCAGCTGCCCACCAAGCCCTCCAACATGGTGCTGCTGCAGCTTTACGCCCTCTACAAGCAAGCCACCGAAGGCGACGTGTCCGGCGACCGCCCGGGTGGTTTCGACTTCAAAGCCATTGCCAAATACGACGCCTGGGCCGGCCTGCGCGGCACCAGCAAAGACGCCGCCCGCCAGCAGTACGTAGAGCTGGTAAGCGAGCTAGCGGGGTAGGGAGTGACTGAGTGGCGGAATGACTGAGTGAGCTAGGACGAGCGAGCTAGAGACGCAGCATTTGCGCCTCTAGCTCCTTCCAAACACTAGGGAATAACTCGAACAACTTCTGAGTGAACTGTATGGAGGCAGCGGAAAAGGCGGCATTAAACGAAGCATTTCGTAACCGCACCAAAGCGGCGGCTTTGCGAGTAATTCGGTTGTACCAGCAGTTGCCACGCACCGGCGATGCCCAAGTGCTGGGAAAGCAACTGTTACGTTGTGCCACCTCAGTCGCTGCAAATTATAGAGCCGCGTGCCGGGGCCGTTCGGCCGCGGAGTTTTTTGCCAAAATCAGCATCTGTGTAGAAGAAGCGGATGAAGCTCAGTTATGGCTGGAGCTGCTAGGCGACGCCGGTATTGTGCCCCAGGAACGATTAGTGGAGTTGAAGAAAGAATACCTTGATATCGTGTCGGTATTGGCTAAATCCCGTAAGACAGCATCCGCAAGTTGAGTAAGCCACAAAGGATGAGCCTTATCAAGGCACTGAGCCATTTAGTTATTCCGTCATAAATCACTCAGTCATTCCGCCACTCAGTCACTCCTCCGTGGACATCTCCCGCAAAAAGCCTTCGTACCCGCTCACGCCCGAATTGCGCCAGTACCTGCGCAACTACGACCGGGAGGCGCCGCTGCCTATCACCTACGACGACCTGCGGCACTTCAGCAACTCGTTTCCGCTGCTCGACCGCACGGGGCACGATACGCTCTGGCAAACCGTGTTCTTCGAGCCCCAAACCCTGCGCGAGCTCAGCCAGGGGCTGACCGAAGTGTATGCCCTGCTGAAAACCGCCGGCGACCTTTCGTTTACTGAGCATCTGATTGCCGACCGCATCGACTACTGCCAGTTCGGCAACTCCAACCCGTTTCGGGTGCGCATCGTCAACCAGTTCAATGACAACTACGACTACTTCTACGTGAAGCGGGCCGACGCCTCGCGCCTCTACGGCCTGGAGCTCGAGCACCTGCTGTCGCCCAATTCCATGAACTTCCTGGTGAACGGCGACACCCTGATTGAAGAACACATTGCCGGCATTCCCGGCGACGACTTCATCCGATTGCGCCTGAGCCAGCCGCACATCAACCAGGTGCGCATCGCCAAGGAGTTTGTGAAGTTCAATGAGCGCTGCTTTGTGCGCCTGCTCGGCGACATGCGCGCCTATAACTACGTCATCGACGTGACGCCCGACTTCGAAGACGAGCAGTACCGCGTGCGGGCCATCGACTTCGACCAGCAGAGCTACGAAGGCCGCCGGGTGATGTACCTGCCGCAGTTCTTCAAAGACAACGCGGCTGTGGTGGGCATGTGCGCCAGCCTGCTCAAGCCCGAAACCGTGCGCCAGTACCAAACCGAAGAGCGCGCCCTAATGGCGCGCCGGGCCCGCGCCGAGCGCCACCGCCTGCGCGACCTGCTCGACGTGATGCGCAGCCACGACCTGGCCCCGCCCGACAAAGTAGCTCAACTCAAAGCCGAGCTCAATCGCTACCACCACACCGAAGCCTTCGACAAGTGTGATTCCATGGGCGACATCGTGCGCCAAAACCTGTGGCTGATGCTCGGCGCCGGCGCCAGGCCCGCCTAATAACAAGGCTACTGCGCCAGAACGGCGGCTATCCACCGCATGAAAATGATTTTCGCCGGATTGGGCTAGCAGCAAAAAGGCTTTAAATGACCTTCTGGGCTATAAATCAGGCCACTACTGTAGTGGGCTGAAAAAGGTTGCGCGGGTTTAATTAGAAACTGACTGAATTGTTTCGGCGGAGGGGCCTTGTATATATTGGTTGTAATATGTAAGCGTTGAATTATTTTTTGTTGGAATTTAACTTATTGATTAATTAATAATTTATTCGGGCATTTTTTATAAAAATGATATTGATATGAAAGATATACCCATACATTGCTGATGTCTTTTCAATACCCACACCCAAATATTTTTTTCGTCAACCCCAAAAAAAATGTCCTTTATGAAAATGAACTACCTCGCCTTAACCGGCAAACCCCTGATGGCTGCTGCAGCCTTGTTTTCGGCGTTCGCTTTGTCGAGCCTGCGAAAAGAATGTGGAAGCTCCCGAGGCTACTGCCACGGCAAGTGCCGTGAGCAGCGATGCTAAACAGTACGGTCAGCCCGGTGTAAATTATGTGGCCAACGAAGTGTTGGTGAAGTTTAAAGCCGGCACGTCGGCCACGGCTCGTGGTGCGGCCCTGTCCCGCGTAAGCGGCCAGGTAGCCGAAACCATCCTGACCAAAGCCATGCAGCGCGCCGGCGACCGCGAAGCCCTGCTGCTGGTGCGCACGCCCCTGGCTGCCACCGACGCCATCGGCCGCCTGCGGGGTGCTGAAGTGGAGTACGTTGAGCCCAACTACATCTACACGCACAGCGCTGCTACCAACGACACCTACGTAGCCAACGGCTCGCTGTGGGGCATGGATGGCAACATTTATGGCAGCCAGGCCTCAACGGCCTGGGCCGCCGGCCATACCGGCTCGGCTAACACCTTTGTTGGCGTCATTGATGAAGGCATTCAGTTTGACCACCCCGACCTGGCCGGCCAAATCTGGACCAACCCCTATGACGCCGCTGATGGCATCGATAATGACGGCAACGGCTATATCGACGACATCCACGGCTGGGACTTCGACGGCAACAACAACAGCATCTACGACGGTACTACCCGCGGCAGCTCCGATGACCACGGCACGCACGTATCGGGCACCATCGGCGCCAAAGCCAACAACGGCGCCGGTGTAGCCGGCATGAACTGGAACGTGACCATCATCTCGACCAAGTTCCTGGGCCGTCGGGGCGGCACCACGGCCAACGCTGTGAAAGCAGTGGACTACCTCAACGACCTGAAAAGCCGTCATGGCTTGAACATCGTGGCCAGCAACAACTCTTGGGGCGGCGGCGGCTTCTCGCAAGCCTTGTCCGATGCAGTTGACCGTGCCAATACCCAAAACATTCTCTTCATCGCTGCAGCCGGCAATGGCGGCTCGGATGGCGTAGGCGACGACAACGACGCCGTAGCCAGCTTCCTTCCAACTTGCCCCAGGCCAACGTTATTGCGGTAGCGGCCATCACCTCGGCAGGCGCAAAGTCTTCGTTCTCTAACTACGGCGCTACCACGGTAGACATCGGCGCTCCCGGCTCGGGCATCTGGTCCAGCACGGCCTACAACATTTACGAGTCGTACAACGGCACTTCCATGGCTACCCCGCACGTAACGGGTGCCGCCGCTCTGTATGCCTCTTCGCACCCCGGCAGCACTGCGGCTGCCATCAAGGCTGCTATCCTGAACAGCGCTACGCCCACGGCTTCGTTGGCGGGCAAGTGCACCACCGGCGGCCGCCTCAACGTGAGCGGCTTCTAAGCAACCCACAGTGGCTGGCTAACGCCGGCTGCAACACACAAAAAACGCCTGCTGAATAAGCAGGCGTTTTTTATGCCCACTGCTCAGCTTGGTAAGGGGTGGAATGGTCGCACGGAATGCTCAGGAATCAACGCTGCTTATCAGGTTCGATTGATTATTCGATAAAAATGCTAACTTCATCAATACGTGAAGCTTACTATCTGTTTCTGCTAACCCTTTAACCCAATACCAGCTATGAAAGTCAAGTACAGTGCCTTTGCCGGCAAACCCCTGATGGCTGCGGCCCTCCTGTCCGTCTTCGCGTTGGCGAGCTGCGAAAAAACGCAGAATCCCCAGCGCCTACCCTAACCGAAGTGAGCAGTTCCGCCACGGCGTATGGCGAGCCTGGGCTGAACTACGTGCCCAACGAGGTGCTGGTGAAGTTCAAGGCCGGCGCTTCGGCCACAGCCCGAGCAGCGGCCTTGTCCCGGGTGAATGGGGAAGTAGCCGAACGCATCCTGACCAAAGCCATGGAGCGTGCCGGTGAGCGCGAAGCCTTGCTGCTGGTGCGCACGCCCCTTGCTGCCACCGAAGCCCTTGGCCGCCTGAGAGGGGAGGAGGTGGAGTATGCCGAACCCAACTATATCTACACGCACAGCGCCATCACCAATGATACTTATGTAGCTAATGGCTCGCTGTGGGGCATGGACGGCAACACATATGGCAGCCGAGCCTCAACGGCCTGGGCCGCCGGCCATACCGGCTCGGCCGCTACCCTAGTGGGCGTAATCGACGAAGGCATTCAGTTTGACCACCCCGACCTAGCCGGCCAAATCTGGACTAATCCCTATGACGCCGCTGATGGCATTGATAATGATGGCAACGGTTATGTGGATGACATCCACGGCTGGGATTTTGATGGCAACGACAATACCATCTACGACGGCGGCACGCGCGGCAGCCTCGACGACCACGGAACGCACGTGTCGGGAACTATCGGCGCCAAAGCCAACAACGGGGCCGGCGTAGCGGGCATGAACTGGAACGTGACCATCATCTCCACCAAGTTCTTGGGCCGTCGCGGCGGCACTACAGCTAATGCCGTGAAAGCAGTAGATTATCTAACAGAATTAAAAGTGAGCCATGGCCTGAACATCGTGGCCAGCAACAATTCGTGGGGTGGGGAGGCTTCTCGCAAGCCCTCTACGATGCCGTGAACCGCGCTAATGCCAAGAGCATTTTGTTCATCGCCGCAGCCGGCAACGGTGGTAGCGACGGCGTAGGCGACAACAACGACGCCGTGGCCAGTTATCCTTCCAACATGGACCTGCCCAACGTCATTGCGGTGGCCGCCATTACCTCTACCGGCGCGAAGTCTTCATTTTCCAATTATGGTCTGACCACGGTTGACTTGGGGGCTCCCGGTTCGGGCATTTGGTCGAGCACAGCTTATAGCGGGTACTCATCGTACAACGGCACTTCCATGGCTACCCCGCACGTAACGGGTGCTGCCGCTCTGTATGCCTCTTCGCACCCCGGCAGCACTGCGGCTGCCATCAAGGCTGCTATCCTGAACAGCGCTACGCCCACGGCTTCGTTGGCGGGCAAGTGCACCACCGGCGGCCGCCTCAACGTGAGCGGCTTCTAAGCAACCCGCAGTGGCTGGCTAACGCTCGCCGCAACACACAAAAAACGCCTGCTGAACAAGCAGGCGTTTTTTGTTTTTAACCTTGTTTGATTCCTGACGCTGTGATTTAGCTCAATTCGAGCTTTAGCAGGCTGCACTCCATCAGAAATGCCGGCGCGGGTCCTGGCTAAACCTTAGGCGCGGGCAAATCGAACGCCACGGCAGCGTGCTCGAAATGGCCTTTGTGCGAGCCGTCGCAAAACGGCTTTTGCTTCGACAGGCCGCAGCGGCAGATGCTGATGCGCTGGCGGCCGCCCAGCCCGTACGGCTGGCCTTCGGCGTCAACTAGCTCAATGTCTTCGCCCTCTACGCGGAGGGAGCCATTGGAAAGAACGGTGATTTTGGTGGGCATTTTTAGAGAGGGTTAAGTTTTGAGGGTTGAATGTTGAATTGTCAGATTTGAAACGAGATAAGCAAAAAGGAGTTGAAGGGATAACTCAACATTCAGCCCTCAAAACTCATAACTCCTTTCGCATGATGTAGTCGTTCATGAAGTACGGCCCGATGGCCACGTCGACCTCGCGCTGCCGGGCAAAGCCGCGCCGCTCGTAGAAGGCGATAGCGGGGTTGTAGCGGTTCACGTTCAGGTCCAGAAAGTTGCCGCCGGCCTGGCGGGCAGCGTTCTCAACGGCCTCGATGAGGTGCACGCCCAGGCCCTGGCCCTGCTTGGTGGGCAGCACGTAGATTTTGTGAAGCTTGTAGCCTGCCCCGCCGTCTTCGTCGGCCGGCAGGGGGCTGAACGACGCGAACCCGGCCGGCTCGCCCTGCACATACGCCAGCAAAAACGAGTGGTGCTGCTCGTCCATCTGCCGCTTGAGCGATGCCGGCGTGTAAATCACGCGGTACATGTAGTCAATCTGCTCGCGCGAGATGATGAACCGGTACGTGGGCTCCCACGTAGCCTCGGCCAGCTGAATAATGGTCGGGATGTCGTTGAGCGTAGCGGGCTCAATGCGCGGCGGCGCGGTAGGGGCGTCAGGAGTCATAAGCGGTAAAACACGAAATTGCGGCGAAAAAACGAAACCGAGCCGCCTTTTCGATACGGTTGGCCCGCTCATTGCGTTAGAGGGCCCATTCTCTGGTTTTCTTTCTGCTCTTTTATGAAATCTGCATCCCTTTTTTGCTGCTGGCCGGTCTGCCCTTTGCCAGCTACGCCCAGTCCACTACCGCCGCCGACAGCCTGCGCCAGCGCGGCGAGCTCACCGGCGCCCGGCCTTCGGGCGATTTGCTGGCCAAGCCCCGCACCCAGGCGGCCCCGCGCCGTGCTGCGGCTTCCTCTGACCCCATTCAGCAGCACTTGCTGAACTCCGACGTGAACCTGGCCCGCGTGAGCGCCGACCAGCTGCCCGACCTCTACGAGCGGTTCATTGCCACCACCCGCGACGAGCGCCGCAAGTGGAGCTACGCCGACTGGGACAACGCCGCCACCGTGCTCGCGCGCCTCAACCAGCGCTACCAGCAAGTAAGAACCACGCTGCCCGTCGAGGAGCGCCTGCGCATTCGCACCTACCAGGGCGAGTTTCATACCCTGCGCGGCGCCCGCCAGGTAAAAGATAAAATCGACGAATAACGGCTAGGCTGGGCGCGGGGCCAGCACCGCCGGGCTGCTTTCCGCGCGCCCGGGCTGGTACTGCTGCAGCCAGGCCAGGGCCACGTCCACGTCCTCAAACAGTTCAATGGCCATGTGGGGCCGCAGGGCCGCGACGAAGTGCTGGCTGGCAAAGCGGTTTTCGCGGTCGGGCGAAAACACGTAGGCCATGGCCTTTACGCCGGCTTGCAGCGCCAGCGGCAGCCATTCGTACTGCAGCCAGGGCAGGGCCTCGCTCCAGTCGCCGCCGGTGTCGCTCTTGTCGTTCAGAATAAGGGAGAAATTCAATGGCATTGTCCATGCGCCGGCCTCCTGCACGCCGCGGATAATCTCGGCGCCCGTCAGGTGGCCGTGCCAGCGCACGTACATCAGGTCTTTGCACGCATAGAAGGCGTATTCTGCCAGGGCGGCGTGGTGGTCGTCTTCGACAGTAAGCTGTTGGGTAGGAAGGGTAGAGAGCATGGCAGAGAACAGCTAAATTCCTCGAGATATACCAAATATAGCTAAACAGTAATGAGTAGGATGGATTTCGGTCGTGCGCTACCTTTGAGGTTCAGCTTTTCTCTCGTCTTTTTCGTTCGTAGCGCATGCACATTGCCATCGTCGGCAACATTGGGGCCGGTAAAACCACGCTGGCCCATAAGTTGGCCCAGCATTTCCGCTGGGAAGTATTTCTGGAAGACGTGGACGACAATCCTTACCTGAAGGATTTTTACCACGACATGCCCCGCTGGGCCTTCCACCTGCAGGTTTATTTCCTCAACGGCCGGTTTCGCCAGACCCAGCGCATCAAAGAGCTGCAGAAGGCGGGCAAAGGCATCATTCAGGACCGCACCATCTACGAAGATGCGCACATCTTCGCGGCCAACCTGCACGAGTCGGGCCTGCTCGAAACGCGGGACTACAGCAACTACTACGCGCTGTTTGAGTCGATGGTAGACCTGGTGGCGCCGCCCGATTTGGTGCTCTACCTGCGCGCCGACCTGCCCAAGCTCATCAGCCAGATTGAGAAGCGCGGCCGCGACTACGAGAACACCATCAGCATCGAGTACCTCAAAAACCTTAACGAGCACTACGAGAAGTGGATTGGCACCTACAGCGCCGGCCGCCACCTCATCGTGGACGTGAGCGAGCTCGACTACGTGCGCAACCCCGAGGACCTGGGCACCATCATCGACAAGATAAATAACACGCTCTTCGGCCTGTTTTAGCCCAAGGCCCCAGCACAGCTGCAGCCCTGAATCAGCTCAACTTCAAGAAAAAAGCCCCGCCGTCGATTTTCGATAGCGGGGCTTTTTTCTTGAAGTTGAGCTATTGGCGCTCGGCGATTGGCAGGGCTTCGTTGAAAAAATCGACCAGGGGCCGGGCCGCGGCAATGCCTGCAACTACCTTGTCCACAAAGTCGGGCGCCAGCACCTCGGCATCGGAATAAAAGCGGCCTATGCCGTAGGTCTTGAGCCGCAGCCAACCTAGGTCGGGGTCGTCGGCGGAGTACCCGCGCGGCGGGCGGGTCAACTGAGGGCCCGTGGTGTCCAGGCCTGCCGGGAAGTAGCTCAGTAGCGTGGGCGCCTGCCGCAGCCGGTGAAATTCGGAGCTGTTGTAATGAATTTCCTGCCGAATGGCGGCCAGCATGGCCGGAGTAGGGTGGAAGGTGCCGGCCCCCAGCCAGCTCCGCCCTTCGGGCTGAATGGCCAGGAAATACCCCGCCCGGGGCGCGTGGCGGCCGCCCAGCTTGAGGCCCGCGCCCATGCGGCGCTTGTAGGGCTCGGGGTCACGGTGGGCGCGGTCGTTCTTGTGCAGCCGGAACATCACGTCCGCCGTGCTGAGGCCGGCCAGGTCGGGGTCGGTGGCAGCAGCCTGGGCCAACACATGGCCCACCAGGCTCGGTGCATGCGGCGCGGGCGCGCTGGTAGTCGGGGCGGTGGTCGGCCATCCAGGCCGTGGTGTTATTGGCCGCGAGCCGGGCCAGAAAATTGAGCAAGTAGTGCAGTTCCATGTAAAAGCCAGGCCTTGAACCCGGAAAAACGGAACGCTACGGCCGCCGCCAGAGTTGCGGCGGGCTGCTTTAGCGGGAAACGGCTAAGCGGGATTCGGCCAGCCGAAGGCTATTTGGTGCTCAGGACCGTTAGCGCATCGCCCACCCGGAGGCGGCCCAGGCCGTGGCCCGTCACATTCTGGCCAAACATGGCGTTGTTATCCACCTGGCGATAGTTGAACAGGGTGCGCAAGGGGTCGCCCACGGGGTTTTTGGTGGCGGTTTGCTGGTCGATGGTGGTGAGCACGCAGCGGCCGCAGCCCCGCACAGCCCGGAAGGGCAAGGTGCCAATCTGAAATTCAGCCCAATTATCGTCTTCGTACGCCACGCCGCCCCCAAACACGAGGTTGGGCCGGAAGCGGTTCATGTGCACGGGTTGGGCAAGGCGGGTGTTCAAATCGGCCAGCGCCGCCTCCCCGATGAGCAGAAACGGGTAAGCATCGGCAAAGCTCACCAGTTGGCCTTCGGGGTTGAGCTCGGGCTCCACGTCGCGGCGCACCATGTCCGACATATACACCAGCCGGCAGGGGCGGCCCAGGGCCTCGGCCATCCACTCATCGGCCTCGGGGTGCCGCGCCAGGCCCACGCGATGTCGTCCCAGATGGTGACGAACAGCGTGCGGTCCGGCGTGGCCTCAAACGGCACAAACAGAGGCAGCAAATCGGGCCGCTGGCGGTGGCTGATGAGGAAGCCGTTGTAAGCCGGCGCCACGGTCAGCAAGGCCAGGCTCGGGCTGCTGGCGCTGGGTCATGAAGCGGTTGCGCTCGTCCACCAGCAGCCAGCGGCGGTCGTGCCGCAGGCCGCGGGCCGTCACCTCGGCGTCGGGCACCGCGTAGCCGCCCAGGGACTTCACAGGGTAGAGGTACAGGCCAGTGAGGGTAAGCGCGTCGGACATGGTGCAAAGGTAGGGGAGGCCGCAGGGTAACATCAGCACGGCCGGCTGGCGAATTCAATAGCTCTCGAAGCGCTTCAGGGCCTTATTCTACCAAGAGCAAATCGGCTTCCCGCACATACGCCTCGCGCTGCTGCCACCGCACCCGGTACCAAATGTCCTGGCGGCCCAGCACCAGCAGGCGGTCGCCGATGGCGGCGGTACTCAGCCACGCGGCCCCGGCGCTTGGCCCAGCCATAAGCGTCGTGCCAGCGCGAGCTACCAGCCCCGCTGGCTTTGGCCGCAACAGATGCAGGTAGATGCCCACCAACCCCACGCCGGCCGCGTAGCCCAGCCAGGCCGTGCGTGGACTCCGGCGCCAGAGCAGCCAGATGGCGGTCACCACGGCACCGGCCAGCAGCACCTGCAACCCCGGGTAGTAGTAGCGCTGGGCCTGCACCCGCAGCTCCTGCTGCCAGGTGGCCGGGTAGCCCACCAGCCGGTGCTGGGCTGCCAGGGTGGCCAATTGGCGCCAGGTGCGCACGCGGGGCTCGCGGGCGTGGGCCAGACTCAGGTAGAGCAGGGCGGCCGGGTAGCGGCCCAATTGCTGCTGCGCATAGGCCAGTTTCAGGAGCAGCTCCGGCGAAGCGCGACGCTGCTGCCACACTTGTTGCTTAAAAGCGGGCACCGAAGCGGCATATTTTCCCGCCGCAAAGAGCGAATCGGCCTGCTGCAGCGCCTCGGTTGGGTCGTGAGTAACTTTTTTGCGAATTTATTTTCGGCTGGTTTTGCACCCAAGGCCCAGAGAGGCAGGAAGATTAAGCTCAGCAAAAAGGTCCGTGCTGAAAGAAGAGAGACTTTTTTGAATCAAGGTTGTGTAGTTCCGGAGGTGCTCGTACTTTTGTGCCCACAAACAGGGTATCGCCCTTGTGAAGTGAAAGGTACCGATTCTGTAGCTCAGCTGGTAGAGCAATACACTTTTAATGTATGGGTCCTGGGTTCGAATCCCAGCGGGATCACAGCAAAAAGGCCCTCTCTGGAAACAGGGAGGGCCTTTTTCTTTGGGTTGCTCCAGCCCAGCCTCTGGCAGCTTGCGTCGCGGCGCTGCTCCTGCCGAGCACGACTTCAGTACTCTGCTGCGGAAATCGTGACCCGGTATGTGACAGTAATCAGGCAAGATGGAAGCTATGGCGAAATAGAATTGGGCACATATTTTTAAATACAAAGCCTGGGAATATAAAAGCCCCGCAAAATCTGATTTTGCGGGGCTTTTATTATTCTATGAAGTAGAGGTGGCTACTTCAGCAGGCTCGTGCAGCACAGTTTGCATGGAAATGGTGCGGTTGCCAGCTTCCTGGATGATGAGCGAGCCCGGCGCGTCGAGCACGGCGTCGGACACTTCCACGTTGCGGCGCACGGGCAGGCAGTGCAGGAATTTGGCGTTGTCGGTGTAGGACATGTGCCGGGGCGTCAGCATCCAGTCGGGGTCGTTCTGGAGCACTTGGCCGTACTGCTGGTAGCTGCTCCAGTTCTTGGCTTGCACGTAGTCGGCTCCTTCCAAAGCTTTGCGCTGGTCGTATTCGATGCGGGCGCCTTTCGTGAACTTGGGGTCGAGCTCGTAGCCTTCGGGGTGGGTGATGACGAAATCGACCCAGTCGATTTCCGAAAACCAGTCGCAGAATGAATTGGGCACGCACTGCGGCAGGGCACGCACGTGCGGAGCCCAGGTGAGTACCACTTTCACGCGCTCCTTTAGCTTGGTTTCGGCCACCGTGATGAGGTCGGCAAACGACTGCAGAGGATGCAGGGTCGCGCTTTCCAGGCTGATGACGGGCACGGTAGCGTATTGCAAAATCTTATTGAACACTACTTCCTGGTAGTCCTCGTCGCGGTCTTTGAGCGTAGGGAAGGTGCGGACGCCCAGCACGTCGCAGTACTGGCTCATCACCGCGATGGCGTCCTTGATGTGCTCTTGGGTGCCGCCGTTCATCACCGCGCCGTCGGCCATTTCCAGGGTCCAGGAGTCGGCGCCGGCGTTGAGCACCCAGGCCTGCGCGCCCAGGTTGTAGGCGGCCTTCACCGAACTTAGCCGGGTGCGCAGGCTGGGGTTGAAGAAAATCAGCCCAACGGTTTTGTTTTTGCCGATGTGCTGGAAGCCGTAAGGATTGGCCTTGATTTTCAAGGCTTGCTGTAACAGGGCTTGGTAGTCGCCCGCATCGACGAAGGAGGTGAAGTTTTTCATAGGGAGGTGTCGGGTGAAAGCAATCAGAGCATCGTGCTGTGTGTGGCAAGGTTTCGCCGTCGCTTCAATCATTCAGGCATTAGTTAGCAGACAAGCTTAGCACAATAGCTTCGTCAGCAACTATCATGGCTTCTAGGCCACTATCAGAAATAAAAGTTGCCTTGATTAAGCTTCCTCGTTCTTCAAACAGCAATTCGTGAAGCACATTTTGTCCCCTGAAATTTTCAAAAACCATTTCTTGAATTCCACTGAATTGAATCTGCAATTGACAATCTTTCTGATGGCTTAACGTGAACGTTACGGAGCCGCGTCCAGTAGGATGCGTTTCAAAAATTGCCTTTGAAACCTCAAAATGAGCGAAGATTGGCCATTGGCCAAAGTGCTGATAAATCAGTTCAGAATTTATCAGCAGGTCCATTGCCGGATAATCCTCGTTTTCCATCAGATGCAAGGTCAAATCGGTTCATTAGCAACGATACCTAAAGGAATCTCACGCTACATCGCCTTGTACTCGTTCCAGCTCTTAATCTTCAAATCCTTCATCTCCAGCGTGCAGAAGGCTTGAATAAACGCCTTCGCCAGCCGCGCATTGGTCAGCAGCGGGACCCCGAAGTCTACGGCCGTGCGGCGGATTTTATAGTCGTTATCCAGCTCGCCTTTCGAGAGGTTCTTGGGGATGTTGATGACCAGGTCGATTTTCTTCTCCTTGAGGTAGGTCAGTACGTTGGGCTCCTGGAGTTCATCGGGCCAGTAGAGCAGGTTGCTGGGTACGCCGTTTTCGGCGAAGAAGCGGTGCGTGCCTAGCGTGGCGTAGATGGTATAGCCCTTTTTGACGAGCAGGCTCGGTGGCCGAGAGCAGGGCCACTTTCGACTTAATGGGTCCGCCCGAAATCAGCACCGATTTCTGGGGAATTTTGTAGCCCACGCTCAGCATCGATTTCAGCAATGCTTCCTCGGCGGTGTCGCCCAGGCAGCCTACTTCGCCGGTGCTCACCATGTCGACGCGCATCACTGGGTCGGCGCCGGGCAGGCGGGTGAAGGAGAACTGCGGGGCCTTCACGCCCACGAAGGGCAAGTCATAGACCCGCTCGCTTTCGTCGCGCTCTACTTTCTTGCCCAGCAGCACCTGGGTGGCCTTCTTGATAAGGTTGTTGCCCGATACTTTGGACACGAAGGGGTAGCTGCGCGAGGCGCGCAGGTTGCATTCGATTACCCGGATTTCGCCGTCTTTATCCAGGAACTGGATGTTGAACGGGCCGCTGATGTTGTAGCGCTTGGCAATCTTTTCGGCGATGATTTTCAGCTTGCGGATGGTGCGCACGTACACCTTTTGGGGCGGGTAGTACATGGTGGCATCGCCGGAGTGCACGCCAGCAAACTCCACGTGCTCGGAAATGGCGTAGCTCACGATTTCGCCGTGGTCGGCCACCGCGTCGAGCTCAATTTCCTTGGCGTCCTGGATGAATTCCGACACTACCACCGGGTATTCGGCGCTAACTTCCACGGCGGTTTGCAGGAAGGCGTCCAGCTCGTAGTTGTTGGAAACCACGTTCATCGCGGCGCCCGACAACACGTAGGAAGGGCGAATTAGCACCGGAAAGCCCACTTCCTGCACGAATTCGTGCATGGCTTCCAGCGAGGTCAACTCCTTCCAGCGGGGCTGCGCAATGCCCAACTCGTCCATGATGCTGGAGAACTTGTGGCGGTTCTCGGCCTGGTCGATGCTGGCCGCGGTGGTGCCCAGAATGGGCGCGTGGGCCTCTTCCAGGCGCATGGCCAGGTTGTTCGGAATCTGGCCGCCGGTGGAGAGAATCACGCCGGTGGGCTGCTCAAAGTCCAGAATGTCCATCACCCGCTCGTAGCTCAACTCCTCGAAATAGAGCCGGTCGCTCATGTCGTAGTCGGTGCTGACCGTCTCGGGGTTGTAGTTGATGATGATGGTTTTGTAGCCTTCCTCGGCGGCGGTTTGCACAGCCTGCACGCCGCACCAGTCGAACTCCACGGAGCTGCCGATG
Organism: Hymenobacter humi; assembly: GCF_042665855.1. Lineage (NCBI taxonomy): Bacteria > Pseudomonadati > Bacteroidota > Cytophagia > Cytophagales > Hymenobacteraceae > Hymenobacter > Hymenobacter humi. Next base: position 4,057,733 of record NZ_JBHTEK010000001.1, on the reverse strand, counting down.
CGGTACACGCCCGAGCCCAGCACAACGACAGACTTGTTGGTTTCGGGCTCCAGGTCGTTTTCGGTGCCGTGGTAGGTGCTATAGAGGTAATTGGTTTTAGCCGGGAATTCGGCCGCCAGCGTGTCAATCTGCTTGATGACGGGCAGCACGCCCAGGGCCTTACGGCGGGCGCGCACCAGCAGCTCATCGGCTTTCACGTCGCCTTCGCCCAGCAGCTTTACCGCAATTTGCTGGTCGGAGAAACCAGCTTTCTTGAGGTCGCGCAGCAGCCCAGTTTCTAGCCCATCAAGGCCATTAGCGCGGCCTTCGGCGAGCTTGTTGCTAAGCTGAAAAATGGTGTAGAGGCGCTGCAAAAACCAGTGGTCAATGCGGGTCAAAGCATGCACTTGCTCCAGCGTATAGCCCGCTTCAAAAGCATCATTGATGGCGAAAATGCGCTCCTCGTTGGGCTCATTGAGCAGCTTGTCGATGGTGGCGGCATCGATGTTTTCGGGCTTGTTGGCCACGAAGCCGCGCTTGCCGGTGTCCAGCATCCGCAGGCCTTTCTGGATGGCTTCCTCGAAGGATTTGCCGATGGCCATGACCTCGCCCACGCTCTTCATGGCGCTGCCAATCTGCCGGTTCACGCCTTCGAACTTGCCCAGGTCCCAACGCGGCAGCTTCACTACCACGTAGTCCAGGGCTGGCTCGAAAAAGGCCGAAGTCGTCTGCGTTACGCTGTTTTTCAGCTCCGACAGCGAGTAGCCCAGGCTCAATTTGGCCGCTACAAATGCCAGCGGGTAGCCCGTGGCTTTAGAAGCCAGCGCCGAGGAGCGGGAGAGACGCGCATTCACCTCAATTACGCGGTAGTCTTCCGAAACGGGGTCCAGCGCGTACTGAATGTTGCACTCCCCCACGATGCCGAGGTGGCGAATGGTCTTGATGCCGATGGTGCGCAGCTTATGGTACTCGCGGTTGCTGAGCGTCTGCGACGGGGCTACCACGATGCTCTCGCCAGTGTGAATGCCGATGGGGTCGAAGTTCTCCATGTTGCAGACCGTGATGCAGTTATCGTACTGGTCACGCACTACTTCGTACTCCACTTCCTTCCAGCCCTTCAGCGACTCTTCCACCAGAATCTGGTCGGAAGTCGTGAAGGATTTCTGGGCCAGGGTCCGCAGGCTCGTCCATGTTATTGGCGAAGCCGCTGCCCAGGCCACCCAGCGCAAATGCCGCTCGCACGATGATGGGGAAGCCGATTTTCTCGGCTGCCGCCAGCGCGTCGTCCATCGTCGTTACGGCCACGCTGCGGGCCGAAAGCACGCCAATCTGCTCCAGCTTTTCCTTAAAAATGTCCCGGTCCTCGGTGTCGATAATAGACTGCACGGGCGTACCCAACACCTTCACGTTGTACTTCTCAAATACACCGTCGCGGAACAGGGCCACGGCACAGTTCAGCGCCGTTTGACCGCCGAAGGCAACCAGAATACCGTCGGGCTTTTCCTTTTTGATGACTTCCTCCACGAAGAAGGGCGTCACGGGCAGGAAGTACACGTCGTCGGCAATGTTGTCCGACGTTTGCACAGTGGCAATGTTGGGGTTGATGAGGATGATGCGGATGCCTTCCTCTTTCAGCGCCTTGAGGGCTTGCGAGCCGGAGTAATCGAATTCCCCGGCTTCGCCGATTTTGAGGGCGCCGGAACCGAGGATGAGAACTTTATTGGGTTTGTTCATTCTAAGGGTTGGGTAACAGACCACCAAGATGGTCGTGTTAAAAAGGCAGTCGGGTTAAGTAGCTCGTAATGCTGCGCCCTGCATGACGGGCTTTTTACTTCGGCTGAGCAGCCTTGTATTTCTCTACTGCCGTGAGGAATTCATCAAACAGGTACTCCGTATCCTCGGGGCCGCCGGCGGCTTCGGGGTGGAACTGGGTGGAGAAGAATGGCTTGGTCTTGTGGCGAATGCCTTCGCAGGTGCCGTCGTTCAGGTTCTCGAACAGCATGGTCCACTCGTCGGGCAGCGTAGCGGTGTCCACCGCGAAGCCGTGGTTTTGGCTCGTGATGAAGCTGCGCTTAGTACCCGTGAGCAGGACCGGCTGGTTGTGGCTGCGGTGGCCGTATTTCAGCTTAAAAGTGTCGCCGCCCGCGGCCAGGCTCATGAGTTGGTTGCCCAGGCAAATGCCGAAAATGGGCTTGTCCTGCTGCAGCGCCGTTTGGAGGTGGGCAATGGTTGTCTCGCACATCTTGGGGTCGCCGGGGCCGTTGCTCAGGAAGAGGCCGTCATAATCGATTTGGGTGAAATCGTAGTCCCAGGGCACGCGAATCAGCTCCACGTCGCGCTCCAGGAAGCAGCGGATGATGTTGGTTTTGGTACCGCAGTCCACCAGCACGATTTTGTTCTTGCCGCTGCCGTAGTGCTGCACGCCGGGCTGGCTCACCTGGGCTACCAGATTGTCCTGGTTGGGGTCGTGAAACGGGATGTCCTGCTCGGCCACAATCTTGCCCAGCATGGCGCCCTTTTCGCGCAGCTTCTTGGTGAGCATGCGGGTGTCGACGCCGAAGATGCCGGGGATGTTGTATTCCTTGAGCCAGTCGCCGAGGCTTTTAGCCGCGTTCCAGTGGCTGTGCTCTTCGGAATAGTAGTTCACCACCAAGCCGGCAATGTGAATTTGGTCGGACTCGAAAATCTTCGAAATCGACTCATACAAGTCCTCGCCGGGCACGCCGTAATTGCCCACCATTGGGTAGGTGAGCACCAGAATCTGGCCGGCGAAGGACGGGTCGGTGAGGTTTTCGGGGTAGCCGGTCATGGCCGTGCTGAACACGACTTCGCCCGCGGCAGAAGTGAATGCGCCGAAAGATTCTCCTTGGATTTCGGTGCCGTCTTCCAGCACCAGTTTTACTTGCTTCATTCTCGTAATTGCTGTTGGGATGTAGAGACGCGACGCTTTGCGTCTCAATCATTGCTGACGTTGGCTAACCCGCGCTTTTCTTGCCGTGGGAGGATCAACGACAAGGCACGAACCGAAGATCGGCGTAGCCAAAGGTCGCGTTTCTACACCGTTTTTACTTCTACTTCTTTGCCCACCAGCGCGTACAGCGCCTGTAGAAATCGGTCGACTTCGGCCTTGGTGATATTGAGCGGCGGTAGCAAACGGAGTACCGTTGGGTCGGAAGCGTTACCCACAAAAATATGGTAATCCGCCAGCAGCTTGTCGCGTACGTCTTTGATGGGGAAATCGTATTTGATGCCTACCATGAGGCCGCGGCCGCGGATTTCCTCGGCGCCGGCGTTGGCTTCCAGCTCCGTGCGCAGGTACTGGCCTAGCTCTGTGGCGTGGGCTAGCAGGTTTTCCTGCTCAATGACTTCCAGCACGGCCAGCGCGGCGGCGCAGGCGAGGTGGTTACCACCAAACGTGGTGCCCAACAGGCCGTAGGAGGCTTTCAGCTCCGGCGCAATCAGGATGCCGCCGATGGGAAAGCCATTGCCCATGCCTTTGGCCACCGAAATCACATCGGGCCGAATGCCGGCGTGCTGGTGAGCGAAGAACTTGCCGCTGCGGCCGTAGCCGCACTGCACTTCATCGGCAATGAGCAGAGCACCGTACTGCTTGCATAGCGCGGCCAGCCCAACGAGGAAGTCATCGGAAGGCATGATGATGCCGCCCACTCCCTGAATCGGCTCAATAATCACGGCGCACACGTCACCGCCTTGCAGGAGCTGCTCCACTGCGGCCAGGTCGTATTCCACGAAGGAAATGGCGTGGCCGGCGTTGAAGGGAGCCACAATTTTCGGGTTGTCCGTAGCCGCCACCGCACCCGATGTACGGCCGTGGAAAGCGCCTTTGAAAGCAATAACGCGGCTTTTTCCGGTGTGGAACGACGCCAGTTTTAGTGCATTCTCATTCGCCTCGGCGCCGGAGTTGCATAGGAACAGCGAGTAGTCCTCGTAGCCAGACACCTGGCCCAATTTGTGCGCCAGGCTCCTGCTGAATCGGAATCTGCACCGAGTTGGAATAGAAGCCGATGTTCTGCGCCTGCTTGGTGAGGCGCTGCACGTAGTGCGGGTGGCTGTGGCCGATGGAAATAACGGCGTGGCCGCCGTAGAAATCCAGGTATTCCTGGCCCTTGTCGTCCCAGAGTTTGGCGCCCAGAGCCTTTACCGGAGTGATGTTGACGAGCGGATAAACGTTGAAAAGCTCCATTTTTATAAGCTATTAGCTATTAGCTGATGGCTGTTAGCTCTCTTAATGAAAATTTTAAAAAGGCCTGGAAAGAATCTGACAGCTAATGGCTAGAAGCTAACAGCTTTCAAACTCAAACCCGTGGTTTCCGGCAGGCCAAAAAGCAGGTTCATGTTCTGGACGGCCTGCCCCGAAGCTCCCTTCACCAAGTTATCAATAACTGAGGTGATGAGCAATTGCTTGCCGAGCTTCTGCACGTGCAACAGGCATTTGTTGGTGTTGACGACCTGCTTGAGGTGAATTTCCTTGTCCGAAACCGTGGTGAACGGCGCCTCGGAGTAGAAATTCCTGTACAGCTCGCGCGCTTCGTCCTGGCTCAAGTCCGACGGCGTGTAGACGCTGGCGAAAATGCCCCGCGAGAAATTGCCGCGGTATGGGATGAAGTTAATGTCCAAGTTGAGCTGCGGCTGCAGCTGCGCCAGGCTCTCGCCAATCTCGCCCAAGTGCTGGTGCGTGAAGGGCTTGTAGATGGACACGTTATTGGTGCGCCATGAGAAGTGCACCGTCTCCGACAAGCTCTGGCCTGCGCCCGTGGAGCCCGTAATGGCCGACACGTGCACGTCATCCGTGAGCCGGCCAGCCTGTGCCAGCGGCAGCAAGGCCAGCTGAATGGCAGTGGCAAAGCAGCCGGGATTGGCAATGCTCTGGGCCTGCTGGATGCGGCTCTTGTTCAGTTCCGGCAAGCCGTACACAAATTCGCGGCCGTTGAATTCCTGGTCAGCGGCCAAGCGGAAGTCATTGCTCAGGTCGATGACGTGTGTGGTTTCGGGCAAGCTGTTCTTCGCCAGCCACGCCTTGGAATTGCCGTGGCCTAAGCACAGAAACACCACGTCTTCGTCGCCGGCCAGGCTCCGAGGCAAACACCAGGCTCGGTGTCGCCCAGCAGGTCGTCGTGCACCTGGTGAATAGGGTTGCCAGCGTTGGAAGAGCTGACGATGCCGCCCAGCTCCACGAACTCGTGGTGGAGCAGAATGCGCAGGAGCTCGCCGGCCGTGTAGCCAGCGCCGCCCACAATGCCGGCCTTAATTTTCATCGTTGAGGCTGGCGCTAATCTTCAGGCTGGTTGCCGAAAATCTTGATGAAGCCGCGGGCGTCACGGGCGTCCCAGGCGTTGTTTTCTTCGCCGTAGGTGGCCACTTTCGACTGCATCATGTCGTACTTCGACTCGATGCCGAGCAGGTCGAATTGGTAGGGCTTGAGCTGCACGAACACCTTGCCCGACACGTGGTTCTGCGACGACGTGAGGAAGGCTTCCATGTCGCGCATCACCGGGTCGAGGTACTGCGCCTCGTGCAGCAGCGTGCCGTACCAGTTGGCGATGTAGTCCTTGTGCAGCAGCGCCAGCGGGTGCTGGTGTGCTTTTCCAGCAAGTGGTGCGCCTTGATGAGGATAAGCGGCGCGGGCGCCTCAAAGCCCACGCGGCCTTTGATGCCCAGAATGGTGTCGCCCACGTGCGTGTCGCGGCCGATGGCGAAGGCCGAGCCCAACTCATTCAGCTTCTGAATCAGCTCAACGGGGGCGAGGGTTTCGCCATTCAGCGCCACGGGCTCGCCTTTTTCGAAGGTGATTTCCACGCGCTCCGTATCCTGCCGCTGCAATTGCGACGGGTAGGCGCTTTCTGGCAGCGCTTCGTGCGAAGTCAGCGTCTCGACGCCGCCCACGCTGGTGCCCCAGATGCCTTTGTTAATGGAGTAGCGGGCCTTTTCCCAGCTCATTTCGAAGCCCTGTTTTTGCAGGTATTCAATCTCGGCCTGGCGCGAGAGTTTCAGGTCGCGGATGGGCGTGAGAATCTCCGTTTTGGGCGCAATCACCGAAAAAGCCACGTCGAAACGCACCTGGTCGTTGCCGGCGCCGGTGCTGCCGTGCACGATGTAGTCGGCCTCGTTGGCCCGCGCGTATTCGGCGATGGCCAAGGACTGGAACATTCGCTCGGCGCTCACCGACAGCGGGTAGGTGTCGTTCTTAAGCACGTTGCCAAACAGCAGGTAGCGCAGGCAGTCGTGGTAAAACCGGTCGGTCACGTCAATGACTTCGTGCTTCACGGAGCCCAACTCGTAGGCGCGCTTTTCAATGCTGGCCAATTCCTCGGCCGAAAAGCCGCCGGAGTTGACGATGACGGTATGGACTTCCAGGTTCAGCTCGCGCGACAAGTACACGGCGCAAAACGACGTGTCGAGGCCGCCGCTGTAGGCTAGTATGGCTTTTTCTTCATAATGCAGAATCGGTTTCAGGGTCAGTAGCAGAGTCGTGGGCAACGGGCAGGGCAGGAGTGGAGACGGCAGCAAAATCCGGCACTTGCACCTGCACGAGCTTGTCGGCGGCGTCGAAGAGCATGCCGGTGCAGAGGCACATTTTGCGCTCGTTCTCCATTAGGATGCCGTAGTTTTTGCAGCTTTTGCAGCCTTTCCAGAAGTCTTCGCTGGACGTGAGCTCCGAGAACGTAACCGGCTCATAGCCCAGGTCGGTGTTGATTTTCATCACGGCCAGGCTGGTCGTGATGCCGAAAATCTTGGCCTGCGGGTACTTGGTGCGCGATAGGTCGAATACCGCCTGCTTGATGGCACGACCCACGCCGCCCTTGCGAATTTCGGCATTGACTATCAGGCCCGAATTGACGACAAAGGTCTTGTCGTCAAACGTTTCGATGTAGCAAAAGCCGGCCAGGCTCGCCGTCGATGAAGGCGATGATGCTGTCGCCGCTGGCCATTTTTTGGGCCACGTAGGCCGGCTCGCGCTTGGCGATGCCGGTGCCGCGCGTTTTGGCCGACTCAACGTACCATTGGCATAATAAGTCAGCGTACTGAGCGTCCGCTTCCGTTGCAACCCGAATTGTCATTGATTATTAAAAACTTAGGGATAGATACGCGGCTCTCCGGACACACGCTTCCGGCGTGTGATTCCTGCTAAAGCCCAAACCTGTCTGTAAGTTGAGCGGATACTAGCCCGGCTCAAAAGGGCTGGCCAAGGGGCCAACATGCGGCTGTCGAAGCCGCTAGGGTCGTCGCACCAGTGCGCAAGCGGTTTCGCATACGCCGGCTACTCCTGGCCAGGCGGCGAGGGCAAGCATGCTAGACGTATAAACCGAAGGGGACATGGCGGTGAAAACTGGTTCGGTCGCTTAAACGAGCAACTATACCAAGTGGTTCAATTCTGGCGCAAAGGTAAAAGCCCCTACTTTTGCCTGCAACAAAACCCAACGTTATTTTGAAATATCGGCTGCCAACCAGGTAGCTGCGTAAATATTTAAGTAATAATGAAATCCCACTCAAGATATTTAAAATAGGCGGTGGTATTATCGACCACGAGCCCGATTTGCTGGAATTTCTGCGGCTGTTTTCGGAAGTCAGCGGGCCCAAAATTCTCGTGCACGGCGGCGGCAAAGGCGCCAGCGAAATGACGACCAATCTGGGCATCGCCCCGCAAATGGTGAACGGCCGCCGCATCACCGATGCCGCCACGCTGGACATCGTGACCATGTTCTATGCCGGCAAAACCAATAAGCAAGTAGTCGCCGGTTTGCAAAAGCTAGGCGTCAACGCCCTGGGCCTCAGCGGGGCCGATGGCAACGTGATTCATGCCGTGAAGCGCTCGGTGCGGGAGATAGACTATGGCTTTGTGGGCGACCTGGACGAGACCAGCATCAATGTCCGCCTGATTCACCAGTTTCTGGAGCTTGGGCTGACGCCCGTATTCTGCCCCATAAACCACGACGGCCACGGCCAATTGCTCAATACTAACGCCGACACCATTGCTGCTTCCCTCGCCAAAGCGCTGAGCCAGCAATACGCGGTGGAGCTGCATTTCTGCTTTGAAAAAACGGAGTGTTGACGGACGTCAACGATAATCAATCGGTTATTCCTAAAATTACGCCGGTCAATTACTCAGAATTAAAAGAGCAGGGAATAATTGCAGCCGGGATGTTGCCGAAATTAGAAAATGCTTTCGATGCGTTGAATTACGGCGTTGAGAAAGTGATAATTGAGCACGCGCTGCACATCAATGGCACGCTAAAAACGGAGCTATGCCTGAATTAATTAATCAGCTTAGTGACGATGCGGTCGCCTTACTAATTCAGCTAATTCAAACGCCTTCTTTTTCCCGCGAAGAAGAGCAGACAGCCACGCTCATTCAGGAGTTTCTGGCTGCGCACGACGTAACACCACAGCGGCAAAAGAATAACGTATGGGCCGTTTCGCCGCATTTTGATGCGGCGAAGCCCACCATATTGCTCAATTCGCACCACGATACTGTGAAGCCCGGCGCGGGTTGGAATTATTCGCCCTTTGGCCCGGTGTTGGAAGGTGATAAATTAATTGGGTTGGGTAGCAACGATGCCGGTGCTTCGGCCGTGAGCTTATTGGCCACGTTTCTGTATTTCCAGAACAAGCCCAATGCATTTAATCTGATTTGTGCCATTACAGCCGAAGAAGAGATTTCGGGCGCCAACGGAATTAGAAGTGTGCTGCCGGAATTAGGCCCAATTACATTTGGAATAGTGGGCGAACCCACCGGCATGAATCTGGCCATTGCTGAAAAAGGGCTAATTGTGCTGGATGCTACGGCCCACGGTAAAACCGGGCACGCCGCCCGCGAGGAAGGCGAGAATGCCCTTTACAAAGCCTTAGATGATATTCAATGGCTGCGTCAGTACCAGTTTCCGCGAGTGTCGTCGCTGCTGGGCCCGGTGAAAACAACGGTCACTCAAATATCAGGCGGCCAGCAGCACAACGTAGTGCCGGACCGCTGCCAATTTGTGGTGGACGTGCGCACCAATGAACTATATCAGAACCAGGAAATTGTCGACATCATCCGGACGCATGTGCAGTCGGAAATCGTGCCCCGCTCCACTCATCTTAATTCCTCTAGCATCCCCGAAAACCACCTACTGGTACGCAGGGGAGTGGCCATGGGCAAGCAGATTTACGGCTCACCGACGCTTTCAGACCAGTCGATGATGCCGTTTGAAACGTTGAAAATTGGGCCGGGTGAAAGTGCCCGTTCTCACACGCCGGATGAGTACATTTTGGTGAGTGAAATTCGAGCCGGTATTCGGGATTACATTGCCCTGTTGTCAGACTTTAAATTGTAATTGAGTATTAATTAAACAAGCATTGCGTCTGTCATGCTGAGCCTGCGAAGCATCCTATCACGTTCGGACGACACGTTCAAAAGTGAGAAGATGCTTCCTTCGTCAGCATGACAGACGATTAATTTTTGTAAAAAGTCTGCTATGAAGATTTGGGAAAAAGGATTCTCCGTCAACGAAACCATCGAAAAATTTACGGTGGGCCAGGACCGGGAATTGGATATGCACCTCGCGTATTTCGATATGCTGGCTTCCAAAGCCCAGGCCAATATGCTGGCCAAAGTGGGCCTGATTTCCGAAACGGAGCGAAAGCAAGTGATAACCGGTTTGGATGAATTGCTGGCCCAAGTGGAAGCCGGCACGTTTGAAATTGAGCCGGAATTTGAGGACGTGCACTCCAAAATCGAGCACTACCTGACGGAGAAATTCGGCGATGCCGGCAAGAAGATTCACACCGCCCGTTCGCGCAATGACCAGGTGCTGACGGCTATCCAACTGTTCATAAAGGACTATACTGAGCGGATTTCGACCAAAATGCTGGCCCTGGCCGAGGTGCTGCTGCACAAGGCCGAGGTGCACCAGGCTGATTTATTGCCGGGATACACGCACTTTCAAGCGGCCATGCCCAGCAGCTTTGGCCTGTGGTTTTCGGCTTATGCCGAGCACGTGCTGCTGGACTTGAGCTTGTTTGAAGCCGCGCACCGGGTAGCCGACCAAAACCCGCTAGGCTCGGGTGCGGGCTTCGGCAGCAGTTTCCCTATTGACCGCGAAATGACGACGCGGGAGATGGGTTTCGGCAGCGTGGCGGTGAGTGCCGTGGGCGCCCAAATGCTGCGCGGCAAAACCGAGAAAACCGTGGCCTTTGCCATTGCGGGCGCCGCTGGCACCCTGGGCAAGCTGGCCTACGACCTGGTGCTATACAACAGCCAGGACCTGGGCTTCGTGACCTTGCCCAAGGAGTTTACCACGGGCTCGAGCATCATGCCGCACAAGAAAAACCCCGACGTGTTTGAGTTGGTGCGGGCCCACGCCAACCGCCTGCAGGCGCTGCCCAACGACATTATTCTGGCCACCAGCAACCTGCCCAGCGGCTATCACCGGGACTTTCAACTGCTCAAGGAGCCTGCTGTTTGGGCCGATGATGGAGTTTGCTAATCTGCTCGATATCCTGCTGTTTGCCTTGCCCGAAATTCAGATTAAAGCCGGCGTAATTGAGCAGGCCAAGTACGACCCCATTTTCTCGGTCGAAAACATCAACCAACTCATTATCGCCGGCGTGCCGTTTCGCGATGCCTACCAGCAAGTGGGCCGGGCAGTGGAAGACGGAAGCTACGTGCCGCACCGCGAGTTTCATACCACGCACCTCGGTAGCATTCACAACCTGGGGCTGGCCGAAATTTCGGGCAAAATTAAGGCCTTCAAAGCTCGCAGCCCGTTGTTTGAGAAGGGTGAGGCATAAAGCAAATCGGGGGCCCGCCTACGTAGTTGGTGCTGCGTAGCCGGACCCCCGATGTTGATTAACCTTATTGAAGAATTGCCTACAGCCGTTTGCTGAGCTGGAGGCCACCGTAGGCATGACCATTGGTGTTGAATCCCTGAATGGGGGCCACCGACATGCCGTTGCTGGAAACGGTGCGGTGCAGCAATGGCACGGCTACGCCTATGGTGGCGCCCACTGCATAGCCCAGTAGGTTATCGGACAGGAAATGCTTGCCTGCCTCCAGGCGGCAGTAACCCACCGCGGCGGGCACCAGGGCAGCGGCGGCCCACACGTAGGGCTGCGCGGGCGAGTCGGGGTGAAAGTCGTGGAAAACCTGGGCGGCGAAGAACGTGGCCGCGGCCGAGTACGCCGTGTGCCCGGCAAAGAAGGAGTTGGTAGCGTTTTGGCGGGTGCGCTCGGTTATCGACGCCTTGGACGAGTAGGTGAGGGGACGCTGGCGATACACGTTGCCGGCGGCCATGGTGAACACAGCGCCGGTAGCTACCAGCGTTTGCAGGTACAGGCCCCCAATCTGGCCGGCGCGCGAGCGAATGCTGGGGTCAACTGCGAGCACGGCAGGAGCTCCGAGCATGGAGCCAATCAGCAGGTAGTCGCTCACGGTGCGGTAGCCTTCGTTGTAATAGCCAGCCGAGAAACGGTCGAAAACGGGCACATCGGCTTTATCAATGGCATACGCTGCTTCGGGAAGCAGGCCGGTTTTGGCCCGAATCAGGAGCAGGCCGGCGGTGTTGATGCCGGCCAGGCCCAGCGTCACGGGGCCATCGACGGCAAAGCGGGTGTGGTAAGGCGAAGCTGTGGGCTGGGCGAATACCGGAAATGAGGCCAAAAAGGCCACCAGGAAGCAGGGGAGGCGGAATAATTTTTTCATCTCAGCCTTCAACGGTCCTGCTTAAGTAAGGTTAGCCATCGCAGCTATGCGAGTATTACCACGGCTTCATAGCCCTGGTGCTGTGCCATTTCAAGCTTCGCCCGCGGCTTAGCGGCAGCACCCCGCAATAACTTATCGCCAAATCAAGAGGCTGAAAAACGACCGTGGCCCAACGCGCCGTTGCGAGTATGACTCGTCGCTCAACTGCAGCCCTCTGCCCAACGTAGCCTTTTAGCAAAGCCATGATGGGCTTTTTCCTGTTACCTTTTCACCTATGCCCGATTCTGCTGTTCCGTTCCGCCGGCCCGACCTACTGCGCCTCGACTACGATACCTACCGCGCGCTGCCAGCCGTTGCCAACTCCGACCTCTCGCGCCTGCGCGACGCCCTGGATGGCCGGCCCCCGCGCCCCCAAACCAGCTCCAACGAGGGCGCCCTCAGCTTCGGCACTGCTTTCCATACCGCCCTTCTTGAGCCGGCCGACTACGTAGCCGGCCAGCCCGGCCTGAACGATACCCTGGTATGGTGGCTGGTCGACGGCGTGAAGCTCAATGCGCAGCTGGCGGAGCTGCTCTCGCTGGGCACTCCGGAAACTAGCGTGCTTTTCACGGAACCCGTAACGGACACGCTCTGCAAGCTGCGCGCCGACCTCGTGGTGGACCACCCCGACCAGCCGTTTACTATCATCGACTTCAAAACGACCATGGCGCGCGATGCTGACCACTTCCTGTGGCAGTGCTCGGCCTACGACTACGACCGCCAGGCCGCCTTCTACACCGATGCCCTGCAGGCCGAGCGGTTCCTGCTGGTGGGCGTGCAAAAAGTGGAGCCCTTCAGCGTGTTTACCATCGAAGTGAGCGAGCAGATGCTGGCCGAAGGCCGTACCAAGTACCAGCGCCTGCTGCGCTTGCTCAAGGCGCCTGCCACGGCGCCGGCTTACCGGGCCGATGCCGTGCAAGCTGCCGTGGACGCACTGGGTCTACATTCTCAGGATTCGGACGCTTAAGCTGCTTGCTTTTCGCTGCAATACTGCCCTTCTCCAACCCGAGGAGGGCTTTTTTGTGGGAGTTGAGTAAAGCTTACTTATTAGTTGGTAAGTATTAACTTTGTCCCGTTATGACAGCTCAAGTTACATCCGCCACGCCTTCTCCCGATACTCGGACCCGCATTGTGGACCTGGCCGAAAACCTGCTGCTCGAGCGTGGATTTAACGCTTTCAGCTATCAGCACATTGCCCGCAAGCTGGGCGTGAAGCCGGCGGCCATACATTACCATTTCCCGAGCAAAGATGACCTGGGCACGGCTATCGTGGCCCGGCAGCTGCGGCGCCTGCGCAAGTGGCGCGACCTGCCCCGGGTGGCCGACCTGCCCCCGGCCGAGCAGGCTCGAAGCCCTGTTTGCGGTGTACGACAACCACGTTCGCCAGGAGTGCCGCGTGTGCCTGTTTGGTGCGCTGGCCGCCGATTTTCGGACCCTTCCTGCCCCCATGCAAGCCGAGCTGCGCACCTTTAACGGCGAGCTCACCGCGTGGCTGGCCCAGGTATTGGCGGTGGGCAAGGCCACTGGTGCCCTGCGTTTCGTGGGCAGCCCATCGGCCAAAGCCGTGCAGGTGCTCACCACGCTGGCCGGCGCGCTGCAGGTAGCCCGCGTGCACGACGAAACGCCTTATCACACCATTGTGGGCCAGCTTCGGCTTGAACTGCTGGTTTGATGCGGCTTAAAAATCCCGGCTGGCCCGGGCCGTTTAGCTCTTCTGCTCCATTTTATGACCAATACTTTCTCACCCGCACACGACCATTATATGCCCGAAGAACTAGTGGCTTCTACTCCGCCGCGCTTGCGGTATCCGTCGCCGCCGGCGGGGTTGCGCTGGCTGCGGGTGCAGCTTCGGCTGCTGTCGGCCATAGCGCCGGAAATGGCCTTTCGGCAGGCCTGGAAGTTATTTTGCACCCCGCGTCGCCTGCCGGTGAAAGCCTGGGAGGCCCCGGCCCTGGCCGATGCGCGTCGCCGCACTGTGGTGTACGAAATGGGCAACGTGGCCGTGTACGAATGGGGTCCGGCCGCCGCGCCGGCCGTAGTGCTGGTGCACGGCTGGGAACACCGGGCCAGTTTCTGGCGTGCCTGGGTGCAGCCCCTGCTCGCGGCAGGCTACCGCGTAGTAGCGCTGGATGGCCCGGCCCACGGCGCTTCCAGCGGCAAAGTAACCACCCTCGTCGGCTTCGGCGGGGCGGTACAGGCCGTAATTGATACCGTAGGCGAAGTGCGGGCCATCGTGGCCCATTCGTTTGGCGCGGCCTCGGTGGCGGGCCTGCCGGTGCGCTTGCCCGCCGCGGCGCCACTGCCGCGTCTCGTACTGCTGAGTGCCCCGGTGGGGCCCCGGGAAGTAGCCGCACGCTTTGCCGATTTCCTGTACCTATCGAATGACTTCGTGGCGCGATTTGCCGAATACGTGCAGCAAGCCACCGGCCGCCCCGCCGATTCGTTCGGCGTTGCCGCGTCCGGGCCGGGTAGCGGGGCTGAGAAAGTGCTGGTGCTGCACGACCACGACGACGAAATAATTCCGGTTTCGGAAGGCCGGGAAATTGCTGCTGCCTGGCCCGGCGCGGTGCTGCACACCACGCGCGGCCTGGGCCATAACCGCATTCTGCGCGATGCCGAAGTGGTGCAGCTGGCGGTGAATTTCATTGCGTAGTTCGTAGCGACAACAAAGAATTCGGCCGTCACGCCAGGGGCGAAAGCATCTTTTAGCCCAACACCAGAAATAGGAGTTTCCGGCTTGTGAACCCGCTGAAAAGCTGTCAGAACATTGTAGAGACGCGATACTTTGCGTCTCCTGGGTGAATGATTAACGCATCGACGATTTGCTAATGGCGCGGACGACGAGACGCAAAGTGTTGCGTCTCTACGACGTTCTGGTATCCTGATAAGTAACGCAAACAGCTTCTTAAATGCTGCCCAGCCCTTCGGCGGCCAGCTGCCGGAGCACGTCGCGCAGGCCGTCGGGCTCACGCAAAAGCAGCCCAACGTGCTGCACGTACTCAGCCTCGGCGCGTAGGTCGCGCTTGAGCTGGCGCAGCTCCGCTTCCTGCTTTTTGGCCGAAGCGCCCTGGTAGCCGGTGGGGCCATATTTCACCTCGTTCATTTCCTGCTTCAGCGCGATTTGCTGCTGGAGCAGGGCGCGGGTGTAGCGTGCCAGCACGTCGTCGGACTCGGCATCGGCGGGGCCCGATTCGGCCAGCAGGCGCAGTAGGGTGTAGAGGTCGTCGGCTTCGTAAGCCTCGGTGATGCGCTGCATCTGGGCGGTTTTGCCGGCTTGCTTTTCGGGGTCGCGCTCGAGGTCGGGGTGGTGGGTGCGGGCCAGCTGGCGGTAAATGGTCTTGGCGTTGGATTCCAGCTGCTTTTGGTCGGCCTGCGCGGCTTGCTCGGCGGCTTTCTGGGCTCGTTGGGCTTTGGTTTTGCGGCGCGCCCGAGCCTGAGCAGCGGCCTGCTCGTGCGGCGGCAGGCTGGGGTCCGGGATATACTCTTCGGAAGAGTCGGCAGCGGCTTGGGCTGCTTTCCTGGGCTCGGTAGCAGCATTTTGGCGGCGCGCAGCCGGGGCATACTTACGGATGATTTCGCTCTCATCTTCCCCAAACCGCTCTTCCAGCGCCCGCGCATTGCCCAGAATCAAGTCCGTAATCTGCTCTTCCTCCAGGCGACTGAAATAGCCCAGGAGCAGGGCTTCTTCCAGCGCGGGAAATAAGCCGCGCCGGGCCGCCACCACGGCCGTGGCCGCCGGCCCCACCTGCTGCCAGTAGCGCCGGCGCGCTTCGGCCTGCTCGGCCCGCAGGTCGCGCAGCCGCTCGCGCAGGTTCTCCACATCCAGAATGGCCTGCCGGAAAGCCTGTTGGGCAATTGAGCCAGCGGATTGCTCCTCAAGTCGAACAGGCACAGTAACGGGCGCCGGATGCACAGAATCAGCTTTTTCATCAACCGCAAAGGTAGGAACGCGCCATGGCGAGTCCGGCAACCGCGCCACAGCGAGCCTTTGCAAGGAAAACGGGGAAACATTAAACAGGAAATGCACCCAGCCCCGCGCTTACGGCCACAATTCAAAGGCGACCCGGAAGGTGTTGCAGTGCGCGTCCACAATGTCGGCCAGCCGCTCGGAGTAGCCGCCGCCCATGCTCACGGCCACCGGAATGTGGCGGGAGTGGCACAGGCCGAGCACCAATTCGTCGCGCTGCCGGCACCCGGCGGGCGTGAGGGCCAGCTTGCCCAGCTTGTCGGTAGCCAGCACGTCTACCCCAGCCTGGTAAAAAATAAAGTCCGGCCGTACCCGAGCCAGTAGTGCCGGCAGCGTTTGCCGGAGCAGCCGCAAATACTCCTCGTCTCCGGTGCCCAACTCCAGCGCCACATCCAAATCTGACTGCTCTTTGCGGAGCGGATAATTGGCCCCGGCGTGCATGGAAAAGGTGAATACCCGCGGCTCGTGCCGGAAAATAGCGGCCGTGCCATCGCCCTGGTGCACATCCAAATCCACAATCAGCACCTGCCGGGCCAGCCCGTGGGCCAGCAGGTGCGCGGCGGCAATGGCCTGGTCGTTGAGCACGCAGAATCCTTCGCCCCGGTCGGCAAAGGCGTGGTGGGTGCCGCCGGCTAGGTTCAGCCCAACCCCATCGCGCAGGGCGTGCAGGGCCGATTGCAGCGTGCCCGCGCTGCTGCTCAGCGAGCGCCGCACCGCCTGCGGGCTTTGCGGCAAACCCAGGCGGCGCACCTCGGCGGGACTCAGGTTCAGGTCGCGCACTTTGTGCCAGTACTCTGGGGTGTGCACCCGCAGCACGTCTGCTTCGGCGCAGAGGCCGGGCTCGTAGAAGTCGGCCTCGGCCGCAATGCCTTGCCAGAGCAGCCTGCTCGCGTATCAGGGCGTATTTGGCAATGGGGAAGCGGTGCCCGGCGGGCAGGTCGAGGGTGTAGTGGTCGGAGGTGGCAAGGCGTGGCATAAAGTCCCGAAAAATAGGCCCGGCGCAACCTAATGGCAGGCTGGGCCGTGATGCTGCGGTACCCTGTACTCAACTTTCTCCCGCTATGGCCAACCAACTCCGCGGCAACGACCTCCGCAAACTCGGCTACCCCGAAGGCCCCGCCATCGGCCGGGCCCTCGACGTGCTGACCCAAAAGGAATTCCGGAAAATGGACAAAGGCAGCGCCCTGGCCCTGCTCAAGCAAGTCAAGGAAGACCCGTTCAAGTACGTGCGCGACGAAAACTGGCGCCCGGTGGCCGAGCTGCTCGTGCCCCAGCCCTCGCGCAACGTGGCCCTGAACCCGGCCATCAAAGACTACCGCCGCTACGGCAACGACTTTATCGAGGACGGGGCCCGTAAGCAGATGGACGTGGCCATGCAGCTGCCCATCACCCTCGACGGCGCCCTCATGCCCGACGCCCACCAGGGCTACGGCCTGCCCATCGGGGGCGTGCTGGCCACCGACAACGCCGTGATTCCCTACGGCGTGGGCATGGACATTGGCTGCCGCATGGCGCTGTCGGTGTTTGAGCTTCCGCCGGCCTACCTCGAGCAGCGGCGCCAGGAGCTGCGCAAGCTGCTGCTGGAAAATACGAAGTTTGGCAACAAGGAAGTCTTCAAGAAAGTCGACAGCGACAACGCCATTTTCGACCGGCCCGAGTTTCGGGAGATAGGCGTGGCGCGCCAGAAGCTTGATTCGGCGGTGAAGCAGGCGGGCTCGTCGGGCTCCGGCAACCACTTCGTGGAGTTCGGCGTGGTCGACCTCACCGACCCCCATAACGACCTGCACTTGCCCGTGGGCCAGTACCTGGGCGTGCTCTCGCACAGTGGCTCACGCGGGCTGGGCGCGGCCATCGCGCAGCACTACACCAAAGTAGCCATGGACAAATGCCCGCTGCCGCCTGAAGCCCGCCACCTGGCCTGGCTTTCGCTCGACTCGCAGGAGGGGCAGGAATATTGGGCTGCCATGAACCTGGCCGGCGACTACGCCTCGGCCTGCCACCACGACATCCACAAGCGCATGAGCAAAGCCTTGGGCGAAAAGCCGCTGGCGCAAATTGAGAACCACCACAACTTCGCCTGGAAAGAAACCCTCGACGACGGCCGCACCGCCATTGTGCACCGCAAGGGCGCCACGCCGGC
Source organism: Hymenobacter humi (assembly GCF_042665855.1). NCBI lineage: Bacteria > Pseudomonadati > Bacteroidota > Cytophagia > Cytophagales > Hymenobacteraceae > Hymenobacter > Hymenobacter humi. The sequence goes on along the minus strand of NZ_JBHTEK010000001.1, from coordinate 4,039,910 downwards.
GGGCCAGGGCGTGCTGGGCATCATTCCCGGCTCCATGACGGCGCCCGGCTTCATCGTGCGCGGCCGCGGCGAACGGGACTCGCTCGACTCGGCCTCGCACGGCGCGGGCCGCCGCCTCTCCCGCACCCAGGCCAAGGCCAAAATCACCGAAGGCGAACTGCGCCGCGAGCTCCGCGACCACGGCGTGGAGCTGATGGGCGGCGGCCTCGACGAAGCTCCGGCCGCCTACAAAGACATCCGCCAGGTCATGGCGCATCAGCAGGACCTTGTAGATGTGCTCGGCTCCTTCACCCCCAAAATCGTGCGAATGGATGGCAAGTAGCCCAAGTCGACAACCCCATAAAGACAATTGAGCTGATATGGACAGAATTTAAAGCCGCATCACCAGCTTCGGCAATCCAACCGCTTGGCCACTAACGTAGATGCTGCGTGTCCTGATTCAGGACAGTTGTTTTCATAGCTCTGAAAGCCTCTCGCCACTGGCGAGGGGTTTTTTATTGCCCAACAGCCTGAGTGGGTTGAGCCAAAAAAGCCCCAGCCGGGTAGGCTGGGGCTTTTTTAGAAAGTAATTCGTTCGTGGTTATTCGACGGTGAGTCGTTTGGCGACGAGCCCGGAAGCGGTGCGGGCCAGCACGGCGTAGACGCCGGGAGCCAGGCCCGTGAGTGGCGCTCGAGCGTCTCGGCGGCGCCGGCCGCCAGCGTGCGGCGCAGCACCACGCGGCCCACGTTGTCGACCACCGTCACGTCGGTGGGCTGGTTGGCGCGCAGGCTGGCGGGCACGAGCAGCGTGGCCGCGCCGCGGGCCGGGTTGGGGTAGACGCTCGCGAGGCGCGCCAAGGCGGCCGGGGCCTGGGCCAGCACGCCGCGGGCCTGGGTGGAGAAGACCAGCGCGTAGCGGCCCCCGGCCGTGGCATTCGCGGCCAGGCTCAAGGAGACCGATTGGCCGGCGGCCAGCTCGGTGTAGGTGCCATTCAGCGCGTCGCGCAGGTAGAGGCGGTAGCCGGCGGGCAGGTTCGCCAGCCTGCTCGGCTTCGAGCGCGTACGTGCCGGCCGCCTGGGCGGCCAGGCGCAGGGGGCTCGACGTCGGCGCCGCTCAGGGCGGGCCGGCCGTCGATGGCCAGGGGCTGGGTGGCGGCCTCGGTGGCCAGCGTCAGCCCGTTCTGGGCCGGCAGGGCGTGGGCGTCAAAGGCCGCGTCCACGCCGGCCGTGGCGCCTTGCTCGAAGTAGACCGCGGCCTGGGTGCGGGCCGCGGCACCGGCCAGGGCCAGCGTGAGCGTGGGGCGCGTGTCGGCCGTGCCGCGCTGGAAGGGCGTGGCGTCGGGGCTCGTCAGGCGGGCGGCGTTGGTGAAGCTCAGGCGGCCGGTCTGCCCGGGGCGGTGCGCACCAGAAAGCCCTGGGCCAGGGGCAGGATGCTCGAGCCCCCGTTGGTGCTTACCCCGTTGACGTAGGCCGCGTACGCGCCCGAGTACTGGCCCGTGCTCTTGAACACGTACACGGCGTCTTCCACGCCGGCCTTGCCCACCTTGGTCCAGTCCAGCGGGGCGGGGTAGGGGTTGCCGCGCAGGTGCCAGCCGCCCTCGGGCTGGCCCGAGCGGGCCAAATCGCCCGTGCTCACGGCGCCGTTGGTGAGCGGGCCGACGAAGTCCACCGTGGCCTGGGCCGCGAGGTTGACGGCGTAGCCGCGGGTCACTTCCAGCGGGTCGCCGGTGGAGGCCGGGGAGAAGAAGCCCTTGTCGAACTCGGGGAAGGGCGTCGGCAGCGGGGCCGGGGTGCCCGGGGCCACGCGGGCCTGCTCGTAGGCGTACACGTTGGGGAAGGGCCGCACCGTGTTGCCGATGGTGTTGTAGGCCGGGTTGACCACCGGCGCAAAGCCGGCCGTGGCCAGGTCGGCCACCGTCGAGCCGCTCACGGGCGAAGAGTAGTGGCGGTAGCCCAGCCCCGCGTTCTTGCTCCCCTCAATGTAGCGCTGAACCGCGGCTGTGCCCACTACTGCGCCGCCCCGGTTGTCAACCAATGCCGTGCCGGCTGCGGAAGAAAGCAGGGTCAGGCTTTGGCCGTTAGTGGCTAAGTTGCCCAGCTCCAGGCGCAGCACTTGTGTTACGCTCACGGCTTGGCTCAAGCTCACACCTGTGATATTGCCCACAACCAAGTTGAGCACACGACTGGGCAGGCCGGGGCCCGTTACCTGGGCAATGATGCCATTGTAGCCATAGCTGGCGTCGGGGCTGAAAGTGCGGGTGCCCGTCACTTGTACCGCGCCCACGGGACCAGTGGCCGCGATGCCGGCCGGGTCACAGATGACCAGATTGGCCCCGGCCTGCAGCACAAAGCTGCCAGGACCATTGATGGGCTGGCAGGCCTGCACCAAGCTGCCGCCAGTCTGCACGGTAAAGGTTCCGTTCACCGTCAACGCGCCATTCAGAGTAGCCACGCCGGTAGAAGTAATGGTTACGTTGTTGTAGCTGCCCGAAACGTTCCGGGTGTCGCTCACGACGAGGTCCGTTAAAGCCGGAGCCGTGCCTTGGCCACTCAGATTGATAACGTAGGGGTTGTTGGCCTGGCTGTTGTTCGGAATGCTCAGCGTGCCCGAATTGGCACCGGTCGAGGTAGGCGCAAACGTGAGGCTGAACGTAGCCGTGCCGTTGGGTGCCACAGTTGTGGGTGCGGTTCCGCTCAGGGCAAAAGGCCCGGTCAGGGCGAAGGTGCCGAGGGTTAGGTTGTCGGTTGAGCTGCCGTTTGTGATGGTAAACGTCACCGGTGCCGAGGTGCTGCCCTGCGTGGTGCTGGCAAAGCCGCTAAAGCTGCCGCCATTGCTGATGGTAGTGCTGCCCTGGCTTACAGCAATCAGCGGGTTGGGGGCCGCCACTACGCCATTGCCGGTCAGGTTCACGGTGTATGCGGCCGCATTGGTTGCATTCGAATTAATCACCAGCGTACCGGCCCGGGTGCCGGCAGCCGTGGGCGTAAAGGTTACGCTCACAGTAGCAGAGCTACCGGCGGCCACCGTGGTGGGCGCGGTGCCGCTCACGGCAAAGTTGCCCGTGGTGGTGATGCTGCTGATGGAAAGCGCATCGGGGCTGCTGTTGGTAAGCGTGAAAGCTACGGCTGTGCTGGTCGTGCCCACCAGCTGGTTACCAAAGTTGTACGCCGTGCCATTGTTGGGGAAGCTGGTTGTGCCCTGCGTCACGGCCAGCGTGGGAGCAGGGGCTGGCACGGCGTTTACGGTGAACGTAGCGGGGGCCGAGGTTCCGCCGCCAGGAGCGGGGTTGGTGACGGTCACATTATAAGTCCCAGGTGTGGCCTGGTCGGCAATGGTAAGGCCAATGGTAAGCTGCGTAGCCGACACAAAAGTCGTAGTGCGCGCAGTGCTGTTGAAGGTTACCACCGACGAGGCCAGGAAGTTGCTGCCTGTCACCGTCAGTGTTTGAGCAGCGGCTCCGGCAGTTACCGATGCCGGCGAAAGGCTGGTAATGGCAGGCACCGGGTTGTTTATCACCGCTGGATTCACCATAAATGTGGCCGGCGCAGATGTGCCGCCCCCGGGGGCAGGATTCGTTACGGTCACGTTGTAGGAGCCAGCCGTGGCGATATCAGTGGCCGGGATAGCAGCAGTTACCTGCGTGGCCGAGACAAAAGTGGTGGTGCGGGTCGAGCCATTAAAGCTCACCGTCGAACCGCTCACGAAGCCCGTGCCGTTTACCGTCAGGGTAAATCCAGCGTCGCCGGCCGTGGCCGAATTGGGCGACAGGCTGGTAATGGTCGGTGTGGGATTAGGTGCGGCTGTGGTGGTAAAGCTGGTAGTCGCTGCCGAGGAGGTAGCGGCCCCGGCGCAGTTGCTCATAATGCTCACGGTGTAAGCCGTGCCGGGCGTGAGGCCCGAGAAGTTGACCGAAGTGGCGCCAGCTGCCAAGGTCTGGGTCGTCGTAGCGGGGCTGGTGGTCACCGTGTAGCCTGTGGCCGAGCTGCTGCCCGTGAAACTTACCGTGGCCGAGTTGCTCGTTACGCTGCTGGCCGAGAGTGCCGTTGGCGCGTCGCACGCGGGTGCACCCAGGGTGGTGAAGGTGGTACTGACTGCGCCAGAGGTAAGCGCTCCATTGAAGCAATTGCTCACAATGCTCACCATATAATTAGTGCCGGGCGTCAGGCCCGTTAACGCCACCGGCGAAGACGTTACCGTCTGCGTAGAGGCGGTGCCACCGGCGGGCGTTACGCTCACAGTGTAGTTGGTGGCCGAGGCGCTAGCTGTAAAGCTCACCGAGGCGGAAGTACTGGTAATGCTGCCAGCGGCAGGGCTGGTCGGGGCATTGCATACAGGCGGCGTGATGGGAACCGCTAAGTCGAAGACATTAAACCCCGACGAAGAACCCGCTGGTATAAGGGTCCTTTTGTTGGAGACTACTCCTGACTCTAGGTTTACATCGAACAGGTTAGTGGCTGAAAGACCCGTGGGATTAGGAAAGGTGGTTGTGCTGCGGGGAAACTCCACCTGTATCAATAAACCTGTGGTAGAGTTGTTGGCGATGTCCAATCCGTACCCTAAAGAACTGCTAAGGTTATCGATGCCGTCTAACAAAAGCTGAGGCTGCGTTCTGGTGAGCGTCCCGGCATTGGGTGGCGATTGAATAGTCAGAATGCTGCCATTCAGCTTGTCGATGTCATAAAGGGTGGTGCTGGTGGCGCCAACGGTGGAGTTGGTGTACGCGGCTGTGGTTACGCCCGGGGTGAGGGTACCCGTTGAATACGTAAGGTCGCCACCTTTCAGAACCACCGACCCAGTATTGGGGTCCAGGCTGTAATTAGCTCGGTTGCTGCTAACCACTCGAATGAGGTCAGCAACCGGATTAAAATCGAAACCAATGTTTTGCCCCAATGGGCCAATCGGGCCTAACAACAGGTCGATGGCCGTACCCACGGGCGTTACCGCCCCGCTGGAAATATTCACCGTGTACAGCTGGGCGTTGGCCGTCGTTTTAGAAGGGTCGTAGCCCAATCCATACACCAAGCCGTTCGAAGGGCGCGAATCAATCCCCACCAGCTTCTGCCCTGGGGTTACTCCCACTATCTTGACAGGGAAAGCGGCCGGATTTGCTCCGCCCCCGTTGTTCTGCGTAAAGAAGAAGACCAGGCCCTGGTCACCAACGGACGCCCCTGCCGGGAAGAACAAATTGCCCGGCGCAACAGGCTGAGTGGCCGTGCCCAAACCAATAATACTGGCTGCTTCGGCGGGGGCCTGAGCATGGGAAGTTAACGCATTGCCCAACAGGAGCACTGCGCCCAGTGCAGTGCTTATTGCCCGACGGAGCCGCCGCCCAACCGGCAGCAGCGAAAGTAAGTGTGTGTACATAGAAGGAATGGAAGGGTTAAATAAAAGTGTCTATTAGAGCCTAAGGCTACTTATCCGTACGCCTTTGGCGTGAGAGTACGAGAGTTGGTTATCAATGGATGAGATTTGGCTGGACAAACGTGGGTAATGCTCCACTTTATTCTAACTGGGAGCGGGAATCAAGCATTAATCTATAAGTTAAAACTTATTTAATCAACCACCCGGACCACGTCGCCTACCCGAATAATCCCGCCCTGGGCGATATGCGCCGTGAGGCCGCCATAACCCCGCATGGCATTGTAGCCGCCGGGGCCCAACTCTTCTTCCATGCGCGAGCAGGGGTGGCACTCGCCGGTGATGTCGAGGATAACTTCTTCGCCGATTTGGATGCGGCGGTTTTTCAGGGCCAGCAGGTTGAGCCCACCGATGGCCAGGTTGCGGCGCAGGCGGCCGGGCTCAATCGGCGCTTCAAGTCCCAGGAATTGGGCCACCGATACTAGAGATTCGTGCTGAATGAGGGTGATCTGCCGCTTACCGCCGGGCTTGGGCCGGGCGTGGTCGCCGAGCATGTGGGAATCGGTTTTTAGCTCCGCTTCCTGCACCGATACCAACGGTTCGCGGCGCACGGGCCGCTGGCCTATCCATTCGAGGCGGCCGGTTTGGGGCAGGGTGCCCAGCAGGCGGGCAATGGTGGATTTGTCGTCGCCGAAGAAAGGGAATGCCATGGGAGCGGGTACGGGAGTGATTTTGAGGGGTTACAGTGCGTTGGGAGTGCAGGTGCGGGCTATGGTACAAACTGATTTGAGCCTACCTAGCTAATACATAACGCAACCGATGCCGAGTCAAAGTGACTCTTCGTAGATGAACTGCCAGCATTAGGAAATCGTTATTTAACCAGCCAGCCATACGCCGCCAAAGGTTTCGATTCTGAGTGGCTTCACAATGAAAACAACCCCTTGCCGTTGCTTGTCAAAGTGGCAGCAGGAGCGGAGCCAACGTGCTGGCTGTGCGCATTGATAAGCCGGCGTGGGGCTCACAAAACGCCAACTTAGGCTTTGGCCAAATAGCTGGCACTGCGCTTGCCATAGTCTGCTTAATAGTCATTCATCTTCGCTTGTTCGCCATGACTTTCTCCCCTTTTCTATCCGCCGTTTAGTGGCTCCGCTGCTGCTGGCGCTGCCCTTAGTTTTTGCCAGCCCTGCCCAAGCCCAGACTTCTCCGGCTCCGACCGACGTGATTCGGGAAATCACCGATGCAGTGGGCCTCAAGGCGCGCTTTGAGCTGCGGGCCACCCGCGAAATCGACAATGCCGCCGCCGTGGTGTACAACGGCAAGCGCTTCCTGCTCTACAACCCCGATTTTCTCAACGCCGTGAACCGCGCCGGCCACACCGACTGGGCCGGCATTAGCATCCTGGCGCACGAAATGGGCCACCACCTCAACGGCCACACGCTGCGCGGGGCGGCTCGCAACCGGCCGACGAGCTGGAGGCCGACGAATTCTCCGGCTTTGTGCTGCGCAAGCTTGGCGCCAGCCTGGCCCAGGCCCAGGCGGCCATGGCTGCCGTGCCCGACGAGCAGGGCTCCTCGACCCATCCCGGCCGCAGCCCCCGGCTGGCGGCCATCGGCGAGGGTTGGCAGCGGGCCAATGGGCAAATTGTGGCCAGCAACCGGGGCGCCGCCCCTTCTGCCGCGCCGGCTGTGGTGGCGGCCCGCCCCCAGCAGCCCGCTTCCAGCCAGCTCATGCGCCGCCTGCCCACCCCGCAGCCCAGTGAGGATGCCGACGACGCCCTCGCCAGCACCGAATCCACTACCGGGGCCGTGCGCCTCGTGGGCCAGCTCACCTTCCGCAACGACCCCAGCCAGCGCTACTACCTCACCAGCGGCCTGAAAGTGGTGCGCGTAGACGACGAGGACAACGCCGAAGTAGTGGGCCGCATCACGCGCACCACCAGCGGCACCTTTCCCTACGTGCTGACGGACAGCAAGCAGCGCCGCCTCTTCATCACGGCGAGCGGCGATGTGTACGACCGGGAAGGCCAGCGCGTAGCCAAGCTCCACGACCCCTCGTAACGCCCCTCGGCGGCAAATGAACAAGCGTTTTGCATGAAGCCGACTGGTCCGGCGACCGGTCGGCTTTTTTGTGTTTGCCGGGTCCGTTGTTCCTTCGTGGCCTTACTCACGCCCTTGCCTCTGTGCTTTATGCCTCAGCTGCCGTTTTTGCTCGTCGATGCCTTCACTACCCAACCACTCAGCGGCAACCCCTGCGCGGTGGTGCTCGACGCCGACGCCCTGACGCCGGCTAAGCGGCAGCAGGCGGCGCGCGAGTTCAACCAATCGGAAACCGCATTTGTCAATCAGGCCTCACCGGGGAGCTTGGAATTTACCGTGCGGTTTTTCACGCCGGCCGAGGAAATCCCCTGGCTGGCCACCCCACCATTGCGACCGTCGCGGCCTTGCTGCACGCCGGCCGGGTCGCGCTGCCCGCTGGTGGCTCAACTTTGACATTGACGCTCAACTTACTGCATGGCCCCATCCGGGTTGATGTGCTGCCTGCCGCGGCGGGCCAGCCGCCCCTGATTTGGATGACCCAGCGCCGGCCCGTTTTCGGAGCAGTGCACGCGCCCGAAGTGGTGCTGCCGCTGTTTGGCCTCACACCCGACGACCTCTTGCCCGGCGCGCCCATCCAGACGGTGAGCACTGGCACGCCCCACCATGGTGCTGCTGCGCGACCACGCCGCCCTGCGCCGGGCCCATGTGGCCGATGCCGCGGGCCTGGGCCGCTACCGCGCCGAAAGCGACTTTTTTAGCCCGCACCTGTTTTGTCTGGGCGGGGCCACGCCGGCGGGCCACACCTTCGCCCGCCATTTTGGTACTCCGCCCGACGTATCGGAAGACCCCGTCACCGGCTCAGCCACGGGCGGTATGGCAGCGTACCTGTGGCACTACGGCTACCTGAAGTCGCCCGATTTTCTGGCCGAGCAGGGCCACGACATGGGCCGTGCCGGCACGGTGCAAGTGCGCGTGAGCGGCCCGCCCGAGGCCATTGACGCGGTGCAGATTGGCGGGATGGGCGTGGTGGTGCTGGAGGGCGGCTTGCGCGCAGATTTGTAGGCCAATCAACATGCAGGAACGCGCCACGGCGCGTTCGGTGGCAGAACAAATCCATCAGAGTAACCGGCCCTGAAACGTTCAACGATTGAACGCGCCATGGCGCGTTCCTACATTGGTATGTCTGGCTTATGCAACCGGACCGGGAGTTGAGCTGTTGGCTGATTCATCACCTACGCTTTACCACTCGTTTTCCCAGTGCCCGAATTACCCGAAGTTGAAACCTACCGCCGTTTTATCGACGCGCTGGCCGTGGGCCAGACCATTGCCGCTGTGCAGGTAAACGATGCCCACGTGCTGGCCACGCCCGAAGACCAGCTCCGGGCCGGCCTGGTGGGCCGCACCATCAGCGGGACCAGCCGCCTGGGCAAAAACTGCTTCCTGGAGCTTGATAACGGCCAAGTGCTGGTGCTCCACTTCGGCATGACCGGCGACGTGGGTGCGTACCGCGACGAGCCCGACGCCCCGCGCTTCACCCGCGTGGCCCTGCACCTCGAAGATTCGGGCCTGCGCCTGGCCTTTATCGACCCGCGCAAATTTGGGCGCATTCGCCTGGCCGATAGTGCCGCCGCGCACCAGAAAGCCAAGAAAATTGGCCCCGATGCGCTCGACATCAGCGCGGTTGAGCTGCACCAGAAGCTGGCCCGCCGCAAAACCCTGCTCAAGCCCCTGCTGCTCGACCAGAGCATAACGGCCGGCCTCGGCAACTGGATAGTGGACGAAGTGCTGTTTCAAGCCAAAATCCACCCCGAGCGCCTGGGCGCCACGCTCACCGAAAAAGAAGGCCAGGCCCTGCACGCCGCCGTGCAGGCTGGTGCTCAACACCGCCATCAATCAGGAGGCCAACTATCGCTATTTTCCGGCTTCCTTCCTCATTCATGCCCGCGAGTGGGACACTTCCGCGACGCCCGGCAGCGACGATGCGCACACCTTTTGCCCGCGCCATCCCAAGGTGAAAATCGACAAATACTACGTGGGCGGCCGGGCCACTTACACCTGCCCAAAGTGCCAGCCCACGCCTGCTGCCAAAAGTTGAGCTAATCCAATCACCTGTCATGCTGAGGCACGAAGCATCTTATCAGGTCAGAGCCAATCGTTGAGCCATGGTGGGATGCTTCGCAAGCGGACTCCAGATGAGCATGACGTTCAATAAAGCACGGTTATTTAGGCACGACTACTTAGCAAAAAGCAGTCGTGGGCTCGGTGAAGCCAAGCAAGCAGGGCGTTTTGAAATGTCCTGAAAAGGGCGTGGCATATTCCTGGTTAATAATTGCTTGCATTCTGTAGGGTTTATTAGTTAAGGTCTGATAATAGATAAATTTATATGCGGTTGATTAGCTAGGTTGACTACCTTGGGAGAGTTGTTTTCTCAACCAAGCTCAGCCCCATGGAACGCCTGATTACCAAACCACTAGTTACCCCGGCTTTGCTGGGGCTTTTTCGGAGCCGGGTGGTAGCGGCCTCGGTCTCCTGGCTGCTGTTGCTGGCTTTTGGGCCGCTGGCCACGGGATGCAACTACTACCGCACCACCGATAAGCCGGTGACCCAGGAAAACGTCAACCTGCTGGCCGACAGCAAGACTTTTGTGGTGCACCAAGGCGAGGCGGCGTGGGTGCTGCGCAATCCGCACCTGAACGGGCAGGTGCTGGAAGGCACCAGGGAGCCCGTGAGCCCGGCCCTGGCCAAGTTTCAAACGGTGCCGCCGAAGGGAGAATCCGCGCGCTACCGAAGCAAGGAAAAGCAAGTAGTGCTCAACATCGTGCACGTCTTCGTGACCGAGGTGCAGCCCGGCGCCGCCGACCAGGTGAGCATTCCCTTTGCGGCCATCAGCCGGATTGATTTGGTGGAGAAAAACACCGGCAAAACCACGGCTTCTTACGTCTTGGGCACGCTGGCTACTACGATGGGCGCCTTTGTCATCCTCATCGTGATTGTGGCCCTTACCAAAAGCTCCTGCCCGTTTGTGTATGCCTACGACGGCCACGAATACGCCTTTGTGGGCGAGGCCTACGGGGGCGCCATTTTCGCGCCCGCCGAGCGCAACGACTACCTGCCGCTGCCCGCCATCCGGCCCGAAAACAACCGGTACCAGCTAAAAATCAGCAACGAGCTGAAGGAGCGCCAGTACACCAACCTCGCCGAGCTGTGGGTGGTGCAGCACCCCGCCGGCACCCAGGTGCTGCTGGACCAGCGCGGCCAGCCCCACACCCTGAGCCGCCCCTTGCCGCCCACGCAGGCCCGGTCGCTGGGCGGCCAGGATTGCACGGCTCAACTGCAAGCCACCGACCACAGCGCGGTGCTGTTCAACGAAGAAGTGCCCGGCACCGCTCCCAACGAAGTGGTGATGTCCTTTGCCAAGCCTGCGGGTGCCCGCGGCGGCAAGCTGGTGCTGCACGCCCAGAATTCGTTGTGGCTGGATTACCTCTACGGCGCGTTTATCGAAAAATTCGGGGCTTACTACAACACCTGGGCCGACCAGCAGCGCACCCAGCCGGCCGCCATCAACCGCCAGTGGGGGCTCGACCAAAGCATTCCCTTGAAGGTGTACGTGGAGGCAGGGGAGGGCTGGCAGCTGGCGGAAACCATTCCCACCATCGGCCCGCTCGCCTCGCGCGACCTGGTGGTACCGCTCGATTTCGCGGGCAATGCCAGTCGCCAGGTGCGGGTGAAGCTGGCCTGCGGGTTTATGTTCTGGGAAGTGGATTATGCCGCCCTCGATTGCAGCCCCAACGCGGCCGTGCAGCTCGAAAACTGCCGCCTGAAAAGCGCCATCACCGAACGAGGGGCCGACGCCCGGGCCCAGTTGCTGGCCGACGATGCCCGGTACCTGGCTCAACCCCGACCCGGCGCGGTGGTGACGCTCACTTACGAAAGCCAGCTGCCAGCCACCGATGCCCAGACCAGGCGCACCGCGTTTTGCGCACCAAGGGCTACTATGAGCACATCCGCGACTTCAAGGGGCTGCCCAACCTACCCGACCTGTACTCTTTCCAGAAGCCCGGCCGCTTCGTGGAATTTTCGAAGGAACGATACCGGCAAGTCACCCAGGATATCATGCCCGCCACCGCCAGCCGCTAGCGCCCTATGCAACCCACGCTCATCACCGACCTTACGTACGTGGCGGCGCCCGCCGCCCAAATAGAGCTGCCCAGCCTGCCGTCCACCGTGGTGGCCTCGCGGCTGAAGCGCGCGCTCATCATGGGCCTGTTTTCGCTGGTAGAAGCCCGCTTGCTGTGGCGCTTCCTGCGCACTCCGGCCCGGATGCAGCTCGCGGCCCAGCGCATCAGGGAGCTGAAAAAGTGTATTACGGCAACCTGGCCGTGCGAAAAGTAGCCTGCGTGGCCGGCCGCTACTACCGCGAATACCAGACGCCCGGCTGGCCCAGCACCGCCTACGACACCTACGTGGCCACCACCGTAAACCGGCTGGTACCGTTCCGCGGCGACACCGATACGCTGAACCTGGTGTTTCTGGCCATCACCAAAAAGTGCCCGCTGGCCTGCGAGCATTGCTTTGAGTGGGATGCCTTGAACCAGAAAGAGGCCCTCACGCGCGCCCATATCCATGAGCCTGGTGGCCACGTTTCAGGCGCGGCACGTGAGCCAGATTTTCTTCAGCGGCGGCGAGCCCATGCTGCGGGTAAACGACCTGGTGGCCGTGGTGGAAGCGGCCCAGCCCGGCACCGATTTCTGGGTGATAACCTCGGGCTTCAACTTCACCCGCGAAAATGCCGGCCGGCTCAAGCAAGCCGGATTCACGGGCGTCACCATCAGCCTCGACCACCACGAGCCCGCGCGCCACAACGCCTTTCGGGGCTCGCCTGATGCGTATAACAACGCCGTGCAAGCGGCAGCCTACGCCAGCGAGGTGGGCCTGGTGGTGAACCTGTCGCTGTGCGCCACCCAGGAATTCACCACCGAAGCCAACCTGCTGGCCTATGCCCGCCTGGCCCGGCAGCTGGGCGTGACCTTTATTCAAATCCTGGAGCCGCGCGCCGTGGGGCACTACGCCGGCAAAGCCGTGGACCTGAGCCCGGCCCAGGTGGCGTTGCTGGAAGCCTTTTACGTGAAGCTCAACTTCGGCCCCGACTACCTCGACTGGCCCATGGTGCACTACTACGGCTACCACCAGCGCCGCATGGGCTGCGGCGGAGCCGCCGACCGGTTTCTGTACGTGGACACCGACGGTGACCTGCACGCCTGCCCGTTTTGCCAGAAGAAGAGCGGCAGCGCCCTGTGCGGCTCGCTCAACGATTCGCTGGACGCTCTTAACACCAACGGCTGCCACGCTTTTGCTCAAACCGAGCTATAAAGCTGGGCAATGGCAGTAGGCGGTATGTGCCATAGGGAGCCAATAAAGCTGGTTTTTTCGGGCTATAAGCGCCGCTGTTTTTGGTTGCGGGCGTGGAAGAACTAATTCGTCGTGTTTTGGAACCGGTTGGTCGAAACAAAAAAATCGGGATTAAAGAGGGAGGTTATTTGCTAACACCAACGCGCTATATAACAGCATCGCTGGTTCTTAATCTTACCATCTAATCCTCACCTGTATGTTCCGCTCCTTTCTTTTGTTCGTTTGCCTCCTCGGGATGTTCAGCACGGTTGAGGCTGTTGCTTCTAACCCCAACCGCCGCGTCCTGCCCGGCAACCACCGCCCGAATTACAAGCAGTACGGCCACCACGGCCTGTTCGACGGCAACCTGTTCGGCAGCTTCCGTCGCCACAGCGGCGTGCGCACCACCAAGGCGAAGACGCAGCAGGTTGCCAAAAAGCACCGCGGCACCCTCTAGAAACTATCTACCAAAAAGCCGCGCCAACGAGCCGCCAGATGGCAGCTTGTTGGCGCGGCTTTTCGTTGCCCCGGTTTTTAGACTTCGTTGTTTTTAACCGCGGCCTTGCGGGTGAGGGCCGTTAGGGGCGAGCGGGTGAGGTCGCTCTCGCTTTCGTAGCCGGTGCGGCGCACGTTGGCGGCCGGGCTTTCGCCGGTAGCCGGCAGGGCGCGGTTGAGCCAGCTCAGAATGTCGGTGGTGGTGCCGGGCAGCAGGCCGTGGAAGGCCGCCAGCAGCTTCGCCGGTAGGGACAGAATGATTTCACCGTCGCCGCGGCGGCAGGCGTTCCAGATTTGGCGGCCCGCCTGCTCGGCGTCCATGGTCAGGCCGGGCAGGGAGTCGGCGATGCTGAACCAGGCAAACTCCTTCTTTTGCTGGCCCTTCACCAGCGCGTGGCCGGGGCTGCCGGTACGCATCAGGCCGGGGCACACCGTGGTCACGCTGATGCCATACTGCCGCAGCTCGGCCCGAAAGCCTTCGGACAAGCCCACCAGGGCAAATTTGCTGGCGCTGTAGGGCGTCATGTGGGGCATGGCTACCTTGCCGCCCAACGAGGAAATGTTGACAATGCGGCCTTCGCCGCGGCGGCGCATGCCGGGCAGCACGGCCTGCATGGCGTGCAGCGGCGCCCAGAAGTGAATGGCCATGGAGTCTTCATAATCGCGCGAATCCATGTTGTCGAGCGGCCCGCCCACGATGATGCCGGCGTTATTGACGAGCACATCCACGGCACCGAAGCGGCTCTCCACTTCAGCCACCATGGAGCGGACTTCGTCTTCGTTGGTGATGTCGCGGGCCAGGGTGAGCACATCGGCTTCGGCGGCGCCCACCTGCAGCAGGTCCTGGCGGGCGCGGGTCAGCTCGGCTTCGTCGCGCGCACAAATAGCGACCCGGGCGCCTTCGGCGGCGGCCTGCCGGGCCAGCACCAGGCCCAGCCCGCGCGAGCCGCCGGTGATGAGTACGACGCGCCGGTTCAGGTCGTAGGAGCCGCGGCGGTTGCCCCAGAGGGTGGCGGCCAGGGCGGCGGCCCCGAAGCCAGCGGCCAGCAGCCAGTTCTTGTTGGTGCGTTTGTCGTGTTTCATGGGTGATTGTATGCCAAAAGGGCCCGAAAGGTTGCGCTGCGGAGATTGGCCGGCCGCTTTTTCGGGCGGCTCTGGCACGAAACGTGGTTGCAGCCGCGTTGGGGCCTCAGCAGCCGGGGTTTTCGGCCGATATTTGCGGTGCCTTTGCGCCCCTGTTTTTCTGTAATATTGTTATCCTGCTTTCCCCATATGAAACTGTTATTGCTCTCGTCGCTGCTGGCCCTGGCCACTGCCCCGGCTGTGCTGGCGCAGGCACCTAACGCCGCCACCGTCAAAACCAAGGTGAAGCCCGCCGGCCAGCCCAGCGTGAAAACCAAAACCACCGCGGCCAGCGAAACCGCCAGCGTGGCCGGCCCGTCCGACGCCGTGATTGACGCCAAGGCCAACGCCCTGACGGCCAACATGCAGCAAAACCTGGGCCTCTCGCCGCAGCAAACCGAGAAAGTCCGCGTCATCAACCGCCGCAGCATTGATAATGTTGAGACGGCGCGCGTGCGCTACCGCACCAACCCGCGCAAGCTGGCCGGCGTGGTCGAAAGCATCAGCAGGCTCGCGCCTCTCGGCCATCAAAGACGTGCTGACGCCGGCTCAATTTCAGAAATACCAGCGCAAGCGCGAAGAGAAAATGGGCGTGCCCAACGTGCAGGGCGTGCAGGGCACTCCGCCGCCCGGCCTGGGCAGCGGCTCCGACCAATAACCAAGTAGTACGGACTAGAAGTCCACGCAACTGCTGTAGCGCCAGGCTCTCCGAGTCTGGCGCTTTTTGTTTTGGCCACCATCATGCCACCGTGCAGGCTGGTGCTCGCGTATTTTGGCGCATGATTCAACCCGCAACTCCTACGCCCAACCGCCTGGCCGCGCTGCTGGCCCGCGCCGGGCTCGATTGGTTTTTGCTGGCGCTGATAGCCGTAGTGGTGCTGGCTTACTTCCAGCCCAACCTGGGCAGCAAAGCCAGCCCTGTGCCCTGGAAAACCATTACCACGGCCGGGGTGGCCCTGGTGTTCTTCTTCTACGGCCTGAAGCTGAGCTTCGACAAGCTGAAGGCCGGCATGCGCAACTGGCGGCTGCACCTGCTGGTGCAAGCGGCCACGTTCGTGCTGTTTCCGGTGCTGGCCCTGCTGGCCCGCCCGTTTTTCGGCCCCGAAAAGGGGGAACTGCTCTGGCAAAGCATCTTCTTTCTTTGCGCTTTGCCCAGCACGGTTTCCACCTCGGTAGTGATGGTGAGCATTGCGGGCGGCAACCTGCCCGCGGCCATTTTCAACGCCAGCATTTCCAGCCTGCTCGGCATCCTGCTCACGCCGCTGCTCGCCAGTCTGTTTCTGGCCACCAGCGCCGATAGCAGCCAGCTCTGGGGCCTGGCCCTGCAGCTGCTGTGGCAAGTGGTGCTGCCGGTAGGAGCGGGGTGCTGCTCAATTCCCGCTTCCATGCGTTTGCCGAGCAGCACAAGGCCGGCTTGCGCATCTTCGACCAGGTCACCATCCTGCTCATTGTCTTCACCGCGTTCTGCGATTCGTTTGCCGAGGGCATCTTCGGCCGCTACCGGCCAGCCGACGTTTTCAAGCTGGGCTTGGGCATGGTGGGGCTTTACCTGGTGGTGTTTGCCATCATCTGGGGCTTGAGCCGGGCCTTGAATTGCTCGCGGGCCGACCAGATTGTGGCCGTGTTCTGCGGTTCTAAAAAGTCTTTGGTGCACGGCAGCGTGATGGCCAGCCTGCTGTTTCCGGCCAGTGCGGCCACGGGGCTTATTCTGCTCCCGCTCATGCTCTACCACGCCCTGCAGATTGTGCTAGCCAGCAGCATGGCGCAGTGGCTGGGCCGGCAAAATGTGGCTGAACCGGTGGTGGCGGCGAGGTAGTCAGTATATGTGGGAGGCCTCGGGCCCGGCGGCACCTCACCCCGGCCCCTCTCCAAAAGAGAGGGGAGCCTGACGTTATTCAATAGAATAGAAAAGCCCCAGCTCAATATTGAGCTGGGGCTTTTGCTTTAAAGTTGAGCTAAATCTTGTGCTTGTGCCGTGGCTCCCCTCTCTTTTGGAGAGGGGCCGGGGTGAGGTTCTCCCTAAGCGCCGAGCTTCTCCTTAAAGAACGCCAGCGTCAGCCCCCAGGCTTCGGCGGCGGCTTCGGGGTGGTAGCTGGACCGCTCGTCGCAGTGGAAGCCGTGGTCGGCGTAGGAAATAAGGGTGTTGATAAAGGGCTTGCCGGCGGCTTCTACGGCGTCCGTCACTTCGGCAATGTTGGCTTTGCTGATGTGCGCGTCGAGCCCGCCCCAGAAGAACAGGTGCGGAGCGTGCAGGTCTTTGGCCCGGTCTTTCAGCAGGTGCGTGCCGCCCCCGTAGTAAGACACCGCGGCGGCCAACGGAAGCACGGCATTGGCCAGAAACGACACGCGGCCACCCACGCAGAACCCGATGCTGCCAATTTTATCGCCGATTACCAGGGCCTGGCTTTGCAGCCAGGCGTGGGCCGCCTGCAGGTCCGAAGCGAGGTCGGTGGGGTTGAGGGCGTTGTAGTGGGGCAGGGCGCTGCCGAAATCCGAGTAGGCAACCTCGAAGCCGGGCGCGGCGGTGCGGTGGTAGAGCTCGGGGGCAACAACGGCGTAGCCGGCCTGGGCCAGCCGGTCGGCCACGCTGCGGATGTGGTGGTTTACGCCGAAGGCCTCCTGCAGCAGGATGATGCCGGGCACTGGGCCGGTGCTACTGGGGAAGGCCGAATAGGCGCGCATCTCGGTGCCGTCGGCTACTTGAATGGTGGCGTTGTTGTGGTCGCTCATGGAGGGGGTAGATGAAATAGTTTGGGTGCGTAACAGCAAACCCGGCAATTGTTCATCTACGGCAATAGTATCTGCGCGGCTGCCCGCCTCGAACTGTAAGCCACTGCCAACGGTTCTGAAGCCCAATTCTCTTTCCCCTGACCATGACTGCCACCCCCAAACTTCGCCTGAACGTGCTCGACCAGTCCCCCATCCGACCCGGGGCCACGGCACGGCAGGCCCTGCTCGAAACCGTGGAGCTGGCCCAGGCTGGCCGACCGCCTGGGCTACTCGCGCTTCTGGGTTTCGGAGCACCACAACACCAACACGCTGGCCGGCTCCACGCCGGAAGTCCTCATTGCCCACCTGGGCAACCACACCCAGCGCATCCGGCTGGGCTCGGGCGGCGTGATGCTGCCCCACTACAGCGCCCTGAAAGTGGCCGAGAATTTCCGCATGCTCGAAAGCCTGTTTCCCGGCCGCATCGACCTGGGCATGGGCCGCGCGCCGGGCGGCGACCGCCTCACAGCCCACGCCCTCAACCCCAGCAACACCTTCAGCGAGCAGGACTTCGTGGAGCAGCTCATGGACCTGCAGGCCTACCTGCGCGACGACCGGGTGCCCGAAACCATCCACGAGCGAGTAATGGCGATTCCGCAGGCGCCCGGCGTGCCGGAGCTGTGGCTGCTGAGCTCCAGCGGCCAGAGTGGCCTGTTTGCGGCCCACCTGGGCATGGCGTTTTCCTTCGCGCAGTTTATTAATGGCAACGGGGGCCGGAGGCGGTACGCAACTACCGGCAGCGGTTCCGGCCCTCGCCAGAGCTGGCCGCGCCGCTGGCAAACATGGCCGTGTTCGTGCTGTGCGCCGATACCGAGGAGAAAGCCCAGGACCTGCGCGCCGCCATGGATTTGCAGCTGGTCCGCTTCGGCAAGGGCGAGCGTGGCACCTTCCCATCAAAAGAGGAAGTCCGCAGCTATCAGTATTCAGCCCTGGACCAGGCCCATCTAATGCAAAACCGCGGCCGCGTGGTGAGCGGCACGCCCGAGCAGGTGCACGCCGAGCTCACCCAAATTGCCGCCGAGTACGAGGTAGACGAGGTTACGGCCGTGACCATTACCGCCGATTTTCAGGACCGGCGCCGCTCCTACGAGCTGCTGGCCGAAGCCTTTGCCCTGACGCCGGCCCAGGAAGTTGCTTCCGGCCAGGTAGTAGCAGCCTGATATATGATGGCATTGGTGAAAGGAACAGAGCGAAATAAGCGGAGGTTGTTTTTTATTTGGAACGATTCTAAATAGGCGCTACTTTTGTGAAAGTTTAGAACGATTCTAAACAAGGTCGGCTCACTTTCCACCCACGAAACGGTCGGCTGCCTTTCTTCTTTTTCCTGTTTATGACCACCTTTAGCCGTACTTCTTCCCTTGTGCTGTTTGTAGCCGCCCTTGGCCTGGCTTCCTGCAGTAAAGACGATGTAGTAACCCCTTCGACGCCCCCTGCGTACGAAAATGGATTACGCCACCCTCACCGGCACCACTCCTTATACTACCTCGTTTAAGGACGCTGCGGGTGCTTCTACCGTGGACCTGGGCGCCGCCGCGGCCGGCTCGACATGTTCACGGACCTGAACAACTACATGGCCACAGTGGCCGTGGCTGCTCCTGCCACGCCCGCTACGCTGGATTTGGCCAAGCTGCGCAACCTCTACGCCGGCACCAATGCACCGTTCACGACTGCGGCCCTGAATGCTTCGGCGGCAGCCGGCGTGCAGCTGCGCGACAAAACGGCTGCGTCGTTCTCCGACGCTACGGCCACCACCGTGCGCACTTACATGGACACCAAGCTGGCCGAGCTGGCCACCGCCAGCCAGAGCGTCAACCAATTGGCCACTCCCGGCAACGCCGGCCGCCTGGGCCGCTACCTCGTTGATGCCCGCGGCTTCGAGGTCAACCAGATTATCCAGAAAGGCCTGCTGGGCGCGCTGCTGCTCGACCAGATTGGCAACGTGCTGCTCACGCCCACTTCGCTGGCTGCCAACAACGCCAAAGTGGCCGAAGGCAAGCTGCACACCGAGCGCGAGCACAACTGGGACCTGGCCTACGGCTACATGACCACCAATGCCACCATGGTGACGGACATCAACATCACGCCTCGCGAGCGGTTTTTGGCCGGTTACCTGAACGAGAAAAACGGCCCTGCCTCACCCGGCGTGTACCTGGCGTTTTTGAAGGGACGGGCGGCCATCGTAAACAACGACGACGCCACGCTTAAAACCCAGGCCGACCTCATTCGCACAGAGTTGGAAAAAACCCTCGCCAAGTCGGCCGTATCGTACCTCACCAGGCGGAAGGCTGCAGCGGCCCTGGATGTGAAGGCGCATGCCCTCGGCGAAGGCATTGGCTTTGTGTACGCGCTGCGCTTCTGCACCAAGTACGGCGTGGACACGGCCTGGGCTGATTCGGTGATGAACGGCCTGACCTCGGGCAGCCAGGGCGCCTGGACCCTGACCAACGCCCAGGCCGATGCGGCCATTGCCGCCATCAACACCAAGTTCTCGCTCTAGCGCTTTTCGGCGCAACTTTTAGCGCTCTTTTCCCTTTAGCTCGTCGGGTTGAGCTGCGCAACACGACGCGTAGCTCAACCCGATTACTGGGTTTTGCAATGCCCGGCTCGGTAGGTATTTAAATCTGTATTATGAAGAAGTCGATTCTGCTATTTGCCTTGTCGGTAGTGCTGGCCGCAGGCGGTATTTCGAGCTGCAAGGACACCAACGGTGATTCGGGTTCTCCCACCACGGGCACCTCGGAGCTCGACCGCAAAGCCCTGCTCACGCACTGGGCCGATTCGCTGGTAAAGCCCAGCTACCAGCGCTTCGGCACCAAGCTCACGGCCCTGAAAACCCAGACCGCCGCCTTCACCGCCGCGCCCACGGCCACGGGGCTGCAGTCGGTGCGCCAGTCCTGGCGCGAGGCGTACCTGGAATGGCAGAAAGTGGAAGTGTATGAGTTTGGCCCGGCAGCCGACGTGTCGCTCGTCAACCACTTCAATATTTACCCCACCGACGCAGCCGGCATCCGCCAGAACATTGCGTCGGGCACCTACAATTTTGAGCTGGCTACGGCCATCCCGCAGCAGGGCTTTCCGGCCCTCGACTTCCTGCTCAACGGCATCGCGGCCGACGACAACGCCATTGTGCAGTCGTACGTGGCCACGCCCAACCAGCGCCGCTACCTCACCGACGTGGCGGGCAAGATGGACCAGCTCTTCAGCGGCGTGCAGGCGCAGTGGAACGGCGCCTACCGCTCCACGTTCATCAACAACACCGGCACCAACGCGGGCAGCTCGCTTTCGCTGCTGGTGAACGCCTACTCGCGCTACTACGAGCACTTCCTGCGCACCGGCAAAATCGGCATTCCGGCGGGCGTGATGTCCGGCGTGGCTGCGCCCGAAAAGATTGAAGCCTATTACCACCGCGGCGCGCTGCCGCTGCAACTGGCCCAAACGGCCCACGCCACGGTGCAAAGCCTCTTCAACGGCCGTGCCGGCCAGCCTTCGCTGAAATCGTACGTGGATGCGCTGGGCGCCAAAGATAGCCGCACCGGCCAGCCGCTCACTAAGATTATCAACGACCAGTTTGCCGTCTCGGCCCAGCAGCTGGCCTCGCTCGGCCCCGACCTGTACACTGCGATTCAGTCGCGCAACGCGGCGGCGGTGCAGTCTTACACCGAGATGCAAAAGGCCGTGCGCCTGCTGAAGGTGGACATGACCTCGGCCATGAGCGTGAGCGTAACCTACGTCGACAACGACGGCGACTAGTGCGCCCCCGCTACTTCCAGACGTATATCTCAGCGGCGCCGCTGGCTGTATTCCGCATCGCCTTCGGCCTGCTGATACTGGCCAGCGTCGTTCGTTTTTGGGCCAAAGGCTGGATTGCCGAGCTCTACCTGCAGCCCCGGTTCTTTTTCCCGTACTACGGCCTCGAGTTCATCCGGCCACTGGGCCCGTACACCTACGGGCTGTTTGCGGTGTGCGGGGCGTGTGCGCTGCTCGTGGCGTTGGGCTGGCACTACCGGCTGGCGGCGGTGGGCTTGTTCCTCAGCTTCACCTACATCGAGCTGATGGACAAAAGCACCTACCTGAACCACTACTACTTTGTGAGTCTGGCGGCGCTGCTGCTCGCTGTACTGCCGGCCGGCGCTTACTGCTCGCTGGATGCCGCCCGACGCCCCGACCGCTGGCACGACCAGGTGCCGCGCTGGACCCTGGACGCCCTGCGCCTGCTCGTGGGCATTGTGTACGTGTACGCCGGGCTGGCCAAGCTCAATTCCGACTGGCTGCTGGCGGCCCAGCCGCTGCGCATCTGGCTGCCGGCCAAGAACGACCTGCCCGTGGTGGGTTTCCTGTTTAATTACCCCGCCACGGCCTACGTCTTCAGGCTGGTTTGGGGCGGTGTACGACCTCACGGTGCCATTCTTTTTGCTCAACCGCCTCACCCGGCCCTATGCCTACGCGGCCGTGGTGGTGTTTCATGTGCTCACGGCCATCCTGTTTCCCATCGGCATGTTTCCGTACGTGATGATAGTGGCGGCCCTGGTGTTTTTTCCGCCCGCGTTCCACCAGCGGCTGCTGGAGCGGGCGCGCCGCTTGCTGCGAATGCCTGCTGCTGCGGCCCGGGCGGCCTCGCCGCTGGTGTACCGGCCACGGGTGCGGCTGGTGCTGCTCACGGGGCTAGCCTTGTTCTTTGCGGTGCAGCTGCTCGTGCCGCTGCGCTACTGGCTGTACCCGCGCGAGCTGTTCTGGACCGAAGAAGGCTACAGGTTTTCCTGGCGCGTGATGCTGATGGAAAAGATGGGCCAGGTCGAGTTTAAAGTAGTGGACTCGGCCACCGGCCAGACCCGGCGCGTGAACAACTCCGACCACCTGAGCGTGCTGCAGGAGAAGATGATGGCCACCCAGGCCGACATGATTCTGCAGTTTGCCCACTACCTGCGCGACTACTACGCCCGCCAGGGCGTGCATCAGCCCCAAGTTTACGCCGACACCTACGTGAGCCTCAACGGCCGCTTGGGCAAGGCCTACATTGACCCCACCGTGGACTTGGCCCACCAAGCCGAAAGCTTTGCGCCCAAGCCCTGGATTTTACCCTTCGAAGATGAGATTTCCGGTTTATAAAACCTTGCTGTTGGTGACGGTAACGCTGCTGGCATTCGATGCCCAGGCGCAGGAAACCCTGCGGGGCCGCGTGCTGGCGGCCGGCGACGGCCGGCCCGTAGTAGGCGCCGAGGTGTATGTGAAAAGCCTGGCCCAGGCCGTGCTCACCGACAGCACCGGGCGCTTGGAGGTATCCGGGCTGGTCGCGGGCCCGCAGCAGGTGCAGGTGTCGGCGTTGGGCTACCTGCCCTTTTCTATCGAAGTAACCTTGCCGGCCGATGGCTTCCTCTTCGAGCTCACCAGCCGCGACCGGACCCTGAGCGAAGTGGTGGTGGCCGCGCCCCAAACCACCTTCGGCCAAACGCGGCTGCGCGAGGTGGAAGGCACGGCCATCTTCGCGGCCAAGAAGTCGGAAGTCATCGTGCCCGAAAACTTGGTGGCCAACCTCGCCACCAACAACGCCCGCCAGGTGTACGCCCGGGTGCCCGGCCTCAACATTTGGGAGAACGACAGCGGCGGCCTGCAGTTGAGCATCGGCGGGCGCGGCCTCGACCCCAACCGCACCAGCAACTTCAACGTGCGGCAGAACAACTACGACATTTCGGCCGACGCCCTGGGCTACCCCGAGAGCTACTACACGCCGCCCACGGAGGCCGTGAAGCGCATTCAGGCTGGTGCGCGGGGCGGCGTCGCTGCAGTACGGCACCCAGTTTGGCGGCCTGCTCAACTTTGAGATGCGCGGCCCCGACCCCGACCACAAGGCGGCCGTGACTTCCCGCCAGACAGTGGGCTCGTTCGGCTTTTTCAACTCCTTCAACAGCGTGGGCGGCACGGTGGGCAAGTTGAGCTACTACACCTTTGCCCAGTACAAGCGCGGCGACGGCTGGCGGCCCAACTCGCACTACGACAGCAAAACCGCCTACGCCGACGTGCGCTACCAGTTCACCGACAACCTGAAGGTGGGCGCCCAGGTCACGCACATGGACTACCTGGCCCAGCAGCCCGGTGGCCTCAGCGACAGGCAGTTTCTGCAGGATGCCCGGCAATCCAACCGGGAGCGCAACTGGTTTGCCGTCGACTGGAACCTGTTCAACGTGAACGCCGACTGGAAGCTTAGCGCCAAGTCCAACATCAACCTCATTGGCTTTGGGCTGGTGGCATCGCGGCAGTCGCTCGGTTACCGCATCAACCAGGTAGAGCGCACCGACAACGACGCCATCGGCCGGGACCTGATTAGCGGCGATTTCCGCAACTATGGCCTGGAGGCCCGCTACCTGAACCGCTACCAGCCTGGCCGGCAAAGACGGTGTGCTGCTGCTGGGCACGCGCTACTACCGGGGCTACAACCACAGCCTCCAGGGCTTCGGCCAAGCCGGCCGCGGGGCCGATTTCCGCTTCATTGAGCCGGGCCCGCTGGCTGCCAGCAACTATACCGACAACTTCTCCGACTACCGCTTCCCCAACCACAACGTGGCCGTGTTTGCGGAAAACATCTTCTACCTCAACGAGCACCTGTCCGTGACGCCGGGCCTGCGCTACGAGTACATCCGCACCCGGGCCGAGGGCACCTACGGGTCGGTAGACCGCGACCTGGCCCGCAACATCAGCGGCGTATCGCGCCGCAACGAGGAACGCCTGAGTGCCCGGGGCTTTGTGCTGGGCGGCATCGGCCTGAGCTACAAGCCCAAGGAGCAGCGCGAGTTCTACGCCAACATCTCGCAGAACTACCGCTCCATCACGTTCAGCGATATGCAGATTGTGAACCCCTCGGCCGTCATCGACCCCAACCTCAAGGACGAGCGGGGCTTCTCCGCCGACCTGGGGCTGCGGGGCGAAACCCCCGGCGTGCTCACTTATGACGTGAGTTTGTTTGCGCTAAACTATGCCAACCGCATCGGCGAAATCCAGACGTTCGACGACTTCGACCGGATACTGCGCAAGCGCCTCAACGCCGGCCGGGCCCTGATTGTGGGCGTGGAAGCCTACGGCGAAGTGGAGCTGCTGCACCTGCGCGGTGCCCCCGAAGCCGGCGCCACCAGCCCGTGGCAATGGTCGGCGTTTGGCAACGTGGCCCTGATTCACAGCAAGTACGTGCAAAGCCAGCTCCCGGGCGTGAAGGGCAGCCAGGTAGAGTTTGTGCCCGCCGTGAACCTGAAAGCCGGCACCCGCGCCGGGTATGGCCCGGTAAAAGCCTCCCTGCAATACCTGTACCTGTCCGACCAGTACTCCGACGCCACCAACGCCGAAGTCGGGGCGGGTCCGCCGTCATCGGCCTGATTCCGGCTTACCAAATCCTCGATGCGTCGGTGTCGTGGGAGCGCCGTTGGCTCAAGCTCGAAGCCAGCGTGAACAACCTGGCCGATGCGCGCTACTTCACGCGCCGCGCCACGGCGTACCCCGGCCCCGGCATCCTGCCCTCGGACGGCCGCAGCTACTTCTTCACGGCAGGAGTGAAGCTGTAAGTTGATGGTTAATCAAGGTGTCAATTGAAAAAAGCATGTTCATCTGGAGTCCGCGCAGCCGACAGAACCTCACCCCCGGCCCCTCTCCAAAAGAGAGGGGAGCCTAGCGTTAATCAATCAACAAAAAGCCCCGGCTCAAGATTGAGCCGGGGCTTTTGCTTTAAAATTGAGCCAGTTCTTGTGCCGTGGCTCCCATCTCTTTTGGAGAGGGGCCGGGGGTGAGGTTCTGTCGGCTGCGCGGACTCCAGATGAGCATGACCGTTGTTCTTGGCAGTCTATAGCAAAGCATGGTATTACTACAAGCCGTGCCTGCCTCCCGCTACGCAAACGTATCCCAGCCCAACTTGAGAATAAAGGCGCTCACCACGCCCAAAAACAGCACCCGCACGAAGCCCGTGCCGTGCCGCTGCGCCATGCGCGCACCCAGCGTGGAGCCCAGCATGTTGCAGGCCGCCATGGGCAGGGCCACCTTATAAAGTACCTGCCCGGTAGTGGCGAAGTAAAACAAGCTGGCCACGTTCGTCGCCACATTCACCAGCTTGGCCGAAGCCGAGGCCGCAATAAAGTCGTAGCCAAACAAGCCCACGAAGGCAAACAGCAGCAAGCTTCCCGTGCCCGGCCCAAAAAAGCCGTCGTAAAACCCGATGGAAGCCCCGAGCACCACGCCGATAAAGATTTCGCGGCGCCCGTTGAGCCGGGGCGCGTGCAGGCTGCCAAAATCCTTGCGCCAGAAGGTGTAGATGGCCATTACCACCAGCAGGCCCAGCACCAGCGGCCGCACGGCTTCCTTGTGCAAGTGGCTCACCGCCCGCGAGCCCAATAGGGCAAACCCGCCCGCTACCAGCGCCGTTATGGCCACCGTGCGCCAGCGAATGTCGAGCTTCTCGGGGCCGCTCAGGTATCGGCGTAGCGCGGCCACGGTGCCCGCCACGCTCGACACCTTGCCCGTGCCAAACACCGTGGGTACCGGCACGCCCGGCAGCAGCAGTAGCATGGCCGGCAGCTGAATCAGGCCGCCCCCGCCCACAATGGAATCAATGAACCCCGCCAAAAAAGCGAACAGGCACAGAAAGACTAAAGTCATGAATGAAGAATGAGGAATGAAGAATGAGGAATGAAGGCGGCCCATCAGCCAATTCTTCATTCCTCATTCTTCATTCCTCATTTTGAAATTTTAAAACGGCGGGTCTTCGTGCTTGTTCATGTTCCCTTTCGGGAAAGGCACCGGCGACTCGTTGATTTTCGAGCCCAGGCGAATGGTGTTCGGCGCGAAGTTGCTGGGCTCGCTGTCGAAGGTGCTGGCGGGCAGGCCCATGGGCTGGTAGCCGCTGGTGTCGAATGCGCCGCCGCTCTCGCTGTCGAGGTCGGCAAACTTGGTGAAGCGGCCGATGAACTTGAGCTGCACGGTTTCGAGCGAGCCGTTCCGGTGCTTGGCAATGATGACTTCGCCCACGCCCTGGGTCGAGTTGCCTTCGGCGTCTTGGTCGAGGCCGTAGTACTCGGGGCGGTAGAGGAAGATTACCATGTCGGCGTCCTGCTCGATAGAGCCGGATTCGCGAAGGTCACTCAGCTGCGGGCGCTTCTCGCCGCCGCGGGTTTCCACCGAGCGCGACAGCTGCGACAGGGCCAGCACGGGCACGTTGAGTTCCTTAGCAATGCCTTTGAGGGCCCGCGAGATGCTGGCGATTTCCTGTTCGCGGTTGCCACCGCGGCCGTCGGTGTTGCCGCTCATCAGCTGCAGGTAGTCGACGATGATGAGCTGCACGTCCTTCTGCGAGCGCAGGCGGCGGCACTTGGTGCGCAGCTCGCGGATGCTCAATGCCGGCGTGTCGTCGATGTAAATCGGCGCCGCCGAGAGGTCGGTGATTTTGTGGTTGAGCTGCTGCCACTCGTGGTCGGCGAGCGTGCCCTTCTTGATTTTGTCAGAATCCAGCTCCGCTTCGGCAGAAATCAGACGATTGACCAGCTGCAGTGAGGACATTTCCAGCGAGAAAATGGCCACCGGGCGCTTGAACTCTACGGCTGCGTTGCGCATGGCCGAAACTACGAACGCTGTTTTGCCCATGCCTGGCCGGGCCGCAATAATGACAAGGTCAGATGGTTGCCAACCACTGGTAACGCGGTCCAGGGCCGTGAAGCCGGTGGGCACGCCGGTGAGGCCGTCCTTCTGGTTTTTCTTTTCTTCGAGCTCCTTGATGGCCTTGCCCATCAGGCTGCGCATGTCGTCGAAGTTCTTGCGGATGTTCGATTCCGATACCTCAAACAACGCCGATTCGGTGTCGTCGAGCAGTTTGAAGACGTCGGTGGTATCCTCGAAGGCGTCTTTCTGAATCTCGCTCGAAATGCGAATCAGCTCGCGCTTAATGGCCGTTTCGGTGATGATACGGGCGTGGTATTCCACGTTGGCCGCCGAGTTGACTTTCAGCGTGAGGTTGGCCACGTAGAAGGGGCCGCCGCAGGCTTCGAGCTCGCCCATTTCGCGCAGGCTCGTGCACCACGGTGAGCTGGTCGATGGGCTCGGATTTATCGAACAGCCGGATGATGGCGCGGTAGATGCGCTGGTGGCTGTCTTTGTAGAAGCTCTCGGGCTTGAGCAGGTCGATAACCGACGTGAGGGCGTCCTTTTCCAGCATCAGGGCGCCAAGCACGGCCATTTCCAGCTCGGGTGCCTGGGGCGGCAGCTTGCCGGCCGCACCCGCATTGAAGGGGACCATCCCGGCAGTCCCGCGGTTGGCCAGCGCTGCTTTGGCGCGGGCTGCGGATTGCTTCAGGCGGTCGTCCATCCGGTCTTGCATAGAATAGTAGGGGTATAGGGCAGCAGCAAAGAGAAATTGAGCCAGCAACAGAATCGGAGCTGCACACTAGCTATACAAAGCTAACCCCGGCGGAGGGTAAAAAGATAGGATGATAAAATCGATTCTTTTGGCTATGGAATGCCCCCGCTAGCGTGGAGGTTGTACTTTCGCAGTCCTTTCCTCCAGATGTCAGTTGTGAGCTGTTGGTTGTCAGTTGTCGGTTGTCAGTTGCTGAATAATCGATAGGAAACGGACAATTAACAACTGACAACCAGCAACTAACAACCACCCCCGCATTGGAACGAGAAACGACACACGAGCGCCCCGAAAAAATACATTTGATTGCCGTGGGCGGCAGCATCATGCACAATCTGGCGCTGGCCCTGCACCGGCGCGGCGCCCAGGTTACGGGCTCCGACGACGAAATATTTGAGCCCGCCAAAGGCCGCCTGGCTGCTGCCGGCCTGCTGCCGGCCCAGGAGGGCTGGGACGCCGCCAGCATCATGCCCGACCTCGACGCCGTGATTGTGGGCATGCACGCCCGCCCCGACAACCCCGAGCTGCTCCGGGCCCAGGAGCCTGGGCCTGAAAATCTACTCCTTCCCCGAGTACATCTACGAAGCCAGCCGCGACAAGCAGCGCATCGTCATTGGCGGCTCGCATGGGAAAACCAGCATCACGGCCTGCATTCTGCACGTGCTGCGCTACCACGGCCGCAAGTTCGACTACGCCGTGGGCGCCCACTCGCGGGGTTCGATTTGATGGTGCAGCTCACCGACGACGCGCCCATCATCATCATCGAAGGCGACGAATACCTGTCGTCGCCGGTTGACCGCCGGCCCAAGTTCCACCTCTACCAGCACCACATCGGCGTGATTTCGGGCATCGCCTGGGACCACATCAACGTGTTTCCGACCGAGGAAAACTACCGCGAGCAGTTCCGCATTTTTGCCGACATGACGCCCAAGGCCGGCGTGCTCATCTACGACAAAGACGACGAGCAAACCCAGCTCATTGCCGTGCCCACCAACCCCGACGTGACCTACATCGGCTACGGGCCGCACGAAAACGTCATCCGCGACGGCCGCACGTTGCTGATTACCAAAAAGGACGAGGAGGTGCCCATTCAGGTGTTTGGCGAGCACAACCTGCGCAATATTTCGGCGGCCAAGGAAGTGTGCAAGCAGCTGGGCATCAAAGGCAAGGACTTCTTCAAGGCCGTGGCCTCGTTCCCCGGCGCGGCGCGGCGGCTGGAGCTGGTGAAGGAAGGCGCCACCTCGGTGGTGTACAAGGACTTTGCCCACGCCCCGAGCAAGCTCAAGGCCACGGCCACCGCGCTCAAGAAGCAGTTTCCCAAGCGCAAGCTGGTGGCGTGCCTGGAGCTGCACACCTTCAGCAGCCTCAACCCGGCGTTTTTGCCGCAGTACGCGCACTGTTTCGACGCGCCCGATGTGGCCCTGGTGTACTTCAACCCCCACGTGCTGGAGCACAAGCGCCTGCCGCCGCTGGCCGCCGCTACGGTAGCCGAAGCCTTCCAGCGCCCCGACATCAAGGTGATTACCAACAGCGCCGAGCTCGCGGCCTTCCTGCGGGCACAGAGCTGGGCCAACGCCAACCTGCTGCTCATGTCATCGGGCACGTTTGATGGCCTAGACCTGACGGCGCTGGCCACCGAAATCACTGGCGAGGCTTCCGGAGCAGCAGTGTAGCTCAGGTTGAGCTAAGGTTGCGCGTGCATGGTTTTATGAAAGAAAAAGCCCGCTTATTCAGCGGGCTTTTTTGGTGTTTTAGGCTCCGGCCGGCGGGGCTTGTTCGTATCGGTGGGGATGAGCAGGGCCAGGGCCGTGAGGGCGGCGCGCAGCAGCCATTTGCCGGTGGTGCTCATCGGGCGGCGAAAAGGGTGTTGGTGGTTACCACTTTCATATCGCAGCTGCTGCCGCCGGAGTTTTCGGAGCACGTGGTGCCCACGATGCGACCGTTCTCAAAGTTGAAGAAGCAGGCGGGGCAGCCCACGCTCGTGAGGATGTAGCGCTCGGCGGCGGGGCGCAGGTAGTAGGTGTTGTCGCCGCCGCTGGTGAGGGGCAGGGCCATGGCCCGGAACATGCCGTTGCGCAGGCCCATGCCAATGAGGTAGTAGCTCACGGGCTCGCCCTCGCTCACGGGGGCTTTGCGCACCTGTACTTTATCGACCACCGTGCCATCGCCAAACTCCCGGATAAAGGCTTTGGCCAGCTCGCTGCGCGAGGTTTTGTACTCGGCGGTGCTGTCGGTGAAATGCACTATCTGCCGGCTCTCGGGCTTGGCAATGGCTTCGCCTTTGATGCGGTTGGGGCTGCCAAACTCGTTGGCCGCCGCTGGCCTGGAGGACTCGCAGGACATCACAAGCAACACCAACAGGCTCAGCAAGCCTAAACCAAGGAGGCGGGGAAGGTAATTCATGGGGCGATAGGAGTGCAGAAAAAGTGGAAAGAAGCCCCGCCAACTAGCGGGGCTTGTAGTACTTACGGGCCTCCGGCAGCTCGCGTTGAATGTCGGCGATGCGCGTGCCGCTGGAGGGGTGAGTCGAAAGGAATTCGGGCGGCGAGGCCTGGTTCTCACGGGCTTCCATGCGCTGCCAGAACGTAATGGCGCCGTCGGGATTGTAGCCGGCCATGGCCATGAATATCAGGCCCAGGTGGTCGGCTTCGCTTTCCTGGTTGCGGCCGTACTTGAGCAGGCCGATGGAGGAGCCCACGCCGAACGCCTGCAGGGCCAGGCTCCTGGGTGGCGGGCGCGTTGGTAGACAGGGCGGCAGAAAGCGCTTGTCCGCCCAACTGCTGCACGAGGCCCTGGCTCATGCGCTCGGAGCCGTGCTTGGCCACGGCGTGCGCTATTTCGTGGGCCATCACCACGGCCAGGCCGTTTTCATCCTGCGTGATGGGCAGGATGCCGGTGTACACGGCCACTTTGCCGCCGGGCATGCACCAGGCGTTTTGCTGTTTGTCGTCCTGAATCACGTTAAACTCCCACTGGTAGCCGGCCAGCTGGTCGGAGGCGTTCTGCTGCCGGAAATACGTTTCCACCGCCGTTTGAATGCGCCGGCCCACGTTGCGGACCATGCTCACCTGCTGCGAGTTGGTGGAGAGCGGGCCTTTGGCGATGATTTCGCGGTACTGGGTGGTGGCCAGGGTGTTGATTTCCGAATCGCTCACCAGGCTGAGCTGGCGGCGGCCCGTGATGGGCACCGTGGTGCAGGCTCCGAGCAAGGCCAGGCTGGCGACGAGTGTTAGTTTCTTGAACATGAGAATAGAACGGAAGGTGAAGTAAGCAAGAATTAGCTTATGGTACAAATTGAATGTTTTGTAGCACGTTTGGGGCCAACTCTGAGTTTGCAGTTGCCGCCTATACGGCATTAGGGCGGGTAAATGTTTGGGGGAGCGCGCGGAAGGCCGAAAAACGGGCCGCCGGGTTGCCGGGAGCCCGGGCCCGGGCGTAGTTTTGAGTTCCGGACTGTTCTGCTCCGGGTTCCTCTATGAAAATCATCTGCATCGGCCGCAACTACGCCGACCACATTGCCGAGCTGCACAACGAAGTGCCCGCCGCCCCCGTCATTTTCCTCAAGCCCGAAACGGCGCTGCTGCAGCGCGGCCAGCCTTTTTCATCCCCGAGTTTTCGCAGGACATTCACCACGAGTGGAGCTGGTGCTGCGCGTGAGCAAGAACGGCCGGCACATCGACGAGCAGTTTGCCCACACGTATTTCGACGCCGTGGGGCTGGGCATCGACTTCACGGCCCGCGACCTGCAGAGCGAGCTCAAGAAAAAGGGCCTGCCCTGGGAGCTGGCCAAGGCATTCGACGGCTCGGCTCCGATTTCCCAGACCTTCAAACCGGTGTCGGAAATAGCCGATTTGGGCAATATCAATTTTCACCTGACCGTAAACGGCGAAACCCGCCAGACCGGCAACTCGAGCCTGATGCTCCATCCGTTTGCCAAAATCATCAGCTTTGTTTCGAAGTACATCTCCCTGAAAATGGGGGACTTGATATTCACGGGAACCCCGGCGGGCGTGGGGCCCGTGAAGATTGGCGACCAGCTGGAAGGGTTTTTGGAGGATGAAAAAATTCTTGAGCTAAGCGTTCGATAGTTAGCTCAATTAACCCAATTAAATAGTAGAGGAACAGTCAATAAAGTAGAAGGTCCAACGGGTTGGGCTGGGTCTGCGTAAGTTTTCCGAAGGAGGGCGGTACGAGTCACCTGAAAAAAGCGTTTGCCCGGCGAGCCTATATTAATGGCCCGGGCAGCTCAACCTGAGTGCTTGGGGCAGAAGTTGAGCCACCTGTCGGGGCCGGGCTGGATTAAGTTAAAAGAAAGTTTTTGTGAGAATGGGAAAGTTTAAAGACGGGGTTATTAATAAGCTGACCAAGCTGGCGCTGGGCGTGGCGCTGGTAGGTGGAGCGGGGTGCCCCAGTATGGTGGGCGGGCAGGAAGCCGATTCGTCGGAGCGGGGCCGCACGGTAAGCGAAATGCTGAAGGATGGCCGGCCCACGGTGCCGGCGGGGTATTTCATGTTCCCCATTGCGCCGGGCAAGCCCGGTTTCCTGGCCGGCAGCATGGGCGAGCTGCGCCCCAACCACTTCCACGGCGGGCTCGACATCAAGACCGGCGGCGGGGTAAACCAGCCCGTGTACGCCGCGGCCGATGGCTACATCTCGCGCCTCAAGCAGTCGTCATTTGGCTACGGCAACGTGCTCTACATCACGCACCCCAACGGCCTGACCACCGTGTACGGCCACCTCAACGAGTTCCGGGGGCCCGTGGCAGTTGAGCTGCAGCACCGCCAGTACGAGAAGCAGAGCTACGAGCCTGGAAGCCTTCTTCGAGAAAGACCAGTTTCCGGTGAAGCGCGGCGAAGTGGTGGCCTTGTCCGGCAACACGGGCGGCTCGGCAGGCCCGCACCTGCACTGGGAAGTGCGCGACGCCCAGGACCGGCAGTACAACCCGCTGCAGTGGGGCGGCTTCCCCGAGATTCAGGACCACGTGGCGCCCTCGCTGCAGGCCTTCGCCCT
This sequence comes from Hymenobacter humi, assembly GCF_042665855.1. Lineage (NCBI taxonomy): Bacteria > Pseudomonadati > Bacteroidota > Cytophagia > Cytophagales > Hymenobacteraceae > Hymenobacter > Hymenobacter humi. The sequence goes on along the minus strand of NZ_JBHTEK010000001.1, from coordinate 4,007,374 downwards.
GGAGCCGCTCAGCATTGAGTCGCGGGTGAAAAACGTGTTTGCCAAAGCGGTGTTCGCGCCCAAAGTGCTGCCCGGGCCGGGCGTGGCCACGGCGTGGCCCGACACCATCAGCTGCTTCGGGCCGGTGGGGCTGCTGGTGCAGGGCTTCGATAGGTTCGACAACGCATGGAATAAAAACGGCATCCAGCGGGTGACGGTGAAGGTGAACGGCCAACCGTTTTACCAGCACATTATCGACGCAGTGCCGTTCCCAACGGGCACGCGGCAGGTCAGCAATTTCGTGGATTTCCTCTACCAGCAAACCCAGGGCCGCTCGCTGCAGAAGCTGTGGGTAGATGAAGGCAACGACCTGCCCATGTACGCCACCGGCCCCAGCAAAGGCCGCCTGACCGTGGAGGCCGGCAAAGTATACAGCATCGACATCACCCTGGCCGACTCCTATAATAACCAGACGCCCGTGCACCTGGTGTTGCGCGGCGAGCAGCCGGAGTACTTCAAAACCCGTTCGGCCGCGGCCAAAAGCCCGCCCTGCGCTTCGACGTGACGCGCAATCTGCTCAAGGCCGTGGCCACGGACCCGGGCGCCGATTCGGTGGCCGGCAACCTGGTGCTGCTGCGCGGCAGCCGCCGGCTGGAGGTGCGGCCCAGCTACACCCAGAACAGCGAAAATGTGTACCTGTACGACCTGCGCGCCGGCCTGCCCGACTCGATTCAGTTCGGCAGCATCACCAAGAAGTTTGACCGGCAGGTGCTGGTGCCGGTGGGCAAGGAAACCAGCTACGCCACGCCCCACATCAACCTCACCTTCGGTCCCCAAACCGTGTTCGACAACATTTACGTGGGCACGAATTACCGCCCCGAGCCCACCGGCAGCGGCTTCTGGACGGTGGGCAGCCCGCTGCTGCCCCTCTACCGCACCGCCGTGCTCACCCTGAAGCCCGCCACGCCGCCCGCCGACTTGCAGCGCACCGCCATCTACGCCGCTACCCTGAAAGGGGGCAAGGCCTTCGTGGGCGGCAAGTGGGATGATAAAGGCCAGATTACGGCCGCCATCCGGCAGTTTGGGTCCTACCGCCTCTTTACCGATAGTACCGCACCCAAGGGCAGCCTCGTGGGGCGCCCCAGCGGGCAACTCCTGTTCCGCGTCGGCGACGACCTGTCGGGGCTGGCCAGCTACCGCTTGTTCGTGGGGGCAGGTTCCGCCTGCTCCGCTTCGAGCACAAGAACTCCACACTCTTCACCGTGGCCGGCGACACGCTCGGTCCCCGCCTGCGCGGTCCCGCCGAGCTGCGCCTGACCGACCAGGCCGGCAACGAGCGGGTAGTGAGCCTGAGCTTGTAGCCTGAAAGAACAAAACTCCCCTCCTTTTTTAAGGAGGGGACGCTCAACTGCCAAGTTGAGCTGGGGTGGTTGAGCCGTTGAACGAAGGGCGAACGATTCCATCTCAACTCGTCCTGCCGTTAGTCATTCCAGCCCAAACGTTCGTCCATCGTTCAACGGCTCAACCACCCCGTCCGCGCTGAAGCGCGAACATCCCCTCCTTGGTAAGGAGGGGAGTTGGCCGTTCAATTTCATCATCTTACCAAAGCACCTCCTCATGCCCCTCGAACCCGGCCAGCCCGCTCCCGATTTTACTGCCCAAGACCAGGATGGCAACACCATCTCGCTGCACGACCTGCGTGGCCAGAAAGTGGCGTTGTACTTCTACCCCAAGGACGACACGCCCGGCTGCACTGCCCAGGCCTGCAACCTGCGCGACCACCAGGAAGAGCTCACGGCCCGCAACATCAAGGTTATCGGCGTAAGCATCGACGGCGAGGCGGCCCACAAGAAGTTTGCGCTGAAGTACGAGCTGCCGTTCCCGCTGCTGGTCGATACCGAGAAGAAAATAGTGCAGGACTACGGCGTGTGGCAGGAGAAGAAAAACTACGGCAAGACCTATATGGGGACCGTGCGCACCACCTTTTTGATTGATGAAAACGGGCTGATTGAGAAGGTCATTAAGAAAGTAGATACCAAAGAGCACGCCGCTCAGCTGCTGTAGCCTCAGCAGCAACGCCTGGCGTTTGCCATCCTCAGGCCCTCCCGTAGCAAGCGCCCGCTACGCTTAGCGGCGCTTGCTACGGGCGGGTTTTTGCCTGGGCTGCCCACAGAGAATTATTAGGCGAAGGCTCAGGAATGAGAATTTGTGCTGCCATCTTACACAATCGGTTGTGCGATGTTTGATTGCCGCACTTCCTTTGCTGCGCTTACCTTTACCCGACCAACAATTAGCTCAACTGATATGCCCCAGACCGCCGAAATTGCTACCGCCGACCTCAAAGAAATTGCTGCCCAGGTGCGGCGCGACATCGTGCGCATGGTGCACGCCGTGAACTCGGGCCACCCCGGCGGCTCCTTGGGCTGCACCGATTTGCTGGTGGCGCTCTACTTCAAGGTGATGAAGCACAACCCCCAGCCCTTCAGCATGGACGGGGCAGGGGAGGACCTGTTTTTCCTGTCGAACGGGCACATTTCGGCCACGCTGTACTCGGTGCTGGCACGCTCGGGCTACTTCCCGGTGAGCGAGCTGGCCACGTTCCGCAAGCTCAACTCGCGGCTGCAGGGCCACCCCACCACCCACGAAGGTTTGCCCGGCATTCGCATTGCCTCGGGCTCGTTGGGCCAGGGCCTGAGCGTGGCGTGCGGCGCGGCCCAGGCCAAAAGCTGAACGGCGACGACCGCCGCGTGTTCGTGCTCATGGGCGACGGCGAGCTCGAAGAAGGCCAGAACTGGGAGGCCATCATGTACGCCGCCCACCACAAGATTGACAACCTCATCGGCATCATCGACCACAACGGCCAGCAGATTGACGGCTCCACCGCCGACATCGCCGGCCTGGGCGACCTGCGCTCCAAGTTCGAAGCCTTTGGCTGGCACGTGCTGCAGGCCGATGGCAACGACTACGCTACGCTGTTGCCAGCCCTCGAAGCCGCCCAAGCCGCCACCGGCCAGGGCAAGCCCGTCATGTTCATCATGGACACGCGCATGGGCTTCGGCGTCGACTTTATGATGGAAGGCCACAAGTGGCACGGCGTAGCACCCAACGACGCCCAACTGGCCACCGCCCTCCAGCAGCTGACCGTGGGTACCGTAGCCGACTACTAAGCGCCGATGCGGACTCGCCTCGAACCTCACCCCCGGCCCCCTCTCCAAAAGAGGGGGAGCCAGTCGTCTGCAGACGCCTGCGTTCGTCAGGCTCCCCCTCTCTTTTGGAGAGGGGGCCGGGGGTGAGGTTCCATTGGGCGATGCTCCTGCTGCTCCTGCTTTCCGGCTTCTCAGCCCAGGCCCAAAACGCTCCGGCCGAGAAGCCCAAGGTCACGCGCATCCTCTTTCTGCTCGATGCCTCGGGCTCGATGATGGCGCCCTGGGAAGGCCAGCCCCGCTGGAACGTGGCCAAGCGCATGCTGGCCAAAATGGTGGACTCTCTGAACGCCTATCCCAACCTGGGCCTGGGCTTGCGCGTGTACGGCCACCAGCACGACAACAGCGAGAAGAACTGCGAAGACTCGCGGCTGGAAGTGCCCTTCGCGCCCAAAAACGCCCGGGCCATCAAGGAGAAGCTCACCACGCTCAAGGCCCGGGGCAATACGCCCATCACGTATTCGCTGCTGCAGTCGGCCAAGGACTTTCCTACTGATAAATCGTCGCGCAACGTGCTGTTGCTCATTACCGACGGCCTGGAGTCGTGCAACGCCGACCCCTGCGCCGCTTCCCTGGCCTTGCAGCGCAAGCACGTCTTTCTCAAGCCCTTCGTCATCGGCATCGGGGCCGAGAAGGACTTTGGCAGGCAGCTGGAGTGCCTGGGGCAGTACTACAACGCGGCCGAAATCAAGACCTTCCGCACGGTGATGAACGACGTCATTGCCCAGACCCTGAGCAAAACCACCGTCGCCGTGAACCTGACCGACGCCGAGGGCCGCCCCGTGGAAAGCAACGTGAACATGACCTTCGTGAACAACGTGACCGAGCAGCCCGAGTACAACTACGTGCACTACCGCGACGCCCAGGGCAAGCCCGACGTGCTCGACATCGACGCGCTGCAGAGCTACGACCTGGTGATAAACACCGTGCCGCCCGTGCGCCAGGCCAACCTCGCCATCAAGCCCGGCAAGGCCAACGTACTCACTTTCAAAACGCCCCAGGGCACCCTCTGGCTCCAAAACCCGCAGCTCACGCCCAACCCCTACGGCACGGTGCAAGCCGTGGTGCGCGACCCGCAGAAAAACACCGTGGCCAGCTTCCCCTTCGGCACCAGGCAGAAGCTGCTGGCCGGCAACTACGAAGTTGAGCTGCTCACGCTGCCGCGCATTACCAAGCGCGTATCGGTCAAGCAGGGCCAGGAACTGGCCGTTACGTATCCCGCGCCCGGCACCCTCAACATCACCACCGACCTGAAAGGCTACGGCAGCATCTACCGGCTCAACAACGACGAATCACAAACCTGGATTTATACCCTGCCCGATGGCGGCAGCAGCAAAATGAACCTGGCCATGCAGCCGGGTGCCTACCGCTTGGTTTTCCGCACCAAGACCAGCACCGGCAGTAAGTTTACCGACGTGCGGAATTTCTCTATCCGCAGTGGGCAAACGACTTCGGTGGCCATTTTTGGGAAATGAGGACGCGTAAAAAAGCACGCCAGAACAACCAACTCCCCTCCTTTTTTAAGGAGGGGATGTTCGCGCTTCAGCGCGAACGGGGTGGTTGAGTTCGTTGAACGACCCGGCCAGCACACAGCCACCAGCGCTATGAAATAACGTGAGCAGCTACCACAACCTTCCTGAGAAGAAAGAAGACCGGCGCACCATCCGCAATAACTTCACGCCCGCCGAAGCCACTTTATGGAGAGCGTTGAAAGGCGGCCACTGGCGAGTCGTAAATTCCGGCGCCAGCACAGCATCGGTGCGTATGTGCTTGATTTTTATTGTGCCGAAGAGCGGCTGGCAGTAGAGTTAGATGGTGCTGGCCATTTCACTGTTTCCGGCAATTTGCACGATGCAGCCCGAACTGCTTATTTGAATGGGCTGGGCATTCGGGTACTGCGTTTTGAAAATAAATTAATTTGGTCGGGCCTGGACGGTGTATTGCAGTTGATAAAAGATAATTTTCAAACCTGCTGATTTGTCCTTGCCAGTCGTTCAACGAACGTAACCACCCCGTTCGCGCTGACGCGCGAACATCCCCTCCTTAAAAAGGAGGGGAGCTTGATGTTCTAACACTCCCTTACATACCCATGAAAGACTTCCCCTACACCGAATCCAAAGACACCCGCAGCGGCTTCGGCGCCGGCCTGCACGAGCTGGGCAAAACCAACCCCAACGTAGTAGCCCTCTGCGCCGACCTCACCGGCTCGCTCAAGATGGACGCCTTCAAGAAGGACTTCCCCGAGCGGTTTTTCCAGGTAGGCATCGCCGAGGCCAACATGATGGGCGTGGCCGCGGGGATGACCATTGGCGGCAAAATCCCCTTCACGGGCACGTTTGCGAACTTCAGCACCGGCCGCGTTTACGACCAGATTCGCCAGAGCATTGCGTATTCCGATAAGAACGTGAAAATCTGCGCCTCCCACGCGGGCCTCACCTTGGGCGAAGACGGCGCCACCCACCAGATTCTGGAAGACCTGGGCATGATGAAAATGCTGCCCGGCATGACCGTTATCAACCCCTGCGACTACAACCAGACCAAAGCCGCCACCATTGCCATTGCCGAGCACGAAGGCCCGGTGTACCTGCGCTTCGGCCGCCCCGTGGTGCCCAACTTCACGCCCGCCGATCAGAAGTTTGAAATCGGCAAAGCCTGGATGCTGAACGAAGGCACCGACGTGAGCATCTTCGCCACCGGCCACTTGGTCTGGAAGGCCGTACTGGCCGGCAAGCTCCTGGCCGAGAAAGGCATCAACGCCGAAATCATCAACATCCACACCATCAAGCCACTCGACGCGCAGGCCATTCTGACCTCGGCCCGCAAAACGCGCTGCGTGGTAACGGCCGAAGAGCACCAGATGAACGGCGGCCTCGGCGACAGCATCGCCCAGCCTGCTGGCCCGCGAAGAGCCCCTGCCCCTGGAAATGGTGGCCGTGAACGACAGCTTCGGCGAAAGCGCCACGCCCGACCAGCTCATGGAGAAATACAAGCTCAACGAAGCCGCCATCGTGGCCGCCGTGGAAGCTGTGATGAAGCGCCGCAAATAGCTTCCCGGAATCGCAAAAAATCCCCGCAACCGTAGCCGGTGTGGGGATTTTTTTATGGCCTGATGTGGAGCTTGCTACTATTGCGTGGCGCAAGAGTCTCTTGGCAAAAGGTGTCGAAGGCGATAGGATATCAAATCATTTCTCGCCCTGAATAATCAACGCCGTAGAGTCGATGGCGATTTCGCCGTGCGGGTACCGTTTGTTGACCAACTCGTACACTTCGCCCTTGATTTTTTCTTTCAACTGGTCATCGGCTTTGCTCAGGGCCGCTACCACGGGGGCAGCTACTTCGTTCATGAAAATCCAGTAGCCGTTGGTATTGGAGATGTTGAGCTTGGCACTGATTTCGGTTTCGGTGATGTTCTTCAAGCCCGCTTGCTTGAAAATAGCGGCCATAAAGCCGGGCTGGGCACAGCGGAACATGCCCGGCGCGCCTGCCGGTGGGGGAGGCAATTGCAGGTGCTTGCCGACGGTGCTCATGATGGCCGTAATCCAGAAGTTCTTTTCGGGGCTGGCCCACACGGCCGTGGCAATCTTGCCGCCGGGCTTCAGCACGCGCGTTATTTCCCGGGCGGCGAGCTGCATGTCCGGGAAAAACATGAAGCCGAAACGGCAGCTCACTTTGTCGAACGTATTGTCGGCAAAAGGCAGCTCGCAAACGTCGCAGGCCACGGTTTCCACGTTTCGAATACCTCGTTCGGCGGCGCTCTCGCGGGCTACTTCCAGCATGTTTTCCGAAAGGTCGGTGATAACCACTTTGCCGCTTTTCACCAGCGTGGCAATGGTCAGCCCGGGCTCTCCGGTGCCGGAGGCCACATCCAGCACCACATCGCCGTCTTTTGGCTCAAGCAACCGGATGATTTCATCGCCCATGGGTTTGAGCCAGTCCATGGTCAGGTCGTTCCACTTGCGCCACCCGTGCGAAAACCTGTTCCAGGTTTCCCGTTGCTGTTCCCGAATCGCTTGCAGTTGCGGCTCCATGTCGTGAGATATGAAATAGTAATTGGTGGCCCAAATCAAAAGCGGAGGCCATGGTTCGATATAAATTAAATATATGAAAGCATTGCCTAAAATCCTATTTTCGGCGACCTGGTTTATCTGCTGATGAGGCTGATTGCATGTGGCTTAGTTCTCGAGCTCAACCTTAGCCGGCAGGAGCCGCTGTGTCATTGGCTAGAGCCCGGAATACAGGCAATTTCCAGCCCGCCGGAATTCCTCGTTAAACTTGCCGACCGGCCGGACATCCAACCGCTCGCTTACCGATTTTACCCCGGCCTCCCCGTTTGGAAGACCACGACATCCTGCTCAAGTTCCAGGACCCGGCCAGCCGTAACCTGGCGTTCAACCAGGCTCGTGCGCAAGTACCAGAGCAAGGTGTACTGGCACGTGCGCAAGATGGTAATCGACCACGACGATGCCGACGACCTCACCCAGGACGTCTTTGTGAAGGTGTGGAAGCACCTCGAAAACTTCCGGCAGGACGCGGCCCTCTTCACCTGGATTTACCGCATCGCCACCAACGAGTGCCTGAACTTCCTGAGCAGCAAGCGGCGCAAGCTCCTGCTGCCGCTCACCGACGTGGGCGCCGAGCCGGCCGCCAAAATCGAAGCCGACCCGGCCCTGGCCGGCGACGAAATTGAGCTAAAACTGCAGCAGGCCATTCTGCGGCTGCCCGACAAGCAGCGCCTCGTGTTCAACCTGCGCTACTACGACGAGATGCCCTACGAGCAAATGGCCGAAGTAACGGGCACTAGCGTAGGCGCCCTGAAAGCCAGCTACCACCACGCCGTGAAAAAAGTAGAAGAATACGTAACCCGCCACACCACCGACTAAGCCCCTTCCACACAATTTATTCCCCGCGGATTTAAACGCCGAACTCGAATTTTCATCCAACTGCCATGAAACCTCCTTTCAAGCTAGATGAGCACCCTCGGCGGCCCCGCCCGCTGCTGAGCAACCCGCCCGCTGGCTACTTCGACCAACTCCCCATGCGGGTGATGGCCCGGCTGCCGCAGGCCGATGCCCGCGAAGCCAGCTCCGGCTGGCGCTGGCTGGCGCGGCATTCGCCGGCCCTGCGCACCGCCCTGGCGTCGGTGGCGCTGCTGGGGGCTTTGCGGCTTCTTTCTATTTGAGCGGTCCGTCGCAGTCGCCTCCGACTATGGCAGCTGCTTCCCTCGATGCTGTGCCGCGTACCGAGCTGGTGGGCTACCTGCTCACGAGCGGCGCCCGCGTCGAGCAAACCGACCTGGCCGTATTCACCGCTGCCGACCCCGGCCTCGCCAATGGCTTCCTGCACGCTTCGGACGAAGAGCTGACTGAAGCGCTGGACGCGCAGCCCTCCGACGAGCTTTCCTATTTATAAGACCCGTTCTCCCATCATGTCGATTCTATCCCATACGTTCCGTTTGCTGAGCCTGGCGGCCTTGCTGCTGGCGCTGGCGCCCACGGCCCACGCCCAGGGCGGTGGCCGCAAAGGCCCCCGCCTGGCCCGGCTCGAAAACGCGAAAATCGCCTTTATCACCAACCACGTGGCCCTTACCCAGGACCAGGCCCAGAAATTCTGGCCGCTCTACAACGAGTTTTCGGACCGCCGCCGCATCCTCAACCGCGACGGCCGGCTGCTACGCCGCGACATAACGGAGAACATGAGCGACCAGCAAATCCGCGAGAACTTCAACCAGTCGTTCACCCTGCGCCAGCAGGAGCTGAACCTGGAAAAGGAGTACTTCGAGAAGTTTCAAAAGGTGCTTTCCCTCAAGCAAGTAGCTCAACTATTCGTGGCGGAGCGCGACTTCACCCGCGAAGTCATCAAGCGGGTGGCCGGTGCGCCGGGCCAGGCCCGGACGGTCGAAGACTAAGACCACAGCGCCGTATTCAGCTCAATTCTCAGAGGCCGCTGCCCCCGCAGCGGCCTCGTTATTTTTGTGGCGAAATCGAAACAAGCAGTTGGTGGTTTCAAAGAGCCAACAAGCACCTTCTGTTATAAAGCTGCCAGTCGTGAAGCCGTCTTTCATAAAGCCATCTGTCATCCTGAGCGCAGCGAAGGACCTTATCACCGTTGAACGATTTGCAGTAACTATTGCAAGCGTGATAAGGTCCTTCGCAAGCTCAGGATGACAGACGTTTTGATGATGACAACGGCATTAGATGTCAGATGTGTGATAGTGAAAGCTGCATTAGATAACAGCAACAGCAAGTTACGGTAGCCGCAGTAGCTACGGCCGTCCACAAAATCCGTGAAATCCGCTTAAATCCGAAAAATCCGTGGTCCTGACATCCCGCCAATTATTCCTGCGCCACCAGGCCCAAACCTCTGATTTTCCGCTGCTGCTGGAAATTGAGCGGGCCGAGGGCGTGTACATGTACGGCCCCGACGGCCGCCGCTACCTCGACTTGATTTCCGGTATCGGCGTGAGCAACGTGGGCCACCGCCACCCGCACGTGCTGGCCGGCATCCAGGCCCAGGCTCGATAAGTACCTGCACCTGATGGTGTACGGCGAGCTGGTGCAGGCCGTGCCCGCCCAGCTGGCCGAGGCCATGCACCGCACCCTGCCCGCGCACCTGGACTCGGTGTTCTTCACCAACTCCGGCGCCGAAGCCATCGAAGGCGCCCTGAAACTGGCCAAGCGTCACACCGGCCGTACTGAGCTGATTTCCTGCCTCAACGCCTATCACGGCTCCACGCATGGCGCACTATCCATCACGGGGTCCGAGGATTTCAAGAACAGCTTCCGGCCGCTGCTGCCCGACGTGCGCCACATCCGGCACAACGAGCTGGCTGATTTGCAGTTTATCACCGAGCGAACGGCCGCCGTGGTTATCGAGACGGTGCAGGGCGAAGCCGGCGTGCGCGTGCCGGCTCCCGGCTACCTGCCGGCCCTGCGCGTCCGCTGCACCGAAGTAGGCGCCCTACTCATTCTCGACGAAATCCAGTGCGGCTACGGGCGCACGGGCAGCATGTGGGCCTTCGAGCAGTTCGGCATCGAGCCCGATATTCTGGTGTGTGCCAAGGGCATGGGCGGCGGCATGCCCATCGGGGCCTTTATTTCCAGCACCGAAATCATGAGCGGCTTCAAGACCAACCCGATTCTGGGCCACTGCACCACCTTCGGCGGTCACCCGGTGAGCTGCGCCGCAGCGCTGGCTACGCTGCAAGTGGTGCAGCAGGAAAACCTGGTAGCCGGCGTGGCCGCGAAAGCGGCGCGGTTTCGGGCGCAGGCGCGGCATGCGGCCATTCGGAACGTGCGCGGCTGCGGGCTGCTCATGGCCGTGGAATTCGAGTCGTTTGCCTTGCTCAAGCCCATCATCGACCACGCGCTGGAGCATGAAGGCGTCCTGACCGACTGGTTCCTCTTCTGCGACAACTCCCTTCGGCTGGCCCCGCCGCTCATCATCACCGATGAGGAAATTGACGAAGCGTGCGCCGCGCTGCTCCGCGCCATCGAGCACGTGGCGGGCTCGTAGTCAGCTCAATTAATCAGAAAAACCCGGGCCCGCTGGGGCCGCCCAAGCAGGCGGCCCCAGCGGGCCCGGGTTTTGTATTCAAACGCTGCTACATGGCCATGTCGGGCCGGGGAAGTTCGTTGTAATTCAGAAACGAGTTGCTTTCCTCCTTGATGCGTTCGCGGGGAGGCCGTCTTTCACGCCCTGGGAGATTTTGCGCACCAGCACGCCCACAATGGCTTTGCGGAAGCCCAGCTTCTCGGCCATCATGATGCAGAAGTCCATCTCGGTGTCGTCCACGACGCCGTCGGCCAGCATCATGTCCACCAGGTCAAAGATTTGGTCGAACCGTTCGGAGTCGTTCGAGGGCAGGTCGCCGGTGCTGCCTTTGGCGCCGGATATCAGGGCCTGCACTTCGGTCGAGTTCAGGCCGTTCTTCTTGCCGACGGCCAAAATGAAGTTCATTTCCCGGGCGTCGATGTGGCCGTCGGCTTTTGCCAGGGCCGCGAGGTTCAGCAAGTGACCCTTGATTTTTTTGGCCTGCTCATTTTCGAAAAAACCGAACATAATAACGTGGGAATTAGGTGGTGGGAGATGGATGAAGGGCGCCGGAAGTGATTCGTGGGGTAAGGTACTCGGAAAATCAACTACTTGTTTCCTGGGCACTACGCGAAGCGCAAAAAAGATAACCACGCGGTTGCGGAAATTACGGACGGGAGGCCGGCCGTTTGCAATCCTTTCGCCAACTTTGCGGGGTTTGGGCGCCATTTACGCGCCTGCTTGTTTTAAGTATAGAAGATGAAGAGAATTGATATTTACCAGTGGGGGCGATTCGCCCGGCATGAACGCCGCAATTCGGGCCGTGGTGCGCACCGCCGCCTACCACGGTATCGAGGTATACGGCATCATGCGGGGCTACAGCGGCATGATTAAAGGGGAATTTGTGCGGCTCGATTCGGCTTCGGTCTCCAACACCGTACAAAAGGGCGGTACTATTCTGAAATCGGCTCGCAGCCAGAAGTTTACGACCAAAGAAGGCCGCCAACAAGCCTTCGACCAATTAGTCAATAGTGGCATCGAAGGCCTCGTGGCCATCGGCGGCAACGGCACCTTCACGGGCGCTATGATTTTTGAGGAAGAGTTTGGCATTCCCACCGTGGGCGTGCCGGGCACCATCGACAACGACCTCTACGGTACCGACTATACCATTGGCTACGACACGGCCGTGAACACGGCCCTGGACTGCATCGACAAAATCCGCGACACGGCCGACTCGCACGACCGCTGCTTTTTTGTGGAAGTAATGGGCCGCGACTCGGGCTACATCGCCATTCCGTGCGCCATCGGCGGCGGCGCCGAAATCGTGATGATTCCCGAAACCAAGATGAGCGTGGACGTGGTCATCGACACCCTCCAAACGGGCTGGAAGCGCTCCAAAACCTCGTTCATCGTCATCGTGGCCGAAGGCGACGAGGAAGGCAACGCCACCAACGTGGCGGCCCGCGTGAAGGAAGCCATTCCGCAGGCTCGACACCCGCGTCACGGTGATTGGGCACATTCAGCGCGGCGGCTCGCCCACCGCGGCCGACCGCCTCCTGGGCTCCCAAATCGGCATTGCCGCCGTGGAAGGCCTCATGAACGGCATGCACTCCGTCATGGCTGGCATCATCGATAAGAAGCTGGTGTACACCCCGTTCACGGATACCATCAACAAGAGGAAGCTCATCAACCAGAGCTTCATGCGCATGGTAGAAATCCTGAGCGTGTAGGTTTTAGGGCAAGGGGGTATGGAGGTAAGAGGGTAGGAGGGGTGCTGAATGAGCCTGACTCCTACCCTCTTACCTCCATACCCCTTGCCCTAATAAAACCCACTGGTACGCTGGGTCGCGGCGCAGCCACGTGAGCTGACGCTTGGCGTAGCGGCGCGTGTTGCGCTGCAGCAGACGCACGGCTTCTTCCCAATCGTACTCGCCGTCGAGGTAGCCGAAGATTTCCTGGTAGCCCACGGTTTGCAGGGCGTGGTGGTGACGGTAGGGCAGCAGGCCGCGCACTTCGTCGAGCAGGCCGGCGGCCAGCATGTGCTTCACCCGCAGGTTGATGCGCTGGTACAACTCCTCCCGCTCGCGGGTGAGGGCCACTTTCACGTTCCGAAACAACGGGTTTTCCTCGGGTGGGCTTTGGGTGTGGAAGCTGGAGAAGGGCCGGCCGGTGGCCCGGGTTATTTCCAGGGCCCGCACCACGCGCTGGGGGTTTTGGCGGTCGATGCGGGCGTGGGCCACGGGGTCGGTTTCGGCCAGTTCGGCTACCAGATGCGGTAGGCCGTGGGCCGCAAGCTCGGCGTGGAGCCGGGCCCGGACTTCGGGCGGCACGCTGGGCAGTTCGTCGAGCCCATCGGTCACGGCCTGCACGTAGAGCCCGGAGCCGCCGGTAAGAATGACCAGCGGGTGCTTCTTAAACAGCTCGGTGAGCACCGCCTGGCAATCGGTGGCAAAGCGCCCGGCGCTATAATCCTCGCTGATGCTGTGGCTGTCGATGAAATGGTGCGGCACACCCTGCATCTCCTCGCGCGTGGGCTTGGCCGTGCCGATGCTCAGCTCCCGAAAAAACTGCCGCGAATCAGCCGACACTATTTCGGTATGAAACTGCTGAGCCAGCTCCACGCACAGGGCCGTTTTGCCTACTGCCGTGGGGCCGGCAATGGTGAGCAGCACCGGCCGCGGGTCGGCCGCCGTAGGCGCGAGTTGAGCTAAAATGGAAGGAGGAAGCAAGACGCTGCGCTTAATGAGGAATGAGGAATGAGGAATGAAGAATGAAGAATGAAGAATGGGCGAACGACAAAACTCCCCTCCTTTTTTAAGGAGGGGATGTTCGCGCTTCAGCGCGAACGGGGTGGTTGCACTCGTTGAACGATGGCTGAACGATACCCGAACGATTCTAACTCAACTCGTTCTATCCCAATCGTTCGCCCATCGTTCAACGACTTCACCACCCCAGCTCAACTTGGCAGTTGAGCATCCCCTCCTTAAAAAAGGAGGGGAGTTTTGTCGTTCGCCCATTCCTTATTCCCAGTTATTACAGATTGGGGTGTTTCTCATCGAATTCGGTGGCGTCCTGGTAGGCTTTGGCCAGGGCCAGGAGCTTGCCTTCTTCGTAGAGCTGGCCCATGAAAGTGATGGTGGTGGGCAGGCCGGTTGCCGTGAAGCCGTTGGGGATGGCAATGGCAGGCTGGCCGGTGAGGTTGGTGAGCGTGAGGTTGGGGCTGAAGGAGGGGGCGATGTACGCGTCGAGGCCCTTGAGCCTGGGTGTCCATCTGCTCGATTGCGAGGCTGCGCACGCGCTGGGCCTGCAGGTATTCCACGGCCGGAATAAAGCGTGAGGAGCGGAACGTGTTGGGCCAGGCCGAGCGGTTTTGCAGCACCATCTGGGCGTCGCGCCCCGAGCGGGTGAGCTCGTCGAAGGCCGCGGCGCCCTCGGCCGTGAGCACGAAGCGCATGGCGCCGGGCGAGATGGCGGGCAGTTCAATCGGCACCAGGCTCCACGCCCAGCTTGCGCAGGACGTCCAGCGTGGCCTGGTCGTTGGCTTTGGTGGGGTAGTTCTGGTCGAAGGCGGCTTTCACGTAGCCCACGCGCAGCTTCTTGATATTGGCATTGAAGGCGTAGCGGAAGGCGTTGGGGGCCAGCATGGTGGCGGGGTCGCGGGCATCGGGGCCGGCGGCGGTGAGGGCGGCCAGCACCATAGCGCAGTCCTCGGCCGAGCGGGCAATGGGGCCGGCTTTGTCCATGGTCCAGCTCAGGGCCATGGCGCCGGCGCGGCTCACGCGGCCGTAGGTGGGGCGCAGCCCGGTTACGCCGCAGGCCGTGCTGGGGCTGATGATAGAACCCAGCGTTTCGGTGCCGATGGCAAACGGCAAAAGCCCCGCCGCCACCGCCGACGCCGACCCGGCCGACGAGCCGCTCGAGCCTTTGGTCACGTCCCAGGGCGTGCGGGTTTTCTCGCCAAACCACACGTCGCCCTGGGCCAGCTCACCCAAGGTCAGCTTGGCCAGCAACACGCCGCCGGCCTCGCGCAGCCGCACCACCACGGCCGCGTCTTCATCCAGGGTCTGGTCTTTGTAGGGCACCGAGCCCCAGGTGGTTTTGTAGCCTTTGGCGCTGAACAAGTCCTTCACGCCGAAGGGGATGCCGTGCAGCGGCCCGCGGTACTTGCCGGCCTTGATTTCCTGGTCGGCCTGCCGGGCCTGCTGCAAGGCCAGGTCCTCGGTGAGGGTGATGACGCAGTGCAGCTTGGGGTCGTACTTCTTCAGGCGGGCCAGGAAGAACTTGGTCAGCTCCTCGGAGGTGACCTGCTTGGTGCGCAGCAGGCTCGCCGAGCTGGCGCACGGTGTAGAAGGCCAGGTCGTCGCGGTTGGCGGGCAGCTTGACTTTGGCGGTTTGGGGCAGCTTGCCGGCGTCGTTCTTGGTGGCTGCCAGCATGGCCTGCCGCATACGCAGCGGGCGCGGGTCGAACTGCACCGATGGCGCCACGCTGTTGGGCAGCGGGATTTTGCGCAGGGCCTCGTAGCTCTCGCGGTAGCCGGTGAGGTTGCGGCGGGTGGAGTCGAGCCTGGGCGTCGTTGAAGTTCAGCCCAAATACCTGCTGGGCGGCGCGCAGCATGGGCACCGTGATTTCATCGGGCGCCGTGGGCCGGGCCACGAAGGCGCCGGCGGCAAAACAGGCACCGCTCAGCAGCAGCGCGGGGAATACTTTCTTCATGCGGGAGAGAGGCTAAAAGGACTAAGCAAAGCTACTGCGGCTGCGGCACCGCTGCCGCAAGTGGCACCACCTCATTGTACAGGCGCAGCAGCACCTTTCCTCGTGCTGCCAGCTGAGCTGCGGGCGGCGCGGCGGCAGTTTTCGGACAGGTGCTGGTAGCGGGCGGGCTCGTCGCGCAGCAGGCGGTTGAGGGCCCGGGCCAGGGTATCGGGGTGCAGGTCGGGCACCAGTTCGGCCACGTCAAATTGTTCGTTGAGGGCGCGGTACTCCGGAAAGTCGATGAGTACCTGCGGAATGCCGGCGTGCACGTAGTCGAAGAACTTGTTGGCCAGCGAATAGTAGTAGCTCAACCCAATATTTTCGAGCAGCATGATGCCCACGGCCGCGTGGCGCGTGACTTCGCGCAGCGCAGCCGGCAGCACAAACCCCGAAATTCAACCTTGCCCGAGGCCCTCAGCCCCAGCTTATCGGCCCGGGCGCGCAGGGCGGCCGAGAGGTCGCCTTCGCCACAAATTACCAGACGGCCCGCCACTTGGGGCATGGCGTCGAGCAGGCTTTCCAGGCCGCGCCCCACGTTCAGGGCGCCCTGGTAGAGGATGTATCCGGTAGGGGAGGAGGCGATGGGCTCTGGTGCTGGTTCCTGCAGGCGGCTCACGTTGCGCACCACGGCGAAGGGCCGGCCGTAGCGCTGCTCAAAAACCTGAGCTAAAGCGGGCCCCACGGTGTAGGCCAGCCGGGCGCGCGGTACAATAAAGCCCTCCACCCAACGCCACACGCGCTGCACGGCCGGCCGGGCCACCACCTCGGGCACTTCCGTGAACAGCTCGTGGGCGTCGTACACGAAGGGCTGGCCGCCGAGCCGGGCCCGCAGCCACACGGGCAAGGCGGTGTCGAGGTCGGCGGCGCACCACGCGGCGGCTCGCTGGCCCAACAGGTAGAAGAACAGCCGCAGGTTGTATTCCAGGTAAAACAGCTTGCCCCGCTGAAACCAGCCCCGCAGCCGGTGCTGGGCATAGGGCTGGGGTGTGAGCGGGGGCGAGGCCGGCCGCTGCCAGCCCACCAGCTGCACCCGGTAGCCGGCGGCGGCCAGGCTGCCGCAAATGCGCTGCATCCGCTGGTCGAAGCACAGGTCGGTGGTGACGGCGAAGAGCAGCAGGCGGGCGGGACGGGGCGGCAAGGAGCGGGGTAGCACGGCCCGGGGAGGCGGCCGCGCGTTATATTTTGGGCAAATTTACACTCGGGCTTACACTCCGGCTCGCCGGGAAGTTGGCTATCTTAGCAGGAAATATTCGCAGGCATTACGCTTCGGTACATGAGTTCACTTCCGGTTGTTTCCCCGCCCCAGCCCGTGGCACCGCCCTGGGCACGATGCTCGACCAGCTGGGGCAGGTGTATGTGCTGCTCGACGTTCAGGGCAATGTCATCGAAGCCAACGACGCGTTTTTGACGATGGTGGGCTATAGCCGCGAGGAGGTGCTGGGGCAGCGGGGCTTCGAAATGTTCACGCCCCCGAGCGACCGCGCCAACCGGCAGCGGCAATTCGCGGTGATGATTGCCACGGAAACCCTCGAGCCCATCTACCAGCGCCCGGTGCTTATCCGGGGCGGCCACCCGCGCCTCATGCATTGGCGCACGGGGTTCACGCGCGAGGCCGGCACCATCACCGGGGTGTGGATGGTAGGGCAGGAGCCGGGCCCCACCAGCATGGCTACGCCCACGCTCACCGGCAACAGCACCCACCTGCAGGACTTTCTGGACAACGCCCAGGACCTGGTGCAGCACCTGAGCGCCGACAACAACTTCCTGTTTGTGAACAAAGCCTGGAAGGAAAAACTGGGCTACACCGACGCCGAGCCTGGCCACCCGCACCCTGGCCGACGTGGTGCACCCCTACTACAAAGCCAAGCTGCTCTACCAGCTGCGCAACCTCTACGACGGCGAGCCCGTGAACAAGGTCGAAACCGTGTTTCTGACCAGCGTGGGCAAGCCGGTGCACCTCATTGGCAGCATGAGCGTGGTGCGCGAGGAGGGCCAGCCGGTGAGCAGCCGCGCGATTCTGCACGACATCACCGACCGCATCAAGGCCGAGCGCCTGCAGAAGGTTTACTACAGCATTGCCAACCTGGCCATCTCGGCCAAGGACTTGCCCAGCCTCTACGGGGCCATTCACCGCGAGTTGAGCAAGATTATTGAGACCAGCAACCTGTTCATTGCCCTCTGCGACGACGCCCGCACGCAGCTGCAGTTTGCCTACCACGTCGACCAGCACCCCCAGCACCGGCCGCACGGGCCCATGCCGTTTTCGTCGGGCGTGTCGGAGTACATCATTGCCGGCGGGCAGCCGCGCTACCTCACCCACGCCGACTACCAGCACCTCATCCGCAACGGCACCATCACGGCCTATGGCCTGGTGCCGGAGGTAATGCTGGCCTCGCCCCTGAGCATCGGCGACCGCATTATCGGCGTGCTGGCCGTGCAGGACTACAGCCGCGCCGACGCCTACACCCCCGGCGACCTCGACGTGCTGCACTTCATCTCCAACCAGGTGGCCCTGGCTATTGAGCGCAAGCGCAACGAAGAGCAAATTGGCAAGCAAACTGCCCGCCTGAACGCCATCTTCGAAAGCGGCTCGCACGTGATGTGGACGGTGGATACCCGCGCGCACCTCATGAACTACAACCGCAACTACGCGGCCCTGTTTCTGCGGCGCAATGGCATGTACCCCGTGCGCGGCCTCAACCTCTGGGAATCGGACCTGGCCCACATGCCGGCCGAGGCGCGCGATGCCTTCGTGAAGCACTACGAAGCCGCTGCCAAGGGCCAGCCCCAGCGCTTTGAAATGGGGCTGCACGATGCCCGCGGCAAAGAAGTGTGGACCGATATCTACCTCAACCCGATATACCTGGGCGACGGCTCCTTCGAGGAAATCTCGGCCATTGCCCACGACATTACCGAGCAGAAACGGGCCCAGGCTGGCCCTGGAAGCCCAGGAAGAGAAGTTCCGCTCCATCTTCGAGTCGTTCCAAGACATTTACTACCGCACCGACGAAGACGGACTGGTCATCATCGTGAGCCCCTCCGTGCACGAGGTGCTGGGCTACGCGCCCGAAGACGTGCTGGGCCAGCCCGTGAAGAATTACTACGTGGACCCCGACGACATTCCCAAAGCGGCGGCCGAAATTGAGCGCAACGGGGGACTGCGCAACTTCGAAACCCAGATGTGGCACAAGGACGGCTACCCGGTGAGCGTGCTCGTGAACGCCCGCATGGTGGACAACGCCAGCCTCGCCACCGAGGGCATTGCCCGCGACGTAACCGAAATCCGGCAGATGCAGGACGACCTGCACCAGGCCAAAGACGCCGCCGAAGCCGCCCTGGAAGCCAAAACCCAGTTCCTGGCCAACATGAGCCACGAACTGCGCACGCCCATGAACGGCATCATCGGCATGATTGACCTGCTCGACCAGACCGTGGAAACCGACGAGCAGGCTCGACTACGTGGACACGCTGCGCAAGAGCTCCGACGCCCTGCTCACCATCCTCAACGACATCCTGGACCTGTCGAAAATCCAGGCTGGCAAGCTGCAGGTGCACGAAAGCGCCATCGAGCCTGCAGGCCGTGATGGAGCGCATCCGCTCGCTGTTTATTTACCGGGCCGAGCAGAAGCACATCCGCTTCACCTACCACATCACGCCGCACACGCCGCGCTACGTGATGACGGACGAGGTGCGGCTGCTGCAAATCCTGTCCAACCTGGTGGCCAACGCCATCAAGTTCACCAACGAGGGCACGGTGGCCATCATAGTGTCCAGCGTGAGCACCGACGGCGACCACCACACCCTGCGCTTTGCGGTGCAGGACTCCGGCATTGGCATTTCGAGCGACAACGCCAGCCTGCTCTTTACCAATTTCACCCAGGCTCGACACCACGCCCAGCAAAGCCTACGGCGGCACGGGCCTGGGTCTGAGCATCAGCCGGCAGCTCTCGGAGCTGCTGGGCGGCGAGATTGGGGTGCTCTCCGACGAAGGAGAGGGCAGCGTATTCTGGTTCACCATCAGCGCCCGCGAAGCCCGCCTGGAGGACATGCCGGCGGCCGCGCCGGTGCGCGAGGCCGTGTTTCAGCCCTTTGCGGCTGTGCCCCGCGTGCTGCTCGTCGACGACAACGCCATCAACCAGAAGGTGGGCCTGCGCCTGCTCACCAAGTTGGGCTGCGAAGTGGACGTGGCCGGCAGCGGGCCCGAAGCCATTGCGCTGGCCACGGCCCCCACGGCCAACTATAACATTATATTCATGGACATCCAGATGCCGGACATGGACGGCGTCGCGGCCACGGCGGCCATCCGGAAGGTGCTGGGCGCCCAGTGCCCGCCCGTGGTGGCCATGACGGCGTACTCGATGCAGGAGGACGCCGGCCGCTTCATGAGCCAGGGCCTCGACGACTACGTGGGCAAGCCCGTGAAAAGCCGCCACCTCTACGAAGTGCTGCACCGCTGGCTGCGCCCCGCTCGGCCAGCGCCCCCGCAGCCGCCGGCCCCGACCCCGGCACCACAGCTGAACTAGTAGAGGCGCCCACGGTAGGTACGCCCGCGGTTTCGGCCCCGGCCACGCCGACGCCTGCCGTTGAGCCAACGCCCGCCGTGCTGGAAGAAGCTGAGCCGACGCTCGACCACGCCATTCTCAATCAGCTTATTGAGCTGGGCGGCCCCGAATTCACTACTGAGCTCTACCAGGAATTTGAGCAGGAAGCCGGCGATTTGCTGCGCGAGTCTGCCCCGGTGGTGGCCGCGGCCCACTACCCGGAGCTACTGCCCATGCTCCACCAGGCTCAAGGGCACGGCGGCTACGCTGGGCGGCGTGGCCCTGGCCGCCCAGGCCCGCCACCTCGAACACGAGGTGAAGGCCGGCCGTACCGACGAGGTAGCGGTAGGTTTTCAACTTTTAGAACATTACTTTGCACGCTTCGTTGCGGAATATCCCAGCGCCGTGGAGCGTGCTACCAATGCATCCGCTGTCTAATTGCGGCCGATTTTTTCTTTCTATTTCTACCCCCTGACCCAACTTCAACCCCACCGCTTATGTCAGCAGATTCTTCCACCAAAACCATTCTGATTGCTGAGGATAGCTCGGTAATTCTCAACCTCACCCGAAAAATCCTCGAGCTGCAGAAGTATAAAATCGTGCTGGCAAAAAACGGCGGCGAGGTCCTCAAGCAAATCGAAAACAACCCCATCGATTGCGTGCTGATGGACATCAACATCCCCATCAAGGACGGCATGCAGTGCACGCGCGAAATCCGCGCCCACGCCGACCCAAAAATCAACAAGCTGCCCATCATCGCCATCACCGGCAATGCCAACAACTACTCGATGGACCAATTCCGCGAGGCCGGCGTGACCGACTACCTGCCCAAGCCGCTGGACTTCGACGCCCTGGTGCGCGTAGTGAAGCAGTACGTGAGCTAAATCAGCAATGAAGAATGAAGAATGAGGAATGAAGAATTGCTTTAACGGCTTCTAATTCTTCATTCCTCATTCTTCATTCTTCATTAAAATGGTTGTAACCTTCTTAGGAACCGGGACTTCCTCGGGCGTGCCCATGATAGGGTGCACCTGCGAGGTGTGCCGCTCGCTCGACCACCGCGACCAGCGCCTGCGGGTGTCGGTGCACGTGGCCGTGGCGGGCTACAGCTTCGTGATTGATTCCGGGCCCGATTTCCGCCAGCAGATGCTGCGCGCCCGCATCACGCAGGCTCGACGCGCTGCTCTTTACCCACGAGCACAAGGACCACACCGCCGGGCTCGACGACATCCGGGCGTTCAACTTCCGGCAGCAAACCGATATGCCCGTGTACGGCGAGCCGCGCGTGCTGCGGCAGCTGCAGCAGGAGTTTGCCTACATCTTTGCCGAGCACAAGTACCCCGGCGTGCCACGCGTGCGCCTGCACCCCATCGAGCGCGACGACGTGCCGTTTGACGTGCTGGGCGTGCCTGTGCAGCCCCTGCGGGCCATGCACCACAAGCTGCCGGTGCTGGGCTTTCGCATCGGGGGCTTCTGCTACCTCACCGATGCCAACCAGATAGGCCCCGAAACCCTCGAGCAGCTGCGCGACGCCGATGTCATCGTGCTCAATGCCCTGCGGCGCGAGCAGCACATCTCGCACTTCACCCTGGCCCAGGCCCTCGAAATCCTGGAAGTGGTGCGGCCCAAGCGGGCCTACCTCACGCACATCAGCCACCAGGCGGGCCGCCACCAAGACGTAGAAGCCGAGCTGCCGCCGTGGGTGCGGCTGGCGTACGACGGGCTAAAGGTGCAGGTATCGGACACCTTAGGTTAGCCCAATTCTTTAGTTCGGCTTGGCGACGCGCAGCTGAACGGTAATGCCTTGCTTCTGACTATTGATGCTGTTTTTGGATGTAATCCAGGTGGAAGAGGTAGCTTTTCTGCGGTTCCAACTCGTATTCCAACTCGTATAATAAAGCACGTAGCGGCGGCTATTGGCGCGAATGCTGGTGCTGTCAATCCACCCTTGGTTGCGGGGTTCGTGGCCGAAAGCCGGCATTTTCACTTCCCGCGTCAGCCCTTGGGCATCGGTTATACGCAGGGTGGGAGCCACAAAATCGGGCGCAAAGCACATCGCATTTGGTGGGCAAAAGCTATAGCTTAGGTCTGCCAGCCCGATGGTGAGTTCCGGCGACTGGCGGAGCGGAAGCTCGGCTTCCTGCCGATATTGGAGGGTAAAGGCTTGGTCGAACCCGGCCGCTACGGGCGCCGGCCCGTCGGTGGTGTCTGCTTTGTAACAAGCGGCAAGGAGAAGCCCGCAGGCGGCGAGAAAAACGTACTTTTTCACAGTGATGGCAAGTAGAATAAGCCCGTAGCACAGTGCTGCCGGTGCAAGCCTGACCTTTGCCTTGGCTCAATGGTTGCGCCGAGCCAGCCCAACTTTGTTCTTCTTCTATCGCGGGCCCATTTTTTGGTGGATAGTAGAATCCGGTTAGCTCAATTTGTAATCCCTGTCTTTATGCACACCAACTATTATTTCCTGCGCCAGCCTGGCCCCCGCACTCACCGAGCGGCTGCGGGGTTACCGCGTGGCCGTGTGCTTTTCGCAGGAAAAAGACGAGCTGGTAGTAGGCCTCACCGATGGCACCAGGGAGTTCTGGCTGAAAGCGCAGGCGGGCGCCAATTTCCCCGCCGTCGCCCTGCCCGAAGCCTTCCAGCGGGCCCGCGCCAATTCCGTCGATTTGTTTCCCGACCTCCTAGGCCAGCAAGTTGAAACCGTGGTGCCCTGGCCGCAGGACCGGGTGCTGCAGCTCAATTTCCGGAGCGGCGCCCGCTTGGTCTTCAAGCTCTACGGGCCGCGGCCCAACGCCATCTTTCGCCCCGCGCCCGACGCTGCAGCTCAACTATTCCAACAGAAGCTGCTGGCTGACGCCGACCTGAAGCCGCAAGCCGCCGCCACGCCGCCCGCTGTGGGCAAGCTCCCCCGCCGCTTGCCGACCTGCCCCTCCGTTACCTGCGCGAGCACGGCTACGACGCAGCGCCACCCGAGGCCAAAACCCGGCTGGTAAACCAAGTGCTGGCTCAACTCGAAAAGCCGGCCCACTACTACATCATCCAACTCGACGGCCGCACGCGCCTCAGCCTGCTGCCCCTAGGCGACCTGCTCGATGCGCTGCCCGGCAACGACCCCATTGCGGCCCTGCGCCGCTTTGTGCCTATGGCCCTGGGCCGCCGCGCCCTGGAAATGGAAACCAGGCAGCTGCGCCAAATGCTGGAGCGCCGCGCCGACGAAGCCAGTACCGCCGCCGCGCACGCCCGCCAGCGCCTGCATGCCTTGGCGCACGAGGCGGGCTACCGCCACACCGCCGACCTGATAATGGCCAACCTGCACGACATCCCGGCCGGCGCCGCCCAGGTCGAAGTGCTGGATTTCTACACCAATCTGCCCAAGCTCATCAAGCTCAAGCCCACCGAAAAGCCCCAGCGCACCGCCGAAAACCTGTACCGTAAAGGCAAAAACCAGCAAATCGAAGAGCGCCAGCTCGCCGAGCGCATCGTCCGGCGCGAAGCCGAAGCCCTCACGGCCCTCGAGCGCCTCGAAGAGCTGGAGCAGCTGCCCGCCCTGGCCGAGCTGCGGGGCCTGCGCACCTGGCGCAAGCAGCACGGCTTAGACCCTGCACCCGCTGCGGCCAAGGCGGCGACCGAACTACCCTTTAAGGTATTTGAAGACCGAGGCTTCACTATTCTGGTGGGCCGCAACGCCGCCAACAACGACCTGCTTACCCAGAAATACGCCCATAAAGACGACCTCTGGTTGCATGCCAAGGACGTGACGGGTTCGCACGTTGTCATCCGGCACCGGGCCGGCCAAACCGTGCCCGAACCGGTGGTCGAGCACGCGGCGCAGCTGGCCGGCTGGTACTCGCGCCGCCAACACGACACTTTGTGCCCCGTGACGGTGACACCTAAAAAATTCGTGCGTAAGCCAAAAGGGGCACTGCCGGGCCAGGTGGTAGTGGAACGCGAGCGGGTGGTGCTGGTGAAGCCCGGCAACCCTTTTGATGGAGTCGATGCCTTGTAGGGACGGGGGAGGCAGTCCCCGGGCCCTCTCCAATAGAGAGGAGAACCACAGCGGCGCGCATGTAGCGCGGACTCTGTAGTCCGCGTCCGCGCGCCGTTTGGGTGTCGTTCGGCTCCCCTCTCTTTTGGAGAGGGGCCGGGGGTGAGGTTCCGCCCTACATGACCACCATAAAACGCCTGAAAGCAAAAAAGCCCGTTCCAAGTTATTGGAACGGGCTTTGCATTTGCGTGCGCGCGGGGAGATTCGAACTCCCACACCCGAAGGCACCACCCCCTCAAGATGGCGTGTCTACCAGTTTCACCACGTGCGCAAATAGAGCAACTAAACCGGGCAACTCGGCCGAAACCGGCTTCGCTGAGGCTGCGAAGCGGGTGCAAAGATAGCCGGCGCTTTTCGGCTGTACAACCTTATTGTGCTTTTTTCGTCAACAGCCCATGTTTCAGACTTTTGCGGGCCATATCCGTAGAGCTTGGCTGGGCGTATCGTTCCACTTATCCGCTTTTCCTCTATGGATTCCTCAGAAACTCCCGCTTCCGGGTCGCTTTTTGGACGCTTGGCCGGGAGCATTACCAAATTTTCGGGCTCAACCCAGGCTTTTATGATTGCGGCGGGCATGGTCGTGGTGTGGGCCGCCACCGGGCCCTTGTTTCACTTCTCCGAAACCTGGCAGCTGGTCATTAACACCGGCACTACCATCATCACGTTTCTCATGGTGTTTCTCATTCAGCGGGCCCAAAACAAGGATTCTCTGGTGCTGCACCTCAAGCTCAACGAGCTGATTGCCGCCACCAAGGGCTCGAGCAACCGCCTGATAAACGCGCAGGACTTCTCCGAAGAGGAAATCAAAACGCTGCACGACTTCTACTGTGCGTTGTCGGAAATGGCGAAAAAAGACAACAGCCTGGGCACCACCCATTCCATTGAGGAAGCCGAGGACAACAACAAGCAGAAGGTGGCGGCTCACCTGGGCTAACTACGCCTACGTTTCCACTGAGCTACCAAAAGCAAAAGGGCGGCTGCAGATTCTGCAGCCGCCCTTTGCGTGGGCTACTAGTGGCAAGCCACTTATTCGGCCTGGGTGAGGGGCGAGTCTACCACGTGCTCGGCTACAAACCACACCTGCATTTCGTTGGTGCGCACCAGCTGGCTCACGATGAGGTCGTTGGTGCCGTCGTCGCCGGCTTCGTCGGCTTTGTCGGCGTAGTCGTGGCAGTTTTTGAGGATGCGCTGGTGGCCGTCGAGCAGGCGCGACACCTGCACGGGAGCTTCTTCGCGGTCGCGGGGCACGCGGGGAATGCTGCTCAGTTCGGCTACGTCGTGGGCCATGGCCACGGCCACGCCGCCCAGAATCTGGATGCGCTCGGCAATGGCATCTACCAGCACGGCCTGCTCTTCGTAGTGCTTGTCAAATAGCAGGTGCAGCTGGTAGAAAGTGGGTCCCACTACCTGCCAATGGTGTTTTTTGTACATGTCGCGCAGCGTGATGGTGTCGGCTAGCAGCTGGTTGAGCATGGTCACGCTGTCGCGGCGGGTGGGTTCGCTCAGGCCGATGGGCAGGCGCTGGCTCACGGTGCCGTAGCGCTGGGTGGGCGAGGGGGCGTTCTGCTGCTGGTTCAGGCGGGGTTGGATGTCGACGGCGGCGTTGCTGCCAGCACCTTTGCCGGCGTTGGCGCTACTGGTGCTGCGGCCGGTGCTGCTGGTGGAGCGGGCCGCCGCGCTTTTGGCAGCCGGAGCGGCTTTTTTGGTAGCGGTTGCTTTGGGGGCAGCGGTTTTGGCGGAAGATGCCATAATGATGAGAGCGGATGAGGTGAAAGAAATAGCCGAAACAATTCCGGACAGAAAATTCTATTCCAGCGTACGTAAAGCACCAGACGGAGTTAATTTTTCCGTGCCATTCCAGCTCAATTTCCTGCCATGAACGACCCCGCTATCGTCGAACCGCACCTTGGCCCGCACGCCGAGTACCACCTCACCAGGCTCGGCCATGCTGCAGAACGTGGTGATTGGCTTGTCCGACGGCCTCACCGTGCCGTTTGCGCTGGCGGCCGGGCTCAGCGGGGCCGTCGACTCCTCAAGCCTGGTGATAACGGCGGGGCTGGCCGAAATCGTGGCCGGCAGCATTGCCATGGGCCTGGGCGGCTACCTGGCCGGCCGCACCGAAGTGGAGCACTACGCCGCCGAGCCTGGCCCGGGAGCACCGCGAGGTGCAGGAAGTGCCCCACCGCGAGCGCGCCGAAGTAGACGAGCTTTTGGCCGAAATGGGCCTCTCCGACGCCGTGCGCAGCCAGGCCGTGGCCGAGCTTACCGCCGACCCCGAGCAGTGGGTGCGCTTCATGATGAAGTACGAGCCTGGGCCTGCAGGAGCCCGACCCCAGGCAGGCGCACAAAAGCGCCGTCACCATCAGCACGGCCTACGCGGTGGGTGGGCTGATTCCGCTCAGTGCCTACTTCTTTACCGATACGCCCACGCAGGGCTTGGCGTGGTCGGCGGTTATCACACTGGTGTGTCTGCTGGTGTTTGGCTACTTCAAAAGCCGGATGACCGGCCAGCCGCCCATTGCCGGCGCCCTGAAAATGGCCGTGGTAGGGGCCCTGGCCGCCGTGGCGGCTTATGGCGTTGCGCGGCTGATAAGTGGCTAAGCTTCGCGGCGAGGCTTTGCGTACAAACGAGCGTCGCCCAAGCCCCGTCCCTCATGAACTTCAAACCGCCCAAAACCCCCGCCGTCTACGTCAAAGACAAGTCCTTTCGCCTCGCCGCGGTGGACCCCGACGACATTACGCCTTTTAAGTACGACCCGGACGACAAGCAGGAAGCCAGCCCGCGCCTGCTGGTGTTGCGCAAGCGGCTCAGCGAGCTGCAGGAGCTGCTTTACGCCGAGCACACCCGCAGCGTACTCATCGTGCTGCAGGCCATGGACACGGGCGGCAAAGACGGCGCCATCGAGAACCTGCTCACGGGCGTAAACCCCGCGGGGGTGCACGTGGCGTCGTTCAAGGCGCCGTCGGTGGAGGAGCTCAAGCACGATTTTCTCTGGCGCGTGCACCCGCAGGTGCCCAAGAAAGGCCACATCGGCGTGTTCAACCGCTCGCACTACGAAGACGTGGTGATTACCCGCGTGCATGGCCTCATCGACGAGAAAACCTGCAAGCAGCGCTACCGCGACATCAACCACTTCGAGGAGCTGCTGACGCACAGCGGCACGACCATACTCAAGTTCTTTCTGCACATCTCCAAGGAAGAGCAGGCCGTGCGCCTGCAGGCCCGCCTCGACGACCCCAGCAAAACCTGGAAGTTTGACCCCAACGACCTCAAGGAGCGGGCCCATTGGGCGAAGTACCAGGAGGCCTACGAAGACGCCTTCCGCCACTGCTCGTCGGGCGATGCGCCTTGGTTTGTAATCCCCGCCAACCAGAAGTGGGCCCGGGATTTGGCCATCACGGAGATTGTGGTGGCCGCGCTCGAGGAAATGAACCCCAAGCCGCCCAAGGTGAAATTCGACCCGAAGTCGATTGTGATTGAGTAGTCTAGAACGAAAAGCTCCCCTCCTTTTTTAAGGAGGGGATGCTCAACTGCCAAATTGGTGGGGTGGTTGCCCTCGTTGAACGATACCCGAACGACAGGTGGCAGAACAAGTTGAGCTGGAATTGTTCGGGTGTCGTTCAACGAGGGCAACCACCCCGTCCGAGCCTGCGGCTCGAACATCCCCTCCTTAAAAAAGGAGGGGAGCTTGTTGTTCTGCTAGGCTACTGCTGCAGCCACCTCTTTGCGCTCGCCAATCTGCTGGCGCCACATGGCGTAGTAGAGGCCTTTTTGCTGCAGCAGCTCCTCGTGGCGGCCCTGCTCGGCGATGTGGCCGCGCTCGAGCACAAAGATGCGGTCGGCGTGGAGGATGGTGCTGAGGCGGTGGGCTATGAGGATGGTCATGTGCTGGCGCGAGCCCGAGAGCTCCCGCACGGTCTTGCCAATTTCTTCTTCGGTAAGAGAGTCGAGGGCCGAGGTGGCTTCGTCGAACACCATGAGGGTGGGCTTGCGCAGCAGGGCCCGGGCGATGCTGAGGCGCTGCTTTTCGCCGCCCGAGACCTTTACGCCGCCTTCGCCCAGCACGGTGTCGAGGCCGAGGGGGCGCGGGCCAGCAGATTGTCGGCCGCGGCCTGGCGCAGGGCCAGCAGGCATTCCTCGTCGGTGGCCTGGGGCGCCACAAAGCGCAGGTTTTCGCGGATGGTGCCGGCGAAGAGCTGGGTGTCCTGGGTCACGAAGCCGATTTGCTCGCGCAGCTCGTCGAGGTCGATTTCGGAGCCGGGGATGCCGTTGTAGAGAATCTGGCCGGAGAGGGGCGGGTAGAGGCCCACCAGCAGCTTCACCAGCGTGGTCTTGCCCGAGCCCGAGGGGCCCACAAAAGCAATGGTTTCGCCGAGTTTGGTGGTGAAGGTGATGCCAGACAGCGCCGCTCCCTTGGCCGTGAGGTGCTTGAAGGTGACGTGGTCGAAAGCCAGGTTCTCGATGTGGGCCACCGACTTGGGGTGGGCCGGCTTCACGTCTTTGGGCGTGTCGAGAATCTGCTGGAAGTTGCCCAGCGAAATCTCGGTTTCGCGGTAGATGCCGATGATGTTGCCCAACTCCTGCAGCGGGCCGAAGATGGAAAACGAGTAGATGAAGAACGAGAAAAACTCGCCCAGGCTGATGTGGTTCTGCACCCGCAAGTACAGCAAAAGCAGGATGATGACGTTGCGCAGCAAATTCACAAACGTGCCCTGCACAAACGAGAGCGAGCGCAGGTAGCGCACCTTGCGCAGCTCCAGCTTCAGGATTTTCTCGGTGGTGGCGTTCAGGCGCTGGGTCTCTTGTTGAGCTAAGCCCAGGCTTTTAATTAGCTCAATATTGCGCAGGCTCTCGGTGGTGGAGCCGGCCAGGGCCGTGGTTTCGGCTACGATGGTCTTCTGAATCACCTTGATGCGCTTGCTGAGCACAAAGCTCAGAATGCCCAGCAGCGGGATGGTGAGGAAGTAGCCCAGCGCAATGGGCCAGTACACGGTGATGGCGTACCACATCACGAAGATGATGCCCACCAGGGCCGTAAACAGCACGTTGACGAAGCTCTGGATGAGCTTCTCCACGTCGATGCGCACCTTCTGGAGCTTGCCCAGGGTTTCGCCCGAGCGCTGGTCTTCAAACACCTGGTAGGGCAGCTCCAGCGAGTGGCGCAGGCCGTCGGAATACATTTTGGCCCCCAGCCGCTGGGTGATGACGTTGACGTAGTAGTCCTGGAAGTTTTTGGCGATGCGCGACACCATGGCCACGCCCAGCATCATGCCGATGTAGGGAATGGCTTCCCGGAAAAACGGCCAGAACGGCACCAACTGCAGCCCGCTCACGCTGCCGTTTTTGGGCACGAAGTGGTCGACCAGCTTGCGAAACAGGTAGGGGTCGAGCAGCGAGAATATTTGGTTGACGGCCGCCAGCACCAGGGCCAGCGCCAGCAGGGGCCAGTAGTTGCGGAGGTAACTATACAGTATTTTCATGAAGCAGGAAAAAGCCGGCGCCGCCCGCGCCCGCGCAAGCAACCCGCCGGGTCGGCAATGGTTCGGGCCGGGCGCACCTGCGCCGGGCCCGAAGCCGGGGAGTTGCCCTAAAATTACGCCGCCGAGCTTAGGCCAGCCGCCGGGCCGGCCAGCGCAGGGCCAGAATCACGAGCAGGCCCACCAGCAGGGCAATGGCAAACGCGCCCCCGCCGATGCCGCCGGGAATCTTGGTGGCGTGCAGCACGATGGCGCCCAGCATAATGACAATGAGGCCCGCCGCGGCCAGGCGCACCGTGCGCGGCCACAGCAGGCCAAGGCCGCCCAGCAGCTCGGCCGCGCCCACGAGGTAGGCCGACCACCTCGGCAGGCCCAGGCCCATAAACATCGTGACGGTCTCGGGCGCGTGGCTCAACTTCTGGAAGCCGGCGTTGATGAAGGCCAGCGCAATGAGCACTTGCAGAATCCAGGCGATGATGTTGCGTACAGAAGGGCTCATAAGAATGGGAAAAGTGTGACGTGAAAACAACTGGCTCGCCGTCAGGTGAGCCAGTTAAGACGGACGTATTGGCAACTAGTATATTTTAACCCCAATACCAAGTTGAGCTGATACAGGCGTCCGCGGCTGGCAAGTTCGGCCGCGGGTGAGTGAAGGCCGCCGCAACGAAAGCAGCCCCGGCTACGCAAGTAACCGGGGCTGCGTTTGGGGGCTGGGTGCCGGGGCTACTTGTGGCTGCCCTGGTTGGGTTGCCCGCCTTTTTTGCCGGCATCGCGGTTTTGTTCGTTGCTGTTGCCGCTGTTGGCATTGCTGCCGCCGCGGTTGGCCTGGCCGCCTTTTTTGCCGGATTCGTACTGTTGGTCCGTGCCGGTGCCGTGCTTTTTTCCTTGTTAGACATGAGTGAAAGGGGAATAGAAGGTGAACGGATAAAACACAGGATAATAACGCGTTGAAATAGAATGGGTAGGTGGCTGGCGACTAATAATCCGGATTGGGGCCGGAAAATACCGCCATGTACGGAGCGCGGCTACGTGTTTGTTGGGAGCGGAATTGCGCAGCTTGGCTTTTAATTTTCAGAAACCCCAAGCGGCTAACGGCCGAGGCTAAAGTTTGGAATTTATACGGATGAAATATTTGGTATTTTACTTACAGTAAATAGGTACTAGTACTAGAGATTTGGCCAGAAAGTAAGGCGAACTTTGTTAAGCAGCGTCCGGAAGGTATTTCTAAGCCAGGCCGGTGGCTGAAGTGCGAATAAATGATAATCAATAAGTTGAGTAAGTGAATTTGTGGCTATGACTACTGTATATCACGAGTTGCTCCCCGAAAGCTATTTGTTGCTTTTGACCCCTGGCGCCCCGGCCGAGCCCGAGTACGCGCTCGACTATTCGCTTAAGTGCGCCTGCAGCAGCGGCAAGACCGCCGTGTGGGTCGATTGCGAGCTGGTTGAGGCGCTGTCGGCCGAAAACGCCCGCACCTTATTGGATTATCACCACCGCCTGGAGGGCGAGCACAAAAAGCTCGTGGTGGTACACGCCTCCGAGGAAATTCAGCAGGAACTGCTCCACTGGCGCCTGGTGCCGGGGCTCTGCTTTGTGCCCACTTTATTCGACGCGGCCTGGCAAAGCGGCCTGCGCATGGTGGCATGAGGGCGCGGTGGCTATTTCATTCCCTGGTACGCAAATGCCTCTTTTCTGCAATGTCAACCTCCTTTTTCACTCCCATGCCCCAGCACCTGAACGACAACCAGCGCAAGGACTGGCAGCGCCGCCAGCGCACCGCCGAAAACACCCTCGCCATTCAGGCCCTGGGCGGCACCAAGCCCAACGAGGAAACCCTCACC
Source organism: Hymenobacter humi (assembly GCF_042665855.1). Lineage (NCBI taxonomy): Bacteria > Pseudomonadati > Bacteroidota > Cytophagia > Cytophagales > Hymenobacteraceae > Hymenobacter > Hymenobacter humi. The sequence continues at coordinate 3,976,007 of NZ_JBHTEK010000001.1, read as the reverse complement.
CAGTTTAAGCGCTACGTGGGCGGAGAAATTACGCTGGCTCAGGCTATTGCGCAGGTGCGCGAGCAAATGGCCCAGGAACACGTCGCTTTCCGGCAATACCTGAACCGCAGCAGCCTGACCTAGAATCTGTTCGGGTTATTTTTTGACCGTTGAAACGAAGTAGAGACGCAACATTTTGCGTCTCGGCGTCCACGCCGTTCGGGAGTCGTTGAGCCATCGTCCTTCAAGGACGAGACGCAAATTGTTGCGTCTCTACTTCGTTCCAGCCAACTCCAACAGCTTCTGAGAGCGGCGGAGGCACCCGAGGACGCCAGTTGAGCCACCGAAGGCCGATAAACGGTGCGGGCTACTCGTAGCGCTCCTGCCGGGGCGCGTCGGCGCTGGTGCTGTTCGCGCTGCCGTTGAGCAAGAATTCCCGCAGGCGGTTCACGTGTTTTTTAGCTCCTCGATGCGCTCGACCTGGTGCACGGAGTAGGGGTTTCTTCGCGACGGGCCATGCTGCTGAGCAGGTTTTTGCGTTCCTCCATCATGCGCAGGGCCACCCACAGGGTTTCCTCGAGCCCGTGCTGGGAGTCGTGCAGGAGGACTTCGGCTGTGTAGGAGTGCCCCGTGTGGCAGCGGTAGCGCAGCACGCTGCCGTGCTCCATTTCCCAGAGGTTGCCGCCGCAGTCGGGGCAGGTGATGGGCACCATGTTGCCCAGCTTTTCTACGTCTTCGATAGTTCCCACGACTCTTTCCGCAATGGCGGCCTCCAGTTTTAGGTCTTCGGGGATGGCGATAATGCGGGCGTTGGGCACTGCTTCGCGGGTGAGCAATTCCAGCAGCGGGCCCATCTGGTGCAGCGGCACCACGTGGTCGACGGCCACGTTGCGCAGGGCCGTTTCGGGCATGCTGGCGAATTCGGCATCGCGCGGGTCCTGCACCACGGCTACGCCGCCGCAGCGCTTGATGAACTCGAGGCCGGCGGTGCCGTCGTGCAGCATGCCGGTGAGCACCACGCCCACCACGGCCGCCCCGTAGGTCACGGCTGCCGAGCGGAACAGGGCATCGACGCAGGGGCGGAAGTTGTTTTCGCGGGGGCCCTTGGTGAGCAGCAGGTGGGGCGAGTCGGGGTTTTTGGCCAGCAGGTGGCGGTCGGGCGGGGCCAGGTACAGCGTGCCCGCTTCGATGGGCGCGCCGCTGGTGGCCAGGCAGCAGGCCAGGTCGGTGTGCCGGGCCAGGCTGGCTCACCAGGTGCTGGCCATCGGCTTCGGGCGCGAGGTGCTGCACCACCAGCACGGCCGCCGGCAGCGAGGCCGGCAGTTGAGCCACCAGGCGCACCAGGGCCGGCATGCCGCCGGCCGAAGTGCCGATTACAATCAGATGAGAAGGTGCGGGCATGAGGAGCACGAAATTCGGAGCCCTCATTACTACGTTCGGGGAAAGGGGAAGGCCACCATGCCCGCGTTTTTGGTTAAATTTGAAGAGGTGCGCCGGCAGGTTTCGTCCTTACGGGGGCGATAGGGGCGAGGCCCCCAAGTGCTTAGGTCCGGACCACCCCAGAGGCCCGGAACCTGGGCGCCGGGCCCGTTCGCGGGCGCGCCGTTATTTTGCCGGCGCCCCCGCTCGCTTTTAGCTGCTCATGACCCCCACGCTGCCCGAAGACCTCGCCAACCAGCCCGCTCCCGTTGAGCCAACTCTTCCCGAAGAGCCGCCGCACAACGGGCCCGCCTCCAAGGACCAGGTGCGCTTGGCCCAGCGCCAGGAAGACCCCGCCGACAAGTTTCCGCTGGTGGCGCTGGGCGGCTCGGCCGGCTCGCTCAAGGCCTTCGAGCAGTTCTTCCTGCACATGCCCGTCGACAGCGGCATGGCCTTCGTGGTGATAACCCACCTGGCGCCCACCATGGAGTCGGAAATGGCGGCGGTGCTGCAAAAATTTACGCGCATGCCGGTGCAGGAAGCCACCGACGGCCTGAAGGTGCGGCCCAACAACGTGTATGTCATTCCGCCGAACCACGACATGGGCATTCTGCACGGCACGCTGCTGCTGTTTGCCCCCACCCAGCCCACCGGCCGCCGCCTGCCCATCGACTACTTTTTCAGAGCATGGCCAAGGACGCCCGCGAGCGCGCCGTGTGCATCATCTGCTCGGGCATGGGTTCCGACGGCACCATTGGGCTGAAAATGGTGATGGAAAACTTCGGCATGGTGATGGTGCAGGACCCCGAGACGGCCGAGTACGACTCGATGCCCCGCTCGGCCCTGGCCACCGAGTTTGTGGACTACGTGCTGCCCCCGAGGAGCTGCCGGTCAAGCTGCTCGAGTACGCGGCCAAACCTTTGCTGGCCCGGCCCCGCCGCGAGGTAGAAGAGTCGGGGGAAGCCGGCCCACGCCCTGCAAAAAATCTTTGCCCTCATCCGGGCCCAAACCGGCCACGACTTCTCGTTCTACAAGCGCAACACCGTGTTTCGGCGCATCGAGCGCCGCATGAACTCGCACCAGATTCGGGAGTTTACCCAGTACGTGCGGTTTTTGCAGGAAAACCCCACCGAGGTCGATGCCCTGTTCAAGGAGCTGCTGATTGGGGTGACCAAGTTCTTCCGCGACAAGGAGGCGTTTGAGCAGCTGCAGGTGCACATGCTGCCCCTGCTGCGCGAGAAGCCCGCCGACAGCGTGGTCCGGGTGTGGGCGCCCGGCTGCTCTACCGGCGAAGAAGCCTACTCGCTGGCCATGTGCCTGTTTGAGTGCCTGGGCCAGGTGGAAGAGAAGCGGTACCTGAAGCTCCAGATTTTTGCCACCGACATCAACAGCGAAGGCATCGCCTTTGCGCGGGCCGGGATTTTCCCCGATACCATCGAGGCCGACGTGAGCCCCGAGCGGCTGGCGCGGTTCTTCAATAAGCTAGACGGCCACTACCAGATTAAGAAGGAAGTGCGCGACGTGGTGATTTTTGCGGTGCACAACCTCACCAAAGACGCGCCCTTTACCAAGCTCGACCTGCTGGTGTGCCGCAACCTGCTGATTTACTTGTCGGCCGAGCTGCAGAAAAACATCATTCCCGTTTTCCATTATTCCCTCAACCCGGGGGGCTGCTATTTTTGGGCCCCAGCGAAAACCTCACCATCTTCCAGGAGCTGTTTGTGCCGCTCGATGTGAAGTGGAAGATTTCGCGGCGCCTCGACGGCCCTTCCCCACTCAGCCGCATCGTCGGTTTTCCTTTTCGTTGGCGCGGCAGCAGGCCAGTCCTGCCCCCGCCGCTGGTCCTATGCACGTGAACTATTCCCCCACAAAGACGGCGCCTTCGCCAACCTGGTCCAGCGCGTGCTCTTGCGCCAGTACACGCCGCCCGCGGTGGTTATCAACACCAAAGGCGAAATCCTGTACGTGAACGGCCGCACCGGCCGCTACCTGGAGCCCGCGCCCGGGCTCAGCGGCATGAACGTGTTTGAGATGGCCCGCGAGGAGCTCAACTACGAAATCAGCGGGGCGGTGCACCAGGCCGTGACCACCCACCAGGACGTGGTGGCCGAAAACGTGAAGGTGAAAACCGAGCGCGGCGTGCAGCTGCTGCGCGTGACGGTGAAGTGCCTGGACGAACCCGAGCAGGCTGGCCGGCTTGCTGCTGGTGGTGTTCGAAGACCAGCCCACGCCCAACAAGGTGCGCCTGGGCAAGGCCTCGCTCAGCTCGGAGCTCACGCGCGATGCCGTGGTGGCCGCCCTCGAAAAAGAGCTGCAGTACACCAAGCAGCGCCTCCAAAACACCATCGAGGAGATGGAAAGCAGCGTGGAGGAGCTCAAGAGCACCAACGAAGAGCTGCAGAGTGCCAACGAAGAGCTGCAAAGCACCAACGAGGAGGCCATGACCAACAAGGAGGAGATGCAGAGCCTCAACGAGGAGCTGATGACCCTGAACATGCAGTACCTGAGCAAGACCGAGGAGCTGAGCCTGGCGGCCAACGACATGAAAAACCTGCTCGACGCCACCGACATCGCCACCATCTTCCTCGACAACGACATGGTGATAAAGCGGTTTACGCCGCCCGTGCACCGCATCATCTCGCTGGTGCCCAACGACGTGGGCCGGCCCATCACGCACTTTGCCAGCACGCTGCAGTACGAAAACCTGGCCCAGGACGTGCGCCAGGTGCTCGACCGCCTCGTGACCGTGGAAAACAACGTGCAAACCAGCACGGGCGAGTGGTTTGCAATGCGCATTCTGCCGTACCGCACCCTCGACAACTACATCAGCGGGGCCGTTATCACCTTCACCGACATTACCACCCTCAAAACGCTGGAAGCCAAGCTGCAGGCCAGCAGCCGCATGGCCGAGGAAGTAACCGAAACCGTGCGCGAGCCCCTGCTCGTGCTCGACGACCAGCTGCGCGTGCTGGCCGTGAGCCACTCCTTTACCAAGCTCTTTGGCGTGGAGCCGGAGCAGGCCAAGGGCCAGGTCTTGTACGACCTCGACGGGGGCGTGTGGCGGCAGCCGGCCCTGCAGCAGCGCCTCGACACCGTGCTGAAAGACCCCGGCGCGCCGTTCGACGACCTCCGTTTTAAGGCCCAGTTTCCGGTGGCCGGCCCCCGCGAGCCTGCTCGTGTACGGGCGCAACGTGGCGGGCGGGCCCGGGGGCAAAGTGCTGCTGGGCGTGGAAGACGTGACGCCGGCGTAGGGTGGCTCAACTTCTGAAAAACGCCGCTCCTAGCAATTCAATTCTTTCTTTTTTTCACTGAATAGTTATTTAAAACAAATAAATAGTGATTTAACTGGCGTTACTGCATAGCTTAGGTGTGAGATGAAGTTTGCCTTGGATACGTTTGACTTAATGTTTTATACATTGTGTAGCAGAATCCTTTCCCTCGATTCCGTATTTGTGGAGTTAGCACAGCCATTGCGGAATGGTTCTTCCTAGTTATCAGCAATGAGCACGCATTCCTCTACCGGCATGAACGTCTACGAGCATGATTCCGACAATTCTCCGGCCCACCTCAACAGCGCGCTAGAATCGCTGCGCTCGCGCGCCGAACGGCGCAAGTACCTGGTGACCCACGCCGGCGCAGACCAGTCGCCCCAGGAAATTCAGAAGCTGGTGCAGGAGCTGCAGGTACACCAGATTGAGCTGGAAATGCAGTACGAAGAACTGCTGCAGGCCCAGGCCGAAGCCCAGAGCGCCCGGGCGCAGTACGTCGATTTGTACGACTTTGCGCCGGTGGGCTACTTCACCCTCTCCGAGGCGGGGCTTATTCAGCAGCTCAATCTGTGCGGCAGCCAGCTGCTGGGCACCGTGCGCCAGCGCCTGGTAGAGCGCCGGTTTGCGCTGTTTGTAGCGCCCCGGACCGGGCCGAATTCGGGCAGTTTCTGGCTCAAGTCTTGGCCACCGACCGCACCATCAGCCGCGAGCTCAAGCTGCAGCGCGAAGACGGCACCACGTTCTACGCCCAGATAGAGGGCTTGCGCGTGGAGGGCACGCCGGAAACCTCCGGCGCCTCGCAGTGCCGCCTGGCCGTGATGGACACCACCAGCCGGCGCCAGGCCACCGACGCGCTGGCGGCCAGCGAAGCCCGCTTCCGCAAGCTGTTCAACGACAGCAACGACGCCGTGGTGCTGCTGCAAGGCCACACCTACATCGACTGCAACAACGCGGCCCTGCACCTGCTGGGCGCCCAGCGCAAGGACCAGATAGTGGGCCACACCGCCTGGGAATACGCCCCAAAGCTGCAGCCCAACGGCCGCACCACGGTGGATTTGTTTCGCGAATCGGTGGAAGAAGCCCTGAAAACGGGCTCGCAGCGCTGCGAAGCCCTCATGCGCAGAGTGACGGGCGAAGAAATATGGATGCAGGCCGTGCTCACGCCCATTGAGGAAGCCGGCCAAAGCCCCTGATTCACATCTTGTGGCGCGACGTGACGGCCGAGCGCGAGGCCGCCACCCGGCTGCGCGAAAGCGAGGCCCGCCTCAGCATGGCCCTCTCGGCCTCCGAAACCGGCGTGGTAACCTGGGACCTGACCACCGGCCTGGTGCAGTGGGACGAGCGCAGCCAGGCCGCTTTTGGCCGCCCCTACGACCTCAGCCCCGTGCATGTCGAGTCGCTCTTTGAGAGCATTCACGCCGAAGACAGGCCCCAGATACGGGCGGCCACCGACGAGGCCCTGGCCAAACATACCCCCTTGGCCTTGGAATACCGGGTGGTGTGGCCCGATGGCTCGGTGCACAACATCACCTCGGCGGGCAGCACCGTGGCCAATGCCCAGGGCGAAACGCTCACCTTCGTGGGCGTGGTGCGCGACGTGACGGCCCTGCACCTAGCCCAAAGCGAGCTGCACTACAAAACCCTGGTGCTCGAGCGCCTGCTCGGCAACATGCCCATGATGCTGGCCCGCTTTGCGCCCGATGGCACCTACCTGGAGTCGACGGGGCAGGCCTGCAGGCCTTTGGGGTGAAAGACGGCGAGCCTGGTGGGCCGCAACGTGCTCGAAGCCGTGCCCAGCCTGCGCGAGACCATGGAGAAAGTGCTGCACGGCGAGACGGTGAATTTCCTGGCCGAGTTTGAGGTAAAGGGCCGCACATTAGCCTTCCAGAACTACGGGTTTTTTGACGCGGAGCGGGAGCAGGCCGTGGTGCTGTCGGTGGACATGACGGAGGTGCAGGAGCAGAAAAAGCGGCTGCAGGCCGAAAAGAATTTCACCCAAAGCCTGCTGGAAAACAGCGTCGACGGCATTGTGGCCATCGACCGCGAGGGCCTCATCACGGCCTGGAACAGCCAGGCTGCCCAATTCTTTGGGCAGCCGGCCGCGGCCGTGCTGGGCAAGCCGCTGTTTGAGGTAGTGCCCATTCTCGACACCGACGCCAACCACGAGGTGATGAGCCGGGTGCTGGCCGGCGAACAGGTGGTGCTCACCGGCCAACCCTTTAAGAGCCGCGTGGGGCGCTACGATGTGTACCACGTGCCGCTGCGCCAGGACGGCAACATCACGGGCGTCCTGGCCATGTTCCGCGACGTAACCGAGCGCGACCAGCAGGCCGAAGAGGCCACGCAGCTGCGCCTGCGCCAGCAGCAGGAAGTGCTGTCGGCCATTCTCAGCACCCAGGAAGTGGAGCGCAAGCGCATTGCCGAAGCCCTGCACAACGGCCTGGGCCAGCTGCTCTACGCTGCCAAGCTCAGCCTGGAGGGGCGCGCCGGCGCGCCGGCTTCGCCGCGGGCCTCGCTCAAGCTGCTGCACGAGGCCATCCGAACCACGCGCACCATTTCCTTCGAACTCACGCCCGGCATCCTGGAGGATTTTGGGCTGCGCATCGCCCTGGAGGAGCTCAGCAAGCGCATTTCGCCCGCGGGCCTGCCCGTGCACCTGCACTTCGCCGGCCTGGAAAAACGCCTGCGCCCGCAAGTAGAAATTGCGGTGTACCGCATTGTGCAGGAGCTGCTCAACAACATCATGAAGCACGCGCACGCCACCGACGTGGTGGTGCACGTGGCCCGCGAAAAAGGCCGCCTCGAAGTGAGCGTGGAAGACAACGGCCGCGGCTTCGAGCCCGATGCCCTGACCACGCTGCCACTGGCGGGCATGGGCCTGTCGGGCGTGCGCAACCGCGTGGCCCTGCTCGGGGGCAAGCTGTCGATAAAGTCCCGCCTGAACAAAGGCACCATCATCAGCTTCGAAGTGAAGGATTAGGCTGCCCGTTGAGCCAGCAGCCGGGGCGGCCGGGCAGCAGAATTATGCAGGTTTCGGCTGCAATTCTGTGTCGGGTTTTCGGGTAGTTTGGGGTAAATTTGTGATGCTGCCTCATCGTGCGCCATTGCGCCGGCCGGCGGGAATCCTTCCGGCTTTTAGGGGCAGCTCAACTTTCTCTGCCATGTCAACCCTTCGCTTCAAGACCACCATCAACTGCGGCAACTGCATCCGGGCCGTGACCCCGACCCTGAACCAGGAAGTGGGCCCTCACAACTGGCAGGTAGACACCGCCAGCCCCGACAAAATCCTGACCGTACACGCCGACGAAGCCACCGCTCCCCAGGTGATAAAAGCTGTAGAAGAAGCCGGTTTCGAGATTCAGCCCCTGGCCCAGTAATTGAGCCAAACGGCCCCAAACTAAAAAAGGCGGACCTACTTAGGTTCGCCTTTTTTGTGTTAAAAGAAGTGGGCTACTCCACCACCATCTTGCTGGTGACCTGGTCGCCGATTTGCAGCTTCACTAGACCAGGCCGGGGCGTTGCCCTGGCTGGCAAACGGCCGCTAACGCACCTCCAGCTTCAGAGAAGCTTCCGGAACGCCTTCTGCCGTGGCCGTCAGCTGCAGCGGGCCTTTGGTCAGGCCGGTTTTCAGGAGCACCGTGGCAATGCCGGCTTCGGCTTTCACGGGGTTGTCGCCCACAAGCTCAGCGGCACCTTGCACGGCGAAGCGAATGGCAGCGGTAGCCTCGGGCAGTACCGTACCGTTGGCATCGACTACGGAAGCGTACACAAACACCACGTCTTGCGGAGCAGCGTCGCGGCCGCTGCGGTCGTAGGTGAGCTGCAGGTGGTGGGCGGCGCCGGGCGTGCGGCGCTCGGTGGTGGCGGCTGACTTGCCGTTGCGGTAGGCCACGGCGCGCAGCGTGCCCGGCGCGAAGGCCGGCACCGCAAACGTGAACGGCGCGTGGGCCAGCCGGTCGGCAAACATGGTGGCGTCGGGGCGCTGGCGGGCTACGGTTTTGCCGTTGAGCTGCAGCTCCACTTCTTCGCAGTTGCTGTACACTACCACCTGCTTGCTGGAGGTGGGCTGCCAGTAGTTGGCAATGTACACCATGGGCTTGCCGAAGTCGTTGCGGCCGGCCACGGGGCCGTTCTGGCTCTGGTAGAAGTAGTAGGCGAACTTGGGCAGCCGGAAGATGTCGCTGATGCCCGACGACTCGATATCAGTTGCGTAGCCGCGCTTGTAGTCAAACATCAGCCAGTTGGCGTCGCCCACGGCCGGGCCGCGGAAGTTGTCGTTGTGGGCTTCCTGGAAATTGAGCGCCTGCTGGGCCAGCGCCCGCTCGCCCTGCCCGCGCAGCTGCCGCGACGTGCGCTCCGATTCCTTCAGGCCGGAAAAAGTGGTTTGGTTGAAGCCGGCGTTGTGGGCGTAGTACTCCCAGTCGCCATACTCGCACAGGAACAGGGGCTTGTCCTTGGCGTATTTGTTAAAGTAGTCGGGCGCCTTGAGGTGCTGGCGGGCCGGTATGAAGACGTCGTAGGCGTAGTCGAGCCAGCCGCAGGTGTACACGTTTTCAGCGAAGGGCAGTTCTTCGTGCACGGCGCGGTGGGCGGCGTCCATAAAGAGCTTGGGCATGTCGGTTTCGTTCAGGGCCGCTTCCCACAGCACTATGCTGGGGTGGTTGCGGTCGCGCCGCACCATGTCGCGGATGTTCTGCATGGCGTTTTTGGCAAACTCCTCGTTGCCGAAAAACTGCCAGCCCGGCGTCGAGTCCATCACCAGCAAGCCCAGGCTCGTCGCAGGCCTGCAGGAATGCCAACGAAGGCGGGTAGTGCGAGCAGCGCACGAAGTTGAAGCCGGCATCCTTGATTTTCCAGGCGTCGCGGTACTGGGCGTTGTCCGAGATGGCGTAGCCGAGGTAGGGATATTCCTGGTGGCGGTTGGTGCCGCGCAGGCGCAGTGGCTGCCCGTTCAGCAGGAAGGTTTTGGCCGCGAACCTGATGCTGCGTACGCCGGTGCTGGTTTTCTGACGGTCCACCACTTTGCCGTCGCGCAGCACTTCCACCACCACGCGGTACAGGTAGGGCTGGTCGGGCGACCACAACTGCGGCTGCGCAATGCTCGCTGCTGCATGACCTGGCCGTAAGCCCCCGGCGCTATGCTGGTGGCCTCGCTCAGGGCGCGGGCTACTTCCTGGCCCTTCTCGTTGAGCAGCACGGTGCGTACCTGGGCGGTCTGGGCCTGCGGGGCGTCGTTTTGCAGCTCGGTTTGCAGGTGCAGCGTGGCGCTCTGGGGGCTGATGTTTTCGTAGTGCAGCAGCAGGCCGCCGCCCGCCGCGTGGCCAGCTTGCACGGCATCGGAAATGTGCAGCGGGTCGGAAAGAATAAGCTGAGCGGTCCGGTAGAGGCCGCCGTAGAAGTTGAAATCCAGGCCCTTCAGCGGTTTGCCGGGCGGCACCACGGGGTTGTCGCGGTTGTCGAGGCGCACCACCAAGCAGTTTTCCTCGCCGTACTTCACCTGCTTGGAGATGTCGACGGTGAACGGCAGGTAGCCGCCCACGTGCCGCTGCAGCCGCTGGCCGTTCAGGTACACGTCGGCGGTGTGCATGGCGGCTCCAAACTCTACCGCCACTCGCGGCCCCGGCCCCGCAGCCGGCACCCGGAAAAACTTGCGGTAGAAGCTCACACCTTGCCACTGCTGCTGGTCGGTCACCACCGGCTCAATGCGCGGCGTGTGCGGCAGCGAAACCGCGGCCCAGCCTGGCCCGCCGGGCTTGGCAAAGAGCGCAGCCGTCACCGTCGTGTCGACATCCTTCACAAACTGCCAATCCTGGTTGAAGCTGGTGATAACCGCCTGGGCTTTGGTATCGGCCCCCAACGTGTCCGAGTGACCGGCGCATTGGCTCAGGGCGGCTGCCAGCAGCAGACCGCTGCCGGTGCGCATTAGAGTATTAGAAATGAAGGGAGAAGCGGGCATTGGGGAGGCTTTAGTATCGGAAGGAAAGTAGGAAACAAAACCGTAAGGCGGGCTCAAATAGCTCAACTGGCAGAACCTCACCCCCGGCCCCTCTCCAAAAGAGAGGGGAGCCACGGCAGCGCAGGTAACTCAGTAATGAGAATTGAAGAAAAGTCATCAGGCTCCCCTCTTTTTTGGAGAGGGGCCGGGGGTGAGGTTCTCCAGGCCAAGAACCTGTTGCACGACGGCTTTAATGCTGACTTGGCTAAATTGAAAAGTGTGGAGCGTCTATGCGCAGGCTACTACGCACTTCTGGTGCCTTTACTGTAGGGTAATCGACTCAATATCCAGACTAACTGGGCTGCCCGTGACTTTAGTGGCATCCCACACCACCTGTAGCACCTCAGCTTCGGAAAGCTTCAGCTCAACCTTGCTGCCGGACTGGTACTGCAGCGGCAGGAAGCCTGGGTAGGGGCGGGGCACTAGCAGCAACGCATCGGGCCGAAATGCGCTGAGCGGAATGCGTACGTCCTGCAGTTCCGCGCCCAGGGGCAGCGGCGCCGAGTAAGCCACGGCGTCTTTGGTCATCAGCGTCACCTTGGCCTGGACGCCGGGCTGGCTGCTGCGCGCCCGCACCACCAGCTCTTTGAAGGCGGCCAGCTCTGACTGGCGGCTGGCCAGCTTATCGCCGAAATAGGCACGGAGGTTGGCGGCGGGGCCGGTGGGCTCGGGCTGGCCGGCGCGGGGCGGGCCCTGCATCAGGCGCAGCGCCAGGGTGCCGCTCGGCGTGGTCACGTAGTCGGTCCAGGCCGTGCTGGCGATGCCGCGGGCTTCGATGCGCTCCTGGTCCTGGCTGGCCTGGAACAGCGGCAGGGGCGTACCTGCGGCCACAATGGGCACCGAGAAATGCTCGGTGTGGGTGTAGTCCCAGTCGCGGGGCTCCCCGCTAAAGCCACCCGGGAAGGTGGTGGACTTGGCTCCTTTACGCAGCACTATCCAGTAGCGCAGGCTGGCCGGCGTAAAGCAGGTCGGCGGGTACGGTGGCCTCCACGGTGGCGTAGCGAGGGCTGGTCATGGGCAGGGTGCGGGTGCGGCCGTAGTAATGTTGGGCTACCAGGAACACGCTGTCGGCCGGAGCCAGGCCGGTGAGGGTGGCGGTGAGACGCAGGGGCTGGCTGGCAGCGACTTGAGCCGGTGCCGCGTGCAGCGCCTGCGGGCCCAAATCGGTAGGTGCGGGAGCCACGAATTCGCCCAGCTTGATGTGGTTGAAAGTGGTTTGGGTGGTGAATGTGGCGGTGGACTTGCCGGCGGCTGCCAGCAGGTACACGCCGGGCCGCACGCTCAGACTGCCTTCGCGGGCCTGGCCCTGGGCGGTGTTGCCTTCGTTGAGCCCTTTCAGGGAGAAGTTTTGGCCCAACTCAGCGAGGGAAATGCGCAGCGGCTGCTCGTTCCAGAGAATCTGCGTCACGGGCTTGCTCAACGACGCTTTTTCGAACGGGTCACGGATGGGCACGGCGTCGGGCATTACTTCCAGACGCCACACGCCGGAAGCCAGGCGGTCGAGGAAGTAGGCTCCGGTGCCGCCGTAGCGCACCACCGCCGACGAGCCCACGCCCGCCAGGTGCCGTAGCCTGGCCACTTGCTTGGGCGCCGTAGCCGTGGAGGTGGTGTAGTAAAACTCCTCCGGGGTGTTCATCTCGCTCAGACCCTGGCGGTAGCTCACCCGAAAATCGCTGAACACGGAATCCTGCGGGTAGCGCCCAAACTGCTGTCCGCGCTTCACATTACGAAATACCTTGCCGGCAATCAGCAAGCTCAGGGCCTTGGCTGGGGTGTAGGCCAGGTTCAGGTAGTGGGTCTGGTACTCGGTGTTGGCGTCGGCCATGGCCAGGGGGTCGTAGGCAAACTGGGTGGCCCACTGGAAGCCGGCCTCGCGGAAGCTGCGGGCCATAAACGGGTACATCACCGGCTGAATGATATCGGCCGACTCAAACTCATACACCATCTTGGCCCGCGAGGTGAAGCGCGGGTCCTGGCGGTAGGGGATGGGGTACTGGTCGACGTAGGGCAGGAAGTTGCCGCGCAGCGCGTGGCCGCTCACCAGCCCCTGCGGGTACCACTGGTAGGTGAGGCCGTCAACTTTGGCGTTGAGCACGGCCTCGTACACGTCGGGGTTTTCCGACACGTTGTAGAACACCGGCTTGCGGCAGCCCGTGGCTCGGATGGCCTGCGCCATGCGGTTGGCAAAGCTGGTAATTTGGGCCTCGGGCTTGTTGTACTTGGGCTCGTTGCACACCTCTAAGGCAATGATGTCGGGGTCTTCGCGGTTGAGCTGCTTGGTGTAGGGGTTGCGGTGGTTGAGGAACTGCGTGAGGTAGCGCTCCTGGGCCGCAATGGCCCGCGGGTTGGTGTAGGCCTGGGTCTTGGAGTAGATGCTCGAAAAGCCCGTGCCGGTGTCCTTTTCGGGATAGCCGTTGTTCCAGTAGGCGATGGGCGTGAGGATGATTTTGATGCCGCGCTGCTTGAGCTGGTTCACCAGAAAATCGAGCAGGCGCAGGTGCTCGTTGTCCTGCAGGTTGCCCACGGTATCCGTGATTTCCACGTCCCACACATGCACCCGAAACGCATCGACGCCCAGACGGGAGAGGTGGTACACGTCCTGCGCAATGGCTTTTTCGTGGGGCACGCCCAGCCGCTGGTGGGCCCGGTAGGCGTGCGCAAACGGCGTGGTGTAGTTCACCCCAAACAAGGCCACTTCCTGCTTGCCCTTCTGCCACCGCAGCACCCCTTTCTTATCTACAAACACTTCCCCACTGGGCGCGCGCGAGTCCGCCTGCGCCGAGGCTGAGAGTGGCGCAATCGAATGATAAAATAAGGTAGAAAGGAGAAGAAAAATACTGCGAATATTCATGTGGCGAAGTTGGAAGGGAAGACCAGCGAAATGCCGTGTAGCTCAGCTACGGTACTTGGTAATAAATAGGTAACTAATTGGTTACTTGATGATGCGTCGGTGCTCAATTATCCGAAGCCCCGGCCCACCCAGGCATACGAGGGCCTAGGTTGGGCAGATAGAGGCAATCTGAGGCCGAAAATAGTGCCCCAATTTTAAATGGCAAACGTTTGCACAGATGACGGAGAAACTTACTAATTTTCCGGTGTGAAATAGGGAAGACGAAGCTTGTGCTGCCCATCCCGCCACGGGTTTCGTATTCCTGCTTACCGGTTTGCCCCGGTTTTTCTCGTCCTACTTTATTCCTTCCTCCATGCCTGCCTCCCTCGTTCAAGCCGTTCATACTGAATTCCAACAGCGTTTTGGCTACGAGCCGCTGCTGGTGCGGGCCCCCGGCCGCGTCAACCTCATCGGCGAGCACACCGACTACAACGGCGGCTTCGTGCTGCCGGCCGCCATCGACAAGGAAATGGCGTTTGCGGTGGGCTTGAACGGCGGGACGAACATCCATCTGGTGGCCCACGACCTGGGCGAAACCTTTGAGCTGGCCAATGCTGCCGAAGTAAGCCCCAGCAACACGCATTGGGCCAACTACCTGCTCGGCGTGGTGGCCCAATACCAGCAGCGCGGCATCGCGGTACCGGGCTTCGACTGCGTGTTTGGCGGCAACGTGCCCATCGGGGCGGGCATGTCGTCGTCGGCGGCCGTGGAGTGCGGGCTGGCTTTTGCGCTCAACCAATTGCTGGGCACGGGCATCGAGAAAATGGAGCTGGCCCACATGGCTCAAAAGGCCGAGCACACCTACGCCGGCGTGATGTGCGGCATCATGGACCAGTTTGCCAGCCTGTTTGGGCGCGATGGCCACGTGGTGCGGCTCGACTGCCGCTCCCTGGAGTACGCCTACTTTCCCTTCGACACCAAAGCCTGCCGCATTGTGCTCTGCAACACCGGTGTAAAGCACAGCCTGGCCAGCTCCGAATACAACACCCGCCGCCAGGAGTGCGAGCGCGGCGTGGCCGTGCTGCAGCAGCACCACCCCGCCGTGCAAAGCCTGCGCGACGCCACCCTGGCCCAACTCGAAGCCCACCGCGCCGAAATGGGCGACGTGGTATTCCGCCGCTGCGCCTACGTGGTGCAGGAAAACGGCCGCGTCGAATCGGCCTGCCGCCACCTCGAAGCCGGCGACATGGCCGCCTTCGGCCAGGACATGTACGCCTCCCACGCCGGCCTGCGCGACGACTACGAAGTGAGTTGCGCCGAGCTCGACGTGCTGGTAGAAGCTGCCCGGGCCGTGCCCGGCGTCTTCGGCTCCCGCATGATGGGGGGCGGCTTCGGCGGCTGTACCATCAATCTGGTGGCGCCGGAGCACGTCGATGAGTTTATCGCCAGCGTGACCGCCGCCTATCAGCAGCAGTATGGGCGAGTGCCTGAAACCTACCAAACCACCATTGTGGGTGGGGTGGAGGCGCTGCCGACCACCGTGGCCCTGGCGTAATCATCTGCGCGACAGAATACACCAGAACGATGTAGGAACGCGCCATGGCGCGTTCAATCGTTGGACGGTCAAACAGCAACGGAATAACCTGCCGACGCGACCGCTGAACGCGCCATGGCGCGTTCCTACAAATGTTCTGCCGTCGATGTTCAGTCTGATTTGTTAAGCCGCTGAACGCACCACGGTGCTTTCCCACACCTTTATAATAAACCCTATGCCTTCCTTCGACTCCACCGAACACCCGCATCGCCGCTTCAATGCCCTTTCGGGCGAATGGGTGCTGGTGTCGCCGCACCGCTCCAAGCGCCCCTGGCAGGGCCAGCAGGAAGAGCCCGAGCCTGACAACCGCCCGGCCTACGACCCCCTGCTACCTCTGCCCCGGCAACAGCCGCGTGGGCGGCGAGGTGAACCCAAAATACGAGTCCACGTTCGTGTTCAACAACGATTTCGGGGCGCTGCAGGCCAACGTGCCCACCGGCGGCATCAACGAAGGCGGGTTGCTGCGGGCCGAGGCGGAATCGGGCATTTGCCGGGTTATCTGCTTCTCGCCGCGCCACGACCTCACCCTGCCCCAGATGACGGTGCCCGCCATTCGCAAAGTGGTGGACTTGTGGGTGGAGGAATTTCAAACCCTCGGCGCCCGGCCCGACATCAACTACGTGCAGATTTTCGAGAACAAGGGCGAGATGATGGGCTGCTCGAACCCGCACCCGCACGGCCAGATTTGGGCCCAGCGCACCGTGCCCGGCGAGCCCGCCAAGGAAAGCGTGCAGCAGCTGGCCCACTTCCAGGAGCACGGCCGCACGCTGCTGGCCGACTACCTGGCCATTGAGCTGGAAAAGCAGGAGCGCATCGTCTTCGAAAACGAGCATTTTGTGGCGCTGGTGCCGTTCTGGGCCGTGTGGCCCTTCGAAACCCTGCTCGTTTCGCGCCGCGCCGTGCAAGACATCACCCAGCTCACCGCCGACGAGCGCGACGCCCTGGCCGACGCCCTGCGCCGCCTGACCACCCGCTACGACAACCTCTTCAACATCTCCTTCCCGTATTCGGCCGGCCTGCACCAGCGCCCCACCGACGGCCAGGAGCATCCCGAGTGGCATCTGCACATGCATTTCTACCCGCCGCTGCTCCGCTCGGCCACGGTGCGCAAGTTCATGGTGGGCTACGAGATGCTCGGCGACCCGCAGCGCGACGTCACCCCCGAGTTCAGCGCCGACCGGCTGCGCAACCTGTCCGAACTGCACTACAAAGGCGCTGCCGACAACTCCCAATAAAGCGCATCAAACTCCCCTCCTCAGTTGAGGAGGGGATGTTCGAGCCAACGGCTCGGACGGGGTGGTTGAACCGTTGAACGACCTCGCGCCTAAGCAACTTACTTGTGAATCAATCGTTCGGGTGTCGTTCAACGAGGGCAACCACCCCAGCCGCAGCTGAAGCTGCGGCGTCCCCTCCTTAAAAAAGGAGGGGAGTTTTTTACTGCTTGTCAATTCTCTAGTCACCTTGTCCCAAAAACGCGCTTCTATTACGGACATTGCCCAGGAGCTGAACCTCTCCGTTTCGACGGTTTCGCGGGCGCTTAGTGGGCACACCCGCATTAGCGAAGCCACGCGCAAACGGGTGTGGAAACTGGCCGAGCAGCTCAACTACCAGCCCAACCACCTGGCGGCAGCCCTGCGTAAGGGACGCAGCAATACCTTGGGCGTGATTGTGCCGCACATCGACGGTCATTTCTTTGCCTTGGTGCTGAAGGGCATGGAGTCCGTGGCGAACAAGGCCGGCTACAACGTGATGCTGTGCCAGTCGAACGAAGACTACATGCACGAGCAGAAGAACATCGAAACGCTGATAAATGCGCAGGTTGATGGTATTCTGGTGTCGCTGGCGCGCACCACGCGCGATTTTAAGCACTTCGAAAAGGTGCGCAAGCGCGATATTCCGCTGGTGTTTTTTGACCGCATCTTGGAAGGCACCGACGTGAGTGCGGTGGTGCTCGACGACTACCGCGGCGGCTACCAATCCACGATGCACCTGCTCGACCAGGGCTGCCGCCGCATTGCCCACTTCGGCGGGCCGCAGCACCTCAACATCTACAAAAACCGCTACCTCGGCTACTGCCAGGCCCTGCGCGACCGCAACCTGCCGGTGGAGGAAGAACTGGTGGTGTTCAGCGACATGACCCTGGAAGACGGCATCCGGGGCATGAAGCAGCTGCTCGACCTGCCGCAGCGGCCCGATGCCGTCTTCTCGGCCAGCGACTTCTCGGCCGTCGGGGCCCTGCAGGTGCTGAAAGAGCACCACCTGCGCATCCCCGAAGACATTGCCCTCTCCGGCTTCAGCAACGAAACGTTTGCCTCCCTCACCGAGCCCAAGCTCACCTCCGTTGACCAGCACTGCGAGGAAATGGGCGGCGCCGCCGTCCGGCTGCTGCTGGAGCTGGTGCAGGAGCGCACCCGGCAGCAGGCGCCGCGCAAAATCGTGCTGCAGCCGCAGCTGCTGCCGCGGGAGTCGTCGCGCCTTCACCAGGAGTAGCGGGCGGGCTGTGGAGGTGCGAAGGGTGGCCTCGCTTCTATCAGGCCAACGGAATTGAGCTGATTCGTTCGGTTATTCGTAGTCCAAAAGTCCGCCACCCCCGGCAATTCGCGTTGTGAGAGAGTACCTGCTGTTCCTTGATACCGAAACGTCGGGCATTCCGCGCGACTGGAGCAAGCCGTATTCCAGCCGCGACAACTGGCCGCATATTGTGCAGCTGGCCTGGGTGGTGTACACCCGCGACGGCCAGGAAGTGAAGGCCGAAAACCACTACATTCAGCCCAACGACTACGACATGAGCCCGGCGTCGGGCAGCATCCACGGCCTCACGCTGGACTTTTTGCGCCAGAATGGCAAGTCCCGGCACGCCGTGATGCACCGCCTGCACCGCGACCTGCTCCGCTACCACCCGCTGGTGGTGGCCCACTTCATGCAGCTCGACTACCACATGGTGAGCGTGGGGTTTTACCGCGCCGGCCTGCAAAACCCGCTCGAGCACCTGCCCACCTTCTGCACCATGCGCGCCACCGGCGAGCCTGGTGCGCTACACCAACCGCCGCTTTCTGCGCCTCGGCGAGCTGTACCAGCGCCTGTTTGAAGAGGCTATGCCCCAGGAGCACGATGCCCTGGCCGATGCCTATGCCACGGCCCGCTGCTTTTGAGCTGGAGCGGCAAGGCGCCATCAGCCCCGAAACCATCGCCCAACAAGGCCCCGTGGGCCTGGCCCGCCCGCGAAATGCCGGCGGGCCCAAGCGCCGGTTCAAAGTGGGCGTGGCCGCGTGGCTGCTGATAAGCGGGCTGGCGTTGGTGCTGCTGGCATTTTTCCTGATTGGGTGAATAAGTATGTAAATTAAAACAGGTGCTATGTATGTAGCCCGTCCTGCCGAGCGGTGCCGTGGCACCTCACCCCGGCCCCTCTCCAAAAGAGAGGGAGCCTGACGTTAAACGAAAAAAAACAGCTCAATTTAGAGTCGGGCCTTTCCCCTTAAAATTGAGCTAAATTCTTGTGCCGTGGCTCCCCTCTCTTATGGAGAGGGGCCGGGGTGAGGTTCCCAGACCCCGCATGACGTTCTAATTTTGCCTGCCTAACACCCTCCCTGCATGAGCGAACGACTCGATTTTCTTAGAACCGTCACGCCTTTCAACCTGCTGCCCGACGAGGTGCTGGCCGAAGTGGCCGAGGCCCTGGAGGAAGTGCGCCATCCGCGGGAGGCCATCATCTACTACCAAGACGTGTCGAAAATGCGCGGCCTCGACATCATTGTGGAGGGCGAGTACGAGACGTTTTTCTACGACAGCCAGCAAAACCGCCGCGTGATAGAGCACAGCCGCCCCGGCGACTGCTACGGCGGCATCTCGGTGCTGATGAACAAGAAACGCTCGCTGCGCACGGTGCTGGCCAGGAAAAACACCCGCGTGTACTTCCTGCACCGCCGCGAGTTCCGGTCGCTGTGCCAGGCCTACGAGGAGTTCTTTCACTTCTTCACGGCCCGTTTTGGCCAGCGCATGCTGAATGAGGAGTACGCCCACTTTGTGCGGCCGGCCAGCAGCGCCGGCGAAAACTACCTGGCCTCCGACCAGCTCTTTTCGCGCCGCATCGAAACTCTGGAGCTGCGCGGCGTGGTGGCCTGCCCGGCCAGCACGCCCATTCACGAAGTGGCCCGGCGCATGGCCGCCGCCCGCACCGCCTGCTACTTCATCAACGACGACGAGCACGGCCACATCAGCGGCTTCGTGACCGACATTACCCTGCGCGACAAAGTGGTGGCCGGCCTGGCCGACGCCCGCCAGCCCGTGGGCACCATTCAGGACGCGCCGGTGGTCACCATCAGCACCAAGGCCTTTGTGTACGAGGCCATTCTGCTGATGTTCCGGACCAAAACCCGCTACCTGCTGGTGGAGACCGACGGCGTGTTTGTGGGCTACCTGAGCCGCAACAAGCTGCTCACCGACGACCAGGCCCAGTCGCCGTTCATCTTCATCCAGTCGGTGAAGCAGGCCCAGGCCGTGCCCGAGCTCAAGCGCCGCTGGGAACAGGTCCCGGAAATGGTGTACCGCTGCTGAACCGCGGCGTGAAGCCCGAAATCGTGAACCAGGTCATCACCACCGTATCCGATACCATTGCCCTGAAGGTGATTGAGGACACCACAGCCGAGCTGGGACCTCCACCGGCCAAGTTCGTGTACATGGTGCTGGGCAGCGAGGGCCGCAAAGAGCAAACCCTGCTCACCGACCAGGACAACGCCATTATCTACGAAGACAAGGCCAACGAGCAACGCGAAACCGTGCGGGCCTACTTCCTCAAGTTTGCCGAAATCGTGTCGGACCGGCTCAACGACATTGGGTTCAGCTTTTGCGAGGGCGGCTTCATGGCCAAAAACCCCAAGTGGACGCACTCGCTCTCGCACTGGAAGCGCAACTACGTGCAGTGGATGACCGACTCGAACCCCGAAACGGGCATGCAGTTCGCCGCGTCGTTCGACTGCCGCTACCTCTACGGCGACCCCACCATCATGGACGAGCTGCACGAATTCCTGGCCGTGGAGCTGCAAAAGCCCGTGGACCGGTTCTTCCACTACATGGCCGTGAACGCGCTGCAGTACGAGCCGCCGCTCACGTTTTTCAACAACATCCGCACCTTCGCGCACGGCAAGCAGCAGGTTTTCAACCTCAAGCGCACCATGTCGCCCATTGTGGACCTGGTGCGCATGTACGCCCTCAAGCACCGCATCTTCGCCACCAACACCGGCGAGCGGCTCGAGGCTCTCAAAGCCGAGGGCGTGTTTACGGAGCGGGAAGCCCAGGAACTGCTGCAGTCGTACTACTACCTGATGGGCGTGCGACTGAAAAAGCAGGCCGTGCAGATTATCAGCGACAAAGTGGAGCCCGACAACTACCTGGACCCCAAAACCCTGACCAAAGTAGAGCAGGTGACGCTGAAGGAAATCTTCAAGGTTATCTCCGATTTTCAGCTCAAGATTAAGGTCGGGTTCACTAAGTCTTTGGGATAACGCCGGGCGGGAGCGGCGCGTCGACGGGCTTGCCCTTGCGGGTTTTTTCCCGCTGCATTTCCTGCCGGCGCATAGGCATTTTGTCGATGGTGCCGATGAGGTCGGGCGGGGAGATGGGGGTTTTGCTGCGCTGCTTGACTCCGCCGTCTTTGCCGATGAGCACGGCCGTGAAGTGCGGCGGGTGCGCGCCGATTTTGCGGGTGAGAAACAGCTTGTCGGTGGCGCTGATGCGGTCGTAGCGCACGTCGAGCACCAGGATGTCGCGCGCGGCCAGCTCCTTTTCGCTCGGGGCTAGCAAGGCTTTTTGGTCGAGGAAGAGGACGTACTCGGGCGAGGGCGTGACCAGCAGCAGCACGCGCTTTTTCCAGCGGTTTTCGAGCAGAGTCTGCTCCAGGGGCCCAATCTTGGATTTTTGAGCGGTGAGGCCCAGCAAGAGCCCAAGCCACAGCATGAGCGACAGGGAGAAGGGGAGGCGTTTCATGGGCGGGCGGGTTATCAGGCCTTGTACGCAAAGCGGCGGCGCAGCATCTAGCCTGCTGGAGCGGCCCGCTGCGGACCGTTCTGGTAAAGCCCGGCCTGCCCCAAACGGCAGTACTTTGCGGCCACATTCCCGCCCCCGTTGCCTTGCGCCGCTCTATGAATTCACCGTCCCTTGCCATCGGCTTCCTGTTGCTGTTGGGCCTGCTCAATGCCTGCCAAACCCAGAAGCCCGCGGCCAGCCAACTTCCTGCCATGTCTTCCCCCATCTGGCAATCTGACGCTTACACGCTGTACCGCGACCGGGTGGTGCAGGGCAAGCACGAAGCCCGCGCGCTCTCGGCCACCGAGCCTGGTGTCCAATTACCAGAGCCCGGCCAACGAGTTTCAGAGCCCGCAGGTGGCGTTCAAGTTTAGCATCAACGGCAAGGACAACGAGATGCCTTCGGGCCTCGACCATCAGCTGGCAGCCGTGCCCCGGGCGGGCGGCGCGGCCCTCGAAACGCCGGTTATCGTCTTCGGCCAGCGCTACGTGGATGCCACGCCCGTGCCGGCCAACACTTACCTGGCGCCGAACACGGCGGTGAAAATCCGGCTGGATATGCGGCTGGTGCTGGCCGCTTTCAAGAAGCAGGGCTACTACACCACCTTCAAGGGCGAAAAGCTGTACCAGCAGGACTTCAAGCACGTATTCGTGGCCGGCGGCACCGCCCCGTTGAGCCTGGGATTTCGACAACCTGGTGAACAAGCCCGAGCTTGAGCTAAAGGACCCCGACGGCGACGGCATCTACGAAGTGACGCTGGTGCTCAACCAGCCCCAGGCCGCCAAAACCACGGCCGGCGAGTGGAAGCAAAGCATCAACACCGCCGACTTCCCGCAGTACAGTTCCGACTACCCGCTGGCCGACGCGCTCTACAACCTGGCCCTGGAAGAAGCCCGCCGCGCCGTGGAGCCAGATAGCACCTTCCGCACCGGCAAGGAGTGGGCCGGCGTCTGGACGCGCGACATCAGCTACAGCATCATCCTGGCCCAGGCCGCGCTGCAGCCGCGCGTGGCCATGAACAGCCTGCTGCGCAAGGTGTCGAAGGAAGGCCGCATCATTCAGGACACGGGCACGGGCGGGGCTTATCCGTGCTCCACCGACCGCATTATCTGGGCCACGGCGGCCTGGGAAATCTACAAGGTGACCGGCGACGAAATGTGGCTGCGCCGGGTGTACGCCATTGTCAAAAAGTCGATGGCCGACGACCGCCAGAACGCCTACGACCCGGCCACCGGCCTGATGCGCGGCGAGTCATCCTTCCTGGACTGGCGCGAGCAGACCTACCCGCGCTGGATGCAGCCAGTGGATATTTACCAGTCGGAAAACCTGGGCACCAACGCCGTGCACTACCAGGCCAACATCGTGATGGCCCAGATGGCCGCCAAGCTCGGCGACCCGGGCACGGCCGCCCGGCACCGCCAGCAAGCCGCCGCCCTCAAGCAGGCCATGAACGAGCACCTCTGGCAGCCCGAAAAAGGCTACTACGGCCAGTTTCTCTACGGCCGCACTGCCCTCACGCTTTCGCCCCGGGCCGAGGCGCTGGGCGAGGCCCTGAGCGTGCTCTTTGGCGTGGCCGAGGGCGAACGGGCGCAGGAAGTGGTGGCCAAAACGCCCACCACACCCTTCGGGATTTCCTGCATCTACCCGCAGATTCCCGGCATTCCGCCCTACCACAACAACGCCGTGTGGCCCTTTGTGCAAAGCTTCTGGGCGCTGGCCGCCGCCAAGGCCGGCAACGAGCAGTCGGTGCTGGAAAGCATGGCCGCCATCTACCGGCCCGCCGCGCTGTTCCTCACCAACAAGGAGAACTTCGTGGCCAGCAACGGCGACTTTGCCGGCACCCAAATCAACTCCAGCAACATGCTCTGGAGCCTCTCCGGCAGCTTGGGCTTGGTGTACAAGGTGCTGTTTGGCATGGAGTGGCAGGCCGACCGGCTCGTGTTCCGGCCCTTGTGCCGCAGGCGTTCCAGGGCCGCCGCCGCCTGGCGGGCTTCCCGTACCGCCGGGCCGTGCTCAATATTGAGATGGAAGGGTTTGGCAACCAAATCAGCACCATTACCCTCGACGGCCAGCCGCTGCCCGGGGCCGCCATCCCGGCGGGGCTCGTGGGGCCGCATGAGGTGCGCATTGTGCTGAGCAGCACGACGCCGCCAGCTGCAGCGGTAAACCGCGTGGCCAACCAGTTTTCGCCCACCACACCCGAAGTTACCTACGCCAACAACCGCCTGAGTTGGGCTAAACAGGAGGGCGTGAAGGAATACAAAGTGCTCCAGAACAGCAAGGCGCTGGCCACCACGGCCAGCCCGGAGTACGCGGTGCCCGCGGGCCCCTTCGCTGCCTACCAAGTGGTGGCCGTGGATGGCAATGGCCTGGAATCCTTCGCCAGCGAGCCCTGGAAATGGGTGCTGACGCCACCGCCCGGCAGGTGCAGGCTCGAAACCGTAGCGCCCAGAGCGGCGCTGGCTTATAAGGGCTTTACCGGCAAGGGATTCATCGAAATCAGCAAGACCCAGAATAAGTCTCTCACCATTCCCGTGACCGTGCCCGAAGCTGGTCTGTATGCTGTGGATTTCCGCTACGCCAACGGCAACGGCCCCATCAACACCAACAACCGTTGCGCCATCCGCACCCTGCGCAGCGGCTCGCGCTGCTGGGCACCGTGGTGCTGCCCCAGCGCGGCGTGGAAGAATGGTCGAACTGGGGCTTCTCGAACCCCGTGCTGGTGCGCCTGGAAAAAGGCACCCACCCGCTCACCCTGGCCTTCGAGCCGGCCAACGAGAACATGAACGGCGAAGTGAATCAGGCCATGCTGGACTACCTGCGGGTGAAGCGCGTGGAGTAGCAGAGCAGCGCAGGGCGGCCGTGCTTCAGCTTCGTTTAGAGCCTCTCCAAATAGAGACCGTCATGCTGAGCGGAGCCGAAGCATCTCGCGTGGGGTAGTAAACCAATCGTAAGGATTAGTGACTGCACGCGAGATGCTTCGGCTGCGCTCAGCATGACGGTCCTTTTATTTCTTATTGGGATAGGTTCTTAAAGGCTGGCTAGAGGCGCTGCCCGTAGGTTGAACACGTCGCGCAAGGCGCGGCGGGCGGCGTGGTAGCCGCACATGCCGTGCACGCCGCCGCTAGGCGGGGTAGAGGAAGAGCAGAGGTAGAGCCCCTTGGCGGAGGTCCGGTAGGGCGAAAGCCGAAGTGCCGGCCGTGTAAAGAGCTGCCCAATATCCAGCACGCCGCCGTTGATGTCGCCGCCCACGTAGTTGGGGTTGTGGGCTTCCATTTGAGCGGTATCGAACACGTGGCGGGCCAGGATGCGCTCCCGGAAGCCGGGCGCAAAACGCTCCACCTGCTGCTCGATGGCGGCGGTCATGTCTTTGCGGGAGCCGTGGGGCACGTGGCAGTAAGCCCAGGCCGTGTGCTGCCCGGCCGGGGCCCGGGTGGCGTCGAACAGGCTTTGCTGGGCCAGCAGCACGAAGGGCCGCTCGGGGTGGCCGCCGTCCCAGGTGAGCTGTTCGGAGCTGGCAATTTCCTCGAGCGTGTTGCCGAGGTGCACGGTGCCAGCCCGCCGGCACTCGGGGGCCGTGAAGGGAATGGGCTCGGCCAGCGCCCAGTCTATCTTGAACACGCCCATGCCGTAGCGGTAGCGCTCCAGCTGCCATTTATAGAGTGCCGAAAGCTTGTGGCCGGCAATGGCGAGCAACTGCCGGGGCGTTACGTCGAGCAGCACCGCGTGGGCCGAGGGCAGCTGCTGCAAAGACTCCACGTAGAAGTTGGTTTGCACCTGCCCGCCCAGGGAAACAAAGTAGGAAGTAAGCGCGCTGGCAATCTGCTGCGAGCCACCCTTGGGCAGGGGCCAGCCGCGCTGGTGCCCAGTGGCCAGCAGCACCAGCCCAATGGCCGAAGTGGCAATGTTGCTCAGGGGCAGTTGCGCGTGAGCTGCCATGCCGGCCCAGAGCGCGCGGGCTTCGGGGGTTTTGAGGTAAAAATTGGCCAGTAGTTGGGCGGGGAGCAGTCCCTTGACCCCAAACCGGGCCAAAGCCACCGGATGCGCCGGTAAACGCAACGGGCCCAGAATGGCTGGCGCCAGACGCGGCCAGTCCTGCACCACCGCCGTCACCAGGCTGCGGTAAGCCTGGGCGTCGGCCCCAAGCCGAGCGGCGGTGACGGACAGCGAAGGGTCCAGCACAGCGGCGGTGCCATTGTCCAGCGGGTGCGCGGCGGGCAGCGGCGGGTAGATGTATTCCAGCCCGTGGTCGGCCAGCGGCAGGGTCTTGAGGAACGGAGAATCGGCCGCCAGCGGGTGAATGGCCGAGCACACGTCGTGCAAAAAGCCGGGCAGCGTGAGCTCGGCGGTGCGCAGGCCGCCGCCCACAGTGTTCTTGCCCTCAAGGAGCAGCACCGACAGGCCCGCCTGCTGCATCGTGACGGCCGCCGCCAGCCCGTTGGGCCCCGAGCCCACCACCACCGCATCAAAATCTCGCTTCGTCACGCTGGGTTCGGGTTAAGCGCCTTCCCGAAAGCGGAGGGCGCACGTCATAGGAAAATTGGGCTGGTAGCGCTTGGGCGCGGAGGAAGCAAAGAATGGTTACACGGAAAGCCGGAAGTCGGAGTTGGCCACTAGGCCGTCCACAATGTCCAGAATTTCGGCGTCTTGGGTGATGTCGAACTTGCGGGCGAAAAGCTTGTAGCTGCGGGCCAGTTCGTTGGCATCCTCCACGGTCAGGGTTTTGGGGTTGGGCCCGCCGCGCGACCAGTCCAGGTACCGGTAGTTGTCGTTGATAATCTTGTCCTTGAGCG
This sequence comes from Hymenobacter humi, assembly GCF_042665855.1. Taxonomy (NCBI): domain Bacteria; kingdom Pseudomonadati; phylum Bacteroidota; class Cytophagia; order Cytophagales; family Hymenobacteraceae; genus Hymenobacter; species Hymenobacter humi. Next base: position 3,950,106 of record NZ_JBHTEK010000001.1, on the reverse strand, counting down.
GCGAATTCATCAGAATGGTGCTGACGAGGAATTCATCGGGCGCCCAGGTGAAATAGCTGAAGCGCCGGAGCCCGGGGTGCTCGTCCATGAACTTCAGCAGGTAGGCCGCGCAGTCGGTTCCCATAGTCCACCACGTGCCGTAGGTGCCGCCGTACAGCTTATAGGGCAGCGGAAACTTGCGCTTGGGCAAGAGCCAGTTGAGTACCTTCTCCACCCGGTAGCGAGCTTTGAAGCTGAACTGTATCATGTGGTATTTCTCGATGCGGCCAATGGCATGGCGCCACCACTCCGAGTCCTCTGACTGCGGCTCGAAGGCCAGGAAAGTGCACCCGATGTGCCGGGCAAAGAAGCTGTAAATGCTGTCGGGCGACTTGATGGGGTAGTCCTGCCCACTCATCAGGTTGATGAAATCGTAGGAAGTGCCGGAAGCCAGGATTTCCCGGATGCCCTGTACGGCGGCGGCGGTGAGGTTGTAAGACGCCCAGGGAATGTCGTAGCGTTTCTGGATGAAGGTGACCTGCGGCAGGGCGGCCACGCCCGCGTAGTCCTCCAGGTTAGCCTTGGCGTCGAGGTGAATGTAAAAGTCGAACTGCTCGTGGGCCAGCGCCTTCACCAGGCGCTCCACCTGGGCCGCATTCTTGTGCACCATAATCAGATGTGCAATTCTCATGGCCGTGCCTGATAAACTTCGTTTAAACCAACTTACACCCAATTTTTGAATGCATCAATACTCATCGCGAAGTGGCTTGCGAGCACGAAGTAGAGACGCAATATTTTGCGTCTCGGCGTCCGCACCGCGTGGGGGCGTTTCAATTATCGTTCAACGACGAGACGCAAAATATTGCGTCTCTACATCCGCCTGATTTTCGCAACTCATTTCGCGACGGAAGTAACTCAACCAGCGCCCAGTAGCTGTTGCCAGCCGGAGGCCTAACCGGGCTTGAGGGCCGCCGCGGCCCGGCTTAGAAAGCGCAGGCCCAGCACCCGGGTTTCCCGGAAGCCGGTGCTCAGGATGTCGCGCAGGGACAGCGGCAGGTATTTCTTGAGCTGAAAATACCCGAAGACGAAGCCCGCGATGATGGTGGGCAGGCTGGCCACGGCCACGCCGTAGATGTTGCGGAACAGCAGCAGCGCCACCACGTCGCCCACCACGTTCACACCCAGCATGAGAAACACCTTCACCAGGTTGAGCCGCGGCTGGTTGACCACGTCGAGCGTAATGCCCATAAACCGGTCGATGGGGTAGAGGATGGCCAGCGCAATGCTGATGCGCAGCAGGTTGGCCGCTTCGGTGTTTTGGTATTTGGGGCCCCCGATGAGGTAGATGGGAATGTCGGCAAAAAGGATTGTGCCTAGAATGACCGGCACGAAAACCCAGGTGAGCATGCCGGCGTGCTGGCGCAGCAGGCGGGCCACTTCGCCCAGCCGGTTCTGGTTGAACGCGGCCGACATGGCCGGCATGGCGGTGGCCACGAAGCTGCGCAGCGGAATGTCCACGATTTCCATGAAGCGGCTGGCCAGGTTGTAGACGGCCAGCGGGGCCGGGCCCAGCATGTAGTTGATAATGAACGTGTCGGAGCTGCGCAGCAGGTTGGTGCCCACGTAGCTGCCCACGCTGTACTTGCCAAAGTGCGCCAGCTCGCGAATGCAGGCACTGCTGCGGCGGCCCAGGCTCCCAAAATCGGCCCACCCGAAAGCCAGCACCAGCGCGCTGGTGAGCACCGACGCCCCCACGTAGCTGTACACCACCCGGTCTAGCGTGGCGGTGCCGGTGACCATCATGGCCACGATGCCCACCACGAACAGCCCCTGCGACAGCAGCCGGATGTAGAGAATGCGGTCGAACCGCATTTCGGCCTGCATCACGCACGCGGCCATGAAGTAGGGCAGCGTGACCACCAGCACCACCCCAAACCAGCGCAGCAGCGTGGCCGTCGCGGCATCGGCCGTGCCGCCAAATACCAACCAGCCCAACAAGTTGAGCAAGCCCAGGGCAGCCGTGATGGCCAGGGCAATGGTCCAGGCTGACCCCGTAACCTCGGCGGCCCGCTCGGGTGTAGCACCGGAGCGCGCCCGGATGAAGGCCGTGGTCAGAAACCCGGCCCGGAACGAGTCGGACAAGCCCACAGTGGACATGAACAGCACCCACACGCCAATCTCCTGCACCGGCAGCATCCGAAACAGCAGCGACACCGAGATGATGCTCATGGCCGACACCGTGAGGTTGCCGGCCAGCGACATAAAATGCTGGTTGCCGAGGTAAGACTGGAGCTTGGTGAGCAAGGGGTTCTTCATGAAATGCGGAAACGGGTGGGCGGCCTTTTAGCTCCACCGTACGGCTCCAAAGTCAATTGTACTGAGTTTAGCTGCTGGAGCTAGGCCACGGGAGCGCGCTGGGCTTTATCCCAGGCAGCGGGCTGCGAATTGCGCCAGAAGCGCCCGGCTCCCTGAAACACCGCCACGTTCATCATGGTGAAGTACAGCGGCACCAGCAGCGGGCCGGCGGCCTTGCCCTGGCTGGCCCGCCACCAGCCCAAGGCGGCGGCGCCGTAAAACAGCACCTGCGCCGCCAGCAGCAAGTGGTAAATGCCGCCGTGCGTGAGCGCCAGGGCCACGTTGAGCGGCAACAGCAGCAGGAGCAGCGCGGGGGTCAGGCTCCAGCGCAGCACCCGGTGCGAAACGTACAGGAACGTGACCACCGGCTGGCGCAACGGGTTGAGCAGCGACAGCAGCCGGGACATGGACTGCCAGCCGCCCGCGCAGATGCGTACTTTGCGCTTCATTTCTTCCTTCAGGGAAAACGACGGCGGCTCCATGGCGTAGGCCTGGGGCTCGTACACCACGCGGTAGCCGGCATCCACGATGCGCATGGACTGCACAAAGTCGTCGAGAATGGTGTCTGGCTCCAGGGGCTTGAACAAGTCGGTGCGGAAGGACACCAGGCTCGCCGGCCGCGCCCATCAGGCTGCAGATGTCGGAGTCGCACTGCTTCAGGAACGACTCGTATTTCCAGTACAGGCCCTCGCCCGAGCCCGAGGCGCTGCCGTCGCTGAGCACGCGCTTCTCGCCCGACACCGCCCCCACCTGCGGGTCTTGGTAGTGACGCACCAGCCGGCGCACGGCTTCGGGGTTGAGCAGGGTGTTGCAGTCGGTGAACACGACGTAGGGCGTGGTCACGTACCGAATGGCGCGGTTCTCGGCCATGGATTTGCCGGCGCGCTCCGGCCGGTGCAGGTGCTCTACCTGCGGATAAGCGGCCAGCACCTCGCCCGAGTGGTCGTTGGAGCCGTCGGTGATGAACAGCAGGCGCAGCTTGTCGGCCGGGTAGTCCTGGGCCAGGCAGTTGCGCACCTTGTCGTCGAGAATATCGGCTTCGTTGTAGGCCGGCACCACCAGCGTCACTTCGGGCTCGAAGGCGCGGGGCGCGGGCTTAGGCGTGCCGCCGCGGACCACTTTGGCCCACAGCCACACCACTAGGGCGTAGCCCACATAGGTGTACAAAACCACGGCCAGGGCCAGCCAGAATAGGAAAACAATCATGGATAAATAATCGTCGACAGCAAAAAGGATAGCAGAATAACTTAGTAGGAAGGGGTGGTTTGGTGCTCCACTTCGGCCACGGCCTGGTAGATGAGGCCCACGCTGGCTTCCCAGGTGTGGCCCTGGGTGAAGACGATACCGGATTCGCTGCGCGCCGGGGTGTGCTCCACCAAGGCGGCATCGAGCCTGCTCGAGCCATTCCTGGGCGTTGCGGGGCAGATACACGTAGTCGGCAAACATGTCCATGGCCCGCGTGGCCGTGGCCACCACGGGCTTGCCCATGGCCAGGTACTCGTCGATTTTAAGCGGGTAGTTGCCGATGGTTACCTCGTTCACTGCCTGCGGGTTGGTGCACACGTCGAAGTAGCTCACGTAAGCCGGCAGCTGGTCGGGCGACTTGCTGCCCAGGAAGTATACGTTGGGCGCTGGTGCAGCGCGCTGCGCTTAAACGCCTCGTCTTCGGGCCCAATCAGCACCAGGTTCCACTGCGGCCGCTGCCGGGCAATGGTCACGAGCAGCTCAATATCCAGCCGGATTTCGGTGAGGTAGCCGGTGTAGCCGATGATGGGCGCCCCGGCGGGCGGCAGGTCGGCGGGCCGGTCGTACACGGCATCGGCCTGGTAGAGCGAGAGCACGCAGCCCTGGCCGATGTCGTAGCTGCTCGGGTTGTGCTCCCGGGCGTAGTCGCGCAGGTAGGCCGAGTTGGCCGACACCACGTCGGCCTGCTTCATAAGGGCGGCTTCCATCCAGGGCCCGTGCCGCTGGAAGTAGGGCACGGCCATCACGTAGTCGCGTAGGTTATAAATGAATTTCACCGGCTTCAGGAGCCGCTTCAGTTCCAGGCCCGGGAAGATGAGGCCGTCCTGCAGCAGATAAAACGAGTCGAAGCCCGCGGCGTCGGCCGCCTTGCGGATGCTGCGCGCCAGCAGCCACGCATTCAGATTATTGACGGCTGAAAACAACGGCCGCGAAGTCAGCCAGTTGGCCGACAGCAGCAAAACCCCCGTGGTGTATACCCACACGTTGGGCTCGGCCTTTACCAGGCCTTCTTCCAGGCCCAGCAGCACGCGCAGGCGCTTTTTCACGGTGGGCTCCTCGTGCTCCCGCAGCACGGTGCTCACGTCCAGTGGCATGTTGATGTACAGCACCCGGTTGTTTTTAGCAAACTCCCGCGCCATGTTTCGGGGGTTGGTGCCGATGGTGGTCTCCCAATTCTGCTGGGCTATAATAATGATATTCTGGTCGTTCATAGCATCGGCGAAAGGCAGTTCGTAGTTCTAATCAATCCTGTTCTGGAAAAGTGGTGGCAGGGGAAAGACGGGTCGCTTATGGCAATATCGGCTTGGCTCAAAGCGTGTTCAGCCGTATGCATACGCAATTGTTTAGATTAGAAGCAAAAAATCAAATTAATTATTTACACCCGCTCCCATTGGCCGGTAGCGGCCTGGTATTGCTTTAGCGGCCGGGCCGGGTTGCCGCCCACGATGGTAAACGGGGGCACGTCCTTGGTCACCACGCTGCCGCCCGCCACCACGGCGTGCCGGCCAATGCGCACACCGGCCGTAATCACGGAGTTGGCCCCAATCCAGACCTCGTCTTCGACCACGATTTCGGCCGTGGAGCAAGCCTGGTCCTTGATGGGCCGGTCGATGTCGGTGTAGCCGTGGTTGAGGCCCGAAAACACCACGTTTTGGGCAATGATGACGTCGTTGCCGATGCGCAGCGGCCCAATGAGCACATTGCCCAGCCCCACCAGCGTGCGCTCCCCAATGAAAACGCCGCCCATGCCGTTGTTCACGGTAGCAAAGTCCTCGATGATGGACTCGGCGCCCAGCATAAACGGCTGGAAGGGCACCACATCTAGGCGGGTGCGCCACCGCACCAGCGACCGCCGCCCGTGCTTGTGCACGAAGGGATTCACCAGCCAGCGCACCCACAGCCGCGGCCGGGCCTCGCGGGGCACCAGCACCAGCCACAGGGCCAGCTGCTTGAGCCGCGGGTTGCGCTTGACTTTGTCGCTAAAGGACATGGAGGGCGGGGGAGAAACGGGCTCGGTTTGGGTTAAAGGAGACATGACAGGTGGTTGCCTATGCTTAGGGGTTATTACCGGCGCAGCGTGGGGCTGCCCACGGCTACCTCTTCGTACACGCTTAGTACTTGCCGGGCCGTATTGGCCCAGGAGAATTGCCGGGCCCGCTCGAGGCCCCGCGCTACCAGCGCTGCCCGTTCGGATGGGTTGTTCTGCAGGCGCAGGATGGCGTCGGCAATGGTTTCGGGCTTGAAGGGGTCGATGAGCAGCGCCGCGTCGCCGGCCACTTCGGGCATTGACGAGGTGTTGCTGGTAATGACCGGGGTGCCGCAGGCCATGGCTTCGAGGATGGGAATGCCGAAACTCTCGCGCAGGGACGGGTACAGAAACACCTCGGCCAGGTTGTAGATAAGCGGCAGCTCCTGGTTGGGCACGTAGCCGCAAAGCTGAATATCGGCCCGCAGCTCCGGAATGTTGAGCTCCTGCAGAATGGCCTCCAGCGCGCTTTCCTTGAAGTCGAGCATCACCAGCCGCAAAGCCAGCTGACCCCGCTTCTTGAGCAAAGCCAGCGCCTTGAGCACCCCGGGTAGGTTTTTCTTGGGGTCGGTATTGGCCAGGAAGAAGATAAACCGGTCGGGCAGGACGTACCGCGCTTTGGCCGCGGCTAGGGCCACGTTGTCGGTAATGGGCCGGAACTGCTTGCCCACGCTGTTGTAGACCACCTGCAGACGCCCGGCCGCCTCGGGCAGGCGCTGCGCGATGCGCGCCTGCTCGAACGCCGAAACCGTGAGCACCCGCTGGCACAGGGGCAGCACCCGCGGCACGTTCCAGCGCCGGTACAGGTTGCCGGCGCGCTGGTACCAGGCGCCGCGGCGCAAGTCCAGCGGCTCGAGGTAGATGATGTCGTGCAGGGTGAGCACCAGCGGCACGCCCGCCCGCAGCGGGGCCGTGTTGCTGGTGCAGTGCAGCAGCTGCACGCCGGCCTGCGCGGCGGCCCGGGGCAGCAGCACCTGCTCCCAGAGCGGGTAGGGGCCGCCGGGCACTTCCACGATGTGAAAATTGGGCGTTTCCTGCAGCACCTGGTTGTCAGCGTCCGGCTTCACAAAAATGAAGTACTCGTTTTCGTGGTCGAGCCTGCTGCAGGTGCTTGATGAGCTCCAGGGCCACGATGTCCATGCCGTGCTTGTGCGGCCGGAACAGGCGCTGGGCTTCGATGCCGATGCGCAGCGGCTGCCGGGTCGGGGCTGCCGGGCCAGACGTCGGAACTGCAGGTTGAATAGAAGGAGAGGGCATAAACGGGCGGTGAATTAAGTGGGAAGGACCTGGGCTACGGGGCTGGTATCGGGCGCCTGCAGCGTGGCCAGGGCATGGTCGAGGGCCCGAACCGAAGCCTCCCACCTGTGGCCCTGGGCGAAGGCAATGCGGGCGGCACTCCGGTCCGGGCTCTGGTCGGCCAGGGCGGCATCGAGCCTGCTCGAGCCATTCGTCGGCGTTGCGGGCCAGGTACACGTAGTCGGCAAACATGTCCATGGCCCGCGTGGCGGTGGCCACCACGGGCTTGCCCATGGCCAGGTACTCGTCGATTTTAAGCGGATAATTCCCCACGGTGGCCTCGTTTACCACCTGCGGGTTGATGCAGACGTCGCTGTGGCGGATGTAGGGCGCGAGTTGTTCCGGCGCCTTATTGCCCAGAAAATGCACGTTGGACAGCTCGTGCAGCGCGCTGCGCCGGAATGCCTCGTCCTCCGGGCCCACCAGCACCACGTTCCACTGGGGGCGCAGCCGGGCAATGGTGAGCAGCAGCTCCATATCGAGCCGAATGGACGTGAGGTAGCCCGTGTACACGATAATGGGCCCCGCCACTTCGGCCAGGTCGGCCGGCATAGGGTAGTCGGCATCGGCCTGGTACAGCCCCAGGGCGCAGCCCTGGCCGATGTAGAAGGAATTGGGGTTGTGCCCCCGGGCGTAGTCGCCCAGGTATACGGAGTTGGTCACCACCACGTCGGCCTGCTCGAGCAAGCGGGCTTCTACCCAAGGGCCGTGGCGCCGGAAGTAGGGCACGCCCAGCATGTAGTCGCGCAGGTAGTAAATCGACAGCCGCGGGGCCAGCAGGCGCTTGAGCTCCAGCCCCTGAAATATGATGCCGTCCTGCAGCAGATAAAAAGAATCAAACCCGACCGCTTCGATGGCTTGGCCAATGCTGTGGGCCAGCAGCCGGCTGTTCAGGCGGTTCAGGAAATTGAACACGTTGCGCATGGGCAGCCAGTTGAAGGACAAACCCAGCACCTGGGGCGTGAGCACCCACACGTTGGGCTCGGCCAGCACCAGGCCTTCTTCCAGGCCCAAGAGTACGCGCAACCGCTTCTCCATGCCCGCCTGCCGGTACCCCGTGAGCACGGTGTTCACGTCCAGCGGCATGTTGATGTACAGCACCCGGTTATGCTTCGCAAACTCCTTCGCCAGGTTCCTGGCGCTGGTTCCAATGCCAATATCCCAGCTTTGCTGGCAGAGCATGACAATGTTTTGGTTTTTCATGAGCAGGGCCGGGCAGCCGCATTACTACTTCTTGGGAGAGGCCTGCAGCCCCTTACGCACCCCGATAATCAGGCTGATAAGGGCAGGTATAAAGATGATTTCCCAGGGCATAAGTGGAATTGAGCTAAACTTCGGAGCGCATCGTGCTGCCCGGCGCGCTGGCCGCGTGGGGCGTGGGCATAAAGGACGTTTTGGCTTTCTTGAGCTGCAGGATGGCCAGCAGCATGGCGCCCAGCGCCACGGGCAGGTGCAGCATTGCACGCCCTACCTGGCGGGTGTAGAGGCGCGCGGGCAGCGCCAGCAGCAGCGCCGCCCCGGCCCCCGCCAGCAGCAGCAGCCAGAACACCGGTCCCGGCCCCACCGGCCACAGCAGCGACAAAACGACTAGAACCCCCAGGATGCCCAGGAGCAGAATGCGGGGCAACAGCATAGACTGCACTACCTTATCGGCGAAGTCAAGGTTGCCCTGGCCCAGCTGCCGGATTCCTTCGCCGAAGTACTTGCTAAGAAATTCCTGCTGGGTGGCCAGCCAGCGGGTACGCTGGTTGGCGAAGACCTTGGAGTTGGGGATTTTCTCGTCGTATACGTAGGCGTCGGGCAGGTAGGCTATTTTAACGCCGTCTTTCAAGGCCCTGAAATCTAATTCCTTGTCCTCGCCCGGCGTATCGCCAATGTCGCGGAGGAGTCGGTGCAGGTAGCCGTATTCGAAGGCCATGCCCGAGCCGATGAGGGCCGACGACATGCCCAGGCTGGCGTGCCCCTGCCGGAAAATGTGGTTGTTGATTTCCTCGTTGCAGGCGTCGAGCACGGCAAAAGGGGAGTCCAGGTTCTTGGCCGTGCGGTGGCCCTGTACCACGCGGTAGCCTTCGGCAAAGGACTGGTTTACCTGGGCCAGGAAGCCGGGCGCCATTTCGTTGTCCACGTCCAGTATCACGGCCACGTCGTACGCGTCGGGCGGCAGGGAGTCGAGAGCCGCCAGCAGCGCTTTGCCTTTGGTGCTTTTCTCAAATACCACTTCCACCACGCCGGCGCCATTCTGGCGGAGTTTTTCTACCGTGGCCGGCTGCAGGCCGTCGGCAATCACGTGCACGTCGAAGCGCCCGGGGTAGGCGTGGCGTACGGCCGCGGGCCCGGTTTCCTGAATCACGGCATCGGAGTGGTAAGCCGGCATCAGCACGCACATGCGGAGCGGAGCCGCCTGCGCATTAGCTGGCTCAACTTGCTGCCGCCGGTGCCCGGCCAAAGCAAAAAACAGCAGATACAACACGTTGCAGAGCAGGTAGAAGCCCAGGATATATAAAACGAGTGTTGGTAAAAGAACCAGAATTTTCATGAGAGAATGGTGGGACGCGCCCGGGCGCGGCAACAAGAGCAGCGGCAGAAAAATGAGATGCTAACAGCACCCTTAGGTACGCAATACGGGCTGCGTGCGGCCGAAGCTGATATCAGTGAGCTGGCTGACGAGTTTATCAAAAAGCAAGGCCAGGACAATGCAGAGCGCCATCACCACGGGGACCTCCATCAGGCTAATGCTCGTCTTCGCCAGCGCCTTTAAGTAAAGAATAAAGATGAATAAGTGGATGATGTACAGCGAATAAGAAAACGTGTTGAGCCACAACATGCTCCGGACGATGAACGAAAGCTGCTGGCCCACCAGAAAGAGCAGGACACAGCCCGAAAAATATCCAATGAACATGAAGTAGTCGTTGAAAATATTGGCCTCTGGGCCAAACACGACGCTGACCAGCACGGACATCCCCAGCCCAACGACCAGCAGCACGGCGTGCCGCAGCAAGCCCACCTGCAGGATGCGCGGAATCCAGTTGTGCCTGGCCGCGGCCATCCCCAGGGCGAGTATCCAGAAGTACTGTATTACCGAGCTGCACCAGATGCGCTCCTGCTGCACCCCCAGCCGGAACACCAGCACGCTGTACAGCAGCGAAACGGCTAAGCACACGGCCAGCAGCGTGGGGGTGGGCAGCCGTTGGTCCAGGGCCCGGAGCAAGGGCCAGAGCAGGTAGAACTGAACGATGGTGGAAATGAACCAGAAATGGGGCCCGAAGCTCTCCATGTAAGGCCCGTAAAACATCTTATACAAAAACAGGTGGCTCAGGTACGCTGGCCAGCCTTCCGGGTAGAGGGCCAGGAACTGGTTGACGATGAAAATGACCGTAATCCCGATGTAATAAGGGAACAGCACCTTCTTGAACCGGCTCAGGTAGAAGCTTTTCCAGCTGCTGATGCGGGAATAGTAGAGGCCGTAGCTGGAGGCAAACAGAAAAATGTAGATGCCCGCGCCGCCTATCTGGTTGGCCTTAGCCAGCAGTGGGGGCAGCGGCACATACAGCAGGAAGTGATATAAGACGATGGAGAACATCGACAGCCCCCGGGCAAAGCTTATAAAGGCCTGGCGTTCAGGCGCAGGGGCGGGGGTGGCGGTCATGGGCAAAGGGGCGTAATAGAGGCAGCTGGCGAACGACGAGGTTAAATCCAGTTGCCTGATACGGGTTACTCGTTAAATCAGGTATTGGTTTTGGTGGACGTTGTGCCCTTCCAGATGCCAGGCAATGCCGCGCCACACCTTTTGCAGGTGCCCCATTTCGCCGCGCAGCAAGTGCAGCAGGCTCTGCTTGGGCGCCGCCACCAGCAGGAAAAATAGGATGCCAATTAACTTTTTCAGGCCGGTGGCATTACGCCGCAGAAAGAGCAGCCGGTTGCGGTACATGTAGTAGGTGCGCAGCACCGAGCCCTGGCCCACCGACACCGACTCTTTGTGGTACACCGTGGACCCCGCTTCGTAGTAGCTCTGGTAGCCCATGCGCTTTATCATCTCGCACCAGTCCAGCTCTTCGTAGTACAGAAAGTAGAGCTCGGGCATGAGGCCCGCCTCCCGGATAACCCGGGTGGGCACCATCATGGCGGCGCCGTGAATGAGCGTGGTGAGGTGCGAGGTGTTGTGCTGGCCTTTGTCGGGCTCCAGGTAGCCGGTGACGTACGTGCGCCCCGTCCAGGAGCTGATGCGGTCGCAGCCGGCGTACTGAATGAGGTCGGCGGTGCCGTAGAAAATGATTTTCGGCGACACGATGCCCACCTTGGGCTCGCGCTCAAACACGGCCACCAGCGGCTCCAGCAGCTGCGGCACCACCTCGGTATCGTTGTTCAAGAAAAGGCAGTAGTCTCCTTTGGCCGCCCGAATGCCCAGGTTGTTGCCGCCGGCAAAGCCCAGGTTCTCGGCCGAGCGGATGAGCTGCACTTCCGGAAACTGCTCGGCGATTATGCCCGGGTCCTCGGTCGGGGAGGCGTTGTCCACCACTATCACCTCGTAGTTGGGGTAGGTGAGCTGCCGCAGCGACGCCAGCATGGCGCAGGTAACCTGGGTCTGGTTGTAGTTGATGGAAATTATCGAAACCAGCGGCTTAGGCATGAACGTCGGCGGGAGCGAGGGCGGGGGTGTCGAGCCTGCGGGCCCAAAAACACAAATACCCAGGAAGTGTAAAGGATGAGGGACGAGGGCACCTGGTTCATAATCTCGTTGCCGTAGCTGCACATGAGCAGGCCGGCGTAGCCGGCCGTGAGGGCCAGCAGCTTTTGGCGCAGCACGGGGTCGCGGATGCGCCAGACGATGCCCATGCATTTGCCCAGGATGAACAGCATGAACCCAAACCAGATGATGAAGCCCACGATGCCGTACTGGCCCCACACCTTCACGAAGTAGCTATCGGGCGCCACGGTCGACAGAAACTTGTCGGCGTTGTAGGTTTTGCCCCACATGCCCATCACGCCCACGCCCCCGCCAAAGGGCCGGGTCGCCAGGTAGTCGCGCAGGACGGCCTGGTTTTTCAGGCGCACGTTCAGGGAGGGGTCGTTGGGGTCGAGGGCCGAGCGCATGCGAAACACGTTCGGGTTGCTGTCGCCGATGTGCGTGTACTTGAGTACGCCAAAGGCCAGCACGGCCGCGATGCAGCCCACAATCAAGATGCTGACCCGTTTGCTCAGCACCAGGTACACAAACGCGCCCATAGCCAGCACAAAGAAGGCACCGCGGGTACCCGAGATGAGCATGCCGTACAAGAGCAGCAGCGCGACCCCGGCCAGCAGTGCGCGTTTCTTCCAGGAGAAGGGCCCCAGCGCCAGAATCGCGCAGATAAGGGCCACGTGTGCCTCAGAAGAGCCGAATTGAGCCGCTTCGCTGTAAAACGAGAAGGCGCGCAGCTGCCCCCATATCAGGTGGGTTACGGCCGCGCCGCTATCCAGCCAGTACTGCTCCATCTCGTCGACCCCGAGGACCTTTTGCTTGATGCCATACAGCGTGCCCAGCACCGAGAGGCCGATAATCAGGTACAGGAACAAGTTCAGGTCCCGCCGCTGGTTGAAGGCCAGGAAGCAGAGCGGGACGGTGAGCAGCCACAGCAAGGCGCTGCTGCGCACCTCATAAAACCAACCCACGATGCTGGCCCCGGCCGGGTTGGCCACTTCCAGCAAGTTGATGACAAACCATACCACCGTGATGCGGCACAAATCGTTCTTTATGCGCCGCCAGTCGGGCGGGGAAGCGCGGTAAAACAGCACCGCCAGCCAGGTAATCACCAGCACGGCCTCCAGGGCCAGGCCCACGGGCAGGTCGATGAAGTGCCGGACCAAATAGCTCTGAATAAAGCTATAGGTGAGGGCCGTAACGTAGCCCACCCGGGGGCTGTTGAACACCGCCACCAGGAAGAACACCACAAACGGGGTTGCTAGCAGCAGCACCGGTACCAGCGTCCCCACCTGGCTGGCCAGCCAGCCCGCTCCCAGTGCCAGTACCAGCGCCCCGGGAAGCAGCCAGCGCGAGTTGAGCAGGGTAACAGCAGAGGACGGGACGATTCTCATGGTGTAAGCGGCAATGCGGGGCGCGGGGCCAGCGGGCCTTAGCCCAAGGCCTCTTCGGCGTAGTGCTGCTCCACGCCGGACAGCACCACTTCCACCGGGGCCGAGGTGGCCGCGCGCAGCTGCTCCACGGTGTTATGGTCGGTAAGGCGCCAGGCGCGGGTGGCCGGTACGGTAAGGAAAATAAGGCTCAATTGCCGCAGCAGGCCCACGGGCAGCGCTTCTTCGCGCAGGGCCGGAAACTCTACCAGCACCACCTGCACATCGGGGCCGCTCACTTCGGTCATGCGCTTGGGCGTGGCGTTCTGAATGAGCTGCTCGAGCGGCCAGCCATGCACTGCCGCCGCCTCCGAAGGGTAATACAGAGAAGGCGCATCTGAGTTCGACTCCTCTCCGTCAGTTTCGGGGTACAGGGCCAGGGTTTGCACGCCCATTTCGTGGCAGCGCTGCGACAGGGCCTGGCACAGCGTGGTTTTGCCTTCGTGGCGCTGCACGCTGAAAATGCCCACCACAAAAGGCGACGGCGTAGGGGAGGTGTTGGCCTTGAGCAGAATGTGGCGCACTAGCTGGTCGAGGCTGCGCTGCTGCGAGGCCTGCAGCTGCAGCGTGGGCCGGGCGTGGGTGTCCAGCATCATGCCGGCCACGGGCAGCCCAATTTGCCGGAAAGCGCCCTCCGGGTTTTTCAGGGATTTGTCCAGCATGCCCAGGCCCACCACGGTGCCTGCCACTACTACCAGGCCGCCCAGGCCGCTCAGCAGCACGAGCATGAGCAGCTTGTTGGACTTGGGCTTGGAGGGCAGGTCGGGCGGGTCGACTATTTTGAGGTTGGCCGTGTACTGCGTGTTTTGCTGGGTGGCCTTGCTGGCGTTCAGGCTGGCCAGTACCGAGAGGTAGGCCTTTTCGGCCAGGTCGATTTCGCGGGCAATGCGCTTGAGCGTGGCGCCGAGCGGGGCCATGCGCTGGTACTCACGCTCAAACTCCTGCTTGCGCCGGTTCATCACGTTCAGCTTGGCCCGGTTCGATTCCACCAGCACCATGTTCTGCACCCACTCGCCGAGCAGGTCCTTGTTGGGAATGCCTTCGGTGGAATTGCTCTGGGCGTAGTAAGAGTCCACGTTGCTCTGAATAGCCTCGGCCGCCTTGTCGGCTTCGGCCTTCAGCTGCTTGGTTTTGGCCAGGGCAGCGGGGTCCTGGCGGCCAAACAGCTCCTGGTCAGCGATGCTGGCGTTGAGCCGGCTCAATTTCTTGCGCTGCTCCAGCACCTGGCTGCTGCTGAGCAGGGCCGCCTGCTGGCCCCCAGCTTGCGGTTCACGGCGTTGAGCGCGGCCTGGGCCCCAGCGTATTGCTGGTTCATCTCGGTGAGCTGCTGGGCCAGGTCTTCCTTCTGCGTGGCCACGTTGGTCGACTGCGACTCGTAGTTGATGATGTTGTTGCTGCGGTTGAAGGCCAGGTTTTCGCTTTCGGCTTTGTCGAGGCGCTCCTTGGCTTTCTTCAGCTCGGCTTCGTAGTATTTGATAACCGAGGAGGTCTGGCCTTCGCGCAGGTTTTTGGACTGCTCCAGAAACACCTGCGTGAACAGCGTCAGAGTGGTGCGGGCAATTTCCGGGTTGTGGCTCTCGAAGTACAGCCGTATCAGGTCGCTGGAGCCAATGCGGCTGGCGCTAATCATGTCCAGCGCGGTGAGCGAGTAGGTTGGGTTGCTGGATTTCAGCAGCCGCTGAATCACGTTGTTGTTGTCGGACTTGGCATAGGTGCGGATATTCTCCAGCGTGGCCTCCTGCGTGGCACCCGTAAGGGTTTGGCGCAGGCTGGCCGGCAGTTTTTCGCGCAGGTCCTCGTACTCTTCGTAGGCCAGGTATTCGGGGTGCTTGCGGGTATCCCACAGGTGGCTGGCCAGCAAGTTGAACACAACTTCCTCCTTGGTTGAGCGGGACGTAATGAGGTTGATAAGGTTATCAAACGCATTGTTGGTGGTCGTGTAATCGGCGGCCGCGTTGCCCGTGAGCGAGTAGCCCGAGGCAATGCCCGTGTAAATGGTGGTATCGGAGGCGTAAATCTTGGGCAGATTGCGGGCGAAGAAATAGGTCGACGCGCTCAGCACCAATGGCACCAGCAGCAGCAACATCCATTTCCGCCCCAAAAGCCGGAGGATTTCGGATAAGCTCATCGGGTAGTCATTAAGGTTGAAATTTTGGCCCCTACCACTTCTTCCAGTATCATAAACGCCGTATCGTATTGATTACGTGCCGACTCCTGGGAAATAGACGCCGCCGTGAGGCTGGAGTTAGCGCCCGACAGCTCGGTGAGGGTCAGTTGGCCCTGCCGGAACTGCTTTTCGGCCAGCTGGTTGTTGGTGCGCACGTTTACATAGGCTTCCTGCTGCAGGGTCAGTACCTTCCGGGCCAGCAGCACGCTTTGGTAGAGGTTGATAACCTGCTGGCGCAGCTGGTTTTCCTGGTCCTGCCGCAGGGCTTCGGTGCGCTCGTAGTTAAGCTGTTCGCGCTTAATCTGGTTCCCTCGGCTCACCACCGTGCCCAGCGGCAGCGAAAAGTTGACGCCGGTAGAATAGCGGCTGGAGAGAGTCGTATTGAAGGGGTTGGGGCTGGCCGGGTCCACCGTGCCAATGCTGCCCACGTTGCCGTAGTTGTAGTTGGCCCCGATGCCCAGGCTGCCCAGGATGTTTTCCTTGGCAATCTGCACATTCTGTTTGCCAATGGCTTTGTCGTATTCCGTGGCCTTGAGCTGCGCCGAATGTTTGATGGCGGCCGCCGTGAGCAGGGGGAGCGCCGTAGAGGGCGCGTCAAAGAAAACGCTTTGCCAGGCTTCGGTTGGCGCGGGGGTGGCCTGGCCAAACGCCAGTGAAGTGTGCAGCGCCAATAGCAGGACACTCAGGAGCGTTTTGATCATACGTTCTCTTTCTGAAATAAAGCGGGAATGGTTTTAAAGATGATTTGCAGGTCCTTGCGCATCGAATAGGTCCGGGCGTACTCAATATCCAGGGCTTTGCGTTCTTCTTCCGACATGTCGCCGCCTTTGCCCCGGCGGCTCACTTGCCAGAGACCGGTGATGCCCGCCGGCGCAATGAAGCGCTTCGAGTACTCGTCGGTCAGCAGCTTTTCGGCCTCGTAAAGGGGCAGCGGGCGGTTGCCCACCAGCGACATATCGCCGCGCAATACGTTGTAGAGCTGCGGAAGTTCGTCGATGCTGGTGTTGCGCAAAAAACGGCCCAGGCGGGTTACCCGCGGGTCGTTCACAATCTTCATGAAAGCGGGCGCTTCGGCCGCCTTGCGCTGGAAGCGGTACTGCTGCTCGCAAATGATTCGGCCGCGCTGGTCCACCAGCCTGCTGCTGGCAGGCCGTGCCGGCCTCCAGGCAGGCTTCGCACAGGCCCGCCTGCGCCACCGCCGCCTGATGCCGCTCGACCCGCTGGATGACTGGTACTGGTTGAGGTTCTTCACCGAGTCGAGCATCTGGTCGGCATCCGAGCGCATGGAGCGGAACTTCCAGAACTTGAACACCCGGTAGCCGGCTCCTACCCGGTACGAGTAGTAAAACACGGGGCCGCGCGATTCGAGCTTGATGAGGATGGCCAGCACCAGCAGAAACGGCGAGAGAAAAACAGCGCAGCGCCAGCAAAAAGCACGTCCATCAGGCGCTTGCTCCAGGGCATGCGCAGGGCGTAGGGGCTGCTGAAATCCGACGGCTCGGGCTTTACCCGGCCCAGGAAGTGCAGCCGCGTAAGCAGGCGCTCGTGGTCGGTATCCGCCAGAAATATTTCGCTTCCTGCGCTTTCCAGCAGCAGGGCCCGCAGCGGGGGCGCCACGGGCTTAGGCGTGAGCCACAGCACGGGTTGAGCCAGGTGCTGCTCCTGCTTGAGCACCCGCACCAGCCGCAGCCCCAGGGCCGTGGCCGGGTCGGCCGCGTTGAGCACTGCCGCGAAGGGCACCGGCACCTGCGAGCAGAGCGCCAGGGCATGCGCCGGAGTCGTCACGACTTCCACGTCGAGCTCCTCCGCAAATTCCTGCACAAAGCGTTGCCCGTCCTGTACGTCAGGCGTCAGGTATAAAACACGTATTCTATGATTATTCAACTTAGTTATACTCTAATACGATTAAGCATGTTCTGAATCCGCAGGCTCAGCTCTTCGGGGTTGAAGGGCTTCACCAGGTAATCATCAGCGCCTAGCTTCAGACATTTAATTTTATTAGCCGTGCTATCCTTGCCCGATAGAATAATGAGGCCCACCTCGCGGTGGCGGCTGCTGGCCCGTATCTGTTTAATAAATTCCGGCCCGTCCATCAGGGGCATGTCGTAGTCGGCCACAATAGCGTCCGGACTGTTGCCCTGCTCGAGCCATTCCATCGCCTCGAGCCCATTGGGCTTCACGACTACAGTATAGTCCATGCTGAAATAATGCTCGAGAATCAAGCAAATCGAGGGCTCGTCGTCTACGATGAGTAGTACTTTCTTTACAATAGGCATAACGTCGTAGTAGCTGAGTGGAAAAGTGTATATAATATATAGTGCAATTCAATCAATGCTTGAGCTATTCTGGAATTGCGTTAGCATACTCATAATCTAAGCCATAAGTTGATTGCTACCTATTTGATTCCATTCTAGCCAACTACTCAATCTAATGTGTATGAGAATTTATTGGGTTGATAAATAGATAGTTGCTTTACAGAATGCCTTGTTTTTAAAAAAGAAGCAGCTAGCTCTTTTTTTAACCGCAACCTGAACGCTGCTGCGTTGTCGACCTTTTCATCTTTTACGCTTTTCGATTCCGGTAGTTCTCTCTCATACGTAGATTCTTCACTACCGCATGCCAAAGTCAGGGAATTCATTGCTTTGCAAAGCTGATGCATGCAAAAACGCCGATTTGAACATTTCCCATTCTAATGATGACGGCCGTAGGCTCGCCCACCCAGCCGAAGCGCAAGGCTGGCTCAACCTTGCGGCTACCCGGCGCCGGCCGAAGCCCAGCGAACAGGGTATAGGAAATGAGCATGCCGCACCCCTGGCATGCAGGAGCAATGCCAGGGGTGCGGCGCAGTTCAGCAGCAAACTACACTTTTGGAGCCGGCGGGAGCTTGGCCAGGTCTTCCACAAAGAGGGCGCAAAACAGCTTGGTGCCTTTGGCAATGGCATTGACAAACGGCAATATCTCGCTTTTGGGCGCGCGCAATTCCGCGAGTTCCTCCACCATGCGCAGGTTGCCCACCTCGGGCTGGATGTTGAGGCTGCCAAAGGTCGATTTCAGGCTGTGAGCCTCGTGAGCGATGGTTGCCCAGTCGTCGCGCTCCAGGGCATCCTGCATGGTCTGAACCTGACCCGGCACGCGGTTGATGAACAGCTCCAGCATCTTGCGAATGAAACTGGTATCGTTCGCCAGCTTGCCGAGCATCATAAAATCGTAGTGCAGCCCCAAGTCGGGCGGCGCGATGGCCGGTTCTTCGGGCAGATGAATATCCTGGGCGAGCTGGCTCACTTTCGCCAGCATCTTATAGAGGGAATGCTCGCTGTAGGGCTTGGTCAGAAAATCAGTAAACCCGAGTTGCTCGCTCGAGCCGCCGTTGACCCGGATGGCATCGGCGGTGAGGGCGATGATGGGCGTATCGCGGTTGAGGCCTACCTCGGCCCGTAGGCGTGCGGTGGCCTCGAAGCCATTCATCTGGGGCATCTGAATGTCCATGAGAATGATGTCGTACTTGCGCTCTCCGGCCTTGGCCAGGGCTTCTTCGCCGTTCTGGGCCATGTCCACTTTCACCTTCCACTGGCTGAGCATGGAGAAGCCAATGAGCTGGTTTACGGCGTTGTCTTCGGCAAAGAGAATGGTGAGGCCCTCTAGCAAATCGGGCTGCTGAATGGCCGTGGGCTCTTTTACCAGTTGCTCGTTGCTGACCGTGTAGGGAATGGTGAAGTAAAAGCAGCTGCCCTGCCCAGGCTCGCTGCGCACGCCAATCTCGCCGCCCTGCAGCTCCACCAGGTTCTTGCAGATGGTGAGCCCCAGGCCGGTGCCGCCGTAGAGGCGGGCCACGCTGTTGTCGGCCTGCTTGAAGCTATCGAAGACCTGGCCCAGGTTCTCGGCTTTGATGCCGATGCCGGTATCGGCCACGCTGAACGTGACGGGCAAGGACATGCCCGACCGCTGGCTGGCGTCGATGGTAATGGTGATGGCGCCCTTCTCTGTAAACTTGATGGCGTTGCCGATGAGGTTCACCAGCACTTGCCGCAGGCGGTAGGGGTCGCCCTGGGCCAGCGGCAGGTGCTCGTTCAGGCCCAGAATGCGGAGCACCAGGCCCTTCTCGTCGGTTTTGAAGGCCAGCGAGCGGGCCGCGTCCTGCACCGTTTTGATGATGTCGAACGGGATGTTCTCGAGGTTGATTTGGCCGGACTCGATTTTGGCAAAGTCCAGAATGTCGTTGATGACCACCAGCAGGCCTTCAGTGCTGGACTGAATCATGTCGACGTAATCGGCCTGCTCCGGCGAGAGCGGCCCTTTCTTGAGCAGGTCGGCCAAGCCCATTACCCCGTGCAGGGGCGTGCGGATTTCGTGGCTCATGTTGGCCATGAACACCTGCTTGGCCTGCACCGATTCCTCGGCCTTGCGGTGGGCGCGCTTGAGCTCCGTGATGTCGGACGAATACGTGAGCAGGTACCGGGAGCCGTCGGCCTGCAGCAGCGGCGTTTGGGTGGTGTGGTACCAGCGCGTCTGGCCGTCCATGAGGTGGTAGCACTCCTCAAACGCCGTTGTCTTTTCCGTGGGCTCCTCCATTTCCTCCAGCTGCGGAATGCCCGGGCCAATCGCCGTGCTGGGCTGCTCGGTGGGCCGGGAGCGGCTGGAGAGCCAGCTCAGAATGTGCGCGTAGGTCTTGTTGGCCAGCAAAATGCCGCCATTGGCATCCTCCACGTAAATCAGGTTGGGGCTGCTGTTGATTACCTGGCGTACGAGGCCATGCTGGTCCTCCAGCTCGCGCTCTATCTGCTTGAGGTGACCTACCACGTGCGTGAGCTCCTTCACGGCATCGAGCGGGGTTAGGTGGGCAGAGTTGGCTGCCGCCGTTACGGCCGCCACTGGGCGCGCAGCCGCAACACTTCGGCTTCCGCGTTTTCGCTACGTCGCCGTTCGGCAGCTAAGGCAGATAAGGGAGTGGGTACCGTAATGCTCATGGGGCGGGTAGAACAGGCTAGATAGCAAGGGGCCTGGGTACAGACAATTTAAGATATAGCCCTTTTACAGAAGCTGTATCTACTTGGTTATTTTTTGCTTTGTACTCAAAAACGTTGCCACGGTTTAATAAATCGTAACCCCAGTTGAGCTAAAGCATCTGGCAGTGAGGGCAAAAACGAAGCCAACACAGTACAGATGCGCTTAGATACTGTACTTCGCGCTCGTTGTTGGGGTAAGTTGAGTAAGGGCTGGCCCACTCAAAAGCCCGGCCCGCGGTCGGCTAGGTTAGCCGGGTCCGCGGGCCGGGCCGCTGCGTGCTGGGCCGGGAAGCAGAGACGGCCCGGGAGCCGTCCCTGTTTTCGGTTAGCGGGTATAGAGAAGCTTTTGGGTGACGACCTTGGTGGGGGTAACCAGGCGGACCAGGTACACCCCTTCGGCCAGGCCGGCGGCTTCGAGGGCAACCGTGCGCGCGGCACCGGCTTCGGCCGTGCCAGTGTAGAGCGTGCGGATGCGCTGGCCTTGCAGCGAGAAGAGCGACAGGGTAACCGGGCCGGATTTCTCGACGCGGAACTCCACGGTGGCGCGGTTGTCGCGGCCGGTGAGCGGGTTGGGGTACACCGTTACGGCCGTGCGCAGGGCGCTTGCGGCGTTGGCACCTTCCGTTGCCGCGCTTGATGTGCTAGCCGAGACGTTGTAGGGGATGAGGTTAGCGCCGGGGATGGGCTCCTGGCGGGTGCCGTCGGGCAGGGTCCAGGCCACGGCCAGGTAGCCCGGGCCCCAGTTCTGCTTGTGCAGGGCCTCGATGTAGTAGCGCTGGCCGGCCTGCAGCTGGATGGTGGCCGACTTCTGGCTGGGGTAGCGGGTGAAGTCGCGGTTGGAAGAAGTCCAGCCCGAGCAGGAGGCGATGCGCACCTTGCGGGCCGGGTCGGCGTCGGTGCTCAAAGAGCTCGGCGTCGTCGTCGCCCACGATGGCGAAGGTGTAGGCCCCGCTTTGGGGGGCAGACGTAGCCGCGCAGGCGGGCGCCGTAGTTGTAGGCGGTCTGGGCCGGCGACTCGAACGAGGTGACGGTGCTGCTGCTGGTCGGGGCGCTGCCCAGGGGCAGGGCGGCGATGCCGGTGGCCGAGACGTTGTCCCACTGCTCACGCGAGAGGCTGCCCGTGCCCGAGCACGCCGTCGGGGCGGTCGGAGCCGGTGCCGGTGCCGGTGCCGGGGCTGGTGCGGGGGCCGGAGCTGGCCCCGGGGCGGGTGCAGTCGTAGAGGTCGAGTAAGGAATCAGGTTAGCGCCGGGGATGGGCTCCTGGCGGGTGCCGTCGGGCAGGGTCCAGGCCACGGCCAGGTAGCCCGGGCCCCAGTTCTGCTTGTGCAGGGCCTCGATGTAGTAGCGCTGGCCGGCCTGCAGCTGGATGGTGGCCGACTTCTGGCTGGGGTAGCGGGTGAAGTCGCGGTTGGAAGAAGTCCAGCCCGAGCAGGAGGCGATGCGCACCTTGCGGGCCGGGTCGGCGTCGGTGCTCAAAAAGAGCTCGGCGTCGTCGTCGCCCACGATGGCGAAGGTGTAGGCCCCGCTTTGGGGGGCAGACGTAGCCGCGCAGGCGGGCGCCGTAGTTGTAGGCGGTCTGGGCCGGCGACTCGAACGAGGTGACGGTGCTGCTGCTGGTCGGGGCGCTGCCCAGGGGCAGGGCGGCGATGCCGGTGGCCGAGACGTTGTCCCACTGCTCACGCGAGAGGCTGCCCGTGCCCGAGCACGCCGTTGGGGCGGTCGGAGCCGGTGCCGGTGCCGGGGCAGGTGCGGGGGCTGGAGCGGGCGCAGGGGCCGGGGCGGGAGCAGGGGCCGGAGCCACTACTACGCTACCTCCGGTTTCGCTGAAGAAGAGGGGCGAGGCCGTGAGGGCAATGTTTTGAGCCGAAACAGTGGTTTTGGCAGCGGTGTTGGCGAAGTTCCACTCGTAGCGATTCAGGCCGCTCAGGTTCCAGGCCGAAGGGAAGGAGTAGGTAGCGTTGGCTGCCTCCGTGTTGTCGGTGAGGGCTTTGGCCCACAGTACGTAGCTATAGGTGCCGTTTTTGCTGAAGGCGGCGCCGTTCACGCCAGCAGGCAAGGCCATGCCGGCGGTGCGGGCGTCGTCGTAGTTCCAGCCGTAGAGCAACTTCGAAGTGGTGGCGAAGCCGCGGCCTTGGTCGGTTGGTTTCTCGCTGCCAGGGGCGTCGCGGGTGAGGTTCTCATACAAGCCCATGAGGGCAATTTCGTCCGAACCCGATACCGACGTGCCGGGGGCGGGAGCGTCTACACCCTCGCCCAGGCTGTAGAGGTAGAACTGCTTGATGTGGCTCTTCTGGGCCAAAACCAGGGCTTTGATGCCGAAGTTGCGCTGGTACTCGTCGGTGGAGGTACGGTCTTCCGAGGTGCGGCGCGACACGTTGGTTTCCGACATGATGAGGTTCTTGGCCGGGTAAGTCGTGCCGTAGCCGTACTTGGTCAGCACGTTCTCCATGTCCTGGCGCTCCTTAATCATCTGGTCCACGGCGTAGTCCGACGTGCGGGTGTAGCGGAAGCTGTTGTTGGGGGTATCCCAGTAGTGCAGGGAGTAGTTGGGGTAGCTGTGGAAGCTCAGCGCGTCGAGGTAGGCGCCGGCGGTGTGCGGGTACTGGGCCGTTACGGCGCCACCGTCGGGGTTGTCGGTGTAGCGCAGCAGGGCGTCCACAAACTGGGGGTAGCCTACGCCACCCGTGGTGATGTACGTATCGGGACGGTACTTCTTCAGCACTTCGTAGCCGATGCGCAGCATGCGCACATAGTGGAAGATGGGGGCCTGCAGGTTGGGCACTTCGTCCGGAGCTGGCGGACGGGTCAGCCAAGCATCCTGGCTGGCGCCGTTGGTGAAGTCGGGTTCGTTTACAATCTCCCAGAAGCGCACTTTGTCGCCGTAAGTGAGCTGCATCTTATAGAGGTAGTAAGCAAAGTAGTTGTTCTGGTTCACGGAGCCGTCGCCGTTCCAGATGGGCTCGTACAGGTTGGCGAACAGCTTCGACTGCCGGCTGCCGTAGGTGTTTGGGTCGCGGTGCGCGGGCGTGGGGCTCTCCAAAAGACGGTGAGCTCCTTCATGCCGTAGGTGTTCAAGTAGGCGCTGAAGGTGTTGGCCCGGATGCCGTAGCCCCACTGCTCCAGGAAGCTTTCGGGCAGGGTGGGGCGTACCGAGTGCACCCCTAAGGTTTGGCCTGCTTTGGCCAGCGCTTCGTCGTTCCAGGCAGAACTATAATATCCAAGATTGATACCGTATTGGAAAGGTTCTATATACGGACGGATATAGTCTTTTGCAGTGCGAGTAGGGGCTTGAGCATAAGCGTAAAATGCAGACTGGCTTATTAATAGGACGAGGATTGAAAGAAAGCGTCTCAAGAGTAAATTGTACTTTGTGAGAAAAATAATTAATAATTGAAAGGCGTATTGTATTAGCAACGTACAATTCCTATCAACTTTAACAAATGTACTTGCTCAAATCGGGAAACCGAAACCCGCCATTGGGTAAAGGCCTGAAAACAAGGCCTCATATCAGTAAAAATCAATCATATAAGTAATCATATCCTCTTACAGCGGAGGAGGTCGTAAGCAGGAGCGTAGGAACCTTTTTTTGCCCGGAAATAGGAGTTTTAATGTCTGAATACTAGTACTATAGCCTGCTAATTGGATTTTGTACGGCCTATTAGCCCCGTACTATAATTTTTTCCATTTGTGTAACCTAAATAGACCGAAAGCGTAGGCCAAAATTTTGCACCTGTTTTTTTCGGCTTGTCGGCCAGAACGGTTGAGCCGTTCTCAAGTGGCGCTAGTGCCCAGGTTAGCAGAAGCCAAATGGAAATAGGAATGCAAAACAGGCGGGCGGCACCTCCAAAGTGCTACTCTCTTACGGACGAGCTGTCCTAAAATGCGCTCCTCAGTAAATGGTATAATTTAGGGGATTGAGTTGGATAGCTCAACCTTGCGCTGACCAGTATAGACGGCGCAAATATTTGATCCGCAAAGGATTTAGCTCAAGATTAGCGCCTAGCTAATACCACACAGTGCTTGGTTGTTGCAGGGCGGAAGATGAATTGGCGGATTCAGCCAAGCCCAGGCTAGGGGGCAAACTGGCTCCGGCTTCCTTGGTTTCGTATGCTAGTCTGCGCGCCGGCTTGGTACTCACCTATACTTTCGGTGCGTTCATTCTATGCTGTATCTGCTGCGCGATGCGCTGTTTCCGCTGGTGGTGTTTGTGCACGCGGTGCTCATCGGGGCGCCGGCCAACCACGGGCGGGGCCGCTTTCGGCACGCGGCCTACCGCGTGCACCGGGTGGGCCGCCTGCCCCACGCCCTGCGCGAAAGCTCGGGCCTGGCCCGGGCCGGTTCCCGGCGCGGCTTGTGGAACCACGGCGACGCTGGCACCCCCGCCCGCCTCACGCTTATAGAGCTGCCCGGCACCATCCGGCGCACGCTCGACCTGGCGCCCCTGCCCAATACCGACTGGGAAGACCTCGCCCAGGACCGCGCCGGGCGCCTTTACATCGGCGACTTCGGCAACAACGCCAACCAGCGCCGGGACCTGGCCATCTACCGCATCGGCTTACACGACGGCCGGCCCGTGGTCGACACCATTGCCTTCCGCTACCCCGACCAGCGGGCTTTTCCACCGGCCCGGAAGCGCCGCAATTTCGATTGCGAGGCCTTTTTCTGGTACCAGGACACCCTGCACCTGTTCAGCAAAGACCGCAGCCTGCAGCAGTGGGTGAAGCACTACGCCGTGCCCGCCCGCCCCGGCCGGCACGTGGCCACGCTGCTCGACAGCATCCGGCTCAACCGGCCCATTACCTCGGCCGACATCAGCCCCGACGGGCGCACGGTGGCCCTGTTGGGCTACGGGGGCGTGTTTTTGTTTGCCCGGCAGCCCGGCCGGCGGCTGTTCGATGCTCCCAAAAGCTTTCGCGCGCTGCCCACCACCGGCCAGGCCGAAGCCCTCGTCTTTCTCAACGACTCCACCTTTGTGGTGAGCAACGAGCAAGGGCGCCTCTACCAGGCCACTGCCAAGTAGCCGGCGGACGGGCTTCTTGAGTAGAAATACGGAACAAGTTGGTCCTAAAACCAGTGTTTATTTTCCCGCTATGGCTAAGCTCAGCTTCGTTAAAGGGCCTAATAATCATTGCCATGCCGTATGAAACCTGCGCATCCCGCCGTTGCGCCTGGGGCCGCCGAACCGCCCCTGATGGCGCCTACCTTTTGCGTGAGCCGCTCGCCGGAGCCTCCCACGTACCACCAGTTGTCTTTGGAAGATGAAAAAGGCTGCGTAGCCAGCTGGGTAATCCCCTTGCCGCTAAAGCAGCTCAGCAAAAAGCACGTCTTGCTGTGGCTGCTGCCTGCCGCCCTTGCCCCCGAGGCCCACGCCTGCGTAGAGAGCGGCCCCGTGCGGCAGGTGCCTAGCCGCGACGGCACGCCCGCCGACCTGCGCCGCAAGATGGCGCAGGGCCTGCTGCAGCTCAATTTCAGCGGGCACTGGCTCAGCGGCTACCACCGCCTCCGCCGCCTGCCCGAAGGCAACGGGCAGCTCTGGCAGCTGTCGCCCATCAGTTAATGTCTTTGATAATCAACGGTATCGCGGCCGCTGATTATCAGTAAATCGTGGCTCGGGCCCGGTTTATAGCGAGGCTGAATACCAATTAACCGTAGGTTGATTTCCGTATTTATGGCATCGCCAAGGTAGTTTTTGGGCCGTAAAAAAGTGAGCCCATCGTTATCCACGCAAGACGGGTAGCGATGAACTGGGGAAAATGGCACCGGTGAATATCACTGCCCCTGGCTTCCCCAACTGCCACCACAGACGCACTACCGGAACATCGTTCCTCTAGGCGTCTGTGCTGGTAAGCATTACCGGCCAGGGAATAACCTATTAGCGAGTTTCAGCGCATGATTTTGCCACGCAGGTCCCAGTGGCTGGACTTCACTTCCAGGCTGTTGGGTTGGCGCTTGATGGTGCGGGTGTAGCGCTCGCCGGCGATGAGGCCGTCGGGACGGCGCTTGCCGAAAAACAACGTTACCGGTTCGCCGTGCTCATTGGTGACGAAGGTGATGTCGTAACCCTTAAAAACGTCGTCGATGCTGGTGGAAGGCTCAAACGTTCTGCTCAATTTCTTGTCCAGTTCGTGGTGCAGGGGCATGGGCGGAAATAAAATGGTACGGCGATTCTACGGCTGATTTTTGCGCCCGGGTTGGCTTTTGAGCCCAAAATATTTCTCCTTTATGCGCCGCCGTGTTGCCGCCGAAAGCCCGATTTGCGGGCTACTCATTGCTGCTCAGGCTACCTCAGGGCCTGCCGTGGAGCTGAAACCGGCCGCCGTCCCGGCCAGCACCGCGCGGGTGAGGGGCAGACTGCCGGGGTAGTCGCGCTGCAAAAAGGCCACCGCCTGCTCGCGCACGGCGCACCGCAGCTCCCACACCGAGCTGGCGTCGGCGGCGCTCACCAGGGCCCGCAGTTCCAGCGTGCGTTCCTTCGCGTCGGTGACGTGCAGCACGCACACGCGCTGGTCCCAGAGCGGGTGGGCCTCCACAATGCGCTGGAGCTCGGCCCGCACCGCCGGCACCGGTACCGTATAATCGGCCTGCAGGTGCACCGTGCCCGTGATTTGGGCGCTGTTGCGCGTCCAGTTCTGAAACGGCTTTTCGATAAAGTAATTGAGCGGCAGTACCAGCCGGCGCTCGTCCCAGAGCGCGAGCACCACGTTGGTGAAGGTGATTTCCTCCACGCGCCCCCATTCGCCTTCCACCACCAGCACGTCGTCGATGCGCAGCGGCTGGGTAAACGCCAGCTGGAAGCCCGCCAGCAGGTTGCTCAGCGAGCGTTGGGCTGCAAAACCGATGATGACGCTGGCAATGCCGGCCGAGGTGAGCAGGCCGGTGCCGATGCGGCGCACCGTGGCAAAACTCATGAGCACAAAGGCCGCCGCGACGAAGAATATCAGCGAAACCACGACCTTCTTCACAAACTGCAGCTGCGTGAACAGCTTACGCACCTGCAGGTTATCGGGCTGCGACAGCGAGTAGTGCTGCAGCACCAGGTCTTCGGCCACCTCCACGGCGCGCATCAGCCCCCAGGCGAAGCTGGCGATGAAGGCAATTTCCACCACGCGCCGCAGCAGCTCAAACGGGCCGGCCGGCAGCGGCACCAGCGGCAGCAGTATCGAGAGCAGCAGCACGGGGAAGAAGTACGCCACGGGCAGGCTCAGGTGCTTGCGCACCGAGGCCAGCAGGGGCGAAGGCCGCCGCCGCTGGTAAGCCCCCAGCACAGAGGCCAGCGCAAACCTTAGTGCCAGCCCGCCCACGATGCTGCCGGCCACCACGCCCAGCGTCACCAGCGCGTCGGGGAAGTGGCTCACCCAATGATGAATGTCTTCTTGATGAATAAGGTCTTCTTGCATGCTCCGCCGGCGGTTTTGCTTCCTCCGGTCCTGCGAGGTGTACCCCGGCGCCAGCGGAAAGGTTGGCTCGTTAAGCCGTCCGGCCCGGCGGTGCCACGTGAGCCGCGAACCTGGGCTGAAAACCGGTGATGCTGGCGCGGCGGTCCCGGGGCCGTTGGCGTTTGAGCAGTTACTGTTGGCTAAAAGCGCCAGGAGCTGGCTCAATCAACCCTGATTCAGTTGATTGAGCCAGCTCCTGAGCGGTTGGCTTATGAAAATCGCGGCCTTGGAGCTGCTAGTCGCGGTAGTTGAGCGCGGGTTTGCGGTCTCCGAGCAGAGGCTTGTAGATATAATCGCCCACGTCCTGCTTAAACTCGGCGGTGGCTTTGGCCAGCAGGCTCGGGGTTGGTAAACAGGTCGATGGCCGTGAGGGTCATGGTTTTGGCGGCCACCATCATGCCCTTGGTGCCCACTTCCTGGCCGCTGCAGGCCACGGCCTGCCAGCTGTGGGCCGGCGTGCCCGGAATCCAGGTGGCGGCCGTCAGGCCCACGGTGGGCACCACGTAGCTCACGTCGCCCACGTCGGAGCTGCCGCCGCCGTCGCGGAGCGCAAAGGGTGCGATGCTGCCGGCGGCCTCCACCGCGGGCGCCGCAAAGCCCAGCGTGGCCTGAATCTGTTTGCCAAACGCGGTTTCCTCCGGCGTGTAGCTCACGCCGCCCACCCGCTCCAGGTTCACTTGCAGCGCGCGGGCCAGGGTTTCGTTGAGCAGCAGGCTCGTGGGTGCCGCCGATGATTTCGTAGTCCATGGTGGTGCCCGTGCCCAGGGCCGCGCCTTCGGCCGCTTTTACCACGCGGGCAAACACGTCCTTCACGTTGTCGCGGTTGGGGTGGCGCACGTAGTAGTACACTTCGGCGAAGTCGGGCACCACGTTGGGGGCCTTGCCGCCGTCGGTGATGACGTAGTGAATGCGCGTTTCCTGGGGCACGTGCTCGCGCATCATATTCACCATGTGGTCCAGGGCTTCTACGCCGTCGAGGGCGCTGCGCCCGCGCTGGGGCGAGGCCGCCGCGTGCGAGGCGATGCCGTGGAAGCGGAACTTGGCCGAGGTGTTGGCGATGTAGCTGGCCATCATGGACGTGTTCTGGTTGCTGGGGTGCCAGTGCACCACGGCGTCCACGCCCTTAAACAGGCCGGCCCGCACCAGGTACACCTTGCCGCTGCCGCCTTCTTCAGCCGGCGAGCCATACACCTTCACGGTGCCCTTGAACTTGCCTTCTTTAATCAGCTTTTTTAGCTCAATTCCGGCCGCCACGCTGGCCGTGCCGAAGAGGTTGTGGCCGCAGCCGTGGCCCGCGTCGAGGCCCGCCACGGGCTTTTTCTCGGCGCTGGCCTGCTGCGAGAGCCCCGGCAAGGCATCATACTCGGCCAGAATGCCAATCACGGGCTTGCCGCTGCCGTACGTGGCCACAAAAGCGGTGGGAATATCGGCCACGCCGGCCTGCACCGTAAAGCCGTTGTCGCGCAGCGTCTTCTGCAGCAGGGCCGAGCTTTTGGTTTCTTTGTATCCCACTTCGGCAAAGCCCCAGATGCTGAGCGCCACCTTCTTATAATCGGCGTAGCGTCCTTCCAAGTCCTTTACGGCCTGGGCCTTCACGGCCTCGACCTCAGCGCTCTGGATTGGCGCCAGGGCAGGCCCGGCGGCCAGCAGCCCGGCGCTCAAAAGGCAGAGCAGCGAGTAAGTAGTCTTCTTCATAAGGCAAGCAATTGGAACCCAGCAGTCATTTGCTGGTTCAGGCTGGGCGAAAATAGCAGCATTTGCCTGCCCGGCCATGCCCTGGTGGATTTGCTCATCACGAAGTGATTGCGGTTTCGTGGTCCGTGTCCTCGATTGGTCTTACCCCTGCCGGGCACGGCCCCGGTTCGCTTGATGCGCGAAGCCGGTGGAGATGGGGGCCTGACGATTGTAGCGCGGACTCTGTAGTCCGCGTCCCCGCGCCGTCCAGGTATCGTTCGGAGACGCGGACTACAAAGTCCGCGCTACAATCGCGCCGGGGCCGTGCCCGGCAGGGGTGAGGCCTAACCTGTACGCCGGCTCCGAAACCACGCTATACGACGGTTTACAACGACATTTTTTGATAAATGCCGGTGCCGGGAATAACGGGTATGTAGCCTGCCGGGCAGCCTGTGCGTAGCAAACCAGAGCAGCCAACTACCCGCATTCGCCGTTACAAGGTCGTTTTCTTGATTTAAATTATGATGTCTACTTCCTATCAGCCCGATGTTCTCGGCCCCGACTTTGAGCAACGGGTGCTGCCGCAGCCGGCCGACTACGAAGGGCCGGTGCACAGCACGCTGGTGCGGCTTCGGCCCACGGGCCCATCGGCCCGGGCCGTGCTGTACGTGCACGGGTTCAACGACTACTTCTTTCAGCGCGAAATGGCCCAGCGCTACCAGCAGCACGGCTACCATTTCTACGCTCTCGACCTGCGCAAATACGGCCGCTCCTGGCAGCCCCACCAGCACCCCAACAACGTGCGCCACCTGCGCGAGTACTTCGCCGACCTGGACGCGGCCCTGGCCGTCATAAAGGCCGAGGGGCACGACACCGTGCTGCTGAGTGCCCACTCCACCGGCGGCCTGGTTTCAGTGCTCTACGCACAAGAAGGCGAAAACCGGGGCGTCTTGTCGGCGCTGTTTCTCAACAGCCCGTTTCTGGCCATGCACCTGCCCCGGGCCGCCAAACACCTGGCGCTACCGATGGCCGCGGCGGTGGGCCGGTTTGCCCCCAATCTGAAAATCCCGGGCAACCTGGCCACCACTTACGGCGAAAGCCTGCACCGGCAGCACCGGGGCGAATGGGAGTACCACCTGCCCTGGAAGCCCGTCGCGGTGTTTCCCATTACCATTGGCTGGGTGCGGGCCATTTACGAGGGCCATCGGCGCGTTCGGGAAGGGCTGGGCCTGCGGTTGCCCATCCTGGTCATGCATTCGGACCGCACCGTGCAGGCCCGCGGCTGGAGCGAAGACTACTTCCGCGCCGACGGGGTGCTGAACGTGCGCGACATCCGGACGCTGGCTCCCCGGCTCGGGTCCCGCGTCACGGTCCGGGCCGTTGCCGGGGGTATGCACGACCTCATGCTCTCGCCTCAGCCCGTGCGCGAGATGGTGTACCAGGAGCTGTTTGCCTGGCTTTCCGCTACGCTGGGGTGAGGCAGAAAAGAAACAAGCGCACCCGCTGGCGCGCTTGTTTGGGTTTTAGGAGAAGTTGGGCGCTGGCATTCTATACTACGGCCACAGTTCCCGGGCATTCGTACCCCTAGGTCAGGTGGAACAGGCCGTCGAGGCGCAGCAGGTGCAGGCAGCGCCGCAAGGGGCCGTTGACGTGGCGCAGCCAGACACTGGCCCCGGCTCGGTGCAGTAGAAGCAGCTCTGACACGACGTGGCTCACCCCGAGCGTGCGCTGGCACTTCAAGCGACTGGCGTCGATGTCCAGCGCGGGCGGGGCCGGTCCGGCCCCGCCCGAAAAGCCGGGCGCGGACGGCGCGCAGGGCCGCGACATCGTCCAGGTTCAGGGCCACGGCCGCCGGCAGCGGCGCGGTCCGAGGCCCTGGAAGACCTCGCCGCGGAGGCCCAGCCCAGCAGCCCGGTGCTGGTGCTGCTCGATGTGAAGATGCCCGGCATGGACGGCATGGCCTTCGTCGATGCCTACCAGCGCCTGCCCGCGGACCGGCAACAGGCCGTGGTCATCGTCCTGCACACCGCGTCCATGAGCTCCGTCGACCTGGGCCGCATCGACTCCCTGCCCATCGCCGGCCTGGTCAGCAAGCCCCTCACCAAGGAAAAGCTCGACACCATCCTCAAGCTGCACTTTCAGCGCCGCTTTCCCACCACGTAGGGGCTTGCTAAAGCACTTGCAGTAGGTAAACGAGCCAACCGGATGCTCCGCTCGTTTCGGGATAGTCCGACCCTGCCAACTCCTTGCTGGAAGCTGCCAGGGTGCGGTCGGAGCTTCTCAAGCACACGGCACGGTAACCTTCCGGCCGCTCAGCTCAACTCCACAAAAAAGCAGGTCCCTTCGCCCTCCTGGCTTTCCACCCACATCTTGCCGCGGTGCAGCCGCACAATCTGCTTGGTGATGAACAGCCCCAGCCCGGTGCTGGCCTCGCCTCCCAAGCCCGCGCGGGCCGAGGCGCTGAACTTCTCAAACAGCTCGGCCCGCAACGCCTCGGGAATGCCAATGCCGGTGTCCTGCACCGTGAGCAGCACCCGTCCCTCCGTTTCCCGCAGCCCCACCGTCACGTGCCCCCGGCCGGGGTAAACTTCAGGGCATTGCTCACCAGGTTGTCCACCACCCGCCCGAAGACGTCGGCGTTCAGGTTGGCGTGCACGGTATGCGCGGGCACCTCCAGCTGCAGCGTCAGCCCTTTGCCGTGGGCCGCCAGTTGATGGGGTGCCAGCCGGGATTCCAGTAAGGCGTTGAGGTCGGTGGGCTGCTTTTTAAGTGGGCCGCGTCGAGCGAGCCCAGAAACAGCACGTCCTGGAGCAGATTGGTGGCGGTAGCACAGGCCTGGCGGATGAGGGCCAGGTAGTGCGTGGTATCCGGCGCGTTGTCTGCAACGGCAGGTGGCCGCGTCCACCTGCCGTTGCAGCAGGTCGGTGACCAGCTGGATGTGGCCAATGGGCGCTTTCAAATCGTGCGTCACCAGGTGCAGGATGGTTTCCTGCGCGTCGTATAGGCGCTTGAGGGAAATTTCCAGGGCCTTGCGCTCGCTGATGTCTTCCAGCAGCGTGTAGCCCAGCTCCTGGTCCCCGTCGGGGAAGCGGATGGACGTGACCTGGCACCAGAACGAAGAGCCGTCGGGGCGCATCAGGCAGGTTTCCAGCGTGAAGTGCGGCAGCTTGTGGGCCCACAGCCGCTCCTGCAGGAATTGCCAGTCCTCGCGGTGGTCGGGGTGGGCAAACTCTTTGATTTGGTGGCCCACCACGTCCTGGAGGCCGGCCACGCCCAGCATGTCCACTACCGCCCGGTTGGCCTGCCGGATAACCAGGTCCGAGGTAATGATTTTCTGCCCGAACGGCGAGTTTTCAAACACGGAATGGAACCGGGCTTCCCGCAGCTCCTCTTCGTCGGATTCGGCCTGCTGCGCCCGCGCCACCGCCTGGCCGGCGCGCAGCTGCCGGTTTTCTTCGCGCAGGGCCGCGTTTTGCGCTTGCAGGGAAAGCGGCTTGGTAGGGAGTTTCATAGCGGGACTCAGCCGGAGGCCAAGAAGGGGAGGGGCAAAGTACGTATTACTGCCCGTTGCGGTTTATGCCGAAAAAACTGTCGCGGGGCCTCGCCAGCTTATCCACCTAACCAATTTTGAGTGTGTTGCCTGCACCGCCTACTGTTGGGCTGAGCCGGCGCATTACTATTTTACATTCCGATGAGCCCGACGGTCTGCGCCCTTGCCGAACGGGCTCCCGCAAGGCCTGCCAGCCCCGGTTCTGGCTCGGGATTTACCGCAAACAGTCTGCGTACTTCCCGTTAGCCGCGTGTTGCAAGTACGTAAATTGAGCCAAAAGGCCGTTTTACTCATCTCAACCTGGACAATTGGCGTTTAAACGCCACCGCCCCGGCAGCCTGCCGGTGGCGTTTCCCCGTCCTTTCTGAGTTATGAAAACCACCCCGACTGCCGACCGCCCACTGCGGCAGGCCGACCCCCGAATCGTGAAGAAAACCCGGCGCGACAACGCGGCTTACGCCACCTTCGGCGGGCTGCGCGGAGAACAAGACCACGACTACCTGCCCCAGCCGGCCCCCAGCCCCCAGGCCCCGCACCTCCTGGAGTTCGGGCGTCCCCGTCTGTAGCAGCCGCGCCACCAGAAGCGCCTTCCCAGTAGGTGCGCCGCGCCCCTGCGCTGCTGTGCGGAAAGCAGCGCCCGGGTGCCGTGTTTCCCTTTATGTTTCCCCCTTTTTGCCTTACATGCCCTCCCGCACCCCTCATCCCAAAGGCCGCCTGCTGCTCATCGGCGGCCACGAGCAGCGCCAAAAGCCCGAAGAAGGCGACGCCCCCGAGCAGGCCCCCGACTTCATTCTCCAGCGCTTCGTCGACGAGCCTGGCCTCCAAAAACACCGTACTGGTCATCCCCACCGCCTCCGAAGTGCCCGAAGAGGCCGCCCGGGAGTACGTGGAGCTGTTCACCGGCCTCGGCGTTAAGCACGTCGAAGTGCTCGACGTCCAGAATCGCGAGCAGGCCAATAGCCCGGAAGTGTTGGCTTTGCTCGACCGCGCCAGCGGCGTCATGTTCACCGGCGGCGACCAGCTCCGCCTCACGGCCCTGCTCGGCGGCACCCAGTTCCTGTTGCGCCTGCGCGAGCGCTACGAGCGCGAGCCGTTCGTTATTGCCGGCACCAGCGCGGGCGCCGCGGCCATGTCCACGGCCATGATTTACCAGGGCCGCAACGACGCCGGCTTTCGGAAAGACGAGATTCACCTCTCCGCCGGCCTGCGCCTGCTGCCCGACACGGCCATCGACACCCACTTCGTGACCCGCGGGCGCATCGTGCGCATGGCCCAGATTATCGCCGCCAACCCCGGGTGCCTGGGCATCGGCCTCGAGGAAGACACGGCCGTGCTCGTCACCGCGGGCCGCGATTTCGAAGTGCTCGGCAACGGCATCGTCGTGCTCGTCGACGGCCTGAACTGCACCGGCAACACCCTGCCGCAAGTCAAGCCCGGCGAGGTGTTCTCCATCCGCGACCTGCGCGTGCACCTGCTCTCCCGCGGCGAACGCTACACCATGCCCGGCCCCATGGCCAACGGGCAGTAGACGTTTTTCCCTTCCTCGCCCCTCCGCATGAGTCCACGCCCCCTTCCACCGGCTTCGGCCCCGGTAATGGCCCGGATTGTCGAGCGCAACATCCAGGAATTGCTCACGCGCCGGCAGGCCGAGGAAGCCCGCCGCACCTGGCAGGAGCGCCTCGCCGATGCCGTCACCACCTTTGCCGGCAGCCTGACCTTTGTGTTCATTCACCTGGCTTTGTTCGGCGGCTGGATTATTTGGAACGCCGGCTGGCTCGGCCTGAAACCGTTCGACCCCAGCTTCGTGGTGCTGGCCATGTTTGCCTCCGTCGAGGCCATTTTCCTCTCCACGTTCGTGCTCATCAGCCAAAACCGCATGTCGGCGCAGGCCGACAAACGCGCCGAGCTCAACCTGCAGGTCAGCCTCCTCAGCGAGCACGAAATCACCCGCCTTGTCACGCTGGTGGCGGAAATGGCCAAAAAGCTCGGCATCCGGGAAGGACACGACCCGGAAATAGCCGAGCTCGCCCGGGACGTCCGGCCCGAGCAGGTGCTCGACACCATTGAGCACCACGAGCAAGTCAGCTCCCCGGTTTAGCCCGGCCTTGACCGGCGCCGCGGCGCAGGCCAGGTGCTGGAAGCAGTCGCCGGCGCGGGCCTGAGCCAATCCATCCGGGCCACGCACCCCGACAAAAGGCAGGTGGCCGTGGCGGTTTCCTGCAAGGCCGGCCGGCCAGGTTGGGCCACGCCAGCAGCCCTGCCAACGCCTTCCAACTCAGTACCAGAATCAACCGCTTGCTTGTCATGGAACGAACGGACGGGCGGGTTTTAGCCGTTGCATACTCGTCTGCCACTTTCATCCCAATCGGTCCCATTATGCCCCAGGTGTGCATCTGCCCCAAAGAAGCAGCTCAGCTCACCGGCACCAAATACGGCCCGGCCAAGGTCCTGCTGCAGCGCATCCGCGCTGAACTCAACAAGCCCGCCCGGGTCTACTTCTCGTTGGCCGGGTTCTGCCAGTACACCCACCTTCCCGAGAAAGACGTTTCCTGTGCCCTAAATACACGGTAGGGCTGGAGCCTAGCTCGAGTATAGTTAAAGCCGCCTTCCCCCACTTTGCATAGCTCTTTCGGACGCCTTGTGAAGTCTCCGAGGCGGCCAGGGCCAGACCAGCAAAAATATCCGCTAACCACCCCGGTCTTTCAATACTGTCCGATATTGTGTCCGACAGAAAAGCAAAAAGCCCATTTCCGAGCTGGAAATGGGCTTTCTTGTAGTCCGTAGGGGACTAGTTCGACTTACCTTAGATATACCCTAAAATGCTCTAAAAACACTGTTTAAGGCGAATTAAGACATTTTTTCTGTCATTTAGTTGCCCCCGTACGCGTGCTTTCCTCCCCTTTCCGATACTAATTCGATACTAAGAAGCGTTATTGTAGTATCGTTCACATATGTTCCCAACATGAAAGCACAACTAGTGGCCCGCAACCCTAAAAAAGTAGACGACGATAAGCACAGTAGGGACAATAAGAAAAAAAGATAATTGTCACCCTCTATGTTGAGTATCGGCACGCTGACAAATTCAAACGCATCCCCACGGGCCTGAAAATATTAGAAAAGTATTGGGATAGCGGTGCCAAGCGCATCAAAGCCAACGGTACCCTTGATGTGGAAAGAGATAACAAAAATCTTACGACCCTTCTTGACGATGTTAACGCTGCTCTCAGGGACTTCCACAGTCTTAACGGGCGTTGGCCCAGTTGCAATGAATTGGGAGCTATTCGGGTAGAAAAAGCTAGCCCGAGTACATCGGATACTGTGGCACCCCTTCTCACGCCGGTAACGCAAGCCCTGAGCGCCTACATCAATTCCCAGGTTGACTGGCAACCCTTAACAACGAAATCGCACCTGACTTTGCTTAACATCATCCGTGAGTACGTGGAGGAAACGAATACCGTCTGGGAGATGGAAACCCTCAGCAATGATGCGGTTACGGCATGGCAGATGTGGCTAATGAAAGAGAAGAATTACAAAAACTCTACCCTTGGCAAGCAAGTGAAAAAGCTGAAGCAGTTCCTGAAGAACTCGCCTACCGGCGCTCCTCACGTCAACCTTAGTAATGTTGCTCCCATACACGAAATGAGAGTCAGTAGCGCAATAGTAACGATAACAGCAACGGAGATGGCTCAACTTTACCGGCTTGATTTATCTCAAAGCCCACGCCTCGAAAGAGTCAGAGACCTTTTCATACTTCAGTGCTACACGGGCTTGCGCTACTCCGATGTCATCCGTTTGCAGCGGGCCGACATTTCAGGAGGATTCATTAGACTGGAAACCCAAAAGGTCGTTGATGGCACCAATATCCCTCTATTCACCCAAGCAGAGGCCATTTTGGAGAAGTACGGCTATAATTTGGCGCCGCTAGCAATCTCGAATCCCAAGCAGAATAAGTACCTCAAGGAATTATTGTCACTGACCTCTACCCTCGAAGCAATTCCGACCCTGAAGAGGGAAGTAAAATTGCCCGAAGAACGCGGGACGGTGCGCAAGTATCCAACGGCCCCACTATACACCGTAATATCAACGCATTGCGCAAGAAAATCATTTATTAGTGCGTGTCTTGAGTGGGCCAGCCCGCGTATATGGTGAAACAGTTCAGCTTACACAAGACGGATGCTAGTTTCGCCCGCTACGTGAACGCTGCCCAAGGACAGGTAGCCGCCGCCGCTGCGTTACAAAACGCCTTTGATGCCTTGTGAGGAATTTCGCCATCGATAACGTTGCCCACGCCCCGCGCCGTAAATGGCCGGGGCTTTTTCATGCCTACCGGCACCGGTTAACTCAGGTGACAATATATTTCCTTGCGTTGGTAACCAGTGAATTACCGGAAATCGGTTTTCCTGGCTGGGAAAAAAGGATATGCTTGTGGCCACAGGGCCTATTTAAGATGGAGGCCCCTAAGACATGAAACACTTTTTCACCACCACCACCGATAACCGTCACGATGCAGTAACCAAATTTCGTTTATCCCAGCATCTGCTTTATAAGGCTCAAGAAGCCGCCCGCCAGCGCCACGAAACTTTATCGGCAATACTACGCCGATACCTTGAGGCTTACGCCTCCGAACAGCCCCTAAAACAGGCTGAATAATAGAAAAGCCAGGCCTTACCCATGCCCGGCTTCTATGTAACAATAGTTGAAATTTACCCTCACAATTGACGCGCTGGCTTTGCAACTCGCTAGCACGTCCGACACCCTTAAAAATCTTGCTTTTTCAAACGAGTATATCATTAGTAAATACGCGCTAAAAGGCAACGTTTACGAAATAAACAAAGGTTTGCTGCTCCGCAAAGTCCAAAAGCTGGAGAAGTACTACATGTATTCATTTGAAGTTTGGGCCGACAACGTTTACGTTGCCAATCTCAGCACCAACTGTCGCCAGTATGGCAAGGCCGGAAGCATCAAGTTGGAGTTTCAGAACAGCGTGTTTTATTCCCGCCCTGGCTGGCTTCATTACTTACGTCAGATAGAGCAGCATTTGCCCTTGAGCTTCGTTAGCGTAAGCTACCTGGAAATAGCATTTGACTTCCAAGCAGCAACAGCATTGCTGCCGCAGCTTAGCAACATGTACCGGCATAGCACCTTCATCCAGCACAACCCAAACCCTCAATTTGGTCCGATGCGAGGCCGCCTGCATTGCAGTCTGCTATCTGGTAAGACGTACGTGTTTGGTGCTGGCGTTAAAGGCAAGGACGCCAGTGGGAAGCAGGTGGTGGTGTACAACAAAACCACCGAAATCATAGAGAAAAGCGGGAAAGATTACATCAATGACTACTACAGAGCCAACGGGTTCGACATGAGCCTTGATGTTGAGCGCGTAGAAGTCAAGCTGAGCAGCAAATACATGAGCAAGCACCTCATCTACCTGGAAGACCTGACCAACTTCGATACCATGGGCAATATTTTCCGTGTATCTGTGGGCGATACCTTCAAATTCCGTTTGTTGGGAAGCGTTACCTACGATGCTAACCGCAACAAGAAGACGGCTACGGTTGCCCTCATAGAGTTTCAACAATTCTCCGATGCCCCGCTTTACCTAAAGCCCGTGTACGCTAACGATGACGCCACCGACAACCGCAAGCGCACCGAAGCTAAAACGGTAGTATGGCGATATGTCACCTACGGTAAATCTCAGGACCTTGACCACCTAGACTACATCCGCACGGATGTTAAAGCCCCTGGTGGTTCGGATTGGACTTGTTTGTTCCGCAAGTATGCGCATGAATTTCACGGTACCCCAACCCCTGAACGGATGGCGAGGATAGATTATTTTAGTTAACCTTTCGTACCCAAGACCCTCGATAACAATTACGGTAAAGGGTACGAATAATTAAAAGAACAACAATTCCAAGCCCCGGTAGAAATCATGCGTCAGCATCAATGATTTCGCTACCCATCAATATAGAACAACCTCGGTAACGAAGCGGCCCGCAAGGGCTTTGCCTTTGAGCGTAGGGTAACGCACCAAAGACGAATAGCGAAGTGCTGCACGGTGGTGACGCTGAAGAACCAGGTAAGCAGTGGTAACAAAAAACCCCGATAGCGTATTGCTACCGGGGTTTTGCTTTTTAGCTACGGGTGTAATGTTGTTACTTGATTCTACGGACGTTCCGCACCCTGACTTCGCTCTACTTACGGTGTAGGCGGTAGAACTCAGCGAAATCCGCTTCCGATACCCGGTACTGAGGTTTTTCACGTGTTCCAATGTTAGCAGCCCGCATCTTGTCTTCGCGGATATACTTCAAGACTGTCTTTGCATCGCGGTCCAAGCGTTTAGCGACTCCTTCAACGGTTAGGCAATACAAAGCTTCACC
The DNA here is from genome assembly GCF_042665855.1 of Hymenobacter humi. Classification (NCBI taxonomy): domain Bacteria; kingdom Pseudomonadati; phylum Bacteroidota; class Cytophagia; order Cytophagales; family Hymenobacteraceae; genus Hymenobacter; species Hymenobacter humi. The sequence continues at coordinate 3,910,893 of NZ_JBHTEK010000001.1, read as the reverse complement.
GGATGCTTTTGCGGTTGCCTCAACTCGCTTTTGGAACGTAGGGGTAAGGGCTGCTACAATCTGGTCAACTATGGCTTGTAACTCGGAGGCGTTCAGGGTGATGCTCATTGGAATTGTTCCGTTTTAGGTGAGTGATACTAAGGTAAGGACTCGTTGCGGGAATTGTTACCCTACGCGCCAGGACTTAGCCACCGGCATCCTCATCCTTATTATGCACCGCCTTAGAACATCTTTTACCCCTGGCTACCTATTGCCATCGAACACGCCATGCTGCTCAGGTAGGGTTTGAAGCCAGACCTTACCGTTGTGTTATTCGAGCTTGAGCAACACTGAGCGTTCACGGTCACCGCTTTGGTCAGCAGGTGTATTGCGGTCAACCATTATAGTCTGTTTCACTACACCGTCCACTACAACATCAGCTTTGATACTAGTGCTGACAGAAAGGGTCGCCGTGGATGTTACCGGTGACAAGCGAACCATGGCCTCAATTTCATTGCCTTTGACTTTAGCCCGTGAAGCCTTGTGGATGCGTGATTCCGTGCTGTTGGGGTTGGTTGCGAATGTAGTGGTAGCACCGCTTCCGTCGTTTTCCTCTACATACCATTGGCCTGTGTAATTGCTAGGTATAGCGGTTGCCTGGAAACGTACCTCAACATCGTGTTCCTTGGGCTTCGCATCTTCTTTGTCGCCGCAGCTAGCGAGGCTGACACACAATAGCACGGCCGAAAGGAGGTTGGTTGTAAAAGCTCTTTTCATCTAAAAAGGTAAGCTGGAATTAGAAATTGTTGAAAATCATACCCAGCAAATATATAGGCCCCGATAGGCATTAACCCCAGCAAGCGCAACGTCTACCTTTGATATATGGCCCGTAGCAGTTGTTCATCCCGACCAGGTCCTTACTGCCACCAACCGCCGCTACGGTATTGGTTCGATACGAGAAGCTTTTCGGTGGTTAGGTTCAGCTTTGCTAGCAGCCCCAAGCTTACCTTCTCAAGGACAGATAAGCCTCTGGACCCCAGGTTCAGGATGCCGGGCCAGCCGCGAAAAGACCAGTTGTCGTTTCTGGAGGAAGACTGCCTGTATTGAAAATGCTGCCGGTAGCCGTGAAGCGTTGAATTGCTTATTCGCTAGCACCCGCGTACTTTCAAGGCCCCGTACTACCATCGGGGCCTTTTGCATTATAAAAAAATGGATTTTAAACAATACGCCGCGCACATCTGGGCCGTGGCTGACCTGCTACGTGGTGATTATAAGCAGGCCGATTATGGCAAGGTTATCCTGCCGCTAACGGTACTACGCCGACTCGATTCAGTGCTAGCACCTACCAAAGCCGCTGTACTAGCCGAGTACCCTCGCACCGCCAACTTGCCGCCCGAGATGGCCGAGATGGTACTGAATCAGAAGTCCGGCCTAAGCTTCTATAACCACAGCCCTTTCGACTTCGAGCGCCTGATAAGTGACCCCAACAACGTGGCTGCTAACCTGCGCCACTACATCAACGGCTTCTCCCAGAACGCCCGCGAAATCCTGGAGCATTTCGAGTTCGACCACCAGATAACAAAGCTGGATTCGGCTAACTTGCTCTTCATGGTGCTGAAGAAATTCCAGGAAATCGACCTGCACCCGAAAACCGTTTCGCCGCTGGCGATGGGCTACATCTTTGAGGAGTTGATTCGGAAGTTCGCGGAAAGTAGCAACGAGACCGCCGGTGAACACTTTACCCCTAGGGAAGTAATCCGGCTGATGGTAAACCTGTTGTTCTTGCAGGACCGCGACATCCTGACCAAGAAGGGCATCGTGAAGACCATCTACGACCCGGCTTGCGGTACTGGTGGCATGTTGTCGGTGGCGGAAGAGTACCTGCACGAGCTTAACGATGAAGCCCGGTTGGAGGCATTCGGCCAGGAGCTGAACCCTGAGTCTTACGCAATCTGCAAGGCCGACATGCTCATCAAGGGACACCGTGCCGACAACATCAAGCTTGGTAACAGCTTTACCCAAGACCAGCTACCGGATGCCAAATTCGACTACGTGCTGTCCAACCCGCCTTTTGGCGTGGAATGGAAGAAGGCCGAGAAGGTTATTAAGGCCGAGCATGAAAAGCTAGGCCACGCAGGCCGATTCGGGGCGGGCCTACCGCGTATTTCCGATGGGTCCCTGCTGTTTTTGCAGCACATGACCAGCAAGATGAAGAACACGGCCGAGGGCACCCGCCTCGCAATCGTGTTCAACGGTTCACCACTATTTTCCGGTGCTGCTGGTAGCGGCGAGAGCGAAATCCGCCGCTGGCTGTTGGAGCGCGACATGTTGGAAGGTATCGTGGCCCTACCGGACCAATTATTCTACAACACTGGCATCGCGACTTACATCTGGATTGTGACCAACCGCAAGGCCCTGGAGCGCAAGGGCAAGGTGCAACTACTCAACGCCGTTAGCTTTTCGCAGAAGATGACCCGAAGCCTGGGCAACAAACGCAACATCATCACCGAGGGGCAACTTGCTGAGATAACTCAACTATATGGAGAATTCCAGGATGGTGAGCATTGTAAAGTATTCCCGAATGAGGCCTTTGGCTACCGCCGCCTGACCGTGGAGCGACCCCAGCGCGATGACAAGGGCCGCCCCGTTACCGATAAGAAGGGCAACCCCAAGGCCGATGGTAGCCTGCGCGACTTCGAGAACGTGCCGTTGCTGGAGGACGCCGATGCCTACTTCAAGCGGGAGGTATTTCCGCATGTACCGGATGCCTTCTTGGACGAGACAAAAACCAAGGAGGGCTACGAAATTAATTTCACCCGCTACTTCTACGAGTACCAGCCACTGAGGTCGCTCCAGGACATCCGCGCCGACATCATGCGCCTAGAGACGCAGACGGAAGGGTTGTTGAACCAAGTAATTGAAGCCTAATGGAGCGTTACGAAGTATACAAGCCAACAGGGATAGAATGGATGCAGGAAGTTCCATCCGGCTGGGGCTTCAGCCGCCTGAAACATATAGCAGATATAAATGCTAAAACCCTGCCCGAGACGACTGATGAAACATACACTTTTCGTTACCTAGACATCGGTAATGTAACGTTGGGTAACATCGATTACGCTGGCGATACCACAACTTTTAAGGAGTCTCCTTCACGCGCCAGGAGAATAGTCGGTAAGGGCGATATACTGATTTCCACTGTAAGAACTTACTTGAAGGCAATTGCACAAGTTGAAGTTGAAATCAGTGACCTTGTGGCATCCACTGGATTTGCAACCCTCACTGCACGTAGCGAGGTAGACAAAAGGTTTCTATTTTATTTAATTATCAATCAAGGATTTGTAGATACTATTTCTGCATTTTCTACCGGCGTCAGTTACCCAGCTATAACTGCTACCGAGCTTGGGAACATGCCGGTATGGTTTCCGATTTCCGTTGAAGAACAACGCTCCATCGTGCGCTTCCTAGATGACAAAACCGCCCAGGTAGACCAACTCATCACCCAGAAGCAGCAGATGGTTGCGCTGCTTCAGGAAGAGCGAGCAGCGCTCATCGACCACGCCGTTACCAAAGGCCTGAATGCCTCTGCACCACTGCGCGACTCGGGGATTGATTGGTTAGGCAAGGTGCCCGCGCATTGGGAGGTGAAGCGGTTGAAAAATGTGTGCCGCTTACAAGGCAGGGTTGGTTTCAAAGGTTATCAGGTTTCTGATTTAGTTGGGCCTGGTGAAGGCGCTCTAACTGTGGGAGGTAAACACATCAGGAATAATATTATGGATGTCTCCAATCCCGATTATATCAGTTGGGAGAAGTATTACGAGTCACCTGAAATCATGATTGAAGTTGGCGACGTTATTGTTGCCCAGCGTGGCACACTTGGTAAAGTGGCCTATGTCAAAGAGCTAAGTGGTCCTGCTACAATAAATCCAAGTCTCATCCTGCTGAAAGATAGTACCATACATGGCGAATTTCTGTACTGGTACTTGCGCTCTAATTATGTGCTTAAAATCGTTGACATGCTTAACACATCAACGGCGGTACCAATGCTAAGTCAGGCTCAATTTTCTGAGTTTAAGATACTAGTTCCCCCGGATGCAGAGCAACGTTACATAGTGGAGCGCATTTGTGCGAAAGAGGCCAGTATTTCCGAGACAGTTTCAACAATCAATAAGGAAATAAATCTCCTCCAAGAATACCGCGCCGCTCTCATCGCCGAAGCCGTTACCGGCCAGGTAGACGTGCGCCAATACGAACCTGCTGCTTCCATTACCGCCGAACTATTCGGCTAATCTACCCGGTATGCCCGCCGTAATTCACACTGAAAAGGCCTTTGAAGAGGCCCTGGAACATCATTTGTCCACCAACGGCGGCTACTCCGTGCTTCCGGCCGATGGGTACGACCCGGCAACGGCGTTGTTCCCCGCCGAAGTGCTTCAGTTCTTGCAAACTACCCAGCCGCAGGCCTGGAAGAAGACGGAGAACGCCCACGGCAGCCAGGCCGCTAGCAAGTTGCTCCAGCGCCTCCAGAAGGAGTTGGAGCTACGCGGGCCACTGGACGTGCTGCGCAACGGCATCACCGACTTTGGCGTGAAGTACCACTTGGCCTACTTCCAGCCGGAAACCAATTTGAACCCCGACACCGAGCGACTATACGGCTTGAACCGGCTGGGCATTACCCGCCAGCTTTATTACAGCCAGCAAAACAAGAAGTCACTGGACCTGGTGCTGAGCCTGAACGGCATTCCCCTAGTGACGATGGAGCTGAAGAATCACCTTACCGGCCAGACCGTCAACCATGCCAAGCACCAGTACAAAAACGACCGGGACCCGCAGGAATTGCTGTTTCAGTTCCGCCGCCGTGCTCTGGTACATTTTGCCGTAGACCCCGACGAAGTCTACATGACGACCCGGCTAGCAGGGACCAAGACGCGGTTCTTGCCCTTCAACAAAGGCAACGGCAACGGCGCGGGCAACCCGGTGAACCCCCAGGGCTACCGCACCGCCTACCTATGGGAAGATGTGCTGAGCAAGGATACCTTCCTCGACATCGTCGGCCGGTTCCTCCATGTCCAGACCGAGAAGGTGAAGACCCTGGAGGGGAAAATACTGGAGAAGCACAGTCTTATTTTCCCCCGCTACCACCAGTTAGATGCCGTGCGCCGCCTTGCGCGTCATGCCCACCGGCAAGGAGCTGGGCATAACTACCTGATTCAGCATTCGGCCGGAAGCGGCAAGAGCAACAGCATTGCCTGGCTGGCCTACCGCCTGAGCTGCCTGCACAACGCCGATGCCCAGCGCGTGTTCGACTCAGTCATCGTCATCACCGACCGCCGTGTGCTGGACCAGCAGTTGCAGGACACCATTTATCAGTTTGAACACAAGCAAGGAGTTGTTCAGAAGATAGAGAAGGACAGCACCCAGCTCGCCGCCGCTCTTCAGGCCGGTACCAACATCATCATCACCACCCTTCAGAAGTTTCCCTTCGTGGTGGAGAAGGTTGCGGGCTTGCCCATGCGTAAGTACGCCGTGATAGTAGATGAGGCCCACAGCTCCCAGAGCGGGGAGGGCGTCACCAAGATGAAGCAGGTACTTACCGGCCGCACCCTGGAGCAAGCTGCCGCCGACGAAGCCGACACCGCCAACGTGGACGATACGGCCGAGGACAACATCCGGCGGGTGATGGAATCACGCGGTAAACAAGCTAACCTGAGCTTTTTCGCCTTCACCGCCACGCCCAAACCCAAAACGCTCCAGGTATTCGGCCAGCCCACCGCCGATGGTAAGCACAAACCGTTTCACCTGTATTGCATGCGCCAAGCCATTGAAGAGGGCTTCATCCTGGACGTGCTGCGCAACTACACCACCTACGATACCTACTACCGGGTTAGCAAAGCTATCGATGACGACCCTGAGCTAAACAAGAAGAAAGCCACGGGGGCTATTGCCCGCTTCGTGAGCCTTCATCCTCACAACCTGGCCCAGAAAACCGAAGTGATGGTTGAACACTTTCGGCAGGTGGTACGGCACAAGATAGGAGGGAAGGCCAAAGCAATGGTGGTAACAAGTTCCCGCCTGCATGCTGTACGCTATAAGCAGGAGTTTGACCGCTACATCAAGCAAAAAGGCTACACCGATATGAAGACCCTGGTGGCCTTCAGCGGCAAGGTGGTGGACGACCACGGCCTGGAGTACACCGAGCCAAAGATGAACAGCGGTATCGGTGAAAAAGCGCTACCCGAAGCCTTTGCTACCGACGACTACCAGGTGCTGCTAGTGGCCGATAAGTACCAGACCGGCTTCGACCAGCCCCTGCTGCACACCATGTACGTAGATAAGAAACTGAGCGGGGTGAAGGCCGTGCAAACCCTCTCGCGCCTGAACCGCACCAGCCCCGGCAAGGAAGACACCTTCGTGCTGGACTTCGCTAACGACCTTGAAACCATCCTGGATTCCTTCCAACCCTACTACGAAGTCACTTACCTGAAGGAAAGCCCGGACCCGAACTTGCTTTACGACCTCAAGGCCCGCCTGGAGCAACAAAACGTTATCTACACCGAAGAGGTCAACGCCCTTGCATTGGTGTACTTCAAGTCTGCTAGCTCCCTGACTCCTACGGACCAAGGCAAGCTAAATGGCTTTCTAGACCCCGCTGTGCAACGCTACGGCTACATCGTGGACGAAGAGGTGAAGGATGACTTCAAGCACACCCTGACCAGCTTTACGCGCCTTTACGCCTACCTTTCCCAGGTGATGCCGTTCACCGATGCCGAGCTGGAGAAGCTTTTCGCCTACGGCCGCCTGCTGCTCACCAAACTCCCCGCCAGCCGTGACCGTGACACCTTCGTGCTGAACGACGAAGTAGCCCTGGAGTACTACCGCCTGCAAAAAATCGGCACCACCAACCTCGAACCCGAGAAGGACCAGACCGCCGAGCTAGACCCTACCAGCGAAGCGGGCCTACGCCGCGCCAAGGAAGAAAAGGAGCGGCTATCGGCCATTATCCACGTCCTGAACGAGCGCTTTGGTACCGAGTTCGATGATGCCGACAAGCTTCTATTCGACCAGATAGAAAAGGACCTAGTCTCCAATGCGCTGCTCAGTAAGCAGGCCCAGTCCAACACCATCGAAAACTTCAAGTTCGGCTTTGACGACATGTACCGACAGTTCCTCTTGGAGCGCCGGGACCAGAACGAAGGCATCTTCAACCGCCTGTTCGCCGATAAGGACTTCGGCGGCATGGTTCAGGAATGGATGCTGAAGCGAGTGTACGATACCCTGCGGAAAGCACCGGTATAGTTCTGCCCTGGATGCAAGATGAAAGGACCGTTACGAGTTGTAGCGGTCCTTCTGCGTTCTTTAATGCTGTTCTACGGTACCTTCTGGTACCCTTTCGCACCTGTGATGGCTACTTATGTGGCTTCTGCTAGCAGGTAACGAACCGCAAAAAACATGTTGCTAGCGTTTGAAACGATGATACATACGGACCAAACTTATGTGAAGCGTGTAAAATGGCCTATTTGGTGCTTTTTAGGGCCTTTTAAGGTTGATGTATCCGCCCCCTCTTCCTCCCCCGTCGGTTTAGATGATATTGCCAGGCCCCCAGGTGAAATGCGGGTTCCAGTCTGGCGATTGGAAATGGCTGCAAAGCCCATAGGTCGGAAGGGTAGGGGCAAAACGCGAGCATTCGAAAAAAATCCTGGCAAATTTTTTCCAGCTTCCGATTCGGATAGAGTTAAACCCACATTAGAGGAAATTGAGCGACTCTAGCACCAAGGTAGCTGAGGCAACAAATCGGGCAGGCCCAATTACCCCTCTTTTGCCAACCTCTGTTTGGGTGCCGATACTCCAGCGATACTACGATAAAGCAAAAAGCCCTTCACGATACCGTGAAGGGCTTTTCTTGTAGTCCGTAGGGGAATCGAACCCCTGTTGGTAGAATGAAAATCTACTGTCCTAACCCCTAGACGAACGGACCGTGTTTGTTTTGGTGGTGCAAAGATACGGCGCGCACCTTTCCGTGCAAGTCAGCGTGCAAAAAAAGTCCTGAGCCAACCAAAGGGTGTTGTTTTTCAGGTATAAAAATTTCTGGTCGGCTCATTTCGGGGATTTCGGAAGTCCATTTGAATTAGAAGCCGCTTTCCGGTGCGTAAGACGAATTGGGAGGGAATCCGTAGAGGCTTTCCTATCAGACGATATTAGCGAACCAACGTTAGGCTGCTATCTTCGCCCCGCGTTTCAACCGGCTGCTAGTGTGGCAGCCAGTCACTTATTTTCCTGTTTTCCAATGGCAAAAATCAAAGTCGCCATCAACGGCTTCGGCCGCATTGGCCGTCTCACTTTCAAGTCGCTACTGGGCCGCGACAACGTAGAAATTGTCGCTATCAACGACTTGACCGACAACAAGACGCTGGCTCACCTGCTGAAGTATGACTCCGTGCACGGCCGTTTCGATGGCAGCGTGAGCTTCGACGAGGAAAGCCTCACCGTGAACGGCGTGCGCATTGCCGCCCTGGCCGAGCGCGACCCCAAGCTGTTGCCCTGGGGCAAAATGGGCGTGGACGTGGTGCTCGAGTCGACCGGCCGCTTCGTAGACGAAGCCGGCGCCGGCCAGCACATCACGGCTGGTGCCAAGAAAGTGGTGATTTCGGCCCCGGCTACCGGCAACATTCCCACCGTCGTACTCGGCGTGAACGAGGACATCCTCACCGGCAAAGAAACCATCCTGAGCAACGCCAGCTGCACCACCAACTGCCTGGCCCCGATGGCCAAGGTGCTGGACGATGCCTTTGGCATTGAGAAAGGCTACATCACCACGGTGCACGCCTACACCTCCGACCAGAACCTGCAGGATGCGCCCCACAAGGACCTGCGCCGCGCCCGCGCCGCCGCTTACAGCATCATCCCCACCAGCACCGGCGCAGCCAAGGCTGTAGGCCTGGTGCTGCCCCAACTGAAAGGCAAGCTCGACGGCCTGGCCATGCGCGTGCCCGTTCCGGATGGCTCGATGACCGACCTGACCGTTATCCTGAAAAAGGAAGTGACCAAGGAGCAAATCAACGCTGCCCTGAAGGCTGCGGCTGAAGGCCCCATGAAAGGCATTATCGAATACGCCACCGACCCGCTCGTGAGCATCGACATCGTGGGCAACCCCCACAGCTGCATTTTCGACTCGGAGCTGACCGCTGCCAACGGCACGCTGGCCAAGGTTATCGGCTGGTACGACAACGAATTCGGCTACTCGACCCGTACGGCTGACTTGATTCAGAAGCTCGGCGAGCAGATGAACGGTTAATTGCTGCGCCCGTAAACTACGCCGCTCGCTTTGCCACTCGTGGCGGGGCGGGCGGCGTTTTTTGTGCGGCTACCGCGTCCTGCTGCCCGGGTGCTTTTTACACTTTCCAATCGCCAAGCACGTGCTGGGCGTTGCCCATGCCCAAAACCTGCTTTATCCTCAACCCCACCGCCGGCCCCAGCCGCCACCACGACATGCCGGCGCTGATTGCCCGGCACTTCGGTGCGCTCGAGGGCGACTATGAAATCCGGCTCACGGAGTACGCCGGGCACGCCGTGGAGCTGGCCCGCATGGCTGCGGCCGATGGGTTTGAAGTAGTGGCAGCGATAGGGGGCGACGGCACCATCAACGAAGTGGGCCGCGGCCTGCTGGGCACCACGGCCGCCCTGGGCATCGTGCCCCAGGGCTCCGGCAACGGCCTAGCCCGCCACCTCAAAGTGCCGCTGGGCCTGCCCGCGGCGCTGCGCCGGCTGGCCACGCCCGACTTCAGCCGCATGGACGTGGGGGTGATAAACGGCCACCCCTTCTTTTGCACGGCCGGGCTGGGGTTCGATGCGCACGTGAGCCAGCACTTTGCCCAAGCTGGCTCACGCGGCCTGAGCACCTACCTGCGCGTCACGCTGCGGGAGTACCGCTCTTATCGGCCCGTGCCGGTCCGCGTTGAGCTGGACGGCCGGATAGAAGAAACCAATTGCTACGTGCTGGCCTTTGCCAACGCCTCGCAATACGGCAACAACGCCTACATCGCGCCCCGCGCCGACCTGCGCGATGGCCTGCTCGACGTGTGTTTGATTGACGCGCTGCCCGTGGTGCGGGCCCTCAAGGTGAGCCTGGGCATGGCCCTCGGCAACCTGCCCCAATCCAACGCGGCCGAGTATTTTCGGTGCCTCGGGGCCACGTCACGGCCCGGGCGCCCATCGGTTTTCACGTCGATGGCGACTACCTGGGGCACGCCACTGAGTTTGAAGTTGAGCTGCTGCCGCTGGCCTTGGCGGTTGCCGTGTAATTGAGCTGCTTACCTGATGTGTGACTATTCTTGCGGTTATGAAAGCTGATAAAAACCAACGGCAGGGCGTGGTGTATTCCACCAACCCCGACTTCTCCTACCAAACCAACGAGCCCGCAGCGACGACTACGCTGCCGGCCCAACAGCAGCAGCTGCGCGTGCAGCTCGACAAGAAGCAGCGCGGTGGCAAGCAGGTCACGCTCGTCACCGGCTTTGTGGGCACCGATGCCGATTTGCAGGCCCTGGGCAAGCTGCTCAAGACCAAGTGCGGGGTTGGCGGCAATGCCAAAGACGGCGAGATTCTGGTGCAGGGCGACTTCCGCGACAAGGTGCTGGAGGTGCTGGTGAAAGAAGGCTATAAGGCCAAAAAGGCTGGAGGCTGATTGCCGTCCGCTCAACTCCAGCAGTTGGGCTGGCTCAATTTTCTGCTTATTGCCCTACCGAACCCCGTAATCCGCCCCGATGCTCCAATTTATTTCCCTTCCCGAAGCTCCCCGCAACGTTGAGTCGGTGCACGGGCAGGCCGAAACCGCTGTCATCCAGAGTGTGCAGTGGCTCAAGCTGGGCATCGAAACGGTGGGCGCGACCATTATTGCGCTGGGCATCCTCAGCGCGGGGTGGCTGCTGGTGAAGGCCGTGGCCAAGCGCCAGACCGCCGATTTCACGGCCATTCGGCTCACGCTGGCGCGCTACCTGGCGTTGGCGCTCGAGTTTCAGCTGGGGGCCGATATTCTTTCCACGGCCATTGCCCCGAGCTGGGAGCAGATTGGCAAGCTGGGCGCTATTGCCGTTATCCGGACGGCGCTCAACTATTTCCTTTCCAAGGAAATGCGCGACGAGCGTCATGAAATCAGCCCCGAAGAAAAGATTGTGAAACGCGCCGACGCCTAAACCGCCAGCCGGGCCCGGGCCTTCTCCACGTCTTCGGGCGTGTCGATGCCAAAGGCGTCGAGCTCCGTCAGGGCACAGCGAATCTGGAAGCCGGCTTCGAGCCAACGCAGCCTGCTCGAGGCTTTCGGCCGCTTCGAGGGGCGACACGGGCAGCCGGGTGAGCTGCTCGAGCACGCTGGGCTTGTAGGCGTACAGGCCCAGGTGGCGCAGGTAGCGGTGGTGGGCCAGCCACTCGGCCGTGCCGCGCTGGCGCTGGTAGGGCAGGGGATGGCGGCTGAAATACATGGCCTGGCCCTGCTGGTTGAGCACCACTTTGGGCAGGTGCGGGCTGAACAATTCCTCTTCCGACACCACCGGCTTCACCAGCGTGGCGATGTCGGGGGCGGTGGCGGCATCGGCGAAGAAATCGGCCAGTGCATTGATTTGAGCGGGGTGAACGAAGGGTTCGTCGCCCTGAATATTCACGATGCAATGCACGTCGGCGGGCTGGCCGAGCAGTTGGAAAGCTTCCCACAGGCGGTCGGTGCCGCTGGGGTGGTCGGGGTGGGTGAGCACGGCCTCGCCCCCAAAGTCCAGCACGTGCTGCCGGATTCGCTCGTCGTCGGTGGCCACCACCACGCGGGCCAGGTTGGCCTGCCGGGCCTGCAGCACCACGCGCTGAATCATGCTGAGCCCGCCCAAGTCAACCAGCGGTTTGCCGGGCAGGCGCGTGGAAGCAAAACGGGCAGGAATGAGGCCGAGGACCATAATAACCGAAGAAGAGCAAGCGAAAGAAAGACCGAAAACCAACTCAAAGAAAGGCCATAAGGCGGTTGTGGGCGTTGGGCCCAGCACAAACGGAGCCAGCCGCTCTGGTCCCGCTTGCCCGTTGCTGAGCTCCCTCGGCGAGATTATTCCTTCTACATAAAAGAGGAGACCTTTCCTTAACCTGAGCTATTTAATACCGCCGGGCGCCAATTCCCCGCCGGTTTTTGCGTTATTTTGTCATTGCTAGCGTCTAGGCTGGTTCCCTGGGCGGGGGTGGTATGGATTTCGCAAGGTGTATTTTATGACTGTAATTCTCTCGCTTCTCACATTATTGGCCCTCGGCGGCCCCGGTCCCGGAAAAAGCAGCCCTTCGAAAGCGGCTCCCAACGATTCTATTGGCCAGGAAGTGCGCGGCGGCCAGCGCTTTGTCAAGCACCGCATCACGGCCGGCGAAACCTTGTCGGCCCTGTCGCGGCGCTACAAAGTGACGCTCGACCAGCTCAACGCGGCCAACCCCCAGATTAAAAACGGCCTGGGCATCGGGCAAATAGTGTACGTGCCGCGCCCCGCTGCGGGCCGTGCGGCTGCTCCGGCGGCTGCTAAAGCTCCTGCAGTGGTAACCGCGGCGGCACCTGCTTCGGCGGCGGTCGCGGTGCCGGCGCGCTATACCGTGGCCAAGGGCGAAACCTTGTTTGGCATTGCCCGGCGATTTCAACTCACGCCCGAGGAATTGATTAAGCTCAACAGCCTCCCAGCCAACGGGAAGGTGCGCGTGGGCCAGCAATTGATTCTAGCTGCTGCGGAAAGTGCGCCTGTGGTAGCTGCTGCCGCGCCGGCTCCCAAGCCTGCCGCCGCCGAGCCCGAAAGAACTCCCGAACCGGCCGCTAAAACCCCGGCCCCGGCGCCCGACAAACCCGCCCAGGTAGCCACGGTAACTCCCGCCGCGCCCGCCGAAAAGCAGGATAACGACAAAGAGGAGCGCACCCCCAGCCGCGCCAGCGAAGTACTGGCTCGTGTGGTGGAAAACGGCCTGGGTGCGCCCATCGACAAAAGCGTGACCGATAAATACCTGGCCCTGCACAAAACGGCGCCCGTGGGCACCATCATGCAGGTGCGCAACAGCATGAACGGCCAGTCGGTGTACGTGCGTGTCATCGGTAAATTGCCCGATACGGGCGAGAACAACAACATTCTGGTGCGCCTCTCGCCGCGAGCCATGCAGAAGTTGGGCACCGCCGATTCCCGCTTCCGGGTTGAAACCAACTACATTCCGCAGTAAGCAGCCCAGCGTCATTGCCCGGCAAACTGAACGTCATGCTGAGCGAAGTCGAAGCATCTCGCGTGCTCAAGTAATTCAATCGATTGAGTTTCTACCACACGCGAGATGCTTCGACTTCGCTCAGCATGACGTTCTTTTAACCAGCCTGTTTCTTTACCACCCTCTGCCACCAGCCTTGAAAATAGCCCAACTTCGCGAGCAGCTTGATGCGCAATACAAGCGGTACAACCGCCCGGAGTTCATCGCCAACGACCCCATCCAGATACCGCACCGCTTCACGCAGCGGCAGGACGTGGAAATCAGTGCGCTGTTTGCGGCGCTGCTGGCCTGGGGGCAGCGGCCCACCATCATCAACAAGTGCAACGAGCTGCTGCGCCGCATGAACGACGCGCCGTACCAGTTCATCACCCAGCACCACGACGAGGACCTGAAGCGGCTGCTCGGCTTCTGCCACCGCACCTTCTGCGATACCGACCTGCTGTACTTCGTGCACTGGCTGCGCTGGTACTACGGGCAGTACGACTCGCTGGAAACTGCTTTCCTGCAAGGCGCTACGCAGCGCGAGCGGCTGGAGAATTTCCACACCGCATTTTTCAGCTTGCCCGATGCGCCCGGCCGTACCCGCAAGCACGTGGCCACGCCGGCCCGCGGCTCGGCCTGCAAGCGCGTGAACATGTACCTGCGCTGGCTGGTGCGCCGCGACAGCCACGGCGTCGATTTTGGCCTTTGGACCCAGCTGTCGATGGCCGACCTCATCATGCCCATCGATTTGCACGTGGAGCGCCAGGCCCGCCCGCTGGGCCTGCTCACCCGCAAGCTGGTAGACTGGCAAGCCGCCGAGGAACTTACGGCCAACCTGCGCTTGCTCGACCCGACCGACCCGGTGAAGTACGACTTTGCGCTGTTTGGCGCGGGAGTCGACAAAGCCTAGCGGAAACCTACATTCGTGGCCTGAATAACGAATCTTTCTGGGCCCACCGGGTGTTTACCTTCGCATCCTATCCTGAATATCGAAAGACTACTTACTTGCTGTTACCCCAACACTTCGAACAAAAAATCGGCTTCACTACCCTGCGCGAGCAGCTCGAAGCCAATTGCCTTTCCGCCCTGGGCCGGCAGTACGTGGCCCGCATGGAGTTCCAAACCAAGCACGAGCCCCTGCTGAAGCTGCTGCAACAGGCCGACGAATTTACCTATCTGCTCCGTTCGGGCGCCGACTTCCCCGCCTCGCACTACTACGACCCCAAGGCCCACCTCACCCGTGCCGCGCTGCCGGGGGCTTACCTCGACGTAGCCGCGTTTTTTGAGGTGAAGATGAGCTTGCGGACCATCCGCCAGGCCCTCACGTTCTTCACCGAAGCCGACCCCGGCCTGTACCCCACGCTGCGCCTGCTGGGCATCGGGGTGCAAGTCGACCGCAACCTGCTGGCGGCCATGGACAAAGTGGTGGACGACGAAGGCCTGGTGCGCGACGACGCCTCGCCGCTGCTGCGCCAGATTCGGCAGGAGCTGATTGCGCGCCAGGGCCAATTGCGCAAGCAGATTGCCGGCATCCTGCGCCACGCCAAAAATGAGGGCTGGATTCCCGGCGATGCCGAGCCCACCATCCGGGGCGGGCGCCTGGTGCTGCCGGTCATTGCCGAGCACAAGCGCAAGGTGAAGGGCCTGATTCACGACGAGTCGGCCTCGGGCCAAACGGTGTTTATTGAGCCGGAAGCCGTTTTTGAGCTCAACAACGACATTAAGGACCTCGACAATGCCTATCACCGCGAGCTGATTCGCATTCTCACGGCCCTCACCGACCAGCTGCGCCCGCACCTGCCGGACTTGCGCCGGGCGTATTCCTACCTGGGTCTCATCGACTTCATTCGTGCCAAGGCCCGGCTGGCCGTAAGCCTCGACTGCCAGCTGCCGGTGATGCACAACAAGCCGCTGCTGAAGTGGCACGGCGTGCGCCACCCGCTGCTGCAGCTGGCTTTTGCCCAGCACAAGCGCGAAAACGGCGACCCCGCGAAGTGGTCCCGCTCGACCTCGAGCCTGAACCACGAGCAGCGCATTCTGGTCATCTCCGGCCCCAATGCCGGTGGCAAGTCGGTGTCGCTCAAGACGGTGGGTCTCGTGCAGTTTATGCTGCAGATGGGCCTGCTCATTCCCTGCGCCGACAACTCCGAAGCCGGGGTGTTCGAGGATATTTTCCTGGACATTGGCGACGAGCAAAGCCTGGAAAATGACCTGAGTACCTACTCCTCGCACTTGCTGGCCATGAAGCAGTTTATGATGCTGGCGGGCAAGAAAAGCTTGGTGTTAATTGACGAATTTGGTACCGGCACCGAGCCCAGCTTGGGCGGCGCCATCGCCGAAGCCGTGCTCGACCAGCTCAACAAGGCCCGCGTGTACGGCGTCATCACCACGCACTACACCAACCTGAAGAACTTTGCCGAGCGCACGCCGCACCTCGTGAACGGCGCCATGCGCTACGACCCCGAGAAGCTGCAGCCGCTCTACCGCCTCGAAGTGGGCAAGCCGGGCTCGTCGTTTGCCATCGAAATTGCCCGTAAAATTGGCTTGCCCAAGGACGTAGTGGAGCGTGCCACGCAGCTGGTGGGCAAAGACAAAATCCGCTACGACCGCCTGCTCGAAGGCCTCGAAAAAGAGAAAACCGAGCTGGAAGCCCGCACCGCCGAAGCTGCCAAAGCGGAAAAGCGCCTCAAGCGCGCCGCCCAGGAGTACACCGACCTCAAGCAGCACCTCGAAGACACCCGCCTCGAAACCCTGCGCACCGCCAAGCAGCAGGCCAAGGCCCTCTTGGTGAATACCAACCAGCAAATCGAGGCCACCATTGGCGAAATCCGCCGCGGGCAAGCCGACAAGGAAATCAACAAGCAGGCCCGCGAGAAGCTGGAAACCTTCGTGCGCACCGAGCTGCAAATTGAGCCACCCAAGCCCAAAGCCACCCGCGAGCGGGCCGAAGCCGGCGCCCTGCAGGCCGGCGACAAAGTGGCCCTGTTTGGCCAGGAAGGCCACGGCGAAGTGGTGAGCGTGAAGGGCAACACCGCCGAAGTCATGTTCGGTGGCATGAAAACCCTGACCAAGCTCAGCCAGGCTCGAGAAGTTGGGCCGCGCCGAAATCCGCGAGCGGGAGCAGGCCGCTAAAGCGAAGAAGTCGAAACTCAGCGGCGGCAGTTCCGGCGGCGGCAACGGCGTGAACATCACCGACCGCATGGCCGGTTTCAGCCCAACGCTTGACTTACGCGGCGAGCGCGCCGAAGATGCCCTCACCAAAACCATGAGCTTCGTCGACGACGCCGTGATGCTGGGCATGCCCGAAATCAAGTTCCTGCACGGCCGCGGCAACGGCGTACTCCGCCAGGTGGTGCGCGACTACCTGCGCTCGCAGCGCGCCGTGGCCAGCGTAGGCGACGAGCACGCCGACAGGGGCGGGGACGGTGTGACCATTGCGGTGCTGAAGTAAAGAGTTGACAACACCTTCTGAAAGTCATGCAGAGTACAGCGAAGCATCTTTACCGGGGAAGTAATTCAATTAATCGTTTGTCATGCTGAGCAGAGCGAAGCATCCTGTCACGCTTCAACGATTGGTTCTGACCTGATAAGATGCTTACTTCGTAAGCATGACAGACGATTAGAATAGTTGCGCGGTAAAGATGCTTCGCTGCGCTCTGCATGACGGGCATTAATCCTTTCGAATGCTTCTACTAAATAAAAAAGGCGGCTCCCAAATCGGGAACCGCCTTTTTTATGACTTAAGAGTTGAGCAGTTATTCGACCACCACGCGGCTAACCTGCGTTGCCTCGGGGGTGGTTACCTGTACCATGTATAGGCCCGACTTCAGCGAGGTCGCATCGACCGTCAGGTCGGTGCCGGTGTAGGGCTGGTGCGCTCCAGCACTACGCGGCCGGTGGCGTCGCGTAGCACGATGGTAGTGGTGCGGGCCGTGGTGCTGGCCAGGTGCAGCTGGAAGCTGCCGCGGGTGGGGTTGGGGTAGGCCTGCATGGTGCTGGCCTGCACGGTACCGGTGCGGGTGGACAGCACCAGGCGGCAGGCCGTGATGCCCTGGTTCTGCTCGGCGATGCGGGCGGCGTACTCCTGGTAGTACTGGTTTGTGATGCGGGCGTCGTGGATAACGAGGGTGTTTTCGTCGTTTTCGGTGTCAGCCGAGGCGGTCCAGTTGTGCGAGCCTACGAACACCGTGGGGTCCGACTGGGGCGCGCTGGCGTCCACGATGAGCGTTTTGTGGTGCATGATGCCGGTGAGCTTGTCGAGCAGGTAGCGCGAGCCCAGGCCGGTGCGGATGCTGCGGAACACGAAGCCGGCCACGCCGCTGGTGTCGTTGGTGAGGCCGTCGGAGCACTGGCCGATGTTGCGCAGCGTTACCTGGTCGGCAATGGCGCGGCCGATGTCGGTGCGGGTCACGAGCATCGAGAGCACGTGTAGGTCGAAGTCGGCCGTTTTCACGGTTTCGATGAGGCGGGCATTCACGTTGTCGGTGGGGAGAACCACGATTCCACCTGCTTGCCGCCGATGACGAGGTAGTGCGGGGTGTTATCGGTTTTGCGCGAGCCAAACAGGCTGGTGCCGGGCGTAGTGGTCGCGCTGCCCCACATTTCGTCAAACTCCATGGTGTACACGCGGGCCAGGCTCTGGTCCTGCACCGTAATCACGTTGTTGCGGTCGGTGCTGAGCTGGGCCGGAGTCCAGTTGGTAGAGCCGGTCCACACCATGGGCACGTTGGGATTGGTGCTGTTGGCATCAATCACCACAAACTTGTTGTGCATGATGCTGGTGGTGTTGGTGGTGCCGCCAGCAGGCCGGGCCACGCGCGGAATGGCCGCGGTCAGGTTGGCGATGCTGAAGTTCGAGTTGTCGTCTTCGTAGATGACGCGCACCTTCACGCCGCGGGCGTGGGCGGCGTTCACCGCCGTCACAATCACGGAGCTGCTCCAGTTATAAATGGTGATGTCGAGCGTTTCCTTGGCCTTGTCGATGTAAGCGGCCAGGGTGTCGGCCACGTGGCCGCTAGGCAGGTACACGGCGGCGTTGTTGGCCAGCGCCAGGGTGTTGTCGACGGGGCGGGTGAAGTAGGTCTTCATGCGGCCCGACGAGAGCGAGGCCGTAATCATGGGTGTCACGCGCGACTCGGAGCGGCCGGTGGAGTTCACCGAAATCGCCTGCACGTAGTACACCGTGGACGGCTGCAGGCCGGTGAGCACCACGCTGTGCTGCGTGCCCGTTCCGGTGCCGTTCACCAAAATAGGCTGGCCCGAGGGCGGAGTGCCGCCTACCGGCACGGGTACCGTGGTGTAGCTAATCTGCGAATCGCCCGAGTTCTGGGTCGTAAAGTTCACCGTGAAGCCCGTGGTGCTGATGTTGGTGGGCATCGGGGCCGAGGTCAGGTTGGGCGTGCTGCCCTGGATGAAGTCGGCGTAGGTGCGGTTGAGCAGCTGGTAGCCGCCGGTGGTGCCGGCGGACGTAGAGGCATACTGGCTCACCACGCCCACCACGTCGAACGTGCCGGTGGGGCTGGGCTTGCCCACCAGGCCGTTGGGGCCCGTGGAGTTGGCGTTGACGTAGGTGACCAGCGTGGCGTTGTTGTTGAGCCGATAAGTGGTATTGGCCGTGAACGACGTGACGAGCGCGCCGCCCGTGGTATTAACCGAGCTCAACCCGTTCAGGCGCACCAACTGGCCTTCGTACTTCTCAGCATACGCATCTGTGAAGTTGGCCGAGTTGAACACCACCGGCGCGGGCAGCTTGCGGTTGCCCGCCAGCACCGTCACCGAGGTTACGGGGTCAATTTCCAGCAGGCCCCGGAACATCTTGAGGCTGCCGGTTACCTGAACGCTGTCGCCGGGCACGAGGCTGTTCACGGTCGAGGCCAGGGCGCCCGACGTGGTGGTGTACACCCCGATACCGGCCGTGCCGTCCTGAATGTAGCGGATGATGCTCACCCCGGAGCCTAGCTCAACCCCGTTGGTGACGATGCCGCGCACCGTCACGGGATTAGCGCTGGCCGTGCCGTTGGTGGTCGGGGCCAGGGCCCGCGCCGCTGCGATGGTAATAGCAGCGGGAGTGGTTTGGGCCTTGGCGGCATGCCACGAGGTAGCACACGCCAGCAAGGCCAACAGAGTAAATTTCTTCATGAAGAAAATATAGTGAGGATGGGAAATCGAGGGAATAAAGCAGGACTACAAAGATGCTGCAATACAGCTGCATGCCGGGCAAATGGGCCCAGGCAAAAGCTTAATGGGTGTTTGGGAATTGTCATGCTGAGCGCAGTCGAACCGGAGGTTGCCGAAGGCAAGCATCTCGCGTGTGTTAGTTACCTAACCGTCTGTCATCCTGAGCAGAGCGAAGGACCTTGTCACGCATGAACGAATCGTTGAGCCGTGATAAGATGCTTCGTGCCTCAGCATGACAGATGATAGAGTTTACTTACTAGGTAGAGATGCTTCGCTCGGCTCTGCATGACGGGAAGGAAGGTTCAACCATTGCCATACAGATACTTAGTTCTTGGTGCCTGGGCGAGTGCGCTTGTTGCTGGCTGGCGCTCCCGTTTCGGTGGCGCTGTGCGTATCTCCGGTTATGGGGTCTTTCGAGCGCGCCGGCACCAGGTCGGACGCCAGGCGGGGCAGCAGGCGGTAGCCTCCGCGCCGCCCGGCGCGAATTGGGTCAGGATGCCGCGCACGTCGAAGGTTTCGGTGGTGGGTGGGGTGGCGTTTACCAAGCCTTCGGGGCCGGTGCTGGCGGCGCCTACCCGCAGGATGGCGCCGGGCACTGCGTCGAGCAGGTAGTTGGTGTTGCCGCTCAGGGCGGTGGCCGGCGCCCCGGTGGAGGTGGCCAGGCGCGAAACCCCTTTTATTTCCAGCAGGCGGCCTTCGTTGGCTTCGGAGAAGGCGGCAGTAGCCTGGGCCGCGGGCACCTGAACGGGGCGCAGGCGCACCCCGCCGGCCAGCTTGCGCACCGAGACAATGGGGTCCATTTCCAGCAAGCCGTTGTAGACTTTCAGCTGGCCAGTTACCTGAATGCTGTCGCCGGCCCGCAATTCGCCGTAGCCGGGCAGCTTGGTGGGCTGGGCGTAGAGGGCCAGGCCCGCTTCGCCATCCTGCACGTAGCGGATGTTGCCGAGCTCGGCGCCGTTCAGCACCACGGCCCGGATGGTGACGGCGGTGCCGGGGCTCAGGGCGCGGGCGGCCTTCACAGTGAGTACCTGGGGGCTACCGGGGTTGCCTGGCTCAGCGCCCAAGGCCACCGCGGAAACACCGGGAAACAGAGCAGCCAGCAAAAGCAGTTTGTTCATCGTTTGAAATTGCAAAATAGGCAGACCCGGGTAGGGCCGCTATTGCAAAGTTGAGAACAAATTCTCCATTTTCAGCGGGTTAGCCCCATTAATATTGAGCTAAGCCCCGGTGATGCTAAATCAGATAATATTAACTTCCGGATGCAGGTCGATGCCGAACTGCTGCCGTACGGACGAGATTATCTCCTCGGCCGCCTGGCGCAGGTCGTTGCCGGTGGCGCCGCCGTGGTGCACCAGCACCAGGGCCTGCCGGTCGTGCACGCCGTGGGTGCCGGCGCCGGGGCCGCGGCGGAGTCCCTTCCAGCCAGCCCGCTCGATAAGCCAGCCGGCGGGCACCTTCACGCCGCCGGGCACGGGGTAGCCGGGCAGCTCGGGGTACTGGCTTTTGAGGTGGTCGAACTTGTCCTGGGATATCTCCGGATTTTTGAAAAAGGAGCCCGCGTTGCCAATTTGGGCCGGGTCGGGCAGCTTGGAGCGGCGGATGTGCACCACGGCCCGGCTTACGTCCTGCGGCGTGGGCTCGCCCCCGATGCCGAGCTCGGCCAGCGTTTCGGTGATGGCGCCGTAGCGCACGTTGGGCCGGGCCTGGCGGTGCAGGCGCAGCACCACGGCCGTCACCACGAACTGGTTTTTGAGGGTGTTTTTGAACACGCTCTCGCGGTAGCCGAAGCCGCACTCGCCGGCCGTGAACACGCGCAACTCGCCAGTGGCCAGCTCAACGGCTTCGAGGTGGTCGAAGGTGTCGCGCAGCTCGGCCCCGTAGGCGCCGATGTTCTGGAGCGGGGCCGCGCCCACCGTGCCGGGGATGAGCGAGAGGTTTTCGATGCCGCTCAGGTTCTGGTCGAGAGCGTATTCGACGAGGCCGTGCCAGCTCTCGCCGGCGCCGGCGCGCACCAGGGCCGTGTGGGTATCGGCGTCTTCGCTGATGATTTCCAGGCCGCGGATTTCATTTTTGAGCACCACGCCGTTGAAGTTCTGGGTGAACAGCAGGTTGGAGCCGCCGCCGAGGATGAGTTTTTCCGAGGCCTGCACTTCGGGCCGCTGCAGCAGCTCGCGCAGCTCGTCGGCCGAGGCGAAGCGGGCAAAGTAGCGGGCCTGCACGTCGAGGCCGAAGGTATTGTAAGGGCGGAGGGAAACGTGTTGTTCGAGGGCGGGCATCATGCCGTAAAGGTAGGAGCGACGCCACTAGCCTCGGGCGTAAGGGCCGCCGCTTCGGTACAACCTTTCAATTATGGACTCCAAGCAAGCCATCCGCCTGAGCAAGTATCTGAGCCGCCACCTGCGCCACGCGCCCGGGGCTATTGGCCTGCAGCTGCAGGAAGGCGGCTGGGTAGATGTTGACGAACTGTTGGCCGCTTGCGCCGCGCACGGCGGCCGCATCAGCCGGGAGCAGTTAGCCCAGCCTGGTAGCCGGCAGCGACAAGCAGCGCTTTGCCTTCGATGCCAGCGGCGAGCGAGTTCGGGCGCAGCAAGGCCACAGCGTAGCCGTGGACTTGCAGCTTGCGCCAGTTGAGCCACCAGAAGTGCTTTACCACGGTACGGCTTCCGCCGCGGTGCCGGCTATTCGGCACGAAGGCCTGCACAGAATGAAACGCCACCACGTGCACCTTTCGCCCGATGAGGAAACGGCCCGTCGCGTGGGCGCAAGGCGGGGCCGGCCCGTGCTCTTCGTTATTGATGCCAAAGCCCTGCACGAAGCCGGGGGCGTTTTCTATCAGTCCGGCAACGGCGTGTGGCTAACAGACCATGTGCCGCCTGAGTACCTGCGGGAGCTGTAAGTAGCTCTATTTTAGAGTGGTTTTAAGGTCCGTGTACTCAATTGGCCTCACCCCCGGCCCCGACTTTGCTCATCAAGCGAACCGGGGCCGGGGGTGAGGCGTAACCTGCACATTGACTACGAAATTGAGCTAAAGACTGTTAGCGCACGCGGTAGCCGCTCAGCGCGTAGAACAGCAGGTACAGGTAGCACAGCATGGGCACCACAAATGCGACATGCAACCCACCACCATTAGTAGCGAGCCAGCCCATGAGCGGCGGGATGATGGCGCCGCCCACAATGGCCATAATCAGGTAAGAGGACCCTTGCTTGGTGAACGGGCCCAAGCCGGTGATTGCTAGCGGGAAGATGACGGGCCACATGATGGAGTTCATCAGGCCGCAGAGCACGATGAGCCACAGGGCCGTTTCGCCGTGGCTCAACAGCGAGGCGCCCACCAGGGCCGCGCCGGCCGCGCACACCGCCACCAGTAGCGCGCGGTTATGGAAGCGGAGCAGTAGCGGAATGCCCACCAGACGCCCCACCAGCGAGCCGAACCAGTACGAGGACACCATGACCGCGCCCACGGCCTTGGTGAAGCCGGCCGTGGTGTCGATGGGCGAGGCTTCTTGCCCAAACAGCACCAGCGCGTAGTTAGTGGCCACGTTCAGCCCCCGCACTAGGCTTTGGGTGAAGGCCGAAAGCTGCTGAATACCTTGCGACTCGCCGTAGCGAATGAGGAAGGAACCCAGCCCAACTTCGACGCCCACGTACACGAAAATGGCGCCGATGCCCAGCACCAGGTGCGGGAATTTCAGGGCCGAGGTGCGGCCCGCCGCTACGGCGCGGTGCTCCAGAATCTCTTCTTCGGGCAGGGCGTCGATGTCGGGCAGCTTCAGAAAAAGAACACGCCGGCCAGCACCACCAGGAAGGCCGCCAGCCCCAGGTAAGGCGCTTTCACCAGCCTGGCTTTCCTCGCCCAGGCGTTGGGCCAGAGGCAGGGCCGCAAGCCGCGCCTTCAGGGCCACTGAGCCGCCAAACAGCACCAGGCCGCCAACGAGAGGGGAGAGGCTGCCGCCGAAGTTGTTGGCCACACCCACAATGCTAACCCGGGCCGCCGCGCTGCGTGGCGCGCCAAGCACCGACACGTAAGGGTTGGCCGCTACCTGCAGCAGCGTAATGCCCGCGCCCAGCACCGCCAGCGCCGACAAAAACAACCCGAAGGCCCGCGAATCAGCGGCCGGAATGAAGAGGAGCGCGCCGCCGGCCATCACCAACAGGCCCACCACGATGCCGCGCTGGTAGCCCAATTTTTTCAGGACAAAGCCCGCCGGCAGCGACATCAGGAAATACGCCCCGAAAAAGGCGAACTGCACGGCCGTGGACTGAAAGTCGGTGAGCTGGCAGATGTCCTTGAGGTAGGGCATCAGCACGTCGTTGAAGTTGGTGACGGCGCCGAACAGGAAGAACAGCGTGGTCATCAGCAGCATGGGCCCGGCGTAGGAACGGGTGGGTGCGGCGGTGTTGGTAGGAGTGGTAATGGGGGCGGTGGCCATGTTGGGAGTTTTTGGGTGGCTAAAGGTAGAAATAAGTGGCACTCTGTTTCCGGAGCCCGACCTTTGCCCCCATGCACCTTACCGCCACCACCCAGTTCGGCCTGGAAGAATTGCTCGCCGACGAGCTCTACCACCTCGGGGCCGACATCACGCACATCGGCTCGCGCGCCGTCGAGTTTATCGGCGACCACCGCCTGCTTTACGAAGTGGCTTTGTGGAGCCGGCTGTCCATGCGCCTGCTGCGTCCGTTCGCCGCCTTCCACGCCCCCGACGAAAAAGGCCTGTACCGCGAAGTGAGCCGCATCGATTGGGCTGATTTTATCGGTCCCGGTCAAACCTTCGCCATCACGGCGGTGGTGAACCGCTCAACTTTTGAGCACTCGCTGTTCGTGGCCCAGCTCACCAAAGACGCCATCGTGGACCAGTTCCGGGAGCGCACCGGCAGCCGGCCCGACGTGGACACCCGCAATCCCGACATCCGCCTGCACCTGCGCATGTCGGAAAACGAAGTCATCCTCAGCCTCGACGCGGCCGGCGACTCGCTGCACCGCCGCGGCTACCGCCAGCACACCAACGAAGCGCCCCTGAACGAAGTGCTGGCCGCCGGCCTGGTCCTGCTCTCGGGCTGGGATGGCAAAAGCCCCTCATCGACCCCATGTGCGGCTCGGCCACCATCCTCACCGAAGCCGGCCTGCTGGCCCAGCGCATCGCCCCCGGGCTGTTTCACCAAGGCAAGTTTGGGTTTGAAAACTGGTACGACTTCGACTCCGAGCTCTGGACCCAGGTGCGCGAAGAAGCCAAGGCCCAGCGCCTCGAAGAGCCCCAGGCCTACATCGCCGGCTCCGACCTCGACCCCAAGGTCATCGACATGGCCGCCTCCAACATCACCGCCGCCGGCCTGGAAGACTGCATCCGCCTCTCGGTGCGCGACGTGAAGGACGCCACGCCCCCAAAAACCAGGAGCCCGGCATCGTCATCACCAACCCGCCCTACGGCGAGCGAATAGGGGAGGAGGCCGAAATGGCCGCGCTCTACAAAACCATCGGCGATGCGCTGAAGGCAAACTTCCAGGGCTACGATGCCTTCGTGTTCACCGGAAATCTGGAAGCAGCCAAGAGCATTGGGCTCAAAACAGCCCGCCGCACGCCGCTCTACAACGGGCCGATTGACTGCCGCTTGCTGAAGTACGAGCTGTACCGCGGGTCGCGGCGGGAGCCGAAGGCGGTGTAAGCGCCGGGCCGGGGAACCTCACCCCGGCCCCTCTCCAAAAGAGAGGGGAGCCTAACGTAGGTGCATAGCCGGTGCCCCCTCTTTATTGGAGAGGGGTCAGGGGTGAGGTTCCCACGCGCTTCCTAACTTTCCCATATGGAAGAGCCCACCCGCAAGCTCGGCGGCCCACAAGAGCACATCTTCACTACTACCGTTCGCACTTGGGACAAAGCCAAAGCTTACGCCCGCGAAAACCGAAAGCAGCCTACGCCAGCCGAGCAAAAGCTTTGGCAATACCTACGGGCCTCCAAGTTGGGCGCTAAGTTCCGACGCCAGCATGCCATCAACTTTTTTATTGTTGATTTCATCTGTCTTGAAGCTAAGCTAATCATTGAGTTAGACGGTGAAATACATGCTACCCCAGACCAGTCTGAATACGATGTCGGCCGTACCTTCACGCTAAAGGAATTAGGCTACCGCGAACTGCGTTTCACCAACCAGCAAGTGCTAAATCAATTGGATGAAGTGCTTGCCACCATTGCCGAAAATCTGAAAGTCAACACACTAGAATACCCGCTTGGCTCCCCCTCTTTTTGGAGAGGGGGCCGGGGGTGAGGTTCCCCAGAATACCATGTCCGACACCCTTACTACCGCCACGCCCGACCTGCTGCCCGCTGCCCGCCAGGCCCTAAAACGGTATTACGGCTACGACAACTTCCGCCCCATGCAGGGCGAAATCATCCAGCATATTCTGGCCGGCAAGGACACCGTAGTGCTCATGCCCACCGGCGGCGGTAAGTCGGTCTGCTTTCAGATACCAGCGGTGGTGTCGGAGGGCACGTGCATCGTGGTGTCGCCCCTCATCGCCCTGATGAAGGACCAGGTGGAGGCGCTGAAGGCCAACGGCATTGCGGCAGCTTACATCAACAGCAGCGTGGGGCAAGCCGAGGCCAACGACATTGCGCGGGCCGCCGTAGGAGGCTACTTGAAGCTTCTGTACGTCAGCCCCGAAAAGCTACTGTCGGATGGCTTTCTGCAGTTTCTAAACCGGGTTAATATCAGCCTTTTTGCTATTGACGAGGCGCACTGTATTTCGAGCCTGGGGCCACGATTTCCGGCCCGAATACACGCAGCTCGGCGCCCTGCGCACGCACTTCCCTAGCACGCCCATTGTGGCCCTCACCGCTACGGCCGACCGCCTCACGCAGCGCGACATCAAAACCCAGCTCAACCTGCACGAGCCCAAGGTGTTCTTGTCCAGCTTCGACCGGCCCAACATCAACCTATTGGTGCGGCCGGGCCAAGACCGGGTGGGCTCGGTGCTCGACTACATTGCCCGCCACCCGCAGGACCCCGGCATTATCTACTGCCTCTCGCGCAAGACCTGCGAAACCATCTCGCAGAAGCTGCAGGCCAAGGGCGTGAAGGCCGCGCATTACCACGCCGGCCTCACGCCGCTGCAGCGGGGCAAGGCTCAGGAGGCTTTCTTGCAGGATGATATTCAGGTGATTGTGGCTACCATCGCCTTCGGCATGGGCATCGACAAGAGCAACGTGCGCTGGGTGATGCACTACAACCTGCCCAAAAACATCGAGGGCTATTACCAGGAAATCGGCCGCGCCGGCCGCGACGGCGCCCCCAGCACGGCCATCCTGTTCTACAGCTTTGCCGATGTGATGCAGATGCGCGAGATGGTGACCAAGGACGTGCCCGCGCGCCAGGCCCAGCTCAACACGGCCAAACTCGAGCGCATGCAGCAGTTTGCCGAAGCCGCCTCCTGCCGCCGCAAAATCCTGCTCAACTACTTCTCCGAAACGCTGGGCGAAGACTGCGGCAACTGCGACATCTGCCGCAACCCGCCCACCACGTTCGACGGCACACTGATTGCCCAAAAGGCCCTGTCGGCGGTGTTCCGCAGCCGCGAGCGGGTGGCCATCAACCTGCTCATCGACATCCTGCGCGGCATGCGCAACCAGGCCGTACTGCAGGGCGGCTACGACCAGATTAAGACCTACGGCGCGGGCCGCGACCTGCCGTACCTCGACTGGTACAGCTACATCCACCAGATGCTGAACGACGGCCTGTTCTACATCGCCTACGAGGAAGGCTACGCCCTGAAAATCACCGAGCGCGGCCACCAGGTGCTGAAAGGCCAGCTCAACTTGCCGCTCCGCAAATTCCAGCCCGCCGAGAAAGCCGAGAAGCCCACCCGCGCCGGCAAGAAGGCCGCCGTCACGGCCACCATCGGCACGCCCGAGGCCCAGCTGTTTGACAAGCTGCGTAAGCTCCGCAAAGCCATTGCCGACGAGCAGGGCGTGCCGCCCTACGTGGTGTTTTCCGACGCTACGTTGCAGGAAATGGCCGCCGAGCGGCCCATCAGCCGCGTGGGCATGCTCGGCATTTCGGGCGTGGGCATGAAGAAATTTGAGACCTACGGCGAGGCCTTCATCAAGCTGATTCTGGAGCACGGCGGCGGGCAGTACGTGCCTTCCGATTCGGACAGCATGTTCAACGAGCCGCGCCCGCGCGTAGCCGTGGCCGCTGCGGATAAGCCCGTGAGCGACTCCGAAGACGCCACCATTCAGTTTCACCAGATGGGGCTCACGCCCGAGGATATTGCCGAGCGCCGCGGCCTGGCCCTGAGCACCGTGAAAACGCACCTCTACAACGCCTACGCCAAAGGCCGCGAGCTGCGCATTCACGATTTTGTGAGCGACGCTGAAATGGCCGAAATATTTACCGCCCGGGCCCAACTCGGTGGTGAGCCCACGCTGCGCGACTTGTTTGACCACTTGCGCGAGAAGTACGACTACTTCCAGCTGCGTATGGCCGCGCTGTACCACAAGCGCTTACGGGGGCAATAGGCGGTTTTTGGCGGGTTTGAAAGGCTGATGCGTTTGCGGCAGAATTAAGCTGGAAATTGAGCTGTTCTGGGCTGCCGCCCGGCGAACAAGGCGCAGGGAAGGCGGCAGGCAGCAAAAAGTTTTGCAAATACCTCAACGCTAAAGTGGTGGGCAGAAAAATATTAGCTAAGTGAATTAGTAACTTCGCGGTTACGTTGCTAACTTCACCAGCCGAATCTGCGTTGAGACCAACGCCATTCCCGGCTGCTGCCCTTCCCGATGATTAATACCAACCTCAAGTTTTGCCGGCGTGAATTGGCCCTCACGCAGGCCCAGATGGCCGACAAGCTCGGCATCAAACGTTCCCTGGTGGGCGCCTACGAAGAAGGCCGCGCCGAGCCCAGGCTCGCCACGCTCGTCAACATGTCGCGCCTGTTCGGCATCACGCTCGACCAGCTGGTGACCACCGACTTTAGCAAACGCAAGAACGCTAAGGCCATTGGGGCCATGCGCGCGCAGGAGCCCGCCACGGCCAGCAACGGCGAAGACGACACCGACCCGCCCACGTCGCCCGCCGGTGGCAAGCTCCGCATCCTGGCCCTGACCGTGGACAAGGACCAGAACGAAAACATTGAGCCTGGTGCCCCAGAAGGCCGCTGCCGGCTACCTCAACGGCTACGCCGACCCCGAATACCTCGAGGTGCTGCCCAAGTTCCGCCTGCCCATGCTCTCGCAGTCGGGCACGTACCGGGCCTTCGAAATCGCTGGCGATTCCATGCTGCCCATATCAAGCGGCACCGTGATTGTGGGGCGCTACGTCGAAGATTGGGCCACCATCAAGGACGGCACGCCGTGCATCGTGGTGAGCAGCAAAGACGGCATTGTGTTCAAGCGCGTCTTCAACAAACTGCGCTCGAACGCCATGTTCGTGCTGCACTCCGACAACCCGAACTTCTCGCCCTACGACATCAACGTGGACGACGTGCTCGAAATCTGGGAAGCCAAGAGCTACATCAGCAGCACGTTCCCCATCGCCGAGCTCTCGCTCGAGCGCGTGGCCAGCCTCGTGCTCGACTTGCAGCAGCAAGTGGCGCTGCTCAAGAAGGCTTAGTAAGAGTGCGCAGCCGGGGGTGAGGTTCCCCAACTGCGCACTTCATTACGTTCTTCGCATCGTTCTTTTTTCTGTTATGCAAGCCCTTCCGTACCCGCGGAAGGGCTTTGCTGTTTGCGGGCCTTAACTAAGACGGGCGCTGGCGCGTATGCCATTCACGCCAACCACGTTGTTTCTGCTCTATGCTTAAGTATATCTCCGCCGCCGACCGCCACCACGCCGCCCCAGCCAATTGGCTCAACAGCTATTTCCTGTTTTCGTTTGCCGACTATTTCGACCGCGACAACCTGCAATTTGGCCCGCTGCGGGTGTTCAACGACGACAGCGTAGGGCCGCAGTCGGGCTTTCCGCAGCACCCGCACTCGGAGATGGAAATCGTGACGCTGGTGCTCGACGGCGAAATCCAGCACCAGGACACGATGGGCAACAAAACGACCATCAAAGCCGGCGAAGTGCAGCGCATGACCGCCGGCACTGGCATGGCCCACTCCGAGTTCAACCGCCAGGACAAGCCCCTGCACCTGTACCAGCTCTGGTTTATTCCCGGTCAGAAAGGCCTGGCCCCCAGTTACGAGCAGAAAGACCTGGGTTTTTTGAGCGGCAACAAGAACGAGCCTGGTGCCCCTCGTGACCGGCCAGAAAGTGCTCGAAGACGTGGTGTACATGAACTCGAACAGCACCGTTTACTGGTCGAACCTGAACGAAGACAACGAAATCGAATTCAAGACTTTCCCCATTCGCCTCACCTTCATTTACGTGAAGGAAGGCAGCATTTTCGTGAATGGCACCGAACTAGGGCCCAACGACCAGGCCCGGATGACCGACGACCACGTGGTGCACATCCGGGCAGCCAAAGATTCTCAGTTCATTCTAATTGACCTGCCCGCCAGCGAGTCTAACTACTAGCGAGTACTACAAAGAAAAAGTCCAGCCGGGCGAGATGTTGTCTCGCCCGGCTGGACTTTTTCTTTGCCTGGTAAGCCTGAAAATTTAGCTGATTACATGGTGTATTTCCGGCCTTTGTTCTGGGCTTTCAGGTAGGTCATCAGCGGCTGGAAGTAGTCGACCATGGAGCGAGCTGACAGGTCTTCGCCGGTTTTCTCCTTCAGCACCACGCGCCAGTCGCGGCTGGAGCCGGGGCGCATGATATCGCGCAGGAAGTTGCCCACTTCTTTGTTGCCGTAGTAGTTGGTGGCGTGCGGGTCCTGCTTGAGAATGTTCTTGGCGATGTGGTCGTGCAGCTGGAACAGGATAACGTAGCTCAGGGCGTAGTCGTAGTACTGCGCGGGGTCGTCGTTGATGTGCGTTTTGGTAGCGGGGTCGAGGTAGTTTTCGCCGCGCGTGGTGGGCGGCACCATGCCCTGGTACTGCTTGCACAGGGCCCACCACCGGGCGTTGAGCTGGTCGGCCGAAAGGTTGTCGGCATAAAAGCTGTTTTCCCACTCGCTCATCACGCCCGAGGCAAACGGGATGAACACCACGTAGCTCAACGCTTCTTTGAGCAGCTCCTGGGTCTGGTCGGTTTTTGTTTTGGGGTCAATCAAACCCAGGCCGGCCAAGAAGGGCTTTTGCTTCGCGGCCAGGCCCATCATTGAGCCAATGGCTTCGTGGTAGGCGCGGTTGGCACCCTGGCGGAGCAGCGGCGGCACGTCGGGGTTGGAGTAGGTTTGGTAGTAGAAAATGTGGCCCAGGCTCGTGGTGGGCGGTTTCGTACCACTCGGTGTTGGGCTCCACGCTCATCAGGCTGCGCAGGTCCTGGTTCAGGTCCATGTGCCAGGCCGAGGCGTGGTTGTTCTTCTTATAGCCCGCATCCTTGGGCAGCGGGTAGAGGCTGCTCTTCTCGTAGAACGACGCGGGCAGGGCCGGAAAGCCCAGGCTCTGGTAGAACCGCTCGCCCTGCTTCACCTGCCACTCGGCGCCTTTCTTGGCCAGCGTGGCGTCGAGGTTCAGGCCTTTCACGTCCACCATCGAGCCCCAATCCTGGCCCCAGCGGTTGGGCAGCCAGTGGGCGGGCAGGTAGTCGGGCACTTGCTTCACCTTATACTTTTTGGCCAGGCTCGTAGCGGGCGTAGGTGTGCAGCTCGCGGTAGAGCGGGCGCAGTTCGGTGTTGATTTTGCGCACCAGGGCCATCATTTCGTCCCTGGTCAGGCCGTAGTCGCTGGCCTGGTACGTGAAGTAATCGGGGTAGCCGAGGGCCTGCACGGTCTGGTTGCGCAGGTCGCGCAGTTTGAGCAGGCCTTCTTTCAAGGTGGGGCCGATGGCTTTGCTGGTTTCCCACACGGCCTGGCGCTTCGCCGGGTTGGTTTCCTTGCGCAGCAGCTCGTCAAGGTCGTTGGTGGTGACGGACTTGCCGGCGTACTTGTAATCGAAACCGTAGAGCTTTTCCGTCTGGGCCGCTTCGGCCTGAATACGGCGCTTCACTACCTCGGCCACCGTTTGCGGGTTGTTGGCGGCGTTGTAGAGCGCGGTTTCCAGCTGCTTGGTCTGGATGTCGGTGAGGTCGGCTTTGTGGGAAAGCAGCTCGCGCAACTGCCGGATATTTTCGATGCTGCCGGTGAAGGCGGCCATGCGCTGGTTGGCGCGGGTAGTGGCGCCAGCGTTGCTGGTGTCGCCGGGTACAATGTGCGTATTCGAACGCCATTCGGCTTCGGTGGAAGCGGTGTAAAGCCGCACGTACTCGGCATTATAGGCCGTCAGGAACTGCTCGGCCTGAGCACGATAGTCGGGCAGAGCGGGGGCGGCGGGAGCGGCAGTGGTTTCCGGGGCGGTGGCCACGGGGGCTTTGGCGGTGGGAGCGCAGGCGGCCAGGAGGCGGCCGCCAGAATGGAAAGCAAGGGCGTTTTCATGCCGCAAGATTACTGCATTTTGGCCTTATGATAAATTGCGCTCATGCAGAGCTGGAGAACCTCACCCCGGCCCCTCTCCAAAAGAGAGGGGAGCCAGCCGATAGTAGCGCGGACTTTGTAGTCCGCGTGTCGTGGGCTCGGACGCGGACTACAAAGTCCGCGCTACGTGCGCGCCGCCGTGGCTCCCCTCTCTTTTGGAGAGGGGCCGGGGGTGAGGTTCAGAGGCAAGAAGGCTCCGCCTTGCATAACCAGCGCTACGCCCGTGCATACACCGCGCTACGCCGCCTGCGCCTGGCTCAAGTGGCAGTCTTTGTACTTCTTGCCGCTGCCGCAGGGACACGGGTCGTTGCGGCCAAACTTGCGGCGGCTGCGCAGGGTCTTGAGCCACTCGCGCGGGTCGGTGGCGAAGCGCAGGAAGCGCTTTTGGGGTTTTGGCGGAAGGCGCGGCCCAGCAGGCTCGTACAGCTCGGGGTGGTTTTCCTGGAGCTTCTCGGGCTTCTCGAAAAAGTACTCCGTGACGACGGCGAAGAACTCGGCTTCGTTGGTGGCGGCGTAGGGGTTGATATCCGACTTGCCTGCCTCGATGGCTTCAATTTCGCGCTTCATCACGGCCGCCCAGGGCTGGAGCAGCTCGGGTGGCAGGGCGGCTTTGGGCACGCCGTCAATCACGCCGTCGGCTTCGTCCAGCATGTGCGCAAACTCGTGGATGCCCACGTTCTGGCGGTCCAGGCTGTCGCGGAAGCCCTGCTCCAGCGAGGCTTTGGACAAGCGCATATAGTGCTGGTTCTGGAAGCCCTGCACCGACCCGAGCAAAGCGCCCTCAAGCGGTTTTACTTCCTTATCGGGGTCACCTTCCAGCTTCCAGGCATCGGGCACGATGAGAACTTCGCCCAGGTTGGCGTACTCCCATTCGGGAAAGCCAAATACCGGAATCAGGGCCGAGGCCGCCACGAGCAGGCGCGTGGTGTCGTCTACTTCCGTCTGCACGCCGGTGATGCGCGTGCTGGCCAGAAACACCTGCACCTGCTTCTCAAACCTGACCTTCTCGTTCTTGGTCAGGGAGAGGTAGAAGGCCACCCGCTCGGCCAGAATCTGCCGCCAGGCCGCCGGAAACTCCTGGGCCAGCGCCTCGGCGCGAAGGCGGGAGTCGGCAGTTACGTAGCGGTAAAAAGCGTAGAGAATGGCCGCCAGCACGACCAGGGAAATGAGGTAGGGCATGGGCCGCTTAAACGGTGCCACGCCCGAGAAGTTGAGCTAGCGGGTGGCCGCCGGCCGGGGCTTGGCATCGTCGGGGTGGCGGCCCAGACGGTAAGCCACGCCCAGGCGCGCGGCGAAGTTGGTACCGAAGAACAGCGCGCCGGCGAACTGGCTGGCGCTGGTCATGGTGCTGCTACGGGAATTGGTATCGGTCATGTCGCTGCTGAAATAGAGCTGGCCGTCGAGGCTCAGGGTGAGCCGCTGGCGGCGCCAGCCCACGCCGAAGTTGGGCAGCAGTGTGGGGGAGGCAAAGTAGAGTTCTTCCCGACTGGGCGTGGCCGTTGGCCCGCTGGTGGTGGTTACCTGCGGGCGCATCACAAAGTTGAGCTCGTAGCCCGCGCCGAACAGCAGTTGTTGCTCGTGCGGCAGCGAGGCAAAGTAGCGCACCCCCAGGCGGACCGTGCTCAGCCACGCGCGGTAGTTGAAAGCGTTAAACTCCTCTTCGCCCATTGCATTGTAGCCCAAGCGTTGCGCCCCTTTGCTTTGAAACCGGCTCAAGCTCCATTCGCCGTAGAGGGCCACGGTGCGGCCGGGCTGAAACAGCTCGCCGTAGAGCCCGGCAAACGGGCGAACCTGGCAGTCCACACATTCTCCTTTGTAGCGCAGCGAGAAGCTCTCGATGCGGTTGTAGCGGGCGCCGGCCAGCACGCCGCCCACTAAAGCTACCCGGCGGCGCGGGGCAGCCAGCTCCAACAAGTTGCGGCCGGGTTTGCCGGTGGGCCCGCACGCTTCATTGTAGGCCTGCACTACATCGGATAGGCCTTTGGCGGTGAACGGCGCCTTCTGCGACGCGCTGTAGGCGGCCGGGCACTGCCCAAAGTACACCGCCAGCCTGGCCGCGGTAGTTGTTGCCATCGGTGAGCAGCCAGGCATGGTCCACCGTCTGGCGCAGGTATTTCCGCTCGCTCAGGTCGAGGGGCGGCCGGCCGGGGGCCAGCAACAGGTAATGTACGGGCCGCTCCGGGTAGGCCACCTGCACCAGCGAAAGGGCGCCGTGGACCAGCACCTCGGCCAGCACCGAATCCATCTGCACATCGGGGCGGTTCTCGTACGGCAGGTTGCCAACTTTCGACCGGGTCGCGTGGTCGATGGGCAGGCCTTCGTAGCGAAAAGCGCGCCCCCGGTGAAGCTGACGGCCCGCAGCTGCCGCGGCTTAAAAGCTCACCGGGAGTCTGCGGGTTGGGACGGTACCGAATGAACGTGGGCGGCTCCACCCAGAAGCCGTTTTCAATTTCGCCCCGCAGCGTGTCGCCGTTGCTGCGCACCAAAAAGCCCGGCTCATATGCCTGAGCCAGGGCGTGAAACGAGCAACAAGAAAATCCGATTAAAACAATGAGTAAGCGTAGAAGCATAGAAGTACAGTTAAACCAGTCGCGAATTTATGATAAATGCGTTGCAAGCTTCGGCTCCGGCGCATTTGCCATACATTGACTGTCTCCGAACCCGTATTTATCTCTATTGTGGAGCACCACCATGCGCTTTCCCGCTATCGCATCCGCGAACTTCTCGCGCCGCTTAAGCAACCGGAGAAAACAGGTAGCGCATGGCTCGCTCAATTAGCCAATAGTCCCAGAGGTTGAGCTAACGGCTGGCCGCAGGCCGGGGCTTGACGTCGTCGGGGTTGCGGCCCAGGCGGTAGGACGTGCCAAGTCGAATGCCAACGCCTGTCCCAATGACGCTCCTATCTAAAGCATCATTGGACTGGTACAACTGACCATCCAGGCTGATAGTCAGGCGGCGGCTACGCCAGCCCACGCCCAGATTGGGGAGCAGCGTAGGGGCAGGGAATGTCAAGTCAGCTTCGTTGCGAACTACCGGCGGTCCCGAGGTGGTGATAACCGTGGGCCGCCACACGATATTCCGCTCGAAGCCAATGCCAAAAAGGAGTTTCTGTTCATTGGGCAGCGATACAAAGCGTCGAATTCCTATTCGGGCGGTGCCCAGCAACCCTTTGTAATCGTAATAGCTATTCGGAAAAATTCCCGAAATCAGCGCCCCGCGGTTGCGGAAACTGCTCAGGCTAAGCTCGCCGTAAACCGCTGTGGAACGGCCGGGGAGGAATAAGTCGGCATAGAGGCCTCCGAACGGATGAACCTGGCAGTCGGAACAGTCGGAGCCAGGGCCGCCTGTTGGGCTTTCGATGATGTTATAGCGCCCGCCCAACAGGACGCCGCCTTGCAGGGAAACAGCGCGGCCGGGCGCTGCCTGGTTCAGCCAATTGCGGCCGGGCTGATGCGATGAGTCGCATTGCTGGTTGTATGCCTGTACTACTGCAACCAGCGCTTGGGGAGTAAAACCTGATGTTTCGGCCACCTTGCCCGCGGCCGGGCAATCGAGAAAATAAAGCGCCAGCTGGCTGCGGTAGTTGTTGCCATCGGCCACGGAGGTAAAACCATTCGCGCCAGTAGAAAGATACTTTCGCTCACTCAGGTCGAGCACAGCCTTGCCTGGGCGTGACAGCAGGAAATGAGTGGTGCCGAGCGTAGCCACGCGAAACAAAGTACAAGGACCTTCGACCAGCACCTCGGCTAAGAGCGATTCTGTCTTAATGTTAACAGCATTACCCAGGGGCAGCCGCTTAAGCTGCGTTTCGGCTGCTTGGTCGATGGGCAGGGTTTCATAGCGAAAATACCGGCCTCCTAGCAAGCTAAACGCCCGCACCTGGCTCGGTTCAAATACTTGGCTGGCGCTACCCGGCGCAGGGCGGAAGCGTACCAGGGTGGGCGGCTCATTCCAGAAGCCATTCTCAATTTCGCCTCGCAAGGTGTCGCCATTGCTGCGCACCAGCATGCCCGGCTCATAGACTTGCGCGGAGACCTGGCGGGCAGAAAAAGCAAAAATCGGTAGAAAAAGGAGTAGGTGTTTGAGCATGGAAAGGTGAAAGAATGTATGCGCTGCTATTATTGAATAGCTAAAGTAATGACCGATGCTCCGCAAGCTTATGCTGCAGCAATGCCACCAATTGGCTGTCTCCAGACCTGTACTTATCCGGAATGCGGAGCACCACCACGCGCTTGCCGCCAAGCTCCTCCCCAAACTTCTCGCGCAGCCTATCGGCGTGCCGCCGCTCCATCACAAAGATAAAGTCGGCCCAACCCAGGTGGCCGGCCGTCACGCGCACCCGAGCGCCCGGCTCGGTACCGGCCGAGCGCGCTTCGTAGTGCGGATGATTATCGAAAATGCGCTCGGCCGTGGGGCTGCGCCACCGGTTCAGGCTGCAGATAAACAGCAGCTTCTCAGGCTCAGGAGAGGCTTCCGGCACTAACGAATCAGGGCCACTTTCACTTTTTTGCCCTTCACTTTGGCGCCCTGCATCTTCTCGAGTACTTCCTCGGCTACGGCCTCGGGCACGGCCACGAAGCTGTGGTGGTCGAATACTTCGATGCGGCCCACGGCCTCGCGCTCGATGCCGCCTACGCTCACGAAGGCGCCAACGAGGTCGCCGGCACTGATTTTCTCACGCTTGCCCGCCGAGATGTGCAGGGTCACGGTGCTGGGCCGGGGGCTTTGGGCAGGGCGTTGGGCAAGGACGGCGGGCGCAGGCCGGCCCACTGCACCGAACTGGCCGAGGGCCAGTTCTGTAGTTTCTGCTGCTCGTAGGGCGTCACGATGAGGTGCGCGGTGCCCACAGCGCCGGCGCGGGCCGTGCGGCCGGCCCGATGCTGGAAGGTCTCGGCCTCGTGGGGCGGGTCGAACTGCACCACGGTGTCGAGCTCGTTCACGTCGAGGCCGCGGGCGGCTACGTCGGTGGCCACCAGCACGGTGGCCGAGCCGTTGCGCAGCTTCATCATGGACTTGTCGCGCTCGGGCTGCAGCATTTTGCCGTGCAGCGCCTCGGCGGCCAGGCCGCGGCCTTTCAGGAAGCGGGTCAGCTCCTCGACCCGGTCGCGGGTGTTGGCGAAGACGAGCGAGCGGCCCGCGTTTGGCTGGGTGATGATGTGAAACAGGGCGGCGGGCTTCTGGTCGGCGGCGTTCACCACGTGGCCGCGCAGCACCAGGCTCTCGGGCAGGGTGGTGGCGTTGGAGCCGCCCACGTTCATCACGCGGGGCTTGGTGAGGTATTCGCGCACGAGGGTCAGCACCTTATCCGGCATGGTGGCCGAGAACAGCAACGTCTGCCGGCGCACCGGCAGACGGCTGATGATGGTGGCCATTTCTTCCTGGAAACCCAGCTCAAGGAGCTTGTCGGCTTCGTCGAGCACCAACACTTTCAGGCGGTTGGGGATGATGGTGCGGCGCTCCAGGTGGTCGAGCATGCGGCCGGGAGTGGCCACCACCACGTGGGGCATCTGCTGCATGCCTTTCACTTCTTCGCGCATGGCGTGGCCGCCGTAGTAGCCGGCCACGCGCAGGTTGGGCATGTGTTTGCCCAGGCTCTTGAGGGCGTCGCGTACCTGCAGCACCAGGCTCGCGGGCGGGCACCAGAACCACGGCCTGCACCGTGGCCGAGGTGGGGTCAACCTGCTGCAGCACAGCGAGGCCGTACGCAGCGGTTTTGCCGGAGCCCGTGGGCGCCTGGCCGGCCACGTCCTGCCCATCGAGGGCAGGGGCCAGCACCAGCGCTGCACGGCAGTGGGCTGGGTAAAGTTTAGTTCGGCCACGCCCGCCAGCAGGGCGGGAGAGAGGGCGAAGTCGGCGAATTGAAGGGCGGCTTTGGTTGCGGTGGGGGCCTGGGGGGCGCCAGCAGCGGAGGTATCAGGAGTTTGCACCGCACAAAGGTAAACGGTGCGCTGCGCGCAATTAGGAATGAAGGTTTAGCTGAATGAGGAATGAGGAATGGGCGGACAACTCCCCTCCTCAGTTGAGGAGGGGACGCTCAACTGCCAAGTTGGTGGGGTGGTTGCCCTCGTTGAACGACACCCGAACAACTGGCGGCAGAACGACTCCAGCTCAACTCGTTCGGGTGTCGTTCAACGAATGCAACCACCCCCGTTCGAGCTAAAGCTCGAACATCCCCTCCTTAACTAAGGAGGGGAGTTGTCCGCCATTCCTGGCCCAATTCTTCATTCCTCATTCCTAATTAAGCGCAAGCGTCAGTACCCGGCTTCGCCCTCGGCCACGTTCACCAGGCGGTAGCGCACGGCGGTTTTCTTGGGCCGAATATCCAGCCCAATTCGGTGGGCATATGCCTTGGTGAAGGCGGCGCCGAAGTAGAAAATCATGGCCGAGTAGAACACGAACAGCAGCACCAGCACCAGGCTGGAAGCCGGGCCGTACACCGGGCCCAGGTCGCGGGCCACCAGTAGCTTGCCCAAAACCAGGCTCGCCCAGGCTGATGAGCACGGCCGTGAGCGCCGCCCCGCGTGTGACGGCCCGCCAGGGCACTTTGGCCAGGCTCAGGGTGCGAAAGGTGGCGGCAAACCACGCCGCCAGAATTATCCAGCCCACCAGGGCATTCAGGCCGCGCACGAGGTAGTACACGAAGGTCGCGTCGAAATCGTGGATGGCAGTGGCGAAGAGGCCCAGGGCGGCATCGGCGGCAAAGGCCAGCAGGGACAGAAACGCCGTGGCCACCAAAATCCCCGCTGAGCGCAGCCGCTCCCGCAGCGCCTGCGAGAACTGGCCCGAGTCGCGCCGCGGCCGGATTTGCCACAGCTGATTCAGCGAATGCTGAATAATGGTGAACAGCGTGGTGGCTACAAACAGCAAAAACACGAAGCCGACCCACGTCACGAGGCGGCTGCGCTCGGGGTCGGCCACGTTTTGCACAATCTGGGTCACCAGCCCGGCCGCCGATGCGCCCAGCAAGTCGCTGATTTTGGCCAGCAGCATCACGCGCACCAGCGAGGCGGGGTAGAGCGAGCTGAGCGCCTCGATGAGGATGATGAGGATGGGCGGCAGCGCAAACGAGGTGAAAAACGCCGTGGCCGCCCCCAGGCGGAGCGGGTCGTTGGCGCCCAGGCTCGCGGCCGGCGCGGTGCAGCAGGATGGGGAGTTCGCGCCACCAGGGTCCGGGCAACTCAGCGGGCGGGGTTACTTTTGTCATCAGCAAAAAAGCCGGGGCGGCCACTTAGAGCATTGTGCTTGTCGCAGGCCGCGCCCGGCGAAGATACGGGGCGCCGGCTCCGGCCTCCACTATGCCCACGTCGCCCCTCCCGCCCGTTTCCGAAACCACCGAGGTCGTACCAGCGCCGGCCAGTTGGCTGCGCCGCCGTGTGCTCGGCCCGCTGCTGGGCATGCTGCGCCAGGGGTTGTCGCCGCAGCAGCTGGCGCTCACCGTGGCGTTGGGCGTGGTCATTGGCGCCATTCCGCTGATGGGGGCCATTACCACGGTGGCGGCGCTGGCGGCCGTGCGCCTGCGGCTCAACGTGGCGGCCCTTCGCCTGGTGAGCCACCTGATGACGCCGCTGCAGCTGCTCATCATCATTCCGTTGCTGCGGCAAGGCGCCCGTCTTATGGGCAACACCCAGGAAAACGAGCTGACCATAGCCCACATCCGGCACCTGTTTGCCAGCGACTGGCGGGGCGCCCTGCAGCTGCTGTGGCGCGCCGAAGTGGGCGCCATGACCATCTGGCTGCTCGGCTCCATTCCGGTGGTGGCGGTGCTGTACTTTCTGCTCAAGCCCATGTTCCGGCGCATGGCCGCCCGCAACGCAGCAGCCCAGCCCAACGCATAGCCTTGCAGGAAAGCGCGGGTTGCTTTGCTGAAAAGCTGTTTCCGTCAGTATTTACAGGAACCAGAATGAGGTAGAGACGCAATATCTTGCGTCTCGTCGTGGGCTCCGTTCGGGTGTCGTAGGGCCGTCATCGTTCAACGACGAGACGCAAAATATTGCGTCTCTACTCTGTTCAGCCATCCGGATAAATAACGTAAACAGCTTTTTAGTAGCGGGCAAAGATTCTCTTAGAAGCTGTTTGAGTTAAACGGGGCATTTTAGCTTTGTTTGATGCAAACAAAGCGTTACAGCTCGGATTTAACGGAGCGACAATGGCAGCGGTTAGCGCCGCTGTTGGTGGTGCGGCGCACGAGTAAGTGGCCGTTGCAGGCAGTGGTCAATGGCATTTTCTACGTGCTCAAGAACGGGAGCGTGTGGCGGGACGTGCCCGCCGATTTGCCGCCCTGGCCGACGGTGTACTACTATTTCACCAAGTGGACGGCCGACGGCACGTGGGCGCGGGTCAGCGGCTGCCTGACGATTGCCGCCCGGGAGCGCGAAAAAAGCGCGCAGCCCACGGCGGCGGTCCTTGACAGCCAGAGCGTGAAGAACACGGCCACCAGCACGGAGCGCGTGGGCTACGACGCGGGCAAGCGCGTTAAAGGCCGCAAACGCTTCTTTTTGGTCGATACGGCGGGCAACCTGCTGGCCAGTTGGGTCGTCGCGGCGGCCTGCCACGACGGGGCCACGGCCGCCCGGCTATGGGACGCGCTGGCGCTGGGCAACGAACTGCTCGACCGGCTGCGGACCGTGTTCGTGGACGGTGGGTTTGGCGCCGGCTTCCGCCGGCACTTGGGCCGCCGGGGCGTGCAGGCCCTAGTGCCCACGGGCGTGGTGGCCGAGAAAGGCCGCTTTTTCATCCACGCCAAGCGCTGGGTGGTCGAGCGCAGCATCGCCTGGGCCGGCACCAACCGTCGCTTGGCCAAAGACTACGAGCGCAAAACCACCCACGCCAACGCTTGGCTCTACCTCGCCAACATTCGCCGACTTGCCCGATTAACTTAAACAGCCTCTTAGCTCAACAAATTGAGCTAAAAGGCGAGCAAAGCTTCGGCTTGCTCTTGCAGGAGCTGGCGGGAAAGGTCGTTGTTCAGCCCGTCATCCTGGTTTAAATCCTGGTTGATGAAGGGCAGGCGCACGCGCTGGGGCAGCACGGCCGTGCCGAGGTACATCAGGATGTCGGTGAGGTGGGTCATGGCCAGCAGGCCGCCCTGGCCGCCGTTGCTCAGCCCAATAAGAGCCGCCTTCTTGCCCCGAATGCCGCCCGGATACGGGAGGCCGTCGATAAAGGCCTTGAGCACGCCGGGGAAAGAGGCGTTGTATTCCGGGGTGATGATGACCAGCTTGCTGCCCGCATCCAGCATGCGAGCCAGGCTGTTGAAAGCCGGGTTGGTGCCCACGTTCTCGTAGAGGGCCGACACGATAAAATCGACGGGCAACTCGGCAAGGTCCAGGATTTGGCTCTCGGCGCCTAGGTCGGTCAGAAGCGTGCTGTAGTAATTGGCAATGCGGCGGGCGCGCGAGTTGGGCCGGTTCGTGCCGACGAGGAGGGTTATCAAAGCAGGGAGCGGTAATTAGAAGCTAGGGTACAACTCAGAATGTACGGCGAGGTTTTCGGGCCGGTTAGTGCGCGCTTTGCTCCGCTGCCGGTACGGCGTGCTCCCGGCGCGCGGCCAGCCACGCCACCGCCGCCAGGCACAGCGCAAACCACGCCCACGGCAGCCGCAAATCCAGCACTGACAGGCCCCCGAAAACTACGGCCGTGGCGAAACTCGCCAACGCCTGAAAGGCCTGGTTGAGCCCGAATATCTCGCCGCGGTCGGCCTCGGTGGTGCGGCGAGCCAGCCGGCCCTCCAGCAACCCCTGAATCAGCGAAAGGGTGAGGCAGTCCAGCGTGAGCAGCACATAAAACGCCGTTTTAGACGTGCCCACCAAGCCGTAGCCAAGGAGCACCGGCGTGCCCAGTGCCGCCAGCCACACGATGGCGCGGCGCTGGTTGAGCCGGTCGGCCAGGTAAGTGTAGAACCCGTAGTTGAGCACAATGCTCAGCCCACCGAAGTACATGAACAGGTAGGAAATCTGGCGGGCATCGAGCTGCAATTCGCCCAAGCTCACAAACGGCACAAAATAGAAATAATAGCCCGTGCTCAGCGTAAGGGCCACCTGCGTGAGCACAATGCGCCGGACGCCGGGGTTGCTGGCGTTTTTTGCTTGCAGCCGGGCCCAGAGCGTGAGCGGGTTGATGGCCAGCCCGAGCTCGGCGCGCAGCTCGGCGCCGCGCACACCGTTGCGCTGCCGGTGGGTTTCGGGCAGCCAGAAGCTCAGCAGCACGTTGAGGGCGGCCAGGGCTACGGCCAAGCCAATAACGTAGCCCGCTTGCTGCTGTGCCGGCACCTGCACCACCAGCAGCAACACCCCGGCCGCCATGGGCCCCAGCACGAAGCCCAGCGAAATAATGGCCCCCTCGATGCCGAGGTTTCGAAACAGGCGCTCGGGCGGCGACATATCGGTGATGGCCGAGCGGGCCGTGGCGTACATGCCGTTGGTGAGGCCGTCGGACACGCGGTTGGCGAAGTACAGCCCGGCGCGCACCGGCAGCAGCAGGCAGTTGGCTACCAGCGTGCCCACGGCCGACAGTATGAAGATGGGCCGCCGCCCGTAGCCGTCGCTGAGCCGCCCCAGCAGCGGCGAGGAGAAGAGCTGCATGCCCAGAAACACCCCCGTGCCCACCGACAGCCACAGCTGCGGCTGGGGCAGCCCCCGCACAAATTCCGGCAACACCGGCCCAACGGCCGCGCCCACCACCACATCGAGCAGGATAATGGCGTAGAGCAGCGGCAGCGTACGTCGGGGCAGGGGAGGCATGAGACAAAATAAGGCGCTATTCCGGCGCCGTCCGTCAGTTCTTAGCGCCACAATACGGGAGCGAGGGTAACCAGAGCGGCCTGCTATTCGTCTAACCGACCTTTTATATCCAGGCAGGAAATTCTATTAGGCTTCCTGCTGTGTCCATA
This sequence comes from Hymenobacter humi, assembly GCF_042665855.1. Classification (NCBI taxonomy): domain Bacteria; kingdom Pseudomonadati; phylum Bacteroidota; class Cytophagia; order Cytophagales; family Hymenobacteraceae; genus Hymenobacter; species Hymenobacter humi. Next base: position 3,868,137 of record NZ_JBHTEK010000001.1, on the reverse strand, counting down.
TCGAGCATTAGCTGGCCCAATTACTGGGCCCAATTTTTCGGCCGTCGGGTAACCGGGCCTGCCGTATTCTATGAGTCAAGTATTGGTTGCTCCCCGCGTGCCTCCTACCCGGGCGCGCATTGCGATTGCGCTGTTTTTCTTCGTTTCGGGGTTTGGCTTCGCTACCTGGGCCTCGCGCATTCCCACCATTCAGCACCGGCTGGGGCTCAACGAAGCTCAGCTTGGGGCCGTGCTCCTGGCCCTTCCTGCCGGCCTCATGCTTACCCTGACCGTCACGGGTAAGCTGTTGCAGCGCTTCAGCAGCCGGCAGGTAATGATGGCGGGGGCGGTGCTCTACAACCTGGCGCTGGGCTTGCTGGGCTTTGCCGAGCACACCTGGCAGCTGGCGGTGCTCCTGTTTTGCTTCGGCTGCTCGCGCAACCTGCTCAACCTGTCTGTCAATGCCCAATCGGTAGGCCTGCAGGCACTGTACGACCGTTCCATCATCGCCACGTTTCACGGTATCTGGAGCGTGGCGGGCTTTGCCGCGGCCGGGCTGGGCGGTCTGCTCATCCGAAACGACGTGCCCATCAGCTTTCACTTTGTGAGCGTATCGGTGGTGCTCACCGGCTTGGCGCTGGCGTTCTTTCCGGGCAGCCTGGCCCTGCCGCCGGCGCCAGCGGCCAAGTCGCCGTTTTCCTGGCCCGACAAAACCGTGCTCAAGTTCGGCCTTATCACATTCGCGTCGATGGCCTGCGAGGGCACGTTCTACGACTGGAGCGGCGTGTACTTTGCCCAGGCCGTGCACGCGCCCAAATCCATTGCTCCGCTCGGCTTCCCGCTGTTTATGGTGGCCATGACCACCGGCCGCTTCCTCGGCGACTGGCTGGTGGGCCGCTTCGGCATCAAGCCCATTCTGCTGGCCAGCGGCGTGCTGATGAGCACCGGCCTGCTACTGGCGGCCGCTTTTCCAACGCCGCTGTGGGCGGGGCTGGGCTTTGTGTTAGGAGGCTTTGGGGTGTCGTGCGTGGTGCCGTTGGTGTTCAGCCTCGTTGGCAAAGCCAATCCCTTAGGCGCTGGGGCGGCCATTGCCTCGGTTTCCACAGTGAGCTATTTCGGCTTTCTGCTGGTGCCGCCGCTAGTAGGTTTTGTGGCCAAAGCCGCAAGCCTGCGCTGGTCGTTTGCCCTGGTGGCATTGCTGGGCGGCCTGGTCATTTGGCTGGTTCCCAAGCTGCGGGAGGAAGCTAAAGAAGCGTAACCAGCTGAACCTCACCAGACCGGGGGCTCACCCCGGCCCCGGTTCGCTTGAGGCGCGAAGCCAAAGAGAGGGGAGCCACGGCACAAGAATCAGCTCAACCCGTAAAATGAAAAGGCCCGGCTCAATTGAGCCGGGCCTTTCTTTTGGTTAACGTCAGGCTCCCCTCTCCGCGGGCTTCGCGCCTCAAGCGAACCGGGGCCGGGGGTGAGGTTCCCTTTACCGAGCTTACTCACCGCACAAAAAAAGCGCGACGGTTGCCCATCGCGCTTTCTCTTTCAATGAACTTCCAGCCCTATGCCAGGTTGTTCGAAGTAGCCTTGGCCACCAGGAACTCGCGGTTGAGCATGGCAATGTTCTCGAGCGAAATGCCCACGGGGCACTCGGCAGCGCAGGAGCCGATATTGGAGCAGGCGCCGAAGCCTTCCTTGTCCATCTGGGCCACCATGTTTTCCACGCGGGTCTTGCGCTCGGCGTGGCCCTGGGGTAGCAGCGCGAGCCTGCGACACCTTGGCCGACACGAACAGCATGGCCGAGGCATTCTTGCAGGCTGCTACGCAGGCGCCGCAGGCAATGCAGGTAGCAGACTCAAAAGCGCGGTCGGCAATTTCCTTGGGGATGGCAATTTCGTTGCCATCGGGCACGCCGCCGGTGTTCACGCTCACGTAGCCACCGGCCTGAATGATGCGGTCGAAGGCCGAGCGGTCCACGCTCAGGTCTTTGTTTACCGGGAAGGCGTTGGCGCGCCAGGGCTCGATGGTGATGGTGTCGCCATCCGAGAACTTGCGCATGTGCAGCTGGCAGGTGGTGGTGCCCTTCTCCGGACCGTGGCTACGGCCGTTGATGAACAAGTCGCACGAGCCGCAGATGCCTTCGCGGCAGTCGTGGTCGAACGCCACTGGGTCCTGGCCGGCGTGCAGCAGGTCTTCGTTAAGCACGTCGAGCATTTCCAGGAACGACATCTCGGGCGAAATGTCCTTCACTTTGTACTCCACAATTTTCCCTGCGGTGTTGCGGTTGGGTTGCCGCCACACGTTCAGGGTCAGGTTCATCGGTTTAGCGTTGGGGTTGGAACCGGCCATTGGTTGTTAGCTATTAGCTGTTAGCTGATAGCTGTTAGCTTTTAACTCTGCGAACTATTAGAACAATGCTAACAGCTAACAGCTAATGGCTAACAGCTCATAAAATTTACTTATAGCTGCGCTGGGTCAGCTTCACGTTTTCAAAGGCGAGCTCCTCTTTGTTGAGCTTCTCGGGCTGGTTGTCGCCCTGGTATTCCCAGGCCGCCACGTAGGCAAAGTTCTCGTCGTCGCGCAGGGCCTCGCCCTCGGGGGTCTGGTACTCCTCGCGGAAGTGGCCGCCGCAGCTTTCGTTGCGGTTCAGGGCGTCGTCCACCATCAGCTCACCGAGCTCCAGGAAGTCGGCTACGCGGCCGGCCGTTTCCAGCGACTGGTTCATTTCTTCGCCAGTGCCCGTGATTTTCACGTCCTGCCAGAACTCGTTGCGCAGCTTGCGAATCTCGCCTTTGGCGTGGGTGAGGCCTTCGGCCGTGCGGGCCATGCCGCAGTACTCCCACATGATGTGGCCCAGGGCCTTGTGGAACTCATTCGGCGTGCGGTTGCCGTTGATGCTGAGCAACCGCTCGGTACGGGCCTGCACAAACGCCTTGGACTCGGCAAAGGCGGGGTGGTTGACGTCAACCGGCTTGGGAGCCGTTTGCGCCAGGTAGTCGCCAATGGTGTAGGGAATCACGAAGTAGCCATCGGCCAGGCCCTGCATCAGGGCCGAAGCCCCGAGGCGGTTGGCGCCGTGGTCCGAGAAGTTGCATTCGCCCATGGCGTACAAGCCCGGAATGGTGGTTTGCAGGTTGTAGTCAACCCACAGGCCGCCCATGGTGTAGTGCACCGCCGGGTAGATGCGCATGGGCATCTTGTAGGGGTCTTCGTCGGTGATTTTCTCGTACATGGCAAACAGGTTGCCGTACTTCTGGCTCACGCCATCGGCCCCGATGCGCTGAATGATTTCGGCAAAGTCGAGGTACACGGCCAGGCCGGTGGTACCCACGCCACGGCCTTCGTCGCACATCTGCTTGGCGTTGCGCGAGGCCACGTCGCGCGGCACCAGGTTGCCAAAGGCCGGGTACTTGCGCTCGAGGAAGTAGTCGCGGTCGCCTTCGGCGATGTCCTGCGGCTTGACTTCACCTTTGCGCACCCGCTCGGCCAGCTCCACGGTTTTTGGCACCCACACCCGGCCGTCGTTACGCAACGACTCCGACATCAGCGTGAGCTTGGACTGGTAGTCGCCGCTCACGGGAATGCAGGTGGGGTGAATCTGCGTGAAGCAGGGGTTGGCGAAGTAAGCGCCCTTTTTGTGGGCCCGCCAGGCGGCGGTGGTGTTGCAGTACTTGGCGTTGGTGCTCAGGAAGAATACGTTGCCGTAGCCCCCGGTGGCTAGCACGACGGCGTGGGCCGCGTGCGTCTCAATCTCACCGGTAATCAGGTGGCGGGTCACAATACCGCGCGCCTGGCCATCTACGACCACCAGGTCGAGCATTTCGGAGCGGGTGTACAGCTTCACTTTGCCGTAGGCCACCTGCCGGCTCAGGGCCGAGTAGGCGCCCAGCAAGAGCTGCTGTCCGGTCTGGCCGCGGGCGTAGAACGTACGGCTTACCTGGGCGCCACCGAAGGAGCGGTTGGCCAGCAGGCCACCGTATTCGCGGGCAAAGGGCACGCCCTGGGCCACGCACTGGTCGATGATGTTGACCGATACCTGGGCCAGGCGGTACACGTTGGCTTCGCGGGCGCGGTAGTCGCCGCCCTTGATGGTGTCGTAGAACAGGCGGAACACGGAGTCGCCGTCGTTCTGGTAGTTTTTAGCGGCGTTGATGCCGCCCTGCGCGGCGATGGAGTGTGCGCGGCGGGGCGAGTCGTGGTAGGTAAAGGCCTTTACGTTGTAGCCCAGGCTCGGCGAGCGAGGCGGCGGCCGAGGAGCCGGCCAGGCCCGTGCCGACCACAATCACGTCGTATTTCCGCTTGTTGGCGGGGTTCACAAGCTTGACGTTGAACTTGTGCTTGTCCCATTTTTCGGCAAGGGGGCCTTCGGGGATTTTGGAATCCAACAGCATAGAGTAACGGAGTGATGGAGTGACTAGTGACCAGTAGAACAGCAAAGAGTGGCAGGTGTTGCCGGCTAGGCCATTATTCTACCGTGCGTAATCCAAAGAATTAGAACGCCGAAGCTACCGATTGGAGCAGCGCGGGCGCGTTAGAAGCCAGTTCGCCCTGGTCGTTGGTGAACAGGAAGAAGTACAGCGGCATGGCAGCAAAACCGGCCGACACCACCACGGCGAAGATGTAGCCGGCGTATTTGATAAGCGGCATGTACTTGCGGTGGTTCAGGCCCAGGGTTTGGAAGCCCGAACGGAAGCCGTGCCACAAGTGGTAGCCCAGGCTAATCTGCGCGGCTACGTACAGCAGCACGTACCACCAGATGTGGAACGACGATACCACGGCCATATACAGGTTGTCGTAGTCGCGGTATTCGGGGTTGTCGCCGCCCATTTTCTCCAAGCCACCGAAGCGGGCGCGCCAGAAGAAGTTGTAGAGGTGCACAATCAGAAAAATCAGGATGATGGAGCCCAGGATGCCCATGTTGCGGGACGTCCACTCGCTGTTCTGCTCGGCTTTCCACTGGGCGTAGCCGTGGCCGCGGGCGGCCTTGTTGCGGCGGGTGAGGGCAAAAGCTTCGTAAATGTGGAAGCCAAAACCCAGCACCAGGCCCCACTCAATGGTGCGGATGACGGGGTTCGTGCCCATGAAGTGCGAGTAGGCATTGAAGGCCGCGCCCCCGTCGTGCTTGAATAACTGCAGGTTCCCGACCAGGTGAACCACCAGGAACGTGCACAGAAACAGGCCCGTAAGCGACATGATTATCTTCCGGCCGATGCTGCTGGTTAAAGTTTTTGTTATCCAACTCATAAAGTAACCAAACTGGGGAAGTGAAGAGGTGTGTTATATAGTGCCCAAAGGTAGGCCCCGCCCGCTAACCGAACAAAGGAGAACCTTGATTCCTGCGGGTTTGGCCGGGTGCCATGGCAGGGGCCAGGAAAAACTGCCGGAGCGTGGTGAATCTATCATCGGCGCGCATCGTTTTCTCGCACGGGCGCGTTATGTTTATATAACCCGGCAGGCATGGTGAATGTTGGGACGTAAAGGCGTCCGATTCGCTGCTGCCAGCGCATTCACTGTTGTTGTTTTTCCTCCTCATTACGTTGGTATGGAATACTTTACTCTGCCTCGGGTTAGGACAATGGCGCGGGCAGCGCTGCTGTTAGTGGTGCTGGCACTGGGGGTGGGCTTTGGACCGCAGGAAGTGTGGGCCACGCACATCCGCGCCGGCGACATTCAGGCCAAAGTCGACACCACAGTGGGCGCGGGTTTCAACCCCCGCCGGGTCTTTTTCAAGATGGTGCTGTACACCGACAACGGCTCGCAGGTAAAACAGCCGGCGGCCACCATCTTCTACGGCGACGGTACTTCGAGTACGCTTCGACGGGGTGCCGCGCGTGGGCGGCGAGCGGCCCATTCCGGGCAGCCCCGACACCAGCATCAACGTTTACCTGTTTGAGCACGTCTTTCCCTCGGCCGGCACCTTCACCATCAGCTTCATCGGCGAAAACCGCAACCGGGGCGTGCTGAACATGGACCGGTCCGATGACCAGTCGTTCTACATCAGCACCACCATCACGCTAGACCCCGCGCTGGGCCGCAACCGCTCGCCCATTCTCACGGCCCCGGCCGTGGACAAGGCCGGGGTGGGGCAGGTGTTCCTGCACAACCCCGCCGCCTTCGATGCCGACGGCGACTCCCTTGCCTTTGAGCCTGCGCGAAAGCCAGCGGGTGGCCCTGGCCATCCAGAACGTGGTGGGCCCGCCCTGCACGGGCACCGGCAACAACACGCCCGCCCCGCAGGTAGTCCCCAACTTCCGCTACCCCAACAACCCCAGCGTGACACCCGGCCGCCCGCCCGTGCAGGTGTTTTATGCCGGCGACCCCGCCGGGGTGCCCGGCGACCCGGCCATCTTCGTGCAGGACGTCCGGACCGGCCAAATCACCTGGAACGCCCCGGTGGCGGTGGGCATCTACAACGTGGCGTTTGCGGTGAAGGAGTACCGGCGCACGCCGTTGGGCCGGCGCCTGATAGGGGAGGTGATTCGCGACATGCAGATTATCGTTGCCGGCACCAACAACCTGCGCCCTACCATCACCATCCCGCCCGACATCTGCGTGATTGCCGGCCAGACCGTGAGGGGTGAGGTCTCGGCCGTGGACGGCGTTTCGCCGACCAGCACGGCGCAGTCGCCCATTGATTTGTTTGCCTACTCGGGTATTATTCCGCCGGCTACGTTCCGGCAAACCACAAAAGGCCCGCCGGTGGCCCAGGGCACGTTTACCTGGCAAACCGAGTGCAACAATGTGGCTCAACTGCCTTACCTGGTGGTGTTCAAGGCCCAGGACAACCCCTCGCCGATTAGCCCCACCAACCCGCCGCTGATTGACGAGAAGACCTGGCGCATCACTGTGGTGGGGCCGGCACCCCAGAACCTGCGCGCCACGCCCACTGTGGGAACGGGCACCGACCCCAACCGCGTCCAACTCGACTGGAACCTGTACCAGTGCGCCAACGCCTCGCGCATCCTCATCTACCGGAAGGTGAACCCCTCGAGCTTTGTGCCGGGACCCTGCGAAACGGGCATTCCGGCTTCGGCGGGCTACACCTTTGTGAGCTCGGTGCCGGCCAGCGCCACCACCTTCACCGACAGCAACGTGAGCGCCAACGGCACGGTGCTGGGCCTCGACCGCGGCCAGACCTACTGCTACCGCATCTACGCCGAGTTTCCGCTGCCGGCGGGAGGTGCCAGCATTGCTTCGCAGGAAGTGTGCACGTCGTTCCCGGGCAGCCCACTCCGCCTCGTGAAGGTCGATGTGGAGAACACCGGCGTCGCCACTGGCCAGATGCAGGTGTGCTGGACCCGGCCGCGCCAGGCCCCCGGCACCACTTTCGAAGGCACGCCCAGCTACGTGCTTTCGCGCGGCCAGGGCCTGACGCCCGCCACGTTTACCACCATTGCCACAATTAACACCCTGGCCGATACCTGCTTCACCGATACCAACATCAACACGCAGGACCTGCAGTTTACCTACAAAGTGGAGTTTGTGCGCACGTTCCCGCCGGGCGACAACCGTGCGCCCATCCGGGAAGCGGCGCCCACGGCCAGCAGCGTGCGCGTGCTGGCGGTGCCCGCCAACCCCCAGGCCACGGCCATCAGCGTGAGCTGGACCTACAGCGTGCCCTGGGACAACACGAAGCAGCCGGCGGTAATCTTTCGGCGCACCGGCAACACCGGGCCGTTTGTCCGGCTCAACACCGCGCCCACCACGGGCACCGGAGGCACGTACCTGGACAGCGACCCCGCACTGCGCAAAGGCGAAACCTACTGCTACTACGTGCAGACCGAGGGGCAGTACCCCGGCGTCAGCTACCTCAGGCTCGCTGCTAAACCGCAGCCAGATACAGTGCACAGCGCTCATTCCGCCGCCGTGCATTCCGGTGCTGACCCTGCAGCCCACCAACTGCGACAGCCTGGCCTCGCTGCAGGAGTTCCCGCGCCTCGACCAGCGCTACGCCAACCGGTTGAGCTGGACGGTGGGCAATTTGCCCACGGGCTGCGACGCCACCATCACCAGTTACCGGGTGTACTACCGGCCCACGCCCACCGGGGCCTTCACCCTCATCGGCACCACCACCCAGACCAGTTTTGTGCACTCCGACCTGGAGTTTTCGGGTGGGTGCTATGCCGTGCAGGCTGTGGCCCCGAGCAACGTGCTGAGCGACACAAGCAACGTGGCGTGTAAAGACAACTGCGTGTTTTTCAAGCTGCCCAACATCTTTACACCCAACGGCGACAACCAGAACGCGGTGTTCCGGCCCAAGAACTACAGCCCCATCCGGCGCATCCACTTCCAGGCCTTCAACCGCTGGGGGTGAAGGTATTTGAGAACACCACCACGGCCTCCGACCGGGTGCTCATCAACTGGGATGCCGGCGGGCCGGTGGGCGAGTCGGGCAATGGCAATGCCACCCGGGTGAGCGACGGCGTGTACTACTACCTGGCCGAGGTGGAGTTTGCCGATTTTGCCAACACCAAACGCACCTACAAAGGCTGGGTGGAGGTAAAACGCTAGCATCCGCTTTCGCCCTTTGTGCAAGAAACCAAAAAGGCCACTCCCGCGGGAGTGGCCTTTTTTGGGGTTGTTTTGTGTGGGGCTGCAACCCTGGCGCGCCAAGCAGGTTTAACCGCAGCGGTAGGCTGCCCACGGTTCTGTTCGGCGGCGTTCCGGTTTCCTTCCAAGCTTCTCTTGCCATCCTCATTACTGCTGTCCCGGCAAAGCTGCTATATTGCTGTGCTGGGATAGCTGCCGGGAAGGCATTTCCCGTTATCACATCTATATGAGTAAAACTTCACTACTTCAATTTAAGCTGGGGACTTTGCTGCGGGCCGCGCTGCTGCTCTTGGTGCTGGCCGTGGGGCTGGGGAGCGGGCCGCAGGCGGCGCGGGCTTCGCACATCCGGGCCGGCGACATTCAGGCCAGGGTCGACACCACCGTGGGGCCCGGCTTCAACCCCCGGCGCGTCTTTTTTAAGATGGTGCTGTATGTGGTGGAAGGACCTAATGTGGTGGACGAGGACAAGGTGACCATCTTTTTCGGGGATGGCACCTCGAGCCGCTACCGGGGCATTGACCGCATTCCGGGGGGCGCCGCGCCGTGCCGGGCGCTCCCGATACCGGCCAGAACGTCTACTTATTCGAGCACGTCTTTCCCTCGGCCGGCAGCTTTACGGTGAGCTACACCGGCGAGAATCGCAACGCCGGGGTGCTGAACATGGACAACTCGATTAACCAGTCGTTTTACATCAGCACCCGCGTCACGCTGGACCCCGCCCTGGGCCGCAACCGCTCGCCCGTGCTCACGGCCCCGGCCGTGGACAAGGCCGGCGTGAACCAGGTATTTCTGCACAACCCCGCCGCCTTCGATGCCGACGGCGACTCGCTCGCGTTCAAGCTGCGGCCCAGCCAGAAAGTGACCTTGCCGGCCGAGAATATTGTCGGCGCGCCGTGCCTCGGGGCCACCGGCAACAACACGCCGGTAGCCCAGATAGTCCCCAACTTCCGCTACCCCAACGACCCCGGCCTTTCGTTGACCCCGCCCTTGCAGGTGCCCTATTCGGGCGTGCCCGTGGGGCGGCCCGGCGACCCGGCCATCTTTGTGCAGGACGTCCAGACCGGGCAAATTACCTGGAATGCCCCGGCCCGCACCGGCATCTACAACGTGGCCATGGTGATAGAAGAGTGGCGCCGCACGCCGCTGGGCCGCCGCCTGATAGGGGAGGTGATTCGCGACATGCAGATTATCGTCTCGGGCACCACCAACCTGCGGCCCACCATCACCATTCCGCCCGATATCTGCGTGATTGCCGGCCAGACGGTTAATGGAATCGTGACGGCAGTGGACGGCGTCTCGCCGACGAGCCCGCAAACGCCGGTGACGCTGTTTGCCTATTCGGGCATCATCCCGCCGGCCACGTTCCGCCAGACGCTAACGGGCCCGCCGCTGGCTCAGGGCACTTTTAATTGGCAAACCGACTGCAGCAACGTAGCTCAACTGCCTTACCTGGTGGTGTTCAAAGCCCAGGACAATCCCGCCAATCCTACCGCGGCCAACCCGCCGCTGATTGATGAGGAAACCTGGCGAATTACGGTGGTGGGGCCGCCGCCCCAAAACCTGCGCGCGGTGCCCGTGACCAGCGGCATCAACTCGACCCAACTCACCTGGAACAAGTACATCTGCACCAACGCCTCGTTCATTCACATCTACCGCAAGGAGAACCCGGCCAACTGGATGCCGGGCGACTGCGAAACCGGCATTCCGGCCTCGACGGGCTACGTGCGCATCGGCACCGTGGCGGCCAGCGAAACGACGTTCACCGACGGCAACCGCTCGGCCGGCGGCACCAACCTCGGCCTGGACCGGGGCAAAACCTACTGCTACCGCATCTACGCCGAGTTTCCGCTGCCGGCGGGCGGCAACAGCATCGCCTCCCTGGAAACCTGCGTGACCTTCTCCGGCCGGCCGGCTCCAAGAACGTGGACGTGGAAGAAACCAGCACCACTGCCGGCCGCATTGCCGTGCGCTGGACCCAGCCCCGCGCCGCAGCCGGCGCCACCCTAGACGGCGCGCCCAGCTTTGTGCTTTCGCGCGGCGAAGGTCTGGCCCCCACCACGTTCACCACGGTGCGCACCTTCACCTCCATCAACGATACGGCTTTCGTCGACACCAACCTGAACACCCAGGACCGGCAGTACACCTACAAGCTCGAGTTCATCCGCACGTTCAGCGATGGGCGCCAGCCCGAGAAGGAAACCGCCCCCACGGCCAGCAGCGTGCGGGTGACGGCCCTGCCCAACAACCCGCCCACCGCCATCACCGTGAGTTGGACCTACAACGTGCCCTGGGATAACACGGCCAAGCCCGTGACCATCTACCGCCGCACGGGCACCACCGGCGCCTTCGCCCAGATTGCCACGGCGCCCACCACGGCCACCGGCGGCACGTACCTGGATAAGGACCCTGCTTTGGTGAAGGGCCAGACCTACTGCTACTACGTGCAGACGGAAGGCCGCTACGCGCCCACGGGCTACCTCAGTTCCCTGCTCAACAAGAGCCAGCAGCAGTGCACTGCCCTGATTCCGCCGCCCTGCATCCCCGTGCTCACCCTGCAGCCCACCAACTGCGACAGCCTGGCCTCGCTGCAGGAATTCCCCAGGGATAATCAGCGATACAGCAACCGGTTGAGCTGGAAAGCCGGGAGCCTGCCCGCGGGCTGCGATGCCGCTGTGGCCAGCTACCGGGTGTATTACCGGCCCGCGCCCACGGGCGCTTTCGCCCTCATCGGCACCACCACCCAGACCAGCTTCGTGCATCCCAACCTCGAGTTTTCGGGCGGGTGCTACGCGGTGCAGGCCGTGGCCCCAAGCGGCGCCGTGAGCGACACGAGTAATGTGGCTTGCCAGGACAACTGCGTGTTCTTCAAACTGCCCAACATCTTCACGCCCACGGGCGACGGGGTGAACGACGTGTTCCGGCCCAAGAACTACAGCCCCATCCGGCGCATCCACTTCCAGGCCTTCAACCGTTGGGGTGTGAAGGTCTTCGAGAACACCACCACGGCCTCCGACCGCGTGCTCATCAACTGGGACGGCGGCGGGCCGGTGGCCGAAAAAGCGTCCGGCACCAAAGTCTCCGACGGTATTTACTACTACCTAGCCGAGGTGGAGTTTGCCGACTTTGCCAACACCAAACGCACGTACAAAGGCTGGGTGGAGGTGGTGCGCTAGCGCCGCTCGGCTCAACTTTCAGTCAGCAAAAAGGCCGCTCCGGTTGGGGTGGCCTTTTTGCTGGAATTTGTAGGGGCGGCCGGTTTTGTGCAGCTTGCAGCCCCATTCGCTGCGGCGGTGGGCCGGTGCTTGCGCCGCCAAACGGCATTTCCATTTAATTTCCCCGTCTTCTCGTGAATCCCACTCCTTCTTCCGAATCCACCAAAACCGCCGTCATCTTTCCGGGCCAGGGCAGCCAGTTTCCGGGCATGGCCCGCGAGCTGTTCGACCAAAACCTGGAAGCCCGCGCCCTGCTCACCCAGGCCAACGACATCCTGGGGTTTAGCCTGACGGACATCATGTTCAGCGGCTCGGACGAAGACCTGCGCCGCACCGACGTGACGCAACCAGCCATTTTTGTGCATTCCGTAGCTCAATTTCTGGCCCGCCCCGAGCTGCGTCCCGCCATGACCGCCGGCCACTCGCTGGGCGAGTTCTCGGCGCTGGTGGCAGCCGGCGTGCTCCGCTTCGAAGACGCGCTGGCGCTGGTGGCGCGCCGGGCCGCGGCCATGCAGGCCGCTTGCCTGGAGCACCCCGGCACCATGGCCGCCATTCTGGGCCTCGACGATGCCACCGTGGAGCGCATCTGCCAGGAGATTTCCCAGGCCGGCGACGTGGTAGTGGCTGCCAACTACAACTGCCCCGGCCAGGCTGGTTATCTCTGGCTCAACTCATGGCATTAACAAGGCTTGCGAAGCCCTGAAAGCCGCCGGCGCCAAGCGCGCGCTGCCGCTGCCCGTGGGTGGCGCCTTCCACTCGCCCCTGATGGAGAGTGCCGCCGCCGCCCTGGCCGAAGCCATCGAAAAAACCACCTTCAGCGAAGCCCGCTGCCCCGTGTACCAGAACGTGGACGCGCGGCCCCACTCGGCCCCGGCCGAAATCAAGGCCAACCTGCTGCGCCAGCTCACCGCCCCGGTGCGCTGGACCCAGTCGGTGCAGCAAATGGCCGCCGACGGCGCTACCGAGTTTGTGGAGTGCGGCCCCGGCAAGGTGCTGCAAGGGCTAGTGAAGAAGATTGTGCCCACCGCTGCCATCGGGTAGGGGTGCTTAGCTCAACGGTGCCGGAGGGCGGGCGGCGGTGGTTTGGGTGGTCGGTTGGGCTGGCGGTGCTGGCGCAGCTGGCCCTGTTTGCCTGGGCTACCGCGCCAGGCCTGGCCGGCACCGCCGACTCGGGCTTTTACCTGCACGCAGCCGGTACACTGCGCACCGCGGGCCGCCTGCTCCACCCGGACGGCACGGCTTACCGCTACTGGCCGCCGCTGTACCCGGTGCTGGTGGCGCTAGCGGGGAGCCTGGGCGCGTTGCGCCTAGTGCACGCCGTGGCACTGGCCCTGAGCGTCGTAGCCTGGAGCAAACTAGGCCGGCGACTGTTGCCGCTACGTGCGTCTTTGGTGCTGCCTTGGGCCTTGGCCCTGAGCACACCGTGGCTGGTGGTGAGCAAGTTTGTGTGGGGCGAAGCCGTCTTTCTGGTCCTGGTGGCAGGCTACGTGCTGGCCTTATTTCAAGGACTGCACACCTGGCGTGGCTCGTGGTGGGCCTTGGCTACGGCCGTGGGATTTTTGCTCCCATTGCAGCGTACAGCCGGCTTTTTCCTATTGGCGGGCTTGGCGGTGGGCCTATTGCTGCAGCACAAGCAGTTGGGTTTGAAGCAGCGAATGTTCGTGGCCGGGCACTTCGCCCTCACCGGGTTGGGAGGCGTGGTGTGGCACTTTTATGCCTTGCTACTCGCCGCGCCGAGCGTGTACAAACTGAATAGGGGATGGGCGCAGTTTTTAGCTCAACTGCTGATTATGGGTTTGTATTGAGCCGCTGGCTGCTGCCCGTACGGGCGGCGTGGCGGCTCGAATGGGCAGCTGTTTGGGCGCTGGCGCTGGTGGGGCTGCTGACGTGGCTGTGGCCCCGGCTCCAAGCTTCCGAGGAGCAGCGGCCCACTCCGAAGGCGTTATCTCCGTGGCCTAATTATTTCCCCTCTGTGTTGTGGGTGGCCACGGCCGTTTTCCTGCTGCTGCTGATAATTTCCACCACGTTCACCCGCAGCGCATCCGGGCTCTACGATGCCGAACGGTACGCCAGCGTACTTTTCGGAACAGTTGTCTTATTAGCTTTCCGCAGAGTGGGGAGCTGGTTTGAAGCCCCGCTGGGACGCAGAAGCTGGTCTTCCTGGCTCGTGGTCGGTGTCGTGGGAATTTGGTTGGCGTATTCCGCGGGCCGCACCATCAGCAACGCAGTGGCCTTGCGCCAGCTGCCGCCTTTGGAGTGGACTTCGCCGCATTAACTGCCGCTAACCGTGCCCTACCAGAATCGGTTAGTGCAGACTATCTGGGCTTTTTCTTGATGCGCAAGCCCAGCAGTACTTCGTGGCTGCCGCCGTGGTAGCCGGCCAGTTGTGAAAGCCCCGCATCGTAGGAATAACCCAGCGTGTACTGCTCGTAGCTCAGGCCCACCATCGCTACGGCCGAGTCAAAGGCGCGCCACGAGGCCCCGAGCCACAGCAGGTCCTGGTACTTGAGCTTGGCGTTGAGGTCGACCGACACCGGGGCCGGGTTCACGGCCTTGACCAGCACCGACGGCACCAGCGACCAGTCGTCGTTAATCGGCACCCGCGCCCCGGCCGTGGCGAAGTAGTGCCGCTTCAGCGTGTTGCCGGGGGCGCCCTCGCCGGTCTGGTCGGGCCCGTAGGAGAAGTTGAGCTGATTGCCGAGCAGCTGGGCACCCGATACGCCCACGTAGAACTTGGAGCTGTACAGCCACAGGCCCACCGACCCATCCAGCACCCGCGAGGCGGCGCTGGCGGCCCGGGTCGTGGGGTCGAAGAATCGCGGCTGCTGCCCATCCACGGCAAACTGCTGCATGCCGGCCGACATGCCCAGCGCCAACCGCAGGTCGGGCGTCAGGACCATATTGTAGGCGTAGGAAAGGTAGGCGCCCGTCCGGCTGGTGGGCCCGGTCTCGTCTTTGTACACGAGGCCGCCTATTGCGTGAAACGGCCGGCGCCGGTCGCGGATGGTGCGCTTGGGGGTGCTGCGCCACTTGCCCAGCGAGGAGCTGGCGCTGGCGTAGTAGGTTTTGGGTGCTCCCTCCAGGCCCGTCCACTGGGTGCGGTAGCTGAACTTAACGTCGATGTAATCCTCCACGCCCGTGGTGCCCGGGTTGAGGATGTAGTTGTTGTTCATGTACTGGCTGTACTGCGCCTGCTGCTGGGCCCGGGCCGGCGCGCTGGCCAAGACGAGCAGCAGCGGGAGCAGTAGTACGGTTAGAACTCTTTTCATAGCAGTAATTGCCTTGTTTTCTAACTGAAAAAGAGCGTCTTGCTTTAGTAACTTGAGCAGGACGTTTTCTTAATACAAAATCGTAATCGACCCGCTGTACGACTTGCCCAACGGCCCCCTCGTAACCACCACGTAGTAGTAGGTGCCCACCGGCGCGGGCTGGCCGTTGATGTCGCCGCGCCACTCGTTGGCCCGGCTGTAGTTTTCGGCCGAGAAAATCCGGTTGCCCCAGCGGTTGAACACGCTCACTGTATTGTCGGGGAACTGCTCAATGAACTCAATCTGCCAAGTGTCGTCGCGGCCGTCATTGTTGGGCGTGAAGGCATTGGGGATGCGGATGGGCGGGCGCACGGTCACGGTCACTTGGTCAGAGTCGGCGCAGCCACCGTCCCCGGCCGAGAGCGTATAGGTGGTGGTAACCGTGGGCGAGGCCACGGGATGCAGCTGGTCGTTGCCCGGAAAAGCCAGCCCCACCGTCGGCGTCCACCTCACGGGGTAATTGCCATCGGCACGGCCTTCCAGCCGCACCGAGGTGCCGGCCAGAATCTCCTTGTCGGGGCCGGCATCCACGTCCACCGGCGGGAGTATGCGCACCGTCACGCCATTGGAAACGGCCGAGACGGGCTGTGCGCACACGTTGGTCGTGTTCAGGCGCAGCGTCACGGTCTGGCCATCGCGCAGCGTGGTGCTGGTGAAGACCGGGCCGGTGGCACCCGCCACGTCGTTCCCGTTCACCTGCCACTGATAGGCGGGGGCCGGGCCGGCCTCGGTCACACTCGCGATGCTGAACGTGAGCGGCGCGCCCGGGCAAACCGGCCCACCCGGCTGCACCGTAATGGCGAGCGTGGGAAGCGGCGTGGGTGTACGCGTTACCGTGACCGAAGTTGCGGCCACCCCCGTACTGCATAGCCCCGCCGTGGGCGTTACCTCCACGCGAACCACGTCGCCCGTTACCAGCGTGCTGCTGGTGAACGTGGGCCCGCTAGCGACGGCCACATTGTTGACGAGCCAGCGGAACGTAGGCGCGGTGCCCGCGTTGGTGGGCACGGCCGTGAAGGTGAGGGGCGTGCCAGGGCACTGCACGGGCGGGGTCGCCAGGGTTACGCTGGTCGTTACAACCGGCTGCACCCGAACCGCCACCACGTTTGAAACCCCTGTCGAGCAAGTGCCAGTGCCCGAAGTCACCCGGCGCCGGAAAAAGGTGTTGGCCGAGAGCGGGCCGGGCGCAAAAGTTGAGCCAGTGGCACCACCTATCACGGTCCAGTTTGTGCTATCGGCCGAGAACTCCCACTGGTAGGCAAACGTGCCTGTGCCGCCGCCGGCGTCACCAGTGCTGGTGAGGAGTGGGCGTAGCGCCTGCACAGATGGTTTGGTTGGCCGCAATGCTGCCGGCAGTCAGCACCGGAAGCACCGTTATGGTAACGGAGGCCGAGAACTCGGGTCCGCAAGCTCCCGACGTTACCCGACGGCGGAAGAAAGTGGTGGTCGTGAGCGGGCCCGCCGCGAACGTTGAGCCAGTGGCGCCCGGAATGGCAGTCCAGTTGCTGTTGTTCGGCGAAGATTCCCACTGGTAGCTGAAGCTGCCCGTGCCGCCGGTGGCCAGCGCCGTGCTCGTCAGCGGGGCAGGGGTAACGCCAATACATATCGCTTGGTCGGCGGCGATGGTGCCGGCCGTCAGTGCCGGGAGAACGGTGATGGTGACGACATTGGATGAGAACGGCCCGCAAGCTCCCGAAGTCACCCGCCGCCGGAAGTAGGTGGTGGCCGTGAGCGGGCCCGGCGCAAAAGTTGAGCCGGTAGCGCCAGCGATGGCCGACCAGTTTGCGTTATCCGGCGAAGACTCCCACTGGTACGCAAACGTCCCGGTGCCGCCGCTCGCCCCGGCCGTACTGGTGAGCGGCGCGGGGGTAGCACCCGGGCACACGGTTTGGTCAGCAGCGATGCTGCCGGCCGTTACCACTGGCAGCACTGTTATGGTAACGGAGGCCGAGAACTCGGGCCCGCAGGCTCCCGACGTCACCCGGCGGCGGAAGGAAGTGGTGGCTGTGAGGGGACCCGGCGCGAAGCTGTCACCGGTGGCGCCAGCGATGGCCGTCCAAGTGGTATTGTCCGGCGATGACTCCCATTGATACGCAAACGTGCCCGTGCCGCCGCTGGGCGCGCTGGCACTGGTGAGCGGCGCGGGCGTGGCCCCGGCACAGATGGTTTGGGAGGCCGCAATGCTGCCGGCAGTCAGCGCCGGCAGTACCGTCAGGGCGACGGAAGGCGAATACACCGGTCCGCAAGGCCCCGACGTCACTTGACGCCGGAAGTAAGTGGTAGTGGTGAGCGACCCAGGGGCAAAAGTTGGGCTGGTAGCGCCGGCAATGGGCGTCCAGTTTGCGTTATTCCCGGAAGATTCCCACTGGTACGCAAACGTGCCAGTACCGCCCGTGGCCGGCGCCGTGCTGGTGAGCGGGGTGGGGGTGGCGCCCGGGCACAGAGTCTGATCGGCGGCGATGGTGCCCGCGGTCAGCGCCGGGTTCACATTGATAGTGACGACATTGGACAAAGCCGGAGCGCAAGCGGTACCCGAATTCGCCCGACGCCGGAAATAAGTAGTCGTATTCAGCTGGCCCGGCGCATAGGTTGGGCCGCTGGCCCCAGCGATGGGCGTCCAGGTCACGTTATCCGCCGATGACTCCCACTGATAGGCGATAGTGCCCGTGCCGCCGGTGGCTGGAGTTTCGCTGGTGAGGGGAGTAGCGGTGCCGCCGGCGCAGAGGTTTTGGTCGGCGGCAATGGTCCCGGCTGTCAGGGCCGGCACCACGGTCAAGGTCACCACATTGGAAGGGGGCGCGGTGCAGACGCCGGAGCGTACCTGGCGGCGGTAGTAAGTGGTGGCCGTGAGTGGGCCCGGCGCAAAGGTGTCGCCATTAGCGCCAGGAATGGCCGTGAAGGTGGTATTATCTAACGAAGATTCCCACTGGTAGGAAAACGTGCCCGTGCCGCCGCTGGCCGGCGCGGTGCTCGTGAGCGGGGCAGCGGGGCTGCCGGCACACACGGTTTGGTCGGCGGCGATGCTGCCAGTCGTGAGTGCCGGCTGAACCGTGATGGCTACCGAAGCGGTAGTGCGGGATTCGCAGTAAGGGCCCGACCCGTTAGGTAGAAGCAGCGCACGCGCCGCCGGAAATAAGTGATGCCAACCGGTAGCGTACTCGATGGCTGGTAGGTGAGACCAGTAGCGCCACCAATAGCCGTGAAATTGGTGTTATCCGTCGACGATTCCCACTGGTAAGTGAGCGGCAGGTCCGCGTCGCTGGCAGCACCGGCGGTGCTGGTGAGAGCGGCCGGGGTGTTCCAGCGCATAGCGTCTGAGGGCCCGCAATGCTACCCGGTACCGGCAAATCCGGCACCTGAATGATGCCCGAGCTTTCGCGGCAAAAGCACGCGGTCGTGATGCGTAGCGTCACGGTGTAGTTGCCGGGCGTAGCGTACGTATGAACGGGATTCTCAAGGGTTGAGGTGGCACCGTCGCCAAACTGCCAAGCGTAGGTCTTCCCCTCAAAGTCAATGGGCGGAGCCCTGAAACTAATTTGCCGACAACTCGTTATCTCGGCGCTAGGCCCCACGCGCAGCAGGGAGCTTTGGTTGAAGTTGACCAGGCCCAGGCCGCTCAGGCGGCCGCCCAATTTCAGGCTATCGTCGGCGTAGCCAACCTTGGCCCCGAGTGAGTCCGGGAAGGGGATGAAGCCCAGCGCGGGCTGGTTGTCACGGGCCACGTAAATCTTGCCATCGGGCGCGGCCTGCATCGAGCCCAGGTCGGCCGGGACCTTCTGCTTGAGCGGAATGTCCTCCTTCGTAACGGGTCCGTTGCCGCTGATATCAAATTGCAGCAGCTTGGCCGGGTTGCGCACCGTGGCGTAGAGGTAGCTGCCAGGCGAAAACCCCACCCCGTAGTATTTCCCTGCGCCACGGTCGATGATGTAAGGAACCTGCGGGTTGACGCTAACCTGGCCCGTGCCGGTATCAAACCCAAACAGTTCGACGGTGCTGCTGCTGTCGCCTAATACTTCGCTGTAGCGGGCCAGGGCTAGCCGCTGGCCATCGGGAGTCACCTTCATCTGGCCTTTGTAGCCCAGGGCCGCCACGCTCGGCGCGTGCAGGCTGCCTACAGTGGAAGGAATCGGTGCGTCGATGAGGACCGGACCTACATAGCCGGCTGCTTGCCGCACGCGGTAGGCCAGAAAGGCGTCGCCCCGGTTGTCATTGCCGGACTTGGCAGCGCCCCAGCCGTGCGTGATAACCCAGATGTCGCAGCCGTTTTTATGGAATACGCCCGTTAGCTTCTCCGCCGTGCCGCGGGCCAGGGGCGTGTTTTTGGTAGCGGGAACGACGGTGCCCGGCCCACCACCCGCGGGAATGTCTATTTCCGAGTAGCTCAGGCCCACGGTGCTATTCAGGGTGAAGAGCAGGTAGCGCGTCGGTTGGCCCGCCGGAGGTATGCCCGGCATCCTAATGGGCAGGGGGCCGTCGGTGGTGGTGCTGTCGCCAGCCAGCCCCCTGCCGTTGGTCATCACGGTGCCGTCGCCGTTCCAAACGGTTTTGCCGTTGCTGTAAAAGAGAATTTTGCCGTCTTTATCCGACATCACCCCCGAGCCGGCGGGAGCATCCATCGCCCCATTCGTGAGCACCTTCGGAAGGGAGTCATTAGATGCCTGATTGAAGTCCAGACCCGCCTTAAAGCCGAAGTACCAAGTGTTGGCAAACTTCTCATCAGCCGCGCACTCCGGGGGCGGCGCGCCCTGGCCCAGCGCCGTGATGGACGCGCCGCTCAGCAGCAAGAGCAGCAGCATTAGCAGCCAAGTCACTGGGCGCACCCGCCCGGCCGGGCCCGGGCTACTGTCGCCGGCTGACTGGCCGGCCTCAGATACAGGAAGGCCGAAAGCGCTGGTACTGGATGGGGCAGGATGCGACAGCACTGCGGGCATAGTAGGGCGGGTAAGTGGGCGGACAGGTAAGCGGATGCTCAGCAAGAAAAACGCCGCCCGCCGCTCATAAGAAACGGAGCCTGACGGCCAGCTAAGCCATTGTTATAAAGCACTGCCAGCCGGTGCCGGTAAATCTACACACTGGCCGTCAGCTTTGTACAAGGCGATGACCGAATAGTGATGGAGGCCAACGCCAGCCGTCCATATTGGTACAACCTGACCTGGCCAGCATAATAAGCGGCTCGCTATACTTCTTGTTTTTCCTGCCTATCCGGCGGGTGGCCCCGCCCTTAATTATTGCCCGGCCAGAGCTGCACGGGCAGCGGGTCGGGGCATTGGGCCAGAAGCTCAGCCACACTTAAGCCCAACTGCGGATGCCGTAAATGCGGCGCGATTTCGGCCAGCGGCACCAGCGCAAAGCGGCGCTCGGCCAGCCGGGAGTGCGGCACACTCAGCCCGGGCTGCTCAATAACTTCATCCCCGTACATGAGAATGTCCACGTCGAGGGTGCGGCTGCCCCATAGCTCGCGCCGCTCGCGGCCGGCCTGGAGCTCAGCCGCCAGGCACTGTTCCAAGAGCGCGGCAGGGGGCAAGGTGGTGCGCAGAGCCAGGGCCTGGTTGAGGAAATTGGGCTGGTCTTCGCGGCCCCAGGCGGCGGTTTCGTACAGGGCGGAGGCCGCCAGGACCTCGCCGGCGAAGGCGGCCAGGTATGCCTTGGCGGCGTGCAGCAGCGCGGCCCGTTCGCCGAGGTTGCCGCCCAGCAGCAGGTACGCGGTTACTGCGGTGCTCACGCCAGGTGCTGGAAAAACTCGGCGGTGCGCTCGGCCACAATGCGGGCGGGCTCGGGCAACGCGGTTTCGGGCCAGGGGTGCGCGCCGCCAAACATGTGGCCGGCGCCCGGCACTATCAGCAGCTCGGCGTCGGGCTTGAGCCTGGTGCAGGGTGCGGGCGGCTTCCAGGGGCACGGTCTCGTCGTCGTCGCCGTGCACCACCAGCAGGGGCTGGCGCACGCGGCGGCGCACGTTGTGCGGGATGTCGAGGCGCGGGCGATTGGCGAGGTAGTCTTCCAGAATCTGGTAGTGCAGCGGGAGCTGCTGGCCGGTGCGCGAGTTGGGCACGTGCAGCACGCCGGCTCGCCGCCACTCGTCCAGCACGGCCTGGGGCCAGCGCTGGTCTATATCGGCAATAGCAGCCCAGGTGGCCACGGCCTGCACGCGGCGGTCTTCGGCGGCTTTCAGCAGCACCAGGCCGCCGCCCCGGCTGTGGCCCACCAGGTAGAGCCGGCTCAGGTCCATTTCGGCGGCGGGGATGGGTGTGGCCCCGGGCGTGAAAAGCGCGTCGATTACCTGGCCGATGTCGTTTAGCTCAATGCTGAAATTATTGCGCCCAAAAGCGTCCAAATCCTCTAAGTCACCGGTGCCGCCCACCACGATGCCGTTGTGCGAGAGGTTGAGCTTGACGAAGACAAAGCCGCGCTCGGCAAAGAAATCGGCCAGCAGCGGGAAGTGCCCCCAGTCCTTAAACCCCTTGAACCCGTGCACGAAAACCACCACGGGTTTGGGGTGGCCATCGGCCTGGTAGGTGGCGTCGGCTTCGAAGGCACGTCCGTGGTGCGTGCCGGTGAGCAGGAAAGGCGAATGGGTGAGCATGGGGCGAAGGTAGGGGCCTGGAACAGCCAAACAGTCGGCATTCCGGTTACAATCGGCAACTACGCCAAAAAGTTGGGGGCCGGCGGGCGGGCCCTCCAAGGTTCTGCCGTATCATTGTCGCCGCAATGCCCCACAATCCTACTTTCTCACTCGACCAGATTCAGGCGCCCATCGCAGCCGAAATGGAAGAGTTCGAGCACAAGTTTCGTCAGTCGATGCGCACCAAGGTGCTGCTGCTCGATAAGATAATGGGCTACATCGTGAAGCGCAAAGGCAAGCAAATCCGGCCGATGTTTGTGTTTCTCACGGCCCGGGCCACCCGCCTCGAGCCCGCCGTGGGCGACCCGCTGCCCGAAGCCTCGTTCCGAGGCGCGGCGCTGATTGAGCTATTGCACACGGCCACCCTCGTGCACGACGACGTGGTGGACGAGAGCAACTACCGCCGCGGCTTTTTTCCATCAATGCGCTGTGGAAAAATAAAATTGCCGTGCTCGTGGGCGATTACCTGCTCTCGCGCGGCCTGCTGCTGGCGCTGGAAAACGACGACTACGACCTGCTGAAAATCGTGAGCAACGCCGTGCGCGAGCTGAGCGAAGGCGAGTTGCTGCAAATTGAAAAAGCCCGCAAGCTCGACATCACGGAAGACGTTTATTTCGACATCATCCGCCAGAAAACCGCCTCGCTGATTGCGTCCTGCACGGCCGTGGGCGCGGCTTCGGTGGGGGCCGACAAGGAAGTGATTGAGCGGGCCCGCCTGTTTGGCGAGAAAGTCGGCATTGCCTTCCAGATAAAAGACGACCTGTTCGACTACGGCACCGCCGAAATCGGCAAGCCTGTGGGCATCGACATCAAGGAGAAAAAATGACGCTGCCGCTCATCTACGCCCTGCAGCAGGCCAGGCTGGCTGGAAAAGCGCCGCGTAATTTTCAACGTGAAAAACAACGACGGCCACCGCGACCGAGTGCAGCAGGTCATTGAATTCGTGAAGAAATCAGGTGGGCTGGATTACGCCGTCGCCACCATGAAGCGCTACCGCGACGAGGCCCTCACCATTCTGCACACCTTCCCCGAGTCGCCCAGCCGCACATCGCTCGAGCAATTAATTAACTACACAATAGAGCGCGAAAAATAAATCACTGATTTTTCGGATTTAAACGGATTTCACGGATTTTGTAGTCGGCGCAAAATGCGTGTTTCTGATAAAGGAAAAGGCTTGCCGAGTGGCAAGCCTTTTTGATTTTTCTGCGAGGATTAATCGTCTACAAAATCCGTCAAATCCGTTTAAATCCGAAAAATCAGTGATTTATTCGGTTACCTGGTAGCTCAATTCCTTGGCGTCGCTTACTTTAAACGTCACGCCATCGAACGAGCTGTCTACCTCCAGTTGATGGGTCATTTGGCAACCCGGGCACTTTATCTCTTCTATTTCGTGGTTGTTGGCGTGTTCCGGCGAGTCGGCGTTGCCATTTGGAGCGGGCACCCCGATGAGGTCGGTGAAGACTTCCGTCTGGCACTTGGAGCACTTAAACTTGAGCCCGACGGTGCGGCCCTGCAGGTCGGCGAGTGGGGCGGGCGAGCTGTCTTTTTGCTGAATCCACATAAGGTGAAAGGGGTTGTTTAAGGAAAGGAAGGAAATGTGGCGGGCCACGGCCCGGTTGGCTTTACGCGGCTGCTTTGAAAAAGATGAACCAGCCCCGGGCAGCCGTTATTTTTGGGAGCCGCATCTGCTTGCGGCCACCGGCTATGGGCGACTTAGAAAACTCGGAAAAGACGGCGGCGTTCTCCTTGCCGCGGGTGCCGCGCTGGCGCTCGCTGCTGCGCTCGTTTGCGCTGGCCAAAGACCCGCTGCCGGTGCTCGACGCCACCCTGGCCCGGTACGGTGACACCGTGGAGCTATTCATCGGCGGGGTGGAGAAAAGCATCCTCACCCGTGACGCGGGCCTGACGCAGCACGTGCTGCAAAAGAACAGCCGCAACTACGCTAAGTCGAAGTTTACGCAGGGGTTTTCGCGCTACGTGGGCCACGGCCTGCTCACCAACGAGGGGCCCGACTGGCTGCGCCAGCGCCGGCTCATTCAGCCCGGGTTTCACCGGCAGCGGGTGGCCGGCCTTACGGGGCTGATGCAGGAAATTACGGCCGAAACGCTGGCGCCGCTGGCCGCCCAGGCGGCTGGCGGGGAGGCGCGGTGGCCGTGCCCGTGCACGATTTGATGACGCGGCTCACCTTTCGCATCATTGCCCGGTCGGTGTTCAGCACCAACTTTCCGGAAGCGGAGCTCGACCGCCTGGCCGACCTCATCACCGAGATTCAGGCATTTTTTGTGCGCTCCATCCGGCAGCCCTACCTCAAGCCCTGGTTCCAGGCCTGCGGGGCCGGTTCCGGTACCACGACGCCCTCTCGGCCGAGCTGCGCGCCCTGCTGGGCCGCTACATCGCGCAGCGCCAGCACGCCAACGCCCAGCCCCACGCCACCCCGCCCGACGACTTGCTGCAGATGCTGCTCGACGCCCGCTACGAAGACACCGGCGAGCCCATGACGCCCGAGCGAGTGCTCGACGAAGCCCTGATTCTACTCATTGCCGGCCACGAAACCAGCGCCAACGCCCTCACCTGGCTGCTCTACCTGCTGGCCCACCACCCCGAGGAGGCCACCCGCATCCGCACCGAAATGGACGCCGTGCTCGCCGGCCGCAGCCCAACTTTCGAGGACCTGCCACGCCTGGGCCAGGCCCTGTACGCCGTGCAGGAAACCATGCGACTTTTCCCGCCCGCCTGGATGGTAGACCGCGTGGCGCTAGCCGACGACCAGTACAACGGCCTGCACATCCCCAAAGGCACGCTGTTCTCGCTCTACTTCTACGGCCTGCACCACGATGAGAAATATTGGGCTAACCCGCAGGAGTTTCGGCCCGCCCGCTTTGCGCCTGGTCAGGCGCGCCCTGTGCATCCCTTCGCCTACGTGCCCTTTGGCGGCGGGCCGCGCCTGTGCATTGGCATGCAGTTCGCCCTCACCGAAATGCAGCTCGTCACCCTGGAGCTGCTTCGCCAGTTTGAGGTAGAATGGGTGAGCGGCCAGGCACCCGTGACCATGCAGCCGCTCATCACGCTGAGGCCCAAGCATGATTTCCGGGTGCAATTGCGCCTGCGCTAAAAGCCGAAGCTACTTGAGCCGGCGGGTAGCTCAATATGATGCAAAGCAGCGGTTAGCCTGGGCAACCAAGCGCTGGCGAGCTTACTGAAAATGATATGTGAGCACGGGCGGGTAGGCGTGCGTGGCCACGTTTTCGGCGGTGCTGGTGTGCAGCAGGCCGGCCAGCAGGGAGTGGGTGTGGGTGGGCATTACCACCAGGTCGGCCTGCACTTGCTGGGCGTACTGCTCGATGCCGGTGCTGGCGCGGCCGGCACCCAGGGCCGTGGCCTTGTAGTTGTTGAGCCTGGTGCTGTTGGGCAAAGGCCAGCATCTGCTGCTCGGCCGCTATTTTGTCGCGCCCCGATATCACGTGCAGCAGGTGCACCGTGGCTTCGGGAAAGACTTCCTGCACCTGGCGCAGGCCATTCAGGGCACTGGTCGCCTCGGCCGAAAAGTCGGAGGGAAATACGATGTTGCGCACCTCAAACGGCGTGTGCCGGTGCTTCACCACCATCACCGGGCAGGGCGCCAGCCGAATCATGCGCTCGGTGTTCGACGTCGCAAACAAGTGCTCGACGGCCCCGTGGCCGCGGGCGCCCATCACCACCAGGTCGCTGCCGTAGCGCTCAATGGCGTGCAGGATGCCGTCGCCCACCTGGGCCGCCTTTATTTTCTCCTGCACCGGCACGTCGGGCGCCAGGCGCGCGGCCTGTTCGTGCAGGGTGTACATGCGGCGCCTGGTGGC
Organism: Hymenobacter humi; assembly: GCF_042665855.1. Taxonomy (NCBI): domain Bacteria; kingdom Pseudomonadati; phylum Bacteroidota; class Cytophagia; order Cytophagales; family Hymenobacteraceae; genus Hymenobacter; species Hymenobacter humi. The sequence continues at coordinate 3,842,645 of NZ_JBHTEK010000001.1, read as the reverse complement.
CTCCATCAGCTTGATGGGGAAGATTTGCTCGATGCTGGCATTGCCGCTCACAGGCCCGCCACTCGTGCTGAAGCCGCCCGCCGCGTCGTCTATGGCCTCGAGCAGGTGCAGCAGCGTCACGTTGCCGCCCGTGTACCGGGCCAGCTGCAGGGCCACTTCGAAGGCGTAGTTGGCTTCGGTCGAAAAATCGGTGGGTACCAGTATGTTTTTCATGGCTGAACAGATGAAACAATGAAGGAAAACCCGCAGCTGCAATCACTCTCAATCCCTAAACGTGTGAGGGCCTGGTTTTGTGATAAGCTCCTGTGTACTGAGGGTTTACCCTTGGTTTATCTGGTCGCCTTCGCGGAGGCTACTCCTTGAGCAGCTTGTCCACTTCCCGGTTGAAGCCGGCAATTTCTTCTTCGTAGTATTTGCCCGTGCCCGGCCCGGCAAACCCGGTGTGAATCTTCCGCACGTTGCCTTTTTTATCTAGGAAAATGGTGGTCGGGAAGGCCAGCACCTTGGCCAGCTGCGGCAGCGACTTGGCCGCCGAATCCTTGTTGGAGACCCCGGCCACGGCCAGGCTCGTAGTTGATGTTGTACCGCTCGCGCAGGTTGCGCAGCCGGGCCGAGGCTTTGGCATATTCGGGGCTACGCTCGTAGCCCAGGCCGATGACCTCGACGCCGCGGCCCTTGTTTTTGTCGTACCACGGGGCCAGGAAGGCAGTTTCGTCCATGCAGTTGGGGCACCACGAGCCCAGCAGCTGAATGACCACCACCTTGCCGCGGTACTTGGGGCCGGTGGGCTCTACCACACCGCCTTCGAAGATGCTGGGAAACTTGAAGTTGAGCCGCGACTCGCCCTTCTTGAGGTAGGTGAGGGTGTCGGCGTCGGGGAGTTTGGCTTTGGGGTCGAGCACGGCCGTCCAGGTTTCGTGGCCGCTTTTGCCACTGTAGAATTCGCCTTTGAGGGTGCCGTTGGGCTGCTTGGCGGCTTGGAACAGGTAGCCGTGGTTGCCGTCGAACGTGGACAGGCCCATGCCCTCGGGCAGCACCGCGCCGGAAAGGTAGCGGTAGTCGCCGGTGGTGGTGAGGAAGGTGCCCGTGAGCGCGGCGCCCTGCTGCTTGAAGACGCCCACCGCGGGGTAGGTGTTGCCGTCGTCTTCCCGGAAGGTAACGCGCCAGGTGCCGGTGTAGTCCGGCGTTTGGGGGCCGGCCGTGGGCAGGGACCGTTGGCCGAAGGTGGCCATCACGGGCAGGCGGTAGGGCTCGGGGTGTCATACTTCACCCAGGCGCCGCTGACCTTGTTCTCGCCATCGGCCCGCACCACCAGCGCCGCGTCGAACACGTGCAGGCGGATGGTGGCCGAGTCGCCGGCCGCCGAGACTTCGTCGCAGCGCAGGCGCTCCTCGCCGTTCAGGCCCTTGTTTATGAGGTAAACCACGGGCTTGCCGTTTTCCATGGCCACGTCGAAAGCGAAGCTGATGGCCTTGTCCTGGGCCTTCACGAAGCCTTCCCAATGGCCCGGCTTGAGGCCGGCGGGAGGGGTGGCACTGGTATCAGCCGGGCTGGTTTCGGCGGTTTCTTTTTTGTTGGAGTCGCAGCTGGCCAGCAGGCTCAGGCCGGCGGCCGTGGTGGCCAGCACGCGGAGGGAGAACGTATTCATAAGTGATGCAAAAGTGCGAACGGAAAGTTGGCAGCGCCAACAGCGCCTCACAACCACTACCGGGGTGCTTAAGTTGGCGGGCATCCTACCGGGCGTTTTTGCCTTTTCAGCTCAAGCCGGCAATTTCTGGAAGCCCGGTTCCTGAGATTCCAAGCCGAAAGAATTGTGTACGAATGCGGTACGCGGGCTGTCGGGTCGCAGTGGGGCTTTCGTTGGGCTGGCCGCTGCCAGCGTTGCCTTTGGGCCTCAGCACTTGGGCCACAGCCCAACGCCACTGCAAATTTTAACGTTAGCCCTGACAGTACTTCGTCAGAATACGCATTCCTCTATTCTAACTAGGTACAACCTGGCACAGGTACTACATTTGCACCAACACACTTTCTTACTACGCATCCTATGGCTTTCGACCTGGAAATGATTCGCGCCGTGTACGCCGGCATGGGTTCCCGCATCGAAGCGGCCCGCGCCGCGGTGGCGCGCCCGCTCACCCTCACCGAGAAAATCCTCTACGCCCACCTCTATGGGGGCGAAGTAAAGCATGCCTACGAGCGCGGCGTTTCCTACGTCGATTTCGCCCCCGACCGGGTGGCCATGCAGGACGCCACCGCCCAGATGGCGCTGCTCCAGTTCATGCAGGCCGGCAAGCCCACGGCCGCCGTGCCCAGCACCGTGCACTGCGACCACCTCATCCAGGCCAAAGACGGCGCCACGCCCGACCTGGCCGAAGCCAACACCGAAAACAAGGAAGTCTACGACTTCCTGGCCTCGGTATCGAATAAGTACGGCATCGGCTTCTGGAAGCCCGGTGCCGGCATTATCCACCAGGTAGTGCTCGAGAACTACGCCTTCCCCGGCGGCATGATGATTGGCACCGACTCGCACACCCCCAACGCAGGCGGCCTGGGCATGATTGCCATTGGCGTAGGCGGCGCCGATGCCGTGGACGTAATGGCCGGCATGGCCTGGGAGCTGAAATTCCCCAAGGTGATTGGCGTGAAGCTGACCGGCAAAATGAACGGCTGGACTTCGGCCAAAGACGTGATTCTGAAGGTGGCCGGCATCCTGACCGTGAAAGGTGGCACCGGCGCCATCGTGGAGTATTTCGGCGATGGTGCCGAAAGCCTCTCGGCTACCGGCAAAGGCACTATTTGCAACATGGGCGCTGAAATCGGGGCCACGACCTCGGTATTCTCCTACGACGAGAAAATGGGCGACTACCTGCGCGGCACCGGCCGCGCCGACATCGCCGAAGCCGCCGCCGCCGTGCGCCAGCACCTGCGCGCCGACGACGAGGTCTACGCTCAGCCCGAGCGCTTCTACGACCAGCTCATCGAAATTGACCTGAACACGCTGGAGCCCTACGTGAACGGCCCGTTCACCCCGGACGCCGCCTGGCCCATCTCGGAGTTTGCCGCCGCCGTGAAAGAGCACGGCTGGCCCGCCAAGCTGGAAGTAGGCCTCATCGGCTCCTGCACCAACTCGAGCTACGAAGACATCACCCGCGCCGCCTCCATCGCCAAGCAGGCCGTGACGAAAGGCCTGACGGTAAACGCCGAGTTCACCATCACGCCCGGCTCGGAGCTGGTGCGCTACACCGTGGCCCGCGACGGCCTCCTCGACACCTTCTCACAGATGGGCGGCGTGGTGCTGGCCAATGCCTGCGGCCCGTGCATCGGCCAGTGGGCCCGCCACACCGACGACCCCAAGCGCAAGAACTCCATCATCACGAGCTTCAACCGCAACTTTGCCAAGCGCAACGACGGCAACCCCAACACCCACGCGTTTGTGGCTTCGCCCGAAATCGTGACGGCCTTCGCCATTGCCGGCGACCTGACCTTCAACCCCCTCACTGACACCTTGCCCGGCACCAACGGCCCCGTGAAGTTCGATGAGCCAGTGGGTGTGGAGATGCCCCCGCGGCTTTGCCGTGGAGGATGCCGGCTTCCAGGCGCCTGCCGCCGATGGCAGCAGCGTGCAGGTGTTGGTTAGCCCAACTTCTGACCGCCTCGAACTGCTCGAGCCCTTCAAGGCGTGGGAAGGCACCGACCTGCTGGGTCTGCGCCTGCTCATCAAGGCCCAGGGCAAGTGCACCACCGACCATATTTCGATGGCCGGCCCGTGGCTGAAATACCGCGGCCACTTGGACAACATCTCCAACAACATGCTCATCGGGGCCACCAACGCCTTCAACGGCAAGGCCAACGAGGTGCGTGACTTCTCGACCCAGGGCGACGGCTACACCACCGTGCCCCAGGCCGCCCGCGGCTACAAGAGCATCGGCATCGGCACGGTCGTGGTGGGCGATGAGAACTACGGCGAAGGCAGCTCGCGCGAGCACGCCGCCATGGAGCCCCGCCACCTCGGCGTGCGCGCCGTGATTGTGAAGAGCTTCGCCCGCATTCACGAAACCAACCTGAAAAAGCAGGGCATGCTGGGCCTCACCTTCGCCAACAAGGCCGACTACGACCTGATTGAGGAAGGCGACACCATCGACATCCTCGGCCTGACCAACTTCACCCCGGTCAGCCCCTGCAGGCCCGCCTGCACCACACCGACGGCGACACCGACCTCATCACCCTCAACCACACCTACAACGAAGGCCAGATTGAGTGGTTCAAAGCCGGCTCGGCCCTGAACCTGATTCGCTTGAAGGAAGCCAGCGGCGCTCAGCTGTCGCAGAAGTAATTCTGCTGCTCTAGCCGCTTAAGTAGCAACGGCCGCCCCAGGATTCTGGGGCGGCCGTTTTGATTGTGTTCGGATAATAATGCTTTTTCAGGGTTGTATTTCGAAAGCTGCTAGCTGGGAATTCATGCCCCCGAACTTGAAAAATTAACCCTTGATTAAGTTTTGTTGACAGGGGAGGTAAAGTGCTGATTCAGCAAAAAAATAAACATTGCCATGGCTGGATACTATGAGCTACGTCTTCCCTCGGACCCCAAAATCATCGGGGTTCGCAACGGTATCATGCAAGTGGAAATCTGCGACGAGGTCTTTTTAAGCGCCATTCGGCCCGTTCTTTTCAATGGAACGGAAGTTCCCTTAAGCGACGAAGCCAAGGCCATGACCATTACCTGTCTCCGCGTCCTGCCCCGCGCCAAGTTGACAGACGTTCTATCATTTGGACCGAGTTTGACGTGGTGTCCTTTTTTGGTGAAGAGAACAACACTGTCCTTGTTATCCACCTTTCACATCCGAATCACGCATGTGTTTCCCGTTGCGCTCGACCCCGACCCGCAGGGATTGAACGAGTACGCGTTGGCATTTATCCAACCACTGTGGATGGACTTTATTGATTTTCCGCGTTCGACGTACTATACGGGCAGTGATATACTAAATAATAAGCAACGATGTGTATTCTCAACCAAAGAAGAGTACATAAAAAGACCTGACCCTCTCGCTTTACCGGAACGCATTGTGCTAGCGCCCCATTTCGACCTAAGCTTGGATTTGTTTTACCTTGTCGGCTGCGGCATATGCGTATCTGAACGATTAAAACAGGCGTTAGAACAGGAAAAAACCAGCGGCGTGAAAATATTCTCAACCATGATTGCAACTGCCGCGGCCAACGGTTAAATGTTTATTGCCGCTTTTACTCTTCTGGAACTTCAAGCTCTTTCGGAGTTGTACTCCGAAAGCCGGACTGCTGGGGACTTGTAGTCCCCAATCGTTGAACGATTTCCGCCAGCCGGGCGGAGTGTAACTCCGCAGCAAGTGGCTTTCGGAGTGCAACTCCGAAAGAGCTTAGCTTACAACTAACTTACTTTCAGCCGAGGAACAACACTTCTAGCAAGCCGCCTTGGTCTGCGTAGTTGGAGGCAGAGCTATACAGGTAATGTTCAGCTTCGGCTACCAGTTCGGCACGCACAGGGTTTTGGTGGAGGTAATTCAGTTTTTGCAGGGTGAAATCCCGACTCATTAATTCTTTGGCCTCACTACCATCCTGCCAGAATTTAAACGTTTCACTTTTTGTGCTGGTACTGGCATTATAAACGAAGCGGTGTAGCATCCACTGGCGACGACTTTCGGGGTCGCACTGGATAGCAGTGGTAATGGCTTTGCTGGTATGGCGCTTGAAATCGCGCAGGATGTCGGAAAGGTGCTTCTCCGGAGGGGAGCTAGCAATTAGGTGCAGATGGTTGCTCATCAAGCACCACGCATAGAGCTCAAGGTCTTTGTGCTGTTGGCAATAGCGTAAGGCATCCACAATGATATGACGATAAGCAGGCCGGGTGAATACATCGACCCAGTCAACCACCGTCAGAGTTAGAAAGTAGACGTGGTCAGGGAAAATTTGATTTTTCAGGCCCATGCTCCCAAGTGCTGGCTTATGTGAATAGAGTCTTTGCTCCCTTATGGCACGTGCGAAGTTATATTCCGAATGCGGCAGATTTTGTGGGGTAGGCGGGGGCTGCAAGCCCCCAGCAGGCAGCTTTCGGAGTGCAACTCCGAAAGAGCTAGGCGAGCTAGCGCACGCCTTCTACACTAGGTAGGCAGCTGCTGCGCATCCTGAGCCGCAAAGTGCCGCATGCGGTAGCAGTTCATGGCCATTTCGCCGAGCTGCTCGATGAGGCGGTAGTTGGCGATGGCGCCCACCGGCGCGCCGATGATGGGCAGCAGTTGAGCCATTTTGGCGATGTCGATGTAGTCGCGGTATTCCTGCTGCAGGGTACGCCAGTCGAACTGGTTCACGTCGGTGGGCAGAGTGTGGCGGTAGGAGTCCCAGGTGGCGAGGTGGTGGTAGGTTTCGTTGCGGGTGTGCTGGCTGCTGAAGGCCAGCTGGAAAATGTGCAGCAGGTACAGCCGCTCGGTGTAGTCGCGCACGTCGTAGCCGTAGAGCGCCGCAATGTCGAAGAGCAGCTTGAGCTTGATGCCCAGCAGCAACGGAAAATCGGCGAGGCCGAGCAGGAAGCCGCCCGCGCCCGTTACGGCGCCCTCGGCCGATGCCGTGTTGCGGTAGTAGCGAATGCGGGTGCGCACGAAGGCTTCCCGCTCGGCGAGCGTGGCATTGGCCAGGGGCTTGCGCGTGGTGTGCGTGGAGCCGAATAGTACGCCGCGCACCATTTGCTTGATGGCCGCCGTGATGGCCTGGTGCACCCGCTCGGGCAGCAAGGCGTTGAGCCGAACCTGCACCCGCCGGGTGAAGCGGTTCATAAACGAAGGCGGCCGCTGCATCTGCTGCTGCCAGGCTTGCATCTCGGCGTAGGCTTGCTGTTCCTCCGAAGTCATGGCGGGGATAATGATGGATGCTCCTAAGCTACGACGGCCGCCCGCGCAACGTTGGTGGGGCGCGATGGCTCAACCCCGTGGCTGCGCCGGCCCGCGCGGCGAGCTACAGTGTGGGCACCTCACCGGCCCGGCTTTCGCGGGGCTTCTGCACCAGGTAGTAGTAGAGCAAAATGCCCAGCCCAATCAGGAACGGCACCAGCGCCAGGTGCTTGCCCGTGACGTGGGGCAGCACCTGCACAGTATCGAACCCGAAAAACTCGCTGGTCATCCAGTAGGAGTTGGCCGTAATCCAGAACACGATGGCCAGGTTGTGGGCCAGCTCCGACTTGTAGGCTCGCGTGCGCCAGGCAATGACCAGAGCAATGCCCAGTGTGGGTACCACCATGAGCATGCCGAGCGGCCGCCAAATCATGCACCAGGCGATGTCCTTCACCAGCCAGAACAGGATGTGGCTGTTCTCCATCTTGCGGTACGAGGCCGGGATGCTGTATACTTCTTCGGGCGCAGGGGCAGGCGTGGGAGCGGACATAAGCCCAAAAATAGGGCGCGGCCTACTTCCCCGGCTCCTCGATGCCCAGGGCCTGCAGCTGCGCTCCGTACTTCTGGTAAATCACCCGCAAATCGGCGTTGTGCTTCGCGGCGTCTACCCCAATGCTCACGTTGCTGGCATGAAAGCGGTGCAGGTGGCTGATGTGCGGACACAACACCGGCAGCTGCCCCGCCAGCAGGAAGCGCACGTACAAATCCAGGTCTTCGGCCATAGCCAGCTCGCCGTCGTAGCCACCCACTTGGTCGATGAAAGCGCGGCTGTAGCACACGTTGCCCTGGATGAAATGCTCGGCCCGGAAGATGGCACGCAGCATATCGGTGGGCGTGTCGAACTGCCAGGCGTAGTAATCTTCGTTGGGTAGGTAGCGGCCGTGCTCGTCTACGCGCAGGAAATCGGCTACAAACCACGGCTGGCCTGGGTGCGCGTTGATTTGAGCGGCGTAGTGGTGTAGGGTGCGCTGCAGCATGATGTCGTCGTCGTCGAGCGGTACCACCCATGCCTCAGGGTCGGCTTCCTGGATGAGCTGGTTGCGGGCCAGGCCCGCGAGCTGCCGGCCCGGGTGGTGCCAGTGGCGCAGCGGCGGGCCGGGCTGGGTGGCGGCATCGCGCAGGTAGGCCGCCGTGCCATCGCGCGAGCCGTTGTCGTAAATCAGGTGTTCGAAGGAGAAGTCGAGCGGGGCGCTGACGCTGGCCCGGACGCTGGCCACGGCTTCGGGCAGCAGGGCCCGGCGCTGGTGGGTGGGGGTGATGATGGCAAAGTGCATGGCCTGCTTGTTCGGCTTATCCGCCCAAAAAGTTGCCGACGGTGGGCAAATTGAGCTGGCCGCCGCTGCTGGCTCAACTGGAAGCCAGGCACGCCGGCAGCAAATTCCCGCGAAATTGAGCTGTTGCTTGCCCCGGTCGCCGCTTGGGCTAGCAGTTGCCAACTGCACCGACCGGGCACAGCCGGCTCGTTACGAGGTTTTTTACGGCGACTTGTCTTACCCACCGGCTCACCTTGACCTAAAAGCGGCGCCACACGTACAGCCGGTGCCTGCTGCCCATGGCAGCGCTTATTTCTCCGATAGCTGCCTTAATTCAATGCCCACCATCCATTTGTTTGCCAAATGCCTTCTCTCATTCGCAAGGTGCTAAAGCCGCTCGGCTACGCGGCTGGTGCCCTCGTTGGCGTGGCGGGCCTGTACTTGTCGGCGGCGTTTGTGCTCTCGCGCATTCCCGTAGAGAAAGCCGACCCCAATGCCTCGCCCGACGTGCTGGTGTACCTGCACACCAACGGCGTGCACACCGACATTGTGGTGCCCGTCAAAAACCCCCAGATGGACTGGAGCCAGCCGCTGCCATACAGTAATATTCCCTCGGGCGACACCACCCTGCGCTACATCGCCTTCGGCTGGGGCGACAAGGGGTTTTACCTCGACACGCCCACCTGGGCCGACCTCAAGGTGAGCACGGCGCTAGTGGCGGCGTTTTGGCTGGGCACCTCGGCCATGCACACCACCTACCTGCACAGCTTGGTGCCCGGCCCCGATACCGTGCCCCTTTACCTGAGCAAGGCCGAGTACGCCCGCCTCATTGCGTACATCAAAGCCAGCTTCCGCTACGACGCGGCCGGCCGCACCCAGCACATCAAGGGCCACAGCTACGGCCGCGACGATGCTTTCTACGAAGCCCACCGCGTCTACAGCTTCATCTACACCTGCAACACCTGGACCAACGACGCTCTCAAAGCCTGCGGCCAAAAGGCCTGCCTTTGGACCCCGTCCGATTCCGGAATTTTTTATCAGTACGGCAAGTAGGAACGCGCCTTGGCGCGTTCGGCGTCTAAACGAAGAACGCCAGACCTTACAACGGTATTGAGCGACAATTGAACGCGCCAAGGCGCGTTCAATTGTCGCTCAATACAGCCCAAAAACAAACCGGCCCCGCCGGCTGCTACGCCAACGGGGCCAAAACGGGTGAAACCATCGTGCCGACGGCCCATAGGGCTTAATTCAGCCACACATCCGCCACTTGCTCAAAGCGGTGGGCGGCAAAAGCACCGTAGGGACGCTCGGCGTAAAAACCAAGGACGTGCACCTGGGGCTGGCCAGTGCGAACGTGCGGCAATACGCGCACGGCGTACACGCGGCCGGCCTCGGGCCAGTCGCCTACGTAGTCGGTCGGGCGTTGCGCATCGTTCACGCAACGGGCAAATTGCTGCAGGGGCAGGGGCGTAGGGAGCTTTACTTTTGACATAACCAAAGTTACAAAACTTGAGCTAAACTAAAAAGATTAGAAATAAAAACTTCTTGTCTTTTTTAGGGAGAATAGATTCAATTGCTTTAATATAACATAACTATCCGGTGGGTTGTTTCGGCATGCGGTGACTAAAAGATGCAGATTCCAAGTGGTCCAGAAAACAATTTACTAAATAAATTGGCAATCGACAACCTTATTGCGTCAGTATAGACGCGGGAACTGCCTTATGCCTGCATCCTTCCACTATTTTATTACGGTCACCCAACTAACCACGCACGAGCCTGCCCTTGTTCAGCTGCTCCATACCCGCGGGGGCGCCGGCCGGACAAGCCCAACTGCGCCTGTCTGCGGGCACTGCCATCGACCAGCAACTCATGAACGCGCCCGATTAGCTAAAAACTCGCTTGGGCCGTCAACTGGTGCGGCTGGCAGCGTCGTCAAAAAGCGAATGGCCAGGCCAAAAAGTCGGCTTGGCCATTCGCTCGGCACTGTATACCATTGGGCCACTGCGGCAGATTTGCTGACCTTAGAGCTTATCCAAATAGGCTCAGCATGACGGCCTATTGGGTTAGCCTAGTTAGCGCACTACGACCGCTCGGGTGAGTACACCGGCCGAGCCTTGGGCCCGCACCGTGTACAGCCCGGCCGCGAGGCCAGCTAAATTCAGGCTGACCAAGCTGCTGCCGGCTTGCTGCAGCACTACCTGGCCCATGGTGTTGATAACCTGCACCTGCCGCAGCCCAAATTGGGCCGGGAGTTCTAACTGCAAAGGACCATTGGTAGGGTTGGGAAACACATTGAAGCCCGCGGCCTTGGCAGCGGCCCGTGTTGGCAGCAGCGTGGCGTAGGCGATGCTCGCGGCTTCGGCAGCCGCCTGCAGCTGTGCCAAGGAGGAAGCCGACATCATGGCGAAGGTCACGACCGTAGAATCGCCGGGGGCCAGTTTGGCCAGACGGGCGCCTACTACCTGCGATACATCGGTGCCGGAGCCCAGGCCCGCGCTTGCCTTGGTAGTGCCACTGCTTAATGTCAGGAATTTTTCAGCCGGAGAGAAGCCATCGCCCAGGCGTACGTCGGTGCCGGCAGGGGCGGCGTTGTCGATGGAATACACGGTAGCGGAGCCGCCGCGCAGCAGTTGCACGCCGGCGTAAATGGCCGGCAAGGGGTGGCAGGCTGCTGCCCAAGGGCATAGCAGTAGCCCAGGTCGTGGGTCGGGTCCCAGTCGGCGCTGTTGCGAGCGGCACCGTCGGGGGTGGGCACGTCCCAGTCCATAAACAGGCCCGCGTAGAGGGGCTTCAGGGTGTCGGCGGTCAGGTTCTTAAGCGTGTACTCCAGCACCACAAAATCGCGCCGCCCGGGCTTGGCCCAGGCGTAGGCCCGCTGGCGCACGCCTACTCCCACGCTCCGGATGCGGCTGCCAGCCACTGGGATGGTGTCCTGGAACGTGGCCCGGGCTTCCTGGTCGGCCCGGGGGCCGGGCTGCGTGCGCACGGCCTGGCTGGTGCTGAAAAACGATTGCCGGGCCTGCCCGTTTTTGGTGCGCAGGCGGTCCGATACGCGGGTGGCGCTGGTGGCCAGTATCAGGCCGCCCTCGCTCAGAATGTTGCCGCTGTTGCGGTACGTGACGCCGGTGCCCACCGTGCCCGCCAGGTTATCGAAGGCCAGGTTGCCGCGGCTGGTCATCGTCACGGCCAGGTCGTTGGCGTCGAGCACCACATAATCGGGGTTCACCACGATGTTCACAAACTGGTCGTACTGGTAGCCGCCGCTGGCCGAGAGGCGGTAGCGCAGCGTAACGGTAGTATTGAGCGGGATGCCGCTCTGGGCAATAGTCAGCCGGAAAGGGGCCGTCGAGTTGCTGGCGCGGCCAAGGGTAAGCATGCTGCCCACGACAAAGGCGCCCTGGCGCACCGTGACGTACGGCGAAAGCGAGGTGAGCGACACCGTGAGGCCGGTAATGGGCTGCAGCAGGTTTTGCACGTCCACCGCCAGGCGCACGGTATCGCCGGGAAGGTAAACGCTACGCATAGGGGCAAAGGTGCTGGCTACCACACGCGCCTCCTGGCTGTTGCCGCTGCTCAGGGCCTTCTGCACGTTGAGGCAGCCAGTGCCCAGGCGCCCCACCCAGGCCGCGTTGGCGGGCAGGGCATCGATGTTGTCGGCCGATTGGCGCAGCTGCGCGGCCACTTGAGCCTGCTGTGAAATGCGGAAACTGCCAGCGCACCAGCGCCGCCGCTGCCGCCACCAGCGGAGCCGAAAATGAGGTGCCGCCCACGGCTACATAGTCGGCCTCGGCCTGGCCGCCTCCAGATACCGTGTGGTAGCCCTGGGTGGTGAGAATGCTCAGGCCCGGCGCCACCAGGTCGACGCGGTGGCTGAAGGTGGCGTTGGGGCTCTTCTGGTTGGTATTGCTCACGCCCGACACCGACAGCACGTGGTCGTAGGAAGCAGGGTAGAAGAGCAGGTCGGCGTTGGTGTTGCCGGCGGCGGCCACGAGCACGGCGTCGCGGTTTACGGCGGCGTAGGTCATGGCGTCCTGCTCGTAGCGCGAGTAGCCGCCCGGGCCGCCCCAGGCTCATGTTAATCACCTTGCAGTTGTGGTCGGCGGCATAAATCACGGCCTCCACGCCGGCAAAGTTGCCGGCAGGGGTGTTGGGGTAAATGTTCAGCGGCAGAAACCGGCACTTGTTGCCCAGGCCGGCAATGCCCACGCCATTATCCGTGCGGGCCGCGGCCACGCCTGCTACCAAGGAGCCGTGGATGATGTTGATGTCGTAGCCGGAGTCGTTGTCGTTGTTGGCCAGGTCCCAGCCGGTGAAGTTGTCCATGTAGCCGTCGTTGTCGTCGTCGCGGCCGTTGATGGGGTCAGCGTAGTTGTGCTTAATCTGCTGGCGCAGGTCTTCGTGGGTCAGCCGCACGCCGCCGTCGGTGATGCCGATGACAATGGAGCTGTCGCCGCGGGTAATGTCCCAGCCCCGATAGGCCTTGATTTGCTTGAGGTAGTACTGGCTGGCCGAGAGGCTGGTCAGCGTGGAATCGGCGAACGGGTCGTTGGGCTGGTACTGGGGCTGGCGGATATAGAGCGGCTCCACGTACTCCACCAGGCCGGTGCCCAGCAGCACGGTGCGGGCACGGTCCAGCGTGAGGGTGGTGGGCACCTGAAACTGGTAGATGCCGCGCAGGTCCACGCTGCCCGGCTTCTCCACGTTGGGGGGCGGCCCGCGGAAACTTCTGCACCACATCGGTGGCGTCGAGCGCGCGCAGGGCCGCCTGCAGGGCGGCCGGCGGCTGGCCCGGGCGGAGCTTCACCACGAAGCGGCCGGGTACGGTAGGGGGCCCGGCAACGGCTCCCGCCGGCCAAACCAGCCCAATTAGCAGCAGACAAAATAGCAGGCGTAACATTTTTCCCATCAATTAAAATAATAGATTATTCAGCGTTAGTAAAGATACCCTTATACGCGGTATTTGGTGCTCCCAGGCTGCCGGAAAAAGCGAAAATCGGGCTGCTGAATAAAACAAAGTACTAACAAGTTCACGGCGGGTTTGCCAGTGAGTGAAAGCACTGTTGGGGCTATTCGCAGGCCGCCGGATTTGCGACAAGGCCGGCGCCCTGCCGTAACTTGCGCAGCGGCGGTTTCGCCGTTCCACCATCACTAGTCTTACTTCCCACCCACGATGATTGCCAAGCACCAAGCCACCCTCGACGCCGCTGTGCAGGCCCTGCACGGGCGCACGTTCTTCGCAGCCTTTCCCGAAAATCCTTCGCCCGAAATCTACGGGGCCGACGCCGACGCCCAGGGCCGCGAGCGATTTGCCGCCCTGCGCGGCCAGCACTTTGCCGAGCTCCTGCAGGGCGAGCCCGAAGGCTGGGTGGGGCAGGAGGAGTCGCCCTACGAGCAGCAGGCGCTGGGCATCCAGTACCCCTTCTACTCGCCCCAGACCCTGATAAAGAATGCTCAGGGCGCCTTCGATGAGTGGCGCAAGGTGAAGCCCGCCCTGCGCGCGGCCCTGCTCACCGAGGCCCTGGAAGGCATGAAGAGCCGCTTCTTCGAAATTGCCTACGCCACCATGCACACCACGGGGCAGGCCTACATGATGTCGTTTCAGGCCAGCGGCCCCCATGCCGCCGACCGCGCCCTCGAGGCCATCGCGGCGGGCTACGAAGAGCAAACCCGCTTCCCCGAAGACACCCGCTGGGAGAAGCCCATGGGCAAGTACAACATTGCCCTAAACAAGACCTGGCGCGCCGTGCCAAAGGGCCTGTCGCTGGTGATTGGCTGCTCCACGTTCCCGACCTGGAACACGGTGCCCGGCATGTTTGCCTCGCTCGTGACCGGCAACCCCACCATCATCAAGCCCCATCCCAAGGCGGTGCTGCCTATTGCCATCGTCATTGCCGAGGTGCAGAAGGTGCTAAAGGAGCACGGCCTGAACCCCTGCATCTGCCTGGCCGTCGACGCCAACGACCGCCTCATCACCAAGGAGCTGGCCGAAGACCCGGCCGTGAAGCTGATTGACTATACCGGTGGCACGCAGTTTGGCGAGTACGTGGAGAGCCTGAAAGGCAAAACGGTGTTCACCGAGAAAACCGGTGTCAACAGCATCATCCTTGACTCCTGCGACGACCTCGACAAAGTAGCCCAGAACCTGGCCTTTTCCGTGAGCCTCTACTCGGGCCAGATGTGCACCGCGCCGCAGAACTTCTTCATTCCGGAAACGGGCGTGAAAGTGGGCGACACGCAGGTGCCCTATGAGGAAGTAGTGCAGAAACTCTCGGCCGCCGTTACGGGCCTGGCCACCAATCCCAAGGCCGGCGCGCACGTGCTGGGCGCCATTCAGAACCCCGCCACGCAGGACCGGGTGAAGCAGGCTGGCCTTCGACGGCGGCCGCAGCATCCTGGCTTCCGGCACCGTGGACAACCCCACCTTCAAAAATGCCCGCACCTGCTCGCCCAGCATTTTCGAAGTAGAAGCCAGCCGCGTGGAGCAGTACAGCCAGGAGCTGTTTGGCCCCATCATGCTGGTTATTAAAACCAAGAACACCCAGGAGAGCATTCACCTCGCGGCCCAGGCGGCCCGCGAGCACGGCGCCATCAGCTGCGGCGCTTACACCACCGACCAGACGGTTAAGGAGCAGATTATGGACGAGATGAGCCTGGCCGGTACGCCCGTGAGCTTCAACCTCACCGGCGGTATTTATGTGAACCAGAACGCCGGCTTCTCCGACTTCCACGTGACCGGCGGCAACCCCGCCGGCAACGCCAGCTTCACCAACCCGGAGTTTGTCATCAAGCGCTTCACGTGGGTGGGCTTCCGCGAGCCTGCGCTGTAGCGCCGGGCTTAAGAAAGAATGAAGAATGGGCGTACAAAACACCCCCTCCTCAGTTGAGGAGGGGGTGTTTGAGTGTTCGCTCAAACGGGGATGGTTGCCCTCGTTGAACGACACCCGAATGACTAACGGAACGAGTTGAGCTGGAATCGTTCGGGTATCGTTCAACGAGGGCAACCACCCCAGCTCAACTTGGCAGTTGAGCGTCCCCTCCTTAAAAAAGGAGGGGAGCTTTATCGTTCGCCCACTCTCTTTAAGTAAAAAAGCCGCCGCTTCTGATGAAGCGGCGGCTTTTTTACTTATGAGTTTTGCTTAAAAGCCCTTGGACCATTTCCAGTTTTTGGGGGCCTTAGCGGTTTTAAATTTCTCCTGGCTTTTTGGGTTCAGGTCAATGGTTGGGCGGATGTTGTTGACCTTTCTAAACTTGACTTTGGCGTTTTTGCCTTTCGAAGACTCGGACGTGTGCGTGTAGTAGTGTTTGGACTTCAGGTTGGGTCTTTTGCCTTCGGTTTGCGCGAAACTGGCCGAGGATGCCAGTAAGAAGAACATGAGAAGGGGAGAAGCTTTTTCATGGCAAATAATAACTTAGAGGATAGACGTGGGAGAAAATATGCTGGGGTAAAGCGGCCGGTGGAATGGGCCAATACTGCTGAAACGCAGATACTGTGTAGGGGGTTGCGGTTTTTTAGCCGTAGAAAAGCGCTATAGAAGCTTCCGGATATCCTCGCGCAGGGCGTCGATGCCGCGCCGGATTTGGGCCCAGACGCTCGGTTCGGAGCCGTCGGCCGGCATGGGGGCCTTGCCCAATTGCTCGGCCAAAAGCGCGCGCTTGGCTTCGAGGGATTCGGCGTGGGCCTCGTAGGTATTGGTTGAGCCGGCCGCGGTGGCGTGAGCCCGGTTGTGCAGGGTCTGGATTTTGGTATCTAGTTCGGCGAGGGCCTGGCGCAGGGCGTGTTCGGAGAGCTGGGGCGGGCGCTGGGCGTCGGGAGCGGGGGTGCTGGACATGGGGCAGGTGGAAAAACGGACCGGTGAGTTGCGGGTCGTTATTGTACTGCCTTGGGCTCAGAAAAGATGTCCACAGCGCCCACCGCCACTTCTCAAACTGCAAGCGGCTCTGACTTACAGCACCCTGGGCAGGCCGGCTTCCCGGGCCAGCGGTGCCGCGCCCGACTCCCATAGCGCGGCCAGCACGGCATTGGCGGTTTCGGCCACCTCCAGGTGGAAGTCTTCGTGCAGCCGGGCGGTTTGCTTCAGGGCCTCGTGGGTGCGCTTGGTGAGGTGCTGCAGCAGCGGCTGCGTGGGGCCGTGCAGCCGCGCCGTAACGGCAGCCTGGTGCCGGAACACGTTGGCCAACAGGCGCCAGCTTAGCTCAACTTCCCCAAAAGCATCTTCGGTAATCTTGGCGTGGTAGGCGAGCCGCGCCTGCAGCTGCCGCAGAATCACGAGCAGGTCGTTGGGGGTTTGGTGGAAGCCGCGCACGGGGTCGTCGACCTGGGCGCGCAGCACGGCGCGGCGGGTTTCCAGCGCGTCGGGCCCTTCGAGCAGGCGGTAGGCGAGTTGCTCGGTGAGCACGGCATCTTGAGCTACGAGGCGCGCCAGCAGCTGGTCTTTTTCTTTCTGCGGGAGTTGGAAAAGGGCTTTGCGCAGGTCGGGTGGGAGGGCGGGCATGTATTGGGTGGGAAATCGCAACCTCAAAATAACGCCGTCTATGCCATGCCCCAAGCTTGGATGACGCGCCAGCCGCTCAGCCCTACTATTGCTGTCAGCAGCCATACAGAAACTCGCCACTCGGGCTGCTGAAGCTCCTGCGGAAATTTGAGCCACGCAAAACGCCAGAATTTGGTTACCGCGTCATCAAAACGAATCCAGAATGGAGTAGGCGGTGGAGGGGAGGAGTGTAATGACCAACGTCATCACCGAGCCCGCAGCAATTAGGGAGAACTGTTAGTGATGGGTCGGGCGGTTTGTGAGCTTTTGTAATGACATAAAACGTAGTTGGGCTGCGTGTAATATCAAGCCAGTACCCCTTTTTTACGTTTTGCCGCATCATTAAATCGAACAGAAATATCAGGTTTGCATAGCGGGATGTCTGCTCCAAACGCACGCGTAGCCCACCGTCATGCAGGGTATCGGAAAGAATAGCCCGCAGATGCTCAGTGATTTTCTGCTGCTGACGGCCGTCAAGTTTACTGTTGCCCGTTAAGGTGCCTTCCCGCCACATGTCCCGTCGAAGTAATGAATCAGGGTTGGGAGCCATCCAGAGAATTGTAGGGCCAGACATCGCGTCGATACGGGGCCGAATGGGCATTGTCATCCGTATTGCATATCTAGGCTTTAATTGCTCCCTCCAAGGCTCAATTTCCACACTCCCCAGCCACAGCAATCCCGCCAGCGCCAGTAGGCCCGGCGGAAACAGCAGCTTGCGGCGGTGGCGGCGGGGTAAGTACAAGTTCATGGCCGAGTTAGAGAAGCGTGTTCGCGTCTTGCGGCGGAGCGATACGCCGGAACGAATGTAGAGACGCAATAATTTGCGTCTCCCGCCTGAACGGCAACGTGTGCACGGTGCGGCCAAGGACACGCAAAATATTGCGTCTCTACCTGGGCTTTAGCCAAAAAGCAAAGCCCACCGTTCCCCAGCGGGAGCGGTGGGCTTTGCGTGGGGCGCGCTGGCCGGGGCTAGCCGGCGCTCAGGGGCACGATGTTTTGGTTGACATGGAACAGGTTTTCGGGGTCGTATTTCGTCTTCACGGCCACAAGGCGCGGGTAGTTGTATCCGTAGGTGGCCTTTACACGGTCGGTGCCTTCGTCCATCATGAAGTTGACATAGGCACCGCCGGCACCGAGCGGATGCAGGGCCTGCCAGTAGTCTTTGGCCCAAGTGGTGAACTTGTCGTTGTTGGCCGGGTCGGGGTCGATGCCCAGGATGACCATCGACCACGTGGCATTGCGGTAGGACCAGGCCGTGGCATCGGGCGCCACGCGGCTGGCTGCGCCGTTGATGGGGTAGAGATGCATGGTGGAGAGCGGCGTGGGCAGCCGCTCGGCAAAATGCAGGTGAATGTCGATGGCTTGGTCGCTGAGCTCCTTCACAAAATCGGCTTTCCAGTAATACTGGTACCCGGGGGCCACCAGTGCGTCGAACATGCTCTGCAGGGCGGGCACGGGCAACTGGCCCACCAGGTCGAGGGCCGGAGGGTAGGCCTTGCGGATGGGCGCAAACTCGGCTTCGGCCCGCTCGGGCGGGCCGGTGTAGTTCCACACTATGCCGACCATCTTTTTCAGGTGCAGGTGCTCGGGGAAGGGCGGCCCGGGCGGCACGGTGAGGAAGACCAAAAAGCCGCTCACGTCGTCAGGGGCGGTTTTGATGAAGTCGCGGTACCAGCGCATCAGGGCGGGGGCGTCGCTCAGCTCCCAGAGCATGGGCCCGGCATACACCGTGCTGATGGGGTGCGACCGGAACAAGAAGGACGTGACGATGCCGAAGTTGCCGCCGCCGCCGCGCAGGGCCCAGAACAGGTCGGCGTTTTCTTCGGCCGAGGCCTTCACCAGGCGGCCATCGGCCAGCACCACGTCGGCCTCCAGTAAATTGTCAATCGACAGCCCGCACTTGCGGGTGAAGTGGCCCAACCCGCCGCCCAGGGTAATGCCGCCCACGCCGGTGGTCGAGACGATGCCGCTGGGCACTAGGGCGCCGAAGGCGTGCGTCACGTGGTCGAGCCTGGCCCAGGGTGCAGCCACCTTCCACCCGCACGGTTTTGGTGTTGGGGTCCACGTACACGCCGTTCATTTGCGACAAATCAATCACTAGGCCGTCGTCGCACAAGCCCATGCCGGCGGCGCTGTGCCCGCCGCCACGCACTGCTACCAGCAGGTGGTGCTCGCGGGCGTAGTTCACGCAGGCCATCACGTCGGCTACGTCGGCGCAGTAGGCAATGCCGGCGGGGTGCTTGTGTATCATGCCGTTGTGCACGCGGCGGCTGGCGTCGTATTCGGCGTCGTGGGGCTCAACCAACCGGCCCCGCAGGCTGGTGGCCAATTGCGAAATGGTTTCTTCGGCTATCATGGCAGTGACGGGAAAGCGACGCGGGCACGTCGATGGAAGGAATATGCCTAAGTTAGCCGGGAGCCTGGTGCTTTATTATTGGACAAATGGGACAGCCCAAGGGTACGCCGATTCGGTATTATTGAGTTGATTAAAAGCCGGATAGCCGATGATGGTAACTGTGCTGAATCAAGGTGGGCAAGTCGTGGGTAGCGCCGGTCGGCAGCTGCGAGGGAACCTCTCCGCACAGCTGCTTGACCTGCCGAATGAGATGCGACTGGTCGCAGTAGCCGCCGGCGTAGGCGGCGTCGAGCCAGGAGCTGTGGGTGGCTTGACGGGCCTGCAGCATCGCATTGCAGCGAACGATGCGGGCAAACATTTTGGGCAGCAGGCCAACTTCGGCCACGAATTTCCGCTCCAGCGTGCGCCGGCTCACGCTCAGGGCCTGGGCCAATTCGTGGATGGTCAGGTTGCCCTGGCGGCGTTGGATGAAGTGCACGGCGTCGTCCGTTACCGTGTCAGCAATCGGGCTTTTCTCCAGAAAGCGGAGCAGGAACTCTTGCACCACAGCCACCCGGCCCTGCGCCTCACCGGCCCACCGGACCTGGCTGGCCAGGTGCGCCGCCGCGCTGCCCAGCGCC
Source organism: Hymenobacter humi (assembly GCF_042665855.1). Taxonomy (NCBI): domain Bacteria; kingdom Pseudomonadati; phylum Bacteroidota; class Cytophagia; order Cytophagales; family Hymenobacteraceae; genus Hymenobacter; species Hymenobacter humi. The sequence goes on along the minus strand of NZ_JBHTEK010000001.1, from coordinate 3,822,972 downwards.
CGCTCGGCATCCACGGCCCGATCGGTGAACGGAGCCACCGGCCTGCCGAACAGGTGGTGGAAACCCACCGGTTTGAAATGAACGCCGACCAGCTTCAACGCGCCGCTCGCCTCGACCACGGCGTACTTCCGCAGGGGCCGAAAACAAAGCTTTCGCTCAGCGTTTCGTTCGTTTGCTTGTCGTTGTCGAGCCGCAGCCGGTCGCCGTATTGCACCACTATGCCACTTGAACCCGTGGGCGTCAGCTTGACCCGTTGGTAGCCTTCCCACGGGTTGCCTTCCAGCACGTAGTAGCTGTCTACAAACGGCGCCAGTGGCCGGCAGGGCGGAAATACTTGGTACAGCATAGCCGGGGACGCCAGTAAATTCCTTCTTTTGCCGCTTGGCTGATAGACGGCAGGAGCAACACGTTGGTGTTAGTAATTTACTGATTTTACTCGATATTATTATAAGGAGTGCCAGCGGGCAGCCAACTCCCTAAACCGCTTCGAATTGAGCAACTTTGCAGCAGCCCGGCACCCAGAAAATTGGGCTGAAAACCTGTAGCCCGGCAACAATTTGCGTGCGCTGCCGGTCTGCGTCGTCCTACTTCCGCTGTCGTTCATGCCCTTTCGTTACCTTTTGATTTTGGCGCTGGTTCTGCCGCAGCTAGGCGCTGTGGCCCAAACCCAGCCCGATACCGCCCACGCCGTGGCCCTGCCCGAAGCTACCGTGACCGGCTACGGCCAGCGGCTGCCGCTGCGCCGGACCGCGGCGGCCGTGAGCGTGCTCGATGCCCGTGTTATCGAGCAGTTCAGCCCCACAGCCCTCACGCAGGCGGTGAACACCCTGCCCGGCGTGCGGCTGGAAGAGCGGGCCACGGCCAGCTACCGGCTCAATATTCGGGGCAGCACGCTGCGCTCGCCTTTGGGGTGCGAAACGTGAAGGTGTACTACAACGGCATCCCGTTCACGGAAGCCGGCGGCAGCACGCCGCTGAATCTGCTGGACCCCGCCATCATTGGGCGGCTGGAAGTATTGAAGGGGCCGGCGGGCAGCGTGTACGGCGCCGGTACCGGCGGTGTGGCCTTGTTTGGGACGCCGGAGGTAGCCGCGGGCACCAGGCGGGTGGCGGCGGGCGCCACGGTGGGCAGCTTCGGCCTGCGCCGCAGTACAATTATTGCCGAAACGGGCAGTGCCACCAGCAGCGTGCGCGCGAAGTATGCCCATCAGGAGCTGGATGGCTACCGCGAGCAAAGCGCCTTGCAGCGCGACGTTTTCGCCCTCGATGCCCGTACCGTAGCTTCGCCCAAAACCACCCTGGCGGCGCACTTGCTCTACACCGATATCAGCTACCAGCTGCCGGGCGGGCTCACCCGCGCCCAGTTTCGGGCCAACCCGCGGCAGGCGCGGCCGGGTACGCCCACGGCGCCCGGCACGGTGGCCCAGCAGGCGTTTTACGCGTCGCGCACGGCCTTGCTGGGTTTCACGCACGAATACCGGTTTACCGACCACGTGGAGCTGCGAACCACGCTCTACGGCAGCGGCACGGCCATTCGCACGCCGTATCTGGTAGATTATGAGCGGAACACGGCCCTGGGCCTGGGCGGCCGCTCGGCTCTGAGCTACCGTACGGCGCTGGCTGGCCGGGTGCTGCGGCTGCAGGGCGGCGGCGAGTACCAAGGGAGCTTCGCTAACGGCCGCAGCTACCAGAACCGCGCGGGCACGCCCGGTGCGCTCCGCTACGACGACGAAATCACGACCGGCACCGGCTTCGTCTTTGCCCAAGCCGACTACAGCCTCCCGGCCGACTGGCTGCTGACCGTGGCCGCGAGCTACAACCGCCTCGGCTACCGCATTGCGCGGGTGAGCAGCGCCGTCACGCAGCCCGGCAACTACCAGTTCCGGCGCAGCTTTCGGCCCGAGGTGTCGCCACGCGTGGCCCTGCTCAAGGAGGTCAGCCCCACGCTGTCGGTGTATGCCAGCGTGAGCACCGGCTTCTCGCCGCCCACCATCGAAGAAATCCGGCCCTCCGATGCCAGCTTGAACCGCGACCTGCAAGCCGAGCGCGGCACCAGCTACGAGGTGGGCACGCGCGGCAGCTTCCTGGCCAACTGGCTGCGCTACGAGGTCAACCTGTTTGATTTTGAGCTGCGCGAAACCATCGTCAGCAGCACCACCGACCAGGGCATTGTGGTGTTTCGGAACACGGGCCGCACCCATCAGCGGGGCCTCGAAGCGGCCTTGCGGGGCTGGCTGTGGCGCCAGGTTGAGCCAATGTCCAGCCCCGACGACGTGCCAACCACCGGCCTGAGCGCCTGGGTTAGTTATGCTTACAACAGCTTTCGTTTTGGCCGCTACACCAGCGCCGGGCAAGACCTGCGCGGCAACCGCCTCACCGGTACCACGCCGCACACCCTGAGCGCGGGCCTGGATTTCAGCGAGCGGCTCGGCTTTTATTTCACCCCCAACCTGAGCCACCAGGCCCGCGTGGTGCTCAACGACGCCAACACCGAAGAAGCGGCCGGCTACTGGGTATTCGGCGCCCGCGGCGGTGGCGCCGCACCCTGGCCGGCCGCCTGGAAACCAACGTGTACGCCGGCCTCAACAATGCCACCAACCGCGACTACAGCCTCGGCAACGACCTCAATGCCTTTGGCGGGCGGTACTTCCAGCCGGCACCGGGCCGCAGGCGGTACGCCGGCGCGCAGTTGGGCTGGAAGTGGTAAGGGGCGGAAAGCTAAAAAAGGCAGGTGCTTGGGGCCTGTGCCAATAGGCCGTCATGCTGAGCTTGCGAAGGACCTTCTCAAGGCTGAATAATTCGTGCAAACGTGAGAAGGTCCTTCGCGCTGCTCAGGATGACAACGAAGCGGTAGAGGTGCTTGGCTACGCCGAGCTTCGGGTCGACCAGCTCAGCATGACCTTTCATCTTACTGCCTATTTGGATAGCCTCTTATTGGGGAGCTTGCGGCTCGGGCTGTTCGGGTTGGGCGGCCTGGCCGGTAGGGTCAGCGGAGGTGCTTGCGGCAGCATATTGGAAGCCAATGACGCTTTTTTCGGGGGCAGGGGCTTCGGCGGCGCTGGGGGCCGGAGTACTGGCAGTGGGCTGGGCGGGCTGCACAGGGGTGCTCACGGATATTTCTATCGGGATAGAAAACGTGAGCTTGGTTGGGCTGTCCGCAGGTAGCGTGGAGCTTGCGCTGCCCAGGGCGCCGTAGCTGGCTTGGCTGGCGTCCGCCGCAGGAGCGGTGGCGGAAGGTGCGGCTGCCGCTGGAACGGTGGCGGTAGCAGCAGTTGGGGCTGGAGCGGGCGCCGCAGCGGTTGGAGCGGCAGCAAGTGGGGCGGCAGCTGCTGGTGCAGTGACTACCGCAGCCACTGGAGCCGTGATGACAATAGCCGCAGGAGTGGGGTTGGGGCTAGCCTCCGCGGCTGGGGCAGCGATGGGGCTGTCAGCAGCAGTCGGAGCCGCAGCTTGAGCAACGGGCTCTTGGTTTTGGGCGGCTTGGTTTTGAGCCAGTGGCGTGGAGGGGTCTTGCGTATCCATAAGAGTTGAAAGGAAAAAATGAAAATAAAAAGGGACGAGCCCAACTGAATTTTCACACATGCATCCTAATTCGCAGCGCAACTCATTTAGCCGTCGCTGTTTGTTTCCACGCGAGTAGCACCTATTTTCTCCTCACCGTCTACACTCAGGAGCTTGATTTCTGAACCTGTCCCTTTAATCTAAAGTTCAACATTATCCGCGATGAGTGCAAGACATATTAGATACATTTTAGTCCTTTCCTGACCTTCATCAACACGACATACTGCTTTGGTTACAACTAATTGATTTTCAATAATTAATACGATTTTCTAAAACCGGGTATTGTATTCGCTAGTGACGGGCTCCGCTTTAGCCCTGCTATCGGCTTTGTGCTCAAACAAAACCTGAGCTGTTTCTCCCGCACTTCATGCCGCGATGATAGCCAGGAGAAAGCACTGCGCCAGCGAATAGAAGCCCCGCAATGGGGGTAAGACTAGGTATAGGCTCAGACGCAAAAACGGCTTCCATCGGGTGATGGAAGCCGTTTTCTATATGGGAGAGCGGAGGGCTTTATTTGGGGCCTTGCTCTTCGGGCAGGGTAAAGGCGCGGTCGCTGGGGTCGGTGAGCTCGCGGGGCAGGTTTTCGTCGGACGCCGGCGCGGGGCCGGCATTCTTCAGTGCCTGGGTGTCTACGCGCAGGGAGTCGTCCATTTCATCGGCTTTTTCCTGGCCCGATGAGTTGTTGTCGTCAAGCACCTGGCCGTAGGTTTCGGCTTCGAGCATGGGCGTGGAAGCGCCGTCGCCGATGTTGGGGTCCTGGCTGTCGTTTTCGGTTTGGTCGGGGTTTTCAGGAGACATGGGCAAGTGAGTTAGCGGTGATTTGGGATTGGGAAATGGAGTGGCGCCGTTGGCAACTGGCCGCCGCAAGCCACTGGTAACGGCTCACGGCGGCCAGTTGCTTAGCGTTAGCTACCGGTTGTTTTCGGTGTCGGTGCTGGCCGATTCGTCGCGGGTGTTGTGCGTGCCACCGCCGGCGTAGCGGGGGTCGTCGAGGGCCCAGGCGGCGCGCTGCTCGTCGTTGTCTTCGTTTTGGGTGGCGCGCACGGCGGCCGGGTTTTGGTTCTGCTCCACGTGGCCGGGCTGGTCTTCGGGATTGGCGGGCGCCTGCTTGGCGTCCTTATTCCGGCTGCGGAATTCGCTGAACTCGTCGGGGTTGTCGTTGGAGCCGTCGCGGCCGGCGGGCTGCGGGGCCGCGCCCGCCGAGGGACCATTGGTGCCGGTGTTGTTGGTGGGATTTACCCCGCCAAACTCGCCATAGTTGGGGCTGGCGGCGTTCACAATCGGGTCGTTGGGGTTGGGCTGAGCCGTGGCCGCACGCTCCTGCTGGTCTTCGGGGCGGAAGTCATTTTCCGGCACATTCGGGGTGTTTTGCGTATCCATGGGAAAGAAGTAAAGTGGTAAGCAAAGCGGGACAAGCCCGTCGTTTGCTTCTTTACGCAAATCAGCCGCCGTCGGTCGTTTCTGCCCGCGGAGGCGGGATTTTCACCTTTGCCTACCCGCTGTTTAATCCCCGTAAGTCCTCTAAATCATGTCCATCCAACACAACACTGACGACCAGCAATTCACGATTTCCCGCGACGGCTACGAGGGCGAACTGGCCTATTCGTACCCTTCCGACGGCGTTATCGATTTCACCCACACCTTCGTGGACGAGGGGCTGCGCGGCCAGGGCGCTGCCGATGAGTTGGCTACCGCGGGCCTGTGCTTCGCCCGCGAACAATCCCTGAAAGTGAGGACTAGCTGCACCTTCATGGCCAAGTTTGTGAAGCGCAACCACGCCGACTACGCCGACGTGCTGGCTTAACGTGTGGTCTCATGCCCTTCAGTGCTTGTCATGTTAAGTCGGCTGTCGTACAAGAGCCCAGCGAAGCATCTTTACCTCAATACTATTCCAATCGTCTGTCATGCTGACGAAGGAAGCATCTTCTCACAGCCCAACGATTGGTTCTGACCTGATAAGATGCTTCGCAGGCTCAGCATGACAATCGGAGTAGAATAAACTTAGACCAGCTTAGCTAGACCTTATTTATATTATTGAGCTAAAAAGCCCCAGCCGTAATGCACGGCTGGGGCTTTTTAGCTCAATAACGATGCAGCTTATTGCACCACCACGCGGCCGGTGTATTCCACGTCGGCGCAGCTAACGCGCACGGCGTAGATGCCAGTGGGCAGGCCGCGCAGGTCCAGGGACGTAGCCTCGGTGGCGTTGAGCTGGGCCGTGCGCTGGCGCACGGGGCGGCCGAGCAGGTCCAGCACGGTGACGGTAGCGGTGCGGGCAGCGGTGCCGCTGGGCAGCCGCAGGCTGGGCCGTGCCGGTAGCGGGATTGGGGTAAATCTCGAGGGCGTTGCGCAGCACGGTGGCGGGGCGGTTGGCCGTGGCGACAAAGCAGCCGGCGCTGGCGTAGCTGCCCACGCCGGCGTAGTTATCCATGCCGATGGCCGTCCAGGTGGCGCTGCCGTAGGGGCCGTTCCAGCGGCCGCCCTGGCTGGTGTTGGGCAGGCGCACGAGGGTGTTGTTCAGGGTTGAGCCGTTGGAAACGGTCCAGGCGCCGCCGGTGGGGGCCTGCCCAATTACGCCTATGACGTCGAGCGTGTCGGTGCCATCAAACAAGGCAATGGAATGGGGCCCGTTGAAGAAATTCACGCCCGAGTACAGGTCCACTTCGGGCTGCACGGCCGTGCTGGTCAGGCCGGTGTTGCCGATGACGAACACGTCGCCGGGGGCCAGCGTGCCGGTGAGGTTGGCCACGGTGCCGCGGGCCGTGGAGCCCGACTGGTACAGCACCACGCTCTTGCCCGCCAGCGAGATAGTCGCATTGGTGGGGTTGTAAATCTCAAGCACTTTGGTGTTGCCCGAGCTCGACTCCACGTACTGCGAGAAGTAGGGCTTGGTGCAGGGCGCGCCGGCCGGAGCGGCGTCATCGTTTACGATGGTGAGCAGGTGAGCACTCGGCGTGCTCTTGATAATGGTGGCGTTGGAGGGCGTGCCCAGGAGCAGGCGCACGGTCTCACTAGGCTCGTAGGTGGCGTCGCCCACCACGGTTACGGTCACGGCCTGTGTGAGGTCGGTGGCGCTGGCAAAGGTGAGGGTGGCGGGGCTAACGGTGTAGTCAGCGGCGGAGGTAGCGGTGGTGCCGGCCACATCCACGGTCACGGGCACCGTGATGGGGAAGGTGAGGGTGCTGGGGTTGGCCAGCGTGACGTTGGCGATATAGGTGGTGGTGCCGGTGTTGCCTTCCGGCACGTTGCCCGAGGCGGCCGCGAAGGCCAGGGTGGGGGCGGGGCCGTCGTCGTTGGTGATGGTGAGTGTGTGGCTGCCGGGGCTGCCCACGCTGTTGCCGGTGCTGGGGTTGGCGAGGGTCAGCACCACGGTTTCGTCGGCTTCGGGCTGGGTGTCGCCGGTTACGGCGAGGGTCACGGTCTGGCTGGTGGAGCCGGCCGGGAAGGTGACCGTGGCGGGCGAGGCAAACGTGAAGTCGGTGCCGCTGGTGGCCGTTGAGCTAGCTGCGTCCAGGCTCACCTGCACGGTGACGGGCGCGGTGGCGGCCGGGCTCAGGCTGAGCGTGAAGGTGTAGATGCTGGTGCCGGCGTTGCCCTCGGTGAGGCTGCCGGTGGCGGTAGCGAAGCTGAACAGCGGGCCGGGAGGTGCCACGCTCCAGGCGGTGGCCACGGTGCCGGGGTAGGCGATGTAGGGGTTGAAGTTGCCCTGGCTGGCGGCTACGCGGTTGTTGCGCTCGATTTCGCGCGCATCAACTGGGTCGGCGAGGTGCCAGGCGTAAAGCGTGTTGATGTCGGCGGCCGAGCGATGTCGCCGTGGCCGGTCGCCACGAGGTCCGTCTGGCCGGCGTGCATGGTGTAGAAGTAAAAGATGGCCCGGGCCGCGTTGCCTTTGTGGTCTTCGCGGGGCTCAAACTGGGTGTTGGTGTCCTCGCTCCACTCCTCGATGCTGGCCGACGGAATAGTGGACTGGCTCACCAGGCCGCGCATCCAGGTTTGGGTGGTGGCGTCGGGGATTTCCGCAAACGGGTCGTTGCCGCGCAGGTTGTTCCAGTCGTCGTAGGTCGGGAACAGGTGGTGCATGTCGGACTTCATGCGCACCGTTTCCTTAAACCACGACTGCGGCACGGTATGTTCGCAGTTGATGGGCAGCGCGTTCGCCGGGCTGGTGTTGTTCGGGTCGTAGGGTCGCGCCTGGCTGTAGCCCGAGTACACGCACGTGATGGTGTTGTTGTAGTTGTCGGCGTAGTTATACATCTTGCCGCGGGCCACGTCGTAGCTCAGCTCCACGCGTTTGCCGTCGTACCAGTTGGCGCGGTACCAGTCGCGCAGGGCCACGCCCTGCAGGTTGGCGGGGGCGCGGCAGGCATCGCCGGTACGGTTTGGGCCAGCAGCGCGGCGGGCAGCAGCCCCAGCACGACCAGCAAAGAAGAGAAAAGGTGTTTCATGAAACTGACTTAGAGGGAGGGAAGTAACAAAGATAGAAACCGAACAAGGTGGTACAGTTAGCTCAACCGTTATTAAACCAAGAAGACTTCTGCTGTACTTTAGCTCACCCATTTTCTCACTCACCACACCTTTCCCACCATGGCTGATATCACCCCCGCCGAACTCCACCAGCGCCAGAAAGCCGGCGAAACCCCCACCATCATCGACGTGCGCGAGCCCTGGGAGCACGAGGAAGGCCGCATCGTCGGCGCCCAGAATATTCCCCTCGGCACGCTGCCCGAAAAGCTCGACGACCTCGACGCGTGGAAAAACCAGGAAATCATCGTGCACTGCAAAGGCGGAGGCCGCTCGGCCTCGGCCAAAGCCTACCTCACCCAGCAGGGCTTCACCAACGTGCGCAACCTGGAAGGCGGCTTCCAGGCGTATACGGCGGCTGGGATTTAGTCTGAACCTCATCCCCTGACCCTTGCCGGGCACAGCCCCGGTGGAACCTCACCCCCAGCCCCGGTTCGCTTGAGGCGCGAAGCCCGCGGAGAGGGGAGCCTGACGTTATAATAATAAAAGCCCCAGCTCAATTGAGCCGGGGCTTTTCGTTGTCAACAACTCTGAGCTGCCGTGGCTCCCCCTCCGGGAAGAGGGGCCGGGCGTGAGGTTCACCGCCGCAGCAGAAACTGCAGTGCCAGTGGCGTCCGCTTTTTCCAGGCGGCTTCGTTGTGCGGGGCGCCGGGGAAGCTGCGCGTTTGCCACGTACCGGGGCCGTAGTGGTGCGCCCGCAGCACACTGTCTACGCGCAGGCGGTGGGGCTCGTACCATGCATCGAGCGTGGCCGAGCCGTAGTCGAAATACAGCTTGGGCTTGCGCCGGCGCGGCAGTTTCTGGCCCAGGTACTGCACGATGGCCGAGGTGAAAGCCGGCGAGTTGGCTTTGAGGCTCAACGGCCAATGGGTGGAGAAGCAGGCCGCGCCGCCAAACACCTTGGGGTATTCCAGGGCCGCGTACAGCGAAATCAGCCCGCCCATGCTGGAGCCCGCCACGAAGGTGTCGGCCCGCCGGGGCGAAGTCGGGAAGTGCTGGTCCACGTAGGGCTTCAGCTCCCGCACGATGAACTTCAGGTAGTCGTCGGACAGCGGCGGGCCGGGGCGTTCCAGCTCAATTTGCGTACGTTGGGCTGCGCTCATGGCGTAGTAGGGCTTGGCCGGCGTATACTCGGGAAAGCGCCGCTCCGTATTCCAGATGCCCACCACAATGCAGGGGCGAACTTTGCCCTGTTGGCCCAGCACGGCCAGTGTGCTGTCGATTTCCCAGGCCACGCCGTAGCCAGCCTTTTTGGGGTCGAACAGGTTTTGCCCGTCGTGCATGTAGAGCACGGCGTAGCGCGTGCCCGGCTGCGGGTAGCCATCGGGCAGCCACACGTCTACGTTGCGGGCCTTCACGAAGCGCGACGGAAAATCGCCCAGGTGTTCTATCCGGCCCGGGTTGGTGGGGTTGGGCGAGTCGGCAGCGACGAGGGCGAGCAGCAGCGGCAGCGCGGCCGCCCACCGCCGGGGTTTCAGAAATTGAGCCATTTCAAGAGGAAAGAAAGCCGGGCGAAGCTACTGTTTTTCGGTCGCGACCTGCAATTTTCCGTCGGCCGCGTAGGCCAGGCTCGCCGCGGTCCACCAGGCTCGCGCACCGTGGCCGTAACCGCCGCCGCCTGCTGGGGCGCAAATGCCGCCAGCAGCTCCCTTGGGCTGGGCGCCGTTTGGCGCACCTGTTGCAGCACCGGCTCGCGCAGCGATGCCACGTCGGCCACCGTTTGGGCGGCTTTTTCTCGACCAGGCAGTTGTCGCACACGCCGCAGCGGGCCGGGTCGGCTTCGTCGAAGTAGGTGAGCAGCAGCTGCTGGCGGCAGCGGGTGCCCATCTGGTATTGGGCCACGGCGTTGACCTGGTGGCGGGCCAGGTCGCGGGCGGCCGTCATGCGTACCTGGTCGATGGGCAGCTTGGGCGCGTCGAAGCGCGGGGTGGTGAACAGGGCCTGCGGCGACTCCTGCCGGGGCTGGTAGTGCAGGATGCCGGCCGTGTGCAGGTAGCGCAGCTGCTGGCGCACCTCCACCACGCTGCGGCGTAGGTGCGTAGCCAGCGAGTTCTCCGAAATGGTCTGAAAATCGGCAAACAGCTCGCCGCCGTGCAGGCGCAGCAGGGCCTTTATCAGCTGGTCGTGCTGGGCGTTGGCCACCTGGAAGGCATACAAATCCTGGTGGTTCATAATCAGGTGCACGCGGGCCGGCGTGTTCACGGCCTCGTTCAGCTGCACAAAGCCTTCGAGCCGCAGAATCTTCAGCGAATTGTGCGCATCCACGGCCCGGATGCGGTAGGTTTCGGCAAACTGCTGCAGGTCGAACTCAAACGCGGCCAGCTCGCCACCGCCTACTGCCGTGCGCGAGTAGTTGGCCAGCGCCTGGTACACGCGCCGCACTGTATCGAGCGGCGGAAACGACTGGTTGGTGCGGCGGCGCAGGCTCGTCGGCGTCGTTGGGGCCGGCCAGCAGCACGGCAAAGGCGTACTGGCCGTCGCGCCCGGCGCGGCCGGCTTCCTGGTAGTAGGCCTCCAGGGTATCGGGGGCGTCGAGGTGAGCTACCAGGCGCACGTCGGGCTTGTCGATGCCCATGCCGAAGGCGTTGGTGGCCACGATAAGGCGCACTTTGTCGGCAATCCAGTCCTGCTGCACCTGGGTGCGCTTGTCCGACGGCAGACCGGCGTGGTAGGCGGCGGCCGAGAACTTGTGCTGCTGCAGAAACGCAGCCGTGTCCTCAGTCTGGCGCCGAGTGCGGGCGTACACAATGCCGGTTTTGCCGGGCCCCACGCCGCGCACCACTTCCAGCAGGCGGCGCAGCTTGTCCTCGGTGTGCAGCACCGAGTACGAGAGCTTAGGCCGGGCAAAGCTTCGCCGGAAGATGCCGTGCCCGGGCCGAAACTGCAGCTTCTCCACAATGTCGGCCTGCACCTGGGCCGTGGCCGTGGCCGTGAGGGCAATCACCGGCACGCCGGCCGGCAGCTTCTCGCGCAGCTCGGCAATGCGCAGGTAGGGCGGCCGGAAATCGTAGCCCCACTGCGAGAGGCAGTGCGCCTCGTCGATGGCCAGCAAACCCACGTTCATCTTCGCCACCCGCACCTGAAACAGCTCCGTAAGCAGCCGCTCGGGCGAGACGTACAGGAACTTCACGCTGCGGCCGTACACGCAATTATCCAGCGCGTGGTCGATTTCCTGGTGGCTCATGCCCGCGTAAATGGCCTCGGCCTTCAGCCCGCGCTTGCGCAGGTTGTCGACCTGGTCCTTCATCAGGGCAATGAGCGGCGAGACCACCACGCAGATGCCCGGCCGCGCCAGCGCCGGCACCTGGAAGCAGATGCTCTTGCCGCCGCCCGTGGGCAGCAGCGCCAGCGTGTCGTGCCCCGCCAGCACCGAATTGATGATGTCTTCCTGCCCCGGCCGGAACGCCGTGTGCCCCCAATGCTCGCGCAGCAGCGCCAGGGGCGAGGTTTCGGGAGGAGGGGAGGGCATGGGGCGAAGATAGTACCTCCGAAAAACTGAACGCTTCTGTTAGGAGCCAAAGAACGTCTTGGCGCGTTTTCTCAAAAAGGTTTTTCGATACGGCCGAGACTTACGGAGAGCTCAACGAAACGCTGGTGGGAGCGGGCACTGCCGTCGGTGCGCGAGCAGGTGGTCATTGCCACCAAGTTTGACTTCAAGGACGGCTCTGCTCATACGGAGGTAGATAGTCGGCCGGAACGCATCCGATTCGTTGTGGAGCAGTCGCTCCGTAGGATGAAGAGCGACTGCCCTCGTGAAAGCATTAGCCAGGGTTTTGGGCGACGGTGGCTAAGTTGTTCGGTGTTGTCATCCCACCTACCACAATTCTGATAATTCCAAGTCGTCGGCATACACGGCGTCGTTGCCGGTAGATGCGCCCGAAAACGTCAGGGCCACCCGACTCGTTGAGCTGATACTGGCCGGTAAATCCACGTTCCGGTTTATGTACTTCCAGGCTTTGTAAGGCCCGGCATCGCTCAGGTACACCCGCTGCGACAACAGCGGAATGGAATCGCCGGGATTGGTAATGGACAGCACCAGGGTAGCATCGGCCTCCCAGTTGGGCACCCACACCCACGCTCCCACGGTAAACCGCCGGGGCCGGTGGTCGCACAAGGTGCCCAAGGCAGCGCGGTAGGAGGCGCTGTATTCTTGATGGGCGTCAACGCGCACCGAAACGCGGCCCGAATGCGCTTTGTCCGAAGTGCGGGCCGGGCTCGCTTGCCTGGTTGAGTCACTGGCGGGCGTCTCGAAACCGGTGTGCATCAGGGGCCGCTGCATAACATCGGCCCGGCCATCGCGCGGGCGGCAGCCGGCTACGTTTAGCAAGGACAGCACCAGCAGGGCCCACGTTTTGGGGAAGGAGTTTGTCTTGGCCGAAGACAGGGGAGGCGCGTCGGGCAAACCGGGGAAGGGAGCTACCACGGGCGTAGAAGGTTGCGGCGGCGCAAGACCATGGCCGGGTGCTGCCCAACCACTTTGAACCCAGCAGCCAGGGCGGCGTGCTGCGGAGCAAGCTGCGCGTACACCCCTGGGGCCATCACCAGGTAATCGAGTTGGTCGGCGGCCATCCGATTCAGAAAATCCTCGGCCGTGACGGTGCCCGCGTCCGGCACGTACCATACCCGCCCCCGCCGGTTAAAATAAACCAACGAAAGGTTTGGCGCGGGCTCCTTGAACACCAGAATGTTGGCCGTCAGCGGCACGTTTGCCTGAGTCATTTCGGCTGCCCCACCGCGCATCCACACGTGACCGAAGGGCGAAAACGGCAGATAGTCGTCGCTCATGCGGCGCTGCAGCCGCTCGTAGCCATCGGCTAAGGAGAAGAACACTAGGGCGCCCAATCCCACAGTCGTGACGTAGCGAATTGTGCCGGCGTACTGCCCCACGTTCAGCAACGCCACGACCAGGAGCAACAGCGCCGGCGGGATGAGCGGGCAAATGATGTAGTAGTCGTGGTCCATAAACTGCGCGCCCATGAGCTGCACAAATACATAGCCCAGCACCACCACAGCCAGCAGCAAGAAGGCCAGGGGCAAGTGGTGACGCAGCGTGCGGCGCCCGTATACCAGCAGCAAGACGCCACACACGGCCAGGGTATAGTACTGCGCCTCCGTGCCGTACTCAGGAAGCCAGGAGCGCCGCACACTATACAGCACGTTGTGCAGCGTGTCCGGGTCCGTAATGGGCCGGGCCGTAGCCAGAAACAGCTCCGACTGGTAGGTGGCGTTCAGGTACTGGGTGCGAAAAAATAAGCCGCAATAAGGCCCAGCACCACCCCGGCCGCGCCCAGAAAGTACAGTCGCTGCCGGACGCTCAGCAAGGCAGGCTGAAAGAATCCCCACAGCACGGTGATACCCAGCACAGCCCCCAAGTGCAGGACCATCGTGGTCTTAATCAAGGCTGCCAATCCAAGCAGCAGCACCGCAGCTTGCAGGTCGGTGAAGCGGCGCTGGTCAAAAAACGCAGCCAGTAGAAATAGCCAACAAAACTCACGCTCAGGGCAAAGGGGTCGGGCAAGGTGCTGCCGGCGTAAAAGGCAAACACAGGCGAAGCCAGCAAAAAAGCCCCGGAACCAGCCCCGCCACAAAGTGCCCCGTTCGCTCAAAAACCAGTCGAAACAGATAGTAAAAGCCGAGCAGCACGACGGCAACGTCCAGCAGCCGAAAGAGCAAGCCGATGCGGCTGCGCCCAAACACCACACCGCCTAGTGCCGCCACATAGGCTTGCAGTGGAAATTCCACGCCCGTAATCCCGCCAATGGAAGCCAGGTTGGAAGTGCGCGGCGTGAAGAAGTCGAAGCCGTAATCGTAGTAGTTGAGAGCCAGGGCAAGGCGGTCGGCCTGGGCCCAGGCGTGGATGCCCCCGGGCAGTTCCGTTAAGTACGGCGCGTAGAGGGCCGCCCCCACCACCAGGAAAAACAGCGCCGCCGCCGCATGGGAAAGGCGAGAACGAAAGGAACTCACCGAAGCAACTGAAAAAAACATCGAACCAAATAAGCGGGCACCTGCCGTGGATAAGCCGGTCAAAAGTACAGCGGCTGTGCTGGCCCACCGGGGAAAGCAAAAGGGCCTGGCGCGTGCCCGCCCACCGGCAGCGGCCCTGAATTTTTTGCGGCCAACTAAAAGCTGAATAGTAAACGGGGCGTTGATTGAATGCGGTGTCCTGAGCTGGGAATTGAGCTAAACCTACACACCGAGCATCCTCTCCACCCTCATTGCGGCAAAAGTCCAGTGCCTGCTGCGCAAATAGCCCACTGCCCCTGAGCAAGGTCAACAAAAAAGCCCGGCACCTTGCGGTACCGGGCTTTTCAAGTCTCTAAGCCGAAGCTCAGGCTGCAGCCTTCTCACCGTTCTCACGGTCGTCGATGGCCTTGCGCAGCTTGGCGATGGCCTGCACCGCGCGCTCCTCGTCGAGACGGTTGATGTTGAGCAACATCTTGGTCTTCTCGGGGCGGGTAATCACCGGGTGGTTCAGCAAGCGGATGATTTCCTCTTTCTGCGCCGCGGTGGCGTACTGCACCGGAGCAGCTTGCTCGGCGGCTACGGCTGGTACCTCGGCGGGCACCACCTGCATGGCCGGCACTGCCTTGGCTACGGCCTCAGCAGGGGCAGGAGCCGCGGCCGGCGTGTTGGTGTTGTAGTCCATTTCTTCGGCCGGCGTGGGCTCGTAACCCGCCGCGCGGATAATCCACGCCAGGCAGTTGCGGTACGCCTTGCCGATGGCCCGGGTCTGGGCCATGCTCATGATGGCGAATTCCTGGTAGAACTTCTTGCCGCTCTCCTTATTCGAGCACACGGCAAAACCAGCACCTACCGTAATCTGATGGCGGATGTCAAACAGCGTCACCTTCGCCTGGTACTTCATTTCCTGGTCGCTGCTCACGTTGATGACGTGCTCCACGATGGGCACGATGCCCAGACGCGAGCCAGCGTACTGCCAGCCTTCCACGTTCACGAACTCCTTGCCCTGCACATTCGTGGTGAGCTTGTTGTCCTTGATGAACTTGGCGAGGTCCTTCGCCAGGTCCAGCGTCTCATCGGAGCGGCTGATGTCGTAGCTCTCGATTTTAACTTTTTTGGTAATGTCCTTGGTGGTTTTGGTGGCCTCGTTCATAGCAGTGTTCTTTATTAATGTGTCCAACTGATGTTCGGATGTATAACCCACGGCTTGCACGAAACGTGCCAGAAAAGCCAGAATTTTTAGTAAATTTTATCTCTGTATATCAGGTGATTGTATGCATTAACGAAAAATATAAAAACTAACAGGGTTGGGAGAGGCAGGTTCGTTGGGCGAGTGCCGGCCCAACTACCCTTAATCAAGCCCCAACGTGCCGCCCCTAAGCTCATCCAGCTAGCCGGCCTGACGCTTTCCGGCAGAGCCAGGCCACCCGATTTAAGGTTGAAACCAGTATATTAAAGGAGGCAAGCCAAAGCCGTAGTGTTACCGTCGAGTGTGAATAGTCTGGCCTAAGTGCGTGTCTGGATATAGCCAAAACATCCGTTGAACGTCATGCTGAGCGCAGCCGAAGCATCTCGCGTGCCTCAGTAAACTCAATCCATAAGATGAGTAGCGCAGGCGAGATGCTTCGGCTGCGCTCAGCATGACACAAAAACGAATTTCCCAAACACGCTCTACGTTTTGCGCGGACACACGCAAGGGCTAGGAGTAGCCCACATCAAACCCAAGGACTGCCAAAACGCTCCAAAATGCAGGGAGCGCCTGCTGTGACAAGAGCGGCCCGCTCGGCGCTGGGCCATCCGCTTTCCGGATAACCTTTTAACCTTGCTCAATTATGAAACTGCTGCTTGGGTTGAGCTGGCTGTGCTGGCTTTGGGTTGCCGCTTCCGCCGGCGAGCGGCAGGTGCAGGAAGCGGACATCCGCTTTAAGATTAGCAACGCCGGGCTGCCGGTAAACGGCACGTTTTCGGGGTTGGAAGCCACCATTCAGTTCGACCCCGCGCACCTGGAGCAGGCCCGCATTCGGGCATCGGTGCCGGTGAGCACCATTAACACGGGCATCGCCCTGCGGGACCGGGATTTGCAGAAGCCCACCTACTTCGACGCCGCCCGCTACCCCACCATTACCATGGAGTCGACCTCGTTTCAAAAAACGGGCCCCAACCAATACGAAGGCCTCTTTAAGCTAACGATAAAGGATGTGCAGCGGGAAGTGAAAATGCCCTTCACGGTTTCGGCCGACCACAAATTTGAAGGCAAAATGCGCCTCAATCGGTTGGATTACCACGTGGGCAAGAAAAACCTGATTATGGCCAACAACGTGGACGTAACTATTCGGGTGAAAGCCGCCCAAGCCCACTAAAGTGTTGGAGGCTACCCGCCCTCCAGAATGTGGCCGTCGCGCATCACAATCTTGCGGTCAGCCATATCGGCCAGCTGCTCGTTGTGCGTCACAATCACGAAGGTCTGGCCCAATTCCTTGCGCAGCAGGAAGAAAATCTGGTGCAGCTCCTGGGCGTTTTTGGTGTCGAGGTTGCCGCTGGGCTCGTCGGCGAAGATGATTTCGGGCGAGTTAATCAGGGCGCGGGCCACCGACACGCGCTGCTGCTCGCCGCCGCTCATTTCGCTGGGCTTGTGGTCGGCCCGGAATTCCATGTTGAGCATGGCGAGCAGGCTCGCGGGCCCGCACGCGCACTTCTTTTCGGAGCGACCGGCCAGGTAGGCGGGCAGGCACACGTTCTCGAGGGCCGTGAACTCGGGCAGCAGGTTGTGAAACTGGAAGATGAAGCCAATGTGGCGGTTGCGAAACCGGGCCAGGTCGTTGCGCCCCAGCGAGCTTACCGACTCGCCATCAAACAGCACTTCGCCCGAGTCGGGGTTGTCGAGCGTGCCCAGGATGTGCAGCAAGGTGCTTTTGCCCGCGCCCGAAGAGCCCACAATGCTCACGATTTCGGACTTCTCAATCGTCAAGTCGATGCCCTTGAGCACGTTCAAGGAATTGTAGCTCTTGTGAATGTTTATAGCTTGCAGCAACGGCGGGCAACGATAAGCGTGAATGATGGGGTAGTGACAAAGCTACGCAGAATCTGAGCGCAGCGCAGCTCAACCGTACGCGCCTCGCAAGCCGCCGGCTGGAAATCGTATTTTGCCCGTGACTGAGCTCTTCCTTATGCCCCAATCACCCTTCTCGTGGCGCCGCTGGTGGCCGCTGGTTTTGCTGGGCGTAGTGCCGCTGCTGGCCCTGTGGGCGTGGCCGCGGCACCCCAGCCGGAGCATCGGGAGCAGCTACGAAGCGCGTTTGTCGGCCGCGGAGCTGGCTGGTTTCGGGCCGGCCCGCAACGGCGCAAGCGGGCTGGCCGCAGTTGCGTTTGACAGCACGCGCCTGCGCGGCGTGAGCTGGGTGGGCGGCGACTCCATCACCACCGCCGAGCTGGAGCCCTGCTCAAGGCCCGCGTCACGTGGATAGCCCAGATGCCTTTCGGCTGGCAGGGTGGGGCCGCCGAGCCCTGATTCGGGTGCGCACCGAGCGACGCGCCGGCCGCGGCGGCTACTGGGGCGAAAGCGACGCCGGCCTTATTTACACGGCCCAGGCGGCGCGGCAACACGGCATCCGCACCCTGCTCAAGCCGCACCTGTGGGTGCGCGGCCGCGGCGCCTGGCCCGGCGACATCAACATGGCCAGCCCGGCCGACTGGGACGCTTGGTTTGCCAGCTACTCCAGCTTTATCCTGCATTACGCCCAGGTGGCCGAAGCCGCGCATTTCGATGGCCTCTGCATCGGCACCGAGCTGCTGCACGCCACCGAGCCGGCCCACGACAAGGCCTGGCGCCGCCTCATCCGCCATATTCGGCGCGTGTACCACGGCCCGCTTACCTACGCCGCCAATTGGAGCGGTGAGTACCAGCAAATCCGGTTCTGGGATGCGCTGGACTACGTGGGCATTCAGGCTTATTTCCCCTTGAGCACGGCCCCAAGCCCGTCGCTCGACACGCTGGTGCGCGGCTGGCAGCCGCATTTGCGGGCGCTTTCGGCGTGGCTCAGGAAAACCAAAAAGCCCGTGGTATTCACTGAAGTGGGCTACAAAACCACTGCAGACGCGGCCGTGCGGCCCTGGGAATGGCCCGAGCGCACGGCCGCGCTGGCCACCCCCGACGAGGCCACCCAGGCCCGCTGCTACGAGGCCCTGTTCCGGGCCTGCTGGGGCCAGCCGTGGCTCAAGGGCATGTTTATCTGGAAATGGTACCCCGGCCTGGCGCCCGACGGCCCGGCCCGCCGCCACGCCGATTTTACGCCCCAGCACAAGCCCGCCGAAGCGGTATTGGCCCGGTGGTATGGGCAATGACGGGCTAAGGCGTACTTTCGCGTCAGCAACCGAAGGTCAGCGAAGAATAACCCACCCCTTTACCGTTTTTATGAACATTCACGAATACCAGGGTAAGGAAATCCTGAAAAATACGGTGTCCGTATCCAAGAAGGCATCGTGGCCGATACGCCCGAGGAGGCCGTAGCCGCCGCCGAAAAACTGACTGCTGACACCGGCACCGGCGGTACGTCATCAAGGCGCAAATCCACGCCGGCGGCCGGGGCAAAGGGGGCGGAGTGAAGCTCGCCAAAGGCATTGACAAGGTGAAAGATATTGCCAATGACATCATTGGCATGCAGCTCATCACCAAGCAGACCGGCCCCGAAGGCCGTAAGGTGCACAAGGTGCTGGTAGCTCAGGACGTGTACTACCCCGGCGTTTCGGAGCCGAAGGAATACTACATGAGCGTGCTGCTGGACCGTGCGTTGGGCAAAAACGTCATCATCTACACCACCGAGGGTGGCATGGACATCGAGGAAGTAGCCGAGGCGCATCCCGAGAAAATCCACCGCGAGCACGTGGACCCCGCCGTGGGACTGCAGGCCTTCCAGGCCCGCAAAATTGCCTTCAACCTTGGTTTGGAAGGTGAAGCACAAAAGGAAATGGTGAAGTTCGTAACAGCCCTCTACAAGGCCTACGACGAAACCGACAGCGCCATGTTCGAAATCAACCCCGTGTTGAAGACCTCGGACAACAAAATCCTGGCCGTTGACGCCAAGGTGACGCTGGACGAAAACGCCCTGTACCGCCACAAGGATTTCGTGGCCCTGCGCGACTTCAACGAGGAAGACCCCCTGGAAGTAGAAGCCAGCCAGAACAACCTGAACTACGTGAAGCTCGACGGCAACGTGGGCTGCATGGTAAACGGCGCCGGCCTGGCCATGGCCACCATGGACATCATCAAGCTGAGCGGCGGCGAGCCGGCCAACTTCCTCGACGTAGGGGTGGAGCCAACGCCCAGACCGTAGAAGCCGGCTTCCGCATCATCCTGAAGGACCCGAACGTGAAGGCCATCCTCATCAACATCTTCGGCGGCATCGTGCGCTGCGACCGGGTGGCCAACGGCGTGGTAGAGGCTTACAAAGCCATCGGCGACATCCGCGTGCCCATCATCGTGCGCCTGCAAGGCACCAACGCCGAGGAAGGCGCCCGCATCATCGACGAAAGCGGCCTGAAAGTGTCCTCAGCCGTGCTGCTGAAGGATGCCGCTGCCCGCGTGAAAGAAGTGCTGGCTACCGCTTAGTTGTCGGTTGCTCGTTGTTAGTTGTTTGTAAATTTGTAAAAAGGCCCGCCTGATAGTTCAGGCGGGCCTTTTGCTTTTGCCGATGAAGCGAATTAGGACTTCATTTTAGGCGGTGATGTCGAGTGGGAAACCTCACCCCCGGCCCCGGTTCGCTTGAGTCGCGAAGCCCGCGGAGAGGGGAGCCATAGCACAAGGCTCAGCTCAATTTTTAAAACAGAAAGCCCCAGCTCAATTAAGCTGGGGCTTTCTGTTGAATGATTAACGTCAGGCTCCCTCTCTTTTGAAAGGCGCCGGGGGTGAGGTGCCCCGGCTGCGCACGGCCGGACGACTTCCGTCGAATTCCTAAACGGCTCTCAGTTGAGCTAAAAACTGACAACGAGCAACTAGCAACGAGCAACTATTTATGCTCCGCTACGCCGATGTTATCTTCAGCGTGCACCGGTACGGGCTTGCCCATCACGCGCAGGCTCAACTTCCATGTTGCCGCGGGTGCCAACCGAGTAGGGGCAGATTTTATGGGCCTGGCGCACCATGTCAATGGTTTTGGCCTCGTCGAACTTTTTCAGGTCCACGTCGAGCACGGCGCTCAGGCCGTACCCTTCGCCTTCCTGAAACAGCGTCACCGAACATTGTACCGAGCTTTCCTTGTCGAGCCGGTCGCCGGCCTTTTGGGCAATAACGAGCAGGGCCTGCTGAAAGCACGAGGCGTAGCCGGCGGCAAATAATTCTTCGGGGTTGGTGGCGCCTTTTTTACCGCCCAGGCCTTCGGGAACCGACATGTCGAGGTCGATGATGCCCGTGGCCGAGCGCACGTGGCCGCTGCGGCCGCCAACGGCCGAGGCGTCGGCCGTGTACAGATTCTTTTTCATAAATACTGCGTAGAGAGTGGGTGTTGTTAAAGAAAGAAGACTGCTGACTTAACTACTTTCGGGCCCGTTGGGTTGTGCGCCCGGCCGCGAAGCGGCGAGGAATTGTGGCCACAGATTTGGTCCCCCTCGCTTTTGAGGTTACTTTTGCAGTCCTATCCCGATTTGGTGATGTCGTACAACGGATAGTATGAGAGTTTCCGAAGCTCTTGATCTAGGTTCGATTCCTAGCATCACCACTGGAAAGCCCTCTCACATTGCGTGGGAGGGCTTTTGTTTTTTAAACGGGATTCCAGGGTGAAAACGGGCCACCAGCTATTTCTTGCCGGGGGCCGCCTGGAACTGCGCCAATGGCACTCCCAGGGTATCAGCGGGGTAGAGACTTAGGGTATTGCCGCGTATGCGATAGTGCTGCGCTTTGTTTAGGGCTTGTAAGAAGGCGACCTCGGCGGGGAGGTCGGGGCAGGCGCTGCGAGTCGTGGCCAGCGGGCCCAGCCGCAAGCGGCCCACCACCGGCGCGGTGTAAGGCCCCGAAAACTTATTGCAGCCCGCCCGGCCTTCGGCGCGGGCGCGGCCATCGTGCAATACCAGAAAGGGCGTTTGCTCCGTGAAAGCAGTCGGTTTGCCGTTGAGTTCGCTGAGCTCCCACCGGATGTCGCGCAAGGGTGCCGCCGTGGGCGCCGTATTATCGACGGCCGCGTCTACCGGGCCGCCCGTGGGCCGTTCGGCCAGGTCGTAGCTGCACGCCGTGGGCACGAGCAACACCACCGCGGCCCAACGCAAACAAGCAAGTGGCTTCATCTCAATCGAGGCTAGAATGAAACAGTTGGCTTGTTTACGTGAGCAAACTGGTTTGGTAGACAAGCACCTGCGCTAGCTCATCCACGGCTAACGGGGAGACAGGAGGAGGCGGACATCAACCGGGATTTTTGGCAAAATCTCTTGCCGGAGTTTGCTGCGGCAGGCTTCCCGCGGCTACGAGGCCGCGGCCACGGGCTTAGCAGCAGGAATTGAGCTGACCGCCCGGCGGCTCCGGAGCAGGTTAAACAGCGGGTGCTCCACCAGCTTGTACAAGGCAAACGAAACCAGGATGTAGCCCAGCAGCCGCACCCACACGTTGCCGCTGAGGTAGGCGCGGAATCCCTGGTCGATGATGCCGACATGAATCAGGTAAAAGATATAGGAGCTTTTGCCCAGCTGGTCAAACAGCTTGGTTTCCAGCAACCGGCGCAGCCAGGTGCGCTCGAGAACCAGCCCGGCGAAAAGCACCGCCACGGGCAAGCTGTAGGGCAGGTGCCAGGCCGTATCCACGGGCCAGTTAGTTTTTTTATCCCACAGATTGAGGCTGTAGAACAGCTGGAAGGCCAGCAACCCCGCTACCCCCGCCACCGTGAGCCACGGCCCCACCCGCGCTGCGGGGTGCCGCCGCAGCCAGATGGCCAGGGCCATGCCCGCGGCGAATTCTGACGCGCGCCCAAAGAAGGTAAACGCAAACAAGTGCTGGCCACCGGCCATGAAGCCCATGTAGCGGTAGGCGGGCAGAAGCTTGACGAGCAACACCCCAAGGCCCAGCAGCCCCACCACCCAGGGCACCAGCCGCCACGCCCGCTGGCGCACCGTGAGCAAAATGAGCGGCGCACACAGGTAGAACGTTTCTTCCACCGTCAGGCTCCAGGCGGTATAAACCCCCATAAATTGTAAGCGGTCGAAATAGGCACGCGTGAGCGTCAGGTTGGCGAACAGCGCGAAGAGCTTGTCGCGCGCGATGAGGGAATCCCACTGCTGCTGGTAGTCGTACCAGGTCCAGGGGCTGCCCACGTATTGAATCAGGGCAAACGTGACCACGGTGAGCAGCAGGTACATGGGGTAAATGCGTGCCACCCGGTTTTGCAGGTAGGTCCTGGCCCAGGCCCAGGCTGGGCTGGAGGCTGTCCTGGTAGCGGACGGTGATGAGAAAACCGCTGAGCACAAAAAAGATGGCTACGCCCGTGTCCCAGAACTGCACGAAAGTGGTCAGGGGCCCGGCGGAAGCCTCCTTTTCGCTGTAATGGAAAAAGAAAACCATGCCGGCGGCCAGGGCCCGGATACCGGTGAGGGCACCGAAGTATTGTTTGGAGGAGGAAGCCGTCACGGATGGAATGGGGCAATCGGAAAGCCTATGTTTCGGACAAACGCACTACTAAGTTTAATCATCAACGGCCACTTTTCGTCGGCAACAGTGGCGTAAAGCGGCCGGTGTTGCCGCGCTCTGGAAAGGCCGGAACCGGCCCGGCGAAAGTAGATTCATCAGCTCAATTGTTGGTAGAAACTGCTGGGCGAACGAGTCGGGCACAGGGGTCTGGCGCTGCCCGCTTCCGTGAGCTACCGGAAGTGGGCTTGAGGTGACTAACAGAGCCGGCGCCAGCGGTAGCGAAAACCATTCTGAAACATAGCGGTTAGCTATGTTGTGCTTTAACAATGAGATACACCCAATCGGGCTCAAAATACGTACAAGCATAAGTAGTTGAGTTAATTTCTTTTCACCCAATTTTCAGACAATGAACATCAAACCACTCTTCGCGACGCTTGCCCTGACAGTGGCATTTGCGGCCCCCGCTTTTGCTCAGGACGAAATGAAAACCAAGAGCGATGCCGAAAAGACCAAAACCAAGGCCGACGGCTCGACGACCAAAACCAAGATGGCCGACGATGGCAAGATGAAAGTCAAAGGCAAGTCGGATACGGGCGATAAGATGAAATCCAAAACCAAGCCCCGCAAGGGCGAAATGGGAATGGGCACTGACGCCACCGGCGGCAGCATGGGTACCTCCACCACGACTACTACTACCACTTCGACCACTGCCACCACCGGTGGGGTAATGGTAGGCGGCGCCATGATGACAGCCGACAAAGACATCGTAGATAACGCCGCCGGCAGCTCCGACCACACCACGCTGGTGGCCGCCGTAAAAGCCGCCGGCCTGGTAGAAACGCTGAAAAGCGCCGGCCCTTTCACGGTATTTGCCCCCACCAACGCGGCTTTCGACAAGCTGCCCGCTGGCACGGTAAACTCCCTGGTGACGCCCGAGATGAAGCCCACGCTCACCAAAATCCTCACTTACCACGTCGTGCCCGGCCGCCTCACCGCCGACCAGCTCACCAACGGCCAGGTGCTGACCACCGTGCAGGGCGAGCAGCTCACGGTGATGAAAAGCGCCAGCGGCGTGATGCTGAAAGACGCCAAAGGCGGCATGGCCACCGTGACCATCCCCAACGTCATTTCCAGCAACGGTGTCACCCACGTCATCGACACGGTGCTGATGCCCGCCAAATAGTTGAGCTAAAGCCGAGCTGGATAGCCCCCGGGTTGTCGGGCCAAGCCTTGGTATTCCTAAACAAAAATCCCCGCCAGACACATCTGGCGGGGATTTTTTGCAATAAATAGGGGCGTGACGGCCTGGATGCCTTATTCCAGCAGCAGGCGGCGGCCCACCGTGCTGCCATCGGCCAGGGTCAGGCGCACGGTGTACACGCCGGCCGGTAGGTAGGGCAGCACCAGTGTGGCCTGGCCAGACTGCGCCTTGGGCTGTTCCCACACGGTGCGCCCCACGGCGTCGAGCACGGCCGCGCGCGCAAAGCCGGGCCCGACAATGGTGACGCTGCCCCGCGCCGGGTTGGGGTAGAGGCTGTAGGCCGCGGCCTGGCGGGCTGCCGCCGTTGCGGTGGCCACGTTGTTGTTCATCACGGCGCGCATCATCAGGGCGCCGCGGCGGGCGGTGCCGCGCGGCACAAAGCTGACGGTATCCCAGGTGCCGGTGTTGTCGCGGCGCCAGAGGTGGGCCGGTGGGAAGCTGTTGTTCAGGTCGAGGCCGTAGTGCAGGTCGCGGCCCTGCGAGGGCTGCGAATAGCCCACGTAGAACGTTCCCGTGACGCGCACGGGCTGGTCGAAGGCGATTTCCACGTACTGACCGGCCCCGGAGGCTTGGGAAACGGGAATAACGACCGTCTTGGTGGCCAGGGCCGTAAGCGCGGGCTTGCCGCCGTTGTCTTCCCACACGTTGATGGTGACGGCCCGGCTGGCCTGGTCCGAGGCCGTGAACACCGGGTACAGGCGCAGGGCCCGCACGTAGTCGGGCCGGTTGAGGTCGATGCGATACGCAAACGCCGAGGCCTGGCCGGTGGAGTAAGGAATCAGCTGGGTGATGTTTTCGGCCGTGCCGTCGTCGTACGCATAGTAGTTGTTCAGCTCAACATCGCGCGAGATGGTGTCGTTGGAAAGCGTGTGCGGGTTGGTCTCCTGGGAGTTGAGGGCCAGGGTGTAGCGCATGGTTTTGGCCTCGGGCGTGGTGGGGATGGCCACCCGGTTGGGCGAGCCGAGGACGCTGTCTTGCCGCGGTACGGTGGTAAATTGCTTGGTCCGCTGGGCCCAGGTGCCCAGGGCCGCGCCATTGGGTGCCTGGCGCACTGTGCCTACCACCCCAATGGGCACGGGCAGCACCCCAGCGCTGAGGTTGCTCACGTTTACGCCCAGGCGGGTGGTGATTTCGCTGTTGGCCGGCGTGGCGGCATTGAACTGCCACACCGGCATGGCCGCATACCGGCGCAGCGGGCTATTCAAGCCGCCCGAGGGGTTGAGCCCTTTCAGGCCCGCACTGGTGGCAAAATCCACGAAGGTGGTGTCGGCCATGCCGCGGGCACGGCCCCGGTCCAGCACCACGTAGTCCACGCTGAAGCCGTCGCTGTTGTCGGAGCGGTTGCCGGTGGCCACAAACATGAACTGGAAGTCGCCATGCAGGTACTTGGCCTGATTAAGGTTGATGACTTCCTGGCGAAAAGCCGTGACCTGGTTAACGCTGCGATACACCCAGACCGACTCCCAAGCACCGCCACTCACTTTGGCGAAAAGCTCCAGCCGCACGGTGGTGTTGCCGATGTTGCGGTTGGGGGCACCTACGATGCTGCCGGCCTGCCAGGCGAAGCTCAGGTACACCTGGTCGTTCACCGAAAGGCCGCTGAGGTTGATGGGCTGTGACACCAGCGAGTCGAGGGTGCCGTAGGAGCTGGCCACGGTGCCGCTGTAGCTGCGGCCGCTGGCCCGTAGGCCGTCGAGCGTGGCGGCCCCGCGCGTGAGGGGCTGCACCGCGAGGCGGTTGCTCACCAAGGCGCCGCCGGTGGGCAGCCAGTTCTGGACTTTGGGAGCGCCTTCGAGGGGGAGGTAAAATCGTCGAAGAAGGGCAAGGCGACCGACGCCGTACCCCGCCGCTGCGTGAGGGTGCGCTCGCGCGCCGCCGGGGCAAATACCGCCCGGGCGGGGTCGGCAGAAAGCGGGAGGGAGGGTGCCACCTGGGCCGGGGCCGCGCCGGCTCCCAGCAGCAGGGCCGGCAGCACCAGGCGGCGATACGTGCGGAAGAGTGTCATCATAGAAACCGGGTTTACGAACCTAACGACGGCGGTAGAAAAAATAGTGCGGAAGCCAAAAGCGGTGCCTTGCGCCCCGGGCCGCCAGAATAAATCCTATACGGCCGGGAAACGCAAAGCACCGCTTGGCGCTGCTCCATTACGGATTACTTCGCCACCCAGATGTCGACCAGCTGGCCCATGCGGATGGTGGCATCGGGGCCGGCCAGCGGGCGCTGGCGCACCACCGTGCCGGGCACCTGGCCGTCTTCGGCGGCCTGCTCAAACACTTCGCCTTTTTGCAGGCCCTGGCCGATGAGCAGGGTGATGGCTTCGTCCTCGGGCATGTTCACGAGGTTGGGCACGGGGAAGGTCTGGTTGCCCTGGCCGTCGCCCACCACGAGGTCTACCTTGGTGCCTTTGGCAATGGGGGCGCCGGGCGCAATCTCCTTGCCGTTGACCAACTGCTTGAGCACGGCATTCTGCGCCAAATCGGGCACCAGGCTGAATCTGGCCCACCACGAGGTCGTAGCTCTTGAGGATGAGCATGGCGTTTTTGGAGGAGCCGTCGGTGAGCTTGGGCATCTTAATCACCGGCGGGTTTTTCATGCTCACCTGCAGGTAAATTTTGCGGCCTTCCTTCACCTTCTCGCCCGGGGCGGGGTCCTGCACCAGCACCGTAAACGGCCGGATGTTGGGGCTGTAGCTGGAGTCGTCCACGAAGTAGTTCAGGTTGCGCTCTTCGAGGTAGTTTTCCAGGTCGGCCACGTTCATGCCCGTCACCTTGGGCACCGTGATGGTTTCGCCGTGGTGGGTGCTCATGGGCAGGTACACGTAGAAAAAGCCCAGCACGAGCAGCCCGCCCGCCACCGCAATAAGAAGCAGGTGCTTGAAGACGTCGAGTGGGGTGTCAGCTTTTAGGAATGCCATTGTATGAAAACTAGCTGGAAGCTATGTGAGATAATGAAAGAACGTCATGTCGAGCACAGCCGAGACATCTTGCGTGCAATAACTAATTAGTTACCCCGAGCAAGATGTCTCGGCTGCGCTCGACATGACGGTTAGGCGTTGACTTGCGCTCTCTCCACCCGCGCCTTGCCGAACTCCAGAATCCGGTCGATAAACTGGTAGGGCGTGTAGCCGGCCAGAGCGGTTTGGTGGAAAATACAGGTGGCGGGCGTCATGCCGGGTAGGGAGTTGACTTCGATAATCAGCACCTCCACCTGGCCGTGCTGGCGCACGCGCACAAACGCGTCGATGCGGGCGTAGCCTTGAATGTCGAGCACCTCGGCCACGCGGTGCAGCACTGCCTTCACCTCGTCGGAGATGCGCTGGCGCTCGGCGGGGTCAGAGGCATAGCGGGCGGGGGTAATGTTCTGGCCTTCGCCGGCCAGAAACTTCTCCTCCAGGCTCAGCACCTCGCCGGTAGCCAGGGCCTCGCTGGCCTCGAACACTTCAATCTTGAGCTGACCCTGCTCGTCATAAGACGTGAGCAGGCCCCCCGTGATTTCCAGGAAGTGCGCGGCGCCGTCGCGACTGATGAGGGTTTCGACCAGGAAGGCATCCTTGCGCGGAAACTCCTCTTTGAAGCCCAGGCTGAGTACTGCGGCCGGACCCGAGAGCAAGTCTTCTTCGGTGCGAAAAATCAACTGGCTAAACGCTTCCAGCTCCAGCCGATTCTTGATTTTCTTCACCGCCGAAGAGCAGCCGTCGTCGGCAGGCTTGGCGATGAAGGGGTAAGCGAATTGGGCTTCGAGCGAGCGGTAGAAGCTTTCGGCGTCGGCCTGCCACTCCAGCTTGCTGGCCATGCGGTGCTCGGCCACCAGCAGGCCGGCTTCGCGCAGGCGCTTGTTGGTTTCGAACTTGTTGATGGTGACGCTGCTGCTAGCCACGCCCGAGCCGTTGTAGGGCAAGCGGAGCTTCTCGAGCTGTTGCTGCAGGGCGCCGTCTTCGCCGGGCCGGCCGTGCAGGGCAATGAACACCTCATCAGCCAGTTGAGCCAACTCTTCGAAGGAAATGCGGCGCGGCAAAGCCAGAGCCTGGCCTGCGTAGGTGCTGGTAATCACGCTGGCCTCGCGGCGGATGCGCTCCAGAATGGGGTGCGGGGCCTCGCCGGCTTCGGCGTGCTCAATTTTCTCGCGGATGTCGTCGGCGTTGTCCTTCAGCATCACGTTCACGGGCAGCACGTAGAGGCGGTGCTCGTCGGCCGAGCCGGTGAGGAACACCGGCACCGGCGCGTACTTGGCCGAGGAACTGAGCTTCTCGTAGATGTTGCGGCCGCTTTCCACCGAAATGTGGCGCTCCGACGAGTAGCCGCCCATTATCACGGCCACGCGGATACGCTCGGTGGCTTCGTGCTGGCGGCCGGCTACGGCTTCATCCAGCTTGGCCAGCAGTTGAGCCAATTTCACCGGGCGCAGACCGGCGCGGCGCCGCGCGGCCAGCGATGTGCGGATGAGGTAGGTGAGGAACTGCGAAGGATTTAGCCCAATTTCGGCCGCCTGGTGGAAGAAGAACGACGCCGGCAGCATGCCCGAAGTAGTGTTCGGGTCGTTCAGAAACAGCTTGCCATCGTGGCCCACGAAGCCATCCAAACGGGCATACACCTGAAAACCGAACGTGCGGAACATCTCCTCGCAGGCCTCGCGGATTTCCTGAATCTTCGCCTCCGGCAAATCAATTGGCGTGACCTTGCGGGCCAGGCCGGGCAGGTACTTCGAGCGGTAGTCGAACATCTCCTCGCCCTTCACAATCTCGGTGGGGGGCAGGGCTAGGGGAGGCCGTTGGGGTCTTCCACCACAATGCAGCTAAACTCGCGGCCGGCCACGAAGCTCTCCACCAGCACTTGGGTTTCGCCGTCCACGTTGGTCAGGAGCACCTGTTCGGCGCTTTCCAGCCGCTCGTTGAGGGCGAATAGCAGGGTTTCGGGGTGGTAGATGATGGTTTCTGGTTGCTGGTTGCTGGTTGCTGGTTGGTCGTCGTTTAAACCAGAAACCAGAGACGAGGAACCAGAAACCACCACCGGCAGGCCAATGCCCTCGCGGATGTCCGTGAGGTGCTGCACCCAGGCCAGCTTGTCCTGCTCGCCGAGGCGCTGCCACTCTTCGCGGGTCACGCGTTTGCGGAACAGGCTGCGCTCGATGGCGGCCTCAAACTTGGCCAGGTTATCGGTTTTGAGGATGCTCACGCCGATGCTCGAGCCCTGGCGCGGCGCCTTGAGCACCAGCGGCAAGCCCAACTCGCGCACCAGGTAGGCGAGCGTGGCCGCGTGGTCGGTGGTGTCCCATTCTTCGGCCTTGATGACGCGGAAACTGGGCGTAGGCCGGTTTAGGGCGTGCAGCAGGTTTTTCTGCGCGATTTTATCAATGCCGAAGGCCGAGGGTAGAATGCCCGAGCCCGAGTACGGGATGCCCAGCCACTCGAGCATCCCCTGGATGGCGCCGTCTTCGCCACCTGGCCCGTGCAGGGCCAGAAACGCGAAGTCCATGAGCTGCGGCAGCTCCTGCGCTTTCACCTCGCGGCCCACCTTGGCAATGGCGTGGAACCGCTCCTCGTGGCTCAATTCGCCCAGGCTTTCGATGTACACCTGCAGGTGGTGCACCGAGGCCGGCTGCGACTCCACGGGCGGGTAAAAGTCCCGAATGGTGCCCTTGTAAATAAACTGCCAGTCGAGCAGAATAAACTGCCCGAGGCTATCCACGAAGATGGGCACCGGTTGGAACAGGGCCTTATCTAAATTATCAAAGACGGTGCGGCCGCCGGCGAAAGAAATTTCCCGCTCGCGCGAAGTGCCCCCGAAAAAAATGCCGATTTTCATAAGTACCGCAAAGGTAAGGATAAGGTGAGGGGTTGAGATTGGCCTTCGCCGAATTGTAGCCCAGGATTGAACGACCAACTCCCCTCCTTATTTAAGGAGGGGATGTTGCCGCGCTCGCGGCAACGGGGGTGGTTGAGTCGTTGAACGACACCCGCACGATTTCAGCCCAACTCGTTCTGGAATCGTTCAACGAGGGTAACCACCCCAGTCCGAGCTAAAGCTCGAACATCCCCTCCTTAAAAAAGGAGGGGAGTTTTCGTTCTACTTTGCGGGCTCAAACCACATTTTCAGCTTCCCATGAACACCCTCGATACCTACAATTTTGCCGGCAAGCGCGCCGTGATGCGCGTCGATTTCAACGTGCCACTCGACAAGGACCTACGCATTACCGACGACACCCGCATTCGCATGGCCACCCGCTCGGTGATGAAAATCCTGAACGACGGCGGCTCGGTGGTATTGCTTTCGCACCTGGGTCGGCCCAAGGGTGGGTACGAGAAAAAGTATTCGTTGGAAAGCCTCGTGGCGCGCCTCTCGCAGGAGTATGGCCGCGAGGTGCAGTGGGGCGGCGATGTGCTCGGTGCCGAAGCCGCGCAGCGAGCCGCGGCCCTGCAGCCCGGTCAGGTGCTGCTGCTCGACAACGTGCGCTTCTACAAGGAGGAAGAAGGCGGCGACCCCGCTTTTGCCGCCAAGCTGGCTCAACTCGGTAACGTCTACGTGAACGACGCCTTCGGCACGGCCCACCGGGCGCACGCCTCCACGGCCATCGTGGCCAGGCTCGTTTGCCCCGCAGGACCGGGTGGGCGGCTACCTGCTGCAGTCGGAGCTTGACAACGCCAAGAAAGTACTGGAGAATGCCGAGCGGCCCTTTACCGCCATCATGGGTGGCGCCAAGATTTCCGATAAGATTCTCATCATCGAAAAGCTGCTCGATAAGGTCGATAACCTACTCATTGGCGGCGGCATGGCATACACGTTTTCGGTGGCCGAAAACGGCCACGTGGGCAGCTCCCTGCTCGAAGCTGACAAAGTGGACCTGGCCCGGGAGCTCATCCAAAAGCCAAGGCCAAGGGCGTGAACCTGGTGCTTCCCACCGACTCGCTCATCGCCGACCGCTTTGCCAACGACGCCAACGTCGAAGTGGCCGGCAACCACCACATCCCCGATGGCTGGATGGGCCTCGACCTGGGCCCCGACAGCCGCGAAACCTTCGCCGAAATCATCCGCAACAGCAAAACCATCTTGTGGAACGGCCCCATGGGCGTGTTTGAGATGAGCAATTTCTCGCTCGGCACCGAGTTTGTAGCCCGCGCCATTGCCGAGGCCACGGCCAACGGCGCCTACTCCCTCATCGGCGGCGGCGACTCGGCGGCCGCTGTTCAGCAGATGGGCTTTGGCGAGCAGGTGAGCTACATCAGCACGGGCGGCGGCGCGCTGCTCGAGTACATGGAAGGCAAGGAGCTGCCCGGCGTGGTGGCCCTGGGCTAGCTCAACTTCGGCTGAAAAGTGAAAAAGCCCCGGCTGCACAGGCAGCCGGGGCTTTTTTGTTAATAGACTGGCGCATCAGGCCTTTTTCTCCAGCAGGCGCAGCAGCTCGTCGGCGGCGTTTTCGATGTCCTGGTAACCCTGCTGGGCGGCTCGCTCTTTAGCGGCAATCAGGCCGTCGCGGTGCACGGTTTTGAAGTCGCCGTAGGGGAATTTGTAGCGGCCCTTGGAGTCTTCGCCCTTGGTCATGTCGAGGCCCAGGTGCCAGTTGCCGTACTCCTCGATTTTATGCTGCTCAAGAAAGGCGTTTTCCTGGTCCGAGTCGGGGTTGTGTTCGCCCCAATGGCCTTCGTCGTTCTTGATTTTGCCTTCTCGAATAAGGCGGCGGGCGTAGGTAACGGCGGCTGGGTTGAGGGAGGTGCTCATGAGAAAGGGTGGTTGGTGGACCAGCAGAAGTACGGAGCCCCACCCCCGGGTTTCTAGCGCCCAGCTTACCCCAAATGGCCTATTCCTGCCTCGCGGAGGCTCCGGCGCTACAGCTTGCTCTGCCGAATCAGGCCCCGGTAGATGCGCAGCAGCAGCGGCTGCGCTGCCCCCAGGCGGTAGAGCAGCGTGAGCAGAAAAAACACGCCCTGCAGCCGGAAAACCCCGTTTTCGCGGTACTTACGGGCCGAGGTGAGGACCGTGGCCGGCAGCACACGCAGGCGGGCGTGCCGGAGCAGCCGCCCGATGATTTCCTGGTCTTCCATGATAATCAGGTCCTCGCGGTAGCCGCCGGCTTGCTCAAGCACCCTTTTGGTCACAAACAGGCTCTGGTCGCCGAAGCGGACGGCCGCCACGTTGAAGCGCGTAAACCAGGCATTGGCCTGCAAAAACCAGTGTCGCTCGTCAAAAGCCAGGCGGAAACAGCCGCAGCCATAGCCCGCCGCTACGGCCGCCCGGATGTGATGTAGAAAGCCCACGGGCGGCAGCGTGTCGGCGTGCAGGAAATACAGGATGCTGCCTCGGGCGGCCCGGGCCCCGCAGTTGGTGGGCCGCCCGGCCTTTGCGGGGGCAGGCCAGCACGCGGGCGCCGGCCTGCCGGGCCAGCTCAGCGGTAGCATCGGTGCTGTGGCCGTCGGCTACGATGATTTCCACGGCAGCATCGGTGGCGGCGCCGGCGTGGTGCAGGTGCTTGAGCAGCGTGACTATGGCGTCCGCCTCGTTATAGGTGGGGATGATGATGCTCACCAGGGCCAGCGTTTCGGTCGGGCTGGTGGTGAGTGGCATCATGGTGTATTGGAAATGGGATTTGTTGGGCTGGGAGTGGGGAGGCAACGTCTGTCATGCTGAGCTTGCCGAAGCATCTCGCGCGCCGGAACCTCACCCCTGACCCCCTCTCCAAAAAGAGGGGGCACCGGTTCTGCGCAAACGTAGCGCGGACTCTGTAGTCCGCGTCCGCGCCAACGATACGCGGACTACAAAGTCCGCGCTACACTCGGCTGGCTCCCCTATCCTGGGGAGAGGAGCCGGGGGTAAGGTTCCACCGAGCGCGATGCTGCGCGCTGCATGAAGTTCAATTTATTTTACGGAGAGACTCTTAATTCAAATAAGGCGACTCCAGCTCCTGGCCCATGCTTTTGAGCGTGTCGGTGGTGCGGCGGCCGGTGAGGCGGGTGCTCAGGGCCTGGGCTTCGCGGGCGCTGAGCACGTTGAGCTCGCGCAGCCAGGCCACGCGGCGCAGCTGTGGCTCAATCATGCCCAGGGGGTTTACCTGGCCGTACTCGTCGCGCAGGTAGGTTTTGGTGCGGCGCTCCAGCTCGGCGACCAAGGCACGGAACTGCTTGCGCTGCCAGGGCCGGCCAGCCAGCGTGACCGCCAGGTGCGCGGTTTGCAGCCGGAAGGTGCACCACTGCTGCTCGAAGCGAATCCACATGGCCAGGGCATTCACGCCCACAATCACCCACCAGGCATACAGTTGGAAGCCGGCCTCGCCGGTGGCCAGCCAGGTACGCCAGGGCCCGTAGCCCAGAAACACCAGCAGCACGCCCGTGAGCAGCAGTTGGTTGGTGGGGATGTGGCGGTGCTCGCCGGACTTCACCGGCAGGATTTCCTCGTAAGGGACTTCGGTTTCGAGCGTGGCCACGCCCTGCGGGTTGCGTTTGCAGACGTACAGGCTCTCGGCCCGCAAGGCAACTTGCGTGGTGCCCAGAAAAAGCTGTTTTTGAGTAAAAATCATTCGAAAGAAAAAGCGGCAAACAGCCGGCGCAACAACAGAAAAAAGGTAACGGAGAACGGGTAGGTTGAGCTAATTAAAGTCACTCTCCTTCGCGGTCTGTCATGCTGAGCTGCGCGAAGTATCTTATCGCCGCGGAACGAATCGTTGAGGCGTGAGAAGATGCTTCACAAGCTCAGCATGACAAACCAGCGCTACTTGAACGGACTCGGGGTAAAGCAAAGAACAAAAATAGCCACCATCACCCAGCCCAATAATTTGCGGCCGGGGCTGAGGGGCCGCTCGTCGGGCGCGGGCGGGTGGTAGATGCCAGTGAGGCGGCCGAGCAGGAGCCCGAAAATCAGCCAGCCCGGATTGCCGGAAATGCCCGGCGCGGCCACCGCAAACGCCAGCTGCCCGGCCCACACGCTGGCGGCCAGCAGCAGCCCCTGGCGGGGCGTGGGCATTATCCGCCAGAAGATGAGCCCCAGGTACAGGGCATAGACGGGCCCGAAGTAAAGCCATGTTTCCCCGTCGGTCTGGAGCGAAAACATGCCCAGACCAGCGTAGAAAATGAAGCCCAGAAACAGCCACAAGGCCAGCCGGTTGAAGCGGCGCCGGCCCATGAGGCCGTAGAGGATGTGGCCCCCGTCGAGCTGGCCCATGGGCAGCAGGTTGAGCGCCGTGAAAAACAAACTGAGCGCGCCGGCCAGCAGCACAGGGTAGTGCATCAGGCTCGTTGGGGTGGGGCAGCCGGGCCGCGTTGGCAAAGGTGCTTTCGAGGAACTGGTAGAGCAAGGGCTTGGCCAGGGTGATGCCTTCCTGGCCGGGCGGGTACACGTAGCGGGCGTAGTCGGCCCCGTACTGCGCGTACTCGGGGTGCACTTTAAACAGGTACTCCTCCAGCGGCGGCAGTGTGAGGAAGCCGTAGATGAGCAGGGGCACCGCCACCACAAAGCCCGCCAGCGGCCCCGCCAGCCCAATATCGAAAAACTCCCGCCGCGAAAAATCCGGTCCTTGATGCGGATGATGGCCCCGAACGTGCCCAGCCCCAACGGAAACGGAATGTAGTAGGGCAGCGTGGCCCGCACCCGGTTGTGCCGCGCCGTGAAGTAGTGCCCGAACTCGTGCACCGTGAGCACCCCCAGAAACGGCAGCGCAAACCACAGGCCGCGCGCCAGGCTCGGCACTCAGGGCCGCCCCGCGCAGCGCAAACACGTCGAGCGGCAGAAACCCCACATCGCCGCGCGTGAGCTGAATGCCCGCGAGCGTGGTGGTGACCAGCGTAACCAGAAACAGCCCAATGTGCACCACCGCCTGGCGGGTCGGCGAGGCTCGGGCCGCTCGAAGCGCCGGAACAGGTGCCGGGCCCGGGCGCGCTCCCGGTTCTGGCGCAGGGAGTCGAGCGCGGGGGTGGGAGCGGAGTGGGGCCCGCGCGCAAAATCAGGGTCAGGAACGGGCAGGGGCGTATTCTCGGGGAAAGGCACGGATGGCTTCGGGCAGGGCAGTGGTGAGGGTAAGGGGCGGGGCCAGGTGCAGCACCTGCAGCCCCAGGCGCCGGGCCGTGGCCACGTGCTGCGGACTGTCTTCAATGAACAACGTATCCGCCGCCTGCCAGTTCATTTCGTTTAGGGCGTACCGGAAGATTTCCTCGCCGGGCTTGCGGAACCCCACTTCCTGGGAATAAAAAACGCGGTCGAGCACGTCGGCAATGCCGTTCCGGAAGCCGTATTTGGTGGCCAGGCGCTGGTTGATTTCGGCGATGTGCAAGGCGTTGGTGTTGCTGAGCAATGCCGTTTGGTGGCCTTGCCTGCGCAGCTCGCCAATCAGGGCCAGGCGCTCGGCCGGTACGTCGAGCAGCATGGCGTGCCAGGCGGCGTCGAGCTCGGCATCGGTGGCGTCGAGGTCGTAGGCTTCGCGCAGCCCGGCCCGAAACTCGGCCGGGGAGAGCTTGCCCGTTTCAAACAGGTCAAAGAGTTCAGCCTGTTGGGCTTGCGAGAATGCGATGGTGCTGCCGGCCCGGCTCAGGCGGCGCATGGCGGCGGGAGTGGCCTCGTAATCAATGTCGATGATGACACCGCCAAAGTCGAATAACAGATGAGGTAGCATGGGTTGGCTTGTTTTTCCGTGGGCGAAGGTCGTACTTTTGTCGTGTTGGAGGGCCGGCAACGGCAAGGGTTGAGGTGAAAGATGACTGCCTCCGGCACCGGGCCTATAGCTCAATCGGTTAGAGCAGCTGACTCATAATCAGCAGGTCACTGGTTCGATTCCAGTTGGGCCCACAAAAAAGCCCCTCGCGCTATCGCGAGGGGCTTTTTTAATGAGTTGCACCCCTTTTGCACCCCAATTACTAAAGCGGGTAAGGGTTCGGTGAGAAAGAATGTCGTGCTGTCCCCACTAGACCGTCATGCTGAGCTTGTCGAAGCATCTCTCCGGGGAACCTCACCCCCGGCCCCTCTCCAACAGAGAGGGGCGGCTGACGGTCTGTAGCGCGGACTGTGTAGTCCGCGTCCCGACGTCCGTTTGATAAAGACCATTCCGGACGCGGACTACACAGTCCGCGCTACACTCGCGCATCCTTGGCTCCCCTCTCCCCAAGGAGAGGGGCCGGGGTGAGGCCAATCGAGTATACGGACCTTGAAGCCGCGCTAAACCGGCTAACCTTGAAATGCCGTTGGTAACCAACGGAGAGCTTTTCCGGCCCTCAGCCCCGGTTTGACGTACTCGACCAGTCTGGACTTAAGTCCCGGAACAAATCGTATGGCCACGCAACCAGCAGGGAAAACCCGAAAACACCACCGCGACATCGTCGTTATCGGCGCCTCCGCGGGCGGGGTTACGGCGCTGCTCGAACTGGTAAAAACCCTGCCGGCAGATTTTCCGGCGCCCATTTTTGTGGTGCAGCACTTGGCCGCCGACAGCCCCAGCATTCTACCGCAGCTGCTCGATTCGGTGTCGGCGCTGCAGGCCCGGCACCCGAAAAGCGGCGAGGTGGTAGAGCCCGGCGTGATTTACGTGGCCGAGCCCGACCACCACTTGCTGCTGGAAGGCGACCAGGTGCTGATGATGCGCGGCCCGAAGGAAAACCGCTTCCGCCCGTCCATCGACGCGCTGTTTCGCTCGGCGGCCTACACCTACGGCCCCCGGGTGATAGGCGTGGTGCTCACCGGCTACCTCGACGACGGCACGTCCGGGCTCTGGAGCGTGCAGCGCATGGGCGGGCTGGCCGTGGTGCAAGACCCGCACGACGCGCAGCAGCCAGCCATGCCCACCAACGCGCTGGAGTTTGTGGCGGCCGACCACATTGTGCCGCTCTCGGAGCCGGGCTCGCTGCTTGTGCGCCTGACCGGCGAGCCGGCCCCCGCCAAGACCCGCCTGCCCGCCGCCGAGCTCGACCTGCTCAAAGTTGAGCTCACCATTGCCAAGCAGGGCGGCGGCTTCGAGCTGGGCATCATCGACCGGGGCAAGCTCACGCCCTTCACCTGCCCCGACTGCCACGGTGCCCTTACCCAGCTCATCGAGGGCAAGCTCATTCGCTACCGCTGCCACACCGGCCACGCCTACACCGTGAGCGCGCTGCTGAGCGAAGTGACCGAATCGGTAGAGAGCATGCTCTACATGTCGATGCGCGGGCTGGAAGAAACCAAAATGCTGCTCCAGAACCTGGGCAACCACTTCGAGCAAGACCAGCAGGATGCCGTGGCCCGCCTATTCTTCCGCAAAGCTGACGAAACCGGCAAGCAGGCCCGCGTGTTGCACGATTCCATCATCAAGCACGAGGCGATGAGTGGCGACCTGCAGTTTTACAAAAGAAATTGGGCTGACAGCAATTGAGCTAACCCAAGTGAGCTAACCCAAGCCGGCCTGCCGCCGCTACGCTTCGCTGAAATGGGCCTGCAGCACTTCCTCCACTTTTTGGGCGGTCAGGGGCTTGGTCAGGAGGCCGGCCACGGGCAGGGCGGCCAGCCGCTGCAGGTCGCGCGGGTGCAGCGAGGTGGTGAGCATGATGATGACCCGCTTCTGCGGCAGCTTCAGGTGCTGGTGGGCCTCCAGAAATTCCAGGCCGTTCATCACCGGCATGTTGATGTCGATAAAAATGAGCACCGGGCAGGTATGACTGGGTTCGGCGCACTCGGCGGCCAGCACGTCCAGGGCTTCGCGGCCGTTGCGGGCCACGCGCACCAGGTCGGCAACGGCTAATTTCTCCAGCAGGCGGCGGTTGAGGTAGTTGGTGGTGGTATCGTCGTCGACCAGAAGGGCGCAGTGGAGCTTTGGCATAGTAGCGGCGGCGGAAAGTGAGCGAAACGGCAGCAGGCGCCAGGGCGAGCAGCAGCGGTATACGGAAAAGCTCAACCTTACGTCCAACAGGCGGGCCGGTTCCGCGCTAAAATTCCGCAGCGCGGCCACACCCCGGCCGGTGCGGGCAGGGCCTGGATTTGACATAAATCAAGGCCGGAATTGAGCCATCTCATTTTTTTTGAGTTGGTTGTAAGCGATATTTAGATGGGATAAACAGAACCTGAGCGAGGTGGCAAACGAGGCCTGGTCCTGTTGCGCGCCGCGCGCCTGCGCCAGCTCAAGTAAGCTGCTTGCCCCGCTCGCCATGATGTCTTCCATTGTTGTCCTGACCGATTCTGTGGCCCACCCCAACCGGGGCCTTGCCTACGCGGCAGAGCTGGCCGGGCCCTTGCAGGCGCAGGCGGTGCTGCTGCACGTGCGCTACGACGAGCTGCTCTCGCACCAGGAATACGTCTCCAACCACTCCACCCGGCGGGCCGACGAAGAGCGCAAGCAGGCCCTGAGCGCCCTGGCCGAAAGCCAGCCGGTGCCGGCCGAAGTCGAGATTTCCGAGGACTTCCTCTCCGACGCCGTGGCGGCCTCGGTGCGCCAGCACCAGTCGCAGCCTGGTGGTGCTGAGCCGGCCCCCGGCCACGGCCATGCCCACCGAGGTGGTGACCCGCGTGGTGGAAGACATGCTGCGCCAGGTGCACCTGCCGCTGCTGGTGGTGCCCGCCGAGGGGCCGGCTCCGGTGGCGTTGCACCAGGCTGGTGCTGGCCGTGGACAGCAACGAGCGGCTTTGCCCGAAAACGTCAAGGTGATTGACAAGCTGCTCGGCGAGCTGCACTGCAAGCTGGCCATCATGCACGTTTCGCGGGCCGAAAGCCACTCGGAGGCCGCCGGACGCCGGGCCGTGTACGAGGTGCGCCGCAGCGGCCTGGCCGCCCTGCCCGAAGAGGAAACCGCCCACCTCGTGTGCAATGCCGATGCCGCCACCGGCATCCTGCAGGGGGCCGACGAGCCTGGAGGCCGACGTGCTGGTAGTCATTGCCCGCCCGCACAGCGTGCTGGGCAGCTTATTGCACCGCAGCGTGACGGCCGAGGTCATCAAAAAAGCACCATCCCGGTGCTGGTGCTCCCCGCCCTGAACTAGCGTATTTATTGGGCGGTTTCTGCCTGGGCCGCTGGCTTGGAGCGTGTTTGCGTTAGAGCAATTTCGGGGTTAGTGTCTGTACCCGTTCAGCGGGGCTACCCCACCCCGGCCCCTCCCCGGTGGGGAGGGGCCGGGGGTGGGTCTACGTGTCCTGCCCGATTAATATGAGGTAGAGACGCAATATTTTGCGTCTTGTCGTTGAACGACACCCATGTGGCGCGGACAAGGGGACGCAAAATGTTGCGTCTCTACTTCGTGCTAGCCAACTCAACCCGCTCATAGAGAGCCAGCGCGGTTCACGCGTGGGTGCTGGCTACTGGGGGCTGTCGCCTGGCCGGGGCTTGGGGCGGTTGAGCCGGGGTTGGGCTGGTTTGCCGGCTCTTCGGCTGGAGGCCATCGAGGGGCAGGGCGGAGGCGAGCAGGGCGGCGTGTGGGTCGGAGTCGTAGGCCACCGGCACGGGGTATTGCCCCCAGTGGTAGTCAACGGAGCCATCGGCATTGGGCACCACCAGGCTCGGGGCCATCCAGTGGCTCGCGGGCCAGCAGGGCAAAAAGCGCCACCACCCCCGAGCCCACGTGCATGCACCCGAAGCCCAGCGCGATGTGCCAGAATGGCACGGGCAGCACCTGGGCCGGCACCACCAGCAGGTAGAAGAGGTAGTAGGCCTTGCTCACAAACGCGCCCACCCAGTGCACCGCCGGGTGGTGGGCATAAAAATGCTGGCTTTTTTCGCGCTCGTAGTACTTAAAATCCCGAAAGAGAGCCCAGAACAGCACATAAAACGGGTACAACACGCGCATGTGCCGGCGCTGGTATAGCTGCCCGCCCCGGGTGGTGGTGAAGGGCGTGACGTGGACCAGGATGTACGGCGAGGCATCAGGCTCTCCGGCCGGCGCCTCGGCAGCGGGGGAGGGCGCAGGGTGTGCTCGTAGTGGTCCCAGAAGCCGTGGCCATCTACCAGGTGGGCGCCGCGCCGAAGCACGGCCCTGACCCACGGCCGGGGCGTGAACGAGATGCCGCGTGCGGCATCGTGCACGATGCTCATGGCGGCCCGCATCAGGAAGGCCCCCATGAAGAACCACAGCAG
This sequence comes from Hymenobacter humi, assembly GCF_042665855.1. Lineage (NCBI taxonomy): Bacteria > Pseudomonadati > Bacteroidota > Cytophagia > Cytophagales > Hymenobacteraceae > Hymenobacter > Hymenobacter humi. Next base: position 3,783,067 of record NZ_JBHTEK010000001.1, on the reverse strand, counting down.
CAGAAACACGCCCAGCGGGAGCGCCACCAGCAGCAGGACGCCGTACGTAAGCCCAAAAAGGAGCGTAAAAAACGCGGTTTTTACAACGGCGGCGGGGGTGGCATACCGGTTCAGGCCGTGCGCTTCGAAGTACACATTTGCGCGGTGCTCGACGGTGTGGTACAACCTGGTCACCGACTCGGGGAGAAATCGGATGGTATTCATGGTTGTAACAGCTTATGGGTAAGAAATGCAGCCCGAAATCGCAACGCCCTAAAGATGAGAAAAGGTGCGCTACGGTTGCCGCAACCCAAGCAAAAGCGAAAAAAACGTAGCTGCACCACGTACCGTTCGCGCCGTTGAGCAGGCCTTTGCACGGCTCAGAAAAGATACCACCATCCGAAGCGGAACACTAATTGACCGCTAAGACTCCCGTTATTAATTTCTGCTGGTTCTGCCCCCGGGCGCGACTGTCCGGCTCGGGTCGGCGGTTTCTGCCAAAGCAGAAGCGTTGCTAGGAAATGAAATTAATTTTTACTAACTTATTCTCTTATTATTGCAATTACTGCTCTGCAGCAATCCCATGAGCACGCCCAGTGCACAGGTGCGGTTTTTCCAGCAGGTGAAGACCCAATTGCTTCCCCACCAGTCGCTGGTGGAGGAAGTGGCCGAGGTGCTGGGCCTGAGCATCGACAGCGCCTACCGGCGCATTCGGGGCGAAAAAGCCATCAATCTGGCCGAGGTGCAGAAAGTTGGGCTGCATTTTCACGTCTCCATCGACCAGTTTTTGTTTCCCCAGACCGAGGCCATCCTCTTCACGGGGCGGCAGCCGCTGCAGGACGAGCACCCCCTGGAGCAGTGGCTGGCCGACATGGAGCAGCAGCTGCAGCGCATTGGCAGCTTTGCCGCGGCGCACGTCTACTTCATTGTCAAGGACATTCCCCCGTTTTACCACTTCCTGTTTCCGGAGCTGGCCGAGTTCAAGTTTTACTTCTGGATGAAGTCCATCCTGCACGACGACAAGCTGCGCGGGGTCAAGTTCAGGCTCGGCGACGAGCGGTACCAGCGGCTGCGCGAGGCCAGCCAGCGCACGGCCGCGCTCTACCAGCGCGTGCCCACCACCGAAATCTGGAACGTGGAGAGCCTGAACAGCACGCTGCGCCAAATCAACTTTTTCAAGGAGTTCGAGGCCTTCGAGTCCGACGACGACGTGCACCTGCTCTACGCCCGGGTAGGGGAGCTCATCGACTACCTGGAGGCGCAGGCCGAGCGCGGCACCAAGTTCGTTCTTGGGCAGGAGCCGCGGGCTGCCGGCCCCGCCTACCGCCTGTTTATCAACGAGCTAATTCTGGGCGACAACACGTTTGCCGCCGATTTGGGCAGCACCCGCCTTACGTTTCTCAACCACAGCGTGCTCTACTTCGTGGGCACGCGCGACGAAGGATTCAACAGCTTTATGTTTGCCAACCTCGACAACCTGATGAAGAAGTCCACGCTCATCAGCGGGAGCGGGGAGAAAGAAAGAACCCATTTTTTTAACAGCCTGCGCCACCTCCTGCACGCCCAAAGCCTGGCCCTGCCTTAGCCACCGCTGGCCCGCGCCCAGCCCAACCGCCCCCGAGCATGGACTACCTGCGTCTAGTACCTGCCGCTTGGCGCCTTCGGTTTCCCCTGGCTACGGAGAAGGAATTTATTGACTATTACAACGTTACCACGCTGAGCGCGGTGCGCATCGCCCTGGCGGTGGGGGTTGTGCTGTTCGCGTTGTTTGGGGTGCTCGACCTGTACTCGGCCCCGCTCTCCACCTCCACGGCCTGGTTTTACCGGTTTGCGGTGGGCTGCCCGGCCATCTTCGTGGCGCTGGTTTTCAGCTACATCACCCCGCTGCGGGCCTTCCTGCAAGTGGTGATGAGCGCCATGTGCCTGGTGGCCGGCCTGGCGGTGATACTTATAATCAAGCACACCCAGCCCAGCGAGCCTGGCCTACGACCACTACTATGTGGGGCTGATTATCATCATGATGTTTACGGGCTCGTGGGTGCGGCTGCGGTTCTGGCACGCGCTGGTGGCCCACACCATCATCAACGGCGCCTACTTCGTGCTCATTTTCCACGACCGCGACATTGCCCAGGACCGGCTGATGCTCATCAACAACGCCGTGTTTCTGGTGTCGGCCTACTTCGTGGCGTCCCTCACGGGCTACATCTTTGAGGTAGACAGCCGCATCGATTTTCTGCAGTGGAAGACCATCGACGCCGAAAAGAACATCTCCAACGCCCAGCGTGCCGAGCTGGCCGAGCAGGCCGCCCAGGCTGGCGCACACCATTGGCGTGCTCCGGGAAACGCAGGCCCACCTGGTGCAGCGCGAGAAGATGGCGGCCCTGGGCGAGCTCACGGCCGGCGTGGCCCACGAAATCCAGAACCCGCTCAACTTCGTGAAAAACTTTGCCGAAGTGAGCAAGGAGATGGTGGAGGAGGTGCAGCAGGTGCTGGCCGATGAGCACCTCACCGACCTGGCCGCGGCCGCGGTGCAAAGCCTGCTGCACGACCTGGGCGACATGCAGCAGAAAATCGGGCAGCACAGCCTGCGGGCCGATGCCATCGTGAAAGGCATGCTGGAGCACTCCCGCAGCAGCGCCGGCAGCCACCAGGCTCACCGACCTCAACCACCTGGCCGAAGAGGCCCTGCGCCTGAGCTACCACAACCGCCAGGTGCTCGAGCCGGGCTTCACCGCCGTGCTCACCACCGATTTCGACCCGCACCTGGGCCTGGTAAAAGTGGTGTCGTCGGACATTCGCCGCGTCTTGATTAACCTGTTCACCAATGCCTTGTATGCCCTGGCTCAACGCAAGCACCAGCTGGGCAGCGACTACACCCCGCAGCTGCGCGTGGTGACGAAGCGCCGCGCGAAGTACATCGAAATCCGGGTGCGGGACAACGGCCCCGGCATGAGCCCCGAGGTGCAGCAAAAGGTGTTTCAGCCGTTTTTCACGACCAAGCCTCCCGGCGAAGGAACGGGCCTGGGCCTGTCGTTGAGCCACGACATTGTGGCCACGGGCCACGGCGGCACCCTCACGGTGGCTTCGGAAGAGGGCAAGTATGCCGAGTTCTGCTTGGCGCTGCCGGTGAAGTAAGTCAGCGGTTTTGCCGGGCCAGGGCCTGGTAGGCGGCCCTTCAAAACAACGCCCTCACCGCATTGCGCAGCCCAGCCGGGCGTTGCAATGCAGTGAGGGCGTTGTTGAGCCAATAATCTGAGGCTGTCCCCTTATTTGCCGAGTACCAGCTTTTGGGTGAGCACGTTGTGGTCGGTCACCAGGCGCAGCACGTAGAGGCCCTGGCTCAGGCCATTGGCTTCCAGCGTAATGCGTTGCGGCGTGCCGGCTACGCCCTGCCCGGTATAAAGCTGCCGCACGAGCTTGCCTTGCAAATCGTAGACGGCGAGGCTGACCTTGCCCGTTGCTGCCAGGTTAAATTGTATAGTTGCTCGCTGGGTAAACGGATTCGGGAAAGCCAGCAGGCTCGGTGGCCGTGCTGCCTGCCTTAGTGGCTGCCGCACCTGGCCCGGCAGTTAGGTTGCTCGCGAGGCCGGTCGCGGCGGAGTAGGGAATCAGGTTAGCGCCGGGGATGGGCTCCTGGCGGGTGCCGTCGGGCAGGGTCCAGGCCACGGCCAGGTAGCCCGGGCCCCAGTTCTGCTTGTGCAGGGCCTCGATGTAGTAGCGCTGGCCGGCCTGCAGCTGAATCGTGGCCGAGCGCTGGCTGGGGTAGCGGGTGAAGTCGCGGTTGGAGCTGGTCCAGCCCGAGCAGGAGGCGATGCGCACCATGCGGGCCGGGTCGGCGTCGGTGCTCAGGAAGAGCTCGGCGTCGTCGTCGCCCACGATGGCGAAGGTGTAGGCCCCGCTTTGGGGCGGGCAGACGAAGCCGCGCAGGCGGGCGCCGTAGTTGTAGGCGCTCTGGGCGGGGGATTCGAACGAGGTGACGGTGCTGCTGCTGGTCGGGGCGCTGCCCAGGGGCAGGGCGGCGATGCCGGTGGCCGAGACGTTGTCCCACTGCTCGCGCGAGAGGCTGCCCGTGCCCGAGCACGCCGTTGGGGGCGAGGGTGGGGGAGGCGTGGTTCCGTCAAGGACAAAGGGCGAAAGCTGGCTGCCGGCAATGGGCTCCTGCCGGGTTCCGTCGGGCAGGGTCCAGGACACAGCCAGATAGCTGGGACCCCAGCTCTGCTTGTGCAGGGCTTCGATGTAGTAGCGCTGACCCGCTTGCAGCTGCACGGGAGCCGATTGCTGACTGGGGTAGCGGGTGAAGTCGCGGTTAGACGAAGTCCAGCCAACACACGAAGCGATGCGGACTTTGCGGCTGGGGTCAGCATCGGTGCTGAGGTACAGTTCGGCCGCGTCGTCGCCGACGATGGAAAAGGTATAGGCGCCGCTTTGCGGGGCGCAGACATAACCGCGCAGGCGCTCGGCGTGGTTATAAGTGGCCTGCGCGGTAGTCTCAAACTGCGTGAGCGGGCCACTGCTACTGGCCGGCAGGGAGAGTGGAATATCGGCCACGGCAGCGCCGGGCACGTCGTTCCACTCTTCGCGCAGCAGCGAACCCGTAGCCGAGCAAACGCTGACCGGAGGAGTAACCGGAGGAATGACCGGGGAGCTGCCGAAGTGGTCATGAAGAAAGCCGGGACCTCGCTCAGCGCAATGTTTTGGGCTGAACTGACGGCTTTGCTGCCCGATAGCGAATAGTCCCACTCGTACCGCTCCAGGCCGCCCAAGTTCAGGGCGCTGGGGAAGCTGTAGGTGGCGCTGGCCTGCTCCACGTTGTCGACCAGGGCCTTGGCCCAGAGCACGTACACGTACTGGCCGTCTTTGGCAAAAGCCGCGCCGTCCACGTTAGTGGGCAAGGCCAGGGCTGCCGTGCGGGCAGCATCGTAGCGGTAGCCGTACAGCAGCTTGGACGTGGTGGCAAAGGCGCGGCCCAGCTGCACCAGCTTGGTGGCGCCGGGGGCGTCGCGCTGCAGGTTTTCATACAGGCCCATCAAGCCCAGGCTCGTCTTCGCCCGACACCACGGTGCCGGCAGCCGGGGCATTCACGGTCTCGCCAATGGAGTACAGGTAGAACTGCTTGATGTCGTTTTTCTGAATGAGCACCAGCGCTTTGATGCCAAAGTTGCGCTGGTACTCATCGGAGCCCACCCGGTCGTCGGACGTGCGGCGGCTCACGTTGGACTCGCTCAGGGTCAGGAACTTGGCGGGGTGTTTGGTGCCGTTGTAGCCGTACTTGTTGAGCACAGCCACCATCTGGTTTTTGTCCTCGATGATTTTGTTGGCCGAATAGTCCGACGTGCGAGTATAGCGGAAGCCCCCGATGGCATTGTCCCAGTAGTGCAGCGAATAGTTCGGGTACACGTGGTAGCTCAACACGTCGAAGTAGGCCCCGCCGGTGCGCGCGTAGGCGGCCGTGGCGGCGCCGCCGTCGGGGTTATCGGTGTAGCGCAGCAGGGCGTCCACGTATTCCGGATAGCCCACGCTGGTCGACACGTACGCTTCGGGGTGGTATTTCTTCACCACTTCGTAGGTGATGCGCAGCATCCGGATGTAGTGGTAGAAGGGGGCCTGCGTGTTCACTTGCTCGGCCGGGGTAGGGGCCCGCGTGAGCCAGGGCGCGGCGCTGGCGCCGTTGGCAAAATCGGGCTCGTTGAGCACTTCCCAGAAGCGCACTTTGTCGCCATACACCTGCAGCAGCTTGTAGACGTACCGGGCGTAGTAGTTATTGTCGTTTACGGTGCCGTCGGGGTTCCAGATGGGCTCGTACATGTTGGCAAACAGCTTCGAGGGGCCCGTGGCGCCGGGGTACACGGTCCAGTCGGCGTGGGCATTCGAGGGCTTTTCGATGAAGCAGGTCAGCTCCTTCATCCCCAGCTCGTTGACGTAGGTGTTGAACGTGTTCTGGCGAATGGTGTAGCCGTAGTTCTCCACAAACCATTCGGGCAGGGTGGGGCGCAGCGAGTGCCCACCGGCCTGCTGCAGCAGGCCCGCCAGGCTTTCGTCGTTCCAGTTGGTGCCGTAGTAGCCCACGTTGGCGCCGTATTGGAAGGGTTCGGTGTAGGGCCGAACGTATTCATCGGCCGTTTGCGCCGTGGCCGGCAGTCCCGAGAGGCCCACCCAAAACATCGTTAGCGAGATGACTCTTCTGAAAATATGTTTCATTTAATAGGAAGTAAAATGAGTACAAATAATGGGGGTTCGAGGGTGGTTAAATTGTAAGTATTAGGATGTTAAAATGTATTTTATTGCTGTTGAGCTTACTCTTTCGACATAGCTGAACTTAGAAAGGAATTAGCCCGACTCTAGCATATTTGCATTTTATTCGTCAAACAATCATAAATAAACTCGAAAGTATAATATTTATGCATGGCTAATTCGGATAATATTTTACTAGATAAATGTTAATATTCTTACCCGATTAATTCTGCTATTTTGGAGTTAACTGCAGTGGTTCAGCGGGTCGAAATCGATAAAGTTTATCTACTTCCCGGCCGGTTTCGTTAGGCGGGTTGGGCATCGCCCGGGGCTGGGCTGCCCGACTTATCTGGCCCTGGTTCGTATCCGGCCGGCCGGTTCTGCGTAATCCCGACCATTGAAAGTCTTACCCCGACTGCATGAAACGTGTTCTTAGCCTGGGCTTGCTGCTGGCCCTGATTAGCTGCTCATCCCCATCGGGCCAATCCCAGGAGGCCAACGCCACGCCCCCGGCGGCTACGCCCACCGGCGAGCCGGGCTACGTGCGCGGGGTGCTGCCCCTGGACCTGAGCAGCATGGTGTACCAGCAAAACAACGTGAGCGAGCCGCCCACGGCCCTGTTTCACCCCACCGGCTCCGACCTCACCAACACGTTCAGCCCCGGCCCCGGCCTGCTGCTCGACGAGCACGCCATCGTCATCGATTTCCCGCCCCAGTGGGCTGCCAAGAACCTCAAGCTGCGGATTTTCGACGGCAAGGGCGAGTTCAACCCCGGCCAGCGGTACTACGTGGTGGCCCGGGGCACGGGGGCGTCGAGAAGCTGGTGCACACCTTTACCGGCGCCCGCTACAACGAAGTGGAGACCGTGGAGCTGCCGCCCAATACCGTGTACGAGCGGCTGGTGCTGCGCGGTCCCAAAGCAGCCCAACCCGCCAAGCTGGAAATCATTGGCGACTACCGGCCCTTTAAGCCCGCTGCCGTAAAGCGGCCCCGGGCCCCACTGGCCGCCTTCACCGGCGCCAACGCCTTCCCCTGGAACTTCAACCAGACCGACGGCAGCGCCTTGAGCGAAGAGAAGTACGGGGCCATCCGCGAGGCCTTCGGGGGCGTGCTGCGCATGTACGTGGAGCTGGAAAAGTTTGTGCCCGTGGCCGGGCAGCACCAGTTTGAATACTGGAACCTAGACAAGCTGGCCCAACGCACCCACGCCGACGGCAGGGAGCTGATGTTTACGTTTACCCACGCCACCCGGGCCGAAATGGAAACTTGGCCCAAGACCACCTACGAGGGCAAGGAGTCCCCCGACATCGACGCCTCGCCCCACGTCTTTACGGCCGACGCCATGCAGGAAGCGGCCTACAAGCCCTCGGGCGAGGCGGCCTACCAGATGGCGGCCCGCTACGGGTTCAATACTCACATTCCCGACGCCAACCTGAAGCTCTATACCGTGCCCGCCTACCCCAATGCGCCGGTGTCGCTGCCGCGCAAGGGATTGGGCTACGTGCGCTACTACGAAGCCCACAACGAGCTCGACAAGGACTGGAAGGGCCTGAGCCACTACATGAGCGGCTGGAAAATGGGCCTGCACCAGTCCGTGGTGTACGACGGCGCCCAGGGTCGCATGGGCCCCACCTGCGGCATCAAAACCGCCGACCCCAGCGCCATCGTGCTCAACGCCGGCCTGGCCAAAGCCACGCCCGACACCTTCCGGGGCATGATAGACTGCTGGAAAAAGACCCGCGGCTACAAACCCGACGGTACCCTCGACATCCCCCTGGACCAGTGGAACTACCACCAGTACGCCAACGACGCCGGCAGTGCCCAGCACAGCGGCCAGCAAACCCGCGGCGTCTCGCCCGAGCAAAGCGCCATGCCCGGCGCGGCCCGGCGCATGGTCGAGTTTTCGACCCTCTACGGCGGAGGCAAGCCCGTGGTAATCACCGAAACGGGCTACGACGTGCACCCACTCTCGACCCTGGCCGCCGTGCGCGAGGCCGACTTGAAAGCCTATCCCAAACGGGAGCTTATTCCGGCCGCGCGCATCCAGCACACGCAGGGCGTGTGGGAGCTGCGCACCCTGCTGGAGGTAGCCGCGGCGGGCATCGACGGCATCACCTGGTACCAGGCCTTTGATGACAACGGGTCGTTGCCTTACATCTACCAGTCCTGCGGCCTGCTCAACAACGACAATTCCCGCCGGCCCGCGGCCGATTTTCTACTGCAGACCCGGGCGCTGATGGGCCAATACACCTTTCGCGAGCGCCACAGCGAAAACCCGCGCGTGGACATCTGGGAGGCCGGCCGGGCCCGCATGGCCGTGCTGTGGCTGCCCGTGGAAGACGACCGGAAAGGCTCGTACTCTCTACCAGTGCCCGCGGCGGGCCTGTGCTACACGCCCACCGTGGGCGCCAGCCGCATGGCTCAATCGAAGCTGGTGGTGAAAAAGGGCCAGGCCGTGGTCCCGCTCAGCGAAATGCCGGTATTTGTGCCCCTGGCGGAGGCCGGGCCCGAGCTGCCCGGCAAGGCCCAGGCTACCCCAAAGCCGAAGTCGCCGACAGCTCGAAAGTAGCCCGGGGCTGCCATTGCCGCCCGTCGTGGCGGAAGAGGGTGATGGTGTGCACTTCAAACACCGCGGCATAAGAGCGCGCCGCAAAGTGCTGGCGCAGCTCGGGCACCTGCGCCGGGGGCAGGTCCCGCGTGGCCAGCGTGAGGTGAGCCGTAAACGGGCGGTTTTCGGGCTTCACCTCGGGCAGGTGGGTGGCGCACCAGTCCATGAGCGCCGCATGAAAGGCTTTGATGCCCACCGCGTCGCTCACGTGCACAAACAAGGTCCGGTTGCCAAACCATTGAAACCCGTCGAGTCCCACCTGAAATGGGGCCTGCGTAGCCGTTAAAGCGGCGAGGGTTGCCGTGCAGCGGGCTTCAAACGCATCATCCTGGTGTAGCGGCGGAACGAGCGTGATGTGCGGCGGCAGCCGCACGGCATTGCGGCTCCCCGTGAGCTGGCTCACTTCCTGCTTCAGGGCCCAGACTTCGGAGAACACGGGCTCGGGCGGCAGCAGCGCCAGCAGGTACAGCGTGGGCATGGGGGAGATGATAATTTGGGGGTATTGGTCTGTACGAAGAGTGGGTTAAAAGGCTTCCTAGAGCCGTTTCATGGTCCGCGTACGTAGGGGCGGGGTCGTTCCCGACCCTACACGTACTTCGAAACCGCTCTAAAAGGTGTGTAGCGGCAGCTCAGGGCAAAGACCGTGTGATGGTGATGCTGCTCATTATGTAGCGCAAGCCGCCACCAGCTACTGAAGGAAGAGAGCCTTTACAATTCAGCGACGCTTAAAGAGGCTATTCTACCACGGTTCGCGCGAGTCTGGCAGATTGATTGTTGCCAAAATTTGCTCTGCGCTATAGTGCAGGTGTACAATCCTTGAACGAGTTAGTTGACAGGAACGAGGCCGCTTTGCTCCTCAATCCCGATACGCCTCTGATATCATTGATGAGCATGAAGCCCTCTGTTAGTATTGTATAATTCTGAAAATCAATGTTAGGCCTGATGTATAGTATGGGGTGACAATAGAATAAGCTAAATGTTTCCGCTCTATTATGAATTCTTTTCTTGTTACGCTTATGTCTGTGTAATTTATATTTTTTTCACAAAAAATATGTTGAGCTAAAAAAATAAGTAAATCTTTTATTGGAAAAGTGTTGTAAAATAGGCGTTTTTAATGTACTTTTAGTTTACTCAAGTGAAAGCCGCATAGCTCTTTTCTCAAAACTCAGCTATTGCCTATGACCTCGTGTACTGCCATTAAATTGGGAGGATTAATTGGTGAAATTGCCTCTAACGGCACCGGCAAGGCCGGTCTTTCAGTACTGTGCTGTTGAGTCTTTACAATGCTGACCTGACCACGATTCAGCTCAATTGTAAGTAGACCCCCTTTCCAAAACTTTTCTGGGTTCTCCCTAGCCACCGGCTACGGAATGGGATGCTTTTTCCCCGCGATTTCTGGTCCTACGCTACCATGGTTCCCTGTACAGGGCCTTGGTCTGCTGCTACCCCAGCAGCCATCCTCGACGCGAATTGAATGTCAAACCTTTCCATTGAATGTCATGAATACAACCTTTAGAACACCCAATCTTACCTATGCCCGACTGTGTACGCCTGCATTAGCTACTACTTCTTTTGCAAAGCGTGCCACTGCCAGTTGGCTGCATTTCCTGCTGCTCTTTGTAGCGGGATTTTTGTTTTCTGGAAATGCGCTTGCGCAAACCGTTACACTAAACTGTCCATCTCGCGACCGTTGTACTTCCAAAGACTTAGAAGTTGTAAGCGCGTATGTTGAAGGAGCTGACCAGTGCACTACTTGTACTGGCACTGAGCAACAGACAAGGAAGTTATACCTGAACATTGTTAATAAAACCGGCTCTGAACGAACATCATTTGCTGTTTTCGGAACACTGTCGGGAAGTGTAGCAGGTGAGAACGGATCCAGAATATTTTGCGGTGGTCCTATAGCTCCCAATTCAACCGTTCCTATTGAGGTAGGTACGGTTACTTACGTATGCGGCACTACCCTAAGGCTAACTGACGTTTTTGTCGCTTGGACAGACGCTTCTGATGGCAAAAAAATAGTTGCGATGCGATTAGAGCTGATGCTTGTGCAAGCATTGCACCTAAATGTGGCACTGTAGCAGAAATAATTATTAGAACACCTTTATCTGCTGCTTTCTCAAGCCCGGTTGCAACTTGCGCTGGTACTTCGAATGGAAGCCTAACTATCACTGCAGCAGGTGGAGTTGGGCCTTATGACATTGTCGTTAAAAACGCAGCAGGCACTACTGTTAAGACATATACCGATGTGACAGGTGCACAAACGGTAACCGGTCTTGCAGCAGGCAACTATACTGCTACCATCACAGATGCGAAGGGTTGCCACGCCACTGCAAACGGAACAGTTGGCACTTTGACCGCGCCCGTCATCACGTCTGCAAACGTGGCGATTACCCAGCCAACCTGCACCGCCGCTGGTTCGCTGGTAGTTAATACCACCGGCTTGGGCACTGGCACCTTTACGCTGCGTGGCCCCAGCCCCTCCACGGCCGTTGTTACTGCCCCCTACACCAACCTGGCTTCAGGAACTTACAGTCTCATCTTCACTAGCTCCAACGGCTGCGTTTCTGCGCCTTACCCGATTGTTATCAATCCGGCACCGAGTCCTTCGACCATTACTTCTGCGAACGTAACGGTAACGCAGCCGACCTGCACCGCCGGCGGATCAATTGTGCTCAATACCACCGGCCTGGGCACGGGTACGTTTACGGTACGCGGCCCCAGCCCCTCTACGGCCGTGCTGACTGCCCCCTACACCAACTTAGCTGCGGGCATCTACAGCATCACATTTACCAACGCTGATGGATGCGTCTCGGCTCCTTACCCGGTGACCATCAACCACGCCCCAAGCACGCTGGCCACGCCCACGGTGCTGCCCGCTTCGCAGCCCAACTGCTACCACAGCACGGGCTCGGTGGAAATCCACAACGTGGTGATTGGCGTGACTTACACGCTGACCGGCTGCGGGATTACGCAGAGCCTGACCCCGACCCAGCCCGGCGGCGCGGGCACGCCCATCTACCACAACGTGTTCGAGAACCTGCCTCCGTGCACCTACTCCGTGGTGGCCACCAAGGCGGGCTCCTGCCAGTCGGCGGCGGCCAGCGTAACGATTAACCACGCCCCAAGCACGCTGGCCACGCCCACGGTGCTGCCCGCTTCGCAGCCCAACTGCTACCACAGCACGGGCTCGGTGGAAATCCACAACGTGGTGATTGGCGTGACTTACACGCTGACCGGCTGCGGGATTACGCAGAGCCTGACCCCGACCCAGCCCGGCGGCGCGGGCACGCCCATCTACCACAACGTGTTCGAGAACCTGCCTCCGTGCACCTACTCCGTGGTGGCCACCAAGGCGGGCTCCTGCCAGTCGGCTCCCGCCAGCGTGACCATCAACGCCGTGCCAGCCGTACCCACTGTATACACACTAGGTGGTGGTTCGTGCGTAGGTAATTATGCTTCCGCACTGACGCTCAGCGATACCGACTACCACGTGAATTACCAGCTGCAGCGCGATGTAAACGGCACTTGGACCCCCGTGACGACTATGGCGGGCACCGGCGGAAGCATCAGCTTCGGCGTGCAGCCAGCCGGTACTTATCGCGTGGTGGCCACCAGCACCACAGCTGGCTATTGCTATACCACTACCAACTCGGTTACTGTAATTGTTTGTGCACCCATCGAAGGCTGCACGCTGGGCTACTGGAAGAACCACACCGACCGGTGGTGCTCAACCTACAGAACGGGCACACCTTACGGCTCGGTATTCACAAGCGCCCCTGCTGAGCTGAAGTACCTGACGCTGCAGGAGGCCCTAAATTTGGGTGGCGGTGGCATCTACAACCTGGCCCGTCAGTCGGTGGCTGCGCTGCTCAACGCGTGCAGCGACCAAGTGAACTACAACGCCCGGTATGAAGGCCATATCAGCGTACTTCAGTACGACGTGAACCACGCCTTCGAGACTGGTACGGCTGGTTCGTTGGCTTCCACGCTGGATGGGTACAACAATGAGGGCTGCCCCTTGGGCGGAACCCGCGCTACCACTGCGCCAAATGCCACTCTTGGCAGTGCACCGCTGGCCGAACGGGCCATGGACATCTACCCGAACCCCTTCACGCACCAGGCCTCGATTGAGTTCACGCTCAGCAAGTCGGAGCACTACAGCGTGCAGGTGCTCGATATGAGCGGCCGTCTGGTGACTCGTGTAGCCACTGGGGTTGCCGAAGCTGGTACGCCTAACCGCTTCCAGGTTTCGAGCAGCAACATGGCCGAAGGTATCTACATGGTGCGTCTGGTTACCGATAGCTCGATTCAGACGAAGCGCTTGATTCTGAGAAAATAATCTCTGGAGTGAAGTGCGAAAAAGACCGGCAGCTGCAAAGCTGCCGGTCTTTTTTGCCCGCTGCACTGGCTCGTTGAGCCATTTGGGTTAGAGCAACTGCACACGGCTTCGGTGCTCCGCTACCTCAACGTTGGGCAATGCTAAGCGCAGCATTAAGCCAACGGTAGTTGTGCTTCAAAAATTATATTATGAATATTATATATTATCGAGACAATGTTTGGTTTATCTGCTGGTTACTAACAATATATAATAAAAAATTATGGCTTTTGCAAATAAAGTTAATCTCCACGGACGTTGCGCTAGCGCCTTGATTTAGAGTAAAGTGAAAGTATTTAAGGTTAAAATAACTTGGACTATTGGATAAAAAAATATCAAATAACATACAAAATCTGCATCTTCTTATCTCTGAATTCAGTATCATTGCCTATCCAAAAGAACAGGCTCGTGGCCTCTGCCACAGGCTGGCGCTGCCGCCAGCGCCTGTGACCCCGTGTATCACCCGGCTCTAGGGTGGGATTTCAGTGGACCTGCCTTCCATGGCACCGGCAACGCCGGAATACTTACTGCTCTTTGCTGCTGCATGCTTACGCCTTTTCCCTGAGTGGTGCTTGGGGCCGGCGCAAGTCCCCTTTCGCTAAAAGGGGTTTTCCGATAGCCACAAGCTATGGAACGGAGCCTTTATGCTCCGCGATTTGCACTACTCGGTACGGGCCCGACGCGCTATGCGCCGGGGCTTGGGCGCTGCCTGGCAGCCAACGTCATTTCCATTTCACCCCTCATCACTTCATATGTAAAACATCGGTAACATGACTAATTCATCCAAGGACCACACACGTGGCCATTATCCCGGAGCGCAGAGCTGTTACGTTCACCTGGCTGCCGGTATGGCACCCGCGGCCCGCCCGGAGAGTATTCACCGAGTAGTCAGCTGGCTCCTAACGCTGCTGCTACTAGCCGGCATCAGCACTACCTTTTCGACCCTGAATGCACAGACCCTTACTGATAACTGTAGTTTTACGACCTACACCCAGGGCGGCTACGGCGCCGAGCCGCATGGCAACAACCCGGGAACGATAGTCGCCAGACTGTTCCCCTGGCGTTCCGCAACGGCCTCACGATTGGGGGCGGCTGCACCGGCGCCGAAACCCTCAGGCTCACATCGGCGGCTGCCGTGCGAGCCTTTTGCCTTCGGGCAGTACCGCCCGGGCGTTAGACCAGAACTACATGGACCCCACGCGGGACAATTACCGAAACGTGCTGGCCGGCCAGGTGGTCGCCCTCACGCTTTCGGTAGAATTTGACCGGTATGAGGCCGGCTTCGGTGCGTCGAGCACGTTGCTGGGGAATGCCATCATTACCCAGAGCGGCGCCTTCTACGGCATGACGGTCAACCAGGTGCTTGCCCTGGCCAACCAGGCCCTGGGCGGCTGCACCACGACTTATTCCTTCTCGCAGCTGAACGATATCATCTCGGCCATTAACGAGGCGTATGACGGCGGCCGGACCAGCTCCCTGCTGCGTTGCTGCAACCTCACCATCGCCAGCACCAGCGTGGTAACGGTGCAGCCCACCTGCACCGTGCGCACCGGTTCGGTTACCATCCACAACCTGGGCGGTGGCACGGCTACCCTGAGCGGGGGCGGGCTGGCTTCGCCCATTACCAACAGCACGGGCGTCTTCACGGGCCTGGCGGCCGGCACTTACAGCCTGACCCGCTCCCACAGCGGCTGCACCTCGCCCGCGGTCAGCGTTACCATCAACGCGGCGCCGGCTATCCCGGTTATCGTAGCGGCCAATGTGGCTACCGTGCAGCCAGGCTGCATCGTGCGTACTGGCTCAGTTACGCTGCACAACCTGGCCGGGGGCACGGCTACCCTGAGCGGTGGCGGGCTGGCTTCCGCCATGACCAGCACCACGGGCTCGTTCAGTGGCCTGGCCGCCGGCAGCTACAACCTGACCTGGACCAGCACGGCCGGCTGCGTCTCGGCGGCTTACGGCGTGGTCATTAGCCCGGCGCCGGCCATCCCGGTCATTGCGGCGGCCAATGTGGTCATTGTCCAAACCACCTGCGAAGTGCGCACGGGCTCGGTAACGCTGCACAACCTGGCCGGGGGCACGGTTACGCTGGGCGGGCTCTCGGCCCCGGTGAGCAACACCACGGGCGTGTTTACGGGCCTGGCCCCGGGCAACTACAGCCTGACGCTGACCAACACGGCCGGCTGCATGTCGGCTCCTTTTACCTTCTCCATCAACGTTCGGCCCACCCTGCCGGTCATCCCGGCCGCCAGCGTGGTCGTGGTGCAAACCTCGTGCACAAGCAGCACGGGCTCGATTACCCTGCACAATTTGGACGGCGGCACGGCCACCCTGAACGGCGGCAGCCTCTCGGCCCCCGTTACCAACAGCACGGGCATCTTCACGGGCCTAGCCGCGGGCACTTACAGCCTGACCCGGACGCTCAACGGCTGCACCTCGGCCGCATTCTCGGTAACTATCAACCCTGCGCCGGCTGCTTCTGTTGTGCTGGTGAATAATGTGGTAATAGTGCAGCCCACCTGCGCAGTGCGCACCGGCACGGTGACGCTGCACAACCTGGCCGGTGGCACGGCCACCCTGAGCGGTGGCGGCCTCTCGGCTCCGGTGAGCAATACTACTGGAGCCTTCGCCAACCTGGCTCCGGGCAGCTACAGCCTGACGCTGACCAACACCGCCGGCTGCGTGTCGGCTGCCTACTCGGTAACCATTAACGCCGCTCCTGCCACCCCGGTCATCGTGGCAGCCAACGTAGCCATTGTGCAGCCCGGCTGCATTGTACGCACGGGTTCGGTGACGCTGCACAACCTGGCAGGTGGTACGGCTACCATAAGCGGTGGCGGTCTGGCTTCGGCCATGACCAGCACCACCGGCTCGTTTAGCGGCCTGGCTGCCGGTTCTTATAACCTGACCTTGAGCAACGCCGCGGGTTGCGTATCGGCTGCCTTCGCGGTGGTTATCAATGAAGCGCCGGTTATTCCGAACATCTTGGGTGCCATTGTGGAAATAGTTCAGCCTACCTGCACGGTACGTACCGGCTCAATTTCGCTCACCAACCTGCGGAACAACGCCACAGCCACCCTGAGCGGTGGTGGCCTCTCGGCCCCGCTAAGCAACACGACGGGCCTCTTTACTGGTCTTGCCCCGGGCAGCTATAGCCTGACCATTACCAGTGCCATCAGCGGCTGCGTATCCGATGCCCGTGTAGTGGTCATCAATGCCGCGCCGGCCATTCCTGCCGCACCCGTGGTGAGCGTGAGCGCCGCAACGTGCACCGCCGGTTCGGTGGCCACGATTACCTCGCCCACTGCGAGCCTGACCTTTAGCCTCGACGGCTCGAGCACTTTCGCGGCTTACCCCGCGGGCGGCTACGCTAACCTGAGCGCCGGCCCCCACACCATCACGGCTCGCAACGAAGCCGGCTGCGTTTCGGCTGCTGCCAGCTTCACCATTGTGGGCCCCTTCGGCTTGCCCGTAGCGCCCGCCATCTGCGTGAGCGCCTCGACGTGCTCGGCCAGTTCGGTGGTTACCATTAATTCGAGCACCACGGGTTTGACCTTTAGCCTCGACGGCTCAACGACCTTCACGGCTTACCCGGTTGGCGGCTTCACTGGCCTGAGCGCCGGTGCCCACTCGCTCACGGTACGCAACGCGGCCGGCTGCACCTCTGCGGCCGCCTGCTTCACGGTTCAGGGGCCCTCGGCTACGCTCGATGTTCCGGTAGTAAGCGTGAGCGCGGCCACGTGCACCGCCGGTTCGGTGGCCACGATTACCTCCTCCACTGCGGGCCTCACGTTTAGCCTCGACGGCTCGGCAACCTTCGTGGCTTACCCCGCGGGCGGCTTTGCTAACCTGAGCGCCGGCCCCCACACCATCACGGCTCGCAATGCCGCCGGCTGCACCTCCGCTGCTGTCAGCTTCACCATTGCTGGCCCCCTGGGCGTGCCCGCTGCGCCGCTGGGCATTGTAACGCAGCCTACCTGCACGGCTGCCGGCTTTATCACGCTGCATAACGTGGTGATTGGCTCAACTTACACGCTCACGGGCACCAGCCCCGTGCGGGCTGCCGTGCGCCTGACCCCAACCTCGACGGGCGGCGTTATCTCCAACAATGTGTTCGCCCTGCTGCCCACCGGTGCTTACAACCTGACCGTGACCAACGCAGCCGGCTGCACCTCCGCTCCGCTGGCCTTGACGGTGAACCCTGCGCCGGCCGCCTCAGCCATTACAGCCGCCAACGTGAGCGTGGTGCAGCCCAACTGCTTCCACCACACGGGCTCGCTTACGCTCAACACGACGGGCCTCGGCGCCGGCACCTTTACCGTGCGCGGACCTAGCCCCTCAACGGCCGTGGTTACCAACCTGACCAGCCTGGCTCCCGGAACCTACAGCGTTACCTTTACCACGGCGGCTGGCTGCGTTTCGCCGGCCTACTCGGTGACCATCAACGCGGCTCCGGCGGCTTCGGTTGTTCTGGCGGCCAACGTGGCCACCGTGCAACCAAGCTGCACGGTGCGCGCGGGCTCAATTACGCTGCACAACCTGGCTGGCGGCATGGCTACCCTGAGTGGTAGCGGCCTCTCGGCTCCGGTGAGCAACACGACCGGTGTGTTCACCAGCCTGGCTTCGGGTAACTACAGCCTGACGCTGACCAACGCCGCCGGCTGCGTGTCCGCTCCTTACGTCGTGTTCATCAACGGTGTCCCGGCTATCCCCACTGCGCCGGCGGGCACCGTAGTGCAGCCAAGCTGCACCATGGCCATGGGCACCGTAAACGTGACCTCGCCAACCGCCGGCTATGCTTACTACCTGACCGGTACCAATCCGGTACGGGCGACGGTTAGCAACACCACCGGCATCTTTACCAACGTTGCGCCCGGCGTCTATAGCCTGACCAGGGTGAATATTGCAGGTTCGAGCCCCGGCTGCCCCTCGCTGGCACTTCGATAACGGTGATTCCGGCGCCCACCAACTGCGTAGCCGAGGGCTGCACGCTGGGCTACTGGAAGAACCACACCAACCGGTGGTGCTCGACCTACCGCCCCGGCATGCTCTACGGTTCCGTATTTGCCAGTGCTCCCAGCCAGCTGAAGGGCATGAGCCTGCTGGATGTCCTGAACCAGGGCGGCGGCGGCATCTACAACCTGGGCCGGCAGTCGGTGGCTGCGCTGCTCAATGTGTGCAGCAGCGAGGTGAACTACAACTCCAAGTACGAAGGCCATATGTCGGTGCTCATCGCCGATGTTAACTATGCCTTCACGCATGGCACTTCCGGTTCGCTCGCTTCCACGCTGGACAACTACAACAACGCCGGCTGCCCCCTGGGCGGCACGCCCGCCAATCACAATAGTGATACCGCTGGCGGCGAGGTGAACGGTGCCCAGGGCAGCCTCGACATCTACCCGAACCCCTTCTCGCAGCAAGCCTCGGCCCAGTTCACGTTCAGCAAGTCGGAGCACTACACGCTGCAGCTGCTGGATATGAGCGGCCGGGTGGTGAACCGCATTGCGGAAGGAGTGGCCGAAGCCGGGAAGGCCTACAGCTACCGGATTGCCGGAAAGGATTTGGCCGAAGGGGTGTACATGCTGCGTCTGTCGTCGGAGAAGTCGACGCAGACCAAGCGCCTGGTCCTGAAAAAGTAACCGGGGAGTAAGTGCACAAAAAAGACCGGCAGCCGCCAAGCTGCCGGTCTTTTTTTGTGTCGTGATTTCCGAGCTCGTCTTGTCGATTGTCGGGCGGCGGCTGGGCAGGAAGCAAGCCCGGGAAGGGTAGGGGATACTTGTAGTCCGACAATGGCTGCTTTGGCTCAATTTTTTGATTGTTAATATTTTATTAAATCCCGTTGCTTAAAATTTGGCTTAAGTCCACCCCGGTTTTCTTCGCCTTCCCGCAAGGCTGAAAATGGAGCCCCGCTACTTTCATGCTGAATTAAAACCCACCATGAAACGAGCACAGGACAAAGTAGTCATCATCACCGGCGGGGCCAGCGGCATCGGGCGGGTTTCGGCCCTGCGGTTTGCCGCCGAGGGCGCCATCGTGGTTATCTGGGATATCGACAAGGCTAAAGCGGAAGCCACCCGCGGCGAGATAGAAGCGGCCGGCGGGAAGGCGGTGGTGGCCCAGGTAAACACCACCCAGCCCGAGCAGGTGGCCGCCGCCGCCCAGGCCGTGCAAACCGAGTTCGGCCGCATCGACGTGCTGATAAACAACGCCGGCATCACCCGCGACGCCTCGCTGCGCAAGATGACCCTGGCCCAGTGGCAGCAGGTAATCGACGTGAACCTGACCGGCGTGTTTGTGTGCGCCCAGGCCGTGGCGCCCTACATGGAGGCCCAGCGCAGCGGCCGCATCATCAACACCTCGTCGGTGGTGGGGCTGTACGGCAACTTCGGCCAGAGCAACTACGCTGCCACCAAGGCCGGCCTCATTGGGCTGACCAAGACGCTGGCCCGCGAGCTGGGCAAGTACAACATCACCGTAAACGCCGTGGCCCCCGGCTTTATGGCCACCGATATGCTGAATACCATCCCCGAAAAGGTGCTCGATGCCCTGAAAAGCCGCACGCCCCTGGGCCGCCTGGGCCGGCCCGAAGACATTGCCGCAGCCTACTTATTCCTGGCCTCCGACGAAGCCGGCTACGTGAGCGGCACCGTGCTGAGCGTGGACGGCGCCATTACCATCTAAGGCCATGAGCACGACCACCGCCCGCCGCGCCCTGATTACCAGCACCGGCTCCTGCGTGCCGGAGCGGGAGCTGCCCAACGCCTACTTCAACGAGCCTGCTGGGCGAGGACGTGGACCAGTGGCTGCGCGACAACGTGAATATCTACTCCCGCCGCTGGTGCGCCGCCGACGAATCGGTGGCCGACCTCTGCGAGGGGCGGCCCGCCAGGCGCTGGAGCGCGCCGGCGTGCGCCCCGACGAACTGGACCTGCTCATCGTGGCCACCGACACGCCGGAGTATGTGTCGCCCTCCACGGCCGCCGTGCTGCAACACCGGCTGGGGGCCACGGGAGCAGGTACTTTCGACCTCAACGCCGCCTGCGCCGGCTTCGTGACGGCCCTCGATGTGGCCGCGAAGTACGTTATGTCGGACAAGCGCTACAACCGCGTGCTCGTGATTGGCGGCTACGCCATGAGCAAGTACCTCGACCTGACCGATAAGAAAACCGTGACGCTCTTTGCCGACGGTGCCGGTGCCGTGCTGCTCACCGCCGCCACCGATACCGACCGCGGCTTCCTCACCAGCCGCCTCCACACTGAAGGCCAGTACGCCTCCTGGATGGGCATCTACGCCGGCGCTTCCCACCAGCCCGTGACGGCCGAAGTAGTGGCCCGCAACGACCACAAGCTCAAGTTTGTGCACCGCTTCCCCAAACAGCTCAACCCCGAAGTCTGGACCCGCCTGGCCGAAGAAATGGCCGACGACATTGGCGTAAGCCCCCGCGCCGTGGACCACTACGTGATGACGCAGGCTCAACGTGCACGCCATTCACGAAACCCTCGACCGGCTGGGCGTGCCCCACAACCGGGCCCCGCTCGTCATGGACCGCTACGGCTATACCGGCTCCGCCGCCATCCCCATGGCCCTCGACTATGCGGTGACCAAGGGTGATATTAAAGAAAACGACCTGATATTTCTGATTGGCTCCGGTGGTGGGCTTGCCTTTGCCGGGGCTGCTTTTAGAATGTAGCGTGGACTCTGCGAGTCCGCGCCCGCACCATACGCTTCTAAAACATATGCTCACTCGCGGACTCGCAGAGTCCACGCTACATCCTTACATATGAACGGCATCGCTACTTCGCAGCAAGTTACCGCCACGGCCATTTTGCTGGCGTGCTATGCGGCCGTCATCCTGTTTTTTGTGGTGCGCGGGGCCTTGCGCATCAATAGTATGGCCGATTATGCGGTGGGGTCAGTGCGGTTTTCACCGGTGGCGGTGGGGCTGTCGCTGGCCGCGTCCATGACCAGCGCGGCCACGTTCATTATTAACCCCGGCTTTGTGGCCATCAATGGGCTCAGTGCCATGCTCTCCTTTGGCGTGGTGATGCCCATTGCTTCGATGGCTTCGCTGGTGGTGTTCACCAAAGGCTTCCGCAAGCACGGGCAGACGGTGAAGGCCCACACGTTGGCGCAGTGGATAGGCACGCGGTTTCAGAGCCGTGGGCTCACGCGCTACTTTGGGTGGCTGTCGCTGCTGCTCATCACCTTCATCGTGCTCATTTGCGTAGGGCTGACGCAGGTGCTCAGCAATGCCCTGAACGCGCCGCCGCTGCCCGTGCTGGTGGGCGTGGTGGTGTTCATTTTCGGCTACATGATGTTCGGCGGGGCCAATTCGATGGTGTATACCAATACCATTCAGGCCTGCCTAAAGCTGCTGGTGGCGCTGGTGCTGCTCACCTCCGGCTACGAGCATTTCAGCCAGGGCGTGCACGGTTTTGTGGACCGGCTCGGTGCTATCGACCCGGCCCTGACGCACGCCAACAACCCGGGCAGCTACCTGTTCCGCGACTACTTCGAAATCGTGTTTTGCCAAGTGGTCATCGGCATCGCCATCGTGTGCCAGCCCCACCTCATCACCAAGTCGCTGCTGCTTGACAACGAGAAGGACGTGAACCGTTACCTCACCACGGCGGTGCTGGTGCTCACCGTGTTTTTCTCGGTGGTATTTGTGGGGCTGTATGCCCGCCTGGCTTTCCCGGGCCTGGTGCTGAATGGCCAGGAGCTGAAGATGGACAAGATAATGTCGGCCTACGTGGTGCGGGAATTTCCGGTATACATGGGCGTGCTGATAATAATGGGCCTGATTTCGGCTGGAATTTCCACGCTGGAAAGCCTGATTCAGTCGCTCTCGAGCACCATCACGGCCGACATCATCAAGCCCTTGCTGCCGAGCACGGCGTTTGGTGGCGCCGGCGGTTTCGGCCGCGAAATCCTGCTCAACCGCGTGGTGATTGCCGCGCTTGGCGCCATTGCCATCTGGCTGTCGTACGACCAGTTTGTGAACGCCAAGCTCAGCGTGGCCATCTTCGCTCAGACGGGCGTGTACGCCTATTTCGCCGCGGCTTTCGTGCCCATCAGCTTCGGGATTTTCCTGAGGGATGCGCCGCGAGTGGCTGTGGCTGCGGCGTCGGTCACGGCGCTGCTGGTGCACTTTGCCATTTACTTCGGGCGCCTCACACCCTACATGCAGGCGCCCGTGCGCAACCCTGGGGTATCGGCGGCCATCGCCATCGTGGCTTCGGTGGCGGTGGGCGGGGCGCTGTATCTGGCCCGGCGCCAGGCTGCAGAGCCCTTAGCGGGGGAACTTCACGAGGCCCCTACAGGGCAGCCCCTCCCCATAAGAGAGGGAAGCCGGACAACTGTAGCGCGGACTCTGTAGTCCGCGTCTGCGCGAACGATACGCGGACTACAGAGTCCGCGCTACTTGCCGCGCCGCCGTGGCTCCCCTCTCTTATGGAGAGGGGCCGGGGGTGAGGTTCCTCAACTGTGCCGCTGCACTTCTTCATCCAAAATTCCCACCACCCCAACACCACCTCATCCGATGTACACGAAAGACTGGGCCGCGAAATGGGCGCTCTACTCGCCGCGCAAACCAGCCCTGAAAGAGCTGGATACCGACCGGGCCTGGACCTATGCTGAACTCAACCAAGCAGGCAGCTTCCTGGCTGCGGAGCTCACCCAGCGCCACGGCCTGCGCAAGGGCGACCGGGTGATGGTGCTGGCCGAGCACTGCTTAGAATACGTGGCCCTGTTTGTGGCAGCTCAGAAAACCGGCCTCATCCTCGTGCCGATAAACTACCGGCTGGCCCCGGCCGAAATCGACTACTTGGTGAGCAACTGCAAGCCCGCGCTGCTGATTTGCGAAGCCCAATTTCAGGACAAAGCCTCGCAGCTGCAGGCGCTCCAAGGGTCTTCTGCGCCGGAAGTGTGGCCCATGCAGTCGCTGACTGATATGTGCCAGCGCGGCCTGGAAGCGCCGGAGCCGGTGCCCTTCGCCGCAGTTGAGCTAGACGAGGACGATGCCGTGTTCATCCTCTACACCTCCGGCACCACCGGCTTTCCCAAAGGCGCCCTCTACACGCACCGCATGCTGCTGTGGAACAGCCTGAACACCTCGCAGAGCCTGGAAATCACCCCCGACGACGTCACCATCAACTGCATGCCGCCCTTCCATACCGGCGGCTGGAACGTGCTGCTGACGCCGTTTCTGCACCGCGGCGCCACGGTGGGCTTGCTCAAGAAATTCCAGCCCGAGCGGCTGCTGGCGCTGCTCGACCAGGAGCAGGCCGACATCTTCATGGGCGTGCCCACCATGCTCAAGATGATGATGGAAAGCCCGGCCTTCGCGGCCGCCGACCTGAGCAGCCTGCGCTATTTCATAGTAGGAGGAGGCCCTGCCGCTGGAAGTCATCCGGGCCTGGGACCGCAAGGGCATCAAAATCCGCCAGGGCTTTGGGCTGACTGAAGTAGGCCCCAACCTGTTTTCGCTGCACCAGGACGATGCCATGCGCAAAATTGGCTCCATTGGGCGTTCCAATTTCTACGTCGAAACCATGCTCATCGACGAGCAGGGCCAGGAAGTGGGCCCCGACGAAGTAGGCGAGCTGTGCCTGCGCGGCCCCATGACCACGCCCGGCTACTGGCGCGACCCCGAAGCCACCGCCAAGGCCATGCCCGACGGCTGGTTTCGCACCGGTGACCTGCTGCGGCGCGACGCCGAGGGCTACTTCTTCGTGATGGACCGCATCAAAAACATGTACATCTCGGGCGGCGAAAACGTGTACCCGGCTGAGATTGAGCGGTTTCTGCTCACGTTCCCGGGCGTATCGGAAGTGGCCGTAATCGGCGTGCCCGACGAGCGCTGGGGCGAAGTGGGCAAGGCCTTCATCGTGACCAAGGACCTCGAGATTTCCTGCGAAGCCCTGCAGGCCTACTGCTGTGTCAACCTGGCCCGCTTCAAGGTGCCCAAGTACCTGGAGCTGGTGCCCGAGCTGCCCAAAAACGACACCGGCAAAATCAATAAAAAGGCCCTGAAAGCCAGCGTATGAGCCGCGCCCTCCGTTTCCTGCCCGCCCTACTTCTGTTCATCCTCCCAAGCCTTTCTCCGGCGATGAGTTATCCGACGCAAACAGTGCCGATTCGTCAGGTGATTGGCCCCTATGGTTTTCCCGAGCACACCGTGGCGCTGGCCGACTCGGTGCAGCTGGCCTATGTGGACGCGGGCAAGGGGCCGAATACGCTCATATTCATCCACGGTCTGAGCAGCTACGTGCGGGCCTGGGAGCGCAGTATTCCGGAATTGAGCAAAACGGCCCGCTGCCTGGCCGTTGATTTGCCGGGCTACGGCAAGTCGTCCAAGGGCCAGTACACGGGCACTATGGACTTCTACGCCGAGGTCATCCACCAGTTCATCCAGAAGCTGCACCTCAAGAAAGTGACGCTGGTGGGCCACAGCATGGGCGGCCAAATTGCCGTGACCCTGGCCCTGAAATACCCCGCCGACGTGCAGAAGCTGGTGCTCACCTCGCCGGCCGGCTTCGAGACCTTCACCGAGCCCGAGCGGCAGCAGCTGCGCGCGTTCTACACGGTGCCGTCCATCGTGAGCACGCCCGAGGCGCAGGTGCGCACCAACCACAAGTACAACTTCTACCGCATGCCCGCCGAAGTGGACCTCTGGATAGCCGAACGCCTGCGCATGATGCAGTGCGACGACTTTGCCCAGTACGCCCAAACGGTGGTCAACAGCATGGCCGGCATGCTCGACGGCCCCATTTTCGACCGCCTGCCCCAGGTGAAGCAGCCCACGCTGGTCGTGTTCGGCGCCGAAGATTTCCTGATTCCCAACCGCGCCCTACACCCGAAGCTCACCACGGCGCAAGTATCGGCTGCCGGGCTGGCCCGGTTGCCCCACGCCCAGCAGGTGCTGCTGCCCGAAGCCGGCCACTTCGCCCACTACGAGCAAGCGGCCGAGTTTAACCGGCTGGTGGCCAATTTTGTACGGTAGGCTATAAAGTGCTCCATCATCAGTAATCGGTAGTATATAGAACGTCATGCCGAGCGCAGCCGTGCCTCTCGCCCGCTTCGTTGAGCTAATAGGATGACTACTCCACGCGAGATGCCTCGGCTGCGCTCGGCATGACGTTCTTTTTGTACTGGTATATTTCTACGGGGCACTCACTTTCTGAATAGCTGCCCACAGCTATTCTTAAGCTGCTGCCGTAGAACTGGCATGCGCAACGACACCTCTTTGCAACGATTTCTGGACGCCCAAGAGGCCGATTACCCCGTGGCCCTGTCGGAAATCCAGCGGGGCCGGAAACAGAGCCACTGGATGTGGTACATCTTTCCGCAGCTCCAGGGCCTGGGCTTTAGCTCAACTTCCCATTACTACGGCCTCCAGGGCAGCCAGGAAGCGCAAGACTACGCGCAACACCCCGTATTGGGCCCGCGGCTGGTGCGCATCAGCGAGGCCTTGCTGGCGCTGGGCGGCAGCGATGCCACGCGCATCATGGGCAGCCCCGACGACGTGAAGCTGAAATCGTGCATGACCCTGTTTGCAGCATTGCCCAATGCCCACCCGGTCTTTCAACAGGTGCTCGACAAGTTCTTCCAGGGCCGGCCCGACGAGCACACCTTGCGCCTGCTCGAGCCGCGCTCCTGAGGCGTATAGTTTCTCGCCGTTTCAACTGGCGCAGCGCTTGGTCGGAATGCCTAAAATTCGGCTCCCCGGTATGCTAGCTTTTGGGCCCTAGCAGGTAGGCCACCGCGACCTGAAAGGCGTGGTTGCGGTAGGTTGGCAGGGCCGCGGGACTGGTGAGCTGGGCCTCGTAGGCGGTGCCGACCGTGCGCACGCCCTGGCTGTAGCCGGCCTGCACTTGCAGCCCGCCGGCGAAGCCGTAGCCTACCCCCGCCTGGAAGCCCAGGTCGGGTCGCCGGGAGTAGAACTTCCCGTTGGGGGTATTGGCGTATCGTTCGCGGTCCACCACCTTGCTACCGACTGCCCCGCTGCCCGCAGCGCCGGGCCCATAACTGTCGCTGATAGTGGCAGTGACCAAGCCGCCGAGCAAATAGCCCGCGTACGGGCCGGCAAACACCTGCGCCCCCGGCCCGCCGGCCGCTGGCTATAAACCAGGTTCACGGGCACGCTCAGATAGTCGAGCCGGTACGCGTGCTCCTCGCGGTGGGTAAAGGACGCATTGTGGTTCTGCCGCGCAAAGCCGTAGCCTTTCTGCGCGTAGAGCACGGCCGGCTGCACCACCAGGCGGTCCGACACTCTTGCCTGGGCCACCAGCCCGGCTTCGGCCCCACTGCGGTAGGAGGTGCTCATCGACAATGGGTCGGGCAGGTCGGGGAGAGCGATGCGGCAGGAAGACAGGTTGTAGCCCACTTTCGGGCCCAGGCGGAAGGTGGCCTGCGCGTGGGCCATGGCGGCGTCGAGCAACAAACTGCCCGCCAGCAACGAGGTAGTGAAGGCTTTTCTCATGACGCTATGAGGAGTCGTATCAGTCCACAGGTTGCAGCGGGATGTTCGTTCACGCACGCGTTCCGGCCTGTTAGGAAAGAACGGCGTTTATGTAGCTAGTAGTATATAAACCCCTCTTTACTTCTCCGGCCGTTTATGTGAAACCAACCGATGGAATAGCGCGGCCCTTGGAACCGTGGTAGCTTGCGCCGCCCCCGTGGTTGTTTCCTGGTTCCGCGTTGCCGGGGCCAACCCTTGTTCCTACATTTCAGCCCCTTTGAATGAAGTATTGTTTTTCCTCCATCTGCCTCCCGTGGCTGCTTTTGGTCCTGCTCTGCGGCCTGGCCGGCCCTAGCCGGGGCCAATCCCTGCCGACCGGGCTCCTGCCCCGGACGCACCGCTTTGCCTACACGGCAGTAGTGCCGGTCGAGGGCGTGAGCCAGGCGGACTTGGTGCTGCGCGCACGTGCATGGGCCCAGCAAGTAACCCCCGCCGGCCAGTTCCCCGTGAGTACCCACGGGCCCGATACCGAGGTGGTGCGCACGACGGGTGTCTGCCCCTTGGCCTATGACTGGGCCGGGAATAAACTCCTGATGAGTGCGCTGCGCTACACCGTCACGATTTCGGTGCGCAAAGGCCGCTACCAGTACGAGGTGAAGGATTTCTTCTTCGTGAATCCGGGCTCGGACCGGTCTCCGGTCTCCGAAACGCCCGCCGAAACCTACTTCAACGGCAACTTTATTCCCTACAACGAAACCGCTGCACGATTCAATGGGACCATGCGCACATGCTTTAAGGAAGTCACCACCGAGGTGCTGGCCCACCTGCAAGAGGGCATGCGCAAGGCGTTATAGTAAACGCACTGGGGCATGAGTTCCGTGAACGCCTGATGCGAGTGAGAGGAAGAGCCCGCAGAAGAAGTAGCTCAACTGCTCGCGCATCAGGGAAGCCAGCCGGCCCATTTCAAATAGGCCAGCAGGCGCGGATTGTCGGCGGACATGGCCGGTAGCCAGATATCTACCGGCTCCCGCTGCCACCACAGGCCCTGCGGGTTGCCGGGCCGGGCAAACGAATACCGGTAGCGCACGGCGCGGATGTAGCGCGGCGGCCGGTCGGGGAAGGGGTTGGCGGCAAACAGGCCGACGGCGCCCGGGTCGTTGTGCAGGAGCTTCCACACCAGGTGCACCGTCCAGGGGTATTCGGTGGGCGTGGCCATCGAGGCAAACCACATTTGCCAGTCCAGCCGCAGCTGGTACGGCGCGATTTGGGGCGGGCGCTGGTCGAGGGCCACCGGCAGGCCTTTGTAGGGATACGGCTTCCAATGGCTTGTGTCGCTGGGGTTTTCGTCCATCGTGCCTTCGAATACCACGTTTAGCCGCTCGCGGCCCACCGTGCCAAAGGCCCCGTAGGTGTTCACGAGGTCGAGCGGGTCGAAGGAGGTGTTCATGATTTGGCCCGGCGATACCATGTTGAGGGCCGGCCGGATGCTCAGGGCGGCGATAAGGGCCGTTACCACCCAGGCCGCCGTGCGCATGGGCCGCGATTCCTGGGCACTCGCCGCCGCGGCCGCTGCCCGCCGCACCAGCCGCCGGGGCAGCAGCCGGGCCCAGAAGCCGTCGTCGAAACAAGCCAGGGCCGGCACGATGGTCAGCCAGTTCAGAAACGAGAGGTTGCCGCTGAGAATGATGTTGAGCTGAAACACCACCATCAACACGCCCGCCACGTGCCGGGCCAGGCGCGGCCCGAACGCAAAAAACGGCGCCACGATTTCGGCCAGCCAGTTAAACCACACACCCATCCGGAGCGCGAGGCGCGGCAGAAAATGGAACCATCGGCTCAGCGGCCCGGGAATGGGCTGCGTTTCGAAATGGTAGTACAGCGCGGTGCTGTTGCGCCATATCTCGTCGCCGCGCAGCTTGATGAGGCCGGCGCCCAGCATGACGCGAAACGCCAGCCACCGAAACAGCACGATGACGGGCATCGGCGGCGGGTACCGGGGAAACGGCCGCGCGTCGAGCAGCGGGCAAAGAAAGATGGTCAGAAACCCGGTCTCGGTGAGCTGAATCTCCCAGCCGTAGCCGTACCATTCCTGCCCCACGTGCACAAACGACATGTACAGCACCCAGAGCACGGCCAGCAGCAGGCCATTGGCCCAGCCGGCCACCACCACACAGGAAAGCCCGAGGCCCAGCCAGGCCGCCGCCAGCAGGGCCGTATCGGAGTGCCCAAGCCAGAAAAGCGACGGCAGCCGCGCAAAACCGGCGGCATCGGACCCCAGCGCCTGGCTCACCTGCTGGAGGTAATTCCCCACCGGCAGCAGCCCCGTTGAGCCAATTAATGGCACAATCTGATTGATGGCCACGAGAAAGGCCACCGCATAAATGGCCCCCAGCAGGCGCAGGATTACAAACCGCGCGAGCCAGTAAGTGGGTGGTGAGCCGGGGGCACGGGAAATGCTTTGGGCAACGCTATCCATGAGAAGGTTCGCTGATGGGAGAACACGACGTTGATTGCTTTGCGAATGCCCACTGGGAGCATGGCCGGGGAGCGGTAGCTCATTCGGGCGGGTGAGGCGGATTTCGCCATGCTTTTGGCTAAACCGGCCTCACCCATTCCTGCCCTTTACATACTGAGGAATGGAGGGTTGGTTTAGGCTGAGCTTCGGTGGGGCGGGGCCAGCAGCCCAAAGCAGCTGCGGCTGCCCTCGGTCGTGATTGAGCCCATTGATAGGCGCGGCTCAGACCGGCCTGCATGCCCAGCGTGTATCAGCCTGGGAACTTGCCCCTCAGGTCGCTTATGATTCTCTGGGATAAAGCCCCGCTCGTAGCTGTGCTCTAATTGCCGAAGGCGGGTGCCTGAGCAGAAAGCGCACGCGGGCCGGGCGCTACTCTGAAAGCACGATGCGCAGCGCCTGTAGCCGCCGCTGCACGGGCTGCAGCACCACCGGCTGTAGGGGCGCGTGGGTGCCGTGCTCGGTGAGCAGGCCGCGCAGGAGGGTGCGCAGGGCGTGCACGTCGTGACGCAGGCGGCGGCACACCGTTTCCCACTGCTCGGCGCCCAGGCTCGGGGATGCTCTGGCAGAGGTGGCGCACTGCGATGGCGAGACTGGCTACGTTGGCAATGGCTTCGAGGACTTCCTGCTCGGCGGCGTCGAAGGACCGCGGGCGCGGGCCCACCAGGCACAGCACCCCGATGGGGCGGCCGTCGGGCATGGTGAGTGGCGCCGCGGCGTAGAAGCCCGCGCCCTTGCTCAATACCGCGCGGATGGCCGGGGCGTCGGCACCGCCTTGCGGAGCGGTGGCGAGGTCCTGATAAGCCACGGCGTGCGGGTACAGAATCGCCGTGGAGCACAGCGCCTGGGCCCGGGCCACCGGCGGCATAGCCGGGACGCCGTGCCAGACGGGAAAGTGTACTTCGTCCTCGTCGACGAGGGCCAGAAAGGCCTGGGGCTGGCCAAACACCTGGGCCGAAAGGGCCACAAGGTCGGTAAAAACGTCCTCGGGCGGCGCCGCCATGAAGTCGTAGTGCTGCAGGGTCCGCAGGCGTTCGGACTCGTCGGGGTGCAGGAGGGCAGCAGGCGTGAGCATGAGTGCGGCTTGGGGAAAGGTGGTTCGCCTCGTTTCACCAACATACGAGATGCGTAAGCAGAAGGAAGCTAACCGCTACAAAAGAAGCACCTTCCGCCTTAGCAGAACGCAGGTTCCGGAAGCAGGCACCCAACAAAGGGAGGCCGGACAGGTTGTATGCTACGCGTGCGCTTTCGCAAGAAAGCACCCGCTTATTTCCAGGCTCGTATTAACCCGCTCTGTTTCTTAGCCGTATATGCCGCGCAAGCCAAGCCCCGGGTTATTCGCAGCCCGTCCAGCCTCTACTTTCTGCCGTTATGACGTCTACTGCTTCAGCGCTGCTCACCACTGAGGAAGAGCTTGCGCTGGTGGAGCGGATGCTGGCCCGCGACGAGCGGGCGCTGTGCCTGCTGCAGGAGCGGTACGCCCGGCATTTGCAGCAGGCCATTGTGCGCCTGGTGCGCGACGAGGTGCTGGCCCAGGACCTCTTGCAGGAAGGTTTGCTCAAAATCTGGCTGAGCATTGACCGCTACGACCCGGCCCGCGGCCGGTTGTCGACCTGGATGATGCGCGTGTGCTGCAACCACGCCATCGATGCCCTGCGCAGCCCGGCCTTCCGGTTTTACAATGCCAATAAATCGCTGGACGGCAGCAGCGCGCAACGCGCCCAGGCCCCGGCCACGTTCAACCCCGACCACATTGGGCTGCGCGAGCTCACGAGCGAACTCAAGCCGCGCCTGCGGGAGGTGATAGAGCTGCTGTACTTCGGCGGCTGCACGCAGGTGGAAGCCGCCGAGCAGCTCGGCATTCCCCTGGCCACGGTGAAGACGCGGGCCCGGACCGCGCTGGGAGTACTGGCCCGGGTGGCGCGCCCGGTGCTGCGCTAGGCTGGGTGGATAGTAACAATTCTTGGTGCAAATAACCCGTCGTGCTTCGCTACGCTCTGCATAACGGGCTATTCGCTTGCTGTCCAGCTGCCTTAGCGGCCTGGCACTTTTCTGCCAGCTTTGTGTCCACTGGGCCAAGCTAATTTCACTGTGTAGAAATAGTATTACCACAATATACACCTTTGACAGGCAGTAGCGTTACGATGTAGTTGTTAGCTACCTGTTACTCGTCCGTGTATGCGCTGCAGACTACTGTTCTTCCTATTGCTCACGGGGCTGCTCACTCAACCGCATCATGGCATTGCGCAAAGCACGCTGTACCTGGACCTGAAAGCAGGGATTAATCATAATGCAGCCGAGGGGGTGTACTTCGATAAAAGTCGGTTGCCTTTTAAACCGTACAGCACTCTGCAGGACATGAGCTTCGGCGTGCAGGGCGTGGCGATGCTGCGCCTGCAGGTGCGGGAGAAATGGGGCATCGCGACGGGGTATAGCGGCAGCTCGCTGGCGTGGGCGTATAGCCTCCAAATGCCGCAGCAATACACCGCCAACCCCTACCATGGCGAATGGAGGGGCCATGGAAGCAGCCTGTACATGCATCAGCTTCCGCTGTTGCTCAGCAAAACCATCGGGGCGTACAACATCCGGGAAATGGATACCGTCCGGCACACGTACCTGGCCAGATTTCGGCTGGATGCCGTGGTGGGCGGGGGCCTCAACCGTCTCGGCAATAACTGCCTGGACTGCGGCCAGCTCAGCGCAGGCGGGCTTCTCTACGACACCATTGACTTTCGGGAAACCATTCAGGTGCAGCGCCTGTGGGGCGGCTTCCTGATAGGCGGCGTGACGGCCCGCTTCTACCGCCTGGGCCGGGAGCGGCTCAACCTGAGCATCTACTACACGCAAGGGCTCACGGACATGCTGCGCGTGCCGGTGGCGTATCAGTACAACTCGCAACGCGGCGCTACTACGTTGCGCGTCCGTGGCTCGGGCTTCAGCGCAACCCTGGGCCTGCCGATTCGGCTGAAAACGTTTCGGAAGGCTCCGACAGGCTAAGCCAGTGGCTACAGGCCCGCACGATGTAGAGACGCCATATTGTGCGTTGCGTAGCCAGATGAGAGATAAACCTGCGAACGTGGAGGTCTTTGTTCAGCTCAACCAGGCTAACCGTTCAGCTACACAACAAGGCCAAACTCATGTTCTCCATCCCGCCGAGTTGAGCCATTTTCATCTTCCAGCAAAGCGCCCTTGGACGGCGCTTTTTTTGCGCGCAAACACCATAGCGGCCAACCTCAAAATTTCCGCTACATTGGATGCCCCGTCCACCCCTCACGCGGCTATTCTGTGAAAAAGAAACTAGAGAAGTTTGCCGAGTTTGCCGCCGACGTGCTGCCGCACGAAGTGGCGTGGCTGCAGCAGGTGCAGCAGTTTCAGGACGCCGACAACCGGGAGATTCTCGAAACCATTGCCTACAACTGCCACCACTCGCGCACGCCGGTGGCCTTCCGGCCGGCCATCGACAAGCGCAAGTACTCCAACCTGATGCAGTGGATACAGCAGCGGCTCGACAGCATCGACGTGGACAAGCACCTGGTGCGGCTCAACGAGCTGGACCAGAAAATCATGACCGATTCCATCAGCCCCGCGGAGGAAAAGGCGCTGCTGCAGGCCATCGTGCGCTACGACCGGCCGGCGTACTACTTCGCGAAGTTCTACGAGCTGACGTTGAGCTACCAGCAGTTCTTGCTGGTGCGCATGCGCTTCAAGGAGCACCAGGCTGGTGGCTCAATTTGTGGAGCAGCAGCGGGGGGCATACGAGAAGAGCAAGGCCACATTCGCGCAGCTGCACCAGGCCACGCTCGACATCACCAACCAGTACACCAAAAATGCCTCCGAAAGCCGGCAGTGGGAGCCGTGGCTGTTGGCCACGTTTTACGACGAAACGCTCGACGGCCTGAACCGCTACTTCGCGGTGGTGCGGCTCACGTTTCTGTACTTCAACTACTCGGAGTTTGACAAGCTAAAGGCCGTGTACGAGGCCCTGGACGGCATGCTGCGGCAGGGCATGTTCTACTCGCGCCGCATCCTGTTCAACTACTACGCCAACAGCGTGCTGCTGCACTCAAGTTCGACGTGCTGCAGCAGGCCGAGGAATTCGGCTACCTGAGCATCAAGCAGAAGAACACCGACCACCTGCACTACCTCAACAACTACAGCGCGATTCTGCTGCGGCAGGGCAAAATCCACGAGGCGCTGGCCCTGATGAAGCAGTCGTTTTCGTCGCTGCGCAGCACCAACAACCTGCGCAACAAAATCGGGTTCATGGCCTTCTACATCAAGTGCCTCAACCTGAACGGGCAGCCCGCCGACGGCGAGAAAATGGCCGACAGCTTCCTGCGCGACAACAGCAAGGAGATTCTGGCCCACCGCTGGCACATCTTCTTCGTGGCCTACTTCCAGGCGCTGGTGCTGCAGGAGAAGTACGACAAGCTGCTGCGGGTGTGCCGCAAGTTTCATATCCTGCAGAAAGAGGCCGAGTACCGCACGCGGCCCAACTACGTGCCCACGCTGGAGTGGTACTACAACATCAGCCAGTACGTGGAGAACGAGATTGACGACGACCAGCTCGTGGAGCTGATGGGCCGCTCCGGGCAGCCGCATTTTGGCAACCCGCACAAGCAGCGGCTGCTGCAGGACCTGCTGGGCGAGGTGAAATCCTGCATTCCGCACCTGTGCGGCCGCATAAAGTCCATGCTGTTGCAGCCGGGGCAAATCGGTTGATAAACAAGTGCTTGCGGAAGGCGTCGTGATTGGGCGGCGGTTAAGTCCACCTTCGTTATTTGATGGGCGGTGGGGCAGCGGTTTGGGGAGGCCAGTAGATTCGTCCCACTACTGCCCGCCACCCCGCAAATCCCACTCAACCCTTTCAAACACAACGAATATGGCCTCTCGAATTTTACTCCTTTTTCTGCTGACCATTCAGGCGTGGGCCGCGGCGGCCCAGAGCGGGGGCGTGCGCGGCCGCGTGACCGATGCCGCCACCAACGAGCCGCTGCCGGGCGTGAGCGTGCTCGTGACGGGCACCACCACGGGCACCTCCACCGGCAATGCCGGCGAGTTCACCATCAACAACCTCAAGCCGGGCACCTACAAATTGGCCTTCTCCTTCATCGGCTACGAGCTGCCCGAGCGCACCGTGGAAGTAGGGCAGGAGGTAGTGGACCTGGGCACCGTGACCATTGCCCAAACCACCGTGATGGCCGGCGAAGTGGTGGTGTCGGCCTCGCGCCGCCCCGAGAAGCTGACCGAGGCCCCGGCCACCATCAGCGTGATAAACGCCCGCCAGATTGATGAGCTGCCGTCCTTCAACGTGGGCGAGCTGCTGGCCCGCCAAAAGGGCGTCGACTACATCCGGACCGGCGTGCTGGGCACGGGCCTGAACGTGCGCGGCTTCAACAGCGCCTTCAACCCCAAAAACCTGCAAATGAACGATGCGCGCCTGTCCACGCTCATCGCCACGGGCCTGCCCCTGGGCCCACTCACCAGCGTGGTGAAAGAAGATATTGAGCGGGTGGAAGTGGTGCTGGGGCCAGCGGCGGCTCTGTACGGCCCCAACGCCCACAACGGCCTGGTGAACACCATCAGCAAGGACCCGCGCCGCTCGGCTGGCACCACGGTGGCCCTGGGCCTGGGCAACCAAAGCGTGTTTTCGGGCCGCGTGCGCCATGCGCAGGTGCTCAATTCCAAGCTGGCCTTTAAGGTGACGGGCGAGTACACCCGCGGCGAAGATTTCAAATACGTCGACACGGTGTATTACAACAACACCGCTTTTGCCGCGGCGGCTACGCCCACCACGCCCGCCCGCACGGGCCTGTTCCACGCCGAAAAGGAAATTGACCTGGACCGCACCTTCAAGAGCCTGCACGGCGAGGCGGCGCTCTACTACAGCCTCACCGACAAGGCCGACGTAATAGTGTCGTACGGCGGCAACCAGTCGAGCTTCCTAGCCCAGACCAACGCCGGCCGCAACCAGATAAAGGACTGGAGCGTGCAGTACCTGCACGCCCGCTACGTGTCGCCGCACATTTTTGGGCAGGTGTACCACACCTGGAGCAAGACCGACGACACCTACGCCATCAACCAGCGCACCCAAAACTACCTGAGCTTCAAGGATGCCGGCTTCAGCGAAGAAGTGGCCCGCAGCCGCTCGTTCGACGAGCAGTGGTTTGGCAAAACCACCACGGCCGGCGTGGCCCTGAAGCGCGGCGCGGTGTTTAAAGACGCTTCCCGCCGGCTCAACGGCGAACTGCAGTACAACAACACGTTCGGCATTTTCAACCTGGTGGTGGGCACGCAGTACCAGCGCGACATGGCCTTCAGCAAGCACACCTACCTGTTCGACCGCGACGGCGACATCGTCATCAACCAAATCGGCCTCTACGGC
Organism: Hymenobacter humi; assembly: GCF_042665855.1. Taxonomy (NCBI): domain Bacteria; kingdom Pseudomonadati; phylum Bacteroidota; class Cytophagia; order Cytophagales; family Hymenobacteraceae; genus Hymenobacter; species Hymenobacter humi. The sequence continues at coordinate 3,747,511 of NZ_JBHTEK010000001.1, read as the reverse complement.
CAGGGCGAGGTGGCACTGCCCGGCCACTTCAAGTTCATCGCTGCCGCCCGCGCCGACCAGCACGACCGGTACGGTTTCAACTTCATCCCGAAAGCCGGCCTGGTGTGGTCGCACAACGACCAGTCGCTGCGCCTCACCTACGGCCAGGGCATTGCCGCCCCCACCATCCTCAACCTCGACGGCTACCTGTTTGGCGGCCTGCTCATCGGCAACGCCGAAGGCTTCACGCTCAGCGATGGCACCCTTATCAACAAGCTCAAGGTCGAAACCATCAAGTCGTTGGAAGTAGGCTACAAAGCCAAGCTGACCTCGAAGTTCTTCGTCGATGGCAACGCTTACTACAACCGCTCGAAAGACTTCCTGAGCCCGGCCATCAACATCGCCACGCTGGGCCGCAAGGTGACCAAGCGCGGCGACACGCCCATGTCGCAGGTAGTGCCCGGCACGCCCGAAGCCGGCGCCGCGGCCGTGCTCACCTACGTCAACTTCGGCCAGGTAGACACCTACGGCGCCGACCTCGGCCTGAGCTACTACCTGACCAACGCCGTGAGCCTGGCGCTGAACTACTCGTACTTCGGCTTCAAGCTCGACCACTCCGACCTGAATAACGACGGCAACAAGGACGGCAAGGTGCAGGACGAAATTGACCTGCCCATCAACACGCCCGCCCACAAAGGCAGCTTCGCCGTGAACTACAGCGGCAAGAAGCTCTTCGGCTCGGTGTTTACCCGCTGGGTGCAGGCCTACGACTTCTACTCCGGCATCAATGTGGCCGCTGCTGCCAACCCCACGCTCGGCGTGCGCGAAAACGCCCGCTTCGGCCGCACCTGGAACTACGGCCCCCTCGGGGGCTTCACCACCGTGGACGTGAGCGCCGGCTACCGCGTAAACAGCTACCTCACCGCCTCGGCCCAGGTAGTGAACCTGTTCGACACCAAGATGCGCGAGTTTGTGGCCTCGCCCTTCATCGGCCGCCTCTACTCCGTTGAGCTGAAAGCCATGCTGCCAGCGGTGGGAACCAAGTAAGCCTGCCGGGTATCAAGTAAAAAGGCCCCTGCTACCAATCGTAGCAGGGGCCTTTGCTGTAGGAACGCGCCATGGCGCGCTCCATCGTTGAACATTAATCGTTTCCTTCGCCTTCGTTCTGGCGCCGAACGCGCCATGGCGCGTTCCTACAACTAAACAGACCTGCGCCCGATAGGTGGCCGACGCTACCAGACCTGCGCTCGTTATGGCAGGCGCTTTAGCCCAATTACGCCGATTATAATGAGGCTCGTATAAAACAGGTGCAGCATGGAAAATGACTGCTTGAGCACGAAGACGTCGACTATTTTCAGCCCAATTACGGCCAGCGCCATCCACGCCGCGTAGGCGGTGGCGGTGGGAATGTTGCGCATGGCCAGGGACAGAAAAATCACGTTGCCCAGCCCGAACCCGATGTAGGCCACCAGCGGCAGCACGGGCGTCAGGTGGGCGGGTTGCGCGAAGGATTGCATCCACTCCACATCCCGGATTTTCTGCATGTTCAGCGCCTTCAAACTGTACGTCCAACAGACCTCCAGCAGCGACGCCGCCAATAAATAAAGCCAATGCATAGGGGAAAGAAGTAAGAAGAACAGAGGGGCTTAAACCGAAACTTCAGAGGCGGCAGCATCGGCCGGCACCGAAGGCACGCCTGGGGCGCGACGGCGTTTTACGAAGCTACGAACGCGCCGCTCCAGCACCGGCAGCAGCAAATAATAGCGCCGCAACAGCGGGTAGCGCCGCCCAAGTTCACGCTCGTCGAAGCGCTTTACGGAGAAGACGTGCTGCAGGAAATAGTCCTTGGGATACTTGTAGTACAGGCCCCATTTCAGGGGCTTATGGCCGGGAAAATACGCGGTGCCAAACAGCCAGTCCCAGAACGCGAACTTGGTGGAGAAGTTGGCGTGGAAGACTTCCTGGTGGTCGGCGTGGTGCCAGAGGTGCATTTCGGGGCCGTTGAAGAAGTACTGCAGCCGGCCGGACTTCACGTCGATGTTGGCGTGAATGTAGATGCCCCACACGGCATCAATCAGCGCCTTGATGGGCACCACCACGGGGTCGGCCCCGAGCAGGATGATGGGCGCAAACTCAATGGTCTGGTTGATGAGAATCTCGACGGCGTGGGAGCGGGACCCCGCCAGCCAGTCCACCTGCTTGCCCGAATGGTGCGCCTCGTGGGTGCGCCACAGCACGGGGCTGTGGTGCTGCCAGCGGTGAAACCAGTAGATGTAGAAGTCGTGCGTAATCAGAAAAAACAGCACCTGCACCCACACCGGCCAGTCCGACACGAGGTGCAGCTTCGAGAAAGCAAAGTGCTGGTCGAGCGGCAGGATGATGTAGTCGAAGATGAGTATCTTCAGCAGGAAGCTCTGCACGAAGGTGTAGAGCACGAGGTCCGTCCAGAAGCCTTCACGGAAAAAGGGCAGCCCCTTGCGGTACGGAAAGCGCCGCTCCAGCAGAATGACCACCACTACCCAGGCCAGCAGCAAGGCCGTGGTCACAATTTCGACCTGTTTCATATCCTCGGAAGACTCAGCTTGATACAGGGGTTAGGCTGAAAGCACGTCATGCTTTATCTGGCGTCCGCTTGTCGAAGCATCTCTACCGCGCCATCTGTTATGCTGACGAAGGAAGCATCTTATCACGGCTGAGTCGTTCCGCGGCGATAAGATGCTTCCTTCGTCAGCATGACAGGCAATTGGATTAGTTACGCAGTAGAGATGCTTCGCTGCACTCTGCATGACGGGCTTTTCTCACTCAGAAGATACTAACAGAATGCCTTACTGATTGTTAGGCGCAAGCTCGCGGCGCAGGCGGCGGCGGGGCTCCAGCTCGCTTTCGTACACGCGCTTGATGCCGTCGCCAAAGGCCATTTCCACGTCGCGAATGTCGCGCACGAGCTTGGCCATGCCGCCGGGCTCTACGGAGGCGGCGTGGTCGGAGCCCCACATGGCGCGGTCGAGGGTGAAGTGGCGCTCCACAAAGCAGGCGCCCAAAGCCACGGCGGCTACGGTGGTGGCCAGCCCGGTTTCGTGGCCGGAGTAGCCGAGGGGCGTGGTGGGAAAAAGCGCCTGTAGGGCCGGTATCATGCGCAGGTTCAGCTCCTGGGGCGGGCAGGGGTAGGAAGAGGTGGAGTGCGCAATCATCAGGTTGCCTGGACCCACCCAGCCCACGGCCTGGTGGATTTCCTCCAGGGTCGACATGCCGGTGCTCAGCATCAGGGGGCGGCCGGTGGCACGCACGCGGTCGAGCAGGGGCCGGTCGGTGAGGGAAGCGGAGGCCATTTTGTACAGCACGGGCTCAAACTGCTCAATGAAATCTACCGACGGCTCGTCCCAGCACGAGGCAAACCAGTCGATGCCCAGGGCCCGGCAATAGTCGTCGATGGCCGTGTACTCGGCCTGCCCAAACTCAGTGCGGCGCTTGTAATCGATGTAGCTCATGCGGCCCCACGGCGTGTCGCGCTGCTTTTCCCACTGGTCTTTGGGCACGCACAACTCCGGCGTCCGCTTCTGAAACTTCACCGCATCGCAGCCGGCGCGCACGGCCTCGGCAATGAGCTGCTTGGCCAGGTCCAGGGAGCCGTTGTGGTTGATGCCAATTTCAGCGATGATGTAGGCCGGGTGGCCGGCTCCGATAAATCGGTTTTTGCCCAGGGCGACAGCGTTCATAAGCGTGGAGTTAGAGCGTTCGAAAAAGGTGTGTAGGAAGAGCTTGCGGGGCGGCCAGGCGAGTGGTGGCTATGTGAGGCTGCGCAGCAATTGCCGCCTCTGGAATACCCGCTGGCGGCCCACCAGGCTCGGGTATTTGGCTGGCGATGATAAGCTCAGCCACTTCCCGGAAACAGCCCTTGCCGCCGGGCGTGGTGCAGTGGTAATGGGCCGCGTCGCGGGCAAAAACGGTGGCGTCGGCGGGGCAGGCGGCCAGGCCCACCAGCTTCATGGTTTCCACGTCGTCGGCGTCGTCGCCGATGAAGGCCACTTCGTGGGGCTGCAGGTGGTGGTCCCGCAGGATTTCGTGCAGCTGGGCGGCCTTGTCTTTCACGCCCAGATACAGCTCCGTGATGCGCAGCTTGTACGCCCGCTTCACCACCGACAACGACGACTCTCCGGTGATGATGCCCGTGGCGATGCCCTTGCTGCGCAGGCGCTCCACGCCCATGCCGTCGCGGATGGAAAACTGCTCCAGTTCTTCGCCTTGGGCAGAATAATACACGCCGTTGTCGGTGAGAACACCGTCGGCGTCGGTGAGCAAGAGCTTGATGCGGCGGGCTTGGGCATACACGTGGGAATTCTCCATATCTGCGAAAAAATAGGTGGACAATAAAGTTGAGCTATTTAGAAATAACAGGTCTAGATGTAAGTTTATGAAATAGTTATGAAATAAAGTAGCCCGTGTGGAGGCCTGAAATCAGATGGCCGTCCAGCCGCCGTCCACCACCAGATTGGCGCCGGTCATGTAAGCAGAAGCATCCGAAGCCAGAAACACCACAGCGCCTTGATAATCCGTGGCGTGGGCCATGCGGCCCAGCGGCGTCTTGGCGCTGTACTGCTGGATGAAAAAATTATCCTGATTATTTTCTACCCCGCCCGGCGAGAGAGTATTTACCCGCACCCCGCGCTTGCCCCAGTACGCGGCCAGGTATCGCGTGAAGCTGATAACCGCGCCCTTGGTGGCGGGGTAAGACGGTGACTTAAAGAAGGTCTGCTCGCCGTGCTCGTTCACGTAGATGCTTTGGTCGGGCCCCACCAGCCCGTAGGTGCTCGCCACGTTGATGATGCTGCCGTGCCCCTGCGCCGCCATGGGCGTGCCGAATACCTGCGCCGCCAGGAAAACGCCCGTTACGTTCACTTCCAGCGACTTTTGCCAGGTGTCGAGCGGGAAGTTTTCGAACTTGGACAGGTCGGCGGCCAGCGCCGGGTTCTCAAACATGTCGTTGATGGCGGCGTTGTTCACCAGCACGTCGATGTGCCCGAAATGCGCCAGTATTTCATCGCGCGCCCGCACCAGCGACTCGCGGCTGACGACGTTCACCGCCAGCGGCTGGTGCATGCCGCCGGGCAGGTCGGCGGCCACGGCCGCGCAGGCCTCAAAGTCGAGGTCGGCCACCACAACGTTGGCGCCGGCCGCGGCCAGGGCGGCGCAGTGCTGCCGGCCGATGAGCCCGCAGGCCCCGGTGACGATAGCCGTTTTGTTGGTCAGGGAAAAAAGGTCCAAGCTTGTTTTGATTTGTGGAAGGAGAATTTTTCCAGAGCGTCATGCCGAGCGCAGCCGAGGCAGCTCGCGTGCTTCGTTGAGCTAGTTTGATTACTACTCCACGCGAGATGCCTCGACTGCGCTCGGCATGACGTTCCTTTGAGCTGTTCTGGTTACTTCGCCTTCACCGGCGCGGCATTGGTCACCTTGCGGAATACGGCTTCCACCGGCTCGCCCAGCAGGCGGGAGGCAATATCTCCGGCTTCGATGGCGGCTTTCAGCAGCGGTAGCACGTCGCGGTAGGCGGCCAGGGTGTGGGCTACGTCGGCGTCGGAGTGCGAGAAGCACATGTTGTGGAAACCACCCCACAGGATGCCGCGCTTGAACAACTCCTGCTGCATGAAAGCCTTAATTTCCATGGGGTTGCCGGCCGAAGCGTCGAAGGTGACGATGGTGCGGCAGTCGTAGCCGTAGCACTTGGTGTACTGGCTCAGGCCGAGGTCGGCGGCAATCTGGTTGTAGCCATCCTTGAGCTTCTTGCCTTGCTCGGCGAGGCGGGCAGGTACGTTCTGCTCGCGCATTTCGGCGATGGTAGCCATGGCCGCAGCCATGCTCAGGGCCTCGCCACCGAAGGTGGTGAAGAAGAAAACGTCCTGCTCAAACAGCTCCATCACGTCGCGGCGGCCGGTGAGCAGGGCAATGGGCATGCCGTTGGCGAAGGCCTTGGAATACACCGCCAGGTCGGGCGTGATGCCGAAGAACTCCTGCGCGCCGCCGACCGCAATGCGAAAGCCGGTCCACATCTCATCGAAAATCAGCAGTGTGCCGTTAGCCTTGCACAGGGCGGCCACTCGTGCAGGAAGTTGTCTTTGGGCGCATCAAAAATGAATGGCTCCAGAATCACGCAGGCCACGTCCTCGTCCAGCAAGGCTTTCACCGAATCCAGGTTGTTGTACTCGAAGGCGGCTGTTAAGTTCTTTACTTCCTGCGGAATGCCTTTATCGCGGCTGGTGGTGCCGATGTACCAGTCGTGCCAGCCGTGGTAGCCGCAGCACAGCACCTTGTTGCGCCCGGTGAAGGCGCGGGCCACGCGCACCGCTGCCGAGCACACATCGGCCCCGGTCTTGCTGATGCGGATGCTCTCGGCGTTGGGGATGATGTCGTGAATCAGCTCGGCCAGCTCAACTTCCAGCTCGTGCATCATCGAAAAGGTGATGCCGTCCTGCAGCTGGGCCCGAATGGCATCATCGACCCGTGGGTAGGTATAGCCCAACGAAATGGGGCCGATGCCCATTTGGTAGTCGATGAATTCGTTGCCGTCCACGTCCCACACGTGACTGCCGTGGCCGCGCTTCAGGTACTTGGGCGAAACGCCCTTGGTGTACTGGCCCGGGCCTTTGGCCAGGGTTTGCGTCACGGGCGTCATGATTTTGTGCGCGCGGGCGTACAGCTCATCCGACTTGGTGATGTCGGGGTAGTTCTGGTTGAAGGAAACGGTGTTGGGCATGGGAAAGGGGTTTAAGAGGAGAGGCTTCACTTAGAAGAACGTCATGCCGAGCGCAGCCGAGGCATCTCGCTCGCATCGTTGAGCTAGCTTGATTACTACCACACGCGAGATGTCTCGGCTGCGCTCGACATGACGGCCAAGAAATTATGATGTTGTATTACTCCGCAAACTGATTTTCCAGCACCGCCGGGCCAGCGGAAATAGTTGAGCCATTTTCACCCAAAGCGGCGGCAATGCGGCGCGCAATGTGCTGGCCGGTGAAGCCCTCGTGCTCCAGCACGGCGCTCAGGCGGCCGGGGCGGTACCACCGCTCCTCCAGCGCCAGGGGCAGCACCCGCGCCGTGGTGGTGACGCAGCAGCACTTCAGCTAGAATAGAATACAGGCCGCCGGTGATGAAATGGTCTTCCACCGTGACGATGAGGGAGCCGCGGCGTGCGACGTTGAGCAGGGCAGCTTCGTCGATGGGCTTGAGGCTGCGCAGGTTGATGAGGCCCACGGATTTGCCCTGGGCCTGCAGCAGCTCGCGGGCCACCAACGTTTGCTCGAACAGCATGCCGTAAGTGAGGATGGTAACGTCGGTGCCTTCGGCTACGATTTCGGCTTTGCCCATCTCGAATGGCGCGTGCTCGTAGGTGGCGGAGCGGGTGTTGATGCGCACATACGCCGGAGCGGGTGAAGCCCAGATGGCGGGCAGCATGGCGAGCATGTCGGCCTCATCGGCGGGCGCAAATACCGTCATGCCCGGGATGCCGCGCATCAGGCTTACGTCTTCGATGGCCTGGTGCGTGGGGCCGTTGCCATCCGATAGAAAGCCGGGCACAAAGCCGCTCAGCTTCACCGGCAGCTGGCCGATGCCCACGTCGGTCCGGACGAATTCAAAGGCCCGCAGCGTGAGGAAGGTAGCCAGCGCGTGCACCACCGGAATGCGGCCGCGCAGGGCCAGGCCCGCTGCTGCCCCAATCAGGGTTTGCTCGGTGATGCCGGTATCGATGAAGCGCGGGCCCAAGACCGCTGGCAGGTTGCGGATGAGGGCGCGGTTTTCGGCCGTCATCACCACCAGCCGCTCATCGGCGAGGGCAGTTTGCTTGATGAGTTCTTCGTAGGTCATTGGAGGTAGCGTGGACTCTGCGAGTCCGCGTATGAATGGTTGACGCGCGGACTCACAGAGTCCACGCTACTTAGTTATCGGACCGTCAGTGTTTCTGAGCGCAGCGCAACGGGAGTTTCGCCGTGCAGCTCGCGCAGCAGTTCCTCTACTTCCTCTGAAGAGAAATTGCAGAACCAACGGTCGGCGCGGGCTTCGATGCTGGGCAGGCCGCGGCCGCGCACCGTATCGCAGATGATGACGCTGGGCTTGGTGTCGGAGAAGGGGAGGGCCGAGAAGGCGGCTTCCAGCTGGTCGAAATCGTGGCCGTCGATGCGGCGCACGGCGCAGCCAAAGGCTTCAAACTTGGGGGCTAGCGGCTCCAGCGGAATCAGGTCTTCGGTGGCCACGTTGGCCTGGAAGTGGTTGCGGTCGACTACCAGCGTGAGGTTGTTTACCTGGTGCGCGCTGGCTACGAGCAGCGCTTCCCACACCGAGCCCTCGTTGAGTTCGCCGTCGCCGGTGATAACGATGACCTTGTTGTCCTGGCCGCGCATCCGGCAGTCCATGGCCACGCCCAGAGCCACACTGGGCAGGTGGCCCAACGAGCCGGAGTGAAACTCCACGCCCGGCACGTTGCGGTTGGGGTGCCAGTAGATGTGGTCGTCGGTGCTCAGGTGCTGGGCCAAGCGTGCCTTGTCGAGAAAGCCCAGCTCCACGAATGTGCCGTACAGGGCCGGCACGTCGTGGCCTTTGGAGAGGAAGAGGTAGTCGCGGGTGGGGTCCTCCAGGTTGCCGGGGTGCACGTTCAGGCAGTCGGCGTAGAGGTACACCAGCAGGTCGGCGCAGGAGAGCGAGGCCCCCGTGAAGCAGCCGCCGTCGGTGCTCAGGCGTACGATGTGCTCGCGCACCCGTAGGGCCGCTGCTGCAGATGTCCTTGTTTCTCTCGTGTCATGCGTTTAGTTGTTCGTTGTCAGTTGCTAGTTGCTAGTTGCTCGTTGCTGGTTTCTAGTTGTTCGTGGTCAACCTGAAAACTGACAACGAGCAACTAGAAACCAGCAACTAGAGAACCCTGGTTTGGGAAGCGTCCACGGTTTTTAGCTCGTCGAGGTGGTGGCGGTACCAGTTCACGCCCGCCAGGTGGGCGTTGAGCCTGGGCTATGTCGGGGTGTTGGGCAAGCAGTTGGAGGATGTCATCCAGCCCAAATGCCGGGTTTTGGGGATACAGGGCATTGTAAACGGCCTTGATGAAGGTGTAGTCTTCGGGGTAGTCGATGGTCCAGCGGTGCGTCATCGAGAAATCCTGGCCGGTATCCCAGGCCACGTTCCCAATTCGGAAGCGTTCGGGGTTTTCCCAGAAGAAGGGGGTGGTGTGCTCGCGCTCCAGCGGCCGGTGGGCCTCGCGCCAGGCGGTTTCCAGGGCTTCGAAGGGCATTACTTCAACGTCGTTGCCGTCGGGGAAAGTGGCGGGGTGCAGGTTGCTCACGAAGTCGTAGCGGTCGGCGAAGTGCAGGTAGAACCCTACTACCTCGTCGATTATTGCCGGGTCGATGAGCGGACAGTCCGAGGGGATTTTCAGCACCACGTCGGCGCCGTAGTGGCGGGCGGCCTGGTAGTGACGGTCGAGCAGGTCGAGGGCATTGCCGCGATAGCACTCCAGGCCGTGGGCGGCGCAGCACTCGGCCACGGCGTCATCGGCGGGGTCGGTGGTGGTGGCCACTACCACCGTGCCGGCCAGCCTGCGCACGTTGCACCCGCTCCACCATGCGCACCAGCAGCGGCTGGCCTGCCAGCGGCAGCAATATCTTGCCGGGCAGGCGCGACGAACCCATGCGGGCTTGCACAACAGTCAGGATTTTGGGCAATGACATGAGGGATAGGTTAGTAACGCGTGTTTGGTATTAAGCAGTAAACATTTGGTACAAGGAAGTTTAAAGCTGGCTTCGATGCCAGCCCAACACCGAGCCACGCTATCAGTGCACGGCCAGCGAGCCATTGGTCGGGGAGGCAGCAGCGAATTCTTCGGGCTGGTACTGGCGCAAAAATTCCGGACCGCTGCCCTGGAAGCGGCTGAAGCTTCGGCAAATGGCCGCAATGCGCCGGGCCGAGGTGCCGCCGTTCTGCCAGGGCTGCTTGCGCCTGAGGTCTTCCACGTCGAAGTAGGAGTGCACGGGCTTGCCCAGGGCCAGGCCCATGTACACCACCGTGGAGTATTGGGTGATGAGCTCCACGCAGTTGGCAATCATGTGGTCGGTGTGCCCGTCGGTGAAAACGAGGGTGCCCGGCGGGGCGTAGCGCCTGATTTCGGCCACGGCGCGGTCCACTTTTTCGTTGGGATGGAGTTTGAAAATCAGGGGCCGGCCCGCAGCTATGTGCGTGCAGTGGGCAATGAACTTCCGGCGGTTGTCGGGCGTGAAGGTTTCGCGCAGGTCGGAAGTGGCCACCAGCACGTAGCCGTGGTGCGGGAAGTCGTTGTGGCGCAGCTTCTCCGCGTCGTCGAAGTTGGGGATGCCGGTCACGACGAGCTTGCCCGGGTCGACGCCCACGTGGGCAAAGTGTTTTTGTAGCCTTCCGAGGCCACGCAGTAGATGTCGCAGCAGTTGGCCAGGCCGTTGAGGGCCGTGCCGATGGCCAGAATCGGCATCCAGTTGAGCTTGCGCACGAGGCGGGCCCACCAGTTGAGCGGGTCGGTCATGCCTTCCTGCACGAAGACTGTTTTGGTGCGGCGCACGAGCGGCCAGGGCACTATCACATCGGAGCAGCACACCAGCAGGTCGTAAGTGTGGCCAAACTGCCGGGCCTCGAAATCGTTGTGGAGGCCGTGTTGGGCCAGGTATTTGTCGGCCTTGGCCTTGATGGCCCCCGTCACAATGGTCTTATCAAGCCCGCCCGTCTTGAGCAAGAATTTGTAGAAGCCGCGCTGCCAGCCGTCGTAGTAGAGCTGGCTGAAGTAGGGCTCAAACTCGTCGTCCAGCAACTGCGCAATCTGGTGCATCTGCGTGGTCTGGTTGGGCGAACCGATGAGAAACAAGGCCTTTTTTCGGGACATGCAGGAGGGATGATTAGCGCAACCGTACCACAAACTCATCGCCTCGTGTTCCCTCGCGAACACCGCAACTGCCTGATTAAGCAGCTGAACGGCTCCGAAAAGGAGAAACCGGGCTTGCGGCCAAGGTACAGCACAACCGGCGAAGTAGCCAGCACAACATTACCCGATTAAAATTAGGGCGTTAGGGCATTGCGAAGATTTACAAACTGTTACCCAACCGTAATGCCGGTAGGGAAGGCCACGCCATGCAGCCTTATTGCTATCCCTGAATAGTTGAGCCTACCATTGAAATTGGGCTGAAAACTGCTCGATGCGGCCGCGCCCAGCGCGCCACGCTGGGCGCTGCTTACTCGTCGCCCACCCGGCCCAGGGGCTCGAGGTCCTCCGAGATTACGGGCAGCGTGACGGTGGCGATGGTGCCGCGGCCGGGTCGCGACAGCAGCTCAAACTCGCCGCCCAGCAGGGCCGCGCGGTTGTAGAGGCTGGCCAGCCCAATGCCTTTGGCCGAGCCCACGGTGGCCGGCACGTCGAACCCGCCCCCGTCGTCTTCCATGCTGATGTGCACGTGGTCGTCTTCGTAGGCCACGTGCAGGGTGGCCTCGGTGGCGCGGGCGTGCTTCACCACGTTGTTTACCAGCTCCTGCACCATGCGGTAGATGGCCACGGTGAGCACCTTGGGCAGGGGGCGCTCCAGGCCGGAGAGGTACAGGTGCAGGCGCAGCTTTCCGCCGGGAATGCTTTTGGCCAGCTTCTGCAGCGCGGCGGCCAGCCCAAAATCCTCCAGGATGCCGGGCGTGAGCTCAAACGAGACGTTGCGGGTGGCTTTGATGGCTTCTTCGAGCAGTACCAGCGCCTCGGCCGCGATGGCGGGGTTGGTGGGGGCTTCTTCCAGGTGCAGCTTGGTGGCGTAGAGCAGCTGCCCCACGCCGTTGTGCAGGGCTTCGGCAATGCGCTTGCGCTCCACTTCCTGGGCCATGAGCACCATGCGGAAGGTTTCGCGCTGCTGCTGCTGCTTGAATTGGGCCGCGCTGGCGTGCAGGCGGTTGCGCTCGGTTACGTCGCGCAGCATGAGCAGCCCGCCGGCACTGCCCGCCCCGTCGGCGTGGGGCAGCGGCACGGCGGTCAGCTCAAAATCGCGCGAGGGCATATCCAGCGAAAACGGCTGGTGGAAGCGGGGCCGGCGGGCGCCTTCGCGCAGGTGCGTCACGATGTGGCCGGGCAGCGACTCGCGGTCGAAGGGCAGGCGGTCGAACACGTCCTGGCCCAGGGCCTCGACTTCGGCCCACCCCGTGAGGGCTTCCATCACCCGGTTCCAGGCCGTGATGCGGCCCTGCTGGTCGAAGGCGGCCACCCCGTCCACGTAGTGGTTGAGCATGCTTTTGGTGAACTCCTGCTCGGCGTGCAGCCGGTGCTTGGCTGCTTCCGTCTCGGTCACGTCGATGGCGAACACGACTCCTGCTGGCGCTGCTCGTCAAAAAAACCGTAGTTCTGGAAGTACACCAGGCTCGCCCTCTACTTCGCCGGTGCCCGTAAAGCTGACCCGCTCGCCGGCCAGCACGCGGCGCACCGGCTCGGTAATGGCCGGGAAGGCTCTGTAGAGCGACTCTCCCACCAGGCTCATTGTCGGCCAGGTTCAGGCGCTGCAGGCCGGCGCCGGTGGCTTCCAGGTATTCGCCCGCGGGCGAGAGGCGCACGTAGAGCATGGGCAGGTTGGCGAGCAGCAGCTGGAACTGCCGCCGCTGGTAGTCCAGCTCCTCCTCGGAGGTGCGGCGGGCCGTCACGTCGTGCACCAGCCCGATAAAGCACTCGGGCTCGCGCTGGGCATCGAGCGCACCTTGCCGTGGGCGCCCAGGTAGTGCACCGTGCCGTCGGGCCACTGCACCCGAAACTCGATGTCGAGCGGCTGGTCGCGCTTGATGGCGGCCTGCAGGGCCCGCTGCAGGGGCAGCACGTCGGGCGCGTACACGGCCGCCTGCAGCACCGCAAACGACGTCGGGTTGGGGTCGTGGGGCCGGCCGAAACAGGCCTGGGCCCGCTCGTCCCATTCCAGGGCGTTGGTGGCAAAGGCCCACACCCACACCCCGGTATTGGAGGCGGCCAGGGCCAGGTCCAGCCGCTCCTCGCTGCGCTTGCGCCGCTCCACCTCCGCGTTCAGGGCGCTTACGTCCATCACGGCCAGCTGCACGGTGGCGGCACCCGTGGCCGAAGCACCGGTCACGCCCTCTACATTGGCCACAAACTTGGCTCCGGCCATGGTTTGCAGGTGCAGGCTCGATGGTGTGCCGTTGCCGGCTGCCGAGCACAATGTCGAAAAACGCCAGAAAAGGCTCGCGGCTTTCGGGGCACACCACCAGCAGAAAGCGCCGGCCCGTGAGGCGCGAAGGCGTGGTGCCCAGCATGCGGCTGGCGCGGTCGTTGAGCTGCGCAATGGTGCCGTCGGCATGGAGGGCAAACAAGGCGGTGGGCGCGAATTCGTAGAGCTCGGCCATGCGCTCGCGCAGCGCTTCGGCCTGCACCAGAGCGGCCTCCGTGGCGGCGTGGGCGGCTTGCAGCTCCTCGTGCTGCGCATGCAGCTCTTCCTGGTGCTGCTGCAGCTCCTTTACCAGCTGATGCGCATCGGCCAGCACCCCACGCCCCGGTTTGCTGGGGCGGGTAGTGGACGGGCCGGACCGGTCGGAAGAGCCGGGCTGGGCGGAGTCGATGGGCGCAGAGTCGGAGGTATGCAGCATGATGGCTCGAAACCAGTAACGGGAGCTACTTAATCAAGCCATCGGCCAGGGCGATTTTAACCAGCGCCGCCGTGTTTTTGGCCTGGGTTTTTCCAGAATGTTCTGCCGGTGGGTTTCCACCGTGCGCTTGCTCGTAAACAGCTGGTCGGCGATTTCGGCGTTGGTCAGGCCTTCGGCAATGAGCTGCAGCACTTCCATTTCCCGTTTCGAGAGCAGCGGGCTTTTTGGGCCGCTGCCGCCGGGTGCCGCCGGTGGAGCTCCACTCCAGCACCTTGTGCAGCATGGCCAGCCCAATTTCCGAGCACAAAAACTGCTTGCCGTCCATCACCGTGCGGATGGCGTGGATGATTTCTTCTTTGCCCGTGCTCTTGAGCAGGTAGCCGCTGGCGCCAGCATCGAGCATGCGCCCGATGTAAAGCTCCTCGACCAGCATGGACAAGGCCAGCACCTTAACGTCCGGGAATTCTTCGCGCAGGCGCAGGGTGGTGGCGTAGCCGTCGAGCACCGGCATGTTCACGTCGATGAGCACGAGGTCGGTGGGCGTATCGGGCAGCTTGTCGAGCAGCTCCTGCCCATTGCCGGCCGTGCCCACCACCTGCAGGCCCGGCTCGCGGTCGAGCAGGGACCGAATTCCATCCCGGACAATGGGGTGGTCATCGACTAAAAAGACACGAATCATGGCGGTGCAGAGTAAAAGTTGAAAGGTGCCGACGCTCGGTTCATCAGAACAGCGGCGTTCCCTTATAACGTTGCCGATTCGGTAGATAGCAAGGCAATACTAGTGAAAATACGTAGAACTACACGAGTGATTCAGTGGTTTTGCTGTGGCTCGTACGTATTTCTAGCAGCTTTCTGGAATAAACGCGAGCCTGGGCAAACCGGGCTACCCAAAATAAGCACAAAACCGCCCATGAGCTCCGCCGCAGCCAAAAAAGCCCGGCTCCAGCGGAGGAGCGCCGGGCCGTAGGCCGCGTTCCCCGGCAGAGCCGGGACTGGTAGAAATTGGGGTGGAAAGGAAGGATAGAAGGCTTCGGTTGGGCTGAGGGCGTTTCAGCCCAAGCAGATGAGGTTATTCGTCTTCGTCGGGCAGGGCTTGCCAAAACGCCAGCACGGAGGGCGACAGCCGGGCGCTGAGAAAATCGGTGAGGGAATACCCGCGCTTTTCCAGCAAAAACCGCTTGAAATCCGGGATGGAGCGGGCCGAGGCCAGGCCGCGGGATTCGGCGTGGGCGCGGCGCCCGGCGGGCAGGGTGGCCAGCCACGCGGCAAACTCGGCGTGCGTGGCCTGCACGTTGCGGGCTTCGCGGTAGTAGAGGTACGTGGTGAATGCAATGTCACCAAGGGCGCCCTGGGGCATGGCGAAATTCATGTTCATATTCATCTGGTAGCATTAACAGTGGTTTCCCGGCGCATCCGTCCTGGCCGGGCAGCCCCCGTGGAACTGGTGCAAAGGTCCGGCGGTGTTTCCCGCAGTTTCTCCCACCAAATACGGGTTGTGGCTGAACCATTTACTTAAAATGCCCTACGAACTAATCGCGCCTGGCCCGGGCGCTTGCGCTGGCCGCGCGCTACTTCTGCACCACCCGGATGCTCACGCGGCGGTTTACGGAGCGCCCCTCGGGCGTTTTGTTCGTCATCACGAAGTAGCGCGGGCCGTAGCCCTTGGCCTGCAGCCGGCTGAGGGGGACGCCGCGGCGGACCAGGGCCAGCATGGTGGCGCGGGCGCGGTCGTCGCTGAGCCGGTAGTTGAGCTGGGCATCGCCGGTGCTGTCGGTGTAGCCCCCGATTTTGACCACTGCGTTCGGAAACGAATTCAGAATCCGGGCCACGTTGCCCAGGCTGCTCGGCCGATTCCGGGGTGAGCGTCGCCCGGCTGGTTTCGAAGTTTACCCGGTCGAAGTTTATCCAGCCCTTGGTCCGGTTCACGCTATCGACCTGCTCGCCGGACTGCAGGAAGGTGTACAGCCGGTTTTCGGTGGAGTTGATGCCCACTTTCTGGGTGGTGCCGTTGGCCAGTTTCAGCTCAATGGGCCGGCCGGTGTCGTAGATGTACCGGTCGCGCCTCCGGTCGTAGCGGCCGGCCAGGGCCACCTCAGTAGGCGCGGACTCGGGGCGCCGGACCCCGGCTGCCGCCCCCGGCCCCGCGGCGGACGCCGGGCTGGCAGGGTTTGGCGCGGGGCTGGTTACGGCATCGGTGGTTGTCGTGGCGCTGGTTGAGGTCGCGGGCGGTTGTTGGGCAAAGTAGCCGCGCCCAAAAAGTACCCCAGGCACACGGCCAGCAGCAGGAGCGCGCCCCACTCCCAGCGCAGCCCCGAGCGGGCTTGCGGGGCGAAGGCCGGCTCGGCGGTGGGCCGCGACCAGGGCGCTGCGGCGTGCAGGGCCGGCGCCGCGGCGGGCTGCCGGGTGGGGTGGCGCGCGTGCTCCGCCAAAGACGGGGAAGCGGGCTGCACCAGCGCCGTTTCGATGGCATCTTTCAGCAGCACCGACCCGATGCTGTCCTTTTGGCTGCGCAACCATTCGGTGAGCTCACCCGGCCCGAGGTTGTTTTCCGTGGCCTCTTTGCCCATCACGCCCAGCACCGCCGTGGCCACTACCTGCATGAGCGTGCCGCTGGCCGTGGGCCGAATGCCAACGGCCACCGCCAGGCCTGGTTGACGGTGCTGCGGTAGGTGTCGCCCAGCAGGTCGAGCAGCAGGTTGGTGCCCGGGTCGCTCCAGTTCGAGGCCGGGGACTTCGACAGCTGCTTGAGTACCTCCGCCGTGTCGGCGGCCTGCACCAGGTCGAGCAGCACCTCGGGCGCAAAGCCGCGCTCTACCCGGTTCAGCAGGCCTTTGAGCACCAGCGGCACCGCTTTGTTCAGCGCTTTGCGGGTGCTGGGCTCGGGCTCGTCCACCACGGCGCTCAGTTGAGCCACCACGTTGCTGGTAAAACACGATTTCACCTTTTCAACCAAATCGTTTTTCATGGAAGTAAGCGGATAGAGATGGACAGCCCGCAGGCCGTGGCGAAGTAATATTTTTCGATTAAACCCGTGTTATTGAATAGGTTACTATAAGGGTATCGACTTTGTAGAACGCGGCTGTGTAATAAAAGTGGAGTGTCTGGTACTGAGGTTTAGAAAGTCATGTACGGCCTGCGCCGCAACTTAAATGCAGCTGCTTGTGCCGGGAACGAAAAATATACGCAGGTTTAGCCCAACGTCTGCTTATACGAATTTGATAGGTATGAGAGAGGGGCGAGCAAGGCGCGATTCGGGCAGAACCATGTGCTTCGAAAAGCTGCTCACAGCCAAAGGGTACGGCCCCCGCCGGAAACTGCCCAACGAGGACGCGGGCCGGCTAAAAATCCTGCCCGCCGCGCTCGGTTTTTCGGGCTGGGGTTTCCGTACGGGCCCCGTTGATCTTACTTTTGGGTTGCCATGAACGACCCGGAAATCCGCGCTTTGCTCTACCCGCTGCTCACGGGCGGCGTGTACGTCGACGAGCTGCCCACCGGCACCACCCGCGCCGATGTGGTGCACATCACGCCCGCCTTCATGCACGGCTACGAAGTGAAGGGCGACGGCGACACCCTGCAGCGCGTGGCCAACCAGCCTGCGCTGCTACGGCGAAGTCTACGATTTCGTGACCTTCGTGGTCACCGAAAAGCACCTAATCAAGCTGCTGCCCCTGCTGCCCGAGTGGGTGGGTGTGCTGGTGGCCTCGGCCGAGGGCCTGCGCCCCCACCGCGCCGCCGGCTACAACGCCACCGTGGAGCGCGCGCCCATTGCCGGCCTGCTGTTGCTGGAGGAAGTGAAGCAGTTTCTGCTGGCGCGGGGCCTGGCCGGCGTGAGCACGCTGCGGAGCCGCGAAGTGGGCCACTTCCTGCGCACCACCCACACGGTGCCGCTTTCCTGCCTGGCCCAGTACGTGCGCGACCGCCTCATTGCCCGCCTGCCCGAGCGCCTGCTCATGCGCGCCGAGCGCAAGGCCGAGCGCGAGCGGCTGCCGCCCCGCAGGAAAAGGCGAAGCGCAGAAAGCCGGCTCCACGCAAAAAGGCTCGGGCTGTCTAGCAGTACGGGCTTTTTGTAGCTCAATAATTCAACGCTACTTCTTTTTCAAGGCAGCCGCCACGGCTTGGTTCAGGAGCGGCTCCATCACGCGGTAGCCGGCCAGGTTGGGGTGTACGCCGTCTTCGCCGTACACTTTTTCAGGCCCTGCTGCTCATCGGCCAGGGCCGTGTGGTAGTCGAGGTACACGCAGCCAGTCTTGGCCGCGTAGGCTTTGATTTGCTGGTTTAAGGCCACGATTTTGGGCGCGGTGTTCAGGCCTTTGCGCCACCAGAAGTCGGCCGCTGGGGGCACTGAGCACAGCACCACCCGGATGCGGTGGGCCTGGGCCAGCTCCACCATGCTCATGATGTTGTTTAGGGTATTCTGCGGGTTGTAGGGGCCGTTGTTTTCGGCCACGTCGTTGGTGCCAATGAGCAGCACCACCACGGCGGGGCGCAGGTCAATAACGTCCTGCCGGAAGCGCAGCAGCGTCTGCCCCGACGTCTGCCCGCTTATTCCGCGCCCAATGTAGCCATAGGGCTTGCCGGCAAAGAAGGCGGAATCGGCTTTGGGCCAGCCCTCCGTGATGGAGTTGCCCAGCAGCACCACGCGGGGTGTGCCGGCTTTGGGCGCGGGTAGTCGCTGGTTGGCTCCGGCGTAGCGCTGCAGGTTGGGCCAGTCGTTGTGCAGCAGGTATTCCCGCTGCCGGGTGTAGGCTTCGTCGGCTGCTTTTTTGGCCTCGGCGGTGGTGAGCTGCTGGGCCTGGGCGGCTACAGGGGCGAGTAAGACTCCACAGAAGAAAAGTCCGGCTTTAAAGGCTTGCGTAACCGTCATAGCAAGGGTATAAACGCTGTTATAAAACAGTTGAAAAAAGTCTGTCATGCTGACGAAGGAAGCATCTTCTCACCGTGGAACGAGTCGTTCTAACCTGAGAAGATGCTTCCTTCGTCAGCATGACAGACGATTAAGGGCACACCCGACGACGAGAGGTTACAGTAGCCCGTTAGTTCACCACCATCGTCATAATGGAATGCGCCGCCGACGTGGTTTTGGCGGCCTGCCCGTTCATCCAAAGCTGGAAATCCAGGGGTTTGTCGGTCTGGTTCATCACCACCACGGCCACGCTGCCATCGGGGTTGCGGAAGGCGGTGGTTTGCAGCACGTCGCGGTTGGAGGAGCTGCTGATGCGCTTGGCGCCGGGCCGGATGAACTTCGAGAAGTGGCCGATGTAGTAGTAGGCGTTGGTGTAGATGAGCTTGCCCGCCTTCGTATCGCCGATGATGGGGGCGTAGCAGAAGTTGCCCACGTGGTTGGGCCCGCCGGTTTCGTCGAGCAGCACGTTCCAGTCGGTCCAGCCCACGGTGCCGGCGTTGAAGTCGCCAATCATCGACTGGCCGTACTTCTCGCCCAGGTCCCAGCGGTTTACCTTGTCCAGTTCAAACTTTTCCAGGCAGCCTTCGGTGAAAATCAGGTTTTTGTCGGGGTAGGTTTCGTGCACGCGCTTTACGTTGTCGAAGAGCATGGCGCTGCCGGTCCAGGTTTCGTACCAGTGGTAGCCGATGCCCCAGACGTACTTGGCGGCCTGCGGGTCGTCGAGCACGGCGCTGGCGCGCTGCACCAGCAGGTCGCGGTTGTGGTCCCAGGCAATGAGCTTGCGGTTGCCCAGGCCGCCCTTTTGCAGGGTGGGCCCGAGGTAGCCTTTGATGAAATCCCGCTCTTCCTCGCCGGTGAATATGCAGGACTCCCACCGCTGCGTGGCCATGGGCTCGTTTTGCACCGTGAGGCCCCACACGGGGATGCCCTGCTGCTCGTAGGCCTTGATGAACTTCACGTAGTAGTCGGCCCAGGCCTGGCGGTACTGGGGCAGCAGCTTGCCGCCTTTGAGCATGGTACCGTTGTCTTTCATCCAGGCGGGCGGGCTCCAGGGGCTCACGTACAGCGTGAGCTTGCCCCCGGCGGCGGCCATGGCCTGCTTGATAAATGGAATGCGGAACTGCTCGTCGTGCTTCACGCTGAAGGTTTTCAGCGCCACGTCTTTGTCGGCCACGTAGGTGTAGCTGCCGCTCGAAAAGTCGGAGCTGTGGATGCTGGTGCGCGCCAGCGTGTAGCCAATGCCGGCCGTGGGGCTGTAGTACGCCCGCAGAAACTCCTGCTGCTGGGCCTTGGGCAGCTTGGCAAAGGTTTCGGCCGAGGCATCGGTGAGCGCCCCGCCAATGCCCAGCATGGTTTGAAAGGCATGGGCCGGGTCCACAAACACGCACACCTGGGTTTCCAGCGGCTGCCCCGCCGGCTGAAACGCCAGGGCTTCGCCCGCGGCCAGCCGCTGGGCGGTACCCGCCGCCGTGGTGTAGACCTTGGCCTGTTTGCCGGCCGCCGAAAAGGCCGCGCTGGCAGTGGGCTTGCTGGCTTTTGAGCCGCGGCGCTGCCCACGCTCAACGCCGACAGCACCAGTAAAGAAAGGAATTTTTGAACCATGGGCGGCAAGGTAGGCAACTAGATATATAGTGCCATCTTACCACACGTAGGTGCCCACGGCGCCGGCGGGTAGCTTAGCAGCCAAGCGCTTTCCCCGGTGGCCGATGTTGAAGGCCTGGGCGGCCGGCCCGTCGTTGTACACAACCACCACGCGGCCGCCCGTGGGGGTCCGGAACGCGACATTGGGCAGCGTGGCCGGCGCGGTGGAGGCAATGCGCACGCTGCCCGGCCGCACAAACTTGCTGGCGTGGGCAATGATGTAGTAGGCCGGGTTGCGGGTCACGGCGTTGCCGGCCAGGGTCAGGGCGCCGAGGCACTCGGTGCAGCCGCCGGGCGTGTGCGGTTGTTGCTGCGGGTCGGCGGCCAGGTTCCATTCCAGCACGGTGCGGGCCCAGTTGCGCGTGGCCCCGATAACGAGCGTTTTGGTGTGCCAGGCCAGGTCGCCGGCAAACTTGCCGGGTGCCCCAATCCACTGCTCGGTGAAGTACACGTGCTTGTCGGGATGGGCGGCGTGCACCTGGCTCAGCGCCTCGATTTTGCCACCGTACAGATGAAATGCCGAGCCGTCGACGTACTGCCGGGCCTCCGCGTCGTTGAGCACGGCAATGGGGTAGTCGGGCCGGTCGGCGTTGTGGTCGTAGGCGATGATTTTGGTGTCCAGCTTCGCGGCGCGGAAGGCAGGCCCCAGGCTGCGCTTGATGAACTCGGCCTGCTGCTCGGCCAGCATGAGCAGGCTGGGGTTGTTGCCGGGGTGCAGCGGCTCGTTTTGGATGGTAATGGCATCGATGCGCACGCCCTCGGCCTTCATGCCCTGGATGTATTTGACGAAGTACTGGGCGTAGGCGTCGTACCACTCGGGCTTGAGGCTGCCGCCTTTGGAGCTTTCGTTGGTCTTCATCCAGGTCGGCGGCGACCACGGCGAGCCCATCAGCTTGAGCTGGGGATTGATGGCCAGAATCTCCTTGAGCACCGGAAGCAGGTGCTCGCGGTCGGGCGCCAGGCTGAATTGGGCCAGGGTGGGGTCGGTGTGCCCGGCGGGCAGGTCGTCGTAGCTGAACACCCGGCCGTCGAGGTCCGACGCGCCGATGCTCAGGCGCAGGTAGCTCACGCCGATGTTGGTGTCGTCGGTGGCAAACAGCTCCCGCAGCAGCTTGGCGCGGGCCCCGGCGTCCATCTGGTGCAGCAGCATCGCGCTGCCGCCCGTGAGGCAGTACCCAAACCCGTCGATGGTCTGAAACGCCTGCGCATCGTCTACCGCAATGGTTGGGTTGGCGTTCGGGCGCTCATCAAAGGTCAGCCGGCCGGGCTGCTTCTGGAACAACGCCGATTTGTCCGCAGTGGTGAGCCACAGCTGCGCGCCCGAGGACGGCGCGGGCTTTTGGGCGCGGGCGCCCGCCGCCAGCAGGGCAAAGGCCAGCAGCAGCCAGCGGGAGGAGGAAGCACCATGCAGTTGAGCTGAATCAGGCCGTTGGAAAGGCTGAATGTAGCGCAGCGCTGCCGGTCTGGCACTTAATCACCCCCGGTTGTTTGCTCAAACCGATTGGCATGGAAGCAAAAAGTCCCGGCGCGCATGCGACCGGGACTTTTTGCTGTAGAGAGAGGACTCGAACCTCTAATTGTACTAGCGAGATAGGCTAGCGCGTCTGCCAGTTCCGCCACCCCACATTGTGTTCTTATGTAAAAGTAAGCAATCAATCCGCCGAATGAAAGCAAAGAGGCAATATTAATTTTTAGTTAACATTCTGTTTGTGAGATATTTTGCCACAAACGATTGTGGCCCTTCCATCGCCCAACCCCGCCCAATACGCGGGAAACGCACGTCGCGCTTTACGCACCCCGCCTTTTACCTTTGATAGAATAAATAGCTAAAATAGTGAGTGAAAATCTCATTCGCAAAATCATCCATTTGGACATGGATGCCTTTTATGCATCTGTGGAGCAGCGTGACAACCCTGACTTGCGGGGCCGGCCCGTGGCGGTGGGCGGCGCCCGGGAGCGGGGCGTGGTAGCGGCCGCCAGCTACGAGGCCCGCAAATTCGGCGTGCGCTCGGCCATGCCCTCCACCACGGCCCTGCGCAAGTGCCCGGACCTGGTGTTTGTGTCGCCGCGCTTCGACGTGTACAAGGAGGTGTCGCGGCAGATTAGGGCCATTTTTGCCGAGTACACCCCGCTCATTGAGCCGGTGTCGCTCGACGAGGCCTACCTCGACGTGACCCACAACCTGAAAGAGCTGGCCTCAGCCACCCAGATTGCGCGGGAAATCCGGGCCAAAATCCTCGACGCCACCCAGCTCACCGCCTCGGCGGGCATTTCCTACAATAAGTTCCTGGCCAAGCTGGCTTCCGATTACCGCAAGCCCAACGGGCAGTTTGTGGTGCGGCCCGAGCAGGGGCTGGCCTTTGTGGAGGGCCTGGCGGTGGGCCAGTTCCACGGCGTGGGGCCGGTTACGGCAGCCAGGATGAACCAGGCGGGTATTTTCACCGGCGCCGATTTGCGGCAGCAGTCGGCCGAGTTTCTAAAGCAGCAGTTTGGTAAGGCGGGGCACTACTACTTTGCCATTGCCCGCGCCCAGGACCACCGCCCCGTGGTGGCCGACCGCCTGCGCAAGTCGGTGGGCTCCGAAACCACCTTTGCGCAGGACTTAACCCTGTTTCCGGACCTGCTGGACGGCCTACGGTCCTCGCTCGAAGAAGTGTGGGAGTTCTGCCAGCGCACCGGCATTCTGGGCCGCACCATCACCCTCAAGGTGAAGTTTGCCGACTTCCAGCAAATCACGCGCAGCCGCAGCAGCGTGGGCCCCATTCCCAGCCAGGCCGTGCTCGAGCGCATCTGCAAGGAGTTGGTCGAGTCCCTGTTTCCGCTGGAAAAAGGCGTGAGGCTGCTGGGCGTGTCGCTCTCCAACCTGAGCAACGGCCAGCAAGCCGCCGGCCGCCAGCTGACGCTGAGCTTTTAGGGAAAAGTTGAGAAGCCTCGCGCGGGGGAGAACCTCACCCCCGGCCCCTCTCCATAAGAGAGGGGAGCCAAGGCACAAGTGTTTAGCTCAATTTTAAATCAAAAGGCCCAGCTCAATTGAGCCGGGCCTTGCCTATCTCTAACGTCAGGCTCCCCTCTCTTTTGGAGAGGGGCCGGGGGTGAGGTTCTCCCCGCGCGAGGTTCCGCGAAGTGCTATATGACAGATGCCCAATGAATTTCTCCCCTCGATTCACTGTTAATTCAAATATGCTCCTGCGGTAAAACGGGCCAGGCAGAAGTCCAACGCAGCGTTCCGTAGCCGGGCCCGGTATATTTAAGATTACGAATGGCTACTTTTCGCAACCTTATGGGTGGCTTTTTGACTTTAACCCGATACTTGGTGCGATTCTAGCACAACGGCTGTCACCTTTTGCACCCAGGGCTGCTCTTTAGGCGGCGCGGCCCCAGGCCGGCGCTCCGTATTCTTTCTCCGAAATTCTTCCTCGTATGCAAGCTTCCCGATTCAAGCTAGGACTTTATTCGACCGTGGCCCTGCTGGGGCTGGCTTCTTACTCAGTGTACCAGGGCACGCCCACGCGCGACCAGGTGGTGCTCGGCACCATGCTGCAGGGCCTGAGCATGGCCCACTACCAGCCCGAAAAGCTGGACGACAAGTTTTCGCAGCGCGTGTTCGACCTCTACCTCAAGCGCGTCGACGTGAACAAGCAGCTGCTGCTGGCGCCCGAAGTGGCCCAGCTCCAGCAGTTCCAAACCAAGATAGACGACCAGCTGCGGGCCGGCTCGCACCAGTTTCTGGACGCCACCAGCCAGCTGCTGAGCAAGCGCACCCTCGAGATTCAGGCGCTGTACCGCCAGATTCTGGCCAAGCCTTTCGACTTCTCGGTACAGGAAAACTGGGAAACCGACCCCGCCAAAGCCACTTACGCCCCCACGGCCGCGGCCCAGCGGGAGCAGTGGCGCAAGCTGCTCAAGTACCAGACCCTCGCGCAGCTCTCGGAGCTGATGGACGAGGAAACCCTCAAAAAGGACAAGCCGCTGGCCACCACCAAGAGCGGCACGTCGGCTGCGGCCACCTCGGAGCTGCCGAGCACGCCTGCCCAAATGGAAGCCGAAGCCCGCAAGCGCGTGCTGAAGTACTACGACGAGTCGTTTGCCGACCAGCTGCAAGTGGACGCCGATGACCGCCTGGCCGAGTTTGCCAACGTCATTGCCAACACCTACGACCCGCACACTGAATACTTCGCGCCCATTGCCCGCGACAACTTCGACATTGCCATGTCGGGCCGCCTCGAAGGCACCGGCGCCCTGCTGCAGGAAGACGCCGGCCACCTGAAAGTGACCGACATCGTGGCCGGTTCGGCCTCGGCGCGCCAGGGCGAGCTCAAGGTGGGCGATATCATCCTGCGCGTGGCCCAAGGCGCTGCCGAGCCGGTGAGTGTGGAAGGCATGCGCTTCGAGAAAGCCGTGAAGCTGATTCGCGGGCCCAAGGGCACGGAAGTGCGCCTGACGGTGCGCAAGCCCGACGGCGCTGTCCTGGTTATCCCCATCATTCGCGACGTGGTGGTGATTGAGGAAACCTACGCCCAGTCGGCCATTGTCAAGCGCGACGGCCGCAACTACGGTTACATCCATCTGCCCGGCTTCTACGCCGATTTCGGCCGCAAAGGCGGCCGCAGCAGCGCCGCCGACGTGAAAGCTGAGCTGGCCAAGCTGAGCAAGGAAAACGTGGCCGGTGTGGTGCTCGACCTGCGCTACAACGGCGGCGGCTCCTTGCAAGATGCCGTAGAAATGGGCGGCCTGTTTGTGCCCAGCGGCCCCATGGTGCAGGTAAAAGACAGCCGCAGCCCCGCCGTGGCCCTCGCCGACCAGGACCCGCAGGTGCAGTACGGCGGCCCGCTGGTGGTGCTGGTGAACAAGTACAGCGCTTCTGCCTCCGAGATTCTGGCCGCGGCCATGCAGGACTACCGTCGCGGTGTTGTAATGGGCAGCACCACCTACGGCAAAGGCACGGTGCAGCAGGTATTTGACCTCGACAAGGCCGTGTCGCCAGAGCTCAAGGACCTCAAGCCCCTGGGCTCGCTCAAGCTCACCCTGCAGAAGTTCTACCGCGTCAACGGCGGCTCGACCCAGTTCAAAGGGGTGGTGCCCGACATCACGCTGCCCGATGCGCTCACGTCGTACGCCAAGGGCGAGCAGGAAGCCGAGTATGCCCTGAAGTGGGACGAAATCACCCCGGCCAAATACCAGCCCACCAACAGCGTGGTGGCCCTCGACAAGCTGCGCGCGGCCAGCGCCGCGCGCGTGGCCAGCAGCCCTGGCTTCCGCCTCATCACCCAGGCCGCCGACCGCGCCACCGCCCGCCGCAAGCAAACCAACCTTTCGCTGAACCTGGCCGCCTACCGCACCTTGCAGCAGCAGGCCCGCAACGCCAACAAGCTGCAGACCGCCGCGCAAAATGCTCTGGCGGTGCTCGAGGTAGCTCAACTCACGGCCGACGCCAGTGTGGCCAGCACCGACTCCATCGCGGCCAAGCGCAGCGCCCGCTTCCTCAAGCCCCTGCGCCGCGACCCAGCGCTGGCCGAAGCCGTGGCCGTGATTGGGGACGGGCTCAAGTAAGCCCACTCACCAACCAAAAAACGCCCCCGCTGCACCACGCAGCGGGGGCGTTTGCATTCGGCGTGAGCGGCCGGGCCTTACTGAAGGGTGGAAGCAGAACGGCTGCTGAAATTGTGTTTTCTTGCTTCCTGCAGGTTACTTACACCACAGGCCCGGTTTTGCGTATGTAATCAGCTCAACACTGGCGTTGTGTCTACCTTCGTTATATGCCTGATTCTGCCGCTGTTTCTACATTTATCCCAGCCGACCTCCGGGACCATTTTCCGCTCGATGACCTGTTGCTGGGTTTGCTGGAAACCTCGCTGCAGGGCGTGGCGCTTTATACGCCGGTGCGGGCGGCCAGCGGCGAAATCGTCGATTTCACCATCGATTACCTTAACCCCACGGCCCAGCGCATGCTGCAGCAGCCGGCCCAGCCGGCCGGCACGTACCTGGAGCACTTCCCGCACACCATCGAAACCGGCGTTTTTGCCTTCCACTGCGAGGCCTTCGAGTCGGGCGAGCCGGCGCGGATGGACGTCAACTACCAGGGCGACGGCCTCGACAACTACTTCCGGCTCTCGGCCCGGCGGGTGGGGCGGGGGCTGCTGGTAAGCTTCAGCGACACGGCCCACCACACCCGCACCGCCGTGGAGCTCTCCTTGCGCGAAAGCCAGGCCCGCGAGCGCGCCGCCCTGGCCGAAGCCCAGGGCCAGCGCGCCACCCTGCACGAAACCTTCATGCAGGCCCCGGCCATGATTTGCATCTTCGCGGGCCCCGAGCACGTGTTTGAGCTGGCCAACCCATTGTACCAAACGCTGGTGGGCAACCGGCCGCTGCTGGGGCGCTCCGTACGCGAGGCCATGCCCGAGCTGGAAGGCCAGTCCATTTTTGGCCGGCTCGACGAGGTGTACCGCACCGGCGAGACCTTTCGGGCCAACGAGATGCTCGTGCAGGCTCGACCGCGGCAACGCAAACCCGGCCGAGCTTGAAAAGCGGTACTACAACTTCATCTACCAGGCCCGGCACAACGCCAGCGGCGCCATCGACGGCATCATTGTGTTTGCCTTTGAGGTAACAGACCAGGTGGTTGCCCGGGAGCAGCTGACGGCTACCGAGCGCGCAAACGCGCTGATAAACCAGGAGCTGGCCGCCGCCAACGAAGAGCTGCAGGTGGCCAACGAGGAAATCCGGTCCAGCAACGACGACCTGTTCCGGGCCAAGCTCCGCTTACGGGAGCTGAACCAGGAGCTCGAAGCCCGGGTGCACGACCGCACTGCCCGCCTGCAGCAGGCCCAGGCCGAAACCGAGCGCCAGCGCGCGCGCCTGGAGCGGTTTTTTATGCAGGCCCCGGCCGCCATCTGCATCCTCGACGGGCCCGAGCCTGGTGTTCGAGCTGGTGAACCCCGCCTACCAGGCCCTGTTTCCGAGCCGCGAGCTCCGGGGCCAGCCCATTCTCGAGGCCTTGCCCGAAATCGCCGACCACGAAGTGTACCGCACGTTCCGGGAGGTCTACAACACCGGCCAGACCCGCGAAGAAGCCAGCATGCTGATTCCCTGGCCCGCCCCGAAGACGGGGTGCTGGAAAACCGCTACTTCGACTACATCCAGCAGGCCCGCTTCGACGAAGCCGGGCGCATCGATGGGGTGCTGGTGTTTGCGTTTGAGGTGACGGAGCAGGTGGAGGCCCGGCGGCGCGCCGACGCCCTGCAGGCGGCCGCGCTCGAAGCGTCGGAGCAGGCGGTGCAGCAGCGCGAAACCCTCTACCAGGTGTTTGAGCAAACGCCGGCCAGCGTGGCCATTCTGCGCGGGCCCGAGCACCGGTTCGAATACCTGAACCCCGGCTACCAGGCCCTGTTTCCGGGCCGGCAGCTGCTGGGGCTGCCGCTGGCCGAGGCCCTGCCCGAAACGGTGGAATTTGGCTTTCTGGCGCTGCTCGACCAGGTGTACACCACCGGCGAGCCGTTTTTTGGGGCCGAGCTGCCCCTGCAGTCGCGCGATGCCGCCGGCAACCTGCTCCCCGAGGCCTTCTTTACCTTCACCTACCAGGCCTACCACGACGGCGGCGCGGTGGTGGGCGTGTCCATCTTCGCCTTCGACGTGACCGAGCAAGTGCTGGCCCGCCAGCAGACCATTGTGCTGCAGGAAGAAGTGCGGCAGCGCGATGCCCAGCTGCAGGCCCTGTTTGAGCAGGCGCCCGTGGCTATTGCGGTGTTGCGCGGGCCCGAGTTCGTGGTGGAGCTGGCCAACGACGGCATGGCCGCCCTGTGGGGGCATACCCGCGAAGAAGTGCTGGGCAAGCCGCTGCTGCAGGGCATGCCCGAGATACGCGGCCAGGGCTTTGAGCAGCTGCTGGCAGGCGTGATGAGCTCGGGCGAGGCGTTTGTGGCCCAGGAACAGGCCGTGGAGCTATTGCGCCACGGCCAGGCTCGCAACCCTGTATGTGAACTTTGTGTACCAGCCCCTGCGCAACAGCGACGGCCAGATTACGGGCGTGGCCGTGGTAGCCACCGACGTGAGCGAGCAGGTGGCCGCCCGCCAGGCTCCTGGCCCGGGCCAATGCCGAAATGACCGCCGCCAACTTGGCCGTGAGCGCCCGCAACGAGGAACTGGCCGCGGCCAACCTGCAGCTCACGCGCACCAACCAGGACCTCGACAATTTCGTGTATGCCGCCAGCCACGACCTCAAGCAGCCCGTCAACAACCTGGCGGGGCTGTTCGACGAGATGCGCCAGTCCACCGTGTTCACCGACCCCGAGGAGAAGGAGCTGCTCGTGCCCATGGTCGACGATGCCCTGCGCCGCTGGCCACCACCATCAACGACCTGGCCACCGTGGGCCAAGTGCAGCGCCTCCCGGATTTGGAAGCCGAAACCGTGGTGATGGACGAGCTAACCCAGGAAGTGCTGCAAACCCTGCAGCCGCAGGTGCAGGCCGCCCGCGGGCGCATCACCACCGATTTTTCGGCCCGGTCCACCGTCACCTACGCCCGTTCCAACCTGCGCACCATTCTGCTCAACCTGCTCAGCAACTCCCTCAAATACGCCGACCCCGCCCGGCCCTGCCGCGTGCACCTCTCCATGTGGGTGCAGGAAGGCCGGCCCGTGCTGATGGTGGAAGACAACGGTCTCGGTTTCGATTTGCAGCGCCACCGCGGCGAGCTGTTTCATCTCTTCCGTCGCTTCCACGACCACACC
This sequence comes from Hymenobacter humi, assembly GCF_042665855.1. Classification (NCBI taxonomy): domain Bacteria; kingdom Pseudomonadati; phylum Bacteroidota; class Cytophagia; order Cytophagales; family Hymenobacteraceae; genus Hymenobacter; species Hymenobacter humi. The sequence continues at coordinate 3,718,652 of NZ_JBHTEK010000001.1, read as the reverse complement.
GAAGGCACGGGCGTGGGCCTCTACCTCATCAACCGCATTGTGCAAAGCAACGGCGGCCGCGTGGAGGTCGAAAGCGAAGTTGGCGAAGGCACGACGTTCCGAGTGTTTTTGTAGGTGATGAGTAGACGCTCCTTCTTCCCCGTGGCCCGGGCGCCAAACAAGGCTTCCAAGCCTTAGGCTACTCGGAAGCAGGGAATAAACCGGTATTTCCGCTTTTCTGCTTTCTGGTTTTCAAATACAAGCAGGTGAGAACCGGGAATCCTAGAAAATACAACGCCATCATCAAAATCGAAACCGCCGTGCCCGGGCTGGTGGGGTCGGCCTCGTAAGTCTTGATTAATAATTGAGGGCCAAGGCTTTTGTCCTGTGAGAAAAGGATGCTGAAAACGAAATCGACGCCGAAATGCAAGGAAAAAGGGAGGTAGACGGACGCTGTTTTAGCAAAGGCCAAAGCCCACACGAACCCGGCCACACCGGTTGTGAAGAAGGTAACAGCCATGGCCGTCGGCTGCGAGAATAGATTCCACGAAAACCAATGATAAACGCCGAAGGCAACAGCAGAGGCAAGTGCTGCTTTCGTCGTACCCAGCCGTTTTATCAGGATGTAAAGTATTGCTCCGGTAAAAATCAGATTTTCGAAAGCTACTGATTTTAATAAGTACCACACACCCACAAAAAACTCCTTGCTCGTGTAGTTGGGGTTAGCGTGGTAGGGATTGTGGCCCAGATAGGAGAGGGCGGAAAACAGGACGGTAAAGTAGACGACTGGCATCAGTAGACCAATTACAAAGTCTTTCACCCGGGCATTGGTTGGCGCAAGGCCTAGCGCGCTAAGGTCTTGTTTTTCGAAGGCCCTCAGCAAGACCCAGGAAATAAGAAGCTGTACGAGAATGCCTGCCATGCGCTGCTACAATTATGGCAAAATAGCAACACTGCCTTCTAATCGCGACTGTCTGAGGAACAGGAAGAAGTGTGAGGAGACCTAATCCAGTCACCACCTCGGCAAGGCCCTCAATTAATTGGCTTTATGGGAATCCAGATTTCCTCTTCGGAGCCGGGCCCGTTGTGCTTGTACTTTTCGCCCAGCAGGCTCGAAATGCGGCCGGTCATCCAGGGAGTAGCCGGAGGCAGGTAGCCAGGTTTCGAAGATGTAGCGAAATGCCTGGTCGGGTGTACGGTCGTCGGCGCAGTGCAGGAATACGGCGTAGAGCCCGCCGGGCAGCGTAGTGGTTTCCATGCCCGGCGGGACATTGCCGGAGGCTGCCACTGCCACGGCAGCCCATTTTTCAAACTCCACAGTTGGGTTGAAATCATTGAAATACCCGGGCCCGTACAGCTGCATGGAGTACAGATCGGGGCCTAGCGGATGAAGAATTTCCCTGCGCCGGGGCATGAAGTTTTGCCATAGCTCGCGCGTTCTATCGGCCGCCAACGACATGGTCAGGCGCTGGCCGATTAGCTGCGTTTCGGCCAATTGTTCTATTCTTGGTTCCATATCGAAAGCTAAGGGCAGGAGCAGGAATTGAGCTGGCCCTGCACCCGCCAGGCGTCAGCTGCCAGGGAAATGGCCGAGCTTTGCACTGCGCAAACGCCCGGTTTCTTTTATCCCACGCTGCTATGAAAGCCTTCATTTTCGACCTCAACGGTACCATGATTCACGACATGGAGTACCACACCCGCGCCTGGCAATACCTGTTTAATAATGACCTGGGCGGCCAGTTTACCTGGGATGAAGTGAAGCCGCAGATGTACGGCAAAAACCAGGAAGTGCTGGTGCGCATGTTCGGCCCCGACCGGTTTAGCGCAGCCGAAATGGACCGGTTATCCCTCGAAAAGGAGCGGCGCTACCAGCAGGAGTTTCTGCCGCACCTGCAGCTGCTGCCGGGCCTGCCGGCGTTTCTAGAAAGCGCCCACCAGCGCGGCATTCCCATGGCCATCGGCTCGGCGGCCATTCCGTTCAACATCGACTTCGTGCTCGATAACCTGAACATCCGGCACTACTTCCAGACCATTGTGAGCGCCGATGACGTGGAGTTGAGCAAGCCCAACCCCGAAACTTTCCTCAAGGCTGCCGCGCAGCTGGGAGTTGAGCCGGCCCGCTGCCTCGTGTTCGAAGACGTGCCCAAAGGCGCGGAAGCCGCGCACAATGCCGGCATGAAAGCCGTGGTGCTCACCACCACCCACGAACAGGCCGAGTTTGGCCACCTGGCCAACGTGCTGCATTTCGCCCCGGATTTCACCGACGGATTTATGCGTGCACTGGTGTAGTATGGCCCGGCTCGGGCGGGTGCCCAGCGCTAGTAGTCGAAGGCAGCGCGGTGCTTTTCAATGAACTGCCGCCACCGCACGGGCTCCCGCCCCGCAATGCCGGGGAAGTTGTCGAACACGTCGTCGGCGCCCGGCAGGGTGTGGGCGGCGTAGCGCTTGTAGTGGTCGTACACACAGTGCATGTAAGCCATTTCGGCCCCGGCAGCCCGCATGTTTTCCAGAAATACTTCCGGCGCTACCGGCTCGTAGCGGAAGGGCTTGCCCAGCACATCGGCCATGAGGGCCGCGATTTCGTGGTAGGATTTGGCGTCGTAGCCCAGCCGGTAGGTGTGGCCGGCGTGGCGCTCGGGGTGCAGCAGCGCCTGCGCGGCGGCCAGGGCCACGTCTTCGGCATCGACCCAGCTCAGGCGGGCATCACCCACAAACTGCCGGATGAGGCCCGCCTGCACCACCTGGGTGCCGCCGTAGCTCAGCAGGTTCTGCATGAAGGTTTCGGGGCGCAGGTGGGTGAAGGAAAAGCCGCGCCACTCAATGTAGCGCTCCACCAGGCCGGTGCCAGGCCCAGTGCGCCACGGTGGTATCGTCGGGGCCGCAGGCGCCCAGGTGCACCACGTGGCGCACGCCGGCCAGGTGGGCCTGGTCGAGAAAGGCCTTGCTCTGGCGCAGCATGTCCACGGTGTAGCCCGTCACGAGCAGCACGCGGTCGATGCCGGCCAGGGCGGGGGCCAGGGTTTCCTCGCGGTCAAAATCAAGCAGCACGCTGCGAATGCCCTGGGCCTGAAAAGCTGCCGCCTGGGCGGGGAGCGCACGGCTGCCACCAGCGTAATGGTATCGTCGGTGCGGAGGCGGCGTAGCGTGTCGCCGCCAATCTGGCCGGTGGCGCCGGTAATGAGGACGGTGGGTTTGGAGCTGGGCATTGGGCTGGAAAAGGGGAGAGCCCATAACGGCTGAAGCAGGCGGCATGTTTTAACTCAACCCGCCCCGCGTTCGTTGGGCTAGGGCGCTACCACCTGCACCCGCACGGCCGAAGCTTGCTTGGCGTCGTGGTAGAGCCGGATAGTAGCCTTCTGGAAATCCTTGGCCTCAGCTTTGGAGATGCTAACAAACTTCTGCGGGTTGCGGTCTACCAGCGGAAACCAGGTGCTTTGCACCTGCACCATGAGGCGGTGGCCTTTCCGGAAAGTGTGGAGCACGTCGGGCAGGCTCGTATTTTACTTCGGTGGGCTGGTTGGGCTGGAAGGCCTCAGGCTTTTCGAAGCTGTTGCGGAAGCGGCCGCGCATCACCTCGGCGCGCACCAGGCGCTGGTAGCCCGCCATTTGCAGCTTTTTGGGGTTGGGCACCGGAGCGGGCGCATCGGCGGGCAGCACGTCGATGACCTTCACGATGAAGTCGGCATCGGTGCCGGAGGTGCTCACGAAAAGGTCGGCCGTGATGGGGCCGGCCAGGGTGAGGTCTTCGGTGAGCGGCTCGGTCTGGAAGGTCAGTACGTCGGGGCGCTTGGCAGCGAAGCGCTGGTCTTCAATCATGTACTCGTTGTTCCGTTCGCCGTGCACGCCGTGGGTGTAGGGCACGGGGTTGGCCGGGTCGCTCACGTACTGGGTGGGCTTGGCGGAGGTAGTGGGCGCGGTGAAAGCCAGGCGGCCGGCTTCCTGGAAATACAGCATGCGCGTTTCATTGGCCGCCGGGGGCCAGGCCGGGTAGGTTTTCCACTCGTTGGTGCCGGTGTTAAACACGGTGGCTTCGGAGGGATTGAAGCTGCCTTTGTCCTTGAGGTAGAAGTTGAAAAACGGTGTTTCCAGCGAGTCGCGGAAGGTTTGGGAGGCGTTGCTGCCGAAGCTCAGCGGCCCGAATTTGCTCCATTCGGGGCGGGCCCAGGCGCCGTGGGTCCAGGGGCCCATCACGAGGCGGTTGGTAGCGCCGGGGTTTTGCTTTTCGATGGCCTGGTAGGTCGCCAGGGCGCCGAACAGGTCTTCGGCATCGAACCAGCCGCCCACCACCAGCACCGCGGGTTTCACGCCGGTGAAGGCCGGGCGAATGTTGCGCTGCTGCCAGTAGGCGTCGTAGGTTTCGTGCTGCAGGTACTCGTTCCAGATGCGCGCCCGGTTGTTGAAGTACTTGGGCCCGTTGGCGTTTTTGATGGGGCCGAGGCTCAGGAAAAACTTGTAGGCGTCCTTAGGCTCAAACTTGAACAGCTCCTTGTATTCGGCCACGGGCTTGGGCCGCGGCACGTCGAAGTAGTTGGTAAAGCCGAAGTTGTCGAGCAGGAAAAACGCGCCCTTGTGGCGGGCGTCGTCGCCCAGAAACTCATCCGTAACCGGCGCCTGCGGCGACACCGCTTTCAGGGCCGGGTGGGCATTGGGTAAAGCCGCCGAGGCGTAGAAGCCGGGATAGGAAATGCCCATCATGCCCACGCGCCCGTTGTTGCCGGGGAGGTTCTTGAGCAGCCACTCAATGGTGTCGTAGGTGTCGGTGCTCTCGTCGTGGGCTGGGCCGGGGGTGGCAGTTGAGCCGGTGTTGGCGGCGGTCAGCACGGGCGTCATCTCCTCAAACCGGCCCTCGCTCAGGTAGCGGCCGCGTACATCCTGGTACACGAAAATATATTTTTCCTGCGAAAGCTCCCGGCTGAAGCCCGGCCCCTGGGTGCGGTACTTTTTCTCCCCGTACGGCCCGGCCGAGTAGGGCGTGCGCTGCATCAGAATCGGGTACGGCGAGGTGGCGGAGGCATCCCTGGGCACGTAAATCACCGTGTAGAGCTTCACACCGTCGCGCATCGCAATCTGGCGGTCCAGCTTGGTGTAGTTGGCCCGCACAAACACAGAATCCTGGGCGCGGGTGGGGGCCTGGGCCTGGGCAGTAGCAGCCAAGCCAGCGGCCAGCAAAGCGGAGGTAACAACGGTGCGAATCATGCAGCAAAGAACGGTGTAGGAACGCGCCTTGGCGCGTTCAATCGTTGAACAATTTAGCCGCCGTCGTTCTGCCTGAATCGTTCTGCCGCCGAACGCGCCGAGGCGCGTTCCTACATCGTTCGGTCACCACAAACCCTCAGCGCAGCAGGCGTACGGTGGTATCGAGGCGCTGTGTGCGCAGCAGTTCGTGGTATTGCTGGCTCAGGTCTGCTTCGGCCTGGCGCTGTTCTTCCTTCTGGAAAAAGCGCACCTTGTACTTCTCCTTGGGCGCGGTGCGGCGCAGGTTGATGTAGGTGAGCTTGCGGTTGGCATTGCGTTTCTGCTCGCCTTCCTGAATGCGCTCCACCCGCTTATTATTGTTGCCAAACAGCGCCTGCAGGGGCTTTAGCCCAATATATAGGTTGCTGCGCCCATCGAGGCCGTAGTGGCCGCTCACCTGCAGGCTGCTCAGGTTGCTGTTCAGGCGCAGGCCGGGGATGAGCAGGCGGCCGTCGGCCAACACAAAATCGCTGCTTACCGGCTCGAAAAACAAATGGCTGGTGCGCTCGGCCTTCATGAATTTTAAGGCCTCCATCAGGGCCTCCACGTTCATCAGCTCCAGGTTCCGAAAATCGGTTTTCAGGTAGCCCACCGTGCGCGGCAGGCTGGGCAGGAAGGTGGGGCCCAGGTCGGTGCGCAGGTCCACCACGCCGCGCAGCGTGCCCCGGATATTATCGCCGCCCAGCACGTTCAGCCCCATGGCCGTGGCCGTGGCAAAGAGGTCGGAAAGCTGAATGTCCTGCAGCTGCACCTGGGCCTGGGTGGCGTGGTGCTCGCGGTCGGGGGTGCTCACCATGAGGCCGCGCAGGCTGATGTGGCCCTGCAAGGCTTCGAGGGAGCAGTCGTCGAGGCGGGCTTCGCCCTCCAGCAGGCGCGAAACCAGCCGGAACCGGGTGCCTTTGATGGCGGCGTAGCGCACTTCATCGGCTTCCACGCGCAGCACCGCGCTCAGCACGCCGTTGGAGAGCATCGACGGGTCGGCCATGGCCTGCTGGCGCTGGGCGCGCCGGGTGGCCCGGCGCGTGGCCCGGGCCAGGGAGAGGGCCCGGGGAACGGAATCGGTGGGGGTGGTGAGGCTGGCAATCAGCCCAAGCAGGCGCTGCACGTCGAGGGTGGCGTAGCGCAGGGTCACGTCGGCGTCGGCGGCGGTGAGGCGCATGTTTTCTACCTGGGCCGTGGCCGTGGCTTCGCCCTGGCCGCCCTCGCCGGTCCGGAAACGCAGGAACGGCATGCGCAGGAACGCGCCGGTCTTCTCCAGGCGCAGGCTCACCTGGCTCAGGCTTCGCTCTTCGGGCAGCTCCACTTTATCAATGTCGATGTTGAGCCGGCCATTGGCCGCCAAAAGCAATTCGCGCAGGGCTGGGATGGCTGCCCCTTTGGCTTTGGTGGGCTGTTCGGCCGCTGGTTTGGGCCGCGTCATGTGGGCCCGAAACTGCCTGTAATTGAGCGTGGCGAAGCGCACGCCCAACTGGTAGCGCACCGGGGCCACCTGGTTGGCAGGGTCGGTGGGCCATTCGGCGCTGCCGCGCACGTTGCCGCCCCACACGCGGCCGGCCAGGTTGCGCAGCTGCACCCGCTGGCCGTCGTGGCGCACGGTCACGGCCAGGTTGGTGAGAGTGTCGGTGGCCAGCAGCAGGCGCTGGCAGCGCAGGCCCACATCGAGCAGCAGCCCCGGCGGAATCAGGGCGCTGCCCAGGGTGGCGGCCAGGCTGGACTTTGTCGCGCGGGGTTTTGCCGGGCTTGGGCAGGCTGGTGGGCGCAAAGCCGGCGGAGTTGCGGCGCGGGATGGGGCGCAGCAGGCTGCGCAGGCGGTCGACGCGCAACTCTTCCACCGAAAAATTGCCGACAATGCGGGCCGTGGGGTGCTGGTCGGTGAGGTACTCGTACAGCTGCGTGGTCACGGCCGAGGCCCGAAACTGCATGTCGTTGAGCACGCCCGTGGCGTTGGACAGGTGCCAGAGGCTGTCGCGCAGCCCCATGGTCACGTTGAGCCGGGAGATGTCGGCCCCGCGCAAGGGCACCAGGAAGGAGGCGTCGCGCAGGGTGAGGGTGCCGCGCACGGTCATGCTTTTCTGCAGCGGCCGCGGGTCAAACCGCCCGGCCATGGGAGGCAGCAGGCCCCGGAGGCGCACGTCCATGTCGGCAATGCCGCCACGGGCCCGCCAGTGGCCGGGCGCCAGCGCAGCGGCCAGCTCCGGCAGCTCGGTGCGCCCCTGGAAGCGCCCGTTCAGAAACGGCCGGCTGAAATCGCGCAGGGTGAGGGCAATGTTGAGCTCGCCGGCCGAGGAGTAGATACGGCAGCGCTGCAGGGTGAGCACCGTCGACTTGATGCTGTGCGCCGGGCCGTTGTCGTAGGTGCCGCGCAGGTCCCAGCGGCTGATGCGGCGGTCGGCGTCGGGCCAGCGCAGGCTGGCCCCGCGCAAGCTGAACGTTAGCACGTTGCGCGGCGTAACGGTGGGCCCGCTCAGGCCCGTGATTGTGTAGTGGATGTGCGCCCGGCTGGGGCTGGTAGCACCGGCCAGGATGGGGTCCAGGCGTGGGGGCAAGGCGGCGTGCAGCACGTCGGTGAGGGGCTGGTTGCCCACAAACCGCAGCTTGAGCAGGGTGCCCACCGGCTGCCGGGGGTCCACGGTGTGAGTGCCGCTCACCCGGATGGTGTCGCCGTTGAGGGTGGCGCGGGTGTCCCACAGCAGCCCCTGCCGGTTGGCAAAGGTGTACTTGTAGTGCACCCAGCCGCGCACCGGCTCCCGCTCAAACAGGGTGCCGGTGCGCGTGCGCAGGTAGCTCAACTGCCCTTCCAGGGTGCCCGCCACGCGCAGCACGCCGCGCTGCAGGCGCGCCGAGAGCCGCGCCTTCCGCACCTGGGCCCCAAACGCACTGCGCGAGTAGCCGTTGTGCGAGCTGAAGCGGAAGTTATTGACGATGAGCTCATCCAGGTCCAGGTCGACGGTGGGCGGGGTGCCTGTGCCTTTCTGGCGCTTGCCACGCAGGCCCCACGAGTGGCCCAACGAATCGACCCGCTCCCGGAAGTCCACGTCGGAAATCACCAGGCGCGTGACCTCGGTTTTGCCCCACAGCAGGCTGGTCAGCTTCAGGCGCAGGTCGGCGCGGCCCACGCGCAGCACCGGTACGTGCTGGCGGTGGGTGGTGTCCGTCAGGGCGATGTGGTGGATGGACGCCGTGAGGTGCGGGAAGTCGTGCCACGGCGAAAACTCCACCTCAAAAGGACCCAGCACCAGGCTCCGAGTTGTGCGTGAGGCCGTCGCGCACGGCCTGAGCTATGTGGCGGCGCCCGTACTCGCTGCCTAGCAGCCACACCGCCACCCCCATCCCCAGCACGCCCAGCAGCACCACCGATGCCAAGACACGTCGCAGGGGAAAGGATTTCATAAAAGGAGCCGCAGTTACCGGTAGCGCAGCAGCAAGGCGCCGCGCACTGTTGGGGTATAATGGCCCAACATACGATGAAAGTTCGGCAGCGAAATGCGGTCAGCCCCGAGCCGGCGGCTTATTCCTCGGCCGCCACCACTTCGTCGGCGTGCGTGGTGGCTTCGTAGGTGTCGGCGTATTTGAAGTCCTCGAGCCAATAAGCCGAGCTGACCACTTCAAACGTAATCGAATTCGCATCCTGGCCGACGGTCTTCAAGTCCCACAGCATCGACTTGGCTTCGTCGAATTTGGGCCCTTCCAGCTGCGTCGAAAACAGCCGGTTGATTAAAGCCTTGTCGGACAGTCCTGGCGCCAGAAGCCGCAGCAACGGAGCGGCGGGAGCATCGGCAAAAATGGCCAGGTCTTCGGGGTTTTCGGCGGTGCATTTCACCTGAAACTGCACGGCCTGGGTGCGCGGAAACGTGCCGTTGTAGGCCGTGTGTAGCAGTTCGGTGGCCTGATAAAAGCCTTTGTGCAGCGGCAGCTCGGGGTTTTCTTCCCAGAGCTTTTCCGTCAGCATCTGGTGGCTCAGGTTTTCAATCTGCCCCTCGTTTAACTGTTCCGGAAATAAATAGCCCAACACGATTTCGGCGGCTTCGCGCGGCTCCATGTCCGTGAAAGACATCAGGCACATGTCTTTTAATTCGGCCTGGCTGATTTCGTCCGGGTTCTCATAATTCATCTTCTTCAGCAGCTCTTTGTAATCCTGGTTGTTCCAGGAATCGGGCAGCTCTGATAACGAGGTAAAGGATAAACGCTCAACGGTGAATTTGGACTGAGGAATTGACATAACAAGTGTATTTGGGAATAAGGCAGCCGCAGGATTCAGCGGCTACGGTTTTGTTTACGCAGCTCGGCGGCAAACAACCGTAATGCTGTACACAGCTGTAGAGACGCAATATTTTGCGTCTCGTCGTCCGGGCCTTTTGGAAATCGTTTACTTGTCATCGCTCAACGACGAGACGCAAAATATTGCGTCTCTACAGCTCAGCCGGTTAGTTTAGCCCACCGAGGGCAGCGTAAACAGGAAGCGGCTGCCTTTTTCGGGCTGGCTTTCTACCCACAATGCGCCGCCTTGCGCGTCGATGAACTCGCGGGAAATGCTCAGCCCGAGGCCCGAGCCGCTGCCTTGCTCGGTGTGCCCCGGCACGGCCGCAAAGCGCTGGAAGATTTGCTTGTGGTGTTCCGGGTCGATGCCCGGGCCGCAGTCTTCTACGCTCACGCGCACCATTTCGCCCCAGTGCACGGCCCGGATGGTGAGGGCGCCGCCACGGGCGAGTAGCGGATGGCATTGGAGAGCAGGTTGATGAGCACCCAGGTGGTTTTTTCCACATCGCCGTGCACTTCGGGCAGGGATTCGGGCACCAGGGTTTCGAGCTGAAGCTGCTTGTCGTGGAGCTGGGGAAGCACGGTTTGGGTGGCGTAGCAGATGACGTCGGCCAGCTTCATGGGCTGCACGTTGAGCTTGATGCCGGCGCCCGCGTCGAGCCGGGCCACGTCGATGAGCCTGGCCCACCATGTTGAGCAGCCGCTGGGTTTCTTCGCTGATGCCGGTGGCCAGGCGCTGGCGTTCGGCGGCATCGGTGCGCTCGTCTTTCAGCAGCATCAGGCTGAGCTTGATGCTGGCCAGGGGCGTTTTCAACTCGTGCGAAATGGTGGCCAGGAAGGTTGATTTCAGCTCGTCGAGCTTCTTGAAATCGGACACGTTGCGCAGGCAGAAGATGTGGCCGCCCACTGTGGGCGCCGCCCCCGGCCGCCCGAAGGCTTCGATGGGGCTGATGCTGAGCTGGTAGTGCGGCGACTCGCCCTTGTGCGGAAAGGTGAATACCGGGTCGGGCTCGGCGTCGCCGGCCAGGTTGGCGGCGGCCAGGGGCTCCAGCAGCTCGCCCATCAGGGGGTTGGCTTGGGCAATGACCTGGGCGGGGCGGCCCAACAAGTCGGATTGGCGCATGCCCAGCAGGTCGCAGGCCACGGGGTTGGCCAGGATGATGACGTTTTGCTCGTCGAGCAGCAGCAGGCCCTCGTCGAGGCTGCGCACCAGGCTTTCCATGCGGTTGCGCTCCGTGAAGAGTTGGGCCAGGGTGGCGCGCCGCTCTTCCTGGGCCTGGCTGAGCACCCGGTTGACGGCCGTGGCCACGGTGCCTACTTCGTCGTGCTTGCCCACGGCCACACGGGTCGCGGGGCCGGGGCCAGCCACGCGGTCTACGTCGTCGGAAAGGCGGTGCAGGGGGCGGACCACGATGCGCGGCAGGCGCACCATCATGGTAATGCCCACGACGGTGCCGGCCGCCAGAAAGCCCAGCACCGTAGACCGCGCCGCCTGAAAATCAGCTTTCTCGATGCCGTGGGCCCCGTGCTCGAGGTAGTAGATGACAAAAAAGGCATAGCCACCCAGGCCCAGCAGCAACAGCAGCAGCAGGAAGATGCTGAGGCGGATTTTTAGTTTGAGGGACATGGTTTTAGTTATCTATTCTCGTGTCGCGGGAAGTGTAGCGTGGACTCTGCGAGTCCGCGCCTGGGCGAACAACACCGTGCGGAGCTACGCGGACTCGCAGAGTCCACGCTACATTATCCTTCCAGGCCGTATTCCTGGAGCTTGCGGTAGAGCGTGGTAAGCCCAATTCCCAGGCGCTTGGCTACGTCGGGCTTGTTGCCGTCCAGCTCGCCCATGAGCTTGCCGATGTGGCGGGCTTCCATGGCGCGCAGGCTTTCGTCGGTGGCATCGGAGCCGGGGCGGGGCGGGCGGCCCAGGGCGTGGAATTCGTCAGGCAGGAAGTCGGCGGCCAGGGGCTCGCCGGCGGGGGCCAGGATGGCGGCGCGCTCGAGCACGTTCTTGAGCTCGCGCACATTGCCGGGCCAGGGGTAGCGCTGCAGCAGGGCCAGGCACTCGGGCTCCAGGCCGGGGAGGCGCTTGCTGAGCTTGGCGGCGAAGTACTGCAGGAAGTGGTGGGCCAGGGGCGGCACGTCGGCCGGCCGGTCTTTGAGAGGTGGCACGTGGATGATGAACACCGAGAGGCGGTAGTACAAATCGGGGCGGAACCGGCCCTCGTCGGCTTCCTGCTTGAGGTTGCGGTTGGTGGCGGCCACCAGGCGCACGTTCACCTTGGTGGGCTTGGTGTCGCCGAGCTTCGTGAACTGCTGCATCTCAAGCACCCGCAGGAACTTGGCCTGCACATTGAGCTCGAGCTCGCCGATTTCGTCCAGAAACAGGGTGCCGCCGTTGGCTTCTTCCAGCAGGCCCTTCTTGTCGGTGAGGGCGCCGGTGAAGGCGCCTTTCTTGTAGCCAAACAGCTCCGATTCGAGCAAATCTTTGGGGAAGGCGCTGCAATTGACGGCCACGAATGCCTTGCCCTTGCGCCCGCTGGCTTGGTGAATGGCCTGGGCAAAGAGCTCCTTGCCGCTGCCGGTGGGCCCTTCCAGCAGCACGGTGCTGTCGGTGGGCGCTACTTGCTGGGCTAGTTTCTGCACCCGCTTCAACTCCACGGAGTCGCCTATCATCGACTCGAAGCGGTACTGCTCGCCCACGCGGCGCTCTAGCTCGGTTACGCGCTTGCGGAGGCGGGCTTTTTCGGCGGCGCGGTCCACCACCACCACCAACTGCTGCTCAAAATCGCCCTTGGTGAGGTAGTCGAACGCGCCGAGTTTCATGGCCTTCACCCCATCGGGGATGGTGCCGAAGGCGGTGAGCAGCACCACTTCGGCATCGGGGGCGGCGGCTTTGTAGCGGGGCAGCAGGTCCACGCCGTGGCCGTCGGGCAGTTTCACGTCGGATATCACCAGGAGCACGTCGTCGGCGTGTTGCTGCAGCAGCTCCAGGCCGCGGTGGGCGTCGGGGGCTTGCAGCACGGTGTAGCCTTCCAGCTCCAGTACCTGGGCCAGCAGGCGGCGCAAGCGCGCTTCGTCGTCGATGATGAGCAGGGTACCGGTGGGCATGGGGTTGCGTTGGGATGTTGAATTGAGCACTCAAAGAACGCCAGACTGCGACAGGTCGGCAACGAAAGACAGGATTGACCAAGCAACGAGTTGTCACGCCTAGATTTGATGGCGTCTATTATTCCTTTTGCTGTATGTCTGAAGTTGCTTTGAAGCTTGCTGAAGCTGTTGAATTACTGCACAACTCAATAGCTCTCAAAAGAGAGTCTGGAGCAAAGCGGCTTCGCAAACTCGGTCTGCCTGAATCGGGTGAAGCACTATTTGAAGCGCTGAAAAGGGAGGTTAAAGACAAACGAACTTGGTCTGCTCGATACCATTTAATTGCGGCTTTGGGCGTAGTTAAATATCAGCCTGCATTGCCTTTTCTGTGGGAATTAGCGCACCAAGATTTTGACGCGACAATGACTTATTTAGGGCTTGGCGATGCAGTTTTACGCTTATCTATTTTAGAAAAGCCCCTAGCGGAAGTTTGGGCAGAAGTTTTAAAAACGCAAAACCCTATGTTCATAGACGGTGCGTTGCGAGCAATTGCTTTGCTCAAACTTGTGCCTGATGATGAAACGATTCAAAGCATTATTGCCGTAGCGAGACAACCGAAGTTTATAGATGGCGTGCGTGGATATCCAGGTGACCAATCTGGGCTTAGGTACTGGGTTGCCGCTGCTAGTGGAGGCTGGAAGAAGTCATTGACACAAGAGTTTCTATTGGAGTGTCAACTCATCAAGGACACCAGTTTAAAGTTTGCTTCTGACCAAGCGTTGAAGGGCAAGTACATTAAGTGGGATTATTAACTCCCGCGAATCTCATTCTTGATGTGCTCCACGAACTGGGCGAATTCGGGTTCGGCTTCCACGTTTTCGTGCCAGGCGAGGCCCATTTCGGCTAGGTTGTATTGGTGCTGGGGGCTGATGGTGGCGCCCGGCACGAGGGCCCCGGCCGCGTCGTGCTCGTAGCCGAGCAGCCAGAGGCGGTCGGCCAGGGCGGTGGTGGTCACGATGTCGTGCGAGACGATGATGACGGTGTTCAGCTCGTCCATAGTCGTCACTTCGACGATGATGCGTTTCACCTCGTCAATCATGGCCACGTCGAGGCCGGAGAAGGGCTCATCGAGCAGGATGAGGTGGTCGGAGCAGAGCAGGCGCTGGGCAATGGCCGCCCGCTGGCGCTGCCCGCCCGAGAGGTGGGCCGGGTACTTTTGCGGTGCGGCGCGAGGCAAAACCGCTCCAGGTAGGCCTCGACGTGCTGGCGGGCTTCAGCGGAGGCGTGCTTGCGCTCGGCGGCCACCAGCAGGTTGTCCAGCAGCGTGCGGTGGTCGAATAGCGGGTAGCGCTGCTGCACAAAGCCCACCATGCCGGGCGTCACGGGCTGTTGGGCCTGGCCCACTTCCACGGTGCCGGCGGTGGGCGCAATCAGCCCGGCCATGATGCGGCACAGCACTGACTTGCCGATGCCGGAGCGGCCGTAGAAGCCCACCACCTGGCCCTGGTTCATGCCGGGGCGCGTCACGTCGAGCACCTGGGCGTTGATGTCGCGCAGGACTTTTTCCCCATTGAAGGAGATGGAGACGCCATTCAGGGTGAGAATGGGGTCTTTGTAGGAGTAGGTGTGCGCAGTCATGGCGGGTTGTAGCGTGGACTCTGCGAGTCCGCGCGTGTAAGGTGATGTGGGGAATTGACCAGGCGGGCGCGGACTCGCAGAGTCCACGCTACATTGCGGGCGTGTCGGACTTGATTCATTATGAGCGAAACTTGCCGCATCGGCTGCCGCCCGGTGAGGTGGTGTTTCTGACATTGCGGCTGGCGGGCTCATTGCCGCGCACGGTGGTGGAGCAGCTACAGGCCGAAATTGAGCTGGCCCGGCAACGCTTTGAGGCAGAATCGGCGCAGCTTTATATGGCGCAGAAACGGTACTTCGGTCGCTTCGATGCCCAACTAAACAAAGGAGAGTACGGCCCTACGTTTTTGCGGCAGCCCGCCACCGCGTCTCTCGTAGCAGAGTCTTTGCGCTATTTCGATGGCACGGGCTACGACCTGCGGTGCTATTGCCTGATGCCAAACCACGTGCATGTGGTGGTGCGGGTGCTGGAAGAAGCTCCGCCGCTAGTGAAAACGCTGCAGCGACTGAAAAGCTATACCGCAACACAGGCGAACAAACTGCTGGGGCGAACGGGCGCTTTCTGGCAGGCAGAGAGCTACGACCACGTGGTACGAAAAGAGGAGTTGGAACGAGTATTGGCATATGTGGTGGAAAATCCGGTAAAAGCGGGGCTGGTAGAGGATTGGGAACAGTGGCCCTACACGTATCTGGCTTCGACGTAGCGTGGACTCTGCGAGTCCGCGCATTGCGGGATGGTGGCTGTCGTTCGCCCCGGCGCGGACTCGCAGAGTCCACGCTACGCCTGCCCGAGCGTCGAGTAAGGGAAAAATACCCGCCTCAGCAGCACAAAAACATAGTCCTGCGCCGCGCCCGTAGCTAGAATCACCACTTGAATGGCCAGCACGCCATCTAAATGCAGGTAGCGGTTCTGCTTATAGAGCAGCAGCCCGATGCCGCCCTCGCTCTGGTAAAGCGTTTCGACCAGCGTAATCATGGTCCAGATGATGGCGAAGTTCTGGCGCACCACTTCCAGCATTTCATCGAGCTTGCCCAGCACCACCACTTCCCAGAAGCTGCGCCACTCGCCCATGCCCAGGGTGCGGGCGTGGTCCATTTCTTCCTGCGTGGTGGTCAGAATCACGCTCGTCATGCCCGTAACCAGGTACACCGTAGCGCCGAAAATGAGCACCGATAGCTTCACTTGGTGGCCGGAGCTCACCATCAGGGCCATGAAGAAGGTGAGGCCGGTGAGGGT
Organism: Hymenobacter humi; assembly: GCF_042665855.1. NCBI lineage: Bacteria > Pseudomonadati > Bacteroidota > Cytophagia > Cytophagales > Hymenobacteraceae > Hymenobacter > Hymenobacter humi. The sequence goes on along the minus strand of NZ_JBHTEK010000001.1, from coordinate 3,703,225 downwards.
GAGGTAGCGCATCTTGGAGGCCGCGTAGGCAATGGGCCGGAAGAAGGGCAACGCCGTGAGGTAGGAGATGCCCAGCGCCAGCACCGTGGCCACGGCCAGGGCTTGCAGGGCCGTGGTCACGCTGGCCCACAGCTCCTGAATGAGGCCCTGCGTGGTGATGAGGTCGCCCAGTGAGCGGACCACTTCGCCCAGGCTGGGGAACAGCTGCATGGGGTAGAACAGCCACAGCAGGAGCAGCAGAGCTACTTGAGCTACCACCATGGTGGTGAACACGAGGCGGCGCGGCTGGGCGTTGGGGGCGAATAGAGTTTTCATGGCAGGTTGTAGCGTGGACTCTGCGAGTCCGCGCACGAGCGCAGCGAGTATTGAGGACTGCGCCCGTGCTTGGAATCCAGAAGTGTTTCTTAGAATTTAGTCAGGTCTCGATACTCGCTGCGCTCGTGCGCGGACTCGCAGAGTCCACGCTACACGTGTTAGTTGCCCAGCACAATCTCCACGCGGCGGTTCTTCGCCTTGCCTTCTACCGTTGAGTTGCTGGCCACGGGCTCGGTGGCGCCGTGGGCGTACACCTGCACGCGGCCCTCGGGGAAGGCGCTACGGCTCTTGGTTTCCAGCCAGCGCTGCACGGCCATGGCGCGGTCTTCGGAGAGCTGCTGGTTGGCTTGCGGGTCGCCGGTGTTGTCGGTGTGGCCGTGCACGGCTACTTTGAGGCGGCCGGCTACCACCAGGTCGTCAAACAGCTGGTTGAGTTGGCGCTCGGCGGCGGGGTGAAGGTGCTCTTGCCGCTGTTGAACTCGATGTTCCAGGCGCGCTTGCTCACGCTGCGGCGGATTTCATCGTCGGCGGCAAATTGCTGGGTTTCGGCCGGGGCCACGGCTTTGCCTTTGTACTGGGCCTGCAGCTTTTTGAGGGGCGTGAGGTCCAGCATCTGGTCGAGGGGCACGTAGCTGGACAACTCTTTGGGGTAGAGCTTGCTTTGCACGTCGCCGAAGGTTTTGTACACGGCAGCGTAGATGTTGGTGCCGCCTTCGTCGAGGCCAAACAGGTTCAGGTTGTCGCTGAAGTTGAAGGCTTTGCTGCCGCCCAGCTCCACCACGTTGCCGTCGCGGTCGGCTTCGCTCACGCCTTTGTAGTACTTGAGCCAGTAGGCGCCGGGCTTGTCCTGGTCGCCGTACACGGTGGCCGAAATGTCGGCGGCGCGGGCCAGGGCTTCGGGGTGGGCTTTCACCTGGTCGCTGGCTACGGCAAAGCCGGTCATCAGGCCCAATACTTCCTTGGGGTGGGCGTCGTACCAGCGCTTGGTGGTCACCATGATGTTGGGCATCTGGTTTGAGTAGTCCTTGGTCGAGACGATGTTGACGAGGCCGCCGCGCTGCTTGGCAATGTTCACGTCGCCGGGCGTCCAGGTGGCCACGGCGTCGGCCACCACGTCCACGCTCACGCCGGTGTTCTTGCCGTTCACCACCTTGGTGCGGGCCTCGGGCTTGCCGAGGATGTACTTTTCGGCAGCTACCAGGAAGTCGCTGGCGGCCATAAAGTTCACGGCTTCGGGGTCGTAGGTGGTTTCGTCGGGGTTCACTTTCAGGCCGTTGTCGGCGCACCATTTCAGGGCGATGTTCTGGTCGCCGTCGCGCAGGTAGCAGGCAATGGTTTTGCCCAATGCGGTTTTCGGGTTGTCGAGCCATTCTTTCGGGCCCATCAGCTTGTCTTCGCCAAAGCTCTTGCCCACCGAGTAGGGGATGATTTGCAGGCTAGTGCCGGCCTTTTGCAGCTGCGTTTGCACGGCCGAGAAAGCGGGCAGGCCGTCGCCCATGATGCTCACAATCAGGCCCGGCGTTTCGGGGTTGTTTTGCAGGTCGAGGGCGTTTTTCACGAGGTCTGCCTGCATCTTGCTCACGTCGTCCTGGCGCACAATCTGCAGGTCGAGGCCGTTGGCGGCCATGCTGGAGCCCATGGTGCTGCGGGGGCCGCCGTTGGCCAGCATTCCGGCCATCTGGCTGTTCCAGGCCATCACTTCCCACACCACGGGAGTGCCCTTGTCGGCGGGAGCGGTACCGGGCAGCGGGGCCAGCGGTACTACGATAGTGGCCCGGCTGCCACCGGTGGCGGCCGGCAGCTCAATCGAGTTGAGCATTACCGACTGCGTTTCGGCTTTCTTGAACACGGCACCGCTGGATACCAGCTTGTTGATGCCGAAGTAAAGGGCCGCTACCAGGAGCAGGCCGATTACGATTTTACCACGTGTTGTCATTTTAGTAAGGGCAAAAGAGGGTGGGGCGCCCATTTTGGGCGCAATGATTTTTGAGGTTTTGGTGGGGTTGATTAGCGGCTCAGTGTCCTTTGGCTCGTCATGCCGAGCGCAGCCGAGGCATCTCGCTTAGACGTCCGAGAACGGTCATGCTGAGCTTGTCGAAGTATCTCTATCGCTTCGTTGTAGCGGCATTGATTACTGCCACACGCGAGATGTCTCGGCTGCGCTCGACATGACGGTCTTGGGAGTGACGCGTCACCAGGGCGGGCTCACCCAGCATACTCATCAGGAAAGCCGCCAGCAAAAAGCTAATCAAGCAGGCTAGAATAGGCATCATCGGAGGCTTTTTTGGTGGTGGCGAAGGATGGTTGGGCTTGCGGCTTTTCGTTGAGCACTGCGTTGAAATCGCCGTTCTGGTACTTGGTGAGCAGGCGTTGGCCCTTCTCGCTCATCACGCCGTTCTGGATGTCCATCTCCTTCACAAACTCCTGCGAGTAGCGCATGGCCTGCTTGATTTGGCCCAACTGCTGGGCCATGTCCTGGGCCACGCGGTCGGTGGCCAGGTCGAAGAAGTACTTCTTGTCGGGGTCGCCGCGCAGGATGTTCATGGCGGCGCGCATGCCCGAGCCTGGTGCGTTTCACTAGCTCGTATTCGTCTTTCAGGAGGTTGACCTTGAACTTGGAGCCGTCAATTTGGCGCAGGGCGGCTTTCAGAATCTGGCGCATCACTACCGAAACGTTAGCCGTGGTGGTGGCCATGGGCTGCAGGCGGCGGTTGTAGTCTTCCAGCTGGGCGGCGCGGCTGGCGTAGCTCTCGGCCATGTCCTTTTCGCCCTGGCGGGTGGCGGAGCTGGCCAGGGCCAGGTACTCCTTCATCTGGGCGGTGTTGGCGGTGAGCTTGCGCTTCACCAGGCTCGTGAGCGCCTTCGATGTTGGTCACTTCGGCGTCCATCTTCCGGGCTTCCTGCTCGGTGTTTTTGATGTAGTCCTGCATGATGCCGATGGGGTCGGTGTTGACGAAAATCCCGGCCAGCGTGCGCAGAATGCGCTGCCCGGCGTACCACAGCCCGGCGTGAATGCGCTTGTTCGTGACCAGCAAAAACAGCACGAACAGCACGCCCAGCCCAATTCCCAGCTTCACGCTGTTGAAGACGATGTCGACCAGGAAGGGCAGGATTTTGCCCCAGTAGTACACGGCCGCGCCCACCAGTCCGAGGAGCACCACGCGGCCGGCAATCTTTTCCGGCTTTTGCCACTTGGGCAGGCCGGTACCGGTGTCAGAGGAGGTTGTGAGTAGCGTGTTCATGGCATTAGGTATTTGAAGGGGTGGCAGTAGGGTTGAGGAAGTTTTGCGCAGCCTGGCGGTGGGCCTGCAGCTCGGCAGCGGCCGCGGCGTTGGCCAGCTCGTAGGAGGCCAGCGCGGCCTGCGTTTTCTGGCGTTCGGCCTGCGCCTGCTGCTGGATTTCGCGCAGGCTGCTGGCTCTTTTCGGTGAGCTGTTGGGTGAGGGCACCTACATCGGCTTGCAGCTGGGCTTCGCGCTGTTGCAGCAGTGCCAGAGGGCCGGGCGCGGCTTTCGAGTTAGGGCTTTCGCCCAGCTTTTCGCGGTGGCGCTGCAGCACCCGGGCGCGGTCGTCGGCCAGCTTGTGAGTCAGCTGCTCGGCTGAGGCCAGCAGCGCGGGGCGGTCCACGCCGGTGAGGGCGGAGAAGGCGTTGAAGGCCGTCTGGTAGAGCAGCGGGCCGGTGAGGCCGCTGCTGGCCATGCTGCTCACCATCTTGGTGTAGGCGCCGAAGTCCTTGCCATCACCCACCAGCAGGCTGGCAATGTGGTCGAGGTGGCGCTGCTCGGCTTGGGTGACGAGCGGCGCCGGGCCCGCTGGCGGCGGGGCCCCGGCAGGGGTTGGGCTGGAAGCGGCCGGGGCGCCGAGGCTTCGGCCGGGGCCGTTTCATCTTCTTCGATGAAAAAGCCCTTGGCGGCTTTGGTGAGGTTATCAAGGATGGCCATGGCTGCGTGCGTTTGGTGACTTCCACCCTATGTCAATACCAGTGCCGGCTTGATAATCTATTTTTGGTAGCGTGTGTGGTTGGTTGATATTAAGCTGATTAAATAAAAAATCCCCGCCGAGCACACAGCTCGATGGGGAGGAATTTTTCCAAAATGGAAAGGCTATTTTTTCAAAACAACAAGGGTTGAGCGTGGTGGTGTGGCTCTCGTGTGGTGGGAACCTCCCCCGGCCCCTCTCCATAGGGAGAGGGGAGCCACGGCAGCTTTCTGTCTAGCCCATTCAAAACAGAACGTCATGCCGAGCGGAGCCGAGGCATCTCGCTCACGCCATTTGTCATGCTTACGAAGGAAGCATCTTATCACGCTAACCCTAGCGGCCCGAACGTGAGAAGGTCTTCGTCGCCCCTTGATGCGCGGAATGCTCAGGATGACAGACAAGGCGAGCGAGATGCCTCGGCTGCGCTCGGCATGACGACCACTCTATTAAATGCCCAAACGCCGCTAAATACTCAGGCTAAACGAATCCCCCTTACCCTTCAACGAAGAACCACGAATAACCAAGTCGCCAGAAATAACGAACGTGCGGGGCTGAAAATCCTCCTTCTGGCGCACTTGCTCCAGGAACAGCCGCGCTGCCTGCTGCCCTATGCGGTAGGGGTGGAGGTTGACGGTGGTGAGGCCCGGCTCAATCATGGAGGCCATGAACTCGTCGCCGAAGCCCACCACGGCGATGTCGTCGGGCACGCGGAGGTGGCGCTTTTTCAGGGCCACCAGCAGGTCGAAGGCGTTGGTGTAGTTGATGGCGAAAATGGCATCGGGCGGCTCGGGCAGGGCCAGCCAGTTGTCGAGCGCGGCCACGGCTTCCTCAGTTCTAAACTCGATGTGGACCTCGTACTCGCTTCGGAGGTCGAGGTTGTAGCGCTTCAGGGCGTGCTGGTAGCCCGCCAGGCGGTTGCGGCTGATGAGCAGCGACTCGGGCCCGGCCAGGATGGCAATGCGGCGGGCGCCCTGCTGAATGAGGTGCTCGGTTACGTTGAAGGCGCCGTTCCAGTCGTCGAGAATCACCTTGGCGCTGTCCACCTCGTCGCTCACCCGGTCGAAATGCACCACCGGCACGCCCCGGCAGGCCGCGGGCTTCACGTGGTCAAAGTTCTCGGTTTCGCGGGAGTGGCAGATGAGCAGGCCGTCTACCCGGCTGGCTACCAGGGCCTGCACGTTGCTCACTTCCGTTTGGTACGATTCCTTTGACTGGCAAATCATAACCCGGTAGCCGGCCTCCGACGCCACGTCCTGAATGCCGCTCACCACTGTGGCAAAAAACGGCCGCTCGATATCCGGAATAATCACGCCCAGCGTGTGGGTTTCGCGGCTCTTGAGGCTCTGGGCCAGCAGGTTGGGATGGTAGTCCATTTGCCGGGCCGTGTCCAGGATGGCCTGCCGGGTGGTGGGGCTGATGTCGGTGTGCCCGTTCAGCGCCCGCGACACCGTGGACGAGGCCACGCCCACGGCCTTGGCCACGTCGCCAATGGTGGTTTGGCTGCGGCGGCGCTCGGTGAGCTGCCCGGCGGGTTTTTCCTCCGTGAAGTGGTAGTCGCAGGCCTTGCACAGGAAGCGCTGACGGCCCCGCACGAAGCCGGCCTTCAGCACCGAGCCTGCTCAACTTGCATTTGACGCAGGTTATCATCTGAATTTGTACTTTTTTGGAAAAGGACTTGCTTTGATGCCGCTGGATGCCCCTGCATTGTCTACTTATTCAAAGGTAAGACACAAAATATTTTCTTTGCTACCGCACCGCTAAGATAGCTATCGGCAACGATTCCGGAATCGTTACCGATAGTTTTTATTCGAAAACAAGTTGTCTGGGCCATTTTTCCGGTATTGACTATAGGCAATCATGATGTACTTTCGGTAAGTAGTCCAGCAAATAGGTTTCCGGAAGCTTTTTGAGGCTCTGGTGCCACCCGCAGGATTAGTGTATAGGTAAATTGTATTCTGAAGAAGAGTCTTATGCTACACACCATGCGTTGGTTCGGTCCGCACGACCCCGTTTCGCTCTTCGATATCCGGCAGGCCGGGTGCACGGGCGTGGTAACTGCGCTGCACCAATTGCCAGTGGGAGCGGAGTGGCCCGTGACGGAGATTCGGGCCCGCCAGCAGCTCATTGAGGCCGACAACGCCACCCATTCGCCCCTGACCTGGGAAGTGGTGGAAAGCCTGCCGGTGCACGAAGACATCAAGAAGGGCCGGCCCTCGCGCGAGCTTTATATAGCCAACTACAAGGCCTCGCTGCGCAACCTGGCGGCCTGTGGCATCCGCACCGTGTGCTACAACTTCATGCCGATGCTGGACTGGTCGCGCACCGACCTGAGCTACGAAATGCCTGACGGCTCGCGCGCCCTGCGTTTTGTGTGGCAGGACTTCGCCGTATTCGACCTCTGTATCCTGAAGCGCCCCGGCGCCGCAAACGATTACGAGCCGGCCGTGGCCGAAGCGGCCCGGCAGCAATTCGCCCAAATGAGCCCTGAGGCCATTGCCAGCCTCACCAACACGGTGCTGCTGGGCTTGCCCGGCTCGGAGGAGGCTTTGAGCTGACCAACTTTCAGAGCCTGCTGGATGAGTACGCCGCTATCGACGCGCAAGCGCTGCGCGAAAACTTGCACTACTTTATTCAGCAAGTAGCTCCGGTGGCTCAGGAGCTTGGCATCGGTCTCTGCATTCACCCCGACGACCCGCCGTTTCCGCTGCTGGGCCTCCCCGCGTGATGAGCACCGAAGCCGACATAGCCCAACTAATGGCGGCCTGCGACGTGTCGGCCAATGGCCTCACGTTCTGCACCGGCTCGTTGGGTGTGCGGCCCGATAACGACCCGGCCGCGATTGCGCGGCGCTTTGGGTCCCGCATCCATTTCATCCACCTGCGGACCACCAAGCGCGAAGCCAACCCCGCAACTTCCACGAAGCCGACCACCTGGCGGGCGACGTGGACATGTACGCCGTGGTGCGCGAGTTGGTGCTGGAAGAGCAGCGCCGCGCCGAAAACGGAGGCCGCGCCATTCCCATGCGCCCCGACCACGGCCACCAGATGCTCGACGACCTCCAGAAGAAATCCTACCCCGGCTACTCGGCCGTCGGCCGCCTACGCGGGCTGGCCGAGCTGCGCGGCCTGGAATACGGCATTAGAAAAGGGTTGAGTTTTGAGGGTTGAGTGTTGAGGTGGCCTAAAAGATTCGGGCGCTTCTGTTAGAATCTGTCGCCTCAAAACTCAAATCCCAACATTCAAAACTCAACCCTCAACCCTCAACATTCAACACTCCCTCCATGTCGTTCCGGTCTATTTTGCTCCTACTGGTATTCGTTGCCGCCGCGCACCGCAGCATGGCCGACGATGGCTACCGGCTGTGGCTCAAGTACGACCTGATGACGGACGTAGCCCAGCGCAACGCCTACCGGCAGGCCGCCCAGTACATTGTGGCCGACGGCAGCTCGGCAGTGCTCAAGACGGCGGCGAAGGAACTGCAGCGCGGCCTGCAAGGGCTCTTGGGCCAGTCGGTGCCGGTGGTGGCGAAGGCTGAGGCGGGAAGCACAAAACGCGGCATCCTTTTATTAGTAAGCCCGACCGCAAACGTTCCCGGAACTTCCCAGACTAACGACGGCTACCGCATCTTATCCCAAGGCCGCAACTTGGTAGTGACAGGCAGGAGCGGGGCCGGCGTGCTCTACGGTGTATTTGCCCTGCTGCGGGAGCTCCAAACCCGCCAGCCGGTAGCTCAACTGGCCCAGGCCAGCAGCCCGCGCATCCAATACCGCCTGCTCAACCACTGGGACAACCCCAACGGCACCGTAGAGCGCGGCTACGCGGGCTCCTCCATCTGGAAATGGTACGAGCTGCCCGAGCGGCTCGACCCGCGCTACACCGACTACGCCCGCGCCAACGCCTCAATTGGCATCAACGGCGTGGCCATCAACAACGTGAACGCCAGCGCCCGCTACCTCACGCCCGAGTACCTGCAGAAGGTGAAGGCCCTGGCCGGCGTGTTTCGGCCTTATGGCATCCGGGTGTATTTGTCGGTGTTCTGGGCCGCGCCCAAGGTTATCGGTGGGCTGAAAACCTCTGACCCGCTCGACCCGCAGGTGAAGCAGTGGTGGGCCGCCAAGACCGAGGAGATATACAAGGTGATTCCCGACTTCGGCGGCTTTCTGGTGAAGGCCAACTCCGAGGGCGAGCCCGGCCCGCAGGACTACGGCCGCAACCACGCCGACGGCGCCAACATGCTGGCCGACGCTCTGGGCCAGCACGACGGCATTGTGATGTGGCGGGCCTTCGTGTACAAAGCCAACAGCAACGGCGACCGATTCAAGGAGGCCTACGAGGAGTTTAAGCCGCTCGACGGCAAATTCTCGCCCAAGGTGCTGGTGCAGGTGAAGAACGGGCCAATTGACTTTCAGTCCCGTGAGCCCTTCCACCCGCTGTTTGGGGCCATGCCCAGGACGCCGCTGGTGCTGGAAGTGCAGATTACGCAGGAGTACCTGGGCTTTGCCACGCACCTCGTGTACCTGGCGCCGCTGTTTAAAGAATGCCTTGACTCCGATACCCAAACCAAGGGCCCCGGCTCCACGGTGGCGAAGGTGGTGGACGGCAGCCTCGACCAGCACCGCCTCAGCGGCATCGCGGGCGTGGCCAACATCGGCGCCGACCGCAACTGGACTGGTCACCCCATGGGCCAGGCCAACTGGTACGCCTTCGGCCGCCTGGCCTGGGACTACAACCTGACCTCGGCCGCCATTGCCACCGAGTGGGCCAAGATGACCCTGAGCCGCGAGCCCAAGGCCGTGGCTACCATCGTGGATATGATGGGCAAGTCGCGTGACATCTACGTGCGCTACACCACGCCGCTGGGCCTGCACCACATCATGGGCGAGAGCATTCACTACGGCCCCCAGCCCTGGTTGGCCAAGGCTGGCCGCCCCGACTGGACGTCGGTGTACTACCACAAAGCCGACTCCCTGGGGCTGGGCTTCAACCGCACCGCCACCGGCTCCAACGCCCTGGCCCTGTACTCGCCCGGCGTGCAGAAGCTCTGGGGCGACCCCAAAACCTGCCCGCTCAACTACCTGCTCTGGTTTCACCACGTGGGCTGGAAGCAGCCGCTAAGTACCGGCCGCAACCTCTGGAATGAGCTGGTGACCCGCTACTACACCGGGGCCGACTCCGTGACGTGGATGCAGCAGCGCTGGGCCAGCGTGAAGCCCGCCGTGGACCCGGCAGTGCACGCCGACGTCACGGCCCGGCTGCAAATCCAGCGGCAGGAAGCCCTGTGGTGGCGCGATGCCTGCGTGCTCTACTTCCAGACCTACTCGAAGCAGCCCATTCCGGCGCCGTTTGCGCCGCCCACCCGCACCCTGGCCGAAGTCAAAAGCTTGGTGGACCTCTACCAGCTCAAGTAATTCATTTTCTGCGTTATCTATTGAGTATGAACAATCTTTCCCCATCCAACGGCGCGGCCCTCGCAGCTCAACCCCAGCCGGCCAACGTGTTTTCGCTGGAAGGCAAGCTGGCGCTGATAACCGGCGGCGGCACGGGCATTGGGCTGGCCATTGCGCAGTGCATGGCTGCAGCCGGTGCCACGGTGGTCATCACGGGCCGGCGCGAAGAAGTGCTGCGCGACGCCGTGGAAAGCCTGGGTCAGGCGGCCAAATACATCGTCAATGACATCAACGACCTCTCGTCCATCGAAGGGCTGGTGGCCGAGATTGAAGCCGCCTACGGGCCGCTGGATATCCTGGTGAACAATGCCGGCATCAACCTCAAAAAGCCTGCCCTGGAAGTTACCGACGAGGAATTTGGCCGCATTCTACACACCAACCTGCACGCGGTGTTCGCCCTCACGCGGGCTTGCGCGGCGCGAATGGTGCCCCGGCGGAAAGGCGTCATCCTCATGATTTCCTCCATGGCCGCTTACTACGGCATCGACCGTGTGGTGGCTTATGCGGCTTCCAAGTCGGCGGTGGAGGGCATGGTGAAGGTGCTGGCTTCGGAGTTTTCGGCCCAGGGCGTGCGCGTGAATGCCATTGCGCCCGGCTTTATCGAAACCGAGATGAGCCGCAAGGCCATGAACTCCGACCCCGACCGCCGCGACCGCGCCATGCGGCGCACGCCCATGGGCGCCTTCGGCAAGGCTGAGGACATCGGCCACGCGGCCGTGTTCCTGGCCTCGCCGGCCGCGCGCTACATCACCGGCGTGTCGCTGCCCGTGGACGGCGGCAACTCCATTGGTTTTTAATTTCTCTTTTTTATCAGAGTCATTCACTCAAAAACCTTCAAATCAATCAGAAACAAAAGTCCCACCATCATGAAATCACCTTTTCAAAAAACGGCCTTGCACTTGAGTGGCCATTTCTGCTCGCTACGGGGCTCCCGGTGGCTGGCAGCTTGCTAACACCTCTGGCAGCCCAGGCCCAGGCCTCCCAAACCGTTTCGGGCCGCGTGCTGGGAACCGATGGGGCGGGCCTTCCCGGCGTGAACGTGGTGGTGAAAGGCACCAATGTCGGCACCGTGACCGATGTGGCCGGCAACTACTCACTGCCCGCCGCGCCGGGCACTACGCTGGTTTTCTCATTCGTGGGCTTTCTAGCACAGGAGGTGCCGGTGGGGCGTGATGCCACCATTGGCACAGTGACGCTGACCACTGACACCAAAGCACTGGAGGAAGTAGTGGTGGTGGGCTACGGCACGCAAAGAGCCGAAGCGGTAACGGGTTCGGTGGCTTCCATCAGCGGCGAGACCTTGCGCGAAATACCAGCGGCCAACGTCACGCAGGCCCTGCAAGGCCGCCTGCCGGGCGTGCAAATTGCCCAAACCTCCTCCCAGCCTGGGGCCGCCACGCAAATCCGCATCCGCGGCACCCGCTCGCTCACGGCCAGCAACGACCCCTTGATTGTGCTGGACGGCATCCCGTTTCCGGGTTCCATCGGTGACATCAACCCCAACGATATTCAGAGCGTTGACATTCTGAAAGATGCCTCGGCCACGGCCATCTACGGGTCGCGCGGGGCCAACGGCGTGGTTCTGGTAACCACCAAAGGCGGTAAGAAAGGGCAAAAGGCCCAGGTGACGTACGACGGATTTGTGGGCGTGAAAACCTTGTTTTCCCGGTTCCCCATGATGAACGGACAGGAATTTGCGCAGCTGCGCAAGGACGCGGGCATCTACAAAAACAGCCTGGACGAAGCCGATGACGTCGATACCGACTGGCAGAAGCTGTTGTACCGCAATGGCATGCAAACCAACCAAAACGTGGGCCTGAACGGTGGCACGGAAAATGGGCGCTACAATTTCAACGCGGGCTACTACCAGGAAGAAGGCGTTATTCCGACCCAGCAATACACCCGTTATTCCGTGCGGGGCACGCTTGACCAGGGCGTGGGCAAATATGTCCGGTTGGGTTTCACCACCAACAACAGCTACAGTTTAACGGAGGGCTCCAACGTGGGGGTGTACAGCTCCCTGACTTCGTCGCCCATCGCCAACCCCTACAACGCGGACGGGACGTTGAAAAGGGTCATCAAAATGCCGTTGGACGACCAGTGGGTCACCACCAAGGACGTAATCGAAGCCAACAAAGACAGATGGCTGAGCCAGACGAGAAGTTTTGCCACCTACAACGCCCTCTTCGGCGAATTCAGGATGCCGGGCGTGGACGGGTTGAAGTACCGCGTCAACCTGGGCGTCAACTACCGGCAGAGCCAGGGCGGGAGCTATACGGGCGCGGGCATTAACAGCCCCGTTGCAACTACGCTTTCCTCGGCGGCCGTCAGCAACGGCGTGACCACCGATTACACCGTAGAAAACATCTTGTCCTACGACCGCACCTTCGCAGAGAAGCACAACATCAACGCGTTGGCTTTGTATTCGGCCTCGAACACTACTTTCAACCAGACGCGGATTTCGGGTCGGGACATTCCTTCCGACGCTTTCCAGTTCTACAACATAGGGCTGGCGGCCACCGACATTGTGGTGAATCCCGGCGAACAAGTGTACCAGAAATCCGGGCTGCTGTCCTACATGGGCCGCGTGATGTATTCCTACGACGACCGGTACCTGCTGTCGGCTACGGTTCGTTCGGACGGCTCTTCGCGCCTGGCTCCCGGCCACAAATGGAATACCTACCCGGCCGTGTCGGTGGGCTGGAACATCGCCAAAGAAGGGTTCATGCAGGACATTACGGCCGTAAACATGCTGAAATTGCGGGCTGGTTACGGGGTAACCTCGAACCAGTCCATTGCCCCCTACGCCACCCTGGGACGCCTGACCACCCGGCCCTACAACTTTGGCCCCACCAGCTACCAGACGGGCCTGTTTGTGAGCGAGCTGCCCAACCCGAACCTGGGCTGGGAATACTCTGAAACGTGGAACTACGGCTTGGATTTTGGGGTCCTGAAAAACCGTCTTTCCGGTACGGTAGAATACTACATCACCAATACCAGAGACATTCTGCTCGGGTTGCCATTGCCTCCCACGTCGGGCGTGAACAGCTACACGGCCAACATTGGCTCCACCCAGAACAAGGGCATCGAGCTGTCGCTGAACGGGGTGATTCTGGAGAACCTCAACGGCTGGACCTGGGAAGCGGGCCTCAACCTGTATGCCAACCGCAACAAGATTACCTCGCTGGCCGGTGAGCAGCAGCGCGACGAAGGCAACTGGTGGTTTGTGGGCAAGCCCATCAACGTCGTCTACGACTACGAGAAAGTGGGCCTGTGGCAGCAGGGAGACCCCTACCTGAACGTGCTGGAGCCCGGCGGAAACGTGGGCATGATAAAAGTAAAATACACTGGCGGGTACAACCCGGACGGTACCCCCTCGCGCCCCATTGGCGTGCTGGACCGCCAGATTCTGGACGTGAACCCCAACTTCCTGGGCGGCTTCAACACCCGTGTGGGCTACAAAGGGTTTGACTTGTCGATGGTGGGCGCCTTCCAAAACGGTGGCCTCCTCAACAGCACCATCTACGGTGCGTCGGGCTACCTGAACCTGCTGAACGGCCGGCGCGGCAACGTGAAAGTGGACTACTGGACGCCCACCAACACCGACGCCAAGTACCCCAAGCCGGGCGGCATCACGAGCGGCGACAACCCCAAATACGGCTCGACGCTCGGCTACTTCGATGCTTCCTACCTGAAGGTGCGCACCATTTCGCTGGGCTATAACTTCGATAGCAACGAGTGGCTGAAGAATGCCGGCGTTAGCCGCCTGCGTCTGTACGCAACGGCTCAGAACCCCTTTGTGCTGTTTTCGCCCTACAAAAAAGAATCGGGCATGGACCCCGAAACCAACTCCTTCGGCGACGAAAACGCGGCCGTGCCCCTGGGCCAGAACCTGCGCCGCATCCTGACGCTGGGCACCAACGCCCCGGCCACCCGCACCTACATCGTGGGCCTCAACCTCACCTTTTAAGCAACTCGACAGATGAAATCTTTGCACATAAAATTCTTGGCGGGTGCCGCCGTTCTCTCCATGACTTCGGTTGGGTGCTCGAAACTGCTGGATGAAGAGCCCCGGAGCATTTACGAGCCGGGCTTCTTCCAAACCGAACGGGGCGTGAACGGCGGCCTGACCTCCATGTATGCGCACTTGCGCTACATGTATGGCAATGCCTATTACTACAACGCCACCCTGACCGGGACCGACGAAGTCACCTACGGCCGGGACGCCGACGAGAACTTCCTGGCCATGGACTTGTCGGGCCGCGCCGCGCTGAACGCCAACAACAGCCGGGCCGACGTTTTGTGGGCGACGGCTTTCCCCAACATCAACACGGCCAGCGGCATCATCAAAAATGCCACCGCCGTGGGCACCATTTCGCCGGCACTGGTGGCCGAGGCACGGTTTTTCCGCGCCTTCGACTACTTCATGCTGGTGCAAACCTTTGGCGGGGTGCCCCTGGATTTAGGGTCGGGCGAGCTGCAGTTCAACACCAGCCCCATCAGAACTTCGGTGCGCAATACGGTGCCTGAGGTGTACACCAAAGCTGTTTTCCCGGATTTGCTGCAAGCCATTAACGACTTGCCGGCGAATCCGCGGGTGGTGGGCGGTGTCACCAAAACGCTGGCCCGCCTCTACCTGGCCAAGGCGTACCTGACCTACGCGTGGTGGCTCGAAAATCCGAACAACATCCCTACCTATCCGGCAGCGCCGCGCACCGACCCGGCCGGCCATAACGCCCAGTACTACTACCAGCAGGCGTATGACGTGGCCACGGCCGGCATCGACAGCCCGGGACCGTTCCGCTTGCAGCCCACGTACTACGACGTGAACTTGGCCACCAACGACCGCAACACGGAGATACTGATGTTCGCGGACCACACCGAAAGCAGCGAGCTGTACAACGGGGGCAGCCTGACCTTCGGCAGCGGCGGGTCCCCCGACAACTTCGCCGGCTGGATGATGACCTGGAACTACCCCAACCTCCGCAGCGCCACGAATGCAAATGGCACGGGTGCGGTATCTTCTGTTCAGCGGGAAGCAGCTCAGCCGTTGGGCCGCCCCTGGACTCGTATGGCGCCTACCATTGACGTCATCGAGAACACCTTTGCCGACAAAACGGACGATTCGCGCTATGACGGCACCTTCACCACGGTGTACCGGGGCAACTGGCCCAAGGCCGGCGTGGCGGCGTCGGTGCTGTACAATGCCAACAACCTGCCCGTGACCCCGGGTGGTGCCATCCTGACCTTCTTGGATGCCGAGCCGGCTACTGCCATTTCCTACCCTAGCGGCACTGGCCCCAATAACGTGGGCGCCGGCGTGCTGCCTGGCCGCGCCGATTACGTGATTTCGCCGCGTGGCATCAGCCGGATTGTGTACCCCGGCCTCTGGAAGCTCGGTCCTTACCGCACCGACAACGGCACGGGCCTGGGCCAGCCCAACGCGGGCAGCACCCGTCCGTTCAACATTGCCAAGTTCTCGGAGCTGTACTTCGTAGCGGCCGAGGCTGCCGTGAAGGGTGCCACGACCAAACCCGGCCAAACCGCCCGGGAGTTGATTAACGTGATTCGGGCCCGGGCCGGCAAGTGGCGTTTCGACAACAACGGCAACACGGCCAAAGTGCAGGACAACAGCGCCGCCATGGTGGCGGCCACCCCGGCCACCATCACCATCAACTACATCCTGGCCGAACGCTCGCGCGAGTACTACGCCGAAGGCTACCGCTGGTTCGACCTGGTGCGCACGCAGAAGTGGAATGAGCTGGCTTCTACCTACCGCATCGGGGGCACCAACTACGGCGACCACACGCCGGCCACCGTTACGCGCACCATCCAGCCCTTCCACTACCTGCGCCCCATTCCGCAGGTTCAGCTTGATCGGATGGACGTGGCGCCGGATGTGAAAGCGGCTTTCCAGAACCCCAACTATCAATAGCCGGGAAGGGGTAAAAAGATTGGCTTTTGCAGTACAAGTAGTCAATCTTTTTACGCTTTTTTCTGACCGGCTCAATTCAAATAAGCCCCGGTTTCGCTCTGAAACCGGGGCTTATTTATGAGAGGGTACCGGTTTTGGCCCTCTTTGCTACTACTCAGCTCCTATGTCTATGAAAGCTAATGCGTTTGCCGTTGCACTGCTGCTAATCCTGCCCTTGGGGCACGAAGCTGCCGCCCAAGTGCGCCTGCCGCGCCTGGTGAGCGACGGCATGGTGCTGCAGCGCGACGCCAACGTGGCCGTGTGGGGCTGGGCCAAGCCCGGCGAGGCCGTGGCGGTAAGCTTTCTGGGCAAAACCTACAAAGCCACCACCGGCCCCGATGGCCGCTGGCGCGTGAAGCTGCCCCACCTGAAACCGGGTGGCCCGTTTGATATGAACGTCAAGGCCAGCAACCAGCTGGCCGTGAAAGACATCATGGTGGGCGACGTGTGGCTGTGCTCGGGCCAGTCGAACATGGAAACGCCCATGAGCCGCCTACGCGACAAATACCCCGACGTGGTGGCCCAGGCTGCGAACCCGCGCATCCGCCAATACGAAGTGCCCCTGACCTACGACTTTCAGCGCCCCCAGCAAGACCTGACGGGCGGCAAGTGGATAGCGGCCGACCCGCAAACGGTGCTGAAGTTTTCGGCGGTGGCTTACTTCTTCGCCAAGGAAATCAACGCCAAGTACCAGGTGCCGGTGGGCATCATCAAAGACGCGGTGGGCGGCTCGCCGGCCGAAGCCTGGCTGAGCGCCGACGCCCTGAAGCAGTTTCCGACCTACGAGCAGCAACTGGCCAAGTACAAAGACAGCACCGTGGTGCTGGGCATCCGGCAGCGCGAAAGCGCCGCGGTGGCCAACTGGTACCAAACCCTGTACAAAACCGACCAGGGCGAGGCCCGGGGCCAGCAGAAGTGGTCGGCGCCTGACTACGACGCCAGCAACTGGCCCACCATGCAGGTGCCCGGCTTCTGGGCCGACAAGGCCCCGCTGGGCCCCGTGAACGGCGTGGTATGGTTCCGCAAGGACGTGGACGTGCCGGCCGCCATGGTGGGCCAGCCCGCCCGCCTGGAGCTCGGCACGCTGGTTGACGCCGACTCCACCTACATCAACGGGCAGCTGGTGGGCAGCACCGGCTACCAGTACCCGCCCCGCAAATACGACGTGAAGGCCGGCGTGCTCCGGCCCGGCAAAAACGTGGTGGTGGTGCGCCTCATCAGCAACGGCGGGCGCGGCGGCTTCACGCCGGACAAGAAATACGAACTGACAGCGGGCGGCCAGACCATCGACTTGCGCGGGCCCTGGCAGTACAAGCTGGGCGCCACCATGACGCCCACGCCGGGCACCACTACGTTTCAGTACGTGCCGGGCGGCTTGTTCAACGGCATGATTGCACCGGTGCTGCCCTACGCCATCAAGGGCGTGCTGTGGTACCAGGGCGAAAGCAACGCCGGCCGGACCGGCGACTACCAAGCCCTGTTCAACGGCATGATTGCCGACTGGCGCAAGCAGTTCAAGCAGCCCAACCTGCCGTTCCTCTACGCGCAGCTGCCCAACTTCATGGCGGTGAAAAAAGAGCCGTCGGAAAGCGGCTGGGCCGTGGTGCGCGACGTGCAGCGCCGCGGCTTGGCCTTGCCCCACACCGGCATGGCCGTGATTCTGGACGCCGGCGAGTGGAACGACATTCACCCGCTGGACAAGCAGACCCCCGGCCACCGCCTGGCCCTGGCCGCCCAGAAAGTGGCCTACGGCGATACCAAAGTGGTGGCGTCCGGCCCGCTGTACCAGAGCATGCAGGTGGCCGGCAACAAGGTTACGCTCAGCTTCACGAGCGTGGGAAGTGGGCTGGTGGCCAAAGGCGGCGGGCCCCTGGTGGGCTTTTCCATCGCCGGGCCCGACAAGAAGTTTGTGTGGGCCCAGGCCAAGATTGAAGGCAACAAAGTGGTGGTATGGAACGACCAAGTGCCCAACCCCGCCGTGGTGCGCTACGCCTGGGCCGACAATCCCGAAGACGTAAACCTGTACAACAAAGAAGGCCTGCCGGCATCCACATTCACCACCGAGCCGGAGGTGCCGGGAGCTACCAGCCGGCTCTAGTTCCCGTTCGAGCACCGCAGGTCGCGTTACTTATTCTATTCCCATGAAATACCTCCTCGGCTACGACATCGGTAGCTCTTCCATCAAAGCCTCCCTGCTGGACCTCCACACCGGCAAGTGCGTGGCGGCCGCCACGTCTCCCAAAAGGAGATGGAAATCACCGTGTCCCAGCCCAACTGGGCCGAGCAACGCCCCGAGCGCTGGTGGCAGGAAGTGGTGAACGCCACCGCCGAGCTCAAAGCCGAATACGGCTTCGATACGTCCCTGATTGCCGGCATCGGCATCACCTACCAGATGCACGGGCTGGTGCTGATTGACCGCGCCGGCAAGGTGCTGCGCCCGGCCATCATCTGGTGCGACAGCCGGGCCGTAGACTACGGCAACCAAGCGTTTGAGGAGCTGGGCGAAGAGTTTTGCCTGAGCAATTTCCTGAACTCGCCGGGCAACTTCACGGCCTCCAAGCTGAAATGGGTGCGGGAGAACGAACCGGAGATTTACGCCCGGATTCACAAGATTCAGCTGCCTGGCGACTACATCGCCTTCAAACTGACGGGCGAGCTGCAAACCACCGTTTCCGGCTTGTCGGAAGGCGTGTTCTGGAACTTCAAGCGCCAGGCTATTGCCCAGGAATTGCTGGATTACTATGGCATCAGCGCCGACCTGCTGCCCGAGGTGGTGGACACCTTCTCGGTGCAGGGCCACCTGAGCCCCGAAGCGGCGGCGGAGCTGGGCCTGACGGCCGGCACGCCAATCAGCTACCGCGCCGGCGACCAGCCCAACAACGCCTTCTCGCTCAACGTGCTGCACCCCGGCGAGGTGGCGGCCACGGGCGGCACCAGCGGCGTGGTGTACGGCATCAACGAAACCAACACGCCCGACCCGCGCTCCCGCGTCAACTCCTTTGTGCACGTGAACAGTACGCCAACCCAGCCCCGCAACGGCGTGCTGATGTGCCTGAACGGCACCGGCATTCTGAACAGCTGGCTGCGCAAAATCGTGGGCGAGCTGCCCTACGACCAGATGAACCAGGCTGGCTGCCCAGGCGCCGGTAGGAGCGGAGGGCCTCGTGTTTCTGCCCTTCGGCAACGGCGTGGAACGAATCCTCGAAAACCGCCCGGCCGACGCCGAATTGCGCGGGCTCAACTTCAACATTCACCACCAGCCGCACGTGCTGCGCGCCGCCCAGGAAGGCATCGTGTATGCCCTGAACTACGGTATGGACATCATGCGCGCCTCGGGGGTGCAGGTGCGCAAGGTGCGCGCCGGCAACGCCAACATGTTCCTGAGCCCGGTGTTCCGCGAGGCTTTTGTGAACAGCGGCAACGTGGAGCTGGAACTCTACAACACCGACGCAGCCCAGGGCGCGGCGCGGGGCGCGGGCGTCGGGGCCGGCGTGTACGCCAGCCCGGCCGAGGCTTTTACTGGGCTCGAACGCATCCTCACTGTCGAGCCCACTGATGTGCTTCGCGAACAATACCAGGCGGCTTACGGCCGCTGGCAAAACGCATTATCTCAACTTATTCCTAACTCAACCACTCCTTCCCATGTCAAGCAACACGCTCTCCAAGACTGAATTTTTCACGGGCATCGACACCATTCGCTTCGAAGGCCGCGAATCGGACAACCCGCTTTCCTTTAAATGGTACGACGAAAACCGCGTGGTGGCCGGCAAGACCATGAAGGAGCATTTGCGCTTCGCCGTGTCGTACTGGCACACCTTCACCGGTACCGGCGGCGACCCATTTGGCCCTGGCACCAAGCAGTTTGCCTGGGATTCGCACCACGAAATCATCGGCCGCGCCAAGGACAAGATGGACGCCGCGTTTGAGTTTTTCACCAAGCTCGGCACGCCCTACTACTGCTTCCACGACATTGACTTGGTGGATGAAGGCGACTCGCTGCAGGAGTACGAGCGCAACCTGCAAACCATCGTCGACTATGCCAAGCAGCACCAGCAGGAGACCGGCGTAAAGCTGCTCTGGGGCACGGCCAACGTGTTTTCGAACCCGCGCTACATGAACGGGGCCAGCACCAACCCCGACTTCCAGGTAGTGGCCCAAGCCGCCACGCAGGTCAAGAATGCCATCGACGCCACTATTGCCCTGAACGGCGAAAACTACGTGTTCTGGGGCGGCCGCGAAGGCTACATGACCCTTTTGAACACCGACATGAAGCGCGAGCAAGCGCACATGGGCCGCTTCCTGACCATGGCC
The DNA here is from genome assembly GCF_042665855.1 of Hymenobacter humi. Taxonomy (NCBI): domain Bacteria; kingdom Pseudomonadati; phylum Bacteroidota; class Cytophagia; order Cytophagales; family Hymenobacteraceae; genus Hymenobacter; species Hymenobacter humi. The sequence goes on along the minus strand of NZ_JBHTEK010000001.1, from coordinate 3,683,203 downwards.
CGCGACTACGCCCGCCAGCAGGGCTTCAAAGGCAAGTTCTTCATCGAGCCCAAGCCTGCCGAGCCCACCAAGCACCAGTACGACTTCGACGCGGCCACCGTCATCGGCTTTTTGAAAGAACACGGCCTGGAAAACGACTTCATGCTGAACCTGGAAGTGAACCACGCCACGCTGGCCGGCCACACCTTCCAGCACGAGCTGCAGGTAGCGGCCGATGCCAACATGCTCGGCTCGATGGACGCCAACCGCGGCGACTACCAGAACGGCTGGGACACCGACCAATTCCCAAATAACCTGAACGAGCTGACCGAGTCGATGCTCATCATCCTCGAGCACGGCGGCATCAAGCCCGGGGGCATCAACTTCGACGCCAAAACCCGCCGCAACTCCACCGACCTGGAGGACATCTTCATCGCCCACATCTCGGGCATGGACACCTTCGCCCGCGCCCTGGTGGTGGCCAACGACATCCTCGAAAAGTCGCCCTACCGCAAGTTCCGCAAGGAGCGTTATGCCTCGTTTGACGCCGGCCAGGGCGCCGAGTTCGAGCGCGGCGCCCTCACGCTGGAAGACCTGCGCACCATCGCCCTCAAATCGGGCGAGCCGGAGCCGAAAAGCGGCAAGCAGGAGTGGCTCGAAGCCATTATCAACCAGTACATCTAGGACTTATAAAAAGACCGTCATGCTGAGCGCAGCCGAAGCATTTCGCGTGCAGCAGTAAGCCATTCGTTGCAATGGCCTTGATTAGTTGAAGCACGCGAGATGCTTCGGCTGCGCTCAGCATGACGTTCATCTGCAAAAAACTGAACCGGCCAGCCGCCACGTGGTGGGAACAGCAACGCGACTGGCTGGGGAAGTTGGTGCCGACTGCGGCGGGCCTGCAATAGCTCGCCGGCCAGTAGGCGGCTTCGGCGTTCCGGCACGAAGCACAGGCCCGTTGGTGAGCGGGTCTGGGCTTCACGCAGTCCATTGGGTCTGCAGGCCGGGACGCCGCTTTGCCGGCTGCTGGGTTTGGGGCTTCTTATGGGCCATCCTTTCACTTATGGTTCAACTTCCCTTTTTATGACCTTCTCCAAGCGCTTGGCCGCTTTTGCCACAACCCTGAGCCTCGCTGCATCCACCGGAGCGGCGGGCCAAACCGTTCAAATGGCCGTGCAGGCCGGCGACCCCAAGCTGCAAATCAGCAAACACATTTACGGGCACTTTGCCGAGCACCTGGGCCGCTGCATCTACGGCGGTTTTTGGGTGGACGAGAAGTTGAGCGTGCCTAAGCAAGGCCGCATTCGTATGGACGTGGTGGAGGCCCTCAAGAAAATCAAGGTGCCCAACCTGCGCTGGCCCGGCGGCTGCTTCGCCGACACCTACCACTGGCACGACGGCGTGGGGCCCACCGCCCAACGCCCCAAAATGCTGAACTTGTGGTGGGGCAATACCCTCGAAGACAACAGCTTTGGCACGCACGAATTCCTGGAACTGTGCAACCTGCTCGGCACCGAACCCTACCTGGCAGCCAACGTGGGCAGCGGCACCGTGCAGGAAATGAGCAACTGGATGGAGTACCTCAATTCCAACGAGGACACGCCCATGGTGCTGGAGCGCCGCAAAAACGGCCATCCCGACCCGTATAAGGTGAGCTGGTGGGGCATTGGCAACGAGAGCTGGGGCTGCGGCGGCAACATGACGGCCGAGTACTACACCGACGTGTACAAGCGCTACGCCACCTTCGCCCACAACTACCCCGGCACCCCGCTGAAACGCATCGTGAGCGGGGCCAACGGCGACGACGCCCACTGGACCGAAACGTGCATGAAAAACATCCCCCTCAACCAGATGTGGGGCCTTACCCTGCACCAGTACACGCTGCCCACCGGCAGCTGGAGTGGCAGCAAGGGCAAGGCCACCGGCTTCGGCGAAGACCAGTACTTCAGCACCCTGCGCAACTGCCTGAAAATGGAGGCCGTGGTGAGCAAGCACGCCGCCATCATGGACAAATACGACAAAGACAAAAAGGTGGCGCTGCTGGTAGACGAGTGGGGCGTGTGGACCGACGTGGAGCCCGGCACCAACCCTGGCTTCCTGTACCAGCAAAACTCCCTGCGCGACGCGCTGGTGGCTGGCACCACGCTCAACATCTTCAACAATCACTGCGACCGGGTGCGCGGTGCCAACCTGGCCCAGGCCGTGAACGTGCTGCAAGCCGTCATCCTCACCGACAAGGACCGGATGCTGCTCACGCCCACCTACCACGTGTTCGACCTCTACCAAGTGCACCAGGATGCCCAGTATCTGCCGCTGCAGTTCAGCAGCCCGGACTATGCTTTCGGCAACGAAAAAATCCCGGCGCTGAACGCTTCGGCATCGAAAGATGCCAAAGGCGCCGTGCACATCTCGCTGGTGAACCTGGACCCCAACAAAACCCTGAAGCTGGAAACGGCCCTGGCCGGCGTCAACTGGAAAACGGTGACGGGCCGCGTGCTGACTTCGGCTAACATCAACGACTACAACACCTTCGACAAGCCCAACACGGTGAAGCTGGCCAGCTTCGCGGGCGCCAAAAAGCGCGGTGATAAGCTAGCTGTAGAACTGCCACCGAAGTCGGTGGTGATGCTGGAGTTGAAGTAAGCATTTCCTAAGGTGACCGGTGCGTCCGGCTCCCTTTCCCTTAGCCCTATTTATGAAAAACCGGAAAGCCCTTTTGTACCTCACGTTTGCTGGCCTTGGTCTTGGTTTCGGGCCGAAAGCGGACCGGCCCTTGAAAGAGGTTTTCAAGAAAGATTTTTACGTGGGGGCCGCCCTCAACTACCGCGTGATAAGCGGCCGCGACGCCAAGTCCACGGCCATTGTCAAGCAGCAGTTCAACACCATCAGCCCCGAAAACCTGCTGAAGTGGGAGGCTGTGCACCCGCAGCCCGACCAGTACAACTTCAAGCCCGCCGACGACTACGTGGCCTTCGGGCAGGCAAACAAGATGTTCACCATCGGCCACACCCTGATGTGGCACCAACAAACGCCCAAGTGGGTGTTTGAGGACGGGGCCGGCCAACCCGCCAGCCGGGAGCAACTGCTCAAGCGCCTGGAAGAGCACATCAACACGGTGGTGGGCCGCTACAAGGGCAAAATCTCGGGCTGGGACGTGGTGAACGAAGCCATCGACGACCAGCAAGGCGACCTGCGCAAAACCAAGTGGCTGGAAATTATCGGCGAAGATTTCGCCGCCAAGGCCTTTGAGTACGCCCACAAAGCCGACCCGAAAGCGGAGCTGTACTACAACGACTACAGCCTCTACCGCCCCGAAAAGCGGGAGGGGGTCATCAAGCTGGTGAAGAGCCTGCAGGCCAAAGGCATCAAGGTAGCTGCCATTGGGATGCAGGGCCACTACGGCCTCACCAAGCCCAGCCTGGAGCAGGTGGAGGCCAGCATTGTGGCCTTCTCGAAGCTGGGCGTGCACGTCAATTTCACGGAGCTCGACATCGACGTGCTGCCCAACCCGAGCCGCCGCCAAGGCGCCGACATCGCCGAGACCTTCGGGGCCGACGCCAAATACAACGTGTACACCACCGGCCTGCCCGATTCGGTGCAGCAGAAACTGACCAAGCGCTACGCCGACCTGTTTGCCCTGTTCCACAAGCACCGCGACGTCATCGACCGGATTACGCTGTGGGGCGTGACGGACGCTGACTCCTGGCTGAACGACTGGCCCATTCGGGGCCGCACGAGCTACCCCTTGCTGTTTGACCGCAATTTCCAGCCGAAACCGGCGGTGCAAGCGGTGCTGCAGGCGGCCAAGTAAGCCCAAAGGAGCAGAGGCCTTCCGGTTTCTACTGCCGTTGCGAACGTGCGCTGCCACTAGAGCAGCCGGTTGGTTATCTCCATTCCATGTATAAGGTTATTCCGATGAAGCTTTCCACTATCAATTGGTTGACTTGCTCGCCGCTCGTGCTGTTGCTGCTCGTGGCGAACCTGTGCGCCGGGCAGGCCCCGTCGGCTGCCGATGGCACTTCGTACGTGAGCGCGAAAAAGCCCAAGGACGGATTTGCGTTGGTGGCGGGCGGCAAAGCCGCCCCGCTGTACGCCAGTGCCGAGGACTGGCCGGGGGTGCTCCGAGCCGCCAAGGATTTGCAGGCCGACATCAACCGGGTGACGAAGCTGACCCCCACGCTAACCACCGACAAAGCCCCCACCGGCAAGCTGGTGGTGCTGGTGGGCACCTTGGGCAAGAGTCCCTCATCGACCAGCTGGTGCGCAGCAAAAAGCTCGACGTAGCGGGCGTGGCCGGCAAGTGGGAAGTTTTTGTGGAGCAGGCTGGTGAATAACCCCATGCCTGGAGTAGAGCGGGCCCTGGTGATTGCCGGCAGCGACAAGCGCGGCACTATATACGGCATCTACGACCTGTCGCAGCAAATCGGGGTGTCGCCCTGGTACTGGTGGGCTGACGTGCCCACCAAGCAGCAACCGGCACTGTACGTACTGGCCGGCCGCCACACGCAGGGCGAGCCGAAGGTGAAGTACCGCGGCATCTTTCTGAACGACGAAGCCCCGGCGCTCTCGGGCTGGGCCAAGGAGAAGTTTGGCGGCATCAACTCCAAGATGTACGTGCATGTGTTTGAGTTGATTTTGCGCCTGCGGGGCAACTACCTGTGGCCCGCCATGTGGGGCAATGCTTTCAACGACGACGACAAGCAGAGCCCCGTACTGGCCGACGAGTACGGCGTGGTGATGGGCACCTCGCACCACGAGCCCATGGTGCGCTCGCAGCAGGAGTGGAAGCGCTACGGCTCCGGGGCCTGGAACTACCAGACCAACCCCAAGGTGCTCCAGGATTTCTGGCGGCAGGGCATCCGGAACATGGGCACCAAGGAAAGCATCGTGACCGTTGGCATGCGCGGCGACGGCGACGAGCCCATGAGCGAGGGCAGCAACATTGCCCTGCTCGAAAAAATTGTGGCCGACCAGCGCCAGATTCTGGCCGAGGAAACCCGCAAGCCCGCCGACCAAACCCCGCAGCTCTGGGCCCTCTACAAAGAGGTGCAGGACTACTACGACAAGGGCATGCGCGTGCCCGACGACGTGACCCTGCTGCTCTGCGACGACAACTGGGGCAACATCCGCAAGCTGCCCAAAGTGGGGGAGAAGCCCCGCAAGGGCGGCTACGGCATCTACTACCACTTCGACTACGTGGGCGGCCCGCGCAACTACAAGTGGCTCAATACGAACCCGCTGCCACGTATCTGGGAGCAGATGCACCTGGCCCACGCGTATGGTGCCAACCAGATTTGGATTGTGAATGTGGGCGACCTCAAGCCCATGGAGCTGCCCATCAGCTTCTTCCTGGACTACGCCTGGAATCCTGATAAAATCAAGGCCGACCAGGTAGCAGCTTATACCCAGCGCTGGGCCGCCCAGCAGTTTGGCCCCACCTATGCTGGCGAAATAGGCGACATTCTGGCCAAATACGCCAAGTACAACGCCCGCCGCAAGCCCGAGCCTGCTGGCGCCGGAAACCTACAGCCTGGCTACTGGTGAATGGGCCACGGTGGTGGCCGACTACAACCAGGCTCCTGGCTCGGGCCGAGGCCATCAACCAGAAAATACCAGCCGCCAGCCGCGACGCCTACTACCCTGGTGTTGCACCCCGTGCAGGCCTGCGCCAACCTCAACGAGCTCTACTACACCGTGGTGCTGAATCGCGAAGCTGCCAAAAAGGTCAGCCCAACACCAACGAGCCTGGCCGAAAAGGCCAAGGCGCTGTTTGCGAAAGACGCGGAAATTTCGCGCCGCTACCACGCCGTGGCCGGCGGCAAGTGGAACCACATGATGGACCAGACCCACATTGGCTACACCAACTGGCAGCAGCCCCCAGTAGACAAAATGCCCGAGGTAATGACCTTGCCGGCCGGCACCACCGCTGCCCCGGCTGCCGCAGCCACGCCCGCCACCGCTGAAACCGCCGCGTACGTTTCGCTCGAAGCCGAGCAGTACACCCAAGCCGTGAATGCCGGCCCCATCACGTGGCAGCGCCTGCCGGACCTGGGCCGGACAGCAGGCGCCGTCACAACTTTTCCGGTCACGGCCGCACCCACTGCCGCGCCGGGCGGCAGCAGCCCGCATCTGCAATACCGCATCACGCTGGACAAGGCCGGCCCCGTGACAGTGAGCGCCTACCTGGCCCCGACCCTGGATTTCACCAACACCACGGGCCTGCGTTATGCCGTGTCCATCGACGACGAGGCCCTCACTCGTGAACCTGCACACCGGCCTGGCTCCGGAAAATGGCAACCGGCCTTGGCAGCAGGCAGTAGCCGAGAGCATTATTCTGAAAACCTCGCAGCACAGCGTGGCCACTGCCGGCGCGCACGTGCTTAAATTCTGGCGCGTCGACCCGGGCGTGGTGCTTGAAAAACTGGTGGTAAGCCAAGGTCCGCTGCCCACTACCTACCTGGGGCCGCCCGCGAATGCAACGCCCAAGCCCAAAAGCGAAAAGGGTAGCTTGGGCCAGCGCTAGGGCTCTCCGGTAAACAGTTCAGTCGAAAACCATTGATGAAAAGTAAATTCCTGCTTTTGGCTATTGGGCTGGCGCCTACGCTCGGCTTGGGGCAGGGGGAGGCTGCAAAGCTTCCCCGCGGCTGACGTGCGCCTGTTGGACAGCCCTTTCCAGCAGGCCCAGCAGACAGACCTGGCCTACCTGCTGGCGCTCAACCCCGACCGGCTGCTGGCGCCCTACCTGGCCGCCGCCGGCCTGCCGCCCATAGCCGAGCGCTACGGCAACTGGGAGAATACGGGCCTGGACGGCCACATGGGCGGGCACTACCTCTCGGCGCTGGCCTACATGTACGCCGCCACCGGCAGCGAGCAGGTGCAGCAGCGGCTCAATTACTTCGTTGACCAGCTGAAGGCTTGCCAGCAAAAAGCGGCAACGGCTACCTGGGCGGCGTGCCGGGCGGCCAGGCCATGTGGGCGCAGGTGAAGGCCGGCACCATCAACGCCAACAGCTTTCGGCTGAACCAAAAGTGGGTGCCCCTCTACAACCTGCACAAAACCTACGCCGGCCTGCGCGACGCCTACGCGGTGGCCGGCAATGAGAAAGCCCGCGGCATGCTGATTAAGCTGACCGATTGGTTTCTGGACCTGACGGCCAACCTCAGCGACGCGCAGCTGCAGGACATGATGCGCAGCGAGCACGGCGGCCTGAACGAAATTTTTGCCGACGTGGCCGACCTCACCCACGAACGCAAATACCTGACGCTGGCCCAGCGCTTTTCGCACCAGGCTGTGCTGCAGCCCCTGCTGGCTGGCCGCGATGAGCTCAACGGCCTGCACGCCAACACCCAGATTCCGAAGGTCATCGGCTTTGAGCGGGTGGCGGAGGTGGGCGGCGACCCGGCCTGGGCGGGGGCCGCGGCTTTTTCTGGAAAACGGTGGTGGAGAACCGGACGGTTTCCATTGGGGGCAACAGCGTGAGCGAGCACTTCAACCCGGCCACCAGCTTTGCCTCCATGCTGGAAAGCACGGAAGGACCGGAAACGTGCAATACCTACAACATGCTCAAGCTCAGCAAAGCGCTGTACTTGACCAGCGGCTCGACCAAGTACCTGGATTACTACGAGCGGGCGACTTACAACCACATTCTGTCGTCGCAGCACCCGGGGCAGGGGGCTTTGTGTACTTCACGCCCATGCGCCCCCGGCACTACCGGGTGTATTCGCAGCCGCAGGAAGGCTTTTGGTGCTGCGTGGGCTCGGGCCTGGAAAACCACGGCAAATACGGCGAACTGGTGTACGCGCACCGCGGGCCGCAGGAGTTGCTGGTGAACCTGTTCATCCCGTCTCGCCTCAACTGGGCTGAGCAGGGGCTGGCCCTGACGCAGGAAACAACTTTTCCCAACGAGGAACGCACGCAGTTGAAGCTAAGCCTGAAAAAGCCGCGCACCTTCGCGCTCAGCATCCGGCAGCCGCGCTGGGTGCCGGCGGGCCAATTGCAGGTGCAGGTCAACGGCCGGGCGGTGGCGGCCAGTGCTACCTCACCGGGCTACGTCACGTTGACGCGCAAGTGGCGCTCGGGCGATGTGGTGAGCGTGGCCCTGCCCATGACCACCACGGCCGAATACCTGCCGGACAAGTCCTCGTGGGTGTCGTTTGTGCACGGCCCGGTGGTGCTGGCCGCCGTCACGGATACCACCGATTTGAAAGGCCTGCGGGCCGACGGGGCACGCATGTCGCACGTGCCCAGCGGCAAGCTCTACCCCATTGAGGAGGCGCCCGTACTCGTTTCAGCCGGCCCCAACGTGGCCGAGGGCATCAAGCCCGTGGCGGGCCGTCCGCTCACCTTCACGGCCGCCGGGCTGATTGATGCCGAGAAATACCGCAACGTGCAGCCTGGTGCCATTCTACCAGATTCACGATGCCCGCTACATGGTGTACTGGCCCGTGACGACGCCCGCCGGCCTGCTGGCCCGCAAGGAGGAACTGCGGCGCAAAGACGAAGAAAAGCGGGCGCTCGAAGCCCGCACCGTGGACCAGGTAAATCCCGGCGAGCAGCAGCCCGAGTCCGACCACGGCTTCCAGGGCGAGCAAACCGAAACCGGTATCCACCGCGACCGGCACTGGCGGCACGCCAAAGGCTGGTTCAGCTACACCCTGCGCAATCCGCAGCGCAACGCCCGTACGCTCCGCGTGACGTACGCCGGCGGTGATAAGAACCGGCAGTTTAGCATTCTGGTGAACGGGCGGCCATTGGCAAAAGTGCAGCTGGAAGGCAATCAGAGCGGCGATTTTTACGACGTGGAATACGCACTGCCGGAGGCCCTCAGGCAGCCCAACTCGCCTACTACACTAACCGTGAAGTTTCAGGCGGCAGCGGAGTCTACGGCGGGCGGCGTGTACGACGTGCGTATCCTGAAATAGCACAGCACCCTGCCAGCTTGAGCTAGCCTGCACTGACCAAAAAACTTAAAAAATCACATAGAAAAGCATTTTTCTCATCAGCATGAAATTTAAACTACGTCGATTACTTCTGCCTTTTACAGCTGCACTGCTGCCTTTTTCGGGCGCATTTGCACAATCGATTGAGTTGGTCAATCCCATCCTCAGCGGCTTTTATCCCGACCCCAGTATCGTGAAGGTGGGGGCCGATTATTACCTGGTTAATTCCACGTTTTCCTATTTCCCGGGCATCCCGGTGATGCACAGCCGCGACCTGAAAAACTGGAAGCAGGTGGGCAACGTCATCAGCCGGCCTTCGCAGATGAATTTCCTGGGCGACCGCATGACGCGGGGGCTGTTTGCGCCCGCCATTGAGTACCACAACGGCACGTACTACGTCACGTGCACGCTCATCGACCACAAGGGCAACTTCGTGGTGACGGCCAAGAACCCCGCCGGGCCGTGGAGCGACCCCACTTTTCTGCCCCAGGTGCGCGGCATCGACCCGTCGCTGTATTTTGAGGGCGACAAGGCCTATGTCATCTACAACAGCGACCCGCCCGATAACAAGCCGCTCTACGACGGCCACCGCTCCATCAAAATCATCGAGCCTGAACCCGCAATCGCTGCAAACCGTGGGCGAGGCGAAAATCGTGGTGAATGGCGGAGTGGACCTGAGCAAAAAGCCGGTCTGGATAGAGGGCCCGCACCTGATGAAGCGCAACGACTGGTACTACCTCTACGCGGCCGAGGGCGGCACCTCGGTGAACCACACCGAGGTGGTGTTTCGCAGCAAGGCGGCGCTGGGCCCGTTTGTGCCCTACGAGAAGAACCCCATCCTGTCGCAGCGCGAGCTGCCGCGCGACCGCAAAGACCCCATCACCTCGGCCGGGCACGCCCAGTTTGTAGAAGGGCCGGATGGCAAGACCTACGCCATCTTCCTGGCTGTGCGGCCCTACGAGGGCAATTTCTACAACACCGGCCGCGAAACCTTCATTGTGCCCGTGGTGTGGAAAGACGAGTGGCCGGTGATGGACCCCGGCCCCAACGGCGTGCAATACAGCTACAAGGCCAGCTACCCCGAGGTGAAGCAAGCCGGCGCCCGGCCCCAGAGCGGCAATTTCGGCTACACCCTCACCTTCGAGAAGCAGCTGGACCCGGCGCTGCTGTTTCTGCGCACCGTGGACAGCACCAGCTTCTCCCTGAGCAAGGCCAAGGGCCTCACCCTGAAGCTCAAGCCCGAAACCTGCGCCGAAACCGGCAATCCGGCCTTCATCGGCAAGCGGCAGCAGCACCTCTACTGCACCGCCGAAACCGAGCTGACGTTCGCGCCGAAAGCGGCGAATGAAAAGGCCGGCCTGGTCATCTTCCAGGACGAGAAGCACTTCTACTACCTCTGCAAGTCGGTGGATGGGGGCAAGCCCATGCTGCAGCTGTTCAAAAGCACCGCCGATGCGAAGCAGCCGGAGCTACTGGCGCAGGCGCCGCTCAAGTCGGCCACGGGCAGCGTGCAGCTGCGCATAAAGGCTCAGGGTGATACTTACGGCTTCCACTTCTCGGACAATGGCAAGGCCTGGACCACGCTCCAAGACAAGGTGGACGGCAAGTTCCTGAGCACACAGGTGGCGGGCAGCTTCATCGGCTGCGTGTTCGGGATGTACGCCACGTCATCGGGCCAGCCCACTGCCAACACGGCCTCCTTCAAGTGGCTCAAGTACGAGGGCAACGACCCCATGTACAAGAAATAAGGCCGGGGCCTCGTCGGAGCTGTTTCATTTCGCTTTCCTCTCACCCATTTCCATGCGCTTACCTTTCCTTTTTGCACGTTGATGCTTGCTGCTGCCACTTCCCACGCCGCGGGCCCCGTAGTGGTCGGCAGCCCCGATGGGGCCGTGCAGGTGAGCGTGGACGTGGACGGCCAGGGCCGGCCCACTTACGCGGTGCGCTACCGCGCCGCCGAGCTGCTGCGCCCTCGCGCCTGGGCCTGCAGCTGGCCGGCGCCGACCTCTCGCAGGGCCTCAAGGTGGCCAGTGCCGACCCGGTGGCCGCCGTGGCCGACGACTACCGCCTGGCCACCGACAAGCGCGCGAACTGCCGCTACCGGGCCAACCGCCGCGTGGTGCACTTTACGGGCCCGACGGGAGGGCCCACGCTGAGCGTCGTGTTTCAGGTGTCGAATGAAGGGGTGGCGTTTCAGTACCTCATCGAAGGCAGCAGCGCCGAGGTGCAGCGCATCACGGCGGAGCAAACCAGCTTTCACCTGCCGGCGGGGGCCAAGGGCTGGCTGCACCCGCACGCCAAAGCCCAGACTGGCTTTGCCAACACGCAGCCCTCGTACGAGGAAAATTACCAGCGCGGCATCGCGGCGGGCACGCCGTCCACCATCGGGCAGGGGTGGTCGTTTCCGGCTTTGTTTGAGGCGGGCGGGCGCTGGGTGCTGCTCACCGAGGCGGGCATGGGCCGTAGCTACTGCGGCAGCCACCTGGCCCACGAGTCGCCCGATGCCAACTACACCGTGGCCTTTCCGCAGGCCCCCGAGCGGACCACGCCCGATGCGCCCCTGCTGCCCGAAAGCCGCCTGCCCTGGCGCTCGCCCTGGCGCGTGATTGTGGTGGGCAGTTCGCTGGCGCCCATCGTGGAGTCGACGCTGACCACCGACCTGAGCGCGCCGGCCACCACGCCCGTGCTCTTGGAGGCGCCCGGCAAGGCGTCGTGGTCGTGGGTGCTGATGGGGGACAAGAACACCACCTACGACGTGCAGCGCCGCTTCATCGACTACTCGGCCGCCATGGGCTGGCGCTACTGCCTGGTGGATGCCCTGTGGGACACGCAAATCGGCTACGAGAAGACGGCCGAGCCTGGCGCAGTACGCCCGCTCCAAAAACGTGGGCTTGCTGGTGTGGTACAACTCCAACGGCAGCTGGAACCAGGCCCCCAAACGCCGACTAAGGTGCTTTTCGACGCCACCAGCCGCCGCCAGGAATTTGCCCGCCTCAAGCAGATGGGCGTGGCGGGCATCAAAATCGACTTTTTCGGCGGCGACGGGCAGTCGTTTATGAACTACTACCAGGACCTGCTCACCGCCGCCGCCCAGGCCGGGCTGCTGGTGAATTTCCACGGCGCCACCCTGCCGCGCGGTTGGAACCGCACTTACCCCAACCTGATGACCATGGAAGCGGTGAAGGGCTTCGAGTTCCTGACCTTCGACCAGCGCAACACCGACCAGGAAGCCACCCACTGCGCCACGCTGCCCTTCACCCGCAACGCTGTGGGGCCGATGGACTTCACGCCCATGGCCTTTTCCGAAATCAACGGCAAGCAGCGCCGCACTTCCAACGCGTTTGAGCCTGGCCTTGGCGGTGCTGTTTCAGTCGGGCATTCAGCACTACGCCGAAGTGCCCGACGGCATGGCCGCGCAGCCCGCCTACGTGCAGGACTTCGTGAAAAAGCTGCCGCCGCGCTGGGCCGATGTTCGGTTTGTGGCGGGCTTCCCCGGCGAGTACGCGGTGCTGGCCCGCCAGGCGCCCGGCGGCCAGTGGTACCTGGCCGGCATCAACGCCACCGACGCGCCCAAAACCCTGCAGGCTCGACCTGGGCAAGCTCAATCTGGCCGGCGGCACCCTCATCACCGATGGCGCTACCAACCGGAGCTTCAGCACCCGGGGGCGGGCGGCAAGAGTCTGCGCCTGACGCTGCCCGCGCGGGGCGGGTTCGTGGTGCAGCCTTAAGATTCGAATGCTTTCGCCACCCAGCACATCACCATTCGCTGCCACGCATAGTGCCAGCAGTCACTTTCTGCTACTTAGCCGATGAACCTACCCGCCACCATCCGAAACGCATCCACACTCTTGCTTAGCCTCGTCTTGGTGAGCAGCGCTTTTGCCCAAAAAGCAGTGATGGAAGCGCCCAAGGGCTTCGACCAGCCCACTGCGGGCAGCGCTACCGGCAAGCTGGATAGCATCAGCTACACGTCGAAAACCGTGGGCACGGTGCGCAAGGCGCTGGTGTACACGCCGCCGGGCTATTCCAAAAAGAAAAAGTACCCGGTGCTCTACCTGCTGCACGGCATCGGCGGCGATGAAAAAGAGTGGCTCAAGGGGGGCGACCGCAGGTGATTCTGGATAACCTATACGCGGCCGGCAAGCTGAAGCCGATGCTGGTGGTGATGCCCAACGGCCGGGCCATGAAAGACGACCGCGCCGTGGGCAATATCTACGGCCCGGAGAAAGTGGCCGCGTTTGCCAACTTCGAAAAAGACTTGCTCACCGACCTCATTCCCTACGTCGAAAAGCACTACCCCGCCCTCACCAACCGCGAAAACCGGGCCCTGGCCGGGCTCTCGATGGGCGGGGGGCAGTCGTTGAACTTCGGGCTGGGCAACCTGGACAAATTTGCCTGGGTGGGCGGCTTTTCGTCGGCCCCCAACACCAAGCAGCCCGAGCAGCCTGGTGCCCGACCCGTCCAAAGCCAAAAAGCAGGCTCAAGCTGCTCTGGATTTCATGCGGCGACCAGGACGGCCTGCTGCCCGTCAGCCAGCGCACCCACGACTACCTCTACGAGCACAACGTGCCGCACGTGTATTACCTCGAAGCGGGCGGGCACGATTTCAAGGTCTGGAAAAACGGCCTGTACATGTTTTCGCAGTTTCTGTTCAAGCCCGTGGATGTAGCGGCGCTGCCCACCTACACCGTGTTGGGCACGCCGGCCGCCACCAACGTGCGCAACGCCAAGTACCCGCAGCTGTTGCCGGATAACCGGGCTGTGTTTCGCCTGAAAGCCCCCGGCGTGCGGCAAGCGCAGCTGGACTTAGGCCGGAAGTATGACATGGTGAAAGACAGCACCGGCACCTGGACCGTGACGACCGACACGCTGAGCCGGGGCCTGCACTATTACTCCCTGGTGCTCGACGGCCTGCCCATTGCCGACCCGGCCAGCGACACCTTCTACGGCATGGGGCGCATGGCCAGCGGCATTGAGGTGCCGGGCCACGGCACGGGCTTTACGCCCTGCGCGACGTGCCCCACGGCGAGGTGCGCGAGCGGCGGTTTTTCTCCAAGGTCACCAATTCGTGGCGCCGGTTTTTTGTGTACACGCCGGCGGGCTACGACGCCAACCCCGCCGCCAGGTACCCGGTGCTGTACCTGCTGCACGGCGGCGGCGAAGACGAAACCGGCTGGGCCAGGCAAGGCAAAACCGACCTGATTCTGGACAACCTGATTGCCGACAAAAAGGCCAAACCCATGCTCGTGGTGATGCTCGACGGCAACATGGGTGGCCCCGGCGGCCTGGCCGGTTTCGGCGAAGCTACGCTGAAGCGCTTTGAAGACGAGCTGAAGCAAACCGTGCTGCCGGTGGTGGAAAGCAACTACCGCGTAGCCGCCGGGGCCACCAACCGGGCGCTGGCGGGCTTGTCGATGGGCGGCCTGCAAACGCTCTACGCCGGCCTGAAAAACACCGACCTGTTTGCCGCGCTGGGGGTGTTCAGCTCCGGCTTTTTTGCCAATAATCCCCAACTGTCCGACCCGCAGTATGCCTTCATGAAAGCCAATGCCGGCACCATCAACACCAACCTCAAGCAGCTGTGGCTCTCGATGGGCGGGCCCGAAGACATAGCCTACGCCAACAACAAGGCGATGCGGGCCAAAATGGATGAGCTGGCCATCAAATACGTGTACAGCGAGTACCCCGGCGGCCACACCTGGCCCGTCTGGCGGCACGATTTGTACCTCTTTGCCCAGGGGCTGTTTTAGGGCACCGGGCACTACTCGCCTTAGCAGCCCTGGGCTGTGCGGGCTTTCCACTCTTTACCCCAAGTCCATGAGAAATGCCTTACTCGTTGCCCTGCTAGCCCTCGTGGGCTACCTGCCCGTGGGGGCGCAAAACCCCATTATCCGGGACGTATTCACGGCCGACCCGGCGCCGCTGGTCTACCACGATACGCTGTTTTTGTACACCGGGCACGACACGGCTTCGGTGAAGGAAACCAATTACAAGATGCCCGACTGGCGCATCTATTCCACCACCGACCTGGAGCACTGGAAAGACTACGGCACGCGCCTCTCGCCCCGCATCTTTGCCTGGGCCACCGGCGACGCCTACGCGGCGCAGTGCGTCTACCACAAGGGGAAGTTTTACTGGTTCGTGTCCACCTTCCACAAGAAGGACGACCGCAGCCAGGGCGGGGCAGCCATTGGCGTGGCCGTGTCGGACCGGCCCACCGGCCCGTTCCGCGACGCCATTGGCAAGGCGCTTATCGTCAATGAGATGACCAAGGACAAGCCCCACGCCTGGGACGACATCGACCCCACCGTTTTCATCGACGATGACAAGCAGGCCTACCTGTACTGGGGCAACTTAAGCTGCCGCTGGGTGAAGCTCAAGGACAACCTGACGGAGCTGGCTGGCCCCATCACGGTGCTAAATATCAAGAACTACATCGAAGGCCCCTGGGTGTACAAGCGCAAAAAGCTGTACTACCTCGTGTACGCCAGCGCCGGCACCAAGCCCGAGATGATAGAATACTGCACGGCCCCCAGCGCCACCGGCCCGTGGACGTACCGCGGCATCATCCAGGGAAACGTGCCCAACAGCTTTACCACGCACCCCGGCATCGTCGACTACAAAGGCAAGAGCTACTTCTTCTACCACAACGGGGCCTTGCCCACCGGCGGCAACTACCGGCGCTCCATTTGTGTGGACTACCTGACCTACAACCCGGACGGCACCATCAAGCCCATTGTGCAAACATCCCAAGGCGTGGCGCCAGTGAAGTAAACCCTTACGCCACCTGTCTGCCGCCGCACTGCCTTCGCATTCCACCCATGAAAACGCTTCTCCTTCCCATTCTTTTCCTAGGCGCTACGCTGGGGCTGCGCGCCGAGGATGGCCACCGGCTCTGGCTGCGTCCGCACGCCACGACGCCCGTTACAGTAGTTGCGCCCACTACCAGTTCGGCCTTGCTCGCTACGGCCAAGCGCGAGCTTCAGCAAGGCTGGCAGGGTAGCGCCGGAACCACCGTGACGCTGACCCTCAAGAAAGATAAGGCCATTAAATACGACGGGTTTCGCCTGAATGCGCAGGGCGTGCAGGCCAGCACCGAGCGGGGCATTCTGTACGGGGTGTTTGAATTGCTGCGGCGCCAGCAAACCGGCCAGGCCCCCGCGGCCGGCCTGTCGAACCCGTCGTACGAACACCGCTTGCTCAACCACTGGGACAATCCCGACGGGTCGGTGGAGCGCGGCTACGCCGGGCCGTCCATCTTCTGGCGCAAGGACAGCGCCCTGGTGGTAACCAGCCGCGACAAAACCCTGTGGCAGGAATACGCCCGCGCCAACGCCTCCATCGGCATCAATGGCAGCGTGCTCAACAACGTGAACGCCTCGCCGCTGATACTGTCGGCCGAGTACCTGGGCCGCGTGAAGGCCATTGCCGACGTGCTGCGGCCGTACGGGGTGAAGGCCTACCTCTCGGTGAAGTTTTCCTCGCCGGTGCTGCTGGGCGGCCTGAAAACCGCCGACCCGCTGGACCCGGCCGTCATCAAGTGGTGGCGCGGCAAGGCGAAGGAAATTTACCAGCAAGTGCCGGATTTCGGCGGCTTTTTGGTGAAGGCCAGCAGCGAAGGGCAGCCCGGTCCGCAGGACTACGGCCGCACCCACGCCGACGGCGCCAACATGCTGGCCGATGTGCTCAAGCCCCACGGCGGCCTGGTGATGTGGCGGGCTTTCGTGTATAGCCCCTCCGACAAGGACCGCGCCAAGCAGGCCTACAACGAGTTTGTGCCGCTCGACGGCAAATTCCGGGACAATGTCATCATTCAGGTGAAAAACGGGCCGGTTGATTTTCAGCCCCGCGAGCCGTTCAGCCCCCTGTTTGGGGCGCTGAAAAAGACGGCCGTGATGCCCGAGTTTCAAATCACCCAGGAATACCTCGGGCACGCCATCGACCTAGCGTATCTGGCCCCCCTGTGGGAGGAGTGCCTGCAAAGCGACACCTACCAGGCGGGCCCCGGTAGCACGGTGGCCCGCTGCACCGATGGGAGCGTGTACCGCCAGGCGCACTCGGCCATGGCCGGCGTATCCAACGTGGGCCTCGACACCAACTGGACGGGGCACGACTTCGCGCAGGCCAACTGGTACGCTTTCGGGCGACTGGCTTGGAACAGCAACATTAAAAGCGCCCAAATAGCCGAGGAATGGCTCAAGCAGACCTTCCAAAACGCAGCCGGCACCAATCAGCCGGCTACCTCAGCGGCCGATTGGAACGCCAAGTTCCTGACGCCCGTAACGCAGCTGATGCTAGCCAGCCGCGAAGCCATTGTGGACTACTCCATGCCGCTGGGCTTGCACCACATCATGTCGGCCACCCACGGGCACTACGGCCCCGGCCCGTGGTGGGCGCCGCCCGGCATGCGCGCCGACTGGACCCCGCCCTACTACCACCAGGCCGCGACTAACGGCGTGGGCTTCGGCCGTACCAAGACGGGCAGCGACGCCGTGAGCCAGTACCACGAACCCCTGGCCTCGCAGTTCAACAACCCCGCTACCTGCCCCGACGCGTACCTGCTGTGGTTTCATCACCTGCCCTGGGATTTCAAGATGAAAAGCGGCCGCACCCTTTGGGACGAGCTAGCCCTGCACTACGACCACGGCGTGCAGCAAGTGCGGCAGTTTCAGCGCACCTGGGACCAGGCCCAACCCTACGTGGATGCCGAGCGGTTTGGGGTGATGCAAAACAAGCTGCGCACCCAAAGCGGCAACGCCGTGGTCTGGAAAGATGCCTGCTTGCTCTACTTCCAACAGTTCAGCCGCATGCCCATTCCGGCCGCCGTGGAGCCGCCCATGCATACGCTGGAAGCCCTCATTGCCAACGACACACCGCCGCGGCCGCCCCGCCAGCCATAGTCACTTCGCCCATCTGGCCAGCTATTCGCGGGTCGCCCACTCTGTGTTTCCTACCCCTATGCTTATGCCTAAGTCCTTCCGGTGTGCTGCTCTGCTCGTTGCGCTGGGGCTAACTGTCACCGCTCTGCCTGGTTTCGGCCAGCGGCCTACTGCGCCAAAAACAGCGAGCACGGCCGCTTTTTACTCGAACACTTATCCCAACCTGTTTCGGGAGGCGGGCTACCGTCAGGCCGACATTGATAAGAAAGTAGCCCAGGCCTACCACGACGTGTTTGAGGGGCCGAATAAGGTGTACTTCGAAGTGGGCGACTCCTTGGCCTACGTGTCGGACGTGAAGAACGAGGACGCCCGCACCGAAGGCCTTTCCTACGGCATGATGGTGGCCGTGCAGCTCAACAAGAAGCAGGTGTTTGACCGGCTCTGGCGCTGGTCGAAAAAGTACCTGCAGCACCAGAGCGGTCCCTTAGAGGGGTACTTTGCCTGGAGCTTCAACCCGGCCACCATGAAGCGCAACTCGGAAGGGCCGGCCTCCGACGGCGAGCTGTATTTCGTGACCAGCCTGCTGTTTGCCTCGAACCGCTGGGGCAACGCGACGGGCATCAACTACTACCAGGAAGCCCGCCGCATCCTGGACGCCTCTTGGAAAAAGAACGGCACCGGCGGCGTGTACAACCTCTTCAACACCCAGCACAAGCAGATCAGCTTCGTGCCAGTGGGCGACATGTACAACTGGACCGACCCCTCGTACCACGTGCCGGCATTTCTGGAGGTGTGGGCCGAATACGCCAAGGATGGGCACGAGCAGTTTTACCGGGCCTGCGCCGATACGTCGCGCGTGTTTCTGCACCGCGCCTGCGCCGCGCCCACCGGCCTCAACTACGACTACACCGAGTTCAGCGGCCAGCCCCACGCCACCAAGTGGGCGCCGCCGGCCTTTCGCTACGACTCCTGGCGCGTGCCCATGAACATCGCCATGGACTACGTGTGGTTTGGCAAGGACCGGCGCTGGCAGCAGCAGTACGCGCAACGCTTCCAGGGTTTTTGCGCACCAAGGGCGTGAATACCTTCGAAGACCAGTTCAACGTGGACGGCTCGCGGCCGGCGTTTATTCTGCCGGCGGGCAAGGTGAAGAAGCTGCGCCACTCCCTGGGCCTGGTGGCCACATCGGCCGCGGCCACGCTCATGCGCCCGACCCCGCCGCAGCCTGGACTTCGTGCACGCCCTCTGGAACGCCAAGCTGGCGCCCTACGAAGACGGCTACTTCGACCCCTACTACGATGGCCTGCTCTACCTGTTCAGCCTCATGCACCTGAGCGGCAAGTACCAGGTGATAAAGCCTCAAACGCACTAAACGAGCATACCTGTGATGAAAAACTACTTGTTTCTGCTACTGGCCGGGCTTACCCTGTGGGGGCCGGCGGCGCGGGCCCAGGCCCCGCCGGCCCACAACCCCGTGGTGTATGCCGATGTGCCCGACCTTTCCATGATTCGGGTGGGGAACACCTACTACATGAGCAGCACCACCATGCACATGAGCCCCGGGGTGCCCCTCATGAAATCGACGGACCTGGTGAACTGGCGCTTGGTGAGCTACGCCTACGACACCCTGTCCGGCACGGATGCCATGGCGCTGGCCAACGGCAAGAGCACCTACGGGCGGGGCTCGTGGGCCAGCAGCCTGCGCTACCACCAAGGCACGTACTACGTGAGCACGTTTGCCCAGACCACCGGCAAAACCCACGTGTATTCGACCAAAAACATTGAAAAAGGGCCCTGGAAGGCGGTGTCCTTCCGGCCCAGCCTGCACGACCATTCGCTGTTTTTTGACGACGATGGCCGCGTGTACATGGTGTACGGCCAGGGCAAGCTGCAGCTGGCCGAGCTTACGGCCGACGTGTCGGGGCTGAAGCCGGGCACCACGCCGCAGGTCATCATCGAGAACGCCAGCGCCCCCGCCGGCCCCAACATCAACCTGCCGGCCGAAGGCTCGCAGCTGTTCAAGGTCAACGGCAAGTACTACCTGTTCAACATTGCCTGGCCGCGCGGCGGCATGCGCACGGTCATCGTGCACCGGGCCGACAAGATTACCGGACCCTACGAAGGCCGGGTGGCCCTGCAAGACCTGGGCGTGGCCCAGGGCGGCCTCATCGACACGCCCGACGGCCGGTGGTATTCCTACCTGTTCCGCGATTTTGGGGCCGTGGGCCGCATTCCGTACCTGCTGCCGGTGCAGTGGGAGGGGGCTGGCCCGTGCTGGGCAGCCCGGCCGGCAAAGTGCCCGAAACGCTGCCCCTGCCCGCCAACAAAAGCCTGCTGCCGGGCCTGGTGGCCTCCGATGAGTTTACGCGCCGAACCGGCGAGCCGGCGCTGCCCCTGGTGTGGCAGTGGAACCACAACCCCGACAACCAGCGCTGGTCCGTCACGAAGCGCCCCGGCTACCTGCGCCTGCAGACCGGGCGGGTGGACACGTCGTTCCTGCTGGCCCGCAACACCCTGACGCAGCGCACTATTGGCCCGGTGTGCGCCGGCACCACGGCCCTGGACGTGGCGCATTTGCAACCCGGCGATTTTGCCGGGCTGGGGGTGCTGCAGAAGCGCTACGGCCTGGTGGGCGTGCAGGCCAGCCAAGGGGCGAAGGGCATTGTGATGGTCAGCGCCGAGTCGGAAAAGCCGGTGGAGCTGCAGCGCCTCCCGCTGCGCCAGGACAAGGTATATTTCAAAATCGAGTGCGACTTCCGGGACCGCAAGGACGTGGCCACCTTCTTCTACAGCCTCGACGGCAAAGCCTGGCAGCCCGTGGGCAAACCGCTCAAAATGGCCTACACGCTGCCGCACTTCATGGGCTACCGGTTTGCCCTTTTCAACTACGCTACCCAAGCGGCGGGCGGGTGCGCCGACTTCGACTATTTCCGCTTCGCCGACCACCTGAACGAGTAAGCCTTTACCCGTGCTCCCTAACCTCACTACCCCATGCGCAACCTTACGAATTACGCGCTGCTGACGGCTCTGACCTTCTTTGGCCTGCCGTCGGCCCACGCCCAAAATCCGTTTATTACCAACCAGTTCACCGCTGACCCCACGGCGCGGGTGTTCGGTGGCCGGGTGTACGTGTACCCCTCGCACGATATTCGGGCCACTCCCGGGCACGGCCGGGCCGGCTGGTTTGTCATGGAGGACTACCACGTGTTTTCCTCGGCCAATCTCACTGACTGGACCGACCATGGCGTCATCGTCACCCAAAACAAGGTGCCCTGGGTGAAGCCCGACAGCTACAGCATGTGGGCGCCCGACTGCGTGTTCCGCAACGGCAAGTACTACTTCTATTTCCCGACTACCCCCGCGATACGACCATCAGCAAAGGCTTCACCATTGGAGTGGCCGTGGCCGACAAGCCCACCGGCCCGTTTGTGCCGCAGCCGCTGCCCATCAAGGGCGTGCGCGGCATCGACCCCAACGTGTTTATCGACAAAGACGGCCAGGCGTACCTATACTGGTCGCAGGGCAACATCTACGGGGCCAAGCTGAAGGAGAACATGCTGGAGCTGGCTTCGGAGCCTAAAACCCTCGGGGAGCTACCCACCAAGGGTTTGAAGGAAGGCCCGTATTTGTTTGAGCGCAAGGGTATTTACTATCTCACGTACCCGCACGTAGCCAACAAAACCGAGCGCCTCGAATACGCCACCAGCACCAGCCCGCTAGGGCCGTTCACGGTGAAGGGCGTGATTATGGACGAGTCGCCGACGGGGTGCTGGACCAACCACCACTCCCTGCTACAGTTCAACAACCAGTGGTACCTGTTCTACCACCACAACGACTTGTCGCCAAAATTCGACAAGAACCGCTCGGTTCGAATCGACAGCTTGTCCTTCGCGGCCGACGGCTCAATTCGGAAGGTGACACCCACCCTGCGTGGCGTGGGCCTGACCGATGCCCGCCAGAAAATCCAAATCGACCGCTACAGCCGCCTGAGCAAGCAGGGCGCGGCCATTGCTTTTCTGGACACGGCCAATACCTTCCGGGGTGGAAAACGGTCTTCGCCGGCGGCGCCGGCTGGGTGCAGTACAACGGCGTCGCGTTTGGCCCCCAAAAGGTGAAAGCCGTTTCGCTGCGGGGCACATCGGCCGCCGGCGCCACCCTGCAAATCCGGCTGGATAACGCGGCGGGCCCCGTGGTGGCCGAAGTGACCGTGCCCAAGGGCAGCGCCTGGCAGGAAGTGAAAGCCCCGGTCCGGGCCATCAGGCCCGGCACGCACGCGCTGTTCGTGGCGCCCAAGTCCCCGGCGGCCACCGTGGAAGTGGACTGGGTGCGCTTCGAGTAAACGCCACGCGCCCGGTGCAGCTGCCCAAAGCCCGGAAGCCGGAAACGCGGCGGCCCCCAAACTGATAGACTCTTTACTCCCATCCTCCTTTTTTATGAAGCTCGCTACTGCCTTACTCGGCCTGCTCCTGCTCAGCAGCGGGGCCCAGTCGACTGCTCCCCCGCGTCGGGCCCAACTGCCGAATATCCGTTTCAGAATCCCGACCTGCCTATCGACCAGCGCGTGGATGACCTGGTGGGCCGCCTGACCTTGCCCGAAAAGGTGTCGCAGATGCTAAATGCCTCGCCGGCCATCGACCGGCTGGGCATCCCGGCCTACAACTGGTGGAACGAGGCCCTGCACGGCGTGGCCCGCACCAGTATGAAAACGACGGTGTTTCCGCAGGCCATCGGCATGGCCGCGACGTTTGATAAAGACGCCATGCTGCAAATGGCCACCATGACCTCCGACGAGGCGCGGGCCGTACACCAGGAGTACGTGCGGCGCGGCGAGCGGGGCATCTACCAGGGCCTTACCTTTTGGACGCCAAACATCAACATCTTCCGCGACCCGCGCTGGGGCCGCGGCCAGGAAACCTACGGCGAAGACCCCTACCTGACCGGCCAACTGGGCTCGGCGCTGGTGCGCGGCTTTCAGGGCGACGACCCAAAGTATTTGAAAATTACGGCCTGCGCCAAGCACTTTGCGGTGCACAGCGGGCCGGAGTCGTCGCGCCACGAGTTCAACGCCCAAATCAGCGACTACGACCTCTGGGACACCTACCTGCCGGCCTTCCGCGACCTGATAGTGGACGCCAAGGTGGCCGGCGTGATGTGCGCCTACAACGCCTACGCCGGCCAGCCCTGCTGCGGCTCCGACAAGCTGATGAACGACATTCTCTACGGCAAGTGGAAGTTCAAAGGCTACGTGACCTCCGACTGCGACGGCCTGAACGACTTCTGGCAGCACCACAAAACCGACCCCGACGCGGCCACCGCGGCCGCCAACGCCGTGCTGCACGGCACCGACCTGGAATGTGCCACCGGCAAGCTGTTCACCTACAACTCGCTGCTGGAGTCGGTGCAGAAGAAGCTCATCACCGAGCAACAGCTCAACACCTCGGTGAAGCGCCTCTACAAAATCCGCTTTCAGCTGGGCATGTTCGACCCGGTGGAGCGCGTGAAGTACGCCCGGATTCCGATGAGCGTGGTGGAAAGCGCGCCGCACCAGGCCCACGCCCTCAAGATGGCCCGCGAGTCGGTGGTGTTGCTCAAAAACGACAAGAACACGCTGCCGCTGCGCAAAAACATGCGGAAAATTGCGGTGCTCGGCCCCAACGCCGACAACGAAAGCGTGCAGCTCGGCAACTACAACGGCTTTCCCACCGACATCGTGACGCCGCTCGAAGGCATCCGGGCGAAGGCCGGAAAGGGCACCGAGGTGGTGTACCTGCAGGGCGTGGACTACGCCAGCAATACCGTGTACGAGCCGCTCGACATCAACAAAAACCTGGCGTTCCAGGGCCAGCCGGGCTTCAAGGCCGAATACTTCAAAGGCACCAACCTGGAAGGCCCGGCCGTGGTGACCCGCCAGGAAGCCGGCCTCGACCGCTACCTGGCCAACGTGAAGATGGAAGTGGCGCCGGGCCTGCCCGCCGAGAATTTTTCGGCCCGCTACCAGGCCACGTTCACCCCATCCACCACCGAGGAGCTGGCTCTGCAAATCAGCGGCGACGACGCCTACCGGCTGTTCGTGGACGACAAGCTGGTCATCGACGCCTGGAAGGGCCGCGGCTTCTCCACCAACCAGCACGTGCTGAACGTGACGGCCGGCCAAAAGCTGAACCTGCGCCTGGAGTACTACCAGGTAGACCGCCGCACCATCCTCAAGTTTACGGGGGCGAAAGTGGTGCCCATGAACGCGGCCAACATCCTGGCCCGGGTGAAAGACGCCGACGCCATCGTGTTTGTCGGCGGCATCTCGCCCAAGCTCGAAGGGGAGGAGATGAACGTGAAGGTGCCCGGCTTCAGCGGCGGCGACCGCACCACCATCGGCCTGCCGCAGGTGCAAACCGACCTGCTGAAGGTGCTGCACAGCTCGGGCAAGCCCGTGGTGCTGGCCCTGATGACGGGTAGCGCCATTGCCACGCCCTGGGAGGCGGCCAACCTGCCGGCCATCCTCAACAGCTGGTACGGCGGGCAAGCCGCCGGCACGGCCCTAGCCGACGTGCTCTTTGGCGACTACAACCCCGCCGGCCGCCTGCCCGTGACGTTCTACAAGTCGGAAACCCAGCTGCCGGCCTTCGACAACTACAGCATGGAAGGCCGCACCTACCGCTACTTCACCGGCGAGCCGCTGTTTCCGTTCGGGCACGGCCTGAGCTATACCACCTTCAAGTATAGTAACTTGAAAGTGCTCTCGAAACCCGCCACTGGCCAGCCAGTGCGCCTGAGCGTGGATGTGCAAAACACCGGCGCCCGCGCCGGCGACGAGGTGGTGCAGCTCTACGTGCGCCACGCCGGCGCTTCGGGCCGCGTAGCCCGGCACGCCCTCGAAGGCTTCCGGCGGATAAACTTGGCGCCCGGCGCCCGCCAAACCGTGCAGTTTACGCTCTCGCCGCGCCAGCTTTCCCGCCTCGATGCCAAGGCTCAGCGGGTGGAAGCCCTGGCAAGGTGCAGGTGTTTGTGGGCGGCGGCCAGCCGCTGGCCGCCGCGGTGGCCGCTAACAAGGTACTGAAAGCTGACGTGCTGCTGACCGGGGCGCCGTTCACATTTCCTTGGTAAACCTCGACCCACACAAGGCCCTGAAGCTGGAAACCGCGCTGGCCGGCGTGAACTGGAAAAACGTGACGGGCTGCATTCTGACTTCTGCCAACATCAACGATTACAACACCTTCGACAAGCCCAACATAGTGAAGCTAGCCAGCTTCGCAGGCGCCAAAAAGCGCGGCACCGGCCCCAGCCCCGGCCAAGCGCAGCGTGGGCCGGCGCTAGTAGGGCTGTGCCTTGGCGCATTCGGAATGCTTGAGTATCAGCAAGGAGCTAAAAGGGAATCAATTGCCTGTCATCCTGACGAAGGAAGCATCTTCTAACCAACGAACGGTTCAGGCGTGAGAAGATGCTTCGCTCTTCTCAGTATGACAAACGAGTGGGTTTACTCTTTTTGTACGAATGCTGCGCTCTACATGACCGTTAGACCTTAGCTGTCAGCTCAATGAGCTGGCGCGGGCTGCGGCATATTCTGAAGCAGCCACTGAAACAGCCGCTCGGCATCGCGGGCGTGAAACAGCTCGGTGCCGGAGTTCATGGTGGCGGCCGAGCCGCAGGCGACGCCCATGCGCACCGCCTCGCGCACGGGGCGGCCCTGGCACAGCGCGTACACCATGCCGGCCACCATGCTGTCGCCGGCGCCCACGGTGCTGCGCTTTTTACGGCGGGGGCAGCAATGTGCTCCTCCGCATCGCGGGTGACAAAGCAGGCCCCCGCCGCGCCCAGCGAAACCACCACGATTTCGCACTTGCCGGCCTGGATGATGGACCGGGCCGCTGCTATTGCCGATTCGCTGTCGAGGGCATCGGTACCGGCCAGCATGGCCAGCTCGCCCAGGTTGGGCTTGAGCAGGTACACGCCTTCCTCAACCGCTTGCCGCAGGGGCTCGCCCGAGGTGTCAACAATGAGCCTGGCCCCGACGCGGCTGGCCCAACGGGCAATTTCGCCCATAAATTCGGGCGCTACGCCGGGGGCAGACTGCCGCTGGCCACTAGCACGTCGGGCACGGGGTCGAGGCCGGCCAGGGTGGCCAGCACCTGCGCCTGCTCGCTGGCAATGAGCTCGGTGCCGGGCATGCCGAAGCGGTACTGCTGGTTGTTGGAGGCATCTACCACGGTGAAGTTTTCGCGGGTCCAGGCCTCGGTGGGCACGGGGTGCTGGTCGATGCCTTCGCGCGCCATGAGCTGCTTTAGTATCTCGCCGGGAGGGCCGCCGGCCACGAACACGGCCTGGGAATTCAGCCCCAGCCGCTTCAGGCCCCGGGCCACGTTGATGCCGCCCCCGCCGGGCTCCACCTTGGGTTGCTCGCATCGGAGCTTTTGCTCGGGCACCGCCGGGGCACCGAGGTACTCTTATCGATGGCCGGGTTGAGGGTGAGGGTGACGACTCGTTTCATGGCGCAGGCTAAGTAAAGGCTCAGGGTATAACGCGGGCTGTGAGGTATTAGATTTCGTTCTACCCTTTTATTCACAGTCTGCCTCAGGCAAAGGCTGTTGCCGCCTCTGCAACGCTGGCCCGGCTCCGAATAATGGCTAACTTCGGGCCCTGCCCAAGCCCTCGCCCCGCTACTGCACCAGAATCATGGCGGAGTTGGCTGGTACCTGCAAGGCGGCGCCAGCTTGTTCCGCTTTGCCGAGGCCCTTTTCGTTGAGCTGGTCGCCGCGCAAAACCACCGTGTATTTTCCATCCGGAATGGGCATGTTCACCGCCGTGCGGTTGCCATTGAACAGCACCACAATGTGCTGCCACTTGTCGCCGCCGGCGTGGTCTTTCAGGCGGTAGGCAATGGTGCCGGCGGGCAGGTTGGGCAAGAACTCCAGGTGCTGCTGAATCAGCTCAGTAGTGGGCAGGCGGAAGGCAGGGTGGGCCCGGCGCAGGGCGATGAGGCGGCGGTAGAACTCAAACACCGACTGGTACTTAGCCTTGCGGGCCCAGTCGAGCCTGGTTTACACTATCCGGCTGGTTATAAGAGTTGTGTGAGCCGCCTTTAGTGCGCAGAAATTCATCGCCCACGGGCAAAAACGGCACTCCCTGTGAGGTGAATACGATGGTGTTGCTCAGCAAATCCATCTTGATAAGGTCGGCTTCGGAAGCACCGGGGTTGGCCACGGTGAGCTTGTCCCAGAGCACCCGGTCGTCGTGGCAGGCCACGTAGTTGATGGCCTGGGACGGGGAAGTAGCCCAGGGCGCTTTCGAGTAATTGACCTTGGTGTAATTGAGCTGCGGGTGCTGGGTGGCGGCCACGATGCCGAACTTCACGCTTTCCTCCAGGCCCGGCTGGCCGCTGGCAAAGCCCGGCTCGTTTTGGCGGGCGTAGTGGCCCTTCACGCCGTCGCGCAGGCTCGTCGCCGAAGGCGGCGATGCGGGGCAGCCTGGGCATGTTGGCTTTCACGGCGCGGCGGGTTTCGGGCAGGGGCGAGGGGCCGGCGGTCCAGCCCTCGCCGTACACGAAAATGCTGTGGTCCTGCAGGTCGAGGGCCACGCGCACGGCGCGCATGGTTTCAATGTCGAGCACGCCCATCAGGTCGAAGCGGAAGCCGTCGGCGTGGTACTCACGGGCCCAGTACGCCACCGATTCCACGATGAGCTTGCGCACCATGGGCCGTTCGGAGGCCACTTCGTTGCCGCAGGCAGCGGCATCGGAGAGCGAGCCGTCGGGGTTGTGGCGGTAGTAGTAGCCGGGCACCAGGCCTGCTCGAAGGCGCTGCGGGCGGCGTTGGCGGTGTGGTTGTACACCACGTCGAGCACCACGCGCAGGCCCTGGCTGTGCAGGTTTTCCACCGCCTGCTTGAACTCGCGGATGCGCACGGCCGGGTCGGCGGCATCGGTGGCGTAGGTGCCCTCGGGCACGGTGTAGTTCAGCGGGTCGTAGCCCCAGTTGTAGCGGTTGGCGCTGGCGGGCGCGGCTTCGTCGATGGACGCAAAGTCGTTGGTGGGCAGCAGGTGTACGTGGGTCAGGCCCAGCTCCACGAGGTGGTCGAGGCCGGTGCTCACGTCGCCAGGGCCGCGGGTGCCCAGCTGCGCCACGCCCAGAAACTTGCCCTTCTGCCGGATGCCCGACTGCGGGTGCATGCTCAAATCGCGCACGTGCACTTCGCCAATCACGATGTCGGTGGGCTGCTTCAGGGCCGGGCGCAGGTCCTCGCTCCAGCCGGGTGGCTGCGCGGTGGCGGGGTTGAGCACGGCGCCGCGCTGCCCGTTCAAACCCACGGCGTGGGCGTAGGGGTCGGCCACTTCGGCCATTTTCCGGCCTTTGATGGTGGCCTGCACGGTGTAGAAGCCGGTAGTGCCGGCGGGCAGGGTGTAAGTCCAGGTGCCCGCTTCGGCCTTGCGCATGGGGTGCTCGGCCAGCGGGGCGCCGCCCGTGCCTGCGGCGTACAGGCGCAGATGCAGCGCTTCGGCGGTGGGGGCCCACACGCGGAGGGTGGCCTGGGCGCCGCGCCAGGTCAGGCCCAGGTCGGGGCCGTGGTAAACGGGGTAGCTGGCGTAGTCGGGGAGGGGCTGGGCCGGGGCGGTGGGAGCAACGGAGAGGAGCAAAAGCAGCAGCAGAAGCGGGCGAATCATGGCCGCAAGTTCGGGGTTAATAAGTTGAGCTCCCCTCCTCAGTTGAGGAGGGGATGTTTGAGCTTTAGCTCAAACGGGGGTGGTTGCCCTCGTTGAACGATGCCCGAACGACGGGCGCCGGAACGAGTTGGGCTGGAATCGTATAGGAGCCGTTCATCCATCGTTCAATGAGGGAAACCACCCCAGTTGCCGCGGGCGCGGCAACGTCCCCTCCTTAAAAAAGGAGGGGAGTTTTCGTTCTGGGCCGACCGATAAAACCTTCCCCGTGGTCGACACAATGTTGCTTGCGGTCGGTTTGGGAGGATTTGGGGTGCGGGGCGTTGGTATGTTTGCTTTGAATCTTACTTTTTTATGGCCGACCTCACTCCCCGGCGCTTCCTCACCCCGCTCATTCACGTGCTGGTGTGGGGGTTGTTCGGGCTCACGTTTTTGTTGTTTCAGCCGCTCACGGGCCGGCTCGTCATGCCCCCGCAGTTCTGGCTCAAGCAGGGGCTAATGTTCTGCGCCTGGGTGGCCACGTTCTACCTCACGGCCAAAGTGAGCGTGCCGAAGCTCCTGTTTCAGGGGCGCACCGGGCTGTTTGTACTGGCCCTGGTGGGCACCACCGCGGCCGTGCTGTTTTTCAGCAGGTTTCTGGAATCGGCCCTGAACCTGCCCGAACTCATGGACAAGGCATTTCAGGCCGCGGCCGGCCGCCCCCGGCTGGCCCGCACTGGCCCGCGCATCGACACCATGGGCCTGCTCACCACCATGTTTGTGCTGGGCATCAGCACGAGCATCACGGTGGTGCAGAAGTGGCAGAAAGACGCCGAGGCCCGGCAGGAGCTCGAGCAGCAGCGGGTCAGCTCCGAGCTGTCGGTGCTGAAGGCGCAAATCAATCCGCACTTCTTCTTCAACACCCTCAACAACATCTACGCCCTCACGCTGCTCGACGGCGAACAGGCCCGCACGGCCATTCACCGGCTCTCGCGCATGATGCGCTACGTGCTCTACGACACCGCCGGCGGCTTCACACTGTTGAGCCAGGAAATTGCCTTCGTGCAGGACTACATCACGCTGATGCAGCTCCGGCTCGACGAGCGGGTGACCGTCACCTTCGAGCGGCCCGAGCCCATGCAGGACGTGCCGGTGGCCCCCATGCTGCTGCTGCCCTTTCTCGAAAATGCCTTTAAGCACGGCGTGGCGGCCACCCAATCCAGCTCAATTTACGTGGCCCTGCGCCAGCCCGCGCCCAATGTACTGGAGCTGGAAGTGCGCAACACCCGCCTCGCGCTGCCCTCTACCGACCTGGCCGGCAGCAACGGCATTGGGCTGGCCAACACCCGCCGCCGCCTCGATTTGCTGTACCCTGGCCAGTTCAATCTGCTGGTCGACGACCATACGCCCGCCAACGAGTTTCGGGTTCATTTAACCTTGCACGTCGCATGAGTAGCCTGCCGCCCCTCAAATGCATCGCCGTCGACGACGAGCCCCTGGCCCTGGGCCTGGTAGCGTCATTCGTTCAGAAAACCCCGTTTCTGGAGCTAGTGGGCCGTTTCGGCAGCGCCGTGGAAGCCCTGAAGTACCTGCATGAAAACCCCAGCACCGTCGACTTGGCTTTCCTCGACATCCAGATGCAGGAGCTCAACGGCCTGGAGCTGGCCCGGGTGCTGGGCCCCACCGGCCCGCGCGTCATCTTCACCACCGCCTTCAGCCAGTACGCCCTCGAGGGCTACCGCGTCGATGCCCTCGACTACCTCGTAAAGCCCTTCAACTACGAGGAGTTTCTGCGGGCCGCCGGCAAGGCCGCGCCTACGCCGAGCTGATTGCTCAGCACGCCGTGGCGCCAGTTTCGAACGGCGCCGAGGAAGAAGAATACCTGTTCCTGAAAGCCGAGTACCGCTGGTGCGCGTGGCCCTGAGCGACATTCTCTACGTGGAAGGCCTCAAGGACTACGTCAAAGTCCACCTCAAAAGCTCGCCCCGCGCCCTGCTTTCCCTCATGAGCCTCAAGGCCATGGAGGAGAAACTGCCCACCCGGCGCTTTATGCGCATCCACCGCTCGTTTATAGTGGCACTGGACAAAATCGAGGCCGTGCGCCGCCTCACCGTTCAGATTGGCGCCGTCACCATCCCGGTGGGCGACCAGTACAAAGACACCTTCCTGCAGTTTCTCAGCCGCTGGAGCTGAGCCAGCAGACCAGCCCTCACGCTTCTCTGCGAGAATAGCTTAGCCCTCAGGACTGGTTTGTGAGAGAATGAGGAAGCAGCGCAAAAGAGCAGAGCCCCCGCTTACCGGGACTCTGCTCTTTTGCTTTTGCCCTGTTGAGCCGAGGGTACGGTTGGCATGCCGCTGCCTCCCTGCCCAGCTGATGGCTGCTTCGAAGAAGCTGCGCTTTAACGCTGGGTTGAATGCGTCTGCTCCAGCAACTCATCCCCTGGCCGGCTTACGTCGGGGCCCAATAAGTAAGGGCGGCTTTAAGCTGCGTAAAAAGTCAGGAAGTGAGCGTGTTTTGATTTCGGCAGCTGGACAATAAAATTGAACAATTTCCGAATTTAATCGTGCTGCCTTACCGGGGGGCTGGCAGTGAAGTTGTTGTTCATCACACTCGTTTGTAGCACGTGTAGGTGTTTGTAAAAATAGAAATATATCAGGCGGGGCGGAACTTTTGAATACCATATAATTATTGGGCTATCCGAATAAGCTATTCAAAAGCTTGTGGTGCTCTTACCGGCCTGCCTCCTGATATTCTAATAAACCTAAACCGCTTTCTATGCATAACATTTCCACCGTTGTATTACATAAGTTTAACCGTTGCGCCGTCCTTTACCTGAGCTTTCTGGTGCCTCAGGCGGCCGGCGCAACACCCAAAAGCGAGGTTCGGCATGAGAAAGCAAAATGCATAAGCCCGGAGGCGGCGCCCATTCACGTGCTTGCTCTGCCAGCTACCACGTACACTTGGACTGGCGCAGGAGCAGATACCAAGTGGTCGACGCCTCAAAACTGGCAGCCTGACCGGACTTTGCCGCAGCCCAACGATGTGCTCGTGTTTGACGGTGCCCTGACGCCTTCCGTTGCCGTCGCTCTGGATTTTCCCACGGGTGAGACCATCGGTCAGCTGCAGTTTATTGGAAATGTAAAAGCCACGTTCGCCAACGAAAGCAGCCGCACGCTAAATATTGATAACCTGGTGTCCGGAGCCGATTTTATGATTGCTGCCGGCTCAAGTCTAACTGTTACTAACTCGAGCACCGTGGATGCGGGTCTTATTATGCAGTTGAAGACCGGCGCAGCGGCTATCATAGCAGGAAACTTATCTTTTGAAGGGCAATATAATGTTAAGGCTGAGCACCGTTTGCAGGGCAGCGGCATGTCCAGCATCGAGTTTGTTAGCGGCAGCGTATTCACGGGTGGGCAGAATTTCGCTGGAACTGCCTTTGGTTCCGTTACCGCTCTGCAAAATTCCGTGGTGTTTCGCAACGGGGCGCGCTACGAGCAGTACGCGGGTTCGGCCCCGTTTGCCTTGAACCAGCCCAACAGCATCACCGTGTTTGAGCCGGCCAGCCACTACTTATTTGCCCCCACCGGCTACATACAGGTGCCCTTCAGCGGCCGAACCTATGGCACTTTTGAATACAGCATCACCTTCACCAATACCGGCACCGCAACTTATCCGGTCACGTTTGGCGGCGACCTGATTATTACGAAAGGAACCATTGCCATCAATGCAATCGGGGGAGTCAACATAAAAGGCAACCTGCTGGTAAACAGTGGCAGCACGCTTGCCTTCAATCCAGCCAGCGCGACCACCCTGCAGTTCAATGGCAGCGCCCCACAGGTAATCGGCGGCACCGCCGGGGCCGGAGCCCTCACGTTTGGCGACAATGTGAAGGTGACGGTAGCCAACCCCATGGGCGTCTCGCTTCGCCGGCCCATCACCCTGAATAATGCCCTCACGCTCAGCAGTGGCAAGGTTACCACCACGGCAACGAACCTGCTGACCTTAGGCGCTGCCGCCACCATAAGCACCGCCAACGAGAACACCTTTATTGATGGCCCGCTTGCACGAGTGACTGGTCCCGGTGCTTCATCCGTTACTTTTCCCGTGGGTAAGGGGGCAGGGCGGCGCTCTTTAACGCTTGACATCAGCAGCCAAACGGCTGCCAGCACTTACACGGCCGAGCTGCTGGAAGGCAACCCCGGCCAGAACCTGGCACCGACCAACTTGCTGGGCGGCGTACCCCTCAAGCGGGTGTCGCATATTCGTTCGTATTCCCTGAGTTCCTCCAACGCTACCCCGGGCAATGCCAGCGGCACCGTTACCCTCAGCTTCGGGACTGACGACGGAGTGAACGACCCCACCGATGCTGGCTTGGTGATAGCCGCCAAAACCCCTGGCCTCGACTGGCAGAGCTTCGGCCGCTCGGGGAGCACGGGCGCGGGCAGCGGCGCCGGCGCCGCGTGGGTGCCCGGTACCCTTACCTCGGCCCCCATCGGCTCGTTGGCCAATGCCGCTACGTTTGCCCTGGGTGCCACCAACGAAAACACCACCTTCGGGGCCGCTCTCAATCCGCTGCCCGTAGTGCTCAGCCGGTTCACGGCCCAGCGCCAGCCCAACCAGGCAGTGACGATAAAATGGGCGACGGCCAGCGAGAAAAACAGCGCCTTCTTCGAGGTGCAGCGCAGCCTCGATGGCCGTGACTTTGCCACGGTAGCCAAACAAGCAGCCCAAGGCAACAGCACCCAGGCCACAGCTTACACAGCCCTCGACCAATCAGCCCCGGCTGGTACGCTCTACTACCGCCTGCGCCAGATGGATGCCGACGGCAAAATCAGCTACTCGGCCGTGGCAACCGTAGCTAGAGTCGGTGCAGCGGCCAAAGTCCTGCTCTACCCAAACCCCG
The DNA here is from genome assembly GCF_042665855.1 of Hymenobacter humi. Lineage (NCBI taxonomy): Bacteria > Pseudomonadati > Bacteroidota > Cytophagia > Cytophagales > Hymenobacteraceae > Hymenobacter > Hymenobacter humi. The sequence continues at coordinate 3,649,873 of NZ_JBHTEK010000001.1, read as the reverse complement.
CGAACAGTGCTATTAGCTTGATTACCGACGCGGCTACCCCTTACCGGGTAGTCAACCAATTGGGCCGGACCCTGCTGCGCGGCACCACAGAAGCAGGCATATCCCAGTTGGCCATTGGTTCGCTTGCCCCTGGCGTTTACTTGCTGGAACTACAAACCTCAACCGGCCGGGTGATAGCCAAATTCGAGAAGGAGTAATCCAGACCACGGATTGGCGCGGATTTTAACGGATTCCACGGATTTTGTAGACGCCCCCAAGTTGGGCTGTATGCTGCTTACTTGACGAAGCTGTTTAATACTTCAAAACGGCTGTCATCCTGAGCGTGCGAAAGACCTTGTCACTATGGAACGGCGCGTATTCAGCGGAGCTCCAGCCGTAATAAGGTCCTTCGCAAGCGATGACAATAGCAAAGAATCGACTTATCACACAGATTCATGAAAAAAGGCCACTCAACTGAGTGGCCTTTTTTATTATCAATCAACCGGTTTTCATCCCAACGGGGCTGGCTACAAAATCCGTGCAATCCGATAAATCCGGATGAATCCGTGGTTTAGACAGAGAAGCTCTCGCCGCAGCCGCACTCGCGCGAGGCGTTGGGGTTGTTGAACTGGAAGCCCTTGCCGTTGAGGCCGTCGGAGAAGTCCAGCTCGGTGCCGGCCAGGTAGAGGAAGCTTTTCATGTCGACCACTACGCGCACGCCTTTGTCTTCGAACTCCTGGTCCATGGGGCGCACCTCGTTGTCGAAGTCCAGCTTATAGCTCAGGCCAGAGCAGCCGCCGCCGGCCACAGAGGCGCGCAGGCGGTAAGTCTCATCGAGGTTCGCGTCTTGAATCAGGCGCGCCACTTTCTCTTTGGCTTTATCAGAAACGGTAATCATGGCAGTAGGAGGGCTGTGTCGCGCCCAATCTTATAGAATAATCGGAGGCGCAATTTAGACAAATTATAAACAAGGATTTTACTCCATTTGTTCACTCGCCCTTTATAAGCAGCGGCGGCTGTTACGAACTGGGGTTTAGCACCACGCTGAAAACCGTAATGGCGTTCAGGTCGCGGCCGAAGTACAGCTTGTCCAGCGCCTCATATACGTTGTGCGCCCGGAAATAAGAGGTTTGCAGCTCCCGGTCGCCGCGGGAGCGCCATTGCAGCGTGTAGGAGCTTTCGGTGTCGCGGAAACGCTTCACATAGTCCAGCATCTTCTGCAGGCATTCTACCTCGTCGCGGCCCGTTTCGTAGCGAAACAGGAAGTTTTGATGGTGACGCGGGTTCACCGTTATCAGGTCGAGGCGGGTTAGCCCTTCTACTTCCCGAAACTCAAACCGCAATTGCTCCGGCGTTAAGCCCAGGTACTGCTGAATCTCACGTTGCAGGCGCGCTGCTTCAAATTCGTCGGTCATGTAATAAAGAATGAGGAATGAAGAATGAGGAGTGAAGAATTAGCCCAACGACCAATTCCTCACTCCTCATTCTTCATTCCTCATTAAAGACTAGTGATGCGCCAGCTCCAAAGCGGGCAGGCCGTTCTTCACGCGGTAGTCCGAGATGGCCGATTTGATGGCATCCTCAGCCAGCACCGAGCAGTGAATTTTCACGGGCGGCAAGGCCAGTTCTTCCACAATCTCCATGTTGTCGATGGCCAGGGCCTCATCTACGGTTTTGCCTTTCAGCCACTCGGTAGCGAGCGACGACGACGCAATGGCCGAGCCGCAGCCGAAGGTCTTAAACTTGGCGTCGGTGATGGTGTTAGTGGCTTCGTCTACCTCAATCTGCAGGCGCATTACGTCGCCGCACTCAGGCGCGCCCACGAGGCCGGTGCCTACGTTCTTCTTGCTTTTGTCCAGCGTGCCCACGTTGCGGGGGTTGCTGTAGTGGTCAATTACTTTATCGGAGTAAGCCATGATTTTTTGCGTTTCTAGTTGTTTGTTACTTGTTTCTTGTTGTCGTTCTGGTGTCGGGGCTAGCAGTTGAGGTATCAAAAAACAAGAAACCGGCAACCAGCAACAAGAGACTCCTTAGTGTTCCGCCCACTCGATTTTGCTGAGGTCGACGCCATCCTTGAACATCTCCCACAGGGGCGACATTTCGCGGAGCTTGGTTACGGCTTCTTTTACGTGGCCGATGGCGTAGTCGATTTGCTCGTCGGTGGTGAAGCGGCTCAGGCCGAAGCGTAGGGAGGAGTGCGCCAGGTCGTCGCTCAGGCCCAGGGCCTTGAGTACGTAGCTGGGCTCCAAAGAAGCCGACGTGCACGCCGAGCCCGACGAAACCGCCAGGTCTTTCACGCCCATCATCAGGCCTTCGCCTTCCACATACTTGAAGCTGATGTTGGTAACGTGAGGGAGGCGGTGCTCAATTGAGCCGTTCACGTAGCTTTCTTCCAGCGTGGTCAATTCCTTTTCGAGGCGGTCGCGCATGGCGCTCAGGCGAGCAGTGTCGGCGGCCATTTCGAGTTGAGCCAGCTCGCAAGCCTTGCCCAAGCCCACGATGCCGGGCACGTTGAGGGTGCCGGAGCGCATGCCGCGCTCGTGGCCACCACCGTCCATCTGGGCGGTCACTTTAACCCGGGGGTTCTTACGACGCACGTAAAGGGCACCTACCCCCTTGGGGCCGTACATTTTGTGAGCCGTGAAGGCCATGATGTCGATGCCGTCGGCCATCACGTCGACCGGAATCTTACCTACGGCCTGGGTGCCATCGGTCATAAACAGGGCGCCGTGGCTGTGGGCAATCCGGGCGATTTCGCGGATGGGCTGAATCGTGCCGGTCTCGTTGTTGCCGTACATGATGGTGACCAAGATGGTCTCCGGCGTCATGGCGGCTTCGAGCTCTTCGAGGCTGATGAGGCCCTGCTCGTTCACGGGCAGGTAGGTCACGCGGCCGCCGAGCTTCTCGATGTGCTTGCAGGTGTCGAGCACGGCTTTGTGCTCGGTGGTGGCGGTGATGACGTGGTTGCCTTTCTGGCTGTACATCTCAAACACGCCCTTGATGCCCAGGTTGTCCGACTCGGTAGCGCCCGAAGTGAAGATAATCTCCTTGGGGTCGCAGTTGATGAGCTTGGCAATCTGCTCGCGCGAGTAGTCAACGGCTTCCTCGGCAGCCCAACCAAAGGGGTGGTTGCGGGAGGCAGCGTTGCCGAATACTTCGGTCAGGTAGGGCATCATGGCCTCTAGTACCCGCGGGTCGAGGGGCGTAGTGGCGTTGTTATCGAGATAAATGGGGAGCTTAAGCATTGCGCGCAGCGATAAAGCAGAGTGGTAAGCCAGCGAATAACTGGACCCTTGTAGAACACGGTTCCAAGGCAATCAGTTTTCTTTGGTCCCACAAAAGTAGATACAATCTAAATAAGGAATTGCGCCGAATTCTGTCAGTATAGCAAAACGCTCGATAAAACCACGTCTATTCATTGGTCAGCGGCATTTGCGCCCGCTTTTTCGTTTCTCTATGCTCACCAACCTCGAACACCTCGGCCTGGCCGTAAACGACCTGGAGGCTGCCACCGCTCTTTACACCACGCTGCTGGGCGTGGCTCCTTATAAGATGGAGCACGTGGCCAGCGAGGCCGTCGATACGGTTTTCTTCAAGGTGGGCGGCTCCAAAATTGAGCTGTTGGCGGGCACTTCGCCTGACAGTGCCATCACGAAGTTTCTGGCCAAAAAGCCCGAAGGCATTCACCACGTGGCCTTCGAGGTCGACGATATCCGGGCCGAAATGGCGCGGCTGCGGGGCGAGGGCTTTGTGCTGCTGAATGAGGAGCCCAAGCACGGCGCCGACAATAAGCTGGTTTGCTTTGTGCACCCGAAGAGTGCCGCCGGCGTTTTGGTGGAACTTTGCCAGACGATAAAGTAGCGCGGACTTTGTAGTCCGCGTATGAACGAACGATGCCAACGCGGACTACAAAGTCCGCGCTACATAAATCTGTCCCATGAAATTTTTCCAGCAAGAAGTAGATAGCGCCGTCGATGCCCTGCTGCTGCAGCAAGTCATTCTGTACCCCACCGACACCGTGTGGGGGTTGGGCTGCGACGCCGAGTCGCCACCGGCCGTGAAGGAGCTTTACAAGCTCAAGGGCCGGGCCGAGGGCAAGCCCAGCATCGTGCTGGTGGCCGATTTGGGCATGCTCCGACGCTATGCCGCCCAGGTGCCCGAGGAGCTGGAGCAGGCTGCTCGCGGCCGACACCCGGCCCACTACCTACATTCTGCCGGCCAGCCGGGCCGTAGCGCCCGCCCTCGTGGCACCCGACGGCACCGTGGGCCTGCGCGTGACCAAGGACGAGTTTTGCCACAAGGTGGTGCGGCGCCTCGGGCACGGGCTGGTGTCCACGTCGGCTAATAAGGCTGGGGAGCCCACGCCCGCGGTGTTTTCAGAGGTGGATGCCGCGATTTTGCGCGGGGCCGACCACGTGGTAAACTGGCGGCAGGACGACGAAACCCGCGCGGCTCCCTCGCGGGTGGTGCGCCTGGGCGAAGGTGGCCGGCTGGAAGTGGTGCGGGAGTAAGGCAATCTGTTAGTTTACAGTTAGTCATGTCGAGCGCAGCCGAGACATCTCGCTCGCGCTGCCTGTCATGCTGAGGCACGAAGCATCTTATCAGGTCAGCACGAATCGTTGAGCCGTGAGAAGCTGCTTCGCAGGCTCAGCATGACAGGCGATTAATGACAGACGATTGAGTTACTACCACACGCGAGATGTCTCGGCTGCGCTCGACATGACGCCTTTTGTGGCAGCAATAAGGCATAGCACCGACCTTTGCGGGCATGAAGACGCCCCAACTGCCCGAACTGCCCATTTTCCGAACCATCGCCGAAGCAGCGGCGGAACTCAGGCAGCCTGCTTATGTGATAGGTGGCTACGTGCGGGATTTGGCGTTGGGCCGTGAGAGCAAAGACATTGACGTGGTGACCGTGGGCGACGGCATTGCGCTGGCGCAGGCCGTGGGGGCCAAGCTACCGGGCCGCGGCCGGGTCACGGTCTTCAAAAATTTCGGTACGGCCATGCTGCCCACCAAAGAAGCCGGCGAAATCGAGTTTGTGGGGGCCCGCAAGGAAAGTTACCGCGCCGAATCGCGCAAGCCCGAGGTAGAAGCCGGCACGCTGGAGGAAGACCTGGCCCGCCGCGACTTCACCATCAACGCCCTGGGCCTGAGCCTGAATCCCGAAGACTTTGGGGCGCTGGTAGACCGCTACGACGGCATGAAGGACCTGGCCAGCAAGACCATCCGCACGCCGCTGGGGCCCGACGTGACTTTCTCCGACGACCCGCTGCGCATGATGCGCGCCGTGCGCTTTGCCTCGCAGCTCAATTTCGATATTGAGCCGGATACGTTCGACGCCATTATCCGGAATAAGGACCGGATAAAAATCGTGTCGCAGGAGCGCATTACGGTGGAGCTGAACAAGATAATTGAGTCGCCTGTGCCGAGCTACGGCTTCAAGCTGCTGTTCCAGACGGGGCTATTGCAGCTCATCTTCCCGAAGATGGCGCAGCTGCACGGCGTTGAAAAAGTGGGCACGCACGCCCACAAAGACAATTTCTACCACACCCTGCAGGTGCTGGATAACGTGGCCGCGGCCGGCGGCGACCTATGGCTGCGCTGGGCCGCCGTGCTGCACGACATCGCCAAGCCCGCCACCAAGCGTTACGACCAGCGTGTGGGCTGGACCTTCCACGGCCACGAAGACAAAGGCGCCCGCTGGGTGCCGGGCATCTTCGCTGAGCTAAAGCTGCCGCAGGGCGAGGAGATGCGCATGGTGCAGAAGCTGGTGCGGCTGCACCTGCGCCCCATTGCGCTGGTGAAAGAAACCGTGACCGACTCGGCGGTGCGCCGCCTGCTGTTCGAAGCCGGCGAGGACATAGACCGGCTGATGCTGCTGTGCCGGGCCGACATCACGAGCAAGGACCACGACCGTAAAGCCCGCTACCTGCGCAACTTTGGGCAGGTGGAGGAGAAGCTCAAGGAAGTGGAAGAGAAGGACCACCTGCGCAGCTTCCGCCCGGTTATCACCGGCGAAATCATCATGGAAACGTTTGGGCTGAAGCCTTCGCGGCAGGTGGGCGAGCTGAAGGAAGCCGTGATGGAAGCCATCCTCGAAGGCACCATTAAAAACGAAATGGAGCCAGCCCGGGCCTTCCTGTTGCAGCAGGGGGCGGCCATGGGACTGGCTCCGGAAGGAGGCGTGATTCACTCACCAAACCAAGCCTGACTTCTTTGTAATCGGACTATAGAGGTAATAATACGGGGAAAGTTGCGCGATGGCTACTTAAATAGCTGGAAGCGAGTATTCCAAGATGGAATGGGGAAGGCGGATGGGTGATAGTGCCCCCTTCATGCGGGTGTTCCTTGGCTCCGTAGCTAACAGCCATACTTACAAACGTTTCACGCTGGAAGGGCCGGTAGCGTCAATCTTGGCGCTGTTGGGGTTGCCGCTGTAGGCAATTTCGCTCGCGCCCACGGCGTCGCCCTTGATGCTTTGGGTCACGTGCAGGCGGGCTTTGCACACGCCGGCCACGTCGACCGTGGCGATGCGGGTTTGCAGGTTGGCGGCGGCCAACTCGCAGGCGCCGGCGGCGTCGAGGTCCAGGGCATCGGCGCGGCCGGTGGCGGTGGTGCGGCAGGCGCCGGCCTGCTCAATTTTCAGGGTGCCGTAGTCGCCGTTGAGGCGCAGGTGGCTGGCGCCAGCCTGCTCCACTTCCAGGCGGTCTTGCCGGTCGAAACCGCTGAGGTCGGCCTGCACGCTGCCGGCCAGTTCAACTTTTTCCACGCTGGGCATATCGATGTGGATGAGCACCTTCTCTTCGCGGCGGTTCCAGTTGCGGCCAAAAAACGACGAGTTGCGGGGCCGGATGGTGAGCGTGCTCCCGTCGCGCTCCACGCGTAGTTTGTCGAGGATGTCCTCATCGCCGCCGGCTTCTACCTTAAAGGTGTCGCCCTTGCGCAGCACCACCCGGTAGCCGCCCACTACGGTTACCCGGCTGAAGCCGCTTTCGTCGAAGTTGCGGCGGCCGCTGCCATAGCTTTCAAAATCGGTGTCGAAAGCCGGGGCCCCACCGTAGTTGAGCGTGGTGCCGCTGTTGCTGGCGTCGGAGTCGCCGTCGGTATTATCGGTGTCAATGTCGATGTTGACGTTGGAATCTTCCTCGTTATCCGTGGTGCCCAATTCCTTTTCGGTGCAGCCAATGCACTCCAGCTTGTTGCCGCGCAGGCGGTACTGGTACTGCTCGGGCTCGTTGGGGCGGCGGTTGTTCACGAAGTTGTCGTCGTCCAGCATGTTTTCGGCAAAGCGGCGGCTCAGGCGGAAGCTGCGGTCGCGGGGCAGGCGTAGCGTGAGGTTGAGCTCCTGGTTGCGGAACTTGGCGCCGGGCAGGAAGGAGAAATGGTCGTCGAACACCAGGGCCGAGTCGCCGCTGGTGCGCACCGTGTAGTCGATGGAGGTCAAGGCGTTGCGGCGGGCTTCGTCTTCCGAAGGGCCTTTGGCTCCGAGGGTGCGCAGCACTTCTACCGCACGGCCGCTATCGGCGCTGGCCAGGGTCACGTTCACGTGCTGCTCCCATTCGCGGTCTACGCGGCGGGCATCGAGGCGGACGACGGGCGTGCTGATGGCCGGGTACCGCTCCAACTGCTCCACCTCGGCATCGTACTGAAACTGGCGGCTTTGCTGCACCGCAGCCATGGTCACGCCCACAATGCTCAGGAGCCACAGGCCCAGCAGCGACAGGCCGGCCGTGCGGGGCAGGAACGAGCGGCGGAACAGCAGGTTCAGGCCCCCGAGCAGCATGCCGAGCGCGGGGAGGGCAAAGGCAAAGAAGCCAGCCAGCAGGCCCCAGGAGGGGATGCCGTTGAGAAAGACGTGGGCCGGAGCATCGCCAAACACAATGTTCTCCGAATTGGGAACCAGGCCCAGGGCCACGCCCAGGTACACGGCCGCAGTGAGCAGCAGCGAGAAGCCGGTAACGGTGAGCAGCACCCCCGCCACAATGCGGATGGCCGAGCCCACAAAATCAACGAGCGGGCGCAGGCCCGGGCGGCATCTTCTACAAACGCCCCCACCGGCCGGTTGGTGGTCGTGGGGGCGTCGCTAAAAGCGTTGTTACGCAGGCTGCTGTCGTAGCCTTCCAGCGTCACAGCGTCGCCGCGCATGCGCATCTTGTCCGAAACCGTTTTGGCTTCGGGCAAGACAATCCACAGGATGATGTAGAGCATAAGGGTAAAGCCCCCGGCGAATAAGCCGGCCAGCATAAGCACCCGCACCAGCGTCACGTCGATGTTGAAGTAAGCCGCCAAACCGGCCGCTACGCCCGCAATTTTAGCGGTGCCCGTGTCGCGAAACAGCTTGCGGCCGGCCAAGGGGCCCTGGTTGAGCATGGCGTCGTTGGGGGCCGGCGCGTCGTAGCGCTTGGGCAGCACTATCCACAGGATGACGTAGGCCAGAAAGGCCCAGCCGCCGAATTGGAAATGACCGTCGTGGCTGTGGTTGTCGAACACCTCAAACATGCCGGGCAGCACAAAGACGAGCAATATCCAGCCCAACCGCACCCATACCGGGTTGATGGCGAAGTACTGGGCGATGCCCGCCGCTACCCCGGCCACCTTGCGGTGCGCCATGTCGCGGTACAGGCGGCGGGGCTCCGTGGCAGTGGCAGCACCCGCGGTGGCCGTGCCAGCCGACCCAAAGGCGCCAGGGTTGCCATACGAGGTGCCGTAGCCAAAGGCGGCGTTGCCGGCCGTAGCGGTGTCTTCCACGTCTTCGGCGTCGAGGCTCATCGGTAGCGAAGTCGCTCACGCGGCCCATTTTGGCCGTCATGGCCTCCACGTCTTCTAGGGTAATTACCTGCTGAACAGGGGAGAGGCGGGCTGAGAAAATCTCGGCAATCCGGCCCTCAATGTCGGCCACAATGTCTTCGTGGCCGCGGTAGTGGGCAAAGTGCGCCTTCACCTCGGTCAGGTAGCGGCTGAGCACGTCGTAGCCGTCTTCCTCGATGTGAAAGATAATCCCCTGCAGGTTGATACTGATGTTCTTTTTCATGATTAAAGGCTGGAAAACTGCCGTTTAAATTCTGGTGAGTGAAGAAGGAAAAAGGCGGCGTAATCAAACAACGGGCTTCGGCGGGGCACTGTGCCGGATGATGCCCACGGAGGCGGCCATCTCTTCCCAGGTGTCGCGCAGTTCGCCCAGGAACTGGCGGCCGGTGTCGGTCAGGGTGTAGTATTTCCGGGGTGGCCCGCTGGTGCTTTCCTTCCAGACATAGTCCAGCAGCGCGGCATTTTTCAGGCGGGTCAGGAGCGGGTAGAGGGTGCCCTCCACCACTATCATGCGGGCCGAAGTCAGCTCCTCCAGCATGTCGGAGGCGTAGGCTTCGCCGCGGGCGATGATTTCCAGGATGCAGAATTCAAGGATTCCCTTGCGCATCTGAACCTGGGTGTTCTCGAGTTTCATGGGCGTTACAAATAGTAGTGGGTGAGAAACAGTACAAATGTATGGTAGGTACTTTGTAACGCAAGGTACTGGATGAATAATTCATCGATTATAACTAAAATATTTCATTAGTGGTTGATAATCAATAAGAAAATTTTTTATTTAAAAACGCACTTTTGCGATATTGCCGGCTCTGCCGGCACCTTGCCCGGGGCCGCGCCGGCGTGCCAAACCCCAAAAGCGGGGGCACCGGGCTGGAGCCGTAAGCGCAAAAACCGCTTGCCAGTCGAAGGCAAAGCGTGCACCGGCAGGGGCGGGCCTGGCTTCAGAAGCTCAGGTTATCTTTTTGGCCCGGATGTGGTGAGCCGGACGCACTATCTTGAAGTAACTTGCGTTCCGTCGGCGCATTTTTTACCCGCCTTCATCTCTATGCTCAACTTCTCCTCTGCCGCTCGCGGGCTGTTTCTTGTGGGGGCCAGTGCCGTGCTGGCGTTGCCGGCTACGGCTCAGTCTACCAAAACCCCCAAATACAGCAATGAATTTCTGAATATTGGCGTGGGCGCCCGGGCCCTGGGCATGGGCAAAGTGCAGGTGAGCCTGGCCACTGATGCCACCGCCGGCTACTGGAACCCCGCGGGCCTGGCCAACCAAACCGCCAAGTACGACGGCGTGCTGATGCATTCTGAGCTGTTTGCGGGCGTGGTGAAAAACGATTACGCCGCGTTTTCCATGCCGCTCGATGACAACAGCGCCGTGGGGGTGAGCGTGATGCGGCTGGGCGTCGACAACATTGCCGATACCCGTAACCTCATCAACGAGTACGGCTACATCGACTACAGCAAAATCGAGTATTTCTCGGTGGCCGACTACGCGCTGCTCGTGTCCTATGCGCGCAAGCTCGGCAACGTGGAAGGCCTGAGCGTGGGCGGCAACGGCAAAATCATCTACCGTAACATCGGCAAGTTTGCCCACGGCTACGGCTTTGGCATCGACGCGGGTGTGCAGTACAACTACAAGGGCTGGAACCTCGGCCTGATGGCCCGCGACATCACCACCACGTTCACGCAGTGGTCCATCAACGCCGACGAATACCAAAAGGGTATCAACAGCACCATTGCCAACGGCAACGACCCCATTCCCAAGAACAGCGCCGAAATCACGCTGCCGCGCTTCGTGCTCGGGGCAGGCCGCCGCTTCGAGCCTGCCCAAGCAGTTCACGGCCCTGGTAGCCGTCGACCTGGAAGCTACCACCGACGGCCAGCGCAACACCCCGATTTCGACCAAAGCCCTGAGCGTGGACCCGCGCGTGGGCCTGGAGCTGGGCTACAGAGACCTGGTATTTTTGCGCGGCGGGGCCGGTAACTACCAGAAAATCCAGGATTTTGCGGCCAGCAGCACCGGCACCTACAGCAGCAGCTGGAAGGGCCAGTACAGCCTGGGCGCCGGCGTGGCCGTGAGCGGCCTGCGCATCGACCTGGCCTTGTCGCGCCTGGCCGTCGAAAAACTGGGCAGCTCCTCCCAAACCAACTCCCTGATTGTCTCCCTGGGCTATGCCTTTAAGTAAGAAGCCGCGAGGCGGCGCTCCTTACGCTGCACTACCGTTTGAAGAAATATCTATCTACCGATTTATGGAAAAGAGTAGTACCGTAAAAATAAAGGCTTGCGGGTGGTTGCTGCTGGTGCTGTTGCTGGGCCTTAGCGGGCCCGCGGCGGTGGCGCAGTCGGGACCGTACGGCAACGAGTGGCTAGTGCCCAGCCAGCAATACTATAAGGTGAAGGTGACCCAAACCGGGATTCACCGCCTCACCTACGCGTACCTCACCCAAGCGGGCCTGAGCAACATCGACCCGAGCCGCCTGCAGCTCTGGCGCCGGGGCCGCGAAGTGGCCGTGTACCAAGGCGGCTCGCGCACCGTGTTCGACACCAACACCTACCTGGAGTTTTACGGGCAGCGTAATGATGGCCAACTCGACCGCGACCTCTACAAGACGGCTGCCGAGCAGCCCCACCAGCTGTATAGCTTTTATACCGATACGGCCGCTTATTTCCTGACCTACCCCGGCGCCTCAGCGCCCGCCGCTAAGCGCATGGCCGAGCCCATGGTGCCCGGCGGCACCCCGCACGCCTGGCGCCTGGCCACCAGCCTAAAAGTTGAAACCAATGCCTTTGCCGAAGCCGCCCGTGGCAGCACCTTTCTGCCGTGGCTGGAATCGGGCGAGGGCTTTTCTCGCAGTTGCTGGGCGGCGTTGTCACCGCTTCCACCGATTCGGTGCTGCGGGCCGTGGTGCCGGCGGGCACCGGTCCGGCTCCGCGCATTGAGCTGAGCGTGGTGGGCGGCACGTTTGCTTCGCACAACGTGGAAGTAGCCGTGCTGAACCCCACGACCAATACCTACCGGTCGTTGGCGCGCTTGGTTTTTCGGGCTACGCCGAAGCTGGTGGGCAGTATGCCCTGCAGCGCGCCGAAATTGGGCCCAATGGGCTAGTCACGGTTCGGCTTTCGGGCAGCACCGGCGGTACCGGCACTTCGGCCGACTATTTCCGGCGGGCATTTATGCGGGTGGTGGCCCCCAGGCCAACCGCTGGCTGGGACCGCGCCGCCACCTAGCGTTTGCCAACGACTCTCTGCTGGGCGGCCCGGCCACTTTTGAAGTAGACAGCATTCCGGCCTCGGTGGTGGGTTACGACATTCACGACCCCTGGAACGTGCAGCGCATTGCGCCCACGGCTGCCCAAGCCCTGGGGCCGCTGGGACGGCGCTTTGTGTTTCCCAGTGCCACCGAGGAGCAGTCGCGCCGCCTGCTGCTGGCCGATGCCCAGCGCCCGTTTACGCCCTCGCCGGCCAGGGCGGTGCGCTTCCGGGCCATCAACCAGGCCGCGGTGAACTTCGCCATTATCTCGCACCGCCAGCTCTACGGCTCGGCGATGGACGGCGCTACCTCGGTTCCCAACGCGGCTAAAGAATACGCCAAGTTCCGGGCTTCGACGGCCGGAGGCGGCTACGACACCCTGCTCATTACCACCGCGCAGCTCTACGACCAGTTTCACTACGGCGAACGGTCGTGGCTGGCCATGCGCCACTTTGGGCTGTGGCTCGCCGCCGGTGCCCCCAATAACGCCAACCGCTACTTGCTGCTGCTGGGCAAGGGAATTGTGCCCAGCGAAGGCGGCACGGGGTACCGCAACGGCGGTGAGCGTGGCCTGGACCTGGTGCCCACCAGCTCCCGAGCCGTATCTGATAACATGCTAACGGCCAATTTTCAGGCTGATGACTTTGTGCCCAAGCTGCGCACCGGCCGCCTCACCGTGACCACGCCACAGCAGGTAATGAACTATTTGGGAAAGCTGAGGACCCACGAGGCCTTGGGCCCCGAGCCCTGGCGCAAAAACGTCTTGCACCTGGTAGGAGGCCTGAGCCCCGCCGAAACGGCTGATTTTCGAGCCGTTATGGACCGGAACAAAGCCCGGGTAGAGCGGCCGCTTTTTGGCGGCAGCGTGAGCACTGAGACGCGGCTAACGCCTTCCGGCTTGCCTGCCACCATCAATATCTCGTCTTACCTGAACGCAGGTATTTCGCTCATGACCTATTTTGGTCACGGGTCGAACAACACCTTCGCGTTAAACTTTGGCGCGCCCTCTGACCCCGCCAATAATTATAATAACCAGGGCAAGTATCCTTTCTTTTATCTGAACGGCTGCGCGGCCAACCACACCTTTACCTCGGGCTACACCATCGTGGAAGATTGGCTGTTTGCCAGCCAGAAGGGTGCGTTGGGCTCGCTGGGAGAGTATGGCTTCAGCTACCCCGACCAGCTGGAAATTTCTATTGACACGGTTTACAAACTGATGTTTAACAACCCTCAGTTTTATGGCAAGCCGATAACCGCCATTCACGCCGAAGCGGTGCGGCGCCTGCAGAACACCACTTATTTCAACAACGACATTGGCGTGGAGCAGCTGCTGGGCACCGGCTGGCAGGGCGACCCGGCCCTGGCGCTTTTCGCGCCCGCGCTTCCTGATTTTGTGGCCAGGCTCGGCGTCGTTGTCCATCACGCCCGCTCCCGGCGATGGTCCCGTAAAAGCTTCATCCAGCAATTTTGTGCTGAATGTGGGCGTATCGAACCCGGGTAAAGTGACCACGGACCCGCTCGAAATAAAGGTGACGCGCACCTACAGTCTAAGCTTGGGACTACCACCAAAGGTGTATTCTCTTTTCACACGCCGCCAGGCCTGGGTGCGGGACACCACCTACGCTATTACGCTGCCCAATACGCTGGCCGAAGCCGGCACCAGCACGTTCCGCGTCGATTTGGACCCCAACAACAAGGTGCCCGAACTCAGCGAAACCAACAACACGGCTCAAGTTGACTTCACCTTCCTGCAGGGCGGCCTCACGGTCATCAACCCGGTTGAATTCGCGATTGTAACCACCAACTCACCCCGCTTGGTGGCGCAGAGCAACGACCGCAACGGCCCGCAGCGCGGCTACGATTTCGAGCTGGATACCGTGCCCACGTTCACCAGCGGCCTTGTGCTGCGGGCGCCGCTCATCACGGCCGGTGTGGTGGCCGAATGGCAGCCGACGCTGCCCGCCGTGGCCTCGCGCGACAGCGTGGTGTGGTACTGGCGCGTGCGCTTTCACACCCCGGCGATTGGCGAAGATGGCAGCTGGGTTACGTCCTCGTTTCGCGTGATTCCGACAAGCCCCGGCGGCTGGTCGCAAAGCCACTACGGCCAGCTGCAGCGCACCACCCGCACGGGCGTCGACGTGAGCGCCCCGGCGGGCACCTGGACGTTTGCCTCGGGCCAGGTGCCGCTGCTGCTGCGCACGCGCGGCGGCGGGGTGCCGCGCAGCGCAGCCCAATTCGTTTCGGTAACGGGCGCGGGCATCTACCTACAGTCGGCCGGGCCGCAACAATCGGTGATTGGCTGCGGCGTGAAGTCGCCCAACCTGCTGATTGCCGTGTATGAGCCCGGCGGCCTGCGCCCCGTGGCTATGCCGGCTACTTACCAGACCTGCGGACAGGCGCCCAACAACTTCTACTATTTCTCGGCCAGTGACCCGGCCACAGGAACGCTCGATACGCTCGACAACCTGAACTACAGCGCCACGCGCCAGCAGCAGCTGGCCAGCTTCTTGGCGGCCGTTCCGGCGGGCTCGTACGTCGCGGTGGTTTCGGCCAACCGGCTGCGCTATTCTTTGCTGCCGGCTTCGCTGAAAGCGTCGCTGCAAACGCTGCTGGGCTCGCAGCTCATCACGACGCTAGCCGATGGCGAGCCCTGGCGTTGGTGGGCCAAAAGCTAACCGCCACCACGGGCCGCCTGGTCCGCGAAGTGGGCCCCGACCGGTCCCTGACGATTCCGCCCTACAACCAGACCATTGAGCTGCGCGACAACCTGCAGCAGCGGGCCACCGCCGGCCGCGTAGTCTCGCCCCTGATTGGCCCGGCCAAAGAGTGGCTCAATCTGTACTCCACCATCCGCACCGCTACGGCCAGCGGCTATCACAAGCTGAGCGTGGTGGCCATTGACGCCTCAGGCCGCGAAACGGTGATGCTGCCCAACGTGACGTCGTCGGCCCAGGCACTGGCGGGCGTGTCGGCCACGCAGTACCCGTACCTGCGCCTGGAGCTGGCCCTAGGCGACTCCGTGACGCGCGTGCCGCCGCAGCTGCGCCAGTGGCTGGTAACCTACCGGGGCGTGCCCGAAGGCGTGGTGCGCCGCGATGGCGTGCCGGCCGCGACCTACGCGCCCGCTACGTTGGCCCAACAAGCCACTTCAACGGGCTCGCTCACGTTCCCCATCAAATTCCAGAACGTATCGGACATCGACTTCCTCGCGCCCCTCAAGGCGCAGGTGAGCCTGCGCAATACCACCACCAACATCGTGGTCAAAACCATCGAAGTCACCTTCCCCGGGGTGCTGGCTGCCGGCGCCACCGCCACGTTCAACGTGGTGATGGACGTGCGGAATGTGTTTGGTACGCTGGCCGTGGAGGCCTTCGTGAACCCCCGCCTGCAGCCCGAACAGCTCTATTCAAACAACGAGCTGCTGCTGGAGCCTTTCTCGGTGTCGGATGACAACCTGGCGCCGACGCTGGACGTGGCCTTCGACGGCCGCCACATCTTGAACGGCGAAATCGTGTCGCCCACGCCCATCATCAGCATTCAGCTCAACGATGAAGACAAGCTGAACCCCATCACCGACCGCACGGTGTTTACGGTGACCTTACAGAAAGGCAGTGGCACTCCCGTGCTGGTGGACCTGAACGGTCCGGAAATCAATTTCAGCGTGGATACCAAACAGGGCAGCGTGGCCAAGCTCGAGTACCGCCCGGGCCTGTCGGCCCCGCTCGGGGATGGCATGTACACGCTGCGTGTGCAGGGCCGCGACCCCAAAAATGCCAGCGCGGGCACGCAGGATTTCGAAGTAAAGTTTGAAGTGGTGAGCGTTTCCAAAATCACCAACGTGTATCCTTACCCGAACCCGGTGGTGAACAAGACGCGTTTTGTATTTACGGTGACGGGCCAGGAGCTGCCGCGCAACATGAAGATTCAAATCATGACCCTGACCGGCCGCGTGGTGAAGGAGCTGTTCATGGCCGACCTGGGGCCGCTGCACATCGGCAACAACATTTCGGAAAATGCCTGGGATGGCACCGACCAGTACGGCGACCGCCTCGCCAACGGCACCTACCTCTACCGCGTTTCGCTCGATGACCCGAGCGGGCAGTTCGGCCGCCGCGAAACCGCCGGCGACCGGGCCTTCAAAAACGACTGGGGCAAACTGGTGCTGATGCGCTAAAATCCTGATTCGGAAAACAAAAAAGGCAGCCCCAGCGGGCTGCCTTTTTTATTGGGCTGAATTATCCGAAGTATTAACGCCGCCGCAGCTTAACGAAGCTAAAGGCATAGGCGTGCTGCTCGTCGGCCTCGTGCCGTTCGCGGGTTTCTTCGCGCCACTCGCTCGGGTTGAGGGGCGGGAAGTAGGCGTCGCCCTCAAAGCTGTGGTGCACTTCGGTGAGGTAAATGACATCGGCCGCGGGTAGGGCTTCCTTGTAGATTTCGCCCCCGCCAATGACGCAGACTTCCTCGTCCAATTCGCGGGCGCGGTCCAGCGCGGCGAGCACCGAGGCGGCGGTTTCGCAGCCGGGCGCCGACCAGTCGCGTTGGCGCGTCACCACGATGTTGGGGCGCTTGGGTAGGGCCCGGCCCAGGCTGTCGTAGGTGCGGCGGCCCATCACTACGGGGTGGCCCACAGTGAGGCGCTTGAAGTGCTGCAAGTCGGCGGGCAGGCGGCCCCAGGGCAGTTCGCCCTTATAGCCAATAACGCCGTTTTCGGCCACCGCCACTACGAATGAAACCATTGCGAAAGGTTAGAGAAGTGTTCCGTAAAAATTGAGCTAAACGGATTGAGCCGGAAGCTTAAAGCCCCGTAGCAGCTCGGCGACGCTCATGCGCTTTTTGCCTTCCAGCTGCACATCGAGCAAATTGAGCCAAGCATCGGCGGCGGCCACGCGCAGGTAGTTGCGCCCATCGGAGGCCCAGGTGCCGGGGGCGGCCAGGGGCTGGTCGGCTTCTTCGGCGGGCAGGACCTGGGCCCTGAAAATCTTCAGAATACGGCCGTCGGGGAGGGGGCAAAGGCCGTGGGGATGGGGGAGAGGCCTCGCACCCAGTTCACGAGTTCGGCGGCGAGCCGGCTGAAATCGAGCCGGCCAGTTTCCTTCTGGATTTTGGGGGCCGCACGCAAGTCCTCCCCGTGCTCCTGCGGGGTGCTGGGCGCATTGCCAGCGGCAATGGCCTCGACCGAGCGGCGGGCCAGGGCCGCGCCGGCGGTTTTGAGCTTGTCGTAGAGGCTGCCGAAGTCGTCTTCGGGAACGATGGCCACCCGGTCCTGCAGTATCAGGTCGCCGGTATCAATTTCGTGCCGCAGGAAAAACGACGTGACGCCAGTTTCGGTGTCGCCGTGCATCAGGGCCCAGTTGATGGGCGCGGCGCCGCGGTACTGCGGCAGCAGCGAGGCGTGGATGTTGATGGAGCCCAGCCGGGGCATGTTCCACACGGCCTCGGGCAGCATGCGGAAAGCCACCACCACCTGCAAATCGGCGTTGTACGCCTTGAGCTCGGCCTGAAATTCGGGCGACTTCAGGTTGGTGGGCTGGAGCACGGGCAGGCCGTGGGCTTCGGCAGCCACTTTCACAGCGGAGGCTTGCAGCTGGCGGCCGCGGCCAGCAGGCCGGTCGGGAGCCGTGATGACGGCCACAACGCGGCCGCCCGGCCAAGCCAGCAGGCTTTCCAGGGTGGGCACGGCAAAATCGGGTGTGCCCATAAAAACGATGTTCAGCATAAAAGTCGGGGGTCGGGAAAGGGCCTAGCGCTCCGGGTAAAGCAGGTAGGTGCGGCGTAAGGTTTTGAACTTGCTCAGGCCGGGCTCCCACGACGCCCGGATTTCGGCTTCGCTCTTGCCGGCAATGATTTGCTGGCGCAGGGCTGGAGTGCCGGTCAGCTGCTCAAAGTATTTCCCGAAGAAATGCTCCTTGTCGGTGCTTTGCTTATAGAAGTCGAGCAGGTACTTGAGCACAAGGCCAGACGCATCCCGGGTGGGCGCCTTGGCCAGGTTCAGGCCGTAGCAGAGCTGGCCGTTGAGGGGCGGGGTGGGCGAGCCTGCGTTGGGCTTGGGCGTGAACGAGAACGGCCGCGTAGCCGGCTGGGTGGGGCTGCCGATGACCTCAAATGGTGTATCGGTACCGCGGCCCACGCTCACGTTGGTGCCCTCAAACAGGCAGATGCTGGGGTACAGCAAAATGGCCTGGTGGGTGGGCAGGTTGGGGGAGGGGCGCACGGGCGGCTGGTAGGCCGTGGCGTGGGTGTAGCCTTTGGCTACCGGCACTACCGTGAGCTTGCAGCGCTTGCCACCGGCCAGCCATTTTTCGCCATTTATCATGTTGGCCAGCTCGCCCACCGTGAGGCCGTGGGCGATGGGCAGCGGGTCGAGGCCCACGAAGGACTTGTGGGCCGGCTCCAGCACGGGGCCGTCCACGAGGTCGCCGTTGGGGTTGGGCCGGTCGAGCACCAGCACGGCCTTGTTTTGCTCGGCCGCAGCTTCCATCACGTAATGCAGCGTGCTGATGAAGGTATAGAAGCGCGCCCCGACGTCCTGAATGTCGAACACCAGCACGTCCACGTCGGCCAGCATTTCGGGGGTGGGCTTTTTGGTTTTGCCGTACACCGAGCGCACGGCCACGCCGCTGCGAGCATCGCGCCCATCCTTGATGGTGGCGCCATCGGCCTCTTCGCCCCGGAACCCGTGCTCCGGCGCAAAAATGGCCGTTACGTTCACGCCTTTTGCCCGCAGGGTGTCCACGAGGTAGGCATTGCCCACGCGTGACGTCTGGTTCACCACCAAGCCCACTCGCTTGTTCTTGAGCTGCGGCAGGTATTTCTCCAGTTGCTCGGCGCCCACTACCACCCGGGGCTGCTGCCGGCGGGGTGCTGGTCGGGGCTGAAGACGCTTGCGGCGCACTGGCGGAAGGAGCCGAGGCCCTTGCGGCAGGCTGCGAAGTACCGCAGGCCGGCAGGGCTAACAGTAACGACAAGGTGATTTTTGCGGGGAGTGCTATCATAAAGGAGAAAGGGGAGGGCTAAGAAACAAGACGTTGAGCTTCCGCGGCAGACAAGCGGAGCCGTAGCGTGCCCGATACCGGTTCAAAACGTAGCTTTACGGTCGAATAATGAATGTCGCCCGCTACATTTCGCAAAAGATTGACGGAGGAGCCGATTCTGGTTCGTTCACCTCGTCGGTTACAAAAATAGCCATCATCAGCATTGCCATGGGCTTGGCGGTGATGATAGTGTCGTTTGCCATCCTGCAGGGGTTTCGGAACGAGATTCAGAACAAGATTTTTTCGTTTGGCGCACACCTGCAAATCACGCGCTACGACACCAACAACTCCCTGGAAGTAGCGCCCATTGCCTCACCCGAACTGGTAGAGCAGCTGCACGAATTTCCGGAAGTAAAGTCCACGCAGCCATTTGCCGTGAAAACGGCCATCATCAAAACCAAGGACGAGGTGCTGGGCGTGGTGCTCAAAGGCATTGCCGAAACCGACGGCCTTTCGCCCATGCGCACCAACCTGCAGACGGGCAAGTTCATCAGCTTTCCCGATTCGGCGGCCAGCGACGACGTGCTGCTCTCGCGCAAGGTGGCCGACAAGCTGCGCCTTCAGGTGGGCGACAAGGCCCTGTTTTATTTCATTCAGAATCCGCCCCGCATCCGGCAGTTTCGGGTGAGCGGCATCTACTCCACCGGCCTCGACGAGTTCGACGAAGTCTACGTCATCGGCGACATCCGGCAAATCCGGGAGCTCAACTCGCCTGCCTGGCCCGACTCGCTGGTGGGCGGTATGGAAGTGGTGCTGAAAGACTTTGCCACTCTGGACCGCACGGCCGACAACTTCTACGAAAAGCTGCCCTACGACCTCAAAATCGACAAGATTACCGACCAGTACGCCCAGCTCTTCGACTGGCTGCAGCTGCTCAACCGGAACGTCATCATCTTCCTGATTCTGATAATTTTCGTGGCCACGTTCAACATGGTGGCCACCATTTTCATCATGATTCTGGAGCGCACCAATATGATTGGCATCCTCAAGGCCCTGGGCGCGACGGACAATCAAATTCGACGGATGTTTTTCTTCCGGGGGCTTTCGCTTACGGTCCGGGGCATGCTCATCGGCAACATCATTGCCGTAGGATTCTGCGCGCTGCAGTACTATTTCCACCTCATCCCCCTCGACCCCGAGAACTACTACATGGACCGGGTGCCCGTGTCATGGGACCCGCGCATGCTGCTGCTCTTGAACGTGGCCACCTTCGTCGCCTCGCTGCTGGCGGTGCTCATTCCCACATACTTGATTGCGCGCATCAAGCCGGTAGTAGCCATCAAGTTTGACTAGCGTTGGTTGAGCTGTTTTTCAGCCTGAGGTAGAGACGCAACATTTTGCGTCTCGTCGTTGAACGATACCCACGCGGCGCTGACGACGAGACGCAAAATGTTGCGTCTCTACCTCAGGCCCGCTAACTCAAACACTTTCCTGGGCTAAATCTTGGTGCTTTGCAGTATCAAATTCGGGTCGGGGCACAGCGCGGCCCATTTTTCGCGCTCGCTGGGCCGGGCCACGCCGGGGAAGTCGCCGTGGCGGCCTTCCATGTCGGCAATCACCTGAAAGTGCAGGTGCGGGGGCCAATCGCCGTTTTCCGGGTAAGGGCCTACAGTGGCAAATGCTTGACCTTTTTCTAGGGTTTGGCCCACGCGCAGCTGCGTCCATTCTAGGCGGCTGAGGTGGCCGTAGAGGGTGTAAAACACGGTGCCCTCCAACTCGTGCTGCAGGATGACGGTGATGCCGTAGTCGCCGAAATTGGCGTTGTCGGCCAGGCTGTGCACCTGCGCTGGCAGCGGCGCGAGCACGGGCGTGCCGGCAGCTAGCCACACGTCCACGCCCAGGTGCAGCGAACGGGCTTCTTCCACCTGACCCGGCCCGAAATGCTGGCTGCGGCGGTAGATAACCCGGTTTTCGAGGTAGCCGCCTATGCCGACGCTGGCGGCCTGCTCCGCAAGTATGGCGTTTACGATTTGTTCGAAAACGGCAGTGTCGCGCAGGTCGGCGTGGCATACCTTCGGGTTGTTGTCGGTCAAATCGAGGCGGGTGACGGCCGGGCCGTTAAGGTCTACGGGAAGCACGGGGCCCATTTCGGCCGGGTGCCGGAGCAGGAGGGGGTAAGTGACAAAGGCGTAAAAAACTTGGGCGAAGGATGAATAACAATAGGCAAATAAGCCTGGGCCGGGCGTCAACAGTTTCCGGAGGGAAGCTGTTAAATAGCAGCCGCGGCGGCAAGTTACCTTTGCGGCCGAAGCTGCGCCGTTGGCACTGCGAATTCTGATAAATTTTTTGTCATTTCTAGGTTCGGAAGTCTGCCCGCTGCGTAAAACCCGTAGAATTCCCAACACCCCATTCCCCCGCATGAGTTACCAAACGCTGACTGTTGTTGAGCTGACCCAGGAAACTGCCGATTCTGTTACCATCCACTTAGAGCGGCCCGACCGCCAGCCCATTGCCAGCCGGCCCGGGCAGTTTCTCACCCTCATTTTGCCCTGCGGCGCCAATGGTAAAAAAGAGCGCCGCGCCTACTCGCTGAGCAGCACGCCGCACGAGGCCCCGCGCTTGTCCGTCACGGTGAAGCGCGTGCCCGGCGGCCTGGTGAGCAACTACTTGCTCGATACCATAGAAGTGGGCCAGCAGATTGAAGTGATGGAGCCCCTGGGCAATTTCACGCTCAGCCCCAGCCCCAAAGCTGCCCGCTCGCTCGTGCTCATCGGGGCCGGTTCGGGCATCACGCCGCTCATGTCCATCCTCAAAGCAGTGGTGAAAACGGAGCCCAACAGCCACGTGCTGCTGATTTATGGCAACCGCAACGAAGAATCGGTGATTTTTCAGCAGCAGCTCGCCGACCTCGAGGCCAGCACCAACGGCCGCGTGCAGGTAGAGCACGTGTACAGCCAGCCCCTGAAGCCCGGCGGCCCCCACCGCCACACCGGCCGCCTCAACCGCACCATGATACTGCGCATACTAGAGCAGCGCCACCAGTTTCCGGCCGAGCAGGCCGAGTACTTCATGTGCGGTCCCGAAGGCCTGATGGCCGAAGCCCGCGCCGCCCTCGACCTGCTGAACGTGCCCGACGCCCGCATCCGCCGCGAGAGCTTCGTGGCTAGCGCCGACACCGCCGAAGCGGCGGCTGCCCAGCCAGGCGGCCACGGCGACGTATCGGACAGCCCGGCCGACGACACCAAAACCACCCGCACCGTCACCATTCAGTACGAAGGCAGCGAGTACCTCATTGAGGTACCCGCCGGCAAAACCATCCTCGAAACCGCCCTCGACCAGGATATCGACCTGCCGTATTCGTGCCAGGCCGGCCTTTGCACGGCGTGCCGCGGCAAGTGCCTCAGCGGCAAAGTGCATCTGGACGAGCGCGAAGGTTTGTCGGATTCCGAAATGAAGCAGGGCTACGTGCTAACTTGTGTAGGCCACCCGATGACGGATGATGTCGTTATTGAAATTGGGTAGAGTTTGAGGTGTTGAAGGTGCAGTTTTGCAGACCTTAGCCGAAGCAGCCCCACTAATGTGTTGTCGTGTGTAATTAACGTCTGTCATGCTGAGCGGAGCGAAGCACCTTCTCAGGTCAGCACGAGTCGTTGAGCCGTGAGAAGATGCTTCCTTCGTCAGCATAACAAACGATTAAGAGCAGGTGTACGGTCCGGCTGAGTGAAGCGAATCATGGCTGGGCTTTCAGTGGAGACTGTTCTACTTAAGTCAACTGCGCCACCAAGCCTGCAAAATAATTTCGTCCGGCCCGTGGCTTGCTCCGTAAAGCCAAGGCTAAGCCCAAGGGAACTCGCTACTCAATTCTCTTCCATTACTATTGTGTTATGACGCTGATTGCTGAACCTACTGCCGAGTCGGCTACCGACACCAGCCGGCCGCCGCGCACCTACTTGCCCGAAGACTTTCTGGTCACTGATTGGGCCGCAATTGAGCCATTCTTTCAGGAATTGCAAGACCGGCCAATTTACACCCCGGCCGACCTGGAGCGCTGGTTGCTGGACCGTTCAGAGCTGGAGTCGGTGCTGAGCGAGGACCTGGCGTGGCGCTACATCCGCATGACCTGCGACACGCAGGACGCGAGCCGGGCCGAGGCGTTCCAGTACTTCGTGAACGAAGTGGAGCCGCAGGTGGCCCCTTCGACCACGCCTTGAACGAAAAGATGCTGGCCTCGCCGCATCTCGCGGGGCTCGATGAGCAGCGCTACGGTGTGTTTCTGCGTTCGGTGCGGCGGGCCTCGGAAATTTACCGGGTCGAGAACATTCCGCTCAAAACCGACATTAGCACCAAGCAGCAGCAATACGCGGCCACGGTGGGCGCCATGAACGTGACGCTCGACGGCCAGGAGCTGACCCTGCCCCAGGCCGCTGACCGCCTGAAAAGCCCCGACCGCGCCGTGCGCGAAACCGCGTGGCGCGCCATTCAGGCCCGCCGCCTGCAGGATGCCAAGCCGCTCGATGAGCTCTTTACCGAGCTAGTAGGCTTGCGCCACCAAGTGGCCCTGAACGCTGGCTTCTCCAACTTCCGCGACTACATGTTCGCGGCGTTGGGCAGGTTTGATTACACGCCGCAGGACTGCTTCGACTTTCATCGGGCCATTCGAGAGACGGTGGTGCCGCTCATCGACGACTTCGACCTCGAGCGCCGCCAGGACCTCAATCTGCCGGCCCTCCGGCCCTGGGACCTCGACGTGGACCCCAGTGGCCAGCCCCCGCTGCGCCCCTTCGGTACCGGCGAAGAGCTGCTGGAAAAGACCATCACCGTCTTCCACAACCTCGACGCTTACCTGGGCGACTGCCTGCGCACCATGCGCCACATGGGCCACCTCGACTTGGAAAGCCGCAAAGGCAAAGCCCCTGGCGGCTACAACTACCCCCTGGACGAAACGGGCGTGCCATTCATCTTCATGAACGCCACCAGCAGCCTGCGCGACGTGGTGACCATGCTGCACGAGGGCGGCCACGCCGTGCACTCCTTCCTCACCCGCGGCCTGCCGCTGGGGGCCGACAAGCACCCGCCGTCCGAAGTAGCCGAGCTGGCCTCCATGAGCATGGAGCTGATGAGCATGGACCAGTGGCACGTGTTTTTCCCCGATGCCGAGGACCTGCGCCGGGCCAAGAAAACCCACCTGGAAAGCGTGCTCGAAACCTTCCCCTGGGTGGCCACGGTCGACAAATTCCAGCACTGGATTTACGAGAACCCCAACCACACCGAAGCCGAGCGCCACAGCCGCTGGGTGGAGATTTTTGACGAGTTCAACCAGCGCACCGTGGACTGGAACGGCCTGGAGTCGTTCAAGCCGTTCTTGTGGCAGAAGCAGCTGCACCTCTACGAAGTGCCATTCTACTACATCGAGTACGCCATGGCCCAGGCTCGGCGCCATTGCCGTGTGGCGCAACTTCCGCCAGAACCCGGCCGAGGGCCTCGCGGCCTATAAGCGGGCCCTGGCCCTGGGCTACACCGCGCCCATCGGTCAGATTTACGCGGCCGCCGGCATTCGCTTCGATTTCAGCACCGACTACCTGCGCACCCTCGCCGACTTCGTGCGTGAGGAAATGGCGGCGCTGTAGTTAGCTCAATTCCAAACCAAAAAGCCCCGGCTGCACGTGCAGCCGGGGCTTTTTTATGCGGGGTTATTCATTGCCGCACCTCATCACCAAGGCTTCCAGACAGGAAAGGGTGACATTTTGAAAGTCTTCATAATTGGAGGTGCTCGGCGGCGCTAAGGCGTAGCTGATGCTAAGCACTTCTCCGTCTTTCTGCTTGGGCAAGTAGGTCTTCCAAACATTGCCAGTTGGACGCAGCCGGGTACCATCGGCGAGCTCCAAAGTAGTGTGTTCGGTAGGGCAAATGGTAGTCCGGCCGTAGCAGAGGCGTACGGTGGCCGTGGTAGCGCAGGGCGAGGCTGGCTCAACGGATTCCTGCTCAGTGCAGCTGACCAAGGCGAGGGTGGCTAACATGCTCAAGCGAGCCCAGGATTGAAATGAGGAGATGTGACGCATACAGTGAGTCCAATTGTAATTAGAGGTCTTGTGCGGTTGACCGGGCCTCCGACTCCGGGGTTGCATGCGGTTGCGCATTATCTCTAAATCAGCTCAATTGAAGGTTAGAACAGCCATTCGCTTCACGCCGGCAGGTCGAATTATACTCATTGCGAAGTGTCTTGCGAGCACGATGTAGAGACGCAATATTTTGCGTCTCGGCGTCCGCACCGCGTGGGTGTCGTTCCAATTATTGTTCAGCGACGAGACGCAAAATATTGCGTCTCTACATCGTGCTCGCAAGACACTTCGCAGCTCATTCTGCGACGGGTATAAAAAGGGTGAACACAAAAAAGCGCCCGACAGAATTGCCGGGCGCTTTGGGAAGTTTAGAATGGCTTGAATCAGTCGCTTAATTGACCGTTATCGTGAAGAGCGGCAGGGGCTTGAGGTTGGCATATTTGCCGCCCAGGGACTGTATCTGGGCTTGGTGCAGCTTCAGGTAGTTGTTGTACTGCTGGGCCGCGCGGTCGTACTGCACCCGGAAGCCAACCACCCCGGCATCGAGCATCCGCAGGCCTTCCACGAAGTTGCGGGCGTTTTCGGTGGGGGCCTGTTCATTGGGAGCCGCTACCGGGTACACGGCCCGCAGCAGCGAGTCCTGGGCTGTGTCGTACTGGTCAATCAGGTCGGAGCTGGCCATGGTTTCCTGGGTGTAGCGGCGGGCTTTGAGGCGCGTATTGGCGCGGTCCAGGGCTTCGAGTTGGGTGGCCGAAATGTTGGGCTGGCCTTTCAGCTCGCGGAGCAACAGGCGGGTGACGCCGATTTTCTGGTCGTCGCTTTCGGTCATGTTGCGCCATTTGATGTCAACAGAATCGCGCAGCACGTCAAACTGGGTTTTCACCGCCTTGGCCGAGGCCGGGTCGAGCACGGCCGCAGAGCTGGTGTCGCGCTTGCAGGAGGCGGCGCAGCCCGTGAGGATGAGCAGCAGCACAATCGCCGTTTTAACAGAAGGCATCAGGGAATTCGGCATACGTATCAAACAGAGGAAATTAACTGGCGTGCGAAGTAACGCTAAATGGGTTTGAATTGCTCGAATAGCTGGCGGCAGTCGTGGCAGTAGTGCACCGCCCGGCACAGCGTAGCCCCAAACGGCGTGCGCAACTCCGTATTGTGGCCGTGGCAGTTGGGGCACTCCGCATACTCCAAAATGTCGAGGTCGAGCACCTGGTTGCCGAGCACGGGCGGGGGCGAGCTTGTGCTGGCGCAGGGCCTGCCGGCCGGCCTCCGTGAGCATGTCCGACGTCCAGGCTTCGCGCATGCTGATGTCAACTGCTACTTCGGGTACGCCGTGGGCCAGCAGCGTGCGCTCCACGTCGCGCTTCATGTAGTCCATGGCCGGGCAGCCCGCAAACGTAGGGGTGAGGTGCACCGAGACCTTACCCGTGGCCTCGTCGACTTCCACGCCGCGCACCACGCCCAGGTCAATGAGTGAAATCGTCGGAATTTCCGGGTCTTTCACGGCTTGCAGCCAGTCGAGAATTTGCGCTTTGTCGGGGATGGTAACGGACATGAAATCAGGTTTTACCAATCGGCGGTGGGGTCCAAGCGGAATACCTCGGCCATTTCATCCAGCAGTGGCTGCAGGAACTCGGTGTGCTGGCCGTGGCGCCCGCCAAACACGGGCGTCAGGGTGGTTACATCGGGCATGTCCAGCGCGGTTTGGGCCAGAACTTTGGAGATGCTTTCCAGCCAGCGGCTTTTCAATTCATCCTCGCCAACAAACAAGCTGGAGCTAATAATTTCCGGCTCGGCGGCGGTTTTCTCAAAAATGCCCAGCGCATAGGGCAAGGTGAAGTCGAGTGAGCGCTGCATGCGCTCGATGGCTTCCTCGGTGGCGGTGCCGAGGCGCTTCATCCAGGTGTTGGCGTGCAGGGCGTGGTATTTCAGCTCGCCGCGCAGCTTGCGGGCTACCTGGGCCAGCGGCTCGTAGCTGCTGGTGGCAAGGGCCTCGAAACGCAGCAGGCTCGGCGTGGTCGAACAGAAAGTGGCGGGTAAGGCTGAAGTCATACTCACCGATGGGCAGCTCCACCAGTTGGCAGCAATGAAACTGCGGCGCGTTGCGCGTAAATGCCACGGTGTCGGGCTCGGCCTCGCCCAGGCTCGTGCAGCAGCGTATACAGCTGCAGGCTGTGGCCGAGCTTGTCCTGCGCCATGCTCGAAAAGGCAATGTCTTCCTCCAAAATCGGCCCCAGGCCATTCCATTCCGAGTTGCGGTGGCCCAGAATAAGCTGGTCGTCGGCCAGACGGTACAGCAAGTCGATGCGCGGGTCTAGGGGGCTAAGAGGCATGAGTATCGGGTGATAAATCGGGGGTGGGATTCGCTGACGAAGAAGATTGAGCTGCTAGGAAGTGTTAACAGTGAGAAGTAAATTGGAGCATGGATTTTCTGCTAACGGAAGCGCAGTGGGCACGCATCGCGCCCCTGCTGCCGGGTCGAGAAGGCACGAGCGGGGGCCGGGGCCACGACAACCGGCGTTTCGTGGAGGCGGTGCTCTGGTTGACGCGCAACGGTTGCCGCTGGCGGGCCTTGCCGGCCGAATGGGGCAACTGGCACACGACGTACACGCGCTTCCAGCGCTGGGCCGCGTCCGGCGTGTGGGCCCGGGTGCTGGCGGCCGTGCAGCAGGACGACGCGCTGCACACGCTGCTGGTCGATTCGACCACCGTGCGGGCCCACCAGCACGCGAGCGGCGCGCGCAAAAACGGACCGCAAGCCCTCGGGCGCAGCCGCGGCGGCTTGACCAGCAAGCTGCACGTGGCCGCCGATGCGCAGGGGCGGCTTGTGCGCTGCCGGCTGACAGCCGGCCAGCGCCACGACGCCCCGCAGGCCTTGCCGCTGCTCGAGGGGCTGGCCCCGACGCACCTCGTCGCCGACCGCGGCTACGATTCCGACCCGCTCGTGGCCGCGCTCGCCGCCCGCGGCACCTGCGCCGTGATTCCGCCCCGGTGCAAGCGCCGCACCCCGCGGGCTTACGACGCGGCCCGCTACGCCCAGCGCCACCCCGTCGAGCGACTCTTCAGCCGCCTCAAGCAGTTTCGCCGCGTGGCCACCCGTTACGACAAGCTCGATGCGCATTTCTTGGCCTTTGTTCATTTGGCGGCGACCGTTTTGTGGCTCCGTGACTGTTAACACTTCCTAGGTCTTTGGGTTTCCTGGGTTGTCTTGCTTAAACTTTTCAATCCGGTCCTGCACCTTATAAGAGATGGCGTCGCGATATTTCTTTTCCGGCGTGGTGGCCCAGATGTCGGCGTCTTCGGCCGTGGAACGTAGCACATCGGCCGAGCGCACGGCCCACACGTTCACCACGGGACGCTGGTCGCCAAACACGGCCTTGGCTACCTGCAGGGCATCGGCCGGCGAGCTGGCGCGCACCTTGCCCACGTGCTGGTGGGCTTTGCCGCGCTTCTTAAGGTGGAAAATGTCGTAGTCTTCCTCGCCGGCAGCATAAGCAGCTTCTTCGGCAGCGGTGTCGTCCACGTAGCGGGAATCGGGATTCGGTGCGTTCGATTCGCTGGTGGGCACCGGGGGCAGCGTGTCGTAGGCCGATTCCTGGTCGCCCACGTAGGCCGTAACCGTGATGGCGGCCGTGGGCACCACCCAGAGGCCCGAGCAGCTAAAGCGCCGGCTGTACTGCTCCTTCGCAAACAGAAAGGCCACGTCGGCCTCCGGGGCGTGCACCGGGCCTACGTAGACGAAGGGCGCACCTTCCTTTTTCTGGTGAAACACCTCATAGGTGCCAAACTGGTCGAGGGCACCTTTGGCCGCCGGAGTGGCTGGCGCATCGGGCAGCCCCAGCCGGTTCATGCGCGGGTCGAGGGAGTGAATCATAGTGGGTAGTGAGCGAAGTGGGGCGGACTAGCGGACTAAAAGAACGTCATGCTGAGCTTGTCGAAGCATCTCGCGTGCAGCAGTAATCAAAACAGTCCAACGATGCGAGCGAGATGCTTCGACAAGCTCAGCATGACGTTCTGTTAGAAAAAGTTTGTCAATTAAGCCAGCGGCCGGACGTACTGCGTTTTGGGCGTAAGCAGGGCGCGGCGCACCCAGGCGCCGTTTTCCTCGGCGGCGCGGCGCACGGCAATGCGCTCGGCGTTGCAGGGGCCGTCGCCGTTAATCACGCGCTTGAAGTCTTCCCAATCGGGCTCGGTGAATTCCCACTGGCCGGTTTCCTCGTTTTTGCGCAGGTTGGGGTCGGGCAAAGTCAGCCCAATCTCCCAGATTTTGGGCACGTACATGTCCAGAAACTGGTTGCGGCACTCGTCGTTCGAGGCCATCTTCACCTTCCAGCGCATCAGGATTTCGGTGTGCACGCTCATCTTATCCGAAGGACCGAAGAAGGTCATGATGGCGGGCCACCAACGATTGAGGGCTTCCTGCATCATCTTGCGCTGAATGGGCGTGCCGGTAGCCATGTGCACCACGGCGTCGTGCCCGTACTTCAGGTGGAAAGCTTCTTCGGCGCAAATCCGGTCGAGGGCGCGGCAGTAGGGGCCGTAGCTACCCTTGGCGTTGGCGAGCTGGTTCACGATGGCGCCGGCGTCAATCAGCCAGGAGATGACGTTGGAATCAGCCCAGGTAGGAGTGGGGTAGTTGAAGACGTTGGAGTACTTGCTCTTGCCGTTGATGAGGTCAATGAGCATCTGCTCGCGAGTTTTGCCCAGCGTTTCAGCGGCCGAGTACAGCAGCTGCGCGTGGCCCACTTCGTCCTGCACCTTGGCCATCTGGGCCATTTTGCGGCGGAAGCCGGGTGCCCGCGTAATCCAGGTGCCTTCGGGCAGCGAGCCGATGATTTCGGAGTGCGCGTGCTGCTCAATCATGCGGGTGAGCTGCTTGCGGTAGAGGGCCGGCATCCAGTCGCCCGGCTCAATTTTCTCACCCCGCCCGATGCGGGCCTCAAACTCGGCCAGCAGGATGGGGTCTTCGTTTTCCAGGCCGGTGGTGACGGTGGTCGGCTGGTCGTGGGTGCTGGCGGAACCGTACATGAGAGTAACTGAGTAAATGAGTGACTAAGTGAATACTGACTGAGCGAGGGAGGGACTGAAGTAGAATAAGGCTTTAATCCTTCACTCAGTCACTCGTAAGCCCGCCCAGCAGCTGCTCGGCCAGGCGGTGGGCTATTTCGTCGGGGGTGAGTTTGCCGTCGGGGCGGTACCAGGCCGGGAGCCAGTTGAGGCTAGCCAGCAGGGTGAGGGTGGCAAAAGCAGCATCAGGCGCGTGCAGCTCGCCGGCCGCGATGCCATCCTGAATCAGCTTTCGGAAGGCGGCTTCGTACCGGTCGCGCAGGGCCAGAAACTCGGTGCGGGCGGGCTCGCTGAGGTGGCGCCACTCGTGCAGGAACACGGCCGAGGCCGCGCTGTCGCGGGTGAGCACCCGCACGTGGGCTTCGATGGCCAGCCGCAGGCTGCGTGGCAATGGGCGCGGCCGAATCAAGGGTAGCCGCCGCAAAGCCGGCAAAAAACTCTTCGGCCAGCCCAAAGCACACGCGGTGCAGGATTTCCTCCTTGGACTTGATGTGCGAATAGAGGCTGCCGGCCTCCAGGCCCAGCTCCGTGGCCAGCTCGCGCATGCTGGTGGCCGCAAAGCCGCGTGCCCGGAACAGGGCCGTGGCCGTGCGGTCAATCTGGGCTTTGCGCGAACGAAGTGGAACAGCAGTAGACATGGTACGTAGCAAAGGTATACTTGCTAACGCTCGTTAGCAAGCAAAAGTTGCGGGTTGGCGCCTCCGCAGCGGATGGGTGAAGTCTTGAATTTCATTATTTTGAGGTTCGAGAGTGACTTATCGATACCGGGTTTATTAAGATATTAAGCTGGACAGAAAGTGTATCTTTGCCGCTATACAGTCTTTCTTGCTTCAAGCTTTTATGAAAAAACATTACTATTTGCTGTCGGCTGCCCTCTTGTTGTCCGGAGCGGCGCATGCCCAACTGGGAACTGAGTTATTTTTCTCCGAATACAACGAAGGAGCGCACGTAACGGGCACCAACTACGGCGGAGCCACGCCCTCCAACGGCAACGAGCGGGCCATTGAAATCTACAACCCCACCAACAATACGGTCAACCTCAACCCGTACTCTATCCGTCGCTATTCCAACGGCAGCGCCACGGTAGTAGAAGAAGAAAAGCTTTTCCGCAGCAATACCACCCAGCAAGCCGTAGGCGCCAACACCCTCACGGCCCGCAGCACCTTTGTAATTGCTTCCGGCCAAGCCACGCTGCCCGATATCGTTAACAAAGCCAACCAGTTCAGCGCGCTCTACCAGGCCGCTACTACGCCCACCGTCATTGTGGGCGGCGGCACGGTATATTTCAATGGCGACGACGCCATGGCCCTCGTGCGCTACCCCAGCGGCACCGCCGGCCAGGGCCAGGGCGTTATCATCGACATCATTGGCGTGATTGGCACGCAGCCCGCCCCGAGCGGCACGGGCGGCACCGGCAACTGGAGCGGCACCAACCCCGCCGACGGCACCCCCGCCGTTTACGTGTCTTCGGCCAACCAGTCCATCGTGCGCCGGCCCAGCGTGAGCGGTGGCACCCGCGTAAACCCCGCGGCCGCTACCTACAACATCGCCAACGAATGGATGATGTACTCCACCGCCTTCAACGGCACTGGCGGTACTTCCAACCCCGGCGGCCAGCTCTACAACCAGGCGGGCCAGCACAACGACTACGTCGGCCCATTCGGCGTGTACCAGGCCACCATCAGCAGCACGCTGGCCAAGTTCGATGCCAACGTGAGCGTGTACCCCAACCCGGCCCACGGCACCGCCACGGTCGAGATTAAGGACGCCAAAGTGGGCACCGTTACCGTTATCAACAACCTCGGCCAGCGCATCAGCGCCCAGAGCAAGGGCGTAGGCCAGGAGAAAATTGAGCTGAATATCTCGGGCCTGAAAGCCGGGCTGTACTTCGTGCAGATTCTGAGCGCCGACGGCCAGTCGGGCATCTACAAGGAGCTGGTGGTGCAGTAAGCACGCATCAATTTAAAAGGAAAAGGAGGGAAGCAATTCCCTCCTTTTTTGTGGGCGTACTTTTGCAGCCCCGCGCCGGGTGCTGCCTGGCTCAATTTCTTCTCTGCTCCCCAGCCCATGTCCGAACTCACGCCCCTTACCGCCATCGGCGAATTTGCCCTCATCCGCCGTTTGCAGCAAGGCATCAGCCTACGCCAGCCCAGCACGGTGCTCGGCATCGGCGACGACGCCGCCATTATTGCCCCCACGGCCGGCACCGAGCTGGTGGTGACCACCGACCTGCTGGTCGAAGGCATTCATTTCGACCTGTCGTTCAGCCCCCTGCGGCACCTGGGCTACAAGGCCGTGGCCGTGAACGTGTCGGACGTGGCCGCCATGAATGCGTTGCCCACGCAACTAGTGGTGGGCCTTTCGGTGGGGCCGCGCTTCACCGTAGAGGCCGTTGAGGAGCTGTACGCCGGCATGCGCCTGGCCTGCGATGCTTATAACGTAGACCTGGTGGGCGGCGACACCACCGCCAGCCGCGGCGGCCTTACCATATCGGTCACGGCGCTGGGCGAAGTGCCCGCCGGGGAGGCAGCGCGCCGCAGCGGCGGCAAGCCCACCGATTTGCTGTGCGTGACCGGCGACCTTGGCGGGGCCTTTCTGGGCCTGCAGGTGCTGGAGCGCGAAAAGCAAGCCTTCCTGGCCGACCCCGAAACGCAGCCTGAGCTGGCCAGCTACGAATACGTGGTGCAGCGCCGCGGCCCGAAGCCCGGCTCGACATCATCCACGAGCTGCGCGAGCGCGGCATCCGGCCCACCAGCATGATTGATATATCCGACGGGCTGGCCTCGGAAGTGCTGCACTTGTGCGCGGCCAGCGGCACGGGGGCGCGGGTGTTCACCGAGTTTCTCCCGATGGCCAACCCCACGCTGGAAGCCGCCGCTGAATTCAACCTCGACCCCATTACCTGCGCCCTGAATGGCGGCGAAGACTACGAGCCTGCTGTTCACGGTGCCCGTTACGGACCACGAAAAACTCAAGAACCACCCGGACATCACCATCATAGGGCACCTCACGGGCAAGGAAGACGGCGCCAATCTGGTGACGAAGGCCGGGCAGGCTGTGCCGCTACAGGCCCAGGGTTGGACGAGTTTTTAGCCCAATTCATCGAGGCTTCCCTAACCCAGCTTGCTGTTGGCCGTTAGGAAAGCCACTAGCAATGCTGGTGTGGCACGCTAATTGTCTTCCCCCTGCCATACCTGGATATTTGCTCTCCATCTTAATTCTTACTCATGAAAAAGCTCCCGTTCTTCCTCAGCCTGATTATGCTGCTTAGCGCCATGGTCAGCGCTCCTTCTGCCCAAGCCCAAGACCGTAAAGGCTGGAGTCCTCAGGCCAAAGGTGCCGTGATTGGTGGCCTCGGTGGTGCTGCTGCCGGTGCCATTATCAACAAGCGCAACCGCCCGGTGGGTGGCTTAATCGGCGGTGTGGCTGGTGGAGCAGTTGGCTACGGTGTTGGTAAGCACATCGATAACAAGCAGAAAGAGCGTGCCCGCATTGCTGCCAACAACCGCGCCGTTGCGGCCCGCCGCGAAGCCGCCCGCAATGCTGCTAACCGCGCCGCCATTGCCCGCAACACGTCGGTTACCACCCGCACCCAAACCACGAGTGTACCCGCCAACAGCCTGGTGGCCGCTCCCGGCGCTACCGCCATGGCCTATGATGCCCAGGGCAACACCCTGCCCGCCGTATCGAACGCCGCTTACCTGCCCAACGAGGCCTACGGCAACCCTTCGCATCCGTACTCTACTTCGGAGTACCGTCGCAAGAGCTGGTAATTGCCCCAGTTATTTGAATTTTAAACCCCGGGCGGTCACGCCCGGGGTTTATCCATTATAGCCCACTATAGCAATGGGCGAATATGGCTGCTACATTTGCTTCTTCTTCACCAACCGTTACGCTTTATGAAAGCCCTCCTGTATAGTTTGCTCCTGATTGTTTCGCTGGCTTCGTGCACCAAAACGGGCGAACCGGTAAACATTCAGAGCCTGAACCAAGAATTCATCAGCGCCTGGAACAACAAAGACTCCGGTAAAATAAATGGCTTCCTGGCCGATGACGTGAGCTTTGTGCAGGGCAATGCCCTCTGGAAAGGCAAGAGCGAAGTTTCCCAGAAGTGGGTAAACGAAACGGTGAACACCATCGAGAACCTGAAGACCAGCGTGGTGAGCTCTTCCACCGATGCCAACACGGCCTACGAAGCCGGAAAATTCTCGGTAGACGTGCTGCCTGCCGGCCCCAATCAGCCCCGCGGCTTTGGCGAAGGCAACTACATTTTCCTCTGGAAAAAAGGCGCCGACAACACCTGGAAATTGAGCTACGCCCAACTGGAAGACCTGCCGGTGCAGCGCCGTCAATAGGGTAGCCAGCTTAAGAAAAGCAGAACGCTCAAGAAACGCCCAATAAAGGAACGTCATGCTGAGCATGGCGGCGAAACCTCACCCCCGGCCCCTCTCCAAAAGAGAGGGGAGCCTGACGGTAACCAAATGAAAAGCCCCGGCTCAATCTTGAGTCGGGGCTTTTCATTTAAAATTGAGCTAAAACTTGTGCCGTGGCTCCCCTCTCTTTTGGAGAGGGGCCCGCCCGTAGGGGTCACGTGAGGTTCGGCCGGCCGGTGGACGCCAGATGAGCATGACGTTCCTGGCTTCGCGTGCTGCGTTTGCTTTTATGCTTAATCCTCCGGATAGGGCACAAAGACGAATTTGGTGAATTCCTCGTCGAGCACAAACAGGCAGCAGAACTCGTCGGGGTCTTTGTAGGTCGCCTGGAATCCTACAACGCCTTCTTCGCTGATGATGCCTTGCTGCACAAACAGCTCCAGGTAGCTGGCGAAGACGTGCCACTCCAGATTCAGCTCGTCGGCATTCACGAGCAGGCCGCCCAGGGGTACTTCCTGCTTGGCAAAAACGAAGATGGGATATTTGCTGAAGTCGCCCTTGCGAATCTGGGAAGATGCTTCGAGCAAAGTGTCGGACACGACGACGAAATCCTTGGTGATGGTGCCGAGGTATTTGCCGTTGAGTTCGGGGTCGTTGAAGTAGTCCATTGTAAAATATTATTCGATGGTGCCCTTTTTCTTGAGGATGAGCAGTGTCAGGCCAATTAGTACGCCCGCGCCAATCGCGCCATAGCCGCCGTATTTGTCCTTGCTGCCACGGATGAAATACGGTTTGCCACCCTTGTCAATGAATTGAGCTAAGCGGTTAACGGTTTCGTTATCGGCGGCGTGGGTATGTTCTTCGTCGTAATAAAGCGTCACAATATCGCCGGCTTTTAGCGCGTCGACCTTCTCAAAAGCCGGGCTGAAATCGCCGGTGTCGTGTCCGATAAATAACTCGAATGCTTTCGGATAATTGCCGACCTGAACATAGCGGGTTTTCTCCTCGTGCCGATTGAAAGAACCCGGGAAGGTGCGGCCAATCGAACTTATCGGGGCCGTAATGCTATCAAATTCGTGTTTTTGCTTTTGCCCGCGGGTCAGAATGACAAATCCGAGCGAAATAATCGTGGCAACACCAAACATGGATTTGGCGAAGATGTGCGCTGGTTCGTTGTAGGCTGAACTGGACATGAATTGAGCCGAACTTATTTCAACTCCAGCGCCACCACATTCTCCACGTGGTGGGTGTGCGGGAACATATCCACTGGCTGCACGCGGGTCACTTTATAGGCCACGTCCAGCATCTCCAGGTCGCGGGCCTGGGTAGCGGGGTTGCAGCTGATGTACACGATGCGGGGCGCGCGCAGCTCAAGCAGGCGGGCCACCACGTCGGGGTGCATGCCGGCGCGGGGCGGGTCGGTGATGAGGACGTCGGGGCGGCCGTGGCGGGCGGTGAACTCGGCCGTGAGCACATCCTTCATGTCGCCGGCGTAGAACTCGGTGTTGGTGATGCCGTTAATGTCGGCGTTCACGTGGGCGTCGGCCACGGCCTGCTCCACGTACTCCACGCCGATGACTTTGCGGGCCTGGCGCGACACGAAACTGGCGATGGTGCCGGCGCCCGTGTAGAGGTCGTACACCAGGCTCGGTGCCGGTGAGCTCGGCGAAGTCGCGGGCCACTTTGTAGAGCTGGTGGGCGCCTTCGGAGTTGGTTTGGTAAAACGACTTGGGGCCGATGCGAAAGCGCAGGCCTTCCATTTCCTCCTCGATGTAGGGCTTGCCGCGGTAGGTCACCACTTCCAGGTCGTGGAAGGTCTCGTTGCCCTTGTTGTTGAGCACGTAGTTGAGCGAGGTGATGCCGGGGAACTTGGCAATGAGGGCGTCGAGCAGCGGCTCAATGGCCTCGTCGGCGTGGTAGCACTGCAGAATCACCATGATTTCGCCGGTGCTCTGGGCCGTGCGAATGATGAGGTTGCGCAGCAGGCCGGTCTGGCGCACGAGGTTGTTGAAGGGGATTTTGTGCTCGTGGGCGTAGTCGCGCACAAACAGACGGATTTCGTTGCTCGGCTCGGGCTGGAGGTGGCAGTGCTGCACGTCGATAATCTTATCGAAGCGGGCGGGGGTGTGGAAGCCCAGCACCTCGCGGTTGTACTGCTGGCTGTCGTCGTTTATCTGCTCGGTGGTGAGCCAGCCGTTGTCGCTGAAGGTGTACTCGAGCTTGTTGCGGTAGTACGTGCGCTGCGGCGAAGGCAGGATGTGCGGAATCTCGGGCAGCGCCACTTTGCCGATGCGGGTGAGCTGGTCGATTACTTGCTGCTGCTTGTAGTGAAGCTGGGCATCGTAGGTGAGGTGCTGCCACTTGCAGCCGCCGCAGGTGCCAAAGTGCTGGCAAAACGGCGTGGTGCGCTCCTCCGAATAGGAGTGGAACTTTACGGGAACGGCTTCCAGAAAGCTCTTTTTGGCTTTGGTCACGCGCAGGTCCACCACGTCGCCCGGGGCGACCTGCGACACGAAGATGACCAGATTTTCGACGCGGACGAGGCATTTGCCTTCGGCCACCATGTCTTGAATTTTAACGTTGCGGAGTAACTCGGCGGGTATGTTTTTGGCTCGGCTCATAAGAAAGACAAAGCTACTGTCCGGACCACGGATTGGCTCGGATTTTAACGGATTTCACGGATTTTGTAGCTGGCTCCAGGTTGGGCCGCATCCTGTTTGATAATTATAATCGGCTGTCATCCTGAGCGCAGCGAAGGACCTTATCACGGCTGAACGGTTATCGTTTAAACGTGATAAGGTCCTTCGCTCCGCTCAGGATGACAAACTCAAAAAATCGACTTGCAAAACAGCCTAATGAAAAAAGGCCACTTCGCGGAGTGGCCTTTTTTATTATCAAGAAGCAG
This sequence comes from Hymenobacter humi, assembly GCF_042665855.1. Lineage (NCBI taxonomy): Bacteria > Pseudomonadati > Bacteroidota > Cytophagia > Cytophagales > Hymenobacteraceae > Hymenobacter > Hymenobacter humi. The sequence continues at coordinate 3,612,469 of NZ_JBHTEK010000001.1, read as the reverse complement.
CATGCAGCACAACCTGGAGCCAACTACAAAATCCGTGAAATCCGCTAAAATCCGAGTTAATCCGTGGTCTATTTAACCACCTCGAACCAGTTCTTGAGGCTGCTGCCGTTGGGCAGGCGCAGCAGGTAGTAGTAGGTGCCGGCGGGGGTTTTGTCGTCCCCGCCCCAGTTGTTCTGGTAGTTGGTGGTGCTGTACACCTCGCGGCCCCAGCGGTTGAAGACGGTAAACTTATTGCCGGGGTAAAGCTGGATGTTGTCAATCACCAGCACATCGTTTTGGCCGTCGCGGTTGGGCGTGATGATGTTGTAGGCATTGGTCCGGCCCTCAAAACGCACACTGGCTCGATTGGAGTTAGAAACCCTATTAAGCGGGGTGCCATTGATAAAGGCAACAACCTGGAAATGCTGCTCAAAGCCAAAGCCGCTGGCCGTCGCATCGGGATTAGTATTGGAAATAACGGCTTGCAATGTGTTACCCGGCACGCGGCCAGCCTCGACACCGGCACCTAAGGTTGCTTCGGTGCCACGATAAATGATATACTCCGAGACCTGCGCTCCACCGTAGGCGTTCCAGGTGAGGGTAGTGCTGCCTTGGTCGCGGCCGCCGGTGCCAGGCACGGCGGTGGCTACCAGGCGCACGGTTTGCACCACGGTACTTGACACGCGCGTGCCGCAGCCGTTGGTAAGGTCGAGCCGGTACTCGTAGGTGTTGGCGTCGGCGTTCACGCCGTTGCTATCGGTGTAGGTAGTGGCCGAAGCGGGTGTCTGTCCCACAACGGCAAAGGCACCAGTGCCAGCCACCCGACGCATGATTTGCACTTGGTTGGGGGTATTGACGCTGTTGGGGACCCGCATGGTGAGAACAATGCGGTTGTTGCTGGGTATGTCCACTGAACCCAAGGTCAGCGCCACGTCGGGGTTATCGAACAGGATGGTGCGGGTAGCGGCCGGGCCCGGGCACGAAGCCGGGCTGGCGCTGATTTCGGCAGCGCTGATGCTGTAGGGGCCTGTGGCATTGAAGGCCACGGTCACCTGGCTGCTGGTGCCGCCGGCTATGATGCTGCCGCCAACCACCGTCCACTGGAAAGTGGCGCCGGGCGTGGCATTGGCGATGGCGTACTGCTGCAGGGTAGCGGTATTGCACACAAAGCCCGAGCCCGAAATGGTGGGCGCCACGGGGTTGGGGTTTACCGTGAATGGCGTGGTGATAAGCGGTCCAACGCAGCCCGATGCGGAGGTTTCCTGAGCTGTGAGCGTGTAAGTGCCCGGTGCCGGCAGCGTGCTCAGCACCCGGCTGTTGCCGGTGCCGGCAAGCGTGGTGCCGTTGAGCTGAAACACATAGGTTGAGCCAGCGAAGCCGCCGGGCAGCGAGAACGTCACGGGGCCATTGGTCTGGCACACGCGCACCGGGCTCGTGATGGCCAGCGAGCGCGGCGTGGGGTTGAGCAGAACCTTCAGCGTGTCGGAAACGCCGCGGCAGATGCCGCCGGCCGGGTTGCTGGTTTCGGTCACCACAATCTTGCCGATGGTGGGCACCGTCACGGGCGCCCAGTTCACGGTCACCGTGTTCTGGTCGGTGCTCACCTGCGTGCCGCCGATAATCTCCCAGGAATAACTGGAGCCGGTGGCAAACACGCCGCTGTAGTAGGTGTAGGGCCCGTCGGCCTGGCAAATGGACCGCGGTAGGGGCGCCAGGGCCACAATATCGCCGGGGCCAGTGGGCCGAACCGTTTGCAGGCGTTGGTTGATGATAACGGGCAGGGTGGTGGTATCAGAGGAGCAGCCCTGGGCATTGACGCGGAACACCTTGACGTAAGCCCCGGTGCTGGCCGCGCCCCAGTTGACCGTGATGGCCGGTGTACCCTGGCCGCTGGCAATAGTGCCGCCCCGAATCAGCCAGGTGTAGGCCGTGGCCGCCGGCGTGGGAACCGTGTATGCTACGCCCGTAACGGTGGGGCACACCGAAGTCGGCCCTACAATGGCTTCCGCTGCAGGGCGCGGGTTCACAGTCACCACTACGGCGTCGGTGGTCACGCAGCCGCTGCCCGAAGTTGCCGTGACGGTAAAGGTGACGTTGAGCGGAGTGGCCGTGGTGTTTTGCCCGGTATAAACGGGCTGGGCGGCGCTGGCGCTGCTCAGGCCCGTGGCCGGACTCCAGCTATAGGTGTAGCCCGCCAGGGCCGGCGTGCCCAAGGTCACCGTTTTGCCGTCGCACACGGCGGCATCGAGGCCGGCATTGGCGATGGGCAGGGGCGCAACCGTTACCTGGACTGTGCTGACGCTCGTGCAATTAGCGCCCGCGGATACCGTGAGGGTGTAGGGAATCACAATCGGCTGGCCGGTGGTATTGGGCAGGGTCACGGTGGGCTGGGCGGCGGTAGTGCTGCTCAGGCCGGTGGCGGGGCTCCAGCTGTAGGTGAAGCCGGCTTGCGCCGCACTGCCCAGCGGGGCCGAAGGAACGCCGGGGCAAATTACCCGGTCGGCTCCGGCGCTGGCGGTGGGCGGGGGCGTTACGGTCACCGTTACGCTGGTCGAGAGGCTGCAGGTGCCGTCGGTGCCCACCACGGTGTAGGTGGTGGTGCTGGTGGGCGACACGGTAAGGCTGGTGCTGGTCGACGTTAGACCGCCGCCCGACCAGGCGTAGGTGAGACCGGGCTGGGCCGCCACCGTGAGCGTGGTAGACGCGCCCAGGCAAATGCTGGGGGCGCTGGGGGTAATGGTTTGGGTGGCCAGGGGCGAATGTCCACGGTTTTCACCACCGAGTCGGTGGGGCAGCCGCGCGCCGAAATGCCTTTCAGCACCAGTGTGCCGGTGGTATTGGCGCTGGCCCAGGTTACTTGCACGGCGCTAGTGCCCTGGCCGCCGGTGATGGTGCCGCCCACCACGCGCCAGTTGTAGGAGGCCGGCGCGGGACCGCTGGCTGTGTAGGTACGCACCACGGCGGGGTCGCACACCGTGGCCGGCCCACTGATAGCGTCGGGCCCGGCAGCGCGCGTCACGGTAATGCGAAAAATGTCGGAGGCGGTGCGGCCGCCGCAGCCGTTGTCTTTCACCGTCACGCCCAGGTCGTAGGGGGTGGCGCGGGCATTGCCGCAAGCCGAATTGAACACAAAGGTGCCGCTCACCGAGCCGGTGCCCGAGGCCGAGGCCGTGCCCGTAAGGTTACCGGGCTGCACCGTGCCGGCGCTGCCATTGAAAGTTGAGCTAAATGGCCCGGCGCCGTCGAGCAGGGCGCTGTTCACGGTCATCACCAGCGGGTGGTTGCCGCTGGCCTGGGTGGCCGTAATCGGGATGCTCAGCGACTGGCCTTCCTCGATGGTGTAGTTGCGGGGCGTGCTCACCACCGGGGGCAGCAGCGGCGGCGGCGTGGGCGGACAGGTAGACACCACCAGGCGCAGGTCGCGCCGCGTGGTGCCGATGAGTACTTCCCGGCCGTTGATGCTGCGGTATTCCGACACGTCCACGGCCACCACGTACTGGCCGTTGGTCATGCCGCCGTACTTGGCGATGCCGGTGCTGGCGTTGATGATGGCAAAGTTGCCGGGTCCGGTACCGAACGGATTGGTGACGCTGTAGCCCGACGCGTACGGGACCGGCAGCGGCAGGGGCGGAAAGGTGGCGGTGGTGGTCCGCTGCCCGTAGGGGCTGCCGAAGGAGTACACCAGCCGGTCGCCGTCGGGGTCGAAAGCATTGTTGAGCGTGAGGGTCGTATCGTTCTGGCACACAATGGCCACGGCCGTATCGGAGAATTCCGGCGAGCGGTTGGGAATCAGGGCGGGGCCATGCTCACGTAGAGCGTGAGCGGGAGGCTGCCGGGGTTGGCCAGGTTGGTAATGGTGGTATTGCGCGCTGCCACCGAATACACCGCGTAGTAGCCGTCGAACGACACCGGCAGGTTCACCGTCTGCACGTATTTCAGTAGGTAGAAGGGCTGGCTGGGCCCCACCACGGCACAGCCCGCCGGGATGTTGGGCAGCACCGGCACGGGCAGCGCCGTGCCCTGGCGTTGAGCCAAAATGGTGGTGATGCGCAGCCCCGTCGCCCGGCTGTAGATGTCAACCTGCGCATTGGCCGGATAGGGCGCAATGTTGTTAGGGTTGGCCGGCGTGTACAGGCCGTTGCTGTAGAGCGTCACCGTGACCTGGTAGCGAAAGGGGGCATTGGCCGGGCCGGCCGCATCGAGGTAGCGGTAGCTCATCTCGCCACCCAGCAAGTGCGTTGCCTGCGCCGGGCTGGCTCCCAGCACCAGCAGTGCCAGCAGCAGTATCGGCCCCAGAAAACGTTTAAGTAAGGTTGTCGGCATATAGAAAATAAAGGGAGTAAGGCGGAAAACGGGGCCGGCAGCCTGGCGGCCACCGGCAGGTTCAGGTTAGAGGAAGAGGGAACAGGAGCGGGTCGGCAAGCCTATTGTCGCACCACGCGGCGCACGGCGGTCTGGCCCTGGGCGTCGCGCAGGTGCAGCAGGTACACGCCCGGCGCGAGGGTGCTCAGGTCCAGTTCCGTGTCGGTGGCGGGGGTGAGGCGCAGGGAAGTGCGCAGCACAGTGCTGCCCAGCAGGTTTTGCACTTCGGCGGCGTACTGGCCGGCGGCTTTGGCATCGACCAGGCGCAGGTGGACGCGGCCGTCGGGCGTGGGGTTGGGGAACAGGCTCAGCGAAGGCAGGGCCACGGCCTCGCGGGTGGCGAGGGGCTGCACCAGCAGGCGGTAGTCTTCCACCTCCGCGTTCAGGATGTTGGTGAAGCAGGGGAACGGCGAGTTGGTGTTCACCATGCTCGTTATCCGCATGCGGGTGTTGAGGGGGAGGTGCGGGCCGGAACCGCAAAGCTGGCCGTGAACGTGCCGGCGTTGGGCCCGCTGAAGGTAACGTCGTTAACCACGAGCTCAAACGCGTCGAAGATGCCGTTGGTGTTCCAGTCTACCCATACGGCCGTGCGGTGCGCCACCGCCACGTTGGTTACCACCCGCAAGTTGAGCTGACTGCCGGGCACCACGGTAATGGGCTGGCCCGTGAAGTTGCCGTAGCCGCCCGGGGCGTTGGCCGTGATGTTGTTGTAGGCCGGCTGCGCGTTGGCAATGCTCACGCTGGTCATGAAGAAGGGGCTGTCGAGTGCGTACCGTTGGGGCCCGTGCCGCCCGTGCCGTTGGAGGGGCAGTAGCTAAGGCACGGGATGAGGATGGTGACGGCATTGAGCCGCGTGATGCTGGCCGTGCCATTGGCGTTGGTGGCCGAGAGGCTCACGTTGTAGTTGCCCGAGGCCGTGTACTGGTGCGAGGGATTCTGGGCCGTGCTGGTGGAGCCATCGCCAAAGTCCCACAGCCAGGAGGTGGGCAGGTTGGTGCTCATGTCGGTGAACTGCACGGGGTTGACGCAGCCGCCGGGCACGTAGCTGCTGCTGAAGTTGATAATGGGCGGCAGGGTGTTGGGCCGCGCCAGCACGGTGTAGTCTTCCGCCTGCCCGCTCACGGGGCTGGAGCACGGGCCCAGGTTGTTGCCCACGGCATCGGCCATCACGCGCAGGCGCAGGGGCTGGTTGAGTACGGTGTTGGCGGGCAGCGTAAGGGTTACCGTAGCGCCGGGGCTGGGGGCGTTGAGGCCCTGGTATATCAGCTCGGCGGCGGTGAGTACGCCGTCGTTGTTCTTGTCCAGGTACACCCAGATGTCGTGCCGGTTCACCCCGCCCGTGGTGATGGTCATGGGGTAATTGACCCCGACAATCAGCTCGGTGCGCTGCGTGCAGGTAAAATCCTGGTAGCCCGCGCTGCCATCGGCCGAGGTGTTGTCAATGGTATTGAGCCGAAAACGGGTGATGCCGTAGTTAGCGAAGTAGTTGATGGTCTGCGGGGTGCAGCTAGCAGTCAGCGGCACCGCGCCGTTGTACACAATGCTGGTGGCGGCGCTGGTGTTGGTGCCGGCCGCGTTGGTGGCTTGCAGCGTCACGGCGTAGGTGCCGGCCGTGGTGTAGCAGTGGTTGGGGCTTTGAGCGGTGCTGGTGGTGCCGTCGCCGAAGGTCCAGAGCCAGGAGGTGGGCAGGTTTTGGCTGGCATCGGTGAACTGCACGCAGCCCGTGCAGGTGGTGGTGCCGTTGGTGGTAAAGGCCGCCGCCGGTGCGCTCACGTTGGCCGCCAGGGTCACGCTGTAGTCTTCCGTTTGGGAGTACTGGGGCGTGGAGCAGGGCGTGGGAATGGTGCCGTTGGCAAAGTCGGCGGCCACGCGCAGGCGCAGGCGGGTGCCCAGGGTGGCCGTGGCGGGCGGCGTGATGATGCCCGTGTGCAGTTTCAGGTTGTCGGAGCTGAACACCAGGCTCGTTGTTGCCGGTGAAGGCCCCGTCGTTGTTGTAGTCTATCCAGACCCGCACGTTCTCCGCGGTGCCGTCGCTGGTGCGCACGCTGATGGCGTAGCTCTGGCCCACCACCAGGGCTGCGTTGGTGGTGCAGCTGTAGTTCTGGTAGCCGTCAATCTGGCCCGCGGTGCTTTTGTTGATGAGGTTGTTGCCCAGCGTTACGTTGAGGATGCCCATGTTGAAGGCCGCCGCCTGGGGGCTGCTGGCCCGGCCCGGGGTGCAGGTCGCTGCTACCGGGCAGGTCGCCGTCTGCGCCCGGACAGCCGATGGCAGCCCGAGTGCCAGCAAAACCGCCACAAAACCCGGTGCAATGCGGGCCCAAGAACGTAGGAGTGGGTTCATAGAATTTGCAAGGAGAAAACTATAGAATTCAGAGGATAAATGTAAGCAGGAAAGGCCGACAATACGGCCAAAATCAGGCATAATTATGTTTTAATCGGCTATTTGCCAGGGAGGTCTGCCTTCGTTCCGTTTTGCAACATGGCGTGAGCCGGAGTTAATGGCTGAGCTGCCACGGGGCTCAGGCGCTGCCGGCCCGCCGGATTCGTACTGCCGGGGCTTAATTTTGGCCCCGCTGCTTGCTTCACGCGCTGGCAAAGCGCTGCCAACTCCTCTTTTCTCCCGGCCATGTCCACTTCCACAGTTCTCATCACGGGCGGCACTTCCGGCATCGGCCGGGCGTGCGCCCTCGCATTTGGCCGCGCCGGCTACCAGGTGGCCTTCACGGGCCGCGACGAAGCCAAACTCGCCGATACCGCGCAGGCCCTGGCCGCCGCGGGCGTTGCCCACCTGGCCGTGCGGGCCGACGTGGGCGACGAAGCCGCGGCCGAGCGCGCCGTGCGCGAAACCGTGGCCCGCTTTGGCCGCCTCGACGTGCTGCTCAACAACGCGGGCATTTCCATGCGCGCCCGCTTCCAGGACGCCGACCTCGAGGTCATCAAGCGGCTCATGCAAACCAACTTTTTGGCACCGTTTTCACCACCAAATTTGCCTTGCCGCACCTGCTGGCTAGTAAGGGCAGCATCGTGGGCATCAGTAGCATAGCGGGCTACCGGGGCTTGCCGGGCCGCACCGGCTACTCGGCCTCCAAGTTTGCCATGAACGGCTTTCTCGAAGCCCTGCGCACGGAGCTGCTCGACCAGGGCGTGAACGTGCTCACGGCCGCGCCTGGCTTCACGGCTTCCAACATCCGGCAAGTAGCCCTGGCGGCTGACGGCTCGGCCCAGGGCGAATCGCCGCGCGACGAGGGCGCCATGATGAGCAGCGAAGCCGTGGCCGACGAAATCCTGAAAGCCGTGCAGCAGCGCCGCCGCACGCTCGTGCTCACCAGCCAGGGCAAGCTCACGGTGTTCCTCAACAAGTGGCTGCCCGGCCTCACCGACAAGCTCGTATTGAGCCATTTTCGCAAGGAGGAAAAAGGCGTGGATGTGGGGTAGCGGGGAAACCTCACCCCCGGCCCCTCTCCAAAAGAGAGGGGAGACTGACGTTAATCCAGTAAAAAAGCCCCAGCTCAATTGAGCTGGGGCTTTTTGCTTTTATCATTTATTGAGCTGCCGTGGCTCCCCTCTCTTTTGGAGAGGGGCCGGGGGTGAGGTGATTCAGCTCAATTTGTCTGCAGTGATGCTTTCTGAGCCAGCTTCACCGCTTCGTACATATCCACCACGCCGCCCGTGACGGAGAGCGTGGAGAAATCGACCAGCTTTTCGGTGCCGGGCACCTGGACTTTGGTGTGGTGCACCCGCGCCGACTGCATGATGATGCGCTTCAAATCGGCGGCCGAAAGCTTGGGGAAATACGCCTTGAGCACGGCGGCCACGCCGGCCGTCACGGGCGAGGCCATGCTGGTGCCGCTTTCGTTGCCGAAGGTGCTGCCGGGCAAGGTGTTGTAGATGGCCACACCGGGAGCAAACACGTCCACGGCTTTCTTGCTGTAGTTCGAGAAGTTGGCCGTGAGTGGGCGTTGTCGCGCGGGCCCGAAGCGCCGATGGTGAGCAGGTTCGGCACGGTCGTTTTGTTGATGTAGAACGAGGCCGGGTAGTTGTTGGTCACGTCGAGGTTGGCGTTCTCGTTGCCGGCGGCGTGCACCAGCAGCACGTTCTTGCTGGCGGCGTACTTGAAGGCCGCCTCCACGGCCTGGCGCTGGGGCGAGAATTCCTTGCCAAAGCTCATGTTAATAATCTGCGCGCCGTTGTCGACGGCGTAGCGAATGGCGTTGGCCACGTCCTTGTCGCGCTCGTCGCCATCGGGCACGGCCCGCACCGTCATGATGCGCACCACGTTGGGCGCGATGCCCTGCACGCCCAGGTTGTTTTCGCGCACCGCCGCAATGATGCCCGACACGTGGGTGCCGTGCATGGGGTCGGGGCCGTGAATGTCGTTGTTGCCGTAGTAGCGCTCGGTCAAATCGTTGGGGTTGTCCTTCACGATGTCGGCGCGCGGGTTAAACTTCAGGTTCAGCGAGTTTTCAATCATGCTGCGCTCTTGCTTCACGCCGGCGTTCAGCTCCTTGAGCAGGGCGTCGGCGTCGGTGGCGCCGGTCTGGCGCATCATCTCGAGCATGCCGGCCGTGGCCCGGCGCAGGTTGGGGTCGTCGGTTTTCACGTTGCGTAGCGCCGTGGTGTCCAGCACGGTTACGCCAAGGGCCTGCTTCATGCCTTCCACCATCTGGGTGATGGGGCCGGTCATGCTTTCCACCTGCTGGCTGCGCTCTGTTTCCTCCTTGAGGCGCGCGGTGTAGGCCTTCTCGGCTTTCACGTATAGAGCGTATGCGGCTTTGTCGGCGGGCTTCACGGTGGCGGCGGTTTTGCCTTTGAAGCGGGTGCGGCCGGCGGCCACAATGCGGGTCATTTCCAGGGTTTCGGCGTTGATGTTGCGGCCGTCGGCCCCACCCAGGAAGTTCCAGCCGTGCACGTCGTCGACGTAGCCGTTCTTATCGTCGTCGATGCCGTTGCGGGGAATCTCGCGGGGGTTAGTCCAGAGCATAGGCTTCAGGTCGACATGGGCCGTGTCAATGCCCGAGTCAATCACGGCCACGATTACAGCTTGGGGAGCCAGCGTCTGCAGCAGCTCCGAATAAGCGCGGCTGGCGCCCACGCCCGGCACTTTATCGAGGCGTGGGTCTTTCAAATACCACTGCGCCGCACTCAGGTCGCCCACCACCGGAGCGGGCTTGGCCACAGGCGCCGGCGGAGCCGTGGCAATGGGTTCGGGCGCCGCAGCAGGCGTCGGCGTGCTGATGGCGGTAGAAGCGGCCGTGGTAGTGGCCTGAGGCCGGCGAGCGCAGGAGGAAAGCAGCGTGGCCGCCAGCAGCACCGGTAGCGTGACGCGAGAGAGTGTTAATGTCATAGGAAATGAAAAAGCCGCTGGAGGCGACTGAGTAGCAAAGTAACGGGTGTCTGGGCTGAGAAACACCGGCGCGGCTAAAGACGTGCCGGGTGTTGTCATTGTTGCGCCGGGCCTGGGGCTGGGTGTTTATTTAGTTGCGCCCTAATGCTCGAAGCGCATTTCCAAAAGAGAAGGGGCACCGGTTATGGGCGAGTGTAGCGCGGACTTTGTAGTCCGCGTCCGGAACGGTCTTTATAAAACTAAGGCGGGGACGCGGACTACAAAGTCCGCGCTACAATTGTCCAACTCCCCAAGGAGAGGGACCGGGGGCGTGCGGTAGGGGTGAGGCTCCGGCGGCGGCGCTCTGCATGACTTTCCGGGGATTTTACTTGCCTTTTTGATGAGTTCTCTTGAGCCCGTCGGCTTTACTAACCCCTCCAGCCGGCGCTGCCGCTTGCCGTGCCCAGCGGGCAACCGGTAACTTCACGCCCGCAATCCGATTTATTTGCTCATGCGCCCCTCGTTCCGCTTCCTCGCCCTCGCGGCCTTGCTCACCGTTCACGGTTCCCTCATCACCGAAACCCAGGCCCAGACACCCAAAACCTACACTTCCTCGGAAATCCTGCTGGGCCTGAAGAAGCTTAACGTCCTCGGCTCGGTGCTCTACATAGCCGCTCACCCCGACGACGAAAATACGCGTCTGATTGCCTACATGGCCAACGAGCGCCTGCTCGAAACCGGCTACCTGAGCTGCACCCGCGGCGACGGCGGCCAGAACCTCATCGGCCCCGAGCTGCGCGAGGGCCTTGGCGTGATTCGCACGCAGGAGCTGCTCGCGGCCCGGCGCCTCGACGGCGGCCAGCAGTTCTTCACCCGCGCCAACGACTTCGGCTTCTCCAAAACCGCCGAGGAAACCTTCAAAATCTGGGACAAGGAGCAGGTGCTGGCCGACATGGTCTGGGTCATCCGCCAGCGCCGGCCCGACGTGTGCATCACCCGTTTCCCGCCCGATGCCCGCGCCGGCCACGGCCACCACACCGCCAGCGCCATGCTGGCCATCGAGGCGTTTGATGCCGCCGGCGACCCCAAACGCTTCCCTGAACAGCTCAAGTACGTGCAAGCCTGGCAGCCCAAGCGCCTGTTCTGGAACACCGGCAGCTTTTTCGTGAAGCCCGGCGAAGACATGAGCGGCTACCTCAAGCTTGATGCTGGCGGATACAACCCGCTGCTGGGCCAGAGCTACGGCGAAATCGCAGCCCGCAGCCGCTCTAACCACCGCAGCCAGGGCTTCGGCTCGGCCGCCACTCGGGGTGAGGCGCTGGAGTATTTCCAGCCGCTGAAAGGGGAGAAGGCACAGAAAGACCCATTCGAGGGCGTGGATATGAGCTGGAAACGGCTTGGCTCCGAGGGGGTCGCCATTGGTAAGCTGGTGGAAGGGGTGATTCGCAAATTTGATGCGAGCAATCCGTCTGCTTCCGTCGCCGACCTGCTGGAGGTTCGCAAGAAAATGGACACTTGGGGAGGGCTATACGGCACCAAGGGCCGCACCGAAAGACCCGGTTACGGGTGGATTCAGAGCAAACAGCAGCAGGTCGATGCGCTCATTCGGGCATGCTTGGGCTTGCACATGGAAGCTACTGCCGAGGCTGCCACCAGTGCGCAGGGAGAGTCGGTCAACATTGCCTTGCAGTTTCTGAACCGTTCGCGGGTAAGCGTTAGCATCATCCGGGCGTGGACGGATGGCATTTATAATGAGCCCCCTTCAACAAGGATTTGCAGCCAGAGCAGCCTTTCACGGCAAAGCTGGTCGTGCCGTTGAGCAAGCAAACGCCCGTATCGCAGCCCTACTGGTTGCGCGAGGCCGGGACGGCGGGCATGTACGCAGTGCCCGCGCAATTGATGCTGGCTCAACCCGATACGTCCGTTGCCCCTCGTGCTCGCGGCCTTGATTCGCGAAGTAAATTGAATTGGCCTGCAGTCGTTACCCGGCAGCAGGCTGATTGGGCAGCCCGAAAACCCGTCGTCGCCGGCGGTAAACGTGGAAGTAGCGGTGAAGGGGCAGCGGATAGGGTACCAAATACCCGTCCAGTACAAGCACACCGACCCTGTACTGGGCGAACTATATCAGCCGCTGGCCGTGGTGCCGCCCGTAATGGTGAACCTGCCGCCTGCCCGTTCCTACGTCTTCGCTGACAACCAGCCCAAGACCGTGCCCGTGACGCTCCGGGCCGGGCGCGCCGGGGTGAGCGGCAACCTGGCCTTGGCCCTGCCCACCGGCTGGAAGTGCGAGCCCGCCACCGTGCCTTTCACCCTCGCCAATAAGGACCAGGAGCTGACCGTGAACTTCCAGGTGCAGCCCAGCGCCAGTGCCGCCTCCGGCCACTCCGAGCTGCGCGCTACGGCTACCGTGGCCGGCCAGGCGTACAGCCGCGGCTTGCAGCCCATTGTATACCCGCACATTCCCACGCAGTACCTGTTCCCCGAGGCCGTGGCCCCGCTGGTGAAAGTCGACCTGAAGCGGCGCGGCCAGAACGTAGCCTACCTCATGGGCGCCGGCGACGAGGTGCCCGATGCTCTCCGCCAAATCGGCTACAACGTCACTATCATCGACCCGCACGACCTCACCGCCGCCCGACTCAAACCCTACGATGCCCTGGTGGTGGGCATCCGGGCCTACAACACCGTGGACCGCCTCAAAGCCCAGCAGCCCGAAATCCTCAAATACATCGAGGGCGGCGGCAACGTCATCGTGCAGTACACCGTGGCCAGGGGCACGGTGATGCCCGAAATCGGCCCCTATCCCATGAAGCTGAGCAACGACCGGGTGACCGTAGAAGACGCCCCCGTCACCTTCCTCAAGCCCAAGCACCAGCTGCTCAACTACCCCAACAAAATCACCGAGCAGGATTTTAAAGGCTGGGTGCAGGAGCAGGGCCTGTACTACCCCAGCTCCTGGGACCCCAAGTACCAGACCGTTATCAGCAGCCACGACCCTGGCGAGCCGGCCAAGGAAAGCGCCATCCTGGTCACGGACTACGGCAAGGGCCATTACATCTACACGGGCCTGTCGCTGTTTCGGGAGCTGCCCGCGGGCGTGCCTGGCGCGTTTCGGTTGATTACGAACATGATTTCCTACGGCAAAGAGCCGGCGCAATAAGACAACTGTAGCGTGGACTCTGCGAGTCCGCGTGTGTTGGAGAGTTCTTCTACGCGCGGACTCGCAGACTCCACGCTACACCCGGCCATCATACAGAGCGCAGCCGAAGCATCTCTACTTCCATACTAATTTGAATTAGTTGAACAGTAGGGATGCTTTCGCTGCGCTCTGCATGACGTTCTTTTGTGTTCAGATTATCCTTATCAGGCTTTTTTAGCCTCTCGCTTTACCACCGTGCTCACAGTAGAAAAAATCGGCGGCACTTCCATGACCGCCTTCGCCGATGTTCTCCAGAACATCATCTTTCACGGCCGCCAGGGCCAAGACTTATACAATCGCATTTTCGTGGTTTCGGCCTACGCCAACGTCACCAATTGGCTGCTGGAGAACAAGAAAACCGGCGCGCCCGGCGTGTACCACCGCATCACCCAGCACCAGGAGTTTAGCCAGGCGCTGCAGGAAGTCTCGGCCAAGCTCCAGGAGCTGAACAAGGCCTACGCGCCGCTGGGGCTGGACCTGGCCGTCGCCGATGCCTTCATTCAGCAGCGCATCAACCAGGCCCAGACCTACCTCGAAAGCCTGACCAATGTGCTGGCTTCCGGCTACGTCAACAGCACCAACATCCTGCAGGCGGCGCGCGAAATCCTGGCGTCCATCGGCGAGGCGCACTCGGCGTTCAACTCGGTGAATATCCTGCAAAACCGGGGCGTGCACGCCACCCTCGTCGACCTCAGCGGCTTCGACGACGCCCACCCGCTCACCATCGATGAGCGCATCAGGCAGGCCTTCGCGGGCATCGACTTTGCCAATACCATCTGCGTGGCCACCGGCTACACCAAGGGCACCGAAGGCATCATGCGGGAGTTCGACCGCGGCTATTCGGAAGTAACGTTCAGTAAGATTGCGGTGGCGGTGCGGCCCCAGGAAGCCATTATTCACAAGGAATACCACCTCTGCTCGGCCGACCCCAACCTAGTGGGCCTGGAGCAGTGCCGGCCCGTGGGCTTCACCAACTACGACGTGGCCGACCAGCTGGCCGACGTGGGCATGGAGGCCATTCACCCCAAGGCCTCGAAGCCGCTGGAGATAAACGCCATCGACCTGCGCATCAAAAACACGTTCGAGCCCGAGCACCCCGGCACGCTCATTACCCGCGACTACGTGTCGCCGCGCAAGCACATCGAAGTCATCACCGGCACCGACAAAGTGGTGCTCATCGACATCCACGACCCGCTGATGGTGGGCACGGCGGGCTTCGACCTGCACCTCATGCAGGTGTTTTTCGACCTGAACGTGAGCTACATCTTCAAGGCCACCAGCGCCAACAGCATCACGCTGCTCATCTGGCAAAAAGACCTCAAGCCCGAGCTCCTGGCCGAGCTGGAGGCCAAGTACGACAAGGTGACCATCGAAAATGCCGCCCTGGTCTGCCTCATCGGTTCCAACATTGACGAGCCTGGCTTGCTGGCCCGCGCCGCCGGCGCGCTGGCCGAGGAGGGAATTAATATTCGCAGCGCGGGTTTTGCCTTGCGTAAGGTGAATATTCAGTTCATCGTGGGGCGCGAAGATTACAAAGGCGCTATTGTGGCCTTAAACAAGGCATTGGGGCAATAAACCGGCCTTTTAATTGCACTGTCGCGACCCTTACGCCACCAGGTATTTAGCTCAATAAAGGTCCCCGAACCAAGCCATGACGCTCCGCCAGTTTCTGATTTTTTCGGCTCTTACGTTACTGGCTTGCTCGCTGCTGATTCCTTTTCTTGACCAACCGCTGGCGCTGTTTATCCACGCGTACCTGGGTTGGGCCGCGCCCTTCTTTGGGGCCCTCACCGCCGCGGCCGATGCCGTGCACGGCGCCCTGATGGTGCACCTGCTGGGCGTTCCCGTCCTGTTTCTGGGCTTGGGCCTGGCCTTTGCGGTGGGCCGCTATGGGCTCAAACAGCGCAGTGCCACACTCTTCCTCATCATCCTGCTCACCCACGAATTCAGCATGGTGCTGGCCAAAGTGCTAAAGGGCAGCGTGCTTCGCCTGCGGCCGGAGGTGCTGTTCGGGCCGGGCTACACGGGCACCGGGCTGTGGGCGAACGGGCCGCACAACGACTCTTTTCCCTCGACGCATACCGCCGTGTATTTCAGTTTGTTCTTCCCGCTGGCGGTGGCCTTTCCGCGGTGGCGGGTGCCGCTGCAGGTGCTGCCGGCGCTCATTGGCGTGGGCCGGCTGGTGCTGGGCGCCCACTACCTGAGCGACGTGTGGGCTTCGCTATGGCTGGTAGTGGCCTTCACGTTCCTGTTTGGGCTGTTGGGCCGGCCCAGGTCGGCCGCCGAAGAGCTGGCGGTGGAGCTGGGCCCCAACCCTTAAGGCCGATTACCGTTCAGTGGGCACCGGCGCGTATCGGCTGGCTCTGTACATGAAAATTACATCGTTTCTGGCGGGGGCTGTGCTGGCGCTGACGCTGGTCGCCTGCACCACCACCAGGCCCGTAGCCAACCCCAAGCTGCTGGTGTTGGGCCACGCCGGCTCGGGCTTTTTACGCCCATCAGCCCATTCAACTTCCGGCCGCCGAGCAGGCTGGCGCGGCATCCGCCACGCTTTGCGGCTGGGCGCCGATGGGGTCGAAGTAGACATTCAGCTCAGCCAGGACAGTGTGGTGATGCTGTACCACGACCAGAAGCTGGAAGACAACAGCACCGGCAAAGGCTGCGTGAGCCAGCTGCCGGCCGCCCAGCTGGTGCAGCTGCGCTACCGCGGCGGCTGGCCCTACGATTGGGTTCAGCACGAGCGGCCCATCACCTTCGACACGCTGCTGGCCCGCCTGAGCCGGCGCGGCCCCTTCCCGCGCCTGCACCTCGACCTGCACGAAGACGACCTCTGCCTGCCCGCCGGCCATCAGCAGGACCGCACGCCCGCCCTTCTGCGCCAGCTGGCCCAAAGCCTGCGCCGCTACCGCGTGCCCCCGCAGCAGGTGCTGCTGGTGACGCAGCAAGCCACCACGATTCCCTTGGCCCGCACTTTCCTGCCAGCTCTCCAAATCGGCCTCGAAATCGCCTCCGATGAATTTGAAGCCGGCCTGCGCCTTGCCAAAAATGCCAAGGTCCATACCGTGGTATTGGACGCGGCCCGCGTGACGCCAGCTCAATCTGCCGCTGCCCACGCCGCGGGCCTCTCCGTGGTGGTCTTCGGCGGGCGCTCCCCAAGGCCATCCGGCACCTGCTGGCCACTCAGCCCGACGAGGTGGAGGTCGACAACGTGAAGCGCCTGCTGATTATGCAGGGACGGCGGTAGTAGGAGGGAGCGTTCAAGCGCTTCAGAATAATGGTTCTGCCGTGATGCAGAGCGGGGCGACCAGTCGCCTCACCCCCGGCCCCTCTCCGGTGGAGAGGGAAGCCTGACGCTAACCACAGAAAAGCCCTGGCTCAATTTTGAGCCGGGGCTTTTAATTTGAAGTTGAGCTGAGCCTTGTGCCGTGGCTCCCCTCTCCACCGGAGAAGGGCCGGGGGAGGTGTCACCCGCCCATTCGCAGAGGTTCATAAACTGCTCTGGTATTGAGCTGGGAAATCCGCTGCAGCCCAATGCCGGGGCGTGTGTCTTTGTAATGAGTTTGAAAGGACGAAAGACTGAAACCTGTGAAGATGCTCCTGAGAAACAGGTCCCGCGGATAATAAACAAAAATTATGTAAATTATACAAGCTGAAGCTTCTGCCTGAAGGGCGGCGCTTAGAGCTTCGGGGCAACCAAGGGGCCCGGTGTGACTAGTTCCCTTGGCTGGCAAGTTGATGAACTGCTGCTTTTCGGCAAGAAATATTACACCTAACCCCTTTAAAGCCATGAACGACCAAACCGCATTAATTACTGGAGCATCGAGTGGCATCGGTTTCGAACTGGCCCGATGCTTCGCCCGCGACGATTATCGGGTAGTGCTGGTGGCCCGCCACCTCGACGAGCTCAAGGAAGCAGCCCGCCTGCTGCACCAGGAGTTCGAGGGCGTCGACATCGTGCTCCTGCCTTACGACCTGAGCCTGCCGGATGCACCGGCCCAGCTGTACGCCGAAACCACGGCGCGCGGCCTGCAGATTGACGCGCTGGCCAACGACGCCGGCTTTGGCGAAACCGGTTACTTCTCCGATACCGACATGGCCACCGAGCTGGCCATCATTCAGGTGAACGTGACTGCGCTGGTGCACCTCACCAAGCTTTACCTGCGCGATATGCTGGCCCGCAACGCCGGCCGGATTCTACAGGTAGGGTCGTTGGCGTCCTTCACGCCCAGCCCCTGCCAGGCCGTGTACGCCGCCACCAAAGCCTTTGTGCTCAGCTTCACCGAAGCCGTGCAGCACGAGCTGAAGCAGCAGAAATCGGCCGTAACCATGACCGTGCTGTGCCCGCCGCCCACCGATACCAACTTCTTCCAAGTGGCCCACGCCGAGAACACGCGCGCCGCCCAGCACACCGTGTCGGCCCGGGCGGTGGCCGAAGAAGGCTATGATGCCCTGATGGAAGGCGACGCCCGCAGCCTGCCCACCATGGCCGCCAAGGTCAACTTCTTCAGCAGCCTGGTGCTGCCCGATTCCATGTTGGCCACCATCATGAACAACCAGCTGCATCCGGCGCACAGGTAAGCCTTTTGGGGCTTGCCCGCAGCCCAAGCCGGCATAAAAAAGGCCGCAGCACTTATGCTGCGGCCTTTTTAGGCAAATAACCGGATGATTTCCTTCAGGTGAAAATCCGGCCCGAAATGCTTCCGGATTTACTTGCCGGCCTTCTTGGCCTGGGCAATCAGTTCCTCGTTCATCTTCACGTACTCGCCGTTGGCGGGCGTGGCGGCGAGGGCAGCTTTCTTAGAAGCCTCGGCGGCTTTGATGGCGCCGGCGTAGTCCTTCATTTTCAGGCGCATTTTGGCTTCCGAGTGCAGGTTCCAGTACTTGGCGTCGGTGGCGTTGGCTTTTTCCATCCAGGCCACGGCTTGCTTCGGGTCCTTGTTGTTGTCGGCGTAGTACACGGCCGCGGCGGCCAGGTCGCCGGCCGAAGGGTTGGCGTTCTTGGTGATTTTCTCGTCAATCTGCGCCATCACCTTGCTGTCGACGTCAGCGGTGATTTTGAATTTGGCGCCGGTGTTGCCCCATTCCATGGCCACG
The DNA here is from genome assembly GCF_042665855.1 of Hymenobacter humi. Lineage (NCBI taxonomy): Bacteria > Pseudomonadati > Bacteroidota > Cytophagia > Cytophagales > Hymenobacteraceae > Hymenobacter > Hymenobacter humi. Next base: position 3,594,515 of record NZ_JBHTEK010000001.1, on the reverse strand, counting down.
TTGGCGGTGCCGGGGGTGAGGTCCGTGAAGTTGATGGTAAAGCTCTCCACCTTGCCGGCCACTTTGTAGGGCTTCACGGTGAGGCGAGCCACGTCCTGGTCTTCTTTAAAGCCTTCCACATCGGCGCCTTGCTTCAGGCTCTTGTTCAGCACCACGGTCCACTCATTGGCGCGGGGAATGGTGTAGATGCCGTACTCGCCGGCGGGTACTTTCTTGCCATCAATGGTCACGTCATCCGAGAACTTGATGCTGGTGGTGGCGTTTGCGCCCGTGCGCCAGCGCTGGCCCAGGGGAGCCAGGGGCGTTTTTTCGCCAAACGCCGCGCGGCCTTTCAGGCTGGGGCGTGAGTAAACAATCGTCACATCGGTGAGACCGATGCGCTGCGTAACGGTGCTTTGGGGGCTGGCTGCAGGCGTCCGAATTTGGGCCTGGGCCGCCGGTGCCGCCAGCAGCGTAACGGCCGTAGCCAGGGTAGCGGTAAGATTCAGCAAGTGCTTGCTCATCAGAAGGGGAGGGAATTGGTGATGGGTTTGTGGGGCTAAAAATACGAAACCCGCGCCGGGGGCGCGGGTTTTGTTTTTCTGCATCGAGCTACAAGACCAACAAGCCGCTTACATAATTAATAAGAATGCATGCCGCTGCCTAGCTTCTTGCAATATTTTCCGCAGTATTTCAAGCTGTGAAGCGTGAGGTATGTAAAACCGGATTGATTCTTCCGAAGCATCCTTGTACACGAGCCGGATACAATTTCCAGTTCCGTTTGCCATACTTCTTAATGAGCCACCGTGAGTAATTCCGCCCTTATACTCAAGCGTTGCATCAATGACTTTTACGGTATGCAAGTCTATGTTGCGATGAGGCAGGGCAATGGTGTCAGGCTGAATTAGTACCTCTTGGTCATTGATTCTACGGCCGCTCTTTCCTGTGGCTATCCGAATTGCGAACCACAAGCAGGCGGCAAAGCCAAGTAGCACGCCTATTGGTTGCAAATCTGTGCCTAGCGAGTAGGCAAACTTGCTGAGAGTAAAACCAACGCCAAAAATGAAAATGCCCGTTAAGAATGCGTAAAACGCTATTTTATGAGACCTAGGTTCTTCTCCTACTGTATTAAAGCGGACTTCACTCGCTATCACGTTCGCGTGGCTCATTACGAATGCCTAAGGTAATAAAGTCCTGCATCCAGATGGTATGTATTAATTGGTGGGAACTACCAAATCTAGCTCAACTCAAACTGCAGTTTCAATAGGTTCGCATACAGCCCATTCTCGTTATCGGCCAGTTCCTCGTGCGAGCCTTGCTCTACGATGCGGCCGCCGTCAATCACCAGTATTTTATCCACCTTGCGAATCGTCGAAAGACGGTGAGCAATGATGATGGAGGTGCGGTCTTTCATCAACTCGTCCATGGCGCCTTGCACTAGTTTCTCCGACTCCGAATCGAGCGCGGAAGTGGCTTCGTCGAGCAGCAGGATGACGGGGTTTTTCAGGATGGCGCGGGCAATGGCCACGCGCTGGCGCTGCCCGCCCGAAAGCTTGATGCCACGCTCGCCCACCACCGTGTCGAGGCCTTCGGGGAAGGAGGCGATGAACTGCCAGGCATTGGCTTTGCGGGCGGCGGCAATGATTTCCTCATCGGTAGCCGCCGTATTTCCATAGGCAATGTTCTCGCGGATGCTGCCGCCGAAGAGCAGCGTTTCCTGGGGCACAATGCCGATGTGGCGGCGCAGCTCCGTGAGGTCGTACGAGCCGATGGGCCGGTCATCAATCAGGATTTCGCCGCCGCTGAGGTCGTAGAACTGCATCAGCAGCGACACGATGGTGCTTTTGCCGGCGCCGCTGGGGCCCACCAGGGCAATTTTTTCGCCCGCCGCAATTTCAAAGTTGATGTCCTGCAGCACCGGCAAATCGGGCCGGGTGGGGTAGGTGAACGCCACGTGGCGGTACTCGATGTCGCCGTGCAGCTGCAGGGGCGCCTGGCCCGCGGGCAGCGGCAGGTGGGTGGGCTCGCTCTTCTCATCCAGAATTTCCAGAATGCGCTCGGAGGCTCCCAATGTACTTTGCACCTTGCCGTAAAGCTCGCCCAAGCCGGCCACCGAGGCGCCGATAAACATGGTGTAGAGCGCAAACGAGGTGAGGTCGCCGATGGTCATCTGGCCCGACTGGGTGAGCGTGGCCGCCCGCCACAGCACCAGAATGATGCCGCCAAACAAGCCAATGATGACGAAGGAGACGAAGGCGCCGCGGTACAAATTGCTTTTTAGCGCCGCCCGCACGGTCTTGGAGAGCGAGGCAGTGTAGCGCCGGGTTTCAAACTGCTCGTTGGTAAACGCCTTCACGGTGTTGATGCCCTGCAGGGTTTCCTCCACGATGACGTTGGCCTTGGCCAGGCTCGTCCTGGGTGGTTTTGGCCAGCACCCGGATTTTGCGGCCAAACACCATGGCCAGCACCACAATGGGCGGAAACGTGGCCAGCATGAACAGCGACAGCTTCACCGACACCACCATGATGAACACAATGCCGGCCAGCAGCGTCGTAACCTGCCGGAACAGCTCGGCCAAAGTCAAGGAGAAGGTGTCCTGAATCTGGGCTACGTCCGAAGTAATGCGGGAGGTGATAGCACCCACCCGGTTTTTCTCGAAAAACGGAATGGGCAGCGACACAAACTTGGCGTAGAGCGCCTGCCGGATGTCGCGCACCGTGAACTCGCTAACGCGGGTAAAAAACCAGATGCGCCCAAACGAAAAGAGGCCCTGGCACACAATCACCCCAAAAAGCCCAATGGCAATGCGGTCGACGCCCACTATCATGCCGCCGGGCAGTATCACGGGCTTGCCGTTGGCCACGTCCACGAGCTTGCCGATTATCCACGGAAACATCATGGTGGTGGTGCTGCTAAGCAAGAGCAGCACCATGCCCACTATGAAATTGCCCTTGTAAGGCAGCACGTAGCGGAACACCCGCAGGGTACGCCGAAAGGCTTCTTTGGTGAGCTTGGGCTTGGGGACGTCGGCGCCGACATCGCCGCTGGTATTCAATCCACTACGAGCCATTCAATAAATAAAATCAGAGCCTTGCGCGGGCGCAGCTCTCACGAATAATAGTCTTAACGTCGGGGCTTGGGCTGAGGGCGGGCGTTTTGCTCCACCTTGATTGCGCCAGCGCCACCGAAGGGCACGGGTAACTGAATAAGCACGGCCAACGGGCGTCCGCGCCGCATGGCGGGCTGCCAGCCGGTCATCAGCGGCACCACGCGCAGGGCCTCGGCGTCGCACTCGGGCGAGAGCGACTTGGCCACCACGGGGTTGGTAATGGTTCCGTCGGCGTTCACCGTAGCCGTGACCAGCACGATGCCGCTAAGCTGCTTGACGCGCGCGGCCTCCGGATATTTTATGTTCTCCAGAAAAAACAGCCCAAGGGCCTGCTCTCCACCCGGGTACACCGGCGCGCGGTCGGGGCGGTTGGCGGCGGGGCGGGCCTGCACCTGCATCTGCCCGGGCTTGAGCACAATGGGAGCCTGAGCGGGAGCGGCCGGAGTCGGCTGCTGGGCCATAGCCACCGGAGCAGCCGCGAGCAGCAGCAAAAACGCGAAGAGTGTCTTGTTCATAAGTCGTTAAACCGCAGGTTGAGTTATCGGGTTCACGCCGGCGGGGCGCGAAATGGCGAGCAGGCCCAAGTACACCAAGGCCCCATTCAAAAGCAAGATTTCGAAGCCGAATTTGTAGCCGTTGAGCCACTCCACCGAGTGCGATACGATGAGCCAGGTGAGCAGCACGGCCGTGACGCAGGTGGGCAACACCAGCCGGTCGCGCAGGCTCCGCTTGGTGAGGATGCCAAACGCAAACAGTCCCAGCAGCGGCCCGTAGGTGAAGCCCGCCGCCTTGTACACGGCGTCAATCAGGCTCTGCTCGTTGATGACGCGGAAAATGAGGATGATGATAATCAGCACCACCGACCAGCCCAGGTGGGTGAGCTGGCGCAGCGTGGTCTGCCGCTTCTCGGGGTACTTGCTGATGTCGAGGAAATCGACGCAGAACGAGGTGGTCAGGGCCGTCAGAGCCGAGTCGGCCGAGGCGTAGGTCACGGCAATGATGCCCAGCACGAAAATGATGCCAGCTACGAGCGAAAACTGCGTGGTGGCCAGGAAGGGAAATACCTTGTCGGTATCGAGGGTGCCTTTGAGGTTGAGCAGTTGGGGCAGCTGCTCGAGCTTGAGGCCGCGGGCCTCGGCGTACTGGTACATCAGCACGCCTAGGGTGAGGAACAGGATGTTGACGCACACGATAACCGGCGTAAACCAGAACAGGTTTTTCTGGGCCTCGCCCAGGCTGCGGCAGCTCAGGTTTTTCTGCATGAGGTCCTGGTCGAGGCCGGTCATAACGATGGTGATGAACATGCCCGAGGCAAACTGCTTCCAGAAGAACTTATCGTCCCGGAAATCCGAGAAGTACACCTGCGACATGGGGCTGTCGGTGACCGCGGAGACGAGCTGCTTGAACGAGTAGTTCAGCGCATCCGACATGAAGTAGATGCTCAGGGCCACACAGCTGAGCATGGCCAGCGTCTGGAAAGTATCGGTCCACAGAATGGTTTTGAGGCCGCCCTTGAAGGTGTAGAGGTAGATGAACATGATGCTGACCACCACCGTCACCGAAAACGGCACGCCCATGGCATCGAACACGGCCAGCTGCAGCACGCCCGCCACCAGGTACAGCCGCAGGGCAGAGCCCAATGACCGGGAAATCAGGAAGAAAAGCGCGCCGGTCTTGTAGCTCCAGTAGCCAAAGCGCTGGTCGAGGTAAGTGTAGATGGACACCAGCCGCAGCCGGTAGTACAGCGGCATGAGCACCGTGCCAATGACTACATAGCCGGCCACAAACCCCAGCGCCACAGCCAGGTAGCTCCAGCTTTTGCCGTACACGTTGCCCGGCACCGAAATGAACGTGACGCCCGAGAGCGAGGTGCCAATCATGGCAAACGCCACCATGTACCACGGGGCGTTGCGGTTGGCTACAAAGAAACTTTCGCTCGTGGCCCCCGCGAGGTGAGGACGGCAATGACGATGAGAACGGCGAAGTAGCCCGCAACGAGGCTTAAAACTAGAGTTGGCGACATAAGGGGCAAAGGTAGCGCGCATAAGCGCTGCCGTGTACCATAGCAGTGGCCCAGCAGCGCAGGCTAATGCACGAGGCTTCGACCTGTAAGGAATAATCATGCCTATATTTCAGCCTCAAGGGTTTTGCTCAACCCCATGCCACCTGTTTCTACCATCTCTTTCCGGATGCGCTACCTCTTCAACCTGATTTTAGTGCTGTGCTGCAGCACGGCGGCATTTGGGCAAACCACTGCCGTAAACTTTCGAAGTGCGGCATGGGCGCAGGTGCTGGCCACGGCCAAAAAGGAGCACAAGCCCATTTTTTCTATGCGTGGTCGCCCAGCTGCGGCCCCTGCGTGGGGATGTCGCGCGATGTCTTTCCCGACAGCGCGGTGGCCCGTTATTATAACGCCCATTTTGTGAGCTACAAGGCCAATATCGACGAAGGCGAGGGCAAACTGCTGGCCGCCCGGTATGGCATTCAGTCGCTGCCCGCCTACCTGTACTTCACGGCCGAAGGCAAGCCGCTACACCGCAGCGGTAACGGCAAGCCCGCCGCGGAATTTATTCAGGATGGCAAGGATGCCCTCGACCCCAGCAAGGCCTATTTCGCCCTGAAAGACCGGTACGCTGCGGGAGACCGGACAGCACCTTTCCTGTACGCCTTCAGCAGCGCCCCGGGAATCATGCAGGAACAAGCGCTTCTTAACCAAGTAACGGGCGAGTACCTGAAAACCCAGAGTGCGAAGGAGATGACTTCCCGGAGAAACCTGGAATACGTCTTCAATCAGTACGTGGCTTACGAGTCGCCGGCGTCGCAGTATTTCCTGCAGCATCAGCCCGCCTTTGTGGCGCAGTTTGGGCAAGAGGCTGTAGCTAAGAAAAGCCGGAATATCATCAGCAATGCAGCCCATACCCTTGGTGAGAAGAATGACTTGGTTGGGCTGGGAAACCTGCAGAAATCAATTGCGCGGCTGCTGCCCACTCAGGCCAAGCAGTGGCAGGAACTTGCCCAAGTTCAGTACTTACTAAGGCAGCGCAACTGGCCGGCTTACGTTGATGCCACGCTTGCCTACGGGAAGGAGTTTGCTCCTCAGGACACTTACACCCTTTACGAGGCCACGGCCTTCCTCACGGCTTTTGTGAATGACAAAGCCCTGCTGGCCAAAGCCGACCCGATAATTCAGCAAGTCATTGCCGCCGAGAGAAGCGAGCTGAATCTGCTTACGAGAGCCAAACTGCTGCACAAGCTGGGCAAAGACACCGAAGCTGCTACCGTTGCAACCGAGGCCCTGGCATTGGCAACCAAAGCCGGCACAAGCCCCGAAGACGCCACTGCGCTTCTGGCAGAAATCAGGAAATAGGACCGGCTATTCCCAATCCTGCCAGCGCAGTACCTCGCCCACGGCCGGCGCGTGTAACTCGCCGCGCAGCATGCCGCCCGCTGCAATGTCGGTGAGCTGCCGTAGGGGTTCCGAAGCGGGCTCGTCGGATAGGCTGAAGGTGCCGTAGTGCATGGGCACCACGTGGCCGGCCCGCAGCACGTTGGCGGCCTTGGCGGCCTCGTGCGGGTTCACGTGGCTCTTGGCCATCATGTAGGCAGGCTTGTAGGCCCCAATGGGCATCAGCACAATGTCAACGGGCCCGAACTGTTTTTCGATGGCTTCGAAATGGTCGGCGTAGGAGGTATCGCCGGCAAAGTAGATGAGCTTGTCGGCGGCCCGAATCAGGAAGCTGCCCCAGAGCACGCGGTTCATGTCGGCCAGCCCGCGGCGGTGCCAGTGGGACGCGGGCAGGTAAACGATTTCCAGCGGCGCGTTGGGGCCCAGGTCGTATTGCTGCCACCAGCCGGCCTCCTGTACCGGCAGGGTGGGCGCCATGCCCTGCAGCAGCGGCGCCATGCGCAGCGACGTGAGCACCTGCATCTGCGGATTCTGTTGGGCCAGCAGCCGCAGGGATTTTTCGTCCAGGTGGTCGCGGTGGCCGTGCGAGAGCAGGAGGTAGTCGATGCCCCGCACCGCCTCGGGTTGGAATGGCAAGGGGTGGCGGTGGCGCAGCCCAATTGAGCTAAAAAGCACTGGGTCAAACAGGAGGGTTTTGCCCTGTACCCGCAGCAGGAAGCTGGCGTGCCCCAGCCACACCAGCAGGTCTTCGGTAGCCGAAAACGCGGCGTTGCAGTCTACTACGGCCGGAACCCAGGTGTCCTGCTTCTTTTCTTCCTTTTGCGGATTGGTGGAAAGCTGCCATTTCAGCACGTTGGCAAAGCTGGGCTTAAACAGGTCCTCGCCGTTGGCAAAGGCATCGCCGAAAAGCTTGTTGCCCGGGTAGCCCGGCCGCACGGTTGGCAGCTTGTCGTTGCGGAGGTAGGAAATCTTGGCCATGATAAGGAATTATAAAAATTGCCCGACCACGCGAGGCAATCGGGCAATTATACTCGTCGCGAGGCGGCTTGCGAGCACGAGTCGTCGAACGTCCTGCGCTTGGCTCATCAGACGATTTCGTTCAACGACGAGACGCAAAATATTGCGTCTCTACATCCGCCTGCTTTTCGCAGCTCATTTCGCGACGAGTATAGAAGAGTATAACAAGGTGAATTCAAACCGAGCGGGGCGGCATTAGTTCGCGGCCTGGCTCGCCAGCCAAGCTTCGCGCAGGGATTTTTGGGTGGGCGAGTACACCATCTTTTCCATGGTTTCAACCGGCTTCACCTGCACCACAGGGTCATCGGCGAGGATGAGCTGGGTGGTTTTTTCCAGGCCGCCGCGGGTTTTCACTTTCACAAACACCACGTCGCTGGGCGAGTGCTTGCGCAGGGCGCCCTCCAGGTCGGCGGCGCTTTTGATGGGTTTGCCATCGAGCACCAGAATCTGGTCGCCGCGGTCGATGCCGGCTTTGTAGAGGCCCGAGCCGATTTGCGTGTTGGCCGCCACCAGGCAGCGCCCCTGCTTGTCGAACTCCACCTGCCGGGATAGGGCCGGGCCTTGCGTGCGGCTGGGAACCAGGGCCAGGCCCGCCGCCAGCAAGCTCTCGCTGAAGCGGGGCTGCTCGTGGCCGTACACGTACTGCCGAAAGAAGCCGTTGGCAAACACCGTGTCCTTGCTGATTTCGCCCAGCACGCGCCGCAAATCCCTTACCGTGTACGGGTTAGCCGGCGCGTAGCCTTGCTGCTTGCTGCCGAACTGCTGCCATAGGGCCTGCATGTACTTGTCGAGCGTGGTGTTGTGATTCTGGCGCAGCTGCAGGTCGAGCACGAGGGCAATGCCGGCGCCTTGGTCGTAGTACGACAGGTAGGTATTGGCCGAGTTGAGCGGGTCGATGCTCGAGGCGGCATCCATAAACGCGGCGTAGCGGCTCATGTCGATGGGGGAGGCGAAGCGGGCGCCGGGGCTGTTCTGGCGCAGGTTCACCCAGCGGCCGATGTCGCCCCAGAATTCTTCGTCTTCAATCAGGCTGGGCCCGGCGCAGGGCCAGGCGCCCGTAGTATTGGGTAAAGCCCTCGGCCAGCCACAGCGCGTCGCTCATGTTGGCGCGCTGGAAGTCGAAGGGCTCGAGGTCTCGCGGGCGCAGGCGCTCCACGTTCCAGGCATGGAAAAACTCGTGGGCCGCCGTGCCCAGGTTGCGCGTGCCTTCTTCGGGGCGCAGCGAGCGGGGGCTGGTGAGCGAAGTGGAGTTGCGGTGCTCCATGCCGTCGCTGGTAGCCTGCGGCAGGTAGTTGGCAATGAAGGTGTAGCGCGCAAAGTCGAAGGTGGGCAACTCGCCGAACACGCCTTTTTCTTCCTTAACCATGCGCTGCACCTTCTTGGCGTAGGCATCAAGGTCGGCCGCCGGTCCCTGAAACAACACGGCCAGGCTCAATGGTCTGGTCGCCCTCGGGCCAGGTGCGCACCTGCTGCTCGCCCAGCGACACCGGGCTGTCCATGAGGTACTGCAGGTTGGGCGCCGTGAAAGTGTTTTTGTCGGCGCCGGCCCGGAGCTGGGTGGCCACTTTCCAGGTGGCGGGCAGGTCAAACTTCACCTCGGCGGGTCGGGCTTCCAGGCCCGTGGCGTAGCAGAGCGTGGCCGGGATGTTGAGGTGGGCATACTGCTGGTCGATGCCGGCGTAGGTGCCGTCGGTGTGGTCGCCGTACAGGGTGTAGCTAAACACTACCTTCCCATCGGGCCCGGGCGTTACGTCCCAGCCGTACTGGTCGGGCCGGTTGATGGACAGGGGGCGGTTGTTGCCATCGGTGGCCACCACATAGTACACGTTTTTGGCAAACTCGTGCAGGGAGTAGCGCCCCGGCGAGCGCGCCATGCGCACGTGCAGCGGCCCTTTCGGCAGCCCCGCAAACGTGGCCGTCACCCGGGCCTCGTGGTGCACCGCGTTGGGAAACGACACGGCGTATTGCACCGCCGGTCCCACCTCGGCCTTGGACTGGGCTTGAGCTAGAGGGGTGCCTAAAAAACAGACTGATAGAATGGTAGCCGTAACCAGCTTTTGCATGAGCAGGAAGAAAGTCGCAATGAATTTGCCAGCTGTGAAATTGAGCTGAATGTGAAAGCAAAGTTGCGGAGAACCTGCAACAAGAATAGCAAATTGAGCTGACAACAGGCCTCTACCAATGAAAAAGTTATGTTTTGCGCCTGCTGGGCTGAACCCCTGCTACGCAAGGCCGGTGGCGGAAGCTCCGACTTCGGTGAAAACGGCGGCTTCTATCGCCCCGCTATAAAACACACTGCTATGGGCCGGCTCCAGCCCCAGGCGAGCCAGAGCCGGGTGCAGGTCGGGCAGTTCCCGCGCCCGCAGGCCCGTGGTAAGTTGAAAAAACGCGTACATAGCCTGGAGCAAAGCCCGGCGCCAGCCGCGCCGGGCCGGCCGGAAATCGGCCAGCAGCCACGGCGCCCCCGGGCGCAGCGCCGCCCGCAGGCGGGCCAGCGCCGGCTCAATTTCCGGCAAAGCAATGCAGTCGAGCACAAAAAAAGTGATGATGCAATCGAAGCCCTCGGTTGGGCTGAGCGCCGCCTGGGTCCCGTGCCGAAACTCAACCTGGGCCACTGCCTGCGGGCAGTCCTGGCTCAACCGCTCGCGGGCCCGGACCAGCATGTTGGGCGATGCTTCCAGGTACAGCACGGTGGCCCGGGGACGGCGCTGCAGTACTTCCGTCAGCACCCAGCCCGTGCCCCCGCCCAGGATAAGCACGTGCGGAGTACCCTGGGGAAGGCCGTCTAGTGCGGCCCGCTGCGCCGCCTTCTGAGCCGGCCCAAACACGAGGCCCGCCAGCGCATCGTAGCACCACGCCACCCGGTCGAAACCGGTAGGCGGTTCGGTGTTGGCCGGGGGCAGGGGAGGGCTGGCAGACAGGTTAGGCATGCAGAAAAGCGGGGTGGCAAGAAAAAAATGCCTCGGCAAGTAACTGAAAAACAATCGCCGATGTGGCCTGAACTGGTCAAAACGCGAAAAAGATGCTGGGGGAGTTGCGCCGCTGCAAAATGGGCGTGTATCTTTGCACCATCAAAAGGCCCACTTCCTAACGGGAAGCGCGGTTTTTGGTCCACTGCATGCGCTTGTGGCGAAATTGGTAGACGCGCTGTCTTCAGGCGGCAGTTCCGCAAGGTGTGGGAGTTCGAGTCTCCCCGAGCGCACGTTCTAAAAAAGCCAGCCCCTGTGGGCTGGCTTTTTTGTTTTGCGTATTGGTGCTAGTCTTGTGCCTCTTTTCGTCTACTCTCTTCACCGGCAGCCCTGCCTATGAATCGCCTCACCGCCCGTTTGCTGGCCCTGATTAGCCTGCTGACTGTTGAAATTGTGCTGGGAGCAGTGTTGTTTGTGGCGGCGTTTGGAGTGTTTTTCTACTTGACCCGGGTCGTGTTTGTCGACAAGTCTCTGGCCCTCGATAACTGGGCTTCCGGCTTGATGGACGAGCTGCGCTACGCCATGCCGGGGCTCACCGGGCCCGTGCGGTTTGTTACTTTTTTGCGGCGATGCCGTTTCTGCTGCCCGCTGGTATTATTGGGCCGCTGCTGCTGCGCCGGGCCGGCTACCATCGCGAAGCCCTGGAGCTGGTGCTGGCCATGGGCGGCGGCATCCTGCTCAACCAGCTGCTGAAGGCGTATTTTGGCCGTCCCCGGCCCAGCAACGCCCTGCTCCAAACCCTGGGTTTGAGCTTTCCCAGCGGCCACGCCATGCTGGCCATGACCACCTACGGCTGCTTGGCCTGGCTGATGGCCAAGCACTTTGGCCGCCCCGGCTGGGTGGCGCCTCTGCTGCTTTGGGCCGGCCTGATTGGGCTGACGCGGGTGTACCTGCACGCCCACTACGCCACCGACGTGCTGGCTGGTTTTGCCGGTGGGATAGCGTGGCTCGTGGCCTGCCGGCTCGGTATTAAGCTTTTCTGGAAAGAGGAAAGAGAAGTGCTGGGGGATAGTGAAGAGGTAATGAGGTGATGAGGTGATGGGGTTGAAATGTGATGGAGAAAGGAAGCGATAAAGCAATGGGTAAAGCGGAACAAGCTTTTAACCTCATCACCTCATCACAGCTTCACTTGCACCCGGAGCGCAAGCAGGCCTTTCACGCCCTGCAGCTCTTCGAGCTCCAGCTCTTCCACGGTGTCTTCAAGCAGGCCGCGGTCTTGCAGGTAGTCGATGTATTCGTAGTATTCCACCGCCTCGCGGCTTTGGGCGTACACCAGCGCAATGGTACCGGGCTGCGTGAGGCGCTCGCCGGTACCCAGCACGGTGGCTTTGTCAATCCGCTTTTTGATGATTTCGTAGCGGATGTTGTACGCCCCGTCCACGTCGAACTGCCGCTCGTCTTGCCGGAAGCGAATGCTCAGCGACTGGCCGTGAATGAGGATGAGCTGCGTGGTTTCGAGCGGAACGGGCAGGCTTTCCTTGAGCGCGGCGGTGCGGCGCGTAATCTCTACCATGGTGAGCAGCTGCCACAGGCGCAGGTTCTTCAGAAATACCAGGTCAAACGGCTTGTTCTCGACCAGCGCCGCGCCCACGTAGATGTTGTACTCCACGCCGTCGGTCTTGTAGCGCTGGAAGTAGTGCGGAAACATGTGCTGCGCCTTTTCCTCCTCGTCGTCGAGAAAGTCGCTCACGGCGTCGTTGAGCGTGGTTACGCTGATTTCGAAGTCCTTGCGGCGCTTGTAGAGAATGCCCAGCTTGGGGTCGATGTTGTCCCAGTATTTGCCGATGACCGGCTGCAGCTCGGGCGTGTGCTTGGCCAGGTACTCAAACAACGGCTCTACTTCGCGGCTCAACGAGTCGTAAATGTTGGCCTCGTCGCCGGTCAGCATGCCTTCGCGGAGGCGTTTCAGGTTTTTCGTCACGTAGAACTTCAGCTCGTCCAGAATGGGCAGGTGCTGGTAGTCCGACGCTTTTTCAGGACCTTGTTGGCCAGGGTCAGGTGCTCAATCAAGTCGCCCTGAATGGCTTCGTTGCGGGCCGTGCTGCTGCCGCGGATGTCGCAGGAGCCGTGCAGCGGGTACACCTCCTCAAACACGATGGGCTCCATCTCAGCCGTGCGGTTGCCGGCATCAATCTGGCCGAGCAGGTTGCGGGCCGCGTCCATGAAGCGCCATTCCATGGTGGGGTGAATGGCCGTGAATTTCTCGCGGATTATGGAGTGAATGCGGGTCTGCAGGTCCTCGGCATTGCGCTTCACGGCCACGGCAAACAAGGGCAGGAATTGAGCCACTTTGTCGAGCGAAAACTCGTCGAGCCCGCCCACTTCCAGCGTGCCCAGCTCCAGCAGGCCCACCGTATCGTTGCCGTAGGGCAGCAAGGCCAGAATAGCCGAGTTGATGCCCAAGCCAATGATTTGCTCGCGCAGGTCCTCGGGGATGTCGGCCGTGGCCACGTTCTTGAGCACCAGCGGCTCGCGCTCGCGCAGCAGGCGCTCGTAGATGAGGCGGAAGCTGCTATCGGCCGACTGGTGCTGCACCTGCTTGGTGAGGAAGCTGTGGTTGATTTTGCGGCCAAAGTCCACAAAAGCGCGCTTCTTTTCATCGTAGGCCGCGATGCCCAGCTGCAGCGACGGCTGGGCAAACAGCACCCGCAGTTTCTCCTGAATCTGCTCGAAGCGGGCCGGCGTTTGCAGCACGTTGTGCTCGAGCAGGTCGTACTTCAGCTCCGACAGAATCTCCTGCTCGGTCACGTCCACGAGCTGGATGAGGTTGAAGCCTTCCAGCTCAAAATGCTCCGGCGGCAGCAGCTCCAGCCATAATTCGGCCTGCTGGCGGTTATGAATCAGCGCATCGAGCTGCTCCGGGGTGAGCACCGGTGGCTCGCCCACCACCTTCACCGTCACAAAATCAGAGTTGAAGCCCACGCCGTAGTGGCGGTACAGGCCCACCTGGTAGTCGGGCACCGTGAAGATGATGTTGCCCAGGGGCGGCAGGCTCGGCGCCGTACACCCGGTGCAGCACCAGGTGGTAGGCCATCAGGCCCATCTGGCGCTCCATGGCGGACAGGTCGATGTTCAGCGGCTGCTTGATGGTGCGGTCCTTGTTGAGCATCACCTCATCAAACAGCTTCGTGGAATAGAAGCAACGCCGCTGAAAAGGCCCCACCACGCCGCTGATGTCGGTGGCAAACGAGGCCGGCGGGAACACGGCCAGCATCAGGGTCTCAATAAGGTCGCAGCCGCCTTCCAGCGCCTTGAGGTCGGTGAGCGGCCCCCGCACCCACGGCGACTCCGCCACCTGGGCCGAGATGGCGCGGGCCAGCAGGGCCACGCCGTGGTTGCTGGCTTGCTCCCGCTTTTGCCAGTAGGCAATGAGCGGCTCAAGGCTGAGCGTGGAGCGAAACGGAAACAGCGAAGGCGCGGCCGCTTTGCGGGCGGCGGAGAGGGTCGGGGCAGCTAGCGGGAGTAGAGATTCAGCAGGCATAGGAACAAAAAACACGCGGGGCCGGCCATTCGTTGCAGCGCGGCGGGTACTATACGCCGGCGGCTACCGGCCCGGCTATTTGGTGAGTTCGATGGACTGCCTGGGCGCTTGCTTCAGGTCCACCACCAGCGCGCTGTCGGGCGTTGTGCTGTTGCGCCTGGCTCGGAGCGCAAATACCGTCTTGGCCGTGTTGGTGTAGCAGGTGCAGCAGCCGCTGCCGTCGAGGCTGCCGCGCAGCCGCACGCTGTCGATAACAAGCACGGTGGTGGGCACCGGCTTGCTTTTGGGCTTCGGCACCAGGTACTGAACCTCATAGCGGTAGCCGTTGAGCTTGGTGGTGCCGGCCTGGGCAAAAGGCGTGTTGTTGTTGATGACAATGGTGTCGCGAAACCGCGCCGCGGTCCGAATCAGCGTCACCGACTCGAACTTGTTGGTGGCCTGGTAGGGCAGGGGAGAGCGCTGAATAATGACCGTATCCGCCTCCGTTGAGCTAAACCCGCGGGCAAAATGCAGCCGAATGGCATCGGCCTCCTCGTCCTGGCAGTCGCAGACACTGTTGGCGCAGCAGCCGCTGAGCAGCAGCGCGAGCGTGAGGCAAAGCAGGGTAGAAAACCGGAAGGGCAGAAGGTGGGCCATAGGGAGCACAAAGGTAAGGCCCGCAGCACCTGCCACCCCGATACCGGGAGAGGCGAGGCACTACGGGCCGAACGAATACTGTAGAGGAATACGGGAACGGTGCCCGCGGCGGTTTAGCGGCTGCCCGTAACCACCGACGACGAAGGCAGTGTGGGGTTCTCGACGGTGCCGCCGGCCATCAGCAGCGGGCGCAGGCGGGCCGTGGCGGTGTCGAGCTGGGGCCGAATCTGGGCCATGGCGCCGCGCAGGGCAATGATGTCGGCCAGACGGGGCGCCGTGGTCTGGGAGTAGCCGTGGTACATGGCCACTTTCACCGCCGAAGTGCCGGTGCCCACATACGAGCCAATCAGGTTGCCGGCGGCGTCGCTCACCTGCACCTCCGCCTGCAGGGTGGTTTTGTACCACTCCAGCGGAATGCCCAGCACGGCCGGCAGCATAAACGTGACAACCTGAATGCCCTGCAGGCCGCGGCCCGTGCGCACGGTGCGCACCTTCTTCACTATCAGCTTGGCGTAGCCGAACGTGGCCGTGTCGGTGGGCTCGGTCAAGTTGGTCATGCACTCCTGCTGAAACAGCTTCAGGGGGTCTTCGGGCAGCGCGCCGTCGTTCATGGCCAGCGGGCCTTGGTCGGCCAGCACTTCCAGGGCCGGCAAACGGGTGGAGATGGCGGCCGAAGGAGTCCCTTTCATCATGGACTTTACCGACACGCAGGCAGGGGCTACCAGCAGGGCCGGGGCCAGTGCCAGTAGAGCGAGTTGACGAGTAAGTTTCATAGATGTAAGTTAATGAAGATTAGAGAAAAGGAAAAACGATAAGCGAAAAATGCTAAAAACCAGCGGGTAAGCCGGGCAATGCTGCAACGGAAGGCTAAAGTAGACAAGGCGGTTGGCACGCGGGCCTTTTTTCGGCGAATGGCGCGAAAAAACGTGGCCGAAGCTATATCTTGTTTGTTAATGCCCGGCTTTCTGATAGTCCGGGAGCACTTCTGGCACCAGCGTCGGGTCGGGCCCCTGGTAGTCGTCAATAAACTCGCCTTCCCAACGGGCCACCACCGCCGAGGCCAGGCAGTTGCCCAACACGTTCACGGCCGTGCGGGCCATGTCCATCAGGGCATCGATGCCCAGAATGATGAATACGGGCCAGGCCGGCAGGTTAAACGAGGCCACCGTGGCCAGCAGAATCACGAGCGAGGCCCGGGGCACGCCCGCCACGCCTTTGCTGGTGAGCATGAGGGTAAACACCATGAGCAGCTGCTGGCCGAAGGTGAGGGGCACGCCCGCCGCCTGAGCCACAAATACGGCTGCCAGCGACAGATACAGCGTGGTGCCGTCGAGGTTAAAGGAGTAGCCCGTGGGCATCACAAACGCCACAATGCGGCGCGGCACGCCAATGCTTTCCATGGCTTCCATGGCCCGCGGCAGGGCGGCCTCGCTGGAGGTGGTGGCAAAGGCAATGCTCACCGGCTCGGCCACGGCGGCAATGAAGCGGCGCAGCGGCACGCGCGCAATCAGGGCCACCGGCAGCAGCACCACCAGCACGAAGGCAATGAGCGCGCCGTAGAGCGTGAGCAGCAGGCTGGAAGGCATTGAACAGCGGCGCCAGGCCCATTTTGCCTACGGTGTAGGCCAGGGCCCCGCCCACGCCCAGGGGCGCCAGAAACATCACCACGTTGGTGAACTTAAACATCACCTCGCTCAGGCCCTCGCTCCAGGCCAGCATGGGCCGGCGAAACTTGTCGGGCGTCATGGCCAGGCCGATGCCGAAGATGATGGCGAAAATCACGACCTGCAGCACCTGCCCCTCGGCAATGGACTTGGCTATGTTTTCGGGGAAGATGTGCAGGATGATGTCCGATACCGTTTGGGGGGCGGCGGCCTGCAGCTTGTCGGCCTCGCCGGCGGCCTGGGTGATACCCACGCCGGCCTTGGTTAAGTTGATGGCCGCCAAGCCGATGAAAAGGGCAAACGTAGTTACCACCTCAAAGTATACCAGGGCTTTTATGCCCATGCGGCCCACCTGCTTCAGGTCGGAATGCCCGGCGATACCCACCACCAGCGTGCCGAATACCAGCGGCGCGATAATCGTCTTGACCAGCCGCAGGAAGGCGTCGCTCAGCACTTTCAGGCTCATGGCCACCTGGGGCGAGTCGTAGCCCAGGGCAATGCCCACCAGCATGTTGAACACTATCCAGAGCGTGAGCGAGCCGCGGCGGGACACGAACACCGCCAGCACCAGCAAGGCCAGCCAGCGGGCCGCCATGCCCAGCGACAGGGGCAGGGTGCCGGGCACGGCCAGCAGGTTGGTGCTATTCAGCAGCAGCACCACAAGGCCGGCGATAAAGGGCAGCAGGAAGAATATAATGGCGGGACGCGACTTCATCAGGCTATTAAATGGGAAACTTAGAAAAGGGGCGGGAACGAATTGCGGGCTTAAAGAACGGCAATATCCAGCCAGCAATTTTGCTCCGCCCGCCGCTGTAGGGGTTGAGCCAATAAAATTGCCGCGTTCAAGCCAGGCGAGTCGTATCCGAATCGGGCACCGGGCCTGCCCGGGGCGGCACCCATCGGCCAGCTGGAAGTTGAGCTAACCTTGACTTACAAGCGGCCCGCGTCGATAGGGAGGAGCCAGCAGGGTAGAAGTCCTTTGCACATTTGAGGTCGCTAGCGCTCAGGCCTGTAGCGACGAAAGCTTGCTCTCAGCTGTCCGATTTCGTAAGCAGGACGTAGGCTGTTCGGTTTTTGGCTGCATCTTCGGCCCTGCTCCGCCGGCCACCGGCCTTCCCATTTCCCTCATGCCCATTTGGTCGCTCACTTCCCAGCAACTGCAGCTGCGCTACGTCTGGAAAATTTCCCGCAACGCCTCCAGCACCAAAACCAATCTGCTTCTTAAGGTAGAGGGCCACGGCCACGCCGGCCTCGGCGAAGCCGCCCCCAACGTGCGCTACGGCGAAACCCCGGAATTGCTCGCCGAGCAGTTTGCCGGGCTGCAGGCCAACGGGCTGGCCGCGGTAGCCTCCTTGCCGGAGCTGGATGCGCTGCTCAGCGCGCACCCCGTGGCCCACGCCCTCAGCTTTGGCTTGGAGGCCGCCCTGGTGCAGTGGCTGGCCGCCCGCGCCGGGCAGCCGGTGTGGCAGTGGCTGGGCGTGCCGCGCCCGGCTGCCCGGGTGGCCACGGCGTTTTCGCTCCCCATCATGGCGCCCGGCGAGGTGAGCGCCTTTCTGCGCGAGCAGAACGCGACCCGCTTTGAGCTGCTCAAAATCAAGGTCAACCAAGCCGAGGGACTCGACTTGCTGCAGGAAGTAGGGCGGGTGCTGCCCAATCACGCCCTGCTGGTCGACGGCAACGAGACCTGGCCCGATGCCGACAGCGTGTTGCGCTTTCTGGAGCAAGCGGCCGCCCTGCCCGGCCTGAACCTGCGCTTTCTGGAGCAGCCGCTACCGGCCGCGCTGGCAGCTGACTACCGCTACCTGCGCCAGCGCAGCGCCGTGCCGCTGCTGGCCGATGAGTCGGTGACCGATACGGCCGACTTTGCCGACATCGCCCGGCAGTTTCACGGCGTGAACGTGAAACTCATGAAGGCCGGCGGCTTCCGGCGGGGAATTGAGCTGCTGCGAAGCACCCGCGCGCACGGACTGGTGCCCATGCTGGGCTGCATGGTAGAAACCACGGTGGGCATTGCGGGTGCACTACACATCAGCGCGCTGGCCGATGTGCACGACCTCGACGGCTTCCTTATTGTGAAGGACGAGCCGTTTGGGTTGGTAGGTGAGGAGGGCGGGAATCTCACCCTCCTCGATTAATAAGCTACCTGGTTATTTGGGCGCCACACCCGGCGCAAACGGCGCGTTGAGCTTGACATCGAGCCTGCTCGATTTGGGCGTCGAGGGCTTTGGTGTCTGGCAGGTCGGTGCGGCCCTGGCTCAATACCGTGATTTTCTGGTTCAGCAGCTCAATTTTTTTGTTGAGCAAGGACATCTGCATGGCCGGGTCGGCGTAGCCCGGACCGCGCTGCACGTAGGTTTTAAACTTGCCGCTCGGGCCATTGGGCGCACCGCCGCGAGCGGCTTCTGCGCTGCCTGGCGTGGCGAATACCACGCCGCCATCGGCCTTCACGTAGTCGCCTTCGCGCAGCGTAAACTTTTTGCCCTGGGGGTTCAGCTTGTCGGCCGGCAGCTCCACGATGCCGCTTTTGTAGTTGATTTTCACGCCGCTCTCCAGCTTCACGTTTTGGGTGAGGGGCGTAAGCTGCTTGCCTTCGCGGCGCATCACTTCGCCGTTTTTGAATACAAACTGGGTGCGAGCGGTGGTTTGCACGGGGAAGCCGCCGTCTTGGGCCGCGGCGTGGCGGGGGGCGGTGGCCAGGCAGCCAGCGGCCAGGAGCAGGAAAACAATGCGATGCATGGGGAAGGAATAAGAGAATGAGTTTGCGAGATTACGAGTTTCCGCGCAATAAGGTGGACAATGGCCCTAGGGCTCAAAGAATTTTCGAAAATAATCGGGAACCATGTTGCAACATTAAATGTACGTACATAAATTTGCATCCGATTCCACCGCTTACCATGCGCATCGAAGACGAAATCAAGCAGCCCATTTTCCGCGACGAGCACCAGAAGGCCCACATCAATCTGGTGTACACGGCCGGCTGGCTGCAGCTGCGCCAGGCGGCGGCGTTTAAGCCGTATGGCCTCACGCTGCCGCAGTTCAATATCCTGCGCATTCTGCGCGGCCAGCACCCGCTGCCGGCCACCGTGGCCCTGCTCATCGACCGCATGCTGGACAAAACCAGCAACGCCTCCCGCATCGTGGACCGCCTGGAAGAAAAGCAGGCCGTGACGCGCACCGTGTGCCCCGCCAACCGCCGGGCCGTCGACATCCGCATCACCAAAGCTGGCCTCGACCTGCTCGCCACCATCGAAGCCGCCGGCGTCATCGATGTCAACGGCCTCAGCCAATTGAGCGAAGCCGAAGTGCAGCAGCTCAACCTGTTACTTGACAAGATTCGCACGGAGGAATAACCTGCATGCGCCAAGCTTATTGAACCCGCCTTCTGGCACCATTCTTCGTTACGGCCCGCCGTAGCGCTTCTCAGATACTACTTACTTTTTCAATTTTCTTTTTCAGATGAAAAAATTCCTGTTGCCCGCCCTGTTTGCTGTTGCTGTCCTCGGCGCTGCGCCCGCTGCTTCGGCCCAAAAAAATAACAGCGTTAAAATGGCCACCAACGCGCCGGCCTTCAAGCTGCAGCCGCAGTGAGCACCCTGGGCTGGGACGGCAAAGCCGTAACGCACGGCCACAACGGCACCATGCAGTTCGCCGACGGCGAGTTGCTCGTGAAAGGCAATGCCATCGTGGGCGGCACCGTGACCGTGGACATGAAAACCATGAAAGCCACGGACATCACCGACCCGGCCGACCACACCAAGTTTGTGGGCCACATGAGCAGCGACGACTTCTTCGGCGTGGAGAAAAACCCCACCTCGACCTTCAAAATCGTGAGCGTAGCCCCCATCAAGGGTGCCGCCAAAGATGCCAACAACGCCACCATCACCGGCGACATGACCATCAAGGGCGTAACGCAGCGCCTGAGCTTCCCCGCCAAAGTGGGCGTGAAAGGCGGCGTAGCTGCTGCAACCGGCAAGATGACCATCGACCGCACCAAGTTCGGCCTGAAGTACGGCTCTAAGTCGTTCTTCGAGAGCATCGGCGACAAAGCCATCTACGACACCTTCGACCTGACCTTCAACGTCATCGCCAAGAAGGCTTAAGTTGCGATTGTCGGCATCTGTTGCAGAGCAGATGCAAAAACGAAAAGGCTCCGTCGGTACCGACGGAGCCTTTTCGTTTTTTCAAGGACTTGTATGTATTAGCGCGGGGGCACGGCAGGCGTTGCGCTTGGAAGCGCGGCGGCGGGTGCCGGGGAGTGGTAGCCGTACGCATTTCCAGGCGCAAGGGGGCAACGGCGGTTTCGCGCAGGCTTACAATGCCGTACACCGTTTCGCCGGGCTTTAGCGTACGGTTGGTGAGGTCGTGCGCTGCAAACTCTTTGCGCATGTTGGTATTGGCACTGCCGGCGCCGAGCATGTTGCCACCGGCAATGAACGGACCCAAAGGCAGGGTCGTGCCGCCGCTGACAGCGCCCGTCATGGGGTCAGTTTTCGCGCCGATTCGAGGATTGAGCAGTATATACAGCAAGTAAATAGCTACTCCCTGCTTCATGTCTTTCGCCGCGATTTCGCCGGGAATTGGCGTAATGGGCCGGTCGCCATACATCAGCACGAGGTCGCGCGAAAAATTTACTTCGCGGTCCCAGTTGTTGGTGACGCGCACGGCGGCCACGTGGTAGCCGCGCTTCGCTTCTTTTTTGACATATTTCTTGTTGCCGCCGTTCAGGCGCAACGCGTCAAACTGATACCCCATGTCCACGGGCCCGGAAGAAGGCGAGGAGATATAGGTAGCGATTTTATTGGGTCTGATTTGGCTGTAGGAGCCGGCACATCCCGTAGTGAAGGCCAGAACACCAGCCGCGCAACAGTGAATAAAACGTGTTGTCATAAATTGTTTTGTGGTAGAAAATGAGCAGCAAAGCTAGTGTGGAATATTGAATTCTTTCACTAATTCAAATTTCAAATTTCTGCTTTTGCTGCGGCTGTGCAATTGGCCAAGCACCTCATCTACCTCGGCCTTGTATTCGACCCACAGGTCTTCGTGCAGGTTCTTGAGAATCATGGCCGGCAGGCGAGCCGCCAGCCGGGCCGTGGCGTTGAAAAAGCCGTCGTACACGCTGTCGAACTGCCCGGAGTAGTTGTCGATGCACTGCCGCAGGATGTACACGAGCAAGTCCACCTCCACCTGCTTGTTTTTGGTGATACGGCGCGCCCGGGCTGCCTCCTGCACGCTCGCCCGCAGCGCCTTCACCAGGCTGCGGTTGAGCAAGCGCCCCGACACGGCCAGGTTAAAGGTTTCGTGGATGCGGTCGGCCGCTTCTTCCTGCACCTGGGCCAGGCTCACATCGGCCACCACTCGTAGCGAAACGTTTCGTACAATTCCGCGTCGCGGCGCACGGCCCGCAGGAGCAGCGCCTCTTTCTCGCTATCGGACAAGCGCTTAAGGGCTTTTTTGAAATCGGGGGAGGGTACGGGCATATTCTAGAATTATTTACAGCTTTATGTGTAAATATTTATGTCTTTGATAGACACGAGTTAGCAAAAGAAACGCAGGAGGTAAACAAAGGTTCGGGGTAAAATAAATAAGAACATTAGTAGCTTAAATGGGAAATATATTCTTATTTAGTGCTCTAAGTTCTGGTTTTTCTTAGAAAAGTTTTATTTTCAAACCTTCTACTTATTTTTTATGAAGCTTTTTTCCTCTCTACTTTGCTCCGTTGGGGCAACGGGTTTGGTCCTGCTAGCGGGCGCCACCGACGCGCAAGCGCAAACCGGCATCGGAACCCGAACGCCTGATGGCTCGGCGGCACTGGACATTACCAGTTCCAACAAGGGCTTGCTAATCCCGCGCGTGGCACTGCAAGGTGTCAATGATGGCCAGACGGTTCTCAATCCGGCAAATTCGTTGATGGTTTACAACACCAACTCAACAATTGCCGGCAAAGGGATTTATTATAATGCGGGGGAAAGTAATGCGCCGAATTGGGTGCGATTTATAAGTTCTGCTGCCCCCGTTGGGCTGGATTTCTGGCTCACGACCGGCAATGGTGGTACAACGGCAGGTACTCACTTCTTGGGCACTACCGATGCCCAGGACTTGGTCTTTAAGGTTAACTCCAAAGAGCGGTTCCGCATTAATGTGGGCGGGTCCTCAAACGGCACCTCTCTTTTAAGCTCAGACTTCGAAGTTAAAGGCAGAACAACACTGTCCGGGGATGTGAATGTGACAGGCAAAAATTCCATTACAACGTTGCGTAATACAAATATTGGAAATGATAGCGACAAAGCCACATTTACAGTCTATGGTGAGGCCATCATTACTGGGGCAACTGCAAACGGACAAAGTACCCCTGGAGCAGGGACTTTAACTGTGACCGGTGCCACTACCTTGAATAATACGTTGTCAGTAGTAGGTGTGCCTAAATTTAACGCCCTGGGAGGGACGGGTACTCGCGTAGTAGTAGCTGATAACCAGGGAAACTTAAGTACGCAAACAATTGCAGCCTCAGATTATGCTATCCAAAATCAGAGTGCAAGCATCCAAAATGCCAGCTTCAATATTAATGGGACAGGTAGGATTGGGTCTACACTGAATGTAATCGGCGCTACTACCTTGGCTGGTCTTTCTGCTGGCGCTAGCACGTTATCCACTCTAGGCGTAACAGGCAATGCTACAGTAGGTGGTACGCTTGGCGTGACAGGCAATACCACCCTAACTGGCCTCACAGCCGGCGCTACCACTCTGAATTCAGCTATTGTGAGCACCTCGCTTGGCGTAAGTGGCCCAACAACATTGAGTAGCACCCTGGGTGTATCCGGCAACACTAGCATGACTACGCTTGGTACCTCGGGCTTGGCTACGCTGAATTCGGCCCGGGTGACAACCCTAGGTGGTACGGGTATTAGATTAGTTGTAGCCGACGGCTCTGGCAACTTGAGCACGCAGACCGTTGCAGCGTCAGATTATTCTATCCTGAACCAGAACAGTAGTGTCCAGCCTGCCAACTTTAATATCAGCGGCTCAGGCCAAGTGGGTGGTGCGTTGGGCGTAGCAGGAGTCAGCACGCTAAACTCGGTGGGCGTAATCAACAACGCGACGGTGGGGGAACACTCGGCGTAACGGGCAATACCACCGTAGCTGGCATTACCACATTGAATGGTGCTACTACAGTTAACAACAATTTGGCCGTGACGGGCAATACCGGGCTGTTCACGCTCGGTACCTCGGGTTTGGCCACATTGAATACAGCCAAGGTGAACAACCTTACAGGAAATGGCAACCGCGTTGTAATAGCTGCCCCCGACGGTACATTGACTACTGCTATTTCGGCAGGTACCACGAACGAATTCGTTCAAAACCAAAACTTTAATGACCAGTCCGCTAGCTTCCGAGTAAACGGAACGGGACAGATTGGTGGTACCCTTAACGTAGGCGGCGGTACTACTCTCAATAATACCCTAAACGTGGCGGGTCAATCAACCTTTAATTCATTGACAGGTGAGGGTACTCGACTGGTAGTAGCTACCAACACTGGTCTTTTGGCTACCCAGCCTATTCCGGCACCCATCGATGCAATCTTGAACCGGAGTTCCCCTGAGCAAAGCGCTAATTTCAATATCAACGGCTCGGGCCGGGTGGGTGAGCTGACCGTGAACAGCTCCGCAACAATCAATGGCAACAGCACCGTAGCCGGCACTTTAGGGGTTTCCGGCGCGAGTACTCTCAATTCGCTAGGTGTTACTACTAGTGCTACGGTGGGCGGTCCACTGACGGTAACAGGCGTCACTACTTTGAATGGGGTCAATACCTTGAATGGCGCCACAACTGTTAACAATATTCTTGCGGTAACTGGCAACACCAGCCTGAGCACTGTAGGCACTTCCGGTCTGGCTACGTTGGGTTCGGCTCGGGTAGCAAATCTTAACGGGACAGGTAACCGCGTAGTACTTGCTACTGATAACGGCACGCTCGTTGTGGGCGGCGCATTTCCTGGCAGTGGTGACTTTATTTCCAATTCGGGCTCCGCAGCGGCCCCGGTATTCAATGTAAGCGCTGGTCAAATCACGGGTGATATTGGTGTTGGCGGTACCGCCACGTTGGCGGGGTTGACCGCTGGCGGTTCTACACTAGGGGCAACAACCCTCACCAGTACCCTAAACGTGATGGGTGAATCGACCTTTAATTCATTGATAGGCTCAGGTACCCGCCTAGTAGTGGCTAACAACGCTGGAACTTTGACTACCCAAGCATTGCCAGACCCAAATTCGGTGATAAAAAATGATGCCTCCAATCAACAAAACGCAAGCTTCTATATAAGCGGTTCGGGCCGGGTGGCTTCTACTATGGGTGTGGGCACAGAACTTACAGTAGGCACTACACTCAATGTAGCTGGTTTAAGCACGTTGGGCCAAGTAACGGCTGGTGCAACCTCGCTTGCTTCAGCTAATGTTTCTGGCGCTTTGATTACAAACACGTTGCAAACCAACACAACGAGCAGCTTGTTAGGCAATGTGGGGATTGGCACTGTTGCAGGCCCTGAGCGCCTTACTGTAGCTGGCAACGTTGTACCGAGCAGTGATGGAGATTATAATCTTGGTTCTGAAGGCACCGTTGCTAATACTGCGCTTTTACGGTGGAACAAGGTATTTACAGTTAACGGTACAGTTCAAACCTCCGACGCCCGCCTGAAAACCAATATCACCGGCCTGGGGTATGGCATGAGCACCGTAATGGCCCTGCGCCCCGTGCGCTACGCCTGGAAGAAGACCCCGAACCAGACCAACAAAATCGGCTTCATTGCCCAGGAGTTGCAGAAGGTAGTGCCTGAAGTGGTTTCCGTTGGTACCGATGCCAACCAGACCCTGGGCGTGAACTACGCCGAACTGGTGCCCGTGCTGGTGAAAGCCCTGCAGGAGCAGCAAGCCCAACTCGACACCATGCGCGGCCGGGCTGAGAAAGCTGAAGCTGCGGTGCAGTCGTTCGAGTCGCGCCTGCGGGCACTGGAGGCCGGCAGCACGGTGAATGCTACAGCTCAGGGCCAGCGCTAAGCGGTTTCATTTTATATGCAAACCAATATGGCCTATTTTGATTTTATGCGGCCGGGACGCTTAGCGGCGGCCCTGCTGCTCGGAGGCCTGGGGCTGGCTTCGGCCACTCAGGCCCAGACCCTCTATAACGGCTCAGGTGCCATCCTGGCCGTTGCCGATACTGTGTTGTATGTGCGCGGCGATGCAGCCGGCAAGGCCTTCGAAAACAACGGTACATTCAACCAGGGAGCTACTGCTACGGCCCGGCCCCGACTGTTTCTTGACGAAGGCGACCTGCTGAATACCGGTGCCTGGGAGCAAGGCATTGGCACGGTAGTCTTCAACGGGGCCAGCGGCACCCCGCGCAACCTGACACTGAACGGTGCCACGCTGCACCACCTGCGCATCGACAACCCCGCCGCAAACGCTAAGGCCGGGGGTAGTGCTCGGCTCAGATGGGCAGGCAGACGGCGTAGTACGAATGGTCAATGGCCATTTGCTCACCAGTACTTCTCCCACCACTGACTACCGCCTGCGTCTTACAGCAACGGGTAAGGTTTTCGGCGAATTGGATGCTTCCTACGTGAAAGGCTTCCTCGTGCAAGAACTCAATGTGGCCGCTACCAACTCCGATGTTAATTTCGGCGGTATGGGGTTTGTTCTGAATCCCGCAGGCCAAGCCTTTACCTTAGAAGTGGAGCGGCGTACTGGCCTCAACCGGCCTAATGTCACCTTCGGGCAAAACCCTATTCTCACCGGAAATCAAGGCATCGACCGCATCTGGAGCCTGAAAACGTCTACCCCACCTGCTACGCCCGTTACCCTGACCCTGTCGTGGCTGGCCGACAACGACCATGGCCTGGACTTCAGCACTCACCAGGCGCAGGTGTGGCGTAGCAGAGACAATGGTAAAACTTGGGAACGCCAAGGAGTGCCTCAGTCAGGCATCAATCGGGTAGTAACGGTGAGCACCACGCTGGTAGCCGATGCCTTGTACACGGTGAGCACCTACGAAGTGCCCCTGCCCGTGGAGCTCACGGCGTTTTCGGCCACGGCGCGCGAGCTGGACGCTGTGCTGAAATGGAGCACCGCTTCGGAGCGCAACAGTGCCTGGTTTGCCATTGAGCGCTCGCTGGATGGGAAAAGCTGGTCGGAAATCAGCCGCAAGGCCGCGGCGGGCAACAGCAGCGCTGCGCTATCCTACAGTGCCACCGACCTCGGGGCCGGGCGCAAGGCCGCAGCATTTTACTACCGCCTGCGCCAGATAGACGTGGATGGCACGGCCCACTACAGCGGCGTGCAGCACGTGCGGTTCAACAAAACCATTGTATTTGCGGTCGAAGCGTACCCCATCCCCATGCAGGCTTTCCTGACTGTGGACCTAGTGTCGCCGACTGCCGGCCCGCTGCAAATTGAGCTGTACGACATGACGGGTCGTCTGGTAATCAGCCAGAAGGAGGAAGCGCCCATGGGCAGCAGCCGGTACCAGGTAGATGTGCGGGCGCTGGCCACGGGCCACTACACCCTGCGCACGGTGCAAGGCACCCAGCAGATAACCCGCAAGGTGTTGCGCCTGTGAGCCGGAAGGACACCGTAGCTGGACAATAAATGCACCTTATTGAGCCCAGCGCCACCAAAAAGCCCTGCTGCCCCGAATGGGACGGCGGGGCTTTTTTCATTTGGAAAACATCAAGTCAACCGAAACGATTTGCGCCTCGCTGGGGTTTAAAAAAACGCTCATCAATCGCCCGTCTACCGCGTAAATTTGCCCTATGAATACCCGCCCACAAATTGAGCATGATGAGGAAGTACTGCTGCTCGAAGAAGAAGTTGAGCTGCGCAACCTCGTCGTGTACAACGACGAAGTCAACACCTTCGAGCACGTCATCAAAACCCTGATTGACGTGTGTGGCCACCAACCCGAGCAGGCCGAGCAATGCACCCTGCTCATCCACTACAAAGGCCAGTGCGCGGTCAAAATGGGCACTTACGAGGAACTGGAGCCGCTGTGCACCGCCATCCACGACCGCGGCATTTCGGCCGACGTGGTCTAGTTGTCAGTTGCTCGTTGTCAGTTGTCAGGTTGCACTGGCAATTCACAACCGTCGACTAACAACTGACAACCATCAACTAATAACCTGAATGGAGTTTCCCTCAAAATTGATTGAAAACGCCGTGGGCGAGTTGGCTCGGCTGCCCGGAATCGGCCGCAAAACGGCCCTGCGCCTGGCCCTGCACCTGCTCAAGGCCGAAATGGACACCACCGCATCGCTGGCCGAAGCCTTGGCCAAGATGCGCTTTGAAATAACCTACTGCCGCACCTGCCACAGCATTTCCGATGCCGAGGAGTGCGACATCTGCGCCAACAAGCTGCGCGACCACAGCCTGGTGTGCGTGGTATCGGACGTGCGCGACGTCATTGCCATCGAAAACACGGGCCAATACAAGGGCGTGTACCACGTGCTCGGCGGCGTGATTTCGCCCATCGAGGGCGTGGGTCCATCCGACCTGCACATTGATTCGCTGGTGGAGCGGGCAAGCACCGAAGACTCGGAAATCCGCGAAGTCATCCTAGCCATCAGCCCCACGATGGAGGGCGATACCACCGCTTTTTACCTCTCGCGACGCCTGCGCGACTTGCCCCATGTGCACATCAGCACCATTGCCCGCGGTATTCCCGTGGGCGGCGAGCTGGAGTACGCCGATGAAATCACGCTTGGCCGCAGCATCGTGGAGCGCCTGCGGCAGGCGCGTTAAGCCGCTGTTGCTTAGTTGCTCAGCCAGGTGAGTTGAGCGAGTTACAGATCTTATAAGTTGAAAAGCCCCGGCTCTGCCCAGAGTTGGGGCTTTTTGCTGGGGCTTAATCTGGGAGGGCTTGGAATCAGCAGATTTCGTCAGCTTATTTTTAAGGCCCAGGTTTCGTAACGAGAACCGTAATTTCGCCGGCTGTGGTGAAGCTCTCCGTCGTTATTGTCAATTACAACGTCTGCTATTTTTTAGAGCAGACGCTGCTGTCCGTTCGGCGGGCGGTGGAGAAACTGGCCCAACCGGTGGAGGTGTTTGTGGTCGACAATAATTCCGTCGACGGCTCGGTGGCCATGGTGCAGGCCCGCTTCCCGGAAGTACAGCTCATTGCCAACCGCGACAACCCCGGCTTTTCCAAGGCCAACAACCAAGCCCTGCGGCGCGCCACCGGCCAGTACCGCCTGCTGCTCAACCCCGATACCGTGGTGGAGGAAGACACCTTCCGGGCCTGTTGCGACTTCATGGACGCGCACCCCGACTGCGGCGGCCTGGGCGTGAAAATGCTCGACGGCCAGGGTCAATTCTTGCCCGAAAGCAAGCGGGCGCTGCCCACACCGGAGGTGGCTTTCTATAAGATGTTTGGCTTGGCGCGGCTCATGCCCAAGTCGCGCACCTTTGGGCGCTACCACCTGGGCTACCTCAGCCCCGAGGACACCCACGAGGTGGAGGTGCTCAGCGGCGCGTTTATGATGCTGCGCCAAACCGCCCTCAACCAGATTGGGCTGCTCGACGAGGACTACTTCATGTACGGCGAGGACATCGACCTCTCGCACCGCCTGCGGCAGGGCGGCTGGAAGAATTACTACTTCCCCGGCACGCGCATCATCCATTACAAGGGCGAAAGCACCAAGCGCACGAGCGTCAACTACGTGTTTGTGTTTTACCGGGCCATGGTCATTTTTGCCCGCAAGCACTTTGCCCCGGGCCGGGCCGGGCTGTTTTCGCTGCTGATAAACGCGGCCATCTGGCTGCGGGCCGGCGCCGCGGTGCTCGAGCGGCTGGCGGTGCGCGTGGCCCCGCTGCTGCTCGATGCCGGCCTGATTTGGGCCGGGATGTACGTGCTGAAATCCTACTGGGAAAACAACCACAAGTTTGTGCCCGGCGACTACCCGCCGCAATACATGACGGTGGCCGTGCCCGCCTACATCCTGGTGTGGCTCACGTCGGCGTACCTGAGTGGCGCTTACGACCCGCCGGTGAAAACCTCGCGGGTGGTGCGGGGCGTGTTTCTGGGCACGCTGCTGATTTCGGCGGCGTCGAATTTTCTGGACGCCTGGCGCTTCTCCAAGGCCCTGATTATTCTGGGAGGCGCCTGGGCGGTGGCCGCCATCGTGGGCCGGCACCTGCTGGCGCATTTCATCAAATACCGGGACTTGCGCCTGAGCGAGCACCGTCAGAAAACCATTGCCATCGTGGGCTCGGGGCCCGAAAGCCGCCGCGTGCGCCACCTGCTGGAAGCGGCAGGCGTGCAGGCCCGCGTGATTGGCCACGTAAGCGTGGCGCCCAAGCCGGCCGATACGCTGGTGCCGCCGGCGGCCATTCCCCTGCCCGTGCCGCCCCCGAAGAGCCGTTGGGCGAGCTGCGGCAGCTGGCCGATATCATCCGCCTCTACGCGCTCGATGAACTGATTTTCTGTGGCAAGGACCTGCCCGCCAGCCAAATCATCGCGCTGATGCTCAGCCTACCTACTGACCCGCCGGTGGCCTACAAAATCCTGCCCGAAGACAGCCAGTACATCATCGGTAGTAGCAGCAAGGACACGCCCGGCGACTATTATACCCTCGACATTGCCCTGAACCTCTACCAGCCCCAGCAGGCCCGGGCCAAGCGCCTGCTCGACGTGGTGAGCAGCTTGGGGCTGCTGCTGCTGGCGCCGCTGCTCATCTGGTCTCAACCCCAGAAAAATGGCTTCCTGCGCAACTGCCTGGCGGTGTTGCTGGGCAGCCGCACCTGGGTAGGCCTGCGCCATATGCCAAATGCCGCCCACGCCGTGCCCGCCGTGCTTTCACCCGCCGATGCGGCCGTGACGGCCTCGCCCCTGAACGAGGTGACCCGGCGGCGGCTAGAGCTGCTCTACGCCAAGGACTACGAGCCCAGCACCGATTTGAGCGTGCTCTGGCGCTGCTGGCGGCAATTGGGGCAGTAGCGGCGGCTTCGCAGGTCAGTTGAGCTAGGGTGTGTGGACAATCGCCGACCTTTGGGTGGTGCGACGCTATGAACTCAAAGATGCCGATTGGGCGCGATTAGCGCCCCTGTTGCCGGGCAAAGCCGGCGATGCCGGCCGCTCGGCGGCAGACAACCGCTTGTTTTTAAACGCCGTGCTCTGGATTGCCCGCAGCGGCGCGCCGTGGCGCGATTTGCCCGAGCGGTTCGGGCCGTGGAACTCCACGTACCGCCGCTTCCGCCGCTGGGCGCAGAAAGGCGTCTGGCAACGCGTATTCGAGGCCGTACAAGACCCGGACCTGGACTGGGCCATGCTCGATTCCACCAGCGTGCGGGCCCACCAGCACGCCGCGGGGCAAAAAAGCAGTGCCCTAGCCGAAGCGCTGGGCCGTTCGCGCGGCGGGTTCACCAGCAAGCTCCACGTCGTCGTAGACGCGCTGGGCAACCCGCTGCGCTTGCGGTTGACGCCTGGACAGCAGGCCGATTGCACCGTGGCCGCGGACTTGCTGGCCGGATTGGCGGTGGGGGCCGTGCTGGCCGACAAGGCCTACGACACCGATGCCCTCGTGGCCGGCTGCGCCCAAACCGGCGCGGCCCTCGTCGTGCCCAGCAAGCGCAGCCGGCGCGTGGCGCGGGTGCTGGACCGCAACCTCTACGCTGACCGCAACAAAGTCGAGCGCTTCTTCAACCGCCTCAAGCAGTACCGACGCCTGGCCACGCGCTATGAAAAAACGGGCGCCTCCTTTCTCGCTTTCGCGCATTGCGCCGCTACTCTCGTCTGGTTGCTCTAATTGTCCACACACCCTAGTTCGGCAATTTCTTAGGCCCTCGTCGATTGCACCGGGGGTAATGCCGTTATTGTTAATCGTTTGGCCGGCCCGGGTGTTTCTGCCTGCGCCGCATAGCCCGGGCCCTTACCTTTGCTTTCCATCCCACCGCTGCTGCCTTATGTCCACCACTGCTACACGCCCGCCCGCCTCACCGCTTTCCGACCGCCTGAAGGCCATGAACGAATCGGCCACCATTGCCATGGCCAAGAAGTGCCGGGAGCTCATTGCCAAAGGCTTCGACGTTATTAACCTCAGCTTTGGCGAGCCCGACTTTCAGACCCCGCAATACATCAAGGACGCCGCCAAGCAGGCGCTCGACGACGGCTTTACCTTTTACACGCCGGTGCCCGGCATACCGGAGCTGCGGCAGGCCATCTGCGACAAGTTCAAGCGCGACAATGAGCTCGAGTATCTGCCCAACCAGATTGTGGTGAGCACGGGCGCCAAGCAGTCCTTGGCCAATGCCGTGCTGAGCCTTGTGAACCCCGGCGACGAAGTCATCGTGTTTTCGCCCTACTGGGTGAGCTACGAGGAGATGGTAAAGCTGGCCGAGGGCACGTCGGTGCCACTGGTGGGTACGCTGGAAAACGAGTATAAAGTGACGGCCGCGCAACTCGAAGCCGCCATCACGGAGCGCACCAAGCTCATCATGTACTCGTCGCCCTGCAACCCCACCGGCGCGGTGTTTAACCGTCAGGAGCTGGGCGAAATCGCAGCCGTAATGGCCCGGCACCCGCACGTGTACGCTCTGGCCGACGAGATTTACGAGTACATCAACTTCGTGGGCGAGCACGTGAGCTTAGCTCAATTTCCGGAAGTAAGCGAGCGGGTAATTACCGTGAACGGCTTCTCGAAGGGCTACGCCATGACGGGCTGGCGCCTGGGCTACCTGGCGGCCCGCCCGGACATTGCCTCGGCCTGCGAGAAAATCCAGAGCCAGATAACGTCCGGTACCTGCTCCATCACCCAACGGGCCGGCCTGGCGGCCTTGCGCGGCGGCCGGGCCTCGGCCGATGAAATGGTGGAAGCCTACCGCCGCCGCCGCGATTTGGTGCTGGACATCGTGAAGGACATTCCCGGCTTCAAAACGCCCACGCCGAGCGGGGCCTTCTACATTTTCCCGGAAGTGTCGGCCTACTTCGGCCGCACCGCGCCCGACGGCAGCACCATCCACAACTCGCTGGACTTATCCATGTACCTGCTCAACGATGCGCTGGTATCGGCCGTGTCGGGCGATGCTTTTGGGGCGCCGGAGTGCATCCGCTTCAGCACCGCCGCGGCCGACGACAAGCTGGTGGAGGCGTTCCGGCGGGTAAAGGCGAGCTTAGCCAAGCTGTAGGCGCGTCGCGCGGTTGGCAACCAAGCTCCACCATTTAGCGGACGTTCTGGGATAGAACGCGCCGAGGCGCGTCCCTACCTTTGCACAATGTCTGTCGATTCCCTGCATACGCTTTTCGAAAACTTCAACAACCTGCGCGTCCTCATCATCGGGGATGTGATGGTGGACGCCTACGTGTGGGGCCGCTCGACGCGGCTTTCGCCCGAGGCGCCCGTGCCCATCGTGCACGTGGCCCGCACCGAGCAGCGCCTGGGCGGGGCCGCCAACGTGGCCCTGAACGTGCAGGCGCTGGGCGCCACGCCGCTGCTCTGCGCCGTAATCGGCACCGATGCGGGCGGCGACCAGCTCATTCAGCTGCTGCACGAGCGCAACCTGCTGGCCGACGGCATCATCCGCAGTGCCGAGCGGCCCACCACGGTCAAGCAGCGCATCCTGGCCCACGGCCAGCAGGCGCTCCGCATCGACTCCGAAGTAGAAACCGACCTCAGCAGCGAGGAGTCCACGCAGCTCCTGGCGGCCTACGACGACTTGCTGACCCGCGCCGATGTGGTGGTGTTTGAAGACTACGACAAGGGCGTGCTCAACGAAGCCATTATTGAGCAGTGCATTGCCCGGGCCCGGCAGCGCGGCATCCCCACGGTGGTCGACCCCAAGAAAAAGAACTTCCTGGCTTACCGGAATTGCACGCTCTTCAAGCCCAACCTAAAGGAGCTGCGCGAGGGCCTGAAGCTAGAGTTCGGCGACCCTGATTCCGACCGGCCCGGATTTGAAGCGGCCGTGTCGCGGCTGCGCGAGGTGCTGGAGCCCGAAACGGTGTTGGTGACCCTTTCCGAATACGGCGTATTTGCGCAGCGCGACAGCCAGAAAACCTATCTGCCGGCCCACCTGCGTACTATTTCGGACGTTTCGGGAGCCGGCGACACCGTGATAAGCATTGCTGCGCTATGCGTGGCCCTGGGCTGCCCGCCGGCCTTCACCGCCGCGCTGGCCAACCTGGGCGGCGGGCTGGTGTGCGAGCAGGTAGGCGTGGTGCCTGTGGAGAAACAGCTGCTGCTGCAAGAAGCGGTAGAAGCCGGCATTTAAAACCGAAACCGGCACATAAAACGAATGGCGCGGGATGCTCTCCTGCGCCATTCGTTTTATGTGCCGGTTTCGGTTTTAAGCCTTCTTTAAAAACTCGGTCTTCAGCACCATGGTGGAGCCACCGGCGCGGCCTTCTATCTCGCCGGGGCTGTTGGTGAGGCGGATGTTCTTGACCACCGTGCCGCGCTTGAGCGTCAGCGACGAGCCTTTCACTTTGAGGTCTTTGATGAGAGTGACTGAGTCGCCTTCGGCCAGGAGGGTGCCGTTGCTGTCTTTTACATCCATGAGGGGGTGGGAAGGGTATAAAGTTGAACTGCTTTAGCGGCGGAACAGCAGCAGATAGAGCAGGAATAAAACGGGCGAGAGGCTACTGATTGATATCAGCACGACCATGAAGGTTTCGATGCCAGAGCGCTCGGGCTTGCGCAGGTACCACCGCCACATAAAGAACAGCAGGCCCAGGAGTAGGGCCAGTGTAATGTAGAAGGCGGAGCCGAAGGTTGTAGCCATGGGTATTGATTGCTGCTTACCCGCGCCACGCCTTCACGGTATCCACAAACACGCGCACGTTATCCGGGTCGGTGTCGGGGTACACGCCGTGGCCGAGGTTGGCTATGTGGGGGCCGCCGGCAAACTTGCGGAGCATGGTTTCGGTGGCAGCTTTAATCTGCTCGCGGGTGCCGTAGAGGGCGCAGGGGTCGAGGTTGCCTTGCAGGGTCTTGTCGCCGGCATCGCGGCGCACCTGGGCGGGGTCCTGGTTCCAGTCGAGGCCGATGGTGCGGCAGGGCATGGCGGCGAACTCGGGCACGGCCCACCAGGCACCTTTGGCAAAGACCGTGACGGGCACTAGCGGGGCCAGCGCTTCGCAGATTTCGGCGATGTAGCGGCTAGAAAACTCGCGGTAATGGTCGGGCGGCAGGATGCCCGCCCAGGAATCGAATACCTGGACCACCTGGGCACCGGCAGCTACCTGGGCCTTGAGGTAGGCGATGGTCGTGGCCGTGATTTTCCCTAGGAGCTGGTGGGCCAGGGCGGGCTCGCGGTAGAGCATGCCGCGCGCTTTGCTGAAGGTTTTGGAGCCGTGGCCCTCCACCATGTACGCCAGAATGGTCCAGGGAGCGCCGGCGAATCCGATGAGCGGCACCCGGCCGTTGAGGGCGCGGTGGGTGATGCGGATGGCTTCGAGCACGTAGCCGAGGTGCTCTTCGGGGTCGGCGATGCGGAGCTTGGCCACGTCGGCGGCCGTTCTGATTACTTCCGGGAAGAGCGGGCCGCGGGCTTCCACCATCTCATAGGTCAGGCCCATGGCATCGGGCACCACCAGAATGTCGGAGAAGATGATGGCGGCGTCCACGTCGAGCGCATCGACGGGCTGGATGGTGACTTCGGCGGCCAGAGCGGGGTTTCTACCAGTTCTTTGAAGCCGGAGAGGCGGGCACGCAGGGCGCGGTATTCGGGAAGGATGCGGCCGGCCTGGCGCATCAGCCACACGGGCGTGCGCTCGGTGGCTTCGCCGCGAGCGGCACGGAGGAAAAGGTCGTTTTTCAGCATAAGCGAGGGCAAAGGTACACCGCTAGGTAGTCGAGTGTGTACCTGCCTAATCAAACTAAACCAGGCTCGGCATGCAGAGCGCAGCAGACCGCAGGTCGGCGTAGCCAGGCATCTTTACCGCTTCGATGTAGGAGCATTAATTACTTCCGAGGTAAAGATGCTGCGCTGCACTCTGCATGACGCTATTGATTTTTACCGCGTGAGCCCCGGAAACAGGGCTGCGATGGCCGAAGCAAAGAAGTTAACCCCAATGGCTAGCGTAATAAAGCCGATGATGCGCGCCATGGCCGCCATGCCGGGCTTGCCCAACACGCGGGTGAGCCGCAGCGAGAAGAGGAGGATGATGAAAGCCGCCAGCGCCACCAGCACAAACCCGGCGATGGTCATGGCTTTGTCGAGGTAAGTGGGGCGGATGAGGCCGATGCAAATGGCCATGGAGCCCGGCCCCGAGAGCATGGGCATGGCCAGCGGCGTGAAGCTGATGTCGTCCTTGTGCTTGCTTTCTTCGAGGGCGGCGGGACCCACCCGGTCGCGGTTGGCGCCGGGCGTGAGCAGGCTCGAACGCCGAGCGCATGAGCAGAATGCCGCCCGCGATGCGCAGATGCTGAATGTTGATGCCGAAAAAATTGAGAATGTACTGCCCGCCAAAAAAGGCCACGCTCAGGATGGCCACCATGTAGATGCAGGCCCGCAGCGCGGTGCGCGCCCGCTCCGAGGCCCGGTCGTCGGCCGTGAGGGTCAGAAAAACCGGCATCGCCCCAAACGGATTGACGATGGAAAACAAGGTGGTGAAGGTGGCGAGGAGAATTTCCATAGGTCGCAAAGGTAGGAGAAGGCAGGGGCTGGACGGAAAAGCCTTATTTTGCCGCTTCAACAGCGGAGTTTAGCTCTGCGCCGTATAAATCTCCGTTACTTCCCGCTTCCCACTCAATGATTCCTGACGCTACTGCCGGCAGCCCTTCGTCTAATTCCGACGATGACCGCCCCAACCTTGAAATACCTTTAGTCGGCATCATTATGGGGTCGAAATCGGATTTGCGGACCATGTCGGCCGCTTCCGATGTGCTCCGCCAGTTCGGCATCCCGTTCGAAATCACGCTGGTGTCGCCGCACCGCACGCCGCACCGCATGGTGGAATACGCCGAGAATGCCCGCAAGCGCGGCCTGCGCGTGCTCATTGCCGGTGGGGGCGGGGCTGCCCACCTGCCGGGCATGGTGGCGGCTTTTACCACGTTGCCCGTCATTGGCGTGCCCATCAACAGCACCCTTTCCATTCAGGGGCTGGATTCCATTCTGAGCATGATTCAGATGCCGACTGGTGTGCCCGTGGCCACGGTAGGCGTCGACAGTGCCGCCAACGCCGCCGTGCTGGCCACCCAGATGCTGGCCATTAACAATGCCCGCCTGACCGATGCGCTGGAAAAATACCGCATCACGCTCAAAGACCGGGTGATGCGCACCATCGAAGAGCTGCGGAAAGGCGGCTTTCAGGACGATGTATAATACTTTGCCCCGCCTCGATGTCTGATTTTCTTACCCTGTTTGTTACCGTTGGCCACTGGGTGGTGTGGCTGGTAGGCGGGCTGGCCATCGTGGCCACCCTCTTGCCGATTTTGCGCGAAACCGCGTGGTGGATTCGGGCGTTCGATTTCCCGCGTCTGCAAATTGTGGCCGGTCTGGTCCTGAGCTTTGCGGCGGCCCTGGCGCTGCCGGAAGAGCCGGGGTTTGGACGCACCTTTTTCACGGTGAGCCTGGGCGTAGCCCTGGTGTACCAGGCGTATCGCATCTGGCCCTACACGCCGCTGCACAGCCTGCAAGTGGTGGCCTCCAGCCGCCCCGCCGACGACAACGACAACCACATCAGCCTGATGGTGGCCAACGTGCTGATGTACAACCGCGATGCCTCGCGCCTGCTGGGCCACATCAACAAATTACAGCCCGATATCGTGCTGGCCGTGGAAACCGACGACTGGTGGTTGAGCCGCCGAGCGCATCGAAAAAACGTATACCTACACCTGCCACGCCCCGCTGCCCAACACCTACGGCATGCTGGTGTTTTCGCGGCTGCCGCTGCTGGAGCCGCAAATCCGGTACATTCTGGACAAGGAGATTCCCTCGTTCCACGGGTGCGTGGTGCTGCCCAACAAGGTGTCGGTTAACCTGCACTTTCTGCACCCCAAGCCGCCGGCGCCGCAGGAATCGAAGAGTAGTGCCAAACGCGATGCCGAGCTGCTGGTAGTAGGCAAGGTGATTCACCGCCAGGACGCCCGCCCCACCATCGTGGCCGGCGACCTCAACGACGTGGCGTGGTCGCACACGTCCGAGCTGTTTCGGCGCATTTCGCGCCTGCTCGACCCGCGCATCGGGCGGGGCATGCTGCCCACCTTCCACGCCGACCACAAGCTCCTGCGCTGGCCCCTGGACCACGTGTTTCACTCGGCCCACTTCCGCCTGCAGCGCCTGGAGCGGCTGGCCCACATCGGCTCCGACCATTTTCCCATCTACATCCGCCTTAGCTACGAGCCCAGCGGCTGGCACGAGCAGGAACGGGAGCTGGAAGTGGCCGACGCCGGCGACCACCAGGAAGCCGAAGAGAAAATAGAGGAAGGCGTGGCCGAAGCGGCCGACCCCAACGCCGATTAGCTCAATGGAGCTAAACCCAAAAGCGAGAAGCGGGGCTTCGCGTCCTTAGGATACCAGGAATAACGCTGGTGCCCAGGACGCGAAGCCCCCTTCTCGCTTTTTATTGGCGGCTAACTTTTAAACCGATGAGGCAGCTAGCGGCGGGCCGACTTGCCTGATTCGCGCTTGGCCGTCACCAGGTCAATGGTCTGGAAGTCGGTGGGCTGGCTCACCCGGCCCGAGGCGCTCACGTAGGTGGGGCGCACGCGCATGGTCAGGCGGCGGCCGCTGCCGGTAAAGTCGGCGAGGCCGGCGGCGAAGGCGGCGGGCGTGGAGCTGGCCGTCAGCTCCTTGGGCACGTTCATGTCGATGGCGATGGGCAGTGTCACGATTGCGCTCGACTCCAGCTCGGTGTTGGTGCCGGTTACGCCTTTAGTTAGCTCCTTGCCATCGAGCAGCACCTGGTAGTCGAGCTGCTTGAGCTGAATATTCTCCTGGCTGGAGTTGCGGGCGTACACGCGCATCCGCAGGCGCAGGGGCAGGTTGTTGGCTTGCTGCGCGGTTTGCAGCTTAGCTTGTTGGGCGGGGGTGAAGTCGCTGGCTTGGCGCACAAACAGTATGTCCTGGCCGCCGAGCTTGGCTTCGTCCATGAAGTTGAGCCGGAACTGCATCTGGTCGTAGGCAAGGTCCTCTTTGGCTTCGTTCGAGATGTTGCTCTTTTTGGAGCTGGGCGACTCTTTCACTTGTTCGCTCACGCTGCATTGGCTGGTGGCAAACAGCAGCGCACCAAAAGCAAGCGCCCGAATCGGAAATAAGTAGGAGGTTGGTTTCATAAGTAAAAAAGGCCTGGGGAGGGAGGCGAATGCCGCGCGAGCTATTACGGGCTGTAATCGGGCTTGCTTACGCGAAAGGGTTAATGTTGGGCTAAAAATAACGCTTCGCAAGGCGAATGCCCGAAAAGTAACCAAACTATCTGCTGCGGCTACTACTGGAAAGCTGCTTCCAGACAGGCCCCCCACTGCGGAAAAGCCCACAAAAAAGGCCGGAAGCTTACGCCTCCGGCCTTTTTTAGCTTAATCGGCAACCGATATTATTTGCCGTCTACTTCTTCGTAGTCGACGTCGGTTACGTGGTCGGCGGGCTGGCCCTGGCCGTTGCTGCCAGCACCTTGGCCGTCGCCGCCGGGGAAGCCCGCGCCGGGCTGGCCGGCTCCGCCGCCTTCGCCACCGCCAGCGGCGTACATCTCCTGCGAGGCAGCCTGCCAGGCGGTGTTGATGGCCTCCATGGCCGTGTCAATGCGGGCGAGGTCTTTGGCTTCGTGGGCCGATTTGAGGTCGGCCAGCGCGCCTTCGATGGCCGTTTTGTTGCCACCGCTCAGCTTCTCGCCGTACTCTTTCAGCTGCTTCTCGGTCTGGAAAATCATTGAGTCGGCGGCGTTCACCTTGCTGATGCGCTCGGTTTCGGCTTTGTCCGATTCGGCGTTGGCCGCGGCCTCGTCGCGCATGCGCTTGATGTCGGCTTCGCTCAGACCCGAGCTGGCTTCGATGCGGATTTTCTGCTCTTTGCCGGTGCCTTTGTCCTTGGCGGTTACGTTCAGGATGCCGTTGGCGTCGATGTCGAAGATTACCTCAATCTGCGGCACGCCACGGGGTGCGGGCGGGATGCTGTCGAGGTGGAACTTGCCGATGGTGCGGTTCTGAGCAGCCAGCGGACGCTCGCCCTGCAGCACGTGGATTTCTACCGAAGGCTGGTTGTCCGACGCCGTCGAGAAGGTCTCCGATTTCTTGGTCGGGATGGTCGTGTTCGACTCGATGAGCTTGGTCATCACGCCGCCCATGGTCTCGATGCCCAGCGACAGCGGGGTCACGTCGAGCAGCAGCACGTCCTTCACTTCGCCAGTGAGTACGCCGCCCTGGATGGCCGCGCCGATGGCAACCACTTCGTCGGGGTTCACGCCTTTCGAAGGCTTCTTGCCGAAGAACTTCTCCACTTCCTCCTGAATGCGGGGAATGCGGGTGGAGCCACCCACGAGGATAACCTCATTGATGTCCGAAGTCGACAGGCCAGCGTCTTGCAGGGCCTTCTTCACCGGCTCCATCGAGCGACGCACGAGGTCGTCGGCGAGCTGCTCAAACTTAGCGCGGCTCAACTTCACCACCAGGTGCTTGGGCCCGAGGCCGTAGCGGTGATGTAGGGCAGGTTGATTTCAGTTTCGGTCGAGCTCGACAGCTCAACTTTGGCTTTCTCGGAGGCTTCCTTCAGACGCTGCAGGGCCATGGGGTCCTTGCGCAGGTCGAGGCCTTCGTTTTCGCTGCTGAACTGGTCGGCCAGGAAGTTGATGATAACCTGGTCGAAGTCGTCGCCGCCGAGGTGGGTGTCACCGTTAGTGCTCAGTACTTCAAACACGCCATCGCCGAGCCTCGAGGATGGAGATGTCGAACGTACCACCGCCGAGGTCATACACGGCAATTTTCTGGTCCTTGTGCTTCTTGTCGAGGCCGTAAGCCAAGGCCGCGGCCGTGGGCTCGTTGATGATGCGCTTCACGTCGAGGCCGGCAATGGCACCGGCTTCTTTGGTGGCCTGGCGCTGGGCGTCGTTGAAGTAAGCCGGTACGGTGATAACGGCTTCGGTTACGGTAGTGCCCAGGTAATCCTCGGCGGTCTGCTTCATTTTCTGAAGCACCATGGCCGAAATCTCCTGCGGCGTGTAGTTGCGGTCGCCAATTTTCACGGCCACCGTGTTGTTGGCGCCGCCGAGTACCTCATAAGACACGTGCTTCTGCTCCGCCGTAACTTCGTTGAAGTGGCGGCCCATGAAGCGCTTGATGCTGGAAATCGTGTTTTTGGGGTTGGTAACGGCCTGGCGCTTGGCAGGGTCGCCCACCTTGCGCTCGCCCTTGCCCCCGTCGAGAAACGCAACGATGCTGGGGGTGGTGCGGCGGCCTTCGCTGTTGGGAATTACAACGGGTTCGTTGCCTTCCATTACGGCCACGCACGAGTTGGTGGTGCCGAGGTCAATGCCGATTATTTTGCCCATGTTTTTGGGTGTTGGTTAGTTAGGAGTGGAATGTCAGGTCAAGGCAGCTTTTCAGCCGCTACCAGGAGATTACAAGCAACGTACCAGCGTCGTTTCAATGACAGATTGTCACCGATTGGCGGCCAGCGCCCAGGTTATGCGACGCAGTGGCGCAAGGATTGCGGGCAGACGGATTTTTCCTGACAGGGGTGCAGGAGGCGGGAGTTGTTG
Source organism: Hymenobacter humi (assembly GCF_042665855.1). Classification (NCBI taxonomy): domain Bacteria; kingdom Pseudomonadati; phylum Bacteroidota; class Cytophagia; order Cytophagales; family Hymenobacteraceae; genus Hymenobacter; species Hymenobacter humi. Next base: position 3,553,587 of record NZ_JBHTEK010000001.1, on the reverse strand, counting down.
AAGCTTCAGATTCAGCTCAAGCATCTTCAGGAAACTTAGCGCTTCAGAAAAGTCCGCACTGCTGCTTCCTTTTTGCCTATAATAGCATTTCAAGTACGGTCCGTGGCCCAGGGCGGCAAAGTCATGCAGAAGGGGGTAGAGACGCATACTTGCGTCTAGTCGTAGAACGATAACGCCCGAACAATTTTCAGACGGCGCGGACGCCGAGACGCAAGTATGCGTCTCTACATCGCTCGAAACGCCAAAAACTAAACCAGTCGCTATGGCTTCAGTGGGCGACGCGGTGCAGCTTGCGGCCCTTTATCGCCTTTCACAGCCACCGAACGATGCGCCGGGTTTTTGGTGGCCGAGAACTTGGCCTTCAGCTTCCGGGACTCTTCGGGCGTCAGCTCACGCCATTGGCCGGGTTCCAGGCCCGAGACTTCCAGGCTCGTCGATGCGGGCCCGGATGAGGCGCAGGCAGGGCAGGCCCACGGCCGCGCACATTTTGCGCACCTGGCGGTTCATGCCCTGCGAAATGGTGATTTGCAGCCAGCCTGGTGGGAATGCTGGCCCGAAACCGAATGGGCGTGCTGCGTTCCCAGAGGTCGGGGGCTCGGGCAGGGCGTTGGCTTGGGCCGGCGCGGTGCGGCCTTCTTTTATCTGCACGCCCTGCCGCAGCTGCTGCAGCGCTTCTTCCGAAACGGTGCCTTCTACCTGGGCCCAATAGGTTTTCGGGACTTTGAATTTGGGGTCGCTCAGGCGGTGCTGCAGGGCCTTGTCGTCGGTGAGTAGGAGCAGGCCTTCGCTGTCAAAATCGAGCCGCCCCACCGGGTATATGCCGGGTACGGGCACAAAATCCTTGAGCGTGGCGCGGCCGTGCTCGTCGGTAAACTGAGTGAGGACTTCGTAGGGCTTGTTGAGCAGAATGTAGCGCATGGGGGCAGATGATGGTAGGAACGCGCCATGGCGCGTTCAATCGTTGAACGGTAAAGGAGGGCGCGGAAGCAACCAGGCGCCGAACGCGCCTAGGCGCGTTGCTACTGCCACCAGCGAGAGCGTGGCAGCTCGGTGCCCAAAGTTACCGGTTCGCCCAGATGCGGGGTGGTGATGGGCTGCTGCAGGCGGGCAGCCTCGGCGGTGGCGCGCGTCACGGGCTCGTTCCAAGGGTGGTTGGCCTCGGTGAAAGCGCCCCAGTGTACGGGCAGCATCAGCTTGCTGCGCACATCGAGGGAAGCCTGCACGCTTTGCTCGGGCATCATGTGAATCTGGGCCCATTGCGTGTTGTATTGGCCGCACTCCATCAGGGCGAGGTCGAAGGGGCCGTGGGTGGCACCGATGGTGCGGAAGTGCGGCCCGTAGCCGCCGTCGCCGCTGTAAAAGACGCGCTTAGTGGCCGACTTCATCACCCACGAGCTCCACATGGTGGAGTTGCGGTTGGTGAGGCCGCGGCCAGAAAAATGGCGGCTGGGCGTGCACACCAGCGTGAGGCCGTCCACCCGGGCGCTGTCGCCCCAGTTCATCTCGGTGATGCGCTCCGGGGCCACGCCCCAGGCTCGCAGGTGTGGGCCGATGCCCAGCGGCACGTAGAAATGAGCCACTTTGCCTTTGATGCGCTGGATGGTTGGGTAATCGAGGTGGTCGTAGTGGTCGTGCGAAATCAGCACGGCGTCGATGGGCGGCAGCTTCTCGGCGCTGATGGGCAGGCTGGGGTTGTAGCGGTTCGGCGTAGCCCAATTTACTGGTCCCATTTGCACGCTCAGCATGGGGTCGAGCAGAATGTTCTTTCCCGCCAGCTCCACGAGGCTGGCCGAATGCCCAAACCACGTCACGCGCACCAACTCGGGCGATTTGCGCACGATGGTGAGCGAATCCAGCGGCTGCATGGGCAAGGGGACTTTGGGAGTCGCATTAGGAGATTTTGGAACAAAAACTTCCAGAGCACGCCCAAGGTGCTGCCGCCGGTCATTACCTCGGTGGGCACCAGATTCACAAACTCACCATCCCGATAATGCCCCGATTTGGCATATTCCTGCTTTTCGGCTGGGGTGGGCTTGCCACCAAACTCGGGGCTGATGCCGGTAAAAACTACTGCTGCGATTAGTGCCGCTGCAATCAGGCCGCTCGATGCCATGAGAAAATATCTTAGACGTTTGCTCATGAATGGGCGAGGGAGTTAGCATGGGCCAGCGCCACGATGTCGGGCACTTCGAGCACCGGCTTCGGGTAGCCTTGCTTCACGGCTTTCAGCATGGCAGTGCCCACTTCCTGCATCGTCGACACGTATTTGGGCATCAGCCGGCGCAAGATGGGGTAGAGCCAGTCCAAGTACTTATAGGCTTTCTGGGCATGGCGCTGGCCGGGCGTGGGGCGCATAAAGCCGGGTCGGAACATGTAAGCGGCCCGGAACGGCAGGCGCAGCAGCTCGTTTTCGGTTTGGCCCTTCACGCGGGCCCAGTGGCTGCGGCCGCGTTCGGTGCTGTCGGTGCCCGCGCCGGTCACGTAGCAAAACACCATATTGGGGTTCAGCCGCGCGAGCTTTTGGGCCACGGCCAGCGTGGTGTCGTGGGTGAAGTGGACGTAGCCTTCCTTGCTTATGCCCAGCGAGGAAATGCCCGCACAGTAAAAGCACGCATTGTACCCCATCAGCCTGGGCCTCAATGCCCGCCAGATTCTGGAAGTCGGGGACGAGCAGCTCCCGCACCTTCGGATGCGTCAGGCCGCTGGGCCGGCGACCCAGTACCAGCACTTCTTCCACATCAGGGTCGCGCAGGCATTCGAGCAGGACGCCTTCGCCTACCATGCCCGTGGCGCCAGTCAGTATGGCTTTGATTTTCATAAGCGGACGCGAGAAATAATATGATTGCGCAGGTAGTGACGCGCAGGCCGCGTTTCTACTTTGAGCAGGGTCGTTATTTCTCGCTTTTGGGTTGGAAAGCGCTGTTTCAAACCATCCTGCTGAGCCGAACGACATGCTGACGCAGGACTGTCATGCTGAGCGTAGCCGAAGCATCTCGCGTGTGGTAGTAACTCAATCGATTGAATTAGTTGTGCAAGCGAGATGCTTCGGCTACGCTCAGCATGACGGTCTATTAACAAGCATAATCAGCCCACCCGCTACACGCTGCCCGAATACTTCCGCACGGCCCACTCCACCGTCAGGAAAGCCAGAATTACGAAGAAAATCCACTTCAGATTGATTAAATCCTTGAGGTCTTCTTCGGCGGTGATAACCGGCTTGTAGTTGGCTTTCAGAATGTCCTGCGCCAAGCGGTCAAATTGAGCCGGGTAGTAGAGCCGCGAGCCGGTGCGGCGCGAAAGTTGAGCCAACAGGTTGTGGTCGGCTCGCGACTCCAGGGCTTCGAGCGGCTGCGACTGCACCAGCAGCTCGCCGGCATCCTGCTGGGGCTGGCCGCCGAGGGTGGCGCGGGCCTGGTATCGGTAGAGGCCGGCCGGCAGCGGGCCCAGGTGCAGGGGTGAGCCGTCGTCAGGGTTGGAGAAGCTGAAGCGGCGCACCTGCTTCTTTTCGTCGGTGAGGGTGAGGTCGATTTTCTGGTTGTAGAGGCGCTCGAACACCGCGTTGTAGGTTTCAGCGCCCAGCGTCACGTCGTCCTGGGTGCCGAAGCTTTCCTGCGTGGGGTACACGTCGAGGCGCTTTTTGTTGGCGTTTTGGGTGAGCAGGCTGCAGCGTGCGGATGATGAGCCGGTCGTAGGCTTCGGGCTTGTCGTCGTGCTCCACGGCTTCGCTCAGGCGCCACTGCCAGCTGCCATCAGTGAGGAGGGTGGCCTGGCGGCGTTCGGCCGGGCCACCAAAAACCAGCAGCGGCTTTTGGGTGGCCACGCGGCCCACGCGCTGCCACAGCGCGGCCTCGGCCCCGGCGCCCAGGCGCAGGTCGCCAAACGGAACTGGGGCGGGCGGGTACGCGGCGTAGCGCCGGGCGGCTTCTTCGTCGGTCGCGAAACGCGCAAAGCCGGGGTTGGGCAGCGGCGTAACTTCGTCGGTTTGGGCACCTCGGGCCTGGATGGTGAGGCCCGTGCCCAGGCCTGGTTGTAGGCCGGCAGGTCCGACTGCGCCCCAATGATGTAGAAAGCCGGCGTGCGCTTGGCTTTTACCTGGGCCAGAATTTCGTTGCCCAGGCCGCCCTGGGCGGGCAACTGGTGCAGGATAGCTACGTCAAAATCAGCCCCGGCCCGCAGCGGTGCCACGCCGGGCAGGGCCAGCGTCAGGTCAAAATTGTCGTTGGCCAGGATGGCGGCGCGCAGCGCCTTCAAATCGGGGTGGGGGGCGGCGCCGGCCAGCAGCACGCGCAGCTTGCCTTTCACAATTTCAATAAAAGCCGTGCGGGCGTTGTTCAGCTCTGTGAACTCACCGGGCTGGGGCACCACGCGCACCTCGTAGCGCCGCTTGCCGGGGGCCGGCGCCGTAATCTGGAACACGGCGCGCGCACGCCGGCGGCCGGCCGGCAGCGTCACGCGGCGGCTGTCGAGCACGCGGTTGCCCTCGCGCAGCTCAACCGTGGCGGTGCCGCCCGCAAAGCCCTCAAAGCCCAGGCTCGGCCTCCAGCGGAAACCGGTTGCCGCTGAAGGCGACGCGGTTGTAGGTGAGGCCGGTGAGGCGCAGGTCGCGCTTGGGCACGGTGTCGCCCACCGCTACGCTGTAGATGGGGAAGTTATAGTCGGAGTAAGCGGGGCTGCGGCCCTGGTTTACGAGGCCGTCGCTGAGCAGGACCACGCCGGCCAGGTTGCGCCCTTCGTAGGCGTCGCGGGTGGTGGCCAGCAGGCGGTCGAGGTCAGTGGCGGCGGCGCCAAAACGCAGCGAATCGAGCCGCGCCGCCCGCCAGGGGTAGGGGTGAGCGCGCGGGCTTCCACCGTGAAGCCCTTGCCGCGCAGCGTTTCGGCTAGGCGGGCCAGGCCGGTGCTGGCCTGGGATAATACGTTTTTGGGGGTGAAGAGCTCGACGGACTGCGAGTTATCGACCGCCAGGACCACGGTGGGCTGCTCGGTGCGCGTGGTGGTGGTCTTCACAAACGGGCCCAGCAGCAGGTAGCAAAGGAAGCTGACCACTGCGAAGCGCAAGGCGGCCAGCCCGTAGTTGAGCTGCCTGCTCCACGGCGCCTTTGCCGAGTATTGCAGGGCCGCGTAGCCGGCGCCCACGGCCAGGCACAGGAGAATAAGCCAGGGAGAATAGAGAGTGGTCAGCAAACGAAAGTCGGATAGAATCAGCGCTAAAGGTCGTCACCGGCCGCTAAGGTTGCAGGCCATGGTTCAACGGCGCAGCACCGTAACCAGGCTCGGGGCTGGTAAAGATGCTGACGGGTGAAATTACACTTTCTGACAACGGCAGGCGACTGCCGTACCGTTCTATCATTTTGGCTTGCACGGCGGGGTGGCTCAAATCAAAGTCACGCAGCTGTTGCAGCTTGCCAATTCGGCGATTAAGGCCCCGCTCGTACACTTTCCAGATTAGCTCCGAGCAATAAATCCGGTCGTCGGACCAGCCAAAATACAGGTCGTAGTTGTGCCCCAGCATCGGCCGGCCCGCGGCTTTAAGGCGGGCTAAAGCTGCGGGCGTCAGCGCCGTTTGGGCATCATGCAGCCGCTTGGTGACGAAGTGGCCTCCTTTGCCGCGGGCTATCCAATCGTCCAACGGCGTCAGCTTCACGGGCTGCACCGCTTCGAATACTTGCCATTGGCCATCTTGTTGATACAAAATGCCGCAGTGGCTGTATTGGGAATGTGTAGCCAATTGGATGGCCTGGCTCTGGGCCGATTGCGAGGTATGAAAAATCAGGTCGCCGTCGTGGAGCTGATGGACGAATGAATTTGATGCCTCTTGGTTGAATTGGGCTATGCGCCGCATCACAGCCTTTCCCTTGGCATAAGGAACATAGAAGTGCGCAAAGCCCAAGATTAGGAAGTATAGCGTAAGTAACCCCAACGCAAGCCAGATAATAATGCGAGTTGTCATTTTTGCTATCTGCACGTTCCTTGAAGACCTTACCTAATACTGGTGCTTTAGAAATGATAAACGTCCCAAAAAGCAGTGAATTGCTTAATGGGACGTTTTATTTGAATCACTAGGTTTTCCTTAGGTCAGCATGCCGCCATCTACCTGCAGCACCTGTCCGGTGATGTAAGCAGAATCGTCCGACGCCAGAAACGCCGTGGCTTTGGCTACGTCTTCCGGGGTGCCGCCGCGCTTGAGCGGGATGGCCTTGCGCCACTCGTCTACCTGCTTGGGGTCGAGGGCGTCGGTCATTTCGGTTTCGATAAAGCCCGGGGCAATTGCGTTGCAGCGGATGTTGCGCGAGCCCGGCTCCAGCGCCACCGACTTGGTGAAGCCGATGATGCCGGCCTTGCTGGCGGCGTAGTTGGCCTGCCCGGCATTGCCTTTGATGCCCACCACGCTGGTCATGTTGATGATGGAGCCGGCTTTGGCGCGCATCATGGGCTTGGTGGCGGCTTTGGTCAGGTTGAACACTGACTTGAGGTTGACGTTGAGCACGTTGTCCCACTGCTGCTCGCTCATGCGCATGAGCAGGCCGTCCTGCGTGATGCCGGCGTTGTTGACGAGGATGTCGAGCTTGCCGAAATCGGCCACCACGTCCTCAATCAGCTTTTCGGCCTGGGCGTAGTCGGAGGCGTCGGAGCGGTAGCCTTTGGCTTTGGTGCCGTGAGCCGAGAGCTCGGCTTCCAGGGCCTGGCCTTTTTCGACGGAGGAGAGATAGGTGAAGGCCACCTGGGCACCCAGTTGGGCAAAATGTGCCGCGATGGCGCGGCCAATTCCTTTGGAAGCGCCCGTTACGAGGGCCACTTTTCCGGTCAGCGTTTGAGTCATGGGGCGAAGGTAGGTATTCCAGCTGTTAGCTTTTAGCCGTTAGCTGTTGGCTTTTGGAGGTAGCTTGCAGGCCTGAAAAGCTAGCTTGATAAAGAAGCTAACAGCTAACAGCTATTAGCTAACAGCTTACGAAATGGATATTTGTATTTTGGGCGCGGGCCCCGGCGGGGCCACCGCCGCCCTGCACCTGGCCAACGCCGGCCAAACCTGTTTACTGCTTGACCGCGCCGCTTTCCCGCGCGACAAAGTTTGCGGCGATGCCCTCAGCGGCAAGGTATTGAGCGAGTTGAAGCGCATCGACGAAAAGCTGACCGGGCAGCTGGCCGCCGCGCCCATGCAGGTTCCGAGTTGGGGCATCGATTTCTTTGCGCCCAACGGCCGCCGCCTCGGCATCCCGTTCAAGCCCAAGTTCGACAAAGCCACCGACCGCGCCGCCGGCCACGTGGCCAAGCGCATTGATTTCGACAACTTCCTAGTGGAAGAAGTGCGCCAGCGGCCCGAAATTGACTTCCGCGAAAACGTGGACGTGGCCCGAACCGAGCGCACCGCCACCGGCTGGCAGCTGCTCGACAAAGCCGGCCGCGAAATAGCCACCTGCCGCATCTTGCTGGTGGCCAACGGGGCCCAATCGGAATTTGCCCGCAAAGTGGCCGGCCATGCCCTCGAGCCCGACCACCACTGTGCCGGCCTGCGCACCTACTACGATAAAGTAACCGGCCTGAGCCCCGACAACTTTATTGAGCTGCATTTCATCAAGGACTTCCTGCCCGGCTACCTCTGGGTGTTTCCCTTGCCCAACGGCCAGGCCAACGTGGGCGTGGGCATGCTCTCCAAAACGGTAGCCGCCAAAAAAATCAACCTCCGCCAGCGGCTCGATGAAATCCTGGCTACGCACCCCACGCTGGCCCCGCGCTTTGCCCAAGCCGAGCGGCTGGGCCCCGTGCGCGGCTTCGGCCTGCCGTTGGGCTCCAAGCGCCGCTCGCTGTCGGGGGCTAATTACATGCTGCTCGGGGATGCCGGCTCGCTCATCGACCCCTTCAGCGGCGAGGGGATATCGCACGCCATGGTGAGCGGGCGCCACGCGGCCATCTGGGCCGCCCAAGCCGTGGCCAAGGCCGATTTCAGCCCAGAATTTCTCAAGAACTACGACAAAGCGGTGTACAACCGCCTCGGCCAGGAGCTGCGCCTGAGTCGCGTGATGCAGCGGCTGCTCAACTTCCCCAGCCTGTTCAACATCGTGGCCAACCGCGCCGTGAACAACCCCACGCTGGCCGAAACCCTCTCCGCCATGTTCATGGATTTGGACTTGCGCGAGCGGCTGCGCCAGCCCAGCTTTTACTTCAAGCTGCTGTTTGGCGGGAAGTAGAAGTGCGTTGGGCTTAATAAAAACTGCGTCATGCTGAGCGAAGCGGCGGCACCTCACCCCCGGCCCCTCTCCCTAGGAGAGGGGAGCCACGGCACAAACTTCAGCTCAATTGCCAAAAACAGAAAGGCCCGGCTCAAGTGAGCCGGGCCTTTCTGTTCGATTGCATTACGTCAAGCTCCCCTCTCTTTTGGAGAGGGGCCGGGGGTGAGGTGCCCCGGTTGCGGCTCAAAAGGCAAGCGGGATGCTTCGGCTGCGCTCAGCATGACGCTCTTTTACGACTAATTTTTAGCTCAACTTCCCTAGCGCTTAGTAGCTGGGCGTGCCGCCGGCTTTGCGCCCGGCGTTTTGACGGGCTCTTTTCCTTCGTTTTTCACATATCGCCGGAGGCTCTTCGCAGCTTCGGGGTTGAGCTTGGTGGCCCGCTCCAGGTCGCGGCGCGCTTCGGGTAGCTTGTCAAACGATGAGTAGCTGATGCCCCGGTATTCCCACGCGTCGGCATAGGTGGAGTCGAGCTGGATAGCGCGGGTAAAATCGGCCACCGCGGGCTTGTATTGGTACATCTGCATCTTGGCCACGCCGCGGCCGAAGAAAGATTCTTTATCGTCGGGTCGGTACTTGAGGGCACCTGAAAAGTCCGAGGCAGCCGCTTTGTATTGCTTCATCATCAGGCGGTTTACGCCGCGGTTGTAGTACGCGTCGGGGTTGGTGCGCTCGTAGCGCAGAGCGGCCGTGTAGTCGGGGAGGGCTTCTGCGTATTTTTTGAGGTAGCTCTTGGCTTTGGCCCGCTGCAGGAGGGCCGTGGCGTTTTTGGGGTTGGCTTTCACGGCCGCTTCGGCGGTGGTCAGCATGGTGCGGTATTCCGCCGTGGTCATCTTCTTTTCCTTGGCCCGCTCGGCCGAGGCTACGGCGGCGCTGGGCACGGCGACAGGGGCCGCGGTGGCGGCCGCAGCATTGTCCACTACGTCCATGCCCTCCTTGGTGGCATCGGGTACGGGAGCGCCGGTCACTGTGGGGGTGGCGTGGTGGCATCGCTGGGGGTGCGCGCATCGGGAGCCGTGGCCGCGGCCCCGGTGGAATCAGGGCGCAGGGCACCCGTGGCGGTAGGCGCCTCGAGGGGCTGGCTCATGGCCGAGGGTTTCTCCTTCTCGGTAACGGTAGAGGCGCAGTTGGTTAGAAAGGCCAGCAGCCCAAGGGCGGCGAGGGGCGTGCGGAAAAGTGTTTTCATGGCGTGGGGTAGGGAAAGGCGGAGGCGGGTTGAGCTATAAGCCGGGGCTTATACGGTGCCCGAACAAGATTGGCTGCTGGGCCGCCCCTCGGGCCAACCCCAGCAGCAAGTTTCGGGCACGTGGGCCGGAATAGCCGCGCGGTACGGGGCCGCGGCTATCTTTGCCCCACAATGGGTGGGTCCCCCAGGCGGGCCCGGTGTACTTTTTCTTCCTGAGCATTTTATGGCATTGCAATTTGATTTGGTCGTGGTCGGCAGCGGCCCCGGCGGGTACGTGGCCGCCATCCGGGCGTCGCAATTGGGCTTGAAAGTGGGTGTTATCGAGCGTGAATCCCTCGGCGGAATCTGCCTCAACTGGGGCTGTATTCCCACCAAAGCGCTGCTCAAGTCGGCGCAGGTGTTCGAATACCTCAACCACGCCGCCGACTACGGCCTGAAAGCCGAGGGCGTGAGCTTCGACTTCGGCGCCGTGATTGGCCGCAGCCGCGGCGTGGCCGACGGCATGAGCAAGGGCATCAACTTCCTGTTCAAAAAGAATAAGATTGAAACCGTGATGGGCACCGGCAAAGTGCTGGCCCCCGGCAAAGTAGAAGTAACCAAGGCCGACGGCAGCAAAGAAACCGTGGAGGCCAAGAGCATCATCCTGGCCACCGGCGCCCGCTCGCGCGAGTTGCCCACCATGCCGGTTGACAACAAGAAAATCATCGGCTACCGCAAGGCCATGAGCATGGAGCAACTGCCCAAGCGCCTCGTGGTGGTGGGCTCGGGCGCCATCGGCGTCGAGTTTGCCTACTTCTACCGCACCATGGGTTCGGAAGTGACGGTGGTGGAATTCCTGCCCCGCATCGTGCCGGTAGAAGACGAGGAGGTGTCGCGCCAGATGGAGAAGTCGTTCCGCAAAATCGGCGTGAACGTGCTCACCAGCGCCGAAGTAACCAAAGTGGATACTGCTGGCGAAGGCTGCAAAGTGACCATCAAAACCGCCAAGGGCGAGCAGGTGATTGAGTGCGACGTGGTGCTAAGCGCCGTTGGCGTAACCACTAACCTCGAGAACATCGGCATCGAAGAGCTGGGCATCAAAGTAGAGCGCAGCCGCGTGATTGTCGACGACTTCTACCAGACCAACGTGCCCGGCATCTACGCCATCGGCGACATCGTGCCCGGCCCCGCGCTGGCCCACGTGGCCTCAGCCGAGGGCATCATTTGCGTTGAGAAAATCGCCGGCCACCACCCCGAGCCGCTCAACTACCAGAACATCCCCGGCTGTACCTACGCCTCGCCCGAAATTGCCAGCGTGGGCTACACCGAAGCCGAAGCCAAAGCCAAAGGCTACGATGTGCTGGTGGGCAAGTTCCCCTTCTCGGCCTCGGGCAAAGCCAGCGCCGCCGGTGCCAAAGACGGCTTCGTGAAAGTCATTTTCGACAAAAAATACGGCGAGTGGCTCGGTGCCCACATGATTGGCATGAACGTGACCGAGATGATTGCCGAAGTAGTAGTAGCCCGCAAGCTGGAAACCACCGGTATGGAAATCGTCAAGGCCGTGCACCCGCACCCTACCATGTCGGAAGCCATTATGGAAGCTGCCGCTGCCGCTTACGGCGAGGTGATTCACCTGTAAAGTTTCCACTGATATTCCTCAGTGAAAGACCTTCTCAATTTAATTGGGGAGGTCTTTTTCTTGCTTCAATATCTCAAGCACTTATGCATAAAATCTACATTCTTTTCGTATTTCTTTTCACAACTTTAACTGGCTGTGGAGTTAACGTTAGCGAGTCAGGAACTGATGCAGTCATGCAGGAATACGGCGGTAGCCTGATGGCTAAAGCTGGCGAAAATACTTTAACGGATACTTCGGCAGTGCAAGGCCGCTACGTAGAGTTGGAGCTTACCAATGATAAACTGGAAACGGTTTTTCCGAAGCTCAGCATCCCGGCTTCAAATTGTGCCTATCTGTTCTACCAAGCCGTCAGCCAGGCAGAGCGGGCCAAGTATGACTACATCAGAATCACTATCAAGGGCAAGGACAACAGCTACTCGCATTCATACCGGCTGAAGGAACTGGACACTGTAGAAATGGCTAAAAATAAGTTTGATGAAGTTGGACGACTACTTAAAAGCGAGAATTATGATGCCCTTCTCAATCAGCTGGATGTTAATTATTTTCCGCCAGCAGAATTCGGGAAAGTCAAACCGATGTTAGAGGAACTTGATAAGCAATTCGGCAGAACCGGCGGGTTCAAATTACAGGGCTTTGAATTCTTTGATTACGTCAATAACGGAGATAAACAACGCTTGCTAATGATGTACAGCTTGCTGACTAAGCAACGCAAGCAAGCCCTTGTTGCCTTGACGCTCAATACATCAGCTTCAATTACTGCTCCCAACATCGCCGGCCTCAAATTATAGTAGTTGATTCTGTTTTAGCATGGAAGGAAAGCACTTGAGTTGTCAAGTTTTCCTTGACAACTGAATTTTGAAAAAGCAATGTGCACATAATGCACATTGCCTGGTCTAGGTTGGGTATACTAATGGTTTCCCATGCGGCTGACCGATTACGCGCTTTGGGCCTGCATGCTGCTCATCGCAGAATGTAAGCCTGAGGAAAAAGCAACAATGGTAACGTTCGTAGTGAGTTAGAAGGTGTTTAGGCAGCAGCAAGTCTGTTATGCCGAGCGCAGCCAAGGCATCTCGCTCGCTTCGTTGAACTGATTTGATTACTGCTGCACGCGAGATGCCTCGGCTCCGCTCGGCATGACGTTCCTTTTGAAGTAGCCGACTTTCTAAACAGCCTGTTAGATTAATCAGGATAATTAATCAACATAACTAAAAAGGCTTCTGCAATATGCAGGAGCCTTTTTTAGCTCAAGCAGAGCTGAATTTCAGCTCACCCCAGTCTTATTCAATCTCCGATTTCTGCTTCTGAAACAGGGCCTGGCCGCGCAGCAGCACGCGCAGGCTCTTGCGCTTGAGCGAAATGTGGGGCGCCATTTTGCCGTCGTCTTCGAGGCGGTTTTTGTAGGCCGTCAGGATGTCGCGGTAGGAGATGACGCCGCTTACCAGCGCCTTGCTGCCGGGGCCGAGGACGGGCAGCACGTCCACGTTTTCGCGGGCCATGCGCTCCACGGCGGTGCGGAGGGTGTCGGTGGCCAGCACCGTGGAGGAGCGGGGCTGCAGCAGGGCGCTGATGGGCGCGTGCTCGTCGGCGTGCCAGCCGGCCAGGGCCACGGTGCTCACGATGCCGGCAAAAGACCCGTCGGGGTTTATTACTACCAGGTGCGGGCCGGTACGGTCGGGCTCACGCTCGGTCCATTCGCGCACTTCGCGGATGGTGTTGTCGGTGCTGATGGCCACCATGCCGTTTTGCAGCACGCGGGCCACGTTCACCTTGTCGAGCAGGTCGGGCTCGTAATCAACCGGCGTTTTCACGCCACGACGGGCAATTTTCTCGGTCATGATGGTATTGCCCATCAATAGAAACGACACCAGGTAGGCCCCGGTGCAGGCGCCCAGCAGCGGCAGCAGCGCCTGCGCCTGGCCGGTGGATTCTACCGCAAAAACGATGGAGGTGAGCAGCGCCCGCGAGGCACCTGCAAACATGGCGGCCATGCCCACCAGCGCGGCCAGCGGCAGCACAATGTCAGAAGCGGGGAAGAAGTGCTTGATGGCCACGCCCAGCAGCGCCCCCGTGGCCCCGCCAATGGTGAGCAGCGGCGCCAGCGTGCCGCCCGACGTACCGCTGCCCAGCGAAATGGCCCACGAAGCAAACTTGAGCAAACACAGCGACAGCAGCAAACTCAGCGGCGCATTGCCCGACAGCACGGTGGTGATGTTCTCATAGCCCACGCCCAGCGTGCGCGGCGCGAAGTAGCCGATGCCGCCCACGGCCAAGCCGCCCAGGGCCGGCCACCACGCCCAGTGAATGGGCAGCTTTTCGAAGCTGTCTTCGATGAAATACACGATTTTGGTGATGGCCACCGAAGCCAGCCCCACCAGCAGGCCGATGGCGCTGTAGGTGGCCAGCGCGCCGTTGCTCGGCGCGAGCAAGGCAGGCATTTCAAACACCGGGCCTGGCTCAAACAGCAAGTGGTGGCCCGCCGCGCCCGTGATGCACGCCAGGGCTACCGGCAGCAGCGAACGGGGCGAAAACTCAAACAGCAGCAGCTCAATGGCCAGAAACACCGCCGCGATGGGCGTGCCGAAAATGGCCGACATGCCGGCCGTGGCGCCGGCCGCCAGCAGCACTTTGCGCTCGTGGTGGGTGATGTTGATGAGCTGGCCCAACGTGGAGCCCAGCGCGCCGCCCGTGGCAATAATCGGCCCTTCGGCGCCAAACGGGCCGCCCGTGCCAATGGAAATGGCCGCCGACAGCGGCTTGAGGTACATAATCGACGGCTTGATGCGGCTCTGGTTGGTCAGAATCTGCTCCATGGCTTCGGGGATGCCGTGGCCGCGAATGGCCTTGGAGCCGTAAATGGCCATCAGGCTGACCAGCAGGCCGCCGATGGCTGGCATGGCAATTACCCAGAGGCCGAGGTGGTTGTTGGCCGGGCTGTGGTATTCCAGTGAAAAATCGCCGTAAAAAACCAGGTTGGTGACCAGGTCAATCAGGTAAACCAGCAGGCGGGCCACCAGGCTGATGGTGAGGGCCACCAGCACCGCCAGAGCCGAAATGCGCACCAGCCGTCGCTTGTCGGGCGCCACGCGGGGCCGCACGCCGTCGTCGGCTAAGGTAGAATCGAGGGAAGGGGCAATGGGAATGCCGGCATGCGCAAGCGTAGGGTGTTTCATAGCAGCGAAAAGAGAAATAAAGCCTGTTTCAGTACGGACAGGTACCGTGCTATACGAACTCAGCAAGAAGTAGATGAGTGCCCGCAGCGACCTTATTTAGGCAGTGCCATCACAGCTTCCTTGAAATTAAATTGAGGGAAAGATGCCTGGATGGCCGTGTCTATCTGGGATTTCTCATCAAGGAACTCCGGCTGGTTTTCATTGGCTAGGTTCCAGGTGCCCACGTAGTGCACCTTGCCGCTTTCAACCGTGAACTGGTAGCGGGTTGCGCGCAGCGGTGCATTGGGGGCTGGGGCAACGGGTTTGCGCAAGTGCTCGAAATGCGTGCGGTAGGGGCCCCAAACCTTATCGGGGTACGCGTAAATGTGCAAGGCGTAGCGTCCGGCGGGCAAGGCGTAGAAAAATCCGTTTTCGCGCCGCGATTTCATGGGAGGTTTTACGCCGATGGTTACCAATTTGTGAGTGGTGAGGTTTACGAGTTGCACAAACTCGCCCGTGCCCAGACTGTTGGTACTACCAAGGCGTTGCAAGCAGGTGCCGTAAATCATGCCCTGTCCTTTGGGCGCCGGCCATCGTTTGCTTTCCCAGCTTGGCTGTGGGAAAGCCGGCTTACGGTCGTAACGGCCCACGTCCAGCGAGTCGCCTGAGGGCTGGTCCAGCTTCTTGCCGCTGATGTTGAAATTCATGGGCGCCGTAAACAACACCGTCACGGGCCGACCGTTTTGGGTGCCGGGCTCCCACTGAATGGCCTCGAGGCGGTGGGCATTGCGCAGCACTTCCGCGTCTATGTCGGCCCGCAAGCCCTTCACAATCTTAATGTCCTGGGTTCGGCCCTGGGCATTCACGGCAAACGAGAAAAACACCTGGCCGGTGATGGCGTCGCGCAGCGCTTTGGGCGGATAATGCACGTCGGCGTTGATGAACTTCTTGAACCGCTGATAGGTCGGCATGGCACTGTCGGCGGGGGCCAGCACCGGGAAAACCGGCATTTTTTCGACGTAGGTGTAGCGCTTCGCGCCAACTGTGTCGGATGAGGCTGGGGCTTGAGCCAAAGCGCTGGCCCGGGCGAGGAGCAGCAGTCCGCAAATCAGCGTAGAAGTTAGGCGCATTATGCAGTTTTTGATGTGATGGATTGAATGAAAAGCCAGGGGCCTTAGTCCTGCACCGCCACCAGTGGCACTTCCGGCTCAGGCGCGGCTTTGGGCTTGCGGCTCACCAGCCATACGCCTAAGAAGATAAGCACGGCCTGGCCGGCCTTGCCCCAGGTGAGGTGGTCTTTGCCCAGACTCACGGCGATGAGCACGGCCAGCACCGGCTGCAGGTAGATGTACACGCCCAGCAGGGCAGGAGAGGCGTACTTCAGGGCCCAGTTATTGAGCAGATAAGCCAGGATGGTGAGGAAGACCACCATGTAGCCGATTTCCAGCCAGATGTACAGCGGAAAGTGGGCGTAGTCGGCCGTGAGGGCCTCGCGCCAGCCGAAGGGCACCGCAATGAAGACTCCCACCAGGAAAATGCGCGCGAGCACTGTGAAGGCGTGGTACTTGCGCATGAGCGGCTGCACCAGCACCAGGTACAGGCCGAATACGGTGGCGTTGAGCAGAATGAAAATATTGCCCAGCGTGGCGTGCGGGTAAATGGCCGCCTGTGCGTTGCGGCTCAAGATGAGCAGGCCGGCCCCGAAGGCGCCCACCGCGATGCCCAGCACGCGTGGCAACGTAATTTTCTCACTCAGCAATATGGCCGAAGCAATGACCACCACAATGGGCGCGATGGTTTGGAGCAAGGAGGCGCTGATGGGCGAAGTGAGATTTAGGCCCGAGAAAAACAGCAGGCTGGTTGACCCCGATGCCGCAGATGCCGCAGGCAATGGCGCGCAGGTTATCGGCCCGGCCCACGAGCTTGTCGTGCGGGGCCACGATGCGGTGGATGATGCCAAAAAACAGCGCCGCACCTACTATGCGCAGCGTAACGATGCCAAACGGCCCCATGTAGCGCGGCATCACGTCTTTCGACAGGCTGTAGTTGGCGGCGTAGATGAGGGCGACGAAAAACAACGCCCCGTGGACGCGGTAGGAATTGCGCATATAATTAATTCGGATAGCAACAGCGTGAACCCCCGGCGTGCAGGCGCCAACTTTGCGGTTCGCCCCTGCGCGCCGCTAGAACCCGTTTCAATGACAAACGTTCTGACAAGCGAACCGCAAAGGTCGCGCTACTAGCCGCGTCAATTCCCATGAACTCCCTTTTTCCCGACGAACCCGCCGCCTTCACCCCATCCCCCGGCCCCGGGCCCGATGCGCCCCTGGCTGAGCGCCAGCGCCCGCGCCGCCTGGCCGACTACGCCGGCCAGCAGCATTTGGTGGGCGAAACCGGCGTGCTGCGCCGCTACCTCAACTCGGGCCGGCTGCCCAGCCTCATCCTGTGGGGCCCGCCCGGCGTGGGCAAGACCACCCTGGCCCACCTGCTGGCTTCGGAGCTGAAACAGCCGTTTTCGGCGCTCTCGGCCATTAATGCGGGGGTGAAAGACGTGCGCGATGTGATTGAGAAAGCCAAGCGGCAGCGGGGCACAGTGCTGTTCATCGACGAGATTCACCGCTTCAGCAAGGCGCAGCAGGATGCGCTGCTGGGTGCGGTGGAAAACGGTACGGTGACCTTGATTGGAGCCACCACCGAAAATCCCTCGTTTGAGGTGATTCCGGCTTTGCTCTCGCGCTGCCAGGTGTACGTGCTGGAGCCGTTGAGCCCCGAAACGCTGCGCGAGCCTGGTGGCCAAGGCGTTGAAAGAAGACGAGGCGCTAAAGCAGAAAAAGGTGAAGCTGGCCGAAGACCACGCCCTTCTGGCCCTGAGCGGCGGCGACGCCCGCAAGCTGCTCAACCTGCTCGAAATAGTGGTGCAAAGCACGCCGCCCGACAAAAAAGGCGTCGTCACCGTGACGGATGCCGTGGTGCAGCAAGTGGCCCAGCGCCCGCTGGCCAAGTACGACAAGGGCGGCGAAATGCACTACGACGTCATTTCGGCCTTCATCAAGAGCATCCGCGGCTCCGACCCCAACGCCGCGCTCTACTACCTGGCCGTGATGCTGGAGGGCGGCGAAGACGTAAAGTTTATTGCCCGGCGCATGCTCATTCTGGCTTCCGAGGACATCGGCAACGCCAACCCCAACGCCCTGATGCTGGCCACGAGCCTGCTTTCAGGCCTGCACGGTCATCGGCCTGCCCGAGTCAGATTTGATTCTGGCCCAAACCGTGGTGTACCTGGCCACGTCGGTGAAGAGCAATGCCTCGTACCTGGCCATCCGGGCGGCGCAGGCCGAGGTGCAGGCCCACGGCGTGTACCCCGTGCCGGTGCCCCTGCGCAACGCCCCCACGCGCCTGATGAAGCAGCTCGGCTACGGCAAAGAATACGCCTACTCGCACAACGGCGAGGGCAACTTTGAAGAGCAGGAGTTTCTGCCCGAAGCTCTGAGCGGCACGCGTTTCTACGAGCCCGGGCAGAACCCGAGCGAGCAGAAAATTCAGGAGCGGCTGCGGGTTTGGTGGGGCGAAAAGTACGGGTATTAATAAAGTAGGGGCGGGGCGCTGGCGTCCTTACTTTTACAGACCTAACTTTTTGTATTCTGCGTCATGGGACAATTCTTTAAATACGTGCTGGCCACGCTGGTGGGCCTGGTGGCGTTCAGCTTCCTGTGCTTCTTGCTGCTGGCCGTCGTCATCGGCATCGCCAAGAGTGCCGGCGAGCGCAAGGAAATAGCGTCGAACTCGGTGCTGGAGCTCAAGCTCAACGAGCCGCTGTCGGAGCGGGGGCAGGGCGACAGGTTCCTGATTGGGGGCGGCTCAACGACGGGGCTCATCACTATTAAGGAGGCCATTCGCCGGGCCAAAACCGACGACGACATCAAGGGCATTCTGCTCAATCTGGACATTGTGCAGGGCGGCATGGCGTCGCTGGAAGAAGTGCGCAACGAGCTGCTCAACTTCAAGAAGTCGGGCAAGTTCATCGTGGCTTACCACGAAGTGTGCTCCGAGAAGAGCTTCTACCTCTCGTCGGTGGCCAATGAAATCTACCTGCACCCGCAGGGCACGCTCGAATTCAACGGCCTGAGCACGGAAGTGCTGTTTTACAAGCGGCTGTTCGATAAGGCCGGCATTGAGCCCTACATCTTCCGGGTGGGCTCGTTCAAAAGTGCGGTTGAGCCATTTTTCCGGGAAAACTTCTCCGATTCGGCCCGCTACCAGACCGTGTCGTTTCTCAACTCCATCAACGGCCACCTCATTCGGCAGGTCGCGGCTGCCCGCGGCATTGCCCCGGCCCGGCTCAAGGTCATCTCCGACTCGATGCTGGTGCACAACGCCCCCGACGCCCTGCGCCTGAAAATGGTGACCCGCCTCGGCTACTTCGACCAGGTGCAGGACTACATGCGCCGCAAGTTGGGCCTGGAGAAAAACAAGAAGCCCAGCGTGGTAAGCCTGGGCGACTACAGCGACGAAGACCGGGTGGATGAGAACGAGGGCAAGACCAGCGGCAACCGCATTGCCGTGATTTACGCCGAGGGCGACATCGTGACCGGCAAGGGCAGCGACGACAACATCGGCAGCACCAAATTTGCCGAGGCCATCCGCAAAGCGCGCCTCGACAACAAGGTGAAGGCCGTGGTGCTGCGCATCAACTCGCCCGGCGGCTCGTCGCTGGCTTCCGACATCATCTACCGCGAGGTGGTGCTCACCAAAAACGTGAAGCCCATCATCGCGTCGATGTCGGACGTGGCGGCTTCGGGCGGCTATTACATTGCCATGGCCTGCGATACCATCGTGGCCCACCCGAACACCATCACGGGCTCCATTGGCGTGTTTGGGGTGCTGCCCAACATTCAGCCGCTGCTGGCTAACAAGCTCGGTATTACCGTGGACCGCGTCACGACGGGCAAGTTCTCCGACCTGCCCACCATCACCCGGCCTCTCTCCGACTTTGAGAAGCGTACGCTGCAGCGCGAAGTCGACCACATCTACGCCGACTTTACCACCAAGGCCGCCCGGGGCCGCCACATGCCCGTCGAGCGCCTGCGCCGCCTGGCCTCGGGCCGCGTCTGGAGTGGCCTCGAAGCCAAAAACAACGGCCTGGTTGACGTGCTTGGCGACTACACCACGGCCCTGAAAATCGCGGCGGCCCGCGCCCACCTCAAAGCCGACGACTACCGCGTGCAGCGCCTGCCCCGGCGCAAGTCCAGCCTCGAAAACCTGCTCTCCATGATTGGCAGCGACGAAAACGAGGAGGCCCAAACCAAAGCCATGAAGGCCGAGCTCGGCCCCTGTACCCGGCCTATGCCCAGTACAAGCAGCTCATAAGCATGCGCGGCGTGCAGGCCCGGCTGCCGTATGAGCTCGACATCAAGTAGTTCGTTGGATTTTCTTTGTCATCCTGAATTCTGTCTGTCATCCTGAGTTTGCGCAGGACCTTGCCACGTTGGGGACCGGGCGTTCCCACTTGGTAAGGTCCTGCGCCGGCTCGGGATGACGTGTTTTAAAGCATTTCCTTCATGCAGCAGCTCCGCGAAGCCACCGCTTACATCCAGGCTCAATCCAATAATTTCCAGCCCCAGGCGGGCATTATCCTCGGTACCGGGCTGGGAGCTTTGGCCAAAGAGGTCGAAGTGGAGTACGAAATCAACTACGCCGACATCCCGCATTTCCCGCTCTCTACGGTGGAAAGCCACGCTGGCCGGCTGCTGCTGGGCCGCATGGGCGGCAAAAAGGTGGCCGTGCTGCAGGGCCGCTTTCACTATTACGAGGGCTATAGCATGCAGCAGGTGGTGATGCCCGTGCGCGTGCTGAAGCTGCTGGGAATCAGTCAGCTGATAGTGAGCAACGCCGCTGGCGGGCTCAACCCCGACTTCAACATCGCCGATTTGATGCTGATAGACGACCACATCAACCTGCAGCCCACCAACCCGCTCATCGGCCCCAATTACGACGAGCCTGGGCCCCCGCTTCCCGGACATGTTTGCGCCCTACGACGCCGGCCTGCTCGCCCGCGCCGAGGCCGCCGCCCAGGAGTTGGGCCAGGGCGCCAGCACGCGGCGCGGCGTGTACGCCAGCGTGCCCGGCCCCATGCTCGAAACCCCGGCCGAGTACCGCTACCTGCGCACCATCGGGGCCGATGCCGTGGGCATGAGCACGGTGCCCGAAGTCATTGCCGCCCGCCACGCGGGTTTGCCGGTGCTCGCCGTGTCGGTCATCACCGATTTGTGCGCGCCCGGCCACCTCAAGCCGGTGGTGCTGGCCGATATTTTCGCCGCCGCCGCCCTGGCCGAGCCCCGGCTCACGGCACTCATTCGGGCGGTGGTAGCTGGGCTGTAAAATGCTTGAGCTGTTTCGTAGCAGCTCAAGCGCCATCATCAAACATAAAAAAGGCCGTTGCACTCTGCAACGGCCTTTTTTATTGAATGCGACGAGCAGTTTAGGGTTGAGCTGAAAAACCCGTTCTTCAACTTTACCGTCCTTGTTGGTGAAGCTGTACCGAAACTCACTGGCAGTCAGAGTGACCAGCGTGTATTCGGCGCTGGCTCCTTTGTGGTCAATGACGTGCATCATCGTGCTGTTGTTCATCAGCATCCAGACGCCGTTGTACGTGGTGTTGTCGGCCAGGAGTTTTTGCGTGTAGGTGCCGTCGGTCCGGAAAGTGAGCGAATACTGGTCTTTGATGCCCGCGCCGCTGCTCGTCACCTGCCCGCCCTGCGTGATTTGGTCGAGCCGCCAGCTGCCTTTGGTGAGTTGAGCCGGCGAGATGCTCTGGGTTTGGGGCTGCGGCACGTCGTCCTTTTTGCAGTTGCCCAGGGTGAGCCCGGCAGCGACCAGTAACAACGGTAGAAAGCGTAAGCGGAAAAAGGGCATAAAATGGCGAAAAAGTGAAACGGGAAGCTTTCTGGTCTCTAACTGAGCGAAGGCGCTGCAAGAAACGACGGCAATAGGTAAGTATTGCCGATTGCCTCTATTTCACAATCTTCATGGCCCGCGTGTAGCTCAACACCGAAAAGATGCCGACACCGCCCTGCACGTTGCTGTAGATGGCCGAGGGCTGGGCAAAGGGGTTGCCGTTGGCATTGCGGGCGTCGCGCACCGATTCGCGAAAGCGGAAAAACGCAGCATCGGTGTGGTACAGCGTGGCCGTGACGGTATCGCCGCTGAGAAACCGGTAGGTGGTGCCCACCACAAACGGCTTGCCGTTGAGCAGCCGGTCTTCGAAGGAATTGTCGACTTCGGGCTCCTGCAAGAGGGCACCCTTGTCGGGGTTGCCTTTGTGCAGCTGCAGGCGGTAGCAGTCGTCGGGGGTGGGCGGGTCCCGGAAGCTGGTGAGGAAGTAGGCCTTGCGCTCGGCGCCGGTTTTGTCGTTGAACTTGTACTCCACCGAATCGATGGAAATGGGCGCGAGCATGGTGGTGGTGCCCGTGACGCGCCGGCCCTTGGTGTCGCGCACGTCCAGGGTAAAGACGTCGCCGGGGCGGGCCACCAGTGGGTCGCGCCCAATGTGGGTGTGGAATTTTATGCCCGAAGTAGTATCGGCCAGCGCGCTGTAATTCGGGTTGAAGGGCAGGGGCACCACCGTCCCGTTGGGCATGGTGAGGCTCACCGTAACATCGGAGGGCACTTGCGGCAACGCCGAGCTCAGGTACGGCACCGACGAGGTGACGGTGAGGCTGGGCGCCTTGCCCGGCTGTAGGTAGCACTCCACCACAAGGTCGGCGGAGTAGCTGGGCAGCACCACGTCGATGTCGTTTTGCAGGTTGCTGCAGCCGGCCAGCACCGGCAAGGCCAGGACGCACCCAATGATTTTACGAAAGGTCAGCATGAAGGAGGGGTCCAGCGAAGCGGTTGCCAAAACCAGCGCTAGAACCTGAAATTGTACGTGAGGGAGGGAATTACTGGGAACAGCGACACCTGCTTGGCCTTGAAGCCCACTGTGCGGCCGGTGGCTTTGTCTTCCACGGCTTCAAAAAACACGAAGTAGGCGTTGCGGCGGTTGTAGGCGTTGTAGATGCTCAGGGTCAGGTCCTGGTTGCGGCGGGAGCCGATTTTGTACACCGCGCCCAGGTCGAGGCGGTGGTAGGGGATGAGGCGGTACGAGTTGCGGTCTGGGTAAAGAGGCACCGGGCGCGGGTCGACGCCCACGCGCGAGCCCGGAATGTCCTGCATGCCAAAGCGGCCCAACGGCAGCGTGGTAAGATTGCCCGACGTGTAGATAAAGCTGGCCGTGAGGTTGATGCGGGCGCTGAGCTCGTGCAGCAGCACCGCCGTCAGGTTGTGGCGGCGGTCGTAGTTGGGGTGAAAGTCGCGGCCGTTGTTGACGCCGGCCGTGCCGCGCTGGGGCTGAAAATTGCGCCAGCTCCAGGCCAGCGTGTAGCCTACCCAGCCGGTGGTTTTGCCGGTTTTCTTTTCCAGGTACAGCTCGTTGCCGTAGCTCCAGCTTTTGCCAAAGATGAATTCGGCGTCCAGGCTCGGGGTTCACAAACAGCTGGGCGCCGTCGCGGAAATCCACCTGGTTGCGGCCCCACTTGTAGTACACCTCGTTGGTGAGCAGGTACTTGCCCTGGCCCAGCAGGAAGCTCGCGCCCGTGCTCACCTGCTGCGAGCGCTGGGGCTTCACCGACAGCCGCGACGGGTACCAGATGTCGGTGGGCAGCGAGGCCCCCGAGTTCGTGACCAGGTGCACGTATTGGTACATCTGGGCGTAGCTGGCCTTGAGCGTCGTGCGGTCGTTGAGGGAGTAGCGGGCGGAGCCGCGGGGCTCGAAGCCGCCGTACAGCTTCTGGCCGCTCCCGAAACCGGTCAGCCGCAGGCCGCCTTCGAGCCTGCAGCTTGTCGCTGGCTTTGTAGTTGTCGGAGGCGTAAAGCGCAGCCTCCTGGCCGAAGTAATGCACATCGGACCCGAAGTTGACGCGCCCGTCGCCGGAGTTGGCGTCGAGACGGCCCACGCCGAATTTGTGGTGGGTAAACTGGGCGCCGGCCTTGAGCACGTGCCGCTCGTCGGGCGTGTACTCGAAGTCGGTGCGGCCGGTGTAGTCGGTGATGCGCGAGCCCAGCGCAAAGCTGAACTGGTCGAGCCGGTTGGTGAGGTTGTACTTGTAATCGGACACCGAGACCGAGGTGTTGACAAACAGCTTGGGCGAAAAACGTGGTTCCAGCGCAGCGTGCCCACGGTATTGCCCCAGCTGAAATCAAAGTTGAACCCGCCCGGGCTGTTGAACCCGAACGTGTCGCGGCCCAGGTAGCCGGTCAGAAACACCTGGTCTTTCTCGCCGAGCGTGTAGTTGGCCTTGGCGTTGAAGTCGTAGAAATAGTAATCGGGAATGGGGCTGTAGTCCTCCTTGTTCTTGTTGGCCTCGTTGAGGGCCCGCGTGAAAATGTCGAAGTACGTGCGGCGGCCCGACACGATGAACGAGCCCTTGCCCTTGTTGATGGGCCCTTCGTAGGTGAGGCGCGACGAAATCAGCCCCACGCCGCCCGTGGCCACGTAGTGCTGCCGGTCGCCCTCGCGCAGCTTCACATCGACCACCGACGAGAGCCGCCCGCCAAATTGAGCCGGAAAGCCCGACTTGTACAGGTCCACCGACTGCACGGCATCGGAGTTGAATACCGAAAACAGCCCAAACAAGTGGTTGGGGTTGTAAACCAGGGCGTTGTCGAGCAGCACCAGGTTTTGGTCGGCCGAGCCGCCGCGCACAAACAGCCCACTCGTGCCCTCGCCGCCGCTCTGGATGCCCGGTTTCAGCTGCAGCGTTTTCAGAATGTCGACCTCGCCAAACAAGGCCGGCAGCAGCTTGGCCTCGCGGATGCTCACGCGCTCAACGCCCATTTGGGTAGTTTTGAGCTTCTCTTCCAGCGTCACGGCGCCCTGCACAACTACTTCGCCCAGCTCGTTGCCGCTCTCTTCCAACACAAAGTTGAGCCGCTGATTCCGGCTCAGGTTCAGGGCCCGGGCTATTTGCTGGTAGCCCACGAAGGCCACCACCAGGTCGTGCCGGCCCGCGGGCAGGAGCAAGGAAAAGTGGCCCAATGAGTCGGCGGCTGTGCCGGTATTCAGGGCCGGCACGGCCACGCTGGCGCCGGGCAGCACCTCGCCCCGGGCGCCCCGCACCGTGCCGCTCACCGTGTACCGGGCCACCTCCTGCGACCAGGCCAAGCGGGGCCAGCCCAGGCCTAACAATAAGACTATTAAATAGTAACGTGTAACAGAACCAGGAACCATGCGGCAGCAAACGAATAAGGCACAAAGGTAGCCTTATGCCCAACGCCCAGGCTTCCCGGATAGTTTTCGGGCGGCCCGGCTCTCTGCCGCGACGGTCGCCTTACGGTTTGCCAACAAATGGCTGTAGCGCCTGGGTAATCTGGGCCGCGGGCACCACGCCGGCCTGCCGCCACACGGGCTGTCCCTGGTGAAAGAGGATGAGCGTGGGAATGCTTTGCACGCGGTACTGCTGGGCCACCGCCTGATTGCGGTCCACGTCAATCTTGATGACGCGCAGCTTGCCGCCGTGCTGGGCCGCCACCTGCTCCAGGATGGGCGCCATGGTCTTGCAGGGCCCGCACCAGGTGGCATAAAAATCGACCAGCACGGGCATGCCGGGGCTGTTGATGAGTTCGGGAAAGGACTTGCGAGGCACGACAGAACAGAAAAAGTGAATAATAGCCGAAGTGGGGTAGCTGCTAAACGAAAAAGCCCGGCGCGTGGCCAGGCTTTTGTTCGCTTTGCTGCCGAAAAATAACAAACCGGCTATGTTCTACTTATTGATAACCGTGACGTCGTTGCCCACTTCGGGGAACACAAACCGGCCGCTTACGGCCTTGGTGCCCTTCACGCGGCACTCCCAGGTATAGCGGCCGGGGTAGCGGCGGCTGCCTCGCCGCCTTCGGTTTTGAAGTAGTTGGGGTCGGAAGGGTCGGTGGGGAAGAGCACGTCTATGCCGCTTTGGCCGGCTGCCAGGTCTTTCACCAGCAGGTAGTCTTTGCCCGTGCGCTCGCTGTGCACCACGAAAGTGGCCTGGTAGGGACCCAACTGGCCGTACTTATCCAGAATGCCCAGTTTGATGTGGGCCGTGGTGCTCACCATCCAGGTTTGGGAGTGCGCCGCGGGGCTGCACCCAGAAGCAAAAGGGCCACCAAGGCGCCTGCCACGCGGCCGGCTACAGAGGTCGGCTTAGATGAGGTAATCGGGGGTACAGTTGTCATCATGGGTGTAAATAGGGAAAATGATATGATACAAAGAGTAAATTAAGCTATGCAAGTAAGCTCAACACAGCCCAAGGTAGCGCTTTGCAAGCATATCAGCAACTTGCGATAAATAAATGGGGTTGATATAAAAAAATAACCGTCTCTTCCCATCGCCTCTGGTTTTAGCTTATGGCAAGGCAGCGCTCCCGGTCCGCCGAATGGCCACCCTCCGAATCTCCTCCCGCCGCTGGCCCGCAGTGCGGCCTTTGCGAGCGCGAAGTGCAGTCCACCTCCCGCCACCATCTGGTGCCCCGCGAAGAAGGTGGCAAATACGGCCCCACCGTGGAGCTGTGCCAGCCCTGCCACAGCAGCGTACACCGCTTCCTGAGCAACCGCGAGCCTGGCCCGGCTATACCCCACGGTAGAACTGTTGCGCTCGGCCGAGGAATTGCAGACCTATCTGCACTGGATTCGGCGCCAGCGCATCGAGCGCATCGCCAACCGGCGCGGCCGCCGCTGAATGCGTGGCTATTAAGCCGCTAAAGAGGCAATTAGAAACACCCCAATGCGACGGTGATGCAGAAGCGCAACGAACCGCAGTTCGACGAAGCCAAGCATCTTTTACCGCTTTGTTGTTACTGGCGTGTCATGCTGAGCCTGCCGAAGCATCTCGCGTGGGGTAGTAACTCAATCGTCTGTCATGCTGAGCCTGCGAAGCATCTTCTCACGGCTCAACGATTGGTTCTGACCTGATAAGATGCTTCGCAGGCTCAGCATGACAGACGATTGTTAAGTTCGTTGCGCGGTAGAAATGCTTCGTCAAGCGGACGCCAGATAAAGCATGACGGTTCTATACAATAGAAAAACAAGCCCTACAGCCCAATAACCCGAATTGAACTGACGCCGCCTGCGCCTTTGCGCACGCTGATTTGGGTGCTGACCCGTTCTTTCAGGGCTTCGACGTGGGAGATGATGCCGATGGTTTTGCCCGTGCCTTGCAGCATTTCCAGGGCCGTGAGGGCTACGTCCAGCGCGTCGGGGTCGAGGGTACCGAAGCCTTCGTCAATGAATAGAGTGTCAATCTGGGTCTTGCGGCCGGCCAATTCGCTCAGCCCCAGGGCCAGGGCCAGGCTCACCAGGAAGCTTTCGCCGCCCGAGAGCGAGTTCATGGAGCGGGTACTGCCGGCCTGGTACTCGTCCACGATGAGCAGGTCGAGGTGCTCGTCGGGGTTGCGCAGGATGCGGTAGCGGTCGGTGAGGCGGGTGAGGTGGCGGTTGGCCAAATCCACGAGGCGGGCCAGGGTGAGGCCCTGGGCAAACTCGCTGAACTTCTTGCCATCGGCCGAGCCGATGACTTCGGCCAGGCCGCGCCAGCGGCGGGCTTCCTGCTGCTGCTGCTCGAGGGCGCTGGCCAGGGCGGCGTGCCGCTCCAGTCCCTGGCGGTGGCTGTTGAGGCGCTCCTGCCGCTGGCCCAGGCTGCTGGTTGATGGCCGCGAGGTGCTCGCGGTTGGTCTGGAGCTGGCTGGCGATGGTTTCGGCGGGCTCGGCGCTAAGGGCTTTCCCTCTTCGGCGTGAAGCTGCTGGGCTACTTCAGTGAGGGAGTGCTGGGCGGCGGCCACGGCTTGGTCGTGCTGCGTGAGCTGCTGCGAGAGGCGCTGGGCCACGTCATCGGGGAGCAGGCGCTCGGCCAGGGCGGTGGGGGCGGGGGAAGGCCGGCGGTGCGCAAGTCGGCCACCAGTGCCGCGTAGCGCGTGTCGCGGGTCTGGGCTTGGTGGGCCGCATCCTGCTCGCGTTGGCGCAGCTGGCTTTCGGCGTTGGCGAGGGCAGTTTCGTGCTTTTGTAGCTGCTGGTCGGCTAGCGTGAGCTGCTGCTCGGCGCGTTCGGTGGCGGCCTCCGGCTGGGCGCGGGCGGCGGCTACGTCGGGGCCGGCAAACAGCTCTTCGCGCTGCTGCTTTTGCGCCTTAATTTCCTCGTGCTGGCTCAGGAGCGTGGCTTTGCGCGCCTGCAGCCACTGGTGCAGGCTCGTCGCGTTTTTCCTGCTGTTCCACCAAAACGGCCTCGGCCGTGGCAATGTCTTTTTCAACCGTGCCCTGGGCATCCTTCCGGCGCTGAAACTCTGCGCCCAGGTCCTTAAGCTGCTTGACCAGCGCCGGTCCGTTTTCCCCATCGAAAGCCAAGCCAAAGCTGCTGCAGAAGCTGGCGATTTGGTCCCGCATGAGGGGCTGGCGTTCCTGGGCATCGGCTAGGCGCGTGCGCAGGCTGGTGGCCTCGGTGGTCAGCTCCTGGTGCTGCGCGGCTGCCTGCTGCACGCGGGTCTCGGCGTTGTTAAGCGCCAGATTAAGCGTGTTCTTCTGCTGGTCGAAGTCGCGCAGTTGCTGCCTCAACGCCCGAACCCGGTCGGGGAATTCCGCTTCTTCTGCCTCGCTGAGCTGGCCTTGGTCGACAGCTCCGGGCAAAACTTGCCCACCATTATCCTCCAGCACACTGGTCAGGGCCTGCACTTTGTTTAGGCGGGCATTGAGCTGGCGAATGCGTTGGGCCATTTCCTCTTCCCGTTCCTGGTCGGCCTGTACCGATTCGGCACTCACGCCCAGGGCGCCGGCCGCGTAAGGATGCTCCACGGCCCCGCAGAGCGGGCAGGGCTCGCCGGCGGTGAGGTGCTGGCGCGCTTCCTCGTGGTTGAGGATGAGGTGATGGGCCTGCAGCAGGCGGCGTAGGTCGTGGTGGGCGAGTTCCTGGTCGGCGTAGTGCTGGCGCAGGGCCAGGGTGTGGAAGTGCAGGCGCGTAAGCCACTGGTCGCGGTGGGTGGTGGCTTCCAGCTGCTTGTCGCCGATGGCGGCCAACTGCTCGGTGGCCGCGCTGGCATCCAGGCGGCCCTGTTGGGCTGCGGTATCGGCCGCGGACAGGCGCAGGGCAAGGGATTTTTCGGCTTTCAGAAGCTCGCCCAGCTCGGTTCGCAGGTGCTCCCAGTCTTGCAGGCTGCCAGTGAGGTCGGGCAGGGCTTCATTCAATTCTGCCAGGGGCAAATGGCGGTTGAGCCACTCCCGCACTTGGCCCAATTGCTGGTGGAGCTCGTGCAGACGGGCCTTGGCGGCGTCAATATCCGCTTTCAGCTGCTTGCACTGGTCGTTTTTCTGGTCGTACTCCTGCTTGTCTTTGCCCAACTGCTGAGCAGCGGCCTGCACCAGCAAGTCGAGCTTTTCGGCTTCGCGCAGACGGGGCTCCTGCTCCCGGCGAGTGGCTGCGGCGGATTCACGCGCCGTGGCCGCGGTGATGCGCGCGGTACGGGCCGTAGCCAATGCCGACTGGAGCTCCGGCAGCTGCTTGCGAAGCTGCTCCATTTCTACGCCCAGGCGCTGGTGCTGCTCGTCGGCCTGGCGCAGCAGGGCCCAGGGCGTCTGGAAGGGGAGGGCCTGCTCGTGCCGGGCCACGCGCTGGCGCACCGGCGTGAGAGTTTCGGCCTCGGCCGTAAGTTGGTGAAGGCGCGACTGGCTGCGCTGCTGCTGCCCGGCCAGCTCTTCGAGGCGGCGGCGCCAGGTCTGGGCTTCGGTCAGGCGCTGCTGCTCGGCGGTGGCGGTTTGCACGTGGCGGCCCAATTCCTGTACGTCGGCTTCCAGCTCGGCTACTTCATCGGCACTGAGCAGGGTCACGCCGGCCAGGCCCAGGCGCAGCGTTTCTACTTGCTGGGTTTCCTGCTTGGCGCGCTCGTAGGCGGCTTTCGAGATGTCGGAATACTTGCGGGTGTCAGTCAGCTTTTCCAGCTGGGCCCGTTCGCCGGCCGAAGACTTCAGGAACTTTGTGAACTCGCCCTGCGCCAGCAACACCGAGCGCAGAAACTGCCGGTACTCCAGGCCGCTAAGCTCGGCTACCTTGGCCGGCACGCGCGACTTATAGGTTTCCAGAAACGGCCAGGTTTCTTCGCCATCCACGAATTTCTGCTCGCTGAGCTCCATTTTGGAGTCCTGCAAGGGGTTTTCGGGGCGCCGGCGGCCGCGGTGCTGGCCCCACTTGGCCCGGTACACTTTGCCGCTGGCTTGAAACTCTACTTCAGCCCAGCTCTCGCCGGTGCCGTGGCTCATCACTTGTTCGGGGCCGCTGCCGTCGTGGCGCGGCACCTGCCCGTAGAGCGCCAGCGTGATGGCGTCGAGAATGGTGGTTTTGCCCGCGCCCGTCGGCCCGGTGATGGCAAACAGGCCCGCATCGGAAAGGGGCTGTTGCCGAAATCGACCTCGTGCTCGCCGCGCAGGGAGTTCAGGTTAAAGAAACGGACGCGGAGAATCTTCATGCGTGGGGCATTCCTTCCAATAGTTCGTCAAATGCCGCCAGCAGGCTCGGCACGCCCGGCCTCGGGCTCGCTTTCCAGCCGTTGGGCAAATACCTGCCGCTCAGTAAAATCGTGCAGGCTGGGGGTGAGGGGCTCCTCGTTGTCGGTCGTGTCGCCCAGGGGCCGCAGCTTCACCAGCCGCAGGTGGCGACGGGCCAACACTTCCACCTGCTTGCGGTCGAGCTCCTGAATAACTTTCAGCAGCGCCTCGGCTACTTCCAGCTGGGTCAGTTCGGAGCGCACCTCCACATCAACCCAGGCGGGCAGCAGGTAGCCGGTGTTGTCGTAGGCCACCAGCAGCGCCACCACTTCATCGAGGCCCCCATGAAAGCGCAGCAGCCGGCGCGTGCCCGGCACGGCCAGTGCCGTGAGTGTGCCTAGCTTGCCAGCGGCAAAATCCAGCAGCAATACCTCCTTGCCGTGGTCAATTTCAGAAAACGACAGCGCGATGGGCGAACCCGAGTAGCGGATGTGCTCGCGCCCGCCCACGCGCTGCGGCCGGTGCAAGTGCCCCAGCGCCACGTAGTCGAATATCTCCGGAAAATGCTCAGCCGTTACCTGGCCTAGGTTGCCCACGTGAATGGTGCGCTCCGAATCGGAGGGCGCCGCGCCGGCAGCGTACAGGTGGCCGGTGGCCAGCACGGGCAAGCCTTGGGACTTGAGCTGCCACACGTGCTCCACTTCGGCCACGCGGGCGTAATGGTCAGCAATGCCCTGCTTGAGGCGGGCTTCGCGCTCCTCGGCGGTTTCGCCGGGCACGGAGAGGCGCACGTCGCGGTCGCGCAGGAAGGGCACGGCGCAAATCACCAGCCCGGGCTGGCCGGCGGC
Organism: Hymenobacter humi; assembly: GCF_042665855.1. Lineage (NCBI taxonomy): Bacteria > Pseudomonadati > Bacteroidota > Cytophagia > Cytophagales > Hymenobacteraceae > Hymenobacter > Hymenobacter humi. Next base: position 3,523,034 of record NZ_JBHTEK010000001.1, on the reverse strand, counting down.
GTTGTTGAGCACCAGCACTTGGTCTTCGAAACAGTCGGGCACGCAACCCACCACGTGCACCCGCAGGTGGCGCAGCAGCCGCGCCGGGGCGTTGAGGGTGGCGGGGGAGTCGTGGTTGCCGCCCACCACCACGATGTCGCGGCAGTCGGTGGCCTGCATCTGCAGTAGGAAGTCGTAGTACAGCTCCAGCGCCTGGTTAGAGGGCGAGCCGCTGTCGAAAACGTCGCCGGCAATCACCAGGATTTCTACGCGCTGCTCGCGCACCGTGGCCACCAGCCAGTTCAGGAAATGGCGGTGTTCGTCGGTGCGCTCGTGGCCGCTGATGAAGCGCTGGCCGAGGTGCCAATCGGCGGTGTGAAGGACGCGCATAGGGTAGAGTTAATCTCAAAGATACCTAGGCGACGAGGAATGAAAAAAGCTCCCTTAACGACGTCAAGCAGCTTACAGCTTGAATTAAAAGGCAGTCCACCCAGAATAATTACCGAAAGGTGACGCCTACCAATTCACAAGACCAAAATCTGTAACCAGTCGACAAACTTCTCCCTTGACGTCGTATCCGATGTAGGTAGCATAACAGCCATCGCCGAAACCAGTAGGGAAAGTAGCCAGGTTATGCTGGTCAAAATCGTGAACAAACCCTTTGAACCCGTTCAATTCGGCTTTTTTAAGAAAGACGTATTCCCAGTCTTGTTGGCTTTTAGCGGCGAAAGTGCGGTTAGCATTTTTATCGATGAAAATGCCGGAACCCCCGTCTACTCCGTAGCAATAAATCGTTGAATCTTTCATGGAGACAGGGTTTTGACCAGGCTCGAGCGCTGGGTCCCAACGGACAACTGCTTTGTTTGAGAAAAGTATTCGGCTGAATGCCACCCGCTCATCGTTGTCCCATCGGGCCAGTGCCAATTGTACCGCAAACTGCCCGATGGGAAACTTTTGCGAAAAGGCAACCCCGTCATGCATTGCAATTGGGTCACAGGCAATTATTTGGCCGGATTCAATTTTTAATTTCCCAATTTCATCAACCCGGAAGCTGATGCTGTCATGGTGTGAAATAGCTTGAGTGTTTTGATGATAAGCAGCTTCGAATATTTTAGGGAATGCAGCTCCCACGAATTGGGTTTTAATAATAGCTGCGGCTGTATCTGGTTTAATTAATTGTCCAGTGGTTTCGGTAGATACTGGCTGTACTAGCTGCTGATAGCTCTTTTGGTAGGAATAGCCGCTGAGCAATGCGGCAGTTAGAAGTGTGTAAAAAACAATTTCACTTTGCCGCATAATTAGGATAGTGTATGGCCAGGATAGAAGTAAGAAAGTGATAGATACAAAAAGAGGGCGGAAGTCTTGGTTTCAAAACGTCCGCCCTCTTTTTTGTAGAGGTATTATCTAATGCACCTCCTGCTTCTGAAACTCCGTGATAGCATCGCCTAAGTCCAGTACTTCCACGCCGGGTAGGGCCTGCTGCAGGATGCTAGCGCCAGCCGCCGAGCGGTAGCCTCCAGCGCAGTGCACCAGCACCGGCTTGTCGGTGGGCACTTCGTGGGCGCGCTCGCGCAGCTCAGGCAGCGGGATGAGCAGGGCGTTTTCGAACACCGGGACCTTGGCTTCGGCGTGGTTGCGGATGTCCACGATGGTGAAGCGTTCGGGGTGCTCGCGCACTTGGGCTACGTCGACGGCGGGCGAGGTGACGGGCAATGCCAACGGGGCCAGCATGGCGCCTTTGATGTTGCCCTCGTAGCCGATTTTGGCGGTTTTGCGCACCACGGTGTCCAGTGCAATCTGCGTGTCGGCGAGGAGGTAGTACGGCTCCGTGGGGCCCACTACCGACCCCAGCCAAGTTTCGAATTTGCCGCCGTCCTGCAGGTTGATGGCGCCCGGGAAATGACCGGCGCGGAACCTGGCCGCCGGCCGGGTGTCGATGATGAGCACGCCCGGCTCCAGTGTGGCCGTGCTACTCAGGTTGGGCACGGCCCGGATGCTGTCTTCGAAGCTCGGGGCGCCCTGCTTGTTCAGCTTCACGTCGTGCCCGAAGTACTTGGGCACAAACGGCTGGTCTTCGAGCAGCACCCGGATAAACTCGTCCTGCGACATGGGCTGCAGGGCGTAGTTCGTTTTTAGCTCTTTGGCGATGGTGCTGTCGAGGTCGGTGCTGGTGGTTTTGCCGCAGAGCGAGCCGGGGCCGTGCGCGGGGTACACGCGGGTGCTGCCCGGCAGGGTCATCAGCTTGTTACGGGTGCTTCTGTAAAGTTGGGCGGCCAACTCCTGGCGCTTGTGGCCGCCCACGGCTTCGTCCTCGCGCAGGTCGGGCCGGCCCACATCGCCCACAAATAGGGTGTCGCCGGTGAACACGGCGCGGCTTTGGGCCATGTCGTCCATGAGCAGGATGCTGATGCTGTCGGGCGAGTGACCGGGGGTGTTGATGGCGTGCAGCTCCACGTTGCCGAGCGAAATGCGGTCGCCGTCGTCGAAGGCTTTGTGCGGGTACTTGGCGCCCACCAGCTTGCTGCAGTAGATGGTGGCCTCGGTTTCTTCGGCAATTTCCAGGTGCGATGACACAAAATCGGCGTGCGGGTGGGTCTCAATCACTGCTATGATGTCGGCCTCGTGCTCGTCGGCAAAATCGTAGTAGGGCTGGGGGTCGCGGCCCGGGTCGATGATGGCGACCTGGCGGCCGCAGCGCACGGCGTAGCTGGCGTGGGCCAGGCCCTTGTCGTAAAACTGTTGGATTTGCACGGCCGAGGCCGTGCTACTGGGGAGGGGAGGCATTGCGGAAGGCTTTTTGGCTGAAATGAGAGCCGGGTGGTGAAGCCAAATATAAGCAGGCCGCGCAAAGCCATGTTTTGTCCAGCTTAGCCGGACGCACGAAAAAGCCCCAGCCCAATTGGGCTGGGGCTTTCGACCTCGGCAGTGAGCTACGGGAGCTTACGCTTTGGCTTTCATCTTCATTTTGCCTCCCTGGCCTTTGCCGTGGCCGCGGTGCTCTTGCTTGAGCTGGGCGAATTTGGTGTACTGGTCAGCCGTGAGAATGGACTTGAGCTGAGCTTCGTAGCGCTGGTGCGCGGCTTTCTTCTCGGGGCGGCCGGCCTTTTTATCCGTGCCGTACTTGGCTTTGAAAGCGGCGGTTTCCTGCTGGCGCGCCAGCAAAAGCTGCTCTACGCGGGCTTCCTGGTCGGCGGTCAGGCCTAGTTCCTTGGCCATTTTGCTGGCCTGGTGGTCGGCTTTCTGGGCGGGGGTCTTGTGTTGCTTGGCTTTGTGCGCCTTCCGAACGGTGGTGCTGGCGGCGGGGGTGGTTTGGGCGAAGCTGGTGCCGGCGGTAGTGAAGGCCAAAGCAGCGAGCAGAATCAGGGTCTTTTTCATGAAGGGAGAGGAAAAGAAAGTGCGCGGTTTTTAGTGAAGAGTCTGGCAGCAGCGGCGCCAGGTAAAGTTGCTTGCCAGGGTATTTGCAAGCGGTATGCCAGTAATAAGGCCCGGCCGGCCAATGCCCGAATGAGTCGATGGAAGAGCCTATCTCATCTATAAAACCGGCAGATTATTCCTTCAATAACTGTGGGCCCGGCGCTCAATTGCCTTAGCTCAACTTTGCAAAACTGAGCTGTGAGGCCGGTTGGAATCAGAAAACCAGAACTGGTTAAAACATGACCAGACTGCACAGCGTCGTACGCCAAGCAAGCGGGACAGAGACCAGAAACGGCGGCGTAGCGAATTTGCTGCCTATATTTCGGGCCTGTAGCTGCCTCTGGCGTTGATTTTTATTGCCGAGGGGCCCGGTAGTTCTGTTCTTAACCGTCTTTTTATTTCACACTTCTTCCTTCTTTAACCTTAACAAATGGCAAGTATTTTCGCCAAAAAACCATTGGCCGTGCTCTTGGGCGAGGCTAATTCGACCGGGCACGGCACCCTGAAGCGGACGCTGGGCGCGGGCAACCTCGTGGCCCTGGGCGTGGGCGCCATCATCGGGGCGGGCCTGTTTGTGCGCACCGCCGCGGCGGCCGCGCAGGCTTCGGGCCCGGGTGTTACCCTGGCCTTTATCGTGGCCGCCATCGGCTGCGTGTTCGCGGGCCTGTGCTACGCCGAGTTCGCCGCCATGATTCCCATTGCGGGCTCGGCCTACACCTACGCCTACACCACCATGGGCGAGTTTGTGGCCTGGGTTATCGGCTGGGCCCTCATCATGGAGTACGCCCTGGGCGCGGCTACCGTCAGCATTGCCTGGAGCGAGTACCTCAACAAGCTGCTGGAAGTCTTTGGCACCAGTATACCGTACAACCTCAGCCACTCGCCCTTCGAAAGCGCTGTGGTAAACGGCGTAACCGAGCACGGCCTCATCAACCTGCCCGCCTTGCTGGTAATCGTGGCCCTGAGCCTGCTGCTGGTAAAAGGCACGCAGGAATCGGCCCTGTTCAACGCCGTAGTCGTGGTGCTGAAAGTGGTTATCGTGTTGGTGTTCATCGCAGTGGGCTGGCAGTTCATCGACCCCGCCAACCACACGCCGTACCTGATTCCCGAGAACGCCGAGCCCGTGAAAAACGCCGCCGGCGACGTGGTGCGCAGCTACACCGAGTGGAACAAGCACGGCGTGGGCGGTATCCTGGGCGGGGCAGCCATCGTGTTCTTCGCCTTCATCGGTTTCGACGCGGTAAGTACTGCTGCTCAAGAGGCCAAGAACCCCAAGCGCGACATGCCCATCGGCATCCTGGGCTCGCTGGCAATCTGCACGGTCCTCTACATCCTGTTCGGCCACGTGCTGACGGGGGTAGCCAACTGGCGCGAATTTGCCGACCCAGCTCTGGGTGGCGAAGCTTCGGTGACCTACGCCATCAAGGCGCACATGCCCGGCTACGAGTGGATGGGCACGGCCGTAACAGTCGCCATTCTGCTCGGCTTCTCGTCGGTAATGCTCGTGATGCTCATGGGCCAGAGCCGCGTGTTCTACTCCATGGCTAAAGACGGCCTCATGCCGAAAGCCTTCTCGGACCTGCACCCCGTTTCAACACGCCCTACAAATCCAACCTGATTCTGATGGTGTTCGTGGGCTTGTTCGCGGCCTTTGTGCCCGGCTCGCTCGCCGGCGACTTGACCTCCTTTGGTACCCTGCTGGCCTTCGTGCTCGTGAGCTTGGGTGTGTGGATTATGCGCCGCTCCGACCCCGACCAGCCCCGGCCGTTCCGCTCGCCGCTCTCGTCGCCCAGCTTCCCGCTGGTACCCGTGATGGGCGCGCTCATCTGCCTGCTGCTGATTGTGGCCCTCGACGCCTTCACCCTGAAGGTGGCCATGGGCTGGATGCTGCTCGGCTTCATCGTGTATTTCCTCTACGGCAAGCGCAACTCCCTGCTCCAGAAGGGTGTGGTAGTGGTGCCCACCGAAATGGAAGAAGCCGCCTTCATTACGCCTGACAAGGACAACCTGTAGTAGTTGAGCCACCTGCTTTGCTCTTAACAAAAGCCCCACCGGTGACTACCGGTGGGGCTTTTGTTTTGAACTCTTACTCGTTAGCCCAATTAAAGAAAACAGGCGTCATGCTTTAGCTGGCGTCCGCTTGTCGAAACATCTCGCCCGGAACCTCACCCCCGGCCCCTCTCCAAAAGAGAGGGGTGCCATGGCGGCGGAAATGTAGCGTGGACTTTTAGTCCGCGCCTGAACGGTATAAAGTTGAGCGCCACGCGGACTAAAAGTCCACGCTACAGTCGTCAGGCTCCCCTCTCTTTTGGAGAGGGGCCGGGGGTGAGGTTCTGAGCAAGATGCTTCGATAAGTCCAGCATGACCGGCTTTATACTGCTTTTTCTATTGGTATGCCCTTTAACTGGCCGCCTTTACCTCGCTTTTCAGCTTGAGCACCTTGTCGCCGTTTTCCTGCACTATCACCAGGGCGGGGTCGTCGGGTGAGCCGTTGCGGTGGATTTCGGAGCCTTTGATGGTGCGCGAAATTGGCTCTTTGTGCAGCGATTCAATCTTGCCAGTGGCCGTGCCAGTGCCGTATTTCCAGGTGACTTTCGTGCCTTTGCGCATGGGAAATGAAGGGGGTAAGCGTGATAACTGGGGGTGGGTTTTTATTTCTTACTGCCGATTGAGCTGAACCGTTGTCGGTCCGCGGGTTGCGGCGCTACATTTGAGGAATAAGCGGGAACCGGGCCGGTTGGTTTGGGCTATTTCTGCAAGCCTTGCATATTCCTTTTTGCGTGAAAATTTCTACTCAGAAACTGTCGCTGAGCGCGGCGTTGGCCCTTGTGGGCCCGGCGGCCCTGGCCCAGCCCGGTACCTACCCGCGCAACGGCGTGTACGACCAGCGGCCGGGCGTGTTTGCCTTCACCCACGCCACGCTCTTTACCGATTATAAAACCCAAATCAACGACGCCACGCTCCTGATTCGGGACGGCAAAGTGGTGGCCGCGGGCCCCGCCGCCAAGGTGAAAATTCCGACGGGCGCCGTGGTGCAAGACGTGCGCGGCAAGTTCATTTACCCCGGCTTCGTGGACGTGTTCACGAGCTACGGCGTGCCCGACGTGAAGGCGCCCGAGCGCCAGGGCCGCCGCGTGCCCCCGCAGTTCGACACCCAAAAGACCGGCGCCTACAACTGGAACCAGGCCATTCACCCCGAAGTGAACGCCGCCGAGCAGTTCAAGGTAAACAACGAGCAGGCCGGTGCCTACCGCGCCTTGGGCTTCGGGGCGGTGCTCACGCAGCAGGCCGACGGCATCATGCGCGGCACCGCGGCCCTGGTTAGCCTGAACACCAACCGCAAGGAAAACGAGGTGATGCTGCTGGAAAAGGCCGCCTCCGGGCTGTCCTTTGACAAAGGCAGCAGCACCAGGACCCCGGCTCGCTGATGGGCAGCATCGCGCTGCTGCGCCAAACCTACCTCGACGCCCAGTGGAACCAGCGCAACCCGCGCCGCGAGCAGAACCTGTCGCTGCAGGCCCTGAGCCAGCAGAAAGGGCTGCCGGCCATCTTCCAGGCCAGCGACAAGCTCTCGGCCTTGCGGGCCGATAAGGTGGGCGACGAGGCCGGCCAGCAGTACATCATCAAGGGGCGCGGCGACGAATACCAGCGCCTCAACGACCTGAAAGCCACAGGCGCCACCTTTGTGCTGGCCCTCAACTACCCCGATGCCTACAACGTGGAGGACGTGTACGACGCCCTGCGCATCCCGCTCGAAGACCTGAAGCATTGGGAGCTGGCGCCCGCCAACGCTGCCAAATTGAGCCAGGCCGGCGTGCCGTTTGTGCTCACCGCCGCCGACCTCAAGGACAAGAAGAAGTTCCTGCCCAACCTGCGCAAAGCCGTTCAGTACGGCCTGAGCGAGCAAGCCGCGCTTCAGGCCCTCACCGAAACCCCCGCCCGCCTGCTCCGGGCCCAGGACCGCATCGGCGCCCTGAAGCCGGGCATGGAAGCCAACTTCGTGGTGTGCTCGGCCCGCTTCCTGGCCGACGACAACGTGCTGCTTGACAACTGGGTGCAGGGTGAGCGTTACCAGCTGAGCACCGTGCCCGCCGACTACCGCGGCGTGTACACCCTCAAAATCGGCGAGCAGCCCGAAGGCCGGTTCCTGCTTCAGGGTAAGCCCGAGGCGCCGGAACTGAAAATTGTGCCCACCGCCGGCGACACCATCCGCGGCAACGTGACCGTGACCAGCGACCTGGCCACGGTGGTTTTTAACCCCAGCGACAAGCAGAAAGGTAAAAGGGGGAAATCTGCCGACAACTCAACCCTCAACCCTCAAAACTCAACCCTTTCCACCGGCTCCGTTCGCCTCAGCGGCTACTACACGCAGGAGGGCCGGGTGTTCCAGGGCGATGGCCTGCTGGCCGACGGCACGCCCGTGAAATGGCGCGCCGCCCGCCTGGAAGAAGCCAGCCGCGCCGCCAAGCGCGACTCGGCCAAGGTGACCCCGCCGCCGGTGCTGGGCAGCGTGATTTTCCCCTTCGCCGCCTACGGCCGCACGGAGTTTCCCAGCCAGCAGCCCACCCTCATCAAAAACACCACGGTGTGGACCAGCGAGGCCGACGGCAAGCTCGAAAACACCGACGTGTTGCTGGTGAACGGCAAAATCTCGAAAATCGGCAAGGGCCTGGCCCTGCCCAAGGGCGGCCGTAGCATCGACGGCACGGGCAAACACCTCTCGCCCGGCATCATCGACGAGCACTCGCACATTGCCGTGGCCGGCGGCGTGAACGAAGGCACCCAGGCCGTGACCAGCGAAGTGCGCGTGAGCGACGTGGTTGATAACGAGGACGTGGGCATCTACCGCGACCTGGCCGGTGGCGTGGTGGCGGCGCAGCTCCTGCACGGCTCTGCCAACCCCATCGGTGGGCAGTCGGCCTTGATTAAGATGCGCTGGGGCGCCACCCCTGAAGACATGAAAATTGCCGGCGCGCCGGGCTTCATCAAGTTTGCCCTGGGCGAAAACGTGAAGCAAAGCAACTGGGGCGAGCTCAACGTGCTGCGCTTCCCGCAGACACGTATGGGCACTGAGCAAGTGTTTGTGGACGCCTTCACCCGGGCCAAGGAATACGAAAAGGACCTAGCCGCTTACAACAAGCTCGGCAAGGGCAAGCAAAACAAGACCGAAGGCCCGCGCCGCGACCTGGAGCTGGACGCGCTGGTCGAAATCATGAACCGGCAGCGCTTCATCACCTGCCACAGCTACGTGCAGAGCGAGATAAACATGCTGCTGGGCGTGGCCGACCGCATGGGCTTCAAGGTAAACACCTTCACCCACATTCTGGAAGGCTACAAAGTGGCCGACAAGATGAAGGCCCACGGCGCCAACGCCAGCACTTTCTCGGACTGGTGGGCTTACAAAAACGAAGTGCGCGACGCCATTCCCTACAACGCCGCCATCATGACCCGGGCGGGGCTGAACGTGGCCATTAACTCCGACGATGCCGAAATGAGCCGCCGCCTGAATCAGGAAGCGGCCAAAACCGTGAAGTACGGCGGCCTAACGGAGGAAGAGGCTCTGCGCCTGGTGACCATCAACCCGGCCAAGATGCTGCACCTCGATGACAAGATGGGCTCCATCAAGGAAGGCAAGGACGCCGACGTGGTGCTCTGGACCGACAACCCCTGAGCGTCTACGCCCGGCCCGAATACACCTTCGTGGACGGCCGCGAGATGTTCAGCCTCACCGCCGACGCGGCTTTGCGGGGCGAAATCCAGAAGGAGCGGCAGCGCATTGTGCAGGCCATGCTCACGGCCAAAAAGGCGGCGCGCCCACCCAGTCGGCCCCGAGCAAAGCGCAGGGCCTGTGGCACTGCGACACCCTGGGCCAGGAAAAAGAACTAGCTGAATAACGAATCCTATGCGCATTTCCTTAACTCTCGCTCTGGCTAGTTCCGCCTTCGCTGCCTTCTCGCAGGTGCCCACCCCGGCGCTGCCCCAGGCCCGGCCCATGCTCATCACGGGCGCTACGCTGCACGTCGGCAACGGCACGGTGGTGCCCAACGCCACGGTGGCCTTCGACAAAGGCCGCCTCACGTACGCGGGCCCCGCCGCGGGCTTCACCCAGGACCGAGCCGGCTACGAGACCATCGACGCGGCCGGGCAGCAGCTGTACCCGGGCCTGATTGTGCCCAACACCACGCTGGGCCTGACCGAAGTAGAATCTGTGCGGGCCACCGTGGACGAGCAGGAGGTGGGCACGCTGAACCCCAACGTGCGCGCCATTATCGCCTACAACACCGACTCCGACATCATGCCCACCGTGCGCACCAACGGCGTGCTGCTGGCCCAGCCCACCCCGCGAGGCGGCCTGCTCTCGGGCCAAAGCAGCGTGGTGCAGGCTCGACGCCTGGAACTGGCAGGACGCCGTGGTGCGGGCCGACGAAGGCCAGCACCTCACCTGGCCCCAGATGGTGTTCCGGCTCAACCCCGCCGAAGACGCCGCCGCCCTGGACCGCCGCCAGAAAGCCCGCGAAGCCCAGGCTGCGCGACCTCGAGCAGCTCTTCGGCGAAGCCAATGCCTACCGCCAGCTGCCCGCCGGCCGCCGGGAAAACCTGCGCCTGGCTTCCCTGGCCGGCATTTTCGACGGCTCCAAAACCCTGTACCTGCACGCCGACTACGGCAAGGAAATCATCGAATCGGTGCGCTTTGCCCGCCGCATGGGCGTGCAGAAGCTGGCCGTGGTAGGCGCCCGCGACGCCTGGATGGCGCTGGACTTCCTGAAGCAGAACGACGTGAGCGTGGTGGTATCGCGCATTCACGCCCTGCCCCGCCGCGACGCCGACGACTACGACCAGCCCTACAAACTGCCCGCGCAGCTGCAAGCCGCAGGCGTGCGCTTCTGCCTCGACTACCAGGGTGGCCAGGAAACGGCCGGCTCGCGCAACCTGGCTTTTGTGGCCGGCACCGCCGCCGCATTCGGTCTCACCAAAGAGCAGGCCCTGACGGCCGTAACCCTTACCACTGCCCAGATTATGGGCATCGACAAGGACTACGGCACGCTGGAAGCGGGCAAAAGCGCCACGCTGGTGCTCAGCAAAGGTGACCTGCTCGACATGCGCACCAACGCCGTATCGCAGGCCTTCATCGACGGCCGCAGCATCTCGCTGGAGAACAAGCAGACGTATCTGGAGAAGAAGTTCCGCAGCAAGTACGGGCAGGTGAACGGGGCAAACTAGGACCAGTTGGGCTGGGCCGAAGCAGTTGATTTGGCCTTGTGGGGTTTAACCAGAACAGCACTTTTCGCTTTTCCGCCGTTCTTTGCATCGTTCACCCACGCGCTTTTGTTTTTGCGCCCCGCTGATGCTTCGATTGCTTTCCTTTTTCCTGCTGCTCCCGTTTTTAGCGCAATCCCAGGCTTCCTTCGTGCCCGATGAGCGGGTGTATTATGGTCTGATTAACCGCGGCAGTGGGCGCAGCCTCGACGTGGCCAGCGCCAGCACGGCGAGCGGGACCGTCGCGGTGCAGTGGGAATTTACGCATTCCCCGAGCCAGCAGTGGCGGTTTGTGCCGCTGCGGGCCGGCAGCGAATACTACCGCATCGAGGCCCGCCATAGCGCTCAGTGCCTGACGGTTAGCAAGGCCGGCGAAAACATGGCCCTGGTGCAGCGCCCCTTCCAGGGCAGCGCCGAGCAGCAGTGGCGCCTCGTGCCCGCCGGCCCGGCCGGCAGCTTCCAACTCGAGAACAAGAGCGAAGCCCGCTGCGCCGCCCTGGCCGCGGCCGACAAGTTTAATGGCACGGCGGTGCTGGCGCAGAAAGGCAACGGCCGCGCCAGCCAGCAGTGGCGCCTGTTTCAGCTGCGGCTGAACTTGGTGGAAGGACCTTCGCCTTTTGGCCCCCGCAGCCGTTGCCGGGCTCGGTGAATACGCCTGGCAATGAGCTTCATCCGGTGCTGAGCCCCGATGGCAATACGCTGTATTTTGCCCGCACCAAGTTTGCCGGCAACACCGAAGGCAGCACCGATTCCGGCGATGCCTGGATGAGCCGGAGCCCCAACAAGGGCCAGACGTGGAATACTCCCGACCGCCTCGACGCCATTAATACCCAGCAGAATAATGAAGTGGTAGCGGCCGCGGGGCCCGAGGGCAACACGCTCTTTGTGCGCGGCACTTATGACGCGGCTGGCTTTCGCGACGAGGGGTTGAGCAAGGCAAGCCGGGCAGCTGCCACGAGCGGCCCAACGAAAGGCTTCAGGCCGGATGCCGTGCGAGTGGCTAATTACTACACCGCCGTGCCGGGCTCGGGGTTTTTCATCAGCAAAGACGAGAAAATACTCTTGCTCTCGCTGGAGCGCGGCGACTCCGAAGGTGGCAACGACTTGTACGTGAGCCGGCCCGATGGCAGCGGCGGCTACACCGAGCCCACCACCCTGGGCCCGGTTCTGAACTCGCCCGGTTTTGATTTCGCGCCTTGGCTGGCGCCGGATGGCAAAACCCTGTATTTTGCTTCCTACGGCCACATGGGCTACGGCTCGGCCGATATTTTTATGAGCAAGCGCCTCGATGAGAGCTGGAGCCGGTGGAGCGAGCCCCGCAACCTGGGCTCGGCGTTGAACGGCCCCGGTTTCAACGCCTATTTCTGCCTGACACCCGACGGCAAAACTGCCTATTACTCCTCCTCGGCCACGGCCAATGCCACCAAGGATATCTGGCGCACCGGCCGCGCCGTGCCGGCCGACTCATTGCCCGCCGCCCCGGTAGCAGCCGTGACGGAGGCCTCGCCCCGGGCCTTTTTGAGTGGCCGCGTGCTCGATTCCCGCACCAAGCAGCCCGTGCCCGGCGCCATCGTGAAAGCCAACCTGCTGGCCAATGCCGCCGGGGTGCAGTTCAACGCCACCAGCCGGGCCGATAACACCGGCGGCTACCAGATGTCGCTGCTGCCGGGCAAGTACTACCTCTCGGCCAATGGGGGAGGCTTTCTCACAGTGGGCGACACGCTGATTGCCAGCGGATCGCCGCGCCGCGACTTGCTGCTGCTGCCCGCGGCCGTGGGTGCCAAACTCGACCTGCCCAGCATCATTTTTGCCCAGGGCAAAGCCGGGCTGCTGGGCTCGTCCTACACCGAGCTCAACCGCCTGGCCATTGCCCTACAAGCCAGCCCAGGAACCGAAGTACGCCTCGAAGGCCACACCGACAACGTGGGCCCGGCCGATAAAAACCAGCAGCTTTCCGAAGACCGGGTGGCCGAAGTGAAGCGCTACCTCGTGGGCCGCGGCGTCGATGAAAAGCGCATCACCACCGTGGGCTTTGGCGGCACCAAACCCAAGTTCTCGAACGAGCGGGAGGAAACGCGCCGGCTCAACCGGCGCGTTGAGCTGGTGATTGTAAAGTAAACACGACGTTGGACTGGCTGCGTGTTGCTGCGCGGTCAGGCTGGCCGGGGCGCAGTTGTCCTATTCTTGGGCCGGCGCCAAATGAATCCATCCAGCACGTAGTGGGTGGCTTGCGGCAGCGCCAGCAGCGGCACCAGCCACATTAGCAGGGAAGGTCTGGCCACCGTAGGCAGTTGCTGAAACCAACCAAAGGCCGAGCCGTGCTCACGCCACACGAGCCCGTCCCACAGCCCTTCTTCTAAATAGGCAAACAGCACAACCACGACCAAGAACACCGCCAGACCATATTGGCCAGCCCAGGCGCCGCGGCGCCTGGGTGCGGGGCCTGCTTCGCGGTAGGGCCGCCATTCCACACCAGCGCGAGGTAGGGAATGCCGTGAGATACCACGTTGAGCAAGGTAAAGGCCAGGTCGCCGTTGAACCAGACAATGCCGGCGTACCACGAAATGAGGGTGCCGCTCAGGAGCAGGTTGCGGGGGACGTTCAGGGTGCGCGTGCGGTACCAGAGCAGGGTTTCGCGGCAGGAGTAGGCCACAATCAGCCCCACGTATGCTACAGTGGCCAGCTGCCTTCCCGCCGCCCAATCGTACTGCACAAACTCGCCCTCGACAAACCAGGTGAAGTTGCGGCCCGGGGAGAGGTGCCAGTAAAGCAGCGGATAAATGGTGGCGTAATAAATGAGCGCCGTGGCCAGCCAGCTGCCCCGGGCCGGCGCTTCGTGCCGGCCGTAGAGCCGCAAAAACCCATACTGCTGCCGGATGAAATGAAACACCGCCAGGTAGGCCAGCGCCCGCCAGAATACCAGGCCGCCCAGGCTGTGTAGCGCGACCCCGGCGGCGTAGCAGCCCACCGGCACCACCCACAGCAGCGTGCGGCGCTGCTGCCGGCGCAGCGGGTCGAAATAAGTCTGGAAAAGGGTGCCGTAGACATGGGCCACGTCGATTAATACCACCAAGCCCACCCACGCCAGCAGGGGCATCTGGGCGGTGCTGCGGTAGGGCGCGGGCAGGGCCAGCACGAGCAGCAGCGCCAGAAACGGCGGCGCCAGAATCAGCAGGCCGTCGTAGCGGGCCGAGCGAATCCAGGGTTGAGCTGGGGAATGCAAATCGGGCATCAGCTTACTTTTTCCTTCGTGGCCAGGATTTCCTGAGCTGCCCGAATGCCCTGGTAGAAGCCTTCTTCGAAAATAGAGATGCCGCTGAAGTCTGTGTGCGCGAAGAAAATACGGTTGCGCAGGGGCTGCCGGGCGGCTGCTCGGGCGGGGCCCCACAGCAGGCCCGGCGTGGGCGCTACCATGCCGTGGCCCCATACCCATAGGTCGGCCGCCTGGATGTAGGGCGTCACGCCGGGGTGGTAGGTTTCCAGCTCGGCCACCACGCGGGGCAGCCAGTCGGCGTAAGAGGTTTGGTAGGCGCGGCGCCGGGCGGGGCCGGGGGCTTCGTCGGTGAGGGGCCAGTAGAGGGTGATGACTTTGGGGCGGCCAGCTTCTTGCCGCAGCCCTTGCTGGTTGGCGTTGATGTAGCCCAGCGAGGCGCTGCCGTAGCGCACGTTGTCCCAGCTCAGGGGGCGTCCGGGGCCCTGGGGCAGGCCTTCCACGGTGAGGTTGGCGATGAGCCAGGGGCGTGGTGCAGGGCGCCGGGTGGCAGCAAGGCGTGCCCGGGCACCTGGGCCAACAGGCGGTGCGCAATGTGCTGGGGCATGGCCAGCAGCACTTGCCGGGCCCGCACGCGGGTGCTTAGTAGGGTGGCTACGTCGTAGGTCAACACCTCCACGCCGGCGGCCGTTTCGCGCAGGTCGTAGGCCAGGGTGCCCTTATGCAGCGGCGCATCTACCTGGCGACGCAGGTGCTCTGTCAGGAAGTTGTTGCCTTCGGGCCAGGTCAGGACGTCGGCGCCGGTGGCGTTGTGGGCGCGGCCCTTCCGGCTGGCGAAGTAGTGCAAGCCGGCCCAGGCCGATACCTGGGCGGCGGTGGCTCCATAATCGTCGCGGCAGGCATAGTCCAGGTACCAGCGCAGGGCCGGGGCGGTGAAGTTTTCACGAACCAGGTAATCGGCAAAAGATATCTGGTCGAGCCTGGCGGTACTCGGGGTCGGCCGAGGCTTGGTCGAGGGGAATGCGAAAAGCGTCGCGGCCGTCGCTTCCCTGGGCTGATTTTAGGGTTTCAATCAGCTTGAAAAAGCGCGCAAACTGCTCCTGCTCGGCGGGAGCCAGGCCCAGGGCCGGCACCAGTCCATCCTGCCAGTGGCCGTTGATATTGAGCCGTTCTTCGGGGTCGTGGCAGAGGTGGTAGTCGCTGTAGATGGGCAGGCCGCTGGGCGCGTAGCCGGTAAGCGTGCCGGTTTCCTGCAGGAAGTCCAGCAGGCTCGCGATTGCGCACATCGGGCACGGGTAGGTAGTGGGCGCCCCAAGGGTAAGCCGAGGTGGAGTTGCTCCCCGCCGCGGCATTGCCACCGGTTTGGCCAGCTAGCTCCACGAGTAGCGTATTGGGTTGCCCGTGGCGGTGCAGCCAGCGCCGCGCCGCCAGCCCCGACACGCCGCCGCCGATAATAAGAACCTCCGTGTCTAGCGTGCGGGTGGGAGCGGGGATTCGGCTGGGGTCGCGCAGCAAGTGGCCGGTAGCCGCATCGGGGCCCCACAGCTGCCCTTTGATATGGGCCAGGGAGTGGCCCGGTTCGCAGCCCGGTAGCGCGGGCAGAAGCAGCGCACTGGTGAGCGCGGCGCCGGTTTGGCGCAAAAAGGTGCGGCGGGATTTCACAGTTATAGTAAATACGCTCCTAAAAACTAGTGCACATAAGGACCCCAATCCTCTTCGAAGTACCGCACCAGGGCCTGGTTATTGAGCTGATTGACTTCGGTGGGCACTTCGCTCATGTCCGGAGGAAGCGCAGCATGTCGTGAATGGTGGCGGGGGTGATGTACCGCAGCCCTGCGGGCAGCGGGCCAGCGTCGCCCCGCCACTGCGCGTCGGGGCCGGCCAGCACGAAGCCCCATTCTCCAAATGAAGGCACGTAGAGGTGGTAAGGAATGGTGTGCAGCCCAACGGCCGACAAGGTGTGCGCCACGCACCAAAACGACTGGCGCGCCAGGTACGGAGAGGTGCTTTGTACCACCATGCGCCCGCCGGGCGCCAAGCGCTTGACCAGCGCCGTGTAAAAAGCCGCCGAGTACAGCTTGCCGATGGAGTAGTTGCCCGGGTCGGGGAAGTCGACAATGATGGCGTCGTAGCGGGCGGTGTCTTCCCGCACCCACTGGTAGGCATCGGCGTTCAGTACCTGCACTTTGGGCGAGAGCAGTGCCTTTTTGTTGAGGCCCAGCAGCAGCTCGTTGTGCTGGAACAGCTGGGTCATGCCGGGGTCCAGGTCGACCAGGCGGATGCTGCGCAGGAGCGGGTATTTCAGGAGCTCGCGCACGGCCAGGCCATCGCCGCCGCCCAGCACCAGCACGCGGCGGGCCTGGGGCAAGGCCTGCAGCAAGGGGTGCACAAGCGCCTCGTGGTAGCGGTACTCGTCGGCGGAGCTGAACTGCAGGTTGCCGTTGAGAAACAGGCGTAGCTCGCGTGGGTTGCGGGTGAGCACAATGCGCTGGTAGGGCGTGGTTTTCGAGTAGATAACCTGGTCCTGAAAAGCCAGGGTTTCGGTGTAGGCCAGCAGCTTATTGGCAAAGCCGAAGAGCACGCCCAGCCCAACAAGTGCCACGGCAATGCCCGTAGCAAACCGGCGCCGGTACGGCCGCGTTTCCGGGAACCGGGCCAGCACGATGCCCGCCACCGCCAGGTTGAGCGCCCCAAACAGGAGGGAGGTGCGAATCAGGCCCAGCCTGGGGCACCAGCACCAAGGGGAATATCAGCGAGGCCAGCAGCGCGCCGATGTAGTCGAACGTGAACACCCGCGCCACCAAATCCTTGAACGGGAAGCGGTGCTCAAGTATGCGCATGAGCAGCGGGATTTCCAGCCCCACGAGCACGCCCGTGAGGCCCACCAGCGCATAGAGCAGCAGCCGAAACGAGGCCACGTACTCGAAGGACAGGAACAAAACCGGGGCCATGCAGCCGCCCACCAGCCCCACGAGTATTTCGAGGCGGATAAACCAGCGCAGCAGCGGCCCGTCCAGAAACTTGGACAGCCACGAGCCGATGCCCATGGCAAAGAGGTAGGCCCCGATGATGGTCGAAAACTGCGTCACCGAGTCGCCCAAGAGGTAGGAGGCCAGGGTGCCGGCAATCAGGCTCGTAGATGAGCCCGCACGTGGCAATCACGGCCACCGCCACTAGCAGCAGCCCCGGCGGCTGGGGATTGGGCGGGCTATCGGCTGCGGGTGGGGCCGGTGGGGCTACCAGCAAACCGGGCTCACCCATGAATGGCCGCGCTGATGATAAGGGCCATCGACAGCATAAACGCCGCGCCCAGGATGGCCAGCGCGTTGTTATGGTCTTCCAGAATTTCCTTGCGCAGGGTGCCAGGCGTCAGCTTGTTGAAGAGGTAAAAGCTGATGACCAGAATGACGATGCCGAGCAGCGAGTACACAATGGAGGCGGTTAACGCCTTGGGGTTGAGGTATTCCATAGGAAGCCGGATGGGGTTACTTGTGGTAGAATCGTGCATGCCCCGACGAGCCTGCGCCCGCCCGAGCCGTTGCTCAGGGTTTCGGTGCTCTCGTTGTCGTCGCCGAGCAGGCGGGTGCCGGTGTAGCCGCCCCACACAAACCAGCCCAGCGGCAGCAGCATGAGCAGTGCATAGAGGCGCAGGGGGCGCACCGTATCTAGTAAAAATTCAAACATCGAAAAGTGTCGAGAAAAATCTGGTAAACAAGGGTTTAAGAAGAGGTTGGCCCAAAGTCGCTCTCTTCCCAGCGCCGGGTTTCGTAACTGCTCTGGCGCCACACCTGGACTATTGGATAAATGAATAGCAAGCCCAGCACCAGCCAGAAATTGCCCCACAAGCCCGGGTTGGCTTCCACGGTGGCTACAATGGTAGGGGCCGCGGGGCCGGCTTCGGAAAAGGGGTAGAAGTTGAGGTGATAGCGGCCCGCCGGCACGGCCGAGAGCATGGCGCTGGCGTTGCGGCTGCCTTCGGTCCAGCTTTCGCCGCTTTCCACGCCCGAATAAAATTCGATGTTTTTGGTGAACTCAAAGCCCTGGCCCGTTTGCTCGTTCACGAGGCTCACCGGCAGCTCCAGCCATTGGTTGCTGAGGGTGGTGTTGAAGTCAATTTCCAGGGCCGCCGGATGGTCAAGAGTGAACGACGGTGACACAATAACCCGCCCCGTGCCAGGCGTAGCCGAAGCGGTGGTGTCGGCCACTACCGAGAGGGTTTCACTGAGCAGTATCTCGCTTGGGTGCCGCGCCAACAGCACAAATTGAAGCAAAAGCAGCAGGGTGGCGGCCACAGCGGTCAGGGTTGTGAGGGCCGACAGATTATGCACCGGGTTGGGCTGCACGGCGCCCACTCCTCCGGGTAGGGTAGGTCCGCGGGCTCCAGGCCGAAGGCGGCGGCTACTTCGCTGCGGTCTACGTGTTGGGCGCGGTACCACTCCACCACTTTGCCGCGCTGCTCCTGCACCAGCATCCGCGGCGGGTTGATGTACTCCGATACGGTAATGTCTTTATCGCTCTCGATGTCCCAATTGAACTCGCCAACGGCCCACAAGACCTGCGACTGGTAGCGGTTGTACAGCTTGAAATCAGATAGCTGAAAGTCGGCTTCCTGGTCCGAAAACAGGCCGCTGCCGGTTGAGCTGTTGCTGGGAGCCGCCTGTATCAGCGTCCAGTGCCCGTGAAATTGAGCTAGCTGTGCATACTCGCCGGTTTCGGGAGCATACAGCTGGTATTCGGTCCAGCGGTATCGTACGGCCTTGCTTTCGCACCGAATGGCCGACCCCACCACGCGCCAGAGCTGCCCCCGAGCACCGCCAGCTTCCCAAGTGGAATAATGGGCGCTTCCGCTGGCACTTGTTTATAATTGCCAAACACCTTCGGGCTCTCCTCGCCCGAATACCGGAAGTAGGCGTGGCACTGCGGGCAGGCGTAGTACTCGCTGCCTTCCACATCATAATACGTAATGCTGATGCCGCACTCGGGGCAGTTGAGTTGCGCCGATTCGGGCACAGGAGGCGTGGCGTCGCTCATCGGCGCACTTCGGTTTTGGTGTGCTCGGTGCCTTCGAAGAAAGCCAGCGTGGCCGCATAAATGCCGCGCACCGCAGCCGAGTTGTCGCGCCGGAAATTCGACAGAAACACGTCGAAGGTCGCCAGGCCGTATTCCGGCCAGGTGTGAATGCTCAGGTGCGACTCAGTGAGGGCCAGCACGGCCGTGAAGCCACCGGCGCCGGTTTCGTCGCCCGCAAACACGTGGTATGCTTCGCCCACTTTCTCCAGGTTGAAGGCCAGCACCTGCGCGTCGAAGAAGGTGCGGCAGGCCTCGGCGTTGCGCAGGGCCGCGGCCGGGGCGGCAAAAGTGGCCAGAATATGCAGGCCAGGAGTATAAAGGGGCATGTGCAGGGCAGGAGCGGGGTAACGCGGCGGCAAGATAGTTGGCGCCGCGGCTTGTTGCTGAGCCGCACCCGCCCGGCGAGTAACTTCAACCGCAAATCCGGCGTTGAGCTGAATTCTAAAAATCTGGCCCAACTCACCCCGCGCTTTATGACGGCCACCGTCCTTTCCGAAAACCGCATTCCCGGCCTGCCCTCGGCTTCGGGAATTGAGCTGATTGGTCCCGTGGCCTACGTCATCAGCGACGATGCGCCCTTTGTGTACCTGCTCGACGCGGCCACGCTGGCCCTGCTGGCCCAGGTGAAGCTTTTCGAAAGCACGGAGTTCGGCACCGGCCGCATCCCCAAAAGCACCAAGCCCGACCTGGAAGCCCTCACGGCCCTGACCTGGCCCAACGGCCAGGCCGGCGTGCTGGCATTGGGCTCGGGCAGCACGCCTTCGCGCGAAACGGGCTGGTTTGTGCCGGTGTCGGGCGGGGCGCCGCATGCCGTGCCGTTGGGCCCGCTCTATGCGTTGTTACGTAACAGATTGCCGGCCGGCGATGTGCTCAATATCGAAGCGGCCGCCACCACGGCCACCGAGCTGCTGCTGTTTCAGCGCACCGTGGGGCATGCCAATGGCGCGCTGCTGTTTCGGCTGCCGCTGGCCGCCACGCTGCAATTTCTCTCGGGCGGGGAGGGGCGCCGGTGGTCGCGGCGCCGCAGCAGTTTCCGGTGCCCATCATCAATGGGCGGCCGGGCGGCTTCTCGGGCGCCACGTTCACCGAAGGGCGCCTGTTTGTGACGGCTTCGGTGGAAGACACCGCCGACGCGGTGCTCGACGGCGAAGTGCTGGGCTCCTTTGTAAGCGTGGTGGACCTGGCCAGCCACGCCGCCACGTTTGTGCGCCTGGCCTGGGCCGATGGCCGGGCCTACCGGGGCAAAGTAGAAGGGCTAGCGGTGCGCCGCACGCTGGGCGCCGGCCGCTGGGAGCTGCTGCTGGTGACCGACGACGATGCCGGTGGCAGCACGGCCGTAGTAGCCGAGCTAGCGCTGGGATAGCAGGCGGCTGGAATTACGGCAGCTGGGTTAGCCACAGCACGGCTTCGGCCTCGTCCTCAAACATCCGAAAAGTAAAAGCTTCGTGCTGGGAGTCGTTCATGACGAGGTTGAGCGAGAGGCGGGCAAAAACGTCGCTCGGGATAACCACGGCGCCAAAGAGCGCCTGACCAATGCTTTCGCTCCGGGCCAGCCAAAACTCCCGAATCCAGTTGCGCTCCTCGTCGGTGAAGGGCGACAAAAGGCGCTGGTCGGCCAGCATCTTGTTCCAGCCATGCCGGCGAAGCAGCTGGCTGGTATGCGTAAGGAAAGCCTGGAAAGTAGTAAAATCCCGCGGGCCGGCGGCATACTGAACCAATGCATAGCCGTGGGGATGTTCAATTAGTCGTCCTACTGAATTTTCGAAATAAATACGCATTATGAGAAATTATATACTTGTAATTAATTGGTTTTTAGCTCAATATTGACCCTGATGTTTGAATTTTCAACTGACAAAGGATGCGCCCCTATGCGAGGCAGTGAGGGCTGAAGTTATAAATAAAGTGCTGTTCCTGAATCGTGATGTAAATTTGCTAATTCCGAGGCAATATTCACGCTGCGCCTCTACCATTTCTCTATGAGCCCGCTGCCCGTTGCAAAGGAGACGCTTTATTTTGAAAGCGCGTCCGGCAAACTTTTTCATCATCCGTCGGGCTATGTGCGGCTTGCGTGGAGCGCCGAGCGCACCTCCATCGAGAACATCAAGGCTTTCTACGAGCAGGTGCTGGCGCTGCTGCTCAATTCGGGTGCCCACAAAATACTGTCGGACCACGGGCACCGGTCGCCCCTGACGGGCCCGGCCCAGCAGTGGATTATCGAAAACTGGATTCCGCGGGCCATGAGCCAGGCCCGGACACGCCACTGCGCCATTGTGGAAGGTGCCAACCCCTTGCACCGCCTCTCCACCCAGTCGGTGGTGGCCGCCGCCCCCAGCGGCTTCGTCATGCAGCGCTTCGCGACCATCGAAGCCGCCCAGGCCTGGTTAAACGCCCTCCGGGCATAGCCTGCGGCCGTGCCCATTGGCCGGAAACACTTCGAGCAAAGGATTTCTTTACGAAGAAAAAGAATAAATAAAACGGGGGTTGTTTGGACGAAAGCGTGGGTTTTGCCGCATTTTTGTGTGCTTCCCCGGTTCTCGTACGTATCCTGTTCGGACAGTTGGCCGTAGAAAGGCTTCGCCTTTATAGCTATCCGTTACTCGAATATTTATTCCGAATCCTTTGCCGACCACTCAAGTGCTGCGCGAGCAGATTGCCCAACGTATGCACCAGGAACTGGCGGCACTGGCCAGTTATGCAGAAAAGCAGCTCCAGGAAATTCCGAAACCGCTGCTACCGCCCAGGCCGGTGCTACCACCGACCACCTACAGCAGCACATCCTGGCCCTGGCCAATGCGGTGCTTATGAACAGCCCGGCCCTGTTTGAGGCCCACTTGCTGCAGATGAGCCAGCAGGCTGGGCCAGGAGGCCGTAGTAGAGCACGTGGGCGCGTTGCGCCAGGCGCTGCTGCTGCGCCTGAGCGTGGGCGAATACGTGGTGGCCGCCAGCATGCTGAGCACTGGGCTGAACGTGCTGAGCTCGGCAGAAACGGCCAGCCCCAGCCCTTCGGTGGAAGAAGCGCCCGAGTCACCCACCACCAGCCGGTTTTCTGCCCTGGCCGCCGACTACCTGTCGCTGCTGCTGTCGGCCGACCGCCCCGCGGCGCAGCGCCTGCTCCTGGCCGAGGCGGAGGCTGGCACCGACGTGCGCGACCTCTACCTGCGCGTACTGCAGCCCACCCAGCGCGAAGTGGGCAACCTCTGGCACAGCGGTACCATCAGCGTTGCCGAGGAGCATTATTGCACCGCCGCCACCGCCGGCCTCATGGCCCAGGCGCAGCCGTATTTCCAGGGCACCCCGCGCAACGGGCGGCGCCTGCTGGCCGCCTGCGTGGCCGGCGACCTCCATACCCTGGGCTTGCAAATGGTAGCCGATTTCCTGGAGTACGAGGGCTGGGAAGTGAGCTACCTGGGCGCCAGTACCCCCTGGATAGCATCCAGAGCATGATTGCGGAGCACAACATTGACCTGCTGCTCACCGCTGCCTCTATGCCGCACCACGTGCCCTTGCTGCGCGACCTGGTGTCGGCCCTGCGCCGCGACCCGGCCACCCAGCACGTGCGTGTGCTGGTGGGCGGGCGCCCGTTCTCCCGCACTGCCGACCTGTGGGAAACCACCGGCGCCGATGCCTGGGCAGCCAATGCTGAAGAAGCCGTGGCCGTGGTGCGCGGCCTCTTCCAGGGCGAGGAAAAGGATGCGCGAACGCAGGAGAACAAGGCCGGGGCTTAACCGCCGGGGGCGGTGGCTGGCGCTTGCTATTCCACCGCCATCTGGTTGCTCCGGGCTTTGGCCTTTTTGGCCCGGGGGCCTTCTTCGTCGCCCAGCAGCAGGCCCCATGGTTTCAGGGCCGGCACGCGGTCGAAGATGATTTTCAGAATGGCAATAACCGGCAGGGCCAGGAACATGCCCGCCACGCCCCCGATGGCATTGCCCACCAGCACGCCCACAATGGCCACCAGCGCGTTGACCTTGATTTTGGAGGCCACAATGCGCGGGATGAGGAAGTGGTTGTCGACGAACTGAATCAGCATGTAGGCCGCCACCACGGCAATGGCCGGCCCGTAGCCGTCCTGGGTAACAAAGGCCATGAGCGTGGGCAAGGCAATGGCAATGAGGCCGCCGATGTAGGGAATGAAGTTGAGCAGCGCGCCCAGCACGCCCAGCAACAAGGCATACGGCACGCCAATGATGAGCAGCGCCGTGGTGTTGAGCGTGGCCACGATGCTGGCCTCGATGAGCAGGCCCACCATGTAGCTCCGGATGGTGGCTTTGCTTTCGTGCAGCACCTCGGCCACGCCGCTATCCTGCCCGCGGCCCGAAAACACCTGGGTCAGAAAGTCGACCAGCCGCTGCTGGTACAGGAAAAACAGGAAGATGTACACCGGCACCAGCGTGGCCACCACCAGCAGGCTCGATACCATGGCGAGCGTGCTGCCCAGCAGCGCCGAGGCCCGGTTGCCGGCCTCGTTCAGGGCCGTTCGCAGCTTCTCGTCGCTCACGCCAAACCGGTGTTGCAGCCACTGGTGCACCTGCTCGGTGGCCTGGGCAAACTTGGCTTTGAACAGCGGCATCTCGCTGGACAACTGTGCCGCCTGCAGGTAGATGAAATACATCAAACCCAGCAGGGAGGCCACGCCCAGCACCACCGTCAGCGTGATGGCCAACAGCCTGGGCACCTTGTGCCGCAGCAGCCACTGCTCCACCGGGTGGAGCATGATGGCGAAGATGGCCGCAAAAAACAGCGGAAAGATGATGTCGCTGGCAATGTGGATGGTGAACACCACCAGCGCCAGGCCCAGCAACACCAGCGGCACCTTCACATAAAGCGGAAACTGGAGTTCACGGGGGCGCTGGTCGTAGGGGTCGAGCATAGAATGGGCCGTGAGCTGAGAGGCGGTGGAGAAAGCCCGCCGCGCTGCGAATGCATTGTAAGACAGAAGCCTTGATTTTGGGCTCACTTACGGCAACAGAACGGCCATGTTGTCTGCTCGCGGTTGGCTCAACGGGCTTGTGGTTCTACAAAACAGTCCAGGCACCCTACCGTGAGCTACCGGGTAAAGTCTTCCACCACTTGCAGAAACATGGGCGAGGGCACCTCGGCAGTTTGGCCCGTGGGGGTGAGCTGGCCGGTTTGCGCGTCGACGCGGAAGGTGACTATGCTGTTAGAGTTCTGATTGGCCACCAGCAGCAGGCGGCCCGAGGGGTCGAGCGTGAAGTTGCGGGGCGTTTTGCCCTGGGTGTCCACGTCCTGCACCGGTGTGAGCTTGCCGCCGGCCTCGATGGCAAAAACGGCAATGCTGTTGTGGCCCCGATTGGAAGCGTAGAGAAAGCGGCCATTGGGCGACACGTGAATGTCGGCGCAGGAATTGGGCCCTTCGTACCCGGCCGGCAGCGCCGACAAGGTCTGCAGCTCGCTGAACCGGCCCGCCGCCGCATCATACGATAAGGCCGTAATGGTCGAGTTCAGCTCGTTGATTAAGTAAGCCTGCCGGCCGTTGGGGGAGAAGGTGAGGTGGCGCGGCCCGGCCCCGGGCTGGGCGGTAAACGCCGGCTCGGGCAGGCGTGTGGCGGCCCCGGGCGGCGCTGAGGCGGTAGCCGTACACGCGGTCGGTGCCCAGGTTCACGGCGAAGGCGTACGCATTGGCCGGGTCAGCTAGAAAGCAGTGCGCGTGCGGGCCGCTCTGGTTTTGTGGGGGCCGCTGCCCTCGTGTTGGTCGGTGGCAGCGGGGGCGCCTGGCCGTTGGCGGTCACGGGCAGCAGGCTCACGTTGCCGCTCACGTAGTTGGCCACCAGCGCGGCTTTCCCGCTGCGGTCGAGGCTGATGTAGCAGGGCGACGCGCCGGCAGAAGGCTGCTCGTTGAGCAGGGTGAGGCTGCCGGTGCGCCGGTCCACCGCAAAAGCGCTGACGCCCCCGCTTTTGGCGCCCCGAAACGTCTGGGTTTCGTTCACGGCGTACAGGAAGCGGTGCGCCGGGTCCATGGTCAGGTACGTGGGGTTGGCACCGCCGCGCTGGGCACTCACGCGGGTGAGGGCTCCGGTAGCAGGGGAGAGGCGGTAGAGAAAAATGGTGGGTTCCTGCTCCGAGGCCACGTTCGTGCCCACGTACACGAAGTAGTCCTGCGCATTTTGGCTGCCCGCTGGCCGTGCGCAGCCGGCCATAATTGCCACTGTAGCCACTCCAAAACCAAGAGTCAAAAGGGAGCATGAGCGGATAGCTTTGAGCATTGGGAGCAGGAAGAAAGGGTTGAGCTGCAAATGTGCAACAATCCGCAAGTTGAGCCGAAGCCTGAAAAGCCAAAAGCCCCAAGCGCTGCTTCTGTTGCCAGAAATCGAGCGCTTGGGGCTTCGGTTAAGTTTTGTACCCAGAGCCGGGGTACTGATTTGCTCGATGAATCAGGTAGTTAGCCCCCGTTGTTAAATGGGTGTTAAATCCTGACGCCCAGCATCTCGAGGTAGCGGGGCTGCAGCAGGCTCGCCGCTGCCGGCCAGGCTCGTGCACGTAGACCTTCCCGTCCTCGCTGTCGCGCAGGTGCGCCCAGCACCGCAGCCCGCAGGCCTCGAGCAGCGAGAGGCGCCCGCCGTTCTCGTCGACCACGCTCAGCGCGCCGGTGTGGTAGGCCCGGTGGAGCGAGTCCAGGTGGCGGGCGTTAGTTGGTAAGGTCTGTCCCATATTTCTTCTTGTAAGCGCTGAGCTCCTGCATCGCCTGGATGAGCTGCTCCTGCGTGAGCATGAGTTTGTCGCGGCACAGACTCAATTCCTGCGAGAGCGGCGAGGGCTCCTCGTTGACCAGGCTGACGATGCCGGCGGGAATGTCCTTGAAGACCTGGGAGAAGTCGTAGTTCAGCTCCTTGCCAATGGCGAGGATGCGGTCAAACGACATCTCGGGGTTGCTGAAGTCGATGTAGAGCTGGGCCCTCGAAATATTTATTTTCTGGGCCAGCCGGGTCACG
Organism: Hymenobacter humi; assembly: GCF_042665855.1. Lineage (NCBI taxonomy): Bacteria > Pseudomonadati > Bacteroidota > Cytophagia > Cytophagales > Hymenobacteraceae > Hymenobacter > Hymenobacter humi. The sequence goes on along the minus strand of NZ_JBHTEK010000001.1, from coordinate 3,497,156 downwards.
GATATACCGCTCTCCTGCACCACTTTCTTGACTATTTCTCCGCGTGAGGCCATTGCCCGACAAAATTGTGCAATGGAATGTCCAGTGGGGTTTACAAAATTTACTAGGGAGTAGTTGCTATTGTCCATATTACTTGACACTTTTGTCTAGCTAAAACGTAAGAGTAGGTAGCTACTTCTTAATTATAGGTAGCTACTAGACAAATAGCAGGCCACTACACCCCCAATTGCCATGTACATTAAAAATAATCTAAATAAAATCCTCACCGAGCTGGGCATCCAAAAAATGGTGCCCACCGAGCAGGTTCGTGCCGAGCATTTGGGCGGCATGACGGTGCACCGCTTCAATAAGTTGCTGCACAACACCGGCCCCAACGCCCTGGAAAAGGGCGAAGAGCAGCTGCTGCTCAACTGGCTCACTTTCCTGACGGGCCGGCCGAAAGAATCCTTCCAGCTGATGGAAGAGGCACCCCTAGCCGAGGAGGGCCAGCCATGCTAGTCGACGGCGTGCTCATCCTCTATACCTCGGACCCCACCTCGGGTCCCATGCGCACGCTGGTGGCGCAGATGCAGGCCCAGGGCCGCGAGGTTTTCCTCAAGCCCCTGACCCAGGCTCGAGGTCAAAAAGAAAGCCCACGTGACGCCCGCCCTGCAAGGGTCGCTGGCCCGGCTTTCCCCCAACTGATTTTTCCGCTTACCCTACTAAACGTTCAAACCATGTCAACCAAATCCAAAACCAAGCTTCTGGGGAGATTATTGCGCTCCTGCAGGAAATGGCCCGTTGCACGGCCGACATCGAGCGCCTGACCGGCATTAGCCGCTCAGTCAAAAAGCGCGAAGCCCGCGAGCTGGCCGAAACCCTTCACAACCGGATGAAGGAGGCCAAGTACTTCCGCCACCAGGAGCTGATGTACATCAAGTACCTGAGCCCGGAGCGCATCGAGGTGGTGTTTTCACCCGACTGCCTCAGCTTCGAAGCATTCAACAGCCGCTGGATGGACACCATCTGCGACAGTGTGATTGTTAGCCAGCCCGAATATCAGGAGGCCGTAACCAGCGTGCTGGAGGGAAACAAGGAGGTGTGCTGTGGCTAATTGGATTCAAACCCACGCCGGCCACGCCTTTGACCCCTTCGCGCCGGACCAGGACAAGATTTGCATCAAGGACATCGCCCACGCCCTGAGCAACATCTGCCGCTTTACCGGCCACACCAATCAGTATTACTCGGTCGCCCAGCATTGCGTGGAAGTCGCCACGCGGGTGCCGATGGTCTACCAGCCCTGGGCGCTGCTGCATGACGCCAGCGAAGCCTACCTCTGCGACATCGCCCGGCCGCTGAAGCAAAAGCCGGAGTTCAAATTCTACCGGGACGCCGAGGATGTATTGCAGACCGCCATTTATAAGCGCTTCGGCCTGGTGGAAGGCGCCACGCCCTTTGCCACGGATATCGTGAAAAACATGGACCTGCGGGTGCTGCTGCTCGAAAAGCGGCTCCTGCTGGGTCGTTGCGAAAAGGAGTGGGACGACCACAGCCTCGCTCACGTGGAGCCGGCGATGCACCGCGTCAGCTGGCGCCCGCTCTCTGCTCTGGCTGCCGAGCGCGAATTCCTCAACTGCTACTACCTCATGTTCGAGGGCGCCGCGGAGGGGCATTTGGGATGAGCAAGCCCACTCAATTGACCCAGGTGCTGCGCGTGGTGGGCATGGCCCTCTACAAATTCTTCGGAGGCGCCCCGCTATGCTAGCCACCGAGCAATACGCCCAAAACGAGCGCGCCCCGCTCTTCCCACTTTCTTCTCGCTTTCGCATGAACATCAAGAACCACAATTGCACCGTGCCGAGCATGAATTCGGCCGCGGCCATTGAGAAGCTGCTGGTAGAAGCCGGCGCTACGTCGGTCAGCAAATGGTACGAAGGGCAAGAGCTGCAGGGCTTCCTGTTTCAGATTCGTCTGAACGGGGCCAACCTGGTGTTCCGCCTGCCGGCCAACGTGAACATCGTGGCGGGCCGGCTGCTGCAGACGGTGAAGAACCCCGATGCCAGCATGCGCACCAGCCTGCAGGCCCAGGCTGCCCGCACCGCGTGGCGCACCCTGCACGAATGGGTAGAAGCCCAGGTCGACATGATTCGCCTGGGGCAAGTGGACCTGCTGCAAATATTCCTGCCTTACAACTACAGCCAGGACCAAAATCGCAGCTACTACGACTACGTGAAGGCAGGCGCCGTGCAATTGCTGGCAGCCTGATTTTTTCCTTTTGATAACGACTTTTCTAATGAAAGCTACCAGCACTCCTGCGCTCACCCTGCCGCAATTCAACGCGGCAAACATTAACCTGGCCACCCTGGGCCTGAACCCGGCCAACCCCGCCGAGGACCGCGTGAGCGATGCACTGGCCCCCTGCGCCGCAGCATCCCCATCAAGGCCACCAAAAGCCCGGTGAGCATCCGGCAGACCATGCCGGGCCTCAACGCGGCCGATGCCAAAGAATTAGCCCAGTGCATTGTCAACAGCCAGCTGGCCGAGGGCATCGGCATTGAGGGCAAGAAGGTGGCCCTGGAAGTGGCCGTGCGCCTGGCTGACCTGCTCGATGCTTACCACGGCTACCACGACATGATGGACGCGGTACCGCTCGACCTGAGCAACCCGGCCGACTACGTGGACGCCCGCACCTGGGCCGCGACGCCGGGCCACGTGAAGAAGTTGGTGGAGCAATACGCCCTGGCCGAGCGCACCAGCAGCATGCGGCACATCAATCAGGAAATTGCCAACCTGACGGCCATGCTCGACCAGGTCGACCGCATCGGTGGCACCGCCCTGGAGTTGTTTGAGCGCCGCCGCATGCAGCGCGAAGGCATCCGTCCCAAAGCAATCGATAAGGCCATCGCGGAAATGAAAGCCGATGGGCGCATTCCGGTGAAGAAGGAAGGAGGGGAAACGGTATGATTGAGCGTCCTATCCTCTTTAGCAGTGCCATGGCCTATGCGGCTCATGCCGGCACCAAAACCCAAACGCGGCGAATCATCAAGCCGCAGCCCATTATCGATAATGATTCCGGCTTTGTTTTCGATGGCAAGCACCGCGAATCCTACCGGAATGACTTATTCCATGCTGATTGGCGGGAAAAGTTCATCAAGGATTGGTGCCCCTATGGCCAGGTAGGCGACCGGCTCTGGGTGCGCGAGTCGTTGTTTTGGTCGGAGCATGAAGATGGCTGGTGCTATCAGGCCGACAACAGCCAGCTGATGCTGGAGCAGTTGACTGCCAGAATCCTGCTGACACCAAAGCCGTGCATTCCGTCCATCCACATGCCTCGGGAAGCAAGCCGGACGCAACTGGAAATCGTGTCGATTCGCATTGAGCGTTTGCATGAAATCAGCCTCAAGGATGCCGCCCGCGAAGGCATGCGCTTTGATTATCACAGCTGCCGCTGGTACGACTATAAGAACCAGCACTGGGGCAATGACATCTACAGCGATGACCCGGCCGAGCCGCCATTTACGGCGCTGCATTCCTTCAAAACGCTGTGGGACCACATTAATGGCGCTTGTGCCTGGGGACAGAATCCATGGGTGTGGGCAGTGGAGTTCAAGAAGATTGAGGAAGAGGAGGCCAGCGAGTAGCCATGCCGGTGGATTACTCGAAGTACCACCCGGACTGGCCCGCTATCAGCCATCAGATTCGGGTGGAGCGCGCCGGCAACCGGTGCGAGTGGTGCAAGGCCCCGAACGGCGAGAACGTCGCTCGGGGCCAGGGCCACAACGCCAACACCTACATGCTCATGGACGGGCAGGTGTTCAACGCCACCACCGGGGAGCCGCAAGGCATGGCCCGCGGCAGCGAATACAACGTCCGGAAAGTGGTCAAAATCATCATCACGGTCGCCCACCTCGACCACGACGAAGAAAACCACCACGCGCCATTGGAGCGGCTTGCGGCCCTCTGCCAGCGCTGCCACCTCAACTACGACCGCCGGGATAACATCCGGCGGCGCTTTCACAAGGGCCAGTTCGCCCTCGACCTCTGATTCGCTCCTTTATGCTCCTTTCGGACTCAACAATTGACCAGGTACGGCAGCTCGATATCGTTGCCGTAGTGCAGCACTACGTGGTGCTGAAATCCCGCGGGCACAAGCACGAAGCGCCGTGCCCGTTTCACAATGAAAAAGCCCTTCCTTTCACGTAAACCCGGGCAAGGGCATCTTTAAATGCTTTGGCTGCGGCGCGGCCGGCGACGGTATCGGCTTCGTGATGAAGCACCAGAACCTGGACTTCATCGAGGCGGTGAAGGAAACGGCCGGCATCCACGGCATCCAGCTCGAGTATCAAAGCATGACGCCCGAGGCCCAGGCCATCGCCGAGCAGGAGCAGCGCAACCGCGAGTCCATGCGCATCGTGCTGGCCTACGCCATGAGCTACTTCGCCGGCACCAAGCTGCCCGACCGCTGGGCCGAAAGCCGCAAGCTCAAGCAGCCGGTGCGCGACCAGTTCCAGCCTGGGCTACGCCGAGGACCGCCGCGACGGCTTTTACCAGGACGCGCTGCGCAACGGCTTCTCGGCCGACGTGCTGGTGCAGGCCGGCCTGGTGCGCAAAAAGGAAGTGGACGGGCAGGCCCCGAAGTTCTACGACGTGTTTCAGGACCGGGTGATGTTCCCCATCCGCGACGTGCGCGGCCGGGTCATCGCCTTCACCGGACGCCTGGTCACCGAGCCCGCCGCCGATGCCAGCTATAAGCCGGGGAAGTACGTCAACAGCCCCGATACCGTGTGGGTGAAGGGCGACAACCTCTACGGTCTGGACCTGGCTGCCGAGCCCATTCGCAAGGAGAAGTTCGCCTACCTGATGGAAGGCAACGTCGACGTGATGCAGTTCCACCAGTGGTCGATGGCCAACGCCGTGGCGCCCTGTGGCACAGCGCTTACTGATAATCAGATAAAGCTGCTGAAGCGCTACACCGACCACGTGGTGGTGGTGCCCGACAACGACCCCGCCGGCATCAAGGCCCTGCACAAGAACGCGCCTGCTCATCGCCGCCGGCTTCCGGGTCGACGTGCTGCTGCCCGAGCCCGGCCTCGACCCGGACGACATGCTCAAGCGCAAGATTCACAGCGAGGCCGACCTCGAGGCCTGGCAGCGCAAAACCCAGTCGTACATCGCCGGGGCGTTGCTGGCCGAGTGCGAGAAGGACGCCTCGCTCGGTGGCCACGACAAGGCCGCGGCCATCGGGCGCATGGGCGAAGTGCTCGAGCCTCATCGAGAACGACACCCTGCGCCAGGTATTCTACGGCGACGTGGCCGAGCGCTGGCCCGACTTCAAGCGGGGCTACAAACTGGTGAAGCGGGGCCAGGACGGGCTGGATAAGAAGGCCCTGGAGGCGTTGGGCGACAACCGCTCGGCCTACTTCGACTTCGGCTTTTTTGAGAAGGAGGGCTGCTTTTATTGCTACAACAAGAAGATGGAGGCGCGCATCTGCAACTTCACCTTCAGCATCCAGTACTTCGTGCTCTCGTCGAACGAGCCCAAGTACGTGTGCCACTTCGTGAACTGCTTCGGCACGTCGCGCACCATGGCCGTGACCACCGACGACTTCACGAGCGTGGCCACCTTCAAAAGTGCGTGGCCCGGCTGGGCAACTTCATCTTCGAGGGCAACGACGAGCAGCTGAACCTGCTCAAGATTAAGCTTTTTCACGGCGTAGCCGAAGCGGTGCAGCCCCGCACCATGCTCTACAACCCGAGCGGCGACTTTACCACCTTCGCCAACGGCCTGCTCTTCAACAACCAGTTTTTTCAGGCCGACCGCTACGGCATGGTGAAGCTCGAGCGGCCGGTGGCCAGCTACGAGGATCTGGTTGAGCTGCGGGGCGAGTCGCACATCGACGTGGCCGGCACCGAGCACGTGCTGCAGTCGGCCGAGAAGCTGGCCGGCAAGCTGGGCCAGTCCGCGCTGGAGCATCTGCTGGCCGAGGGCAAGGTCAAGCACCTGGCGCATTACTTTCTGCCCTTTGCCAGCACGCTCAAGCTCACCGACGACGACGACGACAACTACGAAAATGAGCGCCGCTTCCGGCTCAACCTCAAAGCCGAGGCCATCACCTTCGAGGCCTGGAGCGCCCTGATGCAGCGGGCCTACGGCTCGAACAGCATGGTCCTGGTGAGCTTCTACCTGGCCACGCTGTTCCGCGACATCATCTACAAGGCCAACGGCAACTACTTCCCGCTGCTGCACCTCTACGGCCTGCGGGGCTCGGGCAAGTCGAAAGCCGCCGAGGCCCTGATATCGTGCTTCGGCCAGTTTTCAGAAGAGACGGCCGTGCGCCTGGCCGGCGGCGCCACCGCCACCGGCATCCAGCGCTACATGAGCACGGCCCGCAACTCGCTGATGATGCTTGACGAGTACAAGAACTACCTGCCCATGCCCACCATTGAATTGCTCAAGGGCATCGCCAACGGCACCGGCAAGCTGATGGGCCGCGCCACCGGCGGCAACGAAACCAAGAGCCTGCGCCCGCTCTCCTCGGCCGTGGTCTGCGGCCAGGACCTGCCCACCCGCGACCCGGCCCTGCTCAGCCGCTCGGTGGTGCTCGAATTCTCGGAAGAGATGAAGCGCCACAACGACCGCGCGGCCTACGACCAGCTGCGGGGCCTGCAGGACAGCGGCGCCGTGGTGCACGTGACGAGGGAGATGCTGCAGCACCGCCCGGCCATGGCCGCTTACCGCCGCCGGGAGCCCGAGGTAACCCGCAAAATCCGGGTGCACTGCCAGGAGGTGCTCGGCATCGAGGACCCCGAGGACCGCACCATTCAGAATGCCACCACGCTGTACACCACGGCCCAGATACTGTCCGAAGCCGGCGTGAAGCTGCCCTTCGCGCTGGAGGACTTGTTCGAGAAGCTGATGGAGCGGATTGAGGAGGTGATTCAGATTCAGCACACCAGCGACGACGTGGAGCAGTACTTCATGGTGCTCGGCAGCATGGTGGGCCGCGAAATCATGGAAGGGCGCCACTTCAAAATCTGGAAGGAAGAGGACGGCATCACCAAGCTGTTCCTGCGGGTACGCCAGGTGCATCCGCTCTACCTGCAGGCAGCCGCCCGGCAGGGCATCGAGGCGCTTTCGGCCGCGACCATCCGCAGCTACCTCACCAAGTCGCGCTTCTACCTCGAGGACCGGGCCAAGGGCGTGAGCTTCGCCGAGGAAGCCAACAAGACCAGCGCCATGGTCTTCAACTACGACCGCATGCGCGACGACGGCGTGGAGCTGGCCACTAAGGAGAAGATTGACGACATGCTGGCCGCCGACGACGACAGCCGGCGCCTGGTGCACAAGACGCCCATCCGCGGCAACGCCGAGCAGCCTGGTGCAGTCCTGGCTCGATGCACAGCCCTCCGATACCGCGCTGGCCGTGTCGGCCGCGCTGCGCCTGTTCAACGAGGATAAGACGCCGGAGCTATCGGAGAAGAATTTCCGGGAGTGCCTCCTGAGCTACGCCGAGAACCGGAACCAGCACGACCTGGAGTTCAACACCGACATGGACCGCTTCAAACTCAAAATGCCTTTTTAATACTGAACCATTCACCTGTTAAGTCTTTCACAATGAACCCTACTTTGAATCCAGAAATCACTTTTAATAATCAGCTCATTCGCTGCGAATGCACTGGCACCTGTACTGGCCACAATATCACCTATCACTCGGGTGTGACATCGGTGGTAGGCACGGTTTCCTTCGGGCCGGCTCAAGAAGTAACTGAGCTAAATGAAGCTTGGAAGAACATGCGACACATTGCCGTTGGCATGCGGCGTACCGCTGCCGATGCGCTAGGCCTGTGGGAAGGTGAGGCCGGCCCGCTCAGCGAGGAAGACCAGTTAGAGGTAAAGAAGCTGCTTCAGGAAATCTGCGATACCACCTGGCCTATCCCTGGCTTTACCAGCTAGGGAAGGGAGGAAATAGATAGTTTTTAAGAAGGGCCTTTCGGGGCCCTTTTTTATGCCCAATCGGGTTTCGGCGGCAGGTGTGTTTTAGCTGGGGATATATAAATGATAATTATTTTCCTCTTTCCCCTAATGCAATAAGTTATATTATTAATCTATTGTGGATAAGTTGTTTATATTTTTAAACAACGGTAAAGTACCGGGGAAAACGGGGGAAATCGGGGGAAAAAAGGGGAAACACCAATTTTTGAGGGGAAAAAAGCGGGGGAAAACTCCCCAAAACGGCTCCTGTTTCCCCCTTTTTCCCCCGATTCTCAGCGTTTCCCCAGGCCTCAAAAGGCTTATCATGCTGATTACTAGTAGTGTGGGGAAAACAGCAGGGGGAAACCATTTTGAGAGGGTCCCGCCAAATTCAACACCGGCTCCTGACCACTCCCAACGCCCGCGGCCCCAGAAGGCCGGTCCTGCTAGCACCGTGCTTCTGGGTGGGGTGACGCGGCCCAGCGCTCCCCAAACCCATCAATCCAAATCTATAGACAGTATTGTTGAATTTATTAGACAAATATGTCTGTTTCCAGCATTGGAATAACTAAATTGCTATGTCTTTAGACTAGCCCCGCTTTTCCCTGCATGACAGACGCTTACGCTCCTCCTCAAGCCTCGCTTATACCCACTTCTTCGTCCTTTGCCCCGGTGGCCACCCGCGCTAGGTTTGATTACGCTAAGCCCGCGTTATCAGTGAAGAGAATCGACTTCCCGGTCAAACCCCACCTGCTGAAGTATTTGCAGGTCCACCTCAAGCTGGCCCGCCTCGACGAGGACCCGCTTCGGCTCGAGGACTACGTGCTCTCGAAAACCAACCGGTTTGGTTTCGCCCTCAACCAGCTGCTGCGCAAGCCGGCCAAGAGCGCGCGCCACGAAAGCAGCATCGAGGAGTGCACCGTCGCCCTGGGCGTGGACCTGCGCAATTTCAACTTCGCCTACTACGACCTGCTGCAGGGCAAGCTTTCGGCTTACTGCATTTTTCAGTTCAACGACTTTGTCGACGACATCTTCCGGGAGGAGCTCTACTGGTGGGTGCGCCAGCACCACCAGCGCCGGGCCACCATCAAGGACGCCATCCGCTCCTTCATGGTCTTCTACGACGTGACCGAGGACGACCTTTCCTACGAGACCCTGCGCAAGGCCGTGCAGCGCAACGCCGACCTGGCGCCCCGAAAAAAACTGCTTCCAAAAACAGCGATTTTTCGGTGAAACTGTCCCAAAAAGTAGGCGAAGTGTCTCAGAAAAAGGGCGTTAAGTCCCAAAAAGTGGGCGTTATGTCCCAAAAGGCTACGTTTGCGGCTGTGCGTCAAACACTTATGGAGCTGCCATTGCCGCTCTTTGATACCCAATTCTTCTATGCCGAGCACTAAGAACTACGAGCCTGCGCAACGTCGAGCAGACCCCGGACGACAACCTCGGCGGGGTCGAGGCCCTGTGGTACACCCGCGCGGCCGACGTGCTCAACTTCCCGGCCACCGGCGACCTGGTCATTGCCCACAACCTGCAGCTGCGCGAAGGTGCCTTCTGGTACCAGCCTGGTGAGCATCCGCGCCACGGTGGGCTACAAGCAAACGCCGAAAGGGCTGGGCCGGCACGGCGACGTGCACCAGCAGCGCTCGTGGGCACCCTGGCCCGCCACACCGCCGAACTCGCCGCCGGCCTCGAGGCGCTGGAAGGGCAGGAGCTCGTCGCCCTCTACCGCGACCACAACGGCCAGGTGCAGCTGGTGGGCACGCCCGAGCAGCCGCTGAGCTGGAAGGACAGCTACGACAGCGGCCTGGTCACGGGGCGCCGCAACAATTACGACTGGACCCTGGCCGGGGAGACCCCGCGTCGGGCGCGGCCCTACCTGGGAAGCTGGGACGTCTCGGCCAAGGGCCTGGAGACCGGCCTGGTGCTGCAGGGCGGCTCCGGCGGCTCCGTGGAAATCCGCGACCGCGCCGGCAACCTCATGGCCCGGGTCGATGCGGGCCACACTGTGGTGCTGCGCAGTGGCTTCCGGGTTGCCTTCACCATTTCATAAATTCTTTACTCTTTCCTCATGCCCGACGCCACCGCCGCGCTGCTGCAGCCCTTCCTGGAAAAGTGGCGCCTCAAGTTTGCCGACAACGAATACCAGAACATCACCGAGGCCACGTTCCGGGAGTTCTCCGAAGACATTGACCGCACGTTTGTGCAGTCGCTCACCGACCTCGAGGACCTGGGGGCACACCCACTCACCCCGCTGGTGCTGCCCATGGCGGTGCGGCAGGGCGCCTGGTACATCACGGGTACCGGCATCTGGGAAGCTAAGTCGGCGTTCACAGCCCAGAGCGCGCCGGCCGCCGGCACCTGGTGGCTTAACGTGGCCATGTTCACCGGCGAGTTGCCGCCAGCCACCATGCTCACGGCCGCATCCATCTCGGACGCCACCGCCGCCGGCCGCGCCATGCTCAAGGCCGCGGATGCCGCAGCCCAGTTGCAGCTGGTCGATTCGTTTGTTGTTGCCGCCAATTCACAGGGGGGACTCATCCAGCTTTCACCCGGGCTTATGGGCCCCAGGGGGCGCTGATCTGGCTGTTAAAGACGGTCGCCAGCCTCAGCAGCGCCCAGGTAGTGAAAGCGCCGGCCGCGCCCAGCGATGGTCAGGTGAACGATATCGGGGACACTTTCAGCTTCGTGCCTAATCCGCTGTTTCCCTTGTTTGCCCAGTACAAAGTGAACGGGCTGCCTGGGGTCGTGGGTCCAGTGTACCTGGACGCTACCAACAGCTATCCGCAGGGGGACGCATCTACCTGAAGGTGGTTGGGCCGGTGCTTAAAAACGGGCTGGCCGTTTACGTGGCTGGCTCCGGCAACATGCCCGACGGCGTCCCACTCACCAACTCCGAAGCCTTTACAGGTGTGGCGCCCGACGCCACGGCCAGCGTCACGCCCGATGCGCCTTTCCCCAGCTTCGACCCCTCCACGCGCATCCTGACTGCTCAGCATGCGCTGGGTACCTCAGAGCTGGAGGTGAATTACCTCGGGGGCACCTACCAGCTCTATGCGGCCATCAGTGTGGACGACAATGCCCACGGCCCCGGTCAGTGGAAGTTCCGCGTCAAAGCTGCTGCGGGTCGCCTGGCCAGCGGCATGGCTGATAGTCCCAACATTCCGGCCAAGACAGTAACCACCACCCCCACGGGCACGGCTGATTTTGCGCCTGCCGATTTTTCTACTTCTGATTTCAAAACCCTTTAATTCCTGTTTATAATGGCAACCGCAGCGCGTAACAGCCTCAACATCTCCCTGCTCAGTCTATTTGGCTCTGGCACCAGCATCACGGCCGAAGAACTGCGCCTGGGCCTGTCCTCCATCCTCGACTACGCCGAAACCTTGGGCGGCACCAGCGCCGGCTCCGGCGCGGTAGTTCGGCCTTTTACACCCACCCTGGCCTTTGACAGCCACGAGGTGTACATGTCAGTGGTTCAGGCCGGCCCGATAAACTTCAGCATCGCCGGCACTGGCAACGTGGATAACGCCACCATCACCGTATTGGTGAAAACCGATGGCACGCCGGTCACCTTTGACGGGAGTGTCAACGGCGGCGCCAAATTCGTAGTGCAGGGCTACCCGGATACGAGCCAGTACCTCCTGCTCACCTTCTACAACCCTACCGCCGACCTTTCGGTGCGGACCCTGGTCAACGTGACTTCGGTGCCCAAGTTTGGCGTAGCGGTCGTCGTGGGCCAGCCCACCAACTTCGCCGCCAGCCTGACCAGCTCCGGCGCGGTGTCGCTGGCGTGGAGTGCCGGGGCCAACGCCACGAACTACGTTCTGGAGCGCGCCACTAACTCGGCCTTCAGCACCGGCCTGGTTACCGTGTACTCGGGCAGCACCACCCAATACACCGACACTACGGTGGGGGCGTCCACCACGTATTTCTACCGCGTAAAGAGCCAAGCCGCCGGGGCTTCGGATTCCGCTTACACGCTCTTACAAGGCGGCTCCATTCAAAGCGGGGCCAATCCGCAGAACGACGTGCCCAAGTACTACCAGTTTAACGGGGCTGCGCAAAATCTCACTGTGGCCAGCGCCTCGGACTTTGACTTTGCCTCCTCGGCTTTCAGCACCTTGTTTTGGGTGAAGGTGCCGGCTCAGGGCAATTACCTGAGCTTGGGACGCAGCCTGGACGAGGCCAATGGGCGGCGCTGGGACGTGGCCGTGGCGCACAAGGCCAGCGGCCAGAAAACCATCGCGGTGTACTTCGGAGACCAGGCCACCAGTGGCGGGTACGCCTACTACGAAACTGACACCATTGCGACCCTGACCAACTTTACCCGCGTGGCTGTCACGCATGACGGCATAGGGGGCATAAAAGTCTACGTAAACGGGACCCTGGCCACCGGCACCTTTACCCCGGCCCCGGCGGCTTTGCCTCCACTAAAACGGGCGGCACCTTCCGCGTTGGTCCGGTGGCCATTGGCTCCGACCACGCCTACCAGCAATCGACTGGCGCGGGTCTGGACGTGCTGGCCTTCGCAAATAGGGTGTTAACGCCGGCCGAAATCACCGAAGATTTCAACAGCGGCGTGCGTAACACCATGGCCGGCGTGAGCTTCATCAACGCCGTGATGGCCGACTGGAACTTCAACGGCAACCTGCTCGACAGCGTGGGCATTCACCACGCCACGGCCGCCACACCTACTTACGTTGCTTACTAGTGAGAAACCGCGCCCTCTACCCCGCGCCGTTCTCCGGCAAAGTGATTGACAAAGGCAACTTCTACCCCTCGGCCGTGCGAACGGCCGAGGTTGCCCAATACGAAGCGTACACGCACGGCGCGTTGATATGCTGGAACATGACGACCTACTACGGCGGGGACTGGGGCCTGGCCCTGAACCAAGCCGGCGGCGTGCCGGCCCCCGCACCATGTTCAACCCCCAAAACTTGGACGTGGACACCTGGATGCGCAAGCTCAAAGACCTGGGTTTTCAGTACGCCATTTTGACGATACAGGAAGAGTACGGCTTTGAAATATTCCCTCACCCGGTACCCCGCAACTTCGCTCCGGTCAACATGGCCAGTGGCCCGAACGGCAGCAACTTCGTCAGCCCGCGCTACCCCGATGGGCCCTACAATGTGCGCCCTGGCACGGCCGACAATAACATCCTGGACAAGTTTCTGGCGGCCTGCAAAAAGTATGGCATTGCGCCGGGCTTTTACATGAATGAAATCGGCAACATCGAAGTCTTCAACGGCCAGTTCAATTACAACAACAACGCCCTGGCCAGCCATCCCCGCTACGACGAGTGGATAGACTACCAGTGCCGGCTCATCCAGTACGTGCTCATGCGCTGGCCCGTGCCCATTTTGTGGATGGACAAGGGCACAGGCTCCACGGCAAAAATGAGCCAGGCGACCTACAACGCCGCCAAGGCCATCAACCCCAAAGTTGTAATCATCGGCAACCACGCCGGGGAAAACGAGTTTTCGTCCGAGCGCTTCCCCTACGACGTGGGCAGCACAGAGCAGTACGCTCTGCCGCCGTTTGGCAACAACACGGCCTACCTTTCCACCACCCGGAATTACGGTGGGCAGAGCTACTACGTGGGCCAGGAATTCGTGCTGACGCCCTACTCCACCCCGGCCGGCCACCAGTGGTACAACTACGACGAACTTTGCCCGCTGCAATGGCCCAGCCCGCCACGGCCGCCCTTGCTCACACCCTCCGCGCCGGCTGACTTTCAAGCCACGGTGAACCTGGGCAAGCAGGCCCAGCGGCCGATTCTGGTGGACATCATCATCGACCGCTACGGCACCATCGTGCAGCAGACGCTCGACTACATGGCGCAAATCAACTTCGCTCGCTAATGGACCAGTTCCGCCTCCTGCTTTTTGGCTGCAGCCTGTACGCGGCGCTGGCGCACCCGCTCGATGGGCTCGGCCACACCGCGCACCAGGACGGCGGCAAACACCAGAGAACTGCCGACAAACACCGGCACCAGCCAGGAAGCCGGCAGGCCCATGGCGCCGAGCACGTAGGGCACGAGCAGCAGCACCAGCACGTGGCCAATGTAGAGCGGGTAGGAAAGCTCCCCCACGGCGGCATCAAGCCGGTGGCGCTTGGTGAGGTGGAATACCAAGGGCAGGCCCACTACAAAGAAGCCGTAGTACGCCAGGCGCTTGCTCAGCCCGCCCGGCAGCCAGCCGTAGGCCAGGGTGAAGCCCACCAGCCCGGCCAGGGCCAGAACGGGCAGCCACTTGGGCAAAGACTGGAATGGAACCCGTCCGTAGGCTCGGTAGGCGAGGGCCCCGGCCAGAAAGAACGCCACTCGGTAGGGAAGAAGCGGTAACTCCACGGGTCGCTGGCAAACCCTTGCTGCACCAGGGCAACGCGCAGGCCCACGCTGCAGAGCAGGAGCACGGCCAGCGGCAGGGTGCGGCATCGCATCAGGGCCGGGGCCAGCAGGTAGAACATGATTTCCAGGCTCAGGCTCCAGGCCTGGTGCACAAACAGCAGGTTCCACAGCTGTGGCTGGGTGTGCAGAAAGTCGGGCGTGAAGAAGAATCGGCCGGTGCTTGGGTTCAAACCCAGAAACAGCAGCACGTCCTGGCCGAGGATAAACAGGTTGGCCCAGACCAGGGCGAGGCTCCCGCTCCAGCCGAGTGCCGGTCCAAACGCCTGCCAGTCCGCCAGCTTGGGTGGGAGGGCTCCCAGGGCCAGCAGGGTGAAGCTGACGCCCAGCGTCAGGGCGAGCACCACCCAGTAGACGGGGAAAAGCCGCAGCAGCCGGTTGGAAATAAACAGACCGTAGGTGCCGGGTCCATACTTGCCGCTGAGGACCAGGGCCATGTAAAAGCCCGAAATCATGAAGAAGGCCTGCACGGCGATTTCGCCGCCCACCGCCTGAAACCCGAACAGCGGACCCGAATGCGCCACCAATACGGACAGCGCCAATAGTAATCGAAGTATTCCCATACGGCAAAGGTCGCGTACCCAAAGGAAAGCCCCGCCCCATCCGGCGGGGCTTTTTCGTGTCCTTTTTCCAGGTTTGGGCTGCGGGCAGCTTTGCATCAATCAATCCTGAAAGATGCTCGCACTCGTCTCCCGCTTATCCGCTTCGCCCTGGGCCATTTCCCTGGAGCACGCGCAGTCCTACATGCCCCTGCTGGCCGGGCTGCTGAGTGGCAGTGCCCCGCTGCCCACCGGCCAGAACCTGGCCGAGCCTGCGCGCCGCGGCAGCCCCGTCCGACTACAACGTGAGCGTGGTGGGGACGTCAGGCATTGTGGCCTATGGAGCCCGGCAGCAGGCCGGGAGTGGGGCCACCGGCGGCACAGACGACGGCATCATCGTGCGGGTGATGGGCCTCTCGGGTCCCCTGATGAAGGCCGACCAGGAGTGCGGCCCGCGCGGGCTGATGTCGCTGGCCAATGACCTCCAGCGCGCCGCCAAAGACACCGACATCTCATCGGTTTTGATGAAAATTGACTCGCCCGGTGGCCAGGTATTCGGCTCCCAGAGCGTGGTCGACGGCGTGAAAGCCTGCCAGGCGGCCGGCAAACCCGTGGTCGCCTTGTGCGAGGACGGGCTGATGTGCTCAGCCGCTTACTGGATCGGCTCCGCAGCCGACACCATCATCGCCACGCACGAGACGTGCACCATCGGCAGCATCGGCGTGATGGCCAGTTGGATGGACACCAAGCCCTACTTCGAGAAGATGGGCGTCAAGTTCCACGAGGTGTACGCCGAGCAGAGCACCCAGAAGAATGCGGACTTCGCCGCGGCCGGCGCGGGCGACTACTCGGGCGTGCAGGCCAACCTCACCTCGATTGCCGCCGGCTTCCTGGCCACCGTGAAAGCCAACCGTGGCAGCCGGCTCGACGCCAAGCTCTTCGAAAAGTCCGGCGCCTCGGCCGGCAAAACCTTCTTCGCCAGCCAGGCCGGCGACATCGGCCTCATCGACGCCCTCGGCTCCTTTCAGGATGCCCTGGGCGAATGCGTGCGCCTGGTTCAAGCCCGCCGCTCTTAGTTCAACCCATTTTTTCCATTCATACCATGAAGCTTTTTCAAAAGAATCCCCCGCGCTGACCCTCGGCGCCGCCATGCTGGCGCTGGTGGGCAAAGACGCCATTTCGGCGGAGGAGGCCATTGCCGCCAACACCGAGTTGGCCGAGGCCGGCATCAAAGGTGCCCAGCTGATTAACGAGGCGACGTTTACGGAGCTGACCGAGAAGGCCGGCCGCGTGGACACCGCGGAGCAGGCGGCTACCGAAGCCCAGGAAACCATCACTGCCACCACCGAAGCCCTCACGGCTGCCGGTGTGGACTCAGTTTCGGCCCTCGTGGCTGAGCGCGACGCCTACAAGGTGAAGGCCGACAAGTACGATCTGAAGCCCGGCGCCTCACACAGCGCTGCAGTGTTGCCCGCCGGCACGAGCGACGTCGAGAAAGGCGAGCCCGATGCCCACCAGGAGGCCATCGACTCCCTGCCCCACAACAAGGCACTGAGCGGTCACCCCCTCTTCGGCTAAGCCTTTAGCCATCCCCACCAACAGTTTTCAACGGGCTGATTAAGCCTCTCATTCCACCCTTTTACTAGTTTAGTTATGTCGATGAACATTGCTGACATCATCACCGAGTACGGTAACTACTACCGCGACGGTGGTCAGAACGTGCAGCGCTTGCTGCGTCGCCCGTACATCTCCTCGCAGACCGAGGCCCTGTTCGGTTTGCTGCCCACGGACGACACGTCGTACCAGATGGCCCAAACCCGCCTGAGCCGCATCCTGCAGCCGTTCCAAAAGGGCTGGACCCCGCTGGGTACCCTCACCGCCACGCCCATCCTGCTTCAGCAGTTCCCTTTCAAGGTTGACTTGGAAGAGACGCCTGACCAGCTCGAGGCGACCTGGCTCGGCTTCCTGGCCGACAACAACCTGGACCGCGCCCAGTGGCCCTTCGTGCGCTACCTCGTAGAGGAGCACGTGTACAGCCAGATGGACGAGGATTACGAGCCTGAACGAAATTTATTTCGGTAAGGCCGTAGCACCCACCGCCGGCACTGCCGGTGCCGCTGGTACGGGCATGGATGGCATCCGCATCCAAATCAACCGCGCCGTGGCCGCCGGCAAAATCACCCCGCAGGTGCTGGGTGCCATGCCGACCGACATCGAAGCTGCCTGCGACTACGTGGAAGCATTCGTGGAAGGCTTCAGCCAGCGCTACCAGGGCGTGGCCATGGAAATTGCCATGAACCCCACCCTGGCCCGCCGCTACGCCAAGGGCCGCGCCAAGAAGTACGGTGCGGACACCAACGCCACGGCTCCCAAGCCCATCATCGCCGGCAACGGCACGGAGCCTGGTGCGCATCCCGGTGGAGTTCACCGGCCACTCGGTGGTAGGTCTGCCCTCGATGGGCAGCTCAGCGAAAATCTGGGCTACGCCTGCTTCGAACCGCAAGCGCCTGACCAAGAAGACGGCCAACACCCGCACTGTGCGCATCGAAAGCGCCAAGCGCCAGGTGGCCATTTTCACGGACTTCTACAAAGGCGTGGGTTTCCCGCTCCTGGAGGCCGTGTTCACCAACGACCAGGACCTAGCTACTGTCTAAGTCCACTGGGCCTCCCCACTTCGGTAGGGAGGCCCAAACTGGTTAGTTAAATGCAGGAAGAGAAAGAATTAAGTCGTTTTCAAGAATCTAAATTCAGCCCCAACATGGCCGCAAAAGTAGAACTGACGCCCGAGCAGAAAATCGAGCAACTGGAAAAGCAACTCGCCGCCATCACGGCCGAGTCGGAGGCGAAAGACGCCATCATCGAAGGCCAGACCGAGCAATTGGCGGCTGCCGAAATTCAAGGTGCTGGCTCGCTGCCGGTCCTCACCCACGACAAGAAGCGCTACCAGGTACTCGCCGGCCAGTTCACGGTCGAGGGCAAGCTGGTGAAGGCCGAAGACCTGAAAACCGATAAGAGCCTGGTGGAAAGCCTGCTTAAGTCGGGTTCGGGCATCCTCGTTCTCCTCGAGGAGAAAACCGAGGCTAAGGCGTAGGGGTCGGCCCTGCGTTTCAATCAATTACTCACGGTTTCATCAACTATTCAATGAATACGTTCGAACTGAACAACCTCGAAGGCCCCGATGGTGCTGACAACACGCCCGGCCTGCTCGGCTACGTGCTGACCGCGCTGGAGTCGGACTTCGAAACCATCGCCAAGGCGCCGAAAACCGGCGTAGCCCCTGGCGACACGGCGCGCATCATCACCGACCACACCTTCAAACCCGGCAAGGGCTGGACCAAGCAGTACATCACGCTCGACTCGAACCAGGCTCAAGGCGGACATCGTCGGCGAGCGCGACGGCCGCGGCGTGAAGGTGACCTTCGAAGGCTTTCACCCCGGCAACAAGGCCAAGGCCCTGGAATTCGCCCGCGTGGTGAAAAACCTCGGCCTCATCATGCTGGTGCCGGATGCCGATGGCACCTACCTGCAGGTGGGCGCCGAAGGCCTGCCGGTAGAGCTGGCTCCGAGCTACGACTCGGGCAAGCTCTCGAGCGGCCGTCGTGGCTTCATCGTGAAAGGTGAGGCGTATGCCAACGGTCTTTACATCTACGAAGGTGATGTATTGATGAAGCCGGCTGCGGCCTAAGCGCGATGGCGAAGGAACTTCACCACTCACGCCCGAGGTCGCCGCCAAGTACCGCGCCTCCATCGTACCTACCCGAATAGTGATTCAACGCCTGGGACGCACGATAGACCTGTGCACGCTCACGCTGGCCGAAGCGGATGAGTTGGTGAAAGACCCGAAGTTCACCTACTTAATCCCGCGACGAAAACGAAAGCCGGCGGCGAAATCGAAGTAAGGGTGAACTCAGGGAAAAGGCCCCGGTGCATGGCGCATCGGGGCCTTTTTACGTCCTTTTATCCCGTGGCAGGCGCCGGCAACTTCGGGGCATGGAACTAGCAGCAATCACCGCCTGGCTGGCCTCGGCCCGGCCCTTCGCCCAGGGCGTGGCCCTCTACGCGCAGGTGGGCCCCAGCAAAACCTACCAGAAGCTATTCAGCCTGGGCGAGAACGACTACAGCCGGAAGGTGCTCGAGCGTGAGCTGCAGGACCTAGTAGGGGAGGCGCAGGCGGAAGTGGTGGAGCTGAAGCTGCCACTGCCCACTCCGGAGCCACCGGCCACTGAGCGACATCCATGTCGGCTAGTGGCCCATGACGCTGCGCCGGCCCTGGCCGATGTCCGCCGGCAGCTCAAAGCCGTGCGCGACGAGCGCAGCCACACGCACCCGCACCTGACGGCCCCGCGCGCCGGCAAAAAGCCCGGTACACCGCGGCCTATCGCATCCTGGAGCTAACGGAGCAGGAGATGAAGCTGAAGGAGGCCGAAGCCCACGTGCTCGAGCACGGCCGCCTGCCCGGCCCCGTGGCCTCGGCCGAGGTGACCGACGCCGGCGAGCTGCGCCAGCGCCTGACCAACCTGCTCAGCAAGCGCTCCAAGCTCCGCAAGAACCCCGCCCGCGCCGATGACCTGGCTGCGGCCGAGGCCGAAATCACCCTTATCCGCTCAAAACTTAACCCCCAACCCCATGAGTAATTCGCTGCCCTCCGTTAGCAGCCTGCCCGCCGCTGACCAGGTGGTGCTTCCGTCCTCGACGGCGGTGGAGCGCATTTTCGCGGCCTACCACGACGAGCAGGGCCCGGGACTGGCCGGCCTTACGCGCGCCGACCAGCTGGTGCACAGCCAGCTCGAGGCCGCGTATGGGCTTATCCTGAACTACCACTCCTTTGAGATGGCCTGGCCGCTGCTGGCCAAGCAATTCTCCATCAGCCGGGCCACGTGCTACCGGCGCCTGCGCGACGCCCAGAACCTGTTTGGCGACGTCAAAAAGGTGAAAAAGGAAGGCCGGCGGGCCGTGCTGCTTGAGTTTGCCCGCAAGCTGATTCAGCTGTGCCTCACCATGCGGCCCCCGGACGTGAAAGGGGCCCTGAACGCCATGAAGTTCGAGGCCAACGTCTCGGGCCTGCTGCGGGCCGATGCCGCCGGCGAGAACGAGGGCAGCAGCAGCGGCAACACGTCCTACAACATCCACCTGAGCGTGGAGGGCCGCAAAACGCGCGTGCTCGACCTGAGCAAGCTCGATGACATCTCCGATGCCGATTTCGAGCTGGTCAACGAGGCCGTGCAGCAAAACGTGTTCGGGGCGGACGCCATGCAGGTGATGCTGGCCGAAACCAGTGGAAAGGAGGTCCCGGGTGGTAATCGTTGACCAGGTCAAACTTTCGTTTAACCAGCCCCCTGCGCTACGTCACCGCCCGCCGCAAAAAGGAGGGCGTGAGCGTCTGGGGCCGCGGCACCGGCAAGTCGTCGATTATCGCCTGGGACATTCACCAAATCGTGTCGACCATGCCCCGCGCCTGCTGGGTCATCGTCGGCTCGACCTATAAGCAGGTGCTCACCCGGACGCTGCCTTCCACCGTGGCCAGCCTCGAGCGTTTGGGCTACCGCCTGAACCGGGATTACTACATCGGCCGCAAGCCGCCGCCCACGCTTAACTGGGACCGGCCGTTTGAAGGGCCGCTGAGCTACGACCACTTCATCATTTTCAAGAACGGCACCGGTTTCCACCTGGTGTCGCTCGATGCCGGCGGCTCGGCCTCGCGGGGTCTGAACGTGGACGGCTTTATCGGCGACGAGGCCCTGCTCTTCGACAAGCAGAAGCTCGATGCCGACTTGTCGGCCACCAACCGCGGCAACGGCCAGTATTTCGGCAAAAACCCGATGCACCACGGGGTATTCCTGTTTTCGTCGATGCCCTGGGGCGATAACGGCCGCTGGCTGCTCGATAAGTCGAAGTACTACGAGGACGAGGGCATTGACCTGGTGGCGCGCCAAAACGAGCTGATTGACGCTCAGGTGCGCTTCCTGGACGCCAAAACCGACGAGGAAAAGCTCGAAATCTGGAAAATCGAGGTGCTGAAGCTGATGCGGGAGGTTAGCTACTTCCCCTCGGTCAAGGACAAGGGCACCTTCTACTCGGAGGCCAATGCCTTCGACAACATCCACAACCTGGGGCTGCAGTACCTGCTCGACCAGCGGCGCTTCATGACGGACTTCACCTTCCTGATTGAGATGATGAACCGCCGGCCTACGACCGTAGAGGGTGGTTTCTACCCGCAGCTCAACCAGGCCCGCCACGTGGTGGAGTGCGCTGATGACAACTTCGTGCTGGGCCTGGAGTTCAACCTGCAGAAGCTGGGCCAGCACGATAGTCGCATGGACAGCGACTGCCGTTCCCATAAGCCCCTGCGAATATCCGTGGACTGGGGCGCCGAAATCACCACCATGGTCGTCGGGCAGCCCCATCCGGATAAGGGGAGTACCGCTTCCTCAAGGGCTTTCACGTCAAGCACCCGGCCTTCATCGATGAGCCTGGTGGATGACGTGACCACCTACTATGGCCATCACCTGAAGCGGGAGATTGAACTACTACCCGATAGTGAGCGGGGCGACTCCCGTCGTGAGGATAGTAAGTACACCCTCAACCAGTCCCTGATCAATGCCTTCCATAAGAAGGGATGGAAGGTTCGTAGGATGAACATCGGGCGCGCCCCGGACCATGCTACCCGCTACCTCCTGGCCCAGAAGCTGCTGGCCGAGCGCGACCCCAAGCTCACGCGCATCCGCTTCAACAAGGTCAACTGCAAGGACGTGGTCACGGCCATGCTGCTGGCCCCAGTAGGCCAGGATGCCAAGGGCAACATCAAGAAGATTAAGAAGAGCGAGGGCAAGAAGAGCTTCCCGCAGGAGCATGCGACGCACTACACCGACAACGTCGACCAGCATCTGCTCAGCGTCGGTACCGACGTGGTGAATGCCGGCGTCGACTTCAGCATGCTCACCATCGTGAGCAGCTAGGCCCGGGCATCACTCGGTCACCACTCGGACACCAGCCCCGACCTCACCGGTCGGGGCTTTTTGTTTGTAGCGCTCGACGAAGCCAAAAGGGGAAACCTGGGCAGATATCCCCGAGGCGCCCCCCGGCAACTGCCAAACTGCGACAGTGCAAGCAGGGGTCTTCTGCTCGACTCGTGAGACTCTAAAACGCCGTCGCACCCCAAAACTCGGCCCGCGCGCTGGAAACGCCATAGACAGTGAGATTGGCTTTTTGTGCCTTTTCGGGGCAGAAAACGCGGTTTTGTGTCCTTTTTCCTGCCTCGGTGCGCGTGCTACTTCGTGGCACCAATGGAACCAGCTACGATTCGATTAAAAGATGCCCTTGACCTATTAGACGGCCCCGCTCCCGTGGCCGTGAAGTGGGTGAAGTGCGACCGCCGCCGGAAAACGGGCGGCGATATCGGCGTGCTGCCGGCCGCGCGCATCGGCCGCGGCACCCGCCAGGCCGCCGCCGAGCCTGCGCCGGCCCCGGCCCGGTGAAGAATCCGACGCGGCCCGCGCCGACGTCGCCGCCGACGGCCAGGTGCCGGTGCCGAAAGACCCGTCCCACTGGCGCAACGCCACCCGCAACCTGGTCGATACCCGCACCGGCGCCCTAGTCAAAATTCACATTTACCTGCTCACGCACGTCGCGGGGCGCAAAGTCTACATCTAATGACGCAACTCGTATTCTCCGGCAACGGCATGGCCTACCACCGCGGCCTCGGCGCCATGGTTCGGCTCAACGGCGCCGTCGGTGCCGCCGGCCCGAGCAAGGGCGGGGCGACCGGCCCCGTTGGTGGCGCCATCCCCACGGCGCCCGTGGACAAGGCCGGCATCAGCAACGTCGTGGCGCCCTGGGGCGACAACAACGACTTCCCGCAGCAGGTGATGGCCGAAATCGCCAAGAGCACCATCGTCGGCCCGGTGCTGGACTGGAAAACCCGCGCCGTGTACGGCAAGGGCATCATCTACGGCAAGGTCATCGGCTTCAAGCCGGACGGCTCGGAGATATTTCAGCGCGTGAACGACAACGTGGTGAAGGAGTTTTTCCGCAAATCCAACCTGGCGCGCTTCGGTTTCGAGGGCTTGCAGGGCCTGCACTACTTCGCCAATGCCTTCCCGGAGTTGATTCTGAGCAACGACCGCAGCCAGATCACCAGCCTCTGCATCCAGGACACGGCCTTCTGCCGCTACTCGGCGCAGCAAGCCGGCCAGGCCGTGCCGCAGAACGTGTACATCAGCGCCAACTGGCCCGAGGCCAAGCCGAACGACGGCTTCACCACCACGGTCCCGGTGCTCGACCCCTACTACGGCGCGGCCGAAGCCCTGCGCAACGACACCCGCGGCTTCAAATACATCTACCCGCTCTCGCTGCCCAGCCCCGGCCAGGCCCTGTACCAGGCTGGCGGCGTGGAACCCCATCCGCAAGTCGGGCTGGCTCGACGTGGCCCAGGCCATCCCCGAGTTCAAGAAGCAGCTGTTCATCAACCAGCTTTCCATCAAGTACCTCATCGAGGCCGACGTGCGCTACTGGGAGTGGAAGTACCCGGACTGGAGCGAGAAGAAAGAGGGCGACCGCAAGCAGCTCATCAGCGAGGAGCTGGATGCCTTCGAGAAGACGATGAGCGGCACCAACGGCGCCGGCAAGTCCATCCTGTCGGTGACCATGCCCGACCCGAACGGCGGCAGCCCCATCAGCGTGTTCAAAATCACGCCCATCGACGACAAAATCAAGTCGGGCCTGTACGTGGAGGACTCGCAGGAAGCTTCGTCCCACATCTACACCGCCCTGCAGGTGGACCCCACACTCAGCGGCATCAGCCCCGGCAAGGGCATGGGCGCCGGCTCCGGGTCCGACAAGCGCGTGGCCGGCAACCTCTTTGTCAACACCCACAGCTTCCACCAGGACCTGATTCTCGAAGTGCTCAACCTGGTGCGCGACTACAACGGCTGGGACCCCGAGTTGGAGTTCCGCTTCCTGAACCCCGAAATCAACACGCTCGACAAGCCTGCCGAGTCCACGCCTAAAACCGACGCCTAATGTCACTGCTCAACACCATCGCCGAGCTGAAGGACTTCGTGAGCCTGGACGCCAACGAAATCCCCCGCCATCGAGCAGGAACTGCGCACGGTGGAAAACACCACCGTGCGCACGCTGCTGGGCCCCGGCTTGTACGACTGGCTCGAGGCATCCTACCTGGCCCCGGACTTTGACCGCACCGATGCCAACAGCCTGGCTGCCGAACTACTGCGCTTGGTGCAGGCCCCCATCGCCCGCCTCGGCACCGCCGCCGGCCTGGCCGGGCACCAGGTCAGCATCAGCGGCACCGGTGTGCACATCATGACCACGGAAACGAGCAAGACCGCGTTTCAGTGGCAGGTGAATCAGCTGCGCGCCACGCTCGAGCGTCGCGGCCAGAGCGACCTGGACACCCTGCTGCAATGGCTCGAAGACCACCGCGAGGTGTCGGTGCCGCTGCAGGGCTGGGCCGGGTCAGCTGCCGGCCAGCGCCACCGCCGGGAGCTGTTCACCCACACCCTCGACTTTCAGGAGTACGAGAACATCTCGGCTTCGCGCCCCGTGTTCCTGGGCCTGGGCCCGGTGCGCCGCCGGCTCGAGTCGTTTGAGGTGGGCCGCGTGCTCGGAGCCGACTTCCTGCAGGAGCTACGCGACCAGGTGCGCACCCGCACCCTCACGTCGGACAATGAAAACCTGCTCCGCACCTACGTGTACCCCGCGCTGGCCAGCCTGACCATCGGGCACGCCATTCCCGAGCTGGGCCTCAAGCTGGCCGGCGACGGCATCGAGCTCACCATTGCCCGCGTCGACGACGCCAACGCCAAGGAAGCCGACGCCGGCCTGGACCAGCTGCTCCGCAACAAGATGAACGAGGCGCTGATGACTGGCGCCCGCCACCTGCGCCGGCTCACCACCTACCTCGATAGCACGGCCTCGGCCAGCCGCTTCGCCACCTACTTCGGCTCCAGCGCTTACACCAAGCCGGCGCCCGCTGAACCCCGCAACCTCCCCACCACCCGCGTTTACCGGCTCTTTTAATGGAATTATTCTTCAAGGTTCTGACGGCGCTGGGCGTGGTGGCAGGCATTTACAACATGTACACCTCCCGCACGCACGCCCAGCAGCAGCAGACGAAGGAGCGGGTGGATGCGGCGCTGAAGCTGGGCCTCGAAAACCAGAAAGAAATCAAGCACCTGCAGGAGAAAATGGACCTGCGGGAGGAGGCCACGAAAGAAAAGCTCGAGAAAATCGGCAATGACGTGGGCTTTGTCCGCGACCTGTTCACCAAGTGGCTGCTGGACACGGCCCGAAAACCGCAATAATTCATACGCTCATGGCTATTCCGCACTACATCCGCCGCGCTACCGCCGGCCTGGTCATCACCGGCTTCATCTTTTTGCTGCTGCCGCCGGCCCTGCGCCTCATCGACCCCACCGCCGCCGGCTTCAACGTCGACGTGCTCAACGCCCTGGGTCTGGCAGCCATCCTGGGCACCGGCACGCTGCACATGGGGCTGTACGCCTACGAGAAGTTCTTTCCCCGCTTCAAAGACTACCAGGCCGAGTGCCTGGAGAGCGAAGGCAAGCTCTTCGAAAACCTCACCGACGAACTCCGGGCCCCGCTCTACGACGAGGCCAACATTTATCCCAACCGCCTGGCGCAGCTCGTCGAGCGCCGCAAAGTTGCCCAATTCATTTTCCTTATCCGATGCGTCAGATTATCCTTCTGCTTGGTTTCCTTGGCCTACTTGCTGTACCTGGTCGCGCACATGCTGACGCTGGCGATGACCGCCGTGCCGGGCTCCGTGCCCGCATTGTAGCCGAAGCCCGCAAGCTGGTCGGCATCCGGGAGGTCGGCTACAACCGCGGCCCCCAAGTGGAGGCCCTCATCCGGGAGGCCGGCGGCCGGCCCGGCGACGCATGGTGCTCGTGGACCGTGGTGGCCGTGATGCGCCGGGCCGGGCTGCTCGTGCCGCGCTTCGGCGCCGCCCGGTCCTGGTTTGACAAGGCCCACACCATCTGGCGCGGTGCACCGGTGGCCGGCCGCGCCCCCTGCTCCGGGCGACGTGCTCGGCTACACCTGGGGCCGGCCGGCCATCTGCCACGTCGAAACTCTCATTCTGTGGGGCGCCGGCCCCGCCTGCCGGGCCGTGGGCGGCAACACCGGCGGGGGAGGGGCCCTGCAGCGCGACGGCGAGGGCGTGCATGAAAACTGGCGGCTCAAGCGCATGGTCGCGGCCGTGGCCAACGTCGTCGACAACCCCAAATACTAAGTCATTTTCTCATTTCACTTTTAAGTAAAAACCATGAAATCCTTTACCCTTATCGCCGTTGCCCTGCTGGCCATCGGCTTCACCGGCATCCTCGTCGACTACACGCCGAATCAGCCGGCCACCCTCGTGAGCTACCTCTCCTGCGTGCCCCTGGCCGTGGGCGTGATCGGGCTCGTGGTCGCCGGCATCGTCAACCGCAGCAAGTAGTGCTGCTGCTCCATGCCAGCTGGCTGTTGGTGCTGGCCTTCGTCGCGAAGGCCAGCATCGACACGCTCACCCACCAAGCCGGCAACAACATCTTCGAAAGCTGGGGCCCCTGGTTTGATGCCCGCACCAGCCTGGCTCAACAAGTATGCGCCGGGCTCCTGGCAGGCCGGCGCCAAGCGGCCCCGGTTCTGGCTGAGCACGACGGTGCTCGTGTTCGTCACCGACTTCTGGCACTTCGCCGACTCACTCTACCTGACGGCATACCTCGTGGGTGCCATGATGCTCGGCGCCGCGCTGGCCAGCGAAAGCTACCAGGTGTGGGCACTGGCCATCCTCGCCGTGAAAGCCGGCGGAGGCGGCGTATTTGAAGGCAGTTACTTTTTATTCCGAATCAAGAAATGAGCCGGCTCCTGTTGTTGTTAGTTGTCAGTTGTCAGTTGCTGGTGAGCAGCTGCGCCCGCGAGACCTGGCGGGCGCCCATGGCCTTGCCCAGTGACTCGGTGCCGCCGCCCACCGTGCTCCAGGCCAAGAAGGTGACCTTCGAAGGGCCCGTCACCTTCACCACCCAGACCGGCGCCGGCCACGTGGCCACCTCGGCAGCCACCGATAACACCAAGGCGGGGCAGAAGCGCGGCACCGCGGCGACCGGCGCCGGCAGTGATGCCAGCAGCAAGCAGGCGGGTACGGCCTGGTGGGTGTTCGGACTCTTCCTGCTGGGCGGGGCCGTCCTCGGGTTTTGGGTGCGGGGCAAACTTCCCGCGGTGCCCTTGCTCTAACGCTGTATATTTGTGGGCCAGCACGGCGGGAGTTGGGTAGTCGCAAGGCCCCAGCCTCTTGAACGTGGTAGTAGCTCCCGACGCGCTGAGCACCCTTACCAGCCCGCCCGCACCCAGTGCCGGCGGGCTGTTTCTTTTCTTACATTTGCAGGGCAAACACTTCTGGAGATACTACCACGTTCGCCCCGGCCGTCAGAAAACGGCCGGGGAGTAGAGGAGGAGCGTGACCTCCATGCTTTGGGCGAACGGCCCAGAAGTGTTTGCAGCGATTTCCCCGGCTTGCTCGACTACAATTATGGCTAAACCTAAAAGTGCCGTGCCCATTGGCTTCGGCCGCAATCCGTTTGAGGACGACGCGCCAACCGATGAGGAGTCGAAACCGGCTGCAGAAGAGAAACAGCTGGAGCCACCGCTGGCCGAGCCGGTGTTTATGGACACCGTGGTGATGTACGAGTTGTTCAAGCGCTACAATGTTCCCCCGCTCATGCCGGTGAGCGCCTTTGAAATGCAGCTGGTGCAGATTATCGGCGGCCTCGAGAAGCGCATCCGCGAACTCGACCCGGACTTATAAAATCTATCCTTTCGTGTAAAGGATAATTGGCCGTTACTATAATTTGTCCACCGCAGCTAAACGAGCAGCCTTCCTCTGAACCATCCCCCGATAGGGGCCGAAACCCTCGACTGGCCTTGCCACCGCTCTTGTATGGCGGTGTGATGTTAGTGCCGACCTGTGCGAACACCTGCAATAGCTAAGCAGGAAGGCCCCGCTGATATACCCCCGCGCAACCCGGAATCATTCGACCGGGCCCATTGAGGCGCAGAATGACTAAGCCCCGCTCCACCCGGCGGGGCTTTTTTGTGTCCTTTTCTACCGTGGCAGGGTCCGGCAATTTCGGGGCATGGAAACCCTACAAATCGGTGCTAAGGTTAAAAAGGTGCCCTCGACCTGGAATGAGATGAGCCGCAGGCGCTGCTGGCCATCCTGGCGCTCTTGCACAATCCCATTCAGCATGCCGGCTCCCGCCTCGAGTGGCTGGCCATCCTGACAGGCTTTCCCCTCATTGTGCTCACCGGGCTGCCGGCCGACGTGCTGGCCCAGCTGCTGCCGCTGGTGAATTTCCTCACCTCCGAGGACCACCTGCTCACGGCGCGCTGCTGCCCACCCTGCGCATCCCGGGTCGGCACCGCACCGAGCCCACCGCCACCTGGCAC
Source organism: Hymenobacter humi (assembly GCF_042665855.1). Classification (NCBI taxonomy): domain Bacteria; kingdom Pseudomonadati; phylum Bacteroidota; class Cytophagia; order Cytophagales; family Hymenobacteraceae; genus Hymenobacter; species Hymenobacter humi. The sequence continues at coordinate 3,468,799 of NZ_JBHTEK010000001.1, read as the reverse complement.
GGCCCGCGCGCCCACCTGAGCAACGTCACCTTCGGCGAGTTCATCTTCGCCGACACCTTCTTCGTGCAGTACGCCCTGCACCGCCGGCCCGAGCACCTGGACAAGTTCATCGCCGTGCTCTACCGGCCCGGCAAGCGCAACCCCAACCCGGAAAGTGCCGACTGGAACGGCGACGTGCGCGTCCCTTTCAACGAGCACCGCCTGGAGTTCCGCACCCGCCTGCTCTCGGGCGTGCACAACGACCTCGAGAAGCTGGCCGTGCTCACCTGGTACCGCGGCTGCCGCGCCCGCCTGGCCGTGGAGTTTCCCGATGTATTCGCCGAAGCGGAGGAAACCACCGCTGGCCCGCAAAAGGCCCCTCAGTGGGAGCGGGTGCTGCGCAAGCTTTCCGGCGGCGCCTTCGGCCCGGTGCAGCAAACCGCGGCCCAGCCCCTGCGCCTCATCCTGGCCGACATGCAGGATGCCGCCGTCGATTTCCAACGCCTCAAGTCCCAAAATCCCTCGTAATGCGCAATTCCGAATACGCGGCCCTGTTCAAGGGCCTGGCCACGACGCACCATCGCATCCGTCACCGCGACGACTCGCCCCGCTTTGCCCGCATCATCGTCTCGGTGGACCCGCTGCAGAAGCAGATGGACCTACTGGAGATGCAGACCACCCTGCTCGGGCGCCACCAAGCCCAATGCCGGCGAGCAGGTGCTGGTGCTCGAAAGCCTGCAGACGCAGTTTGCCGACAACAACGGCGACAACTACACCCGCCAGTGCCGGGGTGCCTTCTTTCTGCTCGAGCAGAAAGCGGCCGGCGTGGATGCCTGGGAAATCCTGGACCGCACCGAGCTCTCGGGCGAAGAAATGATGGCCGCCGCCCGCCACGAGTACGAGAACAACCTGAAAATACGCTGGCCCATCGGCTCGATTCTGGCCGACGCCGTGGGCCCGCTGCACGACGGCACCTGGTACGGGACCCGCTTCGACTTTGAAATCATCGCGCCCGCCAATGCCGGCCTGAAATACAATCCCGCCGCTTTTAATCAGTAACCGATGCTCATCCCCCTTAAGTTAATCTGGACCAGCACCGGCACCTTCGGCGACCGCGACTACGACCAGTCGTATGGCGAGACCTTTGCCGCGTCCCGCTCGGACTTTGACACCGTCACCCGGGTGCCGGTGCGCGTGCCCTTTCCCCTCGGCGGCGACTATACCTACGACCAGGGCAGCGGCTCCACCATGGACCCGCCCCAGGACTACAGCCGCCCCACCACCGAGGAGTTCTTTGTCTACGTGAACGGCCCCAACCGCCTGGGCTACTTCCACGACGGCAACGGCGGCGTGACCACCGTGTCGACCACGCTCGTGCTCACCTCGCAAGTGGTGGGCTGCACCTGCTACGGCGACAGCTCGGGCGACATCCTGGTGCAAACCAGCGGCATGGACGGCCCCTTCACCTACCTCTGGGAGGATGGGGCGACCACCCTCAACCGCAGCCTGGTCAAAGCCGGCACCTACCGCCTGGCCGTCACCGACGTGCCCAGCGGCGCCATCGCCCGGGCCACCATCCTGGTGGGCTCTAACCCGGAGCTGGTGGTGGTCATCGAGAAAGCCGGCGGCGACGTGACCCTGCAGGTGAGCGGGGGCACCGGCGTGTACACCTACCTGTGGGACGACGGCAGTACCAGCCGCACCCGCACCGACCTGCCTTCGGGCCCGCACTCGTGCGTCATCACCGACATCCTGGGCTGCACCAAGGAAGTCCAGCCTGGTGGTCAACCTCGACCAGTTTTTCTGGTCGCGCAACCCCATCACCCTGGCCCTGGACGCCGGCAGCGCCTACCGCCAGGATCCCACCACCAAGCCCCACCTCTCGTTTTTGTGCGAGGTCTGGATTGAAAAGGACTACCTGAGCGGCGACTTTGAGCAGGTGGGCAGTGTGCTCGAGCAGCCGGCCGACCGCGAGGGCCGCACCGTGTTTGAAGTGCAGGCCCTGCTCGACGTGTTCCTGCGCCACCACGTGCCGCCGGTTGGCGCCACCAACCTGATGCGGGCCGACCCCATGTTCCGGCGCTTCTACCTCAAGCACGCCGAAAGCTTCGGCGAGCCACCGGTGCGCTCGGGCACGGCCGAACTGCTGCAGAACTACGTGGTACTGGGCGGACTCAGCTTTTTCGAGGCCCGCAGCGGTACCTTCTTCGACACCTACCAGTCGGCCGTGATGCCCTTCCTGACGTGGGAGCCGCCCATTAAAACGGCGCTGCCCGACCAGCCCGAATACCTGTACTACCTGGTGCGCGATGCCAGCAACGGCATGCGCTTTCAAATGCGGGTTACCTACACCGATGGCACCAGCGAGCCCATCAACCTGGGCGGCCCGGACGACGTGCTGCTGCACGAGGTGTACTGCCGGGCGGTCGGCTACCAGGCCCTGGGCCTCGCCGCCATCGCCGGCACCAAGCGGGTAGCCTACTGGGAAGTGTTCGTGACCGGCGGCGACGAGGTGACCGTGCTCAGCGAGGTGCGCCGCTACGTCCTCGACGAGCGCCACTACCCCAAGCGCCGCTACTTCCTGTTTGCTACTTCGCTCGGCGGCATGGCCACCTATGCCGCCACCGGCGAGGCCATGCTCGACGTGGAAGTGAGCGGCGAGGAAGCCGCCCGGACGCTCACCCACGACTACGACCCGCTGCTGGGCGACACGGAGGTGCAAACCCGGGTGCTGCGTGACGTCATCAAGGTGGCCAGCGGCCCGCGTACCCGCGCCCAGATGCTGGCCTCCAAAGACTTCTTTCTTTCCCGGCGCGTGCTGCTGCTCGATAACGGGCGCTGGGTGCCCGGCTACGTGAAAGCCAAGAACAGCAGCATCCTCGACGAGAGCAAAACCCTGCTCACCCAGGAGTTCGAGTTCTACCCGCCGGCCGAGCAGCTCTACACGCCCCAGCTCGGCGCCGGCCAGGTCAATTACGCCGGCCCGCTGGGTCCTGGCCTTAACTCTTCTTTCTAGCACTGATGATAGGACTTAAAGTCGCCAAAGGGTGGCTGGTGCTGGCGCCGGGCTCCATCTCCATGCAGATTAACAGCCCGCTGTTCAGCACGGAGGCGGTGCCCGGTACCATCTCCTATCCCTTCGGGCTGCCCTTCGAAGGCAACCTCGAGCAGCTCAACTTTCCGCACGTGCGCGCCGAGCAGGGGAGCGGGTGCTGCCCGAGCCGGTGGAATTCTACATCGACGGGCAGCTGCGCTGGGTGGGCGCCCTGGTGTACCTGGACTGCGACGAGGAGAAGCGCATGTTCTCCTACAACTTCGTGGCCGACGCCGCCGACCTGCAAAGCCGCATCGATGGCGTCTCGCTCACCAGCCTCGAGCCTGGGCCGGGTGCCCCTGGTGCTCGGCACCAGCGAGGCCGACTACGCGCTGCCCTGCCTGCGCAACGCCGGCTTCTACGGCGACAAGGCCACTGACTACTGCGGCGTGGTGAACTACTACAACGGCACCTACGACCTGAAGCCCGGCGGCAAGCACAGCCCCGCGGTGCCGTTCCTGCGCTTCATTCCCCTGCTGCGGCGCGTGCTCGGCGCCGTGGGCTACGCGCTGAGCGGCCCCTGGCTCGACGAGCCCGAAGCCCAGGCCCTGATTATCTACTCCGACCGGGCCGTGGAAAACGCCGATGGCAGCCTGCCGGCCGACTTCGCCGTCAACCGCCACGTGCCCGACATCACCATCGCCGACTTGCTCGTGGATGCGCAGAAGTTTTTCGGCCTGGCGTACAGCTTTCACCCGGTGCGCCGCGAACTATCCATCCGGGCGCTGCGCGACGTCATCACCGATAGCCAGTACCGCGAGCGCGTGGGTGGGAAGAGCCGCACCACGGCCGTGACCCAGACCGGCTTCGTGCTGAAGATGGCGCTCGAGGACGACGAGCTAAACAAGACCCTCGACACCGCCGGGTGCAGCTGCGCGTGGGCGCCGGCCAGCAGACCATCAGCACCGGCGCCGGCACGCTGCACGTGGTGAGCGAGCAGGATGCCAACGACCCGGGCAGCCGCGAGTGGCTGCTGCCGGCGGTGCTGGCCAAGGGCGCCTCGCTGGCCTACGAAGTGGGCGACGACAGCCGCTGCGGCCTGCGCTTTCTCTTCGACCGGGGCCTATGCAACGACAGCTTCCGGCAGACCTACCCGCTGGCCACCTGGGGCAACCTGGACTTTTTGGGCGACCGCGTGGGGGAGAGCAGCTTGCACTGGGACGGCGAGGCCGGCTTGTACGCCACCTGGCACCGCGAGTGGCTGGCCTTCCTGGACCGGGCCACGAGCAAGGAGTGCACCATGCAGTTCCGGGTGGCCGACCTGCTCACGCTCGATGCGGCCCGCAAGGAGATGGTCAGCCACCGCAAGTACTTGTGGGAGCAGGTGTCGCTCACGCTCAAAACCACCGGCAGCCAGCTGGAAACGGCTGACTTCACCTATCGCTACACCCGCTTATGAGCACGGAGCTGAACCCCGAAGCCGACCAGCTGGCGCTGGCCAACAAGTGGCTCGACATCACGGTCGAGCGCTTCGTCGAAAACATGCTCAAGCTGCGCATCACCGACACGCGCACGCTGCTGGGCAGCTTCCAAAAGCAGGTTGTCGGTGCGGCCAGTGGCCGGCTGCAGATGCGCCTGAGCTATGCCCTGTATGGCCAGTTCGTGGACATGGGCGTGGGCCGCGGCATGGGCAAGGGCGTGAAAAAGGCCGACGACGGCTACGACCGGATTCGCAAAACCCGGGGCCAGCCTGCGCCGCCACACCCGCAAGCCCCGCAACTGGTACTCGCGGGAGATGTCCCACCAAACCAAGCGCCTCTCCGAACTCATGCTGGACCTGTACGGGACGGTCCTCATTGCCAAAGTTGCCAACACCATCCCCGGCGAAACCACTATTAACTTTTAAGGTAAGTCCTCATGGCATCCAATACCGAACAACGGGAAGTTGAAATAAAACTCAACGCCGAGCAGGCCAACGCCAGCATCAAAGACATGGCCGCGGGCGTGGCCCTGATGAACAATCAGCTGGCCAAGATGACCCAGGACGACCCGCGCCGGCAGCAGCTGCAGCGCGACTTTCAGGTGCTGACCCAGCGCGTGGGCGCGGCCCGCGCGGAAATGAAAACTTACGTGCAAACGGAGGAGGAAGTGCGCGCGGCCACTGAGAAGCTCAATAAGGAAAACCAGCAGGTGATTCTCAACGGGCAGAAGCTCAACTCCTCTTATAAGGACATGAAGGCCTCGGCGGCGCAGGCTCGAAAAGCAGCTGCATGAAATGAACAGCGACGCCCCTGGCCGCAAGAAGATGCTCGACGACTACCACGCCCTGCAGACCCGCATTGCCGGCGTGAGCACCGAGATGAAAGGCGCCACCGCCGGTACCAGCTTTCTCAAGCAGGGCTTCGCAAACGCCTTCGCAATGTTCACCGGAGGCGGCATCCTGGCGCTGGTCTCGCAGCTCTTCAGTTTCCTGTCCAGTGCCAAGGAAGAATTCATGGGCAGCGCCAAGGCCTCGGCCGACCTCGAGGCCACGCTGCACGCCACCAAGAATGCCGCCGGCCTGACGGCTGCGGAAATTACCAAAATCGGGGAGGCCCGCGCCAAAGTCACCTTGTTCGACGACGACGAGACCAACCGGGCCAGCGCCATGCTGCTCACGTTCAAGAACGTGAAGAAGGGCGTGTTCGAGGAGGCCATTCCTGCCATTCAGGACCTGGCCACCAAGATGGCCGGCGACGGCCCGGCCGACATGAAAGGCGCCAGCATCCAGCTGGGCAAGGCCCTGAACGACCCCATCAAGGGCATCACGGCCCTGACCCGCGTGGGCGTGACGTTTACCGAGCAGCAGAAGGAGCAGATTGCGGCCATGGTGAAGGCCGGCGACACCGCCGGGGCGCAGAAGCTGATTCTGGCCGAGCTGAACTCCGAGTTTGGCGGGGCGGCCGAGGCCGCGCGCAAAGCCGGTGGCGGCATGGCCACGCTCAGCATGCGCTGGGGCGAGATGAAGGAAACCGTGGGCAGCTTCGTGAGCGAGGGCCTGACCAAGCTCAGCGACTGGCTGGGCCGGGTGCTCGACAAGTGCCAGCCCGTGGTGGACATCTTCGTTTCGGTGGGCGAGGAGCCTGGGCCACATGTACAGCGAAATGGCCGACGTCATCGACGGCCTGGGCATCTTCGCTTCCAACGGCGACTCGGCCAGCACCGCGGCCAAGTTCCTGGCCGGCGCCGTGACCTTTCTGCTGGCGCCCTTTCGCCTGCTCATCCGGGTCACCACGGCCATCGTCGACGGCTTCATCGACCTCTATAATAAGAGTGAGCTGGTGCGGGGCGTGCTCGGCGGCCTGGGCGCGCTGGTGGGCAGCGTGTTCAAAACCATTGCCGACGACACCCTGAAGATTCTCGGCGGCGTGGGCGACGTGCTGGTGGGCATCTTCACCCTGGACAAGGATAAAATCATCAAGGGCCTGAAGTCGACCCTCGAGGCCACCGCCGACGTGGCGCTGGAGAGTGGCAACCGCGCGGCCAAGGCGTTTTACGACGGCTACCAGTCGAACAAAAACAACAAGATTGTGCGCCGGGTCAGCGTGTCGACCAGCGAAACCAGCTCCGGCGGGGGCGGAGGCCTGGGCACGGCGGCCAGCAACGGCGAGGAGGAAGCCGACGAGTCGGCCAAGGATAAGAAGGCCCGCGAGAGTGCCGAGAAGAAAGCCCAGGCCGCGCGCGACAAAGCCGACCGGGAGCGGCAGAAGGAGATGATTGCCTGGATTAAGGCGGAGGGCAACCTGCTGGAGTACCGCAACTCGCTGCGCAGCCGGCTCGAGCAGAAGGGCACCACCGACGCCATGCGCCGGCAGGAGGAGGAGCGGCAGAAGCTGTTCGACGAAGCCACGAAAAAGTAAACGCGCTGACCGCTCTCGAGGCCGACTACACCGAGCAGGTCGCCGCCATCGTGGCCGACCGTGACCTGCGCCTGCGCGAGCTCTGGGCCAAGCACGCCGAGGAAGAGGAGAAGCGCCGGCAGGACGACATCGACAAGAAGATTGCCCAGTCGAATGCCGACGCCGAGGTGCTCGTGGCGCAGGCCGAGCTTGACCTGGCCAACGGCGTGCTCACCGAGCAGCAGTACCAGGACGCCATCTACGCCGTGAAGCAGGCCGCGATGCAGCGGGAGCTGGATTTGATTCAGCAGCAGGTGGGCCAGGAGTCGGTGGCGTGGAAGAAGCTGCACGCCGATAAAATCAAGGACGAGGCCGACCACACCAAAAAGGTGAAGGGTGAAAAAGCCAGCCTCTCGGAGTTCAACAAGAAGATGACGGAGGTGGATAAATTCCTCAACTCCGAAAACGTGAAGTTCCTCGAGGAGAGCCTGGGCAAGCAGACGGTGGCCTTCAAAGTATTCTCCGTCGCCAAAAAAGCCATGGCCGTGCACAACATCGGCCTGGCCCTGGTGGAGGAAATTCAGGACTACTGGAAAACCGCCGCCGGCTACGGCCCGGTCGCCGGCCCGATTTACGGCATCGGCATGAGCGGGCTGGCCACGCTGCGCGCCGGCATGGCCGTGGCCAAGATTGCGGGCTTCGCCAAGGGCGGCGCCACCGGCGACGGCGGCGTGGTACCGGGGGCGAATGTGGGCATGCTGAGCATGCTCGGCATGAGCGTCGGTTCCAACGGCAAGCTCAGCGACGGCAGCGGGTTTGAGGTGGCCGGCCTGGTGCACAAAAACGAGTACGTGATTCCGGAGTGGATGCGGGCCGACCCCGAGGTGCTGCAGGTGGAAGGCTGGCTCGAGCGGCGCCGGCTGCAGGGCTACGCCCAGGGCGGGGCCACGAGCGACGGCGGCAGCCAGGCCGCGGCCGAGGAGCAGGCTGTGGGCAACCGGGCCGGGGCGGCGAGTGAGCAGCGCCTGGTGCAGGTGCTGGAAAATCTGGACCGCCGGCTGCAGGGCGTGGAGCAGTGGGCCACCACCCTCGAAGTCGTGCAGGATTTGTTCGGCCTGGACCGCGACCTGGACAAACTCAAGAAGGTGAAGGCCGCGTCGGAAATCCGGCCGAAATAGCCCTCCAATTAAGGGTGTAAAAATCGACCCCGAAAAACGGCCCTGGCGGGTGGTTTTTCGGGGTCTGTTTTTCCCTCCAATAAAGAGACCATTATTGGAGTAGATTTGACGAATACTTTTTCTACTTCACCCGCTCACTAATGATTAAGACTGTACATAAACTCGACTTCGGTACTAGTGTAAAACTTCGTGAAGGAACTGAGCCTTCAGGTATCCTTTACAGGCTGCCCAACCGAAGGGTACAGATTACTCTCAATGATGATGATTCGGTGACTATTCATTTTAAACGGTTGCTTTCCTTGGAGGAGGCAGCCGAGGAGGTGAAGCCAGGTGAAGTAAGGATGGGGCGGGTGCTATTCAATAGACTCAAATTGAGCATGGATGCCTTTTCCTGCATGACTGACTTCATGAGATTTGTTGAGACTACTGGGGAGAAGCCAAAGAAGATTGACAGGACACCTATAACTAGAAAGATTAAAGCAGGATGAGGGTAGCCATTTACGCCCGCGTGTCGACCAAAGACAAAGGACAGACCACCGACAACCAGCTGCCCGACCTGCGGAGCTATGCCCAGGTTCACGGGTGGAGTATATATAAGGAGTACTCGGAAGAGGAGTCCGGTGGTGGCACGGCCAAGCGCACCCAGTTCCAGCAGCTGTTCGCCGATGCCCACCAGCGCAAGTTTGACCTGGTGTTGTTCTGGAGCCTGGACCGCTTCAGCCGGGAAGGTGCGCTGGCCACGCTGCAGCACCTCAACCAGGCTCGAGCAGTGGGGCGTGGGCTTCCGTTCTTTCACCGAGCAGTACCTGGATTCGACCGGGCTGTTCAAGGATGCCATCATTTCCATCCTGGCGCTCATTGCCAAGCAGGAGCGGGTGCGCCTAAGCGAACGCACCAAAGCCGGCATGGCCCGCACCAAGGCCAAGGGCACCGTGCTCGGGGCACCGACCAAAAGCCAGGAGTTGATTAGACAGGTGCTGCTAATGAAAGGGGAGGGCAAGTCGAATGGCGCCATTGCCCGTGCCTGCAACATCTCGCCGAGCACCGTGGCCAAGTACCTAGCCGCATAGTTTTCGTGTCCTTTTGAGCAGATAGTGAAAATGGAATCTTTGAGTCCTCAATCACCCATTCACACCCTAACTGCTCACACGCATGAAAGGAATTTTGCTGATGCTCTTTGCGAGCATTTGCCTGCTGCTGGCTAACGCCACTAGCCAGGCGCACCCCAGACCGGACCACCCGGCCCACGCCACGGAGTTTGTTGACTCGGTGGCCATTCCCCAACCAGCGATGCTAATCGTTGCCGACTCGGTGAGCTACCGCCTGGTGGCCACCGGCGCGCAGCAGGCCCGCGACATCGAGCGACCTGCTGGCGGCACCACCGCCCGGGTTCCGGCGGCCGTCGTGGTCGCGCCTCCCAATCGGAAGGACTCGCTAAGCCAGGGAAATAGCATGACGTTATCGGAAGCCAAACGACAATTACGACCGGACCCGGGCCGACAACGCAAAGGCTATAATTATCGCTAGTGACTTTATACTAGTGGACTGATATGAAAAATCCCGACTGCAAAGCCGGGATTTTTCATTTTTAAAGTGCCCGGTTGGTATGAATTCGGGCATTACGCCAAAGAATTATATAAATCCCCTAGCTAAACAGTAGTTTAGTATGGACGAATTTTTTCTCTCAGCGTTGGAAAGCCGCAAACACTTTTCCTTCCACTATTATGAACGCAACTGCTACCACTACCGAGCCGGCCGTTTTACCCGACGTCTCTGCTGCCATGGAAAGGTTCTATGGTTTGAACGATGATTTGGACGCCGTGCAGGCCACCAATCGCCGGGTCTTATTTGAGTTTTTACGCACGAAACCTTCCTTATCCGTTGGGGAGATTGACACCTTGGAGACCATCTCGGAGTTGCTGGCAGATTTGTCCATCGCCAAACGACGAACGGCCTGCTCCTAAAGAAAAGCCCCGCCCACCAGCGGGGCTTTTTTATGGGCGGCACCGGTCCACCGCAGATTATAGGCTAATATAATTAGGTTATAGGGGCCTATTATTGCTAAGTAAGTTAGTAAAAGGTTGTACTTTGCTCTCCGAAACGAGGTGCTGCGGGGCGTTTAAGGCGTTACAACTCTACCGTATAAATCCGTAACACCCTCTATAGTTAGCTTTTATTCTTTCCATCTCTACTATGACGACTGCTGCCGTGGATGCTTCCTGCCCTACCATTACCCCCGCCCTGAAAGCGGTGGAGAAATTCTATGCCCTTATCGACGATGCCCACGTACCGGCCCAGGTATGCCGGCGGGTCTTCTTTGAGTTCCTGCGCACCCAGCCCGTGGGCCTGACGCCCGACGAGGTCGACACCTGGTGGGCCATCAGCGAGCTACTGGCCGAGCTGGAGCAGGCCCGCGCCGGGAAGCTCGCCGCCTAACTCCCAAAAAAGCCCCAGCTGCGCCTGGGGCTTTTCTTATGCCGCTTCGTCGAGGGCGTTGAGGTGGTCGATGGCGGCGCGCTTCATGTCGTTGTCGACGTGCACGTATTTCATCGTGGTGGTGATTTTGGCGTGGTCGAGCAGCTTCTGCAGCACTTCCAGTTTGCCGCCCCGCCGCATGAACTCGGTGGCAAACGTCTCCCGGCCGGCGTGGTGGTGCAGCCGCGACTCGATGTCGAGGGTTTTGCCGATGGCGCACAGTACCCGGTTGGAGTACTGGTCGGTGTAGTTGTAAAATCCCGTCTGCTCCTCTTCCTCCTGGGCATCCTGCAGGTAGCGCAGGGCCTTGCGGGTGAGCGGCAGCATCATTTCCCGCAGCGTTTTCGAGTAGGTTTTCTGGGCCTTGAAGGTGAGCTCGTAGTTCTCGATGGTGCACTGGCCGATTTGCTTCAGGTCGCCCAGGCGCAGCGAGGACGAGCAGCTGAAGAGAAACTTGCAGAGCACCCGCCGGTGCACCGTGCGCGGGCCGCACAGCTTATAGTAAGCTTCGAGCTTTTCCAGCTCGGCCGGCTTGAGGGCCTTCCACTTGCCGGGCTCGTCGCGGTTTTTGAAATCCTGGTAGGGGTCCTCGAACTTCATCCGGTCCTTCCGGGCCAGGGCCAGGTAGGTTTTTACATCCTTGTGCCGGCCCCAGCGGGTGTTCAGGCTCTTGATGTATTTCTTTAAGTACGCGTCGAATTCATCGGCGAAGTCGGTGGTGAGCGTGTTGAACGGGATGCTGGGCCGGAAGGCGTAGAGGGCGTTGAAGGTGCTGAAGTGATTTTTGCGGGTCACGTCGCTGATTTTCTCCTTGCGGTGGCGCTCGATAATCTTGGCCCGGAAGTAGGCGATGAAGTCGTTCTTGCTGCCCTCGGTGGCGAAGTCGCGCTTGAAGCGGTCGAGGGTGAGCACCTCCTTGCTCAGACGCCAGGTCACGAAGATGTCGTTGGCCTTGGCCAGGGCCTGGCCGATGAGCAGGTTGTGGTCGCGGGCCCGCGCCTCGAGCTGGGCCCCGGTGCCGCCGGCCAGGCCGACGGCCACCGCCACGCTGGCTTTGTAGGTCTCGCTGCGCCGGGCCGGTGGGAGGAAGTCAGGCAGCGACCGGCCTCCTCGTCGAACAGCTCCGGCGGCCACTCAACTCGAGGTTCATCTGCCAAATGGCGGTGCCGATGATGATTTGCAGGCGAATCGCACAGGTGCCATCCTGCCGGACCGGGTACCGCAATTTGATTTTACCAGAGTAGTTCACTGTTAAATCGATTTTACCACTGTTAAATGGTTGTGAAATGGTAAATGCAGAAAGCCGAAAAACGGCCCCCCTGAATTGCTCAGAGAGGCCGTTTTTCGGCTGTTTGACCCGTTTTGAGGCGGGAGATTTACAAAAAAGTACCCAGAGCCGGAGTCGAACCGGCACACCTTGCGGTATTGGTGTTTGAGACCAACGCGTCTACCGGTTCCGCCATCTGGGCAAATTCAGAACATTTCCGCTCTGCCGGTATCAGGAGCGGGCTGCAAAGGTAGCAACTTGCTGCTGTATGCGCAACAGATACCGCTTTTTTAGGTAGTAGGTGCGGATTTGCTGCAGGGCGGCCGGCCGGTGGTCACTCGGTAAGCCTTCATAGCCAGCCAATACGGGCTCAATGCCGGCGTCCAGCGTGTCGGCCAGCGCCTGCACTTCGGCGGCTACCTGGGCCACGGCGGCCGGGTCGGGGGCGGTTTCCAGGTCCATGAGCCTGCTCGTTCAGGTCCATCATGTCCATCAGGAAATCGGGCGGCAGCTGCTCCTGCTTGCCTTCCTCGAGCAAGCCGTGCTGGCGCAGGATGTAGGCCATGCGCTTGTCGGGGTCGGCCAGGGTGCGGTAGGCGTCGGTGTTGAGGGTAGCCTGGTGCAGCATGTCGGCCTGGTTTTCGGCCGAGGAAGTGGCGTGAAAATCGGGGTGGGTTTCGCGGCTTTTGGCGTAGTACTGGCGCTTCAGGGCCGCGTCGTCGGGGTGGAAGGATTCGGGCAGGCCGTAGAAAGCAAAGTAGTCGGGAGACATGGGCAGGGCGAGGGCAGCAGGATTCGTATAAAGACAACAGTACGGCTACAACACCGGAGTAACCGAAAAGGCTACCGGCGTCGCGGCAAAAAGCCGCTTCGTAGCCGGCCATACTTCCCCGAAAAGGGTGGATTTGCGGTAGTTGTCGAGCGCCGCGGCATCGTCCCAGTGGCTGTAGGTGCAGTAGACGGCGGGGTTGTCGGCATCCTGCCACAGTTCGAGGTGGCGGCAGCCCGGCTGCTGCCGGATGCGGTTTTCGGATGCCTGGAATAGGGCGAGAAAAGCCGGCACCTGTTCGGGCCCGAAGGTCATGCGAACAACGCGAATGAGCATAGAAGGCAATTAAGAAAAATTGGGCTGGATAGGTTGGCTGCAACGGTTACTACGGTGCAGCCAACTCATATTCGGAAGCACCCGTAAAGGTCAGCCACACATCGTATACATTCTTACGCCTCCATTTTCATGAAACGACTTTCATTTCGCCTCATCGCCCTGTCCTTCGTGGCCAGTGGCCTGCTGCTGAGCAGCTGCAACAGCCAGCCCACCGCCACCGAAGCCGACAAAACCGCGACCGTAATTCCCAAAGAAGTTACCGCAGCTTCGGACAGCACCGCTACTGCCGTCTCGGCCGACAGCGCCAATGCGGCTGCCGGCACCACGACCTCCGGAAAGTAGCGCCGGAGAAATTGAGCTACCGACAAGTGAAAAAGCCAGGCTTCTCTAATCGAGGCCTGGCTTTTTTGTCGAGCGGAAGCCACACTTCAGCTCAATTGGGATGCGTTGGATGAGAGTAATGGGCCTGGGAACTTGAAGCAGCGAGAAGCTGGAGCGGCGGGAGCAATTATGAATAAACAAAACAATTTCGGGCGGTGAAATGCTATATAAAAACGACATAGTACTAACATCTGGTTCTTCCAGCCGTAAAGCCCCTCTAACCAATCCTTCTAGCCTTAAAACCAAACACTTTCATGAAATTCCTTTCCTTCTCTTCATCTGCCTCGGCCTGGCTGGCTGCCCCAGCCCTGGCCGGAGGCCTACTGCTCGGCGGTTGCAATAGCCAGCCGACAGCCACCGAAACCGACAAAACTACTACCGTCGAATCCGGTGAAACCAATGCAGCTTCGGACAGCGCCGCGACCACGGCCAATGCCGCCGGTACCACCGCTAGCGCCGTGAAGCCCACCGGCCCCAAGCCCGCCTGGGGCCCCAACCTCAAGCCGGAGATGCAGGCCGTGATTGAGCAGTTCATGAGCTTCAAGAACAAGCCCCTGCCCCAGCTCACGGCTGTCCAGGCCCGCAAGCAGCCCAGCGCCGCCGACGCGGCCATGAAGCAGATGCGCGTCAGCAACATTCCCACGCCGCCCCTGAACTGCGACACTGCCAGCAAAACGCTCATGCCCGGTGTGAAAGCGCGCATCTACACGCCCAAAGGCGGCGCGGCCCCGTACCCGGTTATCGTGTACTACCACGGCGGCGGCTGGGTAATTGCCACCAACGACACCTACGCGGCCTCGGCCCAGGCCTTGTGCGAGAAGGTGGGCGCCGTGGTGGTGTCGGTGGAGTACCGCAAAGGCCCGGAGCATAAATTCCCGACAGCCCACGACGACGCTTTCGCCGCTTATCAATACGTGCTGAAGAACGCCGCGAGCATCAAGGGCGACCCCAACAAGGTGGCCGTAGCCGGCGAAAGCGCCGGGGGCGGCCTGGCCTGCGCCGTGAGCATGCTGGCCCGCGACCGCAAAGTGGCCCTGCCCAAGTACCAGGCTCCTCGTGTACCCCATTGCGGGCTACGACCAGAACACGCCTTCCTACCAGGCCAGCACGGCCGGCTACCTGCCCCTCGACAAAGCCGGCATGGGCTGGTTTTTCAAAAACTACCTGCGCACCCCCGCCGATGGCAAAGACCCCCGCGTGAACCTGGTGGCCGCTAACCTGAAAGGCCTGCCCGCCACCACCATCATCGCCGCCGACTACGACCCGCTCAAGAGCGAAGGCAAGACCCTGGCCGACAAGCTCACCGCCGCCGGCGTAAAAGTCAACTACAAGCTCTACGAAGGCACCACCCACGAATTCTTCGGCATGGCCGCCGTAGTGCCCGAAGCCAAAGACGCCCAGGGCGTAGCCACAGACGACTTGAAAGGCGCCCTGAAATAGTCAACTATTAATTCCAGAAAAACGAAAAGTCCTGGCTCAATTGAGCCGGGGCTTTTCGTTTTTACTTGGTACGTTGAGCCGTTATTCTACTGGAAAGCGCACGTCTACCTGCGAGTCGAAATGCAGGCCCAGCAGTTCCGAGGCATTGCCCTGGCAGATGCCCAGGCACAGGCAGCCCTGGCTGTTGAACACGGCCACGGCCTCGCCGGGCGGCACGGCCGAAAAATGCGGGTGTAATTCTTTTATCACGTCGCGGCCGAAGTGCACGGCAAAGTCGCGGCCGTGGCCCACGGCATCCACCGCCGTGCGCGAAATGTTGGTGACGAGGTTGCCGTAGTGGTCCACGTGGGCCACGTGCCCGGTGATGCGGTGGTCCTGCAGGCGCAGCTGGCGGTTGTTGAGCCTGGTGGAAGGTGCTGACGAGGGGCCCGATGCTGGCGAGCGGAGCACCCTGAGCCAGGGCCACGGCGGCAGGCAGCAGCACGTCGCGGGTAGGCGAGGGTCACGGCCGCGGGCAGGGCCGCCAGCTCCTCGGGGGCGCCGTTGGTGAGCAGGGCCAGAATGCCGTTGTCGCCGGCCACGAAGTAGTGGCCTTCAAACAGGGCGGCCTGCCAGCCTGGCTCGGGGCCCGCGCCGTGGTCATCGACGCCGATGACGTGCACCGTGCCGGGCGGGAAGTCCCGAAATACGGATTGGAGAACGTGAACGGCGTGCGCGATGTTGAAGGGTTCGACGCCGTGGCTGATGTCGACCACGGTCGTGCTCGGAGCCAGCTGCAGCAGTCGTGCTTTCAGCGCGGCCACGTAGTGGTCGCGGTAGCCAAAATCTGTCAGCAGTGTTATCAACCCCATGCCCGCGTTCCGTAGTTTTTCGTAGTATTGTTCATTCGCCCGAACCGGGGCAAAAGTAGCCGGTTTGGGGCGAAAACGGGCTGTTTTTTGTCACCCTTCTTCTTTCCCCTCTCTTCCAACTTGGTCGAAAAAATCATCATCCTCGAAAACATGTCTTTGGTCGATTTCCTCGGCCCCGACAACCAAAATATTCGCATGCTGGCTGCGGCCTTTCCCGGGTCGAAAATCATCAGCCGGGGCAATGAAATCAAAATCCAGGGCCAGACGGAAGTCATTGCCCGCATCAACGACCTGCTTTCTTCGCTTATTGAGCACTACCACCAGTACGGTCAGATTACCGACAAGACCGTGAACCAATACCTCTCCGCCACCAGCGAGGAGGCCGAAGGCCGGGTGCTGGCCGCCTCGCCCGACGTTATTCTGTTTGGCGCCAAGGGCGGCGTTATCAAAGCCAAGACCGCCAACCAGCAGAAGCTCGTCGACACGGTAATGGCCCACGACCTGACGTTTACGCTGGGCCCCGCCGGCACGGGCAAAACCTACATTTCGGTGGCCCTGGCCGTGCGCGCGCTCAAAAACAAGGAGGTGAAGAAAATCATCATCTCGCGCCCCGTGGTGGAAGCCGGCGAAAGCCTGGGTTTCCTGCCCGGCGACATGAAGGAGAAGGTAGACCCCTACCTGCGCCCGATTTACGACGCCCTGGAAGACATGATTCCGGCCGAAAAGCTGAAGTTTTTTCAGGAAAACAAAATCATCGAAATCGCCCCGCTGGCCTACATGCGCGGCCGCACGCTGAATAATGCCTTTGTGCTGCTCGACGAGGCCCAGAACACCACGCCGAGCCAGATTAAGATGTTCCTGACCCGTATGGGCCCCACGGCCAAGGTGATGGTGAATGGCGACCGCAGCCAGATTGACTTGCCCACCCGCCAGAAATCGGGCCTGATGCAGGCCATGGACATCCTCAAGAACGTGCCCGGCATCGGCTACGTCGAGATGACGTCGGAAGACGTGGTGCGTCACCGCCTGGTAAAGGAAATCGTGGAGGCGTACGACAAGTACGACACCGAAGAAATGAGTCGCCAGGCCCAGCAAAACGGCACCCAGCGCCGCGACGAGCGGCACGAAAAGCGCCTGCGCGAGCAAGGCATGCTCGACGCAGCCCCGGGTGAGGTAGAAGCTGAGCTGCCCGTGAACCAGGAGCAGCCCCTGTAGTCCCCAATTGCTGTTAATTTCAACGTCCGTCATCCTGAGCGCAGCGAAGGACCTTATTACGGCTGAACAATTGTCGTTCAAGCTGATAAGGTCTCTCGTTGTGCTCAGGATGACAAATTTTTAACCCCTCCGCCTTATGTCTGCAACTGCCTACCGCATCACCGACCTGCGTGACCTCGACGCTGCCTTTACCATTCGCGAAAAAGTATTTCAGCAGGAGCAAGGCGTGCCCGCCTCCAAAGAGCACGACGAGCACGACCGCACCGATGCCCGCCACTACCTGGCCCGCGCTGCCGATGGCACGCCCGCCGGCGCCGCCCGCTGGCGCCAAACCGACAACGGCGTGAAGCTGGAGCGCTTTGCGGTGCTATCTGATTTCCGCAACCAGGAGATTGGTGCCGCGCTGCTTCACGCCGTGCTGACCGACGTTAAAGCCGAGATTCCCGACGCGGAAGTGTATTTGAATGCGCAGCGCGCGCCGTTCCGTTCTACGAGCGGCACGGCTTCCGGAAAGAAGGTGAGATGTTCGAGGAGGCTAATATCCAGCACTATAAAATGGTGCTGGGGTAGCGGGTTAGCTCAACCCGTGGAACCTCACCCCCGTCCCCTCTCCAAAAGAGAGGGGAGCCAAGGCACAGGGGTTAGCTTAATTTCAAGATAGCAAGGCCCGGCTCAATTGAGCCGGGCCTTTTCATTCGATTACTATAACGTCAGGCACCCCTCTCTTTTGGAGAGGGGCCGGGGTGAGGTCCCGGACGTGCAGTAACAAAAAACACTCTCCGCTACCCCAGCAACGCTGGGCGCTGCGTGATTTCGTGGTAGCAGATGTGCGCTCGGCTGAAGTAATGGAACACCATGCTTTTGCGGGTTTGCGCTTTGTCCAGGTGAGGCTCGCCGCCGTGCATGAGGTTGGCGTGCCAGATGAAAACATCGCCTTTGCGGGCCAGGAAAATCTGCTTCTCAAGGCCGGTCTCGGCAATCTTGCGGGCAATGGTGGCCTCGTACTGGGTGTACTCTTTGTCGCCGTTGAGCCAGGAGGTGCCTTCGTTGGCGTAGTCAGCGTTGAGGTAGTACGGCAGGCGGTGGCTGCCGGGGTAGTAGTGCAGGGGGCCGTTGTCGGGGGTGATGTCTTCCAGGGCCACCCATGCGGCTGCCAAACCGCCCAGCGGAAATGTGCTCATGTGAATGCTGTCGGAGTGCGTACGCTGCTCGCTGCCTTTCAGGAAGTTGATGCTCTGAAACAGTGTGGCTTCGTGCCCGAGCAAGGCCGCGACCAGTGCCCGCAGCGCGCCTTCCCCGGCCGCACGGATACGCGCCGATTTCCGGAAGGCAAACATGAACTTGTTGCGGTAGCGCAGATTGACCTGCTTGCTGGCAACGAGGCCGGCCAGCTCCTGATTGATGCCATCGACTGCTTCGGCGGGGAAAAAGCCGGGCAGAATGGCAAACCCGTTGTCTTCAAAGGCTAGCAGGCTGGCCTGGCTTTCGGGCGGTAAAGCAAGGAAGGCGGCACTGCCGGCCAGCCGTGCGGCCAGGGGCGGTACCGGCGGCAGGCCGGCAGCGGGCGGCAGGTGCGCAAAGTCGCGACTGCTGATGGGCGAGAAGTAGCGCTTGTTTAGCCCAAGCCGCTGGTACAGCGCCTGGTTGTGCACCAGCTTGCGCCGCTGGAACACGTTGTAGACGGAGTAGCTGAGCTTGAGGCGGCGCAGGAGGGAAAGCATGGGCAGCGGCACTGTTTGAAGTGCCAAGATAGCGCCGAGCCGAATCTGTAAGCAGAACCGTCAGGCCAAATGCCGATGGGCCATAAGCAACTTGAGCCAAGGAAAGCACCTTAGCAGCACCAGCGCTACCCAAATAAACGACTTCGGCCCACCAGACGGCTCAAGGCCGGAAAGGCATCCGGAATTGAGTTAGAAGCTGTCTGGTTTTTTGGTCTTTGAAACCAGGTAGAGCCGCAACATTTTGCGTCTCGTCGTTGAGCGATGTTGTGCTAACGGCGCGAATGCCGAGACGCAAAATGTTGCGTCGCTACCTCGTTCCAGCAAACTCAAACAGGAGCTTATTAGCCTTTTTTGAAAAGACGCTGGAATAGCTTACGACCCAGCCAGATAGGAAAGAACAGCACTTTCAGCGGCCAGGAACCGGAAAGTAGGCTGCCGGACCGTTTGTGAAGCGGGGTGAAGTCGTAGGTGCGGGTGTGCCGCCGCGACTTGGGCCGCGATTTTGCGGGCTTCAGAACGCTGGTGGAAGCAGCGGGGTACCGGAAACGGGTCCCTCCACAGTTCAAGCAGTAGCTGAACACGCCAGCCCTACGCTGACCGCACTGAAAACAAAGCACAACAGTAGGGGCGGAAGTCAAAATATCCAAAATCACTAGTACGCTGAGCTAAAGGCTGTAGCAACCGTAACAAAGATTATTTGGAATACTGCCTGGTGCAAAGGCCAAGAAATTCTTTTTCTTTGGCATAATTACCTACCCTATTTCTATCTACCGTGCCTCGTTTAACTCCCCCACTACACACGGCCTTGCGCGAGGCCGTCGCGGCCCGTTTTGGGCAGTCGCTGCGCTACCCCAGCCACTGCGATGCCCTCGAGGCCGAACTGCAGAAAGCCGCGGGCTCCGGTGGGCGGCGCATAAGCCCCAGTACGCTGCGCCGCTTTTTTGGGCTGGTAGAAAAGGAAGGCGGCTTCCACCTTTACACCCTCGACACGCTGGCGCGCTACGCCGGCCACGCCGATTTTGAGGCCTTTGGAGAAGCCGTGTCGGCCCTTGTGCGCACGAAAACCCCGAGCGCGCCCACCGATATTCCCGAGCTGCTGGCCATGGACCGGCTGGCCCACCCGGAGCGCCTGCTGCTGGGCTACTTTCTGGGCCGCGTCACGCGGCCGGCCACGCCCGACGGTCCCGCCACGGACCTGGCTCTGCGGCTGGCCGCCCACCCCGCCGGGCAGGAGTTTTTCGTCGAATCGTTTGTGGACCTGGCTTACCTCAACGGCGCTTACGGCGAAGTAGTGGCCGAATACCTGCGCCACAAGACCACGGCGCAAGCCCGCCTGTTTGGGCACGCGGTGCTGTTTCTGGGCGAATTTCTGGCGGAAGATGAAGCCGCTTGGCGCGCACGGCTGGCGCACCTGCGGGCCCTGCCGGTGCCGGCCGACACCCACGCGTTTCCGCGGGGCCGGCGGGCTCTGGCCGAAATAATGGCGACTTGGCATGATGCCCCCGACCGGCGGGTGCCCGCTTCGCTGCTGGCTCGCTTGCAGGCCGATGCGGCGGCGGTTCCCCGGGTCATGATGCCGGTGCAGGCGCTGCCCGCTTTCTACAACATGTTTCCGGCGGGCTACTACTTCTTTGTGGCCGCAGCGCTCTTCCTGACCAGTGAGTTTGAGGCGCTGCTAGCGTGGCTGGAGTTCACCGCGGCCGAATTTCCCGAACTGGCGACGCTGGAGCACAACGTATACAACGAGCTGCTGCGAGCCTACCGGGCCGTGGCCCTGCTGCGCACCGGCCGCGACACCCCGGGCTTTGTGCGGTCGGCCTTTCTGTTTAGTCTGGAAACCCACACGTGGCTCCTGGACTACTACCAGGTGCATATCTGGCTGGTGGAGCTGCATTTTGCCCTTGTGGCCGGGGACTCCGCCGCCGTGGAAGTGTTGCAAAACCAGATAAGCGACTTCGCTGCTTCCCATCGAATGCCTTTTTTAAGCGGGTGGCACAAAGCATTGAGGAAAAGACTGCTGCAATGGCATAAGTTGAGCTAATCGCAGGGACAGGTGTGAAGTGCTTGCTGCCGGAAAGCGTTAGGAGAAAGTGCGTTGCTTTGCGAAAGCCTACATTGCCAGCTCAATATATTCTTCTTCTTCCGCCTTCTGCCATCTGTGATAACCTGGGCTAGCTTTCCCTTTGTGCGGTACACCCCGCGCTGATTGCCGGCATTGTGGCCTGCCTCTACTTCGGCGAGAGCTGGCCCGAGCGTGGCCCTACGCGGCGGCCCTGACCGTACTGGCAGCCGGGTTTATTTATTGGGCCGTGGGCCAGCGCCGGCCCGCCGCCACCGATGCGTCCGGCACGCTGGCCTTGCTGGCGGTAGCCGTGCTCGGGGCCGCACTCACGCAGCGTGCTACCGAAAGCCGCCGGGCCGACCACCTTTACCGTTTTGCCGAGCAGGTGGAGTCCTACCAGGCCGTGGTCGACGACTACGTGGTGGTGCGGGCCGCCACCTATGCCACCACGCTGCGGGTGCAGGCCGTGCGCGTGGCCGGCCGCTGGCGCCGGGCCACCGGCGGGGTGCGGGTGTCGCTGCCGCGGGTGGCCAGCATAGCCCAACCCGGCTACGGCGAAGTGTGGCTCATTCGGGGCCATCCCGACCCCAGCAAAGCCCCGCTCAACCCCGGCGAGTTCGACTACCGCCGCTACCTGGAATACCGGCAGGTGTACCACCAGCAGTACATCCACCCCGACCAGTACCGGGTGCTGCGGGTGGAGCCGCCCAACGTGCTGGTGGCCCTCAGCATGCGGGCGGCCGCGCAGGCTCGACGGCGTTTTTCGGCACTACATCAAGGCCCGGCGCGAGTATGCCATTGCTTCGGCGCTGGTGCTGGGCATCAAGGACGACGTGGATGTGGCCACCAAGCAGGCCTACACCGCTACCGGCACCACGCACATTATGGCGGTGTCGGGCCTGCAGGTGGGGCTGCTGTTCGCGGCCATGTCGTGGCTGCTGGGCGTGCTGTTTGGGCGGGTGCGCGGGTTCCGCATCTGGTCGGCGCTGGTAGGGCTGGCCGTTATCTGGAGCTACGCGTTTCTCACGGGCTTGTCGGCGTCGGTGCTGCGGGCCACGGTCATGTTCACGTTCGTGATTCTGGGCAAGGCCACCGGCCGGCAGGACATGATATTCAACACGCTGGGCGTGGCTGCCTTTGCGCTCCTGGTGTTCAACCCGTTTCTGGTGGCCGATGTCGGCTTTCAGCTGTCTTTTCTGGCGGTGCTCAGCATCGTGTACCTACAGCCGCGCATCGTGCGCTGGTTCGATCTGGAAGGCTACTTCTATGCCCGGCGCCGGCCCTGGCAGCCCCAGGCGGTGCAGTGGGGCTGGCGCGGCAGCGGCTGGTTTCTCACGCTGGTGTGGCAGGCCACGGCGCTGTCGTTGGCGGCGCAGATGGCCACGTTTGGGCTGGGGCTGTTTTATTTCCATCAGTTCCCGCTCAGCTTTTTGTTTTCCAACCTCGTGGCCGTGCCCATTTCGAGCGGCGCGGTGTACGTGGGGCTGGCCTTGCTGGGGCTGAAAGGCTTGGCTGCTGCGCTTAGCGCCGTGCTGCCGGCCGGCGCCGAGGGGTGGCTCGATTTGTTGCCCCGGTTCGTGGCCTGGGTGTTCGAGGGCATGGTGTGGGCTTTTAATGAATTTATCTTCTGGGTGAGCCGCGTGATGTCCGGCTGGGTAATTCGCGAAATCCACGTGACGGCCCTGCAAACCGTGCTGCTTTTTGGGCTGATTGGGGCGCTGCTGGCCTGGGCCAACACCCGCCGCCTGGGCTGGCTGCGGTGGTCGGCGGGCCTGCTGCTGGTGTATGCGGGCACGCGGATAGCGGAGGCCCGGGCCGTGGCGCCCACCGAAGAATTCATCGTGTACAGCATTCCGCGCCGTTCGGCAGTGGGCTTCTGGCGGGGCGCGGCGGCCGAGTTTGTGACGCCCGACTCGCTGGCCCTCACCGAAACCGAGCGCACCTACCGCTTGCTGCCCGGCCTCATTCAGCGCCAGGCCAAGCACCCGAGGTATTCGGTGGGCTGGCGCGGCAGCGCCATTCCCGTCCGGCGCCTCGCCGACCCCGACAGCGCCAGCGACCGGCTGTTCCTGAAGCCAGGCCCCGTGGTACTGGCCCAGTGGCGCGGCCTGCGCATCGGGTTTGTGTCCAACAGCATTTCAACGGCCATCCGGCCCACGCCCCTCGATGTGCTGGTGCTGCGCCGCAACGCCCGCCTCAGGCCCGAGACGGTGGCGGCCGTATTTGGCCCACAGGTGCGGGTGGTGTTCGACTCGTCGTGCAAGATTTGGTACGTGGCCCGGCAGGATTCCAGCCTGCGGGCGCACGGCTTCCGCACCTGGGACGTCACGGCGCAGGGCGCGTTTCGGTGCCGGCCGCCCCTGGCCCGGCAGTAGGGCACGCCTGGTTTCGCATTGCTACAGTTAAGCTGTTTTTCGGCTCAATTTTCTGTGGGGACTGAAGTTTTCGGGCTCGGCCCATCAAACCGTATATGCCAGTACCCGACCACTTTCGGCAGTGTGGTAACTCGGCTGGCCGGGTAAAATAATCCGCCGGCAAAAAATTTGCGTTAATTGCCTTGAGGGATGCCACTGTTTCACCACGGTGCACCTCTTTGAAATACCCTTCGCCCGCGCTGTTCCCGCCTCCCATGGAAAATTTACTTACTCCCGAACTCGAAGCCCTGCGCTACATCCGCTACGAAGCCCAGGACCGCATCGGCTACATCACCCTCAACCGGCCCGACAAGCGCAACGCCCTGAACGCCGACGTGGTAACCGAGCTCAAGCACGCGTTCGACTTTGCCGAAGCCGATGAGGCGGCCAAGGTAATTGTGCTGCGCGCGGCCGGCGACGTGTTCTGCGCCGGCGCCGACCTGGCCTATATTCAGGACCTGCAGGGCTTTGGCTACACCGACAACCTGGAAGACAGCACCCACCTCATGCAGCTCTTCCACCAGATTTATACCCTCAAGAAAGTCGTGATTGGGCAGGTGCAGGGCCACGCCCTGGCCGGCGGCTGCGGCCTGGCGGCCATCTGCGACCTCACCTTTGCCGTGCCCGAGGCCAAGTTTGGCTACACCGAAGTGAAGATTGGGTTCATTCCGGCCATTGTGAGCGTGTTTTTGCTGCGCAAAATAGGGGAGGCCCGCACCAAGCAGCTGCTGCTCAGCGGCGACGTGATTTCGGCCCAGACGGCCCTCGACATGGGCCTGATTACCTTCCTCTCGACCAAAGAAGAGCTGGCCGGCACCGTGCACGCCTATGCCCAGCGCCTGTGCCGCGAAAACTCGGGCCATAGCATGGAAGTAACCAAGGAAATGCTGGCCCGCCTGCCCGAGCCTGGCCTTGGAAGACGGACTGCGCTACGCCGCCCAGCGCAACGCCGAAGCCCGCGGCTCGGAAGACTGCCGCAAGGGCATCGCGGCCTTCCTGAGCAAGGAGAAGATTAGCTGGTAGCGGGAAAACTCGTTTATTAGTAGCCCCATAAACCAGAACGCCGTTCTGCTCTCCAAATTGGCGGGAGCAGAGCGGCGTTTCGGCGTCCTTTCCAAACAACGCTTTCCTGCTCCGGTTACTTTCGCATGACAATACTGGCCGCCGCTGGCATCACCCTCACCACCTTTGCCTTCATGGAATTTTGGGCCTGGTTCATGCACAAGTTTGTGCAGCACGGGCCGCTCTGGGTACTGCACCGCTCGCACCACGTGCGGCACCCGCACCCGGTGGAGCGCAACGACCTGTTCTTTCTCATTTACGGCGGCATTTCGGCGGCCCTGCTCATTACCGGCGACGATGGCGGGCGCTGGTGGTTCTGGGTGGGCGTGGGCATTGCGGCCTACGGCACCGTTTATTTTTTCGTGCACGACGTGCTGATTCACGGCCGGCTGCGCTTCTGGAAAAAATCGAAGAATACCTACCTGCGGGCCTTGAACATGGCCCACAAAACCCACCACAAAACCAGCGGGCGCGACGGCTCGGCCGAATTTGGCCTGCTCTGGGTATCGCCCAGGTACCTGCACTGGCCCGCCAACAAGCCGCAAACAAAAAGGAGAAGAACCGCAGCGTTGTGGAATAGTCAGGGGTAGTAGTTGCCTCAAACAATTAGTGGCTATCCGCTTTATACTTTCTTCTGAGTCCTTGTTTCTACTATAAAATGGGCCAATTCTCCATCAGCGACCTGGAGCAGCTTTCGGGCATCAAGGCGCACACCATCCGGATGTGGGAGCAGCGCTACGGCCTGCTGCGGCCGGTGCGTACGGCCACCAACATCCGCCTGTACTGCGACGAGGACCTGCGCCGCCTGCTCAACGTGACCACGCTCTGCGGCCGGGGCATGCGCATTTCGAAGGTGGCTCAACTCAGCGACGCCGACATGCAGGCCGCCGTGCTGGCCTGCGGCAACGACGCCCACGACTACCACCTGCAAGTGAATGCCCTGCTGGCGGCCATGCTCACCTTCGACGAGGTTCGCATCAACCAGCTGTTTGACGAAGCCACCAGCACCCTGGGCTTCGAAAACATGATGCTGCACGTGGCCTACCCGCTGCTGCAGCGCATTGGGCTGATGTGGCTGGCCGGCACCATGAACCTGTCGCAGGAGCACCTGCTCTCGCACCTGCTGCGCCAGAAGCTGCTCGCCGCCACCGATGCGCTGCCGGCCCTGGGCTCGACCGGGACGCGGCGTTGGCTGTTGTTTTTGCCCGAACACGAGCTCCACGTGGCGCTGCTGTTCATGAACTACGCGCTGCGGGCCGGGGCCAGCACACCTTGTACCTGGGCCAGAACATGCCCATCAAGGAGCTGAGCATGGTGTGCGAATTCTACCACCCCGATGCCTTGGTGACGGTGCTCACCACCCAGCCCGAGCGCACGCGCATCGGGGAGTTTGCCCAGGAGCTGCAGCAGCTGTGCCCCGCCGGCCGGGTGGTGCTCTACGGCAACCTGGCCCGCCAGGAAGGGCTGGTTTTGCCGCCCAATTTTGTGGCCCCGCCGCTGATGACGGATTTTATGGCCATGATTACAGAAAATAATTTGGCGCCGGCCACGGCCTAAAGCCCCACCGCGGGCGGCAATCCGCTGGCCGTTCGTGCCCGTAAATGCGTTCGTTCCCCGAGGAAATCCGGCCATTCAGCAAGTGCGTGGCCGGGGGCGTAGCCCTACCTTTTAGCTTACCGCGTCAACCAGTGAAAATAGCCCGGGCCGGTGAAATTTCTTTTGGTGGCCGTGGCCTAATTCGGTTTAAGCTCGTATATTTGTTTAACAATCGGCCACGAAAAGCTAAACAGCATGACTTCGCTAGAATTCACCTCGCAAGTGCAGAAAATTTCGCTCACCCTCCGGCCCGCCGCCATGAATTTGACGCGAGACGCTGATGACGCCAAGGATTTGGTGCAGGAAACCCTCCTGAAGGCCCTGCTCAACAAAGACAAGTTTAAAGCCGGTACCAACCTGAAGGCGTGGTTGTATACCATCATGCGCAACACCTTCATCAACAACTACAACAAGATAACCAAGCGCAGCTCCAACATCGATTCGACGGAGTATTTCCAGTATTTCAACACCGACCAGAACTACATCACCCACAACGGCGCCACGTCGGATTTTGTGGTGCGCGACATCAACGAGGCCATTGCCGGCCTGGGCACCGACTACCGCACGCCGTTCATGATGTACTACATCGGCTACAAGTACATGGAGATTGCTGAGAAGCTGCAAATCCCCATCGGCACCGTGAAAAACCGCATTCACATTGCCCGCAAGGAGCTCAAATCGGCTCTGCAGGTGTATGCGCCGGTAGGCGCCTCGGCTGCTGATACCTCCGAAACAGTTGAGGACTAACCTTTTTGCCTGAACACCTTGGCCGCCGGCCTTGCTGCCGCACCCGCGGCGCGGGGCCGGCGGTTTACTTTGTACCGGGTTGATCAAAAGATGCTGCCGTTTAATAACGAACGTCATCCGAAAAAGAACGTCATGCCGAGCAGAGCCGAGGCATCTCGCTCACGCCGGCTGTCATGCTGAGCTTGCGAAGCATCTTTACCACGAGAGCAATACCAATCGTCTGTCATGCTGATGAAGGAAGCATCTTCTCATCGTCAGACGGCTCGTTAGGGCGTGATAAGATGCTTCGTAAGCTGAGCATGACAGACGATTGGTTCACTACCCCATTCGAGATGCCTCGGCTCCGCTCGGCATGACGCTTAAACCGAACTTTTAATATCTCCACTTGCAGAAGGATACCTCCAAACACGCCATCGTTATCGGCGCCGGCTTTGCCGGGCTGGCCGCGGCCACATCGCTGGCGCAGGCCGGCTGGCGCGTCACGGTGCTCGAAAAACGAGAGTGCCGGCGGCCGCGCCCGCGTGTTTCGCGCTCAGGGATTCACCTTCGACATGGGCCCGAGCCTGGTACTGGATGCCCGACGTGTTTGACAAGTACTTCGCCCGCTTTGGCAAGAAAGTGGCTGACTACTACGAGTTGCAGCGGCTCGACCCGTCGTACCAGGTGATTTTCAAAGGGCCCGAAGCCGTGGACATCCCGGCTAAAATGAGTGAGCTGCGCGACCTGTTCGAGCGTTTCGAGCCCGGCAGCGCCGCCCGGCTCGATGATTTTCTCAAGCAGGCCGCCTACAAATACGAGGTGGGCATCAACCGCCTGGTGTACGCACCCAGCCGCTCGCTATTCGAGTTTGCCGACCCCAAGCTGCTCGTGGACATGGTGCGGATGGACGTGCTGCAAAGCATGCACAAGCACGTACGCCGCTTCTTCAAAGACCCGCGACTGCTGGAGCTGGTGGAGTTTCCCATCCTGTTTCTGGGGGCCACTTCCGAGAACACGCCCGCGCTGTACTCGCTCATGAACTATGCCGATTTGGCGCTGGGCACCTGGTACCCGAAAGGAGGGATGCACAAGATTGTGGAAGGCATGGTGCGCCTGGCCGAGGAAATGGGCGTGGAAATCCGCTGTAATGAGGAGGTAAAGGAAATCGTGGTGGAGCAGGGCAGGAGCACCGGCGTGCGCACGGCCACCGGCTTTTTCGCGGCCGATGCCGTGGTAGCCGGCGCCGACTACCACCACATCGAGCAGGAAGTGTTGCAGCCAGAGTACCGCCACTACGACGAGAAGTACTGGGACTCGCGCACCATGGCGCCCTCCTCGCTGCTGTTCTACTTAGGTGTGAACAAGAAGCTCGACAAGCTGCGGCACCACAACCTGTTCTTCGACGAGGATTTCAACCAGCACTCCCGCGAGATATACGAGCAGCCGCAGTGGCCCAGCCGGCCGCTGTTCTACGCCTCGGTGCCCAGCAAAACTGACCCTACGGTAGCGCCCGCAGGCCAGGAAAACCTGTTCCTGCTCATTCCCGTGGCCACCAACCTCACGGACGACGAAGCCACCCGCGAGCGGTACTACGATATGCTGATGGACCGGCTGGAACAGCATTGCGGCCACAGCATCCGCGACGCGGTGGTCTTCAAGCGCAGCTACGCCCACCGCGACTTCACCTCCGACTATCACAGCTACAAAGGCAACGCCTACGGTTTAGCTAATACCCTCAAGCAAACGGCCATCCTGAAGCCAAATTTGAAGAGCAAAAAAATCAGTAATTTGTATTTCACCGGTCAGCTTACCGTGCCCGGGCCGGGCGTGCCGCCGTCGCTGATTTCCGGGCAGGTAGTGGCGGCAGAGGTGATAAAAGAAAATTAATAATGAAGAGTGAGGAATGAAGAATTGCTGACCCAGTAATTCTTCCTTCTTCCTTCCTCATCCTTCATTCCTCATTCAATGATGGACCACGTTAAACTATTCACCGACACCAGCCTGGCGTGCAGCAAGCTCATCACGGGGCGCTACAGCACCTCGTTCACGCTGGGCATCCGCACGCTCGACCCTAAGCTGCACCTGCCGGTGTATGCCGTGTATGGGTTTGTGCGCTGGGCCGACGAAATAGTGGACACGTTCCATGACCACGACAAGGCCGCGCTGCTGGCCGACTTTCGCCGCCAAACCTACGAGGCCCTGGACACCGGCCTGAGCTTCAACCCGGTGCTGCATTCCTTCCAGCACGTGGTGCGCCAGTACGGCATCGACCGCGAGTTCATTGAGGCCTTTTTGCACAGCATGGCCCTGGATTTGGAAGACCAGAACTATCACCCCGGCTTGTACAACGAGTACATCTACGGCTCGGCCGAAGTAGTGGGGCTGATGTGCCTGCGCATCTTCTGCGACGGCGACGATGCGATGTTTGAGCGGCTGCGCGGGCCGGCCCGGCGGCTGGGCGCCGCGTTTCAGAAGGTGAACTTCCTGCGCGACATCCGGTCCGACTACGAGGAGCGGGGCCGCGTGTACTTTCCCGGCGTGGTGTACCAGCGCTTCAACGACGCCACCAAGCACGAAATCGAGGCTGATATCAAGGCCGATTTTGAGGCTGCCTACGAGGGCATTGTGCAGCTGCCGCGCTGCGCCAAGCTGGGCGTGTACCTGGCGTACGTCTACTACCTCAAGCTCTTTTATAAAATAAAGAAGCTGCCGGCGGCCCGGATTTTGGGCGAGCGGGTGCGGGTGCCCGACAACACCAAAATCCTGCTACTGTTGGGTTCCTACTTCCGGTACCGCTTATCGCGCATTTGAGCATTTTTTGAGCACGGCTTTTGCCCAAGGGCAAGGCACTACTGTTGTGCTCCGTAATTTTGCCCATATGAAGATTATTAGTCTGCTATTGTTATTTGGTACCGTTAACGCTGGGCCGGCGTCTTTGGCCGCCGACTTACGTATGGGTGAAAAGCCCACGGGCAGCCCTGTTTGGTACGACGCCGTTGCCACGGCCCCCGCGCCAGGCAAAATTTCTTCATCCATTCCAGTAAAAACCAACGTGTCTTCTCCTTACCACCCCACCATTCTTCGCCGCCACTACGAGCAAGCCGCTGCCGACAAAACCGCCGGCGAGAAATTCTACAAGCTGCTGGCCGACTACAACGACGACGACGCCCTGGTGCTGGGCTACAAAGGAGCCGCCGAGGCCATCCGCGCCCGCGACGCTTCCATGTTCAACAAAATGACTTACGTGCAGGATGCGGCGCGCACGTTTGAGCAGGCCGTGGGCCTCGACCCCAAAAACCCCGAAATCCGCTTCCTGCGCTTTTCCGTGGAAAGCAACTTGCCGGCCTTTCTGGGCCTGAGCAAGCACGTGGACGAAGACAAGGAGCTGCTACTCAACGCCGCCCTCAGCCACCCCAAGTCTGGGCTTGATGCGGAGGCTTTCCGCACGGTGCGCAACTTTTTGGTGGAGCGCGGGCACGTGAGCGACGAGCAGGCCCAGCGCCTGAGCAAGGTAGCCGAGTAAACCAGCCCCATGTTAGGCTCTTGAGCCTGGCCAGACTGAGAGCTGCCCACTGAATAGAGATTCGCGGAGGAAGGAAAAATTACCTCCTATTCTTTATATTTGGACACGGCCCGCTCGTATCTGGCCGGAAATACTCGGGCGTAGCAGCTTAGGCCCTTGAGTTGGCTGCTCGAATTGGGGCGATGCCACAGCCTTGCTGGCTGCAGCAATGCTCCACAGCAACGCGGCGGCAGCGCAAGTAGCTCAGTGGTTTAAAGGATTTCAAGCCTTTTAAAAATCTAAGCCCTGCCACGCCCACGTATTTTCGGAAGGACAGTCTACTTTTCGCAACCTTGCGGGTGGGTTGCCGGTTACCTTGGCCTATGCCGAAATTGTCGCTCAGCGTCCGAATCGACCCCAACTCCGGCTTCTGCTTTGGGGTGATATACGCCATTCAAATGGCTGAAGACTTGCTTGATGAGCAGGGCTACCTGTACTGCTTGGGCGATATCGTGCACAACGACGAGGAAGTGCAGCGCCTGGAAGCCCGCGGCCTGCGCATTATCTGCCACGACAAGCTGGCCGAGCTGCGCGACGAAGCCGTGCTCATCCGGGCCCACGGCGAGCCGCCGGCCACCTACCAGATGGCCATGGAAAACAACCTGACCCTGATTGATGCCAGCTGCCCGGTGGTGCTTAAGCTGCAAAACCGCATCAAGACCAGCTACGACAAAAAGGAGCAGATTTTCATTTACGGCAAGCACGGCCACGCCGAAGTACTGGGCCTCCTGGGCCAGACCAGCGGCAACGCCGTGGTGTTCGAAAACCTCGACGAGCCTGCTCCGCCACGAGCTGCCCGACAACATCACGCTCTACAGCCAGACCACCAAAAGCACGAACAGCTTTTACAACATCAAGAACGAGCTGGAGGGGCGCGGCTACCAGGTGAACGCCAACGACACGATTTGCCGGCAGGTGAGCAACCGCGACAAGGACCTGCGCCGCTTCGCCGCGCAGTTCGACCAGATTGTGTTCGTATCGGGCACCAAAAGCTCCAACGGCAAGGTACTCTACCACGTGTGCCTGGAAACCAACCCGCAAACGCACTTCATCTCCAACGTGGGCGAAATTGAGCCGGAGTGGTTCCAGCCGGGGCAGTCGGTGGGCATTTGCGGGGCCACCAGCACGCCCATGTGGCTGATGGAGCAGGTGCGCGACCGGCTGCTAAATTTGTAGAAACCGCCCCGCGCGCTGCCATGGAGATTACGGATTTGCCTTTTGGGGTTACGAATTGGGCCGAAGTTGCCGGGGAAAACCACGCCGGTACCACCGGCAGTGCCACCTGGCGAACCCGGCAGTTTGGGCCGGTGCGTGTGCGCATGGTGCAGTACAGCCCCGGCTACCTCGCCGACCACTGGTGCCAGAAAGGACATTTTCTATTGGTAGTAAACGGTGAGCTAACCACGGAGCTTGAAGATGGCCGCCAATTTATTCTTACGCCCGGCATGAGCTACCAGGTGGCCGATGGGGCCGAGGCACACCGCAGCAGTACCGCTGTAGGCGCCACCATTTTCGTAGTCGACTAATGCCCATTGCCGCTCCCTCGTCCGCCGTTGTTGCATCCCGCCGCGTGGCCCCGCGCCGCTGGGGACGAAGGGCGTGGCCGTGGCGGCAACGGTGTTTGTGAGTTGGGCGGCGCTGCTCACCTTCCTGCTGGCGTTTTATGAGCCCAACTGGCGCAGTCCGGCGCCCTACTTGCTCGCGCTGCTCCAAATGCACCTCTACACGGGCCTGTTTATCACGGCGCATGACGCCATGCACGGGCTCGTGAGCACCAACAAGCGGCTCAACAACACCATTGGCACTATTGCGGCTGGCTTGTTTGCCTACAACTGGTTTCCCGGCCAACTGCCCAAGCACCACGCCCATCACCGCCACGTGGGCACCCACGACGACCCCGACTTTCACGATGGCAAGCACCCCGGGTTCCTACCATGGTTCCTGCGCTTTGCCTGGAACTACGTGACCTGGTGGCAGGTGGCCCTAATGGCCATCACCTACAACGTGCTCAAGCTGTGGTTTCCACAGGCCAATGTCATTGCCTTCTGGATGGTACCGGCTATCCTGGCCACGCTGCAGCTGTTCTTCTTCGGGACCTACCTACCGCACCGGGGCGAACACGACCCGGAGAACCCGCACAAGTCGCGCAGCCAGTTTCGGCACCACGTGTGGGCCTTCGTGAGCTGCTACTTTTTTGGGTACCACTACGAGCACCACGACCAGCCGTATCTGCCCTGGTGGCGCTTATGGCAGGCAAAAGGGTGAATGAACCACGGATTGGCGCGGATTTTAACGGATTCCACGGATTTTGTAGACGGCGTGAATCGTCTCTAATCCGAAATCTGGAAACAAGAAAGGGCACTGCATAGAGTGGCCTTTCTTGTTTATGCGCGAAGATTAATCGGCTACAAAATCCGTGCAATCCGTTAAAATCCGCGCCAATCCGTGGTCTGGATTAATGAACCTTGTTGGTCTTCTTGCAGCAATCGGGCAGGCGGTTGTAGGCCCGGGCTTCGGCTAGCTGGTCGTCGGCGTCGTACCCGGTTTTCTGCACGGCACTGCGCAAGGCGGCGGGCGTGGTTTTGTCAGGCTTGTACATGATGGTCAGCATTTGGGTGGACACGTCCAGCACGGCGCTTTGCACGCCTTTTTCGTAGGCCATGCTTTTTTCGATGCGGGCCTTGCACATGTCGCACACGGCCGAGGTCTTGAATTGGGCTGTGGCGCCAGTGGCCGAGCCGGCGACTTTGGGTTGCGCAGCGGGCGTGGCGGGTGCCTGGGCGTTTGAGCTGAAGCTGAGCAAAGCAAACAGCGGGAGAGCGAGCAGGAATTTCATGATGGGGAATTAGCAGATGTTGGTTGGGAGCAGCTATAACAAAATTGCGGCCGCAAAAAGTTGAGCGGTTGGGAGCCGCTTGCTACTCGATGCGGTAGCGCAGGCCGGCGTAGGTGAGGCGGCCATAAACCGGGCCCCACACCATGGCCGCGTCGAAATTAGGGCCGAAGGGCGCAAACGCACTTTCAATGGGGTTGGCCTGCCGGTAGTTGGTCAGGTTTTCGACGCCCGCGTACAGCTCCAGCCGCTTAAAAGCCCGCGTGACCTGGGCATTGAGCAAGGCGTAGCGGGGGGCAACTTCGGGTTTATAGTCCTGCCCGGAGCCGTGCAGGTGGTCGCTGGCGATGTGTGCCAGGGGCGCTGCCCGTACCACTGCACCGTGAAGTCGCCCCGCCATTTGTCGAAGGCGCTGGCGTAGCCCAGGTTCACAAACGCCCGGTGGGCGGGGGTGAGGGCTTGGGCAGAAGGCTGCCTTCGTACGTGGTGCGCACGTCGAGGTATTTGTAGGCGCCCTTCACTTGCAGACCCTTCAGCGGCTCAACTTGCAGCTCGCCCTGCAGGCTGCGGGCAAATGACCGGCCGCCGGGCGCGAGGTTCCCGATGATGACGTAGCGGGACTCGCTGTACATATCGGCCACCACCTGGTTGTCGAATTCCGTGTGGTAGTAATCAACCACAAACGTCGCCGGTCGGCTCAGCAGCGTGAAGTACTGCGTGGCGCTGCCCCCACGTTCCACGCCCGCTCGGGCCGCAGGTTGTTGCCGATGCGGAACTGCCGCGCGCTGGCCAGCATGGCGGCATTGTCGGCGATGGGGTTGGCCACGCGGAAGCCCCGGCCGGCGGCCACGCGCAGCACGGTGTTCTTGGCGGCGTCGTACTTCACGTTCAGGCGCGGCGTCACCTGCCAGCCGTAGAGGTTGTGGCGGTCGGCGCGCAGGCCGGCCACGAAGGTGAGGTTGCGGCTGTTCTGATAGGTGTACTCGGCAAAGGCACCGGGCACCTGCTCCCGGCGGTTGCGGTGCTCGTTGGCGTAGCGTTGGGCCGGCGTTTCGGTGAGGTCGTTGTAGCCCTGCCGGAAAACCTCGCGGTAGTCGTCGTACAGGAAACTCAGGCCAGCGCGGTACACGTGGGCCGTGTTGCCGAGCACGCTCTGAAAAAGCAGGGTGGCCAGGCCCGTGCGCTGCGTGCCATCGTAGGTGCGGGGACTGGTGGCCGGTACGGCCGAGTAGGCTGGGCTATACGCCGAAGTAAAATCGTGGTCGGTCCCGCTGAGCAACAGGCCTAGGCTCTGGAACGGGCGGGTGGGCCAGGTGTAGGAAGTCTTGGCGTAGCCGGTGTAGCGGGTGGTGGCCTGCGTGGTGCCGTAGTGCTGGAAGTAGGCGTCGGCTGCGCCCGTATCGCGGAAGCCCACCTGGCCGCCCTGGCGGGTTTCGCGCAAGGCGCCCAGCCCAACTTCGCTCACAAGGCCGGTGCCCGAAATGTACTTCCACTTATTGAACGCGTTGAACTGCGTGGCCAAAGGCAAGTCTAGAAACTTGTCGTCGTTCCGGTCCACGCGGTTGCCCAGGTGGTCGGAGTGCAGTAGCAGCACCGTGCTCCACTTGGGGTTTATGCGGGCCGAAGCGTTCAGGTTGACATCGAGCTTGCCCAAGTCGTTGCCGTAGATGTTGAACAGCAGCTGATCTGTTTTGTCGGGCTCTTTCAACTTCACGTTCACCTGCCCCGAAATGGCCTCGTAGCCGTTCACCACCGAGCCCGTGCCCTTGATAATCTCAATGCTCTCAATCCAGGGTCCGGCCAGATAGCCGAGCCGGTAGGGAGCGGCCAGCCCACGCAGGGCGGGCTGGTTGTCCACGGTGAGGAGCGAGTAGCTGCCGTCCAGCCCCAGCAGCTGAATCTGCTTGGCCCCCGACACCGCGTCGGAGGTCGTTACCTCTACCGAGGCGTTGGTTTCGAAGCTTTCGGCCAGGTTGCAGCAGGCCGATTTGGTCAGGTCGCGGGCCGATATCACCTGCACGTTGGCCGGCGTGATGGACGAGTACGCGGGCCCACGGGCTGTCACGGTTACCTCGCCCAGCTCCTGACCAGCCCGCAGCGCCACGCGGAGGTAGGGGCGCCGGTGGTGGGCACGGCCACCGTATCAGCGCCGTAGCCCAGGGCCTGCACCACCAGCCGCGATGCCGCACGGGCAGGCCGAGCCAACGTAAAGCGACCTCCCGCATCGGAAATGGCGGTAGTGGTTGGGGCTCCTGCCTCGGCGGCATCAAGTAGCCAGCGCACCACGGCGCCGGGTAGGGGAGTGGCCTTGCCGGCCTCGGTGACTTCGCCCCGCACCGGGGCAATGGTGGCCGACTGTGCCCCGACAATGCCGGGCCGCAGCCACCCCAATAAGAACGTAAAAAATGCAAGCAGCGGGAATCCCCGCGAATAGTAGTCATGGCGTCTGGTAGCTAGATGGTTCTGGAAGTATTGCCGTTGAAAGCAACGGCTGCTCAGCCACGCGCAATCACGCCGTGGCCCGTTCCAGAATATCTAAACCATGAGGGTGCAGACCAGGGCCAGTAGCCCGCGCCCGCCCGGTGGGGGAGGCGAAGCATCGGCGGCAAACCAGCGCGGCTCAACATCTGCGTGCGCTACCACCAGGGCTTGCCCCGGCCACACCTGCTTGGGCACCCAGGCCAGCAGCAATGGGGCCGGCACCGGAACCTTCGCCGCCAGCTTGTGCACCGGCGTCGCGACCTTGTGCAGGTGGCTGCTGAAGTCACAGCATTCATCATCGGCCCCGGCTAAGCTGGGTGCCTGCAAACCCTGGCAACCTACCAAGGTGACCTGGCTCAATACCGATATTTCCACTTTGCTGCGCCCGCTCATCCGGCAGGTTTGCCGCTGCACGGTGAGGCCCACCGAGGCGGCCAGCACCAGCACAGCCATTAGCAGGCTGACGAAACGACGGAAGGGAGAATGGCGTGACATTGCGAACACAAAGGTACGACTCAGGCCCGGTGGGTAGGATTCAAATCTAGGCACCGGAGGTACGAAATCGGGGAAGAAAACTATCCGTGTCAGGTCTATTGGCTTCCGTGGAAGCTCCTCGTAACTTCGGTATAGTCAGGAAGGGCCCGCTCAATCTTCTCTTTTGCTGCATTTGAAATCAGCTCAGAAAGGGCCCCTGAGGATAGATAAAGGGCAGTATTGGATTAGTGGTAGGAAATGGTAAATCGTGGTTGGTTTTTGAAAGCCTTCCCGTACATTTGCTAATACCGTCCACCTTTCCTTTGGCGGTGTCTGCCCATGAACCTGCTATCCGGCGAATACGAATGCAAGCTTGACCCGAAGGGGCGGCTTGTGCTGCCGGCCAAAGTCAAGGGCAATCTACCGGAAGAGTCGGGGAGCCACTGGTGCTGGTGCGCGGCTTCGAGCCATGCCTCGTACTATACCCCCGTTCGGCCTGGCGCGTGATTCACGAGAAGGTGATGGCCCTGGACGAATTCAACGAAGAGTACCGCCACTTTCAGCGCAACTTCTTCCGGGGAATGACTGAAGTGGAGCTTGATACCATTAACCGTTTCATGCTACCCCGCAGCATGTTACGCTATGCCGGCATCGAGAAGGAAGCTATTATCGTTGGCTTAGGCAACCGCTGCGAAATCTGGGACCCCAACCGCTACGATGAGTTCCTGATTAAGGACCAGCAGAGCTTTAGTAAGTTGGCGCAAAAGTTTTTATCAGTTGAAACCCCGTCGCTAGGCGGAGCCCTTGCGTGAGCGACTACACCAACGATACCGCCTACCACCGGCCCGTGATGCTGGCCCAATGCCTGGCCGCACTCGACCTGCAGCCCGACGGCCGCTACGTCGACGTGACGTTCGGTGGGGGAGGGCACTCGGCCCGCATTCTGGAAAAGCTCACTACCGGCCACCTCTACAGTTTTGACCAGGATGCGGACGCTGAAGCCGAGGCAGAAAAGTTAACTGGCCCTCAATTTACTTTTGTAAAGGCGAATTTCCGCGATTTAGCATCTGAATTACAGCGTCTTGGTACTTTGCCGGTAGACGGGCTGCTTGCCGACCTGGGCGTAAGCTCGCACCAGTTCGATACGCCGGAAAGGGGCTTTTCGACCCGGTTCGACGGGCCGCTGGACATGCGCATGGACCCCGACGGCCCCCTTACCGCCGCCGATATTCTCAACGATTACAAGGAAGCCGACCTGCACCGCATCTTCGGGATGTACGGCGAGGTAACCAATGCCCGCACCCTGGCCCACACGGTGGTCACGGCCCGCCGCGGCCGGCGCCTCGAAACCATCGCGGAGCTCAAGCAGGCCATTCAGCCTTGCACGCCCCGTGGCAAGGAAAACAAGTACCTGGCCCAGGTATTTCAGGCCCTGCGCATCGAGGTAAACCAGGAAATGCAGGCCCTGCAGGAGATGCTGCTGCAAACCGCCGAGGTGCTGCGGCCGGGCGGCCGGCTGGTGGTGCTCAGCTACCATTCCTTGGAAGACCGGCTGGTGAAAAATTTTATTGGGAAGGGCAAGTTTTTTGGGGCAGTCGAAAAAGACTTCTTTGGCAATGAAAGCAAGCCATTTGAGGCCGTGAACCGCAAGCCGGAAGAGGCCGACCCCGCCGAAGTCGCTTTAAATAGCCGAGCTCGGAGTGCTAAATTGCGGGTTGCGATTCGAAACGAGTGAACCAGCCAGGAAGGCAGTTGAGCTGATTTTATCAGGCAATGTCATGTCCTTCAGCAGCTTGTTCTTTGCAAACCGCTTATTTCAATACGTGTAAACAGCTTTTCTGAGATTCCAGCCTGTGGCCACCAATACGATTAGACCCACCGACAGCCCGCGCCGGGCCAATGTGCCCCGCGAAATTCCCGCGCCGGCTCCTGAGGTGATGCCCGTAGCGGAGGAGGTTGAAGAAGCTCCCGCGCCTGCACCAGCCCCGGAAATGCGTCCCCGGAAACCGCGGCCTGAAACTCGCCCCGAACCGCGCCCTAAGAGTTCGTGGAGCCTGTTTTCGCTGCTCGACCGGGTGACGAGCGTGGACGGGCTGTTCCGGGAAGGCCTGCCGGTGCGCTACCTGCCGCACCTGCTGTTTGTGATGCTGCTCACGCTGCTTTACATCGGCAACACGCACTACGGCAACCGCATGAACCGCAGCATTCACCGCCTCAAGCAGGAAACCGAGGACCTGCGGGCCGACTACACCACGCTGAAATCTGACTACATGGAAGCCAGCAAACAGAGTGAAGTAGCCCGCAAGGTGGCCGCCTTCGGGCTGGTGGAAAGCTCCTCGCCGCCCTTCCGCATCTCGGTGCCCGCCGGCCACCTCGACGCGGCCGAGCTGGAGCTGATGCCCGTGCTAACGGCCGATACCCTGGCCGCCCGGGCCGCCCGCGACTCGGCTGCAGCCTTCGAGAAAGAGCAGGCGGCCCGCCGCAACCGCGTGGAAGCCGATGGAAACAGCGATGAAGTGGGGCCGGAAATCATTGCCCCGCCACATCCATTGGACGGCGATACGGCTGATATAGAAGCTCCTGCCGCCCGCCCGGTACCTAACCGGCGGTCTGCTTCCACCAATCCCAGAGTTGCTCAAACTGCAAAAGCCAGGCCCGCGGCAAGTAAGCCCAACAGCAGGAATAAGGCACAAAAAAGCACAAGGCAGCCCAAGGCGAAAGCAGCAGGCAAGCAAGCCGTTAGAACTAAGACACGATGAAAGGCAGTGTTAAGAAGTCCATAGTCACGCGGGTGCGGCTGGCCTTTCTGGGGGTCGCCGTTTTCTCGTGTGCCATCTTTTGGAAAGCCACCAAGATTCAAATCCAGGAAGGCAGCCGCTGGCGGGCCCTGGAGCAGGAGCGGCGCATCAGCTACCAGCCGGTACCCGCTACCCGTGGCAATATCTACTCTGATAACGAGAGCATTATGGCTACTTCGCTGCCCTTCTACCGGGTGGCGTGGGACCCGGGCGTGGTCGAAGATGCCGTGTTTCGGGCTGGCGTAGACTCGCTGGCCTGGCATCTGTCGCACTTCTTTGGCGACCGCAGCGTGCAGGAATACCGCCGCCGGCTCATCAATGCCCGCGACCCGAAGCGGCCGCCGGTGCGCTACATTCGGCTCAACTCACGGCAAATCAACTTCCAGGAAAAGAAGCTGATGGCCAACTGGCCCATCTTCCGGGCCAAGCGCAACCGCGGCGGGGCCATTTTTGAGAAGGTGGACAAGCGCTTCCGGCCCTTTGGCGGGCTGGCGCAGCGCACCATCGGCTTCGTAAATGAGGATAAGCACGGAGCGGGACTGGAGTACACCTTCGAGCAAAGCTTGGCAGGCAAGGCCGGCGAAGCTTTGTTTGAGCGGGTGCCCGGCGGCATCAAGCCCGTGTACGACGGCACCGAAATCAAGCCCCAGCCCGGCTATGACGTCAAGACGACCCTCGACATCAACCTGCAGGACGTGGCCGAGAATGCCTTGTATAAGTCCTTGGTAGATAACAATGCCCAGTACGGCTGCGTGATTTTGATGGAGGTGGCTACCGGCGAAATCAAGGCCGTGGCCAACTTGGGCAAGGCCTCGGACGACACATACAAGGAGGATTATAACTACGCCTTTGCCG
The DNA here is from genome assembly GCF_042665855.1 of Hymenobacter humi. Lineage (NCBI taxonomy): Bacteria > Pseudomonadati > Bacteroidota > Cytophagia > Cytophagales > Hymenobacteraceae > Hymenobacter > Hymenobacter humi. The sequence continues at coordinate 3,429,412 of NZ_JBHTEK010000001.1, read as the reverse complement.
ACCAGGGCCGTACCGAGCCAGGCTCCACGTTTAAGCTGGCGTCGATGATGGCCTTGTTTGAGGCGCGGCCCAATATTGAGCTAGATGACATCGTAGACACCGGCAACGGCCGCATGTACGTGGGCGGAGCCGTGAAGTCGGACTCGCACGGCTATGGCCGCATCACGGTGCAGCAGGTGTTCGAGAAGTCGAGCAACATCGGCGTGGCCAAACTTGTGGACAAGTACTTCGCCGGCAATCCCACCGAGTACACCGATTACCTGAAAAAATTCGGCCTGGACAAACCCTTGGGCTTCCAGATGGCGGGTGAAGCCAAGCCCTACGTGAAGGACCCCACCGACCGCAGGCGGAGCCGCACCTCGCTCACCACCATGAGCATCGGCTACGAGCTTAAGCTCGCGCCGCTGCAAACGCTGGCACTTTACAACGCCATCGCCAACGGCGGCGTGAAGGTGCAGCCGCTCATCGTGAAGGAAATCAAGCAGGCCGACCAGGTGCTGCAGCGCAACGAGACCAAGGTCCTGAACCCCAAAATCTGCTCCGATGCCACGTTGGCTAAGGTGAAGGCGATGATGGAAGGGGTGGTGTCGGAGGGCACGGCCCGCGGCATCAAACCCAAGGACTACACCATTGCTGGCAAAACCGGCACGGCCTGGAAGTTCAAAAACGGCCAGTATACCAAAACCTATTCGACCAGCTTCTGCGGCTACTTCCCGGCCGACAAGCCCAAGTACAGCTGCATTGTGGTGGTGGACTCGCCACGCAACGGCCGCATCTACGGCGCCGATGTAGCCGCGCCGGTATTTCGCGAAGTCGCCGATAAGTGCATGGCCCGCGACCTGCTCAGCCAGCGCCCCCTGCTGGCCAAAGCCCGCCTGAACAAGAGCCGCGTGCCGCAGGTGCGCGCCGGCATGCAGGATGAACTGGCCCTGGTCTGCCAGAAGCTGGGCCTGGCCGGCAAGACCCAGGCCACCGGCGGCGAGGAGTGGGTACGCGCCGCTTCCGATACGGCGTTTCATGCCCGCACGGTGGCGTTGGTGGTGAACCCCGTACGCCCCGGGCGGGTGCCGCAGGTGAGCGGCCTCACCCTGCGCGACGCCCTGTATCTACTGGAAAACCGGGGCCTGCACGTGCGAGCCGTGGGTACGGGCCGGGTGCGCGAGCAGTCGCTGCCGGTGGGCTCGCCCATCAAGCGCGGCGACCTTATTACTCTCACGCTGGTGGACTCGGGCCCGCGCCTGGCCGCCCCCCAGGCCCTGCCCGAACCGGAACATACCGACCTGGCCGAAAACAAGCTCTTGACCCCCGCCGACCCGGAGCCCCTGGCCAAGAAACTGGTTGCTAAACCCAGTGCCTCCGCCGCCAAAACCTCGTCGGCTGCCCGTGCGAAACCGGCTGGCTCAACTACGAAGGCCACCAAGCCAACGGAAACCACCGCAAGTAAAAACGCGGCCAAAGCCAAGGCTTCGACTACTAATTCTACCCCCAAGAACACTAAAAAGCCGGCCGCTCCAGCGAAGACTAACGTTCGCCGCGCTTAAATCCTGTGAATTTCAGGTAGTTTTAGCTCAACGCCGGCCTGTTTGCCGCATCCTCCTTTGATGATTTCTCTGCCGCTCTTTTCCTTACTGACTGACGTGACTGTGCTCTCCCAGCACGGCCCCACCGACGTGGCCATTACGGCGCTTACCCTCGATTCGCGCGAGGCGGGGCCGGGCGTGGCATTCTGTGCCCTGCGCGGCACCGCTACCGACGGCCACAAGTACATCGAAACCGCCGTAGCGCAAGGTCTGTCGGCCGTGGTGTGCGAAGAGCTGCCGGCCGTGCTCAACCCCGCCACGTCGTACGTGGTAGTAGCTGACAGCGCCGTGGCCCTGGCGCACATGGCCGCGGCATTTTACGGCCATCCGTCGCGGCAGCTGCAGCTCATCGGCATCACTGGGACTAACGGCAAAACCACCTGCGCCACGCTCCTGCATAAGCTCTTGCGCGAGTTGGGCTACCACTGCGGTTTGCTCAGCACAGTGCAAAACCAGATTGACGAGGAAGTTATTCCGTCCACCCACACCACGCCCGACGCCATTCGTCTGAATGCGCTGCTGGCGCGTATGGTGGCAGCCGGCTGTACCCACGCCTGCATGGAAGTGAGCAGCCACGCCGTGGCCCAGCACCGCATCACGGGCCTGCGCTTTGCGGGGGCGTGTTCACTAACCTTACCCACGACCACCTCGACTACCACGGCACTTTCGATAACTACCTGAAGGCCAAGAAAGGCTTTTTCGATGCGCTGCCCAAGTCGGCCTTCGCCCTCACCAACGCCGACGACAAGCGAGGCCCGGTGATGCTGCAAAACACCGCCGCCCGCCGCACTACCTATTCGCTGCGCGGGGCCGCCAACTTCCGCGCCAAGCTGATTGCCAACGAAGTGCACGGCCTGCACCTGGAGATAGACGGCCGCGAAATCCTGTTCCGCCTCATCGGCGTGTTCAATGCCTACAACCTGCTGGCCGTGTACGGCGCGGCCGTGCTGCTGGGCGAAGACCCCACCGAGGTGCTCACCATCCTCTCGGGCCTGACCACCGCGCCCGGCCGGTTTGAGCCAGTGGTGTCTGAGAAGCAGGGTATTACCGGCATCGTGGACTATGCCCACACGCCCGACGCGCTGGAAAACGTGCTGCAAACCCTGCACGAAATCCGCCAGCCCAGCCAGCAGATTATCACGGTAGTGGGCTGCGGCGGCAACCGCGACGCGGCCAAGCGCCCCATCATGGCCAACCTGGCTGCGCGCCTTTCCAACAAAGTCATTCTAACGGCCGACAACCCCCGCTTCGAAGACCCCAACGACATCCTGGCCCAGATGCAGGCCGGCGTCACGGCCCCCGACTCGGCCAAAGTCCTCACCGTGGCCGACCGGCGCGAAGCCATTCGCAAAGCCGTTGAGCTGGCTGGGGCCAACGACATCGTGCTGGTGGCGGGCAAGGGCCACGAAACCTACCAGGAAATCCGCGGCGTGAAAGCCCCGTTCGACGACAAACTGATTTTAACCGAAGTTTTTGCTGCCTTGGGCAAGTAATCGCCTGACGCTAACCGTAACTGAATGCTTTTTTACCTCTTCCGCTACCTCCACGAGCATTACCACCTGCCCGGCATCGGGGTGTTTCAATACACCACCTTCCGCGCCGGCTTGGCCGTGGTTATTTCCCTGCTTATCGCCCTCATGTTTGGCCACCGCCTCATCCGGGTGCTGCAAAAAAAGCAAGTAGGGGAGAGCATTCGCGACCTCGGCCTGCAGGGCCAGGTCGAGAAAAAGGCACGCCGACTATGGGAGGCCTCATTATCATCCTGGCCATTCTGGTGCCCGTCATTCTGCTGTGCCGGCTGCGCAACATCTACATCATCCTCATGATTTTGAGCACGGTGTGGCTCGGGCTGATTGGGTTTCTGGACGACTACATCAAGGTGTTTCGCAAGAACAAGGAGGGCCTGAGCGGGCGGTTTAAGGTGCTGGGCCAGGTTGGGCTGGGCATCACGGTGGGCTGGGTGCTGTTTTACAGCGGCGAGGTAACCGTGCGCGAATACCTGCTGCCCAACGGCCAGTTCTCGGCCATCGAAGCCACCAAGACCTTCAAGGACGTGCACCTCATGATTACGACGGTGCCGTTTATGAAGAACAACGAGCTCAACTACGGCGACTTGTTTGCCACGGCCGGCACGTTCTTCAACGGCCTCTACGGCTTCCTGTACATCCCCATCGTCATCTTCCTGATTACGGCCGTGAGCAATGGCGCCAACATCACCGACGGCCTCGACGGCCTGGCGGCTGGCACCTCGGCCATCATCGGCCTGACGCTGGCCATCTTCGCTTTCGTGAGCGGCAACGCCCTGCTGGCCGACTACCTGGACGTGATGTTCATCCCGGACTCCGGCGAGCCTGGTTATTTTCTGTACGGCCTTCGTGGGGGCGTGCATCGGCTTTTTGTGGTACAACAGCTACCCGGCGCAGGTCTTTATGGGCGACACGGGCTCGCTGGCCTTGGGCGGCATCATCGCGGTGCTGGCCCTCATCGTGCGCAAGGAGCTGCTGATTCCGGTTTTGTGCGGCGTGTTCCTGATTGAGAACCTGTCGGTTATCGTGCAGGTCAGCTACTTCAAGTACACTCGGAAGAAATACGGGGAGGGCCGGCGCCTGCTGCGCATGTCGCCGCTGCACCACCATTACCAGAAGTTGGGCTACCACGAATCCAAAATCGTGTCGCGCTTCTGGATTGTAGGCATCATGCTGGCCGTCATCACCTTGGTTACCTTGAAACTACGCTAAACAACGCCTGTCATCCTGAGCGGAGCGAAGGACCTTATCACGGTCGCGCCGCTTATTGACTGTAACGTGATAAGATGCTTCCTTCGTCAGCATGACAGCTAAAACAAACATTGTAATTCTCGGAGCGGCCGAAAGCGGCGTGGGCGCGGCCCTGTTGGCGCAGGCCAAAGGCCATGGCGTGTTTGTCTCGGACCGCGGCGCGATTCAGGCTGACTACAAGGAAAAGCTGACCCAGGCCGGTATTCCTTTTGAAGAAAACCAGCACACGCTCGAGCGCATTCTGCAGGCCGACGAAGTCGTGAAAAGCCCCGGCATTCCCGAAAAAGCGCCCGTCATTCAGGCGCTGCGGGAGAAGAAAATCCCCATCATCTCGGAGATTGAGTTTGCCGGCCGCTATACCAAGGCCAAGTGTATCTGCATCACGGGCACCAACGGCAAAACCACCACCACGCTGCTCACCTACCACTTGCTCAAGAGTGCCGGCCTGAACGTAGGGCTGGCCGGCAACGTGGGCTACAGCCTGGCCGAGCAGGTCATTGCCGATGCGCACGACTACTACGTGGTGGAGCTGAGCAGCTTTCAGCTCGACGATACCCACACATTTCAGCCCTGGGTTGCGGTGTTGCTCAACATCACGCCCGACCACCTGGACCGCTACGGCTATTCGCTTGAGAGCTATGCCCAGTCCAAGCTGCGCATTGCCCGCAACCTGGACAGCGAAGGCAGCTTCATCTATAATATAGATGATGAGGTGACGGGCCGCTACTTCCAGTCGGCGTTTCTGCAAACGCACCTGCTGCCATTCAGCCTGCACAACCAGCCCGAGGTGCACCTGGCCGGCTACTACACCAGCGAAGACCAGCTTTGTACCAACCTCACCGCCGGCATCGACAAGCGCGAAGACCAGCCGGTCAGCACCGCCAATTCGCCGCTCATCGGCCAGCACAACCGCCAGAACACCCTAGCCGCCGTTCTGGTGGCCCGCGTGGCCGGCCTGAGCACCGAGCAGATTGAAGCGGCCCTGGCCACGTTCCAAAACGCCGACCACCGCCTGCAGCCCGTGGGCGACATCAACGGCGCGCGCTTCATCAACGACAGCAAGGCCACCAATGTGGAAGCTGCCTGGTATGCCCTCGACGGCATCAAGCAGCCCATCATCTGGATTGCCGGCGGCACCGACAAAGGCAACGACTACAGCAGCCTGCTCGGCCTGGCTCAGAATCGGGTAAAAGCCCTCATCTGCCTGGGTATCGACAACGCCAAGCTCCGCGCGGCCTTCGACGGCGTGGTACCCCACGTGGAAGAAACCCAGAGCATGGCCGACGCCGTGCAGCGGGCGGCTGCCCTCGCCGCCCCCGGCGACGTGGTGCTGCTCTCGCCCTGCTGCGCCAGCTTCGACTTATTCAAAAACTACGAAGACCGGGGCCGGCAATTCGCAGCCGCGGTGCAAGCCTTAGGGGAGTCGGTGCAGGGGTAAACTATACCTTGCTGGCTTACCGACCTCATTTATTCTATAATACACTCATTTAGAAATTGTAGCACATGGAACCCTCCAGAAACTGGCTGCAACGCAACCTCAAAGGCGACCCCATTCTGTGGGCCATTGTGCTGCTGTTCTCTTTTATCAGCATCGCCGTGGTGTACTCGGCTACCGGCACGCTGGCCTACAAGAAGATGGACGGCAACACCGAACACTTCCTCTTCAAGCACACCGCCCTGATTCTCGTTGGGCTGGGCTTTATGTGGGCGGCTCACCGCATCGACTACCGCTATTATTCGCGGCTGGCGCTTTACGCCCTGCTTGTATCGGTGCCGCTGCTGCTGTTCACGTATCTAATGGGCTCGAACATCAACGAAGCTTCGCGCTGGCTCACCATCCCGGTGATTAACCAGACGTTCCAGCCCTCGGACCTGGCCAAGTTGGCGTTGATTTCGCACCTGGCCAGCATGTTGAGCCGGCGGCAGCAGCACCTGGGGGATTTCTGGACGACGCTCTTTCCGGTAATGCTGTGGGTGGGTATCATATGCGGCCTTATCATCCTGAGTAACGCTTCCACCGCGTTGCTGCTGTTTGCCACCTGCCTGCTGTTGATGTTCATTGGCCGCGTGCCGCTACGCCAAATGGCCGTAATGCTGGCCATCGGGGTGGTAGTGGGCGGCGCGGGCCTGGCTTCCGGCCAGCGCGGCAAAACCGTGATGTCCCGTATTGAGAACTTCAGCAACCCCAATAAGAAGGTGCCATTCCAGTTGGAGCACAGCTACATCGCCATTGCCACCGGCGGCATTGCCGGCAAGGGCCCCGGCAAAAGCACCGAGCGCAACATCCTGCCGCACCCGTATTCCGACTTTATCTACGCCATTATCATCGAAGAATATGGCCTGCTGGGCGGGGGCGTGGTGCTGCTGCTCTACCTGGCCTTCCTGTATCGAGGGCTGAAAACGGTAATGAACAGCTACGGCGCGTTCGGCGGTCTGCTCTCGGCCGGGCTCAGTTTTAGTTTGGTCTTGCAGGCCTTGGTGAACATGGGCGTGGCCGTGGGGCTGGGCCCCATCACCGGCCTGCCGCTGCCCCTGCTAAGCATGGGCGGCACCTCGCTCATCTTCACGGGCATCAGCATCGGCATCATCCTGGCCGTGAGCCGCGGCGAGCGCGAAGTGCGCCCCATGACCGGCGAGCCCGACGACACGGCCCGCATCCCCAGCAAGCGCGCGGCCTACGCGTAGTGGCAATTATCAACTATCGGGTAGCAATTAACAGGGAGGCGATAAACTGGCGTAAAGCGTAGCCAACGCAGCTTATTTGCCCAACCTTAGACCTCGCGACACCTTATTTCACCTCGCGAAACTTCGCGCGAAATGCCAGATACTTCACCTCTTCGCGTCATCATCAGCGGCGGCGGCACCGGCGGGCACATCTTCCCGGCCGTGGCCATTGCCAACGAACTGCGCCACCGCCTGCCCGACACCGAAATCCTGTTCGTGGGCGCCAACGGCCGCATGGAAATGACGCGCGTGCCCGAGGCGGGCTACAAAATCGTGGGCCTCGACATCACCGGCCTGCAGCGCCGGCTTACGCCCCAAAACCTGATGTTTCCGATGCGGGTGCTGCGCTCCGTGCGCAAGGCCCGCAAGCTCATTGAGGAATTCCGGCCCGATGTGGTGGTAGGAGTGGGGGCTATGCCTCGGCCCCGGTGCTGCTGGCCGCTACTTCGCGCGGCATTCCTTCGCTTATTCAGGAGCAGAACTCTTACGCCGGCCTGGTGAACAAGCTGCTGGCCAAGCGGGTGAGCCGCATTTGCGTGGCTTACGATGGCATGCAGAAGTTCTTCCCCAAAGATAAGATTGTGGTGACCGGCAACCCCGTGCGCACCGAAATAGCCGAAGGCAACCGCGCCGAGGCGCTCGAATTCTTCGGCCTGGACCCCGCCAAGAAAACCCTGCTGGTTATCGGGGGTAGCCTGGGCGCCCGCACCCTTAACCTGGCCACGGCCGCGGCCCTGCCGCGCCTGCGCGAGGCCGGGGTGCAACTGCTCTGGCAAACCGGCAAGCTCTATTTCCCCGAAGCCCAAAAGCAAGCTGCGCCTTACCAGGACGCCCACTTGCAGGCCCTGGAATTTATCAAACGCATGGATTTGGCCTACGCCGCGGCCGACGTAGTGGTGAGCCGGGCGGGGGCTTTGTCGGTATCGGAGCTCTGCCTCACGGGCAAAGCCAGCATCCTGGTGCCCTCGCCCAACGTGGCCGAAGACCACCAGACCAAAAACGCCCTGGCCTTGGTGGGCAAAGGTGCCGCCGTGCTCATCACCGACGAGCACGCCAAGGGTCGCCTCTACGACGAAGCCCTGCGCCTGCTTGGCGATACCGAGCGCCAGCAGCAGCTCAGCACCCGCGTGCGCGAGCGGCCCGGCCCCAGGCCACCACGACCATCGTGGACGAGCTGTTGAAATTGATTCCCCGCCAGCATTCGTATGCGCCGGGGCCCATTGTGTAATTAGCAGTTGATTTGGAGCAGTTTCCTTACGTTTTCTTTCTCGGTATTGGCGGCATTGGCATGTCGGCTCTGGCGCGCTGGTTCCAGGCCAACGGCCACCGGGTGAGCGGCTACGACAAAACCGGAACGCCGCTCACGCAGGCGCTGGCGGCCGAGGGCATCGCCGTTCATTACGAAGACGCCGTGGCCAACATTCCGGCTGAAGTGCGCGAGCACCGGGAGCAGACGCTGGTGGTGCTCACGCCCGCCATTCCGGCCGAGAGCGTGGAGTGGGCCTGGCTGCGGGCCGAGGGCTACGACATTCGCAAGCGCAGCCAGGTGCTGGGCGTGCTCACGCAAGGCCGCTACACCATTGCGGTGGCGGGCACCCACGGCAAAACCACCACCAGCAGCATGGTGGCCCACTTGCTGCACCACGCCGGCCTCGACGTGGGCGCCTTCCTGGGCGGTATCGCCGTGAACTTAGGCAGCAACCTGCTGCTGCCGACTACCCCGGAAGCGCCCATTGTGGTAGAAGCCGACGAGTACGACCGCAGCTTTCTGACGCTGTTTCCCGACGTGGCCATCGTGACCAGCACCGACGCCGACCACCTCGACATCTACGGCGACCAAAACGCGCTGATAGAATCGTTCCGGCAATTTGTGGGGCAGATAAAGCCCGGCGGTACGCTGCTCATCAATCACACCGCCGACCGGAGCGTGGCCGAAGCGGTACCGGCCGGTACCACCGTCATCCGCTATGGCCTCTCGGCCGAGCAGGGACCTGAGCTGTTTGCCGCGAATATCACGGCCGAAGGCCACCAGTTTCATTTCGATTTGCACGGCCCGCAAGGCACCATCAACAACCTGGAATTGGCCGTGCCCGGCTACCACAACGTGGAAAACATGCTGGCCGCGGCGGCAGTGGCACAAATTCAGGGTGCGGCCGAAGAAAAATTGCGCGCTGCCGTGGCCGCTTATCGGGGTGTAAAACGCCGTTTTGAGTTCGTGGTGACGGCCGGGCAAAACGTTTATCTCGACGATTATGCCCACCATCCACGCGAAATAGAGGCTTTTCTGCGTTCTGTGCGGGCCCTGTATCCGGGCAAGCGCCTGCGGGTGATTTTTCAGCCCCACCTGTTTACCCGCACCCGCGACTTTGCCTCAGGTTTTTCTAAGAGCTTAAGTATTGCAGATGAGGTATTTTTGTTAGATATTTACCCAGCCCGAGAAAAGCCGATACCAGGAATTACTTCGGAAATTCTATTATCGGACATCACGGCCCCCACCAAAGCCATTCAAACCAAAGAGCAAGTACTGAAAGCCGCGAAAACCGACGACTCATTTGATGTTTTAGCCACAGTAGGAGCAGGGGATATTGACACCTTGGTCCCGCAATTAAAACTGATTTTGACGGAGCGTTGGAAATAGCTCAATTAATTAAAATGTCTGCCCCTTTTTCCTCTTTCAGTCACTCCGTTACCCCGTTGCTTTTTGGAACGTACCGTTAGAAACCTTTTAGTGGCCGCGGCCTGCCTACTGGTACTAGGCGGCCTCGGTGTCTTCGCCGCGATGCGCCAGGCCACGCGCCCGGTCGGCGAAGTGTCGGTGAACATCGCCAACGAATTCGACAACTTTTTCATCAGCGAGCGGGGCGTCACAGCCTTGCTCACCAAAGGCGGCGCCGAGCCCGTGCTGGGCACTCTGCCCGAGGGCCCGCGCCTGCGCCAGCTCGAAAGCCGGCTGCTTGCGCATCCCTTCGTGCGCGAGGCCCAGGTATACCGCGACCTGGCCGGCAACCTGCACGCCGACGTGCGCCAGAACCGCCCCATCGCGCGCCTCACCCATTCCGACACCCGCCTCGACACCTACGTGGACGCGGAAGGCCACACCCTGCCGCTTTCGCCGCTGTTTACGGCCCGCGTGGCCACGGTGGCGCGGCCCAGCGGGGCCAGCCTGCCAAGTGCATTTTTCCGGGACAGCACCGGTCAGCGCTACCTCGAGTTTTTGCGGTACGTCGACGAGCACGAATTCTGGAAAGCGCAGGTCTCGGAGGTCTTTATTGAGCCAAGCGGCAAGCTGTCCTTCACCCAGCAGGTGGGCGACCAGCGCATCGAATTCGGGCAGCCCGAAAATATTTCCGAGAAATTCGCCAAGCTTATGGTATTTTACCGGCAAATTCCGTCAGTTTTGGGATGGGATACTTACCACCGTGTAAACGTGGAATACCAAAATCAAATTATCTGCGAATAGTAATTCGCTGAATCATAGGCCGTAAGGCTTGAAATCTTTCAATTCCCAACCCCAGCTTCCTTCACGCTCGCCAGCACCGCACCTATGCAACAAGACAAAATCGTCGTCGGGCTCGACATTGGCACCACAAAAATCTGCGCCCTGGTGGGCCGCAAAAATGAATTCGGTAAACTGGAAATCCTGGGCATGGGCAAAGCTGTGTCGGAGGGCGTTTCGCGGGGCATCGTGCTCAATATTGACAAAACCGTCGACGCCATTAAACGGGCGATTCGGCAGGCCGAAGAACAGTCCGGAATTAGCATTGGATTGGTAAACGTGGGCATCGCCGGCCAGCACATCAAGAGCCTGCAGCACAACGGCAGCATCACGCGCAACTCGCACGACACCATCGGGCCGGACGACGTGAACCGCCTCACGCAGGACATGTACCGCCTTGTGACCCAGCCCGGCTCGCAAATCATCCACGTGATGCCGCAGGACTATAAGGTGGACTACGAGGAAGGCATTGCCGACCCCGTGGGCTACGAAGGCGTGCGCCTGGAAGGCAACTTCCACATCATCACGGCGCAGAGCACCGCCATCAACAACATCAACAAGTGCGTGACCAAAGCCGGGCTGGAAATTGCCGACCTGATTCTGGAACCGCTGGCCAGCTCCATGTCCATCCTCTCCGAAGAGGAGAAGGAGGCGGGCGTGGCCCTGATTGATATCGGAGGCGGCACCACCGACCTGGCGGTGTTCAAAGACGGCATCATCCGCCATGCGGCAGTACTGCCGTTCGGTGGCAACATCATCACGCAGGACATCAAAGCCGGCTGCAACGTGGCGCCCGGCCAGGCTGAGCAGCTGAAAGTGAAATTCGGCAAGGCCATCGCCGGCGAAGCTTCCGATTACGAAATCGTGAGCATCCCCGGCCTGCCCAACCGCCCGCCCAAGGAAGTGTCGCTCAAGAACCTGGCGTACATCATTGAGGCCCGCATGTCGGAAATCATGGAGCTGGTGTATGCCGAAATCTACCGCATGGGCCTGCACGACAAGCTGTCGGCCGGCATCGTGCTCACGGGCGGCGGCTCGCAGCTCCAGAACCTGGAGCAGCTCACCGAGTACATCACTGGTCTGGATACCCGCATCGGCTACCCCAACCAGCACCTCGGCAAGAGCCGCATTGAGGCGGTGAAGTCGCCGATGTACGCCACCACCGTGGGCCTGGTGCTCTCGGGCTACCACTCGCTCGACGAGCGCAACAACTCGCGTGCGCCCTACGAGCAGGAAGAGCAGGTGATTCCCGCTTACTACGCCCCGCAGGCGGTAGCGCCGGTTGCTGCAGCGCCTGCGCCAGTAGAAACGCGGGCTTACGTGCCCGCAGCCCCCGCTCCGGCGCCGGCCCCCGTGCCCGCCAAACCCAAGGAGCCCGGCGCTGCCAGCCGTTTCTTCAAGGACATCATCACCCGCACCAAAGGGCTGCTGATTGACGATTACGACGATAAATCCTATTAATCAATACGCAAGTTGATTGTTGGTTGCTGGTTGGTAGCGGGCGGGTAAGTTACTCGCAAGCGAAAATCAGCAACCAACTATTAGCAATCAACCTATCGACTTTATGAATTACAAATTCGACATTCCTGCCCAGAACAAGTCCATCATCAAGGTGATTGGCGTGGGGGTGGTGGCTCCAATGCCGTGAAGCACATGCACAAGCAGGGCATCAAGGACGTGGAGTTTATTATTTGCAACACCGACCACCAGGCCCTGCAAAGCTCCACGGTGCCCAACAAGCTCCAGATAGGAGTGGACCTGACCGAAGGCCTCGGCGCGGGCGCCAAGCCGGAGCGCGGCCGCCAGGCGGCTGTGGAAAGCAAGGAGCAGATTCGTGACTTGCTCAACCAGGGCACCAAAATGCTGTTCATCACGGCGGGAATGGGCGGTGGTACCGGCACGGGGCGGCCCCGGTAATTGCGCAGGTAGCGCAGGAGCTGGGCATCCTCACGGTGGGCATCGTGACGGCGCCGTTCATGTTTGAGGGTAAGAAGAAACGCCTGCAGGCCGAAGAAGGCATTAAGGCCCTGAGCGAGCACTGCGACACGGTGCTGGTGATTCTCAACGACAAGCTGCCGCAGATTTACGGCAACCTCACGATGGGCGCCGCCTTTGCCAAGGCCGACACCGTGCTGACCACGGCTGCCAAGTCCATCGCCGAAATCATCACCGTAACGGCTGATGTGAACGTGGACTTTGAAGACGTGAAAACGGTGATGAAGGACAGCGGTGCCGCCGTAATGGGCAGCAGCGTGACCGATGGCGAAAACCGCGCCCGCCGCGCCGCCGAGGAAGCCCTGAACTCGCCGCTGCTCAACAACACCGACATTCACGGGGCCCAGCGCATTCTGCTATCCATCATGTCGGGGGCTGAGCACGAGCCTGGAAATGGACGAGCTGACCGAAATCACCGAGTACATCCAGGAAAAAGCGGGCCAGGACGCGGAAATGATTTTCGGCCACGGCATCGACGAGTCGCTGGGCCAAAGCATCCGCGTGACGGTAATTGCCACGGGTTTTGCCCGTGATGCGCATTCCATCAACACCCCGGGCTCTGGTAGCGCCGACGCAGCTCCGGCCGCTCCCGTAGCCGCCGCACCGGTAGAAACGGCTCCTGCGCCCGTAGCCCAGGCTGCCCCGGTAGCCAGCAGCCCAACGGCACCGTTCGTGCCCAGCTTTGGTAGCTCCGCTCCCGAGCCGGCCCGCGTAACGTTTAATCTGGACGGTCCTTCGGCGCACAATGCGCCGCCATTGGCAGGCATTCCTGCCAGTGCCCCTACGGAGCCCGTGCTCACGTCGAGTGCCTCGGCCGCACCGGCGCCTCAGCCTGCGCCCGAAGGCCGGTCCCGCCCAGCCATGGATGCTCAGGCGCTGGAGCGTCGCCGCCGCTTGCAGGAATTGAGCAATGGCCTGCCACCCGAAGCCGTGAGCCAGTACGACACGCCCGCCTACCTGCGCCGCCAGGTGAAGCTGGAAAATGTTGAGCCCAGGCTCACTCAGAATATCTCACGGTTTAATTTGTCGGATGATAATGAGCCTGCTCGGAGATAACCGGTTTCTGCATGACAATGTGGACTAGGTTTCAACCTAATTATTAAACCAAAAAGCGCCGCTGCTGATTAATTCAGCAGCGGCGCTTTTTGGTTGGCAATGTTTTGGCGTTTGGCGAAGGAGCTGATTTATAAACGCTAAGCTGCCTGCCAGCATTGAATTGGAAACGAAGCGCAAAACTTCATTTAAGCACTAAACCTGCATTTTGCGAAACGCATGTTATGTGCTGCCCTTCTTTCAGTCGTTGTTGTAATAGGTTTGTTCAAATGTTTTAAAACCGTTTTGTTTACCTTCTTCGTGTCCCCAAAAATATTTTGTCTTATTACCTAATGTGTCATATTCAAAACCATACCACTCTAAGCATTTCCCGTTGCTGTCTTTTCTAATATAAAAAGTAGGATTTTTGTTACTGTCATAAACAGTTTTTTCTGTCTTAACGAATGAACCATTTAGAATGAATTTCCAAATCCTTTTTTGTTCATGATATTCATATAGATGGTTTTCTTTCTCATTTCCATTTTCGTCAGTTATTAGTTTTTCTATTAGCCGGTTTTCTTGGTCAAACTTTTTTAAATGAATTTCATAAAGTTTGTCATCGCTATTATATCTTTTTTCGGAATGGTCAAGCAAATTCTCTAACGTTTTATGAATAATATCCCCGTTTTCATCCTTATCAAGCCAAATTTTCAAATTGCTTTCAGGGTCAATTGAAATTTCTGTCCAATCCCAAATCTTGCCTTCAGCAGTTTTTTCAATTGTTTTTATTTGGTTGTTATTGTTGTCGTATGTGTATTCAAAAATTGGCGGTGGTCTAAATTAGTGTGAGGTTATAATTGTCAATGACAATTTTGATTCGGGCCGTGTGCATTTCTAGCTTTTTGCTGAAGGAGCAAGACTTGCGCACGAGCACGCCGCAGCGCTGGCGCAAGGAGCAATTGACGGCTTCGACGATGCTCGTGCCGCCGTCGCCCTTGGGGCAGCGGCGGTGCTGCCAGCGCGGCAGCACGTCCGCGTAGGCGGGGAACAGGTCGGTGAAGTACCAGCAACGCCGGCGGTAGCGGCCCGGCAGCGCTTGCCACAAGCGCCGGGCCGTGGCCGCGTCCCGGCGGCCCAGTACCCAGGCCACGACGCGCCGGCTGGCGCGCTCGACGGCCAGCCAGAGCCACGCCTTGCGCTTTTTGCGGCCCACAAACGTCCACATCTCATCGAGCTCAAGTGCCTCCCAGCACTTTCGTTGCTCCTTTTTCGGGCGCAGACGCAGCAAGGGCGGCCCGGGCTGCCGGGCTTTTTTGCTAGCTTGGCCACCGTCATGCGCGAGACACCCGTGGCCCGCACGATGCTGCGCTGCGAGTTGCGCTCCACCAGCAGCTTTTCCACCTGCGCGTAGCGGGCCGCCCGCGCAGGACCAGCCGGGTGCAGGTATCCCTGGTAGGCGCACGCTTTGCACTGGTACTTGGCGCGGCCTCCGCTGCTGCCGTTCTTGCGCACTTGGTCGCTGGCGCACCGCCCGCATAATTGGCTCGTGAGTATCATAACCCCATTACGTTAATCACACCCAGTTAGACCACCACCCAAAAATTACTTGAATTTCATTGTCGTCCGAAAACACGTAGGTCCTGATGCAGTTTCCATTTTCATCGTACTCAGATGTCTTGTAGAAACTTCGACTACCATTATTGTCCTTATAGTCTTGCCTTATAACTTGGCCAATGTTATTATACACGAATTCCTCAATCGAAATTATCTTACCGTTTCCATCCTTTAATATTTCAGATTTCAACTTCAACTGTTTCGTCTTTTAGGGTTGCATATAACGCTTGGGGTGCCGCTGCTGCCAAAGTACATCAGTAGCGGCAATCTATTCTAATACGCAGTATGAATTGTGGCAAGCACCCCAATCAGGGCAGAATTGCGCTATTCGGCAGGCTTGTGCACAGCTTTCGGTGTGGTGCTTCTAGCTGGCCGCAGCCACCTTCCAGCCGGTTCCTCTACCAATCGATACACCACATAAGACACCACCTGCACCGCCACTAATTGCAGCAGCCAAAAGCCCGGCAGCCGCTCATATATCCAAAACGATAACGGCCCGGCGTGCAGTAAGTAAAACGCATAAGAGCTACGGCCCAACTTCTGAAACAAGCTGCCGCTGAGCAGCTGCCGAAACCAGGAATGCTCGCTGAGTAAGCCTGCAAAGAGCAAGCCCCGGCAGCGGGGAGGCCCAGCAGATTGAGGACGAGGGTGAGCGGATGCTCTGCATTATGGTATTCGGCTTGCGCGAAGCTAATGGCAGCTGTTACGGCTATCCAGAGCACGATGCCCCCGGCCGTGCGCCAATAGCCAGCCGGCCAGCCCAACCGGCCCGATTGGTAGCGGCCTGCCAGCCACACACCGATGAAGAACTCCATGCTATGGCCCAGGAAGGTGTAGCTGAGCATAAAGGGGTACGACCCGAACAGCCCGTGCCATTGCAGCGGGGCGAGCAGGGCCACCAGCGCCGCACCCAGCGCCAGCAACAGCAGCGGCTGCAGCCATAGCGCCAGCCCGCGGGCCCGCAGGCCCAGCAGCAGCGGCGCGGCCAGGTAAAAGCATTCGAGCAGCGTGAGCGACCAGGCCTGCCCAATGCCGCTGAACTTGTATTCGTCGAAAAAGCCGCGCAGCAGCGACAGATTAAGCAGCAGTTGGGCCAGTGTGACTTGCGGCGAGTGCCAGCGCCAGAGCAGCGCAAACGTGGCCAGCGTCAGCAGCGCGTACAGGGGATAGATGCGCGCCAGTCGGCTCTGCAGGTAGCGCCGCCAGCCGCCGCGGGGCCGGAAGCTGCCCGTGCCGGTGTCGTAGCGCAGGGCAATGAGAAAGCCGCTGAGCAGCAGCAGCAGCGGCAGCCCGTGCGACTCGTCGACGAAATAATGCAGGGCGCGCCCCAGGCCCGCGGCAGGCCTGGGCCCGAGCGGGTAATGGTTGAAAAAGACCAACCACGCCGCAATGGCCCGCAGCCCCGTGAGGGCCGGCAGGTAGCCGCTGGCGGGCTGACGGCCCGGCGTAGTGCCCGCAGCTATAGAAGCAGAAGGTTCGGCGACGGGCATAGGCGGCGGAAGTGGGGGGACGTTAGTTACAAGTGGAAGTCTACAGGGCTACAAAAAGAACGTCATGCTGAGCTTGCCGAAGCATCTTGACCGCGCAACTAATTCAATTTAGTATTGCGGTCGAGATGCTTCGGCAAGCTCAGCATGACGTTCTTAGTAAAGTATAGCAGTGCAACTTGGCGTTAGCCCACGGTGTGGTACACGGCCTGCACGTCTTCGTCGTCTTCGAACTTTTCGATGATGGTCATTACCTCTTCCAGCTGCTCGTCGCTGAGCGCGACGGTGGTGTTGGGCACGCGCTGCAGGTTTACGCTCAGCACGTGGCGGCCTTGGGCTTCGAGGGCTTTCTGCATCTGGCCGAAGTCGGTGAAGGCCGTTTCTACCACGATGTACTTGTGCTCGGCGCCGTGCTCGTCTTCTTCGGCCGTTTCGTACACGTCTTCAGCGCCAAAATCAATGAGTTCCAGCTCAAGCTCGTCGCGGTCGAGACCTTCGGCGGCCAGCTTGAAGACGCCCTTGCGGGTGAAGGTGTAATCGGAGGAGCCGGCGGTGCCCAGCGTGCCCTCGTTGCGGTTGAAGATGAGGCGTACGTTGCTGACGGTGCGGGTGGGGTTGTCGGTAGCGGTTTCGATGACCACGGCAATGCCGTGGGGCAGGTAGCCTTCGTATACCACTTCCTGGTAGTCTTTTTCCTCCTTGCTGCTGGCGCGCTTGATGGCGGCTTCCACCCGGTCTTTGGGCATGTTCACGCCTTTGGCGTTTTGCATGGCGGCGCGCAGGCGGGCGTTGGTATCGGGGTTGGGGCCGTTTTCTTTCACAGCCATCACAATTTCCTTCCCGATGCGGGTAAAGTCTTTCGACATTTTATCCCACCGCTTCATTTTGCGGCCTTTGCGAAATTCGAATGCGCGTCCCATGTACTGTGACTGAGTAATTGAGTGAATGAGTAAAGGCACAGGCTTGTGCTGCGCCGGCTCCGCGAAAACGATTTCCACGAAACGGGCCGCAAGTTAGCCAGAAGGGGCGGGGGCAGCCAAATGCCGCGCAAGCGCCGCGCTAGGAGCGCTGCTTTTTCACCGATTTCACCCGGCCAGAAGCCTTGGGAGCCGCGGGAGCCGCTTTCGTTTCGGCTGCATCCAGCTCATACACGCCTTTGTTGCCGGCCGGGTAGCCGATAATGGTCAGGGTGAGGTGCTTGCTGGCGGGGTTGAACCGGAACGTGCCGCGCTGCACGTCCGAGCCCTTCAGGTCGGTGAAGGCAAACCGGATGCTGTCGCCGGCCAGGACAAAACGGCCGGTCTGGTTGAAGTAGTGCGGGCCGCTGGGCGCCACTATGCTCAGGCGCTTTTCGTACGTGCCATCGGCCCGCAGGATGAGGGAGCCGCCCACGCCGCGCACCGCCGTGGGCGGGGCGGTGCTGGTGTTGTCGTACACGGTGTAGGCCGTGTAGTGATAGGTATTGTAGAAGGAGGGCAGCGGCGGGGCGGCCTGAGCCCGCGCCACTTGCGGGAGCAACGGTGCTATCAGCAAACCGGTGAAGACAATTAAGGTGCGCTTGGAGGTAGAAACGGCCACGGGATTTCTGAGCTAAAACGGGCAAATGCCACAGGCGGCGAAGATACGGCCGGCTTGTGCGTGTGAAGGCTGATTCAGGGGCATAACAAAGACAGTGCCCGGTCCTGCATTGGGCACGGTTCGCCGGACAAGCTCCAGCGCGCTAGCTGTTCCAGCGACAAAGGAAGCCATTGGACACTTTGCACCGTATTGCGTTGGGAACATAGAGCGTATCCGCACAGGCAATAAAATGAAACGTCATGCTTTGTCAGGCGTCCGCCGACCTTCGTTTCGACCAGCGGCCGTCAGATAAAGCATGACGACCTATTGGGATAGGCTCTTACCTAAAAACAGGTTGTGAACTTGTGCCGCAGCCCTGCACAATATCCGCCGCCGTCTTGTTCTTTTGAGTGCTCACTAAACCCTTCCTGCCATGCCTGCTTTTCTACGCGACCTCATCCGCCCCGCCGCCGAGCAGCCCGCCGCCGACGTTTGCCTTGTGGGCCTGCCCCTGGACTACGGCACCGTACTGGAAGGTGGCCGGGGCGGCGCAATCGGGGCGCCCAACGCCATTCGCCGGGAGCTGTGGCGCTACCACAAAACCTACAACCTAGAGCACGGCGTGAGCCTGGAGCACCTGCGCATTGCCGATGCGGGCAACCTGGACCTGAGCCAGCCCGACCACGTGCGCAACCACGACCACATCCGGGAACAGCTGGGCCGGCTGCTGCGGCAGTACCCGCGCGTAGTGGTGCTGGGCGGCTCGCACGATGGCTCCTATTCCACGGTGCGGGGGCTGTTCGACGCCAGCGATGGCAAGGCCGTGGGCGGCATCAACCTCGATGCCCACGCCGATGTGAAAGACAAAACCGAAATCAGCAGCGGCACGCCCTTTGGCAAGCTGCTGCGCGAAAAGTTTGTGGCGGGCCCACAGTTCACCGAAATCGGCCTGCATTCCAACCTGAACACCAAAGAAGACATCGATTTCCTCAACCAGCAGGATGCGTACATCGTGCCGCTGGGCCATGTGCAGCGCGACGGCATGGAGCTTTACATGAGCCGCGCCCTCAATTGCGCCATCAAAGTCGGCCCAACCTTCGTGAGCTTCGACCTGGACGGCTGTGCCGAGGCGTTTGCCCCGGCCGTATCGGCCCCCAGCGCCGATGGGTTTACGCCCCGTCAGGCCACTGAAGCGGCTTTTATGGCCGGCAGCAAGGAAGAGGTGCGCCTCTTTGAAGTAGTTGAGCTGAACCCCAACTACGACCGCGACAACCAGACCGCCCGCCTAGCCGCCACCATCATCACCGCTTTTTTAACGGGCATCGCGGCTTCCAAACAGAAGTAGGCGGGCCGGCTAGCTGCCTACCCCGCTGCGATAATGCTGCGCTTGCGAAGCGTAAGACGCCGGCCTTGGTTTCCGGCTGCGCCGGCGGCCCCCGGTGAGCAGCCACGCGACCCCTGCCGCCAGCACACTGGCTCCAATGACTGCTGCTTGCATGGGCAGTCGGTCTTTGGGCGCTAGGGGCAGATGCTCCACGCCGTTGGCATTGGTGCGCGCGGCCTCGTGCACGTAGCGGCCGTGGGCGGGCACGGGGTAGTTGTTGGCCTCGTGCAGGCCCGCGGCGGCTTCAGGACCTATGATAACCGGGCCGTGGCCGCAGCCAATGGCTTTGGGCTCCAGCCCGGCCAGCAGCTGCACGGAGCGCCGCGCGGCTTCCCAATCGTAGTTGAAGGGCGTGCCGGCCCGGCTGATTTTGGGCCGGCCCAACAGCACGGCCGGCACCGAGTCGTGGTGGCAGGTGGCAAAGGCATCGGCCCCGATGAGGACGCGGTCGGCTTCGCGGAAGAAGGCCAGGCGGCCGGGTGCGTGGCCCGGCACGTGCAGCCAGCGCCAATTCATGAGGTAAGGCGTTGAGGGGTCGTCCACATCCAGGCCCTGCACCCGCTCGCCCAGGTTGGGGACCTGAGCCGGAAAAAGCGGCTCATGAAGGCCAGCGACCCGCCCACGGTGGGGTCGCGCGGTGGGTACAGCGCCTGGCCGGTGAGGTAGGGCAGCTCCAGCGGGTGGGCAACAACGGGCACGTTCCAGTGGTCGGCCAGCTCTTTGGCCGAGCCCAGATGGTCGAGGTGGCCGTGGGTGAGCAGGATGGCTTCGGGGTGGCTGCCGGGGTAAAATAGCTTGTCGGCCGCGGCAATGATGGTTTTGGCGCTGCCCGGCAGGCCGGTGTCAATCAGCACCCATTCGCCGGGCGTGCCGGTTTCCACAAAATACACGTTGACAAAGCGCTGAATGCGCAGCTGGGTGACGCCGGCGGCTAGAGTATCCATGGGGCAAGGGATTGGAGATTGGGAAAGGAGGAAATAGACATACGGCGATTTCAGCAGAAAGGGGAAGGAATTGCGCGTCTGCTCTTCGCTGCTGCTACTCTGCTGATAGAGTAGCGTGAGGAGCCGTTCCGTCGTGCGGAGATTGCCGAAGCAGCTCTAGCTCAATACTATTTAAATCGGCTGTCATGCTGAGCAGAGCGAAGCATGTTGTCGCCGTTGAACGAATCGTTGAGGCGTGATAAGATGCTTCGCTCTGCTCAGCATGACAGAGGGCGCGAAGAAATCACCGCCAGCCGTTGAGTATTGAGCTGAATAAAATAAAACTATGTGCCTGTAACGAATCCCAAATTGGCCGGTAATCCAATCATAAGTCGCCAAAGCGCTTTCGCTTCTTAGACTCAATTTCCTTCTTCAACCCAACCCTATGAACCCCATGAAAACCCTTCTTTCTGCATTCGCCTTCGCTTGTGTCACCCTTCCGGCCGTGGCCCAGACCAGCACCGAGCCCCAATTTAAAATGAGCTGTGACGAAGGCAACTGGTCACGCAACAGCTCCGAAAACAAGCGCTTCTGCGAAACCCGCGACCTGACCATGACCGCGCCGGCCGGGCAGCCGCTTACCATTAGCGGCGGGGCCAACGGCGGCATTGCCGTGCACGGCTGGTCGGGCCCGAATGTGCGCATCCGCGCCAAGGTGCAGAGCTGGGCCAATTCCGAGGCCGAGGCCCAAAAGCGGGTGAAAGAAGTCACCATCAGCACGGCCAACAACAGCTTGCAAGCCACAGCCCCCGGCCAGGACGAGCACTACAGCGTCAGCTACGAAATATTCGTGCCCCGCCAAACCGCCCTGGTGCTGAACACCGTGAACGGCGGCATCAGCCTCGATAATCTCCAGTCCGACATCCGGTTTAAAGCCGTCAACGGCGGCGTGTCGCTGGTTAGCCTGGGCGGCAATGTAACCGGCCAGACCGTGAACGGCGGCTTGAATATTACGCTGTCAGGCAAGAAGTGGGAAGGGAAAGGCCTCGACGTGGAAACCACCAACGGCGGCATTCACTGGATGCTGCCCCAGGACTATTCGGCTCAATTATCGACCAGCACCAACATGGGCACCATTCGCACGAGCATGCCCGTCACCAAATCCGGTTTTATGCGCAAGGAGCTGGTTACCAGCCTCGGCAAAGGCGGTGCCCCGGTGAAGGCCGTGACGACCAACGGCGGCATCAGCGTAATGCAGGGCCGCGACTAAAGGCATATGCCACTAGGCAGGCAGAACGTTCTACTACGGTTTCTGGTAGAAGTTCATTCCAAGTATACCGTCATGCTGAGCTTGTCGAAGCATCGCGACCGCACAACTAATTGATTTTAGTGCAGCGGTCGCGATGCTTCGACAAGCTCAGCATGACGTTCTGTTTTCATACTATGAGATTTCATACTATGAGACTTGGCTCAACTCAGCAGGCGCAGCTGAAATCGGGGTAGTCTTCATAGCCGGGGGCGGGCTGGTCATCGAGGCGGATGATGTGGTCGAGCCGGATTTCCTCGCCCGATTTCAGCTGCAGGTATTCAACTTTGTCCTGCACGAAAAACGTGGCAATTACGCCTGAGTCCAGGCAGAGCTGGCGCAGGTCGTTGAAGTACTGCAGGTGCACGTGGCGCCGCTGCGTGGCGGCCGCTTCCAGGCTCGTCGTAGAAGTGGCAGCCGATGGGTTGATAGTCGGTGCTCATGATTGCGGGATAAAGTAAAACCAAGGAACCGGGCCCGAAGCGCCACTTGCCTTGCCTTCTACGATGACGCGTGGGAGATGGCAGCTCCGTTTCGATAGGCGGCGCAGCTACCTTCGCTGCTACTTACGCCTTCACGCACCGTTCGATGCCCAAAGTTCTCGATAATAGCCAACGGCACCGCTACGCCGTTCTTTTTCAGTGGATAGTAGTTGGCGTCACGGTTATTTCGATGGCTTCGGAAGTATCACAATACTTTCTGCTCCGAAAAATGGCTGCCGGCATCGAGGTGACGGACGCGGAGAGCGAGGCCAGCGACTGGTATCAGCAGGTCATTGGCAGCACACAACTTGTGCTGATGCTAATGGCATTTATTGCACTGGTGCTGTGGGCCTATCGGGCCTACGAAAACCTGCATCGGTTACATAAATCTCCGGAGCCGCGTCATTCGGAAGGAGCCGCCGGTTGGGGCTGGTTTATCCCCATTATTAGCTTCTGGTACCCTTATCAGGTAATGAAAGACATCTGGTATCTCACCCAGCGCTACAGTCAATCAAATGATTATCATGACTATGAGCGCAGCGACAACGTGATAGGAGGGTGGTGGGCCTTGCGCATCTTCACCATTTTTGCCAGCCGAGGGCTCAGTGCACCAACCCAGGGCACCACTACCATCGCGCAGATTCAGGAGTACATGGTGTTTTTGCTGTGCATGGACGTGCTGCATATCTGGTACGCGCTGGCAACGGTTTACCTGCTGAAGAAATTTCGGCCGTTTGAGCAGCGGTTGGCGGCCCGGTTTGCCAACGATGAGCCGGAAAACGCCGAGGAGTTGCCGGCAGCCCCAGCCCCTTTGTAAAGTTCAGAAAAAGAAGCCCATGGACAGGCCGGTACGGATTGGTTGGTAAATGAAAGGCAGGAGGGAAGAAGGCCGCGAACGCCTTTATCTGCCCTTTTCCTAACTTGCCGCGCCACCCAACCCACCTGCCATTCATGACACCCACTCCTTCCCAAACCGCTGAGCTCAACCTCGAAGCCAATTCCCTCTCTACCGCGACCGGCGCCGCCCCGTCAAAGCCCGACGGCAAGCGCCCGATGTACCACGAGTTCAAGCCCACCGAAATCGTGCGGGCCGCCCACGGCACCACCCTGCGCTGCAAAACCTGGGAGGCCGAAGCGGCCCTGCGCATGCTGGAAAACAACATCGACCCGGACGTGAGCCTGGTGTACGACGAGCGATAGTGTATGGCGGCGCCGGACGCGCCGCCCGCAACTGGAAAGAGTACCAAACCATCGTAAAGACCCTGAAGGAGCTGGAGGCCGACGAAACCATGCTCGTGCAGAGCGGCAAGGCCGTTGGCGTACTCAAAACCTGGTCCCATGCCCCGCGCGTGCTCATTGCCAACAGCAACCTCGTGCCCGCCTGGAGCACCCAGGAATACTTCGACGAGGCTCGACCGCATGGGCCTGATGATGTACGGCCAGATGACGGCCGGCTCGTGGATTTACATCGCCACCCAGGGCATTTTGCAGGGCACTTATGAAACCTTTGCCGCTATGGCCGACCAGCATTTTGGTGGCACCCTGCGCGGCACCATCACCGTCACGGCCGGCCTGGGCGGGATGAGCGGGGCCCAGCCCCTGGCCGTGACCATGAACGACGGCGTCTGCCTCGTAATTGAGCCGATTGACGAGCGGGTGAAGCAGAAAGTGCGCGAAGGCTACGTAGACGAGCAGGCCCGCGACCTCGCCCACGCCCTGGAGCTCTGCGAGCAGGCCAAAGCCGAGGGCCGGCCCTGGTCGGTGGGCCTCACGGGCAACGCCGCCACCGTGCTGCCCCAGTTGCTCGAGCGCAGCTTCCAGGCCGACATCGTGACCGACCAAACCTCGGCCCACGACCTGATG
Organism: Hymenobacter humi; assembly: GCF_042665855.1. Classification (NCBI taxonomy): domain Bacteria; kingdom Pseudomonadati; phylum Bacteroidota; class Cytophagia; order Cytophagales; family Hymenobacteraceae; genus Hymenobacter; species Hymenobacter humi. The sequence goes on along the minus strand of NZ_JBHTEK010000001.1, from coordinate 3,405,192 downwards.
GACTACATTCCCGAAGGCGAAATAGACACGGTGCTGGCCCTGCGCGCCAGCAACCCCGACGAGTTTAAGAAGCAGGCTCTGAAGTCAATCGTGAAGCACGTAGAGGCCATTCTGGAGATGCAGCGCCGCGGCACCATCGCCGTGGACTACGGCAACAACCTGCGCGGCCAGGCCGAAAAAGGCGGCCTGCAGGTGCGTGACGAGCACGGCCAGTTTCTGTACCCCGGCTTTGTGCCCGGCTACATCCGGCCGCTATTCTGCGAAGGTAAAGGGCCGTTCCGTTGGGCGGCTCTCAGCGGCGACCCGCAGGATATTCTGCGCATCGACCGCGCCCTGCTCGAAACCTTCCCCGACAACAAACTCCTGGCCCGCTGGATTCAGAAGGCTCAGGCCAAAGTGCCCTTCATCGGCCTGCCCGCGCGGGTGTGCTGGCTCGGCTACGGCGAGCGCGAGAAGTTCGGCCTCGTCATCAACGACCTTGTGGCGCGGGGCGAAGTATCGGCCCCCATCGTCATCGGCCGCGACCACCTCGACTGCGGTTCCGTGGCCTCGCCCAACCGCGAAACCGAAGGCATGAAAGACGGCTCCGACGCCGTGGCCGACTGGCCCCTGCTCAATGCCCTGGCCAACTGCGCCAGCGGCGCCGACTGGGTAAGCCTGCACAACGGCGGCGGCGTGGGCATCGGCAACTCCACCCACTCCGGCATGGTGATAGTGGCCACCGGCACCCCGAAAAAGCCGAACGCCTGAAACGCGTGCTCACCACCGACCCCGGCATGGGCATCTTCCGCCACGCCGATGCGGGGAGCCTGGCTCAGGACGTGGCGCGCGAGCGCGGGGCGAAGATTCCGGGCCTGAAGTAATTATAAAAATTGGTTATAACCTTCTGAATAAGAACGAAAATGAACAAGGAAAAGCTCGAAAGAATCAAGAGTGCTGGAAAGTATTTTATTGAAAATTTCGATTATTTTAAGAAAAACGGCGAGGACTTATTATTCGAAGGGGAGAGTGAAGATTTTGATGACTTTGATGTCATGCATTTTTGTTTTCCAGGCGAAAATGATTCTCGCCCAATAGATGTGAGCTATGTTTTAGATATAATGGACGAGTTGCCAAGTCTAAAAATTATTAATAATGGAAGAGTAAAAACTATTCGGAGAACATGTCAGGTGGTTTCAGTTAGGGACCATGACCAAGAACATGCTATTAGATACTATCATGACTTAAAGGTTATACTTCCTAATGGTACGACTTTAGATATTATTGAAGACTCATTCTTTATTGGTTTAACTGCAACAAAATTAGGTGCTTTTGATACGCATTGGGGCGTTATGTCACCATATATAGTACTTGAAGTTGATTATGGCAATGCCCAAAATGTGCTGAGTGACCAGGACGAAGAAGCACTGATTACGTCTTACTTATTCGAAGTTGCAGATAGTTGTAATGTAGCTGTGTCATTTGCTGAAATCCAATTTCCATTCGGTGATATAAATGAGTGGGAAGCGCAAATGGAAAAGGCTAAAGTAAATGGCCTGAAAGGTATTGAAGTGTATAATGCTGTAATGAGTGTATTTATATCCGCTGTTCAAATTGATGAGCCCGACCTAAAGTTGCTTAATTTTTATAAAGTCCTTGAATATTTTGCACCTATAGTGGTCAATATCGAGGCAAATGAGTTGTTGAGGAAAAAACTTGATTTATACAGATACCAACAGGTTGATGGTGATTATATAAATTCAATATTTGAAATAGGTAAAACTTATAGTAATAAATTTAGGGACGAAGACCTAGTAAGAGCAACATTCGATAAGTGTTTCGATTTTGTCGGTTTATTTAATATGCTTCCAGAGTCAATTATACAACGAGTTAAAAAAGAAATTAAAGTAAATAAGATTGACTCGTCTTTAGACTTACTAAAACTTCAAACAGCTATAAATATGGTTGCTAGAGCTATTTATGCAACTAGAAATCAAGTTGTTCATTCAAAATCAAATTTTGATGTAAATGGGAGTGAATGCCCTTCTAAAGATATTGTTCAATTAAATGTATTTATGAAAAAGGCCGCTTCTCAGGCTATTAGATGGTACAACAGACTTCCGGAGCACTTGAAACGGGAGGTGGTTAGTCGTGGATAATGCTCAATAATAGCTTGAGTTTAGCACAGTCTAACCCAAGCTATTATTGAGCTTTTTCCCAACTGGCGCGAGATTAGCGCAGCGTAACTCGCGACCAAACTTGATGTGGAGGCTGCGCCTCCACTGACGCGCTGCGGCAAGGCAACACCGCGCGACTAGGGCGGTCGGGCAAGCCGTTCTATTGCGAGGCGCAGCCTCGCCCTAAGGGTGAGCACGAGATACGCTGCGCTAAAATTGCTCCAGTTGGGCTACACTTGTCTCGAGATGACGTTGGCTGCGAATGCCGTTTCCATGATGCTAGCTTGTCACCCCCGAAACTACGCTACCCCCACGTCGTAAAGCAGGCCGGGCATTATCCCGAACTGCAACAACGATGAGCCAGCAAAACCAAGCAAAAACGTACCCGCCTCTGCGCGGAGGCAAAGGCCCCGGTTTGCGGGGCAGCACTCCCCGGCGCGGGTTGAGCAGCAAGGCAAAAACGGCCATCATCATCGTGGCGGTTGGGCTGCTGGGCGGGGCCGGGCTGGGCCTGCTCATGGCTCCCTCAGATGACGAGGCTCGTAGCCCGGATTCGGAATTGATTGTGGACCCATCCCCGGCCAGCAGCAAGGAATCCGCTAAACCTGCAGAACCAGCAGCCCCAAAAGAGACTGCCGTGGCCGAGCCCGTAGGCCAGCAGCCCGGGCAGGGCCGCCGCTACCAGGTGATAGTAGGAACGGCTTATTTCTTCGACGCGCCCCAGCAGTCGACCCCCAACGGCAAATACCTGCGCCGGGGCGACGTATTCTACGGCGAGGGCGAGTTGAACGGCTTCGTAAAATCCGGTTTTGTAAACCCCGACGGCACCCGCAGTACGGGGTGGCTCAAGTCCCAGGAGCTCAAGCGGCTCTCGGAAAGCCCCGCGCCCCGGGTGGTCCGGACCCCCAAGCCTCGTCCTGCAGCCCCACCCGCCGTGCCCAACGACTACAGTACGGCGGCCCCCGCTGCGAAAAGCGCCCCCGTGGAGCGGGCTGCGCCCTCCCGCAGCGGCCAAACGGCCGTGGTGCAGGCGGCGCGCTCGTACTTCTACGACTCGCCCGACCTCAGCACGCCCCGCAAGGCCCACTGCGTGCGCGGCGACAAAGTGCGGCTCGGGGAAACGCGCGGCGATGCCGTGTACGTCACGTTCACCAACTGGGAAAAAGTGACAACCACCGGCTGGATGCGAAAAGATGCGCTGGGCATTTAGCTCAATTTGCTGGGGCTCCCGGTGCAGCATGGCAGCAAAGCCACTTGGGCAGGCAAAATAACGACCCGGAGGGCGGTGCCATGGCCACGCAGCAGGCAGCGGGGCCAGGTTTTCGTACCGTTTGGCCCAACGAAAAGAGCCTTGAAGTCCTGAATTTGCGTGTTTGTTGAGCTCTGCTCCGTAGTGCCCGCGCTGGGATGGGGCAAGTACGCAGCGGTGCAAAACGGCAGCGCGGCGGTGCCGGTCCGGTCCCGCTGCCTGCCAGTGATTTAGTGCGCGAGAGCCAGTAGTTAGCTCAATTAAGTGCAAGTATGACCGCAGTGCACAGGGTATATGGAACCCTGTTTTTGACCTTGTCAATGCAATAAAGTACCGCTCAGCTTAGCGGGTGCTTGCGGCATAAGTGATAATAATATTTGTTATATTTATGAAATGCCGGGGCCCGGCGTTGCACACGCCGGCGGCCGGGCTCAAGCGTAGTAAAGTCCCGAAACTGCCCACATTATGACCTGTGACTGCCACAAGCTGGTGGAGGTGCCCGTAGCGGGGGCCCGCCTGACCGGAGAGCTCATTATTCCAAGCGGCGCGCGGACGCTGGTGATTTTCTCGCACGGCAGCGGCAGCAGCCGGCTCAGCTCTCGCAATACCTACGTGGCCGAAGTGCTGCACGAGCACAGCATCGGCACTTTCCTGTTCGACCTGCTGACTCCCGAGGAAGACGCCGAGTATGCCAACCGGTTTGATATTCCGCTGCTGACCGACCGGCTGGTGGCGGCCACCGATTACCTCGACACTCTGCCGCGGGCTTCCGGCCTCACCTTTGGCTACTTTGGGGCCAGCACCGGCGCGGCCTCGGCGCTGGGCGCGGCGGCCCGCCGGCCCGAGCGCGTGCTGGCCGTGGTATCGCGCGGCGGCCGGCCCGACCTCACCGGCCCGGGCCTCTCGCACGTGCAGGCGGCCACGCTGCTCATCGTGGGCGGGCTCGATGCCGAGGTGCTGGCCCTCAACCGCCAGGCCATGGACGCGATGACGTGTACCAAGTACTTGGCCGTGGTGCCCGGCGCCACCCACCTGTTTGAGGAAACCGGCACCCTCCAGCAGGCCGCCGACCTGGCCGCCGCCTGGTTTAGCCGGTACCTGCAGCCCATCCCCCAAACGGCCTCCTAGCCCGCCCGCGCCATGTTCCGGAACCGCCACGATGCCGCCCTGCGCCTGGCCCAATACCTCGAAAAATACCGGGGCGAAGACGGCATTGTGCTGGCCATTCCGCGGGGCGGCGTGCCCATTGGCTACGTCATTGCCCAGCACCTCGGCTTTCCGCTGGAGGTCGCGCTTTCCAAGAAAATAGGCCATCCCGGCAACAGCGAATTTGCCATTGGCGCGGTGTCGCTCGACAGCGTGGCCGTGGACGAGCGGGCCGCCGCTACCGTGCCGGCCGAGTACATTCAGGAGCAGGTGGCGCGCATTCAGGCCAAGCTGCGCGACAACTTTCGCGCGTTCATGGGCGGGCAGCCGCCCACCCCGCTCAAAGGCAAAACGGTCATCCTGGTCGACGACGGCATTGCCACCGGCAACACCATCCTGAGTTTGGTGCAGGCCATTCGCAAAAGCCAGCCGGCCCGGCTGGTGGTGGCAGTGCCCGTGGCACCCCCGCACGCTCAACGCCGCCTGGGCCCGCTCGTCGATGAGTTTGTGTGCCCGCTGCTGCCTCCCGATTTTGCGGCCGTGGGCCAATTCTACCAGGAATTCAGTCAGGTAGACGACGAAGAAGTCATTCGGCTGCTGCGCGAAAACGCGGCCACCGTTTACCACGCCAGCGGTGCCGTAAACCACGGCGGCCGCATGAAAGAGTAGGGAGCCGGGAATCGGCGGGCGAGGCCGGTAGTGGGAAGGGCGGGTTGAGCCGTTGGGGTGTCGTTTTCGTACAATACGGCACTGCCGGCTCGCACAAGGCCGGCGGTTACCGGTACCACCTTTTCTGCGTTCCTATGAAGCTTTTTTCTCTCTCATTCTTTCCGGAACCCTGTTTCTGGCCCCAGCTCCCGCGGCCACTGCCCAACAGGCGCCGTCGCCTTACCACACCAGCCTGTTCAAGGACGGCGCCATTACCACCGGCCTGACGGTTTTAAGCGTGACGGGCTTGTACCTGGTGCAGCAAAAAAGCGGCCTGAGCGACGATGAGCTGGCGGCGCTCGACCGCAACGACGTGCCCAAAATAGACCGCTTTGTGGCGGGCAAGTACAGCGAAAGTGCCCAGCTCACCAGCGACCTGCTGTGCTACCCCACTCTATTGATTGCGCCGGGCCTGCTGGCCCTCAACCCCGCCGCGCGCGGCCGCTACGGCCAGGTAGCGGCCCTATACCTGGAAACCATGCTCGCCACCGATGCCCTGTTCACGATGAGCGTGGGCACCGTGTCGCGCAACCGGCCCTACCTCTACGGCACGGAGGGTGGCAGCGCCCGCACCGGCAAGATTGCCACCAACTCGTTTTTTGCCGGCCACACGGCCCACACCGCCACGGCCACGTTTTTTGCCGCCAAAGTCTTCCACGATTTCAACCCCGACTCGCCGGCCCAACCCTTCATCTGGGGAGCGGCTGCCGTCGTGCCAGCCGCCGTGGCTTATTACCGCATCGAGGCGGGCAAGCACTTTCTCACCGACAACCTGCTGGGCTATGTCGTGGGCAGCAGCATCGGCGTCCTGGTGCCGCAACTGCACAAAACCAGCGGGGGCGGGGCCTTTCGCTGCTGCCCATGCAGGGGCTCAACGCGAACGGCTTTGCCTACAGCGGCCTGCTGCTCACCAAGCGCCTGTAGCCCGAGCCCGGCCACGGGCTTGTGCGGCCGTCACTTGTTGGCGAAGGCAGGATTGTGCTGATATTCGACGGCCGGAATATTCCGCGTGTACCCATCGGTTTTGCTTCATGAATCCTGCCCATGCCGCCCTGAACCGGGAGCTGTGGAATGCCCGCACGCGCCACCACCTGGCCTCGGATTTTTACGCCGTGGAGGCCTTCAAAGCCGGGGCCTCGTCGCTGAAAAATATTGAGCTGAATTTGCTGGGCGATGTGGCCGGGCTGCGTATCCTGCACCTGCAGTGCCACTTTGGGCAAGACACCTTGTCGCTCGCGCGGATGGGAGCCTGGGTAACGGGCGTCGATTTTTCGGAAGAAGCCATTGCCGCCGCGCGCCGCCTCAGCGCCGAGCCTGGGCGTGGCGGCCGAGTTCATTTGCTGCGACGTGCACGGCTGCCCGCGTACCTGCCCGATGCCCAATTCGATGTGGTGTTCACCAGCTACGGCGTGCTGACGTGGCTGCCCGACCTCACGGCCTGGGCCGGGCTGGTGGCCCGCTACCTGCGGCCCGGCGGCCGGCTGGTACTGGCCGAGTTTCACCCCGTGGTGTGGATGTACAGCGACGATTTCACGCGCTTGCAGTACAGCTACTTCCGGCGCGCGCCCATCGTCGAAACCGAGGTGGGCACCTACGCCGACCGCACCGCCGCGCTCACGCACCAGTCCGTTACCTGGAACCACGCCCTGAGCGAGGTCATCGGCAGCTTGCTGGGCCAGGGGCTGCGGCTGGATGATTTTCAGGAATACGACTTTTCTCCCTACGACTTTGTGCCGCCGCACGCCCAGCCCGTGGGCGACGGCACGTTCCGGATTGGGGCGCTGGGCGATGGCGTGCCCCTGGTGTTTTCGGTGGTGGCAACCCGCCCTTAGCCGCTTACTTTCGTGCATGCAGTCAGCCAGTACCGTATTTATGGTCCGCCCGGCGCGGTTTTCCTTCAATGAGGAAACGGCCGTTTCCAACCACTTTCAGCAGGCCATTGCCGGGCTGCAGGAGGCGCAGGTGCAGGCCCGGGCCTTTGCCGAGTTTGATGCCGCGGTGGCTTCGCTGCGGGCCCACGGCGTGCAGGTGCTGGTGTTCGACGACACGGCCGCCCCCGCCAAGCCCGACGCCGTGTTTCCCAACAACTGGGTGAGTTTGCACGCCGACGGCACCGCCATTCTGTACCCTTTGTGCGCCCCCAACCGCCGCCCCGAGCGCCGGCGCGACATCGTGGCGGCCTTCCAAGCGCAGTTTAACGTGACGGAGGTGCTCGATTTATCGGCTCACGAGCAGGAGGGAAGGTTCCTGGAAGGCACCGGCAGCATTATTTTCGACCACGAGCACTGCGTAGCCTACGCCGGCCTCTCGCCCCGCACCGATGCCGGCCTACTGGCCGAAGTGGCCGCCCGGTTGGGCTACCAGCCGGTCGCGTTTCGGGCCCAGGACGCGGCGGGCCACGCCATCTACCACACCAATGTGATGATGTGCGTGGGCGCCGGCTTTGCCGTGGTGTCCCTGGAAAGCATTGCCGATGCCGCCGAGCAGGCTGCGGTGGTGGCGTCGCTCACGGCCACAGGCCACGAAATAGTAGACATCTCGCTGGCTCAAGTCGCGCACTTTTGCGGCAACATGCTTACCCTGCAGCCGACTACCGGCCGCGAGCCTGCTGGTGATGTCGCAAAGCGCCTGTACGGCCCTGACTGCGGCCCAGAAGCATACGCTGGAGCGCTACTGCGAGCTGCTGCCGCTGGCTATTACCACCATCGAAACCATTGGGGGCGGCAGCGCCCGCTGCATGCTGGCCGAGGTATTTTTGCCAGCCGCTGTGCAGTAGAAAGGGGTTCTAGAAATTGAGCTGGGGCTTACTTAACGGGGGCGCTGCTTACCGTGCCCGTGGCTTTGTCGACCTCAAACCGGGCGCGATTGGGCATGCGCTGCGCCCAGTCGGTGCGGGGCACCAGCACCTGCCAACTGGCGTCGTTGTCGTTCACGCGGGCCGAGTCGAGCACGTACAAATCGGCGTTGGGCTGGCTTTGCAGGTAGCGGCCGACGGCCGTGCGGGCATCGGCCGCCGTGAGCGCGGCGGCCGGGGGCGGTGAGGTAGTCTGGCCCGAAGCATCGGCGGCGGAGCGGGTTTGCTGGCAGCTGGCGAGCAGCAGCGCGGCGCAGAGCAGAGAGGCGAGGCGGTGGAGCATGTCGCAAAGCTAAGGGAGCCGCGGGGCCGGGCTTGCGGCTACAGCTTTTCGCCGCAGCGCCAGCAAAACTCAGCGTCGGGCCGGTGCTCGGTGGCCTGGCACACGTGGCAAATCACCTGCTTGAAAGGAGCCGGGGTCGCCTTCGCGCCCAGGGGCCCCGCGACCATTTGGGCTGAAACAATGCCCGTGGGCACCGCGATGATGGCGTAGCCCAGAATCATGAGCGCCGAGGCCAGCGTCTGGCCCAGTACCGAGACGGGCGAGATGTCGCCGTAGCCCACCGTCGTGACCGTGACAATGGCCCAATACACGCTCTTAGGAATGCTAGTGAAGCCGTTTTGCCCGCCTTCGACCACGTACATCAGCGTGCCCACCACCACGGTGAGCATGAGCACGGCCGTGAGAAACACCATGATTTTGAAGCGGCTGGCCTTGAGGGCATTCACAATGAATTCGCCCTCGCCCACAAACTGGCCCAACTTGAAAATCCGGAAGATGCGTAGCAGCCGCAGCGTGCGGATGGCCACCAGCGAGTGGCTGCCCGTGAAGGCCAGGGCCGCCAAAGTCGGCACGCTGGACAGAAAATCAATAATACCCAACCAGCTGAAGGCGTAGGCCAAGGGCCGGCGCACCACCACCAGCCGGGCCAAGTACTCGATGACAAACACCACGGTAAAAAACCATTCGAACGCCCGCAGCACCTGCCCGTACCGCGCATTAATGGTGTGCACGCTATCGAGCATTACGGCGCCCACGCTCAGTATAATGGCTATCAGCAGCACGACGTCGAACATCCGCCCGGCGCGGGTATCCGCCTCGAAAATGACGCTGTAGGCATTGCGCTTCCACTGCGGAGCCGTATCGCGGGGGCGAGCTTCCATAGATTATCCGGGTATTTAAATCCCCTCTTCTTACGCAGGCGGCCTGGGAATGGGCTAGGGTGTGTGGACAATCGCCGACCTTTGGGTGGTGCGACGCTATGAACTCAAAGATGCCGATTGGGCGCGATTAGCGCCCCTGTTGCCGGGCAAAGCCGGCGATGCCGGCCGCTCGGCGGCAGACAACCGCTTGTTTTTAAACGCCGTGCTCTGGATTGCCCGCAGCGGCGCGCCGTGGCGCGATTTGCCCGAGCGGTTCGGGCCGTGGAACTCCACGTACCGCCGCTTCCGCCGCTGGGCGCAGAAAGGCGTCTGGCAACGCGTATTCGAGGCCGTACAAGACCCGGACCTGGACTGGGCCATGCTCGATTCCACCAGCGTGCGGGCCCACCAGCACGCCGCGGGGCAAAAAAGCAGTGCCCTAGCCGAAGCGCTGGGCCGTTCGCGCGGCGGGTTCACCAGCAAGCTCCACGTCGTCGTAGACGCGCTGGGCAACCCGCTGCGCTTGCGGTTGACGCCTGGACAGCAGGCCGATTGCACCGTGGCCGCGGACTTGCTGGCCGGATTGGCGGTGGGGGCCGTGCTGGCCGACAAGGCCTACGACACCGATGCCCTCGTGGCCGGCTGCGCCCAAACCGGCGCGGCCCTCGTCGTGCCCAGCAAGCGCAGCCGGCGCGTGGCGCGGGTGCTGGACCGCAACCTCTACGCTGACCGCAACAAAGTCGAGCGCTTCTTCAACCGCCTCAAGCAGTACCGACGCCTGGCCACGCGCTATGAAAAAACGGGCGCCTCCTTTCTCGCTTTCGCGCATTGCGCCGCTACTCTCGTCTGGTTGCTCTAATTGTCCACACACCCTAGTGCGCCGGGCTACGCCTCCTGCGGGGCGAGCAGGGCGGGGCTTTCGAGCAGGCGGGCGCCCTTGCTTTGCAAATCGGCGAGCGCGGCCCGGAACCCGTCGGCGCTGATGGGCCGGGTGGCGTCGGTGATGAGGGTGGTGGCAAAGCCCTCGGCTAGCGAATCCAGGGCCGAAAAATACACGCAGTAGTCGCCGGCCAGGCCGGCCAGGTACACCTCCGTGATGCCGCGGCCGCGCAGGTAGTCGGCCAGGCCGGTGGCTTTGCGGTGGCCGTTGTCGTGAAAGGCGCTGTACGAGTCGATTTCGGGGGCAGTGCCCTTGCGGAAAATGGCTTCGACGCGGTGCGTTTCCAGGTCGGGGTGCAGGCTGGCGCCGGGCGTTTCCTGCAGGCAGTGGTCGGGCCAGAGCGTCTGGGGCAAGCCGTGCAGCTCAATCTGGTCGCAGGCAGACCGGTCGGCGTGGCTGCTGGCAAAGCTGTGGTGGCCGGCCGGGTGCCAGTCCTGGGAGGCCACCACCAGGTCAAACTGCGGCTGCAAGGCATTGACCAGCGGGATGATGGCGTCACCATCGGGCACGGCCAGCCGGCCGCCGGGCACAAAATCGTTTTGAATATCGATGAGCAACAGGGCATTCATTCGGGAAAGGTCGAGCAGAAGTAGGGCAAACCAAGCATAGTGCCGGGGGTTACGTCTACGCAGCTACCCATTATTCCTCCAACATTCCTCCTCATGCCCCAGCTTCAGAATCAGATTGTCCTCGTTACCGGGCCTACGTCCGGCATTGGCAAAGTCACGGCCACGGCGCTGGCCCGCATGGGCGCCCACGTGGTGCTGCTGGCCCGCAACGCCGAAAAAGCCGAAGCCGCCCGGCGCGAAATTCAGGCCGCAGCCGGGCACGACCGAGTCGACGTGCTGCTGGCCGACCTGGCCGACCTCGGGAAGGTGCGCCGGGCCGCGGCCGAGTTCCACGCCCGCTACCCGCGGCTCGACGTGCTGGTGAACAACGCGGGGCTGATTTTTGGCGCCCAGCGCCAGCTTTCCGTCGACGGCCACGAGCCTGGGGCTGGCCACCAACCACCTGGGCCCCTTTCTGCTCACGGCCCTGCTGCTGGAGAAGCTGCGCGCCAGCCCGCGGCCCGCGTCGTCAACCTCGCGTCGATGGCCTACAAGTACGCCAAGCCTAATCTGGCTGATATTCAATCGGAACGCAGCTACAGCGCGGCGCGAGTGTACGGCAACACCAAGCTCTACAACATCATGTTCACGCAGGAGCTGGCGCGCCGCCTGCGGGCCCACGGCATTGGCAACGTTACGACCAATGCCCTGCACCCGGGCGTGGTGGCCACCAGCTTCGGCGACAGCGCCGGGGGCTGGCTGGGCAAGCTCACGCAGGCTGGCGCGCCCATTTATGATTTCGGTGGAGAAAGGGGCGGAAACGAGCATTTTTCTGGCCTCGGCGCCCGAGGTAGCCGCCATCAGCGGGGGCTTTTTTGACAAGAAGAAAGCCGAGCCCGTGAAGCACCCTTTCAACACCGCCGACCATGCCCGCCAGCTCTGGAAGCTGAGCGAGCAGCTCACCGAAACGTCCTTTTTGGCGTAATTAGGGCTTCAATTCCTCCCGCCGTCTTTGCCTGCCCATGCCCAGCTCCGCCGTTGACCTTGCCGCCTACACCGCCCGGGTGGGCTACGAGGGCCCCCTCACGCACTCGCTCGAAACCCTCGTGGGGCTGCACCGGGCCCAGGCGTTCAGCATCCCCTTCGAGAACCTCGACATTCATCTCAACCGGCCCATCGGCCTCGACCCGGCCAGCCTGGAGCAGAAGCTGGTGCACGAGCAGCGCGGCGGCTACTGCTACGAACTCAACGGCCTGTTTCGGCTGGTGCTGCAGCAGCTGGGCTTTGCGGTGACGTGCCTGGTGGGGCGCAACCTGCTGGCCGGGCCCCGCTGCGGCCCCGCGCGCACCAGGTGCTGCTGGTGGAGGTAGCCGGGCAGCCGTGGCTGATCGACCTGGGCTTTGGCACCAACGGCCTCGTTGAGCCAATTCCGCTGGTGGCGGGCCCCGAGCACCGGCAGTTCTTCGACACCTACCGCCTGCAGGCCGCCCCCAACCACAACTACCACCTGCAGCTGCATATGCAGGGCGCGTGGCAAAGCCTCTACACCTTCACCCTGGACGAGGCCCAGCCCAGCGACTTCCAGATGATGAACTTCTACTACTCCCAGTCGCCCGATTCGCCCTTTCGCAAGCAGCGCATCACCACCCTCGCCGCGCCCGATTTCCGGGTGAGCTTGGTGGATAAGGAGCTAAAAATCAGGCGGCCCGATGGCAGCGTCAGCGCCACCACTTTAGTTGATGCCGCGGAACTCGAGCAGGCGTTGGAAAGCCATTTTGGACTTCGGCTGCCCGCGCCGCTGCCTATTTAGCCGGGGCGGGGTCGGCGGCGTTCAGGATGGCGGCCCAGTCAGCTTCGGTTTTGGGGTTTTGCTTGCTGGCGGCAGCTTTTAGAGCGGCGGCCAGGGCCGGCGCGGCGGCCTGCAGGGGCCTGAGGCTCAGTTTTACGGGCAGCAGCTGGGCTTCCGGCGTGCGCAGGTAGTACACGGTTTTGTCTTCAATCTCGTCGTAGCGGCGGTCACTGCTGTAGGCGCCCTGGAAGTCGGCTTTCTTCAGGGACTTCACGTAGTGCTTGAGCAGGGTGTAGCGGCCCTCGTGCAGCACTTCCACGTAGTCGGGGCGGTTTTTGGCCAGAGGAGCTTCTTCGAAGCGCCGAAACGTGCGCTGCCGGCCCAGGCCCTGCGCAAAGCCCGGCTCCAGCAGCACAAACTGCACCACGCGGCGGTCGTCCAGCTGCAAAGAATCGTTGGGGCGCTCCACCGTGCGCATCAGCAGGCGTTGTTCCAGCACGTCGTACTTCAGGGGCACGGCCGCCAGGGGAATCTTATTATTCAGCGTAATCCGGGCCGGCAGCCAGCGGTTGTCAACGTACGGCGACCCAATCAGGCCATAGCTGCTGCCTCGCGGCACGACAGCCGGGGCTCCCGCTGCCAACGCCGCCAGGTTGGCCTGCGCGGCAGTTCCTTCCTGGCCCAGGTTGGCTATCTGGGCGTGGCTGGGAGCAGCGCCGGCTAGCAGCAGGCCCAGCAGCGAAAGTTGACGGAGATTCATCGCGAAAAGAAACGTGGAAAGGTGATAATCACGGTGAATATAGCTTCTTTTTCAAATTGAAACGCATTCACCTCTGCTCATGAAATTTCTCCAAAAGCTGAATAAAGCCGGCCCGAAACCGGAAGTTGAGCTAAGCCGACGCCTCCGTGCTCTTTTGCAGTGCGCGCCACTCGTCTTCCAGAATGCCCATCTCGATGAGGGTCCAGTAGTCATCGCCGTGCTTCACCACGTCGCGCAGCACGCCTTCCTGCTGGAAGCCGGCTTTGAGGTAGCATTTGATGGCGGCCTGGTTGAAGTCGTACACGCCCAGGCTGATGCGGTGTAGTTTTAAGTCTTCAAATCCGATGCGCAGCAGAGCCTTCACCATGCCTTGGCAGATGCCCCGCCGGCGCTCGGTGGTGTTGCCCACCAGCACCCGCGTGATGCGCCCGGCGCGGTCGCGCAGGCTGATGCCGCCCAAGGAGATGTGGCCCACCGTGATGCCCGTTTTCGAGTCTACCGCTTTGTAAACAAACACGTTCGGGTCTTTCATGTCGTTGGAGCCTTCCACGTACCACGCCAGGCCCGACTCGGTGAGCGGAAACGAGAACATGGAGCCGCTCCATTCTTTCATCAGCCGTTCTTCGTTTACCCAGTCCATTAGTTGGCTGAAATCGGCGGGGCCGAAGGGTTCAAGTGTAATCATAAAAAACGCGAATCTGCAAAAAGCCAACCTATGAATAAGCTCGAAAGTTAAGGCACGCCCGGGGCTCTTGGTTCAACCATCGGGCCCGCGGGCTTGTTAACTGCTTACTTTTTCCACCTGTCCTTTCCTTTCATGAACTTATCCAACAATACCGTTTTGCTTACCGGCGGTGCTTCCGGCATTGGGCTGGCCCTGGCCGCGCGCTTTTTGCAGGCCGGTAGCGAAGTAATTATCTGCGGCCGTCGCGCCGACAAGCTAGCCGAGGCTCAGGCCCAACACCCCGGCCTGCGCATCCGCGTGTGCGACGTAGCCAATGCCTCGGAGCGAATTGAGTGGTGCGTTGGGCCACGGTCGAATTTCCCCACCTGAACGTGCTGGTGAACAACGCCGGCATCCAAAACCGCCTGCAGCTGGCCGACGATGCCGAGGACTGGGAAAGCCGCCGCCAGGAAATCGTCATCAACGTGGAAGCGCCCATGCACCTGGCCACGCTCCTGATTCCGCACCTGCGGCAGCAGCCCCACTCGGCCATTATCAACGTGACTTCCGGCCTCTCGTTTGCGCCGGCCGCGTTTGCGCCCATCTACAGCGCTACCAAGGCGGCGCTGCATTCCTTCACGCTTTCGCTCCGCCACCAGGCGGCGCCCACGGGCATCGAAGTGCTCGAGATTGTGCCGCCGGCGGTGAACACCGACCTGGGCGGCGTGGGCCTGCACACCTTCGGCGTGCCGGTCGATGACTTTGCCGATTCCGTCATGGCTCGCCTGGCCGCGGGCGAGCAGGAGGTAGGCTACGGCACCTCGGAGCAGGCCCGCCTGGCTTCCCGCGCCGAACTGGACGAGCGGTTCCGGCTGATGAATAAGCGCTAGGAGAGTGGACCTTAGCTAAACAAGAACGTCATGCTGTGCTTGTCAAAGCGTCTTGCCCGATGGAACCTCACCCCCGGCCCCTCTCCAAAAGAGAGGGGAGCCACGGCACAAGGGGTAGCTCAATTAATAAAAGCAAAAAGGCCCGGCTCACTTGAGCCGGGCTTTTTGCTTGGTAACGAATGGCACCCCTCTCTTTTGGAGAGGGGCCGGGGGTGAGGTTTCAGCGAGCGAGATGCCTCGCTTCGCTCAGCATGACGGCCTTTTATCACCGGTTCAATTTTCCAACTTCAGCGCCTGGCGGCTGCGCTCGCGCACCTGGGCCGTCAGGGCGGCATCATCCGCCAGGTGCTGGCCGAAGGAGGGCACCAGCTCCCGGAAGCGGGCTTGCCACTCGGGGGAAGCGGCCCGCTCGGGAAAACACTTTTGCACCAAATCGAGCATGATGGCCACGGCCGTGCTCGCGCCGGGCGAGGCCCCCAGCAAGGCGGCAATGGAGCCATCGGCTGCCGTCACCATCTCAGTGCCGAACTCCAGTACGCCACCTTTCTTCTTGTCTTTTTTGATGACCTGCACGCGCTGGCCGGCCACTTCCAGCTGCCAGTCGTCGGGGTTGGCATTGGGGTAGTACTCGCGCAGGGCGGCGGTGCGCTCTTCCGGCGACTGCAGCACCTGCCCGATGAGGTATTTGGTCAGGCCGAGGTTGCGGGCGCCGGCGTAGAGCAGCGGCCGGATGTTGCCCAGCTCAATGGAGCGGAACAAATCGGTGTACGAACCCTTCTTCAAAAACTTGGTGCTGAAGCCAGCATACGGTCCAAAGAGCAGCTCTTTTTTGCCGCTAATCTGGCGGGAATCGAGGTGCGGCATCGACATGGGCGGCGAGCCCACGGCCGGCTTGCCGTACACCTTGGCCTCGTGCCGGGCAATCACGGCGGGGTTGCGGCACTTCAGCCACTGCCCGCTCACGGGGAAGCCGCCGAAGCCGTTGGCCTCCGGGATGCCCGACTTTTCGAGCAGCGGCAGCGAGCCGCCGCCGGCCCCGATGAACACAAACCGCGCCCGCACAATCCGGCTTTCGTCGGTGGCCAGGTTGCGCACTTTCAGCCGCCAGATGCCGTCGTCTTTCTGGCGGAAATCCTCGACTTCGTGGCCCAGGTTGAAATTGATGCCGGGCAGTTTTTTCAGGTAGTTGGACAGGCAGCGGGTAAGGGAGCCAAAATTCACGTCGGTGCCGATGGCCATGCGCGTGGCCGCCACCGGCACGGCGGGGTCGCGGCCTTCCATCACCAGCGGAATCCAGGCCGCCACCTGGGCGGGGTCGTCGCTGAATTCCATGCCCTGGAACAGGGGCGAGCCCAGCAGCGCGGCGTGGCGCTTGCGCAGGTACTCCACGTTGGCCGCGCCCCACACAAAGCTCATGTGCGGGATGGTGCGGATAAAGTCCGCCGGCTCGGGCAATTGCCCTTCCAGCACCAGGCTGGCCCAGAACTGCTTGCTGACCTCAAACTGCTCGGCAATTTTATCGGCCTTGCTGATGTCGATGGAGCCGTCGGGCCGCTCGGGCGTGTAGTTGAGCTCGCAGAAGGCCGAGTGGCCGGTGCCGGCGTTGTTCCAGGCGTCGGAGCTTTCGGCGGCCACGGTGTCGAGACGCTCGTAGCCGGCGATGGTGATGTTGGGGTCCAGGGCTTTGAGCAGCACGCCGAGCGTGGCACTCATGATGCCCGCGCCAATGACAATGACATCGGTGACGGGTTTGGCAGGGTCTTGTTCCGGGAAGGGCATAGGAAAGGAAAGTAGGAAGGCCGCAAGCAATACGAAGCACAACCGCCAAGGGCTGTTTGTTGGCGAAAAAACCAACCGCTACCTTGCAGCACCCAACGTCAAGCTCCCCTCCTTAGCTAAGGAGGGGATGTTCGAGCCGAAGGCTCGGACGGGGTGGTTGCACTTGTTGAACGACATCCAAACGACGGTTACTGCGCTGTTTAGCCGTTAGTCGTTAGGGTATCGTTGGCTACGCCGACCTTCGGTTCAACGAGTGCAACCACCCCCTGCCGCTCCGCGCCAGCGTCCCCTCCTTAAAAAGGAGGGGAGTTTTTGTTCTTTCTTTGCTCCCATGCCCGACCTCGATTTGCCCCTGCTGCCCCTGCCCACCCGCGCCGAACCGGACAATACCGCGGCGCCGCGGCTGCTCATCATCTACACCGGGGGCACGGTGGGCATGGCCGTAAACCGCAACGGCGAGCTGGTGCCCATGCAGTTTGGCCGCCTCGACCGCAAGATGCCGGAGCTGGCGCGGCTGCCGTTTCAGCTGTCGCTGCTCAGCCTGCCCGCGCCCATCGACAGCAGCAACGTCACGCCCGCCGACTGGCTTTTTCTGGCTCAAATCATCGGTCGGCACTACGCCGATTTCGATGGCTTTGTGGTGCTGCACGGCACCGACACCATGGCGTACTCGGCGGCGGCGTTGAGCTACGTGCTCGAGCACCTGGGCAAGCCCGTGGTGTTTACCGGCGCCCAGGTGCCGGTGGGCGCCAACCGCTCCGACGCCCAGCGCAACCTCATCACGGCCCTCGAAATTGCGGCGGCGCGCCACCCCGCGCCCACACCGTGCGCGTGCCCGAGGTGTGCGTGTTTTTCAACGACGTGCTGATTCGCGGCACGCGGGCCAAAAGGTAGAGAGCCAGCAGTTTGCGGCGTTCAAAAGCGAAAACTACCCGCCGCTGGCCCGGGCCGGCATCGGCCTCGAGTTCGACGACAAAAGCATCCGCCTGCTGCCTGGCGCCCACCTGAAAGTGCACACCAACCTGGAAACCGGCGTGGCCGTGCTGCGCCTGTTTCCGGGCATTACGGAGGCCGTGGTGAGCGCCATTCTGGGCGTGGCGGGGCTGCGGGGCTGCGTGCTCGAAACCTACGGCTCGGGCAATGCGCCCACGGCGCCGTGGTTTCTGAAATGCCTGGCCAACGCCCGCGCCCGCGGCGTGTGGCTGCTCAACGTGAGCCAGTGCGAAGAAGGCCGGGTGGTGCAGGGCAAGTACGAAACCAGCGCGCATTTCACGGAGCTCGGCATTGTGGGCGGCGACGACATCACGACCGAAGCCGCCGTGACCAAGCTCATGTTTGTGCTGGGCCTGGGGCTGGGGGAGGAGCGCACCCGGCAGCTGCTCTCGCAGGACCTGCGCGGCGAAATCACGCCGTAAAAACAGTTATCAGTGAGCAGTTAACAGTGAGCAAGGGGTGACGCAGACGTTGAGCCAAAAAGCACAGGGCATATTTTTCACTGATAACTGCTCACTGCTCACTGCTAACTGCCCTTCCCGCCCTATCTTTGCCCCACCAACCACCATCCTTGAGGGGTGTCCGAGTGGTCGAAGGAGCACGCCTGGAAAGTGTGTATGGCTCAAAAGGTCATCGTGGGTTCGAATCCCATCCCCTCAACAAAAAGCCCGTTTCCATATAGGAAACGGGCTTTTTTATTGGGCTGATAACTGGCTCAATTTTGCTTATTCGGCCACTACTTCAGTAACCGTGACTTCGGTGCGGGCCGTGTCGGGCGGGCGCGGGAACGTGACCGACTGGTTGCGGCTGGCCCCCGGGGCCAGGCCCGCAAAGCGGCCTTTGGCGGTTTCAATCACCTTGCCCTCGGCGTTGTAGTAGTTCACGGCGTAGCGCCCTTCGGTGATTTCGGCCAGGGTCGCACGGTTGGTAAACGTGAAGCTGTAGCCCGTGGGCTGCACCTGCAGCTTGCTGGTAACCAGGCTGCGGATGTTGCGCAGGCTCGTAGCGCAGCAGGCTCGCGCACCAGGCGCGCGTGTTCGGGGCTGTGCAGGCCCTGCTGGCGGTAGGCCGCGGGACTGTCGATGACCGGGTTTCCGGTTTGGGCAAAAGCGGAGGTGGACAAACCCAACCCCATCAGAACGAGCAAAGAACGCAACATATGCAGAAATAAATACAACTTATTGTTGAGCAAAGATAAGTTGAGCCGGCCCCTTTGCAGCTTCTGTTTAGCATAAATCTCCCTGCTTCAGGCAAGATTACCGCAACGCTACTACGCCGCGTAAGCGCTGAAAACCCATTACCTTGCCCAGCAAATCTGCACCAACCCGTGCCCTTTCCTTATGGCTCCGTCCCCAATGCTGACTGCTGCTCCCGGCGCCGTCGAAAAAGATAACAAGCGCATCACCACCGGCTGGACGTTTTACGACTGGGCCAACTCGGTGTACCCGCTGGTGATTACCAGCTCAATTTTCCCGATTTACTGGTCCAGCGTCATCAAGCAGATTACGCACACCGACAGCGGCCAGAGCCCGGTCGATTTCCTGGGGATGAAGGTGCCCGGCTCGTCGCTGCTGAACTACGCCATCTCGGCCTCGTTCCTGCTCATTGCCATCGTGAGTCCGTTTCTGACGTCGCTGGCTGACTTTTCGGGCCGCAAGAAGCTGTTTCTGCAAATCTTCTGCTACATCGGGGCCATCTCCTGTGCGGGGCTGTTCTTCTTCTCGCCGGCCACGCTTACTATGTCCACGTTTGTTTTCGTGGCAGCTACGGTGGGCTTTTCGGGCAGCATCGTGTTCTACAATTCCTACCTGCCCGAAATCAGCTCGGAAGAAAAGTTCGATTCGCTCTCGGCCAAAGGCTTCTCGATGGGCTACATCGGCTCGGTAATTCTGCTGGTTACCTGCTTGGTTATTAATCAGTTTCACGAGAAGGTGGGTATCACGGCCGAGCGCGCCGCGCAGCTTTCATTCCTGCTCACGGGCATCTGGTGGGCCGGCTTCGCCCAGATTCCCTTTGCCACGCTGCCGCCCGACCGCGGCCGCCCCGCCGATGCGCCCGCGGCTCAGGGCGGCTGGCTGCTCAACGGCTTCCACGAGTTGGGCAAGGTGTGGGACCAGCTCAAGCAGCTGCCCAACGTCAAGAAATTCCTGCTCGCCTACTTCACCTACAACATGGGCGTGCAAACGGTGATGTACGTGGCCACGCTCTTCGGCACCGACGAGCTGCACCTCGAATCGGGCGCACTCATTCTCACCATTCTGCTGCTGCAGGTGGTGGCCATTGCGGGCGCTTACCTGTTTGCCAAGCTCTCCGAGCGCATCGGCAACACGCGGGCCCTGAGCTGGTCGGTGTTCATCTGGATGCTGATTTGCATCGCCGGCTACTACGTGCAGGCCGGCTGGAGCTTCTACGCGCTGGCGGCCGTCATTGGCCTCACCATGGGCGCCATCCAGAGCCTGAGCCGCAGCACCTACTCCAAAATCATTCCCGAAAACACGCCCAACTCGGCCGCCTTTTTCAGCTTTTTCGACGTGACCGAGAAGCTGAGCATCGTCATCGGCACGGCCACGTTCGGCATCATCAACCAAATCATGGGCTCGATGCGCTACAGCCTGCTGGCCCTGATTGTGTTCTTCATCCTGGGCCTGTATTTCCTGCTGCAGCTCCGCGGCAAAAAGCTGCGCGAAGACTCCCTGGGGCCCATTGTGCTGCCCGGCCCGCCGCCCGCCTCGGCTGCCGCCGAAATGGGCGCGCCCATGTCCCGCTAGCCGTTGTCTTTTGCATACTTCGCGGCGCTTAGCCCAACTTTTCAGTACCTCATGCACACCTCTTCCATCCAGAAAAACATCCTCGCCGAGCTCGACCACGAACTGGCCCAAACCCGCAAAACCCTCGAACGGGTCCCTTTCGACCAGGCCGACTACAAGCCCCACCCCAAGAGCATGTCGCTGTGGCAACTGGCCACCCACGTCGTGAACCTGCTGGCTTTCAATACTCTGTTTGTAACGCACGATTCGCGCGACTTTCTCGACCCCAACGGGCCGAAGCCGGGTCCCACCCCCACCAGCCACGACGAGCCTGCTGGCCCGCTTCGATGAGTATAGCGCTACCCTGCGCCAGGCCTTGAGGGAGAGCGACGACGAAAAGCTTACCACGAGCTTCAAGCTGCACCGCGGCGAGCAAGTGATGTTCGACTATCCCAAGGGCACCGCCATTCGCATTATGGGCCTGAACCACAGCATCCACCACCGCGGCCAGCTCACCGTGTACCTGCGCCTGCTCGATATCCCGGTGCCCGGCCTCTACGGTCCCAGCGCCGACGATAAATAGGGCTTTGCCTCGCCGGTTATTGCGAGGACGGAGGACATTCCGTGCATCAGGCGGCGTCAAACCGTCCTCTCACTGCGCGACCAGGCCCAATAATGCAAAAAGCCCCGGCCCTGGATTGAGCCGGGGCTTTTTGCTGATAAGGACGTCCTGAGTTTCGAAAAGGCTGGTCACATCGCAGGGCTGTTCGCACCGGAAGGACGGATTGCAGCGTTCCACTCGCAACGACCGCCGCCTACTGCTTCTGATACGCCTGCTGCCCGCCAATCCAGGTCTGGAGAACGGGCGCGTTGCGCAGCTGCTCATTAGGCGCCGTCAGCAGGTCCGTGCCCATCACCACGAAATCGGCGAGCATGCCGGGCTTTATTTGGCCCTTACGCTTTTCCTCGAAGGCGGCGTGGGCAGCCCAGGTGGTCATGCCGCGCAGGGCGTCGGGCCGGGAAATGGCGTTTTCCATCTGGAAGCCGCCCTTGGGAAAGTTTTTGGCGTCCTGCCGGGCCACAGCCGAGTGGAAGCCATAGAGCGGGTTGATGTCCTCGACGGGGAAATCGGAGCCAAGCGCCAGGCGGCCGTATTGCTTGAGCAGCTCGGCGTAGGCGTAGGCCGTTTTGAGGCGTTCGGCGCCGAGGCGCTCGCCGGCCCAATACATGTCGGAAGTGGCGTGGGTGGGCTGCACCGAGGGCACAATGCCAAACTGCCCGAACTTGGGCATGTCGGCCGGCGTGACGACCTGGGCGTGCTCAATGCGCCAGCGGCGGTCCTTCTGGCCTTTCAGCGCCTCCCCGTAGATGTTGAGGATGATGCGGTTGGCCGAGTCGCCGATGGCGTGTGTGTTCATCTGGAATTTCGAGGCAGCCAGCTCCTTGGCCAGAGCGCGGAATTCCTTCACGGTGGAGAGCAGAAAGCCAGTTTCCTTGGGCCGGTCGGCGTAGGGCTTCACCAGGCAGGCGCCGCGCGAGCCCAGCGCGCCGTCGGCGTACACCTTAAAGGAATTAACGGTGAGCTGGTCGGTCAGAATGGGGCCGTTTTTCAGGTAGTGCGTGCGGTTGGCCGGCGTGGGGTTAAGCATGGCGTATAGCCGGAGCTTGAGTTGCCCTTGCTGCTGCAAAGCGGCCATCTGGTCCACGTCGGAGCGGTCGAGGCCGGCATCGGCGAGGCTGGTGAGGCCCACGGCCAGGCAGTTTTGCTGGGCTTGCAGCAGCAGGCGGTTGGATTCGGCAGTGGCCGGGTCGGGGATTTTGCTGCTTACCAGCCGGGTTGCATTGTCGACCAGCAAGCCGGTGAGGCGGCCCTGGGCATCGCGCGTGATGGTGCCGCCGCTGATGGGCGTGCGGGCCGTGACGCCGGCCAAGTCCAGCGCCTTCTGGTTGACCACGGCGGCGTGGCCGTCGACGCGGGTGATGAGCACCGGCACGTCCGGAAACAGTTGGTCGAGCGTGTCCTTGGTCGGGAACTGCTTGTTGGGCCAGTCGTTCTGGTCCCAGCCGCGGCCGGTGAGCCAGGCGGCCTGCGGGTACTTCTTCCGGTTTTCCTGCAGCTTTTGGATGACGGCCTTCCACGACGTGGTGCCTACCAAATCGGCGCTGGGCAAAGCCAGCGCGTAGCGGTAGAAGTGGCAATGCGCATCGTAGAAACCGGGATAAATGAACTGCCCTTTGGCGTCTACTTCCTTGGCCGCTGAATAGCGCGATTTCAGGTCGTCGGTCGAACCCACGGCCACAAACTTGCCGTCTTTCACCGCGAAGGCTTCGGCCTTGGAGAAGGTGGAATCCACGGTGTAAACCGTGGCGTTGGTAACGAGCAAATCAACTGACTCGCGCTGGCCGGACTGGCACCCGGCCAAAGCTCCTAACGCCAGAAGTGGAACGGCCATCTTCCGGGCCAATAGCTTGGTAAAAATCATCATGGGCAAGGCAAAGAATGGGAAACAGGAAAAAGAACGTCATGCTGAGCGGGGCCGAAGCATCTCGCGTGCAATAGTAATTCAATCGTTCAATCGAAAGGGTTCAATCGAAAGGATTACTACCCCACGCGAGATGCTTCGGCTCCGCTCAGCATGACGGTTGGATGAGGCGCGTTTAGCGCCTTATTCGTATCGGCTTACTCGAAGCGCATGTGCTTCACCGACTCGCCCGAAAACTGCAGCTCCTGCAGCGACTCGATGCCGATTTGCAGGTGGCGCTTCACAAAATCGGTGGTCACTTTGGAATCCGATTCTGAGGTTTTCACGCCTTCCGGAGTCATGGGGTTATCGCTCACCAGCAGCAGGGCGCCGTGGGGAATGTCGTTCATGAAGCCGACCACGAAAATGGTGGCCGTTTCCATGTCGACGGCCATGGCACGCACCCGGCGCAGGTAGTCCTTAAACTCGGCGTCGTGCTCCCACACGCGGCGGTTGGTGGTGTACACGGTGCCGGTGAAGTAGTCGAGCTCGTGCTTTTTAATCATCGACGACACGGCCCGCTGCAGGCGGAAGGAGGGCAGGGCCGGAATTTCCTTGGGCAGGTAGTCGTCGGAGGTGCCGTCGCCGCGAATGGCTGCAATGGGCAGCACCAGGTCGCCGAGCTTGGTCTTTTTCAGGCCGCCGCACTTGCCCAGAAACAGCGCCGCCTTGGGCTTGATGGCCGAGAGCAGGTCCATCACCGTTGCGGCCATGGGCGAGCCCATGCCGAAGTTGATGATGGTGATGCCGTTGGCCGTGGCCGTTTGCATGGGCTTGTCGAGGCCGCGCACTTCGCAATCGAACTGCTCGGCAAACATGTACACGTAGTTGCTGAAGTTGGTGAGCAGGATGTACTGCCCAAACTCGTCCAGCGGCACGCCAGTGTAGCGCGGCAGCCAGTTATTTACAATTTCTTCTTTGGTCTTCATATGGCAATGTGTGAATGAGTGAATGGGTGAATGGGTGAATGAGTTCAGGAGCCAAACGATGCACCCATCATTCACTCATTCACCCATTCACCCATTCACTCATTGAAAAGGGTACCTTTGGAGGTGATGCAAGCCTGGACCTGCCGCCTTTCGACGCCAAACTTACGCAATCGGCCACGAATCAGCCACTCATCTGGGACGGGCTGCGGCGCAAACACGTCGTGCTCACGCCCGAGGAATGGGTGCGCCAGCACGTGGTGCACTACCTCACCGGCCACCTGGGCTACCCGCGCGGCCTGCTGGCCCTGGAGCGCGGCCTGCGCTACAACCAGCGCCAGAAGCGCACCGACCTCTTAGCCCTGGACCCCGAAGGCAAGCCGCTGCTGCTGGTGGAATGCAAGGCCGCGTCGGTGCCCATCACGGCGGCCGTGGCCCAGCAGGCCACTACCTACAACCAAACCATTGGCGCCCCGCTGCTGCTGCTCACCAACGGGCTGGTGCATTACTGCTGGCGCGTCGATTTCGAAAAGCGCACCAACGAGCGCCTGGAAGAAATCCCGCCCTTTGTGGTGGCGGTGCAGCTGTAGCTTAAGCTACGCTAAAGAAGCCTGCCCGCCATCCCTCATAGTTGAGCGACAGCGGGCAGGATCCTGCCTGATAAAAGCGCTTACAGCCCCAGGCTGTACACGGCCTTCAGGTAGAGCAGTGCTCCGTTGAAGCCCATCTGCACCGGGGCGTAGGGGTACACGTCGCGGTTGGTGGGGAAGGGCGAAGGCGCGCCGTAGCGGTTCTGGAAATACTGCTCAAACTGCGCGCGGGTAGCAAAGCCGCCCGGGGCCACGCCGTTGGAAGCCGCTTCGTCGAGCGTGTTGGGCTTCACGTTGAGCAGGTTTTGGGCGCCCAGCGTGAAACTCAGGGCCTTGGTGGGCTGGAAGCTGACGAGCAGGTCCGTCACCGTCCGGGGCTTGAACACGAGCAGGTAGCCCCCGAAGTCGTACACCGTGGGGTCGGGCGCCACGTCGTAGTAGCGCACCTCGCCGAAGTAAGTATTGCGCAGGCCCAGGGATATTTTGCCGCGGGTGTAGTTCAGGCCGAGCAGCACTTTGCTGGCCGGGTTGCCCGTTTCGATGAGCGACACCTGGCGCGGGTCGATGTAGTTGGTGGTCGGGTTGTCGTCTTCCTGCAAGCTGCGGAAGGTGGCCGGCACGTTCTGCCGGCGGGTGGTGGTGCGGGTAAAGTTACCGGCCGCGGTGGCCGAGAACTGCCCGCCGCCGAGGGCGTGCTGGTAGGTAGCCACCAAGTCGATGCCCCGGGTGCGGGTGTCCAGGTCGTTGGTGAAGAACTGGGCCTGGCTCACGCGGTTATTGGCCAGGGTCTGCGTCAGGTTGGGGCTGATGCCGAAGCCCGGCCGCAGCAGGCCCGAGAGCGTGATGCGGTCGTCGATGTCAATCTGATAAGCATCGGCCGTCAGCGAAAAAGCGGGCGTGGGCGTCAGGACCAGGCCGGCGCTTGCGCTGCGCGACTTTTCGGGCGTGAGGTCGGGCACACCGGCCTGCACCCGCAGGCTCGTCCTGGTTGTTGAAAATGCCGGCGTACACCACGCCGCTTACCCCCGGGCGCTGCGTAATCTGGCGGTAGAGCGACTGCTGCAGCGAAGGCGCCCGGAAGCCGGTGTTGAAGGCGCCGCGCAGGGCCAGGTACTTGGTGGCCTGCACCCGCGTGGTGGCCTTGTAGATAAAGGCCGACCCGAAGGTGGAGTAGTTCTCGTACCGCAGCGCGCCGCTCACCGACCAGTTCTTGGTCACGTCGGCTTCCACGTCGAGGAAGGTGCCCACGTTGGTGCGGGTGCCCACCACCGCCGAGGCCCCACCGAACCCGCTGAAACCCTGAGCGCCCTGCTGCGAATCGGGCTTGCCCAGGTCGTACTCGGCTTCGGCGCGCTCGTCGCCGCGCATGATTTCGTAGCGGTCGGCCCGGAACTCGGCGCCAAAGGCCACGTTGGTGCCGGCCAGCACTTGGTCAAAAAAGCGGTTGGCCGTGGCGTTGGTCACGTTCTGTAGGAACTGAAAGCCACCCGCGTTGCCAAACGTCGTGGGCGAAGCAGCTCCAAGCGTGGCGTTCAGGGTGTTTTCCAGGTCGTACGTCATGCGGTTGTAGCCCGAGGTATTGCTCACGTCCAGCGTCCAGTGGTTGGGGCCGGTCTGGCCCAGCACCACGCCTACCGTGCCCGCGCCGTCGTGAATGCGGGTGTTCACCTGGGGCTGGTAGCCGTAGGGGAAGAGGCTTTCCACAATGTCGGGGGCCTGGGTAGCCGGCAGCACCCACAGCGTGGAGGCCTGCCCGCGGCGGAAGTTGTACCCACCAAAGCCATAGAAGGCGAGCTTGTCGGACAGCTCCACCCGGGCGTTGAGCAGGCCGCGCAGGTTGCGCACGCGGGCGTCGCCGTTGCGCTGCTCAAAGTCGCTGTAGGTTTTGCCGGCCTTTGCCAGCGCGGCCTGCTCCGCGGCGGGGTTGCTGGTCACAAACACGGGGCTCACCCGGGCGTCGCGGGCGTAGCCGCGGGAGGTGCGGTCGCGGTAGTCGGCGTCGGCGGTCAGGTTGAGAAAGCCTTTCTGGCCCAGCCGGAAGCCTTTGTTCACACCGAGCAGGGTGGCCAGGCCGTCGCCGGCGGTGGTCAGGCCGCTGTTGAGCAGCACGCTGCCGTCGCGGTTGCTGTTTTTCAGGCTGATGTTCATCACGCCGGCAATGGCGTCGGAGCCGTACTGGGCGGCGGCGCCGTCGCGCAGCACTTCCACCCGCTCCACGCCCAGGCTGGGCAAGGTGTTCAGGTCGGTGCCCACGCTGCCCAGGCCGCGGTTGCTGAGCAGGTTCACGAGGGCCGTGGTGTGGCGGCGCTTGCCGTTCACGAGCACCAGCATTTGGTCGGAGCCCAGGCCGCGCAGGTTGGAGGGTCCACGTGGTCGGAGCCGCCGGCGGCGGTCTGGCGGGTCGAGTTGAAGGCCGGCACCGTAAACTGGAGCAGTTGGGTCAGGTCGGTCTGGGGCACGGTGCGCAGCAGCGCGGCCACGTCCACCACGTCCACGGGCACGGCCGATTCCAGGGCCGTGCGGTCGTCGCGGCGGGTACCCACGGCCACCGTAGCCGGGCTCAGGCGCAGGTTAAACGCGTTGGTTCCGGTGGCCTTTAAGTACACGTTGGTTAGCGTCTGGGCCTGGAAGCCCGACTGCTGCACTTGCAGGATGTAGGGCCCCCGGACAGCAGGCCGGTAAGGACGAAACGGCCGGTTTGGTCGGTGGTGGTGGTGCGGCGGGTGCCCGTGGCCAGGTAATACAACGTCACGGACGCCCCTTGCATGGGCGAGGCCTGCGCCTCGTCGCTGCCGGCCGCGACTTGTCCACTCAGCTCAACCCCGCCCGTTGGGGTCACCGGAGAGGTGGAGGCAAAGGGCGCGGTTTGCGCCGCCACCCCCAAAGAAGTTAATCCAAAGCCCAGGGAAGTAAGAAACACCCGGGCGTACTGCGTAAAAAGAGTCATAGTTGGGAAAAGTCGAAGGGGGCGTTTCGCTGAAGAGTTGCGTTCTGCCGAAACCTGGAGCACCAAAACCGGACGTTGGGCTGAAGCCCAGTGCGCTGCGGCTCCGAAGCTGACGAAGACAACGAGAAGGCGGGCAGGCGGCTTAAAATAACGGCCCGCTACCAGGGCAGCGGGCCGTTCGGGCGGGAGCCATTCGGGAGCGCGAGCACGCCTTAGGTGGCTCCAGCGCTTTTATTTCTTCTTGATGTCGCCGCGAATTTCACCCCCGGCATAGGCCGAAGAGTGCAGGTTGACATACATGCGGTTGTTGAGCAGGTTGTCGGCCTGTTCGGCGGTGAGCGTGACCGTGCCCGTGATGGGCGACGTGAGGTTGGCGAAAGGAATGGCTACCGAGCCACTCGTGCCGGGCGCGCCGGTGTGGATGTGCGCAATCGTAGGCGTCATGCCCTGGTACGTTACGGAGTACACTAGCTGCATTGTAGTGCTGTTGTAGGTGCCCGTGAAAGCGCCGGTGGCCGTGGAGTTATTGACAGGTACCTGCTGAGCAGCGTTGACGGTGGCCGTCAATTCGGTGGTGGTTGCCTTGGGCGTGGCTTCCTCTTTGTCGCTGCAAGCAGCTAAGAAACCGAACATTGCAACGAATAAATAAGCGGAAAACTTCTGCAAGCGAAACATGAAAAAAGGAGCGGATTGGATTGAAAAAACTACTAGAACAACGAACGGAAACCTCAGTCAAGGATAGGCAGTGATGGAAATATTTATATCCTTGCCTTAAGCGTCACAAAGGACGAGGTTGAAAAGTAGCGAGTTCCATTATTTGGCCAACAGGCCGGAATTCGACGGCGAACGGGCACAATTCCCAAGCGAATGCCCGCATATTGCTGGCCGGGTGGATTGCCTCGGCGGTAGAAATAGGGAAAGCGCTGGCGCTGGGGAATCCTATCCACGCACTGGCCTTGGCGCTGGTGCCACCCGCCGAAGAGCCAGGGTCAGGCGCTGGTTTACTTTTTGTGAGCGTGGCTTCCTGCCCGATGCCAAGCAAAGCAGCTTCGGTAGCGTAGTGGCGCTCGCGCGCCAGATTCCGGCTTACCGGAAAATCGTGGCCGCTTGCTCGTAGGTTACCTGCTCAATCTCCCTGCGAAAGACGTAGGCATACATAATGCGCTTGAAATCAGCGTAGCCCACCAGGCCCGCCCGAATGCGCTGCGCCAGCGGCGGATAGTCGCTAAAGAACCCCGCGGTGAACTGGGCAAACGCCGTTTCCTCGGTGGGCAAAACCACCACGTCGGTCTCGCCCGCGGGGCGCAAGGCCCAGGTAAGGGAATGGGCCGGGCCGTACCCGCCCTGGCCGGGCACGAGCTGGTCGTGTTCCAGCACCTGGAGCTTGCCCGTGAGGACGACCCGGTAGAAATCAACGTCGCCGAATGGGTTCGTGGAGGGCATCCCGGCCACGGCTCCCTGCCGGGCCACCACAAACGAATCGGCGCCCATGGTGAAGTGCCGCAGCTCTTCCGGGGAAATGTTGAGCGGGTCGGCCTTGCCTTTTTCCACCTGCACCAGGTTGCGGGTCAGCGTTTGCCAGATGCGCAGGCGGCCTGCGTGCCGGGTGCCGTCGCGCAAGGTGTACCATCCCGGCTTGTACTTTCCGTGCGTGGCCGCTTCCAGAAAATTACGGCGCCGTCCCTGGCCGTACCCCGTCTGGCTGAGCAGGAATAAGAGCAAAAGCGGCAGCAAGCGGAGGTAGTTCATGGGCGCAGGCAGGATGGTAGAGAGAGGCATGATTAGCAGAATGGCCGCTATTTCTGAACTCCATGCGCTCGTAGCTCAACCTTGCTAAAAAGGTGCATTGCGAGTAGTAGAATGGAGTAGGAGGCAGACCATAGCCGGTAAAAGTACTTCCCACGGGCTTTCAAGCGCCATTGCAAAACTTCTCCCGAAATAAGGCTTCGCAGATATGCTTTTGCAGTGCCCATAAGCCAGGCAGATTCTTCATTGAAATTTTAAAACGCACTTGTAAATTGTGATAAAATGTATTTACTTTAGATTATTCAAATAAAACGGCTGAACCGCTTTCCTAGGCAATGTGGCTTCCGCCGATGACCTCGCGCACCGTTCAGCTATTTTGGGCGGTTTAGGCTGTGGTGCCTCGCACCATGCAAGACATACCACGGAACTTGTCAGTGCTTGAATAAGGCACTGAATACAAGACGAATAGAAACATATAGTGGGTTTCCGGGAGTCTGCCACGGCATCAAGCCGATGCTGCTCAGCACTCCTGTGCCTTAACCCCCGATGTCATTAAGCTTCACAACACAGGGCTGCTCACGCCCCAACAGCTTCTACTGATGCTGGAACTGTAGCAAAAGGCTGGGGCGGAGACCATAACCAGAACTACTATTTCCAAAACACTTAAATGCTAATCAATTATGAGAAAGTTAACCCGCTTCACCGCTTTACTTACCCGGGCCCTGCTGCTGGCCGGGATGGCCTTCGTATTTCCTGCTTGCTCGGAGCAGGAATTGGCGGAGCCCAAGCTTCAGAGTACCGCTCAGGAGCAAGCCAAGGTCGACAAAACCAAAACGTTTTATGGGCCGGCGGTGCCCATGGGCCGGGGCGTTGGCCGGGCGTGGGTGATGGTGTCTGCCAACGGAACGCCCCTTTCCATCGGGGTTGACCTGTCGGCCAAATCGGTGATGAGTCAGGGTGACGCAATAAAGGAGTACACCTTTCAACTGCCGCATCAAGTGGCCGTGCCTCCCTACGACCACATTGAGTTGGGCTGGAATCCGGAGGGGCACGACCCCGCAGGCGTGTACGACGTGCCCCATTTTGACCTGCATTTCTATATGGTGACGCCTGCTGAGCAGGCCACTGTGCCGTTCCTGGCGCCAGTGGTGAATGGCAAGCCGGTTTTTGACCTGTTTCCTGCTCCAGGCTATCTGCCGGAGAAGTACCAAATGGGCCCTGGACTGGTGCCGAACATGGGCGCGCACTCCGTGGACATGCTGGCACCGGAGTACACCGGTGGTGTATTTACCAGAACCTTTATCTACGGCAGCTATCAGGGGCACATCACGTTCCTGGAACCCATGTTCACGCTCGCCTACTTGCAGACCTTGGGCAGCGAAACCATTCCGATTCGACAGCCACAATTCGTTGGGCGGGCCGGTTATTATCCCACCAGCTACACCATCAGCTACGACAACTCGCCAAAAGAATACCGCATATCGCTGAATAACCTGACCTATCGCACGGCCCAATAAGGGCCCGATTGGGAGAGGTTAGCCCAAGCAAAACGCCTGCCTTCTGATGAAGGCAGGCGTTTTGCTTGGGCTACTCGCAGGGCATGTGTTACGCCCCGGCTGTCTCCATTGCGGTGAGCTCAATTATTTGTACAGCCGGTTGTCCAGCAGCCCGTTGACGTAAAACTGGACGCAGGCCCGGAGCTCGTCGCCGTATTTCCGCAGCAATTCCGGGTTGGGGTTGGTGATGGGCTGGTTTGGGATAAAGTGGGTTTGGTAGGGGTAGAGGCGCACCGTGTTATCGCTCTTGAGCTCGGTCACGAAATCGGAATGCACCAGATAATACGAGTCGCCATCGCGGAACAGCGCCCGCCCGGGGCTGGCTGTATCGAATGCCGAGGAACCGAAGGGCAGCAACGCGGGCTGCTCCTGCCGCAGCCCCAGCACATCCAGCACCGAGGCGGGAATGTCGGCCTGCTGCGTGATGCGGTGGGGGTTGGCAGGCGGCAGGTTTTGGCCGGGCCGCAGCAGCAGCAGGGGCGTTTTGTGGTAGCCCAACGGATTCTGGTAGCCCGGCTGGTCCGACTGCGAGGTATGGTCGGCGGTGAGCACAAACAGGGTATTGCGGTACCAGGGCTCCTTGCTGGCCGCCCGGAAAAATTCCGCAGCGCCATGTCGGAGTAGGCAATGGTGGGGTGAATGGGCTGCGTGCCGGCCGGAAGCTTTCCCTTGTACGGGGCCGGAATCGTGAACGGGTCGTGGGCACTCAGGGTGAACAGCGTGGCAAAAAACGGCTGCTTGGTGGTACCCAGGCTGGCGGTTGAAGTACTGCAGGTAGGGCTCATCGAAAATGCCCCAGTGGCCGTCGTAATCGGGGCTCTGGTCCCGGCCCGGATACTCGTTCAGGCCGTAGTAGTGCTGCATGCCGGCCATGCCGGCAAACATGTCGAAGCCCATAGTGCCGTTGGTGCCGGCGTGATAGATGGCCGTGGTGTAGCCGTGGCGCCCCAGGATTTCGCCCAGCCCGTGGAGCTCGGCCGTCTGAAAGCTCGAGGTGATAAACGGCTCGTCCATCAGGGAAGGCAGGCCCGAGAGCACGGCCGGCAGCGCCTCGATGGAGCGGCGGCCGTTGGCGTAATGCTCGCGCATGAGCAGCGAGCCGGGCGCCGTGGCCAGCGAATCGAAGAAGGGCGTATAGCCGCCGCGGCCGCCATTTTCTACGCCGGTATATTCCGAGGCAAAGCTTTCCAGCAGCAGCAGCACCACGTTGGTGGGCGCGGGCGTGGGGCTGGCGGGGCGAGCGGGCAGAGTTGGTGCGCCCAGGGCCGGACGGAGCGCCGCCTCGGAAGGAAAGTAGCTGATGCGCTTTACCTTGGCTTCGTCCAGCGACTTGAGCACGGTGAAGGTGCTGTTCAAAACCAAATGGCCCAGCACGGCGGGCTGCTGCTCGAAGGCCGCGCCCGAGCGCAATGGCTTGAGCTGCCAGCCCCCGCGCAGGCCCAGCACCACGAGCCCCACCAGCAGCACAAACTCCAGCCCGCGCTGCAGCCACACCCGCCGGCCCGTGGGGGCAGCCTCGGCGCTGGTGGGCATGGGGCACAGGCGCCACAGCAAGTACGCCAAACCACCCAAGGGTATCAGCAGGTACCAGTAGTGCTCCACAATTTGCCCGGACTGGCGCTGGATATCGGCCCCCACCGTGGTGAACTCGTTGCTGAGCCGCCGGCCGATGAATTTGAAGTACTCCCAGTCGATGACGTTGAGCAGAAAGCCCACCAGATTGACCAGCACAAACAGCCCGCGCAGCCACTGCTGCCCACGCCGCGCCGATACCGGAATCAGCAGCGAAAGCAGCACCAGCGGCAAGTTGAGCCACAGCAGCGCCGAAATATCAAACCGCAGCCCGTGCACAAACGCCGCGGCCAGCGCCCCAGTCTCCACGCCCCGAAACGTGCCAACATTAAACAAATAAAAGCCCAGCCGAAGCAGCGTGTACACGACCAGCAGCAAGGCAAAGCGGCGCAACAGCAATCGGACGGCAGGCGAGGGAAGCATGAAGGAATTGAGCACTAATAAATAGAGGGTCTAGGCGGATAAATGCAGGAAAACTGGCTGAGCGCAGCATCTTAACCACGAGTGTAAACTCAATCCCCTGTCATGCTGACGAAGGAAGCATCTTCTCGCGGCTCAACGACTTGTGCCAACCTGATAGGATGCTTCCTTCGTCAGCATGACAGGGGATAAGAAAACTGCTGAGATAAAAGTGCAGCGCTCTGCATGACGGACGATGGAGCAGTTTGCTTTAAATTGAGCCATTCCGAATGAATCAAAAAGCCTTCCCGACTTGCGGCGGGAAGGCTTTTGCAACAATCAAACAAGGCTGACTTAAACCGAGGCCAGGCTCGAGTACGGTTTCTACGTTCACGAGGGGCAGGCCCCACGCTTCGGCTACGCCTTTGTAGACAACTTCGCCGTGCACTACGTTCAGGCCGAGGCGCAGGGCCTCGTCGCGGCGGCAGGCTTCCTGCCAGCCCAGGTTGGCCAGTTTCACGGCGTAGGGCAGGGTGGCGTTGGTCAGGGCCAGGGTGCTGGTGTAGGGCACTGCGCCGGGCATGTTGGCCACGCAGTAGTGCACCACGTCGTCGATGATGAAAGTGGGGTTTTCGTGGGTGGTGGGGTGGCAGGTTTCGATGCAACCGCCCTGGTCCACGGCCACGTCGACCACCACGGTGCCGGGACGCATGGTCTTCAGCATGTCGCGGGTGATGAGGTGGGGCGCCTTGGCACCGGGAATGAGCACCGCGCCCACAATCAGGTCCGAGGTTTTGATGGCTTCGCGGATGTTGTACTCGTTCGAGTACTGCGTCACCACGTTCTTGGGCATGAAGTCGTCGAGCTCGCGCAGGCGGTTCAGGCTGATGTCCATGATGGTAACCTGGGCACCGAGGCCGGCGGCTACTTTTGCAGCCTGCGTGCCTACCACACCACCGCCGAGCACCAGCACGTTGGCGGGCTTCACACCGGGTACGCCGCCGAGCAGAATGCCGCGGCCTTTCAGGGGCTTCTCGAGGTACTTGGCACCTTCCTGCGGGGCCATGCGGCCGGCCACTTCGCTCATGGGAATGAGCAGGGGCAGGGCGCGGTTGGTGAGCTCCACGGTCTCGTACGCGAGGCAGATGGCCTTGCGCTCAATCATGGCGTGGGTGAGCTCCTCGCCGCTGGCGAAGTGGAAGTAGGTGAAGAGCAGCTGGTTCTCCTTGATGAGGGGGTACTCCTCGGCAATGGGCTCTTTACCTTGATAATCATCTCGGCCTGCTCGTACACATCGGCGATGGTGGGGAGCATGGTGGCACCGGCCGTCTGGTATTCTTCGTCGCTGAAGCCGCTGCCTTCGCCGGCGGTGCTTTGTACCAGCAGCGTGTGGCCGTGCTTGCGCAGTTCGGCAACGCCAGCGGGCGTGAGGCCCACGCGGTTTTCGTTGTTTTTAATTTCCTTAGGAACGCCGATTATCATGAGTGCGGGGGTGGGAGTGAGGTTAAAGCAGGAGGTTAAAATCCGAGCTGCAAAGATAAGCTTGGAACGAGTACCCCGCCGTTGAGTTTCGGCCCGGGCGCGATTGTCTTGCCAGCCGGCCTATGCACCGCGCTAGTTGGCTCGTTTAGCGTTCAGCTAACAGCCCGGCCAGGTCCAGGGGCCGGGCTGTTAGCTGAACGCTGCCATCGGGGACGTCGAGATTGATGGATTTCCGCAACGCCGTAGTCGCCCGAGCAGAAGATGGGGTTGTTAGCCGCAGCCAGCCGCACGGCCTGGGCCAAATCGCCTCACCTGCTGCCCAATAAATAAAAAGGCCCCGCCCAAAGAGCGAGGCCTTGAAATAGCCGTCCACAAAATCCGTGAAATCCGCTAAAATCCGAAAAATCAGTGGTCTATTTGAAAGGAACCGCCGTGCCGCTTTCCTTCACCATGCTGTTGCCGCTGAGGTCGCGCACAATGGTGGCCTTCAGCGTGATTTTGGCGTCGCCGCTCAGGTCGTTGGAGGCAATAGTGACGGCGTCGCTGGCTTGGCCGAGCTGGCGCTGGGTGTAGAGCAGCTCAATCACGGCGCTTTGGCCGGGCGCGATTGGTGCCGGCGTGGCCTTGTAGCCCACGCAGTAGCAGCCCGACGTGAGGGCGCCAAGCACGAGGGGCGTCTTGCCGGTGTTCTTCACGGTGAAGCGCGCGGCGGGCTGCTGGCCCACTTCCATCTTGCCAAAATCGTGGCTGCTTTTGTCGAGCACCAGGTGGGGCGACTGCGCCAGCCTGGGCGGCCGTGAGCGTGGGCTTGATTTGCTCTTTGGTCAGCACCGAGCCTTTGATGGACAGCACCTTGCTGGGCTCGCTGGCGTTGCTGGTCACCGTCACAGTTTTGTTGAACACGCCGGGGCGGCCGGCGCTACTGTACATGGCCTTGATAACGCCCGTTTTTCCGGGCAGCACCGGCGTTTTGGTCCAGTCGGGCGTGGTGCAGCCGCAGCTGGCCTGCACGTTGGCGATGACCACGGGCTGGTTGCCGGTGTTTTTAAACTTGAACTCGTAAGTTGCCATGGTGCCCTCGGCCACGTTGCCGAAGTCGTGGTTGTCGACTTCAAATTTCATGACGCCCTGAGCGTGGGCGCCGAAGGCCAAAGCCAGCAGGCAAACGGTAAGCAGGTGTTTCATAGCTGTAAAAGTTGAACTCCCTGACGCTACATCAGAATACTTCCGCGGCGGGCAGGTTACGTTTAACAAGAAATTGAGCAAAGGCCCTGGCCTAGCTCAACAATGGTCGGCAGGCCAAGCCTTTACTACCCAAATATACGCTTAAAGCCGTCGTCTCCACCCTTCGCACGACCTACCCGGCCTCAATTCCGTATTTTTGCACCACGGCCCCGGCCAACTCGCTCTTCCTGCTTTATCCCACCCCTCCCTTCAGCTTCGATATGCCCACTGCCGAAACCGCGTTGCCAGCGCTATCCGCACCCCTTTCCAAGGTCGATTTTCTCGATGATTACCGCCTGGCCTGGGAAAGCCGCCTGGCCTCTTTAGCCGGCCGCAAGGAGGTGTTTATGGGCAAAGCCAAATTTGGCATCTTCGGCGACGGCAAGGAAGTACCCCAACTGGCCATGGCCCGCGCCTTCCAGAACGGCGACTTCCGCGCCGGCTACTACCGCGACCAGACCTTTATGGTGGCCATCGGCCAGCTCACCTGGCAGCAGTACTTCGCCCAGCTCTACGCCAACCCCGACGTAGAAGCCGAGCCCGCCACCGGCGGCCGCGCCATGAACGGCCACTTCGCCACGCGCATGCTGGACGACGACGGCAACCTGACGGACCTCACCAAGACCAAGAACTCCTCGGCCGACGTCTCGCCCACGGCCTCGCAGATGCCGCGCCTGCTGGGCATGGCCTACGCCTCGAAGCTGTTTCGCCAGAACCCCGAGCTGCACCAGTTTACGGCCCTTTCCAACAAGGGCAACGAGGTAGCCTTTGGCACCATCGGTAACGCCAGCACCTCGGAAGGCATGTTCTTCGAGGCCCTGAACGCCGCCGGCGTGCTGCAGGTGCCCATGCTCGTGAGCGTGTGGGACGACCACTACGGCATCTCGGTACCGGCCGAATACCAGACCACCAAGCAGAGCATTTCCGAAATAATGGCGGGCCTGCAGCGCGACGGCGAAGGCCAGCAGGGTTTCGAGATTTATGCGGTGCGCGGCTGGGATTACGCCGGGCTGATTGATACGTACCAGCGCGCCGCCGCCGTGTGCCGCGAGCAGCACGTGCCCGTGCTCATCCACGTCACGGAGCTCACGCAGCCCCAGGGCCACAGCACCAGCGGCTCGCACGAGCGCTACAAAAGCAAGGAGCGACTGCAGTGGGAAGAAGCCCACGACTGCCTGCACAAGCTGCGCGAGTGGCTGCTGGCCGAGGGCCACGCCACCGAAATTGAGCTGGACGAAATTGAAAAGGCGGCGGCCGTTACCATCAAAACCGCGCGTACCACGGCTTGGGCTGATTTCTTCGACGCCATCAAGGCCGAGCGCGACGAGGCCGTGGTGCTGCTCGACCAGCTGGTGGCCGACACCGGCACCGAAAACACGCTGCACGAAATGGTGGAGCAGGCTCAAGGTGAACCCCACGCCGATTCGGGCCGACATTGTGCGGACCATGCGCCGCGCCCTGCGCCACGTGCGCAACGAAAAGCGCAGCTTTGGCCGCCGCAGCGTGCAGCGCCACCTCGAGCAGCCTGCTCGCCGAAAACGCCGACCGCTATAACTCCAACCTGTTCAGCCAAAGCGAGCTCGCTGTTGGCAACATCGAAGAAGTGCCCGCCACCTTCGCGGCCAACGCCCCGGTGGTGGACGCCCGCGAGGTGCTGCAGGCCTGCTTCGATGCCAACTTCCAGCGCGACCCCAGCATCTTCGCCATCGGCGAAGACGTGGGCAAGATTGGCGATGTAAACCAGGCCTTTGCCGGCCTGCAGGACAAGTTTGGCGAGCTGCGCGTGACCGACACCGGCATTCGGGAGTGCACCATTGTGGGGCAGGGCATCGGCGCCGCCCTGCGCGGTCTGCGGCCCATCACTGAAATTCAGTACCTGGACTACTTGCTTTACGCCGTCCAGATTCTCAGCGACGACCTGGCCTGCCTGCAGTACCGCACCAAAGGCGGGCAGAAAGCGCCCCTCATTGTGCGCACCCGCGGGCACCGACTGGAAGGCATCTGGCACTCGGGCTCGCCTATGGGCATGATATTGGGCAGCCTGCGGGGCATGCACGTATGCGTGCCGCGCAACATGACCCAGGCCGCTGGCTTCTACAACACTTTGCTGCGCAGCGACGAGCCCGCCCTCGTGATTGAGTGCCTGAACGGCTACCGCCTGAAGGAGCGAATTCCGTCCAACGTAGGCGAATTTACCCTGCCGCTGGGCCGCCCCGAAGTGCTGCAAGCCGGCACCGACATCACCATCGTGACCTACGGCTCCATGTGCCGCATCGTGATGGAGGCCGCTAAGCAGCTGGCCGAAGTAGGCATTTCGGCCGAAGTAATCGATGTGCAGACTCTGTTGCCCTTCGACCTCGACCACATGATTGTGGACAGCGTGCAGAAAACCAACCGGGTTCTGTTTGCTGACGAGGACGTGCCCGGCGGCGGCACCGCTTTCATGATGCAGCACGTGCTCGACGAGCAGCAGGCCTACCGCTTCCTCGACGCGCAGCCGCGCTGCCTGTCGGCGCAGCCCCACCGCCCGGCCTACAGCTCCGACGGCGACTACTTCAGCAAGCCCAATGCCGAAGATGTCTTCGATACGGTGTACGTGATGAGCGAAGCGGCGCCCGAGCGTTTCCCCGAAATCTATTAAGTTGACGAAAGCGTTGGGCTGGTTTTACCGGCCCAACGTCACTTCGCTGGTCGTGATTTTGTTGCTCTGGTGCAGCGCGCGGTCCATAATGCTGATTTCGAAACGGAACGTATCACCGATGTTAAAAACGCCTGGGAACTGACTGTTTCCATCGATGCTAATCGGCAGCTTGTAGCGCAGCGTACCGCGCAGCGGGGCCGGCTTGGCATCGGTGGTGTTGGTGCCGTCGAGGCGCAGGAAGCGTCCATCGTACTCGCCCACAAATCCTAACGGCGTCACGAATCGCTCAAATACGCCGGACGTGGGGTTCTTTTTGAATGGCTGAATGAAGTAGTTGTAGCTATATCCGCGGTTATTTGGCCCGCCGGTGTTGCTGTTGAAGGGGGCATTCCGGATGTCGTCGTCCGACAGGCCCAAGTCGCCGTCGCCGTCCTTAAAGTCAAGCGCAAACTTGAGGGTGTCTACGGGCAGATTGCCCCCACCGGGGCGGTTGCGCCCAACGGTAAGTTCCTTAAAATCAATCTCCGGCTCGTCGGGGTAGTCGGGCGCGCTGATGCAGGCGGTGAAGCCTGCGGCAGACAGGCAAACAAGGGCAGCCCCGCTCAGGGTACGAAACAGGTTCATAAGGACAAGGAGTGAATTGACTAGCGCACAACGGCCAAAGCCGGCCCAAAGTACATTTTTTTCAACGATTAGGGGAAGCTGTTGGTTCGTCTGGCAGTGCTAAACCCGGTCCCCGCCCATGAGTTTTCGTTCCGACTTCCTGCAGCAGCTGCCCCATGTGACGCCCGCTACGTTTGAGGCGGCGGCGCTGGCGCTGTTTCGGCACCAGGCCGCCCACTGCCCGCCCTACGCCGAATACCTGGCTCAACTTGGGAGGAGGCCCGCCGCCGTGGCGCGTCTGGCCGATATTCCTTTTCTACCCATCGAGTTTTTTAAGACGCACGAGGTGCGCACCAAACCAACCGATTGGGAAGCCCAGGAAGTGTTTCTGAGCAGCGGCACCACGCTGCAGCAGCGCAGCCGGCACCTGGTGCGCGCCCCCGACCTGTACCGCGAAAACGCCGCCCGCATCTTCGAGCAGAGCTACGGCCCGCTCACCGGCTGGACCTTTTTGGCGCTTCTGCCCTCGTACCTGGAGCAAGGTAATTCCTCACTCGTGGCCATGGTGGACCATTTCGCCCAGCAATCGGGCCAGGCACAGCCGGCCTTTTTCCTGCACGACCACGCCGCCCTGCGCGCGGCGCTGGTCGCTGCCAAGCAGGTGCCCGGCCGCCGCGTCATGCTGATTGGCGTGAGCTATGCCTTGCTGGACTTTGCGGCCGAAACTGGCCCGGCTCCGGAGCTGCAGGACCTCACCGTGCTCGAAACCGGAGGCATGAAGGGTCGCCGCCGCGAAATGATACGCGAGGAGCTGCACCAGGAACTGCAGTTGGCTTTCGGGCCGGCCGGCATTCATTCCGAATACGGCATGACCGAATTATTGAGCCAGGCCTACTCCCTGGGTGACGGACGTTTCCACTGCCCAGCACCCATGCGCGTGCTGCTCCGCGACCCTTCCGACCCTTTCTCAGTAGCCGATTACCGGCCCGACGGCGCCATCAACGTTATCGACCTGGCCAACGTGGACTCCTGCGCTTTTATCGAAACCAAAGACCTGGCCCGCATGCACGCCGATGGTGGCTTTGAAGTGCTGGGGCGCATGGATAACTCCGACGTGCGGGGTTGTAACCAGATGGTGTGATTTTTTAGCTGTTAGCTAATAACGAAGCCGTCTGGGAAGGAGTGAGGCCGTCATGCCGAGCGCAGCCGAGGCATCTCGCGTGTAGTAGTAACCCAATCGTCTGTCATGCTGACGAAGGAAGCATCCTATCACGGCTCAACGATTAGGTTCTGCCCTGAATAAGATGCTTCGTTAGTCAGCGTGACAGGAGGCGCGGGCGAGATGCCTCGGCTGCGCTCGGCATGACGTTCAACTTCCTGCATGACGTTCCGTTTGAAAAAGCCGATTTTATAAGCCGGCTTCAACTCCGGGATAAGAAAAGCTAAAAGCTAGCAGCTAACGGCTAGCAGCTAAAAACTTACTTCCCCGCAAACGCCTTGGCGTCGCCTTCCGTGATGGTCTCGTCGCTCATAATCACGAGGCGCTCGACCACGTTGCGCAACTCGCGGATGTTGCCGCGCCAGTCCAGGCCTTTGAGGTACTCGAGGGCGGCCGGCTCAACTTTCTTGGGCTTGTTGCCATAGTCGGCTGCGATGTCGTTGAGGAATTTCTGCACCAGCTCCGGGATGTCTTCGCGGCGCTCGTTCAGGGACGGCACCTGAATGAGAATCACGGAGAGGCGGTGGTAGAGGTCTTCGCGGAAATTGCGGTCGGCGATTTCCTGCATCAGGTCTTTGTTGGTGGCGGCCAGCACGCGCACGTTCACCGGAATCTCTTTCTCGCCGCCCACGCGGGTGATTTTGTTTTCCTGCAGGGCACGCAGCACTTTGGCCTGGGCCGAGAGGCTCATGTCGCCGATTTCGTCCAGGAACAGCGTGCCGCCGTCGGCCTGCTCAAACTTGCCGATGCGCTGCTTCACGGCCGAGGTGAATGAGCCTTTTTCGTGCCCAAACAGCTCGCTTTCAATCAGCTCCGAGGGGATGGCGGCGCAGTTTACTTCGACCATGGGGCCGTTGGCGCGCTGGCTCAACTCGTGGAGCTGGCGCGCTACCATTTCCTTGCCGGCGCCGTTGGGGCCCGTGATGAGCACGCGGGCATCGGTGGGGGCCACTTTGGCAATGGCCTTGCGCACGGCGGCCAGGGCAGGCGAGGAGCCCACCATTTCGGAGCCTTTGGTGACGGAAAGCTTCTTTTGAGGGTCTTGGTTTCGGTGACGAGCTTGGTGCGGTCCAGGGCGTTGCGCACGGTCACGAGTAGGCGGTTGAGGTCCGGCGGCTTGGAGAGGAAGTCGTAGGCGCCTTTCTTGGTGGCTTCTACGGCGGTGTCGATGCTGCCGTGGGCCGACACCATGATGAAGGCCGCATCGGCGCCCATGGCCTGGGCCCGGGTGAGGACTTCGAGGCCGTCCATCTTGGGCATTTTGATGTCGCAAAGCACCACGTCGTACTTCTGCTGAATGAGCATGTCGAGGCCGGCCGGGCCGTCTTCGGCCTGGTCGACGGTGTAATTCTCGAACTCCAGTATTTCTTTGAGCGTGTGACGAATGGCGCGTTCGTCGTCGATGATGAGGATGCGGGGCATGGAAACGGGCTAGGTAAGTCGGGCCCGAAAGTAACGAAAAGGAGCCCGACAGTAGAACGTTCCCGCCGATGGGCTTGCTGAACCAGCGGTTGTCACTGGGGCCAATAAGGCCGGAACGCCGCTTTGCGTCTCGTGGCCAGACGGCCGGAATCGCGCTACTGCCTATCCAGCCACTCAAAAAACCGTCCCTGACTTGAGCCAAACCGTACACGCCTGTAAACTCCTCTATCTTCGCAAAACCGGCGTGGCTGCCGCTTTGCCCAGATAAAAATCAGCTCAACTGAATACCTGTTTCCTATGAGAAAAAACCTTTCCCGCTACCTGCTGCTGTCGACGGCCATAGCCGGAAGCGCGACCCTGTTCGCCCTCAAAGCCGAGGACAAAGTAGTGCCCGACGCCGACAATGCCGGCCTGAAGCTGCCCTCGGGCTTTGGCGCCCTGGTAGTGGCCGAAACCGGCGGCCGGGCCCGCCACCTCACCGTGA
This sequence comes from Hymenobacter humi, assembly GCF_042665855.1. Taxonomy (NCBI): domain Bacteria; kingdom Pseudomonadati; phylum Bacteroidota; class Cytophagia; order Cytophagales; family Hymenobacteraceae; genus Hymenobacter; species Hymenobacter humi. The sequence goes on along the minus strand of NZ_JBHTEK010000001.1, from coordinate 3,363,493 downwards.
CGCCCCAGGGCCTGATTTACGTGAAGCTGAACCGGCCCAACGCGGCCGGCAAGGGCATCCTGATGCTGCGCCCCAGCAGCAACGGCAAAGCCACTGTGGCCGGCGGCCTGGGCAACTACGGCGGCACGGGCATCTACAGCAACGCCAGCTACTTGTATGCGTCTTCCGACCAGGAAGTGTTTCGCTACAAGCTGAACAAGAACGGCGAGGTAGCCAGCCCCGCGCAGCCCGAAAAAATCATCACTGGGCTGATAAACCGGCGGCAGCACGAAAGCAAGTCCATCACCCTCGACAAGGAGGGCAACCTCTACGTCAACATAGGAGCCTATTCGAACACCTGCCAGGAGAAAGACCGCCAGAAAGGCTCCCTGGGCAAGCCCAACTGCCCGATTCTGGATTCGGCGGGCGGCATCTGGCAGTTCCGGGCCGACAAGCTCAACCAGACCTATGGCAACGGTACGCGCTACGCCACCGGCCTGCGCAACGTGGTGGGGCTGGACTGGAACACGCAGGCCAACCAGCTCTTTGTGATGCAGCACGGCCGCGACCAGCTCAGCGACAACTTCCCCGACCTGTACACCACCAAGCAGTCGGCCGAGCTGCCGGCCGAGTGCATGTACGCCCTCAAGAAAGGCGACAACGCCGGCTGGCCCTACCTGTACTACGACCCCATGCAGAAGAAAAAATGCTGGGCCCCGAGTACGGCGGCGACGGCAAGAAGGAAGCCACCGGCAACTACATCGAGCCCGCCGCGGCCTATCCCGCCCACACGGCCCCCAACGCCCTGCTGTTCTACACCGGCACCATGTTCCCCGAGAAGTACCGCAACGGCGCCTTCATCGCCTTTCACGGCTCCTGGAACCGGGCGCCCGAGCCCCAGAAGGGCTACTACATCGTGTTTCAGCCATTTAAAGACGGCAAGCCCTCCGGCGACTGGGAGGTGTTCGCGGATAATTTCGCCGGCTCGCCCGAGAAGGCCGCCGCCGGCCGCCCCGAACACAAGCCCTGCGGCCTGGCCCAAGGCACCGATGGCTCAATCTATGTCTCCGACGATAAGAAGGGCACCATTTACCGCATTGTTTACGCCAAAAAGTAACCCCGTTGATGAAGTCATTTCTCGTCCTTTTGTGCCTGTTGGCGTGGGGCGCCCAGCCGGCAGCTGCCCAAAAGAAACCAGCTGCGAAAGCCAAAGCCGCTGCTAAAAAAGCCCCCGCTACGGCCGCCATCCCAGCTGCCTCGCTCACTGCTGGCAAAGCCCTGTACGCGCAAAACTGCCTGACCTGCCACCAGGCCGACGGCGGCGGCGTAGACGGCATGAACCCGCCACTGAGCAAAACCTCCTGGGTATTGGGCGACAAAACCCGGCTGGTAAAAGTCCTCCTCAACGGCTTGCAGGACGTCGACATTGACGGTGAGCCGTACAACAACGTAATGCCCGCGCAGGAAACCCTTACCGACCAGCAAATCGCCGACGTGCTGACTTACGTGCGCAACAGCTTCGGCAACAAAGCCACCGCCGTGAAGGCCACGGAGGTGAAAGCCGTGCGGGCCGCGAATAAGAAGTAGCGTCTTGGGGCACCTCACCCCCAGCCCCTCTCCAAAAGAGAGGGGTGCCTGACGTTAAATAGCAAAAAGCCCCGGCTCAAATTTGAGCCGGGGCTTTTTGCTTCAAAATTGAGCTGATTCTTGTGCCGTGGCTCCCCTCTCTTTTGGAGAGGGGCCGGGGGTGAGGTGCCGCCAGGCCAGATGCTGCGCTCTGCATCACGTTCAAATAAACCCAGAAACAAAAAAGGCCGCCGCAACTCCTGTTGCGGCGGCCTTTTTGATGATTGGTGACGGGTCTGTAAGCCGGGTTTTGTCCGCGCCCGAGGGCGCGTCCCCACCATTTATCTAGGCCAGTCCTTGCGGAAAGGCTCCATCAACCTACCCGCTGGCGCCGGACGAGCCGCCCGGTGCCGATGCGGCCAAAGCCGCGCCGGCGTACCAGCTTATTTGGTCTTTCAACCCCTGAGGTTTACCCAGCCGGGACGGTCACCCGCCCGCTGGTGCGCTCTTACCGCACCTTTTCACCCTTACCTACTGCGACTGAGTGGCTGAATGACTGAGTGAAATTATTCGCTCAGCTACTCTGTCGCTCAGTCACCGTCTGGCGGTAGTTTTCTGTGGCACTGGCTGTCCTGGTTTGCATTATGCGCGCCAGTCCTTCCCGTTAGGAAGCAGGGTGCTCTGCGTTGCCCGGACTTTCCTCGTCGCCCGTCTTGCGTTGGGCGCCGCGGTGGGGCGACCCATCACTGTCGGCAAAGGTAGGCGGCAAATTAGCAAGGCGTCTAATGGTAAGCTTTCAGCCTAAGTAATGCCTCAATGCTTATTTTCTCAGGTGTCAGGAAGTAAAATGCGCAGATGATGGGAAACACCAGGCTCACTGCTAAAAATAGAGAATGCGCTACGGTAAGGCTGAAACGGCTGGGTTGATTTGTCTCTGAGCCCTTAAGAATTTCGCCTAAGTAAAACGGCACAAGGACCGAGAACAGCAGGTAGACAAAGGGCGGCCCAAAAACATAGATGCTGCCGGTCACCTTCCACATTACCAAAGGCCAGATTATGTTGAACAGACCTATAAAGGTCCCAAGCAGGACAACTACCCCGCCTATTTGTGTGTATCTGCTGGTTGCATAAACAGCCTTGCACCAGACAAATATGCCAGCCAAGAAGATGGGAATCAGAAGCAGGGTCACAATGGAAATTGCTTATTTGGCTTCCCACGTATTATCCTTCGGGAAACTATCCGACACCAGCGCGCTGCCTAAGCTCACGCGTTTCACCGTTTGCGTGGTAGCTACCGGCACCGTGACGGATGTAGCACCCGTTTCCCAGACGCCGATGGTGCGGTGAATTTTCTGGGTGGTGTTGTCGGCAAACGTCACCGTTAAGTCAACGGGGACGGGCTTGCTGCCTTTGGCTTGCACCACGATGTCGTAGCCGGGGCCGGTTTTGTTTACGCTGCCGATGGCCAGGTCGGGGTAGCCGCTGTCGAAAAACCACCGCTGCCAGAACCAGTTGAGGTTGCGGCCCCCGCCGGCGTTCATGCTGTTGAAGAAGTCGTACGGCATGGGATGCTTGCCGTTCCAGTTGCGGATGTAGGTATGCAGCGCCTTGGTAAACAGATCGTCGCCGAGCAAATCCTTCACGTAGAGGTAGCCCATGCCGGGCTTGGGGTAGGAATTGAGGAAGAAGGGCACGCCGCTCTGCTGGGTGCTGAGCGTGACGATGGGCGCGTCGCTTTCGGTGGCGGCGTGGGTGCCGTAGCGGGCCACGCCGTAGTCGTCGACTAAAGTGGGGTCGATGATGGGGAAATCAGCCATTCGCCGATGGTGGCCCAGCCCTCGTCCATCCAGCCGTACTTGGTTTCGTTGATGCCCATGTAGAAGGGGAACATCGTGTGGAAGATTTCGTGGTCGGTAAGCTCAATTGCGTCTTTGCGCGTCTCGGTCGGGTTGTCGTTCACCATCATGGGGTACTCCATCTGGTCGAGGCCGTCGAACACGGTTTCGTGGGCGTAGGGGAAGGGCCACTTGGGGAAGGTGTAGCTCATGGCCTCCACCGTTTTGCGGCTGAAGTCGATGACCTCCTCAAAGTCCTTGTGCTTGGGATTGTACACGGCGTCGACGCGGGTGCGGCGCTGGGTGGCGGGGTCTACCACGAGGCTGGTGGACTTCCACACGTAGTGGTCGCTGGTCGCAAACACGAAATCGGTGACGTTGCGGGCTTCAAAGCGCCAGGTGTTTTGGGCGTTGGGCGCGGTGATGTCGCGGCGCTTGGCATCGTCGGCCGTGATAATGGCGGCCACGGCGTCTTTGCGCTCGGCGTCCTGCAGGCGCTGGGCGTATTTCTTGGTCAGCACCTGGTCGGCGTTTTTAAGGTCACCGGTGGCCCACACCACAAAGTCCTTGGGCACGGTGATGGCGGCTTTGAAATTGCAGAAGTCGTTGTAGAACTCCTGGTCGCCGGTGTAGGCTAGCTTGTTCCAGCCGTCGATGTCGTCGTACACGGCAATGCGCGGGAAGAAGTACGCTACGAAGGCCGCGCCCGGCTCAACTTCGCCGGTGCGCTGGTGCGAGCCTTTGTTGAGGGTGTAGGAATAGCTCACGCGCACGGTGGCAGCCTGGCGCGAGGCGATGGCGCGGTGCAGGGGTACCGTCATATTCGTGGCTTCGATGGCCAGCTTTTTTACATCAAAAACTTCCCCATTGATAGTCAGGGCCGAGATGGTGACGCCCTCGCCCATGTCGGCGGATTTAACGGTGCGGTTGCGGGGGCGCCCTTCTGGTAAAGGTTGGGGTAGAGCTTAAACCAGACTTGGCGCAGCGAATCGGGGCTGTTGTTCTGGTAGCTGATGGCCACGGTGCCGGCTACGCGCCGGGTGGTAGGGTTGAACGTGACGGCGAGGTCGTAGTCGGCGGTGTTTTGCCAGTAGTTGGGTCCAGGCAGGCCGGTTTCAGCTCGGGTGCCTTTAGCGAAAGTGGCCTGCAGGTTGCGCGGCACGGGCAGCGGCTGCTGAGCCGAGGCTCCAAAGGTTAGCAGGAAAGAAGCGAGCAGTAAGGGTAAGCGCATGAAAATGGCAAAAGGCCAGGCGATAAAAGTTGAACAGTACAAAGGAATGTAGGAACGCGCCATGGCGCGTTCAATCGTAGAACGACCGCCAGCGGTAATAAACTGCCTGCCATCGTGCACCGATTGAACGCGCCATGGCGCGTTCCTACAAACGTTTCTGCAAAAGCTACTTCAGCCGCACCAGCGTGGCGCCGAAGCCGAACTTCTCCTTGCGCGCGTCCTCGAAGAACTTAATGTCTTTATTCCGGCTCAACTGGCGGTGGATTTCCTTGCGGAGTACGCCATTGCCCATGCCGTGGATAAACACGATTTCGTGCATGTTGGACGCCAGCGCGCGGCTCAACGCATCCTCAAAGGCATCGAGCCTGGAGGCGCAGAATGGCCGTGTTCGACAGCTCTTCTTTGTTGTCGGGCCGCAGGGCTTCCAGGTGCAGGTCGAACTCGTGGGGCGGGGCCACCACGGGCGCCGTGGGAGCCGGTGTGGCCGCGGCCACTACAGCCGCTGGCTTGGCCGGAGCATCGCCGCTGAGCTGGGCTTTCAGGGCCGCAATGTCTACGCCGGCGGGCTTGGTGGGCTCGGCCGGTACGGGCGTCGGGGCTTCCTGAGTTAGTTTCTCGGGGGCAATGGCCGCGGCGGCTTTCTCGTCGAGCTGAAACAGGTAGGCGTCCTTGCCGATGACGGGCGCGGGGCGGCTGCTCGAGTAGAAGGTGCTGGCCTTGAACGCCTGTCGCTTGGTGAGCAGGCTCGTAGGCCGCGTCGCCGTTGAGGCGGTGGGGCAGGAGCTGAAAAATAACGGCCGGCCAGGTCTCAAAGTCCTTCATGTGCAGGAAGGACAGGGGCTTGGTGCTGGACTTGGGGCCCAGCTTGTCGGCGGCCAGGGCGCGGTAGGGGCGCGCGCTGGTTTCTTCGCCGTAGGTGTAGAGCACGTCGGCCTCGGTGTTGTTGATGAGCGTGACGCCCAGCAGCTCCGGCGACTGGTGCACCAAGGCCAGGAACAGGCCTTTGGCCGCGGCAGCTTGCTTGGCAGAGCCTGCCGCTGGGCCGCTCACTTTGGCTACGCCGGCTCCGCTGGAGGCCACGGCGGCCAGGGCTTCCTGCAGGGAGGGTTGGGCTGGCTTGGGCGCCGCCGATTGGGTGGGGCGCTGGCTGCGGTCTTTTTTGCTGGCGTTGGCGTTTTTGCCGGGTACTTGGCCCACGCGGAAGTCGGGGGCGGTCCGGTCGAAGTTGTTGCCTTCTTCCTGGGCCACCACTACTACTTCGCGGCGCAGCACGGGAATGGTAAAATCATTGTCGATGGCTACCTCCACCAACTCGCTGTCGAGCAAGCGGGTAACGATTCCTTCTTCGGTGCCGGTGAGCAGGCGTACTCTATCTCCTACGTTCATAATATCACTGATTTACGCTGGCAGGCGCTGTTTTTCTTTCATTAGAAACAGCGGCCCGGACCAGTCGGGTTCTTCAAAAGTACGGTTCTGCGGGGCAGACGGGTTTATGTACGGTTCTGGGCGGACCCATTGCCTTACATATAGAGCCCGTGAAAGCGGAAACCGTTGCGTCCGTTGTATTCCAGTGCCGGCGCCGGCAAGTGGAAGATGCTCAGGGTGTAAAACACTTTCTTGAGCAAGGCGCTGCGGGTGGGGATGCGGCGCAGGTCCACATCCAGGGACAAGTAAAACTGACGGTAGGGCCGCAGGCCGGCGGCCGCGTTGGTGCCGTCGTCGTTGTACACCATGTCTTCGCCGCCGTAGCCCACGGCCGGCTGCAGCCAGCGCGGCCAGCGGTTGCCGGGCTTCAGAAAGGCGCCCACGTCGGTGCAGAGCCAGTAGGTTTGGCCGTTGTAGTCCTTGAGCCAGCGCTCGGGCACGCTCTTACCCAGTACGTTGGGTCGCTGCGGGGCGTAGGGGCTGAGGTGAAATGACCATTTGGGCATGATGCGGATGTCGTGCCAGGCCAGCTGCTGGGCCAGCAGCGCCGAGGAGCCCAGAAAGTTGGCCGCCAGGTCGGTAGCCGACGCACCGTAGGCGGGGTCGCGCCCGTCGAGCAGCTCCAGCGGACTTTGGATGGCAAACCCCACGAAGGAGCCGTACCAGAGGGCTTTCTGCTCGCTCAGGCCCGCCCAGCGCAGCATGTCCACGGCGCCGCGGCTTTCCTGAAAGGAGCCCCAGAAGTGGCCGGCCTTGTCGAGCCTGCTGCCACTCCGAAAGGTCGTTGAACCAGTGCAGCGGCGTGCGCTCGCCCGTGTACCAGGAGGTAGTAAGGCCGGTATAAAGAACGCCGTAGCCGACGGCCGAACCGCCCACCAGCAAGCGCCGCCGCCGCCTGCGTAGCGCGGCTGAATCGACGGGGGCAGGGGAGGCCAGCCGGGCGGGCAGGAGCCGGGCCTTGGCACTATCGGTTTGGGGTAGGGTCTGGGCTGGGCTGTTTGTGGGCGCGGCCAGCCCAAGGGCAACCATGGCGCCTGCTAAATACCTCGGCCGCAACAGAACAAAAATGCGGAAAAATAGCGTCATGCAGGCATTACTAGGCTACAAAGGTACGGCGGGCCTGGCGGCTGGCTAAGCGGCACCGTATCTTGCATGTCCTTTTACCGTAGAGCTTCTGGCAAACTAATCAGCTCAATATTTTTCAATCTATTTCTCCTTCCCACCAACCCATTCTTTATGCAAACATTTCGACGCTTTACAGTCCTGCTGCTCACGCTGCTGGCCTGGACAGCTCAGGCCCAGGTGGTCACCACGCAGCCCAGCCCCTTCCGGGACACCGACGCCGTTACCATCACCTTCGATGCTACGCAGGGCGATGCCGGGCTCAAAGATTTTGCGGGCGACGTGTACATCTACACCGGCGTGGTGACGGCCAGCGCCAGCAGCACGACGTGGAACCACGTGAAAAGCTCGCCTTTCAACACGGGCGACGCCGCGTCGAAAATGACGCGCTCGAGCACCAACCCCAACTTGTACACCATCACGTTCACGCCCCGCACGTTCTATCCCGGCGTTCTCACCAGCGAAAAAATCTACAAGCTGGCCATGCTGTTCAAGAATGCCGACGGCACCAAATCGGGCCGGGGCACGGGTGGCAGCGACATTTTTGTCGACGTGGCCCAGGATGATTTCAACCTGCGCTTCACCAATCCCTCCGGCACGCCGCCGTTTTTCTTTGCCGAAAACACCGCCACCAACGTCACGGTGAGCACCGGCATTCCTGCCACCATCACCCTGTTCCTGAACGGCACCCAGATTGCCCAACAGGCCAATGCCACCAGCCTCACGGCCCCGGTTACCGTAACCCAGGCCGGCAGCAACACCCTCCGCGCCACGGCCACCAACAGCACGGCCAGCGCCGAAACGTCCATTGTCCTGCAATCCCGGTCCACGGTGACTACCGCTCCCTTGCCCGCTGGCGCCAAAGCCGACGGCGTGACCTACCTCAACGGCGGCACGTCGGTGGTCATCAGCCTCACGGCGCCCCGGAAGCAGTTCGTGTACGTGCTCGGCGACTTCAACAACTGGCAGCCCACCGCCGCCGGCTTCATGAAGCGCACCGTGGAAACCAACACCACTTCCGCGGCCGACGCCGCCACGGGCCGCTGGTGGGTGCAAATCGACGGCCTCACCCCGGGCCAGGAATATGCCTACCAGTTCTTGGTAGACGGCAGCATTCGCGTGGCCGACCCTTACGCCGAAAAATCCTGGACCCGGGCACCGACCAGTACATCCCGGAGGCCACGTACCCCAGCGCCCAACGCCAGTACCCCACCGGCAAAACCACGGGCATCGTGTCGGTGCTGCAAACCAATCAGACGCCCTACGTGTGGCAGGCCACCAATTTCCAGCGCCCCGCTCGGGCCAATATGGTGGTTTATGAGCTGCTGGTGCGCGACTTCATTGCCCGCCACGACTACCAGACCCTGCGCGACACGCTCAGCTACATTCAGCGCCTGGGTATCAACACCATTGAGCTGATGCCCATCAACGAATTTGATGGCAACGAAACCTGGGGCTACAACCCGGACTTCTACTTCTCGCCCGATAAGTATTACGGCACCCGGCTGGCGTTTAAGCAGTTCATCGACGAGTGCCACCGGCGCGGCATTGCCGTGGTGCTCGACATGGTGCTCAACCAATCGACGGGCCAGAGCCCCATGGTGGGCCTGTACGCCGACGGCAGCGGCTACGCGCCGAGTGCCGATAACCCGTGGTTCAACGTGACGGCCCCGCACCCCTACAATGTGTTCAACGACCTGAACCACGAAAGCCCCTACACCCGCTACTTCTCGAAGCGCGTGATGGAATACTGGCTCAAGGAGTACCACATTGACGGCTACCGTTTTGACCTGGCCGGCGGCTTCACCCAAAAGCAGACGACGGATGCTACCTACGGGAATTACGACCAGTCGCGCATCGACATCTGGAAAGACTATTACCAGACCCTGGTGGCCACCGACGCCACGGTGTACCCCATTCTCGAGCACTTCCCCCAGGACAGCGAGGCCAAAGCATTGGCTGACTACGGCTTTATGATTTGGGGCAACATGACCTACAACTACAACGAAGCCACCATGGGCTACGTGGGCAATTCCGACATCAGCCGCGGCTATTATAAAAACCGGGGCTTCGCGCAGCCCAACCTAATTACGTACATGGAAAGCCACGACGAAGAGCGGCTGACGTACAAAAACATCATGTACGGTAACAGCGCGGGCTCGTACTCCGTGAAGGACCCGGCTACCGCGCTGGCCCGCCAGGAGCTGGCCGCGGCTTTCTTCTTCACTGTGCCCGGCCCCAAAATGATTTGGCAGTTCGGGGAGTTGGGCTACGACAAATCCATCTTCCAATGCCCCGATGGAACCCTGCCCCAGCCGCCCCGCGCGGCCGACGACTGCAAGTTGAGCAACAAGCCCATCCTGTGGAACTACTACCAGGACCCCAATCGCCGCCGTCTCTACGACGTGTACCGCTCGCTGATTACGCTCAAGGAAACGCAGCCGGTATTCGCCAATGCCAGCGCCACGTTTGACCAGCAGGTGAGCGGCGGCGTGAAAACCATCCACTTGTCGGACCCCAGCCTGAGCGTGACCGTGGTCGGCAACTTCAACGTGACGGCGGCTTCGGTAACCCCGGGCTTCCAGAGCACCGGCACCTGGTACAACTATCTGACCGGCGTGGCCACCACCGTAACCGACGTGAACGCGCCCTTGCAATTGCAGCCCGGCGAATACGCCGTGTACACCTCGAAAAACGTGAGCAAGCCCACCGGAACCACCCTGCCCACCCGCGCCGGGCAAACCGCTGCGGCCTTCCGCCTGTCCGCCGCGCCGAACCCCACAGCCAGCAGCGCCACGCTGCGTTACGAGCTGCCAAGCGCCACCACCGTGCAGGTGACCGTGAGCAACGTGCTGGGCGCCACGGTGCGCGCCCTAAGCTCCGGCGGCCGCCAAAGCGCCGGCGCCCACGAAATGACCTTGCCGGTGGCTACCCTGGCCAATGGCATCTACATGGTTCGCCTCCTGGCCGATGGCCAGCAGCAAACCACGCGCCTGGTCGTTCAGCACTAAGCTGGCTGGCCTGGCTGATAGCGCCGGTAATTAGCTCAATAAAAAGGCCGCCTCTGTTCAGGGGCGGCCTTTTTATTGAGCTAACTACTGGCTTGGTTTATTGAGCCAAAACGTGGGGTTGCTTATTTCTCGTGGAACGTGACCAGGTCGTCGATAGGGGAGCGGATAATCTTGCCCACTTCCATGTCGTGGCTGCGCGCCACCTGGGTGAGCACGTCGCGGAAATTGTAGCCCACCGAACCCACGCAGTTGAAGGTGTAGTCTTGGAAATTGGGGTAATGCACCACCAGGTTCTGGAAGAAGGTTTCGAAGCCCTCGAGCACGATTTCGCGGCAGTAGCTTACGTTGTTGTGGTCGTAGGCAAACTTTGCGAAGTTGGCCAGGTAGCGGTTGGGCAGGGGCTGGTTGTAGAGGCGGTCCAGGATGCTGTTGCGGTTGCCCAGGCTGTAGGTGTCGCGAAATTTCTCCTGCAAGCCGTCGGGCAGCAGGTTGCGCAGGTAGTCGCGCAGCAGGCGCTTGCCGAAGTACGACCCCGAGCCTTCGTCGCCCAGAAAGTAGCCCAACGAATCCACGTTGTAGGTGATTTTCTGGCCGTCGTAGAGGCAGGAATTGGTGCCCGTGCCCAGGATGGCCGCGAAGCCCGGCTTGTGGCCCAGCAGGGCGCGGGCCGCCGCCAGCAGGTCTTCCGTGACCGTGGCCGTGGCCTTGGGAAACAGCTGGCGCAGTGCGGCGGCAATCACCTCGGCCTTCTGGGGCGATGAGACGCCGGCGCCGTAAAAATGCACCTCGCTCACTTCCTCGCGCGGCAGCGTTTCGGGCAGGTTTTGGTTAAGCGAAGCCACGATGGCCGCGGTGTCCACAAAGTCAGGGTTGTACCCTTCGGTATTGAAGTAAGCCCGATTGTTGGAATCGTCGAGCCTGGCACCAGCTGCATTTCGTGGAACCGCCGTCGGCAATTAGAATCATAAGTACAGTATTGTATTGGGAAGGACGGCGAAAGTAACAACCAGTGGGGCAATTGCTCGTAACTAGGGGCAATTGCCTGACGGAAACGAATGACCAGGAGCACCGCGGAACCAAAGTTAAAATGCGACAAGGACTGCCGCGAGAGCTTTTCGACTCTTCGTATTACATTTACTCCGGTATTCATTTGCTTCTAACTGCAGTTGAATAGTGCTTACTTTACATTTTACCAACATACTTTTCTCATCACCCCATCATGAAAAAATCTTTACTCTCGCTGCGGCCGGTGCAATGGCCGCAACGGCCCTCGGCGCGCAGGCGCAAATCACGCTCGACGGCAAAGTGACCGCTGCCGAAATTGCCACTGCCAAAACTGCTGACAAGTACCAGTCGATAAGCACTTACTCGGGTACTCACTCTGTAGCTGGTAAAGGCTTGCAAACCCTGTATGTGGGTAATTCGGCTACCAAGCTGTATGTGGCTGTGGTTGGCTCGTTCCAGCAGACGGCTACTTATGCTGCCGTATTGCTTTATCTGAATGTGCCCGGCAAAACCGGTGTAGCCAAGGGCGTCAAGCTAGCTGGCGGCGCCGCTGGCGACAGCCCGCTGAAGATTAAGCCTACCATGGACTTCGAAGTGGACTACGGCGTTCGGGTAAACTTCGATATCGATGCCGCCAAAGGGGGCTACTTCAGCTTCGCTGACTATTCGAATGGCAACCCTGCCACCGGCGGTGTCCCTGATACCTACCAGGGCAACGTGCTGCCGGGCACACCCCTCACGGCCTCCGGTACCACTGCTGCTACTGCTGGTCCTTTGCTGGGTGCCCGGGTAGCTTATACCAACGCAGCTACTGTGTCTGCTAATACGGATAACTCGGCAATTGAATTCGAGTTTGACCTGGCCGCCATGGGCCTGACGGCAACCAGCGCAATTGATATGTTTGTGGCTTACACCAACGGCGACGGCATACTTACTTCCGATACCTTCCCGCCCATCGCCGGTCAAGCCACCGCGTTGGCTCCCGACCAGGACTTCACGGCCATCGCCGGCAACCAGTACCTGACCTACAACCTTACCACCGGTCTTTTGGCCAACCGCAACGAAGTAGCTCGCTCGCTCCGTTTTGGTGTGTATCCTAACCCCGGCTCGGCCGTAGCGGTAACCTACACCGTGCCCCAGGGCAATCAGGCCGTTTCACTAAGCGTGCACGATGCCACCGGCAAGCAGGTGCGCTCGCTGAACGCTTCGCAAGCCGGCGTACAGACCTACAAGCTCAGCGGCTTGAAGGCTGGCATCTACGTTGTAAAACTGAACGTAGGCGGCGAGCAGACCAGCTCCAAAGTAGTGATTGAGTAGTTCGCGGCTCAATAAATAAAAAGCCCCGTCGCAACTGCGACGGGGCTTTTTTGTGCGCTATTGGAGTGTAATTATTGGAGTGTAATTATCGGAGCGTAATAGTAGCTGCGCCCATCCAATAGGCCGTCATGCCGAGCGCAGCCGAGGTATCTCGCTCGCGCCTCTTGTCATGCTTGTCTGGCGTCCCGAAGGAAGCATCTTCTCACGGCTCAACGATTCGTGCAAGCGTGAGAAGATGCTTCGCGCTACTCAGGATGACAGCCAAAGCGGTAGAGATACTTCGACAAGCGGACGCCAGATAGGCTTCGTTGAACGCGCCCCTTCTTAACCCGCTTCGCGCAGCCAGCGAACCGGGGCTGGGGTGAGGCAGAGCGTACGCTAAGCGAGGCCAGAACAATAAATATTCCGTTCAGATGCCTGCGCGCAGGATGTTGCTGTAACCAGCTCCTGACACAACAAAAAAGCCCTGGTGACACGCACCAGGGCTTTTTGCTATGAACTATACGTTGCTTTTATTCCGCCTAGAGGGTTTGAGCCTTAGAGGAACGTAAGCTACGTGCTCTACTTCGTGATAGAGTACGTCTTGTTATTCAAATCCAGCTTAATGGTATAAGTACCAGCAGTTGCAATTTTAATATTACCGCCGTCTTTCACCAAGGCACCGCCGGTGCTCGAAGCGCTGCCGTAGTTCAGGTCCCACTTGCCATCTTCGCGGAATTTAAATTCATCTGCCTTCATCGCACGCGTAATATCGTAGGTGCGGGTGGTGCAGTTATAAGTCAGCGGAACATCAGTATTCCAGTCCACACCAGCCGGGCCGATGATGGACCAAGATTTGGAACCAGCCGGGGGCAGGCACACGGTGTAAGTTGTAGCCGTAAGCGAAACCGGATTGGAAACGAAGGTGTGGGCATCAGTGCCCGCCACCGCGGCCACCCGCGTGTAGACCGTAGTAGCCGTGCCAGCCACCACGCCTATGGTAGTCAGCGCCGTGTTTAGCTCGCCTACCGTGATGGCCTTGGTCGTGCCCGTGCCAGCATCGATGAGGGCCGGATAACCGAAGCCGTCAGCCGTTTTGGATACCTGCAGCTGGTAGGTAACAGCCGGGGTCTTGGTGAATTCGGTACCGCTCACTGCAAGCTGTACAGGCGTCCAATTGTACGTAATGGCCGTGTTGGTGGTGTTTGCCTGGTTCAGCACCACCGAGTTGGTGGAGGCCGTAAGGGCTGGCGTTGCCGAAGGGGTAACGGTTGCCTTGTCTTCGTCCTTTTCGCAGGATGCCAACGTTGCCACTACAAATGCCGTGGCGGCGACTTTAGTAAGCCAATTTTTCATGATGGTTTATTAATTAAAACAGTGGTTGCAAGGACCTGATATACTCCCAAGCGCAACACTTTGGATTTAGTAAAAGTGTCGGCTGATTGAGCCAAAATGCAGCGGGTCGAATGGCCGGCCCTTGTGCACTTTGGTTAAGGAAGCCAATGGGCTGAGCCGATAGGTTTCGGCTCAGCCCGTTGTAGCAGGTTAGTAACCCGGGTTTTGCTTCAGGTTAGGGTTAGCTGTGAGGTCGGACGACGGAATCGGGAACAGACGGTACTTCGCGTCCACTCCGCGGCCGCCGGCCACTCCGCCCTTCCAGGGCCAGAGGTAGGAGCCATCGGTGAACTTGTTGTAGCGAATGAGGTCGGTGCGGCGTACGCCTTCCCAGTGCAGCTCACGGGCGCGCTCGTCGAGGATAAAGTCGGCGGTCATTTGCGCATCGGTGATGACGCTGCTGGCAGCGTTCTTGAAAGCACGGGCCCGAATCTGGTTGACATAGCCCAGGGCAGTAGCGCGGTTGGCGAAGCCGCGAGCCGCAGCTTCCGCATAAATGAGCATCATGTCGGAGAGGCGCAGCATGGGGTAGTCCACGCTGGAGAAGTTCAGCGTGCCGCCCTGCCCAACCCCGGTCGAGGTCACGTTGCGGTATTTAACCACGCCCAGGCCCTGGGTGAACTGGCTCAGGTCGCTGATTTCCAACGACTGGCCCTTGGTCCAGAAACGGCCGCGGGTGTCCGTGGCGGTGTCTCCACCGGTCAGGAAGAACTTATCGAACAAGGCCCGAGTGGTGCGCAAACCGCCCCAGCCGGTGCTCTCGCCCACGTAGCGCTGCCAGGCGCCATCGGCGCCGCTGGTGGCACCGTTCACGATGAACGTAGTGCCGCCGTAGCTCTGCACGCGGTTCACGTCGAAAATCACCGGCCAGATGATTTCGCTGGTAGCCGGGGCCGTGTTATTGTCGGCCAGGAAGTTGCGGCCATAGGCCGACGAAGCCGAGCTGCCTGCTGTTACCAGCGAATAGCCCGAGTCAATCACCTTCTTGGCTTCTTCAGCAGCCTTGGCGTACTGCGGGTGCCGGTGTATACGCCAGCGTTCAGGTACAGGCGGGCCAGGTAGCCGTGGGCGGCGGCCTGGTCTACACGGCCGTACTCGTTGGTGCGGGCCGGAGCCAATTCGGTGGTCAGGGCCAGCAATTCCTTCTCCACAAAGTCGTAGAGCTGCTGGCGGGTGTTGTACGGCGGCGGCGTGGGGAGCCCACAGCGTCGGCTTCCGTCACGAAGGGGCCGTTGCCAAACATGTCGATGACGTGCATGTAGGCGACGGCGCGCAGGAACCGCGCTTCGGCGCGGAACAGCTTGCCTTGTGCCTCTTCGCCGCCAGCCAGGCGGCTGCTCAGCTTGTCATCGGTGGCTTCGCGGATAAACTCGTTGCAGATGGCAATTTCGTAGTAAATCCGGCTGTAGATGCCGCGCAGCAGGGGTCGGTGGCGTCCCAGTTCATGTTGTGCCACTCCTGCACGCCGGGGTCGTTCCAGGCAATCACCGCTTCGTCGGTGGTGAGCTCCTGGGCGCTCCAGAACTGACGGATGTAGTCCGAAGTGCCAGCGTCGATGCCGCCGATGTCGCCCGAGCCGGGGCCAGTGGGGCCGGTGAGGGCAAACCCGCCGTACAATTTAGCCAATACCTGCTTGTAGCCGGCCAGGCCCACGTACACTTTGTCGGGCGTCACTCGAACTTCGGCGTTTGGTCGAGGTCTTTGGTGCAGGAAGTATTCAGGCTAACCAGAGCCGTGCTCAGGGTGAGGGCCGTTAGCCCCCGGTATAATGATTTTTTCATGTATGGTGGGAATTAAAAGCCGAGAGCAAGGCCGAGCGTGTACGTCCGGGCGCGGGGGTAGAAGTTGGTGTCGATGCCGCTGGCGATTTCCGGGTCGATGCCGTCGTACTTCGTGATGAGGAAGGCATTCTGCACGTTACCTGTTACGCGAAGCGTAGAGGCACCCAGTACTTTGCCAACATTGTAGCCCAACGAGATGTTCTCGGCGCGCAGGAACGAGGCGTTCTGCACGTAGTAGTCCGAGAAAATCTGGGGACGGTTGAAGCCGGTGTTCAGAATGTCGGGGTTCAGGTTGCTGACAAAGTTGGTCGAACCCTGCGCGTTGGCATAGGTGCCCAGGTTGGCAGCGTTGGCGTTGTATACGTAGTTGCCCACGTTGCCGCGCAGCGTGAAGGCAAACGCGAGCTTCTGGTACGTTACGTTCGAGCTCAGGCCCAGCGTGACGAGCGGGGCGGGCTGCTTGTAGTAGTAGTTGTCGGAAAGCGCATCAGCAGCACCGTTGCCGTTGCGGTCCACGTACAGGCCCTGCACGGGGCGGCCGTCGGGGCCGTACACCTGCTGGCGAACGAAGAATGCGTTGGTGGGCTGGCCCACGGCGTTGATTTGAATGGTGTTGCCCGTGCCGCCGCCAATGCCGCCGGTCTGGTAACCGATGAAACCTTCCGCCTGACGGCCCAGGTCCGTGATTTTGTTCACGTTGTAAGCGCCGTTCAGGTTCAGGTCCCAGTTCAGGTCTTCGCCGCGCAGCACGCCGTAGTTCAGGCCCAGGCTCAACGCCGCGGTTGCGGAGCGAGCCGATGTTGGCGTTGAGCCTGGTTGGTGAGGTTCGAGCCAGCCGACTGGTTAATCAGGGCCAGCAGGTCGGAGGCCTTGCGCTCGTACACGTCCACGGTCGCCGTGAGGCGGTTGTCGAGGAAGCCCAGGTCCAGGCCGGCGTTGTAGGTGTTGGTGGTTTCCCAGGTCAGGAAGGCATTGTAGCCCTGGGGGCTGTAGGTCGTGCCACCGGTGTTGGTGCCGAGGGGGTATTGTGAGGTAGAGGAGCCCACCACGTAGCGCGGCTGCGTGTCGTAAGCGCCGCCAATGTCCTGCTGGCCCGTGCGGCCGTAGCCGGCCCGCAGCTTAAACTCGGAGAGGGTGGCGTTATCCTTCAGGAAGGCTTCGTTCTTCACGCGCCAGGCCAGGCCCAGGGCCGGGAACCAGCCGCTGCGGTAGCCCTCGCGGAAACGCGACGTCTGGTCATTGCGCAGGGTAGCAGTCAGCAGGTACTTGTCTGATACGTTGGCCGTAGCGCGGCCGAAGTACGAAACCAGCACGTTCTTGCCATAGTAGCCCGGTACGAGTAGTACATCCGCCGAGTTAACAAGGGTCTGGCGGTCCGAGCGGTAGTCCAGGAAGTTGGGGCCCTGGGTCACGAAGGACTGGTAGGCATGGCCGGCCTGAATGTCGAACTTGGTGGCGCCAAATTGCTTGCCGTAGGCCAGGTAGCCTTCGAGCACCTTCATGTCCTTGTCCTGCGCATACTGGGTGTAGCGGCCGTTCAAGCCGGGCACGCTGGAGTCGGTGTTGTAGTTGCCGAAGTCGGTGGAGGCAATCTGGTTGTTGCCGCGGCCGCGCGAAGCGTCCATGCCCAGGTTGAGGTTGGCACGCAGGCCTTCGATGCCGTGGATTTTATAATCAAACTGCACGTTGCCGATGAAGCGCTTCACGGTGCTGGTGTTGTTCGAGTTGTTGATGGCGGCCACCGGGTTGGTGGGCGCGTTGCCCAGCGGAGCGCCCGAGCTAGGGTTCACAAACTGGAAGTAGCCACCGTAGCGCGAGAAGCGTGCTTCGTCGGACCGGACGGGCTGGGTGGGGTCGTAGAGGGCCGCGCCGGCCACGTAGCCGTAGTCTACAAAGCGGTTGTCCACCACGCTGCCTTTGGCGTTGATGTCTACGCGCAGGCGGTCATCGAACAGGGTAGGAGTCAGGCTCACCGAGCCCGAGTTACGCTTCAGCTTATTGGTGATGACAATACCCTCCTGGTTGAGGTTGCCATACGATACGCGGAACGGCACTTTGGCCGCGCTGCCAATCAGGCTGATGGTGTTGTCGAAGGTGCCGGCGGTGCGGTAAATCTCGTTTTGCCAGTTCGTGTTGGCAGTGCCCAGCGAGGCAACCTGCGAAGGCGAGCCATTGGCTTGAATCTGGCGGCGGAACTCTTCCGGCGACAGCGTCTCGTAGCGCCGGGCCACGGTGGAAACGCCCGTCTGGGAGTTGAGCTCCACGCGCAGCTTTTCGCCTTTCAGGCCGCGCTTGGTGGTGATGAGGATAACGCCGCCGGAAGCCCGGTTGCCGTAGATGGCCGTAGCCGAGGCGTCCTTGAGCACGGTGAAGGTTTCGATGTCGCTCGGGTTGATGAGCGAGAGCGGGTTCGAAACCCCGCCAATGTCGCCCTTGTCAACCGGTACGCCGTCAATTACATACAGCGGGTCGCTATTCGCCGAGAGCGAAGAGTTGCCGCGGATGCGGATGTTGATTGGCGCGCCCGGAGCACCGCCACCCGTGTTGATGCTCACACCGGCTACTTTGCCCTGGATGAGCTGCTCGGGGTTGGTAACCTGGCCTTGCACGAACTCGCGCGCATCGACAGTGGCCACCGAACCCGTTACGTCCTGGCGGCGCTGCGTGCCGTAGCCCACCACCACTGCTTCGGAAAGCTGGGTGGCATTGTCGGCCAGCGTGGCCGCTACTTCGGAATTCTGCCCGGCCGTTACCGTCACGGGGCGACGCACCGTGTTGTAGCCTACAAACGAGATGACCACCGTCTGGGGGCCGGCCGGTACGTTCTGGATGCTGAAGCTACCGTCGACGCCGGACGAGCTGCCCAGCGACGTGCCTTCGATGAGCACGGTGGCGCCGGGAATGGCTTCGTTTTTACTGTCGGTAACTCGTCCGCTTACGGAACCAGTTTGAGCAAAGGCCCCCGATGGGAAGCCAAAGCCAGCGAACAATAGCAGAAACAATAGTTTCGCTAGATAAGGGTGTTTCATGGGAAACGGTAATTTGGTGAAAATTGTGAGTGGTGGGAAAAGTAAAAAGGTGATGGTAAACCGGGATGCAAGTTACCAAATAATAGCATTAGCACGTGCTTAAGTGGCTTTTAACCAGTTTGTACAGCGCTCAAATTGCCTCATGCTGGCGTGGCAACTGGTATTGAGTTTACAAGGGGCTGACCAAGTAAACTCAAGTTAATAAATCCCATCAATAACCTTGTGATTAAGCATTTACCGTCATGCAATGCTTCCAGGCAGGTAAGCTGCGCGTCTTGCAAACGATTGCGCAGATAACCATATATAGATGAGCGCTTTAGCTGATATCGTGTTTAATATTAATTAGTCAAACAATCCTTGATTTAAAGTAAAGGTCCTGCGTAGGCAACCAACGTCCTATGGATATTCATCGCTCACCAGCCCCAAAGCAATGAATGCGCTTATAGCAATGGAATAAATAATGATAGGGACCCGATTAAGTACTTGTGAAGCTGTCGTGAGAGAACCTCTCGGTTTAAACGTGTAGCTAAAACCCGGAAACGCCTAACGGCAGGGAAGCAGTCGGCGTTGCCCGACAGTAGTAATAACAAGGGTATATTTGGGTTGGTTTTTCCATAGGTTATTGTTCGTTTTGGCTCAATTTCGTGATTTTGAGTCGGCTAGCCTTACCAAGGTTTAGGGGCGGTGCCAACCTTTTTATTCACGGGGTCGTTACAGGCAGCTCAAAACCAGGTTTCCGCCGGAAACCGGTTTTGTTTTCACCTTTTTCCCATTGACGTTTTTGCTACCATGAAAAAACTCATCGTTTTAGCCGCCTTCCTCACGCTAGGAGCCTACTCGGCTAGTGCTCAGTCCAGCACCACCACGACCAAGCAAACCACCGTCACCCCTGCGCCTGCGGCTACCACGCCTGCACCGGCACCCGCCACAACGCCGGCTCCCACGGCTCCGGCTACCACCACTACCGTAGAGTCGACCACGACCACCGTTAGCCCAACGACTACCACGGTCGAAGCAGCTCCGGCGGTACAGACCGTGCCCACCGATGCGAAAGTGAAGCAGAAGCGCAAAAAAGCAAAATCAAGCCCCGGGACTAGTTTCCGATTTTGAGCTGATTGTTACCAAAGCCCGGCCGCAAGCAATTGCGGCCGGGCTTTCTGCTGCTGGAGGCAGGCCGTCGGGAAGCTTCTGTCTGCAGGGCGAAGTAAAACCCAGGTGCTGGCTGGCTTGATGCCGACTTGTTCAGTACTACCTTTAGGCGGTTGGCAATGGTACTACCGCCACCTCATTGGTACAGTAGTTGCCTTGCCAAGCCCATATCTCCTCGTTACTTTTGGCTTTTCCTTAGATTATGAAAAAGCACTTACTGCTCATCGGTTTGCTTCTGGCAGTTTCCTTTTCTGGTGCAATGGCTCATTTGCGGTCGGAGTCAGGCAGGCCTTTTCGCAGAGCCGTGCACGTGGCAGGGCGTAAGGCCAGCCCAACGCCAGCGCCAGCGCAGCGTTCCGGCGACCAGGATGCACCAACGCCGGTGTATGTGGGCAAGATTAAGCTGAGGAAGCCCATCATCGTTTTCTACGAAGAGGGGGCGCCTGGCAAATCCGTGCAGCAGCTTATCATGTCCGAGGAAAATCTGGGCCTGCTCAAAACACTGGACCTGGAGCACCTCATGAACCGGCGCGAAGTGTTTGTGGACGGCCTGGGCAACCGGGCCCTGCCGGGGAGCGACGCTTCCAAATACCGGCTGCTGGGCACCAGCGGCGTGGCCGAAGACACCCGCCGCCCCGCCGGCGACGGCCGTAGCTTCTACTCCCGGCTCAAGGTGCCCGCGTCAGGCATTCTGTACGTGGTGCGCGAGTCGGCCGAAGAATACCGCCACTTCGTGAAGGGACCCCAGAAGAAGGGGTTTCTGCTTGATTTTCAAGCCAACGGACTCCCGGGTATAGATTCGGTTCGGGCGGTGTACACCCTGCGCAAAACGGATTCGTCGGAACGCGGGGCGGGCACCGGCGAAACCATCCGCTAATAACCTGCTGCTAAATCGATGAAGACCAGAAACGCCCTGCTGACCGCCGGCTTGCTGCTCGGGCTAAACCCCGCATTTGCCCAGGCGGTGCTGAAAATCACCAAGGTGCCGGCCACCACGCCGCCCACCGATACGCTGTTTGTGGCCGGCTCCTTCAATAACTGGAACCCCCACAATCCCCGGTTTGCCCTGAAAAAGAACGCCGACGGCACGTATCAGATAAGCCTGCCGCCCGGTGTCGGACAGGCCGAATATAAGTTCACCCGCGGCAGCTGGCCCGCCGTGGAGGTGGACGGTAAGAACCAGCAGATTGCCAATCGAAAGGCCGACTTAACCGCTGCCCGCGAAATTGAGCACCAGGTGTTGGCGTGGGACGACCAAAGCGGTGTAGCGGCCAAGCCCAAGGTGCACACGGCTACGCCCCAAGTACACGTACTGGCTAACTCCTTCGTGATACCGCAGCCTGAGTCGGCAGCGCCGGGTGTGGGTATACCTGCCTGCCGACTACGCCGGGCAGCCCACCCGGCGCTACCCCGTGCTGTACATGCACGACGGCCAGAACGTGTTCGACGAGGCCACCAGCTTCGGCGGCGAGTGGGGCGTCGACGAGGCCCTGGACAAGCTGCGCGCTGCCGGCCAGGATGCAACGGGCGCCATCGTAGTGGCCGTCGACAACGGCGACCAGTTTCGCTCCGACGAATACATTCCCTGGCGTAGCGCCGCCCTGAAAGACCAGCCCCACCAGGGCGGCCAAGGCGACGGTTACGTCGACTTCCTGGCCAAAAACCTGAAGCCGTACGTGGATGCGCACTACCGCACCCAGCCCGACGCGGCGCATACCGGCATCGCCGGCTCCAGCCTGGGCGGCCTAATCTCGGTGTACGCTGCGTTGAAATATCCCAAGGTCTTTGGCGAGATAGGTGTGTTTTCGCCCGCTTTCTGGGTTTGCAACGATTCGCTCCGGGCCTTTGCCAAAACCCATCGGGCTGCCTCCACGGCGCGGTTTTACTTTGTGTGCGGCCCCAAGGAATCGGAAACCATGCTGCCGCTGATGACGGCCTGGCGCGACGAGCCTGCGCGCCCAGGGAGTGCCCTCCGCCAATCTAGCCTTTCACGCCCCCACCGATGGGCAGCACCGCGAGTGGTTCTGGCGCCGGGAGTTTCCGGCTGCGTACAAGTACATGTTTAGCCCAACTGCGAAAGCCAAGGCTCCGGCAGGCACGAGTGTTTCTAAAAAAGCTGCTCCTAAAAAGGCTGCACCAAGCAAATAGACAGTCATAAAGAGCGCAGCGAAGCATGTAAGCATCTTTGCTGCACCATTTGTCATACTGAGGCACGAAGCATCTTCTCACGGCTCAACGATTGGTTCTGACCTGATAAGATGCTTCGCTGCGCTCAGCATGACAGCTAAATGATGACAGTCGGCAGAATGAGTTAGCTTGGCCCGATACTAGTAAAGCATTTGCTAAATCAGTAGCAAACTGGAAGGATGCTTGCCAGCTTCGCACTTAAAATCATAGAGCCTTGCTGGGATTTTAAAAAAGAGCCGTTATCTTTGCGTCGCGCTTCCAGAAAGCGCTTACTTGATATGACCTCACATCGTACTTCCCAGGCTTGGTGGTGGCAGCTCCGAAACATCGGACCGGACTGCCTGTGCGCCTAGTGAAGTCAACCCTGATTTTGCCTTTGACCACAAAAGCCCGGCCCACCAGCCGGGCTTTTTGCATTTTAAACCTTCGCTGAGGCACCCGATTCGCCTCGCTCGTCTTTCTCGCTTCTCGTGTCTTACCAACTCACCACCCGCCACCGCCGCCTTCTGGCCGATACCGTAACGCCGGTGGGCCTGTACCTGCGCCTGCGCGACCAGTATCCTAACTGCCTGCTGCTGGAAAGCGCCGACTACCACGGCCAGCAAAACGCCTTCAGCTACCTGGTGTGCGAGCCGCTGGGCACATTTGAGCTGCGGCGCGGCGGCGAGTTGCGCCAGGCATTTCCCGGGGGCCAGCAAACCACCGAGCAGTTGAGCCAACCCCGCCAGGCCCTGGCCGAACTGCGGAATTTTGCTGCCGCATTTACCCCCGATGAAGCGGCTGCCAAGCTTCCCTTTATCAACACCGGCTTGTTTGGCTACATGGGCTACGAGGCCGTGCAGAGCTTTGAGGACGTGACCTTTGACGCCGCCAAGGTGCCGGCCGGCGACGTGCCGCTCATCCGCTATGGGGTGTACCGCTACGTCATTGCCTTCAACCACTTCCGGCAGGAGCTGTTCTTGTTCGAGCACAGCGTGGCCGGCGAAGAGGCAAACGATGGCCTCGACCGCCTCGAAAACCTGGTGCGCAACCCCAGCGTGCCGGTGTTCAATTTCGCCACGGTAGGAGAGGAGTCCAGCAACCAGACCGACACTGAGTTTCTGGCGCGGCTCACCCAAGGCCAGGCCCACTGCATGCGCGGCGACGTGTTCCAGATTGTGCTCTCGCGTAGGTTCCAGCAGGGCTTTTCCGGCGATGAGTTCAACGTGTACCGCGCCCTGCGTTCCATCAACCCCTCGCCGTATCTGTTTTACTTCGACTACGGCGACTACAAAATCTTCGGCTCTTCGCCCGAGGCTCAGGTACTGGTGCAAGGCCGCGAAGCCAGCCTGTACCCCATTGCCGGCACCTACCGCCGCACCGGCGACGACGCCGCCGATGCCGCTGCCGCCCAGCGCCTGGCCGCCGACCCCAAGGAAAACGCCGAGCACGTGATGCTGGTGGACCTAGCCCGCAACGACCTGGCCCGCCACGGCACCCAGGTGCAGGTGCGCACGCTGCGCGAAATCCAGTTCTACTCGCACGTGATTCACCTGGTGAGCCACGTCACGGCTGAGCTGGATGAAGGCACCGACACCCTGCAAGTAGTGGCCGACACTTTCCCGGCCGGCACGCTCTCCGGCGCACCCAAGCACCGCGCCCTGCAGCTGATTGACGGTCTGGAGCCCACTGCCCGCGGCTACTACGGCGGCTGCATCGGTCACCTGGGCTTCGATGGCAACTTCAACCACGCCATCATGATACGCTCGTTTTTGAGCACCGGCAATCAACTTTATTTCCAGGCCGGTGCCGGCGTAGTGGCCGCATCGAGTGTGCAGTCGGAACTAGAAGAGGTGCACCACAAGTTGGGCGCGCTGCGGGCTGCGCTCCGCGCCGCCACCGATGTTCAATAGTAATCAGCACGATAGCAACGCCATGAAAATCCTCGTTCTCGATAACTACGACTCCTTCACTTACAACCTGGTGCATCTGCTGCGCGAGCTCGGCCACGGCGCCAACCTCACGGTGACGCGCAACGACCAGTTGCCCCTCGAAGCGGTGGAAGCCTACGATGCCATCATGCTGTCGCCCGGCCCGGGCATTCCGGCCGAAGCGGGCCTGATGCCCCAAATTATCAAAACCTACGCGCCCACCAAACGCATACTGGGCGTGTGCCTGGGCCACCAGGGCCTGGCCGAAAGCTTTGGGGCGACGCTTTACAACATGCCCGCCGTGCTCCACGGCGTCGCCAACGAAGCCGAATTAACCGCGCCCGACGAGCGGCTTTTTGCCGGCCTGCCGCCCCGCTTCCAGGTGGGCCGCTACCACTCTTGGGCCGTGCGCCCGGAAACCATGCCCATTGAGCTAGAAACCACGGCCCGTGACGCCAACGGCGAAGTTCTGGCCTTCCGCCACCGCCACTATGACGTGCGCGGCGTGCAGTTTCACCCCGAAAGCATCCTCACCGAGCACGGCGCCAAGATGCTTGAAAACTGGCTGGCATGATTAGCCATTAGCTGGTAGCTGTAAGCTATTAGCTCTTTTTGAACGACAGCTAATGGCTAACAGCTAATAGCTACCAGCTAAAAAAATGAAACAGATTCTCACCAAGCTTTTTGACCACCAGCCGCTGACGCACGCCGAGGCTCACGCCGCTATGCGCCAGTTGGGCGAGGGCGGGGCAAACCCAGCCGAAACCGCGGCGTTCCTGGCCGTGTACCGCATGCGGCCCATTACGGTGGCCGAGCTGGCCGGCTTCCGGCAGGCCTTGCTCGACTTGAGCCGGGACCCGGAGCTGGGCACCAACGAGGTGCTCGACATTGTGGGCACGGGCGGCGACGGCAAGAACACGCTCAACATTTCCACGCTGGCCTGCTTCGTGGTGGCCGGGGCGGGTGTGAAGGTGGCCAAGCACGGCAACTTTGGTGTGTCGTCGGTCTCGGGTGCTTCCAATGTGCTCGCGCATTTTGGCTATGATTTTGAGTCCAGCTCCGACCAGCTCCGGCGGCAGCTTGACCAAGCAGGTATCTGCTTTTTGCACGCGCCGGCTTTCCATCCGGCGATGCGGCACGCGGGGCCGGTGCGCCGCGAGCTGGGCTTGCGCACCTTCTTCAACATCCTGGGCCCGTTGGTGAACCCAGCCCGGCCCGCGGCGCGCTGCTGGGCGTGTTCAATCTGGAGCTGCAGCGTGTGTACCACTACCTGATGCAGCCCACTGGCACGCGTTACGCCGTGGTGCACGCCCTGGACGGCTACGACGAGCCTGGCCCTTACCGGTCCGGCGAAGGTGGTGTCGTCCTTTGAGGGAGAGCGGCTGCTGACGGCCGAGGGCCTGGGCCTTGCCACCTGCACCGCCACCGACCTGGCCGGCGGCAGCACCGCCGCCGCCGCTGCGGGACTTTTAAGCAGGTATTGGATGGCAACAACACCCCCGCCCAGCGCAATGTGGTAACGGCCAACGCCGCCCTCGCTCTGCAATGCGCCCGCCCCGGCCTGAGCTGGGAAGATGCCCTGGCGCAAAGCCGCGAATCGTTGGATTCCGGCGCGGCCAAACGGGCGTTTGAAACCATGCTCAACACCAAATAGCGACTGTGCGGCCAGCTCAATTCCATAAATAATCACCGTTGCGCGAAGCAAAAGCCTCGCCTCCATGTTTCCCTACCCATGTCTCAGCCCACTATTCTTCAAACCATCGTCGCGCACAAGCGGAAAGAGGTGGCCACCCGCCGCGAGCCTGGTGCCCGTCAAGCTGCTCGAGAGCAGCTTGTACTTCAACTCGCTGCCCGTGTCGCTGCGCCAGTATTTGCTGCGCGAAAACGGCAGCGGCCTCATCGCCGAATTCAAGCGCAAGTCGCCTTCCAAGGGCTGGATAAACCAGTATGCGCCAGTGGAGCGCACCACGTTGGGCTACATGCAGGCTGGCGCCGCCGCGCTTTCCATCCTCACTGATACCGAGTTTTTCGGCGGTAAGAACGAGGACCTCACCACCGCCCGCCGCTTCAATTTCTGCCCCATCCTGCGCAAGGATTTTGTGGTGGACGAATACCAGATTCTCGAAGCCAAAAGCATCGGGGCCGATGCCGTGCTGCTGATAGCCGCCGTGCTCACACCCGAAGAAATCAACACGCTGGGCCGGCTGGCCAAGTCCCTGGGCCTGGAGGTGCTGCTGGAAGTGCACGATGGCGAAGAACTGGCCCGCTCGGCCAATGCCGACGCCGTGGATTTGGTGGGCGTAAACAACCGCAACCTCCACGATTTCAGTTTGAGTCTGGATACCTCACTGCAGCTGGCGGCGGCCATCCCAAACGAGTTTGTGAAGGTGTCGGAAAGCGGCATTTCCAGCGCGGCAGCCATCGGCCAGCTCCGCGAAGTGGGCTACCGCGGCTTCCTGCTCGGGGAAGCCTTTATGCGCAACGCCCGCCCGGAGCGCGCCTGCGCGGCCCTCGTGCAGGAGATTGCGGCTTTGCCCAAACCAGCTGTCGCTTCCTAACACTAGCAATGAAAACGCCCCGCCCCCTACCTGCTGATGTTGCTAAGGCTGCCGGCCTGCCGGCTGCCAGCGCACGGCCGCAAGCGCAGCCGGCAACCCCGGCGCGGCTGCTGGTGAAGGTATGCGGCATGCGCGATGCCGCGGCGCTCTCCGAAGTAGCGGCTCTGACCCCGGATTTTCTGGGCTTCATTTTCGCTCCGGCATCGCCCCGTTTTGTGGGTGAGGCGCTGGCTGCGGAATTGGTGCAGGCCTTGCCCGCCAGCATCTGGAAGGTGGGCGTTTTTTTGAATGAATCGACTGAAACCATCGTCGCTACTGCCCAGCGTTTTGGGCTGGCTGCAGTGCAGCTGCACGGCCAGGAAACGCCCGCGCAGTGCGAAGAACTAAACGAAGCCGGCCTGCTGGTGATGAAGGCTTTCTCGGTGGGCAAAGCGGTTGATTTTGCCGCGCTGCTGCCTTACGTGCCGCACTGCGACTTCTTTCTTTTTGATACCAAAGGCGCGGCCCCGGGCGGCAATGGGACCGTGTTCGATTGGGACTTGTTGAAGAGCTACAACCTGCCTGTGCCATATTTCTTGGCCGGTGGGTTAGGCCTGGAACACGCTGCTGAATTAGCGGCTTTGCGCCTCCCAGGCCTAGTGGGCGTCGATTTGAATAGCGGCTTTGAAACCGCGCCGGGCGTGAAAGATGCCGGGCGGGTAGAACAGATGCTGGCCGCGTTGCGGCTGAAGACAGGAACAGGGAAACTATAAAAAAGACCGTCATGCTGAGCACAGCCGAAGCATCTCGCGTGCAGCACTAATTCAATCGTTGAGCGATGCGAGCGAGATGCTTCGACTGCGCTCAGCATGACGGTCAGAGGATAAAACTTAATCACCATGACAACATCCTATCAGCAACCCACGGCCCGCGGCTACTACGGCGAATTCGGCGGCGCATTCATTCCCGAAATGCTCTACCCCAACGTGGAAGAGCTGCGCACGCGCTACCTGGACATCCTGGCCGACGCGGATTTTCAAATTGAGCTGCAACAGCTGCTGCGCGACTACGTGGGCCGGCCTACGCCGCTGTTCGAAGCCAAACGCTTGTCCGAGAAATACGGCACCCGCGTTTTCCTCAAGCGTGAAGACCTCTGCCACACCGGCGCGCATAAAATCAACAACACCGTAGGGCAGATTCTGCTGGCGAAGCGGTTGGGCAAAACGCGCATCATCGCCGAAACCGGCGCCGGGCAGCACGGCGTGGCCACGGCCACCGTCTGCGCCCTCATGGGCATGCCCTGCGTAGTGTACATGGGCGCCGTCGACATTGAGCGCCAGGCGCCCAACGTAGCCCGCATGCGCCTGCTTGGAGCCGAGGTACGGCGGGCCGAAAGCGGCAGCCAGACCCTAAAAGACGCCACCAACGAGGCTATCCGCGACTGGATTTCCAACCCCGTGGATACGCACTACATCATCGGCTCGGTGGTGGGCCCGCACCCGTACCCCGATTTGGTGGCGCGCCTGCAAGCCGTTATCAGCGAGGAGATGCGCAAGCAATTGTTGGAAAAAACCGGCTCCGAGCTGCCCCAGTTTGTAGTGGCCTGCGTCGGCGGCGGCTCCAACGCGGCGGGTGCGTTCTACCATTTCCTGGACGAGCCTTCCGTGCGCCTGGTTGCGGTGGAAGCGGCCGGCCACGGCATTAATTCCGGGCATTCGGCGGCTACGTCGGTCCTGGGCACGCCGGGCATTATTCACGGCAGCCGCACGCTGCTGATGCAGGATGAGCATGGCCAGATTACGGAACCGTACTCGCTGAGCGCGGGCCTCGACTACCCGGGCATCGGGCCGCTGCATGCCCACCTGGGCGCCTCGGGCCGGGCCGAATTCATCTCCATCACCGACGATGAGGCCTTGAAAGCGGTGAGCGAATTGAGCCATTTGGAAGGTATCATCCCCGCGCTGGAAACGGCCCATGCGCTGGCCGCCCTCGGCCAGGCTCGGTGCCGGCCCCGACGACGTGGTGGTAGTGAACCTCTCGGGCCGCGGCGACAAGGACCTCGAAACCTACCTCAAGAACATGGACAAACTGCTGTAGCGCAACGTCTCGCGAAGTTTAATGGTTAAGTTTCACAAAGCATTGTTTTACATCAGTTTACCTCTATTCCTCCGCGAGACTTAATTTTTAAACTTCGCGAAACCTTGCGCTAAATGGACCGAATTAAACAAGCATTTGCGAGCAAGCAAAACCTGCTCAACATGTACTACACGGCCGGCTACCCCAGCCTGCACGACACGCTGCCGCTTGCCAAAGCGCTGGTATCTGCCGGCGCCGACATCCTCGAAATCGGCATGCCGTTTTCCGACCCGCTGGCCGACGGCCCGGTCATCCAGCGCAGCAGTTCGGCGGCTTTGGCCAATGGCATGAACCTGCCAGTGCTGTTTGGGCAGTTGCAGGAACTGCGCGCCGCCGTGCCTGAAACGCCGGTGCTGCTCATGGGCTACCTCAACCCCGTGCTGCAGTTTGGCATGGAAGCCTTCCTGGAAAAAGCCGCTGAAGTGGGAGTCGATGGCCTCATTCTCCCGGACCTGCCTTTGGACGAGTACGAGGAGATGTACCACGCCATGTTTCAGAAATACGGCCTGAAAGCCGTGTTCCTGATTACGCCGCAGACTTCAGAAGAGCGTATTCGCCGGCTCGATGCTTTGTCGGATGCCTTCCTGTACCTCGTGTCGGGGCCCGGCACCACCGGCGGCACCACGCTGCCCGATGTGGAGGCCCAGAAGGAGTACTTCGAGCGCATCGCGGCCATGAACCTTAAGACCCCGCGACTCATCGGCTTCGGCATTGCTGATAAAACCGGCTTCGACCGCGCCTGCGGGCACGCCGATGGCGCCATTATCGGCTCGGCCCTCATACGCGTGCTGCAGGACACCGACGATGCACCGGCCACTGCCGCGCAGTTTGTGCAAGCCATTAAGCAAGCCTAACCATTCCTTAAAAACCTTAGAACGTCATGCTGAGCGCAGCCGAAGCATCTCGCTCGCTTCGTTGAGCTAGCTTGATTACTGCCGCACGCGAGATACTTCGACTGCGCTCAGCATGACGTTCTTTTTCTGTCCATCTCCGTGATAATTCAACTCGAAAAATCTGCCCAGGTGCCCACCATTACCGAGCACTTGAAGCAGCAGGGCTACAAAACCACCGAAGTCACTACCCAGCACGCCCACTACCTGGTGGCCATTGGGAAGAAGGATTTCGACATCCGCACCATCGGCCAACTGCCGGGCGTGCGCGACGTGCACCGCGTGTCCGACGACTATAAGCTGGTGAGCCGCAAGTGGCGCGTGAAGCCCACCGTGCTCGACCTCGGCGACGGCGTGACGATAGGCGAGGGAACCCTGGCGTTGTGCGCAGGCCCGTGCAGCATCGAGAGCGAAGCCCAGATGGAAAAGGTGATGACGCACCTCGTCGAAAACGGCGTGCGGCTGATGCGCGGCGGCGTGTTCAAGCCCCGCTCGTCGCCTTACTCGTTCCGCGGCCTAGGCATGGACGGCCTGAAGCTGTTTCACCAGATGGCCTGCGCGCGCGGCATCAAAATCGTGACCGAGGTGATGCAGGTTTCTCAAGTCGAGGAAATGCATGACTACGTGGACGTGTTCCAGGTGGGCGCCCGCAACACCCAGAACTTCAACTTGCTCGATGCGCTGGGCGGCGTAGACAAGCCGGTGATGATAAAGCGCGGCATCTCGGGCACCATCGAAGAGCTGCTTTCTTCGGCCGAATACGTATTCTCTGGTGGCAATGAGAAGCTCATTCTCTGCGAGCGGGGCATCCGCACGTTTGAAACAGCCAGTCGCAACACCCTGGATTTGAACGCCGTGCCCATCCTGAAAGAGAAGAGCCACCTGCCGGTGATTGTGGACCCTTCGCATGGCATTGGCATTCGCGACTATGTGCCGGCAATGGCCCTGGCGGGCGTGCTGGCCGGCGCCGACGGCATCGTGTACGAAACCCACGAAACGCCCGAAACCGCCGCCTCCGACGGGCAGCAGACGCTGAACTTCGACGAGTCGGCCAAGTTGGTGCGGAACCTGCGTCGCGTTTTTGCCTTACGAGGCGAGTTGGAGTAGAAGCAGTTAGCGGTTGAGCTTACTTAAATTTAATTTTAACAGGCCCTTGCATTGTTAAAATCTGTCCTTAAATTCGTCTCAATCATGCGCCACCAACACGTCAATATTACCAACCTAATGACTTGCCCCAAACAGGGGAAGATTGGGCTGCTATTGGCGAAAAGGAAGAACCCGGCATGATGCCAGACCTTCACTAAGAACCTTCAAAAGCCCGAATCCGCCAGGATATCGGGCTTTTTTCGCCCCATTATTTAGCTCAATTATCATGTTTGCCAAGCTCAACACCACCACTGCCACCGCCCAGGACCAGCTGATTTGGAAGATTCTGTTTGACCGCCAGACCGCGCTGTTGCACCGTCGGGCCGCCCCGGCGTTTACCCAGGGCCTGGCCCGGTTGGGCATGAGGCGCGAGGTAATCCCGGACATCGGCGAGCTCAGCGCCACCGTGTTTGAGCAAACGGGCTGGAAGCTGGCCCCGGTGGGGCGGCCTTTTGAGCCGGCTGCCTTCTTCGAGCCTGCTGGCCGAGCGCCGGTTCCCGATTGTGACCCGCATCCGGCCCATGCACGCGTTCGATTTCAGTCCTCAGCCTGATTTGTTCCACGATTTGTTCGGGCACGTGCCCATGCTCTTGGATGAGGGCTTGGCCGATTTTCTGCACATGCTTGGGCAGGCGTACCGGGCGCAGCCAGTGGGCTCACCGGCCCGTGAGCAGCTGTGGGCGCTCTATTTCTTCACCGCCGAGTTTGGACTGGTGCAGCACGAGGGACAGCCCCGGCTCTACGGCGCGGGTCTGCTTTCCTCGGCCGGCGAAATCCACCACTGCGTGAACGAAAACACGCCGCGCTTGGTGTTCGACCTGGCCACGGTGCTCCATACGCCGGTTACTGGCGAGCGGTACCAAAACCAGTACTTCGTGCTCCCCGCCTGGGAGCAGCTCACCGAAAGCGTAGCCGAGCTGGCCGGCCTGTTAGCTTGTTGCGCTTAATGACGAATGAGGAATGGGCGGATAACTCCCCTGCTTTTTTAAGGAGGGGATGCTCAACTGCCAAGTTGAGGGGTGGTTACACTCGTTGAACGATACCCGAACGACTGGCGGCAGAACAAGTTGAGCTGGCATCGTTCGGGTATCGTTCAACGAGGGCAACCACCCCCGTCCGAGCCTTTGGCTCGAACATCCCCTCCTTAAAAAAGGAGGGGAGTTATCCGCCCATTCCTCATTCGTCATTAAGCGCAGCGTCAATAGCTCCAGCCCAGGCGGCGGTAGACAAAGTGCAGGAGCCAGAGCGGCCCAATGAGTAGAAACTGCAGGTCTTTGAGGAAGCTGGGCTTCTTGCCTTCCACCCTGTGGCCCCAGAACTGGCCCACCCAGGCCAGCGCGAAAATGATAAGGCAAATGGCCCACAGCGGCAGCATGGCCAGTTCGGCCACCAGGTGCAGGGCCCCGGCCATGGCCACCCACACCAGCACCATGCCCAAGGCCAGCCGGCCGCTCAGGCGCACGTAGTACGCCAGGGCCAGCGCCATCACCAGCGTGCCCCAGTTGAGCCAGGAACTGATGCGCTGAATGGCCGCGGGTACCGGCACGGCCCAAAGCAGGCCCAGCAGCGAAAACATGATGAGCGGCACGCACACCCAGTGCACCAGCTTGTTGGTCGGGTTTTGGTGGCTTTCACCGTATTCGGACAATAGGGCAGCGAGCGTGGCCATAGGAATTACAGAAAGCAGAAAATTGAGCTAGGGTGTGTGGACAATTAGAGCAACCAGACGAGAGTAGCGGCGCAATGCGCGAAAGCGAGAAAGGAGGCGCCCGTTTTTTCATAGCGCGTGGCCAGGCGTCGGTACTGCTTGAGGCGGTTGAAGAAGCGCTCGACTTTGTTGCGGTCAGCGTAGAGGTTGCGGTCCAGCACCCGCGCCACGCGCCGGCTGCGCTTGCTGGGCACGACGAGGGCCGCGCCGGTTTGGGCGCAGCCGGCCACGAGGGCATCGGTGTCGTAGGCCTTGTCGGCCAGCACGGCCCCCACCGCCAATCCGGCCAGCAAGTCCGCGGCCACGGTGCAATCGGCCTGCTGTCCAGGCGTCAACCGCAAGCGCAGCGGGTTGCCCAGCGCGTCTACGACGACGTGGAGCTTGCTGGTGAACCCGCCGCGCGAACGGCCCAGCGCTTCGGCTAGGGCACTGCTTTTTTGCCCCGCGGCGTGCTGGTGGGCCCGCACGCTGGTGGAATCGAGCATGGCCCAGTCCAGGTCCGGGTCTTGTACGGCCTCGAATACGCGTTGCCAGACGCCTTTCTGCGCCCAGCGGCGGAAGCGGCGGTACGTGGAGTTCCACGGCCCGAACCGCTCGGGCAAATCGCGCCACGGCGCGCCGCTGCGGGCAATCCAGAGCACGGCGTTTAAAAACAAGCGGTTGTCTGCCGCCGAGCGGCCGGCATCGCCGGCTTTGCCCGGCAACAGGGGCGCTAATCGCGCCCAATCGGCATCTTTGAGTTCATAGCGTCGCACCACCCAAAGGTCGGCGATTGTCCACACACCCTAGTTAATTTGTAAGGGACAACAAATTAGCATAAAAAAGCCTTCCCAACCGGGAAGGCTTTTTTGTTGATTGGCAGCAAGCGTTACGATACTTTTACCTTGAATTTGGTACGCAGGTAGGCCAGCGCCTGGCTGTGGGCCTTGGCGGCAAACTCCTTGTTGAACTTGGGGTTGGAAGGGTTGGCGAAGGCGTGGTCGGCGTCGTAGCTGTACACGGTTACTTTTTTGCCGGCTGCGGCCATGTCCTTCTTGAACTGGTTCACCACCGCGGGGTTAATCCATTTATCCTGGCTGGCGAAGATGCCCAGCACGTCCGAGTTCAGCGTCTTGAGCTTGGCTACGTCCTTCTCGGGCATGCCGTAGTACATCACGCAGCCTACGGTTTGCTTGCCGCCGAGCAGGGCTTCCTGCAGGCTCCAACCGCCACCGAAGCACCAGCCGATGCTGGCCGCCTGCGCCTTGGGGCCGGCGTACATCTGCGCGCCTTTGAGGATGGACACGGCGCGCTCGGATTTCACCTCGCCCATGTATTTGCCGGCTTCTTCGGGGGTGGTGGCCACTTTGCCGTCGTATAAGTCCACGGCGATGACGTTGACGCCGGGCATCTCCTTCGCGAACGTAGCGGCTTCCTTCTTGATGTATTCGTTCAGGCCCCACCACTCGTGAATCACGAACAGGTATTTATTGCTGGGCGTGGCACTTTTGATTTCGTAGCCGCGGCCCATGGCGCCGTCGGGGGTTTTGAAGGTGATGTCCTTGCCTTCGCCGGTGAACACGAAGGGTAGGGGCGCATCGTGGCCCCCGAGAAGTCTTTGTCGGCAGCCAGCATGGCAAAGGCCTCCGTGGCCGAGGCCGAGAGGTTGGCGGCCGGCTTGGCGCAGCAGCTGGCCATTTGTTGGGCCGAAGCGGAGAAGGTAAGGCTCAGCAGGGCCGCGCCGAGAGTAAGCAGATTTTTCATGGGAATTTTGAGAATTGAAACGAATCTTCCAAGGCAACAACTAACCCGGTAAATCTTCCCGCACAATGCTGCGAAGTTTTGGCAGTTCCCGTGCGGCCCGGCTATGCAGCGCGGCCGACCTGGTGGTATTCAGAACAGTCTCGGCCGCCGCCAGCAGCTCGCTCGTGAGCTCTGGGTAAGGAGCGGCCAGGCGCGCGGCAGCACTAAGGGCATAGACCCGGATGGCAACCGGCTCGGCCGGCGATTGCAGCATGCCCAGGCAGGTATCGAA
Source organism: Hymenobacter humi (assembly GCF_042665855.1). NCBI lineage: Bacteria > Pseudomonadati > Bacteroidota > Cytophagia > Cytophagales > Hymenobacteraceae > Hymenobacter > Hymenobacter humi. The sequence continues at coordinate 3,329,141 of NZ_JBHTEK010000001.1, read as the reverse complement.
GGCCAGCGCCTGCCACTCTTCCGGCACCGACACAAATTGCAGGACCCGCGCCACGCTGCGCCGCACCGCCGGGTGCTGGCCCGGGCCGGGCTGCGCGGCCGCCAGCAGGCCCGGCAGGTGGGGCACCAGCCAGTGCGGCCGCTGCTGGCCTACCCAGCCGAGCACGTCGGCGGCCAGCTGCCGCTCCCGCGGCTCGCCGTACCAGAATACCTGCAGCAGCTCGGCCAGGCACGCCGGGTGCGAGCAGGCGTAATCGGTCAGCCGTTTGGTCTGGCGCGCCGAGTGTTCCCGCAGTAGCTCCGCCCGGATATTCATGGCCGCGAAGGTAGCAAGGCCAATGGAGCCAGCTTTTAGCTCAATTTCCCGAATTGCTAAATGGCGGCCTCAGCCGCGATTGGCACGTGGGTTTCTATCACGGCGCCCAACTCGGTGAGCAGCGAAAACAGGCCCACGTAGGTCCGGTTGAGGTAAATGAAATGCTCGGAGCCGCGCGGTTCGCGCTGCTTGCGCAGCTCGGGGTCGGCCATCAGGTCGTCGCCGAGGGCGTAGAGGGCAGCCATGTAAGAAGGGTCGCCGAAGTCGAAAGTGGCTTGGCGGAAGGGGCGGCCCACCAGCTCCAGCGACACCTGCAGGGTACGCAGGTAGAGCGCCCGCATTGCCGGAGCGTCGGTGGCGCGGAGCACGCCGGCCTGCGTGAGCAGTGCGGCGAGGATGGCTTCGTCGGCAATGGTTTCGGGCGCCAGCAGGGCCGTAAATAACTCGTACACATCCTGCGGCACGTCCTTTACGCAGCCGAAATCGAGCACGCCCAGGGTGCCACCGTTCTCCGCGCGCAGCAGGAAATTGCCGGGGTGCGGGTCGGCGTGCAGCCGGTGCAGGGTGTTGAACTGGAACTGGTAGAAGTCCCAGAGGGCCTGGCCGAGCTGGTTGCGGACTTCCGGCGCCGGATTGGTGGCCAGAAACTCCTTCAGGTGCTGGCCGCCAAGCCAGTCCATGGTCAGAATGCGGGCTGTGGAGTACTCCGGGTAATAAGCCGCAAACTCCAGGTGCGGCAGCCCCTGGCACTGGGCCGCAATTTCCTGCCCGCGCCGCAGCTCCAACTGGTAGTCGGTTTCTTCCAGCAGGCGCGCTTCCACTTCTTCCAGATAAGGCCGCACCTGGCTTTCGCTGAGCCCCATCACCCGCAGGGCAATGGGTTTGACCAGGTTGATGTCGGATTTAATGCTCGCAGCCACGCCCGGGTATTGCACCTTCACGGCCAGCGAGCGGCCATTTTTCTGCGCGAAATGCACCTGGCCGATGCTGGCGGCCTGCCGCGCTTCGGGCTCGAATTCATCAAACAAGGTATAGGGCGACTGCCCGAAGGCATCGCGAAAAGCTTTGACCACCAGCGGACCGGAGAGCGGCGGCGTTTGGTACTGGGCCTTGGCAAACTGGTCGGCGTAGGCGGTGGGGAGCATGTTTTTCTCCATCGCCAGCATTTGGGCCACCTTTAGCACCGAGCCTTTCATCTCGCTCAGGGCGCCGTAGAGCTCGGCGGCGTTGGCGGCGTGCAGGTCTTCGGTGGTCGATTCGGCGCCCACGGCCCGCTTGGCGTAGTGCTTCACGTAGTTGGCGCCCACGCTGATGCCGGTTTTGGCAAAGCGCGCGGCGCGGGCCACTTTGGTGGTGGGCAGGGAGGTTTGGGGTTCGTCGGACATGGAGGCAGGGTTAGCGACGCACCAAAAACCGCACGAAATCCACGGCCGAATCCAGGCTGTTGCGGCCCACCAGGTCGAAGCTCAGCGTCACGGCTTTTTCCACCGCGGCATCGGTGCGCTCGAAGTTTACAGTGTCGTCTTTGGCAAAAAGCCCAGCACGAACAGCGCCTGCTGCCAGAAGAAGCGGGGGTAGCCTTCCTGCACCAGCGGGCGGTTGGCGATTTCGCCGCTTACCCGGCCGTCGCGCAGCAAGTCGCTCACAAACAGCTCAAAATCCTGCCGGAAGTCGTCGAGTACCCGGGGCGTGAGCGCCGGCATGCGGTGCAGCGAACGGCGTAGGCTCATGAGGGCGTAGGAGCGGTTTTGCTTGAGAATCTCGAGCAGCGTGTAGTAGAAAGCCAGCAGCTTTTCGCGGCTGCCGTAGCTTTCCCACACGGGCTCGGTAGCCGCCGTGGTGCGCGCCTGCCGGCCAAAGTCGGCCCACAGGCTCGCGGTCGATGGCTTCGAAATTCGGGTAGTGCTTGTAGAATTCTTGCTCCGCGATGCCCGCTGCTGCGTAAGCTTGAACACGGATTGCGGCGGGTGGCCTTCGTTGAGCACGAAGTTGAGATAGGCTTGTTTGATGCGGTCCTTTTCCATGCCTACACAACCGCCTCGCACCACCTACGGTTCTGATGTAGCGTGGACTCTGCGAGTCCGCGTAGTTCCGGGAGTTGTTCGCCCAGGCGCGGATTCGCAGAGTCCACGCTACGATGCCGCAATGCGGGCGGCCCGAAGCGCTTCCACCGACCGTTGACGGGCAAACGTGTGGTCGACAATGGGGGCGGGATAGGCTGCGGTACCCACTTCGGGCACCCACCGTTTCACGTATTCCATTTCGGGGTCCACGGTTTCCTGTTGGTTTTGGGGGCTGTACACCCGAAACCACGGGGCCGCCACCGCCCCGGTGCCGGCCACCCACTGCCAGTTGCCCACGTTGTTGGCCAGTTCGTAGTCCATCAGCTTATCGGCAAAATACCGTTCGCCCCAACGCCAATCGATAAACAAGTGCTTTACCAAAAAGCCGGCCGTGGCAATGCGCACGCGGTTGGGCAGGTAGCCGGTGGCGTTGAGCTCGCGCATGCCAGCATCCACGAGCGGGTAGCCTGTGCGGCCCTCGCACCAGGCCTGGAACTCCTGCTCGTTGTTGCGGTAAGGCACGTTCCGCATTTTGGGGTCGTACGCTTCGGTCGCAGTGTTGGGAAAGTGCCAGAGCAGCATCATGAAGAAATCACGCCACATGATTTCGGAGAGCAGCTTCGAGTTCAGGGCCTTGGCCTGGCGCATCACCTGCCGCACACTGAGGGTGCCAAAGCGCCTGCACCGATATGCGGGTGCTGCCATTTTGCAGGGCGGGTATGTTGCGGGTGCTGTCGTAGGTACGCACCACGGCCTCGGCGGGCAGGTCGGCGGTGGGCACGTACTGCTCCAGCCGTTCGAAGCCCAGGCTGGCCAGGGTAGGGCGGGGGCCGGCTTGGGCTGGCTCAAGCTGCTGGAAATGAGCTTTGGTGAATGCCTCAGCGGAGCCGTAGGGCAACAGCATTTCATCGGTGAGCTTGGCCAGGTAGGCTTTATGGTAGGCGCCAAATACCTTGGGCACCGTGCCCGCTTTGGTCAAAATTTCACTTTTGGCGAAGACGACTTGGTCTTTGTAGAGCAGGAATTTCACGCCATGCTTCTGCAGCATCGTGCCCACCTCGGCGTCGCGCTGGGTGGCGTAGGGCTCGTAGTCTTCGTTGGTGTGTACGGCCGCCACCTCAAACTCTTGGACCAGCTTTTCAAGCACTTCCACTGGCTTGCCGTAGCGCGCCAGGAAGGTGCCGCCGGCCGCTTCGGTGGCTGCGGCCAGCCGTTCCACTTCATCGAAAATGTAGGTAAGCCGGGCGTCCGCCTTATTGGGCAGGTGGTCGAGAATGTCCTGGTCGTAGATAAAAAGTGGTACCACCGGCAGGCCGCTGGCCAGGGCCGCCGCCAGGCCGGCATTGTCGTGGATGCGCAGGTCGCGCCGGTGCCAGAAAAGGCAAATTTTCATGTGTTTTATTTGGTTCAACGTCATGTCGAGCGCAGCCGAGACATCTCGCGTGCCATCACTAATCAACTGATTACTGCTCCGAGCGAGATGTCTCGGCTGCGCTCGACATGACAGGCTAATTAAAGCGTTATGTGTTACTTCAGCTTGCCCATGCCGCCGTCTACGGCCAGCACTTGTCCGGTGACAAAAGAGCTGTGGTCGGAGAGCAGGAACGAAGCCGTGTAGGCCAGGTCCTGGGGCTGGCCGATGCGCTGCAGGGGTGGCGCTTGCCGCCGGCTTCCACCTTTTCGGGCGAGTTGAGCAGGGCGGCGGCCAGCGGGGTGTTGGTGAGCGAAGGCGCAATGCAGTTCACCCGAACACCGCTGGCGGCGTACTCGGCGGCCAGGGACCGGGTGAGGCCTTCCACGGCTGCTTTGGCCGTGGCGATGCTGGTGTGGAAGCTCATGCCCGTATCGGCGGCCACGGTGCTGAACAGCACCACCGAAGCACCGCCTTCGGCCTTTTTCAGGCGCTTGATGGTGGCCTGCAGCACGCGCACGGCGCCCAGCACATTCAAGTCGAAATCGGCCTGAAAATCATCGGTCGGAATGCGCTCAAACGGCCGCAGCTTGATGCTGCCCGGGAAATACGCCACGCCGTGCAGCACTTCCGGCAGCCCATCGAAAGCAGTGCCGACGGGCTGGGTGGCATCGTAGGCTACGTGCGTGGTGCCCAGGGCTTCGAGCTCCGGCGAAAGGTGCCGGGAAGCGGTGAACAGGTTCACGTGCAGCTTGCTGAGCAACTGCGCCGTGGCCAGCCCAATGCCCGATGAGGCGCCGATGAGAAGAATATTTTTGTCGGTGAAATCCATGCGGGGAAGTGAAGAATAGCGGGAGGTGCCTTCCTAACCCCTATGCTGCCCACATGTTTTGCTGCTCGGCCGCGGAGTTTACTGGTCGAGAATCAGGTCGAAGCGCCCTTCGGTGAGGGCCAGCGGCTGACCGTTACGTTGCTCAGCTAATTCTGCAGAAAAAGTGCCCTGCAGGTGCCGGCTAGCGGCATCCCATTGCGTGATGGTAACCCGCGCGCCCGATGCGGAAAGGGGTAGAACGTCTGGGGTGAATCCAGCCGCTTCTCGCTATTGAATACCGACACCTGGTAGAATGTGCCCGGCGCGGCCAGCGCGTAAGTGCCGGTTCCTTGAAACGCGGGCAGCTCCAGGTGCAGCACGTGCTGCTTTCGGCCAGTGGCCGGCTGGTTCTGGCTATCCACCCCGTGAATAACCAGGCTCGTTGTTGAAATCCCGATAGCCGCGAACGGGGCCCTTTCCGCCAAATATGGAGCCGATGATGGTGCCGAAGCTGGAATCGTTGTGGGCCACCACGGGCAGCCCATCGGCCCGGTAAACGAGCGTGTTGCCGCCACTGATGCGCTCGGTGGGCAAGTCCGGCTCAACTTCGCGGGACGTAAGCGAGCAGCCGACAACCCAGGGCAACAAGCTCCCCAAGAGCACAAGGCGTTGGCAGTGAGAAACAAAGGTGCGCATTGTGGCGGGAAAAAGTGCGGGTAAATAAGGCGTGAACTGCTGGGCCATCAGTTGCTTTGGCCCGGAGAGGAAGCGCCCGCCTTGCCACCCCAGAAGGTCAGCAGCAGGCAGTACACCGACTTCTCGGGGTTGAGGTTGGCCTGCAAAGCGAGGCCTACGCGCAGGCTTCGGTTTCGTACGGGACCCAGCAGGCCCACTTCCAGCGGGACTCCCAGGGCCTGGTAGCTGCGGTAAGCGTAGTAATGCGTGTCGTTGGAAAGGAATTCGTTGCTTCTAATCGTGTAGCGGTATTCGCCGAGCTGCCGGCCGGCTACGTAGCCCACGCCGGCTGCTGCATAAGCCAGGCCGAGGCCCACGGGAAGGCCGTAGCCGGCCAGGGCGGCCACTTCGGCCTGCCGCGAACGGGTATTGAAGTTCTGAAACAAGTTGCTGGTGCCGGGCCCGTCCTCGGGGCCCCACCACTTATAGCGGCTGCGGCCGAAAAGCAGCAGGTGCTCCTTGAAGTAGCCCGCATGCATTTCCACCCCATTGCCGACTCCTAGGCCGCCTTCCCAAACCCCGGAAACACGGGTCGGCGCTGCCGAAGAAACCGGTGATTGGGCAAAGCCAGCATGGCTGATAAGCAGGCAGGTAGCAACAAGAAAGTAGCGCAATAGTAGCTGGCGACGGGAGTAGACCGGACGCCGTCAAATATAGACAGTCTCAGGAGTTTATGGGCGGGCGTTTTGAGGTGTTAAGCTTCCACAATCGTTTGCGGGCCTGTCTTTGCGCAGCCTTTGGTGTAGTTTCGCCGTATGCGCGGCTACCCTACCACACCTTATATGAACATAACCAAACTCCTAGTTGCCAACCGGGGCGAAATTGCCATTCGCGTGATGCGCGCCGCCACCGAGCTCAACATCCCCACGGTGGCCGTGTACACCTACGAGGACCGGTACTCGCTGCACCGCTACAAAGCCGACGAAGCCTACCAGATTGGCCGCGACGACGAGCCCCTGAAGCCGTACTTGGACATCGAAGGCCTGCTGCGGGTGGCCAAGGAGAACGGAGCCAACGCCATTCACCCGGGCTACGGCTTCCTGAGCGAAAATGCCACCCTTTCAAGGCGTTGTGCCGAAGAAGGCATTGTGTTCGTGGGGCCCAGGCCCGAGGTGATGGAAGCTCTCGGCGACAAGGTGCGCGCCAAGGAAGTAGCCCAGCGCTGCCAGGTGCCCCAGATTGAAAGCAGCGAGGCCGACCTGGTCGACTTCGAAACCGCTAAAACCGAGGCCAACCGCATCGGCTACCCCGTGATGCTGAAGGCGGCCAGCGGCGGCGGCGGCCGCGGCATGCGCATCATCCGCGACGATGAGGAGCTGGAGAAAGGCTTTTTGAGGCCCGCAACGAGGCCATGAATGCCTTCGGCGACGACACCGTGTTCCTGGAGAAGTTCGTGGAGCGGCCCAAGCACATCGAGGTGCAGCTAGTGGGCGACCAGCACGGCAACCTCGTGCACCTCTACGAGCGCGACTGCTCGGTGCAGCGCCGCTTCCAGAAAGTGGTGGAAGTGGCCCCGGCCATGAACCTGCCCGACCACCAGCGCCACCTCCTGTACGAGTACGCCTTGCGCATCGGGCGGGCTGTGGGCTACGACAACGTGGGCACCGTGGAATTCCTGGTGAACCCTGAGCAGGACCGCATTTACTTCATCGAAGTGAATCCCCGCATTCAAGTCGAGCACACCGTGACGGAGATGATTACCGGCGTCGATTTGATTAAAACCCAGATTTACATCGCGGCGGGCTACAAGCTCAGCGACCCCGAAATTGGGCTGGGCCCCGACGTGGTGCCGCTGCGCGCGGGCTTTGCCATGCAGTGCCGTGTAACCACCGAAAACCCCGAAAACGACTTCAAGCCCGACTACGGCACTATTGTGGCCTACCGGCAGGCGGGTGGCTTCGGCATCCGGCTCGATGAGGCTCGGTGTACCAGGGCGTGGTGGTGTCGCCATTTTTCGATTCGATGCTGGTGAAGGTGTCGGCCCACGCGCCCACGCTGCACGGCGCGGCCCAGAAAATGCTGCGCGCGCTCGACGAGTTCCGGGTGCGCGGCGTGCAAACCAACATCCAGTTCCTGAAGAATATCGTTGGCAACGAGGAGTTTCAGAAGGGCCAGGCCAACGTTGATTTTATCAAGGACCACCCCGACCTGTTCAAGTTTGAAACCCGTCAGGACCGCGCCACCCGGCTGCTGAGCTTCATCGGCGAGGTGGTGGTCAACGGCAACGCGGACGTCAAAAACCAGGCTCGACCCCCGCGCCAACCCCCGCCGCCCGTACCTGCCGCACTCCAGCTACGAAGCGCCCGCGCCGGGCACCAAGCAAAAGCTGCACGAGCCTGGGCCCCGAAGGCTTTGGCCAATGGCTGCGCGACGAGCCCTGATTCACTACACCGACACCACCCTGCGCGATGCCCACCAGAGCCTGCTGGCCACCCGCATGCGTACCTGGGACATGCTGAAAGTGGCCCGCGCCTATGCCCAGCAGCACCCCCAAACCTTCTCGCTCGAAGTCTGGGGCGGCGCCACCTTCGACGTGGCCCTGCGCTTTCTGCACGAAGACCCGTGGGAGCGGCTGGCCAAGCTGCGCGAAGCCATCCCGAACATCCTGCTCCAAATGCTCATTCGGGGCGCCAACGGCGTGGGCTACAAGGCCTATCCGGACAACCTCACCGAGCGGTTTGTGCAGCAGGCGGCCGAAACCGGCGTCGACATCTTCCGCATTTTCGACTCGTTGAACTGGATGAAGGGCATGGAGGCCTGCATCGGCTTCGTGCGCAACAAAACCGACCGGCTGGCCGAAGCCTGCATCTGCTACACCGGCGACATTCTCGACCCCAGCCGCACCAAATACACCCTCGACTATTACCTGAAGCTGGCCAAGCAGCTCGAGGATGCCGGTGCCCACATCCTCTGCATCAAGGACATGGCCGGCCTGCTGAAGCCCTACGCCGCTACTGAGCTGATTCAGGGCCTGCGCGACACCGTGAAGCTGCCCATTCACCTGCACACCCACGACACGTCGTCGTTGCAGGCCGCCACCTACGCCAAGGCCGTGGAGGCCGGCGTCAACGTCATCGACGTGGCGCTGGGCTCGCTTTCCGGCCTTACCTCGCAGCCCAACTTCAACTCGGTTGTGGAAATGCTGCGCCACACGCCGCGCCACCGCGAGTTCAACCAGCCGTCGCTCAACGAGTTCAGCAACTACTGGGAGGCCGTGCGCGAGATGTACTATCCGTTTGAGTCGGGCCTGAAAGCCGGTACTTCGGAGGTATTCCAGCACGAGATTCCGGGCGGGCAGTACTCCAACCTGCGCCCGCAGGCCGCATCGCTGGGTTTGCTCGATAAGTTTGAGGAAGTGAAGCAACGCTTTGCCGACGTAAACGACATGTTTGGCGACATCGTGAAGGTGACGCCCAGCAGCAAAGTGGTGGGCGACATGGCCCTGTTTATGGTCTCGAATGGCCTTACGCCGCAGGATGTGATGGAAAAGGGCGAAACCCTGAACTTCCCCGAGTCGGTGCGCGAGCTGTTCCGCGGCGACATCGGGCAGCCCGAAGGCGGCTGGCCCCAGGAGCTGCAAAAGCTCATTCTGAAGAACGAGGCGCCCTTTACCGACCGGCCCAATGAGCACCTCGCGCCCATCGATTTTGACCAGCAGTGGCCGGTTTTTCAGGAGAAATTCCCCGGCGCCAAGTTCACCGACATGCTCTCGTCGCTGCTTTATCCCAAGGTGTTTGAGGAGTACTGGGCGCACCGGCTCAAGTACGGCAACGTGAGCAAGGTGCCCACGTCGGTGTTCTTCTACGGCCTGAAACCGGGCGAGGAAACCATCATCGAGATTGCCCGCGGGAAGTCGGTCATCGTGCGCCTGGAATCGGTGGGCACACTCAACGAGGATGGCTGCCGCACCATTTTCTTCACCCTCAACGGCCAGACCCGCAACCTGCAGGTACGCGACCAGTCGGTGGCCGTGACGAAGGTGAGCAACGCCAAAGCCGACAAGGCCAACCCGCGGCAGGTGGGGGCCCCGCTGCAAGGCATGCTGAGCAAAGTGCTGGTGAAGCCTGGCCAGTCGGCCGCGAAAAACACCCCGCTCTTCGTCATCGAAGCCATGAAGATGGAAACCACCATCACCGCGCCCCACGACGTGGTGGTCGACAGCATTGCACTGGCCGAAGGCAGCCGCGTGCAGGCCGACGACCTGGTGCTGACGTTGAGCTAAGTTGTTGTTGGAGAAAGTAATGATATATTGCTGCTGCATCCCTTCTCCACGCTTGCCATGGCCAGACTTTCCACTTCGTTGATTGCGCTTCTGCTGCTTCCGGCGGGGGTAGCCTTTGGGCAAGTACCTACTCAGGGCGTGGGGCATGGCAGCCAGCCCGGCAACGACTACGCTATGAAGCTCAACGACTTTACCGGCAATGTGGCCATGGTAAGACGGAGCAAATCGGAGGCGGTGGGCTCGCCTTATGCCGTGAACCGCTGGCTGCCCGCGCAGCTTGTTACGACGGCCAACGTCGCCCTGCCCACCATCGCGGTGAAATACGACGTGCTCAACCACCGCCTGCTGATGCGCCCGGCCGAGCGGCCCAACGATTCGCTGCAGCTCGACGACCACCTGCTGATTAGCTTCGAGCCTGCAGGAGCCGGCCAACCAGGAAGGCCTGGCAAACCGGCGGCTGTTCCGGCGCTTTCTGGAGGCGTCGGAGCCGCGCATTCGGAGCGAGTACGTGGAGGTGCTGCACGATGGCAAGTACCCTTTGCTCAAGCGTTATATCAAAGACCTGCACCGGGCGTCATCCGTCAGCGGGTTTGAGACCAAGCCGGGCAAGCTGGAAATGATAGAAAAAGTGGTCTATTACCTCGGCCAGCCCCAGGGCGGGGCCGCGCAGGTGAAGCTCAACCTCAAAGGCATGCAGCAGGCGGCGCCCGGGTTAGCCGCATCGTTGGCAGCGGTGCCCGGAGCTAACCGCGCCACCACCGAGGCAGATTGGGCCGCCGTGCTGAAAGCAGCCGACCCCCGGTAACGATTCCTGGTCCAACAAGAAAAAGCAGTGCCGCGGCCGGAAAGTATCCAGCCGCGGCACTGCTTTTTTGTTAGCTGACAGGTCTTACTGCCCTAACTTGAAGGCCAGGCCGGCCCCCAGGGTAGCGGTACCGCTGGCCACGCCGCCGAGTACGCGCCCGGCATTTACGTCAAGGCGCAGCATGGATACGGGGCGCCAGTAGAGGCCTGCCGTGGTGCCCGAAGTGAGCGTGCCGCGACCGGTGCCGTAGGCTTCCACAAAGAAGCCGGTTTTGCTGGTGATGGGGCCATTGAGGGCCAGGGTGCCGAGGAATTGACCTTTCTGGATGTCGGCCACTGTCATGCCGGGCTGGCTGAAGCCAAAGTTGGCCTCCACTCCGTAACGCTCGCCAATCTGCTGGCTCACGAGCAGCCGCCCGCTGGGCGCCAGGCCCTTTACAGCAAGTTCTTTGTCGCCGGTACGCGGTACCGGCGACTCAACCAGGATGGCTATTTGGGTGGGGGTGTCGTAGTTGGGCGAAATCATGAACTTGGCCCCAACGACTACCGGGGCCCAGCCCGAACTCATGGCCAGCCTGGCCCGATTCGGGGTCCCGGCGCTGGTAGCGGCTCAGATACGGCTGGCTCACCCGCAGCTCCATGCTGTTGAAAAAGCCGATGCGAAGCGTGGCGCCGCTCGATGATAAGCTTGAGCCAGAGCTGGGAATCTGCCGCTGGGTGCCCGCCTCCAGCTGGAATCGTCCGGCCCGCAATACCTGCGCGGTGATGGTTTGCCCGGGGCGGTCGGCGCGAATTTTTCGCACGAAAGGGGCATCAACGTTGGGGTTGTTTTCTTCCGGCGTGTTTTGGGCCAGGGTGAGTCCGGGGCTGCTCAGGAGAGCGGCGGCGGCCAGCAGAGTGGTCTTTCGCATGGTCCCCAGACCGCTCCGGCTACGGCATGGTTCATATTTGGTTGCTTTTGGCGCAAAATTCCTTAAATAATCTCATATTGATGTCAGATAATGCCACCGGCGCATAAGTTAGCTCGGCCGTGCGTACAATTGCTGCAATTATGAAAATATCGACCTTGCTCCTGATTCTGGCCCTGGTAGGAGGGCCCGCCAGCCGCCTGCTTGCCCAACAAACCATTCCGCTGTACACGGGCACCATTCCCGACTCCAAGCCCAGCAACGTGACGGAAACCAGCATCACGCTGGCCAACGGCGGCGTGCGCATTTCCAACGTGGTGCAGCCCAACCTCACGGCCTTCTTCCCCGCGCCCGGCACCGCCAACGGCACGGCCGTGGTGATTTGCCCGGGTGGGGGCTACACGCGGCTCTCCATCGACAGCGAGGGGTACGACGTGGCCAAGCGGCTCAACGAGATGGGCGTCACGGCCTTTGTACTGAAGTACCGCTTGCCCGACGACCAAACGCAGCCCGACAAAACCATTGCCCCGCTGCTCGATGCCCAGCAGGCTCTGCGCCTCGTGCGCCAACTGGCCCCCAAGTACCGGCTCAACGCCGACCGAATCGGCTTGATGGGCTTTTCGGCGGGCGGCCACCTCGCGGCCTGGGCCGGCACCCAATTTGCCAAGCCCGTGGGGCCCAACCCCGGGCCGGAATCGGTTCGCCCCGCGTTTCTGGTGCTGCTGTACCCCGTCATCAGCTTCAGCGACAGCCTCGCGCACCCGGGCTCGCGCCAGCGACTACTGGGCAACACCCCGCCGGCCGCGCAGGTGCGGCAGTATTCCAACGAAACCCAGGTGACGGCCCAAACCCCACCGGCCTTCCTGGTGCACGCGCAGGACGACAAAACCGTGCCCGTGCAAAACAGCCTGGCCTTTTACCAGGCTTGCCTGAAAAACAAAGTGCCCGTCGAGATGCACCTGTACCCCCAGGGCGGCCACGGCTTTGGCCTGCACAACAAAACCACCAAAGACGACTGGACCGAGCGCCTGAAAAACTGGCTCGACGCCAACGGTTGGCTGACGCCGTGAATAAGCGCGGGGAAGAAGCTGGTGCTTACTGCCGGCTATTAAGTTTAGCTGTCGTTGCTGGGCGTGCGCTGTAAGTTTGCCGCAACCAAGGCATTTAGCTCAACGGCAGCTGCACCAGGGTTGACCGACAAAAATGGCTTAGAAAATCTCAAAATAGGACTAGATGAAATCACGCCTGCTTACTTTAGCGCTTGCGCTCACGGTCTTTGCGGCCCCAGCCCAAAGGCGTAAAGCGTCAAAAAAGCGGTTGCCACCCCGCTGGTTTCGGCTGTTACGGTGGGGCGCGTGCTGACCGCTCTCGCGGGCGATGCCATGCAGGGCCGGGGCACCGGCCAGCCGGGCGGGCTGAAAGCAGCTCAATTTTTGGCCAGTGAGTTCCAGCGAATCGGGTTGCAGCCGCTACCGGGCGCTACGGGTTTCGAGCAGGTATTTCCGGTGTATAGTTCGCGGGTTGCGGCCTTGAGCACCACGCTTAACGGAGTCGCCATTGCGGCTGATAAGATGCTGCTCATCAGCAACCAGCCCGTAGTGGAATGGACCCACCAGACGCCCGCTGTGGAAGTGCTCACCATTACGCCCAATGGCGATGTGGGGCAGCTGTTGAGCCGAATCCGGCGGCCCAGCCAGAACCTGTTGGTGCTACTCGACCCCGTCCACAGTGCCGACTTCAAGAAAATGGTGGATAGCCGCCGGCAAGTGCGGTTCCGGGCAACGGAGGCCGGCAGCCCGTATTCCTGCGTGGTGCTCGTCACGCCAACTACCCCGGGCACGGCCAGCAGTGCCAAGACCAAGGGAATCACGTTTGAGGTGAAGGGCAAGACCGAGCAGGTGGTCACCGAGCTGCGCAACGTGGTGGGCATGCTACCTGGGCGCGACACGGCGCGGACGCGGGAAAACGTGGTGTTTTCGGGCCACTACGACCACCTGGGCATCGTGAAACCGTCTGCCGCTGGCGACTCCATCGCCAACGGTGCCGACGACGACGCCAGCGGTACCACCGCGGTGGTGGCGTTGGCGGAGTACTTCAAGCAGAAAAACGACAACGCCCGGCCGCTCATCTTCACGGCTTTTGCGGCCGAGGAAGTGGGCGGCTTTGGGGCCCGCTACTTCTCCCAGCAGCTCAACCCGCAGCAGGTGGTGGCCATGTTCAACATCGAGATGATTGGCAAAGAGGCCAAGTTCGGGCCCAACACCGCGTTTATCACGGGCTTCGACAAGTCGGATTTTGGCAAGCTGCTACAGGAAAATCTAACGGGCAGCAGGTTCCGCTTCGAGCCCGACCCATACCCCGAACAAAACCTGTTTTACCGCTCCGACAACGCCACGCTGGCCAAGCTCGGCGTGCCGGCCCACACCATCAGCAGCGACCAGATTCCGGACGACAAGCTGTACCACTCGGTCGACGACGAAGTGGAAAGCCTGAACCTACCCAACATGACGGCCATCATTCAGGCCATTGCGCAGAGCGCCAGCGGCATCGTGGCCGGCCTGCAAACGCCCTCGCGCATTGCCCCCGAGCCCGAAGCCAGCAAGTAAGACACACGGGCTAAGAAGCTGAAATGGACGACGAGACTCATACTTGCGTCTCGTCGTCCGCACCGTTTGGGTGTCGTTTGGGCGTCATCGTTCAACTACGATACGCAATATGTTGCGTCTCTACCTCAGGTCACACACCAAAAAATAATCCTAAAAACGGCTAAATCCTGAGCCTCAGCTCGCTGCTATCGGCTGAGCATTTGCGCCCTCGCATGCTGCACCTGCAGGAGCGAGCGGTGGATTTCGCTGAACACGGGGCGAGCGGCCACGTTGGGCTGCACGCATTGCCGCTGCAGGTTCCAGAGTGCCTCAACAGGCTCTTGGATGGCCTCCGTAACCGGGCAGCGCTCAACTAGCTCTTCCAGCAGACACCCGAAGGCCCGCGCTTCCAGCTGCTGCAGGCTGCGAGAGGTGTCGGGCTCGTCGGGAGAGAAAAGCAAGCCGCGCCGAAATCGCCCAGCAGCGCGTCGCCGGCTTCGGTGGTCAGAATGTTGTGGGCATACAAGTCGCCGTGCAATATGCCGTTGGCGTGAAGCTGAGCGGCTGCGGCGGCTATTCCCGTAGCTAGCCGCAGGGCCGTTTCCAGGGTGAAGGAAGTGTCGGGGGCATACACGTCGCGGGTGCACGACGCCAGACTAGGTGGGCCCGCCAGGTTCTGAAAAGCGGGATTAATCAGCTCAAGTACCAGCCCTTCGGCATTAGTTGGGTGTTGAGCTACCTTGCCTTCCACAGCAATCAGGTTGGGGTGCGCGCCCGCGCTGATGCAGGCCGCCATCTCGCTGTGCGGCAGTCCGTCGCTGGTGAGAGCCCCTTTGAACAGCTTGACGGCTACATTCGCCGCGGGCGCACCCAATTTTCGCCATTGAGCCTGGTAAATAACGCCCGAAGCACCTTCGCCCAATTGCTGCTCGATAGCCAGCTCCGCCCAGTCGATGGCGCCAATGGGGTGTTGGGCTAGGGCCGCGGTTTCGGCCCGCTCGCAAAACGGGTTGCCGGCATAGGCGAGCCAGGTCAGGCGCGGCATGGCCAGCAGCCAGTCGGGCAGGGCCGTGAGCCTGGTTGGCTGCAATGCGCAGCAACTCCAGTTGCGTGCAGCGGCTCAGGCTCTCGGGCAGCTGCCGGAGTCGGTTGCCGGCCAGCATCAGCTTTTGCAGCTGTGGGCAATCCCCAATCTCCTCGGGAAGTTCGGTGAGCTGGTTATTGGTGAGAATGAGCCAGCGCAGGGCCGACGTGAGGGCCGCGGGCGGCAGGGTGTGGATTTGGTTGGCCTTGAAGCCCACCATACTCAGCTGCGGGCATTGCCCCAGCACCTCGGGCACGGAAGTGAACTGGTTGTCGGAGCAAAAGAGTACTCGCAGCTTGTGCAGCCGGCCCAGGTCGTCGGGCAGCGCGCTCAAGGCATTGCCCGAGAGGTTGAGGACTTCCAGGGAGTCAGCTAAGTCAAAAATCTCCCGAGGAAATTCGGTCAGGCCCGCCGCCAGGTCGAGCCGTTGGATGCCGGCCAGCTCGCCTGCGCGCAGTTGTTCAAGGGTGTGCATGGGCCAAAGTTCGGCAGGGCAGGCCCAATGCCCGGCCGGAGCAACGCACCAGCCGGGCATCAACTAGGAGTAAGAATCCGCTACCCAGTGCTTTATACTTCCACCACTTCTTCGGTCCCGAAATAATAAATCACGCCCCGCACCTCGGCGTAGCCCAACTGCTCAAACAGCGTGGCATAGTTGCGGATGAGCCGCTTGTGCTTCTCCTGCGGCGGGGGCAGGCGGAAATCCAGCAGCGTCACCCGGCCGCCGGTGCGGTCGGTCACCTGCAGGGAGGGCGCCAGCACCACGCGGTCGGGCTTGTAGTCGCGCAGGCGCACGCCACCCACCAGGATTTCGCGCTCGGTTTCCACGCTCAGGTGCGGCAGGAAATAGGGGGCCAGGCGCGGGTCGGTCACCAGCTTTTCCAGGCTTTCGACCAGTGCGGGCCGCTCGCGGGCGCTCAATATTCCTTCGGCCACGAGCCTGGCTGGCCACGCGGCCCACGTCGGCGGCCGTGAGCAGGCGGCGCAGGGCATAGTGCAGCTTGCGGTTCCACTCGCCCTGGGCCTGCTGCTCGTCAAAGTCGAACAGCGTGGTGGAGTGGCGGCGCAGCTTCAGGCGCTCTTCCCACGGGGCCGCCGCCAGGTTGGTCAGGCTAAAGGATGGGGCCAGTTCCCGGGCGCCTCGCTGCACCGCCGGCGTACCCGCCGACAGCACGTACGACACCTGGTCTTCCTGCCACTCGCCGCGCCCCAGCAAGTAGCCATGGAGCAGGTCGGCCACGTTCCGGGCTGCAGATGTGGGCGCGGCCGGTGCCAATTCTTCGGTGGTTTTGGTGGTTTTCTTTTCCTCGGGCCGTTTGCTGATGACGTAGAGCCGGTGGCGGGGCCGGGTAAAGGCCACGTACAGCGTGTTGAGTCCTTCGAGGAAGGTTTTCTCCCGCTCTTCGTCGTACTGCGCCGCCAGGGCCGTTTGCTGAATGCCTTTGCTCAGGCTCACCACGGCCACGTCGGGCATGGCTTCCAGGGGTTTTTGGGTGCTCTCGAGGTGGCCCCAGAGCAGGGTGCCGCGGTGGGGCTCCAGGCTCCAGTCGGCAAACGGCACGATGACCACACCGTACGCCAGGCCCTTGGCCTTGTGCACCGTGGTGATGGTGATGGCCTCACGCCCGCCCGGCGCGTTGATGCTGATGCGGCCCTTGCGCTCCTCCCAGTGCGTGAGGAAGTTGCCCAGGTTGTTGCCAAACTTCAAGCTGTATTCCAACGTCAAATCGAGGAAGCGGAACAGATAGTCGCTTTCGCCGTTGCGGCCCAAAAGGTCAAACAAGTTGAGCAGGCGCTCGGCCAGGCTCGTAGAGGCCCAGGTTGCCGGTTTCGTCTTCCCGCACGTCGTAGCCCAGGGCCCGCAGGCTCGTCAAAAAACAGCTTGCCGTGCAGGTCGTTGGCGATTTCGGCGATGTGCCGGGCCCGGGCGGGCGTAGGAGCAAGGCCCCGCACCACTTTGTCGACGAGCAGCAGGGCCTCGGCCCGGGCCAGGGTATCGGCCGGCTGGTGCAGCACCCGCAGGATGCTCACCAGCAGGTTCACCACTTCCGCGAATTCCAGCGCGAGCGAGTCGGCCGAAATAATGGGGTAGCCGCGCTCTTTCAGAAACTTGGCAATGATTTTACTGGCGTAGCGGGTCCGGCACAGCACGGCAATGTCGGTGAGGCCGTAGCCGTCGCGTAGGGCCTGCTCTACCAGCTGCAGGGTCAGGTAGCACGTGCTTTCGTCGTAGTTGAGTTGGGCTTCGGGCACGTGGCCGGGCAGCGGCTCCTGGGTGTAGGCGCCCGCCGCCACATCAAACCGCAGCGCGGGGGCATCTTTCTGCGTGAAGAGCAGCTCCACGTGCCCTTGGGCCGTGCTGTCCTGCGCCGCGGGGACCTGCTGGCCAAAATGCTCGTCGTAGATGCCGCCCACCAGGCCCAGGGCCTCGTGCCGGATGCTTACGGCTTCAAAAAACGTGTTGTTGAAATCGACTATCTCGCGAGCCGAGCGGTAGTTGACCTGCAAGGATTTAGCCTCCAGCACCGGGTCGAGCGTCTCGTACCGCAGGCGCAGCAGCTCGCGCATTTCCTCTTCCCGGGCCCGGGCCACCAGCGCCGCCGTGTTGCCCTGGTGCAGGCGCAGAATCTGCTCCATTTCGCCGCCGCGCCAACGGTAAATGGCCTGCTTGGCATCGCCCACCGCCAGGCTGGAGTGGCCGTTGGCCAGCGTGTTTTCCACCAGTGGCAGCAGGTTGTTCCACTGCAGCACCGACGTGTCCTGGAACTCGTCAATCAGAATGTGCTCGTACCGCTCGCCCAGCCGCTCGTACAAAAACGGCACCGGCTCGGTGAGCACAATGCTGGCAATGCGCCGGTTAAACTCCGAAATCAGCACCACGTTGCGCTCCATGCTGATTTGCTCCACCAGCTTGTTGAGCTCACTCAGCAGCGAGGCGTGGAATAGGTAGGGCTGCATAGCCGCCAGCAGCAAGTAATCGGGCAGGTAGCTCTCGCGCAGCTTCTCCAGCACGTCCACCACGCCGCGCAGGGCTCTTTCACCGCATCGATGCGAGCCTTGTCGGCCGCGGTTTTGATTTTGCCGCTGTACCACTTGTCTTCGGCCAGCGTGGTTTGCACGTAGCTGTTGGGCCCGGCATCGGAGGCCAGCAAATCGGTGCCTTTCTGCACGTAGCCAAAAATGCCGCGCTTGCCCTGGAAAAAATCGGCCTCCGTCGCCGAATTTTCGGCCAGTACTGCCACCGCCACTTCCTTGGTCTGGGTAAAGGCCGCTTCAATCTCCGTGCGCTTGGCCTGAATCTGCTTGTCGAGCCGCCGGAAATCGGCCAGCGTGAGCTTGCCCAGCTGCGCCACCGCCTCCTGCACCGTTTCGTTGAACAGCACCTTGCCAAAGCCGGCCAGCTCCTCGGGCAGGCGGCTCCAGCTTTGCCTTCCTCGGCCTGGCCCAGGGCATATTCCGCCAGCGTCTGCGAGAGCAACTTGCTATTGGGGTCGCGGTTGACTTTGTCCAGCATGGTGGCCACGGCGCTTTGCAGCACGCTGTCGGTATCCAGCTCCACTTCAAACGTGGCGGGCAAACCCAGCTCCCGCGTGAAGGCGGTCACAATTCGCTGGACAAACGAGTCAATGGTGCTTACCGCAAAATCGGCGTAGTGGTACAGCACCAGTCGAAACGTTTCGGCGGCGCGGCGCTGCACTTCCCGCTGCTGCTCCTCGGCAGTTTGGGCGTGGGGCGGGAGTTTTCCGCTGGCTCCCAGCTCGGCGGCCACTTCTGCCAGTAGCCCATCCACCTTGCCACTTTCCGGATAGGCGAAACGCCGCAGCGCGCCCACAATCCGGTCCTTCATTTCCCCCGCCGCGTCGTTGGTGAAGGTGATGGCCAGAATGCGCTTGAAGTAGGCCGGGTCGTCGGCCCCTAGGGCCAGCAGCAGGTATTCTTTCGTTAATTGGTACGTCTTGCCCGAGCCGGCAGAAGAGGAGTAGATGCGGAAGGAGGGAGACATAGTTATGAAGGGCGCTTACTCCTGTAAAGGTCCGGCAAACGCCGTAACGTTTCAGGCAATATCGTTTTTAAACCATTCCACCATCTCCGCCATCACGCGCACCGGCCGGCCGCTCCTGGGGTCGAGGAGCACCCAGGTCGTTTCCGCCTCGCACAGCAACACGCCATCGGCCGCGCGGGTGATGCGGGTGAAACGTAGCGACGTTGCCCCATTGGTTTCGCCAACCCAAGTCGTGGCCTGCAGGTTCTCGCCCGCAAAGGCAGGCTGCTTATAACGAATGCGGTGTTCGCGCACGACCCAAACGTAGGCGTCGTGTTTTTCAGATGGGCAGATGGCGTACCAATGCGCCCCGGCCACGTCCTGCACCCAGCGCACATACTCCACGTTATTAGCGTGCCCCAGCGCATCGATAGCACTTTCGGGAACCTGGAACTCGTAGGAGAAGCTATTGGCGGGTACGTCTGACATATCTATAGGAAAGGGGAGCAGGGGCAAAGGTCGGCACCCCGTGAAAAAAATAGCTATGGACTTGTCGATTTGGAAATTGTGCCTATCTTTGACGCAACCTAAGAAACCAAGCCACGGTGGCCCAAAAGCTTAGGGAAACCACAACACAACCACCATGCCCACCGGAACGGTAAAATTCTTTAATGAGACCAAAGGCTTTGGTTTCATCAAAAACGACGAAACTGGCGAAGACATTTTCGTTCACATCAGCGACCTGCAAGTAAGCTCGATCCGCGAAAACGACAAAGTTCAATTTGAAGTAGCCCAGGGCAAAAAAGGCCCGAACGCTGTTAAAGTATCGCTGGTTTAATCCTGCTTTAGCTTTGTATTAAGAAAGCCCGCCTTTGGTGGGCTTTTTTTGTGCCCCGTGGGGCCTTAAGAACGAAAGCAAAAAAGCACGTCCTGCTGAGCGCAGCCGAAGCATCTCGCTCGCATCGTCCTCACGATTGGATTACTACCACAAGCGAGATGCTTCGGCTGCGCTCAGCAGGACGATTATCCGAACTCTAAAACTCATTTCGCCCATTGTCTAGCTAATGCGAAATAAAAATCCTACCTTTGCACCCGCATTTGAGGACGGCCCTAAGTCCGCGCGAGCCTGAGAGAGGCATAACGCATTGGCCGCATAGTTTTTTGGTTGTTTTTCCCGCCTGATTGTGACAAGGTAGAAGGAGGGGAAACGTCGCTGAGTACGGCTGTTTTCGGAGCGAGTCTCTTACCCCTTTACCAATTCCACATTCATGGAAGCTGAAAAAATTGTAGTTCGTTTTGACGAACTGAACCTCTCTGAGGAAGTACAACGCGCTATCACCGAGATGGGCTACGAAGAAGCATCGGCCATTCAGGCTGCTGCTATCCCCGTGCTCCTCGCTGGCAAAGACGTTATCGGCCAAGCCCAGACGGGTACCGGCAAAACTGCCGCTTTCTCCATTCCCGCCATTGATGGGGTGGATGCTGAAAGCCGCGACGTACAGGTGCTGGTGCTCTGCCCCACCCGCGAACTCGCGGTGCAGGTTTCGGGCGAAATCCAGAAGCTGGGCAAGTACAAGCGCGGTTTGATGGTGGTTCCCATCTACGGTGGCAGCCCTTACGACCGTCAGCTCCGCGCCCTGGAGCGTGGCGTACAGATTGTTATCGGTACCCCCGGCCGTATCATGGACCACATCGAGCGTGGCACCCTGAAGCTGGAGAACACCACCAAAATCATTCTTGATGAAGCCGACGAAATGCTCGACATGGGCTTTCGCGACGACATCGAGTTCATCCTGAGCAAGATGCCGAAGGAGCGCCAGACGGTGTTCTTCTCGGCTACGATGAGCAAGCCCATCATGGAGCTCACCAAGAAGTACCAGCGCGACCCGCAGGTAGTGAAGGTGAACCACCAGACCATGACGGTGACCAACATCGAGCAGAGCTACTTTGAGGTGCGCGGCCCCCAGAAAAAGGATGTCTTGACCCGCATCCTCGACATGTACAACCTGAAGTCGACCATCGTTTTCGCTAACACCAAGCGCATGGTGGACGAAATCGTGTCGGACCTGCAAGCAAAAGGCTATTTCGCCGAAGGCCTGCACGGCGACATGGGCCAGCAGCAGCGCCAAAACACGCTGGATAAATTCCGCAAGTCGACCATCGAAGTACTAGTTGCTACCGACGTAGCCGCCCGCGGTATCGACGTAGACAACGTGGAGGCCGTATTCAACTACGACCTGCCCGCCGATGAAGAATACTACGTTCACCGCATTGGCCGCACGGGCCGCGCTGGCAAGTCGGGCAAAGCCTTCACGTTTGTGAGCGGCCGCGACATCTACAAGCTGCGTGACATCATGCGCTTCACCAAGGCCCAGATTAAACTGGAGCAGGTACCGTCGTTTGCCGATGTATCGGAAGTAAAAACCACGCTGTTCCTGAATCAAATCAAGGAAATCGTGGAGAAGGGCAACCTTGAGAAATACGTGGGCCGTGTGCAGCGCCTGCTCGACCAGAGCGAGGAAATTACCTCGCTCGACATCGCCGCAGCACTGCTGAAAATGACGATGAAGGAGGACAAGAGTGCTCAGCAGAGCCTCGACGCCAGCAAGGCCGCCGGTACGGCGCGCCCCGGCTTCACTCGTCTGTTCGTTTCGATGGGCAAGAAAGACCGGATTCACCCCCGCGACATCGTGGACCTGATTTCGGAGTCGACCAACCTGACCGGCAGCAAAGTAGGCGACATTGCTCTTTACGACAAGTTCAGCTTCGTAGAAGTGCCGTCGGAGTTTGCCAATGAGATTGTTGAGAAATTGGGCCGTACCAGCATCCAGGGCACGCCGGTTAGCTTCAGCATCGCCACTCCGGTTCAGGAGGGCGCGGCTAAAGAAGAAGGCTTCAACAGGACTGGTGGTACGGGTGGTCCCGGCGGCTTCGGCGGCGACCGCGAGCGTCGTCCCTTCAGCGGCGGCGAACGCCGTGAGGGTGGATACAAAGGCGGCAACCGCGGTGGCAGCAGCTACGGTGGCGGCGACCGCCGCGAAGGTGGCAGCAGCTACGGTGGCGGCTACAAAGGCAACCGCGATGGTGGCGACCGCCCCAGCTACGGCAACAAGCCGGCGTATGGCAACCGCGAAGGCGGCAGCAGCTACGGCAACAAGCCCAGCTACGGTGGCAACAAAGGCGGCTACGGCGACAAGCCTAGCTATGGCAACAAGCCGAACTACGGCGCTCCACGTGAGTACGAAACCCCCGCACGCCCCGCGCACCCCGCAACGAGAGCTTCGACGAATAGGCTACCCTATAATTATCGATTAGCTGGATTACCCAGTAGTGATTATTTAAGTGAAACCAGATAGGTTAGTGTACAAAAAAGCCGCTCAATTTGAGCGGCTTTTTTGTGCACTAACAATGAAGCGGGAATTATTTCGCCGAATCCTTCAACGACTTGATAGTGGTCAGGGCCTCCTGGACGCCTTGGTACTGCTTTTCAATCAGCGATTTAACCGGGGTGGGCAGGTCCTGCGCCTTGAGCGCCGTTTGGTAGGCTTTCACAGCGTAGTCTTCGCCGCGCTCGCACTCGTTGAGTACGGCTTTGTTGTCTTTGCTGGTTAGGGCCGACTTCAGGTCAATCCAGGCGCGGTGCACCGTGCCGGTTACCGAAGAGCTTTCGTCGGGCTCGAGGTTGAGCTTGAACATCTGGTCCTCGATTTCGGTGATGTATTCGGAACGCTGGGCGGCGTATTTTTTGAACGTCTCTTTCAGTTTCTGGTCCTCAACGTCGGTCATGGCGTCGGCGTAGCCTTTCTGGCCATCTTTGAGGGTTTCGACCAATTCGTTGAGCAGGGCTTGGGTGGCTTTGGCTTCCATTGGAAAGGGAGAATAGTTAAGAATGAAAATTACTATCTCCTTTACTGTCTGGCAGTAAGGAAGGTTGCGACAGACGCGTGAAGAATTGATTGTGAGTGGTTTGCAGCAGGTGATATAGGTGCTGATTTAACTGCTTCCGCAGCTAGCTTCTAGCTGCACTCATGGCCTTGCCGGCCAGGTACCCCGTAGTCCAGGCCGCCTGAAAATTAAAGCCCCCGGTTATGCCGTCGATGTCGAGCACTTCGCCGGCAAAGTACAGCCCAGGTACCCGACGGCTTTCCATGGTTTTCAGGTCCACTTCCTCGAGCGAAATGCCCCCGCAGGTCACGAATTCCTCTTTGTAAGTAGTCTTGCCCCGCACGGCCAAGGGCGTGCGGAGGAGTAATTCCAGCAGACGGTTTTGCGATTTGGCGGGCAGGTCGCTCCAGCGGATGTCCGCGGCAATGCCGGCCTGCTCGGTCAGGTTGCGCCACAGGCGCTGCGGCAGGCCAAATTGCGGGTTGGCCGCCACGGTTTTCTTGCCGTTTTCCTGCCGGAACTGCTGCAGCCAGGGCCGCAGCGTTTCTTCGGTAAAAGTGGGAATCCAGCTGATGAGGGCCGTGCCCACGTAGCCCAACTCGCTGAGCCGGCGGGCGCCCCAGGCCGAAAGCTTGAGCACCGCCGGCCCGCTCACGCCCCAATGTGTGACGAGCAGCGGGCCCTCGTATTGCAGCTTTTCGCCGGCCAGCACCACGCGGGCCTGCGGCACGCTCACGCCCATTAGTTCGTTGAGCGGAGAATTGGGCACGTTGAACGTGAAGAGCGACGGCACCGGCTCGGCAATGGTGTGGCCCAAGGCCCGAAGCCAATCGTAATTGGCACTTTTGGGGTTGCCACCGGTGGCAATGAGCAGGCGCGAAGCGCGCTGGCCGGTGCCGTGCTGGGCCGTGCCGCTGCCGCTCAACTTGAGCTGAAACCCGCCTTCGGGCAAGGGCTCCACTTCGTCAACGCTGGTATTGGTAAGAATGCGCACGCCGGCCTGGCGGGCCGCGGCTTCCAGGACCTGGGCAATGGTTTCGCTGGAATCCGTGGTCGGAAACATGCGGCCATCGGCTTCGGTCTTGAGCTGTACGCCGCGCTTGGCAAACCAGGCGATGGTTTCGGGCACGCCAAATTGCTGAAAGGCCCCTTTCAGCTGCTTGCTGCCGCGCGGATAATGCGCCACCAGCCTGGGCGGCCGTGTCGCAGGCGTGGGTCACGTTGCAGCGCCCACCGCCCGATACGCGGACTTTGCTGAGCAGCTTGCCCGTTTTTTCCAGGAGAACGACTTGAGCCGTAGGGTTGGCTTCGGCACAGGCTATGGCACCGAAGAAGCCCGCCGCGCCACCACCCAGCACGGCCACGAGGGTTGAGCTGCATCAATATTCACTCGGCAAAGATACGGCCGCGCAGAGGGCCGAGGGGTCCCGTTAGCAGTGCGCCAAGGCTTTCAGCACATCGTCGTGCTGAAATTCGTAGGGCACCGTCCGTCGCACCAGGCTGCTGTCGATGATTTTGCCGCTCACGCCGTGCTCCCGCTTGAAAGTGGGCGATTGTAGGTTCAGAAACTCAGCGGCGGTAGGATAAAAGTCGCGCCGCAACGGGTGCTGGGAAGCGCACACGTTGAAAGTGTGGCCCCAGGCCTGATGCTTGATAATACCCGCCAGCACGCCCACGGCGTCGTTTAGGTGCAGGAGGTTGACGGGGGCATTGCCCTGGTCCAGCTCGCGGCGACCAGCCAGGAAGCGGCCGGGCGCCCGGTCCGGCCCAATCAGGCCGCCCAGGCGCACCACGGTGCTTTTCCACTGACCATAGCGGGGTACAAAATGCCCTTCGGCGCGCAGCACATCCGAAGCGGCGTCGCGGGTACTCAGGGCATCAGCTTCACGCATCACGCGGGGCTCGTTGGGGTACACGCTGGTTGAGCTCACGAAAAGCACGTGCGGCGTACCGGCCGTGGCTACCGCTTTGTGCACCGGCCGTAGCAGGGCCGGGTAGGCGCCCGCGGCCGCGGCCCGGGGCGGCACGTTCAGCACGAGCACATCGGCGGCTTTGAGCAGGCGGTGCAGGAGGTCTTCGGCCGG
Source organism: Hymenobacter humi (assembly GCF_042665855.1). Taxonomy (NCBI): domain Bacteria; kingdom Pseudomonadati; phylum Bacteroidota; class Cytophagia; order Cytophagales; family Hymenobacteraceae; genus Hymenobacter; species Hymenobacter humi. The sequence continues at coordinate 3,304,252 of NZ_JBHTEK010000001.1, read as the reverse complement.
GGCGCCAAAATCACTGCCGAGCCGTAGCAAATGCGGCTGGATGCCCGCTGCTTCCATGGTCGGGATGATTTCGGGCGTGGTGGTGGTGCCTAGTACAGTATGGCCGGTTTCGGCCAGCGTGCGCGCCAGCGCTATGCCCAGCCACCCGCAGCCCAACACCAAAACAGTGGGGGATTCCGCTCCCGAAGCGGTGCTCGAGGAGCCCCGGAAATGGAACTATTCATGAAAAATTAAAATGATTTTCTTTCTCAACAGCACGAAGGTGCGAATAAATTACTTAACACTATATTGAGTAAGGGCAAGAACTGGTCAGGGTTTGCTACGCCGGCCAACTAACTTTCGCACCCACAGCCTTGTACCTTCGGGCCGCGGAATGAGCCGCGCGTCCCACCTCTACACCAGCTTTTGCATGAACACACCCTACACCCAGCCCATGCTGCGCGACAACGCTCTGGCCGGCAAAACCATTATCGTAACGGGCGGCGGTACCGGCCTGGGCCGGGCCATGACCACCTATTTCCTCCAACTCGGCGCCAACGTTACCATAACCAGCCGCAAGCTGGAAGTGTTAGAAAAAACAGCTCAGGAATTGCGCGAGCAAACCGGCGGGAAGGTGCTGCCCATTGCCTGCGATGTGCGCAAGTACGACGAAGTAGAAGCCATGCTGGAGCGCACCATCCAGGAGTTTGGCGGCGTGGACGTGTTGCTTAACAACGCGGCCGGCAACTTCATCAGCCCCACGGAGCGCCTCTCGCACAAGGCGTTCGATGTGATTGTGGACATTGTGCTACGCGGCTCCTACAACTGCACGCTGGCCGTGGGCAAACGCTGGATTGCCGATAAAAAGCCCGGCACCATTCTCAACATTGTCACCACGTACGCCTCGGTCGGCTCGGCTTATGTGGTGCCATCGGCCGCCGCGAAGGCGGGGTGCTGGCCATTACCCGTTCGCTGGCCGTGGAATGGGCCAAGTACGGCATCCGCTCCAACGCAATTGCGCCGGGCCCTTTCCCCACCGAAGGCGCATGGAGCCGGCTCTTCCCGGAGCCCCTCGCCAGCAAGCTCGACCCCGCCGCGAGCGTGCCGCTCAAGCGCGTGGGCCAATACCAGGAGCTCGCCAATCTGGCGGCATACCTAGTGTCCGACTTCTCGTCTTATGTCAACGGCGAAGTGGTAACCATCGACGGAGGCGAATGGCTGAATGGCGCCGGCGAATTCAACAAGCTCGAAATGCTCACGCCGGGTATGTGGGACCAAATCGAAAAAACCATGCGCCGCTGACCACTGATTAGCACGGATTTAAGCGGATTTCACGGATTTTGTAGCCGATTAAATCTTGTGGACTAATGCAAAAGAAAGGCTTGCCTAATGGCAAGCCTTTCTTTTGCTGAGCTATGGGCTTCACGGCAGAAATCGACTACAAAATCCGTGAAATCCGCTTAAATCCGTGCTAATCAGTGGTCATAGTTTGTAGCCCTGGTAATCCTTCGAAAACTCTTGTAGCGGAATGGACTGGTTGGGAATTACATCAGCAAATTCAAATTTTTCAAATAAGCCTTTGTCGTCGTTTACCTGCACCATTATGGGCAGGAAGGTTTTTGGGTCGATGCAGACGGTGGTGCGGCGGCCGTAGGCATTGGGTACTTGCAGGACTTTGCCTTCGGGTATCTTCTCGCCAATAGTAAGACCGTTGCGCTCAAACACCCGGTATTCGCCGCAGCCGAACCGCTCGGCCACCGTCCCGATGGTTTCGTTTTTGCCGGCCTTGTAGCTTACCCAGCGAAACTGCGGGTAATCGGAGCGCAGCACGTGGCTGGTGCGGCCCAGCAGCACCGTATCGCCCACGTAGCGGAAAGAGCGGCTGAAGCTGTTGTCCTGGCGCAAGCCCGTCGTTTTCAGCAAGTCGGAGATGGTGCCGAAGCCGGCTTGCAGGGCGGTGTGGTGCTGGTTGCCGCGCATGAGCTTGCCGTTGGGGTCGAGGCTGAGCGTGACGTAGGGGAATGCTGCCGGGTACACCCAGGCATCGCCGTTGTTCTGGCCCGCTAGCCACAGCACTTCAACCCCTTTCTGGTTCTTGATGTATATCCGCAGGGGCTTGTACGTCAGCTTCATAATGCTGCGCGCCGAGTTGATGCTGCCACCAATGCGTTCCTGCGCCTTGACGGTGCAGCGCAGGGTTTTGAGGTTTTCGATGGCCGCGCTCATCCGCGTGGTGAGTTGGTCGGTGGTAGGAGGCGCGGGCCGGGTGGGGGCCGTGGCAGCTAGCAGGGCCAGCGCTCCAATGGGCGCTAAAATGCGAACGGTAGAAAGGTGAGCAGCGAGAAACGCGAGCATAAATAGAAACGGAGGAATTGGAAAACGCTCTGCAAGCGTTAAATCAAAGGCAATTAGTTAAGGCTGATGTGCGGAAAGCGGGAGGCAGCACTATCAAAAATGAACAGGCTCATCAATTTCCACGCCATGTAGGTAGTGGTAGAGGGGAACTGCTCCACCACGGCCTGCACCGCCGCCGCGTTGTCGCCATTCATGGTGACCCAGCCGCGGCTACGGTCGCTGCTAATGGCATACACTTCCACTACTTTTTCGTTCAGCAACTGGTTAATAAAATCCCGGTGGCTGGGAATGAGAGCAATAAACTCTTCATCATAAGTATCGGGCAAGCGCATGGTGACAACAAACGTAGGCATAAACAGAGCAGCTAGACCAGCGTATTAACGCCCGCTGTTGCCGAAAAGTTAAGTTAGAAAGGAGTGAGGGTGAGCCGAGTGGAGCGTGTATTGGATAATAATTATTGGACTTGTTCCTGGATTAGCTTTGGCTCAGCATGCGCTTCGTACTGCGTGGAGCCGAAGCATATCTGCCACCCCGTCTGTCATGCTGAGCAGAGCGAAGCATCTTCTCACGGCTCAACGATTCGTGCTGACCTGTTAGGATGCTTCCTTTGACAGTATGTCAAATGGCTCAGCATGGCATTCAAATTATTTATTTGAGAACATGTCTATTAATTAATGAGACGAATACCGCCGTGTTCTAATTATAATAATAGGAATTGCATTGCAATTCTACGCATGTATTATGTCATTTTTCTCAACTAAACTAAATAGGCCAGTCGGTTTTAAAATGTATTAATAATTGGTCTGTCAATACAATAAAAAAGCTCCGGTCAAACCGGAGCTTTTTTATTGTATAAAATCTTGCAGGCAGAAACGCCGGCCACGCCAATGCTAAGAATGGCCCAACTCGCTGACACTCGGTTGGGCGGCATCGCCCCGCGCTGGTTGAGCCGCGGCGTCGGGTCGGGCCGGGGCAGAGTCGACCGTGATTGCCTGGCCCCGGCCCGTCTTTTCCCATTCGCGGTACTTGGTGATTTCGCCGGAGAATTTGCTTACAAACCAGCCCACCAAGCTCAAATCGTCCAGGAAACCTACGACGGGAATGAAGTCGGGCACCAGGTCTAAAGGGGAAAGGATGTAGAGCAGCACGGCCAGGCCCGAAACCATGGTGCTGGTAGGTACCTCGCGGTATTCGCCGCTGATGTAGCTGCGCACCATGCGCACCAAGGTCAGCGCTATTTCGAACAGCTGCTGAAATTTGTTGGTTTTGCTTTCTTTGTCCGCGAGTTTATCGGCGGTTTCATTCAGTATGGTAACGACCTTAAACGGCTTGCCCAATAATTTGGCAGCGCGGCCTACAAAGACGTTAAAAAGAATGTTTTTGGATATTTTGAGGCCTTGGTCGGTGAGGGAAGACATGGAATGCAAATGAGGGTGATGAGCCTGCTTTACGCGCATTTAATCCCTCGCGTTGTTCAGTTTTTCCGCAAATCCGAACCCCAGTTGTTTAGCGCTCGAATAGGGGCGTGGTGCCGCCCACCCAGTCTTTGTCCTTATTGAAGTCAACGCCAATCATTTCGCCCCGGCTCAGGCGGCTCAGGCCGGTGAGCAGCAGCGGGTGGGCTTCCCCAGCGGGCCAGATGTACAGCAGGCGAATCTCGCATTTTACCAGGCCGTCGGGCGATTGCACCACCGGCTCGTAAGTGACTTTGCGCTGCAATAAATAGTTCTGCTTGTCGGGCAAAGCATCAAGGTCGGCCGCCGTAATGTGCAGACGCACACCTGCCCCTGCAAATGAGAACAAGGGCTTCAGTACATAATTCTCTAAGTCGGCCGGGTATTCCTTGAGTTCGTGCAAATAATGGCTGGGCGGCACAAAAGGCCCACTCAGCAGCGGCAGCGTGTACTTGCTAATGCGGAAAAACCAATTGGGGTGGCCAACCCAGGTTACGTCCACATCTTCAGTTAAATTAAATGACAAATTGAGCTCCGGATAGCGCTCTAATTCATCGAAAATAATTCGATTATAAATCCGCTTTATTTGAATCAGGTGGCCGTCTTTTTCATAGAACAATTGCCGACCATTCCGCTGAATTTTGGTCAAACAAATGGCTTCAATTCCCCAGAGTTTTTTGGTCAACGCAAAATCAATTCTGGTTTTTTGCTTCTCCGGAAATAGCTCCAATAAAATAACTTGTTCCGCTGGTTGGCCGCCCAAAATAAATTCGCGCATTCGCTCCTGATACGTATCATAATCAGGAACTCCCAGAAATGGACTCACCGAATCGGCAATGGGGTAATGCTGGCGGAAAACCGACGGCAGCCACGACTGAAACGCGTAGAGTGACGGGAAACCCTGCATTTCAATCAGCTGAGGTTCGAGTTCGCCCTGGGCATCGCGGCACACGGCGAAATCAAACGTCAGAAATTCGGGCCGCGCGTCTTCGTTGGGCACGCGCTGGTGCGCCGGGATGGCTCCTTCGGTTAACTCCTTAAAATTGGGCTGCTCAATTACCTGAATGATGCTTTCGCCGGCCGCGATTAATTTGTCGCGCAAACCTGCTGGCACGAACACCGGCGTTTCGGCCACCCGGAAGTCGAGCTGGCCGGGTAGCTGGTGGTCGATGTCGGCGAGCATTTCCTGGTAGCGGGCCGGGCTGAAGGCGGCGTTGAAAGTCTGGCGGTGTTCCGGAATCATAGAGCGGGGCTAAGCAGGCACGGCAGGCAAAGGACTAGGCAGCAGTGAGGACGCCCAGTTGGGCTACAGCGCGGCGCAAAAGGTAGGCACAATCACGGACTCGGTGCGCTCGATGGTGTCGGGGTCGGCGAGCAGGTGCACCATTTCTTCGTATTTGGCCTCGCCGTAGGTCGTTACCACCTGCTGCTTGCGCTCGTCGGTGAGCATGTAGCGGAGCATGCCTTCGCCGTCGGCTTCGGGGTGAAACTGCGAGCCGAACACCTCCGGCGTAAAGCGTATGGCCATAATAGCGCGGGCCAGGGGCACGTGCGGCCGCTCTTTTTCCAGGCACACTACTTCGGCACCCAGCTCTTCGAGGCGGTTCATGTCGAGGTTGGTGAGCTGATAATCACGCGAGTCGACGATGTAGAACGGCTCGGGCAGGCCCTGCAGCACGGGTTCGGCCAGCCCGGCGGCGGTTATGTGCACCGGCAGCACGCCGAAGGAGGTGGATTTGCGCCGGCTCACTTCGCCCAAACCCAGGTGCCGGCTCACCAATTGAAACGAATGGCAAATCAGCAGCATGTGCTTTTTGTGCTCGTTGGCTTTGTTGTAGGCCAGCAGCGAATCAATGAATTCGAAGTACTGCGGCTCCCAGGCCTCGCCGGATTCCAGGGGCTGCCGGGGCCGCCCGAGGAAATGTAAATGTCGTAATCCAGGCCGGGAAGGGCGTTTTCGGCGCGCACATTGAACGTGTCGACGGCAAATGGAACGCCATTCTCCCGTGCGCCGCGGGCCAGCAGCTGCCTAATGCAGCGCATGCCTTCGTTCGGCGCGTTGTTGTACATATCCAGAATCGCAATGCGAATAGCCTCCATAGGGGAATCAAAATAAAAACAGCCAGCACCGCCAGCCGATAAACAAAGCTAAACCGTAGTTTAGGCAAAAAAAGCAACGCCTGCCATGACGGCGGGCGTTGCGTTAGCAAAGGTCGTTTACTTAACTTATAGCCCGTGAGCGGTTTCGGCGAGAATATAGTCGACCACCTTGCTCAAGTCGCCGGTTTCGCGGAAGACTTTGAGTGGCGGTCGGCGCCGGTGCCCATCTCCATCATCTTCAGTACGTATTCTACCTCGTGGCGGCTACCTAAATCGTCGACAACGTCGTCAATAAAATCGAGGAGTTCCAAAATCAGCTTGCGCGTGGGCACTTCCTCCTGCTTGCCGAAGTCTATCATGTTGCCATCGAGGCCGTAGCGGGCGGCGCGCCATTTGTTTTCCTTAATCAGAGCACTACGGTAGATGCGGAAGTTGAGGTTCTGCGATTTAAGCTTGTAGATTTTGGCCACCAGCGCCTGCATTACGGCGGCCACGGCCACCGTTTCGTCGGCTCGCATCATCATGTCGCAGATGCGGTACTCGATGGTGTCGAAGAAGGGGTGAAGGCGGATATCCCACCAGATTTTCTTGCCGTTATCGATGCAGCCAGTCTTGATAAGCAGCTGCAAAAACTCGTCATAGTCGCTGGCACTGTGGAAATACCCGGGAATGCCGGTGCGCGGAAACCGCTCGAACACCTTGGTGCGAAACGACTTGTACCCCGTTTCGCGCCCTTCCCAAAACGGCGAATTGGTGCTGAGTGCAAACAGGTGCGGCAGAAAATACCGCAGCGCATTCATCATGTACACGCCCACTTCGCGGTTTTCGATGCCCACGTGCACGTGCATGCCAAAAACGAGGTTGGAGCGGGCAGCTTCCTGCAGCTCTTCCACAATCTTGTCGTAGCGGACGTCGGGCGTGATGGGCTGGTCCTGCCACCGCGAAAAGGGGTGGGTGCCGGCCGCCCCGATTTTCAGGTTCTGCTTGTCGGCCAGCTCCATTACCTGGCGGCGCAGGTGAAATACCTCAGTGCGCGCCTCGTCGATGTTGTGGCAGATATTGGTGCCTACCTCTACTACGGCCTGGTGCATTTCGGCTTTCACCTGCTCGTGCAGGGTCACTTTGCCGCCTTCAACTATCTGGGAAAGGTGCGAGCGCAACTCGCGGGTATCGGGGTCAATGGTCTGAAATTCTTCCTCGATGCCGAGGGTAAACGCGGGCATGGCCATGGACGGAGCGAAATAAAACTAGGAAAGGATGGGACACTCAACCCGGCGCGCACAACGGCGCGCCGGGCTCAGTCAGACAGCTAAGGAGCTTACTCGGCTTTCTTTGCCGCCGGCTTTTTCGCTGCGGCCTTGGGGGCGGCCTTTTGGGCTGCGGGCTTCGCTGCTGCGGCTTTGGGGGCGGCAGGCTTGGCAGCTTTAGACGCGGCAGGCTTTTTGGGAGCAGGAGGGGTATCGCCTACCGTGAAGTGGGTTGCGCCGGCTTTGGCCCGGTGCGGGTGCACAAACGTGCCCCAAGTCAGGTTGTCCTCGCCGGGCTTCTGGGCAATGGCCCGGGCAATGGCCATGTTGGCGGCGGCCTCCACTACCCATTCAAAGTTCTTCTCGCCCACGGAGTTGATGTCTGCATCCGGAGCGGGGTTGCCGAAGTCAATGGCGATTGGGATGCCGTCGCGCACTGCAAATTCTACCGTGTTGAAGTCGTAGCCCAACCCCGCGTTCAGCTTCAGGACGTAGTCCTTCATGGTGGCCAGCAGCTTCTCGCCGGCTTCGCCGGTGGTTTTCATCTCGGTGGCGTAGCGCAGGTGCGGCTCGTTGCGGGGCTCGTAGGGCATAATGAGCACCTCCGTGCCCCCGATGCAGTAGCAGCGGAAGTAGTCGGTAAATTCCACGTTTTCCTGGAAGAGCATCACCAGGCGGCCGGTTTCGTTGTAGGCCCGGAAAAAGTCGTCGGGCGAATTCAGCTTGTACACGCTTTTCCAGCCGCCGCCGGAGTGGGGCTTCATGTAGGCCGGGAAGCCAATGTGCGCAAAGGCCGCGTCCCAGTCCATCATGTTCAGGTTGCGGAAGCTGCGCTCGCTGGTGTCGGTGGGCCGCTCCTTGCTGGGCAGGAGCAGGGTTTTGGGCACGGGCACGCCGAGGCGCACAGCCAGCGCATTGTTGAAGAATTTCTCGTCGGCCGACCACCAGAAAGGGTTGTTAATCACGGCCGTGCCCATCAGGGCCGCATTCTTGAGGTAGGCCCGATAGAAGGGCACGTCCTGCGAAATCCGGTCGATGATGACGGCGTAGTCGGGCGCGACGTGCTGCTCAACCTGGTCGATGCGCACGAATTCGGCGCGGATGTCGGCCGGGGCTTTTTCATTGACGCGGTCGATGAAAGCCTGGGGAAAGGTGCTTTCCTGTCCGAAGAGGATGCCGATTTTTTTCATAGTCAGGGGTGTGTTGGTAGCGGTTAGGCCAGGTGTGAAAGTGTAAATTAAGGGGTTATGGCGGCTTAGCCGATGGTGTTGAGGTATTGCGGGAACATTTCGCGCCACACCGGCCAGTCGTGGTCGCCAAAAGGCTTCACGTCTATCTTGTATGGAATGCCTTTTTGGCTAAGGATACGGGCAATTTCAAAGGTGGAGTCCTTGCAGAAGTCGTGCTCGGCCGTGCCCAGGATGATGTTCATCCACTGGAAATGCTCGCTTTGCGCGCCCGGCAGGTATTCGGGCGGGTTGTTGTAGTACACGTTGTCGTCGTGATAGCCGTCCACAAACTGGCGGATATCGAAGGCGGCGCCCATCGTAAAAAGGTGGGCTACCTGGTTCGGATGACGGAAGGCAAAATTCAGGGCATGGTAGCCGCCGAAGCTGCAGCCGGCCACGCCAATCTTGTCCACGTTGCACTCCTGCTGCAGCATGGGCACCAGGCTCCTCGCTCAGAAACTGGTCGTAGAACACGTGGTTCTGGACCCGAATAGAGGGGTGCAAATGCTTGGCGTACCACGAAAACCGGTCGATGCTGTCGATGCAGTAAAGCTTGACGCGGCCGGCTTCAATCAAGGGGCGCGCCGATTCGATGAGGTGAAAGTCGCGGGCTTCGTTGATGCCCCCGCCGGAAGTAGGAAAGATGACGACCGGGTAGCCCCATTGGCCGAATACCAGCATGTCAATATCTTGGCCGAGGTGATGCGAGTAAAAGCGGCGGTGTTGTTCCTGCACAAGAAGGGGCGTTAGGGTGAGGCGAAACGTTGTGGTTAAGCGGTACGGCAAACTAGCGATAAATAACGGACCGGCCATATCTAGGTTATCTCATCAAGGTTTTTCAGCCCAACTCGGACGGGCGCCGTTACTTTGTTTAATGCTTCCCGAAACCTCCATCCCTCATCCTTCCCTTCATGGCACCCGGCTTGTTCGGCACGTGCTGGCGTCCAGCTTCCTGGCGCGCGAGGTGGAGCTGAGCATCCTGCTGCCCCCGCCAGCCCGGAAGCGCTGGCCCCGTACCCGGTTTTGTACCTGAACGATGGCCAGGACCTGGAGCGGCTAAATTTTCAGGCCACCCTCGATGCGCTGTATGCCCGCCAGGCCGTGCGGCCCTTCCTGGTAGTGGCCATGCACGCCAACGAGCAGCGCAAGCACGAATACGGCACCGCGGCTCACCCCGACTACGACGGCCGCGGCGAACTGGCTGGGGCCTATTCCCAGTTCATGCTCGAAGAGGTATTGCCCTTTGCACAAGCCACTTACCAAGCCTCGCCCAACCCCGCCCACGCCGTAATGGCGGGGTTTTCGCTGGGCGGGTTGTCGGCGTTTGATTTGGTGTGGCACCACCCCGATGCTTTTGCGCGGGCTGGGGTGTTCTCGGGCTCGTTCTGGTGGCGGCAGCGGGCCGTGGGAGCAGGCTATACACCATCCGACCGCATCATGCACGGGTTGGTACGGGCCCGGCAGCCGCACCCAAGCCACCGTTTCTGGCTGCAAAGCGGCACCCTCGACGAGCACAACGACCGCAACCAAAACGGCGTCATCGACTCCATTGAAGACTGCCTGGATTTAATTGAAGAACTCATTAAAGTTGGGCTGGACGTGCGCCAGGCCCTGCGCTACGTGCAGGTAGAAGGCGGCCACCACCACCCCGATACCTGGGGCCGGGTAATGCCCGACTTCCTGATTTGGGCGTTCGGGCAGGAGGAAGCACTGCCGCGCTGCCGGCGCCTCTGCCCGTGGTGCGCCTGCAGGCTCGACCCACACTTGGCGCCTTCCATCCTGCCGCCCACGGCCGACGTAGTTGAGCCAACTGCCTCAGAGCCAATCGTGCTGCCGGACCCACTCTCGCCACCGGTGCACCACACGCCCCTTGTTTCCGACCTTACCGCCATTTCAACGCATTCCATCATGTCCATTGCTCGTCCTGCCGAAGGAGATTTCCTGCCCTACGCGGCCACTTATATCAACCTGGTGCCCGAAGGTGCCGACCCGCGGGAAGCCCTGCGGGCCATTGCGCAGGAATTCCACGCCATCTTCCAAAACCTGAGCGAAGCCCAGGCCGAAAAAGGCTATGCCGACGGCAAGTGGACGCTCAAGGAAATGCTGCAGCACCAGATTGACACCGAGCGCATTTTTGCCTACCGCGCCATGCGCTTCGCCCGCGGCGACAGCCAGGACTTGCCCGGTTTCGACCAGGACGACTACGTAACTCAAAGTGGAGCCAACGCCCGCACCGTGCCCAGCCTGCTGGCCGAGTACGATGCCACCCGCGCCTCCACGCAGGCACTTTTCGATAGCTTCACCGAGGAGCAACTCGACCGGCGCGGCACGGCCAATGGCGGCCCCGCCACCGTGCGGGCGCTGCTGTACATTGTGCCCGGCCACGAGCTGCACCACCTTAATATTATCCGCGAGCGGTACCTGCCCGCGCTGTAGGTTTCGGCAAAACTTCTACCTTCGCCCGGCACAACACATCGGCGGGGCCGTGCGTTGAAATCATCCTAACCTCAGACCCTACATCCCTAAACTTCTTTTCAATCATGGCCAAAGCACAAGACGCCCGCAAAGAGAAAAAGAAAGAGCCCGTTAAAACGACCAAAGAGAAAAAAGCCGAGAAAGAAGAGAAGAAAATCGCCCGCGCCCGCAAGCAAGACTAAATCACTGATTTTTCGGATTGAAGCGGATTTCACGGATTTTGTGGACGATTCGCATTCGGAAATAAAAAGGCTTGCCAATTGGCAAGCCTTTTTATTGTTGCTAAGGTTTTAGTGAATCTTATGAGTCTCACCCATTACTTACGAAGTCTCCTTTTCCGTCTACAAAATCCGTGAAATCCGCTTCAATCCGAAAAATCAGTGATTCAGAGGGTATAGTACGGTTCTTTTTCCTTGTCGTGGTGGCGGATGTAGCCGTGCAGCACCAGCTTAATCAGCGTTTGATACGCCCGGCGCTTGCCGAAATTCACGAGCTTCATGTATTGAGCCAGCGTGATGCGGGGATGGGTTTTCAAGTAGTCAATCACCGCCAGTTCCTGTTTACTGAGCGGAATCTTTTCAAATCGTGATTCGGGCTGCTGGCGTTCGAGCACCTTCTCGGTGAGGCCACTGGTTTGGACGCTGGCGTCGCGCACGCGCACGTAGCCGCGCCAGTCACCGGGTGCCACCTGGGCGCGGTGGGGCTTGTTTAAACTTTCAGGTACGCTGACAACCAGCACGGTGCGGCCGTCTTCCTCCAATTCGAGGAAGTGCAGAGTGGTGAGCGGCGGCTCAATGTAGTGTTGAGCTGCTTCGCGCAGCACGAATAGCTCTTCCTCGGCGTCGCGCACGCCCACCACGCGGCCCAAGTCGTCGACGCCCACGAGGACTTGCCCGCCCCGGGTGTTGGCCAACGAAACCAAGGTGCGCGAAATCCGGTGCGGGTGCGTGGTTCTCTGCTTGAATTCCAACTCTTCGCCCTCGCCGCGTGCAATTAGCTCGAATAAATCCATGCCTCAGTATACGGTAGAAGGAAATAAAAATGCCGCCCCCGATAACCAGAGGCGGCATTTTTAAGAATAGCGTTCAGCCGCGGGGCGGCCGAGACGATGGAGCTACCTTAGAAGGGCAGGTCGTTGTCGTCGTCGCTGGCGATGGGTGCTGCCGAAGGCTGGGCACGCAACGTCGGGTTCTGGTTCTGAGCGGCAGGACGGGGAGCGGCTTGCTGCTGGCCACCACCGAAGCTGCCACCGCCGTTGCCACCCGAAGCGGGCTCAATTTTCCAGGCTTCCAGGTTGGTGAAGTACAGCATCTGGCCGTTCTTGTTGAAGCCACGGCCGCGCAGGTTAAAGGTCACTTTCACCTCGTCGCCCATTTTGAAAGGGTCGATGAGGCTGGTTTTGTCCTGAACCATCTGAAACTTGATATGCTCGGGATACTGGCCGTCCTGGACTTCGAGCACGAACTCACGCTTGCGGAATTTCTCGCTTACCTGCTGTTCGTCAAATATTTCGTGCAGCCGGCCGGTTACGTCGTATGCCATAAAAGTAAGGTGTTTGGGGATTAAAAAACTTAAGGGTCAAACCTACGAAAAAAACACTAGCCGCCCGCTACCCGTTCCCTACGGCTACCTTTGAGGCCTTAATTCTCAACATTTTTATTCCTGAATGTTCGCTCTCGCCATCCACGGCGGTGCCGGCACCATTGCCCGCGCCACGCTGCTGCCCGCCGATGAAATGCTTTACCGCTCGGCCCTGGAAGCGGCCCTGAATACCGGCTACGACCTGCTGCACGGCGGCGCCTCGGCGCTCGATTGCGTCGAGGCCGTGGTGCGCAGCCTCGAAGACTGCCCCTTGTTTAATGCCGGACGCGGCGCCGTGTTTACCCACGAAGGCCACCACGAAATGGACGCCGCCATCATGGCCGGGCACACGCGCCTGGCCGGCGCGGTAGCCGGGGTGCGCCAGGTACAAAATCCCATCCGGGCCGCGCGGCTGGTGATGGAAAAACCGAGCACGTGCTGCTAGCCTACCCCGGCGCCGACGAGCCTGGCCCGCGAGTACGGCCTGCCGCTGCAGCCACCCGAGTATTTTTTCACGCAGCACCGCTACGACCAGCTGCAGGAAGCCCTGCGCGAAGGCCGCATGCGCCTCGACCACAGCCAGGCCCAGCCCGTCGAAGCGCCGACCTCCCCAATTCAGGCCCCGCTTGAGGAGCCCGGCAAGGTGGTGGAAACGGCCGACCCCAACTGGAAAAAGGAACCGTGGGCGCCGTGGCCCGCGACGTGCACGGCCACCTGGCCGCCGCCACCAGCACCGGCGGCATGACCAACAAGCGCTACGCCCGCATCGGCGACACGCCACTCATCGGGGCCGGCACCTGGGCTGATGCGCGCTGTGCCATCAGCTGCACCGGCCACGGCGAATATTTTATCCGGGCCGTGGCGGCTTACGACATCGCCTGCCTGATGGAGTACAAAGGCCTGAGCCTGGAAGAAGCCTGCCGCGTGGTGGTGCACGACAAGCTAGCTCCGGCCGGTGGCGAGGGCGGGCTAATTGCCGTGGATGCGGCCGGCAATGTGACGCTACCGTTCAATTCGGAAGGCATGTACCGTGGCAGCCGCACCGAAGGAGGAGAGGCCCTGGTGGCCATCTACAAGTAGGCGCCGGCCCCGGCGCAGCACAAAAAAGAGCGGGTCCTATACCTTATATATAGGAGCCGCTCTTTTTCATGAATTCCGTTACCAGGTGTAGTGGACCAGGGGCTTGATTTTTCGGTCGTACACTTCCCGGACGGCCTGCATCTGCTCGGCCGAAAGGGCCGGCAATTCGGCGGCCTTCAGGTTGGAGAGAATCTGCTCGGGCCGGGAGGCGCCGGGGATGACGCAGCTCACCTCGTCGAACATCAGAATCCAGCGTAGGGCAAAGGCCGCCAGCCGAGAGTCGTCGGGGAATACCCGCTTCAATTCCTCCACAGCGGCCAGGCCGGTGGCGTAGTCCACGCCCGAGAACGTCTCGCCTTTGTCGAAGGCCTCGCCGTTTCGGTTAAAGTTGCGATGGTCTTCGGCCGAAAAGCTGGTTTGCGGCGAGAACTTACCAGTGAGCAAGCCGCTTGCCAGGGGCACGCGCACTATCAGCCCAACGTCGCGGCGGGCTGCTTCTTTAAACAGCAGCTCCGGCGGGCGCTGCCGAAACATGTTAAAGATGAGCTGCACCGTCTCTACGTTCGGAAATTCGATGGCCTTCAGGCCTTCTTCCACTTTTTCGATGCTCACGCCCAGGTGCTGGACCTTGCCCTCGTCCCGTAGCCGGTCAAACAGCTCAAATATCTCGGGGCGGTAGTACACCTCCGTGGGCGGGCAGTGCAGCTGCACCAGGTCCAGGGTTTCGAGCTGCATGTTGCGCAGGCTGTCTTCTACAAACTGCCGCAGCACGGCGGGCTGGTAGGCGTCGGCGACGTGGGGCTGCAGGCGTCGCCCGCATTTGGTAGCCACAAATATTTGCTCCGAGCGGGAGCGCACGAGCCGACCCACGGCTTTTTCGCTTTCGCCGTCGCCGTACACATCGGCCGTGTCGATGAAGTTGATGCCCGCATCCACCGCGGCGTTGAGGATTTTGTCGGCGTTGTCGTGGCTGAACGGGTCGCCCCATTTGCCACCGACCTGCCAGGTGCCAAGGCTGATTTCAGAAACGGAAAATCCGGTTTTGCCAATCTTGCGATAATTCATTGAGGGGGAGTTTTGAAGATGAGGAAGTTGAGAAGCTGAGACGAGCAACAGTGCGGCCCAACCAAGCGAACGTGTAATGAACGTACGTGTGGCAGCCGCCACGGTAGCAAAAAGCCCGCTCAACCTGAAGGCGAGCGGGCTTTTTGGTAAAAAATAGAAAGTTGAGCTAAAAGAGTCGGACCCGTCGCTGCTGCTTAGCCTTGTTCCACCGACGAATTGGCGTCCACGGGGTCCAGCTTGGGATGGCAGGCGGCCTGGGCTTCCTTGCTCACGTAGAATTTTCGGGCGTGCATGTCGTAGACATTGCCCTTGGCCAGCACGTGCATGGTCACGTTTTCTATCGAAAGCACTGTTCCTTTCTTGGCCGCCGCAGCATTATTGTGCTGAATGTGGTGGCCGTCGAGAATGATAACCAGGTTAGAACCAATGGTTTCGACCAGGTTGCCCTCGGTAATGAGCACGCCAGTGTCTTCGCCCAGCCCAATGCCGATGAGCTTGGGGTGCAGCGCCACCGACTCGATGAGCCGGCCGAAGCGGCCCCGCTTCACGAAGTGCGAATCGACGATGGCCGCCGGCAGCAAACTCAGCCCAACGCCCATTTTCACGGCGCCTTTCAGCAGCGCATCGGGCACCGAGCCGCCCCGAATCATGTGTTCGGACATGGCCATGGCCCCGGCACTGGTACCGGCAATCACGAAATGGGGCTCGTCGTAGTAGCGCTGCGTCATGCACTTCAAGAATTCGGTGTCACCGAACATCTCGCGCAGCCGCGACTGGTTGCCGCCCGAAAACATGATGACGTCGGCAGCCATCAGGCGCTCCAGGTACTCCGGCTGCCGGGCATCTTCGGGCGTGCGGATGTCCATAATGCCCACATTGAGGCAGTTAAGCATGGCGAAAGACCCGGTATAAATCGGCCCAACTTCCTCCGGAATCATGGAGGCCGTGGTGATTACCTCGATGCGCGGGTCGAGTTTGCCGGTTTCCAGCACGATGCGCTTGAGGATGCCCAGCTTAAAAAAGTTGAGGTAATACTTGCGGCGGGTGCGGGGATTGGGGTAAGTGCCCTTGTCTTCATTGCCGCCAACGGCGATGAGCTTGCCAAGTGGAGTGATGTTTTTCAACGTATAAATAGCGTAACTGAGAAATGCGAAACTAAGCAGGGGCGTGAGAGTGCCCGGTGGGAGCTAGGCTCCGAACAAAGTTCGGGCCGGATGACCTTATGTGCGTTCGGCCAGTAAGGTGTCGAGCGTGCCGGTTGCCACGGAGTGGTAATTGGGCCGGGCTTCGGCATAGATGGCCCGAGCGCGCTGCTGCCCGTCGGGGGTGGCGAGCAAGGCCCGGTACAACGGCACCAAAAATTTGCGCCGCCCCACGTGCCGCAGAAAATTCTCCAGCGCCGGGTCAGCGGCCGAGTAGCCGGCCCGCAAGGTATGCGGAAACCAAGCGGTGAGAATTTCGGCGTTGCCGGAGGTGGTAAAATGAAAAGCGTCGTCGAGGGACTTTAGTTGCTCGGCCGACAAAGTAGGCGGGAGGCCGTGTAGGAAATACACCCATTCGTGGCTGCTCCACTTGGCCGTCTCGGGAGCAAGTGCCGCCGGCGCGGTGCCGGCCGCCAGCCGGGCCAGGGCCTGGTCCACGGCTCCGAACCGGTGGGAGGTCACGGCCGGGGCGTTGGCCGGAAGGCCCGGGCTGTCGACCCAATCGCTCAGCTGCAGCCGCGCCTCCAGGCCGGGCTCCTGGTCCAGGAGTTCGGCGCGGAGGTAGTGGAGGAAGGAGTCCGTGTCCATGGCCTGGAAGCTGAAGCGGGCGAAGTACTCCTTAATAAAGGCGTCGAGCCGGGGCCGGCCAATCAAGCCTTCCAGGGTGAGCAGGAGGGAGCAGCCTTTTTCGTAGGCAATCTCAGTAAGGCCTTCGTCGGGGTCGCGGCCGGCCAGGTTCAGGCGCAGGTGGGTGTCGGGGCTGGTCGCGCCAATCTCCTCGATGGTGTGGTGCAGGGCATCGCGGCCCAGCACCTGGAGCATGTCGGCATATTCACGGCCATACAAATGTTCCATGATGCGGCGCTCGAAATACACCGTAAATCCCTCATTGAGCCAGAAATCATTCCACGTTCCATTTGTAACTAAGTTGCCGGACCAGGAGTGAGCCAGCTCATGCGCCACCAAACTTGTCAAGCTGCGGTCACCGGCCAGGATGGTAGGTGTTACAAATGTTAACCTGGGGTTTTCCATCCCTCCGAAGGGGAAACTGGGGGCAGCACCAGCAAATCGTACCGCTCCCAGCGGTAGGGGCCGTAGAGCTGCTCGGCCGCGACCACCATTTGTTCGAGGTCGGCAAACTCGTGGGTGGCCAGGGGCAGGGTGGCCGGCTCGGCGTAGATGCCGGTGCGCCCACTCAGAGGCGCAAACTCCAGGTCGCCTACGGCCAGGGCCATGAGGTAGGCCGGGATGGGCTGGTCCATCCGGAACTGGTACTCGCCGCTGGCGCTCCGCTGCTGCGGATTGGCGGCGCTCATCAGGGCGAGCAGGTGTGCCGGCACGTGCACCCGGGCCTCGTAGGTGAAGCGGATGCCGGGAGAGTCCTGGCAAGGCAGCCAGGTGCGCGCCAGAATGGCCTGCGACTGCGTGAACAGGAACGGCTGCGTGCCGGAGGTCTGGGCGGGGGCCAGCCATTGCAGCGCGGCCGCCGTGGGCGCCGTGCGGTAGTGAATGCGGACGGCCGTGGTCCCCACTGGCAGCGTCACCCGCAGCGCCTGGCCCAGCACGGGGTCGGCGGTGCCCAGGGAGAAGTAGGTCGGGGAGGCTTGGCCCAACCCGTCGAGCAACTCAATAGAGTCGATGCTCAGGTCACGACTGTCGAAGACGACTTCGCTTCCCGCGCCGGAGTTGGCTAGGTGCCAGGTAGCGCTGCCCGCCAGGGTGTGGCTGTCGAAGTCAACGGCCAAGTCGAGGGCCAGGTGGCGCACCCGCACGGCGCTGGTGCCGGCATAGCTGTGCGGGTCAATAGAAATATCGACCGAAGCGGGAGTAGGAGAGGCCATGGGCGGAAGAATCAAAAAAGTAATGAGTTTTTAAAAACCAGAATAATTAAAGGAAGACCGGATTTGTTGAGGCGCTTTTAGCTTACCCATCGAAATTCTGACAGGCCGGGCCGGCCGCAACCGCTTGACCGATTGTGCTTCAGCAGCGGATTTCACGGTTCCGGCTACGTAATAAACGCAAGGCGGGGCGGGTGCGCCGCGAAGTCTGTTGCCGGGTTTGGTAGGATATCACCGAAAAGCTGGCATGATTACCGCCCTTCGAAGCACAAGCTCTGCCCGATGGGTGCGTACTTTGCATAAGGACTACCTCCGGGTGGCCGGCGCAACCCCGCTTCCCGCTTGGCAGTACAATGTCCAGCTTGCGGCGACTGCCCAGGCCTTTGTTCTTTTCGCTTTACTTCCTTCAATGTCTTTTTTGTTTCGTATTTCTTCCCTGCTGTGGGTGCTGCTTTCGGTAGCGCTCGGTAGTGCTACGCTGCAGTCGTGCGGCTCCGACAAGAGTGGGTCGGCCACCGAGCAGGGCGGCGGGCTCTTCTCTTCGGGCCCGGTTGGGCCGCAGCCGCGCCTCGATAGCACGTACATCATCAATACCCTCCGGGCCGAGCCGGCGTTCAAGCCGCAGCTGCTTTCGGCGCGCCGCTTTTACCGGGAGCGAAAGTTCCAGTTGGGCTGGTTTAAGAACCACCAGCCCGTGCCTCAGGTCCAGACTTTGCAAGAAACCATTGCTAAAGCGCAGGATGAAGGCCTGAACCCTAAAGACTACCAGGTAAAGGATTTTAAGAAGCTTTTTGCTGACTTAGAGCAGGCCAAATCCGACACCGCGAAGCGTAATGCGCTCGAGCGCCAGATTGATGTGGCGCTGACCGGTACCTACCTGAAATGGGCTTCCGATTTCTACCGGGGCATCGCCAATCCGCGCGATTCCAAGAACACCGCGTGGCAGGTGAAGCCCAATAAAATCAAGCTCCACAAGGCCTTGCTCACCTTCCTGGGCGAGCGCAAAAGCCGCTACAACTACTACGAATTTGCCCCGCTGCACCCCGAGTATACCAACCTGAAGAAAGCCCTGGCCGCCTACCGCGAGCAGGAGCGCGCCGGCGGTTGGCCGGTGTTGCCAGCCAATTTGAAGCTCCGTCCGGGGCAGTCGTCGCCCGCCGTGGCAGCGCTGCGCCAGCGCCTGTTGGGCGGGGCCGGCGGTGGCGAGCCCACCGCTCCGGTCACTGCCCGTCCCGTGTCGCTTAGGGATAGCGCAGGCGCCGGCAAATCGGCGGGTGCGCCCGTTGGTGAGCTCTACGGTCCGGAGCTGGTGAGTGCCGTGAAAACCTTCCAGGAGGACGCCGGCCTGAAGCCCGATGGCATCGTCAGCGGCGAGACTTTGCGTGAGCTCAACGTGCCCATTGGTACCCGCATCGACCAAATCATTCTGAACATGGAACGCTGGCGCTGGCTCCCCAAGCGCTTCGAGCCAAGCTACCTGCTCGTGAACATTCCGGAGTACATGCTGCACGTGGTGGAGAACGAAAAGGAGGTCTTCAGGATGCCCGTCATCGTTGGAAAAGCCCTGAACGAAACCCCGGTATTCAGCGACAAGCTGGAGTACGTGGTGCTCTCGCCTTACTGGAACGTGCCCTTCAGCATCATCGAAAACGAGCTGCGCGACAAGCTCGTGGCCAACCCCAACTACCTCGACCGCCTCGACATGGAGGTGGTGAAAGGGTGGGGCAACAAGGCCACGCCGGTTGACCCCAGCACCATTGACTGGGCCAATGTCACCCAGGAAACCTTCAAGTATACCCTGCGCCGCCGGCCCGGTCCGAAGAACGACCTGGGCGATGTGAAGTTTATTTTCCCGAACTCCAACGACATTTACCTGCACGACACGCCCCACGACGAGCTGTTTTCGCAGGCCACCCGCAGCTTCAGCCACGGGTGCGTGCGGGTCAAGGAACCCATCAAACTGGCTACTTACCTCCTCCGTAATAAGCCGGGCTGGGACCAGCAAACCATTCTTGATACTATCTCGCAGCGCCGCGAAAAGTACGTGACGCTAAAAGAGAAGCTGCCCGTGTATTTGGTGTATTTCACGGCCTGGGCCGATGCCGACGGGCACCCCCACTTCCGCCACGACATCTACGGCCACGACAAGACCCTAGCCCGCGAGTATTTCGATTAAGCGGTTCCGCAACGGCCGCTGCTCCCTGGCTTGGTTGTCTAGGCGAAGCCAGGAAATATAAGAGCCCGTCAACTTCACAGTTGGCGGGCTCTTATGCTTTACCATAAAAATAACTCCACAAGCAATACACACACTGGCCAAATTGGTTACAATTATAACGGCCGAATATAGGGTCTCGTTCATGATGTTTACCGGTGTTTTACAAATGTAATGCAAACATATAAAACAATTGTAACATAATGCAAGGGGCTGTAAAAATATTTTTCTGCATTATGAAAATTTATTCGGTAGATTTGTAATCAAATAAAATGCTATGGTCGAGCGTATCCGGATGCTGCTGGAAACCCGTCAGCTTACTCCTACTCAATTTGCCGATGCCATCGGCATTGCTCGACCCATTGTCAGCCATATTCTGTCGGGCCGCAACAAGCCCAGTCTGGAAGTAGTACAGCGGATTCTGGCCGCCATGCCCGATTTGTCGATGCCCTGGCTCCTCAATGGCACCGGCCCTATGCTAGCTGCGGGCCCCCCGCAAGCAGTAGCGACGTCACCAGCACCTCCAGCGCCACCTTTACCGGTACAGCAGCATGCCGAGGAAGTGGCTGTAGGGCTTCCTGCTGAAGCCCCAAGCCCGGAGACGCCACCCGCGCTCGCCCGTCCTCGTCGGCAGCCTGTAAGCCTTGTAAGCCCTGTAAGACAAGTGGCTAGCTCAGCCAGCGTGGCTATGCCTGCACCCAAGCGCTTCGCGGCTGGGCCAGCCAAAGCAGCGTCCGCCCCGCAGAAAGCACTTTCTGAACCAGCCCCACAGGCTACCCCGGATGCTCCGGTAGTCACATCCGCGCCGCCTGCCGGTGCGGTGCCCCAACCTGCGCGAACTCTGCTCCCTGAGGCACTGGCTACGCCAAGTACCCCTGCTTCTATTGGTATTGCTGCACCCTCTACCGCCGCTGCGCTGATTGCCGGAACTGAAAAGCCTATCCGGCGGATAGTGATTTTTTACCGCGACGGCTCCTTTACGGACTACCAGCCAGAGTAGCCAGGCCAGGTAGGTAGTGCCGTTTTAAGCGGCGCCACTTAAGTTCAATTACGAGGGGTAGTCATGCTGCTGTTATTCTTTATAACAGGCAGCCCGAAACACTATGCTGGTGTACCGGTGTAGATGAGCGAATACAGGCCGTGTTGGAGTAATGGGGGGGATAGTAGACGGATTGAGTGTCCTTAATAATAGGAGTAGAGTGAATGCGAGGAGTGGATTTCACCCTTGTCAAGTTCTGGCCTGGATTGGGCTAAGCCATGCTGGCTATGGTGCAGTTTAGCTTTCCATCTAATTTCCATTTCTTGGACTAACACAATTTGTCAGTCTGTCCAGTAGACGATTATTGATAGGATTGGCTTAGTCCATTGAATAACTGTTGTTAGCTATAAATCCTAATATAGCGCTTCAATTGATACTAAGTTTGGTAGATGAAAAGTTAGAGGAGCAAATGTATCATAATCTATTTGTGTAAACTGCTGTAATTCATTAGTATAAACTTAGCTAATGAAAGTGTTGAATCAGGTTGTAATGCAACACAAAACAGAAGTTGCAAATGATTTTTTGATAGGGTGAAAGCTAAAGCCTTGGTTCCCTCATTCTCACCCCTTCATCTTAGCGCGCTGCTAAAGGGTGCTAAGAATATAAGCCGGAGCCAAGCTGCGATAAATGCTAGTGCTGAAGAATGCGCAGCTTGCCAAATGCTAACTTGCTGAGCGACGGAATCAGGGGGTCGGGCGATAGGATAGTGAGAGTTGGCCCAGCAATTCAAGGTCTGGCCGTAGGCTTGAATGCCGAAGCTGGAGTGAACTTGGAAGAGTGTGGACAGCGAGAGCATAAACCCGTTAGAAACGAATTGTTGTCAATTGTAAATGCTCTTAATAGGGGCTTTGCGCTCTATTTACGACTTGAGCTGGCAAGCGGTTTGGAGCTGGACGGCCCGTAAAAGGGCAACATGCGCCGGCTTCATCCGGCCCCGGTGGTTGTCGAATTGAAGCGGAGCGGTTACCTTCGCAGCATGAAACTGACCCGCACAAATCTTTGGTTGGCCGCTGCCGCGGCAATGTTCCTGACGGCCTCTTGCTCCCAGGCCCCCGACGCTGAGAAAGACCCGTCGGCCGACGCCGCTTTCAAGCGCGCCCACCGCGCCGAAGGTTACCGCGAAGCCCAGCGCTCCAACGTTACCCGTTAATTAGGAACCCTACGGCAAGCTGCCTCGAAATTGAGCTGGCTGCCACTCTATATAAAAACATAAGCCCCTGCCGAAGTTTGGCAGGGGCTTTTTGCGTGTTGCAGTTTTCAGTTGGGCTGGCCCGCCCGGGTGCGGAAGCACGACCGGGGGCTTTGCGTTTATTTAACGGGAGCTACATCCTCTAAGGCCGGGCTCGGTACGGGTGTTGAGCTGAAGCTGGGCAGGGTGATGCCGGCCAGCAGGTCCTGCTCCAGTAGGTCGGCCCAGGTGCGGAGGTAGAGCACCACGTCGTCGCGCTGATTGTGGCGCAGGGCATCGCGGCGCTCAAAAGGTATGGCGGCCCGGATGGTGGGGTCGGAAATCTTCTCCAGGTGGGTGAGGTCGGCGCGGGAGAAGCCCAGGGCCAGCATCTCGTCGATGGTCTGGTCGATGGGTAGGCCGCTGGTGGGGCAGTAGTCGATGAGCTGCCGCTCCCAGTCGCCGTAGCGCTGCATGGCGCGGGCGTGGATTTCGGCTTTGGTGAGACGCGTCACGGTTTGGGCGAGGTGGCCGCAGTTGCAGCTGCCCATGTGGCCCCATTGGTAGGGTGCCTGGGTGGCGAGGCGGTGGGCCGTGTCGCGCAGGGCCTGGATAACGGGAAGCGTGGACTGAGCCATGGGCAAGCGGGGGTAAAGTATTCGCGGGTAAGCACGTAATCTGCCCTAAAAAGCAAAACAGCCCGGGAAAAGTTTTCCGGGCTGTTTTGCTTATTTTAAAGGAAGCTCTTTAGAAAGAGCTGCGACGCGGGCCAGCCGAGTCGCCCCCACGCGACGGGCGACGGGCGCCATCGCGACGGCCACCACCACCGGTGCTGCCGCCGGCAGCGCTACCGCCGGTGTTCACGCGGGCGCCGCCGCTGCCGAAGCGACGGTTGGTGTCCGAATTGCCGGCGCCAGCCGGTGCCGGAGCGCGGTGGCTGCTGGCGTTGCTGCCACCGGAGCGGCCGCTGCTCTGGCCACCGCCCGAACGGCCGCCACCATTGCCGCCTTCGCGGGGACCGGAGCGGGCCGGACGACCAGCCGGGCCCTTGGGCCGGATGATGCGCTCGTTGCCGTGCAGCATCACGGGCTTGATGCGGCCCGAAGTGAACGGATGCTCGGCTTCCACGTCAATCTGACGGCTGATGAGCTTTTGGATGTCCTGCAGGTAGGCGCGCTCCTCGTCTTCCACGAAGGAAAACGCGGTGCCGAATGCCCCAGCCCGGCCGGTGCGGCCGATGCGGTGCACGTAGGTTTCGGGCTCGTTCGGAATTTCGTAGTTGATAACGTGGGTCAGCTCGTCCACATCGATGCCGCGGGCGGCAATGTCGGTGGCCACCAGCACGCGGGTGCTGCCGGCTTTGAAGTTGGACAGGGCGCGCTGGCGGTGGTTCTGGCTCTTGTTGCCGTGGATGGCTTCGGCCTGAATCTGGTTGGCGGCCAGGGCTTTTACTACTTTATCAGCGCCGTGCTTGGTGCGGGTGAATACCAGGACGCGCTTGATGCCTTTGTCTTCCAGAATGTGGCGGAGCAGGGCGGGCTTGTCGTTGGTTTCAACCAAGTACACGGACTGCGTCACCGTATCGGCGGTGCTGCTGACGGGCGTCACGGCCACGCGCACCGGGTTGGGGCGCAGGATGGTGCTGGCCAGCTCCTGAATCTGGCCGGGCATGGTGGCCGAGAAGAAGAGCGTCTGGCGCTTGGCGGGCAGCTTGGGCAGGATGCGCTTGATGTCGTTGATAAAGCCCATGTCCAGCATGCGGTCGGCTTCATCGAGCACGAACACTTCTACCTGGCGCAGGTCCACGAAGCCCTGGTTCATGAGGTCGAGCAGGCGGCCGGGAGTGGCGATGAGCACCTCCACGCCGCGCTTGAGCTGCGCAACCTGGGGGTTTTGGCCCACGCCGCCGAAAATGACGGTGTGGCGAATCTGGCTCAAGTGGCGGCCGTAGGCGCCGAAGCTTTCGTTGATTTGGATGGCCAGCTCACGCGTTGGCGTGAGTACGAGGCAGCGGATGGCGCGCGGGGCGTGGTTCGAAACCTGGGCCGTGCGGTGCAATACTTGCAGAATGGGCACGGTGAAAGCCGCCGTTTTGCCGGTGCCGGTCTGGGCCACGCCAAGCAGGTCTTTGCCTTCGAGCACGTGCGGAATGGCTTGCTCCTGGATGGGGGTGGGGGTGGTGTATCCTTCCTCTTTGAGGGCTTTGAGGATAGGGTCAATCAGATTTAAATCGTCAAACGTCATGTGTGGTGTTTGGTACTGGGTACTTAAGTTAGGAGTCTGGCAGACAAGGGCCCGCAGAGCAGTAGGGTGCGCCTGATGCGTTGGCATAGGCGGGCATGGCCACGCCGGACTGCGCCAGGCGTGGGCGGGGTTGGCGGCTCGTCGGAGGCCGTCGTGTTCCCTGAATGAAGAGAAGTTGGGGTGAGGTGCGCTTACTTGCGGAGGCAGCCGAGGCGCGGGGCTTTGCCCGGCACAGCCGGGCGGCGGGCTGCTCCGACGGCGGCCCTGGTTTCAACAAAGATACAACATAGCATCCCCACCATGGAGATTATCGAGCGAACCCGTGTATTCAACGGTCATTACAAAGTCAACCAACTAATCGTTCAGGACGGCGACGCGCAGCTCAAGCGCGAGCAATTTGCGCCCGGCAAAGCCGTGGCTGCATTGGTGTTCGACACCGACCGGCAGGTGTACGTGCTCACCCGCCAGTTCCGCATCGGCCCCGAAGCCGAAATCCTGGAGATAGCCGCCGGCATGATAGACGGCGACGAAACCCCCGACACGGCTGTGCGCCGCGAGATTCACGAGGAATTGGGCTACGAAATCGACAAGCTGGAGAAAATCGTGGACATGTGGCCCTCGCCAGGCACCAGGCTCCGAGTTAATTACCGTGTACTACGCCGAGGTCAGCCACCGCAGCGACGGCGGCGGCGGCCTGGTTGAGGAAAACGAAAATATTGAAATGGTGGACCTCACATGGGAGGTACTGGTGGCGGAGCCGCTGCAGGATGCCAAAACGGTGATTGCCGTGCAGTGGGTGCGGCTGCGGAAGTAGCGGCGGAACTTCACCCCCGGCCCCTCTCCAAAAGAGAGGGGAGCCACGACACAAGGGTTAGCTCAATTTCTAAAAACAGAAAGCCCCGGCTTAATTGAACCGGGGCTTTTGCATTGGATTAACGTCAGGCTCCCCTCTCTTTTGGAGAGGGGCCGGGGGTGAGGTTTACCTTACTGCGCCGCTGGCAGGTTCAGGATATAATCGAACGTCTGGTACAACTTGGCGTCGCGGATGCTCACGGTCAGCTCCTGGGCATCCATTTTTGGGAAAGGAATAGCACGCTGGGCCTGGTAGAGGTCGCGGCCGAAGAAACGGCCGTTGCCGGGCTCCAGGGTTTGGGCAAACACTTCCTTGCCGTCTTTAGAGGTCACGGTGAGCGTGAGGTTAGCTAAATCAGCGTTTTTAGGGCCCTGGCGGTGAATGGTGACTAGTAGGGCGCCGCCGGCGGGAATGGCGGCTACACGGCGCTGGTAGGTGGTATCGGCCCAGTCCTTCAGCTTCTTGAGGGCGTTGACTTCGGTCAGCAAATCAGTGTAGGAACGGTAGCCCAGGCGCGTGAAGGACCCGTCGACCTCCTGCTCCTCGTCGGTGTTTTTGGTCACGTTTTGTACGTAGGGCGACACGGCGTCTTTCTGGGCGAATGTGTAGCGCTTGCGGCCTTTAGCGGCCTTGCCGGTGGGCTGGGCCATGGCGGTGCCGACCAGCAGGCTCAGCAGGCAAATGGTGAGTAGACGGCGTACCAAAAGAGGAAAAGTGGGCATAGGGGGATTAAAATAAACGAGCAGATGAAGATTGCAGGCAACCTACGATTAATTGAGCCAACAAAAGTAACTGGCGGTCAGGATAAACCCGACCGTGTTGTCCTGAATATTTACAAACTATATCCAAGTCGCTTAAGGTCTGACGTGTGCTTAATGCACGCTTAATCAGAACATAAGCAACGGGAGGAGAAAATAGCGACAAGACTATTGTAGCAATATTGTATCATCCTGTCAAGACTGGAGCTTGTCTGGGCCTGGAGCAGCAGTCTGCTACCTGAGCAGGTCGCGGTAACTCATAAACCGGTCAATCAGCCGCTCGGGGTGTTGTTCATCGAACTCCCCGAAGCCCAGCACGAAGGCCGGGGAGGGCTGCACAAATTTGATGGCCTCCTTAACGGCCTCCAGATACCAGCCCAGGCGCTCCCGGTCGCCGTTGGCGGCCGCAAACTCGGCGTCCCAACGCAGGGCCTCCGGACTTTTGCGCACCAGAAATGGCAGCACGAAGGGGATATAACGGCCGAAAACCGGGTTTTCTGTACTGGTGAGCCGGGTGTCGGGCCACACATTGAACTCGGCAAATGAAGCCGGCGGCGCCACCAGAAACTGGGCTTGCTCGAGGGTCATCTCCCCAAACATTTCGATGCGGTTGGGCTGGGCGTAAAACTGGGCATAGGCCGTGTACCACACCGACACGCCCGCCGGGTTTAGCAGCTGGTAGGGGTGAAAGGAGCTGCCGATGCTCAGGCCGCCGTGGGTGCCAAAGACGAGGCTGAACAACTCGCCAAACTTCCCAATATCAGCGGATTGCTGGTAAGGGTCATTGGTGAGGCCGTAGAGGTAGAAGCTGGCAAAATCGTTGAGGGTGGGGCCGGAGGGGCCAGCAGCGGAAGCGGTATCGGGCACGTGAAGCAGCAGTAAAAACGAGGAGTAAGGCGCGCAAAAAGCGGCATTGCGCCCCACAAACCTACTTCTTAGCAGACGACATCGCCTTGCTTGACCCTTGTTCAGGTCTCACTTCTAATTCGACTCGCCACTCCTTATAGCCACCATCTAACGGCTTGGTTGAGAAGGGCGAAGTAGGGCAACGAGCTACTGCTGGGGAACCAGCTTCACACCGGTGTACAGCTGCGGATTGCTCACCGAGGCAATGGGCTCAATGACCATGCGCTTATCGAAGCGGCTCACGTTGGCCAGCTTGAGCAGGGTGTTGTAATCGGAGGTGCGGCCCGACTTGGTTTTCACGAAGTAGCTGTTGACGTGCAGCGTGGCGGGGTTGTAGCTGACCACCAGGGCCGTAGTGTCGTGCCAGTAGGTGTAGAGGGCTTCGGTTTCGCCGGCGGCCGTTTCCCGGGGCGTGCGGTCGTGGTCGGGCCGAATGGATTTGCCGGTTAAGGGTTGGGCAATCTGGTCGGCGTTCATGCCCAGCAGGGCGGGCACATCGAAGGCACGTTCGGTTCTGAAAGCCGGGCTCGTAGTCGGCGCTTCGGAAGTCGGCTGCTCGGTAGCGGCGCAGCCCATCAGCAGGGCAAGAGAAAGAAGGTAGGAGTGACGCATAGAGAAGGATAATAAGGTAAAAAGCACTGCTACGGAATAGCTCAGCGAATGGCTACACGTCAGAGTTAAGTAATCAAATCTAGCTGTTTTTTATTAAATAATAGAAAAATATTAATACATAATTTCTTCAGCTTGTTCGTTGAAATAGCGCAATCAGAGTCGATGGAAAGATTTATTTGATATCAATATTTGATGGTTAAGTTAAAGTATTACACTATATTAGGTGAATTATTCAACTTTCTGAGGTAGTACACCTCCCTTAGCCCACCGAAAATGGATACCACTCTTCAAGCTCCTGATTCAGTTTTGCCGAAGTTGATTGAGTTAATTGCAGAGCGACTCGGGGCAGGTCATTCAAACCTCTCTAAAGGAAGGAAATGGGGCGATAATGGCAATGCTCTTGATTTGGAGCCCGGGCAAGGAAGTGGTAAACAGGCCTTTATCCACTGTAAAACTGAGGAAGAATACAAGGCACTATACAAAGGCTTATTACAAACGCTCAATTTGGTGCCCAATGGAACCGAGTATAAACTGACAGAATACTCCGGGAAAGACGATAATGTAAAAGGGCCTGAAATCAAGTTCTTTAGCGTCTTCCTAATCGTCAATGATAGCAAAACAGACTCTGCCTTGGAAGGTGCCGATTCCTTAGGCGTGATTCACAACCCCAACTACTGAAGCCAGACCATGAAAACGCGGGCAGTGCCGAGAAGCTCAGGCCATGACTGTGAAATCAATAAGCTGCCAAATGGCTTGCTGCGGCCTACTGGCCCTTATCCCGCAGCTGGAGAGCCTGCAAAAAAGTCTCCGCCGAGTCTTGTCTTTTAGTACCTGAGCATGAACCCTCTTCTGGTGTTGCTTCTGCTGGCTTTTGCGCTGCCGCCGCCCGCCCAAACGACGCCAGTCGACAGCCTGCGCCAGCTGCTGCGGCAACACCCGGGCCAGGACACCACCCGTGTTCGGCGGCTGCTCGCGCTGGCAGCGGAGCTGCGCGCTACGGACGCCCCACAGGCAACCAGATTGAGCCAGCAGGCCCTCGCCCTGGCCCGGCAGCTGCACGATGCCGCCGGCGAGGGCGAGGCGCTGCTCTCCGCCAGCATCGGGCATCGGCGGCAAAACCAGTTTGAGCCAGCACTGGCGTATGCCCTGCGGGCCCAACGGCTGTATGAGCGCCGCGCCGACCGCTCGGGGCAGGGCAAATCCTGGCTGCAGGTCAGCCTCGTGCACATGCTGCAGGGCAACCTCACGCCCGCTGTGGCCGCCGCCCTCAAAGGCCTGCCCCTGGCCGAAAAGGCCGGCGACGCGCTGACCAAAACCCGCTTGCAAGCCAATCTGGGCAATACTTACTTTGTGATGGGCAGCTATGACGAAGCCGTGCCCATGCTACGGGCGGTGCTCAAAAGCGGCCAGCAGACCGGCGACCAGCAAGTGGTGCTCACGGCCCTGAACGGGCTGGGAAATTCGTACCAGAACCTGAAAAAATGGCCCCAGGCCTTGGGCTACTACCACCGGGCGCTGGCGTTGAGCCGCAAGTTGGGCGACACGTCGGGCGAAACGGGCAACGAAACCAGTTTGGCGGAAGTGTACGGCCTGCAGGGCAACTCCACCCAGGCGCTGGCGCACGGCCTGCGGGCCCGGCAACTGGTGCAGGCCACTCACGACGCTTACAACCTGCCCATGGTGCAGCTGATGCTGGCCCGGGCCTACCTGCTGGCCCGCCAGCCCGACAGTGCCCTGGCCCTGGCCCACCACGGCCTCGCGCTCAGCCAGCAGCCGCGCAATGCCGACAACATCCGCAAAGCGGCCGATATTCTGGCCGAGGCGTATGCCCGGCGCGGCAATTTTGAGCAGGCCTACCGCTACCGCAACCTGCACATGGCCTACAACGACACCCTCTCGGGCGAGGACACGCAGCGCCGCACCAGCGCCCTGCGCTACAGCTACGAGCTGGACAAGAAGCAAGCCCAGATTGACTTGCTCACCAAAACCCGGCAGCTGCAGGCCCAAACGGCGGCCCGCCAGCGCCAGCAGCTCTACGGCCTGCTGGCCGGGCTGGTGGGGGCGGTGCTCATCGCGGCCCTGCTGCTGCGCAACATCTTTCTGAAGCGGCGCACCAACCGCCACCTCAACGAGAAGAACCTCGAAATCGCCACCCACCGCGACACCCTCGGCCGCACCCTTACCGAGCTGCAGGCCACCCAGGCCCGGCCTGGTGCAGCGCGAGAAAATGGCCAGCTTGGGCGAGCTCACCGCGGGCGTGGCCCACGAAATCCAGAACCCGCTCAACTTCGTCACCAACTTTTCGGAGCTCAGCGTGGAGCTCGTGGCCGAGCTGGAACAGGAGCTGGCGAAGGAGCACCTTTCGGCGGGCGGCAAGGAAACCATCGACGAGCTGCTGCTGGAGCTGAGCCGAAACCAGACCAGGATTTACGAGCACGGCCACCGCGCCGACCTCATTGTGAAGCGCATGCTGGAACACTCCCGCACCAGCAACGGCCAGCGCCAGTCCACCGACCTCAACGCCCTGGTGGCCGAGTGCCTGCAGCTGGCCTACCACGGCTGGCGGGCCAAGGACAAGGGTTTCAACGCCACCCTTACCACCGACTTCGACGCTTCCCTAAAGCCCCTTAAAGTGGTGCCCCAGGACCTGAGCCGTGTGCTGCTCAACCTGCTGACCAATGCCTTCTACGCTGTGGCAGCCAAAAGCAAACAAGCCGGCGCGGACTACCGCCCCGAAGTGAGCGTGCACACCCGGCGCACCGAAAACGCCGTGGAGATTCAGGTGCGCGACAACGGCAACGGCATCGCCGCAGCAGTGCGGGACAAGATTTTCCAACCCTTCTTCACCACCAAGCCCACGGGCGAGGGCACGGGCCTCGGCCTCTCGCTGAGCTACGACATCATCACCAAAGGCCACGGCGGCTCGATGCGCGTCGATAGCGAAGAGGGCCAGTACACGCAGTTCACCACCTCATTGCCCGTGATGAAGAAGGCATCAGTGGTGTGAATGAGGACTATTCTGACGTTTTCTTAAATTAATTCGATATATTGAGTGGGTTTTTGGGCGTTGCTACGGCGCAGCTAGCCAGTAGTTTCGTGGTGGCGCGGCTATAAAGCCTGTCCTCGGGGTCTCCTGAATGGAAGCAGGAGGCGAAACAGGCGCGTCGCGCAGGCATTCGGGTATCCAGGCCCTGCCCCACGCCTTTGGCTCTTCGGTACCGGCCCCACGGGCCGGGCAATGCGTGCTGCTGATGCTGGGGTCGTGGGGCATCCCCATTTTGCTGGTAGCCTGGGCAATTAATCGTTGGAACTACTTGGCATTGGCTGGTTACCATGTTACTCGAAGAATTTATCCCGCCGAGCCTGCGCACCGGGCAGGCCGCCGAGCCAGCCGTTGCGGCGCCCCTTCGGGCGGAGGCCGGGCCTGCCGAAAAAGGAGGACTGCAGCGCTTTGCGCACCGGTGGGCGCGCCAAGTGGTGCAGGGCATGCTCCTGACCGCGGGCGTGTTTTCGGCGGCTTTGGGCCTGAAGGGCTTCCTGCTGCCCAACGGCTTTATCGACGGCGGCGTGACGGGTATCTCCCTGCTGGTGAGTCAGCTGACGGGCATTTCGCTCTCGCTGCTCATTATCGTTATCAACATCCCCTTCATCATCCTGGGCTACTACCATTTGGGGCAAAAGTTTGCCCTCAAAACCCTGCTCACCATCCTGGCGCTGTCGGGGGCGCTGCTGGTGGTGTCGTTCCCCGTGCTCACGCACGACAAGCTGCTGATTGCCGTCTTTGGCGGCTTCTTCCTGGGGGCCGGCATTGGGCTGGCCATGCGCGGCGGGGGCGTGCTCGACGGCACCGAAATCCTGGCGCTCTACCTGAGCCGCAAGCTGCCGGTCTCCATCGGCGATATTGTGCTGATAATCAACATAATTATATTTAGCGTAGCGGCCTGGCTGCTCTCCATGGAAACGGCTCTGTACTCGATACTGGCGTATTTGTCGGCGGCCAAAACCGTGGACTTCATCCTGGTGGGCATCGAGGAATACACGGGCCTCACGGTTATTTCCTTTCACAGCACCGAAATCCGGCGCATGATTACCGAGCGCATGCACCGCGGCGCCACCGTCTTCGAGTGCACCCAGGGGTACGGCACGCACGGGCACCAGCGCCTGAAAGTGGAGGCGGTGTTCACGGTGGTTACGCGCCTGGAAGTGGTGGGGCTGACGGATGAGATTCGCAAAATCGACCCCGGGGCTTTTATCGTGACCCAAAGCGTGAGCGACATGAAAGGCGGCCTCATCAAAAAGCGCGCCTTGCACTGATAGCCGGCGCAGGCCCGCCGGCTGGTTTGAACAGCAGAACTATCATGGAAAAGTGGTATCGTTTTCTGGGAGTTCGGCCCCGCGAGACCAAGACGGTCTGGCTGTTTTTTGCGCACAATTTTCTGCTGGGCATCGGCACCATCCTCGTGTACGTGGCGGCCAACGTCATTTTGCTGGCCGAGCATCCGGAGCGCAACCTGCCGCTGGCCTACTGCCTGGGCGCGGTGGCCATGATGGTGGTGGGCCGGGTGTATGCCCACTTCGAGGAGCGCCAGCTGCTGCGGCAAGTGGCCGCGCGGGCGCTGTTGGCGGCCGTGGTTATCACGGGGGTGCTGGGGCTGCTGCTGTTGCGGGGGCCGAGCGTGGCAACCGCCGTGGCCATCATGGTGGGCTACCGCCTCATCTATCTGCTCACCAACCTGGAATTCTGGGGCATGTCGGCCGTCGTGTTCAACGTGCGGCAGGGCCGGCGGCTGTTCAGCGTCATCAGCTCTGGCGACATGCCGGCCAAGGCCCTCGGTGCTGTCATCGCCATTTTTGTGCACGCCAACAGCACGCTGTTGGTCTTGCTGCTCACGGCCTCGGTGGCGTACCTGGCGGCGCTGTTTATTCAGCGGGCCACCTTCAGGGCCCAGGCAGCGGCCCGGCCGGAGCCCGCCCCCGAGCCTGAACCACAGCGGCGGCCGCTGTTTCAGCGCCTGTTTGGGGCCAGCCCGCTGGTGCGGGCCATGGGGCTCAGCCTCACGGCCATTGCCACCGTGGCGGTGGGAGTGGAGTACCTGTTCTTTCTCAACGTCAAGTACAAGCTTCAGGACCAGACCATTATTCTGCAGTACGTGGGTGGCGTGCTGGCCCTGACCTATTTGCTGGCCATGGTGTTCAAGCTCGGCTTTTCGCGGCACAGCCTCGACCGGCTCGGGGTGCGCTGGACCTTGGCTTTGCTGCCGCTCATTGCCCTCACGGGGCTGCTGCTGTTTGGGGTGTTGCAGCTGGCCGACGTGGGCCCCGCCGTGCTCACCACCTATTTTGGCGGGCTATACCTGGTGTTGGAAGTGCTGCGCCGGGCCGTGTTCGAGCCCGTGTTTCTGGTGCTGTTTCAGCCCCTGGCGGCACCCGAGCGCCTCGAAGGCCACGCCCTGGTGAAGGGGTTTTACGAGCCGCTGGGCCTGGGCCTGGGCGGCGCGCTGCTGCTGGGCCTGCACCAGAACCCCGGCCTCAACCAGTGGGTGCCCTTTGTGTGGATGGGGCTGCTGCTGCTGGCCGCGGTATTCCTGCTGCAGCGCACTTATTGGAAATACATCGACGAGTTGAAGAGTGCGCTGGGTTTGCGCTTCACCGCCGCCGTTCAGCCCAACCCGGGCGCTGACACGACGCCCGCCCGCGAAGCGCCGCGCCCGGACGCTAAAGAAGCCATTCAGGCCGTCGACTATTTGCAGAAAGCCGAATCGGGCGCGCTGGTGGAGCATGCCGAAGACCTGCTCCGGCACGCCGACAGCCGCGTGCGGAACCGCGTGCTCAGCCTGCTGGGCAAGCAGGCCAACGTGGCCCTGCTGCGCCGCCTCACCCTGCACGACCCCGACCCCGTGCTGCGCGAAGCAGCCAGCCGCCTGGCCAGCCACGCCCCCAACGCCACCGATTTGCTGGAAAATCCGGACCTGGCCGTGCGCAAAGGCGCGATTCGCGGCCGGCTGGAAGTGGCGGGCACCGACGCTCCGGCCCGGGCCAGCCTCGCCGCCCTGGTGGCCTCGCCCGACCCCAGCTCCCGCCTGGCCGGGCTCGCGCTCTGCGACCTGCTCGCCCCCGAGCAGCAGGTTGAGCCTGGTGACGGCCAGCC
The DNA here is from genome assembly GCF_042665855.1 of Hymenobacter humi. Classification (NCBI taxonomy): domain Bacteria; kingdom Pseudomonadati; phylum Bacteroidota; class Cytophagia; order Cytophagales; family Hymenobacteraceae; genus Hymenobacter; species Hymenobacter humi. The sequence continues at coordinate 3,270,707 of NZ_JBHTEK010000001.1, read as the reverse complement.
TGCACAGCCCCGACCCCGCCCTGGTGCAAGCCGCCGGGCAGGCAGCGGCCTCGGCCCCCAGCCCCGCCCTGATAGCCCAACTAATCGCCTTGCTGCGCGACAAAGCCGTACTGCAACCCGCCACCAATGCCCTGGTCCGGATTGGAGCTCCGGTGCTGCCCCAGCTCCGGGAGGCCCTGGCCCGGGAAGCCGAGGGGCGGGCGCTGCACAATCTGACCCAGGTATGCGCCCACCTGGCCACGCCCGCCGCGCGCCAGTTGCTGCTGGAGGTGGCCCAAGGGCCCAATTTGCTGGGCCGGGCCGCGGCCCTGCGCGCCCTGAGCAGTTTTGCCACTGAGCACGCCGATAAGCACATGTTTCTGCGCCTGGTGGAAGAGGAGATGCAGCTGGCCCAGCAGCTGCTGCACGGGATGGTGGCCGGCAACACCGAGCTGCGCAGTGCCCTGCGCTACGAGCTCCGCAAAGGGCAGCAGCGCATTTTTGGCCTCCTCATGCAGGTGTATGAGCGCCAGCCCATGATAGACGCCCAGCGCGGCGTGGCCCACTCGGCCGGCGAGCGCCAGGCCAACGCCCTCGAAATCCTGGATAATCTGATTCCGCGGCCCCTCTACCAGGGCCTGCAGGCGATGCTGGACGTGGGCCGGCTCCGCGAGAAGGTGCAGAAATTCGACGACCTGCTGGGCCCCTGGTTTCAGCCGAACCCATCCAGACCGTCGTCGTGCGGCACGGCGCGGCGGCTTTTTCGGCCTGGACCATCGCCCTCGCCCTGCAGCAGTGGCGCGCCCAGCCCGCTACCGTAGCTTTTCTATACCCTCATTTGCTTTCTGCCAACCCCTTGGTCCGGGAAAGTGCGGTCGAATTGCTCCGGCAGCTGCCCATCGTGCGTCCCGCGGCCTACGACAACCTGCTCGCCCAGTACCCCGATATTTCCCATCTGCTCATGACTACTCCAGCCCCTACCGCCAGCGCCACCGCGCGCGAGCGTGTCCTGATGCTGAAAGGCACCACGCTGTTTGCCGAAACCACCGAAAACGTGCTCGGCACCATCGTGCCCATCATGAAAGAAGTCGTTTTTCAGCCCAACCAGGAGATTTTCGTCAAAGGAACCCTCGGGACGTCGTTGTTCATCGTGAGCGAAGGGGAGGTGGGTATTTTTGACGGTCCCCGGCAATTGACCACTTTTCGTAAGGGTGATTTTTTCGGTGAGCTGTCCCTGCTCGATGCCGAGGCCCGCTCTGCCACCGCCCTGGCCGTGGGGCCGGTGGTGGCTTTTCGCATCGACCAGGAAGACTTCTACGACGTGATGGAGGAGTGCCCGGAAGTAGCCCGCAACATCATGCGCGTGCTCTGCCAGCGCCTGCGCCGGCAAAACGAAAAGATGCAGTCGGCCGAGCCAACGGCGGCGTAGCACGACCGATAGCTCAACTTGCTGCTTGTGTTAGGCCATGAGGTCGCCGCGCTTTCCGATATCGTAGTCTCACAAGGACTTTCTGAACGAAAATCAACGGAAAGACCACCTAAACCAGGTTTGCACAAAACTGTAAACACCTTTCTCAAATGAGAAAGGTGTTTTTGCTATGGGTTTATTATGAGCATGTTATAGGAGTGAATTTAGAGATTTCAAAAAAAGTTTTTCCCTGTTGCACAGCAGTGGCTGTGCAGGGCTACTCAAACTGGAAAGACTGTTTTAGTCCAATTGAAAAATTTAAAAATGCCGTTGTTATTTCGGGACGGGTAGGCCCTTTTGTAATTCGTCATAGGCACCCAACTGCTTTCTTTCGAGCTCACCCTTCACTACGCATGCGCCATACTTTACCTTTCTCCTCGCTGCTTTTCTTCAGCGCAGTGGCCTTGTTGGGCTGCAAAAAGAAACGCCAACCCCAGCTCCTGCGCCAACTGCTCCGGTCATTACTACCCTCAACCTGGAAGCGGTAAACCCCACGGCGGGCAGTAAGGTGTCGGCCACTAGCACCATCAATGCCGTGCTTACCTACGCGCTGGCCGATAACCAGCAATCAAGCAATGGCTTCGAAGTGTTCGCGCAGTTTCAAACCACTAGCGGCGGCCTCACCATCGGAACGAGTTCGGCAAATACGGTAGTGCTTCAGAATCGGGCGGGTAAGATATCAGTATCGGCTCCACTGGCCCAGGTATGGAACGACAGCCGGCTGGGGCATCCCATCACCGCTTATTTCTACTTGCTCAACAAGACCACCAGCAGTTCGGGCACGGTCATCGCCAAAGTCGGGCCCATTGTGTACACCGAGTAATAGGTGGGTAGAGCAGCCAATGGCTCAAGAAAAATCGCCGGCCTTCGGTGTGCGAAAGCAGGCTACTAACGGCTACTACTGTAGTTGAACAAAGCCAGAGCGGTTGAAAGCCAGGATTCCCAACTCAGCCCAGAAAAAGACGGGCGGTAAACCAGGGATTCCTCCCTGGCCTACCGCCCGCCCGGCTTCAGCATTACGCTTGCCTATTTATTGAGCGTAATTCTGGTCGTTTGCACTTGGGAGCCGGTTACCAGCCGCACCAGGTACACGCCTTCCTGCAGGGCCTGGCCCTCCAGCTTGAACTCGTAGCGCTGGCCGGCCTGGGCCATGCCCTTGCCGAGGGTGCGCACCAGGCTGCCTCGCACGTCGTACACTTCCAGGGAGAAGGGCTCCTCTTTGGCCAGCGAGAAGCTCAGATGGGATTCGCCCTGGAAGGGGTTGGGGTAGGCCTGCAGCTCCTGCATCGCCGGTTGTACAGCCATGTCAAGCTGGGTGCTGGCTTGTTCGGAATTGCCTACCAGTGCCGAACCCTTCTTGGTCACGCGGAACTGCCTCTCACTCGTGGCGATGCCCAAAGGCGTCGTCACCGTGATTTTGCCTGTTTTTGCTCCGGCCGGTACCTTGGCTTTCAACTGCGTGGCCGTGTTGGAGCCAAGCACAATCTCAGCCAGTACTCCATCAAATGCCACTGCTTTTGCTCCATCCAGATTGGTCCCGTATATCGTTACCTCGGTGCCTACGGGGCCCGATTCCGGCGTGAAGGAAGTGATTTGAGGGACTATCAAGGGAGTATTAGTAGTAGCGACAGTAACCGTAAAGGACTGCTCGCTTCGAGCTTTGCCGCTGGGCGTCGTCACGAGAATTTTACCCGTGCGAGCTGTTGCTGGTACCCTTGCCACGAGAGTCTTACTGTCTGTCACCGTGAAGAGGGCTGGTGCGCCATTGAAAAATTCCACGGCGGTCACTTCGTCCAGGTTGGTGCCGGTGATGGTAACCTCCGTGCCCGCGGGGCCCGAATCAGGCGAGATTAATGTGATGGCCGGGGTGACCGTGAATTTATTGGTCGTAACAACCTTGCCATACGGCGTAGTTACCGAAATAACGCCCGTTTTTGCTCCAGCGGGTACCGTCGCCACCAGCTCCGAATTGTTGCTGTTGGGTACGAAGGCGGCAGGAATATCGTTGAACGTTACCCCGGTGGTGGTGAGTAGGTCGGTGCCCAGAATGGTAACCTGCGTGCCCACCGGGCCGGAAGTTGGGCTGAAGGACAGGATGGTTGGGGCCTCGTACACGTCCGTCACCGTAATGGTGAGGTTCTGAGTCGTGGCGATTTTGCCATCTGAAACCTGCACCTTGAAGGTAAAGGTGCCCGGGCCCTGCGCTTCCGACGGCGTCCAGGTAAACACGCCGGCACTGCTGATGCTCGCACCCGTGGGGGCGTTCACCAGGGAGAATAGCAGGGCGTCCTTATCAGCGTCGGTCGCTTTGGCCGTGAAGGTGTAGAGCACCAGCTCCGGAATGGTTACCGTGGCCGGGACGTCGCTCAACACGGGGCCGCGGTTGCCCACGGTGAGGTAGACCGTTACTTGAGTGAGCTGTTCAGGTTGGGCGTACCATTGTCGGTAGCTTGTACCGTTAGCACAAACTGGGGCGCGGTGGCCATTACCAGAGCAGCCGAGTTGGCCACTTGCAGGGCGTTTCCTACTATTTTGAAGGCGTCACTGGTGTTGCCGCTGGTAATGCTGTAGGTCAAGGTCTGGCTCGCGTCGGGGTCCGATGCTACCAGCGTGCCAACCGTGGTTCCGTTAGCGGCCCCTTCAATAATCGAGAAGGTTTGGGCGGCCATCACCGGAGCTTCGTTCACGTTGCTTACCGTGATGGTAAAGGCTTTCTCTATGGAGCCACCGGAGGAACTGCCGTCGGAAGAACGCACCCGGATGGAGTAGGAGGTCTTGGCTTCGTAGTTGAACATCGCATTGGTTTTCAACTCACCGCCTACAATCTGGAAGGCGCCATTGTCGGTGTCGCCCGTGCCCGCTACCAGGGTGTAGGAGAAGGTTTGCGTGCTTTTCGCCGCCGAGCCAAAGGTGCCAACCACCGTTCCGTTGGGCTGGTTTTCGGCCACGCTCGAGCTGCTGAGCACGATGTCCGTGGGAGTGGCCTCGTTCACCGTGATGGTAATGGTCTCCTCGTCAAAGAGTACCGGGCTGCCGTTGTCGGTCACGCGCACCGTCAGCGAGTAGCTGCCTGCGGCGGCAGGCGTCCAGCTGAATTCGCCGGAGCTGGCATTGAGCGTCGCGGCTGCCGGCAACGTCCCCGTCTTGCTGAAGGTCAAGGTTTGGCTCGCATCCGGGTCTGTGGCAGTTGCCTTGAAGGTCAGGAGCTGGCCCACCGTGATGGTTTGGTTGCCAATCGTTGCCAGCACGGGGGCCTGGTTGGGCACCGGAGCCGCGGTTACGTTCACCGTGATGGTTTCCTCGTCGGAGAGTGCGGGCGTGCCGCTGTCAGTGACCACCACTTTGAAGCTGTGGGCGCCTACTTGGTCTGCGGCAGGCGTCCAGGAGAAGGCCCCGCCGGTCGTCATACTGGCCCCGGCAGGTACGGTACCAGCCAGGGTATACACCAGCGTGTTGGTGGACTCATCCTTGGCCGTGGCCGTGAAGGTCAGCTTGGTCAGCGCCGTAACGGTCTTGGTGCCAATCCCGGCAAGTTCCGGGGCCTGGTTGGCCGCCGTTACCGTGACAGTAATGGTTTCCTCGTCCTTCATGGCCGGGCTACCGTTGTCAGTCACGACCACCGTGAGCTGGAAGCTGCCGGCAGTGGCCGGGGTCCAGGTAAATTCACCGGTGCTGCCGTCCAGTTTCGCCTCTGCTGGCGCCGTGCCGCTTAGGCTGTAGGTCAGGGTCTGGCCTGCATTGGCATCCGTGGCACTGGCACTGAAGGTCAGGGCCTGGCCCGCTACCACGGTCTTACCGCCAATGGTAGCGAGAACCGGGGCTTGGTTCACCACGGGCGCGGCACTCACCGTTACCGTAATTGCTTCCTCGTCGGTCAGGGCCGGGCTACCCGCATCGGTCACTACCACTTTGAAGGCGTACGAACCGACTTGGGCTGCGGTAGGTGTCCAGGAGAAAACGCCCGTCGAGGCATTAACCTTGGACCCTTCGGGCAGGGTTCCGCCGGCTGCGGCAACCAGCGAGTAGGTGAGGGTGCTGGCCGACTCGTCCGTGGCCGTGGCGGTAAAGGTCAGTTCCTGGCCCACCGTCGCCGTTTTGTTGCCAATAGTCGCGAGGTCGGGAGCCTGGTTGGCTGCCGTTACCGTGACAGTAATGGTTTCTTGGTCGGCAAGTGCCGGGCTACCGTTGTCAGTCACGACCACCGTGAGTTGGAAACTACCCTCGGTGGCTGGGGTCCAGGTGAATTCACCAGTTGCCGCATTAATGCTCGCCCCCGAAGGCACGGTGCCGCCCAGGCTATAAGCCAGGGTGCTTGCCGACTCGTCCTGTGCTGAGGCTTTGAAGGTCAGTACCTGGGCCGCTACCACCGTCTTGTCGCCAATGGCAGCGAGCACCGGAGCCTGGTTCACCACGGGGGCGGCCTCAACGGTCACGGTAATGGCTTCCTCGTCGGAGAGGGCCGGGCTGCCCGCGTCGGTGACCACCACTTTGAAGGTGTGGGAACCGACTTGAGCCGCAGTCGGCGTCCAGGAGAAAACGCCGGTCGAAGCATTGATCTGGGCACCGGCGGGCAGCGTAGCGCCCGTCGTGGCCGGGGCCAGCGAATACGCCAGCGTGCTCACCGACTCGTCGGTGGCCGTGGCCGTGAAGCTCAGGGCCGTGCCCACCGTGGCCGCCTTGGTGCCAATGCTGGCGAGTACGGGAGCCTTGTTAGCCGCGGGGCTTCGCCGCAATTGAAGGCCACGCTGCGCAAGGTTGGGCTGGCACCGGCCACGGACGTGGCCAGGTCGGCGCGGTACTGGATGTAGCGCGAGTTGCCGCCCACGGTGGCGCCGCTGCTGGCCACGGCCGAGAAAGTGCTCCAGCGGCATCGGGCATGGCTGTATTGCCCTGGCGCTGGACCAGCTGCACGCTCGTGCCGGCGGGCTGGTCGGCCGTCCAGGTAGCGGCTTGCCACGCCTTGGCCGTGCTCGCGTCGAACACCCGGGAAGTGAAGCTGCCCGAGGAAGAAGCAGTAGTGATTTTAACCCAATCAACTTGCAGCGCTGTTGCAACATTGTATGCGCTAACCTGAAGAAGCATGGGCGTGCTCGCCGTTGAACTGATTTTCGCCTGCTGCACACCGTCCACGAAATAAATGAATTCGGTGGCAGTCCAATCGATGCGATACCGGTGCGAGGTATTGAGCAGCGTGCCGTCCAACAGGACGCCTTCCCGGTTCGTGTCGGTAAAGGCATAGACCCCTCCGCCATTGCCGGTGCCTATGGTCCCCCAGGGCGCATCGAAGGCGAAATTGCCCGCGAAGCCGACATTTTGGAAGGAGGAAGCGCTGAAGGTGGCCACAAACTCCAGCGAACTTCCCGGGCCAAACGTGGCCGTGCTGGCGGCGTGGGCGCCGTTGACGCTTAAGACGCCATTGGCTACTGCAACGGTACCACCAGTCGACCAGTTTGCAGACTGCCATCCAGTCGGTAGAGCGGTGCCGGTGAATTCTTCAGCTAGCTGGGGCTTCAGCGTGACGCCAATTGTGCCATTCTGCGACACGACAGTATTGGCGTCGGTTGTGCCCTGGGTAAAGTCGGCAACCGAGCGGTCTTCGAAGCAAGCCGTGGAAGCCTCTGCCGACACCGTGAACGAGCGGATGACTGGAGCTGCGGCGGCATACGTGGCATCGCCGGCCTGCGAAGCCGTAACGCTGACCACACCGGCCGAGCCGGAAAGGGTGAGCACGTTGCCGTTGAGGCTGGCCGGGCCGGTGCTGGTGTAAGACACCGGCAGGCCCGAAGAAGCCGTGGCTGTGAGCGTGATGGGCCCGGCAGAGGTAGACACGTCGGGCAAAGCCGCGAACGTGATGGTTTGGGCCGTGGCCGTTGGCTGCGTCACCACCACCGAGAAGGACTTTTCGTCGCTCATGGTTGGGCTGCCGCTGTCGGTCACGCGCACGGTGAATGGGTAGCTGCCCGCCGTGGTGGGCGTCCAGCTGAATTCACCCGTTTTGGCGTCGATGGTCGCGCCGGAGCCGGCGGTCAGGGAGTAGGTCAGGGTCTGGTCCAAGTCCGGGTCGGAGGCCTTGGTGCTGAAGGTCAGCTTCTGGCCCGTCGCGATGGTCTTGTCACTGATGGCCTCCAGCACGGGGGCGCGGTTGGCCACGGGGTGGCACTTACCGTGAGCGTATAGCTGGCTGTGGCCGTGCAGGTCCCTTTGGTTGCCGTGACGGTAATGGCCGCGTTGGTTACGACTACCGACGTGGTGCCGCTAATGGCCCCGGTGGTTTCATTGATACTGAGGCCGGCGGGCAGGCCCGTGACCGAGAAGGTGTAGCCGGTGGGGGTCGTCGCGATAGTCTGGCTGTAAGCCGTGCCTGCCGTGGCGGCAGTCAGGGCCGAGCCCGTGACGGGCGCAAAGACCAGCGCGGGGCACTCGGCGGGGGCATCGCCGCAGTTCACGGCCACGCTGCGCAGGGTGGGTGTCAGGGCGGGGTTGGTCGTGCTCAAATCGGCGCGGTACTGGATGTAGCGCGAGCTGCCGCCCACGGTGGCGCCGCTGCTGGCCACGGCCGTAAATTCCGTCCACGTAGCATCGGGCGTGGCCGAGCTGCCCTGGCGCTGGAACAGTTTCACGGCAGTGCCGGCGGGCTGGTCGGCCGTCCAGATGGCTTCTTTCCAGGTCTTGGCCGTGCCTGCGTCAAATACCCGCGAAATAAAGCTGCCCGGAGAAGCATAGGGCATCAGGCGTACTTCATCCAGACTGAGTGTCGCGCCGCCTACGTTATAGTCGCTGGCGCCCACACGCATGGGCAGGGTCAAGGCCACGGGAGTTGTCTGGGCCAATGTACCGTCGATGTAGAAATCGATGCTGCTCGGGTTCCAATCGATGCGGTAGCGGTGGGCGGTGCCAATCAGGGCACCGGGCAGCACTACATCGGTTTGCGTGCCCGCATTGTTCACCCGGGCTTTTAGGCCTGTTCCGGCATCAGTACCGGTGCTGAACATAGCCCAACTTGAAGTGGACGCGGCATACATGGCCGCATCATCGCCGGCCCCAAAGCCCACGTGCTGGAAGCCCGTGGCTCCGAACGTGGCCACAAACTCAACCGAAGCGCCTGGCTGCGAGGTAGCCGTAGTGGGTTCGGTATTAAAGCGCGAGCCATCAACCACGGCCTGCCCGCCGGAGAAAGCGGTGGTACCGCCAGTGCCCCAGGGGAAGTTTTGCCACTCGGTGGTGGGCGGCGCGGTCGTGAAGTCCTGTTCTACCTGCGGCTTGAGCTGTATTCCGCCGCTGGCAGGCCGGTATGTGTTCGAGCCGGTATTGCCGGCCAGGAAATCGGCCGCGCTTTGGTCGGTGAAACAAGCCGTGGAGGCTGCCGCCGAAACGGTGAAGGAGCGCGGAACCGGGGTAGCCGCCGCGTAGGTGGCGTCGCCGGCCTGCGAGGCCGTCACTGTAACCACGCCGGCCGAGCCGGAGAGGGTCAGCGTGCTACCGCTCACAGTAGCCGGACCCGTGGCCGAGTACGTCACGGGAAGGTTCGACGAAGCCGTAGCCGTGAGCGTGATGGGCCCGGCCGAGGTCGACACATCGGGCAGGGGCTGCGTAAACGTGATGCTCTGAGCCGTGGCCGTGGTTCCTGTTACGGTCACGGTAATGGCTTCCTCATCGGAGAGGGCCGGGCTGCCCGCGTCGGTGACCACCACTTTGAAGGTGTGGGAACCGACTTGACCCGCAGTGGGCGTCCAGGAGAAAACGCCGGTCGAAGCATTGATCTGGGCACCGGCGGGCAGCGTAGCGCCCGTCGTGGCCGGGGCCAGCGAATACGCCAGCGTGCTCACCGACTCGTCGGTGGCCGTGGCCGTGAAGCTCAGGGCCGTGCCCACCGTGGCCGACTTGGTGCCAATGCTGGCGAGTACGGGGGCTGTGTTGGTGCCGGCGGTGGGTTGTACCGTTAGCGTTTGCAGGGTGCCTTGCTTCACACAGCCTTTGGAGTCGGTGATGCTGGTGAGCGAGAAGGTGTTGCCGCCGCTGGTAGCAAATACCACGTCCACCCAGTAGTTGCTGCTGTTGAAGCTGGAAGTTGGAAATGCCCCCGGCCCGCTGGCGTTATATACTCCATTGGAACCATCGGCACCGCCCGACTGCACTGCCGTGAGCGGGCCGTTGGTCACAGCCGTGGTGAAATAACTGCCATTGCTGGAGTACTTGCCTATCGGCGCGGAGTACGACGCGACGTAGAGTGTGCCGGCCTTGATATCGACGGGCGCATCAAAGCGGACCTCCTGCCAGCCCGAGGCCGTTTCGTTGCTGAAGGTGGCCGTGGCCAGCTTGGTGCCGGTGCTGCTCCACAAAGAGCCCACGTGCGTGCCCGTGTTCTCCGAGCCTTTGTAGAAGCGAATGCCCATGACCTGGCCATCTACAGCGGCGCGGAACTTCACACCCACTTCGATTGGGCTGCTGTCGTTGGTGTTCACGGTGGCTGGTACAGTGGTGCTGCTCCAGATGCTGGTGGTGCCCGATGTGGAGGCTTTAACGCCCGTGTTGAAGGGCGTGCCGCTCGTCACGTTGGGGTAGGTCGTGCCGTTAATCACGAGCGAGAACGGGCTGGTGCCGGCCGAGGCCGTGAACGTAAGGTTGATGTCCTGACCGGCTTGCACGGCGCCTGAGGCCGCCAGCGTGCCGGCTGGGCCGGTGCCGGGTGTCACTTCCACCGAGCTGAGCGAAGTGTTCGTGGCGTTGCAGGCGTTGGCATCGGTGATGCTGGTCAGGGTGTAGGTCTGCTTACCAGCGGCGGTGTTTTCCGCGAAGAGCACATCAACCCAATAGTTGGCCGTGTTGCCCCCGTTGGGGAAACCGCCGCCGTACTTGTACACGCCGTTCACGCCGTCGGTGCCCGACTGCAAAGCCGTGAGGGGGCCGTTGGTGACACCCGTGCTGGTGAAGAAGCCGGGGCTGATGGCAAACCCGCCATCGGGCGAGTAGTAGGAGGCAATGTAAGTGGTGCCGGCCGTCACGGCTACGGGTGCATCAAACCGCACCTCCTGCCAGCCCGAGGCTGTTTCGTTGCTGAAAGTGGCCGAGGCCAGCTTGGTGCCGGCGCTGCTCCAGAGCGTCCCCACGTGGGCGCCCGTGTTGCCCACGCCCTTGTAGAAGCGCACGCCGGTGATGGTGCCGTTCACCGAAGCGCGGAACTTGGTGCCGATTTCAATGGGCTGGTTGTCGGTAGCGTAGGGCGTAGCAGGGGTGCCCGTACTGCCCCAGATGCTCACCTCGCCGGGGGTAAAGATGGCAAAGGTCTGGCCCACGGTCACGTTGGAATATGTGGTGCCGTTCACTACCAGCGTATAAGGCGCCTGGCCGGTGGCGGCCGAGAGCTTGAGGGACACCGGGCTGCCGGCGCAAGCGGCCGGCTCAACGGCTGCGATGGTGGCCGTGGGCGGCGTGCAGGCCGTAATGGCTCCGTCGTAGGAAGCTACGTACGTGCCGGGGTTGGCCGGGAAGAAGGCGTACTCGATGCCTTTGATGGTTTCCTTGCGGTAAGTAACCGGGGCGCCATTGGCCGTGAGGGCCGTTAAGTTGCCCCCGGCGGCCACCACGGGCAGCATGCCCTGGATGTTGAGCACGTTGTTAAACAACGATACCGTGAAGTTGAGCTTGTTGGCGTCCCAGGTCATGGCTCCAAACGAGGAGTTGTTGCGGCCGTCGAGCCAAGTCAGCATTTGCTTGGCCGACACCACCGGCACTTGCCGTTGCTGGGCAGCCGCGATGATGGTGTTGGAGCCATCGATGCTGCTTTGCAGGAAGTCGGTGTGCATGTTGGCCGTAAACACGCCATAGTAGCCTTTGGAGCCGATGGCGTTGTCCAGCAGCGCGTTGATGTGGGTAGAGTAGGTGATGCCCGATTCGTCGGTGAGCTGCGTGGTGGCCTGGTACACGTCGATGAGCGAGCCGTCCAAATCCGCGAAGCGCATGGGCATGCCCGAGCCCGTAAACATGCCGGGGCGGTCCTGCACCCACTTCTCGGGCCAGTAATAATAGTTGTCGTCGAAGCGAATGCCGTTTTCCAGCTCAATTTTGGCTTCGCTGGCCCAGTCGCTCCAGGCAATGCAGTGCGTGCGATGGGTAACGGGCTTGGAGAGGCTGGGGAATTTTGCGGCCAGCTCACTCAATTGGTCGTTGAAGAACCCGCGCAGGGTAGAAGGGGTCCACACCGCGCAGTTGGTGTTCAGGTGCAGGCTGAGCTCAAAGCCCTGGGCTTCGTAAGCAGCGGCCTGCGCGTCGGTGATGGGCGTGCCGGGGTAGATGTACGATGAGCCGCGAATGGCGGTCCAGTCGGCTACCGCCTGGGGCGTGTTGGAGGCGCTTTTGGTGATGTAGGAGTCAAAGCGGGCTTTGGTGCCGCCGCTCCCGTGGTCGTCGCCGGTCATCACCACGGCGGCCTTCAGGCCCTTGGGCAGGTACCAGAACCGGGGCAGGGGCTTCTTGCTGCCCAGCACCATGATGTTGGCCAGCAAGCGCTGCTGCTCGTCGGCCTGCGGAATGGCCACCTTGTTGAGGTCCACCCAATCGGGGAAGAACATGTCGTCGGAGCGGATGTTGGTGCCTTCGCCGTCGCGCTTCTGCCCGGCCCAGGCGGGGTTGCCCTGGCGGGTGTACACCACGGAGCGGGCCAGGTCGTAGGCGAAGGCAATGGCCTTGCCGCCGTTGGTGCCCACCAGGCGCTGGCTCACGGCCGGGTTGCTGGTGGCCGCGGTGGCGCTGGAATAGAGCGTGGCTAGGCTGGTGGTGCCGCTGGCCAGGGTGTAGAGGTCGGCCGTGCCGTGGAATTGAATGGTCTGGTCCACGATGCCCCGGCCGGGGCCGCTGGCGGTGTTTACCAGCAGGTATTGGTCGGCGAGGGTGCCGCCGGCGGGCGTCAGGCCCATCAACGAGGCCAGGCTGGGCGTCGGGCTTCATCGCTATCAGCGTGCCGCCGGCCGTCACCCAGTTCGTGAGCATGGTCACGTCGGAGGCTTGCAGGGCCATCTGGCCGAGCACAATCACGTCGTAGCTGCTGAGCTGGCCGGTGTTGGCGCGTACTTCGGAGATGTCTTTCGCGGCAAACTCATTGAGGCCTTCGGCCCGCAGTATCTCCACGGGGTAGCGGCTGAAGGGGTTGCCCGAGGAGCTGATGACCAGGATGGGACCGCCGGGGCCTTCGTTGGGCGAAGGCAGAGGAGCCGGTGGGGGCGGGGGTACCCTGCGTGGTAAAGCTGGCGGTGTAGTTGGCGGCCAGGGCATTGCCCGCCATGTCTTTGATGCGGGGGTCGGTGCTGCCTCCTTTTACCGAGATGGTGTAAGGCGTGGTGTAGCTCAACGAGGCCGCCGGGTCGAGCGTAGCCGTGCGGCTATTGGCGTCGTAGCTCACGCTGGCGGGTACCGGCGAGCCGCTGCTCAACAGCTGCACCGTAGTGCCCGACACAGTGGCCGGGTCGAGGGCCTCGTCGAACGTGACGGTGACGTTGGCTCCGATTACGGCGCCCGTGGCGTTGTTGGCCGGCGTGGTCGAAACCACCGTGGGCGGGTTCGTGTCCGGGCCCACGGCGGTGTTAAACACCGCGTCGACATAGTAATTGCTCGACTGGAAACTCTGGGTGGGGAAGGCAGGCGTGGTCGCGTAGGAGTACACGCCGTTGGGCCCGTCTTCGCCAGTGGCCAGCCCGCGCAGCGGCCCGTTCACGACGGCTTGGGCAAAGCCCGTGTTCTCGGCCGAGTAATAGCCGGCGCTGCTGTGGTAGGAAATGATGTAAGTGATGCCGGCCGTGATGGCCACGGGGTTGGCAAACGGGACTTGCTGCCACCCGGAGGCAGTCTCGTTGGTGAAAGTGGATTGGGCCAACAGCGTGCCGGTGCTGCTGTACAGCTGCCCGATGTGGGTGCCGGTGTTGCCCGTCTGCTTGTAAAACCGCGCCCCGGTGATGTAGCCATTGGAGGTGGCCCGGAATTTCATGCCCAGCTGAATGGCCTGGTTGCCGTCGTTTAGCAGAGAGCCGGTAGCAGCGACGGTGGGCTGAAACACGGTGCAGGGGCAGGCGCCCGTGTTGGTGCCCGACGTGGAAATCGTGACGTTCACGGCCACGGGGGCGCTCAGGTTGCCCGAGTCGTCGAAGGCGCGGCTTTGGATGGTGGCCGGGCCCTGGGCCGAGGGCGTCCAGGAGTAGGTCCAGCCTGGTGGTCCCGGTGGCCCGCTGCCGCCTGGTGCCGCCGTCGGTGGATACTTCCACGCCGGCTACCACGTTGGCATCGGTGGCTGTGCCCGCAATGGTAGTGGCCTGGCCGCTGGCCAGCGTGGCGCCGGCCGTGGGAGCCGTGATGGCCACTGCGGGCGCTTGCGTGTCCGACGAGGCCGTGGCGGCCACCAGGCCCGCTTCCAGCTTGCCGGGCTGCACGCCCATGTCGGCAAAGAGGTTCACGGTGGCCTGCTTCATGGCCGGGGTGGGGGCGGCGCTGCCGCGGTCGTGGTTGCTGTCGAGGCCCCAGGACCATTGCACCGTGCCGGCCCCAAACACCAAGGCCCCGCTACTGTGCTTGTAGAGGGAGAGGTGGTGGGTTTGGCCCGCCAATGAGGTTTGCGAAAGCAGCATGCGGCCCGCCGGGTAAGATTTCCGGTAGGCTTCCTGCTCGTGGTTCCATTCGTAGCCCAGCGTGCCGTAGGTGAAGGTGGCAGAGGCCACGTTGGTATTGCGCCAGAAGCGCAGATTCTGATAGTTTCCGGGAACGGCAAGGGTGCCCGTGGCATCGGTCCAGCTGATTTGGCCGCTCAATTCATTCTCGGGCCTGCAGCCATCGGCAGCCGTAAAGTTGCAGCCGGAGCGCCAGAGGCCCGTCCATTCGGTGCTGCTGGGGTCGCACTTGCCGCCGCAGGTGTTTTCGCCCTCGTTGCCTTCCTTGTAGCACACCATGGTGCGGTAGCCGTTTTCCCAGCGGGTTTTCCAGTAGATTTCGTTGCCGCTGAAAAAGGCCAGGTGCTTGCCGGCATTGCGGGCGGCGGTCACGTTGGCGCGCTGCCCGGCCGACCAGTATTCGTCGTGGCCCACCGACATAAACACCTTGTGGGTGGTGAGCAGGCTGCCGCGCCGGTCCGTGTCGACGTCGGTGCTGTAGCTCACGTCGTAGCCGTTGGCTTCGAGCCAGCGAATCATGGGGTACTCGGCGTTGAAAATCCAGTCCTCAGATGCCGTGCCGCCGCCACCGCCGTTGCGCGTGATGAAAGGGCGGTTGTAGCTCACCTTCGAGGCCTTGCCCCCGGCGCCGGTGTAGAGGCTCTTGCCGTTGTCCTTGTCGCCGTACACGTTGTAGGCCTGCCAGGTGGCATCCGAGGTTTGAAAGAGCAGGTCGGAGTTGCCGGCATCGTCCCGCACGACGAACACGATGTGGCTCGAGCCCTGGGTATCGGTACGGGTCAGCTTGGCGATGTACACGCCGGAAACGGCATCGGCGGGAATGGCCCAGGTGGCCGACTCCGCCCAGTTGCCGCAGTCGAGCAGGCCGGTGGTCGCATCCATAACGCAGTCGCCTTGGGTCTGTGGCAGCGTGGCCGAAACGGTGCCCGTGCCTTGCAGGCGGGCCCCGTTGCCGCTGTAGTAGCCCAAACGGTAAATCTTGACGGTATAGGCCCGCGCATCGGTCTTGATTTTGAAGCGCGCCGTCTCGCCTTTGTTGTAGCTGATGTCTGTGGCAAAGCCCTGAATCGTCAAATCGCCGGCGCCCGAAATCTGCCATTCCGTTTCGGGGTTGCCAGTCTTGGCATTCTCGGTCACGATGGCGTTTTGGGCCCAACTACTCGACCATACGAGGCTGAGAAGCAGGGTAAAGAAGAATCCGAAAAGGTGCGGATTAACGCTAGAAGGAAGCCGTGGAGTAAGTTTTTGACCGAAGTAGCGTTGGAATTGTTGTATGAAAATGGTGAACCGAAAGGCTGGAAACCCTTCGCAGGTTGCGGGCGACTCTAAAGTTGTTTCCATGATAAAACAGGTTAGATGGCATAATAGGTAAGCTGTACAATAAGAAATTCAACTGCCTTGATATGAGTGATTTGTTTGTGAGGTTATAAGTGGCTGGTTGTACAAGTCCGTTTGTATAGGGCACAAGGGGGTCTGCTACCCTAAAAGGATAGGTATGCAAGTGCCCAGGCGGAGGCATAAAGGGGAAGGGAGAGGCTTAGGACGATGAGAATCGGTACGATTCGCGGCCTAGCTCAAAAACAGAGTAATGCGGTGCTCCCTGCGTATTTAAATAAGACCTTAATCACTGTTTGTAATCACGTTTTATTATAGTTGAGCTATGTTGTTTGTATTGTGAAATTATAAATGAAAAATGGAAAGGCAATATTGATGGGTTAAATATATTTTAAATATTTCTCATTTTTGTTACAAATTTCACTGGTGATGCTGAGCTTAATGCATCCGCTTTAATTTATATGCTAATCCTAATGATTTATGTTAAAAGGGGTTTTTAATAAATTCGCAATATGCAATTGGTCAGGTTTTTATAATGACTAATTGCTGAGAATCCATTTTTGCCCTGACAGATATGCTATAAAATCGTGACGAGTAAGAGGAATGAATAACGGATATGAAATAAATTTTTTAATAGTTGAGCTAAGAAAAATGAAAATAATCCCAGCCGTAAGCAAATTGCATCTTACTAATACCGGCGGTGCATACTGCTTCGCTTGAATTTCCAGTCCAGTCAAGCACATGCGTAGTGTTGCTTTATCCGGAAGTGCTGGAAGCGGCGGACAATGCGCTAAAACATGGCGGGCACCATTGGCGGGCTGGCTTAAGTTGAGCTAAACTAACCCGGTGAGGGCAGGGGACCGAAACGGTACGGCTTGTCATCGTATTTCGCTTAAAGTGCGTAGGAACATTTGCCAACTCAGCGGTTATCTAACCCATGAAATTGAAGAGCCTTCTGGCGGCGCAGGAATTCCTTTCCCATTATCCGTTCCTTCATGCAAACACAAACCATCGTTTTGGCCAGCCGGCCGAAAGGCAAGCCCACTGCTGCTCAGTTCCGCTTCGAAACCCACGAATTGCCCCAGCTCCAGGCCGGGCAGGTGCTGCTCAAGACGCTGTATGTTTCCGTCGACCCGTACATGCGGGGGCGCATGAACGCTGGCAAGTCGTATGTGCCGCCGTTTGAAGTAGGCGAGCCCATTAGCGGCGGCGTGGTGGCCGAAGTGGTGGAAAGCCGCTTCGACTCGCTGCCGGTGGGCAGCGTGGTGGTGGGCAACCTGCCCTGGCAGGAATTCAGCCTCTCGAACGGTCAGGGGCTCAGCGCTATACCCAAGGGGCCGGCGCCCATCAGCTATTTCCTGGGCTTGCTGGGTATGCCGGGCCTCACCGCCTACTTTGGCTTGCTCGACATCTGCCAGCCCAAGGCCGGCGAAACGGTGGTGGTGTCCGGGGCCGCCGGGGCCGTGGGCATGGTGGTGGGCCAGGCTGGCCAAAATCCAGGGGTGCCGCGTCATCGGCACGGCGGGCTCCGACGACAAGGTGGACTACCTGAAAAAGCTGGGCTTCGATGAAGCCATCAATTACAAAACCACGCCGGATATCGACCAAGCCATCGCGGCGGCGGCGCCTCAGGGCATCGACTGCTACTTTGATAACGTGGGCGGGCCCATCACCGACGCCGTGTACAACCACCTGAACAAGCACGCACGCATTGCCATTTGCGGCCAGATTTCCATGTACAACGCCACCGCGGTGCCGGTGGGGCCGCGCCCCGAGTCCAAGCTGCTCACCACCAGCTCCCTGATGAAAGGCTTTATCGTGAGCGACTATTTGCCACGCTGGCCCGAAGGCGTGCAGCAGCTCGGCGAATGGTACAGGCAGGGCAAGCTGCAGTTTGAAGAAACCATCACCGAAGGCTTCGACCAGATTCCGGCCGCGTTCCTGGGCTTGTTCGAAGGCGACAACACGGGCAAAGCCGTCGTAAAGGTGGCTGAGCTAGCCGCTGCTTAACACCCGACAGACCCACACCTTTCCCCAATACTTTCACCCTTTTACTGAAGATTATGAACATCCTGATGGTGCTGACCTCGCACGACCAACTCGGCAACACCGGCAAGAAAACCGGCTTCTGGCTGGAAGAATTTGCCGCGCCGTACTACGTATTCAAAGACGCCGGCGCCACGCTGACCCTGGCGTCGCCCCAGGGAGGCCAGCCGCCCCTCGACCCCAAAAGCGACGACCCCAGCGCCCAGACCGAAGCCACCGAACGCTTCAAAAAAGACCCCGAAGCCCAACGCGCCCTGGCCAACACCGTGCTGCTGGCCAGCGTATCGGCCCAGCAGTTCGACGCCGTATTCTACCCCGGCGGCCACGGCCCCCTCTGGGACCTAGCCGAGGACCGGAAGTCGATTGAGCTGATTGAAACCATGTACGCCGCCGGCAAGCCCGTGGCCCTGGTGTGCCACGCGCCCGGCGCCCTGCGCCACACGAAAGGCGCCGACGGCACCCCGCTGGTGCGCGGCAAAAAGGTGGCTGGCTTCACCAACACCGAAGAAGAGGCCGTGCAGCTCACCAACGTGGTGCCCTTCTTGGTGGAAGACATGCTGAAGGAAAACGGCGGCACGTACTCTAAAGGGGCCGACTGGCAGCCTTACGTACTCCGCGACGGCCACCTCATTACCGGCCAGAACCCGGCTTCCTCAGAACCCGCCGCCAAAGAGCTGCTGAAGCTCCTGGCCGAGTAAGCTCCGCCACTGCCACCCACTGCCACAGTCGCTCCATGCTACATGGAGCGACTGTGGCAGTGTTGGTTATAGCCATTTCTGGTGCATACGGGTTCTTGAGCCCTGGCAGGCATGTGGGCTGCTTCTACTGGCAGGTTCTGGCTCAACCTGTTCACCCGCGCCTTTTGTGCTGCGTAAATAACTTGCTGCCTTGAGCTGCGGTTGCCGCCTCCGCTCGTCGTCTTATTCCCGTCCTGTATGCCGTTCCTGCAGGTATTGCCCGACCAACAGACCGTCCCCATCGCACCCGGACAATCGATTTTGCAAGCCAACTTAATCGCAGGCATTCCGCACGTGCACGCCTGCGGCGGGCAGGCCCGGTGCTCCACGTGCCGGGTGGTGGTGCTGCAGGGCCTGGAGAACTGCCTGCCAAGGAACGCCGCCGAGCAGGAGCTGGCCGATAAGCTGAACCTGCCGGCCGAAGTTCGCCTGGCCTGCCAGACCTGTGTGCAGGGAGATGTGGCCCTGCGCCGGCCCATAGTCGATGCGCTGGACCTGGCCATGGCGCGCCAGGAAGTAGAGGCGCCCGGCCAGCGCCTGGGAGAAGCAGGCTGGCCATTCTCTTCACCGACATCGAAAACTACACGCCATTCGCCGAGGCGCTGCCGCCCTACGACATCATCCACGTCCTGAACCGCTACTTCCGCCTCATGAACGAGGCCATTTCCGAGCACCACGGCTACCTCGTCGACTACGTGGGCGATGGCATTCTGGTGATATTTGGGCTGGAGCGCCCAAACGAGGCCGTGGCCGACGCCCTAGCGGCCGTGCAGGCCATGTATCGGGCCCTGGACCGGCTCAATCCCTACCTGCAGCAGATGTACCAGCGCACCTTTCGCGTGCGCGCCGGGCTGCACTATGGGCCGGTGGTAGTCGGCCACGTCGGGGAGGGACCCTCGCGCAAGCTGGCCGCCATCGGCGACAACGTGAACATGGCCAGCCGCATCGAGAGCGCCAACAAGGAGCTGGGCACGCAGTTTCTGGTATCCGAGGCCGTGGTGCAGGCCGCCGGCCCCGATTTGTTCGTCCACCGCAGTTGCGCTCGCACGCTCAAGGGCAAGTCCGGAAAGTATCAGCTCTATGAAGTAATGATGCCCCTGGACGTGGCCACGGCCTTGCCCCGGTAACGGCTGTTTCTCTCAAAGTCCTTCATTTCATGTTACGCCACGCTGGCTGTGCCAATGGCCGCCATTGTTTCACCAGGGAACCGCAAAAGGCCCCTGAATTTTCCGCCGAAGGAGCTTTTCAAGCCAGCTGGGTGTAGTGGGAATGGGAGAATTGCAGCTCTCGCAAGCGTCCCGCAGTATTCCCTGCATCTTTCGTTCGCGCTTTTTCGATGCGACTTCTATTTGTTTGGTTTGTGCTGCTAGCAGGCTGTGGGCCGGCCGATGCGCCCGTTTCCGCACCTCCCGTCGCTCGGGTACAGCCGGTTCTCAGTTCCCCGGCCACGGGGTTTGACCTGCCGGCCCTGGCCGAACACCCCATCGATGAGGTGGTGGCCACCTTGCGACCGTTCCTGACCAAGGAC
Organism: Hymenobacter humi; assembly: GCF_042665855.1. Classification (NCBI taxonomy): domain Bacteria; kingdom Pseudomonadati; phylum Bacteroidota; class Cytophagia; order Cytophagales; family Hymenobacteraceae; genus Hymenobacter; species Hymenobacter humi. Next base: position 3,250,964 of record NZ_JBHTEK010000001.1, on the reverse strand, counting down.
ACGGAGCCGACGCCGGCTGACGTGCGCGCCGGCGTGGTGGAGTGGGCCAAGCAGTTTCGGCGCGACACCCTCACGCTGCGGGTCACCTACGACGTGCATACCCGCCAGGTCCTGGACTTTTTCCTAGCCTCCACCAACGGGCCCATTCCCGACTACGGCCCCTTGCTGGCGCTGGGCCACGTGCCGGCCCGCGACCCGCGCTGGCACATCGAGCCCTTGCCCTGCCGGGCCGCCCAGGCCTGTACCTGGGCGTGCACGTGGCCCGGGACTAGCCCCCGTCCGCGGCAATTCTTTTCAGCCAACTTCTTCGTGTAACACCGGGATGTGGGAGAGAGGCGACTTGCTTACAACCTGTGTGTTAGGTAGAGCAGTAGGTAAACTACCGGTTGTTCATAAGACGGAAAGAGGCCATGATATTGGCTCAACCGAACAGGATTTCCTATTAAGTCCGGTTTATGTCAAGCCGCTGAAGCATCATCGTTTCTCCCACCGCTCGGTAAACTCCTGCCTGCTGCAATACATCCACAATTTGGAAACCGGATTGACAATGACCACTTCGGCCGGACGCTCGTCTTCGGCGGCCGTCGTGCCCAACTCGAGTTCGTACGCTTGGCCATGGCGGAACCCGGCGTAGCCATCCATGCCGCGAAATGTGTACTTCTTTTTCTGAAATTCCATACGGCAAAGGTAAGGAAGCTGTCGAGCCCGTTTTGCCCGCCATTTCAATGCAGGAGGACTTTAGGGTGTTAGGGATGGGAGTGCATTTCATCAGGTAGATGCGAGCACGGCGAACCGGCAAAGCAACCACGGCAGTGTATAGTCCCATTGTGTGGTGGTATATTTTCCGGGCTGGAATTTCGCACAACGTTATGGGACAAAGCCTCCACGGCAGCGCCCATACAACTCAGGCAATACGGACCGCTATCCAACGTAGTCAGGAAAGCTTAAAAGCGGTAGCCGCCCGCCACGGCATCAACCCGAGAACCGTGGCCAAGTGGCGCAAACGCGCCACCGTAACCGATGCGCCGATGGGGCCGGTGCCGTCCTCGACGGTGCTCACGGCCGAAGAGGAGGCCATTGCCGTGGCCTTCCGTCGGCACACGCTGCTGCCGCTCGATGATTGCCTCTACGCACTGCAAGCCACCATTCCGCGCCTCTCCCGCTCGGCGCTGCACCGCTTTTTTCAGCACCACGGCATCAGCCGCCTGCCCTGGGCGAGGACGGGCAAAGCCCGCTGAAAAATAAGTTCAAGGAATACCCCATCGGTTACCTGCACGTCGACTTTGCCGAAGTCCAGACCGAAGAAGGCTGGCAATACTTATTTGCGGCCATTGACCGCACCAGTAAAGTGGCCTTCGCTGAGCTCCAGCCGCGGGCCACACGCATGGCCGCCGGCGATTTTCTGCGGCGGGTGCTGGTGAAATTGCCCTACGCAGCCCACCCCGTGCTGACAGACAACGGAGTCCAATTCACGCCCTAGGCGCACGAGTTGCTCCTCGGCGGGCACAGTTTTGACCGCGTCTGTCGCGAGTACGGCCTGGAGCACCGCCTGACCAAACCGGCCCATCCCTGGACCAACGGCCAGGTCGAACGCATGAACCGCACGATTAAAGAAGCCACCTTCCAACGCTACCATTACCAAACGACACACTGAACGAGCACCTGCAAGCCCTTCTCTTGGCCTACAACCACGCCAAATGCCTCAAAACTCTACGCGGGCTTACCCCGCACGAATTTATCTGCGCCCAGTGGCAAAAGACTCCCGCTATCTTTACTCGAGACCCAACCCACCACACGCTGGGACTATACACCTAGGGTAAGCTGTGACGGCAGCCGCAGAAAAGACGGGTTGTACCGTGTCCTTGCTGGGCAGCGCGGTTTTACCGGTGAGGAAAGCATCTACCTGGCGGGCGGCCTCGCGGCCCTCCGAGATGGCCCACACCACCAGCGACTGGCCCCGCCGCATGTCGCCGGCCACAAACACGTGGGGCTGATTGGTTTGGTAGCTCAACTCGGGGGCGCGCACGTTGCCGCGCTCATCCAGCTCAACTCCCAGCGAAGCCAGCCCCTCGATGCGGGGCCCGCGGAAACCCAGGGCCAGCAGCACGCGCTGGCAGGGAATTTCGCGGTCCGAATCGGTCACTTCCTCGAAGCGGATGCGGCGGCCCAGCACGTCGGTTTCCCAGGTCACGTCGCTCACGAGCAGGGCGCGGAGCTGGCCGGCCTCATCGCCCAGAAAGGCCTTGGTGTTGATGCCCCAGTAGCGGTGGCAACCTTCCTCGTGCGAGGTGCTGCTGCGGAAAATGTGGGGCTCCTGGGGCCAGGGCGTGTGGGCGGGGCGCTCGGTGCCGGGCTGGTGCATAAGGGCAAACTGAGTGATGGACCGGGCCCGCTGGCGGTTGGCGGTGCCCACGCAGTCGGAGCCGGTGTCGCCGCTGCCAATCACGACCACGTCCTGATTCTCCACCCAAATGGCCTCGTCGGTCAGCGGCAGCTGGCTCACGCGGCGGTTGTGCTGGGTGAGGTAGTCCATGGCGAAGTGAATGCCGGCCAGGCTCGCGGCCGGGAATGTGCAGGTCGCGCGGCACGCTGGCCCCGCCGGCCAGCACCACGGCGTCGAAAGTGCGCGTCAGCTCCTCGGACGGCAGGTCGCGGCCGATTTCGGTGTTGCAGCGAAACACCACGCCGTCGGCTTCGAGCAGGCTCGATGCGGCGGTCAATCACCCATTTTTCCAGCTTGAAATCGGGGATGCCGTAGCGCAGCAGGCCCCGGGCCGGTCGTCGCGCTCAAACACCGTGACCGAGTGCCCCGCCTGGGTAAGTTGAGCCGCTGCGGCCAGCCCCGCCGGACCGGAGCCCACCACGGCCACCGTCCGGCCCGACTTGAGCACCGGGGCGGTGGGCTGCACGTAGCCCTTGGCAAAGGCGATTTCGATGATGTGCTTCTCGATTTCCTCGATGGCCACCGGGTTGCTGTGGATGCTGAGTACGCAGGCCGATTCGCAGGGCGCGGGGCAGATGCGGCCGGTGAACTCGGGGAAGTTGTTGGTGGCCGACAGAATCTGGTAGGCCGCGGCCCAATCCTGGGCGTGCACCGCCTCATTAAACTCCGGGATGATGTTGCCCAACGGGCAGCCCGCGTGGCAAAACGGAATGCCGCAGTCCATGCAGCGGGCCGCCTGCTGCGTCAACTGGCCTTCCGGGTACAGGCTTACGAATTCACGGTTGTGCGCGATGCGCTCCTGCGGCGGCGCCTTGGGCGGCAGCTCGCGGGTGTATTGTTTGAAACCGGTGGGGTTAGCCATAATAGATTCTAATTCAGGCCGTCATGCAGAGCGCAGCGAACCGCAGGTCGGCGTAGTCAAGCATCTTTACCTCGGTAGTAATCATTGCTACCACAACGAAGCGGGTAAGATGCTGCGCTGCGCTCTGCATGACGTTGTTATTATTTTTTGTTCAATTTCTACCGCACCTCCGCGTACTGCGCCTGTTGCAGCACCTTCTTGTACTCGCTGGGAAACACCTTCACAAACCGACCGGCTTCTTCCGCCCAATTGGCCAGCAGGTAGGTGGCGACCTGGCTGCCGGTGAGGTGCACGTGCTTACGGAGCAGCGCCTGAATCTGGTCCTCGTCGTCGGCTTCGAGGGGGTCGAGCTCCACCATTTCCGGGTTGCAGTTGGCCGGGAAGGTGCCGTTGGGGTCGTACACCCAGGCAATGCCGCCGCTCATGCCGGCCGCGAAGTTGCGGCCCGTCTGGCCAAGGATGAGGGCGCGGCCGCCCGTCATGTATTCGCAGCCGTGGTCGCCCACGCCTTCGACTACCGCCGTGGCGCCGGAGTTGCGCACGGCAAACCGCTCGCCGGCCTGCCCGCGCACAAATAGCTCGCCGGAAGTGGCCCCGTAGAGCGCCACGTTGCCGATGATGATGTTCTGCTCCGGCACAAACCGGGCCTCCGCCGACGGGAAAATGGCCAGCTGAGCCCCGCTGAGGCCTTTGCCCACGTAGTCGTTGGCCTCGCCTTCCAGGGAAAACGACAGGCCCTTCACGCTGAACGCGCCGAAGCTTTGGCCTGCCGAGCCGTGGAAGCGGTAGTTGATGGTGTCATCGGGCAGGCCCGCGGCGTGGTAGCGCTTGGTTATCTCATTGGAAAGCAGCGTGCCAATGGTGCGGTCGGTGTTGTGCACTTCGAAGGAGGCGAAAACCGGAATCCGCTCGTGCAGCGCCGGCTGGGCGTGTTCGAGCAGCTGCCAGTCCAGAATATTATCCAAGCCGTGGTCCTGGGCTTCGCTGTGGTAGAGCGTGCCGCCGGAGACATTGGCGGCCGGGTGCAGAATGCCGGAAAGGTCCAGGTGGCGGGCCTTCCAGTGGCTGAGGTTCTCGCGCACCTTCAGGAATTCGGGCCGGCCCACCATCTCGTTGATGGTGCGGAAGCCCAGCTCGGCCATGATTTCGCGCAGCTCCTCGGCCAGGAAGCGGAACAGGTTGACGATGTGCTCGGGCTGGCCGGTGAAGAGCTTACGCAGCTCGGGGTCCTGGGTGGCCACGCCCACGGGGCAGGTGTTGAGGTGGCATTTGCGCATCATCACGCAGCCGCTAGCCACCAGCGCGGCGGTGGCCACGCCCCATTCCTCGGCGCCCAGTAGGGCGGCTACGGCCAGGTCGCGGCCGGTCTTGAGCTGGCCGTCGGCTTGCAGCACCACGCGGCTGCGGAGCTGGTTGCGCACCAGCGTCTGGTGGGCTTCGGCTAGGCCCAGCTCCCAGGGCAGGCCGGCGTGCTTGATGGAGCTCAGGGTGAGGCGCCGGTGCCGCCGTCGTAGCCGGCAATGAGGATGACGTCGGCGTGGGCCTTGGCCACGCCCGCCGCGATGGTGCCCACGCCCGCCTTCGATACCAGCTTCACGTTGATGCGGGCGTCGCGGTTGGCGTTTTTCAAATCGAAGATGAGCTGGGCCAGGTCTTCGATGGAGTAGATGTCGTGGTGGGGCGGGGGCGAAATCAGCCCCACGCCGGGCGTGGCGTGGCGCACCTTGGCAATCCAGGCGTCCACTTTGTGGCCGGGCAGGCTGGCCGCCCTCGCCGGGCTTGGCGCCCTGGGCCATCTTGATTTGCAGCTCGTCGGCGTTGGTGAGGTAGTGGGCCGTGACGCCGAAGCGGGCCGACGCCACCTGCTTGATGGCCGAGCGCATGGAGTCGCCGTTGGGCAGGCGCTCGTAGCGCATGGGGTCTTCGCCGCCCTCGCCGGTGTTGCTCTTGCCGCCGATGCGGTTCATGGCAATGGCCAGGGTGCTGTGCGCCTCGTGCGAAATCGAGCCAAACGACATGGCGCCGGTGGCAAAGCGCTTCATGATTTCGGTGGCCGGCTCCACTTCGTCCAGCGCAATGGCCTCGCGGTGGTGGGCAAAGTCGAGCAGGCCGCGCAGCGTGAACAGGCGCTCGGGCTGCTCGTTTACCAGGCGGGCATAGCGCTGGTAGGTGGCGTAGTTGTTGGTGCGGGTGGCCAGCTGCAGCAGGTGCACCGTTTCGGGGTTGAACAGGTGTGCCTCGCCCCGGCGCCGCCAGTGGTAGAGGCCACCGTCGGGCAGCAGGCTCTGCTCTTCGGGCGTGGTGCTTTTAAAGCCCTGGAAGTGCTTATAGAGCGTTTCGCGCGCTATTTCGTCTAGCCCCAGCCCGCCTATTCTCGTCACGGCGCCGCAGAAATAGGCGTCCACCACGTGCTGGTTTAGCCCCAAAATCTCGAATACCTGCGCGCCGTGGTAAGACTGCAGGGTGGAGATGCCCATCTTCGAGAAAATCTTCAGCAGCCCATCGCACACCGCCTTGATGTAGTTGTAGGTCAGCTGCGGGGCGTCCTGGGCGGTGGCAAATTTGCCGGCCTCGTGCATGGTCCGGATGGTGGCCAGCGCCAGGTAGGGGTTGATGGCCGTGGCCCCGAACGAAAGCAGGCAGGCAAAGTGGTGCACTTCCCACACGTCGCCGGCTTCCACCACGAGGCCCACCGAACCGCGGTAGCCCAACTTGATAAGGTGGTGGTGCACGGCCGACACCGCCAGCAAGGAGGGGATGGGGGCGTGCTCGGAATCCACAGCCCGGTCCGAGAGGATGAGCACCTCAAACCCGTCGTGCACCGCGTCTTCGGCGTAGCGGCAGAGCCGGGCCAGGCCGTTTTCGAGCGAGCCCGGCCGGCCATCGGCCCGGAAATAGGTTTGCAGCGTCTTGGCGTTGAACATGCCCGTGTCGATGCTGCGCAGCTTTTCCAGCTCGTGGTTGCTCAGGATGGGCTGGCGCAGGGCCACGCAGTGGCAGTGGTGCTTGTCCTCGTCGAGGATGTTGCCGTTGTTGCCCAAGAAGGTGGCCAGGCTCATCACCAGCCGCTCCCGGATGGGGTCGATGGGCGGGTTGGTGACTTGGGCAAAAAACTGCTTGAAGTAGCTGCTCAGGTGCTGCGGCTGGTCGGAGAGCACGGCCAGGGGCACGTCGACGCCCATCGAGCCAATGGGCTCCTTGCCCTCCAACGCCATGGGCGTGATGAGGGCGGCAATGTCTTCGCGGGTGTAGCCGAACACCTGGTGGTACTTAAACACCGAGTCGGCGGCCAAGTCGGTGAACACTTGGCGAGGCTCGGGCAGCTCCTCCAGCCGTATCTGGTACTCGTTGAGCCAGGCGCCGTAGGGCTGCTGGGCGGCGGCCTGGGCTTTCAGCTCTTCATCGGTGATGATGCGGCCGGCCACGGTATCGACGAGCAGCATCTTGCCGGGCTGCAGGCGGCCTTTCTGCACCACGGTGCTTTGCGCAATGGGCAGCACGCCGGCCTCGGAGGCCACCAGCACGCGGCCGTCGCTGGTTTCCACGTAGCGCAGCGGGCGCAGGCCGTTGCGGTCCAGCATGGCCCCGATGAGGTGGCCATCGGTGAAAATGAGCGCCGCCGGCCCATCCCAGGGCTCCATAAACGTGGCGTGGAACTCATAGAATGCCTTTTTCAGCGGGTCCATCTGGGTGTTGCCGTCCCAGGCTTCGGGCACGAGCATCATCATCACGTGCGGCAGCGAGCGGCCCGAGTGCAGCAGGATTTCCACGATGTTGTCAAGGCAGGCCGAATCCGACTGGTTGCCGTCGATAACGGGCAGCAGCATGTCCATTTCCTCTCGGGAGAAGTAGGGCGACACGTAGTTGCGCAGGCCGGCGTAAAACCAGTTCAGGTTGCCGCGCAGCGTGTTGATTTCGCCGTTGTGGGCCAGCAGCCGGAAGGGTTGAGCCAGCTTCCAGCTCGGGAAGGTGTTGGTCGAAAACCGGGAGTGCACCATGCCAAAGGCCGAGGTCACCCGCTCGTCGCTCAGGTCGGGGAAGTAGCCGCGCACCTGGTAGGTGGTCAGCTGGCCCTTGTACACGATGACTTTGCAGGAGAGCGAGGCAAAGTAAAAGTCGTCGGCTGCGGCGCCCAGGGCCTCCGTCACGGTCTTCTGAATGAGGCGGCGCAGCACGTAGAGCTTGCGCTCAAAGTCGTCGGGCTGCCCGATGCCGGCCGGCCGGCCCACAAATACCTGCTCTATGCCGGGCTCGGCGGCCAGCGCCGTGGGCCCGATGCCGGCCGGGTTTACGGGCACGGGGCGGTAGCCCAACACGGGCATGCCCAAGCGGGCGGCGGCCGCTTCAATGAGGGCGCGGTAGGGGGCCCGGGCGGCTTCGTCCTTGGGCAAAAACGCCATGCCCACGCCGTAGCAGCCCGGCTCGGGCAGGCGGATGTTGCGGGCAGTGCACTCTTCCAGGAAAAACCAGTGGGGTACTTGCAGCAGCAGGCCGGCTCCGTCGCCGGAGTCGGAATCGCAGCCGCAGGCGCCGCGGTGCTCCATATTTTCGAGCATGGTCAGCGCGTCGCTGATGGTCTGGTGCGTCTTGCGGCCGTTGAGGTAGGTGATGAAACCAGTCCCGCAGGCATCGTGCTCAAACTCGGGCCGGTACAGGCCGGGCGCCGTATCAGTGGATTGCATCGGGAGAAATAAAAGCTTGCGAAAAGACTCAGCGTTAGCCCGCCCCGATTAAGAAAAAGGGCGCGGCGCGTAGCTGGTGGCATTTGCAATTTCTTCCCTGACCCCGGCGGGCTAAATGTTATTCTGCCCGGGGATACTATTTCTGCGACGCGGAATTAAAAATTATATCATTGAAAGACAGCGTTTTGATAACCAACGGGCTACTATGTCCAATGGCCAGCAAAGCCGGCTTGCCCGTAGGTTTTCTTACTTCAAGAGCTCAAATTTGCGCTGCATGATTTCCTGCACGGGCCGGTTTTCAATCTTGCTTTCCAGCCAGGAAATGATGTCGAGGTACATGAAGGGGCGCCGCTCAAACGGGTTGGCGGCAATGGCGGTGAGCTGGTCTTTCAGCTGCGTGAAGGCGCCTTTCAGCTCCCGCGGGTTGGTGTCGCCGAGCGAGCGCAGGAACTTAAAAATGGCCACCTGCATCTGCTGCTGGTCGTTCATCTTGCCCAGGTAGCGGTACACCGACTTGATTTGGTAGTCCAGGCTTTCGTCGCGCCCGGCCTCGTAGTGCGCTATCAGGTTCAGGATGCGGGCAAAGCACTGGATGTCTTCGCGCAGGGCGCTGTCCTTGAACTGGATAATCTTGGTGAGGTACTCGATGGCCTTGTTGTACTCGCCGCTGCCGAAGTACAGGCTGGCAATTTTGTAGTAGAACACCATGAGGCGGTGCGGGTCGAGCCTGCTGCTGAAACTCGCCCAGCTTGGCCAGCAGGGGCGGCACAATGGCGAGGCCTTCGCGGAAGCGCCCTTCCATAAAAGACAGGTTGATGCGGTTGGTGTAGATGTACAAAAACAGCAGCATCTCGATGTTGGGGTTCGAGCGCCGGTCGGGGTTGTCGGCAAAGGCTTCGAGCCGGGCCAGTACCTGCTTGAACTTGCTGTAGTGCAGCAGGTTGTAGGTAGTGATGAGCAGGTTGTGCAGGCCCTTGAGGTAGAGCGTGGTTTGCTGCTCCCGGATGGTGGGGTTGTCCTCAAACAAATCGACCCACTTCTGGGCGTAGCGGTAGCAGGCCACGAAGTTTTGCGTGATGGTGTAGTACCACACGTGGGCCTGGTAGTAGTAGAGCCGCTCAAAAAAGTCGGCGTTGCGCATGTCCACGTTCGCCAGCGCGTCCTGGAAAAAGGCCGTCAGGCGCTCAAAATCGGCCTTGTTGCGGGCGTGCCCAATCTGGAGGTAAAACCCGTACATGCGCAGCGCCAGGTTGGAGAGCACGTGCTGCTGGCTCACGTGCCCCACCAGCGTGAGGGCCTCGTGCGAGAGCTCCTCGGCGCGGCCGCGGAGGCTGCGCGTGATGTACTGGGCCTCGATGAGCTTCTCAAAATCGAGGGCCTGCAGGGCAATGTGGCTCATGCCCACTTGCTGGGCGGCCACCTTCACGCGCTCGAGCATGCGCAGGCTTTGCTGGTAGAGGCCGCGGTTGTAGAGCACGCGGGCGTAGTCGAGCTGCTCGCGCAGCTGGATGTCGAGGTTTTGGCCGGCGTGGTACATGCGTAGGCTGGCCAGCAGCTGCCGGTAGAGGTTGGCCTTGAGGTTGGCCAGCTGCACTTTCTTGATGGCCGGCACCTGGGCCAGCACCCGCTCGTCGTCGTACTGCGCGGCGGCGTCCAGGGCATCGAAGAGCTGCAGAAACTTCAGGCCTTCGGTGGAGCCCTGCCGGTTGGCAAACAGCCGGAAGTGCCGCTTTTCCGAGCGGGTCAGGGACTTCACTAATTGAAAAACCGGGTCGTGGCTTTCGTTTGGCATTGTAATAGGCAATTATGCGACGCGCTAGTTATCAGGTGTTTGCGCGCGTAGAAATTCGCTTTAGAAATAGTAGGCCGTCTTAAAATAAATTTTCCGCCCCTGGCTGGCCCCGCTAAAATTGTGCTCAGTAGCAAGATACTATGCGGCAGCGCATGGCCTTTTGCATTCCCCGCGGGGCGCCCGGTGTGGCGGCCCGCGCGGCGCAAGCTAAGCCAGAACACCCCCGCTGGTTTCGGCCCGCCCCATTACCTAAAGCCCGATGAGCCGCTCCTTCTCAACCGTCATTCTAGTCATTATTCGCCAGCCGCAGGGCTGAAAGTGCCTTCTTGCCTGCCCGCAATTAGCCTTTCTCAGCCCCGTGCTTGGAAAGGCTTTTTCTGCTTTTTCCTCGGTCATCCATCCCTCAGTACTCCCTACATGTATTTCGACAGCAGCACCCTCGTCTTCCTCGACGGGGACTTTATGCCCGCCGAGCAAGCCACCTGCGGGGCCTACGCGCAATCGTTGCACTACGGCTACGCCGTATTCGAAGGCATCCGGGCCTATGCCACGCCCGGCGGCACGCGCATTTTCAAGGCCCGCGAGCACTACGAGCGGCTGCACTATTCCTGCCAGGCCATTGGCCTGCCGCTGAGCTACTCGGTGGAGGAGCTCACCGAAATTAGCTACGAGCTACTGGCCAAAAATAACCTCTCGGACGCCTACATCCGGCCGCTGGCCTACGCCGCCACCCCGCACATGACCCTCACCGCGCCCGCTACCGGCAACCTGCTCATGGCCGTGTGGCACTGGGGCAAGTACCTCGGCAACCAGAGCCTGCGCCTCACCATCTCGCCCTACGAACGGCCCAACCCTAAGGCCGTGCCCATCGAGGCCAAGGTATCGGGCCACTACGCCAACTCCATCATTGCCAGTTCCGAGGCCAAGGGCCGCGGCTTCGACGAAGCCCTGCTGCTGGATATGAACGGCTACGTGGCCGAAGGGCCCGGCGCCAACTTCTTTGTGGAAAAAGATGGCGCCTTGTTCACCGCGCCCGGCGGCAGCATTCTGCGCGGCATCACCCGCAACACCATCATCGACCTGGCCCGGGAAGCCGGCATCTCGGTCACCGAGCGCTTCTTCCGGCCCGAGGAGCTGCGCGGCGCCACCGGCGCTTTCATGACGGGCACCGCCGCCGAGGTCATCGGCGTGGCCTCCGTGGATGACGTCGTGTTTGAAACACCCTTTGAGCAAACGCTGGGTGCCCAACTGGCCGCGAGCTACAGCGCGCTGGTCACGGGCCAGCGGGAGCCCGTGGCAGTAGCGGTTTAAAACGGCACTTGGAAAAAGCGAAAAATTCTAACTCATGGTCCTCAACAAATACAGCCGCATCTACACCCAGGACGACAGCCTGCCGGCCTCGCAAGCCATGCTCATCGGAGCGGGCTTGTCGGAGGACGACTTGCGCAAGCCGTTTGTGGGCGTGTGCTCCACGGGCTTTGAGGGCAACACCTGCAACATGCACCTCGACGGCCTGGCCAACGAGGTGAAGCGCGGCCTGGCAGCCCAGGGCCTGGTGGGGCTGCGCTTTAACACCATCGGCGTGAGCGACGGCATCACCAATGGCACGCCGGGCATGCGCTACTCGCTGGTGTCGCGCGAAATCATCGCCGACTCCATCGAGGCCATGGCCGGAGCGCACAATTACGACGCCCTGGCCTGCGTGGTAGGCTGCGACAAGAACATGCCCGGCGCGCTCATCGCCATGGCCCGGCTCAACCGCCCGGCCCTGATGGTGTACGGCGGCACCATCAAGGGCGGCAGCTTCAAGGGCCAGCAGCTCAACATCGTGTCGTGCTTCGAAGCCTATGGCCAGAAGCTGCGCGGCCAGCTTTCGCAGGAAGATTACCGCGGCATCATCAACAATGCCTGCCCCGGGCCCGGGCCTGCGGCGGCATGTACACCGCCAATACCATGGCCGCCGCCATCGAGACGCTGGGCATGTCGGTGCCGTTTTCGGCCTCGTCCACGGCCGTTAGCGCTTCCAAAATGCAGGAATGCCTCGACACCGGCCACTACCTGCGCCTGTTGCTGGAGCGCGACATCAAGCCCCGCGACATACTGGTGCGCGAAGCTTTCGAGAATGCCATGGTGGTAACCACCGTGCTCGGCGGCTCTACCAATGCCGTGATTCACCTCATGGCCATTGCCGATGCCGCCGGGGTGAAGCTCACGCTGGCCGACTTCCAGGCCATCAGCAACCGGGTGCCGGTGCTAGCCGATTTGAAGCCCAGCGGCAAGTGTTTGATGGAAGACCTCTCCGCCCTGGGCGGCGTGCCCGCCGTGCTGAAAACCCTGCTCAACGAAGGCCTGATTACCGGCGATACCCTCACCGTAACCGGCCAGACCCTGGCCGAAAACCTCGCCGATATCCGGCCCCTGGGTGCTGAGCAGGACCTGTTGCGCCCCAGCTCAAATCCACTCAAGGGAGACGGCCACATTCAGATTCTCTACGGCAATCTGGCCCCGGATGGCGCGGTTGCCAAGATTTCGGGCAAAGAGGGCGAGCAGTTTGCCGGCCCGGCCATCGTTTTCGACTCCGAGGAAGCGATAAATGAAGGCCTGGCTCAAGGCCTGGTAAAGGCCGGCCACGTGGTGGTAATTCGTTACGTGGGCCCCAAGGGCGGCCCAGGCATGCCCGAAATGCTCAAGCCAACCTCGGCCATCATGGGCGCTGGCCTGGGCGATAAAGTGGCCCTGCTCACCGATGGCCGCTTTTCGGGCGGTACGCACGGCTTCGTTATCGGCCACGTCTGCCCCGAAGCCTACGACGGCGGCCCCATTGCCCTGGTCGAAAACGGCGACTGGATAGTGCTCGATGCCAGCAAAAACACTATCGACGTGCACGTGGATGCGACCGTGCTGCAGGCCCGCCGCGAACAGTGGCGCCCACCCGCGCCCAATGCCGCCCGCGGCGTGCTGCGCAAGTACATCTGCACCGTGGGCAGCGCCAGCACCGGCTGTATTACAGACCAGTAGGGTGCGGGGCTTGACCCCGCCCGTTATCCGGGCTGTCTTAGCGATTTCGTCCAATGACGGGCGGGGGCAAGCCCCGCACCCTACTGCATTAACCTCAAATTTTCACTGCCATGAGCACGCAAGCCCAACCCGTACTGGAGGCCCTCACAGCCGAAACCCGCGAAATCTCCGGGGCCGAAGTGCTTCTGCGCGGGCTGCTGGCCGAAGGCGTCGACACCATTTTCGGGTATCCGGGCGGGGCCATTCTGCCCATCTACGATGCCCTGTACGACTTCAAGGAGGAGCTGAACCACGTGCTGGTGCGGCACGAGCAGGGCGGCATTCACGCCGGGCAGGGCTACGCCCGCGCTTCGGGCAAAGTGGGGGTGGTGTTTGCCACCAGCGGCCCGGGCGCTACCAACCTGATTACGGGCCTGGCCGATGCCCAGATTGACAGCACGCCGCTGGTGTGCATCACGGGGCAGGTGTTTGCGCACTTGCTGGGCTCCGATGCCTTTCAGGAAACCGATGTCATCAACATCACGGCCCCGGTCACGAAGTGGAACTACCAGATTACCGAGGCCAGTGAAATTCCCGGTATCCTGGCCAAGGCCTTCTACATTGCCCGTAGCGGCCGGCCCGGGCCGGTATTGATTGACATCACCAAAAACGCGCAGGCTCGACAAGATTCCTTTTGCCGGCTACGAGCCCTGCACGCACATTCGCAGCTATCGGCCCGCGCCGGTGGTGCGGCCGCAGGCCGTGACCCAGGCCGCCGACCTCATCAACCAGGCCCAGCGGCCGCTGGTGCTCTGGGGGCAGGGCGTGGTGCTGGGTGGCGCCGAGCGAGAGTTTCAGACTTTCATCGAAAAAAGCGGCATTCCCGCGGCCTGGACCATCCTCGGGGCCGGGGTGCTGCCCGCAGACCACCCCCTGAACGTGGGCATGCTGGGCATGCACGGCAACTACGGCCCCAACGTGCTCACCAACGAATGCGACGTGCTGATTGCCATCGGCATGCGCTTCGACGACCGGGTGACCGGCCGCCTCGACAAGTACGCCCGCCAAGCCCAGGTGATTCACCTCGACATCGACCCCAGCGAAATCGACAAGAACGTGGCCACCACCGTGGCCGTGTGGGGCGACTGCAAGCAAACCCTGCCCATGCTCACACGGCAGGTGGCCGAGCGCACGCACCCGGCCTGGCAGCAGCGGTTTGCCGAGTTCCAGGCCGAGGAAGTGGACGTGGTAATCCGCGAAGCACTGTTTCCGACTTCGGGCGAGCTCACCATGGGCGAGGTCGTGCAGCAGCTCAACGAGCTGACCCAGGGCGAAGCCATTTTGGTAACCGACGTGGGCCAGCACCAAATGGTGACCTGCCGCTACGCTCGGCTCAACGAGTCGCGCCGGCACATCACCAGCGGGGGCTGGGCACCATGGGCTTCGCGCTGCCGGCGGCCATCGGGGCCAAGTTTGGGCAGCCGACGCGCACGGTGGTGGCCATCATCGGCGACGGCGGCGTGCAGATGACCATTCAGGAGTTGGGCACGCTCATGCAAACCGGCATTGCCGTGAAAATCATCGTGCTCAACAACCAGTTTCTGGGCATGGTGCGGCAGTGGCAGGAGCTGTTCAGCGCCCGGCGCTACTCCTTTGTCGACATCCAAAGCCCTGATTACGTGACCGTGGCGCGGGGCTACCGCATAGAAGGCCAAAGCGTGTCGGACCGCGCTACGCTCGGGCCCGCGCTGCAGGCCATGCTGGCGCACCCCGGCTCCTACATGCTGGAGGTGATGGTGGCCCAGGAACAAAACATCTTCCCCATGGTGCCGCAGGGCTGCAGCGTGAGTGAAATCCGGCTCAAGTAGGGGCCAGTTTCCATCGCAGCATCACGGCCTTAATCAAAACTCACACATGGAACGCCAGGAGTACAACATCACGGCCTACACCGAAAACCACATCGGCCTGCTCAACCGAATTGCCATCATCTTTTCGCGCCGCAAAATCAACATCGAGAGCCTGAACACCTCGCCGTCGGAGATTGAGGGCATTCATCGCTTCAACATCGTCATCACCGAAGCCGAGGAAGTGGTACGCAAAATATGCCGCCAGATTGAGAAGCAGGTAGAAGTGCTAAAAGTGTACTACAACACCAACGACGAGGTGATTTGGCAGGAAATGGCGCTCTACAAAGTGCCCACCGACATCATCGCCGAACGGGCTTTGGTGGAGCGGCTGCTGCGTGAAAACGGCGCCAGGGCCGTGGTTATCCGCAAGGATTACACGGTGTTTGAAACCACCGGCCACCGCCAGGAAACCGACAACCTGATTCGGGTGCTGGAGCCGTTTGGCCTCATCGAATTCGTGCGCAGCGCCCGCATCGCCATCATTAAGGCCAGCGACGGCTTCCACCTCAAGCTGAACGAATTTGAGGAAACAGAGCCCAGCGACGAAGTCATCGAAAACGAATACCTCAACGACCGCGACGGCGTGTTCGCGATGTGATGTAGCGCGGACTTTTAGTCCGCGTCCGAACGACATTCTTTAACCCATGCGCGGACTTAAAGTCCACGCTACCAAACCCCACTAACCATGGCACAAATCAATTTTGGCGGCATCGATGAAAACGTAGTCACCCGCGACGAATTCCCCTTGGCAAAAGCGCTGGAAGTGCTGCAGGACGACACCATTGCCGTCATCGGTTACGGCGTGCAGGGCCCCGGCCAGGCGCTGAACATGCGCGACAACGGCTTCAACGTCATCGTGGGTCAGCGGCAGGGCACGGCCTCCTGGGACAGGGCCATCAAGGATGGTTGGGTGGAGGGCGAAACGCTGTTTTCGCTGGAGGAAGCGGCCGAGCGCGGCACCATCGTGTGCAACCTGCTCTCCGATGCCGGCCAGATTGCGCTGTGGCCCATGCTAAGGGAGCGCCTCACGCCGGGCAAAACGCTGTACTTCTCGCACGGCTTCGGCATCACGTTCAACGACCAGACGGGCATCATCCCGCCCGCTGATGTGGACGTGATTCTGGTGGCGCCCAAGGGCAGCGGCACCAGCCTGCGGCGCCTGTTTCAGGCCGGGGGCGGGCTCAATTCCTCCTTTGCCGTGTTCCAGGATGCCACCGGACATGCTTATGAAAAGGCCGTGGCCATGGGCATCGGCGTTGGCTCGGGCTACCTGTTCGAAACCGACTTCAAGAAGGAAGTGTACTCCGACCTCACCGGCGAGCGCGGCGTGCTGATGGGCGCCCTGGCCGGCATCATCGAGGCCCAGTACCAGGTGCTGCGCCAGCGTGGCCACTCGCCCTCCGAGGCCTTCAACGAAACCGTGGAGGAACTTACCCAGAGCCTGGTGCCACTTGTAGGCGAAAACGGCATGGACTGGATGTTTGCCAACTGCTCCGTAACAGCGCAACGCGGCGCCCTGGACTGGAAAGGCCGCTTCCGCGAAGCCACCCTGCCGGTGCTCAACGAGCTCTACGACAGCGTAGCCAGCGGCGAAGAAGCCCGCCGCACCATCGAGCGGGGCAGCACGCCCAACTACCGCTCGGAACTGGAAGCGGAGCTGAAAGAAGTGGGCGACTCCGAGCTGTGGCAGACCGGCGCCACCGTGCGCCGCCTGCGCTCCAAAGCCGCTGAAAAGGTAGAAGAGTTGGGCTAATCAGAACGACGCAGAGACGTGATACTTCGCGTCCTGGCGTCGAACGACCAGCAACAGATGTCATGCTGAGCGCAGCCGAAGCATCTCGCGTGCAGCAGTAATCCAGATGATTGCAACGAAGCTGGCGAGATGCTTCGGCTGCGCTCAGCATGACATTTTTTAATCCCAATTCTATGGAAAACGCCACCGCAGCACCGCCCGTTGTCACGCTGAAAAACGTGGCGCGGGCCGCCCGCAATCTCAAGGGCGTTATCTCCAAAACGCCGCTGCTGCTCAACCTGGGCCTTTCGCGGACTTACGAGGCCAACGTGTACCTCAAGCGGGAAGACCTGCAGGTGGTGCGCTCCTACAAAATCCGGGGCGCTTACCACAAAATGACCGGCCTTACCGCCGACGAAGGCGCCTGCAATGTGGTGTGCGCCAGCGCCGGCAACCACGCCCAGGGCGTGGCCTACGCCTGCCGCCTGCTGGGGCTGAAAGGCTACATCTTCATGCCCGCCCAAACGCCGGCCCAGAAAGTGGATAAGGTGCGCCTGTTCGGCAAGGAGCAGGTGGAGGTGATTCTAACCGGCAGCACCTTCGACGACACCTTTAAAACGGCTAAGGAATTCTGCGACGAGCGCGGCAGCACCTTCGTGCATCCCTTCGACGACCTAGCCATTGTGGAGGGCCAGGCCACCGTGGGGCTGGAAATCCTGAAGGCCGCAACTGCGCCGATTGACTATTGCTTTATGGCCATTGGCGGCGGCGGGCTGGCCTCGGGCGTGGGCAGCGTATTCCGCCAGGCTGAGCCCGCACACCAAATTAATTGGGGTGCAGCCGCTGGGGGCGCCCTCCATGCAGCGGTCCATTGCGGCCGGGCAGCGGCAGGCCCTGAGCCAGATTGAGAGCTTCGTGGATGGCGCGGCCGTGAAATGCCCGGGCGAGCTCACCTTCGAGCTGTGCCGCGAGCTGCTCGACGACGTGGTGCTGGTGCCCGAAGGCCAGGTGTGCCTCGACCTGCTAAAGATGTACAACGAGGAAGGCATTGTGCTGGAGCCGGCCGGGACGCTCTGCATCTCGGCCCTGCACCAGTACGCCGACCAGATTAAGGGCAAAAACGTGGTGTGCGTGGTCAGCGGCAGCAACAACGACATCACCCGGATGGAGGACATCAAGGAGCGCGCCACCCGCTACCAGGGCCGGAAGCACTACTTTATGGTGACGTTTGACCAGCGGCCCGGGGCCTTGCGCCGCTTCGTCAACCGCGTGCTGCAACCCGACGACGACATCATTCACTTCCAGTACATCAAGAAAAACAACAAGGAAAAAGGCCCCGTTTTCGTGGGAATTGAGCTGCAGCAGCCGGGCGAGGTAGGCAGCATGCAGGCGCGCATGCTGGCCGAGGGCTTCGCCTACGAATACCTCAACGACAAGCCCGATTTCCTGAGCCTGCTGGTGTAGGAACGCGCCTTGGTGCGTTCAATCGTGGAACAATTGGGCTGCAGAGAAGCCACCAGTTTAGGTAAAGCGCACGGCGCGGTTGCCGAACACGCCAAGGCACGTTCCTAAAAGACAAAAAGTCTGGAGTTGCGCGATTAGCTATTGTATTCATTGTTTTGATAACTTATTGATAATAAGCGGTTGCTGTTAGGTTGTTGCTGGTTTAGAAATAGTAAGCGGTTGAAAAATTGGTTTTCCGGCCAGGAGCGGAGCGGTGTACTTGCGGGCAGTATTGAGCGCCTAAAGCCGCTATTCTCATGGCCATTCAGAAAATCCAAATCTTTGACACCACCCTGCGCGACGGCGAACAAGTGCCGGGCTGCAAGCTGAACCGCGACGAGAAACTCGTCATTGCCCGGCAGCTGGAGCTACTAGGGGTGGACGTGATAGAGGCGGGATTTCCGGTGTCGAGCCCGGGCGATTTTGAAGCCGTGCGCGCCATTGCGGCCCAAACCCGCGAGGCTACCGTCTGTGGCCTCTCGCGGGCCGTGGAGAACGACATTCGCGTGGCCGCCGATGCCTTGAAATATGCGCGCTATCCGCGCATTCATACCGGCATTGGCACTTCTGATTCGCACATTCGCTACAAGCTCTGCAGCACCCCCGAGGACGTGCTGGCCCGCGCCGTGGCCGCCGTCAAGCTGGCCAAGTCGTTTGTGGAAGACGTGGAATTCTACGCCGAAGACGCCGGCCGCACCGACAACGTCTTCCTGGCCCGCGTGTGCGAAGCCGCGATTCGGGCCGGGGCCACGGTGCTCAACATTCCTGATACTACCGGCTACTGCCTGCCCGAGGAGTACGGCGCCAAAATCAAGTATTTGGTCGAAAACGTGACGGGCATTCACGCCGTGACGCTCTCCACGCACTGCCACAACGACCTCGGTTTGGCCACGGCCAACTCGATTGCTGGCGTTATGAACGGTGCCCGCCAGATTGAGTGCACCATCAACGGGGTAGGGGAGCGGGCCGGCAACACCGCCCTTGAAGAAGTGGTGATGATACTGCGCCAGCACCCTTACCTGCAGCTCGATACTGGCATCACCACGCCGCTGCTGGCCGAAACCTCGGCCATGGTGTCGCACCTGATGAGCATGCCCGTGCAAGCCAACAAGGCCGTGGTGGGCGCCAACGCGTTTTCGCACTCCAGCGGCATCCACCAGGACGGCGTCATCAAGCACCGCGAAACCTACGAAATCATGAACCCGCGCGACGTAGGCGTGGCCGATTCGTCGATTGTGCTCACGGCCCGCTCCGGCCGCGCCGCGCTAGCCTACCGCCTCCAGAAAATCGGCTACGACTTCGACCGGCACTCCTTGAACAAGGCCTATGCCTCCTTCCTGCAGCTGGCCGACCGCCAGAAAGAGGTGGTCGACCACGACCTGCACGTGCTGGTGGAGCAAGAGCAATTGGTGAATGCCGGCTAACCAAAGAACGTCATGCTGAGCTTGTCGAAGCATCTCGCCCGCTTCGTTGAGTTAACTAGGATTACTACTGCGGGCGAGATGCTTCGACAAGCTCAGCATGACCGTTTTTAATAAAGACACTTCAATAATGGGCAAGTCCTTATTCGACAAAATCTGGGAGGCGCACGTGGTGAAAGCCATTCCCGGCGGGCTGGAGGTCTTTTACATTGACCGCCACCTGATTCACGAGGTCACGAGTCCGCAGGCGTTTGACGAGCCTGCGCGAGCGAGGCTTGCCGCTGCTGCGCCCGGCCCAAATAGTAGCCACGGCCGACCACAACGTGCCCACCCGCAACCAGCACCTGCCCATCCAGGACCCCATTTCCCGCTCGCAGGTTGATAAGCTCACCGAGAACTGCGCCAGCTTCGGGGTGGAGCTGTTTGGGCTTGGGCACCAAAACCAGGGCATTGTGCACGTCATCGGGCCGGAGCTGGGGCTCACGCAGCCGGGCATGACCATCGTGTGCGGCGACAGCCACACCTCCACGCATGGCGCTTTCGGGGCCATTGCGTTCGGCATCGGCACCAGCCAGGTGACGCAGGTAATGGCCACTCAATGCCTGCTCCTGAGCCGGCCCAAGCGCATGCGCATCACGGTGGATGGCGAGCTGCGGCCCGGCGTCACGGCCAAGGACTTGATTCTGCACGTCATCGCCCAGGCTCGGCACGGGCGGTGCCACGGGCTACTTCGTGGAGTATGCCGGCAGCGCCATTCGCGCCCTGAGCATGGAAGGCCGGATGACGGTCTGCAACATGAGCATCGAAATGGGCGCTCGCGGCGGCCTCATTGCGCCCGATGCCACCACGTTTGCCTACCTGCAGGGCCGCCGCTACGCGCCGCAGGGCGAGCGCTGGGAACAAGCGCTCGCCTACTGGCAAACCTTGTATTCGGACGAAGACGCCGAATTTGAAGCCGAGCTGACGTTTGATGCCGCGGACATCGCGCCGATGATTACCTACGGCACCAACCCCGGCATGGGCATTGCCCTTACCGGCCACATTCCAGCCCAAGTAGCGGCCGGCGAGGCGGCCAGCTTCGACAAGTCGCTGCAGTACATGGGCTTTCAGCCGGGCGAGTCGCTGCTGGGCAAGGAAATCAATTACGTCTTCATCGGCAGCTGCACTAACTCGCGCATCGAGGATTTGCGGGCGGTGGCGGCCTACGTGCAGGGCAAGCACAAGGCCGCCCACGTGGAGGCCATCATCGTGCCCGGCTCCAAATCGGTGGAGCAGCAAGCCATTGCCGAAGGGCTCGACAAGATTTTAGCCCAAGCCGGCTTCGAGCCTGCGCGAGCCTGGCTGCAGCGCCTGCCTGGCCATGAACGACGACAAAATCCCCGCCGGCGCCTACTGCGTGTCGACCTCCAACCGCAACTTCGAAGGGCGGCAGGGGCCGGGGCGCGCACGCTGCTGGCCAGCCCGCTGGTGGCCGCCATCACGGCCGTGGAAGGCCGGCTGGTCGACATCACCAAGTACCTCAACTAATTGGAAACGCCCATTGCCTGAGCGCCATGAAGACTTTTTCCGACCCGCCCGACCGCCCGAATAAGCCGATAGACTGGATAAGCTACGCCACGCAGGCTGCTACGCCAAGCCGAGCACGACGGCCTGTTCCACTTCTCCGCTTACGCCGCATTGCCCCACCCCGCCCCAGCTTCTCATGGACCAATTTCAGACCCTGCGCTCGACGGCCGTCCCTCTGCCGCTCGAGAACATTGACACCGACCAGATTATCCCGGCGCGTTTCCTGAAGTCGACCACCCGGGAAGGCTTCGGGGCCAACCTGTTCGCCGACTGGCGCTACGCCGCCGACGGCCAGCCCAAGCACGGGTTTGTGCTCAACGACTCGCGCTACCACGGCCAGATTCTGCTGGCGGGCCAAAACTTCGGCTGCGGCTCCAGCCGCGAGCACGCCGCGTGGGCGCTGTACGATGCCGGTTTTAAGGTGGTTATCTCCAGCTATTTCGCCGATATTTTCCGGGGCAATGCCCTGAATACCGGCCTGCTGCCGCTACAGGTCACCGAAGAAGTGCTTCGCAGCCTGGTTACGCGGGTCACGCATTACCCCAACACCCAGCTCATTGTGGACTTGCCGGCCCAGACGCTCACCGTGCCCGTGTGGGACGAAAGCTTTGGCTTCGAGCCGGACCCCTACAAGAAAGAGTGCCTGATAAACGGCTACGACGACATTGACTATTTATTGAGCCAGCAGGCTGCCATCTCCACCTACGAACAACAGCGCCCATGGACTTATTAAACGACCGAATCAGCAAACGAATCGTGGTGCTGCCCGGCGACGGCATCGGGCCGGAAGTGTGCGGCGAGGCCGTGCGCGTGCTCAAGGCCGTGGCCGAGCGGTTTGGCCACCACTTCCATTTCGACTACCACCTGATGGGTGCGGGCGCCATCGACGCCACCGGCTCGCCGCTGCCCGAGGCCACCCTGGCAGCCTGCCACCGGGCCGATGCCGTGCTGCTCGGCGCCATCGGCGACCCCAAGTACGACAACAATCCGGCCGCCAAAGTCCGCCCCGAGCAGGGCCTGCTGCAGTTGCGCAAAAGCCTGGGGTTGTACGCTAATATCCGCCCCGTCACGGCCTACGAGCAGCTGCTGGAATTCTCGCCGCTCCGGCCCGACCGCATCGCGGGCACCGACCTGCTCATTTTCCGGGAGCTGACCGGCGGCGTGTACTTCGGCGAAAAAGGCCGCACGGCCGATGGCACCGCCTACGACAATTGCACCTACCACCCGGACGAAATTGCCCGCATTGCCCACCGCGCCTTCCGGGCCGCGCAGGGCCGGCGCCGGCAGCTCACGCTGGTGGACAAAGCCAATGTGCTGGAAACCTCCCGGCTCTGGCGCGAGGTCGTGCAAGCCATCGCCCCGGAGTACCCCGACGTGGCCATGGACTACCTGTTTGTCGACAACGCGGCCATGCAGCTCATCCTCAACCCGCGGCAGTTCGACGTCATCCTGACCGAGAACATGTTCGGCGACATCCTCTCCGACGAGGCTTCGGTCATTGCCGGGTCGCTGGGCTTGCTGCCCTCGGCGTCCGTGGGCGACGGGGTAGCGCTGTTCGAGCCCATCCACGGTTCGTACCCGCAGGCCAAGGGCAAAGGCATTGCCAACCCCATTGCCACCATCCTCTCGGCCGCCATGATGCTCGACCATTTTGGGATGCCCGAAGAGGCCCAGGCCGTGCGCGACGCCGTGGACAACGCCCTGAACGAGCGGGTGCTCACGCCCGAGTTGAACGCCTCGGTGCCCTACACCACCGAGCAGGTGGGCAGCTTCGTGGCCTACGGCGTACTCGATTTGCTGGACTGCCACCTGCACCACAGCAACATCGCCTTCGGCAAAATC
This sequence comes from Hymenobacter humi, assembly GCF_042665855.1. Taxonomy (NCBI): domain Bacteria; kingdom Pseudomonadati; phylum Bacteroidota; class Cytophagia; order Cytophagales; family Hymenobacteraceae; genus Hymenobacter; species Hymenobacter humi. Next base: position 3,228,217 of record NZ_JBHTEK010000001.1, on the reverse strand, counting down.
ACCATTATTTAAGCGTTGCCTACACCATTTTTCTCCTTATGGTGGGATTAAAGAGACAAAGGCATAAGCCTGGTGTACTTACAGGGTAAGAAGCAAAAGGGTGGACCGCCGAAAGCGGTCCACCCTTTTGCTTTTGTGCTCAATTTTTACTGGAAACCCAGGAGTCCCGGTTGGCCAAGCCTCTAGACCCAAATATTGGGGTTAGTGGGCTTCTTCTTCGGCTGAGATGGCCGCGGGCCCTTCGGGCAGATTGAGCAGCGGGCCCAGAAGCAGGGCGTTGGTAAACAGGCGGGACGTGCCGTGCCAGTAATGGCGGAAGTTGGGGTCGTCGGCGAAGAGCACCACGCGCCCAGCGCCAGCTTTGCTCACCACCACGGCCGCCGAGTTGCTGATTTGCCGCAGGTTGGCCTGCGAGACGTAGCCACTCACCAGGGGTTTGGCGGTATACTGGGCCACGGTAGCGTAGGGGTTGCGGCTGGGTCGCAGGAACGTGGTGCCGTTGCGGAACACGTACAGGCGCCGGCTGCTGAGCCCGAAGCCGATGGGATTGGTGATGTCGATGTCGGCCAGGTAAATTGAGCCGGCAATGGCGCGCGTGCCCTCCTGCTCTTGTTCTACGAAATCGGCGCGGCGGCTACCGGTGGCCTTGCCTTTGGCGGCAGCCGTGGTATCAGCCCAACCCGCATTGGCCGTCACCAGCAGCTTTTCTTTCACGATGCCCTGCTTGATGGCCCATTCCGAGGCGTTTTTCAGGGTAATGAGCGTGCCGCCGTCCTGCACCCAGCGGCGCAGTTTTTCCACGGCAGCTTTGTCCAGGCCGGTGTAGGAGCCGCCTACCAGCACGATGCTGGTGTAGCGGCCCAGCGGCGCGCGGCCGAAGTTGCTCAGCTCAATCCGGCTCAGGGGCAGGCCCAGGCTGCTGGCTGGCCACAAACCAGGCCTCGCCTACTTCGGAGGCGTTGGTACCGTTGCCCACGAGCAGGGCGGCTTTGGCTTCCGGCACCGTGCGCACATTGTTGGAGCCCAGGTCGATGCCACCCACGCTAAAGCCGGTGGTCACGCTGGTAAAGGCCACCTGGTTCTGCCGGCTTATCCGGCTCACCATCTGGAAAACGGAGTCGGCCGATTGCTTCTGGGCGGCCACGGGAATCACCAGCGTGCCGTACCCGAAATCGACGGGGTGGTCGGCGGACCCGGCGCGGAAGGGCTTGAAGCTGACCTTGGCCACGAGGCCGGCACGCTGCAGGGCCGTGAGGGCACGGGGGCATTGTAGTCCGACCACGGCAGCAGGTAGGCGTAGCTGCTCTGGCCGCCACGCACTTCGCCGGTCAACATTTTCGGCGCTTGCACGGCGGCGCCCTGCACTAGATTGGCGTTTTTCTGCTTGGAAACGGCCAGCCCATAGGCGTGGGCCTGGCTCCAGCCCGTCACGTCGTAGAACACGCTGTCGTGAAAGGTGGTGAGCTCCTCAAAAAGGGAGTTGACAATGCGGTACTGAGGCTGGGCGGTGGGCACCACGTAGGCCTTGCCCTTCTCGAAGCTTTGCTTGTCGAGGGTCACGTTTTTGCCCAATTCATGCACTTGTACCTTGTGCTGGAGCAGCACGGCCAGAAATTTATTGGTCAGCGTCGCGTCCTGGGCATTGCCAAACACATAGGCCTTGGTGGGAAACTTCTTCGCCTCACTCAGAGCCGAGGTGAAGAAGTCACGCTGGTGGCGCAGGTAGAGCTCCTTTTCTTCCACGGCCCCGCGCACGGTGGCCAGACCGGTGGCCACGTGGTTGCGGATAGTGAAGGGGAACGTCACCACGCCGTTGGTGCCTTCCTGGGCCAATCCGCGCGAACTGCCCACCTCAAACGTGATGCCCACGCCACCCTCAAAATCGGGGTAGGTTGAGCCGTAGATGGGGGAAAGGTTGTCGAACTGCTCCTTGGTCCAGTACAGCGAGCCCAGGTTGTCCAGCGCCTTAGCGAAGTGCTTGGCCATGTGCACGTTCAGCACCTCGTAGGTGGCCCGCGGGATGAGGTCGTTTTCGGTGCTGAAGGGCTTGGAGGGCTCGAAGTAGTAGGTGCCGTTGGTGCCCATTTCGTGAAAGTCTATCATCACGTTGGGGTACCACTCGTGAAAGAACGCCATGCGCGCCCGGCTCTCGGGCTGGGTCAGCGACAGCCAGTCGCGGTTCAGGTCGGTGTAGAAGTGGTTGGTGCGGCCGCCGGGCCAGGCCTCGGTGTGCTCGCGGTCGAGCGGGTCGGTGGGGTTGGGCCACGACTTGTTCTGGTCGAACCAATGCGAGGCGCGGTCCCGGCCGTCGGGGTTTTCCAGCGGGTCGACGGTAACGACGGATTGCTGCAGCCACTGCTGCGTTTCGGGGCTGGTGGAGGCCGTGAGGTAGTAGGCCAGTAGTAGCGCCGCTTCCGAGGAGCTGCTTTCGTTGCCGTGCACCCCAAAGTTGAGGCTCACCACCACCGGCAGCTTGCCGTAGTTGGGCGCCGGCAGCTTGGGGTCGTGCAGAGCCCGGCGGTCCTGCTGCAGTTGGGCCAGATTCTGCTGGTTTTCGGGCGTGGTGATGGTGGCCACCACCTGCGGCCGCTCCTCGAACGTTTTGCCCAACACCCGTAAACTCACCCGGTCCGACACCCGGTCCAACTCGCGCAGGTAGGCCACGATTTGGTCCGTGCGGGTGTAGTGCGAGCCAATCGGGTAGCCCAGGAACTGTTCCGGCGTAGGCACCTTGGGGTCGAAGCTGCTCGCTTGGGCTCCCGGGAAAAAGTAGCTGTTCTGAGCCATGGCCGGTACCGCTTGGCCTAGACTCAAGGTTAGAAGAGCAGCGGAAATGTATGTTTTGAACATGGGTATTTGATTTGAGAGATGGTGGCGGCTACGTCAGCTGGTGGAACCTCACCCCGGCCCCTCTCCAAAAGAGAGGGAGTCTGATGATTCAGGCATCCACGGAGTATAGCAATGCCGCCGTGGCTCCCCTCTCTTTTGGAGAGGGGCCGGGGGTGAGGTTCTGTCACTGGCAAGACAGCCCATTTAGTAGCCAGGATTCTGCTCGAGGTCCGGGTCGGCTACCAAGTCGTTGAAAGGAATGGGGAACACCCAGCGGCGCTGGTCCGTGACGCCAAGCACGGTGCCGGCCCGACCGGTGCGCACGAGGTCAAACCAGCGGTCGGCCTCGAAGGCAAACTCCACCTTTCGCTCGTTTTCAATAGCCAGCAGTAGCTGCTCGGCCGTGGTTGCGGTGGTGGGGCCCACACCAGCCCGGGTACGCACCGTATTGAGGTCGGCAATGGCTTCGGGCAGCTTGGCCTGACGGGCGCGGGCTTCGGCCCGGATGAGGTACTGCTCGGCCAGGCGCAGCACGTAGCTCGGGTCGTCGCGCTGGGCCGAACGGCTGTAGAGGTTGCCGTAGGTGACGGTAGCGCCGGCAATGACCGTGCTGGCCAGCAAGGCCGAGCGGCTGCCGCCCACCGCGGGGTCGTTGAGCTGGGAAATGGCGGCCGGCACGGGCTGGAAGTTAAACTGCCCACCCAGGGCGCTGGGAAACCAGTTGTTCCACATGCTGTTGGCGTCGGAGTTGCTGAACGTCAGCTCAAACACCGATTCCTGGCTCAGGAAAGGCGCCGTGGAAAATGCCCGATAGGGCGTTACGAGGCGGTAGTTGGCGCTGCCGATTACCTGCGTGGCGTAGGTTTCGGCCTCGGCATACTGCTGGCGATAGAGATGCAGACGGGCGCGTAGGGCGCGGGCGGCGGCCTTCACCGCGCGGTTGCGGGTGGTGGCGTCGGGCAGCAGGGTTTCGGCCTGGGTAAGGTCGGCCAGCACTTGGTCGTAGGTCTGGGCGCGGGTGCTGCGCTTCAGGCCCTGGCCGTTTTCCTTGCTGCGGGTGGGTGTGAGCACCAGCGGCACGCCGCCCCAGCCGCGGCCCAGGTCGAAGTACACCAGCGCCCGCAGGAAGTGGGCCTCGCCCAGCGCCTGGTTTTTCTCGGCGGCGGGCAGCAGCGGGTCGTTGATGCCGGGCAGGGCGGCAATGAGGTTGTTGGCCCCGTTTACGGCCTGGTACATCTGGGTCCAGGCTTCGGTAATCAGCACGTTGTCGGCGCTGAGCTGGTTCTGGTCGATTTGCAGAAACTGGTTGAGCGTGCCGTTGAAGCGCACGTTCTCGCCGGGCAAGAAGCCCAGCACCGGCCAGTTGAGCTGATAGTAGGCCTGCACCCGGTCGTAGGTGCCGATGGCGGCGGCTCGGGCGCTGCCGGCGTCGGTGATGGCTTTGTCGTCGGGCAGCTGCTGCACCGGCGTGGGCTCCAGCAGGTCGGAGCAGGCGCCGAGGCCGAGCGTGGCGGTGGCTACCTGGGCGACCAGAAATAAGCGAAAGAGGGACTGTTTCATCGGAAGTAAGGGCTTAGAATCCGACCGTGACGCCCACCTGCAGGGTGCGCGGCTGGGGCACCGTGGCCCAGTCGAAGTTTTTGGTGTTGCTCACGCCGCTCTGCGAGTTTACTTCCGGGTCGAGGCCGGAATAAGGCGTGATGGTGAAGAGGTTGGCCGCCTGCACGTACACGCGCAGCGAGTTCAGATGCGCTTTGGCGGTGGTGGCGGCGGGCACGGTGTAGCCCAGCGTGAGGGTACGCAGGCGCACGAAGGAGCCGTCCTCGAGGTACCGGTCGCTCAGGTTTTGTACCACGCCGCCGTAGTTGTTGCTGCTGGCGTTGGTGGTCAGGCGCGGGATGTCGGTCACATCGCCCGGCCGCTGCCAGCGCTCGAGCCTGCTCGCTCAGGTAGCCGATATTGCTCTGGGTGCCGCCGTGCACGAGGAAGAAGCGGTTCATGTTCATGATTTTGGCACCCTGCTCGAAGTTCAGCGTGAAGCCAAAATCGAGGCCCTTGTAAGTGATGGAGTTAGTGACTCCGCCGAAGTAGTCGGGCCAGGCGTTGCCCACGAGCTTGCGGTCAGCCACGGTGAGCTGGCCGTCGCCGTTCACGTCTTCGTACTCGGCGTTGCCGCTTTCGGGGTTCACACGGGTTTGGTGGTACAGCCAGAAGGAGTAGAGCGAGGCGCCTTCTTCCAGCCGGAAAATGTCGCGCGAGCCCGTGGTGATGGGGGCGGCCAGCTTCTCAATCTTGTTCACGTTGCGGGCGATGTTCACGGTGGTGCTCCACTGCAGCGCGCCCTTGGGCAGCCAGTTGGCCGTGGCCTGGGCTTCAAAGCCTTTGTTGCTCACGGCGCCGTAGTTTTCTACCAGCGACGAGAAGCCGGTTTTGCGCGGCACCGGCACGTTCAGCAGCAGGCCCGAGGTGTACTTGTCGTAGTAATTGAGCTCCAGCACCAAGCGGTTTTGCAGCACGCCGGCGTCCAGGCCCACGTTCCACTGCCGGGTCGATTCCCAGCTCAGGTTGGGGTTGGCCAGCTGCAGCGGGCTGGTGCCCGGCAGGTCGAGGTAGTTGGCGCCGCCCTGCACCAAACCCAGCGCCGCAAAGTCGCTGATGCCTGCCTGGTTGCCGGTTTTGCCCAGGCTGGCCCGCAGCTTCAGCTCCTGGAAAACGCCGAGGTCCTGGATGAAGCTTTCCTCGCCCAGGCGCCAGCCCAGGCCCACGGCCGGGAAGTAGCCCCAGCGGTTCTCGCTGCCAAATCGGGAGGATGCGTCGGCCCGCACGCTCACGTCGGCCGTGTAGCGCTCCTTGAAGCTATAAGTAGCTTTACCGAAAAACGACACCAGCCCAGCCTGCGAGCGCGACGAGCCTGCCCGTCTGAGTGGCGGCCGAAGCAATGGTGGTCAGGTCGTTGCCGGGGAACTGCTGCCCTGCCAGGGTAGTGCGCTGGAAGGTGTTGCGCTGCAAGGTGTTGCCCACCAGGGCCTGCAGCAAATGGTCTTGGCCGAAGTTGACGCTGTAGTTAAGCGTCTGCTCGTTGAGCAGGGTGATGTCGCGGGAGAGAAACGACGAGGCCGTGCCGCGCGGCTGCCCGGCCAGAATCAGGGTGTTGTTGAAGTTGTTCTCGTACATGTCGTTGAAGTCGATGCTCCAACTGCTGCGAAACGTCAGGTTTTTGGCAAACTGGTAGGTGCCGTACACGTTCGAGATGACGCGCGAGCCCACCGCATCGTTGTTCAGGTTGTTGATGAGGGCCAGGTGGTTGTCAAACGAGCCGTACTTGGCATAGGAGCCGTCGGGGTTGTACACCGGCAGGTTGGCGCGCGTGAACAGGGCCGAGTTGATGACACCCACCGGGTTGTTGTCGTTGCTGCTAACGTTGCGGTGCGTGCGGCTCAGGGCCGTGCTCGTGCCGATGCGCAGCTTGTCCGTCACCGAGTTATCGAGGTTGACGCGCAGCGAGAACCGGTCGAAGGCGCTGGGCTTGGCCACCGATTCCTGGGTGAAATAGCCCGCCCCGATGTAAAACTGGGTTTTGGCCGAGCCCCCGGCCGCCGACAGCTCGTAGCTGTGCGTCTGGGCCGGGCGAAACACGTCGCTGAGCCGGTCGAAGGTTGGCTGCTCTTCGGGCAAGCCGCGCCCACCGGAAGCCACCGAGCGGTAGGGCACCAGCGCCGGGTTGCCGCCGTCGTTGATAAACCGCTCATTCTCTAGCGTTGCCAATTCCGGCCCGCTGGCCAGTTGGTACTGCTTGGGTGCTTTGGAGAGGGCGTGGTAGGTGTTGAAGGTAATGCGGGTTTTGTCGCCGGCCTTGCCCCGCTTGGTGGTGATGAGCACCACGCCGTTGGCGCCGCGCGAGCCGTAAATCGCCGTCGCGTTGGCGTCCTTCAGAATTTCCATGCTCTCGATGTCCTGCGGGTTCAGGTCGGCCAGCGGGTTGCTCGACACCTGGTTGCCCAAGCCCGTCGCAATCAGGTTGGTGTTGTTGATGAACACGCCGTCGACCACGTAGAGTGGGTCGTTGCTGGCGTTCACCGAGTTACTGCCCCGAATGCGGATAAATACGCCGCCGCCCGGCACGCCCGAGTTGGCCGATACCTGTACGCCGGGCGCTTTGCCCTGCAGCAGCTGGTCGGGGCTGGCGGCCGGAATGTTCTTCAAATCTTCCCCTTTACCGAGCTGATGGCGCTGGTCAGAGTCTTGCGGTTTTGCTCGCTGTAGCCCGTCACCACCACTTCCGAGAGCTCCTGCAAATCGGGGGCGAGGTCTACGGTAAGCGCGCCGGCCGTGGCAGCCAGCTCCTTGCGAGCATAGCCCACAAAGCTGAAAACCAGGGCGCTGCCCGGGGCGGCAGGGAGCGAGAATTGGCCATTTGCGTCGGTGGTGGTGCCGACGGTGGTGCCTTTGGCCATCACCGTCACGCCCGGCAAAGGGGTGTGGCTGGCGGCGTCGGTCACGGTGCCGCTCACGAGCGGGGCCGGGTCCGATTGGGCATAACTAGTGACGGAGGCCCCTCCCCACAGCAGTAGGAAGAGCGTCCGCCGGAGCGTACGGGTATACATAAAAACTTGATGTTGAGGTGGAGGGCCCGGCGTAGGCCGCTACCAAGCGGCTTAGAGGTGGGATGGGAAGGCCCGAATCGAGGGGAGGGCTGGGCCAATGCGCCGCAGTCGCCGGGGCCCCTCCGGTGCACCTGGAGGAGGGTTGCGGTTGCGTCGTTCCGCGGTTGAGCTGGGCCACCGTTTGTGCACAACGGCGCCCGGCCCCAAAGCCGCAGCAATGCCCAGAAAGAGAAAGTTGGTCAGCGCCCCGCTCTTGGGAGGACGCCAAAAGGCTGGCATGAAGCCGCCGCGCGGGCACGATGGCCCCTGCAGCACCCGGCTATGGCTTAGCCGCGGGAGCCCTTACGGCCGGCAGGAAAATGTAACAGCTGATTCAGCTCAACAACCCCGGCCGGCCTACCGCATGCAGACGGCAGCACTCGACATACAACAACACCCATGCTGCACAGCAAAAGAGGTGGTCGAAACAGCGGGGAGGGGACGCGAAAAGTCCATGGCTTTTGTTTTTATATGGTCAGGACTTGGCACCGTTTCAAGGGGTTAGCCTCGTTGGTTGCCGGCGTTTCGTCGAGCCTGTCTCTCCACGCCTCTGTATAAAAACAATTCTTTGTTCTGAAGGAATTGTAATGGCAAATGTAAAGCAGCCGGTTTTTGAAATGCTAATTCAAACCCTAAACTTTTTTGGCTGCAGGTTTTACAAAGCATCAGGCTTTACGATGAAAACTACGTGAAAAAGCGCATTAACGCTCACCATTCTCATTATTATGCCTAGCGGCAGCCCAACGGTTGACTAATAAAAAACAACCAAAACTTGTTTCGCTTTGGTTGTCCAAGACAGCTAATTCCTTCGGGAAATGGTTCGTAAGTCCTTTTGTAAAAGAGCTACACTTGGTTACTGCCCCGTGTTGCGACTGCGTGTGCACTACTGATATCTTCTATTTGCGTTTTGAACCGCGGCTGTTGCAGAAATGGTGACCGGTTAGGCTACCGGTTCGTAGCAGGAGGATGAAAAGCAGATTTGTGACTCGCTTTCGGCTTTCCGAGCGGGTTCCGTGCCATAACCTGTATTACCGGCTAGCCGAGCTAAAGTCTGTGGACAGTCAGCGCAACCAATCGAGTGCTGCCAGCAGGTGGGCAGTAGCTAAAAAAGACACAGCTGTTTTCTCGTAGCGCGTGGCAAAGCCCCTTGCCTCTTTGAGCCGGCCGAAAAAGCGCTCTATTTTGTTGCGGTCAGCGTACAGATTCCGGTCGTAGTCGCGCTGGTCCAGCCGGGTGGATTTGGGTGGAATAACGGGCACCGCGTGCTGGTCGGCGATGCTTTTCAGCACGTTGTTGGTGTCGTAGGCCTTGTCGCATACGACCGCGCCCGGCGACTGGGCCAAGGCCGCCAGCAGCCCGGGCAGTTGCGGGCTGTCGGCGCTCTCGGCCGGGGTCAGGGCCAGGTGCAGGCAATTGCCCAGCGCGTCGACTACGGTGTGGACCTTGGTGCCGAAGCCGCCGCGGCTGCGCCCGAGGCATTCGGTGCGCGCCGTGCTTTTTGGCCCGCTGCGGCTTTGTGCGCCTTGACGGTGTTGGAATCGACCAGCACTCATTCGTAATCCGGTTCCTGGACGGCGCGAAAAACCGCTTCCCAGACCCCAGCCAACGCCCAGCGCCGAAACCGCCGGGCAACGGTGTTCCACTGGCCAAACCGAGCGGGCCGGTCGCGCCAGGGAATCCCGGTGCGGGTGCGGTAAAAAACAGCGGTGACAAAGAGGCGGTTATCGCGGCCGGTACCGCCGCTACTCCCCGGCTGGCCCAGCGTGTGCGGTGCAATCCATTCCCATTCCCTGTCGCTTAATTCGTGGCGGCGCATCCTCAAAAATAACGCCCCCACTGTCCACAGACTTTAGGTCAATAAATGCATGGCCGCCCGTTTACCCTTTCTTCGTCCCGCCCCGGCTGCGAATCCGCGAGAGGAACTCCTCGCTCATGCCCAGGTAGGAGGCAATGACGTACTGCGGGAGCCGCTGCACCACGGCCGGGTAGGTGGCCCGGAAGTCCTCGTACCGCTCTTCGGCCGTGCGGGTCAGGGCCGAGGTCAGGCGGCGCTGGTGGTAGGCGGCGGCCCGCTCGGCCTGGAGTCGAAACAGGGTTTCGAAGCGGCGGCTGCGCTGCATGAGGCGCTGCTCGGTGGCGTAATTCAGCTGCAGGACGGTGCTGTCTTCGAGGGCCACCACGTACATCGTGGCGGGGAGCTGGGAGTGGTAGCTGGCCAGGTCGGTAATCCACCAGTCGTCAATGGCAAAATGGAGGGTGTGCTCCACCCCCGCCGGGTCGACGACGTACGCGCGGAAAGCACCCTGCAGCTCGTAAAGGCGGTGGTCGGCCACTACCCCCGGCTGCACCATCAGCTCGCGTTTCGGGACGTGGCGAAGCGTAAAGGCCGCAGTGAGTTCGGCCAGTTCGTCGGCGTTCATCGCCGGTAGCTGTCGCAGGATGTGCTGTTGGAATAGAGTAACCTCCATGCAGTTTGTTTGAAAAGAAGGGCTTGATAACCTGACAGCTAGTGCGCTAGTTGCCCCAGGCAGTTAACGGATAGTTGCCACGGCTTCAAATTACAGCCTTGTTGGGTTCAAGGACCGGCTGCATTTTGAGGCGTAGGGCAGAACCAAAACGAGCGGACCAGAAGGTTCGCTCGTTTTGGTTTTAGCACGTGCCAGGGTAGTTGGACTCTTCAGACCGCCTTGCGGAAAGACAGCGGGGTGCTGCCGGTGTGCTTCTTGAAGAAGTTGTTGAAGTAGGACGCGTATTCGAAGCCGAGTCTTTGGGCGATTTCGGCCACGTCCCAATTGGTGTGGTGCAGCAGGGCCTTGGCTTCGCCGATGATGCGGTCGGCAATGTGGCTGGTGGTGGGCTTGCCGGTGACCTCCTTCACGGAACGGTTGAGGTGGTTGACGTGAATGGCGAGGCGGTCGGCGAAGTCCTGGGCCGACTTCAAGGGCAGGGCTTGCTGCGGGCTCTCGATGGGAAAGAGGCGCTCGAGCAAGTCCAGGAACAGCGAGGTGATGCGGGAGGAGGCGTTTTTGTGCTGGAAAAACGTCTCGGTGGGCTGCATGCGCAGGGCTTCGTGGATGAGCAGCTGAAGGTAGGTGTGAATCAGGTCATTTTTGAAGTGGTAGTCGGCGCCCTGCTCGGTCAGTATCTTTTCGAAGATGCCGGTGAGGTAAACCGTTTGGCCGGCGCTGAGCTTGAAGACGGGCGTGCCCCCGATTTGAAACAGGGGTGATTGCTGCAGGCTCTCGGACCGGTCGGTGGCTTTGACCAATTCCTCGGTAAACAGGCAGGCATACCCGGTTTGCGTGGCCGAGAGCAGTTCGGTGGAGTAGGGAATGTGCGGGTTGGCGAAGAACAGGCAGGTGCCGGTGAGCTCGATGCTCTTGTCGGCGTAGTGCAGGATGCTCTCGCCGGTGAGCAGGGCCACCTTGTAGAAGTCGCGCCGGGCATAGGTGGGCACGGGGTTGACGGACGTATCGACGGCGTAGGCTTTAAAGCCTTTCAGCTTGAGGTCACTGGTGTTGACTTCGGCCGCGGTGGCCACCATGGGGTTGCTCATGGATTGGGGGATAAAATCGGAATACGTACTGGACGCACAACGTTGCGGGGAAGAAAGGTGGCCCACGTCAGGCCCTGCTGGGGGTTATTCGGTAGCGGTGGGTTCGAGCCTGCTTTTCGCGCAGTTTGTATTCTTCCAGGTCGAGGATGGCGAGGTGTTTTCGAATGATTTCCTCGTCGAAATCGGCCCGCCGGCTCATGTCGATGAGCAGGGTGCGCTGCTGCTCCAATACGTTAAGTAGAGGTGCTGGTAGCGTTGCAGGGTATCCTGGGACGCGTGGCCGGGGGCATTCAGGGCCTGCGTAAAAAACTGCGTGTCCAGCGCCAGCCGGGCCCGCAGGTTGTGCAGGTAGTCGTTTGGGGGAGCGTCCGGTGGGTGTTATTCTTCGAGGTAGCGGTCTGGACGGGACTGCTTTAATTGCACTCGAATTAAGCAGAATGCCCCGTTTTGCGTCGTAAAGCCACTTTTAAGGGGGCTGCAAGGGGCGTATCGGTGCGGGAAATAGCACTAAAATGTGGCATTTGTTTTACCTATTGTTTTACCTATTCGGTCAAAAAGTTATCTTTGGGCCGCGAGTAAAACCCCAGTACGGCATCATGGCAGCAAGTGTGAAAGTCCTCCTGAAACTGGAGAAGATGAACAAGGCCGGCGAGGCCCCGGTGTACCTGCGCATCACCAAGGACCGGAAGCCGAAGTACGTTTCCATTGGCGTGCACGTCAAGCCGCAAAACTGGGACAGTGACCAAGGTCGGGTAAAGAAGCCGCATCCCAACATCGAGCGGACAAACGCCTTTATTGCGCAGAAAGTGGCCGAGGCCTCGGGCGTGGCCCTGGCGCTACAGACGGAGTCGAAGTTTGTTTCCCCGTGCAAATCAAGCAGGCCATCATGGGCCAGTCTTCGGAGAGCTTCCTAAAGTACTTCGCCCGGCATCTGGCCACGCTCGAGAAGAAGGGCAAGATGGGCTCGCTGGATAAGGCGTCAGCCGTTTATTCCAAGCTCAAGGTTTTCCTGGGAACCAGCGACCTGTTGTTTGACGAGGTTACCGTGAGCTTCCTGAAGCAGTACGAGACGTACTTGCGGGATGAGCTGAAAAACTCGGTCAATACCATCCACTCCAATCTTAAGATCTTCCGCAAGCTCATCAACGACGCCATTCTCGAAGACCTGGTTTCTCCGGGCCGCAACCCGTTTGTCAAATTCAAGCTCAAGCTGGAAAAGACAAATAAGTCTTACCTAACAGAGGAGGAGTTGGAGGAGCTTTGGCTGCTGCCATTAACCGAGAGTAGCATGCAATGGCACCACCGAAATCTATTCGTTTTTGCCGCTTACGCAGGGGCTGCGCATCTCCGACCTGTTGCAACTAAAATGGAGCAACGTCACCAAGACGCACGTCAGCGTCACCATGCAGAAGACGAGCGACGTGGTTTCGGTCAAGCTGCCCACCAGAGCGCAGGAGGTACTTCAATTTTACCGCAACAGTGGGGCTAGGCCCTCCGACTTTGTCTTCCCCATGCTTCGTTCGGACAAAGACTATTCAAATCCGAGAGCGCTATTTAGAGCCCTCTCGTCGGCCACTGCATACGCCAACAAAGATTTAAAATCAGTTGCCAAAAGGGCCGGTATTGAAAAGTCGATCAGTTTTCACAGCTCCCGGCATACTTTCGCAACCCGAGCGTTGGCGAAGGGAATGCCCATCGAGTACGTATCCAAATTGCTGGGACACGCTTCCATTAAGACCACGCAGATCTACGCCAAGATTATTAATGAAAAACTAGATCAGGCAATGGATGTGTTTAACTAATGCCCATACAAATGAATGAAGACCTTTCGCCTCCTCTGCTATACTTCGTAAAGCTCATTTCACTACATGAGTTGGAAAACAGGTACTCGCGCTTTAATAGCATGAAGGAAGATAAATTCTTCACTATCGTTCACTATTCCAAGGACCGGGAGTCAGTTGAATATGGTGAGCCATTTTTCGAAGAGGCTCATAAAGCAGAATTTCAGGGAAACTATTTGTCTGGAGATTAAGGGTGAAGTGTTGACAAGCCAGGAGATGATGTTTAAAGCATTGAGAGGCGGCAACTTGTCAGAGCAAGAAAATGCTTATCGCGGATTTAAACGTGATCTCGATATATTAATTAGTATTGGAAGCAGAAATGCTATAATCAGTCGTTTTAACTGTGTCGGAGACGCCCTGCATGAGCTTGTCCGGTTTCTGGAAACGCATGCACCAATCACGGCTTCCATTGCGGGAGCGTCGGAAAATTCAGGGACGACAGTTACTGCACCTGGCCCAAAGGAGTCCTTTACCTATATAGTAAAATCTCTTATTAAAGGCGAGGATGCTCACCAAAAGAAGATTGATTGCTTAAATCAGCTTCTGAAAGAACTTCAAGATCTAAATATGATCAGTCACAATGAAGATAAAATGGCATTCAGGGCTCTTTTCAATGGCAAGAAGGTTAAGAAACAAGTTCAATGGCTGGGTAATCAATCGCAACTACATGTTTTTATCGATGCCTTAACGGAACCATCGAAACAGGAGTCACGCGGTGTGACTTATCCAATTAATAAAAAATGGATCACCACCGCAGCTTGTTTCGTCGATAAAAATGGCAAGCCCTTCACTATCGAAGGGCTGAACAGTCCTGGGATAAAGGGCAACGGGCCAAAACTTGCCAAAGAGCTTCGCGCCATTCATGAGTTCCTGAAGTAATGAACTCCGACGGCTACATATAGAAAATGGCCGTTAATTTAACTACAACCCCGAAAAAGGCGGTGCGCTTACAGCACGACCTTTTTCGGGGTTTTTGTCTACATGTCCGCTCCATGTCATTCTCCATGAAAGGTTTTTAAGCCCCAAAACCGGGTATGCCGACCGCTTCCTTTGTGGAAACAAACGCAAACAACCCCAATAACATGGCACAGGAAATGATCTTCATGCAAAAGGAAGAATTTGAGCAGTTGCAGCGCACGACGCTCTCCCAAATGAAAAGGATGTTGGAGCAGGAGCTTAAGCTGGGTACGGTTGAATGGCTTGACAATGCACAGGCCCAGGGTCTGCTCAAGGTTAGCAAAAGGACCTTGCAGGCCTGGCGGGACAAGGGGCTGCTGGGCTTTAGCCAGATAGGCAGCAAAATCTACTACAGCCGTCCGGAGATTGACCGCTTCCTGCTGCACCACGCGCATAAGTCATTCGCTAAGTAATCCTCCCGACGGCGATCAGCCCGCAGTAGGATGCAGGCAAGGAGGGGGAACTTGGAGACGTTGGCATCGGGCTGCAGCGGCCTCTTTTTCCTGCTAAACACGAACAAAATGGGAGTAAAAATTCGAGGTCCTGACCGACCAGGGCACCCTATGCCCGACGGTGTGCTGTTTCGGCATGCCCATTCCAAAAATTACCGCCCGATGCATCGCGGCGCAACATTCACTACCACCATTGCTTTTATAAAAAAACATGGAACCCATTGAAAATCATAGCCCTTTCGGCCCAAGTATTGCTGACCTGTTTTCTTTTGGTCAAGATCAGGGGGTGGATATAACCTATTCCGGACAAGGAGAATTCGCCATTCGCCCCAGGTTTTACCAATACTACGGGGAGGCAATCATCCTCGGACCTACTTGTTTGGCAAGCGATGCCGAAGCTTTGTTCCGGGAGCAGGAAGAGTGGCTTCGAACTACTTTCTCGCATGAAGAACTGGGGCACTGGATGGGTATTCCTGTCTCGTTCGTGGAATATGCAATTAATGCTCATTTTGAGCGGGCCAAAAAACGTTATTCCGAAGGGCAGCAGTCGGCTGGTGAGACTGGTTTTGGTGAGCAGCGCCGTTCTTTTCCGCAGCCGGACACCGAAGCAACGCATTCGCCGGGAACCAGCATGAACGACCAAAGCACTTCCGAAAATGAGCATTAATCACGTCATTCGAAAAGCCCTTGCGGCAAGGAAGCCAAGCGTACCAGAGTGCCTTCGCCGACTTACTCGTTGGGAGTGCCCGGTTCACGGGGTGTCCATGGTCAGGTGGGGGGCATTTGAGGCAAATGGCAAGGTATACACCTATCTGGCCTGCGGGCTCCGGTTGTGTCAGATTGCTGGTTTTGGGGATACCGTGGCAACTCCGTTTTCACTATGGCCGGAGTTTAATAATCTGCTGGTTCCTCCGCCAAAGTTAGTCCGGGCTTTGAATCCAGAAGGGGATAAATGCGAGGTTGAACTGGATCAATTACCGTTCTGACCCAGGAGGTAATCAATGGGCATGTCCAAATGTCGCTCATTACTGGCTTTTGACCCGGCCCGTTCTATGCCGAGGCTTCACTAAGCCCTAGCCTCTGGGCCTTCGCAAGGCTTTTCACTCAACCTCGACTGCAGGGCCAAAAACCTTGTTTTACATGCCCGGAAACCCTTAGTTTGGTTTCCGGGCATGTATTTATCTCACCGATACTCAGCTGGAAAAGACCCTTTTGAGTACGGCCACTCTCTTGGTTCAAATGGAACCCCTAGCTGCGTGGTGGTTAGCTCAGGTACCAGGCTCACGCTCCGACCCTCGAGGGCGTCCTGCACCTGGACAGCGAAGTCTAGCGCGTTGACGCTGCGGTCAAGGAACTGGTCGATGTAGGTGCTCTTGTTCGCGCCGGTGAACAGGTTGTAGAGCCGCCACAGGTTCAGGTCGCCGTTTTCGTCGCAGCAGAAGCTCTGGTCGCGGTAGTAGTCCTTGCACACGCTGGCCAGCTGCTGGTCGCCGTAGAGCAGCGCCGGAATGTGCTGCTTGGTCGGGGCCGGCAGGTGCTGGTACATCCGACACCGGCCAATGAGCTGGGCGAACTGGTGCTCGGTGAGCGAGTAGTTGGTCAGCGCCTGCAGGCTGGCGCAAGTGCCGGTGGTGGTCGTAGGCGCGCAGCAGTTGCAGTATCCCCTGGCGGAGCTGTTCGAGGCTGCTGACACGGAAATCACCGAGCAGGCCATCCGTTCTGATACACAGATTCGTACACACGAGATTCTGGAAACCCACGAAAATCTTGAAGTGCTCGGGACTTCCCTTGCGGTTCAAAATATTGTCCAGGTTGTAGGCTTTCACCCCGCCCACGACAAGGGTCAGAGTGTTGCCGCCGACATTCTCGAAGAGGGTCGGGACTTCAATCGCAAACATGAGCCTGTCGTAGCGCAGTGTTTTCTCCCATTCATGGAGTTGTGCAGCCGGCTTGTCCTTCGCCTCTGGGATGCGGCCCTTAATGGGATGCGACACGCGAATCTGTGGGTTGAGAATCTGTTCACCCCGGAAGACCTCGCGCACAGCCTCGGCCGTGACCTCGATGAAGTCTGCTTGCGAAATTAGGGGCTCATTGTCGCGTACGAAAACGGGGATGATGTGCTCGTGCCGGAGTTCTGAGAATCCGACGACAAGCGTGTTCGCTTCGATGAACGCCCGCGATGTGGACGGCGCTACTTCTTCGAAAACGAAAGAGGCTGACTCTTGCGGGTCAGCCTCTCGGTCTCGAACAATTTGCACGTGGTTCGTGTGAAGCGGCTCGGCGCTAAGCCGCATGAGGGAGGTTTCCATGGTGTTGTGATTGGGGTTGGGATGATGAGAATTGGGCAAGTGGAATCGTAAGCAACTGGTGCTTGCGCAGCTGGAAGTCCGGTTTGAGCGCGGCCTGCAGGCTCGGGCGTGAGCGTGTGGTAGAGCCCGGCCAAAGCGGCCAAGGTTTCGCATTCGGAAACGAGGGTCTGGCTGGCCGAAGGGGCCGGTGGGAGGGGCGGCTCGGCGCCGGCGTCGCACCAGTTCAGCAGGGCCTCGCCCGTCGCTGAACATGGTCGGAAAGGGAGTTGGCCGGCAAAGAGTCGGGTCCGGTCTTTTGTGGCGGTCGCGTGATGGGCGCGATCGAGCTCGAACACCAGGTCGAATTCGTAGTCGAGGCCGTCGCGCTGGATGGCTTTCATGCCCACTTTCTCAGGTACTTGCTTGCCGTTCTTGTCGGCCAGCACGTACTCGGTCTTGGCTCGGACCGTCGCGATGACGTGCGACGAGGAGGAGAGAATCCGGTTGATGAGCGCGGTATGCCGTGGGGTCACCTTGGCCCAGGCCGCGAACGAGTTGCCGGGCAGGTTGGCGTGGAAGTCGAGCAGGTTTTCCCACTCGTGGCTCAGCGAGTCGAGGATGATGACTTCCGCGCCCGCCGCTTCGCAGGCCTGCATGGCCTCGATGTAGCGCTCCGGGGTGTAGGGCGGCGTGAGCGTGAGCACGCCGTAGGGGCCCAACTCGGCGTAGAGATGGCCCGAGCCGTTTTCGGTATCGATGACGACAATGCTGGGCCAGTTGCCGGCCGTCAGGCCACTGGCAATGAGCAGGGCGCTCATCGTTTTTCCCGACCCGCTCGGGCCTTGGAGCAGGAGCCGGATTCGGCACCGAGTGCGAGATGATTGATGGATATTCATGGATGCATCTGATGGGTTTAAACTGGTGAGATGTAGGCTGGCCTGCCCGGGATGTTGGTCTGTTCTCTCCTCGAGGCGGGGGTGGCGCCGTTTCGCTTTGAGGCCCGGGGGGCATTCCTGTCTTGGTTCCCGCGCTCGTGCGTACAAACCGCTGAAAAATTTCCAATTTTTTCGCGTTGGAGTGGGAGGATGGAGGCGCGAATCAAGGCTTTCGTCTAGCCAGTGGCAGCGTCCCGACCTGTTGAAGCCAGAGCGCAATGTGCTCCCATGGGAGGAGATGGGAACGCGCAAGCCAGGCCATCAAGCGGGCCAAGCCGAGCAGCAAAATGTCGTCGTAGCGATCTAAGTACTAGAGGAGCGACGTACCCAGCAGGGTTTCTGAAACCCGAAGAAAGGCCTGCTTGTGATGAGTGCCCACGCTCGCGTGCGCGCTTTTTCCCGACCTTCCTGCCATGGAATTCATTTTCTGAGTCTGCGTGCGCCTGATGGTCGTCACCGCCCACATGGTGCACGTCTCCTACCAACAGCTCAACGTGCTGCTCTTCTGGGACCACGAAGGCAGGAAGCCAGCCATCGTAGCTGCCAAGCGCCAAAAATCCATGCAGCGGCCAAGGTCGGGAATTTTCATGTCGTTCAGACACCTCGGGCCCGGGTTGAATCGTCCCTACCTTGGCTTGAAATCTCAGCTGCATGACCCAGAAGCGAAAGGCCCAACGCACCGTACCAGAGCCAGCAACGAAGGCTACCGTCATGGTTCCCGAAAGCTTCCACTTCGAACAGGTTTTTCCCACCACGGGCTTGGCGCCCGCGGCTCGCGAAGCCCTGAAAAACACGGCCTACTTCGTGCTTCACGCGCTTTCACGCCACAAGTTAAGCCCCTACCACCTGGAGAAAATCGAAGCGAAGGGCTTTCATCGCCTTTCAGCCAAGCTGCTCAAATCCATTTGTGGCGACCAATACAAGGTTGTGCTGGACAGGCTCAAAGAAGTGGGCGCTGTCGAGGAAGCTCCAGACGGCTACCAGGCCGGCGTGCGTAGCAGGGGGTTTCGGCTGTCGCGGGCCATGGACATGAGCGTGTCAATTCCCAGAGAATTGGCCGGACAGGTTCGGACCCGGTACCAAAAGCACCTAGTGGAGCAGGAAAAGGCAAATCAGGATTCGCTGGCTTCGCTCACCCACCTCACCAAGTGGTTCGACAGCCCCGAGCTCACCATCAACGTCGAGCAGGCCCACAACTTCATCGAGCCTGGCCCATGTCAAAATCCAAGCGATGATTGCCAGGCTCGCCGCTGGCGCCCGAGATCAAGGCAGCCGTCGCCGGCCGTGTCGCGCTCCGACTCAGCTACCAAATCGGCTCGGTGAAGGCTTTCGACAAAGGCGAGTACCGGCTTTCGAACCGAGGCCGCGACGAACGGCTGCACTCAGTTTTGACGAGCATGAAACGGGAATTGCGGTCGTTCATTCAGTACCGGGGGCGGTACTTGGTGTCGCTGGACATCCGCTCGTCCCAGCCCTACCTGTTCACCATCCTGCTGAAGAAGAGCTTCTTCAGCTCGAGCGTGACAAATCGCCTGGGATGGAAATCGCTCGTGTCCGAAGGTCAAGCCAAACGCGCTGGCTCCCGGCCACCGACGCCACCCACCGATCCAGGGGCCACCCCACTGGCCCGGCTCCCGGCTCCGGTACTCATGTCCACTATGTTTCCAGGACTCGAGAATCTGACTGAGGAACAGGTAGTTGGCCGCACCCGATTTTTGAAGATTTCCTGGGGAGCCGGCATCTACGGCTTGCTGACCGACGAATTTCGAGCTAGGGGTTTCAGCGTCGAATCGGCCGAGGCCATGAAAAAGCAGGTCATGTGGTTGTTTTTCGAGCATGGCAGCTACAAGTACGGCGATGACCGGTTCAAAGCCTTCGCAGCTCTGTACCCGGTCGAGGCCGGCGTGATTCGCGGCGTTCATAGCCTCGAGGCCAAGCTCTTGCCTGTCTTGTTGCAACGGCTCGAGAGCCGAATCTTGTTGCACCGGGTCACGAAGACCATGAACGAAAAAGTACCCGGTGCCGTACTCCTGGCCGTTCACGATTGCGTTCTGACCACGCCCGATTTCGCACCGGAAATCGAAGAAGTGATGCAGGACGAGTTCACTCGAATCACCGGGCTTGCCCCCGGCATCAAGGCCGAAGTGAAATCAGCCGGAGACGAACTCGACGGGGTGTTGAGCTTCGCGCAATCCATCTTTCAGGACAGCGTGGACGCGGTGCAGAAGTCCGAAACGCCACTTGCCTACGCCAACTACAAGCTGATTCCGCCGCTGTTGGAAGCCGAGGCCAGCTACGGCAAGATGTCGACCAGGTTCAACCCTTCCTTCTACGGGCGCTATGAGGTACCCTACAATGACGAGCCCTGAAGATGGGACTCGAGGCTGCCCTTGTCTCGGTTGTGAGAACTTGGGCACCTCTACTGCGCCAATCGCTTGCGAAAGCTAGGTTTCTCGTTGTAGGCCAACCCCATGGGCAGAGGCTAGGAGCCACTCCCGAATTTGACATGAGGTGGTCGCAACCGACTCCCCGGGCGTCCCGGGCCTACTCGATGTACAGCAGAATGGGTTTTGGGCTGCGGTCGATGTATCCGGCAAGGGTCACCAAAAAGGCTGGGTTCACGGTGGGCAAGCTGCGCTCAGGCAGATGAGCGCCTGGGGCTCAGTCGATAAGCAGCCGTGCACGTGCAGCACTACTGCCCGGGCAAACAGGTTGCTGGTGTTCGGTTCCAATCATTCGAACTGGTAGGCTTTGCCGAACTGCCCGCGATAAGAGTAGGAGATCTTTGCGGCGTCTTGGGGGCTGCAGTTGGAATCCCGTTCGTTTGTCTAAATGGCGTTGCCCGGCACGTCAGTGCGTCCATTGCAGCAAAACCTTTGGATCATGGATCGTTTTTTATTGCCCAGTAAGGCAACTTCATGGCTAGGGGATGGCTTACTACCCAAACTACCTACCCCACTTGCCACAATTCCTCCCAGCAGGTGGTGTAGGCCGGCGAGCGCTGCTGCTGCCGGCCTTTCCAGGGTGCTGCTTGTTTGCCGTGTTGTCCCCCCAAAGCGGTAGCGAGTTGCACACTTTCCTTGCCGTAACGGGCATTGAGTGCGTCGAGCTTCTGCATCAGACGTGCCGCTCGCTCACCGCCGTCTGGCGCAAACAGGCTTAGTTGCTCCTTACCGCCTTTTTCAAAACCGTCGAGAATGACCCCGGCTTTGACGTAAACCAAACCCGGCTTCCACAACCGGCCCAGTAGTGCACGGGCAACCCGTACGAGCTCCGCGGTATCGCTCGTGGCGCCGGGCAGGGTGACTTGGGCCGAGCGCGTGTGCGGGGGCGGGGTATTGCCGAAGCGGTTCTGACTGAGAAAAACCGTAAGGACGCTTGCCGCTGATTCTTGCCGGCGAAGCTTTTCCGCCGCCCGCGACGCAAACGCGGCCACGGCCCCGAGTACGTCCTCAAACTGTGCCAGGGGCTTGCCGAAGGTGCGGGTGCAGGCGATGCTCTGCCGGGCCAGGGTGCCGTCTTCGCTCGGTGCGAGTTGGTGACAAGGATACCCCTGAAGCTCGCGCACTAATCGCGCGCCGACCACACCACCCAGGTACTTGCGCGCCACGGCTTCTGAGCACCGGGCTAAGCCCGCGGCCGTGGTGATGCCCATGCCGTGCAGCTTGGTGGCATATTGCCGACCAATGCCCCAGACATCCTCCACCGGCACCCGTTCCAGGGCCCACTGCCGGCGTTCGGGCGAGTCGAGCAGCAGCACTCCTCCCAAGCCAGGGTCTTTCTTGGCGACGCGGTTGGCCAACTTGGCCAGAGTCTTGGTTGGAGCCAGCCCGATGCAGGTGGGAATGTGGGTGCGCCGTTTGACTTCCGTGCGGATGTCGCGGGCGTACGCGTCCAAGGAGCCGTGGTAGCGCTCCATGCCGTGCAAGCTCAAGAAAGCTTCGTCGATGGAGTAGACTTCCAGCTCGGGCGCCTGGGAGGCCAAGTAGCCCATCACCCGCCCGCTCATGTCGCCGTAAAGGGCGTAATTGGAGGAGAGGGCATGGATGCCGTGCTGCTCCACGAGGGGCTTGACTTTGAATAGGCTCGCCCATGGCAATGCCCAAGGCCTTGGCTTCAGCCGAGCGGGAGACGATGCAGCCGTCGTTGTTGCTGAGCACCACCACGGGCTTTCCTTCGAGCCGGGGCTGAAAGGCGCGCTCGCAGCTCACGTAGAAGTTATTGCAATCGACGAGCGCGTACATGTTCGTGCAGTTTGCCGTTGATTAGTTCGGTCACGACGTGGGTGACCACCCCCACACCTTCACGTGGTCCTTGCCCCGCACTTCGATGGGGGTATGGGCCGGGTTGTCCGGGACCAGCCAGTAGGTAGCCCCGCGTTTTTCGAGGCGCTTGACGGTAAACTCCCCGTCGACCGCGGCCACGATCACCTGCCCGGCCTGGGGCTTGAGCGCGCAGTCAATGGCCAGCAAGGCGCCGTCCGGGATATGGGAAGGCGGCCCGTCCATGCTCGTGCCGTTTACCCGCGCCAGGTAGGTGTGGGTGGGGTGGGGCAGCAGGATTCTGTTCAAGTCAATGCGCTCGCCGCGTTCGTCTTCGGCCGGACTGGGGAAGCCAGCCGGGATTGGGGTTTCGCACTCAATGAGCCAGACCGGCTCGCGGGCGATTTGTAAAATGTCGATAGTATCCATGTCCTACGAGATATGTGGGACGCAAGTAACGACATTTATGCTAATAAAGTTAGTAGATGAATCGCTAATAATATTAGTGAATAATGAAAATAGGCTGCGATAAATGCAGCCCGGTGGCATAACCATCTCATTTTCGGATGCGAAATTGGGGTGGGCAGCCGTCTTGTTCACTTGTGCGGAGTCCTTCCTTTGCTAACCCCGCATGCTCGTTATTTTCATACACCTGCTTCCATTTCCTTTCTAATCCGAAAGGAGGGAAGTACCCATCGATTTCCGACCTGCGCGAAGCCGGTAGCTCGGAGTAGGATGCTGACTTAATCATCTTCCTATTAGCCCGGCGAATACTGCAACGTCGCCGAGTACGTGGATGGTACCGCCACCGCTGACACGGTGCTCTTCGACGTTGCCAAGCAACGCAACGGCGCCATCGACGAGGTCATTGTCGCATGTTCCATGCGCCGCGGAACCTTCTCGGACCTGACAGCAGAGCGCACACGTTAGCCTCATGTCTAAGCAATGGACCAGCCCGTTGAGTTAAATGACTAATAAGATGGGCAAATATGAAAAATAAATAATAACCGTAATAGGATAGTACCGCGTATAATATTTGGAATCAATCAAAAGATTTTTTGAGCTTTTTCCACCAAGGTGAATTAGCTTCTCGCTCTTGTTTAAGCTGTTCTTTTAGCTGCATATTTTCAATTTGCAAAGCTTCTATTTGTGATTGCAAGCCTCTAGTCGTTGAATCAGATGCGTTTAACTTGCTATTTAATGCCTTGTTGTTGTTATTAACTAACTCTAGCGTAGTGCTCAAATTAGTTAATTGCTGTCGTAGCTTATTCGCGTGGTTTTCTAAGCCAGAAACTTCTGTTAAAAAGTTTCCGTGTTCAAATGACCATGAAGTTGATGCATTTTCAAACTCGTTTTCAAGCTTGCGATTTGCTGAGTATAATATGTTATATTCCTCATGAAGCCTTTTCAAAGCAGTCATGCTCTTAGCCTCTTTTTGTGTGTGCTCTATCTGAAGTTGCTCGATACTTGCATTTGATTCCGTTAAAGCAGTTGTCAAATCGGCTACCTGCTTCTTGGCTTGGATGAGGCTATATAGCTTGTGACGGAGCATTCGCTCAAACACAGGCTTCTTTGAGTCATTGCGTAAGTCCAAAGCTTCACATAGCGCAGCAGCAGCTCCAGATAAGTCTCCCTTGTCAAACAGTTTTAGGCTTTGCTGATAAAGCATATTAGGCCGCGCTTCCGCTAGGGCCGAAGCTACCTGTTGCTCATCATTAGCTGTCCGGTATAGCTCTACTACTTCACTGCTTACCATGACATCTCGTGCCCGCACTGGTGTACGAATGTTTAAGCCCTCAAGCGAGCGGCACCGGCTCAACGCCACATACAACTGCCCGGAGTCAAAAAAGCCAGTTGGCGCATTGATTTCAACGGCATCAAACGTCAGGCCCTGACTTTTATGCACCGTAAGCGCCCAGGCCAGCTTTAGTGGCAGCTGCGTAAAAGTGCCAATTATGCTGCTCATTATATGGCCTGTGGTCTCATCTAGTCCATACGCGAATTTGTCCCATGTAACGGCCTCTACGGTATGAGTAGCGCCATCTTCAATCTCGACTTTCGCTATCTTCTTATCCAGCTTGACTACCCGCCCGATGGAACCGTTTACCCATCGGCCGCTACGGTCATTATGCACGAACATTACCTGTGCGCCCTCTTTCAATACTAGCTCCCGAGCCGTGGGAAAGTCGCTTTCCGCAAATTCACCCGTCACCACGCCGGTGTACTTTACCAACGGAACTGTGAGTTTGGATAGCTCATTTGCATTGTAATCTTCCGCATCTACATTACGAGTGCTAAGGGTAATTTTTCGCCCTGCTGCATTTTGGTCATTTATGGACCGCCCATTCAGCTTTCCTAGGTCGCTGCTGTCTGCCTGATTGGTTCGTATCTGGTCCAGTAGCCTGATGAATTCCGGGTCCTGCTGGCGGTAGGCTTTGCGTAGCTCAACTGTAATCAGGGGAAATTTGGTAAACGCTTTCGCTCCAAAAAAGTACCGGGTCTGATAATTCCGCTCGTATAGCTGCCTGTCAGCAGGTGTCAGCACCGGTGGCAACTGATAAGCGTCGCCGACTAGCAGCACTTGCTTGCCCCCAAACGGCTCACGGCGGCGACTGCTACCGCTATTTCGCCGCAAAGTGTAGTCGATGGCATCCAAGATATCTGCCCGCACCATTGAGACTTCGTCAATGATAATCAATTCAACGGCCTGAAGTAGCTTGTATTTGTCTTCGTTGACAAATTCGCCGTTCTGAGTTGGACCAAAGTATTTTACCCGGTTGTCCTCGGGCTGCATAATACCAAAAGGCAAGCGAAACATACTATGTATCGTAGTGCCCCCGCGTTCAGCGCCGCCACGCCTGTTGGAGCTACCACAATGGCCTTCTTGCGTGTATGGGCCACGATATGCCGCAGAAACGTTGATTTACCAGTACCTGCTTTACCTGTTAGGAATACGCTTCGTGTGGTGTTCTCAATCAAATTCAGCGCCAGCTGAAATTCTCGGTTATCCAGGTCCAGCTTAGGCATTGTGGGCTTAGGCCGTTGAGATACCGGCTGCACGGGCCCATTCGGAGCCTTAAGAGGCACGCCCCGCTCCAGCAATGCAAACAGGCACCTGGCGCAGGCCGCTACGTCGGCACCAGGCCGGTGAGCTCCTATCGGCGTCTCATCAAAGAGGGCTTCATGCAACTCATGTAGTTTAGGTGGCTTGCTTCTACCTGGTCCTTTCCCAATGCCTGTGCCCGTTCGCATCGTGCAGACTTGATTGAGTCCTTCCGCAAAGCTTGGCCGCGCCAGTCTGTGTAGCTCGGCACCTACAATCGCCAGGTCATATTCCAGGTTGTGCGCAACCACATACTGACAGCCACCAGTTGCAGCTACTAGCTGCCCCAATGCCTCGCTAAGACTCACCCCCTGCGCAGTTGCCTGCTCTGTGGTAATGCCATGTACCCGTGTAGCCTCAGTTGGTATGTCAAACCCCTGCGGCCTTACAAGCAACTGACCTTCACTTTGCTGCTTCCCGTCTTCGCCAAATACTCCCCACGCCAATTCCACCAGCCGCGGCCAATTGGCACTATCTGTAAACGGAGCGTTAAAGTTTGCAGGCAATCCTGTTGTCTCCGTGTCAAAAATCAAGTACATAGGAAACGTTAATAATTACCAGATTATAGCTGCCTTCACAGCATCTTTTCTAAAGACTTATGCCCGCAGGCCCGCACAGCCATCACCCAAAATCTTCTGATTCAGAATATTGTAGGACTCGAGCTTCTCATCGTTTAGTGCTACCAACTCCAGCTTCGAGCCTACTATCGGCAATGTCTGCACTAGGTAATGCCCATCCCACATGGCGCTGAGGTCCCTCACGCTGCTTATGTACATCGCCTTGCTCAGCATGGGCTTCCTGCGCAGCTTTTGCATCAGCGCCAGGGTGTTCTCCTTCACCTAATGGCCTTACTACTCTTGCTAGGCATTGTCACCGGCTGAAAATGCCGCGTAGCAGTACGAGCAGCTAATGCAGCATCCAGTATTGCGATCCAGGGTGAAGTCATAGCCATTCATGAAGCCCGTGGCCGCTGATAGAATCGAGTTGGCCTGCTTGTAGTGAATGCTGCTATGACCCAACTGTGTGCGCCGCAGTGTTGGGTTCGGAGGAAATAAGTCCTGCTGCATGATAATAGACGTCCGAGTAGGAGAGAAAGGAGTAAAAGTTAGGTTCATGCCGCATAGTTAGCCTCGCAAAAAGTGCACGGCCAGTCCTATCATTGTGCCTATTGATATAAGCAAAGTTAATAAGGTCAATGTGTTATGCCGATTGTATGCTTCTTCATGTTCCACGGACCACTTATTGAGAGCCCTTACCATCTCGTCAAGACCATCCACCTTTTGTTCCACAAGAGAAGGCTTAAGGATCTGAGATTTAATAACGACGAGCATATTCTGGACTTCAGCAGATTGCTTTGCCAGTTGCCCGAACTCTGGTTTAAGACTACTAGCTAGTCCTTGTACACTTTCTACTATTGCTTTGGAGTCAGGGGCATCAGTAGGGCGCAAGCCCTTTAATTGGAGTTGAACTGCCTGCAGCGTCTTCTGGACTTCAGATGTCTGGTTAGCAAGCTGTCCAAATTCCGGTTTCAGGCTGCCTGTCAACCCTTGCACACTTTTTGTTATAGCTTGGTAGTCGGGGGCATTGCTAGCATGGTGGCCCTGCAATAGTAGCTGTATCTCCTTCAGCAATTGCTGATTGCGAGCCAGCGTCGGCTGCATCTCAGCTACCGGCGCAAAGGGTTCCATTGCCTCTTGAAGGAATGTCGCCAGCTGCTGCGATGGGTAATAGGTAATGCCTTTCTGCACCAGTTGTCCCACCTCCTCGAGCGTCTTGCTCATGCGTTCCTGCCCCTCTGCTAGCGCAGTTGTTAGGTCTACGAATGGGTCGTGCCCATCTGAGTCGCTCGGCAGGGGACTAGTTGTTTCCGTCCGCAGCAGTTGCTGGACTTCTTCCAACTGCTGGCTCTGGTGCTCACTGCCGCATTCAATCTCTGCAGTTGTGCTGCCGTCTCGGTCGCTAAGCCTGGCTGGGGCAGCTTCTCCACGTAGTTGGTTAGCTGTTGGCTTAGGACGCTTTGCTGCTGCAATACTCGCTCGGCTGCTTCGATAGCTTTAGTAGCGGCCTGCTCTGAGAGCGTAAGGTGACTTACCGCCGAATTTAGCCGCTTCAACTCTTGCTCCAGGTCGGCGAATACCTCTTCAGCAGTAGCATTTACAGTATTGGTGTTATCTGATAACATGGGGTAGGGGCTGTGCTAAGTAGCGTATTGTGACAAAAATGTTTGGTTTAGTAGCCGGAGCTGTTCCAGCAGTTGGCTCGCCCGCCGCACCACTTCTGGTCTGGTGGGCGCTGGAGGGCCGACATCTGGAGTATCCTCCTGTACCCGCTGGCCTACCTCCAGCTCGCTCATCTGCCAGTCGCTGGCCGAGTCATAGGGGTGTTGAAAGGATGGACCGTCTTCCAGTGCTTTGTCGAGGCGGGCCTGCCATTGCTCGAAAGCCTGGGCATGGCCCCGTCTTCCCCGGATGTTACAGACATATCCAAGATGGCGGCGCAGCCGATGTGAAACCCGCCCGGGTGCCAACAGCGCTGACCGGATTCTGCCTACAAGCTGAAGCACCGTAGTTAGTCTTTCCAGTGCCTGGCGCTGCTCAAGTGCTGGCGCCCGAAACAGATAGGTGGCTTGGTTGGAGTTAGCAAACCGACTAGCCCATACAAAGACTATTTCTTCTTGTAGGACAATTGGATATAGCACCGTTTGCCGGGGTTGAAGTAATGCCCCTTCTAAATCTTCTATATCATCGTGGCCAATGTCCGGAGCTTCTTCGGCTTCCCCAAAGGCATCCCTTGGTTTATACTCTCGCTTAACGCGCGCTTCTTCAATAACTACTGCTTCTTGCCGAACACCGTCTGCCAGCTTAGTTAGGTACTCAGTTAGCTCATCATGCAGCACTTCATCTTGCGGATATGATACAGGATTACCGTTGGATCTTCCCTTTCCCTCTGGTGGCGTGAAAACCACAAGTGGACCTTGGTTCGGAGGATGGCGAATCAAAGCGGCCTCCAGGCCTTTAATTTGCAGCAGTTCTCGGCTTTGCACATCAACGTAGGCCAAAATTGGGCATCCAGCCCAAGGCTCGAGCAAGAGTTTCTCGTTCCACTCAACTTTCGCCTCAGGGTAGGCAAATGGCTGTGTATGCAGCTTATCAGCCAGTTCTATTTCTAGATACCCATCTTGCGGACAGAAGCAGTGCGCCAAGGATGCCCGATACACGCTGACCCCGTTCTCATTGCTCAACTGACGGCGACGCTTCGAATGC
Source organism: Hymenobacter humi (assembly GCF_042665855.1). Lineage (NCBI taxonomy): Bacteria > Pseudomonadati > Bacteroidota > Cytophagia > Cytophagales > Hymenobacteraceae > Hymenobacter > Hymenobacter humi. The sequence continues at coordinate 3,200,088 of NZ_JBHTEK010000001.1, read as the reverse complement.
AACGCCTTTGTTAAGCTTAATTTCATGTAGGCATGTGCCGTAGACAGAAAGCTGCGCTGCTCTGCTGCGCGCAGACGGCCAAACCCGCGTCTAAAAGCGTAGTAGTTGAACGTTCTCTTTCGATTGATTTCGGGGCAGGTAAGCCACAGGCGCACCTTTACCACGGCAATACAGCGCAGCAATAGCTCATCTTCGAGCGCTTCCCAGGCTGTAACCCAGTCGGTTTTTAGCCCATAATACTCCTTTATTAAGCCAAATACGAAAGCAGCCTGAGGTTGACTTTCCTCCTCCCAGTACTGCAAAGCCAACCACTCCCAAATCTCGTCCTCATTGGGTGCAAAATCCTTGGGCAGCTCTGGCAGCAGTGGCTCGCGCTCGTACAGGATAGCTGTGGCAATCCGGTCTTCCATCTCGAAGTCACTCCAGTCTTTCGGAGGGGCCAGTGGGTGGCCATACATCCATAGCCATTCTAGTTCCTTATGGGTCAGTCTTTCGCTTAGCCAAGAGTTGATTCCTTGCAGCAACTCACGGTGGTTCCAGGATTCTGCACACGCACGGGTCATTTCCTGGAATTGTTTCTGTGAGCTTCCAGGCAGCGTGGCCATCCTTCGCCAGGCTATGATCACTGAATATGGTATGTGGGTTGCCACTGCCAAGCGCTGGAGGCTCAGGGAAGTGTCACTCATAGCCATCCGAGCGATTTCTTCCAGTGGAACAAGCGGAAAGTAGCCGAGAAGCTTAGCCTCCCAGAGCTGCAGCAGTTCAGCACCTGTTAAGTTAGGCGCGATATAATAAGCAACGGCCTCTTCAACGCTCGTGCGCTCCTCGCTCGCTTCTAGCTGATAGCTGCGATAAGCATGGTTTAAATCAAAGGATTCGCAACGTTGTAACAGGCGAGGCAGCCAACTCATTAGCTGCCGCAGGTCATGTGTGTACCGTTGACATAATACCCTTGCAAGTGCTACAATGCCCGCCACCTGTTTAGCCGCAGGAAGATGTCCTACCATTGAAGGGCTGGCTAGTACATCCACAAGCTGGGGCAAGAGGGTGGAAGGGATATTTGGCAGAAACTCCACTAGCTCTTGCAAGTGCCTTTGTGTGGCCCTTATGGCGACTGCCTGTTGCACGTCGCTCTGCGTCAGGCCAAGCTCAATAACCTGCCATTCAATTTCTATGGCCGCGCCGTCCAGCCACCAGCGGAGCTGCTGTTTTGAGTCTACCAGGGCTAGCAATGTGCTCAAAGTCTCTCTGAACTCCTCATGCTCGCCGAGCAATTTTGATAGCAGGACGGCGCAGTCCCTGATAAGTGCGGTCCGGTTATCATCTCCTTTGCTACCCTGATGCAATACCTGACAGTATTCCTGCAAAAGGGTGGGTGGACATTTGCTCAATAGCCTCCACTGCCGTTCCCGGGTTGAAGAGCCTATTTCCTCAACCAATAAGTCCAACGCGGGTGGCGGCAGCAAATCAGCTAACCACCATGCTATAGACTGGTCCCTGGAAAGAGAAGGTACTAGCTGTTCAAGTAGGTCAGCTTTCAACCGCCGAGCGGCAGGCTCGAGGTGTTGGTCATCAGCCAGCCGTTTCAGTGCTTGTTCAGCTAATGCAGATTCAGCGGCCAAGCGTCCAAATACTGCCGGTAGAATGGTCGGCAGGGAACCCGTCGCCAGTTTTTTGATAACACGTATAGCCGTTTCCGGTAAGCCGAAAGTTAACTGTTCTCTTAAAAGCTCATCTGTTGGTTGGCCTGTAAGTGCTTGCTCCCAAAAAACAAGCTGCTCTGCCGCCGGCAATTGTGAAATCACAGATTCCTGTAGCAGCCTTCTAGCCGCCTCAACGAAGTCCCCGTGGCGGTTTTGTAATTGCCTTAAGGCAGTTGATGTCCAGCTTAGTGGCAGTTCCTGCTCTAGCCAGCTTCGAAGGCTGCTCACTATAGCGGGTAAGTTCGGTAGCGAGATTTCCTGCCATACTTTTTCCAGGGTCTTATCTGTCATTTTAGGCAGTTGCACCTGCAAGACGGAAGTGTCAGGTTCTACGCCCACGCCCTCGAGCCACCAGCGCACTTGTTTTTCGGCCGGTAGGTAAATACTGAGCTCCCTTAGCTTTTCAACCGCAGTTCTTGCCCATCTATGGTAGGTATTGCTATGGTAGGGCTGCTGTGAGTACTGGTTGTACCCCCATGGTCGCGAAGTAGCTGCCTTTTTCCTTTTGCCATTCAGATACCGCAGCAGGCTCAAAAACAGGGGTAGGGCTGCTTCCCGAGCGTAATGCTTTTTCTACCTCTTCTACCAAGGCATCCACAGCGCCCACGAGGACGCAATATCTTTCAAGGTGACTCTCGTAATAAGATGAGCCATAGTGAACCAGCCGAGAAGCCACGTGAGCCGCTGGAATGTCGGATACAATATTTTGCTCCCACCAGCCAACGAGCCTGGCCATTGGTTACACGGTGCTGTATACTTTCCAATAGCTGGATGCGCTGCGAAGCCTCAAGTGCCGCATATAAGATTGGAAACATGTCACGTAGCTTCTCTTGCGGAGCTCGGGTCAATGTTCCCTGGCAGATTTCTAGCACATTTCCTTCCTGCTTGCACCGACGCAAAAGTTGCTGAATGCTTAGCTGGTTAGCTTTTGTAAGCCGGCTCAAGAGCATTTCCACTAAGTCGGATGGTAAAGGGGCCTGCACTGCCAACCCCTCCAGCCATAAATCAACATCGTATGGCTTTACGATGCGTAGCTGGCTCAAAAAATCAGCAGTAAAGATGGCGGCTCCCTTCTGTACACTTAATCGGTAGAGCTTCAGGATTTCCTGGCTAGCCCCTGCCGTGGATATTGGAGCAATTTTCTCCAGCCGTAACGGCACATACTGTTGTAATATTTCGACGGATAAGCCGCTAGGGTCAAAGGCCCCGTCCAGAGTCAGCTCTTCTAGCAAGCAGGAGAGCGTTAAGCAGCCTTCGTATCCATAGCTTCGCATCGCTTTCACCCATTCGGGTGTCGCTTCTATCATTCTCGCAAATCCGGTTCTAGTGTAGGCGTTTCGAAGCTGTAAGAGGCTTATTAGGTGCAGGCTTTGTGGTTCTTGCTCTATTTTCCCTAAGTCCCTTATCTCGGCCTCTATCTCCTTTTGCTTTCCTAAAGCTTCTTCAGGTGCACACTGTAAGGCCTGAGCTAACAAAGTCGCCCGCTCTCCTTTCACAATTTGCACTTCCAAGGCTTCAGGAGCACCCGATTGCAAAGAGCGGTTATTTATCCGTACCAGGAGCGGCGTATTCACGGCAGCCCTGCTGGCCGTTGTTTGGGCAATAGTCAGGTAGACGGTCGGTGCAAAGCGGGTTGTCACGACCCCACGTGCGGTAACCAGCGCAGGTAGCCAGCGGAGGGGAGGTACGGCTGCAACACTTTGTTTAGAATATTGGCGAATACCCTTAGCTACGCTTTGATTAGCATTCAGCTCAAATGCCACTTCAGTACCTGCTTGGGGTGGCACTTGCTCAAATCCCCATAGTCCGTCGGCGTAAAACCGGTAATGTGCGCCATTTTGTCCTCTAAGAAAGCCGCTCCGGTCGGCATGTACTTTAGTGATAATGCCGGTAAGCATAGCTGCAGTTAATAGGGTAGAGGTAGGGGCAAAAGCGTGTTAAGAAATTCGGTTCTTGTGCCGTGAGTAGGCAAAGTGCTAATCCGAAAAAGGCAGTCGATTGCCACGACCGGAGGGAGCCGTCAAAGCATGTTATCACTGCAATATTTGACTGCCTTAGCCGTAGGCGGCGTCTAAGCTATGGCATTATCATTGCCTCCAAATTGCTGACTAATATTCTTAAAGTGCTCTATTAGTCAATTGGCAGATAATGAGCTATTAGAAGAGATGCAAGGTCAAAAATATTATTACCTCGTCTGTTCATCCTTGCTGTGTGGATTCCAAACCACTACCTTTCACGCCCTTTTCTACCACCTTTTCTGCGTCCATGTCTATCGACTCTATATCTACCGCACCTGTCGATAATCCCATCCTCAATAACCCCTACGACGAGCCGCGCAAAGCCTACCAGATGGCGCCTGACGGCAGCCTCGACTACAGCGTAATAAAAGCCGGCCGTCGGCCCTATACCGCCGACGCCCAGATTCTGCCTAAGAAGGTCGGCCGGCAGAAGGAGCTTTACGACGTCTCCGACCTTCCCGCCACTCAGGACCACCTCATCAACCGCCTCCGCAAGGAGGTCGGCCAGTGGCGCCTCGACGGCTACCCCCACACCACCCGTGTCACCCGCGAGTTGCTTACCTTCTGGTTTGAGAACCCCGAGCGCCTCGTTACCCAGCGTCTATTCTTTGCCCAGCGCGAGGCCCTCGAGACTGCTGTCTGGCTCAACGAGGTAGCCCCCAGCCGTGCCGAGAACCGCGGCACCAGCCTGCTGGCTGAGCTAGCCGCCGCCTGGCAGGTGAGCAATGACCCCGACTTCAACCTGCCCCGCCTGGCCTTCAAGATGGCCACCGGTACCGGTAAGACGGTCGTCATGGCCATGCTCACGCTCTACCACTACTTCAACCGTCAGGAGTACCGCCAAGACACTCGCTTCGCCGATTACTTCCTTTTCGTCACCCCCGGCGTCACCATCCGCGACCGCCTCGGTGTGCTCTACGTCGACACCCAGGCCCACAACGCCACCGACGCCAAGGACTACTACCGCCAGCGCGGCCTGGTGCCGCCTCACCTGCACCAGCGCCTAGCGGGCCTCAACGCTCGCCTGGTTCTCACCAACTACCACGCCTTCGAGCCCAAGCAGGCTGCAGGGGAACAAGCGCAGCCCGTTCGACGGCAAGAAAGACTCCGTCACCGGTAAGAAGGTCGAAGCCAAGGAGGACTTCGGCCAGGTCATCCGTCGCCTGCTCAGCGGCTTCCGCGCCGGTAGCCGCCTCTTAGTGCTTAACGACGAGGCCCACCACTGCTACCTCCCCAAGTCGAAGACCACCAAGTCCGAAGACGGCACCGACATCAAGGAAGAGAATGAGCGGGCTGCGGTCTGGTACAACGGCCTCGTCGAGATTGGCCGACGCTTCAAGCTCCAGCAGGTCTACGACCTCTCCGCCACGCCCTATTACCTCAGCGGCTCTGGCTACCCGCCCTACAGCCTCTTCGGGTGGGTCTGCTCCGACTTCGGCCTCATCGAGGCCATCGAGAGCGGCCTGGTCAAGATTCCCTACTTACCCGAGTCCGACGACACCCAGGAGCTGCACGAGGCCAAGCTGCGCGATATCTACGCCCATGTCAAAGATGAGCTGCCGCGCCGCGGTGCCCGCACCCAGAAGCTAGAAGGCAAGCCCGAGCTACCCACACTGGTCAAGACAGCCCTGCACCAGTTCTATGAGCACTACGAGAAGGAGTTCCACCGCCTGGGCGGCCTCTTCTCCACGCCCCCGTGCTCATCCTGGTCTGCAACAACACCAACGTCTCCTCCGAGGTGTTCAAATACATCGCCGGCTACGAGAACACCACAGCGGAAGGGGAGTCCTTCATCGAGCCGGGCCAGTTTGAGCTGCTCACCAATTTCGACCGCGTCACCCGCCTACCCCGTCAGAAGCCGCCCACGCTCATCATTGACTCCAGTGCCCTCGATAGCTCCGACCAGGTCGACGAGCAGTTCAAGCGGGTTTTCGGCCCCGAGATTGAGCGCTTCAAGCAGGACTACCGCATCATGCACCCCGGCCGCTCAGTCGAGAATCTCACGGATGCCGACCTGCTCCGTGAAGTGGTAAACACCGTCGGGAAGACCGGTGCCATGGGCTCCCACGTGCGCTGTGTAGTGAGCGTGAGCATGCTCACCGAGGGTTGGGATGCCAACACCGTCACCCACATCATGGGCCTGCGCGCTTTCGGCTCCCAGCCTGCTCTGCGAGCAGGTAGCCGGCCGGGCCCTGCGCCGCCAGTCCTATAACCTGGTCGGCTACGACAAGGAGGGCCAGCCCACCAAGGACAAGCGCCGCATCGTCGAGTACAAGTTTCCGCCCGAGTACGCCCACATCATCGGTGTGCCCTTCAAGCTCTTCCGCAAAGGTGCCATCACCCCGCCCGAGCCGCCCAAGCCGCTCACCCAGGTGCGCGCGCTGCCCGAGCGCCAGGCCGAGCTTGAGATTCGCTTCCCCATGGTGCAGGGCTACCGCCTCGAGACCGGCGGCGACGTGCTAAATACCGACTTCTCCAACGTCACTCCCTTCGTGGTCGAAGGCGACCGCCTGCCCACCCGTACCCGCATGAGCTCGGCCTTTACCGAGACGCAGCAGGAGCTCAACCTCGACAGCGTCCGCAGCGTCCGGCTGCAGCAGCTAGAGTACTACTACACCCGCCTGCTGCTGGCCGGCTACCTCGCGGACTCCGAGGGCAAGCCGCGCACCTATTGGTTCGGCCCCGTGCGCGAGGCAGTAGGAGAGTGGCTGCGCACCCGCGTCACCTGCCGCGGCGGCGCCTTCCCGGGCATGCTGCTGTTCTACGACGACGTGGCCGTGCTAGAGCACATCAGCCGCGGCATCCGCGTCGACCCCCGTAGCACCGACCAGATTCGTCCAGTCTTCTCGCGCTACAACGATGCCGTAGGCTCCACTGCCGGGGTGCGTGGCGCCACTAGCCGCGACGTGTACCCCACCACCAAGAGCCACGTCAACTACGTGGTGATGGACAGCGACTGGGAGGGCATTGCCGCCAAGGAGCTAGAGGGCCTCGAAGCCATGACCGAGGTCGAGGCCTACGTCAAAAACGACTTCATGGGCTTCAGCATCCCCTACGTCAGCAAGGGCAAGCAGCGCCTCTACTTTCCCGACTTCATTGTTCGCTGCCGCTTCCCCAATGGCCAGCGCGTCAACATTGTGCTCGAGATTAGCGGCAGCGCCGAAGCCAAGAACGACAAGCGCTGGTATGTGCAGGAGCGCTGGCTTCCTGCTGTCAACAGCGTGGCTGCCCAGCTTGGGCTCGACCCCTGGCACTTCGCCGAGGTGGCCAATGACATCCGCGGCATCCGCCAGCAGTTGCGCGCCACCCTCGACGAGTTGGAATTTGAGTACGCTGGCATTGTCGATTCCGTCAGCATCTCCCTCTAGCCAACCCATCTCTTTCATTAAGCTTCCCGCTGCCAGCCCGCGCCACCTAGCCGCCGCGAGTTGGCAGGCATATCCTCTCTGCGGAGAGGGACCCGAGAATAAGGCCCTACCATCATGTCCGATTCATACATCCGCTCCACCACTCATTCCGACACCCGTGCCCACATCCCTTCCCAGGAGGAGGCCGGCTACGAGCGAGGTAACGCCAAGGTCAAGGATAAGCAGCAGACCGACCTACCGCTTAATCCAGTCACAACCCGGGGCCAGGACCCGGAGTTGTTTTGGCTCAATAAGTACGGTAAGGATGGCCTGCAGGAGCGTCTTTCCATTGATATCCGCTCTCTCTACCGCCACGAGCACATTGTGCCCGAGAACCTTATCAAAGGGCTCTATCGCACTGCGGCACCCGCTTCGGGTCAGATGTCTCTCAATGACCTTTTTGGCAATGCCCTGGAGCGTGATGAGCTAAGCAAAACGAGTGAATATTACCAGCACCCGCCCGATGGCTGGACCAACCGCTTAATACAGGGTGACTCTGAGTTGGTTATGGCTTCCCTGCTCGAGCGCGAGGGCATGGCTGGTAGTGTACAGTGCCTTTATTTCGACCCGCCTTATGGCATCAAATACGGCTCGAACTGGCAAATCCGTCTTAATAATCGAGATGTAAAAGACGGCAACGATGAAGGTCTTAGCGGAGAGCCAGAGCAAATTAAGGCATTTCGCGATACATGGGAACTAGGTATACATAGTTACCTTACCTACTTACGAGAGCGACTTCTACTCGCTAAAGAATTACTCACTGAGAGTGGTTCTTGCTTTGTTCAAATTTCTGATGAAAATGTACATCTAGTGAGGAATTTAATGGATGAGGTTTTTGGAAGCGAAAATTTTGTAAGTCAAATCACTTTCACAAAAACGTCAAGTCAAACAGTTGTTCTTCTAGCAGGAACAGCGATTACATCATTTGGTATGCTAAAAATAAATCGGCAATAAAGTACAGGCCTTTGTATAAGACAAAATCGTTTGGTGAAGCAGGGTCAGATAAATATGACCAAGTAGAATTGCCAAATGGTGAGCGGAGGGCTCTCAAACGTGAAGAGAAACAGGATTCTACTTTATTGCCAAGCGGTTCAAAAATTTACAGGCTAGACAATTTGTTAAGCCAAAGTGAAGGAAGACAAAAAGGAGAGGGCGCAGCCTGTTGGTTTCCTGTTGAAATTAATGGTAAAAGCTTCTTGCCAAATGAGCGGAGTAGGTGGAAAACTAATGAGCAAGGTATTGCTAATTTGATTAAAGGAAAGCGTATCCAAGCTCTGAAAAATAGTTTGGGTTATGTGAGATTCATTGATGATTTTCCTGCTATTCTACTTGCCAACGTATGGACAGATATTGGTGGTATACAGAGTAGAAGTGATTCTAAAGTCTATAATGTTCAGACTGCAACTGAAGCTATCAAAAGATGTATTTTGATGACTTCAGACCCTGGCGACTTGATTCTAGACCCTACCTGTGGCAGCGGCACTTCCGCCTATGTTGCCGAACAATGGGGCCGGCGCTGGATTACGATTGATACCTCTCGTATTGCTCTCAATATTGCTAAGACTCGCATAATGACTGCCGTTTTTCCGGCATACAAAAGAGTCTCAGACAATGACATCCGTCAGGGCTTTTTTTATAAGAAGGTTCCGCATATTACACTCAGAAGTATCGCAACTGGTGAGCCTGCCGAAGAGGAAACCCTTTACGACCAGCCTGAGCTTGACAAAGAAAAAGTGCGTGTTGCAGGTCCTTTTACTGTCGAAACTCTTCAGGGTCTTGACCCTGTAGCCCCATCTGCTGCGAACAGTAGCTCTGCCGCTACAGACCCAGACGACCAGTTCGAGGAGCGTATTTTCGACCACCTCCGTTCCGCTGGTATCAAGAACGGCGATGCCACTGAGCGCGCTACCTTCCGCCGCGTTGAGGCCATCTCCTCTGAGGGCTACCTGCACGCTGAAGGCTTCTACGTAGCCGAAGGTGGCGAGCGGAAAGCCTACCTCCACATCGGTCCCAAGTTCGGTGCCATTAGCCGTCAGGCTCTGAACGGTGCTATCAAGGAGTGCCGCCAGCGCGGCGATGCCGATTGGCTCGTCGTCCTCGGCTTCCAGTTTGATACCGACGTGCAGGGTGGCCAGCAGTCCACCAGCCTCGGCCAGTTCCGCGTAGACATCGTCCGCATGCACGACGACCTCATGCAGGCCGGCCTCATCAAGAGCGACAAGAAGGCTGCCTCCTTCGTCACCATCGGCGAGCCCGACATCGCCCTCGTCGACGCGGAAGGTAAAGACCTCATCAAGCCCCAGCCCGGCCAAAGCGCCCACATCGAAGTCCGCGGCATGGACCTTTACGACCCCATTCGCGACGAGGTAAAAGCCCGCAACATCAACGACATCGCCTACTGGATGGTCGACGACGACTACGACGGCTCCAACTTCGTGGTCCAGCAAGTATTCTTCTGCGGCGGCGAGGAGACCGAGTTCGACAAGTGGAAGCGCGGCCTCAGCGACCTAGCCAAGCTCAGCACCAAGAAGCGCGCCGAGCACACCCTACGCATCGAGCTAGACGAAGAAGCCTTCGACGAGCTCTACGGCTTCCGCTCCCGTCCCATCAAGCTCACCCGCCCCGGCCAGCAGATTGCCGTCCGCGTCATCAGCCAGTTCGGCGAAGAGTCCACCCGCGTGGTGAAAATATAAAAGCTTAATTCAACTTCTTATGAAGAAGCAGTTTCGACTAGAATACATTCTTTTTAAAGAATCGGATGAGTTTGACAGGGTGTTTTATAACTTCCTGCTAAATGATGACTATGATAAGCACAAGCCTTATTCAACTTTAGTTATTGGCCCAAATGGGACTGGCAAAAGCAGGCTGTTGAAAGCTTTGATAGAAATTTTTAACGACTTATACAATCATAAGACTAATAGTGAAGCCACTAAGTCACATTATACATATGATTTAGCGTATTCCATTGGGGGTAAAAGTATAGTTGTTACATATGACGGATTTGGTTATCTGCTCAATATAAATGGTGACTTTGTCGACTTTAGTCACATAGAATTGCCTGATAAAGGAATAGCGGCAGCATATTCACTATATGAAAAATTCACCCCTAAGAATTCATCAAAAATAGATGGTAGAGGCGGTAGGTATGATAATGAGTTTTATGAATATCTGGGCGTTAAAACGAATAATAACTATGCCTTTTCTTCAACTAACATTACAAATTCAATCGATTTAATTACTGAAGCTGTTTCAGTAAATGGCTTCGATAAAGATTTGTTCGAAGTGTTTAAAGTTCTTGGATTTAACCCAACTCTCAAAATAGAATACGAAGTTAAAAAATTTAAAAGGTTATTCTCAGGCAATATTGATGTTTCTGAACTCAGGAATAGATTGTCTGATTTTAATTTTAGAAATTCCGGATTCTCTTATTCGAGCATCGTTAAGCTTCTGGAGCTTAACGATAATGAGTTATATCCTGTAGTTGAAAGTATTAATTTTATTTCAAAATATTTATACAAAAATAGAAAGTTTGTATTTGAAGTTATTTTTGATGGAAGTGCTAATTATCTAGAATATAATGACTTCTACAAGCATTTGTCGCAACTTAGAAGAGTTAAATTCCTATCGTATGGTAAAATTGGTGTATCCAAAAGAAACAACCAAGTATTCAAAGGTGATGACCCGGAATTGAATTCAATGAGTTCTGGAGAAATACACTTGCTTACCTCGTTTTTATCATTGGCTTCTGTAGTTAAAGATAGTTCCTTGATTCTTATTGATGAGCCTGAGATTAGCCTACATCCTAACTGGCAGATTCGATATATGGACTTGCTAAATACGATTTTTCGGCACTCCTCTGGATGTCATTTTATTATAGCTACACACTCTCACTTCTTAGCATCTGATTTGCTGCCTGATGCTTCAGCAATTCTTTCGCTTAGAGCAGACAGAGAAGGAAAAATAATTCCGGAAACAATCCCTTCAGCATATGGCCTTTCTGCTGAGAATGTGTTGTACAATATTTTTGGTGTTGTGACTACAAGAAATCTTAGTTTTGAACTAGATGTCAAGGAGTTGTTGAGATTAGTAAGAGCTGAAAGTAAAGATTATGATGCAATGAGGACGCTTGTCAATAAATTTAGAAAGTTTCAACTCTCCACTGCGGATCCTCTATTGGTACTCATAAAGGATGTCGAAAAATATTTGCAGAATTCATGATATTAATTAAGTTCGAGCAAATCGAGGAAGTATTCGAATACACTCCTGCCCAAGACGAATTCATTGCTAAGATTCCTTTGGATTATAAAGATGCATGGGATGGAAACTTCGAAGACTTAGTACTCTCTAATGTACTAAGGAGAGGTTCTGCTTCATTCAGAGATAAAATGAAGGACGATATAAAAAATAAGCTTACCAATATCCAGGGCAATTACTGTATCTATTGCGGGATAACATTTAGATTAGTAGGGATTTCTGAGAGAGAGCATATTGCTGATAAAGCAACCTATCCTCAGTTTGTTTTTAAAAACCAAAACCTTGCATTGGCTTGTCACTATTGTAACGGGTTTGCCAAAAAAGGTACTCAAAACACAGTTGCGGAATTGCATGATGAATATGATAAGTGTAAGTTCTTAATTGTGCATCCATATCTTGACGATATTCATAAACATATTGAATTTATTTCAAAGGAGTATAAGGTGCTTATGAGACCTAAAGATGGTTCTGTAAAGGGGGCTAATACAATTGAAATGTTTGGTTTGATGGACCCCGAACAGACAGTCTTGCGTGGCGCGTTATACTTAAAAAATAAAAAAAATGATGAGTTGCAACCCGATTCTTTAGAGTTTGCAGAAGAGATAATGATAGTAGGAAAAAGGTTTTAATTCGTCAATCTAGCTTCTGCTTTCTAGTGTATTTGTGTTTCCATGGTGTAAAGTCAATGCTGGCAAAATCTACAGCATATGGACTGGTTCAAATCAGAGATAAACCTAGTTCCAACGCCAAGACGCAGTCCAAATTATTGGAATACAATTTGTGATTTGATTATAAATAAAATAACCATAACTCTCTCACTTCTCAACTTTATGGCCACCAAAATCTACAGCGACAAAATTTTTGTTAAGAACCTACTCCAGATGTGGTTCCGAATCCCCAGCTACCAGCGAGCCTACGTCTGGGGTAAGGACCAGGTCTATGAACTCCTTGATGACCTGTCTTTCGCTCTGAACGAGAACCCCGCCGATGAGTATTTCTTGGGCTCTATTGTCCTCCGCAAGCAGACGGAGAAGAAGCTCGACTACGAGGAGTATGAGGTGCTCGACGGTCAGCAGCGCCTTACCACCCTATTGCTACTGTTGGCGGTAATTCGTGACCAATCCACCGAAGCCGAAATTATTGCCGCCTGCCAAGGCTGTATTTGCCAGGAAGGAAACAAGATTCTAAACACCCCCGGTCGCTTTCGTCTCGATTCTGACCGCGGCAGCCGCGTACAGCAGTTCTTTAAAGACCATGTCGAGAAGCCGGGCGGAACCCTCGACCAGCAGCTTAAGCAGAAGTGGGATGTAGAGAAAGAGGACAAATCAGCCCGCAACATGGCGATGGCTGTGCTTCAGATACAGGCGTACTTCGGCGAAAATCCCGACCTCAAGCTGGATGCCTTAACTGCCTTCCTGCTCAATCAGGTGCTGCTCATCTACGTCGCCACCGAAGATATGAGTGATGCCTTCCGTCTATTCACCATCCTCAACGACCGCGGCATGCCGCTTCGCAATAGCGACATCCTCAAGGCGCAGAACCTAGGAAAGGTGAAGGAAGACAAAAAAGCTATGTACGCCAAGGATTGGGAAGAGATGGAGAGCGAGCTAGGCGATGACGTTGACCGCTTCCTTGCCTATGTCCGCACTATTCTAGTGAAAGACAAGGCCCGCCATAACCTAATTACCGAGTACAAGACCAAGGTATTTGCGCCCAATTTGATAGAGGAAGGCCAGCCCTTTTTGGATTTGCTAGCCGAATACTTCAGCCATTACCAGTTCTTGCTCATTAATAAGCACGGCGGCACTCCTGAGCGTCGCCAGGCTCGACAATCTAATTGCCCTCATGCGCGAGGGGCTGCCTGGTACCGACTGGGTTCCGCCGCTGCTGGCCTACTATCATAAGTTCAAGACGGAAGGCCTACTTACTTTCCTCACCCTCCTTGATAATAAGGTTTCTGCCGACCTGATGACGGGCCTGGCCCCCACCAGCCGCATGGAGAATATGAACACCATTCTCAAAGCCATTGAGAATGCCGCTTCGTCTTCTGTTGTCAACCAAGACCAGTCCTTGTTTGCGGTCAATAAAGGCGACCTGCAATGGGTGCTGAATGGCAAGATGTACGGCCGTCGGTTCACTAAGTACGCGCTTCTCAAGCTCAGCTACCTCAAGCTTGACCACTCCCTGACGTCTCTTGACGTCAGCAGTGCCATTACCGTTGAGCACATCTTACCTCAAAACCCCGAGAACGACAGCCAGTGGACCAAGGATTTCACGCCCGAGCAGCGCGAGAGCTTAGTACATACCCTAGGTAATTTGGTGCTGCTAGGCCGGGGCAAAAACGCCTCGCTGGGCCGTCAAGACTTTATTAATAAGGCCGGCAAGTATTTCAAAGGCTTTCTGAGCGTGTCGCCCCATATGGAGAACGTCCTGCATAACAAGCACTCTTGGCTTCCAAAGGACATCACCGACAATCAGCAGCGTGCCGTTGATGAGTTGCTGGCCTGCTACTGCCCTAATTAGAGACAGCTGCTGGTGTATCTCTCCTCACAGGACATCTCCGTGGGGAGAGCACCGTCGCTTAAAGGTTGTAAAGGAGGGTTTGCAGGAAATTATAGCTGACACTATGGTTGATTTTTCTACAGTAGACATTGAGTTTAAGATTACGACCTGGATACTACCATCCTTTAGGCTTTTGGGAGGCCCAGACAGGTCAGAGTGCAAGATTGAATGGGTGAGAGCTACAGCATTTAAATCGCTAAGCTTCGCTAGTCAAGACCATCTTCCCTTTCGGCACTACCATGTAGCCCTCGATGAGTCCAGCATCGAGGCGTTCTATGCCGAGGTGACACAGGCTGGTGCTTGTGAGATATAAGAACATCAGCAAGGTGCAGGTAAGTGTGCGCTCTAAGAATAAGTCGTCTCAAATTAGAGATACCAAGCTAGTAAAAGTGCTTGGGGGTACCATTATCGATATTCCTGAGCTACCTCACCCCCGCATTCCATCAACGCTGCCCAACCGCGAGGCCATTATTCGGGCCCAAAAGTCTGGCCGGCTTCGCGATTATCTCTGTCTCAGCAAGGCTTGGTTTCCAGCTAGTCAAATACCAAGCTACGAGTATGCGCTCTCAGAGTATGTAGGAAATACTGGCCGGTCAGAGTCAGAGCGCTGCAAGGGCCAAGAGTTAAAGTGTCTGGTCCGCTTTGAAGACAGCAGCTTGGATAAGATAGACTACGTGTTTACAGCTCCTCCGAAGCTTAGCTACCAATCAGAGATGGGCGTTAGCTATGACTTTTACCTCATTACCAAGCAGGTGGAGGCGGAGCTAGAAGCAGATTTTAAGAGGCTTGCCATAAAGCATCCCGGCTTTCTTCAGATAGACTTGCTTATCAACCTATTTGATGATTCTCTAATTACAACGCTTAAAAACCTGCGTTCAGAGAATGATTGCTTCTCTAGGAAGTCTGGTTTGAGGTTTCGCTACGATTATTTAAGTAGCGGACAGATGGTAGCTAAAAGCGACTATGGCCATCTGCTATATCATTGCTCGAGCGAGTTGGCTTTAGGTCTGCCAAACAAGGATAAGACTGACAGTTCTCTTGATATGTGCTTCGAGAGAGAGGAGGTGCTACGCAGAGGCTTTACTCATGGACCCGTTTCTTATAGCTACAGCCGCAAGATAGAGTACTGTGAAAGCCGCGCTGACTTATTTATTGATAATAGGTCGAAGAAGTATGTTTCGCGCTAAAGTCCAATCATGAGCGCCTTCTATTGATAGGGCCGCGTTCAATTAAAACTAAAAAACGGGTCAAGCTACCTTTTGCTTAGCTTTTCCAAATTCAAATCTCTCCATGGCATACAAGTGCGCTAATTGCGCCAAAAGCTACGCTCAGCCCACGGCTGACTATTTCTGCACCGTCTGCGGCTACGATGGCCTATTGATTGATGATGCCGTCGACACAAAGCTCGAAGAGGGGGAGGTGACCGCGAGATTGGTCTCTGCATCCTACTGATGGATGCCTCCGGCTCCATGGAGCAGCCCGCCTTTTCCGGTAGCCCCCTCAGCAAGCTGCGCCTGGTGGCCAACAGCGCTGCTCAGGGCATCTTCGACCTGCAGCAGATGGGTAAGGCCGACGATGCTTATATCTGCGCCATGCTGTTCGACAACAACATCAAGCAGATTTTCTTCAAGAGCGTGAAGGAGTTGCTGGAAGAGAATGATTTTGAGGTAAAGCGCTTCGCCGACTATCTCTACGGCGAGCTTTCCCAGATGGGTGGTCTCACCGACATCAACGGCGCCCTGCAGGCTGCCAACTCATTCGCCAAGTCGTTTACTGAGCGTACAATCCCTAACCTGCAAGGCTATACGCCTCTAGAACACGTCGTGCTGACCAAAGCAGGCCAGAGCCGTGTGGTACCCAACGTGCGCGTTCTGCTCTACACCGACGGCGTGCAGTACCTCAAGGGGGAGTGACGCGTTGGTCAGCCCATTCAAGGAGTGGGAGACCGATATACTGATGGGTGCCTTCTTTGGTGATAGCTCCGAAGCAGGTTGTAATGAGCTGCGCGGCATTCTCAGCAAGTGTCCCAACCACGACTTCGAGCAGTTCTTCCTACTAGACCAGCCTTCGAAGGTGGCCAACCTTCGCAAGCTCTTCCGCATGGCCTCCGGCGCCTCCGGCTTCTGCCCTCTCTGCATCCCTAAGGAGTAATGCCACTATTTGAGTTGTCTACACTATATCCCATGGTTAAGCCTAGTCTTTACTTCTTTGCCGGCGCTTCCTCTGCATTGGCCGCATTCTCGGTTGTGGTAAGAAAAAGAGATAAGCGCCGTGAGGAGGCTCGTCAGGCCGATGCTTTACTCAAGCGTCGCGCGCGGGAAGAGAAGCAAAGACTTGCTGCTATAACCGATGCAATAGAGCCCCCGGTATCTGGCTTACAGCCAAGGGCCGAGCTGCTGGTAAGCGCGGGGCCGCGCAAAAGCACCCGCGAGACTGAGCTAGGAGAGGACGTCGCTGGCACCGTGGTTACCACCCAGCGCATCATCTTTTGGGTGCTCGATGGTACTAGCGACACAGTCGTCATACCAGGCGAGCAGGGCCGCGACCTGTTCTCTTCCCGGCTGTTCTGCCTAGCTATTAGCGCAGCTCTCCACCAGTTGGCCCATAAGCATACTGATGCCCACAAGCTAGCCGAAGCTGCGTTTGATGAAGCCAAGCAGCAACTGCAGCGCCAGCTTGAGCAGCACCAAGCCGCCTTTCAACGCTTCGGTCAGTCTGAGCCTGCGGAGACGCCTCACTGGGATGTGTCCACTACCATGCTGCTAGGTATTCTCTCGGCCTCTGGTGAGTTGGATATTTTCCGAGTCGGCGACTCCAAGGCCATCTGCTTCAGCCTCGATAAGCAAGTTGTTCCTACCGTCATCGACCAAAAGCCCGCCAGCATCGGGCTCGGCCGCATCCACGCTCGCTTGCTCCGTGGTGAAGCATTTACACTGGACCTATTTACCCCCGACCGCCCCGAGCAGCTACACCGTGGTCAAGCCAGCGGGGTAAGCCAGGTCATTGCCTTCTCCGACGGCGTCGGCCATAGCACTGAGCAGTACATGCGCCGCATGCTTGCCCAGCGTACCTACGCGCAGTTTCGCAACGAGCTAGTTCGCACTCCCAACAAGACCTTCGACGATAAGACTTTAGTGCTGGCCGGCTTCGAGCCCATGTAATGAACGTAACGATTCAGGGCGTAACAGTTGCCTATTACCCCGACTATTCACCCACCAGCCAGCTTTGGAAGGTGCATCTGCGCGACGCATTTCGCATAGTAACGCTGGCTGGTACCGAGTGCTTTGTCAAGCGCTTTGCCAGCAAGCCCCGCGCCTGGAGCTTCATGGTTGACAGCAAGGATAAGAAGCAGACTGGGCTGCCAACCATCTACGAGGCCAAGTCGGCTACCGAGGATGGAAAGCGAGTTTATTACCTCATCCTAGAGAAGATAGAGGGCGATACCTTGCACGACCTCATGAAGAGCAAGACAGGGGGAAGGCCAGCGTAAGCCTGATGGCCCGCGCCCTTGCAACTGCTTTTCGCATCGTTCATGCTCAGGGCTACTGGCACGCAGACTTCTGCGCCAAGAATATTATGGTGTCCACCAGCGGCCGGCGCTTCGTCATGATTGACCTCGACAGCCTCGAGCCCGTCGCGACAAGGCCAACTCCTACGCCTAACGAGCCTGGCTACCTCCCTGACCAGGAGTTGGCGATGTACGCTCTCACCTACGTTCAGTCTTATGTAGAAGCGTCTACAAAAAGCTACGGTGCTATTTCGGGGCCCGCTCTCAACCTCTTGCAGGCTGGTGTTCCTACTCGATAAGGTCATCTATTTCACTGAGACGCTAAAGCCTGACGGTAAGAAGTTCCGCGACCTCATTGCTTTCAAGGAGTTGCCTCACATTGTCCACCAGCATCTGGGGGCTTATACCGACCGACTCGCTAGGCGCATTCTCGACCAGTCAGCCGATAGCGAGATGGTCATTACCCAGCCCACATTCTTTCAAAAGGAGCTACCCAAGAGGGGACAGACAATTCCGCAGCCGCTATCTCTGGCTGATTTGGCAGATGCTGATGTGCCCCTTCAAAAATCTCAACCTTCGGCTAAGCTACTCTTCTTTCGTGCCACTCGTCATGCAGTGCTGCCCGGGCAGTCTACTCAGCTTAGCTGGAAGGTAGAAGGTGCCGCTAGCGTAGAGATAGCGGGGCTGGGTACTCGTCCTGCCGAGGGTAGCTATCTCATCCTTCATAGCCCTGCTCTAGTAGGTGAGCAGGTGTATGTTCTCACCGCTGCCGGCGGCACCGTAAAGCAGACGCTGAAGGTCGATTTCTTTATCCCGCCGCCACTAACCGCGCCTTCGCTACCTCTTCCTCCCCCACGCCAGTGGTAGCTATCGGCTTTTTTACAGCTAGTAGGTATACCGTCAATGCTGGTGAGAGCACAAGGGTATCGTGGTCTGTTACAGGAGCCAGCCAGGTGCATATCACCAACATTGGCACCGTTCCAGCCATTGGCAGCCACACAGTTGCTGCTGATTTATTAAGCGGCCAAGTAGAGTTTGTGCTTACTGCCAGTAGTCCGGTAGTGAAGAAAAGCATTCTCGTCAATTTTCCACCCAAGACTACAGTAGCTACACCTTCCTCGTGGCCTACAGCTCCCAGTCGAACAGCAGCCAGCACTACCGCGGCGAATGCTAGCCCTGCGTTTATGCCCCCTATAGCGCCGCCATCTACACAGCCGGCTGCTAGGGTACCTGCTGTGCCTGGCGCTAGCTCCAGTAGAGTTGCTGCTTTAACAGCCCTTGCTGCCAAGACGTCTACAGCATCTTCCCCGCAGACCAGCACATCTTCAAGTAGCGGCGTGTGGGTAGCTATTCTAGGGCTTTGCCTACTATTAGGTGGCTGGGCTTGGTCCTCAAGTTGGAAATCGTTCACTCCTAATCAGCTTAGGGGCCTGCAGCAATTCGACAAGGAACAATACGACAGCAGCTTCGTGAATCTGATTGAGTTCCGTGACGATACCAGCCATCACTTCGCTACCCAGTACAACCTTGCCTATATGTATGATAACGGCAAGGGAGCTATAGTAAATGATAGGCTTGCTTTTGAATTATATAGCGAGTGCCTGAAATCAAGCACGCCAGAAGTTGTTTCCAAATCCCTGTACGCATTGGGCTGGTGCTATCTATTAGGGGAAGGCTGCACTCGCGATACCGCTCTAGCCATTAATAATTTTGGCTTTGCAGCAAGTCAATTTAACAATATTCAGGCAAGAGTCCAGTACGAAAGGCTTCGCAAAGAATCGCCCACAGCGGTAAGTGAGTCTAATACGCAAAAGACAGAGCCCCCAATGCTTCCAGCGTCTCTATCTCCTAGCGCTATTATCGAGTCAGTAGCTGCTGACCCAATGATAACAAGAGTAACGGTTGATGCTGAAGAGAGTGTTATTAACCGTGTTGTACAGCTTAGTAATTGTACTAGAGTTGACTTTACATGCAAAAAAAGGCAAGACAGCTACATCTACCTACCAGGCTCCTGGCCAGCCTGAGGCTCCATATATTGAATGGGCCAATTTGCGTTACAAGCTCATAAAAACTAGCGGAATTGGAAATGCATATGGTGTAACCTATGCTCGAGCAGGTAAGCCTCGCTATTTCTCTGCCTTTTTTGAAAAGATTCCTTCTGGAGCGACAGAGATTAACATTAAAGATGGGGGAGATGGTGCCTGGGCTTTTTATGGCATCAAACTCAGCTTTGAGATTTGGAAATAGTTTGCACTGCTACTCAACCATTAATATTGGACCTAATAAAACGGTGTCCTCGTCATCAGTGTCGAACCTCACGCCTGTTGCTTTAGTGACAGCTGTCATTGCGTTAAGATTTATATCGCCTTCACTGTCAAATACCGAGTAGGCAACGTAGCCTGGCCCACATGCTAAAACATCTACCAGTTCAGGTGCGCAGCCTAGCAGCGCTGATACTCGCTTTGGTATCTTCGCAAGGCCCGTTGCGGGGTCAGGTAAGCTTAGATCTTCGGTAGATATATCCAGTGGCGGCTGGCTGGGCAGATATAGCGTTGCCTTCATAGTATCCGAGTTTTTATGGCGCAAAGCTCGCACAATTACGCCAGCTAGCTTTTCTAGACTATTTACTCAGTCTACCCATTTTCCCAGACCCCGCTTATGCAGAAATTCATAGTTGATAAGAAGGATGACTACTCCGCGCACTTCAAGTATTGTGCGCAGCATCGCCTGCCATTCGTTCGCATCATCCACGCCCTCAAGTACTCCAAGGTAGAGTTCGACGTTTCTGAGATGTTAGTTCTAAAGGGTCTGCCTGGCGAGTTGCCTTCCGAATTCATCATCAGCCTCTACCGCCACTATACACGGTTCACCGGACTTCCCAATGACAAGTTCTCCTGTGCTGGCGGGTCCAACAACTTAATCTTTACCGTTTACCGGGAGCATGCCGAGCCCTTTGCATCCCAGCTATACGACTACTTGCTAAAGTTTGTCACCAGTCAGCAGAGGTAGTCGCTGTTTGCTTCTTGTCTAGCTGTGGATAATGTATTTGGCGAACAGTTAGGGCAATGCAGGCTAGCTGATGCCAGCATTAAGCTGAAGTGTTTGTCCGCTTGCCTTCGTCAGAGTAGCTTTGTAAGTAGGGCTACTGCTCTAAAATCATTAGCATAAAGCGAAGGCTACAGCGAAGGCTTGCAAGAGAAAGGCACCAGTGGCGATAAAGTTCAGAGTTCCAGAGAGCGGCTACCCCATGCCCAAGTCCCAAGCCGTCACCAAGACGATGCAGGGAAACAAGGCGAAGGACTCAAAGCCCGAGCTTCTGCTCAGAAAAGCACTCTGGAAGGCTGGTGTCCGAGGGTATCGACTGCATTCGAAAGACCTGCCAGGTAAGCCGGACTTGGTATTTACCGCCAAAAAGCTGGTTGTGTTTGTGCATGGCTGCTACTGGCATAGCTGTCCCATCTGCGCCATCGCTCGTCCCCGCCACAATGCCTCCTACTGGAATGAGAAGCTCGCCGGCAACACCCGCCGGGATGTCCTTAATGCCGAGCGCCTGGCCGAGCTAGGCTGGCGGGTGCATACCGTTTGGGAGTGCCAGACCAAGTCTTCTATGGAAGAGGCAGTATTACAGATTCAGAGACTTATAGCTACCAGCAGCTAACATAGAATGAGATTACGATTTATTGATTTATTCGCCGGGCTGGGCGGCTTCCATGTGGGGCTAGAGCAGCTAGGGATGGAGTGTGTCTTTGCATCCGAGCTAAGCAAAGAGCTACAGGCGCTATATCGTCATAACTACGGCTTGGCCGATGAGCTTGTCAGGGGGATATCCGGGAGGTCAATGTGCACGATATTCCGGCCCATGACATGCTCTGCGCTGGCTTTCCCTGCCAGCCGTTCTCCAAGGCAGGAGCCCAGGCCGGAATGAAGGATGAGGTGCGCGGCAATCTCTTCAATGAGATTATGCGAATCGTTAAGCACCACCAGCCCACCTACCTGCTGCTTGAGAACGTAGCCAATCTACTTAAGCACGACAAGCAGAATACATGGCGGGTAATCAAAGCCGCCCTCGAAGATGCGGGCTACGAGGTAGACCATAAAATTCTCTCGCCTCACCAGTTTGGCGTACCACAGCTTCGGCAGCGAATGTTCATTGTTGCTGCTCGACGCACCAATGGCGGGCTAAGCGAGTTTGTGTGGCCCGAGACAGAGAGTCAAGCCAATATGTCGGTGCACAGCATACTGGACGACACCCCCGATGAGACCCGAGCGCTTACGGACCGTGAGATAGAGGCCATAGCCGTATGGCAGGAGTTCTTGGACTGCTTGCCCGAAGACGCGCCGCTTCCTTCCTTCCCAATCTGGGCCACCGAGTACAAGGCCACTTATCCTTTCGAGACGGAGGTCCCTGGCATGCTGAAGCGCAAAGAGCTAGGCAGGTATAAAGGTGTATTTGGAAAGAAGCTAAACGGGAAAAAAGCTAAGCAGCATAAGCGAATACCAACCTACGCCCGCGGGGAGGCTGCTTTCCCAAAGTGGAAGCAGCAGTTCATCGCAAGCAACCGGGCCTTCTTCGAGCGCTACAGGCACGAGCTAAAGCCAGTTATGAAGAAGATTCGGAAGCTGCCTTTCAGCTGGCAGAAGTTTGAGTGGAACTGCAAGGGCGCCCCCGGCATCTTGACCAGCTAATCTTTCAATTCCGTCCATCCGGCATCCGAGTGAAGCGTCCAACTTATTTTCCGGCGCTGGTCTCTTCAACAACAACTCAGATACCTGCTATTGGCTGGCTAAATCGATACATATCTGCCGAGGAAGGTGCGAGGCTTCAGTCATTAGGAGGCATTGACTTGCCTTCAAGTAATACCGCCGCGTTCCGAGCCTCGGTAATGCTGTTAATGCCGAAGTTGTTAGGCAAGTCGCTAGCTGCCTGATTGCCCCATCCCAGCG
Organism: Hymenobacter humi; assembly: GCF_042665855.1. NCBI lineage: Bacteria > Pseudomonadati > Bacteroidota > Cytophagia > Cytophagales > Hymenobacteraceae > Hymenobacter > Hymenobacter humi. The sequence goes on along the minus strand of NZ_JBHTEK010000001.1, from coordinate 3,177,692 downwards.
CAGGCCTGCGCAGCAGCAGCTTGACCTTTCCTCTATCCCTACACTAGCCGTCATATGAGTGAGACAATTGGCATTCGTCCCGATGTGGGCGTACTGTCAGTACTACGGTACCTAAACTACAAGCCCTGGTATGCGCTGGCCGAGTACGTTGACAACTCCATTGATAGCTACCTCAAGAACAAAGAGGCCCTACTCGCGGCTGAAGGGCCACGCTACAAGCTAAAGATTGACATCACGATAGATGCCAAAAACAATCTAATCCGTGTAGTCGATAATGCTGCTGGAATTAGTGCTGAAGACTTAGGTCGGGCGCTACGAATGGCGGAGGCACCACCCGACAAGACCAAGCTCTCGGAGTTTGGCATGGGAATGAAGGCCGCCAGCTGCTGGTTTGCGCCAGTGTGGGTTGTCATGACCAAAGCTCTTGGTGAGCCCGTGGCCCGCTCTGTTAAGTTCGACGTGGCGAGCATCGTCAAGAACCGCACCCAGGAGCTACAAGTCAAGGTGTTGGAAAAGCCAGTTGAGACGCATTACACGGTCGTTAACCTGGTTGAGGTCTTTCAGAGTCAGAACAAGACCACCATCGCGAAGATTAAAGCTCACTTGGCGAGCATCTACCGCGAGTATATCCGCTCTGGTGAGGTTCTCATCCAGCTAAATGGTGAGATGCTCGAGCACGAGCATCCTGTCATTCTATCAGCGCCCCTTCATAGCAATGATAAAGGCGCGCCTATCCTGTGGCGCCATGAGGTTGAGTTTCCGGTCGGGGAGGGCCGCTCCGTGCGGGGCTTCGCCGCCATTCGTGAGACTGGCTCAACCTCTAAGGCAGGCTTTGCGCTCTTCCGCCGTGGCCGTGTCATTGAGGGAAGCACCGAGGAAGGCTACCGACCAGAGCAGATATTCGGCCGTGGCAACAGCTTCCGCTCACAGCGCCTTTTCGGCGAGCTGCACCTGGACGGCTTTGGCGTCAGCCACACCAAAGACGGTTTCCAGTGGGATGGCTATGAGGACCAGTTCCTGACGCTTTTACACAAGGCACTATCCGACCCTAAGATGCCGATATTGGCTCAGGCTGAGAAGTACCGGAAAAATGAGACTAAGCCGCCGGTCGACCCGCCAGTGGGTCCACCGGTTAACCCACCAGTCAACCCGCCGGTGAGTCCGCCCATTAAGCCGCCGGTGGGGCCGCCAGTCGCCCCGCCAGTTAAGCCGCCGGTGGGGCCGCCGCTCGGCCTGTTTCCAGAGAGTGCGCACAAGGTGATAAAGCATAAGTTTTACGACTTCTCCTGGCAGGTTCATGTGGAGTTAAGTCCAAGCCACACCCAGACTGAGTGGCTAGAAGTTGGCGACTACCTTTTGCCCAAGAGCGCAAAGGCGGCCCCTGGTGAGCGCCTACTCGGCGTGCGCGTTGCGCTTGCTCATCCCTTCTGCCAAAAGGTGCAGACGAATGCATCGGGTCAGTCGACATTAGTCAGCTTAGCTGTTGCCCTAGCTATTGCTCAAGTACTGGCTATAGCTGGAGGCGCAACAAACACCAGCATTATGCTTGATTACCTAAGCGAGGCGCTCGCTTTGCCAAATATTTAGATTGCCCTTTCCCTCACCACGCTTTACTGCGCTTCTATGTCTTCAACCACTACTTCTACCACATGGACTGTCAAGCTTGGCCAGCAGGTCGACCGCTTAAAAGACCACCTTCGCCTTCCCGGACCAGCCGCTGATAAGCTTATGGAGGAAACGAAGGAGATAATGGGCCTCTGCGGCTCCCCTTATGAGGAGGTCAGCGCGGAGACGGGACTCGCGCTGGGCTTTGTGCAAAGCGGCAAGACGATGTCTTTTACTTCGCTCATTGCCATGGCGCGCGATAATGACTACCAGGTTATAATCGTAGTAGCGGGCGTGTCCAACGTGCTAGTTGCTCAATCGGTGGAACGCTTGACCAAAGACCTGCAGCTTAACGGAGCTAACTCCCGCGAGTGGCGCATCGTTAAGAACCCAACGGTCTCCAACGGCTTGGAAGACATTCGCGCCACGCTTCAAGAGTACAAAACCAGCCTGCTTCCTCGCTCGCTACAGCGAACGACTATCATCGCCGTGATGAAGAACAAGAAGCGGCTCGAGAGCCTTATTCAGGTGGTTGAGAAGCTTCAGCAGGAGTTCAAGGGAGTACCTACGCTTATAGTGGACGATGAGGCCGACCAGGCGGGCATGAACACGCAGGCCAAGCCCAACAGAAAGCGCGTCGCCAATGGCCTTGACAAAAAGCTAAGTGCTGTGCATGCCCAACTGCTGAGCCTCAAGGCTGCTCTGCCTCACCACACTTTCGTTCAGTATACGGCCACACCCCAGGCGCCCCTTTTCATTGAGCGCCAGGATGAGCTTTCCCCCGACTTTATCAAGCTGCTAACTCCTGGCGCGGGCTATACCGGGGGCGAGAGGTTCTTTTCGCCCTCCTCCGACCCTAAGCTAGTAAAGGTTATTCCCACTGCCCAAATACATAGCGACGACCATCCACTCAATGGACCTCCCGCGATGCTTGCTGAAGCCATGCGCGTGTTTTTCCTTGGAGTGGCGGAGCGCTACGCGGTTAACACCAGCGAGAACAATCGCTCCATGATGGTTCATCCATCGCAGCTTACCAACATTCACCAGCTTTATTATAGCTGGGTGGTAGGCTTAAAGGATACCTGGACGAAGCTGTTGGCCAAGCCTGAGGCCAATCACGATAGGCAGGCGCTAATAGCCAGCTTCCATGAAACCTATGGGCAGCTCTACGTCATCAATCCCGGCATTGCGTCATTTGAGGAGCATATAAAGATGCTGCAGTATGCCATTTCCTCCACCCAGGTAAGGCTGCTGAATGCTGCGCCAGGCTCAGCACCTCAGATAGACTGGAATAGCCACTACTCCTTCATTCTGGTAGGGGGCAGGCCATGGACCGCGGCTTTACGGTAGAGGGGCTTACTGTTACCTATATGCCCCGTGGCTTAGGTACCGGAACCGCAGATACGCTGCAGCAGCGGGCCCGATTCTTCGGGTATAAAGAGAAGTACCTGCATCTATGTCGCCTCTACCTTACGAGTGACGTAAAGGAGGCATTCACAGACTACGTAACCCATGAGACCGACCTGCGCCTACGTCTCCAGCCCTACGATGCCGGCCGCATGCTCAACGACTTTGAGCGGTGCGTAGCGCTGCCATCTTCCCTTGCCCAGCTAACTAGGCCTGCGGTTATGAGCGACGACATTGAGCGCTATAGCTTCGGCGGACGCTGGATTCAGACTAGGGCAGTACTGGGCAGTGCCGCTGAGCTTGACGCTAATAAGGCTGCCATTAAGCAGTTTGTAAATGACCAAGAGCCCAAGTGGCAAACGGATAAGGGGAGCCCCAGCCGTACCGACGAGCAGAAGCATTTGGTTGCAGAGGTACCCTTGATGGAGCTTGTGACGCTGCTGCGTAGCTATAGCTACCTATCTACCGACGACAGTAGCACCTTTGCGATGCTTGCAAATAGCTTAGAGGCCTATAGCAAGGCTAACCCCAGCGCCGAAGGAGTTACCTACCGTATGTCGGGTGGTAAAGGGCGTCTGCGTGCTGCTGTAAATGGAAAAGTAAGGCAGCTATTTCAGGGCCGCAACCCCAAGAAGGGTGCGGGTGAGCTTATCTACCCTGGAGATAGCGAGATTAGAGAGCCAGAGCATTTCTCGCTCCAGATTCACTATCTAAAGGTGAAGAATGAAGCCGACCCGCAAGTGGCCTCCTTCGCGCTTGCCGTGTGGGTACCCGCTGATGCCGGCGTAGAGATGGTAAAGCTGGCAGGGGACTAGATTCCCTCTCTCTTTATCTATACTCGACCGCTACTACATGCCCAGCCAACAGTCTCACCTAGCCTCAGACCAGCTAGTGCAACAGCAGCCCTACACCCGGGCTCAGTTGCGCCAGCTTTTGGGATTACCGAAGCCACCCTCGACGCTGGTGTCTTTCGCCCCAGCGGCTATAACTCGGTCTGGCTCTTCGTAACTGCACACGCTGGAAGTGGGTCTACCACCCAGAGTCAGCTTACTGATGATAGCACTCTGGTTTGGTGCGGTCAGCCTACTGGCCGCACCGACCAACTGATCATCACGCACGAGCCTGCGAGGGCTAGAACTGCTGGTATTCTACCGCGAGAGCCATTCGCAGTATCCTGACGCAGCGTTTTGCTATCTTGGCCGCTTCGAGTACCAGTCCCATAGCGGCCAGCGCCCTGCCTCATTCATACTTGCGCGCAGCGGCAGCGTGCCCAGCTTAGCTCAGGTGCAAGCCGATCAGGATGCTCATTCCGCATTCAACCCGGCTTCCATTCGGGATGGGCGTGAGTGGGTATTGGCAAGTATCGTGCGCAGACGCGGTCAGTCGGCTTTTCGCAAGGGTTTACTCGAGGCCTACTCCAGCGCCTGTGCTGTAACTGGCTGTAAGGTCGAGCCGCTGCTGGAAGCCGCTCATATTATTCCATACCTGGGGCCCTCCACCAACTATATGCAGAATGGCTTACTGCTTCGGGCCGACATTCATACCCTTTTCGACTTGCAGTTGCTGGCCATCAACCCCGACAGCTTAGTAGTAGAGCTATCTCCCGACCTAGCAGCCTCCGAGTATGCAGCCCTTAGTGATAAAGCTATTGTCATGCCTGCTGTCGAGTCACACCGTCCAAGTCGGGATGCTTTGCGTGCCCATCGCATTCGCTGCGCCTTCTAGCGGCTAAAGGCTTGCATTCTTTGCTTTACCCACCTAGCGCGACTTCCCAGGATGTCTGCACCAGCGCCTAGCCAAATAAATACAGTCAAAGGCCATCGCTGCATTCAGCTACCCCAACAGAGTTCATTTATTTAAGCCTAGTCACTAACGCAATACCAATGGCAACCTGGTCGGAAGATGAGATAGAGGCAGCCGTCGATGCCTACCATAGCTTATTCGAAAGTCAAGTATCGGGAGCACAAGTAGTCAAGAAGCGTGTCTATGACGCGATGGCGCTTCGCTACGGCCGCTCAGCTAAGGCTTACGAGTTCCGATTTCAGAATATCTCGCACGTGCTCGACACCATGGGGCTACCATGGGTAAGTGGCTTAGTTCCTGCCGCCAATGTGGGGCCTAGCGCCACGACTGCTATTAAAGCAGTAATTGAGCGCAAAGGATACTTTGGAGGCAGCCTAGGCCAAGCGACATCTGACCAGGTCTTACTCTCAAGAAGAGCGGCTGCTTTAATGAGTATTGGGCCTCAGAGTGTGCCGGCCGGGGTGCTTAAGCCCACGCGAGTAGCAGGGGAGGCCATGCAGTTCTTGCGAAGCCCTCAGGTTGTCGCTTGGGTGCTAGAAGCTGCAGCCGGCGACTGTGAGTGGTGCAGCTTGCCTGCTCCCTTCATCATAGCAGGCGGCATGCCCTACCTAGAGGTTCACCATGTTCGATGGCTGTCCCAGGGAGGGAGCGACACCGTAACGAACGCCGTCGCCCTCTGTCCTAACTGTCATAGACGATTCCATCATGGCGTTAATGCTGACTCGCTGGCGAAGCACATTATAGCTCAGGTTCCAAGGCTGCGAGCAGAATAGTAAACGCACCTCGGCTTGCTAGCATATGTTAAAAATAGCTAAGCGTGGGGTTGGCCCTATATAGATTCTTTGGAACATACCAACAGCGCCTACCAGTAAAACAGACAGCTCCATCCTACATCTAAGGTGTGCATTTGATGGCTATGCCTACGAGAAGCTTGTGCTAACAGAAGAAGAAGAGCCTGCCTTAACGTTGAATGTACGGCTGAGGCGATTAATCAATTCTTATTCATTGCAGTAATTCTACCCTTGCACCAGGAAGTGAGCCGCTTCTTTAGATCTGTATCAAGAACGACTCCATTTGTGAAGCGATAAATTCTAACCCGGTCCAAGATGAGGCCGGCGTCGGTACTGTATTCTTCAAACTCGCTAGAATCCGAAATGATATACGGCATGGTGAATCCCCGGACTGGATCGACGTGAAACTGAATAAGCTTTTTCCATGCTTCAACAGCAAGCTCCTTGGTTTTGTACTTCCAGTTTCGCCCTGCTGCGCATTGAACTAGCACGATGAGCTGGCCGGGGCGGGCATCGCCGAAGGGGCGCCATGCCATAAGGTCAAGGTTGCGGTCCTTACGGTGGCTGGGAAACTCCCGAATAAATCGCTCCCCAGTTTTGGTAGCTAGGTCAGCTACCTTAACCGGGGTCGGAAACCCACAGATGACGCAGTCACCACCAATGTAGTGCTTAACGGCTATAGCGGAAACTTCCTCGAAGAGTTGACCTGCAACGGTCGTCTGCGTACCGTTGCCGGTTAGCGAGAAGATGAGACAGGCCAGATAGTGTGGTTTATCTGTCCACGAGAACCGACTTTTTAGTACCCTACCAGCAACCTTTATAGGCGCATTGGGGCCATAAAGGCGCTCGCGGTAGCGTAGTTCCAGCCAGACGCTTTCTACAAGTACGTCTGCGCCATCGTCATCCAGGCTCAGGGTTAAAGCTAGTTGGCTAGAAAGCGCGGTTTTTGAAAGGGTATCTTGTGAGTGCGCGACGTACCACTCGGCCCAATCAGCAATATGCTCAGGCTTTGCATCAATTATAGCAAACATCGCAGGACTACTTAAGAAGCTTTTTAATGTCCTTCACAGCCTGCTCGCAGTCATTTACCAGCTTAACAACTGTTTCTGACTTGTTGCCGCTAATCAGCTTCAGTGAGTAGCCCAATGCTCGCTTAGCCTGTGTCAGCTTCTTAGCAAGTAGCAACTCCTCCCCGCTGCTCATGTCGTAGGCCTCTTGCAAGTCACCTGTTAGCAGTAGGTGCTCAGTCGCTGCCTCGCTCGTCAGCACAGGGCTGAGGTAGTTTGTAATGTCCCGCGACTCTTTGAGCACGGGTAGCTTGTTCTCATCACCGAAGAGCCACCCCATTAAGTTGCGGAGATTCTCCTGCTTCTCGACGGGCACAGGCTGGTCGAAGTCGGTATCCTCAAGCTTCTTGGGTAAGCCGAGGTAGGTTTTGATACTGCCCTGACCGATGGCCAAGGTAAGGAGTGAGAAGCTGTCTTTGGCCTCGGTGGCGTCCATGCCTAGCTCGTCCTGAGCTTCTTCTACAATCTTGTAGCTCTGGTAAATCTTACGGATATTATTGGTTCGGTCGCCGACTATCCCCTGAATCTGTTCAATGGTGTAGCCCTGCTTGACCATGCTGTCAACGTAGTCGGCCTTCTCGTAGGCCTCCCACTTGACGATACCAGTGATGTGCCGAACGCCCAGGTAAGGCAGTACCTCCCGGCGGGTGGGGTAGATGATGGCGGGCAAAATACTGATGTCGAACTCGACCTTCTCGCTTAATTCCGGCCACTTGACGCGTAGCGTCGAACGCAGCTTAGAAGAAAGTAGTATCTTAATCGTAGACAGGCGCCGGTTGCCTTCGGCCACATAAAATTGAGTCTTGGTATCGCTAATGAAGTCGACGTACTCCTTATTGTCGATAAGTTCCTCGTACTTCTTGGTCTCAAATTTTTTGGGAAGGGCGATGGGAATGGCCACAAGGGGCTCCTCGTCGAAGTAGCCATTGCCCGAGATGGAATAGGCAAGCTCGTCCAAGTCGAAGTCCCTTCTAAGAGCCGATATGAGTTGGTCTTGCCCCTTGTTGCGAGCATCCTTCGGCAGCCGCGGATTGAGAGGGTCAAGCAGTAGGTTTTCAGTGAATACATTAAGTTGGTGCCGTTTCTGGCCCCTTCCGGCTGGTTTTTCTACCATTTCGGTTGTGTAGTATTAGTTTACAGGGGTGACTGTATTACGCCTAGATAATAAAGCGGGAAGCTACCAGTGCCATATTAACTTTAGTATATTTGGCCAAAGTAAGGTCTATATCTAGCGAGAAACCTACTCTAATATTAAAAAGCACTATAATTACTCAAAAGGCTTTATAAGCGGAAGCGTAGCTCGTTAATTTTAGCACTTACTATTTATAGTAATTCACGGAGCACTGATATTGAGGAATACTTTTTGGGTTGACCTGGTATTTACATTTCAATTCGCCTACCGCTTGTTCTTTAGAGGGGTGGTTTTGCATCCTAATGAGCGTTATTTATATCTCCAGGCATACTTAGCCTTGTTGAATATTAAAGGCTGCTCTTTTGGTACTCTCCATGTCCGACATTCGTGGTGAGCAAGCCATTGCCACCATCCTCAAGCACGACAACAAAACCACAAGCTACAAAATAGCCCTGCTACGGGCCATCAACGACGTGGTGCTCATGTATCCCGACGTGGCCCGCCAAGGTCAGCCTGTAGCCGTGCCATTGAGCCGCTTGGCCGAGTTGTGGGTAGCCTACTACTGGCCCTTTGCTGACGCCCAGCTTCCCATCTACCAGGGTGCCCGCGCCATCCGCGACGAAGCCACCCGCAACGACATAGCTTTCCGCCCAGCCCTGACCAACCTGCGCGCCGAGTGGCAGCACCTGGTGCAACTCAGGCCGCAGCCTGCCGATGGCTTCTTTCTGCTCACGGAGATGCGCACGCCCCGCCGGCGGGCTACTTACCCACCCGCGCTGCAGCATGCCTACCGGCAGACCGTCGCTGCTACTGCCAAAGCCATTCAAATGCCCATCAAGTACGCCGGCCCGGGCCACTGGTCGGTGTTTGATATCCCTGCCCGCTATGACCAACTGCCCCCTCGGTCCTGCCATTGCCCGGTACTCAGCCCCAGGACGCATGCGTCCTGGTGCCGGCCAGCTTGTGGGAGGCATTCCACCGGCTTTCACTTTACGTCGAAGCCCTTTGCCTTCACGAATGGTGCTTGTTCACCGAAGGCGTCACCCAAGCCAACGACCGCCAGGCTGCTCGTGGCGACATTTACACCCTGCTCACCGCGCGCCCCGATAACCGCCGCCCGCTTTCGTGGGAGCGCAACCAGGTCGACATTTTGCTGCACGAAAACCACCATTTCACCTGCCCCTGGACGCAAAAGCGCCTCACCCAGCCGCAGCACTATGACCTCGACCACCTACTGCCTCTAGCTGTGTACCCCATCAACGAGCTCTGGAACCTGCTGCCCGTAGACCGCGAATTTAACCAGCACACCAAACGCGACAAAGTGCCCGATGCCAAGCGCCTCACCGCCGCCGAACCCTTGCTGGCAGCCGCCTACACTAACTACCACCATTCGCCAACTCTGCAGAAAGCCGTGCGCGAGGATGCCGCCCTTCGCTTCGTCGGCCTAGGTACCGACCATACATTCGCCGCCACCTTGGCCAACTGCGCAGTGCGTTTCATCGACGATGTAGCCGCCGCCCGTTACGTCCAGCGCTTCTAACCCATGCAGTACTACAAGCTCATCCGCGACCGCATACCCACCATCACCGCAGAGTCCGGCCGCAATGCCGCACCACAGTGCTTGCCAAGCTGGTCGAGGAAGCGCAGGAATTGATGGCCGCACTCCCCGAAGAACTACTCACCGAATTAACCGACATGCTGGAAGTGTTCGATAGAATACTTGCTGCCGGTGAAATTTCGTGGCTTCAAGTCCGCCAACTTTAGGAGCAGCGTCGCTTAGCCCGCGGTGGTTTCGAATGCCGACTAATTCTTAATTGGGTAGGGGAGTAGCAGGCAGTAAGAAGGTTTTACCCTCGATATCCGCGATTCTATGAAAGGTGGGATGTTTTACCTATGTTTTACCTATAATGAAAAAGCCCCTGTAAGTACGTGACTCACAGGGGCTTTATGCAAACGGTAGCGGTCTGGACGGGACTCGAACCCGCGACCTCCGCCGTGACAGGGCGGCATTCTAACCAACTGAACTACCAAACCGTTTGCCTCAGTAGAAAAACCGTGTGTTTTTCCGTTTTGGTGTTGCAAAGGTAGGGGATAAAAACAACGGCCTGCAAGCACAGGGCCAAAGTTTTTTTAAAATTGGGCGCTCCTGAACGGTTGTGGCTTGTTTTTCAGGCTCATTAATTTTTGCGCAGCGCCGCAACGGCGGATGTTTTACCTTTGCCACCCGCCCGCCGGATGGCATTCGTGGGGTGTGGACGTGGGCAGTGGCCCCGTTTGCTCCAAAATGCCCCTGCCGGCCGCTCACAGTTCCTTCCATTCGATACATCCCGACCTCCATGCTCCTCGATTTTGAACAACCCATAGCCGCCCTCGAAGGCAAGCTCCTCGAAATGCAAAAGCTGGCCGAGGAAAGCGACGTCGACGTGAGCGAAGCCGTGGTGGCGCTGCAAGCCAAAATCAAGGCTCTTAAAAAAGAAACATACGCAAACCTGACCCGCTGGCAGCGCGTGCAGCTCTCACGCCACCCCGACCGGCCGTATACCCTCGACTACATCGAAGGCATGGCCGACAAATTTGTGGAGCTGCACGGCGACCGCACCGTGGGCGACGACAAGGCCATGGTGGGCGGCTTTGGGGAAATAGACGGCCGCACCGTGATGTTTATTGGCCAGCAAAAGGGCCACAACACCAAGCAGCGCCAGTTCCGCAACTTCGGCATGCCCAACCCCGAAGGCTACCGCAAGGCCCTGCGTCTGATGAAGCTGGCCGAGAAGTTCAACGTGCCCGTGGTGACGCTAATCGACACGCCCGGGGCTTTTCCGGGCCTGGAAGCGGAGGAGCGGGGGCAGGGCGAGGCCATTGCCCGCAACCTCAAGGAGATGTTCATGCTCAAGGTGCCGGTGGTGTGCGTCATCATCGGCGAAGGCGCTTCGGGCGGGGCCTTGGGCATCGCCATTGGCGACCGGGTGCTGATGCTGGAAAACACGTGGTACTCGGTGATTTCGCCCGAGTCGTGCAGCAGCATTCTGTGGCGTTCCTGGGATTACAAGGAGCAGGCGGCCGAGGCGCTAAAGCTCACCGCCATCGACATGCACAAAGCCGGCCTGGTGGATGGCATCGTGAAAGAGCCGCTCGGTGGTGCCCACACGGCGCCTGAGCAGATGATTGAAACGCTGAAAAGCACCTTGCTCAAAACGCTGAAGGAATTGTCTGCCATTTCGGTGGAGGACCGGATTAGCCAACGCATCGACAAGTTTTCGGCGATGGGCGTGGTGGTGGAATAAAGGTTTAGCTGTTAGCTTGTAGCTGCTAGCTCTTGCAGAAAAAGCTAACAGCTACAAGCTAACAGTTACAATAAATGAAGATTCATACCATCGACACCGGCTTATTCAAACTTGACGGCGGCGCCATGTTCGGCGTGGTGCCTAAGAGCATGTGGCAGAAGCTCAACCCGCCCGATGCCAATAACATGTGTACCTGGGCTATGCGCTGCCTGCTCATCGAAGACGGCGGCCGGCTGCTGTTGGTCGACAATGGCATTGGGGAGAAGCAGGACGACAAATTCCGCGGCCACTTCTACCTGCACGGCGACGACACGCTGGAGAAATCGCTGCGCAAACTGGGCTTCACCAGCTCCGACGTTACCGATGTTTTCCTGACGCACCTGCACTTTGACCATTGCGGCGGCTCGGTGCTGCGCCGGCCCGATGGGGTGCTCGAACTGGCCTTCCCCCATGCCACCTACTGGAGCAACGAAGCGCATTGGGATTGGGCTGTGGCGCCCAACCCGCGCGAGAAGGCGAGCTTTCTGAAGGAAAATATTCTACCCCTTCAGGAAAGTGGCCACTTGAAGTTTGTGGACGCGCAGGGAAGCGTGCCCCACGCGCTGCCGCAGTTCCGCGAAATCATCATGGCCGACGGGCACACCGAAAAAATGATGGTGCCCCTGATGGACTACAAAGGCCGCACGCTGGCGTTTATGGCCGATTTGCTGCCCAGCGCCGGCCACGTGCCGCTGCCCTACGTGATGAGCTACGATGTGCGCCCGCTCATCACCATGACCGAAAAGGAAGCCGTGCTGCGCCGCGCCGCCGCCGAAAACTGGGTGCTGTTGCTTGAGCACGACCCCACCCACGAAGCCTGCACCGTGGAAATGACCGACAAAGGCGTGCGAGTGGCCGAAACCCTGCGCCTGGCGGATTTATAAGCCTGCACTTAGTTGTTGGGGAGTGGTTTTGCGTATGGCGCTGGCAAGCCGGCGGGGAGGCCAGGCGTCTACTACTTTTCAACTACGAACCACACCATGGCCCACCTGGGGTTGGCATTATCGGGAGGCGGAGCGCGCGGCATTGCGCATCTGGGGGTGCTGGCGGCGCTCGACGAGCCTGCGGCTGCCGGTGGGGCCGCTGGCGGGCGTGAGCTCGGGTGCCATCGCGAGCGTCTTCTACGCGGCCGGCTTTGCGCCCCGCGAGATTCTGCGGCTGCTGCTTTCCACCAACCTGTTTCGGCTCACGCGGCCGGCGTTCAGCCGGTTTGGGCTGCTGCACCTCGATGCCGTATCGGTCCTGATTGCCCGGCATTTGGGGGCCACGGTCAATTTTGAAGACTTGAGCCGGCCGCTCACGCTGGTAGCTACCGACCTGATGGCGGGCGAGTCGGTGTACTTCAATACCGGGCTGCTGCTGCCGCCGTTGCTGGCCTCATCGGCGGTGCCCATTGTGTACCGGCCGGTGGAGTACCAGGGCCGGCAGTTGGTGGATGGCGGCCTGCTCAACAACCTGCCCATTGAGCCGCTGCTGGGGCAGGAGGGAGTGCGCGTGGTGGGCGTCAACTGCAATCCTATCAACTCCGAAGCCCATATTCCCAGCTTCCGCGGCTTGATAGAGCGCACCCTGCACCTGGCCATCAACGCCAATACGGCCTCGCGCAAAACGCAGTGCCACCTGCTGCTGGAGCCCGCCGAGCTGCGCCATTTCCGGCCCCTGGACTACAAGCGGGCCAACGAGCTTTTCGACATCGGCTACCGTTACACGTTGAGCCAGGCCGATGCCCTGCAGGCCCTGCTTTAAAGCGGGGCGCGCAAGCTTGGCATTATCCGCGCATCTTTGCATCCGGTCCAGCTCGCCGCTGGAAGCTGCGTCCGCTCATCTAATCCATTAATAAAACCTCAATGCCCGCCCGTAAAAGCTCTACTTTCTGGTACTACATGGCCAAATTCGTGTTCTGGGTTTCCAGCTGGAAATTGGGCCAGATTGCCAACCCGGAAATCAAGAAAAGCATGATGATTGCGGCCCCGCACACCAGCAACTGGGACCTGATTCTGGCGCGGGCCGCCTTCTACCTCATGGACGTGGACGTGCGCTTCACCGTGAAAAAGGAGTGGACCGAGCACTGGCTGCTCGGGGGCATGGTGCGGGCCGTGGGCGCCCTGCCCGTGGACCGCAGCAAAAACAACAGCCTCGTGGATGGCATGATAAAGCTCTTCGATGAGCACGACGAGCCTGGTGATTCTCATCACCCCGGAGGGTACCCGCAGCTACCAGCCGCGCTGGCGCAAGGGATATTATTTTGCGGCCCTGGGCGCACACGTGCCCATCCGCCTGGGGTATCTGGACTACGCCAAGAAAGAAGCCGGCATCGGCGAAGCCGTGTACCCCACGGGCGACTACGAAGCCGACGAAGCCAAAATCAAGGCGTTTTACCGGACCAAGACCGGCCGCTTCCCCGAAAAAGGCGTACGCTAATCCCAGGCCCGGAAGGGTGCCGCTCCTTATCTTCAAACCATGGAAAAGGTCTACACGCTGCTCTGGATACTGTTTGGCGTCGGGGTATTCATCTTCCGAATGGTGATGAAGATGCGGGAAACCAGCGCGCGGGAAAGCCAGGAACGGCCCCCGCGCCCCCGCAGCGTGGCACCGGAGCTGCCGGCGACTTCTTTTCAGGATATGCTGAAGCAGATGCAGGCCCGCAATGCCGAGCCGGCCAGCACGCCTCAGCCAACTCCCGCCGTGCCTCAGCCCTTGCCCTTCCGCACGCCCGGCGGCCGCCTGCTGCCGCGCGAAATAGCTCGCCCCACTCTTTCGCAGGAGCGCACTAAGGTCCGCCAGTCCTCGCTGGAGGCGCCGGCCACGGCCCGGTCCGGCATGCTTACGCCCCTGGTACGTCGTTCTTCAGAATTGCCCCGCGCGTCGATGGAGGTCCTAGGGCAGATTAAGCCCGTGGTAGCCGCCAGCCCTTCTGCGGCGCTCAACGAAACGGTGCGAACCATGCTCCGCCAGCCCGAAAGCGTGCGGGCCGCCTTTGTGCTGAGCGAAATATTCCAGCGGAAGTACTAGCGGCGGAGCAGCGGCGATGATGCGTGGCATTCAGCGCAGAGTGAGTAGCTACGCTAGCCCAATTACTAGTCTTGCGTGAGGGCGTAAGCGACGAGGTTGGCGCCCATGCGCAGGGCGGCCTCGTGGGTGGCGGGGGTGTCTTCGGGGTAGGTACCCACGTCTTCCCAGCCGTTGCCGAGGTCGCACTCGTAGCTGTAGAAGCACACCAGGCGGCCTTTGTAAATCAGGCCGAAGCCCTGGGCGCGCTTGCCGTCGTGCTCGTGCACCTTGGGCAAGCCGCGGGGGAAGGCGAATTTCTGATGGTAAATGGGGTGGGAGAAGGGCAGCTCCACAAACTCAAGCTCGGGAAACACCTTCTTCATTTCGGGCCGGATGAACTTGTCGAGGCCGTAGTTGTCGTCGATGTGCAGGAAGCCGCCGCCGGTGAGGTAGCGGCGCAGGTTCTTGGCCTCGGCGGCCGTGAAGGTCACGTTGCCGTGGCCGGTCATGTGTACAAAGGGATAGGTGAGGAGCTCCGGCGAGTCGAGCTCCACGGTGGCTTCGTCGGGCGCGATGTTCGTTTTCAGGGCCTGGTTGCAGAACTTAATCAGGTTGGGCAACGAGGTTTTGTTGGCGTACCAGTCGCCGCCCCCGCCGTAGTGCAGCTTGGCAATTCTGAAGCTGTAGTTGGGGCCGGCGGCGGTGAGCGACACCAGCAGCGCCGCAAAAAGCAAGAGGTTTCTGAGCATCATAGCAACGCGGAATATTGAGCTAGCCGCTGGCAAAGTAAGAGTTCAGCCCCCGAAGTTGGTTCCCGGGCGGGCCGTGCGCGGCCGCTGGCCGAACCAGGCCGCGCCGCCAACCGCCGGTTTTCACCAGTATTAGCCCGGGCTAGGTGTTTAGAGGGGCCAGCTTTTGCTTGAGCAGGGAAAAGTCGATGGGTTTCACCAAAAATCGCTGGCCCCCAGCTGCATGGCCTTGTGGTAGCTTTCCTCGTCGCCGCCTACCGTGATTATCATCACGGTAGGCGGCGGGTTAGGGTGCTCGAGCTTTATGTTGCGCAGGAGCTCGAGGCCGCTCATGCCGGGCATGTTGATGTCCGAGAGTATGAGCACCACTTCCGAGTAGTGCTTTTCCTCTACCAGGTACCGGAGGGCTTCTTCTCCCGAAAAGGCAAATGCGAACGAAAACAACCCCTCGCGGATTTCGCGGCGGAAGCGCTGCTCAAACAGCAGCCGGACATCGGCCTCGTCGTCGACAACCAGAATCTTCATCATACTGAAAAGTTAAGTGCCTGGAGTTTCTCCGCGTGCACGGGCAGGCTGACGGTAAACTCGGTGTATTCGCCTGGCCGGGTATCAAACGAGATGGCACCCTTGTGGCCTTTGGTGACGATGTCGTAGCTCAACGAGAGGCCCAGGCCCGTGCCCTCGCCCGTGGGCTTGGTGGTGAAAAAGGGCTGGAAGATTTTCTGCCGCACAGCTTCGGGAATGCCCATGCCGTTGTCTTTCACCCGGATGGTGACCTGGCCGGATGCTTCGCGGCGGGTGGCCACGCACACCTCGGGCCGGTAGTTGGGCTGGCCCAGCTTCTGGCGCTGCTGCACGGCGTAAAAGGCGTTGTTGAACAAGTTGAGCAGCACCCGCCCAATTTCCTGGGCCACCACTTCGACGGGTTCCAGGGTGGGGTCGAAATCGGTGGTGAGCGTGGCGTTGAAGCTTTTGTCTTTGGCCCGCAAGCCGTGGTAAGACAGACGCAGGTATTCGTCGGCGAGCTGGTTGAGGTCGGTGGGCGCGCGCTCGCCGGGGCTGGTGCGCGAGTGCTGGAGCATGTTTTTCACGATGCTGTCGGCGCGCTGGCCGTGGTAGGCAATCTTGCTCAAGTCCTGCGTCAGCTCGTTGACGAGGCTCTCGGCGTCTTCTTTGTCCTGGTTTGTCAGCGTTTGCAGGGGGCCGTCCCTGAGCTCGGCCAATAATTCCACGGCCACGTCGGCGAAGTTGTTGACGAAGTTGAGCGGGTTCTGAATCTCGTGGGCGATGCCGGCCGTGAGCTCGCCCAGGCTGGCCATTTTCTCGCGCTCTACCAGTTGGTTCTGGGCTTCCTGCAGGTTGTTGAGGGTTTGCTGCAGGGAGTAGGTGCGCTGCTGCACCTGCCGCTCGAGGGTTTCGTTTTGTTGGGCCAGCAGCAGCTGCTTTTCCTTTTGCTGGTCCAGGGTTTGGGCCGAAAGCCGCCGCACCTGGTTCAGCTTCACGGCCAGCAGGCGGCTATCGAGGGCAAAGCGGCGGGTGAGGAACAGCGAAATGGCCAGCACCGGGCTCAGGAAAGCCGGAAACGTGAGCAGCGTGTGCACCGGGATGGACAGCACCTCGCGCATGAGCACCTGCGGCTGGTAGGTGGCCAGATAGGCAAACACCACCAGCAGCGTAAGGGCGATGCCGTAGCCGGTGGCAATGATGCCGGCCGCCCGCTTGGTGCGGCGCAGGGCCCCGAGCGTGAGGTGCAGTTGTTCGCCCGTGACCAGCACCATAAACAGTACCGTAGGGTACCAGCTCAGGTTTTGGCTGAATATCAGCAACAGCAAACTGATGACATTAAGCGCCCACAGGCCGTAATAAACCCGGCCCACCGGCACGCTGAACAAGCTGTACAGGGCCCGCACGGCCATCAGACTGCCGGTTTGCAGGCACACGTAAGACAGGATGTCCACGAGGATGCGCAAGTCGAGCCGATGCACTTCGTCGAGGAAGCCGGTGCAGCAAAAGCTCAGGGCGCCCAGCAGCGTGTACAGGGCAAAGTAGATGTTGGCCGATTGAGCCGAATTGTAGAAGTAGAAGCCCGCGTGCAGCAAGCTCAGGAGCAAAAAAGCGCCGAACAGCAGCATGTCCGAGGTTTTGTAGGTGGCCTCGTGCTGGAGGCCTTGCACGAGCCTGCGCCAAGCCGTCGAGCCGGGCCTCAAAAAAGACCGGGACCAGAAACCGGTTGAAGGCCGTGAATGGCGGCCAGTGCGCGATGCGCACCGCCAGCACCTGCTCAGGCAGGTTAGAGGGCGGCAGGCTCGATGGGCTCGCCATCGGGCCAATATGGCAGCACCTGGGCGGGGTCGGAGCTCACGGTGCCGTAGCGGCGCACCAACTGGCCGTTGAGGTAGATTTCGGAGGCTGCGTACTGAAAAATGCCCAGCGCCAATGCCCGCTGCCGCAGCTGCGGCCCGAGGCGGAAGCGCAGCCTGAGCCAGCCGCTGCCCGCCCGCTGCACTTGTGGGAGCTGTAAGGGACTCAGCCGCGGGTTGATGGGTTGCCACTGCCCGTCGTCGAATTCGGGGCGGGCCCAGGCGGGATTGTCGCCTGGCTGAAACCGCCAGCCCTGGTCCAGGACCAGGCCCGTGGCTGGCATCTGCTCCAGCTGCACCGCGGGCGCCGGGGCCGCCTGCGCCACGGCAAGCGGCAGGGCGCAGGCCAACAGCCAAACAAACAAGGCTTTTATGGGCGAAAGCAAATGCATGAGGTTTCTAGGCCGGGAGCAGAAGTGCTGGGTTCTGGCCGCGCAGCTGGGGAATGAATTGGGAGCTCAAGTAGCTGAAGATTTGGCAAATGACAAGGCCCCTGCAAACGGTTGGGCTTAACTGGAAATCTATTTGGGCAAAGCAAGGCAATAACAGGAACATTAAATATACTATTAACATAGGGAGAATAAATTTAACATTTTTGCTTATACTTACCTGACGGCGTAGTGCCTTTATCACGCGGAAGCTTCGAATGTTTGCCATGGAAACGACAGCGGCTGGGCTAGGGGCAAAGCTGATAGACCCGGTGGTCAGGCTCTGGCAGCGCCTCATCAACATCGGGGTACAGCCGTCCTTGACCGACTGGCAACGGAAACGGGTGCACCTGCTCAACGGCATCAGCGCCGTGACCATCGCCATTTACGCCGGCTACGTGCTGGTCTTTTTCAACTCGCCCGATTACATGACGTTCCGAATCTGCTTGTTCGGGGTGTTTCTCAACCTGCCACCTTTCTTTTTCAACTACTACCATCGGTACGACGCCGCGGCCTACTACTGCGCCCTGAGCGTGACGGTGCTGTGCTCCTTCATCGCCATTGCCCGCAAGTACGACGGCGTAGAGTACTACCTGATTTCAAACAGCATCGTGCCCATGCTGTTTTTCCGCAACTTCTGGAAAATATTCGTTCTGTTTTGCGTGAACGTGGCCGCCTTTTTTGCCGTGCGCCACGGCATGACGGTGATTGAGCCATTCCTGTACGTGCCCAACAGCCAGTACTTCTACAAGGCCAACGTGCTGCTGTGCTTTCTCACCCTGTTTGTGGTGGTGTACTACTTCCGGCTGGAAAATTTCCGGCAGGAGCAGATGCTGACGGAGAAAAACGAAACGCTGGAAAGGTCCCTGGAAAACCTGCAGAATACCCAGACCCGGCTCGTGCAGCAGGAGAAGCTGGCCAGCCTCGGGGCCCTCACGGCCGGCATCGCCCACGAGATTCAGAATCCGCTCAACTTCGTCGACAATTTCTCGGAAGTTGGGCTGGAGCTGGTGCAGGAGCTGCGCGACGAGCCTGGCCCACGAGTCGCTGTCGGAGCGAGGCCGGGAGGCCGTAGGCCTGCTCATCGCCGATTTAACCCAGACCCAGCAGAAAGTGAACGAGCACGCCGACCGGGCCGGCAGCATCGTGAAAAACATGCTGCAGCACTCGCGCACCAGCAACGGCCAGCGCCAGCCCACCGACCTCAACCACCTGGCCGACGAATACCTGCGCTTGGCCTACCACGGCTTGCGGGCCAAGCACGCCGACTTTACCGCCGCCCTTTCCACCGACTTTAACACGCGCCTCGGCCTGGTGCCCGTGGTGGTGGAAGACCTGGGCCGGGTGCTGCTCAACCTGTTCAATAACGCATTTTACGCCGTGCACCAAAAGGCCGCGCAGCTCCCGCCGGGCACCTACGCGCCCGCTGTGTCGGTGAGTACGCAGCGCGTAGCCAAGGGCGTCATCATCCGGGTGCGCGACAACGGAACCGGCATTCCGCCCGAGGTGCTGGACAAAATCTTTCATCCGTTTTTCACCACCAAGCCGCCCGGCGAAGGCACCGGCCTGGGCCTCTCGTTGAGCTACGACATCGTCACGCAGGGGCACGGCGGCATGCTGAGCGTAAAGTCCGGCCTGGGCGAATACACGGAATTTGCCGTGTGGCTGCCCCTTTCGCCCGAAGCCAGCCCAACGGGGCAAAACGGGAAAGCCAACGGCCGCCGCAGCGCGCCCCATTAGCGGCCGTTGGGCTGGCCGCGGCTTAGCCTTCCCGGCTGAGGTGCACTGTGAATACGGCGGCCAGCGCGGCCGTTTCGGTGCGGAGGCGCGAGGCCCCCAGCGTAACCGGCCGAACGCCCCGGCTCAGGGCCGCACTGATTTCGGCGGGGTGAAGTCGCCCTCCGGGCCGATGAGCACGCAGCAGCCCGCCCCCGCGGCCGCTACCTGGCGCAGGGCCGTGCGCTCGCCTTCTTCCAGGTGCGCGATAAACGTGGTGGCCGGCGCCACTTCCTGGATAAAAGTTGTGAAATCGGTCATTTCGTCCAGCTGCGGCAGCCAGGCCTGGCCCGACTGCTTCAGGGCGCTGATGGCAATTTTCTCCAGCCGCTCCAGCTTTAGCTCGCGGCGCTCGGAGCGGGCGCAGCGCAGGAAGGTGATGCGCTCCACGCCGATTTCGACGGCTTTCTCCACGAACCACTCCATGCGGTCGAGATTTTTGGTGGGCGCCACGGCCACATGGGTGAAGTAGGAGCGGGGCGGGCTGGTTTCGTGGTGCGTGATGCGCAGCTGGCAGCGCTTGGGGTTGGCGTCGGCCACGGCGGCGGCGTAGCGGCCCCCGCGCCCGTCGAGCAGCTCCACGGCATCGCCCACGCCCAGCCGCAACACGCGCACGGCGTGCTTGCTTTCGTCTTCGGGCAGGGTGTGGGTGGGGCCGCTGAGGTCGGGCGCGTAAAACGTGTGCATGGGGCAAAGTACGGCATTGGCGCCGCAAGGCGCCCGGTTTCACGACTCGCATTAATAAGCTCAATCATAACAACTGGCTGCGCGGGGGCGTAATTTCCTATTCGGCTTTTCCATCCTTTTTCCAGCATACTTATGAAACATACCCTCAAAAATTGCGCGACCAGGTCATGGTTATCACCGGGGCATCGTCGGGCATCGGCCTGGTTACGGCGCGCATGGCGGCCAAAGAAGGCGCCCGGCTGGTGCTGGCCGCTCGCACCGAAGAGGCCCTGCGTGAGCTGGCCGACGAAATAAACCAGGCCGGCGGCCAAGCCATCTACGTGGTGGCCGACGTGAGCCAGCAGGCCGATGTGCACCGCATTTCGCAGGCCGCTCTCAAGCGGTTTGGCGGCTTCGATACGTGGGTGAACGACGCCGGCGTCTCGATTTACGGCAAAATTGAGCAGATGCCCATCGACGACATGCGCAAATTGTTCGAAACCAACGTGTGGGGCCTGATTTACGGCTCGCTAGAAGCCGTGCACCACCTCAAGTCGCGCGGCGGCGCCATTGTGAACGTGGGCAGCATCCTGTCCGAAACCACTGCCATACTCCAGACCATCTACAGCGCCAGCAAGCACGCCGTGAAAGGCTTCACCGACGGCCTGCGCATGGAGCTGGAGATGGACGGCGCGCCCGTGGCCGTGTGCCTCGTGAAGCCGGCCGCCATCGACACACCCTACACGCTCAACGCCAAAAACTACCTGGACCGGGAGCCCCAGCACGCCCCGCCGGCCTACGCCCCCGACCTCGTGGCCCAGGCCATCCTGCACTGCGCCGAATCAGGCCAGCCCGAAGTGACCGTGGGCGGCGGCGGCAAGATGGTAAACGCCATGAGCCACTACGCGCCGCGCCTGACCGATAAGTTCATGGAAAAGGTGTTTTCCCGGCAAACCAAGTCCAACCGCCCGGCGCGCGCTCTGGCCGACAACGGCCTCGACCACGCCAATGCCCACCTCAAGGAGCGCGGCAACTACCCCGGCCACGCCCGCGAAACCAGCCTCTACACCTCTGCTACCACGCACCCCATGGTAACGGCAGCCGTGCTCGCCGGGGCGGGCATGGGCCTGGCCGCCTGGATGGCCCGCTCGGGGAAGCCTAATGCCAGAAAGGTAAAAGAGCCGCAATCGTAGCGCAGAATCCTGAGTGCAAAAAACGCCGTGGGATGGTTGGGCATTGGCTCGCTCGCTCCACGGCGTTTCCCTGTGCGGATACATTCAACCAGTTAATTATTTGTACATTAAGCAAGTAATAACGTCTGGCCGGATGGGCTCTGGCCAGGCGTGGCTGACTTGGGCATCCTCGCATAAAATGCCCGAGTATTCCTAATCAACCTTCTTTCCGTTGCTGTATGAAAAGGCGCACATTTCTCCGGTCACTGGCTGCCGCGGCTCCGGCCGTTGCCATCCCGCCTGCCTTCGGGCTGAATCCCGGGGCGCCGGGCAAGGGATTTAAGATAGCGGCCGGGGAGGGGCGCCTGCACGGGCACATCAGGCTCAAAGGTGTCAACGCTAATACCCTGGATGTTAAAGTGTCGGGCAAAGACACCGCCGGGGGCCTGGCCATCTTCGAGCAAACCAGCCTGTCTCCCAAACGAGGCACGCCGTTGCACGTGCACCTCAATCAGGACGAGGTTTTCTACGTGCTCGAAGGAGAATATTATTTCCAGGTGGGCGAGGAGAAGTTCAGGCTCCGGACGGGCGACAGTATTTTCCTGCCAATGAAAGTGCCCCACGCCTGGACCCAGATTTCCGAGCGGGGCAAAATGACGGTTACGTTCCAGCCCGCCGGCAAAATGGAGGCGTTTTTCGTGGCGCTGGCAGCCTTAGCCAAAGACCCAACAGCCGCCGAAATGGCTCAACTTTTCGCCACCCACGAAATGAAGGTCGTTGGCCCGCCATTAGCCGTCGATTAACCAGGCCGGTGCCACGGAAGCTCCACTTTATTGAGCTGGCTTTACGCAAAAAGCCCCGCCGGCCAACAGGCCAGCGGGGCTTTTCAGTTTAGGCAATCGCGCCTTAGGCTACCACCGGAGCGTCGGAAGAGACTTTGGGCGCGCCGGCCAGAATTTCTTCGTTGGCAAACTCGGCGTACTTCTTGAAGTTCGCCACGAACTTGTCGGCCAGCGAGGCGGCCGTTTTGTCGTAGGCTTGCTTATCGGCCCATGTGTTGCGCGGGTCCAGGATTTCGGAAGGAACGCCGGGCACGGCACCGGGCACTTCCATGCCGAAGATGGGGTGCTTGGTGAACCGGACGCCGCTGAGCTGGCCGTTGAGGGCCGCTGTAATCATGGCGCGGGTGTAAGGAAGTTTCATGCGCGAGCCCGTGCCGTAGCTACCGCCGGTCCAGCCGGTGTTGATGAGCCACACGTTGATATCGGGGTTTTCGTCCATTTTCTTGCCCAGCATCTCGGCGTACTTGGTGGGGTGCAGCGGCAGGAACACCGCGCCAAAGCAGGCCGAGAACGTGGTCTGCGGCTCGGTTACGCCCATTTCGGTGCCGGCCACCTTGGCCGTGTAGCCCGACATGAACAGGTACATGGCGTGGCTCTTGTCGAGCTTGCTGATGGGAGGCAGCACGCCGAAGGCATCAGCGGTGAGGAAGAAAATGTTCTTCGGGGCATCGGCCACCGAGGGCTCGATGGCGTTGTCGATGAAGTTAATGGGGTAGGCGGTGCGGGTGTTTTCCGTTACCGACTTGTTGGCGAAGTCCACGGTGTGGGTGCCGGGGATAAAGCGCGTATTCTCCACGATGGAGCCGAAGCGAATGGCGTCCCAAATCTGGGGCTCCTTTTCCTGGCTCAAGTCGATTACCTTGGCGTAGCAGCCGCCTTCGAAGTTGAAGATGCCGGCATCGGGCGTCCAGCCGTGCTCGTCGTCGCCGATGAGGCCACGGTTCGGGTCGGCCGAAAGGGTGGTTTTGCCGGTGCCCGAGAGGCCGAAGAAAATGGCGGTGTCGCCGTCCTCGCCCACGTTGGCCGAGCAGTGCATGGGCAGCGTGTTGCGCTCGTGGGGCAGCAGGTAGTTCAGCACGCCAAAAATGCCTTTTTTCATCTCGCCGGCGTAACCCGTGCCGCCAATCAGAATCATCTTCTTGGTGAAGTTGATGATGGCGAAGTTGGGCTGGCGGGTGCCGTCCACGGCCGGGTCGGCCTCAAAGCCAGGGGCGCAGATGATGCTGAAATCGGGCAGCCAGCTGGTGTCGGCGCCTTCTTCGGGGCGCAGGAACATGTTGTAGCAAAACAAGTTGTGCCAGGCCTGCTCGTTCACGATGCGCAGCTTGAGCTGGTAGTCGGGGCTGGCGCCGGCGTAGGCTTCGCGCACGTACAAGTCTTTGTCGGCCAGGTACGCCACCATTTTCTGGTGCAGCTGGTCAAACTTATCGGCCTCGAAGGGGATGTTGATGTCGCCCCACCACACGCTTTCTTCGGTGTTGGCATCTTTCACCACAAACCGGTCTTTGGGCGAGCGGCCGGTGAATTTGCCGGTGTCGGCCATCAGCGCGCCCGTGTCGGTGAGGTGGCCTTCGCCGTTGCGAAGAGCGTGCTCAACCAGGGCAGCAGGCGGTAGATTGAGGTGGATGGTAGCCGTCTCGTTGAAGCCCAGGGGCTGCAAACGATTGTGGGAGGCGGTAGCAAGGGTGGAGGCTTCTTGCATGGTAAGAAAAGTGTTGGGTGGGAGTTTTCGTGTGTGAGGGTACAAAGGTAGAATTATTCAGCTTGGCGGAAGTGAAACAATTCGTTTCTTTAACGGGACAAATTAAACCTTGTCTGGCCGGTTGGCTATTTTTGAGCGCCGAAGACCCTATTCAAGTGCGATGGGAGCGGTATTGATTCAACACGCGGCGCACAGCAGGTTTTCTTTGTCCCTATTTATATCCAAAATAATGGCCACCGACATCGCCCGCTTCAACGGCATCTACGGAGACAGCAAGGCAAAGATTTCGCACGACTACCTCCAGAGCCAGCTCATTGTGCCCCGGCAGCGCCTCACCGATTGGGGCCTCAAGCCGCATCTGCACGAAAATTTATTCCAGCTCTTCTTCCTCGAAGCGGGCCGCGCCTCCTTCGAAGCTGCTGATTTGGTGGAGCTAACCACGCCCTGCCTGGTAATCATTCCGGCCAATACCGTGCACGGCTTCACGTTTAGCCCGCAGGTGAAGGGCCGCACGCTCACGCTCTCGGAGGCTTTGCTCGACACGATTCTGCAGGCCACGCCCGGCGTGCTGGTTGAGCTGAATTCGGTGCACATCCTGTCCGATTTCAGCTCCGAAGTCAGCTTCGCCGATTTGCAGGCCCTGGAGCAGCAGATTCGTGAGGAAATCTACTCGGAGCTGACCGGCAAGCAGCTGGCGCTCAACGGCTACTTCAAGCTGCTGTTCGTGAAGATATTTCGCCTGCTGCAGCACAACCGCCGCAAGGAAGAAAGCCCCAACCGCGCCCTGCACTACTTCCGCGAGTTCCAGAAAGCCATTGAGCGGGCCGCGCCGTTCGAGAAGAAGATTTCGCAGTTTGCCCAGGAGCTCAAGATTACGCAGGTGCACCTCAACCGCATCTGCCAGGCCGTGAAGGGCAAAACGGCCCAGCAGATTGTGCAGGCCCACACCATCCGCAAGGCCCACAACTACCTGCTCTATACCTCGCTTTCGGTGGCCGAAATTGCCTACGAGCCTGCAGTTTGTCGACCCCGGCTATTTCACCCGGTTCTTCCGCAAGCAAACCGGCCTTTCGCCAGGCGCCTATCGCGCCAAGGCCTACCGCAGCGACGGCCCTTCTAAAACCTCCCGGCCCGGCCCCGACGACGTGAAAAGCGCACCCCACGCTTCATAATGCCGAAACTTTCCTAGATTTACCATCCCCGTATTGCGCGGGGGCCTTTCATTCTTTTCACTTCGCACCCTTATCCTTCCCTAATGCAACCAGCCCCTGCTCTGCGAGAGCAACCGCTTAAGTCGGAATCCACGAGCCACCCCCGCGGCCTGTACGTCCTGTTCGCCACCGAAATGTGGGAGCGGTTCAGCTACTACGGCATGCGCGCCCTGCTGTCGCTGTACATGCTCAAGGCCCTCCTCATGAACAAGGAGATGTCGTCGCTCATCTACGGCAACTACACCTCGCTCGTGTACCTGACGCCGCTGCTGGGCGGCTACATGGCCGACCGCTACTGGGGCAACCGCCGCTCCATTCTGGTGGGCGGCTTGCTGATGGCGCTGGGGCAGTTCGCCTTGTTTTTCTCGGCCTCGATGTACGCCACTGGTCAAACGGCGGTGCCGCAGGCGCAGCTCCTGCTGTTCTTCCTGGGCCTGGGCTGTTTGATTTTCGGCAACGGCTTCTTCAAGCCCAATATCTCCTCGATGGTGGGCTCGCTCTACCCGAAAGGCGACTCGCGCATCGACGCGGCCTACACCATTTTCTACATGGGCATCAACCTGGGCGCGTTTTTCTCGCCCCTGGTGTGCGGCACGCTCGGCGACACCGGCAACCCCGCCGACTTTAAGTGGGGCTTCCTGGCCGCTGGCATCGGCATGCTAGTGGGCAGCCTCACCTTCGAGCCTGCTGAAAAACAAATACGTGGTAACCGCCGAGGGTGCCCCGCTGGGCGCCAAGCCCGAGCGCACCGTAGAACACTCGCCCGTAGTGCCCGTGCAAACCGATGGCCCCGTACGGACCGAAACCATCGCGCAGCCCACCAAGAGCTTCGCCAGCAAGCTGCCCATGCTCATCGGCCTGTTTGCGGTGGTGTATGCGGCCATTGCCTGGCTGATGAACCGCGACTGGATTGGCGCGCTGGTGTTCTCGGCCATGATTGTGGCCCCCGTCACCATCCTCACCGACCCGACCCTCACGGCCCGCGAGAAGCAGAAAATCTACGTTATTTTCATCCTCAGCTTCTTCGTAATCTTCTTCTGGGGCACGTTCGAGCAGGCCGGCGCCTCGCTCACCTTCTTCGCCGACGAGCAGACTGACCGCACCCTGGGCTCTACCGTGGTGCCGGCTTCCTACTTCCAGAGCGCCAACGCCTTGTTCATCATCGTATTCGCACCGGTTTTCGCCGTGCTGTGGACGTGGTTGGGCAAGCGCCGCATGGAGCCTTCCTCGCCCTTGAAAATGGCCATCAGTCTCATGCTCATGGCCGTGGGCTACCTCATCATTGCCTTCGGCGTGAAGGGCGTGGACGCTTCCACGAAAGTGAGCATGTTCTGGCTCATCACCATGTACCTCATGCACACGTTTGCTGAGCTGTGCTTGTCGCCTATCGGCCTGGCGCTGGTAAACAAGCTGGCCCCGGCCCGCTTCGCCTCGCTGCTGATGGCCGTGTGGTTCCTGGCTACGGCGGCCGGCAACAAGCTGGCTGGCGTTCTCTCGGGCCTGTATCCTCCCGGCCCGGGCGAGTTTGCCAAAGCCGCCAAAGAAGGCATCAACCTGCCCGCCATCCTCAACGGCACCTCGCAGGCCACAGCTGATATTACGGCCAAGCTGTCCAGCCTGGAATTAACCTCACACTGGCCCACGTTTCTGGGCTTCCAAATCACCAGCCTCTACGACTTCTTCATGATTTTCGTGGGCATGTCGGCGGTAGCTTCGGTTATCCTGTTTGTGATTTACAAGCGCCTCTTCACCATGATGGAGGAGCCAGTGGTGGCTTAAACCTTCAGGGTATTACCGAAAAAAGCCCCCGGCAGTTCAAGTGCCTGGGGCTTTTTGTGCCTGTCATGCTGAGCTTGCGAAGCATCTTCTCACAGCTCAACGATTCGTTCCGCGGCGATAAGATGCTTCCTTCGTCAGCATGACAGGCGATTGGGTTACTATCACATGCGAGATGCCTCGGCTGCGCTCGGCATGACCCGTAAGCGGGTACTTTTACCTGTAGGGCCTGCTTCCCTCAACGCGCCCGGCTGCCAGTGCAATAGGCATAGAAAAGCCCCGCCGGCAACGCCAGCGGGGCTTTTCAAGCTAATAGCTTAAGGCTAGTGGCTAACAGCTAAGCAAGATTACATCATGCCGCCCATGCCACCCATACCGCCCATGCCGCCATCACCGCCGTGGCTATGGCCGTTCTCCTTGGGCTCGGGCTCGTCCGAAATCACGGCTTCGGTCGTCAGCAGCAGGCCGGCGATGGAAGCAGCGTTTTCGAGGGCCAGACGGGTCACCTTGGTGGGGTCGATGATACCAGCGGCCACGAGGTTTTCGTAGCGGTCTTCGCGGGCGTTGTAGCCGTAGTCACCGCTGCCTTCGCGTACCTTCTGCACTACCACTGAGCCTTCGCCACCCGAGTTCTGCACGATGCAGCGCAGGGGAGCCTCCAGGGCCGTGCGGATGATGTTTACACCCGTGCGCTCGTCGGCGTTGCGGGTATCAACGGCCGCCAGGGCCTCGATGGCACGCACCAGGGCCACGCCGCCGCCGGGTACCACGCCTTCCTCAACGGCAGCGCGGGTAGCGTGCAGGGCGTCGTCCACCCGGTCTTTCTTCTCTTTCATTTCCACCTCGGTGCTGGCACCGATGTAGAGAATGGCTACACCGCCGCTCAACTTGGCGAGGCGCTCCTGGAGCTTCTCCTTGTCGTAGTCCGACGTAGTGGTTTCCATCTGCGCCTTAATCTGAGCGATACGGCCGGTGATGGCATCTTTCGAACCCTTACCGTTGACGATGGTGGTGTTGTCCTTGTCGATGATGATTTTCTCGGCCGTGCCCAGGTACTCCAGGGTCGCGTTTTCGAGTTTGTAGCCCTGCTCTTCGCTGATAACGGTACCGCCCGTGAGGGTGGCAATGTCTTCGAGCATGGCCTTGCGGCGGTCGCCGAAGCCGGGAGCCTTCACGGCTGCGATTTTCAGCGAGCCGCGCAGCTTGTTTACTACCAGCGTAGCTAGAGCTTCGCCGTCAACATCTTCCGAAATGATAACCAGGGGCTTGCCGGTCTGGAGCACTTGCTCGAGCACGGGCAACAGCTCCTTCATGGTGCTCACTTTCTTGTCGTAGATGAGAACGTAAGGCGAGTCGAACTCTACCTCCATTTTCTCGGGGTTGGTCACGAAGTAAGGGGAGAGGTAGCCGCGGTCAAACTGCATGCCTTCCACCGTTTTAACTTCGGTTTCGGTGCCACGCGCTTCTTCTACCGTGATTACGCCTTCTTTGCCTACTTTGTCCATGGCGTCGGCAATCATCTGGCCGATTTCCATGTCGTTGTTGGCCGAAATGGCACCTACCTGGGCAATTTCTGCCGAGTTCTCAATCTTTTTCGACTGCGACTTCAGGTTGGCAACTACGGCATGTACTGCCTTGTCGATGCCGCGCTTGAGGTCCATGGGGTTGGCACCGGCAGCTACGTTTTTCG
The DNA here is from genome assembly GCF_042665855.1 of Hymenobacter humi. Taxonomy (NCBI): domain Bacteria; kingdom Pseudomonadati; phylum Bacteroidota; class Cytophagia; order Cytophagales; family Hymenobacteraceae; genus Hymenobacter; species Hymenobacter humi. The sequence goes on along the minus strand of NZ_JBHTEK010000001.1, from coordinate 3,149,201 downwards.
AGCCCGCGGTGTAGATGGCCTGGGCCAATACCGTGGCGGTGGTAGTACCGTCGCCGGCCTGGTCGGCCGTCTTCGAAGCCACTTCCTTCACGAGCCTGGGCGCCCATGTTCTCGATGGGGTCGCGCAGCTCAATTTCCTTGGCTACAGTCACGCCGTCCTTGGTGATGGAGGGCGCGCCAAATTTTTTGTCGATGATGACGTTGCGGCCTTTCGGACCGAGGGTCACTTTTACGGCGTTGGCCAGTTTGTTCACGCCGGCCTGCAGACGGGCGCGGCCTTCGGTATCGAATTGGATGTTCTTAGCCATTTCTGGGTGATGAAGTAATGAAGTATTAAGGGATGGGGAGCTTTCGCGGGTTGAGCCAGGGGCTTACAACACGGCGAAAATGTCCGACTCGCGCATGATGAGCAGGTCTTCGCCGTCGACGGTGATTTCGGTGCCGGCATACTTGCCGTACAGCACCTGGTCGCCCACGTGCACCTGAGGCTTGATGAGGGAACCGCTGTCGGCGGTTTTGCCTTCGCCTACGGCTACCACTTCACCGCGCTGGGGCTTCTCCTTGGCCGTGTCAGGGATGATGATACCGGATTTGGTTTTCTCCTCGGCGGCGGCGGCGCGGACGATGACGCGGTCGGCCAGCGGTTTCATGCTAAGTGCCATTCTGTGTGTGTTTGGGTTGAATTGGATGAAAAATCAGGTTTACGCCCTTGTCTCACTTCCCGTGCCAGGGCCATAAACCTGACAAAATAGGCAGTATCGGGAACTAATATATGGCAGACCTGACGCGTGGCAGTGCCCGGCGCGCACCTGTCACTCGGCAGTTATGGAGGCGCTAGCAAGACCCTTTTGGACACGTAATTCAACGAAAAAGCCGGTGGCTCCTGGAGGAACCACCGGCTTTAACAGGCTAGTAGCATCTATGCGCCGAAATTACTTCTTGTCAGCAGGGGCTGGTGCTGGAGTGGTAGCAGCCGGGGCCGTGGTAGGGGCTGCCGTGCCGGCAGGTGCGGTGGTGGTACCTGCGGGAGCAGTGGCGCCACCGGGGGCAGCAGCCGGAGCCGGAGCGCTAGGAGCGGGGGCCGGAGCGGGCAAGCGGGTTTCCAAAGCACGCTGCTGGTTCACGCTGCGGGTAGGGCCAGCCGACGTAGTGGTGAGCATGTGGGTACCGAGCGACAGCACCACCAAACCGATGGCAAAACCCCAGGTGAGCTTCTCGAGCAAATCGCCGGTGCGCTTCACGCCCATCATGCTTGCAGCACCGCCCGCGCTGAACTGGCTGGAGAGTCCGCCGCCCTTGGGGTTCTGGGCCAGCACCACCAGGGCCAGCAGGAAGCACACGATAAGAATGAGAACGATGATAGCAGTGTACATGGGGAGCGAAAAAGCGAAAGAGGCGAATTACGCCGAGGGTTGCAATTGTTGGATTTGGGCCGCAAAGTACGCCATTTTTTCCGGCTGTTTCACCATGAGCTTCTCATAAATCTCAATGGCTCGGGCAGTTTTGCCTTGGCGCACGAGGATACGGGCGAGGCTTTCGGACGCTAAGTCCGATTCGGGGCGGGTGCTCCGAACGCTCAGGTCGGCCTGGGCGCTGGCGGCGGGTGGCAGCATGGCCGGCCGCGTGAGTCGCGGCTGGCGGCGCAGGAAATTATTGATAAGGTCGAGCGACGACGGCACGGCCGGCGCTGGCGGGCGGTGCGTGGCCCAATGGTCAAGCAGCAGCGGGTCAGGCTCGAAAAAGCACCGGCGGGTGGGAGCGGAGCAGCGGCCGGCTGGGCTGCCGCAATCTGCACGGAAGCTGCCTCAGCGGCTTCGGCTTTGTCAGCCAGCAGGTTGAGCAGCTGCATGGAAAAGCCCAGGCGGCTGCTCTCTCCGAAACCGTACCCTACCTCTTCGTCGCCGGTAAAGGCGGCTGGCGTGAACACGGGCGTTGCCGGAACCGCACCGGTAGAAGTTGAGCTAAGAATTTCGGGCAGCGGCTCCAGGCTGCCCAGGCTCCGGGTAACCGCCGAAGCGGCCCACTCATCAACTAGGCCCGGCAGTTCGTACGTGGGCACGGCCGGCGGCGGCGTATCGGCCAAGCCAAACTCGAAACGGGCTTCCCCAACCTCCACGGGCGGGCGGATAGCGGGGGCCTGCGCCGGCAAATCTTCCTCAATCTCGGGCTCAGGGAGTGCTTCCAGCTCCGGAAATATCTCGGGCGTGGGTTCCGAAGCCGGAATGTCAACCCCTTCAACATCGAGAAGCAGGGCCACATCGGCCTCTGAAAGAATGGGGCTTTCCGCTGCCTTAGGCGCGTCTTCCGTCAGGGGAGAGGAAGGTATTTCTGCTTCGTCCGCAACGGGTGCCGGCTCGGTGGCCGGCTCAACTTTTAGCTCAGGCTCGGCTGCCGCGGGAATTTCATCGGGGACGGAAGAAGCTTCAGGAGCTAGAATGGCCGGTTCGGGCGCAGCTGCAGGCAGCTCGGGGGTGATGAGCACCGGTGCTGGTGGAGCAGTTGTATCAACTACAGCAGGCATAATGGGGGCAACGGCTTCCGGAGCAACTTGCTTCGGCTCCACAACCGGCGCTACTTCTGGCTCAACTTCTTGCACGAGAGCCGGCTCCACGTGCTCGATGAGGCGGCGCAGCAAGGTGCGGTCGGCGGCGTAGGTGGCGGCGCGGCGCAGGCGCTGGCCGGCCAGCATGGTGCCCTGGTCGTGGGCGGCCTTGGCCAGCAACAGGTGCGCGGTTTGGCAGTAGGGGAAGGCCTGAGCCAGCTGTTCCAACTCGCGCACTTCTGCCGGGCCGAGGGCCGAGGAGTTGTCTAAAACATGCAGAAGCGTGGCGCGAGTCACGGGAGAGAGGGCGGCTTTTTAAGAAGAGCAGTTTTCGGAAGCAATTCCTAAAACCTGCGCTGCGAACGGATTAATGGGGCGCAACATTACGCTAATTTACGCAAATACCCACGCCGGCACTGCCGAGTTAACCCCGGCTTGAGCCAAATTATTTGAATAAGCAGGTCCCGCTACAGCCCAACTAATTAGGCGGTTACCAGTTAGCCACCGACTTATTAAAAATGTCGGTTATGATTTTATTCGTCGTGGTGCGCACGGCGCTCGGGTCACTGTTTATGGTGGCGATGTTGCGCGTGCCCGGGTAGTCGTCGAAGTTCTGGAATACCTGCTCGAAGCTCTGCTTGTCGTCCTTGGTGTTGGTGAACCGGATTTTGACTTGGATGGTCAGGCGGTTGGAGCCAGCCTGGTCTACTCCGTTGACTTTCTGAATAGAAGCCGGGGAAAAATCGTAGGCCACGATGTTGCCATCGAACTGCAGGTCGCCGTCGCGCGGCACCAGCTTTAGGTTGGTGTTGCGCTGGAAATAGTCCTTGAGGTCTTCGGTGAAGCGCTGGGTCAAAAAGGCCGGGCCCTGGGGCGAGCTGTTTTGAATAGTGCCAATGGAAATGGTCCGAACGGCCGGGTCGATGTTGGTGCCATTGAAGGAGTAGATGCCGCAGCCGCTCAGTAATAGGCTGAAAGCTATTAGCTGATAGCTGACAGCTCTCCGGCTGAAAAACGAGAAAAAGCTAACAGCTAAGAGCCGCATAAAAGGCTCCCGCTGACAGCTGGCAGCTAGCCTAGCCTCACACTTGCTCCAGGTCATACTGCTTTAGTTTACGGTACAAGGTGCGTTCCGAAATGCCCAGGTCGTGAGCGGCGTACTTGCGCTTGTTGTTGTGCTTCTTCAAGGCCTTGAGTATCATCTCCCGCTCCTTCACGTCCAGCGAGAGGGTTTCCTCCTCGGTTTCGTGGGGGATGTCTTCCACAGGGGCTTCGTCGTCGTAGCTCGCGGCGGGCTCGCTGTTGTAGGAGCCGGGGGCCGCGGGCAAAAAGTATTCCGACGACTGGCCGCTCTCAAACGCGCCCGCCGGGGCGGTATTGTTGAAGAGGTGGCTGTTTTGGCGCAGCAGCTCCTGGGCTTCGTGGGGGCGCTGGCCGGTGGCCAGCTCCAGCACCATTTTCTTCAGGTCCGTCATGTCGCGGCGCATGTCGAACAGGATTTTATAGAGCAAATCGCGCTCTGAGTAGCCGGCCGCGGCGGTATCCGGCGCGCCGGGCCCGAGCAGCATGGGCAGGCGGCTGACCTGGTCCTGCGGCAGGTAAGGCGCCAGGCGGCGCGCGTCGACCTCGCGCTCCGTTTCCAGCACCGACATCTGTTCGGCGATGTTCTTGAGCTGGCGGATGTTGCCGGGAAAGCGAAACCGCGTGAGCGCTTGCACCGCATCGGGCAGCAGGGTAATGGGCCGGGTGCGGTAGCGCTCCGCGGCATCGGAAGCAAACTTGCGGAAGAGCAGGTAAATGTCTTCGCCGCGCTCGCGCAGCGGCGGCACCGTGATGGGCACCGTGTTGAGCCGGTAGTACAGGTCTTCGCGGAAGGTGCCGGCCTGCACGCGGTCGAGCAGGTTCACGTTGGTGGCGGCCACCACGCGTACGTCGGTTTTCTGCACCTTGCTGCTGCCCACCCGTATGAACTCGCCGTTCTCGAGTACGCGCAGCAGGCGGGCCTGGGTGCCCAGCGGCATCTCGCCGATTTCGTCCAGGAATATGGTGCCGCCGTTGGTTACTTCGAAGTAGCCCTTGCGGGCCTCGTTGGCGCCGGTGAAGGAGCCTTTCTCGTGCCCAAACAGCTCAGAATCGATGGTGCCTTCCGGAATGGCACCGCAGTTGATGGCAATAAACTGCCCGTGCTTGCGCGGCGACAAGGCATGGATAATCTTGGAAAATGACTCCTTGCCCGACCCGCTTTCGCCGGTAATGAGCACCGTCATGTCAGTCGGCGCGACTTGCGCGGCCACCTGAATGGCGTAGTTCAGCGTCGGCGCATTGCCGATGATGCCGAACCGGAGCTTGATGGATTGGATTTCAGAAGATGTCATTCACATGACCGAATCAGGCAACTCGGTCCTTAAAATTATTTTTTAGGAAAATTCATGCGCCAGAGCAACCGGATAACCAGAAAGGCCAGAAATCCTCCCCCAATGAGTAGGAAAATCTGCCATAAAAACATGCTGTTCCCGATTGCCATAGGATTGATTATTCGCTTTAAATGCTAAGCAGTTACGGCGTCACCCAACAGGGTGCTGGCCGATGAAGAATGTACCAGCACATCCACGTAGTCGCCTTTGACAAAGTTTTGCTTTGGGAAAATGACAACCTGGTTTTGGCTGTTGCGGCCGCTGAGGTGCTCTTTCGAGCGCTTGGAGAAGTTCTCTACCAGCACGCGGTGCACCTGACCAATGCCGCGCTTGTTGCGCTCGGCGCTGTGGATTTGCTGCAGGTCGATGATTTCCTGCAGGCGGCGTTTCTTGGTTTCCAGCGGAATGTCGTCGGTGAGTTTGCGGGCGGCCAGGGTGCCGGGGCGCTCCGAGTAGAAGAACATGTAGGCCATGTCGTAGCGCACAAACTCCATCAGGCTCAGCGTGTCCTGGTGCTCTTCCTCGGTTTCGGAGCAGAAGCCTGCAATCATGTCGGAGCTGATGGCGCAGTCGTCGCCCAGAATCCGGCGGATAGCCAGCACCCGCTCCTCGTACCAGGCGCGGTCGTAGGTGCGGTTCATCAGGGCCAGCACCCGCGAGTTGCCGCTCTGGGCGGGCAGGTGGATGAACTTGCAGATGTTGTCGTAGCGCGCCATGGTGTGGAGCACTTCATCGGTGATGTCCTTGGGGTGCGAGGTGGAGAAGCGCACGCGCAGCTCGGGACTGATGAGGGCCACACGCTCCAGCAGGCTGGGCAAAGTTAACGTGCTCGGTACCGTCGGCCGAGGCCCACTTGTAGGAGTCCACGTTCTGGCCCAATAGGGTTACTTCCTTGTAGCCGGCGGCCACCAGGTCAGCGGCTTCGCGCAATATGCTGTGGGCGTCGCGGCTGCGCTCGCGGCCGCGGGTGAAGGGCACCACGCAAAACGAGCACATGTTGTCGCAGCCTCGCATGATGCTGATGAAGGCCGACACGCCGTTGGAGTTCAGGCGCACCGGCGTGATGTCGGCGTAGGTTTCCTCCCGGCTCAGCAGCACGTTCACGCCCTTCTGGCCGCCGTCTACCTGGCTGATGAGCCCGGGGAGGTCGCGGTAGGCATCGGGGCCCACCACGAGGTCCACGATTTTCTCTTCTTCCAGAAACTTGCTTTTCAGGCGCTCGGCCATGCAGCCCAGCACGCCCACCAGCAGGCCGGGGTTGCGCTTCTTGTGCGAGTTGATTTGGGAGAGGCGCATGCGCACCGTCTGCTCGGCCTTCTCTCGGATGGAGCAGGTGTTGAGCAGCACCAGGTCGGCGCTGGCGAGGTCGTCGGTGGTATCGAAACCCTCGTTGAACAGGATGCTCGACACAATTTCGGAGTCCGAAAAATTCATCTGGCAGCCGTAGCTCTCGATGTAGAGCTTGCGCTGGCGGCCGGTGCGGGTAGCGGCCGTTACGCGCACCTCGCCGCTGGGTGTAGCCTCGGGCGCGGCCACTTCTTTGTCTAGAAAATCAAGGGTTAACAGGGCTTGGGACATAATATAGGCGCGTTTCGGCGGGGCACAAAGATACAGCAGCGTGGGTTAAAATGACAGAATGGCAGGTGAATCAGTTGGTAGTGAACAGTTATCAGTGAGCAGTTACCAGGAGTTAATCGAACCAAACGATTTACTGACAACTACTCACTGATTACTGCCCCTAGCACTTCCAGCAGTGCTTTTGCTTTTAGTAGGCACTCTTCGTACTCCCGCTCCGGGTCGGAGTCGTAGGTGATGGCCGAGCCGACCTGGAAGCTGAGGTAGCCGGTATCGGCGCGGTACTGCAGCGAGCGGATTACGACGTTAAATTCAAACTCACCGTCGGACCACACGTAGCCGATGCTGCCGCTGTAGAGGCCGCGCCGGCTGCGCTCATATTGCTCAATGAGCTGCATGGCCCGGATTTTTGGGGCGCCGGTCATTGAGCCCATTGGAAAAGTAGCTTCAAGCACTTCCACCAACCCCACATTCTCTCGTAGTTCTGCGGCTACGGTTGAAATCATCTGCCAGACATGGCGAAAAGGGTAGAGGCCAAACAACTCATAGACCTCCACGGTCCCGGTTTTGGCCACCCGCGCCAGGTCGTTGCGGACCAAGTCCACTATCATCAGGTTTTCGGCCCGTTCTTTTTCGTCACTGAGTAGCGTAAGGCGTTGCTGCTCGTCTTCAGTGGGTGTGGCGCCCCGGCGAATGGTGCCTTTGATGGGTTGAGAAATGATGTCGGGGTAATAGTGCGACAAAAAACGTTCGGGAGAAGCACACATCAGGTAGTGCTCGTGATGGCGGATAAAACCTGCAAAAGGTGCCGGCGAGGCCTCATTCAATCGCCGGAATACATCAGCCGGATGCAGAGAAATTCCTTCCGCATAGAACTCCTGGCACAGGTTTAGTTCGTAAACCTCGCCGTTGAGAATATCATCTTTAATGGCTGCGACGGCGTGCAGGTACTCGGCCTTAGGTAAGCGAGGTCGCAAGGTGGGAACATTGGGCGGAGCAGCCGTGAGGGAAACTGTCGCCAGTATTTGGGCGAGTACCTCTGCCGGTTCGGCGCCGTCAATTTGCAGCACGTTCGGTTGCCAGTATAGCCAGATTTCAGGCACGAAAAAGTGCAGATGCGGCCAAGCGAAGCCATCGAAATTCTCGCTTGTTAGTTGCTCAATTTCATTTTTAACATCGTAGGTAATGAAGCCACAATTCGGAACCCCGCTCGGGCGCTGGCTGAGCAGCCACGTGCGTAGCTCGGCCAGGGAAGTAGGCGCATCGTCCGCTTGGGTGGCCACGGCAAGCATGCGGTAGAAAGGACCTTCCGGGTATTCTAGGTCGTTCGGTTCAAAATAGGCGCAATAGGCAAATTGGGCGCCCCAGCTCAACGCACGGGTGCAAAAGTCGGCTGGTAAAGTGGCGAGCGGAACAGACAGCATGCGGTAAAGGTACCAGGGAAGGCTGGGCCTGTCAGCCGCACTTGCACGCCTGGAAGCACGTTTAAACTGACAAAAGCGTATTCTTTACTTCAACTCGCGCAGGGCCAAAGTGGCTTTGGCATCGGTGCTGTTTTTATACTCGTGCCAGGGGTAGCGCAAGGCTTTCTCAAAATACGCCCTGGCCAGCGCCTTTTTCCGGCTTCCTGCGCCATATAGCCCAACTGCAGCGCCGCCTGGGGAGCAAAGTAAGGGGCCGATTCGCCTGCCACCGCCAGGGTCCGCTCAAAAGCGAGCTTGGCCAAGTCGGGCATGTCCAGACCCTGGTAGGCGCGGGCGCGGCGGTAAGGCTCCTCTATTCGGTCGCGCAGCAGCGTGGCCGGGGTGGCGCGGAAGGTGCTCAGCGTCGCCAAAGCCGGGCGGTTGTAGCCACCGTCGATTTGCAGGCGGGCCCGGGTCAGAATGGGATTCAGGGCCTGGGCTTCGTGGTAGTAGTGCTGCGCGTAGTTGTCCTCTTCCACATCGGTGGGGCCGGGCTGGTTGATTTGCTCGCGGTAGCGCGCGGCGGCAGCGGGCTGCCCGCTCAGCCACGCGGCAAGGTAGAGCTTGAAGGCCGTGTCTTTGCGGTAGTGCTGGCCCTTGTAGTCCCGCAGGAAAGTCAGGTTCTCACGCTCAGAGCTGGCGTAGTCGCCTTGGTAGAGCAGCAGGTCGGCGGCCATGTGGTGCAGGTAGGTTACCGGCAGGTAGCCCGGGCCCGTGGGGCGGGCGCGGTATGCCGCCAGGGCAGCTTCGCCGTGGTGCTGGCGCTTGTGCACGCTGATGAGCAGGTAAGAAAAGAGCAAGTTGTCGGGCTGCTGGGCGTGCAGGCGTTCCACCAGGCGCAAGGCGTCTTCGGTTTTTTTGTAGTAGCCCTCCCGAATCAGGGTCAGGTAGAGCTGGCTTTCCGTCTGGAAGTCGTGAGGTTGAGCGGCCGCCAGAGCCAGGTTCCTGAGGCCGGTATCCACGTTGGCCGTAAGGCCCAGCAAGCGCAAAAGCCAGTGGTAGCCTTCCGGCAAGGAGCCCACCGCAAATTGGCAGATGCCCAGGGTTTTGCGCGCCGGCGCAAACGATGGGTACCGCTTTACCACGGCCTCCATTTGCTGGAAGCCGCTGCGCAGGTGGTACCCGCCTTTCACGAGGTGGCGAAACACCAATTGGCTCAATCCCGCTGCAGCGTGATTTCGGCCCGGGCATAGTCGCGCAGGGCGCTGGCGGGTGCCCGGTCCAGGGCCGTGAGCCGGGCTTCTTGCGCGCCGGTCAGCGCCTCGTATCGGGCGGCATCCTGGGTGATGATGAGCTCCGCAAAATCAGCACAATTGGCCACCAGCAGGGGCGCTGGTGCGGTGGGAGTGGTGGCCAGTTCCGGGCGGAGCAGGTCGCGGGCCGGGCCTAGGCGCAGCTTCAGGACCTCGGCGTAGGCCCGGCGGCTGTTGGCCGTGAGTTGGTCTGCGGTGGCTGCCGCGGCAGTGGCGGGCTGGGCGGTTGGGCTGGCCGGCTGGGGCGGAGAGGCAAAGGCGGAAAGCAACAGGCAGCCGGCTGCCAGTAGCCCAACCCGCCGCCGGCCTTTCCCGCGTGTCGTCGGGATTACCGGTTCTCCACCAAGAAAAAATAGCCCTAGACGCCATTTATCGATGCAACAAAAAAGGAACGGCACGGGGCCGTTCCTTTCACGATTTCAATCAGCAAATCAGATTTTTGGATGGTCCAAAAGCGCTGCTTAAACTGCGCGGGCTTCCACGTCGGCCAGGATACGGCCGCAGTGCTCGCACACGATGATTTTCTTGTGGGAGATAATGTCGGCCTGGCGCTGCGGGGGCACCGTGTTGAAGCAGCCGCCGCAGGCATCGCGCCGCACCAGCACCACGGCCAGGCCGTTGCGCACGTTGCCGCGGATGCGGGTGTAGGCCGTCAGTAGGCGGTCTTCCACCGGCTTGGTGGCTTCCTCGCGCTGGGCCATGATGCCGCGCTCTTCTTCCTCGTTCTCGGAAACGATGGTTTCCAGCTCGCCTTTTTTGTTCTCAAGGTCTTTGCGACGCTCTTCCAGCTTCGATTTGGTACCGCTGATTTCGGCGTTTTTCACGTCAATCTGGTACTGCGACTCTTTGATTTTCTTGTCGGCAATCTGGATTTCCAGGCGCTGCAGCTCAATTTCCTTGGCAATGGCTTCGAACTCGCGGTTGTTGCGCACGTTCTGCTGCTGCTCGTCGTACTTTTTAATGAGCGACTCGGCGTCTTTGCTGGCCTGCTTGCGGCTCTTGATGAAGTCGTTCAGACCCTGAATTTCTTCGTCAAATTTCTTGACGCGCACTTCGTAGCCAGCAATTTCGTCTTCCAAATCCCGGACTTCCTCGGGCAAATCGCCGCGCACGCGCCGGATTTCATCGAGCCTGCGAGTCGAGATGCTGCAGGGTGAGCAGGGCTTCGAGCTTGGCGGCTACGGGAACGTCGGCGGGGGCCACGGCGGCACTTTTAGCAGTCATACTGAACGGGGTTCGTAGGGGTTTCGGCGATTAAGACCGCAAAAGTACGTCCAAATCCGGCCGTTAGCAAATCTCTGAACACCTCCCCGGTGAACTGTTCGCTCTCGAAATGACCCACGTCGCAGAGCATGAGCTGCCCTTCGGCCCCAAAAAACTCGTGGTATTTCACGTCGCCGGTCACGTAGGCGTCGGCGTTGGCCGCCCGGGCCGCCCCAATGAGAAAGGCGCCCGCGCCGCCGCAAATGGCCACGGTTTTTATTTCCTGCTCATAAGATGTGAAGCGCACCAGCGGCACCCGCAACTGCTCTTTCAGCATGGCCCGGAAGGCCTTGGGGGCCATGCCCGTAGCCAACTCGCCAACCAAGCCGGCGCCCACTTCCTGGTGGGTGTTTTCCAGTTTAATCAGCTCGTAGGCCACTTCCTCGTAGGGATGGGCCTCACGCAAGGCCCGCAGTACCGCCGCCTGCCGGTGCAAGGGCAGCAGCACTTCCACCCGCAGCTCGGGAATGGAAGCATGCTGGTACCGGGAGCCAATAACGGGCTGGGTACCAGCGCCGGGCGTGAACGTGCCGGTGCCGGCCATCTGATAACTGCAGTCGGAGTACTGGCCCACGTGGCCCGCGCCGGCGGCAAACAGCGCCGCCAGGACAGTGCCGGCCAGATTCGCCTGCTGGTCTTCGGGGCGGTGGGGCACGTAGGTGATGAGGCGGGCCAGGGTGCCGCTCTGGGGGCCAGCACGCGGGTATTCTTGAGGCCCAATTTCTCGGCGAGCTTGTCGTTTACGCCGCCGCGCACGTTGTCGAGGTTGGTGTGGGCGGCGTAGATGGCCACGTCGTTTTTGAGTGCCGCGATGATGGTTTGCTCTACTTCGCTGGCGCCGGTGAGGCGCTTGAGCGGCCGGAAGATGACCGGATGATGGCACACCACCACGTTGCAGCCACGCCGCAAAGCCTCAAAAACGACGGCCGGCGTGCAGTCGAGGGCAATCAAAACGCCTTTTATCTGGGCTTGCGGGTCGCCGCATTGCAGGCCCGCGTTGTCGTAGCTTTCCTGATAGGCGAGGGAGCCGCGGCTTCCAAAAGGCGGGCAAGGTCTTGTACAGTAGGCATGTTATTAATTTAACAATCAATATTGGTATTTGATTGTTAATTGATGCAAAAATTCACAAATATCGGTAGATTCAATGCTGGATTGACTTTTTTGTTTACAATTTGTTATTGCTAAACTCCAGCAGGCTGCCCAGCTCTTCCACGTATCGGGCAACGTTGGTAGCCAGGTCGCGGCGGCGGTACTGCATCAGATAGCGCGGGTGGTCGAGGGTAACGATGCGGTCAAACAGCCCCAGTTCGTCGTTGAGCCGCTGCAGGTAGGTGCCATTGCGCTTGCCCAGGCTCACCACCACATCGGTTCGCAGGCCCAGTAGCTCCACCTGCTGGCGCAAAGACAGTTGCATGTCGCCCCACAAGGCTTTAGTTAAGGCCGGCGAGTCGTAGTAATTGTAGTTGAGCCCCTCGCGCAGGAGCACCAGCGGGTAGATGGAGCCCAGGTAAAAGTGTTGGTAGAAAGCACGCGGGCCACCCAGCGCGGCCACCACCTGGTAGATGAATTGCGTGGACAACTCCGGCCGCTGGCGGGGTAAATCATGCTCTATACCGCAAAATTCGGCTAGCGCGGCCGGGTCGGTGAAGGCGACGCCGGTGCGGCCCATACCCAGCCGGCCGGGGTTGATGCCCAGGACGGCCACGCGGGGCTGGTGGTCGGCATAAAATTTTGCTCCGAAGCGCTGCAGCAGCTCCTGCACCTCCGGCTCGCGGAAGGGACTGAGCGCGGCTACGCCATCCGGCAGTGTGGCGGGCAGGGGAAAGGTGGTGAGGAAGTCATAAAGGCGGTCGGCAAAATGAGGCATGGGCAATGGAATGGCGTGCTAATCAGGAAAGTGCGGGCCAGGAGTATAGGTTTAGGAGGAATGTCAGGAAGTCAATGGCTGCGTTCATGGAGCAGACGAGTAGATGGAAAGCAACCGCCTCGGAGCGGCTTTGTGCAGCTGGCCGGACCTGAGCCGTACTTTTACGGGCCCTTGCTTTGGCACTTCGCGCCCGTATGCAGTCCCTGTTGGCTTTTTTGCTGTTGCCATTTTCCTGGCTGTACGCCGCCGTACTGGCGGTGCGCAACTGGCTCTACGACGCAGGCTGGAAGAAATCCGAAACGTTCGCTGTGCCTTTGCTCAACGTGGGAAACCTGCGGGTGGGCGGCACTGGCAAGACTCCCCACGTGGCGTGGCTAGTCGAAGAGCTGCTGCGCCAGGGCCACCGCCCCGCCATATTGAGCCGGGGCTACGGCCGGCGCACCAAGGGCCCGCGCCTGGCTGGGCCTACAGATTCGGCCGCCACCGTGGGTGACGAGCCGTGGCAATACTATCAGCAGTTTTCAGCCCAACACATGCCCGTGGCCGTGGCCGAAAAACGCCGCCTTGGGGTTGCGCTTTTGCTGCAAACGCACCCCGAGGTAACCGTCATCGTGCTCGATGATGCCTACCAGCACCGCGCCGTCCGGCCCTCGCTTAATGTGCTGCTCACGGAGCTGGCGCGGCCTTTTTACGACGACCAGGTGCTGCCCGCCGGCCGCCTGCGCGAAAGCTGCCGCGGGGCTCAACGGGCCGATGTAGTTATCGTAACCAAATGCCCACCCGATTTGTCGGCCGCCGCCCAGGCCGCGGTGACGCAGCGTATCCGCCGGTATGCCCGGCCGGCCGTGCCGGTGCTTTTCTCGGCTTATGCCTATGCCGAGCCGCAGCCCTTAACGGCGGAACAGGAGGCTGTTGCCGCTGAGCCGGTGGCCCTGAAGGTGCCCGAGCCGGGCCGGAAATCGGCGCTGCTGCTCACGGGTATTGCGCAGCCTGGGCCGTTGCGGGAACACCTCGAAAGCGAGGGCTACACCATTCAGCACCACGCGGTTTTCCCCGACCACCATGCCTTCCAGCCCGCTGACCTGCAGGCCTTGCGTGCGCATTGGCAGCCGGGCTGGCCTATTTTTACGACGGAAAAAGATGCTACCCGCCTGCTGGCGCCCGAGTTGGGCGCTGCACGGGCGGGGTTGGCATTGTATACCATTCCGGTGCGGGTGGCGTTTCTGGGCGATGGGGGCGCGGCCCTGCGCCGCTGCTGCCCGGCGCCCCTGCATCCGGAAACTGATTTTTACTTAGGCTCAGCCGTGTTTCCTCTGGAGCATGGCGTATTGGTTACCTGCTTGAAGGCTCAACAACGAGGATATTTATTGGCGTGGCCAGTGCTGCGGCCCCTGTTCGGACTGCTCATGCTGCTGAGCATGCTAAGCGCAACTTCGGCCCGGGCCCAGGTGCTCGACGACTCTACCAAAGTCCTGTACGGCCCCAAAACCACACGCATTATCTACGAGGCCGAGGTGTTGCGCGACTCCACCTCGGGCACGCCTCTGGATACCACGCTTACCCGCTGGCCCCAGGCGCGGTTTTGGTTTCACGACACCACTTTTCAGCAGGATTTGGGGGCCATCGGCACGGCCTCGCGCCCGCTGCTGTACCAGCCCAATCTGCAGCTGGGGGCGCGTTTTGGGCGCAATGCATTCGACAAATACGCCCGCGATGCCGCCAAGGTGCCGTATTACGATTCGCGCTCGCCCTACTCGTTTTTCCGGGTGGTGCAGTCGGGCACCGGCGAGCAGGTTTTTGAAATCAGCTACAGCCGCAGCCTCAAGAAGAACTTCAGCGTGGGTCTGGCTTACGAGCGCATTGCCTCCAATAAAATTCTGGCTGCCACCGGCTCCCGCGATGGCTTAGTGGAGCATTCCAACCTATTGCTTTTTGGCCGCTACCAAACCGATGACGAGCGGTACCATCTGCTGTTTAATTTCAGCAACGTGCGCCATCGGGCCATCGAGCAGGGGGATACGACCAGCCAGCGACACCCTGGAGCCGAGCGAATTATTCAACTATGGCCGGGAGCAGGCATACCTCACCAAAGCGGCCAACAACGAAGCCCGCGACGAGCTTTACTTCACCCAAACCTACCGCCTGCTCGGCCGCGGGCTCACGGTGTACCACACCTTCGACGCTAGGCGCCAGTACAACAGCTACTCCGACCTGGCTCTGAATCGGCTCGAAAACGGCAACTTCCTGTTTTATCCCAACACGCCGGTGCGCAACGTCAACGCCACCCTCGACCGGGCCGAATTCCGCCAAATCGAAAATACGGTGGGCGTGCTCGGCCGCACCAACGCCGTGGAATACCGCCTCTACGCCCGCGACCGCATTGCCTCGCTCACCAGCCAGCGGCTCGATTCGTCCTCGCTGCCGGCCAACCTGCCGCTGAGGCGGGCCGCGCCCCGGCGCAATTTCAACGAAGTGTTTTTGGGGGCACGGCCGCGTTTAATTACCGCACCATTTACGCGGTAGAAACCGCCGGTGAAATTCACGCCTTGTCGCTGGGCTCCACCTACACCAACTACCCCGAATACTGGTTGCGCGCCTCTATTCGCACCGGTCCGCTGTCGGCTGGGGCGCTGCGCGCTCGTATTCGCCCACGCTCACCCAGCAGGAATTTGTGGGCAACCACTACGAATGGCACCACCTGCCCGGCACCAGCAGCGAGTTCAGCAACACCAACACCACCCAGCTCACCGGGCGCCTCCGCCTGAAACTGCCCAGCCTGGGCAGCCTCACCGGGCAGCATTTCGAAGCCAGCGTGAGCGCCGTCAACATCGCCAACCTGGTGTACTACAACACGCTGGGCGTGCCAGCCCAGGTAACTACGGCGCGCAATATTCAGATTGCCAGAGCCCGGCATCAGGTGCGCGTGGGCCGGCTCAATTTTGACAACCAGGCCACGTACACCAAAGGCGCCGACGTGGAAGGCCTCCGAATCCCTGTTGGTTACCAATTCGCGGGTGTTTTACGAGGGCTACATTTTCCGCAAGGCATTATTAAGCCAGGTCGGCGCCGAGATGTATTACCAGTCGCGCTTCCGCGCATTTAATTACAGCCCCAGCACGCAGCAGTTTTATCAGCAGGACAATTTCACCATCCGGAATTATCCGGTAGTTGACGTATTCTTTTCGGCCGATATCAAGTCGGTTAGCTTCTTTTGAAAGCGGCTTATGTCAACCAAGGGTTACTTTATAATGGGTATTACACCACCCGTATTACACGGGTTATCCGCGGCGTTTTCAATTAGGCGTACGGTGGGATTTCTTTAATTAGGAATTAGAAAATGAAGGAAAAAACCATCCTGAAATTAAAGCTGAATACCGACCCGCGCTGGGTAGATATTGCCGGTAAAAACATCGAAGATATTTTGGTGGACCACGCCTGGTGCGAGCAAAAAGCCGCCAGCACCGGCATCAGCATGATTATCCATTACCCGGAGAAAACCCGCCTCGTGGACGAACTCACCGACCTCGTGGCCGAGGAGTGGAGCCACTTCGAGCGGGTGCTGCTGGAACTGCGTAAACGCGGTTTTCAGCTGGGCCGGCCGCGTAAAGACGATTACGTAGTGCAGCTGTTGGCCCACGTGCGCAAGGGCGGCGCCCGCGAGCGCCACTCATGGACCAGCTCCTGGTTTCGGCCTTAATTGAAGCGCGCGCCTGCGAGCGTTTTAAATTGCTCTGGCAAAATATTGCCGATGCCGAACTAAGTAAATTCTATTACGAATTAATGGTTTCCGAAGCCGCGCATTTCGTGAGCTACGTGGATTTAGCCAAGGAATACTGCGACCCGAAACTGGTAGAAGAGCGGCTGCAGGAACTGCTGAAAATCGAAGGCGAAATCGTGACGAATCTGCCCGTGCGTAACGACCGAATCCACTAAGCGCAAGGTTGCGCAAAGTTTTGAGGGAAGTCTCGCTAAGTCAGAATCAACATCGACTTAGCGAGACTTCCTTTTTAAACTTTGCGGCACTTCGCGCGCTAATCGGCAGGAAGAATTGTGCCGCGCACTTCGCCGAAACCGATGCGGATGCCTTCCTTTTCGGCGTAGCCGCGCATGATGACGGTGTCGCCGTCGAGCAGGAATTTGCGCTCGGAGCCGTCGGGCAGATGCAGGGGGCGCGTGCCGCGCCAAGCCAGCTCCAGCATCGAGCCCAGCGAGTCGGGCGTGGGGCCGCTGATGGTGCCGGACGCGTAGAGGTCGCCCGCTTCCAGGTTGCAGCCGTTGGAGGCGTGGTGGGTGAGCTGCTGGGCCATGCTCCAGTACATCAGGCCAAAGTTGGCGCGGCTGACGGTAGTTTCGGGGCCATCGGCGGGCGCGAGGGCTACTTCCAGGTTCACGTCGAAGTTGTGCTCACCGGCCTGGTCAAGGTAAGGCAGAGGCGTGGGCTCCTGCTCCGGGCCGGCAATGCGGAACGGCTCCAGGGCATCGAGCGTGACCACCCAGGGCGCTACGCTGCTGCCAAAGTTCTTGCCCAGAAAGGGCCTAGCGGCACGTATTCCCAGCTTTGGATGTCGCGGGCGCTCCAGTCGTTGAACAGGCACAAACCAAAAATGTGGTCTTCGGCTTCGGCAATGGGCACGGTGGTGCCGAGCTCGGTGCCTGTTCCTACCACGAAGGCCATTTCCAGCTCAAAATCGAGTGGCGGCTGGGGCCGAAGGTGGGCGCGGCTTCGTCGGGGGCTTTGCGCTGGCCGTTGGGCCGCTTGATGTTGGTACCCGATACCACGATGCTGCTGGTGCGGCCGTGGTAGCCGATGGGCAGGTAGCGCCAGTTGGGCAGCAGGGCGTTGGCCGGGTCCCGGAACATGGTGCCCACGTTGGTGGCGTGCTCGATGCTGCTGTAGAAATCGGTGTAGTTCCGGGGCTTCACGGGGCGCAGCATGCGCACGTCGGTTTGGCGCAGGAGGCAGTCGCGCACGGCGTCTTCGTGGTCGCGCAGCTCGGGCGCGTCGTGGCGGAGCAGCTCGCTCACGCGCTGGCGTACGGCGCGCCACGCCGGCCGGCCCAGGCGCAAAAACGCGTTGAGCGAGCGGCGCCGGAATACCTTAGGCTGCGCGTCGCCCAACTCCGTCAAATCCTCGAAAAAGCCGTACTGGCTGGCCGCGTACAGGTCGAGCACGTAGCGGCCGATGGCTACGCCCAGCCGGGGGCCATGGGTTTCGGATTCGAACACCCCGAAGGGCAGGTTTTGAATGGGAAAGTCGTTGCCGGGCGGAATGTCAATCCAGGAGCGGAGGGTGGGCGAGTTCGGCGAGGTGGCCATGGAGTAAGGGTGGGTGCGCGGCAAAAGTAGGGCAGGGGCTTCTACTACGTTGTTCAGCTTGGTTGGGCGCCTATTTTTTCGAACCTTGCCGCTTCCTATTCCTGCCCGCTCGCATGATTCACCCCGACACCGAATTGCGGTTCATCAGCCCGGAAATCGGCTTTGGCGTGGTGGCCACCAAGCTGATTCCGAAGGGGACGATTACTTGGACCTTCGATTCGCTCGACCAGATAATCGCGCCTGAAAGCTTCGAAAAGATGGACCCGCTTCAGAAGGTGTTTCTGGATAAATACTGCTACCGCGACCACAACGGCGACTATGTGTTGTGCGGCGACCACGCCCGATTTGTGAACCACAGCTTCCGTTCCAGCTGCATGAGCACCGCCTACGACTGCGAGCCTGGCCGTGCGCGACATCCACCCCGGTGAGGAGCTCACCGACGACTACGGCTACCTCAACCCCACCGAGCCCTTTGCCTGCGTGCCCGAACCCGGCTGCACCCGCACGCAGGTGCTGCCCGACGACCTGCTCAACTTCCACCCCGAATGGGACGCCCAGCTTCTGGAGGCCTTCGCGCATTTTAACAACGTAGCGCAGCCGCTGCTGCACCTGCTGGCCCCCGAGCACCGGGACCGGGTGCTGGCCGTGGCGGCGGGCCAGGCTCCCATGGATTCAATTCTGAACTGCTATTGCCACCTCAATAAGCCGTAGAAACCATGAAACGCGCGTCCGCTCAACCGGCCAGAAACCCCAATCGCGGGGCTTCCTATGGCACGTTGTTGCGGGTGGCGGGCCCGGTCCTGCTCGGCAGCCTCACTCAAAGCGTCATTTACCTCACCGACTCGCTGCTCGTGGGCCGGCTTGGCGAGGGCCCGCTGGCAGCCATGGGCATGGGTGGGCTTCTGTTTTACCTGATGACCACGGTAGGCGCCGGGCTGGGGCTGAGCGTACAAATTCTGGTGGCCCGGCGCCTGGCCCAGGGCCGGGTAGCAGCCGCCCGCCGACAGTTTATCGCCGCCGGAAATCTCACCCTGGCCCTGGGCGGGGCACTGGGCGGCCTGCTCTGGCTGCTGGCCCCGGCGATTAGCACGGCGCTGGTGCCCGCTGCGGCGGTGGCGGGGCAGGTAGCGGCCTATCTGCGCGTGGTGGCGTTGGCTGTGCCGGCCAGCTATGCCTGGCTGTGGCTGGTGGGGCTTTACACCGGGCTGGGGCAAACGCGCCTGCTGCCGTGGAGCGCCTTGGGTATCACCATCGCCAACGTAGTGGGCTCTTACGCCTGGATATTGGGCGGGTTGGGGGCGCCCCGGCTGGGCGTGGTGGGCGCAGCCTGGGCCACCGTGCTTTCAGAAAGTGTGGGGTTTGCCGTGCTGCTCGCGGGGCTGCTCTGGCCGGCTCAACCCTTGCTGGCGGGCTGGCTGCGCAACTGGGGCTGGCACCGCCGGGCCGCGCGGCGCGTGCTGCGCTTTGCGGGCCCTGTAGTCCTGAAGCAGGTGGTGGAAGTGAGCAGGCGGCTGCTGTTTTTGTGCTGGTGGCCCGGCTGGGCGTGCGGGCCCTGGCCGTTTCCAATATTGTTCGCAGCCTCTATACGTTCGCCAGCTTGCCCGCGCTGGCCCTGGCAGCAGCCCTGCAAACCATCGTCAGCCGGTACGTGGGGCAGGGCCGGCAGGCGGCGGTATTGCCCACCGTGCGCCGGGCGGCGTTGCTGGCGGTTGGGCTGGGCCTGGGCCCGGTGCTGGTGCTGGTAGCTGTTCCTTTGCAGGTAGCGGGCGGCTTCAGCGACGAGCCGGCCCTGGTAGCGGCCACGAGGCCCTTGCTGCAGCTACTGGCGGCGCTGTTGCTCACGTTTTCGGCCAGCACCATGTGGAGCCATGCCGTGGTAGGGGTGGGCGGGGCCGACCGCTCGCTGGGCATGGAGCTGGGCGCTACCAGTGCCTACCTGCTGGCGGCCTGGGGCGCCGTGCGGCTGGGCTGGCCGCTGGCAGCCGTGTGGGCCACCGAGCTGGGCTACTGGGCCCTGCTCGGTGGCCTGAGCTGGCGCTACCTCCGGCGGGGGCAGTGGCAGATATTACAATAGAGGGTGTTATCGAGCCTCCACTGCAGTGATTTCGGGCACGGCTTTCTTTACGGTGTCTTCCAGGCCGGCGCGGGTCATGGTCGACATGGGGCAGGCGCCGCAGGCGCCTTCCCACTGGCTGGAGCACGCCTTCGGGAGTGATGTTGGCCACGCGCACGTTGCCGCCGTCGGTGGCCAGGTAGGGGCGCAGCGTGTCCAAGGCCGCCTCGATGCGGGGCATCAGGGGGTGGTCGAAAACCGGGGCAGAGGTTGGGAGTTCCACGGACATTAGGGATTCATTTGCACGACGGCCGTTTTGGGGGCCACGTTGTTTCGAATACTCACCTGCCGGGCCACAGACTCGGCCAGGTCGGCAAACAGGCGGCCGACGGCGGACTCGGGGTCCAGCACGGCCGGCTGGCCCTGGTCGCCATTCTCGCGGATGCTTTGCACCAGCGGCAGCTGCCCCAACAGCGGCACGTCGTGCTGCGCGGCCAGGCGCTGGCCGCCGCCTTCGCCAAAAATAAAGTACTTGTTGTCGGGCAGCTCGGCCGGGGTAAACCAAGCCATGTTTTCTACCACGCCCAGCACCGGCACGTTGATTTGGGGCTGGCGGAACATCTGCAGGCCTTTCTGGGCATCGGCCAGCGCGACTTTTTGCGGCGTGGTCACAATCACGGCGCCGGTCACGGGCACCGTCTGCACCAGCGTGAGGTGAATGTCGGAAGTGCCGGGGGCAGGTCAAGCAGCAGGTAGTCAAGCTCGCCCCAGTCTACTTCGGTAATAAACTGCTTGAGCGCCGACGAAGCCATGGGGCCGCGCCACACAATGGCCGATTCGGCCGGGGCCAGAAAGCCAATGCTCATCAGCTTTACGCCATATTTCTCGATGGGCCGGATGAGGTTTTTGCCGTTCGGTCCCTGAAACACGTGCGGGGCCTCGTTTTCCACGCCGAACATGGTGGGCATGCTGGGCCCCGAAATGTCGGCGTCGACCAGGCCCACTTTGGCGCCGGTGGCGGCCAGGGCCACGGCCAGGTTGGCCGTCACGGTGCTTTTGCCCACGCCGCCCTTGCCCGAGGCAATGGCGATGATGTTCTTCACGCCGGGCAGCAGGTCGCCGCGGTTGTTGCGCAGGGTGGTCACGCGCGAGGTCATGGTAATCACCACGTTGGCATCCTTGGCCACCATGGTATGAATGGCCCGCTCGCAGGCATCGTGAATCAGCTGCTTGAGCGGGCAGGCGGGCGTGGTGAGCACCACGGTAAAGGCCACGGTGAGGCCGTCAATCTCAATGTTCTCAATCATGTTGAGCGTCACGAGGTCCTGGCCCAGGTCGGGCTCTTCCACGTAGCTCAGCGCTTTAAGAACGGCTTCTTTGGATATGGTCATATTAGGCAAAGCGCCGGGACATGGCGCGGTGCAAAGATAACCCGGGAAGCGGCGGGCAGGTTCAGACCTAGTTAAATTGCCATGTTTATGAACTAAAAGCCTCAGTAGCAATAAATCCGATAACGTGAGCAATATTTACGAACTCATCGTGCTCCGCTTATTCTACTTGGAATTTCCTTTGTCTTTCTTATGCAAAACATTGACAAAATACAAAATACTGGCAACTTCGAATTCAACTGTCTACCCAACTGTAGCGAAGAGCCTGAGGAATTAGTAATTTTTGAGCTGGTGGTGCCGGGAGCTGCCAAGGTGCCCGCGCCCCGCCACCACATCGAAATGTCGCGCATCATGGTGCGGCAATGCTCGGTGACGAGCACCGTGACCGGCAAGGTACTGACCCAGCTCAATGCCAACAATACTGCAGCCGTTGCATCCGGCTGGAGCATTACGGCTACGCTGGCGGCCCCCGGCGCGCCCGCCGGTTCTAGGCAGCGCCCGACTGGCCGGGACTATTTCAGGAACTCCATCTGACGCGACGCCAGCAGGCCCTCGGGCACGCTCAGGGCGCCGGTGTGCGGGTCTATCAGGCCGTTGCGCTCGTCCTCGATGTTGGTGGCCTGGGTGTACACGTCGCCGGCAATGGGCCGGCGACGCAATTCCTGCTTGAAGGCCCGGATGCTGTTGGTGCGGGCCTCGGCGTCCTGCGGCCCGCCGTAGTCCGAAAAGCCGAAGCCGCCCCATTCGCTCACAATCAGCGGCACCTGGTGGCGGTAAAAGAACGGGTCGCCCACCACCAGCGGAAACGCGGCCGTGCCTTCCATCTCGCCACCCACCAGGCGGTCGAGCAGCTCCTTCCAGCGGTCGAGGTCGGGGGTGTAGAGGTGGGCCGTGAGCAGGTCCGACTTCAGGCGGCCGGTGTAGGAAATGTGGTGCCAGCCGTCGTTGTCGACTACCAGAAACTGCGGATAGGCAATCTGCATGAAGTGGTAGGTGTCCACAATGTACTTGCGGGTTTCGGGGTTGGTGGCAATGTCCTGCGCGCCCCAGTCTTCGTTGTATAAGCTCCAGATGATGATAGACGGGTGCGTTTCGCTGAGCGTAACCAGGCGCAGGAGCTCGGCGCGGTGGTTTTCGCGGCTGCGGGGCGTTGAGCTGTGCGGGCTGGGCACTTCCACCCACAGCAGCAAACCCAGCTCATCGGCGAGGTTGTAGATGCGCGGGTCGATGCCGGCAATGTGCACCCGCACCAGGTTGCAGCCCAGCGCTTTCATGGCGTGCATGTGGCGCTGCATTTCCTCGTAGGTGGCCTGCCCGGGCTGGTACAGTATGCCGTCGAGGTAAGTCGAGTGGTTGTTGAGGTACACGTAGCGGCCTCGGGCTTCGATTTTGCGCAGCCCAAACAGGGTTTCGATTTGCGAAGGGTAGCCCTGGGCGTCGATAAGTTGAGCCACCAGCCGGTACCGGTTCGGCGCTTCCGGCGACCACGCTCGGCGCCCGGCACTTCCAGCACCACGCGCTGCTGCCATTGGCCGGCCTCGAGGTGCAGAGGGAAATCTGATTGAGCCAAAGGAGTTTCCCGGTTCGGGGTTTTGGGGTCGAACACCCGCAGGCGGATGATGTACTGGCCCGCGTCGTGAATGCGCAGGGTCAGGTTGAAGCGCACCAGCTGGTCTTCAACCACGCTCACCACGCCCACGCGCGAGCGCAGGCGGTTGCGCTCTACTACTTCGAGCCACACGCTGCGCACGGCGCCGGTGTAGGTTTGGTACCAGATGCCGCCGCGCTTGTACACGTGCGATTCCTGCTTGCCGCGGGTGGTTTCGGCGTCCATGTTGTCGGCAATGCGCACAGTGAGGCGGTTCACGAGGTGCAACTGCGCCTCCTCCAGCTCATAAGTGAAGGAGGTGTACTCGCCGTAGTGCACGGTTTCGCCCTCTATCGTTTTGAGCAGCTGTCCGTTGAGCCACACCCGGGTTTCGTAGCCGCAGGCGCCAAATGTGAGCTGGAGCATGGACCGGGATTGGGGCTCGGCCACTTCGGGCAAGTTGAATTCGCGCTCGTACCACCCCACTATCTGGTCCTGCCACTTGGCAATGCCCTGCTGGCCCCGGGCCTGAGCCAGGTGCTCTTCTACCGACCCCGGCCATTGCGCGGTGTGCTCGTAGGTGTGGCCCAAAGCCCAATCGTCGCGCAGGCCCACATCGGCTTCGTCATGGTCGAAACGCCACTGGCCGTCGAGCAGCACAAAGTTGTTCATGCGCAGCACGGCCCGGGGCAGGGGTTGGCCGTTTCGTCGGTCGGGGCCTCTTCGGGGGAGCTAAACGAGAGCGAGTAATTAGGGGAATGCGCGTCTTCCATGCGGGGCTATACAGAATTGAGGCCGTGAACTTCCCAAGAAAGCCGAACCTAAGTGCCATTAACGTCCGGAGCTCTTAGAATGATGCAGGCACGCGCTCAAGCCAATTTGTTGAGGGCCGCCCTGCTGGCCCAAAACCCGCATTTGGGCGGCGCTGCCCATAAAAAAGCCCCGACTGCAACAATCGGGGCATTTGAAAGGAAGTTGAGCCAATGCCAGGAGGCTATCAGTCCTGCTTAGGTTTTTTGCTTCTTCTTCTTGGCCGCGGGAAACAGAATGTTGTTCAGTATCAGGCGGTAGCCGGGCGAATTGGGGTGCAGGGCCAAATCGGTGGGGTCTTCGCCCACGAGGTGCTGGTAGTCTTCGGGGTCGTGGCCGCCATAGAAGGTCCAAGTGCCTTTGCCCAGGGTGCCGTGCACGTAGCGCGCCTCGCCGGTTTGCTTGGTGTCGCCCATCACCACCACATCGGACTTGATGAGGCGCTTGCGGAAGGCCGTGGTTTGGCCCATAAAGCCGTGAATGGTTTTCTCGTGGTTCTGGCAGAGCATGGTGGGCACTGGGTCGTACTTGGCCGAGAAGGTGAAGAGCGAGAAGTAGTCGTTCTGCTCGCCCAGGCCGCGCTCGCCGGGCTGCATGTCGATGTTGGAGTATTCGTACTGAAACGGATTGCGCTCGAGCCTGGAAGTTTTCGAAGGCCAGGCAGCGGTTGAAGTTGAGCTTGGATTGAGCAGCCGGGTCGGCCGGGTCGCCGTCGTACATGCTTTCCACCATGTCGATGCCCAGGCCGGCCAGGGCGATGTCGTAGCTATCCGTGGCCGAGCACATGGCGAACAGAAACCCGCCGCCGGCGATGAATTCCTGCATTTTGGAGGCCACTGTGCCTTTCATCTGGCTCACCTTATTGAAGCCGTTGCGCTTGGCCGCGGCTTCGGCGTCGCGCACCTGCTGCTGGTACCAGGGGTAGTTGCGGTAGGTGGCGTAAAACTTGCCGTACTGCCCCGTGAAGTCTTCGTGGTGCAGGTGCAGCCAGTCGTATTTGGGGAGCTGGCCGGCCAGCACTTCGTCGTCGTAGAGCTGGGTGTAGGGGATTTCGGCATAAGCCAGCACCATGGTCACGGCGTCGTCCCAGGGCTGCTTGCCTTTGGGGGTGTACACCGCGATTTTGGGCACTTTCTCCAGCTTCATCACATCCATGTTGGCGTTGGGGTCGGCTATTTCCTGGAGAATGCTGGTGTACTGGGCCTCGCTGATAACCTGGAATGTGACGCCGCGCACGGCCAGCTCATTTTCGGCTCCTGCGGTGCTTTCGAAGGCAAAAGAGCCGCCCCGGTAGTTGAGCAGCCAGTCGACGGGCACTTCGCGCTGGAGCAGCCAGAAGGCCACGCCGTAAGCCTTCAAGGCCTCTTTCTGGGTGTTGTCCATGGGGATGAACACGTGGTTGGCGCGGGCGGCCAGCGGGGCGGCTACCCCGGCCACAACCCAGAGCAGGAAGAGCAGAAAACGCTTGAGCAGCATAATTTTTTAGCAAAAGAAACGCATCGAAGCAACGAGGTTGCGGTGCGGGTGGTTCAAGTTAAGCGCCGGCCGCCGAACTTTGGCGGCGTAGGTTGTAGCACCAAAGTTCAGGCCTGGCTGCTCCCGCCTCCGTTTATGCGCCCGCTCACCCCAACCATTTCTGCAAATGAGTCCTTTTGAGAACGTCCGCGAAGCTTTTCGCTCCATCCGCGCCAATCTGCTGCGCACCATCCTCACGGCCCTCATCCTGAGCATCGGGCTGTTTGCGCTGGTGGGCATCCTCACCGGCATCGACGCGATGAAAAACTCGCTGTCCGAAACCTTCGCCAGCCTCGGGGCCAATTCCTTTGACATCCACGCCAAGGGCTACAGCAACCGCGGGCGGCGCGGCGGCGTGCAGGCCAAGCAGTACGCCCCGGTAAACTATCTGCAGGCCAAGCAGTACAAGCAGGCCATGGGCGACGATGCCCAGGTGGGCGTCTCGGCGTTCGTGGCCGGAGCCGTCGAGATGAAGGCCAACGGCATCAAAACCAACCCCAACATGCAAGTGGTGGCCGGCGACGAGAATTACCTGAAAATCCAGGGCTACAACCTGGCCAACGGTCGCACCTTTTCGCAGGCCGAGCTCAACAGCGGGGCCAACGTGATGATAGTAGGGGAAGAAATCCGGCTCAAGCTGTTTCCCAAGCAGAGCCCGGTGGGCCAGTACGTGTCGGCCATGGGGCGGCGCTTTTTGATAGTGGGCCTGCTGGAGAAAAGCGGCAGGCTCGATGGGCGGTGGCGGCGCCGACCGCCTGGCCCTGCTGCCGCTGGAAACCGGCAACCAGCTGCCCCGGCAGCGCGCCCTCACCTACGACATCAAAACCGCCACCGACCAGCAGGGCACGCTCAACTTCCTGATTGGCCAGGCCACCGGCGTGATGCGGGCCGTGCGCCACGACAAACTGGGCCAGGAAGACAGCTTCGTGGTGGAAAGCAGCGAATCGCTGGCCAACGACCTGAATTCGATTTCGGGCAAGGTGAAGGCCGGCGGCAGCATCATGGCCTTCATCACGCTGCTCGGGGCCAGCATTGCCCTCATGAACATCATGCTGGTATCGGTGACGGAGCGCACCCGCGAAATCGGCATCCGGAAAGCGCTGGGAGCCACCGCCGCCCAAATCCGTCAGCAGTTCCTCATCGAAGCCATTGTGATTTGCCTGCTCGGCGGCACGCTGGGCATCGTGCTCGGCATTCTCGGCGGCAATGGCGTGGCCCGGTTTGTGGGCTCGGGCTCCTTTCTGGTGCCGTGGCTTTGGATAATTGTGGGGCTGGTAATCTGCGTAGGAGTGGGGCTGGCTTCGGGCTATTACCCCGCCAGCAAAGCGGCCGCGCTGGACCCCATCGATTCACTGCGCTACGAGTAGCTTCCTGAGCTGATTGTGGAAGGTTCTACCGTGCCTGGGTGCGGTAGATACGCGGCTGCGCTATACATTTGCTCATTACTCATTTGTGCAAATGCCATGGCTGCCCCCGTTCCTGTTCCCATCGACCAACGCTTTGCCCAACTCATTCAGCAGTTTGGCTTAACGAAAAACAGCTTTGCCATATCGTTGGGCAAGACGGCCAGCGTGGTGCAGCACCTGATAGACGGGCGCAACAAACCCGGGTATGACCTTCTCTGCCGGGTTTTTGAGGTATACCCAAATGTCTCAAGAGACTGGCTGCTGCTCGGTCGCGGGCCCATGCTGGTAGGAGGGGAATTAGCACCAAAGCCTGTGGAGCAAGCGGCCGTTCCCGCTCCGGAATTGCCCTCGGCTCCACCCGATTTTGAGGAGATAGAGGTGCCGCCTCACCGGCGCTCGGGACCGGGCGTGGCCGGCACCCGCCTGCAGCCCGCCGAAATTGCCGCCACTTTAGCCTTGGCGGCCGCAGCCAACCAGCCCATCCGAGCTACTCCTCCAACGCCAGTTGCCGCTCTAGAAGCTCCCGCTGCATTAGCCGTAGCCGATGCTCCCGCCGTCCCCGTGGCTGCGGCAGAGCCTCAGTTTTCGCAAGCGTCTCCAACTCCGCCAGCTTCTGCAATGACGGAAACGGCCCCTTCAGCTCCAGCGTCGGCTCCTTCCGAGCCGGTTCCGGCTACTGCCCAACCTGCCATAAACAGCGCCCAGGCGGTAATGCCGCCTGTATATGCGGCAGCGCCGGCTGCCGGGCCAACGCCGGAAATCTACGTAGCGGCTGCGCTCCACGCCCAGCACTTGCAGCACCAACTGGCCCTATCGGAAATGCGCAACCAGCACTTGCTCGAGCAGCAGCAAATGCTGCGCGAAATGCTGGCCATGGCCCGGCAATCGATGGTTTAGGCCAATACGCCCATTTCTTCGGCTTCCATCAGGCCGATGGCATTCACGCCGGTCAGCCGCAGGTACTTCATTTCGCCAACCAGCAGGGGGTCGTACTTGGCGGCTACCCGGATGTAGTTGGGCGTGAAGCCTTCCATGCGGCCGTCGGTGACGTCGTCCTCAAACAGTACGTCGGTTTCCAGGCCTAGGTGCTGCTCGTAGAAAAACCGCTTTTTCTTCTCCGATAAGCTCCGCAGCTGCGTGGTGCGCTCGTGCCGCACCCGGTCCTGCACCCGGCCGGGTAGGGTAGGCGCCAGCGTGTCGGGCCGCTCCGAATACGGGAACACGTGCAGGTAGCTGATGGGCAGCTCGTTCAGGAAGTTGTAGGTGTCGAGAAAATCGGCATCGGTCTCGCCGGGAAAGCCCACAATCACATCGACGCCGATGCAGGCGTGCGGCATCAACTCCTTGATGCGGGCTACCCGGCTGGCGTACAGCGCCCGGCGGTAACGGCGGCGCATCAGCCCCAGAATCTTATCCGAACCGCTTTGCAGCGGGATGTGGAAGTGCGGCATGAAGCGCGCCGAAGCCGCCACGGTGTCCAGAATTTCGTCGGTGAGTAGGTTGGGCTCGCAGCTGCTGATGCGGAAACGGCGGATGCCGGTCACGCCGTCCAGCGCCTTCACCAGTTGGGTGAAGTCTTCGCGCCGCTCGCGCTCGGGGCCCTGCAGGCCGAAGTCGCCGAGGTTCACGCCCGTGAGTACAATTTCCTTAACGCCGGTTTCGGCCAGCTTTTCTACCCGCTCTACCACGCTGGCAATGCTGCCCGAGCGGCTGCCCCCACGGGCCAGCGGAATGGTGCAGAATGAGCAGGAATAGTCGCAGCCGTCCTGCACCTTGAGGAAGGTGCGGGTGCGGTCGCCGTACGAATGCGCGGCGTGAAACTCGGTGGCTTCAGAGATGGGCGAGGCGTGAACCTGCCCGGGCTGCCCGGCAGCAGGCTTCTTGAAATCGGCCAGTATCTCAACCAGCTGAAACTTCTCGGCCGCGCCCAGCACGGCGCTCACGCCGGGAATGGTAGCAATTTCCTGGGGCTTGAGCTGAGCGTAGCAGCCCACAATGGCCACAAACGCCTCGGGATTGTGCTTCAGGGCCTGCTGCACCACCTTCCGGCACTTGCGGTCGGCGTGGTCGGTGACGGAGCAGGTATTGATGACGTATAAATCGGCGCCGGCTTCGAAGGGGATTTTCTCAAAACCCTTTTCCTCAAACTGACGGCCAATGGCCGAGGTTTCGGAGAAGTTCAGCTTGCAGCCGAGGGTATAAAAAGCAACGGATTGGGGGTAGGCATAGCGCCACAAAGGTAAGCACGAGGGCGTGCGGTAGGTCAGCAACCAAGTACTGGTGGGCTGAAGAGATAAAGCCTACCGTTAACAGCCTCTTTCCTTACTTCCGGGCAAAGTCTTCCAAGGAGACTTGCTGCATGGCCTTGCCCAGCTTGATTTGAGCATCAGGCACGTTGGCGCCGCGGTCCCAGACTTGCTGGCTCACGTTGTCAAACGTCACGGAGCCAGCCGGCGAGACGGTTCCAAACCCGTTATTAAAGCAGTAGTAGGCGAAGGGAACCGGATTGGGGGCCAGCAGGTCGCGGCTCCATGGAAAGTTGCCGGCGGGCAAGTTGAGCTGGCGGAGCAGGGTGGCGGCCACATCGGTTTGCGAGCCGATGGTGCTCACCACCCGGCCGCGGGCTTCCGGGCGCAGGGCGCCCCCGGCCAGTATTAGGGGAATGCGAAATTTGTCCGGGCTTTGGTTAGAGGAGTGGCCCGGCAGGCGGTGGCCGTGGTCGGCTACCAGCACCAGCAGCGTGTGTGCGTACCAGGGCTGTTTCTGGGCTTCCTTTAGAAAGCGGCCCAGCGTATAATCGGTGTAATAAATTGAGCTGCGGAACAGGTCCTCCTCGGTGGGGCCGGGGAACCGGGGCTTCATGGGTACCTCGAAGGGCTCGTGGCTGCTCAGGGTAAAGGCCGTGACAAAAAACGGCTGCCGCTGCTGCTTCAAATCCGCCTGGATGCGGTTGAACAGGGCACCGTCGTGGGCGCCCCACTTCGAGTTCTGCTCCGTCATGGAAAAATCCCCGCGCTCCGTGATTTGCTCGTAGCCGGCCGTCTGCACGTAGCTCTTCATGTTGGCAAACGCCAGCTCGCCTCCATAGTAATAGTGCGAACTGTACCCTGCTGCCGAAAGTGGGCGGCAGAGGTGCGGCAGGGCCTCGTTTTTGCGCGGAAACTTGATGATGCTGGTGGTAGGCTGGTTGGGGTAGCCCGAGAGTAGCGCCACCAGCCCTTTCTGGCTGCGGTCGCCGGCCGCGTAGATATCGGTAAAGACGATGCCTGTGCGAGCCAGGCTATCCAGCGTGGGCGTAACGCCGCGCTCGCCGCCCACGCTGCCCACCAGCTTCGAGGTGAAGCTTTCCAGAATAATAAACAGCACGTTGGGCCGGGCCTCGTTGAGCAAGGAAGCCGTGGAAGAGAGCGTGACCGGAGCGCCCACCGCGCCGGGGTACAGGCCGGCCACCAGCCGCCGAGCCGTACTGTCGGGCATAAACGGCGGTGGGGCCAACTCGCGCGAGCGCTGCACCAGGGCACTCATCAAATTCCATGGGGCGTTGATGGCGGCGTGGTTGGCAAAGGCCGTGCGCGAGAAATACACGTCGCTCTGGTTTACCGGTATCTGCTGGGTGCCGCCGCGCAGGGGCACTACCAGCAGGGCCGCGTATAATAAGGCAGCCACCGCCGCCCTTCCACGCCCAAACCACGCCGGCACCGGCGCCAGCTGCCCGACTACTACCCGGTAGAGCCCCCAGCCGCCCGCCGCCAGCACCGTAAACAGCGCCAGCAGCAACAAAATGGGGGCGGTGCCCGCCGAAGCCGCCATTTCTTTGGGAGAGGTCAGGTATTGCAGCGGGGTATCGTCGAGCCGGAAGCCCCAGGTGCGGTACAGCTCCAGGTCGGCTGTAATCAGCAGGGCCAAAAACGCGCCCATACCAATCGTATAAGCGCCAATCAGGCGGCTCAAGGGCAACCTCGGCAGCAGGCTGGCTACTAGCAAAAGCAAAAAGGGAACGATGCTCACGTAAGCGGCCGCGGAAGCATCCAGGCGCAAGCCATATCCGAAAGTGGCGAGCAGGGTAGAAGCCGAAAGCTTAGCTGCAGCTACGTGGTGGTATCCCAGGAAAAGGGCACGCGCCAGCCCAAAAAAGAACAGCCAGAAGACAAAGTAGCGTGCCTGAAACGCAAAGCGGTTTTTCACGCTGCAAAGATAACCTGCCAGCCAAACCGGCTGAGAATATAGCAAGCTCAGCTATGTTTTGTTATTTCTGACAATTATTGAAACAAGGGTGGTGTTTGAAGGGGTGTGTTTCCCAAAAGTTACCATTTTCTGAAACATGACCTTTAATTTTCAGGTGGGTTGAGCTAAAAAGTGAATCCTGTTTTATCTTTGCCTTCATAATAGCAACCCAATCGCTACCATTTACCCTAGTCAGGTTACAAATCCATGGCAATTCTCCGCTTCAAAGCCTTAGAACTCGTCAACCAGCGCCAGCCCATTACCGTGGTGCCGGCGGCCCCGCGTCGTTCCGACAGCTTTGGTCAAAACGTGTTCAACCTGGAAGCCATGCGGGCCACCATGCCCGGTGATTACTTCAAGAAGCTGCAAGGCGCCATCAAGCAGGGCGCTACCGTGGAGCACAACGTGGCCGATGCCGTGGCTTCGGCCATGAAAACCTGGGCCATGGCCAAGGGTGCTACCCACTACACGCACTGGTTTCAGCCGCTCACCGGCTCAACCGCCGAAAAGCACGACTCTTTCTTCGACCTGAATTCCGACGGTCGTCCGATTGAAAATTTCAAGGGCTCGGCGCTAGTTCAGCAGGAGCCCGATGCGTCGTCGTTCCCCAACGGCGGCATCCGCAACACGTTTGAGGCCCGCGGCTACACGGCCTGGGACCCCACGTCACCCGCTTTCATCATCGAAACGGTGGGCGCGAAGACTCTCTGCATCCCCACCATTTTCGTGGCGTACACTGGTGAGGCCCTCGACTACAAAGCCCCGCTGCTGAAGTCGCTGGCCGTACTGGAAAAGGCCGCTTTGGAGGTTTGCCAGTATTTTGACAAAGACGTTACCCGGGTAAACACCACGCTCGGCATCGAGCAGGAGTACTTCCTGGTAGACAAGGCGTTGTACGATGCCCGGCCCGACCTGGTGATGACCGGCCGGACCGTATTCGGTCACTCCCCGGCCAAAGGCCAGCAGCTGGACGACCATTATTTTGGCTCAATTCCGGCCCGCGTGCACGGTTTCATGCTCGAGTTTGAGGAGGAAGCCAACCTGCTCGGTATTCCCCTGCGTACCCGTCACAACGAGGTGGCCCCCAACCAGTTTGAGTGTGCCCCGACATTTGAGGACGCCAACTTGGCCATCGACCACAACCAGCTGTTGATGGACGTGATGGACCGCGTGGCCGAGCGCCACAACTTCAAGGTGCTGCTGCACGAGAAGCCTTACGCCGGCGTAAACGGCAGCGGCAAGCACAACAACTGGGCAATGAGCACCGACACCGGCGTAAACCTGCTCGCGCCGGGCCGCCGGCCCAAGGAGAACCTGCAGTTCCTGGCCTTCCTCATCACCACCATTCAGGCCGTGCACCGCTACGCCGACTTGCTGCGCGCCAGCATCGCTTCGGCTTCGAACGACCACCGCCTCGGCGCCAACGAAGCCCCGCCCGCCATCATGTCCGTGTTCCTGGGCTCGATGCTGGACTCGGTGCTCGACGAGCTGGAGCGCACCGCCAAGCTGCCGCTCGACAAAGGCGACAACATCTACCTCAAGCTCGGCATCGATAAGATTCCGGCCATTCTGCTCGACAACACCGACCGCAACCGGACGTCGCCCTTCGCCTTCACCGGCAACAAGTTCGAATTCCGCGCCGTGGGCTCTTCGGCCAACTGCTCCTCGGCCATGACTGTGCTCAACACTATTGTCGCCGACCAGCTGATTGACTTCAAGCAGTCCGTGGATGCGCTCATTGACCAGGGCAAGAAGAAGGAAGTGGCCATTGTGGAAGTGCTGCGCGAGTACGTTATCGGCTCGAAAGCCATCCGCTTCGAAGGCAACGGCTACTCGGACGAGTGGAAGCAGGAAGCCGAAAAGCGCGGCCTCAACAACATTGCGACCACGCCGCTGGCCCTCGACGCGCTGGTGCGCGAAGACGCCGCCGAGCTGTTTGCCCGCCACGGCATCTTCACTGAAGTAGAGCTGCACGCCCGCCACGAGATTTTGCTCGAGGATTACCAGAAAAAATCCAGATTGAGAGCCGCGTATTAGGAGATTTGGCAATTAATCACGTAATTCCCACTGCGCTCTCCTACCAGACCAAACTGGTGGACAATGTGCGCGGCCTGCGCGAGATTGGCCTCGACGGCGAGCACAGCCAGGTAACTGTGGAAATGATTAAGGCCATTTCCCGCCACGTAACGACCATTAAAACCAACGCCGACGCCATGACGGAGGCGCGTAAACAAGCAAACAAAATCGCAGATGCCCGGGCGCTGGCCCTGGCCTACTGCGAGGAAGTAAAACCGAAATTCGACCCCATCCGCCGCGCCGTTGACAAGCTGGAGCAGATGGTGGCCGACGAGGACTGGCCCCTGGTAAAGTATCGCGAACTATTGTTCAGCCGGTAACTAGGGACGGAATCGGGTCCGGTGTTGGGTGGGAATTCTCGCCGCGCCCCGGTTTTAAAAGAGGTGCCTCCGTGAGGTGCCTTTTTTGGTAAAGCGCCGCAAACGATTGCGGAAGCCGCTTACGGCTTTATCTTGCCAACTGATGGCTTTTTGGGGCTTTGTGGGCGCTTGGGCGTGGCCGCAGCGGGCGCGGCAAGCAGTAAGGGCAGCCGCGGCGTGGCGTTCTCGTCGTCAAGCACTTCGGCGCTGGTACCGGGGTCGGGTACCAGCATCTTCCAGGTGGCCCGGCGCAGCTCGTCGAGCCGGTCCAGCGACTCGCTGACGGTGGCATTGGCCTTGAGCTTGTCAAACAAGCCGCTTTTGTGGCCTGTGGCAATCAGCTTCTCGATTACGAAGGGCAGCACCCAGCCCACCACGTTGGAAGCCAGGGCTCCGCGCAGGCCCAGCCGCACGAGCAGCCGCACCGTCATTTGCTCCACCAGCATCACCCGCACGGCGGGCACGGCTTTGTCGGCCAGGAAATCGGCCACCAGCCGGAGGTTGCCTTTTTCCACCTCGGCCCGGAGCACGTCCTGCACGCTGTCGAGGGCGCGGGCGGCCAGCTGCCGAAACAAGCGGCCGGTTTGCCAGGCGGCCAGGCCCGTGAAGCGGGCAGCGCCAATCAGGGTTGGAATAAAGCTGGGTTTTTTCATTTTGGGATAGCCAAAAACGGCATAAATGGGTCTGCAAAGGAACGTGCCGGCTATTGATAGGGTTAATCTCAACAGTTGGCCTTGAGTCCGCTTTTGCGCTCGATATTACTATTGCAACCGGGCCTGTTGCCTTTTTCCTTGTATGTCTGATTTATTGCTGGATATAAATTTACAACATCTGCCCGATGACTTTTTTGGCGGCGAGTGGCAGGTAGCCAACCGCGTGCTGAACCGCAACGACCCGGGCAGTCCCCTGGCCCAGGCCACCCGGCTGGTGCTTACCCCCGGCCAGCTGGAAGCGCAGTCCGAAGCGGCCGGCCTGAGCCAAACCGGCCGCTGGGCCGTGACGCGCGATGAGATGCTGAACCGTCCCTACCTCAGCTTTGAGCTGCCGGAGGAGGCCACGCGGGCACTGGTGACGCGCCTGCGCCGCTCGGCCGATGGGCTGCGCAGCCAGCTCAACCTGTACTTTGCTTCGGGCATGGAAATGCAGGCTCGACCGCAGCTAACTTTTATTGTCGAACCTTATTTAGAGTTTGTTCGTGAGTACTACGCCTGCTTCACTCCCCTCATCCATCCAGTTGTTGCCCACGTCAGCCGCGGGTGGTTCGGTTGGGCCCGAACAGTTTACGTTTTTAATCGACGTGATTCCGCAATTGGTCTGGATTACCGACCCGGCCGGGTTTCATACCTATTTCAACCAACGCTGGATTGACTTTACGGGCTACCAGGCTCGCCGATAGCGTGGGCCCGGACATGTGGAACAACCTGCTGCACCCCGACGACCGCGCCAGGGCCCGCGAGGTATGGGGCCACTCGCTGTCCACCGGCGCCGATTACAACATCGAGTACCGCTTCAAGGCCAAGGACGGCTCGTACCGGTGGTTTCTGGGCCAGGCGCTGCCGCGTCGCGGCGAAGACGGGCAGATTATCGCCTGGTTTGGCACGTGCACCGACATTCAGGAGCAGCGCCAGATGCGCGAGCAATTGGAAGCCGCGTATTCTGATTTGGAGGCGAAGGTGATGTTCCGCACCTTGGATTTGGAGCACGAAGTGCAGTCGCTTAAGCAGCAGTTGGGCGCGAAGTAACTGGGTAATCGTTTTTGGATATTGTGTAAAGACGGCTCTTCGGAGCCGTTTTTCGTTTGTACCGCTGGCAGTGTGCTTCGCCCGCTTAGCCGCAATTGCACATTGCCAGCTCAACTACCTTCCTTTCTATGAATGCCATTATTATTGAGCAGGCCGGTGGCCCCGAGGTGTTACACCAACGCCAGCAGCCCCGGCCTGAGCCGGCCGGCCACGAAGTCCTGATTCGGGTGCACGCCGCGGGCGTCAACCGGCCCGATGTGCTGATGCGCCAGGGTAAGTATGCCGGCAGCGGCGACGTCACCGGCCTGGTACCCGGGCTGGAAATAGCCGGCACGGTGGAACAGTGCGGGGCCGCGGTCACGCGCTGGCAGCCAGGTGCGGCGGTGTGCGCCCTGCTGCCCGCCGGCGGCTACGCCGAATACGCGGTGGTGGATGCGCGGCATTGCCTGCCTGTGCCCGCGGGCCTGAGCATGGTGGAAGCGGCCGCCCTGCCCGAAACGGTGTTCACCGTATGGCACAACGTGTTTGAGCGGGGCGGGCTGCTGCCCGGCGAATCGCTCCTGGTGCACGGCGGCAGCAGTGGCATTGGCACTACGGCCATTCAATTGGCCAAAGCACTAGGCAGCAAAGTAGCCATCACGGCCGGCGACGACGCCAAATGCGAAGCCTGCCGTAGACTAGGCGCTGATTGGGCCATTAATTACAAAACAGAGGACTTCGCCGAGGTTCTGAAAGCCGAAGGGGTAGATGTGGTACTGGACATGATTGGCGGCGAGTACATCGCCAAAAACCTGCGACTCCTGAAGGATGACGGGCGCCTGGTTTTCATCAACGCTATGCAAGGCGCTGTGGGCGAATTCAACGCCCTGGACGTGATGCGCCGCCGCCTGCACATTACGGGCAGCACCTTGCGCCCCCGCTCAGGTGAGTTTAAAGCGGCTCTGGCCGCAGAGGTGGAAAAGCGCGTATGGCCGTTGGTAGCCGCGGGCAAATTCCGGCCGGTCATCTACCAAACCTTTCCGTTGGCCGAAGCTGCGGCGGCGCATCGGCTCATGGAGAGCAGCGCGCACATCGGCAAAATTGTGCTGGAGGTGTATGAGTAAAAGCTGCTCAGCATGACGTCCTTTTTGCCGTCAGCTCAATTAAGCGGACGGCTTACGCCCGCTTCCACTTAATGGTGCAGCCGATGGCTTTGGTGGAGCTGGTGGAAGCCGGCTTGCCGGACAGGATTTCGGTCATGGCATTCTCCACGTACTTCGTTTTCACCTGCTTGGGGTCTTCGGAATTGTCGTCGATGGCGCCGATGTAAGAGACCACGAAGTCAGTGCCTTGGCGCTTGAGTACGTAGAGGTGCGGCGTGCGGGTGGCGCCGTACGTTTTAGCTACTTGCTGGCTTTCGTCCTGCAGGTAGGGGAAGGCGTACTTCTTGCTTTGCATGGCGGCGTAGGAGTCGCCGGGTGCCACGGCAGGGTCGTTGGGGTTGATGGCCACCACTGGGTAGCCGAGCGGCGCGTACTTCTTATTCAGGTCAATAATGCGGCTTTCATAGGCTTTGGCGTAGGGGCAGGTGTTGCAGGTGAACACTACGATGTAGCCTTTGGCAGCCTTGTTGTCGGCCAGGGAGACCATTTTGCCGTCGATGTTTTTCAGATTGAAATCGGCGGCTTTATCGCCCACCTTATAGCCCTCGGAGAAGGGACGGAACACGAAGCTGCTCAGCAGCAAGGCGAAGCAGAGGGTCAACAGCGGAAGTGCCTTTTTCATGGTGAAAATGGGGGATTGTGATGGAAAATGATTACATAAATTTTCGAAGTGCAGCCGTGAGTTGGGCTGTGGACAGCTCCTGCTCGTAGGTAGCGCGCTTCTTGGTCTTGTTGTTGACAATCAGGGTGAAGGGTATTGAACCTGACCATTTTTTGTCAACCTGCTCAAGCCAGGTATTGGGGTTGGGTTCGTTGAGCAGCACCACTTCGGATTTTAACCCGCGCTGCTTCACGAAAGGCTTTACTTTCTTATCCAGCTGCGAGGCGTAATCGAGGCTGACGAGCAGCACCTTCACCTTTTTGTTGGCATTCGCGCTGCGCAACTGCTCGAAATTGGGCAGCTCTTTCACGCAGGGCGCGCACCAGGTAGCCCAGAAATTGACCACATAAGTAGTGTCGGTGGGCCGGGCGAGGCGCTTTTGCAACTCCGGAAACTTGATGACCTCTACTTGCTGAGCGAAGCAGGGAGCCGAAAGCAGGAGGCCAAGGCCGAGTAAAGCGGGTTTTATGATGGGCATGGTGTTGAAGTTGGGGAAGGCAGACGCAGTTTCAAGCGCTATCCGACTACCCTTGTTTTGAAAAGACAGTCATGCTCAGCAGAAGTTGCGGCTTGTGATAGGAGAGGAGCCGCCGACACGCGCTTTACCTTTGTGCTACGGCGCAACTTTCGCCTGTCGACCATAGTTTTTGGGTTATGAATAAAACGTATTGCCCCAGCCTGACCGAATACAAACGCCGCGTGGCCCGCGTGGTCAACATTGGCGACCTGCCGCTGGGAGGCAATTATCCCATTCGGGTGCAGAGCATGACCACCGTGGACACGATGGATACGCTCGGCTCGGTGGAGCAGACGCTACGCATGGTGGCGGCTGGCTGCGAGTACGTGCGCATCACGGCGCCCAGCATGAAGGAGGCCCAGAACCTGCTTGAAATAAAGAAGGAGCTGCGCAAGCGCGGCTGCAATGTGCCGCTCATCGCCGACATCCACTTCACGCCCAATGCCGCCGAACTGGCCGCCCGCATTGTGGAGAAAGTGCGCGTGAACCCCGGCAACTACGCCGACAAAAAGAAATTTGAGGAAATAGAATACACCGACGCTTCCTACGCGGCCGAGGTAGAGCGCATCCGCGAACGGTTTCGGCCACTGGTGAAAATCTGCAAGCAGTATGGCACCGCCATGCGCATCGGCACCAACCACGGCTCGCTGTCGGACCGCATCCTGAGCCGCTACGGCGACACGCCGTTGGGCATGGTGGAGTCGGCGCTGGAATTCCTGCGCCTCTGCGAGGAAGAAAACTACTACGACGTGGTGCTGAGCATGAAAGCCAGCAACACGCAGGTGATGGTGCAGGCCTACCGCCTGCTGGTGCAAAAGCTGGACGAAGAAGGCCTGCAGCCCTACCCGCTGCACCTGGGCGTGACCGAAGCCGGCGAGGCCGAAGATGGCCGCATCAAATCGGCTGTGGGCATTGGGACCTTGCTCGAAGACGGCCTCGGCGACACCGTGCGCGTGAGCCTAACCGAAGCGCCGGAAGCCGAAGCCCCCGTGGCTAAAATGCTGATTGACCGCTACACCAATCGCGCGGCGTTGGCTCAACACATTGCGCCGTTGGTGGGTGAGGAGCCCATCAATCCGTTCCAGTACATCCGCCGCATCACCCGCGAAGTAGCCAACCTGGGCGGCCAGAACGTGCCCCGCGTCATCACCGACTTGTCGCGCCTGCCCAACCTGGAGTATGCCGATTTGCGCGCGGCTGGGCACCTGTATTCTTCGTTTCTCGACAAATTCCAGATGTCGGACCTGGGCGCCGACTACGTGTACACCGGCCAGCGGCCCGCGCCGTTTATGCTGCCCAACGGCCTGAAAGAGATAGTGGACTACTCCGCCTGGCGCGATGCCGGGCAGCGCGGCGAGCATTTCCCGATATTCACGCAGGCCGAATACGCCGTGACGGCCGTGCGCCACCCGGAGCTGAACTTCGTGTTCCACAACTTGGAATCGCTCACCGAGCCTGCGCTCGACCAACTGCGTGCCGACAGCACCGCCGTGGTGATTCTCTACTCCGAAAATGCGCACGCCATGCCGGAAATCCGGCGCGCATTCTTCGAGCCGATAAATGCCGGTGTAACCTGCCCCGTGGTAATCAACCGCCAGTACCCGGCCCTTTCGCCCGAAGAAACCCAGCTCTATGCCGCTACCGACGGCGGCGGCCTGTTGCTCGACGGCCTCGGCGATGGCATTGTGCTGAGCACCGAGCTGCTGCCCGAGCGCAGCAAGGAAGAATGGCTCAGCACGCTGGATGGCCTCAATCAGCTTTCTTTTGGCATTCTGCAGGCGGCTCGCACCCGCATGAGCAAAACCGAATACATCAGCTGCCCCTGCGGCCGCACGCTCTTCGACCTGCAGGAAACCACGGCCATGATTCGCAAGCGCACCGACCACCTCAAGGGGGTGAAAATCGGCATCATGGGCTGCATCGTGAACGGCCCGGGCGAAATGGCCGACGCTGACTACGGCTACGTGGGCGTGGGCAAGGGCAAAATATCGCTCTACCGCGGCCAGGACGTCATCAAGAAATCCGTACCCGAAGAAGCGGCCGTGGACGAGCTTATTGAGCTGATGCGCGAGGATGGCCGCTGGATTGAGAAGGAGGTAGTGGAAGAACCGGTAGGAGCGTAACCTTCCTAGTAGACATAAGATGGGCTCCGGTCAATATTCCTATAAACCATGCGTTTTGTACTCTTTACCAAAGGATATTGCCTCGCAAGCAATTGGTGAAAAAACAATTGAACGCTCTTTAGAAAAGGTTAAGGATTTCCTGAAGTCCGTTGCTGACGTTTCTGAAGTTGGCTTCTATAAGCTTGTTGCATACATACCAGCGAAGGGAGCCAGGAACTATGAAGTTGGGCTACAAAAAATAGCCAGAGCAAGAGCTTTGTTTGGGCCTGGTTCTGAATCACCTGTTGCCTATTCGTATCCTGATGGTAGCGCTTTGCCCCAGAGGGAAATAGAGTGGGAGTTCGAGCCAGTTAACTATGCGCCCTACTTAGCATTCATCATTGACCAGCAGCCTATTCCTTTATTTGAAATGCCCTTATTTCAATTAATAGGTATAACTTATTTTTCCCTGACAGATGGGTTAGGAAATAAATTGCCAAACCAAACCAACCCTTCAAGTATAATGGTCTGGCTAGGCCGAAATTCCGCCATTGACCCGGTTATTTGGCTGCCATTCGAGAACTTGGATGACAAATTCGAAGCCTACAGAAAACTCCTTTCTGAAATGTTTCCAGGTAAGTTTAATGAAAGGTATCTCCGTAAAGTAAAGCCAGTAAAATCAGGCACTAGCTATCAGCTCAGGAAGCTTTAGACCTGTGTTTTTGCAAATACATTTTACTTACATTTCTCCTTGCGCCGTGTGTCGATGATGTGCGCGATTTTCCAGCCATCGGTCAGCTTCACTAATTGAAACGAGTTGTAGCCGCAGTGGCTGAAGGTGCCGCCGAGGTAGAACTCGTAGGGCGTCCAGACGCTGGCGAGGTTGGCGTCGATTAAGATTTTGTCGAAGGTGATTCGCTCGTCCCAGACTTTGGGATGGGGCGAGCCTACGGCTTTGAGAAAGTCCAGCGGGTTTTCGGGCTGAACCTGGGTGGTGCCGGCGCGGGTGGCAATGGTGTGGAAAACGGCCCCGGGGGCCAGCGTGCGGCGCACGGCGGTGCTGTCGCCCTGGCGCATGCCGGTGAAAAACGCGGCGATGGTTTGCTTGACGGCGTCGGATTCCGAAGGGCTTTTTGGGCGAGGGCCGGGCTGGTGGAGGCGGCCAGGCAGAGGAAGGCGAAGAAGTGTTTCAAGTGAGTAGCAGCGTTAAGTTGGGCAACGACACGACAAATTGAGCTGCGTTGCAGCCGCAAGTTCGAGGTAAATATCCACCTATTACCAAATCATTCTCCGGTACCAAGTGTTACCTTTCTGAACCCAAACCTGCCCTGACATGAACGGTAAAAACCTTTTCAATTTCGGCCCCGTCCTCGGTTATTACTTCCGCCGGAACGACCCCAGCCGCAAGTCTAACTTCAACCTGAAGACCATGCACTTCATCAATAAGCTCAGCTTGGCGATGTTTCTGGTGTGTTTGGTGGTGATGTTGTTTCGGTACGTCCTCTAGTAAATAGGCCAATGAATATTGAGGAGTTTCGCGACTACTGCCTGGCCAAGCCCGGCGTGACGGACGGCACCCCGTTTGGCCCCGAAACCCTCGTGCTCAAAGTCGGCGGCAAAATGTTTGCCCTAACCGACATTGACACCTTTGGCAGCGTCAACCTCAAATGCGACCCCGAGCGGGCCGTTGAGCTGCGCGAAGCCCACGATTACGTGCTGCCCGGCTACCACATGAGCAAGGTGCACTGGAACACGGTGCTTATTGGCACCGGCATTCCCGAG
Organism: Hymenobacter humi; assembly: GCF_042665855.1. Lineage (NCBI taxonomy): Bacteria > Pseudomonadati > Bacteroidota > Cytophagia > Cytophagales > Hymenobacteraceae > Hymenobacter > Hymenobacter humi. Next base: position 3,108,143 of record NZ_JBHTEK010000001.1, on the reverse strand, counting down.
CGCCAGCTACGCGAGCTAATTGACCATTCGTATGAGTTGGTGAAGGCCTCGCTTCCCAAAGCCACAAGGCAGCTGCTGGAACAGTAAAATGCGAACTGCCCTCCCTGCAAAAAGGGCGTCATGCTGAGCGCAGCCGAAGCATCTCGCCCGCTTCGTTGAACGATTGAATTACTGCTGCACGCGAGATGCTTCGGCTGCGCTCAGCATGACGTTCTGTTTGTTTTTGAATAGGTTTTCAGCACAAAAAAGCCCCGCCGGTAATCCAGCGGGGCTTTTCCATTTTATTGAGCTGGATTATTGGCCTACCATGAAAATGGCGTTTCCGAAGAGCATCTTGCCGCCCTGCCAGAACGCACGGAACAAAGGGTTGTCGCCTAAGTAAACGACCTCGCCGCGCCCCATTTCCTGGGTGCCCACCACGAAGGTGTCGGTGAGCTCCTTGCGGGCCTTAGCGCCAATGAAACCGGACGAATAGCTGTCTTTCTTGATGACGCCCACGTTCCAGCCGCCTTTGCCCAGGAAGCGGTAGTTGAGCGGCGTGCGTACGAGGGCAAAATAGGTGTCGCCGTAGCCGAAGGCTAGCGGGTGGGTGTTGTCGAGCCGCACGCGATACACGCTGCCCTGCACCACTTCTTCGGCCTCTTCGCGCTCCGAGTCGCCGTAGCGGCGTAGGAGTTTGTAGGGGTTGGCTTTTTCGTCTTTTTTGATGGCGACGGAGTCAACGGCTTTGGTCTTGAGCAGGAAATCCTTCTTGTTGGAAAGAAACTTGCTGGCGCCTTCCATGGCGATGAGCTTGCCGCCGTCGCGCACCCAGGCTTTCAGGCTTTCGAGGTTGCGGTCGTTGTACACATCGGTGTAGCTGCCGTTGGGCAGAATCAGCACGTCGTATTTCTGGAGCGACACGCGGTTGACGTAGTCGGTGCCCAATACCGTGAGCGGGTAGCCAAGCTGCTGCTCAAAGAAGTGCCACACTTCTCCGAAGGCGGTGCCATCGACGCCCGGACCGGCCAGTACAGCCACGTTGGGCTGCTGCACGAAGTGCACGGTGCCCGAGCCCAGGTCGCGGCCCGAAGTGGAGAAACCTGATTTCACGGCCGTAACGACCGTGCCGGCCGAGTCGGCCTGGGCTCGCACCAACTGGTCGAAGCGGGCGCCCATGGCCTCGTTGCCGGTGCGCGTGATAACGAGCGTGCCCGGCGCGTATTTCTGGCCTTCCGACTCAAACTCTTTCTCGGCGTAGCGCACCTTCACTTTTTGCTGAAGCAGGCGGCTCAGGAAGCGCATGTCCTGCAGGTTGTTCCAGCGGGCCAGGTAAGCGTAAGGGCGGTCGGCAGGTGCGGCGGCGCTGCCGCGCACCAGGGCCGGGGCAGGTGCCGCGGCGGAGGCCTTGAGACGGCCGGGCAGGGCGTAGGCTTTTACGCCAAAAGCATAGGGCAGCGCCCACGAGGTGATGTCATAGGTGAGCGAGTCTTCGAGCCGGGCGCGGGGCTCAAACAGCACCTTCACGAGCGTGGACTTGGGCTGGTACATGCTCACCACCACGTCGCGTGGCTCAACTTGCACGCTGCCGGTTTTGCCGGAGGTGTAGTTGTAGCCTTTGGTTTTGCTGCGCTTGTCGGCAAAGCCGTACTCGATTTGGTTGCGTTCGAGGTACTGGGTGAGGGCCTGGAGCTGGCCCGGGTCGTTGCCGGCCGACAGCACGTAGGTTTTGTATTCGCCCTGGGGCTTGGCTTTGGCGGTGGCGAAGTAAGACTGGAACTCGCGCAGCAGGTCGTCGTGGCGCTCGGCTGTGGCCTGAATGGTGGCGCGGCTGGCGGCGTGGTGGTGGGCAATGCGCTGGCCCAGGGTGAGGGTATCGCCGTCGGTGCGGGCGTAGGCCACGCCGGCGGGGCCGCCGCCGCCCTGCTCATACGTCATGCCAATGGCGCCGTTGAAGCTGGGCCAGGTGTCGCCGTAGGTGGGCGCAAACAGGTCGTAGGTTTCGCGGGTGAAGTACAGCCAGTTGTTTTTGTCGAAGGCCACCTTGTTGTAGTCGCCCAGAATGTTCTGGAACTTGCGCTGCCAGGGCGTAATGTCGGCGTGGAAGGGCTTGGCCGCGGGCGAGAAGTAGTAGGTATTATTCGGCCCCATTTCGTGAAAGTCGGCATGCACGGCCGGCAACCATTGGTTGTAGAGCACGATGCGCTGCTTGGTTTCCTGCTGGGTTTGCCAGGCCCAGTCGCGGTTCAGGTCGAAGTAGTAGTGGTTGAAGCGGCCGCCGGGCCAGGCTCGTGGTGTTCCCAGGAATCGGGGTTGGCGTTGGCCGACTGGTTGCGCACGCGGTTGTACCAGTTGCCGTAGCGGTCGCGGCCGTCGGGATTCACGCAGGGTCCACGATGACGACGGTGTTCTTGAGCCAGTCCTGCATTTGCTGGTCCTGGGGGTTGGCCAGGTCGTAGAGCACCTGCATCACCGCTTCCGACGACACGGCTTCGTTGCCGTGTACGTTGTAGCTCAACCAGCACACGGCGGGCTGCTGGCGCTGCCCGGTGCCGCTTTCCAGGCCCGCCAGCTTCAGGTTGTTGTGGCGCACGTCTTCGAGGCGGCCGAAGTTATCGGCGCTGGCAATCTGCACCACCTCCAGGGGCGGTTTTCGTAGGTTTTGCCGTAGGGCACCAGCTTCATCCGGCCGGGCGTGTGGGCCACCACGTGGTCTACGTAGCGCAGAATCTCGGCGTGGGGCGTGAACTGGGTGCCCAGCTTGTAGCCCAGGAACTGGTCGGGGGTGAGCAGGGGGCCGGCTGCAGTAGCCGTTTGCGCCTCGCTTGGTAGGGCCAGCAGCGACAGCAACGCGACGCCCCAGCTGCGGAAGGCACGAGCCAGCGGAGGCCGTTTGGAGAGTAAGGGAAGGTGAGTCATTAAAAAGTATGAAGATATTTCAGAGCAAAAAGCCAATAATTGCCCGTCACAAAGATGCATTAAGGACGAGTTGTGCCAGCGTTTTTGTTGGCGGCTTTAATCCATCTGTCATGCTGAGCTTGCGAAGCATCTTATCATGGCTGAACGATTAGCCTCTGACCTCATAAGATGATTCGCAAGCTCAGCATGACAGGCGATTTGGAAACAGCTCAATTGTGCTCAATTGTTAAAAGCAAAAAAGCCCGTTGCGCGAGGCAACGGGCTTTTTCATACTTGTCAAGCGCTGTTGCTTACACCACCACGTTGACCATGCGGCCGGGCACCACAATCACCTTCTTGGCTGATTTGCCTTCGCCGAAACGGGCCAGGAAATCCGTGGACAGCACACCAGTTTCAATCTCGGCCGCCGTGGCGGTCGCGGGAAACTGCAGCTGCTCCCGCACCTTGCCGTTGATGGCAATCGGATACGTCACGGTGTCTTCCACCAGGTATTCCTCGCGGAACTCGGGGTAGCTGGCGCTGCTGATGCTGCCGGCCTCGTAGCCCAATTCCTGCCACAGCTCTTCGGCTAGGTGCGGCGCATACGGGGAGAGCAGCACAACGAGCGGCTCCAGAATGGAGCGCTTGTGCGAGTTAAGGGCCGTCAGCTCGTTCACGGTAATCATGAACATGCTCACCGAGGTGTTAAAGCTGAACTTCTCGATGTCTTCCTGAATCTTCTGAATGGCCCGGTGCAGAGCCTTCAGGCTCGGCGGGCGTAGCCGGCTCGTCGGTCACGGCCAGCGCACCGTCCTCCGGGTGGAAGAGGCGCCAGAACTTCTTCAGGAACGTGCCCACACCGCTGATGCCGTTGGTGTTCCAGGGCTTGTATTGCTCCAGCGGGCCGAGGAACATTTCGTAGAGGCGCAGAGCGTCGGCACCGTATCGGCCGATGAGCACATCCGGGCTTACCACGTTGTACTTCGACTTAGACATCTTCTCGATTTCCACGCCGCACACGTAGGTGCCGTTGTCTTCGAGGATAAATTCGGCGTTTCCGTACTCGTCGCGCCACTTCTTGAACGCTTCGATGTCAAGTACATCGTTCTCCACGATGTTCACGTCGGCATGAAGCGCCGTGGTTTCATACTGGTCTTTTTTGCCCAGCGTCACAAACTTATTAGTGCCGTTGATGCGGTATACGAAGTTTGAGCGGCCCAGAATCATGCCCTGGTTTATCAGCTTCTGGAAGGGCTCGTTGCCGCTCACAAGGCCCATGTCTTTTAAGAACAGGTACCAGAAGCGGGCGTAGAGCAAGTGGCCGGTGGCGTGCTCGGCACCGCCCATGTAAAGGTCCACGGTGCCCCAGTACTGCTCAGCTTCCTCCGATACGAAGCGGGCTTCGTTGGTAGGGTCCATGTAGCGGAGGTAGTACCACGACGAGCCAGCCCAACCGGGCATGGTGCTCAATTCATAGGGGTACTGACCCCGGTAGAGCCAGTTTTGAGCGCGGCCCAGCGGCGGCTCGCCGGTTTCGGTGGGCTTGTACTCGTCGATTTCTGGCAACACCAAGGGCAAGTCGGCTTCGGCGATGCCGTAGGCGGTGCCGTCCTTGTAGTATATCGGGATGGGCTCGCCCCAGTAGCGCTGGCGGCCAAAAATGGCGTCGCGCAGACGGAAATTGACTTTGCCGCGGCCCAGGCCTTTTTCTTCGAGGTAGGCAATTAGCTTCTGGGTGGCTTCTTTATAGGTGAGGCCGTTAATGATGCCGGAGTTGATGTAGCGGCCTTCCTTGGTGGGGTCGGCTTGCTCGTCGAGGCCCTGCTGAGCATCGGAGATGGCCGGGATGGGCAGCCCGAAGTGCTTGGCAAACACGTAGTCGCGCTGGTCGCCGCTGGGCACCGCCATTACGGCGCCGGTGCCGTAGCCGGCTAGGACGTAGTCGGCCAGCCAGATTTGCACGGGCTCGTTGTTCACCGGGTTCAGGCCGTAAGCGCCGGTGAAGACGCCGGATACGGTTTTGGTGTCGGCCATGCGGTCGCGTTCCGAGCGGCGCTTGGTGGCGGCGATGTACTCATCCACGGCGGCGCGTTGGGCTGGCGTGGTCAGTTCGTCTACCAACTCGTGCTCGGGGGCCAGCACCAAGAAGGTGGCGCCGTAAATGGTGTCCACGCGCGTGGTGTAAACCTTGATTTGGGCGTTTTCGTGGCTTTGTACCGGGAAGGTGACTTCGGCGCCGATGCTCTTGCCAATCCAGTTGCGCTGCATTTCTTTCACCGCATCGGGCCAGTCGATAGTGTCGAGGCCTTGCAGGAGGCGGTCGGCGTAGGCGGTGATGCGCAGGTTCCACTGGGGCATGAGGCGGCGCTCGACGGGGAAGCCGCCGCGCTCGGAAAGGCCGTCCTTCACTTCATCGTTCGAGAGCACCGTGCCCAGGCCGGGGCACCAGTTCACGTAGGTGTCCTGCTGGTAGGCGAGACGGTAGGGGTGCACGGCAGCCAGTTTCTGCTGCTCAGTAAAGAGCTGCCACTGGCCGGCGCTGAACACCTGGCGCTCGTCGGCATCGCCGGCAGCGTTGATGCCTTCACTGCCGCGCTCGGCAAAGCGGGCAGTGAGCTCGGTGAGCGGCTCGGCCTTATTGGTATCGAGGTTGTACCAGGCATTGAACAGCTTGAGAAAAATCCACTGCGTCCATTTGTAGTAGCTGGCGTCGGAGGTGCGGATTTCGCGGTCCCAGTCGTAGCTGAAGCCCAGGCTGCTGAGCTGCTCGATGTAGCGGGTAATGTTCTCGCGGGTGGTTTTTTCGGGATGCTGGCCAGTCTGGATGGCGTACTGCTCGGCAGGCAGGCCGAAGGAGTCGAAACCCATGGGGTGCAGCACGTTGAAGCCCTGCAAGCGCTTGTAGCGCGTCACGATGTCGGAGGCGATGTAGCCCAGCGGATGGCCTACGTGCAAACCCGCCCCGGAAGGGTAGGGAAACATGTCGAGCACATAGTACTTAGGCTTTTCGGAGTGGTTGGCGGCCTTGAAAGTGCTGTGAGCCTTCCAATGGGCCTGCCACTTCTTTTCAATTTCTTCGGGACGGTATGCGGGCATCTTGCGCGGAGTTTATTCCCGGCAAAGGTAGGACGTAGAGAAAGTAGGGCGAACTTTGTTGGGTTACCTATCGCATCGCCGAAGGAACCTCACCCCGGCCCCTCTCCAAAAGAGAGGGGAGCCCCACAATTCCAAAGGAAGCATTTCCGGTGCCCCCTCTTTTTGGAGAGGGGGTCAGGGGGTGAGGTTCCGCTGGGTGAGCTACTTCGTGCTGCGTGAGCACCCTTTTGCCTCTGAATAGCCGCCCATGGCCCGCATCCCCAAAGAACTAGTTGACCACATTATTCAAACTGCCGACATCGTAGAAGTAGTCGGCGACTTCGTGCAACTCAAGCGCAAGGGGCAGAATCTGTGGGCGCCGTGCCCGTTTCACAACGAAAAATCCCCGTCGTTTTCGGTAAACCCGGCCAAGTCGTTGTACAAGTGCTTTGGCTGCGGCAAGGCCGGCGGCGTGGTGCAGTTTGTGATGGACGTGGAGGGCACCAGCTACGTGGAGGCCCTGAAGTACCTGGCCAAGAAGTACGGCATCGAGGTTGAGGAAGAGGAAAAAACGCCCCAGCAGCAGCTGGAGCAGAACGAGCGGGACTCGCAGTTCATCGTTTCCGACTTTGCCAAGAGCCACTACCACCGCCTGCTGCTCAACTCCGAGGAGGGCATGAGCATCGGCTACGGCTACCTCAAGGAGCGCGGCCTGAACCTGAGCACCATTCAAACCTTTGAGTTGGGCTACTCGCTCGACAGCTGGGACGATTTGATGAAGGCCGCCGAGAAGGCCGGCTACGACAAAAAATACCTTGAGAAAACCGGCCTCACCGTCACCAAAACCGACGACCAGGGCCAGGACACCGGCCGCCGCTACGACCGGTTCCGGGGCCGCGTGATGTTCCCGATTCACAACATCAGCGGCCGGGTGGTGGGCTTCGGGGCGCGCACCCTGAAGCGCGACGACAAGATGGCGAAGTACCTCAACTCGCCCGAGTCGGATATTTACCACAAGTCGGATGTGCTGTATGGCCTGTTTCAGGCCCGCCAGGCCATCCGGACCGAAGAAGTGTGCTACCTCGTGGAAGGCTACCTCGACGTGCTCAGCCTCTACCAGGGCGGCATTAAGAACGTGGTGGCCTCGTCGGGTACCTCGCTCACCGAAGGCCAAATCCGCCTCATCAAGCGGTATTCCGACAACGTGACGGTGCTCTACGACGGCGACGCGGCTGGCATCAAGGCCTCGCTGCGCGGCACCGACCTGCTGCTCGAAGGCGGCCTGAACGTGCGCGTGGTGCTCTTCCCCGACGGCGACGACCCCGACAGCTACATCCGCAAAGTGGGCGACCAGCGCTTTGCCGAGTACATCGAGAAAAGCAGCCAGGACTTCATCACCTTCAAAACCACGCTGGTGGCCCGCGAGGCCAGCAACGACCCGGTGAAGAAGGCCGAAGCCATCCGCGACGTGCTCCACAGCATCGCCAAAGTGCCCGACGCCATCAAGCGCCAGGTGTTTCTGCAGCAGACCTCGGGCACGTTCGGCATCGACGAGCAGGTGCTCATCACCGAATACAACAAGCTGGTGAAGGCCCCGGCGGCCAAGCCCAGTGGCAGCTACGGCAGCGGCAACGCCGGAAACTACGGCAATGGCGCGGGCAGTGCCAACACCGGCTTTCCTTCCAATTCCAGCTCAACTCAGAGCCGGCCGGCTCCGGCAGCCCGTCCGATGAGCGACGAGGAAGAGGCCGAGATGCTGATGTACGGCGGCCACGAAGCCACCGTCGAAATAGTAGGAGCAGGGGTGAGCTACCAGCCCACCAAGCCCGAGGCCGAGAAAGACGACGACCTGCCCGACATGCTCCAGGTGTGCGAGCGGGAGGTGCTGCGCCTGCTGGTGCTTTATGCGCCGCGCGAGGTCGAAGCCGAAATCAGCGTGGCAGGCTACCTGTTGGGCCAGTTCGACGAAGCCCCGTTCAAAACGCCGCTCTACGCCGAAATGTGGGAAATCTGCCGGCAGGAGCTGCTGGCCGGCCGCTTCCCCGATGCCCGCCTGCTGGCCCAGAACGAGCGCGCCGACATCCGCAGCCTCATCACCGACCTGGCCACCGAGCGCTACGAAATCAGCCCCAACTGGCGCACCAAGGAAATCTACGTTTTCAACGAAGTGGAAATGCCCAAGCTGGCCTGCGACAACGCCGTTCTGCGGCTCAACAAGGTGCACGTGCAGCGCGAGCTCGACCGCGCCATGGAGCTGCTCCGCCATCCGCTCGACGACGTGGCGCTGTTCGAAACCCTGGGCAAAATCAAAAGCCTCAAGCAGCTCGACAACCAGGCTGGCCGGCATGCTGGGCACCGTGATTCCGCGCGGCTCCTGAGCCGGGTGTCGCCCGCTTCGGCAGCTGAAAAATTCCCTGGTGAGGTAAATAGCTGCATGTTTGGCTTGGGGGCCTAGCTTTACCGAACCATTGCTTCGATGGGCTTCCCGAACAGGTTCCTGATAAATGCTAAAGCAAGCCAACATCAATCGAATAGTGCTGGCCATCGTGCTCACGGTATCGAGCTTGATTATTGGCATGCTGGGCTTTACGGGCATCGAGAACTTCAATCTGGTCGACGCGTTTTACATGACTGTCACCACCGTCTCGACGGTGGGCTATGGCGAAGTCCATCCGCTGTCCACGGCGGGGCGCATTTTCGTTTCGTTCTACATCCTCTACAACCTCGTCGTGGTGGCCTACCTCGTGTCGGTCCTGTCCTCGTTTATCTTTGATGGCGAGCTGCGAAAACTATTCAATATGTTCCGAACCGACCAGGAAATCAAGCACTTCAGCGGGCACGTAATTGTGTGCGGCTTTGGCCGCAATGGCCGCCGGGCCTACCAGGAGCTCCGCGCCAACGGCGCCCGCGTAGTGGCCGTCGAAATGGACCAGGAGCTGATGAAAAGCTTCGCCGAAGGCCGTGACGACGAAGATTATGAGGGCACTGACCTGGCTGGCGAAAAAATATTTGCCGTGTTCGGCGACGCTACCTCCGACCGGGTACTCATGCAGGCCGGGGTACAGCGCGCGTCGGCCCTCATCACGGCCCTGCCCAAAGACGCCGACAATGTATTCGTGGCCCTGTCGGCCCGCGCCCTCAACCCCCACCTCAAGATTATTGCCCGAGCCTCCTACAAAACCTCGGAAAGCAAGCTGCTCTCGGCCGGGGCCAACTCGGTGGTCATGCCCGACGAAATCGGCGGCTCGCACATGGCCAAGCTCGTGGTGCGCCCCGAAGTAATTCGTTTCCTGGACCTGATTTCGGGGTTGAGTGCCGACAAGCTGCGGCTGGAAGAGCTGGCTTTCGCGCAAATGCGGCACGACTTTCACGGGCAAAGCATTCGCGACCTGGACATCCGCTCGCGCACCGGCGCCACCATTATTGGGCTCCGCCAGCAGGAAGGCGCCCTGCTGGTGAGCCCGCCGGCAGACTACGTGCCCAAAGCAGGTGATGTGCTGCTGGTGCTGGGCAGCGAGGCGCAAATTGAAAGCTTCGAGGTGAAATACCGCCAGCTCTAAACCCCGAAACCGGCCTACAGTCGCGTTCCTACCTTTGCCGGACCCATGCACATCCTGCAGCTCTGTCCCCGCGTTCCGTTTCCGCTGACTACTGGCGGCGCCATTGCCATGCACGACGTGGCCGCGGGCCTTATTCAGGCGGGCCACCGCGTCACGATGCTGGCCATTAATACGCCCAAGCACCGCCAGCCCGCCGATGCACTCGACCACCTGGGGCCCAATTTCCGGCTTGTGATAGTGGACGTCGACACGGACATTACGCCGGTTCGGGCCCTCAAAAACCTGCTTTTCAGCCGCCAGCCCTACATCGCCGAGCGGTTCATCAGCCCCGCGATGGGAGAGAAGCTGCTCGAATTGCTGCGCACCGAAACCGTGGACGTGGTGCAGATGGAAGGCACTTTCGTGGCCTGGTACGGCGAGTTTTTGAGCCGGCAGCACAGCGCCCAGGCTCAACGTGCCGCCCCTGGTGCTGCGGGCCCACAACCTGGAATACACCATCTGGAAGATGCTGGCCGGCCGCGAGGCCAACCCTGAAGCGGTTGCTGCTGCGCACCATGGCCCAGCGTCTGGAGAAATTTGAGCGCCGCCACCTGCCGCAGTTCGACGCCGTAGCGGCCATTACCGACGACGACGCCCGACGGCTGCGTACCCTGGGCTGCCCCGAGCCGGTGGTGTTTATCCCGGCTGGCGTGGAGCTGGCGCGCTTTCAGCCCAACCCCAGCCTGCAGCCCAGGCCGCGCACGCTCTTCATGATTGGCTCGCTGAACTGGCTGCCCAACCTGGAAGGCGTGGAGTGGCTGCTGCGCGAAGTGTGGCCCACCTTTCACGCCGAAGTGCCCGACGTGGAGCTGCACCTGGCCGGCAGCGGCACGCCCGCCAGCCTGCTGGCCCCGCGCACCGACAACGTCGTGGTGCACGGCTTCGTGGAATCGGCCCCGGACTTCATGCAGAAATACGAGTGATGCTGGTGCCGCTGCTGAGCGGCGGCGGCATGCGCATCAAAATCATCGAGGGCATGGCCATGGGCAAAGCGGTGCTGAGCACGGCGCTCGGGGCCGAAGGCATTGCCGTGCGCGACGGCCACGACATTCTGCTGCGAGATTCGGCCGCCGAGTGGCTCGAGGCCCTGCGGGCCTGGGCCCGCGGCGAAGTGCCCACCGCCCAGATAGGTGCCGCCGCTGCCCGCGCCGCGGCCGACCAGTACGACAACCGCCGCGTCATCGACCGTTTTGTGGACCTGTACACGCGGCTGCAGCCGGCGCAGTCCTGATGCTGACGGCGCTGCTCGTACTTATTTTCTGGGGCTGTTTATTCCTGGTGGCCCATACCTACGTGCTGTTTCCGCTGCTGCTGAGCCGGCTCGCGCGGGGCCGGCAGCAAAACCAGCACGTGTACCAGACCGATGCGGCGAGCCTACCGGCCGTGGATATTTTGCTGGCGGCCCACAACGAGGAGGCGGTGATTGCCGAGAAAGTCCGCTCCACGTTTGCCACCACTTATCCGCTCGACCGGGTACGGCTGTTAGTGGGCTCCGACAATTCGTCGGATGGCACCAACGCGCTTCTCATGGCCCTCGCTGCCGAATACCCCCAGCTGCAATTTGAGGCCTACGCCGAGCGCACGGGCAAGCCCACAGTTATCGAAAACCTGGCCCAACAGGCCACGGCCCCCGTTCTGGTGCTCACCGACGCCAATGTCTTTTGCGCCCGACACGCTGTACCACTTGGTGAAGCATTTTCAGCAGCCGGGCATCGGCCTGGTGGGCGGGCACATCATCAACCCCGAGCACCGCGCCGAAGGCATTTCCGGCCAGGAAAAGGCCTACCTGGAGCGCGAAAACCTTATCAAATACCAGGAGGGCGTGGTCTGGGGCAGCATGATGGGCGCCTTTGGTGGGTGCTTTGCGGTGCGCCGGGCCTGCTACCACCCGGCCCCGGCCGCGTTTCTGGTCGATGACTTCTACATCACGCTGGCCGTGCTGCGCGACGGCTACCAGGCCATCAACGAGCTCGACGCTATGTGCTACGAAGACGTGTCGGACCGCCTGCCCGAGGAATTCCGGCGCAAGGCCCGCATTTCGGCCGGAAATTTCCAGAACCTGAAAGAGTTTCGGGCGCTGCTGTGGCCCAGGTGGCGTGGGGTGGCGTTTGCGCTGTGGTCGCACAAGGTGCTGCGCTGGTACACGCCGGTGCTGCTGCTGGTACTGCTGGCGGCCACGGCGGGCCTGGTGGCCACGGGTGCCGGGTGGTTTTTCCAGCTGGCGCTGCTGGGCCAGCTCGCCCTGCCGCTGCTCATGCTGCTGGACGGGGCCCTGCGCCGGGCCGGGCGCAATTCGCGGCTGCTGCGCTTTATCACCCATTTCTATAGCATGAACGCGGCGCTGCTGGTGGGCTACTGGCGGTATTTGCGCGGCATCAAAACCACCATCTGGCGGCCTACTCAGCGCTTCCAGCAAGGCTAGCCGCGTTTGGCGAGAACGCCACGGCTGGCAGGGCTAACTTTGCGGCGGCCCTCGTTGTTATGGCCCGAAATACCCTATCCATGCTTGATACCATCGAATCCGCCATTGCCGATATCCGCGCTGGCAAGGTCGTAATCGTCGTCGACGACGAGGACCGTGAAAACGAGGGCGACTTTATCTGCGCCGCTCAGTGCGCCACGCCCGAAATCATCAATTTTATGGCCACCCACGGCCGCGGCCTGGTGTGCGCCTCGCTTCCCGAGCAGCGCTGCGAAGAGTTGGGCCTCGACCTGATGGTGGGCCACAACACGGCCCTGCACGCCACGCCCTTCACGGTATCGGTCGATTTGCTCAAAAACGGCGTGACCACCGGCATCTCGGCCTCCGACCGCAGCAAGACCATCATGGCCCTGATTGACCCCGCTACCAAGCCCGAGGAATTGGGCAAGCCGGGGCACATTTTTCCGCTCAAGGCCCGCAAGGAAGGCGTACTGCGCCGCGCCGGCCATACCGAGGCGGCCGTCGATTTGGCCACCCTGGCAGGCTTTGAACCGGCCGGCGTGCTGGTCGAAATTCTTAAAGAGGACGGCGAAATGGCCCGGCTCCCCGATTTGGAAATCGTAGCTAAAAAGTGGGACCTGAAGCTGATTTCGGTGCAGGACCTCATCAAATACCGCCTGGCCAAAGAAAGCCTGATTCATCGGGATATTTCGGTGAAAATGCCCACCGAATGGGGCGACTTCGACCTGTATGCCTTCACGCAGCGTACCAATGGCGTGCAGCATTTGGCTCTGGTTAAAGGCGATATCAGCGGGCCCGAGCCGGTGCTGGTGCGGGTGCACAGCTCGTGCGTGACCGGCGATATTTTCGGCTCCTGCCGCTGCGACTGCGGCCCGCAGCTGCACCAGGCCATGCGCCAGATAGAGCGCGAGGGCCGCGGCGTGGTGGTGTACATGAACCAGGAAGGCCGCGGCATTGGCCTCATCAACAAGCTCAAGGCCTACAAGCTGCAGGAGCAGGGCCGCGACACCGTGCAGGCCAACGAGGAGCTGGGCTTCAAAGGCGACGAGCGAGACTACGGCGTGGGCGCCCAGATTCTGCGCGACCTCGGAATCACCGAGATGCGCCTGCTCACCAACAACCCCCGCAAGCGTACTGGCCTCATCGGCTACGGCCTGAAAATCGTGGACACGCTCCCGATTGAAATCGACTCCAACCCCCACAACGAGGCTTACCTCACCACCAAGCGCGACAAGATGGGCCACGATATCATGCAGAAAGTGCCCAGCGATGCGCCCGAAGCGGCGTAATTAGCTATTTCCCTGCACCGATAATAGAATGTCAGGCACTGGCACACCCAAGAACGTCATGCCGAGCCTGCCGAAGCAACTTTGCCACGAGAGTAAACCCAATCGTCTGTCGTGCTGAGCGCAGCGAAGCATCTTTTCACGCCTGAGTCGTTCGGTCGTGATAGGATGCTTCGCTGCGCTCAGCATGACAGACGATTGGGTTTTCTCGTGGCAAAGATGCTTCGCTGCGCTCGGCATGACGTTCTTCTTTTTTGTTAAGAAGCTACATGGCGGCCAGTTGCTGTCGCAGCATCGTTAGCAGCGACTGCGCGGCATATTCCACGTTGAGGGCACGACCCCGGTCCAGCACGTATTCCCGGCTGATGGTTTGGGTGGCATCGGCATATGCCAGGCACACGGTGCCCACTTTCTTGGTGGCGGTGGCGCCGCCGGGGCCGGCAATGCCGCTGGTAGCCACGGCCACATCCACGCCCAGGCGGCGGCGGGCACCCTCGGCCATTTCGCGCACGGTGGCTTCGCTCACGGCACCGAATTGAGCCAGGGTTTCGGCTTTCACGCCGAGTTCTTCCTGTTTGATGTCGTTGTGATAGGCCACTACGCTGCCCCGGAAATATTCTGAGCTGCCAGGCACACTCGTGAGCCTATGCGCCACGAGGCCGCCGGTGCAGCTCTCGGCGGTGCCCACCGTGAGGCCTTGAGCCAGCAGTAGCTTCCCAATGGCAGCTTCCAGCGTTGTTTCTTCCTCGGCAAAAATGTATTCGCCGATGCGCTCGCGCAGGGCGGGGAGCAGGGCCAGCATGCGGCCGCGCAAGTCGGGCTGGCCATCGGCGGTGCCGGTGAGGCGCAGGCGCACCGCGCCGAAGCTGGGCAGGTAGGCCAGCTTGATATTGGCGGGCAGGGCATCTTCCCAGTCGGCGATTTTTTCGGCCAGGAAGGACTCGCCGATGCCGGCCGTCATCACCACCACGTGCTCGATGGGAGCGAGGTGAAACTGGGTTCGCAGGCGGGGTAATACGTGGTCGGTCATCAGGCGCTTCATTTCGAAAGGCACCCCGGGCATGCTCACAAACACGGTGCCCTGGTCGCTGAACCACATGCCGGGGGCCGTTCCCACGGCGTTGTGCAGCACCTCGCAGTTGGCCGGCACCATGGCCTGCTGGCGGTTCACGTCAAGCATGGGCCGCTGGAAGCGCTTGAAAATTTCCTCCACGTGGTGCAGCGTGGGCTCGTGCATCACCAGGCTCGGTGCCGAAGTAGCGGGCCAGCACGTGCTTGGTGAGGTCGTCTTTGGTGGGCCCTAGGCCGCCGGTGATGAGCACCACCTGCGCCCGTTGCCGGGCCTGGTTTAACGCCGCCACTATTTCATCGGCCCGGTCCGATACTGAGGAAATCTGCCGCACCCGCAGGCCGATTTTGGCCAGCTCCTGGCCCATAAAGGCCGAATTGGTGTCTACCACCTGCCCGTAGAGCAGGCTCGTCGCCAATGGTCATGATTTCGACATCGGGGCGCGGCCTGCTGAGAATTGGAGTCGGCAGCGGGTTGAAACTGGGCAGTGGTGGGCATAGCGAGGAGGTAAGAAATAGGTTTGGCCGCAAAATTGTCTTCAATTTGCATACGCGGCGGTCCAAGGACAGCCATAGGGGCCATCCGGTTTTCCCGCCGCATCAGTTTACTCTATGTTTACTCGCATTGCCAGTGCCTTGTTGGTAGCCGGCCTCCTGGCCACTTCTGCCCCCGCTGCCCACGCCCAAACCACCGCCGCCAAAAAAGCTGCTGCTACCAAGGCGGCCGCCGCGAAAACCGCCGCAGCCAAAAAAGCCGCCGCCACAAAAGCTGCTGCGGCCAAAGCGGCTGCCGCCAAAACCGCCGCTGCAAACGCCGCCGCGGCTAAAGCTGCAGCAGCTACGCCCGTGGCGCCCAAGCCGGCCCCCGTGCCGCTCACCGAGTCGCTGGCCAGCGCCGGCATCAAAGATGCCCTCAACAAGGGCATCGTAAAGGCCGTGCAGTTTGCTTCCGAGCCCGACGGCTTCAACATGAATGACGACATCCACATCCCGTTTCCGGAGGATGCCATTTTGATGAAAACGACGTTGAGCAAGTTTCCGGGCATGAACACGCTTATCAGCACCTTCGAGACCCAGCTCAACCGCGCAGCCGAAGCCGCTGCGCCCAAAGCCAAGGACATTTTCCTCAACGCCCTGGCCAACATCAGCATCACCGATGCCATTTCGCTGGTCACCAGTGGCTCAACTGATGCCGCTACCCAGTTCCTGCGGAAGAACACCGAAGCCCAGCTTATCACGGCGTTCCGGCCCGACATCAGCGCGGCCATCGACCAGGTAGGTGCCGGCAAGGCCTACGCCAAGATGACCAGCCAGTACAACCGCATTCCGCTCATGACGCCCGTGCAAACCGACCTCACGGCCTACACCACGCAGAAAGCAGTGGATGGCCTGTTTATCCTGCTGGCCAACGAGGAAAGCAAAATTCGCAAGAACCCAGCCGCCCGCACCACCGACATCCTCAAGCAGGTGTTTGGCCGCTAGTAACGCGTCGTAGTCTTTTACAGCAAAAAGCCCCACCAGGATATCCTGGTGGGGCTTTTTGCTGTAGTTTTAATATTCGGGCTTAGTAATCGTCGCTGTCGAAGTTGCTGCCGCGACGGCTGCCTCGGCCGGCGGCGTAGCCTTCGTCAGCATCGTCGTCGTCGTCATCGGCGAATTCGTCTTCATCGTCGTCGAGGCTGGTGAAGGCTCCGCGGTCGGCGTTTTCGGCCCGCTCCGCCTCCACAAACTCTTCTTCCGTCATGTTGGCCAGGTCCAGGGCTTCATCGTGCGAGGAGCCCGTGTCGGTCCACATCAGGTAGTCGGCATATTTGGCCGAAAGGCGGTCTTCCAACGAGCCGAGGGCAGCAGCGCCACCTTTTGCAGCGTAGGAGTCCAGGTTGTCTTCGTCGTCGAGCAGGTCGTCGTCCAGGTCTTCGTGGTCAATCATGGCCGGGGCGGGAGTTAGTTATAGTGGAAAATAATGCCTGTGGCGGCCGCAAAGATACGGGGCAGACTCTTTTTTGGCTAAAAACACCGCTCGTTAGAAGTCTTCACAATCCGGCTCAAGCCGTGCAAATGGCCTTTGAGGCTGGTGGGTAAACCGCGCTTTCGCCAACATGTTAGGCACTTGCAGCAGGCAGCCCAACCCGTTACTTTTCTCGCACCAGCTGAAAGTCCGTTACCAGCAGCTCCTCATCGCAGAAGGCGTATTCGGCCGGCACATTGGAGCTCAGCAGCAGGGTGCGCCCGGCGCGGGTGGCCTGCACGTGTTCTTGGTACCACGCCACCCCGGTGGCGTCGAGGTTGGTGGTGGGCTCATCGAGTAGCAGCAACGGGGCCTGTGCATACAGCGCCAACGCCAGCTTGAGGCGCTGTTTCATGCCCGATGAAAACTCCCGCACCAGGCGGTGCCGGGCCTTGTCGAGGTACATCAGCCCAATTAATTTGTCGAGTGTGATTCCCGGCCGCAAGGCCTTGAACTGGGTGTGGAAGTGCAGCAGCTCCAGCAGCGTGAGTTCTTCCAGCAGCTCCAGGTAAGGCGCCGCGTACGCCAGGTGCTGGGGCAGGTCTTCTACTGCTAAGGCCCGGCCGGAGAGGGCGTAGGTTAGCGTGCCTTCAGTAGGCAGGAGCTGGCCCGAAATGGTATTGAGCAGGGTGCTTTTGCCCGCGCCGTTGGGACCGAGCACCGCCGTGGCGCTACCGGGCCGAAAAGTGCGCGTGAGGCCCCGGTAAATCCAGTCGCGCTGAAAGCGCTTGCCCAGGCCGGTGGCTTCAATTAACAAGGAACGGTGCGCAAATAACGATGAGCGTTGAGCCAGACAGGAGCAGCTTATTCCGCTTCGGCCCCGTCGGTGCGGCCCCGCTTGGGGCCTTTGATGATGCCGCGCGTGGCCGAGCGCACAAAGCTGACGGCAATCTCGCGCTCGGGCGAAGCCGGCAGTTCCCGCTCAATTTGAGCCAGGGCATCCTGGTTGTTTAAGCCGCCCAAAAACAGCGTCCGATAGAGCTGCTGCACCAGGTTAATGGATTCTTCGGTGAAGCCGCGGCGGCGCAGGCCCACCGAGTTGGCGCCGGCGTAGGAGAGGGCTCGCGGCCGGCTTTCACAAACGGCGGCACGTCCTTGCGAACCAGCGAGCCGCCCGACACCATGGCGTGGGGCCCAATCTTAACAAACTGGTGCACCGCCGACGAGCCGCCAATAATGGCGTAGTCCCCAATTTCGACGTGGCCCGCCACCTGCACGGTATTGGCCAGGATGCAGTGGTTGCCGATGATGCAGTCGTGCGCCACGTGCACGTAGGCCATCAGCAGGCAGTGGCTGCCCACGCGGGTTTCGCCGCGGTCGATGGTGCCGCGGTTCACCGTCACGCACTCGCGCAGCACGGTGTGGTCGCCAATGACGGCCGTGGTTTGCTCGCCGGCAAACTTGAGGTCCTGAGGCACGGCGGCAATCACGGCGCCGGGAAACACCTGGCAGTGCTGCCCGATGCGAGCGCCGTTCATGATGGTCACGTTTGGCCCAATCCAGCTGCCCTCCCCAATTTCGACGTCCGCCGCAATGGTCGTAAACGGTTCAACGGTTACGCCCGGCGCGAGACGAGCGGAGGGGTGAATGTGGGCGAGGGGGAAATCATTCTTTACTTTAATGAAGAATGAGGAATGAAGAATGAGGAATTTGTTGGCAACAAGCGCCGGCTAATTCTTCATTCTTCATTCTTCATTATTAATTCAATTCTAGGCGTCTTTGCGGACAATGGCGGCGCTCATTTCAGCGTCCATCACCACTTTGCCATTCACGAAGGCCTGGCCGCGCATTTTGGCGATGCCGCGCTTGATGGGAGCTAACAACTGGCAATGGAATAAGATAGTGTCGCCGGGCAATACTTTTTTGCGGAAGCGGCAGTTTTCGATGCCCAGGAAATATTGCCAGTAGTTTTCGGGGTCCGGCACGGTGTTCATCACCAGGATGCCGCCGGTCTGGGCCATGGCCTCTACCTGCAGCACGCCGGGCATGATGGGGTTGCCGGGGAAGTGGCCCTGAAAGAATGGCTCGTTCATGGTCACGTTCTTCACGGACGTCACCATCTGGTCGTCAAGGTGAATGATTTTGTCAATCAGCAGGAAGGGGTAGCGGTGGGGCAGCACCTGCATGATGCGGTTGATGTCCATCACCGGCTCGCGGTTCATGTCGTACACCGGCACCGGGTTGCTGCGCGACTCCAGCATCTTCTTCTTAATCTTCTTGGCAAACGCCACGTTGGCCGCGTGGCCGGGACGGGCGGCCAGAATCTGGCCTTTCAGCGGGCGGCCCACCAGGGCGAGGTCGCCCACGAGGTCAAGCAGCTTGTGGCGGGCAGGCTCGTTTTTGTGGCGCAGGTCCACGTTATTGAGGATGCCTTCCTTCTTCACCGATACACGGGGCTTGCCCAGCATTTTGGCCAGGTCGTTCAGCTCGTCGTCGGTCACCACGCGGTCTACCACCACGATGGCGTTGCTTAGGTCGCCGCCGCGAATGAGATTGTTTTTGTAGAGCATTTCCAGCTCGTGCAAAAAGCAGAAGGTGCGCGAGGAAGCAATTTCATCGCCGAACTGGGCAATGTCGGCCAGCGTGGCGTGCTGCGAACCCAATACCGGCGAATTGTAGTCCACCATCACCGTGAGGCGATAGTCCGTGAGGGGCAGGGCGGCAATCTCTACGCCGCGGGCATTGTCGACGTAGCGAATGCTCTCAGGGATTTCGTAATAGTTGCGCAGGGCGTTTTGCTCTTCCAGCCCAACGGTTTGCAGGGCCTTGATGAACTCGGCCGACGACCCGTCCATAATGGGCGGCTCGGGGCCCGACAGCTGAATCAGCACATTGTCGAGCCTGCATGCCCACCAAAGCCGCCAGGGTGTGCTCCACGGTGTTGATGCGGGCGCCGTTCTGCTCGATGGTGGTGCCGCGGCTCAGGTCTACCACGTTGTCCACGTCGGCGTCCACCACGGGCTGGCCGGGCAAATCCACGCGCTGGAACTTGTAGCCGTGGCCCACCGGGGCGGGGCAAAACGTCATGGTGGCTTCTACGCCGGTGTGCAGTCCGATGCCGCGCACCGTGACGGGCGCCTTGATGGTGTGTTGCTTGTCGTTCATTCTGAGTAAGTTTCTGGTTGCTCGTTTCTTGCTTCTTATTGCTGGCTTAGCAAAACGACAATTCTAAACCAGAAACAAGCAACCAGAAACCAGAAACCCGGCTGCAAAGCTAGGGCTTTTCCGTCGTGCTTTTCGCCTTCTCCAACTGCTCGACGCGCTGCTCCAACTCGGGCAAGCGGCGGAAAATGATTTGGGCGCGCTGGTTCTGCTTAAAATCGAAGGCGGTGGAGCCCTGCAGAATCAGGCCTTCCTGCTTCACGTTCTTGCCTACGCCCGACTGCGCGGTCACGGTAGTGCGGTTGGCCAGCGTGACGTGGCCGGCCATGCCCACTTGCCCGGCCAGCACGCAATGGTCGCCAATCTTGGCCGAGCCGGCGATGCCCGTTTGCGAAGCGATAACCGTGTGCTGGCCGATTTCCACGTTGTGGGCCAGCTGCACGAGGTTGTCGATTTTGCTGCCGCGGCCCACGCGGGTTGAGCCCAGCGTGGCGCAGTCGATGGTGGCGTTGGCGCCGATGCTCACGAAGTCTTCCAGCACCACGTTGCCAATCTGCGGGATGGCTTTGTAGGTGCCGTCGGGCTGGGGGCGAAGCCAAAGCCATCGGTGCCCACCACAGCACCGGCCTTTACCACGCAAAACTGCCCAATTACGGTATCCGAATAGATTTTGGCCCCGGCGTGAATGATACTGCCCGCGCCAATCGTAACCCGGTCGCCGATGTAGGCGTGGGGGAAAATCAGCACGTTTTCGCCCAGCTTGCAATTATCACCTATGTAGGAGAAAGCACCCCGGTAGTGCCCCGGCCCGATTTCCGAAGTCTCACCAATAAAGGAAGGCTGCTCCACGCCGCGCTTGCCGGTGCGGGTGGCCTGGGCATAAAACTCGAGCAGGCTGGCTGAAGGCGGTATAAGGATTTTCAACCCGAATGAGCGCGGGCTTCACCGCGTGCCGCAATTCCTGATTCTGAGCTACAATGACGGCGGAAGCGCCGGTTTCGTATAAAAATGACTCGTATTTATTATTGGAAAGGAAGGTGAGGGAGCCGGCCTGGGCTTCTTCAATCTTGGCCAGGCTGGAGATGCGCTGGGTCGCGTCGCCTTCCACGGTGCCGCCGAGGACTTCGGCGATTTGCTGAACAGTAAATTCCATAGTCCGCAAATTTAGTTGTCAGAACCCCATCCCAATTCCATTCTCATGGAATGTCATGCTGAGCGCAGCCGAAGCATCTCGCTCGCATCGTTGAGCTGGTTAGATTACTGCTGCAAGCGAGATGCTTCGGCTGCGCTCAGCATGACGTTCTATATTTTTTGCCCACAGATGCTACACAATCTCCTTGGGGTAGCAGATGTAGAACTTCTCCACCCGCTGGCTGAGGGCCCGGATATTGGGCAGGTCGGAGGCTTCCATTACGTTTACCACATCGCCTTTCTTGGTCAGAATCTCAATGGGCTCCTGGCTTTCGGCGTTGTAGGCGCTGTTGCTAAGGCGGCCGGATATCATCAGCAGCTTGGCTTCTTCGGGCGCCAGAGCGAACTTCTCTTCAATCAAGTCCTGGATGCCGAGCATGAATTCCTCTTCAAAAGGCTCCGACGACAGCACAATCTTGAGAAGGTTGCGGTGCAGGATGCTCTTGGCCAAATAGCTGAGGACGGGGTCAGGGTGGCCAGCCCAATTTTTGATGGCCGACCAGAAATCGTGGTCGTCGAGCTCCACGAAATGGCTCAATATTTTGTCGTCGCGCTCAAAGTCGGTGAGGCTCACGGCGCGGCCCAGGAAATAGCCCAGGCAGTTGTTGGCGGGCACGTCCACGCCCTGGCGGGCGAGGTCGCGGGCGCGCTGCACCACCCGAATCACCATCTGCTCGGCGCTGGTCACGGTTTTGTGCAGGTACACCTGCCAGTACATCAGGCGGCGCGATACCAGGAAGTTTTCTACCGAGTACACCGCTTTTTCCTCCAGCACCAGCCGCTCCTCGTGTACGCGCAGCATCTTGATGAGGCGGTCGGCGCCGGGGCGGCCTTCTTCCACGCCGGTGTAGAAGGAGTCGCGGTTGAGGTAATCGAGCCTGTCCATGTCGAGTGACTGCTCACCGCCGGTGGAAAAACGGCCGCTTGTAGGTTCCCTTGAACATTTCGATGGCCAGCGTAAGCTTGCCTTCAAACTCCACGTTGAGCCGCTGCATGAGAAACAGCGAGAGCTGCTCATGCGGCACATCCTGGAAAATGGCGGTTTCCAGGGCGTGGGAAAGGGGGCCGTGGCCCACGTCGTGTAGCAGAATGGCAATGAGCGCGGCTTCGCCTTCGGCCGCCGAAATCTTCACGCCCTTGTCCTTGAGTGTGCGCAAGGCCAAGGACATGAGGTGCATGGCGCCCAGCGCGTGGTGAAAGCGGGTATGCAGCGCCCCCGGGTACACGAAACCGGTGAGGCCCAGCTGTTGAATGCGCCGCAGCCGCTGGAAGTACCGGTGCTCAATCAAATCAAAGAGCAGCTCCGTCGGGATGGTGACGAAACCGTACACCGGGTCGTTAAAAATTTTCTTTTTGTTCATAAAGGGCGTTGGCGTTGAGCCAACGGGACGTAAGACGAGGCAACCGTGGTACAAAAGAACGACGGCCGCGCGGGGTTTAGCCCAGCCATGGCCACCGGTAGCCCCATTCGCGCAACCGAGCGGCTCAGATTTGAGACCTTTGGGTTGGCCGGCAGCTCACCGTTGAGCTAACTCCAGTTCAATAACCAAACTGCCTCATTTACGGTAAAGCTTTAGGGCTCGGCTTGTGGCCGGGGCACTAGGCTGCACTTTCTGCCGTTACCCCTTTTCGCTGAGGCCTGGCCTTGGCAAAATTCACCCCACGGCTGCCTTTGGCAAACCGTTCCACCGAAACGCCATCTGGTGTGGCGCTATACTATGCAACAAACTACAATTCTCTGGGCCGACGACGAAATCGACTTGCTCAAGCCCCATTTGTTATTTCTCAAGGAAAAAGGCTACGACGTAACGCCCGTAAACAGCGGCGCCGATGCCATAGAGCAGATTCAGGAACAGAGTTACGACCTGGTGTTTCTCGACGAGAACATGCCCGGCCTTACGGGCCTGGAAACCCTCAGCGAAATCAAAGCCATCCGGCCCACCGTGCCCGTGGTGATGATTACCAAGAGCGAGGAAGAACATATCATGGAGTCGGCCATCGGCGCCAAAATCGCCGATTATCTCATCAAGCCCGTCAACCCGAGCCAGATTCTGCTGTCGGTGAAGAAGGTGCTCGACAACAAGCGCCTCGTGAGCGAAGCCACTAACAGCGGCTACCAGCGCGACTTCCGCCAGCTGGGCATGCAGCTTTCCGACCGCCTCACGCCCGCCGAGTGGGCCGAGGTGTACAAAAAGCTGGTGTATTGGGAGCTGGAAATCAACGAAACCGAGGGCAAGAGCATGGCCGAGGTGTTCAACATGCAGAAGGACGAGGCCAACACCTACTTCGGCCGCTTCATAACCGAGAATTACGAGGACTGGGTGAACGGCGACGACAAGGACGCGCCGCTCATGTCGCACCAGCTGTTCAAGGAGCGGGTGTTCCCCACGCTGAAGGCCACCGGCGACACGCCCGTGTACTTCGTGCTGATTGACAACCTGCGCTACGACCAGTGGAAGGTGCTCGAGCCCATCATCACCGAAATGTTTACGGTGGACAGCGAGGAGATGTACTACGCCATCCTGCCCACCACCACGGCGTATGCGCGCAATGCCATCTTCTCGGGCATGATGCCCAGCGAAATCCAGAAAAAATACCCCAACCTCTGGGTGACCGACGACGACGACGAAGGCAAAAACCTGCACGAGGCCGAATTCATGGAAATCAACTTCCAGAAAAATGGCCAGAAGGTGAAGCACAGCTACAACAAGGTGACCAACCTGCAGGCCGGCAAGGACCTGTTGGGCAAGATGAGCAACCTGCACAACAACTACAAGTGCAACGTCATCGTGTACAACTTCGTGGACATGCTCTCGCACGCCCGCACCGACATGGCCATGATTCGGGAGCTGGCGGCCGATGAGTCGGCCTACCGCAGCATCACCCGCTCGTGGTTTCTGCACTCGCCGCTGTATGAGATGCTGCAAACCATTGCCGAGAAAAAGGCAAGCTCATCATCACCACCGACCACGGCACCATCCGCTGCAAGCGTCCCTACAAAATTGTGGGCGACCGCAACACCAACACCAACCTCCGCTACAAGCACGGCAAAAACCTGGGCTTCGAAGACTCGCGCGACGTGTACGTGGTGCGCAAGCCGGAAAGCATTTTCCTGCCGCGTGAAAACGTGAGCACCGCGTATGTATTCACCATCGGTGACTACTTCTTCGCCTACCCCAACAACTACAACTACTACGTGAACTACTACAAGGACACGTTCCAGCACGGCGGCATTTCGCTGGAGGAATGCATCATTCCGTACGTGACGCTAACGGCCAAAGGCTAGCGCGCAAGGTTTCGCGAAGTTAAAGGGAAGTCTCGCAAGGTTTGGCAGAACGTCAAACTTTGCGGGACTTCCTTTAACTTCGCGAAACCTTGCGCGCTACTTCAATTTGTCCAAAGCGGCTTTGAGCCGCGGCAGCGAGGCCTGCACCGACTGCACCGTTTCGGCGCCCACCGAGGCACGGAACCAGGGCTCCGTCGCGGCTGAGCCGAAGGCGCTGAAGGGCACCAGCGCGAGCCTGGGCTTCGGAGATGAGGTAGGAGGTGAGCTCTTTGGTGGTAGCCAGCAGCGTGCCATCGGGGGTGGTGCGGCCCAGCACGTCAATTTTGACGGTGAGGTAAATGGCGCCGGCTGGCACCACGGCATCCACGGGGTAGCCTTGCGACTGTAACTCCTTCAGGCCCGCAAAAATGCTACCAGCGAGTCCTGCAGCTTGGTCTTCATGCCGTTGATAAAGGCATCCACGGCCGCGGTTTCGGTAAGGAAATGGGCGGTGGCGACCTGTTCGGCCTTGGGTGCCCAGGCGCCCACGTGGCCCAGGATAGACTTCATCTTCTCGATGATGGCCGTGGGGCCAAAGGAGTAGCCCACGCGTACGCCGGTGGCGGCAAAACACTTCGAGGTGCCGTCGATGTAAACGACGTAGTCGCGCAGCTCGGGGCGCAAACTCACAGGGTCGTAGTGCTTGGTGTTGCCGAAGGTGAGCAGCCAGTAAATCTGGTCGTAGAGAATGTAGAGGGGCTTCTCGTGGGTGCTGCGGCGCTTGTTTTCGGCCAGTACTAGGTCGCAGATTTCTTCCAGGCCTTCTTTGGTGAACACCGTGCCGGTGGGGTTCAGGGGCGAGCACAGGGCCAGCAGGGTAGCATCGGCCAGGTAAGGGGCCAGGTCGGCCGCCGTGGGCATGAAGTTGTTTTCGGGCAGCGTGTCTACGGCCACGGGCATAGCGCCGGTGAGGTGGCAGTAGTGGTTGTTGTTCCAGCTGGGCAGCGGGAAGATTACCCGGTCGCCGGGGTCGACGAGGGCGCGGTAGGTGGCGTAGATGAGCGGGCGGGAGCCGCCGGCAATCAGGATGTCGTTGGGGCCGTACTCCAGGCCCTGGCGGGTTTTGAGAAACTCCGAAATGGCCTGGCGCAGCTCGCTGATACCGGCCGCCGGGGGATAGTTGGTGTGGCCTTGCTGGTAGGCCTGCTGGATGCCGGCGTTGAGCTCGGCCGGAATGGGGAAGATGGCGGGGTCAAAGTCGCCGATGGTCAGGTTGCAGATGTTGGCGCCCTGGCGCACCTGTTCGCTTACCTGGTTGCCTATTCGAATGATTTCGGAGCCGCTCAGGCCGGCCGCCATCTGAGATACTTGCATGGGAAATACGATAATGAAGCGCCGCAACGGCCCACGAAGTTATTTCAGTTCTGGCGAATTGCCTGCATACTAGCCGGCGCGGCGCTTCTCTTCTTCGGCCCCGCTGGTGCGGCGGCGGGTGGGCGCTACCTTCTGGTTGCCAAAACGGTAAGTGAAAGCAAGGGTGACTACCCGGGTGTCAAAACGTTGGTAAAGCCGCTCCTGGTAATTGTTGTAGCTGGAGGAGGCGCGGGTTTTCTGGGTGTAGAAAATATCAGTCACATTCAGCTTCAGGGTGCCCTTTTTCTCCCACAGGCTTTTGGAAATGCCCGCTACCAGCTGCCCCCGGGCCCGGATATCGAAAAACGCCTGCTGCTGCCGCGACTGGTACGTGCCCGTGAGGTCGGCGCCCCAGCCGTGGCCCAGGGTGAAGCTGTTGTTGGTGGTAAGGTTGAGGGTGGGGCGGCCTTTGTTCAGGTCGGTGCCGTTGAGCCGGCCGATGTAGCGGGCGTAGTAGCCCACCAGGTTGTTGTTGGAGCTCCACCATTTGAAGGGCTCCACCGGGGCACTAAACGTGAGCGTATAGGTGTCGAGCCGGTCGAGGTTGATGTTCTGGACCACCACATAGCTGCTGCCGGCCACCGGCTGCACCGAGCCGACAATGGGCAGGCTGGTGACGGCCCAGGCCAGTTCGGTGGTGAATTTCTGCTTGAAAGTGTGGCTCAACTCCAGGTTGTAGCTGGTTTGGGGGCGCAGGCCGGGGTTGCCGGTGCCGTAGGTAGTGGCGTCGATGTAGATACGGAAGGGGTTGAGGTCGCCGTAAGTGGGCCGGTCGATGCGGCGGCTGAGCGACAGTGCCACTTCTTGCTTCGGAGTGAGGGTGCGGCGAATGGCTGCGCTGGGAAACAACTGAAAATAGCGGCGCTCAAAACCTTCATTGCCCACTTCCTGGCGGCCCGAGGTGTTGGTTTGCTCGGCGCGTAGGCCGGCCGTTAGGGTGGTTTTGGGCGTGGTGTGCGTGAGGGTGAAATACCCGGCGTTCACGTTCTCATCGTAGAGGAAATGGTTCGATTGATTCCGGTCGATGGTGGTCTGGTCCTTTTCGGTGAGGCTGAACAGGACGTCGTTGTCGGAGCTCACCAGGCTGGTCTTCAAGCCCGCTTCGAGTTTGGCCTCTTTGGTAAGCGGGTGCGTGTAATCGGCTTTGAAAGACTCGATAACCACCATGCCGCGCTGGTCGCCATTTAGCGTGGTGGGCGTGAGCACGGGCAGGTCGTAGGTGGTGGCCAGGGTTTGCAGGCGGGTGTTGCGAAACTGGGCGTAGTCGGCATCGATGCTCAATTCGCGCGGCCCAATCGTATCCGCGAAGGTGTGCTTGAAATTGAGGTTGGCGGCGGCGTTGGGGGTACGTACGGTGCGCAGGTTGATGGCCCGGTACTGGCCGGTGAGTTGGTCGTCGGCGTCGCTCAGCGTGGCGGCGTTGGTGCCTTCCTGGGGCGAGTCGGCGGCCTGGCCGTTCAGGGCCACGCCCACGGTGGTGCGCGGCGAAAGGGCGTAGTCTACTCCGGCCTTCCAGGTATGCACCATTTGGCGCACTTTGATATAGTTTTCCTGGTCGCTGTGGCCCAGCAGCGTGCGGCCGCTATAAAAGTCGCGGTGGAACGTCAGGGCGTTGAAGGCCTCGCGGTCGGCGTAGCCGTAGGTGCCAAACACGTTGGTTTTGCCGTGGCGATTGTTGAGCGTCAGGCTGGAGCTAAACTTATTGTAGCGGCCCCGGCCTACGCTCGTGCTCAGGTTGCCGTTAGTGCCCTGGCGCTGGTCTTTCTTGAGGTTGATGGCGATGATGCCCGCGCCGCCCTGGGCGTCGTACTTGGCCGGCGGGTTGGTAATCAGCTCAATATTCTTGAGCTGCTCGGCCGGCAGGTTGCGGAGAAAGTCGGCCAGGCTCGGTGCCCGACATGGCCACACGTTTGCCGTCGATGAGCACCAGCACGCCGGCCCGGCCCTTCAGATTTAGGTTATCACCCGAGCCGACGGACACGCCCGGTGCGCGGGCCAGGATGTCGAGCGTAGTTGAGCCGGCCGAAAGCGGGCTGTCTTCCACGTTCACAATGGTGCGGTCGGCCTGCCGCTCAAACAGGGCTTGCGCGCCGTAACCGTAACTTCTTTGAGCGCCGTGGCCGCACTGGCCCGTAGCGCGATTGCCGGCAGGGCCAGGCCCGTTTCCGGCAAGGTGAAAGGTGCGCTCCAATACCGCTCAAACCCGACCTGAGCCGCCGAAACCCGATAGTTGGCGCCGCTGGGCGCTTCCACCTTAAAGCGGCCCTGCGCGTCGCTAAACTCGGTTTTCACCACCGTAGAGTCGGCAGCGCGGTGCAGGGTAATGGTGGCAAACTCGACGGGGGCGCCCGCCGCCGTAGCCACGGAGCCCGCGAGCGCTGCCCGGGACTGAGCGGCGGCCGGGCCATCGAGCACCAGAATTAGAAGGAAAAAACCGAAGAAGCCGAAGTAACGGTGTCGAGGAAAGGTATAGGTCATAGGCCAATCAGACAAATGGGCCCCAAGGACTGTCCGTTCTGCTTACCGTTGCACAGCTGGCGGTTTACTGCCCGGCGCGGCGCAATTCCTCTTCGGCGCCCACGGCCCGCTTGCGTGCGGCTGCTACCTTGCTGTTGCCGAAGCGGTAGGCCAGAGAAGCCGTGACCACCCGGGTATCCTGAGCCGCCCGGAACGTTTCGGAGAAGTTGTTATAAGTAGATGTAGCCTGAACCGGCGTGGTGTAGAAAATGTCGGCCACGTTGAGCCGTAGCGTACCCTGCTTGCTCCACAAACTTTTCTGGACGCCGGCCGCCACTTGCCCGCGGGACCGCGACTTTTCGAAACCCCAGATTTCGCCCGATTGGTAGTTTCCGCTCAGCTCGGCTGCCCAGCCGTGGGGCAGGCCGAAGCTGTTGCTGGCCGTGAAAAGGAAAGCGGGCTGGCCGCGGTCCAGGCTGGTGCCGGCCAGGTTGCCCCGAAACAGCGAGTAGTAAAAAACGGCGTTGGTGTTCAGCATCCACCACTTGGCCAGCTCAACGGGCGCATCCAGGGTCAGGGCGTAGTAGTGCTGCGTCTTCAGATTCACGTCCCGGTTCACCACCAGGCGGCCACCGTCTTCGGACGGCTGCACGGCGTTCACGATTGGTTGGTCGGTTTGGGCGTAAGCCACCGAGGTTGTGAATTTTTGCCGGTAAGTATGGGTCAGCTCAAGGTTGTAGCTGGTCTGGAAGACGAGGTCGGGATTGCCGGCACGGTAGGAAGTGGCGTCGGAGTAGGCCCGCAGGGGTTGAGCTGGCTATAGCTGGGCCGGTCGATGCGCCGGGCCAGCGACAAGGCCAGCCCGTGGCGCTCATTGAGCGTGCGCTGCACCAGGGCACTCGGAAACAACCGGAGGTACTGGCGCTCGTGAGCGTATCTGCCGGTCACGGCTGCCAGCGTATTCGTTTGCTCGGCGCGGAGGCCGGCTTGCAGGGTGGTTTGGGGAGTGCCGCGCCGCACGGTTACGTAGGCAGCGTTGATATTCTCTTCGTAGCGGAAATGGTTGGAGATGTTAGGGTCCAGCATGCTGGCGCCATCGGCAGTACGGATAAAGGCAACGTCGTTGCCGGATGCTACCCGGGTCAGTTTCGCGCCGGCTTCCAGGCGCGCCCGGTACGGCAGCGGCGCGCTGAAATCTGCCTTCACCGATTGAATGGTGAGGGTGGTGCTTTGGTCGCCCGAAAGCAGCCGGGGGCGTAGTAGGGCTGCTCGTACCGCGTGGTGAGGGCCAGGAGCCGGCTGGTCCGGTAGCGGGCAAAGTCCGCATCGGCGCTGAGCGAGCTAGCCGTGGCCGAGTCGGCGAACGTGTGGCGCAGGTTCAGGTTGGCGGCTCCGCTGGGGCGGCTGAGGTCGTGGTCGGCAACGGATGAATAGCGGCCAGCCATTTCGCCCGCGGGTCCCAGCAGCAGGGTTTGGTTGGCGGTGGAGCTGGTCGTTTGGCTGCCCAGGCCCGTGGCCGATATCCCCAGCGTGGTCCGTTTCGAGAGATTGACGTCGAGGCCTACCTTGCCGGTGTGCGAGCGCAGATGCGTCAGCTGCTCGTTGCTGATTTCGCTGCCCGCTGCGGGCAACAAGGCCGTTCCAGCGTAGCGCCGGTCGAAATGATGCCGCCAGAAGCCCCGGCGGTCTGCGTAGGCATAGTTGCCGTAGGCGTTCAGGTTTTTGCGGCGGTGGTTCAGCCCCAGCCCGGCGGTGAACTTGCCGTACTCGCCTCGGCCGTAGCTGGCGTTGGCGCTGCCGTTGGTGCCCAGGCGTTGGTCTTTTTGAAGTTGATGGCGATGACGCCCGCGCCGCCTTGCGCGTCGTACTGCGCCGGCGGGTTGGTTATCAGCTCAATACTTTGCAGCTGTTCGGCGGGGAGGGCCCGGAGATAATCGGCCAGGCTCGGTGCCGGTGAGGGAGTGCGCTTGCCATTGATAACGACGAGCAGGCCCGTGCGGCCGCGCAGGCGCACATTGCCAACCACATCAAGCGTCACGCCGGGTGCGCGGCCCAACACGTCGAGGGTGGTGGCCCCGGCCGCCAGGGGGCTGTCGGCCACGTTCACCACCGTGCGGTCGGCAAAGCGCTCAAATAAGGGCTTCTGCGCCGTTACTTTCACTTCCGTTAACGCCGTGGCCTGGCTGGCGGCCAGCTGGATGGCGGGCAGCGTGAGCCCCGCCGGGGTTAGCTCAACCGCCGGGCTCCAGTACCGGACGTAGCCCACCTGAGCCGCCGATACCAGGTAGCGGCCGCCGGCTGCCTCCAGCCGAAAAGCGCCTTTGCCGTCGCTGAACTCGGTTTTTACGAGGGCCGAGTCGGTTGCCCGGTGCAGCGTGACGGTAGCAAATTCGATGGGCGCGCCCGTGCCGGTGCCCACGGTCCCGCTCAGGGTGGCCGTTTTCTGAGCCTGGGAGGTAAGCGGCAGGCCCAGCAGGCTCAAAGCCAGCAGCCGTGCGAAGGGGAGGGGTGCTGAGCCAAGCCGGGCCGGGGCAAATTGGAGCATGTAATAGAAACTGGGTAGAAGTCGGAAGGCAGCGTGCACATCGGCCAGGGGCCCGGTCGCCAAGCTCAGATAGGATAAAAAAGGATTTGTACAAGCTTTAACTGTACCCTCTTTTAACTGAACACGTTAACCGATGCAGGAAAGTGTAAAGGTGAAGCATTGACGGTGATAATCCAAAAAACACAAACGTATATGTCTGGGAGCCGGTAATTTCGCGTTATGCTTCCCCTCACCATCTCAGTCCCGACCCTGGCCGACCTGCCCGCCGCTTCCCGGCAAGTGCAGGCAGCCCTATCCGAATCCGGCTGCTCGGTAGTTGCATTTGAAGGAGAAATGGGGGCCGGCAAAACCACCCTCATCCGGGCCCTGGCGCAGGGCCTCGGCGTGGGCGACGACGTGAGCAGCCCCACGTTTGCCCTGGTCAACGAATACCGCGACGGGCGAAACCAGCCCGTGTATCACTTTGATTTTTACCGCATTGATTCCGTAGAAGAAGCCGAGCGCATGGGGGCTTCGGAGTACCTCGATTCCGGGTATCTTTGTTTAGTGGAATGGCCCGCCCGCGTGGCGGAGTTAATGCCCGAGCCCCGACTTGAAGTGCGCCTGGACGTGCTCAGCGCCGAAGCCCGGACTATTCATATTACTCTTATCCGCTAACTTTCACTTAAGCAGGAGTTAACGCACCAGCGACCGGCGCTTTTTCGAAACGAAAACGCCACCTTTCCCTCCGGGCGCTGGCCCTTGCATTCCCCGCCCCACTTGGTTTATGGCCGAACAGCTACCATCCGGTTTTGAGTCACTGGCCACGAGCCGCGCCTATTTCACGCAGGAGTCGATGCTGGCCGTGGAAACGCGCAAGCGCAAACTCTTTATTGGGCTGCCCCGCGAAACCTCGCTTCAGGAAAACCGCATTGGCCTCACGCCCGAAGCCGTGCAGCACCTCGTGAACGAAGGCCACGAAGTCATTATGGAAGCCGGCGCCGGCGAGCCCAGCAAGTACGCCGACCACGCCTATTCCGAGGCCGGCGCCCAGATAGCCTACTCGGCTGAGGAAGTGTTCAAGGCCGATGTGCTGCTGAAGGTGGCCCCGCCCACGCTCGAAGAAATTGAGCTGCTGCACTCCGGCCAAACCCTGATTTCGGCCCTGCAAATGGGCTCTATGACCCAGGAGTACATCGCCGCCCTGGCCCGCAAAAAAATCAACGCCATCGGCTTTGAGCTGATGAAGGACCCCAGCGGCGCCCGCCCCGTGGTGCGCGCCATGAGCGAGATAGCCGGCTCAACCGTGATGCTGATTGCAGCCGAGTACCTGGCCCGTTCCAACGAGGGCAAGGGCATTATTTTGGGCGGCATCACGGGCGTGCCGCCGTCGCAGGTTGTCATTCTGGGCGCCGGCACGGTAGCCGAGTACGCCGCCCGCGCCGCCACCGGCCTCGGGGCCGAAGTGAAAGTGTTCGACAACCACCTCTATAAGCTGCGCCGCCTCAAGCACAACCTGGGCATGCAGCTCTACACCAGCACGCTCGACACGTTTGCGCTGAGCCAGCAGATTCGCCGGGCCGATGTGGTCATCGGCGCGCTGTCAGTCGAAGACGGCCGCATCCCGTTCATGGTGCCCGAAGAAATGGTGTCCAGCATGGCCCCCGGCTCCGTCATCATCGACGTGAGCATCGACCAGGGCGGCTGCTTCGAAACCAGCGAAATGACCAGCCACAGCAAGCCGGTGTTCCGCAAGTACGACGTGGTGCACTACTGCGTGCCCAACATTGCCTCGCGTGTGCCCCGCACCGCCACCAATGCCCTGAGCAACATCTTCACTCCCATCCTGCAGGAAATCAGCCAGCACGGCGGCATCAACGAAGTGCTGTTCACCAACGAGCATTTCCGCAGCGGCGTGTACATCTACCGCGGCTCGCTGACCAATGCGATGATTGCGAAGAAATTCAACCTGCGGTATAAGGAATTGGGCTTGTTGATTGCGGTGCGGAATTAGGGGAATTGGGCATTTAATCGGGGTTAAGGCTTTTACCTTGACTCTAGTAATACTTGGCTCACTCTTGAGGGAAGCTTACAAGGTGTAACCTCCCCTCAAAAGCGGGTCAATAATAATTAGAGGTTTGCACATTAGGTGTTGATAAAACAATTACGAATTGTTAAGCAACACCTTCCACGCCTCAACTAGCCGCCCTTCCGCCAACAACTGCCGCCCCAGCAGCAGCAATTGTTTCTTTAGCTCCTGAGCATCGTCGCGGTATTTGGTCAGCAGGTAAGCGACTTTTGGCTCAATTTTAAAAGCCTCCACTTGCTCGGGCGTAGGCAGGGCGTCGCGCTCGATGTTAGCCAAGCGGCCCAGGCTCGTTGCCGGTGAGCACGTCGCTGTTGCGGATGTGCTCCGGCAGCTGGTCGATGCCGATGCCGATGTGGCGGTTGGGCTTGGGCACTTCGAAGAGGCTGGCGCCACTGGCCCGGCAGTACCAGTCGCCGCCGAGGCGGGCCACGGCGTCGAGCTTGAAGGGGTCGATGCCGGTGGCGTTGGGCAGGAGGATGTCTTGGCGGAAATGGGCGCGCACCACCCGGCAGATTATCAGGTTGCCGGCGCCGTTGTTCTGGCCCAGCTCAATTATTTGCTCCACCACGCATTCGAAAGCCGCCGGTGCCTCGGCTACCCGGGGCGGGCGCACCAGCCGAAGCCAGCTCCGTGAGGCCGGCTTTGGTGAATTCATTAATGCCTTTCTCGTACTCGGTGCTGGCCAGCGACATTTGCTCCACCATCGCGAAATCGCAGATATTGATGACGACCTCGGCCACCTCGCGCACGTTCTGCAGTGTGTGCTTTTGGGTATTGTCGCGCACCCGGTTGGCGGGCGAAAACACCAGAATGGGCGGGTTGGAGCTGAAGGCGTTGAAGAAGCTGTAGGGGCTCAGGTTTACGCGGCCCTCGGCGTCGACGGTGCTGGCAAAGGCCACTGGCCGCGGCGCCACGGCCCCCACCATAAACGGGTGCCACTCACTGGGCTTGAGGTCGGCAGGGGTGAGGGAGTAAAAGGTGTGGCTGGGGGAGGGCATAATAGAGGGCATCGCGGCCGTTGAAGCAGCTTGAGTGGTCAAAGCTAGAGCCGTTTTGGTTTTCGGGGCGTGAGGCCCTGATGCCGGGTCGCGCCTAGTGATTGGCGCGCTTCACGCCGTGTGCGTCGGGCAGCCCAGCGTACACGGCACTGGCTCAAAAGCGGTGGTGCTCACCCAAACCGTGGCCCGGCTCAACTTGCGCCGCCTAACCTTACCGCGTGTCCGGGTTATGTTTTGGTTTGTGGCCTGAGGTAGAGACGCAACATTTTGCGTCTCGTCGTTGAACGAAAGCGTCTGGTGGTCCAAGCGCAGGATGTTCGACGACAAGACGCAAAATATTGCGTCTCTACTCCGTTCTGGATAACTCAAACGGCTTCTTAGCCCTGGAGGCTCTATGGCTAGCGTGCTGGCTATTCCGTATGGGCTTGGCTAAGACCTGTTTATTTGCTAAAATGGTATATGTTTGCTCAATAGCTGTAGCTTTATTGAGTTGCTGTGCTTATTTCCGCCTTATGACCACGCCCGCCTGCCCCAAATGCGAATCGACGGATGCTACCAAAAGTGGCGTGGTGAACAACCGCCAGCGCTTTAAATGCAAAAAATGCGGCTACCACTACACCGTGGCCAAAGTGGGCCGCGAGGTCGATAGCTATTATGTAATCAAGGCGTTGCAGCTCTACATCGAAGGCGTTAGCTACCGCGAGATTGAGCGCCTGCTGGGCGTGAGCCACGTGAGCGTGATGAACTGGGTGAAGAAATACGGCGTGCGGGCGCCCCGCCAGACCGACTATCATCCCACCTACAAAATATTTAATCAGAGCGAATTAGCCGCGTTTTTTCAAGTGCCCGGCAATTTGAAAGGGGCGGGCATGGTCGTGACCGAGCTGGGCGACAAGTTCATGGTCATTCGCTGGGAGCGGTTTCGCGCCAGCTAAGTGCCGGCCAGCTATAGCCATTTAGCAAAACTACCGCGAGGGTGTAGCTAAACGAAGAAGGAGGGTGCTACTTAGCCGGGCTTAAAGCTGCCCGGCGTGTGCCGGGTGGTAATCCCACCAAACCCCATTCTTCTCACTATGCGAATTCATCGCTACGCTTTTGCCTTGGGCGGCTTGTTGCTGGCGGGAGCCGGTTCGGCTTTCGGACAAACAGTTCCGCCCGCCACGGGTACGGCCCCGCCCCCGCCGAGCCGGCTCCGGTAGTGGCCCCCCGGCCCCCGCCAAATCGGCACCGTACGGCCCGGGGATGAAAATCAACCTGTCGCCGGATGGGTCCAAGTACATGCGGCTCATGCTCTGGACCCAGGTGTACACCCGCTACACGGAGAACAACACCGGCACGCTGCGCGGCCCCAGCCGGCCCAAAGCGAGCCAGATTGACTTCGGCATTCGCCGCTCGCGCATGGTGCTGCTGGCCCAGCTCAACCCGCGGTTTTTGGTGTACACGCACCTGGGTATCAACAACCAGAATGCCGTGGGCGGCGGGGTAGTCCCTACCGCCGATGGCAAAAAGCCGCAGTTCTTCATTCACGAAGCAGTGACGGAGTTCAAGGTGAACCAGTACCTGAGCCTGGGCGCGGGCATGCACTACTTCAACGGCATCTCGCGCCTCACCAACGCCAGCACCACGAGCATCATGACGATGGACTTGCCGCTGACCAACTTCCCCACCATTGAGCTGACCGACCAGTTTGCGCGCTGGATTGGCATCTACGCCAAAGGCCGCATTGCCAAATTCGACTACCGCGTGTCGATGAGCGACGCCTTCCTCACCAACCTGGCCAGCACGCCCCTAAGCCTGGGCGCTACCAGCGGCGGCGTGAGCACCGGAACGGGCATTGCCAACTACAATCCGCAGAACAGCAACCACGTGTACCAGGGCTATTTCAGCTACAACTTCTTTGAGGCCGAGCCGAATCTGTTTCCCTATACCCAGGGCACCTACCTCGGCACCAAGAAGGTATTCAGTGTAGGCGCGGGCTTTTTGCACAATAAAGATGCGATGTACTCCCGCGCTACTTCGAGTGTAGTGGCCGTGACGCCCGCGGTAAACGCCGACCCATTCAGTACGGTAGCCACCCGCAAGCACGACATGAACCTGTTCGGGGTTGATGCCTTTTACGATGTGCCCCTGGACACGGCCTCGCGCACGGCCATCACGCTCTACGGCGTGTACTATAAGTTCAACATGGGCCCCAACTACGTGCGCTTTGTGGGCGCCGAGAACCCGGGCTACGGAACCGTCGCCACTCGCGGCAACGCCGTGCCGCAGTCCGGTACCGGCAGCTCCGAATACGTGCAGGCCGGCTACCTGATGCCCAAAAACACCCTGGGCCCCAAAGCGCGCCTGCAGCCCTACGTGGCCTACCTGCACAGCAGCTACGAGGGCTTGCGGGCCGGCAACGAGCGCAAAGGCGTGAACATCGTGGACGTGGGCGCCAACCTGCTGCTCGACGGGCACAACGCCAAGGTCACGCTCAACTACCGCCACCGGCCCGACTTCACCAATGTGAACGCCGTGAAGTACCGTCCCGAGCTCACGCTGCAGACGCAGGTATTCCTGTAAGCCGCGCCTCAGCTAATCTTTCTTAAACCCTTCAATCTGTCAACCCCATGGAACAAAGCATTCCCTCGGCCTACGGTGCTCTGCCAGACACCGCGGTATCGCACGACAACAACGCGACCCCGACCAGTAAAATCTGGCAGGTGATAACCGCCTCGTCGGTGGGCACGGTTATCGAATGGTACGACTTCTACATTTTCGGCTCGCTCACGCCGATTATTTCCACGCTGTTCTTCCCGAAGACCAACCCGGTGGCGGCCCTGCTCAGCACGCTGGCGCTGTTTGCCACGGGCTTTGTGGTGCGGCCGTTTGGCGCCATCGTGTTTGGCCGCCTCGGCGACATGATTGGCCGGAAGTATACCTTCCTGCTCACGCTGCTGCTCATGGGTGGCTCCACGTTTGCCATCGGCCTGGTGCCCACCTACGCCTCCATTGGGCTGGCCGCACCGTTCATCCTGCTCATTCTGCGCTTGGTGCAGGGCCTGGCATTGGGCGGCGAATACGGCGGGGCCACCACCTACGTGGCCGAGCACTCGCCCGACAAGCAGCGCGGCTACTACACCAGCTTCATCCAGACCACGGCCACGGTGGGCCTGTTTGTGAGCATCGCCGTGATTATCGGCACCCGCAAAATCGTGGGCGAGGACGTGTTTAAGGAATGGGGCTGGCGAATTCCGTTCCTCATTTCCTTCTTCTTGGTAATTGCCTCGTACTACATCCGCCGCAAGCTGCACGAGTCGCCACTGTTTGCCCAGGCCAAGGCCCAGGGCACTACCAGCACCAACCCGCTGCGTGACTCGTTTGTGAAGCCCGAAAACCGCCGTCTGGTAATCCTGGCACTGCTCGGCGCCACCATGGGCCAGGGCGTAGTGTGGTACACGGGCCAGTTCTACGCCTACTTCTTCCTGCAAACGGTGCTGAAAGTTGAGCTGATTCCGGCTTCGGTGGTGCTGTGCGTGGCCTTGCTGTTGGGCACGCCGTTTTTCATCTACTTCGGGGCGCTGTCGGACCGCATCGGGCGCAAGAAAATCATTATGGCCGGCCTGCTCTGCGGCGCGCTGTTCACCATCCCAATTTTCTATGGCCTGAAGCAGTTCGCCGGGCCGATTACGGAGAAAACGGCTGCCATTCCGGCCTCCGTCGACGCGGCTGGCAAGGTAATCGATGCCGTGCCCGCCGTGATGGTCGCCGCCAACCCCAACCTCATAGGCCTTACCGTGCTGGTGTTCTGCCTGGTGCTGTTCGTGACCATGGCCTACGGGCCCATCGCGGCCTACCTCGTGGAGCTGTTCCCCACCAAAGTGCGCTACACCTCGCTCTCGCTGCCCTACCACATCGGCAACGGCATCTTCGGGGGCCTCGTGCCGCTGATTGCTACCTCGATGGTGGCTTACGCGGCGTCTCAGCCCGATGGCTTCCTCAAGGAGCACAGCATCTACTTCGGCCTGGTGTATCCGGTGGTCATTGCGGCCATCTGCTTCCTCTATGGCTCGGCCAAGATGAAGGACATCCGCAACGTCAAGCTCATGGACGAGAACCCGTCGGCGGGCGCGTAAGCGCCTCGAAACGCCACAGAAAAGCCGCCGGTCCGATGGGCCGGCGGCTTTTTGGTTAAATTGAGGGGCTGCTGCAACCAGTCGCGGTGCCCTTTTTATGCCCATCAAGCCCGATTTGCCCATGTCCAGCCGCCCACGCCCCCAACATGCCGACCCGCGGCTGGGACCGCGGCTTTTGTTCCTGGCCGTGCTGTTTGGGGTGATGCTCAGCTTTCCGCTGCTGGCTGTGTTCGACCACGACCGGCGGGTGGGAGGGTGCCGCTGCTTTACCTCTACATCCTCTTGATGTGGATACTGCTGGTGGCCATTACCGGCTACCTGGTAAGGAAAAATAATAAGGAATGAAACATGAGGAATTGAGGGCGCATAGCCAGTCCGTTTCCGGTCATTCCACATTCTTCATTAACAATAATGTCCAAGCTGCTTGTCATTGCTTTTTCGTTTGGCTACCTGGCCTTGCTCTTCGGCGTAGCCTACGCCGCCGAGCGCCGGTCGGAAGCGCGCAAAAGCCTGGTGAGCAACCCCTACGTGTACGCCCTGAGTATGGCCGTGTATTGCACGGCCTGGACGTACTACGGCAGCGTGGGCCGCGCCGCCCACCACGGCCTCGAGTTCGTGTGCATCTACCTGGGGCCCACTTTGCTGGCGCCGGCGTGGTGGCTGGTGCTGCGCAAAATCATCCGGGTGTGCCGGCAGCAGCGCCTCACCTCCATTGCCGATTTTATCTCGGCGCGCTACGGCAAAAGCGCCTCCCTGGGCGCGTTGGTCACGGTGGTGTGCGTGCTGGGTATTGTGCCCTACATCGCCCTGCAAATCAAAGCCATTGCCACTTCCTTCGTCACCATGACCGGGAGCGGGGCGGGGGTAGAAGGGCCCGCCGCGGCCACGGCGCTCTACACCACCGGGGCGCTGGCCGTGTTCACCATTCTCTTCGGGGTGAGGTCGGTAGAAGCCACCGAGCGCCATGAGGGCATTGTGCTGGCCGTGGCCGTGGAAAGCCTGCTCAAACTGGTGGCGTTTCTGGTGCTGGGCTTGTTCGTTACGTTTGTTTTGTTCGACGGCTTCACCGACTTGTTTGACCAGGCGGCGGCGGTGCCGGCTTTGCGGCAGCTGTTCACCCTGCACGGCGCCGGCGTCACGGGTACCGGCTGGCTCACGCTGCTGGTGCTGAGCATGTCGGCGGTGCTGCTGCTGCCCCGGCAGTTTCAGGTGTCCGTGGTTGAGAATGTCGATGAAGACCACCTGCGCAAAGCCATGTGGCTGTTTCCGCTCTACCTCATTGTCATCAACATTTTCGTGCTGCCCATTGCCTTTGGGGGCATGCTGCGGCTGGGCTCCAGCGGGCTGGATGCCGACACGTTTGTACTGGCCCTGCCGCTGGCGGCGGGGCATTCTTGGCTGGCGCTGCTCACGTACCTGGGCGGCATCTCGGCGGCCAGCAGCATGATTATCGTCGAGACCATTGCCCTGAGCGTGATGATGAGCAACCACCTGCTCATGCCGCTGCTGGTGCGGGTGCCCGCGGCTCAACCGGCCATGCAAACCCGCTGGTTTGCCTACCTGGGCCGGGTGGCGCTGCAAAGCCGCCGGCTGGCGGTGGTGGCGGTGCTGCTGCTCGCCTACGGCTACTACGCCGAAGTGGGCAAACAGCTCCCGTTGGTGAATACCGGCTTGGTGTCGTTTGCGGCGGTGGCTCAATTTGTGCCGGCCGTGCTGGGCGGCTTGTACTGGAAGGGCGGCACCCGGCGCGGGGCCACGGTGGGCTTGCTGGCGGGGTTTGGCCTGTGGTTTTTCACGCTGGTACTGCCCACCATGGTGGGTCCCGGCAAGCTGCCCGAATCAATCTTGACCGAAGGCGTGGCCGGGATTGCGGGTCTGCGTCCGTTTGCGTTGTTTGGGTTGGAAGGGCTCGATTACCTGTCCCACGGCTTGTTCTGGAGCTGGTTTTTCAATATTGGGCTGTACGTAGGCGTCTCGCTGGCCGAGCCGCCCACGGCTTTGGAATTGCGCCAGGCCGACGTGTTCGTGGACGTGTTTCAGCGCCGCAGCCTGGCCGAGGAAGTGGCCGGCTGGCAGGGCCGCACGCCATTCCCCGACGTGCGCGCCCTGCTGCTGGGCTTCCTGGGAAAAAGCGCACCAACCAGGCCCTGCGCGCTTTTGCCAATCGTTTTCCGGACGCCCTGGCGCTGCCCAACGACTCACCTGCGGTTCCGGCCCAGCACCTCGCCTCGGCCGACCCGCGCCTGCTCACCTACGCCGAAAAGCTGCTGGCCGGCAGCCTGGGTCCGGCCAGCGCCCGGATGCTGGTGGCCTCGGTGGCCGGGGCCGAGCAAATTAACTACGACAACGTGGTGGGCATCCTACGCGAAAGCCAGCAGCCTGCTCGAAGCCAACCGCCAGCTCCAGAAGCAGTCGCGCCAGCTCCAGCGCCTCACCGACGAGCCTGCGTGCCGCCTACGACCAGCTGCAGGCCCTGGACCAGCGCAAGGACGAATTTCTGTACACCGTGACGCACGAGCTGCGCACGCCGCTCACCAGCATCCGGGCGCTGGCCGAAATCCTGGCCGACAACCCCGACCTGGAAGAAGCCGAGCGCCAGCGGTTTCAGCTCACCATCGGCCGCGAGTCCGAGCGCCTCACCCGCCTGATTTCGCTGGTGCTCGATTTGGAGAAGTTCGAGTCGGGCCAGGCCACGCTGGAGCGCACGCCCGTGCCCGTGGCCGACCTGCTCAACGAAGCCGTGGACGCCGTGGGTCAGCTGCTGCGCGACAAGAATATTGAGCTGGAAATAAGCGTTCCGCCCGATTTGCCCGCCCTGCCCGCCGACCGCGACCGGCTGATGCAGGTACTGGTAAACCTGCTGTCCAACTCCATCAAAGCGTGCCGGGCCGATGGCTCCGGCCGCATCAGCCTCGCGGTGACGTGCGCCGAGCCGCCGCTGCGCGCAGCCCCGCACTCCCACGCTCAGGTCATCACCCTCATCATCGCCGATAATGGCAAAGGCATTGCGCTGGGCGACCAGCACCACATTTTCGAGAAGTTCTTCCAGGCCCGAAACCAGACCACCCGCAAACCCGAAGGCACCGGCCTGGGCCTGGCCATCACCAAAAAGATTATTGACCTGCACTACGGCCGCCTCTGGGTAGAAAGCCAGCCCGGCCAGGGCGCCACGTTTTTCGTGGAGCTGCCCTTGGTGAGCACCCCCGAGCTCGTCAGTTAACCCCGCTTTTGTTACCGCTCCCTTCCCATGAGTTATGAAAACTCCGCATATTTTGATAGTTGACGACGAGCCCAATATTGTCATGTCCCTGGAATTTCTGATGCGCAAAAACGGCTACCAGGTGGGCATTGCCCGCAACGGCACCGAGGCGCTGGCGGCCATTGCTCAAACGCCGTACGACCTGGTCTTGCTTGATGTCATGATGCCCGACGTGGACGGCTACCAGGTGTGCCAGAAGCTGCGGGAGCAGTCCAACCGCGCCGGCACCAAAGTCATTTTCCTCTCGGCCAAAAGCCGCGAGCCGGATATAAAAAAGGGCTACGAAGTGGGGGCGGATTTGTATATTCCCAAACCCTTCAGCACCCGCCAGTTGATGGAGAAAGTGCGCGAGCCTGCTCGCTGTCCCCATTTAGTCGTTCTTCCCCCGCCCAATCCCACCCGCCATGAAACCTGCTTGTTCTTACGCTGCGACCCACGCCGCCAGCCTGGCCGACCCGGCCGGGTTCTGGCTGGCCCAGGCCCACCTCCTGAATTGGCATAAGCGGCCCACCGAGCCGCTCACGCAAGACGAAAAGGGATTTTACCGCTGGTTTCACGATGGGTGGCTGAACACCTCGTTTCTCTGCCTGGATGAGCACGTGCAGCAGGGCCGCGGCACCCAGCCGGCCCTGGTGTACGACTCGCCGGTCACGAAGACGCTGCGCACCTACACCTATGCCGAGCCTGCTGGACCTGACGGCGCGGTTTGCCGGCGGCCTGCGCGCTCTCGGCGTGGGCCTGGGCGACCGGGTTATCATCTACATGCCCAACCTGCCCGAAGCCGTGGTGGCCATGCTGGCCTGCGCCCGCATCGGGGCCGTGCACTCGGTGGTATTCGGCGGGTTTGCGCCCCACGAGCCTGGCTGTGCGCATCGACGATGCCCAGCCCCGGGCCATCATCTGCGCTTCGGGCGGCATCGAATTTGACCGCGTCATTCCCTACAAGCCCCTGGTGGACGAGGCCATTAAGCAAGCGGCTTTTCAGCCGGCGCACGTGGTGGTATTGCAGCGCGATTTCGTGACGGCGGAATTACAGGCTAAGCGCGACGTGGACTACGCGGAGCTGCTGCGGGCCACGCCGGTGGAGGCGGTGCCGGTGCCGGGCACGCACCCACTGTATATTTTGTACACCAGCGGCACCACGGGCCGGCCCAAGGGCGTGCTGCGCGACCACGGCGGGCACGCGGTGGCGCTGCGCTTCAGCATGCAGGCCGTGTATGGGCTGGCGCCCGGCGAAACCATCTTCACGGGCTCCGACATTGGCTGGGCCGTGGGTCATTCCTATATTGTGTACGGGCCGCTGCTGCGGGGCTGCACTTCGGTGCTGTTTGAAGGCAAGCCCGTGCGCACACCCGATGCCGGCACGTTTTGGCGGCTGGTAGCCGAGCACCAGGCCAAGGTGATGTTCACGGCGCCCACCGCCATTCGGGCCATCAAAAGAAGACCCCGAGGGCCGGCTGGCCCGCCACCACGACCTGAGTGGCCTGCGCCACCTGTTTGTGGCCGGCGAGCGCTGCGACCCCGCCACGTACGACTGGGCCGGGCAGCTGCTCGGCGTGCCCGTTATCGACCACTGGTGGCAAACCGAGTCGGGCTGGCCCATGCTCGCCACGCTGGTGGGGCTGGAGGGCATGCCGCCGCCCGCGCCGGCAGCGCCGGCCACCCCGTGCCGGGCTACGACGTGCAGATTCTGGACGAGGCCGGCGAGCCTGTGCCCGCGGGCACCACCGGCCTGGTGGCCGTGAAGCTGCCGCTGCCGCCCGGCTGCTTCCCCACGCTCTGGAACGACGACCTGCGCTTCCAGGAATCGTACCTGAACACCTTTCCCGGCTACTACC
Source organism: Hymenobacter humi (assembly GCF_042665855.1). Taxonomy (NCBI): domain Bacteria; kingdom Pseudomonadati; phylum Bacteroidota; class Cytophagia; order Cytophagales; family Hymenobacteraceae; genus Hymenobacter; species Hymenobacter humi. The sequence continues at coordinate 3,065,536 of NZ_JBHTEK010000001.1, read as the reverse complement.
TGAGCGGCGACGGCGGCTACCGCGACGCCGACGGCTACGTCTACATTATGGGCCGCGTCGACGACGTCATCAACGTGGCCGGCCACCGCCTGAGCACCGGCGAGATGGAGGAAATCATGGCCGCGCACCCCGCAGTGGCCGAGTGCGCTGTGCTCGGTATTGCCGATTCGCTGCGCGGGCAGGTGCCGCTGGGCCTGGTGGTGCTTAAAGACGGGCAAGCCATCGGGGAGGAGGCCGTGGAGCGGGAGCTGGTGAGCAGCGTGCGCACCCAAATCGGGGCGCTGGCCTGCTTCCGCTCGGTGGTCGTGGTGAAGCGCCTGCCCAAAACCCGCTCGGGCAAGATTCTGCGCAAAACCCTGCGCCAGCTGGCCGACGGCGAGGGCGTGGTAGTGCCTTCCACCATCGACGACCCGCAAATTCTCGACGAAATCAGTGCGGTTTTCCAGCGGCGGGGCATCGGCTCGGCCCTGGAAAACGCTTCGGATTGTGCCATCTAAGCTTTCACCCCAACCTTTTTCTAATCTCCTCGCACTCTCTTTACTATGACTGAAACGACTCCCAAACACCCCCGCATTCGCACGCTGGCCGAATACCACGCCGCATACAAGCAGTCGGTGGAAGACCCGGACGCGTTTTGGGCCGCCGTGGCCGAGCCTTTCACCTGGCGGCGCAAGTGGAACAGCGTGCGCGGCGGGCAATTTTCGCCGGAAGGCAACAGCACCTGGTTTGACGGGGCCCGCCTGAACATCACCGAAAACTGCCTGGACCGCCACCTGGCCCAGCGCGGCAACAAGCTGGCCCTCATCTTCGAGCCCAACGACCCCAAAACCCGCCACCTGCGCCTGACCTACCGCGAGCTCTACCAGCAGGTATGCCAGTTTGCCAACGTGCTGCACGCCAACGGCGTGGAAAAGGGCGACCGGGTTATCATCTACATGCCCATGATTCCGCAGCTGGCGGTGGCCGTGCTGGCCTGCGCCCGCATCGGGGCAGTGCACTCGGTGGTGTTTGCCGGCTTCTCGGCCCACGCCATTGCCGATAGGGTAAACGATGCCGCCGCCGAAGTTGTGCTCACGGCCGACGGCCTGAACCGCGGCTCCAAGCAGATTCCGGTGAAAAGCGTGGTCGACGAGGCCCTGGAAAGCTGCCCCGGGGTGCGGCGCGTGATTGTGGTGGAGCACCTGGGCTGGCCCGTGCACATGCACGAAGGCCGCGACGTGTGGTACCACGACGAAGCTAAAGACGCCTCCCACACCTGCCCGGCCGAAGAAATGTCGGCCGAAGACCCGCTCTTTATTCTTTATACCAGCGGCAGCACCGGCAAGCCCAAGGGCGTGGTGCACAGCCAGGCCGGCTACATGCTCTGGGCCGACTACACGTTCCGCAACGTGTTTCAGGTAGAGGAAAACGACGTGTACTGGTGCACCGCCGACATCGGCTGGGTGACGGGCCACAGCTACCTGATTTACGGGCCGCTGCTGGCGGGCGCCACGTCGCTGCAGTTTGAGGGCGTGCCCACGTTCCCGAGCGCCGGCCGCTTCTGGGAGGTCATCGACAAGCACAACGTCACGATTTTCTACACGGCGCCCACGGCCATTCGCAGCCTCATGGCCACCCCGCTCGACAACGTGTTGAGCTACTCGCTGCACAGCCTGCGGGTGCTGGGCTCCGTGGGCGAGCCCATCAACGAGGAAGCCTGGCACTGGTACCACCAGCACGTGGGCAAGGGCCGCTGCCCCATCGTGGATACTTGGTGGCAGACCGAAACCGGCGGCATCATGATTTCGGCCCTGGCGGGCATCACGCCCAGCGTGCCGGCCCGCGCCGGCCTGCCGCTGCCCGGCGTGCAGCCCGTGCTCCTGAACCAGGACGGCACCGAAATCGAGGGCAACGACCAGGAAGGCTACCTCGCCATCAAGGCCAGCTGGCCGGGCATCATCCGCACCACCTGGGGCGACCACGAGCGGGCCCGCCAGACGTACTTCCAGCCGTATCCCGGCTACTATTTCACCGGCGACGGCGCCCGCCGCGACGAAAAAGGTTTGTACCGAATCATCGGCCGCGTCGACGACGTCATCAACGTGAGCGGCCACCGCTTCGGCACGGCCGAAATCGAGAACGCCATCAACCAGAACGAGTACGTGGTGGAGTCGGCCGTGGTGGGCTACCCGCACGATGTGAAGGGCCAGGGCATCTACGCCTACGTAATCTGCCAGGACGGCGTGCCCCACACGCACGCCGAACGGAGCATTTACGAAGCCAGCATCATCGAAACAGTGGTGGCCGAAATCGGCAAAATCGCCAAGCCCGACAAGATTCAAATCGTCTCGGGCCTGCCCAAAACCCGCTCCGGCAAAATCATGCGGCGCATCCTGCGCAAAGTAGCCGAAGGCGAAACCAGCAACCTGGGCGACGTATCTACGCTGCTTGACCCGCTGGTGGTCGAGGAGATTCTGGCCGGCAAGAAGTAGGCTTCAATTCATCGCAACTAAAAGCGCCCTGTCGCATATTTGGCAGGGCGTTTTTTTATAAATGAATTAAACGGTTTCCAAAAGGAACGTCATGCCGAGCGCAGCCGAGGCATCTCGCTCGCCGGAACCTCACCCCCGGCCTCTCTCCAAAAGAGAGGGGAGCCTGACGTTAACCGAAATAGAGAGGCCCGCCTCAATTGAGCCGGGCCTTTTTGCTTAAAATTGAGCTAAAAGCTTGTGCCGTGGCTCCTTTCTCTTATGGAGGGGGCCGGGGGTGAGGTTCCGGCGGGCGAGATGCCTCGGCTGCGCTCGGCATGACGTTATTCTCAAGGGGAAGCATTGACCAACCAGCCTTTAGGCAAACCAGTCCAAAAATCAGCCAAACACCTTCACCCGCTCGCCCTTGTGCTTGGTGCGCAAATGGTTTCGGATAATCTGCTGCGTGTCCTTATTGTCGGTGAAGGGCTGGATGACGTCGCGGAAATCAGCCAGTTTACGGGCCGAGAACGTCTCGTCGACGTAGGCGAAGCCGCGGTAGCGCCCGTTTTCTATCAGCACGATGCTCTTTTCCAGCTCGGTGCGGCCGGCGCCGATGACCACGAAGGTTTCGTGCTCGTAGCTGATGCTGTCGATAGCCTCGTCTACGCGCAGGTTGTAGGTCTCCGGCGACTCCTGGCCCACGCAGGCGCCCTGGCAGCGGTGCACCTGGTAGTCGAAGCACGGGCCCTGGGTTTTATAGAGGCCGCAGAGCTTCTGGCAGAGGTTGTACTTGGCCACCTTGTGGTACAGAAAGCCCTGGGCCTTGTACTGATTGCCCAGCGCGATGATGGGGATTTCGGCGTTGCGGGCGTCGGCGCGGCCGTAAGCCAGGCATTTGTAGCCCTGCTCGTTCACGCGCAGGTAGATGCCCGCTGGGAACACCGAACGGCGCTGGGCCCGGTTGTAGGCCGGTTTGAGCTGTTTTATCAGGTGCGACTCGTAGAGCAGCGCCACCAGCTCCGAGCCGGTGAGCTCCCAGGTGATGTCGGCAATGGAATTCTTAAACTCCAGGCTCTTACGCGACTTTACGTCGATGGCAAAATGCTGCTGGATGCGCTTGTAGATGTTGATGCTCTTGCCCACGTAAATCACTTCGCCAGCTTCGTTGTGGAAGTAGTACACGCCCGTTGCCTGCGGCAGATTCGCCACCACCGCAGCCGGCAAGAGCGGCGGCATCAGCGCTTCCCGAATGGCGGTTTGCACGGCGGCCACGCGCTTGGGCGAGGGTGCCTTGGTGGCATCGGGCCGGCGGCCGGCGGGTGCCAGTGCATCCACACGGGCCAGGGTGTGGCTGGTGTCGGTGCCGTGGGGCACGGTTTCGCTTTCCTGGGTAATCTTGAGCAGGCGGCCAAACAGGATAGCCGTGGCGTGGGCGTCGCCCGCGGCGCGGTGGCGGTTCTCCAGCTCAATTCCGATGTTCTGGCACAGCTTGCCGAGGCTGTAGCTGGGCTGGCCGGGAATGAGCGAGCGGCTCAGGCGCACCGTGCACAGGGTTTTGCGCGAGTAGTTGTAGCCCAGGTCGGCGAATTCCTTTTTCAGAAACGAGTAGTCGAACCGCACGTTGTGGGCCACAAACACGCAGCCTTCGGTCATTTCCACCACCTTGCGGGCCACTTCGTGGAACTTGGGCGCGTCGCTCACCATGTCGTTGGTGATGCCGGTGAGCTGTGTGATGAACGGCGGAATGGCCCGGCCCGGGTTGAGGAGCGTGGCGTACTCGTCCACGATTTTCTCACCGTCGTGGATGTAAATCGCTATTTCGGTGATGCGGTCCTGGGTAGGCTGCCCGCCGGTAGTTTCAAGGTCAATAATGGCGTACAAATCGCAGGGGCGGGAAGGTGGTCGGAAAGAAGACTAACAAATTTAGCTGGGCAGAAGGTTGCAGTCGCGGCTGGCCGGCGCCAGGAATTGTGCAGGGTGAAGGCGCTGTGGTAGTTGGGTGGCTCATCGGTTGAGCCAGTTTTACAGCATAGCAACGCCCCGCCCGGGCAGCCCGCCATTGGGCCGCCCGGGCGGGGCTTCAACTGGTTACGCACCACTCCCGGCTCGCGTTATTCGGGGCTTTCCTGCTCAAACTGCAGGTTGGAGGAGCGGGTTTGCGAGAGCGGCACGTTCTGCGGGATGAAGTCCACTTCGGAGCCGGGCTTGCTGTAGTCGTAGGGCCAGCGGTACACGTAGGGAATGGCGCCGGGCCAGTTGCCGTGGCCGGGGTTCACGGGCGTGGTCCATTCCAGCGTGTTCGAGTGCCACGGGTTCTGGGGAGCGCGCCGGCCCCGGAAAATGCTGTAGATGAAGTTGAACAGGAAAATAAACTGAGCCAGCCAGACCAGTACCGCCGCCGTGCTGATAAACCGGTTCATATCCGCAAACTGGGAGAAGGCGTCGAACGAGGTCCAGGCGTAGTAGCGACGCGGGAAACCCGCGATGCCGACGTAGTGCATGGGTATAAACACCAGGTAAGCCCCAATCAGCGTCAGCCAGAAGTGGATGTAGCCCAACTTCTCGTCCATCATCCGGCCGAACATCTTCGGAAACCAGTGGTAGATACCGCAAAACAGCCCCAGCATGGCGGAGACGCCCATTACCATGTGAAAGTGGGCTATCACGAAGTAGGTGTTGTGCACCTGAATATCGAGCGTGGCATTGCCGAGAATAATGCCCGTGAGGCCGCCCGAAATGAACGTCGACACGAAGCCGATGGCGAACAGCATGGCCGCGGTAAAGCGGATGTTGCCGCGCCAGAGCGTGGCCAGCCAGTTGAATACCTTCACGGCCGAGGGCACGGCGATAATCAACGTCAGGAACATGAAGACCGAGCCGAGGAAGGGGTTCATGCCCGTCACGAACATGTGGTGGGCCCACACCACAATGGACAGCATGGTGATGCCCATGAGCGAGCCAATCATGGCGCGGTAGCCGAAGATGGGCTTGCGGGCGTTGGTGGCCATCACCTCGCTTACCATGCCCATGGCCGGCATGATGACGATGTACACTTCGGGGTGGCCCAAAAACCAGAACAGGTGCTGGAACAACACCGGCGAACCGCCCTGGTTGCTCAAAGCCTGCCCGGCAATGTAGATGTCGGACAGGAAGAAGGAGGTGCCGAACGAGCGGTCGAAAATCAGGAGCAGGGCCGCGGCAAACAGCACCGGAAACGAGAGAATGCCCAGCACCGCCGTGAGGAAAAAGGCCCAGATGGTGAGCAGCAGCTTGCTCATGCTCATGCCGCGGGTGCGCAGGTTAATCACCGTCGTCACGTAGTTCACCCCGCCCAGCAGGCTGCGATACGATGAACAGCGCCATGGCCACGAGCCACAGCGTCATGCCAAAGCCCGCCCCCGGAATGGCCTGGGGCAGCGCGCTCAGTGGGGGATAAATCGTCCAGCCCACGCCGGCCGGCCCCGTTTCGATAAACAGGGACGAGAACATGATGACGCTCGACACGAAGAAAAACCAGTACGAGAGCATGTTCATGAAGCCCGAGGCCATGTCGCGGGCGCCCACCTGCAGCGGAATCAGCAGGTTGGAAAACGTGCCGCTCAGCCCCGCCGTGAGCACGAAGAACACCATAATGGTGCCGTGCATGGTGGCCAGGGCCAGGTAGAAGTCGGGGTCTATTTTGCCGTTTTGTACCCACTTGCCCAGGATGGGCAGCAACCACTCGAAAGTGGCATCGGGCCAGCCCAACTGCAGGCGCATGATGCTGGACAGCGCCCCGCCCAGAAACGCCCAGGCGATACCCGTAATCAAAAACTGCTTGGCAATTTGCTTGTGGTCCTGGCTGAACACGTACTTCCACAGCCAGTGCTGCTCGTGCTCGTCGTGCTCGTGCAGGTCCCACTCGCCGTGAGCCAGATGCTCGCCGGCAGGCTGCGTGGGCAGCTCGGTGCCCCGGCCGCCCTGCGCCTGGGCCTGGCCGGCGCCGGCCCCGCCTGCGCCAGAAGCGGTGAAATCCAAATTTCCGGGCTGGCCTGCAGGCGTGGGCAAGTTTGCATCCATAGCGCTGAGAAAAGAAGATGAATGTAAATTTAAGTATTTATCCATCAGCTATGTAGTGCGTATTTCTTGGCATTTATTCCGTGTTTAAGCGTGGTTTTTATCTCCGTACTTTTTACTTAATTTGGCCCAATTCAACCTAATAGGAGCTGGCGCTTACTATTCCGTCCCCAGGCTTTTATAAAAACGCCAGCAGTGGGCACGAAAAAGCCCCGCTGACTGCAAGACGTGCAGTCAGCGGGGCTTGGTGTTTCTTAATCAGACGGGCTAAAAGCAGACCACGTTGTTAGTGGCGCACGTTGCCTTTTTGCTGGGTAACCCAGTTTTTGGCCTGGAGCACCTGGCTGTGCTGCTGCTCAATGAGGCTCTTGGCTTCGGTGGGCAGGTTGGTCGACTGCAGCGCGGTTTCGTAGGCTTTCAGCGCTACGGAATCCCCGGTTTCGCACTCGCCCAGGATGGCCGAGTCGTTCTGGCCGGTGATGGCCGATTTCAGGTTAATCCAGCCGTGGTGCACGGCGGCGGCGGCATCGGTCAGCAGGCCCTCCACGGTGTTGTCGTTCTGAATGCTCAGGCCGTACTGGCTGGCGCGCTGGGTGAGCTCCGAGGCAAACTTGGCCCGCTGCTGCGACAGGCGGCTCAGTTCCGATTTGAGTTGGGGTTGCTCACGCCTTCGGCGGCTTCCTGGTAGCCTTTAGCGCCGGTTTTATTGATTTCAACCAGGTCGTTGTAGGCGCGGGCGGTGGTTTCGGTGGTCGTAGCCATGGATAGAAAGAGTTTAGTGGAAAGGAAAACGTCCTAAACTATACTGCGAAGCAGGCCAGGGGTTACGTTCAGGCAGGCCCGCCGGCCGGGCTTTACATGCGTTTTATCATGTGCCAGGCCTTGCCCAGAAAGCTGGGTTTGTCGTCCGATTTATCCTTTTTGGTGTCTTCGCCGTCGGTCACGTCGCCCAGCAAAAAGCCCCAGGGCTCGGTGGCCTTACCGGAGTCAAACACCACCTTGAGCACGGCTACCAGCGGGATGCTCAGAATCATGCCGGGCGTGCCCCACAGCTCGCCGCCCAGTATCAGGGCCACGATGGCGGCCATGGGGTTGATGCTCACTTTCGAGCCCGTAATCATGGGCGTGATGAAGTTGCCTTCCAGGAACTGCACAAACACAAACACGCCCACCACGGCGGCCGCTTTGCCCGGCGAGCCGGTTTCGACCAGCGTAATCAGGGCCGGAATGGTGGCCCCAATCATGATGCCGATGTAGGGGATGACGGCCAGCACCGAAGCAAAAACGGCGAAGAAGATGGCGAACTTCACGCCCAGCAGCAGCAGGCCGATGGCGTTGAGCACGGCCACGATGACGATAACCGTGAGCAGCCCCGTGATGTAGGCCTGCACCACGGTCTGGATGCTATCCATGGTGTGCAGCACGGTGGTGCGCTTGTCGGGCGCCACAAAACGGAACATGAACTGCCGCATGTGGTCGCGGTAGTATAGGAAGCAGAAAATGTAGATGGGCACCAGCGTGAGCACGCTCAGCACGCCGGCCGTGGTGCTGATGGTGCTTCCCAGAAAGCCCCCGGCCGACTTCTTGGCCGAGCTCAACGAGGAGTCAATCAGCTCGTCCTTGCTCATCACGCGCATGCCAAACCGGTCGTGCAGCCACTGCTGGCCTTGGTCTAACATGACCCCTAGCTTTTGCTGAATAAGTGGCAGCTCGGCGCGCAGGTCCATGATTTGGGTGCCAAAGACCATCACCAGCCCGGCGATGCCCCCAATAAGCAAGAAGATGGCAAACAAAATGGCAAGGGACCGGGGCCAGCGCTTGCTTTCGAGCTTGGTAACCAGCGGCAGGAGCAGGGTGGAGAGCAGCGCCGAGAAGCACAAGGGCAGCAAAATATCGTCGAGCTTGTTGAGCACAAACACGAGCAGCGACAGCCCAATTAGTAAAAACGTGTAGTGAATCACGGGTGCCAGCTTGGCTTCCGGATTGGCCCCGCTTTGCTGCGACACGTGGGCGTGCGCCGAGCCGCGATTGATTAGAGGAGGAAACATGCGAAGGAAAAAAGAGAGTGAATGCGGGTGGCTGGGCGAATAGGAGTGAACCCGGGCCAAGTGAGCGGTGTTGGAAACTAAATAAATTAGCCGGATGATACTAAAAGAGATGGCAATATTTCTTGCCCTGCTGCTAATTTCTGCGTTATTTTACCCAAAAACTGGACAACAGTTGCCCCAATGAACGACGAACTACAGACTGACGCCCACGAAGTACAGGTGAAAGTCGCCGACCACGGCTATAACGAAGACAGTATCCGCTCGCTGGACTGGCGCGAGCACATCCGCCTGCGGCCGGGCATGTACATCGGCAAACTCGGCGACGGTTCTGCTTACGACGACGGCATCTACGTATTGGTGAAGGAAGTGGTCGATAATTGCATCGACGAACACGTGATGGGCCACGGCCGCACCATCGACATCAAGATTTCGGACTCGCGGGTGCAAGTGCGCGACTACGGCCGCGGCATCCCATTGGGCAAGGTGGTCGACGTGGTAAGCAAAATCAACACCGGCGGCAAATACGACTCCAAGGTGTTCCAGAAGTCGGTGGGCCTGAACGGCGTGGGCACCAAGGCCGTGAACGCCCTGAGCGGTTACTTCCTGGTGCAGAGCGTACGCGAAGGCATCATGAAAGCCGCTGAGTTTGCTCAGGGCAAGCTCGTGAGCGACCCCAAGCCCCAGAAAACCAGCCAGCGCAACGGCACGCTGGTCACCTTCCAGCCCGACGATACCATTTTCAAGAACTACCGCTTCATCCCGGAGTACCTCGAAAATCAAATCTGGAACTACGTTTACCTGAATGCGGGCCTGACCATCAACTTCAATGGCCAGAAGTATTACTCCGAAAACGGCCTGCTCGACCTGCTGGCCCGCAAGGCCGATGTGGAGCACCTGCGCTACCCCATCATCCACCTGAAAGGGCCGGATATTGAGATGGCCATGACCCACGGCAACGACTACGGCGAGGAGTATTACTCCTTCGTGAACGGCCAGTACACCACCCAGGGCGGCACCCACCTGGCTGCCTTCCGCGAGGCGGTGGTGAAGGCTGTGCGCGAATTCTACAAAAAGGATTTCGATGCGGCCGACGTGCGCAGCTCCATTATCGGCGCCATTTCGGTGCGGGTGCAGGAGCCGGTGTTTGAAAGCCAGACCAAGACCAAATTGGGCTCCATCAACATGGGCGAGGACGGCCCCACGGTGCGCGGCTTTATCCTGGACTTCGTGAAGGAGCACCTCGACAACTTCCTGCACAAGAACCCCGCCACGGCCGATGCCCTGCTCAAGCGCATCATGCAGAGCGAACGGGAGCGCAAGGACATGGCCGGCGTAAAGAAGCTAGCCAACCAGCGCGCCAAGAAAGCCAACCTGCATAACCGCAAGCTGCGCGACTGCCGCTTCCACCTGGGCGAAAACGCCAAGGACGGCGCCGAAAAGGAGCTGCTCACTACGCTTTTCATCACGGAGGGCGACTCCGCATCGGGCAGCATCACCAAAAGCCGCAACGTGGAGTTGGAGGCCGTGTTCAGTCTGCGCGGCAAGCCGCTGAACTGCTTCGGGCTCAAGAAGAAAATCGTGTACGAAAACGAGGAGCTCAACCTGCTGCAGCACGCCCTCAACATCGAGGAAGGCATCGAGCACCTGCGCTACAACCGCGTGGTGGTGGCCACCGACGCCGACGTCGATGGCATGCACATCCGGCTGCTGTTGCTCACGTTCTTCCTGCAGTTCTTCCCCGACCTGGTGCGCAACGGCCACGTCTTTATCCTGGAAACGCCGCTGTTCCGGGTGCGCAACAAGAAGGAAACAATCTACTGCTACAATGAGCAGGAAAAGCAGAACGCCATGCGCAAGCTGGGCAAGAACCCCGAAATCACCCGCTTCAAGGGCCTGGGCGAGATTTCGCCCGAGGAGTTCGGCAAGTTCATCGGCGATAACATCAAGCTCGAGCCGGTGATTCTGCAGTCGGACCGTAGCATTCAGCAGGTGCTGACTTACTACATGGGCAAAAACACCCCCGACCGGCAGAACTTCATTATCGACAACCTGCGCCTGGAAAAGGACCTCATAACCAGCGACGTGCTGCCCGTAGCCGAAGTAGTCGAAGCCGAGCTGGCGTAACTGCCCGGTTGGCAAATCCAGCTTAATCCAAAAGCCCCATTTGGCCTTCGCCAGGTGGGGCGTTCGGGTTGTTGGGCAGTTCAAAATCAGCTCAACGAACTATAGCGGGGCAGTAATTTTGAAGCTCTTTCAGCCTTGAGCTGAATGTGGCAGCTAGTGGGAATTATAATTTATGGATGGAGCCGTACCTAAAAAATGCTTTCAACGCCATTTCCATGGCGAATTAAAAGTTTGGCACTAGTACATTTATGGGCTGATTGCTGAAGCCAATGCGAATACTGATAGGGGGCCGGACTGCATTTTTTGCCGCTGTGCTTTGCATGTGGGGCGCGCTGCCCGCGGCTGCCCAACATCAGGCATCGGAAAACAGCCCACGCCCAGCCAATACACGGGTGGCACCGCTGCGCCGCATCGACAGCATGCGGGCCCTGGTGCGGGCGCATCCGCAACTGGACACGGCCCGGGTGATTCTGCTCACCGAACTGGCCCGTACGGTGAAGCTGCAGAACGTACAGGCCGCGCGGCCCGTGCTGGAAGAAGCCGTGCGGCTGGCCCGGCGCGTGGCCAGCCGGGACTTGCTGGCCGAAACCCTGCTGGACCTGGCCGACTACCACATCACTTTGGCCGAGTACCCGCTCGCCATAAAGCTGCTGCGCGAAGCCCGCCAGGAGTTTGCCAGGGTGCACGACCTGGGCGGGGAGGTGCGCTGCCTGGGGCGCCTGGCCCTGGTGGCCGACCAGCAGGGCCAGTACGCCGCCAGCCTGTCGTACTGCCTGCAGGGGCTGGCCCTGCCCGTCACCAGCGGTACCCGGCGGTTCAACACGAGCCTGAAAATTCAGGCCGGGGGCACTTTCAACAAGCTGGGCGACTATGCCCACGCCCGCGACTATCTGCTGGATGCCTTGCAGGTGGCCCGGCACCAGGATTACCCCGACCGCATCAACCTGGCCCTGGCCGGGCTCGGCGACGTGTGCCGCAGCCAGAAGCAATGGGCCGCCGCCCGCCTGTACTACACCCAAAGCATGGCCCTGAGCCAGCGCCTGGGCAGTGCGCCCGATGTGCTGGCCATGCAGCTCAACCTGGCCGAGGTGAGCGAGCGGCAGGGCAAGTTCGCCGAAGCGCTGGCCCTGGGGTACCCGGCGCTGCGACAGTCCATTGCGGCGGGGCAGCTGTTGGCCATTCCGCGGGCCCAGGGGTGCTGGCGCGGGCCTTCCTCCGCATGGGCCGGCCCGACAGCGCCATTATTTACGGGCAGCGCAGCCTGCAGGCCAGCCAGCGGGTGCGCTTCCTGGAAGGCGGCCGGGCGGCCAACGAGGTCCTGGCCCTGGCTTTTGCCGCGCGCAAAGATTTTGCCCGGGCCTACGTGGCTTCCATCGGCCGCAAGGTGTTCAACGACAGCCTGCTCAGCGAAGCCACCACCCGCCGCACGGCCGGCCTGCAGCTCAACTTTGAGCTGGGGCAGAAGCAGGCCCAGATCAAGCTGCTCACCCAGCAAGCCCGCCTGCAAAACCAGCAGCGCGAGCTCGAAAACCTGCGCCAGCAGAACCAGCTCATTGGCCTGACCAGCCTCACATTGGTAGCCGTGGTATTGGCGTCAGTCCTGTTTTGGCGGTACCGGCGGCGCCAATCCGCGCGCGTCAAGGCCCTGCGGGCGAGCCTCGCCGCCGACCTGCGCGACGACGTGGGCCTGCTGCTGCGGCAAATCAGCCTGCAAAGCAACTTGCTGCAGGAAGGCCTTGCCGATGCGGCCGGCCAGCGCTTGCAGATTAGCCGCCTTTCCGACGCCAGCCGCACCGCCGTGCGCCAGCTCAACGACGTGGTGTGGAGCCTGGATGCCCAAAACGATTTCCTGAGCGACCTGCTGACCCGCATGCGGGACTATGCGCACGAGGTGCTGGCCCCGCACGGCATCGAGCTGTCCTTCAAAGTGCCCGACGTGATACCCGCCAACCGCCTGCCGGCCCGGCTGCGGCGCAACCTGTACTTGATTTATAAGGAAAGCTTGCAAAGTCTGGTGAAGCATGCTGCAGGCGCGACCCGGGTTTGCGTGCGCATCCGGCTCGAAGGCCCCCAGGCTCGTCCTCGATGTTTTCGACAACCGGACGCCCGCTCTAGCCCTAAGCCCTGCTGCCGCCGACCAGCCCAACGACCCGGGACTGGCCAATATCGACGCCCGCGCCACGGCCATGGGCGGGGCCGCCACCACGGGCCCGGACCTGGCCCCGGATGGCACCGTGACCGGCTTCCGGGTGCGGGTAGCGGTGCCCTTGACTACCATCTAACCCCGCTGCGGCGTCACAATGTCCTACCAGGTAGAATGCTGTACCCACGCGCGGGGCAAAAGAATTATGTTTTATTAGGAATAATATATTCAACTTCCTCTACGTATTTAGAGGGCCCGCTCCTTCGTTTTGCCCTCACTTCAGGCCCGGTAGGGCGGGGATAATGTTCTGAAATTTACGGGTTGAGTTACAGGTCCCAAATGCCTGCATTAGCTGAGCCGGCTCAACTTTTTCGCTGAAAAAAATACCGGATAGTACCGAGCGAGGTTTTGTGTTATACGTTTTTATTCGTACGTTTGAATCGCCGCCTAGGGGTAGACTAGTCGGCACATTCCACGGAAAAGCCCGGGCCATTGGCTCGGGCTTTTTTCGTTTTGAATTTATGGGTTAATTGCCGAGCTTTTTGCTGGCAACAGCCGTGTTGGGCTGGCTATTGAGATTAGCTTGCTTTTTGCCGAATAATTGCCGTAATTTGAAACATATGCCCGTTTTGCCTTGCCTGGTGAATAAGGCTATTTAGCAGAGCGCGCTAATAATTTTGGGAACTTTCCGACTGCGGTTGGAATTGTAATTTGTTGCGCTCCGCGCTGATTCCGGTATTTTTGACGGCAGTTCGCCGACCTCTTTCGTTTACCTCGTGGCTACTCTCGATACTCCTGCTTCCGATACTCCCGACCAGAATTTTTTGCAGTCCGGCGATTCGGTCGATTTTGACCTCTCGGCGTTCTCGCCCGCCGCGGCGGCCGATGCCTCCGAACCTGCCAGCCTCGCGGACCAGGATGCCGCCGAGCAAGCCATAGAACAAGCGGCCGAGCAAACCGCTGCCGACGCCGGGAGCCTGCCAACCGATGTGAGCGACTTGTTTGGCGAAACGCCCACTGTGCATCTGGCCATTGATACCGTGCCGGAGCCCGAAACCGAGGAGGAGCCCAAATTCGCCCCCGGCGAGACCATTCACGACGTGGCCACGGTGAAAGGCATGTACCAGAACTGGTTTCTGGACTATGCCTCGTACGTGATTCTGGAGCGGGCCGTGCCGGCCATTGAAGACGGCTTGAAGCCCGTGCAACGGCGTATCCTGCACGCCATGAAGGAGATGGACGACGGCCGCTTCAACAAGGTGGCCAACGTCATCGGCCAAACCATGCAGTACCACCCGCACGGCGACGCCAGCATCGGCGACGCCATGGTGAACCTCGGCCAGAAAGACCTGCTCATCGAAACCCAGGGCAACTGGGGCGACGTGCGCACCGGCGACGGCGCCGCCGCGCCCCGCTACATCGAAGCCCGCCTGAGCAAGTTTGCCTTGGATGTCGTGTTTAACCCCGACACCACCGAGTGGCAGCTGAGCTACGACGGCCGCAAGCGCGAGCCCACCACGCTGCCCGTGAAATTCCCGCTGCTACTCGCGCAGGGCGTGGAAGGCATTGCCGTGGGCTTGAGCACCAAGATTATGCCCCACAACTTCCGCGAGTTGTGCAAGGCCAGCATCGACGTGCTGCGGGGCCGCGAGGTGCAGCTGTTTCCGGACTTCTCGACCGGTGGCTTGTGCGACGTAAGCAACTACAACTCGGGCATGCGCGGGGCCAAAATCCGCCTGCGTGCCACCATCGAGAAGGTCGACAAGACGCTGCTCATCATCCGCGACATTCCCTACGGCTCCACCACCACGGCGCTGATGGAAAGCATCGTGAAGGCCTCAGAAGCCAACAAAATCAAGATTAAGAAGGTGGTCGACAACACGGCGGCCGACGTGGAAATCCAGGTGCAGCTGCCCGCCGGCGTCTCGCCCGACCTGACCATGGACGCGCTGTACGCCTTCACCGACTGCGAAATCAGCATCTCGCCCAACACCTGCGTCATCATCGACGACAAGCCCCGCTTTGTGGGCGTGGAGGACGTGCTGCGCCAAAGCACCAAGGCCACCGTGCGCCTGCTGGAGCGCGAGCTGGAAATCCGGCAGGACGAGCTGTGGGAGAAGTGGCACAACGCTTCGCTCGAGAAGATTTTCATTGAGAACCGCATTTACCGCAAGATTGAGGAGTGCGAAACCTGGGCAGATATTCTCGAAACCATCGACAAAGGCCTGAAGAAATTCGTGCGCATCGAAGGGGAGAAGGCCAAGGCCGACGACACCCGCATTGTGCTGCGCCGCCCCATCGAAGAAGAAGACCTCACGCGCCTGACCGAAATCCGCATCAAGCGCATCTCGAAATTCGACGGTTTCAAGGCCGACGAATACATTCAGCGCCTCGAAGCTGAGCTGGCCGAAGTTGCCGACCACCTCGCCAACCTGACCCGCTACGCCATCAATTACTTTGAGGGCTTGCTCAAGAAGTACGGTGCGGGCCGTGAGCGCAAAACCCAGCTCCGCACCTTTGACGTGGTGACGGCCCAAAAAGTGGCCATTGCCAACCAAAAACTCTATGTGAACCGCGTGGACGGTTTCGTGGGATACGGCCTCAAAAAGGATGAATTCGTGTGCGACTGCTCCGACCTGGACGACATCATCGCCATTAAGCGCGACGGCACGTTCACGGTGACCAAGATTGCCGAAAAGACCTTCGTGGGCCGTGACATTCTGCACGTGGGCGTGTACAACAAGAACGACGACCGGCTGGTGTACAACATGGTGTACCTCGACGGCGCCTCGGGCATCAGCTTTGCCAAACGCTTCCTGGTGTCGGGCATCACGCGCGACAAAACCTACGACCTTACCAAGGGAACTAAGGGCACCAAAACCCTCTATCTAACCGCCAACCCCAATTCCGAGTCTGAAATCGTGAGCATTCAGCTCAGCGACAAGGCGCCGGCGCGGGTGAAGCAGTTTGACTTTGATTTTGCCGAGCTCGCCATCAAGGGCAAGGGCTCGATGGGCAACATCGTGACCAAGCAGCCCATTAAGAAAATCACGCAGAAAACCCTGGGCGACTCCACGCTCGGCGGCCGCGAAATCTTCTTCGACAGCGTGGTGGGCCGGCTCAACACGGCGGGTCACGGCCGCTACCTGGGCACGTTCGATACCGAAAACCACGTGCTGGTCGTCTTCAAGGACGGCAGCTACGAGCTGACCACGCCCGACCCGGCCAACCACTACGATGTGCCCAATATTGTGCTGTTGCGCAAGTACGAGCCCGAGACGGTACTCTCGGCCGTGTACGTGGATGGCGAAACCAAAATTCATTATATCAAGCGTTTCCGCATTGAGACCAGTACGCTGGGCAAGCGCTTCACCTTCATCTCCGAAACCAAAGGCTCGAAGCTGCTGGCCGTGACGGCCAACCCCGAGCCGCTGGTGGAAGTGAAAATCCAGAAGGACAAAAAGGCCGACAAGGAAACCGAGAAAATCAAGCTCAACGAATTTATCGACGTGAAGGGCTGGAAGGCCATGGGCAACAAGCTCAACTACTTCAAAGTCCACGCCCTTACCCTGCTCACCGACGAAGGCCCCGAGCCGCAGCGCCGCGAGGTAGCCAAGCGGCGGGTAGCCGCGGCCGGGCCCAAGCCGGGCGAAAATGGGGGAGAAGCCGCGCCCGCCGACCGGCCCGAATCGACGAGCCCGGTGGACGTGACGGCCGAAGAAGTAGCCCAGGCCCGCGAGCTGCTCAAGCGGCCCAAGGCGCAGGCTGGGGCTGTTTTAAGCCTGAACGCCATCGGCAGTGAAGCGTAAGTGGCTCCTTATCGACAGGCGCTGCTTACGCTTCGCTTTTAGAATTGATAGAATTGAGCTGAAACCCGACGGCTCCGGCCATACTGAATCTAACGGTTCCAGCCCGCGTTTGCGGTGATGAGTTTTTCCCTAGTCCTTATGCTTTTCGCTTTCTGGTTGCGTCCCCTGTTTGGCTCAATCCCCGGGCGGTGGCGAAGCTGGCTGTGTGGGGCCCTGGTGGTGTGTAGCGTAGCCGCGCAGCCGGCATCTGGTCAGATAAGGCCGCGCCTGCGCAAGCCCGTTGCCAAGGTTACCCGAGTGGCCCAACCCTTGCCGGCGGACCCGCCGGCGGTGCAGGAAAAGCTGTTTCAGGCGGTCAATCTGACCCAACGCTTCAAGGATTCGGAAGCCCTGGCCATCTACCAGGAAGTGCTCAAAACGTCGCCCAACCATTACTTTTCCCTCTGGCAGGCCGCCGTGCTCAGCGTTAAAATAGGCAGCCGCTATTCCGACGAAACCCGCAAGTCTTCGTACTTCGATGCGGCCCGCCTGTACGCCGACCGCGCCTTAATGATTCAGCCCGAAGGCGGCGAAAGCAACTACGCCGTGGCGCTGGCCCTGTTCAGCCAGGCCACGCTGTACAAGGCCGGAGCCCGCTTGAAAGCTTTCCGCGACCTGCGCTCGCACGTGTACCTGGCCACCCAGCGCCGCCCCGATATGGCCGAAGCCTGGCAGCTGCTGGGCCGGTGGCAGTACCGCGTGGCCCACTACAACCTGCTCGAGCGGGCCTACAGCAAAATTGTGCTCGGCGACGTGCCCGATGGGGGCGACAGCCGCAAGGCCATGGATAATCTGGAAAAAGCCCGCAAGCTGGCACCCCAGAACCTGCAGTACTGCTACGACCTCGCCCGCATGTGCCGCTACCAGGCCGCCGCCGCCGCGCCATTGAGGTGCTGCAGGAGGCGCAGAAAATCCCGCCAATTACCAGCGAAGATTTGGTGATAAGCCGCCTGTGCCAGCAAATGCTGCCGCCCCTGCTGCGCGCCGATGCCCGCAGCCACAAGCGCACGCTACGCGAAGCCACGCCTTTGCTCAAAGCAAGCCCGGACTCCTTTAAACCGGCCCCGGGCTCAGTAAGCCAGGAGGAATAGCCGTGCGCCTGCTTTTGGTGGTGGGCCGCACTTGTGCTGTTGGGAGCTTGTTTAGAATGGGTCCGAAGCATCGGTGTATTTTCTGAGTTCTTACTTTGCAGCCATTCGCTGCGCTTGTCCATGTTTCACTTTCGGTTTTTACAGCTCGTCACCCTGCCGCTGCTGGCGCTGGCGGCCTCGGCCTGCTCCACCGAAACCACCGAGCGGCCCGACACCCTGGTGAACCTAGCCACGGTGCAAAGCGGCCCGCGTGTGCAGGCCGATGAGCTGAACGGCGCCATTGCCAGCAAGCCGCGCAACACCGCGCTGCTGGCCCGCCGCGCCACGTTGCGCCTGGCCGCTGGCCAGCCCAACGCGGCCCTAACCGACGTGGCCGTGGCCCTGGATATTGACGACACCGACGGCAGCCTGTATTTTCTGCAAGCGCGGGCCTACCGGGCCTTGGGCAAACTGCCGGCCGCGCTGGCCGCTGCCCGCAAGGCCGCCGACCTGGGCTTCGCTGGCCCGGAGCTGCCCCTGCTCGTAGGCGAAACCCATCTAGCCGCCCGCAACTATCCCGCCGCCCTCGACAACCTCGACCGCACCCTGCGCCTCGACCCCAACCAGTCGGCCGCCCTCTTTTACAAAGGCCTCGCCTACGCCGCTACAGCCGACACTTCCACCGCCATCCAGTACCTGCAGGATGCCCTGGCCCGCGACCCCCGCCAGCCCGAGATTTTGCATCGCCTGGCTTTCCTGCTCAATGCCTGGCGGGTGCCCAACGACGCGGCTCGCTACGCCGCCTTGGGCATGCGGCTCGACACCACGTCCGGGCTTCTGAAGTATGACTATGGCCGCCGCCTGGAGCTGCGCGGCCGTCCGGATAGTGCCTTGTGGTACTACCAGCGGGCTTTGGCTCTAGATTCCTCTGTGTACCGGGCTGATTATCGGCTGGGCTTGGCGGCCGCCAAAGCCCGCCGCCCGGCCGTGGTAATAGAGCATCTGAAGCGGGCGTTGAGCCGGAACCCGCGCCTGCCGCAGGCCCGCGCCCTACTGGCCGAAGCCTACGAGTCCCAAAACCTTTTGCTCGACGCCCTGGTGCAGTACCGCCAGGCTGGTGGCCGAAAACCCCGGAAACGCCCATTGGACTTTCAAGGCCTGGAAAACCAGCGAGCGGCTCCAGGGGCAGCTGCCCGACAGCCTACGCACCCGCTATTATTATCGTCGGCCGGCGTCTCCGGCGCCGGCGCGCCCCGCGCCCATTAGCCCGCTCCCTCGCTCCGGCCCATCGCGGGCTAGGGCAGGGGTTGGGCGAAGGTTTGAGTCTAAAAAAACACGGGCCTGAACCCGCGGGTGCTAACTTGCGCCCTGCTTGGCCCCTCGGGCGCCTTTTACCCCATCATTATGCTCAATATCACCCTCCCCGACGGCTCGGTTCGCCAGGTCGAGTCCGGCTCCACCGGCCACGCTCTGGCCGCCAGCATCAGCGAAGGCCTGGCCCGCAACGCCTTGGCCGTGCGCGTCAACGGCGAAGTGCGCGACCTGCACCGTCCCTTCACCGATGACGCCACCGTCGAAATCCTGACCTGGAACGACGAAGCCGGCAAGACCACTTATTGGCACTCTTCGGCGCACCTCATGGCCGAAGCCCTCGAGGTGCTCTACCCGGGTGTGAAGCTCGCCATTGGCCCCGCCATCGAAAACGGCTTCTATTATGACGTCGATTTGGGCGAAGGCCGCAGCATTTCCAGCGAAGACTTCCCGGAAATCGAGAAGAAGATGCTGGAGCTGGCCAAGAACAAAAGCCGCTACATCCGCCAGGAAATCTCGAAGGCCGATGCCATTGCCTACTTCCAGGAAAAGCAGGACCCCTACAAGCTGGAGCTGCTCGAAAACCTGCAGGACGGCCAGATTACCTTCTACACCCAGGGCGGATTTACGGACCTCTGCCGCGGTCCGCACATTCCCGATACCGGCACCATTAAGGCCGCCAAGCTCATGAACGTGGCCGGTGCCTACTGGCGCGGCGATGAGAAGAACAAGCAGCTCACGCGCCTCTACGGCATCACTTTTCCCAAAGCCAAGGACCTCACCGAGTACCTCGAGCGGCTTGAGGAAGCCAAGCGCCGCGACCACCGCAAGTTGGGCAAGGAACTGAAGCTGTTTGCGTTCTCGGAGAAAGTAGGAGCGGGGCTGCCCTTGTGGCTGCCCAAAGGCACCGCCCTGCGCGAGCGCCTCGAGCAGTTCATGCGCAAGGCTCAGGTGAAGGCTGGCTACCAGCCCGTGGTGACCCCGCACATCGGCGCCAAGGAACTGTACGTGACGAGCGGCCACTACGAGAAGTACGGCGCCGACTCGTTTCAGCCCATCAAGACGCCCAACCCCGGCGAGGAATTCTTCCTCAAGCCGATGAACTGCCCCCACCACTGCGAAATCTACAAAACCGAGCCCCGCAGCTACCGCGACCTGCCCGTGCGCTACGCCGAGTTCGGCACCGTGTACCGCTACGAGCAGTCGGGCGAGTTGCACGGCCTGACCCGCGTGCGCGGCTTTACGCAGGACGACGCCCACATCTTTTGTCGGCCCGACCAGGTGAAGGACGAGTTCAAGAAGGTAATTGACCTGGTTTTGTACGTGTTCAAAAACCTCGGTTTTGAAGACTACACGGCCCAAATCAGCCTGCGCGACCCCGAAAACAAGACCAAGTACATCGGCTCCGATGAAAACTGGTTTTTGGCCGAAAACGCCATCAAGGAAGCCGCCGAGGAGAAAGGCCTGCCCACCGTTACCGAACTGGGCGAAGCTGCCTTCTACGGCCCCAAGCTGGACTTCATGGTGCGCGACGCTTTGGGCCGCCGCTGGCAGCTCGGCACCATTCAGGTCGATTACAACCTGCCGGAGCGGTTCGACCTGGAATACGTTGCTTCCGACAACTCCCGCCAGCGCCCCGTGATGCTGCACCGCGCGCCCTTCGGCTCGTTGGAGCGGTTCGTGGCCGTGCTCATCGAGCACTGCGCCGGTAATTTCCCGCTGTGGCTCACCCCGGAGCAGTTCATCGTGCTGCCGATTTCGGATAAGTACATCGACTACGCCAACGAGGTGAAAGCCCAACTGGAGCAGCGCGAGCCTGCGCGGCACCGTGGATGCGCGGGACGAGCGCATCGGCCGCAAAATTCGCGACGCCGAGATGGGCAAAATCCCTTACCTGCTGGTTGTGGGTGAGAAAGAAGCCCAGGACAACATTATCTCGGTGCGCAAGCACGGCGAAGGCGACCTGGGCTCCATGCCCATCGATGCTTTTGTGAAGAGCGTGCAAAGCCAGATTATTGAGGCTTACTAACGGGAAATAGATTGAACGTCATGCCGAGCGCAGCCGAGGCATCTCGCGTGCTTAACTAATCCAACCGTCTGTCATGCTGAGCTTGCTAAGCATCTTCTCACAGCTGCACAATTCGTGTAAACGTGAGAAGGTCGTTCGCGCTGCGCAGGATGACAGTCGAAGCGGGAGTGTAGATGCTTCGACTAGCGGACGCCGGATGGGCATGACGTTCTTTTTGCCCTGCTTATCAAATTGAATGGGCAATCCGTTTGCCTTTCCAATTAAAAATGCCGATATTTGCCCCCTGATTGCCAGGCCTTACTCGGCCTAAACCGCCCAGAATCTCATTTCCCGCCACTTTTTTAGGAGGAGGACCAAACCATAGCAGCCCCGAACCGTCGGTACGTGCCCCGCCAGCAGGTGGAAGAGCCGTTCAAAATCAACCAAAAATCCTGGCTCGCGAAGTGCGCCTGGTCGGCGACAACGTCGAGCAAGGCGTTTATCCGACCGACCAAGCCCGGAAAATGGCCCAGGACCAGAATCTCGACCTCGTTGAGATTTCGCCCACGGCCACGCCGCCCGTTTGCCGCGTCATCGACTACTCGAAATTCAAGTACGAGCAGAAGAAGAAAACCCGCGAGCCTGAAGGCCAAGCAGACCAAGGTCGTCCTGAAGGAAATCCGCTTCGGTCCCAACACCGACGAGCACGACTTCGCCTTCAAGGTGAAGCACGCTCAGGAGTTTTTGCGCGAAGGCGCGAAAATCAAGAGCTATGTGCACTTTGTGGGTCGTAGCATCGTGTTCAAAGAGCGCGGCGAAATCCTGCTGCTCAAGTTTGCCCAGGCCCTCGAGGACCTCGCCAAAGTAGAGCAGCTGCCCAAGCTCGAAGGCAAGCGCATGTTCCTCTACCTCGCTCCGAAAGCAGCCGCCGTGGTGAAACCCGCCGCCAAGCCCGCTGCCCCCGATGCCAAGGCCGAGAAAAAGCGCCGAAGCCTACCGAGCCCGCCGACAAGGCTGCTGAGTCGGCGCCTGCTACGACGGACGCTGCCGAATAGATTTTACCGGTTGAAGATGGCTTCCCGACCCCCGGTCGGTGAGCAATCAACAATCAACAACCAACCCTCCAATACTTACTACAATGCCGAAAGTAAAGACGAAATCCGGTGCCAAGAAGCGCTTTGCGCTCACCGGAACGGGCAAGGTGAAGCGGAAGCACGCCTTCAAATCACACATCCTCACGAAGAAGACGACCAAGCAGAAGCGTGGTTTGACTCACACGGGCCTTGTGAGCAGCGCCGACATGAACCGCGTGCGCCAGATGTTGAACATCTGATTTGTTTGTTTCTGGTTTCTCGTCGCCGGTTTCTCGTTTCGCAGAGCCGGCAGCTGCTAACCGGAAACCAGCAACAAAAAACCACAAACAATAAAAAATTCACCAGGCTTCCGGCTCTAAGACAACCCTCTGTCGCCGGCTGCCAAAAACTCCTCAGGTTATGCCAAGAAGTGTCAACCACGTGGCCTCGCGCCACCGCCGTAAGAAAATCATGCGTTTGGCGAAAGGCTACTATGGCCGTCGCAAAAACGTATGGACCGTAGCCAAGAACGCCGTTGAAAAAGGCCTCTTGTACGCTTACCGCGACCGTAAAGTAAAGAAGCGCGAATTCCGTGCCCTCTGGATTCAGCGTATCAACGCCGGCGCTCGCGAGCACGGCCTGTCGTACTCGCAACTGATGGGTGGCCTGAAAAAGGCTGGCATTGAACTCAACCGCAAAGTGCTGGCTGATTTGGCTCTGAACCACCCGGAGGCCTTCAAAGGCATCGTGGAGAAGGCAAAGTAATTGCCCCCTGCGCGCTCATAACCAAGAAAACGCTGGCCCTTGGGTTCAGCGTTTTCTTGTTTTTGGCCCAACTGATATAGTTTAGGCTATATATTTAGCTGCCTTATTGGCGGCATTGCTCCGGAAGTCTTGTGGCCTTCGGATGTCCCCAAAGCAAAAAAACCGCCCCAGCGTAGCTGAAACGGTTTCTGAAGTAGCGGGGACGAGAGTTGAACTCGTGACCTCAGGGTTATGAATCCTGTGCTCTAACCAACTGAGCTACCCCGCCGGGTTTTTTGTGGGTGCAAAGGTAACGCTACAATCGGCCCCGACGCAAGGTCCTGGGGCAAAAAAACACTGTATTTCTCCCTCGTGGCCGGTTTCAGACCCTTGTTTGACCAGGCCCCATCGTTTTAAAAATTATGGCTCTGCCTGATACCCAAACTAAAACGCGCTTCGTGGTGGAATTTCCCATCAATGCATCGCCTAAAATTCTTTTTCCTTACCTGGCTACGGCTTCGGGCCTTTCTCAGTGGTTTTGCGACGATGTGCGCTACGTGGAGGGCCAAAGGCTCAACTTTATCTGGGATAATGATAACCACTACGCGGAAATCTCCGGCCAGCGCCTGAACCGTGCCATCCGGTTTGTGTTTCTGAACGAGCTCCGCCAGACGGTATCAGACGCCAACTACCTGGAGTTTTCTCTGGACTCTTCGCAGGTTACGGACGAGGTTTATTTGCGGGTGGTGGATTATTCTGCGACCCAGGATTCCAACGAGCATTATGAAATGTGGGACGGCCTGGTGGCCAAGCTCCGCGAGCAGGTAGGAGGGTAGCACCGCCAAAATTGGGCTGATTCGAGCGCGTCTCTGCTTGGTACTTTTTCTCTGTACCATCGTTTCAGCGCAGGGTTAGAAAACAGCCAAGCGTCCTTTATGCTTAAAAAGCTCGACAAACTTATCTTGAAGGCCTTCGCGGGGCCGTTTTTGCTCACCTTCGCGGTGGTGCAGTTCATCCTGCTCACACACACCCTGCTCAAGTACCTGGACGACATCATCGGCAAGGATTTGGGGACGGGGGTGCTGTTGCAGCTGCTGTTTTACTTCAGCGTGCTCATCGTGCCCGTGTCGCTGCCGCTAGCCGTGCTGCTCTCGTCGCTGATGACCTACGGCAATCTGGGCGAACACCACGAGCTCACGGCCATCAAAGCCTCAGGAATTGCCCTCACGCGGATTCTGCGGCCAGTGCTGCTACTTACGGTGGCCCTTTCAGTTGGCGCGTTCTGGTTCAACGAGACCATTGTGCCGCGCGCCAACCTCAAAGCCTACAGCTTGCTGTGGGACGTGCGCCAGCAAAAACTAGCCCTGGACATTCGCGAAGGCGTGTTTTACAACGGCATCCCGGGCTATACCATCAAGGTGGACCGGAAGTCGGGCGAGAACGGCGACCGGCTGCACGGGGTGATGATTTATGACCACACCCAGAAGTCCGGCAACGCCACGGTGATGCTGGCCGATTCGGGCCGCATGTTCACCCGCTTCAACGGTGGTTATCTGGGCCTGGAGCTGTTTCACGGCCACAATTACATCGAGCAGCCCGACGCCCAGGACCGCGCCGGCGCCAGCTTCGTGCGGCAAGGGTTCGACCACAACCTGGTCACGTTTTCTTTGGCTTCGTTCGACTTGGGCCGTACCAAAGAAGACCTGTTCAAGGAGAACCGGATGATGCTGAACATAAATCAGCTCCATTCGGCCACGGATTCGGTGCAGAAAAAGCTGCGCGTTGAGCAAACCCAGCTTTCGCGGCAAACCAACGCCTACTTCACCTTCTTGCGCTTCGACACCACCGGCCGGGCGGCCAACCGCCGGGCCGAGCGCCTGCAGGTACCCGCTTCCAAATTGGCCGCGACCACGGCGCCCATCATCCAGCAGGCCGCGAACCGCGCCAACAACCTCCGGGCCTTTGCCAGCTCAACGGCGGAGAGGCTGAACGACTACGCGCGGAATTCGGCGCTGTTCCGTATTGAGGTGTATCGCAAGTATTCGCAGTCGGTAGCGGTACTGCTTATGTTTTTGATTGGCGCGCCATTGGGTTCCATTATCAAGAAGGGCGGTTTGGGCGTGCCCATCCTGGTTTCCATTCTCTTCTTTATCATTTATTACGTCCTGAGCATCATGGGCGAGAAGTACGGACGCGAGTTTGTGATGCCCGTCGGCATCGGCATGTGGATGTCGAATTTGGTGTTGCTGCCGGCCGGGCTCTTTTTCCTTTACCAGGCTTACAATGACTCGGGCCTGCTTGAGCTAGACTTCTGGCGCCGGTTGCCGCAGCGGCTGGGTATCCCGAGCCTGCGGAAAATAACGGAGCCCGTAGAAGAGTAGGGTCGGCCGAGCTCAAAGCAGGTGCCTGTTTCGAGAAAAGCCAGCATCGCGCTTTTATCCTGTTTTTTAATTGCGTACCTTTGCGGCACCCCAATGTGTGGGGTATCATATCAACATTTTTTTCATCCTTAAATCTAAGACGGGGTAACACCTATCAACCGATGATTTTAACTACAGAAGCAAAACAGGCCATTTTCGAGAAGAACAGCCTGCAAAAAGTGAAAACCGATACCGGTTCGGCCGAGGCTCAGATTGGCCTCTTCACCCACCGCATCAACCACCTCACCGAGCACCTCAAGGCCAACAAGAAGGACCACAGCACCCGCCTGGGCCTGTTGAAGCTGGTAGGTAAGCGCCGCCGCATGTTGGACTACCTGCAGCACCGCGAAATCAACCGCTACCGCGCCATCATCAAGGAGCTGGGCATCCGTAAGTAAGTCCAGAGTCTGAGAGTAGGGAGCCTTCCAACGAAGGTTCCCTACTCTTTTTTGTTCGGGTCGGTTTTGCGCCGAGGCTGGCCCGTGGCACTGTTTTGTATCGGCGCGCTGTTGCTGTGTTTCCCTGAGTAACGAATGCCGCTGGCGGCGCTCGTTTTTGGCTGCTCGCCCGCTGTCGCTTTTTCAAGCAAATCCCGCTGATGTCCCAACCCCACGCCATTACCAAAACCTTGGCGCTGCCTGACGGCCGCGTTATCTCCATCGAAACCGGCAAGCTGGCCAAATTCGCCGACGGCGCCGTCGTGGTTCGCCTCGGCGACACCATGCTGCTCGCTACGGTGGTTTCGGCCCCCAGCCAGCGCGAAGGCGTTGACTTCCTGCCGCTGTCGGTAGACTACCAGGAGAAATTCGGCTCGGCCGGCAAAATCCCCGGCTCGTTCCAGCGCCGCGAAGGGCGCCTGTCGGACTACGAAATCCTGGTCTGCCGCCTCGTTGACCGCATCCTGCGGCCGATGTTCCCCAAAGACTACCACTACGAAGTGCAGGTGATGATTACCCTCATCTCTGCCGATAAAGAGGTTCAGCCCGACGCACTGGCCGCTTTGGCCGCTTCGGCTGCTTTGTCGATTTCGGACATTCCGTTTGCTGGCCCCATTTCCGAAGTGCGCGTGGCGCGCATCGACGGCCAGTTCCAGATTAACCCCAAAACTTCCGACTTGGCCCGTGCCGACATGGACCTCATGGTAGGCGCTACTGCCGACTCTGTAGCCATGGTAGAAGGTGCCATGCAGGAAGTAAGTGAAGAGGAAATGGTGGCGGCCATTGCTTTCGGCCACGAAGCCATCAAGGCCCAGTGCCAGCTGCAGAAGGACTTGGCCGAGGCTGTGGGCCGCACGCCGGAATCGCAGCCCCGCGAGTATCCGAAGTACGACGAGAACGAGGAGCTGAAGAAGCACATCCACGCCGGCATCTACCAGGGTGCTTACGACGTGGCCCGCACCGGCAACACCAGCAAGGGCGGCCGCAAGGAAGGCTTCTCGCAGGTGAAAAAGGCGTTTTTGGAGAAGCTAGTGGCTGAGCAGCCGGAGCTGGACATGAAGATGTTCGGCCGCTACTACAGCGCTGCCGAGAAGAAAGCCATCCGCGACATGATGGTGAAGGAGCGGGTGCGCCTCGACGGCCGCCAGCTCACCGAAATCCGCCCCATCTGGTCGGAAATCAACTACCTGCCCGGTGCTCACGGCTCGGCCATCTTCACCCGCGGCGAAACCCAGAGCTTGACCACGGCCACGCTCGGCACCAAGCTCGACGAGCAGATTGTGGACCAGCCCCTCACCAAGGGCTACTCGAAGTTTATGCTGCACTACAACTTCCCCGGATTCTCGACCGGCGAAGTAAAGCCGAACCGTGGTGCTGGCCGCCGCGAAATCGGACACGGCAACCTGGCCCTGCGCTCGCTCAAGCAAGTGCTGCCGCCCGATGACGAGAACCCCTACACCATCCGCATCGTGTCGGACATCCTGGAGTCGAACGGCTCAAGCTCGATGGCTACGGTGTGCGCCGGCTCGCTGGCGCTGATGGACGCCGGTGTGAAAATCACGGGCGCCGTGGCGGGCATCGCCATGGGCTTGGTTCAAGATAAGGAAACCGGCGAGTACGCGGTGTTGAGCGACATTCTCGGCGACGAGGACCACCTCGGCGACATGGACTTCAAAGTAACCGGCACCGAGAAAGGCATTTGCGCCTGCCAGATGGACATCAAAATCCAGGGCTTGAGCAATGAGATTCTGACCGCCGCGCTGCACCAGGCCCGCGAAGGCCGCCTGCACATCCTGCGCGAAATGGCGAAGACCATTGCTGCGCCGGCTGCTGAGCTGAAGCCTCATACGCCCCGTTCGCACAAGATGTTGATTGACAAAGAATTCATCGGCGCGGTAATCGGGCCAGGTGGCAAAGTCATTCAGCAAATTCAGAAGGATACCAACGCCACGGTTATCATCGAGGAGAAGGACGAGAAGGGCCATGTAAGCATCTACGCCTCCAACCAGGAGGACATGCAGGGTGCCATCGACCGTATCCGGGCCATTGCGGCCCAGCCGGAAGTGGGCGAGGTGTACAAAGGCAAGGTGCGCAGCATCCAGCCCTATGGTGCCTTCGTGGAAATTATGCCGGGCAAAGACGGCCTGCTGCACATCTCGGAGGTGACGCACGAGCGGATTCAAACCCTGGAAGGCTTGTTGGAAGTGGGGCAGGATATTGACGTGAAACTGGTGGAAATCGATAAGAAAACCGGCAAGTACCGGCTCTCGCGCAAGGTGTTGCTGCCCAAGCCCGAGGCGGCAGCCGCTAGCAACGGCGAAGCGAAAGCTTAGCCGGAAGCGTAGCAAGCCTTATAGTCCCGAACTAATGTCAGGGGGAGCCTGTTGGCTTCCTCTGACTGAGGGACTGGCCGGGCGGCTTTTTCTTACGTATAACCCCATCAGATATCGTTC
Source organism: Hymenobacter humi (assembly GCF_042665855.1). Lineage (NCBI taxonomy): Bacteria > Pseudomonadati > Bacteroidota > Cytophagia > Cytophagales > Hymenobacteraceae > Hymenobacter > Hymenobacter humi. Next base: position 3,037,351 of record NZ_JBHTEK010000001.1, on the reverse strand, counting down.
TTACCTAGTCCCATGAGACAGCTAAAAATTAGTAAGCAGATTACCAACCGCGAAAGCCAGTCGCTGGATAAATATCTCCAGGAGATTGGCAAGGTTGATTTGCTCACGCCCGACGAGGAGGTAACGCTCGCGCAGCGTATTCGCGACGGGGACCAGCAAGCGCTGGAGAAACTCACCAAAGCCAACCTGCGCTTTGTGGTGTCGGTAGCTAAGCAATACCAGAACCAGGGCCTGAGCCTCGGTGACCTCATCAACGAGGGCAACCTCGGCCTTATCAAAGCCGCCAAACGCTTTGACGAAACCCGCGGCTTTAAGTTCATTTCCTACGCCGTGTGGTGGATTCGTCAGTCCATTCTGCAGGCTTTGGCCGAGCAGAGCCGCATCGTGCGCTTGCCCCTAAACCGCGTGGGTTCGCTGAACAAAATCAGCAAGTCGTTCTCGGAACTGGAGCAGAAGTTTGAGCGCGAGCCTTCGCCCGAAGAAATCGCCGAAGTACTTGAGCTGACCACTTCGGAAGTTGTGGATACCTTGAAAATCTCAGGCCGCCACGTATCTGTGGATGCGCCGTTTGTGCAGGGTGAAGAAAACCGCCTGCTCGACGTGCTCGAAAACGAGGACGAAGAGTCGCCGGACATGGCCCTGATGAACGACTCGCTCCGTAAGGAAGTGCAGCGCGCCCTGAGCACGCTCACCAAGCGCGAAGCCGACGTAATCACCTTGTACTTCGGGTTGAACGGCGAAGCTGCTTTGACTTTGGAGGAAATCGGTGAGAAGTTTAACCTGACCCGCGAGCGGGTGCGTCAGATTAAGGAGAAGGCCATTCGTCGTCTGCGGCACACGTCGCGCTCGAAAGCGCTGAAGCCTTATCTCGGCTAAGTTCTGCTTAATTTTGTTAATGAAAAACCCCGACTATATGGTTGGGGTTTTTTGTAGCACTAACTTTCGTTATTGTGCAGCTAACTCTGTAATTCAACCAACGCGTGCCCATGGCCGAGTCATTTAGTAGTCAAGCAGCCGGGGTCCTTCGGTTAGAAGCGCATTTCGGCGATAGCTGGGAGGCTGTTGAGCCATTGGCCTTGCCCTTCTTTAATGGGCAGCAGGTTGCCGTAACATTTGAATGCGGAGCCGTTCCAAACCTAGATTTTATGCAGGCTGCGGATGCGGCGCTGCTGAATTTCCTGGCTTTGGGAGAAGTAGAGCGGCTGGCTTCAACCAAGGCGGTGTTGGCTAACTACGAATGGACATTAGTGAACGACGGTCCACCTTTGCCGCTGGATAAGCCAGCTGACATCTGGCAGTATGTTGAGCCAAGGCACTTGCACGTTTTTGAGGATGAAGAGGGGCGTCGCACGACATCTATTTGCTGGTGGAATCGGAGTGCGAGTGGGAAGTTGAGCACGGCCTTCAACTGGTATTTCGGCAGGGTCGAATGTTGACCCGGGTAAGCCAATACGACGGCCATTTAACTGAAAGCCAAGCCGAAGACATTCCGGAAGAACAAGATGCCCTGATGATGCAGTACTACGCGAAATTTGGGCGTTCATCAAATCAACATACTTAAACTGCCAGCTACAGCTTGGCCAAAGCCAGCTGCAAGCTGGTATCGAATATGGAACATATCAAATGCCTAATCATCGGCTCCGGCCCCGCCGGTTACACTGCCGCCATCTACGCTGCCCGTGCCAACATGGCCCCCGTAATGTACATGGGATTGCAACCTGGTGGCCAGCTCACTATTACGAATGACGTAGAGAATTTCCCGGGCTATGCCGATGGCGTGATGGGCCCGCAGATGATGGAGGACCTGAAGAAACAGGCCGCTCGCTTCGGTACGGACATCCGCTACGGCATTGCGACGGCGGTAGACTTTTCGGTGCATCCGCGCAAAATCACTATCGACGAAAGCATTGAGTTGACGGCCGATACCGTCATCATTGCCACTGGCGCCTCGGCCAAGTGGTTGGGTATTCCGTCAGAAGCACGGCTGAATGGCTCGGGCGTTTCGGCCTGCGCCGTGTGCGACGGCTTCTTTTACCGGGGCCAGGAAGTAGCCATTGTGGGCGCCGGTGATACCGCTGCGGAGGAGGCAACTTACCTCGCGAACCTGTGCAGCAAGGTGACCATGATAGTGCGCAAAGGCGAAATGAAGGCCTCCAAAATCATGCAGAAGCGCGTGCTGGACAACCCTAAGATTGAGGTGCTGTTCAATACTGTGACCGATGAGATTCTGGGCGAGCACTCCGTGGAAGGCGTGCGCGTGAAAAATCTATTGACCCACGAAACCCGGGAAATTGCGCTGACGGGCTTCTTTGTGGCCATTGGACACGAGCCCAATTCCAAGATTTTCCAGCCCTACCTGCACCACGACGAGCAGGGCTACCTCAAAACGCTGCCCGGAACCAGCAAAACGAACATCGACGGCGTGTTTGCCTGCGGCGACGTGCAGGACTACACCTACCGCCAGGCCGTGACGGCCGCCGGCACCGGCTGCATGGCCGCGCTCGACGCCGAGCGCTATTTAGCTGCGCTGGGCACACACTAAAATCCTTGCATTGACGTGTTAGAAAGGACGAGCTTTGTGGTTCATCTTTTCTGACTTCTTTGTTTTGCACGAACGGCACGAAGGATTGGGCTTCCTGGTCCTTTGCCCTCGGCCTTTTTCTGTTTGCTTTTGACCTTTCTGAAAACAACTCACTGGCGTCCGACGCTGCTTCTGCTGGCACTCTTGCTGCTGCTGGCGGGGCTGCATCCGGCCCAGGCGCAACGCCGCAAGGCTCCGCGCACCAAAGCCCGGGCCGGCACTACTTCCGGCAATTCCGACTTTTTCCGCATTAAAATGCCGAAAATGCGGTACGTGAGGCCGGATACCACCACGGTTATCGAAACCGAAGAATTGCCCGATGAAAGCTCGGACGCCGCCAAATCTATCTACTTCAATCCAGCCAAAAAGCTCAGCATCGTAAGCGAAGACACCAGCACGCTCAACAACGGCGGGCAGCAAATCGTGGAGATGTCGGAAGAGGTGCTCATTGACTCCTCGTGGGTGAAGGTGGCGGGCTACTACTCCATCTGGGACACGCACAGCGTGAATCCTTACCGGGTGGATGGCCGCAGCTACCGCGACTCGCTCAAGCTCAAGCTCACAGACCCGGCCCGCCAACGCTACGCCAAAATGCCATTGGTGAGCACGCCCATCACCTCGGGCTTTGCCTTCCGCGGCTACCGCTGGCATTATGGCATGGACCTCGACCTGGAAACCGGCGACTCCGTGAAATCGGTGTTCGATGGCGTGGTGCGCATTAGCGCCTGGGACGGGGGCGGCTATGGCAACTACGTGCTGGTGCGGCACTACAACGGCCTGGAGACGATTTATGGCCACATGAGCAAGTCGCTGGTCACTGTCGGCACCTTTGTCAAAGCCGGCCAGCTCATCGGCTACGGTGGCAACACGGGGCGCAGTACGGGCTCGCACCTGCACTTTGAGGTGCGCTACCAGGGCAACCCCATCAATCCGGCCTTGGTATACGACTTCCCGGACTACAAGCTCCGAAAAGACAGCTTCACTATTACTTCGCAGCTGTTTAACTACTACAGCCGGGCCCTGCACCGCCGCAGTAGCAGCGGTGGGAGCAGCGGCAGCAGCCGGCCTTCCCGGGCCCGGCAGGTGGTCACGCACAAGGTGCGCTCTGGTGATACGCTTTCCGAAGTAGCCGAAAAATACGGCGTGCGCGTAAGCACCCTCAAAAAGCTGAATCCGGGAGTTAAAACGCTGCAGCCTGGCCGCAAGCTCCGGATTAAATAATCCTTTATCGCCTTCCTTGCCCACGACTGCGCCTGTCGTGCAGTACGCCTTTTAGCTCAACCTGTGACTAAGCTCGATATTCTAGCCCTAGGTGCGCACCCCGACGACGTGGAAATGTCGTGTTCCGGCACCTTGCTTGCGGCGGCAGCCGCCGGAAAAAATCGGAGTCGTCGATTTTACCCGCGGGGAGCTGGGCACCCGCGGTACTCCCGCCATCCGGGCGGCGGAAGCGGCGGCGGCCGGCTTCATTATGGGGTTGAGTGTTCGGGAAAACCTGGGGCTGCCCGACGGCTTCTTTCGCAACGACCGGGAGCATCAGTTGCCGCTTATCGCGGCCATCCGGCGCTACCAGCCCGAGGTAGTGCTGGCCAACGCCATCCACGACCGGCACCCCGACCACGGCCGTGGGGCTGCGCTGGCCGCGGAAGCCTGCTTTCTGGCCGGCCTGCGCCGCATTGAAACCTTTGGCGAGGATGGGTTGCCGCAGGCGCCGTGGCGACCCAGGAACGTGTATCACTACATTCAGGACCGCGCCATTGCCCCGGCTTTTGTGGTGGACATCTCGGCGCATTGGCCCAAGAAGTGGGAGAGCATCAGGGCCTATGGCACCCAGTTCTTTAATCCCGAACTGGACGAGCCGGCCACCTACCTCTCCAGCCAGGAGTTCTCGAAATTCATGGAAGCCCGGGCCCGCGAGTTTGGCCACATGATAGGAGTGGAATTTGGCGAAGGCTTCACGGTGCACCGCCCGGTGGGCGTGCGTGAGGTGAGCGACTTACTGTAGCAGCAAGCTGCTATCGGGCCTTCCTTATATTGGGCAATCGAATAGGATGTTGAGCCAACTCAGCAGCCCTGCGTGAGTGAATGCCTCGAAGAAACCAAACGGAAGTTTTTCCCGTTGTTACGGAAAATATTCTCACCTTTGGGAATGCATTCTTCGCCGGTACTCATGGCTGCTGCCACTCATCCTTCCGTCGTTTATTCGCCTGCTTTGCTGGGGCTCCAGGCCACCGTGGCCGATTCGTTTGCCCTGGTGATGCAGGCGCGCACCGGGGTGCTGGCCAAAACGGCCTTCGACGTGGCCGCGCTGCTGAAATTGAGTGCCGATGAGCTGGCCGGCCTGCTGCACACCACTACCAAAACGCTGCGGACTTACCGCGAAGGCAAGAAGCGCCTGGGCCCCGCAGCCAGTGAGCAGGTGCTGAAGCTGCTGGCTTTGGCCCGCCAGGGCGAAGAAGTGTTTGGCACGGTGCCGGCCTTCCGCCGCTGGCTCGACAAGCCCGCCTACGGCCTCGACAACCAGCCCCCGCTGGCATTGCTGGAAACCAGCGGCGGCATCGACCTGGTGGCCGACGAAGTGGACCGCATTGCCCACGGCGACTTCGCCTAGTACCGGCGCGTGGAAATCTACCGTATCTGCCTGGCGAAGTACGCCGGTGAGCTCGTGGCATCCGGCAACCCCGGCCGCTGGAATCTGCGTGGCCAAATGGTCATCTACGCCGCTGGCAGCCGGGCGCTGGCCTGCCTCGAAAACGTGGTGCACCGCAGCGGCGAAGGCCTCAACAGCCTTTTCAAAGTCATTCGCATTGAAGTTCCCGATGCCCTCGCCATTGAGGAATTGACCCTGGCCCAGATGCCCGCCGCATGGCAATTGCCGCGCCATTATGCCCGTTGTCAACCTTTGGGCAACGACTGGTATCAGCGCCAATCAGCGGCTGTACTGCGGGTGCCTTCCTCCATCATCGCGCAGGAGCATAACTACGTGCTCAATACCCGCCACCCGGATTTTGCGCAGGTGCGCATTGTGGGCTGGGAGGATTTTGAGTTTGACCCGCGGATTAAGGCAGAAGCAGGTTAGGGGCTCTGTGGATAAGTTGACTCTAATTCTTGTTAAGGCGCTGTCCTGGAAGGTATATAGGAAGGCTAGCAAGCTCAACGCAAGCCCTGCACGGACGCGTGCAAAACCAAACAAAATTGCCCGCCCTGCTTGCGTGAGGATTACCGTACCCCAGCCCGATTCCGCCGCCACCCTGAACCCTCCGCGCCAGCGGTTTCTGCGGCGGCGGCGGGTTTAGGCTTCTTGTCGCTTAGCAGCAGCGCGCCCAGCGCCACGGCCACTTTCGCGGTGGCATCGTTGGGTGCCGCCGGAGCTAGGGTAGTTGGGCTGAAATGGTCGCGGATGAAGTTGGTGTCGAAGTTGCCGCTCACGAAGGCGGGGTGCTGGAGCACGTAGGTGCCGAAGCCCAACGTAGTTTCGATGCCCGTGATTTTATATTCCTCGATGGCGCGCAGCATGCGGGCAATGGCCTCGGCGCGGTCGGCTCCGAAGGTGACGAGCTTGGCAATCATCGGGTCGTAATAAATCGGGATGTCCATGCCCTGCTCAAAACCGTCGTCGACGCGCACGCCGGGGCCCTGGGGCCGCACGTAGGTCGTGAGGGTTCCGATGTCGGGCAGGAAGTTGTTTTGTGGGTCTTCGGCGTACACCCGCAGCTCCAGGGCGTGACCGGTGATGGTGAGGTCTTCCTGCCGGAAGGCGAGGGGCTCACCTTGGGCTACTCGGATTTGCTCCTTCACCAAATCGAGCCCCGTGATTTGCTCCGTCACGGGGTGCTCTACCTGGAGGCGGGTGTTCATCTCCAGGAAGTAGAAGTTGTGCTGGTCGTCGAGCAGAAACTCTACGGTGCCGGCACCAGTGTAGTCGCAGGCGCGGGCCACGTCCACGGCACACTGACCCATTTGGGCGCGCAGCTCGGGCGTGAGGATGGAGGAGGGTGCTTCCTCAATCACCTTCTGGTGGCGGCGCTGGATGCTGCACTCGCGCTCGAACAGGTGCACAATGTGGCCGTGCTCGTCGCCCAATACCTGGATTTCGATGTGGCGCGGGCCGGTTACAAACTTCTCGATGAAGACCGAGCCGTCGCCAAAGGCCGACGTGGCCTCGTTGATGGCCAGTTGCATCTGCTCCTCAAACTCGTGGGCGCCGTTTACGATGCGCATGCCCTTGCCGCCGCCGCCGGCCGAGGCCTTGATGAGGATAGGAAAGCCCACTTCCTCGGCAATCTGCTTGGCGGCGGGCACGTCCGAAATGGCCTCGTCGGTGCCGGGCACCAGCGGGATGTTGTAGGCCTTCACGGCTTGTTTGGCCGATAGCTTGTCGCCCATGATTTCCATGGCCTCGGGCGAGGGCCCCACGAAAATCAGCCCCGCCGCGCGCACGGCGCGGGCAAAGCCGGCATTTTCCGACAGGAAGCCGTAGCCAGGGTGAATGGCGTCGACGCCGAGCTCTTTGCACACCTCCAGAATCTTGTCGCCGCGCAGGTAGCTGTCTTTGGAGGCGGGCGGCCCCACGCACACGGCCTCGTCGGCGTAGCGCACGTGCAGGGCGTTGCGGTCGGCTTCGGAGTAGATGGCCACGGTGGCAATGCCCATTTCTTTGGCGGAGCGCAACACGCGAAGGGCAATTTCGCCCCGGTTGGCGACGAGCAGCTTGGAGATTTTCTTCATGAGGACGGAGACGGGCGGAACAGAACGTATCAAATGGCCTGACAAGGCATCATTTCCGGGCCCGCAACCGATTGGCGCGGAGGGGAAAGATGCTTGGGCAAGCTCAGTTTGACGCGCCTTATGTTTATTTAGGGGTACTGACGGCACAAAGAAAGTTGGAAAGTGCCTGCCCGTCGCAAACATCAGGCGCGGGCTGGCGTTATTAGGCCCAAATTGTGTACATCGTCGGCCTGGGGCTACCTTTGTTATTAGGCCAGTTTGAAATTTCCTCTTGCTATTCAAACGGCTGCTCCTTCCGCAATTAATTATCACTTAACACCCCGTTTTTTTCTGTGGATATTTTCGACCGGGTTTCGGCCAACCGCGGCCCTTTGGGTTCGCAATCGCATTATGCTCACGGCTATTTCGCCTTTCCGAAGCTGGAAGGACAGATTCAGCCCCGCATGCAGTTTCGTGGCAAAGAGGTGCTGACCTGGAGCCTGAACAACTACCTCGGCCTGGCTAACCACCCCGAAGTGCGGCAGGCCGACATCGACGGTGCCACTGATTTTGGCATGGCCTACCCGATGGGTGCGCGCATCATGAGCGGCAACTCGACCCTGCACGAGCAGCTGGAAAACGAGCCTGGCCGACTTCGTGAACAAGCCCGGCGCGCTGCTGCTCAATTTCGGCTACCAGGGCGTGGTGAGCATCATCGACTCGCTGGTGAACCGCCACGACGTGATTGTGTACGACGCCGAGTCGCACGCTTGCATCATCGACGGCGTGCGCCTGCACCAGGGCAAGCGGTTTGTGTTTAACCACAACGACATGGCCAGCCTCGAAAAGCAGGCTCGAGCGCGCCAAGCGGCTGACCGACGAAACCGGCGGCGGAATCCTGGTGATTACGGAGGGAATGTTCGGCATGTCGGGCAACCTGGGCAAGCTGCCGGAAATCGTGAAACTGAAGGAAAAATTCGACTTCCGCATCTTCGTCGACGATGCTCATGGTTTTGGCACGCTGGGCCCCACGGGCGCCGGAACGGCCGAACATTTGGGCTGCCAGGACGGCGTAGACCTAATTTTTTACACGTTTGCTAAAAGCATGGCCAGCATCGGCGCATTCGTTGCCGGGCAGGAAAGCGTGATTGAATATTTGCGATACAACATGCGTAGCCAGATTTTCGCCAAATCGCTGCCCATGCCATTAGTAATCGGCGCGCTGAAGCGCCTGGAGCTGATTCGCAACCACCCCGAATACCGCGAGGACCTGTGGACCATCGTGCGGGCCCTGCAGAGCGGTTTGCGCGCAAAAGGCTTCAACCTTGGCACCACCGAATCGCCGGTGACGCCCGTGTTCCTGAACGGTGAATTGTCCGACGCAACGGCCCTAACCTTCGATTTACGCGAGAATCACGGCATTTTCTGCTCAATCGTGGTGTATCCGGTAGTGCCTAAGGGAGTGATTATGCTGCGTCTCATTCCCACGGCCAAGCACACGCTGGCCGACGTAGAGGAAACGATTGTGGCCTTCGAAGCCATGGCGGCTAAGCTCGACAAAGGCCTATATAGCAAGGCTGCTGAGCCCGTGCAAACTGCCTAAAAAACGCCGCTACGGCACTTCGCGCCGGTTGCCCGCAAGGGTGGCCGGCGCTTTTGTTTTTGTACTATTACAAGGGGGTGGCCTCGGCTCAACTTTGCGCAAATGGCCTTTTTTTGGTAAAATATGCCTTGAAAAGCAGGGGAGGGGTTTTAGAAAAAAACCGAAAAAGTTGCTTGCATTTGAAATCCCTGTATATTAGGGCCGGCTTAACACCACAACAATTTCATTTTTCACCCCAAACCCCCAACCCCCGATGAACAATTTCGGCAAACTGAAGGACCTCGTGATGTCGCTCGAAGACGACTTTTCGAAATTCTACGACAAGCAGAATGCTGCTGCTGGCACCCGCGTACGCAAGGGCATGCAGGAGCTGAAGACGATGGCCCAGGCGTTCCGTACCGAAGTACAGAATACCAAGAACGCCGGTGCTGGTGCTGCTCCCGCTGCTAAGAAAGCTGCTCCCGCTGGCGGCGCTGCTAAGAAGGCTGCTCCCGCTGCCAAGAAAGCCGCTCCCGCTGCTAAGAAGAAGTAATTCCACCCCACAACTTGGCTCAATTCTTTTGGGTTGAGCCAAGCTTGTGGATAGAATTACATCAAAAAGGCCCCGCTGTATGCAGCGGGGCCTTTTTTTGTTGTGGGCTTGGCGTGGGGCGGTTAAGCCAGCTCAACCAGGAAGTAGTTTTTCTTGCCTTTCTGCACCACCAGGTATTTGCCGGCCAGCAGGGGCGTGGTGGCCAGGGTGGCTTCGGGAGTGGCCACTTTTTCGCGGTTGATGCTCACGCCGCCTGCCTGAATCATCTTCTTGGCTTCGCCTTTGGAAGGGAAGATTTTGTGCATGGTGGCCTCGCTGAGCAGGGTCACGGCGTTGAGCGTGGGCAGCTCGGTGCGCGGCACGAGGATGTGCGGCACGCCCGCAAACACATCGAGCAGTGTGGCCTCGTCCAGGGATTGCAGGGCGGCGAGGTCGCCTTTGCCAAAGAGCACCTCGGAAGCCGCAATGGCCGCCTCGGTGGCTTCGGCTGAGTGCACGCGGGTGGTGACGTCGCGGGCCAGGGCTTTCTGCAACACGCGCAGGTGCGGGGCCTGGGCATGCTCAGCTTCCAGCGCCTGGATTTCGGCCTCGGTGAGCAGCGTGAACACGCGGATGAGGCGGGGTGCGTCGGCGTCGGCGGCGTTGAAGAAAAACTGGTAGAACTGGTAGGGTGACGTGAGCGTGGGGTCGAGCCAGACGGTGCCGGTTTCCGATTTGCCGTACTTGGTGCCGTCGGCTTTGGTAATGAGCTGGCCGGTGAGGGCGTAGGCTTTGGCTTCGCGTCCTTCGGCGCTGCTAAGGCGGCGGATGAGCTCGGTGCCGGTCGTGATGTTGCCCCACTGGTCGCTGGCGCCCATTTGCAGGGTGCAGCCCAGGGTTTTGTTCAGGTGCACGAAGTCGTAGCCCTGCAGCAGGTGGTAGCTGAACTCGGTGTAGCTGATGCCTTCGGCACGGTGCTCGGGCGCATCGGCGGTTTCGCCCTCGGTTGGCCCAATGCGGCGCTTCACCGAGTCCTTGGCCATCATGTAGTTTACGGTGAGGTGCTTGCCTACTTCGCGCAGAAACTGCAGGAAGCCGAAGTCTTTGAACCAGTCGTAGTTGTTCACGACCAATGCCCCGGTGGGGCCTTCGGAAAAGTCGAGAAACTTCTCGAGCCTGCGCCCGGATGCCTTCCTGGTTGGCGCGCAGGGTGGATTCGTCGAGCAGGTTGCGCTCGGCCGACTTGCCGCTGGGGTCGCCTATCATGCCGGTGGCGCCGCCCACCAGGGCCACGGGGCGGTGGCCGGCCCTCTGCAGGTGTACCAGCAGCATGATGGTGGCCAGGTTGCCGATGTGCAAAGAGGCGGCGGTGGGGTCGAAGCCGATGTAGCCGGTGATGGGCGCGTGGGTGGCCAGGTGTTCAGCCGTACCGGGCATGGAATCGTGGTACATGCCGCGCCAGGTCAGTTCAGGTATGAAATCCAATGAGGAATGAGGAATGAAGAATGAAGAATGAACACCAACGGTGCCGAACCGAGCGGTTTCGATTTAACAAAGGTAGCTACGGCGTAATTTTGGGCTTTCGTCGGTCCTGCGCCAGGCAATTCTTCATTCTTCATTCCTCATTCTTCTTTGATACTCGAAGCCGACGCCCTTCTCAAGCAGCTGCAGCAGCGGCAGTTTCAGCCCGTGTATTTCCTGCAGGGGGAGGAGCCGTACTATATAGACGTGGTGGCCGACCTCATTGAGAAATCAGTTTTGGCCGAGCACGAGCGCAGCTTCAACCAGGTGGTGCTGTACGGCAAGGACGTGGACGTAGCCGGCATTCTGGGCCAAGCCAAGCGGTTTCCCATGATGGCCGAGCGGTCAGTGGTCATCGTGAAAGAGGCCCAAACGGTGGCCGATTTGGAGCAGGAGCGGAGCTGGCCTTTTCTGGAGGCCTACCTGAAAAACCCGCTGGCCAGCACCGTGCTGGTACTGTGCTACAAGCACAAGACGCTGGATAGCCGCAAGAAGCTAGGCAAGCTGCTGAGCGGCAAAGACTCGCCGGCCGTGCTCATGACCAGCAAGAAGCTCTACGACAACCAGGTGCCGCAGTGGCTCACGGCTAACGTGCGCGCCCGCGGCCAGCAAATCACGGGGCAGGCCACGGCCATGCTGGCCGAGTACATCGGCGCCGACCTGGGCCGGCTGGCCAACGAAGTCGACAAGCTGGTGCTCAACCTGAAGCCCGGGCAGCCCATCGACGAAGAGCTGGTGCAGCGGCTGGTGGGCATCAGCAAAGACTACAACATCTTTGAGCTGCAAAAAGCCCTGGTGCAGCGCGACGTGCTCAAGGCGAACCGCATTCTGGGCTATTTCGCGGCCAATCCCAAGGCCAACCCGCTCATCCCGAACCTGACCTTGCTGTTTGGGTTTTTCACCAAGCTGTTGGTGCTGCACCAGGCCGGGCCCAACCCCTCGGATGGCGAGTTCAAGAAGCTGGGCATCATGAACAGCTTTGCCCAGAAAGAGTACCAGCAGGCCATGCGGGCTTACCCGGTAGAGCGCGTGGTAAACATCATTCACCTCGTCCGGCGGGCCGATGCGCAAAGCAAGGGCATCGAAAGCGGCTCGATGGACGACGGCGAGATTCTGCGGGAGCTAGTGTGGCTCATCCTGCACGCCATGCCGGCCGGGGTGCTGGAATAGCTCAGGCAGAACGTAGGCCCGGGTCTGGCCGTAAGAGAAAGGTGTTTCACTTAAGCCTTTTCACTCATGAACCAAAATTCATTTAACAAGCCCAGCGGTACGCTCGGCGGCATGTTATCGAGCTTGTTCCGGGGCGGCTCCCGTTCGGGGCAATATCCAACCGGCAGCGGCGGCGGTATCTCCGGCAAAATGGTGGGCGGCGCGTTGCTGGCTGCCGGCGCAGCCTATCTCTACAACCGCTCTAAGAACCGCAATGTCAATCAGAGCAGCAACGTGGCTCAGGTTCCTAATACGTTGAAGTAGCCGCGGAAAGGGCTGACAGCAGCTCAATTGACTTAAAAAGCCCGGTTATTGGCGCCCAACGAAAGTTCGGCGACGATAGCCGGGCTTTTTGAGTCAATTGAGCTGCTCAGTCCTAAGACCAGGAAGGAACCCCGCAAGGAAGCGTGCGTTGCCGCGCTTTTGCTTGACGGTGCCTGACGGGTAATGCGTGGAGGTGTTTGGGTACGCCTCCGGTAGCTGCCGGTAACTGCTCCAGCTTGGCGGACTGGCAAGAATCCTGCATTTCTGCGTTTTGTGGGCAACCTACGGGCTTTTATCGCTACTTTTGGCGAGTTCCCGGGTCCGGTGCGGCCCTTCCACGCAAGGTATTTTCATGAAGCTATTCCCCCGGTTGGCGCTGGCCGCCGCCCTGAGTGCCGCGGCGCCCGTGGCGTCCCACGCCCAGCAGACCCAGGTTTTTGCCGCCGACGAGCGGTTCTTTCAAGAGGGATTGGAACTGTTTGACCGCGGCCAGTACGGCGCGGCCCAGGAAGCGTTCCGGCAGTACCTGGCCCTCGAGCCGGTGCACACCAGCCAGGCTAGCCCCATTTCGGCCGACCGCACCGCCGATGCCGAGTACTACTACGCCGTGAGCGGCCTGTACCTGCTGCACCCCGATGCGGAGGGTTCCATCTTGGCCTTTGCCGAAAACCACCCGGCGCACCCGCGCTCGGCGGTGGCTTACTTCGAGCCTGGGCAAGTTTTACTTCGACCAGAAAAACTACGAGTCGGCCATTCGCTACCTCGAGAAGGTGGCGCCCGACAACCTCACCAACGACCAGCGCGCCGAGTCGGACTTTAAGCTGGCGTACAGCTATTTTGAGAAAAAGGAGTACGACAAGGCCCGCCTGCTGTTCGACCGCAGCAAGCAGGCCCAAACCGAGTTCAAGTACGCCACCATACTACGCGGGCTACCTCGCGTACCGGGCCGGCGACTTTGCCGCCGCCCGCGCCGACCTCGCCGTGGCCGAGCAAAACGACGCCTACAAGCCGGTGGTGCCGGCCATCGTGTCCCAGATTTACTACCGCGAGGGCAACTACGACGGGCTGATTGGGTACGCCTCGAATGCGCTCAAAAGCACGCCGCTGCCCCAGAACGCCGACGAAATCCAGATGCTGCTCGGCGACGCGTACTACCAGAAGGAGCGCTACAAGGAAGCGGCCGAGAACTTCGACAAGTTTGCCGCCAGCCGCAAGGGCAAAATTGAGCCGGCGCTGCAGTACAAGATTGGCTTTGCCAATTACAAGATGGGCGACTTCAAGGGTGCCATCGCCAGCCTGAAAAACGTGGCCGTGCGCCGCGACTCGTTGGGCCAGAATGCCGCCTATCACCTGGGCTTGAGCTACGTGCAGGCCAACCAGAAGCAGCAGGCCGTGACAGCCTTTGAAGCTGCCCGCCAGGCCACATTTGATAAGAACATTGCCGAAAACGCGACCCTGAAATTGGGCCAGGTGCAATATGAGTTGGGCAACTTGCCCGAGGTGATTGCCGTGCTGCGCGACTTCCGCAAGAAATTCCCCGCTCCAGCAATCAGGCGGCGGTCGACGATTTGCTGGCGGCCAGCTTTCTGGCCTCCACCGACTACTCGCAGGCCCTGGCGTACCTCGAAGGCCTCGACGACCGCAGCGAGAAGCTGAACGCCACCTACCAGCGCGTGGCCTACTCGCAGGCCGCCACGCTTTATAACAATGGCAACTACGGCGCGGCCCTGCCGCTGCTCGATAAATCCCTGAAATACCCGGCCGACGACGCCCTGCGCGCGGCGGCCCAGGTGCTGCGCGGCGAAATCTACAGCGTGGGCCAGCAGTACCCCGACGCCATCAACGCCTACGTCGCGGCCGCCCGCTCGGCCCGGCAGGGCGGCGTAAGTGCCGACGAGGTAGAGTTTGAGCAGAAGGCCCGCTACGGGTTGGGCTACGCTTATTACAACACCAAGCAGTACGAACGCGCCCGCCCGCAATTCCAGGCCTACGTATCCGATAAATCGGCCAAGCCCTCGGACCCGAATTACTACGACGCCACCCTGCGCCTGGCCGATACCTACTACGTGGCGAAAAGCTACCCGCAGGCATTGGACCTCTACGACAAGGTCATCAAGGCCAACGCCGCCGACAAGGACTACGCCTATTTCCAGAAAGGCCGGACCCTGGGTTTGATGGGCCGCCGCGACGAAGCCAACAACACGCTGGCCTCCTTGCTCAAGACCAGCCCCAACTCGCGCTACGCCGAGGAAGCCGTGTTCCAGCAAGCCCAGCTTTCGTTTGAAGCGGGCGAATACCAGCCGGCCGTCACGGAGTTCACGCGTCTACTCGACAACCGGCCCAACAGCCCGCTGGTGCCCCAGGCCCTGCAGAAGCGCGGCGTGTCCTATGCCAACCTGCAGCAGCAGGACAAAGCCGTGGCCGATTTCCAGCGCGTGCTGACGGAATTCCCCGGAGCGAGGCCGCCTCGCAGGCGCTTTACAGCTTGCAGGAAAGCCTGACGGCGCTGGGCCGGACCGAAGAATTCGACGCGGCCTTGGCCACGTTTAAGGCGCAAAACCCGGATAGCAAGGCGACGGAAAGCGTCGAGTTTGAAGCGGCCAAGTCGTTGTATCTGGCTGAGAAATATAAGCCTGCCATTCTACGCCTGGAGTCTTACTTGAAGCAGTATCCACAAACTGCCCTTGGGCCGGATGCGCGCTTCTTCCTGGCCGACTCTTACCTGAAAACCGGCGACAAGCAGCAGGGCCTGACCCGCCTGCGCGAGGTGGTGACGGAAGGCAAGAGTGAGTTTGTGAACCGCGCTGTGGGCCGCCTCGCCGACCTCGAGTTCGAGAACAAGAACTACGCCGAAGCCGCCAAATACTACGAGCGCCTGCGCGGCGCCAGCAACAACCGCCGCGAAGTGGCCAACGCGACGCTGGGCCAGATGCGCAGCCTCTACGAAACCGGCGACTACGCCGGCACCCGCCGCGTGGCCGAAGAACTGCGCACCCAGGCCGGCGCCACCGCCAATGCCACCAACGCGGCCCTGCTTTACTTGGGCAAGTCGAGTTTTGGCGCCGGCAATCTCGACCAGGCCGCAACTGAGTTGACTGCCGCCGCTGCCGCCGCGCCCAACGACGTGAACGGCGCCGAGGCCCAGTACTACCTGGCCGAGACGCTGTCCAAGCAGAAGAAGTACGAGGAAGCCATTGCGGCGGCCCTCAAAGTGAACTCCGAGTTCAGCAACTACGCCCTGTGGCAAGGGCGCGCCTTCCTGCTGGTGGCCGATGCTTACGCGGCGCAAGGCGACAACTTCCAGGCCCGCGGCACGCTCAACTCCATCATCGACAACAACTTCCCGGTGGCTGAAATTGTGGAAGGAGCCAAGCAGCGCCTGAAAACGCTCGGTGCCGACCAGCCCGATGATACTCCGGCTCCGGCGACGCCCAAAACGGCCCCGACCAAAACGCCGGCCAAAGCCCCCGCCAAAGCGCCGGCCACCACGCCGGCTGCCCCGGCCGGAAAGCCAGCAGTGAAACCGGCGCCCACCAAGGGCAAGACGGTAGTGCCACGCGCCAATCTGCAAGGCACGACTACTGCACCCGCCGACACGGCGACCCAACGCTAAGCCCGGCGTATTTTCTCATAGAATAACAATTTGCTGATGAAGCGTTTGTCGATAAAAAAGGATAAGCCGGCCGTGCGCCAAGGGTCGGGTCTGGCGGCTGGTTTGGTGCTAGCCACGGTGCTGGCCGGAGCAGTAGCCCCCGCTGCCGTAGCCCAAACCACCAAGCCCCGCACCACGGGCAAGATTGAAGAAGCCGAAATCGAAATCGTGAAGGAGCGGGTCAACCAGCTGCCGGAGGCCACGCGCAACTTCGATAAAATCAAGCTGCCCGCGCCGCCCAAAGCTGAGCGCAAGGTGGCTTACGCCTTCCCCGAGTTCCGGCTGCCAGCCGACCGGCTCAATCCGTCGGTGAAGGTGCTCACCATCCGGAGCGAGGAGCTCACGCCGCTCACCGGCAACTTCGTGAAGGCCGGCATCGGCAACTACGGCACGCTGTACGGGCGCGGGTATTTCCACAGCACCCGCAACACCGACCATGCTTACGGGCTCGACCTCAAGCACGTGAGCTCCGCCACCGGCCCGGTAGACGGCAAGAACTCCGGCGTGGCCGAAACCAGCGCCCACCTCATGGGCGAGCTGTACCGCGGCACCGCCGCCTTCGGCGTGGTGGCCGACCTGGGCCGCGAGCGGTACAATTTCTACGGCTACGACAAGGCCAACAATCAGCCCACGGCGCCGCCCACGCCTGAGTCCAACGACATCAAGCAGGTATTCAGCCGCTTCGGTGTGAAGGCGTACGCGCACAACCGCGACCCCGAGCAGGTGCTGACCTACGACGCCAGCGTGGGCTACCGGTACTGGGGCGACATCTTCGCGGCCCAGGAAAACAACGTGATGGTGAACACCAAACTGGGCTACGCCCTCGGCGCGGCCGGCCGGGTCACGCTGGCGGCCGACGCCTCGTTTATCAATGAAAAAGACCTGGCGCCGGGCTTTGAGAAGCAGCCAGAGGGAGCGTCGATTGTGGCGCGCACCCGCACGTTTGTGCAAGCCACGCCAGCCTACGAATTCACCAGCAAGCGCATTGCCTTCACGCTGGGGGCCACGCTGGGTTATTCGTCCGATACCGCCACCAGCGTGAGCCGCGGCGTGGCATACCCGGCCGTGCGCCTGGGCTACACCATCGAGCCCGAGCGCTTCATGGTGTACGCCGGCCTGGGCGGCGCCCTGCAGCGCGTGACGCGCTACGACCTGAGCACCGAAAATCCCTGGCTCAACCGTGGGCTCAATTTGGCCGACACCCACCGCGGGCCTACCATCTACGCGGGCTTTACCTCGACGCCGGCCCGGGGCCTGGAGCTCAACGCCCGCGCCACCTACGCCCGCGACCGCAACCTGTACTTCTACCTCAACAACGCCTACGACCCGACCCGCTTCGACCTCGTGTATGACCAGAACGCCACCGGGGTGCTCAATATTCACGGTGAGCTGCTTTATAACGCCGCCGAGAAGTTTCGGCTGGGCACGCGGATGGACTTCAACAAGTACGCCCTCAAAAACCTGCCGCAGCCCTTCCACCGCCCCGAGTTTCAGGGGTCGGTGTTCGGCACCTACAACGCGCTGGAGAAGCTGACGGTGGGAGTAGAGGGCTACTTTTACTCGGCCAGCTACGGCATCAGCTACCGGCCGGCCACGAATGTGGGCGATGCACGGGTGCCAGATTTTTATCGGGCCACCGACCCAATTGTTGACTTAAACCTGCGCGCCGATTACCGCATTACGCCAAAAATATCCATCTTTGTAATGGGTAATAATCTTGCCAATCGACAGTACCAGCGCTTCTACGGGTATCCCGTGAAGGGCATCAACGTGTTGGGCGGGGCTACCTATATGTTTTAGATTTCTGGTTTCTAGTGGTTTGGGCCTGATTAGGAGGGAGCGTTTGGCTCAATTTCTAAGCAGAACCATCCTGCGAGAAGCCGGAACGAGTAACCAGAAACCAACCAATGCATCTAGCCGACCACATCCGCCCCCTGCTCCGCGACCACGACTGCGTCATCATTCCGGACTTTGGGGGCCTTGTGGCCGATGTGTCGCCGGCGCGAGCCCAGCCCGGGCGCCAGTCGCTGAGCCCACCCACCAAGCTGGTGGCCTTCAACCAGGCCCTGACCCGCAACGACGGCCTGCTGGTGGACGCCCTGAGCCAGCACCTGAACATGCCCATTGCGCAAGCCCGCGAGGCCGTGCGCACCGCCGTGGCCGGCCTGCAGCAGGAACTCAACGACACCAACCGCACCGAGCTACCGGGCATCGGCATTTTCCGCCGGGCTGCTGGCCGTGGGCTCTCATTTGAATACACCGGCACCGACAACCTGCTGGCCGCGGCCTTTGGCTTGCCGGAGCTGGCGGCCCGCCCCGTGCGCGCCAACGATGCCCGCACCAAGCGCCCGCAGCCTGCCTTGCGTGGTGCCATCACCCGCCGCTCGCGCTGGTCGCGCCTGGTGCCGGGCGGAGTAATTGCCGTGGCAGCCGGTTTGTTACTGCTGGTTAACTATCAGATTGCGCAGACTGCCGGGTACCTGCCGGCCGCTTGGCAAACCCAACTGCCCCAGGTTGCGTGGCTGCAAAACAGCCCGGCTACGGCCGCACCAGTTACGGAGCCCCAGCAAGCAACTCTGGGCCAGCACGACTTTTCCCGTAGCAGCGCCATCGATTCGGAAGGCATAACTCCCTTAGAGAATGCATCTACCACGCCAGTTCCTGAAGTAAAGGACCAGCCCATGGCCGCTTCCCCCGAAGCAGCCGTAGAGGTTGCCAAGCCTACTGTCGCGGCTCCTGCCAAAGTTGAGCTAGCCGCTCCCGCTAAAACTGTGGTGCCTGCGCCCGCTGCAGCTAAGCCAGCTCCGGTAGCTGCTGCACCCGCCGTGGCGAAAGCGCCCGCCGCACCGGCTTCCGCAAATTCCACCATAATCAAGCAACGCACCGGACGTTACTACGTCATTGCAGGAGCTTACAGCAGCTTGAAAGGGGCCGAAAAGGGCCGGCAGGTATTGGCCCGCACCGGCCATGCCACGCGCATCATCCTGCCGCCCCTGGGCAGCCGCTTGTTCCGCCTCACGGCCGCCGACTACCCCGACCTGGCTTCGGCCCAACGCGAAGCCCAGCGCCTGCGCATCAGCACGCGCTGTGATTACAATACTTTGAAATTTTAACCGAACGCATGTCCGCATTCCTCTTGCAAGTAGCCGCCACCGCGGCTGATACTGTAAATACCGCTGTTTCCGATGCTTCGATAGTCCAGTCCGACGTTCCTGTAATCGACCTTATCCTGCGTGGTGGCTGGATTATGGTTCCGCTGGTGGCCCTGTCCATCCTCTCGGTGTACATCATCATCGAGCGCTACTTCACCATCCGCCGCGCTGCCGGCAACCCCGATTCCTTCATGAACGGCATCCGTTCGCTCATGGTAAAAGGCGACCTGGCTGGTGCCAAGCTGCTCTGCGCCCAAACCGCTTCGCCACTGGCCCGCATGGTCGAAAAAGGCCTGCGCCGCATCGGCCTGCCGCTGAAGGAAATTGAAACCAGCGTAGAAAACGTGGGCAAGATTGAGATTGCGCGCCTCGAAAAAAACATCAGCATTCTGGGCATCATCGCCGGTATCGCGCCCATGATTGGCTTCGTAGGTACCATTATCGGCGTAATCAAGATTTTCTACTCCATTGCCGCTACCAAAGAATTTGGCATTCCGCAGGTGGCCGACGGCTTGTATGTGAAGCTCGTGACTTCGGCCACGGGCCTTATTGTCGGCATCATTGCCCACGTGGGCTACCACTGGCTGAGCATCCTTGTGGAGCGCATGGTGTTCCGCATGGAGAACTCGGCCATTGAGTTCATGGATATTCTCCAGGATAATTAACTTAATGAGGAATGAAGAATGAGGAATGAAGAATGAGCTCACCCTGGCCTGTTTTTCAATTCCTCATTCTTCATTCCTCATTCTTCATTAAAAGAGAATGAATCTTTCCCGCCGCCATCGCCTGACTTCGCACGTGGAGACCGGGGCCATGAACGACATCATGTTTTTCCTGATGCTGTTCTTCCTCATTGCCTCTACGCTGGTCAACCCCAACGTTATTAAGCTCTTGCTGCCCAACGCCAAGTCCAGCAAGCAGGTTATGAAGCA
Organism: Hymenobacter humi; assembly: GCF_042665855.1. Classification (NCBI taxonomy): domain Bacteria; kingdom Pseudomonadati; phylum Bacteroidota; class Cytophagia; order Cytophagales; family Hymenobacteraceae; genus Hymenobacter; species Hymenobacter humi. The sequence goes on along the minus strand of NZ_JBHTEK010000001.1, from coordinate 3,017,219 downwards.
GCCCATCACGATTTCGGTGGATGCGGCCGGTACCTATTTCGTCAACAAGAAGCCCGTGAACCCCACAGCCGTGGAGCAGGAGCCTGGTGGCGCTGATTGGCACCGTACCGTCCGCCGAACAGCCCACCGTGGTGCTGCGCGTCGACAACTCGTTGAACGTTCAGAAGCTGGTTGACATTCTAGAGATTGGCAACCGCCTCAAGCTGAAAATGGTAATGGCCACCCAGGCCCAGCAGGCGGCGGCTAAGTAAGCCCACCTGTTCCGCTTAGCGACCTACGACCATGGCTATCGACTATCCCGAACCGCACCGCCGCGAGGCCCTGATTGGCACCCTGCTTATCCACGGGTTGCTGTTGCTGCTGTTCATCTTTACGGTGTTCAAAGGCCCCAACCCGCCGCTCGCGGCCATCGGCGGCGATGGCGTGGAGCTGAACTATGGCCTCGATGAGGCCGGCTCCGGCGACATTCAGACCCGGGCCACGGCCAACAAGTCGCTCAACCGCGAAGACAGCCGCCCGCCCGTGGCCAGCCCCGACCCCACGCCGCGGCCGCCCGTAGCCGCCGCGCAGCCCAACCCCACGCCGCCTTCGCAAGACAAAATCATCACCAGCGAAGCCGAGGAAAGCCCGGTTTCGGAGACGCCCGTTGAAACCCCGGCTCCGCCCAAAGAGGAAGTAAAAGCCACGCCTAAACCGGCCCGCAAGGTGGCCGTGGCCTTCTCGCCCAAAGGCAGCGCCACTGGCAGTGGCAATGGCGAAAACGGCACCAGCAACACGCCCACCGGCAACAACAACGGCGACCGCCCCGGTACCGTGGGCGACCAGGGCGACCCCAACGGCTCGCTCGACGCCAAAGCCCTCTACGGCGCGCCCGGCAGCGGAGGCAGTGGCAGCAGTCCCGGCAGCGGCGGCCTCGAAATGAGCGGCTGGCGTTTCGAAAGCACGCCCGTGGTGGAGGCAGTTGATAACAACTCGGGAGTGGTTCGCTTCAAGATAAAAATATCAGCCGACGGCGAGGTTGAGTCGGTTTCCAAGGTATCGGGCAACGTATCGGCGGCACAAGAGAAGCTGTGCCGCGACAAACTGCTCGACGCCAACTTTATCAAGACTAACAGTGCGGCTGGCGGAGCCACGGGCTTCTACACTTTTAAAATCACGGTGCGCTAAGCTCACTGAAAAATAGCCCAAGCCCCGTGGTTTGCTCAGCAGACCACGGGGCTTTTTGCTGGCATCCCGCTGGTTGGCCGTTAATTTGTGGCCTCATACCTGGCTTAAACCCCGCACCTGTGACATATCCGGAAACCCTGACTTACCTCTACGAGCAGCTGCCAATGTTTCAGCGGGTGGGCGCGGCGGGCTTTAAGAAAGGCCTAGGCAACACGCTGGCGCTGGCCGAGGCTATGGGCCACCCGGAGCATAAGTTTCGCAGCGTGCACGTGGCCGGCACCAACGGCAAGGGCAGCAGTTCCCATATGTTGGCCGCCGTGCTGCAGGCAGCCGGTTATAAAGTTGGGTTGTACACCTCGCCGCATCTGCGCGAGTTTACGGAGCGCATTCGCGTGAATGGGCAGGAGCTGCCGGCCGACCACTTGGTGGCATGGGTGGCGCGCTGGCGGCCGCTATTTGAGCAGGTGCAACCGTCCTTTTTCGAGATGTGCGTGGCGCTGGCCTTCCAGTACTTTGCTGAGCAGCACGTGGACGTGGCCATCGTGGAAGTAGGCCTAGGCGGCCGATACGATTCGACGAATATCATTACTCCGCTGGTCTCGCTAATTACCAACATCAGCTACGACCACCAAGCCTTGCTGGGCAACACGCTGCCCGAGATTGCGGGCGAAAAAGCCGGCATCATTAAGCCGGGCGTGCCGGTGGTGGTGAGCCAGACGCAGCCTGAAGTGGCGCCGGTCTTCCAGCGTGAAGCGGCCACCAAACTTGCGCATTTGGTCTTTGCCGACCAAGTCTATCAGGCCGAGTTTTCGGCCGAGCCGGTGCCCGAAACGGGCTTGCGGCCCCTGGTGCTGTCGCAGCACAGCCGGCCCTACCTGCCCAATACTGAGCTCGGCCTGCCCGGCGACTATCAGCAATTCAACCTGCCCGGCGTGCTGGCCACGCTGGATGAGCTGCGGGCCCAGGGCTTTCATATCACCGAAACTGCTGTACGCATGGGCTTGCGGCAGGTGTCGCAGCTCACGGGGCTGCGCGGGCGCTGGAGCATCATTGGCCGCCGCCCGCTGGTGGTGTGCGATACGGGCCATAACGCCGCCGGCCTTCGCTTGGTGGTGGCTCAACTGCAGCGTTTAAAGTACCGGCAGCTACACATGGTTATTGGCACGGTCAACGACAAGGACGTGCCGGCCATGCTCGCGCTGCTGCCCCCGGATGCTACCTACTATTTTTGTGCCGCCAATATTCCCCGGGCCTTGCCGGCCGACGACCTGCTCGAGCAAGGCAAGACGGCAGGCTTGCGGGGCCAGGCCTATGCCTCGGTGCCGGCCGCGGTGGCAGCAGCTCGGTCCGTTGCGGGCCCCGACGATGTGGTGTTCATTGGCGGCAGCACCTTCGTGGTGGCCGAAGTTGAAGATCTATACGCCCCGGCCTGACCGGCTCAATATTTAAACAACTTATATCCTTACTGATTTGCCTCGCGTCAAACTGCAGCGTTTTACCGACAACGCCACCCGCCCCGACATCATCGAACCTGGCAAGCCCGGATACGAGCAGGCTCGGAGGCCGCTGGCGCACCGATTTTTCCCAGAGCCCCATCCGCTGACCCTGGAAGTGGGTTGTGGCAAGGGCGAATACACCGTGGGCCTGGCTCAGCGCCACCCCAGCCGCAACTTTCTGGGGCTCGACATCAAAGGCGAGCGCATCTGGCGGGGCAGCACCCGCGCCGCCGAAATGGGCCTTACCAACGTGGGCTTCGTGCGCATGCGGGCCGAAGCCTTAGCGGCTCAATTTGGGCCGGGCGAGCTCAATGAAATCTGGATAACGTTTCCGGACCCGCGGCCCCGCGACCGGGACATCAAGCGCCGGCTCACCTCGCCGCGCTTCCTGGCCTTGTATGAACAATTGTTAACTGCCGGGGGCTGCTGCACCTCAAGACCGATAATGCCGGCTTGTTTGACTACACGCTCGAAACCCTGGCCAGCCGGCCCGGTGCTGTGGTCGAGCGGTTTACGCGCGACCTTTACGCGGAGAGTGGCCCGGAGTTTACCGAGGCCCAGGCCATCCAAACCAACTTCGAAGGCAAGTACCGGGCGGTGGGCGTGCCGATTAAGTACGTGCAGTTTCGGTTGAGCTAACTCGGGTTGGTTACAAATTTATATTCAGAGCGAAGTGGCTTGCGAGTACGAAGTAGAGACGCAATATTTTGCGTCTCGTCGTAGAACGGCCTGCGCTTGGATCATCAGGCGATTTCGTTCAACGACGAGACGCAAAATATTGCGTCTCTACCTCCGCCTAATTTTCGCTGCTCATTTCGCGAGGAGTATATAGCCAAATAACACAAGTTCAAGCTTTACTCAACTTCCAGGGCTTCAAACACGGATTCGAGCTGGTCGAAATCGCGCAGGCCAGGCTTTACCTCGTCGCCGGACGGGAAAACCAGGCCGGCTAGCGGCAGTTGATTTACTAAGTCCCGGGCCAATTCGGGGTGCAATCCCGGGCCAACCCATAGCGGGCCCTGGCTGGCAATGCCCAGTAGGGCGTTCAGGGTTTCGGAGGTCAGCGGCTCGGTCAATTCTACTACCAAGCCCAGCGGTGCGGTAGAAATGTAGGGGACTTCGGCCAGGAGGCCCACGGCCACTTCAATGTAAACAGGAGGGGCAATTTCGGCCAGCTCTTCGGCCGAGCGGGGCTGGCGCAGCAGCACGGCATCGAGGGTGCATTCGGCGGCGATGGCGTTGATTTCGGCGGCGCTGAGCTGGTCAAATTCCCCAATCAGCTCCACGCCGGCAATCCAGCCGGCCAGTTCCTTCACGGTTTTGGTATCGAGGGCGCCCGGCAGGGCCGGGTCGAGAAGGAAGGTGAGCTTGTCGGCGCCCATGCCGGCGCAGTAGCGGGCATCGGACAGGTTGTTGATGCCGCGGATGAGGAGGGGAACGAGGTGGGGCACAGAAGTTGGAAAAGGAGGCGCCCGGAAACGGGAGCGCGGCACAGGGTAAAATAAAACAGCTCGCAAGCCGCGCCACAAAAGTAGAGCCCGGGCGCCGGCTGGCCCGCGTTTGGGTAGCGCGCGCCGGCTGTATCTTCGCCCGCATGAATTCTTCCCGCCGTGCCCCGTTGCTGGCCCCGTCGTTTCTGGCCGCCGACCTCGCCAATTTGCAAGCCGAAACCGAGCGCCTGGCTGGCAGCGCCGCCGACTGGCTGCACTTCGACGTGATGGACGGCCGTTTCGTGCCCAACATCTCCTTTGGCCTGCCCGTGCTGCAAGCCGTGGCCCGCTACGCTAAGCAGCCGCTCGACGTGCACCTGATGATAGAGGAGCCCCAGCATTACCTGGCGGCGTTTCGCGACGCGGGCGCTTCCATCATCACGGTGCATTACGAGGCCTGCACGCACCTGCACCGCGTGGTGCAGCAGATAAAGCAGGCTGGGCTGCCGGGCCGGCGTGGCCCTGAACCCCCACACGCCCGTGGCCCTGCTCGAAGACATTGCCACTGAGCTGGACGTGGTGCTTGTTATGTCGGTAAACCCCGGTTTTGGGGGCAGGCGTTTATTCCGAACACCCTCAAAAAGGTGGCGATGCTCAAGGAGCTGCTGCTCGATACCGGCTCGGATGCGCTGATTGAGATTGATGGCGGCGTGAGCCTGGCCAATGCCGGCCCGCTGGTTGAAGCCGGCGCCGACGTGCTGGTGGCGGGCAACTTCGTGTTCAGCGCGGCCGAAGGTCCTGTGGCTGCCCTGGCCAGCTTGCGCGAGCACCTCGCCGGGCTGGAGCTGAATTCGGCCGACGGCTCCAGGCAATAGGCACCGGGCCCGTCCGTTTATTGAGCACCGTGAAACAACCCGTTACGCCAAGCCTGCCATCGATGAGGAAAAGTGCCAAGGGCCGCCTGCTGCAAGCCAGTGCCGGCGGCCTGGTACTGTTGCTGCTCACCGCTACGGGAGCGTTTGCTCAGATTCCGGAGCCCGCCCCGGCGAAAACTTCCGCAGCCACGGTCGTGACCTTAACCGGCACTTTGCGCGATGCCAACGGCCAGCCCCTGGAGCTGGCTTCCGTAGCGGTAGAAGGTCAGCCCGGCGGTACCAACACCACGGCCGAAGGCACGTTCTCGCTGCAAGTACAGGTGTCGGGCCCCGGCCAGACCACGGTTTTAATCGTGCGGCGCCTGGGCTATCTGGCGCTGCGGGTGCCCCTGAAGCTGCCTGCCGACGCGGCTCAACCTCTGCGCCTGACCATGCGGCTCGACACCAAGGCCCTGGGTGCAGTGAAGGTATTGGGCCGGTCCAACCAGGCCGATACGCGCGAGCAGGTCAGCATCACGCGCATCGACCCGCGCACGGCCAAGGAGATTCCCTCGCCGTTCGGCGACTTCAACGCCATTCTCAAAACCCTACCGGGCGTCGTGTCCAACAACGAATTGAGCAGCACCTACAACGTGCGCGGCGGCAACTACGACGAGAACCTGGTGTATGTGAACGGCTTCGAGATTTACCGGCCATTCCTGGTTACTTCGGCTCAGCAGGAGGGGCTGAGCTTCATCAACGCCGATTTGGTGAAGCAGGTGGAGTTCAGCAGCGGGGCTGGCAACCCAAGTACGGCGACAAGCTGGCCTCGGTGCTGAGCGTGGAGTATAAGACCCCGGAGAAATTCGCAGCCTCGCTCACCGGCAGCCTGGTGGGAGGCGCGGCGCACGCCGAAGCCCGCTCGGCCAACGGCCGCGTGAGTTACCTGGCCGGGGTGCGCTACAAAAATGCCCAGTACGTGCTCAACTCGCTCAGGCAGGCGCAGGGCGGCTACAACCCTACTTTTACGACGCGCAGGCCTTCGTAAATATTGGGCTGGGCCGGAAAGACGACCTGCAGCGCACCACGCTGGGCCTGTTGGGAGTGGTGGCCCACAACGACTACCGCTTCGCGCCCGAAACCGGCCAATCGACCTTCTCTACCGGCGGCAACCAGCTCACGCGGGTCTTCATTGCCTACGACGGCCGCGAACGAATGCAGTTCGACACCTACCAGACGGGCGTCAATCTCAGGCACGACTTTTCGGCCAACCTGCAAATGGAGTTGCTGGGCTCGGCCCTGATTTCGCGCGAATTTGAGTTCCGCGACGTGGAGGCTGCCTACACGTTTGCCGAAATCAACCGCGACCCGAATTCGCTCGACTTCAACCAGCCGGTGCGGCAGCGCGACATCGGCTCGCAGTTCAAGCACTCGCGCAACGACCTTACCGCCCGCATCTTTACCGCCGAAACCCGCGGCCGCTGGACGCCCAACAACGCTCACTCCGTGCGCTGGGGTGCTAAAATTGGCCGCGAAAAGATTAAAGATGCAATAGACGAATACAGCTTTGCCGACTCGGCCGATTTTGTGCCCGATGAGCGCCGCCTGCGCCTGCTTACCGACTTAAATCTGCAAAGCACCCGCTGCCAGGGCTTTGTACAAGACACCTGGTCGTTGGACTCGCTGCGGGCGCTCACCTACGGCGCGCGGGCCCATTACTGGACCACCAACGGCCAGGCTCGTTATCAGCCCGCGGGTGCAGTACTCCCAAATCAGTCGCAGCCACCCCAACCGGTCATTTAAGGCTGCCGTGGGGGTGTATTACCAGCCGCCGTTTTACCGGGAGCTGCGCAACCAGCAAACCATTCGGCTGGGCGTGCAGCAGGCTTTCTTGAACCCCGAGCCTGCGGGCCCAGAAGTCTTACCAGTTCATCGTGGGGAAGGAAATTGCCTTCCAGCAGTTCGGCCGGCCCTTCAAGTTTTCTGGTGAAGCTTACTATAAGTACCTGACCGACGTAGTGCCCTACGACGTGGACAACGTGCGGCTGCGCTACTTCGCCAAAAACAACGCCCGCGCCTACGCCGCCGGCTTCGACGCCCGCGTGAGTGGCGAATTTGTGAAGGGCGCCGAGTCCTGGTTCAGCCTGGGTCTGCTTACCACCCGCGAGAACGTGGACGGCGATTCCATCAGCTTTTTCAATGCCGAGGGCAAGCTGCTCAACCGCCAGGCCAAGGACTACATTCGCCGCCCGCAGGACCAGCGCCTCAATGTGGGCATCTTCTTCCAGGACCACCTGCCCAACAACCCCTCCGTGCGGGGCTACGTGAACCTGGTTTTCGGTACCGGCCTGCCGTTTTCGCCGCCCAACGAGCCCGACCTGCGGGGCACCGCTGCCCTGACCACCAGCTACAAGCGTGTCGATTTGGGGTTCTCGAAAGTCGTTGGGCTGAAAAACAACAACGCGCCCAAGGCACATTTCTACACCTTCGAGAGCCTCTGGATGGGCCTGGAAATCCTCAACGTGCTGGCAGCCAACAACGTGGCCGGCTACAGCTACCTACAGGACGTGAACGGCGTGACTTATTCCGTGCCGAGCTACCTCTCGCAGCGAGTGGTGAATCTGCGGCTGATTGCCCGTTTCTAACAGCTCAATTTCATTGCTCTGAAGACACAGCAGGAAATTGAGCTAAGAGCTTATCCCAATTGTGCTGCGCGCCGGCAATTGCCACGGTCGGGTGCCTGGCTTGGGCCAGCTTCAAAAGCTCCCACAGATGGCGCAGGGCCTTGGCGGAGTCTGGCGCCACGGCCACCGTCTGCATCTGAGTGGGGTTGAGTCCCGAAACGTCGTTGGCTGGCGCCGGGCTTTTGGCAATGGCTGGCGCTGTATCCTGCAGGTGGGCATGTCACAAGTGCGTAGCTGGACGGATGCCTAGGGCCAGGGTCAGAGCAAATCCAGCTAATATCTCATGGCGGGCAGGGAGCTCTTCGCGGTTGGTGCTGGCTAAGAGGGCTTTGCTGAGCGCGGGGCTAAGAGGCTGCAAAGCTTCAAGAAACGCAATGAAATGGCTCATGCAACACGAATATTACTGCAAAAACGGTAGGCTGATGAAAATCTCTTTTCCCAGGTCCGCAAACATTTGAAATGAGTAAATGGTATGCTATGGCAACTGAAATAGGCCGGATGGCCCGCGCCTTTGGTTTTCTGTCCTACCTTTGCCCCAACATGAACCGTTTAGCTTCCCTGTTTTGCTCTGATGCAACCGCCGCGCCGGTGTTCCGCGTGGCTGCAGGCTATGCTGTTGTTGTGGGTGCCCACCACTGCCACCACCATCTGTGGGAGGCCGGGTTGTGCGCCGGGTGCTAAGCTAGCACCGGCCGCCCGCGCCTCCACCGCCGCGCTCCGGGGTGTGCCTGCGCCGGGCTTTTCACTTTCAACTTCTGGGCAATTCTTCGCCAAGCCCTTGGGGCCACCGTCGAATTGAAACGTGCTCACCACGCAGCGCGGCCCGCCACTTTTACCTTTCATGCTACGATTAGCCATCCAAAAGTCCGGTCGCCTGAGCGAGGATTCCCTCAACCTCATTCGCGAATGCGGCATCAGCTTCATCAGCAGCTCCTATAAGCTCAAGACCGAAGCCACCAATTTCCCGCTCGAAATTCTGTTTTTGCGCGACGATGATATTCCCGGCTACGTGCAGGACGGCGTGGCCGACCTGGGCATCGTGGGCCAGAACGTGCTGGTCGAAGCCGGATATCCCGACCTGGAAGTGGAAGCCCTCGGCTTTAGTAAGTGCCGCCTGAGCCTGGCCGTGCCCCGCGCTGATGCATATGCTTCGGTGGCAGCCTTGCAGGGCAAGAACATCGCCACCTCGTACCCCAACATTCTGGGCCGTTACCTGGCCGAGCACGGCGTGCAGTCCAACCTGCACACCATCAGTGGCTCGGTAGAGATTGCGCCCAGCATCGGCCTGGCCGAAGCCATTTGCGACATCGTGAGCAGCGGCTCCACCTTGCTCGGCAACGGCCTGCGCGAGGTAGAAACCGTGTTTCGCTCCGAAGCCGTGCTCATCGCCCAGCCCAACCTGACGGCCGAGCAAACCGAATTGCTCGAGCAGCTCCGGTTCCGGATGCAGGCCGTGCGCCGGGCCAAGCGCAGCAAGTACATTTTGCTCAACGCGCCCGTCACGGCCCTGGAGGAAGTGCGCCGCCTGCTGCCGGGCATCAAGTCGCCCACCGTTACGCCGCTGGCCGAAGCCGGCTGGGTGTCGGTGCAGTCGGTGGTGCAGGAAGACGAGTTCTGGCACATCACCAGCCAGGCTCAAGGCCGTGGGCGCCGAAGGCATCCTCGTATTGCCCATCGAAAAGATGATTGCCTAGCCCAACTGCCATGCAAGTCACTTCTTATCCGGCCCCCAGCACCTGGCCCGCGCTGCAGCAACGCCCCGCCGCGGCCGAAGCTCCCCAGGTTGCAGCCCGCGTCCGCGCCATTTTCGAGCAGGTGCGCGAGCACGGCGATGCCGCCCTGTTGTCGCTGGCCGCTGAGCTCGACCAAGCAACCCTGACCAGCCTGTTGGTTACCGACGCTGAGTTTGCCGCGGCGGCCCTCCAGGTGCCGACCGAGCTGCAAGCGGCCATTCGCCAGGCCAAAGCCAACATCGAAACCTTTCACCGCGCCCAGCGCGAGCCCGAGCTTCGGGTAGAAACCATGCCGGGCGTGGCCTGCTCGCGGCGGGCGGTGCCGGTGCAGCGCGTGGGTTTGTACGTGCCGGGCGGCTCCGCCCCGTTATTCAGTACGCTGCTCATGCTGGGCGTACCGGCCCGGCTGGCGGGCTGCCCCGAGGTGGTAGTCTGCACGCCGCCCCAGGCCGATGGCTCCGTGAGCCCGGTTATTTTGTTTGTCGCCCAGCTCCTGGGAATTGACAAGGTGGTGAAAGCCGGCGGGGCCCAGGCGGTGGCCGCGCTGGCTTTGGGAACGGCTTCGGTGCCGGCCGTGGACAAGATTTTCGGTCCCGGCAACCGCTACGTAACTGCGGCCAAGCAGCTGGCGGCGGCCGAATACGGCGTAGCCATCGACATGCCGGCCGGCCCCTCGGAGGTCCTCGTTATAGCCGACGACAGCGCCAATGCCGCTTTTGTCGCCGCCGATTTATTATCCCAGGCCGAGCACGGACCCGACTCGCAGGTAGTTCTGCTCAGCGACAGCGCCACTATTATTGAGCAGGTGCAGGCCGAGCTAGACCGGCAACTTGCGATGCTGCCCCGGCGCGACGTAGCTGCCCAGGCGCTGGCTAACAGCCAGGCGGTGCTCCTGTCTGATTCGGCCGAAATGCTGGCGTTCTCGAACCAATACGCGCCGGAGCACCTCATCTTGGCCACCGACAACGCCGAGGCCCTCGCCGCGCAGGTAACCAACGCCGGCTCGGTATTTCTGGGCCATTTCACGCCCGAGGCGGTGGGCGACTACGCTTCCGGCACCAACCACACGCTGCCCACCGGCGGCTACGCCCGGCAGTACAGCGGCGTGTCGCTCGACTCGTTTGTCAAGAAAATTACCTTTCAGCGGCTATCGGCTCAAGGCCTGCAGGCCCTGGGGCCGGTGGTTGAAACCATGGCCGAAGCCGAAGGTCTGGCCGCCCACGCCCGGGCAGTTACGCTGCGGCTCGATGCGCTGGCAACGGATTCAGCTCAGAATGCTGGCGCGGGTGCGGTTGCCTCTCAAGCCGTAGCCAATCCTTACGCCGGGCTGATTCGGCCCAATGTGGAGCGCATGCAGCCGTATTCCTCGGCCCGCGACGAGTTCGAAGGCATGGCCCCGGTGATGCTGGATGCCAATGAGAACAGCCTGGGCTCGGTGGGCCCGGATGACTTCAGCCGCTACCCCGACCCGCACCAGCGTGCCATCAAGGCCGATTTAGCCCAACTCAAAGGCGTGGCGCCCGCAAATATTTTTCTGGGCAATGGCTCCGATGAAGCCATCGACTTGCTGGTACGCCTCACCTGCACGCCGGGCCAGGACAGCATCGTGGTGTGTCCGCCCACCTACGGCATGTACGAAGTGGCCGCCAACCTCAACGACGTGCGCGTGGAGCGCCTGCCGCTCACGCCCGATTTCCAGCTGCCGGACAATTCCGCCGACGTGCTGGCGGCTTCCAGCGCCAAGCTGGTGTTCCTGTGCTCGCCCAATAATCCTACCGGCAATCTGCTGGCCCAAGAGGCGATGGAAACGATTCTACGCACTTTCAAAGGTTTAGTAATCGTCGATGAAGCGTACGCTGATTTTGCGATGGCCCCGAGCTGGACGACGCGACTGGCCGAATTTCCGCGCCTGGTGGTGCTGCAAACCTTCTCCAAAGCCTGGGGCCTGGCAGGCCTGCGCCTTGGCGTAGCTTACGCCGCCCCGGACCTCATTGCGTACCTCAACAAAATCAAGCCGCCCTACAACATCTCGGCCGCTACCCAGCTGCATGCGCTGGCCGCCCTGGCCGCCGCGCCTGATTTGACCGGCATGCAGGCCGAGCTACTTAGCGGAAGAGCGCTGCTAGCGGCAGCGTTACCGCAGCTGCCCATCGTGGAGCACGTATTTCCTTCGGATGCCAATTTCCTGCTCGTGCGTTTCAACGTCGATGCCACGGCAGTCTACGACGACTTGCGGGCGCGTGGCATTGTGGTTAGAAACCGAACCACGCAGCCCGGCTGCGCAGGCTGCCTGCGCCTCACGGTAGGCACAGCCGATGAAAATACCCAGCTACTCCAGGCCCTGACCGAAATCGGGGCGAAGCAGCCCACCGGGTCACTAGCCATTCGTTAATTCTGTTCGAGCGTGCCGTGGCTACGCCAGCCCCGTCGATACTTTTTGCTCATTGTTAATTGCCCCTTGATTTGAAAAAGGCCCTGTTCATAGACCGCGACGGTACCATCCTCGTGGAACCCCAGCCCAGCCAGCAGGTCGACAGCCTGGAAAAGTTTGCCTTCCTGCCGGGTTGCATCAGCGGGCTGGCGCGCATTGCCCGCGATTTGCCCGAGTACGAATTGGTTCTCGTCACCAATCAGGACGGCCTGGGGACCGACAGCTTTCCCGAAGCAACCTTTTGGCCGCCGCACCGCCTCATGCAGGAGATTCTGGCCGGCGAGGGAATTCATTTCGCGTCCGAGCTCATCGACCGCAGCTTTGCTCACGAGGGCCTGCCCACACGCAAGCCCGGCCTGGGCATGTTTGGCCGCTACCTCGACCCGGCCAATGAGTATGACCTGGCAAACTCCTACGTCATCGGCGACCGCCTCACCGACGTTGAGTGGCCGCCAACCTCGGCAGCCAGGCCATCCTGATAGGAGAGGAGCCCGACGAACGGGCCGCGCTCACGACCACCAGGGAGGCCATCTACCGACACTTGCGTTACCCGGCCCGCGTAGCCGTAATTGAGCGTAATACCAACGAAACCCAAATCTCGGTTCGGCTCAACCTCGACGGCACCGGCCAAACTGATATTCATACCGGCCTGGGTTTCTTCGACCACATGCTTGAGCAGCTAGGCCGACATAGCGGTGTTGATTTACACATTCGTGTAAAAGGCGATTTACACATCGACGAACACCACACCGTGGAAGACACGGCCCTCGCGCTCGGCACCGCCTTCGCCCAGGCCCTGGGCGATAAGCGCGGACTCGCCCGTTACGGCTTCCTGCTGCCGATGGACGAAGCCCTGGCCCAGGCGGCCATTGACTTTTCGGGCCGGCCCTGGCTGGTGTGGAATGCTGAATTCCGGCGCGAGCGGGTAGGGGACCTGCCCACCGAACTGTTCTTCCATTTCTTCAAGTCGTTCACGGACAACTCCCGCGCCACGCTAAACATCTCCTGCACCGGCGATAACGAGCACCATAAAATCGAAGCCATATTCAAGGCCGTGGCCAAAGCCATCAAGATGGCTCTGCAGCGGGACGAGTCGGCCGCCATTCCCAGCACTAAAGGGATTTTGTAGGACTTTGCGCGTATTAACAAATGGATAATACGGCTCTATTGTGTCCGTGCGTGTTGTCCAAATGAGTATAAAGTAGCTTACATGGAAATTGCAGTTGTAGATTATAAAGGCGGCAATGTGCAGTCGGTGCTCTTCGCTTTAGAGCGCCTGGGTGCGCAAGCCACACTCACGGCCGACCCCGAAACCCTGCGCAAGGCCGATAAGGTTTTGTTTCCTGGCGAGGGAGAGGCGTCCTCCGCGATGGAAGCACTGCGGGCTGCCGGCCTCGACCAGGTACTGCCTACCCTCACGCAGCCTTTCCTGGGCATATGCCTGGGAATGCAGCTGCTGGGAGAGCACAGCGAGGAAAACGATACGCCCATGCTGGGCCTGTTACCCTTCACGGTGCGGCGCTTTGTGCCGGATGTCGCGCACAAAGTGCCGCACATGGGCTGGAACAATCTGCAGGCCCTACAAGGACCATTGTTTGCTGGCCTGACCGATGCCGACCATGTGTATTTCGTGCACAGCTACTATGCGCCGGTGGGCGAGTACACCACGGCTCAATCGACGCATCCGGCTCCGTTCAGTGCGGCTGTGCAGCATCGCAACTTTCACGGCGTGCAGTTCCACACCGAGAAAAGCGGCGCCGTGGGCACCCGCATTCTGGCCAATTTCCTGAACCTGTAGTTTTCCTTACTTACGTTTTACCCTGCTTCCCGTGGAAATCATTCCAGCTATCGACCTAGTAAATGGCCAGTGCGTGCGCCTGAGCGCCGGGGACTTCTCCCGCCAGACCACCTACGACTCCGACCCCGTGGCCGTGGCCCAGCGCTTTGCCGATGCGGGGGTACGCCGGCTGCACCTGGTTGACCTCGACGGTGCCCGGGCTGGTCATCCGGTTAATCTGGCCGTACTCGAAGCCATTGCCAAAAAGACTTCCCTGGACATTGATGCCGGAGGAGGTATCCAAACCCTGACTTCCCTGACCCAGGTGCTCGATGCCGGTGCCTCCCACGTCACGGCCGGCAGCCTGGCGGTGCGCGAGCCCCGCACAGTGGAAGCCTGGTTGGCCCGGTTCGGGGCGGACACCATCTTCCTGGGCGCTGATTTCAAAGGCGAGCACATCATGATAAATGCCTGGGCCGACCAAAGCAGCCTTACACTGGCTCAATTTATCGGCGATTACTTAGAGGCGGGTGCTACCACCTTCATTTGCACCGATGTGAGCAAAGATGGCCTGTTGCAGGGCCCTTCCCTGGCCATTTACAAAACGCTGGTGCAGCAGTTCCCAACGGCCCGGTTTGTGGCCAGCGGCGGGGTCACTACCGTGGCCGATGTGGAGGCACTTGCCGAAGCGGGCATGCACGGGGCCATTATCGGGAAAGCATTATACGAAGGCACTATCTCGCTCCCCGAGCTGAAGCCTTTTCTGTAGCGTCATCAAGTGGGTTAGCTCAATTTCACGCGTTCCCAATTAGCTGTCCCTATGCTGTTACCCCAAACGAAATCCCCAATTTGGGAGTCATGTAGTCGGGTTCCAATTTAATAACATCGTCAAACTCAAGCATACCGTGGTCAAGAAAAGACTTATTCCCTGCCTCGATGTCCGTGATGGACGTACCGTTAAGGGCATTCAGTTCGAAGGCCTTCGGGATGCGGGCGACCCCGTGGCGCTGGCTGCGCGCTATGCGCGCGAAGGGGCCGATGAACTGGTTTTCCTCGATATCACCGCCACCAATCAGCGGCGTCGGCCGCTCACCGATTTGGTGCGCGACGTGGCCCGCGTGCTGGATATTCCCTTTACCGTGGGCGGCGGCATCAACACCGTGGCCGATGTGGAAGCACTGCTGCTGAGCGGCGCCGATAAAGTTTCGATTAACTCAGCGGCCCTCGCCCGCCCGGAATTCATAGCTGAGCTGGCCCGCCGTTTCGGGTCGCAGTGCGTGGTCGTGGCCGTTGATGCCCGATTGGTGGAGGGCGAATGGCAGGTAATGACCCGCGCCGGCACCGTGGCTACCGGCCGCGAAGCCGTAGCTTGGTGCCGTGAGGCCGCCCAGGCTCGGTGCCGGCGAGCTGCTGCTAACCTCCATGAGCCACGACGGAACCAAGTCGGGCTTTGCACTGGAACTAACCCGGGCCGTGAGCGACGCCGTGCCGGTGCCGGTTATTGCTTCGGGTGGCGCGGGGCAGCCGTCAGATTTTACGGCCGTCTTTCAGGCGGGTGGAGCCGATGCCGCCCTTGCGGCCAGCATCTTTCACTTCAACGAAACCGCTATACCGGCGCTCAAGCAATACCTGCATCAGGAGGGCATCCCGGTTCGACTGTAGCAGGCAGCTATATTAACACTCTTTTGGCTTTCTGGGACTTTATGTCCAGGTAGCTTTTCAGAACTTATCCTTAAGGACATGACACCTGCTTTCTCCGAACAAGTTCAACTTCGTTTTGACCCTCAGACTGGTCTATTGCCAGCCATCGTACAGGATGCCGACACGGGGCAGGTACTAATGCTGGGCTACATGAACGAGGAAGCCTGGGCGCGCACGCAGCAGGATGGCCGCGTGACTTTCTTTTCCCGCTCAAAAAACCGCCTGTGGGTGAAAGGTGAAACGAGCGGCAATTTCCTTACTGTAGTAAGCCTGCACGTAGATTGTGACGCTGATACGGTTTTGATTCGCGCAATTCCCGCGGGCCCCACGTGTCACCGGGGCACGGTGAGCTGCTTTGAGCAGGTGGAGCAGACCCAGGCGCCGGCGGCTCCCATTGGCTTTCTCGCCGATTTGGAGCGCTTAATTGTGGAGCGTCATCAATTTCCGGAGCGTGCACCTACTTCTTATACCGTTTCGCTCTTCAAGAAGGGCCTTCCAAAAATTGCCCAAAAAGTAGGAGAGGAGGCGGTAGAAACGGTTATTGATGCTGTTGGCGGGAGTCGCGAAACCTTGCCTGGCGAAGTTGCCGATTTGCTTTACCATCTGTTGGTGCTTCTCGTGGCATCAGGGGTGCCCATGGCCGAAGTAATAAGCGTGCTTCAAGAGCGTCATCGCCTCCCGAATACTCGACATTTAACGGAAGGCTAATACTTTGACCTGAAGCTTTCGATAGACTAAAAAATGGCTAGCCATAGCTTTAATGCTAATGGCTAGCCATTTTGACATTTGAGGTAATACACTTAAGATTTAGTTGAAATCAACTTAGGCCTTCAACTGCCTTTTAATTTTATTGAGCAGAGCAATAGCAATTGTAATGTCCTCTTCATCGGTGATGGACATGGTTGTATTTACCCCTGGTCCACTCACCTGAATTTGGTAAGTGTCGGTGGGAATACTGAAAGGGGCGGGTGGTTGCGGCGCTGGGGGCGCTTGGGAAGTCGGTAATTGCTCCGTTCTGACCTGTGTTGGCTCATCACTAATGCGGGACGGCGCCGGTTGAACTTCTTCGGTAGCGTGGGTTGGGGGATTATTTAGCAGGCCAAATAAGCTTGCAATGGCGTCAGGACCGTTTGAAGGAGCAACAGCAGCTGCTGATGGCCGCATTGGATTGCTGCGGGGGATACTGGTAGTGGTTTCTGCTTCTTCATTTAACTCAGCGTCTCGCTGCAACGAGCCGAAATCCAGAATATTGGGATTTTCCTGAGGTTCAGAGTGCGGTGGCAGCTCATTCCTAAAGTTATTGACGCTCGGTGGTGGACTGGCCAACTCCCGGCGGGGAGATTGCTGAGTAGCTAACGCATCAATATCCGCAATTATGTTGCGCTCATCCAGTAAGCCAACCATCCGGCAGCCTTCAACAAAGGCTTTGGCTACTCCCTGTGCGTTTATTTCCTCCACGCCGAATTCCCGAATTAGCATCACGTCCAGCATCTGAACGGGAAGTTCCCTTGACCTGAATTTACGGCAAAGCTGGGTAAACAGCGGAGGCGTCAGGAATGCCTCCCGGTGAAACAGCAATTCTTCCTGCTTATCGTAAGCGTGCTTAATGCGCTTGAATAAGGTGGTGGTGGTAAGTAGGTCCCGTTTGCTGGTTAGCAGTCCAAACTTTACTGCGGAGCCGATAATGGCCTTGAATGAGCCGCTTACTTTGCGGTTGAGCTTCCTGGCGGCGGTCTCAATGGCACATTTCCCACCGGTATCGTCGGTTATCTCTGCTAGTTCCCAGGCACCGGAATAGGTTGTTCGGGGGTAGTCTATAAGTTTGGGCATTATGCAGTGAAGAGTTTCTTGGTATTTAGGTTCAACGCGGTAGTATTATGGCTAGGTCAGGATTACGCAAATATAGATACGGAGTTAACTTTAAAGTATAAAAAAGCATAAGAGATGAAAAAATTTTCGGGAATTTTATACTTTTTAGTACTGACTGCTAACAACGGCTCTACTTTTCTATCCCGCATGTTAAATGTATTCCCATTCACATAGCTCAAGACAAACAGTATAAAAATTTCATCTTAAGAAACTTTAGCTACATAAGATTCTTAAGCTAGAGCATATCGCTTTATGCGGTGATACGTCTAAAGTAATTAAAAGTATATAAAAATCTCCATTTTTGTACTTTTATTTATCTTTTACCATTTAATCCCTTGGATCAATCAACGTAGCGCATTCAGTAATAGGAGTGGGGTTTGTAAAAAATCCGAAAGCACACAAGTAAAAGCGCTTCATCCTACAACGTCCTGCGGTACATCCATTTAGTTGTTCGCGCAAACCAGGGTGCCTCCACCAAAACAAGTTTTCAAACTGGCAAAACAGGTGGAATTATATTGGGCTATGGCCATTAGAATTTAGCCAAACACAATAACCCTAGATGATGGTTTTCTACGTTTCTGGAGGCAAAACGACATAACGGTTCTCCAAATAGAAAATGAAAGGCAATACTGACGTTGTCGCAGCATCGCCGCCTTAAAGTTGTGCCGATTGGATAATTAGCGAGGTCGCAACGCACCGACTAGCTCAACATTTTGGCCTAGTGGCAAAAGCTCATAGGTTTTGCCGTTATATCTTATCTGGAATGAACTGGCATACCGAATGTCGTAACGACGAGGTTCCACCACACAAATTGTCGATTGAGGTACGTGGCAAGCGGCTCCAGAAGTTAGAAAGCTGCTTATGTGTCTTTAGCAAATATCCCTTAGTGGTAAGCATGACATTCGGAGCATTTTATTAGCTAATAACATTTGGACAAACTATATAACCGGCGCACATTGACTTGCGGGTTAAAGAATGCACGCAGCATGTTTAGTGGTCATGCTGAACAACCACTTTAACGACGAGGCGCCAAAAAAAGCGATTCAGCATTCATCTCACTTTGGCTCTTTATAATGACTGGCAAAACGCTATAATAATGGCAATATCACCAGTGCCACAAGTCAATAAAAGTCAAAAACGTGCTGCCCAGCATACAGAGAAACAAAACCCTGTTTGTCTTATAATTTATATTATGTTAAATTCAATTTCACAAAACCCATATAAAAGCCAAAAGGCCCGCTCACATTGTGAACGGGCCCTCTCCTGCAGCAGTATATTATTGTGCGACAGCTTATTTCAGCGTCTTCAGTTTAGCATTCAAACGCTCAGAGTCAGCGGTACGGCCGAGACGGAAGTACACCTTTTGCAAAGAACTGAGGGTGTTTTTGTCGTCAGGCTGCAATTGGAGCGCTTTTTCAAAGTAAGGAACCGACGATTCGAAGTACTTCTTGCCTTGAGCTTCCAGTTTCTTACCTGATACCTGATAGCTTTTTAGGTCCATTTTGCTGGCTTTGGTGTAAGCTTCAGCGGCGCGGTTGTAGTTGTAAACGCCTAGGTTAAACTGAGCGTCAAAGTTGTTCGGGTCCAGCTCAACAGCCTTCTGGTAATCGGCCAGCGCCAAATCAGACTTTTTCTGCGAATCGTACATGGAGCCACGCACCGCGTACAAGTTGGAGTTCTTGGGGTCTGCCTGGATGGCTTTGTTGATTTTGCCCAAAGCATCATCGCCTTTGCCGCTGGCCAACGACACGTTCAAATCCTCCAGCATGAAGGCTTTGTTGTTTGGGTAAGCAGCCAAGGCCTCTTTCAATACTTTGGCGGCTTCGGCGCTATTGTTTTCCTGCTTGGCCATCTGGAGCAGACGCGAATACAAAGTCACCGACTTGTAGTTCATGCCCAACAGCTTGTTGTAGCTGGCACGGGCACCGGCATAGTCCTGCTTGGCTTCGGAGGCATAAGCCGAATACAATACTGCCGTGGTATCCGTCGGCTTGATTTGCGAGGCCATCTTATAGCTCGCAATCGCCTTGTCGTATTCCTTGGCATTGTAGCTGGTTACGGCATCGTTAAATGCGGCACCGTACAAACCATCCATTTTAGCCACTGCCTGCTTGCCGAATTCGCCGGTTTTGCTATCCAGCTCAATCGTCTTGTTATACGACTCGAAAGCCTTTTGCAAGCCCTCGCCGGGCTGCAGCTGCTTGCTGTAGATGGGGCTCTCCATCATAGACTGATAGATTTCTCCCCGAGTGTACCAGGTTTTGGCTTTGCCGCTCGTCTTCTCATTAACGATGGCCTTGTCAATGTCCGTCCGGGCCTTGTCAAGCAAGCCCGTGCGCTGGTTAAGAATGGCGTTGGTGACGGCCGAATTTTGCGCCGATACCAGCGAAGGAAGGCCGGCAGCTAGTACCGTGGCCGCGGCAATCGTCAAAAAAGTCTTCTTCATAAAATCGTGAATGTGCTCTGAATGAATAACCAGCCGCAATTTAGGCGAGCTTAGCCATTGTACCCAGCGCGTGCATGAGTGGAGTTAGGGTGAACAAATATGGCAATTTTCCGCCCCCGAAACGGTAAGCTCCGGACTTGAGGTCGCCAAAAATAAACGGGGCGGACCAAATGGCCCGCCCCGCTCCTCTTCAGCAATTATGCCAAATCTTCGGATTCGGGCTCACCGTCAGTTTCACTGTCCTCCAGAGCGCGCTCCAGCGCGGTGGTAAGCGCGGCGCCGAGGCCGCCGGACTCCGCCTCAGCCACACCGTCCGATTCGGCGATTACCACCAGGGTGACTTCGGTTTCGGATTCGTCCTTTTCTTCGGCGGCTACTTTGGCTACCGAAGAAATTTCGTCGTTGCTGCCGATTTTTATCAACCTAACGCCCTGCGTGGCGCGGCCAATGGTGCGCAGGTCGCTCATCCGCAAGCGAATCGTGATGCCCGACTTATTGATAATCATCAAGTCATCGGTGTCATTCACGTCCTTTATCGCCACCAGATTACCCGTCTTGTCGGTAATCTTCATGGCCCGCACGCCCTTGCCGCCGCGGTTCGTGACGCGGTACTCGTCGAGCGGGCTGCGCTTGCCGTAGCCGTTCTCGCTCACCACGAGCAGCTCCTGCGACGGGTCGGACAGGCACACCATGCCCACTACCCTATCGCCGGGCGTGTCAGAAAGGCTGATGCCGCGAACACCGGCCGCCGAACGGCCCATGCTCCGCACCTTGGATTCGTTAAAGCGCACGGCCCGCCCGGAGCGCAAGGCCAGCACAACTTCGGAGTTGGGCGCCAGCAGCTGCACGTCCAGAATCCGGTCGCCTTCGTTGATGGTGATGGCGTTGATACCGGCGGTGCGGGGGCGCGAATACGCCTCCAGCGGCGTCTTCTTCACGGTGCCCTGCTCGGTGCAGAACATCAGGAACGTGTTTTCCAGGTAGTCGGGGTCTTTCAGGCCGCGCACGTTGAGCACAGAGCGCACCTTGTCTTCCCGCGGGATTTCGATGAGGTTCTGGATGGGCAAGCCTTTGGTGGCCTTCCCTCCTTCCGGCACTTCGTACACCTTGAGCCAGAACACCCGGCCCAGTTCGGTAAAGAACAACAGATACTCGTGGGTGGTGGCTACAAACAGGTGCTCGGTGAAGTCATCCTTTTTGGAGATGGCGCCACGCGAACCCGCGCCGCCCCGGCCCTGGGCCCGGTACTCGTCGAGGTTGGTGCGCTTGATGTACCCTTCGCGGCTGATGGTGATGACCATCGCCTCGTCGGCTATCATGTCTTCGGTCGAGAAGTCGCCGCCGATGTAGTTGATTTCCGTGCGGCGGCCGTCGCCGTAGCGCTCCCGGATGTCTTCCAACTCGGTTTTGATGATGCCGCGCTGCAACACATCCGACGCCAACACGGCGTTCAGGTGGTCAATCAGGCGCATCAGGTCTTCGTACTCGGCCACGATTTTGTCGCGCTCCAGGCCGGTGAGGCGCTGCAGACGCATGTCCAGAATCGCCCGGGCCTGTACTTCGCTCAGGGCAAAACGCGAAATCAGCTGGCCGCGGGCCACCTCGGGGTCGCGCGAGCCCCGAATCAGGGCAATAACCTCGTCCAGGTGGTCGAGGGCAATGAGCAGGCCCTCCAAGATGTGGGCGCGCTTCTGGGCTTCGGCCAGGCTCGTACTTGGTGCGGCGGATGATAATCTCGGCGCGGTGCTCGACAAAGTAGTGAATGAGCTGCTGCAGGTTCAGCGTCATCGGGCGGCCCTTCACCAGGCACACGTTGTTGACGCCGAAGGAGCTTTGCAGCTGCGTGTACTTGTAGAGGTTGTTTAGCACCACGCTGGGCATGGCGTCGCGCTTGAGGTCGTACACAATGCGCATGCCGTCGCGGTCCGACTCGTCGCGCATGTCCGAAATGCCCTCAATCTTCTTGTCGTTGATGAGCGCGGCGGTCTTCTCAATCATCGACGCCTTGTTCACCATGTAGGGAATTTCGGTGACGACGATTTGCTCCTTGCCCGTTTTAGTGGTTTCGAACGTGGCCTTGGCCCGCATCACCACGCGGCCGCGGCCGGTGTGGAAGGCCTGCTTCACGCCCTCGTAGCCGTAGATGATGCCGCCCGTGGGGAAGTCGGGCGCCGTCACGTACTGCATCAGGCTCGTCTATCGTAATCTCGGGGTTGTCGAGGTAGGCGATGATGCCGTTCACCACTTCCGTAAGGTTGTGGGGCGCCATGTTGGTGGCCATGCCCACGGCAATGCCCGAGGTTCCGTTCACCAGCAGGTTCGGGAATTTGGCCGGCATTACGCTGGGCTCTTCCAGCGAGTCGTCGAAGTTGGGCTGAAAGTCAACGGTGTCCTTGTCCAGGTCGTTGAGCATTTCGTCGGCAATGCGCTTGAGGCGGGCCTCGGTGTAGCGCATGGCGGCCGGCGAGTCGCCGTCGACGGAGCCGAAGTTGCCCTGGCCGTCGACGAGCGGGTAGCGCAGGCTCCAGTCCTGGGCCATGCGCACCATGGTGTCGTACACCGACGTGTCGCCGTGCGGGTGGTATTTACCCAGCACCTCGCCCACGATACGGGCCGATTTTTTATAGGATTTGTTGTAGCCCACGCCCAGCTCGCTCATGCCGTAGAGCACGCGGCGGTGCACGGGCTTCAGGCCGTCGCGCACATCAGGCAAGGCCCGGGAGATGATGACCGACATCGAGTAGTCGATGTACGCGCCCCGCATCTCGTCTTCGATGTTTATCGGAATGATTTTTTCGCCTTCCGCCATTTGGGGGTTGATAGGCGACTTAAAAACCCCAAATAAGGGGGATTTCAGCCGCAGGGTGAATGGTTCTTTATATGCGTGCGAAGATACAACAAAAAGGCCGCAACGGCAAGCGCTGCGGCCTTTTATAGGGCATTTCGATGAGCTGATAATGGCCGGCTAATCCGCAGTTCGAATACCTGATAAATCCAGTCCGCAAGACTGCGCTACCAGCCGGTATTGGAACATCAAAAGCGCCTCTCTATTTCAGCGGCTTGCTCTTGTCGTTGCCGTGCGAGCCGGACTTGGGGTTATAGGTTTTGATTTTCTCGCCAATCGCGGGATTTTGCTTTTTGAACAGCGGCTGCCCGCGGTACTTATTGCCGCTGTGCAAGTGCACCTTGCGCACGTGGCACGTTTCGATGGGACAGGTACGGCAGCTCGTAACCGCCAACAGCAGCAGACAAGGAACCAGGCGGAATAGCAACTTCATAGTGCAAAGGTAACGCGTACGGGTAGCGACGAGGCTAAAATTGAGCTAAGCTGGCTCACGGCATCAGTCGTTGCCGTCCCATTCGGCCAAAAATCGGGCCACGTAGGTTTCCATAAACGCGTGGCGCTCCTGCGCTACCTGCCGGGCCGCATCGGTATTGAGCCGCTCTTTGAGGTGCAGCAGCTTTTCGTAGAAATGGTTGAGCGTGGGGGCTGCGTTTTTCTGGTAGCTGGCGAAGCTCTCGTGGGCCACCGGCGCAATGGCGGGGTCGTGCAGCGGCCGCCCCTTGTGCCCGCCGTACGCAAACGCCCGCGCAATGCCAATGGCACCAATGGCATCGAGCCGGTCGGCATCCTGCACCAGGGCGGCTTCCAGCGAGGTAACGGGCGTGGCCACGCCCAGTCCTTTGAAGGAAACCTCCCGAATTACGGTTTCGACCCGCGCGATTAGCTCTTCGGGGGCGTGCTGGCTGCGGAGCCACTCCCGCGCGGCCCGCGGGCCGGCTTCGTAGTCGCCGTCGTGAAATTTCCAGTCGGCGATGTCGTGCAGCAGGGCTCCTAGCTCCGTCACTTCCTGGTTGGCACCGGGCGCGGCGGTGGCCAGGCGGCGGGCCATGAGCCACACCCGACGGATGTGCGCCCAGTCGTGCCCACTGCCTTCGCCGGCAAATTTTTCTTCAATAAAATGGGCGGTGGCGGCAATCAGGTCCAAAGCAAGATTCAACTTAAGGGTTCGGGATAAACACTGCGGGACGCTACTCAAGGCACGACAGCTGCTGCAGGATTCGCAAATTTAGCTGGGCTCCCCTCCTGCTCGGCGGCTTTGGGCAGAGTTTAACAGCACTGCATTACAGCTCAACGTAGCAGTGAGCTGGAAATGGCGAGTGACCGACTAAAAATGGTTTAATCAATAATGGGCGCTCGCTCAAACGGCTTGGTCCGGTCGAACAAATACCGGTAGGTGGCGTGGGTGCGCCAAATTGTGCCATTTATGGTTTCGGCCACGTGCATCATTTTCGGATTAAAGTCTCCTATCCAGTTCATCACAAAGTCTTCGTAGTGGACCTGCCGGGAATCCTGCACGATTTTGGACACCGCGAGCACAAAGGCCGACTCCAGTCCCTTGCGCTGGTGCTCCGGCACAATGCCGAAGGCAATGCCCGTGAGCGTACGCACTGCGCCCCGCCAGCGATACCACGCAAACTTGAGCTTGCCCCACCAGTTGAGCTGGCCGTCCACGTGCCGGAAAAGCTCGTTCAGCTCGGGCAAACCGATAAAGAAGCCCACCGGCTCGCCCTTATAGTAGGCAAACCAGCACACTCGCTCGTCGATGATGGGCCGCAGCTTTTTCATGATGTTGGCCGATTGCTCCGGCGACATTTCCTTTACCCCGTCGTGCTTCACCCAGGCCTTGTTGTACACCTGGCGGAAGTCTTCGGCGTACTTCGGCAGGTTGCGCAGGCGCAGGTGCTCGAACTTGTAGTTCGGGTCGTTGACCACCTTGGCCGCTTTGCCCTCGTAATTCGGAGAAATCGGGTCGGCCACCTTGCGGAAGTAGGTGTACTGGTTGAAATACAGCCGGAAGCCGTAGGTTTCGAGCAGTTGCTGATAATACGCCGGGTTGTAGTTCTGGCCGTACAGCGGCGGGCCGAAGTTGTCAATCAACAAACCCCACCACTGGTCGCGGTCCCCGAAATTGATGGGGCCGTCCATGGCTTCCATGCCTTTGCCCACGAGCCAGGCGCGGCAGCCGTCGAGCAGCGTGTTGGCGGCTTCCTGGCTGTTGATGCACTCAAAAAGCCCATGCCTCCGGTGGGCTGCGCAAAGGTGTTGGCGGTGCGCTCGTTTATGAAAGCGGCCACCCGGCCCAGGGTGCGACCGGCCTCATCGACCAGCAGCCAGCGAATTAGGTCGCCGTGGCGGAAGTACTTGTTTTTGTCGCGGTCGAAAACGGCGGCGATGTCGTTGTCCAGCGGACGCACGTAGTTGGGGTCGCCGGCGTAGAGACGCACCGGAAACTGCACAAACTCACGCGCCTGGGCCAGAGTCAAAACTTCCAACAACCGCATACTAGCCAAAAGAAAAAGAAGCCCCAAAACGGGCCGGCAAGTTAACCAGCCGGACGGCAGAACAAGCCAACGAGCACCTTTTAGCAAGCTTTAACGTGTTAATTCCAGCTATTCGGCTCCGAGTCCGTTTCTTCGCAGCCACTTGCCCGCTTTACTTCCCATGTCCCGGTATCTCCTTTGCCTTTTACTACTGGTGGCTGGGCCTGGCATCTGCCTGCACAGTGCCGCCCAAACCCCCGGCAGCCCTGCCGATACCACGCACAAATACCAAACGGCACCGGCCGGCCCAGCTCAACCGCGCCGGCCTATCTGGCAGAGCAAGGTGGTCCGGGCCACCATTGTGCCCGCCTTGCTGATTGGCTACGGCGCCAGTACCATCCACGGGCACGGGCTGTACAGCTCCTACGATGCCAAGCGGGACATCCGCCGGGCTTTCGGCACCTATCGCACGCACGTCGACGATTACCTTCAGTGGTCGCCTTATTTCGAAGTAGCCGGCGTGCTGCTGGCCGGCGTCGAGTCGCGCGACGACCGATTGAACCTGGCTTTGGTAGTGCTCAAGAGCGAGGCCGTTATGTTTTCCACGGTGTTCCTCGTCAAAACGCTCACGCATGTTCAACGGCCCGACTCTTCCGACCACATGTCGTTCCCCTCGGGGCACACGGCGCAAGCGTTTATGGCTGCCAGCATCGTGCACACCGAGTTCCGTGATAAAAGCCCGTGGTATGGCATCGGGGCATATACGCTGGCCACCAGCGTGGCTGCCTTCCGGATGATAAACAACAAGCATTGGGAGTCCGACGTGGTGGCCGGGGCCGGCGTGGGCATCCTCTCGGCCCACCTGGCCTACCTGAGCCACCGCAACCGCTGGGGCCGTCAGCCCCGAGGCCGCGACATTGGCGTCGTCCCACTCTGGAGCCCGGCCGGCGGCGCGGGCCTGAGCGTAACCTGGCATCCGAAATAAGAGCCCGCTTATCAGCCCTCCACGGCGGGCATTACTTTTGGCGGTGATGGTAGCCCCCGCGCTGGCCACCATCACCAGCATCACTGCCAGCCATTGCGTCAGACTCAGTTTTTCGTGCAGAAAGACCAACCCGCACAGGGCAGCCACGGCCGGCTCAAGGCTCATCAGAATGCTGAACGTGCGCGCCGGCAATCGCCGCAGCGCATTCATTTCCAAACTAAACGGCAGCGCGCTCGATAGCAGCGCCAGGGCCAGCCCCGAGGCCAACAAAGCGGGCGAAAGCCGGCTCAACCCACCGTCGGCCACCGTAAACGGCAGCACGGTGAGCGTGGCAAACACCATCCCGCTAGCCACTGCTGCCCCGCCGGGCAGTACCTGCGACACGCGGCCTCCCAGCACGATGTACGCGGCCCAACAGGCTCCCGCCAGCAAGGCATACAAGCTGCCCAGCCAATCGAGCCCTTCCCCGCTCCACGGCGCTATCAGGGCGATGCCCGCCCCGGCAAGCAGCACCCACATAAAATCCAGCGCCCGGCGGGAGCTGCTCACGGCCAGCAGCAGCGGCCCCACAAATTCCAGCGTCACGGCCAGCCCGAGGGGAATGCGAGCCAGGGCAATGTAAAACAGCAGGTTCATAGCGCCCAGCACGACTCCGTAGGGAATCACGGCCTGCCATTGGGCGGACGTGAGCCGGCGGAGCGGCGGGCGAAACGCCAGAAGCAGCATCACCGCCGAGAGACCGATGCGAAGGCCGGCGGCCCCCGCCGCGCCCACCACCGGGAAAAGCCCTTTGGCAATGGCCGCACCGGCCTGTACGCTCAGCACCGCCAGCAGCACCGAGGGAACCGGGGGCAGCGCCTCAATTCTTATTTTCTTCATTAGTTGGAGCGTCCGGACCAAATCATAGAATGGCCCAAAAGAAACAGACCCCAACCTTCGCCGCCGTTTCCGGCCGTGCGACTTTTGGGGTCTGTTGCAAACTATTGAGCCTCCTGCCGGGATCGAACCAGCGACCTACTGATTACAAGTCAGTTGCTCTACCAGCTGAGCTAAGGAGGCGTTGAGGTGGCACAAAAGTACACAGCCGAGCCGTTTTTGCCAGCAATCCAGACGCTTTTTATCGCAAAGAAGCCCGGCATTCATAATGCCGGGCTTCTTTACTTGGGATAAACTCCTGATTGTGAAGCGTCCTTAGCTGCGGATTACCTTGAGCTGTTTTTTCAGGGTTTCGATGCGCTTCTGGCCTTCCGCGATGCGGCCTTCGTACTCTTCGCGCAGGCTGGGCCGCGTTTTTGGAGCGGGCAAAGAAGGCCAAGTTGGTTTGCAGGGTTGCGTGGTCGTTTTCCAGCTCGTTGATTTCCTTGCGCAAGGCCATCTCCTTGCGGGACAATTGCTGCTGGGCTTGCGGACGGGCCTTGAGGCGGCCCACTTCCACCTGGAAAAGCAGGTCGGTGCGGTCGGCGTAGCTGAGGCCGGGCACGTGGTCCAGGTACTTGCCCAGAAGCGTGAGCAGCTGCTCCTCGCTGCGGTCGCCGGTGCCGCGGTTGGGCTCTTCGTCGGTGGGGTCAAACTCCGTTACCCAGCCGGCCAGAATCTCGCGGAAGCCTTCCAGGCTGCCGGGGTTATCGGCCGTGAGGGCGTTCACCTGTTCAGCAATGCGGTCGAGGTGGGCCGTCTGCTCCACGCTCGATTGCTGCACTTTTTCCTCGCGGTGGCGGGCTTCCTGCTTGGGACGCTCGAATACGGCGTCGCAAGCGGCGCGGAAGCGGTGCCAGAGCTTGTCGGCCAGCTTATCGGGCACGCGGCCCACGTCTTTCCACTCCTTCTGCACCCGAATAACCACCTGACGGGCGGCGTCGCTGTCGGGGTTGTTCGAGGCTTCTTCGGCTTGCTCAATCAGGGCGATTTTCGCCTTCACGTTGGCCGACTTTTCGTTGTCAAGCGACTTGAAGAATTCGTTTTTGCGGTTGAAGAAGGCCTTGTAAGCCGCCCAATATTGCTTGTTCAGGGCGTCGGCCTGGGCGCGGGGCACGAGGCCGGCCGCTTCCCATTCGGCCTTGATTTCCTGCAGCTCATCGGTTTTCGAGCGCCACAGGTTTACCCGGTCCGAATCGAAGGTTGCGAACGGCAACACGCGCTCAAGCAGGGCCTGCTTAATCACGAGGTTGGCTTTCTCCTGCGTGGAGCGCTGGTCTACGAACTCTTTGCGGCGCTGGTGCAGCACATCCGACGCGGCAATAAACCGCTGCCAGAGCGGCTCACGCTGGTCGTTGGGCACGGGGCCGATGTGCTTCCAGTCCTCGTGGAGCTTGGTGAGCTCATCCAGAGCCTTGTTGATGCCCGGTACCTGAGCCAGCGCGTCGGCCCGCTTAATGAGGGCCTCCTTGGCCTCCTGGTTGCGGCGGCGGTCCAGGTCCTTCATCTCCAGGAAGCGGCCCTGCTTGCTGTAATAAATGTCGAGCAGGCCGTGGTACGTGTCCCAGATGGACTGGCTGTCGGACTGGGGCACCGCGCCGGTGGCCTTCCATTCCGCCTGCAAAGCCTTCAGCTTAGCCGAGCTGTCCTTGGTTTCGGCGGCTTCCACCAGCAGGCGAAGCTGGTCCAGCAGCTCTTTTTCTTGATGAGGTTGTCGCCGCGGCTGGCGTCCTCGGCTTTGGCATCCTTGGCGCGGCTCTCGCGGAATTCCTGCAGGGCCTTGTTCAGCTCCTGCTGGCCCTCGGGCTGCTGAAACGCGAAAGCTTCCGCGCCTTCGCCGCCTTCGGCAAACTTCTGGCGGGCCGCGCTGCGGGCCAGGCCCACGTTGGCTTCGTACTGGCGGGTGAGGTCCTGAATCTGCTTGCGGTTGCGGGAAGCATCGGGCCGGCGCAGCAGCTCAACCAAGTACGTGGCCTGAGCAGGCAGGTCCAACGCCGTGAAATCGGGTGCGACGGTTTCAGGCACGTAGCCCTCGCCCTCCTCAATACCGTCTTCGGTTTCGGTGGCCGGTGTGGCGTTAAGCGGCGTTTCTTCGGAAGTAGGAAGCGTGGCGACGGCCTCGGGGGCGGTTTCCAGCTCGGCGGCGTTGTGCAGGTTCACAGTGGGGAGTTCGGGGGCTTGGTCTTCTACGGTAGCCGCAGCAGGGCCACTTAATATTTCGGGGTCAGCGATGGGCGCGGGCGTAGCACTGGCAATAGACTCTTCAGCGGGCAGAGCTTCGGGCTCGGGTGCAGGGGCTGCCATCTCTTCCGAGTGTGGAGCCATTTGCTCGCCGTAATGGGCCATTGCGCGGGCCTGTGGTGCCGACAAGTCGTGGCCTTCCTCCGTGACGGGGTGTGGAACATGTTGAGCCGTTTCGGCCGCAGCATCGGCCTCGGGTGTGCCTGCGTCCGGGGCCAACGCCCCCACGGGGGTATTGGCTACCGGCTCAGCAGTACCAGCGCCGGCTGGCTGGTCGGCCGGGAGCTCCGGCGTGCCCTGAGCGGGCATTTCGACCTGGCCATCGCCCGCAGTGGGCTCATTGGCCGACGGTTGGGCAGCAGTGCCCTGAATCTCGGAGAGGCGACGTTGCAAAATAGTCATCCGGTCCTCGGAAGCCGGTTGGGCACCGCTGGTGAGCGGTGCAGTGGGGTTTTCTTCAGCAGCCATAAATAGTCGAAAAAGCCAGCCCCAATCCAGGAGCCAGAGCAGAGGTCAAAAAAAGATTGGAATATAACAAAAATAACTCCCAGTGTCCGAATTAATTGAGACGAGGGTCCACTGGATAGTTGGACAGGACCTTAAAACGCCCCCCTTTTCCCGCAAGATGTCCCGCCAGAAGGCATCAGATGCCAAAGTAAACACTTTCCCGGCGCTTGCGGGGTGACGTATCCAACTCTGCCCCTGCATTTCGGTGGCGAGTTGGCCCGCCGTCCAGCCGGAATACCCGGCAAACAGGCGCACCTCGTCGCCGGTTACCGCACCGCTGCCAATCAAGCCCAGGAGCAGCTCAAAATCACCGCCCCAGTACACGTCCTGGCCCAAATCGGTAGCCCCGGGCAGGTCGGCACGGCGGTGCAGGTAGTGCAAGGTATCAGGCTCGACGGGGCCGCCCACATAGATAGGCAGGCCGGCCGCGGCCGTGCCGGCTTCGGGCGGCAAATCCAGCACGTCGCCCAGCGTAAGGGTGGTGAGCCGGTTCAGCACTAGGCCGAACGTGCCGTCCTCGGGCTCGTCGCGACACAGCAGTATGACACTGCGCTCAAAATTGGGGTCCCCCAGAAACGGCTGGGAGATAAGCAGAGTACCGGGGCGCATATGGTTCCGTTTTAAGTGAACAGCTACAATTCTCAGACGCTATACGCAATTTAAGGTACGACGACGAGGAATCCGCGTCCCTGCACCCGGCCCTGGAGATGTTAGTACCTTGCGGCTCAAACGCACAGTGGTATGCCTAAACAGCTCAACCAGGCTTATGGTTAAACAACCCGGACCGCGGCTGCCCCTCTCCTTCAGGACATCCCGTGGTGGGCTGAGCAGCTGCGATTGTGCCACATAACCGCCACAGCACTGCTGCAGGGAGCCGTCTGGCGGCTCAATAATATTTGAATAACCATGATTGACTCCCACCTCGCCGACCTGCGCCAGACCTATTCCCAGCGTACCCTGACGGAAGCCGACGTGCTGCCCGATGCTGTGCAGCAGTTCCGGGTATGGCTGGACGAAGCCATTGCCGCGCAGGTCGACGAGCCCACGGCCCTCACCCTGAGCACGGTGTCGGGCACTGGCCAGCCTTCCTCGCGCGTGGTGCTCCTCAAGGGCCTGCCCGGCGATGCAGGCTTTTTGTTCTACACCAATTACGAGTCGCGCAAAGGCCAGGAGCTGGCCGAGCAGCCCCTGGCGGCGATTAACTTCTTTTGGCCGGGCCTGGAGCGGCAGGTACGGGTGGAAGGGCGCATCGAAAAAGCCCCCGAGGCTATGTCGACGGAGTACTTCCAGAGCCGGCCGCGCAGCAGCCAGGCTGGGCGCCTGGGCCTCGCCCCAAAGCCAGGTGATTGGCAGCCGCGAAGAGCTCGAAGCCCGGGAAACTGCCCTGGCCAGTGAGTTTGGGTCGCAGGACCCGCTGCCGCGCCCTGCGAACTGGGGCGGCTACATTTTGCGGCCCCACCGGCTCGAATTCTGGCAGGGGCGCCCCAGCCGCTTGCACGACCGCATTGTGTACGAACTGGAAGGCAGCGCCTGGCGCCGGAGCCGGCTGGCCCCGTGAAAACCAGTCCTTTTTGCCGCTAAGGTTTTGGCGGAAGTATGACCCGGCCACCGGTTTTTCTACGGCTTTGAGTCTTTCCTTGCATTTTTGCTTCCTCTTTACCTCGTTACTTCACCACCCAGAAGTTTGGCTGAAATTCAACCCTTGCGCGGCTGGCGTTACAATCCGGCCATGAGTGCCAACATCGACGCCTATGTTTCGCCCCTGTTTGATGTAGTGTCCACGAAGCAGCGCGAAGCGCTTTATCGAAACCCGCTCAATTCGATTCATCTGTCGGTACCGCTCGGCGACGACCCCGCCGGCGCCGCCCTCGCCCGGCTCCGGGAATGGCAAGCCAGCGGCGTGCTGCTGCAGGACGAATTGCCCGGCATTTACGCGTATTACCAATACTTCCGGCTGCCGGGCAGCACGCGGGAATACTGCCGCAAGGGCTTTATGTGCCACATTCGGGCCTACGACTGGGCCGAAAACGTGGTGCTGCGGCACGAAAACACCCTGCCGGCCTCCGTAAACGACCGGGCCGAGCCTGCTGGCCCGCACGCAGTTCCAGACCAGCGCCACGCACGGGCTCTACCGCGACGACGCCTTTGAGCTGGAAGCCTACCTCGACGAAGCCATGCGCACGCCGCTCTACGAAACCGAGGAAGACTACCAGGGTGCCCGCGACGTGCTGGCCGTGATTCAGGACGCGGCCATCATCCGGCGCTTTCAGCAGATTCTGGCAGCCCGGGAGGTTATTCTTGCCGATGGCCACCACCGCTACGAGGGCTCGCTGGCGTACCGGCATGCCCGGCTGGCTGCCACGCCCGGCGCTACCGGCCGGGAGCCCTGGAACTACCACCTCATGTACCTCACCAACGCCGCCGCCGACGACCTGCGCATCCTGCCCACGCACCGGCTGCTGCTGGAGTTTCCCGGCAACCTGAGCGACGCGGAGCTGCTGGAACGCCTGGAACCCTACTTCACCATTTTGCCCAAGGAAGACGCCAACGACTTGCCGGAAATCATTGCGGGCAAACTGTGGGCCTTTGGGCTCTACCTGGGCGGGCAGAGCTACAAGCTCCGCCTCCGGCCCGAAGTGCACGGCCAGCTCAACTGGGAAACCACCGAGCAGGTAAAAGCCCTCGACCTGACCGTGCTGCACTTTTTTGTTTTTGAAAAGGCACTCGGCATTGTGGGGCCTGATGCCCAGCGGGCCTGGCCTGGCGTGGCCTACGTGCGCAACTTTGCCGAATGCCTGCAGCGTGTGGACCGCGGCGAGGCCCGCGCCGCCTTCATCGTGAACGAAGTGAGCATGGCCGAAGTCGAAGCAGTGTGCCACTCCGGGGCCGTGATGCCGCCCAAGTCCACCTTTTCTACCCCAAAACCATCGGCGGATTCCTGTTCAGCAGCATCGCCGATGAGGAAGCGGGCAACCTGTTTGCGGAGCATTTTCAAGCCCCTGTTTAGTGAAACTCATTTTAGCCTCCAACTCCCCGCGCCGCCGCCAGCTGCTCTCCGACATGGGCCTGGCCTATGAAATCCGCCTGCTGGAAGTAGACGAAACCTTTCCCGCTCACCTGCGCCGGGCCGAAGTAGCCGAGTACCTGGCCGCCTACAAAGCCGCCGCCTACGCCGACGCCCTTGCCCCGGACGAAGTAGTGCTCACGGCCGATACCATTGTGTGCCTCGACGACGACGTGCTTAATAAGCCCGCTAACGAAGCCGAAGCCACGGCCATGCTCACCCGCCTGCAAGGTCGGGCACACGACGTGTTCACAGCCGTGTGCCTGCGCTGCGGCGACGGCCGCGAGGTGGTATTTTCGGACCAGACCACCGTGCATTTTCGCCGCTTGAGTTCTTCTGAAATCAGCCACTACATCGCCACGGCTCAACCCTTTGATAAAGCCGGTTCCTACGGCGCGCAGGACTGGCTGGGCATGGTGGGCATCGTGCGGCTGGAAGGGTCCTATTTTACGGTGATGGGGCTGCCCACGCACCGGGTGTGGGAGGAGCTCGAAAAGCTGGGGGCCTTGCCCAATCAATAAATGGAAAAGATTTCATCGAAGCTATACTGGCTGCTTGGGCTGGGCCTGTTAGCCCTTTGCACTGGCTACGCTGCACTGGTACTATACTCGTCTACCTGGGCCGAAGCGCGGGCTATTGACTTGATATTCCCTTTTTATGGCTGGCACATTCAGCCATTCACGGCAGTTGAATACACAAACACCAAGAATGCGCTTGCGGGCGCGGCCGCGGTCCTGACGCTGGCTACTGTTTTAGTTGCAATTTCTAAATCCTGCCGGGCTGAATTTGCAGCCCTTGTACGGGAGGTAGCGGCCTGCTGGGCCGGCTTGGGCAATGGCATAAAGGCCCTGACGGCCACCGAGCGTCGACAGGCGCTTGTTGGCTTGGGGCTGCTTACCCTCGTAAGAATCTATTTCAGCATCAGCAATCCCGAGTACGACGATGCCGTTTCTTATGTGGTATTCGTGAGCAAAGGGCTTTTGCCCACCGCATCGTATTACCCAATCCCCAATAATCACGTTTTTTCGAACACCATCAGCTGGCTGTTCTACCAAATGAATCCGGGGTTTTGGTGGAGCATGCGGTTGCCAGTGCTGCTCATCTGCACGGCTGCTACGGTTTTTCTGTTTGCCGCGGTGCTGCGCCGCGCCAACTTCCACGTGGCAGCGCTATCCAGTGTCGCGTTTAGCTGTTTGCAGCTAAGCATGTACCACGCCGGCGTGGGCCGAGGGTATTGGCTGTTGATACTGATGGCGGGCGTCGCCTTTTTTGCCACCCTGGAGCTCATGGTTGCCAAGGGCCGGCACCGGGCCGCCTGGGCCGCCCTACTCGTGGCTGGGGTGGTGGGGTGCTACACCGTACCCACCTTTCTTTATGTACTGATATCGGTTTTTTCCTGGCTCGGATTCGCCTTTTTACGCCGCAAGCTGCCAGCCAGCCTGGGTTCACTTATCGGGTTGGGCTTGCTCATCGGCCTGGCCACGGCGGTCCTGTATGCTCCGCTCCTGCTTGTGTCCGGCATCCGAATATTCACGCGCAATGGCTATGTCGAAACCCTCGCTCCCGGCGTGTTCTGGCCATTATTGCCAGAGTACCTGTGGCACAACGAAGGGTTCCTGGCCGGCCAGCGCACCCTTGGCACGTTCATCACTTTGTCCGTCCTTGGGCTGCTGGGCTGGATGTTTTACGAAGCCCGAAAAGGCAGGCTGCCAAGCGAGCAATCCCAGCAACTGTACCAACTGGGCCTGCCAGCTGTTTGGTTTGTGAGCATTCCTTATGCGGCAATTCTTGTGCAACGGGTGTTTCCGCCCGAACGTGTACTGCTCTACAAGGCATTTTTCTTTTTCATTCTGGCCGGTTTGGTGGTCGACTGGGTGCTGTGGCGTTGGCCGGCCCCGGCTTTCCGCTGGCCGAAACGCGCTTTGTTCACCACGGTAAGTCTTTTTATACTCTATCAGATTTTCACCGTCGTACGGGTAAACCCTTCGGCCCGTGGCAGCAATGCCAACTACCAGGCCGGCCTGCGTTGGATAGCGGCTCGTGCTCCCGGCCGCGTGCTTATCCCCGAGCCCACGCACAACTTGTTCTTCAAGTTTTATGCGAATACGGAACAGCCCACCCGCACCTGGCACATAGACTACGAACAGCTTGCCAATACCCCATACCGGTACGTAGTCGCATTCCCTAACGTACGAGGGTACTTCCAACCCAAATTCAACTTCCCGCCAGCGTTCCACAATCCGGACGTTGACATTTACGTGGTGCCCGAAGGCTACCCTTTAGAAACCAAGGCCTGGCGCCGGTAAGTAGGGATTAGTGCCCGCGTGCCAACAGCGCAATCCCAAGCACAATGAACAGCAGCCCACCGGCCTGAGCAACTGTTAGCCCCTCGCGCAGCACCACCAGACCCAAGACCGCTGTCAGCAGCACCGAGCCGCCCACAATCACCGGGGTTCCCACCGAAGAATTAACCCCGCGCTGAAAGACCACAAAAGTTAGAATTTCAGCCAGGCCTACTCCTAAACCAGCCAACGCCGCCAGTCCCAATCCCTTACCGGTGATGGCCAAAGGCTGCCCCTGAAGCTTTAGCTTGACCAGCCAGACGGCTCCGAGCAAAGCAGCCACGAGTTGCAACACCACGGCCCCCACGGCGGGCGACACATGATTGGCGGCCAGCTTGATGAAGAAGTTGTAAAGCGCTAAGCAAAGGGCCGTCAGCAGAGCCAGGGGTAGCCAATTCATGGAAGTTGAGCTGTTTCGGCACGCCGAAGAATGAGCGGCGCTACACCAGTTTATAATTCCGATACTCGCCCAGGCGGTAGCCGGTCAGTTTCTGAATGACCTGCTTTATCCGGTCTTTGAAGCGGTAGCGGTTGCGCGACATGTCGTGGGCGAACCGCCAGTTTTGCCTCTCGATGCGGGCGTGCATGGCCGCCGGGTGGCGCCCGGCAAAGAGCTGCAGCGAGTCTATCTGGCTGTAGTCGAACTCGTCGGCGGGGGCCACGTTGGCGGCTACCCACTCGTCGGAGTGCCATAGGCGGTTGAAGGTTTCCTGCTTGCGCTGCATAGCCGCGGGGGCTTCACCCAGCCGTAGTGATGCACTGTGGCATCGAGGAGCTTCACTTGCAGCTTCTGGTTTTGTCCTTTGCGGAAGCCCTGCGCGTCGCGGTAAGAATAAACGCCCGCGTTGGGCCGCACGACGCGGATTTCGCGCTGGTACCAGCGCCGTGAATCGCCCACGTAGTCGTAGGACCCATAGAAATGCCGGTAGTTGAGCAGCAAACCATCTACTTCCCGGTGGGCGGCCCATTGAGCCATACCAGCCCGAATGGCGGGGTAATCGTCCTCGTGCAGAACCTCATCGGCTTGCAGGTAGATGGCCCAGTCGGCATCGGTGGGCACAGCGGCCAGGGCCTTATCGGTTTCCACGGCCAGCACGCGGCCACCCTCCCGCAGGGTATCGTCCCAGAGAGTTTCAATGATGCGGATTTTGGGGGAACCGATGCCCCGAATCAGGCCCAGCGTGTCGTCGGCCGAATTGCCCACGGCCACCACTACTTCATCACACAGCGGCAGCAGCAGTTGATGCTTTCCACCACCGGGTAGTCGTAGGTAATGGCATTGCGGACGAACGTAAACCCGACAACTTTCATGGGCAATTAGCGCAGCTGGTCTTTCAGAAGCTCCATTTCGATGGCGGGAGCCACTTTTTCGTACAGAATCCGGTAAGCGGCCGTGGTGATGGGCATGTGCACCTTGAGCTTTTTGTTGAGGCTCGTGAATGCTCTTCACGGCGTAGTAGCCTTCGGCCACCATGTTCATTTCGAGTTGGGCTGATTTCACGGAGTAGCCGCGGCCCACCATGCTGCCGAAGGTGCGGTTGCGCGAGAACTGCGAATAGGCCGTTACGAGCAGGTCGCCGAGGTAGGCAGAGGCCGACAGGTCGCGCGGCTGGGGATTAATGGCCTGCAGAAATCGGCGAATTTCCTGAACCGCGTTGCTCACCAGCACGGCCAGAAAATTATCGCCGTAGCCCACGCCGTGGGCGATGCCGCCGGTGAGGGCGATGATGTTTTTCATCACGGCGCAGTACTCGATGCCGTCGAGGTCCGCCGCGGGGTGGGCGCGTACGTAGCGGTTGCGCAGCAGCCCGCAGAATTCCAGCGCCAGTTCCGCGTCGGGCGAGCCGATGGTGAGGTAGCTCTGCTTTTCCAGGGCTACTTCTTCGGCGTGGCAGGGCCCGGCTATCACGCCCCCTGGTGCCGGCCCAGCCGGAACCGCTCGGCCACGTAGTCGGTCACCAGGCTGGTTTTTGCTTGGAATCATGCCTTTGATGGCCGAAATCACGCGCTTGTGCTTCATAGAGTCCCGGTCCAGCTTGTCGAGCACGGGCTGCACGAAGGCCGCAGGTACGGCCAGCACCAGCCAGTCGGCTTCCTCGATGGCGTCTTCCAGGTCGGTGGTGGGGTACACGCGGTTGAGGTCGAACTGCACCGCCGAGAGGTAGCGCGGGTTGTGGCGGGTGCGCAGCAGATGCTGTACGTCGTCTTTCGAGCGCAGCCACCAATCTACCCGGGCCCCATTTTCGCTGAGAATTTTAGTGAGAGCAGTGGCCCAGGAGCCGCCGCCGAGCATGGCTATTTTTTCCAAGAGAACGAAGCTGGTGTGTAAAGAGCCGCAAGAACGTAAAATCCCTCCCCACTTTTAAGAAACGGGATTTTTTTGACCTGAATAATCTACGTATTCAAGTTATTGCCTGGTGAATTTATTAAGAGCAGCTCGCTTTTTTCCTCTGAAAGCGCTTGAACAAGGCCCGCTGCCGTCCCTTGGCAACACGGCTGGGCAGCCCCAAAGAAAAACGCCTCCCCTGAATCAGAAGAGGCGTTTTGGTTGCAGCACCAAAGGGCTTATTTGCCTTCCTCAGGCTCTTCTTTCAGGGCCTCTTTGTTCAGGCTTTTGGCGTCCTTGATATCCACCACGGCCCCGTCTTTCAGGGTTTTGGCCACGGCGCGGAATGGGCCGCTCACGACCTGGGCGCCAGCGGGCACTCCGCTCAGAATCTCAATATTCTGGAAGTCGCTGATGCCAGTCTTCACGGGCGTGAGCACGGCCTTGCCATTTTTCACCACGAATACCACTTCCTGAATTTCGGCTTTGGGCGCGTTGGCGGGCGCTTCAGTGGATACTTCGCCGCTGCGGGCGGACTTCACCGGGGCTTTTCCGGTGGCATTTGCTTTGGTCGAGTCAGAACGCGTGGTCACGGCAGCTAGCGGCACGCTCAGCACGCCCGATTTGCGGTCGGTGATGATGTCGACCGAGGCCGTCATGCCGGGCCGGAAGGGCACGATGGTCTGCTTGCGCACGGTGCGTAGCAGGTGGCGGTAGCTTTCGGGCAGCAGGCGGATGCGCACTTCAAACTCGGTCACAGCTTCGGCCGTGAGGGCGTCCTTGGCCGTGTTGGCAATATTTGTGACGATGCCCTTAAACTTCTCGTCCTTGCTGCTGTAGGCATCCACGTCCACGTCCACCGAGTCGCCGATGTTCACGTTGTTCACGTCGTTCTCGTTCACGTTCACCCGCACCTCCATGTTGTTGAGGTTGGCAATGCGCATGATTTCGGTACCGGCCATCTGGGTGGTGCCCACTACCCGCTCGCCCTTCTTCACGTTCAGCTTGCTCACCGTGCCGCTCACCGGGGCGTAGATGGTGGTTTTGTTGAGGTTTTTGCGGGCTTCTTCCAGCGAGGCCGAGGCGGCGCTCACGGTGCTCTGCGAAGCGCGGATGGACTGGCGGGCGCTGTTGATTTCCTCCTGCGAGGCGTTGTAGGCGGCCTGGCTGGCTTCGTAGTCGGCCTGCGAAATCACCTTTTGCTTGTAGAGCGAGGCATTGCGGCGGTAGGTTAGCTCAACCTGCTTGGCGTTGGCCAGCAGCTGCTGCAGGCGGGCCTGGGCCTGGCCCACGTTGGCGCGCTGGGTGCCCACCTGGGCGCTTTGCATGGCCACCTGGGCCTGGTAGTTGTCGGGCCGAATACGGAGCAGCAGGCGGCCCTTGCGCACCGAGTCGCCTTCCTGCACGTAGAGCTCAATGATTTCGCCGGACACGTCGGGCGAGATTTTCACTTCGGTTTCGGGCTGCACCTTGCCCGAGGCACTAACCTTCTCCACGATGTTGGCCGGGCCGGCCTTGGCCACCAGCACTTCCACGCCGGCCGGCTTGCCAATCCAGCCTTTCTTTTTGCCACGGTGTAGCCCACCAGTGCCACCAGCAGCAGGCCGGCCAGGATGTAGAGTAAGCGGTTGTTTTTCATTGGTGATACTTCAGGTTGCAGTAATGGGTAATCGGGAGAGTGTGTGGTTGAGCTTAATTAAGCAGGGAGCACGGCGGCCCAGCCCACCCGTGGTTGGCCGAAGCTGCCCTAGCCTGACGGTGCTGTTTTACAGCGCCAGCGGCTTGCCCTGGTAAAAGTCGAGCACCTTGCGCCGGAAGTAAAACTCGTACTTGGCCTGAATCATGTCCGACTCGGCGGCGGTGAGGTTGTTGCGGGCAATGTTGAAATCCGTGCCGTTGAGCAAGCCGTTGTTGAAGCGGATTTCGGCGTTGCGGAAAGCCAGGCTCAGGGCCTCCACCTGGCGGGAGCTGGCCGCAAAGCGGCGCTGGGCCGCCAGGGCGTCGGCGTAGCTCTGCTGAATGGTCTGGCGCAGCTGCAGGCGCGCCTGCTCGGAGCGCAGCTCCACTTGCTGGATGTTGACTTGGGCCCGCTGCACGCCCACCCGGGTTTGCAGCCCGTTGAGGATGGGGATGTTCAGGCTAAACTGCACAAACTCGCCGCGGTTGTCGGCCAGCTGGCTCAGGAATTTGTAATCCAGCTTTTCAAAGGTGGGTTGCGTGGACAGCAACACGTACGGCGAAGGCGCGAAGCCCCCGGGGCCGCGGGGTTGCGCTCAAAAACGGGCACCGAAACCACGTTGTCTTCCACCCGAACCTGCTGAGTGCGCACCGACGAAAAACCGGTTTGCACGCCGCCGGCCATGGTCAGGCGCGGGTAATAGGCGCCCCGGGCAATGTCGAGCCCGCGGCGGGCACTCTGCACGCGCAGCTCCGCAGCCTTGATTTCGGGCTGTCGCTGGCGGGCAATTTCGAACGTCGCATTCGGGTCCAGCTCGTTGGCCGCGGTGCCCACAAACGTGGTGGGGTCCGGCAGCACGGGCACCTCCACCTGGAAGCGGGTAGCCGAGGCAGGGTCCAGGTTGAGCTGCTGCACCAGGGCCAGTTGAGCCAGGTCGCGCTGGTTTTGGGCCGTCACCAGCGTGCGCTCCTCGCCGGCCAGCCTGGGCGCGGCTGTCGAGCACATTGCCTTCGGCCACGGCGCCCGCCTTCAGCAGCTTTTCGCTGCGCGTTACCTGCGCTTGCACGGTGCTCAGGCGCGCTTCCGACGCCCGAATCAGCTCCTGGGCCAGCAGCAGCTGCAGAAACGACGAAGCCACGTTCAACGACAAGTCGTTGCGGGCCTTCTCGATGTCAACCCGCGCGGCCTGGGCATCCAGCTGGCCCTGCCGAATGGTGTTGCGCAGCTGAAAGCCAGAAAACAAGGTTAGCTGGCCGCTGGCCGTGAAGTTGTTGGACCTCACGTTCAACTGCTGGAACTGGTTGGTAAACGGGTCGCGGTTAGTGCCAAAGTTGAAGCCCTGCGTGCCGTTTAAGCTGGCCGTGGGCAACAGGGCGGCGCGGTTGAGCCGTTGCGACGCTTCCTGCTGCTGCGCCGTCAGCTCACTTTGGCGCACCGTCAGGTTGTTCTGCAGGGCGTAGTCGATGGCCCGCTGCAGGGACCAGGGCCGGTGGGCGCCTGAGCCGGCTGGCCCAACGCCGCGGCTGGTGGCGAGGCGGGCACGCTTTGGGCGTGGGCAGCCGGCGCCAGTGCCAGCACCGCGCCCACCAAACCGGCCCAACCCAGGGCCCGTTTGTGAAGTAGTGATTTGGTAGTCCCTCGTTTCATTTTGCAGAAAAGTAGTAGTGTTAATCCAGGTATGCGTATCGGAAAAGGCCGCTGATGCCCCCGACCGGAAGCTTTATTCCAGCGTAGGGATGTAAGTTATGCGCTGCACCCAGCTCAACTGCCGCAGGTAGGCCAGGGTAATGTCTTTGATGGGGCTGTCCATTTCGATGAACTGCCGGGCCGCGTCGTTGCGGCCTTTGCGGCTCACAAACATGGTGGCGATGTTGCACTGGTCGTGCGCGATGACCGAGGCTATGAAGGCAATGGAGCCCGGCACGTCCTGCGCGTCGATGATGAGCGTGTGCAGCGCCCCGGAAAAGTCGGACGGAAAGCCGTCCACCTCCACAATCCGAATCACGCCGCCGCCCCGGCTCTGGCCCACCACTTCCACGCGGTGGCCGGTGCGGGCGTCCAGCAGGTTCAGCTTGATGGTGTTCGGGTGCATGGTCGAGGCGTTGCCCACGCTTTGGAATTTGAAATCCAGGCCCGCTTCGGCGGCGTGGTCAAACGCCGTGCGAATGCGGATGTCGTCGGGGGCGTAGCCCAACAGGCCCGCCACAATGGCGCGGTCGGAGCCGTGGCCCTCGTAGGTACGGGCAAACGAATTGTAAAAGGTAATGACGGCTTCGGTGGGCACGGCCCCCAAAATGCGGATGGCGGCCCGCGCGATGCGCACCACCCCGGCCGTGTGCGACGAGCCTGGGCCCAATCATCACAGGCCCAATCATATCAAAAATACTAGATTTTTCGGCCATGCGCTTGCGCCATCCTTAAGGTTGTGGGGTTAAAAGTAGCGGATTCGAGCCATATCAAGCACTTGAGGAGCCCGCTGCGGCCGGCCCAAGGTGCCTGTTCAGGTAAGGGCCGATTTCTTTCAGCTCAACATTATCGGAGCAAAGATGCTGCTTAACCGTTTTAGTTGCGAAAGGTTGGGCTGAGCCCCTTCCCGGGCACTAGGTCCCCTTCGTATTTTAACGATATTTGCCCCGGCCCCACCCAGGCTTTTCCCACCCACTTCACCCCTCTTTTTTCATGACTACTCATCCCACCCAGGAGGAGTTTTCTCCGGCCGTGCTCGCCCGCCTGCGGCGGCTGCAGGAGAAATACGCCCCCGACGGCCAAGACCTGGCCGCTTACCTCGAAGGCCTGTACCACGCCAAGTACATTAATTACTGGGACTACATCGAGCCTCGATACCCTCCTCTCGCTGCAGCGGCCGCTCACCAACCTGCCCGACGAGCGGATTTTCATCATGTACCACCAGATTTCGGAGCTGTATTTCAAGCTCTGCCTCTGCGAATACGAGCAGATTGGCGACCTCGCCGAGCCCACCCTGGGCGAAGTGGTGCTGCGCCTGGGCCGCATCAACCGCTACTTCGAAAACCTCATCGACTCGTTTGATGTGATGGTCGACGGCATGGACAAGCAGCAGTTTCTGGACTTCCGCATGGCCCTGATGCCGGCTTCGGGCTTTCAGTCGGTGCAGTACCGCAAGATAGAGATTGCCAGCACCAGCCTCGAAAACCTTACCGACAAAGCCAAGCGCCAGGCTCTGGGCGAGGCCTCGGCCCACGACTACGACCAGATGCTGGGCTGCATCTACTGGAAAGCCGGCGCCACCATCGAGGCCAGCGGCGCCAAAGCCCTTACCCTCATCGAGTTTGAGCGCAAGTACACCGCCGACCTCGTGCGCCACGCCGAGGCCTACCACGACCGCAACGTGTGGGCCGTGGTGCAGCGCCTGCCCGAAGAAGACCGCACCCACCCGCGCCTGCTGCGCGCCCTGCGCCAGGCTCGACATCAGCGTGAACGTAAACTGGCCGCTGATGCACTTCAAATCGGCCGTGCGCTACCTGCAGCGCAACCCCACCGACGTGGCGGCCACCGGCGGCACCAACTGGCGCAACTACCTGCCTCCTAAGTTCCAGCGCCGCATCTTCTACCCCCAGCTCTGGACCGAGCAGGAACTCACCGACTGGGGCAAGAGCTGGGTCGAGCAGGTGCTGGAAGAGGGTGTGAAGGCATAAGCTGGGGCCCCAATCCCCCTTCATTTTTATACCAAAGAGGCAGGCTTCCGTAATGGAGGTCTGCCTCTTTCTTTATTAGCACCCGACCCCATGACCGAAGCCGACCAGAAAATCATTGACGCCTCGCTCGCCCACGTGCGCACGCTGCACACCAACATGAGCAGCATGTGGGACGGCGATACCCTAGCCTCCTTTTACTACAACGTCATCTCCGGCACCATGGCCCGCAACAACCCCGATGTAGCGCGGGCCCTGATGGCCATGCTGAGCGAGGTGTATGAAAACACGGCCAAATCGCGCGTAGAATTGGGCAAGCTCACGGCAGGATTTGACTCTACAGCACCCAGCCAGGCCGCCGCGAGCAGCGAGGGCGAGTAGTCGCAGGCCTGCGTTAGGCCGGCACGGCGTCGGGGGCAATACGTGAGTTCCTTTGGGTTTCGCCCATGCGCCAATACACCAGCAAGGACAGGAACGCGCAGGCCGTCACGTACCAATAAAACCACTCTTCGACGCCCTCGTTTTTGGCGAGTAAAGCCACGTATTCGGCGGTGCCGCCGAATATGGCCACCGTAAGGGCGAAGGGCAGCCCCACCCCCAGGGCCCGGATTTCTGTGGGAAACAGCTCGGCCTTCACCACGGCACTGATAGACGTGTAGCCGCTCACGACAAACAGCGCGGCAATGAGCAAGCCCGCGGCCACCCCAGCGTCCTGCGTGTGGGCCAGCAGCCGCAGCAGTGGCACCGTACCCAATGTGGCCCCGATGCCGAACATAAGCAAAACCGGCCGGCGGCCTACCTTATCGGAGATAGCGCCCAGCAAGGGTTGAAACAGCAAGGCCACCGCCATTACACCAAATGAAATAAGCGTGGCCATTTCCTTCGAAAAGCCCGACGTGTTAACGAGGAATTTCTGCGCGTAGGTGGTGAACGTGTAAAAAGCCAGCGTACCGCCCAGGGTCAGCCCAACCACCGTGAGCACCGCCCGCGGGTGCTGCATCAGAATGCGCATCTGCCCAGGGGTCGGCGCGTGGCCTTCGCCTTCGGCCCCGGCAGTGGCGAGGTCGGCCCGGTGCTGCTCAAAAGCGGCCGTCTCGCCCATGTGGGTGCGTAGGTACAACGCCCCCATGGCCGCCACTGCCCCTATCACAAAAGGCACGCGCCAGCCCCAATCGCCCAACTCGGCGGGCGAAAGCACCCGCTGCAAACCCAGCTGCACCACCAGCGCCAGCAGTTGGCCTCCCATCAGCGTGAGGTATTGAAAGCTGGACCAGAACCCGCGGTGCCTGGCGCCGGCCATCTCGCTGAGGTAGGTGGCCGACGTGCCGTATTCCTCCCACGCTGATGCCCTGAATCAGGCGGGCCAGCAGCAGCAAGGCCGGCGCCAGCACCCCGATGCGGGCATAGCCGGGCGTGGCCGCAATCAGCAGCGAGCCCCCGGCCATGAGCTGCACCGACAGAAGCAGAGCGGCCCGCCGCCCGTGCCGGTCGGCATAGGCACCCAGCAGCCAGGCGCCGAGCGGCCGCATCAGAAAGCCCACCGCAAAAATGGCGGCCGTGTTCAGCAGTTGAGCCGTGGGGCTACCCTTCGGGAAAAAGACGGGAGCGAAGTACAAGGCAAAGGCAGAGTAGGCGTACCAATCGTACCACTCGACCAGGTTGCCAATGGAGCCGCTCACGATGGAGCGCAGCCGGGACACAGGAGCCGAAGTTAAAGAAGTCCTCATGCAGGATTTACGGGTTGTCGAAGATGAAGGCAGCCTTCGTGGCCAACTCCGCAGCAAAGCAAATGGCTTGCTACCCGGACAGCAAGGTGTTCGTGAAGCGACCGTAAAGGTTGAGCCAAGATGGCATTTTAGTCGCGTTTACTTCCCTATTACAATGTGGAACCGTGGCCACGCTGATGGAATTAACTTTGTGGTTGCATTGCTCATGAGTAGCAACCCTCTGAAGGATAGCCACCTTTCATATTACACAAATGTTAAAACAAGAATTGGAACTACTGCTCCCCCCGAAGTTGCATTCGATGAGCTTTCGCGCTACGAGGCCATCCTGCAGCAGGCGGGCTTAGCACCCGGCGAAGTTGATTTCGTTCATTTAAAGCGCCGTTCTATTGATGCGCGTGGTCGTCAACCGCTGGTGCGGTTGCGCGCTGATCTGTACCGTACTGCGCCACCCGCCGACTTATTCGGCCCTTGGTTTGTTTATCCAAATGTGAAATATAATTCACGTTCGGCTATCATTATCGGGGCTGGTCCC
The DNA here is from genome assembly GCF_042665855.1 of Hymenobacter humi. Classification (NCBI taxonomy): domain Bacteria; kingdom Pseudomonadati; phylum Bacteroidota; class Cytophagia; order Cytophagales; family Hymenobacteraceae; genus Hymenobacter; species Hymenobacter humi. Next base: position 2,972,318 of record NZ_JBHTEK010000001.1, on the reverse strand, counting down.
GCCGGCTTGTTCGCGGCGTTGCGGTGCATTGAGCTTGGTATAAAACCCATCGTGCTGGAGCGCGGCCTCGACGTGCGGGCCCGGCGCCGTGACCTCGCGGCCATCAATAAAGACCAAATTGTAAACCCCGATTCCAATTACTGTTTTGGCGAAGGCGGAGCCGGCACTTATTCTGACGGAAAACTTTATACCCGCGCCACCAAGCGTGGCGACGTGGGCCGGGTTTTGCGCCGACTGGTGCAGCACGGCGCCACTCCCGACATTCTCGTGGACGCCCACCCCCACATCGGCACCAACAAATTGCCGGCCGTGGTACAAGCCCTGCGCGAAGCCATTATCGAAGCCGGCGGCGAAGTCAGGTTCGATACCCGCGTAACCGACCTCATCCTGGAGAACAACCCTGCGCGGCGTGGTCACGGCCTCGGGCGAGGCCATCGAAGCCGAAGCCACCATTCTGGCCACCGGCCACTCGGCCCGCGACATTTACGAGCCTGCTGCACCGCCGAGGCGTGCTCATCGAAGCCAAGCCCTTTGCCTTGGGCGTGCGGGTCGAGCACCCCCAGGCCCTGATAGACCAGGCCCAGTACCGCCGGGCCGACCGCGGGCTATTGCCGGCGGCCTCCTATTCGCTCGTGCACCAAACGGAAGTGGGCGGCGAGCAGCGGGGCGTGTTTTCGTTTTGCATGTGCCCCGGTGGCTTTATTGTGCCGGCGGCCACGGCCACGGGCGAGGTGGTGGTGAACGGCATGTCGCCGAGCCGCCGCGACTCCCGCTTTGCCAACTCCGGCATCGTGGCAGCCGTGGAGCTTTCGGATATGGACGTGAAGCAGTACGGCCCGCTGGCCGGGCTGCACTTTCAGGCAGAAATTGAGCAGCTGGCCTGCCGGGCGGCGGGTGGCACGCAGCGCGCGCCGGCTCAACTGCTCGGCGACTTCCTAAAGAATAAGCAGTCGGCCGACCTGCTCGAAACGTCTTACCAGCCCGGGCTGGTTTCGGTGCGCATGGACGACGTACTGGGTTCCACGCTGGCAGAGCGCCTGCGCCAGGGCTTCCGCGACTTCGGCCGCAAAATCCCGGGCTACGCCACCAACGCAGCGCAAATCGTGGGCGTGGAAAGCCGAACCTCGGCACCGATACGCATTCCGCGCGACAAAGACACCTTGCAGCACCCGGTGGTGCAGGGCCTGTTTCCGTGCGGCGAAGGCGCCGGTTATGCGGGCGGCATCGTGTCGGCGGCCATGGACGGCGAGCGGTGCGCCGAAGCGGTGGCCGCGCTGGTGCGCCGGTAAGGGAGCCGGCGGGCACGTTTTCCTGGGTGGCTAGTTCAGTCCAACGGGCAAAGAAAGTGCGCCAAGCCGGGCCAGCACGGCGTGCACCATACGGTCGCAGCGCGGTCCGAGGAAGGCAAAGGCTTGCTGGGGGGCAAAGCTTTTGAGCTGCGTGCGCAGCCGTTCGCGGGCCCGCAGGAGGCGCACTTTCACGTTGGTTTCGGTGAGGTGGAGCAAGGCGGCGGCTTCGGCTACGCTCATGCCTTCCACTTCGCGTAGCACAAACACGCTTCGGTAGCCATCGGGCAGGGCCTGCACGGCGGTTTCCAGGGCGGCACGCAGCTCATCGTTTAGTAATTCCTGCAAGGGGTGGGCACATCGGGGCCAGCGGTGGGAGCCTGGGCGTCGGCCTCATCGAGCTCCACAAGGCGGTGCTGACGGCGCCGGTCCATGAGGCATTCGTTGAGCATGATGCGTGTGAGCCAGGTGGGGAAGCTGGCCCGCTGCTCGAAGCGGCTCAACTGTTCGTAGGCTTTCACCCAGGCGTTCTGCATGGCGTCTTGTGTGGCAGCGGCCTGGCCCAGCACGGCCACGCCGGTGCGGTACAGGCGCTGATTGTAGCGCCGCATCAGCAGCTCGAAGAGCGGCTTCTCACCCGCCAGCACCCGGCGAATGACCTCGGAATCGGGAAGCGGATGAAAGGGCATAAGCGCCAGAGCGGGTACCATGAGCAGGTTGTTTGCAGGGCTTCCCGGCGGGGAGCGGCTGCCATTGGATGCGCAGCTCGGGGAAAGGTTACAAGTAAAAAAGGTTTTATAAAACGCTGTAACCTAGGGCTGGGTGTGTGCATCCAATGCCAATAAACCCTAAACCCCTAAAGCCATGTTCCCTTCCGCCAATCTTCCGTATTCGTCCTCCGACGCCCGGCCTGCGGCCAGCGCTGCGCACACCGTTATCCGGGTGCTCACCATCACCTACGGCCTCGTGCCCATCATTGCGGGCCTCGATAAATTCGCCAACCTGCTCACCAACTGGGAAGCCTACCTCGCGCCCGCCGTGGTGAGGATGCTACCGGTTTCGGCTCACACGTTTATGCTGGTGGTGGGCGTGATTGAAATCATTGCCGGCATCCTGGTGCTGGTGCGGCCGCGCATCGGGGCCTGGGTCGTGATGGCTTGGCTGCTGGGCATTGCCCTGAATCTGGTTGTCAGCGGGCGGTACTTCGATGTGGCCGTGCGCGATGCGGTGATGGCCGTAGGCGCCTGGTCCCTCGCCCGTCTGACGGCCGGCGCAGGGACCCAGGCCTAACCCGGCAGCCCCAAGAGCAGTTAATGCGTACAGATAAGCCCAGCCTCGTTGCGCTGGGCTTTATGCTTTAATTCTGCCATGAAATCCAATAAAAAGACCCTCGTCCTCGGCGCTTCTGATAACCCCGAGCGCTACTCGTTTCGCGCAGCCCACATGCTCAAGAAGCACGGCCACGAGGTGGTGCCGGTGGGCATTCGCAAGGGGCAGGTGGCGGGCATGGACATCCACACCGACCGCCCGCAGCACCCCGACATCGACACCATCACGCTCTACGTAGGCCCGCGGCATCAGCCCGTGTGGTACGACTACATCCTGGACCTGCAGCCCAAGCGCATCCTGTTCAACCCCGGCACCGAGAACCCGGAGCTGGAGCGGCTCGCGCACGAGCGCGGCATCAGAACCGAGGAAGCTTGCACGCTGGTCCTGCTCTCCATCGGGCAGTATTAACAAGTGCGCTGGCTCAACTTTCTGGTACGCTCCCCCTCGGTCACAAAACTGTCGGCTCAATTATCTACCTATTAAGCAAGCAGGCATGAGGATGCTTTCATTTCCAGCCTGGTGCCTGGCCATACTTCTTAGTGCGGGCCCGCCGCACACGCAGGCGCAGCAGTTGGCGCGGGTGCAGCCCACGCCAACTGCTGCCCACGTGCAGGTGTTCCCCGATTCGGTTTTAACCGATGTGTCCCATCATCCGGTGGGCATCAACCTGGACTTTCTGACCGATGATGACCAGTACCTACGCCCTAAACGGCGCCTGGTGAAGGCCCTCAAGGCCATGGGCGTGAAATACCTCCGCTACCCGGGCGGCAACAAATCCGACTTCTATTTATTCTCGCAGCCGCCTTACCAGAAGGCGCAGCCGGCCCTGGCACGTACCGGCCCCGGCTCCGTGAGTGACCGGGAAATCATGCTGAAGGACAACAACACGGCCTTCAAATTCCCGGTGCTCGACTTCGATGAGTTCATGGCCATTTGCCGGGAAGTGGGCGCCGAGCCCGTGCTGGTGGTAGCGGCCGACGAATACAACGTGCCCTACCCGGCGGGCGCCACCTGGTCCACGAAGCAGCAGTTGCTCGAGCACGCCGTGGCCTGGGTGCGCTACGCCAACGTGAAAAAGCGCTACCGGGTGAAGTACTGGATGATTGCCAACGAAACCTGGAACAAGGGCCCCGCCAACGGCGCCGAGATTTATGCCACCGATGTGGTGGACTTCTCGAAAGCCATGAAGGCCGTGGACCCCAGCATCTCCATCATCCCCAACGGCGATTCGGAGGCGTGGTGGCAAACGGTGCTCACCAAAGCCGCGGGCCACATCGACGCGGTGTGCGTGAGCAACTACCCGCTCAGCACCTGCGACACGCTCCGGCGCCTGACCCAGCCGGTGGACATCGCCAGCCAGGCCATCCGCAAGTACGCCAGCCCAGCCGACCAGAAAAGCTCAAGGTCATCGTGGCCGAATACGGGCCCTTCAGTTGGTGCCCAGGCCAGGAAGCAACCCTGCTGAACACCATGGGCAACAGCCTCACCAACCTGGAAATCAGCTTCCAGCAGCTGCTGCACCCGAGCGTGGCGTTTTCTTGCTTCTGGAACACCCGATGGATAGAGAACGCCGACGGCAAGCGCGACGGCTACAACGCCCTCGACAAAAACGGCAACTTCAACGCCAACGGCTTTGGGCTGATGCTGCTGGGCAACTTCCTGGGCAAGCAAATGATTAAAACCGAAACCCAAACTGGCCTGAAAACCTACGCCAGCATCGATCGGGCGCGCCACCGGCTCTATCTCTACTTGCTCAATCCCGCGCCCACCGCCGTAACCGTCACGCCCGTTTTCACCAAAACCAGTCGGGTCAAAATAGGCCGCAGCTACGAGCCTGGCAGGGCGCAGCGCCAACGACACCGCGCCCATCTGGCGCCCGGTAGCTACTAGGAAAGGTGGGCCGGCTCAGGTAGTGGCCGGCACCAGCATTCGGGTGCTGGAATACCGCTTGCCCTAACGGCCCACGGCCACGGGTACCGCGTTGGATTCAGGCCCCAGCACCCGGCCCAGGTAGGCATTCTGGTACTGCACCCAGCTGGCCAGGCGCCGCTGGCTTTGCTGCACAAATTCCGGCATCTGGCCCGCGATGTCGGTCATTTCATGCGGGTCTTTGCTCAAGTCAAACACCTGGGTTTTGCCGCTGGACGCGTTAAAAATGACCTTGTGCTGCGGGGTCCGCATGCCAAATACGTACTGCGAATACGGGCTGAAGAAGTAAGCCCGGTTCTCGCGCTTGGGGTTAAACAAGCTGGTGCCCTGCCACGCCCCGGGGATGGGAAAGCGCATCACATCGAGGATGCTGGGCGCCACGTCTATCTGCCCGCCTATGGCCTGGAGCTTTTCGCCATGAAACAGCAGCGGATTGATTAAGAGCAAGGGAACGTGCACGTTTTCCTCATAAATAGCCGAAGCGTGCGCGTACGACACGTGGCGGCCGAAGGCCTCGCCGTGGTCGCCCACCACCACGACCAGCGTTGACTCGGAGAGGCCGCGCCGTTTCAGCTCGTCGAGCAAGCGGCCGAGCTGCTGGTCGGAATAGTGCAGGGCGTTGAGGTAGTTGTTGAGGTACTGCTCTTTAACATTGTAGTCGTGCAGCTTGCCGACCGGGAAGTACGGGTAATGGGTTTGGGACGTCCAGACGGTGGCGAAAAACGGCGCCCCGGTAGAGTCGGCCGGCAGCCAGTCGGTGCAGGCCTTTATCAGGCAAGACTCGTCGGCGCTGCTGAGGAAATCGGTTCTTTCTGGCTCAACTTCCAACGCCGGCTTGCCGCAGGAAATGGTTTGGAAGTCGGCAATGGTATCGAACTTGCGGTGGGACAAAAACCCGCCCATGTTCTGAAAACGCGTATCGGCGGCAAAAAAGAAACCCGTGCGCAAATGATGGGCACCCAATTCCGAGCTCAAAGAGGGCACCCGGATGTCGGGGTTTTCTTTCGAAATGCTCTCGTAGGAGATTTTCGGGTAAAGCGACCCGAGCAGGGCCACCACGGCGTTGTTGGTGCTGGGCACGTGGGCGTACAAATCCGTTACCCGCAGCGAGTGCGGCAGGTGGCGGGCCAGTTCCGGCATCACGTCAAAGTTGGTTTGGTAGCCGGGCACGTACTCGGCCGGCACCGACTCCAGCACAAACAACACCACGTTGCGGATGCGGGGGTTGAACGGCGCGGTGGTGGGCGCGCCGCTCACGGCCTGCGGCGTGGGAAAAGGCTCGAACCCCTTCGGCAGCTCCATCTCAAACAAGTCGGGCGAGGTGGCCAGCGCGCCGTACACCGAATGGGAAAACGCCAGCACCGGATTGGCAATTACCTTAAACGTAAGGTTGTTGCGGGCCACCGAGCGGGGCGCAACCACGAAGTAAACCAGCAAAGCCACGGCCAGCACTGACATCGTGCGCCAGAAATACCGGCCCTGCGCATCGAACCGCCGCACCAGCGCCCAGAGCAGGTAGCTGCTCAGCAGCAGCAGCACACTCCACAGCACCATCTGCCCGGCCCAACCCCACGTGAGGTTGGCATTGAGCGCGGCTTTGAAGTCGCTGTTCTGCATGAAATCGGAATAGTACAGCCAGCCGTAGGTAAGGGGCCCACCCAGGATGGTGCTGGTCGTCACGTAGCTCAACCCAAACCAGACGCACAGCAGCGCCACCCCGACAAAGGCCCCCAGCAGAAACGACTCGGCCCGCGGCGACCGGCGCAAAAGCACGGCCAGAACCAGGAAGGCGCCACCCAGGCCCGCGGCCAGCATGAAGTCGTAATAGCTGCCAAGCAGAACGATATAAAAGGCTTTGAAATACCCAAAAACGATGGGATAAGCGATGTCCATTACCTGAGGGCGAATCAGGAACAGAACCAGCATGAGGCTGAGGGTAACGCAGCCAATCTTGCGAGTGGTGTGGGAATTCATAGAAAAAGGAAGGGCGGAGCAGGCAGGAAATGGGGTAGTTGGGCCAAGCCGGTCGCGGGGAAGTAAGGAGGTCCGGGCAGGCGCTATTCTGGCGGAGCGCGGGGATGGTTTCAGGCTAGGGAGTGCAGTGGAGCAGGTAGCGTCGGGCTAAAACAGGCTGCCCGGATGAGCCAGAATACGGCAGCGGGCTAGCTAAGCCTGGGAAATTGAGCTGATTTTACTCAGTGCCATTATTCGGCGCAACCCGAGTTTAGGTGCGCGCTGTTTCAGGCAACGTTGAATTATACGGGTTTTGCAAACGCGACGATTTTGGCGTTTCGGTGTTTTTCTCCTCCATCAAGCGCCAGCGTGTATAATAGATTCATAAATGAAGTGGCTAAAAAAGCGGACGATAATCCGATATTAAGAGCAAATACGATTCCAGAAGGAATATTATTAGGACAATTGATTCAATAACTTTCATTAATAAAAGCACTGCCGAAAGCTCCTAGTAATAAGTTCGGCACCGGCTGGAAAGGCCCGTGCCAGGCATCCCCGATTGTGATGGTGCCAGACCAATTTTTGGACTGAGCACAGTTGTGAAAAGCAAGTATTTCTACTTATCTAAATTATTACTATATTTAATTTATAAATACGTATTTATTCGTTGCTCTAGTTTCCTGCGTAGCGCTTAGCTTTGTTTCAGTTGCCCAAGTGTCTGGGTAATGTAATCTCCTACTGCATGAAACAGTTTTCTACACTTTTGGCTACTGAGACGGAGCGGCAACAATTGGTGGAAGGAGTGCTACGCTCCAACCGGAGCAAGGCGACGGAACCCAGCCACGTGGAAGCCATGCTCCTCGAATGGTTTGTAATGGGCGAATTGACCTTAGACCAGACGCTGACTTTTCTCGAAGCCGCTTCCGAGCAGTAAGCCAGCCGAAAGGAGGCGCCTCACTCCCACTTTGCGGTGCGCCTTTATGTCCGGCGCATGCCCTCAGCGCGTTTACCCTATCCTCGCCGCGGCAGCCCAATGACTGCACGCGGCCGTGACGCCTTTACCGAAAGGCTTATAGCTAACGGATGCCGGTTAGCAGTACCGGAACACGTGCGCAGTGCCGACATGATGCTGCCGGCATCCGGCTTCGACCCGCTGGGGTCCCCGAATTAAGAGAAACGAGCCGCCTTAGAAGCTCCTTGAGCCAGCTAGCACGAGGTAGGGACGCATACTTGCGTCTCCCCATTGAACAATAATGGGTAGCCGATTTCCAGACGGCGCGGACGAGGAGACGCAAGTATGCGCCTCTACCTCGTTTTAAACACCAGAAAATAACGCAGACAGCTTTTTAGAAATGGAAGCTCAGTTGCTTGCCGCTCCACGCGCCCTTAGTCCCGGTGGAGGCGGCCAGCAGTCGGGTGCGCTCCCGCTCCTGCGCGCCTTGCTGGCGTAGCCAGGCCAGGGCGGCGTCTTCTTCCTTAAAACAGTTCACGCGGGCACCCCAGGTAGGCCATTCGACTGGAGCGTTGTGCGCCATGGCGAGCAGCTGCTTATAAAAGACCGGGGCCACCAGCAGCGCAATGCACGGAGGCTGGCCAAGCTCGGTGCGCACCCGGGGGAAATATTCTTCGTGCAGCCACTCGTGCAGCTCCACGGGTTGCTCCTGGCGACTCACGCGTCCGTCCAGGAGCCAATACGCGCAGCGGCGGTGGAGGGCGGCAGCCAGCAGCACTTCGCAGGTTAGCGTCACTTCTTCGGCACTCAGTGTGCGGCGGCTGCGGCCCCGCAAGAGCGAAGAACCGGCGCGGCAAGTAACCGGAAAGAACGGGAGGCTGGGCAGTGAGGCTATTGGCATAAGCTAGGAATGCAGCGCATTTCAGTGGAACCTGACCAAAGAAACACTTTTTATTCGATATATCCATTAATAAAAGATAATTACTTTATCCTATAAGTGATAATCGCATTCATTCGCCATAGCAGCGGGGTATCAGGCATAACCCTAATTCACTGAAGCCACGTCCCTGCTTTACGCTACCAATAAGACTTACAGCCATTTACCAAATACGCCAGGTAAAGCCTTATGCGAAAGCCTCTTTCGAGAAAAATTATAGCTCAATACTCCAGCCGGCGCCGGGTGCCAGCGAAACCGACACCAAATCCCCGGCCTGCCAGGAATGGCTAGCGAGTCTGACCCGAACGGTGCTTTCAATCAGCTGAATTTCCACTTCGTCGTACCCGCCAAAAAACTGCACCTGCTTCACCTTGCCAACCAGCTCACCTTCCCGCATTGGCTCCAGCCGAAATTGCTCGGGGCGAACCAGCAGGACAGTGCCGGCAGCCTTCCGCTTGCTCACCGGGGACAAGGCCTGGCGGTCGGCTCCCCGCACCAGGTTGTAATCGCCGAATAAAGCCGCCGTGTACTCATTTACGGGCTGGTGGTAGATGCGGGCGGGTGGCCCCTGCTGCACGATGCGGCCCCGGTGCATCACCAGGATTTCATCGGCCCACGACAAGGTATCGGCGGGGTCGTGCGACACCAGCAGGCAGGTGATGCCCAGGCGCTGGCCCAGTTCCTCGATGATGCCCTGCAGTACGCGCTTGTGCACGCGGTCGAGGTTGGAAAACGGCTCGTCGAGCAGCAGCAGTTGGGGCGCGCCGAGCAGCAGGCGCGCCAGGGCTACGCGCTGCTGTTCGCCGCCGGAGAGCTGGTCGGTGCGGCGTCCAGCCAGGTGGCTGATGCGGCAGAGGTCGTACAGGGACTTGGCTTCTGCCTCGGGGCGCTTGTTGGCGTAGCGCAGCACCTGCTCCACGCGCAGGGAGTGCGGCAGCTCCGAGGTCTGGGTGAGGTAGGCCACGCCGGGGTGCCCGGGCACCAGCGTTTCCTGCGGGCCCCGCACGCGGCTGCCGTTCACGCGCACCTCCCCGGCGCTGGGCTGAATAAGGCCCGCGATGACCTGCAGCAAGGTGCTTTTGCCAGTGCCCGACTCTCCGGCCAGCGCCAGCTTTTGGTGCGGCCGCTGGGCGAAGCTCACTTCCCGTAGCACCTCCTTGCCCCGCTCCTCCAGGCTGATGCCGGTTACTGTAAGCAAATCCATGCGGGGCGAAATGGGATGGTGAGGCGCCTGGTTTTGGGGCCAGGAATGGACAAGGCGCGCGGAATGAGACCGCAAGCTACGCCGGCCCCTTTTTGCCGCTGATGTTATGCATCATTCCTTTAATACCGCCCTTGCGCGGTGCTGCGCCGAAATTGAGCTAACCAAACCGTCGGCTCCGTTTCTCGATGCTTAAGCGTCAGGGCATTGGAGGGCCGCGCAGCTGTTTTCAAATAAAGTATCAAACCCAGGCAACCTTCGTCGCTACTTTCGCATCTGCCGCGATACCTCACCATTGTTTCTGCCTAGTGCCCACTCTTACCGTGACCACCGAAGCCGACCTTATCGCCGCTTGTGTGCGGGGCGAGCACCGGGCCCAGCGCCAGCTCTACGACCAACTGGCCGGGCTGATGCTGACCGTGTGCCGCCGCTACCTCAAGCGCCGCGAAGATGCCGAAGAAGCCCTGCTGCTGGGGTTTGCCAAGATGTTTCGGGCCCTGCCCAACTACCGGTTCGAGGGCAGCTTTGAGGGCTGGGTGCGCCGCATCATGGTCAACGAAGCCCTTATGCAGCTGCGCCAGCGCGAGATGATGACCGTTTCGTTCGAGGACTTTCCGCAGCCCGAGAACCTGGCCGTAACCCCCGCCACTGCCGACACCCAGCTTCAGGCCGAAGACCTCATGGGTTTGCTGGCCGGGCTGCCGGTGGGCTACCGTACCGTTTTCAACTTATACGCACTGGAAGGCTACGGCCACCAGGAAATCGCCGAGCTGCTGGGCATCACTGAAGGCACCAGCAAATCGCAGCTGAGCAAGGCCCGGGCCATGCTGCAGCGCCGGGTTCAGTTTTCCGCCATTGCCAGCAACTAATACTATGTCTGCCGAAAATATAGACGACTTATTCCGCGATAAACTCGACGGCCACAGCACCCCGCCGGGCGATGCGCTGTGGGCGCGCCTGCAGGCCGGCCCCCACGCCGACCCTGCCCCAGACGCAGACGCTGAGCGGCTCGACCAGCTGTTTCGCCAAGGGCTGAACGCGCACACCACTCCGCCCAGCCGCGAGCTGTGGGAGCGCCTCGAAGACGAGCACCTGCGGCCCCGCCAGCGCCGGGCCGCGGCGTGGTGGCCCATGGCCCTGGCCGCCGCGCTCGCCTTGCTGCTGGTAGCCGGGGGCGCGGGGCTGTGGCTCGGTTTCCCGTCGGGCAAGACCCAAACGGGCAGTGTGGCGTCTCAAAAACCGCAGGAAAAAGCTGCTCCGGTTATCAATCAGCCCAATATTATGGGTACCGAGAATATTGCGCCCGCAACTTCCGCGCCTTCGACAGGCAACCTGGCAGCCGCTTCTCCCCAGCCCGCCCCTTCCTCATCGCCTGCTTTAACTCAAAAATATATAGCTCCTCAGGCAACCCGCTCCGAGGCCCTTGCATCTAGCGCACCAAAGGCAAAGATGTCGGCCCCCGGGCAGTCGCCTCGCCGCTTGAAAGGAAGTACCCGGCAGCCGGACGCGGCCACCGACCAACTCCCACTCGTGGCCCGCACGACAACTCGCGCTGCCTCCCGCCCCACCGCTGCTGACGAGCAGCAACCCGCTACCGCCACGGCACCAGTGGTAGCGGCGCTCCCCAAACCTGCTCCGGCACCGGAAATCGTCCCTGCCGCTCCTGCTTCCATCCTGGCCAGCGCCGGCGAGCTCATCACGGTTGATGTGCGCAACGGCGGCGAGCCGGTGGTTCGGCCCAGCAAAATGGCCTCGCTGGCGTCCACAGCCGAAGCTGCCGAAGACCGCCCCGTCTGGGCGGCCGACTCCTGAAGCAAGCCGGCCACCTGGTGCGGGGCGAGCGGGTCAGCCTGGCCGAAGTCGCGGGCTTGCCCGAAAATGTGACCGTGCGCGCCACCCTGGCCGGCCGCACCCTCACCAAATCCATCCAACTCTAATTTTTCACTCCTTAGAACTCATGCAACGCGCTTTTCTCCCCTTTTCTCTGCTGCTACTCATGCTCGGTGCGGGCCTCAACGAGGCCCGCGCTACCGACCTCACCAGCCGCCCCGTGCTGAAAGACACCATCGTGGTGCGGTTGCCCAACCAGGCCACCATCACGCTGGTGGTGCGCGATGCCGCCCAGCTGCGGCAAATGAAGAACTACCAACTCGACTCTCTCACCTCGCGGCTGGCCAGCTACATCACCCAGGCCGAAAAAGCGGCCCAGAGCGCCAGCACCGACCAGGTCACCGTTCAGTTTTATCCCGACAAAGACCAGCCCGGCAAAAACCTGCCCGAGCAAATCCGAATCACCACGCGCAAAAAGAAGGCTAACACCAACCGTGTGGACGTGATGCTGAACAAAACCTTCGGCGTGAGCGTGACCACCGATGAGAACGGCAACAAGTCCTACGGCTCGATGGAAACCAAATCGAAAGAGCAGCGCCAGGCCCAGCGCGATTCCAACCGCGTGAAGGCACTCCAGCGCAAAAGCTCCTCCATCAATTTAATCATGGACGTGGGCCTGAATGCGCTGGTGAACCAAAAGCCCAACGTGGGCCTGGGCCAGACCGGCAACGTGGATTTGCGCACGGCCGGCTCGCGCTACATCAACCTGGGCTTCGACTCGGAGACCCGCCTCGGCGGCAAGCGCAGCCCGGTATCCCTGATTGTGGGCCCCGAGTTTTCCTTCAACAACTTTATGCTTTCCGGCAACAACAAGTGGGTGAATGCCGACGGCGTTACCACGGTGGTAAAAGAAACCGACGGCCGCCAGTTCGAGAAGTCCAAGCTCACCACTTCTTCGGTCAACCTGCCGCTGATGCTGCAGCTCAAGCTGCACGACTCGCACGGCAAGTCCACGTTCCACCTCGGCGCGGGCGGCTTTGTGGGCTACCGCCTCGGCTCGCACACCAAGCTGAAGTACATCTCCGAAGGCAACGTCTACAAAGACAAGGACGAAGGCAGTTACAACCTCGAAAACTTCCTTTATGGCGCCCAGGGCACCATCGGCTACGGCAGCCTGCAGCTCTTTGCCAAGTACAACATGAATGAGCTGTTCAAGACCAACGCCGGCCCCAGTGCCCAGGTCCTGAGCTTTGGCCTGCGCATCTTCGGCAACTAATCGACGGCAGAATGTGGATACAAAAAGCCCCAGCTTTCATTATGGCTGGGGCTTTTTGCATAAGAGGTACTCACGTTGCCCGGCTGCTTCCGTTAGAAACAGCTACTGGTTTCGAAAGAAGTTATCCAGCAGAATAGCCGCCGAAATGGCCACATTGAGGCTTTCGGCGCCGCCGCTGGCGCCGCGGGGAATGTGCAGCCGGCGCGTGAGGCAGGCTTCCACGGCCGGGGCCAGGCCGTGCGACTCGCTGCCCATCACCAGTACGCCGCTGGGGCGCAGGGCCAGGCGGTGCACGTTGTCGCCCTCCAAATCAGCCCCGAACACGGCCACGCCCCCGGCCAGGGTGGGCAGCCACTCGGCCAGGTCCCGCTCCCACACGTGCACGCGGGCAAAGGCGCCCATGGTGGCGGCCACGGTTTTGGGCGAGTACGGGTCGGCGCAGCCAGGGCTGAGCACCACGCCGGGCAGGCCGTACCAGTCGGCCAGGCGCAGAAGGGTGCCTAGATTACCGGGGTCGCGCACTTCGTCCAGGGCAAGCAACAAAGCCGATTCGGGCAGCGTTGGAGGCAAGGCTTTCTCCGGGGGCAGTCGGGCCACGGCCAGCGCCGTATTGTTGGTGGCCAGGGTGCCGAGCTGGGTCAGCTCGTACTCGGTGGCCACCACCAGCGGCAGCCCGGCGGGAAGCTGCTCCCGGTTTTGGGAAGCAAACTCCGCCGTAAGCAGTACATGTTCGGTTTCCAGGTCGGAACTTAGCAGCTCCATCACGCTTTTGCCGCCCTCGACCAGGAACGCCCCGTGGCGCTGCCGGTATTTTTTCTGGTGCAGCGACTGCACGTATTTGCCAAGTGCTTTTGAAACCATTGTCGTCTAAGAATTCGTCGAAGCTACGGCCGGAAAGCCGCTTGGGCTGGCGCATGGGCCCATTGCTGGCCCTGCTGGTGCTGGCGGCGTGCTCGCCATTTAAGCTGTTGCGGCCCGGCCAGCGCCTGTTGAGCCGCGTCGAGATTAAGGGGGTGGAACAAGCCGACAAAGAACGGCTGACGGCCCTGGCCCAGCAACAGCCCAACACCCGTTTTCCGCTGCCCAAGCTGGCCATCTACCAATTGGGCTACCGCTTCTACGATTCGGTGCGCATCAAAAACAAGGTGCGCGAATTGCAGGCCAGCTACGACGCCCGCATCAAAGCAGCCGGCACCGACTCGGCCCAACTCGGCAAGCTGATAGTGAAGCGCGAACGGAAGGTGAACCGCAAGCAGCTGACCCTCGACAAGGGCAACGCCATTATGCGCCTGGGCGAAGCCCCGGTGATATACGACTCGACCCTGACGCGCCGCTCCGTGGAGCAGATGACGACCTTCCTGCGGGCGCAGGGATTCTTCCGGGCCCGGGTTACAGCCAACGACACAGCCAGCTACCACCGCGGCCTCGTGCTCCGGGCCCTCAAAGCCGTGGGCTCCATTTTCCCCGGCAAAGAGGATTCGCTGGACCGCGTGAAGCGCTACCAGCGCGTTACGGTTACGTACAACATTAAGGAGGACAAGCCCTTCCTCTACCGCCTGCAGCCGCCCAGCATCCCCGATTCGGGCGTGGCCGTGGCCGTGCGCAACGGCCAGGCCGCCTCGCTGCTCCACGAAAACGAGCGCTACAACGAAGACGTCATTGGCCAGGAGCGCACCCGCCTCGAAACCCTGGTCAAAAACGCTGGCTATTATGATTTCCGCCAGCAGTACATCACCCTCGAAGCCGATACCAGCTACCAGCCCTACACGGTGCGGCTGCGCACCCTGATTGCGAACCCCGGCCCCGGCCAGGGCCACCGTCTCTACACCGTGCGCACAGTGCGCTTCGTGACCGATGCCGGCATCGGGCGCACGCTGCGCGCCGCCTCCGGCGATACGCTGCGCCGGGCCGGCACGGTGGGTGCGGTGCGCAACCGCCCCAGCCTGGGTGTGCGCATGGATACCGCCGTGGTCGATTCGGTGCACTTCGCGGCGTATGAGCAGAAGTACAGCACCCGGCTGCTGGCGCGCAAAGTGCTGGTGCGCCCCGGGCAGATCTTCAACCTGGACCGCACACTGCAAACCCAGCGCCTGCTGTCCGACCTCGATATGTTCCGGTTCAATACCGTGAACTACCGCAAGGTGCCCGACCCGCCCGCGGCCGACAGCACCGGCCTCAACCCCACTTCGGGCGAGCCTGGTGGCCGTTATCAACGCTTCGCCGGCCCCCAAATTTGCCGAAACCACCGAAATCGGCGGCACTTACGTGGCCAACCTGCCGGGACCCTTCCTCAACATCCGTCTGAAAACCCGTAACCCGTTTGGCGGGGCCGAGGTGCTGGAGCTCGGCGTGCGGGCCGGCCTCGAGGGCCAGCTCACCCGCGTGGCCGCCGACAGCATAGAAACTTCTGAGGCTGTTTACACCACGCAGCTTGGCGCCACGGCTGCCCTGGTGCTGCCGCAGTTTCTGGTCCCTTTCAACGCCAACCGCTTTCTGTCGCGCTACAACCCCAAAACCCGTTTCTCGCTTTCCGAAACCTTCGTTAAACGGCCCGAATACATCCGCTCCAACTTCGAGTTTGCCATGGACTATATATGGCAACGCTCGGTGTATCATCAGTACGTGTTTTCACCAATAGTAATTACGCTGGTAAACACCCCGTTTAAAAGCAAGCCTTTTGAGGCCAGTTTGATAAGGCTGCAGGAGACACAGGGCTCGTCGTTGTTTCGCTCCTTTAATAAGCAAATTGAGCCAAGCTTCAGCTTCACGTCCCTCTACAACTCCAACGATTTCAACCAGACGCGCGACGCCCATTACCTGCGGCTGTTTGCCGAGATTGGCGGCCTCACCCGCAGCCTGTACCGCAAGTCCCTTTTCGAGAGCACCGGGCTCAACGTGTACGATTTCGCCCGCTTCAGTGCCGACTACCGCCGTTATTACCACCTCACGCCCAGCACGTTTTTTGTGTGGCGGCTCAACGGCGGCGTGGTGCACGCTCTCACCCGCACCGATGACTTAGCTACGCCGGAGAACGACTCGCAATTCATCATTCCCTACGACAAGTCCTTTTTTGCGGGTGGTTCAACCAGCCTGCGGGCCTGGCAACCACGTAAGCTGGGCCCGGGTGGCTTCACGCCCACGCGGTTGAGCAGTGATGGAAAGGTGATTCGCGACTTTCTCACCGAGCAGCCGGGCGAGCTGCTGCTCGAAGGCAGCGCCGAATACCGGTTCCCGATTTACGACTTCATCAAGGGCGCCTTTTTCACCGATTTCGGCAATGTGTGGGGCCTGCAGGAACGCAGGAGCCCCACCACCGGCGAATACCTGCGCCCCGGGGCTCAGTTTCAGCTCAACCAGTTCTACAAGCAGATTGCAGTAGGCTCGGGCATTGGCATCCGTTTCGACTTCACCTTCCTCATTCTGCGCCTCGACGTAGCCACAAAGGTTTACGACCCCACCGCGCCGTTTGTCGACCGCTGGGCTTTCCGCAGATTCAATAGCCGCGCCAATCCCCTTGCCTTCAACCTGGGCATCGGCTACCCGTTCTAAACAGCTCAGGCAGGAACGAAGCCGCCCGGTTGGACTGACCCACTTTTGGGTTCTGCCCAGCCGGGCGGCTTCGTCTCGTGTTCGGATTAAAATGCGCTTAAAAGTTGTTTGAGTGAGCGGGCTTGAGGTAGAGACGCAACATTTTGCGTCTCCTCGTTGAACAACATCCACGCGGTGCGGACGACGAGACGCAAAATGTTGCGTCTCTACCTCAGGCTACAAATAAAAAATAACTAATACTCCAGCAGTTCGCCCAAGACCACCGATACCTTGGCTGCGCTGGGCAGCATTTGCCGCTCCAGCTCCACGTTGAGCGCGATGGCCGGCAGGTTGGCAGCGCCGAGCGTGAACACCGGCGCGTCCAGGGCTTCGAAGCAATGGCGCTGGATGCGCCCGGCCAGGCTTTCGGCAAAGCTGTTCATCAGCGGCTCTTCGGTGAGCACGAGCACCTTGCCGTGGCGGCGGGTGGCCTCCGTCACCGCCTCAAAATCGAGCGGATTAAGGGTGCGCAGGTCCAGGATTTCGACCTGCCCGGGGAAGTCGCGGCTGGCGGCCCTGGCCCAGTGCACGCCCATGCCGTAGGTCACTACCAGGGCAGTGTCGCCCTGCCGGAGCTTCTCGGGGTCGGCGGCCTGGGCCACGGCGGCCTTGCCCAATGGGATGACGTAGCCGGTGGCCGGCTCCACGGTTTTGGCCTCCTCGGTGCCCGGCACCTTGCTCCAATACAGGCCCTTGTGCTCAAGCATGATGACGGGGTTCGGGTCGAGGAAGGCGGCCCGCATCAGGCCTTTCATGTCGGCCGCATTGCTGGGGTACACCACCTTGATGCCGCGAATGGTGAGCAGCGTGCTTTCGATGGAGCCCGAGTGGTAGGGCCCACCCCGCCGTACGCCCCTATCGGCACGCGGATTAGGGCGGGAATCGGAAACTTGCCCATGGTGAGGTAGCACGACTTGGATAGCTCCTCGACCAGCTGGTTGAGGGCCGGCCAGATGTAGTCGGCAAACTGAATTTCGACGATGGGCCGCGCGCCCACGGCCGCCATGCCCGCCGTGCTGCCCACGATGTAAGCCTCCTGAATGGGCGTGTTGAACACCCGCGAATCGCCGTATTTCTTGGCCAGCAGGGCCGCCTCGCGGAACACCCCGCCCAGCTCGCCGCCCACGTCCTGACCGTAGAACAGCGCCTCGGGGAATTCGCGCAAAATGTCGTCCACGGCGTGCAGGGCGGCGTCCACCATCAGCGCCTTGTCGGCCCCGGCGGGGCTGCGCTCCCCGGCTTCGGCAGTGACGGCGGCGGGCGCAAACTCGTGGTCGGCAAACGTGGCGGGGTCGGGGTTGGGCGCGGCCAGTGCTTCCTGCCAGTCGGCGCGTACGGTGGCCGTGGCTTCGGCCGCCAGCGTGCTCAATTCTTCTTCGGTAAAGCCAGCCTGCAGCAACTGCTGGTGCAGGCGCGGCAGCGGGTCCTGCTCCTGGTGGGTGGCCAGGTCGTTGCGGTACCATTCGCGGCGCACCCCGCTGGTGTGGTGGCCCAGCAAGGGGCACTTGGCGTGCACCAGCACCGGGCCGCGGCGGGCGCGCACGTGCGCAAACGCTTCGGCCAGGCCGTGGTGCGACGACCCAAAATCAGCCCCATCCACCTGCAGGCGCAGCAAGCCGGGGAAGCCGGCCGCAAATTCATAGGCATTCATGGCCCGCATCTCGCGGCCGGTGGCCGAGATGCCCCAGTCGTTGTCCTGCACCAGATACACGATGGGCAGCTGGTGCAAAATGGCCATTTGCAGCGCCTCGGCTACCTCGCCCTCCGTCATGGCCCCATCGCCGATGGAGCACAGCACCAGGGGCCTAGCTTCTGAAGTTGAGCCGGATTCTGAGCTATTATTCACTTCCTCATTCCGCGGAGGAGCCATGCCTTGGCTCTCGAAGTACGCCAGAGCATGGGCCGCGCCCGTGGCCGGGATGGCCTGCATGCCGGTGGCCGAGCTCTGGTGCGGAATAACCGGGATACCGGCCCGCCGCAGCGATGGGTGCGAGTAGTACGTGCGCCCCCCGCTGAAGGGGTCGTCGGCCTTGGCCAGCAGCTGTAGCATCAGCTCGTAGGGCCGCAGGCCCAGGCCCAGCAACAGGGCATCGTCGCGGTAGTATGGGGCAGCGTAGTCGGTTTCGGTGAGCAGAAAGGCGGCGGCCAGTTGCACGGCTTCGTGGCCGCGGGCGGTGGCGTGCACGTAGCGCGAGGCGGTGGCTTTTTCTTCTTCGTACAGCGTTGCCATGGCGGCGGCGGTGTGCATCAGGCGGTAGGCCCGGCGCAGCTGCTCGGCGCTGGGCAGGGGCGCCGGCGCGGCGGTCGGGGCCGTAAATGCGGCGGCTGCGGCGGCGGCGGCCGCCGTCACGCGGGTGGAGGCAAAGTTGGCAGTATCAGAAACAGCGAATTCGGACATCAGGGGATGGGAAGTTTGGGCCACAAAAGTACGCTTCACCCGCGAGCCTATCTTTGCAGGGCCAACGGCGAACTGGCATAACCTGACTCGACCCTTTCGGTTAGTTGGTCGCGCCCCGGCCCCGTTTTAGCTCAATTTTCAGTTCCCTCCCGGTTTCCTCTTCAGTGTCTGCCACTTCCTCTCCCACCATCCGTCCCGAAATAGAATCCTGGCTGGCTGATTTTCAGCTGCGCCTGTGCCAGCAGCTGGAAACGGCCGACGCCGGCGCCGTGCAGTTCCTCACCGATGCCTGGCAGCGCGAAGGCGGGGGCGGCGGCCGCTCCAAAGTGCTGGAACACGGCCGCATTCTCGAGAAAGGCGGCGTGGGATTTTCGGCCGTGTGGGGCCAGATGAGCGAAGCCGCCGCCCGGCAGCTCCACATGCCCGACCCGCACTTCTACGCCACCGGCGTGAGCGTGGTGCTGCACCCGCGCAGCCCGCGCGTGCCCATCATCCACATGAACGTGCGCTACTTCGAAGCCGGCAACGGCGAGGCGTGGTTCGGCGGCGGCATCGACCTGACGCCGATTTACGTGGACGAAGCCCAGGCCCGGCGCTTCCACGAGCGCCTGCGCGATGTGTGCGACCAGCTCAATCCGGCGTATTACCCGAAGTTCACCCGCTGGGCCGACGACTACTTCTACCTGCCCCACCGCCAGGAAACCCGCGGCGTGGGCGGTATTTTCTTCGACCGATTGACCGTTGGTAAAGACGGCACCGCAGAGGAGCTGTTTGCATTTGTGCAGGACGTGGCCGAGCTGTTTGGGCCAGCCTACACCGAGCTCATGGCCCAGAACCATGCCCTGCCCTTCACCGAGCGCGAAGAAGCCTGGCAAACCCTGCGCCGCGCCCGCTACGCCGAGTTCAACCTGGCTTTTGACCGCGGCACCCGCTTCGGCCTCGAAACCGGGGGCCGCACCGAGTCCATCCTGATGAGCCTGCCCCCGCGCACCGGCTGGGCCTACAACCCCACGCCGCCCGCCGCCGGCTCCCCCGAAGCCACCACCCTGGCGTGGCTCCGCAAAGGCGTAGATTGGCTGGCCCATGCTTGAGCTCCTGCGCAACCTTGATGTTCAGCTCCTGCTGGCCATCAACCGCCTCCACAACCCCGTGATGGACGCCGTGATGGTCACGGTGTCGAACCGCTACACGTGGTTTCCGGCGTATGCCCTCATCATCGCCGGGCTGATTTACCTGTTCCGGCGCCGGGCCGTGCTGCTCCTGCCCCTTCTTATTCTGGCCGTTACCCTGGCCGACAGCATCACTAGCCGCATATTCAAGCCGTTTTTTGAGCGGCCCCGCCCCTGCCACGACCTCAAATTATCCGGCCTGCTGCACCTGGCCGATGGCTGCGGCGGGCAGTTCGGGTTCCTGTCCTCTCACGCGGCCAACTCCATGGCCCTGGCTGTGTTTATGGCCGTGGCGCTGCCCCCGGGCCGTTTTCAAGCCGCCAAATGGGCCCTGTTTTTTGGGCCCTGCTGCTTTCTTATAGCCGCATGTACCTTGGCGCGCATTACCCGACCGATGTAGTGGGCGGAGCCGCCCTAGGCGCTTTCCTGGGCTGGGCAACGGCCGTGGCCTACCGCCGCTGGGCCCCGCGCATGGGCCCCGAAGGCAGAAGGCTCATGCGCTAGTCCGATGCTCAAGCTGGCACGCACCCGGCTTGCCGTAACCACATAAAAAAAGGTCTCGCTGAGAATTCTGCGAGACCTTTTTTCAGAGCCATATCTGCCTATTTGGCGGGTTTGCGACTGCCGGTGTGGCCATCGCCTTTGTCCCCCTGCCCGGGCTTGCTGGTCTTTTTGGAGTTGTGCTGGTCGTCTTGCGAGAGGGAGCGGTTCAGGTCGACTGATTCCTCA
Source organism: Hymenobacter humi (assembly GCF_042665855.1). Taxonomy (NCBI): domain Bacteria; kingdom Pseudomonadati; phylum Bacteroidota; class Cytophagia; order Cytophagales; family Hymenobacteraceae; genus Hymenobacter; species Hymenobacter humi. The sequence continues at coordinate 2,951,741 of NZ_JBHTEK010000001.1, read as the reverse complement.
ATCTGCCCGTTCTCGTCGCGCCGGATGTATCGTTTGTCGCCTTCCTTAGGCTCAATTAATTCACGCTTGGACATGGTGGAAAGGAGTTACGTGGAAGATTTGCATCCTACGCAGCTCCCTGGCTCAGGTTTTCAGCTGGCTTTGCCCAGCAGCTTGGCCACGTACTTCCCCACGATGTCAAATTCCAGATTCACGGTTTCGCCGGCGCGCCTGCTGAAAGCTGGTGTGCTCGTAGGTATAGGGAATGATGGCCACGGTAAAGCCCTCGTCGGTGCTTTCAAAACAGGTAAGGCTGGTGCCGTTCACGCAGATGGAGCCCTTCTCCACAGTGAGGCGGCCGGGGCCGGGCGCGTGCCCAAAGCGAAACAGCCACGAGCCCTGCTGGTCGGTCACGCTCAGGCAGGTGGCCGTGGCGTCGACGTGGCCCTGCACTATATGCCCGTCGAAGCGGCCCGTAGCGGACAGGCAGCGCTCCAGGTTGACGTGGCGGCCAGGCTGCCACTGGCTCAGGTTGGTCACGCGCATGGTTTCGTCGATGGCCGTGACCACGTGCGTGCCCGCGGCGGCGTCCACGGCCACCACGGTGAGGCACACACCGTCGTGGGCCACGCTTTGGTCTATTTTAAGCTCGGCGGCAAAGGGCGAGGCCACCGTAAAATGGCGGTTGCTGCCCTGCGTGTTGACGGCCACAATGGTGCCAAGGGTTTCGATAATTCCAGTAAACATGTGTCGGGGATTGGTTCAGATGGGGCCGGGCCCCGGGATGCTAATGCAAAGAACGGCACCCTGAGCCAGGGTGCCGTTCGCTTGGTGTAACCAAAAAAGCGGGAAATGATTAGCGCTCCGCTTTGTCGATGGCTTTCCAGTCGAGCTCGCCGCCCTCGCGCCGGCGCAAAAACACGGTTTGGTCGTCTTTCTGGGTTTTGCCAAAGGTGAGGTCGGCGCGACAGTCGAGGCAGCGCACCGAAGTGTACTTGAATTTGTCCTGTGCCACGCGGCTGGTCAGGTCCAGGTTGTCGGAGCCACACAGGCCGCAGGCGGCCACGTCGGTGAAGCTCAATCGGTCGTATTCGGCCACGGTTTCGTGGAAATTACTGCCCTGCACGGTGAAGTGAAACTGGCGGCGCCCGATGCGCTTGGTAATCATCATTTGCAGCATCTACTGATAGAAATTGGAGGTGAATTTAAGCTTTAAAATTACGAAATATAGCACTCAAAAACAAGCTGATATCGGCCATCAGGCAATAAAAAAGGGCGCTTTACGGCGCCCTTCTCCATCTGAAAACCGGAACTTACTGTTGCACAAATTTTACGGTTTGCAAGGCGGTACCAGCACTCACTTCGCACACGTAAACTCCCTTGGCCAGGCGCCCTAGTTTTAGCGGAGCGCGGCTGCCCGCGGCGGCCGGCAGCTCTTGCTGGGCAACTACGGCCCCGCGCGCATCCAGCACCCGCACGCGCAAAGGCTGGCCCCGCAGGTCGGCCGGGAGGGCCAGGGTGAGCTGCCCGTCGCCGGTGGGGTTGGGAAACACGCCCAGGCGCTCAACTTGCTCCACCGGCTCCTCTTTAGGCACCAGCGGCGCGCCGGGGTGCAGGGCATTATAGGCTTTCGCAAAACTCGGGATGCCGTAGCCTAATTTGGCGTCGGGCGCGGTAGCCTGCGAGGCCGTGTTGCGCAAGGCCGCAATTACCTGTTGGGCTGTGAGCGTGGGGTTGGCCTGCCAGAAGCCGGCAATCATGCCCGCCAAAATCGGGCAGGCGTAGGAAGTACCGCTGCCCCGGAAAGCCGAGCCGTTGGCGCCGAGCACGGCCGAAGCCCGGCCCATGGCCGACAGCGTGGGCTTCACGCGCCCATCGGCGGTGGGCCCATACGAGCTAAAGGGGGCGTGGAAGCCCAACGAATCTACTGCGCCAACCGACACGATGGAGTCGGCATCGGCCGGCGCCGAGATGTAGTGCCACGGGTCGTCGCCTTCGTTGCCGGCGGCATTCACGACCAGCATGCCCACGCGGGCCGCAACGGTGGCCGCCCGCGTGCTGAGGGCCGTGCGGCCGTTCATGTCGGCGTAAGTGTAAGACTTCGACGGGGCGTCGAAGGTGGTGTAGCCCAACGAGGAGCTAATGACGTCGACGCCCGCCGAGTCGGCGTATTCGGCGGCGGCCAGCCAGTTGGCTTCTTCGGTGGGATGCTCCGAGTTCGTGTCTTCGGTCAGGCACAGGTAGAAGGACGCTTTAGGCGCGCTGCCAATGTAAAACCCAGCCTGGTTGGCGCCCATGGTCGACAGGCAGCTCGTGCCGTGGCTGCTGCGCTGGTACACGCTGGTGCCCCCGTCCACGAAGTTGCGGGTGCCCAGCAGGCGCTTGTCCTGGAAAAGCGCCTGCAACGCCGGAATCTTGTCGACGCCGGGAAAGCCGGCATCAAACACCGCCACCTGCATGCCCTCGCCACGGTAGCCCGCGTCGTGCATTTCCAGGGCCCCGATTTGCTCATTTTGGCGGTAGGCCGGGCCGTACTGGGCGCGGGAAGCCACCGTGCTGCGGGCGGCCAGCGGCGCCACCTGCACCGGGGCGGTGGGGGCCGCTGGGGCTCGGTAGCTGCGGTTGAGGGTAGAAGCGCCGCGCACGGCGGCCAGGCTCGTGATGCGCGCCAGCGTAGCCGAGTCGCACGAAACCACCGCCGCATTAAACCAACGCGAGGTGTAGTGCACCTGGGGCTTGCCCACTACGCCACGCACCTGCGTCACGTAGGCCGGATTCACGGGTAGGTCGCGTGGGAGCACGGCGATGCCCTGCCTGGTGCGGCGCGCCACCGACCGGGCCGATAGAAATGCCTGGGGTTGAGCCACCGAATAAGGGGTGCCCGCCTTGTCGCGGAAGTACACCATGTGGCGGCGGACGGTGCCCTGCGCCGCGGCCGGGGCGGCAGTCAGCGTGCCCAACGCGCCCGTGGCCGCTATCAGAAACAGGCATTTTATCGAAGTAATCCTCATCAAAGCAAACAAGCGGGTTTCAAAACAAGGAGCAGCCTACCTAGCGAGGACCGTAATCAATCAGGGTTTCGTTCCGGGAAAAACCAATGGAATAAGACTTGGGCGGGTACACCTGGTTGTTGTTATTATTGGTGTCCACATAAGTAAACGCCTGCAAATTGACCCGCCGGCGGAAAACCGGCCCCACTCCTTTTGCAAAGACCTGCTGGTAGCTCACTTGTTTCGCCAGGCTGCTTTCGGCGGCCAGACCGGCATTGGTAGTGGTGAGGCTGGCCGGGAATGTTTGGGCCGGAATGCCCGTAGACGCGGCAATTGCGAAGGGCTGTCCCACCCGCGAGTAGCGCCGGGTTTCAGACGTCATGGTGGTGTCGTCGGAGTTGTTGTTGTAGGCGTTTATGTTCCACAGCCGCCCTTCCTTCACCGGGAAAATCAGCTCCAGGGTCCGGACGTTGTTGCGGTTGAGCACCACCGATTGCGGCGTGGCGCTGAGCACAAACACGCTGTCGTTGACGAACGTAGTCGATGGCGCCTGCAGCTTGGAGCGCACCAGGCGGTAGGCCGTTTTACCGGCCGCATCGGTGAAGGTCTCCGTAATGGTTTCCTTGAACTGATAGGCCGTGCGCGTGGGCACGCTGGGCGTACCCCGGCTCGCCGGGCTCCAGGTGGTATCCACCACGGCATAGGTCCAGTACTTACCCACGGCCACCGGGTAATAGTCGCGCCCGGTATCGGGCGCGGGCATGGACTCGTTTTTACAATGGGTGAAGCTGAGTGCCAGCGCCGCGCCAACCAAAGCCAGGCCGGCGCGGCGCGCACTTACTTTCAAATTCAGGATCGATAAAATGCGGTGCATAAAGCTCGGTAGATGGTGTAGCGGCTGGATTTTAGGCACCAGCCGCTACGGCCGCAAAAGGTAGCGGAAATTCGCCGATTACGTGGCGCTCTATCCAGCCGCCGCCCAGCACGTCCTGGCCGTCGTAGAACACAGCGGCCTGCCCGGGCGTGATGGCATGCACGGCCTCCTCGAAATACACGCGGATTTTGCCGTCCACTTCTTCCAGAAAGGCGGGGGCACCGTCGTGGTTGTAGCGCACTTTCACCACGGCCGGCACCAGGCCGCGGCCCTCGAGCGTGGCCAGCTTGCCCATGTTGAGCTTGCCCACCACGGTGGCTGTGCTGGCCAACTCGTGGTAGTTGCCCAGCACCACCTCGTTGGTATCGGGGCGGATTTCGAGCACAAATGCCGGGTAGCCCAAGGCCACACCCAGCCCCTTGCGCTGCCCAATTGTGTAGAACGGGTAGCCCTCGTGCTTGCCGATGACGCGGCCGTTTTTGGTCACGAAGTTGCCGCCGGCCACGCGGGCCTCCAGGCCCGGCACGCGGCGACGCAGGAAGCCCCGGTAGTCGTTGTCGGGGATAAAGCAGATTTCGTAGCTCTCGGGCTTGTTCACCAGCTCATTAAAGCCGCGCCGGCGGGCCTCGTCATAGATTTCGGTTTTGCGCATGCCGCCCAGCGGGAACAGCGTGCGGCTCAGGCTCTCCTGGCTCACGCCCCACAGGGCATAGCTTTGGTCCTTGTTTTCGTCGAGGCCTTTGCTCACCACGAAGCGGCCAGTTTCGGCATCCTTGCGGATGTTGGCGTAGTGGCCGGTGGCAATGAACTGGCAGCCGAGTTGGTCGGCGCGGCGCAGCAGGGCGTCCCACTTGATGTGGGTGTTGCAGAGCACGCAGGGGTTGGGCGTGCGGCCGGCCAAGTACTCATCGGTGAAGTTGTCGATGACAAAGTCGCCGAACTCGTCGCGGATGTCGATGATATAATGCGGGAAGCCGAGCTGCACGGCAATGTCGCGCGCATCGTTGATGCTGTCGAGCGAGCAGCAGCCGGTTTCTTTTTGAGCCGCCCGCGCTGGCGTAGTCCCAGGTTTTCATGGTCATGCCGACCACTTCGTAGCCTTGCTCGTGCAGCAGCACGGCCGCTACACTCGAGTCAATTCCGCCGCTCATGGCGACTAGTACGCGTCCTTTTACTTCGGTATTCATAGGTGGTGCAATTCACCCGGAACTTGAATGGTTCCGGCTGGCAACCGCAAAGGTACCTCTTGAAATTATGAGGGTTGAGGGTTGAATGTTGAGTTGATGCTCTACCAACTCATCTTTCAACCCTCAACCCTCATAATTCCTTACTTGCCGCGGCCTTCCACAATGATTTTCAACGTGTAGAGCAGCACCCGGAAATCCATGGCCAGGCTCATGTTTTCGATGTAGAGAATGTCGAACTTGAGCCGTTCCACCATCTGGGCTACGGTTTCGGCATAGCCGTACTTTACCTGGCCGAGGGAGGTGAGGCCGGGGCGCACCCGGTGCAGGTGCCGGTAATGGGGGCGATTTTCACAATCTGGTCGATGAAAAACTGCCGCTCCGGGCGGGGCCTACGATGCTCATGTCGCCTTTCAGCACGTTCCAGAACTGGGGCAGCTCGTCGAGCCGCACCTTGCGCATAAACCGGCCCCACTGCGTGATGCGCGGGTCGTTGTCGGAGCTCAGAGCCGGGCCCATTTTCTCGGCGTCCTGGTACATCGAGCGGAACTTGATGATGCGGAACGGGTGGCCGTTTTTGCCAATTCGCTCCTGCCGGTAAAACACCGGGCCGGGCGACGAGAGCTTCACCATCAGGGCCGTGAGGGCGTACACCCAGCTAGCCAGCAGCATGAACAATGTCGCCCCTATCACGTCGACCACCCGCTTGGACACGGCCTGCCACACCGGCAGCAGGTCCTGCTTGATTTCGATGAGCGGGGTGCCAAAAATGTGGTGCACCTTCACTGAGCCCAGCAGTATCTGGTAGAGGTCGGGCAGGATGCTCACCCGGGCGGGCGTGCCCTCGAGCAGGGCCAGAATGTCCTGAATGAGCATGTGCTCGCGGGGCTCGATGGCGATGACAATCTGCTCAATCTTGAGGGCCCGCACCAGCGCCGGCAGGCGCCGGTACGTACCCCGGGCGGGCAGGCTGGGCGGCCACTCGGGGTCCACGGAGCCATCCACGGGCGTGAAACCCACCAGCCGCAGGCCCAGGTGGCGGCCGGTGCGCGCCAATTCGTGAAAGGTACTCAAGGCCAGCGAATTGGCCCCAACCAGCAAGGTGGGAAAGGAAATGCGGCCTTTGCGAATCTGGCGCTGCACGCTGCTCACGGCCCAGGTGCGGAGAATGGCCGTGATAAAAAAGTGCAGCAGAAAGTAGGCGCTTATCGTTTGGTAGTACAGCCGGTAGTTGATAACGCCTTCGTCATCAAGCAGCAGGGCGAAGAAAATCACAATGGCCCCGAGTATTGAGACCCGGCCCAGCCGGATGATTTCGGCCAGGCGCGACTTGCGGTAGATGTCTTGGTACTCGCCAATAAGAATGTACAGCACCAGCCAAAAAATGGCAATGGCGAAGGCCGAGATGGTTAGGTCAAACAGGGCCCCTTCGTTGAAGTGGTACCCGGTCAATTCGTTGAGCAAGTACTTGCGCAACAGAAAGAAACACATCCAGGCCAAGAGGGCTGCTCCGAAATCGGCAGCGACGAGCTTAATATATTGAAAGCGGCGAATCAGCAGCAAAGCGACGGGTTGGGTAGTATTTTAGCGGCCGTGGACAAGAACCGCGCCGGGCAAAGGTAGCGGTTGCGGCTATTGCCGGAGCCAGTAGTTGGAGAAGGCCGGGCGCCGGGCCGCCCGGGCCTTATTGTATCATTTTTTAGCTCTACAGTGGCCTATACCACTTTCCAGGATACCTACCGCCACCAGGGGCAGCGCCGCGCCCTGGTGCGCGAGCTGCGCCAGCGCGGCATCCACGACGAGCGGGTGCTGGCCGCGCTGGCGGCCGTGCCGCGGCATTTGTTTTTTGAGCCGGCCTTTGAAGCCCACGCGTACCAGGACAAGGCGTTTCCCATCGGCGAGGGCCAGACCATTTCGCAGCCTTACACCGTGGCCTACCAGACCCAGCTGTTGGGCGTGCAGCCCACCGACCACGTGCTGGAAGTGGGCACCGGCTCGGGCTACCAGTGCGCCGTGCTGCTGCACCTCACGCCCCACGTCGACAGCATCGAGTTCAACGAGGTGCTGTTTTCCCGAACGCGGCATTTTCTGGCCTCGCTGGGCGCCGGCGGAGCAGCCCTGCATTGCGGCGACGGCTCGCTGGGCCTGCCCGAGCGGGCGCCCTTCGACGGCATTCTGGTGACGGCCGGGGCCCCGGGCCTGCCGCCGGCCTTGCTGCGCCAGCTGCGGGTGGGCGGCCGGCTGGTCATCCCGGTGGGCGACAGCCAGACCCAGCGCATGGTGCGCGTGACGCGCGAAGGCCCGGAGACCTTCGCACGCGAAGAATTTGAGGTGTTCCGCTTCGTGCCCCTGCTTGGGGCCAGCGGCTGGCGGCAGTAGCCCAGCCGGCTTCCAGGTTGAGCTAATTGTTGAGATGATTTTGAAAAAGCGTCGGCGGTCTGCCGGCGCTTTTTTACTACCTCAGTTTTGCCTGGAGCCGGGCCGTACCTTTGCGGGGCTGCTGCCGAAGCCCGAATTCTGGCGCAGCTCAACCTTTTTCGCTTCCCTCCTTTAGCCCATGCGCAAGCAAAAACCCGTTGCCGACTCCTTTGTCATCATGACCGGTTGGTGCTACCCAACGACACCAATACCCTCAACAACCTCATGGGAGGCCGCATGATGCACCTGATGGACATCGCGGCAGCCATCTCGGCCCAGAAGCACTCCAACCGCATTGTGGTCACGGCTTCGGTCGACAACGTGTCGTTCCGCGACAGCATCCGGCTCGGCAACGTGGTAACGCTGCAAGCCCAGGTAACGCGCGCGTTCAGCTCCAGCATGGAAGTGCACATCGACGTGTGGGCCGAAGACATTCCTAGCGGCACCAAAGTCAAAACCAACGAAGCCTTCTTCACTTTTGTGGCCGTAGACCAGGCCGGCCGCCCCATCGACGTGCCCGAGGCCCTGCCCGAAACCGAAGATGAAATCCGGCTTTACGATGGCGCCCTGCGGCGGCGGCAGCTCCGCCTCGTGCTGGCCGGCCGCATGAAGCCCGACGAAGCCCAGGAGCTGAAAGCTTTGTTTGCCATCGAATAGCGCAGGTTCACGCTTTCCCGTTACCTTCATAGCCCACTTATTATCATCGCCATGTCTGCTGAAAAGCTTGCCTTTCTGCAAAACTTCTACACGGATGTGACGCTCTACATGCTTCCCGACCCGCAGGCGCAATCGGTTTCGGAGCCCGCACCTCAACCCGCGCCGGTAGCTCAACCCGCGCCGCCAGCCCCGGTTGAGCCGCCTGCTCCGGCCCCCGCCAAGGTGGTTCGGGAAGTAGTAGTGCCATCCAGGTCCTACAGCCACCCGTCGGCGGGGCTGGAGCGGCTGGCTTCCGGCTTCAACGCGCCTGCACTGGCGCCCGTGTCCCCGGTTGAGCAAGCCCCGGCTCCCGTAGCAGCTCAGGCGCCGGTGCCTGCGCCCGCGCCGAGCGTGCCGCCCGTGATGCTCACGCCTTTCACTACCCTGGGCGACAACGCGCAGGGCGTGATACTGCTGTTCCGGTTGCCGCCGGAGCAGTTTGCCAAGCTGCACCGCAACGTGTTCCTGAACAAGATGCTGCAGGCCCTGGGCCTGGTAATGGCTGATGTGGTGCTGGTGAACGTGGAATCGCACCTGCCGGTGGCGCTCGTGAACCTGCGGCGCGAGCTGGCGGCCACGCACATCGTCGCCTTCGGCAAAAACCTGCTCGACGCCACCATTCGCAACACCCAGATTTACGAGCCCGTGCAGTTTCCCAGCCTGGGCCTCTCCTACCTGGCCTCGGCTACGGTAGACCTGGTGGAGTACGACGTGAGCCTCAAGAAACGGCTGTGGCCGGGCCTGCAGGCCATGTTTTTGGGGTAAATCCTCGATTTCTCAGAATACAAAAAAGGCCCGTCTGCTTCCAGACGGGCCTTTTTTGTATTCTGAGCTGATTCTACTTCAAAACTTCGGCGAGCTTGGCCGCCAGGGCTTCGCCGCGCAGGTTCTTGGCGATAATCCGGCCCTGCGGGTCTATTAGGTACGACTGGGGAATGGATTTTACGCCGTAGGCGGCGCCACCCACACTGTTCCAGCCCGCCAGGTCCGACACGTGGTGCCAGGTGAGGCCGTCGGCCGCAATGGCTTTTTCCCACTTGCCCTTGTCCTGGTCCAACGAGACGGAATAGATGGTGAATCCTTTGTCTTTGAACTGGTTGTAGGCGCGCACCACGTTGGGGTTTTCCTGGCGGCAGGGGCCGCACCAGCTGGCCCAGAAATCGAGCAGGACGTACTTTCCGCGCAGGCTGCTCAGGGCCAGCGTGCCACCTTCGGGCTTGGCCAGGTTGATTTCCGGGGCCATGGCGCCGGCGGCCGTGGCGCGCATGGGCTCCAGGCGGGCCGTGAGCTCCTTGGTGAAGGGCGAAGTCGGGTTGGCTTTGCGCTGCACGGCGGCTACCGAATCTACAAAGGAAAATTCCTCCTCGGGGTTGAGGAAGGCGCCTACTGCAAACCCGCCCACCACAGTGGTGGCATTGCGCCGAATCAGGGTTTTAATCTTGTTGTTGTTTTGCCCCTGAATCACATAAAACTGCTTTTCGATGGACTTCATCTCGTCGGCTTTGCCGGCCTGGCCGGCGGCGTTGTAGCGCTGGCCCAGGCCCTCGAGCTGGGTCTTGGTGCCCTGCATCACCTGCGTGAGCTGGCGCAGTACCTCGGTGTCCTTGCTGCCCTTCACGGTGTAGGTCACCGGCAGGCTTTTGGCGTCGCCGCTGATTTGCACCTTGGTTTTGTTGTCCAGCATCAGCAGCACCTGGTTGGCGTCGTCTAGCTTGAGCTGATAGATGCCCGGCGCGGCGCTGGTGCCTTTAAAGGTGAACTTGCCCGCAGCATCGGTTTTGGTCTGGCCTTTCTCCACAAACTGGTTTGCGACCAACTCCGAAAGGCGCACCACGGTACCCGCGGGCGCATTCTTCAGCTGGCCCGACACTTCGTAGCCATCGGCCGCATCGGCGTTTTGGCAGGCGTTGGCCATGGTAAGCACGGTGGCAGCCAGGAAAACAGATTTTATCATGGTGGTGGGGTGAAGCATACGCTTAAGCTTGGGCGTTGGTATAGCCAACGCAGGCTAGTAAAGTTATTGTTCCGGCGGCCACAGGGCAAGCTGAGCAGCGAAAAGCAGCCGGGCCGCAGGTATTCGATTTCCTTCTGCGGCCCGGCTGCTCGTCGCAGTTCAGCGGCTAATGCCTGAATGCGGCAAGGCCCTACCCGTCCAGCGCGGTGCGCAGCAGCTGGTTGGCCAGTTTGGGGTCGGCCTTGCCGCCGGTCAGCTTCATGAGCTCGCCCATGAACATGCCGGTGAGCGACTTTTTGCCCGCCCGGTACTCTTCCACCTTGGCAGGATTGGCGGCCAGCACCTGCTGCACCAGCGTGGCCAGCTCGCCGTTGTCGGCCTGCGTGAGCAAACCCAGGCTCTCGGCCGCGCCGGTGGCGTTGGCCGTCGGGTGCTCCAGCAGGTGCGGAAACAGCTGCTTCGATGCCACCGAATAGTTGAGCTTGCCGGCGTCAATCAGCTCAATAATGCCGGCGAGTTGGGCCACGTCGAGCGGGAAGTCGGCCATGGCCAGGGCCCGCTCGTTGAGGTAGGACTTCACCGGGCCCATCACCCAGTTGGCTGCGGCCTTGGCGTTGGGCGTGAGGCGCGACAGCTCGTCGAAGAACAGCGCCACGTCCTTCTGGTCGACCAGCACCGAGGCGTCGTAGTCGCTCAAGCCCAGCTCGCCCGTGAAGCGCGAGTAGAGCTGCTGCGGCAGGGCCGGCAGCTCGGCGGCCACGCGGTGCAGCCACTCGTCGGAGATGATGAGCGGGGGCAGGTCGGGCTCGGGAAAGTAGCGGTAGTCGTTGAGGGTTTCTTTGCTGCGCTGGCCGCTGGTGGTGCCGCTGGCCGCGTCGAAGCCGCGGGTTTCGCTGTCGACTTCCCCACCGGCCTCCACGATGGCAATCTGCCGCTCTACTTCGTAGGCGATGGCGCGCTGCACGTTGCGGAAGGAGTTCATGTTCTTGACCTCCACCTTGGTACCGAACTTTTCGGCTCCCACGCGCATCACCGAAATGTTGGCGTCGCAGCGCAGCGAGCCTTCTTCCATGTTGCCGTCGCAGATGCCCAGGTACTCCACCAGCTTCTTGATTTCGAGCAGGTAGTTGTAGGCCTCTTCGCCGGTGCGGATGTCGGGCTCGCTCACAATCTCAATCAGCGGCACGCCGGCGCGGTTCAGGTCCACGAGGGTTTCGGTTTCGCCGGCCAGGTGCATGCTTTTGCCCGCGTCTTCCTCCATGTGAATGCGGGTGACGCCGATTTTCTTAACCGTGCCGTCGGCCAGGCGCACGTCGACGTGGCCATCGTGGCAGATGGGCGTCTTGTCCTGGGTAATCTGGTAGCCCTTGGGTAGGTCGGGGTAAAAGTAATTTTTGCGCGCAAACAGGTTGTCGCGGCGAATCTGGCAGTTGGTGGCCAAACCCATTTTCATGGCAAACTCCACGGCCGTGCGGTTCACCTTGGGCAAGGTGCCGGGGTGGCCGAGGGTAATTACCGAGAGGTTGGTGTTGGGCGCTACGCCGTACTCGTTTTCGTCCGACGAGTACATTTTGCTGCGGGTCAGCAGCTGAGCGTGTACTTCGAGGCCGATGACGGGCTGGTATTTGGCAAGAATGGCTTCGTCCATATCAAAAAACGCGGGGTACTAGGTGCTATTTGGCCCTAAAGGTAACGGGTACGGCGAAGCCAGCCGGCTTTGGGCGGCTCTTCTCATTCAAACCGCCAAATTGGCTCAAGCCGGGGCTGCCGAAGGCCGTTTTGGCAGCCATTCCGCCCGAGATTGCCCTCGGCTAATAAAAACACGGACTGCTAACGGGTACGGGGCGGCAACCCACGCAAATAAGGTTCTTGCATTTGCACGCTATACGTAATGGGAACCACGAAGCGGCTGGCTACCACCTGGCCGTCGCGCCGGGCAGGCCTAAACTGCCGCTTGAGCTTCGCCACAGACTGGAGCGCGGCCCGATTTAAAATTTTCGTCATCGAGTCCACCACCTGGGCATTGGTAATGCGGCCGTCTTCGGCCAGTGCCAGTTCAACCAACACCTTAAAGTTCAAGGTCCCGGGCACCATTTTATATTTGCGGAAGCACTCGAGGCGCAGGGCGTCCAGCTCGGTCAAGCTTATGTTCACCCGGAGGCTGCGCGTTAGCTCGTCTATCAGCCCAGCGTCGCCGCCGGGGTAAAGCGGCAGCTGCTCGTAAGCAAAGTATGGGATTGGGGCGCCGTTGGGACCATAGCAGGTGCCCACGCCGCTGCGCCCGTTCACGAATTGGTCGCGCCGCTTCAGGTTGCCATCGGGGTAGTAGGTGAGCAGTTCGCCGTGGCGCTGGCCGCCCAGGTAATCTTCCTTGGTGCGCATCAAGCCGTTCTCGTACCAGGTGGTGAGCGTGCCGTGCAGCATACGCTCGCGCACGTTGGCATACGGCACGTATTGCTTGAGTGGCCCGACGGATAATACACCCGCGTCACGCCCGAAACACTGTCGCGAAACGTGGTTTCGGCGCAGTACGCGGTGGAATCCTCCGAATTAGAAGGCGTAAAATCTTCCTTGAAAAACCTGCCCACCGGGTTGGGCAAAGCCGGAGCGGAAGTCTGGGCCTGAACGGCGCAGGGCCAGGCCAGCAGCAGTCCGAAGTGCAGTACGTGTTTTTTCACCTTCAATTATGGGGTAGCATAAGTTGAGAGCAAGGTACTTTTCAGATTCTTGTTTTCAGCAGAAAATTATTTATAGCGGTCTAACAATAGCATTGCCGCGCTTCAGTAAATAACGAATCCACTGTGCGCTGCTGCCACTTCTGAGAAGCCGCCTGTGGCTGCTGTCTGCTACTGAATCCGGAATGTGATGGGAACCGTGAACGAAACCTGCACCGGTTGGCCGTCCTGCTTTCCCGGGGTGAAGGGCTTGAGCTGCTGCACGGCCCAAACTGCGGCTGTGTCGAGCGACGGAAACACGCCTTTCACCACTTTTATCTTGGCAACCTCTCCCTTGTCGGTCACCACAAAGCTGACGAAGACGCGGCCTTCCGCCCTGGCTTTGAGGGCATCCTTGGGGTATTTCACGTTCCGCATCACCGCATTGACAACGGCTCTGAAGCTGCCGTCGCCATCGGAGTAAACCGGCATTACTTCGTATTCGAAAAAAGCGGTAGGCTGGCCATTTTCCAGAAAGCACTCCCCGGTGCCGGCGTGGGCGGCGTCCATTATCTGCCGCCGCTTGAGCTGCCCGTTGGCGTAGTAGACGCGGAACTCCCCTACTTGCTGGTTGTGCGCAAACTCGCTGTGGTAGCTCAACTGGCCATTGTCGAACCACATTTCTACGGTTCCATGGGCAATCTGCTTCCGGATGTGCTCGTACGACCAGCTGCTGCGCAGCTTGCCGCTGCGCGCGTAGCTGCGCACAACGCCCCCGACACTATCGGTATAAGTCGTTTCGCGGCGTGACCAGGCCCCGATTTCTGAGGGCAACACCGCCCCAGTTGAATCTATGTACTCGGTTTTGGAGGGCGGAATTACTTGCTGCGCGGCGGCTGGCTCAACCCCCAATCCTCCCAATAAAAACCCTAAAAAGTAGCGTTTATTCATAGTTTACTTGGGTGAGATGAACGGCGCACGGCTTTGGCAACGACCATCCCTTCCACCACATCATTGGTCAGGCGGCCTTCCAGCGTGGCGGGCACAAACCTGGGCAGCTTGCTGATGGCCTGTATCAGAGCGGCCTGCAGTTCCTCAGGCGCCTCGGTCAGGATGCGGGCATCCTGGACAGTGCCGGCGGTGTCGATGCGAAAAGCATAATGCACCATTAGCTCGTCGGACTGGTGGTAGCCGGCGGGTAAATAAGCTCCGTACTGCTGCTGCACCACCTTCAAGAACCTACCCGAATAGGTGTTCTTGCCGCTAAGCTGCGCAAAAGTGTGATATGGCGGGCACTTGGCGAGCGGCAGTCCGGTCGAGTCCAGGCAGAGGGTGGTTCCTTTGGCTTTAGCCGAAAACTCGGTGCGCTGCGGCTTGCCATTGGGGTAATAGGTTCGCAGCACCTCCACCACCCGGCTTTTGTGGTAAGTGAGCTCCTCGCGCAACTGGCCAGTTTCGTACCATTCGCGGCTGGGGCCCTCCAGCTCCATGCCGGGCACCAGGCCGGTGAAGTACTGCTCCAGAATCAGCTGGCCGGTGGCCACCACGTAGCGGCGGGCCTGCCAGTTCAGGCCCGCGCTATCTACCCGTACAAACCGGTCGTAGCAATGCGCCCCGATGGGGCCGCTGCGCAGCGGCACCCAATACCGGTCGTAATACCGAACGCCGGCCCGCAGGCCCACCAGTTCGTTTACCACGCGCACCGTCAGAATCGGTCCCTGCCCGTGCGCTGCCGTGCTTGCGCCGGCCATTACTACTCCTAGCAGCCACTTTCTCATGCGATAGCCTGGCTCACAACGCCCTCCGCCTTGGCAATAGCCGCTCCAAGCCCGGCCACGTTCTTGCCGCCGGCCGTGGCGAAAACGGCTGCCCGCCGCCGCCGCCCTGGATTTCCTTGGCCAGCTCGCGCACCAGCGTGGTGGCATTGAGCTTGCCGGCTTTGGCAATGTCGTCGTCGAGCATCACCGCCAGCCAGGGCTTGCCGTCGATTTCGGCGCCGAGGATGGCGACCAGGTTGGGGACCACCTGGCGCAGGTCGTAGGCCAATTTCTTGAGGCCGTCGGCGCTGCTGGCCTGTACTTGGGCTGCCAGAAAGTTCACGCCGTTCAGGTCTTTGACCTGGGCGGCCAGCTGGTCTTTCTGCTGGTTCAGGCTTTGCTGCTCAAACTGCTCCAGCTGTTTGCGCAGGGTGGCGGTTTCTTCGCTCAGCTTCTCGATGCTGGTGATGAGGTGCTGGGGGTTGCCCAAGGTTTCGCGCACTTGAGCCAAAAGGTCGAGCCTGATTGTCTATGTAGGCCTCGGCGCCGACGCCAGTTACGGCTTCGAGGCGGCGCACGCCGGCACCCACGGCACTTTCCGCCGTGATTTTGAAGTAGCCGATGCTACCGGTATTGGGCACGTGCAGGCCGCCGCACAGCTCCACCGAGTATTCCTTGTCGAAGGTGATGACGCGCACAAACTCGCCGTACTTCTCGCCAAACAGGGCCATGGCGCCCAGGTTCTTGGCCTCGGCAATAGGCACGTTGCGGCGCTCGTCGAGTGGGATTTGCTGGCGAATCCGCTCGTTGACCATGTGCTCGATTTCGCGCATCTGGTCGTCGGTCACTTTGGTAAAGTGCGAGAAGTCGAAACGCAGTAATTTCTCGTTCACCAGCGAGCCTTTCTGCTGCACATGGCTGCCCAGCACTTCGCGCAGGGCGGCTTGCAGCAAGTGCGTGGCCGAGTGGTTTTGGCGAATCTGGTTGCGCCGGGCCACGTCGGGCATGGCCAGGAAGTCAGCGGTCAGGTCCTCGGGCAGCTCCAGCAGCGTGTGCACGATGAGGTCGTTTTCGCGCTTGGTGTCAATCACCCGCACTTTCGACAGGGGCGAATCCAGGTAGCCGGTGTCGCCTACCTGGCCGCCGCTTTCGGCATAGAACGCGGTTTGGTCGAGCACGACCTGGTATTCGGTTTTGCCCTTGGCGGTGGTTTTGCGGTAGCGCAGGATGTGCGCCGGCGCCTCGTCGAGGTCGTAGCCCACGAAGGCGGGCTGCTCGTCTGAATCGGAGACGATGGTCCAGTCCGACTGCTCGGTTTCCTGGGCGTTGCGGCTGCGGTTTTTCTGTTGGGCCAGCTCCTTTTGGAAACCTTCCTCGTCCACGCTCAGGCCTTTTTCGCGAGCGATGAGGGCCGTGAGGTCCAGCGGGAAGCCGAAGGTGTCGGACAGCTCAAAGGCGGTTTTGCCGTCGATGAGGTTGCCGTTGGCACGGGCCGTTTCTTCGAGGGCGTCGAGGCGGCGCAGGCCGGTTTCCAGGGTTTTCAGGAAGGCAATTTCCTCTTCCTCAATCACGCGCTGCACGAAAGCCGTCTGGGCTTTCAACTCAGGGAAGATGTTGCGCATCTGGTCGGCCAGCACGGGCACCAGCTTGAAGAGGAAAGGCTGCTTTTGGTTGAGCGACGAAAACGCGTAGCGCACGGCTCGGCGCAAAATGCGGCGGATAACGTAGCCAGCTTTCACGTTGCTGGGCAGCTGGCCGTCGGCGATGGTGAAGGCGATGGTCCGGATGTGGTCGGCAATGACCCGGATGGCGATGTCGGTTTTCTCGTTTTCGGTGGTCGGCTGGTCAGTTACCTTGGCGGGCGCGGTGCCGTGGTATTCCAGCCCAACTTCCTTGGCGATGAACTGAATGAGCGGCTGAAACACGTCGGTGTCGTAGTTCGACTTCACGCCCGATACGGCCATCATCAGGCGCTCGAAGCCCATGCCGGTGTCCACGTGTTGGGCCGGCAGCTTCACCAGGCTCTTGTCGGCCAGACGCTGAAACTCCATGAATACGTTGTTCCAGACCTCCACTACCTGGGGGTGGTCGGCGTTCACCAGGCTCGCGTCCGGATTTGGCGGCCCGCTCCTCGTTGGAACGCAGGTCGATGTGAATTTCGGTGCAGGGGCCGCAGGGGCCGGTGTCGCCCATTTCCCAGAAGTTGTCCTTCTTGTTGCCGGGGAGAATGCGGTCGTCGGTGGTGTACTGGCGCCAGAGGCCCTGAGTCTCGGTGTCGGCTGCCAGCTTGTCGCCCTGGTCGCCCTCGAAATAGGTGACGTAAAGCCGGTCCTTGTCGAGCTTATATACTTCGGTGAGCAGCTCCCAGGCCCAAGCAATGGCGTCCTTCTTGAAATAATCGCCAAACGACCAGTTGCCGAGCATCTCGAACATGGTGTGGTGGTAGGTGTCGTAGCCTACTTCTTCCAGGTCGTTGTGCTTGCCGCTCACGCGCAGGCACTTTTGGGTATCGGCAATGCGCTTGTAGGGCGCCGGCTTGTTGCCCAGAAAGTAGTCTTTGAAGGGAGCCATGCCGCTGTTGATGAACAGCAGCGTGGGGTCGTCCTTCACCACAATCGGTGCCGAGGGCACAATGTGGTGGCCTTTGGAAGCGAAGAAATCGAGGAATTGCTGGCGGACGTGCGAAGCGGTGGGGAGCGACATAATAAGCAGGGGAAAAGCCAGCCCGCACCGGCAGAATTTGATGAACTTTCACGGGGCTAGCTCAGCAAAGGTAACAATTGCCTCTCCTGCCCTGGTATCGCCAATGCGCCTAACTTGCGGCATCTTGCACAGAGGCAACAATTGTCGCTTCATAAACAAGCATATTTGCTATAATTCGCTATTCTCAGTGTCATTACGCTTTCCCCTATTTCGCTGCTCGCCTTGGCTTAGCCTGCTGTTGCTGCTGAGCCTGAGCAGCGCGGCGGCCCCCGCCCCACCGCGCAAGGCCCGGTTGGGCAAAGTCCTCGGCGCTGATATTTCCTTTTTGCCGCAGGCTCGAAGCCCGGGGCATGAAGTTTTCGGACAAAGGCGTGCAGAAGGACGCCATCCAGATTCTGAAAGAGCACCATTTCAACTACATCCGGCTTCGGATATTTAACAATCCAGCGGCCGACAGCGGCTACTCCCCCGGCAAGGGCTTTTGCGATTTGGCCCACACCCTGGCCATGGCCAAGCGCGTGAAGCAAGCCAAAATGAAGCTGCTGCTCGACTTCCACTACTCCGACACCTGGGCCGACCCACAAAAGCAGTTCAAGCCCGAAGCCTGGAAAAACCTGAGCGGCGCGGCCTTGGAAAAAGCGGTGCACGACTACACCGCCGACGTGCTGAAGGCCCTGGCAGCCCAAGGCACCCCGCCCGACATGGTGCAGATAGGCAACGAAATCAGCC
Source organism: Hymenobacter humi (assembly GCF_042665855.1). Classification (NCBI taxonomy): domain Bacteria; kingdom Pseudomonadati; phylum Bacteroidota; class Cytophagia; order Cytophagales; family Hymenobacteraceae; genus Hymenobacter; species Hymenobacter humi. Next base: position 2,933,803 of record NZ_JBHTEK010000001.1, on the reverse strand, counting down.
ACGGCATGCTGTGGCCCGATGGCAACGTGCAGCTGGCCGACAGCCTCACTCGGTTCGACACCCTGGCCAAGCTGGCCGAAGCCGGTGCCAGCGCCGTGCGCGAAACGACGCCCAAAGCCCTGGTGATGATGCACATCGCGCTGGGTGGCCAAAACCGGCACTCCACGCTGTGGCTTGACCGCATGATTGCCCGCAAGGTGCAGTTCGACGTCATCGGCCAGTCGTACTATCCCAAGTGGCACGGCACCATTGCTGACCTGAAATTCAACCTCACCGACCTGGCCAAGCGCTACCCGCAGGACATTGTGCTGGTGGAATATTCCGAGCGCAAGCGCGAAGTCAACGACATCGCCTTCAACCTGCCGGGCGGCAAAGGCAAAGGCAGTTTCATCTGGGAGCCGCTCAACACCTGGGAATCTATTTTCGATAAACAGGGCCAGGCCAACGACCTGTTGTTAATTTACGACGAAATCAGCCGCAAATACCGGGTTAAGTAACCCCCGCGCCGCACCCCACAGCCATGCCCTACAAAGAGCGCAGCATCGAAAAACAATATTTCACCATCGGCGAAGTGGCCGCCCAATTCAAGGTGGCCGAGTCGCTGGTGCGCTTCTGGGAAACCGAATTCGATGAGCTGCGCCCCGCCGCAGCAAGAAAGGCAACCGCCTTTACACACCCCAGGACATCGAGGTATTCCGCACCATCTACCACCTGGTGAAGGAGCGCGGCTACACCATACCCGGCGCCCGCGACATGCTCAAACAAAAGGGCCCGCAGCTCAAGGAAAAGATTGACGTGGTGCAGTCGCTTGAGAAAGTCCGCTCCTTCTTGCTGCTACTTCGCAAAGAAGTGGAAGCTGCTGGTAAGGCGGAGCCGGAGTAACCTCACCCCCCGGCCCCCTCTCCAAAAAGAGGGGAGCCTGACGAAAGCAGGCAAGCATCTTAACTAAAATCACCTCCTACCGTCGTCTGGCTCCCCCTCTTTTTTGGAGAGGGGGCCGGGGGTGAGGTCTACCGATGAACGACGAAACCCTTTTCCACGAACTCGCCCTCACCCTGCTGCCAGGCATTGGCCCGCAGCTTACGCGGCAGCTGATGAGCTACGGCGGCGCGGCCAAAACCGTGCTAACCATGCCGCCCGGCAAGCTGCGGCGCATTCCCGGCGTGGGCGATGCCACGGTCAAAATCATCACCGGCCCCGAGCGAGAAAGCGCCCTGCGCAAAGCCGAGGCTGGCATCAAGAAGGCGGAAAAAGACGGGGTCGAAATCCTGTTTTACACCAGCAAGCGCTTTCCCAGCCGGCTCAAGCTGATTCCCGACGCGCCCGCCATCCTGTATTACCAGGGCACCGCCGACCTCAACGCGCCCAAAACCGTGGCGCTGGTGGGCACCCGCAAAGCCACCGAATACGGCCGTGAGCAAACCGAGCGCATCATTCAGGGCCTGCTGCCGCACCGGCCGCTGGTGGTGAGCGGCCTAGCCTACGGCATCGACATCATGGCCCACCGCGCGGCCCTGCAGGAAGGCCTGGAAACCGTGGGCGTGATGGCCACCGGCCTCGACATCATCTACCCCGCCGCGCACCGTAAAACCGCCGAGAAAATGCGCGAGCAAGGCGGCCTGCTCACCGAATTTGCGTTTGGCACACAGCCCGACCGCTACAATTTCCCGGCCCGCAACCGCATCATCGCCGGCCTTTCCGATGGCACGGTAGTCGTGGAAGCCGCCATCAAAGGTGGAGCGCTGATAACCGCCGAACTGGCCCTGAGCTACGACCGCGACGTACTAGCCGTGCCCGGCAACCTTGGCTCAGCCGCATCAGAAGGCTGCAACGCGCTTATCAAAAACCACAAAGCCGCTCTGTATTCTGAACCGCTAGACCTGGAGCAGTTGCTCAATTGGGATGCGGCCCTGCACCAATCCGGCAAGTTCAAGCCGGCTCCCTCCTATTCGCCTGACGATTTTTCTGCCGAGGAATTCGCGCTGATAACGGTGCTGGCCGCCGCCAACGGCCGCGAGGAACAAATGGACGAACTGGCCTGGAAAGCCCAACTGCCCATCCATAGCGTAGCCTCGCTCCTACTGGGGCTTGAGTTTCGGGGCGTGGTGCGGGCACTGCCAGGCAAGAAATTCCTGCTCATTTAACCCCGGAGGTCAGTAGCCCAGCAACTATGCATTTACTGTATAATGGAGCATTGCAGGACTCCGAAGCCTTCGGCCTCAAGCTGCCCAACCGCGGACTGGCTTTTGGTGATGGGTTTTTCGAAACGCTGATTTTCACCGAAAACCGCCTCCGCTTGGCTACCGACCATTGCCAACGCATGCAGCAAGCCGCCGCCGCCCTTTACCTCAAGCTCCCTGAGCGGCTGGCTACACCCGAGGCGCTGGAAAGCAACTTGGCCAATTTAGCCACGGGCAACCGCCTGCCTACCGCCCGCCTGCGCCTGCAGCTCTGGCGCGCTGGTGGCGGCCGCTACACCCCACCCACCGAAGCCACCGAATGGCTGGCCACCGCCGAGCCTTTTGGGGCCGATAATTCTCCAATAGCAAAAGCCGACTTTGCACGGGAGACGCATGCCATTCACTCTCCGCTGAGCTTTTGCAAGGGACCGCAAGCATGGCTTTACGTGCGGGCTGCGCACGAGCGCCAGCAGCGCAGGCTCGATGAAATCATCCTTTGCGACGCGGCCGGACACGTGGCGGAAGCGGGCGCGGCTGCTATTTTCTGGGTGAAAAACGGGGTGCTGTTTACACCTTCTCTAGAGAGTGGCTGCGTAGCCGGCGTTCGGCGTGCGCACGTGTTGCGGGCCGCTCAAGCGAAGGGCGTTGATTGTCGGCAAGGTCTTTTTTTAGCTCAAGATTTACTTGCCGCTGACGCAGCTTTCACAGCTAATGTGGCGGCCATTCGCCCGATTCATCAAATTGGCCAAACAGCCTTTCATCAGGACAGTTTGCCATCCTTTTTAGCGCAAGGTTTCGCGAAGTGAAAATTAAGTCTCGCAAGGTTAGGACTTTGCGAGACTTAATTTTCACTTCGCGAAACCTTGCGCTACACTGCAACCGGCGCTTTAATCGCCGGCCACGGCTCGTAATTTTCCAGCTTGAAGTCCTCGTACTGAAACCCGAAAATATCCGTCACTTCGGGGTTAATCCGCATCTGGGGCAGCGCATGGGGCTCGCGGGTCAGCTGCAGTGGGCTTGCTCCAGGTGGTTGCTGTAGAGGTGGGTGTCGCCGCCAGTCCAAATGAATTCGCCGGGCTGCAGGCCGGTTACTTGAGCTACCATGAGGGTGAGCAGCGCGTAGGAGGCAATATTGAAGGGCACTCCCAGAAAAACATCTGCCGAGCGCTGGTACAGTTGGCACGACAGCTTGCCATCGGCCACGTAGAACTGAAACAGCGCGTGGCAGGGCTGGAGCTTCATCTCGGGCAGTTCGGCCACGTTCCAGGCCGAGACGATGATGCGGCGCGAGTCGGGCTGGGTATTGAGCCTGCTGGATTATCTGGCTGATTTGGTCGATGTGGCCGCCGTGGCCATCGGGCCAGGAACGCCACTGGTGGCCATACACGGGGCCCAGGCTCGCCGTTTTCATCGGCCCACTCGTCCCAGATTTTCACGCCGTGCTCCTTGAGATAGGCAATGTTGGTGTCGCCCTTCAAAAACCACAGCAGCTCATGGATGATACTTTTCAGGTGCACCTTTTTGGTGGTGACCAGCGGGAAGCCATCCGCCAAATTGAATCGCATTTGTGGCCCGAAGATGGAAATCGTCCCCGTGCCCGTGCGGTCGGTTTTCACGGTGCCGGTGCTGAGGATTTGACGGAGAAGGGCTTGGTACTGGCGCATAACTTTTGAGCAAAATCAGAATCCTCAAAAATAGAGAAAGCCGCCCGGTTAGGAGCGGCTTTCTCTATTTTTGAGTAGTGAGTTATTATTCGACAGCAGAAGTCACTTGCTTGGTTTCATGCTTTTGCACGGCAGTACGAATCCGAGATGCCATACCGTACAGGTCATCCAGTGAAATAATATCCACCCGTTCTCCGCCCTCTACATCAAACAAGGTGACGTACTTCTTGCTACCATTGAAATGGAGCCGGCAAATTGGTTTGCGGTTATTATCATCAAGCAGAATACCGCAGTAGGATTGCACATCACGCATAACCACCCGATTGACCGGTACCGTTTTGCGCAAAATAGCCCTTACAATCATGAAGCCTTCCGTTTCTTCAACGGTGGTTTGAATGTCTTTCGCTTCAGGCTCAGCTTGAGTTGCTGGCTGCTCTGGCATTGGTGCAGCCGGGACCTCATTCACCAATGGTCCTTGCCCGCTAGTATCAATCATAGCCGACCGCAGGCGCATGGCTATTTTATCGTTCAGGAACTGGTGAAAAGAGCGGTGCACCAGCAAACTAAACTGCTCCTTCAGTTTTGGAGTCAGCACGCCTTCATACACTTGCTTGGATACGAAGTTGATAAACTCAGTTGATGGCTGGGTGAACTGTTCGTCAAAGTATTTCTTAAAAGCCCGCATATACTTAAGGTTATATGCAGCAAACAGCATGTCGTCGATGTTAAAAGCGGCTTTGCTGAGCTTTTTTATTTCGGAGACATCGTTTTCGCTAAAGCTGGATAGGTCAAACTCCAAAAATGGCCGTTCGTCCATCTTGTTTGGTTGCTCCAGGTCAGTGAAAAGTCGGTAAATAAGTCCATTGGTAAGAATGGCTATCCGAGCTTCTGTGACGTGGAAGTAGCGAAACAATTGGCTGGCGTGATTAATATTCAAATCAGCACCAACATGCTTGCACTCAAGAAGAATAATTGGCTTGCCGTCACGCATGATGGCGTAGTCAATCTTCTCGCCCTTCTTAGTACCTATGTCACAAATATATTCTGGCACTACTTCCGTAGGGTCGAATACGTTGTAGCCTAAAGCATTGATGAATGGCATCACCAAGGCCGTTTTAGTGGCTTCTTCCGTTTGAATGTGAACAATCTGTTTTTGCGCTCGCGACGCCAGATTAGACAATTGGTCAATTAGCTCCATACAGTTTGGGGTGGGTAGAATGCTTGTTAAACATGGAAAACGCATGTAATATAAAAGCCCGGCTCCATAATAGAGTCGGGCTTTTATATTAAAATATCTATTTAACTTTTTAACAGGCTTACAGCGACTTGGTGGTAGGCGCTGCAACCGGCTTCACCGCAGCGGTTTTGCCTGCTTTCATGCAGCAGGAGCCGCCGGCCATGCTGCCCTTCATGTCTTTGGTGCAAGTGGCTTTCATTTCGGTGGTACAGGCGGCCTTCTTGCCTTTTTTGCTGGGCTTGTCGTGGCCGTCGTGAGCGAAAGCGGTGGTACCGGCAAATGCGAACAGGGCGAGGGCGAGCAGAGTATTTTTCATGGGAGTAAGGTTGAGGTGAGGGGAAACAAAAGTTGAAAAAGCGGGGTTTTCTGCCTCCAAGATACGCACTTGACGACCGGAATATTGTGTCGTTGCGTATCAATTTCTCCTTAGTTTTTCACTTTTTGCCGCTAGTCCGGCGCCTGCTTCGGCGGCGTTGCCGAGGGCGGCCAACCGATGTCCCTTCGCCGATACGCACACCTGACCCTGCTGGCGCTGGGCCTGCTCACGCTCCTGAGCGTGTTTTCCGTGGCCCAGCTGCGGTTCAACTACAATTTCAACGACTTCTACCCCGCCGGCGACCCCGACCTGGACTACTACCAAGGCTACACCCAGCGCTTCGGCAACGACAACGACTACCTGCTCCTAGGCGTGGAAGCGCCCGCCGGCAAAACCGTGTTCGACCCCGGGTTCCTCACCCAAATCGACTCGCTTACGCAGCTGGCGCGGCGGCAGCGCCACGTCCTCCAAGTCACCTCGCCCTCCACCCTGGCCAATACCGTGGTGGAGGGCCTGGGCCTGTTCAGCCTGCCCTACCTGCACCCGCGCGAGCCCGCCCGCCGCGCCGACGACTCCACGCTGATTTACCGCACGCCCGGCCTCGTGGGCAACGTATTTAGTCCCGATGCCCGGGCCGTGGCGCTGGTGCTCCAAATCACCCCCGATTTGGAAAAACCGCCCGGCGACTCCCTGTTTGCGGCCCTGCACGGGGGCATCGCGCGCCTGGGTTTGCCCGATGAGCGGGTGCATTTCGCGGGCAAGCTGGTGGCTCAATCCGTGTTTGTCGACCGCCTGAAGTGGGAGCTGGTAGTGTTCATGTCGCTGTCGGTGCTGCTCGTCACGGGGCTGCTCTGGCTCACGTTCCGCACGTGGTGGGGCGTAGTATTGCCGCTGATAGTGGTGCTGGGCGCCATCTTGTGGGGCCTGGGCGTAATGTCGGCCTTTGGCGTGAGCATCGATTTGATGACGGCCCTGCTGCCGCTCATGCTGTTTGTGGTGGGCATGTCCGATACCATCCACATCATCAGCCGCTACGTGAGCGAGTTGGGCTACGGCGCCAGCAAAAAGACGCCCTGCGGGTCACCATCAAGGAGTCGGGGTTTGGGTCGGGCTTGTCGGCGCTCACCACCAGCCTGGGCTTCTTCACGCTGATGACCAGCACCATCCGGCCCATCCACAACTTCGGGCTGTTTACGGGCGTCGCAGTTATTCTGGCCTTCATCCTCAGCTTCACGCTGCTACCGGCCATGCTGGTGCTACTGGGTAAGCCGCAGCTGCGGGAGCCGCGCCGCCAGGGCCACAGGCTGGGACGGCGTGCTGGGCCGCATGTTCCGCACGGTGCTGCTGCGCCGTCGCCTGATATTCACGGTGAGCGGGCTCGTGCTGGCCACGGCCATTGGGCTCTCTACGCGGGTGCGCATCAACTCTTCGCTGCTCGACGACCTTTCCAAAAGCGACCCTGTGCGGCAGGACTTCGCCTTTTTGAGCGGCAGTTTGCTGGCGTGCGCCCCTTCGAAATGGAGCTGAAACCGGCGCCCGGCCGCGACATCTACGACCTGGCCGTGCTGCAGGAAACCGAGCGCATCGAAGGCTACCTCCGGGACACCTACGGCCTGCGCTTTGCCGCCTCGCCGGTCACGCTGGTGAAGTCCGTGCGCAAGGCCCTGAACGGCGGCGGGCTCGCCGAATACCGCCTGCCCACCGACACAACTGAGCTCAAACGCCTGCGCAGCAAGCTCAAGCTATTCCGCAAAAAGGCTGAATTCAGCGCCCTGGCCCTGCCCGATGGCTCGGCCGGCCGCCTCACCGGCCGCATGGCCGACGTGGGCAGCATCCGCGCCGATGCCCTGAACGACGCGCTGCGCCGCCACCTGCGCGCCACCGTCGACAGCACCGTGCTGCGCACCCGCCTCACCGGCTCCTCCAACCTCATCGACAAAAACAACGAAAACCTCACCCTGAACATGATTCAGGGCATGGCCATCGATGTGCTCATGGTCACGCTCATCGTGCTGGCCCTGTTCAAGTCGCTGCGCATGACCCTCGTGGTTCTCATCCCCAACCTGCTGCCCATCATCATTGTGGCCGGGGTAATGGGCCTGGCCGGGGTGAGCATGAAGGTGAGCACCAGCATTATTTTCACCATCGCCTTCGGCATTGCGGTTGATGACACCATTCACTTTATCTCCAAGCTGCGGCTCACTTTGGGCCACGAGCCTGACATTTTCAAGGCGGTGCGGCGCACGTACCTACTGGCGGGCAAGGCGGTTATCACGACTTCGCTTATCCTGGTGGGCGGCTTCTCGACCCTTCTTTTTCTAAATTCGACGGCACCTTTTATGTGGGGCTGCTGATTGGGCTGACGCTGCTGTTCGGCGTGGTAGCCGAGCTGACGCTGCTGCCCCTGCTTATACTGTATTTCTACAAGCGGCCGGCCCCTGTGGCCGAAACGGGCCAGCTAACGAAAGTGGGCAAACCGGCGGGGCGCTAGTTTATACTCGTCGCGAAATGAGCTGGGAAAAGAAGTCGGATGTAGAAACGCAACATATTGCGTCTCGTCGTTGAACGAAATCGCCTAACGGTCCTGACGAAGGCCGTTCAACGGCGAGACGCAAAATGTTGCGTCTCTACATCGTGCTCGCAGGCCACTTCCCGATGAGTATAGCTGGCCCGACTCCCCTAACTTGGTGGCTCAATTTCCGGCGTAGGGCGGCTTCCTGCTGCCCCGCGCCGCTACCCAATTAGCCCACCATGTTCCGTAAGAAACTACTGCTGCTTGTGCTGCCGGTGCTGGCGGCCTGCACCCGGCCGGCCACGCCGTTCAAACGCGTTTTAGGCCCCACCGTCTATTTCCCGGCGCCCGGCGACAACTGGCTCCACCGTCGGCCCACCACAGAGGGCTTCGACTCCGCGCGCCTGGCCGAGGCCGTGGCCTTTGCCCAGACGCAGGAAACCACCCAGATGACGCCCAACTTCTCGACCCAGGAGGAGATTTTTGGCAAGCTGCTGGGGACCATGCCCACCAGCCGCGCTGCCACCAACGGCCTCATCCTGCACCACGGCTACATCGTGGCCGAATGGGGCGATACCCAGAGCCCCGACCCCACCTACAGCGCCGCGAAAAGCTTTCTGTCGACCATCCTGGGCATTTCCATCGACCGCGGGCTAATCAAGGACATTCACGACCCGGTGGCCAACTACATCAAGGACGGCGGCTACGACTCCGAGCACAACCGCCAGATAACCTGGGAGCACCACGCCCGCCAAACCAGCGAATGGGAAGGCGAGTTGTGGGGCAAAAACGCCGATTTTGTGGGCCACGAAGCCTTCGGCAAAGGCGAGCGCAAGCCCCGCACCCTGCAAGCCCCAGGCACCTACTACGAGTACAACGACGTGCGCATCAACCGCCTGGCACTGTCGCTGCTGCGCGTCTGGAAAAAGCCCTTGCCCGACGTCCTGAAAAAGGAAGTGATGGACCCCATTGGCGCTTCCAACACCTGGAAGTGGGTGCCCTACCCCAACGCCGTGGCCACCGTCAACGGCAAGCAGATGCCCTCCGTGAGCGGCGGCACGCGTTGGGGCGGCGGCCTCATCATCAACGCCCGCGACGAGGCCCGCTTTGGCTACCTCATGCTGCGGCAGGGCCGCTGGGGCCGGCGCCAGATAGTCTCGCCCGGCTGGATAAAGCAGGCCACCACGCGCGGCCCCGTGGGCCCCGACTACGGCTTCCTCTGGTGGCTCAACACCGAGCAGAAAGCCTGGCCCGATGCCCCGGCCACCAGCTTTGCCGCCCTCGGCGCCGGCCAAAACACCATCTGGGTCGACCCCGAGCACGACTTGGTTATCGTGTGGCGCTGGCACAACGGCAATCCCAACGAGCTGATTAAGCGCGTGCTACTGGCTCTGAATAAATAATCGAGGCTGGTTCAGCTTTTCCATTCGGCACCCCGTGGGTTTAGTTTCTGAAGCGACACTCACCTTTTATTTCATAGCGGGCTGGGCGACACGCGGCGGGCGCGCTTGTGGTGAGGAGCGGGCTTAGCCGCTGGTTGAGCTGTTTCCCGGGCTGAGGTAGAAACGCCTACTTGCGTCTCGTCTTCTGCGCCGCGTGGGTATCGTTCAGGCTTTATCGTTCAACGACGAGACGCTAGTAGGCGTCTCTACATCGTTCCGGCTCAGGCGCACAGTATGCGGGGCGGCTCCGGCCTGGATGCTGCCAAAAGCAACCTGAAAATCAAGGTCCGGCCGTCAAGCCCTACTTTTACAAAAAAACAAGCTATGAGAAAGCCTTTTTCCGCGGCGGTGCTTCGCCTTCTTTTCCTGGCCCTTCCCGCCTCAGTCGCCCTGCTGACGACGGCCTGTATGAAAGACCCCGAGGTAGTCATGAAAGACTATGGCCCCATCGACGAAGCCATCATCAAAAAATATCTCGATGACAGCAAGATAACCACCGCCCAGCGGCAGCCCTCGGGGCTGTACTACGTGCCGGTGACCACCGTGCCAAGCGGCGTGAAAGCCAGCGCTGGCGACTCCGTTTCGGTGCTGTATACCGGGCGGTTTATGGATGGGCGCGTCTTCGATGCGTCCTCGCTGCATGGCAACAAGCCCATCACCTTCATTCTCGGGCGCAGACAGGTTATTGCCGGCTGGGACGAAGGCATTGCCCTCATGCGCAAAGGCGAAAAAGCCGAGCTATTCATCCCTTCGGCCCTGGCCTACGGTCCGTATGGCGCGGGCGGCAGTATTCCCCAAACGCCGTATTGCGTTTTGAGGTTGAGCTGACGAACGTAAAGAAGTAAGACAACAGTGTTGAAATCAAAAATCCCGGCGCCTGGCCAGCTAAAATGCATAGCTGGCCAGACGCCGGGATTTTTGATTCACAAGCTAAGTTGAGCTAAAAATGCGGAGGCCATTTTAGCGCACGCGGGCTAGCAGGGCGGCGTGGTGTGGCGCCCGGCTCAGAATCTCCTCGTTGCCGAGCAGCACCACTGCTGGCGGGCTCGGGTGAGGGCCACGTTCAGCTTGCGGTCGACTTGGCCGGTTTCGTCGGGTGATACCATCAACTCCAATTGGTGCTCGTGGTGGCAGCAGAAGCTCACGATAATCACCTCGCGCTGGCTGCCCTGGTAGCGCTCCACGGTGTCGACGCTGACCTGGGCCAGGGCGGGCAAATTCAGCTCAACGGCCAGTTGAGCCAGCCGCGTGCGAATGCGGGCGGCCTGGTTGCGGTAGCTGGCAATGATGCCCAGGGTGCTTTCGGGGTTGAAAGCCGCGCCGTAGCCCTGCGCTACCAACGCCGCAGCCCGGGCCGCTAGCTCCGCTTCCTGGGTTGATTCTTTCATCGATAAATCCTCGGGCTGCCGCCGCGTGGCCACAAATACCACTCGCCGGGAACGCACGGCAGTGGCGAACTCATCGGCAGCATCGGCTTCGGGCCAGGTGGCCCGGTCCAGCGGAGCCGTTTGCCAGGGCAACGGGCACCGCAATGGTTTTCGTAGAAGTCCTGGTTGACGAGCGCGGCCAGGTCCTCGTGCATGCGGTACTGGTCGGCCAGGGTGCCGTGGGCGTGCGGCCACCGGGACTCGGCGCGCCGGAACAGGCGCTCGAAGTAGGAGTTGCGCAGGTTGCTGAGGCCCAGCTCTGTGCGCAGCAGGTCGGCCACTTCGGGCGCCACGGCGCTGGTTTCAACTTCCTGGGCCACCACGGCGGGCAGGCTGGCGGTGGTCGCCGATGAGGATAAACTTCTTCACCTTAGCCAGCAAAGCCAGCATGGGCGACTCCAGCACCTGGCTGGCTTCGTCCACCACGGCCAAGTCAAACTGCTTTAGCATAAACAGCTCGGGCTTGCCCAGCAGGCTGGCCACCGTGCCCACGTAGAACGGGCAGGTGCCCAGCCGGGCGCGCACGGCCTGGCGGCTGGTGCAGTCGCGCAGCATATTATCTAACAAGTAAGGCCGATAAATAGGCGCCGTGCCCAGCCGCGAGCCCACCCGAATAAACGGCAGCCCGGCCTGCACCACCTGCTCGCAGATTTCGTCCACGGCGCGGTTGGTGTAGGCCGCCAGCAGCACCTGCTTGTCTTCCTTGTATAGATTGACGGCCAGCTCCCGCAGCACCGCGCGGGTCTTGCCGGTGCCGGGCGGGCCGCAGAGCACAAACCAATCGGGCGCGGCCAGGGCCCGGGCTACTACTTCCGCAGCCGAAGTAGCCGCCGGCGCCGTGGCCGACCAGCCCTCCGGCACCCGCGGTCCGGTGCGGGCCAGCAGACGCCGCCGCCGCTCCGGCGCCAAACACAGAAACGACGACAAACCGGCCCACTCCCGCCGAAACGTGTCGTAGGTATCAGGCTCCAGCGCCCAGTGCGAATGGCCCTGCAGGTAGCGCGGGGCCATGCGGCGGTTGCGCACGCTCAGCACCACCAGTCCATCGGCGCCCAGGTCTTCGGCGAGCACTACCTTCACCACCTGCGCATCCAGCACGGATAATGGCAGAGTGTCGTAGGGGCGGGGCTTGTCCCCGCCCGTCGTTGCCGAACTGCTCTGGTCAGTAGCAAACTCAACGGCTTGGTCCAACGTCCGGGCGGGGGCAAGCCCTACCGGGTACGACCCCGCCCCTACTTTACGTCTTGGATATAGGATGAGCGTATCGCCAGCCCGGAAGTTCACCTCTCGCCCATCGGCTGGGCGCCGAAAAACAAGGTGGGGCCCTAGCCCGTCGCGGGCGTCGTCTTCGGCGTTGCATTGGTCGTCGACAAGCACTAAATCATCCAGAAGGCTGAAATTTTGGTGTTTGCGGGCCTGGGGCAGCAGCCACAGGCCCGCCTGACCGCCGGCGTCGCCGGGCCGGGCCTCGTCGCCGAGAAGGGTCAGGCGCATTTCGCGGGCCGCAAAGCGGGCCAGCTCCAGGCAATAGGCGCGCTCCACGGGGTCTGCAGCGGCCCAGGCGTTGGCTACTTTTTCGGCTTTGGCTTTGCCGAAGGAGGGCAGCGCGGCCAGGTTGGGCTGCAGCACCGGCGCCAGCAGGTGAGCCGTTTGGCGCGGGCCGGTGGCGCGGGCCAGCTGCAGCTCGGTTCCCACCAACTGGTTGCGGGCCATAAGCAGGCGGTCAATCAGGTCCTGGTCCTGGTCGACCCGGCGCACGGCGGGCTGCCCGGCCATGGCGTTGGAGTACAGGATGCTGGTGCGGCCGCGGCCCGCGGTTTCGCCATCGGCCCCAAACACCGACTCCAGCAGCAAGCGGTATAGCTGAGCCTGCGCGGCGTGGTTGCTCCAGGCTCGCCGTAGGGCACTTTGGTGGAGCTTTTCAGCTCAATTAAATCGTAGCCGGTGCTGCTCTCGTGCAGCAAGTCGAGGCGGCCCTGCAGGCCGTAGGTGGCCGAGAGGAAAGTGGGTTCCAGAAAGCAGTCGGCCAGGCGGGGCTCCTGCTGGTAGCCAGTGCGGCTCTGGGCCACAAAGCCCTGCACCCGGGTTTCGCGCAGGGTGCGGTGGTGGCGGCGCAGGTCGTTGAGCAGCTCCTGGACGCCGTTACGGGCCTGAAACTCGGGCAGCGTGCTGAGCGAAAGCGGCGCCGAGCGAAACAGCCGGCCCCGCAGAAACTTGTCGAGGTTGAACTCCGTGTCGTCGGCCGCGAGGTTTTCTGAGCCGTTGGGCTGGGCGTGGGCATCAGCTTCATCAGCGTCCGGGTCTTCGCCTACCAGCACTTTAGCAGCCGCAGATTTCAGGGTTGCTTTTTCCGCCTGCCGGGCGGCGTGGCTCACTTCCTCGTCCAGCAGCAGGTTGACTAGGTTTCCGAGCACCAGCGGGCGCGAGGTTTCATCCGGCAAAAAGGCGTTTAGCAAGGCCCACTCCGGGATGGTGCCATCGCGCTGGGCGCACTCGGCCACGGTGGTCACGCTCACCAGATAATCGGGCTCCAGTACCACGCGGCGGGCGCGCACGCTGCCATCGGTCAGCTGCACCGGCCCGATGAGGTGCAGCGTAGGGTGCAGTGCTGCGGCCAACGACAGCACGTTTTCGTAAGCCTCGGGCAATACCAGGCGGAACGGGCCGCTGGGCCGTCCATCGGCCGGAGTGGCCATCTCCACCGTCAGCTCGCCGGTGGCTTCGTCAGCGTGCAAAACGTTTACCCGCCAGGCTGCGGACGGGCTGGCCTCCGCTTTGGGCGCTTTAGCAGAAGCAACCTCGGGGCTTAGAGAGGGCGATGCTACTGCAGCCGGCGGCACAGGCAGCTTAGGGCCAGTGTATAACTGGCCGGTCAGGTGGAGAACCAGCGTGGCCACGGCGGCAAAGCCGGTAGCCACCTCAGCCGGCGTGCCGACGTAGCTCTCGTGCACCACTAGGTTGGCCGCGAGGCGCAGACCCTGCAACTGGTTGCGCAGCGCCAACGGAAGGCCCCGCTCGTAGGCTACCTGCCCTATTGCCTGGCTCAGGTTGCCGAAAGGCGTTTCCTGGCGCTTGCATTCGTCGCGCAGCACCGTTTCGAGCAGCTTGCGCAGCTTAGGCAGCTGGTCGGCGGGCGTGGCGGCGGGGTTGGTGGCCAGCGCGGCCAAAAGCGGATAGTAACGGGTGGGCATCGGGTAGAAATTCGGCGGCAGTACCTATAAAAGTAATAGGTTCGGGAGCACCATTTCCTAATTATTTCGGAACTACCGGGCCGCCGTAAAGCCCTGCGGAGCCAGCAGCCGGCCGCCGCGGTACATGTTGATGTAAAGGGTAACCGGCGTAGTTTTACCTTCCCAAGTAACCGCGTACACGTCGAGCATGCCGGTATTATCCACCACGCCGCGGCGAGTTTTGAACGGGCAGCAGCTGGCCTGCCGCTCGTATGTAACGACCTGGCCTTGCGGCCCTTTCAGGGCATTGAGGTAGCGCAGGCTGATTGCGGGCACCAGCTGAGCGGCCGCCACCTACCCGCACAGGATTTTGGGTGGTGTAGCCGTAAGTTTCGTCGGCACTCACTTCCCGAATCACGAAGGGCAACACCGTAGTGTTTGCATCTTCGTTCGTTACGGAGGGCAGTGCGCTGCTGCCGTACAGGGCAGGCGTTTTGCGGCCGGTGCCGCAGCCGCCCGCCAGCAGCCCAACAGCTCCGACGAGGAGCCATGTATATTTTCTCATGACCAGTAAGTTAAAGATGATTGCCTCCATGCCCTCCCTCCTTTCAGCAGCACAAAGAACGCCGGCTACTGCTAAATCCCGCTATATCTCGGCCCTTGCGCTCCTCGGGACCTTATGCTTCAGCTCAATTTCGCCCGCATTAGCTCAGTCAGACTCAACCACCATCGACAGCCGCCTGCCCCGCCTCCTGCGCGAGCGGTCGGTGCTCACGCGCCGCTATGCCGATGCCAGCGCCCAGCGCCACAGCCTGTTCGGCAACAAGCCCTCCAAAAGGACCTCCAGGAGGTGGTGGACGCCCTGCAGGGCATCGTCGACAAAGACCAGCAAATCGTGGACGTGCTAAACCAGACCGCCCGCAAAGCCCAAACCACTTCGGTGCGCCTCGCCGCTACCACCACCCACCTCGAAAGCACCGGCCGCGACGACCGCAACCTAACGGCCCAACGCCTCGCCGAGCTGCAAAACGAAACCGAAAACCTGCACCAGCGCGAGAAACAGCAGCTCGCCAAGCAGCGCGACCTCGAAGCCGAAGTAAAGGAAGTAAAGGACGGCTACCTGGTACGCGACGGCCTGATTGCCGTACTGGCCGTGCTCAGCGTGGGGCTGATAGTGGCTTTGTGGCGGCGCAAGTAGGCGTACTTTCGCGGCATGGCCTCTCTTTTTCCCTTCCAGATAGCCCCGCTGCCGGCTCCCACTCCGCCCGAGCGCCAGCGGCCATTTTCGCCGATGTGGCCGGGCTGGAAGAGTATTACGTCCTCTTCCAAAACTACGGCTTTGGCGGGACGGCCGAATCCTGGGTGGAGCACATCGAAACCATCATCGAAGAGCACCAGCCCGAGCTGCTGGAGGAGCTGGAGTTTGAACCCGGCGGCCTCACGTTTGTGGCCTACGCTCCCAACCAAGCCGTGGCCGACCAGTTTCTGGCCTGCGTGCTGCCGTTTTTTGGCACCTTGCCCCGCTTGCAGAAGTACTTGAGCCAGACGGACCCAGGCGACTTTTTTACTTAGCAAATACTAAAGCCATTCACTCCATTCCGGCTTTATATGCATCCTCAGCGCTTTCATACCAATGATGAGACCATGATGGCGCGGAGTTTCACTGTGGCCGGACTCCTGCTGTTCGTTGGAAGCATAATCGGCTGCCGTAGCCAGCAAACCGTGCAAGTGCTGAATTACGCTCAGGTCAAGCAACTAGAGGGAGAATATAACCGCAGCCACGCCCCCCAGATGAAGCGGACGAACTGGGTTGGCCCGCCCGCCACGGTGACCCGTTTAAGGCAAACAAAGCCCACCCAAGACGCCATTATATTGGGAATAGTTAATGCTATTGAGCACGACGGACGCTTAACGCCATTACCTGCCACCGTCTCAATCGATAAGACGGTCTTATTTGCCGATTCTACCGGTTCTTATAGCCAGGTGGTACCATCCGGACGTCATAAGGTGTGGGTTTCCTGGGTTGGGTTTCTCAGGTCTTTTGCTCCCCCATTGCAGGTGAAGTCAGGTGATTCCATTCGGGTCGACTTTTATATTTTGCCCGAATTCCTGCCTTTAGAGTAATAGGCGACTTTCTGCCGGTTTTCGGCCACTCATTTCCCGTTTTCGTTGTTAGCTAGTCAACGAAATCAATCCGTATTCTTTTGTCAGAAGTATTCATCCCCACCGACCCTTACGCCCTCGAAAAAGAGCTGCGCCACACCCAGGCCCTCATGCAGCTGGAGCAAAAGGAAGACCTGGAGCAATTCAAGATTAAAAACGCCAAGGCCAGTATTGCCGAGCGCCAACAGCGCGGCCTGACCTGGTACCCCGTCACCATCACGAAGGAGGACATCGGCTTTGGCGGCAAAGTGGTGCTGGAGCTCGAGCGCCCCGCCGGACAGCAGGGCCTGCACCTGTTTCAGGTGGGCAAAAACGCCTCGCTGTTTGGCAACGTCCCCGGCCGCTCGGCTACCGACCGGCCCACGCTCAGCGGCGTAATTACCAGCGTGCGGCGCAACAAGCTGCTGCTGGCCACCACCAAAGAAGACCTGCCCGACTGGGTACTCGAAGGCGGCAAGCTGGGCATCGACCTCACGTTTGACGAGGTGAGCTACCGGGAGATGGACTATGCCCTGGGCAAGGTAATGGGCGCGTACGGCGACCGCCTGGCCGAGCTGCGCGACGTGCTGCTGGGCGCCAAGGAAGCCCGCTTCCGCGAGGAAAAAGCATCCGATTTGTTCTACCCCAGCCCGCTCAACGAATCGCAGCTAGCTGCCGTGCGCCACGTGATGGCGGCCCAGGACGTGGCCATCATCCACGGCCCGCCCGGCACCGGCAAAACCACCACGCTGGTGCAGGTTATTCTGGAAACCATCCGGCGCGAGCGGCGCGTGCTGGTGTGCGCGCCCAGCAACACGGCCGTGGACCTGCTCACCGAAAAGCTGGCCGAGCGGGGCGTCAACGTCATCCGCATGGGCAACCCCTCGCGGGTATCGGACCTCCTGCTGGAGCACACCCTGGATGCCCAGGTGATGGCCCACAAGAGCTACAACGAGATGCGCTCGATGCGCCAAACGGCCGACCAATACCGCGACATGGCCGGCAAGTACGTGCGCAACTTCGGCTACGAAGAACAGCAGCAGCGCAAGCACCTCAAGGAAGAAGCGCGCCTGCTATTCCAGCAAGCCGACGACCTGGAACGCTACATCACCGAGGATTTGCTCGAGCAGGTGCAGGTAATTACTTGCACGCTGGTGGGCGCCAGCAACCGCAACATCCGCCACCTGACCTACGAAACGGTGTTCATCGACGAGGCGGCGCAGGCCCTGGAGCCGGGCTGCTGGATTCCGATTTCGAAGGCCAAGCGCGTGGTGCTGGCCGGCGACCACCACCGCCTGCCGCCCACTGTGAAAAGCGAGAAGGCCGCCCGTGACGGCCTGCGCGAAACCCTGTTTGAGAAGTGCATCAAGCGCCAGCCCCACACGGCCCGCATGCTCACGGTGCAGTATCGCATGCACGAGCAAATCATGGAGTTCAGCTCCGAGCAGTTCTACGACGGCAAGCTGGAGGCCCACGCCACCGTGCGCCACGCCGACCTGCCCGACTACGACCTGCGCTTCGCCCCCGACCTGCCCGTAGAGTTTCTCGACACGGCCGGCTTCGGCTTCCAGGAAATCACCATCCCGGAAAGCCGCTCCACCGCCAACCCCGAAGAAGCCGACCTGCTGCTCAAGCGCCTGGCCCAGCCTGCTGGAACCCTACGACCAGGCCGACCACGAGGAAGACTTGCTCACCATCGGCGTCATTGCCCCCTACCGCGCCCAAATCAACTATTTGAAGGACGCCATCGAGGAAAACGACGAGGCTCAACGGCCTCATGGCCCACCGCATGCTGAGCGTGGGCACCGTGGACTCCTTCCAGGGCCAGGAGCGCGACATAATTGCCATCAGCCTCACCCGCAGCAACAACCACGGCGAAATCGGCTTCCTGTCCGACATCCGCCGCATGAACGTGGGCATGACCCGCGCGCGGCGCAAGCTGCTGCTCGTGGGCGACTCCTCCACGCTGAGCTCGAACCCGTTTTTCAAGAGCCTGCTGGAGTATGTGGAGCGCATCGGCGGCTACCGCACGGCCTGGGAGCTGCAGGATTAACCGGGCCTGTCGGAGACGAATCCGCCAACGAATCAGAAATTCATGCAAACCAAAAGAGCCTGCAGCAAGCAGGCTCTTTGGTTTGTGCGTAGCAAAAGTGCGCTAAAAATTAATCTGGGCCTGCAGGCGCAGCAAGCCGCCCCGCTGCTTGTTGTCGGGCTTTTGAAAATCCTCGAAGCGGCGCGACGACAGCGTGTACATGGTCACCACTCGAAGCTGCTCACCGGCTGCCATTCCAGCCCAAGCTCGGCCTCGCGCACGGTGTAGCTGCGGGCGTCGCGCTCGTGCTTTTTGCCACCGTCGTAATACTGGGCCCTTAGAAATGGGTAAAGCTGATGGTGCGCAAAACGCAGCCGGTAGTTGAGCAACACGTAGCCGCCGGTGAGGGATTTGGTCTCGATGGTGTTGGTGCTGGGGTTGAATTCGGGGCCCCGGCCGATATTGTACTCGGCCTGCACGCCAAAGGGCTGCGGGTACAGCACGAACGTGGCCGCCACGCGCTGGTCGCGGTAGCTCCGGTCGGGCCTGACTTTTACGCCGGCTGAGAGCAGGTCGGTGGGCATCACGTAGTTGCCCGAGTACGCCTGCAGGCCGGGCTCGATGATGTGCTTGCCCAGGGCCAGCGGATAGGTCACGCGGGCCACCACGTGCTGCTGGTCGTTGAGTTCGGGCCGGTTAGCGGTTTGGCCGTTGAAGACGCCCAGGCCCACCACGCCGTAGTCGCCCGACCCTTTCAGGCCTTCTTTACCAGCATGGCGAAGCGCTGACGCACGGCCGTGGGGGCCCAGTACAGGAAGGCGCCCAGGTCCCGTTCGTTGGAGAGGGCGCTGTTTAGGGCGTCGTTGCGGTCGAGGGGCAAGCGGTTTTGGCTCGACTGCATGTTTTCGAAGCCAAACGGGATTTTGCTTTGCCCCAGCCGGAGGCGAAACTGGCTGGCTTTGTCCAGGCCCAGGTCAAAGTAGGCGTCACGCAGCTGGCCAAACTGCAGCGAGGTGCTGCCGCTGGGGGCACTGGCAAAGTCGGGCTGGATGTAGAAATACACCCGCTCGTGCAGCTGCCCATAGAAAACTATCCGAACCCGCCGCAGCGAAATCCCACCATTTCGGCCCCACGACCGGTCGCACTGCTCGCAGTTTAGGTCCGGATTGGTTTCGAGCAGGCGGTTGTAGCGCGCCTGCACATAGCCCCGAATCGCAAAGGTTTCAAACCACTTTTTGGCTGCCGGGGGTGCCGGGGCCGCCGAATCGGGCACCTGGGAGTGGGCGTGCCCCGCCGCCAGCAGCAGCAGCAGCGCGGTTAATACTTTCTTCATGAAATCGTAATGCTGCCGCAAAATGACGCATTTAAGGTGGTGCTCCGGATATGCCCAGTGTTACGTCAAAGTTACCCCTTCGCACGGGCGTAGGCGGTAGACGAAGTCCACTGCTCTCCCGCCGGCCAAATGCTGCCTACGCGGTTGAGTTACAGTTGGTGGGCCTTGTCCCGGGGAAAAGCAGCTCCGCCGTCGGCCCTTGCCCCTGAATTTACGTACTTACCTTGCCTGAAATTTATCTTCTCTCCCATTCCCCAGGCCGGTTTTGCCGGCCGCACCTTTCTTTATGGCCGCCATCAGCGATAACAAAGTCGTCACCATCACCTACGACCTCAGCGTGACCGACGAAAACCAGGAAAAAGTACTGGTCGAGTCGGCCGAAGCTGATTCCCCCATGGTATTTCTCTTCGGCCACAGCGGCCTGCCCGAGGAGTTCGAAGCCCACCAACGGCAAAAACCCCGGCGATGCCTTCCAGTTCAGCCTCACGCCCGAGCAGGCTTACGGCGAGTACGACGAGCAGGCCCTGGTCGAAATCCCCAAAGAAGTTTTCCTCATCGACGGCAAGCTCGACGATGAAATGCTGCAGGAGGGCAACTTCCTGCCCATGGCCGATAACGAGGGCAACCACATGCAGGCCAAAGTGATAAGCATCGGCGACACGGCCGTGAAAATGGACTTCAACCACCCGCTAGCGGGCATGGTAATGCATTTCGCCGGCAAAGTACAGGACGTGCGCGACGCCACGGCCGAAGAGCTGGCCCACGGCCACGTGCACGGCGAAGGCGGCCACCAGCACTAAAATCAGCTCAATTAAAATCAGCTCAATCCGGCAGCTGGCATGAAACGTCATGTGGTGCAGAGGCACCTCACCCCGGCCCCTCTCCAAAAGAGAGGGGAGCCTAACGCAAAGCTGAAAGCAAAAAGCCCCGGGTCAATATTGAGCCGGGGCTTTCTGTTTTTAAGAATTGAGCTGGACCTTGTGCCGTGGCTCCCCTCTTTTGGAGAGGGGACGGGGGTGAGGTTCCCCGCTCAGCCCATCAAGACGCTGCTTTCTACTCCCCACCCAGCATTTCCGCCACGTGGGCCTGCAGCTGCGGGAAGAATTCCCGGAAATCAGCTTCGTACGCCTCGTAGTTGGCGCGCAGCTCTACCACCGCTGTTTCCATGCCTGACCCGGGCGACGCACGGCGGCTAAGGCCGCCCAGGGCGCGGGTAATGCTCTCCATATCGGCGTAGCTCAGCAGCCAATTGTGCTGGGTCATGTAGGGCAAAAAGTGCTGCACGCGGGCGGGCATCTCGCCCTGGCGGGCCGTGAGCAGGGCATACACGCGCTGGGCAAAATCAGCCAGGTTTTCGGGGGTGAAATTGGCAAAATACCGGGCTAAGAAGTGGTCCAGAAACATGTCGGAAATCACGCCGGCGTACTTGCCGTAGCCGGCGGCCCGCAGGCGCTGGGTGGCGCGCCGTACCACGGGGTGCTGGTCGGTAAAGGTGTCGATGGCTCGGTGAAGCCGAATGCCGGCCTGCACAGCGGCAGCGTAGTTATCGAGCTGCTTGCCGGGCACCGAGTCGGCGATGAAATTACCCAGCAGCACGTCGGAGTAAACCGCCGAGCCGGGGGTGCCGGACAGAAAAAGGTGGGCCAGAAAGTTCATGGCAATTGCAACCGGCAAAGGGCCGGATAGTCCCGGCGATAGCGAACAACTGAGCGGCTGAGAACGTAAAGCAAGCTCTTTCTTTCTGTTATACTCATCCTTAACACCTTATTCCCATGGCCGACCAAGTTGCCGTAAGCCACGACGTATCAAAGCTCGTCGAAAAAATCAAGGACATCAAAATTGCCATGATGACCACCATCGAGAATGGCACTGAGCTCCACTCGCGGCCCATGTACACGCACCAGCCCGAAGCCGATGGCACGCTGTGGTTTTTCACCGAGCGCGACTCGCAGAAAGTGGGCGAAGTAGCGCAGGACCGCCACATCAACCTCGGCTATTCCAACCCCGACGACAACCTGTACGTGGCCATTACGGGCACGGCCCAGGTAGTGACGGACCGCGCCAAAATCAAGGAGCTCTGGAGCGAAGGCCTGCGCGGCTGGTTCCCCAAAGGCTCCGACGACCCCAACATTGCCCTGCTCAAGGTCACCATCGACAAGGGCGAGTACTGGGATTCGCCCAACTCCACCCTGCTCCGGGCCTACACCTACGCCAAAGCCGCGCTCACCGGCGAGCGCGACCAGCCCGGCCCCGACCGCCAGTCGGTGGTCATCCCGAAATAGCTCAACTTGTAAGAACGGAGAAAGGCCAGAAGCAATTCTGGCCTTTTTTTGTTGCTAGCAACCCGCCACCGCTCTGCTTCCTCCCCGCATGCCCCACACCACCCTTACGGTTTTCACCCTCAAGCCCGGTAACCAGCGCTGGGGCCTGGCCCAGATGGGCACGTCGCCTGGCCCGCTGCAGCGGGTGCCGGGGCTGCGGTTTTTCAAGCTGCTGGGCAGCGGGGCTCACAACGGCTTCGGGTTTTGGCCCAATCTCAACCGCTACGGCTTCATGGGCGTGTGGGACGATGCTGCCGCCGCCTTAGCCTTTTTGCACAGCACCCGCTGTGGGCCACCTACCAGCAGCGCAGTGCCGAAATGTGGACCGTGGAGCTGGCTCCCCTGAAATCGCAGGGCCTGTGGGATGGCAAAACGCCCTTCGACTACCCGGCCGATGCCCCCACGGCCGCTGTGGGGCCCGTGGCCGTGCTCACGCGCGCCAGCATCAGGCTGCGCAAAACGCCCCGGTTCTGGCAGTACGTGGAGCCCACCAGCGCGGCGCTGGCCCAGGCCGGCGGCGTGCGCGCGGCCATCGGGCTGGGCGAGCTGCCGCTGGTGCGGCAAGCCACGTTCAGCGTATGGGAATCCGCTCAAGCCATGCAGCAGTATGCCTACCGCGATGTGCGCCACCGGGAAGTTATCCAGCTCACCCGAAGCGAAAACTGGTACGCCGAAGAGCTGTTTGCGCGCTTTCAGGTGCTGGGCAGCACCGGCACGCTCGACGGCCACAACCCGCTGGCAGGCCTGCTGCTGCCGGGCTAGTCGTTGAGGTTGTAGCGCCGCAGCCAGCCCAGGTAGTTGGCGGTGAGCTGGGCCTCGGCGTTTGGCTCAATTTTAACGCCCAGGTTGTTGGCGCTGGTGTTGCCGTCGGAGCTGCTGTGCCAAGTCACGTTCCTGACGTCGGTGGCCGAGGTGGCGTGGTTCAGGAGCCGGTCCTGGCCGTCGCCGTCGAAAATATGCACTTCGATACCGGATTTTAGGGGCGCTTTCAGCTCAAATACGTCGTTGCCGGCCAGGCCGTACACGTTCAGCTGGTAGGTATCGCGGCGGTTGTACTGCCGCTCGGAGATGAGGCTATCGGCCAGGTTGGGCCGAATGGCGAAGGTGCGCACGCGCAAGCGGCCGGGGTCGGCCGCGCTCAGCTCAAACCGCTCGGGCCGGTCGGTGCCCACGCACCAGCTTTCGCCGGCCAGGACTTTATAGTACCGCTGCGCCACCGCGGGCGCTGCTCGCGCCGGGCGCGCAGCAGGGCTCAAACTTGCCCGCCACGAGGGCCCGGGCCTCCGCGGGGGTGGCGGCGAGGGCCTGGGCAATGGCCGCATCGGTGAGTCGAAGCCGGAGCGAATCGGCTTCCTGCCGGAAATCCTCGGCGCTGAGGTTGCTGAGCAAGGTGCGGTCGAGGGTGCGGGCGGTGGTGCTGAGGCCGTCGACGGTACGGGGCCGAATGGTGGCGTGAAAGCTGTGGTACTTGGGCACAAACCACGAAACCAGCCGCGTAATGAGGCCATCGTCGAAGAGAAAAAGGCCTGGTCGCGGTCCCGGGGAATGGGCCGGTACGTGGTGGCTCCGTCCGGCTGCGGAAAGCTGGCCCAGCGCCACTGGTCCTCGCGCCGGCTCCAGTCGCCGAGCCACATGTCGAGCAGGCGGGCCCGCAGATACGCGCGCGCCACCACCCGCGCCCGGGGCTGCCTGCGGATGTCGGCCAGCATATGGGCCGTGCTCACCACCCGGGGCGAATGTCCGAAGCTGGCCACCGCCGTCTGGTTGCCATCGGGCCGCTCCTCTAGCAGGTAGAGCGCATCGGCAAACCGCGTCTGGAACTTGCCCAGGGCCGAATCCTGAGGCACGTACACCAGGCGCGGGTTGGTGTGCAGCACGCCCGCGGCCTCGGCCGCCTGGGCGGCCACGTAGGCGCCGTAGGGCTGGGCCGCACTGGTCTGGTCTTTCATCAGGGGCCCCAGCGCGCGGCGTCTCCAGCCGGCCGGCAGGGCCGCGCTGGCGTCCTTATCCACGGAGCGGAGCACGTATTCCTGGCCATTGATTGCGCACAGGCGCAGGGTTTTGCTTTGATAGCTGCCGCCCGCCTGCAAGGGCCCCAGGCCACCGGGCTGGGCCGTAGCCAGGCGCAGCACCGGCGCCGTCACGGGCAGGGCCCACACATCGCGGTAATGCTTGCCAAAGAAAAAGCGCCACACTTTCCCGCGAGCGTATTGCGGGCCGGCTGCCCGCAGCACCGTGCTCGAATCGGGCGACCACTGCGAGGCTGCCGAAGCGGCAGGCGCGGGAGTGGTGCAGCCGCCAGCCGCCAGTACGGCTGCGGCCCACCCCAGGCTGCCAAAAACGCACGAGGCAAGTGTAAGCAACCTGGGCATAGGGGGATAAAAGCACCGGGCAGATAGGGCCATCGGGCCAGCTAGCTGCCGGAATTAACGAAGAAGGTATACCGCAAACCAGGGCGGCGCGGTTATGCACTCGTGCCCATTAGCCCGACCTTTACGGCGCGCATCCGTTAAAGGCTCATTCCTGCTTCCCGATTTCCCCGGATGCCCGCCTTCTCCCTTTCTTTTCCCACCTCGCGAGTGCCCCTGCTGGTGCTGCTGGGGCTGGCAGCCATCAGCTGTGTTCGTTCCAACTATTTCCAGCCCGATGCGCGCATCGGCCCCGGCAGCAGCGCGCCCCTGCCCCCGGGGGCCGACAGTGTGCGGGCCGTGGCGGGCCGCCATTACAACGAGCATTCTGCCCTGCACCGGCTGGTATGGGGGCGCCACTACCGCCCCGTGTGGGCGGCACCCGTTACCGTGCCTGTGCTCAAACTGGCCGCCGCCGCCCCGGGAGGTCTGAAGGCCGGCAAGCCCGGGGGCGGCTACCAAAGCATCAGCATGACCCTGGATGGCACCCAGCAGCGCGAATACGCCCTGCGGGCCCTCGACAAAGAACCTCGCAAAACCCTGCCCGCCGTGCTGCGGCACACGTTTGTATTGAACGTGGTGCGCGACGCCACCTCGGCGGGGATGCCCTACGCGGCCCTCACGGTGCCGCCTTTTGCCCAGGCCGCGGGCGTGCCCCACTCCCGCCCCCGGCTGGTGTACGTGCGCCAGGATGAAACCGGCCTGGGCAGCATGTCGGAGCGGTTTCAAGGCAAGGTGGCGCTGCTGGAAGAGAAGTACGAAGCCCTGGCCTCCCGCACTCCGGACCTGGCCCAGGCCACCGGTTTTATGGATGGCGAGGCGATGCTGAAAAAGTGTACGCTCACCCCGCCAACACCATCGACCAGCCCGCATTTCTGCGGGCCCGGCTGCTGGATGTGTGGCTCGGCGACTGGGACCGGCACGAAGGCCAGTGGGATTGGGCCGAAGTGAAGGATGCCCGCGGCCGGGTGCGCTACCGCGCCATCCCCAAAGACCGGGACCAGGTCTATTTCCGGTTCGACGACGGGCTGGTGCCCTGGCTGGCCAGCCGGCCCTTCTTAGTGTCCAAGTTCCACACGTTCAAGCCCGAATATGGCTACGTGCCGGGGCTGGTGCGGCAGGCCCGCTTTATCGATGCGCGCGGCCTGTCCCAAATGACCCGCGCCGACTTCCGGCGCACCGCTACCGACCTGCAGCGCCGCTTCCCCGACTCCCTCATCGAACGGGCCCTGCACCGCCTGCCCCCGGCCGTGTACGCCCTCGAAGGCGCCCGCATCGGCAGCGCGCTCCAGGCGCGCCGCCAAACCCTGCCCGAAGCCGCCGACTACTTCTACCTCACCCTGGCTCGCCAGCCCGTGCTGGGCGGCACGGCCCAGGCCGAGCGGTTTGTGGTACACCGCTACCCCGATTCTACCACCGTTCGAGTGTTTTCGCCGGCACTAAGCCAGCTCAACCGGGGCGATTCGCTGCGGTTTCAGCGCACGTACTTCAATGCCGAAACCCGCCGGCTCACGCTGGAAGGCCTGGGGGGCAACGACGTGTTTGAGGTAAAAACCACCGGCGCGGGCCGCCCCATTCCGCTGCGGCTCTATGGCGGCAAGGGCCACGACCAGCTGCAGCTGCAGGGCCACCACCGCAGGCTTCGGGTTTTTGATGAAGCGCCCGACCTGGTGGCCGCCGGTGGCCCCGCCCCCAGTTGCCCGGCAAGAAATACCGGGCCTTCGACCGGCTCAACGACGATTAAATATACTATACCGCTTACCCAACGGTCTTTATTAGCCCCAGCCCGTTGAAAACCCAACTATATTGACTTATTCCACCCTGATGCCGGTTCGTTTGCCCACTCGCAAGGTGCTGTTTGCCGCTACGGCGGGGGCGCTGCTTAGTGCTGGCTGCGTCCGCAAGCAGTTTTTCCAACCCGACGCCCGGCCCGATGCCGTGCGCGCCCAGCCCTTGTCCCCTACCGCGGATAGCGTGCGCGGCGCCACCGCCGGCCGCCAATACGCCCGCCACGGCCGCCTCTACAATGCCCTGGTGGGCCGGCACTACCGCAGCACCTGGGCGGCTCCCGTAAACGTGCCGGTGCTGCGCCTGCCGCAAGCCCGGCCTGGCGGCCTGCGCCCCGGCGCCGTGGGCGGCGGCTTCAACAGCACCAGCCTGAACCTGACCTCCCCGGACGGCCACGCCTACGTGCTGCGCACTGTTGACAAAGACCCCATCCGCGGCACGCCCCTGGTGCTGCGCGGCACCTTCTGGTCAATGTATTGCGCGACAACGTGTCGGCCACCAACCCGTATGCGGCGCTGGTGGTAAGGCCGCTGGCCCAGGCCGTGGGCGTGCCCCACACCAATCCGCGCCTGTTCTATGTGCGCCCCGACGACCCGGCTTTCCAGCGCGATTCGCTCCGCCTTTTCGGGGGCAGCTGGCTTTGCTGGAAGAAAAAGTTGCCGAGCCGGCTGGCCGCAGCCTCCAGAAAGTCGTCAACAGCGAAGCCGCATTTAAGGCTGTTTTTCCCGGCCCGACCAACAGCTCAACCAACCCGCCCTGCTGCGGGCCCGCCTGCTCGACGCGTGGCTCGGCGACTGGGACCGCCACGTGGGCCAGTGGAACTGGGCCCAACCGGCCCCTTCGCCCGCCGGCACCACGGCCCTGGCGCCGCTGCCAAAGGACCGCGACATGGTCTTTTATCGCATCGACGACGGGGCGTTGGGCTGGCTGATTGGGCACGTGGCCATCCGGCACTGGGCCACCTTCGGCCCGCGCTACCCCAACCCCGCCATCCTGCTGTCGTCCGGCCAATACCTCGACACGCGGGGGCTCAACGCCCTGACCCGGGCCCAGTTCCAGGCCGCCGCCCGGGCCATGCAGGCGCAGCTCACCGATGGCCTCATCACGCAGGCCGTACACCGAATGCCCCCGGCTGCGTTTGCGCTCGAGGGGCCGTATCTCATCCAGGCGCTCCGGGCCCGGCGCGAGGCGCTGCCCGCCCTGGCCAACCATATGTACGCCCTGCTGGCTCGCCAGCCCAAGGTGGGCGGCTCGGCTCAACCCGAACGATTTGAGGTGCACCGCTACACCGACTCGACGGTAGTGGCCGTGTACCCCATTCAGGCCAGTGCGGCCGATAACCGACAGGCGCTGTACCGCCGAACCTTTTTCCCGGCAGAAACCCGCGAAATCCAGCTCGACGGTCTGGGCGGCAACGATGTCTTTGTGCTGAAAGAACACGGCTCTACGCCCGTCGTCAGGCCCAGGCTCCGCATCTACGGCGGCCCCGAAATAGACGAGCTCCAACGCACCAAAAGCACCCGCGGCGTGAAGTATTCGAACGGCAATGCCCCCGCCAGGCGCGCCTACGACCGCCCTCCTGAAGAATAACTATCGGGCTTGCCATCAAGCAAAATCCCCGCGTTCGGCGGCTACCTTATGGAGTAGCCGCCGAACGCGGGGATTTTGAATTTCAACAACTTGGTTTCTCAGACTTCTTCCAGCATCTGCAGCACCAGGCGCTCTACGGGGGTGAGCAGGTCGCCGGCCGCCGCTTCTGCATCGTGCTTGCGCAGGTATTCTATCAGCTGGCCCGACTTGAACAGCTCCACTACCTGCGGGTGGATGTAGTACTTCGAGCACACGGTGGGCGTATTGCCCAGGCCGGTGGCCACTACTTTCACCGCCTTTTTCACCACCTTTTCGGGCGCCACTCGGGCTCTTCGCGCAGCACGGCTTCCAGGCATTCCACCATTTTTACGGTGCCGCCCCAAGTCCGAAAATCCTTGGCCGAGAGGGCCAGGCCGGTGTGGCGCTGCAGGTATTCGTTCACATCGCCCGACTCCAGGGCGTGGCGCTGTCCATCCTTTGTATAGTACTGGAACAGGTGCTGGCCCGGAATCTCCTTGCACTTGCGCACCAGCCGGGCCAGGCGGGCATCGTGCAGGGTTACGTCGTGGGCCACGCCTTTTTTGCCCACGAAGGAAAAGTTGACATCGGCCCCTTCGATGGCCACGTGCCGGTCGCGCAGCGTGGTCAGCCCGTAGCTTTTGTTCTTTTTGGCGTACTCCTTGTTGCCCACCCGGATAAAGGATTGGTCCATGAGCGTGAGCACCAGGGCCACCACTTTCTCCCGGTCGAGCCTGCGGGCGGCGTAGGTCTTTGTTGAGCTGCTGGCGCAAATCGGCCAGCTTCTCCCCAAACGTGCGCAGCCGCGAAAACTTGGTGAGGCTGCGCAT
Organism: Hymenobacter humi; assembly: GCF_042665855.1. Lineage (NCBI taxonomy): Bacteria > Pseudomonadati > Bacteroidota > Cytophagia > Cytophagales > Hymenobacteraceae > Hymenobacter > Hymenobacter humi. Next base: position 2,905,393 of record NZ_JBHTEK010000001.1, on the reverse strand, counting down.
TTCGTCCCAGGCCGGGTGGTAGCGGTACTGTTTGCGGCCCAGGCTGTCGCGGCCCGTCACTTGCAGGTGCGCCGTAGCCGAAGGAGAAATCCACACGTCGGTCCAGGCCGGCGGAATCACGAAGTTCATGATGCGGTCCAGGGTTTTTGGCTCGCTGATTTTCTGACCCTGAACGTCGTGGAAAGTAAAATTGCCGGCCCGCGTGGTCTTGCGTGTGATGCCCGGGCCCTGGTCGGTGGCGTAGCGCAGGCCGGCCATCTGGGCCTGCCGGGCGGGGTCCTTGTACACAACGTGGGCTTCCTCCTGGGGGATGAGGGCTTTTTCCGGGTTTTGGCGCGGGGCGCGGCGGCAGTGGGCATAGTCAGGGCAAATGGTCCCGCTTACTCGGGATGAGGCATTCTACGGAAGCGCGCAAGGGGTGGCCATATTTAACCGATGCAGGCGGCGAGCCGTAGGTTTGGGGCATGAAGCTGCTCGACGCCCTTTCCTCCTTTACCGAATGGACCGACCACCTGCTCACCCGCTCCACGGCGCGGGCGGGGTGGCTGCGCCCCCTGCAGCTCGAAGCCTACCGCAGCTACGGCACGGCCACCAAATTCTACATCAAGGGCCGCCTGCTGGCCGACCGGGGCCTGACCGCCCAAACAGCCGCCGACTCCCGCTGGAGCAATTTCCGGGGCATGGTGCGCCGCTTCAACAGCCGCGAAGTACCCGGTGCCGACCTCGTGGCCGAGCTGCCCGATGGCAGCCAGCACCTCGTCACGACCGACGACGAGGGATATTTCACCCTCATCATCGAGCCCAAGGCCCTGCCCGAGCCCGTGGCCTACCTCTGGTACACTGTGCCGGTGCGGGTGTCGCGGCTGCCCCGGCAGTTTCGGGCGCCGCAGACCCCGGTGCAGAGTTCGGCCAAAGTGCTGGTGCCGCCGCCCACCGCCGAGTTCGGCATCATCAGCGACCTCGACGATACCGTGTTCGAAACCAGCGCCACCAACGTGCTCAAGATGCTGGCGCGCACCCTGCTCAGCAACGCCCACTCCAAACTCCCCTTTGTGGGGGTTGCCGATTTTTACCGGCGCCTGCAGCGCGGCCGCAACGGCAAGCCCGACAACCCGTTTTTCTACGTCAGCAGCAGCCCTTGGAATTTGTACGACGTGCTCGACGAGTTCATGGGCATCCATGAAATGCCGCCCGGCCCGCTGCTCCTGCGCGACCTGGGCATCTCCCGGCCCAAAACCACGCCCCCGCCCGGCGTCACGGGTTCGGCCGCCATTCACTTCGCTCACAAGCTGCACGAAATCAACGACGTGCTAACTACCTACCCGCACCTGCCCTTCGTGCTGCTGGGCGACAGCGGCCAGGAAGACGCCCGCATCTACCGCGAAGTGGTGCGCCGCCACCCCGGCCGCATCCACGCCATCTACATCCGCGACGTGCAGGTGCCCGCCCGCGCCCTGCTCGTGGGCCCCATCTCCGAGGAGCTAAAAGGCGAAGGCGTGCCCATGCTGCTCGTGGCCGACTATGCCGTCGCGGCGACGCACGCTGCCAGCCTGGGCCTCATTGTAAACCAGGACGTGACCGCCCCAGCCGAAAAAGGCTCCGGCTCGACCAAGGAAACCATCGTGTAGCAGCATGTTGAGCTGAAAAAAGCCCCGCCACTCTCCGTGCCGGGGCTTTTTGGGTAACTCTGAAAATATATATTGAGCCACATTCCTCGTTGAGCCAGCTCAACTGCCCCTATTGGCTGTTGGTGTGGTCGGCCGCTACCACCCATTTCCCGTCTACCTGCCGCATCACGAGTAGGAAATAGCCCTGCACGTCGCCGGCCGTGGGCCGCGCCAAATGCCACCGCCCAATTACCTGCGCCGCCGTGGGCGCCAGCACCGAGATGCGCAGGCCGCTGAAATCCAGCTGCCCCATGGTGGCGGCATCGGGGTAGCTCTTTTTATAATTGTCCAGGGTTTGCTGCCAGCCGTAGGTAGGGCCTTTGCGGCCAATGAAAACCAGCGAGTCGGACTTCCAATAGCCCTGCATAAAGCCGGGAATGTCGCCCCGGTTCCAGGCCGCCGTTTGGGTCGTGAGCACGCTGCGAATTGCCGTTCTGGCGGCTTCCTCTTCCGCTGGCGATGTTCCGGCGGCTGTGTGAGCACCGGCAGCGCAGCCGTGCAGCGCCACTGCGGTGCTCAGCAGCACCGCGCCTTTACCTAATTGTAGCATTCGGGCCATGGTTATTTGTTGAGGAGGGTATTCACGTAAGTTGTGCCGCCGAGGCGGCGCATGTTGCGTACCACGCGCCGCTGCTTAGCCCGGGCCGCCGGGCCGGGGTTGGAGGCCCTAAAGCGTAGCGGGTTGGGCAGCACGCCCGCCAGCAGGGCCGCTTCGGCCGTGGTCACTTTACTGGCCGATTTGCCGAAATAGCGCTGGCTGGCGGCTTCCACGCCAAAGGTGCAGTCGCCCATTTCGGCCACGCTCAGGTACATTTCCATGATGCGGCGCTTGTTCCACAAAAACTCAATCAGCACCGTAAAATAGGCCTCAGCGCCCTTGCGGATGTAGCTGCGGCCGTGCCACAAAAACACGTTTTTGGCTACTTGCTGCGAGATGGTGCTGCCGCCCACGATGTGGGTGCCGTCGCCGTTCCAGTTGCGCTTGGCGGCCTTGGTAATGGCATCAAAATCGAAGCCCCGGTGCAGGAGAAAGCGTTGGTCTTCGGCGGCCACCAGCGCCAGCGGTACGGCGGGCGCCACTTCGTCCAGGGTGCGGAACTGATAGCGAATGTGCCGCGGTTCTGGCTGAATGCCGTAGTACCCGAGGCCCACGGGCGCGTGGGCCCGCCGCTCCAGCATCAGCCAGGTGGCCGGCGGCGCTACCCAGCGGTAGATGAGCACCCAGGCCACCGAGGCCAAAAACAACGCGGCCGTGACCTGCAGCAGCAGCCGGCCGGCTTTTTTAAGTAAAACAGAAACGTCGGGGATAAGCGTAGCAGTGGCCATTGCGGCAAAAGTAGGGTTACGGGCGTGGTTTCGCCGTTCACGCCTACCTTTCGTTCGGTTCCTGCCCTGCGCCTCCCAGTGGGCAGGCCTGCCATTCGCCGCAGCCCAAAACCCAATGGCAGCCCCAGCTTGTTGAGACCCCAGTTGCCTTATCTTCTCTAGTTCTGCTTGTCATGTCTCGCATGTTACCGCTGTTTCCGCTCAACCTGGTGGTTTTTCCCGGCGAAAAACTCAACCTGCACATCTTTGAGCCGCGCTACCGCCGCTGGTGCGCGAGTGCCTCGAGCAGAACATCACGTTCGGTATTCCGCCCTACCTCGACAATTCGCTGAGCGAGCTGGGCACCGAGATGCGCTTGCTTGGCGTGGAGCAAACGTATTCCAGCGGCGAGCCTCGACATCCGCACCAAGGCCGTGGGGGTGTTTCGCATCAACAAGTTTTACCGCCAGGCTCCCGGCAAGCTCTACGCCGGCGGGCAGGTAGAAGACGTGGTGCAGGACGACGAGGCCGACCCCATGCTCCGCGACATCATCACCAAACAGGTGCGGCAGCTCTACGAAGCCCTGGGCCTGCGCAAGCTGCTCCTGGAGCTGGCGCCCGACTATTGCATCTTCGACGTGGCCCACCACATCGGCTTCAGCACCGAGCAGGAATACCAGCCTGCTGGCCACCACCAGCGAGCACGAACGCCAGGAAATGGTGCGCGAGCACCTCGACACAATCCTCCCCGTAGTGCTCGAAACCGAGCGACTCAAGGAACGGGTGCGGCTCAACGGCCACTTCAAAAACCTCACGCCGCCTAATTTCTAAACCACGGATGGGCGCGAATTTTAGCGGATTTCACGGATTTTGTAGTCGGCGCGCATTCTCACTTCAGACCAAACACAATGAAAAAGGCCACTCAATTGAGTGGCCTTTTTTACTGAAATCGGTTGTCGAGATAATCGATTATAAAATTCGTGGAATCCGTTAAAATCCGCACTTATGCGTGTCCGGGCTACTGCTTCAGTCCACTCGGTACACCTTGGGGAAACTCGGCGGCGATTTCCTTTTCCAGCTCGCCAATGCGGTTGCCGGGGTCGGGGTGGGTGCTCATAAACTCCGGGGTTGAGCTGCGGCCGCCCTGCTGCTGCAGAATGTTCATCACCTCAATCATGGCGCGGGGGTCGTAGCCGGCCTGCGGGGTAAAATCGACAGCCAGCTTGTCGGCCTCCAGCTCGTCGTTGCGGCTAAAGCGCATGCTGATGAGCTTGGCAATGGCCGCCGCAATGGCGGCTTTGGCTACCGAGCTGCCCGGGCTGTCGGGGTCGTAGGAAGCAATGGTGGCGGCGCCGGCCAGGCCCTGCGTGAGGTTCGACTTGGCTACCTGGGCGGCCGAGTGCCGGCCCACCACATGGCCCACTTCGTGCGCCAGTACGCCGGCCAGGCTGGGCTTCGGTCTTCAGGTTTTTCAGCAGCCCTTCGGTGATAAAAACCTGCCCACCGGGCAAGGCAAAGGCGTTGATGGTCTTGTCGTCGGCCAGCAGGTGGAACTGGAATTTGTAAGGGGTCTGGCCCGCTTTGGTGCTGGCGATGAGCTTCTGGCCCACCTGCTGCACGGCGGCCCGGGCCTGGGCGTTGGTGCTGATTCCGCCGTACTGGGCGGCCATGGCGGGCGCGGCCTGCAGCCCCAGGGCAATTTCCTGGTCGGCGCTCATGTTCACGTGCTGAGTTTCGCCGGTGACCTCGTTTTTGGAGGTGTTGAAGTAATACCCAAAAAGGGACACCGCCGCCACGATGATGGCAATGATGAAGCGGAGATTGAGACGCATTGTAAGGGAAAGAAGTAATGGGGTGGAATGAATAGGCGCAGCCGGTGGCCGGGGCCACCGCACAGTGCCCGATGGCCTTTTAACGCACCCACTCCGTTCTGGTTATTCCCGGCTCCCGGGCCGGCTCAGCTACTCCCCGCAAACCCACTCACCGCCGTGTCCAGGTTGAGCCACCGCGAGCTATAGCCCGCCCGCTCGGGGCCGTGCAGGTACATCACGCTACCGCCCTTGATGGCCTTCACGATGGCCGTGGTTTCGGCCACGGGCAGGGCCGGGCAGCCCTGGCTGCGGCCCAGCCGGCCGTGGGCGTTCACAAAGTCCTGGCACACGTACTCGGCCCCGTGCACCACCACGGCCCGGCTTTCGGCATTGGTATTGAAGCCCGGGTCTAGCCCAATGAGCTTCAGCGAGAGGCCGTGCTTGCCGGTGTAGGTGGTGGGCGCCGTGCGGTAAAAGCCGAGGCTGCTCATTTCCGAGCCGTTTTTGTTGGAGAAAGCCAGCGGCACATCGGCCCCGCTGGCTTTGCCGTGGGCCACCAGCGTATGAAACAGCACCCTGGCTTCCTCCACGTTGATTACCCACAGCCGCTTCTGCTTGCTGGGCCGGCTGAAGTCAATAAGCGTGAGCACCGGTGGCGTGGCCGACTTCTTCCCGGCCGGGCGCAGGTTGTAGTAGCCCACCAGCCCTTGCCGAAACACTGCCAAAGACAGGCCCGCAGCACTCGGCCCCAGCCTGGCGTACAGCTGCGAAGAGCGCTGCTCGAATGCTGTTTGATAATAAGCCCGGCGGGCGGAAGGCGGCAAGGCCGCCACCGCCTGCGTTTTGATAGACTGGGCTGCCAGCTGCTCCGCCGAAACCAGGCTGCCCAGCAGCATACCCACTAAAAAACTTTTTACGCATCAATACCATCTAATTTTTTCAGTCCTGAATAACCTATAAGCTGGGCCTTATACACAATCGAGCCAAAAATAGTGCTTAGCTTCGCTTCATCCGCTACCATTCGACCTCTGAGGCCGTTTTTCACTTTTCCCTGATGCTGCCCTTTCCCTTGCCTGCCCCCAACGCCCGCCGGTTGGCCGTTATTGCCGTGGCGGCGCTGCTGACAGGCTGCGGCCACGCCCTGCCCGAGCTGCCGGGCTTCGACGCCGCCACCTGGCGCAGCGACCCTTATGCCTGCCGCAACCTGCGCCGCGCCGCCGTGCCCGCGCTGCTCAAAGGCAAGGAGCAGCTTTACGAAGCCCGCGCCAACGACGTGACAGCCCTGCTGGGCCAGCCCGACGAAGAAGAGCTCCGCGCGGGCACCGAGAAAGTGTACTATTACTACCTAGAGCCCGGCACCCAGTGCGAACCCCGGCACGCGCGCTCCGGGGCCGCGTGTCTTAGCCTGCGCTTTGGCCCTATCGGCACCGTTACGGAAGTTCTCACCGACCCGCTCACGACCAGATAACAAAAAAGGCCCGTCAAATCAATTGACGGGCCTTTTTATATAAAAAGTTCAGGGTAATTAGCCTACGCCGTTGCCCGAGGTGCTGGGCTCGGTTGCGGGCTGCTCGCTGCCGTGGTGTAGCTGGCTGAGCTGCGAGGGCGTGAGAATGCGGCTGCACTCCTGCTCGTATTGGGCTTCGAGCTCGGCCGCCTTCGCGGCCCGGGTTTCGGCATCGTTGCGATACTCGCGGTCGATGCTTTTCAAGCCCACAATCTTGGTGCGGTTCAGGGGAAGCAGGTTCAGGAACTGCCCCTCGTTGAGGTGCAGCCGGTTGCTCATTTCCCGGGTTACCACCAAGGCATCGTCGCTCACCGCCTTGCGGATAGTGGCCTGGCTAAAGGAGGGATGTTCCGACAGGCGGTCGGCCATTTGGGCTTGAGCAGAAAATGAGCTGAAAGCCAGCAAAAGAGTCAGGGAAGTAAATATGGTTTTAAACATAAAAATCTATATGCAGAAGTGAAAAGCGTTGCCTTTGGTGTGCTTTACATCCGAAAGATAATGGATGGTTTCTGTTTAGTCTAACTTTATTTATAAAATTTATTTTCCTCTATATATCCGGACAAACTAAAGCAACCCCACGTAGAGTCGCTTTAGTTTGTTTAATCAAAGAACCGACTGCTTTAATCCAAGCTGGTAACCACCTGGTGGTCGGGGCTCTTGAAGTACTGCATGGCGATGAGCGAGGTAATCACGCCGGTCATGGAGCCCATGAGTATGATGCCCAGGCCGCCGATGAGCACGCCCAGGTCGGCCCCAAACAGGTCGCGGGCCTGAATGCGCTGCACCGATTCCATCACGCCCTTGCTGATGCCGCCCATGAGCCAGAAGGCAAGGGCCAGCAGCACCGAGGCCACCAGCGCCGTAATAATGCCCGTGCCGAAGCCCTGCAGGTACGACATGCGATTGCCGCGGGCCTTTTTGAAGCGCTTGATGGCCAGCACCACGCCCACGGCCAGAATGAGCAGGTCCAGGGTGCCGGCTTCGATTTTATCCAGAAATCCAGCCAAGGCGGCGATGCCCGTGTAAGCAATCAAAACGAGGGCGGTGACCACGCCCATACGAACACCGTTGTTTTCGGAAGTGATTGACAGGTCGACCATGGCGGTTGGGTTCTGAAGTGAGAAAAAATGGCAGTGACTGCCCTCCAGTATTTTATACTATCCAAGGTGCCCAGAAGTTCTACCACAGCAGTTTTTTTCGACGGAACGGCGCGGCCTCGCCCCCGCTGCAGGCACTTATTTGACCAGTAGTCAGTTATTCTGCCCGGGCCGGATGCCCTCTTTTACAAGACAGCCTTTGGGCCCGCCCGCAATTGCGTAATTTTGCGGCTTGCCGCGCGCCTGCGCGGTTTTTGTTTGCTACTATTTTTCGACTGAATGATTTCGACCACCAATGTGAGCCTGCGCTACGGCAAGCGCATCCTGTTTGAAGACGTTACCGCCAAGTTCCTGCCTGGCAACTGCTACGGCCTGATTGGGGCCAACGGCGCGGGCAAATCCACGTTTCTGAAGATTCTTTCCGGCGAACTCGAGCCCAACACCGGCTCGGTGGAAATGCCCGCCGGCCAGCGCCTGGCTGTGCTAAAGCAGAACCAGTTTGCTTACGACGAGCAGCCCGTGCTGCAAACCGTGATTCAGGGCCACCAGCGGCTGTACGCGGTGATGACCGAGAAAGACGCCCTCTACGCTAAGGCCGACTTCTCGGACGCCGACGGCGAGCGCGCCGCCGAGGCTCGAAGGCGAGTTTGCCGACCTCGAAGGCTGGAACGCCGAATACGAAGCCGCCGAGCCTGCTCTCCGGCCTGGGCATTGTGGAAGAAAAGCACCACTCGCTGATGGCCGACCTCGGCGCCAGCGAAAAGGTGCGCGTGCTGCTGGCCCAGGCCCTGTTTGGCAACCCCGACGTGCTGCTGCTCGACGAACCGACCAACAACCTGGACGCCGAGAGCGTGCTGTGGCTGGAGAACTTCCTCGACAGCTTCCAGAACACCGTGATTGTGGTGAGCCACGACCGCCACTTCCTCGACGCCGTGTGCAACTACATGGCCGACCTGGACTTCGGCAAAATCACGATGTACCCCGGCAACTACACCTTCTGGTACGAAAGCAGCCACTCGTGCTGCGCCAGCGCCAGGACGCCAACAAGAAAACCGAAGACCGCCGCAAGGAACTCGAAGAGTTTGTGCGCCGCTTTTCGGCCAACGCTTCGAAATCGAAGCAGGCCACCTCGCGCCAGAAGCTGCTCCAAAAGCTCACGCTGGAAGACATTAAGCCACTCGCGCCGCTACCCCTACATCGCCTTCAAATCGGAGCGCGAGCCCGGCAACCAGTTGCTGAGCGTGGACAACCTGAGCGCCAAGGTCGACGGCCAGACGGTGTTCAAGAACGTGAGCTTCACGCTCGACAAAAAGGACAAGGTGGCCATCGTGGGCCGCGACGACCGCGCCGCTTCCCTCCTCTTCGACATCCTGTTTGGCGAGACCAAGCCGGCTACCGGCGAGTACAAGTGGGGCACCACCATCACGCCGAGCTACTTCCCCAAGGAAAACAACGACTTTTTCCAGTCGGGCGAGCTCAACCTGGTGGACTGGCTGCGGCAATACTCGGAGGAGAAAGACGAAAGCTTTATCCGGGGCTTCCTGGGCCGCATGCTGTTTTCGGGCGAAGAGTCGCAGAAGAAAAGCAACGTGCTGAGTGGCGGCGAGAAAGTGCGCTGCATGCTCTCGAAAATGATGCTCCAAAGCGGCAACGTGTTGGTTTTGGACGACCCAACCAACCACTTGGACCTGGAAAGCATCACGGCTCTGAACAACGCGCTGCGCGACTACCCGGGCTCGCTCCTGTTTGCCTCGCACGACTTGCAGTTCATCGACACCGTGGCCAACCGCATTATTGAGCTGACGCCCGACGGCATCATCGACCGGCGCATGAACTACGAAGAGTACCTGGCCGATGAGACGCTGAAGTCGCAACGCCAGAAAATGTACAAAATGGCTTAATGCCTTGTTGTAAGCCGGAGGAATGAGGAATTAAATTGTTTAATTCCTCATTTCGCTTTTTACATCCTTCATACTAAGTACTTCTCCATGAAACGCTATTTGTTTCCACTGATGCTCCTCACGGGAGTGGCTTGCCTGCCCGCTCAGCGCGCCCACGCGCAGGAAAAGCCGGTGCTGAACTCGGCGCCTCCCGCGCCGCAGCCCCGCCCGGTGGAGCCAGCCCAGACGCCGCCGCCTACCCCCACTACCGCTCCCGAGCAAGCGCCGGCGCCAGCCCAACAGCCCACCGCCGAGCCCTTGCCCCAGCCTACCAGGGACAGCCCCTCGGGCCTGGACTTCCCCAACCGCAAGGCAACCAAAGCCGGCGGCGCCGAGGATAAGCCGCCGACCAAGAAGTTTCTCTACTCCAACTTCGGCCTCGGCTTTTCGTCCTACAACGGCCTGAGCCAGTTCAACGCGAGCATCGCGCCGGCCGTCGGTTTCCGCATCACCGACAAGTTTGCCGTGGGCCCCGGCCTCTCCTACGCCTACAGCAGCTATTCGGTGCCCACGGGCTACACCCTCACTGCCAACGGTGACCGCAGCATCTCCACCAGCAGCGTGGGCCTGAAAGCGTTTGCCCAGTACATCGTGTACAAAGAATTCTTTGTGCACGCCGAGTACGAGGTAACCAACGCGCAAATAATAGGCGATGACGGCTTTGGGTATTTTGCGAAAGTAAACCGCACCGTAACCACCCCGCTCGCCGGCATCGGCTACCGGCAGTACGTGGGCGAAAAAGCGGCCCTCGACCTGGTAGGCCTCTACAACTTCGACAATACCATTTATTCCCTGTATCCGGGCCTGGTAATTCGCTTTAGCTTCCTGTATAATATCGGCAAGTAATTCGCGAAATGAAAAGACCACAAAAAAGCCGCTCCGTGTACACGGAGCGGCTTTTTTGTGGTCTTTAAGTTAATTCCAGCGTTGAGCTAGACAGCGCTTCGTCCGCTGATAACGCGGAGCAGGATAGCGATGATGGCAATTACAAGCAGGGTGTGAATGATACCACCGGTGTAATATCCACCGAAGTAGCTAATTGCCCAAATGATGATGAGAATGACTGCGATGATATACAGGAGGTTGCCCATGGCGAGAGAGAATGAAGGAGGTGAAAGAAAAAAGAAGTGTCTCTGCGGCTTTGTACGCGGGCTCTGTTAAAAGGATATAATAATCGAAAAAATATTTTTCTCAATTCAAACAAAAACGCCGCTAGCTAATGGTGCCGTAGCTTTGTTGCATGGTTCAGCTGAGCCATTTACCCTTCTCTTCTCCTCAATTCCCGCTAGTTATGAACGTAGCCGTTATCGGTTCTGGAACCATGGGCAATGGCATTGCCCACGTGTTTGCGCAGCACGGTTTTTCCGTCGCCCTCATCGACATCAGCCAGCCCGCGCTGGACCGTGCCTTGGGCACCATCACCAAAAACCTGGACCGCCAGGTGGCCAAGGCCGCGCTCACTGAGGAAGATAAAGCCGCTACCCTGGGCCGGCTCCGCACCTTTACGTCGCTGGAAGCGGGCGTGGCCGGAGTTGGGCTGGTAGTGGAAGCCGCCACCGAAAACGTGGATTTGAAGCTGCAGATTTTCCGCGACCTCGACCAGTACGCACCCGCCGACGCTATTCTGGCGTCGAATACCTCCTCTATTTCCATCACCAAGATTGCGGCCGTCACCAAGCGCCCGCAGCAGGTCATTGGCATGCACTTCATGAACCCGGTGCCGGTGATGAAGCTGGTGGAAGTTATTCGCGGCTACGCGACGTCCGACGCCGTAACCGAGCAGGTCATGGATTTGTCGCGCCAGTTGGGCAAAACGCCTACCGAGGTCAACGATTACCCGGGTTTCGTGGCCAACCGCATTCTGATGCCAATGATAAACGAGGCCATCATCACGCTGTTTGAGGGCGTGGCCGGCGTCGAGGAAATCGACACGGTGATGAAACTGGGCATGGCCCACCCCATGGGCCCGCTGCAGCTCGCCGATTTTATTGGGCTGGACGTGTGCCTGGCCATCCTGCGCGTCTTGCACGAAGGACTGGGCAACCCAAAATATGCCCCGTGCCCGCTGCTGGTGAACATGGTAATGGCCGGCCGCCTGGGCGCCAAATCCGGCGAAGGCTTCTACCAGTACACCGCCGGCTCTAAGGAACTGGTGGTAGCCGAGCGGTTTCGGCGCTAATTGATTCCTGGTATAGAAAAACGTCCTGCCGAGCGGTGCTCTGTAGGACGTTCTTTTTTCAATCGTTTTTGCCGGCATTCTGTTGTTGTAAGGAAATAACCTGCACCGCGCCTGGCGCGTTGGTGTAACCACATATAATCAATCTACTTACTTATGGAACATGCATTGTTTGGTGCCGGCTGCTTTTGGTGCGTCGAAGCCGTATTTCAGAATTTAAAAGGCGTGGAAAAAGTGGTTTCTGGCTACGCTGGCGGCCGGATAAAAACCCGACTTATAAAGAAGTGTGCAGCGGCCTCACCGGCCACGCCGAAGTAATTGATATCACCTTCGACCCGGCGGTGATTAGTTACAAGGAGCTGCTGGAGATATTCTGGAAAACCCACGACCCCACCACGCTCAACCGCCAGGGCAACGACACGGGCACGCAATACCGCTCCGTTATTTACTATTACAACGACGAGCAAAAGCAGGCTGGCCGAAGAGTACAAGCAGAAGCTCAACGACGGCCAGGCCTTCCCCAACCCCGTGGTGACGGAAATAACGGCCGCGCCGGAGTTTTATCCTGCCGAGAACTACCACCAGAACTACTACAACCAGCACGGCCACGAACCCTACTGTCAATTTGTGGCCCGCCCCAAAGTCGACAAGGTGAAGGCGCTGTTTGGTGATAAATTAAAAGCGGAAGCCTTTATTTAATTAATTCCCGCTTTCGATTTTAAACAACGAGGCCACTCCGCTATTTAGCGAAGCGGCCTCGTTGTTTAAATTCCGGACCCATTGCCGCTTTCGAAATATTTTACAGGTTGAGCTATTACAGCCCAACAGATTAGGGCCGGAATCAAGTAAGCTCAACCTAACCATTTGCAGGCGCCCAAGTAGAAAGCCCCACCACTGATAACTTCTACAAGCACTACGCACATGGGAAAATATGTCATGTTAATCCACGGCGGAGCGGTGAACACCGACCCGTCCACCATTCCTCCCAAAAAGAAGAAGCCCTGAAAAGGGGCCTGGAAGAAGCGCTACAGGCCGGCTGGGAAATCCTGAACCGCGGCGGCACCGCCCTCGATGCCGTCGAAGCCTCGGTGATGAGCATGGAAGACAACCCGCTGTTCAATGCGGGCCGCGGCGGCATGTTCAACATCAACGGCGACGTGGAAACGGAATCGTCCATCATGGATGGCCTGACCCTGCGCGGCGGCGCGGTGAGCGGCCTGAAGCTGGTGAAAAACCCCGTGGCCCTGGCCCGCCTCGTGATGCAGAAGTGCAAGCACACCTTTCTCACCGCCGACGGGGCCCACGAGTTTGCCCTCTCCCAGGGCCTGACGCTGCAGGACCCGAGCTACTTTAAAACCGACGAGCAGCGCGAGGAATGGCTGGAAATACTGCAGGAAGCCAGGCAGCCAGCCGGCCACGACACCGTGGGCGCCGTGGCCCTCGACCAGCACGGCAACCTGGCCGTGGCCACCTCCACCGGCGGCATTGAAGGCAAGCTGCGCGGGCGCGTAGGTGACAGCTGCATCTACGGCGGGGGCTCCTACGCGAATAACGACGTGTGCGCGGCCTCGTGCACGGGCGATGGCGAAATCATCATGCTTGCCGCCTGCGCCCACGAGGTGTACGCCCTGCGCAAATACAAGAAGCTCTCCATCTCAAAAGCCGCCCGCGAAGCCGTGGAAATGTACGCCGACAAACTGCAAGGCGACCGAGGCATCATCGCGCTCGACCCCGAAGGCCACATCGCCATCGAATCCAACACCAACGTCTTCCGTCGGGCATTCCGCGTGGAGGAAGAAGAGCCTTTTGTAGACATCTGGATGGATCACTGATTAGCACGGATTTTAGCGGATTTCACGGATTTCGTGGACGGCGCGAAGCCGCACATGTGGTTGAGCTGAAATACAGAGGGGCGTCATGCCGAGCGCAGCCGAGGCATCTTGCGTGCTTCGTTGGGCTAGCTTAATTACTGCTGCACGCGAGATGCCTCGGCTGCGCTCGGCATGACGTTCTGCTGGTTATGGCGAGAAACCAAAAAGGCCACTCAAGCGAGTGGCCTTTCCTGTGCAATCCGGAATCGACTACAAAATCCGTGAAATCCGCTAAAATCCGCGTCCATCCGTGGTCTAGACGGATACGCCGAAGTCGCGCAGGGCGTCATTCAGGCTGGTTTTCAGGTCGGTGCTGGGCTTTCGCTGGCCGATGATGAGGGCACAGGGCACCTGGTATTCGCCGGCCGGGAATTGCTTGGGAATTGAGCCGGGAATGACCACCGAGCGCGGCGGCACGTAGCCGCGGTATTCTTTGGGCTCATCACCCGTTACGTCGATGATTTTGGTACTGCCCGTGATGGTCACGCCCGCCCCGATTACGGCCTCTTTGCCGATGCGGCAGCCTTCCACCAGGATGCTGCGCGAGCCGATGAAGGCGCCGTCTTCGATAATGACCGGGGCGGCCTGCACCGGCTCGAGCACGCCGCCGAGGCCCACGCCGCCGCTCAGGTGCACGCCCTTGCCTACTTGGGCACAGGAGCCCACCGTGGCCCAGGTGTCCACCATAGTGCCCTCGCCCACGTAGGCGCCGATGTTCACGTAGCTTGGCATGAGGATGACGCCGGGGGCCAGAAACGCGCCGTAGCGGGCCGTAGCGGGCGGCACCACGCGCACCTGCTGGCCGGCGTAGTCGGTTTTGAGGCGCATTTTGTCGTGATACTCAAACGGGCCCACGGCCTGGGTCTGCATCTGCTGCAGCGGGAAGTACAGGATAACGGCCTTTTTCACCCAGTCGTTCACCTGCCAGTCTTCGCCGTCGGCCATGGGCTGGGCCACGCGCAGGCGGCCTTTGTCGAGCTCTTCGATGACGTGCGCGATGGCAGCCTGCGTATCGGGATTTTGGAGCAGGGCGCGGTCGGACCAGGCTTGCTCAATCAGGTTTTGGTATTCGGACATGGGGAGGAAATTAGCATTGGGTAGCAGCCGGAAAATGCCAGCAGCCATTGGAAGCGGCAAAACTAGCATCTTTGGGCCGTGCTTGGCTCAGGTTCTTCTCGTTTCGTGGTGCTGCTGGCGTCGGTGTTGAAACCGGTGGACGATACCCGCATGCGGGGCAAGTTCGCCGAGACCCTGCTTGGCCGGCCCCAAACGCAGGTTCACGTGGCCGGCAGAGCCATCGACGCTGTGGTGGATGACCAGCTGTTAAAGGATTCCCCCGAGTTTGCCACCACGATATTTTCTGGGGCTCCCGGCTCAGCCTGAACCGGCTGGCAGCACAGCGGCGCTATTGGCTGCTGCTGCAGGTGCTGCAGCCCGATGTGGTGATAGTACACGCCCCGGAGCTGCTGCCGCTCACCTTGCTTTGGCAGCGGCGGGGCTCGGGACGGAAATTCATTTATGATATCCGCGAAAACTACGCGCTCAATATTTCAACCCAGCGCGTGTACCAGGGCTTTACCAGGCGCTGGCTGGCTGCGGGGCTGCGGTGGGTGGAGTCGGTAGCCGCGCGTCGGGCGGCCGGCCTTATCCTGGCTGAAGCGAGCTACGCCAATGAGTTGCCTTACCTCACGGCACTGCCCGCCAGCCGCGTAGTTGTGCTGGAAAACAAATACCATCCGCCAAGCGGCGAATCGTTGCCAGCCCAACCGCAAGCCCTGCCACCGGCTAGCCAGCCGCTACGGTTGCTCTATTCTGGCACCATTTCGGAAATCAACGGCGTGTGGGAGGCCATTGCCCTCACGGAGCAGTTGCGCACAGCCTGGCCCGGTGGCGCTCAGCTCACCATTATCGGGTTCTGCCAGCAGCCGGCCCTGCTGGCAGAGCTGGAACAGAAAGTAGCTCAGAACCCTTCCTGGCTCAATCTTATTGGCGGCGCCGAGCTCGTGCCCCACTCCTACATCATCGAATTAATCAAACAAAGCCATGTGGGCCTGCTGCCGTACCGGCCCCACCCGAGCACCGAGCGCTGCCGGCCCACCAAGCTGTTTGAATACCTGGCCCACGGCTTGCCGGTCATCACCTCGCCCAACGCGCTGTGGCAGGAGCTGCTCGAAAAGCACCACGCGGGCCTGGCGCTTGACTTTGCCCAGCCCGTCGACGGACCGGCGCTGGTGGCGCAGCTGCAGCGCTGCGTTTTTTATCCGGCGGGGGTGCCCACTGATGTGCTTTGGGCTGAAGAGGGGAAAAAATTGTGGCTTTTGCTGGATTCTCTCGTTTAACCTGCCACCTTTGCCCCCATTTTGCGCCAACCGCGCAGCTTGTCCGTACATAGGCTGCGCTACATCGGCGTTCAACTCACCTCGAATTCCCACTCCCTTTCTTCGTCATCCATGGCAACCTTACGTCAATCCTACATTGCCGGTGTCGGCCACTACGTGCCCAGCCGGGTGGTAAAAAACGCTGAGCTTGAGCCGATGATGAACACCTCCGACGCCTGGATTCAGGAGCGGACCGGCATTCAGGAGCGGCGCTGGTTTGAGGAAGGCAAAGACACCACCGCCAACATGGGCGCCAACGCTTCCCGCAAAGCCCTGGAGATGGCTGGCCTTGCGCCCGACGACGTGCAGCTGATTGTGTTTGCGACCCTTTCGCCCGACTACTTCTTCCCCGGCTCGGGCGTACTCCTGCAGCGCGAATTGGGCATGACCAACAACGCCCCCGCCCTCGACGTGCGCAACCAGTGCTCGGGTTTCATCTACGCTCTGTCGGTGGCCGACCAGTTTATCCGCACCGGCATGTACGACAATGTGCTGGTGGTGGGCTCCGAAATTCACTCCTCGGGACTCGACAAGTCGCCCGAAGGCCGCACCGTTTCGGTCATTTTTGGCGATGGCGCCGGCGCCGTGCTGCTGCGCCCCAGCACCCAGGAAGGCCAGGGCATTTTGAGCACGCACCTGCACGCGCAGGGCGAGTTCGCCGAGGAGCTCATCGTGAAGGAGCCCGGCTCGAATCGTGAAAACCGGCTGCAGTACGTGCTCGACCATCCGCAGGAAATGTACCCCTACATGAACGGCCAGAACGTGTTCAAAAACGCGGTGGTGCGCTTCCCCCAGGTCATCAAAGAAGCCCTCGACCAGAACGGCCTGCAGTCGTCCGACATCGACATGCTGATTCCGCACCAGGCCAACCTGCGCATCACCCAGTACGTGCAGCAGAAAATGGGCTTGTCCGACGACAAGGTGTACAGCAACATCCAGCGCTACGGCAACACCACCGCCGCCTCGGTGCCCATCGCCTTGAGCGAAGCCGTGCAGGAAGGCAAAATCAAGCGCGGCGACCTCGTGTGCCTGGCCGCGTTTGGTAGCGGCTTTACCTGGGCTTCGGCGCTGCTCAAGTTTTAGGGAATAGATTTTGAGGATTGAGCTGTTTACGTTTCAACGCTTTTTAAGCCCTTGCGGCGTTCGAGCGGCAGTGGTTGGGCTGTGGCCCGAATTCTGCCGCCGGGCTGCCACGCCTCCGGCTCGGTCTGCATGAATCCTACCACCCTTCAAACGCCGCCCTCCAAATTGCCAAGTCATACCGAGGAAAATTACCTCAAAGCCATCTACAAGCTCGCTGAGGCCGAGCCCGACCTGGCCGGGGTGAGCACCAACCGCATCGCCGCGGCCCTGGACACCCGCGCCGCCTCGGTAACGGACATGCTCCGCCGCCTGGCCGAAAAGGGCCTGCTGAACTACGAGAAGTACCGTGGCGTGCAGCTCACCACCGAAGGCCAGCGGCTGGCGCTGCTCACCATCCGCAAGCACCGGCTGTGGGAGGTGTTCCTGGTGCAGCAGGCGGGCTTCAATTGGGACGAGGTGCACGAGGTAGCCGAAGAGCTGGAGCACGTGCAGTCCCCCTGCTCATGCGCCGCCTCGATGCCTTCCTGGGCCACCCCGCTCTCGACCCGCACGGCGACCCCATTCCGGCCGAAGACGGGGCCATGCGCCGCCCAGCCCACCGCCTGCTCGCCGACCTCGTCGTGGGCGAGCGCGGCACTTTGGCCGCCGTCAAAAACACCACCGCACCCTTCCTGCAGTACCTCGATAAAGTTGGGCTGCAGCTTGGCGCCCTGGTTGAAGTACTCGATAAGGTGGCCTTTGATAATTCGTTTGAAATCAGAGTAAACAAAGAGCGGACGGCATTGATTTCGGCCGAAGTAAGCTGCAATTTGTTTGTCACTGAATAGCCTTTCTGGCGGGTTTATCTACGAAATCCGACCAGCTCAATTAAACTGAGAACCACGTGGTCCAGACAATATTTTCCGACACCATTGTCGCGTTGTCCACGCCACCCGGCGCCGGGGCCTTGGCTGTCATTCGCCTCTCCGGCCCGGCGGCCATTGCCATTACGGCGTCGGTTTTCTCCAAGAAAAACCTCGCCGAAGCCGCTGGGCACAGCCTGCACTACGGCACCCTGCGCGACCCCAGCAGCCAAGAAATTCTGGACGAGGTGGTGGTGGCCTTGTACCGAAACCCACGCTCGTTCACCCGCGAAGACGTGGTTGAAATCAGCTGCCACGGGTCCGACTACGTTGTGCGGCAAGTGCTGGCCCTGCTCCTGCGCCAAGGCGCTCGCCTGGCCGAGGCCGGGGAGTTCACCAAGCGCGCCTTCCTCAACGGCGCCATGGACCTAGCCCAGGCCGAAGCCGTGGCCGACCTCATCGCTGCCGACTCGGCCCTGAGCCACCGCGTGGCCCTGAACCAGCCTGCGCGGCGGCTTCTCCCAGGAGCTGCGCGACCTGCGGGCCCGCCTCATCAAGTTTGCCGCTCTGCTGGAGCTGGAACTGGACTTCGGCGAAGAAGACGTGGAATTTGCCGACCGCACCGGGCTGGCCCAGTTGCTTGCCGAAGTGCGCGGCGTGGTAGCCGGCCTGCTGCGCTCGTTTGAGTTGGGCAACGTTATCAAGAACGGCATCACGGCGGTGATTGCGGGGCGGCCCAACGCGGGCAAGTCCACGCTGCTCAACGCGCTGCTGCGCGAAGAGCGGGCCATTGTATCGGCCATTCCAGGCACTACCCGCGACTTCATCGAGGACGAAGTGAGCATCGATGGCCTGCGGTTCCGGTTTGTGGACACGGCCGGCCTGCGCGACAACCCCGCCGATGAAGTGGAAGCCATCGGCGTGAGCCGCACTCGCCAGCGCGTGCGCCAGGCCGCCCTGCTGCTTTACCTCTTCGACCTGACCGAGCTGACTCCGGCCGAAGTGCAGGCCGAAATAATTGAGCTAACCACCGGCCTCGACCTGCCGGTGATGGCGGTGGGCAACAAAACCGACTTATCCAGTCCCGCGGCTCAGGCGGCGTTTGAACACGAGTTTCAGGCCCAGCAGCCGCCAGCAGCTGCCACGCCCCTGGTGCTCATCGCCGCCGGGCAGCAAGAAGGCGTAGAACGGCTGCAAGCGGCCCTGCTGGCCCAGGTGCGCGGCTCGGCGCTGGAAAACACGGCTTCGGCCACCATCGTGACCAACGTGCGCCACGCCCGGGCGCTGGAAACTGCCGCGGCGCACCTGGCCGCCGTGCAGGCGGGTCTGGATACGGGCCGGGGCACGGAGCTACTGGCGGCTGACTTGCGCCACGCCTTGGCGGCGCTGGGCGAGATTACCGGCGAAATTTCTTCCGAAGACCTGCTCACCAGCATTTTCACGCAGTTCTGCATCGGCAAATAAGCGAATGCCGGCACCTGCCTGCATTTATTATCGAACCTCAGCCCTTGTTCTCCTGTACTTAAGCCGGTGCTAATGCCGGGAAAATTTCCCGGCTTACGGCTTATGCCTTAGTTTCGCACTGAAATTTCTCCCTCACTCCTCCCGCCCATGGCAGAATCTGCTGAACTTATCCTCGACGGCAAATCCATTAGCTTGCCCGTCATTGAAGGCACCGAACACGAAAAGGCATTTGACATCGGCAAGCTGCGCGACCAGACCGGCTACGTCACCCTCGATTCGGGCTACAAGAACACCGGTGCTACCAAAAGCGCCATCACTTTCCTCGACGGCGAAGAAGGCATTCTCCGCTACCGCGGCTACCCCATCGAGCAGCTGGCCGAAAAGTCGAGCTTTCTGGAAGTAGCCTACCTGTTGATTTACGGCGCCCTGCCTACTGAGGCTGAGCTGAAAAATTTCAATGGCCAAATCACCAAGCACACGCTGGTGCACGAGGACATGCGGAAGATTTTCGACGGCTTCCCCTCGGCCACGCACCCCATGGCCATCCTGTCGTCGCTCATCTGCGCGCTCACCGGCTTCTACCCCCAGAGCGTGTCGCCCGACCTCAGCCACGAGGAAATGGAGCTGAACATCATCCGCCTGCTGGCCAAAATGCCCACCATCGCGGCCTGGACCTACAAAAACAACATGGGTCACCCGCTCAACTACCCGAGCAACGACCTCGACTACTGCGCCAACTTCCTCAACATGATGTTCAGCTTCCCCACGGAGAAGTATGAAATCAACCCCGTGGTGGTGAGCGCCCTCAACAAGCTGCTCATCCTGCACGCCGACCACGAGCAGAACTGCTCCACCAGCACCGTGCGCCTCGTGGGCTCGGCCAACGCCAGCCTCTACGGCTCGGTTTCGGCCGGCATCAACGCCCTGTGGGGCCCCCTGCACGGCGGCGCCAACCAGGAAGTGGTTGAGATGCTGGAGTCCATTCACGCCGACGGCGGCGACACCAGCAAGTGGATTGCCAAGGCCAAGGACAAGAACGACTCGTTCCGCCTCATGGGCTTCGGCCACCGCGTGTACAAGAACTTCGACCCCCGCGCCACCATCATCAAGAAGGCGGCCGACGAGGTCCTGCAAGCCCTCGGCCTGCAGGACAGCCCCCTGCTGAAAATCGCGCAGGAACTGGAGCAAGCCGCCCTCACCGACCAGTACTTCATCGAGCGGAAGCTGTACCCGAACGTGGACTTCTACTCGGGCATCATCTACAAAGCCTTGGGCATCCCCACTGAGATGTTCACGGTGATGTTTGCCCTGGGCCGCCTGCCCGGCTGGATTGCCCAGTGGAAGGAAATGCGTGAGAACAAGGAGCCCATCGGCCGTCCCCGCCAGATTTATACCGGCGAACTCGAGCGCAACTACGTTCCGATGACCGAGCGCGCGTAGGTTTATTGCCTCGACCGCAGCCAAACAAAAAGCCCGCTCTATGGAGCGGGCTTTTTCGTGTCCGGCCGGGTAGGTTTCCTCCCCTATTTCAGGCGGTGCGCGGTAAAGTTGGTGCGGAGGGACTGGTAAGCTACCGCCTGCTGGGGCTTGAGCAAGTACATCAGCTCGCTTTCGTAGCGCTCCTGGGCCCACGAGAGCTGAGAGTCGCGCTCTTCGGCGCTGGCGCCGTTGAGAAGGATTTCCAGGTCGCGGCGTTCCGTGAGCATGTTCAGGTGCAGCTGCTTCACGGCCACGTACTGGGCCTCGTTGAAGTGGATGCGGTTGGCCAGAGCCCGGGTGAGCGTAGTAGCGCGGCTAATCATGGCTGGCGAGTAAGCGCCATCGCCAGGACCTTTGGCAACCGCGGTCGAAACCGTACAAACACTAGCAGCAAGGCAGGCAGCGAGAAACAGGGTTTTCATGCGTTGGGGGGTTATTGTGAAAAGATGAGTAGAAAGCCATTCGGTGAGTGATTGACCGGACCAAACGTAGGCACAATATTTTGTTGAACGAAAAATATTTTTTCTGGCACTTTTTTAATCGACAGATTTTCCTAAAAGCATATAAACATCTCATTTATAACTCAATAACCGAAACTGAAAAACCCGACAATTAGGCAAAAAAAGCTTGCCAACGGGCAAGCCATATTAATTTGATACCAGAATCCTATTATATTTTCACTTTCTTAAAGTGATACTTTAAAAAGAGCGAAACTGCCAGATTCCGCTCATTCCAGTTCGGCTCAAGGCCGGCTGAATTTCCCTAAAGTATGTGCAGTTCGATGCGGCGGTTGAGCTGGCGATGCGCTTCGGAGTCGTTGGCCGCCAGCGGATGGCGCTCGCCGTAGCCCTTGGAGCGGAGGCGAGTGGGCGAGATGCCGTGGCCGGACAGGTACTTAACCACCGACTCGGCGCGGCGCTCCGACAACTGTAGGTTGGACTCCGGGGTGCCCACGTTATCGGTGTAGCCCGACACTTCAATCTGCACGTCCTTGTACTGCTGCAGAAACTCGATAAGGCGGTTGAGCTCCGTACGCGACTGCGATTTCAGGTCGTATTTATTGGTATCGAAAAACAAGTTGTTCAATACCACGCTGCGGCCCGAACGCACCGGCTCCAGATAAATATCCAGGGTGAGCGGGTCGAAGGTGTGCTGGTCCGAATAGTTAAAGTTGAGGCTCTTGAGCAGGTACTTGTCGGCCGCGGCGTACATGGCGTAGTGGTGGCCCTCGTTGAGCACCACGGTATAGTCGCCGTACTCGGGGTCGGAAGTCACAAACTGCGTCAGCAAATCGGTATCGATGTCGTAGAGCTTCACCTCCGCTTTGAGCGGCTTCTTGGTGATTGCGTCGAACACCCGGCCTTGGGTGTAGGTGCTGCTTTCACGCGCCCTCACCGGCGCCGGCACCGCGAAGCTGAACAGCTCCACGGGCCGCTCGCGCACCAGCCGCGAGCCTGCGGCGGGCTCGTCCGAAACGCGGCTACGCGAGCAGAACCCTTTCAGGTTGTCCGAGGTGATGAATAGGGAGGCTTCGTTCTCAAACGTGTTCAACGGGTAGCCCAGATTCTTGGGCACGCCCCACCGGCCGGGCACCGTCTGCTCGCAGCGGAAGACGTCGAGCCCGCCCATTCCCACCAATCCGTCGGTAACGTAGTAAAGCGTGGTGCCGCTGGCGTGGATGAACGGGGCCATGTCCTTGCCGGGGGTGTTCACGGGCGTGCCCAGGTTTTTGGCCGGGCTCCAGGCGCCGTTGGGCTGCAGGGTGGTCACGTAGATGTCTTCCTGGCCCTGCCCGCCGCGGCGGGTTGAGGTGAAGTACAGCGTGCGCCCATCGGCCGAGAGCGTGGGCTGCGAGTCCCACTCGGTGGAGTTAACGTTGGTGCCCAGGTTCACCGGGGCGCTCCAGTTGTTGCCGGTGCGGCGCGAGATGTACAAGTCGCAGTTGCCAATGGCCTTGGGCCGGTCGCAGGACGCAAAAACCAGGGTTTTGCCGTCGCCGGAAATAGAACCTGCTCCCTCGTTGTAGCTGGTGTTGATGGCCGGCGAAATCGGAATCGGCGCGCCAAGCGAGCCGTCCTTGTTCTGGCGGCTCACAAACAAGTCCTCGCCGCTGCTGGCCGCCGGGCGCCCCGTAAACAGCAGGAAGCGGTTGTCAGCCGTAAGGGCCGGGAAATACTGGAATTTAAAGCTGTTCAGCGGTGCGGGCAGCGCCACCGGCGCCTCGCCCACGGGGTTCTTCATGGCCGCCAGCGCAAACTCGCACGTCCGCATCTGGCGCTCCGATTTGGCCAGGTTCTTTTGGGTTTTCGGCGCCACCTTCATCAGCTGCTTGTAGGCGTCGAGCGCGGTCTGGTAGTCGCCGTAGCTCAACGCCAGGTCGCCCAGCAGGCTGGTATTCGGAGGCATGCGAGGCCTCGGTGGGCACCTTGCTGAGGCCGTCGCGGTAAGCCGCCAGGGCGCCGCGGTTGTCGCCGATGGCCTTCAGCAACGAGCCTTTCAATAGGTAGGGCTCCCCGAAGGAAGGAAACTTCTCGTTGAGCTGGCCGAGCGTTTCGATGGCCTTGATGAAATCGCGCTCTTTGGTTTGTTGCTGCGCTTTCTCGAGCAGGTTGCGCGCCTTGGTATTGGTAGGGGTCTGAACCTTGACGGGAAGTTGCCCCCAGGCCCCTTGGGACACCGGCAGCCACAGCAGGAACATCATTCCGAGGCGAACCGCCCCCAACACTGAGATACAACGCATAGAATTGGCTACGGGATGTCGAGGTATTTATGGGTTTGCAGCGAAACCTGCCAACGCGGGTGCTGCTTCACATAGTCCACGAGTTCGGGGGTCATGCGGGCAGCTCGGCTCCACTCGGGTTGCAGGTAAAGGCGCGTGCTGGCGGGTACTAACGCCGCATGCTCCTCGGCCCATGCAAAATCGTGGCCATTAAAAACGACCACCTTCAATTCGTGGGCAGCGGCCAGCACCTCGGGCAGCGGGGCCTTGAATTTTTTGGGCGAAAGGCATATCCAGTCCCAGGTGCCCGTCAGCGGGTGGGCTCCAGAGGTTTCGAGCCAGGTGCGGCAGCCCGCCGCCTGCAGCGCGGCCGTGAGCGGGCCCAGGCTCGTGCATCAGGGGCTCGCCGCCGGTTATCACCACGTCGCGGCCCGGGTAGGCCAGCACGGCTTCCACCAGTTGAGCCACCGACTGACGCGGGTGCGCGTCGGCATCCCACGACTCCTTCACGTCGCACCAGTGGCAGCCCACGTCGCAGCCGCCCAGCCGAATAAAATACGCTGCCCGGCCGGTATTGTACCCCTCGCCCTGAATGGTGTAGAACTGCTCCATTACGGGGAGCATCACGCCGGCTTCGGGCGCGGCACCGGCACCTGCCGGTGCAATAATATCGAGGGAAAGTATACTCACGGGAATCATAACAAAAAGCGTCAGAAAGCTAAGCATACTGAACGCTGGCAAAGGAACACACCGTTCCCATCACCGGACTTTAAAAGTACGGGTTAGGTATAGGTTAACCAAATATTCCAAAAATCAGCTGGCTGGATGCGGGTATATCTCGCCCTTGGCGGCGCGCAGCGTATTGAGCAAAAGCATCGCAATGGTCATGGGACCCACGCCGCCGGGCACCGGTGTAATGGCCGACGCCAACGGCGCTACTTCGGCAAAATTCACGTCCCCTTTGAGAGAATATCCGCTTTTCTTATTGGCATCGGCCACCCGGGTCGTGCCCACGTCAATCACCACGGCGCCGGGCCGAATCATGTCGGCCGTCACAAACTCAGGCCGGCCGATGGCTGCCACCACGATATCGGCCGTCCGGCATATTTCGGCCAGGTTCTCGGTGCGCGAATGGCATAAAGTAACGGTGCAGTTGGCTGTATCTAAATTCTTGGCTAACAAAATACTAACTGGCGTGCCTACAATGTTGGAACGACCAATTACCACGGCGTGCTTGCCGCTGGTTTTGATGCCCTGACGGCTCAGCAGCTCCACGATACCCGAGGGAGTAGCCGGCAGCAAAGCCGGCAGCCCCGCCACCATGCGGCCGATGTTCATGGGATGGAATCCGTCCACGTCTTTCTCCGGCCGAATGGCTTCAATCACCTTCTCCGGGTTGATGTGCGCCGGCATCGGCAGCTGCACGATGAAGCCGTCAATCTCAGGGTCGCGGTTCAGCTCGTCCACCTTAGCCAGTAGTGCGGCTTCGGTGATATCGTCCTCGTACCGGAGCAGCGTTGAGCTAAAACCCACCCGTTCGCAAGCGAGCACCTTGTTGCGCACATAGGTCTCGGAGCCGCCGTCGTGCCCCACCAGGATGGCGGCCAAGTGCGGCGCCCGGGTACCGGCGGCCTTCATGGCGGCCACTTCGGTGGCAATCTCGGCTTTGATGTCCTCGGCGGTTTGCTTGCCGTCGATGAGGTTGTTGGTTTGAACTGGGCTCATAAAAATGCGTTTGTCATCCTGAGCGGAGCGAAGGACCTTATCACGTCTACGCCGCTAATAAGTTAATAAATCTGACGAAAGCAGCGGTGATAAGATGCTTCCTTCGTCAGCATGACAGCAAAAAAATGCGGCCCGAAAGCCGCATTTTCAAATTAATCGATTTTCAAAACTGCCAGGAAGGCTTCTTGCGGGATTTCTACCGAGCCCACGGAGCGCATGCGTTTCTTGCCCTCCTTCTGCTTTTCCAGCAGCTTGCGCTTCCGGCTGATGTCGCCGCCGTAGCACTTGGCAATTACGTTTTTGCGCAGGGCCTTCACGGTTTCGCGGGCGATGATTTTCTGGCCAATCGACGCCTGAATGGCGATGTCGAACATTTGGCGGGGCAGCAGCTCGCGCAACTTCTCGCAGAGGCGACGCCCCCACTCGTAGCTCTTGGAGCGGTGCACGATGGCCGAGAGGGCATCCACCTTTTCGCCGTTGAGCATCACGTCGAGCTTCACCATGTCGGCTTCGCGGAAGCCAATCAGGCTCGTAGTCGAGCGAGGCGTAGCCGCGGCTGATGGTCTTGAGCTTGTCGAAAAAGTCGAACACGATTTCGGACAGCGGCAGCTCAAAACTCAGCTCAACCCGCTCGGAAGTCAGGTACGACTGGCCCTTGATGATGCCGCGCTTGTCCATGCACAGCGTGATGATGGGGCCCACGTATTCGGCTGCTGTAATAATCTGGGCCTTAATGAACGGCTCCTCAATCAATTTGATGAGGTTGGGCTCCGGCATTTCGGAAGGCGCGTTGATGGTCAGCAGCTGGTCCTTGGTGCCGATAGCGTGAAATTGCACGCTGGGCACCGTGGTGATGACCGTCATGTTGAACTCGCGCTCCAGACGCTCCTGCACAATTTCCATGTGCAGCATGCCCAGGAAGCCGCAGCGGAAGCCAAAACCCAGTGCCACCGACGTTTCGGGTTCCCACACCAGCGAGGCATCGTTGAGCTGAAGTTTCTCCATGCTGGAGCGCAGCTCTTCGTACTCGGTGGTGTCGACGGGGTAAATGCCGGCGAATACCATGGGCTTCACGTCGGCAAAGCCCTGGATTGCTTCCGGCGTGGGGCGGCTCACGTGGGTGATGGTATCGCCCACCTTCACTTCGCGGGCCTCTTTAATGCCCGAGATGAGGTAGCCCACGTTGCCGGCGCTCATTTCCTGGCGGGGCTCCTGTTTGAGGCCGAGAATGCCGATTTCGTCGGCGCCGTACTCCTTGCCCGTCGCCATGAACTTCACCTTGTCGCCCTTGCGCATGGTGCCGTTCTTGATGCGGAACAGGACTTCGATGCCGCGGTATGAGTTGAAAACCGAGTCAAAAATCAGGGCCTGCAGCGGCGCTTCCGGGTCGCCTTTCGGAGCGGGCACGCGCTCCACTATGGCGTTCAGAATGGCTTCGATGCCGATGCCGGCCTTGCCCGAAGCGTGAATGATGTCCTCCGGCTTGCAGCCGATGAGGTCCACAATTTCGTCGGTCACCTCCTCCGGCATGGCGTGCGGAAGGTCGATTTTGTTGAGCACCGGAATGATTTCCAGGTCGGCCCCGATGGCGAGGTAGAGGTTGGAAATGGTCTGGGCTTCGATGCCCTGGGAAGCATCCACAATCAGCAGGGCGCCTTCGCAGGCGGCGATGCTACGGCTCACTTCGTAGCTAAAGTCGACGTGGCCGGGGGTGTCAATCAGGTTCAGCGTGTAGATTTCCCCTTTGTAGGGAAACTGCATCTGGATGGCGTGGCTCTTGATGGTGATGCCGCGCTCGCGCTCCAGGTCCATGTTGTCAAGCACTGGGCCTGCATGTCGCGCTTGGCCACGGTGCTGGTAAACTCAAGCAGGCGGTCAGCCAGCGTGCTTTTGCCGTGGTCGATGTGGGCAATGATGCAAAAGTTGCGGATATTCTTCACAGAGGGCGGTTTTTCAGTCCGCGAAGGTACGAACTACGGGCCGCAAAAGCCAGCCGGGCGGCATTTGGCTACCCTCAGGCCCAACTGGTTTAATTGAGTTAAGGTGCTTAGTTTTGCTGATTCCCCTTTTTCTGCGCGATTTACAGAATCCGCCCATGCAACCCGAAACTTCTACGCGCCCCTCTTCTTCCGAGCAAACCGACAAGCGCAAGTTTTTCATTGCGGGCCTCAACGGAACGGTCCTGTTCGTGCTGGCCTATTACCTGGTGTGGGGTCTCCACCAGCTGGCAAAGGTGGGCGTATCCAACATGTACAGCCTGCGCGGCACCTGGGACCCGAGCCGCATCGAGTACACCATGACCGATGGCGAATGGTGGCCCATGGCCGTGATTGTGGCCTACGGCGTGGGGCCGCTGGTGTGCCTGCTGCTGGGCATCGGGGCTTTCTTGTGGTACTGGCGCCGCGAGCGCGCCCACCGCGGCCACTCAAGCTGTTCCTGCTGTGGGTGGCGTTTCATAGCTGCAATGCGGTGTTTGGTGCTTTGCTAGCGGACACGTTTACGCAGTCGGGCTTTTGGTACGTGCCCGACTGGCTGTTTCGGCTCGGCAACGTGGTCAACATCCTGGTGGCCTTGCTCTTTGGCCTGGTGCAGCTGGCGTTGGGCTATTTCGGGGCCCTGGCCTTCCTGCAAGCCCACGACTCCAAAACCGTGATGCGCTACCACAACCGCAAGCTCATGGTGCTGGCTACCCTGGTGGTGCCGTGGGTGGCGGGGAGCGTTTTCATTGCCCTCACCAAGCTGCCCTATTTCACCATCCACGAAGGCCTGCACCTGGTCATGATGGGCTTACTCATTGCGCCACTGGCGTTGGGCTGTTTGAGTGAGGTGTTTTCGGATACCGTGCGGCGGCCACGGCCCACGCACGTGGCCTGGAGACTACTGGGGCTGGCATTGCTGGTGGCCCTTGCCTGGCGTCTGGCCCTCAGCCCACCGGTGCTGTTCGGCTAACGGCGGCGGGCGCCCATTTCCCAAGGAGGAATGTTTCGCAGCTTGTAGCTCAGCACTCGTAACCAAATCACCTAACTGCTAGTTGGCTTCAGGAAGCTGCCGCGTATTTGCGTGCAGCACCTCTTTCCTACCTTAACCAACCAGCACTATGGGTATTACCCTAGCACAAGCACAAACGGCCCTGCAGGCCGCGCACCAGAAAGCCATTGAGCTGAATGTCAATATGAACATCGCCGTGGTCGATGCCGGCGCCAACCTCGTGGCTTTCATTCGCATGGATGACGCTTGGCTGGGTTCGCTCGACATATCCATCAAGAAAGCCAAAACGGCCCGCTTCTTCGACATGCCCACCGGCGCCATTGGCGGCTTGTCGCAGCCCGGCGGCCCGCTCTATAATATCGAGCATTCCAACGGTGGGCTCATCACGTTCCCCGGCGGCATCCCCATTCCGGGGCGCAGCGGCGGCTTCATGGGCGCCATCGGCGTATCGGGCGACTCAGTCGAAAACGACCATGCCGTGGCCCAGGCCGGCGTACAGGCCCTGGCCCAGCCAGCCCAATAACCACCGCGCCGCGACTGGTTTCTGACAGGTTTTTCTCCCACTCCTAATTTCCTATAGTTATGGCAGACAATCGAGGCGTAGTGTATCTGGGACCCGGCAAAGTCGAGGTGCAGAACATTGATTTTCCGGAGCTGAAAAACCCCAAGGGCCGAAAAATCACCCACGGGGTTATTTTAAAAGTCGTGTCCACCAACATTTGCGGCTCCGACCAGCACATGGTGCGCGGCCGGACCACGGCGGCCCCCGGCCTGGTGCTGGGCCATGAAATCACGGGCGAGGTCATCGAGACCGGCGACGACGTGGAGTTCTTGAATAAGGGCGACTTGGTATCGGTGCCGTTTAACGTGGCCTGCGGGCGCTGCCGCAACTGCAAGGAGCAGCAAACCGGCATCTGCCTGACCGTGAACGAGGGCCGCGCCGGTGGCGCCTACGGCTACGTCGACATGGGCGGCTGGGTTGGCGGGCAGGCCGAGTACGTGATGGTGCCCTACGCCGATTTCAACCTGCTAATATTCCCGGACAAAGCCCAGGCCATGGAGAAAATCCGCGACCTGACCATGCTGAGCGATATTTTCCCGACCGGGTTTCACGGCGCGGTGAAGGCCGGCGTGCGGCCGGGCGCTACGGTGTACATCGCCGGGGCCGGGCCGGTTGGGCTGGCCGCCGCGGCCTCAGCTCAATTGCTGGGCGCGGCCGTGGTGATTGTGGGCGATATGAACAAGGCCCGCCTGGCCCACGCCCGCTCCTTTGGCTGCGAAACCGTGGACCTTACCCAGGATGCGACCTTGGCGCAGCAAATTGCCCAGATTCTGGGCGTGCCCGAGGTGGACTGCGCCGTCGATTGCGTGGGATTTGAAGCCCACGGCGAGGGCCGGACCTCGAAGGAAGAAGTGCCCGCCGCGGTGCTCAACTCCCTGATGGAAATTGCCCGCGCTGGTGGTTCTATCGGCATCCCTGGCCTGTACGTCACCGCCGACCCCGGCGCTCAGGACAAGGCCGCCCAGAAGGGCAGCTTGTCCATCCGCTTCGGCCTAGGCTGGGCTAAGAGCCACTCTTTCTATACCGGCCAGACTCCGGTGTTGAGCTACAACCGCCAGCTCATGCAGGCAATTCTGTACGACAAGGTGCAGATAGCAAAAGCCGTTAACGTCGAAGTAATTACCCTGGACCAGGCCCCCGAAGGCTACGCCGAGTTTGATAGCGGCGTGGCGAAGAAGTTTGTGATTAACCCCCACAACCTGATTCCGAACGTCAAGCCCAAGGCCAAAGAAAAAGCTGCCGCTTAGGCCACCTAACATTCCTATGCTTCCGTTTCAAAAGCCCCGGTGCTACCGCGCCGGGGCTTCTTTCGTACCTTCACCCCGTCAAATTCCCACTCGCTACTCCCCTGCTCATGCAAGCTCCTGTTGCGCCCTACAAGCCCAAAAACCACGTTCGCATTGTAACTGCCGCCGCCTTGTTCGACGGCCACGACGCGGCCATCAACATCATGCGCCGCATCATTCAGAGCAGCGGCGCCGAGGTGATTCACCTCGGGCACAACCGCTCGGTGCAGGAAATCGTGGATTGCGCCATTCAGGAAGATGCCCAGGCCATTGCCATTACCAGCTACCAGGGCGGGCACAACGAGTACTTCAAGTACATGCACGACCTGCTGAAGCAGCGCGGCGCAGGCCACATCAAAATCTTCGGCGGCGGCGGGGGCGTGATTCTGCCCACCGAAATTGCCGAGTTGCAGGGCTATGGCATTACCCGCATCTACTCGCCCGACGATGGCCGCGCCATGGGCCTGCAGGGCATGATTAACAACCTGCTCGAGCAGGCTGACTTCCCGACTGGTCAGAATTTGAACGGGGAAGCTGACCACGTAAAAGAGAAAGATGCCCGCAGCATCGGCCGCCTGATTTCGGCGGCGGAGAACTTCCCCGAGGAGTTTGAGCGCGTGAAGAGTGAGTTGGTGGCTGAATTTCAGCTCAACGAAAACAACCAGAATCAGGAGTTGAGCTCGAAGCGCTCTGCTCCTATTCTCGGCATCACGGGCACGGGCGGTGCGGGCAAGTCGTCGCTGGTGGATGAATTGGTGCGGCGCTTTTTGATGGACTTTCCGGATAAGACCATTGCCATTATTTCCGTGGACCCCAGCAAGCGCAAGACGGGCGGGGCGCTGCTCGGCGACCGGATTCGGATGAACTCCATCAACTCGCCGCGGGTGTACATGCGCAGCCTGGCCACGCGCCAGAGCAACCTGGCTTTGTCGCGCTACGTGCAGGACGCCGTGGACGTAGTGCGCGCCGCCAACTACGACCTAATTATCCTCGAAACCTCCGGCATCGGCCAGTCGGACACCGAAATCATCGAGCACTCCGACGCCAGCCTCTACGTGATGACGCCCGAGTACGGCGCCGCCACGCAGCTGGAGAAAATCGACATGCTCGATTTCGCCGACGTCATTGCCCTTAATAAGTTCGACAAGCGCGGCGCCCTGGATGCCCTGCGCGACGTGCGCAAGCAGTACCAGCGCAACCACGGCCTGTGGGACACGCCCACAGACGAAATGCCCGTGTTCGGCACCATCGCCTCGCAGTTCAACGACCCCGGCATGAACCGGCTGTACCGTGCCGTGCTGAAGATGCTGGAGAAGAAGACCGGCGCCACCTTCGCCTCCAGCCTTGAAACCAGCACTTCGGATTCGGAGAAGATTTACATCATCCCGCCGCACCGCACGCGCTACCTCTCCGAGATTGCCGAGACGAACCGCGCCTACGACCAGCGCGTGCGCGAGCAGGCTCAGATTGCGGAAGTAGCCGGTGCCTTTGCCAAGTTGGAAGAGCACTACCGCGCCGAGAAAAAGACGGCGACAGCACGGTGGAAGAGTTCAGCAAGAACAAGCAAACCCAGCTCCGCCGCCTCGACGCCGACAGCCAGGCCATTCTGGAAAACTGGGAAAGCACGCTGCAGAACTACCGCAACCCGGAGTACGTGTACTCGGTGCGGGGCAAGGAAATCCGGGTGCAGACGCACACCAAGTCGCTGTCGGGCAACATGATTCCGAAGGTGGCCACGCCGCGCTACACCGGCTGGGGCGACCGCCTGCGCTGGGCCATGCAGGAAAACTTCCCCGGCGAATTCCCCTACACGGCCGGCGTGTTCCCGTTCAAGC
Organism: Hymenobacter humi; assembly: GCF_042665855.1. Taxonomy (NCBI): domain Bacteria; kingdom Pseudomonadati; phylum Bacteroidota; class Cytophagia; order Cytophagales; family Hymenobacteraceae; genus Hymenobacter; species Hymenobacter humi. Next base: position 2,873,658 of record NZ_JBHTEK010000001.1, on the reverse strand, counting down.
GCGAGGGCGAAGACCCCACCCGCATGTTTGCCGGCGAGGGCGGGCCAGAGCGCACCAACCGCCGCTTCCACTACGTGAGCATGGGCCTGCCGGCAAAGCGCCTGAGCACGGCCTTCGACTCGGTGACGCTCTACGGCGAAGACCCCGACCTGCGGCCCGACATCTACGGCAAAATCGGCAACGCCGGCGTGAGCATTGCCTGCCTGGATGATGCCAAGAAGCTCTACTCGGGCTTCAACCTGGCCAACCCCAGCACGTCGGTGTCAATGACCATAAATGGCCCGGCCGCCACGCTGGCCGCGTTTTTCATGAACGCCGCCATCGACCAGCAGTGCGAGCTATACATCAAGGAGCACGGGCTGGAAGCAGAAGTCGATGCCAAAATTGACCAGATTTACGCTGAGAAGAACCTAGCCCGCCCCCGCTACCAGGGCGAGCTACCCGACGGTAACGACGGCCTCGGCCTGATGTTGCTCGGCGTGACCGGCGACCAGGTGCTGCCGGCCGACGTGTACGCCACCATCAAAGCCAAGACGCTGACGCAGGTGCGGGGCACGGTGCAGGCCGACATTCTGAAAGAAGACCAGGCGCAGAACACCTGCATTTTCAGCACCGAGTTTGCGCTGCGCCTTATGGGCGACGTGCAGGAATACTTCATTCAACAGAAGGTGCGGAATTTCTACTCCGTGTCCATCTCGGGCTACCATATTGCCGAAGCCGGTGCCAACCCCATTACCCAGCTGGCCCTGACGCTCTCCAACGGCTTCACCTTCGTGGAATACTACGTGAGCCGGGGCATGAGCGTGAACGACTTCGCCCCTAACCTGAGCTTCTTCTTCTCCAACGGCATCGACCCCGAGTATGCCGTGATTGGGCGGGTGGCGCGCCGCATCTGGGCCAAGGCCATGAAGCTGAAGTACGGCGCCGACGCCCGCAGCCAGATGCTGAAGTACCACATCCAGACGTCGGGCCGCAGCCTGCACGCCCAGGAAATCGACTTCAACGACATCCGCACCACGTTGCAGGCGCTGTATGCCATCTACGACAACTGCAACAGCCTGCACACCAACGCCTACGACGAGGCCATCACCACGCCCACCGAGGAATCGGTGCGCCGGGCCATGGCCATTCAGCTCATCATCAACCGCGAGTTGGGCTTGGCCAAAAACGAAAACCCGCTGCAAGGCTCCTTCATCATCGAGGAGCTAACCGACCTGGTGGAAGAGGCGGTGCTGCTCGAATTCGACCGCATCACGGAGCGCGGCGGCGTTCTCGGGGCCATGGAAACCATGTACCAGCGCGGTAAAATCCAGGAGGAAAGCATGCACTACGAGATGCTGAAGCACACCGGCGAGTACCCCATCATTGGGGTAAATACCTTCCTCTCGTCGAAGGGCTCGCCCACGGTGGTGCCGGCCGAAGTCATCCGCGCCACGGAGGAGGAAAAGCAGTACCAAATCGACATGCTCACCCTGCTGCACCAGCGCAACGCCGACCAGGCGCCGGCGCGCCTCAAGCAGCTCCAGCAAGTGGCCGTGGCCAACGGCAACCTGTTTGCCGAACTGATGGAAACGGTAAAATACTGCTCGCTGGGGCAGATTACCAACGCGCTGTTTGAGGTCGGCGGCCAGTACCGACGGAATATGTAGGTTTCGTGTTTAACCTTATTCTGAATCGTTCAAAAATCCGTCAATTGACTATGTATCAAGCATGAAGGAATTCCATCTTAAAAGCTGGCTTGCAGGAATACTTTTAACAATAGCGCTTTTGCATGTAGTACTCTTTTTCACCCTAGTCAAAACAGCAGACAGGACAATATTTAACTTTTATACCCTAGTAGGCGGCTTCATATCACTGCTGGTATAATTCTAACTTTCATTCAGCTGAAATCAGTACGCGAACAAGCTGAATCAATTAAACAATCTGTTTCAAGATATAATAATATCCTTACGCTCGTAGAAGTATCCGGGCTTTATAATCTTCTTACTGAAGCTAGAGCATATATTATTAACCGTGAATTTAAAACCGGCCATCAGAGATTATCAACCTTAAAGCCAACCATCAGTACACTTTTAAATCGCATCAGTAGGCAAAATATTAAAATTGAGCAGCAAGAGGGCGAGCCTAGCTTAAACAACTTAATATTTGACTTTAGGCAAGATGTTCACAATTTGGATGTTAGCATTTTAAATAATGACAATTTTGAAAGTATCGATTTCACAATTGTCCTAAAGCACACCGATGATTTGCTAAACTATTTCTCAAATCTGACGGAAAACCTCAAATCCCTTGACAATGAATCTTGAAAACGTCGTTCTGCTCCTAGAACAATTAACCCAAAAGACTGAAAGCCAGAAATTGCTTTGGGAAAAAACCAGCAAAACCAATTCGTATAAAGCATCCCTAAAAACAGCAACAGTTTTAGTTACCGTCGATGACAGAAACAAAGCCATTACTGGAGCTCAAAATGCTACTTATTCTTTTACGATTTATGACGAGAATAATGACAAACTATTCGAGCGTAATGCAGGTGGAATATTCAGTATATTCCACCTTCCATCGAGTCTAGATGCTTCTATTGACGAGAAAATCATTTTGTTGTTCAACTCCATTGAAGACAGTAATGGTAGGAAAATAAGCCACATAATAGACGAATTAAGAGGTCTTTGATACCCGGTTTTTTTATTGAATTGCTTAATTAGCAAAAGTTACGCTCCGCCAAATTATATCCAAATTACCATCTTTAAAGCCCTGCTTTCCCAACCTTTGGAGGGCAGGGTTTTGCGCGTAAAGGCATGAGCAATACTATTACGCCTAGTTTCAAGGTGCTTCACTTGCATCGTGTTCCCTTACAAAGCAAACCCCCAACCTTTGCCGGCCCATGAAGCACCTTATTGACCTGGCCAGCTGGAACCGGCGCGAGCATTTTGCCTTCTTCTCTGCGTTTGAGGAGCCTTTTTCGGCCTGGTGGCCACCGTTGACTGTACCCGGGCCCTGGCCAAAGCCAAGCGACTCGGCGTCCCTTTTTCCTGTACTACCTGCACGCGGCCTTGCAGGCGGTGAACCAAGTGGAAGCCTTCCGCTACCGCATCGAGGATGGGCAAGTGTACTACTACGACCGCATCCACGCCTCGGCTACCATTGGCCGGGCTGACCAGACGTTTGGGTTTTCCTTTATTGAGCACCACGACGAACTGGCGGATTTTCTGCCGACAGCCAACGCCGAAATCGCGGCTGTGCAAGCCAGCGAGGGACTGCGCCTGAACGAGCAGACCGGCCGGCCCGACGTCATCCACTTCTCAGCCATTCCGTGGGTGCGCTTCACGGGCCTGAGCCACGCTCGCAGCTTCAGCCACCCCGACAGCTGCCCCAAGATTTCGGTGGGCCAGACCTACGTGGAAGGTGGGGCTACGCTGATGCCCGTTTCCGTCAACATTCACCACGGCCTGGCCGATGGCTACCATGTGGGGCTGTTTATGGCAGCTTTTCAGGAACTGTTGGGCTAAGGGCTTGAGAACGTCTAGCAGTGAAACTAAGAAAAACCGCCCGGAAGCTACAGCAGCTTCCGGGGCGGTTTTTCTCATGGAGTTTGCTAACCAATTTTGACCAATCGAGTGCTTACTTTTTCACGGTAGCGACGGGATGAGCCTGCTTTATGGCCTTTTCGTTGATTTGAGTTACCTGGCCGGCGGCAACCAGCCACTGGCCGCTTTTCTTGACGAGAACCATGGTTACCAGGTCCCGACTGGGGGCTTCTCTGTTCGTGCCCCGGTTAACGCCGTCGGGTGGGTACGCAGCCCCAATCGCCATTTCCTCGTTCGCCACTGCCACTTCCGGGGTTAGCATCCGCACGGTCGTGTTGGACGGTTTGAAGGGCACCCCCTTATACATCTTGAAAAGCTCCTCATGGCCCTTTATCAGCTGCGACTGGCCTTTCCAGTGCATCCCCACTGGGGTGATGAAGCTGATGTCCTTGGTGGTGTAGGTTGTCATTTCCTGAAAGCGGTGGTTGTTCAGGTTGGCGTCCCAATGAGCTACTACCGCCCGGATAGCCTTATCGTCGGCGGGCGCGAGCCTGGGCCGAGGCGAGATGACTGCATAACAAACCGCCGATGCTTAGCAACAATGTTTTCATGGCATTAAGGAAAAGGGTGAAAAAGCAATTGGCGGCCCTGGGCTACATGGCCGTAAAATCAATCTATTAAGTTTGAGCTGGTATGCCTCTTGCGGAGCTTACAGCCAGGAGGTTAGGCTTGGCTGCGTCATTATAATTTAGCAATATTTTTACATTAAACAAAATTAAATCAATTTCCATGTTAAGTTATTTAGGTTGAGCCTGGTGTACAGTCCTCTTCATTGTGTCATTTGGAAGTCGGTTCAGCCCTATTGCCAAACATCCACGGGCCCTTTGGCTTACTGAGTACTGTTAATTATTCATACGCCTGCTTTTCACATTCATGCATGACCATCACCATCGCCCAGCACTCTGCCCATCCCCTCACCGTCAACCGCCTCGGCTACGGCACGATGCGCCTCACCGGTCCGGAAATCTGGGGCGAGCCGGCCAATCGCGGGGAGGCGCTGGAGATACTCAAAACGGCGGTTGGAGCAGGCGTGAATTTTCTGGATACCGCCGACTATTACGGCGAAGATGTGACCAACCGCCTGATTGCGGAAGCCCTGCATCCGTACTGGCCGGGCCTGGTAATCTGCACCAAGGTGGGCGCCACCCGCCGGCCCGATAAAAGCTGGGTGCCCTACAACACGCCCGAAAACCTGCGGGCCAGCATCGAAAACAACCTGCGTACCCTCCGGCAGGAGCAGATTCAACTGGTGCATTTGCGCCTGATGGGGCACGGCGCGGTGCCGCTGGCCGAGCAGGCTCGGGGCCATGTTTGAGATGCAGCAGGAAGGCAAAATTCTGCATGTGGGCCTGAGCAACGCGACCCGCGCCGAACTGGAAGAAGGCCTGCAACTGGGCCCCATTGCCACCGTTGAGAACATGTACAGCTACGCCCAGCGCACCACCGTGCAGCTGCCCTACGGCGCCAACCCAGGCGGCGAAGAAGTGTTGGATTTGTGTGAGCAGCACGGCATTCCGCTCATTCCCTTTTTCTCGCTGATTCACGGCCTTCCCAAGGCCGGCGACAAGCTGGCGGCAGTTGCCAAAAAGCACAACGCCTCCGAAGCGCAGGCTCAACGTTGCCTGGCTGCTGCACAAGTCGCCCTGGATACTGCCGATTCCGGGCACGTCGAAGCTGGCGCATCTGCGCGAAAACCTGCAAGCAGCAGACATCCGGCTGAGCGCCGAAGACATGGCGTTTCTGGGCTAGGCGCGCCGGCCGTTATACTATTCCGTCTGTATTCATCGTTTGGCCGGCCACGGCGGAAGCATCCTTTCGCGTGCGCCGGGGTTGTTACCGAGTGGCAAGGCATTGGGTTCGGAAGCCTAACCGCGGGGCAGACAGGCCTTGCTATTTATAGAATACATGAAGGTCGACAATAGCGGAATTTTCGACAGGCGGTTAATTTAGTCCTTATGAAACGCAGCTTTTGGTATGGCATCGGCGCCCTGCTACTAGCGGGGACGTGCCCAGCAGGGCACTTGCAAGCTCAGTCCCTGTCGGGCGTGTGGCAGGGCGTAGAAACCGACACCGGCGAGCCCGACGCCGTGTGGCCGGCCGTGCTTCGGCTGCAGAAAAGCAAGGGCACCGACCTCTTTGGCGTGCTCTACCAGGAAGTGGGCGGGCAGCCCCACATCACGGTCACGTTTCAGATGCAGGGCAAGCGTACCGACAAGGGCATGCAGCTCGACCACATCCGCAAGCTCAACGAAACCGGCCGCACCCGCAACAGCTACTGGTGCGACGGCTCCATCACGTTCACCTACGACGCGAGCCAGGAAAAGCTGACCGGCCACGCCACCTACCGCCCGGTGGGCGATTGCGACGTGGGCACCTTCACGTTTTACCGCATCAAGCTGAAATCGCCGGCTACGGTGAAGGCCGGCACCGAAAGTACCATTCGCGTATCGGGCCGCAACGTGATGTGGTACGCCGACGCCGAGCTGAAGCAGCCGCTGAACACCGGCAACACCTACCGCACCCGGCTCAACAAAACCACCACCTTCTACCTCACGCAGGGCTACTACCCCACCAGCCAGAGCCCGGTGGTGCCCATCACCATCCAGGCAACTGGCACCGTAGCGAAGGCCACGCCCAAACCTGCGCCCCCAGCACCCGCCCCGCCACCTCCCGCGCGGCCAGATACCGTACGCCCCGATACCGCGCGGCCGGCGCCGGCGCCCCCGATTATCGCGCCTACGCCCGTGGTGCTGCCCACGGTGCTTTTCAAGGTGGGCACGCCCGAGCCTGCTGCCGGAAGGCCGCCCCGCCCTCGACCAGCTGGCCGCCGAGCTCAAGGCCCGGCCCGGCGTGCGCATTCGCGTTTCGGGCTACACCGACCGCGTGGGCGAGCACGACAAAAACCAGGTGCTCTCGGAGCAGCGGGCCACCGCCGTGAAGGACTACCTGGTGAAAGCCGGCGTGGAGGCCGACCGCATCAGCACCATCGGGTACGGCGACAGCCGCCCGCTTTTCACTTCGCCCAATGCGCGCAACCGGCGCGTGGAAGTGGAGGAAGTGAAGTAGCAAGGCCTGTATTTAGCTCAGATAGTGCCGAGCCCCCAAAGCCTTTTGGAATGTAGAGACGCATATTTGCGTCTGCTGGTCTCCGCTGTTCGCAATTGTCCGCAGGGTATGGTTCTACCACGAGACACAACTACGCGTCTCTATATCCTGATTGAGTCTCGGTGCCCCCAGCAACAATCAGCTACTCACAGCGCATGAAACCCGGTAGAATTATCACGTTTGCTCTTGCCCTGCTGGGCTGCGCCCGAACCGCAGCTCAGGCCCAAGCCGGCAGCCCCTGGATTAACAAGCAGTGCGCCGTGGTGCTGACCTACGACGACGCCATCGACGTGGACCTCGACAACGCCCTGCCGGCGCTGGACTCGGTAAAGCTGAGGGGCACCTTTTACCTGATTGGCTCGTCGCCGGTGGTGGCGCGCCGGCTCAACGAGTGGCGGCAGGCGGCCAAGCGCGGGCACGAGCCGGGCAACCACGCCCTGTTTCACCCGTGCGACGGCAGCCGGCCGGGCCGCGGCTTTGTCACGCCCGACAATGACCTGAGCAAGTACACCGTGAGCCGGGCCGTAAACGAAGTACGGGTCACCAACACCTTGCTCAATGCCATCGATGGCAAAACCAACCGCACCTTCGCCTACCCCTGCGGCGACCTAGCAATTGGCAACGTTCCGTTTTACGACCAGCTTAAAAACGACTTCGTAGCGGCCCGCGGCGTTACGTCCGGCCTCCAGGCGCCCGCCCAGGTCAACCTGGACAACATCAACAGCTACATGATAAACGGCCAATCGGGCCCGCAACTGATTGAGCTGGTGAAGCAGGCGCAGCAGTCGCACACGTTGGTGGTGTTCTTGTTTCACGGCGTGGGCGGCGGCCACAGCCTCAACGTGGACCTGCAGGCCCACCGCCAGCTGCTGCGCTACCTCAAAGCCCACGAAAAAGAAATCTGGGTAGCGCCCATGGTGGAGGTGGCCAGCAAAATCAAAGCGCTGCAGCAAGCTGAATCTGCCAAAAAGTAGCAGAACTTTACTCCTCCGCACCGGCTCAAGCGCAGCTGCTTTAGCTCAATTAGTTATTCCGTGAAAAAACTTCTCCTCGCCTCCGCCATCTTCTGCTCCTACGCCGCCTCGGCGCAAAAGCTTACTTCCACCGAGCGCAAAATCGTGGCTTCGGTGCAGCAGAACATGCCCCAGTCGGAGAAGCTGCTGGAACAGCTGGTCAACATCAACAGCGGCACGCTCAACGTGAAAGGTGTGCGTGAAGTAGGCACGGTGCTCCAGAAAGAGTTTGACGCACTGGGCTTCAAAACCGAGTGGGTGGCCATGCCCGAAACCATGCAGCGCGCCGGCCACCTGGTGGCCCAGCACAAGGGCAAAAAAGGCAAGAAACTGTTTCTGATTGGGCACCTCGACACGGTGTTTGAGCTGGACATGCCTTTCACCAAGTACACCCGGCTCAACGACTCGACCGCCACGGGCCAGGGCGTAAACGACATGAGAGGCGGCGACGTGGTGATACTGGCGGCCCTGCAGGCCCTGCAAGCCAACGGCCTGCTCAGGAATGCCGGCATCACGGCTTACTTCACCGGCGACGAAGAGCGCGGCGGCAAAGGCCCCGAAGCCCGCGCCGACTTCATTGCCCGGGCCAAGCAAGCCGACGTGGCCCTCGGCTTCGAAACCGCCACCAACCTGCACACGGTGGCTACCGCCCGGCGCGGCTCCAGCACCTGGCAGCTCAAAACCTTCGGCGCGGCGGCCCATTCCTCGGGCATTTTCAAGCCGGCGGTGGGTTACGGCGCCATCTACGAAGCCGCCCGCATCCTCAATTCGTTCCGCGAAACGCTGAGCCAGGAGCAATACCTCACCTTCAACCCCGGCCTGATGGTGGGCGGCTCGGAAGTGAATTACGACGAAGCCAAAGCGCGGGGCGAGGTAGTGGGCAAGACCAACATCATCGCGCCCACCGCCTCGGTTACCGGCGATTTGCGCTTTCTGACTGAAACCCAGAAAGAGGCCGCCCGCGATAAAATGCGCGCCATCGTGGCGCAGAACCTGACGAACACCAAAGCCGAAATCACCTTCTCGGACGGCCTGCCCGGCATGGCGCCCACCCCCGGCAACCAGAAGCTGGCCGCCCTGGCCGACCAAACCAGCCGCGACCTGGGCTACGGCCCCGTTGCGGCCGGCGACCCGGGCTCGCGCGGGGGCGGCGACATTTCCTACATCGCCCAGTACGTCGACTGCCTCGACGGCCTGGGCGTGTCGGGCAAGGGCGCCCACGCGTCCGGCGAAACCATCAACCTCAAGGAATTTCCGAAGCTAGTAGAGCGCGCCGCACTCATGATTTACCGCCTCACCCGGTAGTTGAGCCACGTTTTGCCCCACTTGAGCTAACTTATAAATCCCGTGACAATGTTGCCCAACGTGGACCCAGCACCCCACCGCCACTTCCTCATCCACAAGCCCTACGGTTGCCTTAGCCAGTTCGTCACCCAGTTTTCGGGCGAGGCTAAAAAGACCATGCTGGGACAGTTTTATGACTTCCCGGCGGGCACCATGTCCATCGGCCGGCTCGACGCAGACAGCGAAGGCCTGCTCCTGCTCACCACCGACGGCAAGGTGAGCGAGCACATTCGCAGCCGGAAAATCGAGAAAGAATATTACGCCCAGGTCGATGGGCTGATTGACGACGAGGCCCTGGCCCGGATGCAGGCCGGCGTGGAAATCGGCATTCACAACGAGAAGTACCAAACCAGCCCTTGCCGCGCCTTCCGGCTGGACCCGGCGCCGGGCTTCGCGCCCCGCTCCAAGAAAATCCGCGACGACCGACACGGGCCCACCAGTTGGGTGTCCATCACGCTCACGGAAGGCAAATTCCGGCAGGTGCGCAAGATGACGGCGGCCGTGGGCTTTCCCACGCTGCGGCTGGTACGGGTGCGCGTGGGCAGCCTGCACCTGGGCGCCCTGCAGGTGGGCGAGGTGATGGAGGTGGCCGGTTTCGAAGGTTAAGGATATGTTAAATAGGCTGCATGCATAACAATTTTAGCTCAACTTTCGTATCTTTGCACCGGAATTACCACTAGGCTATTTCACTTATTGATTATGAAAAAGAACACCGCCCTATCCGTTTCCTCGCTGCTGTTGCTGGGGGCGTAAGCTATCTGGCTGCCAAACTGGCCGACCTCGACCTGACTTTCGACTTTGCCGGCGACGACGACCACCACCACTATTGCTAAACGCTATTTTATCGGTATCCACTGTTAGTTGCCTATAAACTTGTAAAAAGCCCGGCCCATTGGCCGGGCTTTTTTGTTAAGAACCCGGCCATAACGGCCGGCCGCAGCGGTTCGGCGCGGCTTTTGGAACTTTGCCCCCGCAACGGCGTAACCCATTCACCTATTCTTTCACCGGCTGTGGGCGGCGCAGTGCCAGTCGCGCCCGCAGCTCAACTTACTCCTACCCTGCACATGAACCTCGATTCCCACCAAGCTCAGGTGAGCTACATCATTGGCCGCGACCTGGCCCGCAACTTTGCCCAGCAGGGCCTCGACCTGGACGTAGACACCCTGGCCGGCGCCCTGAAGGAAGGCCTGCAGGGCCTCCCCAGCCGCCTGACCCAGGAGCAAATGCAGGCCGCCATGCAGCAGCTGCAGGAGCAGATGGGCGGCGCCGAAGACGAAGACGACAACCAAAACCCCAACACCGTGAACAACAACAAAGCCGAAGGCGAAGCCTTCCTCGCCGAAAACGCCAAGAAGCCGGGCATCACCACCCTGCCCAGCGGCCTGCAGTACGAAGTGCTGACCCAGGGCACCGGCCCGAAGCCCAGCCTGAAGTCGTCGGTGACGACGCACTACCACGGCACCCTCATCAACGGCACCGTATTCGACAGCAGCTACCAGCGCGGCCAGCCCGCCACCTTCCCCGTCAACGGCGTAATTGCCGGCTGGACAGAAGCCCTGCAGCTCATGCCCGAAGGCTCGAAGTACCGCCTCTACATCCCCTCGGACCTGGCCTATGGCAAGCGGGGCGCGGGCCGCGACATTCCCGGCGACACCGCCCTCATCTTCGACGTGGAGCTGATTAAAGTAAATAACTGAGGGGCCGTGGTGGCGGGAGCAGCTTCCGCCGCCACGCGCACCGCGGCGCCCACCTGGGCCCGCCCCAGCAGCACCCTGGCTGTTTCTGAGCCCATGAAAGACCTCGAAGCCCAGCCCCCGCTGAACCATCTTTGCCCGTGGCCCCGGAATATTCTTCCGGGGCCGCTTTGCTGAGTACACCCCTCAGCGGAGGCTACCCGGAGCCCACCCCATTTCCTGAGCCGCTGCCGACCTTGCCCACCGTGCGCAGCGACGACGGCCGCGTGGAACTCTCCGATTCCACCCTCACCGTGCGCGGGCAGTCGTTTTTGCTGCTTGAGCTGGAGCGCGCCGAGCTCACGCCCGTGCGCTGGATACTTTGGTACCTGTTGGGCGGCCTGGGTTTGGCTGCGGTTATGATTGCCTTCCTGCAAAACTGGCTGCGCACCGGCCCCGCCATGACTGGCATGGCCCTCACGGCGCTGCTGCTGGCCTACGGCCACCGCGGCACCAACCGCCTGCGCCTGCACCGGCTGGGCCGCGAGATGCTCAACTTTGCCCTGCCCGGCGAAACCCCGCCCTGGCAGCGCCTGACCGCCGAGATAAACCGCCGCATCTTCCGGGTTCACGACCACGCCGCCCGCGAAGCCGCCGCCGTGCTGGCCGCCGCCGACGAAGCCACCCGCCAAGCTGCCCAGGCCGCTCAGGAGGCCGGGAACTTCGATAATTCCTCCGGATAACTCCCGGCCCAATAACCAGCCACACTCTCCGGAGCTGCGGTCACCAGCCGTTGCCGGCTCCGTGGCTGTTACCTTCGCCCGCCGAAATCCAGTACCCCACTCACGGCAGATTATTGCTATACCCCTACTATGGCCTCTAAAACTTCGCACACGGCCATTGCCGATGTGAGCACGGACTCGAAGCATTCCCACACTGCCATCTCCAGCGCGGGCCTGCTGATTGCCCTTGGCATTATTTACGGCGACATCGGGACCTCGCCGCTCTACGTGATGTCATCCATCATCAAGAGTGCCACCGTCCCCGATTTGATTGACTCGCACCTGGTGCTGGGCGGCATCTCCTGCGTGATTTGGACGCTCACGCTCCAGACCACCATCAAGTACGTGCTGCTCACGCTGAACGCGGACAACAACGGCGAGGGCGGCATTTTCTCGCTCTACGCGCTGGTGCGCCGCCGCGGCGCCTGGCTGTCGGCAGTGGCCATTATCGGGGGCGGCCCTGCTGGCCGATGGCGTGATTACGCCGCCCATTTCGGTGTCCTCGGCCATCGAGGGGCTCAAAGCGGTGTACCCCAGCCTCACGCAGGACATGGTGGTGTACATCGTGATTGGCATCATCGCGGCCCTGTTCTTTCTGCAAAGCTTTGGCACTCAAATCGTGGGCAAGGCCTTCGGGCCGATTATGCTGGTGTGGTTCAGCATGCTGGGGGTGCTGGGCATCACCTGGGTTTTTAAGAACCCCGTTATCCTGAAAGCCTTTAACCCCTACTACGCCTACGATTTGCTGGTGCGCTACCCGGGCGGGTTCTGGCTGTTGGGCTCGGTGTTTCTCTGTACCACGGGGGCCGAGGCCTTGTATTCGGACCTGGGCCACTGCGGCAAGGGCAACATCCGCATCAGCTGGACTTTTGTGAAGAGCACCCTGCTGCTCAACTACCTGGGCCAGGGCGCGTGGCTGCTGCTGCACGAGGGCGAGAAGCTCGACGGCCAGAACCCCTTCTTTGCCCTGATGCCGCAGTGGTTTCTGCTTATCGGCATTGGCATTGCGACCATCGCGGCCATTATTGCCTCGCAGGCCCTCATCACGGGCTCGTTTACGCTGGTGGCCGAGGCCATCCGGCTCAACATGTGGCCCAAGGTGAAGCTCAACTACCCCACCGACGTGAAGGGCCAGCTCTACGTGCCCAGCATGAACCGGCTGCTGCTCCTGGGCTGCATCGGGGTGGTGCTGTACTTCCGGGAGTCTACCAATATGGAAGCAGCCTACGGCCTGGCCATCACGCTCACCATGCTGATGACCACCATTCTGCTCACGGTGTGGCTGCGGTCCAAGAAGGTGGCCCTGCCGCTGGTCATTGCCTTCGCCACGCTCTACGGCCTCATCGAAGGCGCGTTTCTCATCGCCAACATGCGCAAGTTTCCGCACGGCGGCTGGGTGTCGCTGGCCATTGGGGGCACGCTGGTGGGCGTGATGTACGTCTGGCTCAAGGCGTTTTACATCAAGCGCCGCCTCACCGAATTTGTGCGCCTGGAGCCTTACGTGGACGCCCTGAAGCAGCTCAGCGACGACGAATCCATTCCGAAATACGCCACCCACCTCGTGTTCCTGACCTCGGCTGAGCGCAGCTCTGAGATTGAGCAGAAAATCATCTATTCCATCTTCCAGAAGCGCCCCAAGCGGGCTGATATCTACTGGTTTATCCACGTCGAGACCACCGACCAGCCCTACACCATGGAATACAAGGTGACGGAAGTAGCGTCCGACGACGTGTTCCGCATCAATTTCCGGCTGGGCTTCCGGGTGCAGCAGCGCATCAACCTCTACTTCCGCAAGGTGATTGAGGACCTGGTGCGCAACAAGGAAGTGGACATCACCTCGCGCTATGAGTCGCTTAGCAAGCAGCACGTTACCGGCGACTTCCGCTTTGTGGTGCTGGAGAAGTTCCTCAGCGTCGAAAACGACTTCCCGACCATGGAGAAGCTCGTGATGCAGGCCTACTTCTACATCAAGCAGTTCATTGCATCCGAAGATCAGTACTTCGGCCTGGATACGTCTTCGGTGAAGGTGGAAAAAGTACCCATGGTAATCGCGCCGGTAGCGGAGGTGGCTTTGAAGCGTATTCGGTAATCCAATAGCAGGTTATTCTCCGCCAATAAAACCGTCTGTCATGCTGAGCCTGCGAAGCATCTTATCACGTTCGCGGCGCTCGGGGAAATAAGTGGCACTGACGAAAGCAGCCGTGATAAGATGCTTCCTTCGTCAGCATGACAGATGGTAGGTTCAAAAACAAAAAAGCCCCGTGCTACCAGCACGGGGCTTTTTTGTGGCAGGCCATTAGCCTACTTCGTTGGGCCGAGCCAGCGAGCCAGCACGCGCTGCTGGGCAGCAGTTGGGCTGGCCACGGGCTGAATCTGGTATTTGCGGTCGGTATCGGCGATGGTCTTGAGCGTGATTTCGCGGGGCAGACCGTCGCGGCGAACCTGCAGCTTAATCTCCGTACCCACGGGGCTGTTGACGAGCTGCTTCATCGTCTCGTCGCCGGGAGCAGCGCCGTTGATGAGCAGTACCTCGTCGTTCACGTTCAGGCCCCCGGTCCAGGCAGCGCCGTCGCGCTTCACGGCCGCGACCAGCAGGCGGCCGGTGCGGTTCGAGAACGCCGCGCCCAGGGTCCCGTTCGGGTTCAGCGGCGACACGTTCAGGGCCAGGCCGGCGTAGCCCAGGGCCGTGGCGTAGTCCAGCGTTTTGGTGCCGTACACACTGTTCTGGAAGAACTCATCGTAGCGGCGGCCGGCCACCGTGGCCACGGCGTCCTGGAACTCCTTGTCGGTAAAGCCCCGGCCCGCCTTCTTGTAGTAGGTGTCGTAGAGCAGGCGGAACACGTCGTCGAGGTGCTTCTCGCCCTTGGTGGCTTCGGCAATGTTCAGGTCCAGTACCGCGCCAATTACCTCGCCTTTGCTGTAATAATCTATCTGGGAGTTGCGCGAATTTTCGTTGGGGCGGTATTGCTTAATCCAGGCGTCAAAGCTGGACTCGGCGGCCGACTGCACCTTGTTGCCAGGAGTATTCTCCACGCCGGCAATGCTCTCGCCGAGCTTGTTCAGGTATTCGTCGCGCGAGCTGTAGCCGGCCCGCTCGTTGATTAGCGCAGCGTAGTAGGACGTAATGCCTTCGCTTACCCACAGCATATGCGTGTAGTTTTCCTGGTCGTAGTTGAAAGGCCCCAGTGCCACCGGGCGAATGCGCTTCACGTTCCAGAGGTGGAAGTACTCGTGCGCAGCCAGGTTCAGGAAGGACTTGTAGCCGGCCTCGGTGTTGTAGGTTGTGCGCCCCACTTCCAGGGTGGTGGAGTTGAGGTGCTCCAGGCCGCCGCCGCCGCGCTCCAGGTTGTGCACGATGAAGAGGTAGCGGTCGAGCGGGTTTTGCCCCACCACGCGGTGGGCTTCCTCGCACACTTTCTTCAGGTCGGCCACCAGCTTGGCCTCGTCGGCCTGGTAGGTGCCGTACATGGCCACCTGGTGGGGCGTGCCATTAGCCGTGAATTCGAGCACCTTCTGGTTGCCGATTTCAATGGGCGAGTCGGCCAGTTCGTCGTAGCTGGCCGACTTGTAGGTGAACTTGCCCGTCCCGGGCTTCAGCGCGGTGCTCACCTGCGACCAGCCCGCGGCTGGCTGCACCACCACGGTGCTGCCCAGCATCTTGTTATCGGCCGGGTACATGAACACGCTGGTGCCGTTGAGGTAGCCGTGGTCGGCGTCAATAAACGAGGTGCGCACCGTCGCTCGAAGGCGTACACGCGGTAGCTCACCTGGAAGTTGGCCTGCTTGGGGTGGCGCACCCGCCAGGTGTTTTTGTTGAGCTTCTCCACCGCCAGGGCCTGGCCGCTGGCCGTGCGGGCCTGGAAGCCCTCCACGTTCTTCGAATACTCGCGCACCAGGTAAGAGCCCGGGGCCCACACGGGCATTTTCACGTCGGTATAGTCGGCCGGAAAGCCGCCCAACTCCATCTTCACTTCGAAGTAGTGGGTCTGGGGGGCGGGCATGGCCAGGGTATAGCGCAGCGTGGGCACCACGGCCGCCGGGCGGGCCTGGGCCGTGAGCCCGCCCGCCAGCAAAAGGGCCAGCGCCGTTTGGCAAAGGTGCATTTTTGAATTTCTGAGCATTTGCAATGTTATAAGATGAACCAAGGGCACAAAGTAAGCCCAGCGGGCTGCCTCCAACCTAGCAGATAGCTGGGCCGTTAGGAACTATCGTGGCGCCTGCTCTTGGCGCCAACTTTGCTCTGAATTGTATTATGCGTTACGTGTGGATGGTATTTGTGGGATTATTGGTGGCCATGGCCCTTGTGCTGCCGCGGCTCAATCGGTCGGCGCCTCCCGCCAAGCGCGCCATGTGGGCCAGGAGCAAGCCCGCAGCCCTGGCGGCTGAAGGGGTTTCGTCCTCGTTCACGGCGCTGCGCGAGGGGGCAAATGCTCCCCTGGCTGCCCGCGCCGACAGCGTTGTGGCGTTCGGGCTGGCGCAGCGGGGCACGCCCTACGTGTACGCGGGCACTTCTCCCCTCACTGGGTTCGACTGCTCGGGCTTTATTATGTACACCTTTGCCCGGTTCGGGGTGGATGTGCCGCATTCCACGGCCCTGCTCATCAACGTGGGCCAGCCCGTGGAACGCGCCGCAGCCCAGCGGGGCGACATCGTGGTGTTTACCGGCACTTCGCCCACCAGCACAACGCCAGGGCACGCGGGCATTGTGATAACCGAGCGCGGCGAGGTCCCGCTGCGGTTTGTGCACTCCTCCTCAGCCCGGCGCGAGTCGGGCGTAAAAGTGAGCCAGGTGGAGGGCACCGACTACGAGCGGCGCTTTATGCAGGTGCGGCGCGTGCTGGGTCCCGGCGCCATGCCCGCGGCCCGGCCCGGCGTCCGGCCGGGGGCGGCTCCTCGTAGCGCGGCTGCCATTGCGGCCTTGCCGGCCCGCACAGTGCCCGTGGAACCCGTAGCCGCGCCGGCCCCCACCCGACCCACCACCTTGCCCGTGAAGAAAGTGGCTAAATCTTCGGTGAAGAAAAGCCCCGCGGTGGCAGCCAAGAAGAAACCCGTGGCCAAAAAAGCGGTGGCCAAAAAGCCGGTGGCAAGGCGCAAGACGCCCGCCAAAAGGGCTCCTGCCAAAACCACCCGCAGCACAACAACGCGCAAGTAATTCAGCCCAAAGCGCCAGCACAAACGCCCTGTAACGAAGCGATGCCCGGCCTGCCTCTGCCGGCCCACTAAAGGGCGGCTGGGCAAACCGGGCATCTAATCCTTCAAATCTTACCAAGCGGCGAAACTGGGGTACAGTTCCGGCGTCCTAAGCGTAAGACCTGGCCGAATGTGGGCAGCCTTAGGAGCTACCCCACGAAGCTGTTGTTAGGCGCGTACTGCGGTGAAGCGTACGACATTCGACAGGCTTGGCAGGATTTGTTTGGGACTACTAGACATTTTGTACCTCCTTTCTTTACGTTCGACATAACACTCATTCGCGCGGCCCAGCACCTTAGGGCTGCTTGAATGAGGCCGTAGCACTCACTACTGGACGGTAAAGTTAATAGCCGGAAGTAAGGTTCAAAATCCAGGGCCATAATTTCCGGCAAACCGGCCCCCATTATGCCTTTATGGCTGATTTACAGCTATATTCTTTTCGCCTAATTTGAAATTTCCGCTAAGGTTTAGAGGGCCAGCTAGAACTTGGCCGTAAACTTGCCTATATGCCATCAAACGTTTGCGGTGCACGCTCCGAAAATTTTCCCTTACCTTTTCCTTCCAATCAAACCCCTTGCTCTTTAAGAAATGAAAAAAACCCTGCTCTTGCTAGTTGCCCTCGTGCTGGGCGTAGCCGGTATGGCTTCCGCCCAAACCATGTCTCCGCTTGGGATTTGGACCAACGCGGAGAAAAAGCCACGTTTGAAATTTACCGCTGCGGCAACAACCTCTGCGGCAAAATTGTGAGCCTCACCGTTCCAAACGACCCCGCCACCGGCAAGCCCAAGACCGACTCGCAAAACCCCGACCCGAAGCTCCGCAACCGCCCCCGCCTGGGCCTCGTGTTTATGCAGGGCTTTAAGTACGACGACGACAACAAGTGGGACGATGGCAAAATCTACGACCCCGAAAGCGGCAAGACCTACTCCTGCTACATGAAAATGGAGAGCGCCAATACCATGGAGGTGAAAGGCTACATCGGCTTTTCGCTCATTGGCAAGTCCCAGAGCTGGACCCGCGTAAAGTAAACGCCGCCCCGGTTGACCGGTACCATTTGCCCAGGCCGGCTCCCCATCGGGAGCCGGTCTTTGTTTGTAGCCGGCAGAAAAATGGCCGCCTCTCCCCTTGCGAGCCAGAAACTATTTACCCAAGCCCCTGTTCTGAATCGAATAACCGTCCACGTTTTGCTCAATTTCCTACAAAAACTGTTTCGCCCCCAGGCGGGTGCACCGGCCCAGTGGCACGCGGTGGCCCTCACGCCGGCGCAGGCGCAGCGGCACGCGCGCTGGGTGGAGCAGCAGGTGTTTCTCAACTGGCTGGGCCCCTACTTCAAGGCCTACCACCTGCGCAAAGGCGGGGCGGCGGGCACGCGGGGCTTTCAGGTGCAGTTGATGCAGGAAAGTGGCCGCCAGGGCGCCCTGCTCCTGTTCGACCCCAGCATCGGGCCCGGCAACTTCCGGCATTTCTATGAGCACCTGGGCGAGCGGCTGCTGGGCCTGGGCTACCACCGCGCCTGCGCCGACCAGTGCACCAAGCGCCACGACCACCACACCGAAACCGCGCTCAAGCAGCTCTTCAAGCCCAACCCCACCGACTGCCCCCACACCGGGCACTGCAACCAACGCTTCGGCTTGGTTACCATCGACTTGGTGGCCATGAACCTGCAGCCGCTGTTCATTCGCATCACCAGCAACCCCCTGCTCGAGCCCGGCTTTACGCCGGCGCACAGCTTTGATGAATTGTTGAAAGCGCTGCTGGAGGCCCCGCCGGCCGATGCCGCCGTGCAGGCCCGGATAAGCGAATACCACGATGTATTTTAGAGTCGCCTCGTTGCTGCTTACCCATCAAAAAAGCCGTCCCCTAGCAGGAACGGCTTTTTTGTTGAATGCAAACGGGCGTTTACTCCCGGATAAACCGGCCCTGGCCCAAAACCTCACCACTGGCGCCGAACACCCGCAGGTGGTAAAGCCCCGAGGCCAACCGGCTGGTATTGAGCTGTGGCTGAGACGCCTGCACGGGCTGGCGCAGCACCACGCGGCCCAGCACGTCGAGCACTTGAGCCGTGGCACTCCCGGCGGGCAGGTTGGCCGCCTGGAGCTGCTCGCGGGCCGGGTTGGGAAAGAACGTGAAGGGTAACTCATCCGCCTTGGGAAGCTGCAAAGTGTTGTCCCGGTTGAAAGTGGCGCCGCCAAAGTTGAGTATCCACTGGTCGGGGTCTACTTCCACGCCGGCCACGGTTCCGTTCACCGGGAATTGGTAGTCTTCCACCGGCTGGCCTTGGCGCAGCCGCACGGTTTTGGTGGTGCCGTCGGTGAATTTGAGCAGATAATCGACGTCCGTTTCAAAAAACGGGGTAACGGCCGGCACCGAGGTCGTTTCGGTCACCCGCAGCAAAAAGGTTGTGTCAAACTGGTTCCAGCGCACATTAAAGGTCGGGTAGCCCTTGCCCTTATACCATTGCTGAAAGAAATAGCCCAACGGCCGGCCCGCTTCGGCCTCAAACACGCGCTGCAAATCGGCGGTGCGGGCCGTGGAGCCGCGAAACTGGGTTTGGTACGTGCGCAGGGCCCGGAAAAACTTGGCGTCGTCGTTGAGCAGGTAGCGCAGCATGTGAATGACGCCGGCCCCTTTTTTATAGCTCAGCCGGGAGTCGAAGATGCGGCCCACGCTGGTGGTATCGTCCGCGTACACGCTGCCCGAGCTGGCCAGGGCCGAGTTGTGCGCGCTGTTCATCCAGGGCCGGGCGTTGGCGGGGTCAAAGGCCTGCAGCGAGAGGTACTCGCCATAGGAGGCAAAGCCTTCGTTGAGCCAGATATCAGCCCGCCTGGCGCAGGTCACGTTGTCGCCAAACCACTGATGGAACAGCTCGTGGGCCGTGAGCGTGAAGCTGAAGCCGTCCTGCGTGGTCATAGTCTGGTGCTCCATGCCGCCGAAGATGGGCGCGGAAGCGTGGCCGTACTTTTCGTCGGCAAAAGGATAGAGTCCGGCCAGCGCCGAGTAGTTTTCGATGAAGCCGGGCGTGAGGTCAATCTTGCTTTTCCAGTAGTCGAGGTAGCTTTGGTTGTACACGTAGTTGACCACGGCAATGCGCGGGCCGCCCGTGGGGTTGGCGTAATTGACGTACTCCACGTAAGGCGCCACCGACACCGAAATCAGGTAATAATCAATGGGGTGGCGGGATTTCCACTCGTAGCGGGCCTTGTTGCCGGGCAGCGGCACGGTGCGTACCAGCACGCCGTTGGAGCCGACCTTGTTGGGCAACGTGGTGGTCACCCACACGTCGGTGGAGTCGGCTTTGTCGGTGAGCACCTGCTTGCATGGGAACCACTCGTGCGCCGAAAAAGGCTCCGAGAGCGACCATGTCACGCTGTAGGGAAAGGTGGGCGCCCCGCTGTAGGTGTCGAGGTGCACCGAGCTGCGGGTGCTCAGCCCGTTGCCAATGGCGGCGGAGTTGCCGCTCGGCGCGGTACCGTGGTAGTAGATGCGGGCATCGGCCAGGGTATTGGCCGGGGCAAGTTGAGCCAGCTTGGCCGTGGCATCGGGCCCGGCGCGCCGGATGCCGGGCGACCTCCGGCCGTTGACCACCACCGAGTCGATGAGCAGCGTGGCCGTACCCGCCGGCGAGCCGGCCGGCGCCTGGTAGAGTTCAAAAGCCAGGGAGTCGAGGGCCTGGGCGCCCACCCGGATGCGCATCCACACCGAGCCGGCCACGTTCAGCGAGTTGTTTTCGAGGGCCAGGTCCAGCTTGTAGTACTTCACGTCGTACCGGTCCATTTTGCGGCGGTGCGGCACCGATGCCGTTGGGGACTGCAAGGCCGATTGCACCCGGGCCTCAGCACAGAGCAGGCCGGCATTTAGCTCAACCTGGCTCATGGCGCGGCCCGCGGCCGGCTTCGTGACCTGAGCCGCCTGCTGTGGGGCCGCCAGCAGCACCGTGAATAATAAAGCGTAGAAATAGGGGCGCATCGGGAAAAGTACGTTCACAACAATTCAATTTCCGGCCAAGTTAAGAAGCCAGGCCACGGGCCTTCGAAGGTAGGCTTAAGCGCCCCAATAGAAGGCCGACATCCCGCATTATGGTCGTGCTTCGGAACACTCGCCGCCGGCCAGAAGTTGACTTTAACATCCGTATATTTCGCCTTATTCCAGAATTAGTACGCTTATTTCGGTATCCAATGCCCTTTTGCCTTTTCCGGCCCGGTAGCCCGGCGCGGTTTGCTTTTCTGCTGCTGTGCTGCTGGCTGGCAATGGCGGGTACGGCCCGGGCAACGCACATCGTGGGCGGCGAGATGGAGCTGGTGCACACCACCGGCGACGCCTATACCCTGCAGCTCAACCTGTATTTCGACGCCGTGAATGGCAGCGCCACCGCCCTGGACGGGCAGCTCACGGCGAGCATCTTTGAGAAAGCCACCAACAAGCGCATGGCCAACGTGCTGCTGCCCTGGTCAGCAACACGTTTGTCAACTACACCAACCCGGCCTGCACCAAGCCCACGCTGAGCACTCGGAAGATGCTGTACAGCAAGACCATTACTCTGGCGGCCAACACCTACGACAGCCCCCAGGGCTACTACGTGGCCGTGGAGCGCTGCTGCCGCAACAGCTCCATCAGCAACATTGTGTCGCCCAACTCGGCGGCCCAAACCTTTTACCTGGAGTTTCCGGCCGTGGTGCGGCGCGGCCAGCCCTTTGTTGACTCCACCCCGCGCATTGCCCCGCCGCTGGCCGACTATGCGTGCATCAACGAGCTGTTTTACTACGACTTCGGGGGCCAGGACGCCGACGGCGACTCCCTGGTGTACGACCTGGTGACCCCGCTCAACGGGCATTCCGATTCCAACGAGCCCAAGCCCACCGCCGCTGACCCGGGCCCGTACCCGCCCATCACGTGGCTGCCACCGGCCCCCGCTACCCCGGGAGCGCCCGCGCCGCCTCCGCTTAGCACGCTCAACCAGATACCGGGCGCGCCTACGTTGAGCATAGCCCGGGCCACGGGGCGCCTCACGGTGCGGCCCACCAGCCAGGGCCTGTTCGTGTTTGGGGTGCGCTGCTCGGAGTACCGCAAGGGCGAGAAAATCGGGGAAGCCCGCCGCGATTTTCAGCTCATGGTCCTCACCTGCCCCACCAACACCAAGCCCAATCTGGCGGTGCTGCCCGCTCCTACTGGCAACGTACGCTACCGGCCCGGGCGCGACACCCTGCGGCTGGCCCCGGGCACGAACCATTGCGTGCGCCTGCGCTTCACCGACCCCGACCCCAACTCGCGCCTTACGCTGTCACTTAGCCCGGTCAATTTTTCGGGGGTAATGCCCAATTTCACAACGGCCTCCTCGGGCGCGGTGCGCATGGCCGGGGCGCCCGATACGCTCACGGCCACGCTGTGCTTTCCGGAATGCATGAACACGGCGGGCCGGGTGTTTCTGCTGGACGTGGTGGTGGGCGACGACGGCTGCAGCCTCCCCAAGCGCGACACAGTTCGGGTGGCCTTTGTGGCGGTGCCGCCGCCCAACTCCGCGCCCACCATTGCCACCACGGCGGGCCCGGCCCTGCCCCTGCGCGTGCGTGTAGGAGACCTGGTGAGCTTCGAAGTGAACGGCGCCGACCTCGACGACCCCGTGCGCCTCGAGATGGCGGGCAAGGGATTCAGCCCCGCCGACCTCGGGGCCACGCTCTCGCAGGGCACCGTGGGCAACCAGCAGCGCGGCCGCTTCACGTGGCGCGTCGATTGCCGGTCCGTAAGCAGCGACTCGGTGCGCACCTTCGAATTTACGGCGGCCACCTCGCCGTGCAGCACCCGGGAGGCAGTCACGGTGTCGGTGCCCGTCATTATCCAATACGCCAACCGGGCCCCGGCCCTGCTTTCTGACTTACCACCGCCCAGGCCCGGCGAGGCCATTCCGGTGGTGGAGCTGCCGCTGGGCCGCGTGTTCACGGCCACGTTCACCGGCACCGACCCGGACCGCGACGGCCTCATGCTCACGGCCACCGGCACTACCGAAGACGGCAAAGAAGGCTTTGATTTAACCACGGCCGGCATGCGGTTCGACACCCGGAATGGCTCGGGCGTGGCCAACGGTACCTTCACCTGGGACGTGAGCTGCCTGGCCGCCAACCTGCACCGCAGCCTGGTGGTGACCTTTCGGCTCATCGACGCCACGTGCACACCGCTGCCGCAGTTTCAGCGCGTGCGTCTGCAGGTGAAAAGCCCCGACTCGCTGGCTGTGAAGCTCTACAACGTCATCACGCCTAACCGCGACGGGCTAAACGACGAATTTAAGTTACCCGACCTGCCGCCCAATTTCTGCGACGTGCAGTTCACCAACATCAAAATCTTCTCGCGCTGGGGCCAGCAGGTATTTGAGTCGCCAAACCGGGATTTCCGCTGGCCCGGCCAAGGCACCGGCGGCCTCTATTACTACTACGTCACGTACACCGACGGACGCAAGTATCGGGGCTGGCTGGAAGTCAGGCCGTAAGCAATGCCCCGGGTTCGGTCTTTGGCCCAACCAAAAAGAGGCGCCGCTAAGCATGCTTAGCGGCGCCTCTTTAGCTCAACTCAGTACGGTTTCCCCTAATACATAAACAGGAACACGGCAAACAGCACGACCCACAGGATATCGATGTAGTGCCAATAGGTGCCCAGCAAACCCAGTTGGCGCCGATGGTAGGGGTTGCGAATGAAAACCAGGGTGCGCACGGCGTCGCGGTCGGCGTGCATGACGCGCAGCAGCAAGGCCAGCAAAAACAGCATGCCGCCCAGCAAGTGGGCCACGTGCAGGGCCGAAATCAGGTAAATAAACTGGCCGCTGCTGCTGCTGGCGGCACCCTGAAACGGCACTCCGCTCGTCATCACTCGCGCCAGCCCAGCACCTGCAGGCCCGCAAATATGCAGCCCAGCACCAACGTGGCCCCAAGGCAGCGCCCGAGGCTGCCCAGGTCATCCTGGGCGTAGAGGCGGGGCGCCTGCGCAATGGTGTAGCTGCTCACCACCAGCACGATAGTGCTCAGCGAAAAGTAGCGCGGCAGCGCGTGCAGGCCCGTGGGCACCCCGCTGCGCAGCCGGGCGCTCACGTACGCCACCACCAGCATCAGAAACATAACGGTGATGCCTAGCAGCGCCAGGTACAGCGCCATCGTCAGCGGAGGCATGCGCTCGATGCGGCCGAATGGCGAGGGACGCCGCCGGGCCCCAACCTGGTTTTTGTGTTCGTGTTCGGAGTTCATCGGGTGGGCAGAGGATGTACCCTACTCAACTAATCGCGGGGGAATTAGTTGCAGCTCCCACCGATTTGAACCGCCAACCTCCACAGCCCGGATGGCCTACCGAAAGAAGGAGCCAATTTTTCCCAGCACCGCGTTCAGGGTGATTTTGGGGGTGCGCTGTACGCCAAATGTGACGTAGGTTTTGCCCGCCACCCGCAAATCGAGCACCCAGCCCAGGCTCGCGGGCCAGGTCGTTGATTTGCTGCATGGGGTCGGGGCCCGGCGGCTTGGGCACTTTGGGCGTGCCGGGCGGCTTGGGCGGGCCGGCCGTGAGCTCGTCGAGCACCTGCTGGCTGGGAATATTGAGGATGAGGTAGGTGCCGGAGGCGGCAAGCTGCAGGGCGTGGCCGTTCCAGTGCACGACCAGCTGGGCCTCGATTTCGAGGGTACTAGGCACCTTGCTGGGAGGGGCTGGCCGGCAGTTGGGCTGTGGCAGTGCTCGCCGACTGCTCGCCGCGGGTGCGAATGCGTAGCGTGCCGTTCAGTTTCCAGGTGGCTGCCGAGCCGTTGGGGCTGGGCACCTGCACCTCCATTTGTTCGAAAGCGCAGCTAAGTTCCACGCCGCCCGAGAGCTTGTTGAGAAGAGAAGCGGCCGTATCGGCCCAGTTGGCAGCGGAAGAATCAGGCATGGGAGCGGGTGTTGAGGTTATAATGGCGAGTGTGGGTGGCGAAGCGCAAACGCCCCGGACAGCTGCAAAGTACGGCCCTGCGCCTGCTAACGCAACGAAAAGGCCGAGGTTGCCGGGCATGGTTCCGGCTTTTTTGCCGTGTACCTTGCCATTGATTAGCTTTTCCCGGATTTCTCCATGCTCCTTTCTCCCCTTCCGGCCGCGCTCACTGCAGCCCTGCTGCTCCTGACTGTGGGCGCCGGCCGGGCCCAGCCGGCGCCCGATACGGCGCGCCCGCCCCGGCCCGCAGACGTCTCCCTGCTCACCTTCGAGAAAATCGCGGCCGACTGCGCGCATCCGTTTGGGCTGCGTGAGGGCCAGCATCTGGAGTACCGGCTGCAGGATGGCAAAGGCAAAACCACCGGTACGTGGCGATACCGCGTGCTCAAAATCAGCACCGACACCAGTACGCCCAAAAAGTCCGACCCTGTTCAGACCACCAAGGTGTTGCTCAAAAGCGGCCTCTACGACCCCACCAACCACTTGATGGCCCAGCAGGACCTTACCTACTTCTGCCGCCGCGACACCACGTTTACCGATGGCCTGGGGCACATTAATTACGGCAGCCTGAAGTCTTTCCGCGACCGCCGCCTGGCTTACCAAGGCACGCCACTGGCCTGGCCCCACCAGCCGGCGGCCGGCAGCAACCTCGCCGATGGCGGCGTGGTCGTGCAGGTGAGCAGCCCCTCAGTGGCCATCGCCAAAGTCATAACCACCCTGCGCCAGCGCAAGGTGCTGGCGGGTGGCCCGGTGTCGGTGACGGTGCCGGCGGGCACGTTCAACTGCTACGCTGTAGAAAGCCAGCGCGAGGTTTCGACCGCCGCCCGGGCCGACCTCGTGCTCAAAAGCAGCGGCCGCGAAGTCGATTATTACGACCCGGCCGTAGGCATCATCAAAACCGAAACCTATGACAAGGGCGGCAAGCTGGTGCAAACCCGGGTGCTCACCAAGCGCTAGCCCTGCACCCTTGGCTCAACTAATCGAGGCCTAAATAATGGCCCAACCAGTTTCTCCTTGCGGCCCACGCAACAAGCTAAAGCCCTCGGTTTGGCCTAACACCACCACCGCGGTTTGGGCCGCTAGCGCCCAACCGGCCGGCGCCGACGTGGCGGGTGAAGTCAGCAGCTCGGTGGCCGAAGCCAGCACCAGCCGCCGAAGCGGCTTGCCCACCGCGCCCACCACCGCCTGAGCCGGCACATACCCTACTTGGCCAGTAGGCGTTTGCACCCGCAGCGAAGCGCCGTGCTGGCCTACGACCAGTAGCGGTAACTGCCTGGGCAGTCGCGCAATGGCCGGCAACGTTTTATCAATTCCCGGCATTTGGTGCAGCAGCGCTTCGGCCCGCAGGCGCACGAATTCGCCCCGGCGGTCGGGCCCTGCGGGCAGCGCCGAGAATGCCGCGGGCCGGCGCACAAAAGGAAACGGGTCGACGGCGCCCTGGCCGCTGCGGTAAATGCCAAAATGCAGGTGCGGCACGGTGGTGCGGGCATTGCCGGTGTTGCCCACTAGGCCCAGCGTGTCGCCGGCGCGCACCCGCTGGCCGGGCGTCACCAGCTGCTTGTCGAGATGGGCGTAGTAAATATGGTTGCGGTTGGCGACATCGGCTAGCCACACCACGCGGCCGCCAATGGGCGTTTCGCCGGTCCTGGTAATAAAGCCGGCAGTTGCGGCCACCACCGGGGTGCCGCGCGAAGCCATGATGTCGATGCCTTCGTGCTGGCGGGCGCCGGCGTCGCGGGCGGCTCCCCAGAAGCTGCCCACGGCGGCATCGGTCCGGCCCAGTACCGGGAAGATGCTCAGGCTGGGCTCACGGGCCACGCGCAAGGTGTATCGCCCGGCCGCCAGCAGCTCCGGCTGCACGCGCAGCAAGTGCTGCCCATCGGCATCGGCCTGGTACCGGAAGTCCAGGGCCACGGTATCGGCACTGGCCAGCGGCACGGGCAGGCGCCCAGGCACTACCTCAAAGGCATCCAGAAATACGCGCGCGGCGGCACCCGCGCCCAGGGAAAGCGTAACGTGCACCTGCTCGCCGGCCCGCACGGCATAGCAGTAGCTCGCCGCTCCGGGCTGCTCGGGGCGGAAATAGCCCGTTTCGGCAAAGGGAAGCGTTACGACCAGCGAATCACGCAGGGCCTGGTCGGCGGCCGCGAGCCAGGCGCGGCCGGCGGGACGGCGGTCGAGGCCCGCCTGCTTGAGCCTGGCGGGCATAGGCCAGGTGCGGGGTCGTTTTTGGAAGATGGCCTGCAGGCTCTGCTGCTTGCTGCAGGCGCTGAGTACCAGCACCGTTCCGCACACCAGCGGCCAAAACCATCCCCAAAGCGGCTGTTTCGCCAGCCGCTGAGTATTCTTATCCATCTTGATAACCATGGCTTTTAAACACCTTCGCGAGTCGGCTGGTTCGGAAGCCGCGGGGCCGCATCAGCCCAGCAACTCGCAGCCCTTCCCCGCTGCCCGAGCTGCCTGCCAGCTGCGGCAGCGGTAGTGCCTAAGCTGGGCTGCTACCTTTATGGCCCCGTTCCTGCCCAATCCTCTTGCCCATGAAGCTCATCGAATGCCCCCGCGACGCCATGCAGGGCCTGCCCGAATTCATACCCACCGCCACCAAAATCAACTACCTGAACGCGTTGCTTAAGGTGGGCTTCGATACACTGGACTTTGGCTCCTTCGTTTCGCCCAAGGCCATTCCGCAGCTGCGCGACACCGCCGAGGTGCTGGCCGGGCTCGATTTGACGGCCTCGAAAACCAAGCTGCTGGCCATCGTGGCCAACCTGCGCGGCGCCGAAACCGCCGTGCAGCACCCCGAAATCAACTACCTGGGCTTCCCGCTTTCGGTATC
Organism: Hymenobacter humi; assembly: GCF_042665855.1. Lineage (NCBI taxonomy): Bacteria > Pseudomonadati > Bacteroidota > Cytophagia > Cytophagales > Hymenobacteraceae > Hymenobacter > Hymenobacter humi. The sequence continues at coordinate 2,846,198 of NZ_JBHTEK010000001.1, read as the reverse complement.
CGAAACCTTCCAGCGGCGCAACACCAACCAATCTACCGCCGAGGCCCTCACTGACGTGGCCGCCATGCATGAGCTGTGCGAGCGCACGGGCAAAACCCTCGTCGCCTACCTCTCCATGGGGTTTGGCAACCCGTATGGCGATGCCTGGAGCCCGGAAATAGTGATGGATTTCACGCAGCAGCTCGCGGCTATGGGCGTCCGCATCGTGGCGCTTTCCGATACCATTGGGGCATCCTCGGCGGCCACCATTGCCCCGCTTTTCTCCGCCCTCATCCCCGCTTTTCCGCACATCGAGTTTGGGGCGCACCTGCACACCACCCCCACCACCTGGCACGAAAAAGTGGCCGCCGCCTACGAGGCCGGCTGCCGCCGCTTCGACGGGGCCATTGGCGGCATCGGCGGCTGCCCCATGGCCGCCGACCAGCTCACCGGCAACATGGCCACCGAAAACCTGCTCAACTTTCTAGCGGAAGTTGGGCTGGAATCCGGGCTGGATTTAGCCGCATTTGCCCGGGCGCGGGAGGAGGCAGCTGGCGTATTTGCGTTTCATTAATACCTGATTCCATGGGCGCTACCGCCGACATCTTCATCCCCTGCTTTGTCGACCAGCTGTACCCCGCCACTGCCCTGAGCATGGTGAAGGTGCTGGAGCGCGTGGGGGTCACAGTGAACTACAACCCCAACCAGACGTGCTGCGGCCAGCCGGCTTACAACGCCGGCTATCACCCGCAAAGCCGCAGCGTGGCCGGGAAATTCCTGCAGGACTTTGCGGCCCCGTCCGAAGCGCCGCGCTACGTGGTGAGCCCGTCGGCCTCATGCGTGGGTATGGTCCGCAATAGCTACTCCGAGCTCTTTGCGGGCACGGCGCAACTCAGCGCCTGCCAGGCCGTGCAAGGCCGCACCTATGAACTAACCGAATTTTTGGTGGACGTGCTGGGCATCACGGCCATCCCCGGGGCCCGGCTGGATGGCAAGTACACCTACCACGATTCCTGCTCGGCTCTGCGCGAGTGCGGCATTCGGGCGGCCCCGCGCCGCCTGCTCGACGGCGTAGCGGGTCTAGAACGCATCGAAATGGCCGAAACCACCACCTGCTGCGGCTTTGGGGGCACGTTTGCCGTAAAATTCGAGGCCATTTCGGTGGCCATGGCCCAGCAAAAAGTAGAGCACGCCCTCGACACCGGCGCCGACTACCTAGTGAGCACCGACGTGAGCTGCCTCATGCACTTGGAAGCCTATATCAGGAAAGAGCAGCTGCCGCTCAAATGCCTGCACATCGCCGATGTGTTGGCCAGCGGCTGGTAAGCTCAGCCACCGCACCGCAAAAGAGCGGGGCGGCTCCACGCTCCCGTGAGGCCGCTCCGCTTGAGGTCATTGTAGCTCTAGTGGCTGAGTGGTTAGTTCGTCACGACCAGGCGCGAGTTCTGCGTGCCGCAGCGCACCACATAAACACCGGAGCTGAGCCCCGCCACCGACAGCGCAGCCGTGCCATCGGCCTGCACCGGCGCATTGGCTACCGCTGCCCACCCATATTGAAGAGCTGAATACTGGCGCTGCGTGCGCCCTGCACCAGGACAGTAGCGCCAGCCAGCGCCGGGTTAGGGCAACTTGCAGAGCGCCGAACTCTACGGATTCAGCCCAATCTCCCGACAAAGTAGCCACCGGTGAGTACGACGCTTTGCCGTCGGTATCGACCTGGCGCAACCGGTAATACACCGTGTTAACCGCGTAGCGGGCCAGGTTAGGGTCGGTGTACTGGTAGGTCTGGGCCTGGCTGCTGTTGCCTTTCCCTGACACCTGGCTCAACTCCGTGAACGCACGGCCGTCGTGGCTGCTTTCGATGGCAAAGAAGGCGTTGTTTTTCTCCGAAGCCGTAGCCCAACGGAGTACAGCGGCGGTTCCCTGCTGCTCGGCCGTGTAGCGGCTGAGCACCACCGGCAGCGGGGCAGCCGCACGGCTTTCGAGCGCACCAATATTGCCGGTGGCAGAAAGTTCGGGCGTGGGGTTGCCCACAAAATCGCGCGGACCGGGGCTGACGTTGAACTCAGCCTGCAGGTTGAGGGCAGCGCCCAGCACCGGGGAGGCGGGCAACGGCGAATAAGTGGCGGAGCTGCCCAGCAGCCTGCGGGTCGGCGCTCACGCCGGTAGCACGACCATTGGAGAGTTTTTCCTGCCCGGTGGCGGCGCGCCAGGCGTCCAGGTCGGCAAAGCTTGCGCCGCCCCACTGCATCACCATGGGGGCGCCGCTGCTCCAGTAGAGGTTGCCCTCCATCCGAAGACCGGAAGTGGTAACGCTCGTGACCAGGGGCATGCCGTCGGTGGTTTTCAGCACGTTGTTGCGCAGGGTGATGCCGCTTACGTCGCCGCTCATCACGTACAGGGCGCGCGGATACGAGCCGTTTGCGGGACGGCTTACCAGCACGGTGTTGTTGTGAATAGACGCCCGCTGTATGCCGCCGTTCGAGCCCGAAGACCACAGCGTAATGGCACCCTGGTTGTCCTTCTGGGCGTCGTTTTCGCTCACGTTGTATCGAATGGTCAGGTCCGTCATCGGCGGTGCCCCCGGGTATTGGGCCAGCAGGTAGCCCGGCCCGCCGTTGTCGTGCGAGTAGTTGTACTGCAGGATGGAGTTGGTGCAGCCGCCGTCGATATCGAAGCCGCCGCCGTCTTTGGTGGTGCCCGAGCTGTTGTGGTGCGACTCGCAGTTTTGAATCACCAGATTGTTGCAGCACCAGCCCCAGATGCCCACCGGCCCACCGCTTTGGTTGGCGTTGAGCCAGCCGTTGTGGTAGGCCTCGCACTTTTCAATCAGGGCGCCGTCGATGCCGGAGAGCACGATGCCGTTGCCGGTGTGCGTGTTCGTAACATCGGTGCGGCCCGAGTTGTCGTAGGCCTTGCAGTTGCCCACGTACCAGTCGTGGTGGGCGGCCAGGCTTTCGGCGTAGGACGCCAGGCCGGCTTCGCCGTTGGCGTAGGTGTTGCAGTTCGTGATGCGGACGTCGGTGTAGCCGCTGGCACCTTTCCAGCTGCCGATGAGAATGCCCGTCTTCTGGTAGCCGCTCACCTCGAGGCTGTCGAGGCGCAGGTGGCGCAGGTGCGTGTCGGCGGTACCGATGTAAAATATTACCCCGAGCCTGCTGTTGGAAAGCCGGCCGCTGCCCACGAAGGCCAGGCGCCGCAGCTCAATCCCGGCGTTGTTTTCGCCATAAAACCCGAACGAAGTGCCGCTGGAAATCGTGGCCCGCCCGGCCCCGTACGAGCTCAGCACGATGGGCTGCGCCGGGGTGCCCTGGCTGGCGGCCTGCAGCCAGATGCCACCCTGAAAAGTTTGCCCGCCTTCGAACAGCACCCGGTCGCCGGGCTGCAACGTGGCGTTGTTGACGCGCGCCGTGCTGCGCCAGGCCGTACCCACGGAGGTCCCCGCCAGGGCGTCGTTGCCGGTTGAGCTTACATAGTAAGTTGCCGCTGCAGACGGAAATATAATTGACAACACAAGGAGTGAGAGAAGTATAATTTTCGCCATAATCTAACTATTGTGAAAAACTCGTTCACAAAGCTACACTAAGCGCATCTTATTAAAATATTAATATTTACTCAGCTTTTTTAGAATTAATCAAGAATATTCAAGGAATATAGTTCAAAAGACAATTTCAAGTAAGTTATGCCATGTAATTGCACTCCTTCGGTTTGAGTGCAAAAAGCGAAATAGCCGTATTTGCATTGATTTTGAGCCAGTAACCTCGACTTGGCAGCTTTGAGACAACGGCTCAGAAATCCGCATTACCAACCTTTTATACATTGCTGTATTTCAATCAATTGCTGACAACCAATTTCACTTTAAAGCTGTTCAAGATATAGATTTTATTATATAACTGTTTTGCGATTGAACCTGCTTTTCAAAAGGGCTTCCTTACGGCCAATCCTTCTCACACATTTAAGGTGCTCAGAAGCTCAGCGGTACTGCAATCCTTCCACGGCACCGGATATATCCTGGGGAAGCAGGCATCTTTGCGCCTTGCAACGCTTAAACGGGTTTCGACTGGCGTTGCGCTCCTTTCCTTGACCTCTTTTGTGCAGTACTATTTATCAGGCCGCCTCTCCCAGCATCTGCTGTGGCTGGCCTGTGTGGCTGGGGCAGTGGGGCTGCTGGCATCACGGGCAGTGGTGGCGCTGGCGCCCCTGGTGGGCTTCGCGGCCGTGCTGGCTAATCCTGACCTGAAGGCGTCCCTGCCCCGGTACTTCCGCAATGGCGCGGCCCTGCGAGCGGCAGCGTTGTACGGGTTTGTGGTGCTGAGCGGCGTGTATACCAGCGAGTGGGCTACCTGGCGCCACGAGCTGTACCGCGGGTTGCCGTGGCTGGCGGTACCGCTCGCTTTTACGCTGGCGGTGCCGCTAGGGCGCGGCAGCGCCTGGTGGTGGGCAGCGTGTTTGTGCTGGGCGCCGGGGCCGTGGGCCTCGCTACCCTGGGCCAGTACCTGATGGACCCGGCCCGCGCCAATGCCGCATTTGGCATTGGGCAGAACATGCAGTCCATCACGCTCATGTTCCACATCACGTTCGGCGTTATCCTGGCTCTGAGCTTTTTCTGGGGGCTGCTGTTGCGGCGAGAGGCGCTGGCAGCGCCGTGGCTGCGGGTGGCGCTGCTGGTAGCTGCGGCCGCGGCGGCCCTGGTGCTGCACGTGTTGGCGTACCGCACGGGGCTGCTGGTGTTTTATGTGGGGCTGCTGGCTTATGCGCTGCGGGCCCTGGGGCAGCGCCGCTGGGTATGGGGGCTGGCCTTGCTGCTGCTGCTGGGGCTGGGGCCGTGGGTGGCGTTCCACTCGCTCGAATCGGTGCGGCAGCGGGTCGATGCCACCTTGTACGACGTGGAGCAGTACACCCAGGGGCACGACCTCAACAACTTTTCGCTGTCGCGGCGGCTGGTGGCGGTAGAAACAGCCCGGGTCATCATCGCGGAGCACTGGCTCTTCGGAGTGGGCCCGGCCGATACCCAGGCGGCCATGCGTGAACAGTACCAGTGGCGGGACTTTGGCCTGCGGCCCGCCAATCGGGTAGAAGTGCACAACCAGTACCTGCAGGCCCTGCTGGGCGGCGGGCTGGTGGGCCTGGCGCTGCTGCTGGCCGTACTGCTGGGGCCTTTTGCGCAGGCCCGGGTGCGCCGCAACCCCTACATCGGCTTTTTTGTCCTCATCCAGGGCACTGCCATGATGGTCGACTCCGTGCTGGCCCTGCAAATTGGGCTGAACTTGTTCGTCTTCGGCTATGGCTTCCTGATAGTGGCAGAAGAAACAGCCAGCAACGTGACTGCAGCTGCTAATCAGCTGCCGTCACAAGTGCAGCCAGCGCCAATAGTTAGCACACGACGAGAGCGATAAGTTTCACGACCAATAGGTTTCAGAACGAACACTGCTAAAAACAAAGCCACCGTGGAGCAGCACCCATATGGCGGATGATGCTCCACGGTGGCTTTGTTTTTAGCTCAATATCAGCTCAATATCATCGAACCTAAAGTGCCTTTCTGATTCGGTCTTTCAGGCCCGGGGTGGCTTCGAGCAGCGGCAGGCGGACGGCAGCGCCACACACGCCCAGGGCTTCCAGCGCGGCCTTCACGCCCACGGGGTTGCTTTCTTCATACATGAGCGGGTTGAGGGGCAGCAGGCTGAAAAGGCCCTTGCGCGCGGCGGCAAAATCGCCGGCCAGGGCGGCGCGGGTCATCTCGGCAAAGCGCTTCGGGAAGGCATTGGCCAGCACCGAAATGATGCCTTCGGCCCCGCAGGCAATGAGCGCGGGCGTGAGAATGTCCTCGCCCGAGAGCAGCAGAAAATCGGCGGGCGTGCGGGCCGCGATGGCCAGGCACTGGTCCATGTTGCCGCTGGCTTCCTTAATGCCGATGATGTTGGGGTGCTGAGCCAAGCGCAACGTGGTTTCTGCGGTGATGTTGGACGCCGTGCGGCCGGGCACGTTGTACAGGATAATCGGCACGGGGCTGGCATCGGCCAGGCGCTGGTAGTGGGCAATGAGGCCGGCCTGGGTGGGCTTGTTGTACGCCGGGCTGGCCGAAAGCACGGCCACGATACCGTCCAGGTCGGTGGTGCGGAGCAGCGCCTCGGCTGCCGCCGTGTCGTTGCTGCCGATGCCGTATACCAGCGGCACCCGGCCGGCCACCTGCTCCTTGGCAATGCGCAGCAGCTCAGTTTTTCGGCCGCGGTGGTCGTGGGCGATTCGCCGGTGGTGCCGTTCACCACAAGGTACTCCACGGTGCCTTCGATGCAGAAATCCAGCAGGCGGCGCCATCCGGCGTAGTCCACCGCAAAGTCGGGGGTGAACGGGGTGACCAGGGCGACGCCCGTGCCGTAAAACGCAGGAAAGCGCGAGCCAGAGTTGTTCATGCAGGAGGTTAGGGGTTAGTTTTGTACAAAGGTAGGGGCGAGTCGCACGCGTCCGGCATGCCGCCGCTGCCTGCCTCACCCATTTTTTAGCTGCCTGCTCCGGCGGACGCGTGCGACGCGGCCCAACACCCATGAAACTTTCCTCTGCTTCCCTCCTGCTGGCTGCCCTCGCCGTGGCTGCCTGCGATTCCAAAACCGCCACTACCGGCGAATCGGCCGTGAGCGCCGCCACCCTCGGCAACGTAGCCGCCGCCCCGGCCGAGGCCGGTACTTCCGGCACGCGGGCCACCGCTACCGACGAGGCCAACGCCACGCCCGCGCCCGACCCCACCACCATTCCGGCCAGCAGCGCCGGCAATGCCGCCGCCATTCTAGCCCGGCCGCAGGTGCCCATCCTGTGCTACCACCAGATTCGCGACTGGACCGGCCGCGACTCCAAAGGCGCTAAGGATTACATCGTTCCCGTAGCTCAGTTCAAGGCCCAGATGAAGATGCTGGCCGACTCGGGCTACCATACCATCCTTCCCGACCAGCTCTTCGCCTACATGACCACGGGCGCCAAGCTGCCGAGCAAGCCCATCATGCTTACCTTCGACGACACCGACCTCGACCAGTTCACGGTGGCCCGCCCCACCCTGGAGCAGTACGGCTACAAGGCCGTGTACTTTGTGATGACCGTGAGCCTCGGCCGGCCCCGCTACATGAGCAAGGCCCAGGTGAAGCAGCTCTCCGACGAGGGCAACACCATCGGCTCGCACACCTGGGACCACCACAACGTGAAGAAATACCAGGGCCAGGACTGGGTGACGCAAATCGAGAAGCCCACCAAAACGCTGGAGGAAATCACCGGCAAGAAAATCAACTACTTTGCCTACCCCTTCGGCCTGTGGAACCCCCAGGCTTTTCCTGAGCTGAAAAAGCGCGGGTTCGTGGCTGCCTTCTCGCTGGCCGAAAAGCGCGACCAGAACGACCCGCTGTTTACCATTCGCCGCATCATTGCCAGCGGCTACTGGACGCCGCGCACCCTGCACAACAGCATCGAGCAGTCCTTCTAGCAAGCAGCAGCTCCACTTCTTTTGGGACAAGCCCCGGCCGTTTTCGGCCGGGGCTTTTTCGTGGAGCCCCCAGGGCCGGCAGCTCAATTATCACTTCCTCACTACCCGCCCCCAATAACCCAACAACGCAACTTCGGCCGGGCGCCTATGCAATAAATTCTGGCTTTTCTCAGCAAAAAAACCCGGCGCACCGGGCTTTTCTGCCGTAAGCGAAAGGATTAACCATCCGCTTAAGTTGATATGTCAAGAACTATAATCGTTTCTAACCGACTGCCTACCAAAGTCCAACGCACCGACGACAGCCTCACTTTCCAGCCCAGCGAAGGCGGACTGGCCACGGGGCTGGGCTCCATCTACAAGGCCGACGGCAACGTGTGGGTGGGCTGGCCCGGGCTGTTTGTGCAAGACGAGGCGGAAGAGGGCTATGTGCGGGACCAGCTGCTGGAAGACAGCATGGCCCCGGTGTTTCTGACGGAGACCGAAATCACGGACTACTACGAAGGCTTCAGCAACTCCACGCTGTGGCCCACCTTCCATTATTTCGCGCAGTTTGCCACCTACGAGGATGCGCACTGGCAAGCCTATGTGGCGGTAAACGAGAAGTTTTGCCGGGCGGTGCTGGCCCAGGCCGGGCCCGACGACACCATCTGGGTGCACGACTACCAGCTGCTGCTGCTGCCCGAAATGCTGCGAAAAGCCCGGCCCAACGCCACCATTGGCTTCTTCCTGCACATACCGTTTCCCTCCTACGAGCTGATTCGGGTGCTGCCCTGGCGCGAGGAGCTGCTGCGCGGCATGCTCGGCGCCGACCTGATTGGCTTCCATACCTTCGGCTACATGCGCCACTTTCTCAGTGCCGTGTCGCAGCTGCTGGGGATGCCCAACCAGAACGGGCAGATTGAGACGCCCACCCGCACGGTGGTGGTCGATGCCTTCCCCATGGGCATTGACTACCAGCGCTATGCCGAGGCCGCGGCGTCGGAGGCAGCCAAGGTGCACTTTGCGGAGTACCGCGAGGCCCTGCACGATGTGCGCGTCATCCTGAGCATCGACCGGCTCGACTACACCAAGGGCATTGCCCAGCGGCTGCGGGCCTTCGAGCAGCTGTTGCTGCGCTACCCCGAGTGGCGCGGCCAGGTGAGCCTGCTGATGGTGGTGGTGCCTTCCCGCGACCAGGTACCGGAATACGCATCCCTCAAAGTGGAAATCGACGAGCCTGGTGGGCCGCATCAACGCCCAGTACCGCACCATCGCCTGGAACCCGGTGCACTACTTCTACCGCTCCTTCCCGCTGGAGGAGCCTGGCCGCGCTCTACCGCATGGCCGAGGTGGCGATGGTGACGCCCATGCGCGACGGCATGAACCTGGTAGCCAAAGAGTTTGTGGCCTGCAAAGCCGACCTTTGCGGTGTACTCGTGCTCAGCGAGCGGGCCGGTGCGGCGCGCGAGCTCTCCGATGCCCTCATCATCAACCCCACCGATATCGGCCAGCTGACCGAGGCCCTGCACGAGGCGCTGGTGATGTCCGAAGAAGACCAGGCAACGCGTATGACCAGCATGCAGGCCCTGGTGCGCAAATACGATATTTTTGCCTGGACCAAGCTGTTTATGGACCGCCTGGAATACGCCAAAAAGCAGCAGCTCAGCCTGGCCACGGCGTTCCTTACCCCGGCCAATTCCCAACAGCCTGGTGCAGGAGTACCAGGCCGCCGGGCAGCGCTTGTTGCTGCTGGACTACGACGGCACCCTCGCGCCCTTCCACCCCAACCCCCAGCGCGCCCAGCCCGACCAGGAGCTGCTCCTGCTGCTTCGGGCCCTCACCGACAACCCCCAGAACCGGGTGGTCATCATCAGCGGGCGCGACCGGGCCACGCTCGAAAAGTGGATGGGCCACCTGCCGCTCGACTTCATTGCCGAGCACGGGGTATGGCTGCGCAAGGCCGGCGACGAATGGAGCCTGTTTCAGGAGCTGCGGGCCGACTGGAAGACGGACATCCGGCCGGTGCTGGAGCTGTACGTGAACCGCACGGCGGGCTCGTTTATCGAAGAGAAAGACTACTCGCTGGTGTGGCACTACCGCCGCGCCGATTCTGAGCTGGGCGCCAGCCGGGCCCGCGAGCTCACCAGTCACCTCACCTTCATTATCTCAAACACCGACTTGCAGGTGATGGAAGGCAACAAAGTGGTCGAAATCAAGAATGCCGGCATCAACAAGGGCACCGCTGCCGCCCGCTGGCTCAGCACCCACCAGCCAGATTTTATCCTGGCCCTGGGCGATGACCGCACCGATGAAGACACCTTCCGCGCCATGCCGCCGGAGGCGTACACCGTGAAAGTGGGCAGTGCGCCCCGCTCATCGGCCCGCTTCCACGTGCCAGGCACCCTGGACGTGCGCAACCTGCTGCGCAGCTTGCTGTAGGTTACCGCCCCAGTGTGCCTTCTGCACAAGCGGGCAGAATGATGAAAGTCCGTTCTGCTCAAATGGCGCCCGCGCAGCCGGTTGAACCTCACCCCTGGCCCCTCTCCAAAAGAGAGGGAGCCTGCCTTAACCAAAACAGAAAGCCCCAGTTCAAATTTGAGCTGGGGCTTTCTGTTTAAAATTGAGCTAAAGCTTGCTCCGCCGTGGCTCCCCTCTCCGTGGGAGAGGGGCCCGCCCCGTAGGTAGGGGTCACGTGAGGTTCTGCTGCCAGCGCGAACACAAGACGAGCAGACCCTTGCTTGCCGCTTACACGAAACCTGGACGGTCGAGCTTTTTGGCGATTCGGTAGGCCGCATTCATCAGCCCAACGTGGCTGTAGGCCTGTGGGAAGTTGCCCCACTGCGAGCCGGTTTTGGCGTCGACGTCTTCACTGAGCAAGCCCAGGTGGTTGGTGTAGCTGATGAGCTTTTCGAATTCCCGAATGGCGTCATCGGTGCGGCCCACCACGGCCAGGGCTTCCACGTACCAGAAAGAACAGATGAGGAACGTGGTTTCGGGCGTGCCGAAATCGTCGGCGTGGCGGTAGCGGTAAAACAGGCCTTCGGGGGTTTTGAGCTCCTTTTCCAGGGCTTCGAGGTGGCGGCGGGCGCGGTCGGAGGCCGGGTCGAGGTAGCCCATCAGGATGAGCTGCAGGGTGCTGGCATCGAGGTGCGGCGAGCCGATGGCGTTGGTGTAGGCGCCCAGGCTCCTCGTTGTAGCACTGCTCGATGCGGCGGGCCGCTTCCTCGTTGAGCTCCGTGGCCATGGCTTCCATCCCTTTGTTGCCCAGGGCCTGGGCCATCTTGCGGGCGGCGTGGCTGCCGGCCCAGTGAAACAGGTAGGTATAGCAGTGGTACTGCGCCAGGTTGCGGAATTCCCACAGGCCCGCATCGGGCATGTCCATGGTGGCCCGAATCAGGTTCAGGGCCTCGTACATCAGCGTTTCGGGGTTGGTGCGCTCGGGGTCCACAAAGCGCTGGTCGACGTAGAGCGGCAGCAGCGCAACCAGCACCTGCCCGTACACGTCGTTCTGCACGTGGGTGTAGGCGTCGTTGCCGATGCGCACGGGCTGGTTGCCCAGGTAGCCTTCCAAATCCAGCTCGTGCTCCACCAGCTCGAGGCCCCGCTGATGCCGTACAGCGGCTGGTACTTGCCCTTCACCTTGGTCGAAATGTTGGCGATGTAGTGGAAATAGCGCTCCATCTCCTCGAAGTGGCCGATGTTGTTGAAGGCCGTGAGGATGTAGTAGGTATCGCGCATCCAGCAGTAGCGGTAGTCCCAGTTGCGGGTGCTGCCGGGCGCCTCGGGCAGGCTGGTGGTGCTGGCCGCGATGATGGCGCCGGTGTCTTCGTACTGGTGCACCTTCAGGGCCAAAGCCGAGCGAATGACCTGCTCCTGGTAGAAGTTGCCGATGCTCATGCTTTTCACCCACTTGCGCCAATAGTCGATGGTGCTGCGCAGGAACCGTTCGGCGGTGCTTTCCAGCGGGGCTTCCAGCGGCGCGCCGTAGGTGAGCACCATGTACTTGGGCTCGTTGAGGGCAAAATCTTCCTCATCGAGCACGTACGTGAGCGGGATGTTGGTGGTGAGCCGGATTTCTTCTTCGACCCCCAGAAAAGCAATGTGGTTGGAGCTGCGCCGCCTGGTGAGTTGCTTGCTGCCGTACTCGCCCACCGGCTCGCAGGTCACGCGCACCCGGGGCGAGCCGCTCAGGGGCTCCAGCTTCCGGATAAACATGAGCGGCTTGTAGTACCGCTCGTACTGCGAAAAGCGCGGCGCATAGTCCGTGACGCGGTAGCGGCCGTCCACGGTGCTGATTTCGGTGCACAGCACGTTGGTGTTTTCCAGGTAATACTGGTCGGAAGTAAACGCACTGCCCGCCGCGGGCAGCACGCTGAATTCGCCACCTTTGCGCGTATCGAGCAGGCTGCCGAACACAAAGCTGCTATCGAAGCGGGGCCAGCAGAGCCAGGCCACTGACGTGTCTTTTCGGATAAGGGCGAGGAAGGCACAGTTGCCAATCAGCCCCATTTCATAGGTGTGTTTCGTCGGATTCGGCGTGGGCAGCAAGGTTTCAGCAGTCATACTATGCGAGCGGGTAAGTTGAAGGGCCTTCCTAAGCAGCACAGCCAGGAGGCACTAACCAAAAAGACCCGGCAGCCACCTGCCGGGTCTCTTAGAAATACGCCGGAATGCGGCCGGGGTTATTTATTCGTTAGTGGACGACCATTGCTGATGGTCCTGGGATTACGGGTTGCCGCTTTATCCTGCTGTCTGTCATGCTTCCTTCATCAGCCTGACAGACGTCAGAACACCTCTTTCAACAGAAGTTATTTAGCGCCCGCCGCTTTCAGGTCGCTGTAGCCGCCGGCGTTGGTAACGGCCCTGATGCCTAGCTCCAGCATCAGCGCCGAGGCGCGGCCGCTGCGGTTGCCCGAAGCGCAGTACACCACGTAGCGGCCTTGGGGGTCGAGCTTCCGGAGCTGCTGCTCAAAGTCGGGCGCCCGGAAATCCAGGTTTTGAGCGCCCTGCAAGTGGCCGGCGGCAAACTCGGCGGGGTGCGCACGTCGAGCACCGTGGCGCTGGGGTCGGTGAGCAGCTGGGTCGCAATGGCCACGTCCACGGCGGGCAACGGCGTAGCTACTTTGGCGTTCGGTTTGGAGCCAGGGCCTTTCGCCGCCGGGTCCTGAATGGCCACTTTCGATTGGTGGAGCACCACCACAAACGGGTAGTCGCCCTTCATCTTGCTGTAGATGGTGGCCTCGTAGTCGGCACCCTGGTAGCGCACGGCCTCGCAGCCGGGGCAGGTCACGGGCTGCGGGGCCAGCTTCTGGCTCTTGAGCTCGCTGCGCAGCTCCCGCACGCACGAGGCCTCGGTAGTTTTGAGTACCACGTCCTGGCCCGGGCGCTGGGCCCGTACCACGAGGCGGGATTCGGCCACGGTACTGCCCGCGGGGGCCGGCGTGGTCCAGGAAACTTCGCGCGAGGTTGGCGTTGAGCAGTTATACGTCCACTGCGGGAGGTGCTTGCTCACGGCTTGCGGCGTGGTCAGGGCCGTGGATTCGGCTCCGATGGCCAGCAGGTCGGAAAGGCTCAGGCACTGGGCCTGCACCGAAAGCGATGTGGCTCCCTGGCAAAGGAGCAACAACAATAAAGTAATAATTCGCATGGATGGGAAAATAGAGGTACAATATCGGCAATTAAGTCGGTAGACAAAAATTCAGCCGGATTTGCCAGACCCCTATAATCTCTGAAAAACACTATATTATCCACTCCCGGCCCTGCGTTGCGCCATTTCAATTTATTGAGCTAAAACTTAAAATAAAGAGCCTTGCAGGCCGGGCCCGGTCGTGGCTGGCCCAGCACCTTCTTCCGTAGCAGGTGCTTCGTCGGCTGCCGGCGCTTCGTCGGGGTTGGGCAGGAGGGCCATGAGTTCTGCCTCCGAAATAATGGGCACTTTCAGGGCCAGGGCTTTCTCGCGTTTGGCGGGGCCCATGTTGTCGCCGGCCACCAGGTAGCTCAATTTCTTGCTGATGGAGCCCGTGATTTTGCCGCCGTTGGAAATGATGAGCTGCTGCAATTCGTCGCGGCTGTGCTGCTCAAACACCCCGGAAATCACAAACGTGAGGCCCGCCAGCCGGTCGGAGGCCGGCACGGGGCTTCGCCGGTCACGGCGAGCTGCACGCCGGCCTGACGCAGGCGCTCAATCAGCTCAATATTCTCGGGCTGCCGGAACCAGTGGGCCGCGGCCACGGCAATCACCCCGCCTACCTCGGGCACGGCGGCCATTTCCTCGGCCGAGGCGGCCATCAGCGCGTCGATGGTGCGGTAGTGCGCGGCCATTTTCTGGGCCACGGTTTCGCCCACGTAGCGGATGCCGAGCCCAAACAACACCCGCGGAAACGGCACCTGCTTGCTGGCCTCGATGCCGGCAATGAGGTTGTCGATGCTCTTCTCACCCAGGCGCTCCAGCGTCACCAACTCGGGCCGGCGGGCGGGCAGGTCGTAGATGTCGGCCGGCGTGGTTACGATGCCCAGGTCGAAAAATCGGCCCACGGTTTCGGCGCCCAGCCCGTCGATGTTCAGGGCTTTGCGGGACACGTAGTGCTCGAGCCGGGCCTTGAGCTGGGGCGGGCAGCCGCGCTCGTTGGGACAGCGGAAATGCGCTTCGCCTTCGGGGCGCACCAGCGGCGAGCCGCAGGCCGGGCACTCCGTGGGGTATTGGATGGGCACGGCGTCGGCCGGGCGGGCGCTCAGGTCCACGCCCGTGATTTTGGGGATGATTTCGCCGCCTTTCTCCACGTACACGAGGTCACCAAGGCGCAAGTCGAGCAGGCCTATCTGATTGGCGTTGTGCAGGGTGGCGCGCTTCACCACGGTGCCGGCCAGCGGCACGGGCGTGAGCATGGCCACGGGCGTGACGGCCCCGGTGCGGCCCACGTTGTAGATAACCTCGTTGAGCCGGGTGCGGGCCGCTTCGGCGGGGTACTTGTAGGCAATGGCCCAGCGCGGGCTTTTGGCGGTGTAGCCCAGCTGGTCCTGCTGGCGCAGGTTGTCGACCTTGATAACGATGCCGTCGGTGGCCACGGGCAGCTCGTGGCGCTGCTTGGCCCAGTAATGCACAAAGTCCAGCACCTCGGCGATGTTGGCGCAGCGCCGCCAAGTATTGGACACTGGCAGGCCGTAGCGCGTGAGGGCCTCCAGGGCCTCGCTGTGGCTGGTGAAGTGCCGGCCCGGCGTGAGCAGCGAGTAGGCATAAAACCGCAGCTTGCGGGCTGCCACCTGGGCCGAGTTCTGCAGCTTGAGCGTGCCGCTGGCGGCATTGCGCGGGTTGGCCAGCAGGGCCTCGCCGTTCTGCTCGCGCTCGGCGTTGAGCTCATCAAAAACCGGCAGCGGCATAAATACCTCGCCGCGCACCTCAAAGTCGGTGGGCTGGTCGGGGCCGGGGCGCAGGGCCAGCGGCAGGGTCTTGATGGTGCGCACGTTGGCCGTCACCACGTCGCCGCGGGTGCCGTCGCCGCGGGTCACGCCCTGCACCAACTGGCCGTGCTCGTAGCTCAGGCTCATGGCCACGCCGTCAATCTTGAGCTCGCACACGTAGCTGTAGGGGGCGCCTTCCAGGCCGCGCTGCACCCGCTCGTCGAACTCGCGCAGGTCGTCTTCCGAGTACGTGTTGCCCAGGCTGAGCATGGGGTAGCGATGCACGGCCGTGGGAAACTGCTTGGTGATGGTGCCACCCACGCGCCGGGTGGGCGAGTTGGGCTGGGCCAGGTCGGGGTGCTGGGTTTCGAGCTGCTGCAGCTCGGCCAGCAGGTGGTCAAATTCCTGGTCCGACACCTCGGAAATGTCGTGCTGGTAGTACTGGTAGTTGAGGTGGTGCAGCCGCTCGGCGAGGGCCGCGATGCGCTGCTGCGCGGAAGAAGAATCGGACATGAGCAGGGAGCCGGAGGCGGCCAAACGGGTCGTTTTAACGGATAGCGCAAGCTACGCCAGCGCTTCAATACGGGTTGTAAAACAAAAAAGGCCACCCGAGCGGGCGACCTTTCTAGTACTGTCAAAATCAGCAGCTAACGGCTAGTCCTGCACCAAAACACCGTCGGCCATAAAAGTGAGCTGCTGCTCGTCCTTCGTAATAGCGGCCACGTCCTGAGCCGACTTGCCGGCGTCCTTGGCGTAGTGCTGCAGGTCGTCTTTGGTTACGGTGCTGCGGTGGGCCCAGCCGCTCACCACCACGTTGTGGCCGTTGAGGTCTTTGGGCACAAAGAAGGCGTAGTCCTTGAAGCGCACGCGCATTTCCTTGCCGTCGGCCGTGGGCAGGGTCATCCAGCAGCCTTTGGCCTGGCACACTTCTTTGGCCTTGCCCACCAGCTTAACTTGAGCTGAATCGCGGGTGCCGAGGGCCGTGGCCAGGGCGCTCATGGGCACGGCACCTTCGGGGCCGATGGCCGCGCCGTAGGTCTGGCCGGGGGTAGCAGGCGGCACGGCGGTGCTGGGGCCTTCCTCGCCCTCTTCCAGGCGCTCGGTCGAGTCGTTCTCATCGCCCGGAGGCACTTCGGAGTTGTGGCCCTGCACCTCTTTCTGCGACCCTTCTACCGGCAGCACCGGATTGATAGGAGCCGACGGCACGAAGCGGAAATAAAGCAGAATGACGGCCAGAACGGCTAAAAAAGAAAGCAGGTATTTCATAAAGCAGGAAAAGAGAATGAAGCAATAAGCAGCTACAGAGCCGAAGGTTAATGACAGAAACGAAGGTCCCTGCCCTATCGGCCCGCTACCAATTAATGGGCAATCACCACGGCTTTGCCCAGCTTGCGCACGTAGGCCATGCGGCGCTCGGACCCACCGGCGCCGGTAAAGTCGAAGGCCACCGTGGTGGGGTCTTCGCGCAGGGCCGACCAGGTTTTGGTGTCGACTTCGGCGGGCTGCTCGGTGCCGGCGGGCACCGCCGGCGAGCTAAAGCGGCCGTCGGCAAAGAAGGAATTCATGCCCTGGAGAATGGCAATTTCTTTCTCGCGCACGCTGGCGGCCTGCGGGTCGGCCAGGGCGGCTTCGGTGAGCAGCGCGCGCGCCGGCAGCACCTCGTGGCGCAGGGTGTCGCCCTTGCTGCTGGTCACGATGAGGTGGGCCTGGGCATTGAGCACGCGGGCCCCGCGCAGCTGCAGAATGAAATTATCCTTGGTGCTGGGGTCCGAAAACGTGTGGGTGGTGCTCACGGTGTTGAGCACCGTTTTGCTGCTGATGCGCGTACGGTCGCCGGCCGTGGGCGGCGTGTAGGTGGTACGCGGGTCCACCGAGGAGTTGCTCACCTCCCGCTCGGTGCTGACGCAGGAAGCAAGCTGAAGCGTAAGCCCCGCAGCTACCAGGGCCAGGGCAGGAAATTTCAGAGAAGAGGTTTTCATATAAAGGTGTGGCTCAGAAAGTAAATCGGCGCACGAAGGTAAGGTGGGAAAAAGCTGGGCAAATATTAACCCGTAATATTTCTATGGCCCCGCAACGGGCATTTTTACGCTAAAGCCTGAGCAATGGATTTGCAATTACGTCGAACCGCGTTCAGAACAGCCCAACTTCTACCCCCAGCAACCAGCGCGGCAGCTCGGGCCAGGCCGCGTAGCCTTCGCCAAACGCCGCCGACAGCCGGTAGCGCCCCACCAGCGCGTAGCGGTCGATGCCCAGGCGGGCGCCCACGCTGCCGGTCCAGCGCCGCAGGTACGGCAGGCCGCGCTCAGTGGTTTCAACGGAGCCAACGCCGGGGCCGGGCTCGTCTTCGGTGGTGTGCTGGGTGCCGGCCACCCAGCCGCCCCCGGCCAGCAGGTC
Source organism: Hymenobacter humi (assembly GCF_042665855.1). Lineage (NCBI taxonomy): Bacteria > Pseudomonadati > Bacteroidota > Cytophagia > Cytophagales > Hymenobacteraceae > Hymenobacter > Hymenobacter humi. The sequence continues at coordinate 2,828,983 of NZ_JBHTEK010000001.1, read as the reverse complement.
GAGGTAGCTGCCCACGGCGTTGCCGCGGCGGCCGGCGTTCAGGCGCAGGCTCGCTTCGGAATACAGCTGGTGCAGGCCCAGCCGCTCGCGGCGGTGCAGCGCGGGCGTGGGCACGGTTTTTTGGGCATTTTGAGCCAGCTCGTAGCGCTGATAAGCATAGCCCAGGTCCAGGTTCAGGGCCACGGCCTGGGTGAGGCGAAACTTGAGCCGCCCGCCCGCGCGCAGCTCCGACGACCCCAGCCCGTAGCGCAGCCCCGCCCCGCGCCCTGCCGGGCCCGCCACCAGCCCATAGCCCACGTAGGCATGCCCAAAATAGCTGCGGTTGGGCCCAAAGGCGGTTTTCACCGTGTCGTCGGCCACGTCGGCCTGCACCAATACCTGCTGGGCCCGGGCACTGCCGGCCAGTACGCCAGCGGCCAGCAGCACGACTCCTGTACCCAGCAGCCGGGTTCGGCCCGTCACAATTACCAAGTAAAGCTTGCTCATTCCGAATACGTCCCGGTATAGCCTTTGAAATGAACCCGCAGCACCTCCCCGCCCTGCAGCAGGCGGCGGGGCACCTGCACTACCAGGCGCTGGCTCACGGCGCGGGTTTCGTAGCGGTGCAGCACGCCGCGGCGGTCGGCCAGGTTCCAGAATAGGTAGGCGGGGTAGTTGGGCTCGGGCAGCGGCGCTGCCGGGGCACTGCCGGCCGGCACGGGCTGCTCGCGCCCCACCGAAGGCACCGTTCCCACGGCCGGGCCCTTTGGGTCGGGTGCCAACGGGGTCACGTGTACGGCTACGTCGCTTTGCTCCACCATCAGCGGGAGCATTACCGCCGGCCGAAGCGCCGCCTCGGACCGAATAATGACGGCCACCAGACTGTCGTGAGGCACAAAGTCGAAGGTCGGCCCAACGGCCACGGGCGGCGGGGACCCGGCGGGCGGCGCGAAATGTGCGAAGCGCGGCCGGCCATAGCCGTGCGCATAGTCAAAATATGGGTACAGCTCGGCCGATTTTTCCAGTCCCTGAAAGAGCTGCATAGCCGTGAGCTGGCGGTGCTGCTGCCACAGGCAGGCCGCGAGCCCCGCCACCAAAGGCGCCGAAAACGAGGTGCCTTCCAGCCGCTCGTAGCCCTTGGGCGTGGTGGTGAGCACGATGCCGAAAGCGGCCAGGTTGGGCTTGGCCCGACGGTCGGCGGTGGGGCCGTAAGAGCTGAAATCGACGTGCAGGCCCGTTTCCGGGTCGAGCCCGCCGATGGCAAGCACCGAGTCGGCGTCGGCGGGCGTGCCGATGCGCACCCAGTCATTGTCTCCGTCGTTGCCGGCGGCGCTCACCACCAGTATGCCCTTGCGGGCGGCCAGGTTGGCGGCGCGCGAAACCAGGCTAAGGCGCCCGTTCATCTGCTCGGGAAAGTAGCGCTGCTCGGTGTAGGCCAGCGAAGAATTAATGATGTCGACCCCGAGGCGGTCGGCCCATTCGGCGGCAGCCAGCCAGGCTTCTTCCTCGGCGTAGCGCTCCCGGCCCAATTGCTCGGTGCGAGCCAGGAAGTATTCGGCGGCCGGGGCCAGCCCCAGGGCCGGGCCGGGCTCCCCACTGCCGGCCGGCAAGCGGCCGGCAAGGCAGCCCATGACTTCGGTGCCGTGGCTGCCGCCGGCGTACACATTCTCGCGGTTTTTCAGAAAGTCGTGCGTGGCGACAATCCGCTTACTTCTCACCAGTTCCTGGAAAGCCTCGTGCTCCGGCAGGCCCCGAAACCCAACGTCGAACACGGCAATGCGCAGCCCCGCCCGTCGAGGCCGGCAGCGCGTAGGGCTGCCCCTTCGAGGTGCGCAGTTTGGCGCCGCGCCAGCAGGTAGTCATTGGCCGAAATCGACTTGCCTGCCAAGGAGTTGAGCCGGTTTTCTGCGGCAGCTTTCGCCGCGTGCGTCGCAATTGAGCCAATAGCCTGAGGCCAGGCCACGACGCAAGCTATGCCAGGAAGCCGCCGCAATGCAGCGGCCTGCTCCGGCGTGGCCCGGCAAGCAACGGCATTGAACCAGCGGCTCACCAACGTCACGGTGTCGACCGCGACGCGCACCTGGGCCAGATAGTCGGGCCGCACAGGCAAGTCGGTGACCTCGAAAGCCGGCAAATTCTGGCGGGCGCGGCGGGCCTGGGCAGCGGGCGTAAAGTACCGCGCGGGGTTAAACCGGACGCCGGTTTTATCGGCAAAAGTCACCCAGTACCGCGCCGATTGGCCGGGGCCCGGGCCCTGCGCGACGGCCGGCATGGGCAGCCCAAGCAGCGACAAACCCGACAGTAAACAGAGCCAGTACCTTTTCACAATAATCGTCTTACGGCTTCCTTTTCTTCCTAAACCCTACCTCCGCCCGGACCTGCGCTGCCCCTACGCAAGCCAAATGAACCTGCCGAACCCACAAGTGGCTTTGGACAGGTTCATTTGGCTTGCGGTGAGCTTAAGCAGGCTTACTCCGGCAAAGAAGGTGGTTTTATCTCTTTTAAACCGCTTGTTAAGATAAGCGATTGTAAACCGCTGCTAAAGACCGTATTTACTTAGCAAATAAATTAGTGAGGCCATGCTGGCGCCGCCCAGCTCCAGCTCGCGCCGGTTCACTTTGTCGAAGGTATCGGCGGCGGTGTGGTGAATGTCGAAGTAGCGCTGCGAGTCGCCGTCGTACCCGATGAGGGCCTTGGGCTGCACGGCCGTTTTGAGGGGGCCGATGTCGGTGCCGCCGTGGCCGACGGTGAGGTCGGAGGCGTGGTAGGGCTTGAGCAAGGGGCCCCACTTGGCAAGCTTGGCCACAATGGCCGGCTCGGCCTCGGCGCTGAAGCCGCGGGGTGTGAACCCCCCATCGGACTCGATGGCCGCTAGGTGCTTTTCCTTGTTCTGGGCCGCCAGGCGGGCGTACTCGGTGCCGCCGCGGTTGCCGTTTTCTTCGTTCATGAACAGGACGGCGCGCACGGTGCGCTCGGGCTTCAGGCCGGCGGCGCGCAGCAGGCGCAGGGCCTCCATGCTTTGCACCACGCCGGTGCCGTCGTCGTGAGCGCCCTCGGCCAGGTCCCAGGAGTCGAGGTGCCCGCCTACGGTGATGATTTCATCCGGAAACTTCGAGCCCTTGATTTCGCCCACCACGTTGTAGCTTTTCTCATCGGGCAAGGTCACGCACTCCATCTGCAGCTCAAACTCCAGGTCCTTATTGGCCTTGAGCAGGAGGCTGAGCTTATCGGCCGCCAGGGTGCTCAGGGCGGCGCCGGGTACTTTGGGCACGGCCGGGTCATAGTTCATGGTACCCGTGTGCGGGTAGTCGTCGTGGGCACTGGTGAGCGAGCGCACCAAGGCGCCCACGGCCCCGCGCTTGCCGGCCTCAATTGCGCCAATGCGGCGCTGGTCGCCGGCGCGGCCGTAGGCCATGCCGGGTTCAATCAGCGCGTCGTCGAAGGGGCGGTTGTAAAACACAAACTTGCCCTTCACCGCCTCGTCGGGCAGCTTGTTGAGCCTCGTCGAAGCTGTGCACTTCCACCACGCCGGCTTTCAGCTTGCCATTGGTGCCTACCGAGCCGCCCAGGGCGCACACGGCCACCTTGATTTCCTTGCCTTTGTTGCCTACTATCTCGCCCCGCTCTTTCGAGCCGCGCACCCAGTGCGGCACCATCACCTCCTGGAGGTACACGCGGTCGAAGCCGGCTTTTTCCATGGTGATTTTGCCCCACTCCACGGCCTGCTGGGCCTGGGGCGAGCCCGACAACCGGCCCCCGATGGTGCCGGTGAGGTAGCGCAGGTTTTCGTAGCTCTCGCCGCGCAGCAGGGCTTCGTCGAAGATTTTGCGCAGGGCCAGCGAATCGGTGCGGTCTACCCGGTCGGCCATCAGGTCCATTTTGGCTTTTGCCTTGCGGGCAGCCCGCTGGGCGTGGGCTGGCGCCAAGCCCGCCAGTACGGCCGCAGCGGCCAAGGTAGTGCGGCGGCACCAAGCCGCTGAATTCAGGTTCGTCATATTGCAGAAGTAGTACCCCAAACGCCGGGGCTAAGCGCGAAAGTACGGGCCCAACCCGGCTACTAGCGCATGGGCACGGCCTTGGCCACCGGCGCGGCTTTTTGTTTGGCGCCGTAGTGCCGCACGGTTACCGTGGGCTGGGCGCCTTCCACCAAGCGCACCGTGAACAGATAATCGTACTCATTGTCGCCGATTTCCTTCACCGATGAGGTGCCTCCCATTGCCTCAATAAGCGGCAGCAGCGTATTGGAATGGCCCACCACGACTACCGTCTTACCCTTGTATTCCTGCTGAATACGCTGCACCAGTGCCGCATTTTCCTTTGGGTTGTACACCAGCGGCTCGAGCCTGGTGGCCGCGGCCAGCGGGGCCAGGGTGGAGCGGGTGCGCTTGGTGTCGGTGGTGAACAAGGCGGTCGGCCGGTGCTTGGCCAGCTGCTTGCGCAACGCCAGCGCACGTACCTCGCCTACTGGCGAAAGCGGTGGGTCGGCGAGGCCCGGGGTGGTATCTTTTTCGGCGTGGCGCACGAGGTACACCGTCGTCACGGCTGTTTTGGCATTGCCTCGCCCTTTCGCGGGCCCTTGCTGCGCGTACGCCACGGAACCACCCAGGAAACCGGCAAATCCAGCCAGCAAAAAAACCAAAGGGCAAGGCGTAATTTCATCTTGGAGAGGCTTGAAAAATTAATATGCCAGCAATTTAGGCTACCCGCAACAAAGCGCAGGAGCAGATGCTGGCCGGCACCATGAAGCAGGACGCCGGGTTGTGGCGCTATGGTGGCACGAGGTAGAGGCGCAATATTTTGCGTCTCGTCGTTGAACAGTCTTATTTCACCGATACAAGCCCAACGGCGCGGTCCTGGTCGTTCAACGACGAGACGCAAAATATTGCGTCTCTACCTCGTAATGGCAGCTCCACCGGGCCCTATTCAGCCCAACACTGAAGCTGCTTTAGCTCAACAAATTAGCCCAGGCTGGCGGGGCCGTAGTCGCCGGATGGCACGGGCTGGGGCGGCGTTTCCTCCACGGTGGCTTCGGGCAGCGGCATCTGCCACTGGGCGCTGAGCAGTTCCAGGCCGTGGTTGGCCGTGAGGTCGAACTTGCAGGGCACCACCGAAACGTAGTTGTGTGCTAGGGCCCACTCGTCGGTGTCCGTGCCGTGGTCGAGGTTTACGAAGGAGCCGATAAGCCAGTAGTACGGGCGCTGGTAGGGGTCGAGGCGGCGGTCAAACTCCTCCTGCCACTTCGCGCGGGCCTGGCGGGCCAGGCGCAGGCCGGCGATGGGCGTGTCCGAGTTTTTGGGGATGTTCACGTTCAGGGCCGTGCCGGGGGCACGCCATTTTCCAGGGCCTGGCGGCAAATCTGGCTTACCCATTCGGTCACGTGCGAGAAGTCGGCCTGCGGGCCGTACTCGCAGAGGGAGAAGCCGATAGCCGGCAGTCCCTCAATAGCCGCTTCAATAGCCGCCGACATGGTGCCCGAGTACAAAACGTTGACCGAAGCATTGGAGCCGTGGTTGATGCCGGACACCACCAGGTCGGGCGTGCGGTCTTTGAGCACGTAGTGCTTGGCAATTTTTACGCAGTCGGCGGGCGTGCCCGAGCATTCGTAGGCTTCCACGTCGGGCCCGAAGACCGGGTTTTTGGTGAGCCGCAGCGCCTGGCCGATGGTGATGGCATGGCCCATGCCCGACTGCGGCGCATCCGGGGCTACCACCACCACTTCGGCGCCCAGCGCCTGCACGATTTCTACTAAGTGGCGGATGCCCGGGGCAGTGATGCCGTCGTCGTTTGAAACAAGAATCAGGGGGCGGGAAGGAGTCATGAAAGCAAAGTAAGGAGAAAAGCGAATCGGAACCGGCCACAAAGGTAGGCCCCTCGCCTACCGTGTTGCGCTGGCAATTGTTTAGGTCCCCACCGACAGGTTTTGCTCGCGTGTGCGTAATTAGCCTCCGGAAACCGCCACCACTTTTTGCCTAACCGCATGATTTTCACCAACCGTTACCAATACCACAACCTGGGTTTGCTGCTGCTGCGCGTCGGCCTTGGGGTAATGTTCATGATACACGGCTTCCCCAAGCTGGCTGGTGGCCCCACGGCCTGGGCCGGCGTGGGCGGTGTAATGGACGTGCTGGGACTGGGCTTTGCACCCACCTTCTGGGGACTTCTGGCGGCGCTGGCCGAGTTTGGCGGAGGCCTGCTCCTGGCCCTGGGGCTGTGGTTCCGGCTGGCGTGCGTGGGCCTGCTGATTACCATGATAATGGCCACGGTAATGCACGTGAGCAAGGGCCAGGGATTCAATGAATACGCTCACGCCCTGGAATCGGCCTTTGTCTTTCTGGGCCTGCTCTTTGCCGGGCCGGGCCGTTATAGCCTCGACGAGCGGCTGTTCGGCAGCCGGCTAAGGTAGCCGCCTATAGTTGAGCCAAAAACTCCCCTCCTTACCAACCGAAGGTCAGCGAAGCTAAAGAGGGGATGTTCAGCCGCAAGGCCGAACGGGGAGGGTTGAGCCGTTGAACCGAAGGTCGGCGCAGCCAACGACACCCGCACGTCACCCCAACGATTCCCGCCCAAGTCGTTCGCCCATCATTCAAGGGCTCAACCACCCCAGTTGCCGCAGGCGCGGCAACGTCCCCTCCTCAACTAAGGAGGGGAGTTTTGTTCTTTTGTACCCATGCTTACCCTCTTGCTTGCTTCGCTACTGATGACCATCACCCCGCCAGCCGCCGAATGGCGCACTCCCTTTGAAAGCGGCGGCGGCAACACCACCGCCACCCACGCCGAATGCATCGGCTATTACCAAAAGCTGGCGGCGGCCTACCCCAAACAGCTGCACCTGGCCGAGGCCGGCCCCACCGACTCGGGCCAGCCCCTGCACGAAGTGGTGCTTTCGGCCGACGGCGACACCGACCCGGCCAGCACTCGCCGGAAAAACCGGCGGGTGCTGTTCATTCAAAACGGCATCCACCCCGGCGAGCCCGAGGGCATCGACGCGAGCATGATGCTGGCGCGCGACCTGGTGCAGCAAAAGTCTTTGCAGAAGCTGCTGGCCAACGTCACGGTGGTCATTGTGCCGGTGTACAACGTGGACGGCATGCTCAACCGCAACTCTACTACCCGCGTGAACCAGAACGGCCCGGCGGCCTACGGCTTTCGGGGCAACGCCCGGCACCTCGACCTTAACCGCGACTACATCAAGCAGGATTCGCGCAATGCCCGCTCGTTTGCGGGGCTGTTTCAGAAGTGGCAGCCCGATGTGTTCGTGGAAACCCACACCTCCAACGGGGCCGACTACCAGTACACCATGACCCTCATTGCCACCCAGCACAGCAAGCTGGCGCCGGCCCTGGGCCAGTACCTGCAGGGCCAGATGCTGCCGGCGCTGTACAAGGGCATGGAGAAGAAAAAATGGCCCATGACGCCCTACGTGGACTTTGAGGGACAAACGCCGGAAAGCGGCCTGCGGGCTTTTCTGGAAACGCCGCGCTACTCCACGGGCTACGCGGCGCTGTTTAACACCATCGGCTTCATGCCCGAGACGCACATGCTCAAGGCCTTCGCCCCCCGCGTGCACGCCACCTATGATTTCCTGAAAATCATGCTCGAAACGGTGGGGCAGCAGTCGGCGGCTATAGCCACGGCCCGCGCCGCCGCTGCGGCCGAGGTTACTGCCCGAACTACTTTCCCCTGGCCTGGGCCCTCGACGAAACCCAACACGAAACCGTGCAGTTCCGCGGCTACGAGGGCCGCACGAAGCCCAGCGAGGTGAGCGGCCAGCCCCGCCTCTACTACGACCGCGCCGCGCCTTTCATCCGGCCCGTGAAGTACTTCAACATCTACAAGCCCACCGTCACCGCGCGCCGGCCCACGGCCTACCTTATTCCCCAGGCCTGGGGCGAAGTAGTGGACATCCTGCGCCGCAACGGCGCCACGCTGGAGCCGTTGGCTCAGGACGTGACCGTGCCCGTGGAAGTGTATCACTTTGAGGACTACAAAACCAGCCCTCGCGCCTACGAGGGCCACTACCTGCACAGCCAGGTGAAGCTGCGCACCGCCACCGAAACCGTCACCTTCCACAAGGGCGACTTGGTGTGCTACCTCAGCGGCACGGCGCCCGTGCGCTACCTCTTGGAAACCCTGGAGCCCCAGGCTACCGACTCCTTTTTCGCCTGGGGGTTCTTCGACAGCGTGCTGCAGCAGAAGGAGCATTTCTCGGACTACGTTTTCGAGGACGTGGCCGCCGACCTGCTGCGCCGCGACGCCGCCCTGCGCCAGCGCCTGGAGACCCTCAAGCAGCAAAACCCGGCCTTTGCCAGCAACGGCCCAGCCCAATTGGAATGGGTGTACCTGAACTCGCCCCACCACGAGCCCGGCTACAACCGCTACCCCGTGGCGCGCTGGATGGGCCAGGGCGAGCTTAGGTCAAAATAATCGCCTCGCCACATAACCTTCCTTGCAAAATCAGGCATTCGTTTCCTGCAGGTTTTCTTCCGAAATAGCTGCCTGGTGCCTGGACCGGAACGAATCGTAGACCACCAGCGCAAGCAGCAGCCCAAACAGAATGAGCGACGAACCCTGCGTGCCAAAGTCCAGCCCGTTCTTGTCGGTAGGCTTGGTGAGCAAATCGCCAAACGTGGCCCCGAACGGCCGGGTGAGCACAAACGCCACCCAGAACAGCAGCACCCTCGAAATGCTGGTGAAGTAATAGGCCAGCACCAGCACCGCCAGCAGGCTGCCAATCAGCAAGGCTCCGCCGCCAAAGCCCAGGCCGGAATCATCGGCCAGGAAGTCGCCCAAAGCCGTACCCAAAGTATTGGACACTAATATGGCGGCCCAATAAAATGTTTCTCCGGTGCGGCTTTTTATCTCGTTGACGGACAGCGATTTTTCGCGCATCCACCACAGGCCCAGCACCGCCCCCAGCAGCGTCACCAATATCAGCGAGCCCGTGGCGTAGCCCAGGCCCAGAGTGCGGTCCATGTAGTCGGAAATGGTGGTGCCGGCCGTGCTGGTGGCCAGAATGGTAGCCCAGTACAAAGCCGGAATGTAGCGCGACACGGCCAGCTGCCCCAGCAGCACCAGCACAAAAAGCCGACGAGGATGAGCGAGTGGTGCCGTAGCCCACTTTCATGGTTTGGGCCAGCAGGTCGCCAGCGGTTTCGCCTAGGGTGGTGGCGCAAATTTTCATCACCCAGAACAAGAGCGTAACTTCTGCAATCTTCTTCATGCAAATAGTGGGGAAAGCGTGAGGCAGCCAGCCGCGCATTGGCTTTTTAGCGGCTGCCCCTCCTACGCAAAACCAGTCCCTTAGGCTGTTCCGCTTATCCGAAAGCTGCTATCATCGGATTGCACGCACCGTTTTTATACAACAGGGCCCCGGCTTCGCCAATTGGCGAAGCCGGGGCCCTGTGCAGTTGGGGCGATGTGAGCCTAGCGCCGGCGGCGGGGCTTCTCGTCTTCGTCCTCGTCGTCCTCATCCCCAAAGGTGGGCATGGTGAACATCGACGACAGCAGGTCCTTGAACTGCGCGCCCGAAGTGAGGCGGTTGCGCGAAATCAGGCTGTGCTCGGCCAGGCCGTGGAGCAGGAATTCCATCAGGAAATAGGTGTGCTCCGGCGTCTCGTTGGGGTGCAGCTCGGTTACGATGTCGCGCAGGCCGGGTACCTGGTCCAGGGCTTTGCGGTAGTCGGCGGTGCTGGCGTCGTGCAGCAGGTCGAGGGTATTGCCGCTGCCGAACCACTCCTGAATGGCCTTGTAAGGCGAAGGGCGGTTCTTGAGCTTCTTGGACTTGTCGGGGTCCGGGAAATACTGCAGGAACAGCGTGCGGATGGCTTTGCCCATCAGCTTTTCGGCTACAATGCCGGCGCCCTCCTGCTCACCTTCGTACACCACTCAACTTTGCCGGTGATGGCGGGCACGGCCGAAATAAAGTCGCCTACGCGGACGTAGGTGTTCTTTTCGCCGTTTACCAGCGCGCGGCGCTCGGCCCCGGCTATCACCTGCTCGTAGGCCGAGATGGTGAGGCGGGCCGATACGCCCGACTTGGCATCCACAAACTCGGAGCCGCGGGCCTCGACGGCCACCTGCTCCACCAGGTCGTGCACGATTTCGTTGCTGGTCACCATGCCCTTCTGCTCGTCTTTGATGCGGGCCTCCTGCTTGGTGATGCGCTTGCCGATTTCGATGCTCTTGGGGTAGTGCGTGATAATCTGGGCGTCAATCCGGTCCTTGAGCGGCGTCACAATTGAGCCGCGGTTGGTGTAGTCCTCGGGGTTGGCCGTGAATACGAACTGGATATCGAGCGGCAAGCGCACCTTGAAGCCGCGAATCTGGATGTCGCCTTCCTGCAGAATATTGAACAGCGACACCTGAATGCGGGCTTGCAAATCGGGCAATTCGTTGATGACGAAAATGCCGCGATGCGCTCGCGGAATCAGGCCAAAGTGAATCACCCGCTCGTCGGAATACGGCAGCTTGAGCGTGGCGGCCTTGATGGGGTCGGCGTCGCCGATGAGGTCGGCCACCGATACGTCGGGCGTGGCCAGCTTCTCGGTGTAGCGCGAGTCGCGGTGCATCCAGTCCACGGGCGTGTCGTCGCCTTTTTCGGCAATGAGGTTTTTGGCGAACACCGACAGCGGCTGTAGCGGGTCGTCGTTGAGCTCGGAGCCGGCCACCACGGGCATCCACTCGTCCAGTAAGTTTATCAGCAGGCGCGCAATGCGGGTTTTGGCCTGGCCGCGCAAGCCCAGCAGGTTGATGTGGTGCCCGGCCAGAATGGCGCGCTGCAGGTCGGGAATGACGGTTTCGTCGTAGCCAAAAATTCCCGGAAATACTTCCTCCTTATTGCGGAGCTTTTGAATCAGATTTTCCCGCAGGCTCGGCTTTCACGCTGCGGGTTTTATAGCCACTGGCGCGGAGCTGGCCCAGGGTCTGTATGGTTTCGTGCTTCATGGAGTGCGTTGAAGGGAAAAGGGTTTCCCGGGTAGTTTAACCGTGAAAGGGGGATGGAGGTTCAGGCGGGCACCCGCGGCCGCCGCGGCACGCGAAGCGGCCTGAGCTGCCGCGTCATCTATTGCTTACGGAAGAGGCACAAGATGTAGTTGCTGTAGTAGGGCTTCGAGGAAAGGCATTGGCTTAAAATCACGGCGCATAGCTAGCTCAACTATTGTTTTTTCATTAATAATTATTGTATTTTAAATAAAGACATGCTCTTCCACGCTGATAACTTTCTGTGATAACATGAAAACGCCCCTGCATATTCTTCCCCTTGCAAGCGGAATACTGGTACTGGTCGTGGCTGGATTGACAGCATTTATTAGCGTGCAGAGCGCGCCTCAACAGCAGGCTCCAGCGGTGGCAGCCGTACGCCCCAGCACCCCGAAACGCGTGCTGCAAGGCGAAAAAATAGTGACGGTAATGTGCGCGCATTGCCACCGAAACCCGTCGACCAATACCCTGGCGGGCCGGCCCATGCCCGACCTGGGCACCGACTTTGGCAAGCTGTATTCGGCCAACATCACGACGGACCCCAAATTTGGTATCGGTGATTGGACCGACCAGCAAATTGTGACCATGGTGCGTACGGGGGCAGGCCCCGACGGCCGCCTGCGCGTGGCCATGCCGCACTTTGCTTACCTGACTGATGAAGACGCCGCCAGTATTGTGGCCTTTTTGCGGTCAAATAATGCCATGGTGCAGCCCACCGCCGAGCCCAGCCACCCCCAGGAATTGTCGCCCCTGGGCAAGAACCTGCTCAAGAACGTATTGAAACCAACTCCCTTGGTCAAACATCTGGCCGATGCCCCTCCGGCGTCCCAACCCGTGGCGCTAGGTCATTACCTGGTGGTGGGTCGCTACCAGTGCTACTACTGCCATTCGCAGGATTTTAGCACCAACAACGAAGCCAAGCCCGAGCTATCCAAAGGCTTCTTAGGCGGCGGCCACAAAATGCTCGACGATGAGCTAAATCTGCGCGTGAGCCGCAACCTCACCATGGAACCCGAAACCGGCCTTGGCAAATGGAGCGAAGCGCAGTTCAGCAAAGCGGTGAAATTCGGCATGGCGCCGTCTGGAATTCTGCACACGCCCATGCCCAAGTTCTCAACCATGACCGACGATGAGGTACACGCCATCTGGGCCTACCTGAAAACCGTCCCGAAAATCAAGAACGCCACGCCGGAAGATGGCTCAGTTGGTACAAAGTAAGAATGGCAGTAAATGGAAGGGCAAAAAAACGTCATGCCGAGCGGAGCCGAGGCATCTCGCCCGCATCGTTAAACCTCACCCCCGGCCCCGGTTCGCTTGAGTCGCGAAGCCAAAAGAGAGGGGAGCCTGATGTAAACCAAAAGAAAAAGCCCCGGCTCAATTGAGTTGGGGCTTTTTGCTTAAAATTGAGCTAAACCTTGTGCCGTGGCTCCCCTCTCCTGGGGAGAGGGGCCGGGGGTGAGGTTCCGGCGGGCAAGATGCCTCGGCTCCGCTCGGCATGACGTTCAGCTTAGTTTCGAAATTAGTTTAACAGAATAAGCGTTTCAGAACACCGGCTTCAGTCCAGGAAGCTACAGCGTCTTGCGGCGGTTCTTTTTGTAGTCTTCGAACACCAGGTGGCCCAGGCCCTGCAGGCCACTATAATAGGCTTTGCCTTGGTTCACTTCGGTGAACTCCTCCACGAATTTCTGCAGATACGGGTCGGAGGTAATCATGAACGTGGTGATGGGAATCTTGACGCGGCGGGCGGCGGCGGCGATGTTCAGGGTCTTGTTTACCACCTTGCGGTCGAGGCCGAAGGAGTTTTTGTAGTAGCCGTTGCCCTCCTTCAGGCAGGTGGGCTTGCCATCGGTAATCATGAAAATCTGCTTGTTGGGCGTTTTGCGCTTGCGGAGCAGGTCCATGGCCAGTTCCAGGCCGGCCACGGTGTTGGTGTGGTAGGGGCCCACCTGCAGGTAGGGCAAGTCCTTCACTTCAATCTGCCAGGCGTCGTTGCCGAATACGATGACGTCGAGGAAATCCTTGGGGTACTTCTGCTTCACGAGCTCGGCCAGGGCCATGGCCACTTTCTTGGCCGGGGTGATGCGGTCTTCGCCGTAGAGAATCATGGAGTGTGAGATGTCAATCATCAGCACGGTGCTGGTCTGGGACTTGTGCTCGTTTTCGCGCACTTCCAGGTCGCCTTCGGTCAGCATGAAATCGTCGCCGTCCATGCCGTGGTTGAGCTGGGCATTGCGGATGGATTCCGACATCTGAATCTGCTCGAGCGAGTCGCCGAAGCGGAACTCGCGCAGGTCGGTGCTTTGCTCGTCGCCCTGCCCGGTGTGGGGCGTGCGGTGGTTGCCGGTGCTGCTCTTTTTCAGCTTGCCGAAAATCTCTTCCAGCGCTGACTTGCGGATGCCCTGCTCGGTTTTGGGCGTAATCTTGAACGCGCCCTTTTCCTGCTCGTTCTCATCGATGTAGCCCTTTTTCTTCAGGTCGTCGATGAAATTGCCCATGCCGTAGTTGTCGTCGGTGAGGCCGTACTGCTTGTCGAGCTCGTTGAGCCACTGCAAGGCCTCGCCCACGTCGCCGGAGGTGATGGTAACCAGCTGCATAAACAGCTTAAACAACGACTCAAAGCCCTTTTCGGGCTGGTCTTCGGGAACAAAATCGCGGAAGCGGAAGCCAACGGCCATAAGTATCGGATATCAGAGGATAGGCCCGCAAAACAACCGCCGCGCTGGCAATGTTCAATCCGCGGGCCTGCTTTCAGGCAGCCCTAGCTTAGCAATCCAATCAACTCCCCACTCCCATGAAAGCCATTTGGAACAACACGGTCGTGGCCGAAAGCAACGACACGGTGGTCATCGAAAACAACCACTACTTCCCGGCCGACTCCATCCGCATCGAATTCTTCGAGCAGAGCATCGCCCAAACCACCTGCCCCTGGAAAGGCCGCGCCAGCTACTACTCCCTGCGTGTCAACGGTGAGCACAACAAGGACGCCGCCTGGTACTACCCCGAGCCCAAGGAAGCCGCCCAGGAAATAAAAGGCCGGGTAGCGTTTTGGAAAGGCGTGAAGGTGGAAAAGTAAGCGAAGCAGGCCGACACAAAACAGAACGTCATGCTGAGCGGAGCCGAAGCATCTCGCGTGCAATAGTGACTCAGTCGTTTAACGATTTGATTGCTACCACACGCGAGATGCTTCGGCTCCGCTCAGCATGACGTTCCTTTACTTACGGCTCGCTTAGCTAATCCATTTGAACTTGTATTCGAGCTTGGGCACGGGCATGCGGTCGGCTACGCGGCGCAGGCGGTTGGGCAGGGCCATGATGTAGTCGCGGGCCTTTTCGGCGGGGCCGTTGAGGTCGGTGATGTGCTCGATTTTCCAGTCCTTGATGAGCGAATCGAGGATGTCGGTGTAGTCGGAGCTGGTGTACACGCCGATGCGCTGGGCGGCATCGGTGAAGTGGCCAAAGGTCTTGCCCATTTCGATGCCCATTTCGCGCATGTAGTGGGCGGGCATCACAATCTTCTTGCGCATCATGTCTTCGAAGGCCAGCATCATTTCGCTGGGGTCAACTTCGAAGATTTTCTCCACAAACGTCTTGTACACACGGGCGTGGCGGTTTTCGTCGCCCGCAATCATGCCGCACATTTTCGAAAGCTGGTCGTCGCCAGCCTGGCGGGCCGCCTGGCCCACGCGGCGGTGCGAGATGTTGGTGGCCTGCTCCTGGTAGCTGGTGTACACAAAGGCGCGGTACGGGTCGTGGGCGGTGCCCAGGTCGAAGCCGTCGTTGATGAGGTACTGGGTGCTCACCTCAAACTCGCGCATGTTCACGCGGCCCGAGAGGTAGAGGTAGCGGTTGAGCAAATCGCCGTGGCGGTTTTCCTCGGCGGTCCAGCCCCGAATCCACTCGGCCCAACCGTTGTTGGGGTCGCGGTTCAGGTCGTCGAGCCTCGTGAAACCAAGCCTCGTAGTTGGGCAGCGCCTCTTCGGTGATGGTGTCGCCGATGAGCACGGCCAGCAGGTCGTAGCTCAGGTTTTCGGCTTTGGCCCGCAGCTCTTTTACTTCATCAAAAAGGTTTCCTGGCGGGAGTCGGGCAGGAAATCGGCCGGCTGCCAGCTGTCTTCCACGCTCTTGAGGAAGGTGCCCATGTTCGATTTCAGGAAACCCTCCATGTGCTGGAGGACTTCGGCACGGGAAGTCATTGTGGACGAAAGCATAGAATGGGGCTCGAAAACGTGAGGTAGTTGGGAAGGAAACGCTTTTCCTGGGGCAAAGGTCTGCGGTTGGGGCGCGGGGCGGGGTATAAAATTATGGCATTACCCGTATGCAGCGGCTCATTTACGCGAAACGGCGCCCTTTCTGGCATCGCCCCGCGTGGTTGAGCTACCGCGAATCACCGCACCAGCGGCTGGTAAAACCGCAACGTGCTATCGGCCGCCAACCGCATTCCGGGCCGCAGCACCACGACCGGGCCCCTACCCGCCTCGTAGCGAAAGCGCCGGTTGAGCCACTGCGCCGTTTCTTCGGAAAGCAGCCATTTGGTGTCCTGCGAGAATTGAGCCAGGTAGCGCAGGCAGGCGTCCTGCCCCGCCTTGCCGGACAGCTGCCGGCGCAGCGCCGCCTGCGAGGGGTCGTGCGATTGCCAACCCGACAGCAGCAAGACCGGGCCCGCCCCAACGGAGTACACCCGAAACGGCGACAGGCTTTTGAGCAGGTCGTTGGTGCCCGCCATCACGCGAATGCCCCCGCCGTAGCTCGCTTTATTTCAGCCAAAGCCACTTCGTGCCGGTGCTGCTCCAGCCCCAGCACTTGCCGGCGGTGCAGAGTTTTGACCCCGTAGAGCAGCAAAACGACCAAGGCTAGCCCTAGCCCAGGCGGCGCCAAACCACGGAAATTGGGCGGGCTCCCCGGAGCAGAAAAGCCAGGTTGGCCAGCAGCCAGAAGTTGAGCAGCGGCAGCTCCAGCCGCGGCGGCAGCTTGAGCAGCCCGGCCAGCAGCACAAAGAACCCAGTGAAGCCAAGCTGCACCAGCCAAAACCACCCGTGCCGCCCCGGCCGTTGCCAGACCACCACGGCCATGACGGCCAAAGCCAGGAGCAGTGGGAAGTAGTCGCGCACCAGCAGCGCCAGGCGCTGGCTCAGCTTAGCGGGGAAAGTGCGGGCAAAGAAATACCGCGCATCAAAATGGTAGGCACGGCCCAACTGGCTCGGATTGACCACGGTGGAGTCGCCCATTATCCACAAATCGATGGCGGCGGTGCCCAGGCTGTCGGCGGTGGTACGGGGCTGGGGCTGCAGTTGCTCAAAGTCCAGGATGCGGGCAAAGGCTTTGTCGCGCATCTGCACCTGGGCTTCGGCGGGGGTTTGAAGCAGTGCGGCGGTGCCCGTTGCCAGCGCCAGCCCCACGGCCGCGCTCACTACCAGCGGCAAGGCCCGGCGCCATTGGCCGGCCAGCAGCAGTACTGCCGGCAAGGTGGCACCAAAGGCCAGCACCGCCAGGCTGGGGCGCATCAGCCAGGCACAAGCCAGCCCCAGCAATCCGACCAGCATTGGCGCCTTCTGGCCCGGGCGCTGGGCCGCAAACAACAGGCAAGCGCCGGCCAGCACCAGCGCTACCCGCACGTAGCTGAACCACAGCCAGTGCTCGAGCAGGGCAACTGCAAAAAACAGGGTGAGCACTGCCGCTAATTGCCCTGGCCGCAGATGCGGGCGCAACATGGTTTCGAGCACGGTAAATATCAACACCGTGGCCGCCCCCAAAAGCCCGCCCAACAGCACCCCAACCCACGGCACGCCGGGCGAGGCCGCGTACGCGGCCGCCAGCAAATGGCTCAATCCATGAAAATACAAGGGAACCGAAGCTACCGGTTTCAGGGCAACTACCCCCGAGAAAAGCCACGTGAGCGACGTGTCATCGCTTGCCTCATAATAACTACCCAGCCCGGCTATCGTGCCCAGAATCAGGACCAGGGGCAGCAAAAAACGCAACAGGACGTTGAAACGAAAAAGGCCGGGCACAGCAGCAGGAAAGAATAAACCGCGAAGAAACAGGGCGCGGCCTTATCGGGCCTGCCAGAACCTCATTTCAAGGGAAATACGCGTGGCGTCCTCATTCAAATTGGCGGCGGCACCGTGCAGCAAATAGGGAGAAAACACCAGCACTTCATCGGGCCCCGGATTGGGCCGAATGAGGTCGAGCGGACGGGTCGGGCGGAGCACGCCGGGCACGGTGAAGGGAATACCGTTATAAATAGCCCCGCCAACCGTTCGCTCCACCGCGTTTTCGGGCCAGTGGTGACTCCCGGGCACCAGGGTGAGGGAAGAGCGAACCGTGCTGCCAGCCACCGGGAGGTAAATATTTAAAGCATCTTGGTAGCGAGGGAGCCAGGCGTCGCGGTGCAAAGGGTTGTGGTCGGACCGGTGAGGCCGCACGATGCGCAGGTGAAAAACCGCCTCCCGCGTGTGCGGATTGTACGCCCGCACCGCCTGACCGCAGGCGGCGCTTACCAGTGCCTCCAGCAAGGCTGGGGCAATGGGGAGTTGGCTCAACTCGTAGGCTTTTGTTTGAGCGATGACCGCATGGTGAAGTTCAGGGTCGTCCCCCACGACGTGGTGGTAGCGGGTCACATCAAAATCTGACGCTACCGGACAGCCAGCGGCACGAAGGGCTTCGCGCAACAAATGCATGAGGCCAGCCTGGAGCTGGTTCTGCGCAGTGGGCGCCAGCCCGGGCACCACGGCAAAGCCCACCGCGGCCCAGGCGGCCCGGGCACTCAGGTCAACGTCCTGGGCCAGGAGAATGCTGTCGCTCGCGTCGGACTTGCGGGGCCCTTCCACTTGGTTGGTCAAAGACCGCCCGTTCGGGTGCAGATAGTCAAAAGACGCCGGGTCGGCTGGCTCCATAGCAATGCGAGGTGGGTAGCTCCTCTATATTATTCCCAAAAATAGCCCTTATAGCGTATACAAATGGCTCCAGCCTGCCAGGGCCCAGTCCAGCGGCGAGGGCGGGCCGGTTTGGCGCAGCAGCCGAAACAGCTCGCGGGCTTCGGCGTGGCGGTGGCGGCGCACGGCCTGGCGCAGCTCCCAGCGCAGGCGCGTGGCCAGCGCCCCGCGCTCGATTGGGCCGTTGGCCAGGGCCAGGGCCTTTTTGCACACTTCGATGGTGGAGGCCAGGTACGGGTCGTGGCGCTGGTAGGCGCGGCTGCTCATGCTGCGCGGGTGCTTGCGCTTGCGCGTAGTCACTTCGTTTAAATAAAGAAACTGCCACTCGCGGCTGGCCCGCACCCAGAAATCGAAGTCCTCATAAGCCAGCGTTTCGTCGTAGCCGCCCAGCTGGTCGAGGCAGGCGCGCCGCATCATCATGGTGGGCGTGCTGATGAAATAGCGGCGCAGCACCTCAGCAAACACCCAGCCGCTGGCCGGGCGCGGCAGCAGCTCCCCGTGGCTAGCCAGGCGGTGGTGCAGGCTCAGCAGTTTGCCGTCTTCGGTAATCGGCTCGGCGTTGGAATACACCACCCCGACCATGGGCTCGGCCGCCTGAAATGCGGCCACCTGCTGGGCTACACGGTTGGGCAGCAGCACATCATCGGTGGCGAAGTCAATGACGAAATCGCCGCTGCTTTGGCGAAAGGCCAGGTTGAAGGCCCGGCAATTGCCAAGGTTTTCAGGCAGCAGCAACAGTTTCCAGGTGGGGTGCCGGGCCGCGTATTCTTGCAGAATGGCGGGGCTGCCGTCGGTGCTGGCATCGTCCACCAGCCATACTTCCAGGTTGGGGTAGGTTTGGCTCAGAATGGAATCCAGGGCCTCGCGAACGAAGGGCGCATGGTTGTGGCACAGGGCTACGATGGTAACCAGAGGTGCTGCGCTCAATGAAGAATGAGGAGTGAAGAATGAGGAATTGGGCATAGGGCAATGGCGACAAAAGAGGGGAAGAAAAATTCTTCATTCTTCATTCTTCATTCTTCATTCTTCATTCTTCATTCTTAAATAAAAGCCCCCGCAGGCTATCAGCAGCAGCCCGTAGCGGCCGGCGTGGGCCAGCACCGCCCCTTCTAGGCCAAAGCGCGGCAGCAGCACTGCCAGCAGCGCCGCAAACACCGCCGCCGAGCCAGCCTGCACCACCACGTACGGCCCCGTCCGGGCTTTAGCGGTGAGCTGAAAAATAAAAATCCAGCTCAGGAACTTGGCCCAGTCGCCCAGCAGCTGCGGGGCCAGCAGCTGGCGGGCCTCCAGCAAGTGCGGCGCAAACAGCAGCGGCAGCAGCCAGTTGCGGCACGCAAAAATCAGCCCCAACCCAACCGCCAGCACGGGCGCCAGCAGCGCCAGCACGCCCAGCAGGTAGCTACGCGCGGCCCGGGGCTGCCCCGCCAGGGCCGCCAGCCGCGGGTAAAACACGCTGCTCATCACGGCTGCAAACACCATGGTGTAGTTGTCGGAGAGCTTGGCTACGGCCTGCCACAAGTCGGTGCGGGCCGGGCCAAAGGTGGCCAGCAGGTAGTCGCGCAGCACGTAGTCGACGGCTTTGCCAAAAAGCAGGGTACTCACCGCCATCAGCAAAAACTGGCTCAACCCGCGTAAAGCCGTCCGGCTGACCGGCGCGCCCAGCCGCAGGTGCTGCAGCAAACCGGCCCGGGCGGCCAGCACCAGGGCCGGCACCACCGTCAGGCCCTGCGCCAGCAGGTAAGAGGAGAGCACCACCGGGAGTGGAAAGTGCAGCCAGAGTGCCGCGCCTGCGCCTCCCGTGCCCAGCGCGGCCAGCATCACCGATAAAGCAATGTACGCCCGCAGCTTACCGGCCGCGAGCAGCGCCGCCCCCAGCAGCCCCTGGCCCGTGAGCAGCGCCGTGCCCACCAAAAAGGCCGCCACGCTGCCCCACCCCCAGCCCACCGGCCCCCGCACCGCCAGCAGCACGCACCCGGCCAACAGGATAGCGGCGTTGAGGCCGACGGCGGAGCCCAGCCACATGCGGTAGCGCGGGCTGCCAGGCTGCAGCGGCGCCAGGTACTTCAACAGGCCCACGTGCACGCCGTCGTTGGGCAGCGTGGTGAACAAGGCCATCAGGTTCTGAAATTGAGCCAACAGTGTGAGCCCGCCCGCCGGCGCCAGCGTCGCAAACAGCTTATTGAGGATGAGCGCGCCCGCCGCTCGCGCCCCCACCGCCACGCCCGTTCCCAGCGAGCTGCGCACAAAGCCCCGCCAGATGCTGATGGAAGGCGGCAGAGAAGTGGCAGGAGCTTTGAGCACGGGTGGCACGGCAATCAAACAATAAGGCCCGGCAAATTACGGCACCCTGAGTCCCGCCTGCTTCTCCGTTTCGTTGCTGCGGGGCTACTTGGAGCGGTTTCGGGGTCGTTGTACGGGCTGGCCCTCGCCTCGTAACCTCTCTAATGCCACTTTACCCTCCCTACAGCGTCTTTTCCCAGCTCAGGCGCAGGCCCGCCACACCGCCCAGGTGCCGCTTGAAGCGCAGCAGCGAGGCATTGGGCCCCGAGTCGAGCGTCGAGGTGCCCAAGTCGAGCGCGGCAATGCCGCTGGCGCGGGCAAAGGCATGCAGGCCTTCGTTCAGGAGCACCACCGGGCTCAGGCTATTGCAGCGCAATGGGCTGGCCGGGTAAAAATTATACAGCACGTTCTCATGCACCCGGATGGCTACCGTGAGCGCAGCCCACTCCCCATTGGGCTGCCGCACCGAGAACAGGAAATGCTCCCACGGGAACTTGCGAAACAGCTCCTGCACGCGCTCGAGCGGCAGCGAAAGCTCCTGGCCCCGCTCCTGCCGGCAGGCCTGGATAAAAGCGTAGGCCGCGGGCAGCAGAAACGGCGGCTCCTGCTCGAAATGCAGGCCGTAGCGGCGGCACTTGTGCAGCCGGCGGCGCTCCGAGGGGTGCAGGTGGGCTTCGTAGCCGCGGCCGGGGTCGAGATGGTAATTTTGCTCGGCCAGGGCAACGCGGTAGTGGCGCTGCCGCAGGGCCTCGGCCAGCACGGCGGCGCCTGCGGGGTCGTAGGCAAAGGGATAGCTGCGCAGGGCCAGCATCCGGATGCCGCGCTGCCGCAGGGCAGCTTCCGCCGCGTCCAGCAGCCTGGTGCAGCTGCGGTACCGATACGCCGGGCGCCATTTGCACGGCTCCGAATGGGGCCCGGGCGGGGCTGTGGGCTACGGCGCTATCGGCCGAAAGCGTGCAGTGCAGGCTGGGCCACGGTGCGGCCGGCCACGGGGTCTTCCAGATACAAGCTGAGTACCGGCCCGGCCGCGGCCTGCAGAGCCAGGTGCGCGGGCCGCAGGTACAGAAACGACTCGAACGCCAGCGGCAGGCGCGGTGCGGCCGGGCCGCCAGCCCCGCTTTCGGCCACCCACACCAGCAGCCCGGGCGGGGGCATTCGCACGACGGCGTCGGCGCTAACAAAGGAATCTGTTAATTTCAAACTTAAATTTCGTCGCTCTCCCGACAAAGTACGGCACAGAACCGGCGCTAGGCCAGCGTTCCGGCCCTCCCATGCCGCGGATGCCTGCCCGTGGGCGGCATCCTGGCCGGGCGGCCGGGCGTATGACGCCCCAAGCGGCTGGTCCGCTTCTTTCATTTCCATCGCGCATGACCCCCACCAATTCTGTTCCCAAAGCCGTGCCGGACCAATCCGTTGAGCTGGACCCTGACGCCATGGAAGGCCCCGGCTACGGCATTACCGACCGGGAGGCCATCAAGCAGGCCCGCCAGCAAACCCAGACCCTGGGCCAGCGCCCCGGCGCGCTCATGGTGAAGGAAGGCGCCCTGCCGCCGCGCCTTTTCCTGATTTCGTACGACGAATCGACCCTTACGGAAGCCGAGTACCAGAACTACGACGACCTCTGGGCCAGCTTTCAGAGCCACCCCGAGCTCAAGCACTGGATAGACGTGCGCGGCTACGGCGACATTGGGCTGATGGAGCGCCTCCGGGACGACTTCGACCTGCACCCGCTGCAGATGGAAGATGTGCTCGGGGATTTCCAGCGGGCCAAAGTGGACATATTCGGCGACAACCGGCTGTTTCTGGTTTCGCGCATGACGGACTTTACTTCCGACCTGGAAATCGACGACGACCAGCTCTCGCTCTTCACCGGGCCCAACTACGTGCTCAGCTTCCAGGACGATTACGAAGACTGCCTCGACTCGCTGCGCGCCCGCCTGCGCAGCAACTTCAGCCAGATGAAGCGCAAGTCGTCGCTGTACCTGGCCTACGCCCTCACCGACGTCGTCATCGACCATTACTTCCCCACCATGGCCGCCATCGGCGACTACATCGAAGGGCTGGAAGAGCGGATTTTCTCGGAGCGCCGCGAGCGCCGCATGCTCAACCGCATTCTGCGCATCAAAAAGGACATCGTGCGCTTTCGGCGGCTGGTGTACCCGGAGCGCGACAAAATCTCTGAAATCCTGCGCATGCCCGAAGAGGTGATGCCCGACGAAATCAAGCTCTTTTTCAAGGATGCCTACGACCATGCCATGCAGGCCCTGGACCTGGCCGAAAGCTACCGCGAAAACATCACCAGCCTCACCGAGCTATTTCTCTCGGACCAGAGCAACCGCATGAACGAGGTAATGAAAGTGCTGACCATCATCAGCGCCATTTTCATTCCGCTCAGCTTCGTGGCCGGCGTGTACGGCATGAACTTCCAGCGCGAAGCTCCGCCCGCGGGCCCTAACCCGCTCAACATGCCCGAGCTGTATCAGCCCTGGGGCTATCCCGCCGTGCTCGGCCTCATGGCCCTGATGGTGGTGGGGCAGCTGTTCTACTTCTGGCGCAAAGGCTGGCTCTCAAAGCAGCGTTAGCCATGTGGCAAAGAGCCTCACCCCTAGCGCCTCTCCGGTGGAAAGGGGGAGCCAGCCGATTGTAGCGCGGACTTTTAGTCCGCGTCCGCGTGCCGTTTGGGTGTCGTTCGGGTTTCCGCCGGGGACGCGGACTAAAAGTCCGCGCTACGTACGCGCCACCGGAGATGGGCCGGGTATGAGGCCCTACCATGCACAACGATTATGAATCTGTTATAGCTGCCCCCTTACCTTCGCTACCCGCTCGGCTACCGTGCCGCTGACCAAGGTGTAGGGAATTCTATAAAAGTCGAGCTGCATGAGTATCATGCCGTGCTGGAAGCTGCGCAACGCCTCCGGCCCCCGCCAGCCGTCCTGCTCGAAGGGCACGGTGGGCGCGCACACAAACGTGTGGGCATACCGCTGCCCGCATACGGCCGCCATGGCCTGCAGCGTGGGGTCGCAGCGGTGGAAATAATAGTAGGAATACAGTGCGGTGGTAGCGGCATTGGTGTCGCAAAACAGCACCCCGCGGGCCTGGGCCGCGGCTTCATCTTCCAGCTCGGCGTGGCGCCGGGCTATGTAGAGCAGGTCTTCGTAGTCGAGGTTGCCGTGCTTTTGCTCGTGCAGGGTGCGGCCGTACTCGGGCACCCACGTGGTATCAAAGGCTTCGGCCAGGGCCGCACACAAGGTCGATTTGCCACTGCTTTCGGCTCCCAGCAGCACCACCCGCGGCACCGGGCCGGGCGGCACGGCACCCAGCTGCGCCGCTACCAGCGGGTGCAGGTATTGAGCAAATTGAGCTGGATTGTCGCGCACCAGCGTGCCCGATACGGGCACTTGCCGACGGGCCGCATCTACCGTCACGTGGGCCGCGCCCAGGTGTTCGGCAAAGCCCGGGCCGTACGCCTCGCTGCTGAACACCACCGCTACCCGAATGCCCTGGCGGCTCAACCACTGCCGCACGAATTCCCGGTGCGTGCTGTCGTCGGCTGCGTCTGGCGTCACGCCGTCAGCTTCGGCCGTGAGGGCCACTATGCGCAGCGGCGTGGCCCCGATGCGCGGCCCGTCGGCCAGGCTCGTCGCCCCGGTACAGGTCGCGCAGCCACTGGGCGCGCGTGGCGGCCGGCATGGTGCCCGAGTCGGGATTGGCATACACCAGTACCACCAGCTCGGCTACCTGCGCGGCGGCGGTTTCGAGCAGGAGCCTGGTGGCCGCGGTGGGGCGGCCAGAACTTGCCCACCACCAGGCCCGTGGAAAAAGAACTATTCATGAGCTAAACCCGACATCGCGCACCGGGCAGAAAAAAGAAAAGTTGAGCTACGGCAGCGCCACTTTGAGCTCGGTGCGGCGCGGCTCGGGGCCCACCAGGCGCACCAGGCGGTAGCTGTCGGTGGTGGCGTCGTAGGCGAGGCCTATGCCCGTGCCGGTGCTCGGCAAGGGGTCGCCGCCCAGCAAGCGGCCCTGCCCGTCGTACAGAAACACCTGCCCCGGCCCGGTCTCCGTCACGGCCACCACGAGGCGTCCTTTTCCAAAGTCAAAGAACTGCACGGGCTTCATGCCCGAGGTCACGAAGCGCTGGGTGAACAGCGGCGCCGGCCGCCCGGGCAGGTATACGTCGAGCCTGGTTGCCGTCTTCGCGCGTCACCACGAAGGTGCGGCCCTGGGCGTCGGGCACAAGGCGAAAGCGGGCCGTGCGGCTCCAGGTTGCCACCCGCTTCCGGGTGATAATGTCGCCGCTCAGGTTGAAGGTCACCAGGCTCGCCGTGCTGGTTCACGACGGTGAGACGGGTACGGCCCAGCGTGGTACCGGCCTGCACCAGTACGTCGCCGGCCAGCCGCCCGCCCACGCTCAGCGGAAAGCCGGGAAACAAGTTGCCCTGCCCATCGAAAGCGTACACGTAGCCGTTTTGGAGGGGCACCAGCACAATATCGCGCCCGTTCACGCTGAGCAAGGCGGGGTTGCCGGCCAACGGAAAATCGAGGCGCTTGGGCTGCCAGCCGGGAAACAAGCTGCCTTTGGCATCGAGCAGCATCAGGGCATTGCCGGCCGTGGTGGCCAGCAGGCGGGCCGGGGCGCCGGTGCGGCTGCCGGGGGCGGCCAGCAGCTTGGCCACGCGCACCGAATCGGGCAGGTTGAGCGGAAAGGGCAGCACATCACGGCCGTCGTTGGCGAGCAGGTGCAGGCGGTGGCCGGCGCCCAGCAGCAGGCCGCCCG
Source organism: Hymenobacter humi (assembly GCF_042665855.1). NCBI lineage: Bacteria > Pseudomonadati > Bacteroidota > Cytophagia > Cytophagales > Hymenobacteraceae > Hymenobacter > Hymenobacter humi. Next base: position 2,804,036 of record NZ_JBHTEK010000001.1, on the reverse strand, counting down.
GCACGCCGCCGCCGCTGGGCAGCAGCCCCACTCCCACGGCCGGCCCCGCCAGCGTATCCGACCACGTTACGGTGTTGTCGGCGCTCACAAAATGCAGCACCCGGGCCGAATCCTGGACCACTACGGCGGGAATGCGCGTGCCCATGGCCGGCAGCAGCGTAGGCCGGCCCACCAGCGGGTATTTGAAGGTGAGCACCCGGCCATTGGCCGCCGCGCCGCCGGCCACGGTTTGGGCCGGGCCCAGGTCGGGGTGCCGGAGCAGGAGCTGGGTAAAATACTGGGCCTCGGGGGCACGCTCGTTTTCGGCCGGCACCAGCGCAGCGCTATCTGGGGAAAGCGCTTAAACAAGGCCTCGTTGCGCAGCAGGCCCGCCCGCCGCTCCTCGGTGAGGGCGCCCAGCAGCGCATTCCAGCTGTTGCGGGTGTCGATGAAGACGCTGAGGCGGGCGCGGGGCAGCGTTTCCTGCAAAAAGAAACCTGCGACGGGGTTTGGGCCCAGGTACGGCCGGCCACCACGTCGGCCAAATATCCGTTCAGGGTTTGCTCGTCGGACAGTACCAGGTAGTTGCCCACCAGCACGCCGGCGCCCGGGCGGGCCTCCACGGCGTAGGGCTGGGCGGGCTCCAGCAGCGGGCCCAGCACGGCCTCTTCGGGAAAGCCCACGGGATTTATCTGGTAGGGCCCCACTTTGGTGAAGGCCGGCGAGCTGCCATAGAGCCGGCGCAGGCGGCCCAGCCACTGCGCGGTGCGGGCCGGTTTCGGGCAGCGCACAAACCCCAGGCGGCCCGGCCGGCTGCTGGCCGCACTGGCGGCCAGGTAGCACACGGCCATCTCGCCGCCGAAAGTGGCGCGCAGGCTGTCTAGGCCCGCACTACGCCCCAGTGTATCGGGTGCAAAGCGCCGGGGCGCCTGGGGCCAGGTCCGGGCTGGGTTGGCGCCGAGGTGCAGCAGCATGGCTGTGCGGGTGCTCATCAGGTCGCGTAGGCCCAGGGGCTGGGCGGGCTGGCCGCGCAGGCGCTGCTGCAGCGTGCCTCTGGCCGTTTCGGGGTTCGAGAAGCCTTGCAGGCCTGGGCCCGGCTGCCGGCCAGCTTCAGGCCCAGCAGGCCTTCTGAAACCAGCCCGGCGAGCTGGTCGAACTGCCCATGGGCATCGCGCCGGAATAGCACGTCCAGAAATTGCGGCAGGCGCCGGTAGTTCACCATCAGCGATGCGTCCAGGCCGCGCAGCTTCAGTATATCGGTAGAGCCGAACGCTGCCAGTACGGTCGGCGCATCGGGGTGGGCCAGCCGGCGCACCACGGCTTCTATCAGTCCCGGGCTGGCACTCACCAGCAGGTGGTTGCGGTAGTTGAATACCGTGAGGCTGAACTCGCTGCGCCGCTCCGTGAGCACGGTGAGCTCCTGGTCTTCGTAGTCGCGGGTGGCGAGGCGGTACCGCTCGTCGCGGCCCAGGGTTTCGAGCAGGCTCCGCACCTGCCGGTACTCGCTCACACGGGTCAGGGGTATCTGGTAAAGCACGTCAAACTCACCAGGCCCCGTGACGTGGAGGGAGGTAATGACCAGCTTGCGGCCCAACAGGGCCAGCAGGCCGCTGCGCCGCCGGCTGCTGCCGCCGGTCAGGCTATCGGCCAGGGCCAGGTGCCCGGCGCCCTGCTGGAAGTAGCGCACGGCGGTGAGGTTGTCCCAGAGGTCGGTTTCCTGCAGGTGGCGCACCAGGGCGGGGTGGTCGTGCGTGCTTACCACCAGCACCGCGTCGTTGGGCACCAGGGAATACGGGTCTACCGGTGCGGCCGCGAGGGTGCGCCGGTAATAGACATAAGTGGCCAGCGCCAGGAGCAGAAGCAGCGCCGTGTATAACGCCAGGTGCTTTCGGGACATGCGAAGGGAAGCGGATGACGGGCGACGAAAGTACGGCGTAAGGCAGGTTGCGGCTGCTACCCAGCTCAACAGCACCGCCAAAGACGGGCCTAAAGTCCCGAATATCCCCTGGGCGAGGGTGAGATTTCGCCCGCTGGCCCAGCCCTAAGAACGAAGTAGAGACGCAATATTTTGCGTCTCATCGCTGAACAACACCCACGTGGCGCACACGACAAGACGCAAAATATTGCGTCTCTACCTCGTTTCACAGACAAAACAAACTGACTATTTCTAGGAGCCTATCCAAATAGGATGTAAAATGAAACGTCGTGCATTATCTGGCGTCCGCTGGTCGAATCTAACGCCGGCGAAGCCAATCCACCGCTTCGGCTGTCATCCTGAGCAGCGCGATGGACCTTCTCACGTTTGCACGAATCGTTGAGCCGTGAGAAGATGCTTCGCAGGCGGACGCCAGATGAGCATGACAACCGATTGAGTTTAGTACTGGGGTAAAGATGCTTCGACAGGCTCAGCATGACGGCCTGTTATGTTTGGACACGCTCAAAGTTGAGCCAGCCCAACTGGCAGAAACCTGTGAGATAAGGGAAAAACCGGAATTAAGCCGCGGCCAAATTCAGGGTTTTACGGTCGCGTTTCGCGGGGCCCGCGGTCCACGGCGGGGCTTTTGCTTTTCTTTGACAAAAATCTTTGTTTCCCTATGACCGAACCTCAACCCTCACAACCTCATTTTCAACGGGCCATCACGCTCTTCGATGCCATTATGCTCGTCACGGGCAGCATGATAGGCTCGGGCATCTTCATCGTCTCGGCCGACATTGCCCGGCAGGTGGGCAGCGCCGGCTGGCTGCTGGTGGTATGGCTGCTCACCGGCTTCATCACCATGGCCGGCGCCATCAGCTACGGCGAGCTGGCCAGCATGTTCCCCAAGGTGGGGGCAGTACGTGTACCTGCGCGAGGCCTTCGGGCGCCTCACGGCCTTCCTTTATGGCTGGACGTTGTTTCTCGTCATCCAGACTGGGGTGATTGCGGCCGTGGCCGTGGCCTTCGCCAAGTTTACGGGCGTGCTGGTGCCGTATTTCAGCGTGAAGAACGTGCTGTTTCAGGCCGGCAGCTTCGAGTTCAGCAGCGTGCAGGCTGCTGGCCATCATCCTCATCATCGCCATCACGGCGCTCAACGCGCAGGGCGTGCGCACCGGCAAGCTCATTCAGAACGTGCTGGGCAGCACCAAGCTCATTGCTTTGGGCCTGCTCATTTTGTTCGGCGTGGCCCTGGGCATGAACCACGAAGCCATTCAGGCCAACTTCGCTGACCTCTGGTCGGCCACCCGCTCGCCGGCTCCCGGCGTGAGCGGCCTGGCCGTGCCCATCAGCGGCAGCGCCCTGGTCATTGCCATCGGCATGGCCATGACCGGCTCGCTGTTCTCGTCCGACTCCTGGAACAACATCGGCTTTGCCGGCGAAGAAATCCAGAACCCTGAGCGCACGCTGGTGCGCAGCATGGCCATCGGCACGGCCATCGTTACGGCCCTCTACATCCTAATCAACGTGGTGTACCTGCTGGTGCTGCCGCTGCACGGCTCGCCGGAAGCCACCACCCTGGCCGGCCGCGGCATTCAGTACGCCGCCGACGACCGGGTAGCCACCGCCGTGGCCGAGTCGGTACTGGGTAAGGCCGGCGCCTACATCATGGCCGTGCTCATCATGCTCAGCACCTTCGGGGCGAATAACGGCATCATCCTGAGCGGCTCGCGGGCTTATTTTGCCATGGCCAAAGACGGCCTGTTCTTCCCCAGCCTAGCCCGGCTCAACGGCGCCGGCGTGCCCGGCCGCGCCCTCTGGGCCCAGTGCCTGTGGGCCTGCCTGCTCTGCCTGAGCGGCTCCTACGGCCAGCTGCTCAACTACGTGATGTTTGCCGTGATTCTGTTTTACGTGGTTACCATTATCGGCATTTTTGTGCTGCGCCGCACCCGTCCCGAGGCGCCCCGCCCCTACCGCGCCTGGGGCTACCCGGTGGTGCCGGGACTGTACATCCTGCTGGCCAGCGCGTTCTGCATCATCCTGCTCATCGCGCCCGACACCGCCGAGTTCTCGCGCCGCGGCCTGGGCCTGGTGGCGCTGGGGCTGCCGGTGTACTTCCTGTTTGGCCGCGGTTTTGGCAAACGCTCGCAAGCCTAGCTCTATTTCCCCGACGCACTTCGCACAAAAAAGGCCTCCGCAGGGAGGCCTTTTTTGTGTCAAAATGTGCCGGTATGCGCGGCAGATAACTAGCGACGCTTTTTGCTGGCTTTGGCGCGGGGCGTGAGGGTCACGTTCACGGGCTTGGAGCCGCTCACGCGAACAATTTCGTCGTCGTAGCCGCCGTAGCCAAAAATCAGGCTGTGGTCTTCGCCGCCGGGTACTTCGATGGAGTAGTTGCCGTTGGCGTCGGTGCTGGTGCCTTTGCTGCTGCCTTTCACCAAAACCGTGGCGCCTACCAACGGGCGGCCGTTTTCATCGAGAATGCGGCCGGCCATCGTGACGTTGGCGGGTGCGGCGGGCTCGGGAGCCGCCGCCGGAGCTTCGGCTACGGGCTCGGGAGCCGGGGCGGGCGCGGGGGCGGCTTCCGTAACCGCAACAGCTGCTGGAGCCGCGGCCGGGGCTTTGGCAGCTACCACGGGCTTGGCCGCGGTTTTGGGGGCGTCCTCCTCCTCTTCCTCAGGCGTGGCCGCCGGAGCAGTCTTGAGGCCGGCGGCAATGCTATCGGCCGAGGTCGGGGCCGTGGCGGTCACGGCGGCATCGTCGAGCATGAACGTCGGCGTCACCGACGCCATGCCGCTGCCGCCGCCCTTGGGCAGGGCCACGTAGCCCACCACCAGCGCCAGCACCACCGCTACCAGCACGTACATCAGCCGGTTGTTGCCGCCCGACATCACGTCTTCGTCCTGCGCTTCGAGGTTGGGGTCGTACTGTTCTTGTTCAGTTTTGGGTAAATTTTCTGAATTCATAATTTCTATTTGAGGTTTTTGAAGGGAAATTAAAGCGGTTGTGAGCTGGCCAGTCCTTACAAAATTCAGAGTGGCAACAATGCCCCGCAAGTTAAGCTTTTGCCGGGTTATCCGCTTTCACGGTCGAGTTTTTTCGCAAGCACCAAAGTATGCACAGTCCTGCTGAGGCACCGTACCTCGTAAATACAGAAGCGGGGCCGGCGCGCAGGCAAAATACCTGGGTGCCGGCCCCGCTTCACGTGGGGTCGAGTATTAGCTCAACTGGCCTTACTCGTCGCTGATGGATTCGTTGCGGCCGGCAGGCGTGGGCGCGCCGGTAGCAGTTTTTTCGCCGAAGGGTTGGTCGCGGGTGCGCAGGTTGTGGTCCAGGCTCGATGCTGCCCTCGGCCTCGAAGCCGGGGCCCTGGGCCTGCTCGCCGGCGGCGTGGTGGTCGTTGCCACCCTGGGGGCTCGTTTCGGAGCCGCCAATGTGTAGGTTACCGAGCTGGTCTTTCTGGTTGTCGCGCTGGGTGTAGCCGTTGGCGCCGGTGTTGCGGGCAGCCGAGGGGTCGTTGCTGGCTTTGTTGTTGCTCTGGTCCTGCTTATAGGCTTTCTGCCGCTCCAGCTCTTCGTTTTTCGGGAAGTTCTTGTTTTCGGTAATGTCGGCGTTTTCGCCCTCGTTCGGGTCGGTTCCGTCGCCGGAGATATTGTCGGGAATCATAAGTAGTGGCGCTAAAGTGGTGGGATGCTAGTGTTCACAGGCTTACGCAACCCCAGCCATTCCGTTACGAAAAAGCCGGGCGCGTTACCCGCCCCGGCTTTTTCGCTGGCTCAACCACAGTTTAGCTCAACTTCTTGAGCTGGCTTATTTCTGGCTGTTCAGGGCCCAGTCGTAGGAGTAGTATTCCACGCTATAGGTGGCCGGAATGGTCTTGCCTTCCCGGAACTGGTTGACGTACGCCACGCCGGTTTTGCCACTAGCCTTAAAGTCGGCCTCGTACCATTTGAAAATCTGGGACAGCTGCACCTTCCGGGCCTGGTCGTCGACCCGAATAAAGGCCGGGTCCTGCAGCACTTTCCGGGCCTGTGCCGTGAGCTGGGCATCGAGCGAGGTGGCGGCGTAGGCGGTCCGGCTCAGGCGGGGGCAGCCTTTGGCGGCGCACACCAGCGCGAAGTGCACCCGCGGGTCGGCGTAGGGCTGGCGCAGCTTTTTGGCTTCCAGGTCGTTCAGCGTCAGCTTTTCGCCGGCCACGCTCACCAGGTTTTTATCGAAGAAGCCCGGCACTTTCTCTACCGATGCCAGCGGATAGCGCGCCACTACTTCGCCAATCACGAGCAGGTTGTAGGCGTTCAGGTAAAACGCTTCGCGGTCGGCGGGCCTGGCCGCGGCCGCATCGAATGCTTCGACGCGCAGGAGCAAGCCCTGCAGGTCTGCCGGGTTGCGCTTGATGGCGGCGTAGTTGACATTGCCACTGGCATCCACATACTTACTTAAAAAGGCTGATGTGGCTGCCGGAAAGCTGGCCGGAGGCGGCGTGGCCAGGGCCGCTCCACCGGGCAGGGCCAACAGCCCAAGCGCAGCGGCAAGCGTGAAAAAGCGGCGCAAATCCATAAGGAAGGTCATAAGCGTAAATTCAGGCAAGCGTAACAACTGACGCGTTGGAAGGTTGACACGTCGGCTGGTCAATCATTGGGCCACAAACGTAGGCAGCCCCGCTGCCGGATTGTGCGTCGGCCCCGGCTACATTTGACGGGTTGCTTCTCTTTCTTTGACTTATAACTACAACCATGCATCTGGTTATCATCGGCAACGGCATTACCGGCGTGACGTGCGCCCTGGCCGTGCGCCGGCTGCAGCCCGATGCCCGCATCACCATCGTCTCGTCGGAAAGCGCACACCACTACTCGCGCACCGCGCTGATGTACGTGTACATGGGCCACCTGCGTCCGCAGGACATCAAGCCCTACGAAGACTGGTTCTGGGACGAAAACCGCCTGGGCCTCGTGCACGCCACCGCTACGGCCCTCAGCACCGATGAAAACCTGCTGACCCTCGACAACGGCACCACCCTCAGCTACGACCAGCTGCTGCTGGCCACCGGCTCGGAAAGCACGCGCTACGACTGGCCCGGCCAGGACCTGGCCGGCGTGCAGGGCCTCTACAATCTGCCCGACCTTGAAGCCATGACCCGCGACACCCACGGCATCAGCCGCGGCGTGGTGGTGGGCGGCGGCCTCATCGGCGTGGAGCTGGCCGAAATGCTGCACAGCCGCGGCATCGAGGCCGTGGTGCTGGTGCGCGACGCCCGCTACTGGGGCAACGTGCTGCCGCCCGAAGAAGCCAACCTAATAGACCGCCAGTTTCAGGAAAACCACGTGCCTGTGCGCTACGGCACCGAGCTGCGCGATATTCTGGGCGACGCCCGTGGCCGGGTGCGGGCCGTGGTGACCTCTGCCGGCGAGGAAATTCCCTGCCAATGGGTGGGGCTGGCTACCGGCGTGACGCCCAACCTCGCCCTGGCCAAAACCGCCAATCTGGAAAACGACCGCGGCATCTTGGTCGATGAGTACCTGCGCACCAGTGTGCCCCACGTGTACGCGGCCGGCGACTGCGCCCAGCACCGTAGGCCCGCCGCCGGCCAAGTGCTCATCGAGCAGCTCTGGTACACCGGGCGCATGCAGGGCGAAACTGTGGCCCACACCATTTGCGGGCAGCCCACCCCCTACCGGCGCGGCGTGTGGTTCAACTCGGCCAAGTTCTTCAACCTCGAGTACCAGACCTACGGCCAGGCCCCGGCCGGCCCCACCCCGGGCCTGGAAAGCTTTTACTGGGAACATCCCTCGGCCCGGGCGGCGTTTCGCGTATACTTCCGCCAGGAGGCGCCCCACGCCGTGGTTGGGTTCAATGCCCTGGGGCTGCGGCTGCGCCACGACGTATGCGAACGGTGGATAGAGCAGCGCACGCCAGTGGCCGCCGTGCTGGCTCACTTGGGCGCGGCTAATTTTGACCCGGAGTTTTTTCCGCAGCACGAACCGGCCATGGTGGCGGCGTTCAACCACCAGTTTCCTCAGCAACACGTCACGCTGAAGCAGAAAAAGGCCTGTTTGCCCGCTTCACTCACTAGCATTTCTTCCGTGGACTTATCCAAACTATACCGCCCTTCGGCCCTCAACAGCTTCCAGTTCATCGCCCTCACGGGCCTGCTGATGAGTGCCGGGGCGCATTTGATTCTGCACTTTTTTGTGCGGCACACTCCCGCCGGCTTCAACTGGCTCTACGTCTGCTGGGCGGGCTTTTACGTGGTCGGCACCCTCATCAACCTGTTTGGCAAGCCCGACGAGCCGCACGAGCATCACCATTAAGCCTCGGCTCATTACTAAAAGACCGTCATGCAGAGCGCAGCGAAGCATCTTGCCCGCTTCGTTGAGCTAGCATTAATTACTACTGCGGTAAAGTTGCTTCGCTGCGCTCTGCATGACGGTCATACACGTGATGGTCATCTATCAGAATAGGCCTCTTATTTTATCCAGCTCAATAGGATAGCCCAACTACCTGGATTTAAAATTCACCAATGACCCCAACGCTCGCCACGCCGCCACTACCCGCTACCTCCTGGGCTGAAAAGCTTACGCTAGCGGTAGTAGCCGGCGGCTTGCTGGCCCTGCTCCTGGCCCTGGCCGATGCCGACCTGGACCGCCAAAAAACCTGGCTGTATCTGGCCCTGGGGCTGGTGAGCGCAGGCACGCTGGCCTGGAGCTGGCTGAAGTTTGGCCAACACCCGGCGGGGGTGCAGCAGAACAATCTGTGGCTGCGCTCCAGCACTGGGCGCGGCGCGGTGGCGTGGGTCACGGGCCTCGTGCTCACGGGCTTCTACGTGGTGCTCTATTGGTACAGCGGCGATAACGGCCAGGGCAACTTCGGCCTGCTCAACAACCTGGTGCACGGCCTCGACGGATTCAGCCAGTGGCTGCGCGCCCGGCCCGCCGACCAGTGGTTCCTCTACGGCACGTTCTACACCCTGGCCATCTTGGTTATGGGCGGCCGCGCGCTCTGGAAATACCGCCACTCGCGCTACCAGCTTATCCGCACCGGCTCGGTGATGTTCTTTCAGTTGGGGTTTGCCTTTATCATCCCCGGGCTGCTGCAGTTTTTCCAGCAGCCGGAGTATTATTTCAGCTACTTCTGGCCGCTGAAGTACGATTACCTGTTTCCGGGCACTGTCACTTCGCTAGTTCAGAATGGCGGCCTGGGCGTGTTCATGGTGTTTTGGGGCGCGGTGATGTCGTTTCTGGCCACGCCGGTGCTCACGTATTTATACGGCAAGCGCTGGTACTGCTCCTGGGTGTGCGGCTGCGGCGGCCTGGCCGAAACCGCCGGCGACCCCTACCGCCAGCTCTCCGACAAAAGCCGCGCGGCCTGGCGCTGGGAAGTGCGCCTCATCTACCCCATTCTGGCCATCATCACCGCCATCACCGTGCTGCTGTGGGTCAATTTTGCGATGAACAGCACCCTGCTCGGCGAAGTGGGCAACGTGGCGGCCAGGTGGTACGGCTTCGCCATCGGTGCCGTGTTTTCGGGCGTGATTGGGGTGGGCTTCTACCCCATTCTGGGCTCGCGGGTGTGGTGCCGGTTCGGCTGCCCCATGGCGGCCTACCTGGGCCTGCTGCAAAAGCACTTCTCCCGCTTCCGCATCAGCACCAACGGCGGCCAGTGCATCAGCTGCGGCAACTGCTCCAACGTGTGCGAGATGGGCATCGACGTGAAGCAATATGCCCAGCGCGGCGAGCCCATCATCCGGGCTTCGTGCGTGGGCTGCGGCCTGTGCAGCACCGCCTGCCCCCGCGGGGTGCTCAACCTGGAGAATGGCCCGCGCGAAGGCCGCTACCAGGGCTCGCAGCTTATACACGCGGACTCGCTGCGGATTCTATAGTACACGCTGCTTCAAATGCAGTTCTATCATGCGGGTGTCTTCGTCGCTCCAAACGAAGTTTCGAATGTTGTCTACTCGAATTACCGTTAATCCATCAGGCTCGCCATATTCAGTGTAGCACTGTAGCAACACTTCTTGCTCCGTAAGCTCACGTACATACCCATACAAATCTGCTCCCACCTGAGTAGACAAAAACACGAGTTGCTGCAATTGCATTGCACGGGTTAGTAGCAACGGGATAGTCAGGTATTCCTGCTCCATGAAAGCTGGCGATTTGATTCCGGCGTACACTTTGTCAAGGTTGTTCTCCTTAAGTTCAATGTTTCGGATGTAGCGGTCATCGAAGTCGAGTTGGAAAACTTCCTCCATGTGGTAAGACTGAATTCCTGTCTGCATTCCATCCCGGTTAATCACGCGCAACATGATTATTTCGTCGCTGTAATTGATGACGTAACCCACTGAAAATCTTCCATCGGACTGGCTGGTTCGTACTCCCAAAAGGCGCTTTTCATTCTGAGCACGCTTTAAAATTTCAACAAACAAACCGGACATATCAGAAAGGAATTAGTAAGTGATTTTAAATATGGCCAAAAGTGGGTTGAGGCCAAAATCATTAGCGCAATAGTACGACAAGGCGTCAATGACATCTACATATTCAAGTAAGCATTAATCAACTTCCCCGTACTGGCGCGAGTTTAGCGCAGCGTAACTCGTGTCAACCAGTGATGTGGAGGTTGTACCTCCACTGCCGCGCAGCGGCAAGGCAGCACCGCGCCATGAGGTTGTGCTAATGCACCGTTCTAAAGCGAGGCGCAGCCTCGCCCGAATGTGAAGTCACGAGTTACGCTGCGCTAAACTCGCGCCAGTGATGGGGCCGCGTAAACACGTCATTAAAGGAGTTCACGAAACTCATCTCCAACACAGGGTTTTCTGTACTTAACTAACTGAACCAGTTTTCTGAACTCAATCTGAACGGTGAAGCGGGTTTGCAGAGCTTGTCGGCACCTACAAGTAGCGGTTCAGGGAAACGAGCCAAATATTAGTACAAGCGGGCGCCGGGTTCCACACCCGCGAGAGGACGCAAGGCTGTCGCTGCCGCTTGGCCCTCCGCCTCAGAAATCCTGCAAGTAAGGGGTCATGTCCAGCGGCAGTTCGCGTTGGTGGCCGTTTTCTTGAATCGTCCGGATGAACAAGTTGCTGTTTCTTTTCAAGACCATCACGATGCCGTTCGAGCGGTGCAGGGTCGAGACGTTGAGGACGTAGTAGCGGACGTTGCTTTTTTCGTCGCCTGCTTTCGGATAATGAATTTCCGCCCGGCCGGACTGGCCATCAACCTGGTAAACAGTATAGTTGCTGTAGAGGAAATACCCATTCATCACTTTACTCGGCACGGCTTTTAAGTCGTCCAACAAAAAAGATTTTGCGGCCTTGCTTTTCGCAATGGACGGCTGCAGCTGCGCCATGTTCACGGGCACCAAAGACGTTAACTCCTTGCTCACCAAATCAAATTGGTACGGTCCGTGGGGGTCGTACTGGTGGTGGAACATCAGGTTAAGAAACGCCAGCGGGCGGGTGGGGTCGAGGTTCAACCGGCCGGTTATTGCGAAGGCGTTCAATTGGGACTCCCTTTTCCACCCGCTGGCTGCCGAATCCCGCGAGTAGATTTCCATCACCCGGGGCTGGCCCCGCACCAGCGGCGAAGAAGTGCCAAAGTCCGCGGCCATGAGGGCGAAGAGTTTGCCGTCTCGCGGCGTGATAGCCACGTCCGCGAGGAACGGTTTGGCTTCCAGTAAGTTGGTAATCGACGCGCCGTCTTCCGGAATCGACGCCACGTAATTGTGGTACGTGTTGTTGACGCCTTGGGCGTAGACACACTAGAGGCTTTTGCCATCGGCGGCATGGGTTAGCCCCGGATGACGCCCGTTTGGGGGCAAAAACGGGGTAATGGCCGCCGTGGTCAAGTCGAACTTGTAGACCCCGGTTTTGCCGTTATAGAAATAAGCAAACAACATTTCCGCGTCCGAGCGCGCAATCACATGACTGTAAAACGTTCCGACCCGTTGCCCATGGGCCCCAGCCAGCGTCGAGAAGAAGGCCACGGCGGCCAGAAGGGAGCGAAGGAACGGCATGACAAAGGGAAAAGGGCGGAAACCGGGGCCGCACCACGACGTGCGAGGGAAGCAAACTTAGGGCGCAGGAAGCCCCCGCACCAGGCGTTCGGGCACGGTTCCCGACGTTCCCCTCGACCTTTATCCCCTCGCCAATCGTTTCCCTTCAAGGACTTACGGGTGCAGAAAAGGACATTAGCCCTGGCGGCGTTGCGGGGGCCGCGGGCGCCAACCCCGGGAGGGCGACCACCAGGCTCCTCGTCAGGGTCAAGCACGCCCCTGCGCCGGGCCAACTCTTGGTTAAGGGAAACGGTGGTTTAAACAAGCAAAAGCTACTTGCCATGGCAACAACGGTTCTCAATGGCAGAGAGATTGAATCACAGTCCGGGCCACCAAGCCCTACTTCAAAAACGCCAGCAGCGCCTTATGAAACTGCGCCGGTGCCTCCAGGTGCGGAATATGGCCCACCTTGTTTAGCTCAACCAGCTTGGCACCTTTAATCTGGGCGGCGGTGCGACGGCCCAGGGCTGGGTACTGCCCCATTTGCGCCAGCACTTTGGGGTCTTTTGTCAGGCCTTTGCCCACCACGGTACGGTCTTCCTGCCCGATGATGAGCAGCGTGGGCACCGTGAGGCGGCTGAACTCATAGCTCACCGGCTGCTGGTAAATCATGTCGAAGGTGAGGGCGTTGGCGCGGGCTACTTTCGGGAAGTCGGGGCTTTTGGTTTGAGCGGCCAGGGGCAGCAGCCACTGGTCGTGGGCTGTGGGGTAGCCATTGGGGTAGTAGGTTGCGTGGTACTTGCGGATGCTGGCTTCGGTGCTTTTGCGCTCGGTAGCTTCGGCCTGGTCGATGCTCTGGAACGGCACGCCTACGCGGTAGTCTTCCAGCCCAATCGGGTTTTCGAGCACGAGCTTTTCGGTGGTTTCGGGGTACATCAGGGCGAAGCGGGTGGCGAGCATGCCGCCCATGCTGTGGCCCAGGACGACGGCCTTTTTAACGCCCAGTGTATCGAGCAGGTGCCGGGTGTTGCGGGCCAGCCTGGTGGAAGGAATAATGGATGTCGGCCTTGTCGGATTTGCCAAACCCAATCTGGTCGGGCACCACTACCCGGAACCCGGCCGCCGTCAGGGCCTTGATGGTTTCGCGCCAATAGGCTCCGAAGAAGTTCTTGCCGTGGAGCAGCACCACGGTGCGCCCGTTGGCTTTGGTAGCGGCCGGCACGTCCATGTAGGCCATGCGCAGGGCCTGGCCCTCCAGCTTCAGGGGCAGCACCTTCACTGGAAAGGGATACTCGTAGCCGTCGAGGATAGCATTGAGCACAGCAGGTTGAGCTGAAGCAGAAGCAGCTACCAGCAGCAAGGGTAGCAGGAGCAATAAGAAACGAGGCATAAGTTGATAGGTAGTGGACTGCCTACTACGCAGATGCCTAGTCTATGCTCAATTCACGGCTTGAAAGCGGCGCATTATTATCAGGGCTATTACCATCGATAGATAAGACATGTTCCTCAACAAAACACAAGAACGTCATGCTGAGCCTGTCGAAGCATCTCGACCGCGCAACTAATCTGATTTGGTATTGAGGTAGAGATGCTTCGACAAGCTCAGCATGACGTTCTTTTTTGTACCAAGGCTACTTCAGGAACAAGTCTATACTTTAATCACACCTGTCATGCTGAGCAGCGCGAAGCATCTTCTCACGGCTCAACGATTCGTTCGAACGTGATAAGGTGCTTCGCGCTGCTCAGCATGACAGACGATTAAGTGAGATGGTGAAGAGGTAGAGGTTCCTGGCCTCACCGACGTGCGGTTGGGCCAGCGCATCGTGACAGGCGGCTACTCCCAATGAGCCAGCCCTACGCCGGCAGTCCCTGCAGCACCTCTTTGGTTTTGCTCACGTGGTCGGTAGCGCCGGTCAGGGAGTTGAAGATGTACTGAATGACGCCGTTTTTGTCAATCACGAACGTGACGCGGCCCGGCAGCAAACCCAGCATGGCGCGGGGCACCTCGTAGAGCTTGCGTACTTCGCCGTTTTCATCGGCCAGCAGCTGGAAAGGCAGGTTGTGCTTGGCGGTGAATTTCTGGTGCGACTTCTCGCTGTCGGAGCTGATGCCCACCACTTCGGCGCCGAGGTCTTTAAAATCTTCGTACTGGTCGCGGAAGCTGCAGGCTTGGGCTGTGCAGCCGGGGGTATCGTCTTTGGGGTAGAAATAAAGCACCACGTGGCGGCCCCGCAATTGGGAAAGGCGGAAGGTTTCGCCGGTGGTGGTTTTGAGGGTAAAATCGGGAGCGGTTTGGCCTACCTGCAGCATGGTTGAGTTGATGAAATACAGCCGCAAAGCTGCGGCACCGCGCTGCTTTACGGCGGCGGCGGCATCTTTGTGTCCCGGTTAGCACATGCGAGCCGCACTTATTGTTTGCGGCGGCCCGGCTCCGCTCCTCTTTCATGGCTCCGCCCCGCATTAGCGTCATCATTCCGGCTCACAACGAGGCCAAAGCCATTGGGCTGGTGCTGGCCGAAATTCCGGTCGGTCTGGTGCAGGAAGTGGTAGTGGTAGACAATAATTCGACCGACGACACCGGCACCGCTGCCTGGGCGGGCGGCGCCACCGTGCTGCGCGAGCTCCGCCCCGGCTACGGCTACGCTTGCCTGGCCGGCATGGCCTACGTGTTTGGCAAAGCTCAATCCGAACAGCCCGACATCGTCGTATTTCTCGACGGCGACCACTCCGATTACCCCGAGCAGATGCCCGAGCCTGCTGGCGCCGCTGCTGGCCGGCGCCGCCGACATGGTCATTGGCTCGCGGGCGCTGGGGGTGCGGGAGCGCGGCGCGCTGTTGCCCCAGCAGCGCTTCGGAAACTGGCTGGCCTCGCGGCTATTGCGCCTGCGCTATGGCGGCACCTTTACTGACCTGGGGCCTTTCCGGGCCATCCTCGCTCCTGCCCTCCTTGGCCTGCACATGGAAGACAAAACCTACGGCTGGACGGTTGAGATGCAGGTGAAAGCCGCCCGCCAGGGCCTGCGCACCGTGGAAGTGCCCGTGCGCTACCGCAAGCGCATCGGCACCAGCAAGGTATCGGGCACGGTGCGCGGCACGCTCGGGGCCGGCTACAAGATTCTGTGGACCATTTTTCGGTACTGGTAAGCCCGCTCGCCTTCTCGCTCCTGTTACTTTCAGGCAATCATATTCCGTGTTTTTGGTCTTCTGTTTCTGTTCCTGATGCCGTTGCTGCCCCTTTTGCTTGTGGCGCTGTACGGGTTGTGCCTGCTCTTTATCGTCTGTTTCAGCCTGGGCCAGTGGCAGCTCACGCGCCTGGCCCGGCGCGCTTATGCCGCGCCGCCGGCCCTACTACCGCCCGCGCCGGCAGAGTGGCCCCGCGTGACGGTGCAGCTGCCGATCTATAACGAGCAAAACGTGGTGGAGCGGGTGATTGACGCCACCGCCGCGCTCGACTACCCGGCCGACCGGCTGCACATTCAGGTACTCGACGACTCCACCGATGCCACCATTGGGCTAGCGGCTGCTCGCGTGGCCCACCATACGGCCCAGGGCCTGCGCATCAGCCACGTGCGGCGGCCCAACCGTGAGGGCTACAAAGCCGGCGCCCTGCGCCACGGCCTGGAGGAAACCGACGGCGAGTTCATCGCCATTTTCGACGCCGACTTTGTGCCCACGCCGGACTTTCTGCGCCGCACCATCCCGTACTTTTTGCAGGATGAAAACGTGGGCGTGGTGCAAACCCGCTGGGGCCACCTCAACCAGGAAGAGTCCATGCTCACGCGCCTGCAGGCGTTTGGCCTCGACGCGCATTTTCTCATCGAGCAAGTGGGGCGCACCTTCGCCGGGTTCTTCATCAATTTCAATGGCACGGGCGGCGTTTGGCGCCGCAGCTGCATCGCCGATGCCGGCGGCTGGCACACCGACACCCTCACCGAAGACCTGGACCTGAGCTACCGCGCCCAGCTACGCGGCTGGCGCTTCGTGTACCGCCCCGAAATTGTGGCCCCCGCCGAGCTGCCCGCCGTGATGGACGCCCTCAAGTCGCAGCAGTTCCGCTGGACCAAGGGCGCCGCCGAAACCGCCCGCAAGCACCTGGGCACCGTGTGGCGCTCGCAGGAGCCGCTGGCTACCAAGCTGCAGGCCAGCTTCCACCTGCTCAACAGCAGCGTGTACGTCGTCATCATGCTCATGGCGCTGCTGAGCGTGCCGCTGGTGTTTGTGCGGGCCGACTACCGCGAGTTCCGGCTGGTGTTTCAGCTGGCGTCGGTGTTTTTGCTGGGGTTTGCGCCGCTCATTTATTACTATTACACGGCGTGGCGGCTGGCGCGGCCCCAGGGCGGGGCGCAGCTGTACCCGGGGTTCTTTTTGCTGTTTCTATCGGTGTCGATGGGCCTGGCGCTGCACAATTCCCGGGCCGTGATTCTGGGCTGGCTGGGGCAGCGTACGCCATTCGTGCGCACGCCCAAGGCCGGCACCACTACCAAGACCAAGCGGCGCTACCGCACCGGTGGCATTGGGCCGCTGGTGGTGATTGAGGGTTTGCTGGCCGCTTATTTTGCGTTTGGCCTCGGGGCCGGCGTGTACTTCGGCGATGCCGGGCTGCTGCCGTTCCACACGCTGCTCACGTTTGGCTTTGCGGCCGTGTGCTATTATTCGGTGCGTCACGCCCGGTAGGGCCACCCCATTTCGCTTGTTCCTTGGCTGTCCGGCTTCCTTCTTTTTCTCAACTTGCGGCGCTGCTGGTTTCGGGCGCGGCTTATGCGGGCCTGGCGTATGCCACCCCGCGCGCCGAGCTTGGGCAGTTAGTTGGGCTGTTTGCGGTGGCGCTGCTGGCCTATGCCTGGCTGCTGCGCAGCCGGCTGCCGTGGCACTGGGGCGTGGGGGCCGCCCTGCTCTTCCGGCTGCTGTGGCTGCCGGCCACTCCGGCTTTGTCCGACGACGTTTACCGCTTTCGCTGGGACGGGCTTTTGGCATCCCATGGGGTCAATCCCTTTCAGTTTCGGCCCGATGAAATCATCGCCGACGGCGCCCGTAAGGCTTTTCAAAACGAGGACACCCGCAACCAGGTGCTGCCGGAATTGCAGGAGTTGTATCGCAAAATCAACTCGCCCCATTACTACTCGGTGTACCCGCCCGTGTGCCAGTATGTGTTTGCGGCCGCGGCTTGGGCGTTCCCCTCTTCCGATACCGGGTTTGCCGTAAGCCTGCGGGTGCTGATTCTGGCCGCGGAAGTGGGCATTGCCTGGCTGTTGGCGGCCCTGCTGCCGGCCTTGGGGATGCCAGTTGAGCGCGGCCTGCGGTATTTGCTGCACCCACTGGTCATCGTTGAGCTGACTGGCAACCTGCACTTCGAAGGCCTGGTTGTGTTTTTCCTGCTGCTAGCATTGTGGCTGCTGAGCCGGGGCCGCTGGGCGGTTTCGGCGGTGGCGCTGGGGCTGGGTGTGGCTACCAAGCTGCTGCCGATGTTGGCCCTGCCCCTGCTGGTGCGGCGGTTGGGCTGGCGCCGGTTTGTGGCGTACGCGGCCGTGAGTCTGGGCACGCTTGGGTTGCTGTTCGGCCCATTTCTTTCCGTCGAATTATTCGTCAACATCAGCCGCAGCCTCAACCTGTACTTCCGCAGCTTTGAGTTTAATGCGAGTGTGTATTACCTGCTCCGCCCCGTTGGTATCTGGCTTACCAGCTACAACCAAATTGCCCTGATTGGGCCTGCCCTGGCGCTTCTCAGCGGGCTGCTGGGGCTGTACTTAGCGTGGCGCGAGAAGCACCCGCGCCTGGCCTCGCTGCCCCAAACGCTGCTGCTCATGCTCACGGCGTATTATGCCCTGGCCACCACTGTGCACCCCTGGTACCTCACGCTGCTCATTGGGCTGAGCGCGCTCTCGCGCTTCCGCTACCCCTTGGTGTGGGGCGGCATGGCGGTGCTTTCGTACGCGGCCTACCGCAGCAGCACCTACACCGAAAACTTAGCGCTTATAGCCTTAGAATACGCCGTCACCTTCGCGGTGATTGGGCTGGAACTCTACCAGGCCAGCGTTTCCTCAGACATTTCAGACCCGATAGAAGCCGCCTCGGTCAAGTAGCGCTGACTTCTCTTGTTTCCAGCCGGAGCCCATGGCTACTACTGGTTCTGGGCGCGCCACATGGGAAGGTCGTCTACCGTGTCCACATCGCGGAGCTCGGGCAGCAAAGCCACGCGCTGACCCTGCCGCTCGGCATCGGCCACGGTATCGGCCAGCACAGTCTCGGTGCTCCAGGCCTTGTTTTGGAACAGCTCGGGTTGGGGCTGGCGTAGGCCCAGCAGGTAGTAGCCGCCGTCGGTGGCGGGGCCCAGCACCACGTCGTGGCTGCTGAGCAGGTCGAAGGCCTGAGTTAAATGGTCGGAGCTCAAGCCGGGGCAGTCGGTGCCGATGATGGCCACCCGCTCGGCGCCCGCGGCAAAGCGGCGGCGAATGCGGCCGCCATGCGTTGGCCCAGGTCGCCGGTTTGCTGGCAGCGCGCAGCCATTTCGGGCCAGTGCTGCGCCTCGGCCGGCGTGGGCTCGGGGCCCGCGGTGCCGGCCAGCCAGACCGTGGTGGGCACGCCCGATGCAACTATCGCGCTGCGCGTAATGCCCAGCAATTCCTGGTAGATGGCCAGTGCTTCCTCGACGCCTACTCCCGCAGCCAGCCGGGTTTTCACCTGGCCCAACGCGGGCACCCGGGCAAATACCAGCAGGTGAGCACCCGGCGCGGTCTTTGGCTGGGCATCGTTCTGTGGCTTACTCATATACTTTGCGTCCATTCTTCAGCCACGGGCTCCATAGCACGGAGTACGGGTGCACGTTTTGGGTACGGCCCTGGGAATTGTACACGGGGTAGCCCTGGTTCACCCACTCAAACAGCCCGCCGTACAGGTTGCGGACATTCTGAAAACCCAGGGACTTGAGCCGCTCGCCCAGCCGCTCGCTGCGGTAACCCACCGAGCAATACACCACCACGGGCCGCTTGCGGTCCACGCCCACAAACTTCTCCTGGGCCAATGAATCGAAGTTCACAAAGCGGGCGCCTTGCAAATGGCTGACCTTGAACTCGGCCGGGGCCCTTACATCCAGCAGCAGCGGCCCCGCTGGCCGGCTCAACTCCTGCGCCAGCGCCGCGGGCTGCACCGTGGGCACGGTGTTGCGGTACAGCGTCTGCAGCAGGCGGGCGTAGGTGGGGCTGGTGGCGCCGGCTTTGCCAGGGTCGGCCTGGCCACAGGCGCTCAGCGCCATCAGGCTGAAGCAGGTAAGGGCGGCGTGTTTTAAAGACATGTAGCTAAAGGAGAAATTGAGCTGAACGCTGCTGAACAAGCCACTAGAAACGAATGCATCAGCCCCACCGCAACAGCTCAACGCGGGATTAGGTGCGGCGCACGTGAATGCTCACCCGCTCGCCTTCTTCGGAGGTGGTGGGCAGCACGTCGATGCGGTCGGCTTCGTCGAAATAAGCCGCCAGGCCACGCACAATGCCCACCGCCAGCCCGCTCATGCGGCGGGGCGAGACGTATTCTATCATCGCTCGTTGGGGCCCAGGCGGGTCACGTCGAGCACGGGCGGGGCGTTGTCGGCGTGCTCTTTGCGCACCTGCTTGTGCATGGTCTGCTCGGTGTTCTCTATCATTTCGAGGGTTCGCCACCCGGGCTCCACCAGTTTCTGATACATGTACATGAGGTCGGGCACCAGGTATTCGCCAAACTTCTCGTGCAGCTCGCCGGCCGAGAGGCCGGTCATCTCGGCGGCGTGGCCCACCAGGGCATACACGTGCTCGTCGGGGTACACCGATTTGTGGTCAAACTCCACGTTTTCGAGCCCGGAAAGCTCCACGAGCTTTATCCACGTGCTGTGGTCGTACTGGGTTTGCACGTAGCGTTTCAGCAGCATGATGATGGAACCGTGCATAGGATAGAAATTAGAGATAGAGTGTAAACAAAATTACCGCCTGCCGGCCGGGTGGGCTAACAGGCGGTAATACTACGTCGCCATTCCGGAGTATGCGAGCGGCAAAGCCAGAGCCTTGCCCCCCGCCGTTTGGTTAGGGCCTAGATATTGCCGACCACCGTCATGGTGCTCAGGGTGGGGTTCACGCTGCCGCCTTCGGGCTCCACGGTCATGGCAAAGGCCTGGGCGCTGGCGATGTCCTTCATGGGCTGCAGGCCCTGGCCGGTGGCCGTGGAGGCCATGAGCATGCCGGCATCCACGGGCTTGCCTTTGTCGAGGGCCCACAGCCTGGTACTGCTTGCCGGCGGGAAGGGCGGGCAGGCTTTTCACGTCGACGTACACCTTGTGCGTGGCGGGGTTGTAGAGCACGCGGGCCTTGGCCGAGGGCGCAGTCTTGGTGCCGGCCAGCGCCACGGCGCGGAACTCGTCGTTGCGCAGCACTTCGTTTTCCTGGCGCAGGGCGCCGAGCTGCCGGTTTATTACGGTGCTGGTTTGGGCAAAGCGGGCCTGGTCGTTTTGCAGGGCCACGAGGTCGGCGCTGGCGTCTTTCCAGCGGGAGTAGAACAGCGCGTTGGCCCCCAAACTCAGGATGAGGGCGACCGAGGCGGCCATGGCCCAGCCCGAGCGGCTAGCCGGAGCGGCGGCCACCGGCGCAGTCGACATGGGCCGCACTACCGCTTCGTGGCTGGTAGCAGCGGGTTGAGCTGAAATGACAGGCGCCGCGGGCGCCTGGGCCTGAGCCACGGCGTCCACATCGGCCCGCAGGGTGCTGGCGGGCTTGGCCGAAATCTGGGCCATCACATTGCCCAGCACGCGCTCCCGCATGCCGGCGGGCGGCGTGATGGCGTGGGCTTCGGCATAAAAGCCCAGCGCCGCTTGTGCTTGGTCCAACTCCTCCCGTACCTCGGGATGGCTGGCGGCTTGTGCTTCCACGGCCGCCTGTTCGGCGGGCGAAAGCTCCCCGAGAGCGTACTGCTCCAGGATGCCCGATTCTATATATTCTTGGATGTTTTCCACGGTAGGTTCAGCGAATAAGTTTGCTCAGGACTTTGATGGCAGTGCGGGCCCGGGTTTTCACGGTTCCGAGTGGAATGTTGAGTTCCTCTGCCACTTCACTCTGGGTGAAGCCCTCGAAATAAAGCAGGTCGATAATCTGGCGCTGTTCGGGAATCAGTTTTTGGGTAATTTCCTGCAAGCCAATGTGCTCGGGGCGAAAAGTGGTGGGCGCGGCCTGGCGCTGCGCCGTCAGACTATCGTCCAGTCCCTGGGTGCGACTACCTACGCGGTGCTGCCGTGAGCGGATTCTATCGATGCTGAGATTTCGGCAAATATTGAGCACCCAGGTGAAGAGCCGCCCCTTGCTGGAGTCGTAGGTGGCGAAGGCGTGCCAGATTTTGACCAGCGCCTCCTGCAGCACGTCTTCGGCCTCGTCTTCGGCTTTCACAATGCGGAAGATGACGCCGTAGAGGGCCGCCGAGTACCGTTCGTAGAACAGCGTCATCGCCGATTCGTCGCGGGCCTGCAGCCGCCGAACGAGTTCGGCCTCGGCGGCGGGTGGTAAGGAGATAAGGGAGGTATCGGGCACGGGAGTGTCAGAAAGTGAAGAATGGTACCGGAACCGGCGCCATGCGAAGCGCACGAAAATACAGTGTGCGTTGCAATTGTGGATTTGTGGTTCAGGCCAGCGTAACCGAACTACCCCTATATAAGTTGAAGTGATAAGCAAAGGCCTCCATCCGTTCAGCTTAATGGCCTTGGCTGCGGAGGTAATCTCTTTGCCGCATCGCCCATTTTTCTGCTCTGCCCACCCCCTCGTTTCCTCCGTCATGCCCATCGAATCCTACAACCCCCACACCGGGCGCGTGCTCCGCACGTTTCCCGCTTTCACCTGGGTTAAAACCGAGCGCATCCTCGACCAGGCCCACCGGGCTGCGGCCAAGTGGCAAACCACTTCGTTTGCCCACCGCGCCGATGTGCTGCGCGCCGCCGCCGCCCTGCTCCGCGAGCGGCAGGACGAGCCTGGCGCGCATCATGGCCCTGGAAATGGGCAAGCCCGTGACCGACGGCCGCGCCGAGGTGCTGAAGTGCGCCGCCTGCTGCGAGTACTACGCCGAAAACGCCGAAAAATTCCTGGCCGATGAAATCGTGAAGACCGACGCCAGCCGCAGCTTCATCAGCTACCAGCCGCTGGGTGTGGTGCTGGCCGTGATGCCCTGGAACTTCCCACTCTGGCAGGTGGTGCGCTTTGCCGCCCCGGCCCTCATGGCCGGCAACGTGGGCCTGCTCAAGCACGCCTCCAACGTGCCGCAGTGTGCCCTGGCACTCGAGCAGATATTCCACGACGCGGGCCTGCCGCCGGCCTGCTTCCGCACCCTGCTCATCGGCTCCGACCTGGTGGAAAAGCTGCTCACCGACGACCGGGTGCGCGCCGCTACGCTCACGGGCAGCGAGGCCGCCGGCGCCTCAGTAGCGGCCATCGCGGGGGCCCAAATCAAGAAAACCGTGCTGGAGCTCGGCGGCTCCGATGCCTTTATTGTGCTGGCCGATGCCGACGTGGCCCTGGCCGCCAAAACCGCGGCCCAATCGCGCATGATAAACAGCGGCCAAAGCTGCATTGCCGCCAAGCGCTTCATCGTGGAAAAGCCCGTGCTCCGCGAATTCATCGACCAGATGAAAACCCACCTGCTGGCCATGCGCCCCGGCGACCCGCTGGACGACTCCACGCAATACGGCCCCCTGGCCCGGCCCGATTTGGCCGACGAGCTCACCAAACAAGTTGAAGACTCCGTGGAGCAGGGCGCCAAAGTTGAGCTGTTTGGGGGCCAGGCCAAGCCCCACACGGCCCTCTTCCGCCCCATGATTCTGTCGAACATCAAGCCCGGCCAGCGCGCCTACGCCGAAGAGCTATTCGGCCCCGTGGCCCTGATTCTGGAAGCCAAAAACGCCGAAGACGCCGTGCGCCTCGCCAACGACTCCCGCTTCGGCCTGGGCGCCGCCATCTGGACGGCCGATGTCGAGCACGGCGAAGAGCTGGCCCGCCACATCGAAAGCGGCGCCGTGTTCGTCAACGGCCTGGTAAAGTCCATGCCCGAGCTGCCCTTCGGCGGCGTGAAAAAATCCGGCTACGGCCGCGAGCTGTCCTACCTTGGCATTCGCGAGTTCGTGAACCAGAAATCGGTGTGGATAGGCAAGGCAGAGCCCGTGAAGGATAAGACGGAGTAAGTTGAGCCTGGGTTAGGTTGAGCTGGTATAAGTTCGGTTGACCTTGAGCTAAACAAAAAACCAGAACGTCATGCTGAGCTTGTCGAAGCATCTTTACTGAAGATGCTTCGCAGGCTCAGCATGACAAACGACTGAGGTTAGTACTGCGGTAAAGATGCTTCGACAAGCTCAGCATGACGTTCTTTTCTTCATGACCTTACTCTAAAAAGCCTTCATCTCTGAACGCCCTCTCAAAAACACTCTAGCAATACCCCAGCAGCTTGTACGTTAGCCAGCCGGCGATTTCGTGCAGCAGGATGCTTAGGTTTTTCAGGGGCTCGGGGCTGGGCAGCAGCCAAAAGTCGGGCGTAGGCCGGCGGTCCTCACTCAGAAAGCCGGCCGGAAACGGCACGGGACGCAAGCCCACTTTCTCGAAGCAACCCAACGCCCGCCGCTCGTGGAAGGCGGACGTGACTAGCACGAGGGACTTGATATCGGGGTGCGCGGCCAGCAGGCGCTTGGTGAAAGAGGCGTTTTCGCGGGTGTTGCGGCTTTGGTCTTCCACCAGGATGGCGCGGTTGGGCACGCCGGCCAGGCGCAGCAGCGTAGCCAGGTCGGCGGCTTCGGTGTGGGCTTTCTCCAGCACGGCGCCAGAGCCGCCTGAGATGATGATAACCCGCACGCGGCCCGCCCGGTACAGCCACAGCGCATTGGTCAGGCGGTCGGCGCCATGCTGGAGGTACACCCGGTCGTGCGGCGACTTGTCGACTTCGGTGATGCCGGTGAGCAGCACGGCGGCGTCGGAGCGGGAAGGCAATGCCGACAGCGGCACCGGCGGCCGTTCCCAGGCCAGCAGCGCCTCGTTCACCAGGGCCGTGTTCGTGCCCACGAGTAGTAGCACCAGAGCCGCCAGCAGCCATTGGCGCTGGCGGGGCTGCCGGGCCAGCAGGGCCGCGAGCAGCAAAGCCAGCAGCCACACCGTGGGCAGCAGCACAACGTCAAGAAACTTGGAAAGCAGAAAGAACATCGCCAAAAATACGGCGATGCCGCAGTTAGGCGGTGTGCGACTTGAAGGCGCGCAAACGGTCAAGTTGAGCTACCATAGCCGCCGGGGTGTCGCAGGTTTCGCACTCCAGGAGCCGGCCCTGGCAATAGCTCACAAAAAACGGCGCTTCGCGTTGCGCCATCATTAGCTTGGCCACGGGGTTTTCGTCGGAGTTGAGCCGGACAAACAATATGCCCTGATAAGCCTGGTCATCAGCCACCTTTCGGAACCCCGGGGCCAGCAGGCCGCACGTGGCGCAATCTTCGGCGGTGAACTTGGCAAAGACCTTGAGCCGGTCGTGGGTGTATCTGCGCAAGCCTTCGTCGTTGGTATCGATTACAGCCGAATTGATTAGATTTTCTATCATGAAGAGGTGGCTCAGCAGGGAGAATGAGTTATACGCAACCGGACCTCTACAGTACCGGATTGCGAATAATTCCACCCTCCCGCTGCGCACTTAGGATTTCTTGGGCAGCATCAGCTCGCGGATGTACTTCACCGGGGCGCTGCCATAGCTCAGAAACTGCTCGTGGAAGGCTTTCAGGTTGAAATTTTTGCCTTGCTGCTTTTTCAGCTCCTCGCGCAGGGCGTAGATTTCGGTGTAGCCCGTGAAGTAGCTGCTCAGCTGCACCTGGCTCAGGGTGGCGCGCAGCCACTTGCCGCGGGCTTCGGCCTCTTCCTGGAAGCCGTCGCGCCGGAGCAGGGCCACCACGTCTTTCTCACTGGCGTCGTCCACCTGTATCATGTGGTCGATGACCGTGTTCAGGGTCACGCGCATGTTCCACTTATCCCAGAGCAGCCACATTTCGTCGGAGTTGTTGCCGTAGCCGTTTTCCAGCATCATGCGCTCGGCGTACACGGCCCAGCCTTCTATCATGGCGCCGTTGCCGAAGATGCTTTTCACCAGCGAAGGCGAGCGGTTGGCGTACACCAGCCTGCGTGTAGTGACCCGGAATGGCTTCGTGGATGTTGAGGATTTGCAGGGTGTAGTCGTTGTACTCGCGCAGGTAGCTTTCGGCCTGGGCGGCGGTCCACTCTTTGGGCAGGGGCTCCACGTTGTAGTAGGTGTTGGCGCCTTTGTCGTAAGGGCCGGGGGCCGAGATGCTGGCGCCCGCGCCGCTGCCGCGCATGTAGAGCGGGGTTTCGCGCACCACCAAGGGCTTGCTGGGGTCCTGGGTCAGCAGGTTGTGCTCGTTCACGAAGGCCACCAGCGTCGGAATCTGGCGCTTCACGGCATCCACGAAGCCGTCGCGCGGGGCGTGCTTCAAGGTGAGCTGATTAACCACGGCGGTAATCATGGCCAGCGTGTCGGCCGGGGCTTTCTGGCCGGGCAGGTACTTGGGGTACAGGCGGGCGGCCCGCACGGCCATGTCGTGCAGCAGCTCGGCCTTGTGCTTCAGGGCCTGCTCGTACACCTCGCCGGCCGTGAAATGCGACTGGATGTCGTAGGCAAATTTCTGGTCGAAAAGGGTCCGGCCGATGCGGAACGAGCGAAACGTCTTGGCGGATAGTACGTCCTTTTTCAGGAAGTCCATGTAGCCCTGCACCGCCTGCCGGGTGCTGGCAATGCGGTCGGTCAGCGTCTTTTTCTCCTGGGCGGTGAGCCCGGATTTGCGCACCGAATCCGCCAGGGCCGAGCCGAAAACGGCCAGGCCGCCGGCATTTTGCTTGAGGGCCAGCTCGGTGTGCTCCTTGGTGGGCGTGCTGATGTTGGCCCGGGCCGCGGCGTAGTACTCGGCCGCGTGGCTGATTTTGTCGGAGATGTTGCGCAGGCGCCGGTCGAGGCGGTAGTGGCGGCCGTTGAGCAGGTCGCCCACCGAGGCGCCGAGGTTGTAGCTGGCGGGGTTCCACTGCCAGTTCTTGAGCGTGTCGGCGTACCAGCGCTGGGCGCGCAGGCTCGTTGCGCAGCAGGCGCAGGTCAATCTGGTTGTTGGGCGAAAGGCTGTCGAGCGAAAACTTGCCCAACGCCGCGAGATATTGCTGGCTGAACGCGGCATCACGCTGGCGCTGCGCGGCGTCGGGGATGAGCAGCAGCGAGTCGTACTTATGGTAGCCCTGATACGACGCAGCTTCGGGGTTTTGGCGCCACAGGGCCTCAATAAACCGACCTTTGAAGGCATCAAACCGCTCGTCGGCGCCGGCGCCGGTGGCCGCGGTGGTTCCGGCCGCGTTGGTGTTTGTGGTAGTCGTCTTAGAATTATCGGCCTGGGAACAGCTGGCCACGGCCAGCGCCAGCAAGGGCAAGTAGCAAAGTTTCATGCAAAGAATTGAGCTAATGGTGGGAAGGCAGCGTGGAGCCAGAAGATTCACTTTAAGGGCCGTCGGTGATGCCGGGTCTGCAAAGACTAGCAGACGCGTTGGCAGCACAGATGGCCCGGCAAGATGAATGGTCGTGCGGCACGCCCTTGTGCCCTGTGACCAAACCAATCGGGTGCAGTAAAGGAACAGTTTAAATTCGAAACGATGCACTGCCGGGCCGTAGGTTTGCCTCCGCGCTAACCACTTCCGTACAAGCTGCTCATTCCCTCCCGACTTTGCCCATGAACACTTCTTCCCGCATCGAACACGACTTCTTGGGTGAGCGCCAGCTACCCGACACGGCCTACTACGGCATCCAAACCTTGCGCGCCCTCGAGAACTTCGCCATCACGGGCATTCCCATCAACACCGAGCGCCTGTTTGTGCAGGCCCTGGCTTTCGTGAAAAAAGGCGCCGCCCTGGCCAACCGCGACCTAGGCGTGCTGCCGGCCCCCATTGCCGAGGCCATTGTGGCGGCCTGCGACCGGGTAGCGGCCGGCGAGTTCGACAACCAGTTCTTGACCGACATGATTCAGGGCGGCGCGGGCACCTCCGTGAACATGAATGCCAACGAAGTCATCGCCAATGTGGCCCTCGAAATCATGGGCCACGCGAAGGGCGAGTACCAGTACTGCCACCCCAACAACCACGTCAACTGCTCGCAAAGCACTAACGACGCCTACCCCACCGCCTTTCGCATTGCGCTCAACAACAAGCTGGTGGGCTACCGCGAAACGCTGGGCCTGCTGGCCGACGCCTTTGCGCAAAAAGGCGTAGAGTTTCAGAACGTGCTCAAGATGGGCCGCACCCAGCTGCAGGACGCCGTGCCCATGAGCATGGGCGACGAGTTCCGGGCCTTCGCCACCAACCTGCGCGAGGAGCTGCTGCGCATCGACGATTCGCGCAGCCTCATCAACGAAATCAACATGGGCGCCACGGCAATCGGCACCCGCGTGAACGCCCCCGCCGGCTACCCCGAGCTCGTGACCGAGCACCTGCGCACCATCACCGGGCTCAACCTCGTGCTGGCCGGCGACCTCATTGAGGCCACCGTCGACACGGGCGCCTACGTGCAGCTCTCCGGCGTGCTCAAGCGCACGGCCGTGAAGCTCTCCAAAATCTGCAACGACCTGCGCCTGCTGTCGTCAGGCCCGCGCTGCGGGTTCTTCGAAATCAACCTGCCGCCGCTGCAGCCGGGCTCGAGCATCATGCCCGGCAAGGTAAACCCCGTGGTGCCGGAAGTGGTCAACCAAACTGCCTTCTACGTCATCGGGGCCGACCTCACGGTGACCATGGCCTGCGAGGCCGGCCAGCTGCAGCTCAATGTGATGGAGCCGGTGATTTCCTTCGCCCTGTTCACCTCCATTTCCTACATGACCAACGCCTGCCGCACGCTCAACGAAAAATGCGTGGTGGGCATCACGGCCAATGCCGAGCACACGGCAAACCTGGTGCGCAACAGCATCGGCATCGTCACCCAGCTCAACCCGGTTATTGGCTACGAAGCCGCCGCCGAAATTGCCAAGGAAGCCCTGCGCACCGGCAAATCGGTCTACACCATCGCCGTGACGGAGCGCGGGCTGCTTACCCAGGAAAAGTGGGACGAGATTTTCACGTTCGAAAACCTGATTCGTCCGGTATTCATTCAGTAATGCGTGATTTTTAGCGCTGCTGTTCTGTTCCACAGCTTCCTGTTAATCAGTTTATCCAACGTTTTATAATCGGCTTGTTTATTTAATTTCGGGCGGCTCAATCTGCCTGCTTCTTTCCCTACCCGCTATGACTTGCTTTCGCCTACTCCTACTCGCCGCTTTGCTGGGGCTCGCCGGCCCGTCCG
This sequence comes from Hymenobacter humi, assembly GCF_042665855.1. Lineage (NCBI taxonomy): Bacteria > Pseudomonadati > Bacteroidota > Cytophagia > Cytophagales > Hymenobacteraceae > Hymenobacter > Hymenobacter humi. The sequence goes on along the minus strand of NZ_JBHTEK010000001.1, from coordinate 2,775,823 downwards.
TGGCCGCCCGGGTCGATACCGTCGCCATTGCCAGCGCGGCCATGAAGAAAACCTACCGCGCAGCCGTGGTGCTGCCGGCCAGCTACGCCAAAAACAAGAAAGCCTCCTACCCCGTACTGTACCTGCTGCACGGGGCGTATGGCCACTTTTCCGATTGGCTGACTCAAACGCCCAACAAACAGCTGGTGCAGTCCCTGGCCGACCAGCACAACCTGATAATTGTGATGCCCGAGGGCGAAACGTTCAGCTTCTACCTCGACAGCCCCGTGAACCCCACCAGCCAGTTCGAAACCTACCTCACCAAAGAAGTGATTTCGGCCATCGACGGCTCGTACCGCACCATCCGCGACCGCAAGGGGCGCATCATCACGGGCCTGTCGATGGGCGGTCACGGCGCCCTCTACCTCTCGGCCCGCCACCCCGACTTGTACAGCGCCGCCGGCAGCATGAGCGGCGCGCTGGATTTGATGACCATCAACCGCAAGCTCTCGCCGGCCGACGCCGCCCAGCGGGCCAAGCTCTGGGCGCCCATCCTGGGCTCCGAAATCGAAAACCCGGCCGTGTTCGCCTCCAATTCGGTCGTCAACCTGGTCGACCAGATGCACCGCAATGGCTTGCCGCTGATAATAGACTGCGGCGTCGACGATGGCCTGATTGACATCAACCGCGAAGTGCACCGCCGCCTGGTGTACAACCACACCCCGCACGACTACACCGAGCGCCCCGGCGCCCACACCTGGGAGTACTGGCAAAACGCGCTGCCGTACCGCTGCTGTTTTTCCAGCAGGTGCTGAAGGCCAATGGAGCCAAAGTGCTGTAGGAGCAGCGGCTGATTTCAGCTCAATTTTAAGGACCAGTCAGAAACTACTCACCTTCCCGGGGTGAGCAAGGCCCCGTCGTGTTTCAGGTACTGGAAGAGGCTTGCACTATAGAAAGTAGGCGCCCCGCCTAAGCTCGACTGGAACATGCGGGCCGAATCAACGTTTGCCTGCTGGCAGCGGCCGCTTTGGCACGCTGCTTATCCAGCTCCAACTTTGATATCTACGGTGATGCCCACTCAGCACTTGCACGAAGCCGAATTCAGCAACACGCTGGTCGACAAATTGCGCGGCGAAATAGCCGCCGACAACCGCCCGCGCCAGGTGGCCGGCTACACGTATTCGCGGGTAGAGCCCACTCCCGTGCGCGACCCGCACCTGCTGGCCTGGTCCGACGACCTGGGCGCCTACCTCGGCCTGGCCCGGCCCGCCGAGCGCGGCCCCACCGTGGATGCGCTGGCCGGCAACCTCGTGACCGACACCATGAAGCCCTTTGCGGCGCGCTACGCCGGCCACCAGTTTGGCAACTGGGCGGGCCGCCTGGGCGACGGCCGCGCCATTTCCCTGGGCGAGCTCGTGGCCACCGACGCCAGCATCTGGGAAATCCAGCTCAAGGGCGCGGGGCCCACGCCCTACTCGCGCCGGGCCGATGGCCGGGCGGTGCTGCGCTCCTCCCTGCGGGAATTTGTGTGCAGCGAGGCCATGCACTACTTGGGCGTGCCCACCACCCGCGCCCTGAGTTTGGTGGGCACCGGCGACACCGTGGTGCGCGACATGTTTTACAACGGCAACGCCAAGCCCGAGCCGGGCGCCATTGTGGCCCGAGTGGCGCCTACCTTCATCCGGTTCGGCAATTTCCAGATGATGGCCGCCGCCGGCGAGCCTCGATAACCTGCGCGACCTGGCCGACTACGTCATCACGCACCACTACCCGGAGCTGGGCGTGCCCTCGCCGGCCGTGTACGTGCAGTGGTTTGAAGAAATCTGTCGCCGCACGGCCGTGATGGTGGCCCACTGGATGACCGTCGGCTTTGTACACGGCGTGATGAACACCGACAACATGTCCATCCTGGGCCTCACCATCGACTACGGCCCCTACGGCTGGCTCGAGCCCTACGACCCCGACTGGACCCCCAACACCACCGACTTCAGCTACCGCCGCTACGCCTTTGGCCAGCAGCCCCAGATTGCGCTCTGGAACCTGGCGCGGCTGGCCGAGGCGCTGGCGCTGCTCGTCGCCGATGTCGAAGTGCTGCGGCCCGGCCTCGATTTGTACGTGAGTGCGTTCGAAAGCACGCGCCAGGAAATCATGCTCCGCAAGCTGGGCCTCACCGCCCTGCACCCCACGGAAGACGCACGCCTGACCGGCGACTTGCACGAGGCGCTGGCCGAGGCGGAAGTCGACATGACCATTTTCTTCCGGCAGCTTTCGCACATCGCCCCGGCCCTGGTAGCCGCGCCCGAGCAGGAAAGCAACCGGTTTCAGGAGCTGCTGGCCGCCGCGACTTACGTTCCGCTGCCCAACCCGGCGCACGCGCCCTTGCTCCAGTGGCTGCAGCGCTACCTGCAGCGCCTGCGCCAGGAAACAAACTCTGAGGCGGCCATCAAAACCCTGATGCTGAGCGCCAACCCTAAGTACGTACTGCGCAACTACCTGGCCCAGAACGCCATCGAAGCCGCCGAAAGAGGCGACCTGACGTACCTGAATAACCTCATGGAAGTGCTAAAAAACCCTTACAGCGAGCAACCCGAGCACGAGGAGTTTGCCGCCAAACGCCCCGACTGGGCCTGGGATATGCCGGGCTGCGCCACGCTTTCTTGCAGTTCCTAAGTTTCCTTAACATCTCAAACAACACTAAGAATCAGGAGCTTCAAAATCAGTTCAATTTCCGATACCAGAGCTGGGCTATTCATTGATTTGCCGAATTGCTCTTAGATAATTTCAGAAAAGACCTTCGTTGGACTACGGAGGTCTTTTTTTGTAGCCCGGTATAACCCGCAGCCTTTCCTACTTTCGCCTTCATGCGCTCCTCTATCCTGCTTTTATCCCTGGCTCTGCTGGCCTGCTCGCAGCAGCCCGAAACTGCCACCCAGCAACCCACTGCCCCGGCCAGGTCGACTCAGGCCGTCCCCTCTCCTTTTCCCGAAACCTTCGAAACGGGCAGCAAGGGGGCTTACAGCGAAGCCGATGAGCCCCTGGCTACCGGTTCCTGGCGCTTTGCCGAAGCCCTGGTGGGCAGTAGCGCCCAGGACCATAAAAGCGGGGAGCGCGCGGCCCGCCTGCACAACCTGGGCCGCATCCGCATGAATTTCGACGCCGCGCCTGGGGTGCAGCGCATCACCATCAGCGCGGCGGCCTACGGGCAGGACGGCCCCAGCACCTGGGAGCTGTGGCTGAGCCGCGACGGCGGCCGCAGCTACGCGCGCACCGGCCAGCCCGTCGAAACCAGCGGCCCCAAACTGGTACCCCATGTGTTCGCAGGTGTAGCCAACGAGCCCATCCGCCTGGAAATCCGCAAAACCAGCGGCCAGAACAGCCGGCTCAACATCGACGACATCCGGCTGGAAACGGCCAAAGGGCCCGCCGTGGCGGTGAGCACAGGTGCCACCGGTGGCTATTTCGAAAACCGTAATTCAACGCAGCCAACCGCTCCGGGCCAGCCCAACTCGCGCACTTCCCATCCCAGGCCGGGTACCGGTCAGGCATCGGCCCCCGCGGGCTCGTTCGCCCCCTCAACATCCGAAGACAACCTGGCCCTGGGCAACCCCAGCGGCGCCACCTCTGACCCCGCCAACGCCAACAACTACCTGCTGGTGCACCCAGAATTCACGACAGGCTACCACGCCGCGCGCGGCATCCCCACGTGGGTGAGCTGGCACGTGGGCCGCGGCGACCTCGGCCAGGCCCCGCGCCAGAACAACTTCCGCCCCGACGCTGCCCTGCCCCGGCAGTTTTACCAGGTCGCGCCGGCCAGCTACTCCCGCTCCGGCTTCGACAAAGGCCACAACTGCCCCAGCGGCGACCGCACCAGCGACCTCGATGCCAACTCGGCTACCTTCCTGATGACCAACATGGTGCCCCAGGCCCCGCACAACAACCAGCAAACCTGGGCCCACCTCGAAGAATATGGCCGCTCGCAGGTGCAGCGCGGGCAAGAGGTGTACGTCATCATGGGCAGCTACGGCCGCGGCGGCACCGGTGCCAACGGCTTTGCCCAAACCCTGGACCAGGGCCGCGTAACCGTGCCCGCCCGCATCTGGAAAGTCATGGTAATCCTCCCCGAAGGCCAGAACGACCTGCAGCGCCTCGGCTCTGACCCCAGCGTACGCGTGCTGGCCATCGACACGCCCAACGACAACGCCGTGAATCCCGACTGGCGGCAGTACCTCACTTCCGTCGACAAAATCGAAGCCGCCACCGGACTTGATTTGCTCAGCGCCTTGCCTCAAAACACCCAGGCCCGCCTGCAAAAGCTGGTGGATAGCGGCCGGGCGGAGTAGCGCGGATTTTTAGTCCGCGAGTTTTTTCAAACTACCCATTTTACTCGCGGATTAAAAGTCCGCGTTACGATGCACCGCCTTCTTACTTACCTCATAGCCATGGTGTGGCTGGCCAATGGCTTGCTTTGCAAACTGCTGGCGTTGGTACCCCGGCACGAGGCCATCGTGGCCCGCATTCTGGGGCCAGCCCACGCAGGGCTACTCACTCGCCTGATTGGACTGGCCGAAATCGGCATGGCGGTTTGGGTTATCAGCGGCGTGAAGAGACGTTGGTGTGCGGCGGCGCAGATTGCGCTCATTCTCTCGATGAATGCGCTGGAAACCTGGCTGGCGCCCGACCTGCTTTTGTGGGGCCGCGCCAATGCCTTTTTTGCTGGACTGTTCTGCTTGCTCCTTTATTACCATACCTTTGGCTCAGCCCGTCTCTCACCGCGCTGACCACCGAATGCTCTCTTGGCTGAAGACCCACCCTTTTGCGGTGGAAGCGTTTTTTGAGCACTCGCTAGTTCTCACCTTCGCCGCGCCGCTGGCCGAAATTCAAGCCTTGCTCCCCGCCCCGCTGGTAGCCGACACGTTCGACGGGCGCTGGGGCTTTGTGGCTGTGGCCCTGGTGCAAACGCGCCACTTACGGCCCAAGGGCTTCCCACAGTGGCTGGGCCAGGATTTTTATTTGATTGGGTACCGCGCTTTCGTCCGCTACCCATCGCCCACCGGCAAGCGACTGCGCGGCCTGTACATCCTGCGGTCCGAAACCGACAAAACGCGCATGTCCGTGCTGGGCAATGTATTTACCCACTACCGGTACCAAACCACGGACATTGCCCGGGAGGAAACCGCTGGGCGCTTCGCGGTGCACTCCCGGCAGTCGGACTTTGCCGTTGCCCTCGTCGCGCCGGGCCCGGAGGTTTCGCTGCCGGCGCAGTCGCCCTTTGCTACCTGGCACGAAGCCCGCCGCTTCGCCGGGCCGCTGCCGTTCACCTTCTCAGCCGACGCGGGTTCTTCGCGCATGCTGATAGTGGAAGGCGTGCGCGAACATTGGGAGCCGCAACCCGTGGCCGTCCTCAACTACCGGGTTGGCTTTTTTGACCGCTACCATTTCAGCAGCCTGGTTCTGGCCAATGCCTTCGCCCTGCGCAACGTGCCTTACTCCTGGAAAAAGGACGCACCGAAATATGGAACCGCTAAGAAAACCGCTCCAGGGCCTGAGGAATGTCGTCTGCTTCAACTGGCACTTTTACCTCCTTGCCTTGGGCTTTGCGCTGAGCCTGGGAATGCTCTGGATAAGCGGCCCGCCGGCCATTCAAAGCTACGCCGGCCTGTTGCTTGGGCTGGTGCTGGTCCCGGCGCTGAGCTCCCTGGCCGTTTCGGCTTACGTGTACGATTTTTCTGATTTATACCAGTTGGGCTGGCTGCCCTGCGCCCCCGCTGCTGGCTCCCGCCTGATGAGCGTGAGTGCTGGGTTCGATGAAATCAGCGCCGTGCTCCAGCTCAAATACGCTCCTGAGCAACTGCTGGCCGTTGATTTTTACGACCCTGCCCGGCACACCGAGGTTTCCATCAAGCGCGCTCGCCGGGCGCATGCACCATTTCCTGGCACCCGCCAGGTTGATGCCCGCGCGGCCCTCCCGCTAGTCGACAACTCGATTGACCTCACGTTCGCCTTTCTGGCCGCGCACGAAATTCGGGATGCAAGCGAACGCGCAGCTTTCTTCCGGGAAGTACGGCGGGTCACAAAAGCAGACGGGCACATAATAGTGACCGAGCACCTGCGCGATGCCGCTAATTTCCTGGCCTACACGATTGGTTTTTTCCATTTTCATTCGCGCTGCGCCTGGCTCTCCACCTTCCGCAATGTCGGACTACAAGTGGAGCAGGAAATAAAAATCACACCCTTCATCACCTCGTTTATCCTGAGCAAAAATGGAACTGCAGCTTAAGCTCATTGGCTTTTTATTGGTCATCCTGGCAGTGCTGCACGCCGCTTTTGCACGGTATTTCAACTGGCGCCACGAGTTTGCGGCCGTGAGCTTAATCAATCGGCAGATGATGTACGTGCACACGTTCTTCATCGCGTTCACGGTCCTGCTGATGGGCCTGCTTTGCCTAAGCTCCGCGGGCGAACTCATCAGCACGCCACTCGGCCGCAAGCTTGCGTTGGGCTGCGGTGCTTTCTGGCTGGCCCGCCTGCTCGTGCAGTTCTTTGGTTACTCCGCCGTTTTATGGCAGGGAAAGCGGTTTGAAACCGTCGTACACGTCACCTTTTCCGTGCTCTGGGCCTATTTAAGCGCTGTTTTCGTACTTATTGGGCTGGGTTGAGCCAAAAAGCGGCCCGGCTAAAAGCGGTGCGTCAGGGAAAGGCCACTACCACCTATTTTCCCTGGAAAAGAAACCACTCCCACTGCTGTGCGGCTGGCTTTATCCATGTTGCGGTGGTGGAGCAGATTCCAGGTACTCAGCGCCAGGGTGGCCGTGCCAGCCCCGATGTTTACAACTGAAACGGTGCGCTCCGGGGCGTGCGATACGCCAGCAGTAGGGTTCCACCCAATGCCGTAATGCGGCTTTTCGTCGGCGGGCAAATGGAAGGCGCCCATCATCACTTGCCCGGCTCCGCTGAGCAGGCCCACGTAGCCCGCGCCGCGTCCCACTCCCGGCAGGTTGAACTGGCTGGCGTTGGCAACGCCCAGCATGGTGTTAAAGCCGCTCCACACCGCCGTACCCACGGCGTAGCGGGTAGCTACCGGCTCCACGTTTTGCGCACTCGCACCGGGGCTTGATAGCCGTAAGTGGGCTGAATCAGGGCGCACTCCTGCTTGGTGAGGCCCGAAGTCTGCACCCATTTGGCCAGCGCGGGGGTGCGCATATCAGCAATCAGGTCGTATTGATGGGCTTTGTTGATGCGTTCGGCCACGGGGCGGCCGACGGTTTGGGCTACCAGAAAGCCTACGGCGCACAGGCGGCCGTCGCGGTCGATGAAGCACGGCCGGCGCTCCCCGGGGTGGTCGTAGTTGCGCGGAAACACGCCGGCAGTCCAGTAGGTGTGGAGCAAATCGAGCACGTGGGCGCGGCGCTGAGCCAGCGCGGGGCTCAGGCCGGCAGTCGGGCTGTGGCGCAACAGCCGCTCGGCATATGCCAGGTGGGCCTGCACCCGGGCGTCGTCGTTGGTGCTGGCGGTGGGCTGCTGGCCCGTGGCGGCCACGTAGCCCGCATTGCCCACGAGGGTGTTCACCTGGTCGGTGGCAAGGGGAGCGGGCTGTTGCTGGCAGGCGCTGAAGCTCAAACCCAGCAGCAGAAAGGCATAAAGTTTTTTCATAGAGGTAGCGGGGCATTTTGCACGGGAACATCCCGTGTTTGTGCCTGACCGCCAACTCTACGCTAAAGTTGCACGCATTATTGAGCTAAGTATGCAAAACTGAAGTGGCCTCAGGTTTCCGTCAGCACGGTCTTGAAGCCAGCCAGGGTGCCGTCCGCAGTGCGGCCCAGCGCATAGGCGTGCACCTGCGGCCCGGTGCCCACGCGGTACACTTTGGTGCCGTCCAGCTCCTGCTTCATAAACATCTGCAGGGCCTTGTAGCGGTTGGCCAGTTTTACGTCGCCCAGCACGCCGTCATCGGCCGTGTGGTTGCGCAGGAATTGGGTGAGCTCCACGGTCTCTACTTTGGTGCCGGCGGGCTCGCCCATGGCCTTCAGCAACGCGGCATCCGATAGCTCGCCACCGGGGGCAGCATACGCCACGGCTTCCAGCGGGGCATCCGATTCGCTTATGAAAATCAGGCCGTCCACCTGCTTTTTCAGCTCCGGTGGCACAGCGGCTCCGGAGGTGGCACCTGCGCTGGCTTTTGCTTCGCTCAGGCCGCTGCCTCCTCCACTTTGGCTGCGATGGCCGCCGCCAGCTCCTGCATGCGGGCCTCGGGCACTTTGATTTTGGGGTTGGCGAAGTTCATGTCCGACACCTTGTTCATCGGGATGAGGTGGATGTGCGCGTGCGGCACTTCCAGCCCAATTACCGCCACGCCGATGCGCTTGCACGGCACGGCGGCCTGTACCCTTTGGCCACACGCTGAGCGAAAGCGTGCAGCGCGGCCAGCTCATCCGTCGGCAGGTCGAAGATGTAGTCGATTTCCTTCTTGGGAATCACCAGCGTGTGGCCTTCCACCAGGGGCGTGATGTCGAGAAAGGCCAGGTGGCGGCCGTCTTCGGCTACCTTGAACGCCGGCAGCTCGCCGGAAACGATGCGCGAAAAAATAGAAGACATTTTTTAGCTGTTAGCTGATGGTTTTAGCTGTTAGCTTTTAATCGCAACAACTTAAAGCCGTTCTGAGAGCGTGAAAGATACCGCGAATAACGACAAAAGGCCCCTACTTTCCAGCAGAGGCCCTTCATTGCAAAGCTAACAGCTATCAGCTAAAGGCTAATAGCTCAATAAATACTATCGGCTGATTTCCAAAATCTGAAACTGCAGCTTGCCAGCCGGTACAATGATTTCGGCCGTGTCGCCAGCCGATTTGCCCAACAGGCCTTTGCCGATGGGCGACTTCACGGAGATTTTGCCGGCGGCCAGATTGGCTTCTTCCTCGGCTACCAGCGTGTAGTCGAGCACCATGTTGTTTTTCAGGTTCTTGAGCTTCACCTTGCTCATGATGAGGACTTTGGTGAAGTCCATGTTCGTCTCGTCGATGACGCGGGCATTGCCCACTACTTCTTCGAGCTTCGAAATCTTGAGCTCCAGCAACCCCTGGGCATCCTTGGCGGCGTCGTATTCGGCGTTTTCGCTCAGGTCTCCTTTGTCGCGGGCTTCGCGCAAATCTTCGGCAGCTTTGGCCCGGCCCCGGACTTTCAGGTCCTGGAGTTCCTCCTTCAGTTTTTGCAGGCCCTCGGGGGTGTAATAGTTGATGGTGGACATGATGGATGTAGCGGCTGGTGGGTTTGGCTAAAAGCAAGGAGAACGGCTGGCACTGCCAACCGTTCTCCCTCCTTAGGTTCACAGCAAAGATACGCAAAATGGGTTAGCTCCCTGCTACTGCCCCTTGGGGGCGCTGCCGAAAAGCCGCAATCTTGCGCACCAGCACCTCGTTGATGCGGGCGTAGCTCTGGTGCGTCCAGCCGCCGATGTGGGGCGAAAGCACGACGTTAGTGCCGGAAGCGAGAAAATCGAACGTCTGCTGCTGTTCGTGGGAAAGCGTGCCAAGCCGTTCATTTTCGAGCACATCCAGGGCCGCTCCGCGTACCTTGCCGGCCTGCAGCGCCCGCACCAGGGCGGCCTGGTTCAGCACTTCGCCCCTGGCCGTATTGAGCAGCCAAATCGGCGAGGTAAAGCCCGCGAGCAGGCGTTCGTCCACAAAATGATGGTTGGCCGGCGAATACGGAATGTGCAGGCTCAGCACCTCGGCGCGGGCCTGCAGCTCAGGCAGACTCACCAGCTTCGCGTAGTCATCGGCCGCACAGTTTGGGTCAATGTCGTGGGCCAGCACGGTGCAGCCAAAGGCGTTGAGTCGCCGCGCAAACGCCCGGCCCATATGCCCATAGCCCAGCAGGCCAATGGTTTTGCCGCCGATTTCCTCGCCCCGATTGGCTTCGCGCTGCCACTGGCCCTGGCGCACTTCGTGGTCGGCCCGGGCAATGTTGCGAAACAGCGCCAGCAGCAGGCCCACGGCGTATTCGCCCACGGCATCGCGGTTGCCCTCGGGCGCGTTGAGCAGCGTGACGCCGGCCGTGGTCATGGCGGCCTCATCAATATTATCGACTCCGGCGCCGGCCCGGGCCACGTAGCGTAGCTGTGGGCCGTGGGCCAGCAGGTCGGCCGTCACGCGCAGCTTGCTGCGTACCATCAGGCCCTCGTAGGGAAAGGCTGCGAGGGCAGCGGGTACTTCGGCGGCCGTCAGGGTCGGTTGATAAGAAATGGGCACCCCAATGGCTTGCAGCATCTCATGCAGCGACGGGTGCATCTCGTCGACTACCAGGCAGGTATTCACCATTTGCTAGCTTTTGTCAAGTTCGAATCAAATCGTGGAACTCTGTTTCCACACAGTTGATGTAGCGCTTTGTTAAACTCCATTTCAGTCAGCGGACCGAGGATGTTTCTGCGTGCCACCTCGCGGTCAGCTGTACCGCTCATGCGGGCAATGTAAAACTGAGGCGTGGTGCAAACGGCTCTCATAATGATGCATTTCTCATTAAATCCTGCTTCAACTACCTGACAGTTAAAAAGCGCATCAGCTAAGCCAAATTCTTCATCATCAAAATGAAGGTACCAAGCTCCGGAATCAGGCTCTGTCTCATCCAGATAATAATGCCCAATCAAATGCTTGGTCTCGTATTCATCGCCCCAAAAACAACCTGAAAGCAATAGTAGCGGCATAAACAGAGTCAAAGCTTTATAGAGCTTCATTTCAAAAGTTATGAGCTTGGCTATTCCGCAAAATCATTTAAATCGATGTCGGGCAAAGCGGCACTCAAGCCCGCGTTGTGCTGCCCAATCCGCTGAGTCAGCCCAACAAATTCGGCCACACCCAATTGCTCGGCCCGCTTCTCGAAAATGGCATCTGTCGTCGCCTCCGGCGGCAGGCCGAAGGGCTTCAGCGCATTGCGCAGGGTTTTCCGGCGGGTTTGGAAGGCCTGCTTCACAACGCGAAAAAACAGCTTCTCGTCGCAGTCCAGGTGCTCGGTTTCGTTGCGGGTAAGGCGCACCACGGCCGATTCCACTTTCGGTGGCGGCACAAACACGTGCGGCGGCACCGTAAACAGGTACTCGATTTTATAGTAGGCCTGCAGCAGCACGCTCAGGATGCCGTAGGTTTTGGAGCCGGGCGGCTCGGCCAGGCGTTGGGCTACTTCCTTCTGAATCATGCCCACCACTTCGCGCACCTGCTGGCGGTTGGCCAGCACCTGGAAAAATATCTGGCTGCTGATGTTGTAGGGGAAGTTGCCGATGATGGCCAGCAGCTGTCCGGGGAACATGGTGCTCAGGTCCTGGCGCAGGAAGTCGGTGGCGTAGATACGGTCGGCCAGCGCCGGGTAGTGGGCCTTTAGGTATGCCACCGACTCGGTATCGATTTCCACCACGCTGGTCTGGTAGGCCGGGTTTTCCAGCAGATACTGCGTGAGCACCCCCATGCCGGGCCCGATTTCGAGCACCTGGCCCACGCCATCGGGCAGCTGCAGGGCAGCCACGATGCGGCGGGCAATGTTGGGGTCGGCCAAGAAGTGTTGGCCGAGGTGTTTTTGGGGCGAACGGTATTCACGGTGGAGCTATTTAGTAAGAAACAAGATGCGGTGCCGGGCCGGCTCAACTCAAGGCAGGCGCCAGCCCAACAAGGCTAGTACGCAAGGAATCAAAGCAGTTTACCGAGACGGTAGCGCTGCTTCGAGGGGCTCAGCATGACGTTCCTATGCGTTCTGTCAAAACCTCGCCACCTAAACAGTACCTTGCGGCCTCAAATCTACGGCCTTCACTCCCGCTCATGTCCCTAGCCCTTGCCCACGTGGCCGCCGCGCCGGCCCATTCTTCGCAGGTATTCATCCTGTCGCACGGCACTACTGCCCTGCCCGCCGGCGCCGTCGGCGACCTTTCGGCCCAGGCCCAGCAATACGTAACCGCGGCCCTCGCCGACGACCAGAAGCTCGTTCACCTCAACCACTTCAGCCATCACCACTTCTTTGTGGTGCTCGCCAACAAGCCCACGCCCGAGCAGGTGGCCGAGGCCCTGCGCCGCAGCGGCCACGCCCTGCACGCCCAGCTCAAGAAAGAAAAAGTAGCCGAGCTCTACATTCACAACCTGAGCGACACCCCCGACGCCGCCCTGCAGCTCGCCGAAGGCTTGGCCCTGAGCGCCTACCAGTTTGAAGGCTACAAAACCGACGAGAAATCGCGCAAGGCCCCCAGCCTGACCACCGTTTCCATCGTCGGAGACGCTGCCACGCCCCAGGAAGTAGCCGCGCTCGACGGCCTGCTGCAAGGCGTGTTCCTGGCTCGCAACCTGGTCAATGCCCCGCTCAACAAGCTCAACGCCATCCAGCTGGCCGAGAGCATCGCCACCGCCGGCGACGAAGCCGGCTACACCACCGACATCCTCGACCTGCCCAAAATCGAAGCCCTGCGCATGGGCGGCCTGCTGGCCGTGAACCTGGGCTCGCCCGAGCCGCCCACCTTCAGCATCCTGGAGTGGAAGCCCACCGGCGCCCAAAATGCCAAGCCCTATGTGCTGGTAGGCAAAGGCGTGGTGTTCGACACCGGTGGCCTCAGCCTCAAGCCCACGCCCAACAGCATGGACATGATGAAGTGCGACATGGCCGGCGGCGCGGCCGTAGCCGGCACGCTCTATGCCCTGGCCAAAAACAACGTCCCGCTGCACGTCATCGGCCTGGTACCCGCCACCGACAACCGCCCCGGCGGCCTGGCCTACGCGCCCGGCGACGTTATTACCATGCACAGCGGCCTCACCGTTGAAGTAAAAATACCGACGCCGAAGGCCGCCTGCTCCTCGCCGATGCCCTGAGCTTCGCCAAGAAATACAACCCCGAGCCTGGTTATCGACTTGGCCACGCTCACCGGCGCCGCCGTGCGCGCCCTGGGCACCGAAGCCTCGGCAGTGATGGGCACCGCCGATGCCGCCACCAAGGAGAAACTTACCGCTGCCGGCTACCGCGTGCACGAGCGCCTGGTAGAATTCCCCTCTGGGACGAGTACGCCGACCACATCAAGTCCGACATCGCCGACCTGAGCAACCTAGGTAAGGGCGAGGCCGGCCAGATTTCCGCCGCCAAGTTCCTGGAGCGCTTCGCCGAAGCCTACCCCTGGCTGCACCTCGACATCGCCGGCCCCGCCTTCCTCACCGCAGCCGAGAGCTACCGCGGCAAAGGCGGCACGGGCACGGGCGTGCGCTTGCTGTATGAGTTCCTGACTAAGCAGCTGGCTAAATAATGGAGATGACAATTGTCATCCCTGAGTACAGTAGCTCGACAGGTATAAGGTATCTGTGGAGCGACGGTTTTGAAATAAAGGTTGAAGTAGTGGATAATGAAGTTGTTATCACCGGAAACCAAGCAGGACTGAAATCATTAGCAACTCACCTTCTGACCTTAGCTCAAGATAATGTACCCAGTGGATGTCATGTGCATTATGACGAGCACAATTCACTCGAAGCCGGTTCTAAAGACTTAATCTTAGCGCTTAGCTAAAAGCACGCAATACAATAATGCCCCCTCCCTTCCCCGCTTAGGTTTTTCGGTCGGCGACCTTGCCGGCATCGGTCCCGAAGTCATTTACAAAACGCTGCTCGACGAGCGGCTGCTCAGGATTTGCACCCCGGTCGTGTATGGCACCGCCACTGACCTCTTCCACGACTTCCCGGTTGCCCCTGATGCCGAGCCTCTCATGTTTCGTCAGCTGCGCGACGCCGCCGATATCGCTCCCGGCCGGCTCAACGCCGTGACCTGTTGGGAGGAGGATTTTGTCCTCGCGCCCGGCAAGCCTCGCCCGCCACGGGCCAGGCTGCCCGCGAAAGCCTCTTGGCCGCCAGCCGCGACCTCAAAGCCGGCAAGCTCGATGCCCTCGTCACGGCGCCCATCAGCAAGGACAACACCCAGGCCGACGACTTCCGCTACCCCGGCCACACCGAGTTCCTGACCACGTTTTTCGGAGCGCCAGAGAGCCTGATGTTCTTAGTGGACGAAGGGGGCTGCGCATTGCCACCGTCACGGGCCATATCCCGCTTAAAGATGTGCCCGGGCGCCTTACTACGGAGCTGCTGCGCACCAAAATCACCCTGCTGCTTAAGTCGCTCACGCAGGATTTCGGCATTCTCAAGCCACGTATTGCCGTGTTGGGTCTTAACCCTCACGCTGGCGAAAACGGCCTACTGGGCAGCGAAGAAGGCGACACCGTGGCGCCCGTCATCCAGCAGTTTGCCCAGGAAGGCCACCTGGTCTTCGGCCCTTTCCCGGCCGATGGCTATTTCGGCACTCAGCAATTTCGGCAGTTCGACGCCACCCTGGCGCTCTACCACGACCAGGGCCTGATTCCTTTTAAGCTGATGGCTTTTGAGCGCGGCGTAAATTTCACGGCCGGGCTACCGGTGGTGCGCACCTCCCCGACCACGGCACCGCCTACGGTCTGGCCGGGCAGTTCAAGGCCGACGAATCGTCGTTCCGCGCGGCAGTGTACCTGGCCTGCGAGGTGTGGCGGCAGCGCTGGGAAGACGCCCAGCCGCGCTCGGCCCGCTAGGAACAGCTCAAGTTTTCAGGGCACCATTAACGCTGGAGCAACGTATAGAAGCCAGCGCAATTTGCCGGAGAACAGCTGACCATCAGTGCAAAAAAGGCCCTTCCCGGCCGAAACTGCTCAGAAAGTTGGGCTTATCTTTTGGCAAAAAGCGGGAATTTCACTACTTTTGCCCCCTGCTATCAAGCCGACCGTGAAAAAGAAAGCCAATACGACCTCAATCTTGCCAAGCTGGCGCTGAAAACGCACCATTTTGAGTTTGAGCTGGGTCCCGACTTTTTCGCCTTATTCGACCAGCCCCTGGTGGAGCAAGGCAATTTGCACGCCGATGTTGAGCTAATCAAAACCGAACGGCTCCTCACCCTGAATTTTCACATCACCGGCACCGTGCGCCTGACCTGTGACCGCAGCCTCGACGAGTTCGACCAGCCGCTGGACATTGAGGAGCAGCTGTTGGTGCGCTTCGGCGATGAGAACAAGGAGCTGGACGACAACGTGCTGCAAATCACGCCCGAAACCCAGTCCTTGCCGCTGGCGCAGCACCTGTACGACTACATTGGCCTGGCGCTGCCCATGAAGAAGCTGCACCCGCGCTTCCAGGACGAAGCCGACGACAACCCTGACGCTCCCACCAAGCTCATCTTCAGCACCCGTCCTGCCGATGATGCGCCCGATGACGACGAGCCGGCCGACCCGCGTTGGGCAGCCCTGCGCAACCTGAATTAACCCGTCAGCGCCGCGAGTCGCTCCCTCTACTCCCAACTCATAATTTAAAACTCATAATTCATAATTCCCCATGGCTCATCCTAAGCGCCGCACCTCTTCCTCCGTTCGCGATAAGCGTCGCACGCACTACAAGCTGACCCCGAAGGCCGTTACCTTGTGCCCCAACACGGGCGAGCTGCACCTGCGCCACAAGGCCTATGTAGTAGACGGCGACCTGTACCACAACGGCCAGCTGGCCATCAAAAACTACTCGAAGGTGAGCTCTGCTCCCGCTGCCGATACTACGGGCGACGACGAATAGCGCGTCAGGTTGTTACTTCGCGGTACCTTACGGTCCGGCTTCGCTCCTTTTTAAGCCAGCGGGGCCGGACTTGTAGTTACTACCCTATCTCCTGACCTCCCCAAACACCTCCTACATGAAAATAGCCCTCGACGCAATGGGCGGCGATTTCGCCCCCAAGCCGCCGTGGCGGGTGCCCTGCTGGCCGCCGAACAACTTGCCGGCCGGGCCACCATCGTCCTCATTGGTCAGGAAGACGCCGTGCGCCCCTGCTCCAAGCAGCGGGTTCTGCCGCCGACGTCCTCGAATTCGTGCCGGCCACGCAGATTATCGAAATGGCGGAGCACCCGGCCAAAGCCTTTCAACAAAAGCAGGATTCCAGCATTGCCGTGGGCTACAAGCTGCTCCTGGCTGGCGAAGTTGAGGCGTTTTGCTCGGCGGGCAATACCGGCGCCATGCTCGTCGGCGCCATGTTTACGGTGAAGGCCGTGCCCGGCGTTATTCGCCCGGCCATTGCCAACTTCGTTCCCAAGCTCAAAGACAAGTTTGGCATCCTGCTCGACGTGGGCGCCAACGCCGAGTGCAAGCCCGAAATGCTGGAGCAGTTCGGCGAGCCTGGGTTCGCTCTACGCACAGTACGTGCTGGGCATCGACAAGCCCAAAGTAGGCCTGGTGAACCTGGGCGAAGAGGAAGGCAAAGGCACGCCCGTCACGCAGGCTGCGCACCAGCTTCTGAAGGCCAACCCGCACATCAACTTCGTGGGCAATATTGAAGGCCGCGACATGTTCAACGAGAAGGCCGACGTGGTGGTAGTCGATGGCTTCACGGGCAACATCCTGTTGAAGATGGCCGAGTCCATCTACGAAATGATGGACGAGAAGCAGATTCACGACCCGTTTTTCGACAAGTTCAACTACGAGGCCGTGGGCGGCTCTCCCATTCTGGGCATCAACGACAACGCCATTATCGGCCACGGCCGGAGCACGCCGCTGGCCATCTGCAACATGCTGGTGCAGGGCTTCAATATGGCGCAGTCTGGGATTGTCGAGCAAATAAAAGCTACATTTAAGTCATAAACCTTGCTTTCGGCGATGGGGAAAACTTCCGGCCCCGGCCGGATTTTTTAACCCTGCGGGGGTCCGCTGCCGATTTCGTGTACGCGAAATGGTTGCGCTTTTTTCGGCACCCATGCCCATTTCTCGCTTGCCCCGCCTACTTTTGCCCGTATGAAGATTACTGCTGCCATCACCGGCGTGGGCGCTTATGTGCCCGAATATGTGCTTACCAATGCTGAGCTTGAAAAGCTGGTGGATACCACCGATGAGTGGATTACGTCCCGCACCGGCATTAAGGAACGCCGCATATTGAAGGGTGAGAATCAAGGTGCCTCCGTTATGGGCATTAAAGCAGTCCAGCAACTGCTGGACAAAACCGGCACCAACCCGCAGGACATCGACCTGCTGATTTGCGCCACCACCACGCCCGACGTGCTGTTTCCGGCCACGGCCAACATCATTTCCAACGGCGTGGGCATCACCAAGGCCTTTAGCTACGACTTGAACGCAGCCTGCTCCAGCTTTCTGTTCGCGCTGGCTACGGGCTCGCAGTTCATTGAGGCGGGCACTTACAAGAAAGTAATTGTGGTGGGCGCCGACAAGATGTCGTCCATCGTGGACTACACTGACCGCGCCAACTGCATCCTCTTCGGCGACGGTGCCGCTGCGGTATTGCTGGAGCCCAACACCGAAGGCTACGGTCTGCTCGACCACGTGCTGCGCACCGACGGCAGCGGCGAGGCCTACCTGCACCAGAAAGCCGGCGGCAGCCGCCGCCCCCCGTCCCACGCCACCGTAGATGCCAAGGAGCACTACATCTACCAGGAGGGTGCCACGGTGTTCAAGTTTGCCGTGAAAAGCATGGCCGATGTGGCCGCGCAGGTAATGGAGCGCAACCACCTCAGCAAGGACGACGTGGCCTGGCTGGTGCCCCACCAGGCTAACAAGCGCATCATCGACGCCACGGCCAACCGCATGGGCGTGGGCCCCGAGAAGGTAATGCTCAACATTCACCGCTACGGCAACACTACCAACGCCACCATCCCGCTGTGTTTGGCCGACTACGAACGCCACCAAGCGCGGCGACAACCTGGTGCTGGCGGCTTTCGGCGGCGGCTTCACCTGGGGCTCCATCTACATCAAATGGGCGTACGATGGCGATAAAGTAGCCAAGCAATAGCTGTTAGCGACTAGCTATTAGCCGTTAGCTTTGTTCTTTCTTAACCCTGTAAGTTTAAACGATACTGCGGCGCAGCAAGCTGCAGCAAACCCCTTAAAATTCCCCACAAAAGCTAATAGCTAACGGCTATCAGCTTAAAGCTTAACAACCATGGCATCAACCGCCGATTTTCGCAACGGCCTCGTCCTTAATTACAACGGCGAGTTGCACGTCATCACCGAATTCCAGCACGTGAAGCCCGGCAAAGGCCCCGCCTTCGTGCGTACCAAGCTGCGCAACATCAAGACCGGCCGCGTTATCGACAACACCTTCAACGCCGGCGTGAAAGTGGAAACGGCCCGCGTAGAGCAGCGCCCCCACCAGTTCATTTACAAGGACGACTACGGCTTCACTTTCATGGACACCAGCACGTTTGAGCAGATTGTACTGCCCGACGCCATGGTGCCCTTTGCCGACCTCATGAAGGAAGGCCAGGAAGTAACCATCCTGATGCACGCCGAAACCGAGCAGCCCCTCACCGCCGAGCTCCCGACCACGGTTGAGCTGGTGGTGACGTACACCGAGCCCGGCCTGAAAGGCGACACGGCCACCAATACCCTGAAGCCCGCCACGGTGGAAACCGGCGCCCGCATTCAGGTGCCGCTGTTCATTGATACCGATACCAAAATTCGGGTCAAGACCAGCGACTACAGCTACGTCGAGCGCGTAAAGTAGCCTTTATTAAGCTGTTAGCCGATAGCAATTAGCTGTTAGCTGACGCTCCACAAAAGCTAACAGCTAGCAGCCAACAGCTAGCAGCTAACCAAGATGTCAAATACGCCCAAAAAGGACGCTGCCATGAAAGCCAAAGAAATACAGGAGCCTGCTCGATTTTATCGCCAAATCGGGCCTAAACAAGGTCAACATCGAAACCGAGGAATTTAAGATTTCGGTGCAGCGCGACCCCAACACCAAGCAGGTCGTCAGCATGTCGGCCCCCGCACACTCCCACGCTCCTGGCCCGGCAGCCGCTGCGCATGCTCCCGCGCCGGCCCTGGCTGCGGCTCCTGCTGCCGCGCCCGCTGAAGCATCCAGCAGCAGCCACAAATCGCTGAAAGCGCCCATGATTGGCACCTTCTACCGCAGCAGCGGGCCCGACGCTCCGGCCTTCGTGCAGGTAGGCGACATGGTGGAGAAAGGCCAGGTTATCTGCATCATCGAAGCCATGAAGCTGTTCAACGAAATCGAAGCCGAAGAAAGCGGCCGCATCGTGAAGGCCCTGGTGGAGAACGCCACCCCGGTGGAGTACGACCAACCGTTGTTTTTGATTGAGTAGCACCGTTTTGAATGAAGGATGAAGAATGAGGAATGAGGAATTGGTCGTTCGGTCAATTCCTCATTCCTCATTCTTCATTCCTCATTTTTTATTTCTAACTCCCACCCAATGTTCAAGAAAATACTCATCGCCAACCGGGGCGAAATTGCCCTGCGCATTATCCGCACCTGCAAGGAAATGGGCATCAAAACGGTGGCCGTGTACTCAACTGCCGATAAGGAGAGCCTGCACGTAAAGTTTGCCGACGAAGCCGTATGCATCGGCCCGCCCGCATCGGCCAAGTCGTACCTGAGCATGCCCACGCTGATTTCGGCCGCCGAAATCACCAACGCCGACGCCATCCACCCCGGCTACGGCTTCCTGAGCGAGAACGCCGAATTCTCGCGCATCTGCGCCGAAAACGGCATCAAGTTCATCGGGGCTTCGCCCGAGATGATAAACCAGATGGGCGACAAGGCCACGGCCAAAGCCACGATGATTAAGGCCGGCGTGCCCTGCATTCCGGGCTCGGTGGGCTTGCTTGAATCGGTGGAGCAGGGCAAGAAAATCGCCAACAAAATCAAGTACCCGGTTATCCTGAAGGCCACGGCCGGCGGCGGCGGGCGCGGCATGCGCATCATCCACTCCGACGACGAGTTCCAGAAAGCCTGGGACGACGCCCGCACGGAGTCGAAAGCCGCCTTCGGCAACGACGGCATGTACCTGGAGAAGTTTGTGGTGGAGCCCCGGCACATTGAGGTGCAGATTGTGGGCGACCAGTTCGGCCACGTGTGCCACCTCTCGGAGCGCGACTGCAGCATCCAGCGCCGCCACCAGAAGCTGGTGGAAGAGGCTCCCTCGCCGTTCATGACTGACTCCCTGCGCGAGAAGATGGGCAAAGCGGCCATTGCCGGCGCCTCGGCCATCGGCTACGAAGGCGTGGGCACGATAGAGTTTCTGGTAGATGCTAACCGCGACTTCTACTTCATGGAGATGAACACCCGCATCCAGGTGGAGCACCCCGTGACCGAGGAAATCATCAACTACGACCTCATCAAGGAACAAATCAAAGTAGCGGCGGGCATCCCGATTTCGGGCAAAAACTACTTCCCGAAGATGCACGCCATGGAGTGCCGCATCAACGCCGAGGACCCGCGCAACGGCTTCCGCCCGGCGCCGGGCCGCATCACCACGCTGCACATTCCCGGCGGCCACGGCGTGCGCGTTGATACGCACGTTTACGCGGGCTACACCATCCCGCCCAACTACGACTCGATGATTGCCAAGCTCATCACCGTGGCCCAAACCCGTGAGGAGTGCATCGTAAAGATGAAGCGCGCCCTGAGCGAATTCGTGGTAGAAGGCGTGAAGACGACCATCCCCTTCCACCTGGCGCTGATGGACAACGCGCAGTTCAACGAAGGCAATTTCACCACGGCATTTCTGGAGCAGTCGTTTGATTTCTCGACGATATAAAGCCTGTTTAAAAATCACAAAAACGCCTCGCTACTTTAGCGGGGCGTTTTTCTTAATGCTTAGCTCTGGGCTAAAGTATAGTGGACATCCGAAGCTTTGGCTCAATTTCGACTACTTCTCAACCTTTCTGAAAAAATGAACCGTCGGTTTCAGTTTGTACCTAAGGCTCTATTTTTTGCCACAATAATTGGCAGCGGAACTACCCTATTTGGCTGTGCAGAATCCTGCAATGGCAACATCGAAACCACGGTGCTCTATGCCAAGCCGGGGCCGAATGCAAAAGGCCGCTCTATCTACGTCAACGTGGTGAACAAGCCAGACCTGGGCATCAAGCAGCGCCTGATGTACGAGGGCAAGGAATTCGGCACTTTTGAGCACGTCGTCGTCATCAACGACCCCACCAACCGCTTTGCCTCGAACCGCACCATTTGCTTTTCGAAGTTTCGAAAGGAAGCGGCTACTTCTGGCGGCGATTTAACCGAAGAAGGCCTGCCCGTCATCACCGTCGAGTAGCGCCCGTTGAGCTGAAAACAGAGTGTTGCCGGTTTACTTCGATACTTGTTGGCCACGCTTTCGATACACTGCTGCTGGATGAAAAAATACTTATTGCTTGGCATATTGTTGAGTGGTGCTCTGCCGGCCCTCAGCCAGGGACGAGATACCGCTTTCGCCGTACACAAGCTGTTTCGCCAGAAACGCGGCAGCGCCAAGGGCATGGAGGCGGTGAAGGACAGTGCGGCAAGCAAGGCACTGTATGCCCAACGTGTGGGCAGGCCGCTCACCGCGCAGGAAGTCCGCCAGGACGTACTGGCGGGTGCGGCGTTCAGTATTGCGGGCATTTCGAAAGCCAGTTTCTACAGCGCCGAGAACGAAGCAGCCATCATCAGGCGCTACCACGACGGCTGGTCTATTCCGCCCGTTGTTCGGCGCAAGCTGAAGCGCAGGCACTTCCACCGGACCACCCGCGATGTCCTGAATCCGTAACACCGATTTGAACGCCTCCGCCGCTTCGCGTCGGGGGCGTTCAGCTTTCTGGCTACCTTTGCCCCACCAAATTCCCATCCCACCCTTAATTCCCAAAATACCCCTCCTTTATGGCACGAGTGGAAATGACGATGCCCAAAATGGGCGAAAGCATCATGGAAGGCACCGTCCTGAAATGGCTCAAGCAAGTCGGCGACAAAATTGAGCAGGACGAATCAGTGCTGGAAGTGGCCACTGACAAAGTTGATACCGAAGTACCGGCCATTTACGCGGGCGTGTTGCAGGAGATTTTGGTGCAGGAAGGCCAGGTAGTAGCCGTAGGCGCGCCCATCGCCGTGATGGAAACCGATTCGGCAGCTGCTGGCGCCCCTGCCGCTGCACAAGCCGCACCCGCCCCTTCCAGCAACGGCACTCGTCCCGACGCGGGCGTGGCCGAAGTTCCTTACCTCCCCGAGCCCGGCGACCCGCAAGCGGCTCAACAAGCTGCCATAGCAGCCGAGCACCAGCCCGGCCGCTTCCTCTCGCCCTTAGTGTTGAGCATTGCCCGCGAGGAAGGCGTAAGCATGACGGACCTGGAATACCTGCCCGGTACCGGTAAGGAAGGCCGCGTGACAAAAAAGACATACTCGACTACGTGGCCAACGGCAAGCCGGCCCTGAATGCTGGCGCGGCCAAAGCTCCGGTTGCTGCTCCTGCGCCGGCCCCGGCTGCACAGCCCCAGCCGGTAGCTACGCCTGCCCCTGCCGCACCCGCCGCAGCGGCCAGCCCCAAAGCCGCTCCGAGCGTGAGCGGCGGCCAGGAGCTGATTGAGATGGACCGCATGCGCAAGATGATTGCGCAGCGCATGGTGGACTCGAAGCGGATTTCGCCGCACGTGACCAGCTTTGTGGAGGCCGACGTGACCAACCTCGTGAACTGGCGCAACAAGCACAAAGACGCCTACAAGAAGCGCGAGGGCGAAAACCTCACCTTCACGCCCATCTTCATCCAGGCCGTGGCCCGCGCCATCCAGGACTACCCGATGATAAACGTGTCGATTGACGGCGACTACATCATCAAGAAGCGCGACATCAACATCGGTGTGGCCGTGGCCCTGCCCAGCGGCAACCTCATTGTGCCAGTCATCCACAACGCCGACCAGCTCAACCTGAACGGCTTGAGCAAGAAGATGAATGACCTGGCCAACCGCGCCCGCGCCAACAAGCTCACGCCCGCCGACCTCGAAGGCGGCACCTACACCCTCAGCAACGTGGGCTCGTTCGGCAACGTGATGGGCACGCCCATCATCATGCAGCCGCAGGTGGCCATCATGGCTGTGGGCGCCATCAAGAAGAAGCCCGCCGTGATTGAGACGCCGCAGGGCGACCTGATTGGCGTGCGCCAGTTCATGTTCCTCTCGCACAGCTACGACCACCGCGTGGTCGACGGCTCGCTCGGCGGCATGTTCGTGCGCAAAGTGGCCGACTACCTTGAGCAGTTCGACCCGAACACGGCTATTTAACGCGTGACCCTAAACCTTTAGAACGTCATGCTGAGCGTAGTCGAAGCATCTCACCTGTGGTAGTAACTCAATCGATTGGTTTACTGCAGCAGGCGAGATGCTTCGACTACGCTCAGCATGACGTTCTTTTTCATTTTGCCTATTCATGAAAAACGCTATTGTACTCGGGACGCTGGTGCTCGCCTTAGCCCTCATCGGCTATTTATACTACCGGCTCTCGAACACCGAAAAGGCGCTGCAATTGTCCGAGCAGCGCTTTACGGACTGTGAGAAAGTGACCTTCCAGCTCCAGAATCAATTGGCCACTTTACAGAAGCAAGAGGCTGAAAGGAAATCGAAATAGAGAAAGTTGAGCTAAAGCGAAAAGCCCCTTCCTGCAACAGGAAGGGGCTTTTCGCTTTAGCTCAACTTGCGCTTACAGTGCCTGCAGGGCTTGCTCCAGCGCGGTTATTTTCGCTTCGGCGTCGGCCAGCTTCTGGCGCTCGCGTTCCAGCACGTCGGGCTTGGCATTCTGAGCAAATTTTTCGTTGCCCAATTTCTTCTGCACCGATTCGCGGAAGCCCTGGGCATACTCCAGCTCTTTCTCCACGCGGGCGCGCTCGCCGGCCAGGTCGATGTGACCTTCGAGCGGGATGAAGAACTCGCTGCCGCCCTGCACGAAGCTTACTGAAGCGGCCGGGCCGGCGTCGGCCAACGTGACTTCGGATATGCTGCCCAGCTTGCGGATGATGCCGTTGTACTCGGTCAGCAGCGCGGGCTCGTCGGTCTTGGCCACCAGCGCCAGGGGCTTGTTGGGGCCGATGTTCTTCTGGTTGCGCACGGTGCGGATGCCGGCCACGATGGCCAGGGCCTTGTCCATGTTGGCCAGAATCTGGGCCGAATCGGTGGGAGCCGATGCCTTGGGCCAGGGGGCCACGGTCACGTAGTCGCGCGGGCCGCGCTCGGCCAGGCTCGTGCCACAGCTCTTCGGTGATGAAGGGCATGAAGGGTGCAGCAGCTTGAGCAGCGTTTCGAGGTAGGCCGTGGTGTGGCGCAGGGTTTCGGCGTCGATGGGGTGCTGGTAGGTGGGCTTCACCATTTCCAGATAATTGGCGCAGAAATCGTCCCACACCAGCTTGTACACCGTCATCAGCGCGTCGCTCATTCGGAACTTCTCGAAATGGTCGTCGAGCTCCACGATGGCAGCCTGCAGCTTGGCGTTGAACCACGTCACAGGCTTCTCGTTTATGAAGGGCAGGGCGGCGTCTACCTCCCATCCCTTCACGAGGCGGAAGGCGTTCCAGAGCTTATTAGAGAAGTTGCGGCCCTGCTCCACCAGCTTGATGTCGAACAGCAAGTCGTTGCCGGCCGGGGCCGAAAACAGCATGCCGGTGCGCACGCCGTCGGCGCCGTACTGAGCGATGAGCTCCAACGGGTCGGGCGAATTGCCGAGCTGTTTACTCATTTTGCGACCCTGGGCGTCGCGCACGATGCCGGTGAGGTACACGTTTTTGAACGGCACTTCCTTGCGGAATTCCAGGCCGGCCATAATCATGCGGGCCACCCAGAAGAACAGGATGTCAGGGCCCGTCACCAGGTCGTTGGTCGGATAGAAGTAGTTGATATCGGCATTGTCGGGGTCTTTGAACCCATCGAATACCGAAATCGGCCAGAGCCACGACGAAAACCAGGTATCGAGCACGTCCTCGTCCTGGCGCAGGTCGCTCAGCTGCAGGTCGTGGTTGCCGCTTTGGGTGCGGGCCTGCACCAAGGCTTCCTCCTCGGTGAGGGCCACCACGAAGGTGCCGTCGGGCAGGTAGTAGGCCGGGATTTGCTGGCCCCACCAGAGCTGGCGCGAGATGCACCAGTCGTGCACGTTCTCCATCCAGGCCCGGTACATGTTCTTGAACTTGGGCGGGTGCAGGCGCACGGTGTCGTTTTCGACCACTTCCAGCGCGGGCTTGGCCAGGTGCTCCATTTTCAGGAACCACTGCAAGCTCAATTTTGGCTCAATTACCGCCTTGGTGCGCTCCGAGGTCTGCACGATGCTGGCGTACTCTTCGATTTTATCGAGCAAGCCGGCCTCCTGCAAATCCTTGGCGATTTGCTTGCGTGCCGCAAACCGGTCCTGGCCTACGTAGAGCACCGCCTTCTCATTGAGCGTGCCGTTGTCGGCCAGAATGTCGATAACGGGCAGGTTGTGCTTCACGCCAAGCTCGTAGTCGTTCAGGTCGTGAGCAGGCGTCACTTTCAGCGCGCCCGTACCGAATTCCACCGACACGTACTCGTCGAAAATCACGGGGATTTCGCGGCCCAGCAGCGGAATGCGCACGGTGGCTCCGGCCAGGTGGGCGTAGCGCGGGTCGGTCGGGTTTACGGCCACGGCCACGTCGGCCATGATGGTTTCGGGGCGCGAGGTGGCTACGGTGATGTAGTTTCCGGTTTCTGGTTTCTCGTTGCTGGTTGTGTGTTGGGCTTCCGAACCAGAAACCGGCAACGAGGAACCAGAAACCACTTCATACCGCAGGTAGTACATCTTGGCCTGCACGTCTTTGGCTATCACCTCCTCGTCGGAGATGGCGGTGCGGCCTTCGGGGTCCCAGTTCACCATGCGCACACCGCGGTAAATCAGGCCTTTCTTATACAGGTCCACGAATACCCGGAGCACGGCTTCGGTCAGGTCGGGCTCCATGGTGAAGCGCGTGCGGTCCCAGTCGCAGGAGGCGCCCAGCCTGCTTGAGCCTGCTCCAGAATAATACCGCCGTATTTCTCTTTCCAGTCGAAGGCGTGGCTTAGAAACTGGTCGCGGGTGAGGTCCTGCTTCTCAATGCCCTGCTCCTTGAGCTGGGCTACTACTTTGGCTTCGGTGGCGATGCTGGCGTGGTCGGTGCCGGGTACCCAGCAGGCCTCTTTGCCCTGCATACGCGCGCGGCGCACCAGCACGTCCTGAATGGTATTATTCAGCATGTGCCCCATGTGGAGCACCCCGGTCACGTTGGGTGGCGGAATGACAACGGTGTAGGGGACCTTCTTGGGATTGGGTGAGGCCTTGAAAAAGCCCTGCTCCTGCCAACGCTGGTACCATTTGGCTTCAACGTCGGTGGGCGAATAGGTGGTGGCGAGGGACATACAGGATGTAGCAAAAAGCAGAAGCTGCAAAAATAGGCATTAGAAACCCGGGCCCCGAAAAAGAACCGCCGCGCTTTCTACTCCAGCCCAACTCGACAGGATTATCTCCTAATGTTTAATTGTTTTCATGGAATCTTCATCTCCGATAGATTCCACTTCTTATATCCTCTACCCGACTCATTACCAACGTCTTAAAACTCAAGCAAAAACGGTTTTTATCCCTGTAAATGAGCTTATTAACTTAAGCAGAACCGTCAAGGCACTACCCTTCTGACCTCTTTCCGTTTATTGTCAGGAAGTTGTCGCGACAAAGGAGGAAGCAGTAGGTTTAATCTCCTCTTTGTAACTTCCAAAAAATATTCCGGCTAGCCTCGGCAGTTGCTACACTCTCCTTTCAAGCTGTGAAGACCCTCTTTTCTTTTTTTAAGCCTGTCCCGGCTGTTTCTATTCCGGCCGCAGCCCCTACTAGTTTGGGCACTGTACGCATTGGCATGGGGCAGTTGTTGGTGGAAGGAGGTGAGCCAGCCCGCAATCTGGCCCGGGCGGTGGAACAGATTGCCCAAGCCGCTACCGAAAAGTGCGACTTGGTGCTGCTGCCCGAAACCCTGGATTTTGCCTGGACGCACCCCAGTGCGCTGTACGAAGCCCAACCCATCCCTGGCCCTTTCAGCGACCAGCTTTGCCAGGCAGCAGTCGAGCATGGCATCTACGTATGCGCAGGTCTCACCGAGCGCGCCGCTGATGGCCGCAACTACAACGCCGCGATACTTATTAACCCGCAGGGCGAAATCATTATCAAATACCACAAAATCAACCTCCTTTCGGTGGAACAGCCCTTTTATGCGGTGGGCCAAACCCTGAACGTGGTGGACACGCCCCTGGGCAAAATTGGGGTAAACATCTGCGCCGACAACTACATCGATGGCTTAGCCATTGGCCACACATTGGCCCGCATGGGAGCCGAATTTATCATTGCGCCTTCGTCGTGGACCGTTGATTATTCCATTACCGAAGAACACGACCCCTACCAGGAGAAGTGGGTTCGCCCTTTCTCGATTTTGGCCAAGCTTTACAACGTGGTGGTGGTGGGTACTACATCGGTGGGCTACATTGTGGGCGGCCCCTACGAAGGCAAAAAGCGTGGGCTGCTCCCTGGCAGTCGATGCCAATGGCATTCAAGCTCAGGGAACATTCAATGAATTTGCCGGTCAACTCGTAGTGGCCGAACTGGCCCGGCCCCACCGCCCGGAGCGCGGCACCGAAATCGGAGTTATGCTCCAGGCCAAGGGTTACCGGTTCGACCAGCTGCCGTAAGATTTTAGTTTCCTTGTTTCTCGTTCTTCCTTATTCTACCCTTTAATATTTCTTACATATATACCAACCACGTTGATTACTCAGTCCTCCCCTGCTGAAGTTGCGAAAACGATTCCTGCGCCCGGGAGTCCCCATTACCAGCGCTGTGCTCGCTGCATCATGGATACCACGGCGCCAGGCATCACTTTCGATGAAGCCGGGATTTGCAACTTTTGTGACCTGCACGACCGGCTCGAAAGTGCTTTTCCTTTAGGCGAGACGGGCCGGGCTACCGTGCAGCGGCTGGCGGATGACATGCGGCGGGCCGGCCGGGGCAACCGCTACGACTGCGTGGTGGGCCTGAGCGGGGGCCGCGACAGCACCTACACCCTGTGGTACTGCGTCACGCAGCTGCACCTGCGGCCCCTGGCCGTGCACTTCAACGATGGGTTTGGCAACCCCGTGGCGGGCGAAAACATGCTGCACACGTGCCGGAAGCTGGGCGTGGAGCTGCGTACCATCACCTCCGACTGGCGTGAGTCCAAAGACCTGAAAATCGCCTTTTTGAAAGCTTCCGTGCCCGATATGGAAGAAGGCACGGACCTCGGCATTGCTACTTCGCTCTACGGGGTGGCCGCCAAGGAAAATGTGCGGCACGTGGTCATTGGCCAGTCTTTCCGTACCGAAGGCATCGCTCCGTTGAGCTGGAATTATTTGGATGGCAAGTACTTGCGGGCCGTGCACAAGCAGTTTGGCACCGTGCCGCTGCGGCGCTGGCAGCCCGCCGACCCGGGGTTCAATCTGGGGGTGAAGGAGATGTTCTATTACGCGTTTGTGCGGCGCATCAAAACGGTTACCCTCCTGTATCATCTCGACTATGTGCGCAGCGAGGTCGATGAGCTGCTTTTGCGGGAGCTGGCGTGGCAAAACCCCGGGGCTCACTACTTCGACGACTTGTACCAGAGCCTTATTTATTACCTGAACCGGGTCAAGTTCAACATCGACCGCCGCCTGTTCAACTACTCCGCCCTGGTGCGGTCGGGGCAAATGAGCCGTGAAGTAGCCCTGGACCGTGTTTCCCGCATCAATTCCATCGAGGATGAATCGGTAATCATGCTTTGCATCAAGCGCCTGGGGCTCACCCGGGCCGAATTTGAGGCATTTGTGGCAAGCCCACCCAAAACCTTCCACGACTACCCTAATAATTACCAGGTGCTCCAGCTGCTGCGGTGGCCCATCAAATGGATGAGCCGGCTCAACCTCATCCCCGAGTCGGCGTACGACAAATACTTTAACTGCGGGACTTAACCTGCCAAAAAAGCCCTGCCGGTACCGGCAGGGCTTTTTTGTAAGCGGGTAAATATCGGTTACGCGGCGATGTGCAGCCAGTCTTTCTTTTCCAGAAGGCGCTCGCGAGTTTCGCGGTAGTCCGGGTCGTCCACGCAGCAATCGACGGGGCACACGGCGGCGCACTGCGGCTCCTCGTGGAAGCCCACGCACTCGGTGCATTTATCGGACACGATGTAGTAGTACTCATCCGACACGGGCGTTTGGGGAGCGGTGCCGCTCACCACCGCGCCGTCGGCCGTGGCCACCTCCTTCAGGGTGGTGCCATCGGCCCAGCGCCACTGGGCACCGCCTTCGTAAATCGCATTATTGGGGCATTCCGGCTCGCAGGCACCGCAGTTGATGCACTCGTCGGTTATCATGATGGCCATGGGGCGTCGGGGGTCAGGTAGTGAGGGGAAACCAAAGTAGAACTGGCCGGCTTTACGTAAAACGCCCGGCCGGCGCCGTTCTTTGGGCTGGCAAAATTAACCAACAACGGCTGGGTTTGCATGGTTTCGCCCAATTTTGCCGGGTATTTGTCCGCTCCGGCGCCGCATACGGCCGCCGGGACCCTCTTTCTTCGCATGAATCAATCCGAACGTTTATCAGCTTTTGTAGCCCTGGGCCAGCGCCTCGCCACCCTGTCGGCCGACGAAATCACGACCCTCGCCGCCCGCGCCCGCAACCAGAACGCCTGGTTTGACGAGCCCAGCGTGCGGGCCGCCTTTGCCGGCCTGGCCCACCTGCTGGCCGAAGCTCCCCTGCGCCACTGGGCCGCCCGCTACCCGCCCGAGCCCACCACCGTGCACCAGGTGGGCGTGGTGATGGCCGGCAACATCCCCATGGTGGGCTTCCACGACCTGCTGTGCGTGCTGCTGAGCGGGCACGTGCTGCTGGCCAAGCTCAGCGCCGACGACACCGTGCTCATGAACTGGCTGATGGAAGAACTGATGCGCATTGAGCCGCGCTTTCGTGAGTTTATCCAAATCCTGCCGCGCCTGAACGCGGCCGATGCCTTCATCGCCACCGGCTCCGATAACACGGCCCGCTACTTTGAATTCTACTTTGGCAAAAAGCCGCACCTCATCCGGCGCAACCGCACCAGCGTAGGCGTGCTCACCGGCCAGGAAACCAGCGCCGAGCTGGCTCAACTTGGGCCGGACATTTTCCAGTACTACGGCCTGGGCTGCCGCAACGTGAGCAAGCTGTTTGTGCCCACGGATTATGATTTTGTGCCCCTGCTCGATGCCCTGCAGACCTGGGAAGGTGTAATCCACCACCACAAATACAACAACAACTACGACTACAACAAGAGCATTATGCTCGTAAACCGCGTGCAGCACTTCGACAACGGCTTCCTGCTCCTGCGGCCAAGCCAGATGCTGGTGTCGCCCATCTCGGTGGTGCATTACGCCGAGTACTGCAGCGAAATTGACCTGGTGGACCAGCTCACCGACGTTGCGGCCCAAACGCAGTGCGTGGTGTCGGCAGCCGGTCGGTTTGCGGGCAGCTTGCCCTTCGGGCAGGCCCAGTCGCCGGCAGTCGACGAATACGCCGACCGGGTCGACACGATGGAGTTTCTGGCGCAGCTACCGTAGCGATTTTTTCAAAAAGAATAGACTGATATGGCTAATTTTCGTTGTAGGATGGGCCAGGGGTGTGTTTACTTCGGGCTTTTCCTACAATTCGTTTAACCCTTTCGCCATGTCCTTTTTGCCCTCCTCTCCGACCGTTGAAATCGTTGAAAAAGAGGATATAGACAACCTGCAATTCGGCCACGACGACGTGCTTACCGACCCCGAAGCCCGCCAGCGCCGCCGCGCCGATGCCGACCGCGCCGCCACCCTCGGCAATGCCTACCACGGCAAGCTCGATATCTATTTCCAGACCGCCGACGGTGCCACCAAGCGCATGGCCACCACCGTCTGGGCCGCCGACGCCGACCACCTCACGCTCAAATCGGGGGCTTCGCTGCCGTTGCGCGCCGTGCTGGGCTTCGACTTTTATTAGCGTATTATTGCCTCTCCGGGCTTAATCTGCTAACTCCATGAATATTATTTCGACGCTTTGGGGCATCGTGGCGCTGCTTTTGGCCGTGCTGGCGCTGTTTCCCTTCCTGGGCTGGGCCAACTGGTTTATCCTCGTCTTCGCGGTAATCGGCCTCATCATTGGGGCCTTTGGCCAGCGCAAAACCGGCATGCTGCTCAATGGCGTGGCCATTCTGCTGGCCTGCTTCCGCCTGTTCATAGGCGGTGGCATTATATAAAAGCGCGGCCAGCCCAATTGGGCTGGCCGCGCTTTTTAATCAGCTCAAGCTGCTACTCTCTGCGGCTTAAAGTCGCTGCAGCGTGCGCTCAATCATGGCGTCTACAATGGCGCCCGCGTTTTCGGCAAACTCGCCGGTGGCGCGGTTCGCCACAATGGCATTGAGCGAAAGCACCTCGTGGCCCAGCAAGCGGCCCAGGGAGTAATAGCCCGCGGTTTCCATCTCAAAGTTGCTTAGGCGGAACAGGCCCTCAGCGCTCTGGTGGCGGAAGTTCTGCAGCCGGGCGATGTAGTCGGGCTGGCGCAAATCGAGGCGCAGGCTGCGGCCCTGGGGCCCGTAGAAGCCCGGGCAGGTGAGCGTGTTGCCCATCACCATGCCCGCTCCTACCTGCTCGCGCAGCAAATCGTCGCCACGCACTACGTACGGGGCAAACGGCAAGCCCAACGACTGCTGCAGTTCGGTGGCGATTTCGGTTTCCAGGCCGGTTTCCATCAGGGGTAAAACTGCATGAGGCTGTCTAGGCCCACGGCGTGCTCGGTGGCCAGCATGGTGCCAATGGGCACGTCGGCCTGCAGGCTGCCGCTGGTGCCCAGCCGGATGATGCGCAACTTGAGCCGCTCGGCTTCGGGGCGCACCGTGCGCGACATGAAGTCGATGTTCACCAGCGCATCGAGCCTCGTTCATCACGATGTCGATGTTGTCGGTGCCCATGCCCGTGCTCAGCACCGTGAAGCGCTTGCCGCGGTAGTAGCCCACGTGCGTGACAAACTCGCGGTGGGTGGTTTCGAATTCAATGGAATCAAAATGCCGGCTCACCTGCGCCACCCGGCCGGGGTCGCCCACGGTCAGGATGGTGTCGGAAATGTGGTCGGGCAGCAAATTGAGGTGGTAAATACTGCCGTCGGGATTCAGGATGAGCTCGGAAGATTGTATCATGGCGGGTGGGTGGGGTCGGTAAGGGGTAAGCACCAAGCAAGGCGCATTGGGCTAAAAAGGCCGCCCGCATAAAATACGCGCGGCCTTATTCATTCAAATACCTGCTTCAGGCTTTATACGAGGCGAGGCCCTGGGCGGGGTTATAATGGTTGCTCAACTTGGGGTAAGCCCCGGTGCCATCATAGGGGCGCTTGTCGGGGTGCGCGGCGCAGGCTTCGGAGCAGGCGCCCTGCAGCTGCTCGCCGCAGGCTTCACAGAGCGGCAGGTGGGCGTTGCAGTGTGGGTTAGCGCAGTTCACGAGGCGGTTGCTGGGCTCCTGGCAGTGCTGGCAGCGCGAAATCACGGTCGGGTTCACGCGGTTTACGTCCACGGCCACGCGGTTGTCGAATACGTAGCACTGGCCGTCGAAATCTTCGCCGCCGGCCTCGATGCCGTACTTGATGATGCCGCCGTGCAGCTGGTACACATTTTCGAACCCCTGCTCGAGTAGGAAGGCGCTGGCTTTTTCGCACTTCACGCCACCGGTGCAGTAGGTCAGAATCTTCTTGTCCTTGAACTCCTTGAGCCGCTCTACCCGCTCGGGAAAGTCGCGGAAGTTTTCCATGTCCAGCGTCACGGCGTTTTTGAAGCGGCCGAGATTGTACTCGTAGTCCGAGCGCACATCAACCACCACCACGTCGTCGCGGTCTTTTAGGGCCTTGAATTCTTCGGGCGACAGGTGCTGGCCGGTCTTCTCGTGCGGCCGCACGTGGCGCAGGCTGCTGTGCACGATTTCGGGCTTCACGCGCACGTGCAGCTTCTGAAAGGTGTGCGCCGGCACGTTGTCAACCTTAAATTCCAGCGCTGCAAAACGTGGGTCGGCCTTCACGGCAGCCATGTAGCGCGCGCAGTTCTCGGCCGTGCCCGATACGGTGCCGTTCAGCCCCTCGGCTGCCACGATGATGCGGCCGCGCAGGTCCAGTTCCAGGCAAAAGCGGTGATGCTCCTCCCGGAACTGCTCCGGGTTGTCGAGGGGCGTATAGCAGTAATAAAGAAGAACTTGATACATCTTAATGAAAAATGAGAAATGAAGAATGAGGAATTGAGAACGGCCAGGTTGAGCCAATTCATCATTCCTCACTCTTCATTACTAATTAAACCTTAACAGCGGGGTTGCCAAAAACAGTTTGACCGTTGGGAACATCGGCCACAACTACGGAACCAGCCCCGACGCGGGCCTTGTCGCCGATTTTAACGCCGGCCACCACCACGGCTCCCGCTCCGATGAAGGCCAGGCTCGCCCACTTTCACATCGGCGCCCAGCAGCGCGCCGCTGCCCAACTGCGCAAAGTCGCCCACCGTGGCGCGGGCTTCCACCACGGCGTTGGCGCCCACCATGCAGCCATCGCCGAGGGTGGCGGTAGCGGCCACCACGGCGTTGGGCCCAACGTAGTTGCCGTGGCCCAGGGTGGCGTGGGGCGCCACGCTGGCGCGCTGGTGAATGGCGTTGACGGGCACGGCTTCGTACTCGGTGCGCAGCATCTGGGTGAGGCTGCGGCGGCTGGCGGTGTCTTCCGTGGCCACAAATACTTCGCACTTCTTGCCCAGGAGCTTGAGCAGCTCGCCGTCGTCGGTGTTGCCCATCACCGGCACATCAAGCAGTTCGGTTCCTTGCAGCGTTTTATCGTCGTCGAGCAGGCAGTACACCACCACTTCGTTGGATAGAAATGCATCGAGGGCAGCAGTGCCAACCGTTTGGGCACCAAGGATGATAACGGGATTTTCCATAAAAGGCATTGTCAAATAGGCGTTCGCGCGTCCGGAAAAATGGCCGTAGCAGCAGCTGAACGAGAGGCAAAGTTACGCTACCGGCCGGGCCGGTCTTTCAGGCAAGCGGACATCCGGCTTTCGCCGCGCGCCTAAGCCCACCCAACGGAGCGCAGCCCCTGCATAATCGTTCTGCAGCACCAGCAGCAGGAAAAACGGCAGCAGCTCGTTGCGGTAGCGGTTCAGCGAGCCGAAGTTGGGCGTAGTTAGCCCAATAAGTGCGGCAAGAATCAGGCAAAAAACCACTAGCCCGACGCCTAGTCCAAAGGGCAAGTGGCCCAGCCGGCCCTTCACTGCCGCAACTATTGCAAGCACGAACAAAGCCAGCAGCCCAATATTCTCAAGGCCTGCGGCCACAAAAAGAGGCTGCCAGGATTCGCCAAGCCAAGGCCGAGTCAGCGCGTTTGCCGCGGCCAGCGGAGCATGCGCGGCAATGCTCTCAAGGGTAGGACGCAGGTCGGGGTATTCGAAATGAGGCTTCCCAGCGGAGTGCGCTACTTCGTGCGAATACACTCGAATCACCTGGTTGGTGAATTTATTCACGCTAAAAGCAATGCTGACCTTGGGAGCCATCCACGCCCCTGCCCCCAGCACCACAGCCAGCACGGCCACTTGTGCCCAGCGCTGTCGGGCCCAGCCCTGCCGCTCCAACCAATGCCCTAGCGCCACCCCGCCGAGTACTCCCAACAGCGGCAGCGCAAAAAGTACCGCATCTGAAAGTGCAGCAGCGCCAAGACGGCCGTGCCCAACCACCAACCGGCGCTCTGCCAGCCGGACTGCTTTTCAGCTACCGGTTTACCATAAAGCTTGCCCAGCACTTGAGCGGTAAGCCAGGCGCCACTGCCCAGCAACACCGCTTCCTTGCTAATGCTCGTGGCCCAAAACCAAACCGAAGGCCACAACAAAAAGGCCACCACCCCGGCTCCGGCTGGCGTGCGGGGCAGCACATCGGCCAAGCACCGCACCAGCCGCCAGCACCCCACAAACGCGAACAAACTCAGATAAAGGCCGTTGAGCCAGCCCAGGCCCAGCGAACCCAGGTTGAGCACGGCCAGCAGCTTCACAAAAATCCAGGTATTGGACATGTTCTGGTAAACCGCATCGTAGCTGCCCATCGGAATCACGGTCACTGCCTTTGTGAGCGTAAGCCATGCCTGGGATGGGTTGGCCCAGAGCTGGTTCGTCACTAGGCGGCTCAAACCGTTCATGAACTCCGCGTCGAGTTTCGGGGGCAGCTCTTTGCCACACCTACACCAATCCGCAGCCCGAAGCCCAGCACCAGGGCCCAACGCCACCAGCCTGTGCCGGCCCAGCACCACTGCCGCCACAGCCACGGCAACAGCACGGCCAGCAGGCCGGCATTAAGTAAAATGGCCAGTGCTACTTTCACCGGGCGACGCGGGGTTGCTGCAGCAAGCGGCTACCGATGGCGCAGTGCAGGCAGCGGCGGGGGCGCAATAGCTCTTGTGCAGGGACAACAATCCTTGCGAATCGGCAGCAGTGCGGTGGGCAAAAGCCAGGGCCTCGTACACGTCGGTAAACTGGTTGTGCTCGGCCGGCAGCTCGCTGAGCAAGGCCACCGAGCTTTCTACCAATGCGGGCTGGCCCACGTGCCGGGCATAGGCCACGCGCAACGGAACCACCACGTTGGTGATAAGCAAATCGATGCTGCTTTTGCCCAAGGAGGGCACCTTGCCGGGGCGGCCCGGGCGGAAGTGCGTGCGCCAGTAGGCGGGCGCCGGGGCCTGGAAAAACTCGGTGAGAGCCGCCACGCTTTGCGCCGTCAGCAGCGCATCGAAGAGCGCGGGGCGGGCATGCAGCAAGCCCGCGAGCTGGCCCAGCCGCACCGGAGGAAAATTAGCCGGCCGCAGCCGCAGGTAGTTCCACTCGTGCACGAGCAAGGCCGCGGGGCCTAAGCCGTATTTATGGCGCAAGAACTCGTGCTCCTGCTTCAAGTCCTGGATGTACTCATCGGCCACGGTTTCCTCATTATCAGCCAGGAATCCGGCCTGCCCAAACAGTAGGGCTTCGAGCTGTCGCTGGTCGTGGCGATGGCGGCGGAGCACCGCTAAGGGCACCGCTTTGGCCAGCCGGGCCAGGGGCTCGCCGTTCTTTTGGAAGCCGAAGGCAGCC
Source organism: Hymenobacter humi (assembly GCF_042665855.1). Taxonomy (NCBI): domain Bacteria; kingdom Pseudomonadati; phylum Bacteroidota; class Cytophagia; order Cytophagales; family Hymenobacteraceae; genus Hymenobacter; species Hymenobacter humi. The sequence continues at coordinate 2,739,920 of NZ_JBHTEK010000001.1, read as the reverse complement.
ATAAGGGCATGGTAGGCGGTGGCTTCCCAGTCCTGCCCGAGGTGCTGATGCAGGGTCATGATAACGTCGGCTTTGGCTTCCACGCGCTCCAATAAGGCGCGTTCCGTCATCATGGTTTTGGTGATTTCGGGCACCAGGTTCAGCAGCGGCGCACACGGTAGCGGAGCCACTACCGGCGCTTCTACCAGGGCCTGGTAGCGGGCCAGCAGCTCGGGCAGCAGGCGCGGCTGCAGCGCCAGGGCCGGGATGAGGCTGCCGTTGGTGCGGGCCACGTCGGCATCGTGGCTGCCCACTACGTGCAGGATTACCTGGTCGTACTTCTGGTCGGTCTGGTGGCTGTGGCGGGCCCAGTCGGAAGAGCGCAGGTGGATTTCCACAGCGCCGTTCCACTCCACCTCGCCCAGCCGCAGGCGGGCATTCAGGAAGTCGGGGCCGGCGTCGGCGTTGCGGTGGCCGGGGCGCAATACCTGGATATCCTCGCCGTCGGCGGTGCGCAAATCCGTCTTGTCGAAGTACTGGTGCTGCCAGACGTAGTGGAGGAAATCTTCGCGCATGGGGTAAAATTAGTTGTCAGTTGGTAGTTGTCCGTCGTCCGCACATTTACGTGACCCCTCTCCATAAAAAAACGGCCCGCTTCGGAAGAAACGGGCCGCTCAACGCTGCCAGCCTGGCAACTGAGAACGAGTAACGAACAACTACAGCTTACCGCAGGTCCACCACCTTCACGCCCTTGTACTTGGCCTTGTCGAAGGCAAACGTGTTGGCATCAACTGGAGGGTTGGGCTGAAACTTCTTGATGAGGAAGGTGTACTGGTTGCCGTTCTTTTTGAACATCTGCCAGCTTTTCACCGAAGCATCCTTTTTGCGCACTTTCAAGCGCACTTTGAACACGTCGTTCTGGCGATTTTCGGGCGATAGCTCAATGACGTCGATGTCTTCGCCGGCTTCCTTCACCTGCTGCACATACGAATACTTGTACCCTTTTTTATACATCGTATAAATCTGGGACGGCGACATTTCCTGCATGGCCGGGTCAGAATCCGAGATATTTACCTCGTTTTCATTCTTCAGGTACGTCCAGGTGGTCGTGCCATTGTTGATGACTTCCTGGCCGCTGAGTTTGAGGCGGAACTTCTGGCCGCTCACCAGAATATCGCCGTTGATGTTCTGCTTCACCTTGGCGCTGGGGTTTTCCAGCGTCTGCGTAAAATTGGCCTGGAAGGCTTTTAGCGCCTGGTATTTGGCGCTCATCTGGTCGAGGATTTTACCGGCTTTGGGGTCCTGCTGGGCGGCGGCGGGCAGTGCCAGCGAGGCGGCGAGCAGCAGCAGGGAGAATGTTTTTTTCATTAGGTGGGGTAAGAACTGAAGCGCCTGTAATACGCTACGAGGGCCTGATACGGATTCCGTTTAACAAACGACCGGCCAAAGTGCTACTGCATGGTCAGTAAAACCAAAAACTTTAACAGAAAATTGCCGCAGGCCCCACCTAAAGCGTTGGGCCTGCGGCAACTTTCTGTTAATTACTTGCTCATGCTATTGAGGAGCTGTTCGAGTGGTATTCGTCCGGAATGAGTACGTCGCGGGCCTTGCTGCCTTCGAACGGGCCCACGATGCCGGCGTGCTGGAGCTGGTCGATGAGGCGGCCGGCGCGGTTGTAGCCCAGCTTGAGCTTGCGCTGGAGCAGGCTGGTGCTGCCCTGCTGGTGCAGCACGATGCAGCGGGCCGCGTCCTCAAACATGCTGTCGCGCTCGGTGGGGTCCATGTCCTCGTTGCCGCTGCCGGCGTCGCCGTCGGCCCCGGCCACTTCGGGCAGCATGTAGGCGTCGGAGTAGCCCTGCTGCTCGCCGATGAAGTCGCAGACGCGGTCCACCTCGGGCGTGTCGATGAAGGCACACTGCACGCGAATCAGGTCCGAACCGGCCGAGAATAGCATGTCGCCCTGGCCGATGAGCTGGTCGGCGCCGCCGGTGTCCAGGATGGTGCGCGAGTCAATCTTGCTGGTCACCTTAAAGGAAATCCGGCAGGGGAAGTTGGCCTTGATGATGCCGGTAATAACGTTCACGCTGGGGCGCTGGGTGGCCACGATGAGGTGTATACCGATGGCGCGGGCCAGCTGCGCAAGGCGGGCGATGGGCGTTTCCACCTCCTTGCCAGCCGTCATCATCAGGTCGGCCAATTCGTCGATTACCAGCACGATGAAGGGCAGGAAGCGGTGGCCTTTCTTGGGGTTGAGCCGGCGCTCGACGAACTTGTGGTTGTACTCCTTCAGGTTGCGGCAGCCGGCTTCCTTGAGCAGGTCGTAGCGCCGGTCCATCTCCATGCACAGCGAGTTGAGCGTATTCACCACCTTCTTCGTGTCGGTGATGATGGCCTCGTCGGTGTCGGGCAGCTTGGCCAGGTAATGGCGCTCAATCTTATTGAAGATGCTCAATTCGACCTTCTTAGGGTCGACGAGCACGAACTTGAGCTGGGCCGGGTGGCGCTTGTAGAGCAGCGAGGCCAGAATCACGTTCAGGCCCACCGACTTGCCCTGGCCCGTGGCACCGGCCATGAGCAAGTGGGGCATTTTGGCCAGGTCGGCCACAAACACTTCGTTGGTGATGGTGCGGCCGAAGGCGATGGGCAGGTCCATTTCCGAGCGGGCAAACTTCTCTGAGCCCAGCACCGATCGGATGCTCACCATCTCCTTCTTGGTGTTCGGCACCTCAATACCGATGGTGCCCTTGCCCGGGATTGGGGCAATGATGCGGATGCCCAAGGCGGCCAAGCTCAAGGCAATGTCGTCCTCCAAAGCCTTGATTTTGGAGATGCGCACGCCGGCTTCGGGCACGATTTCGTACAGCGTCACCGTGGGGCCGATGGTGGCCTTGATGCTGGCGATGCTGATGCCGTAGTGGCCCAGGGTCTCGACGATGCGGTCCTTGTTGGCCTCGAGTTCTTCCTTGGTGACCTGGGCCTTGGCCTGGCCGTAGTCGTTGAGCAGCTCCAGGGTGGGGAATTGGAAGCGGGGCAGGTCCAGCGTGGGGTCGTAGTTCACGTTGGGCATGGCGTCGGCGTCCTCGTCTTCGTCGGCCACGGCGGCGATGTCCGCGCCCGCGTTGGGGTCCAGGTCGTCGCGGCCGGGCGTGGTGAGAGTGAGGTCGGGCATCTCGCGCTTCTCGGGCTTGGCGAGCGGCGTGTCGTTATCTGCCAAATCGGCCAGCGATAGCGGCGTGGGAATGGTGGAAGCCGGCACACTTGGGGCTTCTTCCTGAGTCGGCATTTCGATTGAGAATGCCGGGCCGGAAGTCACGAGCGGAATAGCAGCGGCAGCCGCAGAAGCCGTGGCAGCTACTGGTGCAGCGGCTGCACTGGCCACGCTCAAAGCCACACCAGCACCCAAGCGGGGCGCGGGCTCAAATTCCTTTGCAACGGGAGCGTCTTCGGGTTCGTCGGCATCGAGCGCCAGGGCAGGTTTGGCAGCAGCTTGAGCACCGCCAGCAGCTACAGTAGCAGTTGAGCTGGCGGCCGATTCCTGTGCTGCCGTTCTGGCTTTTACAGCAGGTACGACAACTGCTACCGGAGCAGGGGCCGCGGCCTGCTCGGCGGCAATTTCGGCTTCAATTTCGGCGTCTTCATCGGCGTCGTCTTCCGTGCCGAGGCGGCGGAAGTTGGCCAGGTTGATGCTCGTCACATTGAAGAAGAACACCACAAACGAAATCAGGGCGAAGGCCAGCAGCAGCACCGTGCCCCAGCCAATGAGGCTGTCGAGCCAGGAGGCCGTCTCAAAACCCACGCCGCCGCACAGGAAATCTAGGCGGTGCGCCAGGGGCGGGTCGGCCCCCGGCGCGGCCAGCGATACCACCACGTAGCCCAGCAGAATGCTCAGCCACGCCATGGTGAACAGGCCCAGCGCCAGCACGTAGCTAACCGAACCCTTGGCCGACCGGAACACAATTTTATACCCCAGGAAAAACACGACGGGAATGAGCGCAAACGACGCAATGCCAAACAGCTTGTGAATGAACAGCTGCGCGGCCCAAGCCCCGAGCAGGCCCAGCCAGTTGCCGGATTCCTGGCCTGCTTCTTTGAGCGGAGTAGTGCTCAGGCCCGCCACCACGCTCTGGTCGGCGTGGCCCGTAAATAGGAAAGAGGTGAAGGCGATGGTGAGGTACAAGCTGCCCAGCAGCAGGCCAAACCCGATGAAGAGGTGGAACCGGCGGTCGCGCAGCAGCGCCAGCACGTTGCTCAGGCCCGGCAAAGGCCCTCGCGGGCCGCGCGGCGGCTTGGGTGGCTTTTGTGGCGGGGCTGCCCGAGCCGCTTTGGGAACGTTGGTGGCTGCCGGACGGGGCTCGGGCCGCACGGGGGCGGGCTCGGGTGCAGGGCTGGCCGGACGGGGCTCGTTGCGCCGGGGCTGCCGAGGGTCGGCGGGGCGGTTGGCAGAGGTGCCGGAGGAGGGGTTCTTGTAACGATTATCTGCCATTCGACGGAAGCATAAAGGCCAAATTTACGCAATGCGGGCTTGAAAACGGGCAGTAGAAAGGTAAACTTACTGTCCACTTTGAACCAGCTCAAGTTAGCCATTCCCAGGTTGAGCCAACTGCTCCGTAAGGCCGGCCATAAACGCAGCGCCCAGCTCAGAAATGCGCAAGAACTTAGCAATCAAGCTCCACCGGCCAGCCCAACGCAGGCGGTGGCCGGAACCGGCCCGCACATTTCACACTCCACTCCTCCCCTCTCCTAGCTGCGCGGGTGAAATTCGGTGATGACCTGCCGCAAATAATCGCGGTCGAGGTGGGTATAAATTTCGGTGGTGGTGATGCTGGCGTGGCCCAGCATTTCCTGCACCGCGCGCAGGTCGGCGCCGCCCTCGATGAGGTGGGTGGCAAAGGAATGGCGCAGGGTGTGGGGGCTGATGGTTTTGCGCAGGCCGGCCTGCTCGGCCAGTTTCTTGAGCGTAGTAAACACGGTGATGCGCGAAAGCGGCCGGCCCCGCTGGCTCAGAAACACCACGTCTTCGGCGCCGCTCTTGATGTCGAGGTGCCCGCGCACGCCGCTCAGGTAGAAGTTCAGGTGCTTCAGGGCCTCGCGGCCGATGGGCACCAGCCGCTCCTTGTTGCCCTTGCCCACCACTTTCACAAAGCCCTGCTCGGCGTACATGTTCGACAGGCGCAGGTCGCACAGCTCACTCACGCGCAAGCCCGAGGAGTACATCACTTCAAGCAGCGCCCGGGCCCGCAGGCCCTCGTCGGTGCTCAGGTCGATGACGGCCAGCAGGCGCTCAATTTCGGGGTAACTCAGGGTGTCGGGCAGGTGGCGGCCGGTTTTGGGCGCTTCCAGGGTGTCGGTTGGGTCCAGCTTGAGCAGGTCTTCCATGATGAGGAAGTTATAGAAGGCCTTGAGGCCCGAAAGCGTGCGGGCCTGCGAGGTGGCCCCGAGGCCCAGGCCCTGCAGCGTGGCCAGAAACTCCCGTAGCACGGCCGTAGTCACCTGGGTGGGGCCGGCGTGCACCTGGGCCAGCACCAGAAACTGCTGCAGCTTGGTGACGTCGCGGACGTAGGCCTCCACCGAGTTGGGCGAAAGCGACTTTTCGAGCCGCAGGTAGCCCTGAAATTGTTTGATGGCAACGGGCCAAGTCATGTCTTCGGGATTTGTAACGCCCAAAGAACGGCACGGGTGGTGGTAAAGAACAGAATGAGGCTGCTCATCAGCGCGTACCGCTGTGCCTGTCGAGGTAGCTCAATAATGGTGCTGGTCACGCTGTGGCGCGAGGCATCTTATCCCCGCAGAACGACTTGGGCGTGAAAAGATGCTTCGTGCCTCAGCATGACACACAGCTTGAGGCAGGCAGATGTCTGAGTTGCCCTAGCTTATTGAGCTACTCCAGCTCAACTCCAAATGACGTTCTGTTTTACTGCGGCGTTGGACGTTCTTTGCAGCCTCACCGAATCACCTCTCTGCTTACATGGACGTCCTTATCCTCAACGGCCCCAACCTGAACCTGCTGGGCCGCCGCGAACCCGGCATTTACGGCAACCGCTCGTTCGAAGACTTTTTCCCGGAGCTCGAAGCCGCCTTTCCCGGCCTCAGCCTGTTCCAGTTTCAGTCCAACCACGAAGGCGCGATTATCGACAAGCTGCACGAAATCGGGTTTACGCACCACGGCATCGTGCTCAATGCCGGCGGCTACACCCACACCAGCGTGGCCCTGGCCGATGCCGTGGCCGCCATTGCCGCGCCCGTTGTAGAGGTGCACCTGAGCAACTTAGCAGCCCGTGAGGAGTTCCGGCAGAAAAGCCTGCTGGGCCGGCATTGCGCCGGGAGCATCAGCGGGTTTGGGCTGGAAAGCTACCGCCTGGCCTTGCAGTGGTTCGTAAATCAGGAGCCCAAGCGCGTCGGATTTCGGGTCTGAGACCGACCTTTGCCCTTATGTATACCTTCAATCCAGGCCCCTCGGCCGTGTACCCCGCCGTTCGCCAGTACCTGACCGATGCATTCGATGAAGGCTGGCTTTCGGCCCCTCATCGGAGCGAAAAAGTGACCAGTCTGGTGCGCCAGACCGTGACCGACCTCAAAAACAAGCTCAATGTCCCCCAGGACTTTACCGTCCTGTTCACCAGCTCGGCCACCGAGTGCTGGGAAATCCTGGCCCAAAGCCTGACCCCGCGCCGCAGCTTCCACCTCTACAACGGCGACTTCGGCGAGAAATGGCTGAAGTACGCCAAGTCCCTGCGCCCCGCCAGTTCCGGCGTCTCCTTCGGCATCGACGACCTCCCCGACATCGCCTCCTCCCCTTCTCGGGCGAGGACACCGACCTGGTGTGCATCACGCAAAACGAAACCAGCACGGCCACGCAGCTGCGCGAGGGCTTCGTCCTGAACCTCTACAACCGCCTCGGCGGGGCCATGCTGGCGGTAGACGCTACCAGCAGCCTCGGCGGCCTGAACCTGAAGTACATCAAGGCCGACGTCTGGTTTGCCTCGGTGCAGAAATGCTTCGGGCTGCCGGCCGGGCTCGGCATCCTCATCCTGTCGCCCAGGGCCGTGGCCCAGGCCCGCATCGTGAACGACCGGGCGCACTACAACGCCCTGCCGGCCATGATGTCGCAGATGCTCAACTTCCAAACCAACTACACGCCCAACGTGCTCGGCATCTACCTGCTGAGCCGCGTGCTGGCCGACCGCGAGCCCATCAAAAACGTGCACCAGCACCTGGCCGACCGTGCCCAGAAGCTCTACGACTTCTTCGAGCAGGCCACGCCCTGCAGCCGCTCATCACCAATCAGGAAACCCGCTCCACCACCGTCATCGGCCTGAAAGGCGACGCCGCCACCATCGAGGAAATCAAGCGCAAAGCCGTAGAATCCGGCCTGTACCTGGGCAGTGGCTATGGCCCCCTGAAAAACACGACCGTGCGCATTGCCAACTTTCCCGCCGTACCCGACGCCGCTTTTGAGTCGCTGGTGCATTTTTTTGCCAAGGAATTCCCAGGATAAGAACGAACAAACTCCCCTCCTTTTTTAAGGAGGGGACGTTGCCGCGCCCGCGGCAACTGGGGTGGTTGCCCTCGTTGAACGATACCCGAACGACTGGCGGCAGAACGACGCAGACAGCTTTGTTCCGGTGTCGTTCAACGAGGGCAACCACCCCGTTTGAGCTTCAGCTCAAACATCCCCTCCTTAAAAAAGGAGGGGAGTTTTTTGTTCTTCTGGCCCTGCCTGCCCTTTCCATCTGCTCCCATTCCATGATTCATCTGTTCACCGACGGCTCGGCCCGCGGCAACCCGGCCCCGGCGGCTACGGGACCATTCTGCGCTACGGCCCGCACGAAAAAGAGCTTACCCAAGGCTTTCGGCTCACCACCAACAACCGCATGGAGCTGCTGGCCGTCATTGTGGGCCTCGAAGCCGTGACCCGACCGGAGCTACCTATCCGCGTGGTGTCCGACTCGAAGTACGTGGTGGATGCCGTGGAGAAAAAGTGGGTTTTCGGCTGGGAAAAGAAGCCCGACTTCGGCAAGAAGGCCAACGAAGACCTCTGGCGCCGGTTTCTAAAAATCTACCGCCAGCGCAAAGTCAGCTTTCATTGGATAAAGGGCCACGCCGGCCATGCCGAAAACGAGCGCTGCGACGTGCTGGCCGTGCAAAGCGCCACGGGCAAAGGCTTGCTGGTGGACGAAGGCTACGAGGCCATCGTGAAAGCGTCGCTGCTCTAGCCGCGCCATGCCCAACGACTATTTCCAGTTCCAGCAGTTCCGCATCGAGCAGCACCAGTGCGCCATGAAAGTGAGCACCGATGCCTGCCTACTGGGTGCGGCCACCGACCTGCGCGGGGCCACCCACCTGCTGGACGTGGGCACCGGAACCGGCCTGCTGGCCCTCATGGCCGCCCAACGCCACGCCGCCACCGCCATCGAGGCCATTGAGATTGACGAGGCCGCCGCGGCTCAAGCCACCGCCAACGTGCAGGCCAGTCCCTGGGTGGGCCGCATCCGGGTACACTCGCTGAGCTTGGCCGAATATGCAGCCACGCAGCCCGCGCCCTTTAGCCATATTATCTGCAATCCGCCGTTCTTCCGGCAGTCCATGCCTTCGGCCGACTGGGCGCGCAATAATGCCCGGCACGTGAGCGTCGCCTCGCTTTCCTTCGAAGAGCTGGCGCGCTTCGCGGCCGATTTTTTATTGCCTGACGGCACGCTCACGGTGCTGCTTCCTCCGCCCGAGATGGCGCATTTTGAGCAGGCCGCGCTGGCCGCAGGCTTGCCGGTGGTCGGCCGGCTGGCGGTGCGGCACCGGCCGGGCGGCCGCGTTACCCGGCACATCAGCCGGTTTCAGCGCAATGCCACGCCGCTGGAGGAGCGAGAGCTGCTGATTCATTCCGACACCGGCACTAACTATTCTGATGAGTTCCGGCAATTGCTGGCCGGGTTTTACCTGGCTTTTTTAGGCTTTAAAGCTTATTTGAAAAGACACCAGGAAGAACGTCATGCTGAGCGCAGCCGAAGCATCTCGCGTGCCGTCACTAAACCACTCGTTAGCTACGCTGACCTAAGGTTCAACGGTGCGAGCGAGATGCTTCGGCTGCGCTCAGCATGACCGCCTACTAAGATAGGCTTTAGAGGACTGATTCCCTCCCGGCTGTAATGGTTGGACAAACTCGCGCTGGGGCGCAATTGAGCTAAAACCGCTTCGCAGAAAGCATCTCAAACCAATGAATCCAGTAGTAGGCCTAGCTTTTCGCGGTGCAGGCTGTTGAGCAGGTCGGTTTCGAGCGTATCGAATTCAGCTGCGGCGTAGTGTCGCTGCACTCGCCCGGCTACCAGCACGGTGATTTCATCCCCCGTTTCGGTGAGGGCGCCCAGGATGTGCGAGGTCAGCAGGATGCCGGTGCCCCGGGTGCGGAGTCGCTGCAGGATTTCCTTGAGCAGCAGGTTGGCTTCCAAATCCAGGCCGTTGAAGGGCTCGTCTAAAATCAGGTAGTCGAAATTCTGCACCAGCAACGCCAACAGGGCCAGCTTCTTGCGCATACCGGCCGAATATTCGTCGGCGTATTGGTCGAGCGGCAGTTCCAGCAAGCGGTTCCAGCCGGCAAAATCTACCAGCGCCCGGCCGCGCGCCTGCAGGCAGAATTCCAGGTACTCGCGCCCGGTGAGGCGGGGATAGAAATACGGGTCGTAGGGCAGCATTCCGGTCTGCTCGCGCAAGGTCCGGCCGGTGGTGTCGCGCACGGAACCCGTAAATTCGGTTTCGAGGCCGTAGAGACAGTTGAGCAAGGTGGTTTTACCGGCCCCATTGGCGCCCACCAGCCCGTGGATGGTGCCAGGCCGCAGGGTCAGGCTGACGTCGTGCAGCACCACGTGGCTGCCGTACGCTTTGCGCAGGTTCTTTACTTCCAGCATCAGTCAGGAATTAATGGAGTATGCGGCTGGCCCAATTCTCGCCGGAGCCGCCGCTGGCTTTGCCAGATTAGCCCGCCCACAATGGCCAGTAATAGCGGCGGATACACGGGGTTGGCGGGCAGTGCCACGGCCACGCCCACCAGTAGGGCCTGGCTGAAGCGAATGTGCAGGGCATTGGGATAGAAGGCGTATTTGGTCAGAATAAGCAGCGCGACCAGCCCCAGCCACGCCATCGCTACTGCCATTGCGCCGCCCAATCCAGCCGTAGTGCCGGCCAGCAGCCATAGGAAGGGTGTGGCCGTGAGCGCCGCATAGCTCAGCCCAAGCAGCAGCCGGCGCCGCAGAAACTGCCCCAGCGTACGTGCTGCCAGCACCAGCATGGTGTGAGGCTCCGGCACGCCGTAGCAGGCCATCAGCACCAATAGCCACCCGCCCAGGGCCAGCACCGGCGCTAACGGCGAGCCATGTTGCCAGAGGGCGCCCGCTAGCAGCACTGGCCAAGCCCAGCCGCCTCTACGCATGCCGCTCACCCACTCAAACGCCTCGCTCCGAAACAGGCTCCGGGGCTTGTGGCGCGTGCTTTGGGCTTCGCGGGCGGGCGGCACCGCAGCAACTGCCGGAGCCAGAAGCAGCGTGAGTGCCGCCGCTGCCCAATCGTCGAGAAGCATTAATACCATGGCCACCGGCAGGGCCCACAGCGCATACTCCAGGGCAAGCCAGCGGCGGAAAGACGGCGCACTTATCGCTAAAAAACGCAGGTCGCCCCGCTGCCGATGGGCCGAGGCAAGCAACAGGAACACCACCACGGGCACCGCCCATTGCCCCCTCGGGCTTCCGGCCGCCAGCACCAGCGCCCTTCCCACCACAATGAGTAGTACCGGCACCAATAGCGCCAGCCGCACCCAGCCAACCTCCCACAGCTGCCGGCCGATGAGGCGCCGGCGCATAATGAGGTAGGCGCGAAATGCGTGCATAGGCAAGCTCAACGGATGGGAGACAAACGTATTGCCTTGCGGCTGAAGTCTAGCTCTCTTCTTCGGTGAAGATGATGCCGTACTCCGCTGCCAGGCTCGTCGAGTATCGGCTCGTATAAAGCGGCTTGTACGGGTATCAGCACGCCGCGCTGCGCCACCTCGCCCCGAGCCAAGCGACGCACGGCCATGCCCAGGGGCAGGCCCACGGTTTTGGCCATGCCGGTGTGGGTGGCATCGTCGCCCACTACGGCCAGCGACGAAGTGAGCCGGCGCGACTCGCTATCCAGCTCAAACTCGAACTGGTGCTGCATCACAATCAGGTCGTGGTCGGTGGGCTGGAGCTGCCACTTTTCGCTCAGCAGGCGCTCGAGCAATTGAGCTGGCGTGGCGTGGGCGTGGCCCACGGGCCGGTCCGAGAAGATGCCCAGCCAGTTCAGACGGCCCATTTCCTCGCCGGTGGGGTCCAGGCCCAGGTAATTAGCCAGGCGCAACGCCAAGTCAAGATTCGGCAGGCGGGCGACGGGCAAGTAAGCCTCAATCAGCTGCGCCCAGGTCATGGTTTCGGGATTTTCCAGGTTCACCGAGTCATCCGTAAGCCCCAGGCGGACCAGGGCGTGCCAGGCCGCGCAGTAGCCCGGCCGGCGCAGCGTCCCGCGCAGAATGGTGGGAATATCCTCCAGTCCATACGGCGCCCGGTAGCTGAGCGAGTCCCGGTTGGCGTAGCCCTCAAACTCGCCGTAGCCGGGCACGGCCAGGGTTTCGGTGCGGGCAAACAGCTGCTGGTACGGGATAAAGCGCGGATGCCCGTGCTCGAGGTATTTGGCGGTGCTTTGGCCGGCCAGCACTACGTTGCGCGGGTTCCAGGTGAACTTGTACTTCCAGGGATTGTCGCCCTCAGCCGCGGGGGCGAGCAAGCCACCGCAATAGGACTTGAAGGAAGTGAGCCGCCCGCCCCGGGCCCGAATGTGCTCGATGGCGCGCATGGCCGACATGTGGTCGAGGCCGGGGTCGAGGCCGCACTCCATGAGCAGCGTCACGCCGGCGGCCTCTGCATCGTCGTGCAGCGCCCGTATCTCCGGGCTCACGTAGCTGGCCGTGGCCAGGTGCCGGCCCTGCCGCACGCAGGCCCGCGCCACCACCGGGTGCAGCATAGCCGGCAGCATGGAAATAACCACCTCGGCCTGAGCCACCAGCTCTTCCAGCAGCGTTTCGTCGGCCAGGTCGAACGGCACGGCCCGGGCGTACTCCGAATGCGCGGCCAGCACGGGGGCCAGGTGGGCCGGGTTGGCATCGGCCACGGTCAGAAACCAGTTTTCGGTGGGCGCGTGGCGCAGCAGGTACTGAATGAGGGAAGAGGCCGAGCGGCCGGCCCCCAGCAATAGTAAGCGGGTAGTCATGCGGCAAAAGTACACGGGCTGGCGGCTCAACGAGGAATTGAGCTGGCTTAGCGGCATTGAGGCCGCAGGCGCATAAAGTGCGCGCTACAGATTACCTTCGCCGCCCCTTAGTCCCACTTCATGGCCCGCATTTCCCGCAAGCAGTTCATTTCATACGACGAACTGGATTCTGCCACCGACCTCACCGCCGCCGAGCAAGCCACCTGGCAAGCCGCCCGCGATGCCACGGGCCATGCGTATGCGCCGTACTCGGGGTTCCACGTTGGAGCGGCCCTACTGCTGGCCGACGGCACCATTTTTCGAGGCACCAACCAGGAAAACGCGGCTTACCCCTCCGGCCTCTGTGCCGAGCGCACCGCCCTGTTTGGGCTGGCCGCCAGCCAGCCGCAGCACGGGGCCATTGTGGGCATGGCGGTGGCGGCCCGGCCCATCGGCGGCGATTTTGGCCCGGCCCTCCCCTGCGGTGCCTGTCGCCAGGTGATGCTGGAATACGAAGCCCGCCAGGGGCGGCCCATTCCGCTGCTGCTGCCCAGCCGGGCCGGCACCATCCTGCGCTTCAAATCGCTGTCGTCCCTGATGCCGTTCAACTTCTCTGCCGACGACCTGCCAGTGCTGTAAGCGCTGCGCAGCTTTCCTCCGCCTCCGTCGCGGCTCCACTTTTGCGTCCATGACGGAACATCACCTCGCCGTTACCCGCACCGCTCGCTACTATCAGCTGGGAGAGCTTTCCGCGCAGACCAAGCAGGTGTGGTTTGTTTGCCACGGCTACGGCCAGCTGGCGGCATACTTTTCGCGACACTTCGCTTTCCTCTCCGAAGCCGACCCCGATACCGTCGTAATTGCCCCCGAGGGACTTTCCCGGTTTTACCTAAGCGGCAATGGCGGCCGCGTGGGCGCCAGCTGGATGACGCGCGACGACCGCCTGCACGAAATCGAGGACCACATCGGCTTCCTCAACCAGCTGGCCGGGCACGTACTGGCCGCCTGCCCGGCCGATGTACAAGTTACCGTTTTGGGATTCTCGCAGGGTACCGCCACGGTCAGCCGCTGGCTCACCCGGGCGCGCTTCCGCCCAGCCCAACTCATTCTGTGGGCCGGCAGCTTCCCCGAAGATATTGAGCCGGCGACGGCCTCCCGCCTCCTGCAAGGGCTTGAGCTAACCCTGGTAATCGGCACCGACGACGAATACATCTCCGTCGCACAAGCAACGCAGCAGCATGAACAGCTTCAGCAGCTGGGCGCCGCGGCCACGCTCATTACTTTCGACGGAAAGCACGAGCTGAACCGCGCCATTTTAGCTCAACTCGTAAGCGCAGGAAGCGAATAAGCCTGCGCTTAAGCGCTGCGCCGCCAGCCGGGTTACTTCCGGACGATGGTGGTAGCGGCGCCCTGCGTCCCGGCCAACACCAGCACCTCGGCAATGGTGACGTGCGGCGGGCGGGTCACCATAAACACGATAATATCGGCCACGTCTTCGGGCCGGAGCGGCTCGAAGCCCTCATACACCTTAGCCGCCCGGGCCTCATCGCCCTTGAAGCGCACCTGCGAAAACTCGGTTTCCACGGCTCCGGGGTTCACTTCGGCCACCCGCACGCCGGTGGGCAGCAGGTCGAGCCGCATGGTTTTGGTGAGCATGGCCACGGCCGCCTTGCTGGCGCAGTACACGTTGCCGTTAGCGTAGGCTTCGTGGCCGGCTACCGAGCCCACGTTCACAATAAAACCGGTTTGCCGGGCCGTCATACCCGGCAGCAAGGCGTGCGTGATGTTGAGCAGGCCGCGCACGTTGGCGTCCAGCATCTGGTCCCAGTCGGCCGGGTCGCCGCTCTGAATGGGCGCCAGGCCGTGCGCGCCGCCGGCGTTGTTCACCAGCACGTCGGGCGCCTGGAGCTCGGCGGGCAGCGTGGCCACGGCCGCCTGCACCGCCGCCCGGTCGCGCACATCAAACGCCAGAATATGCACCGGCGTCGGGGCGAGTTGAGCCGCCAGTTCCTCGAGCCGCTCGCGCCGCCGGCCGGTTACCACCAGTTGGAAACCCGCCCCGGCGAGTGCCACCGCCGTAGCCCGCCCAATACCCGACGAAGCGCCGGTGATAAATGCTGTCCGCATGAAAAAGAGATAAAACTGCTGCTGACGGGTGCGCCAGGCTAGTTCTGGATGTTGATGTATAGCGTCACCGAATTGGTGCTGATGCTCTGCAGGCTGCGGCTGAACACGTTGTTGTCCTCCACCAGCAGATTGCGCAGGCCGTGCGAAAAGCGCAGCTCCGGCGCCAGCTTAAACAGCGGATAGAACAAGTCCAGACCCACGCCATACTCCACAGTGAGGTCGGTGTTCAGGGCCTGCGCCTGGTTGCGCAAGGGGTCGCTGCGGCGCTTGCTAGCCGTGAGGTTGGGGCTGAGGCCGGCAATCATGTACATGCGCGTGTTGCGCCGGCGCTCCGACTGGTACTTGAGCAGCAGCGGAAACTGCACCACCGTGCTGGTTACCGTCTGCGTCACGATGGAGTCCGGATTGGGGTAGCCCCGCGGCCGGAACTCCACGCGCCGGGTCAGGAACGTGACGCCAGGCGCAAACCGGAATATGAAGGGCGAAACCGGCTTGCCCAGCCGCGCGTCGCCAATGAATCCCACCGTCAAACTGGGGCTCACCACCGCGTTGGCGGTGATATTCTGGTTGTTGATATAGGCCTGCGACTGCTCGATGGTAAACCGCGAGCCGCTGAAGCCCAGATACATGCCCGGATGAAACCACCGCTCGTCGTAAGCGGGCAGGTTGTCCACGGTAACGGACTTGACGTTGCCGCCCCGGCCTTTGTTGGCCTTCGAACTGGCCCGGCGCTGGGCCTGGGCCGCCGTGGGCAGCAGGAGTACCACCAGGCCCAGCAGGGCCAGTCGTTTTACTTGTGCGCCGTGTAGATGGAGCTGATGCCGAATGTGAGTGGTTGCCATGCAGGTTCTTTAAAACCGACTTTGGTCAGAATAGCCAAAAAGTCGGAGCCGTCGGGAAAGGCCTGCACCGAAGCAGGCAGGTAGGTATATGCCGATTGGTCTTTGGAAATCAACTTGCCAAAGACCGGCAGCACCCGGCGGAAGTAAAAATTATACGCTTGCTTGAGCGGAAACGCCGTGGGCTTGCTGAATTCAAGAATAACGAGCTTGCCGCCCGGCCGCAGCACGCGCAGCATCTCGGCGAGGCCGGCCTCGAGGTGCGCAAAGTTGCGCACGCCAAACGAGGCCGTCACCGCATCAAACTCGCCGTCCTGGAAGGGCAGGTTTTCGGAGTCGCCCAGGCTCAAGCTGAATGCGGTGGCCGAGCCCCTTGGCGGCCAGCTTGCGGCGGCCCACTTCGAGCATGCCTTCCGAGATGTCCACGCCCGTCACGTGCGCATCAGCCGCAGCCGTGCGCAGGGTTTCAATGGCAAAGTCGGCGGTGCCGGTGGCAATGTCCAGGATGCGCGCCGGGCGTAGCTCTTTGAGCTCGTCCACGGCCTTGCGCCGCCAGTAGATGTCGGTGCCAGCGCTGAGGAAGTGGTTGAGAAAATCGTACTTGCCCGCGATGGAGTTAAACATCTGGGCAACCTGCGATTTCTTATCGGCGGAATTGTCTTTGTAAGGTACTACGGCCATGAGCGGGCGCAAAGAACGGAAGTGAAGCGAGAAAATTGTTCTCCCCCAACGCCCAACGGGGCAGGTTTGTTAATCTATTAGGCAGAAAAGGGGGCCCATTGGCCCCGCCAAGGCCATAAAAAAGCGGGCCGGACAAATTGCCCGGCCCGCTCCCCTATCTAAAGACCAGAGCGACTACTCTACTTTGGTCTTGATTTTGGTCTTGTCGCCAGTAGCGTCTTTGGCTTTGCCATCCAATTCACCGTCTTTGGTCTTGGTCTTGGTGTCGCCTTCGGGGCTCTTGGTTTTCACCTTCACTTTGTCGGAGTCCTCGTCCACTTTGGTTTTCACCTTGGTGCCGTCCTCCATTTTCACCTTGCTCTTGCCGGGAACCAGCGGAGCAGCAGTACCGGTGGTGCCAGTGCTCGTAGAGTCGGTAGTGGTGGTCGTAGTAGTGGTGCCAGCGCCGGTAGTGCCTGCGCCGGTGGTACCGGTGGCGGGCATGCTCTGGCCTTCAGCCAATACAGGCTTGAACTCAGCACGACGGTTGAGCTGCATGTTCTCGGGCGAATCGTTCGGGGCGGCCGGACGACGCTCACCATAGCTTACGGTGGTCATGCGGGTCTCGGCAATGCCCTGCTTCTTGAGGTAGTTGTAGGCAGCCTCAGCACGGTTCTGGCCCAGTACCATGTTGTACTCGTCGGTGTTGCGCGAGTCGCAGTGGCCTTCAATCGAGATGTTGATGCCGGGCGTAGCGAGCAGGGTCTGGGTCAGCGCGTTCAACTGCGTGATAGACTCCGGACGCAGCTTGTACTTGTCGGTATCGAAGTAGATGCTCTTGTAGGCCACCATGCTGGTGGTGTCGATGTAGTTCACGTAGAAGTTCTTCGTGATGGTCGTCGAGTCGTTCGTCGACACCGGCACGGCGAATTCCTGCGTTTCGATGTTCTGGCCGTCCTTGCTCACGGCTACCTGATAGGTACGGCCCGAAAGCACGGCTACCTGGTAAGCACCGTCGGGCTTGGTGATATCGCGGAAGCTCAGGGCCGTCTTGTCGGCCTGGGCACCGGTGAACACCACTCAACTCCGGGGATAACGCTGGTGCTGTCTTTCGACGAGAACACCTTGCCCTGGATGATGGCGTTTTTGATGTAGTTGATGGTGTAGATGTCCTTCTCGCCGTAGCCACCGATGCGGTAGGAGCTCAAGTAAGCGTACGAGCCATCGGGAGCCAAACGGTAGTAGGAGTCATCGTCCGGCGTGTTCACGGGGTAGCCCAGGTTCTCGGCCTGGCCCCAGCGGCGGGTTTCGGCGTTGTACTCCGACTTGAAGATGTCGTAGCCGCCCATGGTGTTGTGGCCGCGCGACGAGAAGTACAGCGTCTTGCCGTCTTTGCTCAGGTACGGGCTGTCGTCGTCGTACTTGGTGTTGATAGCGCCACCGAGCGACTTGGCGGGACCAAACTCACCGTTCACGTCCGTGCGGGTCGAAACGTACAGGTCGAGGGTTCCGTCTTCAGAGTAGCGACCGGTCGAGAAATACAGCGTCAGGCCATCCTGGGTGATGTGGGCATCACCTTCGTACGACTTGGAGTTGATGTTGCTGCCCAACGGTTTGGGAGCCGTCCATTCGCCGCTGGCACCGCGCTCGGAGACAAAGATGTCGCCGTTGTTGTCGTTGCGGTACATCAACAGCTTGGTGTCGTTGTCGAACAGCTGGGTCGAGGCGTCGTGGCCTTTGCCGTTGAGGGCAGCGCTCAGCGAGCGGGGCTTCTCCCAGTTTTCGTCGTCGACGCGCTTGGTTTCGAAGATGTCTTCGTAGTATTCGCCGTCGGCGGCAATGCTCTTGTTCTTCTTGTCGCTGGGCTTGCCGGATGCACCGGTTACGTTTTCGCCACGCGAGGTGAAGAGCAGGATTTTGTCATCGGCCGAAATTACCGGGCTGTGCTCCGAGAACTGCGTGTTGATGGTGGGGCCCAGGTTCTTCACGAAGATGTCCTTGGGCGAGTTGAACAGCACCTTGGCGTTCTTGCTGTGCTGAATCAGCTGCGCCAGTTCTTCCTTGCGCTGGTCGTTCTTCTTCAGCGTGGTGTTGTACGCTTGGAAGTGCGCCACGGCCTCGTCGAAGTTGTAGTTGAGGTGGTCGACCCGGCCGAGCCAGTACTCCACGTCTTTCGAAACTTTCGGCTTCAGCTTTTGCGCCTTGTAGATGTAATCGCTGGCCTTTTCCTTGTCGAACGACATGTAGGAAATACCGGCGTTAAACAACGCTTTGGCATTGTTCGGGTCTTTGGCGAGCACTTTCTCGTAGAAAGGAAGAGCGGCGCGGTAATTTTCCTGCTCGAAGAACTTGTTGCCGGTCTTGAGGTCCTTACGCGTGCTTTGCGCCTGGGCCGGGGTGGCGATAGCGGCGGTGAGGGCAACGGCGCACGACGCTTGCAGTAACCTTCTGGATAAGTTGTCCATTTGAGGAGATGTTTGAAAAAGAGAAATTTCTGAAGGGTTTGTAAGAGGAAGGCGCCGCGTATTAATAATGGCAGCGGGCGGTATTTGGGGCCTTATACTGAAAAAATGCAGCAGGGTTAGCCTTAATGCGGGTTTGTAGAGAAGGTAACCGTACCAACACTGTTCAGCTTGGCGCGCTACGCCGCGTCAAAGGCAGTGCCTAGACGGGCAAAGATAGGTTTTTTGCTTACTAAAAGCGGTTTTTGGCAAGATTTCGGCCATTCAGGAGGGCGCAATTAAGGCAGCAGCGGCCGGCTGGAAGGGCAGGCATACCGCGCAAATATAGACGCACCAATGAAATAGCTATCAATTCCTAGGTTTTTATTTATTGAACCGCCCCTTCGTTTAAGATGTAATTTTGCAATTCGTTACCAACTGTATTTTACCTGCCAATCGATGATTATTCGCGATGCCCGTTTTCTGACCAGCAATTCCCGAGCCGACCTGTGCCCCGAGCCTACGCTGCCCGAATACGCTTTTATTGGCCGCTCCAACGTGGGCAAGTCTTCCCTTATTAATATGCTCACGGGCCGCAACGGCCTGGCCAAAACCTCGGCCTCGCCCGGCAAGACCCAACTAATCAACCATTTCGTAATTAACGACGAGTGGTTTCTGGTCGATTTGCCCGGTTACGGCTACGCCAAAGTGAGCAAAACCTCGCGGGCAGAATGGGCGCGCATGATTAATTACTATCTGCGCCATCGGCCCAATCTGATGTGCGTGTGCGTGCTCATTGATTCGCGCCACGCCCCGCAGGCCGCCGACCTGGAATTCATGGAAAAGCTCGGCGAAGAGGGCATTCCGTTTGTGATGATATTTACCAAGACGGACAAGCAATCGACGGCGCAAACCAAGGCGTTGGTAACCGATTACCTGAAAAAGATGAGCGAAATCTGGGACGAGCCTGCCCCGCTACTTCCAGACCTCGGCCGAAACGGCCCTGGGCCGCGACGAAGTGCTCAACTTTATTGCCGAAGTAAACAAAGAATGGGTGGCCGGGTCCGAAACCAAAGCTTAGATTGGCCCCGAAATTGCCTACGGCGGCTCGGCCTGCGTAAGGCACTTTCCGCCACGTTTCACTGTACCTTATTTAATATGACGAAGACCCCATCTATTTCGCAGTGGGCCCTGGGCCTGCTGCTGGCGGCCGCCGCTCCTGCCGCGGCCCAAACCGCTCCTGCCCAACAAGGCACCGGCATTGCGTCGGCCGGCAAGGTGATTCCAGTGGCCGAGTACTACGAAGGCGGCCAGGAGGCCATGTACGCCTTCATCGCCAAGGAGCTGAAGTACCCGCTCATGGCCAAGCGCAACCGCATTCAGGGCCAGTGCATCGTCAGCTTTACCCTGAACCCCGACGGTACTTTATCGGGCGTGAAGCTGGTGAAGCAGGTGGGCGGCGGCACCGGCGAAGAAGCCCTGCGCGTGGTGCGCCTGCTCAAGTTCAAGAAGCCGGAGTACCCCATTCTCACCAGCTTACCCATCGTGTTCAAGCTGGGCGTGACGGGTTCGAACGCCACGGGAGGAGAATAAAGCGTAATTTTGGATGAGGAATGACGGACAGGGGTGAAGAAGTGGGCTGCGGCCCGCCTTCACTCCGGGTTCTTTGTTCCTCATTCTTCATTTCATACCCAACAAGATGCCTTACGAATTGCAAGAGTTGGCCGCCATCAGCGGCATGCCCGGTCTGTACCGCTTAGTGCGCGCCGCGCGCCACGGCGTGCTGGTGGAAAGCCTCGACGAGAAAGCCACCCGCACCCTGGCCCCCGCCCGCAACAAAGTGTCCCTGCTGTCGGAAATCTCCATTTATACCCAGGACCCCGAGCAGACCGTGCCCCTTACGGAAGCGTTCGAACGCATTTACAAAACCCACGGCGCCACGGCGCCGGTAACGTCCAAATCGAGCGAGGGCGAGCTGACCGACTTCATGGCCAGCGTGATTCCCGATTACGACCGCGACCGGGTGTACCTGTCCGATATTAAGAAGCTGGCCAACTGGTTTGGCATCGTGAGCAAGCACGTTCCCTACCAGGAAGCCGCTGCCGATGAAGCCCAGGAAGAATCGACTGACGTCGCCCCCAAAGCCAAGCGCAAATCGGCTAAAGCTGACACGGAGCCCACCGCCGACGAGCCCCTGAGCACCGGCGGCTTGATTCCCGAGGCCGACGAAGCGCCAGAAGCGCAAGGCAACCCCGAGGCCGCGGCTGCGGCCAAGAAGCCCCGCAAGAAGGCCGAATAGCTCTCATTAATCTGCCACAAAAAAGGCCGCTCCTGAATCAGGAGCGGCCTTTTTTGTGGCTAAAACTTACTGCTATTTGGCGGTCACCGGCTTGGGCTGTTTTTCCTTGGTCAGGAAAGCTTCGGCCTCTTCTACCAGCTCTTTGCTGCCGATGAAGATGGGGCAGCGCTCGTGTGGGGTTTTTGGCTCAATTTCCATGGTGCGCTGGTGGCCGTTGGAGCTTTTGCCGCCGGCTTGCTCCACGATGAAGGCCAGGGGTTGCACTCGTACATGAGACGCAGCTTGCCCTGGGGGCTTTTGGCCGTAGCGGGATAAATGTAGATGCCGCCCTTGAGCAGGTTGCGGTGGAAGTCGGCCACCAGCGAGCCAATGTAGCGGGCTGAGAAGCTGAGCTCCTTGCAGTGCTTCACAAACGCCGTGACGCCGGGCGAGAAGGAGTCGGAGCTGCCTTCGTTGATGGAGTAGATGTTGCCGCTTTTGGGCGTGATGATGTCGGGGTGCGAGAGAAAGAATTCGCCCAGCGAGTGCTCGTAGGTGAAGCCGTTCACGCCGTTGCCGGTCGTGTACACGAGCATGGTGCTCGAGCCGTAGATGACGTAGCCGGCGGCTACCTGGTGGGTGCCGGGCTGCAGGCAGTCTGCAGCGGTGCCTTCGCGGCCGGTGGGCGACACGCGGCGGTAGATGCTGAAAATGGTGCCGATGCTCACGTTCACGTCGATGTTCGACGAGCCGTCGAGCGGGTCGATGGCCACCACGTACTTGCCTTGGTTGTTGCCGGTCTGAATCATCTCGTCGTCTTCCTCCGAGATGATGGTGCACACCTCGCCGCCGTTGCGCAGGGCCCGGATGAAGCGGATGTTGGCGATGACGTCGAGCTTCTGCTGGTCTTCGCCCTGTACGTTGCGGTTGCCGTACGCGCCGGCAATGTCGATGAGCCCGGAGCGGTTGATTTCGCGGTTTACAATTTTAGCCGCCAGCGCGATGTCGCGCAGCAGCTGCGACAATTCTCCCGTGGCGTAGGGAAAATCCTCCTGCTTGCGCATGATGAAACGGTCGAGGGTAGTGCCAACGGGCAGGGCCAGTTTGTTGTGGTCCATAGAAAATAGCAAGAAGCGGAATGAAGGGCGGGAATCCAGAGCAAAGCTACTCTTTGGGGGCCGAAATTTTATGGTTGGCAGCAATCGAGCACTTATGGTTGGACTTATACATTCCGATAAATGAGCTTAGTCAAGAGACCTTAATACAAGTTTTTGGGCCAGGCTCGACAATGCCTGCCGGCTCTCCTACCTTTGCTCGCCATGGAAAATGTGCTGGTTTATAAGTTTGGCGGAGCGTCGGTGCGCGATGTGGCGGCCATCCGGAATTTGGCCGGAATAGTGGCGCGCTACGGCCGCCAACAGCCGCTGCTCGTGGTGGTGTCGGCCATGGGCAAGACCACCAACGCGCTCGAGGAGCTGTTTCAGCTGGCCTACAGCGGCCAGGATTACACCGCGCAGTTAGCTCAACTCAGCACGTTTCATCTTAGCGTGGCGGCGGAGCTAGGCCCCACCGTTGAGCAACCGCCAGCGGATGCCCCGCAAGCCCCAACCCTACCTGAGCTGCTGACGCAGCTAGCCGACCAGCTGGCCACGGTGGGCCACGGCGACTACGACCGGCAGTACGACCAGATAGTGAGCTTTGGCGAGCTGCTGGCCACTTGCATTGTAGCGACGGCCATCGGCGCGCAGTGGCTCGACTGTCGCCCCCTCATCCGCACGGACCACACCTGGCGCGAAGGCCGCGTGGATTGGGCCACCACCGAGCGCCACATTGCGGCCGCCCTGCCCTCACTCCTGGCCCAGGGCCCGGTACTGACCCAGGGATTCTTGGGGGCACGGCCGGCGGCGCTACCACCACGCTGGGCCGGGAAGGCTCCGACTACACGGCGGCGATTTTTGCCTACTGCTTGCGAGCCGAAAGCGTGACCATCTGGAAAGACGTGGCCGGCCTGCTCAACGCCGACCCCAAGCTGTTTCCGGACACCGTGCGCTATCCCGAAATCAGCTACCGCGAAACCATCGAAATGGCCTACTACGGCGCCTCGGTCATTCACCCCAAAACGCTGAAGCCACTGGCCGACCGCGGCATTCCGCTACGGGTGAAGTCCTTTGTGGACCCCGAGGCTGAGGGCACGCTCATCCACGAGTGCCAGCACCCCACGCTGGCGCCGGCCTTCATTTGCAAGCCTGACCAGTGCCTGCTGTCCTTCGAAAGCAAAGACTTCGCTTTTATTTCGGAAGAAAACCTGGAAGTGATTTTCGGCGGTTTGGCGCAGGCCAAGCTGAAGATTAACCTCATGCAAAACTCCGCGCTCAGCTTTTCGGTGTGCACCGATTTTTCGGAGCGCCGCGTGGGCAAGCTGCTGGACTTGCTGCGCGAGCAGTTCAAGCTGCATTACAATACCGGCCTGACGCTTTACACCATCAAAAACTACGACGCGGCCAGCATTACCCGGCTCACGCAGGGCAAGCGCCTGTTGCTGGAGCAGCGCACCCGCGGCACGTTTCAGTTTGTGTGCCAATCGTAGCGCGGACGTTTAGTCCGCGTGTTTCCCCAACTATCTATCCACTCGCGGACTAAAAGTCCGCGCTACATCCCACCGCATGGAATTCATTCTCGTCACTCCCCAGGCGCGCCCCGGGGTCGCCCTCATTCAGCTCAACCGGCCCAAGGAGCTCAATGCCCTCAACCTGCAGCTGATGCTGGAAATCCGCGACGCGCTCAAGGCGCTCGACGAGGACGATGCCGTGCGCGTGGTGGTGATTACGGGCAATGAGCGGGCATTTGCGGCCGGCGCCGACATCAAGCAGATGGCGGGCAAGTCGGCCATCGACATGCTCATTACCGACCAGTTCAGCACCTGGGACCAGATTCGCAAGTTCCGGAAGCCGCTGATTGGCGCCGTATCAGGCTTCGCGCTGGGCGGCGGCTGCGAGCTGGCCATGACCTGCGACATGCTGGTAGCATCGGAAACGGCTCAATTTGGCCAGCCCGAAATTCGCATCGGCACCATGCCGGGCGCGGGCGGCACCCAGCGGCTCACCCGCGCCGTGGGCAAGGCCAAGGCCATGGAAATGGTGCTCACCGGCGAGTTCATTTCGGCGCAGGAAGCGCACCGGGTGGGCTTGGTGAACCGCGTAGTGCCCGTGGGCCAGTACCTGGAAGAGGCGTACCGCTTGGCGGCCAGCATCGCGGCCATGTCGCCGGTGGCGGCCCGCCTGGCCAAGGAATCGGTGAACCGCGCTTTTGAAACCCACCTGGACGAGGGCCTGCACTTCGAGCGCAAGAACTTCTACCTCACTTTCGCCTCCGAAGACCAGAAGGAAGGCATGGCCGCTTTCGTCGAAAAGCGCAAGCCGGATTTCAAGGGAAAATAGAAGTGCTGAGGGTTAAGGGTTGAATGTCAGGGTTGGATTAACCCTGGTTTCAGGTTATTCTTACCAACTCTGCCTTCAGCCCGTACAACTCCACATTTAACCCTCAACACTCAACACCCCTTAAATGGCAGTTCTCGTGGGCAAGCGCGCCCCTTCCTTTAAAGCCACCGCCGTCATCGATGGTACCTTCGAAGAAGACTTTTCGCTGGACCGCTACCTGGGCAAAAAGCACGTCTTGTTTTTCTTTTACCCCGCGGATTTTAGCCTCGTGTGCCCCACCGAAGTTCTGGCGTTTCAGGACCGCCTGGATGAATTTGAGCGCCGGGGTGTGGCCGTAATCGGCTGCTCTACCGATTCGCAGTATGCACACCTGGCCTGGCAGCTCAAGCCGCGCGACAAGGGGGTATTTTTGGCGTGAAGTACCCGCTGGTGGCCGATGCCACCAAAACCATTTCGGCCAATTACGACGTGCTCGGCGGCCACTACGACTACAACGAGCAGGGCGAAATGACCTACGTGGGCTCGCCCATGGCCTACCGCGGCCTGTTTCTTATTGACCGGGACGGTATTGTGCGCCACCACTCGTCAACGACCGGCCCCTGGGCCGCAGCCTCAACGAAGCCCTGCGCATGATAGATGCCTTGCAGCACTTCGAGAAAAACGGCGAAGCCTGCCCCGTTGATTGGGAAGCCGATTCTACAATTTAACCGCGGCCATAATCCTAGGCTGAGCCGGTAGTGCGTAATTTTGGGCCTTGCTGTTCCTCTACGATATTGCCCTGGGCCTTTATGGCCTGCTGCTGCGCCTGTTGGCTCCTTTTGTACCCAAGGCGGCAGCCTGGGTAGCCGGCCGGCGCGGGCTGCTGGCGCACATTCGCGAAACCCTGGGGACGGACGCGGCCCCGCGGGCATGGTTTCATTGTGCATCGCTGGGCGAGTTTGAGCAAGGCCGCCCGCTAATCGAGGCGTACCGGCAAGCCCATCCGGACACAAAAGTGGTGCTCACGTTCTTCTCGCCTTCGGGCTACGAAATCCGCAAGAACTGGCCGGGGGCAGATTATATCTTCTATTTGCCGCTCGATACGCGTCGCAATGCCCGCGCGTTCTTAGACGCCGTGCGGCCCCAACTGGCGGTGTTCGTCAAGTACGAGTTCTGGTACCATTTCCTGAACGAGACCCACCGGCGCGGCATCCCGGCCGTGGTGGTTTCGGCCATATTCCGGCCCGACCAGGTGTTCTTCAAGCCCTGGGCCGGCTTCTTCCGCCAGATTCTCACGCGCTTCGCCCACATCTTCACCCAAACCGAAGCTTCGGCGGCACTGCTTCGCGGCATTGGGCTCACGCAGGTGAGCGTGGCCGGCGATACCCGGTTTGATACGGTGGTGGCTACGGCGGCAGCTCCTCCCCGCTCGCTGCCCGTGGTCGAAGCCTTCGTGGCCGACGGCGCGCCCGTGCTGGTGGTGGGCAGCAGGCGGCCCGAAGACCTGCCCGCCCTGGCCCCCGTCATTCGGCGGCGCCAAAACGAACTGCGCGTGCTGGTGGCCCCCCACGAAATCACCGAAACCAACCTGCAGCTCGTAGAAAAAGCCTTTCCGGGCCAGGTGGTGCGGTATTCGCAGGCCGATGCCAGCACGGTAGCCCAGGCCCGCGTTTTGCTTTTCGACAACATCGGCTTATTGAGCCAGCTCTACCGCTTTGGCACCTACGGCTACATCGGCGGTGCTTTCGGCAAGGGCCTGCACAACACGCTGGAGGCCGCGGCTTTCGGGCTGCCGCTGTTTTTTGGGCCTACGTACGCCAAGTTTCAGGAAGCCATCGAATTGGTCGAATTAAAGTGCGCTTTTCCGGTGCACAACGCCGAGGAACTCGAAACCGCCTTCGCGCCCTTATGGCACAGCGAGCCGGCCCGCGTGCAGCTGCAGCACGACCTGCTGGCCTACGTACACGGCCGCGCCGGCGCCACCCGCACCATCATGGCCGCCCTGCCCGGCCTCACTGCCACCTCATGACCCCGGATAGCTCTTCCCAACTTAGTCCCAACGCCTTGCTGCACGGCACCGTGGTAAAATCCACCGGCTCCTGGTACATCGTGCGCGGTGCCGAAACCGGCCAGCTCTACCGCTGCCGGCTGCGGGGCAAATTCAAGATAAAAGGCCTGAAGGTGAGCAACCCGCTGGCCGTGGGCGACCACGTGGAATTCACAGTGGAGGCCCAGGGCGAAGGCGCCGCGGTTATCTCGCACATCGTGCCGCGCCGCAACTACATCATCCGGCGCTCGGTGCACAAAACCGGGCACTCGCACATCGTGGCGGCCAATCTGGACCAGGCGCTGCTGGTGGTCACGCTGGTGTCGCCGGCCACTTCCTTTGGGTTTATCGACCGGTTTCTGGTCACGGCCGAGGCCTACCACGTGCCGGTCACGCTGCTGTTCAACAAAACCGACCTGTACGATGCCGACGGGTTTGAGTACCAAGCGGAAATCGCGGGCATGTACGCCAGCCTGGGCTACCCCAGCCGCACCTGCGCCGCCACCACGGGCGAAGGCGTGGCCGAAATCGACCAGCTGCTCGACGGCAAAGTGAGCCTGCTGGCCGGCCACTCCGGCGTGGGCAAGAGTACCCTCATCAACGCCCTGGTGCCCGACCTGGACCTGAAAACGGCCGAAATCAGCGAGTTCTCGGACAAAGGCGTGCACACCACCACCTTTGCCGAGATGCTGGAAGTGCGCCCCGGCACCTTCATCATCGACACCCCGGGCATCAAGGAATTGGGCCTCGTCGATATGCCGCCCGCCGAATTGGCCGGCTACTTCCCCGAAATGCGCGCCCTGCTCAACCAGTGCCGCTACCACAACTGCCAGCACACCCACGAGCCCGGCTGCGTCGTGCGCGAAGCCGTGGACCAGGGCCGCATCGCGCTGCCCCGCTACGACAGCTACCTGAGCATGCTGGCCGGCGAAGACAACCGGCATTAGCGCTGCACTTAATGAAGAATGAGGAATGAAGAATTGGCCGTTGAGCTAATTCTTCATTCCTCATTCCTCATTCTTCATTAACAGAAATGGCTACTTGTCCAGGGGCAGGATTACGCCGTCGATGACGTGGGTCACGCCGTTGCTCGAAATCACGTCGGCAATTTGCACAGTGGCGGGGGCGTCTTTGCCGTTGCTTACCATCACGGCGCCGTCTTTCACGGAAACGCGCAGCTTCTGGCCGTTCACGGTGGTCAGCTCCTGGCCGTCTTTCAGGTCGGCAGCCACGAGGCGGCCGGGGATTACGTGGTAGGTGAGCACGCCGGCGAGCTTGGCTTTGCTGGCGGGGTCCATCAAGCCGGCTACGGCGCCTTTGGGCAGCTTGTCAAACGCAGCGTTGGTGGGGGCAAATACCGTGAAGGGGCCGGGGCCGCTCAGGGTTTCGGCCAGGCCGGCCTGTTTCACGGCGGCTACCAGCGTGCTGACGCTTTTGGCGGCGGCCGCATTTTCTACGATGTTTTTGTCGGCCGTCATGGCCACGCCGTCTACCATCACGCCTTCGGGCTTCGCCATGCGGGCCGAGTCGCCGGCCATAGCAGCTACCGAATCGGCAGGGTTGGCGGTGGTTTCAGTTTCGGTGGTGGCAGTCTTATCGGTGCCGCAGCTGGCCAGCATGAGCGAAGTGGCCAATGCAGCCAGCAGGGGAGCGAATTGCTTTTTCATGAAAAAATGGGAGGTGAAAGCGTGTGGTAAAAAATGGTTTGGTGTAAATATGCCGATGCGGCGGTTGAGCTTACGAAGCAACAAACCCCTTTGGATGTTTCGCTACGCCAACTCATTTCTTACCTTCGTCGTTACGTAAGCACCACGGTGTTTCCGTCACATTATTTAAGCTGCAAATTCCGCACTACATGAAAACTGCTGAAATCCACACCAAGAAAGGTGTCATGAAAGTTGAGTTTTACGAGCAGGACGCTCCCAAGACCGTTAAAAACTTCATCGACCTGGCCGAAAAAGGCTACTACGACGGCCTCAAATTCCACCGCGTCATCCCCAACTTCGTGATTCAGGGCGGCTGCCCCAACACCCGCGCCGGCGCCAAAGGCGTGCCCGGCACCGGCGGCCCCGGCTACAAAATCGACTGCGAAACCACCGGCAACAACCAGTACCACGAGCGCGGCGCCCTGAGCATGGCCCATGCCGGCAAAAACACCGGCGGCTCGCAGTTCTTCGTGGTACACGACCGCCAGAACACTGCCCACCTCGACCGCGTGCACACTGTGTTCGGCAAAGTGGTAGAAGGCGTCGAGGTTATCGACCAGATTCAGGCCAACGACGAAATCGAGAAGATTGTAGTGAAAGAAGCCTAAGCTTCCGCCTATTGTCATCCTGAACGCAGTGAAGGACCTTATCACGCTAGAACAAGTCGTTCCGGCGTGATAAGGTCCTTCACTGCGTTCAGGATGACAGAAGCTATTTCTTTGCAGGCGTTGGGTTCTCAATCTCCCGCACCAGCTCCCCGTACCAGCCCTCCCCATACTTGCGAATGAGCGGGTCTTTCAAAAACTGGTACACCTTCACGCCCAGCGTACCGCCAAAGGCGCAGGCCGGATTGCAGATGCCCCACCGGTCGTAGTTGAGGGCGTCGAAGCCGTCGTACTTGGTGATGCGGATGGGGTACAGGTGGCAGCTGATGGGCTTTTTGAACGTGGTGGCGCCGGCCAGGTAGGCCTGCTCAATACCACACTTCAGGATGCCGCGCTCGTCGTAGAGCGCGTAGGCGCACTCCTTGTCGTCAATTGTTGTTGTGCTGAAGTCGCCTTCCCAATCCTTGATGTACAGGCCCTGGGCCTCGATGGCCGCGCGGCCCGCATCGGTGAGGAAGGGCTTGATGTTGGCGTATTCCTGCTCCAGAATCTTGAGCTCGGGTTCTTCGAGCGGCGCGCCGAGGTCGCCCTCCACGCAGCAGGCGCCCTTGCAGGCTTCGAGGTTGCAGACGAAAAAGTTGTCGGCGATGTCGTCGGAGATGACCGTTTCTTGAATAATAATCATTAGTACAAAGATAACCCCGACCGCGGGGCTAGAAATTCATTGGGCCCCCTACCCGGTGGGCCGTATCTTTGTCAACCGCCCAAAAGGCGGCTTAATTCGCAGATGGCACTAGATTATTTATCCCTCCTCAATCCGTCGCAGGCCGCCGCGGTGATGCAAACCGAAGGCCCGTGCATGATTATCGCCGGTGCCGGCTCGGGCAAAACCCGGGTGCTCACCTACCGCATTGCCAACCTGCTGGAAAAGGGCGTTGACCCGTTCAACATCCTTGCCCTCACCTTTACCAACAAGGCCGCCAAGGAGATGCGCGCCCGTGTTGAGAAGGTGGTTGGCCCCGCCGCCCGCAACCTCTGGATGGGCACTTTCCACTCGGTGTTCGCCAAAATCCTCCGTTCCGAAGCCGACAAGATTGGCTACCCGCGCAGCTTCACCATCTACGACACCCAGGACTCGAAAACCCTGATTGGGCAGATTGTGAAAGAGCTGGAGCTGGATGACAAGCTCTACAAGCCCAGTCTGGTGCTGGGCCGCATTTCGGCGGCGAAGAACAAGCTGATTTCAGTGAACCAGTACCTTAACGACGCGGCCATCAAGGCCGACGACGAAGCGGCGCTCCGGCCCAAGATTGGGGTGCTCTACCAGCAGTACCAGCAGCGCTGCTTCAAGGCCGGCGCCATGGACTTCGACGACCTGCTCTTCAACACCAACGTGCTGTTCAAGGAGCACGTCGACGTGCTGAACAAGTACCAGAACATGTTCCGGTTTGTGATGGTGGACGAGTACCAGGACACCAACTATTCGCAGTACCTGATAACGCGCAAGCTGGCGGCAAAAGAGCGGAACATCTGCGTGGTGGGCGACGACGCGCAAAGCATCTACGCCTTCCGGGGCGCCGACATCACCAACATTCTCAACTTCGAGAAAGACTACCCCGAACTCCAGGTCTTCAAACTGGAGCAGAACTACCGCTCCACCAAGAACATCGTGTGGGCCGCGAACTCGGTGATTAAAAACAACCAGGCGCAGCTGCGCAAGGACGTTTTTTCGGAGAACGAAGACGGCACCCTGATTGAAGTCCTGAAAGCCGCTTCCGATAACGAGGAAGGCAAGCTGGTGGCCAATTCCATCTACGAGGACAAGATGAATGGCCACTTGTCTTATGACAACTTCGCCATCCTGTACCGCACCAATGCGCAAAGCCGCGCGATGGAAGAAGCCCTGCGGAAATTAAATATTAAATACAAAATCGTTGGCGGCCTGTCGTTTTATCAGCGCAAGGAAATCAAAGATTTGGTGGCCTATCTGCGCCTGACCGTTAACCAAAACGACGAGCAGGCGCTGCGCCGGGTAATCAATTACCCCAAGCGCGGTATTGGTGACACGACAATTAGCAAGCTGATTACCACGGCCGACGAGAACAACCACACGCTGTGGGAAGTGGTGGCCAACGCCGACCAATTCCTGGCCGCGCGGGTGTCGAACCCAGTGGTGGGCTTTGCCGAGAAAATCAAGAGCTACATGGTGATAGCCGCCAAGGAGGATGCCTTCGAAGCCGCCAAGTTCATCGCCAAAAACTCGGGCATGCTCGAGGAGTTGTACGCCGACAAGAGCATCGAGGGCCTCTCCCGCTACGAGAACATGCAGGAACTGCTCAACGGCATCAAGGAATACGTCGACGACCCCGAGCGCGAAGACAAGAGCCTTGGCGCTTTCCTGCAGGACATTGCCCTGGTAACGGACTCCGACCTGAAAGACGCTGCGCAGGAAGGCGAGGCCGTGACGCTGATGACCATACACTCGGCCAAGGGCCTGGAATTCCGCAATGTGTACATCGTGGGCATGGAGGAAAACCTCTTCCCAAGCCAGATGATGATTACCTCACGGGCCGACCTCGAAGAAGAGCGCCGACTGTTTTACGTGGCCATCACGCGGGCCGAGAAAAAGCTCACGTTGAGCTACGCTACCTCGCGCTACCAGTGGGGCAACCTGCGCAGCTGCGAGAAAAGCCGCTTTCTGGATGAGATTGACCCGCAGTACGTCAACTTCAAGTTTGCGACCGGGCCGGGCACGGGCGAGTCGCCGTTTCAGCACGTATTTGAGCGCCGCTCTAACCTAATTCCAACTGCCCCGCGTAAGGTGCAAGCCACCAAGTACGTGGCCCCGGCCGACTTCACTCCTTCCGACACGTCCAAGCTGCAAAGCGGTCAGCGCGTGGAGCACGCCAAGTTTGGCTTCGGCGTCGTGAGCCAGCTGGAAACCCAGCAGGGCACCACCAAAGCCACCATTCAGTTCGAAGAAGTGGGCGAAAAAGTGCTGCTGCTCAGTTTCGCCAAGCTGCGGGTACACTAGCTGTCCACGTTGGGCTGAACCGCTGCTGTTTCGCCAGCGCCTTCTGTCATGCTGAGCCTGCGAAGCATCTTCTCAGGTCAGAACTACTTGTTGGGCCGTGATAAGATGCTTCGCAGGCTCAGCATGGCAGACGAATGGGTCACAAGCACGGTGGTGTTGCTTCGGCGTTGTGCACGACCACCTAATATTTTACCCTGCTGAGCCAACCAGAACCGTATCTTTGGCCTGAGCCCCGGCGCTGGCTGGACGCTCCCATTGTTTTTTATGACCGACCTCACCACCCTGCCCTTCCACCTGCAACTGCTGGTGCGCGAATACGGGCACAGCACCTACCAGCTCATTCAGGGCCTGGCCCAGATTGAAGACCTGGCCGAGCGCACCAAGCGGGCCGGGCAGATTGTCCAGCTCATGCTCCGACTGCAGCCTTCCTTGCGCGAATTGCCCGAGGTGCAAACCCGCCTCTGGAACCACCTCCACGCCATGGCCGGCGAAGAAGTAACGCTGGATGCTCCCGTGCCGCTGCGCAGCCTCACCATACGCACCGAGAAGCCCACCCGCGTCCCCTACCCCCGCCAGGCGCCCAAGCTGCGGGCCTACGGCGCAGCGGTGGAAGCGCTTATTGCCAAGGCCCTGACGATTGAGGACCCCGCCGAACGCGAGCAGGCCACCGTGCAGATTGGCCGGACGATGAAATTCCTGTACCGCCAGCACAACAAGGAAAACGCCAAGGACGTGACCATCCTGCGCCATTTGGGGAACTCTCCGGTGGCCAGCTCCGCCTCGACCCGGCCGTGGTCGACAGTGAAAACCTGTTTGAGATGCCGGCTGGTACCGGCCGCACACCAGCCTTTATCGTGCCCCAACCCCAGCAGCGGGAAGGCCGCGAACGACGCGAAGGACGCGACAACCGCGAAGGCCGCAACGGCGGCTTTGGCAACAAGGGCGGCAAGAAACGCAAAAAAGGCCGCCAGGAACCCCAGCAGCCTCCGCAGTAACTTTTTGGCTTGAGAATCCGCTACATTATGCGCCCGGTTCTCAAGCCCTGTTTTCCTATTCTTTATCCCATAAGCTAACAGCCAACAGCGGTTAGCTCACAGCTCAATTTTACATGGCTGCATTTGAAGTACGCGGTGGCAAAGCCCTGCGCGGTGAAATCACGCCCCAGGGCGCCAAAAACGAAGCCCTCCAGATTCTCTGCGCGGTATTGCTGACGTCCGAGCCGGTCACCATCAGCAATATTCCGGACATCCGCGACGTCAACAAGCTGATTGAGCTGCTGCGCGACTTGGGCGTGAAAGTGGGCAAGCTAGCCACTGACACCTACGTGTTCCAGGCCGAGAACGTGAACCTCGACTACATGGACACACCCGAGTTTGTGGCCCAGGCTGGCGCGCTGCGCGGCTCGGTCATGATTCTGGGCCCCATGCTGGGCCGCTACGGCCGCTGCCAGTTACCCAAGCCCGGCGGCGACAAAATCGGCCGCCGGCCGATGGACACCCACTTTCTGGGCCTCGAGAAATTGGGCGGCAAGCTTACGCTGGAAGGCTTGGACTTTTACCGCATTAAGGCCGACGGCAAGCTCAAGGGCACGCACATGCTGCTCGACGAAGCCTCGGTAACGGGCACGGCCAACATTCTGATGGCCGCGGTACTGGCCGATGGTGTCACGACCATCTACAACGCGGCTTGCGAGCCTTACCTGCAGCAGCTGTGCCGCATGCTGGTGCGCATGGGCGCCAACATCCAAGGCATCGGCTCCAACCTGCTCACCATCGAAGGCGTGCAAAGCCTCGGCGGCACCGAGCACCGCATGCTGCCCGACATGATAGAAATCGGCTCCTTCATCGGCCTGGCGGCCATGACGGGTTCCGAAATCACCATCAAAAACTGCCAGATTCCGCAGCTGGGCCTTATCCCGGATACCTTCCGCAAGCTCGGCATTCAGCTGGAGTTTCGGGGCGATGACATTTACATCCCGGCTCAACCCCACTACGAAATCTCCACGTACCTCGACGGCTCCATTCTCACGGTGAGCGACCACACGTGGCCGGGCTTCACGCCTGACCTGCTCAGCATTGTGCTGGTAGTGGCTTGCCAGGCCAAGGGCACGGTGCTCATTCACCAGAAGATGTTTGAGAGCCGCCTGTTTTTCGTGGACAAGCTCATCGACATGGGTGCCCAGATTATTCTCTGCGACCCACACCGCGCCACGGTTATCGGCCTGGACCAGCGCACGCGCCTGCGCGGCATCACCATGACCTCGCCCGACATTCGGGCTGGCGTGGCCCTGCTCATCGCCGCCCTCTCGGCCGAAGGCAAAAGCACCATTGAAAACGTGGAGCAGATTGACCGCGGCTACCAGAATATCGACCAGCGCCTCACCGCCCTCGGGGCTGATATTCGGCGGCTATAAAAATGGCATGCATTAAATACCAAAAACGCTGCTGCTAACCCTGAAGGTTTTGCAGCAGCGTTTTTGGTTTATAAAACCTCAGTGCATTATTGTTATTATGCTATATTTGAAGGCAAAACACATTTAATCTGAGTGTTGAATACAGGCTTAGCTGCTATAATTTTCAACACATTACTGATTTTCACCTCTAGCATGAAAGTTATTTTAATAGTAATAGGCATAATAATTTTAACAATTGTAGTTTTTGTTATCTATAGAGTCGTGATTATAAAACGACAAAGCAGCAAACTGAATGCTCAACGCTTTGACAGAATAGAAGAGCTTTACAATAAACTGGAAAGTGGACATCCTTTGGTTGAACAAGACATCTTGCCTTATGCAGAAAATTTACTAACAAGAGAGACCACATTTCAATTGTTAAGCGACCATAACAAGACGCACATTTTCCCGAAAGAGTATCATACACTTATCAGAGGTGCGGAAAGTTCCCTTGCAAATTGGCTGGAATTCCCAACAGAACTTGATGCTTGTCCCGATAATATTGAACACTTAGAACGAGTAACGTGGGACTTTGATGGAAAGAATAACTTAGTTCATTACGAGGTTTTCAAATACAGAATGAATGAACCTCACTGGGCAGCTAAAGACGGATGGATATTAGGTGTAGTTGGGCCGTACTTTGACGACAGCAAACCCTATGACATTCCCCAAGCAACTTTTAGTCGTACGAGCAGCAAACTAGACGAAGTAACACCGTATGAAGAGGCCAAATGGGTGCATGAAAATATTTCAATGCAACGATAGTAAAAGCGCATAACGTTAACATAAAAAGAGCCGCTGCTGAAATATCAGCAGCGGCTCTTTTTATGTAACCTAATAACTGCCTTTAGTCAATCACCAAATCCACCAGCGCATTCACAATGGACAGCGCGATGCTGAACAGCAGGGCGTTGAGAAGGCCGTGCACGTCGAAGCTGCTCATCAGGAAATCGGCCAGCTTCACAATGATGACGTTGATGACCAGCAAGAACAGGCCGAGCGTGAGCACCGTGATGGGAAAGCCCAGAATCTTGAGAATGGGCTTCACCACGGCGTTGAGCAGGCCCAACACCAGCACCAGAATGGCCGCGCTGCCGACGCCGCCTAGTACCACGCCAGGCAGTACCATGCTCAGGCCGTAAACCAGCACCGCAGTAAGAATGAATTTGAGAATAAAGCCTAACATGGGCAAAAAAGGGGTTGAGGTGAAAGAAGCTTACTCGGCCACCTCCATGCCCTTGGCAACGAGGCGGCCTTGAGATACGGCCATCCAGTTGCAAAGTTGGTAGAGCAGGCGCGCGCCCACGATGCCGTTCCAGTCGGTGTCGCCGGGGGCCACCTCGTTCAGGTCGCAGCCGATGATGGTGATGCCGGCCCGCACGATGGAGCGAATCAAATAGGTAGCTTCCTCAAACTCCAGGCCGCCGGGCACGGGCGTGCCGGTGCCTGGGCACAGTTTGGGGTCCAGCCCGTCGATGTCGAAGCTGATGTACACCTTGGCAGGAAGTTGAGCTATGATTTTGCCGCACACCTTTTTCCAGGACTTCTTGGCAAACTTCTCTTCGCTCAGAAAGCGCTGGCTAAACAGCGCCACCCGGCCGTTGGACGTGGCAATGTACTCCGCCTCCTGCTGGCACATATCACGGATGCCTACCTGCACCAGCTTTTTCACCTGGGGCAGTTCCAGCGCGTTGTGCATGATGCTGGCGTGCGAGTACTTGAAGCCCTCGTAAGCGGGCCGCAGGTCGCAATGCGCGTCAAACTGCAGAATGGCAAACTCTTCGTGGCGTTCGGCCAGCGCGTGCAGGTAGCCTAGGGGCGTGCTGTGGTCGCCGCCCAGCACCACCACGCCTTTGCCCTCGTCGAGCAGGGCGCCGGTTTTCTCCTTGAGCCACTTCACCATTTTGGCGCCTTCGGTGGTCACCTGCGCGGGCACTCCGCCGTGTTTGGCGTGGCCGTCTTCGGGCTGGCCGGCTTCAAGCCAGGTGATGTAGTCGGCGGCTTGCGGGCGCAGCTTGTTGCTGGCCGCGGCAATGGTTTCGTCCTCGTCTTCCATGGCGAGGCCCAGCTTCCAGGCGTCGGGCAGGTCCGGGTCGTACAGGTCCACTTGCAGGGACGCCTCGTGGATGGCGGCGGGCCCCTGAGCGGTGCCGGCACGGTAGCTCACCGTCACTTCCCACGGCACGGGCACCACCACCACCTGCGCTTCCTCGGGCGTGAAAGGCAGGCCAAACAGCCCACCGGCCGCATCGCCGGGCGCGTTGGGGTCGAAAGAAGCTATTTTATTTGCCAGAGCGGCATTGGTCTTAGACATGAGATTGGGCGCTTGAAGGTGTAATAAAAACCAAGGCCGCCAAACGGGAAAATCCGCTGGCGGCTTTAGAGTGAAAGTAGTTGAGCAACCAGCTCCAGCTAAGCCGACATCTGGCTGCCCAGGAAATCGTAGCTGCGAATAATTTCCAGGATTTTGGTGAAAGTAGCCCGGTCAAAAAACAGCATCAGCGGCAGCTCCACCATGTTGTCTTTATCCGAGAACTGGGTGATAACCGAGAAAATCAGGGGCTGCACTGGTGCTGGGGCAGCAGGCCCTGCATGATTTCGGCAATATCGCCGCGCGGGGCCGTGGGCGGCGCGCCGTAGATGTTGGCTTTCAGAATGTTGGCCAGCTGCGTGACCAGGGCACCCGTGATGATATTGCTGATTTCGAGCAGCAAAGATTCCTGTAGCTCGTTTACTTCCAGCGACTCGGGCGCATTCATGCGCAAGCAAACCCGGGAAAGCCGCTGAATGTGCTGGCCTGAAAAGAACATCAGCGTCGTGCCGTTGAAATCGCCGCGAATGTCGGACTGAATGGGAACGTGCTGGGACTGGTACTCGCGCACCCGCACCAGAATATCGTCGCTGACGAGCAAGTCGATGTTCGGCACTTCCAGCAACACCCGTTCCTGGGCAATAACGGCGAACGAATCGGCGGCGCGGGCCAGGCCAATGTTCAAAATCTCGCGGATTATATCACGCTCTAAGTCGGTCATCGATAAATCCATAACGTCAGAATAGGGGAAGTGCAGCTGCGAGTACTGAGGTGAGTAAAAGGAGAGTTTAGGGCCGTTTGTTTAGAAACAAACGGGTGAGGGCAGGCACATCGAGTACGAGGCACACCTGCCCGCTGCCGAGCAGCGTTACTCCCCCAAATAGGTCAATGGTATCCAACGGCTTGCTGAGTGGTTTGATAACGATGTTCTGCTGGCGCATAAATCGGTCGACCACCAAGCCCAGGCGGCGGTTATTATAGGTGACCACCAGCACGTGCTGGGGGCCGGTCATGTCGTCTTTATTGGCCGGGGGCAATGGTTCGTCGCCCTCGTCAAAAAGCAGCTGGCGCAACGGCACCAGCGGCACCGCCTGTTCGTGAAAGTGCGTAACGAGCACGCCGCCCACTACCGAAATCTGCCCGGGATGGAGCGCCAGTACCGTGTCAGTGTGCATGAGCGGCACCGCGTAGGGCCGCTCGTCTACTTCCACCAGCAGGGCGCCCTTCACGGCGATGGAAGTCGGAAGCACCAGCGTAAACGTGGTGCCCTGCCCAAGCTCCGACTCCACTCGCAGCTGGCCGCCCAGGGAGTCGAGCGCCAGCTTCACCACATCCAGCCCCACGCCGCGGCCCGAGATGTCGGTCACTTGTTGGGCCATGGAGAAGCCCGGCTCGAAGAGAAAAGCCCACACGGCCTTTTCGTCCAGCTTGGCGGCCGCTTTGGCGGTGGTCAGGCCGCGCTCCACGGCTTTGCGGCGCACGGCTTCGGTATCGATGCCGCGGCCGTCGTCGCGCACCTGAATCAGCACATCGTCGCGCTCGGTCAGGGCCGAGAGGGTAAGTTGGCCCACGGCGGGCTTGCCTGTTTTGAGACGCTGCTCGGTGGTTTCGAGGCCGTGGCTGACGGCGTTGCGCACCAGGTGCAGCAGCGCGTCGGTGATGATTTGCAGAATATTGCGGTCAATCTGCACGTCCTGCCCGCTCATGGTCAGCTCAACCTGCTTGTCTTCCACGGCGGCCACGTCGCGCACCACCCGCGGAAACTTATTGAGCAGTACCCCCACGCCTACCAGGCGCGCATCCATCACGCTGTACTGCAAGTCGTCGGAGATGCGGAACAGGTGCTGGGCAGTGGCGAGCAGAGCGGGATTGTCGAGCTCCTGCGCCAGGGTCATGATGCGGTCACGGTCAATCACCAGTTCCCCTACCAGGTTCAGGAGGTTGTCGAGCTTCTTGACCTGGATGTACACCAGGTCCGAAAGCTCCATTTTTTTGTTGGATTCCTCGTCGGTATCCACAGTTTCCTCGTCCTCCAGCACGGGCTCTTCGCCGCGCA
The DNA here is from genome assembly GCF_042665855.1 of Hymenobacter humi. Lineage (NCBI taxonomy): Bacteria > Pseudomonadati > Bacteroidota > Cytophagia > Cytophagales > Hymenobacteraceae > Hymenobacter > Hymenobacter humi. The sequence continues at coordinate 2,701,723 of NZ_JBHTEK010000001.1, read as the reverse complement.
CCAGCCGGTCAAGGTTGTCGAGCAAATCGGTGGCATCGGGCAGGGCCTCATTGGCACCCACGGCCCGAATCATATTGCCCAAGGCATCGACCCCGGCAAAAACCACCCGAATCAAAGGTCCACTAAACGTGCGCTCCTGGTCCCGAATGAGGCCAAACAGGGTTTCGAGGTGGTGGGCTACTTCGCCCAAGTCCGTGAAGCCCATCGCCCGTGCGTTGGCCTTCAGGTTGTGCATGAGGCGGAACAGCTCGTTGAGCGCCGGGCCCGCGTTCGGGTTACGCTCCAGCTCGCTCAGGTGCCGGCTCATGGAGTCGTAATACTCCAGGGCTTCGGCCATGAACAGCTCCCGGTACTCCTGGTCGCGCGTTTTCATCGGCCGTAGTTCATGTTTTCAACCATCTCACAATCCGACGCGCGCACGCTTGCACCATCCTTTCCGACGGAGAGCTGCCTTACAACGGAAAGCTGAAACCGCACCTTACGCCGTCTGTTCGGTAGCGCCATTCTGCAGGGCGGCTCCAACAATCTCCAGCACCTTCTCTTCGGAGAAAGGCTTCACGATGTACGCGAGGGCTCCGTTCTCGATGGCCTCGTTCACTATCACCTCCTGCCCTACCGCGCTGCACATCACCACCTTAGAAGACGGCTGAATCTGGCGGAGGCTCTTGAGCACGTCCAGCCCGGTGTTGTCGGGTAGAATCACGTCGAGGGTGATGAGGTCGGGCTCAGTCGAAGCGGCCATTTCCAGGGCCTGAGCCCCGTTGGCGGCTTCGCCTACTACCTCATAGCCCGCGTCGGTGAGCATGTTCTTGAGCATCGTGCGCATGTAGAATGAGTCGTCGACGATGAGAATGCGCTTGTTCATGGTATTGGAAGACATAGAGATAAATCAATTTTATGGCCGAGCTATCACACCCGGGACCACCTTGTACGGGCTGGACGCTACTAAGATGCCACTTTGCCCGGCAGCCGCATCACCTCGCTTGGGGTGAGCAGCTTACGCATGTCGAGCACGATGATGATGCCGCCTTCCGGCAGCTTGGCAATGCCTTCGAGGTACTTGTCGCGGGTGCTGGAGTCCTGCACGAACTCAGGCGCCGGCTCAATCTGGCTTAGGGGCAGGGTGAAGGGCCGGGGCACTTCGCGCACCATCAGGCCCAGGGTATAGTCGGCGGCTTCCACGGCCACGGTGTAGCTGCGCTCGGGCAGCGGCCGCCCGGCAGGCCGCAGCCGAAACCGCTCTTCCAGGTCGATGATGGCAATGATGTCGCCGCGCAGGTTGGCAATGCCCTTGATGAAGGGCGGCGTTTTGGGCATGCGCGCCACTTCGGGCGTCACGGTCACCTCCTTCACCTGTTCGATGCGAATGCCGTAATCCTCATCGCCCAAACGGAACACGATGAGCTGCACCAGTTCGGCGGGCTTCGCCCGTTCGGCTTTGGGGGCGGGTGAGGCTAATTCAATCTCGGCCATATACTTTGTGGTCAGTACTTAGGAGTCAATAAGCAAGGGCGAGTAGTCGGCACATCCAGGCGGGAAGACTCCCTACTGGTGCAGGCCGGCTACTCGCTCCTGGTTACTTGGCTTTGGCTTTTGATTTGGAAGCGTTGTCCTTTTCGGCTTGGCCGTTTTGCGGACCTTTGCCGTTTTTAGGCGATTCAGATTTGGCTTTCGCCGCGGCCTGCCGGGTGGCGGGCGCTGCTGGAGCCGGCGATGGGGCCGAAGCTTCGGCTGCAACCGGGCGCAGGCGCCGCTCGGGGCGGGCTGCCCCTGGGGCAGGCGCCGCAGCAGCGGCCGCTACCCGGCCGTTGCGGGGCGCAGTGCCATTGCGGCGGGTGGTTTCGGCCGGCTCGGGGCTGCTTCGCTGCGGGACTGCGTGCGGCGGGCGGCCACGCCATTCTGCGGCGCGGGGGCATAAGACTCGCGGCTCCGGTAGGTTTCCCGGGCACTGGTCCGGCGTACCGGCAGCGGCGCGGGCTCCGGCTCGTAGGTGCTGAGCTGGAAGGTTTCCAGGCCGGCCTGGAGGTCATCGGCAATGTCGGTAAGGCGCTGCGAACTGGTGGTGAGCTCTTGCATGGCCGTCGATAGCTGCTTAGCGGTACCCGCGACTTGTTGCGTACCCGTTGCCGTCTGTTCGGCAATGGCTACCACTTCTTCCACGTACTTCACTACGTCGCCAATCGAGGTTTTCTGTACCTCGGTAGCCGTGAGAATGTCGCGCGAGGTGCGCAGCGTTTCGCCCGAGCTGGTCGCAATGTTCTTAAAGGCCGAGCTGGCTTCGAACGTGGCGTTCTTCCCTTTGAGTACTCGGTTTTCCATGGTCGAAATAGCGGTTGCGGCCGAGGTGGTGTCCTTGCGAACGTCCTCTACCAGCGTGGCAATTTCGTTGGCCGACTTGCGGGAGCCTTCGGCCAGCTTTCGGATTTCCTCGGCTACTACTGCGAAACCACGGCCGGCTTCCCCGGCGCGGGCGGCTTCGATGGCGGCGTTCAGAGCCAGCAGGTTGGTTTGCGAGGCGATGTCGGTAATCACGCCCAGCGACTTGCTGATTTCACCCGACCGGGTACTCAGTACTTCAATGGTGCGCGAGGTTTGCGAAGCGGCGCTGGATATCTCTTCCATGTTTTTCACCACTTCGGCCACCGTTTTCAGACCCAGCCTGCGAGGTCTGCTCACCCAGGATAGCCGATTTGTTCACCACGTCGGCCTTGTTGGCGGTCTCCTTCGTGGCCTGCATGATTTCTTCAATCAGCTTAAAGGCCTGGTCGGTTTTCAAAGCCTGGTTCTGAGCGCCTTCGGCCATTTGCTGCATGGCCAAGGCCACATCGACGGTTACGCGACTCATTTCCTGGCCTTTGCCGGCCATTTCTTCCGAAGATGTACCCACAATCTGCGACGAGTCGTTGATTTCGCCGAGCAGGCTCGTTCAGGTTCTCCACGGCGAGGTTAAGGGCGTTGGACATGGCCAGGATGTCGCCCGTGGTGGGCACTTCTACGCGCTGGGTCAGGTCGCCTTCCGAGATTGCTCGTACCACGCGGCTCACTTCCAGTACCGGCGAGGCAATGGATTCGAGCAGGGCGTTGAGCGTGTCCACCAGTTCTTTCCAGGAGCCCGACACGCCGCCCACGGTGGCGCGTTCGGTCAGCTTGCCTTCCACACCGGCCACTTTCGCCACGCGGCTTACTTCGACGGCGAGGCGGTTCAGGTCGTCCACCATTCGGTTGATAGTGTCGGCCAGCTCGGCTACTTCGCCTTTGGCTTGCAGGGTCAGTTTCTGGGTCAAGTCACCCTTCGATACCGCGGTTACTACTTTCACAATGCCCCGCACCTGCGTGGTGAGGTTCGATGCCATGTAGTTTACGTTGTCGGTGAGTTCCTTCCACACACCAGCCACGCTGGGTACCGAAGCCTGACCACCCAGCTTGCCCTCGGTGCCCACCTCTTGCGCCACGCGGGTTACCTCGCCGGCGAAGATGTTCAGGGAGTCCACCATTCGGTTCAAGTTGTCTTTCAGGTCGAGCAGCTCGCCGTTGACGTTTACCGATACCTTCTGGCTCAAGTCGCCGCGCGATACGGCCGTGGCCACGTTGGCAATGTCTCGCACCTGAGAGGTCAGGTTGCTGGCCATCGTGTTTACGTTGTCGGTGAGGTCTTTCCAGGTGCCGCGTACGTTGGGCACTTTGGCTTGGCCGCCCAGCTTGCCTTCAGTACCTACTTCGCGGGCCACGCGGGTTACTTCGTCACCGAAGGTGTTCAGGGAGTCCACCATTTCGTTGAGGTTTTCCTTCAACTGCAGCAGCTCACCGCGCACGTTAACCGTGATTTTCTGGCTCAAGTCGCCTTTAGCAACCGCGGTTGCCACGTTGGCAATGTCGCGCATTTGCGAGGTCAAGTTCGAGGCCATTGTATTCACGTTGTCCGTCAAATCTTTCCAGGTTCCGCTTACGCGGGGCACGTTGGCCTGACCGCCCAGGATACCCTCGGTGCCCACCTCACGAGCCACCCGAGTTACCTCGCCGGCGAAGATGTTCAGGGAGTCCACCATCTGGTTAAGGTTGTCCTTAAGGTCCAGCAGTTCGCCTTTTACGTCTACCGTAATCTTCTGGCTCAAGTCACCTTTCGATACGGCAGTAGCTACGTTGGCAATGTCTCGTACCTGCGAGGTCAGGTTGCTCGCCATCGTGTTTACGTTGTCGGTCAACTCCTTCCAGGTACCACCTACGCGGGGCACCACGGCCTGTCCGCCGAGCTTTCCTTCCGTTCCTACTTCGCGGGCCACGCGGGTTACCTCGTCACCGAAGATGTTCAGGGAGTCCACCATCTGGTTGAGGATGTTCTTCAACTCCAGGATTTCGCCCTTCACGTTTACCGTCATCTTCTGGCTCAAGTCGCCGCGGGCTACGGCGGTTGCCACGTTGGCAATGTCTCGTACCTGCGAGGTTAGAGCCGCGGCCATGTCGTTTACGTTGTCGGTGAGGGCTTTCCATACACCGGCCACGTTGGGCACGCTGGCCTGACCACCCAGCTTACCCTCCGTTCCTACTTCCTGCGCCACACGAGTTACCTCGCCGGCGAACAGGTTCAGGGACGCCACCATTTGGTTCAGGTTCTGCTTGAGCTGCAGGAATTCACCTTTTACATCGACGGTTACCGTCTGCGTCAAGTCGCCTTTGGCTACCGCCGTTGCTACGTTGGCAATGTCACGTACCTGGCTGGTAAGGTTACTAGCCATGTAGTTTACGTTGTCGGTCAAGTCTTTCCACACACCAGCCACGCTGGGCACGGAGGCCTGACCACCGAGGCGGCCTTCGGTGCCTACTTCCTGAGCCACGCGGGTTACCTCGCCGGCAAACAGGTTGAGCGAGTCCACCATCTGGTTCAGGTTCTGCTTGAGCTGGAGCAACTCGCCTTTTACATCGACGGTTACTTTCTGGCTCAAGTCGCCTTTGGCTACCGCGGTTGCTACGTTGGCAATGTCCCGCACCTGACTTGTCAGGTTGCTGGCCATGTTGTTTACGTTATCCGTCAGGTCCTTCCACACGCCGGCCACGTTTGGCACGCTGGCCTGACCGCCGAGCTTCCCTTCCGTTCCCACTTCCTGAGCCACGCGGGTTACCTCGCCGGCAAACAGGTTGAGCGAGTCCACCATCTGGTTCAGGTTCTGCTTCAGCTGCAGGAATTCGCCTTTTACATCAACCGTTACCTTTTGGGTCAAGTCGCCCTTGGCTACGGCAGTTGCCACGTTGGCAATGTCTCGTACCTGAGAAGTCAGGTTCGAGGCCATGTTGTTTACGTTGTCGGTCAGGTCTTTCCAGATGCCGCCTACGTTGGGTACGCTGGCTTGTCCACCCAGCTTGCCTTCGGTACCTACTTCCTGCGCCACACGGGTTACCTCGCCGGCGAAGATGTTCAGGTTGTCGATGGTTTTGTTGATGGTCTCGGCCATCAGCTTGAAGTCGCCCGATACTGGAATCTGGAAGCTTTCGTCCAGATTACCGCGGCTGATGTTCTTCAATACCTTACCTACTTCCAATACCGGAACGGCGATGCTGTCCACCAAGCCGTTGATGTTGGTAAGCATGTCGCGCCAGAAGCCCGCGGCGCCATCGGCCGAAGCGCGGGCCTTCAGGTTTCCTTCTACCCCGGCCACCTTGGAGATGCGCGACACCTCGCCGCCTACCCCGCCAATCATTTCCACCATGGAATTGTAGGCTTCGGCGATTTCGGCGAAGATGTCGTCGTTCTGCTTGGTCAGGCGCACCGACACGTCGCCTTTTTGAAGGCGTCGAGCGCGTAGAGCACGCGGTTGAGCTGGTCATTGACATAGCCCGGGTCCTGGGTATCGACCGAACCGCGCGAGCCGCCCTTTTTGCGGGTCAGGTCGTTGTTGGTACGAACGAAGTCAAGAGCCGAAACGGCTCCGGCGTCCGGCTTTCCACCGATGACATCGGCCGTCGCGTCTGTCGCGGGGGAGCGACGCGGCTTAGATTGCGGAGTCTTGGGGGAAGCCATATAATATAGGAATCAAGCTGATGAAAGGAGGGCAAAGTTGGAAAGGCGAAGTACGGGTAAGAACCCGGAATAAGCAAAGATACACCGCTGTGCTAAGCGAATGAACTCCCCTATCCCGCGGCCCTGTTTCAAGGGGCGCCGCGCGGCCTTGTAAATGGGAGTTGCCTTGCCGCCAGGAATTATCCGGCATCTTTGCGGCCAATTTCAACATTTCCCTACGGCTGGCCGTTTCACTTCCCACCGCCTGCTTTCGCCTGCCGTTTCCCTTTAGCTGCCCACATGGTCAAGAATTTAGTTATCGTCGAGTCGCCGGCCAAGGCCAAAACCATAGAAGGCTACCTCGGCCAGGATTTCGTGGTGCGCTCCAGTTATGGGCACGTGCGCGACTTGCCAAAGGACAATAATGCCATTGATATAGCCAATGGTTTTAAGCCCACTTACGTGGTATCGCCCGACAAACGCGAGCTGATTGCCCAACTAAAAAACTTTCCAAGGAAGCCGAAATGGTCTGGTTGGCGAGTGACGACGACCGCGAAGGCGAAGCCATCAGGCGGCACCTGGCCGAAACCCTGAACCTGCCCGGCGCCAAGACCAAGCGCATTGTATTCCGCGAAATCACTAAAAGTGCTATTCTCGGCGCCATTGCCAACCCGCGCGAAGTCGACCAGAACCTGGTGAATGCCCAGCAGGCCCGCCGCGTGCTCGACCGCCTCGTGGGATTTGAGCTGAGCCCCGTGCTCTGGAAAAAGTAAAGCCGGGCCTCTCGGCCGGCCGGGTGCAGTCGGTAGCCGTGCGCCTGGTGGTGGAGCGGGAGCGCGAAGTCGCTCATTTCTTGTCTACCAGTGCCTACCGCATCGTGGCCCGCTTCGATGCCGGCCGCGGCGCCGTGCTCGAAGCCGAACTACCCACTCGTTATAAGGTACGGGCCGAAGCTGAGGCGTTTTTGGAGCGCTGCATCGGGGCCACGTATCAGATTGAGAGCCTCGACAAGAAGCCTGGCAAGCGCAGCCCGGCTGCGCCGTTCACTACCTCTACCCTGCAGCAGGAAGCCTCGCGCAAGCTCGGCTTTTCGGTGGCCCAGACAATGAGCGTGGCTCAGAAGCTGTACGAAGCCGGTAAAATCAGCTACATGCGGACCGACTCGGTGAACCTCTCGCAGGAAGCCATGGCGGGCGCGCAGGCGGCCATCACGGCATCCTACGGCGCCGCGTATCACCACACCCGCACCTTCAAAACCAAGTCGGCTTCGGCCCAGGAGGCCCACGAAGCCATTCGGCCCACCGACTTCAGCGCCGTAAAAGCGGGCTCCGATGCTTCGGAGCAGCGCCTGTACGACCTGATTCGCAAGCGCGCCATGGCCTCGCAGATGTCGGAAGCCGTGATTGAGCGCACCACGGCCGTTATTGGCATCAGCACGCAGCCGGGCACCACGTTCACGGCTACCGGCGAGGTTATCACCTTCGAGGGCTTCCTGAAAGTGTACGCCGAGAGCAAGGACGACGAAGACGAGGAAGAGGACGCCAAAGACGGCGAATCGAGCTTCTCGCGGGGCTTGCCGCCGCTGAACGTGGGCCAGGTTTTGCCCCTGCAGCGGCTAAGCGCCACCGAGCGGTTTTCGTCGCCCCCGGCGCGCTACACCGAGGCTTCGCTGGTGAAGAAGCTCGAGGAAATGGGCATCGGCCGGCCTTCGACCTATGCGCCTACCATTAGCACGGTGCAAAAGCGCGGCTACGTGGAGAAAGACACCCGCGAGGGCAAGGAGCGTGCTTTCCACGTGCTCACCTTGGACGGCGGCGCGGTGAGCACCGAAGTCAAAACCGAGAACTACGGCGCTGAAAAAGCCAAGCTGTTTCCCACGGATACGGCCATGGTGGTGAACGACTTTTTGGTGGAGCACTTCCCCGTGATTGTGGACTACCAGTTCACGGCTAAGGTGGAAGACGAGTTCGACCAGATTGCCAACGGCCTGGAGGACTGGACCCAGATGCTGACCGGCTTCTACGGCAAGTTCCACGCGACCATCGAGGCCGGGCAGGACATCGAGCGCAGCACCCTGGGCAGCACCCGCGAAATCGGCGTGCACCCCGAGACGGGCGAGAAAATCACCGCCCGCTTGGGCCGCTATGGCCCCTACGTGGCCCTGGGCGACACCGAAGGCGAAACCAAGCCCGCCTACGCCAACCTGCGCAAAGGCCAGTTCATCGAAAGCATCACGCTGGAAGAAGCGCTGGACCTGTTCAAGCTGCCGCGCGTGGTGGGCGAGTTTGAAGGCAAGGACATGACGGCCAACCTGGGCCGCTTTGGCCCTTATGTGCGCCACGACAGCAAGTTTTCTCCCTCACCAAGGAGCAGGACCCGCACACCATCACCGCTGAGGAGGCCGTGACCCTGATTGAGCTAAAGCGCAAAACCGACGCCGAGCGCCTCATCAAGTCCTTCCCCGAAAACCCTGATATACAGGTATTGAACGGTCGTTTCGGCCCCTACATCGTGGCGGGCAAGAAGAACGTTAAAATCCCCAAAGGCGAAGAGCCCACCGAGCTGACGCTGGAGCGATGCCAGGAGCTGGCCGATGCCACGCCCGACAAGCCTGCCAAAGGCGGCCGCTTCGGCAAGAAGGCCGCCCCCGCCGCCAAGGAGGAAAAAGCCGACACGCCGGCCAAGAAAAAGCCGGCCGCCAAGAAGCCCGCAGCGAAGAAAAAACCAGCCGCTAAATCGGCCACCAAACCCGCTGCTAAAAAAGCGCCGGCCAAGGCAAAATAAACCTGGGTCTAAATACGTTAGGTCCGCAATATTGAGATGTAAAAGCCCGCTTCGTGCGGGCTTTTTCGTACCCTGCGACCGATGACCAAGCGCGTATTTATTCCTCTGGCCGCTCTTGCGCTACTGGCCTGCGCCAACCCGAAACCGGCAGAATCAGCTCAACCCGGCACATCTGCTGATGATTACAGAGAGCAGCCGCCCACATCACTGCTTAGCCGGCCGCCGGGCTTGAAGTACCTGTGGCTGCCCACGCCGCCCCAGGCCCGACAGTCGTTGGCGGTGCGCTTTCCGGCTCCGGCCGGGTGCCAGCGCATACCCGTGGCAGCGGGCTCCTGGGGCGAGTGGCTGCGGTGGCTGCCGCTACAGCCGGCCGGCACCGTGGCCCGCACCTACCTCGGCGCCCGCAAGGCCCGGCAGGAAGTGGTGGCGGCCGTGGTCAACATCGACACCGGCACACAGGACCTGCAGCAATGCGCCGACGCCGTTATCCGCCTGCGGGCCGAGTACGTCTTCAGCCATGACCCCAACAAGGTGCATTTTCACTTCACCACGGGCTACGACTTCTGGTTTTCCGACTTTGTCGCGGGCAAGACCTTTAAGGTGGTGGGCGAAGAAGTTCTCCCCGCCAAGCGGCCCGCCGAACTACCCACGCACGCGGCGCTGGCGCGTTACCTCATCCCCACATTCGGCTACGCGGGCACGCTCTCGCTCAGCCGCGAGCTTGCCAGCAAGCCGCTGGGCGCGGTGCAGCCGGGCGACGTGCTCATTCATGGCGGCGCGCCGGGCCATGCCGTGCTGGTAGTGGACGTGGCCGAAAACATGAAGACCCACCGCAAGTTTATGCTGCTGGCCCAGAGCTACATGCCGGCCCAGGACATGCACCTGCTGCAACCCGACGAAGGCCGCAGCGCCTGGTTTGCGGTAGACACAGAAAGCGACATCCTGACTACGCCAGAATGGGACTTCGGGGCGGATGAGCTCAAGAGCTTTTAGGCTGCGAGCCGGGCCTGTTCCCTACCCTTTCTGGTCATCTTCTGGTCGTCGCTCTGCTACCGGTGAGGCTTGGCGGTCACTTTGCCGAAACGGTAGTTGAGCTAATGCGCCGGTGCTGGGATTACACGCCCAGGCCAGCAGTCCAGCTGACCAGAAATTAATTAGCTCAATTTCAAATAGCTCAACCAGCGACGATGCTGGCCGGACTCAACTCCGAGAAGTGCTGGATGATGCGGTCAGCGTGGCGCAGGTCCTGGCCCGCTGAGTGCGGGCTGGCGTAGCCGATGCAGTAGATGCCCGCTGCCTTGGCCGCCGTCACACCGTTGGCGGAGTCTTCGATGACAAGACACTCGGCCACGGGCGTTTCGGCCAGGGCCGCCGCGTGCCGGAAGATGGCCGGGTCGGGCTTGGAGCGCACAAAGTCTTCGCCGCTGACGACGTGCGTGAAATACGGCCCCAGCGCAAACCGCTGGAACACCCGCGCAATGGTCGCCTTCGACGCCGACGACGCCACCACCAGGCGCACGCCGTGGGCCCGCAAGTTTTCGATGAGCGCGCGCACGCCCGGCAGCAGGTCGAGGTCGGCATCTTCGTCGAAGAGCTGATTAAACACGGCGCGCTTGCGCAAGAGCAGGCTTTCCACGTCCTGGGTTAAGCCGTATTCCTGCTGCAGCCGCTGAAACACGTTGCGCGTTGAGCCACCCAGAAACGTCGCGTATTCGGCCTCGGTAATGGCCAGGCCCAGCTCGGCAAATTGTGTGAAGAAGGCGCGGTGATGCAGGGGCTCGGTGTCGATGATGACACCATCCATGTCAAATATTACAGTGCGAATCATAGGGCGGGCTCGTGGCGGCGTAGCAAAGGTACCCGCCGCCTGGCTTCGCCTGCGGCTTAGCTCGTGTTTGTTCGGGCCCGCCGCATATGCGGGCATTTTGCGTTGCTTTGTGCGCTTGCCTGGCGCCCCGGCGGTACCCCGGGAGCCGGTTTTAACGTTTCTAGCTGTTCATGCTTATTTTACTTCTGCTATGTCTGCCACTAAACACCTCGTTGTGCTCACCGGCGCCGGCGTTTCGGCCGAGTCGGGCATCCGCACCTTTCGCGATTCCAACGGCCTCTGGGAAAACCACCGCGTGGAAGACGTCGCCTCGCCCGAAGGCTTTGCCCGCAACCCCGCCCTGGTGCTCGATTTCTACAACCAGCGCCGGGCGCAGGCCCGCACCGTGGAGCCCAACGCGGCCCACCTGGCCCTGGCCGGCTTCGAAGAGGCACCGGGCTGGCGCGTCACCGTCATCACGCAAAACGTGGACGACCTGCACGAGCGCGCCGGCTCTTCCGAAGTCATCCACTTGCACGGCATGCTGAACAAGATGCGTTCTATTAAAAACGAAACGCTGGTGTACGAGTGCCCCGGCGACATCCGGGTGGGCGACCTCGCCCCCGACGGCGGGCGCTGCGCCCCCACATCGTGTGGTTCGGCGAGCTGGTACCCCTGATTGAGCAGGCCGCCGAAGTGGCCGGCACGGCCGATGTCCTGCTCGTCGTGGGCACCTCCCTGCAGGTATACCCCGCCGCGGGGCTGCTGCACTACGCGCCCACCAATTGCCCCGTCTACGTCATCGACCCACACCAGCCTGCGGCTGGCCGGCGCGGGGTGCGGTACGTGGCCGAAGCCGCCACCACGGGAGTGCCCAGGATTTTGAGGGAGCTGGCCGCGGAGTAAGGGCGCTATAGCCCAACTTGAGCAGGAATAAAGCACAGGCGCCCAGGGTGGCGTCGCTGCTTTTTATTCACCTAAATATTCCAGGTCTGCATACCGCAATAGCAGCTGCTGCAGAGGCGTAGCTGCGCCGCACAACCAAGGGTTGGGATTTTCGCGTACCTATTGCCCTACTTTTCGGGCTAAAGGCCGTAAGACACGATATATCTCACTGTTTATGCATCGTTTTTTACCGTTCTTACTGGCCGGGGGCCTATTGCTGGCTGGTTTTGCGCACGCGCAAGTATCCCAGCCGGCTCACACGGTGTTCCTGTTGGGGAACACGGCCCAGCCCAACTTGCCCGCCGAACGCCTCCGGCAGCTGCGCCAAACCCTGGAGCAGCAACCCGGCCCGTTCACCGTGGTTCACCTGGGCGACATCGTGAGCAACACCGGGCTGGCGGCCAAAGGCGACTCGGCCCTGGCCCAGGCCGACCGCAGCCGCGCCGATGCCCTGATTGCCCTGGTAAAAGGCCTGCCCCAGGGCAAAATCTACTTTCTGCCCGGCGATAAGGACTGGGCCAACTCCGGCCCGGCGGGCCTGAAAGCCGTGCGCCGCCTCGAGAAGTACATCGAAAAGCAGCTGCCCGGCCAAAATGCCTTTCTGCCCACCAACGGCTGCCCCGGTCCCGAAGTAGTAGACGTGGCCCCGCTGGTGCGCCTGGTGGCCATCAACACCCCATGGTTTACGCACCCCTTCGACCGCCCTGAGGCCCCGGACACCGACTGCAAAACCCTCACGAAAGAGGAATTCCGCGAGCAGCTGCAGGACATTATCGCCGACACCAAGGGCCGTAACCTGCTGCTCGTGGGCCACCACCCCGTTCTGAGCAACGGCGTGTATGGTGGCAGCCAGCCCCTCTCGCGCCACCTCAGCCCGCCCGTGCTCGGCACTATCTACGCTGCTTACCGCCAGAACGTGGGCTCCCCGCGCGACCTCGCCAACCCGCGCTACCAGGAGCTGCGCAAAGAGCTGCTGAATACCCTGCAAAGCAACCCCGGCGTGGTGTACGCCGCCGCGCACGACTATAGCCTGCAGCTCACGCCCTTTCAGGGCAACTACCACCTGGTGAGCGGTAGCTTTGCCGAAAACCAGCACGTGGGCCCGCAGGGCGCGGCCCTCTACAGCAAAAGCGAAGACGGCTATTCTACCCTGGAATACTACGCCGACGGCACGGTGAAAACGCATTTTTACACCTTCGGGGCCGCCGCGGAACCGGTAAAGGAAGCTTTCACCACCACGTTGTTCCGCTCTGCTTGCGTGGCCAGTGCGGGCACGCAGGCCCCCGTCAATCCTTTCTTGTCCGACTGCCCCGGCGCGGCCAAAACCGAGGCCGAAGCCAAGCCCGATGCGCCCTTCCAGCCCACTACGACCGTGGTGCCCGGCCCCGAATACAAAGGCACTGGGGCGAAGCGCTTGTTCCTGGGCAGCAACTACCGCTCGTCGTGGCTGCAGCCCGTGGCCGTGCCCACGCTGGACCTGGCCACCGAGAAAGGCGGCCTGCGCCCTTACGGCAAGGGCGGCGGCCGCCAAACCACGTCCCTTAAGCTCATTGCGGCCGACAGCTCCGAGTACGTGTTCCGCTCCGTAGACAAGGACGTAACCCGCATTCTCCCGCCCGAGCTGCGCAATTCGGTAGCGGCCGATGTGCTCCGCGACATCACGGCCACGGCCCACCCGTACTCGGCACTGGTCACCGGCGCGCTGCTCGATAAGACCGATATTCTGCACGCCCGGCCCCGCCTGTTTCGCCTGCCCGACAACCAGCAGGCTCGGCCCCTACCGCGAGCAGTACGCCGGCCTGCTCGGCACCCTCGAAGACAGCCCCAAGGACCCCAAGCCCAACCTGCCCGGCTTTGGCAACTCCGATGAGGTAACCCGCAGCTTCAGCTTCTTCCGCAAGCTGTATAAAGACAACGACAACCGCATCGATGCGCCCGCCCTGGCCCGCGCCCGCGCCTTCGACATGCTGGTGGCCGACTTCGGCAAGCACGAAGACAACTGGAAGTGGGCCGGCTACAAACAGGCCGATGGCCGCGTGCTCTACCGCCCCATCCCGCGCGACCGCGACCAGAGCTTCACCCTCTGGAATGGCCTGCTCACCTACCTCGCCAACCGCGAGTGGGCCGTGCCCAGCATCGAGGATTTCCAGGAAGATTTCCACGACCTGAAAAGCCTCAACTGGCCGGCTCGCCACCTCGACCGCTTCCTGCTCCAGGGCCTCAGCCGGGAGCAGTGGCAGGAGGCCGCCAAGTACCTGCAGGCCCGCCTCACCCCCGCCGCCATTGATGAAGCCACTGCTAAACTACCTGCTGAAATTCAGACCTTATCTGGCAACGACCTCAACCGTAAGTTAAAGTCGCGTATTCAGAAATTGCCAAAGGCGCTGGATGACTACTACCTTTTGCTGGCCAAGCGGGTCGACGTGGTGGGCAGCAATAAAGGCGAGGTGTTTCTGGTGAACCGGCTGCCCACGGGGCAGGTGCGCGTCCAGATGTTTGACCGCGCCAAAGAGGGCGACGGGCCCAACGGCGCGGCCCTTTTTGACCGCACGTTTCAGCCCAACGAAACTGAGGAAGTGTGCCTGTACGGCCTCGACGGCCGGGACATATTTACCGTTACGGGCGAGGGCGGCAACCACAGCATTCTGGTGCGCGTCATCGGCGGCGACGGCAAGGACCGGATTGCCGACGACTCGCGTGCGGGCGGGCTGCGCTCCAAAACCAAGGTGTACGACGTGCCCGATACCGACCTGAAACTGGGGCCGGAATCGGACAACCGCACCAGCACCCGAGTAGGTGTGAATGCCTACGACCGGGAGCAGTTTGAGTACAACACCTACCGGCCCAGCATCGGCCTGGGCTACAACCGCAACGACGGCTTCACGGCCAGCGCGGGCGTCACCTTTCTGCGCCCGGGCTTCCGCAAGCCCGGCTACCAAAGCCGGTACTCCATCAACGCCGAAGCCAGCACGGGCGGGCAGCGGCAGCTCACCGTGGGCACCCGCCACCGCTACGCCATCGGCAAGGTCGATGCCGGCGCCGAAGCCAGCTACGGCAACTTCTTTCCCTACTACAATTTCTTTGGCCTGGGCAACAACACCACGCTCGACCAGGACCAATATGACAACAAGTTTTACCGGGCCCGGTACCGCGGCTTCACGCTCAACGCCTTCCTGGAACGCACGTTTTGGCAGCGCAGCCTTATCCGGGTGGGCCCGGCTTTCGAGTACTACGTCACCGACTTTGCGCCCGCCAGCTACCTGGGCTCATTGGAAACAACGCCCGGCACGGAACAGATTCGGCCCAATTCCAGCCTGCAGCGCCTGGTTGGGCTAAATGCCGTGTTGGACCTCGACCTGCGCGACCGCCAGGCATTTGCCCGACACGGCGTGCGCCTCCGGGCCCAGCACGAAACGTATCGCCAGCTCTCGGGCCCGCAAAGCACCTTCGGCCTCACGCAGGGCTTTGCCGAGTACTACGGCACGGCCAAGCTGCTGCTCCCCATCACGCTGGTGGTAAAAGGTGGCGGGGCCAAAAACTACGGGCCGAGCCAGGACATTCCCTTCTACAAGTTCACTTCCCTGGGCTTGCGCGAGGGCCTGCGGGGCTACTACCGCAACCGCTTCAACGGCGACGCCAGCCTCTACTACAACACTGAGTTGCGCGTGGCGTTGGGCCAGGTCAAGAACGGTTTTCTGCCTTTTTACTACGGCATCTTTGGCTTCTACGACCAGGGCCGGGTGTACTACCAGGGCAATTCGCCCGACGGCTGGCACTCGGGCTACGGCGGCGGATTTTACATCGCGCCAGTGGTAGAAACCCTGGCTTTTTCCATCTCCTACCAGCAGTCAAAGGAAAGCACGCTCCTCCAGTTTGGGCTGGGCTTCAACATCGACAAGTAGCGCAGCAAGTGCGGCTTGTGGAAGCTTACGGATTCGTGTGTTCCCCGATTGTGGCTCAATATAATAGTTCAAGTCGCGAGCGGTCTGCTTGCGTCATCCCAGGAGTTTGCTCGGGGCGCGGACGCAGCATTTTGTAGAGGCTGGCCACGTGACTGAACAGCACCACCGGCACAATGAACGCCGGCAGCCACACAAAGGGAAAGCGCATCACGGCCACGTTGGGCTGCTCGAAGGCTAATTGCTGCGCGGGTGTTGGGGCCGCGAGCAAGGCCAGTCCCACAATATTGGCCAGCAGGGCCAACGACGCCACGTGCCACGCCAGCAGCCAGCCCCGGCCCAGCTGCTGGCGGCGCAACAATCCTTCCACCACCAGCGCCGTGAGTCCCGCCAGAATGTCGAAGTTGCGGCCTTCAAACGTCATCAGCTCAGGCACCAGGCGGTATGCCGCCAGGGCATACAAGCCCAGGCTCCACGCCCACCCGCACCACGCTGATAGCTGCCAAATCGGCCATTGGCAAGCGCGTTATCCAGCGGCGACCCCGTGCCGAAACCATAACAGCCACCATCAATAACACCGCGGGCAGAATGGCGCCCACTACCAGGCGCGGCGGCAGCGCCTCAAGGTGCGTTTGGTAGAAGCCGGCCACCGCCAGGGCAGCCTGCACGGCCAGCCAAACTCCGGTGAGCAGCCAGTATCGCAGGGGTTCCCGCCAGCCCGGCATACGGCTCGGCCCAACAGCAAGGCCGTTAGCCCCGTACAGCCTACGAAGAGCGCACCAATCCAGGCCGGAACCGGTGCATTCAGATATTCCAGATTAGCTGCGGGCATATTGCAAGGGCGCCAGAAAAGGATTGGCGGCCCAATGTACTGCCCGTAGCCATTGTGCCGTAATTTCGTACTTATGAATTATCCGCTTCGCAAACTTGCCGCCATCGATATAGGGTCAAACGCTGTTCGGTGCCAGATATCGGCGGTACTTTATTACGAAGGACGCTACCGGCTCAAGCGCGTGGAGTACGTGCGCTTTCCCATGCGTCTGGGCGAAGACGTGTTTGCCTCCGGTCAGATATCGCCGGCCAAAGAAGAAAAGTTTGTCAAGTTTCTGCACTCGCTGAAGCTGCTGATGGAGGTGCACGAAGTCTGCCACTACCTGGTGTGTGCCACGTCGGCCATGCGTTCGGCCAGCAACGGCGCGGCCATCAAGGCCCGCGTGCATCGGGAGTTGGGCATGGACATCAAGGTGATTGACGGCCAGGACGAAGCCTTTTTCATCAACCGCGTCATCGAGCACCTGCTCGAAGACAACAAGCACTACCTACACATCGACGTGGGTGGCGGCAGCACCGAGTTCAACATCTACCACGACCGTCGCAAGGTGGCCGCCCAGTCGTTCGAAATCGGCTCAATTCGCCGGATGCAGCAGGAAGAAAGCGGCGACGCCAACACCGAAGCCCAAGCCGAGCTCTGGGCCCGGATGGAAGCCTGGGTGCGCGAGCACGCCCGCAAGCACCACGTCACCCGCGCCATCGGCACGGGCGGCAACATCAACAAAATCTACAGCCTCTCGCCGGCCGCGCCCAACAAGCCCATCACCAAGCGCAGCATCGACACCATCCTCACGCGCCTCTCCGGCCTGAGCATGGAGCAGCGCGTGAATGTGGCCATGCTCAACCCCGACCGGGCCGATGTCATCGTGCCGGCCGGGCATATCTACCTCTCGGCCATGGAATGGGCCGGCATTAACAGCATGCTCGTGCCCGACATTGGGCTAAAAGACGGCATGCTGCAGTCCCTGTTCGAAGACTTCTTCGACGAGCTCAACCCGCATCCGGAGACCGGCCATCCTGCTCACTTGCCTGTACCGGCCATGCAGAACCATCCGGCGGAGATGGAGTAAGCAGCGGAACCTCACCCCCGGCCCCTCCCCAAAAAAGAGGGGAGCCACGGCACAAGGGTTAGCTCAATTCCGAAAGTAAAAAAGCCCTGGCTCAATATTGAGCGAGGGCTTTTCATTTGATTCCTTCACGTCAGGCTCCCCTCTCTTTTGGAGAGGGGCCGGGGGTGAGGTTGCTACGCCCTAACTCGGAACGACCAACTCCCCCACGCCTTCCTCGTCGATGTGTCCAACGGGCGTGGCATCGTCTTCGCACACCTCTATCTCCTCGTGCTCGCCTTCGCCGAAGGCATCGTCGCCGGCGGCTTCGCTGGCTTCGAGCGCGGCCTGGGCAGCGGCTTCTTCTGCGATGCCGAGGGCTTCGGCTACGTCGAGGCGGCGCTGGGCTTGTACGTCGAGCAGGGCGAGCATGCCTTCGGGAGTGGCCGTGGCGAGCTGGGCTTCATCGCGCCGGAAGAAGTCTTTGTGCACGTTTACCACCGGCTCGCCGGGGGCGGGGTGCTGGCGAATGTAGGCGCCGTCCTCCCGCATCACGTAGCTATTTTGATTGTCCATCATATTCATCATCAGAATATTGATGGCTTCTCGTTTAAGCTGCGGATTAACAATCAGGAACAGCGCTTCGATGCGCCGGTCGAAGGAACGCACCATGATATCGGCCGAGCCGGCGTACACCTTGGCATCTCCCCCGTTGTGGAAATAGAAGAGGCGCGTGTGCTCCAGATACTCGCCCACAATGCTCCGCACCTCGATGTTGTCGCTCAGGCCCGGCCGCCCCGGCCGCAGGCAGCAGATGCCGCGCACCACAAACCGGATGGGCACGCCAAACTTCGCCGCCTTGTAAAACTCATCGATAATTTCCTTGTCCTCGAGCGAATTCATCTTCATCACGATGCCGCTCGGCAGGCCTTTTTGGCGTACTTCACTTCCTCCCGGATGAGGTGGATGAGTTGCTGGCGCATGTCTTTGGGCGCCGTGATCAGATACTCGTAGTCGTCGGGCTGCGAGTGGCCGGTGATGACGTTGAAGAATTCCGACACGTCGTGGCCGTACACGTCGTTGGTCGTGAGCAGGCTCACGTCGGTGTACAGGCGCGAGGTCTGCTCGTTGTAGTTGCCCGAGCCGATGTGCACGTAGCGCGTCACCTTCTCCCTTCCTTGCGGATAATCATGAGCAGCTTGGTGTGCGTCTTGTACTTGCTCACGCCGTAAATCACGAAGCAGCCGGCCTTCTCCAGCCGGGCGCCTTCGCGGATGTTCTTCTCCTCGTCGAACCGGGCCTTTACCTCAAACAGCACCGACACGTGCTTGCCGTTTTCGGCCGCCTTCAGCAGCGCGGCCGACACGCGGGAGTCATCGGCTAGGCGGTAGATGGTTTGCTTGATGCCCAGCACGTGCGGGTCGACGGCGGCCTGCTCCAGCAGGCGCACCATGGGCTCGATGCTGTTATACGGGTGGTGCAAGAGCACATCGTGCGTCTTGAGGTACTCAAACATGTTTTCCTCGGCGCCATCGGGCAGGCTGAGGGGCGCCACGCTCGAGGGCAGCTTGGGCGTCTTGCCCCGGAAAGCAGGGTGCTTCACTATCTGCCACAAGCCCTTCAGGTCGATGAGGGAGTTGATGACGAAGACGTTGCCGTTGTCGATGTTCCACCGCTCGCGCAGCACGTTCATGAGAACCGGCGAGGCGTTGGGCTCCACTTCCACGCGCACCACGCGGCCGCGCTTGCGGGTTTTCAGCCCAACCTGAATTTCCTTGATGAAGTCGTTGTCGATGTCGTCGGACTCTTCCAGCGTGAAGTCGCCGTTGCGGGTGATGCGGAACAGGTTGGCCGCCACAATCTCCACGTTGCGGAACAGGCGCGGGAGGAACTCGCGCACCACCTCTTCGATGGGCACAAAGATGACCTTGTCCTTGCGCGTGAGCTCAAAGAAGCGGGTCAGGTTCTGGGGAATCTGAACGAAGGTGAGCCGCTCCTGCCCTTTTTCGGCCTCGCCATCCAGCCCAATGGCCAGGCCATTGCCAATGCGCGTGACTACCCCAAAGATGAGCATCTGGTTCATCATCAGCGGGAAGCCGTGGTAGGCGTCGTACACCATCGGCGTGAGCAGCGGAAACACGGTGTTCTTGAAAAAGCCGTCCACCTTCTTCACTTCCAGCTCCGTGAGGTCGGCCATCCTCAGGATGTTGAAGCCGTTCTTCTCGAAGTTGGGCCGCAGGCTCGTTCAGATAGGTCAGGCTCTGGTCGTTCACGAAGCGGTGCGCAAAGTCCAGCAGCTTACGCCGGAAGGGCAGCTCCCGCAGGCCCGAGTAGTCTATCCGCTCCTTGCCGTAGTCCAGATAGTTGTACAGCGAGCCCACCCGAATCATGAAAAACTCGTCCAGGTTAGAGCTGGTGATGGCCAGAAACTTGAGCTTATCGAAGATGCTGCGGCTGGGGTCCTGCACCTGGTCGAGCACGCGGTAGTTAAAGCGCAGCCAGCTCAGGTCGCGGCTGATGTACTTGCTTTTGCGAATGAGGTCGGCAGACTTGAAGAGCTTCATAGTGGATAGGAAAGACAGGGCAAAATACGGCGAAACGGCCCCGGGTAAGCTATTTTACAAGGAAATAAGGGCCGTGGCTTCGATTTCAACCAGCAACCGCGGGTCAATCAGCGCCTTAACTTCAACCATGGACGTCGCCGGCCGGATAGCGCCAAAGACCTCCCCGTGCGCTCGCCCCACGGCTTCCCACTGGGTGATATCGGTAACGTACATGCGCGTGCGCACCACATCTTGAAACGACGCACCGGCCTCAGTTAGTGCCGCCCCAATTTTTTCCAATATTCGCTTGGTCTGGGTATAAGCATCGGCGCCCGTCACGGCGTCGCCGTCCTGGGCCGTGGTGCCGGCCACTTCTACCACGTTGCCCACGCGCACGGCCCGCGAGTAGCCCACGATATATTCCCAGGGAGCGCCGGAAGAAATCAGCTGTCGCATAAGATTTATAAAAGTTAATTCGCACCAAACCAGGCCGTCATGCTGAGCGCAGTCGAAGCATCTCTACCGCGGAAGTAATCCAAACGAGAGGATTTACTGCTGCAGTAGAGATACTTCGACTGCGCTCAGCATGACGGCTTTTAGAAAAGTGAACAAAAAGAAAAGGCCCGCTTTGCAGCGGGCCTTTGCAGTGGCGTGGGGCTTACACGTCCAGTTTCGCGTACTTGGCGTTGCGTTCAATGAAGTCGCGGCGGGGCGCTACTTCGTCGCCCATCAGCATCGAGAACAGGTGGTCGGCTTCGGCGGCCGATTCTACCGTTACCTGCTTCAGGGTGCGGGTCATGGGCTGCATGGTGGTGGTCCAGAGCTGCTCGGCGTTCATTTCGCCAAGACCTTTGTAGCGCTGCACGTTCACCGTTTCGGGCTTGCCGCGGCCGAGGTCTTCCTGGGCCTGGCTGCGCTCCTCTTCGGTCCAGCAGTAGCGCTCTTCCTTGCCGCGCTTCACGAGGTAGAGCGGCGGCAGGGCAATGTAGATAAAGCCCCGGTCCACCAGGCTCGCGCATATAGCGGAAGAAGAAGGTCAGAATCAGCGTGCGGATGTGCGAGCCGTCGATGTCGGCGTCGGTCATGATGATGACCTTGTGGTAGCGCAGCTTGCTGAAGTTCAGCGGGCCCGATTCGGTACCGTCGTCGTCGGTCGTGAAGGCCAGCGACTTGCGCTCGTTGAAGCTCACGCCCAACGCGGTAATCATGTTCTTGATTTCCTCGTTTTCCAGGATGCGGTGCTCCTGGGCTTTCTCCACGTTCAGGATTTTACCGCGCAGCGGCAGAATGGCCTGGAAGGCGCGGTTGCGGCCCTGTTTGGCGGTGCCACCGGCCGAGTCGCCTTCGACGAGGTACAGCTCGCAGATTTCGGGGTCCGACTCCGAGCAGTCCGCCAGCTTGCCCGGCAGGCTGTTGGAGGAGAGCACGCCCTTGCGCTGCACCATGTCCTTGGCCTTGCGGGCGGCGATGCGGGCCTTAGCAGCCAGAATCACCTTCTCCATGATTTTGTTGGCCTGGTTGGGGTTCTCCTCCAGGTACTCCGTCAGGATTTCGCCCACCACCGAGTTCACGGCGCCGCTCACTTCGGAGTTGCCGAGCTTGGTTTTGGTCTGGCCTTCGAACTGGGGCTCCTGCACTTTCACCGAGATTACGGCCGTGAGGCCCTCGCGGAAGTCGTCGCCGGTGATTTCCACCTTGGCCTTTTCAAACAGCTTGTTCTTGTCGCCGTAGGTCTTCAGCACCCGCGTCACCGCCGAGCGGAAGCCCGCCACGTGCGTACCGCCTTCGATGGTGTTGATGTTGTTGACGTAGGAATAGACGTTTTCCTGGTACGAGGTATTGTACTGCAGGGCCACTTCCACGGGCGTGCCGCCCTTCTCGCTTTCCACGTAAATGGGCTCGGCCAGCAGCGAAGGGCGCTGCTCGCCGTCGAGGTACTGCACGAAGTCGCGCAGGCCACCGGTCGAGTAGAACTCTTCGCCGCGGAACTCGCCGTCGGCCAGCTTTTCGCGGCGGTCGGTGAGGGTGATGCGGATGCCTTTGTTCAGGTAAGACAGGTCGCGCAGGCGGCCGGCCACCGTGTCGTAGCGGTATTCGGTTTCGGTGAAGATGCTGGCGTCGGGCAAGAACTGCACCTCGGTGCCGTGCTCCTCGGTGTCGCCCACTTCCTTCACCGGGTACTGCGGGAAGCCAATTTTGTATTCCTGCTCGTACTTGTGGCCGTTGCGGCGCACGGTCACTTTCAGGTCGGTGCTCAGCGCGTTCACGCAGCTCACGCCCACGCCGTGCAGGCCACCGGATACTTTGTAAGAGCCTTTGTCGAACTTGCCGCCGGCGTGGAGCACGGTGAGCACCACTTCCAGGGCCGACTTGCCTTCTTTGGCGTGCCAGTCCACCGGAATGCCGCGGCCGTTGTCGCGCACGGTGATGGAGTTGTTCTCGTTGATGGTGACGTTAATCAGGTCGCAGTGGCCGGCGAGGGCTTCGTCAATCGAGTTGTCGACTACTTCCCACACCAGGTGGTGCAGGCCTTTCATGCCGGTGTCGCCGATGTACATGCTGGGCCGCTTGCGCACGGCCTCCAAGCCTTCAAGTACTTGAATGCTGTCGGCCGAATAGTCCGACTGTGCCATTTTCTCTTTCGTTTCGCTCATGTAGGCGGGATTAAATCAGGTCGTAAAACAGCCCTTCGGGTTGCTAGGTACTGAACAATCAAAAGTACTTATTTAATCCCATTTAAGCGAGATTTTGCGGTTTTTATCCCTGTAATTTTTTATTTTCTAGCCATCGTGCGCAAGCTGGCCACGGCCTCCCGGCATTTCCAAAAACAAGGGCGCAGAAAAAGGCCCACCCGTGCTGGAATGGGCCTTTTTCCTCAGATTTCAAAGCACTTAGTTCAGCTCAATTTCTCAAGGTATTGAGCCAGCAACTGAGGATTTAACCAAGGGCCCGTGCGCTCAGGGCGTCATACCTCATTAATTTCATTTTTCAGAGTTGATAGCCAGCGCTGCTGGTTCCAAAACCGAATCACGGGCCTGCATTTTGCCCATAGCCGCCAGCAGGCTCGTACGAATGCAGCCGGGCCGCGTGGTCGTAAATGTGCGACACGGCCAGCAGCTCATCGACCTGAGTGTCTGCCACAAATGCTTGCAGCCCTTGCTGTATGGTGGCGGGCCCGCCGATGTAGGAGTAAGCCATCATGTGGCCCACGGCCTCGGCTTCCATCTCGCTCCACAGGCCGCGCATGCTGTCAACGGGCGCCTGCAGCGGCTTGGTGGTGCCCCGAATAACGCCGAGAGCAAACTGGAAAAAGGACGTGGCCAGGCGCTGGGCTTCCGCGTCGGTGTCGGCCGCAATCACGTTGACGCACGCGGCAGCATAGGGCGCGGCCAGGTGCTCCGACGGCCGGAACGTGGTGCGGTACACCTGCAGCGCCGCCTCCAGGCTGCGTGGGAGCAAAATGGCTGGCAAACGCAAACGGCAAGCCCAATATCCCAGCCAGCTGCGCGCTGTAGGTGCTGGAGCCCAGCAGCCAGATGGGAATGTCTAGGCCTTCGCCGGGCACGGCCCGCACCTTATTGCCCCGGTTTTCGGCCGACAAGTACGCCTGCAGCTCCTGCACCAGGCTGCGGAAAATCGACGGCCGCTCCGGGCCCATCGCGCCGCAGGGCGCGGGCGGTGAGCGGGTCGGTCCCGGGCGCACGTCCCAAGCCCAAATCGATGCGACCGGGGTACAGCGAGGCCAGCGTGCCGAACTGCTCGGCCACCACCAGCGGCGCGTGGTTGGGCAGCATGATGCCGCCCGAGCCCACCCTAATGGTGGACGTGCCCCCGGCAATGTGCCCAATTAAAACGGCCGTGGCCGAGCTGGCGATGCTGGCCATGTTGTGGTGCTCAGCCAGCCAAAAACGCTTGTAGCCCAATTGCTCGGCATGTTGAGCTAAATCCAGGCTGTTGCGAAACGTATCGGCGGCGGTTTTCCCTTCGGTGATGGCGGCCAGGTCTAAGACCGATAACGGTATCTGTGAAATATTCTGTGGCATCGAATTAGGCATAAGATGCTACAACTGCCCGCCGGGGACGGATGTTCACTTACGCACTGCATTGCCGGACCCACAGGCAGGCGCGCAGATCTATTTCGACGCTATGGTGACTTCAGCAGGCGGCAGGCCCTGGGCAGTGGCGCGCAGCGTGAGCGGGCCGGCCTGGGGGCTCGACTTGATGATGACCAGGCAGCGGCCCTGCCAGGTTTTGCGCTCGGGGCGCTGGTAGCTTTCGGTGCTGATGGGGTTGGCGTTGCCTACGCCCACGATGGTGCCGGGGCCGGTGAGCGCAAACTGCAGCCCTACCTCCGCCTTGGGATTGCGGACGCCTTGTTTGTCCAGCAGGCTCAACGGTCACGTAGCTCAAGTCCTGGCCGTTGGCGGCGATGGTGGTGCGGTCGGCCGTTAGCTTTAGTTGCGTGGGGGCTGCGGCCGAGCGCACCGGCTACGCCCACCTTTTTGTTGCCCTTGTAGCCCACGGCCTGCAGCACCCCGGCCTGGTACGGCACCGACCAGCTGGCCCGGAACTTGGTCGTGCGACTGGTGGGGCGGCTGCCCAGGGAGCGGCCGTTGAGCAGCAGCTCCACCCGCTCGCACGAGGAATACACCTCGACCTGCAACGGCTTGTTTCCTGGCCCGGCCAGGTCCAGTCGGCCACGGCATCGTCCCACTCCCACTTGCTCCACTCCTGCTTGTCGGGGTTTTTCGGAAACGACGGCGTGGGCGGCTGCACGAACACCGACACCTGGTTTTCCTTCCACAGCGCATCGCGGTAGTACGACTGCGGCCGCTTCCAGCCGCAGATGTCCAGGTCGCCGCAGAAGGCCAGGTTCCAGGGGTAAAATCGCTGCTCCTGCCAGTACCCGAGCCAGCCGATGCTGGCCTCGCCGATGTAGTCCATGGCCGTCCACACAAAGTCGCCAATCACGTAGGGGTGGTCCACCACGTCCATCCAGCTGCCAAACGCTTCGAGCGGGTACGACTCAGCGCCGTACATCACCCGTTGGGCCACGCGGGCGTGGTCCTTGGCATAAATCGCAGCCTGGTGGTGGTCGCCACCAGCCGCGTAGTTGTAGCCGGCCACCTCGAGCGCGCCGAAAAACGGGTCTTTGTCGGGGTTCAGGCCGTTCACGGCGGCGGTGATGGGCCGGGTGGGGTCCAGCCCCGGATGTAGTCGCCCAGCATCTTGGCCGTTTTCACGCCTGCGGGCTTGCCGCGCTCGGGTATCTCGTTGCCTAGGCTCCACATGATTATGGAGGGGTGGTTGCGGTCGCGCCGCACCATGCTGGCCACGTCGTGCTGCCACCACTGGTCAAAATATAGATGGTAGTCGTAGGGGTTTTTGGGCTCGCGCCAGGAGTCGAAGGCCTCGTCGATGACCAGCATGCCCAGGCGGTCGCAGGCGGCGAGCAGCGCGGGCGCGGGTGGGTTGTGGGAGCAGCGCAGGGCATTGTAGCCGCTGGCTTTCAGCAGTTCCACTTTGCGCTCCTCGGCCCGGTCGTAGGACTTGGAGCCCAGCGGGCCGTGGTCGTGGTGAATGCAGCCGCCCTTGAGCTTCAGCGGCTGGCCGTTCAGGCGAAAGCCGTTTTGGGCATCGAATGAAATGGTGCGCACGCCGATGGGCGTTTCCACCTGGTCGACCACGCGCCCGCCCTGGCGCACTTCGGTCAGGGCCGAGTACAGATACGGCCGGTCCACGGACCATCGCTCGGGCGACTTGATGCTTAGGCGCTGGGCTACGTCTACCGTCGCGCCGGCGGCCAGCGCTTGGGCCGATTCTGTTTTGGCTACTTCCTGGCCCTTGGCGTTGCGAATGCGGGTAACGAGCATCACCTCGGCGGCTTGGGCACTGGCGTTGCGCAGCGTGGTGGCGGCGCGCACTTGGGCCGCGGCCGCCGTGACCTCGGGCGTGGTAAAGCTGGTGCCCCACTGGGCCACGTGCACCGGCGCCCGGGCCGTGAGCCACACGTGCCGGTAGATGCCCGAGCCGGAGTACCAGCGGCTGTTAATGCCCTCGTTTTGGACCTGCACTGCCAGTACGTTGGTGACCCCGGGCTTCACCAAGTCGGTCACGTCGTACCAGAAGCTGGTGTAGCCGTACGGGTGGCGGCCCAGGGACTGGCCGTTGACCCAGACCTCGGCGTTCATGTAGACGCCCTCAAACAACAGCTGCAGGCGTTGGCCGGCCGGGCCTGCGGGCAGCGCAAACGTCTTGCGGTACCACCCGGTGCCGCCCGTGGTAAAGCCGCCATTGGCCTGGCTGATGGCATCGGGGTTAAAGGCGAGACGGTGCTGGGCAGGTCTTCGATGCTCCAGTCGTGGGGCAGGTCCACCGGCCGCCAGGCCCCGTCGTCGAACCCAGGACGCTCAGCGCCCTGAGCTCCGCCGCGGTGAAAGCGCCAGTCGGCATCGAACAAAACCGGCGTGCCCGGCGCCGATTGGGCGTGCGCGGCAGTGAGCATAAACAGCAAGGCGAAAAGGCTAAAGATTGATTTCACAGGGCAGGAAAAGGTGTTGGCTGGCCGGTTGAGCTGGAATTTCCTGGCAATACTGAGAAAGGCTGCCATGCGCGGGCCACAACAAAGGTGTAATCGCCAGAAATTGAGCTGATTTCAGCCGGTTTCTGGCAGTTGTCGAACTCAAATATAGCCGGGCCTCGGATTCCCCGGTGCTCACTTTTTCTTGCTCTACTCGCATGCTTGTTTCTCATGATGCTTCAGCCGCTGCCGGATTCCAGAAAACAAAACCGGCTTCAGCCAGCATACATTCTTGCGCTATATGGTTGGAGTCCCGCAAAGCCCAAGCCGCCCGGTTGGACTGTCACACCCAGGCAAACTTCAAACCGAATAGGCTACGCCGATTATGAATAACGTTGCTCAACTGCCTCTCATTCTGTACCTTGTTTGGAAGTTGAATCATTTCAACTTTTACTTTTCATCTTTCCCCATGAATAAGCTCTTCCCTTGGCGTGCCGCGTTCCTGTGGCTGTTTCTATTGCCGCTGCCGGGCCTGCGAGCCCAAACCCGACCGTTCGAGTGGCAGACCTGGCCAAGCTCACCGGCCTCTCCGACCCGCAGTTTTCGCCCGATGGCAAAAGCATCGCCGTGGTCGTCTCGAAGCCCGACTATGCCGACAACCGCTTTTATACCAGCCTGATGCTCGTGTCGGTGGCCAACGGCTCGCAGCGCACCGTCGCGGAGCGGCGTAGCGGGCTGACCCAGCCCCGGTGGTCGCCCAGCGGCCGCGAGCTGGCCTTTCTGGCCAAAACCGGCACCGGCAAAGACTCCCTGCCCCAGCTCTACATCCAGACCATGCCCAGCGGGGAGCTGCGCCAGGTGACGCGGACCCGCAAGGGCGTGCAGCACTACGCCTGGCGGCCCGACGGCCAGGCCCTCGCCTACGTCACGGCCGATGCGCCCTCCAACGCCGCCGGCCCGCCCGACAAAGGCTACGACGCCTTCGAGGTGGGCAACAACGACTTGTTTCTGACCGCGGCCCCTACGCCCTCGCACATCTGGCTGGTGCCCGCGGCCGGCGGGCTCCCAAGCGCCTCACTTCCGGCGCCTGGAGCCTGCCTGTCACCATTCCGCCAGGGGCGCCCTCCTCGCCCCTGTCCTGGAGCCCCGATGGGAAGCTGCTGGCCTTCGTGCAAGTGCCCACGCCCCATTCCGGCAACAGCAACCAGCGCACCATTCAGCTGCTGGACGTGGCCACCGGCGCCATCCGCCCGCTCACGGGCCGCAAGATGCTGGAAGGCTACCCGTCCTTCTCGCCCGACGGCTCACAGCTGGCCTACTGGTACCCGCGCCAGGGCAATACCATGAACATCAACGAGGTATGGGTGGCGCCTGTGTCGGGCGGCGAAGGCAAGGACCTGACGCCCACGCTGGACCGCGACGTATTCCGGTCTATCTGGATGCCCGACGGCAAGTCCCTGCTGCTGGGCGGGCTCGACGGCAACCGCACGTCCCTGTGGCTGCAGCCAGCCAAGGGCGGCGCGGCCCGCAAACTGGCGCTGGGCACCATCAGCCCCAACTGGTCGTTTTGGGTCGACGTCACCGTGGGGCGCAAGGGCCAGCTGACCTTTATCGGCACCGACCCCGGCCAGCCGGCCGAGCTGTTTTACATGGCCTCCACGTCGGCCAAACCCAAGCGACTCACCGATTTCCACCGCGAGGTGAAAACGCTGCAGTTGGGCAAGGCCCAAACCCTCACCTGGCAGTCGGACGGCGTGACGAACGACGGCGAGCTGACGTATCCGGCCAACTACACCCCGGGCAAAAAATACCCCTTGGTGCTCGTCATTCACGGCGGGCCCACGGCTGCATCCACGGCTACTTTCTCGTCGCTGTCGCAGCTGTTTGCGGGGCGCGGCTACTTCGTATTCGAGCCCAACTACCGCGGCAGCGACAACCTGGGTAACGCCTACAAAGCCGCCATTTACAAGGATGCCGGCGCCGGCCCCGGCCGCGATGTGATGGCGGGCCTGGCTCAGGCTCAAGCGCAGCGGCATAGTCGACACCAGCCGCATCGGCGTAAGCGGCTGGTCCTACGGAGGGTACATGACCGTGTGGCTGCTGGGCCATTACCCCAACGCTTGGAAGGCGGCCGTAGCCGGCGCCTCCGTCACCGACTGGATGGACCAATACAACCTGGGCGACAGCAACATTCAGCGGGCGGCCGCCATCGGCCCCTCGCCCTGGCTCAGCGAGGAAAACACCCGCGCCTACCAGGAGCAGTCGCCCATTACGGCCGCCAATCGCATCCGTACGCCCACCCTCATTCTGGCCAATACCGGCGACCCGCGCGTACCAATCACGCAGTCGTACAAGCTGTACCACGCGCTGCAGGACAACGGCGTGACTACAAAGTTCATAGCCTGGCCCGTGGCGGCCCACAACGCCAGCGACCCCGTGCGGCAGCGCGAGCGCAACCGCTTCTGGCTGGACTGGATGGACACCTACCTGCAGCCCGAAGGGCGCCCGGCCCCCGCTCAATCGAAGACCAACTAAGTTGAGCTAAAACAGAGTCCCCGAAGGTGCTTCTTCTGCTGAGGAAGCACCTTCGGGGACTCTGTTTTAGCTCAATATGCTAGTCGATGAAATCCATGCTTGGCATGCCAATGGGAGCCCCGGGAGGCATTTCCACGGCGGGCGCGGGCGTGAACTTGTTGGGCTCCGCGCGGAACTGCTCGATTTGCGACAAGCCGAACAACACGTTGGCTTGCTGGGCGCCCTTGCTCCGTTTGGCCTGGGTGCGCATCCACTTTTCCAGGCCTTCTATGGCTACCAGGGACTGTCCGCGCACGCTGGCTGCCGCCCGGGGTTGGCCGCGAGCTGCAAGAGGTGCTGCAGAGTTAGGTTGTTGACTACGGTTTGCAGGGCGCCGGCATAGCCGGTTTCGGGCCGCGCGCGCCAGGTGTTGGCCAGTAATTGCTCGACCACGGGCTGAAAACCGGGCTGCTTGCTATCGCGGGCCTGGTATTCAATGAGGCGCGCGGCCCGCTGCGGGTTCAGGACAGCCGCAATGGTGGGGCCGGCGGCCGCTTCGGCCGCGGCCAGTGGGTCGAACGTGGGCCCGGTGTAGCGCCCGAAGGTTTCCAACGTAGCCGGGTAGCCCGAGGGCCGGGGCGGAATCTTGGCAATCAGCGCCTCGGGCAGCTGCAGCGCGGCCGGCGTGATGGTCGCGAGCAGGGCATTGAAGGCCTGCCACTGCACGGCGGGGTCCACCATCTGGGTGGGGGCCTGCCCGTCGTTTTTCACGGCGTGGGTGAAGTACTGCCCCCCAAGGACTTGGCCACGGCTTCTACCTGGTAGCGGTGCAGCAGGTACATGGGCACCAGCACTTCTTCCAGCGTGGCCATGGGCGACTCCGCGCGAATGGCTTTTTCGGAGAACTTGTCCAGCACTTGCCGCCGCACCTTCATCAGCGAGTTCAATTGGGCTACGGGGTCGGTGCCGTCTTCCCACTGGTTGGCGGCCGGGTGCGCGTAGCCGCCGATGTCGGGAATAAATCGGTGGCCCTGCTGCAGGGTTTCCTGCATGATGGCGTTGAGGGCGGCGTTTTCGTCGGTGTCTTTCGGGAATTGCTGGTAGCCCCAGGTCACGGCGCGCTTGTCCCAGCTGCCGATGCCCGTGGCGTAGGCCTGCGATATATCCAAGCTACCGTCGGGCTGCAGGCTGAACCTTGGGAACGGATAATCCATCACCGAAGCCCGCTCTTTGGTGCTGGCCGTGAAGTTGTGGTGCAGCCCCAGCGTGTGCCCAATTTCGTGGGCCGAGAGCTGCCGAATGCGCGCCAAAGCCAGCTGCTCCATCTGGTCGGGCACGGGCTTGCCGTCTTCGTAGGGCTGCAGCAGGCCTTCGGCAATGAGGTAGTCCTGCCGGTGCCGGTCAGCGCCCAACGACACCACGCCCTTGAGGATTTCGCCCGTGCGCGGGTCCACGTAATTGTACCCGTACGAATACGCCCGGGGCGAGCCTGAGCGGTTTATCCAGTTCACCATGTTGTACCGGATGTCCATGGGGTCGGCCCCCACCGGCAATTCTTTGATTTGGAAACCATCTTTAAAGCCGGCCGCCTCGAAGGCCTGGTTCCACCAGGCGCCGCCTTCCAGCAGCGCTTTTTTGATGCTGGCCGGCGCGCCCCGGTCCACGTAGTACACAATGGGCTTCACGGCTTCGCTGATGGCCGCCGTGGGGTCTTTCTTTTCGAGCCGGTGCCGCACGATGAACCGCTGCGCCAGGGGCTGGCTCATGGGCGCGGCAAAGTCCAGGTAGCTGAAGTCCTGGAAGCCGGAACGGGGGTCGAACTTGCGGGGGCGGAATCCCTTTTCCGGCAGCTCAATAAACGCCTGGTGCATCTGCACCGTCACGGCGCTGGGGTCCGGCGCCAGGGAGTTGTCGGCCCCACGGCCGGCTGCGCTCGTGAACGTGACCATGGCTTCGAACTCCGAGTTTTTGGGGAAGTTGCGGGTATTTTCCAGGAACACGGCCGAGCGCAACTCGTCTACTTTGTACACGATGGGCGGCCCGCTGCCCGGCCCGCCCATGAGGCTGGCGCCGGGGCCCTGGTAGCCGCGGCTGCCCAGTCCTTCGGCGATTTTCTGGCTGTCGCGCACCAGAAACGGGGTCAGGTCGAGCAGCACTTTGGTGCCCTGGGTGGCCACTGGCGCAAACCCCCAAATGACGGACTTGGCAAATGCGTTGTCCACCGCGCGCTGCTCGTCGGCGTTGTCGGTCACCGCCCGGTACTCGTAGTTAGGCTGCACGAGCAGCACCTTCCCGCCCACCTTGATAAACTTGACGATGTTGGCGCTGCTCTGGCCCCGCTCGATGCCTTTGCCTACGCTGCTGGCCAGCGAGCCGAAGTACAGAAACTCCTGGTCGAAGCGCTCGACTTCCAGCAGGATTTTACCGGTTTTCGGGTCGTAGTAAAACGGGAAGTAACCGTCGAATTTCTGCAGGCCCTTGGTCATCGAGGACAGCGCGCCGGCCGGCTTGGCTGCAGCCGCGGATTTGGTGGTTTTGGCGCCGGGCGCGGTTCGTTGAGCTACTGCGGCCGGAGCGCACAAGGTAAGCAGGCCAAGCAATACCGGAGCAAATGGCTTTTGTAAATGTTGTTTCATTTTTCGGAAGTGAGGGCGCGGTTTGCGTTGGGCAAGGTTACAATAAAAGGGCCCAATAATTTGCCTGAAGAGGCCACAACCCTGAAAATCCACCCCGCAGGGCCAGGAACCGCCGGCCTGAGCCACCGCTCCGTACCGCCCCTCCGGCAGCAAGCTTACTGTGGCTCAATATGCACGAGCACATCGTACACGGCCGGCTTTTGCTGTAGGATGACCTCCTTCACCTGGTGCGCGATGTCCGCGCGCGGTTGGTCAGGGGTTCAACCATGGACGCGATGGGCGTAGGCAACTGGCTACCAAGCGAAAAACCCAACCGTAGGGTGCGCCCGGCGCGGATATTATGAGGTGGACATAGCCGCTTCTGGCTTTGTACATGGCCCCGGATAAAATTGAGCCAGCTTCGGAATCGGGCGGAAACGGCAGAACAAAAACGGCGGCCCACAGGCCGCCGTTTTTCATTAGACTTGTTCCAAAAAACAAGAACGTCATGCTGAGCGGAGCCGAAGCATCTCGCGTGTGGCAGTAACCCAATCGTCTATCGTGTTGAGGCACGAAGCATCTTCTCACGGCTCAACGATTAGTTTGTCGGTGAGGAGATGCTTCGTGCCTCAGCATGACAGCGGACTAGGATTAGTTGCGCAGAGATGCTTAGCTACGCCTACCTCCGGTTTGACAAGCGGACGCCAGATGAAGCATGGCCGTTCTTTTCGCGCCAAGGCTGATTCAGCAACCAATCCATTCCATTAAAACTCCATCGGCACTTCCATCAGCAGGATTTCGGCGTTGCTGTCGGCCTGGATGGTTAGGGTGTCGGTTTCCCAGACACCCAGGCCGTCGCGGCGGTGCAAAGCCTCGCCGTTGATGGTCACATCGCCTTCCAGCACAAACGCATACACGCCGTTGCCGGGCTTCTTGAGCTGATAATCGGTGCGGAAGCCCTGGTCGAGCCTGGCCCAGGTGAAACCACGCGTCCTGATGAATCCAGACGCCATGGTCGTCGGGCGAGGGCGACACCACTTGCAGGAGCTTGTTGTGCCGGTCTTCGGGCCGGAAGCTCTGCTGGGCGTAGCGCGGGGCTACGTTTTCCTGGTTGGGGAACACCCAGATTTGCAGGAACTTCACTTCCTTGTCGCGGTTGTGGTTTTTCTCGCTGTGGGCCAGGCCCGTGCCGGCGCTCATGATTTGCACGTCGCCCTGCCGAATCACGGCCTGGCGGCCAGTCGTGTCCTGGTGCTCCAGGTCGCCGGAAAGCGGAATGGAGATGATTTCCATGTTGTCGTGCGGGTGCTTGCCGAAGCCCATGCCGCCGGCCACGGTATCGTCGTTGAGCACGCGCAAAGCGCCGAAGTGCATGCGCTCGGGGTTCTGGTACCCGGCAAAGCTGAACGTATGGTAGGAATTGAGCCAGCCGTGGTTGGCGTGCCCGCGCGTGGCGGCGCGGTGCAAAACGGATTGTGCCATCGAAAGAAACAGGAAGCGGTGTGAAAGAAGGGGCCGGCCCGTACGTGCCGGGCCGGCAGAATTGGGCCGAATTAGGCTTGCTTCACCAGCTGGATTTCGGCGAGGAGCTTGATGTCGTCGCTCACCACCACGGAGCCGGCTTCGGTGACGGCGCTCCACGTGAGGCCGAACTCCTTGCGGCTAATTTTGCCCTCGACGGTGAAGCCAGCCTTGGTCTGGCCGTAGGGGTCTACCACGATTCCGCCCAGCTCAACCTTCACAGTCAGGGCTTGGTCACGCCGCGAATGGTGAGGTCGCCGTGCAGGTTGGCGGTGTCGTCGCTGGTTTTTTCAAACTGACGGCCCACGAAGCGAAGCTGGCCGTGGGTTTCGGCGTCGAAGAAATCAGCCGACTTGAGGTGGGTGTCGCGCTGCTCGTTGTTGGTGCTGATGGAGTCCACATCGGCGGTAAAAACGATGGAAGACGCCTTGGTGAAGTCGTCGCCTTCGGTCACGACTTCCACGTCGAACGTCTTGAAATGGCCGGTGACGGTGGTAATCATCAAGTGCTTCACTTTGAACTGCACTTCGCTGTGGGTGGGGTCTACTTTCCAGGTGGTTGCCATGATAAGAAGGGGTTATGGGTTGAAATTGAAAACGAATTGCGAAACCAAATTGAGCTGCCTATGTGGAAGCCCAATACGTATCGGCATTACAAATGTACATACATTCAATGTACATACATAGTTCATGGCAATTAATTTTCGTTTCAGCTGGTGAGTCAGGACTTCATCGTCCCGACGCAATGGCCTGCTAAGCCAGCGAGTTCATAGTCGGATTGTTATCTTACCCTCCTACTTCCTTATTCGCGGCCACTGGTCCGCTGAACCGGATGCTTCACTCCGAGCCGCACATCGGCCCGAGCCTCAATCTGCCCCGCCATGCCCCCATCAGCTCCTGCTCTCCAATGGCCCGCGCTCCCGGCCGATTCCTGGACCGCCACGCGGCAGACGCTGCACCTGTGGACCCAGATGGTGGGCAAAACCAGGCTGGCGCTCAGTCCCATGATTAACCATTGGTGGCAGGTGCCGCTGTACGTGACGCCCCGCGGCCTGTCCACTGGCCCCATGCCCTACCCTGAGGGCTCCTGCGAGGTCGTGTTTGACTTTCACCAGCACCGGCTCCTGCTGCACACCAGCGCCGGGCGCACCCTCGAAATGGAGCTGGCGCCCCGCTCCGTAGCCGACTTTTACCAGCAGTACCGTGCGCTGCTGCGCGACGCCGGCATCGCCGTGAAGCTCTGGCCGGTGCCCGTGGAAGTGGAAGACACCACGCCCTTTCCCAAAGACCAGCGCCACCGTGCCTACGACCGCGCCGCCGTGGAGCGGTTCTGGCAAGTGCTGGTGCAAGTAGATGGGGTGCTGAGCGAGTTTCGGAGCCGGTTTATGGGCAAGTGCAGCCCGGTGCATTTCTTCTGGGGCAGCTTCGACTTGGCGGTGACGCGCTTTTCGGGCCGGCCCGCTCCCCGCACCCCGGCGGCCTGCCCAACCTTGCCGATTGGGTCACCCGCGAATCCTACTCGGCCGAGCAGAGCGCCGCGGGCTGGTGGCCCGGCGGCAACGGCCAGGAAGCGGCCTTCTACAGCTATGCCTACCCCGCCAACCCGGCCCTGGCCCAGGCCGCCATCCGGCCGGCCGAAGCATTTTACAGCTCCGAAATGGGCGAGTTTTTCCTGCCCTACGAAGCCGCCCGCCTGGCTGCCGACCCTCGTGCGACTGTGCTCGACTTCCTGCAAACCACCTACGAAGCCGCCGCCAACCTGGCCCACTGGGACCGCCCGGCCCTGGAGCGCGGCCATTCCCAGGGCGGCAAAAGTCCCGCCCGGTAACGACCACGCGGCCGCCCAGTTCTGGCGCAGCGCCCTTAGTTTCTGCACTCAAGCCCCGAGCTTCAACGCCGAGCTCTATATGGGTAAGTTCTAACTAGGCCAGTTTAACCCCTGGCCCGAGGTGTGCGTGGGCACTCCCCGTGAGGAAACCAGCCAGGACATCATCCGGCTGTAAGCAACGCCGGGCACTCCGGAAGCCGTGCGGCAGAAAATCTCTCAGCCCTTTTTCGCGGCCAAGCCCATAGGAGAGGCACAGGCCTGTCTTGTGGTTGAATTGTCGCTTCATCGAGCGGGGTCAACAAGGAATCCTTGTAACATCTAGCCCAAAACGGGTATAGCACAAAAGATAATGTATTGAAAAACAGAATGTAGCGCACGCCGCAAAGTGCTATTAATCAGCAATACTGGGTTCGCCTAGCGTCGTATTTGTGATATCAACTAAAACACACAGAAATTTAATAAATTTTCTGAGTATATGTCTGTTTTTTCACAGAAAGGTTGTATGTTTAGGCTCGTATTTAAACTCCTTGTCCATGGAAGTGCGCACGCGGATTGCAACTTATCTGGTCCGAATCGGCCGCGCCGACGGTTCGCGCCAGGAGGATTGGGATGTGGCGCAAGTGGCGTACCTCACGGCGCGGCACTTGCTAAAAAACATTTAACCAATCCCGATTTCCCCGAAGAACTGACCATGGCCATTCATGCCGCCAGTGAAGACTTGCGCCAGTGCGGTGCCTTGCTACACGACTGGTCGACCACCCAGGCCCAGGCCGAACGGGTCTTGCCGGTGGTGCTCCGGGTACTCCAACAGCTCAAGGAGCTGCGCGGCAGTGCTGACGTGAGATAAATCCCATTATCGAGAACCACTTCACTTTTTAAATTCTAACTCTTTTCACCTATCACCTCATGAGAAACGCTTTCGACCAAGCCTACGATGCTTATGTTGCCCGCAAACAAATGGAGCGCCAACTGCAGCTGCTTCAACTTCGGCAGGAATTGGCGGCCTCGGCCCGCGTCCGCGCGCTGCCCCACCTCGATTCGTTGAAACGTCACCTTAAGCCTTCCCGGAGCCAACAAACTCCACAGCAATAGTGGAGGACCTGAGCAAAGCCCCGAGCGTTGGGGTGATGCAACCCTAACTCTGCTCGTGCCAAGGGCCCCGTTTTTTGGGCCTGCCGTGAATTTTCCCTGACTTGCAAAAAGTGCCTTGAAACTAAAAAAGCCCTCCGCTAAACGCGGAGGGCTTTTTTAGTAGCCACAGTAGAGCCACAACGGTGCCAACATTTGGCCATTTGTTGGCACCATTGGCCACAAAAAAGCCTCTCAGTGGACCTGAGAAGCTTTTTTGCATCGAACGGAAGTGGCCCCGTTTGGATTCGAACCAAAGACCGACTACTTAGAAGGTAGTTGCTCTATCCAGCTGAGCTACGGGGTCGAAAACGGGGTAAACAAATGTCGGGGTGGCAGGATTCGAACCTACGACCTCCTGCTCCCAAAGCAGGCGCGATACCGGGCTACGCTACACCCCGAAAAAAATAATGTTGAGTTTAGAAAACTACCTACTGGGTGGAGCCCCAACGGGAAGCTTTCGCAACCCAACATTATAGTGGAGAGGGGGATTCGAACCCCCGGTAACCTTTAGAGCTACGGCAGTTTAGCAAACTACTGGTTTCAGCCACTCACCCACCTCTCCAGGCTGGTTTCGCTTCCGTTCGAAGCGGGTGCAAATATACGGGCGGAACTCAAAAGGCCACACTTTAGCTGAAAAATTTATCTTTGAGCCCCCTTGAAGCGGGACAACCGCCGGGCCGGTGGCTACTTTGTGCTTTGCTTTCTACTTGTACTCCAATTGCTAACCTGGGCGTATCCTAATTTCTTGCTCGTGGGGCTGGCCGCCGCTTTGGCCCTGCTCCTGCTGCTGGCGCACTTGCGGCGGAGCAGCCGCCTGGGCCGGGCCCTAGGCAGCCGGGCCCGGCACCGGGGCTGGAAGCTGGCGCTGCGGGTGCTGGCGGGCGCGGCGTTGCTGGCGGCGGCCTTGGGCCCGGCGCTGGGCGTAAGCCAGCAGCCAGTGCGCACCGCCGGCAAAGACGTGTGGCTGCTGGTGGACGTGTCGCGCTCCATGGATGCGCCCGATGTGGCCCCTACCCGACTGCTGCGGGCCCAGGCCGAGCTGCAGCAGGCTGGTGGCACAATTTCCGGCCGACCGGCTCGGGCTGGTGGTGTTCGGCGCCGACGCCGTGGTGCAATGCCCCTCACCTACGACCAGGAGGCCGTGCAGGTATTCATCAGCACGCTGCGAACCAGCCTGCTGCCCAGCGGCCCCACTACCCTGCGGGCCCCGTTGGAGCTGGTACTGAGCCGCCTGGCCCCGAGCCCAGTGGCCGCCCCCGCTGGCACCGCCCCGCTGCCCCGGGCTACGACACTGGTGGTGGTGAGCGATGGCGAGGACTTCGGGGAGAACCTGGAGCCGGTAATGCAGGCGTTGGGCCGCACCGGGGCACGGGTGTACACGGTGGGCGTGGGCACGAAGGAGGGCACTAAAATCCCGAAAGCCGGGGGCGGCTTTGTGAAAGATGCCCGGGGGCAGCTGGTGGAAAGCCGCCTGCAGGAAGGGCCGCTGCTGCAGCTATCGGCCCAAACCGGCGGGCAATACGTGGAATTAAATAACAAGCAAAACGGCTTCGGGCCGCTGCTGCGGTCGCTGCGCACCATGCAGGGCGCCGTGGAGCAGGTGCGCACCGTGCCCGTGGCCGATAATCGCTACCGCTATCCATTGGCGGCGGCCTTGCTGCTGCTGGCGCTCGATATTGCCCTTACCGTTACCATCATTCGCCCATGAAATACCTCGTGCTCCTGGTATTGGCACTCAGCCCGCCCACGTGGAAGCTGCTGACCTGGGTGCACGACCGCAATACGGCCGTAGTCGCGGGCACCGCTGCGTATAAGCGCGGCGATGCTGCCCGCGCCGCCACCGCTTTCGAAGCGGCCCTGACCGCCAAAGCGCGGCGCGCTCCCGACCCGCGCCTGGTGCTCAACCTGGCCCACGCCCAGACCCGGGCCGGGCTGCCGGGACAGGCCCAAGCGACCTATGCGCGCTTGCTAACCGGGACCACGGCCGAGCTGGGCAGTGTGGCCCGCCAGCAGCTCGCCGTACAGGCCGCGCAGCAAGGCGAAATAGCTCAGGCCCTCACCCTGCTGCGGCAAGCGTTGCTGCTCGACCCCAAAAACAGCGGCGCCCGCTTCGATTATGAGGTACTGAGCGACTACTTAACTCAACGTCCCAACATGCCCAAAATTCCAGAGCCCAAGCCGCAGCCCGGCACCTCCAAGCCCAAGCCTTCGCCCGAGTCAGAAAAAGACGGGCCGGAAAAGAACCAGCCGGCTGAAAAAGCGGGCACCGACCGCAAGGGGCAGGTGAACGACCAAAACGCTGCCCCGCCGGCTCCCAACACGCCGCCTGAGCAACGTCCCGACCCGGCCGGCCAGGCCGACAACCGCCAGCCCAATCGGGCGCCGGGCAAAGCAGCGACAGGTGGCAGAGCGCCGGGTACAGGCGCCCCACAGCCCGTGGCCAGCGGCGAAGCGCCCGGCACCCAGCGGGGCCTCGACCGCAGCGCTGCTTCCCCAACCCTGCCGCCAACGCCCGCGGCAGCCGCCCCGGCACCGATGCCGCCACGCCCGCCGACGTGCGCCTGCAAACCCAGCGCGAGCGGCTCGAAGCCATGAACCTAAGCCCGGCCCAAGCCCGGCAGCTGCTCGAAACGCTGCGGGCTCAAGAGCAGCAGTACCTGCAGCAGCTCACGCGGCCTGCCGCCCAGAAGCCTGACCCTAGCAAGCCGACGTGGTAATTGCAGCTTCGGAACAAGGCAGTTAGGCTGCCAACCAAACATTCCGAACGAACGTTAGGCTGGCTACCTTTCGGGGGTTCTAAATCCGTACTTTTGTGGCCTGATTGAACCTCCCACCCAACCCTTTTACCATACCTCGTATGCAAACCAAAGAAGTTGTCATTATCTCTGCCGTCCGCACGCCAATTGGCTCATTTGGCGGGGCCCTATCGTCGTTGTCGGCCACCGAGTGGGTGCCATTGCTTTGAAAGGCGCGCTGGAGAAAGCCGGCGTGGCGGGCTCGGAAGTGGAGCAGGTGATTATGGGCAACGTGATTTCGGCTAACCTCGGCCAGGCTCCGGCCCGCCAGGCCGCCAAGAAAGCCGGCCTGCCCGACACCGTGGAGTGCACCACCGTAAACAAAGTGTGCGCTTCGGGCTCGAAGGCCATCATGTATGCCGCCCAGGCCATCATGCTGGGGCAGGCCGATGTGATTCTGGCCGGCGGCATGGAAAGCATGAGCAACGTGCCCTACTACCTCGACAAAGCCCGCTTCGGCGCCAAGTACGGCCACGGGCAGATGATAGACGGCCTCGTGCGCGACGGCCTCTGGGACCCCTACCACGACTACGCCATGGGCAACGCGGCCGAGAACACGGCCAAGGAAATGGGCATCACCCGCGAGCAGCAGGATGCTTTCGCCATCGAGAGCTACACCCGCAGCGCCGCTGCCGCCAAAGCCGGCAAGAAGAAAGACGAAATCATCCCCGTCACTATCGAAAGCCGTGGCAAAACCACGGTAATTGAGGACGACGAGGAGTACCTGAAAGTTGACTTCTCGAAAGTACCCGGCCTGAAGCCGGCCTTCATCAAAGAAGGCGGCACCGTGACCGCGGCCAACGCCTCAACGCTGAACGACGGCGCTGCTGCCGTGCTGCTCATGAGCCGCGAGAAGGCCGATGCTTTGGGCCTCACGCCCATAGGCCGCATCCTGGGCTTCGCCGATGCCGAGCAGGCGCCGGAGTGGTTCACAACCTCGCCCGCCCTGGCCATTCCCAAGGCGTTGAAGAACGCCGGCAAAACGGCGGCCGATGTGGATTTCTACGAAATCAACGAGGCTTTCTCGGTGGTGAGCCTGGCCAACAACAAGCTGCTCAACCTGGAAGGCACCAAGGTGAACCCTTACGGCGGCGCCGTGAGCCTGGGCCACCCGCTGGGTGCTTCCGGCGCGCGCATCGTGACCACGCTGATGAACGTGCTCAAGAACGAAGGCGGCAAAATCGGCGTCACCGGCATCTGCAACGGTGGCGGCGGGGCCAGCGCCATTGTGGTGGAGCGGCTGTAAGCAGCCCAATTAGCCATTAGCTCAAGAAAGCCCCATCGATACTCGGTGGGGCTTTTTTGGCTCGAATTTTAGTTAACCCCTACCGTCGCACGGAAAAACCATTTCCTGCGTTCTTGCGCCTATGAAATATTTATTGCCATTTTTTCTGTTGCTGCTGGCCTTGCCGTCGCACGGCCAGCGCCTGCGTCGGTTCGTGACGTATTACGACTCCACGAAGGTGAACAAGCGGGAAGTGTACACTGCCCTGGTAGCCGCCGACACCGTGCCGCAGGGCACCTACCGGCGCTACTACCGCAACGGCAAGCTCGAGCAGCAAACCAGCTTCAAGCAAGGCAAGCGCGACTCGGCCTATGTCGAATTTCACCCCACCGGCAACCGGCGGCTCGAAACCACTTACCGCGACGGCGTGCGGCAGGGCCCCTTCAAAACGTACTACGACAACGGCAAGGTGGCCCAAGAAGGCCTGTTCGAGAACGACGAGCCCAACGGCGAGCTGACCTTCTACCACCCCGATGGGTCGGTGAAGCTGCGCACCACGCTCGCCAAAGGCCAGCCCAACGGCGCCCTCAAAGCCCTGTACCCCGACGGCAAGACCCAGGCCGAAATCGCCTACGTGGACGGGCAGCCCAACGGCGCGGTGAAGTTCTTTACCCCAACGGCGCGGTGCAGAGCGAGGGCGAGTTTACCCGCGGGCTGCTGTCGGGGCCGTACAAGACGTATTACCCCAACGGCCAGATTGAAAACGAAGTGTTGGCCGACAAAAACGGCCGCGGGCGCTACCGCAGCTACTACCAGAGCGGCAAGCTCCAAACCGAGAGCACCTACGCCCCCGCCCCGCTGGTGCAGCGCCCCGTGAAAAACCCGCTCGGCGACGACCTAACCAAGCGCGTGGCCCCGCCCACCGGCACCAACAACCTCGACGGCCCCTCGACCAGCTACTACGAAAGCGGGCAGGTGAAAACCAAAATAACCTACCGCAGCGGCGTGCCTACCGGCCACGCCCTGGAATACTTCGAAAACGGCAACCTGCGCGAGGAAATTGACTACAGCAACAACGGCAAAGACCGCAAAATCACGCGCTACCACGACGTGGCCGGCAAGCTTCCGCAGGCCGAGGAGCAGTACAAGAACAACAAGCCCTCCGGTACCTGGAAAGAGTTTTACCCCGATGGCAAGACGCCCCGCAAGACCGAAACCTACGGCCCCACGGGCCGCCTGCTCGGCGACCGAATCACCTACTTCGATAACGGCCAGGTGCAAAGCCGCCAGCCCTACCTGAATGGCTTCATGGCCGGCATTGCCCAGGAATATTTCCCCTCGGGCAAGGTGCGCAAGGAAACCACTTACGTGCGCAGCGTGCTGCTGGGCCCTTCCGCGAGCTGCGCGAAGACGGCACCCTGGCCGTGAGCGGGCAGTACCGCAACGGCAAGCAAAGCGGCGTTTGGACCTACTACAAAGAGGACGGCAAAACGGAGGCCCGCTCGGTCACCTACCGCAACGGCCAGGCCGTGGACCCCGTGAAGCAAGCGGCGAAGCCCCGCGTACCGGCCAAACGCAAGTAAGCCGCACGTTAGCTCAACTTTGGTGGGGCTCTTGAGCCGCTAAATCAGACGTATTTCTAAAAAGCCCGGACCCAATGGTTCGGGCTTTTTTTATTTTCTGGCAAAAAGATGCTGAATCAGGCAACCGCGAAATCAGGAGCTGCATCTTCAAAACCGAGCACGCTCACCTACCTTGGGGCGCAAAGCGAAGGCTGAATAATTTTTTCAGCCAATTACTCACTGATTTTCAAACACCAACAAATCTCAAAGCTTGGCTTACTGAAAATATTTTGCAACAGTACCTTGCTTTACAAAGTACCTGCTTTACTTTTGTTCTGTTCAAAGCCCAGTAGCTGAGCTAAGCGTGTACCGGACATGACCCGCTACCCAGCTGCTTCAAACTTCACTCACCGGAGTTCGGGCGCTGAGCTTCTCACCTCACCAGCGGAACCGCGGCCGCTGACGACCTGAGTTGCCGCAGCACCCACCCCACACCTCTTTTCTGCACCATGAAAAACTTCGTCACCCTCCCCGCCCAGTCTCGCCTTAACAGTGCTTTGTGCGGTTTGGCAATTGTTTCACTGCTGCTCCCGCTGGGTGCGGCGGCACAAACCGCGGGCCCCGGCAGCGTGAGCGGCAGCCTAGTGGAAGAAAGCACGGGCCAGCCCGTTCCTTTCTCCGACGTGCTCCTGCTCCGCGCCGCCGACTCTTCGTTTGTAGCCGTGGCCCAAACCTCGGATAAGGGCGCATTCAAAACCGCTTCGCTCCCGCTCGGCACCTACCTCCTGCGGGTGCAGGACCTCAACTACAAAGCCTTGCGCCGCCGCTTCACCCTGACGGAGGCCACACCGGCAGCTCAATTTCTGGGCTTGAAAATGACTCCTGCTTCGGCCACCAAACTCAGCGAAGTGGTGGTAACCGGCGAGAAAGCCACCGTGGTGGAAGAGCTGGGCAAGCGCGTGATAAACGTGGAAAAAGACCTGGGCAGCGTGGGCGGCACGGCGGCCAACGTGCTGCAAAACGTGCCCTCGGTGAGCGTGGACGTGAACGGCACCGTGAGCATGCGCGGCACCTCAAACGTGACCATCCTCATCGACGGCAAGCCGGCCGGCGTGAGCAATGGGGGTGGCGGTGGCGGCCAGCGCCTCGACCAGATTCCGGCCTCGCGCATTGCCCAGGTTGAAGTCATCACCAACCCTTCGGCCAAGTACGATGCGGCCGGTGGTGGCGGGGTCATCAACCTCATTACCAAGAAGGAAACCAAGAACGGCACCAACGGCACCGCCGCGCTGAACGTGGGCACCGGCAACAAGTACAGCGGCAACCTGAACCTGAGCCGCAAGCAAGGCAAAGCCACTTGGTCGGCGGGCTACAACGGCCGCGACGTGACGTACTGGAGCCGCGGCCACTCGGAGCAAACGGCCCTGCTGGGCACGGCCGAAAAGCCCCAAACCGTGCGCACCACTCAGGTGGGCGCCGGCAACGAAGTACACCGAAACCACAACGTGCGGGTGGGCGTGGCCCTCGAGTTGCCCAAAAACCAAAGCCTGAGCCTGAACGTGGCGCCCGGCACCGAAGTAAACCTGGAAGGCGAAGGCCAGCAGCTGACCCAGCAAACGGGCACCAACCCCGTGCAGTACGCCCGCGGCCGCCAAGACCTCGACGTAAACGTGAAGCTGCTCAACTACGACGGGAACTACCGCCGCACCTGGGAGGCGCACAAAGGCC
Organism: Hymenobacter humi; assembly: GCF_042665855.1. Taxonomy (NCBI): domain Bacteria; kingdom Pseudomonadati; phylum Bacteroidota; class Cytophagia; order Cytophagales; family Hymenobacteraceae; genus Hymenobacter; species Hymenobacter humi. The sequence goes on along the minus strand of NZ_JBHTEK010000001.1, from coordinate 2,658,438 downwards.
GCGAGCTGACGGCCAACTTCGGCGGCGTGGTGATTGACGCCAACGTGCCGGTGGTGCAGCGGCAGTACGCCGAAGCGGGCTCGGCCCAGGTAGCCCAACCCGGCACCCGGCAGCAACTGAGCCTCTTGGGCAACATTCAGTTTGGCCAAGTTGACTACACGCACCCTGGCTGCAGGCAAAGGCCGCCTGGAAATGGGCGTGAAAATGGAGCGGCAGGCCCAGAAGGGCGCCAATGAGTTTGGCTACGCCAGCAACGAGAGCCGCCCCAACGACTTCCAGGACGACCCCAACCGCTCGCTTACTTACACCTCGGAGCAGTTGGTACCAGCGGCATACGTAACGGTGCAGCGCCCCCTCGGCCCCAAGTGGAACGCCCAGGCCGGCCTGCGCTCGGAGTACACCATCCTCAGCGGCACCGTGCAGGGCGGGGCGGCCATTGCCCAGCGCGGCAGCCTCAACCAGGACTACCTCAACTTCTTCCCCTCGGCCACGCTGAACCGCGAATTTGGCAAGGAGCCCGGCCAGAACCGCCTGCAGTTCAGCTACGCCCGCCGCCTCAACCGGCCCAACTTCATGCAGCAGCGCCCCTGGCCATTTACCAGGACCCGCGCAGCTACCGCCTCGGCAATCCCCGCCTGCGGGCCGAGTACAGCCACAATATTGAGTTGGGCCACCAGCTGAACCTGGGCCAAGCCACCATCACCAGCACCGTGTTTGCCCGCATCACCACCAACTCCATCCAGCGCCTGCGCTTCATCGACACGGTGGCTACCCGCCTGGCCGGTCCCAGCGCCGGCTTGGTCACGGCCGAAACCTTCCTGAACGTGGGCCGCACCACCAACCTCGGCGCCGAGTTCAGCCTCAACCAGCCGGTGGCCAAGTGGTGGCGCCTGAATGCCAGCACCTCCATCTACCGCGCCCAGATTGCCACCAATGGCATCGGCACCAACCGCCAGGCCCTGGTGGGCACCCTGCGCCTCACCAACAACTTCACCATCCGCCCCACGCTGGACGTGCAGCTGAGCGGCAACCTGCGCTCGGCCTCGCTCACGGCTCAGGGCCGTCAATTGGCTCAAGGCCAGATGGACATTGCCCTGCGCCAGCGCCTGTTCTCGGACCGTGCCGCCCTCACCCTCCGCGTATCGGACCTGCTGAACACCCAGCAGTACCGCAGCGAAATCGAAACCGACGCCCTGAGCAGCTACCGCTACGCCAAAGACGAAAGCCGCGTGGGCTGGCTGGGCTTCACCTGGTACATCGGCGCCAGCAAGGCCAAGCCGGGCCGCATCGAGGCCGCGCCCCAAGGCGGTGGCGGCTTCGGCGGCTGAGTTAGTTGAATTTTTATTGCCACCCCGCTTTTCTCTCCTTCTTTCTGCAAAAAAGCCCCGTCGTCGGTCAGTCCGGCGGCGGGGCTTGTTGTTGGGGCTGGGACAAGCCCCGCGCCTACCTTTGCACCCGTCATGCAAAAACCTAGTATTCCGAAAGGCACCCGCGACTTTGGGCCAGCCCAAGTGGCGCGTCGCCAGCACATTTTCAACGTTATCCGCCGCACCTTCGAGTCGTTTGGCTACGCTCCGCTCGAAACGCCGACGCTGGAGAACCTCTCGGTGCTCACCGGCAAGTACGGCGACGAAGGCGACCAGCTGCTGTTTAAAGTCCTGAACTCCGGCGACTTCGCCAAAGACGTAACCGCTGACGACCTGGAGATTGGCTCCAAAGCCCTGCTGCCCAAAGTGGCCGAAAAAGGCCTGCGCTACGACCTCACCGTACCCTTTGCCCGGTACGTGGCCATGAACCGCGGCACGCTCACCTTTCCCTTCAAGCGCTACCAGATGCAGCCCGTGTGGCGCGCCGACCGCCCCCAGCGCGGCCGCTACCGCGAGTTTTACCAGTGCGACGCCGACGTGGTGGGCACCGACTCGCTGCTCTGCGAAGCCGAAATCGTGCTGATGATGGCCCAGGTCCTGAATGGCTTGGGCCTGCACGACTTCACCATCAAAATCAACCACCGTGGGGTGCTGCGCAACATTTACCAGGCCCTAAACGGCGAAGGCCGGGAGTCGGATTTGTTCGTGGCCATCGACAAGCTCGACAAAATCGGGCGCGACGGCGTGACCCGCGAGCCTGCTCGACCGCGGCTTTTCGGAGGCCACCATAGACACGCTGTTTGAGCTGCTGACCACCCAAGGCGACTACGAAGAGAAGCTCATGCGCCTGCTGGCCGGCTTCGTAACGGCCGGCGTGGAGCCCGACGGCCCCCGCCCCAGCAACGGCCAGGAAACCGACGACCCCCAGGCCGATTACCGCGGCCTCACCGAGCTGGCCACGGTGCGCGACTTGCTTACCGCCTCCGGCTTCAAGCAGTTTGACCGACTGGAGTTCGACCCCACCCTGGCGCGGGGCCTCTCCTATTATACGGGCTGCATCTTCGAAGTAAAGATTAACAACGTGCTGATGGGCAGCGTGAGCGGCGGCGGGCGCTACGACAACCTCACCGGCAGCTTCGGCCTGCCGGGTGTATCGGGCGTGGGCTTTTCGTTTGGCGTGGATCGCCTGTACGACTGCCTTGAAGCGCTGGACTTGTTCACGGTGACGGCCGAGACGCCGACTCGCTGCCTGCTCACGCACTTCGACCCGGCCAGCGGCCGGGCCGCCCTGCCGCTGCTGGCTCAACTTCGGGCCGCGGGCATCCCGAGCGAGTTGTACCCCGACGTGAGCAAGCTGCAGAAGCAGTTCAAGTACGCCGATGCCAAGGGCATTCCGCTGGTGCTGGTATTGGGCCCGGAAGAGCTGGCGGCCGGCGTCGTAAAAATCAAAATCATGAAAACCGGCGAAGAAAAAGTGCTGCCCATCGGCGAAGTTGTAACCGCGTTGACGGCGGAATAGCCCAACAATTCGCCTAGTGGAAAGCCTGTCCAAAAATCCCCTCCCTGGCAAGGAGGGGATTTTTTTGGTTCTTTGCAGCCACCCCCATTCACCCCACCCACCCCCTCAATGCCCACCCACACCATTTCGCCCACTCAGCCCCTCACCCTGGCCGAGCCTGGCGGCCCTGCTCGCCGATGGCCGGCCCGTCGCCCTAAGCGACGACGCCAAAACGCGCATCGCCACCTGCCACAGCTACCTGCACCAACGCCTGTCCCACGACAACTCGCCCATTTATGGCATCAACACCGGCTTTGGCTCGCTTTACAATGTGAGCATCGCCCCCGAGGCCCGCGCCCAGCTGCAAGTCAACCTGATGATGTCGCACGCCTGCGGCACCGGCGCCGAAGTGCCCGGCAACCTCGTGCGCCTCATGCTGCTGCTGAAAGCCCAAAGCCTGAGCTACGGCCACAGCGGCGTGCAGGTGGCCACCGCCGAACGCCTGGTGGCCATGTACAACCGCGAAATGCTGCCCGTGGTGTACGAGCAAGGCTCCCTAGGCGCCAGCGGCGACCTAGCCCCTTGGCGCACTTGTGCCTGCCGCTGCTGGGCCTGGGCGAAGTGAACTACCAGGGCTACCGCCTGAGCGCGGCCGACGCCATGAGCCTGTTTAGTTGGGCGCCGCTCACGCTCCAAGCCAAAGAAGGCCTGGCCCTGCTCAACGGCACGCAGTTTATGCTGGCCTACGCCGTCGATGGGGTGCTGCGGGCCCAGCGCCTGGCCGCCGCAGCCGATGTTATTGGCGCCCTTTCCACCGAGGCATTCGGTGGTTGCGCGGCGCCGTTTAACGAGAACCTGCACCGCATCCGGCCCCACGCCGGTCAGGTACTAGTAGCCCAACGCATACGCACGCTGCTGGCCGGCTCGGAGCTGCAAACGCAGCCCCGCGTGGCAGTGCAGGACCCCTACTCGTTCCGCTGCCAGCCCCAGGTGCACGGCGCCAGCCGCGACGCCCTGAGCTACGTAGCCCAAGTGGTCGAAACCGAATGCAACTCGGTGACCGACAACCCCAACATCTTCCCCGACGACGACCAGATTCTGAGCGGCGGCAATTTCCACGGCCAGCCCTTGGCGCTGGCGCTCGACCACTTGGCCGTAGCCGTGGCCGAGTTAGGCAGCATTTCGGAGCGCCGCACCTATCAGCTCATTTCCGGGCAGCGCGGCTTGCCCACTTACCTGGTGGCCGAGCCGGGCCTCAATTCAGGCCTGATGATTCCGCAGTACACCGCGGCCGGCATCGTGAGCCAGAACAAGCAGCTGTGCACGCCCGCCTCCGTCGATAGTATTGTGAGCAGCAACGGCCAGGAAGACCACGTGAGCATGGGCGCCAATGCCGCCACCAAGGCCCGCCGCGTCATCGAAAACGTGGAGCAGGTTTTGGGAATTGAGCTGATGACGGCCGTACAGGCGCTGGCTTTCCGCCGGCCAGGCCGTACCTCCGCCGCCCTGGAGCAGGTGGTGGAAGCGTTTCAGCAGGAAGTGAAATTCGTGGGCCAGGACCGGGTGCTCTACCCCGACCTGCACCGGGCCGCCGCCTTCGTCCGTAAGTTTGACTGGCAATAAAAGCGCGGCCTTGTCGTGAACCGGGTTTCAAGCCTGGTTATCAGATAATCCTGCTGCCTGAATTTTGCATGTCGCGTTCGGCATCCTGCCCGTGCCGCGTTACGAGTGCTGCTTATGAAGCTGGTGAATTGCTGCGTTTTATTGTTGACCCTCTGGCTGATGACAAGCGGAGCGCGCGCTCAAAGCTGCGCTTCGCCCAACCCACCGGCCTGCACATTTCGGGCTATCGACGTGGCGACGGGCCAAGCAGTGGAGGCATTCTGCGTGGGCCGGCGCGTACGGTTTGAGCAATGCGCGGGCCGCAACATCCCGACTGCGCTGCTTTTCTATGGCGTGTTGCAGGGCTCCGGCACCACGTTTCTGCCCTCCTGCAGCCCGCCCAACCCGTTTAACTACGAATACACACCCACGAAAGCGGATTTGGGCACAGTAACGGTATCGGAGCTGGCGAATGCTGTAGCCGGCGGCACCGGCGCGCCTTCTACCTACTACGTCCGCACCTTTCGGGTGTACGATACCGCGCCGCCGGCCTTCACCGTAGCGCCCTGCCCCAGCAGCTCGGCTTTGGTAACTGTGACCGATGCGGCCTACGACAGCTACACCGTGCAGGTAGGCACGGGGGCGCCCCAAGCCATTGTTCGCAACCAGCCCACCGTAGTTGCCGTGCCCAACGGGGCCACCTCGGTAACGGTGCGGGGCCAGTATGCCGCTACTGGCTTGTGCGAAGGGTCGGCCACGCAGACCATTGCGCCCCTGGCACCAGCCCAGGTGCCAACCCTCACCCGACTCACGCTGCAGGGCCCACTACCGGGCGGCACGGCCGCGCTGGAAGTGAGCCAGCTGCCCCCGGCTACCGCTACACCCTGCAGCTAGCCGATGCCGGCGTGCCGGGCGGCTACCGCTCCGTTGCCAACGTAGCCCCCGGCAGCAGCACCATTACGCTGCCCGGTGCCGCAGCCGGCTGCTATCGCCTGAGGCGCACCGACCCTTGTCGGCTTGATTCTGCCTTTTCCCCGCTGCTCTGCACCTTGAGCTTGTCCGCCAGCTCAACTGCCGGACGCAATCAACTGCTGCTCAGTGGCAGCGCAGGGCCGTACAGCGTGACTAGGAATAACCAGCCTTTAATGGGTTTTACCGTGATACCCGGCGGCCTAGAAGACCCCAACGTGGATTGCGGCACCACCTATACCTACCAGGTGACAGCTTTCCAACCGGGTGGCGGCACTTCCGTTTCCAATACGGTGTCCATTACGACTCAGTCGGCCGTGGCGCCGGCCACTCCGCGCCTGGTCGCCAGTTTCAATCTGCGCAATGTAGTTGAGTGAGGCCTTTCTCGGCCAGCGGTGCGGCCTTGCCTAAAGGCAGCAAATTGAGCTATCGGCGTACGGCGGGGACTAATGCCCCAGCGGATTTCGGCACAGTGGCCGGCACTCAGGTTCAGCGGGATTCTACGGCTTTAGCTCAACTTCTCGCTGACCGTCCCTGCTACACGGTGCGCCTCGCAGACGTGTGTGGCAACACTTCCCCGGAAAGCTCGCCCGCTTGCCCGGCGCTGCTTACGGCCACTGCGGCCGACCCGGATGGCACCACTGCCACCCTTAGCTGGACGCCCTTTACCGGCCCCGACCCCAGCGTTCCGGCCGGTTACGTCCTGCAGCGCGTCACGGCGACCGGCTCCGTGCTCAGCACCGTGTCCGTAAGCGGCAGCAGCTATACCGACCTAACCCCACCCTCCGACAACCAGGTGCTACGCTACCGCCTTCAAATCAGCGGCGCCGGGCTGCCGGCCGGTACGTTTAGCTATTCCAACCTTGCCGTCGTGGCGCGGCCGGTGCGCCTGGCCATTCCGACGGCCTTCACGCCCAACGGCGACGGCCTAAACGACGTACTGGAGGTTAAAGGGAAATACCTGCGGAACTACACCTTTGTGGTGGTCGACCGCAACGGGCTGGAAGTGTTTCGCGGCACTCAGCGCAGCGAGGCCTGGGACGGCACCATCAGAGGGCATGCCCCGGTACCGGGCGCTTACGTGTGGCGTTTTCAGCAGGTGAGCGAAGCCGGCCAGCCGTTTAGCGCCACGGGCTCAGTTACCATTTTGAAATGACCGCAAGGCGCGCAACCAGGCCGGTTGTTACCCGGGAATAAGCTGAAGCAACATCTTTCAGCACTTTCCCGCCCTTCCCTTGTTCACTACTAATTAACACCTGATACCTACGATTATGGCATTCGACCTCACCGGGATGATGGGCAAAGTGAAAGAGCTGCAGGACAAAATGCAGCAGGCCCAGCAAGAAATTCAACACATTACCGCCACGGGCGAAGCGGGCGGCGGGCTGGTGCGCGCCACGGCCAACGGCCACCGCAAAATCCTGAAACTGGAAATCGACGAAACCCTGCTCACACCGCAAGACCGCGACATGCTGGCCGACCTGGTGGTAGCCGCCGTGAACAAAGCCCTCGACGAAGCCGCCGAGCAGGCCCGCCAGGAACTGCAGCGCAAAACCAGCGGCCTGATGCCCAACGTTCCGGGCCTCGACCTGAGTGGTTTTGGAGTCTAGGGCGCCCCGTGCCGGCGCCTGCGCCGACGTCGCCATTGTTATTCTGAACTGGAACGGCGCAGGTTTCCTGCGCCGTTTTCTGCCCGGCGTCATCACCCATGCCGACGGCGCCCGCGTTATCGTGGCTGACAATGCCTCGACCGATGACTCGGTGGAGCTCCTCGCCCGCGACTTTCCCCTGGTAGAATTACTCCTGCTCGACCGCAACTTCGGCTTTTGCGAAGGCTACAACCAAGCCCTGGCCCAGGTCGACAGTGAGTTTGTGGTGCTGCTCAATTCCGATGTGGAAGTGACGTTGGGCTGGCTGCGCCCCTTGCGTGGCCTGCTGGAAGCCAGCCCCCGCATTGCCGCCGTGCAGCCCAAAATTCTTGCCCAAGCCGACCCCACGTACTTCGAATACGCCGGCGCGGGCGGCGGCTACCTCGACCGGCTGGCTTACCCTTTCTGCCGCGGCCGCCTGTTCGACACCCTTGAGAAAGACCAGGGCCAGTACGACGATTCCCGCCCCGTGGCCTGGGCCAGCGGGGCGTGCCTGCTGGTGCGCCGCTCGGCTTGGCAAGCCTTGGGCGGGCTGGAGCCGACCTTTTTCGCCCACATGGAGGAAATTGACTTTTGCTGGCGCCTTTGGAATGCCGGGCACGAAGTATGGTACCACGGCGGCACGGCGGTGCACCACGTAGGCGGCGGCACCTTGCCCAAAACCAATCCCCGCAAAACCTACCTCAACTTCCGCAACGGCTTGGCCTTGCTCTATAAAAACGCGGCTCCAAGCGAGGTACTCGCTGCCATGCTCCAACGGCTGGTGCTGGACGGCGTAGCGGGGTTGCGCTTTTTAGCGGGGGGCAATTTGGTGATTTCTGGGCCGTCATCAGAGCCCATTTCAGCTTCTACAACAAGCTGGGCTACTGGCGCAAGCAGCGCCGGAACGCCCAGCCGCACTTGCGGGTGAAAGACCGGGCCGGGGTGTACGCGGGCAGCCTGGTGTGGGCCTACTTCGCCCAGGGCAAAAAGAAGTTCTCCGAGTTGGGCCTGAAATAGGAACGGTTAAAACGCAAAAACCCGCTTCCTGGACTGGGAAGCGAGTTTATTGTTCTATTTACCCGTACTTATTTCCAGATTACAAATCCCAAACCGTGCTGCGCTGCTGGCGCATGGCCCGGCGCACGTTCATCCAAAACGCGCCGGCGAAGTACAGCACGATGGGCGAGCCAAAGGTGAAAAACGACGCGTACACAAACGACAGCCGGACGCTGCGCGTGCTAAAACCCCATTTCTGAGCCAGGGCGGAGCACAAACCAAAAGACTGCGTTTCGAGGTAGTCGGTGAAGCGTTTCATGGGCGGTAGCGGCTAGCGAAAAACGTATTCTCTGTGCTAAGATAAGGCTTTGGACGAGCTAGGCCAAGGGCAGTAACGTATTTTTGCCCGCCTAGGCCCGACTAATTCAGGGACTCTTACGTTTGTAGGAGTAGTTTTCGTTTTCCAGGCTTGCGCTTATTGATGATAAATTTCTCGCGGCCCTTGGCCCATGGGCTCTTGGCAGCCACTCTTTTTTGTCGGCCTGTGCCCTGCCCCGGGTGCTGAAACAGGCCGAAACCGGCCGCACGGTGGTGGCCCGTCCCACGCCGCTCACCGCTTCGGGCGAGAACGTGCCGTTTGAGGTAATTGCCCGCGTGCCCGCCCAGCACCTGCGCAAAGGCGTGTGCTACGAGCCTGCTGCTGCGCTACCGCTACGAGCACGGCTTGCGTGAAGACACCCTCGGCCGGATTTCCTTCACGTCGGGCAACTACGTGTACGACGACGAGAACAAGGGCCACTCATGGCTACCCAGAAGTTCAGCTTTCCCAACACGCCCGGCCGCAACCCCGGCGAGCTGCTGGCCCACGCCCAGGTGCGCGAGCTGAAAAAGAACGGCCGCGTGCTGCGCGCCACCGACGACGTGCGCGTGGCCCGCGGCATTGCCGACCCGGCCCGCCTCGTGACTCGCGAAGACACTGTGCTGACTTTCCTGCCCGAGCGCACCGACAACAACATGAGCGGCACCCGCGTGCTGCCGTTCTTTTTTGACGAAGGCCAGTGGTTTATCCGGGGCTACCTAGGCACCAATGTGCAGGCCCTCGAAGACCTCATCGATGCCAACCAGCGCACAAAGCAGGTACTCATCATTGCGGGCCACTCGCCCGACTCCGTCGATGCCCACAACCGCCTGCTGGCCAGCAAGCGCGTGCGCATGCTGCTTTACTACTACAAGCAGCGGGTGAAGAACTTCTCTTATCTGAACAAGGTCCAGGACATTCGCTTCGACACCTTGGCCTACACCCGGCGCTGGGACACCTTCCTGAGCAAGGTGATGACCTCGGCCCTGAAACCCGAGCAGATGGACTCGGTGGTGAGCATCATCAACGACACCAAGGGCAGCTTCGAGCAAAAGGAGAAAGCCCTGCACAAGCTCTCGTACTTCGATTACATCGAGCAGTACATCTACCCCGTGCTGCGTTTCGGCACCGTGGCCGTGACCTACGACGCCCCCAAGCGCTACGATTCGGAAGTGTACCTGCTCTCGAAAAAATCGTTGACAAGCAAATCGAGGCCGACGCCCTCATGCCCGAGGAGCTGCGCTACTCGGCTACGCTCACGCCGCTGCTGGCCGAAAAGCAGCGCATCTACGAAACCGCGGCCGCCAATACCAATAGCTGGGAAGCCTTCCACAACCTGGGTGTGGTGCTGCTGCAGCGCGCCGAGAAAGAGCCCACCGAGAAGATTCGGAAGGCCTACTACCGCCGCGCTGCAGTCAACTTCACCCTGGCAGCCCACCGCAACCCCACGGCCGAGTTCTTCTACCACGCCGCCACCGCCTACCACCGCGCCGGCGACCGCCTCGAAGCCCTGCAGAACTACGACTACGCCATCAAGCTGGGCGGCGACCGGCCCCTATTGCGCAAGATATTCTCCGACCGCGCCGCGCTCGAAATCGAAGTAGGCCAGCCCGACGAGGCGCTGCGCAGCCTGCAGTACGCCGGCCCCTCCTACCAAAACGCCCTCAACCGCGGCCTGATTCTGGTGGGCCGCGAAGGCTACGAATCGGCCCTGGAGCAGTATAAACTAGCCCAGACGCTGCGCCCCACGGCTGCCGCACCGGTATACGGCATGGCCGTGGTGGCCGCCCGCCAGAAAGATGAGGCCACCATGGGCCAGCTGCTCAAGCAGGCCGTGGCGCTCGACCGCAACTACGCCCAGCGTGCCGTGGAGGACCTGGAGTTTCAGGATTACGCGCAGGGCAAGGTATTTCGGGAGGCGCTGCGCTAATCGTTGCCCATCCGCCCGGCTCATCGTAGCTTTGCCCAACGGCTCAAAACCGCTGTTTACCTAAAGAATATCATGCGTCAAATTCAATTTCGTGAGGCCTTACGCGAGGCCCTGTCCGAGGAAATGCGCCGCGACCCGCGGGTATTCCTCATGGGCGAAGAGGTAGCCGAATACAACGGCGCCTACAAAGTGAGCCAAGGCATGCTCGACGAATTCGGGCCGGAGCGAGTGATTGACACCCCGATTGCCGAGCTCGGCTTTGCCGGCATCGGCGTGGGTGCCGCTGCCAACGGGCTGATTCCGGTCATCGAATTCATGACCTTCAACTTCTCGCTGGTTGCCATCGACCAGGTAATCAACTCGGCCGCGAAGCTCTATTCGATGTCGGGCGGGCAGTACTCCTGCCCCATTGTGTTCCGCGGCCCTACCGGCAACGCCGGCATGCTCTCAAGCCAGCACTCGCAGAACTTCGAGAACTGGTACGCCAACTGCCCCGGCCTCAAAGTAGTGGTGCCTAGTAACCCCTACGATGCCAAAGGCCTGCTGAAAGCCGCCATCCGCGACCCCGACCCCGTGATTTTCATGGAGTCGGAGCTGATGTATGGCGACAAGGGTGAAGTGCCCGAAGAAGAATATATCCTCGAAATTGGCAAGGCTAACATCGTACGTCAAGGCAAGCACGTGACCTTGGTGAGCTTTGGCAAAATGATGAAAATTGCCTACGCCGCCGCCGATGAGCTGGCTAAGGAAGGCATCGAAGCCGAAGTAATCGACCTGCGCTCGGTACGGCCGATTGACTACGACACCCTGGTGGAGTCGGTGAAGAAGACCAACCGCATGGTGGTGATTGAAGAAGCCTGGCCCCTGGCCAGCATCTCGGGCGAGCCTGGCCTACATCGTGCAGCGCCGCGCCTTCGATTTCCTTGATGCCCCCGTCATCCGCATCACCTGTGCCGACGTGCCCCTGCCCTACGCTCCTACGCTCATCGAGGCCTCGCTGCCCAACGTGGCCCGCGTGGTGAAAGCCGTGAAGGAAGTGACCTACGCGAAAGCCTAAGCTTCGCATTTAAAATTAAAAAGCCCCATCCGATTAACCGGATGGGGCTTTTTCGTGCTCAATAATTGAGCTGATTTATTCCTGTGGCGCCTCGCTGGGCGGGCGCAACTGCCGGGCCGTATCTTCGGATAAGTACCAGCAGCCCCACAACCATCCCGCGGCCAGCCCCAGCACGGCCAGCCGCCTGACCGGCCTTCCGAGCTCTTTCCACCAAACCGTTGGCTGCCAGCTAGCGGCAACGGCGGTGAGCACCAGCAGGTGCAGCGGCAGCAAAAACCGACACTCCATGAGCGTGGGCAGCACCAATATGCATGGCAACAGTAACGCCAGCAACACCGCAGTGGCTGGCGTACGGCTAAACCCGCGTGGCTGGCCGCGGCGCCGCGCCGCCACGGCCAGCCACGCGCCCAAGCCCAGCAACGCATAGTTGAGCAGCCGGAGCGCTGCCTGTCCCGGCGGGTGCAGCTGCGTGGGATAAGGCGTGGGAAACCGGATATCCAGGCCGTTGAACAGATGACGAAAGTATCGCCAGGCCGTTGCCAGAGGGTGGTCTACCACAAAGCCGAGGTAAAAACCATAGTTCTTAAACACGCCATTTGGCTCAAGCGCCATTGCCCATTGGCCCCAGGGGTCGGCATACACCAGCGAGCGGGGGATTTCTGGAATCAGGCTTGATTCGTAGCGCTGAAATCTGGTGCCCCAGGTTAGCTGCTTTAGATATAGTGGCCGGCTCCCGGGCAGGCCCGCCAGCACCAGCGGCGTGTTTTGCCGGAAGTGGTGCTGGTTGATGCGCCACTGCGGCAGCAGGACCAGCGCGGCGCCCGCTACCACGGCCGCGAAGCGCAGCCCAAGCCGCCCGCCAGGCAGCGGCATCCGCCAGAGCAGCCACAGGCAGCCCGGCACACTGGCAATGTAAATCGGCCGTATGTTAATGGCCGCCGCCAGCAGCAGCCCGGCGAGCCCGGCCCAGGCCCAGCCCGAGCGCATAAGAGCGAGCATTCCCAGTCCTAGTAAGGTCAGGGCTGGCATGTCGCTCAGGGTGAAGTTGAAATAGTCCCGCCAAAAGAGAAACGAAAGGCCCACCACCATCAGCCACCGGCCCCCGCTCAGGGTGCGGCCCGAGGCATTGCTCCATAGCTCCGGAATAACCAGTCCAAAGAGCAGCGCGGCCCAGCACGCCCCAAGCACGCGGGCTCCGGTCAGCATCGACAAGCCCGTGAAGTGGCACAGCACCCGCGCTGGCAGTATGAGCAGCGGCCCCAGGTAGCCGCGCAGGGGCTCGTCGAACCCCAGCAATGAAAACCCTCCCGCCGGGGTGAACTTGAGCGAAAGCTCCCAGTATTCGGCGGCGTCGAACCTGAAATGGGCCTGGGTGTAGCCACTGAGCGGCAGGTAGACGGCATATAGGGCCAGCACCGCCAGCACCCGCCAGGGAGCGCGCCAAGGGGCACGTAGAATCGGTAAAATTTGGGCCATACCAGGCAAAACTAGGTCTGCCAGGAATAAGAAGTTCGTATAAGTAGATGGTGCAGGGTATGAAGACCCAAAGCACAGACGGAATTAAGCGGATTCCCGTACCTTTTGGCCCTGGCTCGGCAGTGGGCCCACCTTATCCTCCTACCCCCATGAATCACCGCCTCCATCTCAAATTTGAACAACTGGAACGGGCCACCGAGCGGTTGCTGGCGTCGGCCGAGGCGTTGGGGGCTGATAGTACCAAGGCACCCGCGCCGGGCCAGTGGTCGGCCGCCCAAGTGGTGCACCACTTGCTGTTTATCGAAAGCAACATCATTCAGTACGTGCAGAAAAAGCTGCACGCCAACGAACAGCTCCCCAAAGTGGGGCTGTTTACGCGGCTGCGGGCCCGGTTTGTGCGGCTGCTGCTGCGGGTGCCGGGCTTCAAATTCAAGGCGCCGCGCGGGGTAGCCACGCTCACCGACACCGGCCAGGTACCCACGCTGCCCGAACTGCGCCACACCTGGGAAGCCTCGCGCCGGCAGCTCGAACGCCTGCTCAACGAATATCCGGGGCGGCTGATGAACCGGGCTATTTTTCCGCATCCGCGCTCCGGGCGGATTACCATCGGGCAGGTGATGGAGTTTTTGCTCGACCACTTGCTCCACCACCAGCAGCAGTTAGACCGCATCACCGCGGCACTGCAGTCCCGTGCCGCGGCTCCTTCCCTGGCGAAGAAATAGATTAGCCGGCCGGGGCCACGTAATGAGGCAGGCAGTTGAAGGCGTCGGCCAGTTCGGCGGGTGGCACCGTGAGCTTGCGGCGGTCGAGGTCCAGCCACGCGCCGTCGACGGTGACCGTGGCGGCCACGCGGCCGTCGGCTTTGTAAATGGTGTGCACAATGGTCCAGCGGGAGCCATCGGGGGCGGCAGAAACCAACTGGCCGTCGACCCGGATTTCTTCGCCCATGTTAACTTCTTTGAGGTACTTGGTTTCCTCCCGGAACAGGATGGGCCCCATGCGCAGCTGCGCAAAGCGCGCCGCACCGTAGCCCCACGCCGCGAGCAAGGCCACACGCTGGTCGGCGGCATAATCGGCGTAGGCGGAGTGGCGCATGTGGCCATTCGGGTCCATATCGGCCCAACGGGTGCGGTAGCTGACAGCGTTATTCAAGGAAAGGGCTTCGTTATAAGGTGGAATTGGTGACTTAACGGTCGGTAAAATGCCTACGAAAACCGGCCAGCCTCGGTCATTTTTAAGGCCCGGCTCAACCACTATTTATACCCTTGCTAGCCCTGGGGTGTGAGGCGCACCAGGTACTGCTCGTCGTCGTCTTCGCCCAGGAATTCGGCGGTGTACCCGGCGGTTTCGGCGGCATCGTTGAGCAGGGCAGCATCCACAAACAGCCAGGGAAAAGAAGCGCCCTGCTGGCCCGCAAAGCTCAGGGAGTATTCTACTTCGCCGTAGTACGGGCCGTTGAGGTTGAGCATCAGGGCGCCGTCCTCGTCTTCGTAGAGGTAGCGCACGTCCGACGACGTCGCCAGAATCTGGCCGCCGGGGCCGAGCAGTGTGCGCGCGTGCACCAGGAATTTATCGAGCCCTTCGAGGGTGCCGGTCAGCCCCAGGCCGTTCATGAGCAGCAGGATGGTGTCGTAGGGCAGCTCGGTAGCGGGCAGCGGGTCGAACAAGTCGTGGCGGGCCACGGTGCGCACCCCGCGCTCGGTCATGACCTGCACGGCGCCGGCCGATACGTCCACGGCTTTCACGTCGAAGCCCCGGCTTTGCAGCTCCAGGGAGTGGCAGCCGGCGCCGGCGCCCAGGTCGAGCACGCGGCCCCGGCTTTCGTCGAGGGCCAGGCGCTCGAGTTCCGGCATTTGCAGCAGGGAGCGGAAGAAATAGGCGGCCGGCAGGGGCTCGTCGTCGGCCACGTTGCAGTGCACGGTCAGCGCCGCGTCGGGGTGGCCGTGGTGGTAGGCCAGCAGGGCCTTGCCCAGAATATCGGGGGCGTTGGTCGTCGTCATGAGAAAAAGGTCGGCGTGGCCGGAGCAGTTGGAGAAGGCAGGGCAATGCCTGCGCGGGTACGCAACCGCTACGGACCCGAAAAGTACCCAAAACTTCCCGGTGGTGGGCGGCGTTTGGGTAGCGGCTGCACTGCGCCTGCTCCCTTATGCTCCCCAAAAACTTCGCAAAGGGCAGCTGCCCACCAAAATCTGCGCTACCTGCGGCCGTCCCTTCGAGTACCGCAAAAAGTGGCGGGCCAACTGGGCGGAAGTGAAATACTGCGGCGAGAAATGCCAGCGCAACCGCCCGGCGGCCAGCGCCGCTGCCCCGGCCGCGTAAGCAGAGCCAAGCAAGGCCCGTATCTTTTCGGCGCCGTCGTCCGTTTTGGCAGCGGGCGGCACTGCTCCGTTTCTTTACTTATCATCCCTCCTCACCCTTGCATGGCTTCTAATCTCGACTACCTTGACCCCGCGTTGATTCCGCTGGAAGATAAAGTAAAGGCATTTCTGGAAACCGAAAAGGAATTGCAAAGAGCCAACGCAGCCCTCAAAAATGAGCCCTTGCAGGACCTGGAGCAAGCCCGGTCGGCTGCTCAGTTTGAGCAGCGCCCGCCCACCGGCAGCTTCGACCAGGACGAGTTTGAGCTCACCCAAACCATCGAGAATCTGCGCACCAACCTGGCCCGGCAGGAGCGCGAAATCATTGCCATGCTGCCCACCCGCAACGAATGGGTGAAGGTGAACCTCGGCTACGGCCCCAGCCGCGTAGGCGCCTGGCACGTGCCGGCCATGGCCGGCGCCCCCGAGCGCTACGAGTTGCGAGTCATACACTAGACGCAGCGCTAAAGCGCTGCTTAATGAAGAATTGGGAATGAGGAATGAGGAATTGAGAACAGCCAAGTTGAGCCAATTCTTCATTCTTCATTCCTCATTAAGCAAAGCGTCTAGTGGCCGGAGTCCCAGTCGTAGCCCAGTTCAGCCCAATAATCTTTCGGCCGGGTATCGGCGAAGGCGATGGTGCCGATACGCTTGAGGTGTTTGGTGCCGTATTTGAGCGGGGTAACGAGGCGTAAGGGCGCGCCGTGGGTGGCCGTGAGGGGCTTGCCGTTCATTTCGTAGCACAGCAGCGTTTGAGGGTGCAGGGCGCTTGGCATGTCGAGGCCCACATAATACTTATCGTCCGGCGTGCGCATGCCCACGTAGGGCGCGAGGTCCTGGGTTGAGCTGAGCGGGTCGGCCAGACGGCCGCTGCGCGTGGCCAGCGGATAGCGCGCCAGAAAATCCGACAGCCGGGCGCCGCCCCAGTGCACCACCGTGCTCCACCCTTCGATGCATTTGAGCTCGGTTACCATCTCCACCCTGGGCAGGGCTTGGATGTCGGCAAGCGTGAATTCCTGGGTTTGCCCCGTGCCGTAGGCCTGCACGCGCAGGCGCCAGGCCACCGGGTCCAATTCTTCAGCCAGCCCAACTTTCCCGTTTACCCGGGGAGTACGGGCGCGGATGCGGGCAAACTCTGGCGCGAGGCGGGTGGACTTGAAATACGCGCTGGACAGGCGGGCATTGGCGTCGAGCACCTTGCGCAGCGGCCGCGCAATGCCCTCGTCGTTGGGCTGCGAAACCAACCAGCCCCAGCCGCCGAGGCCGGCCAGCCCCGCCAAGCCCAGCCCAATAAATGCCCGGCGCGACCGCCGCCGGGCCTCGGCCAGCACTTCGGCTTCGGACGGCAACGGGCCGGGCGGGTTGGGGGAGCGGGATTGTGAGTCATACCGTACAAAAAGCGTTAATTGGGCAACAGGGACGAGTCGGCGGCCGGCAGCGAGGTTGAGTGGCCTTCATTTCGGGGAAGCCGGCGGCACTTCCACCACTTCAAACCCCGCCACCATGGCCCGGAAGTTATTCCAGCCCGCGCGCACGACCTGCGCGATGTGCACCACAAAAAACAGCACGTACCCAATAGTGAGCGCAAAGTGCAGGATGCGGGCAAACTCGTAGCCGCCCAGCAGGCCAGTGAGCCAGCTAAACTGCGTGGGCTTGTAAATGGCCAGCCCTGTCAGCAGCGAGCCCACCCCCATGAGGATGACGCTGGTGTAGGCAATTTGCTGGGCCCCGTTGAACTTGCGCACTGGCAGCGGCTCCTTGCGCAGCCCCAAATCGTGCAGCGTGACCTGAATGGCTTCCTTGAAAGAATGCCGATTGGGCAGCAGGTAGCGCCATTCGCCCGAAAACAGGGTGTACAGCACGTACAGCAGGCCGTTGAGAAAGAAAACCCACATCAGCACGAAGTGCCAGGCCATGCCCTGGGCCAGCTTGTGGTCGATGTGAAAGGCTTGGTAAAACGACTGCGGAAAGAACTTGAACAAGGTGGTGTCGCCCCAGCCCAAGCGGTACACGTCGTTGGCCCAATAAATCCACACGCCGCTCCAAATCATCAGGCTCAACACCGGGAAGTTTACCCAATGAAACCAGCGAATGGCAAGGGAGTGTTTTTCAACAAGTTGCTTCATACACTGCGGAGTAACCGGTTAATGAGCGCAAGGTACGCCGGGTGCCCCGCTCGGCGCAGGCCTTTGCTTGGCGCGCAGGACGAACATCTCCGGTGGGATAAAAGTCCAGAAGCAGGTAAAACGGCCATTCATTCCTTGCCTGGCAAAACCCATATAACCGCGTGGCGGGGCCACAACCGGGGTTTGTGGTTTCGGAAACTGAATAGATGCCTGCTTACTGAGCTATAACCGTTAATTATGGCAATAAGATTTAGCCACAAGGCCGTATAGTATATTATCAATATTATTTTATATATTTGGTATCACCAGTTACGCTGATAAGTTAACCAACCATAGGTTGACGATTACCAGAATTTCTCAATGGATGCCTGCACGGGCACCCATCGGCCGCCCCACATTTCTCCGCATTCTTTGAAGCGGAGCGCATTGCTTAATTTTTAAAGCAGAACTGAATGTGGAACAATTATAGTCTCCTGCTGCTCCTACTTGCCGGTAGCGGTGTGCAGGGTTGCACAAATGCCATCCCAGCCTTCGGCAACGTGAGTCAGGACAGAATAGGTTTGTCCCAGAGCAACTCCGGACGCCCAGGAAGCAAGCGGCATCGGTGCACTTATTGTGGTAAACTGTCAGAAGAAAACGCCTTCCCAAACGTGGAGATGTGCCCCCATAACACCGGGACTTTCAACTCAAGGCACTCATGGGGAGATGCGAATGATGCCGATGAGGCTAAGCTCACCTGCATACATTGCAACGCGCCTTTATTCAACACGACTGGCTCAATTGATAGCAGATGCCCAAAATCCGAAGCCGGGCACCGGTGGGGAAGCCGTCTTAGCGGCCTTTGATTTAGGACGATGCCCTTACTCACGAAAAAGGCTTACCACTCGGTAAGCCTTTTTCATTTGAGCCCTTTAGCCTTCAGGAAATTCTTGAATATTAAGCCACAAGCTTACGGCCAAGGCCCCGCGCCTTATGCGAAATTGTGCTGTTTTTCCGGGCAAACGGCATAAAAAAACAGGCCGGGAGAAACCCCGGCCCGTTCCATACCAAAACACCTTAAAAAAACTATTCTTTCACGGAGATAGCAACAACAATTGCTCCAAAAGATTCCGCGAAGAATAAATTTCTTAAAAAATCTTCTGTACTAAATAGCTAACGTTGAATACTTTCCTTGGCGAATAATGTATTATCGCTAATCTTATATTCATCAGCAAAAGGCGTCATTAAGCTGGTTTCTCCCATTTCCAGCGGTAGCTAAATGAGGCCTGAAACCGCCTTGGGCAGTGCCAGCGTCTGGTACTTTATTCCTTACGGCTTCTTCGCGGCGTGCGTCGCTATGGGGCAGCCTAACACTTCGGTGATGCGCAGCCAGCCAGCGCCGGTTGCGCAGGCAGCTCATTATTCAAAACATCAGGCAAAGCAGCTGTACTACCGCCGTTTCCACCGTGACCACGGCGGTCCCTTTCGTGGTGCACTACCCCACCGACAAGTTGGAAATGGGCTCCAAAAAGCCTGACCAATAGGACAGGCTTTTCCATTTTATGGGATACAACTACGCCATTGCCATGAGCCTACAGCAGCCCCGCCAAGACATTGATGCTCAAGGCAAGAATGGCGGTATTGAAGCCAAAGGACATGATGCCATGAAACAGCACCAGGCTGGCGCATGCGCAGCGTGGTTACCCCTACATCGGCCGTTTGGGCCGTCGTGCCAACCACAAAAGCGAAGTACACAAAATCCCAGTACACGGCCGGGGCTTCGCCTGCAAACTCCAGCCCCCCTGCCGGCGCTCGGGCACGGCACCCAGCAGCGGCATGAAATACATGTGGGCGTAATGCAGCGCAAACAGCGTGTGGAGCATCAGCCACGTGCCCACGATGGCCACGGCCGACACCAGAATATGCTCCAGGCGCTCCTCCAGCGGCAAAGTAAAAAGCTGCCGCAGCATCAGCATCACCGCCAGCAGGCTGATGGCCACCCCGATGAACGTAACCACGAGCAGCAGGCCCCAGGTGCGATTGGGGTGCAGCACCCGGGCCACGCGCTCGATATCGGCGGTGCTGGCCTGCAGGATGGTGAGCCAGGTGAGCAATAAAATGCTCACCAGAAATCCGTCCCAGGCCAACAGCAGGCTGGTGATGCGCTCGAAATCGGGCGGGGCCAGCCAATAGCAAAAGCTCCCCGCGGCCACCGCCAGCGCCACGCGCAGAAAGCGCGCCGGCAAGCCCAGCCGGAACAGGGCCGGAATAGCAGGCCTGGCGGGAGGATGTATTTCCATGGCGTAAGCAGCTTCTACACTGCTTACTACGCCCGGCCCGGCCCGGCGTTGCTTAGCGCATCATGCCGCCGGGGCCGCCCTTCATGCCGCCCATCATCTTCTGCATCTGGGCCATGCCGCCCTTGGTCTGGCTCATTTTGTTCATGGTGCGCATCATTTTGCGCATGTCATCAAACTGCTTCATCAGCGCGTTTACCTGCTGAATATCAGTGCCGGAGCCCTTGGCCAGGCGGCGCTTGCGCGAGCCGTTAAGGATGTCGGGATTGGCCCGCTCCTGCTTGGTCATGCTCTTGATGATGGCCTCGACGGGCTTGAAGGCGTCGTCGTCGATTTCCACGTCCTTCATGGCCTTGCTCATGCCCGGAATCATGCCCATCAAATCCTTGATGTTGCCCATCTTCTTGATTTGCTCGAGCCTGCGAGAGGAAGTCGTCGAAGTTGAACTGGTTTTTCCGGATTTTGGCGTTGATGCGCTTCGCTTCGTCCTCGTCGAACTGCATCTGCGCCCGCTCCACGAGCGAAATCACGTCGCCCATGCCCAGAATCCGCTGGGCCATGCGGTCGGGGTAAAACAGGTCCAGCGCGTCCATCTTCTCGCCCGTCGAGATGAACTTGATGGGCTTTTCCACAACGGCCCGGATGCTGAGGGCCGCACCACCGCGCGAGTCACCGTCGAGCTTGGTGAGCACCACGCCGTCGAAATTGAGCCGTTGGTTGAAGGTTTTGGCGGTGTTCACGGCGTCCTGGCCGGTCATGGAGTCCACCACAAACAGGGTCTCCGAGGGGTTGATGGCCGCCTTCACGGCTTCAATCTCGCGCATCATCTGCTCGTCGACGGCCAAGCGGCCGGCGGTGTCGATGATCACCACCTTTTTGTTGTTCTTTTTCGCATACTCAATGGCGTTGCGCGAGATTTCGACCGGGTTTTTGTTCTCGACTTCCGAGTACACTTCCACACCGATTTGCTCACCCAGCACCTTGAGCTGGTCGATGGCCGCGGGACGATACACGTCGCAGGCCACGAGCAGCACCGTGCGGTTCTGCTTCTTCACGTAGCTGGCCAGCTTGCCCGCAAACGTGGTTTTGCCTGAGCCCTGCAGGCCCGAGAGCAGGATAACGGCCGGGTCACCCTTGATGGTAATGTCCTTCTTCTCGCCGCCCATGAGCTCGGTCAGCTCGTCGTAGACGATTTTGACCATAAGCTGGCCCGGCGACACGGCCGTGAGCACGTCGCGGCCCATGGCAGCCTCCTTAATCTTGTCGGTTACATCTTTGGCAACCTTGTAGTTAACGTCGGCATCGACCAGCGCGCGGCGGATTTCCTTGATGGTGGCCGCGACGTTGATTTCCGAGATGCTGCCCTGGCCTTTGAGGGTCTTGATGGCCCGGTCGAGCTTGGTGGAGAGATTATCGAACATGAATCGCTGAGTTGAGCGGAATAAACAAAGGAGGCCGATTCGGGAACGGACGAGCCGCCCGCAATCAGGCTGTTACGGAACCCCAAAAGTAACCATAAATGCCCGAAAACCGGCAAACGGCGTACCTTCGCGCCCCGTTAGTTATCCGCTGCTTACGTGCCCCCCACTAGACCGCTCCGTCTGCTCGTTATCACCTACTACTGGCCGCCTTCGGGCGGGGCGGGCGTGCAGCGGTGCCTCAAGTTTGTGAAGCACCTGGGCAGCTTCGGCGTGGAGCCCACCGTGATAACCGTGGACCCGGCCGAGGCCACGTACCCCGTGCGCGACGAAAGCCTGCTGGCCGAAGTGCCCGCTGGCGTCCGCGTTATCCGCACCGGCACCTCCGAGCCGTTTGAGAGCTACAAGAAGCTGACGGGCCGGGCCGTGCCCTACGGCGGCTTTGCCAACGAGGGTAAGCCCGGGCTGGTGCAGAAAGCCATGCGTTTCGTGCGCGGCAACCTGTTTATCCCGGACCCGCGCCGGGGCTGGAACCGCCACGCCCTGGCCGCCGTGGAGGAGCTGCTGGCCGCCGGCGAAACGTTTGACGCCGTGCTCACGTCCTCGCCGCCACACTCCACCCAACTCATCGGCCTGGAGCTGAAACGGCGCCACGGCCTGCGCTGGCTGGCCGACCTGCGCGACCCCTGGACCGACATCTACTACTACAAAGACCTGCGCCACACGCCCATGGCCGCTTGGCTCGACGCGCGCTACGAGCGCCGCGTGCTCACGCAGGCCGACGCCGTGCTGGTGACGTCGCCCGAAACCAAGCGCCTGTTCCTGGCCAAACTCTCGGACCTGCCTTCGGCCAAATTCCACGTGCTGCCCAACGGCTACGACGAGTCGGATTTCCAACGGACCTCTGCCCCGCCCACCGACTGCCTGCGCATCACCCACACCGGCACCATCACGGAGCTCTACCACATCGAGCGCCTGCTCGAAGCGGTGGCCACCTGCGCTGCCCGCCACCCCGACGTGCCTTTACGGTTGCGTTTCGTGGGCCAGGTTTCAGCTCAATTACACGCCCAGATTGAGCGTGCAGGCCTGCTCTCGGTCACCGAATTTTTGCCGTTTGTGCCGCACAACGAATCAGTAGCGCACCTTTTGAATGCGTCGGCACTGCTGATGGCCATTCCCGACGTGCCGCGCAACTTCGGCATTCTTCCGGGCAAGGTGTTCGAATACCTTGCCGCCAACAAGCCCATTCTCTGCGTGGGCCCCGCCGGCTGCGACGCAGACAACCTGCTGCAGGAATGCGCTGCCGGCCACGCCCTGCCCTACCAGGACTACGCTTTGATGCTGGAAACCCTCGAAGGCATGGTAGCGCAATGGCGCCAGAATCCCAACCTGGACCTGCCGGCCATCAGCCACGAGCGGTACTCGCGGGTGTCGCTCACGCAACGGCTGGCGGAGTTGGTGCGCGCCAAGTGACAGATGCCTTCTGTCGGTCAGCTTCACCACTGTAGAACCTCACCCCCGGCCCCTCTCCCTATTAGCCTTTCTATCAGCAAGCCAGCCGTCAGAATCTAAAGCCGCTTTAAATCCCTGGCCAGTTGCTGACTGAATGCTTTACTCGCGGCCTGCTGCAGGTGGTTGCCATCGGTGGTAGCGTAGGGCTGCGTGCTATAGTCAAGGTAAGGCACTTGGGAGCTAGACGCCGTTTCGCGCATGAGCTGGTCGAAGCCGGGCTGATAAGTTTGCTCCAGCTGCAACAAGCCGGGCCCAACTGGGAGGCGTACCAGGTAGACGTGGCCGTGCGGCTTAAGTAGCTCAATAAGCTGGCGCAAGGCCTGCATGCGGCCCGCTGACAGGTGCTGCTGAGCGGCTAACCGGCGGTAGTCCTGCAATTTGCGGGCGGTGCGGGCGCGCACCTGGGCGCTGTCCGTGCCGATGTTAACTTCGAGCCAGCCGTCGGGGTGCAGGCGCTCGGTGGCGGTGGCATAGTCGAGCAGCAGGCGGTAGAGGGGCTTGGTTTGGTAGCGCGTGAGGTACGGCAGGTTGGGATTCTGGCTGACTTGCTTGAGCTGACCGATAAAGGAATTGTCTTCGGGATACGTGCCCTCGGGCCCGGTCAGGGAGAGCGACCACGGGTCCACTGCCACCACAAAAAGGCCGTTTTTTACCTCCGGGCGAAGCTTCCGCTGGATGCTGCGCACATAAGCCGGGCCATAGGGCGAGTGCGTGAGCGTGAACGCATAGTTGAGCAACGGCCCTTCAAAGTGCCCGTCCAACTGGGCGGTGAGCACGGCCGGCTGAATGCCCTGCGCCGCCCGCGAGGTCCCGAGCACCAGCGAGCCGGCCGGTGGGCTGGCAAACCGCCCATAAAACGCATCGACCTGCCCCTTAAGCACCACCGGCGCCAACGCCAGCAAGCCCAGCAGGGCCGAGCCCGCCAGCAGCAGCAGGCGCACCAGCAATCGAGACACAGCAGCTACCACGGGGCCATCAGAATTGAAAGTAAATGAAGCTGGTGCTGTTGAAAATGCCCAGGTAAAGGATGAGTAGCGTGAGGCCGATGTAGGCGGGCCAACGCACCCGGGCCGGTTGCGCCACCACCCAGTCCTGCAGGCTGCGGTTGCGGCCGAAATATTCCACCACCAGCATCATCCCCGTGGCGAAAACCGCCATGGCCAGCTCGGGCCGGTAATGCTGAGAGAATTCCAGGAGCAGCGCTCCGATTTTCCGGCCATTTAAATCATTCCACCCGCTCAGCAAGTGCTGGCTGATGTACAGGGCATCGCCGAGGGTATTGGCCCGGAAGAAAATCCAGGCGTAGGCTACCAGCCCAAACGTGACCAGCACGCCCAGCCCATGCCGCAGTCGCGGATGCGCGGCCAGGCCCGTGAATTGAGCCAGCCGCTCGCGGGCGGGCTTGGCCCAGGTGCTGAGCACCAGGTACGCTCCATGCAGGCCGCCCCAGACCAGGAACGTCCAGTTGGCCCCGTGCCACAGTCCGCTGATGAGGAACACGGCCATGAGATTAACGTAGGCGCGGGCCGGGGCCACGCGGCTGCCCCCAGCGGAATGTACACGTAGTCGCGGAACCAGCTTGAGAGCGAAATATGCCAGCGCCGCCAGAACTCGGGCACCGAAGCCGATAAATAAGGTTGTCGGAAATTCAGGTTGAAGTCAAACCCCAGCACGCGGGCTGCCCCCGGGCCATGTCGGTATAGCCCGAAAAGTCGCCGTAAATCTGGAAGGTGAACGCCAGCGTGGCCAGCACCAGCAAGGGCCCTTCGGGATGCTGCTGGGGGTTATTGAACACGGGGTTGACGAAGGGAGCCAGCCGGTCAGCCACCACCACTTTCTTAAACAAGCCCCAGGCCATCAGGCGCAGCCCGCTCACCACCCGCTGATAATCAAACCGATGGATGCGTCGGTACTGCGGCAGCATGTGGCCGCCCCGCTCGATGGGCCCAGCCACCAGCTGCGGGAAGAAGGCCACGAACAAAGCAAACCGACCAAAATTCTGTTCCCCTTCCAGCCGCCCCTGGTACACATCGATGATGTAGCCCACCGACTGAAACGTGTAAAACGACACCCCCACCGGCAGCAGCAGTTCCAGGGCCGGCCAGGAGGCGTGCGGCAGGTGCAGCGCGCCGGCCAGCTGCAAGGTGGCGTCCCGGAAAAAGTTAAAGTACTTGAATATGAACAACGTGCCGAGGTTGCTCACCAGGCTCAGGTAGAGGTAGGGCCGGCGCTCCGGTTTGGTGGGCAGCTGGCTCATACGGTAGCCGCTGTAGTAGTCTACCAGCGTGGTGGCCAGCAGCAGCAGGGCATAAGCTGCCCGCCAGCTCATGTAGAAGTAGTAGCTGGCCAGCAGGAGCATTGGCCCGCGCCACCGCGGCGGGAGGCCGTAGTAGAGCCCGACCACCACCGGGAAGAACACCAGAAAATGAAGGGAATTGAATAGCATTCGCAACGCGGAAGAAACTCCGGCGGCCAAAGGTCGGGAATGTAGCGTGGACTCTGCGAGTCCGCGCCTAAGCGCAGTTACCGAACCATGCGCGGACTCGCAGAGTCCACGCTACATTCCTGCAAGCTACTTTTGTGGTCCTATTCGGCTTCCCTTTTTCATGGCTCTCGACCTCAACCACAAATCCATCCTCGTTACGGGCGGCACCGGCTCGTTCGGCAAGCAGTTCGTGCGCACCGTTTTCGAAAAATTTCCGCAGGTGAAGCGCCTAGTCGTGTTTTCGCGCGATGAGCTGAAACAGTACGAAATGAGCCAGGAGTTTTCGCCCCTGAAGTACCCGGCCATTCGCTATTTCATCGGCGATGTGCGCGATGGCGAGCGCCTGCACCGCGCCTGCGAGGGCATCGACATCGTGATTCACGCCGCGGCCCTCAAGCAGGTGCCCGCCGCCGAGTACAACCCGATGGAGTGCATCAAGACCAACATCTTCGGGGCCGAGAACGTCATCAACGCCGCGCTCGACTGCGGCGTGAAGGAAGTAGTGGCCCTGAGCACCGACAAGGCCGCGGCCCCCATCAACCTCTACGGCGCCACCAAGCTCTGCTCCGACAAGCTCTTCGTGGCCGCCAATAACATGAAGGGTGCCCGCGACCTGCGCTTCTCGGTGGTGCGCTACGGCAACGTAATCGGCTCGCGCGGCTCGGTGGTGCCGTTTTTCCTGCAGCAGCGCCACACCGGCGTGCTGCCCATCACCCACCCGGACATGACGCGCTTCAACATATCGCTGGAAGAAGGCGTGGATTTGGTGCTGTATGCGCTGGAGCATTCGTGGGGCGGCGAAATCTTTGTGCCGAAAATCCCGAGCTACAAAATCACGGAAGTGGCCCGCGCCATCGGCCCGGAGTGCGAGCAGAAGATTGTGGGCATCCGCCCCGGCGAGAAGCTGCACGAAGCCATGATAACGGAAACCGACGCCCTGAGCACGGTTGAGCTGGACCGCTACTACGTCATCCTGCCGTCGATGCCCACCTGGGACGTGGACAAATTCATTGCCGAATTCAACGGCAAGCGGGTGCCCCTGGGCTTTCAGTACGACTCGGAAAACAACGAGGAATGGCTCAACGCCGAGCAGATTCGGGACGAAATCCGGCTCCACGTCGACGCCGACTTTGAGGCCTAGCCGCTAGCGGCGCACCTCCACCCAGCCTTTAATTCGCTGGCCGGTGGTGCGGTGGACGAGCTGGTAGAAGTACACCCCGTCGGGGTGGCCCTGGGCGGCCCAGGTGTTGTCGTACGGCTCCTGCCGGAAAACCTCCTGGCCCCAGCGGCTGAAAATGTGCACGTTCCAGTCGGGCGCATGGAGCCCGCGGAGCACGAAGTGCTGGTTGGCCGCGTCGCCATTGGGGGTGATGATGTTGGGCAGGGCGAGTCCGCACAAGCGGGTGCTGACAAGCACCGAGTCGCGGGCGGTGCAGCCTGCGGGGGTCGTTACCTCCAGGGTGTAGCGCCCGGGGCGCAGGGCACGGTAGGTGGAGTCGGCGCTGCCATCCTGCCAGCGGAAAACGGTACCCGGCGGCTGGGGCGTCGCGCTTAGCCACACGCCCTCCTCTTCGCACCCCAGCGTGTCGCGCGGGCTTAGGCGCACGCTTGGCGTTTCGCCGACCATTACTTCCTGGGTGCGGCGCACCACGCCCAAGCTGGTAGCCAGCGTCAGGGCCACGGTGTAGCGCCCGGCGCGGGCATAGCGGTGGCTAACGGGGTTGCCGGTGGCGTAATTGGCTGGGCCGGTAGTGGGGTCGCCGAAATCCCATTCCTCATTGCTGCCGGTTACCAAAAAGCCTTCGGCGCGAAAGGTGGCCGCCGTGCCGGCGCACAGCACGCGTGGAGGCACGATGCGCGTGGGCCGGGCCGGCTGGTTGGGAAGATTGGGAAGTCCGTAGAAGCTGCGACGGCCGCCCAGGTCCTGGCCGCCGGGCTGAAATAGGCAGCCCAACCCCACTACGTTGGGAAACGCGATTACGCCCAGAGCCCGGCTCTGGTATCGCGCCACGTAGATGCGGCTGTCGGGCCCGCGCTGCAGAAAGCAATAATTATCAGCCCCCAACAGAACGGAGCTCAGATTATTAAACAAGTCAATCTGATATAACCTGCTGGTCTCGGTAGCATACAAGACGTTATTATCGGCCGAAAATTCGAGCCCGTAGCCGCTGAATCCCGAAGCCAACGGCACCGGGATGGTGCGAGGATTGGAAACGCGGCCGGTAATGTTGTCGAAGCTGAAGAGCTCAACGCCCTGGTTGGGCACGCCGGCCGCCAGCCGCCGGCCATCGGGCGAGGCCCGCAGCGAAACCCGCCCATAAGGTGTTGCGGGCGGCCCCACCGGGCCGTGGGCGCTGCCCACCTGGCTGCGCACGGGCACGGGGTCGAGGCCGCTGGGCAGCAGCCGGTAGCTCAGAAACTCGTTGTTCTGCCAGCCGTGCACCACCACCCAGTAATCGGTGCCGTTGGCGTGCCGCACTCCGGTAAGAGCTTCGGTGAGCACGTAGTTTGGCGTGGGACCGGGCACCGGCAACGAGTTGGGCAACAGCACGTCGCCGAGCCCACCGTTCTGCGCCATGTCCACAATGGAGTAGCGCAGGCCCACACTAAAACTCAGGGCCGCATCGACAGTGAAGAGGAAGTAGCGGCGCCGGTGGCCGGGGTCCTGCAGCAGCAGCGGCCCCTGCGCCGCGTTGCTGCTGTTGCCGCTCAGCAACTGCCCGTTGGGCATTAGTCGGCCCTGGCTGTTCCACACCTGCTCGCCGTTGGTAGAGCATTGCAGCGTGCCCGCTGAGTCGGCCATTGACGCACAGCCTTCAATGGAATATGTGTTGTTGGATACTGCCGCCGGCGGGCCGTTGGCGGGTGTGGACGGAAACTGGAGGCCGGCCCGTTCGCCAAATCGCCAGGCGCTGAATTCGTACTGTGCCCAACTGCCGACGCTATGCCCCATCAGCAGGGCCAGCAGGAGCATTATTTTTTGAAACATTGGTTGGAAAGCTGGCCGTGCGAACTTCGCCGCGTGGGCTAAGGTAGCCCGGTTTATCTTTGCCCTTCATGCCTGACACCGCCTTCCAGCCCACCCGCCCCCTGCCCTACGGCCGCCAGAACATTACCGACGCCGATGTAGCAGCCGTTACGGCCGCCCTGCACGCCGACTACCTGACGCAAGGACCCCGCGTGGCTGAGTTTGAAAAGCAGTTTGCCGCTTATGTAGGAGCTCAATACGCGGTGGCCGTAAGCAACGGCACCGCCGCCCTGCACCTGTGCGCCCTGGCGCTGAATGTGCAGCCGGGCCAGCGTGTCATCACCACGCCGCTCACGTTCTCCGCCTCGGCCAACTGCGTGCGCTACTGCGGCGGCGAGGTGCACTTTGCTGACATTGACCCTGCTACCGGTCTCATCGACCTGCACAAGGTGCGGACGCTGCTGGAAGCACATCCCAAGGGCCATTTCACGGGCCTTATCCCCGTAGATTTTGCCGGCCTGGCCGTGGATATGGAAGCCGCCCGCCAGCTGGCCGACGAGTTTGGTCTTTGGATAATTGAAGACTCCTGCCACGCGCCGGGCGGCTTTTTCATGGACTCCCAAGGCCGGGAGCAGCGCTGCGGCAACGGCAGGTTTGCCGACCTGGCCATCTTCAGCTTTCACCCCGTGAAGCACATTGCCACCGGCGAGGGCGGCATGATTACCACCAACAGCGAGCCGTTGTATCACCACCTGCTGCGCCTGCGCACCCACGGCATCACCCGCGACCCGGCCGACCTGGTGCACGAGTCCGACGGCGGCTGGTACATGGAAATGCAGGAATTGGGCTACAATTACCGCCTGCCCGACCTGAACTGCGCCCTCGGCCTGAGCCAGCTCGCCCGCGCCGACGAAGGCCTGTCCCGCCGCCGCCAGGCGGCCGCCCGCTACGATGCGGCTTTCGCCCAGGTGCCCGGCGTGACGGTGCTGGCGCCCGGCCGCCCCGGCCACGCCTACCACCTCTACGTCATTGAGGTAGCCGACCGCAAAGGCCTCTACGACTTCCTCAAAACCCGGCAGATTTTTGCCCAGGTGCACTACATCCCCGTGCACCGCATGCCTTACTACGAAGGCCTGGGCTGGCGAGCCGGCGACTTCCCGTTGGTAGAAGAATACTATGCCCATTGCCTCAGCATCCCGCTTTTCCCAACCTTGACGGATGAAGAGCAGGACTACGTGGTGGCGTGCATCATTGAATTTTTGAGTGTTGAGGGGTGAATATTGAGTTTGCCAACGCTCAACGAGAGCCCAGCACTGAACTTCCCATTAATTCAACACTCAACCCTCAACACTCAAAACTCTTAAGCTTTGCATACCCAACAAGAGGATTTCTGGTCCGGCGATTTCGGCCGGGAATACACCGACCGCAACTCCCGCCCGCTCGATGAGTGGAACGAGTTTTACCGCGACCTCTACGGCCACACCAAACTGGAGATGAACGCCGAATTCCTCGGCGACCTGCCGCGCGACGCCCGCATTCTGGAAGTGGGCTGCAACACCGGCATGCAGCTAGTAGGCCTGCAAGCGGCCGGCTTCACCAACCTGTATGGCATTGAGCTGCAGCAGTACGCCGTGGAGAAGGCCCGCGATTTTGTACGGGGGTGAACATCCTGCAAGGCAGCGGCTTCGACTTGCCATTCAAAGACAATTACTTCGACGTGGTGTGCACCAACGGCGTGCTCATTCACATCGCGCCCGAACACCTGCCGCGCATCATGGGCGAAATGGTGCGCTGCTCGGGCCGCTACATCATGGGGTACGAGTACTACGCGCCCGAAACCACGCCCATCAAGTACCGCGGCAACGAAGGCTTCCTTTGGAAAACCGACTTTGCCCAGGTTTTCCTGAATAATTTCCCGGAGCTGCGCCTGGTAAAGCAGAAGCTTTATCCCTACATCAACGACGCCGAGCGTGGCAACCAGGATGTAGTGTACCTGCTCGAAAAAACCACTACCTGATGCAGCGCGCCGGTATCATTTCGCAGGTGCGGATGGGGAGCACCCGGCTGCCAAGCAAGGTGCTGCTGCCCGCCGCGGGCCGCCCGCTGCTCGACTACCACGTGGCCCGGCTGCACCAAAGCGGCCTGCCCGTAATTCTGGCCACCACCACCGAGCCGGCCGACAACGTGCTGGCGGCTTACGCAGAAACGCATAATCTCCCTTACCACCGCGGCAGCGAGGCCGATGTGCTGGCCCGCTACTACGAAACAGCACAGAAATTCGGCCTCGACGTAATTGTGCGCGTCACCAGCGACTGCCCGCTGGTAGACGGCCCCCTGATTGGGGCCGCCGTGGCGCGCTACCTAGAGGAAGGCAACCCGCTGGTGTACCGCTCCAATTCCATTGGGCGCACCTTTCCGCGGGGCTGGACTTTGAGATTTTCTCGATGGAGCTGCTGGCCGAAGCTTACGCCAACGCCGCCCTGCCCTACGAGCGGGAGCACGTGACGCCCTACATCAAGGCCAATCCGGCCACAGCCGGCCGGGTGATTTACCGCGACGAAGTATGGCCCGGCGGCGACTTCAGCCGCTTCCGCATCACGCTCGACACGGCCGAGGACTACGAGGTGCTGCGCCTGCTGATTGAGCAGCACCACGCCGACCAGCTCAACGTGGCCGACCTGCTGGCCCTGCTCGAAGCGCACCCGGAAATCATGGCCCTGAATGCGCACATCGAGCAAAAAACCACATGAACCTGCCCGATACCCTACGCCTGAACGAGTTTGGCTTTTACGAAATCAAGCAAAAGCCCACGCCAGAGGAGCTGAGCGACTACTACGCCCAGCGATACTACCAGGAAAACCTGACCACCTACCAGGCCAGCTACCCGCCCGAAGAGCTGGAGCACATAGAAGGCAAGCTGAAGCTACGGCATTGGGTGCTGGGGGATTTGCGCAGCCAGAGCACCAGCGCCACCGATTCAACTGCTGCTGAAGCAACGAATTTAGCTCAACTTTCCGGCGGGACTTTCCTCGACATTGGTTGCGGCGAAGGCTGGGCGCTGGATTATTTTAAGCGCCAGGGCTGGGAGGTACTTGGGCTGGATTTCAGCAGCTTCAGCCTGGAGAAGTTTCATCCGGCGCTGCGGACGCGGCTGCGCACCGGCGACCTATACGAGGAGCTGGAAAAGCTAACGCAGGCAGGCCAGCAATTTGACGTGCTGTGGCTCGACAACGTGCTGGAGCACGTACTCGAACCAGCTGATTTACTCCGCCTCTGCCGGGCGCTGGTGACGCCCAACGGCGTCTTGATGGTGGATGTGCCCAACGATTTTTCTGCTCTGCAGCAGCACCTGCTAGAAAGCGGCCACATCGACCGACCCTTCTGGGTAGTGCTGCCCGACCACCTATCTTATTTCAACCAAACCGGTCTGCGCAACCTGGCAGCAGCTACCGGCTGGCGTGTTTCGAAAATCATTGGCGACCAACCTATTGACCTCAACTTACTGAACCCGGCTACCAACTACGTAATGGACCGCGCGGCTGGTAAGGCTGCCCACCGTGCCCGGGTTGAACAGGACAACCTCCTGCTCCGGACAGCCTCCCTGCGCGCCATCGCTGCCTACTACGAGGCCATGGCCGGCGTGGGCCTGGGCCGCAGTATTGTCGCATTTTTGCAGCCTGAGTAGTTGTCAGTTGCTCGTTGTCAGTTGTCAGTTTGTGCTGATGAATGCTGACGGCGGAACGCTAACAACTGACAACTAACAACCAACAACTAAGATGTCAGCTATTTCCGTCCTCAGCGGAGCCTCCGCTCCCGAGCAGGCCCGCCGCGAAAACTTCGCCCAAACCCTGCGCGAGTCGCCCATTCCCAACACCGAGCCTGCTCAACAACCTGGGCCTGTACCTGAACCGGCAGACGTTTTCGCGCCTGCTGTTTTTCACCGAGCTCTACCAGCAAATCATTCCGGTGCACGGCGTGGCCATGGAGTTTGGCGTGCGCTGGGGCCAGAACCTGGCTTTGATGCACGCGCTGCGCGGCATCTACGAGCCCTTCAACTACAACCGCAAAATCATTGGTTTCGACACCTTCGGCGGCTTTCCGTCGGTAGACCCCAAGGACGGTGACCGGGTGAAGGAAGGCGACTACGGCGTGACCGAAAACTACCAGGAATACCTCACCCAAATCCTGGCCCTGCACGAAGCAGACAGCCCCATTCCGCATAAGCGCAAGTTTGAGTGGTGGCCGGCGACGCCTCCGAAACCGTGCCCCGCTACCTGAAGGACCACCCCGAAACCGTCATCGCCTTCGCTTACTTCGACTTCGACATCTACGCCCCCACCAAGGCCTGCCTCGAAGCCATCCGGCCCCGCCTGACCAAGGGCGCCATCGTGGCGTTTGATGAGCTCAACTGTCCGGAGTTTCCCGGCGAAACGCTGGCCTTTGACGAGGTGTTTGGCGTGGCCAACTACGCGCTGCGCCGCAGCCCGCTCAACCCGCTGATTTCGTATTTGGTTGTCTGATACTAATTAGGACGTCATGCTGAGCGCAGTCGAAGCATCTCGCGTGTGGTAGTAACTCAATCGATTGGATTACTGCTTCGAGCGAGATGCTTCGGCTGCGCTCAGCATGACGGCATTTTTACGGCCACGAATCTACCTTTTGCTTTGACTATCTACCGCCCCCTCCCCCAAGCCGAATACCGCTGGGAAAACTACCGGCTCATTCCCATTCGCTACGAAGACCGGGAGCCCATCCGGGCCTGGCGCAACGCCCAACTGGAAGTGCTGCGCCAGGCCGAGCCGCTCACGGCCGAGCAGCAGGATGCCTATTTCCAGCGCGTGGTATTGCCGCTGTTTGAGCAGGAAAAACCCGGGCAATTGCTGTTTTCGTTGCTGCACCACGATGGTGGTGGCCTACGGCGGCCTGGTGCACGTCTCCTGGCCCGACAGCCGGGCCGAAGTCTCCTTTCTGACCGAGCCGGCACGAGCCGCTGAGCCGGAAACCTACCGAAACGACTTTCTGGCGCACCTCCGGCTTCTGGGCCAGGCCGCTTTCGTTGGGCTGAAATTTAACCGCTTGTTTACGGAAACTTACGATATCCGCCCAGCGCACGTCGCCATTCTGGAAGAAGCGGGCTTTCGGCTGGAAGGGCGCCTGCGCCAGCACGTGCGCCTGGCTCCGGATACCTTTGCCGACTCACTGATGCACGGCCAGCTGGCCGCCGACTATGCCACAGCCTTTGGTTCTGCCCTTTAAACGAATTTTCATCAGCGGCGGCGCCGGCGTTATCGGCCAGGAAATGGTGCGCCGCCTGGCTGGTTTGCCCGCTGATATCCAGGTTTTGGTCGGCGACATCAAGCCCCGGCCAGCCGATTTTCCGGCCCGCTTCCAATACCGCCAGGGCGACCTGAACTTTCTGACTGAACAGGAAATCGGCACGTTCGGCCCCGATTTGTTTATCCACTTGGCGGCCACATTCGAACGCTCGACGGAAACCTACGGGTTCTGGGAGGAGAACTTTCAGCACAACGTGCGCCTCAGTCACCACCTCATGACGGTGCAGAAGGACCTGCCGTCGCTGCGGCGGGTGGTGTTTGCCTCCAGCTACCTTATCTACGACCCGGCGCTGTACAACTTCGCCGAGGTGCCGGCCCAGCCCGCTCGCTGCGCGAAGACGACCCCATCCTGCCCCGCAACCTGACGGGCATGGCCAAGCTGGCGCACGAAATTGAGCTGCGATTCCTACAAACCTTTCGGGCCGAGCAGTTCAGCACGGCCATTCCGCGCATCTACCGCGGCTACGGCCGCAACGGGCGCGACATCACCTCGCGCTGGGTGCGCATGCTGCTGGCCGGCGAAGAAATCACCGTGTATGGCGCCGAGTCATTCTTTGACTATCTCTACGCCGCCGACACGGCCGAGGGCCTGCTGCGCCTCGCCGCGGCCGAGAGCGTTACGGGCATCATCAACCTGGGCACCGGCCGCGCCCGCCGCGTGAGCGACGTGGTGGAGGTATTAAAGCAAAACTTCCCCGACCTGCGGGCCAAATACGTGGCGTCAGACATTCCTTTTGAGGCTTCGCAGGCCGATATGACGCTGTGGTCGAGCCAGATTGATTGGCTGCCGCCCACCACGTTGGAAGCGGCCATCCCGGAAATCATAGCCTACGAGCGCGCCCGGGCCAATGCACCAGCCGCGGCCAAGGCCCCGGGCCACGTGCTCATCAGCAGCGCGGCGGCCAAGGTGCCGCTGGTGCAAGCGGTGCGGGCAGCGGCCCAGCGCCTGCACCCCGACATGAAAGTGGTGGCCGGCGACATGAATCCAACTTGCCTGGCCCAACATTTCGCGGATGCTTTCTGGCAAATGCCCGCCACGACCGACGAGCATCTGGCCGACATCCTTGGATACTGCCACGCGCACGGCATCGGCCACATCATCCCGACCCGCGATGGCGAGTGGCCTTCTGGAGCCGGCACCGGGCCGCGCTGGCCAACGCTGGCATTGCCGTGCTGGTGAGCGCGCCCGAAGCCGTACACCGCTGCCTCGACAAGCTGGAATTCTCCACCTTCGGGCAGGAAGCCGGCCTGCCCATCATTCCAGCCTCGCTCAATCTGGAAGCACACTACCTCTTTGGCAACCAGGAAGCGGAAGTCAACAGCAGCTTTGTGGTGAAGGAGCGGTACGGCGCCGGCTCGCTTAGCCTTGGGCTAAACCTGCCGGAGGCGGCTGCCTTGGCCCATGCCCACACCTTGCAGGAACCTATCTTCCAACCTTTTGTGCACGGCCGGGAAATCAGCGTGGATGCGTATGTGGACCGCCGCGGCAACGTCCGGGGCGTCGTGCCGCGCACCCGCGACGTGGTAGTGCGCGGCGAATCGCAGGTGACCACCACGCTGGACGACCCGGCGCTGGTGGACCGGCTGGTCCCCATCGTGGAGAAATTGGGCCTCTACGGCCCGCTGGTGCTGCAGGCGCTGCTCACCGACGATGGCGGCCTGCACCTCATCGAGTGCAACTGCCGCTTTGGCGGCGCGTCCACCCTGGGCATCGCGGCGGGAGTCGACTCCTTTTTCTGGTTTTTGCAGGAAGCCGCTGGGGCTGATTTGGACCAGTTTCCGTTCCAGCCGGCAGCGGGGCCGTTGCGCCAGGTGCGGGCGGCCGTGGATATCATAATGAGGAATTTTGAATGAAGAATGAGGAATTAGCTCAACTACCAATTCCTCATTCCTCAATCTTCATTCCTCATTAAGCGCAGCGCCATGCCCGTTCTCGTTTTCGACCTCGACGACACGCTTTACCCCGAATTGAGCTATGTGCACAGCGGCTTCCGGGCGGTGGCCGAGTTCTTGAGCCCGCTGCTGGACGTGCCGGCCGAAACTCTGGCCGCCGGCATGATTGCGGAGGAAGCCACCCAGGGCCGGGGCCAGGTGTTTGATAACGTGCTGCGCCAACACAGCCGCTGGAGCAAAACCCTGGTAGCGGCTTGCCTGCGCACCTACCGTCAGCACCTGCCGCAGGCTGGCCTTGTACCCCGACGCCGAGCGCTGCCTTGCCCGCTTTGCAGAGTGGCCACTGTACCTCGTCACCGATGGGCACAAGGAAGTGCAGGCCCGCAAAGTGTTGGCGATGGATGTTGCGGCCACTGTGCGCCACGCGTACCTCACCAACCGCTACGGCCGCCACCGGGCCAAGCCCTCGCCGCACGTATTTGAGCTGATTTGTCGGCGCGAGGGCGTGACGGCGGGCCAAGTGATTTACGTGGGAGATAATCCTCGGAAGGATTTTGTGGGCATCAAGCCGCTGGGCTTCCGCACGGTGCGCATTCTGCGCGGCAACTACGCGCACCTGGAAGCCGATGAGGCCCACGAAGCCCACCGCCGCATTCACTCGCTGGATGAGCTGACGGAGGAGTTTGTAACCTCGCTCTGCATGCCCCCGCCGAGGCTGGCTAACTAAAGCCTATGGTTGAGGTGTGTGTTTAAATTACCGTTTCTTTGAACCCTCGCGCTTTCGTGCAGCAATGAAAATCCTCTGCTCAGCCGCCCGGTTTCTTTGCTTCCTCCTCCTGAGCGCGTGTTCTCAACAAAGACCCACAGAGGTGACCGTGGAGCCACCCAGCCCCCAGCAGACTCCCCCTCGCGGCCCCTATTTCCTCAACCGCACCGACTCGACCTGCCGCGCCGAACTCCAGCACGCGCAGGCCGATGCACAGCAGGGACAGCTCACCTATTTCCTCTTCCAGAAGGCCCGGTACGCCGCCGATTTGGACACGTTACTGCACGGCCACGGCATCCGTTTTCGCTACAACCCCATGAACTGCACGCAGCAGGAACGCTGCTACGCCCACTACATGGACAGCGTCATCACCCGGTTGCACGGCCCTGCCTTTCTGGAGCGAATCAAACAAGCCACCAGTCAGCGCTTTGTGTCGGCGTGGCGTACGCGCACCTACCGGGAGTGGGACCTCGATGTTCCGCCGCATGGGGGCATCCAGGACTTGGACGCGTACGTTACCGCGAACTTACCGCGCCCCCAGGGGTGGGACACGCGACCCAAACTGGGGATGTTTCAGGGCATTGCCGAGCGGCAGTTCCTATTCGCCGCCCTCACCGTGGAACGCAGCGGTCAGCTGGGAGAAATCAGCTTTCCCGCCGATATGCCCAGCAATGTCAACGCAACTAACCGCCGGTACCTGCCCTCCGTCAAACAAGAAATCCGTCGCTTGCTTCGCGCAGCGGGACCCTGGCAGGCAGGCCGACTCGCGGGCCAAAGGGTGAGCGCGACGCTCTATGTGGACGTGACGCTCAACCCAGAGCAAATGCCATGAGTGGCCATGGCAAGCGAAAACAAGCACTATGTATTCATTGAGTCTCCAGGAACCCTCGTTTAGCGATTCCGACCGTGGCTGTTGCAGAACGCGGCGAGTGCACGCATCGCCGAGCAACCGCAAGGGCGCTCGGCCGAAAGCGGGGCGCCAGGGGCTTATCCCAGTTGTTGATGAACCAGGAAACCGGTGGGGAGTGCCCGCTTCGGGAGTTCTGCAACAGCCACCACCCTTTCGCTAAACCGTGAGAGGCGCGTCGGATTAACGGCGGTGGCGGTTGAATGGCTAGGAAGTGTTAACAGTCACGGAGCCACAAAACGGTCGCCGCCAAATGAACAAAGGCCAAGAAATGCGCATCGAGCTTGTCGTAACGGGTGGCCACGCGGCGAAACTGCTTGAGGCGGCTGAAGAGTCGCTCGACGGGGTGGCGCTGGGCGTAGCGGGCCGCGTCGTAAGCCCGCGGGGTGCGGCGCTTGCACCGGGGCGGAATCACGGCGCAGGTGCCGCGGGCGGCGAGCGCGGCCACGAGCGGGTCGGAATCGTAGCCGCGGTCGGCGACGAGGTGCGTCGGGGCCAGCCCCTCGAGCAGCGGCAAGGCCTGCGGGGCGTCGTGGCGCTGGCCGGCTGTCAGCCGGCAGCGCACAAGCCGCCCCTGCGCATCGGCGGCCACGTGCAGCTTG
This sequence comes from Hymenobacter humi, assembly GCF_042665855.1. Classification (NCBI taxonomy): domain Bacteria; kingdom Pseudomonadati; phylum Bacteroidota; class Cytophagia; order Cytophagales; family Hymenobacteraceae; genus Hymenobacter; species Hymenobacter humi. Next base: position 2,620,908 of record NZ_JBHTEK010000001.1, on the reverse strand, counting down.
CTGGTCAAGCCGCCGCGGCTGCGCCCGAGGGCTTGCGGTCCGTTTTTGCGCGCGCCGCTCGCGTGCTGGTGGGCCCGCACGGTGGTCGAATCGACCAGCAGCGTGTGCAGCGCGTCGTCCTGCTGCACGGCCGCCAGCACCCGGGCCCACACGCCGGACGCGGCCCAGCGCTGGAAGCGCGTGTACGTCGTGTGCCAGTTGCCCCATTCGGCCGGCAAGGCCCGCCAGCGGCAACCGTTGCGCGTCAACCAGAGCACCGCCTCCACGAAACGCCGGTTGTCGTGGCCCCGGCCCCCGCTCGTGCCTTCTCGACCCGGCAGCAGGGGCGCGATGCGTGCCCACTGCGCTTCCGTTAGCAGAAAATCCATGCTCCAATTTACTTCTCACTGTTAACACTTCCTAGGTAGTCTTTCTGGCAACGCTACCTTTTGCGGCCTTATGTTCTCCCCCGCTAAAACCATCGTCGTCCTCTTGGTGAGTCTGGTGCTCGCGGCCGCCCTTCTCACGCTCCCCACCGGAGATGCGCTACCGCGTCAGATGAGATTCACCTACAACTTGTTCTATAGCGTCGTATTCGGCTGGGCGTTCTACGTGCCCTTCGTTGCCGCTTACGCCGCCGCCGCTCGTCGCTGGCAGCTGACGCCTTGGTCGGCGCCAGGGCTGGGCTTAGTTTTAGCGGCGGGGGTCACGTCCCCGGTCTGGGCGAGCCCAAGCTTCCCGGCCTTTAGCGGCGTGCGCTTTTTTGATGGGCTGGGCTGGGCAGTTGGCGGGGCGTGCTATGCCTTGCTGCACCACTTCTGGATTGTACCCTCCCGCAGTCGATAGCCTAGTGCGTGACGATGCTAGTATAATTGGCTGACCCTTTGGCTGAACGCAGCTCTATAACTTGCGGGCACGATGAAAATAGTCTTGAGTGGCCTGTTGTTGTCCAATCTGCTGTGTTTCCTGCTCTTCGCCTGGGACAAACGCAAAGCCCAACGCGGCCAGCGGCGCATTGCCGAAAAAACGCTGCACTGGGCGACGCTGCCGGGCGCTGCGCCCGGCGCGTGGGCGGCGATGTGGCTGCTGCACCATAAAACCCGCAAAGCTGCTTTCTGGGGCGTGACCCTGGGGCTGACGCTGCTGCAAGGAGCGGTACTCTATTTCACGTGGCCTTCCTTCAGCTGAACGGCGTGCGTTTATGTTCATACCGTTTGGGTAAACTTCTAGGAGCAGGTATTACCGCTTAGCCAGTACTTTGGCTATAATAAATCTTCCTCACTTGTTTCCACTATTCCGTGCGCCCTCTATTCGGTTTGCTACTTCTGCTGCTTTTTATTGGTAACTCCGATGCCCTGGGGGATGCTGGGAAGCCACCACGCGCGCGGTTGCTTTCTCCGCCTGACACATTGGAACTGCCCCCGTCTTATTGGCGCAAAGCTGCGGCCTTGGTCGAACGCGCTGTCCAGGAAGAGGGCTGGCTGAATTTTAAGTACGCCGACACCGGGGGTTTCATTCCCTGAAGCAGTACCGCCGACAAGGCAGCTGCCGCATTGTTCCGGTGGCATACTTGTCGGCCGGACCGTTTCAACGCTACCAACCGGGCGAGGACCTCGGACAGTACTGGCGCTGGGACACGCTGCACTTCCAGGCCGTGGCGTATCAACGCCGCCGGCCCGTTGGGCTCTTGAGCTTCCGCGCGTCCCCTGAGATGTCCAGCGTCTTCTTCTCGTGCGCCGAGGTACCCGGCCCCGGCATCGCCCGGTATAAGCAGGGGCTGTTTCGCTTGTACGTGACGGCCTCTGTGGGGGCGTACTGCGTTCGGTCCAACGGGCGCGTGTGGGTGCTGGACCCGCGAACTGGTGGGCTGCAGACGGTGGACGCGTGGATGCAGGAACAAGGCGGGGTGGTAGCCGTCAAGCAGAAGGTGGCCTATTATTATTCTGATAACTAAAAACCTCCTTTCAGCGATTCAGACCCTTTCGATAAACTGCGTTTCCATGGCCTTATCTTGGCTAACCGTTGCCCGGTTCGTGCTTCGGATGAAGTGCTCTCGCGATGGAAGCTGCCAAAAAGGATAGGAACGACGTCCTAGCCTCCCACCTGCTCCTTACAGGGCTGGTGGCGATTTATCTCCTGCTGCTCGCCCGGTGGATGATGGGCTTTGCCCCGCTCAGGTCCACGCCGTGGCCTTACCTAATCCACCTCAGCACGGCCCTTTCCTTTGCGTTGATGGCGGCCCCCTACTACGCCGTGCGTTCTGGCAAGCGGTGGAGCCGAACCGTGGTCTTGGCGGTGGTGGCCGCAACCCTGTGGCTGAATTTCACCCAGCGCGAAAAAATCGCAAGCGACCCGTTGAATGTGCTGAGCTGGGTGGTGTATGCCGTCACCCACATTGGGGGCTTGGTGCTGCTGTTTTGGCGGCGGCAACGACGGCCTATCACTGACAGGCACCACAAGCCTATGTAACCAAACGCTTCTTCCGCCACACGGAGCTCGTTTCGGTTTCTTACCCTTTTAATAGACATGATTACTTTAAGCGGTTGGAGTCCCGGCCCGTGGCGGGTTAGGCGTAACGCCTTAACCTCGCTTACACTCCGGTAGCACCACCGTTAGCGCACGAGTACCAACCCAAGTGCCGACTGGCCGCTTCAGGCGCTAGTGGAGCGTTTTCTCAACCTGCGCGCTCCCCACGTAGCCAGCATCGCCGCGGTCATAAGGGCAAAGCACAGGCCAAAGGAAATGAGGTGGTTGAGGCGCAGGGTTGCCCCGGCTACAGCGAGCAGCGCGCCGACGACATTAAGCAGCAAAGAAAGCCGGGCTGGGTGCATAGTGCGAGGCTGAAGTGACAAAGGCGGAACGCAGCGTGCCGAAAGGTACTGTATTAGCCCGAACAGAGGCACCAATAACGCTCCTTCCAGCGGATCTGACCGTTTCGCTGAACGTAAGGGTGGTACCGCTACTTTCGCCTTTCCTCCTGCGGTCTTTTCGTGAAAACAACTCTTGTGCGGCTCGTTTACCTGCTCCTATCCGGGGTGCTTGCCGCTTGCGGCTTCTTGGGGGCGGGGTCGCACGTGTACTGCGAATCCGTGGTGGTGGCCTGTCCCAGCGAGGGCATTACTCAACGGCTCACGGCGCTCAAGGCCACGGGCCGCTTTGACGATACGCGCTCGTTTCCGGACGGACTAGGGGAGGAACCGAATGCGCCCCATTACTTTTATTTCTACGACCCGGAACACCAGTTTTTGGTGCTTTTAGAAGTGCCCCGTAACACTCCCACCCACACGGACGTGCACATAAACGCCATCAAGGACTTCACGGCTAGTACCGAATGGCAAGGCTTCAACAAGGACGTGGCGGAAGCGAAGAAAGAGGAGGTCTTGGCGTGGTTTGAACGGGTCATTCGGCCAAACTTGGCGTGCGCGACCTTACCATCGAAATCCAAGAGGGACGCCGTTTCGAAATAAGAATATCCTCGTTTTGTGATTCGGGCCCTTTCAGTAAACACTGGTTTCGCTGCTAGCACCTTGATTTGTGCCGTGGAAATAAAAACGAAGGAGTTGCTCCAAATCATGGTGCACCAAGCCACTACCTTTCTTACCGAAATGGAGGGGTTTTGGCCCTTTGGCGGGGTAGTCAACGGCGAAGGCTTCGTGGTCCCGCTAACAGCCTACCCGGGAGGGAATCAGCCCGATTCGGCGGACGTGCTGGCACTGCTTGAAAAAGGGATTGCCGCAAAATTTGGGAACGAAGAGATTACGGCCGCGGCGATCGTCTCGGACACAGATTATCGGGAAACGCCTGCCAGCGAACGCGCCCAAGCCTTAAAGATCAGGTTGTTGGTGCCCCCAGCCGCGCCAGAGGACCACTACTACCTCTACCGAGTAGAAGTTGGCCAGGTGGTGCTGTATGACTACATCATTCACCGCCCGGTATCTGGACCCTTTCGCTAAACTAGAAACAGGCCTTATCTACCTTTAGCTTAAGGCATCGTCCCGGTCCTATATGCCGCGCCTGCGCTGGCTTTTCTTGTTTCGCTCCTCGGCAGTTTTGGGGCCGTTGTACCAAGCGGCCTAGCATGGTCGCTAGGTCCACGTTCTGTTCCCGCACACCCGAAAGGAAAACACCGCCGGACCAAGCACGTAGCGCAAGGGAAGGCAGCCCACCCCTCTCCTTAAAACAATGAAGCAATTCGTACTTCTTTGGCTGGTGCTCAGTTGGTCAACGAGTCGCCTTTATGCCCAGCAGAAAACCATTACAGGACGATTGATTGATGATCGTCTTAGGACTTTATCATACTTTCCGATAATGATTAATGACACCATTATAGTTGGTAAAACAGATTTAGATGGGGCTTTTCAAATAGACGTCCCTGTTTCCGTGAAAAAACTATTGTTAATTGATATTGGAATGGAGCCAGCATCCATCGAACTTACCGCTGATTGTGATGACGTTGAGGTGGTCATGCTGTTAAGAAGTACTCATGATTTTATAACGCCCAAGCAGGTCGTTAGACGCCGAAGGAAAGAATTTAAGAAGTTACCGAAATTGCATAAAGCAGCCTTCGAGAAAGGACTGTTTAAGAAAGACAAGGGGTGTTACACACAGGAGTTTATTCCTTAATTATAAGAAAAAAGGCATCGCTGGACGTAGGCGGTACCTACGTCTTGAAGATTTCAACAAGAAAAGCTCATTCTATGAAGAACGGGCTTTCTTGTTTTTACCCTCCTTTCCCTGAACCGCAAACTAAACGGCCTGCAAGTTCCGTGAGGGCTTAGAATCGTCTTCCACCGCGTGTATTGAGTTTACGAAACTCGTCTACCAATCAAAGTTTACGAAACTCGTTTAGGCGATGAGTTTCGTAAACTCGGAACGGTTGCGCTAAACGTACCCCTTGCGTTGGTACATCTTTGGCAAAAACACACCTGGAAAGCCTCCTTCCGCGAAGGGCTACGAGTAATTGTCAGGCCTTGCCTGCGCGGAGCCCTACCTTTGCCGCCCTACTTCGCTTCCCGTCAAACATGACCGAAATTACCATCGGTGGCCGTCCGGTTGGCCCCGCCCACAAGCCATTTATCATTGCCGAGATGTCGGGCAACCACAACCAGAGCCTCGAGCGCGCCCTGGCCCTGGTGGATGCCGCTGCTGCCGCGGGCGTCGATGCCCTCAAGCTGCAGACCTACACCGCCGACACCATCACCATGGACACCGGCTTTGCCATCGACGAGGAAGGTCAGTCGCTGTGGGAAGGCAAAAATCTGTACAAGCTTTACGAAGAGGCACACACGCCCTGGGAGTGGCACGCCGAGCTGTTTGCCCGGGCACGGCAGCACGGCATGCTGGCCTTCAGCTCGCCGTTTGATGAGACGGCGGTAGACTTTCTGGAGCAGCTGGACGTGCCGGCCTACAAAATTGCCTCGTTTGAAAATGCCCACTGGCCGCTGCTGCGCAAAGTAGCCGCCACCGGCAAGCCCGTGATAGTGAGCACCGGCGCCGCCACACTGGCCGAAATAGACGACGCCGTGCGGGTGCTGCGCGAAGCCGGCTGCCGCGAGCCTGGTGCTGCTAAAATGCACCAGCACCTACCCCGCCTCGCCGGCCAACACCAACCTGCGCACCATTCCGGTGCTGGCCGAGACCTTCGGCTGCCCCATCGGCCTGAGCGACCACACCATGGGCGTGGGCGCGAGCGTGGCCGCCGTAGCGTTGGGTGCCTGCGTCATCGAAAAGCACTTCACCCTGAGCCGCGCCGAGGGCGGCGTAGACTCTGCCTTTTCGCTGGAGCCGCACGAGTTGAAAATGCTGGTGGAAGAAACCGAACGGGCGCATCAGGCCTTGGGCACGGTGCAGCTCTGCATCCAGGCCGGCGAAGAAAAAGCCGGCTCTACAAGCGCAGCATCTACGTGGCCAGGCCCATCGCGGCCGGCGAGGAATTCACAACGGAAAACCTGAAAATCATCCGGCCCGGCGACGGTCTCTGGCCCCGGAATTGGGAAATTGTACTGGGCCGCAAAGCCACCCGCGACCTGAAGCCCGGCACGCCCCTGACGTGGGAGGCACTATAAGCTGTTAGCTGTTGGCTATTAGCTAATAGCCTCTTTTTCAGGATGCGATTAGTAAACCGATTTGGTTAGCCCATTGTTATGATTTTAAAGTTAACGGCTATCAGCTAATGGCTAATAGCTCAATTCTTGCCCGCCTGCGCGATATTCTGCAGCTGCGCTTCACGGCGGTGTTTGCGGCGCTGCCGCCGGCCGCGCTCGCCAGCATCTCACCGGCCAATCCGCTGAAACGACTGGCACGGGTGCTGGGCTACGCGGGCCTGCGGCTGGTGGGCAACATCTTCCAGCCTATTAAAAACCGCGAGGACCTGCACGGTAAAGTGTGGTTGTACGTGGTAAGCGCCAACAACTACGACGCGCTGGAATTCATTAAACTAGCCCGGCCCGATGCGGTGCTGGTAGCGGGCCAGGCCAAGAACATTGGCCGGTATACTGCCACGGTAAACCGGCTATCGTTGCGCCGCAAGCTGCTGTACTACTGGCAATTTCCGCTGGCCTTTATTGGGCTTATTCGTACAGTCGGCAGCCGAGCCTGGCGGTTCTTCGACTTCATTTTTTACGCCATCGGCTACTACGAGGTGTACCGCCGCGCGCTGCGCCACTACCGGCCGCGGGCGGTGGTCTTTTCTAATGACCACAACGACGACACCCGTTCGCTGCTGCTGGCCTGCCGCGCCGAGGAGTGCCCACAGCCTACGTGCAGCACGCCAGCGTAAGCGCCAACTTCCCGCCCCTGGGCTTCGACCTCAGCCTGCTGGAAGGCCAGGACGCGCTCGACAAATACCGCCTCTGCGGCCCCGTGCAAGGCCAGGTTGAGCTGGTGGGCATGCCCAAGGCGGACGCCTACCTCGCCCGGCGCAACACCGCGCCGGCCGTGCGCCGCGTGGGCGTGGCCTGCAACATCCACGACCCACTGGGCCCGCTGACCGAGGCGCTGGTCTATCTGCTGCGCGAGCTGCCGGAGCTCACGTTCACGCTACGCCCCCACCCCAGCGACGGGCGCGACTTTGAGCCGCTGCGCAAGCTGCTGCCGGCGCTACAGTGGTCGAGCGCCCGGCAAGAAAACGTGTTTGACTTTCTACTGCGGCAGGATGCGCTGGTAGCCGCCGACACCTCCACGCACCTTGAGGCCACGCTGCTGAACGTGGCCAGCATCTACTACCGCTTCGGCACCAACCCGCTGACGGACGATTATTACGGTTACGCGGCCCAGGGCTTGGTTGAACGGGCCAACAGCCCAACGGAACTAGCCGAGGCGCTGCGACGGTACGCCCGCCACAAGCCCGCCGACCTCTACCGCCGCGCCGCTTACTACAACGCCACCCTGGGTACGCCCGACGAAGGCCGCAGCCAGCTCCGCACGCTGGCCTTGCTCAACCAATGGCTCGAAGCCCGGCCCTTGCCCAAGTGAGCACGGGCAAGCCCCGCCGTACTTTTACCGCAATGCCCGCCGTTGCTCCCTCGTCTTCCCTGCCGCCGCTCGTGGCCGCGCCCGTCTCGGTCGAGGCGCGACTAGCCTACGTGCTGCAGCATTTCAGGCTGGCGTATGACAACGTATCGGCGGTAAGTATTGGCTACGCGGCCACGCAGCCAGCCATTGAGATAAAGGACGGCGCCGGCGATTTTTTCCGCCAGGACCAGCCTTATCCACCGGCGCCCAATTGGCGAGAATGGCAGGGCACGGACGTACCGTTTTTCTTCGATGCGGCCCCTGAGGCATCGCTAATTGAGATAAAACCCGGCCGCGCCACCATCAACGCCGACATCATTTCGGCCGCCTTCTACCTCCTCAGTGGCTGGCAGGAGTTCTACTCTGATGGCCGTGACCGGCACGGGCGGTTTCCCTATGCGGCCAGTGTGCAAAAGCAGCATGGCTTTGTAGCACTGCCGGTGGTCAATTACTATTTCGACGTGCTTAAAACCGCCATTGAGCACGTAACCGGCCAGGCGGTCCTCCCTCGGTATTGGGCTGAAAAGGCCCCTTTTGCAGCCTTCATCAGCCACGATATCGACAACCTGCGCAGCGCCTGGAAGGCACCTGCCAAAGCTGCGCTGCAGCAGCGGCAACCGGCAAAGTTCGGCCAGCTGTTGTGGCGACATCTGACGGAGGCCGATGCCTGGGACAATTTAGAAAACGTAGCGGCCGCCATGGCTCCATACGGAGCGAAATCCACATTTTTTATCCTTCCAGCCCACCAACCCGGAGTTGATGGCACACCTAATGCCGATTACGAGTGACTCCAAAGCTGCAGCAGCGCCTGGCGGCGCTGCGGGCGCAGGGCCACGAGGTGGGCCTGCACGGCAGCATCGGCACAGCCACTGATGCCCAGCGCCTGGCCCAGGAGCGGCACATTTTAGCTCAAGCAACGCAAGGACTGCGCTTTCACTACCTGCGCTGGGAGCCCAGAAACACGCCTGCTTGGATTGAGAAGGCTGGCTTTCAGTACGACGCTACGCTGGGCTTTGCCGAGCATTTCGGCTTTCGCAACTCCTACTGTCATCCGTTTTATCCCTTCAACTTTGGCACCGGCACGGCCCACGATTTCCTGGAAATACCGCTGAACGTGATGGATGCCACGCTGCACCATCCCAACTACCTGCAGCTGGGCGCCCACGAAATCCTGCCCGCGCTAACCCCGTTATTTGCCGAAATTGAAAAGTTTGGGGGCGTGGCTTCGGTGCTGTGGCACAACGAAAACTTCGACCCCGCCAATACCACTACCGGCCCCCGGCAGTTTCACGAAATCATGCGGCAGTTGAGCCAGCGCGGGGCGGCTTTCCTCACGGGCCACGAAATTTCGCGGCATTACCCGGCCTAGCCCACCTACTTCACTCAGTCACTCTCCCACTCAGTCACTCTTTTGGGCATCGTTCAGCGCCAGGGCATTCGCAACACCCTGATTTCTTATGTCGGCCTGGCCATTGGCTTTGCCAATACCATTCTGATAATGCCGCGGCTGCTCTCGCCAGCGCAGATTGGCCTGACGGGGGCCGTGCTGGTGCCGTTGGCTACCATTGCCGCGCAGGTGTCGTCGTTTGGGTTGGCCAGCACGGGCATGCGGTACTTCCCGTTTTTCCGGAACCAGGGCCGCAACCACGCCGGTTTTTTCCCGCTGCTGCTGGGGCCGCCCGTGGTCGGGTTTCTGCTGGTGGCGCTGCTGCTGTGGGCGGGCAAGCCGCTGGTGCTGCAGTGGTACGCCAAGGGCGACGATGCCGCGCTGCTATCCTCGCACTACCTGGTGGCCATTGGGCTGGCGGGCTGCATACTAATGGGCTCGTTGCAGGACGCCTACCTGCGCTCGCTGTTTCATACCTCGTTTTCCTCGTTTTCGCAGGAGATTTTGCTGCGGCTGATGCTGGTGGGGGCCGCCGTGGCCTATAGCCAGCACTACCTCAGCTTTCACGGGTTTGTGCTGGCATATGCGGGCGCCTACGCCGTGGTGGCGCTGCTGCTGGCGGGGTACCTGGCAGCCATTGGCGAGCTGCACCTGCGGCCCACACGCGCGTCGCTGCGCATCAAACCCCTGGGCGAAATGCTAGGCTTTGGCGCGTTTATGCTTTTGAGCAACATTTCCGGCACCATCCTGCTCAACATCGACACCATGCTGGTGGGCACCAAGCTGAGCCTTGCGGCGGCGGGCATTTACCTCATTGCCACCAACATCAGCACAGCCCTGGTCCTGCCCTTTCGCGCCCTTTATAAAACGGCCTTCTCGCTGATTGCCGAGTACTGGAAAGAAGGCGACATGGCCAAAATGGCCGATTTTTACCGGCGAAGCACGCGCATCAACACCTTGCTGGGCTGCTACCTGGCCCTGGGCATCGGCCTGAATCTGGACTTCATCTACGGCCTGATTCACCGGCCCGAATACGCCGTGGGCACCACGGCGGTGCTGCTCCTGCTGGCCGGCCGGCTCGTCGATGGTATCACAGGCGTCAATGGCATCATCGTGGCCACCTCGCCGCGGTTCCGGTTCGATTTGATATTCAATATTTCCCTGGCCGCCGCCGTGGTTGGGCTGAATTGGGTACTGATTCCGCGGCTGCAGCTAGCGGGCGCGGCCCTGGCCTACTGCATCGCGCTGGTCAGCATCAACGCGGTTCGCACGTGGTTTGTGTGGCGCAATTATGGCCTGCAGCCGTTTGATGGCAGCATTGCGCGCATTCTGGCCGTGGCGGCCGTGGCCGGCACCCTCGCCTGGCTGATGCCCACGCTGTCCAACGCCTGGCTCACACTGCTGCTGCGCGGCGGGGTGCTCACCCTGGTGTACGGGGCGGGTGTGCTGCTCACCCGAACCGCGCCGGAGCTAATGCCGATTATAGCTGGCATTAGGGCCCGTATTGCTAAAAAATAAGGGCAATGAAAAACGGTCATGCTGAGCGGGGCAACCTCACCCCCGGCCCCTCTCCAAAGAGAGGGGAGCCACGGCACACGGTTTGGCTCAATTCATAACAACAGGAAGGTCCCGGCTCAATTGAGTGGGACCTTCCTGTTTGTCGGTAAACGTCAGGCTCCCCTCTTTTTGGAGAGGGGCCGGGGGTGAGGTTCCCGCTGCGCGCTGCTTGAGCGTTCTTTTATCAGGCACCGACGCTAGCAGCAGCCGCCACTGGCCGCTTCTCCCGAGGCTTTGGCTGCTGCGGGCACCGGGCCGCAATCAAACAGGCCGAAGTGCCGGCTCTTATCGCCCACCACCTGGAAATAAGGCGCGTAGCGCGTTCGGCTCAGCATATCGGCGGTGTTGCCGCACACCAGCATGGGCCGGCCGGTTTCGAAGGTGTGGTGGTCGTCGAGCACAAACTGCGTAGGCTGGCCGGGCACGGTGCCCAGGTAGGTAGCCACCTGCCCGTGGTCTTCGCAACGGTCTTCGAGGTCGAGCTTGAAGGCGCGCACGGTGAATGAATAGAAGCCGATGTTGCCCACTTTTGCTTCAATCTCGGGGTTGTTGATGGTGAGGCGGCGGCTGGAAAACAGGCGGTAATCGTGCACGCCCAAGCTTAGCAGCAAGCGGCGGAAATCCTCGGTGTACATCGCCCCGCTCAGGCATTCGCCGTAGAGAATGGGGTCCTGACGCAGGGCTTCGGGCACGCGGCGGTCGGCAAATACGTCGGCGATGAACAGCTCGCCGCCGGGCTTCAGCACCCGGAAAATCTCGCGGTAGGTGGCTTCCTTGTCGGTGCTCAGGTTGAGCACGCAGTTGCTCACCACAATGTCCACGCTGTTGTCGGGCAGGCCCGCGGCTTGCAAATCCTCGATGTAGCCGTGGCGGAACTCCACGTTGGGCTGGGCGTAGCCAAACTTTTCGGTGTGGAAGGCAATGTTTCGGCGGGCTACGTCCAACTGAGCCTCGGTCATGTCCACACCGATGACGTGGCCGGTTTCGCCCACCAGCTTCGAGAGCAGGAAAGCATCGCGGCCCGAGCCGCTGCCCAAATCCAGCACCGTGCAGCCTTCGATGGCCTCGGGAATGCACACGCCGCAGCCGTAGTATTTGTCCAGCACTTCGGGCGCGAGTTGAGCCAGAATACGGCGGTGCGCCAACGGAATGTCGTCGGTGCAGCAGGCGTTGGTGAGCAGGTCCTGGCTGGTTTGCAGCTGGGTGCCGTAGTAGTCTTGCACCTGGGCGTGGGTTTCGGTATGGGCCATGGGGAGGGTTGAGAAGTCTGGAACAACCGGGCGTCCGGCTCGATGTTCCGGGGCGCGGCTGCGAAGGCATGTACGGGACTCAGGACTTACCCCGATTGCTGAAAGAGCCGGGATATTTATTTTGGACAGCTCGTCGGTATTGTAAAGGGCCCACCTGCCCGCTGCATCCTTAAAAAAGCCGGGCCTAGTCGTCCTCGTAGTCCAGGCCGAGGCAGCTGTTCAGGGCCTGCAGCAGCTCGCTGGCGGCGTGCTGCTGGCCTGCCGACCGGGCCACTTTCAGGCCGGTGCGGTAAACCTTTTCGGCTTCGTCCTTCTTATTAAACTGCTCCAACAGCTTGCCGGCGTGGTAGTACGTGCCCACGTAGTCAGGGTGTTCGCTCAGTAGTTTTTGATAAAATTCCCAGGCCCGCTCCGGCTCCTGGGCCCGGTATTCAGTAGCCAGGGCATATATCGTGAAGGCATCGGTTGGGTCGTCTTCATAGAAAGCCAATAACTGCTGCAAACGGGTGGCCGGAGTGTTCATCAGGGAGGGAGTTTTGTTTACCTTTGGGGCAAAATTGCGGCTTTTCCAGCGTATATCTGTTTATAGGGTTCGCTGCCCAAAGCCGGAAGGTTCCCGCAGGTTGTTATGCATGCAGCCTTTTTCCTGATTTTCGCTCACACTAAGCCCGTTTAGATGAAGTTTCTGGTTTGTATTTCCAACGTGCCCGACACGACCACCAAAATTACCTTCACTCCTGATAACAAGGAGTTTAACAAGGCCGGGGTGCAGTTCGTTATTAACCCTTGGGATGAATACGCCCTCACCCGCGCCATTGAGCTGAAAGAAGCCGCCGGCAGCGGCACCGTTACCGTCCTCAACGTGGGCGAAGCCGACACCGAGCCCAACATCCGCAAGGCCCTGGCCATTGGCGCCGACGACGCCATCCGGGTGAACGCCGCGCCGCAGGACGCCTACTTTGTGGCCGAGCAAATTGCGGCCATCGCCAAAGAAGGCGCCTACGACGTGATTCTGATGGGCAAGGAAAGTATCGACTACAACGGCTTCCAGGTGCACGGCATGGTGGGCGAAATGCTCGGCATCCCCACGGTGGCACCGGCCATGAAGCTGGACATGAGCGGCAACACCGCCACGCTGGAGCGCGAAATCGAAGGCGGCAAGGAGATTGTAACCGTGAACACGCCCTTCGTGGCCTCGTGCCAGCAGCCCATGTGCGAGCCCCGCATCCCCAACATGCGCGGCATCATGACGGCCCGTACCAAGCCCTTGAAAGTAGTTGAGCCGGTAGGAGAGCCCGCCCGCACCCAGGTTACCGAGTTTGCACTGCCGCCCAAGAAGCAGGGCGTGAAGCTCATCCCGGCCGAAAGCGCCGGCGACCTGATTAAGCTGCTGCGCAACGAAGCCAAGGTTATCTAATGAAGAATGAAGAATGAGGAATGAGGAATTGGCGTTAGGCCTGTTCTTCCGTTTGCTCATTCTTCATTCTTAATTCCTCATTCTTCATTAAGAAAAGATGTCTGTATTAGTTGTAGTTGAATGCGCCGACGGCGAAGTAAAAAAGTCGTCGCTGGAAGTCGCCTCTTACGGCGCCGAAGTGGCTGCCATGCTGGGCACCACCGCCACGGCCATTGCTGTGGGCGAAGCCACCCAGGCTAACCTGGCCACGCTGGGCGAGCAGGGCATCACGAAGGTGCTCTACGATGCCGAGCCCCGCCTCAAGGATTTCGTAAACAACGCCTACACCAAGCTTATCGCCACGGCGGCCGAGCAGGAGCAGGCCAAGGTGATTATCCTGGCCAATTCCAACATTGGCGCGGCCGTAGGCTCGCGCCTGTCGGTGCGGCTCAAGGCCAGCCTGGCCACCAACGTAGTGGAGCTGCCCAAGTCCACCGACGGCCAGTTTATCGTGCGCCGCGGTGCTTTCTCGGGCAAGGCGTTTTCGGACGTGGTGCTGAGCGGCGACCGCAAAATCATTGCCGTCAAGAAAAACTCGACCGAAGCCAAGCACGAAGCCGGCAAAACTGCCGAGGTGGTGAGCTTCACGGCTCAACTTTCGGACGCTGACTTTGCCGATGCCCCCACGCAGGTGGTGATGCAGGACCAGGCCGGCGGCATCCTGCTGCCCGAAGCCGACCGCGTGGTATCCGGTGGCCGCGGCATGAAAGGGCCCGAGAACTGGGGCCTAATTGAGGACCTGGCCAAAGCCCTGGGCGCGGCCACGGCCTGCTCCAAGCCGGTGTCGGACGTCGACTGGCGCCCTCACCACGAGCACGTGGGCCAAACCGGCATCACCGTGTCGCCGAACCTGTACATCGCCTGCGGCATTTCGGGCGCCATCCAGCACTTGGCCGGCGTGAACAGCAGCAAGGTGATTGTGGTCATCAACAAAGACCCGGAAGCGCCCTTCTTTAAGGCGGCTGACTACGGCATTGTGGGCGACGTGTTCGACGTACTACCCAAGCTGACGGCGGCCGTAAAAGAACTGAATTAATATTTTTTCAAGCATTTGGGGACTTAGACGTCGGGTTTTCGTAGGGAAATCTGACGCCTAAGTCCCCAAATCTTTTTAAGGCGGTGCGCAGCAACTCAATTTCGCGCCGGTTAGCCGGACATTTGTTTAATTGCACCTACATCCACCAGCCCGACAGCTCCGGCGTGCCGCCCTTTTCAACCTCGTCTGTAAGACACCCACTCCCCTAGTACCTTGAAAAAATCCAGCTTGAAATCCTGGGCCTTTCGTCCAGCCAGTCCCAATCTGGCTCCTTTGCGCTGATTTTGGGCGAAAAGGGCGGCAACCGCCGTTTGCCCATCATCATCGGCATGTTCGAAGCGCAAAGCATTGCCATCCAAATCGAGAAAATCAGCCCCAACCGTCCCCTCACCCACGACCTGTTCAAATCGTTTGCCGAGCACGTGCACGTGGTGATTCTGGAAGTGGTGATTTCTGATTTGAAAGAGGGCGTGTTCTACTCGCGCATCGTGTGCTCCGATGGCGCCACCACGTTCGACATCGACGCCCGCCCTTCCGATGCCATTGCCATCGGCCTGCGCTTCGGCGTGCCCATCTTCACCGTCGAGAGCGTGCTCAGCGAAGCCGGCATCATCCTTTCTGACCTGGACGAAGCCGAAAGCGAGGCCGAGGAAGAGGAGGACGACGAAGACGAGGATACCGACAGCGACTTGCCGCGCCCCAGCCGCTCCCAGCCCGAGGCGCGCGAGCCCAGCGGCCAGGTGTCGCTCGACGAGCTGACGAAAATGCTGGCCCAGGCCCTCGAAAAAGAAGACTACGAGAAAGCCGCCAAAATCCGCGACGAATTGAACAAGCGCAACGGGTAACGCGGCGCTTTGCTCAATGAGCAATGAAGAATGAGGAATTGGGAATTTGCTTCCAATTCCTCATTTTTTTGTGGTCAAGCCTGCTGCTTCATTCCTCATTCTTCATTCGAAACAATGGACCTCAGCTATCCCATCGGGCATGCCCAATTGCCGGAGGGCGCCCTTTCCCTGACCGAACGCACGGCGCTGATTCAGCAAATTGCCGAGCTGCCAGCCCACCTCACGGCCGTGGCCAAAGCGGTGGGCGGCGTGGCCCTGGAGCGCCCATACCGCCCGGGCGGCTGGTCGGGCCGCCAGGTTATTCACCACCTCGCCGACTCGCACATGAACTGCTACTTCCGCTTCCGGCTGGCCCTGACGGAAGAACACCCCACCGTGCGCCCCTACGACGAAAAAGCCTGGGCGGAGCTGCCTGATGTGGCCGCCACCCCCATCACGGTGTCTCTGACGCTGCTTGAGGCCCTGCACACGCGCTGGGTCACGCTGCTGCACCACCTCAGCGAACAGCAATGGCAACGTACGTTTTACCACCCCGGCACCAAGCGCGATTTTACCCTGGACCAGGCCCTGGCCCAATACGCCTGGCACGGGCAGCACCACCTGGCGCACCTCCAGGCTCTGCAGGCATAAAAAGGCCCGTCCGGCAATGCCGGACGGGCCTTTGAGTTAGCTGGCCTGATGTAGAGACGCTTACTTGCGTCTCATAGTTGAACGACGCGCGCTGGACAGTTGCTATTGGGAATCAACCATGTGGCGCGGACACCGAGACGCAACTATGCGTCTCTACATTACTCCAAAAAACAGCTCAACCGGCTTCAGGGTGGCAGATTGGGCTAAATGCCGCCGCCGTAGGTTACGCCTTCGGTAATGGCGGCCAGGCCGCCTTCCGACTCGTCGTCTACTTTCTTGGCGGCGCGCACCAAGGCGCTGCTGAAGATAAACTCTTGCAGCTCGGGCACCTCGGCGTTCAGGATTTCATCCTTGGTGCCGTCCCACAGCTTTTTGCCCTGGTGCAGGAAGATGATGTGCTCGCCAATCTCAATCACGGAGTTCATGTCGTGGGTCACGATGACGGTGGTGATGCCGTACTCGTGGGTGATTTCGCGAATCAGGCTCGTCGATTTTGATGCTGGTGGCGGGGTCGAGGCCGGAGTTTGGCTCGTCGCAGAACAGGTAGGTACAGTGCGGGGCAATGGCCCGGGCAATGCCGACGCGCTTTTTCATGCCGCCCGAAATCTCGGCGGGCATCTTATCGCCGGCCGCTTCCAGCCCAACGCGCTTGAGACAAAACTCCACCCGCTCGCGCCGCTCTTCGGGCGTCATTTCGGGCGTGAGCATCTGCAGCGGAAACTCCACGTTCTGGGCCACCGTCATCGAGTCGAACAGCGCCGAACCCTGAAACAGCATGCCGATTTTGCGGCGTATTTCCTGCCGGATGTCAATCTTGCTGTTGGTGTACACCGTGCCGTCGAAGGTGATGGAGCCAATGTCGGGCTTCATCAAACCCACGATGCACTGCAGCAGCACGCTTTTGCCCGTGCCCGAGCCGCCGAGCAGCAGGTTGCACTTGCCGGTTTCAAACACGCACGAGATGCCCTTGAGTACCGGCGTGCCGTCGAACGATTTTTCGATATTGGATACTTCTATCATAAGAGTTTCTGGTTTCTGGTGGCTCGTTTCTGGTTGTCAGTCCGGCTACAGGGCAAGCAAGTAACGAGAAACTAGCAACCCGAAACACAATCACAGCAGCAAAGCGGCCAGGGCAAAATCAGCGATGAGAATGGCAATGATGGAATTGGTAACGGCACCCGTGCTGGCCGCTCCCACTTCCAGGGCGCCGCCGGTGGTGTAGTAGCCTTTGAAAGCCGAAATGCCCGACACCAGGAAGGCAAAAACCACGGCCTTGATGAGGGCAAATACTATGTTGTAGGGAATAAAATCGGTCCGGATGCCTTCGATGTAGTCCTGCGCCGTCATCACGCCGGTGAGCGTGCCGGCCAGGTAGCCGCCCAGAATGGACAGGCCCATTGCCAGAATAACCAGCAGCGGGAACATGAGCAGGGCCGCAATAATGCGCGGCAGCACCAGGTATGACGTGGAGTTAATACCCATTACTTCCAGCGCCGAGACCTGCTCGGTGATGCGCATGGTGCCCAGGCCGCCGGCAATGCTGCTGCCCACCTTGCCCGCCAGCACGATGCTGGTGATGGTGGGGGCCAGCTCCAGAATGGTCATTTCGCGCACCATGTAGCCGATGGTGGACTGCGGAATGAGCGGGTTGGTGAGGTTGTAGGCAATCTGCACGCAGGTTACCGCCCCAATGAACGCCGACACGATGGAAACGATGACGATGGAGTCGACCCCGATGAGCATGGCCTCTTCCATGGTCCGGTTCCAGAGCACACTGAAGCGCTCCGTGCGGGACACCATACCGCGCAGAAAAAGGACAAACGTGCCGAAAGTTTTAAGCATTGGGGAGTTGTTGGGAATAAAAACCGAAGTTTGGGCGGCCGTGTTGCTACAGACGAGCATCTGCTCAACGCGCCACCTTACGTAAAATAACCCTAAGACAGTGCAAACGAGCGAAAAATTAATTGTTGTGACTGGCGGCAGCAAAGGTATCGGACGCGCCGTAGTGTCGCGCTTCCTGCGCGCGGGTTATCCGGTGGCCACCTGCGCGCGGTCGGCGGCCGATTTAACTGCTCTCACAACCGAATTGACCGCCGATGTTCCCGGCGCCGTGCTCCACACCCTGCCCGCTGACCTGAGCCAGTACGAAGACTGCGCCCGCTTTGCCGCGTTTGTGCTGGGCCTGGGCCTGCCGGTGGAAATCCTGGTAAACAACGCCGGTGCCTTTATCCCCGGCCGCCTGCAGGACGAACCGCTCGATGGCTCGCAGCTGCGCCAGATGCTGGCCGTGAACATGCTCAGCGCCTACGACGTCACCTTGCCCCTGCTGCCGGGCTTAATCGCCCAGGGCCGCGGCCACATCTTCACCATCTGCTCCACCGCCAGCATCACGGCCTACCCCAACGGCGGCTCCTACGGCATTGCCAAGCACGCGCTGCTGGGCTTCACCAAAAACCTGCGCGAAGAGCTCAAGCCCAGCGGCGTGCGCGTGACGGCGGTGCTGCCCGGCCCCACGCTCACGGCCAGCTGGGAAGGCGTCGACTTGCCCACTGACCGGTTTGTGCAGTCCGAAGATGTAGCGGACGTGGTGTTTTCGGCCTACTCCCTCTCGCCGCAAGCCGTGATTGAGGAAATCCTCATTCGGCCGCAGGCTCGGTGACTTAGGGTAGCTCAATTTTCCAGCTCAGAAGCTGTTTAGAAAGTCGCCTATTTCCAGCAGAACGTCATGCCGAGCGTAGCCGAGGCATCTCGCTCGCGCCGCCAGTCATGCTCATCTGGCGTCCCGAAGGAAGCGTCTTATCTGGTCAGAACCACTCGTTGAGCCGTGAGAAGATGCTTCGCAGGCGGACGCTACATGAGCATGACAGACGATTGAGTTACCACCACACGCGAGATGCCTCGGCTGCGCTCGGCATGACGGACTTCCTAAACCGCTTCTCACTATTAAATCGAGTTACTTCCTACTCCGCTTTCGCCTGGCCTTTGCCCGTCAATTTAATGTCGGTATAAACAGGATTGCCGCTGTAATAGAGGGTGCCGGTGCCGCCCACGGTGCCGCCCACGGCCTGGCTGGCCCGCACGTGCGCATCGCCGTCGCTGTCGCGGGTCAGGTTGAAGTAGCAGCGGCGGGCGTTCAGGTTCTGAGCATATAGCCGGCCGGCGCCACCCAAGGTGAAGACCATCTCCTCGGTGCTGCCACGCAGGGTCACATCGCCCAGGCTCGTATAAGTCCAGGTGAACCTGCCGGGCCTTGACGGTCAGGTCAAAGTCGCCCGCGCCAATCAGGTGGAAGAAAATAGTATCCTTTTCAAAGTGCCCAACAGTGCTCACGTTGCCCTGCCCGCGCAGAAATACATTCGTGATGGTGGGCAGGTGCAGGGTGACTTCGCGGGGCGAGTCGTAGCTGCGGGCCCAGTTGCAGCGGCTGGTGTTGGCAATTTCCAGGTGGTTGCCTTTGCGGGTAAATTCGATGTCGTCAATCAGGTTTTTGCCAGCCCTGACTTCGGCGTAAGTCTGGGTATCCTGCACGATGCGCACGTCCACGTTGTCGTACGCCGTGACGGTGAGCAGGTCGGGGGCCACGTCGCGCCGCTGGGTAATAATTGCGCCGGTGCTTTTGAGGCAGTCGCCCCCGTGGCCCGGCCCGCAAGTACTCAGGCCCGCGGCCAACCCCAGTCCCAGGCCGGTGCGAGCCACTACATTCAACACCCCGAACCACCCCTTGCCGCTAACTTGCGGCCGCAAACTCGTATAGCGCATTTGCAATCTTACTTTTCCCAAAGATAAATGGACCTCACCGGTAAAGTCGCCGTCGTTACGGGCGCCAGCAAAGGAATCGGGCGCGCCACCGTAGAAGCCCTGCTGGCCCGCGGGGCTACCGTAGCAGGCTGGGGCCGCACCGCTCCCGAAGGCCTGGAGCACGACCGTTTTCAGTTTTTTGAGTGCGACGTGCGCGACGAAATTGCCGTGGCCGAAGCCCTCACCAATACCCTGCGCGAGCTGGGCCCCGAAATCCACGTGCTGGTGAACAACGCCGGCCTGGGCATCGCCGGTCCCGTCGACGGCTTCAAAAGCGAGGACTGGAAGCTGATGTTTGACACCAACGTGCACGGCACCTTCTTCTGCTCGCGCGCCGTGCTCCCGCAGATGAAGCGCCAGCAGCGGGCCACATCATCAACATTGCCAGCATCGCCGGCACCACCGGCATCGAGAACATGGCTGGCTACTGCGCCAGTAAATTTGCGGTGCGCGGTTTTTCGCAGTCCTTGTTTAAGGAGGTGCGCAACGACGGCATCAAGGTCACCTGCCTGTATCCTGGCTCAACCCAGACCAATTTCTTCGACGACATTCCCGGCAGCGCCGCCAACGACTCGATGATGAAGCCCGAAGACATTGCCAGTGCCATTATCTACTCTATCGAAACGCCTTTCAACTTTCACATCGTGGATATGGAAATGCGGCCGCTGCAGCCAAAAAGTAGGAACCCGCCTTGGCGCGTTCTGTCGTTGAATGAATCTTAGAGTGAGTAAGCCTGCCGTCGAACGCGCCAAGGCGCGTTCCTACAACTAATACATGGTAGAAATAGAGCACCTGACCAAAACCTACGGCACCCAAAATGCCGTGGACAACATCAGCTTCACGGCGGGCAAGGGCGAAATCGTGGGTTTCCTGGGGCCGAACGGCGCGGGCAAGAGCACCACGATGAAGATTGCCACCGGCTACCTGCCTCCTACTTCCGGCACCGTGCGCGTGGCTGGCCACGACGTACTCACCGAGAGCCTGGCCGTGCGGCGCCACGTGGGCTACCTGCCCGAGCACAACCCGCTGTACCTCGACATGTACGTGCACGAGTACCTCGAATTCATCGGTTCGGTGCACGGGCTGCGCGGCTCCGGCCTGCGCACCCGCGTGGCCGAGCTGGTGCGCCGCGTGGGCCTGAGCCGCGAGCAGAACAAGCAAATCGGCGCGCTCAGCAAAGGCTACCGGCAGCGCGTTGGGCTGGCCCAGGCCCTCATCCACGACCCGGACGTGCTCATTCTCGACGAGCCCACCACCGGCCTCGACCCCAACCAGATTCTGGAAATCCGCCAGCTAATCCGGGAAGTGGGCGAAGACAAAACCGTCATTTTCAGCACCCACATTCTGCCCGAAGTCACGGCCTTGTGCTCCCGTGTGCTCATCATCAGCCGGGGCAAGCTGGTGGCCGACAGCCCCGTGGCCGAGCTGGCGGCCCGCGCCGCCGGCGAAACCGTGGTGCGCGCCGAGTTCGAAGGCGCCGTGGACACGGCCAAACTAGCCCAGCTGCCCAACGTGCGCCACGTTGAGCTGGCCCCGGACGGCGCCGTCCTGCTCCGCACTGCTCCCGGCACCGATGTGCGCGCCGCCGTGTCGCGTCTGGCCGGCCAGGAGGGCTGGATACTGCTCGGCCTGCGGCAGGAGCACCAGAGCCTGGAAGAGGTGTTTGGGGAACTGACGAAATGAATAGTGACAAGTTCCGTGACAGCAGGCAAAAAGAAAGTCATGCCGAGCGGAGCCGAGGCATCTCGCGTGTGATAGTGACCCAATCGTTCAACGACGCGAGCGAGATGCTTCGGCTCCGCTCAGCATGACGTTCGAGTGAGTCTAATAAGACGGTTAAAAAACCATATGCTAACCATCCTTCAAAAAGAATTCAACTCCTTTCTGAACTCGCCCGTCGCTTACGTGGTGCTGGGCGTGTTCCTGATTGCGACCGGCCTGTTCGTGTGGGTGTTCCCCGACAGCAGCGTGCTGGACTACGGCTTTGCCGACCTGCAGACGCTGTTTACGCTGGCGCCGTGGATATTCCTGTTTCTGATTCCGGCCATCACCATGCGCACGTTTGCCGAGGAAAAAAGGCCGGCACCATTGAGCTGCTGCTAACCCGCCCGCTCACCGACTGGCAAATAATTGGCGGCAAATATTTTGCGTGCTTTCTCTTGGCCTTGCTGGCCCTGATTCCCACGCTGCTCTACTACTACTCGGTGTACAAGCTGGGCAGCCCGGAAGGCAACATCGACTCGGCCGCCACGGTGGGCTCCTACCTGGGGCTGGCTTTCCTGGCGGCGGTGTTTGCGGCCATCGGCATCCTGGCATCGGCCCTCACGCGCGACCAGATTATTGCCTTTCTGGTGGCCGTGGTGGGGTGCTTCCTGATTTATTCAGGTTTTGATTCGCTGGCCTCGGTGCTGGAAGGCAGCCCCGCCTACTACGTCAGCCAGCTGGGCATTGCGGCCCACTACCGCGACCTGAGCAAGGGTTTGGTTGACTCCCGCGACTTAATTTATTTCATCAGCGTGGTTTGGCTGGCTTTGCAAGCCACCCGGCTGGCCTTACGTAGCCGGAACTGGTAATGGAAAACACGCTCACGAACTCGCCGGTGGCTCCCCTGGCTCCTGCCTCGCGCAAGCGGCACGACTTAACGGTATTTGCGGCGGTGGTAGCGGGGCTCCTGCTGCTCAATTTTGCGGCCCAGCGCTTGTTTTTCCGGCTCGATTTAACGGAAGAGAAGCGTTACACCATGTCGCCGGCCACCAAAACGCTGCTGCGCGACCTCAAGCAGCCGGTCACCATCACGGTGTATCTCACGGGCGACTTTCCGCCGGCTTTCCGCCGCCTGGAGCAGGGCGTGCGCGAAACCCTCACCGAATTCCAGGTCTACGGCGGGGCCAACCTGAACTACATCTTCATCGACCCCAGCGCGGCCAGCACCGAAGCCGCCCGCAACCAGTTCTACGCCTCGCTCTTCAAGAAAGGCCTGAAGCCCACCAACCTGGGCGCCACCGAAAACGGCAAGCGCGTCGAGAAAATCATCTTTCCCTGGGCCGTGGTGAGCGTGGGCGGCCAGGACCGCAACGTGCTGCTGTTGCGTGGCAACCAGGCTGCCCCGGCCGACGTGCGGCTCAACCAGAGCATCGAAGGACTGGAATACGAGCTAGCCAGCACCATCCGCACGCTCACGCCCAGCCTGCGCAAGCGCATCGGCGTGATTGAAGGCCACGGCGAGCTCACCAACGCCCAGGCCGGCGACATGCTCAGCACCTGGCAGCAGCAATACGACGTGTATCGCGTGACCCTGAGCAAAGTACCCGACCTGCGCGCCCTCGACGCCGTGGTGGTGGCCCAGCCCAAGACGCCCTATTCTGAAACCGACAAGTTCAAGCTCGACCAGTTTATCAATCAGGGCGGCCGGGCCCTGTTCTTCGTCGATGCGCTGCGCGTGGACCTCGACAGTGTGAGCCGCAACGGTGTGGCCCTGGCCACGCCCTACAACCTCAACCTCGACGACCTGTTATTCAAATACGGCCTGCGCCTCAACCAGAACCTGCTGCTCGACCTCAACTGCGGCCAAATTCCGCTCGTGACCGGCATGGACGGTAATAAGCCCAAAATTGAGCCCATGCCCTGGCAGCTGTACCCGCTCATCAACAAGTTCAGCGCCCACCCCATCACCCGCAACCTCGACGCGGTGTACCTGAAGTTTACGGGCAGCCTCGACACGGTAAAGGCCCGCGGAATTCGCAAAACCCCGCTGCTGAGCACCTCCCGCTACACCCGCGTGCTGCCCGCGCCCGTGCCCATCAATTTCAACGACGCGCGCCTCGAGCCCAATCCCAAGCTGTATAAAAACGGCTTTCAGCCTGTGGGCTACCTGCTCGAAGGCCAGTTTACGTCTTTGTTTGCCAACCGCGCCCGGCCCGGCACCCTGAAGTTTCAGCCCGAAAAATCGCCCAACGCCAAGCCCTCCAAAATCGTGGTGCTGGCCGACGGCGACTTCATCCGCTCGGAAATCGACCCCAAAACCGGCAACCCCTTCCGCCTGGGCTTCGACCGCCTCGCCAACACCGAATTCGCCAACCGCGAGCTGGTAATGAACGCCACCGACTACCTGCTCGACGAAACCGGCCTCATCGCCGTGCGCGGCAAGCAAATCACCCTCCGCCCCCTGGATAAGGTGAAGCTGGCCGAGGAGCGCCGCCGCTGGCAGTTGCTCAACATCGGCGCGCCGCTGGTGCTGCTGGGGCTGTTTGGGGCCGTGCGAGCGTGGCGGCGCAAGCGGCGCTATGCCAGTTTTGCTGCCTAACAATTAGCTGCTTCATTGTTTGCTTGAGCTGGCTAAGGGACGACACAACCGTGGCTTCGGCCCACTTAGCTCAACTATAAAATTCGCCTTTTTGAGATACACCCGTTGGGCCTTCCAAAGCCCAACCCCGCCGCGTATCTTTGCCCTCCCTCACCCAAAACCTAGCCTTGCACCATGAAATTCATTGTTTCGTCTTCCGCGCTGCTCAAGCAGCTGCAAAGCATCAACGGCGTGGTTACGAACAACCCCGTGGTGCCCATTCTGGAGAACTTTCTCTTTGAGATTGAGGCCGGTAAGCTGACGATTACGGCCTCGGACCTGGAGACCAGCATGATTACCGAGCTGCCGGTAGAAGCCCGCGATACCGGCCGCATTGCCGCCCCGGCGCGCATCCTGCTCGATACCCTGAAGAACCTCCCCGACCAGCCCGTGACCTTCACGCTGGACGAGGAAAC
The DNA here is from genome assembly GCF_042665855.1 of Hymenobacter humi. Classification (NCBI taxonomy): domain Bacteria; kingdom Pseudomonadati; phylum Bacteroidota; class Cytophagia; order Cytophagales; family Hymenobacteraceae; genus Hymenobacter; species Hymenobacter humi. The sequence goes on along the minus strand of NZ_JBHTEK010000001.1, from coordinate 2,596,700 downwards.
CTACACCATCGAAATCAGCTCGGCTAATGGCCGCTATAAACTGGCTGGCGAGAATGCCGCCGACTTCCCCCGCGTGCCGGTGGTGAAAGGCTCGTCGCCTATTGAGATGCCGTCGTCGTCGCTGGCCCGGGCTATCAACAAAACCATCTTCGCGGTGAGCACCGACGAGCTGCGCCCGGCCATGACCGGCATTCTGGTGCAGCTGGCCGATAACCAGGTCACCTTCGTGGCCACCGATGGCCACCGCCTGCTGCGCTACCGCCGCCAGGACGTGGGCGCCGGCCAAACCGCCAACCTCATCATCCCGCGCAAAGCCTTCAACCTACTGAAAGGCACGCTGCCCTCCGAGGCCACGCCCGTGACCATGGAGTTCAACCAGAGCAACGCCTTCTTCAGCTTCAACCAGATGCGCCTTGTGTGCCGCCTGATTGACGAGCGGTACCCGGACTACGAGAACGTAATTCCAGTGAGCAACCCCAACAAGCTCATCATCAACCGCGCCGAGCTGCTCAACTCGGTGCGCCGCATCAGCATCTACTCCAACAAAACCACCCACCAGGTGCGCCTGCGCCTGGCCGGCTCGGAATTAGTGGTTTCGGCCGAGGACCTCGACTTCAGCAACGAAGCCAAGGAAACCCTCACCTGCCAGTACGACGGCGAGGACATGGAAATCGGCTTCAACGCCCGCTTCCTACTCGAAATGCTCTCCAACATTGACTCCGAGGAAATCACCCTGGAGCTGAGCACGCCCAACCGCGCCGGCCTGCTCATGCCCACCACGGCCGATGAGAACGAGAACATCCTGATGCTGGTGATGCCAGTGATGCTCAACAACTACGTCTAACCACTGATTAGCGCGGATTTTAGCGGATTTCACGGATTTTGTAGCTGGCATTTTCACGGGCCAGCTACAACACCTGATTTGCTGCTCCGCGTTGAGCTGTTACGGCGCCGTTACGTCCTGAGCCCGGACAACCTCATCCTTTGAAATCCTGGCGAAATCCTGGCGCCAACCCACCCTATTATTCAGACGAAAGCCAGGGAGAATACCTCAATCGTCTACAAAATCCGTGAAATCCGTTAAAATCTGCGCTAATCAGTGATTAAGAAATCAGAAATCCGCTTCAGCATCGCCCTCGACGAGAACAAAATCCCGGAGGCCATCAGCTGGTCGGCCACCGATGCGGGGCCGGACATTCACTTCGCCAAGGCCATCAACATTGCGCTGTGGGACCGCGAGCAAGTGGGCACCATGAAAATTGACCTTTGGACCAAAGACATGCCCGTGGACGAAATGAAGCGCTTCTGCGTGGACAACATCGGCTCGATGGCCGAAAACATCGTGACGGCCACCGACGACAAGGAAATGGCGGCCAAGATGCGGGCCCTCTGCAAAGAGCTGTCGGAGTACCTGGACAAGCAGGAACAGGGCCGCTAAGCAGCTCAACTTCTCAAAAAAAGCCCCGTCGCGATTTGCGACGGGGCTTTTTTGTGTGGTGTTATTCTAAAAACTAGCGGGCATTCCGGCCAAGATTACCAGCCGGGGCGTTAGCCGGCTTGGGCTTCGTGGGCCCGACAGTAGCATCGTTAGCCCGGGCCGGAGCGGGATTCTGCACGGCATCGGCTAAGAGAATGCTGGCCGATTGCGAAGCGTAGTCCTTGTCAGCCTTGTAATACGCAGCACGCGCGCTGAAATAGCTGCTGTACTGGTCGTTGCTGAGCACGGAAACCAGTTCCTTGTCGCGCTCCTTGCAGACGCCGGCGCATTGCTCATCGATAAGCTTCTGGTTGCCGGCGTTCTTGCGTTCGATGGCGGCCATCTTGGCAATTTTATCGGCGTTGATGGCGCGGAGCTTGGTAGTCTGGTAGCCGTTGAGGCGCAGGTCGCGCGACATCCGGTAGCTCAGGCGGTCGGCCCGGGCTTCTACCGGATTGAGCCGGGGCTTGATTGCGTTTTGTCCCGCACTTCAACGATGGATGCGCGGGAAGCTTGCTGAGCAGAAGCAGCGTTGGCAAGCAAGGCAAAAGTCAGGGCAGCAAAAGCGGTTTTCATAGTCATCGTCGTAGGAGTTTTGGTAACGCACTTACGCAAGGACCGGGCCAATCGAATGGGCCTCAGTTGCCAGGTTAAACGCAGAAAAGAGCCTTACGGTTCGAAAAATGCAGGCCGAATAGCTGCCGCAGCTCAGGCTACCACTTGTTTTTCCACATCATCGACTCCACCGGTTTATCCGTCCGGTCGTTGTATTTAGCGCTCTGCTTGCGGTTGTACATGGTGGCCACGTCGCCCTGCACCATGAAGTAAATCAGCTGGCCGATGGGCATGTGGCGGTACACCCGCACCGGCATCGACACGCTGATTTCCAGGGTCCAATGGTTGCAGAAGCCCACGTCGCCCTTGCCCGCCGTGGCGTGGATGTCGATGCCGAGGCGGCCCACGCTGCTCTTGCCTTCCAGGAAGGGCACGGTGGCGTGCGTTTCGGTATACTCCTGAGTCACGCCCAGGTAGAGCGTGCCGGGCTGCAGGACAAACCCCTCGTTTTCAGGAATTTCAAAGGTGTCGATTTCGTTGTGCTTGCGGGCGTCCAGCACCGCGTCGCGGTAGGTGGAAAGGTATTTCCCGAGGTGGACGTCGTAGGAATTGGTACCCAGGCAGCTGCGGTCGTACGGCTCGATGATGATGGTGCCTTTTTCTATTTCCGCAAGAATTTGCTGGTCGGTTAATATCATTAGAATAAGTTGGGCTGAATATGGAAGGCTGCGCTCCTCCGCGGGTGCAAACGCTGGGGTTAGTCGTCGTCGTGGCGGGACGGGTCGGCGCGCTCGTAGTCGTCTTCGTCCTCGTCGTACCGGTCTTCGCGCAGGCCCTGCGAGCGGGTAGGCCGCAGCCGGCTCACGAGGCTGCGCGGCTCGGGTTCGGGCTCCGGCTCGGCCGAAAGGTTGTTGATGCGCCGGCTCAACCCGGGCAGCACCGTGGTGATGAGATAGAGCAGCATCAGCACGCTGGTCAGGCTCAGCAGCAGGGTGAAGTAGTCGAGCCAGTCGTGGCGCGGCGCAGGGCCGGCTTCAGTGGACTGGGAAGTCAGTGGCCGCTCGTCGCCTGAAGCGGACGTTGCATCGTCGTCGTGTGTGGTGAGCGGGGCCGTAACGGGCGCTTCGGCCTGGGCATCCACGTCGGCGGGCGGCACGGCGGCCACCTCTTCGGGGGCACCGGACGCGTTGAATTGCGCCGTGGCCTGCTGAATGAGGCGCTGCTCGGCCCGAATGAGGGCCACCCGCTCGTCGCGCGGCAGGTTGTGAATGAAGAACTCGAAGTTCTTGTCGAGCAGCACCGACTTGAGCTGTTTTTCGAACTCGGCCAGGGTGTTCGGGCCGTTGCCGTAGCGGTTTTTGTACCGCTCGGCAATGCCGTTATAGTTCATAAACAGCTGCTTGAGTGCGGCGTTATTACCAAACTCATCGAAGCTGCGGCGGGCGGCCGCAGTGCGCAGCGTGATGGGAAACTTGCCACGGGTAAACGACTTGTCGTACACCGTCTCCATTGTCCGGAAGTTCAGCTCGTCGATGGTCTTATCGAAGAGGCGCTTGTTGGCTTCGGCGGGCGTTTGGGCGTGGGCCAGCTGGCCCAGCAGCAATAGCAGAACGAAAAGAAACGGTTTTACCATGGAGCAAAGGTATAGCGCAAGGTTTCGCGAAGTTTAAAAAGAAAGTTTCGCAAACTGCATCTGTCTCGGTAGGCACGCGTGCGCTAACCCATGCCCATTTTCGCGAAACTCACTTTTAAACTTCGCGCTACTTTGCGCTGTGGGCTTCTACCAACGATTCGCGGCAGGCCGTGAGGTACTTCTCCACCAGCTCATCGGTGATGGCCACGGACACAAACAGGGCTTCGAACTGCGAGGGCGCCAGGTAGATGCCCCGGTTCAGCATGGCGTGGAAGTAGCGGCCGAAGGCGGCAGTGTCGCACAGCTTGGCGTCTTCCAGGTTGTTCACCGGCGCACTGGTGAAAAACAGGCTGAACATGGAGCCGACGCGGTTCACGGTGTAGTTCAGGCCCAGGCTCGGCGGCAATCTGGCGGGTGCCATCGGCAAGGCGGGCGCTGCTGGCCTCGAGGTCGCGGTAGAGCTCGGGGTGCTCGTGCAGGTAGCGAAGTTGAGCCATGCCGGCCGCGGTGGCCATGGGGTTGCCCGAGAGCGTACCGGCCTGGTACACTTTGCCGGCGGGGGCCACGCAGTTCATGATGTCTTCGCGGCCGCCATAGGCGCCCACGGGCAAGCCGCCGCCAATGATTTTGCCTAGCGTGGTGAGGTCGGCTTTGATGCCATACAGCTCCTGAGCACCGCCCGGGGCGAGGCGGAAGCCGGTCATCACCTCGTCAAAAATCAGGACGATGCCGTGCTCGGTGCACAGGGCGCGCAGGGCCTGCAGGAAGCCTGCGGCGGGCGCGACCAAGCCCATGTTGCCGACCACGGGCTCCAGGATGAGGGCGGCTATTTGGCCGGGGTTGGCGGCGATGAGGGCTTCGACGGCGGGCAGGTCGTTGTAGGGCGCGGTGAGGGTGTCCTGGGCTACGCCGCGGGTTACGCCGGCCGAGTCGGGCTCGCCGGCGGTGAGGGCGCCGCTGCCGGCGGCAATCAGGAAGGCGTCGCCGTGGCCGTGGTAGCAGCCCTCAAACTTGATGATTTTGGCGCGACCGGTGTAGCCGCGGGCCACCCGAATGGCCGACATGCAGGCTTCCGTGCCGGAATTTACGAGCCGTACTTTTTCGATGCTGGGCACCATTTTGCGAATCAGCTCGGCCATTTCAACTTCGCGCTGGGTGGGCGCGCCGAAGCTCAGCGAGTTGGGCAAAGCCTGGGTTACGGCATCAAGCACCACTTGCGGTGCATGCCCCAAAATCATTGGGCCCCAGGAATTGATGAAGTCCACGTACCGATTACCGTCTACGTCGGTCAGCCAGGCGCCCTGAGCACTTTGCATGAAAACCGGCGAGCCGCCCACCGAGCGGAAGGCCCGCACCGGCGAATTGACGCCGCCCGGAATCAGGGTTTTGGCGCGGTCGAACAGGGTGGTGGAAGTGGTGAGGTTGAGCATAGAAAAACGGAGTAATCGGGATTGAGTAGTTAGAAATTGGGTTGAGCAAGAGACAACTTAACTCACGCCATCTGTCATGCTGACGAAGGAAGCATCTTCTCACGTCCGGACGACTCGTTCCGCGGCGATAAGATGCTTCGCAAGCTCAGCATGACAGACAGCGCGGACGTGATGCCCCTTAACTCGCCTGACCGGTCTTTTGCCAGGGCGCTCCTAGCGCAGCACTTGCAGCTCCAGATTGGTGAGCTTGACGATGGGTACTACCTGGTTGTCGTGTGCACCACCGGCGTAGCTCTGGCTCTCGAAAATGGCTCCGGGCACGGCCGGCGCGCTGGCCAGGCTGGCCTGGAACGCGGGGCCATACTGGAACAGTGCCGAGCCAAAGTACAACAGCATTTCGAAGCCCTGGTTGGCATACACCGACGGGGGAATGCGCTGCTGCTGCAGGTACAGCTGCCGGAACCGCCGGAAGCCGGGCGCCTGCTCGTCGTAGTACTCGGGGTGCACAAAGTACATGCCGGGCGCGCCCAGCTGCGACACGCTCAGCTTGGGGTTATCGAGCCAGGAGCCCGGGGCCAGCAGCGCGGGGCGGGTAGCGGCGGGCTGCTGCTGCAGCACCTTCACGGCGAGGGGGCCCACCCGGCGGTTTTCCGACGCAACAACAACATGGCTGCTGGCCGAAAGCGCAAGGCCCGCAAACGCGGCGCTTACGTTTTCATCGGTATCGGCCTTGAAGCGCCGCAATACGCTGATTTTGCCGCCTTCCGCTTCGTAGGTGGACTTATAAGCATTGGCGAAATCGGTGTTGTCCTTGCTTTCTTCCTGCAACAGAATACCGGGCCGGCCAGTCCCGAAAGTGCCGAGCGCAAACTGCGCGGCCACCCGGCCCTGCGTAGCCGAGCCTGGGCCCGAAGAGGTAGTGCCAGGGGTTGTCCACTACCAAATCGCCGTCCTGCGACAGGGGATTGACGCACACTATCTGGTGGTCGCGGGCGTAGCGGGCCAGCAGCCGGGCGCCGGATTTATACACCGGCCCAATCAGCAAATCCATGCTAGCCAGCTCGGGTTGAGCCAGTACCTGCTTCAGGGTCAGGGTGTCGGCGCCGGTGTCGTAGGCGAAGAGCTGGAGGGTGCGGCCGGCGCGCTGCAGGCTGTCCTGGGCTAGGCGCAGGCCGGCGTAAAGGTCGGTTACGAACTGCAGCTTGCGCTGCTTTTGCCAGCTGGGGTCGTTCAGGCTCGAAGGGCAGCAGCACGCCCACGTTGTAGCTGCTTTTCTTGAGGGCGCGGGGCTGCGGGGTGTAGCGGGCGCGGTCGAGCTTAAACTTGCCGATGAGCTCCTCGAGCCGGGGCCGGTCGGCGTCGGTGTAGGCGCGGCCATACACGAGGCGGTCGGCGTAGAGGCGGCCCAGGGTCGCGTCGTCCGGGTAGCGACGCAGCAGCCGCAGCCACGTGCTGCGGTCCGAGATGCGCGGCAGGTAGGTGGCCTTCATCACCTCGCGCTCTGGGGTGAGGCGGGCATCAGGCAGCTGGCTCAGGGTTTTCAGGGCGGTGTCGTAGTCGCCCTGCTCGAACGAAACCTGGCCCTGTAAGAACAGCACGTCGGGCAGGTTGGGGTACGTGGGGTACTCGGTCCGGAGCAGATTGAGCAGCTGCTCGGCTTCGGCCCAGTCCTTGAGGCGGGCGGCGGCCACGGCACTCAAGTAGGCTGCATCGGCGGCGCGGGCAAAGCGGGCAGCGGGCCTAGCCAGGGGTTCCAGCGTTTTGAGCGCCGCCTGGTAGTTGCCCTGGTCGAGCTGGGCTTTACCGCTGCGGTAGCGGGCGTCGGGGCTTTGGGCCTGAGCCGGGGCAGTGGCGGGGCGCGGCTTGGCGGGCGTTTGGGCCAGCACCGGGCCGGCGAGCAGCAAGCTGGTCGCTAGCCACCCAAGCGGCCGCCGCAGCGTAGGAGAAAAGGTCATCGAACCAGAAATTAGCTTGCCCTTGTGGAAAGCGGAGCAAAATTAGCCACAAATGCTGCGGCCCCGTGCCCGCCTGGGTCCAGCTTATACGCTGGCCATTGCGCGGCGCGTTATCTTCCCTCACTTAACCTTGCTGTTTGCCGTGTTGTCTCCTTCCAGCCTGCCCCTGTCCCGCGCCCGGCTTACGCTGGTGTTTGTGCTGGGCACTTCACTCACGCTGAGCATCTTGCTCATTGCCGGCCGCGTGCTGATGACGGGCCGCCTGCTGTTCCTATTTTTGATTTGGAACTTGTTTCTGGCCCTGATTCCCTACGCCCTGAGCACCATGCTGGGCCTGGCCCGGGGCCGCTGCGGGCCCGGATGCTGGTGCCGGTGGGCGCGGCCTGGCTGCTGTTCTTCCCCAACGCGCCCTACCTGCTCACCGACCTTTTTCACCTGGAGCCCCGCCCCGGCGCGCCGCTCTGGTACGACCTGGCCCTGATTCTGAGCTGCGCCTGGAACGGCCTGATGCTGGCCTATGCCTCCCTGGCCGACATGCAGCGGCTGGTGGAGCTGCGGCTGGGCGTGTGGGTGAGCTGGGTGTTTGCGGCAGTGGCGCTGCTGCTGGGCAGCTTCGGCATTTACCTGGGCCGCTTCCTGCGCTTTAATTCCTGGGACGTGCTGGCCAACCCCCTCACGCTGTTCTACGACATTCTGAACCGGGTGCTCCATCCATTTTCGTACCCGCGGGCCTGGGGGTGACGCTGGTGTTTGGCGTATTTCTGCTGGTGGGCTACAGCACGGTGCGGCTGCTGGGCCGCCCGCACGAGGAGCCCCTGGCATAGCTGCAGGAGCTGCATCATATATAGAATAAAATCCCTTTTCGGCGAGAGCCTGGCTCGCACCTGCTACTTTCGCTTGTCCGCAAGTGCGGACTCGCTCGCCGTTTCTACCCTGGCATGACCCAACATATTCTCCTCGGGCTTCTGGCCCTGCTGCCCGGCCTGGCCGTGGCTCAACCCGCCAAACCTGCCCGCGCCACCACGGCCGCCTACTTCCAGCAGCAAGTCAATTATGCCATCGACGTGGCCCTCGATGACAAGGCCCACCAGCTCACCGGGCGCGAGGAGCTGACTTATACCAACAACTCGCCGGCGGCCCTGTCGTTCATCTGGTTCCACCTGTGGCCCAATGCCTACCGCGACAATACCACGGCCTTTGCCAGGCAGGAGCTGCGCAACGGCAAGCGCCGTTTTCAGTTCGCTAAAGCGGCGGAGCGAGGCTTTATCGACGGGCTCGACTTCAAGGTAAACGGGCAGGCGGCCAAGCTGGAGTTCGACCCCAAAAACCCCGACATTGCCAAGCTGGTGCTGCCGCAGCGGCTGGCGCCGGGGGCCAGCGCCACCATCAGCACGCCGTTTCGGGTGAAGCTGCCGGCTTCGTTTTCGCGCCTGGGCCACGTGGGCCAGAGCTACCAGATTACGCAGTGGTATCCCAAGCCCGCGGTGTACGACCGACGCGGCTGGCACCCCATGCCCTACCTCGACCAGGGCGAGTTCTACTCCGAATTTGGCTCGTTTGACGTGACCATCACGCTGCCGGCCAACTATACCGTGGGCGCCACCGGCGAGCTCCAGAACCCCGACGAAATTGCGCGCATGGATGCCCTGGCCGCGGCTACAGCGCTTAAAAAGACGGCCAAGGACTTCGGCAAAGACCTGGCCTTTCCAAAGTCTGATGTCGTTACCAAAACCCTGCGCTACAAGCAGGACCGGGTGCACGACTTCGCCTGGTTTGCCGACAAACGCTTCAACGTGCTCAAGGGCGCCGTCACGCTGCCTTCGGGCCGGAGCGTGACCTCGTGGGTGTTGTTTACCAATAAGAATGCGGAGCGGTGGATAAAAGGCCTGCAGGAAGTCAACGATGCCCTCACCTACTACTCGCAATGGGTGGGCGAATACCCGTACACCGCTGCCACCGCCGTGGATGGCGCCCTGAGCGCCGGCTCCGGCATGGAGTACCCCATGGTGACCGTGACCCAGCCCGACGCCATTGTGCACGAGGTGGGCCACAACTGGTTTTATGGCATCCTGGGCAGCAACGAGCGGGACTTCCCTGGATGGACGAGGGCGTGAACACCTACGAGCAGCTGCGGGTGGAAGGCCGCGAAAACCCCAACGCCGGCCTGCTCAAAGACCTGGCTAAGAGCAAGCAGGCCGTTTCGGCCCTGGGCCTGGAGAACCTGCCCGCCAGCGCCCTCAACCAGCTGCCGTACCAGGTGATGGCCAGCCGCGGGCTCGACCAGCCGGTGCAGGGCCCCACAGCGGGCCAATATGGCAAGGGCAACTACGGGGTGATAGTGTACTACAAAACGGCCGCGCTGCTCAGGTACCTGGCCGGCTACCTGGGGCAGGAGAAATTCGACGACGCCATGCGGGCCTACTACACCAAGTGGCAGTTCCGGCACCCCTACCCCGAAGACATGGAGGCCGTGTTTGAGGAAAGCACCGGCCAAAAGCTCGACTGGTTTTTCCGCGAGATGCTCACCAACACCCGCGAATACAATGCGGACATCTTTGCCACTCAGACAATCGGCGACCAGGTGAAGGTGCTGGTGCGCACCGACTCGCCGGTGCTCTGGCCCGTGCCAGTGTCGACGGTGGACGCTCAGGGCAAGGTGCTGCAAACCCTCTGGACCCCGCCCTTCGGCAACCCCGAAGACGATGCCGAAAGCCAGCTCAACTTCCGCAAGGAAAACGTGGCCGCCGTGGTGGTCGACGCCGAATACCTCACGCCCCAGCTCAACCGCCGCGACGACCGGCTGGCGCTCGGCGACGGCAACTTCCGCCGCTGGGAGCCCGTGCGCGTGCAGCCACTGGCCAGCGTGGAGCGCTGGGACCGGTCCGCCATCAACTGGATGCCGGTAATCGGGGCCAATACCTCCGACAAATTCATGCTCGGGGCCGCGTTCTACAACGGCCTGCTGGCGCCCAAAAGCTGCAGTACCTGGCCATGCCCATGTACAGCTTCAGCCGGAACGAGCTCAACGGCATCGCCACGCTCAACCTGAACGTACTACCGGCCAAGGGCAGCCGCCAGGTAGTGACCAGCCTCACCCTGCAGCGCTTCGAGCGCTACCTCAAGCTGGAGCCCAGCATCACCGTGGTGCTGCCGCACTCGGCCTACGACGCTCCCCAGCAGCAGGTAAAAGTCGCGCTCACCTCCGTCGAAGACCAGGACCGGGGCCTCACCAACATTCTCACTGCCGAATACGGCGTGCGCGGCGGCAATGCGCTGCAAACCTGGGGCGCCAACGTTGAGCTCAACCAGCTCGATAAACTACCCGAGGGCGACGCGCTGACTGGGTCGGCCCTGCTGCTGCGCGCCAATGCCACCTACGAGCGGTTTTACTCGCCTAAAAAACGCGTGAGTGCGCGCCTGTTTGGCGGGCGCTTCCTGACCCAATCCGCCAACAACGCCTTCGTGATGGGCCTGAGCGGCAGCCCAGACTACCGCCGCCAAACCGCTTTCCTCGACCGCCAGCAGATTTCCAACACCTTCACCGCCCAGGTGCACCAGACCGACAACCGCGACGGTGCCTTCAAAGCCTACGTGCCTGCCAGCAGCAGCAAGTGGCTCAGCACCCTCAACCTGCAGGCCGATTTGCCCGTCACCAACCTGGCCGTATTCGCCGATTTTGGGGCCACCGCCGAGCGCAATCTGCTCGAAAGCGGCTCGTCGCAGCGCCTGTATTACGACGCGGGCCTGGTGCTACCGCTCGTCCGCAACTTCTTTGAGCTGTACCTGCCCGTGGCGGGGTCGCAGTACGAAAGCGGCCTGCCCAACAGCGGCCGGGACTTGTTCAACCGCGTCCGCTTCGTGCTGAACCTCAACCAGGCCAACCCATTCCAGCTCCTGGACAAAAAGTTAGCTCAATAACCAATGAGTGAATGAGTGAATTAGCGAATGGGTGAGGACTTCAGGGCTTGTTCTCAGTCCTCCTCGTTTACCTCTTCGCTCCTTCGCCCAATCACTCGTTCACTCCTTCACTCATTGATGAAGCCCATGCAGTGGCCGCGTTTGCTTTCGCAGCGCCGCTTCCCCGACCAGCAGTTGCCCCCGCCCAGCGCCGCGCCCGTCCGGGGAGCCTTTGTGCAGGACTACGACCGGGTGGTGTTCAGTTCCGCGTTCCGGCGCCTGCAGCGCAAAACGCAAGTGATGCCCCTGCCCGAAACCGACTTCGTGCACACCCGCCTCACGCACTCGCTCGAAACTGCCGTGGTGGGCCGCTCGCTGGGCCGCCTCGCTGCCCGACAGCTGCTGGAAAATGATGCCGCCCTGGCCCAATCACAGCCCAACCTCGACCAGGACTGCGGCGACATCGTGGCCGCCGCCTGCCTGGCCCACGACATCGGCAACCCGCCCTTCGGCCACTCAGGCGAAGACGCCATCAGCAGCTACTTTGCCAGCCACGCGGCTGCTCCCTACCTCGACAAGCTCACCCCAGCCCAAGTAGCCGACCTGCAGCATTTTGAAGGCAACGCCGCCGGCTTCCGCATCCTCACGCACACCTACGCGGCCCACAGCACCGGCACCGCTGGCCTGGGCCTCACGTATGCTACGCTCGGCGCCTTCACTAAGTACCCCAAACCCAGCGTGGTGCCCGCCGCGGCCAGGCTGGGCGGAGCTTCCGAAAAGAAGTACGGCCACTTCCAAACCGAGAGCCCCCGGTTCCAGCACGTCGCGGCCGAATTGGGTTTGCTTTCGAAAGGCGACCCCGCGCTGGGCTTCACGCACCGCCACCCTCTGGCCTTTCTGGTGGAAGCGGCCGACGACCTGTGCTACCGCATTATCGACTTCGAGGATGGCCTGAAGCTAGGCCTGATTGAGCCGCAAACCGGTCTGGGCTTGCTCAAGAAAATGCTCAACGACCCGGCCGGCCGCGTAGGCAGCGTGCAGTGGCACGACTGGCGCGAGGAATTGGGCTACATCCGCGCCCGCCTCATCGGCAAGCTAGTGGCCGAGGTCGCGGGCCTGTTTGCCCAGCACGCCTCTGCCATCCTCCGCGGCGAATACGACCAGCCCCTTATCAAAGAGCTCGGCTGCTGGGCTGACTTGCAGGAAGTGCAGCGCCTGAGCATCGAGAAGCTTTACCGCAGCCGCCCGGTGCTGGAGATTGAAGCGGCGGGATTCGAAGTACTCGGTGGGCTGCTCGATGCTTTCCTGTGCGCCGTGTTCGACCAGAGCCAGGGCCACCGCAGCCGCAAGTTGCTGCTGTTGCTCCCCGAGCAGTTCCGCGCCGAAGGCCACCAGGCGGGGGTATGCGACTACGAGAAGATTCTGCTCCTCACCGATTTCGTGGCCGGCATGACTGACCAAAACGCCCTGAGCTTGTACAAGACCATCAAAGGAATTGAGCTGCCGAAAGGATTCTGATTTTTATTTCCCAGGCGCTGGATCCATAGGATGATTGACAAAAAATAGAAACGGTAGTACCACTACGAGTCCTAACAGTAGCCCGCCGCTCATCAGCAACCACACCAGCCAAAGCATCAAGCGTGTAGCTAATCTCAGGCCTTTGACTTTAGCCAAGCGGTAAGCCAGGTAAATGCATAGCGCAAACCCTGCCAGAGCCGCTATCGGAAGGGAATAGTACTGCGCTTCAATCGACATCTTCCTTCATTCTGCTACAACCACTTGGGTAACCCTAGCTGCCCAATGCACTTTCGGAGTTGTACTCCAAAAGAGCGAGCGTCATGCGTTGTCACATACATAAGCAGTCGCTAAAACGTAGCCCCAGTGGGGCGGCATATTGGTAGAAAGCATCTATTTACTGCCAAAAAAGCCCCAGCGGGGCGACACTCGTTGCAACGAGTGTCGCCCCGCTGGGGCTTAAGCCTTTTATAAACCGCCTTTCACTACCAATATGTCGCCCCGCTGGGGCTGCGTTTTAATAGGGCAACACTTCCCCCTCGTGGAGCGCCACCATATTCGCCAGCAGCGACTCGAGCAGCTTGCGGCCCTTCCACACCGATTTTAGCTTGGCGCGAATCTGCTCGGCGGTCTGCACAAACTCCTGCTCTTCGGCTGTTTCGTGGCCTTCGATCTCCATGAGCTTCTCCACCATCTCTACCGTGAACTCGGGGTGAAACTGCAAGCCAATGATGCCGTCGCCCCACACAAAGCCCTGCGTGGCGCATCCCGCCGACATGCCCACGCGGATGGCGCCCGGCGGCACCGTAAACGTATCGACGTGCCAATGCAGCACGGCCGCCTTCTCGGGCCAACCCTGCAACAACGGATGCTCCAGCGCCTTAGCTGAGAAGCGCACCGTCCAGAATCCCATCTCGGGGTCGTGGTTAGGGCGCACCTCTGCACCAGCTCCTGGGCCACCAATTGGGCCCCCAGGCAGATAGCCAGGGTGACCTTGCCCGCCCGCAACACCTCCTTTATAAAAGCCTTTTCGGGCACGAGCCACGGGCACGCTTCTTCATCGTGCACACTCATGGCCCCGCCCAGAATCAGCAACCCATCAAACTCGCTCAGCGCCGGGAATACCGGATTCGGCTTAAATAAATAGGTATAGCTCAGGAAATGGCCGTGCGCCGCCAGCCATTCGGCGGCGTGGCCGGCGCCTTCTTCGGGCATGTGTTGCAGGCAATGCCACCGCATTTGATGCTTTTTTATAAAGTTTCTAAAATCTAGAACGTCATGCTGAGCGAAGTCGAAGCATCTCTACCGCGCCACTAATCAATTTTAGTATTGCACTAGAGATGCTTCGACTTCGCTCAGCATGACGTTCTTTTTATTTCTTATTCAGCAAGGCAAAATCCCTATTCCCACTCAATCGTCGCCGGCGGCTTGGAGGAAATGTCATACACCACGCGGTTAATCCCCCGCACCTGGCTGATGATTTTGTTGCTCACCTCGGCCAGGAAATCGTAGGGCAAGTGGGCCCAGTCGGCGGTCATGCCGTCGATGCTGGTTACGGCGCGCAGGGCTACCACTCGCTCGTAGGTGCGCTCGTCGCCCATTACGCCCACACTTTGCACGGGCAGCAGCATGGCACCCGCCTGCCACACGTGTTCGTAGAGGCCGTGCTCTTTCAGGAGGCTAATGAACACGCCGTCGGCGCGTTGCAACAAGTCCACTTTTTCGGGGGTGATGTCGCCAAGGATGCGGATGCCAAGGCCGGGGCCGGGGAACGGGTGGCGGTTGAGGATTTCGGCGGGCAGGCCCAGGGCGGCGCCCACTTCGCGCACTTCGTCTTTGAAAAGCATGCGCAGCGGCTCCACCACCTTTAGGTTCATGTCGTCGGGCAGGCCGCCTACGTTATGGTGGCTTTTGATGGTCACGGCCGGGCCCTTCACCGATACCGACTCAATCACATCGGGGTAAATGGTGCCTTGCGCCAGCCACGTAGCGCCTTCCACTTTGTGCGACTCGCGGTCGAACACCTCAATAAAGGTGCGGCCAATGGCCTTGCGCTTGGCTTCGGGGTCGGTGAGGCCCGCCAGCGCGGCGTAAAATTCGGGGGCGGCCCGCACGCCGGTCACGTTCAGGCCGAGGCCTTCGTAGGCCTTGAGCACCGTGGCAAACTCGTCCTTGCGCAGCAGGCCGTTGTCGACAAAGATGCCGTGCAGGCGCGGGCCGATGGCGCGGTGCAGCAGCAGCGCCGCCACGCTCGAATCGACGCCGCCGGACAGGCCCAGAATCACCTGGTCGTCGGGGCCGATGGTGTGCTGCAGGGCCAAGACGGTCGAGTCCACGAAGTGGTCGGGCGTCCAGCTTTGGCTACACTGGCAGATGCCGACCACGAAGTTGTGCAGCAGCTGCTTGCCGTCGGTGGAGTGCGTTACCTCGGGGTGAAACTGGATACCGTAGGTGTCCTGGCCCTCGATGGCGAAGGCTGCCACGGCCACCTCGGGTGTGCTGGCGATGATGTTATAGCCCGCGGGCAGGGTCTGAATGGTGTCGCCGTGCGACATCCACACCTGCGAGCCGGCGTGCACGCCCGCCAGCAGCGGCGAGGCGGCGTCGAGGGTGGCCAGGCGGGCGCGGCCGTACTCCCGAATGGTGGCGGGCATTACCTCGCCGCCGCCCTGCTGGGCCAACAGCTGCGCGCCGTAGCACACGGCCAGCACGGGCACGTGGCCCAGCAAGTGGCTCAGGTCGGGGTTGGGCGCATCTTCGTCGCGCACCGAACACGGCGAGCCAGAAAGAATAACGCCCCGAATATCGTCGGTCAGAACGAGGTTCGGGGCGTGGGTGTAGGGGTGAATTTCGCAAAACACGTGCAGCTCGCGGATGCGCCGGGCTATCAATTGCGTGTATTGCGAGCCGAAATCCAGAATGATAAGTCGTTCCATGGTGCAAAGCTAACCACGGATTAGCGCGGATTCTTGCGGATTTCACGGATTTTGTGGACGGCGCGACCCCGCCCCGATGAGCTTTAGCAACTAAGATTCCGGAGCAGCGGCCAAATCGTTTTCCACATTAAATCGCCTCAGTACCAATTTCCTGTTCCTTCCGAAGGCTGCCATTCGGCTACAAAATCCGTGAAATCCGCAAAAATCTGCGCTAATCCGTGGTCTGTGCATTACCTTTGCATCGGCAAGTCAGAACGACCAGCTCCCGCTGAACTCCCCCAGGACCGGAAGGTAGCAAGGGTAAGTGGTTGTAGCGGTGCGATTTTGGCTTGCTTTTTTGCCCTTTCGTGTCGGCCCCGGAGCTGCTCTTTACCGCATTTAGCGGCTCAATGAGTAGCTTTGGGGCCGACCTTTTTGTTTCTGGTTGCTTGTTTCTGGTCAGGGTCCTTTTGGCAGCACCAAATGGCAGCAACGGACCCTGACCAAAATGAGCAACCGGAAACGAGTAACCAGAAACCAGAACCCCCTTTCCAATGAAGTTCTTCATTGACACCGCCAACCTCAACGACATCCGCGAAGCCGTTGAGCTGGGCGTGCTCGACGGCGTGACCACCAACCCTTCGCTGATGGCCAAAGAAGGCATCCGCGGCGTCGATAACGTGATGTCGCACTATCGTCAGATTTGCGAGCCTGGTGGATGGCGACGTGTCGGCCGAAGTAATTGCCATCGACTTTGCCGGCATGGTGCGCGAGGGCGAAGAACTGGCCGAGCTCCACCCCAACATCGTGGTGAAAGTGCCAATGACGAAGGACGGCGTGAAGGCCATCAAGTACTTCTCGGAAAAAGGCATCAAAACCAACTGCACCCTGATTTTCACGGCGGGCCAGGCCCTGCTCGCGGCCAAAGCGGGCGCAACCTACGTGTCGCCCTTCGTGGGCCGCCTCGACGATATCGGCCACGACGGCCTGCAGGCTGGTGGAGCAGATTGTGCAGATTTTCAGCAACTACGGCTACCCTACCGAAGTACTGGCCGCCTCGGTGCGCCACGTGCCGCACCTGATTCAGTGCGCCGAGATTGGCGCCGACGTGGTGACCTGCCCGCTCAGCGTCATCACCGGCCTGCTCAACCACCCGCTCACCGACAAAGGCCTCGCCACGTTCCTCGCCGACCACAAACGCGTTAATTCTTAACGCTTAATTAGGAATGAAGAATGAGGAATTATGAATTAGCTTTTCATGAATTCCTCATTCTTCATTCTTCATTCCTAATTCAAGAAAATGTACATCATCAAAGTAAAAGGCAAGGCCAAAATCCCGGATTACATCCAACTGCGGGACGAAGCTTTCGTGCTCATCGCCTACTTCCGGGCCGACCGGCCGCTGAAGGATTTGCACCGCTACGGGCTCGAAGGCAAGGAAACCGAGCTGGCCGCCGTGATTGCCGACCTGGAATTCGGCAAGCTGCGTCCCCTGGCCATCTGAGCCAGGGCCGCGTCGCGAAGCAGGCTTTCTTTTTACTTACTGTTAAATTCCGCACTGATTTTTAAACCGGCATTATAAATAGCCGTCTACAAAATCCGTGAAATCCAATAAATCCGAGCGAATCCGTGGTTCAAACAGAAAACGTTATTGAATTACATGATGCCACCATCATGCAGGAGCAACAGGCTGTTTTGCAAAGGGTGACGTTTTCGCTGGAGAAAAGCGCGTTTGCCTACCTGGTGGGCCGCACGGGGTCGGGCAAGTCGTCGCTGCTCAAGACGCTCTACGCCGACCTGCCGCTGCAGAGCGGCATGGGCACGGTGGCCGGGTTTCCGCTGGCAAAATTATCGGCTGGCAAAGTGCCGTTTCTGCGCCGCCGGCTGGGCATTGTGTTTCAGGACTTTCAGCTCCTCTCCGACCGCACCGTGGCCGAGAACCTCATGTTTGTGCTCAACGCCACCGGCTGGAAAGGCAAAGCCAAAAAGCAGCAGCGCATCAGCGATGTGCTCACGCAAGTGGGGCTAAACGGTACCGCCAACCGCATGCCGCACCGCCTCTCCGGCGGCGAGCAGCAGCGCGTGGTTATTGCCCGCGCCATGCTCAACGAGCCCGTGCTCCTGCTCGCCGACGAGCCCACCGGCAACCTTGACCCCGACGTATCAGACAGCATCATGAAGCTGTTTGGGGAGATAAACAATTCGGGCACGGCCATTTTGATGGCCACGCACAATTTCCAGCTGATTGAAAAATACCCGCACCGCGTGCTGACGTGCAAGGACGGAGAATTGCACGACTCGGCCAACCAGCGCTAGCGTGAGCTTTCTTGTGCGCATCCCATATGCTCATTGCTAACGGTGGAGTAAGATGACCCCTGGGCTGTCGGTATTGATTCCTGTTTTTAATTGGGACGTCAACGAGTTGGTTGGGGCTTGCTCGCGCAGCGAGCCGACTGGCCCGGACCGGTCGAAATCATCTTGTTCGATGACGGCTCGGGCGAAGAAATCCGGAAGTTGAACCGGCCCCTGGGGGCGCAGCCGGGCGTGCGCTACCACGGTGGCGCACAACGTGGGCCGCGCCGCCATCCGCAACCAGGCGGCCGCGGCCTCGGCGCGCCAGGAGTGGCTGCTGCTGCTCGACAACGACAGCCTGCTGCCCGACGGCAAGTTTTTGCGCGCTACGCAGCGGCGCGGCACCAGGCACCGCTGCTCATTGGCGGCACCAGCTATGCCCCGCTGCCGCCGGCCGATACGGCGCTGCACCTGCGCTGGCTGTACGGCCACAGCCGCGAGGCCCGGCCGGCCGCCGTGCGCCAGCAGGCGCCGCACGCCCAGCTCACCATCAACAACGTGCTGATGCACGCCGACATCCTCGCGCGCTTCCCCCTCGACGAACAGCTCAACGGCTACGGGCACGAGGATACCACCTTTGGACTGGCACTGGCGGCGGCCCGGATTGACGTGTTTCATCTGGACAATCCGGTGCTACACGCGGGGCTGGAGCCCGCGGCCGCGTTCCTGCAGAAAAGCGAAGAGGCCGTGCACAACCTGGTGCAGGCCTTTCGCGATGGCGGCGTGGCCATCGATTCGCGCTTGCTGCGGCTGGCCCTGCGGCTGCGCAAGCTGCGGCTGGCAACGCCTACGCGGGTAGCGCTGGCCGCCATCGAGCCGCCCCTGCGGCGCAACCTGCTCTCGGCCACGCCCCGGCTGCAGGCCTTCGACATGCTCAAGCTGCGCTGGCTGCTCAAGCTGCTTTAAATCTCTTTCTTTTTGTGGGAGGCCGGCGCCGGAAGCGGCCTTGGCGCCTTACGGTCCGGTTATCTTTGCCCCGGCTTTTCTCACCCTTATCCATTGATACTCCCGGCTCCACCCTCCCCCATCCTTCTGCTTGATTTGGCGGCGGAGCACGCCGCGATGCAGCCGGCGCTGGACGAGGCGCTGCGCGAGGTAATGGCCACGGCTGCCTTTATTCAGGGGCCCGCGGTGGGCGAGTTTACCACCGAGTTGGGCCAGTACCTGGGCGGGGCGCAGGTCGTTCCGTGTGGCAACGGCACCGATGCCCTCACCCTGGCCCTGATGAGCCTGCAGCGCCCGCGGGAGCCGAAGTTATTGTGCCCGCCTTCACCTACGTGGCCACCCTGGAGGCCGCGGCGCTCCTGGGTTTGCGCCCGGTGCTGGCGGATGTACTGCCGGGCACTTTTAACATAGACCCGGCCGCGGTAGAAGCTGCCATTTCGCCCCGCACAGGCGCCATCATTGCCGTGCATTTATTCGGGCAATGCGCCGATTTGGAGGCCCTGAGCCAGCTGGCCCAACGGCACGGGGTGGCCTTGATTGAAGACAACGCCCAGGCCATCGGCGCCACCTTTCGGATGGGCAGCGGGGTAACAGCCTATGCGGGCACCGTGGGCGAAGTAGGCACCACGTCGTTTTTTCCATCCAAAAACCTCGGGGCCATGGGCGACGGGGGTGCCCTGCTCACCCGCGCCCCCGCCCGCGCCCACTTGCTGCGCCAGCTCGCCAACCACGGCCAAAGCCAGAAGTATCACCACCAGCACATCGGCCTCAACTCCCGCCTCGACACCCTACAAGCCGCCCTGCTGCGAGTGAAGCTGCAGCACCTGCCCGCAGCCACTGCAGCCCGCCAGGCCATCGCCGCGCGCTACGATGCAGCCCTGGCGGCCTTCCCCAGCCTGGCCATTCCGGCCCGCGCCCCGCGCAGCAGCCACGTCTTTCATCAGTACACCCTCACGCTGCGGGAAGCCGGCCAACGCGACGAACTGCGCCACTTCCTGGAGCGGTGCGGGGTGCCCACCATGGTGTATTACCCGCTGCCGGTGCACGCCCAGCCGGCCTATGCCTACCTGGGCTATCGGGCCGGGCAGTTTCCGGTAGCGGAGCGGCTGTGCGGGTCGGTGCTGTCGCTGCCCATCCATCCGCGGCTCAACCTGGAGCAGCAAGCCTACATTATCGAGTGCCTGGGGCTTTACTTTGGGGGTTAATTCTGTTTTGTGAATAATTCGACCTCGGAAGTACGCTTCGCCATCTGCGGCGTGGGCCACATTGGCCGGCGCCACGCAGCCCTCGTGGCGCGGCATCCCGGCGCCACGCTGGCGGCTCTGATTGACGTGCGCCCCGAACTGCAGGCCGAGCTGGCCGCCGAGTTTCCCGGCACTCCCTTCTTCACCTCACTGGAAGAATTCCTTGCCCACGGCCCGGCCGCGGATGTGCTCACCGTAGCCACCCCCAACGGCCTGCACGCCCCGCAGGCGGTGGCCGGCCTGCGCCACGGCTTGCATGTGGTAATCGAAAAACCCATGGCCCTGACCCGGGCCGACGCCCAGCTCATCGTCGATACGGCGGCGCAGACCGGGCAGCGGGTGTTCTGCGTGATGCAAAACCGTTATTCGCCGCCGGCGGCCTGGCTCAAGCAGGTGGTAGCGGAGGGGCACCTGGGCCAAATATATCTGGTTCAGCTGAACTGCTTCTGGAACCGCGACGCCCGCTACTACCGCCCCGGCGGCTGGAAAGGCACGCAGGCGCTGGATGGCGGCACGCTCTTCACCCAGTTCAGCCACTTCGTCGATTTGCTGTACTGGGTGTTTGGGGACATCACCAATATTTCGGCTCGCTTCCGCGACTTTAGCCACGCCGGCCTCACCGAGTTTGAAGACAGCGGCCTCGTCACCTTCGACCTCGTGCGCGGCGGCAGCGGCACCCTCAGCTACAGCACCGCCGTGTGGGACCGCAACCTCGAAAGCAGCCTCACCGTGGTGGCCGAGCGGGGCAGCCTGCGCATCGCCGGCCAGTACATGGACAAGGTGGAGTATTGCCACCTGCAAGGCTACACGCTGCCCGACCTGCCCCCCACCAACGCTGCCAATAATTACGGCGCCTTCCAGGGCTCGGCGGCCAACCACGTGCAGGTCATTGAAAACGTGGTGGACACCGTGCAGCAGCGCAGCTCAGCTACAACCAATGTACTGGAGGGCTTGAAAGTGGTGGAGATAATTGAGCGGATTTACGCGCTGCGGTAAATAATTGCCATTACTATTCGTCAGGATTTGTGCCCTTGTAGTAAGCAACACGGTGAATGAGACCGGGGCTGAACAGTAATCCAACGGCGGCGCCGACGAAGATGCCGCCCAGATGCGCGGCGTTATCGACCCCGGGCATCAGGAAACCCAGCACTAGGTTGAAGCCGCCCATTACCGCCACCAAGGTGACGAGCACGCCTCCGAGGTCGTCGGGCAGCGCTTTGCGCAGCGCCAATACCAATGCGGCACCCATTAACCCAAAAATGGCTCCGGATGCCCCGACGCTTACCGTATCGGGGTGCCAGTAGAGGCCGACAAGGCTGCCGCCAATGCCGGCAAGTAAGTACACAAGCGCAAACCGGACGGTCCCAACTGGCTTTTCCAACATCCACCCTAGCAAGCCCAGAATCGCGAGGTTGTTGGCCAGGTGCATGAAGCCGCCGTGCAGAAAGGCGCTGCTCAGCAACCGCCACCATTGCCCGGCCGCCACAGCCGGGCCGTAGTTTCCTCCCCAAGCCCTCAAATCGGATGCGGCAAAGGATTCGATGCCCGAGTGCGTAGCCAGGGCCATGGCCACATACACCCCGGCGTTGGTGAGCAGCAACAGCGGCGTCAGGAAATACCCACGCGGGGCGTGAGCCATTCCGGCCAGCCTTGAATTCGGTGCTGGCCGGCGCGGAACTCGTTTACTCGCCAACTCCGCGTGTTCGGAATCATCAGGAGCAGAAGAAACAGAATTGAACCTATTCCGACACAGCCCACAAGAAGCACTGCTGAATCGTTACCACGCGTCGCAAAGGGTTCGTCTCCGGGCTGGAGCACAAGCAGGGCCTGGGTATTATCAGAGGTGGCAAAGCCGGTGCGGCGGGCGGCTTCAACATAGGCATCTCGTTCGTCGGTATTTCCCAACCGGGTATAGTAGCCCCGGTAATTATTCTCAAATTTTTCCGCTTTAAAATGGCTTTCGCTACGCTTGACAAACGCCTGCAAAGCAGCTTCATTTTCCCTATATGAAGCCCCGGTGGGTATGTTATCAGCGTAATGGACCCCTAGCCAGACAGGGGTCCGACGGAGCGTGTCGGCTGGAGAAGCTAACACGGGGACGCTGAGATACAAGTCGAAGTTGAGCTGCCTTCCTTTGTTTACGGTTTTTGTTTTGACGACCCATTCTCCATATTTCCCATGGATGTATTCGGTTCGAAACCGGTAGTGGCGTTCAAACGTTTGGGTGGGGTTTACGCTGGCCGACGATGCCAGCACGACGAGTTTACCTTTGGATGAAACTAGATAGCCGTGTAGGCAAGCCGCTCCACAAGCCATCACGGCCAGTGTGATTAGCGCCAGGAACACGCGCGCATCAAATCGGCCCCGCCCTTCGGACAGCAGACGCAGTCGAGGCCATAGCCACACTACTGCCACAACGGTTCCTACGAGCAACGGCAATCCCAATTTCCAAAGCGTCTCGGGAGGTTCAAAGGCGGGGACCCAAGTTAGCAAGGCCCAATCGAGCAGGCCATAAACCGCTAAAAACAGCAGCATCAGCCGTAAATATGGCCAGAAAATGAGCTGCAGTTTGTCCTTAAGTTGGGTGTAGTCGTTGGCCATAAGCATGGAGCCAAAGTCAAACTTACGTCTCAAATCGGCGCATCATTTCCTGTGCGTCTGGCCCGGTCTGCATCCATATTGCTACTTCTTCTCGTCCACAAAATTCTGGAAGGCGTAGGCGATGCCGATGTTCAGCCCCTGCGAGTACTGCACGCCGGAGTCCTGGTCGAAGTCGTAAAGCGCGATGCCGTTGAGGGCCACGTTCACGTACTTGCCCACCTTGGCGGTGAGGCCGAGGTCGAGGCGGTGGTCAATTTCTTTGGTGTTGAAGTGCTCGTAGTTGGCAAACAGCAGGTAGCGGGCCTTTAGGCTCACGGTGGGGCTGAGGTTCTTGTCGTACTCGGCCAGGATTTGGGCGGCCAGGACCTCGAAGCGGGTGCTGTGGCCGGGGTTCACGCCGTAGGGCTTGTCGCCGAGCACTTCCACAAACCGTTCGGCGCGGTTTACCACCGTCAGGCGCGGGGCAAAGGGCGCCAGGCGCACCCGGAACGTGGGGTTGGGGTGGTACTCGAACCCGTAAGCTGCCGTGATGAAGCCGGGGGCAAAGAAGTCGGACACCTGCCGGGCGCGCTCGTTGCCCTGGGCGTTCTTGTCGTACTTATAGCCGGGGGCAAACTGCGTGAGCAGGTTCAACGACAGGAACATGTTCCAGTCGGTGCTGATGTCGCGGCCGAACTTGGTGTCGAGGTACAGCCGGTCCTGGCCTTTGCGGTAGCCCAGGCCCTTGGTTTCGGAAAAGGCAAAGAGGAAATCGGCTTCGTTGTCGAAGGATTTTACCCCGCTTTTGCGGTTGGCCTTCAGGTTGGCCAGGGCATTGAAGCCAATGGTGTTGACGCCGCCTCCGCGCCAGTTAGTGCTCAGCAGCGATTCGTTGAGCCCGAGTCCGGTCTTGCCGGATTTGCGCCAGAGCGGGGCGGGCGGAGCCGATACGGTGGCAGAATCCAGGGGCGTGGTTTGGGCCTGGGCGGAAGTAGCCAGCAGCCCAGCCGTCAGCAAGGCGAGGAAATGTGGACGCATAATAAGGAATTATTGAGCTAACAAAGAAAGCGGACAAGCGCCACTCCACCTTCCCCACGCTGTTTAGCTCAATTCATTGCCAAAGCACTAACCGCGCAGATTTTCCCGCCGCCCTTTCTTGAGCCAACGCCCGCCCGGCGCGCCGGTATGTTCGCAGAGAAAGCCAGACAATTTTCGTAAATTACTGCCTCAGAAACCACTCCGGTGCTTTGCCATACCTGGGGCGATGCCGAAGCCGTGCTGTTTCACCATCTTGTTGCGGCCATGGGACTTTACCAACTGATTTACCAGAGCCAGGCGCTGGTGCCGTTCGAGACCCCGGACCTTGACGCCCTGCTTCAGCAGGCCCGCGCGTTTAACCTCGAGCACAACATCACGGGCCTGCTGCTTTACACTCCCGACGGACGGTTTTTGCAGGTGCTGGAGGGCGAGCAGGCCGTGGTGCACCACTTGTACTACGACCGGATTGTGGCCGACCCGCGCCATTTCAACTGCCGGGTGCTGGCCGATGGCCCCTGCCTCAAGCGCAGCTTTTCCGACTGGTCGATGGGCTTCCGGGTGGCCAACGCGCAGGACCTGCGCAAGTTGCTCCGCAACGTTCCGTCCGATTCGCCGGGCGTGAACGTGCCGCGCCAGCACACCCGCCCCGAGCTGCTGGAGCTGCTTATCGAATTTGTGGCCAACAGCGAAGCCGAGCCGTGGCTGGAGCACCCTCATTAATTGGCGGCGAGCCAGCTCAACCTGTCAGGCGGGTGAAACGGGGCCGGTCGGCGCGTTGTTCGGTAGGCTGAATATCCGCGCCACCGATGAAATCCAGGGTCCTTCTGACCGGGAGTAGCAGCCGGGGCCGGTATCTTTACCCCAATGCCTGCCCAGCCTACTTCCTACCCCACTCCTGCCCCTGTTTCGCCGCTCACGGCTCCCGTTTCCTTCCTGGCCGCCACCGCCCGCGAGCTGCTGGACCGCTACGGTTCCGGCCCGCTCGACGAGCTGTCGGAAGTCATAGTAGTGGTGCCCACGCGCCGCGCGGTGGTGTACCTAAAGAACGAGCCTGGCTCTGGCCCTGCCGCCGGGCGCCCCGCTCTGGGCCCCGCGTGTGGCGGCCATGGAAGACTACATGGTGGAGCTGGCGGGCGTGCAGGTCGAGGAGCCGATTGCCTTGCAGCTCATGCTGTTCGACATCCTCAAGCACATCGACACCCACCTCGATTTTGACCGGTTTGTGGGTTGGGCCGGCCTGCTGCTCGGCGACTTTTCCAACCTCGACCAAAACCTGGCCCCCACCCGCAAGGTGTTCGAATACCTGAGCCAGGCCAAAGCCCTGGAGCGCTGGGACCTGGACGCCCTGCCGGAAAAAGCAAGGCCGCGGCCCACTCCTTCAGCTTCTGGGACCAGCTCGAACGGGTGTACCGCGAGCTGCAGCGGCGCATGAAAGCCAACCACCTGGCCTACCCTGGCCTGGCCTACCGCCTGGCCGTCGAGAAACTAGAAAAGCGCATTCAGGACCCTGCCGAGCCCGAAGTGGCCCGCCACGTGTTTGTGGGCTTGGGCAATTTGTCGCGCTCCGAGGAAAAGCTTATTCGGCTGCTGCTAGCCGCCGGGCGGGCCGAAGTCCGTTTCGATGCCGACCCGTTTTACCTCGAAGAAGGCTCGCCCAACCGGGCCGGCCAGCACCTGGGCCGCTACTTCAAGCAGTGGAACCTGCCCCGCGAGAACATGGGCGGCGGCGTGGAATGGCTGCGCGGCCAGCCCCACCACGTGCGCTACCTGGGCGTGGCCAACCCCAGCATGCAGGGCAAGCTGGCCGGGCAGCTCCTGGCCGAAGCCCGCCGCCAGCACCCCGATGCCACCGTGGCCGTGGTACTGCCCGACGAAACTCTGCTCCTGCCCGTGCTCCACGGCTTGCCGCCCGACGAGGTCCCCGACTACAACGTGACCATGGGCCTGAGCTTCCAGGCCACGCCCCTGTTCAACCTAGTCGACCTGCTCTTCGAAGTGCACCTGACTGGCATCCGGGAAGGCAGTGCCGAGACCGGCTACGGCGTGCCGCGCTACCACCACCTGGCCGTGACCAAGCTGCTGGGCCACCCTTTCCTGCGCCGCTACCAGCACTGGCTCGACCGCCAGCCCGACCAGCCCCAGTACCACGGCGTCCTCGACCTCGTATGCCGCGAGATTGTGCGGCTCAACGCCGTGCTGCTGCCTGCCTCCGAGCTGCTCAAGCTCGGCTCGCACCACCCGCTCATCGAGGCGCTGTTCAAAACCTGGGACAACTGCGACGACATCATCGCGGCCTGCAACACCCTGATTGACTTGCTCAAGCAAGTATATTCAGACAAGCAGTCGGGCATTGAGGCCGAGTACCTGTACCTGTTTTATACGCTGATAAAGCAGCTCGACTCGGCGTTCGACTGCCGCGAGCAGCGCTTGTCGGTGCGTTCGTTCCGGCGGTTTTTGTACGAGCAGATGGGCCGCACGCGCCTGCCGTTCAGCGGCGAGCCCCTGGCCGATGTGCAGGTCATGGGTCTGCTCGAAACCCGGGCCCTGGACTTCGACCACGTCATCATATTGAGCTGTAACGAGGGCGTGCTGCCCGCGCCCAAAAAGCAGCAGTCGCTGTTTCCCTACGACGTGCTGCAGGAGTTCAAGCTGCCCACCTACGCCGATGCCGAAGCCATCACGGCCTACAACTTCTGGCGCCTGCTGCAGCGCGCCAAGCGGGTTGATTTGGTGCACGTGCTGCCCGGCGCCGAGGGAATCAAGAGCGGCGAGCGCAGCCGGTTTTGCTGCAGCTGGAAAACGACTTGCTGCCCCAGAACCCGCAGGCTCACGCTGGAAGACCTCACAGTGACCGTGGCCGGCCCCGACCACGAGGCCCCCGTTGACCCCTACGAAGGCGACCTCATCCTGGAGAAAGACCCCGAGATGCTGGCGGCCCTGCGCGGCGTGCTCGAGCGCAATATCTCCCCTTCGCGACTCAACGATTTCCTGGCGTGCTCACTCCGGTTCTACTTCTCGAAAGTGGCCCGCTTCCAGGAAAACGACGCCGTGGAGGAAACGCTGGAAGCTGGCAGCTTTGGCACCATGGTGCACACTGCCCTGGAGAACCTGATGCGGCCGTTTGAGCAGGACGCCCGGCCCATCACCGCCGCCGACATCCCCGCGCTGCTCAAGCAAGTGCCCGAAGAGGTGCGCAAGGCCCTGCGCCAGGAAGAAACTGAAAAGCACGCCCGCCCCGACGAAGGCCTCAACCACGTGTATGGCCAAGTGGCCGGCCGGCTTATCTCACGCTACCTCGAAGGGCTGGAGCAGACCGAGGGCCTGCCGTTGCGCCTGTTCAGCCTGGAGAAAGACCTGGCCGCCACGGTGTTTGTGGATGTACCCGGCTCAGGCCGGCTGGCCGTGCGTTTGTTTGGCAAAGCCGACCGGGTCGACCAGCTGCCCGACGGCCGCCTGCGCGTGGTGGACTACAAAACCGGCCTCGTCGAAGCCAACGACCTCAACCTGACCGGCTACAAGGGTCGCTTCAGCCCCGCCGAAGCCACCGAGCGCCTGCTCTGGGAAGCCACTTCCAGCGCCGACAAAGTGCGCCAGCTCTGGCTCTACCGCCTCATGCTGGCCAGCACCGAAAAGCGCGAAACCGAAAACACGGGCATCGTTTCGATGCGCAACCTCGACAAAGGCCTGCTGTCGGCCGACTTAAGCTTTCTCACGCCGGAAGGCCAGGATTTCGTGCAGGTTTCGGAGGAATTGGTGCGTAAAATTGTGCTGCGCATTCTGGACCCCACGGAGCCCATTCGCAAAACCGACGATTTGAAAAAATGTGAGTATTGCTCCTACCGCGGCATCTGCGCCAGATAATTATTGAGCTGTTAGCTAATAGCCGTTAGCTGTTAGCTCATCTTCAAACATTCATTCTCACTCATAACCTGGCTAATAGCTAACGGCTATTAGCTAACAGCTCAATTTACCATGGACGAATTCATGCAAGCCGCCATCGACGAAGCCCGCCTGGGCCGGTCGCAGGGCGGCATCCCCATCGGCTCGGTGCTCATCCGCGACGGCAAAATTGTGGGCCGGGGCCACAACAAGCGCGTGCAGGAAGACTCCGCCATCAAGCACGGCGAAATGGACTGCCTGACCAACGCCGGCCGCCAGCGCACCTACCGCGACACCGTCATCTATACCACGCTGATGCCTTGCTACATGTGTGCCGGCACCATCGTGCAGTTTAAAATCCCGAAGGTGATGGTGGGCGAGTCGCGCACGTTCGGCGAGTCGCGCGCTTTCCTCGAAAGCCACGGCGTGGAAGTAGTCGACCTCGACCTGCAGGAGTGCGTGGACATGATGAACGAATTCATTGAAGCCGAGCCCACCCTCTGGAACGAGGACATCATGGAGCTGTAGGCCGACGCCAATCCCGACCGATGAGTTGGGCCGGAAATTTCAGGGGTTCGACGGGGTTTTGCTATAAATCAGTACCTGCCGGCGCCATTTTTGCGTTGCTCATAATGCGTTAGCCTTCCATTATAGCCCATGCCTCACCACGCCGTCCACCGCTTGCTGCGCCCGCTGCTCATTTGGCGGGCGCGCCACATCAGCGAGCGGATGTACATGCTCCTGCTGAGCATCGTGGTGGGGCTGGGCGCCGGCCTGGCCGCGGTGGCCCTCAAAACCTGCATCAAGGCGCAGGTAGACCTGCTGCAGGGCGCCATCTCGGAGCCGCAGCGGGTATTTGCCTTGTCGGTGTACCCCATCATCGGCATTTCGCTCACGGTGATATTCACCAAGTACCTGCTGGGCGGGCAGGCTGGGCCGCGGCATTGGGCCCATCATCTACAGCACCGCCCGCGAAAACAGCGTGGTGCCGCGCTCCAAGCTGTATTCGCAGCTGGTGACGGCGTTCCTGACGGTGAGCTTCGGCGGCTCGGCCGGTACCGAGGCCCCGATTTCGGTGACGGGCGCGGCCCTGGGCTCCAACATCGGGCGGGTGCTGCACGTGGACCGGCGCCGGCGGCGCCTGCTCACCGGCTGCGGCGCGGCGGCTGGCGTGGCCGCCATCTTCAACTCGCCCATTGCGGGTGTGCTGTTCGCGGTCGAAACCATTCTGATGGAGCTGCCCGCGCAGTACTTCATCCCACTCCTGATTTCGTCGGCCACAGCCACGGTGATATCCAAAGCCCTGTACGAAGGCCAGCCGTTTGTGCTCATCACCACGAGCTGGCCCGTCGATGCGGTGCCGTTTTACGTGCTGCTGGGCTTGTTTACGGCCCTGTTCTCGGTGTACATGATTCGGACCTACCACTGGTTCGAGCGTTTTTTGAGCGGTGGCCGGGCCTAAACTGGCGCAAGGTCTTGTTTGGCGGCACCGCGCTCGGCCTGCTGATATTCCTGTTTCCCACGCTATACGGCGAGGGCTACAACACCGTGGAGCTGCTGCTGCGCGGCCACGCCGAGCGCCTCACCGACGGCAGTATTTTCTCGGTGTACCAGGACAATAACCCGTGGCTGGTGCTCGTACTGGTCGTATTCAGTATGATGCTTAAAGTAGTGGCTACCAGCATTACGGTGGGCAGTGGCGGCAACGGCGGCATGTTCGGTTCGTCGCTGTTTGCGGGTGCGCTGGCAGGCTTCTTCTTTGCCCGGCTGCTCAACCTGAGCGGGGTAGTGCACATTCCCGAGGTCCACTTTGTGGTGCTGGGCATGGCCGGCATGCTGGCGGGTGTGATTCACGCGCCCCTCACGGCCATCTTCCTCATCGCCGAAATCACAGGCGGCTACGCCCTCTTCGTGCCCCTGATGCTGGTAAGCAGCTCTTCCTACCTCATTACCAAGTACTTCGAGCCCTACTCCGTGTACACCCGCAAGCTCACCGCCCGCGGCGTGGACGTGTATGCCAACCGCGACCGCGGCCTGCTGGCTCAACTCGACCCCCGCAAGCTGCTCGAAACCGACTTTATTGCCGTGCGGCCCACTACTACGCTGGGCGAGCTGGTGGAGGTGTTCCGGCACGCTACCCGCAACCTGTTTCCGGTGGTAGCGGCCGGCGGCCGGCTGCTGGGCGTGGTCAGCCTCGACTCGGTACGCAACGCGCTGTTTGACAACGCGCACTACAGCACCACGCAGGTAAAAGAGCTGATGAAGCCCGCCCCCGCCGTGGTGGGGCCCAACGACGACTTGGAGCACACCCTGTCGCTGCTCGACCGCTACGGCGCCTGGGCCCTGCCCGTGTGCGAGGAAGACGGCCGCTACCTGGGCTTCATCCTGAAGTCGACCATTCTGGCCCGCTACCGGCGGCAGCTTATTCTCGAAAGCGAGGCGTAAGCCAGGCGGTGGCTGGCTACACTTCCAGCATGTCCGGGGTGCGGTGGGCCAGCTGCAGGCCTATCATCATCAGCAAGCCCGTTAAGAGAATCACGACAAACAGAATGTTTTCGCTGACTTCGCCAATCAGCATGGGCTGGGGAATGCTGTAGAACAGCAGCACCGAAATCAGTCCTTTGGGAGCGATGAAGAGCTCGGGAATCAGGTCGGTGCGGGCCACGTACTTCAGGTACACGAAGCGGATGAGGGTGAGCACGCCCACGATGAGCGCGCCCTGCAACAGTAGCGACCAGCTGATGAGGTTCGACAAGGTGATGGAAAACCCAAACAGCAGGAAGAAGAACGTGCGGATGAGAAACGCCGACTCGGCGGTGATGCTCTTGAGTTGCTGGAGTTCAGCGGCCAGCTTTTCGGGCCGAAAGAAGCGCTGCAGGCGGGGCCCGCGGGCCAGCAAATCTGCGTTGTTTACCACCAGCCCAAACACGAGCACCAGCACCAGCGACGACAGGTGCAGCTTCTTGGCCAGGCTGTAGATGAGCACCAGAAACGCGAACAGCAGAAAGAACTTGACGTGGGCCCGCAGCCGCCCCAGCAGAAACACCAGCAGCGCCGTGCTCAGCACCGCCACTACGCCCACCGCCAGCACGTCGCGGCCAAAGGTGACGACCGACAAGCCCTGCGCAAAATTGTCCTGCAAAGCAAAGTTGAAAAGCATGATGCCGATGATGTCGGAAAACGTGCTTTCGTAAATAATAAACTCCTGCTTTTCGCCGCCCAGCCCGGCCACGCTGGGGATGGCCACGGCGCTGCTTACCACGGCCAGCGGCACGGCGTTCACGAGGCAGCTCTGCCAGCTCGCACCCAGGTACATGTGCAGCAGCGCGGCAATGGCCCCGGCCTGCACCAGCATAATGAGGGCCGCCGCCGCGAACGAGCGGCGGATAAGAGGAAACTTTTCGGGTGTCAGGCGCAAATCAAGCGAGCCTTCCAACACAATGAGAATCAGCCCAACAATGCCAAACATCTGCAGTAGCAGTGGAGGCACCGCGATGGGCAGATTCCAGTAGACGGTGGCCTGACTCAGGGCGATGCCGGCCAGCAGCAGCAGCAGCACCGAGGGCACTTTGGTGGCGCGGGCCGTGAGGTCGAACAGGTAAGATAAAAGGACGGCCAGGCTCAGGCCGATTAGAATAGAGTATGGTCCCATGTGCTAGGGCTAACGGTTGAGCGGCTCTTTGGTTAGCCGGCGCAGCCGCTGCCGCCGTACCTTGGGGCGCCTTTGTTACTCCAGGTTGTGGCCGAAACAGTACCCGATAATTCTCCTTTTGTGGCCGTGGTGGGCGGCGGTCCGGCGGGCTTGCTGGCGGCCCAGCGCCTGGCCGAGGCTGGCCAACGGGTGCGCGTATTCGAAGCTCAGGCCACGGTGGGCCGCAAGTTCCTGGTGGCCGGGCACGGCGGCTTCAACCTAAGCAATGCCGAGGACCTGTCCCGCCTTACCAGCCGGTACGGCGCCGAGGAGGCCCGGTTCCGGGACCTGCTCAGCCACTTCTCGCCGGCCGAGCTGCGGGCCTGGGCCGCCGATTTGGGCATCGAAACTTTTGTGGGCACCAGTGGCCGCATCTTCCCGGTGGCCGCGCACAAACCCGCCGACCTGCTCCGGGCCTGGCTCACCCGGTTGCGTGACCTGGGCGTCGAAATTCATACCCGGCACCGCTGGCTGGGCTTTGCAGGCGCCACCGGCCTGCGCCTGCGGGACGAGACCATGGGGACGGAAGCAGGCCGCGAGCCATAATTGAGCCAGCTGCCACGGTGCTGGCCCTGGGCGGTGCCAGTTGGGCCAAAACCGGCTCGGATGGCGCTTGGGTGCCGCAGCTGCAGGAAATCGGGGTGTCCGTAACTCCCTTTTCGCCCGCCAACTGCGGGGCTGAAATCGTCTGGTCCGAGTTCTTTAAAGCGAAAACCGGCCGGGTCCCGCTCAAGAATATTGCCCTACGCGTGAACAACGGGCCCGAGGTGCGCGGCGAAATCATGCTCACCGAGTACGGCGTAGAGGGCACGCCGGTGTATGCCCTCACGCCCCAGGCTGCGGGCCGCGCTCGGGGGCGGCGGGCCCGCGCTGCTCCAGCTCAACCTGAAGCCCGACCTCCCGGCTTCCGAGCTACTGGCCAGGCTGCAGCAGCGCCGGGCCGGGGCGTCGCTGCCCGATATCCTGCGCAAGGCGCTGCACCTCGGGCCGCCCGTGCCCACGCTTTTGCGGGAAGCCCAGCCCAACGTCGCCGCTCTAAGCCCGGAGGAATTAGCGCAGGCGCTGGCTGCAGTCCCGCTGCCCGTGACGGGCCTGCGCCCCCTGGATGAAGCTATTTCGACGGCCGGTGGTATTGGGTTCGCGGCCCTGGATGAGCACCATATGCTGCGGCAGCGGCCGGGCACGTTCGTGGCAGGCGAGATGCTCGACTGGGAGGCCCCAACGGGCGGCTATCTGCTGCAGGGTTGCTTCAGCACCGGGGCGTGGGTTGCGAAGGGAATATTGAGCTGGCTCAGGGAGACTGGAAGCCCTGAGGAATCTGCAGTTTAGAAGATGTGGGATTGTGAAGCTGTAGAGACGCAATATTTTGCGTCTCGTCGTTGAACGACGAAAACTGCGCCTTTCCAACAATGACCGTCCAACGACGAGACGCAAAATGTTGCGTCTCTACACCGTTATGAAATCCAGATAAGTAGCGCCAGCCGCTTCCGGGGCCCGCTATTTCTGAGCTTTGGTGCGCGCGGCGGCTTCTTGGGCTTCGCGTAGGATTTGCCGGGCCTCGGCCAGGAGGCGGCGGCTGGGGTTGAGCTCGTCACGGGCGATGAGGGCGAAGAGCAGGAAAAACGAAACCAGCGGCAGCGTCCAGCCCAACACAAACCACAGCCAGAACGACCGGCCCCGGCTGTGCGCGCAGTAGCCAGTGAGAATCGGGATAAAGGAAATGGCCACCGCCATCACAAAAAGCATGTCGACGAAGAGCATAAGCTTGCGAGATTTGCGGTGGTGAGGGCGAGGCGGCTAGAACCTGCCGGGCGTATGCCGAAGATACGGATTTGGAGGCAGTGCAGAAGCGGCGGGCAGGTAATTTTGTTCCGGAGCACCACTATGCCGAGCTTTTTCCGTAGTTCGGGCTGAAGTCGGGTCCGCAAGGGGACACGGCCGTCCTCTATTTGCCCATGTGGGAACACCAAAGTCTGTTTCGAGTCTCGGCCCAACTCTTTGCCGAGGGTATTTTTAATCTGCTTGACCGCAACCTGCGGCCCGAAGTATTTCTGGTAGGCTTTGCGTCGGCCAAAGAGGCCGACGACCCTGCTGCCGTGGTAGTTGAGCCCCCACCACCCGCTATGCTCCGTCCGACTTCAAGGACGTGAAATCAACCGCGGCCTCCCTCGAAGCCAACGCGGGGCCGCAGGGCGTGGTGTACCACCTGCACCCCAACGACCACGACCGGTTTGAAAAACAGCACTGGTACGAGTGGTGTGCCAGGCCACCGAGTCGACGCTGAACACGCTCACGGCGAACCGCCACGAAAACCGGCGCTCGTTCTGTGCCGTGCCGGTGAGCCTGCAGGGCTACCTCGTGACGGTGGTGCTGCAGCTCTCGGCCGACTGCTACGAGGGCTACTACGCCCTGCCCAAGTCCAGCGGCGGCCGCCCGGCCAACCTGCCCCACGCGGCGGTGCTCGAGTTTCTGCACGACTGCACCCGCGCCCTGCGCGAAGCCGACACCGCCGATAACGACCAGCCCGTGCTGGACCGTGACTACAACGAGCTGCTGCGCTCGGCTGGCCGACGCCTGATGCTGCGCGTGGCCCCGGCCGGCACCCACGGCCTCTACGACGCCTGCAACGGCGTGGCCGCGCTGCGCCACGAGGGCGACGAGGGCATCGGGACCATGCTCGTGAGCCGGCGCCTGCACCCGGCCATCGTGCCGGTGCTCACGCTCGAAACGCCCGTGCCCATGCGCGACCACCGCTCCATTCGCAAGCTGCTGGAGCTCAGCGAAGGCCACACCGCCCTGATTTCGGATGCCTCCCACGTGTTCGGCCTGGGCCAGGCTCGTGCCCGAAAACGACAGCCAGTACGAGCCCCTGGTGACGGTGCATTTCACGAATCACTACAGTTGGGAGATGAGCCACGCCGGCCACGTGCTGATGCGCGTAGTGAGCAACACCCCCGCCTGCCCCAGGGCCAGGTCGCGGCCGACAACTTTGCCCGCACCGCGCGCATCGTCTTCCCCAACCTCAACGCCGACAGCATCGATTACCTCTGGGACCTGGCTCAGAAAGCCAGCACCCAACCCACGGGTACCATCCTGGTTATCAGCACCGGCGCATCTAAAGAAGCGCAGCGCCTCACCCGCCAGTGCTTCCGGGTAGTGCCCCGCATCATGACGCCCTCGGTGCTGCGCCTCGTCACCAACATCGACGGGGCCGTGCTCATCGAGCCCAGCGGCATGTGCCACGCCATCGGCGCCATTCTCGACGGCCTGGCCACGGAGAAAGGAGATTCGTCGCGCGGCTCGCGCTACAATTCGGCCCTGCGTTACGTCAACAGCAGCAAGTACCCCGTGCTGGCCGTGGTGGTAAGCGAAGACGGCTGGATAGACTTGCTGCCGAGCTAAACAGCAGAACCAAAAACTCCCCTCCTTTTTTAAGGAGGGGATGTTTTCGCGCAGCGAAAACGGGGTGGTTGCACTCGTTGAACGACGGTCGAACGACTAGCAGCAGAACGAGTTGGGCTGGAATCGTTCGGGTTTCCCTGGGCATCGTTCTTATGCAATCGTTCGGGTGTCGTTCAACGACTTCACCACCCCGTCCGAGCCTTTGGCTCGAACATCCCCTCCTTAAAAAAGGAGGGGAGTTGCTCGTTCTTTCCTGCTACCTAGCCATTTACCGAGCCCATCATGGCTTCGGGGTAGCGCATGCCGGCTGCGGCGGCCCCTTTGGGGGCAATTTCATCGAGTTGAGCCAGCTCACTGCTGGACAGCTCAACTTCCAGCGCGCCCAGGTTTTCTTCGAGGTACTTCACGCGTTTGGTGCCGGGAATGGGCACTACGTCTTCGCCCTGGGCAAGCACCCAGGCCAGGGCCAGCTGGCTGGCGGTGCACTTTTTCTGTTGAGCCAGGTCGTTGATGCGGGCCACGAGGTCGAGGTTCTTCTGGAAGTTTTCGCCCTGAAAGCGGGGCGTATGGCGGCGGTAATCATCGGCTTCCAGGTCCTCGAACTTCTGAATCTGACCGGTGAGGAAGCCACGGCCCAGCGGCGAATACGGCACAAAGCCCACGCCCAATTCGCGGATGGTGGGCAGGATTTCGTCTTCGGGCTCCCGGCTCCACAGCGAGTACTCGGTTTGCAGGGCGGCGATGGGGTGCACGGCCACGGCCCGGCGCACGGTGGCCGGGGCGGCCTCGCTCAGGCCCAGGTACCGCACTTTGCCTTCTTCCACGAGGCGGGCCATGGCGCCCACGGTGTCTTCGATGGGCGTGCCGGGGTCGACGCGGTGCTGGTAGTAGAGGTCGATGTAGTCGGTGCCGAGGCGGCGCAGGCTGGCCTCGCAGGCGGCCTTCACGTACTCAGGTCGGCCGTTGATACCGCGTTTGGCAGGGTTGCTGGGGTCGCGCTCGATGCCGAACTTGGTGGCCAATACGATGCCTTCGCGCTTGCCTTTGAAGGCTTGGCCCAGCAGCTCTTCGTTTTTGAAAGGCCCGTACATATCGGCCGTGTCAAAGAAAGTCACGCCCAGTTCCAGAGCGCGGTGCAGGGTGCGGGTGCTTTCGGCATCGTCCTGGCCTCCGTAGAAGTCGGACATGCCCATGCAGCCCAGGCCGATGGCCGAAACGGTGAGGCTGGAGCGGCCCAGTTGGCGGGTTTTCATAGATGGAAAGGGTTTTGGTAAAATGGAAAGTGGAATTGTTACCTACGCACAGGTCTTCTCAACCGGCTAAGAGTTGCTTTTGATTTATGGGCGTGTGCTCCTTTGTTTCGTTTCCGTCAGCGTCTTCCTTTACGGCCGGCGGTCTTGGGTTCGCGCCGGCCGGCCGTACCTTTGGGGCGTGAAATTTTATCAGAAAAAGGCCTTGCAAGCGTTGCTGCTTGCCCTGGCGCCTGCACTAGCCGCTTGCCCCTCAGCAGCCCCGCCGCGGCAGGTGCCGCCAGCCCAAGCCGCCGAAAAAGCCCTGATGGCCCGCCACGATTCGCTGATGGCGAAGATGGACCAGCTTTACACCCTAAAGGCCACCATCAATAAGGCGCATTCGCCGGCCGCCGGGCCCTACTTGCGCGGCCTGGCCGCCGCCGACGCGGCCATGATGGACTGGATGCACCAGTACCGCGCTCCCGATACCACGGCCGCCCCGGCGGCGCGCCTGGCCTACTTCCAGCAGCAGCAGCAGGTGCTGGCCGGCGTCAGCCAGCAGTTTCGGGCAACGATAGACTCGGCTACGTTGTTTATCAGGCAGCTGCCGACAGCTCAATCTGACGCAACAGCGCCCGCTCCTACTAAATAACTCATGCTCAAACGCTTCGTCCTGTTGCCTCTGCTGGCGGCTTCCTTGTTTACGGCCTGCACCGGCCCCAGCGCCGACATCACCGCCCGCCTGCCCATCCTGGGGGAGCGCGACGTGCGCCCCGCGCCGACGGCGGCCCCGCCGATACGGTGTTCAGCAAGGTGCCCGCCTTCCGCCTCACCGACCAGAACGGCCAGGTCATCACCAACCAGACTTTTGCGGGCCGGGCCTACGTGGCCGATTTCTTCTTCGCCACCTGCCCCGGCATCTGCCCCAAAATGCAAGGCGAGCTCCTGAAGGTGTACGCCAAGTATGGTAAAGACCCGCGCCTGGCGTTTCTCTCCCACACCATCGACCCGGCCCACGACAGCATCCCGGTGCTGCGCGACTACGCCGAGCGCCTGGGCGTGGGCGGTGCCCGCAACTGGTACTTTGCCACCACTGGCGCCCACGGCGTGCCCACGGCCAAAGACACGGTCTTTCAGCTGGCCCGCGCCTACTTCACGGCGGCCGAGCCCGACAAAGCCGCGCCCGGCGGCTTTGCCCACAATGGCACCTTCGCCTTGGTTGACGACCAGGGCCACATCCGCGGACTCTACGACAGCCTCAACCCCAAAGAAGTGGAGCGCCTGCTGGCCGAGTTGCCCACGTTGCTAGCCGAAATCGACAGCCGGAAGCAGGCCGTCGCCCGCCAGTAAATGCGAACCTGGTATTACCCATTGGTTGGCAGCCTGATGCTCCTGCTCACGCTGCCCGGCTGCTTCAGCAACAACCGCAACCAAGGCGAGCGGTTGTACGTGCAGCACTGCGCGAGCTGCCACGGCGAGCAGGGCCAGGGCTTGGCGAAGCTCATTCCGCCGCTGGCCGGCGCCGATTATCTGGCTACCCACCGCGCCGAGTTGCCCTGCATTCTGCGCAACGGCCAGCACGAGCCGATTGTGGTAAACGGCGTCAAATATCACAACGTGATGCCTGGTCACAAATACCTTAGCCCATCCCAGCTCACCAATTTGTTGAACTACATCGAAAGCCACTGGGGCAACAAGGCAACACCGTGGACTATTCGGGAGGTGCAGCAGCAATTGGATGCCTGCCGCGTGCCGTGAGTGCTTGCTGTCGGTTCGGCTTAGCTCAACGTCTCTCATGCTGAGCGCAGCGAAGCATCTTTACTATGGAAGTAATCCAATCGTCTGTTATGCTGAGCCTGCGAAGCATCTTCTCACCGATGAACGAATAGTTCTGACCTGACAAGATGCTTCGCAAGCTTAGCATGACAGAGGTATAATTGAATTGAAGGGGATTTAACACCGGTTTCAAATAATCGAGGGAAGGGATTCATCAAGCTCAACCCAGCCCGATTTTCCAGTAATAAGACCGCCAGATTAACCACTTTTTACCGACTCCTAACCCGTTTTCCGCCGTAGATTGCACTCCCAATCCACTCGCATTTGTATTCCATTATGGGCCTGCTCGACTTCCTGAAAAACAAACCCGCCGATACTACGCCGGCTACTCCTGCCTCCGCTACGCCCGGCGCTCCCGCTCCGGCGGCCGAAAAGCCAGCCGGCGGCCCTCGTTACCAGGGCGCTAAGTTTACGGCGCCGCCCGCCCCGGTTGAGCCAACATACAGCATGCCGGAGCCGGAGCCCCTGCCCTTCGAGCCCGAGAACGTGCTGGAGCAGTTGCTACTGCTGGCGGCCACCGACGAAAACGCCCGCCCTGCCTTCTACCAGGCCCTGCTACAGGAAGAAATCCTGATGATTCTGGCGCCCATGGAAGGCATTGCTGAAGGCGAAGTGGTACTCGCCGAAGGCCAGGAAATCCAGCTCCAGATTTTGTCGGATGGCAAGCTGCCCATCTTCTCATCGGTGCCGC
The DNA here is from genome assembly GCF_042665855.1 of Hymenobacter humi. Classification (NCBI taxonomy): domain Bacteria; kingdom Pseudomonadati; phylum Bacteroidota; class Cytophagia; order Cytophagales; family Hymenobacteraceae; genus Hymenobacter; species Hymenobacter humi. The sequence continues at coordinate 2,558,433 of NZ_JBHTEK010000001.1, read as the reverse complement.
GCCTCACGGATGGCGGCGTCGACAACGGCACCGTGAGCTACGTGCGCCTGCCGGGCCACGCGTTTTTCAGCATGGTGCAGGGCCAGGACTGTGTGCTGAACCCCTTCTCGCCGGCCGGCAAGCTGCTACCCAAAGACGAACTGGCCGCCCTGCTGGCCGGGCATCTCACCGGCCCCACCTCCCCCGGAGGCGGCGACGCGCAGGTGCTCCTGAGCCAGCCCGCCGAGTACCCGACGGCCGTGGCCGACGCCATCAAGGCCTGGGCGGGCACCCAGCCCCACATCGAACAAGCGTTTCTGGCTCAGATGCAGCTCGCTGACAACCCCGACGTGCCGCGCCTGCTGCTAGCCTTCGAGAGCAATAACCCCGACCCCAGCTTCATGCAGGACCTGGGGCCCGTGCTGCAAGGCCAGACCGACGCCTACCAATTCGTGGACCTGATGCTGCTGGACATGAGCTCGGAAGAGGGCGTGAATCCCTATTTCCGCACTATTGAGCCGTTTTATAAAGCCGGCTAACGGTTGGCCTGAGTCCGCCGTTGTTTATCGGAACGTCCTGCCGAGCGCTGCGCTTGGCAGGACGTTCTTTTTGTTATCCTCGTTCCCGTCCTACCTTTCCCGCATGAAACTCGCTACGCTCTTCCTCCTGGCGCCCTTCGCCACCCTGGCCCAATCCAAACCCGGTCCGCTGCTCCCACCCGCCGACCCCCGTATCCAAAAGCTGGTGGATGAGATTTCGGCCAAAAACCTGGAGGCCGATATCCGCAAGCTCGTCTCCTTTGGCACCCGCCACACCCTGAGCGACACCCAAAGCCCCACCCGCGGCATTGGCGCGTCGCGCAATTGGGTGCGCGATGAGTTCCTGAAGTACAGCAAAGCCGGGGGCGGCCGCATGACCGTGGAGATGGACACCTTCACGGTGAAGCCCGACGGCCGCCGCATCAACAAGCCCGTGCTGATGGCCAATGTGCTGGCCACGCTTCCCGGCACCGACCCCAGCGATACCCGCGTCATCCTGGTGAGCGGCCACATCGACTCGCGCGTGAGCGACGTGATGAACGCCACCGCCGACGCGCCCGGCGCCAACGACGACGGCTCCGGCACGGTGCTGGTGATGGAGCTGGCCCGCGTGCTGGCCGGCCAGAAGTTTCCGTGCACGCTCAAGTTTGTAGCGGTGCAGGGCGAAGAACAGGGTCTTTACGGCTCGGGCCACCTCGCCGAGCGCGCCAAAAGAAGGCTGGAACCTGATTGCGATGCTCAACAACGACATCGTGGGCAACTCGCACGGCTTCGACCCGGTCATCAACGACGACAAGCACCTGCGCGTGTTCAGCGAAGGCGTACCGGCCAATGAAACGCCCGAGCAGGCCAAGACGCGCCGCCAGCTCAGCAACGAGAACGACGGCATCAGCCGCCAGCCTGGCCCGGTACACCCAGCGCATCGGCAAGCTCTATGGCAAAGGCCACGAGGTGGTGCTGGAGTACCGCCCCGACCGCTTCCTGCGCGGCGGCGACCACACGCCCTTCAACCAGCAGGGCTTTGCGGCCGTCCGCTTTACGGAGATGAACGAGGACTACACCCACCAGCACCAGGACCTGCGCACCGAAAAAGGCCGGGCCTACGGCGACGTCATCGAAGGCGTGGACTTCGCCTACCTGCGCCGCAACGCCGGCATCAACCTCGCCACCATGGCCAGCCTGGCCCTGGCCCCCGCCGCTCCCGCCAAAGTAGAAGTCCTTACCGCCAACCTCACCAACCGCACCGAGCCTGCGCTGGCAGGCCCCGGCCACCGGCGCCAAGCCCGCGGGCTACGTGGTGCTGGTGCGCGAAACCAGTTCCCCAGTGGCAGCAGCGCATCCCCGTGAGCGGCTTAACTGCCAACCTGGACATCAGTAAAGACAACTTCATTTTCGGCGTGGCATCTGTAGATGCTGCCGGGCACGAGAGCGTGCCGGTGCTCCCGGTGGTGGGCCGGTAACCACTTAGAACCTATCCGAAAGATAAATTAAACGTCATGCTGAGCTTGCCGAAGCATCTCTACCGCTCAACTAATCTTAATTAGTACTGAGGTAGAGATGATTCGACAAGCTCAGCATGACGTTCTTTTTTCGAAGAGGGTATTTTTCAGATACGCTCTTATTACCCAAATTGAACACCACGATTTCCCAGTAAAGCAAAGCGTACGTGATAATTAGGTAGTGGAAAGCACAAAGCACAGATTTACAAAGCCAACAGTCTACTTCTCACTTGTTGGCCTTATTGCCGCCGCAATCCCTGCTTATGTTTTTCTAGGCGCCGTATCGTGCCTGGAAAAGTTAGGCTATAGCTGCATAAGTGCCATACCAATAGTCTGTACTTACGCAGCCGTTATTTGCTTATCGCTGCCTGTCACCTTTTTCTTTTACCTAATTCGTTCACGCACTTGGTTTTCCAATTCGCAAATCAAGACAAGGATATTAGTCTTTAACTCTATCCTTTTTGTGTGTATTCCGGCAGCTTTGGAACCACGCATGAGTACAGCAAATACACTTTGCAACGTAACCGATGGACAGAACGGCTTAGAGCTAGTATTCAGCGCATGGATTGCCCTGCCAATTTTACTGCTCTTAAGTTTTCTATTTGAGCAGGCATTTAAGCGCAGGAATGGAATCTTGCCTCGGCTCAATCAGGCTTAAAACATTATTCATCAGTATATTTAGCAATTTAAAAGGAATAAAAAAAGCTCCGTGCTTGATTGCACGAAGCCTTTTTTCATGTCCAGCTTTTGAATTGAGCTGAATTACTTCTTCGCTCCAGCGGCGGCCAGTACCTCCTGGTTCAGGCGGATATACTCGTTGCGGGCGACTTCGTTTTTGTCGTCCTTCAACAGCTCCAACGACTTCTTGGCGGCCACAATGGCTTCCTTATTGTTGCCTTGCTTCTGGAGCAGCTTGCCTTTCCAGTAGTAGCCGTTGTACCGGGTGGGATTGGCGGCGATGTACTCGTCGAGCCAGCCCAGGGCCGGGGTGAGGTCCTTGCCCGCGTTGTAGTAGTACTGAATGGCCGTCAGGTACGGCTTCTTTTCGCCCTTCATGGCCTGCTCAATCTGGCCCATCACAATGCGGTCGGGGTCGGCGGTGATGGGCAGGGCCACCTGGGTGCGGTCCCAGGCCACAACGAGGTCGGCGGAGGCGGGGCGCAGGTTCTCCACGGTCAGCGACATGGTTTCCTGGGGCGCGGCTAGTTTGGTGGGTTTGGCTTTCACCCGCAGCACGTCGAGGTCCGACTTGTAGGCGTAGGTGCCCCATTGGGCCGTGTCGCGGTTCAGGATAAAGGTCCACTCCCTGGCATCCGGGATGGTGAGCAGGGCGTAGGCGCCGGCCGGCACCACCTTCCCGCCAATCTTCACTTCTTCGCCGAAGCGCACCTTGGTTACGGTGTTGGCACCAGTGCGCCACACCGTGCCGTTGGGCACCAGCTTGCCGAAGGCCACGCGGCCCCGGAGCGAGGGCCGCGAATACGTCAGGTCGATAAACGAAGTGGAGAACTCCTGGCGCACGTGCGTGCCCGGGCTGAGCGGCGGCACCGTGAGCTTGGTTTGGGCCTGGGCCGCGGAGGTTAGGAGCAGGCCGGCGGCCAGCAGAGAGGCAAAGTGTTCCATGCGGGTGAAGTTGAGGTGTAGCCTTTGGAATGACAGCCGCGGCAAGAGCTTCTGTAGCGACGGTCCCTAAACAACCAAAGGCCTCAGACGTTCAGTTATGGAGTGTTACTGCCGCCCACATAGCTCAACGCCGCATGAAAATCCTCCTCACCGGTGCCACCGGCTACATTGGGCAGCGCCTGCTGCCGCTGCTGGCCGCAGCCGGCCACGACGTGGTGTGTCTCGTGCGCGACCCGCGCCGCTTCTCGCTGCCCGAGACGCTTCCCGAAGCGGCGCGCACGCAGGTGCAGGTGGCCCAGGGCGACTTGCTGCAGCCCGATAGTCTAATTCAACTTCCCACCGACCTCGACGCCGCCTACTACCTCGTGCACTCCATGAGCGGCCACAGCGAGAACTTCTTCAACCTCGAGCAGCAGTCGGCGCACAACTTCGTTCAGTACCTGAATACCACCACGGCGCGCCAGGTAATCTACCTATCCGGCATTGCCAACGACGAAGGCCTGAGCGTGCACCTGCGCTCGCGCCGAGCCGTCGAAACAGTGCTGGGCACGGCCATTAAGGCCCAGCTTACGGTGCTGCGCGCCAGCATCATTATCGGCTCGGGCTCGGCGTCGTTTGAGATAATTCGGGACCTGGTAGAGAAGCTGCTGGTGATGGTTACACCGCGCTGGCTCAACTCTCGTTGCCAGCCAATTGGCATCCGTGACATCATGTTTTACTTGATGTCCGTTCTCGACCGTGCAGAATGCTTCGGGAAGGCCTTTGACGTGGGCGGCCCCGACGTACTCACCTACCGACAAATGCTTGAGGGCCTGGCCGCCGAGCGTGGCTACAAGCGCTGGATATTCACGGTGCCGGTGCTCACGCCGCGGCTGTCGTCGTGGTGGCTGTACCTGGTCACGAGCACCACTTTCTCCCTGGCCCAAAGCCTGGTCGAGAGCCTGAAAAACGACACAGTGTGCGACCCGTCCAAAAGCATCAGCGCCGTGATTCCGCACGAGTGCATGAGCTACAGGGCCGCCCTGGCGCTGGCGTTCCAGCGCATCGAGCAGAACGAAGTGGTCAGCAGCTGGAGCGACGCCCTGAGTTCGGGCACCATGCGCCAGAACTACATGGACGCCATCCAGATTCCCAGGCACGGCATGTTCTTCGACCGCCAGGTGCAGCCCTTCACGCGGCCTGTACCGGAAGTGCTCGACAATATCTGGCGCATCGGCGGCGACCGGGGCTGGTACAAAACCGACTGGCTCTGGCGCCTGCGCGGGTTCCTGGACAAGGCCGTGGGCGGCGTGGGCCTACGCCGCGGCCGCCGCTCCCCAACCCGCCTGCGCGCCGGCGACCCACTCGATTTCTGGCGCGTGCTGGTGGCCGACCGCGCGGGCCGGCGCCTGCTGCTCTACGCTGAGATGAAGCTACCCGGCGAAGCGTGGCTGCAGTTCCGGATACTGGACCAGCCCAATGGCAGCCACGCCGTAGAGCAACTGGCCGCGTTCCGCCCCCGGGGCCTCGCCGGGCGGCTGTACTGGTACGCCATGCTGCCCTTCCACGGCGTCATTTTCAAAGGTATGCTCGAGAACCTGGTGCGCTTTGAGCAGTGAGCAGTGAGCAGTGAGCAGTGAGCAGTGAGCAAAAGAACGTCATGCAGAGCGCAGCGAAGCATCTTTACGCGATACCATTTCCCTTTCAAAGGATTAGTGGTGGCGGTAAAGATGCTTCGCTGCGCTCTGCATGACGCAATTCCTATACTCTAGCTAATTCCACAAGCAAGCGGTAATTACCCAAACACCGGCACCACGCGCCCTTCCTCCACTTTCAGCGCGGCGTCGTACTTGTTCCCCGTCTTCGCCGAGATAAATCCCTTGATAACACTCGTTTCGCCGCGGCGCAGCAGTTGCTTGAGCTGCGTTTCGGTGAGGGCCTTGCCGCCCCACTCGAAGGCCACGCGAAACTGGCAGTCTTCGCGGAAGCGGGAGCAACCGTAGGCGGCTTTGCCCTTGAGCATGGTGCCGAGCTTGCACACCGGGCACGGAATCTGGCCCGATTCGGGAGCGGCGCCGGGCTTGCTGTCGGCCAGCAGCAGCAGCGTGGGTTGGAACGCTGAGTCGAGGCCAATGGCGGCGTCGAACTTCTGGCCGTCGGCCCCCACAAAGCCCTTCATAATGGGCGTGCGGCCTTTGGCGAGCAGGGCTTTCACCTGCGGGTCGCTCAGCTTCTTGCCGTGAACTTCGGCGGGCAGGCGGAACGTGCAGCCCTCCCGGAAACGGGCGCAGCCGAAGGCGGTTTTGCCGCGCAGCACGTGTCCGGTTTTGCACACCGGGCAGTAGCCCAGGCCGTTGCCGCTGGTGGTGCCGGCGGGGTTGGCAGCTTTCGCGGCCTTGGTTCCGGTTAGGCCGGCGGGCACTTTGTTGCCCGCGGCCGCGCCATTGGCCTGGCCCTGGCTCATGGCCAGCTCCGCACTACCGGACGTGACCATGAGCCCGCGGCCGTCGGTTTTCACTTCCTGTACCATCTCGCGCACCAGCCCCGTGAGCTCGGCCAGGAACTGCTCAGACGAGAGCTCGCCCTTCTCAATCTGGCGCAGCTTGCGCTCCCACTGCCCCGTGAGCTCCGCCGACTTCAGGGTGGGGTTGCGAATCAGCCCAATCAGCTCAACCCCGGTGGGTGTCGGCAGCAGGCGCTTTTTCTCGCGCCGGATGTAGTTGCGCTTAAAAAGCGTTTCGATGATGGCGGCGCGGGTACTGGGCCGCCCGATGCCGTTTTCCTTCATGGCCTGGCGCAGTTCTTCGTCGTCGATGTTACGGCCCGCTGTTTCCATGCCGCGCAGCAGGCTGGCTTCGGTGTAGTCCTTGGGCGGCTGCGTGATTTTGCTATCGAGGCGTGGGTTGTGGGGGCCGCTTTCGCCTTTCACGAAGCTGGGCAGCACGGTGCTCACCACGTCTTCCTGCTCCTCGCCACCGGTCTTTGCGTTGGGCGCGGGGGCTGGCGTGGGCGCCTGCTGCTCTTCGGGGTTGCCGTACACCACGCGCCAGCCGGGGCTCAGAATCTGGCGGCCCCGCACCCGGAAGGGGCGCTCGGCGGCTTCGGCCAGCACGGTGGTGTTGCTCACCTCGCAGTCGGGGTAGAAGGCGGCAATGAAGCGGCGCGTGATGATGTCGTACACGCTGCTTTCCATGCCGCCGCCCGGGCCGGCCGCGCCTGTCGGAATGATGGCGTGGTGGTCGGTCACCTTGGCGTTGTTGAACACCTTGGGCGTCTTCGGAATCTTGATGGCCAGCAGTGGCGCGGTCAAACTCTCGTAGCCAATGCCGCGCAGAATGCCAGGAATTTTAGCATACTGGTCGTCGGGCAGGAAGGTAGTATCAACGCGCGGATAGCTCACTGCTTTCTTCTCGTAGAGGCCCTGCACAATCTTCAGCGTGTCCTCGGCCGACAGCCCCAGCCTGGTTGTTGCACTGCACCTGTAAAGATGTCAGGTCGAACAAACGCGGTGGCGACTCGCGGCCTTTTTTTATCTCAACATTAGTGATAACCAGCGGAGCAGGCCGCACTGCCTCAAGCGCTTCTTGAGCTTCCTGCTCGGTCACGAAGTAGCCCAACGCCCGCAGGCGGGTCTTTTCGTCGGGCGCGTCCTCGGCGTCTTTGGCCTGCTTGGGGGCAATGTGGCTGAACATGGTGCCGCGGTATTCGGTGCGCAACACCCAGTACGGCTCGGGCTTGAAGTTCTGGATTTCGTGCCAGCGGTCTACCAGCAAAGCCAGCGTGGGGGTCTGCACGCGGCCGATGCTCAGCAGCTGCTTGTCCTGGTAGGTGGTGTACTTTAGGGTAAACAAGCGGGTAGCGTTCAGGCCCAGGAGCCAGTCGCCCACGGCGCGGCTTTTGCCGGCCTGGTACAGCTTGTCGAACTCCTTGCCGTCGCGCAGATTGGCGAAGCCCTGGCGGATGGCTTCCTCGGTAAGCGAGGAAATCCAGAGGCGTTTCACAGGCTTGCGGCACTTGGCTTCCATCAGCACCCAGCGCTGTATCACCTCCCCTTCCTGCCCGGCGTCGCCACAGTTGATGACCTCCTCGGCCTCGTCGACCAGCTTCTTGATGGTGTGAAACTGCTTCACCACGCCCTCGTCGCGGCGCATGAGCTTGATGCCGAACGAGTCCGGAATCATGGGCAGGTTGTGCAGGCTCCAGCGCTTCCATTCGGGCAGGTAGTCGTCGGGCTCCTTGAGCTGGCATAAGTGGCCAAAGGTCCAGGTGACCTGGTAACCGTTGCCCTCAAAATAGCCGTCCATGCGGCGGGTGGCGCCCAGCACGTTGGCAATTTCTCGGGCCACGCTGGGCTTTTCGGCAATACAAACCTTCACTGATTTTCGCTAAGTAATCGGACGCGGCTGATACCTTGAGCCGCGTCGTAATCAACAAAGGTAACCGGAGAAAAGGTCGTTTTTGAAGGGCTTAAGCCAGCTCCTGCTGTGCCCTTCCTGCATAGTGAATTCTCCTCACGTCGGGCGCTTCCCTGGCTGAGTTGCGGGGGCTGCTCTGCCACGAACGGAAATAAATCTGTAATAAGATTTTGCACTCTTCGCATTAGCCCGGTGCCCGCCAGCTGGATTGGTCCCTGCTCGGCTTTAGGCTTTTTAACCTTCTGACTAGCAATCATCACAATGGACTGGCTCAATCTGAACCGCTAATCAAATTACCCTGCTTAGCACCAACCGCCGGCTAGTCGGCCGGGGCTTTGCCCTGCATAATTATCAACCCCCTCCTACTACGACCGTATTTCTGACCATGTCTCCAAACGACCCCGAATTCCTTCCCTCGTCGGCTACGCCCGAGTTCCTGCCCCGGACCATTCCGGTCATCGAAGAAGTAGCCCACATCGAGAAACAAGTAGTCGATACGGGCACGGTCACCGTGCGCAAAACCGTGCACAATGAAACCCAGACCGTGAACGTGCCCACCAAGCACGAACAGGTTTCGGTAGAGCACGTGCCTGTAAATCAATACGTAGACGTAATTCCCCCGTGCGCCACGAAGGCGACACAATGATAATTCCGGTGTTCCGTGAAGAAGTGGTGGTGACTACCCGCATCCTGCTCGTGGAGGAGGTGCACGTGCGGAAGCAGGTAGTTACCACCAATACGGCCCACCAGGTGGAGTTGCGCCGCGAAGTCGTGACGGCCGAGCGGGTAGCTGCAACTCCCGGCTCTACCGGCCCAAATACAGGAAATTCCGGCTCAACCCCCGGAACTCCCAGCCCATCCCCAGGAGCTCCCAACGGCTCCCTACCCTCCTAGCCTTCCCATTCCTTTTCCTTCCTTTCCACATTTCTAATCGGTTACTTATGGCCCAACAAACAGTAGTTGGCTTGTTCAATAGCGCTTCAGAAGCGCAGCAAGCCGTTCAGAGACTCATGTCCGCCGGTTTTGTGAGCAGCAACGTGGACGTAGCTGCCCAAGACGCTCAGAATGCCCAGCGCATGACCGCAGGCGCAGGCAGCACCGGTACCCGCAATAACGACCCTTCGGATTTCCAGAACACCAGCGGCACGGCCGTGGAAGGCGCCGCCGACGCTACCAGCCGGGCCGCCGGCCGGGCCGAAGACGGCATCAGCCGGTTCTTCAGCAACCTGTTTGGCAATGACCACCAAGACACCCACGCCTACACCAACGCAACCCGCAGCGGCCGCTCGGTGGTGACGGTGCACGCCGCCTCGCCAGAGGAAGCCGAGCGCGCCCGTGACATCATGGACGACAACGGCGCCATCGACGTGCGCGACCAGGCGGCCACCCAAGGCTACGGCATGACCGGCGCCCGCGGCTACGCCGCCGATACCGGCTCCACCCAAACGGCTACGGGGCAGCAGAATGGCGCACTGCCCATTATCGAAGAAAACCTGCAAGTGGGCAAGCGCGTGGAGCAAACCGGCGGCGCCCGCATCCGCAGCCGCATCATTGAGCGGCCGGTGGAAGAGCATGTACGCCTGCGCGAAGAGCACGTGAACGTGCAGCGCCGCGACGTAAACCGCCCCGCTACCGAAGCCGATTTCGCCGCCTTCAAAGAAGGTGAAATCCAGGTGACGGAGCAGGCCGAGCGTGCCGTGGTTTCTAAAGAAGCCCGCGTGGTAGGCGAGGTCAACATTGGCAAAGAAGTGACCGAGCGCGACGAAACCGTGCGCGGCACCGTGCGCAAAACCGACGTCGATGTGCAACAGCTCGGCGCCAACGATACCCGCACGGGCAACAATGACCTCAACGACCCGAACCGCACCAACCGTTAATCACCCTTAACGCACATAAAAAAGGCAGCTGATAACTCGGCTGCCTTTTTTTGTGCGCATTGGGCTAAAGCTAGCCCGTGATTAAACCACCGTTTTGGGAGGTACTTGAGCCGCTGCTTGAGCCAAACGCAGCTTGCTGTGCTTCTTTCCGTAGCCGTAATAGATACCCAGGCCAATGGCCAGCCATACAAACAGGCGCAGCCAAGTGTCGAGCGGCAGCGAGAACATCATCACCAGGCACACAATGATGCCCAGGATGGGCACCACCGGCACCCACGGCGTGCGGAACGAGCGCGGCGCGTCCGGGTCGGTGCGGCGCAGGATGAGCACCCCGAGGCAGACCATAACGAAGGCCAGTAGCGTACCGATGCTCGTCATCTCGCCTACCACCGCAATGGGTACAAAGCCAGCGAACAAGGCAATGAAGGCGCCCAGCAGCAGGCTAGACTGAAACGGCGTGTTGAACTTGGGGTGCACCTTGGAGAATACCGGCGGCAGCAACCCGTCTTTCGACATGGAGAAAAACACCCGCGACTGGCCCAGCAAATCCACCAGAATCACCGACGTGTAGCCGATGAGGATGGCCAGAATCACGGCCGAGCTTAGCCAGCCGTAGGGTGTCTTTTCAATGGCAATAGCCACAGGGGCCGCGCTGTTCTTGAACTCCGTGTAGTTGGCCAGGCCCGTGAGCACGTGGCCGAACAGCACAAACAACACCGTGCACACCGCCAGCGAGCCCAAGATGCCGATGGGCATGTTGCGCTGCGGGTTCTTGGTTTCCTGAGCCATGGTGGCCACGATGTCGAAACCGATGAATACGAAGAAGATAACGCCCGCCCCGCGCAAAATCCCGCTCAGGCCAAACTCGCCAAACGTCCCGGTATTGGCCGGAATGTAGGGTTGGTAGTTGGCCGGGTCGATGTATTGCCAGCCCAACGCAATGAATACCAGCACCACCGCCACCTTCAGGGCCACCACCAGCGCATTGAACCACGCTGAGCCCTTGGTCCCACGCGTGACAATGGCTGTGATGGCCAGCACGATGAGTATGGCCGGCACGTTGACGAAGCCCGATACCACCGAGCCGTCGGCCAGCGTGGCTTTCTCAAAGGGCGACATCACCAGTTGAGCTGGAATGTGCAGGCCGTACTTGCCCAGAAACTTGATAAGGTACTGCGACCAGCTGATGGCCACCGTGGCCGCGCCCACGGAGTATTCGAGCACCAAATCCCAGCCGATAATCCAGGCGAACAGCTCGCCCATGGTAGCATACGAATAAGTGTAGGCGCTACCCGACACGGGTACCAACGCCGCGAACTCGGCGTAGCACAGCGCCGAAAAGGCGCAGCCCACGGCAGCTACAATAAAGGAAAGGGTGACGGCCGGCCCGGTGTTGTTGGCCGCGGCAATGCCCGTCAGGGAAAAGAGGCCGGCCCCAATAATAACGCCGATGCCAATAGCAATGAGGCTAACGCCGTTGAGGCTGCGCTTGAGGGTGTGAGCCCCCGTTTCGGCTGCTTCCAATCGAAGCAGCTCCAGTGATTTTTTTAACATGAAATAGTTGAGGCGCGCCGGTGGGCAGGTTGAATTGCCGATAGGCACATGGAAAGTAGGAACGCGCCTTGGCGCGTTCAGCAACAGAACAGTTAGGCGGACGGAAAGCTATTTTTCCGTCCGCACCGTCGTTCCGGGATGGAACGCGCCGAGGCGCGTTCCTCCAGAGTTAGGCTAATACTTGAATGACGGCTTCCGAGAACCGCTCCATTTCCTCTAGCTGCGGGCTGGCCTGCAGCAGAAAGAAGTCCACCCCGACCTGCTCGAACGCGCCGATGCGGTCCTGAATCTGGGCGGGCGTGCCGGTGAGGCCGGTACGCAGGCCGCGGTTCGATACCGAATAGTCGTGCAGCGATACTTGCTGCTCGAGCCTGCGTGCCGGCCAGCCACTGCTGGTAGTTGCCGTAGCCCGCGGCCGACGCCTTCACGTTGGTGATGCGGTCGAGCTCCTTCTTCACGTCCTGGTCGTTGTCGCGGACGATGGTGTAGCCAGCCACGCCAAACTTCATGGGTGGCAAGCCTTTCTGCTCGCGGCGGCGACGCATATCGGCAATGCGGGCACCTATTTGCTCGGGCGAGTCGCCGTGCATCACGTAGCCGTCGCACTGGCTCGAAATCAGGTCCTTGGCCGCTTCCGACTCGCCGCCGGCGTACAGGAAAGGCGTCTTGGCGGGCTTGGGCTGCAGAACGTTATCGGCCACCTGATAGTACTTGCCGTCGTAGCTGAAATGGTCCTGCTTCCACACATTTTTCACCACGTCGAGCCACTCCCGGGTGCGGGCGTACCGGTCGTCGTGCTGCTCGAAGTGCAGGCCGTACTTGGTGGCCTCGTCGCGCCACCAGGCTCGACACCACGTTCAGCGACAGGCGGCCGGGGGCAATCAGGTCAATGTTAGCGGCCTGCTTGGCCAGCTGTGCCGGGTTGTGGAAGGTGGGACGCACCGCCACCATGATTTCCAGCTGCTCGGTCACGGCAGCAAGGGCGGCAGCGGTGCTCCAGGCTTCCATCGAAGGAGCTTCCGTGCCCTTAATGTCGTTTAGGTACAGCTCGGCGATGAGCGTGAGGTCGTAGCCAAGGGCTTCGCTGCGCTGCGCCAGCTTCTTGACGTAGCTCCAGTCGGTGGGCATCTGCTCGTCTTCCACGTTGCGCAGCCAACCTCCAAAAATGGGCATCCAATATCCGAATTTCATGGCTTAGTGTATTGATTCCGTGACGAGTTGTTGAGCTGGTGCGGCCGTGGTTGCGGCAGTAGGTTGGGCTAGGCTGCCGTTGACGGGCAGTTGGGTTTCCAGGTAATCCACGAAGCGGGCGTAGGGGTCGAAGCCCACCACGTTCACTGCATCGGCCACGAAGTTGGAGAGGGCGTTGATGTCGTAGAACAGCACGTCGCCGCTGCGGTCGTCGATGAGGTATTCGATGCCGCCCACGTCGATTTTGGCGGCGGCCACGATGCGTTCCACGGCGGCAATCACGTCGGCCGGCGGGGTAAAGGCTTCCACCTGAATGCCCTTCTTGGGCGCTTCGGTCAGGCAGAACTCGGCCGACTGCTCTTCCGGAATCTGGCAGATTTCGGCCGGGCACAGGTTGAAGCTCTCGCCGGTGGTGTACACCTTCATGGCGTAGAGAAACTTGCCATCGAGAGTCTCTACGCGGTGGATGTTGCCGCCGCGGGGCGTCACGTATTCCTGCACCAAGGCGGTTTGGTCGATGCCCAGGTCAATCTGGTTGTTATCAACCGCCGCTTGCAGGCCCTCCGGTGTGTCGAAGCGGATGATGCCCGCGCCGCTGCCGCCGATGTTCACCTTCACCACGATGGGGAAGCGCAGCTCTTTGGCTGCATCCACCGCCCGCGAGGCGTGGTTTATCACAAACGACTTCGGGTATTTCAGCCCCAGCGACTCAAACAACGAGAGCTGGCGGGCTTTGTTGGTTTCGATGGCCGTGGCCGCCGAACCGTTGATGATGCGCACGCCCAAGCGCTCGAGGTGGGTGGCGTAGCCGGCCGTATGAAAAATGCCCTGCCCGTGCCCACGCAGGTAAGCCGAGGAGCTCATGCGGTTCACTACAAGGCTGTAGCGGCTTTCCTTTTCCGAAGGATTGAAGAGGTGATGAGCGGCATCAATTTTTTCGTAGGGCAGCTCGCGGCGGTCCAGCTCGGCAAACAGCGGCTTAAACCATTCGGGGTGCTCGAAATAGATGCCAATGGGCTTTTGAATCAGCGACATAATCAAAAAATAGAAGTTGAGAAACGAGGTTGAAATTGGATGGGTCAGCTCCAATTTGGGCTGGCACCACCGGGGCAGAAAGCCCAACAATTGAAAGAGCCCTGACTGGTCAGATGGTGGCGGCGCCTCAGCTTCAGGGGGTTCCCACCGCGCCTCGCGTTAGCCCAAGGCTAGGGCGGCAGGGCTTGCTAGGCAGCAATGCGGGGCGGCATGAAGCCAGCCCAGCACGAGCATGCAGGAGCAAGTAGAAACCCAGAAAAGGTGGAAGCGGCGCCGCGGGCGGCCACAAAAATGCAGGCGTGCGCCAGCCCCAAGCTTGCGCAACTGCCTACCTACCCGCGAAAAACCATTCGGGACAGGCTAAGCCAGACAACAGCAACAACAGCCCATGGCTGCCCGACGCATGACAGCGGCGAGGGCAGTTACAGCAGTAATCGGAAGGGGGAGTTTGTTGGCAGCGTCCACGGCAACTTGTTTTTATATGGTCAGGAATTGGCACCTTGCCCACGAATGTGGATGGTTGCCGGCGCGTCTTAGAGCCTGTCTCTCAGCGCCTCTGTATAAAAACAATCCTTTGGGGATAAAGAATTGATACTGCAAATATACAGCGAAGCCCCCGATATGTTCCAAATCGGGGCTTCAAAAGAAAAATGATGTTGAAATGCGCCTCGGCGCGTGCCTACTTCTGCAGGGCCAGGCGCACGCCGCCCATCAGCCAGCGGCTGGGCATTTGGGCTCCCAGCAGGTCAGAGTACTGCTCGTTGAACAGGTTCTGCACCTGGCCGGTGAGCCAGAGTTTCTTAGGCAGCAGCGCCACCTCCAGCCGGGCGTTGAACACCATGTATTCCGGGTCCAGCGTGCGGTTGATGCCGGCTGCGGCGTTGCGGTCGCGCTGTTTCCATAGGCCGCTGAGGCTGCCGTTTACCCGGGTGGTGGAGAGGCTAACCGTACCAGACGCTACCTGGCGGGCAATGTTCGCCAGGTACTGCGAGGCAATGTTTTCGGCGTTGGTGACCCGCACGTAGGTGTAGCCCAGGCTGCCGTCAAGGCGGGTAGTTGAGCTAAGCTGGCGCATGAGGCTCAACTCCGTTTCGACCCCGCTGGTGGTCACGTCGAACAGGTTTTGGGCAAAGCGGTAGGTTCGGGTGGCGTTGAGGTTGGTGAGGCCGGTGGCTTCGATAACCTGGGCGCCCGATACGGGCACGTAGTCTATTTGATTGTTGCCCTTCCGGAGAAAATAAGTCGCCTTGGCGGTGAAGCCAGCGAACGGGCGGTAGTCGGCGCCGGCTTCGTAGTTGAGCGTACGCTCGGCCTGCAGTTGGGGATTGCCCACGTTAAACCCGTTGGGCACGATGCCGGGCCGGCCGTTGGACGTGTAGCGCTCCGTAAAGTCGGGGGCGCGAATGGCCCGGCCGATGGCGCCGCGCACCGTCAGTACCTCCCCTAGCTGCTGGCTCACGTTGAGCTGAGGCACGAGCTCGGTTCCGTAGGCCTGGTCGTGGTCGAGGCGCAGGCCGCCGGTGAGAGCGAGGCCGGGGGCGGGCGTTACGGCCACTACGCCAAAGGCGGCATAGTGCCACTGTGCGTGGTTGCCGCGGTCGTTGCTTTGCACGGCGCGGCGGTCGGCCTGGGTGCCCAGCGTAGCGCGCACCTTGTCCGAAAACTGCTGCTCGTGGCTCAGCAGCACGTTGGTGTAGTGCGTGAGGTGGTCGCTGGCCACGGACGTGGGCGTAAACACATAGTAATCAGTGCTGAGGCTGGTGGACACCTGCGCCTCGGTGCGGGCGCGCTCGTTGTGCTGGTAGCGCACCTGGCCCTGGTACCAGTCGCGGTTGGTGGTTTCGCGGGCCTGGTCGGTGGGGTTGGTGGTGTAGAAATACTGGGCGTTGTAGTCGCGGCGGTCGAGGCTGGCGCGGGCGGCCAGGTTGAGCTTGGGGGCCACTCGTAGGCGGCCGAGAGCGAGTAGGTTTTCAGGTCTACGTCGCTGCGCAGGCTGCTGGGGGCGTTGCGCAGCTGCCCGTCGGTGGTGTTGAGCAGGATGCCGCCGCCCAGGCGCAGGCGGTTTTTGGCCAGGAAGCCGCCGGTGTTGGTGTGCCAGAGGTTCCACTCGCCGCGCATGGTGGTGCTGCTGAGCTCGGCTTCGTCGCGGCGCTCGGTGGCCGCGAAGGTTTTGGTCACGATGTTGATGACCCCGCCCACGGCATCGGGCCCGTAGAGCGCCGCGCCGGCGCCGCGGATGATTTCAATCTGCTCAATTTCGGCCGGGGTGATGGGCATGTACGCACCGAAGTGGCCCGACAGCGGGTCGTTGAGCCGCACGCCGTCGAGCAGGAAAAGCACCTGGTTGAAGGTGCTGCCGCGCAGGCTCACGTCGGCCTGCGCCCCGAAGCTGCCGCGGCTCTGCACCTCCAGGGCCGGCAGGCAGCGCAGCAAATCGTCGAGGGAATTGACCGGGTAGCGGGCCACGCTGGCCCCCGAAATGACGGTAACGGCGTGGCCGGTCTGGTTGAGCGGCTGGCTCAGGCGCGAGGCGTACACCGTGACTTCGCGCAGGCTGCGGCTGCTGTCGGCCGCGGTCTGCGCCAAGGTGTTAAGCGAAAAGAAAAGACCGAATGCGGGGGCCGCGAGGCGTAAAAACTGCATCACATTGAGCTGAATGAGGCCACAAACTTACAGGCCGAAAGCGACCCGGACCGTCGGGCAGGCATCACGGGACTAGCTGAACAGTAGAGAAGCAGTACTTCTCGCTAATAGTCAGGCAGCGGCGGTAGCACGCACACTTTCCCTACTTTCGTAGCCGGATGGGCAACCTCGCCAGTGCGGCGCTGTCCTTCGCGCGAATCCTCATTTTATCAAACCGTTTTCATGAAGCACCTTTTAGCGCTGGGCCTGCTGGGCCTGGTGTCCGTTTCGCCGGCATTGGCTCAGGCTCCTGCCACTCCCGCCCCCAAGGCGATTTCTCCCTACCGGGCCTCGGCCACGAAGGTCAACGACTTGGTGCACACCAAGCTCGACGTGCGCTTCGACTACGCCAAGCGCTACCTCTACGGCAAGACCTGGATTACGCTCAAGCCCCACGCCTACCCCACCGATTCGCTGCGGCTCGACGCCAAGGGCATGGACATCAAAGCGGTAGCGCTGATTAATGGCGAGCAGCAGGTACCCCTGAAGTACACCTACACCGATGGCGCCAACCTGCGCATCAACCTGGGCAAGACCTTCAAGCCCGGCGAGCAATACACCATCTACATCGACTACACCTCCAAGCCCGACGAGCTGAAGGTGCAGGGCAGCGCCGCCATCACCGACGCCAAGGGCCTGTACTTCATCAACCCCGACAGCGCGGTGAAAGGCAAGCCGGTGCAAATCTGGACGCAGGGCGAGACCGAAGGCTCGTCGGCCTGGTTCCCGACCATCGACCGGCCCAACCAGAAAACCACCCAGGAAATCAGCATGACCGTGCCGAGCAAGTATGTAACGCTCAGCAATGGTGCTTTGGTAAGCCAGAAGCCCGCCGGCCCCGGCCTGCGCACCGACACCTGGAAAATGGACCTGCCCCACGCCCCCTATCTCTTCATGATGGCCGTGGGCGACTTCAAAATCTACAAAGACACCTGGCGCGGCAAGGAAGTGAGCTACTACCTCGAGCCCAAGTACGCGCCCTTCGCCAAGCAGATTTTCGGCAACACGCCCGACATGATGGAGTACTACTCCCAGCGCCTCGGAGTGGAGTACCCCTGGAACAAGTACAGCCAGATTGTGGCCCGCGACTACGTGAGCGGCGCCATGGAAAACACCACCGCCACCCTGCACGGCGAGCAGGTGCAGATGACCGACCGCGAGCTGCTGGACCGCGAGTACACCAACGAGTCGGTGATTGCCCACGAGCTGTTTCACCAGTGGTTTGGCGACTACGTGACGGCCGAATCGTGGTCGAACATTACCGTGAACGAGACCATGGCCGACTTCTCGGAGGGTCTCTACGCCGAGCACAAGTACGGCAAAGATGCCGCCGACGCCCACTACTACCGCTACCTGCGCCGCTACCTGAGCTCGCCGCGCGACGCCGCCAAAACCCTGGTTCGCTTCCACTACGAGCAGCAGGAAGAGGTGTTCGACCTGGTGAGCTACCAGAAGGGCGGTGCCATCATGGACATGCTGCGCACCTACCTCGGCGACGACGTATTCTTTGCCGGCCTGCAGAAATACCTCAAGGACAATGCCCTGGGCAACGGCGAAGCGCACCAGATGCGCCTGGCGTTCGAAGCCGTGTCGGGCCAAGACCTGAACTGGTTCTGGAACCAGTGGTACTTCGCCCCCGGCCACCCCGTCGTGACCATCGACTACGCCTGGGACGCGGCCAAGAAAGTGCAGTCCGTAACCGTGAAGCAGACCCAGCAGGGTCAGACCTTCCAGTTGCCCTTCACCATCGATTACTACGTGGGCGGCAAGGTGCAGCACCAGCCCGTAGTGATGACCGAGGCCACCCAGACCTTCACCATGCCCCTTTCGGCCAAGCCCTGGTGGTGAACGTGGATGCCAACAAGAAAATGCTCTGGCAGAAAACGGATACCAAGTCGATGGCCGAGTACGCGTATCAGTACGCCCACGCGCCGTTGTTCGTCGACCGCCGCGAGGCCGTGGACGCCGCGGCTAAGGAACAAACCAACCCCGCCGCCCGCACCATCCTGCTGGCTGGCCTCAACGACAAATTCTACAGCGTGCGCCTCGGCGCCATCGAGCCGCTGAAGCTCGAAGACAAAGCCGTGGCCAAAACTTTCGCATCGGCCCTGCGCAAGCGGGCTGCTATTGAGAAAGAGCCCGCTGTACTGTCCAGCCTGCTCACGGCCATAGCCAAGCTCAAGGACAAAAAAGACGAAAAGCTCTTCACCAAGCAGCTCAACAGCCAGTCGTACAACGTGCAGGGCGCCGCACTGCGGGCCTTTGCCGCGGTGCAGCCGGCCCAGGCCATTGCCCGCGCCAAGACCTACGAAGACGACAGCCACGGTGCCCTCACCGAAGCCGTGATGGAGGTGTATGCCAAAAACGGCAGCGCCGCCCAGTGGCCCTACGTGCGCGACAAGTTCGACGCGGCCCGGCCCCAGGGCAAGTTCAACCTGATGGAGCCCCTGGCTGCCATGCTCGGCCGCCTCGACGATGCGGCCGCGGTCAACGAAGGCATCACCCGGTTGAAAGACCTCGGCGTGAAGTACAAGGTCTACGGCGCCGACAAGCCCGTCATTGGCCTGCTGCAGGGCGTGGCAACGGCCAAAGCCGGCAAGCCCGCCGCCGCCGAAACCCAGCAGGCGGTGGAAAAGGCAGTAGCCGAAATCCAGGCGGCTAAATAGAGCACCTACCGCACACAAAAAAGGCCTTTCGCATTGCGCGAAAGGCCTTTTTTGTTATTGCAGCGAGCTTATTCGGCTACGCTCGCCAAGGGCTGCTTGGCTTGGTCTTGCTTGGGCGCTTTCCCGTTTTTGGCCGATTGGTCGGCCTTGGCCTCCAGCTCTACTGCGGCCGTGGGCTGGGGGCGTGCGCGGCTTCCGCGTCTTCGGGCACCTCGGTGCCGTAGATGTGCTCCATGTCGCGCATCACGTCGTCTTCGCTCACGTTCAGGTCCTTGAGCACACCGTCGGCAATGTCGTACACGAGGCCGTGCAGGCGCGGCGGGTTCTCGCCGCGCATGGCGTTCTGGATGATGTTGGTTTTGGACAGGTTGCGCACCTGCTCTATCACGTTCAGCTCAACCAAACGGCGCAGGCGCTGGGTTTCGTCCTTGATGCGTAGCACTTCGGTTTCGTGCAGCCGCACCACGTCGCGGATGTTCACCAGCCAGTTGTCAATCAGGCCATACTGCTTGTTGGAAGCCGCCGCCGCCACGCCGCCGCAGCCGTAGTGGCCCACCACCAGAATGTCTTTCACGCCCAGCACTTCCACGGCATACTGCAGCACCGACAGCAGGTTCATGTCGGAGTGTACTACCAGGTTGGCGATGTTGCGGTGCACGAACATTTCGCCCGGACCCGTGCCGGTGATGCCCGACGCCGGCACCCGCGAATCGGAGCAGCCAATGAACAAGTACCGCGGGGCCTGGCCGTTGGCCAGGCGCTGGAAAAACTCGGGGTCGTCGGCTTTTTTGGAGGCCACCCATTGGCGGTTGTTTGCGAGAATTTTTTGAATGCCGGACATAATAGAAACTTGTTTTTGCTTGTTGCCTCGGTATACACCAACGTGTATGCCGGGAGTTGGTTAAGGGAAAGTAACAGTTGAGGCTTTCGTCGCCGTGCAAGCTCCTTCCCGAACGGGTAAGTACACAACGAAGCCAGCCCAATAATGGCTCAATTAATGGCCGGCTACGGCTACCTCGCGGATGCCGCGCAGCTCCAGGTCGATGTTGCGCTCGGCGGCCACCTGCTTGTAGGTTTCAATGGCTTCCAGCACGTCGTGGTCGATGTCGGCCGACTTGGTGCCGTCGAGAATCACGCGGCTGTTGGCCGGGAGCCGGTCCAGCGCGCTCACAATGCTGGCCTTGTTCAGAAACGACACGTGCTCGGACAGGCGCAGGTAGAACGTGCCGGGCTCGCGGCCCGGAACATCGCGGCTGATGAAGTACGCCTGCTCGGCGTTGGCTTTCAGGATAAAGAAAAAGCCCACGGCCATGCCCAAGCCCACACCCTTGAGCAGGTCCGTGAACAGCACCGCTATAATGGTGACGATGAACGGGATGAACTGCGCGTAGCCCAACTTCCACTGCGTGTGGTACAGCACCGGCTTGGTCAGCTTATAGCCCACCATCAGCAGCACGGCCGCCAGCGCCGACAGGGGAATCATGTTGAGCACCGAAGCCAGGAACAACAGGCTGGCCAGCAGCAGCAAGCCGTGGATAAAGGCCGACATCTTGGTTTGGCCACCCGCGCCAATGTTGGCCGACGACCGCACAATCACGGCCGTCATGGGCAGGCCGCCAATCAGGCCGCTCACCATGTTGCCGATGCCCTGGGCAATCAGGCTCGCGGTTGGGGGCGTGCGGCGCTTGTGCGGGTCGAGCTTGTCGACGGCCTCTACGCTCAGCAGGGTTTCCAGCGAAGCCACAATGGCAATGGTGAGGGCGACGCCATAAACGGCGGGGTTGGCAAAAGCCGACCAGTCCGGAAATTTCAACTGGCCGAATAAGTTGCCCAACGACGAAATCACGGGCAGATTGACCAGGTGCTCGGGACGTACCTGCATGTCGGGAGCCACGGCCCGCAGCACTTGGTTGAGCCCAATGGAAACCACCACCACGATGAGCGCGGCCGGAACCTTGCTGGCCCACGCGAAACGCTTGATGAAGCCACTGTCCCACAGCAGCAGCAAGGCCAGCGAAACCACGCCTATCAGTACCGAGCCCGGGCTGAGGCCCTTCAGCGCGTAGCCAATGGCCGAGAAGGTGTTCAAGCCGTCGTACTGCAGGAAATCCATGTCTGCGAAGTAATCGGAGTCGGCTCCCAGGAAGTGCGGAATCTGCTTGAGTATCAGAATCAAACCGATGGCAGCCAGCATGCCGCGAATAACGGAGGCCGGGAAATACATGCCGATAACGCCGGCCTTCACCAGCCCCATAATGACTTGAATAGCGCCGGCTACTACCGTGGCCGCCAGAAATGCCGGAAAGGAGCCCAGCGTGCTGATGGCCGTGAGGACAATGACCGTCAGGCCGGCCGCCGGGCCGCTCACGCTCAGATTCGAGCCGCTGAGCCAGCTCACCAGCACGCCGCCCACGATGCCGGTGATGAGGCCCGCCAACAGCGGCGCGCCCGAGGCCAGGGAAATGCCCAGGCACAGCGGCAAGGCCACCAGGAAGACCACCAAACCAGCCGGGGCATCCTGGCCGATGGTGCTGAAAATCGACTTGTGGGCCGGCTGCGGCGTTGGCGCCGGGGTTGGGTTAATGCGAGCGCCGGTGCGGGCCGGCGAGGAAATAATTTCGGGCATAACTAATCTTGAATAAGGGCCTCGCATACGCGGGCTTCCTGGCGGCAGAACTGTGATAATTCTGGCACAAGGTTACGGGGCCCCTATTAAGACCGAATTAAAGAGAAATTAAAAGGAAATTAAAAGGGCTCTAATCCCTATCTGGGCTGTTTCAGGGGCCATTCCAGCCACACCTGCGTGCCCTGGCCCACCTCGCTTTCCACGCGCACGGTGCCGCCGTGCAGCGCCATAATCCGGGCCGTGAGCGGCAGCCCAATGCCGTGCCCCGGCACCGCCCGGGCCGACGCCGCCCGAAAAAAGGCACAAAAACCTGCTGCAAGTCGGCCGGCGAAAGGCCCGCGCCCTGGTCGGCCACCAGCAGCGTGAGGGTGGTGCCGGTGCGGGCCAGCGTGGCCGTAACGGTGCTGCCGTTGCCAGCCGAGAATTTGCACGCGTTGTCCAGCACGTTCAGCATGGCCGAGAGCAGCAGGGCTTCGTTGCCGCGCTTCAGGGTAAAGTCGTTTTCGTCGGGGCTTCGCCAAAATCCAGGTCCACGCGGCAGGTGGCGTGGCGGCGCTCGATTTGCTCGTGGGCCAGCAGCAGCAGTTCATCAAGACGGACCTCGGCCATGGGCACCTGCGAGGGGTCGTCGGAAGCGCGCGCAATCTGCAGCAGGCCGTTGGTCAGGTTGTTGAGCTGGCGGGCCGAATCCAGGGTCGACTGCAGCACACGCCGGTATTCGGCCGGCGACCGTTCGGCCTGCAGCAGCGACACCTCCAGCTCGCCAATGAGGGCCGTGAGCGGGGTGCGCAGCTCATGCGAGGCGTCGCGCACAAAGGTGCGCTGGCCGGCAAAGGCCGACTCCAGCCGGTCGAGCAGGCGGTTGAAGCGCTGGGCCAGGCGGCCGATTTCGTCGTTGGAGCCCGAGCCCTGGGTCAGGCGCTGGCTCAGGTCGGTGGCCGTGATGCCGTCTACTTCCTGCACCATGCGCCGCAGCGGGCGCAGGGCCCGCCCGGCAAACACCCAGTTGCCCACGCCCACCACCCCCAGGGCGGCCAGCAGGCCCACGGCCAGCAGCTTGCGCAGCTGCTCGAGCCTGCTGGCGGCTGTCTTCGTCTACCGACGATGCCACCACCACCAGCGGGCCCAGCCGGGCATCCTGGTAGAGCAGGCCCACGGTTTCGTGGTAGTTGGTTTCGGACTCGAACACGGCCCGGCCTTCCCGGCGCACTTTGGCCAGCCATTCCGCGGGCACGGGCTTGGCGGGCCCCTGCCCTTCCTGAAACACCAGGCGGTTGGCCTTGTCGTACACCCGGCCTTCTTCCTCGGGCAGAGTGCGGTAGAGCTGGCGCAGGTAGCGGCGGTAGGATGCTTGCTGAGTGGAATCGCTGCTGCTCTCCTGCCCGTCGGCGTAGGCGTGGCCCACCACCAGCGTCCGCCGAAACAGGCTTTGGGTGAACAGCTCCTGCCGCGATTTCTTGGTGGCGAAATAGATGGTGAGGGCAAACAGCAGCAGCGTCACGGCCAGAATGGAGCCGAACTGAATGGCGAGACGAAGGCGAATGGACACTAGACGAGGAAGAAAATCATGAACAATCGGCCACGGCGGAGGTAAATGAGAAAAGTGAACAACGAAGCCGGACAACAGGCTTTGATTGGCTTGGCAACTTTTTGAGTTGACCACTGCTTCGCCGCTGCTTTATTATCCCAGCTTCAAGCTCTCCTCATCCTTCGCTTTTCATCACGTAGCCCATGCCCACCAAGGTGTGAATCAGCTTGGGCTCGAAATTTCGGTCAATTTTTTTGCGTAGGAAGTTGATGTAGACGTCAATGACGTTAGAACCCGTGTCATAGCTCATGTCCCAAACCTGCTCCAGCAAGTCGGCCCGCGACACGACCCGGCCCTGGTTGCGCAAAAAGTACTCGAGCAGGGAAAACTCCCGCGCAGTGAGCTGAATCACCTGGCCCGCCCGCTCCACGCGCTTGGCCACGGGGTCCAGGGTCAGGTCGGCAAGGTGCAGCACGGCCTTGGTCGCGGGGGCTTCGGTGCGGCGCCGCACCAGGGCCCGCAGCCGGGCCAGCAGCTCCTCGAAGGCAAAGGGTTTCACCAGATAATCGTCGGCCCCAGCGTCGAGGCCGCGAATCTTGTCGTCGGTTTCGCCCAGGGCCGTGAGCATCAGAATGGGCACGCCCGGGTCGTGGGCCCGCACCTGGCGGCACACTTCCAGGCCGCTCAGGCCCGGCAGCATCTGGTCCAGAATCAGGCAGTCGTAACGGGTACTTTGGGCGCGGCGCAGTCCCAGCAGGCCGTCGGCCGCGAGGTCCACGGTATAGTCTTGCTCGGTGAGGCCCTGGTGCAGGAACGCCGCTACCGAGGGTTCGTCTTCAACTAAAAGAATTTTCATGGCGCCGGAAGGTAGTGCTGGCTGCCCGAAAATGCCGCCGGCCCGGCCCCGTAGCGTGCGCTACGGGCCGGGCCGGCGAATAATAAACGGGCCGAACTTCAGCTGCCGGGCCTACCGGGTGGCAACCTCAGCCGGGGCATTACGCACCTGATTGCCAGCTGGTGCAGCCGCTTCGGTCTCTTCTTTCACTATCGAATCGGTGCCGAGGGGGCAGCCTGCATCCGGACACCCACTGCCAACATAATAATCAAGGCAAACGCCAAGTAATAGCGAAAGTACTGTTGAATATTAGTCTGAATCATAGAAGCCTGTTACTTGATTAGCCGAATTAAATCCCGGCT
The DNA here is from genome assembly GCF_042665855.1 of Hymenobacter humi. Lineage (NCBI taxonomy): Bacteria > Pseudomonadati > Bacteroidota > Cytophagia > Cytophagales > Hymenobacteraceae > Hymenobacter > Hymenobacter humi. The sequence continues at coordinate 2,534,043 of NZ_JBHTEK010000001.1, read as the reverse complement.
GATTACCATTTCTAGACTTCAAATTTATCATCAAAATAAGCTGAACCCAAACTTATTTAGCTAAACATTATGGTTTTCTAGCCGAACTTACCCAAAGGCTCGCTGAATGCCAACCAGGGAAACCCCGACTGTTATAATATCATTGCATTATGTCTATATCATTACCTAAAAGCAAGGGATAATTACAGCTCAATTTTACCGGTAAGGCCCCATTTGCCCGGGCACTTCTGCCTGGTCACTCGTATAGCAGCGCGCCCTTGTAGTGAACTTCCTTCGGGCGCGCTTACTTGTTACCTCGTTTACGTTAATCCATGACCGAACTCCAGCGCCTGCTTCTTGCCTACGACCAGCACCGCGCCGAGGCCCGGCCCTGCGCCCTGGCCACGGTGGTGGAGGTGCACGGCTCGGCTTACCGGCGCCCGGGAGCCCGCATGCTCGTCACCGACGACGGCCGGCTGACCGGCGCCATCAGCGGCGGCTGCCTGGAAGGCGATGCCCGCCAGCGGGCCCGGCAGGCCATTTTCCGGGGCCAGCCCGCGCTGGTCAGCTACGATACCCGCGACGAAGACGACCCGCGTCACGGTCTGGGCCCCGGCTGCCAGGGCGTGGTGCGCATCCTGCTCGAGCCACTCGACTTCGCCGCCCCCGACAACCCCATGGAGCTGCTCCGCGGCTTTGCCCAGCACCCCGAGCCCGCGGTGCTGGCCACCGTATTTGAAACCGACAAGGCTAATGGTCTGCGCGCCGAAGTAGGCCAGCGCCTGCTCCTCACGGCCGGTGGCGCGCTGCGCGGCGCTTCTGCCTTGGCCACGCCGCTAACCCAGGCCGCGCGCGCCACCCTGGCCCAAGGCCTCTCGCAAGTGCTGGACATTGAAACCGAAGCGGGCTCCGTGCGGGCCCTGCTTGAGCCTGCTCACTCCTCCCCTGCGCGTCATCATCTATGGGGCCGGCAACGATGCCCAGCCCCTAGTGCGGCTGGCGGCCTCCCTGGGCTGGCACATCACCGTGCTCGACGGCCGGCCCAACCTGGCCACCGCCGCCCGCTTCCCCGAAGCCGCCGAAGTGCGGGTGGTGCCCGTAGCAGACCTTGCCCAGGAAACCCGAACCGATGCCTACGCCGTGCTGCTCAGCCACAACTACGCCTACGATTTGGCCGCGCTGGCCCTGCACATTCCGGCGTCCACGCCCTATATCGGCTTGCTGGGCCCCCGCCTGAAAGCCGCCCGCCTGCTCGACGAGCCGGAACTTGGCCTCAGCGAAGCTGAAAAGAAGCCCTGCTGCAAACCCGCCTGCACAGCCCCATCGGCCTGGACCTGGGCAGCGAGACGCCTGAGGAAATTGCACTGGCCATCGTGGCCGAAATCCAGGCCCGGCGCAACCAGCGCAACGGGCGCCCTCTACGCGAAAAAGCGGGCACTGTGCACGCGCCCGCTTCTCATTCCATTTCTATGGAAGTGCTATAAAAGCGTCAAGGTCTGCCAGCAGTGTCTTAACTCGTTTTCTAAACCTCGGCCGGCGCCTCGGTTTCGCCGGAGTACACGCGGGCCTTGCCGGGCAGGGTCTTGTGGCGCTCCTTGCCCAGGGCCGCGGCGGGCTCGGGCACCCAGTGGTGGCGGCCGCCAGCACGTTCGTCGTTGAATTCGGTGGGCGCGGTGCCGGCTTCCACCCGCTCCTTCCAGGTGAGGTGCTCGGTGCCGGAATCGGTGCGGTCCATGGTAATGCAGTCTTCCACGGGGCACACCAAGGAGCACAGGTTGCAGCCCACGCAGTTCTCTTCGATGATTTCGGGCACACGGGTACCAGCGTTGAGCTTGATGGCCTGGTGGGCACCGTCTTCACAGGCCGTGTAGCAGAGCTGGCAGCCAATGCACTTGTCCTCGTGGATGTTTGCCGTCACCTTATACTTCATGTTCAGGTCTTCCCAGTGCAGCACGTTGGGCAGGGCCTTGCCCACGAAGTCGTAGATGGTGTTGAAGCCCTTGTCGACCATGTACTGCTCCAGCCCGGAAGTCATTTCCCGAATGATGCCGAAGCCGAAGTGCATGGCCGCCGTGCACACCTGCACGCTGCTGGCACCCAACAGAATATGCTCCACAGCATCGCGCCAGTTCTCGATGCCGCCAATGCCCGAGATGGGCAGGCGCACGTCGGGGTGCTGGGCGCAGTTTTTCACCATGTTCAGCGCAATGGGTTTCACAGCCGGGCCACAGTAGCCGCCGTTGGTGCCCTTGCCATCCACAATGGGGTAGGGCGCGAATTTGTCGAGGTCGACCCCGACAATGCTCTGAATGGTGTTGATAAGCGAAATGGCATCCGCCCCGCCGCGGCGCGCGGCCATGGCCGGCTCGGTAATGTCAGAAATATTGGGCGTCAGCTTCACGATGACGGGCTTGGTGGCCACTTCCATCACCCACTCCACTATCATCTGCAAAATCTTTGGCTCCTGCCCTACCGCCGAGCCCATGCCGCGCTCGCACATGCCATGCGGGCAGCCAAAGTTCAGCTCAAAACCATCGGCGCCGGCGTCCTGGCTCTGCCGCACGATGTCGTGCCACTCCTGCCGGCTCTGCACCATCAGCGAGGCGATAACGGCGTGGTTCGGAAAGCGCTTTTTCACTTCCTCAATCTCGCGCAGGTTATCGGCCAGCGGGCGGTCCGAAATCAGCTCAATATTGTTGAAGCCAACCAAGCGCTTGTCCCGATAATTCACGCCGCCGTAGCGGCTCGATACGTTCACGACGGGTACGCCCAGCGTCTTCCACACCGCGCCACCCCAGCCGGCGTCAAAAGCCTTCATTATCTGGTAGCCGGAATTGGTAGGCGGAGCCGAAGCCAGCCAGAAAGGATTCGGCGATTTGATGCCGGCGAAATTGATGGATAAATCAGGCATATCAGTAGCGTGGACTCTGCGAGTCCGCGCGTTTGGTTAGGATGTGGGAGGATTGACCGTCGCGGCGCGGACTCGCAGAGTCCACGCTACATTTCTACTTGCTCAGGTATGCATGGATGCCGCGGGCCGTGAGCTTGGCCTCGGCGGCGGCGTTCACTACTTCAGCCCCGCCGTTCCAGGCATCGCCGGAGGCGAAGTACTTGGGGTTTGAAGTCTGGCCGGTGTGCGCATCAGCCACGATTCGGCCCTTGCCGTCCACTTTCAAGCCCGGTATCAGGCTCAGGAAATCGGTTTGCTTGGCCTGGCCGGTGGCTTTTATCACCATGTCGCAGGGCTCCACGAATTCTGAGCCGGCAATTTCCGAGACCTTGCCATCCTTGGTTTCGGTGCGGATAAACTTCACGCCAGCCACGTAGCCGTTGCCCATAATCTCGACCGGAGCCACGTTGAACAGGCCCTTCACTCCTACGCCTTTCGCCAGGTCGTACTCGAAGTCGTAGGCCCCCATTTCCTCCTTGCCGCGGCGATAGGCCAGCACAACATTTTCAGCACCCAGCCGGGCCGATTCGGAGGCAGCGTCCATGGCGGTATTGCCGCCACCCAGCACAATTACCTTTCGGCCCACCGCCACCTGGTGGTGATGCTGGCGCAATTCGGCAATAAATTCCACGGCGCCGGTGCAATTGATTTTGTCTTCTCCGGCAAGGCCCAATTCGTTGGTTTTGCCCAAGCCAATGCCTAGGAAAATGGCGTCGTATTTATCCTCTAATCCGGCTAATTCTTCGCGTGAATTAATGGGCGAATTAAAGTGCACATTGTACCCGAATTGCGCTTGCAAATAAGCCATTTCGGCGAGCGTTTCTTCATTGGTAATTTTATAGGGTGCCACGCCGTACACCGTGAGGCCCGAGGGCTGGGCTTTGGCTTCAAATACATCCACTTCGTACCCCAACGCCCGCAGGCTCGCACGCCGCCGAAATGCCCGAAGGTCCGGCGCCAATTACGGCCACGCTTTTCCCATTTGCTTCGCCGGGGCCAAACAGCTTTTTGCCGCTCTCAATCACCTTGGTGGTGGCGTAGCTCTGCAAGCGGCCGATTTCGATGGGCTTCACATCCTGCAGGTTATACACACAAGCGCCCTCGCACAGCACCTCCGTGGGGCACACCTTGCCGCAGGCATTACCGAAGTAATTGGCCTCGTAAATAGTGCGCGCGGCGCCGGTATCGTTGCCCGAATTTATCTGGCGAATAAACTGCGGAATGTCAATGCCCGAAGGGCAGGCTTGGATGCAGGGGGCGTCGAAACAAAACAGGCAGCGCGAGCTTTCGTACAGCGCCTCCGTCCGGTTCATGTGGGGCTTGAGCCTGCGCAAAATTGAGCTGGAATGCCTGTTCGGTGGTGGGGGTGGAATATTCGGCCATCTTTGGCAATGTTGAGTTTTGAGTTTTGAATGTTGAGTGAAAAATATCGAGTGCTGAATTTGAGACCGAATATTATCCGATGCTCAATTCAACACTCAACATTCACCACTCAAAACTGCTAGAGTTCCACCAGCTTCTCGTAGGTCTCCGGGCGACGGTCGCGGAAGAACTGCCAGGTCGAGCGCACCTCATCAATCATGTCCAGGTCGAACTCCGTTACCAGCAGTTCGTCGTTGTCTTCGCTGGCTTGGGCAATGATTTGGCCGCGCGGGTCTACGAAGTAGCTGGTGCCGTAGAACTTACCCAGATTCCAGGGCTTCTCGGTGCCCACGCGGTTGATGCAGCCCATGAAATAGCCGTTGGCGGCGGCGTGCGCGGGCTGCTCCAGCTTCCAGAGGTACTGCGAGAGGCCGGCCACGGTGGCCGAGGGGTTGTACACGATTTCGGCGCCGTTGAGGCCGAGCACGCGGGCGCCGTCGGGGAAGTGTCGGTCGTAGCAGATGTACACGCCCACTTTGGCGTACTTGGTCTGGAACACGGGGTAGCCCATGTTGCCGGGCTTAAAGAAAAATTTCTCCCAGAAGCCGGAAGTGTGGGGAATATGGTTTTTGCGGTACTTGCCGAGGTAGGTGCCGTCGGCGTCAATCACGGCGGCCGTGTTGTAGAGGAAGCCGGCGGCTTCGCGCTCGTACACCGGCACAATCATCACCATGTTGTACTTCTTGGCGTACTCGGCCATGCGGTCCGTGGTCGGGCCGGGCACGGCTTCGGCCGAGGCGTACCAGGCTTTGTCCTGGCCGGGACAGAAATACGGGGTATTGAAGATTTCCTGCAAGCACAGGATTTGCACGCCCTGACGGCCGGCTTCCTCAATCAGTGGAATGTGCTTCTGCACCATGGCCTCCTTGATTTCCTCAATGGTGCCTTCGCCTTCGGTCATCGGCAAGCTCATCTGAATCAGGCCGGATTTGATAATTCTGGACATGCGGTTGGAGTGGGAAAATGAAATGTTGCGGATAATTTGCATTGCACCGGGAAAGAGCCACGCTGGTGGTCCGGCTCTCAGTGCAACGGGTTGAGTTGAGGTAAAATCAAATTAGAAACGGACAGCCCAAAGTGGGCTAAAAGTTAAGCAAAAAATAGGGCTTTGCGCAATGTTGAGTGGCCGCCTGGGCACAACGACTTCCTTCGTTCCACTCGGAACGGGAATACGCTTGCCCATAAACCCAATCAATTCATTAGAAAGCAGTTTTACCGCGCTTTATAAACTGGCCGTAGCCCTTTGCCACCTTGGTTTCGCCAGCATCAATGGCCACTTTTCCGCGCAGCAGAACCGTCTCAATCTTGCCGGTCAGCTCCCACCCTTCGTAGGCCGAATAGTCGACGTTCATGTGGTGCGTCTTGGCCGAAATGGTGTGCTTTTTATTTGGGTCAAACACCACTAAATCCGCATCGGCCCCGATGCTGATGGTGCCTTTGCGCGGAAACATGCCAAAGATTTTTGCCGCATTCGTAGAGGTTACTTCCACGAACTTGTTCAGCGTGATTTTTCCGGTTTTTACGCCTTCTGAAAACAGCAATTCCATGCGGTGCTCCACGGCCGGGTGGCCGTTGGGAATTTTGGAAAAATCTTCCTTGCCCATGAGCTTCTGCTCCCACAAAAAAGGGCAATGGTCGGTGCCCACCACATTCACCAGTCCCTGGTTGATGCCGGCCCAGAGCGTGGCCTGGTCTTTCTTTCGCGCAGCGGCGGCGACATCACCACTTTGGCGCCGTTGGCTTCGTCTTCGTAGAGCGAAGCGTCGAGCAGCAGGTACTGAATGCACGTCTCGACTAGCATGCGCTGGTTGCGCTCAGTGGCGCGGCGCACTTGGTTGAGGGCGCCCTCGCAGGTGAGGTGCACGATGTAGGCATTCACGCCGGTGTAATTGGCAATGTCGGCGAAGCGCCCGGAGGCTTCGGCCTCGGTCACTTCGGGCTGCGAGAGGTAGTGGTAAAGCGGCGAGAGCTTGCGCTGCGCCCGGTGCTGGGCAATGAGGGTATCAATCATGTCGCCGTTGGTGGCGTGGGCCGTCACCAAGCCACCGTGCTTTTTCACCTCCTGCATCAGGCCCACCATTTGCGCGTCGTCAATCATGAGCGCGCCCTTGTAGGCCATGAAGGTTTTAAAGGAAGTGATGCCCTCGGCAATCATTTCCTTGATTTCCTCCTTGGTGTCGGGGTTGAAATCCGTCACGGCCATGTGGAAGCTGTAGTCACCCACGGCGTTGCCGGTGGCGCGTCCGCTCCATTCATCAAATGCGGCGCGCAGCGAATTGCCCTGCTTCTGCAGGATAAAATCGATGACGGTGGTGGTGCCGCCGTGCAGTGCCGCGCGGGTACCGGTTTCGTAGGTGTCGCTGCTAAAAGTGCCCATGAAAGGCATCTCCAAATGCACGTGCGGGTCGATGCCGCCGGGCACGATGATTTTGCCAGTGCAGTCGATAACCTCCGCCCCATCGGCCGACAAGTTGCGGCCAATGGAAACGATGGTTTCGCCCTCAATTAATATGTCGCAAATCGAGTCAGAATCAGCGGTGACAACGCGGCCGTTTTTTAGGAGGATGGACATGGTCCGGAGAACCTCACCCCGGCCCCTCTCCATAAGAGAGGGGAGCCAAGAGTGAAATAGTAAAGCGGTTAGATTTAAAAAGTCGTTGGGCTCCCCTCTCTTATGGAGAGGGGCCGGGGTGAGGTTCCGCGGCTACGGCCTAGTACACGTGCTTATCGGCAATGCTAATGGCCTCGGAAATGATGGCCAGGCCTTCGTCGATTTCGTCCTTGGTGATGGTCAGCGGCGGGCAGATGAAGATGTAGCTCCAGCGCACGAAGGTGTACATGCCCAACTCGCGGATTTTCGCTGCTACCTGGTTCATGATGGCCATTTGGTCGGCTGTCGCATTCCAGGGGGCCATGGGCTCTTTGGTGTCGCGGTTTTTCACCACTCGATGCAGCCGAAGAGGCCGGTGTTGCGCCAGTCGCCGATGCTGGGATGGTGGCGCATGAGTTGAGCTACCTGCTCGTCCATGTACTTGCCCATTTCCACCGTGTTTTCCAGCAGGTTGTCCGACTCGTAGATATCGAGCACGGCCACAGCGGCAGCGCACGAAACCGGGTGGGCCGAATAAGTCAGGCCCAGCGGCAGAGGCTTGTCGTCGAAGGACTTGGCAATTTTCTCGTCCACCATCACGGCACCTAGGGGCAAGTAGCCGGCAGTAATGCCCTTGGCCATGCACATGATGTCAACTTTCACGCCGTGGTGGTCCGAGCCGAACCACTTGCCGGTGCGGCCGAAACCGCTCATCACCTCATCAGCTACCAGCAGAATCCCGTGCTTGTCGCAGATTTCGCGGATGCGCGTCCAGTAGCCGGGCGGGTATTTGATGCAGCCCGACGTGCCCGACTCCCCTTCCAGGATAATGGCGGCCACGCTGCCGGGGTTTTCGTAGCCAATGATGCGCTCCATGGCATCGGCGGCGCGCTGGGCGCACTGCTCGGGCGTTTCGGAGTGCCAAGGGCAACGGTAGAAAAACGGGTTCTCGACGTGCACCACGTTGGGCATGGCCTGGCTATCCACGGCAAACTTGCGGGGGTCGCCGCCGGCGCTCATGGCACCGTAGCTGGCCCCGTGAAACGACTGGTACAGCGTCACAATCTTGTGGCGGCCGGTGTACACCCGTGCTAGCTTGATGGCATTTTCAATAGCCTCGGCGCCGCCCAGCGTGAAGAAGGCTTTGGTGAGGTTGGGTGAGGTGATTTCGGCCAACTTCCGGCCCAAGTCGCCGCGGGCCTTGGTTATCATGCCGGGGTACACGTAGCTCAACTCGCGCATCTGGGCAGCCACGGCTTCGGTCACGCGCTGGTCGCCGTGGCCGATGTTCACGTTCATCGCCTGAGACGAGAAATCGAGGTAGCGCTTGCCGTCGCGGTCGTACACGTACACGCCCTCGGCACGCTCGGCGTTGATGGGGTTCAGGCCCGTTTGCTTCGACCATGAAAAGAGCGTGTGGTCGAGGTTGTCGTGCAGGATTTGGTCCTTGTCGGTATCGAGCGTCGGATGCATAAGTATCGAGTGGAAAGGAATGGAAGGAAACGGAAGCGAAGGACTTCCCCGTTCGGCGCAACAACTTACGAAACAGGAGGCAGCCTTCTATCTCTGCGGCCCCGAAGCCAGTAAGGTGTTTTGGTATTGTGCGCCGTTCAGAAAAGCCCTCCGTTCCGCCACGGCGCGCGGCGGAAGCGCGCCGTGTTGAGTGGGAATTCTCGCCGGGTGTTTTTGCTGGTTATCAGTTGGAACTTTGTGAAAAATCAGGCCGTCATGCCGAGCGCAGCCGAGGCATCTCGGGTGCTGACGTAAGGGTACTTTTTAGCCGCTCCAAGTTTGTAAATCTATTGGCTCCCAGGCAGGGTTCATTGTGTTTATGAGAAAATCCTTTTTGGCACGCCCCCAATTCTTTATCTGCTTCTCCCTGGCAATAGCTTGCTTAGCATCGGGACTGATTTCAAAGTAGACAAGCAGATTGCATTGGTAGCGCCCAGTGAATTTCCCGGACTCGCCTAACCCTGTACTATGCTCGTGCAGGCGCCGCTCCAGGTTGTTTGTAATGCCGGTATACAATACCGTTCGGGCTGGGTTGGTAAGAATGTTGACGTAAAAACTCATTTTAGAACGTCATGCCGAGCGTAGCCGAGGCATCTCGCTTGCCTCGTTGAGCCGGTTGAATTACTGCTGCAAGCGAGATGCCTCGGCTACGCTCGGCATGACGTTCTTTTTCCAATACCACATGGTCTAGCTCATCCAGTTCACCCGCGACTCCGGGTTCCACTTGGTGGTGGTCTTCTTGAGCTGGGTCCAGAATTCGATGGAGCTTTTGCCGGTGATGTCGCAGGCGCCGAACTTGGAATCGTTCCAGCCGCCGAAGGAGAAGGGCTCGCGGGGCACGGGCACGCCGATGTTCACGCCAATCATGCCGGCGTTGGCGTGGTCCATGACGTAGCGGGCGCTGCTGCCGCTGCTGGTGAATACCGCAGCGGCGTTGCCGTAGGGGTTGGCATTTTCGATGGCTAAGGCTTCGTCCAGCGTATTGGTGCGCATGATGGCCAGCACCGGGCCGAACACCTCTTCCTGGGCAATGCGCATGTCGGGCGTCACATGGTCTATTACCGTGGCGCCCACGTAGTAGCCGTCTTCGTGGCCGGGCACCACGGCGTTGCGGCCGTCGAGCAGGACTTTGGCTCCGGCGGCTTCGGCTTCGGTGATGTGCTGCTCGATGCGCTCCTTGGCTTCTTTGCTGATGACGGAACCCAGGTTCTGGCCGGGCACAATCTTGCGGGCTTCTTCCACAATCTTGGCCACAATGCCATCAATTGCGCCCACGCCCACCATGGTGGAGCCGGCCATGCAGCGCTGGCCCGCGCAGCCCGACATGCTGGCGGCCACGTTGGAGGCCGTCATTTCGGGGTGGGCATCAGGCAGCACCATCAGGTGATTTTTGGCACCGCCCAGCGCTACGCAACGCTTCAGGTTGCTGGTAGCCCGGATGTACACCACTTTGGCAATCTTGGTGGAGCCCACGAAGCTCACGGCCTGAATATCAGGGTGGTCGCAAATGGCTTCCACGATTTCCTTGTCACCATTCACGATGTTGAGCACGCCGTCGGGCAGGCCGGCTTCTTTCAGCAGGCTCGGCGATTTTTACGGCGCTCAGCGGCACCTGCTCCGAGGGCTTCAGCACCATGGTATTGCCGAGCACAATGGCATTCGGGATGGTCCAGTGCGGCACCATGTTGGGGAAGTTGAACGGCGCGATGCTGGCCACCACGCCCAGCGGCTTGCGCTCGACGCGGGCTTCTACGCCCTTGCTCACTTCCAGAAACTCGCCCTGAATAAGCTGCGGCATGGAGCAGGCAAACTCGGTTAGCTCAATGGCTTTTTCGACTTCGGCGCGGGCCTCGTCGTAGGTCTTGCCGTTCTCCTCGCGCACCAGGTCGGCGAGGGCTTTCATGTCGCGCTCGAGCAGCGTTTTGTAGCGGTAAAAGATTTGCACCCGCTCCTTAATCGGCGTGGCCGACCACGCGGGGTAGGCGGCCTTGGCGGCTTGCACCGCGGCGTCGAGCGCGGCGGCCCCGCTCAGCGGCACGGTGGAAATCAGCGCGCCGCTGAGGGGCTGAACACGTCCATCGTGGCCGTGGAGGAATTATCTACCGACTGGCCGGCTACAAAATTGCGGATGGCCGGATACTTCAACGTTTGAACTTCCATGTTACCTAAATGTTAAGCGGGGCGCAAGCTAAGGGTTTTGCGGGAAAAGAAACAGGGGCGCAATCGTTTCCGGAAAATAATTTTCGGGCGCTCCACGCCCAGGCCCTTTCCTTCCACCGCTAAAACTGTAAAAGCGAGGCCGTCAAATCCCGCAATCAGAATTTGTTAAGCGCTTGCAAAGCCGCAACTGAGAAGCCGCTCCATTAAAGCAGGCAGGGCGCCCGGCTACTTTACCTCTTCCCCGTTCTTGTCGATAATGAAGCTGCGGCCATCGAGCATGACCCAGGCTTTGCCCCCGACGAAGTCGGTGGCTTGGGCGTAGCGTCCGAAGGGCTTGGTGCCCGTGCTCGGGTCTTCGAGATAATCGGGGGTGATGAAGGTGTAGCCGTCGGGCAGCTTCACCCGGGCCAGCCCATCCACGAACGAATAGGCTTCGAGAAACACCGCGGGCACCGCTTCGGCTACATCGGGCCCGGTGATGTAATGCCAGCCGCGGTAGTCGCGCACGGCGGCGCGGCCTTCGGCAAAATCGCGGGCGTTGAAATAGTAGTGGTCGAACTCCTCCCCTTCCTCATTCAGAAAAGTATACGCCTCGCCCACGCGGGCCCGGGCGTAGCCGCCGTGGTAGGCGTTCAGCGAGTCGTAGGCCGGCGCTATCACCTCGTCGCCGTCCTCGTCTATAATGCCATACGCGCCGTCTTTGGCCACCACGGCCTGCCCGTCCCGAAAAGGACCGGCGGCCGTGAATTGAGCTGAAATAACCGGGGTGCCGCTGGCTTTAGCATAGCCCCAGCGGCCATTTTCCTGGTAGGGCACCAGGGGCCCGCTGCCCAGGTGGCTCAACCCCCAAACGCCCAGGCCGAGCGTGGCCAGGCCCGCCACAGCCATGGCCGCCTGCGGCCGGCGTCGGCGCCACTCCTGCAGGAGCTGCAGCCGTTCGGCAGCCCACGGCGCCGGGCGAAAGCCGGCCCACGGCCGCGGCTTCGGGGCGGTTGGCGGCATTGGCGGTGCGGCACTGGCCGGGGCCGCAGCCGCCGGCTGCGATGGGCGAGGGGCGGCGGCTGGCTGGGAATTGAGCTGCTCAATCAGCTGGCCCAATTGCTGAATTTTGGCGTCGAGCTCCCGGTTACGGGCGGCAGACTCGGCCTTCGAAGCTTCCATAGCCGCTTCCAATGCTTCCTTCTCGCGGTTCTCGGCGGCGAGGCGGGCTTCCAGGGCGGCGGCTTGGGGCGCTACGGCGGGGGCTTGGGCCAGCTCCTGGCGCAGCTGCGCAATGCTGCGCTCCCGCTCGGCGTCGCGGGCTTCCAGGGTGCTGAGCCTGGGCGTTCAGGTCGGCTTGCATTTGCTGGCGCAGGTGCTCGAGCCTGCTTTTTCTTCGCTGCGGGCGGCGGCTGTGTTGGAGTCGTAGCCGTAGGCCGGGTCGTCCGACACATCGTCCGCCCCCAGCCAGCGCCACAGGGCCCCGGCTTTCTGGCTCAGGAAACTGCGGGAAGCGGGTGGCTCGGGCGCTGTGGCCGATGGATTGGCAGCAGCGCGGCCGTACTCATCGGCCGGCTGGCCGGCTGGCTGCTGCGCACCAGCCGCGGCGGCCGGTTGTTCGCCGGCGGCAAACGCTGCCCACTCTCCCGCCCACTCGGCCAGGTCTTCGGCGGTGAGGTCAATTTCGGGCGTGGCCAGCTGGCGCAGGCGGCGGGGCAGGTCCGTAGGTTCGCTGAGCAGCCTGGAAGCTTTGGGTGGCGCTGTTGAGCGCGGCCTCTACGTCGGGGGCAAAGGTGACGGACTCGGCAAACAGCACCAGACTGCTGATAAAGCGCAGGTTGACGTGCTCGGGGCTGAACCGGGGACTCAGCCACGCCTCAAGCTCCTGCTTCTGGTGCACCAGTTGCTCAAAGGGGTTGTCGAAGTCCTCGGCCCCGGACAGGGCGCGCCGCCCAGCTGCCAGCGGCCGTAAGCCAGGGCAGGTATGCTCAGGCGCCCGCCCCGGGGCACCAGCACCAGCAGCGTGATGCTGTGCGGGCGCACCACCACGGCATCGAGGGGCGCGGCACCGTCCTGCAGTACGAGGTTGCCCAGCAGCAAAGAATCGGTGGTGGCATCAGCTTGCAGGGCGGCTTGCACGGCGGCGTACTGCGCAGTCCGGGCGGCGTCGGCAAAAGGGGAAGCGAGGAAACTATAAACCATAAAATCTTAAGTCGATGCCAACGGAGCGGCGGAACCCACGCGCAAGCCAGCGCCCCGGGCGGTGGGGCTTAGTCGTCGTACTCCTCCTCATTCCCGCGGCCGTGCCCTTTGCCGTGCTTCTTTTTGGCCTTTTTAGGCTTTTTGTATTTGCCCTCGCGGTACTGGTCGTCGGCGCTCCGGCCAAACATTTCTTCCATCACCGTGCGGGTGGGAATGGCCGGGGCAGCGCTGGCAGCCGACTTTGCCAGCACCAGGGTGCCGTCGGGCGCGGCGCGCACGGCCACGGGCCGGCCCCGAAAATCGCAGGCCTGGCCTTCGCGCAGCTCCGTGCGCTGGCCACTGGCACTCACCACAAAGCCATCGGTGGTGATGGTAGCGCCGTTGGGCAGGTGGGCGTCGCGGGTCAGGGGCGGGGGCGGCCGTTGCGCACCACCTGCATCTGGCCGTTGAGCCGCTGGAAACCGTCGTTGTTGGGCGTTTGCTGGGCAAGGGCTGAAAAGCTCAGCGCCAGCAAAAGGCCAGCGCTGCGGCGACCCGAAAGGTGGGCATTGGCATGGGTAAATCAAACTTTAAAGCAAAGCCGCGCAAAATCTGGCTCAACTAATGGCCCGAATACGGCAAACTGAGCACCAGGATGCCCGGCTGACGGTGAATCAGGCCGCTGGCGGCGGTTCATTCGAGCGCGGTTGACCAGCTGCGGGACGCACAGGCTGCCCGGTGCGCATTCGGGCTGGAGGGACAAATTTACCTCCATAATCAGGTCAATAGGCTGGCCCTGTTCCAGAAGTTTCCGGTTCTGATGATTCCAACGCGCAGTTGGCTCAATAAAAACCAGCCGGATGGTATGGTGCTGCTTGCTACGTTTGCACCGGGCACCCGTACTACGAGCGAATTTCTTCTCAACCCCTCACCTACATTTTCTTGATGCGCACCTTTTTGCTTACTCGCTATGCGGCACTGTTGCTGGTTTTTAGCGGAATGAGCCCGGCTTTGGCCCAGGTTAAACCGGTCCCGGCCGATACCACCCACAAGTTTGAGAACCCGGCTGGTGTGTCGCCCCCAGGCAACGCGAAGTGGTACAAGAGCAAGCTGTTTCGGGCCACCGTCATCCCGGCCGCGCTCATTGGCTACGGCGCCTACACCTTCAACGGGGGCGGCTTTTACACCAACCAGGAGGCCAACCGCGACATCCACAAGCTCTTCCCTACGTACCGCACCAAACTCGACAACATCCTGATTCTGGTGCCCTACCTGGAGCTGGGAGCCGTGGCCCTGGCGGGAGTTGAGTCGCACAGCGACCGCATCAACACGCTGCTCATCATTGCCAAAGGCGAGGCCATTATGCTGGCCACCACCTACGCCCTGAAGTACTCAACCCACGAAACCCGGCCCGACGGTTCCGACAACCTGTCGTTCCCCTCGGGCCACACGGCCCAGGCCTTTCTGGCCGCCAGCATCGTGCACACCGAGTTTCGCGACAAAAGCCAATGGTACGGCATCGGGGCCTATACCATCGCCACGAGTGTGGCCGCCCTGCGCATGATAAACACCAAGCACTGGCAGAGCGACGTGGTGGCCGGCGCCGGCATCGGCATCCTCTCTTCCCACCTCGCTTACCTGAGCCACCGCAACCGCTGGGGGCGCAAGTCCATTGGGCGCGACGTGGGCGTGGCCCCGGCTTATTTCGGCAACGGCACGCCGGGCGTGACCATTTCCTGGCGGGCGCGCTAAGCGTCGGCCACAAGCCGCCGCCCGGCAATTGTTAGCTCAACTTCTGCGGCGGCTTGAGCTACTCACAGTTTCTCTCCCGCTGCCAGAGAAGCGGCCTGAGTTAACCCTTAAACAGAAAAAGCCCGCTCAACGCGGGCTTTTTCTGTTTAGCTGAATTTAGGTTGACGGAGCTAGCTGCGCCAACCACAAATTGGGCTAGGTTTGTCCTCGCTGATTGGTGCCTGAGTGGAGCAATAATTAAACTCAGCAATTTTTTAAGGCGAAGCCTGACATTCGCGCAACGTCAGCGGCGGCAGCATGTCTTTTCAGTTAATATTTCTGCCCATCTTTACGAATCTAGTTTTCTATTCCCCAATTCTATTCTCTTTTGAAACGACGCGACTTTGTGGGACTCTCCGGCCTGGCGGCCGGCGGCTCCTGTTTCTGCCCAGCTTTCCCAGTTTAGGCGGCACTCCGGTTGACCCATCCCGCCTGCTGGAAGGCATCGACCAAGCCGTGAAAAAGCGCCTGGCCGATGCCGGCCTCAATGCCGCCAAAGCCGCCGGCGCCAGCTACGCCGACGTCCGCATTGGCCGCTACCTCAACCAAAGCATTTCGACCCGCGAAAAGCAGGTGCAGAACATCGCCAGCGGCGAGAGCTTTGGCGCCGGCGTGCGGGTGCTGGCCAACGGCACCTGGGGCTTTGCCGCCACCAACACCGTGACCGAAGCCGGCCTGGCCAAAGCGGCTCAACTCGCTGTAGCCATCGCCAAAGCCAACTCCAAAGTGCAGAAGGAAAAGGTGGTGCTCGCTCCGCAAAAAGGCTACGGCGAGGTAAGCTGGAAGACGCCCATTCAGCAAAACTCCTTCGAAGTGCCGGTGGCCCAGAAGGCCGAATTGCTGCTCGCCGCCAACGCCAAAGCCCTGGATAACGGCGCCAGCTTCGTCAACTCCACGCTTTTTCAAATCAACGAGCAGAAGTACTTCGCCAGCACCGACGGCTCTTACATCGACCAGGACGTGCACCGCATCTGGCCCACGTTCAGCGTCACGGCCATCGACCGCGCTACGGGCAAGTTCCGGAGCCGCGATGCGCTCAGCGCGCCCATGGGCCTGGGCTACGAGTACCTTACGCCCAAAGCCGCCGACAAAATTGCGGGTGCCGCCGGCACGGGCCTCGTTGGCTACCGCAACAGCTACGACATACTGGAGGACGCCGCCCTGGCCGCCAAGCAGGTGAAGGAAAAACTGACCGCCAAAACGGTAGTTCCCGGCAAGTACGACCTGGTTCTCGACCCCAATCACCTGGGCCTCACCATTCATGAAAGCGTGGGCCACCCCACCGAGCTCGACCGGGTGTTGGGCTACGAGGCCAACTATGCCGGTACTTCCTTCGCCACGCTGGAGTGGAAAGCCAAGAAAATTCCCTTCGGCTCGAAGCTGGTGAACATCGTGGCCGACAAGCTGCAGCCCGGCTCACTCGGCGCCGTGGGCTACGACGACGAAGGCGTGAAAACCAAGCGCTGGGATATTATTAAAGACGGCATCCTGGTCGATTACCAGAAGATTCGCGACCAGGCGCACATCGTCGGCCAGAAGGAATCGGACGGCTGCTGCTACGCCGACTCCTGGGACTCGGTGCAGTTCCAGCGCATGCCCAACGTGAGCCTGCAGCCCGGCAAAGCCAAAATGAGCGTCGACGACATGATAAAGAACGTGGACAAGGGCATCTACATCGCCGGCCGCGGCTCCTACTCCATCGACCAGCAGCGCTACAACTTCCAGTTTGGCGGGCAGGTGTTCTACGCCATCGAAAAAGGCAAGATTGCGGGCATGATTGAAGACGTGGCCTACCAGGCCAACACCCAGGAATTCTGGAACAGCTGCGCCGCGATTTGCGACGAGTCGGACTACCGCCTGTTCGGTTCGTTCTTCGACGGCAAAGGGCAGCCCTCGCAGGTGTCGGCCGTGAGCCACGGCTCGGCCACCACCCGCTTCAACGGCGTGAACGTCATCAACACCGCCCGCAAAATCGGCTAACCGTCGAACGACAACTCCCCTCCTCAGTTGAGGAGGGGATGTTTGAGCTTTAGCTCAAACGGGGGTGGTTGAAGTCGTTGAACGACACTCGAACGATTCCAGCTCAACTCGTTCTGCTGCCAGTCGTTCGCCCATGGTTCAACGACTTAACCACCCCCTGACGCTTCGCGCCAGCATCCCCTCCTTAAAAAAGGAGGGGAGTTTAAAAAAGCATTTCCAACTGCACTTCACTCCCAAATGGCAATTCTCTCTCAAACCGAGGCGCAGGACATCCTGAAGAAAGTCCTCAGCTTCAGCACCGCCGACGAGTGCGAGGCGACCCTCAACGGTAACATCGGCGGCAACGTGCGCTCGGCGCGCAACACCATCAGCACCTCGGGCGCCGTCGACAACGTGTCGCTGGCGGTGCAGTCGCGCTTTGGCAAGCGCAGCGGCGTGGCCACCTGCAACGAATTCGACGAAGCGAGCCTGCGCCGCTGCGTGCAGCGCGCCGAAGAAATCGCCAAGCTCGCGCCTGAGTCGCCCGAGTACGTGCCGTTCCTTGGTCCGCAGAAGTACCTGGCCTCGCCCGCGTCGTATGCCCAGCGCACGGCCGACATCACGCCCGACTACCGCGCCCAGCAGATTGGGGCGAGCATGGCGCTGTGCGAGGCCCGCAAGCTCACCTCAGCCGCCTTCTTCAACGATTCCACGGGCTTCATAGCCAAGCGCAACTCCAAGGGCCTCGAAGCCTACCAGCGCCTCACCGGCCTGGACTTTACCATCACGGTGCGCACCGCCGACGGCACCGGCTCGGGCTACGCCATCACCAACTACACCGACCTGGCCAAGTTCGACGCCGCCCGCCTCACCCGCGTGGCCGCCGAGAAAGCCGCTTCGTCGGTGAAGGCCAAGGCCATTGAGCCGGGCAAGTACACCGTGATTCTGGAGCCGGCAGCGGCCGTGGATTTGCTCAGCAACATGATGCGGTCCATGGACGCGCGCAACGCCGACGAAGGCCGTAGCTTCCTGAGCAAGAAAGGCGGCGGCAATCGCAAGGGCGAAAAGTTATTCGACGAGCGGGTGACCATCTACTCCGACCCCACCCACCCCGACGTGCCCGACCTCACTTTCGCCGGCGACGGCCGCCCGCAGCAAAAAGTGACCTGGATAGAAAAGGGCGTGGTGAAGAACCTCTACACCTCCCAGTTCTGGGCCCAAAAAGCCGGGATTGCCGACATCCCCCTCCCGGCGGCTGGATAATGGAAGGCGGCACCCAAAGCACCGCCGACCTCATCAAGGGCACGGCCAAGGGCATCCTGGTAACCCGCCTGTGGTACATCCGGGCCGTCGACCCGCAGACCTTGCTCTACACCGGCCTCACCCGCGACGGAACGTTTTACATTGAGAATGGGCAGATTAAGTTCCCCATCAAGAACTTCCGCTTCAACGAAAGCCCGGTGATTATGCTCAACAACCTGGAGGCCGCGGGCAAGCCCGTCCGCCTGGGTGGCAACCTCGTGCCGCCGCTCAAAATCCGCGACTTCACCTTCACCAGCTTGTCTGACGCCGTGTAGCTTGTAGCGTGGACTTTGTGAGTCCGCGCGGGGCAGGTATCGTTCAGGCGCGGACTCGCAGAGTCCACGCTACTTTTTTCGCCATCACTCTTCTTCCTTTTTTAATGAAACGTCGCGACTTTGTGGGACTCTCCGGCCTGGCGGCCGGTGCCCTGTTTATTCCCAGCATACCCAGCTTCGCCGGCAACCTGGTGGACCCCGCGCGCCTGCTGGAGCCGGGCGCCGACGCGGCCATGAAAAAGCGCCTGGCCGATGCGGGCCTGAATGCCGCAAAAGCCGCCGGCGCCACCTATGCCGACGTGCGCATCGGCCGCTCCCTCAACCAGGGCGTGGTGACCCGCGAGAAGCAGGTGCAGAATATCTCGAGCACCGAGAGCTACGGCGTGGGCGTGCGCGTGATTGCCAACGGCACCTGGGGCTTCGCGGCTACTAACACCGTGACCGAAGCCGGCATCGCCAAAGCGGCTCAACTCGCCGTGCAGATTGCTAAAGCCAACTCCAAAGTGCAGAAAGAGAATGTGCAGTTGGCCCCGGTAAAAGGCCACGGCGAGGTAACCTGGAAAACGCCCATCCAGCAAAACGCCTTTGAAGTTCCGATTAAAGACAAGGTAGATTTACTACTGAGCGTCAATGCAAAGGCGCTTGAGCTGGGTGCATCGTTTGTAAACTCCGTGCTGTTCCAGGTGAACGAGCAGAAGTACTTCGCCAGCACCGACGGCTCCTATATCGACCAGGACATCCATCGCATCTACCCCACCTTCGGCGTGACGGCGATTGACCGGGCTTCGGGCAAATTCCGGACGCGGCAGGCGCTGAGCTCGCCCATGGGCCTGGGCTACGAATACCTCACCCCCAAGGCTGGCGACAAGGTGGCCGGCCCGGCGGGCTCCAACATCATCGGCTACAAAAACAGCTACGACATGCTGGAAGATGTGGCCGCTGCTACCAAGCAGGTGAAGGAAAAACTGACCGCTAAATCGGTAGTTCCCGGCAAGTACGACTTGGTGCTGGACCCCCACCACCTGGGCCTTACCATCCACGAATCGGTGGGCCACCCTACTGAATTGGACCGGGTGCTAGGCTACGAAGCCAACTATGCCGGTACCTCTTTCGCCACGCTGGAGTGGAAGGCGAAGAACATCCCTTACGGGTCTAAGATGGTGAACATCGTGGCCGACAAGCTGCAGCCCGGCTCGCTCGGCGCGGTGGGTTACGACGACGAAGGCGTGAAAACCAAGCAGTGGGACCTCATCAAGGAAGGCAAGCTGGTGGACTATCAGAAAATCCGGGACCAGGCCCACATGGTGGGCCAGAAGGAATCGGATGGCTGCTGCTACTCGCAGTCGTGGCAGGATGTGCAGTTCCAGCGCATGCCCAACGTGAGCCTGCAGCCCGGCAAAGCCAAGCTGAGCGTGGACGACATGATAAAGAACGTGGACAAGGGCATTTACATCGCCGGCAACGGCTCCTTCTCCATCGACCAGCAGCGCTACAACTTCCAGTTCGGCGGACAGGTGTTCTACGCCATCGAGAAAGGCAAGATTACCGGCATGCTCGAGGACGTGGCTTATCAGGCCAACACCCAGGAATTCTGGAACTCGTGCTCGGCCATCTGCGACCAGAGCGACTACCGCCTGTTCGGCGCCTTCAACGACGGCAAGGGCCAGCCCTCGCAGAGCTCGGCGGTGAGCCACGGCTCGGCCACCACCCGCTTCAACGGCGTGAACGTTATCAACACCGCCCGCAAAATCGGTTAATTATAAAGCTGTTAGCTATTAGCTGATGGCTGTTAGCCTTTTCGCGAAGGCACAGTTAAAAAGCTAACAGCTAACAGCCATCAGCTAATAGCTCAACCCATCATGCCCATTCTTTCTAAAGACGACGCTCAGACTATCCTGAAAAAGGTACTGAGCTTCAGCACGGCCGACGAGTGCGAGGTTTCCCTCAACGGTAACATCGGCGGCAACGTGCGCTCGGCGCGCAACACCATCAGCACGTCGGGCGCCGTAGATAACGTGTCGCTGGCCGTGGAGAGCCGCTTCGGCAAGCGCAGCGGCGTGGCCACCTGCAACGAATTTGACGACGCCACCCTGCGCCGCTGCGTGCAGCGCGCCGAGGAAATCGCCAAACTCGCCCCCGAGTCGCCCGAGTACATGCCCCTGCTCGGGCCCCAGCAATACCAGGAAAGCAACAAAGCTTTTGCCGCCGCTACCGCCGCCATCGACCCCGACTACCGGGCCCGCCAGATGGGCGCCAGCACCGGGCTGTGCGACCAGCGGAAGTTGAATTCGGCCGGCTTTCTGGTAGACTCCGCCGGCTTTGTGGCCAAGCGGAACTCCAAAGGCCTTGAGGCCTACCAGCAGTTCACCAACGTGGAGTTCAGCGTGACCGTGCGCACGCCCGACGGCACGGGCTCTGGCTACGCCGCGGCCGACTACACCGACGCCAGCAAGTTCGACGCTGCCCGCCTTACCCGCGTGGCCGCCGAAAAAGCCGCCTCGTCGGTAAAAGCCCGCGCTCTCGAGCCCGGCAAGTACACCGTGATTCTGGAGCCCAACGCCCTAGTATCGAACGTAGATACCTCGCTGATGGTGGCGCTGATGAGCGCGCTCGACGCGCGCAACGCCGACGAAGGCCGCAGCTTCCTGAGCAAAAAAGGCGGCGGCAATCGCAAGGGCGAAAAGATGTTCGACGAGCGGGTAACCATCTACTCCGACCCCATGAACGCCGAAATCCCCGACCTGATGTTTTCCGGCGACGGCCGCCCGCAGAAGCGGGTAACCTGGATTGAAAAAGGCGTAGTAAAGAACCTGTATTCCTCGCGCTACTGGGCCCAAAAACCGGCATCCCGGACCTGCCCCGCCCCGGCGGCTGGATTATGGAAGGCGGCACCCAAAGCACGGCCGACCTGATTAAGGGCACGGCCAAGGGCATCCTGGTCACGCGCCTCTGGTACATCCGCCCGGTTGACCCCCAGACCTTGCTTTACACGGGCCTGACCCGCGACGGAACGTTCTACATCGAAAACGGCCAAATCAAGTTCCCGGTGAAGAACTTCCGCTTCAACGAAAGCCCGGTGATTATGCTCAACAACCTGGAGGCCATTGGCAAGCCCGTACGCTTGGGCGGCAACCTGATTCCGCCGCTCAAAATCCGCGACTTCACCTTCACCAGCCTGTCCGACGCTGTTTAATTGACTAACCAAAGGCCGTCAGGTTGAGCTAAGTTGAGGCCATTCTACTGGGCTAGTAATTCGATTACTTTGCCGGTGGAGTTGCTTCAACTTAGCTCTACTCGACGGCCTTTTTGGTGTCTTGCCCTCTCCTACTAACCCTGAGTTATTGATTCACCTTTACCGCTGCAAAAATGAAAAGACGTGACTTTGTAGGCCTCACCGGCCTAGCGACTGGTGCGCTGTTTCTGCCGAGCCTGCCCGGCTTTGGCCACACGACCGTCGACCCGGCTCGCCTGCTGGAGCCCGGCGCCGATGTCATCGTGAAAAAACGCCTGGCCGACGCGGCTCTGAATGCCGCCAAAACGGCCGGCGCCAGCTACGCCGACGTGCGCATTGGCCGCTCCCTCAACCAGTATGTGTTTGCCCGCGAGAAGCAGGTGCAGAACATTGTGAGCACCGAGAGCTACGGGGTAGGCATTCGGGTGCTGGTAGCGGGTTGCTGGGGCTTTGCCTCCACCAGCGTGGTAACCGAGGCCAGTCTGGCCGCTACCGCCCGCGCGGCGGTGGACATTGCCAAGGCCAACCGGCTGTTGATGAAGGTGCCCGTGCAGCTGGCGGCCCAGCAGGGCTACGGCGAGGTGAGCTGGAAAACGCCCCTGCAGCAAAGCGCATTTGAGGTGCCCATCAAGCAGAAAGTGGACCTGCTGCTGGCAGCTAATGCTGCCGCGCTCGATGCGGGGGCCAATTACATCAACTCGGTGCTGTTTCAGGTGAACGAGCAGAAGTACTTCGCCAGCACCGACGGCTCCTACATCGACCAGGACATTCACCGACTGTGGCCGACCTTCAACGCCACGGCTGTGGATACAAAGTCGGGCAAATTCCGCTCGCGCCAGGCGCTGAGTGCGCCGGTTGGGCTGGGCTTCGAGTACCTCACGGCCAGCACAGCGGAGCAGGTGCGCGGCCCGCAGGGCACCGATACCGTGGGCTACAAGTTGCGCTACGATATGCTGGGCGATGCGGCGCTGGCTGGCAAGCAGGCCAAGGCCAAGCTGACGATGAAATCGGTAACGCCCGGCAAGTACGACCTGGTCCTCGACCCTGCCCACCTCGGCCTGACCATCCACGAATCGGTGGGCCACCCCACGGAATTGGACCGCGTGCTGGGCTACGAAGCCAACTACGCCGGCACCAGCTTCGCTACGCTGGAGTGGAAGGCCAAGAACTTGCCCTACGGCTCAAAAGAAGTGAACATCGTGGCCGACAAGCTCCAGCCCGGCTCGGTGGGGAACGTGGGCTACGACGATGAGGGCGTAAAAACCCGCGAGTGGGACATCATCAAGGAAGGTAAGCTGGTGAACTACCAGAAAATCAGGGACCAGGCGCACATCGTGGGCCAGAAGGAATCGGATGGCTGCGCCTACGCCCAGTCGTGGGAAGACGTGCAGTTCCAGCGCATGCCCAACATCAGTCTGCGCCCCGGCAAAGCCAAAATGAGCGTCGATGAAATGGTGAAGGGCGTGGACAAGGGCATTTACATTGCCGGCGCGGGCTCGTTTTCCATCGACCAGCAGCGTTTCAACTTCCAGTTCGGCGGGCAGCTCTTCTTTGCCATCGAGAAAGGGAAAATCACGGAGCCGTTGGAAGACGTGGCCTACCAGTCGAATACCCAAGAATTCTGGGGGCCTGCGCAGGCTCCTGCGACCAGTCCGACTACCGCCTGTTCGGTACTTTCTTCGATGGCAAGGGCCAGCCGGCGCAGGTGTCCTCGGTAAGCCACGGCTCGGCTACCACACGCTTCAATGGCGTGAACGTCATCAACACGGCGCGCAAGGTTTAGCGTCAGGACGACAACTTCCCTCCTTCCAATCCCTGCAAATCCATCATGGCTATTCTCTCCAAAGACGACGCCCAGACTTTATTAAAAAAGGTTCTCAGCTACACCACTGCCGACGAATGTGCGGCCACGCTGCGGGGCCGCACCGCTGGCAACATTCGCTACGCCCGCAACAGCGTGAGCACGGCCGGCTCGCAAGATTCCGTATCCCTGGCCGTTGAGGCGCGCTTCGGCAAACGCAGTGGCATTGCCACGTGCAATGAATTCGACGATGCTACCCTGCGGCGCTGCGTGCAGCGGGCCGAAGAAATTGCCAAGCTCGCGCCCGAAAGCCCGGAATATGTGCCATTTATTGGCCCGCAAACGTATCTGAGCCCACCCTCCTCGGCCACTACGCTGCTTACGGCCACCACGCGGGCCCAAGCCGCTGCCGATAGCATGGCCGTATGTGCGGCCAAAAACCTGAGCGCCGCCGGATTTCTGGATGGCGGCACCCGCTTTGTGGCCCACCGCAACTCCAAGGGCCTGGAAGCCTACCAGCAATCGACCAATACCGACTTCTCGGTAACGGTGCGCACGGCCGATGGCAAAGGCTCCGGCTATGCCATTGCCGACGTGACCGACCCCGCCAAGCTCAACGCCAAGGGCATCACCGAACGCGCCGCCAACAAGGCGCTGAGCTCGGTGGGGGCGAAAGCCATTGAGCCCGGCAAGTACACGGTCATTCTGGAGCCGGCCGCCCTGATGGCCGGCGACGACCTATCGCTGCTGGGCGGGCTCGTCTTTGGCATGGGCGCCCGTGAGGCCGACGAAGGCCGCAGCTTCCTGAGCAAAAAAGGCGGCGGCAACCGCAAAGGCGAAAAGCTGTTTGACGAACGGATTACCATCTACTCGGACCCCATGAACGCGGAGGTGCCCGGCAATGCCTTCGACGATGACGGCCTGCCCACCAAGCGCCAAACCTGGGTTGAGAAAGGCGTGGTCAAAGACCTTTTACACCCGTTTTTGGGCGCAAAAAAGCAACGTGCCTGCCACGGCCTTCCCCAGCGGCTTTATCATGGCCGGCGGCACCCAGAGCACGGCCGACCTCATCAAGGGCACAGCCAAAGGCATCTTAGTTACGCGCCTGTGGTACATCCGCGAAGTTGACCCGCAAACGCTGCTCTACACCGGCCTCACCCGCGACGGAACCTTCTATATCGAGAACGGGAAAATCAAGTTTCCCATCAAGAACCTGCGCTTCAACGAGAGCCCCATCATCATGCTCAACAACATCGAGGCCATCGGCAAGCCGCAACGCCTGGCTGGCTGCCTGGTGCCCCCACTCAAAATCCGCGACTTTACCTTCACCAGCCTGTCCGACGCTATTTAACTTAGTTGGTGGTTAGTTGAAAATGGAATAATAAGCGGAACGTCATGCTGAGCTTGTCGAAGCATCTCGCGTGTGGTAGTAAATCAATCGTTCAACGATGCGAGCGAGATGCTCCGACAAGCTCAGCATGACGTTCCGTTTTTCTGCCCTCTACTTCTTGCCAAATTGCAGGGCTGCATACACCTGAAACACCCGGTTCTGAAGGCGGGGGTCGTTGATACCTGAGAGGTTCTTGGCGTCGTTGATGTCGTTGAGGCCGGCTACCAGGCGGGCGCCCAGCGAAAAGTTGCCGGCCAGCTTCAGACCGGCGCCGCCCACCAGGCTGAAATCGTTGCGCTTGAAGCTGCCGGTTGCGGGCCGCGACTCATTGCCGTAAGCCGGTGTGCCGTCCGGCGCGAGGCCCACTTGCAGCTTGCCCGATTGGTTGGCACTCAGCAGCACCCCGAACTGCGGGCCCGCTTCTACAAACACGGGGCCCAGGGTAACTTTGGCCAAAACTGGAACCGTGAGGTAGTGCAGTTCGCTGTCGTAGTTGGTAAAGGCCGATTTCAGGTTGCCGCCGGCTACGGAGTACTGCACTTCCGGCTGAATGGCGAGCGGCCCCAGCAGGTTGGCTTGGTAAAAAACGCCGACGTGGTAAAACGCTTTGTAAGACGCGCTTTCTCCTTCACGGCCCGTTAGCTCGGCTACATTCAACCCGCCTTTTACTCCAAACTGTGCTTGCGCCAAGGGTGCTGAAAACACACTTAGCAAGATGATAATCAGAGCCTTTTTCATAGGATAAAATAAAATTATGGATAGGAATAAACTGCTGCGAAGCGTTCGATGGACAAGCCTGTTTTCGTCTTAAAAAACGGCTCAACCCGAAGTGGTAGCAATGAGTACGCCAGCTTCCCGACTAAAAGTTGCAAACCTCCTTCCCACCCCAGTTCAGGAAGCGCCTCGGTAACTTCAGCCCAATGGCACCGAAAAAGCAACTCCAGTTTTTCTAATCCGAATAACAGCCTTACAGCCCTGCTTCCGGCCGCTTCCCCTTTACTGCCCTATTTCGTTATCTGTGTCTGCTACTCCCTTCACTTTTGTGCGTTTGAAATACCACTCCGGCGACTGGGACGCCGTGGACGAGCGGATGCCGGCCAACCTGCTGCACTCCCTGGTGCAGTACACCACGGTGCCCGTCGACCCCAAGGAAAAAGTAGTAGCCCTGGATAGTCCGGAGCTGTTCAATTACCCGTTCTGCTACCTCTCGGGCCACCGGCTGGTGCAGTTTTCGGCGGCTGAGAAAAAGAACTTTACCCAGTACGTTCGCAACGGCGGCTTCGTGTTTGTTGACGACTGCAACCACGACATCGACGGCCTTTTTGCCCGCTCTTTCGAGGAGCAGATGCGCCAGTGTTTCGGCGCGGGCGCCCTCAAGAAAATCGCCAAAACCCACCCGATTTACTCGCAGTTTTTCAAGTTCAAGGACGGCCCACCCAATACGGGTTTTGAGCTCAACGGCTGGGGCGACGACCTGGTGCACGACTACCTGAAAGCCGTGGAAATCAAGGGCCGCATCGGCGTGCTCTACTCCAACAAAGACTACGGCTGCGAGTGGGACTACGACTTCCGCAACAAGCGCTTTCTGGCCGAAGACAATACCAAGTTTGGGGTCAATATTCTGCTTTATGCCCTGACGTAAGCTGTTAGCTGATGGCTGTTAGCTATTAGCTTTTTTCACGCTTTCCTTATATAACATCGGCTAACAGCTATCAGCTAATGGCTAACAGCTAAAAAAATGACTGAACAAGAAGTAAACACCCTACTGGCCAAGCTGCCAGTGCTCAAAGCCGAAATTGCCAAGGTCATCGTGGGCCAGGAAACCGTGCTGGACGAAGTGCTGGTGGCCCTGCTGGCCGGTGGCCACGCCCTGCTCGAAGGCGTGCCGGGCCTGGCCAAAACCCTGCTCGTGCGCACGCTGGCTTCCGCCACCGACCTGCCCTTCCGCCGCATTCAGTTCACGCCGGATTTGATGCCGACTGACATTCTCGGCACCGAGGTGCTGGAGGAAGACCACGGCACCGGCCACCGCTCGTTCAAGTTCAACCCCGGGCCCATTTTCGCCAGCCTCGTGCTGGCCGACGAAATCAACCGGACGCCGCCCAAAACCCAGGCGGCCCTGCTCGAGGCCATGCAGGAAGGCCACGTAACCTACGCCGGCACCGAACACGCCCTGCCCAAGCCCTTCTTCCTGCTGGCCACCCAAAACCCCATCGAGCAAAGCGGCACCTACCCCCTGCCCGAAGCCCAGCTCGACCGCTTCCTGCTCTACGTGCGCATCGGCTACCCCACGGCCGAGGAGGAACTGGCCGTGCTGCGAGGCACTACCGGCGCCAATGGGCAGCAGGTACAGCCCGTGCTGGGCGGCGCCGACATCCGGCAGCTCCAGCAGCCTGGTGCGCCAGGTCAGCTTCAGCCCCGAGCTCATGGACTTCGTGAACCGCCTAGTGCGCGCCACGCGGCCGGCTACGTCGGAAGTGCAGTTCATCAAAGAATACGGCCGCTGGGGCGCCGGGCCCCGGGCCGGGCAGGCACTTATTCTGTGTGCCAAAGCGCGGGCCTTACTGCACGGCCGCTTTGCCGCGACGCTAGAGGATATCCGCACGCTGGCGCCGCCCGTGCTTCGCCACCGGGTCCTGCTCAATTTCAACGCGGAGGCCGAGAATCTAACGCCGGACGATGCCGTTGCGGCGTTGCTGGCAGCCGTCGCGGTAACGGTGTAGCTGGAATTAGAACGTCATGCTGAGCGCAGTCGAAGCATCTCGCTAGCTCAACTAATCGAACCACTCACAATCATCTGTCATGCTGAGCGCAGCGAAGCATCTTATCCCCGCAGAACAAATCTAACGTGATAAGATGCTTCGCTGCGCTCAGCATGACAGACGTTTGAAGCAAAGCCGATTAGCTCAACCCCTCTAAGCTCCTTCAATCTATCTGACTCTAAGCCCCAAATGCTGAACCCCGAACTCCTACATGGCCTGCGCAACCTGTCCCTGGCTGCGCGGCAAGCGGCCCAGGGCTTCCTGAACGGCGCGCACGCCAGCCGCCGGCACGGCGCGGGCATGGAGTTCAGCCAGTACCGCCCCTACCAGCCCGGCGACGACCTACGCCGCCTCGACTGGCGCCTGGCCGCCCGCTCCGACCGCTACTACCTGCGCGAATCGGAAGTAGACACCAGCCTGACGGTGCACCTGCTGCTCGACGCCAGTGCCAGCATGAACCACCGCGACGACAACGGCCTCACCAAGCTCGACTACGCCCGGCTGCTACTGGCCGCCTTGGCCTACATCAGCCACCAGCAGGGCGACGCCGTGGGGCTCACAATTCTGAGCCCAGCCGGCCTGCGCCACCTACCGGCCAGCGGCGATACCCGCCAGCTGCCCCGCCTCTACCATGCCCTCGAAACCGTGGAAGCCGCGGGCCAATTCCCCGATGCGGGCACGCTGGCACCGCTCACTGCCCGGCGGCAGCGCGCGCTTACGGTGTGCGTGAGTGATTTGTACGAGGAAGAATCTGAAATCAACGCCCTGCTTACTCGCTTGCGCGCCGTGAGCGGCGACGTATTGCTGCTGCACCTGCTCTCGCACAACGAGCTGGCCTTCAGCTACCAGGGTTCGGTTACTTTCCGTGATTTGGAAACCGGCCGCACCCTCCAGGCTCGACGCCGACCAGCAGCGCCCCGCCTACCAGCAACAGCTGCAGCAGTGGCTGAAAGAAACAGCTCAAGCCGCCCGCCGCAAAGGCTTCGACTACCACCAGCTCAGCACCGCCGAACCGCTGGACCAGGCCATTCGGGAGTTTCTGCGGCGGCGCAATGCCATAAGTTGAGCTGCTTTAGGGAGCCGCAGCCCCGGCGTTCTGCGCCGGGCCTTTGCATGCTTTTACCAGCCGATTTACTTGACCGGGGCAAGGGCCGAATTAGTGAACAACTGCGTTGATATTTCGCTAAAACAGAACCCCGCTCGTATATATCTACGTTTTTGGGCCGGAAATTGCCCTGCTTAAGTAGCGCCTGACAGCCGGTCGCTCGTATAGCTTCCTTTCCCCGACTTATGAAACGCATTCTTCTTCCTGTAGCGCTTGTTGCTCTGCTGCTTCCGTTGGTTGCCACTTCGGCCACTGCTCAACAGACCACGGTTAAAAAAACGACAACCACGGCCACTTCTACTCCGGCAAAGCCCAAAGTAGCTACTACTTCAAAAGTATCGACTACGAAGGCCACCACCAAGACCACGGCCGCCCCGAAGAAGTCGGCCGCCACTCCGGAGCAGGACCTGCGCACGTTCAGCTACTGGGTCGATGAGAAGCTGGAGATGAACATGGCCACGGTCCGGCTCGACTGGGAGACCCTTCTGAACGATTACACCCGCATGACCAAGCGCCTCGATGCCGCGCTCAACGACCTGTCGGTGCAGTCGCGCCGCGAGTACCTTGGGCAGAAGGCGCGCTTCAAGGACTGGGCCATTGAGCAAGGCCATCCGGTGCCCGAAACCGTGCTGGTGGGCGAGGCCCGCGACAGCGCCGCAACGGCAGTGCAGCGCCGCCTGCTAAACACCAGTGCGCCTATCAATCGGGCTATGGCCAGCACACTGCCCGACCTCTACAGCCGCCTGGTGGAGTCCACGCGCCTGGAGCACAAGCGCTGGACCAAAGCCAACTGGGACGATGCAAACCTGGTATTGAGCCGCCTCAACGACCGTTACAGCCAGGTGGGCGACCAGCTCCACTCGAGGACCGGGTGCGCGTGCGCTCCCTGCAAGCCGAATTCCGCACCCTCGAAAAAGCCCGCGACCTTAAAGGAATTCTCAACGGCTTTTAGGCCGTGAGCAGTTAGTAGCCTGCGAATAATGCCTGGTCGAACCTGGCTAACACAGGCCCTTTGGCGGGTCAGAATACGGAATGTAAAATTTAGCCCGGGCGGGTTGGCTGCCTGGGCTACTTTTGTTACAGTACTTGCGAATTCTCTGATGCCATTGCACTCCCCTGCAATGGTCGGTAGTGGTTCTGCGTCTGTGTTCTGATTTCATCCTGGCCGTACTTTCTTGCTCACGCTTCTTAACCCATCTGCGTTGCTGGCCCTGCTGGGCTTGCTGGTACCGGTGGCCATTCATTTGTGGAATCGCCGGCCCGGCCGGGAAGTGGCAGTGGGCAGCCTCCGCTGGCTAGCGGCGGGCGCCAATCGGCGGCTGCGCAACCTCAAGCCCGAGCAATTGTGGCTCCTGCTGTTACGCACGGCCTTACTAGCGGTACTGGCCGTGGGGCTGGCCGGCCCTGAGTGGCGCCAGGTGCTGCCCGGCGGTCGGGGCCAGGTGCTGGTGAGCCCGGAGCTGATTGGCACGCCCGCCTTTGCCGCCCTGCGGCCCACGGTAGATTCTTTGCGCCGGCGGGGCTATGCGCTGCGGTGGTTGGCGGCCGGCTTCCCCAAGATGTCCCGCGCCGCTTTGCGGGTCGATTCGGTGGGCCCGCGCGATAGTGCGCGCGTGCTGGCGGCCGTGAGCAAATCGGGGATAAATTTCCAATGGGCGCGGGTGCAGCAAGCAGCCGGCACGTTTCCGGAGCAGCCGCTTTATGTGCTCA
The DNA here is from genome assembly GCF_042665855.1 of Hymenobacter humi. Lineage (NCBI taxonomy): Bacteria > Pseudomonadati > Bacteroidota > Cytophagia > Cytophagales > Hymenobacteraceae > Hymenobacter > Hymenobacter humi. The sequence continues at coordinate 2,503,943 of NZ_JBHTEK010000001.1, read as the reverse complement.
CACCGGCCACCCTGCGCAGTTTCCAGGGCCTGCAGTCCGGGCTTCCCGCCACGGTTACCTGGCAAACGCTGCCAAACTCTGCCTCGGCCACCTGGGTGCAGGCCGCTGGTTTTCGGGCCGATAGCCTACGACTTATATTGGGCCAAAGCAACGAAACACGGACGACGTTTCGGACTATATCGATTAAACGGCCGCAGCCCGGCGCAGTGGTTCGCCTGGCCGGGCTCCCGGCTTTCCGCCTGGAAATTGGGGCTAGCGGCAGCATGCTTCGCCCAGTTCAGGAGGGTTCCGCCGGCAGCTATCAGCCGTTGCCGGCCATTCCGGTGCGTTCGCGGCCGCTTCGCATCGCCATTTATGCAACTGCGCCCTTTGCCTTGGACGCGAGCTACCTGAAAGCTGGGCTGCGCGCCGCCGCAACGGGCCTGCCCGTGCCGCTGGCTCTGCAAACCACCGCCACGCCGCCCACACCTTCCACCGCTCCCGACTGGCTGTTCTGGCTGAGCGATGCGCCTTTGCCCGCTCGCTGGCGCGAGGCAATGCGCCGGGGCACCCGCGTGTGGCAGGAAGCGCCCGGCCCCGGCGTGCCCGATAAGGCCCGCCTGGCAGTAACTGAGGCCGACGAAGTCCCTGTGAGCATCTTCAGACGCAGCACTGCGCAGCCCAACTCGGCAGTTGCCAGCTTGCCACTCTGGTCCGATGGCTTGGGCAGGCCGGTGCTTTCCCACCGCACCTTGGGCGCAGGCGCATTCTATCAACTAGCTACCCGGCTCAACCCCCTGGAGCGAACTGGCCGACAGTCCTTCCTTTCCGGCGCGGCTGCTCAGGCTGCTCCAGCCCGACTTCACCGATGAGGCGGACCCAGCCCCAACCGCACTGGAGCAAACATTGGCCTCCTTCGACCAGCGTGCTCTGGACCCCACGCAGCTGATATTAAGCAGCAAGCAATTGACACCCATGCCGTCAGCCAGCGCGGCGAAAACCAGTGCCGTGCCCCAGAGCTTCCGCCAGACCGATTTGCGGCCCTGGCTGGTGCTGGTGGCGGGGCTGCTATTTGCTCTTGAACGCCTGCTGGCCCGTCGACGGGAAGCGCAGACCCTCCCTTCCGCCCTATGAGCCAGCCGGTAGCTTCTTCTCAAACCGTGGATTTAGCCCAGGCCCGGCAGCTGCTCAGGTCGGTTGGGCGCAGCTATGCTTGGCGGCGGGCGGCAGCTATCCTGTTGCCAGCCGCGGCGGGTGCCCTGCTTTTGCTGGGGCTAAACCGGCACTGGCCGGCCGCGCAGCTGGCCTTTGCCGCCGTGGCGGCGCTCGGGTTCTTGCTCGTGCTGGTGCTGCTCTGGCCCCTGCTCAAACTGGCTCCCAGTATTGCGCCCCGGCTCGACCGGCAGTTCCCGGCTTTGGAGGACAGCACCGGGCTGCTTTTGCAAGACCCCGACCACTTCAATCTACTTGAGCGCCTGCAGCAGCAGCGCGTAGCCCAACGCCTGCACGAGCTACAGACGGCCCGGGAGTTAACCCTTCCCGTGTCATTCCGGCAGCCGCTGCTGATTACGGGCGCACTGCTGCTGGCCAGCGCGGTGCTGTGGTGGTGGCCCACTCAGTCTCAAAAGCCGGCCCAACCGAAAGGAGTTGCGGTGCGCTTCTCCAATAGCGCGCCCATCGTGGCCGGCCAGGCTCCGGCCCGCATTCTGGAAACCAAGCTGCTGGTAACGCCGCCGGCCTACACCCGACTGCCGGCTTTCGCTCCGGCCCAGGCCTCGTTTCAGTGCCCGCAGGGGGCGCGGGTGCGCTGGCAGGTGCGCGTGAGCGGCTCCCGCCGACTGGTACCGGAGGTAGAACTGGGCCGGCAGCGGTTGCTGATGCAGGCCGTGGCCGGGCAGGCGGGCATGTTTTTCCTCGAGCAAACTTTGAGCGCCTCCACGCTCTACCGGCTGCGCTTTGCCGGGACGGTTTCCGATGATTATGCCATCGACGTGCGGCCCGACCAGGCGCCGGTGGTGCGCATTCAGACGCCTAAACCGTACACCCTGGTGGAGTTTGGCGTGCGGCCCGACCTGCCGGTGCGTGCCACGGTGCGCGACGACTACGGCCTGAGCCGCGCCGAGCCTGGTTATCACGGTAGCCCAAGGGCAGGGCGAAGCGGTGAAATTCCGGGAAGTACGCCGCGACCTGAGCGCGGCCCTGAGCGGGCAGCCGGCCCAAAGCAGCCTCGCCAGCCAGCTCAACCTACCCAAGCTGGGCCTGACTTATGGCGACGAGCCTGTACTTCTACATCTCGGCCCGCGACAACGCCGGCCACTCTTCCCGCACCGATTCTTACCTGGTGCAGTGGCAGGACACCGCCGTGGCCGACAGCCAGGCCGACATGGGCATGGGCGTGAAAGTGGCCCCGGCGTACTTCCGCAGCCAGCGCCAAATCATCATCGACACCGAAAAGCTGATAGCCGAAAAACCCAGGCTCGCCCCCGCCACCGTGGCCGACCGCGCCAACGCCCTGGGCTTTGACCAGCAAACGCTGCGCCTGCGCTACGGCAAGTTTATGGGCGAGGAGGTGGGCGGGAGCATGGCCCCCAGCGCCCCGCCCTCTCCCATTGCCGAGGACGAAGACGAGGCGCCCACTGCCGACCACGCCGGCGAAAAACCGGGCGAAGCCGACGAGCACCACGAGCACGACACGCCGCCCGCCACTTCCGCCAAAGCGTCGCCCACCGCCGAAAGCGACGCGCTGATGGAACCCTACATGCACAAGCACGACGACTCAGAAACGGCCGACTTCCTCGAGCCCGCCGTGAAAGCCAAGCTGCGCGCCGTGCTCAACGAAATGTGGGCCGCTGAGCTGCGCCTGCGCACCGGCCAGGCTCAAGGCCGCGCTGCCTTACGAGTACCGCGCCTTGCGCCTGCTCAAGCAAGTGCAGCAGCAAACCCGTGCCTACGTCAAGAAGGCGGGCTTTGTGCTGCAGCCCATGCCCGAGGCCACCCTGCGCCTGACCGGCGACCTGGCCGGGGCTGCCGTGCCCCAACGCCAGCAGAACGTACCGGCCGCCACCACCCAGCCCGCGGTGCGCGCCGCCCTGCGCTGGCTGGCGCAGAATGCCACCACAACCCGCCCCGCTCCCACCGATGTACGGGTGCTGGAGCAAGCCGGCTCGGAGCTGGCCGGCGCGGCGCTGCAACGGCCGGGCGTGTATTTGCCGGCCCTGCGTGCCCTGCGCGAGTTGGTAGCCGACGTCCGCGCCGGGCGCCCCGCCTGCCACGAGTGCCGCGCCCCGATAGAGCGCGCCCTCACCGACCTGCTGGCGGCGCCCGCTCCAGCCCCGGTAGCTCCACCCGCTCCCAACCGTTTGGCCCGGCGTTATTTCCAAGAGTTAAGCCGCTAGCATTTTGGCCTTTACGACTACGCACCTCACCATTTATTATATTTTACTAGCTTTCTGCCTGCTGCTCGGCGTTGGGCTGATGGCGCTGGCATGGCAGCGGGCGCGGCAGCGGGCGCGGCAGCGGCAACGGTGGGCTCGGGTGGTGGCCGGGGCAGTCGCAGCGGCGGCCTTGTGGTTTACCGCTTTCCCGCCGATGCGGGAACTGCCCGCGGCCCGCGCCGAAGCCATTCTGCTCACCGATGGGTTTCAGCCCGACACGCTACGCCAGTTGCTGCGGGGGCTGGGGGCGGGCACGCCGGTCTGGTATTATGGACGGGCAGCGGCGCCGGCCAGGGCCCGGCCGCTGGCCAGCCTGCTCACGCTGGCGGAGCAGCGGCCGGCTCTGCGCCGCCTGCACCTGGTGGGCCAGGGCCTGCCCGCGGCCGAGCTCTCGGCCCTGGGCGCCTTGCCGATGCAGCTGCACGCCGCCCCGGCCCTGGCAGGCTTTCGCACAGCATTATGGAACCAAAAGACCCTGCTAGGCCAGCTGCTGAGCGTGGAAGGAACCGTAGCGGCCCCGAAGGGCAGCAAGGCAGCCTGGGTGTACCTGCGCGCGGCAGGCGCGGCCCGCGATTCGGTGCAACTACCAGCCGGAAGCGGCGCCTTCCGGCTTCGCTACCAGCCCAAAACAGCCGGCCTGGCGCTTTATGAGCTTCAACTCCGCCGAGCCGGCCAGCCCGTAATCTCCGAACCGGTACCGGTGGAGGTGACAGCGCCGCAGCTGCCCGCGGTGCTGCTGCTCACGGCCACGCCATCGTTCGAGTTCCGGTTCCTCAAAAACTACCTGGGCGAAGCGCACTACCCCGTAGCCCTGCGCACCACGGTAAGCCGCGGCCTGGTACAAACGGATTTTCTTAACCAGCCGGCCCTGGCCCTCAGCCGGCTTACGCCCGCATTGCTCACGCATTATTCGGTTATCATCGCCGATGCGCCCACCTTGGCTGCGTTGTCGGGGGCTGAAACGCAGGCCTTGCAAGCGGCCGTCGACGCGGGCCGGTTAGGCCTCATTGTGCTGGCCAATTCGGCCCCGTTGCCCAGGGCCACGCCCGCACGCTTCGATTTTGCGGTCCTGCCGCGCGCAGCGCTCAAGCCGTGCCGCAAGCCCTGACCTGGCCAGATGCGCCCGCTGAAGCCCGCGCGGCGATGCCCGCCCAGCTACGCCCGGCGCCGGCGTTGCGGTCCCTGGTCATGGGCCCGGGCCAGGCGCTGGTGGCGGCCAGCCGCCGGACCGGCCTAGGCTTCGTGGTGGTGTCGGTGGTGCCCGAAACCTTCCAGTGGGCGCTGCAGGGCCGCACACCGGTATACGCCTCGTTCTGGACCCGCCTACTGACTGCTGCCACGCCCCCGCCCCGGCCACGGCCACCTGGCGCGCGGGCTCGCCGTGGCCCCGCCCCGCCCAGCCGCTTACCCTTCATTTGGCCGCGGCTTTTCCCGAAGCCCAGCCCACCGTAAAAGCGCTGGCCGGGGGCCCCGCCGTTCGGCTGGCCATGCGCCAGGGCACCCGCCTGCCCGAGTGGAGCACAGCTCAATTTTGGCCGGCCGCGGCTGGCTGGCACCAGGTGCGCGGACCAGGCCGCAGCACCCACAGTTTTTACGTCTTTCCTGCTTCGTCCTGGCCGGGCCCGGAAGGGCAAGCCCGGCAGCAGGCCCTTGCGCAGCGCGCAACCGCGGTGCCCGCGGCTGGGCCCCAGGCCACAGACACCGTGCAGGTGCCATGGCCCACGGCGTGGTTCTTTGGCCTCTTCCTGCTGGCAGCAGGGTACTTGTGGCTGGAGGAGAAGCTGTAGCTTTTCACCTACTTAAGGCTGGTCAATTGGCAGTTCAAGAGACCTCAGTTGCTTGCTTCTCTTTAGCTGTTTTGCTGCTTGATTACCTGAAATCACGACCAAACAAAAAAGCCCCTGCCGAAGCAGAGGCAGTTTTGTTTGGTCTTAAAATTCTGCCCAACTTATTGGGCTAACTCTGAATTGAGCTAGTTCTTCTGAATGCGGCGCACGGCAGTCACCGAACCTTGATGCACCTCGAGCAGATAAGTACCAGTGGCGAGGCTGTTAGGCAGGCGCACCTGCTGGTCGGCGGCCAGGGCCGCAGGAGCGAGCACCAAACGGCCCGTAAGGTCACGCAGGGCTACCGTAGCAGCGCCAGCCTGGGGCAAGCCCACTGCGATACGGTCGGTGGCGGGGTTGGGCGACACCGTTAGGCCGGGCATGGCTTTGCTGGCGCTGGTAGCCGTGGCGGTGCTGCAGGCATTGGTGTTCAGGGGGTATCCGTAGCCGTCAAAACCAGGGCGGCGCCGGCACCACCGGTGGGGTTTACGGTATTGGCACCGCTGGGCCAGGTACCATCGGCATCGGAAGCGCATCCCACAATTGAATTGTCAACGATGGAGCGCTGCTCTACGCGGCGGACGCCATTGGCGAGGGCATTGGGGACAACCGCGGTGTACGCGCCCGCGGCAGTGCTGTAGGCGTACACGGTGGGGCCGGCGGTGCTAGAAACCGTGCCGGTGGCAACGCCCACGCTTTCAACCAGGCCCACGCTCAGCGGGCGGCCCGTGCCAGCCACGTTATCGTAGGTGAAGACGAGGTTCTTGGGAGTGGCCGACGAAGAGCCGGTGAGTAGCGTGCCGTTGGCGGCGCCAGCGGCATTCACAAAGCCCAACACGGTAACGCTCTGGTTGAGGGCGCGACGGGCCACAATAGTGCCGGGAACCGCGTCGGTTGCCAGTGTAATGCTTGGGAACAACGCCGTGCCGGGCGTCTGGAAACGGGCGTTGTTCGAGTTTACCAAAGCAAACCAGCCGGTGTAGGCCCCGTTGGCATCGGTGGTGAAGCTGCCGTACTGCCCTGCTGCCGACAAGCTGCCCGTGCTGGCCGTAACGTAGGTGGTAGCGGCCGTGGTGGCAGCGGGGTTTACCATCAGCAATACGCCAGCCCCGGAGGCCGTGGTTCCGATATCCGTCTGCGAAGCCGCCTGTACATAATAGCGGTAAGCCGTATTCGCCGTTAGATTCGATACGGTGGCCCGAAACACGAGTGCCAGACGCGGGCCCGGGTAGTTGGAAGCGCCCACTGCGGCATTGCTGTTGTTGCCATTGCTGATGTACTGGGGCACGAGCACGCCGGTGAAATCGGACTGGGCCAGGTTCTGGCCCCAGCCGGCCAACGGCATTACGGACAAGAACGTGAGGAGAAGTTTTTTCATGAGAAATGGCTTGAAATGAGTGGGTAACTTAGATTGATTGGCAATTTAACACCTGAGTGCCGTTGTGTTAGCTCAACTTACGGGCGCAAGGCTAGAAAACTACTGTCGGGCACTATTCCCAGAGCGGATAGTGCTCCAGATGCACTTCCTGCTCGAAAAATATCCTCGTGCTTTCCTCAAACGACCGGGTAAAATCGGACACGTAGAAGTGGTGCGCGGGCGGCGTAGTGCTGGCCGGTGCCAGCAGGCCGTGCGCGGCCAGGTAGGCTTCGGCGTCGGCCGCTACCACGTCGGAGGCGTCGAGCACGTCGACCCGGCCGCCGTAGAAGCGGGCGATTTGCTCCTTGATGAGCGGATAGTGCGTGCAGGCCAGCACCAGGGCGTCGATGTCGGCCAGGGTCGCGTGGCTGAGGTAGGTGCCAATAATGTCGTCGCTGATGGAGTTACTGAAGAACCCCTCCTCTATCATGGGCACCAGGAGCGGGGTGGCCAGCGACTGCAGGTCCACTCCGGCGTCGAGGTCGTCGACCTTCTTTTTGTAGACGTTGGAGTTCACCGTCTGCTTGGTGCCGATGAGGCCCACCCGCCGGCCGGGGTACGCCTGACCCAGGTGCGCCACGATGGGGTCGATGACGTTCAGCACGCGGGCTTTGCTGCCCACGTACTCGCGCACCGCTCGTAGGCCGCCGCCGAGGCCGAGTTGCAGGCAATCATGATGAGCTTGCAGTGCTGGCGCAGCAGCAAATCGCAGATTTTGACCGAATAAGCCTGAATGGCGGCCGCGCTTTGTCGCCGTAGGGCAAGTGGGCCGTGTCGCCAAAGTACACAATGCGTTCGTGGGGCAGGCGCCGCGCCACGGCCCGGGCCACCGTGAGCCCGCCAATGCCCGAATCGAACATGCCAATGGGCCGGGAGTCGTGCGCGGCGGCCGAAACGGCGCGCCCGGAAGCTGCTGTTGTCATGCGGTAAAGGTACGGGGAGGCTGCAACTGGGAGGTCAACTGCCTTACCTCGACCATAAGAGTACAAATTTTTCAGCCATTTGCTTTCTAATTTCTTAAAAACCTTCTATATTTCGCCCCTTAACGGCGTTTTATTACACATGAGCATTATCCTGACGGCCATTGACAGCGCCCTGGCCAGCCACGACGCTCGCCTTGGGCGCCCCGTAGCCATTTACCTTGGCGAGCGCAAGTACACGCAGCTCACCCTCGACGCAGCCCGCTCCCTCCTCCCCGACCTGAGCACCGACGCCGGCCGCCCCTGGCCTACCGCAACCTGGAGCTCCTGCGCGATGAAGTGGACGTGGACGGCCTGCGCGTTATCTAATAAGCTGTTTAGTTGAGCTGTAGAGACGCAATATGTTGCGTCTGATTTTCTGCGCCTTGGGTTAATTGTTCGCGAATTTTCGTTCAACGACGAAAAGCAACATATTGCGTCTCTACAAGCCTATGAGCCCGCAGGGGCAGCAGCGCCCTGTAGCAGCGGCTGGAGCACGGCCCACACCGTGCGGGCCACTATGCGGTGCCCGGCCGGCGTGGGATGAATGCCATCGGGCTGATTGAGGCGCCGGTCGCCTCCCACGCCTTCGAGCAGAAAGGGAATCAGCACCAACTCATTTTTTCGGCAATTTCCTGATAGAGCGCCTTAAAGTTGGTGGCATACGAGGCGCCCAGGTTGGGCGGAATCTGCATACCGGCCAGCACAATCTGCGCGCCGGGGCTGCGCCGCCGCACCGTGTCGATGATGGCCTGCAGGTTGCGCCGCGTGTCGGTGAGCGGGATGCCGCGCAGGCCGTCGTTGCCGCCCAGCTCCAGCACAAATACGTCGACGGGCTGGCGCAGCACCCAGCCCACGCGGCTGCGCCCGCCGGCCGTGGTTTCGCCGCTCAGCCCGGCGTTGATGACCTCATACTTCAGGCCCAGCGAATCAATTTTCTGGCCCACCAGCGCCGGAAAGGCCTCTTCGGGTTCCACGCCGTAGCCCGCCGTGAGGCTGTTGCCAAAGAACAACAGGCGCTTCCTGCCGGTGGGCTGGGCGGGTTGAGCCGGGGTTTCTGAGCCACGGGTGGAGCCGTGGCTGTTTCGGCCGGCGGGTTGGAATTGCAGGCGTTCAGTGCCAGGGTGAGCAGGGCGGCCAGCGCAAAGCGAACAAGAGTCATGGGCAGCGGGTTGGGCAGAAAGCCGTAAAGACAGAAAACATAGCGAAGGTTTTGGCGTCTTCCGTAGTCGTAACGCGCCCGGCGCGGCGCGGTTTCGCGACCAGCCACGCGGTGGCCGCGTCAGCAAGGATAGTGGGATGCCCTCCTCGTTCCCGCTTCCTTCGTGGCGCACCACGGCCAAAACTCCGATTTATATTTCCTGCATGAGCATTCTTCGAGTAGACTCCCTTACCAAAACCTACGCCAGCGCCGGCCACTCCCTCACCGTGCTGCACGCCGTGAGCTTCGACTTGGCGGCGGGCGACACCTTCGCCATTGTGGGCCCCTCGGGCTCGGGCAAAACCACCCTGCTGGGCCTGTGCGCCGGTCTCGACCGGGCCACGTCGGGCAGCGTGTGGCTCAACGGCATTCAGCTGGATAACCTGAGCGAAGACGAGCGGGCGGCCGTGCGCAACTACCACGTGGGCTTCATTTTCCAGAACTTCCAGCTGCTTCCCACGCTCACGGCGCTCGAAAACGTGCTGGTGCCGCTGGAGCTGCGCGGGCAGCGGGGCGCCGCGCACACGGCCCTGGCGCTGCTCGACCGGGTTGGGCTGGCCGACCGCGCCCACCACTACCCGGCCCAGCTTTCGGGCGGCGAGCAGCAGCGCGTGTCGCTGGCCCGGGCCTTCGCCAACCGCCCGGCGGTGCTCTTCGCCGACGAGCCCACCGGCAACCTCGACCCCGACACTAGCGAGCGGGTCGTCAACCTCCTGTTTGAGCTGAACCGCGAAGCTGGCACCACCCTCGTCCTCGTCACCCACGATTTAGAGCTTGCCGCCCGCACCCAACGCACGCTGCGCCTTCGCGGCGGCAAGGTGGTGGAGGCCTGAACATCACTCCCCTCCTTGGATAAGGAGGGGACGCTCAACTGCTAAGTTGAGCTGGGGTGGTGGCACCGCAGGGGATTCATTGAACGACTGGCGCACGACTCGCGTGGAAATCGTTCGGGTATCGTTCAACGACTCAACCACCCCCGTTTGAGCTGAAGCTCAAACATCCCCTCCTCAACTAAGGAGGGGAGTTATTGGCTCAACTTCCCTCAATTAACAATGACCAATTTCCCTGGCTTCTTCGCATGGCGTGGCGCGACAGCCGCCGCAGCCGTGCCCGGCTGCTGCTATTCATGGCCAGCATTGTGCTGGGCATTGCCGCGCTGGTGGGCATCAATTCGTTTGGCGACAACCTGGCGCGCAGCATCAGCGAGCAGGCGCGCGAGCTGCTGGGGGCCGATTTGGTTTTGTCGGCCAACCACCCGTTTGCCCCGAGCCTGCTGCCAACCCTGAACCGGCTGGGCGAGGCGCGCACCCGCGAAATCTCCTTTGCCTCCCTGGTCGAGTTCCGGCCCGGTGGAGGCGTGCGGCTGGCGCAGGTGCGGGCCCGCGACGGCGGCTTTTTCTACGGCGATTGGGAGACCGAGCCCCGGGCCGCCGCCCAACGTTTTGGCGCTCCCGGCCAAGCTCCTGGGGCTTTGGTCGACGATGTTCTGCTGGCTCAATTTGGAGCGAAAGTCGGTGACTCGGTGCAGGTAGGCGGCATTACGCTGCCCATTATCGGCCGGGTGCTCAAGACGCCAGGGCAGTCGGGCATCAGCTCGGCGGTGGCGCCCACGGTGTTTATTCCAGTTGGCTTGGTGGCGAATACGGGCCTGGTGCAGCGCGGCAGCCGGGTTCAGTACCGGCGCTCGTTCCGGTTTGCGCCGGGCACCGAGGTGGCGGCTGTGGTCAAAACCCTGCAGCGCCGCCTCGACAAGGCCGACGTGGACGCCGACACCGTGGCCAGCCGCCAGCAGCAAATCGGCCGCTCCTTTGCCGACCTCACGCGCTACCTCAGCCTCGTGGCGTTTGTGGCCTTGCTGCTGGGCTGCGTGGGCGTGGGCAGCGCCGTAAACCTGTACGTGCGCGAAAAGCTGGCCGCTGTGGCCATTCTGCGATGCCTGGGGGCCAGCGGCCGCCAGGCCTTGCTCATCTATCTGTTGCAAACCTCAGGCCTGGGGCTGGTGGGCGCAATAGTGGGCGCGGCATTGGGCGCCGCGGTGCAAGGGCTGCTGCCGCGGGTGCTGGGCGACTTTTTGCCGGTGGCCATCACCGTGAGTGTGTCGTGGCCGGCCGTGCTCACGGGCCTGGTCACGGGCCTGCTCATGGCGGTGCTTTTGCGCTGCTGCCGCTGCTGAGCATCCGGCGGGTGTCGCCGCTGCGGGTGCTGCGCGTGGCTTTTGAGGAAGACACCAGCGCCCCCGACCCGCTGCGGGGCGTGGTGCTGGCCGTAATAGGGCTGTTTATTCTGGCCTTTGCCTACAGCCAGACCCGCGACTGGAAGCTGACGCTGGGCTTTGGCGCGGGCCTGCTGGCGGCCTTTGCCGCGCTGGCTGGCCTGGGCCGCTTGCTGATGGGGCTGGTGCGCCGCTTCTTCCCGGTGAGCTGGGGCTACGCCTGGCGCCAGGGCCTGGCCAACTTATACCGCCCTCAAAACCAAACACTCACCCTGGTGACGTCCATCGGGCTGGGCACGTTTTTGCTGGCCACCCTATTCCTCACCCAGGCCCTGCTGCTGGGCCGGGTGCAGCTGGCGTCCCAGGCTCGCAGGCCAATCTGGTGCTGTTCGACATTCAGGCCGAGCAGCGGGCCGGGGTAGAAGCCTTGCTGCAGGCCCAACGGCTGCCGGTGCTGCAGCGGGTGCCCATTGTCACGATGCGCCTAACGGCCATCAACGGGCGCTCGGTGTCGGCCATCAAGAAAGACACGGCCCTGGGCATTCCGCCCTGGGTGCTCACCCGCGAGTACCGCGTCACGTACCGCGACTCGCTGAACTCCTCGGAAAAGCTGGTAGCCGGCACCGCCCCCAGCCGGGCACCCGACGGCACGCCGCGCATTTCGGTGGAGCAGAGCTACCTGCAACGGGCCAAGCTAAAGCTCGGCGACACGCTGGACTTCAACGTGCAGGGGCGCCGCTGCGCACCGTTGTAGGCGGCACCCGCGAAGTTGACCGGAGCCGCGTGCAGCCCAGCTTTCTGGTACTTTTCCCGGCGGGGTCGCTGGAACAGGCCCCGCAGTTTTACGTGCTGCTTACGCGCACGGGCAGCACGGCCGCGCTGGCCAGGGTGCAGCAGGACCTGCTGCGCCAGTTCCCCAACGTCTCGGCCATCGACCTGGGGCTGATTCTGCAAACCATCGAGGATATTCTGGGCAAAATCTCCTTCGTCATCCGCTTCATGGCGGGCTTCAGCATCCTCACCGGCTTGCTTGTGCTGAGCAGCTCGGTGGTTATCAGCCGCTACCAGCGCGTGCGCGAGAGTGTGCTACTGCGTACCCTGGGTGCCAGCCGGGCCCAAATCATGCGCATCACGCTGGTGGAGTACGCCCTGTTGGGTTTGTTGGCCGCGCTGGCGGGCATTGGGCTGGCGGTGCTGGCGGCGTGGGCGCTGGCGGTGTGGGTGTTCGAAGTCGGATTTGGCCCCGCGCTGCTACCGCTGCTGGGGCTGGCCGGGGTTGTCACGGTGCTCACGGCTGGCATTGGCTTGCTCAACAGTCGCGACGTACTGCGCCGCTCGCCCTTGGAAGTACTGCGGGCAGAAGGCTAGCGGCGGTTGAACAGGCCGATGGGTGATGCTCGGACGGTGTAGAGACGCATAATTGCGTCTCATCGTTGAACGACACCCAAGGGGCGCGGACGACGAGACGCAATTATGCGTCTCTACACCGTTCTGCTTACTGTAAATACTAACCCAAACAACTACTAAAACTATTTGAATTTAAGCCTATTACATTCATTCGCCAAGTGGCTGCCAGCCGGTCTTTTCTGCCCATAGCTCAGCCGCTTGGTACACAAGGTGGAAAACCGGTTCTTTCAGAAACAGGTAGCCGTCGATACTGTTGGGAAACAGCGCGGCGGCGCGGCGTTTTAGCTCGCCGTACTCGTCCCGGGCCGGCGCCTCGGCGCACAGATAATCGCGAAAGAGCAGCGCGTAACGGGCATTGAACCGGCCGGCCTCTCGAATGTGCAGGTGCACGCGCCGCTCACCCACCGGCTCGCGCATGTACAGCTTGGCGAGCTCGGGAGAGTGGGGCGACATGCCATGAAAAATGTCGCACGTGAGCTGTTCTCCTTGCCGGAAACCATCCGCACACAGCCGCCGCGTGAGGCCCGCTGCATCTGCTAAGCTGGGCAATTGCAGCTGCACGTCGAGCACGTCTTTGGCGCACAGGCCGGGCACGGCGGTAGAGCCAATGTGGTCGATGCCCATTAGCCCCGCTCCTGCCGCGGTGCGCAGCCGTTGGGCCAGCGCAACAAACTCCTGGGCCCACGCGGGCTGGTACGGCAGCAACACCACCGGCCGCGAGGATTCAAACTGGGACAAATTGTGCATGTATTTTCCTAGCCCCGGGTACTCCCAAACTTACGGACACCCTAAGCTAACCGCCGGTGCCGTCTTGAGCCATTCCCAGCGGCAAGTCCCGCTACCGCGTCAGCATCACGTGGGTTTGCAGGGGCAGCCCCGCTCCCACTACCCGCAGCGTGTACACACCGGCGCCGATGCCTCCGGGCAAAGCAAGCGTGACCTGATGCTGCGCTACGGTAGGTTTCGAAGGTTGAGCCAACACCACGCGCCCGGTGGCGTCGAGCAGCTGCAGCAGCAGCGTCTTGCCCTCGCAGTTGTCCACAGTCGCCGTTAGGCCGTCGCCGGCGTGGGCCGGATTGGGCGCCACCCGCACCTGCGCGGCGAGGGCGGCGCCCGCCGCTACCTGCACCACGGGGCCATAGGCGCGGGTGCCGTCGTTATCGATCTGCAGCAGGCGATAATACCAGTTGGTGGCGGGAGGTACCGAGGCGTCCAGATAGGCGTAGGTGCGGGGGCTGGAGCTGGTGCCCGCCGAAGGCACCGTCCCCACCGACGTAAAGCTCCTGCCGTCGGCGGAGCGCTGCACCTCAAACTGCTTAGCGTTCAGCTCCGACGCCGTGCGCCAGTCCAGCCGCACGCCCGCACTTTCGCGCCTGGCCGTGAAGGCCGTGAGCTGCACGGGCAAGGGCGGCCCCTGCTGCACCAGGGACCGGTATACGTTGACCTGCTTGGTCGCGGGATTGAAGCTGCTGCTGTCGGCGCCTGTAACCCTAACCTCGGTGATGGTGCCGGGCGAATCGACCAGCCACGTCAGGCTTTGAAAACGGGTGCCGGGATTTACCCGCGAATAATCCAGATTGATGGTCAGTGTGTTGCCGGTCAGCGACTCGGTTTTTACGACCTGGCTGCTCACGCGGCGGTATTCTTCAAACTCGCGCAGCGTGGTCACCCACAAACGGTCTTGGGCAGCGGTCTGGGTGTAGTTCATCCACTCGCTCAGCACGTTGAAGTTGATGGTATGTGCAAAAACCCGCTGCAGGTACACGTCCGAAGTAGATTCGCCGGGAGCCAGGAGGTCATCGGTCACACGCTTGAGTCGGTTGAGCAGCGATTGGGCCGTTTCCTCGTTGTTGGCATCGGCGCTGTAGCGGCGATACACAAACGGCGTACCGGGCGCCGGCAGCGTTCGGAGCAGCACCCGGTTGTTGGTGTAGGCATCCACGAAAGGCAGGCCGTCGCTCTGGCTGGCGCTGGAAACGCCGATGTAGCCGGCGGCAAAGGCGGCCGTCGGGTAGCCCCCAAAATTGGTGGGCACAACGAGCACCGATGGCTGATAGCCTTGTAGCCGGCTGGCTATCAGCATATCCAGGTCGGCTATCTGCTGTGCGGGCGATGGATTGCCAGCCGTGTGCAGGTCCGAGTGGTTTTCGATGTCCCAGCCCTTGTCGAGCAGCTCCTGGGCCTGCGCCCACACCAGCTTGCCGGGGTCGTGCTGGGGGCCGGGGTCCAGCCACACCGCATTGTTGTAGGTATTGTGGCCGTTGATGGCCACGGCAGCCGTGTAGCGCCGGCTGTGGCCGCAGCCGTCGGTGTAGCGCAGGCCGGGGTACACTTGCCCATTGGGGCCCCTGCCGCCGTGAAACAGGGGGTAAACGTCGGTATAAATCGTAGCCGGGGAGTCGTCCTCTTCAAATTGCAAGACCCGCGTTTTATTGTACAGCGTGGGCGCCAGGCGCGAGTAGGCACTGCCCGGCGGGGCGGCAAACGTAACCGTGATGCGCACGGCGCTTCCCGCCGCTTTGCGCGCAGAGGCATTGGCTGCCGGGGCCTTCGGTCCGGTAGCCCGCGCGGAGGTTTTGGCCGTTAACGCGAGGGGCTCGGGAGGGGCTTCCTCTTGAGCGTCAAACCGAAAAGGGTTGAAAAAAACAGCAGAGATATAAAATAGTGGCTCACGCTCAAAGTATTTAAAGGACAGAGGCTCCGGCGGGATTTAGCCAAACAGCTGAGCTACAGAACATAGGCTCGCTACTCTATCCAAATTGTTCAACATCAGAATTTAAGGCCCTAACGAGCAGTCTTTCACTTAAGTTAACCCTCTTTTTCCAGTATCTTATTGCCGAGGTGCCAGCAGCGGGCCTGCCCGGCTGCTACAGGCATTTGCATCGGCTAAGAAAATTGAGCCGAATTGATTGCAGGTACGGCGGTCTGTCATTGCTGCCGTGAAATGAGGGCTGCTCCACCCCGTTCAGACTCCCAGGCGGCACCGAGTTGCGGTGGGATGGTTCCCGTCTTGCTCAGTTGCAGCAAAGTGCGGCATCTTGCGGCGGACACTGCTACCGGCCGTGAGTCGGAGCTACTGGCGGGCGTTTTGGCAGCTCCATTTGCTGCCCGAAAGCAATGGCCGCACGGGTGTACATTTGGGAATAATCCCATTGCATATGCCCAAGCTACTCTTACTCTTCGCCTGCTTTGCTTTTCTACCGCTTGCCCGGGCCCAGCAGGCCCCGAAAAAGCCGCTCGACCACTCGGTTTACGACCAGTGGGAGAGCATCGCCAACCAGCGAATCAGCAACGACGGCAAGTACGTGGTGTTCCAGATAAAGCCCCAGCAGGGCGACGGTACGCTCTACATCAAAACGGCCAGCAACCGCGCGCTGAAGCAGATTAGCCGCGGCGACTCGGCGGTATTTACCGCCGATTCCAAGTTCGTGGCTTTCCTGATTAAGCCCCTGTACAAGGATGTCCGGCAGGCCAAAATCAAGAAGAAAAAGCCCGAGGACATGCCGAAAGATTCGCTCGGCGTGTATGCGCTGCAAACGGGCAAGCTCACGAAATACGCCAACGTCAAGTCATTTCAGCTGGCCGAAAAGGCTTCGGTTCTGGCCTTTCTGGCCACGAAAATGCCGACCAAGGATGGAGCTAAAAAAGCGCCCACCGACTCGCTCAAGAAAATAACCGACGAGCCTGCTCGAAACGAAAAAGCCGGCGCCGACTTGACCGTACTCAACCTGTCGAAGGGCAGCTCGCGGGAGTTCGCGGCCGTGACGGATTATCGGCTCAGCAAATTGGGCAACAAAACGGCCTTCGCGGTGGCGGCCCCCAAGAACAGCAAGACGGTGAAATCGGGCTTGTTTGTCTACGACCTGGCTTCCGGCGACGTCAAAAAAGCCAGCTCGGGGAAAGGCGTTTACAAGAACCTGGCCTTCGACGACGCGGGCCAGCAGCTGGCTTTTACGGCCGAGAAGCACCCCGAAAAGCCCTGGTGAAGCCGTTTACGCTCTACTACACCGACTTCCGGGCCGATAGCGCCCAGGCCGTGCTGCTGCCCGGCGCCAGGAACCTGAAATCGGGCTGGTCGCCGAGCGGCTTTGGCAAGGTGCAGTTCAGCGACAACGGCGAGAAGCTGTTTTTCGGCACCGCCCCCGACCCCATCCCGCAGGACACCACCCTGGTAGAATTTGAGCACGCAAAGCTGGATATCTGGAATTATAAGGACGACTACCTGCAGCCCATGCAGCTCAAGAACCTGAAGAAGGACCTGCAGCGCAACTACCTGGCGGTGATTTATCCCAAGCAGGACAACAAATTCATTCAGGCTCGAAGACGAATACCTGCGCGATTCGTACCAGGCCGAAAACAAGAACGCCGAGTACATACTGGCCGTCACGGACACCGCCAAGCGCGTCTCGCTGCAATGGGAGGGCAACACCCGCAAGCAGGCTTTTCTGGTTTCGACGCGCACCGGCGAGCGGATTGCCATCAACTCGAAGGCGGCCAAAAGCCGGTTTCAGCTTTCGCCGCACGGCGACTACGCCGTGTGGTACGACGACGCGGCCAAGAACTGGTTTGCCTTTTCGGTGGCCACCCGCAAAACCACGAACCTGACCGAGAAAGCGGGCGTTTCCTTTACCGACGAGGAAAACGACTCGCCCGAGGACCCGCAGCCGTACGGCATTGCCGTCTGGATGAAAAACGACGAGGCCGTGCTCATTTATGACCGGTACGACATCTGGAAAATCAACCCCAAAACCGGGCAGGCCAGCAACTTTACCAACGCAGTGGGCCGGAAGAACAAGCTGCGGTTCCGCTACCGTATTCCGGTGGACAAAAAGGAATTTATTGAGCCAAAGGACGAACTGCTGCTGCTCGTGCAAAACGACGTGAGCAAGGAATGGGGCTATTACAAGAAGAGCATTGCCAGCACCAAAAGCCCCGAGCCTGGTGGTGATGGCCCCGATGGGCTACTCGAACGTTGAGCAGGCCAAAAACAGCTCAACCTTCCTGTACACCAAGTCGGACGTGAGCCGGCCGGCCGACGTGTACGTGAGCAGCAACCTAAAAAAGGAAACCAAGCTCAGCGCCATCAACGCCCAGCAGAAGGACTACAACTGGTTTAGCGCCGAGCCTGGTGCGCTGGACTACGCCGAAGGGCTACAACGCCACGGGCGTGCTCTATAAACCGGAAAATTTCGACCCGGCCAAGAAGTACCCGATGGTGGTGTATTTCTACGAAAAGCTGTCGGACGGGCTGTACAAGTACACGGCTCCCGCGCCCACGCCCTCGCGGCTCGACATCGCCATGTTTGCCAGCAACGGCTACCTGGTGTTCACGCCCGACATCAGCTACACCATCGGCGCGCCCGGCCCGTCGGCCGTCGAGTTCATCAACTCGGGCGTGGAGAGCCTCAAGAAAAGCAGCTGGGTCGACGCCTCGCACATTGGCATCCAGGGCCAAAGCTGGGGCGGCTATCAGGTGGCCTACCTCATCACCCAAACCAACATGTACGCCGCCGCCTGGGCCGGGGCGCCGGTGGTGAACATGACCTCCGCCTACGGCGGCATCCGCTGGGAATCGGGCATGAGCCGGCAGTTCCAGTACGAGCACACGCAAAGCCGCATCGGGGCCACGCTGTGGGAAAAGCCCGAGCTCTACATCCAGAACTCGCCCCTGTTTTACTTGCCCAAGGTGCAGACGCCGGTGGTCATCATGTCGAACGACGCCGACGGGGCCGTGCCGTGGTACCAGGGCATCGAAATGTTCACCGACCTGCGCCGCCTCAACAAGCCCGTGTGGCTGCTGCAATACAACGGCGAAGCCCACAACCTGGTGAAGCGCGAAAACCGCAAAGACATTTCCGTCCGCGAGCTCCAGTTTTTCGACCACTACCTCAAAGGCCAGCCGGCCCCCGTGTGGCTATCCAGCGGTGTGCCTGCCGTAGAAAAAGGCCGGAACTGGGGCCTGGAAGTGCCGAAAGGCAATGGCTTGTAGGAAGCGGCCGTGAACTCGCGCGAGTTCACGGCCGCTTGAGCTAACAATTAAGTCTTAGTTGGCCAGCGTTTTGGCCTGCAGCAGCGGGGCCAGCGTGCTCCATACGGTGCGGGCTACCACGCGGTAGCCGGTGGCGGTGGGATGAATGCCGTCTTCCTGGTTCAGCTCGGGCACGCCGCCCACGTCCTCCAGTAGGTAAGGAATCAGTGCGGCCCGGTTCTTGGCTGCCACTTCCCGGAAAAGCGACTGAAACTCGCTGACGTAGCCCGGGCCAAAGTCCCCGGGAATCTGCATACCGGCAATGACGATTTGCGCGCGGGGATTTTTCTGGCGCACGGCCGCGATAATGCCCTGCAGGTTGCTCCGGATTTCAGCCACCGGGGTAAAACGAAAGACGTCATTGGAGCCCAGCTCCAGCACAAACACGTCCACCGGCTGGCGCAGCACGGAGCCCACGCGGCGCAGGCCGCCGGCCGTGGTTTCGCCGCTCACCCCGGCGTTGATTACCTGGTAATGCAGGCCGGCCGAATCAATTTTCTGGGCAATCAGGCTCGGCAAGTTGCTTTGGTGTGATACGCCGTAGCCGGCGGTGAGGCTGTTGCCGAAGAAGACCAGGCGCTTTTTGGGGCCTATAGCCACGCCCCGGGCAGCCGTCCCAACCGCAGAGGACGCGGCTTGAGACGCCCTTTTAGGAGGAGCCGTTTGGGCCAGACCGGTAAAGCCCGACGCGGATAAGAGCACAATCAACCAAGAGGTAATTAGGAATTGGGGCACTTTCATGGAGGCAAACTGACTTTGATAGATAAATCGGGCCGGAAACGGCGGGAGGCAAAAAAGCTGCCGGAATTGGGCTAGTTAAAACACCGCGCGCCACACGCAGTTCCAGCCCAACGCGCGCTTTTTGCCAGGAGGCAGTTGGGCCGCGGCCCGCTGTGAAGCTCAACGCTTGTCCGGCTCAATTCCTTCTCCCCGTTGATTGCCCACCAATCGCCGGCCCCAACGGCCCTACCTTTGCAAACTATGAACCTGTTATCCGCCGAGAATATCTCGAAGAATTACGCCGACCGCTGGCTGTTTAAAGACTTGAATTTTGGCCTGCAGCAAGGTCAGCGTGTGGCCTTCGTGGGCATCAACGGCACCGGCAAAACCACGCTTTTGCGCGTGCTGGCCGGCCTCGAAATCCCCGACACCGGCCTGGTGAGCGTGCGCAAGGGCATCCGCGTGACTTACCTGGGTCAGCAGCCCGTGTTCGACGAGAGCCTGAGCGTGGAAGAAACCATCTTCGCCAGCCAGAACGACACGCTCAAGGCCATCAAGGAGTACGAGCACGTCATCAACGACCCCAACCACAAGTCCGACGACCTACAACGCGTGATGGAGCGGATGGATTCGCTCAATGCCTGGGACTATGAGGCGCAGGTGCAGCAGATTCTGGGCAAGCTGGGCATCCTGGGCGAGCTGCTGACCCGCAACGTGAGCCAGCTTTCGGGCGGGCAGCGCAAGCGCGTGGCCCTGGCCCGCGTCCTCATCGAAGAACCCGACGTGCTGCTGCTCGACGAACCGACCAACCACTTGGACCTCGACACCATCGAGTGGCTCGAAAACCGGCTGAACTCGCCCAGCCTCACCCTGCTAATGGTGACCCACGACCGGTACTTCCTCGACAAAGTGGCCAACGAAATCGTGGAGCTCGACAAGGGCCAGATGTACCGCTACCAGGGCAACTACGCCTACTTTGTGGAGAAGAAGGCCGACCGCGAAATGCGCGAAACCGTGGAAGTAGAAAAGGCTCGTCAGCTCTTCAAAAAGGAGCTCGACTGGATGCGCCGCATGCCCCAGGCCCGCGGCACCAAGCAAAAAGCCCGCATCGACGCCTTCTACGTAACCAAGGAAAAGGCCAGCACCAACCTCAACAAGCAGCAGGTAGAGCTGAGCGTGAAAACCACCCGCCAGGGCGGCAAAATCATCGAAGCCGACAGCCTAAACAAAAAGTTTGGGGACAACGTGGTACTGAATGATTTCAGCTACGTCTTCAAGAAGAAAGACAGGATTGGCCTCGTTGGGCCAAACGGCGCGGGTAAATCCACGCTTCTCAACATGCTCACGGGCAAGCTGAAGCCCGATTCCGGCACCATCGACGTGGGCACGAACACCGTGTTTGGCTACTACACCCAGACCGAGCTGGAATTCGACCCCGAGCAGCGCGTCATCGACATCGTGAAGGAAGTGGCCGAAGTGGTGGAACTGGCCAACGGCGACGTGCTCACGGCCAGCCAGTTCCTGAACCTGTTCCTGTTCCCGCCGGCCCAGCAGTACACGCTGGTGAGCAAGCTGAGCGGCGGCGAAAAGCGGCGCCTGCAGCTGCTGCGCGTGCTCATCAAAAACCCCAACTTCCTGATTCTTGACGAGCCCACCAACGACCTGGACCTGGCCACGCTCAACATTCTGGAAGACTTTCTGCTGCACTTCACCGGCTGCCTGCTCATCGTGAGCCACGACCGGTACTTCCTCGACCACCTCGCCGAGCACCTCTTCGTGCTCGAGCCCGGTGGGGCCGTCCTGAATTTCCCCGGCAACTACACCGACTACCGCGAATACCTCGCCGAGCGCGAGACCGAAGCCGCCCTGGAAGCTGAAGAAAAGGCTGCCAAAGCCGCTCGCGCCGCGGCCAAAGCGGCCATTACCCCCGCGGCCGTGAGTACCTTCGTGGCCCCATCGCCGGCCAAGCGCCGTGCCACCTTCGCTGAGAAGAAGGAGTACGAGCAGGCTCGAAAAAGCCATGGCCACGCTGGAAACCGAAAAGGAACAGCTCACCGCCAACCTGAACGGCGGCAGCGGCAGCCCGCAGGACTTCGCTGCCTGGGGCGCCCGCCTGCAAGCCCTGGAAAAGGAATTGAGCCAGAAAGAAGAACGCTGGCTGGAACTGGCCGAGCCTGGGATAAGAAGAACATCAAACCTCCTTTTTTAAGGAGGGGATGTTCGAGCCAAAGGCTTGGACGGGGGTGGTTGAAGCCGGTGAACAACTTGCGCCCGCATCGTTCGGGTGTCGTTCAAGGGCTTCAACCACTCCCGTTTTTGCTCGCGCAAAACCCCTCCTCATCTGAGGAGGGGAGTTTGTCGTTCCGGCCTTATCCTAGCGCCGCCGGCGCACCTGCACGAATTCCAGCGGCACGGCCCGGCTACCCACCGGCGCTTTCACCACCAAGCCATCGGCTGCGTCGTAGCGCGGGAAGTAGAGGTAGCCACGCACTTCATAGCCGGGCTCCAGGGTTACCTTGCGTAGGGCATATTCCTGCAGGTTGGCGGCGCGCTGCTGCATCACCTCCGCCGCCACAGCGTGCCCAATTTTGGCGGCCGTGGAAATGGCGCTGTAGGTCACGGCCGCGTCGTGAATGGCGGCCCGGCTTTGGACCTGCGCCGAGGTTTCGCGCTTGCCGATGCTGGCCACATCGGTAGCGAGGCTGGCGGCACCCAGGGCCAGCCCCAGCCAATCGATGCGGGCCGCTTTGGCAGCTTCTTTGTCGGCCTTTTCACGCAGGGCTGTGATTTCTGGTTCGGGGTCGAACGCCGCCACGGCTTGCGGCGGCAGCGGGGGCAGCGGCAGGGCCATGCTGGCGGCTGCTTCGGCGGCCGTCACCTCCGCGCCGGGCAGGGGCTTGGGCCGCCTGGCTTTCTGGCCAGGGGACGGTTCAGGCGGCGCTACGCGGCTGGCCTGGTACTGAAAGGCAGCCGGGTCGACCACGAGCCGGCGTTTGGTGGGGTTGAAGTACTCGGCCTCAAACACCACCCGCGTGGGCTCGTAGCACACGAAGCTCAGGCGCACTTCCACGCTGTCGCCCACGGCCAGCGCCTGTTCGCGGCCCTCGTTGTA
This sequence comes from Hymenobacter humi, assembly GCF_042665855.1. Taxonomy (NCBI): domain Bacteria; kingdom Pseudomonadati; phylum Bacteroidota; class Cytophagia; order Cytophagales; family Hymenobacteraceae; genus Hymenobacter; species Hymenobacter humi. Next base: position 2,481,648 of record NZ_JBHTEK010000001.1, on the reverse strand, counting down.
GAGGCCGGTGGGCCGGGCCGGCTTCAGGCCAAGCTGATAAGTGGGCGCACAGGCCGCGGTGGCCAGGCCAGCCAGTGCCAGCAAAGGCAAACGGAGCAAGTAGAAAGACAGCATATGACCGGGTTAAGGGAAGGTGCTTCTCAGGAGAAGATGCCGAATTGCGACGGTTGGTTGCATCGATATCGGCGCTCCCTGTTTAGGCAAATACCTTTTAAAGAATTGATTCAAAGGCCAACAGCCACTGTCGTGGAGGGCCCTCCCCTACCAAAACCGGTTGGTGCACACCACCTGGGCTTTTTCTTCAGCCGCAAGCCCAGCAGCACTTCGTGGCTGCCGCCGTGGTAGCCGGCCAGCTCAGAGAGTCCTGCATCGTAGGAATAGCCCAGCGTGTACTGCTCGTAGCTCAGGCCCACCATGGCCACGGCCGAATCGAAGGCCCGCCACGAGGCCCCGAGCCACAGCAGGTCCTGGTACTTGAGTTTGGCGTTGAGGTCGACCGATACCGGGGCCGGGCTCACAGCCTTCACCAGCACCGACGGCACCAGCGACCAGTCGTCGTTGAGCGGCACCCGCGCCCCGGCCGTGGCGAAGTAGTGCCGCTTCAGCGTGTTGCCGGGCGCGCCCTCGCCCGTCTGGTCGGGCCCGTAGGAGAAGTTGAGCCTGGTTGCCCAGCACCTGCGCGCCGGACACGCCTACGTAGAACTTGGAGCTGTACAGCCACAGGCCCACCGACCCATCCAGCACCCGCGAGGCGGCGCTGCCAGCGCGGGTGGTCTGGTCAAGTGCAGCTGCTGCCCGTCGACGGCAAACTGCTGCATGCCCGCCGACGCGCCCAGCGCCAACCGCAGGTCGGGCATCAGCACCAGGTTGTAGGCGTAAGAAAGGTAGGCGCCCGTCCGGCTCGTGGGCCCGGTCTCGTCTTTGTACACGAGGCCGCCCACCGCATGAAACGGCCGGCGCCGGTCGCGGATGGTGCGCTTGGGGGTGCTGCGCCACTTGCCCAGCGAGGAACTGGCGCTGGCGTAGTAGGTTTTGGGCGCCCCCTCCAGGCCCGTCCACTGGGTGCGGTAGCTGAACTTGACGTCGATGTAATCCTCCACCCCGGTGGCGCCCGGGTTCAGGAGGTAGTTGTTGTTCATGTACTGGCTGTACTGCGCCTGCTGCTGGGCCCGGGCCGGCGCGGCGGCCAGCAGCAGCGGGAGCAGCAAAGGGAGGGCTGTTTTCATAGCATTCGGTGCCTAATTGTCGGGGGAGGAAGCAGGCGGGGCGGCTCCGCGCGGCGCGTTGGTTAATACAGAACCGTCAGCGAGCCGGTGTAGGAGCGGCCCAGCGGGCCCTTCGTCACGAGCACGTAGTAATAGGTGCCGACCGGGGCGGGCTGACCGTTGATGTCGCCTTTCCACCCGTTGGCTCGGCCGTAGCTGGTGGCCGAAAAGACCCGGTTGCCCCAGCGGTTGAACACGTTCACGGTATTGTCCGGGAACTGATCTATGAACTCAATCTCCCAGGTGTCGTCGCGGCCGTCGCCGTTGGGCGTGAAGGCGTTGGGGATGCGGATGGGCGGGCGCACGGTCACCGTTACCTGGTCGGAGGAGGCGCAGCCACCGGTGCCACCGGTGAGCGTGTAGGTGGTGGTCACGGCGGGCGCCGCCCGGGGCCGCAGCGGGTCGTTGTCGGGGAAAGTGAGCCCCGTACTCGGGGTCCAGGTCACGGGGTAATTGCCGTCGGCGCGGCCTTCCAGCCGCACGGAGGTGCCGGCCAGAACCTCCTTATCGGGGCCGGCATCCACCATCGGCGGCATAACGCGCACGGTTATGCCATTGGAAACAGCCGTCGCGGCCTGGCCGCACGCGTTGGTCGTGCGCAGGCGCAGCGTCACGGTCTGGCCGTCGCGCAGCGTGGTGCTGGTAAAGACCGGCCCCGTGGCGCCGGCTATGTCCGTGCCGTTGACCTGCCACTGGTAGTCGGGGGCCGGGCCTGCCCCGGTTACGCTCGCGATGCTGAAGGTCAACGGCTCGCCTGGGCACACCTGCCCGTTCGGCTGCACGGCAATGGCGAGCGTGGGCAGCGGCGGCGTGGGCGTGCGCGTCACCGCGACGGTGGCCGTGGCCGGGCCCGTGCTGCACTGCCCGGTCGAGGGCGTGACCTCCACCCGCACCTGGTCGCCGGTCACCAGCGTGCTGCTGGTGAACGTGGGCCCGCTGGCCACGGCCACGTTGTTGACGAGCCAACGGAACGTAGGCGCGGCACCCGCGTTGGTAGCCACGGCCGTGAAGGTGAGCGGCGTGCCGGGACACTGCGCGGGTGGGGCCGCCAGGGTCACGGCGGGCGTCACGACGGGCTGCACCTGCACCGCCACGGCGTTGGCAAAGGCGGTCGCACAGGTGCCGGTGCCCGACGTCACCCGCCGCCGGTAGTAGGTCGTGGCCGTGAGCGGACCCGGCGCGAACGTTTCGCCGACGGCTCCGGGAATGTCCATCCAAGTGCTTTTATCCGGCGAGGATTGCCACTGGTAAGCAAACTTACCATCGCCGCCCGTGGCCGGGGCGGTGCTGCTGAACGGCGCCACGGGGCTGCCAGCACATACCGTTTGGTCGGCAGCAATGCTTCCAGCCAACACGGGGACGGTAATCGCGACAGACGTCGTGGGGTGCGTGGCCCGCAAAAGCCCGAGGTCACCACCCGGCGGAAGTAGGTGGTGGCGGTCAGGGGGCCAGGAGTGAAATTCAGACCGTTGGCCCCGCTGATGTCGGTCCAAGTTGAATTATCCGGCGACGATTGCCACTGGTAGCTGAACTCACCGGTGCCGGCGCCGGCCGGGGCGCTGCTGGTGAGCGGCATTGGCGTCGCGCCCGCGCACAGCGCTTGGGGAGCCCCAATGCTCCCCGGGGTAGGCGGACCGGGCACGAAAATGCTGCCGTTAACTTCGCGGCAGAAGCAGGCTTTGGTGACGCGTAAGGTTAAGTTGTAGTAGCCGGCAGGTGCCGGGAAGGTAAATACGGGGTTTGCCGCCGCCGAAGTGCCGAGAACGGTCCCGTCCGGCTTTTTGAATATCCATTCGTAAGAATCCGGGTTGGGCACGGGCGAGTTGGCCTGAAAGGAAATCTCCCGGCAAGCCGTGAACTTGAACGAGAAGCCCACGCGCAGCAACGAGGTTTGGCTGAAGTTGGGCAATCCCAGGCCGCTGCGGCGGCCCCCAACTGCACGCCGTCATCGACATAGCGCGCATTGGCCCCCAGCGAGTCGGGGTAGCTGATGAAGCCCAGCGCGGGCTGATTTTCGCGGGCCACGTAAATCTTGCCATCGGGCGCCGCCTGCAGGGAGCCCAGGTTAACGGGGGCCTTTTGCTGGAGCGGAAGGACTTGCTTGCTGGCCGGCACGTTGCCGACATTCAAATCAAATTGCAGCAGCTGGGTAGGGCTCAGCGCGGTGGCCAGCACGGTGGCGTAGAGCCGGCTGCGGCTAAACGAAAACTCGACGCCGTAGTAAGGGCCAGCCCCGCTCTCGATGACGCGGCGGTTGCTGACCTTGCCCGTGGCTGCATCGAAGTCGAATAGCTCAACGGTACTGTTATTACTATCGCCCGGCGTTTCGCTGAAGCGGGCCACGGCCAGCCGTTCCCCGTCGAGCGACGCTTTCATTTGGCCGCGGTAGCCCTGGGCCGCGGCGCTCGGTGCATGCAGCGCTCCGATGGTTGAAACCACCGGAATATTATCGACGCCAGTCGGCCTCACGCGGTACGCCAGAAAAGAATCACCCCGGTTCTCATAGCCGGAAGTCGCCGTTCCCCAACCGTGCACAATTATCCAAACATCGCAGCCGTCTTTATGCAGCACACCCGTCATCTTTTCAGTAGTACCCAGGGTGAGGCGCTGGTTCTTGGTGGCCGCAACTACATCGCCCTGGCCCCCGGGGGGAATAACAATTTCGGAATAGCTTAAGCCCTTGGGGCCACCCTGCGCATCTTGGGTAAAGAGGTAGTAGCTCGTAGGTCCTCCAGAAGTGATTGGGCTGCCCGGCTTGCGGATGGCCAACGGGCCGTCAGTGGTCAGGCGGTTGCCGTCCAGCCCAGTCCCGTTGGGCATCGCGGCATGGTTACGGCTCCAGACGGTTTCGCCGTTGCTGTAGAAGAGAATCTTGCCGTCTTTATCCGACATCACCCCGGAGCCGGCGGGGGCATCCATCTGGCCATCGGTTAGCGCCGAGGGCGGAATGGAGTCCGTGGCCGCGTTGAAGTCCAACCCAGCCTTATAGCCAAAATACCATTGATTGATGGCCCTATCGTCCTGGTTGCACTCGCGGGTCTGAGCCAGGGCGGTGGTGGCCGCGCCGGCTAGCAACACCAACATGAAGGCCAACGTGAGTAGCCAACCAGCAGCCAATTGCACCCGCTTGGCGGGCATTTTTACACTACTGTTAACCAATGATTTGGTATTTGGGAGGAGTGATATACAGAACTTGAATATGGCAGGATAAGGTAGCTCTGCGGGCATAGAAGGATAAGTAAATTGGCGAACCGGTAGGCGGGCTCTCCGTAAGAAGCAGAGCCAAACACCGCATTTGAAGACCGGAACTTAGTGGGGCTGGCCACTTCTAAAGGGGCATTACCAGCCGGTTTAAGTAAAGCTACGCACAGCCAGCTTGGTTGTTGCGCAAGGCAGTGCCTGATTGATTCTGGAAGCCACAGCCAACTGCCCGCCCGGCCCGGGTTAGCTTTTTAATCCATTTTTTGTGTTATCGAGACTCCCAACCCTCGTTTGCTCACCACAAAAGGTGTACCATAGGCCGCGAAGAGGAATGCGAAAAATTGGTGGGCTGATGTAGAAACGCAACTCATCGCGTCTCCGGGACCGCGCCGTTTCGGCATGGTCCACCGCCGATACTCGCTGGTTCGCGTCTCTACACCGCTCGCATTCCTCTCCGCGACGAGTATAACGCCTGCAAAACGTCACTACCCCGCTCCCCTACCCGACAGATCAGGCGGCAAGCAAAAGGTGCCCTGCGCATCCGCGGCAAAGGGCCACACGCGCCGCACGGCCGCCAGCGGCACCGGCCCAAATACGTGGGCAAATGCCTCCCCACGAGAGGCCACCCACTCGCGCTCCACGCGTACGCCGGCCGTGGCCAGGGCCGCTTCGTCCCATTCCAGCAAAACAAATCGGCCCGCCCGGCATAATACCGGCGGGCCGTTTCGAGTATCTGGTGCTTTTCCGAAGAATGAATAAAGCCTTCGGCTGCTAAATCGGGGCTGGCAAAAAAGCCGGTTTGCTGGGCTTGCTGCCAGTCGGCAGGTTCGGCAATGCGGTATAACACTGTGTTTAATGAAGAATGAGGAGTGAAGAATGAAGATTACCCAGGCTGAAATAAAGCCCAATTCTTCATTTTTCACTCCTCATTCCAAATTAAGCGAAGCGTTACGCCTTCCATAGTTCCTGCTGCACCTGCTTGCCGACGGTGAGCATGATGCGCACAGGGTTAGGTATCAGCGTGATGCGGGCTTCCTTGCCGGGGTACTTCTCCGAATCGACCCACACGCCTTCTTTGGGCGAGGGCGTGGAGCCGGGGTTGCTGGGCAGGTAGGCCGTGGGCAGCAGCACGTCGGTGTCCGACTTCAGGTCGGTGTGCACCTTGTCGAGCGCCGATTCGAGGAAGTCGCCGTACTCGTCGTTGAAGTCGTCCTCCAGGTCGTGCAGGGCTTCTTCCACGTCGTCGTAGCGGGCGTCGTCGTAGGTGAGGGTGTGCAGCTCGGCCTTCTTTTCAATCAGGGCCACAAGGGCGCGGTTTAGTTCTTCGGTATTCATGGGAGCGCTAAGGCAGATGATTGGGCACAAAAATGGGGATGATTTGCTAAACACACGCCGCGGCCCGCTATCATTTTTTTTGCATCGGCCTACATTATTTCCGAAACCGTATTTTTACCCGACCATCCCCACCCCTCACCCACCCCGTCCCACCCATGCAAACCATGACCTCGCCCGAAGTGCTGGCCCAACCCGCCCAGGACTTCCTGCCCCTGAAAGGCACCGACTTTGTTGAATTTTACGTCGGCAACGCCAAGCAGTCGGCTTACTACTACCAGGCCGCTTTCGGCTACGAGCCTGGTGGCCTACGCCGGCCCCGAAACAGGATTGCGCGACCGCGCCAGCTACGTGCTGCAGCAGGGCAAAATCCGGCTGGTGCTCACCACTTCCCTCCTGCCCGATTCCGACATCACGCGGCACGTGGCCCAGCACGGCGACGGCGTGAAGGTGATGGCCCTGTGGGTGGACGACGCCCGCAAATCGTTTGAAGAAACCACCAAGCGCGGCGCCCGCGTGGCGTTCGAGCCCTACACCATCGAAGACGAGTACGGCTCCGTCACGCTGGCCGGCATCTACACCTACGGCGAGAGCGTGCACACCTTCGTGGAGCGCACCAACTACACGGGGCCCTTCATGCCGGGCTTCGTAGCCAAGAAAAGCCTGGTGCCGCAGGGCACGCCCGTGGGCCTGCTGCACGTGGACCACTGCGTGGGCAACGTGGGCTGGGGCGAAATGAACACCTGGGTGAAATTCTACGAGGACGTGATGGGCTTCAAGCTCCTGCTCACCTTCGACGACGAAGACATCAGCACCGAGTACTCGGCCCTGATGAGCAAGGTGGTAAGCAACGGCAACGGCTACGTGAAATTCCCCATCAACGAGCCGGCGGAAGGCAAGAAAAAATCGCAGATTGAGGAGTACCTCGACTACTACCACTCGCCCGGCGTGCAGCACATCGCCATCGCCACCAACGACATTCGCGCCACCGTGACGGAGCTGCGCCGCCGCGGCGTGGAATTCCTCTCGGTGCCCGGCACCTATTACGACGACCTGCTCGACCGCATTGGCGCCATCGACGAAGACCTGGCTTCCATCAAGGAGCTCAATCTGCTCGTGGACCGCGACGAGGAAGGCTACCTGCTGCAGATTTTCACCAAGCCCGTGGAGGACCGGCCCACTGTTTTCTACGAAATCATTCAGCGCAAAGGCGCCAAGAGCTTCGGCAAAGGCAATTTCAAGGCCTTGTTCGAAAGCATTGAGCGCGAGCAGGCCCTGCGCGGCAATTTATAGGTTGAATTATCCGTAGAGACGCATATTTGCGTCTTGTCACTGAACGCGGGCCCCGGCCAACGCTTCAACGACAAGGCGCCGATATGCGTCTCTACATTTCCTGCCCTCACACCTTTCCCTTTCCCATGGCCCTTTCTCCCGAAATCCAGAAGACCGTTGATGCGTGGCTCACGCCCGACTACGACTCCCAAACCCAGGCTCGCAATCCGCGAAATGGTGGCCAGCGGCCACCACGAAGCCCTGACCGACGCCTTCTACCGCTCCCTCGAATTCGGCACGGGCGGCCTGCGCGGCATCATGGGCCCGGGCTCTAACCGCATGAACCGCTACACGCTGGGCATGGCCACGCAGGGCTTGTGCAATTATTTGATTCAGAGTTTTCCGGGCCAGGAAATCAAGGTGGCCATTGCCCACGACAGCCGGAACAACAGCGCCGAATTTGCGCAAATTGCGGCCGGCATTTTCTCGGCCAATGGCATCATCGTGTACTTGTTTGAGGCGCTGCGCCCCACGCCCGAGCTGTCGTTTACCATCCGCGAATTGGGCTGCCAAAGCGGCTGTGTGATAACGGCGTCGCACAACCCCAAGGAGTACAACGGCTATAAAGTATACTGGAACGACGGCGCCCAGGTGGTGGCCCCGCACGACAAAAACATCATCATCGAGGTGAATAAAATCACCAGCGTCGGCGAGGTAAAATTTGAAGCCGACCCCTCGAAAATCATCAGCATTGGGCAGGACCTCGACGCCCGGTATTTTGCCCGGGCGCGCCAGCTCAGCATCGACCCGGCCGCCATTCGGCGCCAGCACGATTTGAAGATTGTGTACACGCCCATCCACGGTTCGGGCATTACGCTGGTGCCGGGCTTGCTGCGGGAATTCGGGTTCACCAACGTGAGCATTGTGGAAGCCCAGGCCACGCCCGACGGCAATTTCCCCACCGTGCAGTCGCCGAACCCGGAGGAGAAAAGCGCCATGCAGCTGGCCCTCGACCAGGCCCAGGCCCAGGACGCCGACATCGTGCTGGCCACCGACCCCGACGCGGACCGCGTAGGCGTGGGCGTGAAAAACGACAAGGGCGAGTGGGTGCTGCTCAACGGCAACCAGACCGCTGCCCTGCTCACCTATTACCTGCTCTCGGCCCGCCACCGTGCCGGCCAGACCACGCCCAAGGACTTCATCGTCTACACCATCGTGACGAGCGAAATCCTCGGCGACATCGCCCGCGCGCACAATGTAAAAAGCTACCGGACACTCACGGGCTTTAAGCACATCGCCGGCCTCATCCGCGACCTCGAAGGCGTGGAAACCTACATCGGCGGCGGCGAGGAAAGCTACGGCTTCCTCATCGGCGACTTTGTGCGCGACAAAGACGCTGTGTCGGCCTGCGCCCTGATTGCCGAAATGGCCGCCGTGGCCAAGGACCAGGGCCGCACCCTGTACCAGGAAATGGTGCAGATGTACGCGCAATACGGCCTCTACGTGGAAGACCTGATTTCGCTGACCAAAAAGGCCAGCGCGGCGCCGAAGAAATCCAGGAAATGATGGCCGGGCTGCGCGCCAACCCGCCCGCCAGCATCGCCGGACTGAAGGTGGTGGAAATCCGGGACTACAAAACCGGTAAAATTCACGACCTGCACACGGGCATATCCACCGATACAGGCCTGGAAAGCTCCAACGTGCTCCAGTTCATCACCGAAGACGGCAGCAAAATCTCGGCCCGCCCCAGCGGCACCGAGCCCAAAATCAAGTTCTATTTCAGCGTGAAGCAACCGCTGCACTCTGCCGTGGATTACGACCTGGCCACGCGCCTGGCTCAGGAGAAAATCGCGGCCATTATTGCTGATATGAAGCTGCAATAGCGCGCAAGGTTTCGCAGAGTTAAAGGGAAGTCTCGCAAAGTTTGGCAAAACGTCAAACTTTGCGAGACTTCCTTTAAACTTCGCGAAACCTTGCGCGCTACAGTCGGACCCCAATGCCCGGCCCAAGCAGGTAGAACCACTTGCCCACGCCCAGCAAGCGCCCCCGCCGAGGTACAACGGGAACGTGAACTTGGCGTCGCGGCGCGTGGGATACACCGAGCCGAGGATGACCACGCCCAGGTCCCGCTCGCTGGTGGCAGTGGGGCTGAGGTTGAAGGCGTTGAGGGCCACGAAGCCGGCGCCGATTTTATACGGCCGCAGCCGGTTGATTTTGTCGGGGCTGTAAAAGCTAAGTTGAGCCAGCGTGGCTAGCGAAATACCGCCGAAGTTGCCGTAGCCTTTTTCATCTTCGCGGCGGGTGAGCAGGCCGGCCGGGAAGCTCACGTCGATGTCGAACTTGTAGCGGCGCTTGAGCACGAGTTCCACCGTCTGGGTGTAGCCTGGTTCAGAATAGGGTCCGGTTTGGTGTTTCACCGTGACGAGGATGCGGCTCCAGTCGTCGAGGTCGTAGGTTTTGCGGCCCAGCAGGGAGTTCAGGCTGAGCGGGTCGGTGCGGCACTGCTTGTCGGTGTAGAAGGCGTACCGGGGCGAATTGTCGCCGGGGCAAACGACGACGTTGTCGACGTTGCGCATCTCGATGAGCTCGCCTTTGCTGTTGAGCGTGCGCACTTCGAAGCTCAGAAACTGCTTGCCGTAGAGCTGCTCGCCCTGGTCGATGCCGTTGGGGTTAAACTGAAAAACGACGTCACGGATGGTGCCGTTGTACAGCACCGGGCCGCCGAGGCGGGTAACGGGCCGGGTGGCCTCGCCGTAGCTCACCGACACAAAATCGAGCGGGTGGGGCCGCTGGAATTCCCGCACGCTAATGGCGTAGCCGGTGGGCTGCCCCGCGTTGTAAATCGTGCTTTTGCGCTTGGAAAAATTCACCGGCACCATCACCCGGTACACCAGGCGAGCGTCGGTACGCACCGACGAATCGGAGGGGATAATGGGCAGGTCTTCGAAGGACATGCGCGCCTTTTGCAGGCCCTCGCCTTCGAGGCGCACGTCCACCATTTCGCCAGGGCTCACGCTGAGCGACGACGTCCATTCGCCGCCGCGGTGCAGCACCTGCACGCTTCGCACCACGGTTTGGGGCGTGATATCGAGGTTGGTGATGTAGCGGGCCACGTCGTTTTCCTTGATGTAGAGGTAGCCGGCGGTCTGGCGGTGGGTGTTGTAGGGGCGCAGGTAGCAGAGCACCCGGTCGTTGCTCAGGTACTGGCGCGTGTACACTTCGGCGATGAGGGAGCCGCCGGGCTCTTCCTGGTCCTCAATGCGGTAGGTGCGGTGTAAATCGAAGCTGCGGCCGTTGTCCAGAATCAGCTCAACGCCGCGGCGGCGGCTCACGTCGTCCATGGTCACGCTGCGCTGGTCGGGCGACAGGAACTTCAGGCGGCTCCCTTTCACGTTAAACTCCTGCCGCAGCACGGGCAGCTGGTAGCTCAGGCGGCTGCCGCTCAGCAAGGTGGGCCGCTCGGTTTGCAGCTTCACCAGCAGCGTGCGTTGGCCCAGCCTGGTTGGGCAGCACGTGCAGCCGGAGCAAGCCGCTGGCCTCGGCCACCACGCGGTAGTCGAAGTCGGTACCGCGCACCCACTCGCCGGTGGTGCGCACGTTGCGTGCGTTGGAGCTGGTCAGCTCAAAAACTTTTTCCTCACCCACAAACAGCTCGGTATCCGCTACGCGCAGGGCCAAAGTCGTGCGCGTCAGCGGCAGCAGCGGCACCACTTGGCGGCGCGGCTCCCGGCCCGCCGAATCGGACGGCTGCTCCACCACCAGGCGCAGGAAGTGGCCGGTGGTGAGATTCTGAAATTTGAGCCGGGTGCGAAAGCTGCCATCCTCTTCCTTGGTCAAGGAATCAAGCTGCGCATAGTCGGGCGTGCGGCGCAGGCGCAACGGGCGGGAGCTGGCGGGCGTGGCCGGGTACAGGCGCAGCTCCACGGTTTCATCGTCGCGCCGAAACCAGAAATACTGCGTGGCCACGCCCTGCACAGGCACTGTATTTCGGCTCAATAAGTAAACGGCCGTATCGGTACGGATGCTTACGTCGCGCAACACCGGCGAGTCCGCCGAGCTTTTTGGGCCATTGCCAACCGAGGAATCCCCCCAATAAAATGCCACAAACGGCCAGAATTACACGGAAGCGTATCGAATAAGGCATTCAACTCAACCGGGGCGGACATACAGCCCCGTGCCGCAAAGGTCGGTGCAGCCAAGCTCGACTACAATGGCTGGCTTACAAATTAGAATGCGCAACGCTGCGTGGAACCTCACCCCCGGCCCCTCTCCAAAAGAGAGGGGAGCCGGACGGCGCGGGAATGTAGCGCGGACTTTCAGTCCGCGCTCAAAAGGTGTAGCAGGCATTCCGCGGACTAAAAGTCCGCGCTACTTGTACCCCGCCGTGGCTCCCCTCTCTTTTGGAGAGGGGCCGGGGGTGAGGTTCCACCAGCCGTAAGGTCCCGCCACTATGAGGTCCAACCGACGCGCGCACACTCCTACTCCTTCGCCCGCCGCCCGGTGCCGAGCAGCATCAAAATAAGGAGTACGAAGCCCGTGGCGCCCAGGCTCCACCACGTTATTTCGGGCACGCCGCGGCGGTAGGGCATGTCGGGCGAGTAGCGGCCCATCAGCGAAAGACCCGAAAAGATGAGCCCGCCCACGCTCAGCAGCGCCAGAATGGTGCGGCTCACCAGCTGGTCGGCTTTGCGCAGCAGCGTGTTGTAGCCCACTAGCTCAAATTTCAGCCGCAGCTCCCCTTTGCTGATTTTGCGCACAATCTGGCGCACATCCGAGGGCAGGGTTTGGAGCAGGGCCAGGAGCTGGGTGCCGGTGTATTCGGCCTCGCTCAGCAGGTTTTGGCGGGAGTACTGTTCGCGGATAATCTTGGCGCCGTAGGGCCGCACAAACTCAAACGTGTTGAAGTTGGGGTGCAGCACCTTGCCGATGCCTTCCAGAATGACCAGGGCCCGCAAAATGAGGAACACCGCGCCCGGCACCTGCAGCTTGTAGTTGTAGATGACGGTTTGCAGGGCATCGGCCAGGTCGCTCATGCTCATCTCCTTCACGTCGAGCGAGGCAAAGTCCTCAATCAGCAAGCTCAGGTCGGCCTCGAAGGCCCGCATGTCGGGGATTTCGGCCGTGAGGGCCAGGCGCCGGAAGTTGAGCGCCATGCTGCGGGCGTCCTGCCGCGCCATGCCGATGAACACCCCCGCAAAGGCGTATTTCTGCTGCTTGGTGAGCCGGCCCACCATCCCAAAGTCGATGAGCACCACCGTGCCGTCGGGCTGAACCAGCACATTGCCCGGGTGCGGGTCGGCGTGAAAAATCCCAAACTCAAAAATCTGGGTAAGGTAGATGTCCATGCCCGTTTCGGCCACGGTGGCGGGGCTCAGGTTCCAGGCCAGCAGCTGCGCCTTGTCCGTAATTTTGCAGCCGCTCACAAACTCAATCACGAGGATGCGCTGCGTGCTCAGCTCCCGAAACGGCTTGGGAATGTAAAACGTGGGGTAGTCTTCGTAGAGCTTGCGGAACTGCTCCATGGACCTCGCCTCGGCCGTGTAGTCCATCTCCTTGCTCATGCTCCGTTCGAAGGCATCCACGATGTCCTGGGGGTTGGACAGACCCTGCTTTTGCAGGAAACCGGCCGTGAGGCGCACCAGGCTCGCGCAGCAAGGCCAGGTCGGAACGCACTTTCTCGCGCACGCCGGGGCGCTGCACCTTCACTACCACTTGCTCGCCGGTGAGCAGGCGGGCCTTGTGTACCTGCCCAATGCTGGCCGAGCCCAGGGTAGTGTCCTCAAATTCGCTGAACACCTCCGTGATGGGACGGCCCAGTTCTTCCTCAATTATCTGGCGGGCCGTGGCCACGTCGAAGGGCGGCACGTTGCTTTGCAGCTTCTCAAATTCGTCTATCAGGCCCTGGGGCAGCAGGTCGGCCCGGTTGCTCATGGCCTGGGCCAGCTTGATAAACGTGGGCCCCAATTCCTCGATGATGAGGCGCACCCGCTCCCAACGCGTGGTTTCGAACACCTGGCGGTCGGCCCGCTGCCAGCTCAGGCGGCGCGCCTGGCTAACCAAGCGGCGCAACGGCGTGGTAGTCACCACATCCTCAAACCCGTAGCGCAACAACACCTCGGCCACCTGCCGGATGCGGGTGAGGTTGGAAATCGTGTTTTTAAACATCGACAGTGAAAGTAGTGCGGCGGCGCGGCAACTAGCCGGTCAGCACGCCAGCCGCCCCAGGGCGGCGACGAACAAAAGCCCCGTTCACGCGACGCAAACGGGGCTTTTAATTGGGAAACGACGCGGAAGCTTATGCTTGCTCGCTACCGCCTGCGGAGGCACCGGCCGACGAAGTCGACTTCTTGGCGGCCGGCTTTTTGGCGGCACCGGCTTTGGCGGCGGCCGATTTCTGGGCCGTGCCGGCGGCGCTGCTCACTTTGTCGGCTACTTTTTTGGTAGCGCCGGCAGCTTTGCTGGTGGCGCTGCTAGCTGGCTTAGCCGCGGCTTTGGAGGCAGGCTTCTTGGCGGAGGGCTTGCTCTTGGGCTTCGATTCGCCCAGGCCTACCGACCGTTTGATGCTTTCGGACAAGCCCTGGAACTGCTTTTCGAGCTCGTGGCGCTTGCTTTCGCCGCTTTTCATGAGCTCGTCCACGATGCGCTTGCCCTCTTCCTGGGTCATCTTGTTGTCCTTCACCAGCTTCTCGATGGTGCTTTGTACCGTCTTGCTGCCCTGGGCAATGTAGCCAACGCCAGCATTTACGAACTTCTTAAACAAATCTTCCATGGTAAAAAATGGATTGGGGTGAAAAATAGTAACAGGGGAAGTGGTTGAACTCAAACAGTTTGACCAACATATTTAGTATGCAAGCCGACTATTATTGCTGCAAACCTACGAAGACTATGCAATATAGTGGAGTTGTGTACGCCGCTTTTAGTGAAAAGTAGTCTTAATTACGCAAAAACAAGAATTATTTTTCTGCAGCACAGGCAGATGGCTTCTTCAATTCACTTTTTGTTCGCATGAATCTGCTTAGCGCTTTCCCCTCCTAGCTCACGCAGCCCGGCGGCGCGCTACCGGCCGGCGCGCCTCCTCAACGGGCAACGTCGCCGAAACGGCCCGGGGTTCTTCCCAAAGATGATTCAGGAAGGCCGCTATTTGGTCGAGGGCCTGCCGGGCCTCGGGCACGATGCGCCAAAACAGGTGCCACCAATGCACCAGTCCCTCAAAGGGTTGGAGCGTGACCTTGACCCCGGCCGCCCGGGCTTTGTCCACGAAAGTCACCACGTCTTCGTACAGCACTTCGGCCGTGGAAATCTGGATGAGCAGCGGCGGCAGGCCGTGCAAATCGGCCTGGGCCGGCGAGAGCAGCGGGTGCGCCAGCGAGGTTTTGTGGGCGTAGAGTGGGCCCCAGGTCCGCATTTGCAGGGCTTCGAGCAACAGCCCCTCTTCGCGGGCCACGCGGCGCAGGGCCGTGATGGGCAGGTTCAGGTCGGTCCAGGGCGAGAGGCCCACGCCGGCGGCGGGCAGGGCCTCGCCGGCATCGCGCAGGGCCAGTAGCAGCGCCAGGGCCAGCCCGCCGCCGGCCGAGTCGCCGGCCACCACGATGTCGTGCGCCTGGTGGCCGTGGCGCAACAGCCAATGGTAGGCGCGCTTGGCATCCTCCAGCGCCGCCGGAAACGGGTGGTCGGGCGCCTTGCGGTAGTTGATGGTCAGGATATTGAGCCGGCAGCGCTGGGCCAGGCTGCCCACCAGGCTGCGGTGGGTATTGAGCGAGCCCAGCACGTAGCCGCCGCCGTGCAGGTACAGCATCACGCGGGTGGAGTGGGCAGCGCGGGGCCGCACCCACTCGGCGTCGAGGCGCTTGTCCAGCTTCAGGCTTTCCAGGTGCACACCCCATGGCATAAACTGGAACAGGGCGCCGGCCTCCATGGCCAGGCGCATGGCCCCCACGCTGGGCTTGCGCCGCGCCAAGGAGACGCCGCCGCCGTAAGGAACTGCTTGAGCAGCAGGTGCTGAAAAGAGGGCATTGGGTGGGATGAATGCGGGAGGAGAGTAGCGCAGGGCAGCCTGAAAACGTCCAATTTCGCCAGCTCTTGGCCGGACGTTCTCATTTGTTTTTCAACAACAGCAACCCTAGGATTTGTGCCCAAGCTTGTTGTGCCGATATCCCTTGATGGCCAACGGAATCCAGCCCAACAAAGGGATGAAATAAGCCAGCGTGAGGGGATTTCGCCACAGCATACGCAGCCAGGCGCCCGGACGGTCGAGTTTCATGCGAAAGTCGCGGCGGCCTTCCTTCAGGTAAAGCCGCTCAAACTCGGTGAAAGCGGCCGGCCAGGCAAAGGGCAGGAAAAAGGGAAAGAACCGACGGTTTTCCTTCATGCGCTGCCACAGCTCGCCCCAGCGGTAGGGCTTTTGGCCGTGGGCCAGCACGGCGGCATCCAGCTCAACCTGCATTTTCTGGCGAATCTGCTCCGACAGGGCCAGATAATCTTCGCGGGTGAGCTCGTCGACGGGTTTGTCGGTGAGGTCGGAGGGCCGGATGCGGGTGCCCATCACGAAGATGAGCTTGGCCGGAAAAGCCAGGTAAAAGGCCCAGGGCTGCACCAGCACCAGCAACAGCAGCAGCGTGATGGGCAGAAACGGGATGCCGATTTTCTTGGTGTAGTGGTTTACCCAGGGGATGCTATAGGCGTAGGGGTTGAGGTACTCGGCGTTGATGGTGTAAAACGGCACGATATCGGTGCGGTGCAGCAAACTCAGGCGCACCATGCTGGTGGCCAGGCGTTGCACTGGTACTTGCGGTTGAACCCCTTGCCGATGCCCGGCACGCCCTCGGGGTACAGCATCAGGTTGTGGTCCTGGTAGTACATCATGGTTTCGAAATTCAGCGTGGTGGCATCCACGGCGCCGCAGCGCTTCCAGAAATTCCGGATGAGGTAAGGGTTCATCAGGGCCGTTTTCGAGAGCAGCGGGGCCGACAGGGGCCGCGGCAAGTCGTGAATGGACCCGTGCTTGGGCAGGTACCGGAACAGGTGCGACAGGGCCACGATGGCATCCCAGGGGAAGGCCATGCCGGAGTGGTTGCTGGCGAAAATCAGCGGCCGGTCGGGGTTGTTGCGCTGCGGAAAGTTCTCGAAGCCCACCAGGCTCGGAGCGAAACCACACGCGGTCGAGCAGCTGCAGGATGTTTTCGTCCACCGTGCGGGTGAATTCCTCCTCAAAGTAGTCGTCGTAGATGTGCTGGTTCGCCTGAATGTAGGGCGGAGGCGACGTAGCAGAAGCGGCAGAGGACATAAGCTGAAAAGCGGCAGACGGAGGAAAGATAGGAGAATTTCGCCTGCCGCCCGGGCCGCTCCTGCCCCACCCTTGGGCAGCGGGGCGCTTAGCCCCGGCTGCCGAAGATGGCGCTGCCCACCCGCACCAGCGTGCTGCCTTCGGCCACAGCCAGCGGATAGTCGCCGCTCATGCCCATGGAAATCTCGCTGAAAGCCGGCTCCGAGGCGAAATACGTGGTTTTCAGCTGCTCAAAGTAGCTGCGCAGCTGCTGGAATTCCTGCCGCAATTGGGTTTCGTCGTGGGTAAAAGTGGCCACTCCCATCACCCCGGTCAGGCGCACGTGCTGCAGCTGCCGGAACTCTTCCGACGCCAGAATTTCTTCGGCTTCCGAGAGGCTTAGGCCTGATTTGGTTTCCTCCTGGGCGATGTGGAATTGCAGGAGTCCGTTGATGATGCGGTTGTTCGCGGCGGCATGCTTGTCCAACTCGCGCAGCAGTTTGAGGCTGTCGATGCTTTGCACAGTATGCACGAAGGGTGCCAGCAGCTTCACTTTGTTGGTTTGGAGCTGGCCGATGAGGTGCCACTCCACGTCCGCGGGTAGTTGGGGCTGCTTGGCGGCCATTTCCTGCGGGCGGTTTTCGCCGAAGATGCGGGCCCCGGCGTCATACGCCTCCTGGAGTTTCTCGACGGGGTGCGTTTTGGTAACCACAACCAGGCGGGCGGCGGTACCGGTTAGCTCTTGCTCAGTGCGGTGGATGTTTTCGGCGATTGACATTATTTAAGACGAGTGAAATAAACCGTCATGCTGAGCGCAGTCGAAGCATCTCGCGTGCAGTCACTAATCCTGACGATTGGTTTACTGCTGCTAGCGAGATGCTTCGGCTGCGCTCAGCATGACGCTCCTTTAATAACAATGAACTCCGTTAATCCTCCAGCGGGTTGCTCAGGAAGGTGCTGCGCAGCGCCAGCCACAGCACCCAGAGGCCAATGGCCAGCCACAGGTACGGCGGGTAAAAGTCCTTGGTATTGCGGAAGCGCAGCCTGCTTGATTTCCGATTTTTCGAGGCGGTTGATTTGCTGGAATACCTGGCGCAAGCCGGGCGCATCGGTGGCCCGGAAGAACTGACCTTCGGCAGCGGCAGCGAGCTGGCGCATGGTGGTTTCGTCGAGTCGGGTTTGCACGTAGCGGGTGCGGCCGGCGGCATCCTGGCCGTAGGGCACAAAGCCGTCTTTGCCCAGCCCGATGGTGTAGATGCGAATGCCGAAGGCGTGGGCCAGGCGGGCAGCCAGCAGCGGGTCGAGGCTGCCGGCGTTGCTCTCGCCGTCCGAGAGCAGGATGCACACCCGCGAGCGGGCCGTGGACTCGCGCAAGCGGTTGGTGGCCACGCCCAGCGCCGTGCCAATGGCCGTGCCGTCGAGCTTAATCATGCCCACGCGCAGGCTGGCCAGGTGCTCGCGCAGCAGGTCGTAGTCGGTGGTGAGGGGCGCCAGGGAATAGGCCTCACCGGCAAAGGCCACCAGCGCCAGCCGGTCGCCCACGCGGGTTTTAAGGAAATCGGCGGCGATGCGCTTGGCCGCTTCGAGGCGGTTGGGCCGCAGGTCCTGGATTTCCATGGAGCCCGACACGTCGAGCGCCAGCACGATGTCGATGCCGCGGCCGGACTGCTCCACCCGCTCGTCGGTGCGCTGCGGGCGGGCCAGTGCCACAATGCCGAAGTTCAGGGCGAGGCCCAGCACCACATCGGGCAGGAAGCGCAGGGCCGCCACCCAGTCGCGCCGCACCGGGCCGGGCGCAAACGCCACGCCTACCTGGGGCCGGCGGCGGGCAAGCACCCAGCGCAGCACAAACAGCAGCGGCACCACCCCGATGAGCAGCAGCAGCCGCGGCTGCTGCCACTGATAGGCGGCCAGCGTGGTATAGCGCAGAAGGTTAAAAAGTCGTTCAAGCAACCGCGAAGGTAAGTCTGGGCGGTTCTCAGTTGTCAGTTAATAGTGAACAGTTAGCAGTGAGCAGTAACCCGGATGATAACTGTTCACTGATAACTGCTTACTGCGTCACCGAGGCGTATCGCCGCTCGGCAAACCCGCGCAGGCGCTGAAAGGCGCGGTCAACCTCGGTGGCTTCTTCGGTTTGCAGGTTGCCGTAAATCACTTTGTCCGTGGCGCTTAGCGCCTGTCGCACGTCGGTGTCGTTTTCGAAATGGACCACAATCTCGCGGGTTGTAAACGAGCTAAGGCCGCTGTTTTCGAGGTTGGATAGGTAATTTTTCCAGAGCGCCACGGCCCGTTCCACGTTGGTGGCCGAGCGCGAGAGCTCGAACCGCTCGACGTGGCGGGCAAATTGAGCCAGAAAATACCCGTGGTTTTTGCGCAGCTTGTAGGCTCGGTAGCGCCGCAAGAGGCGCCGCCGAAACAGCGCCGCACTGACCGCCAGCAGCAGTAGCACCGCCCCCGCCCCCGCCAGCCAATAAGGATAATTGAACACCGGCTCCACCGGCACCAGGGCCAGGTTCTGGCGCAGCTCTGGCAGGCCTCCCGATAGTTGCGGGGCGGCGGTGCGCAACAGCCGCACCCGGCTCGGCGACGGCGCGATGCTCAGGGTGTCTTCGCCCTGCAGAACGGCCACTGGCAAGGCCAGGGTTTGAATTGAGTCGAGGCGAAAGGTGCGCAGGTGGTAGATGGTGCGGTCGAGGCTGCGGCCGGCGCGGGTGCGCGTGGGGAAGTAGGTTTTGCCGGTGTACTCAAACGGCCCAAACGCCGCCAGCGAGTCCGGAAACACCACTTCCAGGTCGGGCGCGTGCTCGTAGCGCAGGCTCGTAGTCGATGGGCTCCCCCACCAGCACCGTCTGCTTCAGAAAATGGCCTTGGGGAACCGGCACGGGCACTGGTTGGGCTGCCGCCCCGCTGCTTAGCAGCAAGCCCAGGACGCAGGCGGCCACGCCGGTTTTCGTGCGCTTACCCACGGCGGCCCGACTGTTGACGGTGACGGAACAAGTTCACGAGCCTGGGGCACAAAGTCGCCTTCGGTACTCAGGGACACAAAGCCCGTGCGGGTGCGGCGGCAGATGTTCACCGCCTGGGTTTCCTGCTGGTCGGCGGTGGCCTCGACCCGGGCCCGGAAACCCGGAGCAGACGTATTGACCCAGCGCACCTGCCCGGTTTCGGTGTCGCGCAGTGGCACGATGCCCAGGGCCGGGAAATGCCGCTCGCGCGGGGCCAGCAGCTGCACCACTATCAGGTCGTGGCGCTGGGCCAGCATGGTCAGCTCCCGCTCGTAGCTGTTGTCGATGAAGTCCGAAATCAGCACCACCAGGCTGCGGCGCTTAATTAGGCCCAAGGCCTGCCGGATGCCTGCGCCCAGCCCCGTGCGCCGCGAAACCGGCTCAAGCGCAAACAGGCGTTGAATGAGGGCGTAGGCGGCCCGTGGGCCTTTGCCGGACGGCATGTACAGCTCCTTTTGGTCGGAAAACGCGAACAAGCCCAGCGCCGAGCCCTGCCGGGCGGCCGACAGCGCCAGCAGGCCCGCGATGTCGCGGGCCACGTCGAGCTTGCGGCGCTGGCCGTCGCCCACTTCCAGCGAGCCGCTCACGTCCAGCAGCACCAGCACCTGCTGCTCCTTCTCCTCCTTGTAGGTCTTCACGAAGGTGCCGTGGCCCTTGCTCGAGACGGCCCAGTCGATGGCCCGCACCTCGTCGCCGTACTGGTAGAGGCGCACATCGTCGACTTCGAGGCCCGTGCCTTTGAAAACGGAGTGGAAATCACCCTGCAATTGGGCCTCCACCGCTTTGCGAATGCGGATTTCGAGGTGGCGCAGGCGGCGCACCAGGGCGGTGAGAGCCGGAGGCACGGAGGGGTTCATATCGGCGAAGCTACGGCTTGGGACTAACTTTGCGCTGTGAAATCATTCCGTCGTTGCTGCCTGGCCCTGCTGCTGGCCCCTCTCCTCCTGGCTTTGCCGGCCTGCCAGCGCCCCGAAGAGCCGCCCCGGCCCGCCGACCTGATACCGCGGGAAAAGATGATTTCGCTGCTCGCCGACCTGCACGTGCTCGAAGCGCGCGTGGAAAGCAGCCGCCTGCAGGCCGACTCGTCGCGCGCTCTGTACCTGTCGCAGCAAAAAGCCCTGCTCAGCAAAAGCCAGGTGACCGACTCGGCGTTTCAGCGCAGCTACCGCTACTACGGCATCCACGGCAAGGACCTGGACGAAATTTACAAAGCAGTAATCGACACCCTGAACCAGCGCGAAAAGAAGCTCGACCCCGCCGCGGCCGCCACGCCCAGGCTCGGGAAGGCCGCCCGGCTCTGCGGGCCGCTAAATCAGCCGACTGCCGTTGGGCACCGGGCCTGCGACGCTAGCCAGCACAATGTGCCCCTCGGCGTCGGCAAAGCCGGTAACGAGGACTTCGGACCGAAACTTCCCGATTTGCTTGGGCGGGAAGTTGACCACGGCCAGCACCTGCCGTCCCAGCAGCGCCTCGGGGGTGTAGTGGTGTGTGATTTGGGCACTGGACTTTTTCAGCCCAATTTCCGGCCCGAAGTCAATGAGCAATTGATACGCCGGTCGGCGGGCTTCCGGAAAGGCGCGGGCCTCGCAGATGGTGCCCACGCGCAAGTCCACGTGCTCAAACTCGGCCCAGGTAAGGTTAGGAGAAGTCATGCGCGAAAGTAGCGCCGCCACGAGTTGCCGGTTAGCAGCAGGCTACTCAGCGGCCGCGAACGCCTCCAGCTGCGCGAGCTTCGTTTGCGTCTGCTTTTCCCAGAAGGCCTGGCGCACCGCGTTGAGGCCGTGGTTGGTTTCGGCGTCGTAGCGGTTTTGCTCCCGGTTCCACTCGGAATACACCATCTTGGTGAGGTTGTTGAACGCGGGCTGGAGCTTTTCGCAGTTCACTTTGGCCCGGAATGCCACCAGCCGCTGCCGCATGATGCGGGCGTACACCTCCGTGAGGTCGAAGTGCATCTGCTCGTGGCGCAGTAGCTGGGGCGTGAAGTTTTTGGGGTCCCGGAACCACGACGTGTTGGGGTCAAAGGTGGCCTGCACCGTGCCGGTAAACACAAAGTCGCGGCAGGCAGCGCCGGCTTTGATGTCGGTGGTGGTCAGGGCCGCCAGCTTTTCGTACGGCTTGGGCCGGCTCTGAAAATCGGCCACGGTAAGCGGGCGGGTGGCCGACCAGGTAATGGGCGCGACGGTGGGCTTAGCAGCCGGAGCGGCTTGGTTTGGCTGAGCGGATGGGCCCTGCAGCGCAGAAATGGCCACCAAAAAGGGGGTCAGAAATGAAAGCATAAACGTGGTAGTGAGGGCAAGAAGCGAGCATGGAATTGAGCTCGGCGCATTGAACACCACCGGGCTTACAAAAATTGCTCCAACAGCTCAATTTATTACCCGAGGTCTTCGCCCACTGCTCACTCTATACCGTAGCGGGCTCTTCGGCCGCAGCGGGCCGGGAGGCAAATTCCGGCTCGGTTTCGCGGCGGAAGCGCAGCAGCAGCACCACGGCCACGATGGTGAGGCCCACCAGCAGGCCCGTCCAGACGCCGGGCGCGCCCATGTGCAGCTTGAAGCCCAGAAAGTAGCCCAGCGGCAGCGCCACGGCCCAGTACGCCAGCAAGGCCACCACCGAGGGCACCTTCACGTCTTCCAGGCCGCGTAACGCGCCCAGGCCCACCACCTGCAGCCCATCGGATACCTGAAACAGCGCCGCTACCAGCAGCAGCGTGCCCGCCTGCGCCACCACCTGCGGGTCGGTGATGTACACGTACGGCACCACGTTTCGGGTCAGAATCAGCAGCAGCGCCATGGTGCCCATGAAGCCGAAGGTGAGCCAGTACGCTGCAAAGCCGGCCTGCCGGGCCGCGCGCAAGTCACCGGCGCCGCGCAGGTTGCCTACCCGGATGGTGGCCGCCGCGGCAATGCCGCTGGCCGCCATGTAGGTCATGCTGGCCACGTCGATGGCCACTTTGTGGGCCGCCTCGGTGGTTACGCCCAGCCAGCCGGCCATGAGCAGCGACAAGCCGAACGCGCCGACTTCCAGCGCCATCTGCACGCCGATGGGGGCGCCCAGGTCGGCCACGCGGCGCAGGGTGGCGCCCTCGGGCACTAGGCTCACCACGGCTTCCCGCTCGGCCCGCAGGCGCCGGGCGCGCAGTACGTATACGGCCATAAATGCGGCCATCAGCCCGCGGGCCAGGAGCGTGGCCCAGGCCGAGCCCATCATGCCCATTTCGGGGCGCCCCAGCGGCCGTACACCAGTGCATAGCACAGCAGGCCGTTCAGAACGTTGGCCAAGATGGAAAGCCACATGGCCTGCCGGGTAAGGCCCAGGCCCGCGGCAAACTCCCGGAATCCCTGGAACACCATCAGCGGAAACAGCGACAGGCTGATGACCTGAATCCAGGGGCCGGCCAGCGCTACCACCTCGGGCGGCTGCCCCAGCAGGTACAGAATGGAGGGTATCGCTGGCCCACACCGGCCAGCACCAGCCCGGCCAGCGCGCTCATCCACACAGAGGCCACCAGCAGGCGGCCGAGCTCCGGCACGTCGCGGCGGCCATCGGCGGCGGCCACCAGCGGCACAGTGCCCATGCTCAGGCCCACGCCCAGCACCAGCAGCACGCTGGTGGTGCTCACGCCCACGCCCACGGCCGCCAGCGGCACTTTGCCAATGTGGCCCACCACCACCGAATCGACGAAATTCACAAGCACGTGGCCCAGCTGCGAGAGCATGACCGGGAAGGCAAGCAGCAGCGTAGGGCGCAGATGCGGACGAAGGTTTTCCAACTTAAACAACAAAATCAACCGGCGAACTAGCCGGCCACAAAGGTACGCCCCGCGTCCCGTGGGCTAGGCCGAAAAGGTGAATTTCATCGCCGTTTCGGGGCAGGCAAGACATTGCCCGGCGCCCTTGCGTTCCTTAGGACGCGGGTTTTCAGACGGCCAGCGGCGCAAACACCTCCTGCATCCGGGCCAGGGCCTGCCGCAGCTCGGTTTCCGGCACCGCGTAGGAAAGCCGCGCAAAACCAGGAGCGCCGCAAGTGGCGCCGTCCACTACCTCGACGCCGCCGGCCGCCAGCTGCTGCACCGCCTGCGCCGAAGCCAACGCGGCGGGCAGCGCGGGGTCCAGAAAGCGGGTGAAATCGGCGAAGACGTAGTACGTGCCTTCGGGGGCTACCAGGGCCGGGGCGCCCGGCAAGGCTGCCAGCCCCGCCAGCAGCACCGGCCGCGTCTGGCTCAACTGGGCACACAGGGCCGCACTGATGGCCTCGGCGTGCTGCGTGGCAGCTAGGGCAGCGGCCTGCGCCAGCACCGTTGCCGGAGGTACCGTGCTGAAGAGCCGGGCCTCCACGGCGCGGGCCAACTCGAGCGGCGCTACCAGGCAGCCCACGCTCCACCCGGCCAGCGCCAGGGATTTGGAAAAGCCGCTCACCACCACGTGCCGCCCGTGCGGATTGGGCTGGGCCAGTAGCGTGGGCACGGGCTCGGGGCCGAAGCAGATGCCTTCGTAAATCTCATCGCTGAGCACCCACAGCTCAGGAAAATCCTGGGTGACGGCCAGCACGGCGGCCCACTCCTCCTGCGAGTACACGCGCCCGGTGGGATTATTCGGGTTGCTGATGATGAGCAGCCGCGTGGCCGGCGTGAGGGCGGCGCGCAGCGCCTCAGGATGCAGGGCGTAGTTGTCGGCAGCGGCCAGCGGCAGGGTGCGCAGCTGCCCACCGGCCCGGCGCACCATCTCGTAGAACCCGAACCAGTTGGGCGTCGGCATCAGCACATCGGCGCCAGGCTCCAGCAGCTCAGTGAGCAGAGCAAACAGGCCGGCTTTGCTTCCAGCCGTCACCAATACCTGCTCGGCGGTGGTGCCGCGCGCGCCGCGCTGGCGGTAGCGCGCGGCCAGGGCCTCGCGCAGCTCCGGCAGGCCGCCGATGGGGCTCACGGCCAGCGGCGCGTGGCGTTGTTGCGCGCTGGTTAGTACCGCTGTGGCGGCCTGCAGCGCAACGGCTGGCACTGCAAAATTTCCGTAGCCCGATGCTAAGCTTATCATTCCTGCTGTCTTGTTTTTTGAGATGATGGCGAAAGGTAGGGCGATGCTAGAAAAACAGTTGCTACTTTCCTCCGTGTGTCATGCTCATCTGGCGTCCGCCTGCGAAGCATCTTCTCACGGCTCAACGATTGGTTCTGACCTGATAAGATGCTTCGCAGGCGGACGCCAGATGAGCATGACAGACAATTAGAATCAATTTGCGGCACCTCAAAAAGCAGCCGGTTAGCTCAACTTAGCCTTCCTGGGCCGCCAGCACCACGTCAGCAAAATCCTTGGCCGAATCGGTGAACGACGTCATCACACGCAGGCCTGCTTCAGCGGCCACTGCTCAATTTGCGGCAGGGTAAACTTGTAGGAGTTCTCGGTGTGAATCACTTCCCAGGCATTGAAACTGTACGTCTCATCCAGCGCTTCGATGCGCACCTGCTGGGCAAGGGTGCTGACCAGATACGACCGCACGGCCCCGTTCAGGGGGTTGTAGTCAGTGTAGTGCTGCCACCTGGCGAGGTCAAAATCGGCGCCCAGGCTCGCGGTTGAGGCGGGTGAGCAGGTTGAGGTTGAAGGCGGCGGTCACGCCCTGGGCATCGTCGTACGCGGCCCGGATGCGCCGCGGGTCTTTCTGCAAATCGAACCCGATGAGCAGGCGGTCGGTGGGGCCCAGGGGCGCGGCCGCCTGGCGCAGGAAGTTGAGCCGGTCTTCCGGATGGAAATTGCCGATGTTCGACCCCAAAAACAGCACCGCCTTGCTGCCGGGACGCGTGCGCAGCTGCGTGAGCGCCGTGGCGTAATCGGACACCATGGGTGCCACGCGCAATTCGGGCAGCTCCTCTTGCAGCGCCTGCACCAGGCCCGTCATGGCGCCTTCGGAAATATCTACCGGGGCGTAGGTGAAGCGGGTGCCGGCCTGCAGCAGCTCGCGCAGGAGCAGCTTGGTTTTGGCGCCGTCGCCAGCACCCAGCTCCACCAGCGAAAATGCCTCGCCAGCCGGCGAACTCAGCGCCGCTGCCAGGGCTGCTCCGTGCTCCCGAAAAATAGAGAACTCGGCCCGGGTAGGGTAATACTCCGGCAGCTCCATGATTTGCTGAAACAGCCGGCTGCCCTCGTCGTCGTAGAAGTACATAGACGAAAGCGTTTTAGGCGTTCGCCGCAGGCCGTCGGCCACGTGCCGGCCCAATTCAGTGGTGGTCCGGCTGAGGGTAGGAGAAGTCGTCATGGAGCAGCTTAAAAACAGAGGTAACACCCGGGCCGAACCGGGTTTTATTGGAAACGTCGCACGTCAGGATAGGTGGCTCAATAGCAGCAGAACGCTTTTTCAGCCCAACCTGCCGGTTAGCGAGCCAGCCGGATGCCAGTGAACTGCCAGCGCTTGTCGGCGTGGAAAAAGTTGCGGTAGCTCACGCGGATGTGGTTTTCGGGCGTGGCGCAGGAGCCCCCGCGCAGCACCACTGGTTGACCATGAACTTGCCGTTGTACTCGCCCAAAGCCCCGGCGGCGCGGATGTAGCCGGGGTAGGCGTGGTAAGCCGAATACGTCCATTCCCAGCAGTCGCCCAGCAGGCGGTGGCAGGCGGTGGGGTCGGCGCCGGCGGGCACGGGCTGCGGGTCCAGGGCCGGGTTTTCCAGCCAGGTGCCGCCGGCGGTGGTGGCCCCGAAGTGGCGAGCGGCGGTTTCCCACTCGGCCTCGGTGGGCAGGCGGGCGCCGGCCCAGTTGGCGTAGGCGTCGGCTTCGTAGAAGCTGATGTGCGTGACCGGCGCCGCCGGCTCCACCACTTGCAGGCCGTGGTGAGTGAAGCGATGCCAGCCCCCTCCTTCTGCACCCAGTAAAGCGGGGCCTCCCAGCCCTGCGCCTGAGCCAAATCCCACCCCTCGCCCATCCAGTAGCGGAAGTCGCGGTAGCCCCCGGCTTCCATAAAAGCCAGGTATTCGGCGTTGGTCACCAAGCGGTTCTGCAGCTCGAAAGGCGCCAGCAGCACCTCGTGGGCCGCCACTCGTTATCGAAGCAAAAGCCCGTTTCCTGAAAGCCTATGCGGTAAATGCCACCGGGCACCGGCAGCCAGGACGCAGGCGCTCCGCTTGAGAATGAAGAATTGGCTGGTGCCGATAATTCCTCATTCTTCATTCCTAATTCCTTATTAAGCGGAGCGTAAGCCGGGGCCAGCGGACTGGTGCTTAGGATGTATTTGATGTCGGTGGCCAGCAGTTCCTGGTGCTGCTGCTCGTGCTGCAGGCCCAGCTCCAGCAGGCTCGTAGAAGGCGGCGGGCAGGTGGTCGTTTTCGGTAAGGAGCGTTGCGAGGGCCGCATCCACGTGGGCGCGGTAGCCCAGCACGTCGGCCAGGGGCGGGCGCGAGAGCGTGCCCCGGTCGGCCCGGTTCACGCGGGAGCCCAGGGAATTGTAGTAGGAGTTGAAGAGGAAGGCGTAGTCGGGGTGGAAGAGCTGGTAGCCGGGGGCGTACTCTTTCAGCAGAAACGTTTCCCAAAACCAGGTGGTGTGGGCCAAGTGCCACTTCGGGGGGCTCACATCGAGCATGGGCTGCACCACGGTGTCTTCGGGTAAGAGCGGGGCGCACAGCGCCTGGCTTTGGGCCCGCACAGCCTGGTAGCGCGTCAGCCAGGACTGGGCCACGGGCGGAGCCGCTGGGGAAGGGTGTAGTTGAGACATGGCAGGCGGCAAAAAGGTAATCACAGCACTAACCGCATTAGTAGCCCCGGGGTTGCGATACGGGGATTTTTCGCGCTGTGACGCAAGTTGAAGGTCAACGGTGAAATAAACACGCAGAGCCCCTCAGTAAGTACGTAGAAGCTCTTCGGTAGAAAGTGGTATTTACACTCATTTTCGGCCTAAATCACAACGAATCAGCCTGATATTAGTACGACTATGGGCAGGGTGGCTTATACTTGTAATACACTAAACCTTCTCAACATATTACTATGTCAACCTCCCCCTCAAACCTCGCCAACTCGGCGGCTGCGGCCGCCAAATCGTCCACCCGCCCTGCTAACCGCGTAGGCACCAAGAGCCGCCGCGGCTTTGCAGCCATGAGCCCCGAAACCCAGCGGCGCATCGCCAGCGAGGGCGGCAAAGCCT
This sequence comes from Hymenobacter humi, assembly GCF_042665855.1. Classification (NCBI taxonomy): domain Bacteria; kingdom Pseudomonadati; phylum Bacteroidota; class Cytophagia; order Cytophagales; family Hymenobacteraceae; genus Hymenobacter; species Hymenobacter humi. Next base: position 2,454,196 of record NZ_JBHTEK010000001.1, on the reverse strand, counting down.
CCCACGCCAGCGGCCGTGGCCACCGCTTCTCGGCCGAAGAGGCCCGCGACGCCGGCCGCAAAGGCGGCCTGGTAAGCCGTCGCGGCAAGACCAACGCCACGGCCACTAAGTAAGGCTAGGGCTGGGACTAGCTGACTGAGTCACGCCGCGCATCTTTGCGGCATGCTTCGACTCAGTTTTTCGCAGCGCGCGTTGCGTTTCAATTTTCCAGCCCGCACTTCGCGTGGCTCCCTGGCCGAACACGTGGCCTGGTACCTGCACCTTGCCGACGATGCCGCGCCCGCGGTGGTCGGTGTGGGCGAAGCCGCACCACTGGCCGGCCTCAGCCTAGACTACGTTCCCACGTTTCCAGCCGCAATAGCCCAGCTTTGCGAGCGGTTCAATGCCGGAGTATTTGCCACCTTCTCGGCGGCCGATGCTCCGGCATTCGTGGGTTTGGGGTGGCCGTCACTGGTCTTTGCCCTCGAAACCGCCGCGCTCGACCTTGCGCGCGGCGGCCGGCGGCAGCTCTACGCCAATGCCTTCAGCGAAGGCACTGCCCCCTGCCAATCAACGGCCTTGTGTGGATGGGCGACGCGCCCTTCATGCGTGAGCAGATACGGCAAAAGCTGGCCGCCGGCTACTCCTGCCTCAAGCTAAAAATCGGCAGTCTGGATTTTGCGACCGAGCTGGCACTGCTGGCCGAGATACGCGCCGTGGCCGGCCCCGAGCAGCTCACCCTGCGCGTGGATGCCAACGGCGCCTTTGCCCCGGCCGACGCGCTGGCCAAACTCAAGCAGTTGGCCGCTTTTCAGGTGCACTCCATCGAGCAGCCCCTTGCCGCGGGCCAATGGCCTGCCCTGGCGGCCCTGTGCCGTAGCTCGCCCATTCCCATCGCCCTCGACGAAGAGCTGATTGGGGTGAGCGACCCGGCTCAACAGGCGGCCTTGCTCGACGAGGTTCGCCCCGCTTATATCGTACTCAAGCCCACGCTGCTGGGCGGCCACGCCGCCACCCGCCACTGGATTGCCCTGGCCGAAGCCCGCGGCATTGGCTGGTGGATGACGTCGGCCCTGGAGTCCAATATTGGGCTGAATGCGGTGGCCCACCACAGGCGAATACGAGGTGAACGGCTTTGCGCAAGGCCTCGGCACGGGCCAATTGTACCATAACAATATAGCCGCGCCGCTGTATATCGAGCAAGGCGTCCTGCGCTACGACCCGGCCAGGCCGTGGGAGCGGCCGGAATAGTGCGGCGCGGCTAGGTAAAGGCGCGTCTTATCGCTTTATTTACCAGCCCCGTTGCGCCATTCTGCCATGCTTGTTCAGCGTATTGTGTATGTGCTGCTTTTCCTGAGCATCTGCTGGGGAATGGGCGGGCTGCGCTTGCCCAGAACACAAACCCCGGAAGGCCTTTCGTTTTTGAAAGGAAGCGCAAAAAGGTGCGGGTTCCCACAGTGCTGCAGCGCAACCTGCTGGTGGTAAGCGCCAAGATTAACAACGCCGGGCCCTTTAACTTCCTGCTGGATACGGGCGTCAACACATCCATTATCACTTCCACGGCCCTGGCCGACTCCTGCAGCTGCGGAAGGGCGAAAAGTACCGGGTGGTGGGGGCCGGCGGGGCCGAAACCGGCCTGCTCGCCTACCAAACCGACAGCGTGCGGGTGGAGCTGCCCGGCGTGGTGGCGCCCCACATGACGTGGCTGGTGCTGTCCGAAGACGTGCTCAACCTGTCCGGCTTCATTGGCGTGCCCATCCACGGCATTCTGGGCTCGGAGCTGTTCCGCAGCTTTGTGGTGACGCTGCGGCCCGAAGAAGGCCTCATGGTCCTGACCGACCCGGCTGCGTACCGCGCCCCGCGCGGCAAACAGTGGGCGAGCGTGCCGCTGCTGCTGCAAAACAACAAGGCCTACTTTATGGCCACCGTGCAGCTCACCGACTCGCTCACGCTGCCGCTCAAGCTGGTGCTCGACACGGGCGCCAGCCACGCCCTGTCCATTGAGCTGGATTCGGACCCGCGCCTGGTGGGCCCGGCCAAACGCCTGCCCGCCGACTTGGGCCGCGGCCTCACGGGCTTGGTGCAGGGCTACCTGGGCCGGGTAGAGTCCCTGCAATTGGGCCGCTACGCCCTGCGCTCGGTGCTCACTTCCTTCCCCAATGCTTCCGATGTGCACCGGCGCGTGGGAGTGTCCCGCAACGGCAATGTGGGGTACGAGCCTGCTCAAGCGCTTTGCACTCGTCGTCGACTACCCGCACGAGCGCCTGCTGCTGCGGCCCAACACCAATTTCCGCGACCCCTTCGAGCACGACATGTGCGGCATGGAGCTGCTGGCCACCGGCCCCGACTTTCACCGCTTTCTGGTGTTGCGCGTGATGCCCAACTCGCCCGCCGCGGCCGCGGGCATCGAGGTCGACGACGAGGTAATTAGCATCAACCTGATGCCGGCCAGCATCTTCACCCTCAGCCAGCTCGACCGCATGCTGCATTCCGAAGACGGGCGCACCCTGCTGCTGGTGCTGCGCCGGGCCGACGGCAACCTGCACACCGCCACCGTGCGCCTGAAACGGCAAATATGAGCGGCGCCTGTCGTCGTTGGCCTTACCTTCGGGCCCACTTTTACCCTCCCTGCCTTATGAATGCTCGACTCTTACTGCAACTCGCGGCCCTGCTCGGCGGGCTGGGCGTGGCCATTGGCGCTTTCGGCGCCCACGCCCTGCGCGACATGCTGGTGAAAGCCGGCCGCCTCGACACCTTCGAGACCGCCGTGCGCTACCAGTTCTACCACGTGCTGGCCCTGCTGGCCATTGGGGTGCTGTGGGCCGCCCGCCCCGAGCTGCAGAGCCTCGGCACCACGGGCTGGCTGTGGCTGGGCGGCATCCTCATTTTCAGCGGCTCGCTGTATGCGCTGTGCTTCACGGGCATTACCAAGCTGGGCGCGGTGGCGCCCCTGGGCGGCCTGCTGCTGCTGGCGGGCTGGCTGAGCCTGCTGCTGGCCGTGCGCAAGCTCTAGCCGCGGTACGCGAATAGTTTCTGCCTGCCTGGGCCAACGGTTCGGCATCTGCACGAACGCGAAAAAGGGCTGTCCGCACGTGCGGACAGCCCTTTTACTGAGTCAGCAGCTGAAATAGCTTACTTCACCTTGGCTTTGAGTTTGCTGTCGGTGGTTTTGGTCTTAATCTTTTTGCCGTTGTCCTTGATGGCAGTCGAGCCTGTCGAAGCCGAGGCTTCTGCGTGCGCAGCAGGCGTAGCGCTGGCCGTGGTCGAAGCTTCTTTCACTTCGCCTACGAGCGCAACGGTGGTGCTGCCGCCCACGGCGTTCGACTCGATGGTCAGCACCTTGTTCTGCATGCCGATTTTGCCGGCCGAGTTGAATTTGGCGGAGATGGTGCCGGTTTTGCCGGGTAGCACGGGTGCTTTGGTCCAGTCCGGGGTGGTGCAGCCGCAGCTCACGCCGATGTTGGATATAATGAGGGGCGCGGTGCCGGTGTTTTTGAACTTGAAGGTGTGGTCAACGATGCCGCCCTGCGCGACCGAACCGAAATCAAACTTCGACTCTTCAAACGTGATGGAGGGACCAGCAACCGGGCCAACTGCTTTGGCAACGGGCGGTGTAGCCTGGGCCTGGGCAGTGTATGCGGCGGCGGTTAGGCTCAGGGCGAGGAGCAGGGTTTTTTTCATGAGGCTAAAGTAATGTGGGTTGAGAAGGCCAGCTAAACACTAAGTGGATACAACAAATTTACTGGTTTCGGGCCGTGAGACAAATTTACGACCAAACTAACCAAGCATGTATGAAGATACAAAAAAGCCACCTCCCGAACCAAATTATTATCCTTTAAATTCTTAGAATAAATAAATTCATGCAGTGCTTCGCGCAGCCCTCTGGTACTGATTAATTTATAATCCAAAGTAAGGCCTCTGCTTTCTTAAAGTGGGTGTTTACTACTGCTGAGGCCGGCTATGAAGCCAACTGTCCTCCAAATACTTGCGCAGGCCAGCTAGTCCTCCTCCGGCGCGTCGCTGATAAGCTTCTGCTGAAAATTGAGCAGGAACAGCCGCTCTGAGGCCCGCGTGATGGCCGTGTAGAGCCAGCGCGCAAACTCGCCCGCCAGCGGCTCGTCGGGCTTCAGGAAACCGTGGTCGACGAACACGGCCTGCCACTGCCCGCCCTGCGCTTTGTGGCAGGTGAGGGCGTAAGCAAACTTTATCTGCAGGGCGTTCAGGTACGGGTCTTTGCGCATTTCCTTATAGCGCTCGGCCTTGGTTTTGAGGTGGGCATAATCCTCGCTCACGGCCAGGTACAGGGCGTTGTTGCGGTCGGAAGGCAGGGCCGGGCTTTCGGTGTGCAGGGTGTCGAGCAGCAGCTTGACTTCAATCTCAGGCTCGTCGGGGTAATCGACGAGGCGCACCTGGGCCTGGGCAAAATGGAAGCCGTACATCTCCTCGCGGCGGATGATTTTGCTGATTTGCAAGAAGTCGCCGTTGGCCAGGAATCCGATTTCCGAGTCCTTGGGCAGCCAGAAGTAGTTGTTGCGCACCACCATCAGGTAGTCGCCGCCTTCTATTTCCTCCTCGGCATCGAACAAGGCCCGCCGGATGAGCTGGTTGTACTGATTGGCGTTGCGGTTGGAGCGGCAGATGATGGTGGTGTTTTCGTGCCCAAAATTGCGATACGCCCAGCGCAGGCCGTCCTCCAGCTTGTCGCCGCCCATCTTGAAGATGTCGCGAAAGCCCTTGGTGTGCAGCTGAATGTTGGGGTGTTCCTCGCGCAGCTCTTCCCGCAGCTCGGTGGCATTCACCAAAATGCCCGATTCCTGGGCCTGGCGCATTACCTGGCGCAGCTCCACGCTGCCCACGGCGGCCCGGAAGCGGTGGGCCAGCAACTCCGGGTCGAGGGCCGGGCTTAGAGCTGGCCCACCGGCGGCAGCTGGGCCGTATCGCCGATGAGCAGCAGCTTGTTGCTCGTTTTCTCAAAGACAAAGCCCATCAAATCGTCGAGCAGCCCGTTTTCGCCGAAGGCTTTCTCGTCCGAAATCATCGAGGCCTCGTCCACGATGTAGAGCGTTTGCTCCACGCGGTTGGGCTGGCGCTGGAAGTTGAGCCGTTCGCTGGGCGCGCCCGAGGTCTGGCGGTAGATTTTCTTGTGGATGGTGCTGGCCGGCACGCCCGCGTAGCCCGCCATCACCTTGGCGGCACGGCCGGTGGGCGCCATCAGCGTGTACTTGCGCTGGAGCTTGTGCAGCCACTGCACCAGGGCGCTGATTACCGTGGTTTTGCCCGTGCCCGCATAGCCGCGCAGCACAAACACCTTGCGCCCCGGCAGGTCGTCGCGCAAAAATGCGTCGAGCTGTGTGAACAGCAGGGCCTGGTCGTCGGTGGGCTCGTAAGGAAAGTAGTCGCGGACCGACGGGGTTCTCAGTTTTAACATCAATTATTTAATCTTAATCAAATCACCGTCTATAAAACCGGTATAAATTGGAATACCACGTCCCAAAAATGATGCTTGAACTGAGCTCTTGCTTAAAATCCTCTCCAAGAAATCAATCATTTGCTGCAGCATTTCATTCCACTCCCCTGCTTCATTTTCGGCAATAACAAGTTCGTCTTCGGCAATGAAGTCAGGGGGTAGCTGGCCCATTCTTCATCTTCACTTTCATAAGTTTTAGAGCCAGCTAAGTAAGCCAAGTACCCTTCTTCGACTTCGGACAAGCCAAAGCGAAATACTTTGATTTCGCCGGGAGGCTTTTCAGTGGCAATGATTCTTTCTAGCCAATTCTCCAAAAGCGACTGTAGTGCAGTATTCACGTTTTGTGTATTAGGCAACTGGCTCAATTACCGCCATCGTGGCGCTGGCCTTGGCAATCAGCAGGTCGTCGCACCATACCTCGGCTTCGCAGAACTGCAGACGCCGCCCGGCTTTCAATACCCAACCGATGGCTTTTAATTTCTGCCCCACGCCAGGGTGCAGGTAGGATATTTTCAAATCGGAGGTAACCAGCCCAAAATGGTCCGGAATGAGGGTGACGCCGGCAAAACCGGCCACCAAATCGGCCATGGTGGCGATGAGGCCGCCGTGGGCAAAGCCGCGCTGCTGCTGGTGCTGCTCGCCCATCATCGCTCGGCCTCCACGCGGCCGGGGTAATCACCGTCAAATCGGCCCCGATGAGGTGCATAAAGCGCTGACGGGTAAGCTTGCGGCGAATGCGGGCTTCCAGCTCGCTTTGGGTATCGGCGGGCGCGAGCGGAGCTGCTGTTTCTTGGTTAGTGGACACGGGAATCTTTATGTTTGCTGACAGACCACGGAACGCACTACGTTCGCAGTCCCTTGTTTGTACATCTTTATACTTCTGGCACGGCCTGAGAACTCCTTAGTGCCTTAAAATGGCTCCGGCAGCTCATCAGGCCACTTTGCCGTTCAATAGCCCAAAGGTACTGGCTACGTAGCAGGCAGGTACCTTGCCCACTCACTTCAGCCCTTCGAATCTGATGGAACAGTTGCCGACGATGCAGTATCTGGTGGCGGGCGCGCTGGGCCTGGGGCTCGCGGCGTGCAGCGGCTTTCGGGTGTTTGTGCCGCTGCTGGGCGCCAGCGTGGCCTACCATTTTGGCTACATGACGCCCGCCGCGGGCTTTGTGTGGCTGGGAAGCTGGGCCGCGCTGCTCACCTTGGCCACGGCCACCGTCTTCGAAATAGCCGGCTACTACATCCCCGTGGTCGACAACTTGCTGGACTCCCTCACCACGCCGGCCTCCTTTGTGGCGGGCACCATCCTCATGACCTCGGCCCTCCCCCACCTCGACCCCACCCTGCGCTGGACCCTGGGCGTACTGGTGGGCGGCGGCACGGCCGGGCTGGTGCAAACCGCTACGGCCCTGCTGCGGGGCGCCTCCACGGCCGCTACCGGTGGCTTGGGCAATCCCGTGCTGGCTACCGCCGAAAACGCCCTGGCCGTGGGCGGCGTGGCTTTCACCCTGCTTTTGCCGCTGGTAGCGGCGGGCACGGTGCTGTTGTTTGTGGTCTTTATCGTGAGCCTGCGGCGCTGGCGCTCCCGGCGGCGCAACGCCGCGCAGTAGCCCCGGGTGACTTTTGGTGGGGCCAGAAGAAACAATGTTGTCGGGATGGCGTTAGGCGTAATGCGCCCGGCCTATGCCCAGCCGGCCGCAGCCTATTCCTCTCTACCAGCCCACCATGCACACTCCCCTTGATACTCCCCCAGATGCCTTACTCGACGCTTATGCCGGCAAGGTGCGGGTACGGGTGGGGGCTGCTGCTGCGCGATGGGGCCGTACTGCTGGCGGCCCACCGGGGCTTGCTGCCGGGGGCGCCGTTCTGGTCGCCTCCCGGCGGGGGCTGGCAGTTTGGCGAGAGCATCCGGGCTTGTGTGGCGCGCGAATTCAAGGAAGAAACCGGCCTCACCGTGAGCGTGGGCCGCTTTCTGCACCTCCACGAGTTTAGCGAGGGGAGCCTGCAGGCGCTGGAGCTGTTTTTTGAAGTCTTCGCCGAAGACGGTGCCCAGCCGCAGCTCGGCCAGGACCCCGAGCACTCGCCCGGCCAACAGCTGCTCACCAAATTGAGCTGGCACACCCCGCGGGAGCTGTTGCAGCTGCCTCCGGCGCAGGTGCACCCCATCCTGCGCATGGTGCTCAGCATCGACGACATTTTCGTACCCCAGACCCTTTTTGCGTAAGCTTCAGCGCGCGCTCTGGTTAGACTTTTGAGCGGAGAAAAGCAGGTTTCCGGGCCTGTCTGCTATTTCGGGTGCTTTCGGTTTCGTTCCTCCCGAAGCCCGGCCTTATCTTTAGCCCCGGCCACTGCGCCTGTTTAGCTTCGATTCGTGCCTGCTTCCGCTGCTTCTTCTGCCCCCCGGCCGCGCCGTCGTCCTTGTTGCGCCTGCGCGACGAGACGTTTGACCCCGCCAACCTCACCGCCTACAACCTGTACCTGCTGGTGGGGCCGTCCCGCCTCTACCTGGCCGTGGCCGATGTGGAGCGGCACAAGTTTGTGGCCCTCGAAGAATACACGCTGGCCGCCGGGGGCCTGCCCGCCCTGGCCGCGCAGCACGACTTTCTGGGCCAGCGGGGCTGGAATGCCGTGCGCATGGCCGTTACGGGCCGCGCCTTCACGCTGCTGCCGGCGCCCCTGTTCCGGGCCGGCGACGAGCCGGCCGCGCTGCGGCTGCACCACACCCTCGCCCCCACCGAAACCGTGCGCCACACCACCCACCCCGGCCTGGAGCTGGTGAACGTGTTTGCCGCCGACGCGGGCCTGGCCGACTGGCTGGCCGCCACGCACGGCGCCACCGGCCGCATGCTGCACCACACCAGCGCGCTGCTGGCGGGCCTGGTGCACCAGCGCGGCGCCGCCGCCCCGCGCCGCCTCTACCTCAACCCCGGCCAGCAGGAACTCACGCTGGTGGTGCTGGGCCAGCACCTGGAGTATTGCAACGTGTTTGCCTGCACCACTGCCGAAGACGTGGTGTATTACACCATCCTCGTGATGCAGGAGCTCAACCTCGACCCCGACCAGGACGAAGTAACCGTGTGGGGCGAGCTCATGCCCGACTCCGCGGTGTTCAGCCTGCTGCGCACCTACGTGCGCAACGTCCGGTTTGGGGCGCGGCCCAGCGACGTGCAGTACAGCTACCGGCTCAACGACGTGTTTGAGTACCGGTACTTCGACTTGTTCAGCCTGCATTTTTGCTGAGGAGTTATGAGTTATAAATCATGAGTTATGAGTTGTATCGCTGTCCAAATTGGCTCAATTCCTAACTCATAACTTCTAATTCAAAACTGATAACGCTCCTCCCCATGGCCCGCATTGCCCTGTTTCCCGGCTCTTTTGACCCTTTCACTAACGGGCACCTCGACATTGTGCGGCGCGGTACGGGGCTGTTCGACCAGGTCATCGTGGCCATTGGCACCAACAGCAGCAAGCAGCGCTACCTGCCCGTAGAGCAGATGCAGGCGCTCATCGAAGACGTATTCCGGGACGAGCCCCGCGTGACGGTGCGCACCTTCAAAGGTCTTACCGCAGAGTTTGCGCGCGAAACCGGCGCCCGCTACCTGCTGCGCGGCCTGCGCAACAGCCCCGACTTCGAGTACGAGAAGCCAATTGCCTACGGCAACCAGCACGTGAATGCGGAGCTGGAAACGGTGTTTTTGCTTACCTCGCCCACCCTGGGGGCCATCAGCAGCACCATCATCCGGGACATTCACCGCTACGGTGGCAATGTCGATGCGTTTCTGCCTTTTGCGCTGCCGCCGCTGGCTCAATAGGCTGCTTACGCCGCACTCGGGCCTGCTGTTTTAGCTCAATTTCCCGAGCTTACTGATTCAGCGACACGGCCAGCACCCGCAGGCCGAGCAGCTTGGTGGCGTTGCGTTCCTGAAATACGGGCAGCACCAGGTACTGGTCGGCGCCGAGCTGCAGCTGGGCGCGGCGCATCACTCGTTTTCATTGCTGCCGAGGAGGAGCAAATTGCTCACCTTGCGGGTGCGGTCGTCGTACGAGGCCACAATGTTCAGCCCCCGGCGCTGGAACAGGGCCGCAGAGTCCAGCTGCTCATTGCGCTGCACCAACGGGGCCATCACCGGGTCTTCGAAGCCTGCGGGCAGCGGGTGGCGCGGCCCGCCTGCTGGCCCAATTCGTCAATCGACAGGGCCAGCAGGCCGGGCACATTCAGCCCGGAGGCGTCGCGCGCGGGCTTGGGCGCCGACCGCGCCGTACGGTCGTACGGGGGCTCGTGCGAGCCCGAACAGGCTCCCACCGCCACCACAACCCCCACGAAAAGCGCAAATAGAACCGGTCGCATAGACCGCAATATAGCTTATTTCCCGGCAGTTGGCACCGCTTTCACCGGCTTGCTGGCCATGTTGTTGAGGTAGTGCCGCATCACCAGCGCAATCGAGGCGTAGGAGTTTTCGAGCTTGGACAGGGCTTCCTGGGGCGACATCCAGCGCACTTCCTCGATGTATTCCTCGGTCTGGGGCTTCATCAGGCTGTCGTCCAGGCACTTCATGAGGAACCAGCTGGTCTTTTTCAGCATTTTGTTGCCCTTGTAGGCGTAGCTGTGCCAGGTGCTGGGCAGCTCTTCGCCGAGCTCCAGCTTGATGTTTGTTTCCTCCTCCACTTCGCGCAGGGCGCCGGCGGCCTGGTCTTCGTCGCTCTTGAGCTTGCCCTTGGGCAGGTCCCACTTGCCGAGCCGGTAAATCATGAGCACCTGGTCGCCCTTCACCACCAGCCCGCCGCCGGCCTTGGCGATTTTGAACTGGTCCTTGAAGTGCAGGGTGATGTATTTTTTCTTTTTGACCAGCATGGTCAGCGACTTCAGCTTTTTCAGCTTTTTCACCTCCATCAGCCGCAGCAGGCGGTCGATGAACAGGGGGCCCGCATCGCGCACCAGCACGTCGCCCACCAAATCCTTCGAGGTGAATTCATCGTCCGGATTAAGTATCAGGTCGAACTTGTGCTTGTACACCTTTTCGCTCAGCTTTTTGATAACCAGCGGAATGTCGTTGATGAAAATATTCATCGGGATATGCGAATTGAGAGGATGATGACGGGCAGCGGGCGGTGCTGGGGTCAGTAAATTACTAAAAAATAAGCTCCGAGCCGCGGCTGCAAGATACGGGGCGGCACCGATTTGGCGGCAGGCCGCATCTTTGCGCCATGACGCGCATTGGCCTGCTTTCCGACACCCACAGCTACTTTGATGACCGTATCGCGCACCATTTGCGCGATTGCGACGAAATCTGGCACGCCGGCGATTTCGGCGACGCCCGGGTGATAGAGGAGTTAGAGAAGCTAGCGCCGCGGTTTCGGGGCGTGTACGGCAATATCGACGGCACGGACGTACGCCGGACCCAACCGTTGGTGCAAGACTTTGAGATTGAGGGCTTGCGCGTGCTCATGACGCACATCGGCGGCTACCCGGGGCACTACGCGCCGGCCGCCCGGCCCCTGCTGGCTGCCTCACGGCCGGGGCTGTTCATCACGGGCCACTCGCACATTTTGCGGGTGATGCCCGATAAAAAGCTGGGCCTGCTCCACCTCAACCCGGGCGCCGCGGGCCGGCACGGCTTTCACCAGGTGCGCACGCTGCTGCGCTTCGGCATTGAGGCCGGCAAGGTGGTCGACCTGCAAGCCGTGGAGCTGGGCAAGCGGGCCTCTGGCTGAGCCCGGCGCCGGAATCGGGCCGCAAAAAGCAGCTCAACTTTCTATAAGCCAACAAGCCCCGTTGCCTGCATCACAGGCAACGGGGCTTGTCACAGAAGTAGGCTTCCATCACGAAACAGACCAAAATGCGTGGTGCTGCTTCCGACGAAAAGCTTGATTACAGCGCGATTTCGGGCTTGGGGTGCTCGCCTTCCTGGCCGTCGGCGTTGACAGGCTTGGTTACGGCTTCGGCGTCGTCGAAAGCCGCGGCGTTGGCGGCCGTGGTGTCAGCAGCTTTGGTTTTCTTAGCGGGAGCAGCAGCGGCAGCCGTGGTGCCACCGGTGGTGGTGAAACGCGACTTCAGCTCTTCAATATCCACGTTTTTGAGAACGGGCGTGCGGAGCAGCTCCTTGATGATGTGCTGCTTGTTGTTGGCACGGGCAATGTTTTTGCGGTGCTTGCGCTTGAGGCGGGTAACGGACATGGTGCCGGAATGGTTAAAGTCTAGGGGCTTACGAAACGGAGGGCAAAAGTAAGGCTTTCATTTCGAAAGTGCAAGCCCATGAGGCATTTTGCTGAATTACTGCGGATTCGGAACCGGCATGGGCAAGCCGCTCCGCGCGTTATTTTTGCTGCCATCCTGGCCGCGGCGCTAGCCAATGCAGCTCCTGCAGGCCTACCTTCGCTTTCTCCCTTAGCCTTATACCTTATGTCTTATAATACTCCCCTCTTCCCCCAGCCTCTGACGGCCGAAGGTTCGGCCCTGCCCGTGGTGGACCTGCGCTCTGATACCGTGACGCGCCCTTCGGCCGCCATGCTCGCGGCCATGTCGGCGGCGGCCGTTGGCGATGATGTGTACGAAGAGGACCCCACCGTGCGGCGCCTTGAAGAAGTGGCCGCCGCGCGTTTCGGGCTCGAAGCCGGCCTGTTTTGCCCCTCGGGCACCATGACCAACCAAATCGCCATTAAGGCCCACACCGAGCCGCTGAGCGAAGTTATTTGCGAGCAAACGGCCCACGTGTACCTGTGGGAAGTGGGCGGCATTGCCTTCCACTCCAGCGCGTCGGTAGCACTGCTGGCCGGACAGCGCGGCCGCCTGACGGCCGCACAGGTGGAAGCCGCCATCCGGCCCCAAAACATTCATTACCCCACCACCCGCCTGGTGTGCCTGGAAAACACGCACAACCGCGGCGGCGGCGCTGCTACAGCTGGGAAGACATGGCCGCCATCAGCGAGGTGGCCAAGCGGCACGGCCTTGCCCGGCACCTGGACGGCGCCCGGGTGTTCAACGCCCTGGTGGCCACCGGCCAGCGGAGCGAGGACTACGGCCAGCTGTTTGATTCGATTTCGGTGTGCCTGTCCAAAGGCCTCGGGGCGCCGGTGGGCTCCGTGCTGCTTGGCTCGGCCGATTTCATCCGGAAAACCAAGCGCATCCGCAAGGTGATGGGCGGCGGCATGCGCCAGGCCGGCTACATCGCGGCGGCGGGCCTCTACGCCCTGGAAAACAACGTGGAGCGCCTGGCCGACGACCACCGCCGGGCCACGCGCCTGGCCGAGGTGCTGCGCCAGCAGCCCTACGTGGCCGAAGTGCTCAACCCCGAAACCAACCTCGTCATCTTCCGCCTGCACGACAGCCAGCCGGCCGCCGATTTCCTGGAAGGGCTCGAGCAGCAGGGCATCAAGGCCAGCAGCTTTGGGCCGCAGTGGGTTCGCTTCGTGACCCACCTCGATGTGGACGATGCCGGCATCGCCCGCGTGGAGGAAGCCTTGCAGCAGGTGGCGCAGCCCGCCTAGGCCCGCTGCTCGCCGGTGCCGGTGAATACTGCCGCTTCGTCGGGCTCTTCCTGGTTGTTTTTCGCAAACCCGAGCACGGCGGCCCCCACCAGGGCCGCCGTAGCCGAGCCCAGCAGCACGGCCAGCTTGGCTACGTCCACCGCGGTAGGGTCGCGGTAAGCCAGGGTGGCGATGAAGATGGCCATGGTAAACCCGATGCCCGCCGTGAAGCCCAGCCCCACCATCTGCCGCCAGTTGACCTGAGCCGGCAGCTGGGCCACGCCCGCACGCACCAGCAGCACAACCGTGCCCACGATGCCCACGGGCTTGCCCACCAGCAGCCCCAGCCCGATGCCCAGCGCCAAAGGTGAGGCCAGCGCCGGCAGCAGGCTGCCGTTGAGCACAATGGCCGTGTTGCAGAGCGCAAAGATTGGCAGAAGAATGTAGTTTACGGGCCGCTGCAGGGCGTGCTCAAGGCCTTCGATGCGGTGCACCGGAATGGTGAGGGCCAGCAGCACGCCCGCCACCGTGGCGTGGATGCCCGATTCGAGCACGCAAAACCACAGCAGAGCGCCCAGACCCAGGTATATGGCCAGCGGTTTCACCCGCAGCTTATTGAGCAGCACCAAGACCGCGAAAATCCCTGCGGCCCCGCCCAGGTAGGCCAGGTGCAAGGTGCCCGAGTAAAAAATGGCGATGATGAGCACGGCCATCAGGTCGTCGATAATGGCCAGGGCGGTAAGAAAACGCGCAGACTGGGCGGCACGCGCTTGCCCAGCAAAGCCAGGATGCCCAGGGAGAAAGCAATGTCGGTGGCGGTGGGAATGGCCCAACCCGTGGCCGCGGGCGTACCCTTGGTGAACGCCAGATGAATAAGGGCCGGCATCGCCACGCCGCCAATGGCCGCCAGGGCCGGCAGCAGGGCCTGGCGCGGCTGGGCCAGCTCGCCCTCCAATACCTCGCGCTTGATTTCCAGCCCAACCAGAAAAAGAAGATGGCCATCAGGCCATCGTTTATCCAGTGCGCTACTGATTTATCCAGCAGGCCGCTGCCGACGTGCTGCTCCCACAACGCCAGGTAGCGGGCGCTCAGGGGCTGTTGCTGAGCAGCATGGACACGGCAGTAGCCAGAATGAGCAGCAGGCCCGCAAGCTTACCACTATCAGATAACTCCCTGATAGGACGGAGGACGCGACGAATGGGCATAGAACTGCAAAGGTAGCCACGCCGGCAAAGGGGCCTGGTTTGGGGGTGAATGCGGAGGTGGAATTCCTATTTTCGGACCCAAAGCCGGGCGTTTGACGTTCTAGTAGCCATGAATCTTTTCATTATTGGCGATGTGCACGGGTGCTTTCACACCTTCGGGGAGCTCCTGCGGCAATGGCGGCCGGATACGGAGCACCTGGTTCAGGTGGGCGACTTGGTGGACCGTGGCAACCATATTCCCGAAACCGTGGAGCTGGCCCGCAGCCTCAGCGAGCGGTACCCCGGCTCTACTACGTTTTTGATGGGCAACCACGAGCACGGCATGCTGCGGCACTTGGGGGCCAGCGGGCCGTATCCGAGCTGGCTGCAGTGGGGCGGGCGCAGCACCATGAAGCAGTACGGCCGCCGGCCCGGCCTACTGGCCCAGCACCTGCCCTGGCTGGCCGAGCGGCCGCTGCAGTGGCAAAACGAGCACGTACTGGTGAGCCACGCGGGCCTGTCCAAATCGGCCCACGCCCTCGAGCCCAACCACCCCGACGGGCTGCTCTGGCGGCGCGGCCCCCTCAAGAAACTGCCGCAGCTGCAGGTAGTGGGCCACACTCCCACCGAGGGCCAGCCCGTTTTGGACGAAGCCACCAACACGCTCTACCTCGACACGGGCGCTTTCCTGAGTCGGAACCTGGCGGGCGTGCGGCTCTCGCCCACCGGCAAAGTGCTCGAGACCATCCTGGTGCCCACCAGCGCCGAGGATGTATGGTAAAATTGCTTTCCCTTCCCAATTCCTTTTTATGCTAAACCACGCCGCAATCCAGCATTTGTCCACGGCCGACCCGGTCCTGGGCGCCGTTATTGCGCAGGCCCGCGAAATCCACCCGCGGGCCCACGAAGATTTGTACCTGGCGCTGCTGCGCGCCATTGTCAGCCAGCAGATTTCGACCAAGGCCGCGGCAGCCATCTGGAAGCGCTTCCAGGCCCTGTTTCCGCCCGAGGGCTACCCCGAGCCGCGCGAGGTGCTGCAGATGGACGAAGACCTGATGCGAAGCGCGGGCCTATCGCGCCAGAAAGTGGGCTACCTCAAGGCCATAGCCGAGTACAACGAGCGCGGCCTGCTCGACTACGAGCACCTCACCAGCCTGTCGGAAGACGATTTTACCCAGCACCTCACCGCCATTCGGGGCGTAGGCCGCTGGACGGCCCAGATGCTGCAGATGTTTGCCCTCGACCAGCCCGACGTGTTTTCCGAAGGTGACCTGGGCGTGCAGAACGCCATGCGCCGGCTCTACGGCCTGGAAGAAACCGGCCGGGCCCTGCAAAAGCGCATGCTCCTTATTGCCGAAACCTGGCGCCCGTACCGCACGCTGGCCTGCAAGTACCTGTGGCAGTCGCTGGACAACGGCACCCAGATTCCACCCACGGTATGAGGGTCAGTTAACAGTGAGCATCCTGATTGGCTAAGAACTTATCCGAAATATGCTCTGTCGAAAACAGGCACGTCATGCTGAGCTTGCCGAAGCATCTTTACCGCGCAAGTAATCCCAATCGTCTGTCATGCTGACGAAGGAAGCATCTTTTCACCGCTGAACGATTCGTGCAGACGTGAGAAGGTCCTTCGCAGGCTCAGGATGACAGACGAAGCGCGCGAGATGCTTCGACAAGCTCAACATGACGTGCCTATTGTTTTTCGGCTAGGTTTTAATCCGCTAACTGACAACTGTTCACTGTTCACTGCTCACTGCCCCTACGGCTTGCCGGTGAGCTCGAAGACTTCCTCGCGCAAAAACTGGTCGCCTTTTTTGCACAGAATGGCCAGGTTGTTCACATTCAGGCGCAGGTTGTAGGTTTCCTTGTTGAGGTAGCCCAGCACGGGGCCCAGCAGGTCGGGTGTGGTGTCGTGCAGGGCCAGCGAGAGGTGCGGCAGCCAGCGGTCGGGGCTGTAGTTACCGCTGGCCCGGCAGAGCGGGGCCGTTACGTCGAGCACGCGCTGGTGCAGCAGGTTCAGGTCGTTGGAGCGCAGCACCGGAACGTAGATAACCGGGTTTTCGCCCGGAAACACGCCCAGGCCGGTGGTGTAGGCCGAAAAAGGCGCTGTGGTGGCGGCCACTTCCTGGAGCAGGGCCTTCAGGTCGCTCAGGCGCCGGGTGCTGGCGAGCAGGTAAGTCAGGTGCGGGTCGGGCGTATCCTGCACATCGTCGAGGGCGAAGCGGGTTTCCAGGCCCTTCACAATGCGGTTGATGCGCTTGGCATTGCCGGGATTGAGCAGCGAAGTAATGGCGTACATATACCGGACTAAACTGGAGAAGAGCCCTGCGGGTTGGCGCGGAAGGGCATTTGCTGATTGAATTGTTCGCTCTGCCCCCGCGGAATGCTCAGGCTGTGAAAGGCTTCGCCCCGGATGGTTTTGGCCAACTGCACCACCTGGCCCACGTGGTAGGCATAATGCGCCACCTGGCGCTGCACGGCAGCCAGCACGGTGTGGGCCTCGCCCCTAATCGTGACTGTGTGCAACAAATCCTCGGGCTGCAGCTCGTCGAGCAGCGTGAACAAAACCTGCCAGGCCGCCTCCCACTCGAGCCGCAGCGCCGGAATGGCGGCCGCGCTTTTGGGCTCTGCAAACTCCTTGTCGCGCTGGCGGGTGGGCTTTTCGCCATCCGTAGTCAGGAAATCGGTGAAGCGGGAGCGCAGGTTGCCCGCCATGTGCTGCACGATAACGGCAGCACTGTTGCTACCGGGCGCTGGCACGTGCAGCCACTCCGCATCGGTGATTTGGGCCAGGGCGCGGTCAGCCAGCGACTTGTACGCCAGGAAGTTTTGACGAAATGAGGCGAGCAGTGCCGCGCCAATGGGGTCTTGAGAGGGCATGGCCCAAAAGTAAGAAATATAGCCAGCTCAGAATAGACAAACATTTTGGCGGTTCAGACCCTTAGACTTGGCTTACTGGTCGGCAAATCAGCCATCTCCGTCCACTTATTAGCCCAATACCCCATCCTTGAAGGGGTATTTGCCGTTAAGCCCAGCCTTGCCTTTGTACTTGTTGTCGTGTCCGAAACGCTTACTGCGGCCGATTCTGCTGCCGCGCCCTCCTCGCCAAGTAATTCGTTGCCTCCCCGGCCCCGCCGCTGGGGACGCTGGCTGCTGGGCGCCCTGGCGCTGCTGGTGCTCCTGGGATTCGTAGCCCTGCAGTTTCTGGACCCTGGCTGCGCCAGAAGCTGGAGAAGCAAGTAGCCACCCAAACCCACGGGCAGTACCGCCTGCAGGTGGGCGAGCCTGCGCACCAGCCTGTGGCAGCGCGCCGTGCGCCTGCGCCACGTGCGCCTGCGCCCCGCCGCCACCGTGGCCGATACCCTGCCCCGCGTGCGGCTCGACGTAGCTCAGCTCAATATTACCGGCGTGGGCCTGCTGGCCCTCCTGCGCAAAGGCACGGTGCCCATCGACAGCGTAGTGCTGGATTCGGCCCGAATTGAGCTGCTCGCCCTGGCCAAGGCCACGACCAAAAACGCCGGCAAGCCTCTGCACGAGCGGTTGCCCCTCAAAGTCGAAGGCTTCGAAATCGGCTACCTCGGCCTGCTGCACACCCAAGCCAGCTTCCGGCCCAGCGGCCAGCCCACGGCTCAATTTCAGCAAGCAAACCTGAGCGCCCGCGACCTGCACCTGACCGCCGCCGGCGCGGCCGATTCCCAGCGCCTGGGCTACGCCGCCGCCTGGAACCTGAAGCTGCTGCATAGCCAGGCGCAGATAGCCGGGCACCGCCTCGCACTAGCCAGCCTGCATCTGTCGACAGCAGATAAGCGCATCCAACTCGATTCCATTCGCATCCGTCCGGTTGGCGCCGGAGCTTCTTCCAATCCCAAAGTTGAGCTAACGCTCCGGCGGCTTCGGCTCACGGGGCTCGATGCGGCCGCGCTGCAGCACCAGCGCCGTTTCCGGGCCGACTCGCTGCTGATTCAAACGCCGCTGCTTACCGTGACGCCACCGGCCCAAGGTTCGGCAAACGGCTCAACTTCCATGCTGAAGTACCTGCGGGCGCTAGACCTGGCCCACCTGGCCGTGCGCAATGGCTACATAAAAGTAGCTGGCATTCCCGAGGCCCCCACGGTGCAAGACATTGAGTTGGCCAGCACGGCTTTGCACTTCGATTCGGCTGCCGCACCCGACGCGGGCCGCATCTTGTTTGCCAAGGCCTGGACCGTGGCCCTGGGCCGAAGCCAGGCGACTGTGGCAGCCCACGCCCTCTCCTGGGCCAGCCTGCGCCTGTCTACCCGGGCGGGCACGTTCGATTTGCGGTCGGTGCGCATCCGGCCGCCCGCGCCGGGCCGGGGCCAGCCCGGCGCGGTACGCGTGGACCTGACGCTGCCAAGCCTCGCGCTGACCGGATTTGATGCCGCAGCGTTGCAGCAGCGCCAGCATTTCCGGGCAGCTTCGCTGGTGGTTAACAATCCCAGGCTCAACTTCACGCCGCCGAAAAAGACGCCGCCTCCGGTCTGGAAGCTGCTGTCGAAATTCCTGAGCCGCGCCGATTTAGCTCAACTTCGCGTGCAAAGCGCTGATGTGCAGATTGACGGCCTGAAGCATTCTCCGCAGGTATTCGCGCTCAACCTGACGGGCAAATCCATCCGCATCGACTCGCTGGCGGCGCGCACGCCCAGCCGCATTGCCTACGCCCGCGCCTGGCGGGGCGGCTCCGGCCTAGTCACGGCGCCCTTCGACCCGCCCTATTACCGGGCCACGAGCCAAAGCACGCGCTTCGACACCGATGCCAAGACCTTCCGCTTCGAGCAGATGGCCCTCACGCCCAAGTACTCGCCGGTGGGCATGAACCTGCACAAAGGCTACCAGGCGCCGGCCATTACCATAAAGCTGGCCTCGCTCACGGCCAGCGGCCTGGACTTCGCCGGCCTGGTGCGCAACGGCGACTTCCGCCTGGCGCGGCTCACGGCCCAGAGCCCGGTGGTGCGCATCGCCTCCGACGGCCGCGGGCCCATCAACCCCAACCTGTCCAAAATTTCGCCCGAGGAGATGCTCAAGCTTCCGGTGATAGTGGACGTGCGCCGGCTCGACATCCGAAACGGCAACCTGTACTCCAGCTACCGCAGCCCGCTCACGCCCATCACCGGCACGATGAGCATCAACCGCTTCAACAGCAGCTTCCGCAACCTGAGCAACGACCCCAGGCGCCAAACCGCCGCCACGCCGCTCACCGGCACGGCCTCCACCTATCTCCAGAACCAGTGCCGGCTCGACGTGCAGCTTACCATGTACCTGCTTGACCCGCAGGGCCGCCACCACGTGTGGGGCTCCTTCGGGCCCGGTCCCTTCACCATGCTCAATCCAATGACTGTGCCCACGCGCCTCGTCAAGTTCAAGAGCGGCGACGTGCGCCGGATGCGGTTTGATTTCCGGGCCGACCGCCAGGGCGTGAAGGGCACAACCTGGACCGAATACTCCGGCCTGCAGATGACGTTGCTCAGCTACAAGCCGGAGGAAGAAGAAGTGAAGAAGTCATTATTGAGCCGCATTAAATCCAAAGTGGTGAACGTGCTGGTCATCCGCGACCAGAACCCGCGCAAAGGCGGCAAGCTGGTGACCGGCGAAATGACTTCGACCCGTGAGCCGCGCTTCTCGGTGTTCACGCTCTGGCGCCAGGGCGTGGTGAGCGGCTTGTTCAACAACGTGGGCGTGCCCCAGAAAATAGCCCAGAAGCTGAGCGAGGCCAAGGACGAAGCGCCCCTGCCCAGGTAAACCGACACCCGCTTGCCAAAGCACAGGCCCTACCGGGCGTCGGCAGGCACGAACCAAGTCTTAACGAATAAGGGCGGAAGCTACAGTTTGCTACGGCTGAGCTTTTTATTTTGTGGCTCAGGGAATATTAACCAGGGTTGGGCTGTTTGAAGGCGCCGAGCCAATTGCGCAAGCCGTACCTTTGCGCCCGAATACTCCAGACCCGATGATTTCCATTTCCGACCTCGACTTCCACTTTGGCTCCCGCACGCTTTACGACAACGCCAGCCTGCACATCAAGCCCAAAGACAAAATCGGCCTGATTGGCCTCAACGGCACCGGCAAATCCACCTTGCTGCGCTTGCTGGTGGGCGAATACAAGGCCGACGGCGGGTCGATTTCGATGAGCAAAGACGTGAGCCTGGGCTTCCTGAACCAGGACCTGTTGAGCTACGACACGCACGAGAGCATCCTGCACGTGGCCATGCAGGCCTTCGAGGAAGCACTGGACCTGCAGAAGAAAATCGACGAAATTCTGGTGCAGTTCGAAACCGATTATTCCGATGATTTGGTCGACAAGCTGGCCACCATGCAGGAGCGGTTTGAGGCCCTGGGCGGCTATACCATGCAGTCGCAGGCCGAGGAAATCCTCGAAGGCCTGGGCTTCACGACTGAGGAATTGTCCAAGCCGCTCAAGACCTTCTCGGGCGGGTGGCGGATGCGCGTGATGC
This sequence comes from Hymenobacter humi, assembly GCF_042665855.1. Taxonomy (NCBI): domain Bacteria; kingdom Pseudomonadati; phylum Bacteroidota; class Cytophagia; order Cytophagales; family Hymenobacteraceae; genus Hymenobacter; species Hymenobacter humi. The sequence goes on along the minus strand of NZ_JBHTEK010000001.1, from coordinate 2,433,638 downwards.
TGGCCAAAATCCTGCTCCAGAAGCCTTCGCTCCTGCTGCTTGACGAACCCACCAACCACTTGGACCTGCCGTCTATCAAGTGGATAGAAAACTACCTGGCCGACTACGAGGGCGCGGTTATCATCGTATCGCACGACCGCGAATTCCTGGACCGCACCACCAACACCACCGTGGAAGTAACCGGCGGCAAGCTGGTGCCCTACGCCGGCAACTACTCCTACTACCTCGAAGAAAAAGAAGAGCGCAACCTGATTCAGAAAGGCGCTTTCGAAAACCAGCAGTCGCAGATTCGGGCTGCCGAGCGCTTCATTGAGCGCTTTAAGGCCAAGGCCAGCAAGGCCAAGCAGGCCCAGAGCCGCGTGAAGGCGCTGGATAAGCTGGAGCGCATCGAGGACGTGGCCAGCGATGCGGCCAAGATTAACATGAAGTTCCAGTTCAAGGTGGAGCCCGGCCGGCACATCCTGCGCATGGAGCACGTGATGAAGAAGTACGACCAGAAGCTGATTTTCCGCGACACCCACGTGCACATCGAGCGGGGCGACAAAATTGCCCTCATCGGCGCCAACGGCAAGGGCAAATCGACGCTCATGCGCCTGGTGGCCGGCACCGAAGCTCCCACCGACGGCAAGCACCGCCTGGGCCACAACGTCATCATGTCGTTCTACGCCCAGCACCACCGAGTCGCTGACCATGGAGAACGAAATCATCCAGGAGATGCTGGAAGCCGGCTCCAAGCGCAGCGAAATGGAACTGCGCTCGGTACTGGGCTCATTCCTGTTCACGGGCGAGGAAGTGTTCAAAAAAATCAAGGTGCTGAGCGGCGGCGAAAAAGCCGCGTGGCCCTGGCCAAAACCCTGATTTCGGAAGCCAACTTTCTGCTCCTCGACGAACCGACCAACCACTTGGACATGGTGTCGGTCAACATCCTGATTCAGGCCCTGGAGCAGTACCAGGGCACGTTCATCGTCATCAGCCACGACCGTTTCTTTGTGGAGAATGTGGCCACCAAAATCTGGTACATCGAAGACTTCCAGCTAAAGGAGTACCCCGGCACCTACGCCGAGTACGAGCAGTGGCAGGAAGACCGCGAGAAAGCCGCCAAGAAAGCTGGCCTGCCCAGCCCCTCAGCCCCCAAGCCCATGCCCAAAGTGGAAGAGGCCAAGCCCAGCCACACCAGCAACAGCAACAGCAACGACGCCAAGAAAGCCGCCAAAGAGCTGGCCGAAGTGGAAGCCCGCATCACGGCGCTCGAGAAAGAGCTGGCCATTTACGAGGCCCAATTGGCCGATTCGGCCATCTACTCCAACGCCGCGCAGCTAAAAGACGCGACGCTGAAATTTGAGACCGTGAAGAAAGAATTAGCTGCTCAAACCCAACGTTGGGAGCAACTGATGTAGCCCCCGGCAACACTTGATGCAGCTAAAAGCGACCGGCGCTGTTCCTATATAGGAGCAGCGCCGGTCGCTTTTTGGCACTGGGCAATTGAGCTAATCTTAGGTTCTGATTGGCTTCGGAGCGTGAAGTACCCCTGTGCTCTTTTGCCCACCTGACGTCGAGCCCGTGCCATTGGCAGTTCTGGCACATAGGCACTTTTCGGTGCTAAATCATCGGTTATCAGCTTGGTAGCAGAAGCGTTGCCCGCCGGATACACAGAAAGTTTTGGGGATTTGTTAGGTGGTCTGACAAATTTCCATTTACTTTGAAACACAAAGTTCTTTTGAAGCACCAAAAGCAGAGGAGGTTTGGAGCTGTGGGCATGTTCTCCACATTTAACCGGCTTCATTTCCAGTCTAGCCCTAATTGTTCACTTCAATCTCAAAGGAGAAACAAGCCATGAATAATACCTCAAATTTCATAAGGGGCGAATCAATTATTTCGAATGTAACCGGGTGGCTATTTGGCCTGGTTGCGCTGGCAATCGGCGTAATAAATACATTTTGGGGAAATGACCCCGGCTTTGGCCTTTTTATTATCCTGCTGGCTTTCTTCTTTTTCCCACCGCTAAATGTTTTCCTCAAAGAGAAAACCGGGTTTGTCATTCCTAGAGTTGCGAAATGGCTTTTGGGCTTTTTTATTCTCTGGGCTTCCTTAGGCGTAGGCGAATTATTCAATAAGATTGAGCTGATGATGGCGTCTTTTTAATAATTAATCCGGAGCGACCTACGCGCACATAAACTAATTCATATAACCTGATTACCTGCGCTTTATGCACATTTCACCCAAAACCTCATAAAAGAAAAAGCCATGAATAATAACTCAAATGTTATGAGTGAAAACTCAATTGTATTTAACCTAATCGGGTGGGTATTTGCAACGCTGGTTTTCGCAATTGGCATAGCGAATTTGCTTTGGGTGCATCCGGTTCCGGGAATTGCTTACCTACTTCTCTCTTTGGTTTATTTTCCTCCGGCAAACGCTTTGCTCAAGGAGAAAACGGGGTTTGCTATTCCTAAAATCGTAAAAATCGGCCTGGGTATTATCATCGTCATGTTCACCCTGGGCGTGAGTGACCTGGGAGATATGATAGATAAAAAGGCCTGGATATCCTGAACCGTTTTAGTGATTCTGATGCGTCATCAGCGGGCCGGGGTGGGCTAATGAACCCTCTTTGCGGCTTCGTTGCCTGGGGCTGGCATGGGCTAGCTAGGCTATCAAAATCTTAGCCCGGCCGTCTGACGAATAACCTGACAGATTTACAAGTGATAGCGCAAACTTTTCGGGGAGCTACGCATTGTAAGGGGGCGAAATAAACCGCCATTTCAACATGCATAACCCCCAAGGCACCCCGCCCCCGAAAACTCCATCCTCTACGAACTGAACGAGCCCGCGGCCCAATGCCCGTTTAGCAGTGGCGCCGTGAAACAAAGCGCCGGCGGGGGCCGCACCAACCGCGAGTGGTGGCCCAACCTGCTCAAGCTAAGCATCCTGCGCCAGCACGCCGACCTGTCCAACCCACTGGGCAAGGATTTCAACTACGCCGAGGAGTTCAAGCAGCTTGATTTGAATGCCGTCAAGCAGGACTTGTTTGCGCTGATGACGGATTCGCAGGACTGGTGGCCAGCCGACTACGGGCATTACGGCCCGTTCTTCGTGCGGATGGCCTGGCACAGCGCCGGCACTTACCGCATCGGCGATGGCCGGGGCGGCAGCGGCTCGGGCGCCCAGCGCTTTGCGCCCCTCAACAGCTGGCCCGACAACGCCAACCTCGACAAGGCCCGCTTGCTGCTGTGGCCCATCAAACAGAAGTACGGCCAGAAGATTTCCTGGGCCGACCTGATTGTGCTGGCCGGCAACTGCGCCCTGGAGTCGATGAACTTCCAGACCTTCGGTTTCGGCGGTGGGCGCGACGACGTGTGGGAACCCGAGCAGGACATTTACTGGGGCCCGGAAACCGAGTGGCTGGGCGACAAGCGCTACACCGAGGACCGGGAGCTGGACAACCCGCTTGCCGCCGTGCAGATGGGCCTCATCTACGTGAACCCGGAAGGCCCGAACGGCGAGCCCGACCCGGTGCGCTCGGCCCGCGACATCCGCGAAACCTTCGGCCGCATGGCCATGAACGACGAAGAAACGGTGGCCCTGATTGCCGGCGGCCACACCTTCGGCAAAACCCACGGCGCCGCCGACCCCGGCCAGTACGTGGGCAAGGAGCCCGCGGGAGCCAGCATAGAAGAAATGGGTTTGGGCTGGCGCAACAGCTTCGGGCAGGGCCACGGCGGTGACACTATTACCAGCGGCCTCGAAGGCGCCTGGACCAGCACGCCCGCCCAGTGGAGCAACGACTACTTCGATAACCTGTTCGGCTTCGAATGGGAGCTGACCAAGAGCCCCGCCGGGGCGCACCAGTGGCGGCCCGTGAACGGCGGGGGCGCCGGCACCATTCCCGATGCCCACGACCCGGCCAAAAAACACGCCCCCTTCATGCTGACCACCGACATCGCCCTGCGGGCCGACCCGGCGTATGAAGTCATTTCGCGGCGCTTCCACGAAAACCCCGCGGAGTTTGCCGATGCATTTGCCCGGGCCTGGTTCAAGCTGACGCACCGCGACATGGGCCCCAAAGAGCGGTACCTGGGCCCCGAAGTGCCCACCGAAGAGCTGCTCTGGCAAGACCCCATTCCGACCGTTACGCACCCGTTGGTTGATGCGCAGGATGTGGCCACTCTGAAAGCCAGGATTCTGGCTTCCGGCCTGTCGGTGTACCGCCTGGTGTCCACGGCCTGGGCATCGGCCTCTACTTACCGCGACTCCGACAAGCGCGGCGGCACCAACGGCGGGCGCCTGCGCCTGGCCCCGCAGCGCAATTGGGAAGCAAACAACCCAGCCCAACTGGCTCAGGTGCTGCAAACGCTGGAAGGCATCCAGCGGGAGTTCAACAGCGCGCAAGCCGATGGCAAGCAGGTTTCTATGGCCGACTTGATAGTATTAGCCGGCGGGGTTGGCATCGAACAGGCAGCCCAGAAAGCCGGGCAGGTGGTGACGGTTCCGTTCACCCCGGGCCGCGCCGATGCCTCGCAGGCGCAAACCGACGTCGTGTCCTTCGCAGCGCTGGAGCCGGCGGGCGACGGCTTCCGCAACTACCTGAAGCCTCATCACAAGGCCGCGGCCGAGGAAATGCTGGTCGACAAAGCCCAGCTCCTGACGCTGACCGCCCCGGAACTGACGGTGCTGTTTGGCGGCTTGCGGGCCATCAACATCAACTACGACCAGTCGCAGCACGGCGTCTTCACCACCCGTCCGGGCGCGTTGACCAACGACTACTTCGTGAACCTGCTCGACATGGGCACTACGTGGAAATCCACGTCGGATGCGCAAAACACCTTCCAGGGCCGGGACCGCAAGACCGGGCAAGTGAAGTGGACCGGCACCCGCGTGGACCTGATTTTCGGCTCCAATTCTGAGCTGCGGGCCCTGGCGGAAGTCTACGGCTGCTCGGATGCGCAGGAGAAGTTTGTGACCGACTTCGTGGCGGTGTGGACCAAGGTGATGAATCTGGGCCGTTTCGACCGAGCTTAACTCATTATTGGGCAAACAAAAAGCCTCGCCTACAGCAATTGCTGTAGGCGAGGCTTTTTGTTAAATCCTAATGAAGCGCTATTTAGCGGCAGCGGCAGGAGGAGTTACCTTGTAGCCAAGAGTTTGCAACACGAACAGCCGGTCGTAGTAAATGCGGTCAGCATCAATCTTCCCGTTCGTAACGTGAGCGGTGTATTGCACCGGGAATCCGGCCTTTTTGCCGTTTTGGGTGAAGCTGTAGTCGCCCCATATGGAAACCCAGTTGCCCTTCAGCTTGCCCGATTTCACGCGAAATGTTTCGTACACAAAGCTCAATTTTCGATTCATTTGGGTGGCATAGGTTTGCTTCCAGTTGCTCATTACTTTCTCGGTATTGAACGAATCCGCCGCGGACGGGCCGTATCCTTTGTAATTGCTGGCCAACAACAGCTGGGCTTTCGCGGCATCTCCTGCGACCATCATGTTGATGTAGTCGCTCACAACCTTGATATCGGCGTCTGCCGTGGGGTTGGCCTCCACCTCGTCTTTGTAGCGGGCCGGGGTGGCCGTTTTCGTTTGCGCTTGAACCGATAAGGTGGCCACCGCGAGTAGAAGGCTGGCAACAGAGAGTGCAACTGTAAATTTTTTGTTCATGTGAATTGTGAAATGAGTGAAATGAGTGAAATGGATTTAAGAATTACCTAAGCAGAAAGAATTCAACCTAAAGGCACGAATGTACTGTATATTTTACTTATCCAATTTTTATTTGCAGTATATACTGTGGGATGACTTACAGCTGCCAGTGCTGACAAGCGCTTGGTCTTACTTTCGCGGCATGCGCATCTCCCGTTTCGCCTCCCTCCTGCTCCTCGCCACCGCCTGCGTTCCCCTCGGCACGCCCATCACCAGCACCAGCCCGGCCGCCACTGGCACCCAAAAGGCGCCGGAATACTACGCCGACAAAACCCTGCGCTACCAGGACTACACCTACTCGCCCGACGTGCGCAGCGTGCAGTGCTACGTGGCCACGGGCCAGCCCAACGAGGTGTTTCAACCGCCGGTGGTGCCGTTGGGCCGCAGCCAGGCCATCACCCTGGAGTTTGACGTGCTGGGCGAGCAGAGCCAGCGCTACACGGCCAAGCTCATACACTGCGACGCCAACTGGCAGCCCTCGGTGCTCACCGACATGCAGTTTCTGAGCGAGATAAACGAGTTTTTGGTAACCGATTACCGGGTGGGCATCAACACCAAGGTGCCGTACTTCCACTACCGGCTGCGGGCCCCGGGCGTGAAGCTGAGCGGCAACTACCTGCTGGTGGTGCAAAGCCCGGGCAGCGTGCCGCTGGTGTCGCGCCGGCTGCTGGTGTATGAAAACCAGGTGCAGGTGGCCCTCAAGCCGGGTATTGTGATAGGCGGAGCCGAGCGCTACACCCTGCAGCAGCTCGATTTTGGCATCGGCTATTCCAGTGTAAATCTGGTCAATCCCATGTCGGAAGTGAAGGTGGTGCTGCGCCAGAACTTCCGCTGGGACAACGCCAAGTACAACCTGCGGCCCACCTTCGTGCGCGACGCCGAGCGCCGGCTAGAGTACCAGTACTTCGGCTTCGAAAACGCCTTTCCCGGCCTGAGCGAATACCGGTTTTTTGATACCCGCTCGGTGCAGGCCGCTGGCATTGGCGTGCTGCGTATCGACCCGCAGGCTACTCCCGTGGCCGCTACGCTGCAGCCCGAAGCCTCGCGCGCCAAGCAGGCGTACAACCAGTACCAAGACGCCAACGGCCAGCGCGTATTTGAAAGCCGTGAGTTCGGCAACGGCGACACCAACGCCGACTACGTCGACGTGACGTTTCAGCTCAAGGCCGAGCAGCCCGCGCCCGGCCCCGTGTACGTGCTCGGCGCCCTCACCGACTGGCAGCTCAAAGACGAGTTTAAGCTGACCTACGACGAGGGCAAGCAGCTTTACACCGGCCACGCCCTGCTCAAGCAAGGCTACTACAACTACAGCTTTGCCGTGGGGGCAGCACGCGGCGCGGCCCCCAACGAAGTGTACTTCGAAGGCAGCCACCAGGAAACCGAAAACCAGTACGACCTGCTGGTGTACTACCGCCCGCCGGGCACCCGCGCCGACCTGCTCATCGGCTACCAAACCGTGGGGGTGAACAACCGGCAATAAGGCGGCCGTACAACCTGCTCCGTTCGGTTGCGTTTGTTAGCGCACACCAGCGGCCTACCAGGCGCCGGCCGATATCCGGCCGCACGCCCGGGGTCGGCATTCCCACCCATATGAAAACACGCTTTCCCCTCAGCCTTGCCACGGTAGCTTTACTGCTGTTTAGTGGCTGTGCAACCAACCCCGTCACCGGCAAGAAAGAAGTCATGCTGGTATCGGAAGGACAGGAGCTGGCCATGGGCCAGCAGTCGGACCCCGCCGTAGTGGCCCAGTTTGGCTTGTATCCGGATGATAAGCTGCAGAAGTTCATCAACGACAAAGGCAAGCAGATGGGCGCCGTCTCGCACCGCCCCGAACTCACCTACAACTTTCGGGTGGTGGATTCGCCCATCATCAACGCCTTTGCCATTCCCGGCGGCTACGTGTACTTCACGCGCGGCATTATGGCCCACTTCAACAACGAGGCGCAGTTTGCCGGCGTGCTGGGCCACGAAATTGGCCACGTCACTGCCCGCCACTCGGCCAAGCAGCAAACCAGCGCCATTATCGGGCAGGTAGGCCTGATGGGGGCCATGATTGCCTCTCCCAGGCTGGCTCAATTTGGCGAACAGGCCATGCAGGGCATGCAGCTGCTGTTCCTGAAGTTTGGGCGCGACGATGAGCGGCAGTCCGACGAGTTGGGCGTGGAGTATTCGTCGAAAATCGGCTACGACGCCAGCCAAATGGCCGATTTCTTCCAGACCCTGGCCCGCCAGCAGCAGCAGTCCAAGGCCGAGGCCATACCCGACTTTCTCTCGACCCACCCCAACCCCGAAGACCGGTACAACACCGTGCACAAGCTAGCCGACGACTGGAAGCAGAAAAACGGCAACCCCAAGCTGGCCATCAATCGCGACCAGTACCTGCGCCTCATCGACGGCATGGTGTACGGCGAAGACCCCAAGCAGGGCTTCGTGGAAAACAGCATGTTCTACCACCCCGAGCTGAAGTTCCAGATGCCTGTGCCCACCGGCTGGAAGAGCCAAAACACGCCCCAGCAGTTCCAAATGGCCGACCCCGCCGGCAAAGCCCTGCTGATTCTGATGACGGCCCCCGGCTCAACCCTGGAAGAAGCCGCCCAGGCCATTGCCAAGCAGCTCAGCCTGCAGCCCACCGAGTCGCGCAACACCACCATCAACGGCTTCCCGGCCCTGGCCTTCGTGGCTGACCAGGTGCAGCAGGACCAGCAAACCGGCCAGCAGGTGGCGGGCGTAAAAGTGCTGGGCCACATCATTCAGGACGGCAAAACCCTGTACGCGCTGCTCGGTGTGTCGGCTCCGGCCGATTTCCCGACCTACGCCCCGCAGTTCAGCAGCGTGGCCGAATCCTTCAAGCGCCTCACCGACCCCGACAAGCTCAACCGCCAGCCCGAGCGCATCCGCATCAAGAAGCTGGCCCTGCGCAGCAGCCTTTCGCAGGCCCTGAGCAGCAACGGCGTGCCCGAAAAGCGCCTCGAGGAAATGGCCATCCTGAACGGCATGCAGCTCAACGAGCAGGTGAACGCCGGCTCGCTGATAAAAGTGGTCGGGAAATAACTGGCATTATGTTGGATTACTAACGCTCGGGCTTGCCGCGCAACCCAGATTCCTGCGGTGCGTTTGCAAGCTCAGCCGCTGCATCCCGCGTGGCTCACCTAGCTATATACGAATATGAAATTCTCCTTCTTGCGTACCGGCGCCGCGCTGCTGTTGCCGTTGAGCTTAATCAGCACCATTCCCAGCTTTGCCCAAGGCCCCAAGCCCGACCCGCAGGTTCTGGCTCAATTTGGCCTCTACAACAATTCCAAGCTGCAAAGCCTGATTGACACCAAAGGCCAGCAGATGAACAAGGTCTCGGACCGCCCCGGCGACTACGGCTTCACCATCGTGGACTCGCCCATCATCAACGCCTTTGCCACGCCCGACGGCCACGTGTACTTCACGCGCGGCATCATGGCCCACTTCAACAGCGAGGCGCAGTTTGCCGGCGTACTCGGCCACGAGTTGGGCCACATCACGGCCCGGCACGGGCAGAGCCAGCAGCGCCGCTCCACGGCCGCGGGCATTGGCTTGCTGCTGGGCTCGATTATCGCCCCCAAAATCACGCAGTCCATCGGCGGCATTGCCCAGCAGGGTTTGGGCGTGTTGTTCCTGAAATACGGCCGCGACGACGAGCGAGAGTCTGACCAGCTGGGCGTAAAATACTCGACCAAAATCGGCTACGATGCCAGCCAGATGGCCGACTTCTTCCAGACCCTGCAGCGCAACGAGCAGCAGAACGGAGGCTCCAGCGTGCCCACCTTCCTCTCCTCCCACCCCAACTCGGCCGACCGCTACGCCACGGTTAAAAAGCTTGCCGCCCAGGCTAAGCAAAACGCCGGTGGCCGCCACCAACGTGGGCCGCGACTCCTACTTGCGCATGATTGACGGCCTGCCCTACGGCGACGACCCGCGCCAGGGCTACGTAGAAGGCGGCGTGTTCTACCACCCCGACCTGAAGTTCCGCATGCCGGTTCCGTCGGGCTGGAAGTCCCAGAACTCCCCTTCCCAGTTCCAGATGGCCGAGCCCAGCGGCAAAGCCATGATAGTGCTGGTGCCCGCCAGCGGCAACTCCTCGATGAAGCCGCCCAAGGCCTGGCCAAGGCCATTGGCCTGCAATCGGCCAACGCCCAACGCACCACCATCAACGGCTTCCCGGCTGTGGCCATGCAAGGCCAGCAAGCCGCCGACCAGCAAGGCCAGGCCGGAGCCGCCGTGCTGGCTCACGTCATCCAGGACGGCAGCAACTACTACGGCATCGTGGGGCTGACGGCACCATCTACGTTTTCGTCTTACAGCAATACCTTCAGCAGCGTAGCCCAAGGCTTCGCCCGCCTCACCGACGCGAGCAAGCTCAACCGCCAGTCCGAAAAAATCCGCATCAAAACGGCCACCGGCACCCAAACGCTTGACCAGGCCCTGGCCGCCAATGGCATTCCGGCCAACCGCCGCGAGGAAATCGCCATACTTAACGGCATGCAGCGGTCCGACCGTCTGAGCAAAGGCATGCTGTATAAGGTAGTGGCCAAATAGACCACTGATTGGCACGGATTTAAGCGGATTTCACGGATTTTGTAGATGGCGCGGCTAAGCTCTGGCGAGCTTTCCTCTACTCATCCAGCAACTTCACAAAAAAGGCTTGCCAATTGGCAAGCCTTTTTTAATTAGGGAACCGTCCACAAAATCCGTGAAATCCGCTTAAATCCGTGCCAATCAGTGGTCCTAGACGTTGAAGCGGAAGTGCATGATGTCGCCATCCTGCACCACGTAGTCTTTGCCTTCCACGGCCATTTTGCCGGCTTCTTTGATTTTCACTTCGGTCTTGTACTCCTGGTAGTCGGGAAGCTTGATAACCTCGGCGCGGATGAAGCCTTTCTCGAAATCGGAGTGGATAACGCCGGCTGCGGCCGGCGCTTTATCGCCGCGATGGATGGTCCAGGCGCGTACTTCCTGCACACCGGCGGTGAAGTAAGTAATCAGGTTGAGCGGCTCGTAGCTGGCGCGAATGAGCTTGTTCAGGCCCGATTCGGTGAGGCCGTACTCGCCCAGGAACATGGCTTTTTCCTCGGGGTCTTCCATCTCGGCAATCTGGGCTTCGATGGCGGCCGACACTAGCACCACCTGGGCACCTTCGGCTTTCACGTGCTCGCGCAGGGCGGTTACGTGGTTGTTGCCGTTGCTGGCAATGCTGGCTTCGTCCACGTTGGCCACGTAAATCACGGGCTTGATGGTGAGCAGCTGCAGGTCGGCTACGGCTTCGAGCTCGTCGGGCGTAGCCTGGATGGCGCGGGCGTTTTGGCCGGCTTCCAGCGCGTCTTTGAAACGCTGCAGCACCGCCACTTCTTTCTTGGCCACGGCGTCGCCGCCCTTGGCGCTGCGCTCCGATTTCACCAGCTTCTTGTCCACACTCTCCAGGTCTTTAATCTGCAGCTCGGTGTCGATAACGTCCTTGTCGAACACGGGGTCGACGCCGCCGGCTACGTGCACGATGTTGGGGTCGTCGAAGCAGCGCACCACGTGGATGATGGCGTCTACCTCGCGGATGTTGGCCAGGAATTTATTGCCCAGGCCTTCGCCCTTGCTGGCGCCCTTCACGAGGCCGGCAATGTCGACAAACTCGATGATGGTGGGCAGCACGCGCTTGGGATTCACAAGGGCTTCCAGAATCTGGAGGCGCTCGTCGGGCACGGTGATGACGCCCACGTTGGGCTCGATGGTGCAAAAAGGATAGTTGGCCGATTCGGCCTTGGCGTTCGAAAGCGCGTTGAAAAGAGTGGATTTACCGACGTTCGGCAAGCCGACGATACCGCAGCGGAGGCCCATATTGGGAGTGAATGAGTGACTGAGTGATTGAGTGAATTGGGGGCAATTCGGCCGCAAAGGTACAGCTTGCAGCAACGCCAAACGGCGCGAACGGACTTTAATCCATTCGCGCCGTTTGGCGTTGCTGCAAGCTGGTTGTTGGTTTCTAGTTTCTGGTTGCTGGCTTGAGAACCGCCAAATAACCAGAAACAAGCAACCAGAAACTAGAGACCCTTAGTAACTCTCCTCGCTCTTGTTGGGGTCGAAGGCGGGCCGCTCGAACTCCGGACGGGGTCGGTCACGGTCGTCGAAGTCGCGCGGGCGGTCGAGCTCCGCTACTTCTTCGGGGGTCAGCAATTCCTCCCGAACGTATTCTACGGCATCCTGCAGGGCATCCACGAACTTCAGAAAGTCCTCCTTGTAGAGGAAGATTTTATGCTTTTCGTAGGAGACCGAGTCGTCGCCGTTCTGGCGGCGCTTGCTCTCGGTGATGGTCAGGTAGTAATCCTGGCCGCGGGTGGCTTTCACGTCGAAGAAATACGTGCGCTTGCCGGCTTTAATACGTTGGGAGTAAATTTCTTCCTGGTCGTGACGGTCGTCCACGGGAATGGGTTGGGGTATGAGTGGGAAATAAAATCGCGCAGTTAATTGAGGGGCCTAACTTACGAAGGTTGAGCCAAAGGTAAACGCCGCGGCTGCGCTTGCTGTTGGTAGAACGTCATGTCGAGCGTAGCCGAAACATCTCGCTCGCATCGTTGACCTATTGATTTAGTGGTGGCACGCGAGATGTCTCGGCTACGCTCGACATGACGTTCTTTACAACCCCATTTGCTTGCCCTCTCCTACTGCCTTATGCCCCTAGACCTCGCCGCCATCCGTTCCTTCGAAAACCTCGAGTTTCTGGCCCGCCAGCTGGTCGATGGCTTCATCACGGGCCTGCACCAGTCGCCCTACCACGGCTTTTCGGTCGAGTTTTCCGAGCACCGCCTCTACAACCCCGGCGAAAGCACGCGCCACATCGACTGGAAGGTGTTTGCCCGCACCGACAAGCTGTTTGTGAAACGCTACGAGGAAGAAACCAACCTGCGCGCCCACATCCTGCTCGACGTGAGCCCCAGCATGTATTACCCCGCGCCGGGCTATGACAAGCTGAAATTCAGCATCCTGGCCGCCGCGGCGCTCACCACCCTGCTCACCCGCCAGCGCGATGCCGTAGGTCTCGTCACCTTCGCCGAGGCCGTGGAGCAGCAAACGCCGGTGCGCTCCACCAGTACCCACCGCCACACCCTGCTCCTGCTCCTGCAGCAGCTGCTAGAGCGGCCGCCCGCTCCCAAAACCGTGCGCAGCACCGACGTGGCCGGCACCGTACACGCCATCGCCCAACAGATTCCAAAACGCTCGCTCGTTATCCTGTTCAGCGACATGCTGGGCCGCAGCAAATCGGAGCAGGACGATGCCCTGGCCGCCCTGCAGCACCTCAAGCACCAGCACCACGAGGTGCTGCTCTTCCACGTGCTCGACCGTGCCACCGAAGCCAATTTTGACTTCGCCGAGCGGCCGTACATCTTCGAGGACATCGAAACCGGCCAGGAAATCAAGCTGCAGCCTTCCCAGATAAAAGAGCAGTACCAGGCCGCCATGACGGCCTACGAGCAGGAGCCTGGCCCTGCGCTGCGGCCAACTGCGCATCGATTTTGTGCCGGTCGACGTGCGCGAGCCCTTCGAGAAAGTGCTCTATGCCTACCTGGTAAAGCGCGGCAAAGTGCGGTAAACGAGCTGGTTGGCGGGCAGTGCACGAAACAAAAGCCGTTCGTCATTTGTCCGAAGCACCACCGTGGCGTAGCATTGCACTTTCTTTGGCGTGGGTTCGGCCCAGGCCTTCACCTCTTTCACCCTTCTATGTACCCAATTCTCCTCGCGCTGCACTCCTGGTCCCGCTGGCTGGTCATCATCTTCGGCCTTATCGCCATTTACCGTGCCTACGTGGGCTGGACGGGTCGCCGCCGCTTTGTGGGCGCCGACAACGGCATGGGCGCCAGCTTCGTGGGCTCCATGCACCTGCAGGTGCTGCTGGGCCTGGGCCTCTACTTCGGCCTGAGCCCCTGGGGCCTGAACGCCATGAAGCAGGCCGGCGCAATGAAAGACCCCACGGCCCGCTTTTTCGGCATGGAGCACGTGGTGGTGATGATACTGGCCGCCGTGCTGGCGCAGGTAGGCCGCACGCTTTCCAAGAAAGCCAAAGACGACACCATCAAGCATAAAAAAGCCTTCACTTACTTCGCAATTGCACTCGTACTGGTGCTGCTTATGATTCCGTGGGGCATTTGGAACCCGGCACGGCCGTTATTTCGCTTTTAGTTATTAAGTTTGGAGGACTAAGAGTAAATCGCCCCCTCCTGCTATTTTGCATTATAATCTATTGTTGAAATCGTGCCTTCTGAGCTCAAACGTTCCTACTCGGTAGAGGACTTCTCTGATTTGATAAGTTCCCGGCTCCAAATGATTGAGAGTCAGAAAGAGGCTCAGCAGCGCTATGGCAGTTTGCTGGCCGTGCTACGCCAGCAAGTCGATACCTATCGCCAACGGCGCCCCCGGAAGTAGCTACCGGCCTGAGGCCGATTTTCAGTGTCCCTACAACAGAACGCCTGCCGGATGTGTATCCGGCAGGCGTTCTGTTGTAGGGACGTTTCTGGTTAAACCACTTTGAGCCAGCGGGCAGCCCCCGGGTGCGAGCTCAGCGCAGCGCAACTCGTGCCAGTACAGGCTCCGAAACCAAAGCAACTAATATTCCCTATACTTCGGGGTACTTCACCAACAACCACCTTTATATGGGCTTTTTCTCTGCAATACTGGGCAACGCGGGCGTTGTCCAACCCGCCGAACTGCACGGCGAATACGGCGTGCTGCTCGCCGACGGCGAAGCCATTGAAATCGGCTTCAAGCTGGTGCGCGACGTCTTTATCTTCACCAACAAGCGGCTGATTCTGGTTGAAAAGCAAGGCCTGACTGGCAAAAAGACAGACTACCTGTCCATCGCCTACAAAAGCATCTCCCGCTTTGGCATCGAAACCGCTGGCCACCTGGACCTGGACGCCGAACTGAAAATTTGGGTATCGAGCGAGGCACAGCCCAGCATCATCCGCAAATTCAATAGCCAGGTCAATATCTACGACCTGCAAAAGGTGTTAGCCCAACACGTGTTGGGCTAACTTGCTGCTACCAAAATCAGCCATTACGCTGCGGGAATTACAAGTGAGAAAAGTCCTTCACCGAACACGTGAAGGACTTTTTTGCGCAAAAGCGAAATGCGGGTGAAAGACCTCCCGAACCGCGCATCCGGGTGGCAGATAGCAGGTATATGCTTTGGTCTTTTTATCGGCGCGGGAAGCAATTTTCGCTGCTGAACACTCACAATTGTCCGTTAAGCATATCAGTATCGAAGTATTAAATTCCGCAATCATCCGCACCAATCCAGCAATCGTATAGCGCTGTATGTCTAACCCTTAAACACCCGAGCAATGAGTAGCAACCTAATAGACATTGTGCAGAACTACTTCGCAGGCGACACCGTGCGCCAAACCAGCACGGCGCTGGGCGAGAACGAGAGCAGCATCGGGACGGCGCTGCGCAGCGTGGTTCCCCTGGTGCTGGGCGGCATATTTGCGCGCTCGCAGCAGCCGGGCGGCAGCACCGAGCTGTTTGGCATGGCGCAGCAAGCGCACAGCAACGGCATTTTGGGCAACCTGGGCAGCCTGCTGGGTGGCTTGAGAAGCGGCAGTGCCGCGCCCGCTTCCGACGGGGGCCTGCTCAACCGCGGTACCGAACTGCTGCGCTCGGCGCTGGGCCACGGCTACACGCCCGCCGTGGAAGGTGTGAGCCAGCAAGCCGGCGTGAAGACCTCTACGGTGAGCAGCCTAATGAGCATGGCCGTGCCGGTGGTACTGGGTGTATTGGGCAAGCACGCTGCTGAGAATAACCTGGATGCCAACGGCTTCAGCAACTACCTGAGCAGCCAGCGCGGCAGCATTATGGGGGCGCTGAGCAGCTTGCCGGCTGGGTTGGGCTCGGTGCTTTCCGGGCTGGGCCTCGGGGGCGTGGCCGCCGGCGTGGGCAATGCCGCGACGGGCGCGGCCCGCAGCATGGGCAATACGGTTTCGGCAGCCACCGAACGCACCGGCGATGCCCTGCGCAACACGGCCCGCGACGTTGAAACAACGACTTCATCGCCAAGCCGCTGGCCCTGGCTTTTGCTGTTGCTGCTGGGATTGGCCGCACTGCTATATTTCATGCGCAGCTGCAACAAAACTCCTGAGGCCACGGCGCCGGCCACCACCGAATCCGTGACGGACACTACCACCACAACGACCACCACGGTCACGGCGCCCTCCGGCCGCTATGACGACGCCACCGGCAACTACATCTACGACACGGGCACCACCGCCAACATCACGCTGCCCGATGGCACGGTGCTCAACGTGGGCAAGAATTCGGTGGAAGCCCGGATGTTCAATTTCCTGAACGATGCCAACCAGACCGTGAGCGACGACAAAACCCAGGGCTGGATGAGCCTCGACCGAGTGTATTTCAACACGGCCAAGTCCACGCTCACCGCCGAGTCACAGGCGCAATTGAAGAACATTGCCGCCATCCTAAAAGCCTTCCCGAACGCCGCCATCAAACTAGGAGGTTACACCGACAACCAAGGCAAGGCCGCCATGAACCTGGCGCTCAGCACCGAGCGCGCCAACACCGCCCGGCAGGCCGTCATCGCCAACGGCATCGATAAGGGCCGCGTGACGGCCGAAGGCTACGGGCCGGAGCACCCCATCGCCTCGAACGACACCCCCGAAGGCCGCGCTCAGAACCGTCGGGTAGACGTGCGCGTCACCAAGAAATAAGGGCATCCGCGCACAAGCCTGCCGGGCTTGTGGCACAACAAAAAAGCCAGCCGCTACAGTAGCGGCTGGCTTTTTTGTTAGCTCAACTCAGACAATTATTGCCCGAGCACGATGGCAAATACCAGCGGGGCCACAATGGTCGCGTCGCTCTCGATGATGAACTTCGGCGTTTTCTCGCCCAGCTTGCCCCAGGTGATTTTCTCGTTGGGCACGGCGCCGGAGTAGCTGCCGTAGCTGGT
The DNA here is from genome assembly GCF_042665855.1 of Hymenobacter humi. NCBI lineage: Bacteria > Pseudomonadati > Bacteroidota > Cytophagia > Cytophagales > Hymenobacteraceae > Hymenobacter > Hymenobacter humi. The sequence goes on along the minus strand of NZ_JBHTEK010000001.1, from coordinate 2,416,978 downwards.
GGTGGAGTCCGAAATCTGGCAGAAGTAGCCCCACAGCGGCACCTCGTGGCGCTGCAGGTCCTGGTGCAGCATCGGCACCACGCAGATGGGGAAGTCGCCGGCGATGCCGCCGCCAATCTGGAAGAAGCCGATTTTGCTTTCCTCGGTGGCGGTTTCGGTGTACCAATCAGCCAGGTACATCATGTACTGAATGCCCGTGCGCATGGTGTGCACGTTCATGATGTCGCCCGTCATCACGTGGCCGGTGTAGATGTTGCCCAGCGTAGAGTCTTCCCAGCCCGGGCACACAATCGGCAAGTTCTTCTCGGCGGCGGCCAGCATCCAGGAGTTTTTGGGGTCAATCTGGTAGTACTGCTCCAGCTCGCCCGAAAGCAGAATCTGATAGAAGAATTCGTGGGGGAAGTACGATTCGCCGGCCTTATCGGCCTTTTCCCAGTATTTCAGCACCACGTGCTCGAGGCGGCGCATGGCTTCCTCTTCCGGAATGCAGGTATCGGTCACGCGGTTCAGGTGGCGCTTGAGCAGCTCGTGCTCGTCGGCGGCCGTCAGGTCGCGGTAGTTCGGAATCCGCTCGTAGAAATCGTGGGCCACCAGGTTGAAGATGTCTTCTTCCAGATTGGCGCCGGTGCAGCTGATGATTTGCACCTTGTCCTGCCGAATCAGCTCGGCCAATTGGATGCCCAACTCGGCGGTGCTCATGGCACCAGCCAGCGTTATCATCATCTTGCCACCATCGGCGAGGTGGGCGGTATAGCCATCGGCGGCGTCGATGAGCGCGGCAGCGTTGAAGTGACGGAAGTGGTGGCGAAGGAAGTTAGTTACTTGCATTTTTGGGTGGGTTATTATCTGGGTTAATTGAACGGGTCATGCCGAGCGCAGCCGAGGCATCTCGCGTGGGGTAGCAATCAAAATCGTTTCGACGATTGAATTAGTAAAGCACGCGAGATGCTTCGGCTACGCTCAGCATGACGTTCTGGTTGGTTTTTCAACCGACTGATTAGCTCGGCGACTCAATCATCAGGTTATGATTGGTGTAAATGCAGATGTCGGCGGCAATGTGGAGGGCGTCTTCCACCATTTGCCGGGCCGACAGGTGCGGGGCGTGTTTCTTGAGCGCCAGCGCGGCGGCCTGGGCATACATGGCCCCGCTGCCGATGGCGGCCACGTCGGAGTCGGGCTCTAGTACGTCGCCGGTGCCGCTAAGGATGAGCAGGCTCGTCCTTGTCGGCCACCACCATCATGGCTTCCAGCTTGCGCAGGTACTGGTCTTTGCGCCATTCCTTGGCCAGCTCAATGGCGGCGCGCTTGAGGTTGCCGCCGTAGCCGTTCAGCTTTTCGTCGAATTTGTCGAGCAGCATAAAGGCATCGGCCGTAGAGCCGGCAAAACCGGTCACGATTTTGCCATCCTGCAGCTTCCTGATTTTGCGCACGTTGCTCTTGGCCACGTGCTTGTCCATGGTGGCCTGGCCATCGGCGCCGAGGGCGATTTCGCCGTTGTGGCGGATTCCCAGGACGGTTGTAGAACGGATTCTGGTCATTGGATTCGGTAAAATGTAGGGGCGGGGCTCGTCCCCGCCCGTCGTTGAACGGAATTGAACAGGGAATGCCTAATTCAATCGTTCAACGACGGGCGGGGACAAGCCCCGCCCCTACTTCAGTTAAAATCAAATCAGCATGCGCATGGGGTCTTCCAGCAGGCCTTTCAGGGTCTGGAGGAAAGCGGCGCCGGTGGCGCCGTCCACCACGCGGTGGTCGCAGGCTCAACGTCACCTTCATGATGTTGCCGACCACAATCTGGCCGTCCTTCACGATGGGCGTCTGCTTGATGCCGCCCACGGCCAGGATGCAGGCATCGGGCGGGTTGATGATGGCCGTGAATTCGTCAATGCCGAACATGCCCAGGTTGGAGATGGTGAAGGTGCTGCCCTCCCACTCGGCGGGCTGCAGCTTCTTGCTCTTGGCTTTACCGGCCAGCTCTTTTACTTCGGTGGCGATTTGCGACAGGCCTTTCTGGTCGGCGTTGCGAATCACGGGCACCAGCAGGCCTTCATCTACGGCCACGGCCACGCCGATGTTGATGAGCTTATTCTGGCGGATTTTATCGCCGAGCCACGAGGAGTTTACCACCGGATGCTGGCGCAGGGCCACGGCCGCCGACTTCAGCACCAGGTCATTAAACGACAGCTTGATGGGCGACAGCTCGTTGAGCCGAACGCGGGCTTCCATGGCCTTGTCCATGTTGATTTCCATCGTGAGATAGAAATGTGGAGCCGTGAACAGGCTTTCCGAGAGGCGCTTGGCAATAACCTTACGCATCTGCGATACGGGCGTATCGGTGTAGGTGCCTTCGGTGGCGGCCGGCGCGCTGGGAGCCGCTTGTGGCGCGGCGGCCGGAGTGGCAGTTGGGCTGGGAGCGGCGGGAGCAGCTTGAGGAGCGGGAGCAGCCGAGGGCTGGAAGTTCTCCACGTCGCGCTGCACGATGCGGCCGTTGTCGCCGGAGCCCACTACCTGGGCCAGGTTGATTCCTTTCTCTTTGGCAATGCTCTTGGCCAGCGGCGAGGCCAGGATGCGGCCAGCGGGTGCGGCTGCTTGGGCCGGAGCTACCGGAGCAGCCGGGGCAGTGGCGGGCGCGGCCGGCGCTTCAGCAGCCTTGGGGGCTTCGGGGGCGGGTGCCGCAGCAGCACCACCGCTCTGGCCGCCCAGAAGGGCTTGAATGTCGGCTCCTTCTTCGCCGATGATGGCCAGGATGCCATCGACGGGCACTGCTTCGCCAGCTTTGGGACCGGTGTAGAGAAGGGTGCCGTCTTCGTAATTCTCCAGTTCCATCGTGGCCTTGTCGGTTTCGACTTCGGCCAGGATATCGCCGGACTTCACTTTATCGCCTACTTTCTTGAGCCAGGAGGCAATGGTGCCCTCGGTCATGGTGTCGCTCATTTTGGGCATGCGCACCACAGTGGCTTTCTTGCCATTAGCTGGCGCGGCCGGAGCTGCTGCAGCTGGCGCAGTAGCCGCGGCGGGGGCAGCTTGCGGGGCAGGAGCGGCTGGGGCAGGTGCCGGAGCAGCCTCGGCCTTGGGAGCTTCGGCAGCCGGCGCGGCACCGCCGCTTTGGCCGCCCTGGGCCTGGGCCAGCAGGGCCGAGAAATCCTCGCCTTCCTTGCCCACGATGGCCAGCACACCGTCTACTACCACCGATTCTTTTTCCTTCGGCCCGATGTAGAGCAGGGTGCCGTCTTCGTAATTCTCCAGCTCCATCGTGGCTTTGTCGGTCTCGACTTCGGCCAGGATATCGCCGGATTTAACTTTATCACCCACTTTCTTGAGCCAGGCCGCGATGGTCCCTTCGGTCATCGTGTCACTCATTTTGGGCATTTTTATGATTTCGGCCATCGGGTTTGTCGCGCTTGAATTGAGGAGGCCAAAATTAGCCCGAAAAGTTGGCCAGACAATTTCTGGCCGCATTCCATTGCTTACAACCCGCTTTCGGGCCTACGGCACGCCAATTTCCGACGGTACCCTGGCACCCTAAGCTGGAACCTGCAGATGCGATACATCCAGGAAATTCTTCACTGTAAACATGCTGCCGGTGTATTCCAGCTTATAGAGGCATAAGTTGCTGTGCTCGAAGCCTTCCATGTAGCTCAGCGGGTAGTTGAGCAGCTGGCAGAGCATCACGCGCATGGCGCGGCCGTGCATGCAGATGAGCACCGTTTGCTCTTCTTCCCGGGATTTCAGCAGCTCAATAAAAGGCCGTTGGCGCGCGGCTACTTCCTCGGGACTTTCGCCGCCGGTGAGGCGGGCGTGGGTGTTGCCGGCGGCCCAGCCGGCCAGCACCTGGCGGTATTCGGCGTCTTCTTCGAGGGTAATGCGGGTACCCTCGCGCACGCCCAGCCTGATTTCGTTCAGGCCGGCGTGGGCTTCGTGGGGCAGGCCCAGGTCCAGGAACTGCTGCACCGACTCGTGCGTACGCCGCAGGGCCGAGGTGTAGATTTTGTCGAAGGGCATGTGCTGGTAGGCCGTAAAAAACTGCGCGGCCTGGCGCCGCCCGGTCTCGTTCAGGCTCGAATCGACGCCGCTGCCCTGCACAATGCCCTGCACATTGAAATCGGTCTGGCCGTGGCGCAGCAGAAAGATGGTCCGGGCCCTCACGTTGCGTGTAGTTTTGCGTGAACATGCTTCAACAATAGGTCAAAGTACGGGGTTTTAAACCCGGCCGTTGGCCGTTATCCTAAACAACCGGCAGCGAGCGCGCCACTTCCGGCTTTGCTCGGCTGCCCCGCCCCTCTCCCCATGACATTGGAAGAAGTGAAGCGCTGGACGGCTTCCCGCCCAACCCTGGCCGATGCTCTCGGCATTGAAATCACCGAAGTAGCTGAAGGCTACATCGAAGGCCGCATGCCCGTCGACGGCCGCACCCACCAGCCCATGGGCCTGCTGCACGGCGGCGCCTCGGTGGCGTTTGCCGAAACGCTCGGCAGCATCGCGGCCGCTACGCGCGTCGACCGCACCAAGCAGGCCACCGTGGGCCTCGAAATCAACGCCAATCACCTCAAAGGAGTTCGCGACGGCTGGGTGCGGGGCCGCGCCACGCCCGTGCATGTGGGCCGCAGCACGCAGGTGTGGGAAATCCGCATCAGCCACGAAGAAACCGGCGCGCTGGTGTGCATCAGCCGCATCACCATGGCTGTGATTGACCTGCCGGCCGCAAAAACCGCCTGATGAACACCAGCAACTTCCGGCAACTGCGGTGGCCCGCCGTGGCCACCGGCCTCGATGCGGCGGCCCGGCTGCGGCACGTAGCGGCCGGCGCCCTGCGCACAAACCGGCCGCTGGCGGTGTGGCGCGAGCCCGGCGCCCCGCCCCGCTTGCTGGTGGCCCGCTCCCTGGAAGCGGCCTACACGGGCTTGCCACCGGCGCTCGATGCCCAGGCGCCGGCGGGCTTTGCCTTTTTCCTTTCCGCGACTCCGACCACAACCCGGCGCTGTTTCTGCCCGCCGACGTGCTCTACGACGCCGCCCAGCCCGATGTCGTGGCCGTTTCGGCCCTGGCCCGCGACCTGGTGCCAGCCCTCACGGCCTGGCTGGCCGCCGCGCCAGTAGAGCAGTTGAGCTGGCACCACAGCGCCCAGCCCCTGCCCCACGCCGCTACCGAAGCCGAGTACACCGCGCTGGTGCGCACGGGCGTGGCGGCCATTGAGGAAAAGGAAGTAGTGAAAGTGGTGACGTCGCGGGCCGCGCGCCGGGCCCTGCCCACCGGCTTCGACCCGCTCGCGGCCTTCGACGACTTGAGCCAAAAATATCCGCAGGCGTTTGTGTCGCTGGTGAGCGTGCCCGGCGTAGGCACTTGGCTGGGGGCCACGCCCGAAATCCTGGCCGAAGTCACTGCCGATGGTACTTTCAGGACCATGGCCCTGGCCGCCACCCAGCCACTCACGGCCGACGTGACGCCGCGCACGGCCATCTGGCGGCAGAAGGAAATCGAAGAGCAGGCCCTGGTGGCACGCTACATCGTGAGCTGCTTCAAGCAGCTGCGGCTGCGCGAATACCACGAAACCGGCCCCCGCACCGTCATTGCCGGCCAGCCTGCTGCACCTGCGCACCGACTTCGAGGTGAACCTGCAGCACGTGCCGTTCCCGTCGTTGGGCACAGATATGCTGCGGCTGCTGCACCCACTTCCGCCGTGGGCGGCATGCCCAAAGTGGCCGCCATGGCGTTTCTAAACAAGCACGAAGGCTACGACCGCGCTTACTACAGCGGCTTTCTGGGCCCGGTGAACGTGGCCGCGCCCGGCATTGCGCGCCTCTATGTAAACCTGCGCTGCCTGCAGCTGCACGCCCACGAAGCCGTTCTCTACGCCGGCACCGGCCTGACGGTGGATTCGGACCCGGAGCGGGAATGGCAGGAAACGGAAATGAAATTGCAAACCGTGGGCACTGTGATTGCAGCAGCCTCCTAGCAGCATTTGTGACTTAAGCAGCTCAACCGCGCCGTCTGTCATGCTGACGCAGGAAGCATCTTATCACGCCTGAACCGTTCAGCGGTGATAAGATGCTTCCTGCGTCAGCATGACAGACGATTGAACATGAACTGAGGTTTAGGATAACGGCCAAGTGAAAAACGCAGCAAAACATATCTACAGACATGCTTAAACCAGCTCAGCATTCGTTTTAGGCAGATGTCCTTTTCCGTGCCCGCTTCCTCCTCTTCCGGTAAATACCTTCGCTTTCACATCTGTCCAAATTCATTCACCCGAATAAACGCCCCGTGCTTATGCGCTTTTTTACATTGCTGTTGCTGCTTAACAGTTGGGCTGGAGTAGCCGGGGCTCAGTCGCCGGCGTTGCTGCAGGCGTATGCCCGCACGAGTGCCGTTGCGGGCCGGGAAGAGGAAGCCAGCCGTTTCGTGCAGGCGTTGTTCAAGGCCGGGACTGTGCAGCGCGACCGCCTCGGCAACCTAGTGCTGGTGCTGGGCAGCGGCACCCCGCGTCGCCTGTTGGTGGCCCCGCTCGATGAGCCGGGGTACGTGGTGAGCCAAATTCAGGACAATGGCTACCTGCGGGTGGCGCCCGTGGGCGGCGGGCAGGTTGGGCCGCTGTTCCATCAGTTTCTGGAGGGCCACGATATAAGCATCCTCACCGAGCAGGGCGCCCGCAACGCCATCTCGTGCGTACCATCCTCGCACTACGAAAACCTGCGGGCGGAGCCGGAAAGAAACAAGCTTCCCTTTTCCTGGCAGTCCTCTTTCCTCGACGTTGGCGCCGGCTCGGCCGCGGGAGTAGCCCAACAAGGCATTTGCCTGCTCGACCCGCTTACACTTGAAAAGAAGCCCGTAATCATGGCCCAGCAGTGGGTGGCGGCCCCGGCCATGAAGGCCAAAGCGGCGGCCATGGCGCTGGCCACCGTGGCCCAAACGCTGGCCGCCACACCCGTGAAGGGGACGGTGGTAATCGCCTGGACCACGCTGGAACTACTAAACGGCAAAGGCTTTGAAGCCGTGGCCAACCAGTTCGGTCCCTTCGAGGAAGTGTACCGCTTCGACCGCACCCTGGAGGCTGAGCCCACGAGTACAGCTCAATTTCTGGCTAGCCCGGCGCTGCCTTCGACCCTGCCGGGGCAGGTGCTCGTGCAGCCGGCCCGGCCCGCCCGCAAGCCCGTGCTTCCCAATACCAAGCTGGCCGCGGCCCGCACCTACCTGCTGGGCTTGCCGGCCCGATACGCCAATACGCCCGTGGAAGCCGTAACGGTGGCCGACGTGCAGCTGGCGCAGGCATGGCTGCGCGCCGCTGGCGCTACCACTACTACCCTGGCCACGCTGTCGCTGCCCGCCGCTAAGCCCGGACCCAAGCAACCAGCCCAATCGCAACAGGCCAAGCTCCTGGCCGGCCTCGTGGCGCAATACGGCGTGAGCACGGCCGAGACGCCCGTGCGCGAATTCATTGCGCGGCAGCTGCCCGCCTGGGCCAAACCCGTGGTGGACCCGGCCGGCAACCTGACGCTGACCTTCGGGCAAGGCAAGCGCCACTTGGTTTTCGTGGCGCACATGGACGAGGTGGGCTTCGTGGTCGATTCCATCCGCCCCGATGGCCGGCTGGTGCTCGGCCTGAAAGGCGGGGCGTACACCTGGCTGTGGGAAGCGCAGCCAGCCTTGCTGCACATTCCGGGTCAGGCAGATATCGCGGCGGTATTTGAGCCCCGGCCGGGCTACCAGAAGGCCACCAAAAGCGCGCCCACCACGGCCCTAACTGCGTTTGCGGGTTTTACTTCGGCCCAGCAGGCCCAGGCCGCCGGCATTCGACCGGGCAAAACCTCCGTGACCATGCCCAAGCAGCTGCGGCCGCTGGGCCCGCAGCGGGCCGCCGCCCGGGGCTTCGACGACCGGGTGGGCTGCGCGGCCTTGCTGCTGAGCCTGCAGAAGTTAGACCCCGCCAAGTTGCCTTACCGCGTCACCTACGTGTGGTCGGTGGGCGAAGAAATTGGGCTGATTGGCTCCGCCTTTGCCGCGCAGCACCTGCAGGGCGCCAGCGTGGTGTACCCCATCGACACGTTTGTATCGTCGGACGCGCCCCAGGAATCCCGGACTTTTGGCTACTGCCCGCTGGGGCAGGGCGCCGTAATCCGGGTATTGGAAAGCCCGAACTTTGCCCGGCGCGACCTGGTGCGGGATGTGCACGCCCTCGCCGACCGTCAAAAGATTCCCATTCAGGAAGGCATGACCGTGGGCGGTACCGACGGGCTGGAATTCCTGAACTACGGCATCCCGTCGGTGCCGCTTTCCTGGCCGGGCCGCTACTCGCACTCGCCCGTAGAAGTGCTCGACTACCGCGACATGGACAGCCTCGTGCGCCTGCTGCGGGCACTGGTGCAAGCGGAGCCCGCGGTCAAGCCTGCTTCAAGAACTGCCAAACCCCGACCCTAGCTAAGGGCGCATTTCGTGCGTAAAGGCTTTGCTCAACAAGCCTGGTGCATTCCCGATTACCATCTATGACCATACAAGCTGTATTCAACGTTGCTGAAATCTGTGCGCAACACGGCATTACCGACGTCGTACTGTCGCCTGGCTCGCGCTCGGCGCCGCTCACCCTGGCCTTTGCCCGCCACCCGGCCCTGACGGTGCGCGTGGTGCCCGACGAGCGCGCGGCGGCCTTTATTGGGCTGGGCATTGCGCAGGCGCAGCGGCGGGCGGTGGCGCTGGTCTGCACGTCCGGCACGGCCGGGCTCAACTATGCACCGGCGGTGGCCGAAGCCTTCTTTCAGCACATTCCGCTGGTAATTTTCACCGCCGACCGGCCGCCGGAATGGATAGACCAGCTCGACGGACAGACCATCCGACAGCGCAACCTCTACGGCGCCCACGCCAAGGGTGAGTTTGAATTCCCGGTGGACACTTCGCACGCCGATGCCAAATGGCATTCAGCCCGCATCGTAAACGAGGCCATCAATCTGGCTCAAGCCGCGCCTGCCGGGCCGGTGCAGGTGAATGTGCCGCTGCGCGAGCCATTTTACCCCAAGGCGGGAGAAGAAATCGGGTATGAAACGGACGTCAAAGTTACCCGCGAGCTGCCCGGCGCCACCGGCCTGACGGATGCGGACATTGCCGACTTCACCGAGCAGCTGCACACGACCGAGCGGGTGCTGATAGTGGCGGGCCAGCAGCCCACCGATGAGAAGCTCACCCACGCGCTGCAGGCTTTCTCGGCTGCTTTTGGCACGCCGGTCGTCGGCGACACTATTGCGAACCTGGACGACGCCGGGGCTTTCGCCATCGGCAGGCAGGACATTTTTCTGGCCGGCCTGAGCAAAGAAGCTAAAGCTGCTTTGCGCCCAGATTTGCTCATCACCTTCGGGCAGTCGCTTATCTCCAAAAGCCTGAAGCTGTTTTTGCGGGACGTGGCCCCAAAGCGGCATTGGCACATTCAGGCAACCGGCGCGGCAGCCGATACTTTTCGCAGCCTCACCTCCATCGTGCGCGTGGAGCCCGCTGCCTTTTTTGCACGCCTGGCTGCGAAGGCCACCGCCAGGCAGGACGACGCGGCTACTCCCTGGTTCGAGGCCGAGAAAGCAGCTGATTACTTTCTGAAGGGCTTTTTTGCTGCTGAAGGCCAGCCATTCAACGAGTTTTCGGCTTTCTACCACACGCTGGCGGCTCTTGCCGAAGGCACGGCTCTGCACCTGGCCAACTCCATGGCCGTGCGCTACGCCAACATTATTGGTATTCCGCAGGGCAAGCACATCGAGGTATTTGCCAACCGCGGCACCAGCGGCATCGACGGCTGCAACTCCACGGCCGTGGGCGCGGCGCTGGCCCAGCCCAACCGGCCAGTGGTGCTGCTCACCGGCGACGTGGCTTTTTCTACGACCGCAACGCGTTCTGGCACAATTATCCTACGCCCAACCTGCGCGTAGTACTGTTCAATAACCACGGCGGTGGCATCTTCCGTATCATCGACGGGCCGCGGCAGCAGCCCGAGCTGGAAGAGTTTTTGAGACGCGCCAGACGCTCACGGCCGAGAACACGGCCCGGGATTTTGGCCTGCGTTACTTCCCGGTTTCATCGTTTTCAGAACTTGAAGCCGCGCTGCCGGTTTTCTTTGCACCCAACGGTGGAGCTGCGATACTGGAATTCATGACCGATAGCCGCACCAACGCCGCCTTTTTTGAAGAATACCGTAATGCAGTGAAAGCCGCATTTGCATAAGTTTTAACTTAAACGTCATGCTGAGCGTAGCCGAAGCATCTCGCGTGTGGTAGCAATCCATACGTGAGAACGAAGCGGGCGAGATGCTTCGGCTACGCTCAGCATGACGTTCTTTTTTCATCTTAATCTATGTCAGAAACCATTCAGTGGAGCCCTATCAAGGAGTTCCGCGAAATCCTGTTCACGCAGCACGGAGGCATCGCCAAAATCAGCATCAACCGGCCGCAGGTGCACAACGCCTTCACGCCGCTCACGGTGCAGGAGATGATTGAGGCCATGAACATCTGCCGCGACCGCACCGACATCGGCGTCATCGTCCTCACCGGCGAGGGCGGCCGGGCCTTCTGCTCGGGCGGCGACCAGAGCGTACGCGGCCACGGCGGCTACGTGGGCGAAGACGCCATGCCCCGCCTCAACGTGCTTGACTTGCAGCGCATCATCCGCACCATTCCCAAGCCGGTGATTGCCATGGTGGCCGGTTGGGCCATCGGCGGCGGCCACGTGCTGCACGTGGTGTGCGACCTGACCATTGCGGCCGAAAATGCCCGCTTCGGCCAGACCGGCCCCAACGTGGGCTCCTTCGATGGCGGCTTCGGTGCTTCTTACCTCGCCCGCGTGGTGGGCCAGAAGAAAGCCCGCGAAATCTGGTTTCTCTGCGACCAGTACGACGCCCAGGAGGCCCTCGACATGGGCCTCGTCAACAAAGTAGTGCCGCTCGATAAGCTGGAAGAAACCACCGTGGCCTGGTGCCACAAAATCCTGCAGAAAAGCCCGCTCTCGCTGCGCATGCTCAAGTCGTCGTTCAACGCCGAGCTCGACGGACAGGCCGGTATTCAGGAGCTGGCCGGCAACGCCACGCTGCTCTACTACCTCTCCGACGAGGCCAAGGAAGGCCGCAACGCCTACATGGAAAAGCGCCAGCCCGACTTCTCGAAGTTTCCTAAGTTTCCGTAAGCAGCGTCTCCCCTCGTTGCACAAACCACAAAAAGCCTTGCCATTTGGCAGGGCTTTTCTGTGCTAACTGGCGCGGTGCCGGCAATTCAAAACGCCGAGCCAAAAGCCTGGCAGCCCTCGCACCAGCCCAGGAAGAAGCGCATTCGTTCCGCTTTGCGCTCCTTTTTGAGTGCTTTGGCCTGTGCTTTTTGCTCCGGGGTGCGAGAATCGGGAACTGGAGAACCGGCGCCACTGGGCTGCGGTACGGGGGCGGGCTGGGGCTGGGTGGTCATGGCAACGCGAGGCTGATGATGCACCCATATTAATCATTTTGCTGCCGAATGTCAAGATATATTTCGCTTGAAGCGACTGACCTTGAGTCGTTACTGCCTGAGCTGTCCTTTCCGGTACCTTTCCGGCTCAATGCGGGCGTGTTCGCAGCCTGGCCGAATTAAAACGGAACCATGAATTTTTTACAGCGAATCGTCAGCTACGTTTATCCGCTGACTCGAAAAATAAAATCGGAGTATAACGGCGAGTTGGAGCTGACGCTGACGAATGGACGAAAAATCCTCGACAGCGCCAACGCTAATTATTCTTACGGCTCGCTGCAGCGCATTTTGAAAGTCGCGCTAACCAAAATTGACCTGGTTGCCACTCAGAATATCCTGCTGCTGGGCCTGGGCGGCGGGTCGGTGGTGGCCACGCTGCGCAATGATTTCCAATTCAACGGGCGAATTACGGCGGTTGAAATTGACCCGGCAGTAATTCGAATTGCAAAAGAAGAATTTGAAATTATCCCTGCCGAAAACCTGCACATTGTGTGCGCTGATGCTTTCAAATTCATCAAAGAAAGCAGCGAAAAACACGATTTAATTATTGTCGATTTATTTATCGATAATCGGGTACCAGACCAGTTTTTATCGCGGGAATTCTGGCACAGCATCCGGCTGAAAACCGGGCCAAATGGCTACCTGATATTCAACACCATTGCCGATACCACGAACGCCGGCGTGGTAAAAAGCGAGTTGAGCCGGTTGGGCTACGCGGTGCAGGAATACGCGCAGGTTGAGGGCACCAACACCATCTTCATCGGCCACTGTCGCTAACTATAAAATGCTCGCAACCGTCTGTCAGGGCCAGTTCTGAGGGGGTGAAGCTACAAGATTTTGGGGTGCAGAAACATGAGCGGGCTTGCTTGCCGTAGCAGTGGCTCGCACGCTATTTTTGTTGAAGGGGCTGCCGGTCCCGCCTCGCCGCCCATGACCGACGCTGACTTCCACCGCGCCATCCGCCGCATTCGCTGGCTGCACTGGTTGCATTACCTGGTGCAGGCCCTGGTGATGGGCAGTGTGGTGCTGGTGGTGGGTCGCCGCGCGGCCGTGGGCAACACCCTGGAGCCGCGCCTGGCCACCTGGCCCGCGCTGCTGCTGCTGGCCACGCTGGTGCCGGCGGTGGGCGTGCTTTTGTACGGGGTGTATCGGCGCATGCAACCCAACCTGCGGCGCCCCGCCGAAGAGAACCTGCGCATCTACCTCTGCCGGATTTTTATCCGCAACAGTCTGCTGGGCCTGGTGGGCCTGCCCATGCTCGCCTCCTACCTCATAACGCACAAACCCTTCGACCTGATTGCGGCCGCCGGGATGCTGCTGGCATTGAGCTGGCGGCTGGCGCCCTCGGCCCAGAAGTACCAGCGCTGGCTACTGAGCTGAGCCCACGCGCAGGGCGACTTCCGGCACGCCAGCGCCCTGCCCGGCTCGTGGCCTTTGGCCATGAATTCTGAGCGGCGGCAGCGGTGCGAGCACCGGCGCAAGTAGTTTTGCGCCATGACCACCACTGCCCTGCCCACTTCCCTCCTGCTCAACGGCCGCGAGTTCAGCTACGCCGCCATTCGCCAGTACCCCGCCCAGGCTCGATGTGCCGGTGAACGGCTACGAAGCCAAGGTGCTGGATTTCATTCGGCAGTGGCTCAACGGCACCCAGGAATTTAACCTGACTACTTCCGGCTCAACCGGCACGCCGCAGCCCATTGTGCTGCGGCGCCGGCAGCTGGAAGCCTCGGCCCAACGCACCGGCGACTACTTCGACCTGGGCCCCGGCGACCGCGCATTAGTGTGCCTCAACTGCGAGTACATCGGCGGCATGATGATGCTGGTGCGCGGGCTCGAGCGCAACCTGCACCTGACCATTGTGGAGCCCCAGGCCAACCCGTTTGAGCCTGGTAGCGCCCGAAGCCGAGTTTGACTTTGCGGCCTTTGTGCCCTTGCAGCTCAAGGCGGTGCTGGCGGCCGGCCTCAGCCCGCGCCTCAACCAGATGAAGGCCATGCTGATAGGCGGCGCTCCGGCCGACACCAGCCTGCAAAAAGAGCTGCAGTCGCTGCGGGTGCCGGTGTACCTGACCTATGGCATGACCGAAACCTGCTCGCACGTGGCCCTGCGCCGGCTCAACGGGCCCGAGGCCAGCGCCAGCTTCCGGGTGCTGAGCGGCATTACGGCCGGGCAGGACGAGCGCGGCTGCCTGACCCTGCGCGGCGATGTGACCGATGACCAGCTCATCGTCACCAACGACCAGGTAAAGCTGCTCGACGCCCACACGTTTGAGTGGCTGGGCCGGGCCGATTTTGTGATAAACTCGGGCGGCGTGAAGGTGGCAGCCGAGAAAGTTGAGCTGGTGCTCGATGTGGCGCTGGCCGAAATCAGCGAGGCGCGCCGCTGCTTTGTGGCCGGCCAGGACGACGAGCGACTGGGCCAGGCCGTAACGGCGTTTATCGAAGGCGCGCCCCTGCCCGACAAGGCCGAGGAGCGCCTGCAGGAACTGCTGGCCGAGCGCCTGAGCCGCTACGAACGGCCCCGGCAGCTGCGCTACGTGCCCCGGTTCCAAACCACGGCCACCGGCAAGCTCGACCGGCCGGCCACCCTGCGCCAGGCTGGCGCCGGCCGATTAGCCAACGCCGGGCCGGCGGCTATTCTTTCGTGCCGGCGTCTTCGCGGCGCAGTCCGTCCTGGGTGAAGAGGCGCTGCCGGCCCCTTATCACCTTCAGCAAATCGCCGAGAAACAGCTTGCCCCGCAGGTAGAAAACCGGGCCGTTGAGCTCGCGCTGGATGGGCGCGGCCACCAGCACCGGTTGCCGCCAGCCCACCCCGGCGCCCAGCCCCGCCCAGCGAAAAACGCGCATCTGGCCCGAGACAGAAGGCTCGACTACGCCCATAAATTGCTTACGTGTGCGGTACACGCTGCCTTCGGGCGCGGCGTAGCGCACGTACGCCGACCCCAGGCCGAGCTGCAGGTTGCCGCTGAGCTCCCAGCGCGGGGTTTCGAGCAATACGTACTCGCCATACCCGGCCAGGTAGCGGAAGCGCAGGTCGCCCATGGCGGTGGGCGACGCGTTTTCGGGCCGCTCCTGGCGCGTGGGCACCCCGCGGCTCAGGAAATAGATGGCGGCGCCGGTCCGAAAGCGGTTCTTGAATTCCACGCCCAGCTTCAGGCCGTTGATGGTAGTGAAGTGGTAGTTCAGAATGGAATAGCGCGAGTCGTACTGCACCACCACGCGGCGGTGCGAAATGCGCGGCACCGCCCGCCGGCCCACCGCCGTATCGGGCGGGGCCGGCAAAGCGAAGGGCCGCGCTGCTGGCGTGCGCCAGCAGCAACAGCCCCCAGTATCGGAATCAGCGGTGCCATTATGGGCAAAGTACGTAGGAACGGCCGGCGGGTGTTGCCGCTCAGCTGTGCACAACCGGCCCGGGGGCCGGAGGTTATGGAGCCCCGGTGGCCGCCACTTCGGCCACACCGAGCGGTGAGCCGCTTCACTCCAGCAGAACGCTGCTTGAACCTACTCATTCGACACTTCGGGGTGATAACAGTAGCAGAACGCGGGGCAAAAATGTACTTTTGAAGCAACGCACTAATTCTGCCTCCCAGCCACTTATGCTCACGCCCGACTTCCTTTTTACGGTAGCCAATCAGCTTGCTTTCGGAAGCTGGCTCCTGCTGCTGGTGGCCCCAAACTGGCGCTGGACCCGCGCGCTCGTGCTGCGGGGCACGGTGCCGTTGCTGCTGGCGGGCGCCTACGTCATTCTCATTGGCTACCAGACGCTGGCACACCCCGCGGCGGGGGCAGGCTTTGGGTCGTTGGGCCAGGTGGCGGCGTTGTTTCGGGAGCCGTGGGCGCTGCTGGCCGGCTGGGTGCACTATCTGTGCTTCGACCTGGCCATTGGGGCCTGGGAAGCCCGCGATGCCAAGCGCCGGGGCGTGCCACACCTGGCCCTGATTCCCTGTTTGGCCGCCACGTTCATGCTCGGGCCGCTGGGCTTGCTGCTGTATTCTGGGGTGCGGCGGTTCTATCGGCCGGTTGCGGCACCGGTGCCGCTCATCTAATATTAAAGCGTTGGCATATTAACTAATTCAGCCTGAGCCATGACCAGCCTCGACTTCCCTTTTTCTGCTGCCACCCGCCCGTCGAACCCGGTTGCCCAATTCCTGGTGCGCTTGCACCGTGCCAACCCGGTTCTGTTCTGGACCGGCGCGCTGAATGTGGCCTTGGCACTATTGGCCCTGACCCTGCTGCCCTTCGACCACCGCACCGTAACCGGCCTGGCCGTCTGGATAAAGCCGCTGAAATTTTCCCTATCAATCATTGCCTTTGTCTGGACATTGGGCTGGCTGCTGAGCTACCTGCCGGCCGCGGCCCAGCGCAGCGTGCGCCGCCTGAGCTGGGGCGTGGCCGTGAGCATGACCGTGGAGCAGGCCGTCATTTTTGGCCAGGCGGCCCGCGGCACTACCTCGCACTTCAACATCGGCTCGGCGCTGGATGGGATACTGTTTGCCGTGATGGGGTGGTTTATTGTCATCAATACCCTCATGACGTGTTGGGCGCTGTGGCTGGTGTGGCGGCACCGGCCCGACGGGCCCGCCAGTGCCGTGTGGGGCATGCGGCTGGGCATGCTGCTCTTCGTGGTGGGCAGCCTGTTGGGCGGCGTCATGATTCACCTCAACCAGCACACGGTGGGCGCGCCCGATGGCGGCCCGGGCCTGCCCGGCCTGGGCTGGAGCACGCGGGCCGGCGACCTGCGGGCCGCCCATTTCCTGGGCATGCACGCCCTGCAAGTGGTGCCGCTGTTGGGCTGGGCCCTGAGCCGCTGGGTGCCGCGCCGGGCCGTGCTGCTCACGTGGGTGGGCACCGCGCTGTACGCGGCCGCCGTGGGCGGCTTGTTTGCGCTGGCCATGGCCGGCCGGCCCTGCTGGCGCTGGGCCACTAGCTTTTCGTGCATTCCGGGCCACCACTTTCCATTACTTCCGAGCCTCAGCTGCCTTGCGCACCCGCATGCCGGCCTTGCCCCAGGCTCAATATGCCGTGCACGCGGGATTCGGCAGCGCAGGCAGTGGCTTTAAGCCAATTGCAAAAAAGTAGCCAAGCCCCTGTAACGTTCCGAAAGTCGCGCGGTATTCACATTCAAACACGCTGCTCACCTTCTTTCTGCAACCGGACTTCGGGTCCGAAAAGTCTCGGCGGAGCAGGCTGGTTCACGACTGGCCTGCTCCGCTGAAAAGGCAACTAGCAACTGCGCCGCGACAGCCGCGTAGTCAAGCTGTCCTTCACTTGCGCTTCGGCAACAACATAGCCACGGCCACGCCCGCCGCAACAGCGGAGCAGAATCAAGACGCCGGGCTTAGTATTCATTATGAACACGAACGCCGCTGCTGAGCCACTGGAACCTCACCCCGGCCCCTCTCCAAAAGAGAGGGGAGCCAGTCGTTACCAAGTAAAAGGCCCGGCTCACTTGAGCCGGGCCTTTTCGTTCTTATTAATTTAATTGAGCTGATTCTTGTGCCGTGGCTCCCCTCTCTTTTGGAGAGGGGCCGGGGTGAGGTTCCGTCGGGCTGAGGTCCCACCGGCTCCGCTGGACCACCCCTTTACCTATCCAGCCAGTTCTTGAACACGTTCACTTTCTCGCGGCTCACCAGGACCTGAGCATCGGGCGCTACGGGCTTGAGCACGGTTTGCAGCCGGGAGTTGGTGTAGTGGATGATGTCCTGAATGGCCGATTGCTGAGCCAGATACGCGCGGTTGAGCCGGAAAAAGCGGCGCGGGTCCAGCAGGCCTTCGAGCTGGTCCATGGTATAGTCTACCACGTACTTGCGGCCTTCGGTGGTTTGCAGGAAGGTGGCTTTTTCGAGGCTGAAGAAGTAGGCAATCTGCTCCAGGGGCACCACTTTCAGGTGCTCGCCCACCCGCACCACAAACTGCGTTTTGTAGCTGGTGCCCGGGGTGGTTTGGTGCATCTGCTGCAGGAGTTGGCCCAGCAGCGCGGGGTCGAAAGCCGGGGCCGGCGCGGCGGTTTGGTGCAGGGCGCGCAGCTTGCGCAGGGCCGCCGCCAGCTCTTCTTCGTCGATGGGTTTGAGCAGGTAATCGACGCTGTTGACCTTGAAGGCCTGCAGCGCATACTGGTCGTAAGCGGTGGTGAAGATGACCGGGCAGCGCACCGGCGTGCGCTCAAACAGCTCAAAGCTGAGGCCGTCGGCAAGGTGAATGTCCAGGAACAGCACATCGGGCGCGGGCTGGGTGCTTTCGAACAGGGCCACGGCCTGGGCTACCGACTCTGCCATGCCGAGCACCTGCACCGGCTCGGGCTGGCGAGCCAGCATGTCGGCCAGGCGGCGGGCGGCCAGGGGTTCGTCTTCGACGATGAGGGCGCGGAGAGTAGTCAATGAGCGAATGAGTGGATGGGTGAATGACTGATTGGGTGAATTAACGAAGGAGTGAAAGAGCAGCTGTTCGGGGTTAAAACGAATGAGGGAGAAAGCACACGGCAGGAAAACCATTCGCTCCTTCACTCATCCGCTCATTCACCCATTCACCGATTCACTCATTGTCAAAAGTGGTAAGGTCACTACAAATTCTCCGTTTTCCTCAGTCACGACCAGCGGCTTGCTGGTGAGAAAGGCGTATCGGGCGGCCAGGTTTTTCAGCCCAAGGCCGGACTTTTCTTCGGGTGGGAGGCGGCGCGGGCGCAGTGTGTTGCGCACGGTAAGGGTTTGGGCGGCCACGTCGAGGTGCACGACAATGCGCAGCGGGTCGGCCTGAAAGGCGGTGTTGTGCTTCACCACGTTTTCGAGGAGCAGCTGTAGGGCCAGCGGCGGCACGAAGAAGGACGCCAACTCGCGGGCGGGCGGCAGGTCCATCTCCACCGCCAGGGCGTCGCCGAGGCGGGTTTTCTGCAGGTACAGGTAGCTTTCGGCAAAGCGCAGCTCCTCGGCCAGCGGCACCAGCCTCCTGGTTTTCGCTGTCGAGCACGTAGCGGTACACTTGCGAAAGCTGCCGGATGAAGCGCACGGCGCGCGGCGGGTCGTTTTCTTCAACCAGCGACGTCAAGGCGTTCAGAGAGTTGAAGAGAAAATGCGGGTCTACCTGCCGGCGCAGGGAGTCGAGCCGGGCCACGGCGGTTTCCTTTCCAGGCGCTCGACGCGCACCGCCGCCTCGCGCCACTGCTGGAAAAACGAGCGGCTGTGGTTGAACAAGGAAATAATGGTGGTCACGCCCAGCGGCACCAGCACTTGCCCGTACATGCGCGGGCTCCAGAGCATGGCCATCGGCTCGCCCATGAGCAGCAGAAACGCCACCTGAATAAGCAAAATCACGACCATCGACCCGCCTATCGATACTACCAGCGTGAGCAGCAACCGCCGCAAAGGCCGCTCAACCCACGACACGCGGCGGTTGAGCCAGTCCACACCATAGCCATTCACAAACCACAGCCCGGCGCTGTATGCAAAGGTGATGGCGAAGGTGATGGCCAGCCTTTTGGCATCGGTAAGCGACTGGGGGTTGAGCACCACCGTGAGCACCACCGAAATGAGCAGCAGCACCTGCAAGGCCTTCCACTTGCTCACCCACGAACCCGAAATGGGCAGGTAGCCACCAGTAAACTGCGGAGTCGATTTGGGCTGGGCCACGGAACAGGACGGGGAAGGGTGCATCAAAGTAAAGAAAAAGCAGCCAGCGGGTCGCAGCGCGGGCTTATTGACCCACTCCCGCAGCCCGCTGGCAGGACGAGCAGGTTATTTGGTTTTGGCGGTAGCTCCGGCGGCCTCGGCGGCCATTTGCTCCAGGGCGTACGCCACGTTCTTGGCGCCCCCGGGGCTCAGGGCTGTGGCAGACTTGAAGGTGGCGAAGCTCTGGCGTGCCCGCTCGTAGTACGGCCGGGCCATGTCGGCCCCGCCGCCGAACATCCTGGGCCGGTAGTAGAAGTCGTTGCCCATCACCAGCAGGGCTCGCGGATTATTGGGGCTGAGGTTCAGGGCTTGCTCCAGCGCCTCGTGCACCCGGCCGGTGAAGACGGGCCCACGCGTCATGGGCGATACCTGGATGCGGCCCTGGTAGATGTAGGCCTGCAGCACAAGCACCTCCGCTTTGTCGGCCCCGGGCAGTTTGTCGGCTTGGTCGAGGGCGGTTTGGGCCTGGTCCAAGAACTTCTCTTTCTGGTCATCATCCTTGGCCGCAAACCCCATTTTGAGGTAGCCGCGGGCCTGGTAGTAGCGGGGCAGCCAGTCGGCGGGCCTGGCACTGGCGGCGCGCTCCAGCTTCGCGATATTGGCGGGCAGGGCGGCGAGGGGCGCGGCATCCTGCTCGGCAATGGTGCTGGCCATCATGGCGGTATAGGAATCGGCGGGGGCTGTGCCCGGCTGGGCAGCGGGCGAGGGTTGGGTCTGGGCCCTGGCGGCCAGCGAAGCGGTGGCCAAAGCCAGGGTGAAGAGGATGGTTTTCATGGTCGTGGAGGGGGTTGGTGAAGTGTTGCCTGATTGATGATTCAAAGGTGGCTGCACCGGCCCCCGGCCGAAAATCTCCGTTACCGAAGCGTCGGTTGGGGCTGATGAACCGACGGAAACCCGCGATGACGCCAAGGCAGGATTCCCAGCTTTTCGGCTACAGCCTTGCAACGATTTCGGGGTCAACTGACCCTTATCAGCATCTCACCTTATTCTGCTGCTCCCTTCATGCGTTTCTTTCCCTTTGCCCTCGGCACCCTGCTACTCGCGGCGCCCCACCTGAGCCTCGCCCAAACCACCGACCCGGCCCCCGCGCCGCGTTTCTTCGTGGGCCTGGGCGCCTACAGCAGCTACTATCAGAAGCTGGGCAACCAACGCTTTCTGAACTCCGGCCTGCAGGTGCCGGTGCAGCTCACGGCGGGATACCAGTGGCGCCCGCGGCTGGCGGTGCAGGTGGGCGTGGCCTATAGCGGAATGTCCAACCGCTACTCCAACTCGGGCTACTATTACACAGGGCCCAATTCGCTCAACTACTACGAAGCAGCCGGCAGGTACACCGGGCGCAGCGCCTCCGTGTCTGCCCTGGCCCGCTACACGCTCACCCGCAACCCAGCCCACCGCATGCAATTCGACGCGTTGGGCGGCCTGACCCTCGAGCGCCGAACGTCCAGCAGTCGCGGCACCCGGTCCGACAGCGTGCAGAGCAGCTTCGTGACCACGCCCTACAACTACAATTTCTCCCAAAACACCGTCCTGCTCACGCTGGGCATGGGCACGCGCTACCGCATCACGCCACGCTTCGAGCCTGACCTATGACTTCACCCTCAACCGCGAGGTGGCGTCGAGCTCCTCGTACCTAAACCCGAACATTACCAGTAGCCACGCACTAGGCCTGCGCTACCGGTTCGGCAGTCGCTAGGAGGCGCAACAAAAGCAAAAGGCCGTTCCACAGAAGCAGAACGGCTTTTTTGCTAAATTTCGCTCTTTCAGAGTAATACTCCGAAAAAGCAAACGGGGAGCACAGGGGTGGCTAGGGCCTTTAGTCCGGCCGCTCGTTCAGGTCCACTTTGGTAGTCTTATTAATCGAGATGAACAAACCCAGGAACAGCATACGGGGTGCGCCGGGCGTCACGGCTACGCTGCGAAACTGGCCGGAGGCGTCGGCCGCGCCGGCGTAGTTGTAGCCGTACACGTTGTTGCGGCCCAGTACGTTGGAAACCGCGGCGTGCACAATGGTGAACTGCCCAAACCAGTTGGTGAGGTAGCTCGTATTCAGGCTCAGGTCCTGGTAGGCGGGTAGGGTGCTTTGGTTGTAACCGGGCTGGTTGGGGTCGTGGTAAGAGCGGCCGCTGCCGTAGCTGTAGGTGAAGCAAAACTTCGTGTGGAGCTTCTGCACCCAGTACTTGCCCACGGCGTTCAGGTTGTGCCGGGCGGCGAAGGTGGGCACGGCCGGCACGGGGTCGGCCCGGAACTGGCGGCGCGTGTCCAGAAAGCCATAGCTGAACCAGTAATCTACTTTTTGAAGGTGGTGCGGTCGCGCCAGAGCAGGTCGAGGCCGCGGGCGTAGCCGGTGCCGCCGTTGTGGTACGTGCGGGGGTCGAAGGGCCGGGCGCCGTCGTAGGTGGTGAGCTGGGTGTAGTTTTTATGGTACACTTCGGCCCGCAGCGTGCGGTCGTGCACCAAGCGCTGGTAAGTGAGCATGTAGTGCTCGGCCCGCTCAAACTTGAGCTGAGCGCTGATGCGGAGCAAGTCGGTGGTGGGAGTTTGATAAAACCAGCCCCAGGCCGCCGAAAGCTGGCTGTTTTCGCCGGTTTTGTAGGCCAGGCCCAAGCGGGGGCGGCGTTCCAGCGGCCCAGCAGCGCTGAGTATTCGGTGCGCAGCCCGGCGCGGCCGGCGACTTTATTGCTCAACATTAGCTCACTTTCGACGAAGCCCGCGCCGCGCTGCTCGTTTACACCTAAGTGCTGCGTGGCGGCTTCGGGCGTGGCCCGGTACTGCTGGCGGTAGCGCTGGGCGTAGCCTTCGGCCCCCAGCTTGAGGTTAAACCACGTGCTGGCCGAGTCGTTGGTGAGCACCACCCGGGCCACGGCCGACTGGTCGAGCTCGTGCACGGCCTGGGCTGCAGGCCGGATGGTGTTGTCGTCGCGGGTCAGGGCCAGGCCGGTATTCAGGCTCCAGCCGCGCACCAGCGGCGTGCGGTAGCTGGCGTTGAGGTAGGCGTTGTCGTTGGCCAGGGCCACGGGCCGGCCGCTGGCCGCAAATTCGGGGTTGGCATCGGGCTGGCGCATGGCCAGGCGCTGCTGGCTGAAGGTGCCGTAGAGCTTGAGCATGCCGGCCTGGCCGGTGCGGTGGGCCAGCTTAAAGGAGCCGCCCAGGTTGCGCGGGGCCTTTTCCCAGCCAAAGCGCTGCGGCACCAGGTTGAAGTAAGGCGCGAGGTTCACGTAATCGGCCGTAACGGCCAGCGACGTTTTCTCCCAGCGCTTGGTGCGCGCCACGCTCGCGCCCAGCGACATTAGCGAGAGGCTGGTTTGGGTTTCCGGGGCGAAGTCCGTCGAATTCAGGGCCACCACCGCGCTCAGCGCCTGCCCAAACTCGGCCGAATAGCCGCCCGTGCTAAACACCGTGCCCTTGAACAGGAACGGCGAAAACCGGCCCCGCGCGGCCACGTTGGGCACCGAGCTGCCGTAGGGCGTTTGCACGGGCAGGCCGTCGAGGTAGGTTTTGGTTTCCGAGGCCGCCCCACCGCGCACGAACAGCTGCCCGCTCTCTCCTACCCGCGTAGTGCCGGGCAGGGCATTGAGCGCCCCGGCAATGTCGCCCAGCGCGCCGGCCGTGGTTACGATATCCAGCGGCTTGAGCGTGGCGGCGCGCTTGTCGTCGCTGGCCTCGAAGGCACCGGATGTCACCACCACGTCGCCGAGCCTGGGCCCGGCTGGCTTTGAGATTGATGTTGGGCAAGGAAACCGCGCCCTGGCCCAGCGTCACGGGCAGCTCCTGGGGCTCGTAGCCAATGAAGCTAACCACTAGCAGCAACGGGCCCGCTGCGTGGTCGGTGCTGAAGCGGAAACGACCCAAGGAGTCGGTGCTGGCGCCGTCGAAGGTGGTTTTCAGAAACACGTTCACGCCGGGTAGGGGCTGGCCGGCGGCGTCGCGCACGGTACCAGCTAGGTGGGTGGTGGCACTGGCGAGTTGGGCTGAAGGGGCCGGCGTTTGGGCGGTGGCGGGGCGGGCGGCGCTCAGCAACAGCAGCGGCAGGAGGAGCAGGGTTTTCATGGGACCAGCAGGTAAGGAATGGCCCAAAGGTGTCCGCGGCCCCCACCGGCCCCCAACTCCGAGTTGCCGAAGCGTCGCAGCAACCGGATGAATTGCGGGCTTCGTTGGATAAGGTTTTTTGACCAAGCCCTGCTTCTCTCCTTACCTGTGAGAATTGAGCTAAGCTTTTACGAGCCCAAGCGCCTGTTTTACCTTTCATTTAAACCAGCCAAAGTACCTTTACAGCCCAGCTTTCCCGGCCAGTTCATCCGGCCCTCCTGTTGAAGGCTCTCCTTTGCCTCCTAGTTGTTCCACCCGACTATGCCGACCCCCGATTCTCCCGTTGACTACCAGCGCCTATTTCGCTCGCTGCCAAACAATTTGCTGCTGATGGAGCCGGATGGCACCATCCTGGACAATACCGACAGCCACGTAGCCGTGTCGATGAAGACGCGCGAGGAAGCCGTGGGGCGGTCGCTATTCGACGCCTACCCTTCGGTCGACCAGAACCAGGGCGACATCATTGCCGCTTCGCACGAGCACGTGCGCCGGCACCTGGAGCCCCATTCCATGCCGATTATCCGCTACGACCTGGCCCGCCCCGCCGAGCTGGGCGGCGGCCTGGAGGAGATGTACTGGCAAGCCACGCACTATCCCATCTTCGATGAGCAGGGCCAGCTCCAGTACATTCTGCAGCGCACCCAAAACGTAACCGAGCAGTATCTCGCCACGCTGGAAGCTGATAAGGCCCAACAGGCGCTGGCCGACGCGCAGGACCGCACCCGCTTCGTGCTCGAAAACCTGCCCGTGTCCATCTGGACGGCCCAGCCCAACGGCGAACGCGACTACTTCAACACCCGCTGGCTGGCCTTCACCGGCCGAACCCTTGAGGAACAACTGGGTGGCCAGTGGATGACTAGTCTTCACCCGGAAGACCGGGACCGCGTGCTCAACACGTGGCAGGAATCCATCGCTACCGGCAACCTCTACCAGGTAGAATACCGCCTACGCCGGCACGACGGCCAGTACCGCTGGATACTGGTGCGGGCCACCCCCGCCGCAACGCCGAGGGCGAAATCACCATGTGGGTGGGCGGCGCCATCGAGATTCACGAGCAGCGCCAGATGGTGCAGGAGCTGCTCGAAGCCAACGAGCAGCAGAGCGCCCTGTCGGAGCAGGCCTACGACCTGTACCACAAGGCCGAAAACCAGCGCGAGACCTTCTTCAACCTGTTTATGCAGGCCCCGGCCATGATTTGCATCCTGCGGGGCCCGGAGCACACGTTCGAGTTTGTAAACCCGGTGTACCAGCAGATTTTCCCGCACCGGGAGCTGGTGGGCCACCCGGTAGCCGAAATCCTACCTGAAATCAAAGACCAGGGCATAGTTGAGCTGCTGGACAAGGTGTACCAGACCGGCGAGACATTTAATGGCAACGAGCTCAAGCTGCAGCTGGAGCGCGACGCCAGCAAGCAGCTGCGCGACTCCTACTTCAATTTCATCTACCAGCAGTTCCGCGAGAAAGACCAGCCCGCCGGCATCATGGTCTTTGCCTTTGAAGTAACCGACCTGGTGCTGGCCCGCCAGGCCCTCGAGCAGCTGCGCGACACCCCCAACGCAGCCCAATAAGAAGCGGGCGCCCCACCCCCTCCTCTTCCGTTCTACGCTTTTTCTGCTTACCCCTCCCCCGCATGGCCCTCTCTTCTTTCGACTTTCAACAAGCCCGCGTGAAGCAGGTCTTGTTCAAGTCGCGGCTGCGCTCGGTGCTCTACGGAGTGCGTGCAGCAGAGCCAGAACTGTTCTCCCTTCACGACAACCCCTGGGCCAGTGGCTCCAAACCACCGTCAAACCCACGCACAGCGGTTATCCCGAAGTGCGCGAGATTGAGCGTGTGCTGCAGCAGATGCTGCATGCCGGCCGCGACCTGGCCACCCGCTATGCCCACGGGCACATCGAAGAGTCGCGCGCCGGTCTGGACCAGATAAATGGCTACGCCGAACAAATCGAGGCCCTGCTCACCCAACTGGAAAAGGCCGTTACCAGCCGGGCTTAATCGGCGCACCCACTAAAAAGGGCGGATGGCTTAGCGGCTGTCCGCCCTTTTTAGTGGGTGCCGGGCCCGCGCTGCATGAACATTAAAGCTCGACCATTCGGTAGTGGCCACTACTCGGGATGCATTCCAGCCTGCCAAGGCCGATTTTGCTGCCAAATACCCGGAAATGAAGCACGCTTGGTCTTAGCGGTTTTTAATAGGGCTTTAACGTGCTTCTAATAAACTTATAATTCGGCTTTAATTCTGGGCCTGAAGGGGGATTCTACCTTTGTTATAGAAAGTTCACCGTCCCATTTCGGGGCCGGCTTGCTCACAAAACCCCGCTAGAAAGCTCCCTTTTCTACCAGCCTGGCACTTCCCCGCCGGCCACCTTCCAATTCGGTTCCCTGATGCTTCGCTGCTTTTGGCAGTGCCGGAACCCTCATGCCTTTTGCTAAGCCTATGACTACCACCTCAGCCTTCCCCAAAACCTGGGATTTTTCTTACTTCAAAAGCGACCTGCAAGGCGGCCTGGTGTCGTTTCTGGTGGCCGTGCCGCTGTGCCTGGGCATCGCGCTGGCCTCGGGGGCGCCGCTGTTTGCGGGCATCATCGCGGGCATTGTGGGCGGCCTGGTAGTAGGCACGCTGAGCCGCTCAGCGGTCAGCATCTCGGGGCCCGAAGCTGGCCTTATCCTGGTGGTGGTGAGCAGCATTAGCACGCTGGGTTCGTTCAAGGCGGTGCAGCTGGCCATCTGCGTGGCCGGCGTGATGCAGGTCTTGCTGGGCGTGGCCAAGGCGGGGTTTATCAGCAATTTCTTTCCGTCGTCGGTTATCAAGGGCATGCTGGCCGCCATTGGCATCATCCTGATATTAAAACAGTTGCCGCACCTGATGGGCTACGATGGCGACACCGTGGAGTCGCTGGCGCTGTTTCCCTGGGATGGGGGCAACATTGTGGCCTTGCTTGAGCATGCCGTGCGGGAGGTCAATCCTACGGCGGTGGTAATTGCGGTGGCCAGTCTGGCCGTCCTGCTCGCCTGGGAAAGGCCCTTCTGCAAGACGCACCGGGTGCTGTCGAAAATACCCGCCGCGCTGGTGGCCGTGCTGCTGGGCGTGGCCCTCAACGAACTGGCCCGCGCCCTGAACCCCGGCTGGGCCCTGGGCGGCACGCACCTGGTGCAGCTGCCCGTGCCGCAGAGCGCCGCCGAATGGGCCGGGCTGTTCACCCTGCCCGATTTCTCGCAGCTCACCAACCCCGACGTATACAGCGCGGCCGTCGCCATTGCGCTGGTGGCCAGCGTGGAGGCCCTGCTGGCCGTGGAAGCCAGCGACAAGCTGGACCCGTTTCAGCGCAAAACACCCACCAACCGCGAGCTCAAGGCCCAGGGCATCGGCAACGTGGTGAGCGGCCTGCTCGGCGGCCTGCCCCTGACGTCGGTGGTGGTGCGCAGCAGCGTGAGCATCAACGCTGGCGGGCGCACCAAGCTGGCGGCGCTGGTGCACAGCAGCTTCCTGCTGCTGAGCGTGGTGCTCCTGCCCCACTTGCTTAACCTGATTCCGTGGGCGGCGCTGGCGGCCATCCTGCTCATCACGGGCTACAAGCTGGCCCGCGTGAGCATCTTTAAAGAGAGCTACGCGGCCGGCTTCAACGAATTCCTGCCCTTCGTGGTGACCATTGTGGCCATTCTGCTCACCGATTTGCTCATCGGCATTGGAATTGGGGCCTTGGTGGGGCTGTTTTTCATCCTGCGCGAAACCCACAAAAACGCCCACTTCTTCCAGCGCTACACCGTGAAGGGGCAGGAGCACGCCCGCATCAGCCTCGGCGAGCACGTGTCGTTCCTGAACAAGGCCAGCATCTTGTCGCTGCTCAAGGACATCCCGGCCGACTCGACGGTGGAAATCGACGGCACCAACTCCGCCTACATCGACCGCGACGTGGTGAGCGCCATCGAGAACTTCCGCGAAACGGCCCGCCAGCGCAATATTGAGCTGATTTTTATGCGCCGGGGCGAAGACTATGCCCACAACGTGGCCCAGCAGCCCCACGTGAGCAGCAAGGAGGCCGACTTTGAAGCCTACTACAAGCTCTTCGACAACAACCGCAACTGGGTGGCCGAAAAGCTCCGGCGCAACCCCCGCTTTTTCGAAAATGCGGCCGAGCAGGCCCCAAGTTCCTTTTCATCGGCTGCTCCGACAACCACGTGTCGGTGAGCGAGATGACGGGCACGGCGCCCGGCAAAGTGTTTGTGCACCGCAACGTGGCCAACCTGGTGGTGAGCACCGACCTGAACCTGCTCTCGGTGCTGCACTACGCCATCGAGACCCTGCAAATCCGCCACATCATCGTGTGCGGGCACTACGGCTGCCGAGGCGTGAAAACCGCCATGCAAAACACCGACGCCGGCGTGGTCACGAGCTGGCTCAACAGCGTGCGCGAGGTGATGCACCGCCACCAGCACGAGTTGGGCGACCTCGAAACCGAGCAGGAGCGCTACCGCCGCCTAGTGGAGCTGAACGTGATTGAGCAGGTCTACAACCTGCACCAGACCGCGACTGTGCAGAAAGGCTACCAGCGCGGCGCGGCGCTGCACCTGCACGGCTGGGTGTACGACATCCACGGCGGCATCATCCGCGACCTGGAGGTGGACGTGCGCAAGGATTTTGCCGAATACGACACCATTTTCCGCTACCAGGTGGCCCCCGAGGGGCTGCGCAAGCTGCCTGGCGAGCTCTTCCAGGCGCCCTCCATCTACTCCATGAACCCCGGCGGCCGGCACGGCTCGGTCATCGCCATTCCACCCTTCGACGGCGACGGCGCGCTGGGCGTGCCGTAGTTGCCTGATTATTAAGCCACTTGTCGAACCCAACCGAAACTCGGCGGTTGCTTTTGCAGCACCATGTTCTTGCCTATTCCAATTCCCACCCAACACCAGTCTATCACCGGCGACGCTGCGGCCTCCGCAGCGTTGCCTTTCGACCAAATCGGGATGAAGATATTAATTGTAGAAGATGACCTCAAGATTGTTTCCTTCCTGAAAAGTGGCCTGGAGCAGTACGGCATCAAAACCGCCGTGGCGCTCGATGCCACTTCGGCCCAGCAAATGCTGGCCACGGCCGAATACTCGGCCATTATTCTCGATGTGAACCTGCCCGAGATGAACGGCTTTGAACTGTGCCGCCTCGTGCGGGAGCGGTACGACCAGGTGCCCGTGCTCATGCTCACGGCCATGGCCTCCACCCACCACAAGCTCATGGGCTTCGACGCCGGGGCCGACGACTACCTCGTGAAACCGTTCGAATTCAACGAGCTACTGGCGCGCCTGCGGGCCTTGCACCGCCGCTTCGCCGTGGGCTCCGACGACAAGGTGCTGAAAGTAGCGGACCTGGAGCTGCACAGCACCAGCAAGCTTGTGAAGCGCGGCGACCAGCGCATCGAGCTCACCGTGCGGGAGCTGGCGCTGCTCGAATACTTCATGAACAACCAGGGCCGGGCCCTGAGCCGCCCCGAAATCGTGGGCCAGGTCTGGGACCTGTCGTTCGACACGGGCACCAACGTCGTGGACGTGTACGTGAACTACCTGCGCAAAAAGATTGACAAGGATTTCTCGCCCAAGCTCATTCATACGCTCAACGGCGTGGGCTACATTCTCGAAGACCGGGAGGCCTAAAATATGCTGGTATTCCTGCTTCTTGGGTTTGTGGCGGGCGCGGCCCTGGTCGGGGCCTTGGCCTGGCGGCGGCACCGGCGCACGCAGCGGCAGCTGGCCCAAGTGGCGCAGGCGCTGGCCGCCCTCAACCCAGCCTCCTTGGTGCGCTGCCGGCCAGCGCCGAGCATTCGGCGGAAGTAGCCCGTCTCACGCACCACGTCAACCAGCCTGCTGGCGCGCCTGCAACGGTCGGTTGAGAGCCAGCGGACGTTTGTGATGCACGCCTCACACAAGCTGCGCACGCCGCTCACCATCCTGCGGGGCCAGATTGAAGTGGCGCTGCTGCGGCCCGCAGCGCGGCCGAGCACGAGCACACGCTGCGCACGCTCCTGGAGGACATCGCCGGGCTCAACCAGCTCTCCAACGACCTGCTCCTGCTCAACCAGGCTCGAGGCCGACCACTACCAGCCTGCCCCGGCAAGCCGTCGACCTCGACGAGGTGCTGTTCCAGGCCTGCCACAAGCTCAACGCCCAGCACCCCACGCATCGGGTCACGCTGGCCTTCGACGAGCCTGCTGGCCGAACAAGCCGGCCCGCTCACCGTATCTGGCGACCCCGATTTGCTGGAGCAAGCCTGCCTGCACCTGCTCGACAACGGCTGCAAGTTTTCGCCGGCCGGCCAAGTCCAGGTACTGCTAAAGCGAAACGGGCCGCACGCCCGGCTCGAGTTCCGGGACCACGGCAGCGGCATTCAGCTCAAGGAGCGGCCGCACATTTTTGAGCCGTTTTATCGCGGCAGCAATGCCCGCTCCAGCCCCGGCCACGGCCTGGGGCTGGCGCTGGTGCAGCGTGTGGTGGAGCTGCACGCGGGTACGGTTCAAGTGGTGACCGGCCCGGAGCCGGGCACGGCGATGGCCGTTGAGCTACCCCTTGTGCACTAGTACCCGGGGGTAACAAAGGCCTTTACCCAGCTTACAGCAGATTCGTAGTCGTTGCACAGGTTACGCCTCACCCCCGGCGCCTGTCCGAGGGTTGCCAAACGAGTGTAGCGCGGACTTTTAGTCCGCGACTTGCTTGATTCTACGCCGTTCAGGCGCGGACTAAAAGTCCGCGCTACGTGCGCGCCGCCGTGACACCCCTCTCCCTCGGCTTCGCGCATCAAGCGAACCGGGGCCGGGGGTGAGGCCAATCGAGTACACGGACCTTACGCCCTATAAATTGAAAAGCGCCGCGGCATTGCGTGTGGTGGCTTCGGCCACTTCTTCCACGTCTTTGCCCAACAGCTCGGCCACGCGGCGCAGTACGAAGGGCAGGTAGGACGGCTCGTTGCGCTTGCCGCGGTGCGGTACCGGCGCTAGGTACGGGCAATCAGTTTCGAGGAGCAGGTGCTTGAGGTCGATGCCGGGCAGCACCTTGTCGGCCCCTCCGTTTTTGAAGGTAGCCACGCCGCCGATGCCCAGCAGAAAGCCCAGCTTGATGGCTTGCTCCGCTTCTTCGGGCGAACCCGAAAAGCAGTGGAACACCCCGCGCAGGGTGCCGTCTTGGGCTGCTTCTACCAGGGCCACGGTTTCGGCAAAGGCCTCGCGGGTGTGCAGCACGATGGGCAGGTTGTGCTTTTTGGCCATGTTGAGCTGAATCTTGAGCGCCTCCTGCTGCTCGGCTAGCAGCGACTTGTCCCAGTATAAGTCCAGCCCAGCCTCGCCCACGGCGGCGAAAGGCCGGCGGCCCAGCCAGGTTTCCACCTCATATAGGTCCTGCTCGAAGCTGCGCGTGACCGAGCACGGGTGCAGGCCCATCATGGCAAAGCAGGTTTCGGGGGCCTGCACTTCCAGCTCCATCATAGCGTCGATGGTGCTGTGGTCCACGTTGGGCATCACGATGGTGCGCACGCCGGCTTCCTGGGCGCGGCGCAGGGCCTCGAGCCGGTCGGGCTTGAACTGTTCGGAGTAAAGGTGGGCGTGGGAATCGGTGATGTGCATGGTGAAGCAAAGGTCGGCGGAGCGCGGGGCCAACCACAAACTTTCCGCACAAATCCTCATTTGCAGGCCGACATCAGCTCAAAACGCATAAATCAGTTTCATAACTGAAAAATAAGTTTTGAAACTGATTTATGCGTTATACATTTGGAGCATGGAAGAATTAACCAAAACCGAGGAGCGCATCATGCAGGCCTTGTGGAAGTTGAAGAAGGCTTTCGTCAAAGATGTCATCGAGCACCTGCCCGACGAGCCCAAGCCGCCCTACAACACCGTCTCGTCGGTGGTGCGCATTCTGGAGCGCAAGGGCTACGTGGGCTTCAAGGCTTATGGCAAAACCTACGAGTACTTCCCGCTCATCAGCAAAATGGAGTACCGGGCGGCCAGTCTCAAGCGCATGCTGGCTCAATATTTCGACAACTCCCCCACGGCGCTGGTCTCCTTTATGGTGGAGGAAACCCTGAGCCAGCGCGAAAAGCAGCAGCTGCTCGACCTGCTCCACGATTCCGAAACTTCCTCCAAACCCGACGGCGATGCTCAGTAATATCTTGCTGTACCTGGCTGAAGCCAGCTTCTGCCTGGCCGTGTTCACCCTGGCCTACCGCCTGCTGCTGGCCCGCCTCACCTACTTCGCCTGGAACCGGGCCTACCTGCTCGGGGCGCTGGCGGCGGGCGTTGTCTTGCCGTTCGTAGCCTTTCCGGGGCTGGTGGATTTCCTGTCCTCGTCGGCCCAAGTAACGCGCCCGCTGCCCTTTCAGCTCAACTGGCAAGTGGCGGCGCAAGCGGCAACCGCCTCGGTACCAACTGCAGCCAAGCCCGACATAGTCGAAATGGCCATGATGGCGCTGTTGGTCGTTTACGCGCTGGGTGCCTTCTACAAGCTCATTTTATCGGTGCGCAGCCTGCGGAAGCTCACCCAGCTCGCCCGGCGCCACCCCAAAACCGAGCACGGCCCCTTTGCCATCGTGCACCTGCCCGCGCCCGGCATGCCGGCTTTTCCTTCGGCCGGTTTGTGTTTCTCTCGCCGCGGCACGAGGCCCTGAGCGAATCGGAGCGCCAACAGCTGCTTTTGCACGAGCAAGTGCACGTGCGGCAGCGGCATACGCTCGACCTGCTGCTGGTGGAGGCGCTGGGCGTGCTGTTCTGGTTCAACGGGCTGGTGCCTTATTTCGGCCGGCAACTCAAAGCGATGCACGAATTCCTGGCCGACGAGGCCGTGGCGAGCACCCAACCCAGCCCCACCGCCTACGGCAAGCTGCTGATAATGCTCGCAGCCCAGCAGCCTCCCTTTTCCCTCGCTCACACTTTCTCCAACAAACAAATTTTTCTGCGAATCCAAATGCTTACCCAACCTACCTCCACGCCTCTGCAAAAGCTGCGCTTTCTGCTCGTTCTGCCCGTGTTTGCCTTTGCCTGGGCCGCCACGGCCTGCACGGGCTCGCCCACTCCGGAAGCCGCAACGCCCGCCACCGCTGGCTCTACCGCCCCTGCCACTTCGGCCAGCCGCATCGGCCGCATCACCTGGAAAGGCAACACGTACCTGTCAACAGCTGAGCTTAACGAAGCCCTGGGCTTGAAAACCGGCGACGCGTACGACTCGGCCACCGTGGTGCAGCGGCTGAATTACGACCCGCAAGGGCACGATATCGCTTCGCGGTACATGAACAACGGCTATTTGTTTTTCTGGGTAAACCCAAGCGCCACCCGACAGCCCGATGGAACCACCGACCTGGAGCTTACCCTCAACGAAGGCCGGAAAGCCCAGCTGCGCACCATTTCCATCGTCGGCAATAAGAAAACGTCTGCCTCCGCCTTGCTCAAACTTCTCCCGTTGCGCTCCGGCGACGAGTTCAGCCGGGCCAAGCTCATGGAATCGCAACGCATTTTAGCTCAACAGGGAGACTTTGACGCCACTAAAATTGGGGTAAATCCGAAACCCGTAATGCGCCCCGACAAGCCGACGGACCTCGTGGACATCGACCTTGTGCTGGTTGAGAAAGCCAAGCTCTAACGCTTCATAGCCTTTTTCTGCATTTCACCTGGCTCAACTGCTTCCCCAATGGCAGCTTGAGCCGGGTGAAACTCGTTTTACGGCTGGGCAAAAGGCTAATCGTAGCGCCGGCCCTTCCACACCACGGCCCCACCCAAGGCCCGAATACCAACGAGGCCGATGGTTAGCCCCAGCGTGTATAGCTCAAACAGCGGCAACAGCAGCAACGGCAGCCGCAGCCCCGCCCGCCGGTGTGCAAAATGCGCCAACACGCCCTGCGTCAGAACTTTCAGACCCCAGGCCCCTAGCGCCGGCCCGGGCCCACCCACCACGGCCAGGGCTACCAGCGCCGGCCAAAACCCGCTGAAAAAGAGCAGCTCCAGCCGCAGGCGCAGCGGCAGCGCCTCCACGCCGCGCAGCCAGCGGCGGCGCTGCTTCATCAGGGCTGCCCAGGTGGGAATGGGCAGCGAGTCGGCCCGGGCCTCGGAGTTGAATACTTGACGGAAGCCGAACCCTTGTGCTAGTACGGCCTGGAAGAGGGCAAAATCCTCGGTAACGGAGAACGGCAAGGCTTCGTAGCCGCCGGTGGCTTCGTAGGCGGCACGGGTCACGAGCATATTGTTGCCCATGGCCGTCACGGGCCGGCTCATGTCGCTCACTACCTGCACCATGCTCAGCGACAGCAGCCAGTCGATGCCCTGCAGCCGATGAAACACTTGCGGCCCTCGCACCGCCGTGATGCCCGTGACGGTGCCCACGCCCGGGGCTGTATGCGCCAGCAGCGCCGTTATCCAGGTTGGGGGCACCTGGATGTCGGCATCGGTGATGAAGAAAAATCTGTGGTGGCCTGCCGCGCCAAGTGGGCCAGTACGTTGGCCTTGCCCCGCGCTGCGCCCATGGTTTCCTGGATGGGAACGAGGCGGAATGTGCCCTCGAAACCCTGCATGGCCGCGGTGGCCACGGCCGCGGTGTCGTCGGTGCTGGCGTCGTCGCCGAGCAGGGTTTCCAGCAGCTCGGACGGATACTGCAGCGCCCGCAGGCTGGCCAGGCAGCGGGGCAAGGCCGCTTCCTCGTCGCGAGCCGCGATGAGCACGCTCACGCGCGGCAGCGGCGCCGGAACCGACCCCGCCGGAATAGTCCCGCGCCGGGTAGCGAAGCGCCAGGCGGCGTACGCCATTCCCAAGAGCCAAAACGCCAAAAAGGCCAGTAGCAAGCCCTCCACCCAGCCGCTCACAGCGTGGAGAATTGATAGCCTTGCTCCGCCAAGTGGGCTAGTACCCGCGGTAGCACAAAGCGCAGCCGGGCGCTGGCCTTGCGGCTGTCATGAAACACGATAACATCGCCCGGCCGCACGGCCGCCAGCGTAAACCGCAGGCAGTCAGTTGGGCTAAGGTCCAGGTCGTAGTCCCGGGTCAGGACCGACCACATGGCCACCCGGTACTGCGGGCGCAGGGCCCAGAGCAGCGGCCAGGTCAGCCGGCCGTGCGGGGGCGAAAAAGCATTTCGGGAGCTCCCAAGCCCGAGCCGGATTCTAGCCCAACTTCGGTCAGTGCCGCTTGGCAGTCGGCTATTCCGGCCAAGTACTCGCTGCGCGTGCTGGCCCAGGCGCTACGATGGTGGTGCGTGTGGTTGCCCAGGCGGTGCCCGGCGGCCAGGGTAGCACGAGCAATTTCGGGGTAGCGCTCCAGGTTTTGGCCCACGCAGAAAAATGTAGCTTTAGCCTTGAACGCCGCTAATTGCTCTAGAACCCAGGGGGTTTCTTCTGGGATGGGGCCGTCGTCGAAGGTCAGGTACACCACAGGGGCGCCAGCGGGTGCGGTGCGGGGACCGGTCCATTCGCAGCCGGGCAGCAGGGCGTGGAGCAGGCGGGGCGGGCGGGTGAGCAGGGCCGCATCGAGCCGGGTACCCATGGGCATCAGGAGCGCACCACGCGCATAAACGGCACGCCCGTATCGGGCAGCGGCCCGAGCACCGTGGCCAACGCGTCGAGGAAGGCGGTGGGGGTTTCGGGCTGACCAGCAGAGGGGCCCCGGCCCAGGTGGCGGTGCACTTCGCCGGCCCACTCGCCTACCAGGGTAGGCAGGCCCCCGGCGCCACTAAGGCCCAGCGTGGCTTCCAGGGTGAAGTAGCGAGGCCGCGTTTCTTCGGCTTCGGTGTTGGCGGGTTCGTCGGTTTCCTCATATACCAAAGCCGACAGATAGGCTTCCATGGTGGCCTGGGGCGCGGGCAAGTGGAACAGGGCCGTGACGCGGCCGGCTACTTCGTGCCAGCTCAGGCGCAGGCCCTTGGGCACCACTTTCTCGGCGGCGGGCAGGTTTTCGGCGGCCTTGTCCCAGACGTAGTGCAACAGCTCGCGCGCCAGGTAGGGGTCGCTCAGCTCGCGGCGCACGGAGGCGGGGCGGCGCCAAGCCAGCTGCGGCAGCAGCACATGGGCAAAATTATAAGGGTGCGAACGGGCCATAGCGAAGGGCAAAAGTAACCGCGCGGCGCCAGAAACCCGCCTGCTCAGCCCTGGCCCGTGGCCGCCAGCACGGCACTCCACAAGACTTCGGCGCTTTGGGCCCAGGAAAACCGGCTCAAGTTCTCGTGTCCCTGAGCTACCGCCTGCTCGCGCAAGGCATCGTCGTGCCACAGGCGGGTGAGGCCGGCGGCGATGTCGTCGGCATCGTGGGGGTTTACGTAGAGCGCCCCTCCTACCCCGCCCACCTCCGGCATGGAGCTAACGTTGGCCGTGAGCACGGGGCAGCCGCTGGCCTGGGCTTCCACGATGGGAATGCCAAATCCTTCGAAATAAGGCACGTATACTGTGGCCCGGGCTGCGGCGTAGAGGCCCGCCAGCTCGGGGTCGGCCACGCGGCCGGTGAAGTGCACAGCCGACTGGTGCCGCATCTGCTGGTAGGCCGTGAGAATGGGGCCCGCCTTCCAGGCCTTGCGCCCCACAATGAGCAACTGGGCGTTGGCCACGCCCTCCCCGCCTGCGGTTTTGAACGCATCGAAGGCCCGCAGCAAATTGCCCAGGTTTTTGCGGGGCTGCAGCGCGCCCACAAACAGGAAGTAGGGCTGCCCGTGGCTGAAGCGCCGGCGAATCTCGCGTTGAGCTGCCTCTGGCTGGGGCCGAAACAGCTCTGCCGGTGCGTTGTAGGCTACGCTGATTTTGGCAGGCGGGATGCCGTAGGTTTTCACGATATCGGCCTTGGTGGCTTCCGACACTGCTACCACCCGCGCGGAAGCCCGCGCAAACCGCGGCACGAAAAAGTGGTAATATTTCCGCTGTAGCAGGCCTACGTCGAGCGGGAAATGCTCGAAGGCCAGGTCGTGTAACACCGTAACGCGGGGCACGCGGGTAGCGAGCGTGGTAAAGCCGTCGAGGCTCAGGAAAGCTGCCGGCCGGTGCCTGGCCAGCCACCGGGCCACCGCCCCTTCAAACCACGCCACGAAGAGCAACGGATGCCGCGCCGGCGGAAACAGCACGTGCGGCACCACGTTGGGCCCGAACAGGTAGCGCACGTCAAATGGCCGGTCGAACAGGAAATGAAACGTCACCTGCGGGTGCTGGGCCACCAGCCGGCTCAACGTCTCGTAGCTGAACCGCCCAATGCCCTCGAGTTGGTCGCCAGGCAGCAGAAAACGGGTGTTGACAGCGATTTGCAAGGGAGAGAGGAATGGGATGATTAAATAGTACGTCTTGCAGGGCGCAACTGGAGTATCAGAGCCGCTTCATTAGCATGCAACACCACTCGTCTGTCATGCTGACGAAGGAAGCATCTTCTCAAGTCTGCACGAATCGTTCTAACGTGATAAGATGCTTCGCGAGCTCAGCATGACAGATGGTGTGTAGCTGTGGATACCGAGTTCGTATGCGCCGCTCTCACAAACGCCCTTTTAACTTTTAATTTTTGCCGGCAGCAATTGGGCTATTTCACTGCGGCGCACCAGCCCCGTGCCCAGCACAATCAGCCCAAATACCACGCCCATAATTCCGGCTTCGAGCCACCACTCAATTCCTGATTTAGGCGAAACTGCAGGGCGTACCATGTGCCGCAGAGCAGGCCAAAAGCCAGTAGCAGGCGGGCTAGCAGGCGGAAAGGCACCGGCACGCCCGTGCGCCGGGCCACCAGCACCAGGTAGCCCACCGACACGGCCACGGCGCATAGCAGCGTGTCGAGCGAGGCGGCCACGGCCCCGTAGCGGGGCAGCAGAAACAGGTTCAGCCCAATATTGAGGGCAATGCTGCCGGCCACCAGCCAGCTCACGGCCTTCTCGTGGGTGGTGCTGGTGAGCAGAGTGCTGTAGATGGCGAAGAAGGCGTGCACCAGCACATTGACAAACAATATCTTCAAACACAGCGTCATGCGCGCTACTTCGGCCGGGGAGCTGTGGCTGAACTGCCAGAACAGGACCTCGCCCCGAAACAGCACGAAGGCCACCACAAACAGCAGCGGCAGCGTGAGTACCCGCTGCCCAAACCGCAGCAGGCTCGCGCTGGGCCGCGGCGTCGCGCGGCACACTGGCAAACTTGGCAAAAAACAGCGGCAACACCGTCCAAGCGTACATCATCACGGCATCGACCCAGCGGTAGGCGCCGGCGTAATAACCGGCCTCGGTGGGCGAGGCCAGGCGCTCGAGCATCACCATGTCGATGCGCTCGTTCATGCCGTAGAGCAGGGTCATGAGGGCAAACGGGAGGCTGGCGCGCAGGGCGTTGCGGGCCACGGGGCCCTGCCAGCGGTACTTCACGCGGCCAAACAGGCGCGTCATCAGCCCGTAGAGCACCACAGTGGTGAAGGCCGCCGCCCCCAGCCGGGCGCCCACGTAGCGCGGCAGCGTGAGCCCCAACGGGATGAGTACCAGCACGGCCCCGAGCAGCAGGAACTTCTCCACCACCGAGAGCACGGCATCGGTGTTGAATTTCTGGTGGGCCTGCAGGGTGCCGCGCAAAAACTGCCCGTACTGGGCCAGCAGCAGGGCCGTGCCCACCGCGGCCAGCAGCCCCAGCTCGGCGCCGCGGTAGCCCAGCACCCAGCCCACGCCCAGCATGGCGGCCAGGGCCAAGAAGTTGAGGGCGCCGCGCAGGGGCAACAGCGTGGGGAAGGTTTCGGCCATGAAGGTGGGCTCGGCGGCCACGCGCTGCACGGAGTAGGGCGTGAGGCCCAAATCGGAAAGCGCGGCCACCACCAGCGTGAGCGCCGACAGCGCCGTGATGAGGCCAAACGAAGCGTGCCCGAGCCGGTCCTGCACCAGGTTTTCGACCACCACCCAGCCGGGTTTCACCAGCAGGTTGAGCAGGACCACGAAGCTGATATTGCCAAAAAACCGTTTGATGCCGACGAGGGAGCTAAATGCGAAATAAAAAACCGCCGCCGCGCGCCGGAACGGCAAAGCTACACAACGCGCCGGGGCAGCCGCGCAAGGGGCACGGCCGGGCTATTTTCCGGCTATCTTTGCTTGCCGCCCTCCCGCTTCCGGCTCAATTAATACGAGAAGCAGGGTAAGTGGCTTATTTTCTGTATGTCTGCACCTTCTTTCTCGCTGGTGGGCCTGGGCCCCATTATCAACCGCTGGAAATACTACGTGGCCGGGGCCGTGGCGCTGGCCGCCCTGGTGAGCATCGTGGTAGCGCTGCTGCTGCCCAACGTGTACCGTTCCACCGCCGTGTTTATCCCCACCAACCCGCAAACGGCCGACCCCGACCGCCTGCTGGAAGACAACGCCGAGGTACGCGGCAAGCTGGAGCTGGGCAGCCGCGCCGAAGACCTGGACCGCGTCATCACCATCGGCGAGTCGCAGCCGGTGGCCGAGCTCATTATCAAGAAATTCGACCTTTACAAGCACTACAAAGCCGGCTCGCCCGGCGACGATGCCACCGACAACTACGTGCTGAGCGAGTTCAGCAGCAACTTCAGCATCGTGCACAACGAGCGCGACGCCATTGAGCTGACGTTCCTCGACGAAGACAAAAACCTGGCGGCCGCCGTGGCCAACACCATGGTGCACGTCATCGACTCCATCAACCAGCAGCTGACCCTGGAAAACCGCCGCACGGTGCTCGACCTCTACCGCAAGCGCTACGACTACCTGAGCACCAGCTTCGAGCGCAGCCGCCGCGAGCTGCTGGGCGCCCGCCGCCGCTACGGCATCTACGGCTTCGAGATGCAGGGCCGCTACATGGCCAAGCAAATCGTCGAGACCGAGGCGGCCCTGCGCAAGGCCGAGGGCGGCGGCGGCGACGTGGCCGGTCTGCGGCGGGCTCTGCGCGGCCTTACCCGCGCCGACGGCGGCAATACCATCAACCTGGAAAGCTACGTGCAGGGCATCGACTCGGTGACCATGTTCAGCCAGCGCGTGAAGGACCTGCAGGAGCGCCTCATTGCCGCCCGCTCGGCCTTCGAGACGGCCGAGCTCACCATCAAAGGGCACATTTCCAGCATCTACCTGGTGCAGAAAGCCTACCCCGCTACCCGAAAAAGCAAGCCTTTCCGCACGCTCATCGTGCTCGGCTCCATGCTGTTGACCTTTACCTTATCGGTGGTGTTTGTGTCGCTGCTGGAGTTGTACCGGCACAACCGGGCCCGGGCCCTGCAAGCGGCGTGAATCCGGCCGTAAACGAGCCTGGTGCACCGGCTTCGGCGCTCCTTCGACGGCGCGCAGCTTCTCTTTATGGGGTTTGTGCTGCTGCTGCTGGGCGGAGGAGCCGGGGCCGCGCTCCTGCGGCAGCCGGCCCTGCTGTTGCCGGGCCTGGCCGCGGTGGGCCTGCTGGTGGCGCTGGTGGAGTGGCGGTGGCTGTACTACCTGTTGTTTTTTCTGCTGCCCTTCAGTCAGGAAATCAGCCTCTTCGGTGGGCTGAGCATGGACGTGCCCTCCGAGCCGCTGATGCTCGCACTCACGGCCTGCGTGGCCGGGGCGCTGCTGTTGGGCACGGGCCGCCTGCGGCGGCGCGAGTGGCAGCACCCGCTGCTCGTCATCCTGGGCCTGATGCTGCTCTGGACGGCCGTCGACACCGTTTTTTCGGTTGATGCGGTAAAATCCATCAAGTACCTACTGGCCAAGGTCTGGTACATCACGCCGTTTGTGCTGGGCACGCTGCTCATTGTGCGACAGCCCCGCGAAACGTGGCGCTTTGCGGCCATCTACACGGCCGGGGCTTGCCTGAGCGTGCTTTACGTGGCGGCGGGGCACGCCGGCCGCGGGTTTAGCTTCGAAGGGATTAACGACGCGGTGCACCCGTTTTTTCGCAACCACGTCATCTACGCCAGCATGCTGGCGCTGCTGCTGCCGTTTGGCTGGCTGGCGCTGCGGTCGGTGCGGCACAGGGGCGCCCGGCTGGCCTGGCGCGTGGGGCTGGCCATTTTGCTGTTTGGGCTGCTCACTTCGTACACCCGGGCGTCGATGCTGTCGTTGCCGATAGCGGGCCTGTTTTACCTGATGATGCGCCTGCGCCTCACGAGAGTGGTGCTGGTATTGGTAGCAGTGAGCGGAGCGGTGGGCGTGAGCTACATCGTGCGCGGCGACAACTACATGGAGTTTGCGCCCGACTACGAACGGACCATTTTCAACGGCCAGAACTTCGAAAAGCACCTCGCCGCCACCTACAAGCTGCAGGATGTGTCGGGCATGGAGCGGGTGTACCGCTGGGTAGCCGCCAGCCGCATGATAGCCGACAAGCCGCTGGTGGGCAGCGGCGCTGCCACGTTCTACCCCGAGTACAAGCGCTACACCCTCAAGAGCTTCCGTACCTACGTGAGCGACAACCCCGAAAAGTCGACCACGCACAACTACTTTCTGCTGCAGCTGGCCGAGCAGGGCATTCCCGGGTTTCTGTTGCTCATCATCCTCATGGCCACCGCCCTGCTGCGCGCCGAGCGGCTCTACCACCGCGCCCGGCCGTGGCCCGAAATCCGGCGGGTGGTGCTGGCTGCCACGCTCTCGTTTGTGGTCATCGCCTTTCACCTCACCCTCAACGAGCCTGGTGGAAGCCGACAAGATTGGAGCCGTCTTCTTTGTGTGCCTGGCCTTGCTGATTCGGGCCGAAACCTGGCTGGAAGACGCTGCGCTGATTGAGGAATGAGGAAGGGGGAAATGAGGAATGGGGAATGAAGAATGAGGAAGGGGCGGACAACTCCCCTCCTTACCAAGGAGGGGACGCTCAACTTTTAAGTTGAGTGGGGTGGTTGCAGTCGTTGAACGATGGGCGAACGAGTTGAGCTGGCATCGTCCGGGTGTTGCTCAACGGCTAAACTCGTTCTGCTGCCGGGTCGTTCGGGTGTCGTTCAACGAGTTCAACCACCCCACTCAACTTAAAAGTTGAGCGTCCCCTCCTTAAAAAAGGAGGGGAGTTGTCGTTCGCCCATTCCTCTTTCAGCGCAGCGCTACTTAAACCGGCAGCTCAGAATGGTGATGTCGTCGGCAAACTGCGCATTGTGGGAGCTGAACTCGTCGATGCTGCGCAGCAGCTCCTGGTGCAGCTTGGGCAGCGGCAGGTAGCGGTTGCGCAGCAGCACGTTGAGCACTCCTTCTTCCCCAAACTCGTTGTTGTCGTCGTCGAATACCTCCGTGAGGCCGTCGGTGTAAAGCAGCAGCAGCGAATGCGGCGGAATGATGACCTTGCCCACCATCAGCAGCGGCAGCTCTTCCATGATGCCAAGCATCACGGTGCCGTGCTTGAGGGGCTGCACGGTGGAGTCGTCGGTGATGAGCAGGGGGTCATTGTGGCCGGCGTTCACGTACTGCAGGCTGCGCGTGCGGCGGTCGTAGATGCCCAGAAAAGCCGTGATAAACTTCTCGCCGCCCGAGTTGCGGAACAGCAAGTGGTTGAGCTCGGGCACAATGGTGGCCAGCTCCACGCCCTGGCGCAGCAGCGTACGCAGCCCGGCCTGGAAGTTGGACATCAAGAGCGAGGCTGGCACGCCCTTGCCGCTCACGTCGGCCACGCACAGCAGCAGGCGGTGCTCGTCAATCTCGACCACGTCGTAGTAGTCGCCGCCGATTTCGGTGTGCGGCACGTAGCTGCGCTCGATGGCCAGGTGGCCGTCGTTGGGCAAGGTGCGGGGAAAAGCATCGCCTGCACTTCCTGGGCAATCTCAATCTCCTTGCGCACGGCCGCATCGGCGATGCGCTGGGCTTGCAGGCGGCGGTTTTCCACGGCCCCAATCAGGGTATTGGCCAGCGAGCCCAGAAACGGGATGATGGTGCCGGTCGAAGTCGCTGCGCAGTCCGCCCACAAAGACGTAGGCAGACACCTGCTTCTGGCGCAGAATGGGGATTATCAGTTCGTACTTGTCCCAATCCGGCCCCAGGTGCAGGTCTTCCACGGCCTGGGGCTGGGTCACGCCGCCTTCGGTCAGGTGCGGGGAGAGCTTGAGCTTTTCGGCTTCGGCCAGGTCGCAGCCCAGGGATACGCGCACCCGAAAGCCATCCTCTTCCAGCGCAAACAACAGGAGCTGCACCACGTTGCGCTGGCCCTGCAGGGTGAGGCGCAGCATGTGGTAGAGCTCTTCCACGGTGTGGTCGCGTGCTGTCATGTCGTGCGCCACACCCAGCACCGTGTCCAGCTCAAACTGCTTAAGCAAAAGCTGCCGCTTGAGCTGCTTTATTTGCTCAATGTGAGCCGCTTGGCTCGCGGCAGACTCGACATAAGACTCAGCAGAAGAAATAGGGAGAATAGGAGACATACAGCAAGGTACGCAACGTGGACCATACGCACACCCTGCCGCAACCTTAACCCGCTACCGGAGTTTTGGGGTCGTAGGCATCGCGCAGGGCATTGCCAAGTAGGTTGAAGCTGAGTACCAGCAGGGAGATGGCCAGGCCCGGCAGCAGCGTCAGCCACAGGCCGGCCTCGGTGCCCAGCAGGTCGTAGCCTTCTTTCACCATGAGGCCCCAGGCGGGCGCGGGCGGCTGCACGCCCAGGCCCAGAAAGCTAAGACCAGCCTCCAGCAAGATAGCCGCAGCAAAGTTGCTCGTGGCCAGCACAATGAGTGGGCCGCGCATGTTGGGCAGCAGGTGCTGGGCAATGAGGCGGGGCGTGGGCAGCCCCAACACCCGCCCGGCCTCCACAAACGTGGCCGAGCGCAGGCTGAGCATCTGCCCACGCACCACGCGGGCCACATCGACCCACATGGTAAGGCCCACGGCCACAAAGCTGACCCACACGCCTTTGCTGTCCAGGGCCAGCGAAATGGCGATGACCAGCATGATGCCCGGAATGCTCCACACCACGGTCATGATGCCGAGCAGCAGCGAGTCGACCCAGCCGCCAAAGTAGCCGGCCACGGCGCCCACGGCCATGCCCAGCACCAGCGAAATGAGCACCGCCACCAGCCCAATGCCCAGCGAGATGCGCGTGCCCAGCAGCAGCCGGCTCAGCTCGTCGCGTCCGGCTTTGTCGGTGCCCAGCCAGTAGGTGCGGGTGCTGAGGTGGTCTTTCTGCACGAGGCGCTGCAGCTCGGCGCGGGGGCCGGGGTGGCCCACCACGTCGGCCAGGGCCAGGCGCCGGAGCCGGCCGGCCTCGGCCGAGTGCTCGCCCAGGGGCTTGAGGATGATGGAGTCGCCAGAGAATTCGTAGCCGCCGATGGGCGTTTCCTGCACCTTGGGCTCGCGGCCGTGCAGCCAGGTGGCGAAGATGTTATCGGCGGCCTGGTTGTCGCGGGCCGAGTCAGGCAAGGGCTGGCGCAGCAGCTGCACGCGCAGGACGGGCCGCTCTTTTTGAATCTGCACGAAGCCGTGGTTGGCGTTGGGCGAGTTGTCGGGCATCACCCAGTAGCCCAGCAGCGCCACCAGCGTGCACAGGGCAATAAACGCCAGCCCGGCCACGGCGGGCCGGTTTTGCCACAGGCGTTGGCGCACGTAGTAGCCCGGCGGCCGGGCCACGGCACTCGCCTGGACGGCCGCAACCGGCGCGGCTGAGGAAACTGCTGTGGCCACGCTTAGCGGGTGTTGTGCTGCAACAGGCCTTCCTTAGAGGCCAGGTAGGAGGCGTCGCGGGCAATGGCGCCAAACGAGGTGGTCTCGTAGGCCAGGCTCGGTGTCCGGGTCGGGCCAGAAGCTGCGAATGAGGCCCTGCTCGAGCAAGGTGCGCAAGTGGCCTTCCAGCTCAGGAGCAGGCAGGCCGGTTTTTTCAACCAGCGTGCGAAAAGGGGTGACGAAGTACAGTTCGTCGAGCAGGTCAAATTCGGGGTCTGTCACGGGGAAATGGCGTGAGAAGGTAGTTAGGCAAATGTAAGCCGGGCGGGCGGCAAAGGCAGCTTGAATTGCGAAACCCTACATTCACTTACGCAAAGCAGTGTGAAGCTTACTACTATTTATCAGCCTTCACTTTAATATAGGGAACTGCTTGACTTTTTACCAGAGACTTAAAGTATGGTGTATCCACAAGAAATATTTCTAAGAATGGCGGTCGTTTGGAAGGACGAGCATATGCTTGAAGTCGAGTTTACTGCCAGCAACGCTTCTTTCAAAGGCACTACTCAAGCTTACGACACAAGTGAATCCCTCAGCGACTTAGCCAATAAACTAGTCGATTTTCCTAACAAAGAAGCTTCAATATTTCATCAGGTTGGAGCAAAAGACGGTTATGCCTATTGCTCAATGAGGTTCTATCCAATAGGCGGTGGTGGATTGATTGGGGTTTTAATACAACTGGAAGAAAACGTATCAACCGCCTACAGAAAGGAAGAAAAATCAAAGCTTGCGTTGGAGCTAATAGTTGAGCCATGTGCCATTGACAACTTTTACAAGCAGCTAAAAACAATGGCCCATAAGCAGGAAGGCATTGCTTTATTGGTAGGCAGAATGTAAAAGTTAAAATAAACCCATCATTTAAAACGAGCAGATTTCTGCAAATATTTGAATTAGCCAGTGGAAGTAAATTTTGATTTACCGCACCGCCCTCCCCTTCCATTCATAGCCGCCGCGCCAGCCCGCCGCCCCCACCGCCAGCGCGTACGGCGCG
The DNA here is from genome assembly GCF_042665855.1 of Hymenobacter humi. Lineage (NCBI taxonomy): Bacteria > Pseudomonadati > Bacteroidota > Cytophagia > Cytophagales > Hymenobacteraceae > Hymenobacter > Hymenobacter humi. The sequence goes on along the minus strand of NZ_JBHTEK010000001.1, from coordinate 2,372,244 downwards.
TACAGTACTTGCAGCGGCAGCAGGCCCCACAGCCACTTGCGCTGCCCGAAAAATGGAGCACTGGGCCCAGAAACCACGCATCGGCGCCCAGCTTGATAACCCACGCCGCCAGTACCCACGGCCACAGCCCGGGCCATACCAACGCAGCGCCGGCCCCGGCGGCCAGGGCCACGTTGGCGCCCAGTACCAGCAGGGCCAAGCGGCGCGGGGCGGCGCTTTGGTAGTGCCGCCACTTGCTGGCCCAGCGCACCCGCTGCCGTAGCAGCGCCCGCAGGGTAAGTGGGGCCGCCGTGCGCACTATTGCCGCCGCATCGGCCAGGAAATAAGCGGAGCCGGGGAAGGCTGCGTGAATTTTATGGAGCAGAAATTCATCGTCGCCGCTGGCAACGTGCAGGTTATCGGCAAAGCCGCCAACGGCCTCGAACGCCGTGCGCCGGTAGGCCAGGTTGGCGCCGTTGCACATGGTGGGCTGCTGGCGGGTGAGGCAGGCCGCGCCCACGCCCACCAGTCCCGCGAACTCCAGCCCAATTAGCAGCTGCAGGAAAGAATTCGGCCCCGTGAGCAGCACCGGACCACTGATAAAATTGGCCTGCGGGGCCCGCTCGAGCCTGCGCGGCGTAGGCCGCCAGCCAGCCGGGCTGCAGGCGGCAATCAGCATCGGTGCATACCAGCCAGGGCGCCTGGGCCGATTGCAGCGCGGCAAGCAGCGCGGCTTTCTTGCCGGTTTCGCCAGCTGGCAACGTGATGAGGCGAAGCGTAAAACCAGTTTCCTGAGCTGCTTTTGTTACCAGCGCGGCGGTGGCATCGGTGGAATGGTCGTCAGAGATAAGGACTTCAAAGTTCGCGGCGGGCAGGGTTTGCGCAGCCAGGTCATGCAGAAGTTGGGGAAGGTTGGCCGCTTCGTTGCGGGCGGCGATGAGAACCGAGAAAATCAATGAGGAATGAATGGTCGAGAATGAAGAATGAGGAATGAGGAATGAAGAATTATTACCCGGTGAGGGCGCCTTCCAGCTCAATTTTTCCTTCTCGCCCAATTCCTCATTCCTCATTCTTAATTCTTCATTCATACTCATAACCCACCCGCCACGCAGCCAGCCCATCAGCCCAGCGTACAGCAGCGGCAAGACCAGCAATGCTGCTCCGGCCACCATCATCGGGCGGCGCGGCTTGAGCGCAGCACCCGCAGCCCGGGCACCAGCAGCAGCCCGGCGGCGCTGGGCAGCGCTATGTTGATGACCCACAAGCTGAGGCTGGCGCTGAGCACCGGCAGCGCGGGCTGGCCCAACAACCCAAACAAGTGGGTGGCCGACAGCTCCCGCACGCCCACATCGGCCAGGGCATTGAGCGAGGGCACTAGCGACTTAAGCAGAAACGTACCTGCCACTGCCGCCAGCCCCGGCCCCAGCGGCGAGGCCACGCCATACGCCCCCAGCAACAGCAGAAACTGCGCACAAAACACCGCGTAGCGCAGCCCCGAAATGGCCAGCACCGCGTGCAGCGCCCGCGCCGGATACGTGGGCATGATGGCCAGCGCCGGCCGGAATCGCCGCAGCGGGCGCCACAGCCCCAGCGCCGCCAGCAATAGCCGCGACCGGTACAGCGGCACCAGCACCGCCGCGCTTATCAGTACCGCCGACACCACCACGCCCAGCCCCGCCGCCGGGTAGCCCTTCAAATAAAACGTGAGCAGAAAGTAGAGTAAGCCCAGCACGCCCGCCAGCACCGTGGCCACCAGCGGCAGTAGCGGCCCAAAAACACGGCGCCCAGCGCACTCACGCGGCGGCTTTTTAGCTCAATAATGCGGCCGGCGTAGTCGCCCACGCGGTTGGGGGTGGCAAAGCCCAGGGTGAGGCCCACCAGCACCGCCCGGAAGCTGCGCCCGAACGTGACGGGCTCCAGGTGCCGGGCCAGCCGGTGCCACTTCCACGCCTCCAGGCCCCAGTTGACCGGCACCAGGGCCAGGGCCAGCAGCACCGGCGTGCGCCCCGCCCCGCTCAAGGTAGTGGCCAGCAGCGTGCGCCAAGCCGCGGCGGTGTCGGGCGCCGCAAAAATGGAATTGTAGAGCAGACCCAGCGTGAGCAAGGTCACCAGCACTTTGCCCCAGAATACCAGGCGGCCCCATTTCTTGGCGGCGGGACCTTTTTCGGGCTGCTTTTCACTTCTAAGGGGAAAAGAAGCCGGCGCCCGGCCGCTGGCCGCTGCTGAGGCCTTGGCCGCGTCGTAGCTTTGTGAAGGAAGCTCGCTTTCCGTTTCTTTTTCGCCGCTTCCGGCTGTTTGCTCACTTCCGCTCCTTTGGCTGCCCCCTTCGCCCCCGCCCCGCTCCTGCTGTCGAGCCTGCTGCCCAAAATCATCATGGGCGTGGACCCCGGCACCCAGATTATGGGCTACGCCCTGATTGAGGTGCGCGGCCAGCGGGTCGACGTGTTGTGCTACGACGTTATCAATATGAAGGCGCTCGGGTCGAATCACGCCGTAAAGCTAAAGCGGATTTTTGACCGCATGCTGGAGCTGATTGACGAGTACCTTCCGGATGAGCTGGCCATTGAAGCGCCGTTTTTGGGGTGAACGTGCAAAGCATGCTCAAGTTGGGCCGGGCCCAGGGCGTGGCCATTGCCGCCGCCCTCAGCCGCCAGATTCCCTACGTGGAGTACGCCCCCACCAAGGTGAAGCAGGCCGTAACGGGCTCGGGCGCGGCCACCAAGGAACAGGTGGCCCACATGCTCCGCCAGACGCTTACGCTGCCGCCCATCGCCGAAGCCTCGAAGTTTCTGGATGCTACCGACGCGCTGTCGGTCGCGCTGTGTCACCACTACCAAAAGGGCAACAACGTGCAGGCCGGCAGCAAAAGCTGGGGCAAGTTTCTGGCCGATAACCCCAGCCGCCTGAACGCCACCACGACCACGAAAAAGGCCGCTCCCAAAAAACAGCCTAGCCGCCGGGCTGCTCCCGCTTGGGGCTGCGGCCCCGGGCGGTGCTGGCTGGGGGCGTACCGGGCGAGAATATCACGGCCTTCACTTCGGGGTAGCGCGTGTGGAAATCCTGGGCCCAGCGGTAGGTCTTGGGCGTTTGCTCTTCGGGCACAAACAGCACGATGGGCTTGCTCTGCATTTCAATCTTGATGGCTACCTGCTCGCGGAACGGCAAATAGCAGCTACCCATGGCACTCGTCACGGCCGGCGTATTCCGGCAGTCGCTGGCCACCCACGTCACGTTGGCGGCTCCGGGGAAATAGGCGGCGATGGAATCGGGGCGCGGCGGCGTCCAGACCCACACCACGGTAGTATCGCCGGAGGCGCGGTAGCTTTTCACCAGCTTCTGCCAGGATTCGCGGTAGGCGCTGGCGTTCGGCGCTTTCACGATGGGGCGCAGCAGCAGCTGGTTTTCGTGCTTGAGCAGGTTGAGCACCTGCGCTTTAAACACGCGGGCACCTTCGGGCGAATCTTCTGGCACCCAGGTCAGCAGCGGAATATCGCCGCGCTGGTTGATTTCTTCGATGGCCGCAACGGGAAGCTTGGCGGGCTGGCCCGCTGGCAAATCCAAGGCAACTACCTGGCCGAGCGTTGCCGGCGATTTCACCCAGGAAATAGCAATCTGGCTGGGGTTAGTAACCGTCTGCACGGGCATTTTGGAGCTGGCTGGCCGGTATCGGGCTGGCCCACCCGGAAGGAGCCGAAGCCGGTGTGCGCCCAGATGTAGTCGTCGGAAATGGACTGCTGCTCCTGCCACTGCACCAGCACCACGCCGCCCGATATCAGCGTGTGCAGGATGGCCAGCCCCGTAGCAAATGCAACCGAGCCCGTGCGCAGCCGCTTGGTGATAACGCCCGAGCCGGCCGCCAGCGTGTTGTCGACCCAGCGCTTAACGGCGTGTAGCGGCCGCGTCGACCACATGAACGAACGGATGCTGTTGAGCAGCGCGTGCTGGGCCATTAGCACCGACATTATCAGAATGAAGGCGTTGATGAGGGCCAGCGTGGCCATGAGCTTGGTGTACGGGCCGCGAATGCCCTGCACCTGCATGCTGTACACCGCCGCCCCTATCGAAATAAAGGCCAGCAGGAGGTTGGGCATGCATAGCAGCCACTCGTTCTTCACTTTGCCTTCCTTGGGCGTCGGGATGTACGGCACCTTGATGTTGAGGAAGGTGTATACCAAACCCAGGGAATAAACCCACCAGGTGGCAATGCGCAAAAACCCGCCCGCCAGGTGCAGCCCCGGTTCGTGGGGCTCGCGCAGCCACTGCTGGGCGTTGTAGCGAATCAGCAGGCCTATCATCGTGACGGGCAGCATGTGCAGGGCAAACTCGGGCAGCGAAAGGTGCCACGGAAACTGCAGCAGCAGCAGCGAGGCAATGGGCACCGTGATGTCAATCAGGGCCACAATACCCGAGAAGAAGTACAGCGGCAGGGTGAAGTAGTGCAGCCGCTGCCGCCACGAGAAATTCTTGAACAGCTTGGGGTACACGTGCGCCAGCAAATCGAAGGTGCCGCGCGCCCACTTGAGCTGCTGCATGTAGAAGGCGCCGAGCGTGGAAGGAACCAGCCCGCGGCTCACCACCACGGGGGCGTAAATGGATTTCCAGCCGGCCGCGTGCATGCGCATGGCCGTGTGCATATCTTCGGTGAGGCCCGCAGCGTGCCCGCCAATGGACTCGATGGCCGTGCGGCGGAACGTGCAGTTGGCCCCGATGGCCTGCACGGTGTTGTACACGTTCATGCCCATCATGAGGGGGCCGTAGAAGTGGTAGGTCTGCTCGGCGGCGCCCAATGCTACGAGACTATCTTTCTGGTTGCCATAGGCCTGCACTACCTGCACGTAGCCCACGGTGGGGTCTTCGAAGTAGGGCATCACCTGGTCCAGGAAGTCGGGGGTCACTTCGTGGTCGGGGTCGAGCACCACGCACATTTCGCCCGTGGCCTGGCGCAGGGCGTTGTTGATGTTGCCGGCCTTGGCGTTTTTCTTTTCGATGCGCGTGACGTGCACTACGCCGAGGCGCTCGCACACGGCGCGCAGTTCGGGGTCGTCGCCCTCGTCGCAGAGGTAGGTGGTATGGGGGTAGCGCACGGCCACCAGCGACTCCAGCGTCCGGATAATCATGTCGTGCGGCTCACCCGGGCAGGCCGTCGTGAGCATGTCAACGGTGCGCAGCGGGGCGCTGGGCGGTACCTCCGGGGCAATGGGCTCCACCACGTGCACGTAGTGGTACCACTCGTGCACCATGCGGAGCATTTTGTAGCACAGCGAGAACGTAAGCAGCCAGTACAGGGGCGCGTAGCCCATGTGCTCGGAATCGGCGAACCACCAGAAGAACTGGGCCAGCAGCACCACCCCAATCAGCACCAGAATGCGCATCTGCTTGGTGCCCTTCATGTCCCGAAACTGAACAGTAGCCCTGTTGGGTTGTAGCGCTTCGTTGAGTTGCGGCTCCTCTAATACTTCGGCGGGTAGAGTTTTTGAGACCGGTAGATTTTCCATTAAAACTGCTCGCGCAGATGATTTAAAATTGATAGATGCTCTTGCGCAACTTTATAACGATACGATATATCAGCAGCCCGCGGTCTTGGTCTTATAAAAAAGCAGCGCTTTCTTAGAATTTGCGCCTTCTAACGTAAACAAATCTAACAATGCCGCCCCGGATGGTTAATTATTTTTGACCTTCGAACGTATAAGCCGCGTTGTATAATTCAGCATTTGGAATCCAAGAAGCTTTTAAGGCAAACCGTACTGCTGCTAAAACCATTACCCTCAGTGACATATTTCGTTTTCAAAAATAAAGCAGTCGTAGCCTCACTTTTCCTTGCGCTCGCACAGGTGGTGGGCTGCCACCCTGCCCCCGAAGCGGTAGTTGAAACAATTACGCCCCTGCACCCGGCCGAGGGCGTGGTGCCCGTGCGGGTGGTGCAAACCGCCGGCGGCTATGAACTGCAGCGGGATGGCAAGCCGTATCTGATAAAAGGGCCGCCGGCGTGCAGTACTTCAACCAGGTGCGGGAAAAGGGCGGCAACTCGGTGCGGATTTATACCCCCAACTACGCCGACGTGCTCATGGACCAGGCCCACCGCGAGGGCCTCACCGTCATGTTTGGCTTGTGGATGAAGCCGCCCTATGAGAAGTTCGACTACTACGACCCCAAGGCCGTGGCCGAGCAGCAGGCCGAGGTGTACAAGCAGGTGATGCGCTTCAAAAACCATCCGGCCCTGCTGATGTGGAACCTGGGCAACGAGCTGGACAACCACACCGGCGACTTCAAGGTGTACCAGATTGTGAACGAGACGGCCCAGATGATTCACAAGCTGGACCCCAACCACCCCGTCACGACCACCATCACCGACGGTACGTACTCCATCCCCGCCATTGCGCACCTGTGCCCCGATATCGACGTGCTCACCGTCAACGTGTTCCAGAAAATGCCCATTCAGCCCAAGCGCATGATTGACGCGGGCTGGCATGGTCCTTTCATCATCGGCGAGTTTGGGGGCCGCGGCTGGTGGGAAGCCCCCGAAACCGGCTGGGACGCCCCCTCGACCAAAGCAGGCTCGGCCAAGGCAGCCTTTCTGCGCAACGGCTACGTGTCCACAATTGAAGGCAACCGCGGGCGGTGCCTGGGCTCCTATGTGCTGTACTGGGGCAACCGTTTTGAGCAGACCGACATGTGGCTGAGCATGTTTGCCCCCACGGGCGAAAAAACGGCCCTCGTGGACATGATTGAGATGATGTGGACCGGAAAAAACCGGTAAACCAGGCCCCGCAGGTCGGCGCCATCCGACTGGACAACAAGTTTGACACCGATAACGTCGCCTTAAAGCCCAATGCTGACTACCCGGCTACCATCCCGGCTTCCGACCCCGACGGCGACTCCCTGCGCATAGACTGGAAGGTAACGCGCGATGTGGACGAGTTTCACACGCTGCCGCAGAGCCGCACGGCGCCGGAAGCCATTCCCAGTGCCATCCGCGAGGCCAATGGGCCGACTGCCCTGATACATACACCGACCTCGCCCGGCGCTTATCGCCTGCTGGTGAACGTTTACGACGGCAAAGGCAGCGTGTCGACCAACAGCTTCCCCTTCTACGTAGGCACGCCCCCGCCCCGGATAAAGGCATCCACATGCCCAAGTACGAGCGCAAGTAATTGGGCTGGAAGTTGAGCTGAAATGGCCGAAGCAATGCGAAGCCCTTGCTCCTATTCAAACCGGTGCTGGCAAAACGTCTGTCATGCAGAGCGCAGCGAAGCATCTTTACCGCAGTAGTAATTATGATTAGTTACGCGGTAAAGATGCTTCGCTGCGCTCTGCATGACGGCCTATTGAAATGGGCTCTTTGGAATGGGCACTAGTAGTCAGCTCCTAAAATCTACACCATAATTTGGCCAACCGAATACGTCACGGCGTAGCCGCTGATGTCGACCCGGTCGTGGCGCAGGCGGCACCAGAGGTCACCGCCGCGGGGCGAAATCTGGCGGGCGCGCAGCTCATTTTTGCCCAATTTTTCGGCCCAATACGGAATCAGCGTGCTATGGGCTGAGCCCGTAACGGGGTCTTCGGGCACGCCCACGCGGGGGCAAAAAGCGCGACACGAAATCAAGGCCATCGGCCGCGGTGCCCGGCGCGGTGGCGATAACGCCCACGTATTCGAGCGCCGCAATGCGGGCAAAGTCGGGCTTGAGGGCGCGCACTTCGGCTTCGGAGCTGAACACGGCCAGCAAATCGCGGGCGGCCAGCACCTGCAGCGGCGTGGCCCGCAGGCCATCGACCAGGCCGGTGGGATGCGTGGCCAGCAGGCGGGGCGGACGTGAGGGAAAATCGAGGGTGAGGCGCCCGTCGGCTTCGCGCGAGACTTCCAGCGGGCCGCTCTGGCTGTGGAACACCACCTTGGGCTGGGCAAAGCCGAGGTGGGCAAACAAGACGTGGGCCGAGGCGAGCGTGGCGTGGCCGCACAAGTCAATTTCGACGGTGGGCGTAAACCAGCGGATGTCGTACTCGGCCGCGGTGCCGGCGCGCGGCACGATAAAGGCGGTTTCGGCCAGGTGGTTTTCGGCCGCAATTTGCTGCATGTGCTCAGCGGGCAGCCAGGTTTCGAGCGGGCACACGCCGGCGGGGTTGCCCGTGAAAGGGTTTTGGGCGAAGGCGTCGACGTGGAAGTAGCGTATCACGGGAAGGAGCGGGATGAGGTTGGCGGCGTAATTCTGAGCAAGAATACGGCAAAGCGTCTTTGCCGGGAACAGTTGGCGGCGGCACTGGCAGAAATTTTAAAATAATTTAGGGGCCATGCAACCGCTCCGGCCTGGCGCCGGTCAGGCCTTTACCAGGCGGGTGCTGTACAGCCCGCCTTCTATCACACTTCTCCATGCCGCCTCCCATTGCCCCGGTCGATGAGGCGCTGCTGGCGGCATGCCGTCGCGGCGAATCGGCGGCGCAGCACCGGCTTTACCAGCGGCTGGCGTACCTGCTCATGGGCGTGTGCCTGCGCTACTGCCCCAGCCGGGCCGAGGCGGAGGACGCGCTGCAAAACACGTTCGTTAAAATCTTTACCCGCCTCGACCAATACCGGGGCCAGGGTCCGTTTGAGGCCTGGGCCCGGCGTATTGCCGTGACCACCTCGCTCCATGCCCTGGAGCAGCACCGCCTGCGCCACCCCGGCCCGGGCGCCGACCTCGACGAGCCTGGCCACCGACCTACCCAGCCCCGAGCCTTCGGCGCTGGAGCAGCTCGCCGCCTCCGACCTGCTGGCTCTGCTGGCCACGCTGCCGCCCGGCTACCGCACCGTGCTCAACCTCTACGCCGTGGAGGGCTACTCGCACCAGGAAATCGCCGAGCTACTGGGCATTGCCGAGGGCACTTCCAAATCGCAGGCGGCCCGGGCCCGCCGGCTGCTCGAAACCCGCCTGACGGCCCAGGCCCACCATTCCCCGCAACTGCCATGACCCACCGCAAACCCGACGACTTGTACGATGCCCTGCGCGACCGGCTGGCCGACTACGGCCAGGAGCCGCCGGCGCAGCTGTGGGCCGGCATTCGGGCGAAGCTCCCGGCGCCGGTGGCCCAGCCCAGGCTGCGGCGGCGCCGGCGCTGGAACCCGGTGCTACTCGTGGGCCTGCTGCTTCTGGTAGCCGGCGGGGCCGGCTGGCAATGGTGGCGCACAGCCGGCCCCGGCCAGGTCACTACCCGCCAAGGCCAGGCTGGCTCAGGCCGGAAACGGAGCGCGCCCAAACGGAGCAGCAGGTTCGCAGGAAGCAGCCAGCATACACGAGCCAGCCACTAGCGCGGCAGTAGTCTCCACTGCAACACCTTCCGCAATCGACTCTGAGAATAAGACAGAAGCACCACAAGTGCCACTTACATCAGCAGAGCAATTCTCAGCAGGCGCTATCGCAGCTACCAGCACGCATTCTCCAGCTTCGCCAGAAATGGTGAGCGGCGGGACTTTCTCAGCGGGGCTGGCTGCGGCTGCAAAGCGGAGAAGGCCGGTTCGATTGCCGGCTGGCCAATTTGACGGAATCCGACCGGCCCGCCACGCCCAACCAGAACCGGGAACGCCGGCGACAAGCACAACAAAACGCCTATCGCGGCAGTCCGGACATGTAGCCTCTGCGGTTACGGGGTATCAATCCCCTGCGTCCAGCCTGACTGATTCAAAAAGTCCAACTACTACTAGCCAATCGGCCAGCGCAATCGCGGCGGTGCGGCCTACTCCCGGGGCACCGGCGGGCTTCCGAAAGGAAACCCTGACCAGCGCCACGGCTGCATCGGGTGCCGCAACTGCTGCGGGCACCTCCGGAACCGATGCCAGTGCGGTTTCGACCAGCTTGCTGGTGATGCGCCCGGTTGAGGTAGCTACGCCGTCCTTCAACCGGCCGGATTTGCTGGTGAGTTCGGACTCTATGCTTTCGCATCCGGCAGCGCCTTCGCGCTGGGCGGCGCAGGTAATGGCAGGGCCTACCCTCACCCACCGGCAGTTGGGAACCGCCCAAGCCAACTCCTCAAGCCCGGGCTACCCAATTCCCAGCACCAATTCGCTGCCTTACGATTCCTGGGGCAGCCGCCTGGCAGCCCAGGAAAAAGCCAGTATGGGCTTCGGCGTGCAGCTGCAAATTCAACGGGTGCTCACCGGGCGCTGGAGCGTGAGCGGCGGCTTGGGCTACCAGGAATACGCTAGCCAGAACACCTACCCGGGCTGGGGCAGCGCCAGCTTAAAAGCTCTTACTCAATCCCTCAAAATATAAACCCGAACCTTCCCAGCTACACCAAGCGGGACACCTACCGTTTTGCCACGGTGCCGGTGCGGGTCGGCTACACCCTGGGCCCGGCCCGGGAACGGCTGCGCTACGGCGTGGTAACGGGGGTCGATGCGGCCTGGTACCTGGGCGGAAACAGCGCCGGCACCGACACCGCCCCCACCGCCTGGAGCAGCAGCGGCAGCCCCTACCGCCCGCTCAGCCTGAGCGTAAGCGCCGGGCTGGACCTGCGCTACCGCGTGGCCTCGCGCCTCGACCTGATGGCTCAACCCACGGTTACGCGGTTTCTCACTTCCCTAACCGAATCCGGCTCGGGCCTGCAGTCCCGCTACTTACTTGGGGCTGGGGTGTTATTCGGGGCTTCCTATCAATTGAGGTAGCCTGGGAATTACACCTGCGGGAATAAGATAATGCCTTTGCCGTTACAATACGTTGCCACCAATCACGACGTCGCGCACCGGGTTTTCGCCCAGCCAGTACGGGATTTCGGCCACGCTGCCCACGTTCAGCACCAGCACGTCGGCGCGCTTGCCGGGCTCCAGGCTGCCGCAGTCGTGCGCCTGGGCAATGGCCCAGGCCGCGTTGAGCGTGACGGCCGCCACGGCTTCCTTGGGCGTGAGCCCCATTTTCAAGCAGCCCACCGACAGGGCCAGCCACAGGTTTTTGCTGGGGCAGGAGCCGGGGTTGAAATCGGTGCTCAAAGCCACGGGCAGGCCCTCGTCGATGAACGCCCGGCCCGCCGCGAACTTCTCCTGCCGCAGAAACAGCGGCACCAGGGGCAGCAGCACCGCCACGGTGCGGCCCTGGCTTTGCTGGGCAATGCGGGCCGCGGCTTCGGGCGTGAGGTAGTCGCAGTGGTCCACGCTGGTGGCGCCCAGCTCGGCCGCCATTTCGCAGCCGCCCAGGTCGTGCAACTGCTCGGCGTGGATTTTCAGCCCAAACCCCATTTTGTGGGCCTGCTCCAGGAAATACCGCGCCACGGCCAGCGGAAAAGCGCCTTCTTCACAGAAAACGTCTACAAAAGCGGCTTCCCCTTTCAGGTCCGACAGCACTTCGCGCAGGATAAAATCGACGTAGGCGCGCGGCCCGGCGTCTTTAAATTCCGGCGGCACCACGTGGGCCCCCAGGAAGGTGGGCACCACCCGCACGGGCTGTTGCCGGCCGGCTTCGCGGGCCACGCGAACGAGGCGCAGTTCGGTGTCGCGGTCGAGGCCGTAGCCGCTTTTGGCTTCCAGGGTGGTCACGCCGTAGCGCCGAAAACCCTCGAGGTGGTGCAGGGCATTAGCCAGCAGTTCGGCTTCGGTAGCGGCGCGGGTGGCCCGCACGGTGCTCAGAATGCCACCGCCGCCGGCCAGAATTTCGAGGTAGGATTCGCCGCGCAGCTTGCGCTCAAACTCATCGGCCCGGTTGCCGGCAAACACGAGGTGGGTGTGGCACTCCACCAGGCCGGGCATCACCACCCGGCCAGAGGCATCGAGCAGACGGGTTTCGGGGCCAATGTGCGCCAGGTTGAGCTCAGCCATCGGCCCCACGGACACTATTTTATCGCCCACGCAGGCCACGTAGCCGTGCTCGATGACGGTCCAATTGCCAAGGTCGGGCCCGGCCAGTGGGCGGTCGGTCGGGCCACCGGCCAGGGTAAGCACCTGCGCAGCGTGCTGAATAACGAGGGTGTAAGGAAGCATCCGGTAAATGTAGACCGGACCGTTGTTTTAATGAAGAATGAGGTGAGGCGGTCAATTCCCCTCCTCAGTTGAGGAGGGGATGCTCAACTGTCAAGTTGAGTGGGGTGGTTGCGTCGTTGAACCATACCCGAACGAGTCCGGCCCAGCGGTTCTGCCGCGAGTCGTTCAACGAGCGCAACCACCCCAGCCGCAGCTGAAGCTGCGGCGTCCCCTCCTTAACTAAGGAGGGGAGTTAACCGCCACTCTTCGCCCAATTCCTCATTCTTCATTAAACGCAGCGTCACGTCCAGTACTGTACCGGCGCGGCCGGAAAACGGCGCTGCCACTCGGTGTAAAACCAGGCTTTCATGGCTTTCATCTGCTCGGGCTGGTACACGTATTTCAGGCCGCCGAACTTGTTGCGCTTCACGGCGCGGCCTTCCTCAGCCAGGTCGAGGCTGGTGTTGGGGTACCACTGCAGCAGCACGTCTTTCGAGCCCGGCGTGAAGCGGTGGGTGATGAACTCCATGGTCAGGTCGCAATCGAAATCGAGAGCCTGCTGCAGGCGGTCGAGCAGCTCGGTATAGTGCTGCTGCCAGTCGGGAATGGGCATGATGGGCGCCAGCACCACGCCCACGGGGTAGCCCCCGCCCCCGAGTGCCACCGGCAAAGCCAGCCGGCGCAGGGCCTGCATGCGCGCCTCTACCGAGGCGGTGCCGCCTTCCAGGCGCCGGGCCACGGGCTCGGCATTGAGCGAAAAGCGGGCGCGGGTGCGGCCGTGGTGGGCCAGGCCCATCAGCGGCCCAATGTGGTCGTACTTGCTCACGAAGCGCAGCTGGGCGCCTTCGCGGGTACTGAAGTGGCGCACAGCCTCGGCCAGGCTGCCGGTGAGGTGCTCGATGCCCAGCACGTCGGTGTAGCAGGCGGCCTCGAATCTCACCACGCGGCCGGGCTGCTCGTAGGTGGCGGTGTTGGCCAGCAGGGCAGGTTGGCGAAGGCCTTCACCACGGGCGGGCCGCTGAGCGAGCCGGCCAGGTAGCAGTACTGGCAATGCGCGGGGCAGCCTTCGGCCATGTTGAGCTGCCAGTCGGCCGATGGCGGGGTGGGCTGCAGGCGCAGGGCGCCGGCGGGCGCTTTCACGATGGCCAGGGTGTTTTTGGCGGTGCGGTAGGTGGCGCGCACGTCGTCCTGGCGCAGGCCGGTGAGGCGGTTGCTTTTCAGCAGCTCAACTTCCAGGTTTTGGGTTGAAACGCGGGCCAGGATTTGCTGGCCGAACTCTTCGTCCAGGGCATCAGGAGTGAACACCACGCGCTGGGGCAGCCACAGCTTGGCCGAATGCGTGCGCGGGGCCGAGACCGAAGCCGGCTGGTCGGTAAGCAAGGTGTCGGAAAGGGAAACCTGAGAGCCGGCAGTGAGCATAAAAACGGGTAAGTGACGGATATTTTACCAACGTTTTTCAGGTCAGATACAGTCCTTCGTACTGCTTCTAATTAATTGATTTTATCGGTTTTTAGCCATTTGCAAGCCAAGCTCTTACCTGCATGATAAAGCAGAAAAAACCGACGAATTGAGCTAAATCTGCGTACCTGTTCCGCTTCGCTTTCGCTCTGCTTTATGTCCTACCTTGCTGCTGCCCCGCTCATCCTCACGCTCACGCTCGACGATGCGGCCCAGACGTATTTCAACGCCCTCCGCCGCCGGCATTTCCCACCCAAAATCAACTATCTGGAGGCCCACCTCACGCTCTTTCATCACTTGCCTGGCCCGGAGCTGGACGCCGTGTGCGAGCAGCTGCGCACCTGCAGCCTGGCCCATACGGAGCTCCCGCTCCAGGTGACGGGGCTGCGCTTCCTGGGCCGGGGCGTGGCTTTCGTGCTCGAAAACCCTAAGCTGCAGGCCCTGCACCGGCAGCTGCAGCACACGTTTGGACCTTCCCTTACGCCGCAGGACCAGCAGAAGCTGCAGCCCCACATCACCGTTCAAAACAAGGTGGACCCCGCCGAAGCCCGGCAGCTGCTGGCCGACCTGCAGGCCGATTTTGCTCCCTTCGGAGCCGTGGGGACCGGGCTGCACCTGTGGGCCTACCGCAACGGCCCGTGGGAAAGTGTGGCCGAATTCCCCTTCGCCGTGAAAGCGGCGCTGGGCTAGAATTGGGCCAGGCCGCGATATGAGTTTTGTCTTTTTACCTGGCCGGGCCCTCCCACTGGCTCAGGGCGGCCCGCCATTCGCGGCGCACGAGGGCCTGCACGGTGCTGTCGGGCAGCAGGCCGATGGTGATGTGCGTGCCCCACTCCCGGGCAAAGGGGTTGGTAACGGACCCGAAGCGACGGTAGGCGCCAAAATGCGGGGCCAGCTGGTCGTCGGGCTCGTCGTCGACGATGATGATGGCCCGGTGGTGGTTTAGCGTCGGGTACCAGAATAAATAACTGCCGTTTAAGCTATTGGCTATGGGAAGTGCGCGGCGCCGGTTGTAGTAGTTGATGGCGCTGGCCTGGCCGTAGTTGGCGCAGAAGATGAGGGTGTGGGCGCGCACCGAATCGGGCAGGCTTTGGTAGGCGGCCCAGGTTTTGTCGGCCAGGCTCGCGCCAGCCCAGCATGTCGGCGTAGTCCTGGGGCAGGGCGTGCTGCTGGCCGTCTTCCCACCGGTATATGCCCAGGTGGGCATAGCGGGGCGCAGCGCGGCCATGGTGGCAGGGCTCCGCACCGGGGACATCAGCGGCAGGAAAAACAGCAGGAATGCCAGCGGGAAAAGCACCATGGCCAGCTGCAGCACCTTGGTCCACCCAAAACGCGCCCGGGCCACTTGCGGTCGCCGGCCGGCCCGGGCCAACCGCTGCTCCCACCACACCGCCCCAAAAGCAAACAGCACCGGGTAGTAGCCCAGGGCGTAATAATCCTTGCCGTGCAGAACGGCCAGCAGCCCCACGCCCAGCACCGCCACCAGCCCCACAGCCCGGTACGGCCTGAAGTCGTGCCCCAGCAGCAGGGCCAGCAACCCGGGCACCCACACCCAGGTGGCCGGCAAACACATCAGCAGGCTGGGCTTTCAAAAATCGGCCGGCTCCACGTGCACCAGGCTGGCTTTGCTTGAGCAGGGCCATGTGGTGCAAAAACGGAATGCCGTGCCGCAGCTGCCACACCACGTTGGGCAACCACAGCAGCAGCGCCAGCCCCGCCGCGCCCCAGAAGTGGCGCTGGAGCAGCAGCCGGCGCTGGGGCGTAAGCAGCAGCGCGCCACCCAGCGCCGCAATAAAAAACAGCGTGGTGTACTTGTTGAGCAGGCCCAGCCCCAGGCACAGCCCCATAGCGTATAGGTAGCGCGGCCGATGCTCCTGGATGTAGCCCACCAAAGCATACAGGCACGCCACAAACCCAAACACCTCAAACGAGTTGGGCTGAAACAGAATATTGAGCCGGGCGAAAGCCGAACCCAGGTAGCAGGTACCCGCCAGGGCCTGGGCAAACCAGCCGCCTCCCAGCCGCCCGGCCAGCCGCACCACCACATACACCGTGGCCGCGCCCCACAGAAAGGGCCAGAACTTCACCCAGCCCTCGCCCCCGCCCAGCGCCAGCGCCGCCCAGGCCTGCGCCGCGATGAGCGGCGGCACTTCCAGGTAGCCCCAGGCCAGGTGTTGGCCCTGCACGAGGTAGAGGTATTCGTCGCGCTGCAGCTCATACACCGGGCTGATGAGGAAATAGCCCGACACGAATTTGAGCAAGGCGAAGGCCCACGGCAAGATGCGTTTCATGCGGCCAAGGTAGCATGTGCCACGCGTTGGCTGGATTATTTGAATAAGTAATTTACCAAGCAATTATCACGCGTAAGTCCCTGGTTTTATTCCAATTTGCTCCTATTTTTACCGCCCCACTTTATCCCTTTTGCCTCTCGACCCACTCCTACTCTTCCATGATTATTTTCGGAACCAAAGGTGCTCACGTGCGCACCGAGCCCTTGCCCGCCGTCACCTGCCCTACCTGCACCGTCCCCGAAACCCTGCAGCTAAGCGTATTCAGCCGGTACGCGCACGTGTATTGGATTCCGCTGTTCCCCATCGGCAAGCCCGCCGTGGCCCAATGCACGCATTGCCTGAGCGCCTGGGAGCAGCAGAACATGCCGCTGGAAGTACGCGGCGCGGCCCAGGAGCTCAAAGAGGGCGTTTCGGCGCCCATTTGGCATTGGGCCGGCTTGGCGATTATTGGGCTGTTCGTGGCGTGGAGCGCCGTGGTCGGCGCGCTTTAAGGCGGCAGCAGCCCGGGGCGGCGCAAGGACCTATAAGTTGGTCGGGAGCTGCACCAGGCGAAGGTAGTCGCCGAGCCCGGCCGGCTTCTGAAACACGTGGATGAAGAGGATTTGCTCCTCGCCGCGGCTCCGCCAGATTTCCGCGTAAAAGCCTTCCACGGCGTACAGCGTCAGGTCGAAGCTGTCTTCCTGGCGCTCGGCCAGGCGGTGGCCGTGCCGGGCGAGGTGCTCGGCTTGGCGGCGCTGGTGCAAGGCTTTGAAGTCGGCAATGGTCATGGGGGCGCAACGGTGGTTTTGCAAAGTTCGTGCGTAGCCGCCCTACTTTGTGCCATGAACACCTTTCGCTTTCCTCACCCGCTGGTGCTACTGGTGGGTTTTATTATACTGGCCGCGGCGTTGAGCTACGTGCTGCCGGCCGGCCGCTTCGACCGCCAGAAAGACCCCGCCACCGGGCGCGACGTGGTGGTGGCCGGTTCCTACCACCGCGTGCCCGCCACGCCCGTGGGCCCGCTCGAGATGGTGGTAGACATTCCCAAAGGCCTGGCCGATGCGGCCGCCGTGGTGTTCCTCATTTTCCTGGCCGGCGGCGCTTTCACAGTCGTGGACCAGACCGGTGCCCTGCGCCACGGCGTCGACTGGCTGCTCGTCAAAGCCCACGGCCGCGAGGTGGTCGTGATTCCGCTGGTGTGCCTGCTGTTTGCCACCATGGGCGCCCTGGAAAACATGGGTGAGGAAATCATCCCGCTGGTGCCCGTGCTGCTGGTGCTCATGCGGCGGCTGGGCTTTCCCACGCTCACGGCCGTGGCGGCCAGCGCAGGGGCGGCCTTTGTGGGCGCCTCGTTCAGCCCAATCAATCCGTTTCAGGTGGGCATCGCGCAGAAGCTGGCTCAACTGCCGCTGCTCTCGGGCGGGGCTGGCGCCTGGCGTTTCTGGCCGTGGCCGTCACGGTCTGGATAGTGGGCACCGTGCGCTATGCGACCCGCCACCGCATCGCGCCCGAAATCACGACCGCCGACGTGGCTGCCGACCAGCGTGGCGCCGGCCGCCACGGCCTGGTGCTGCTGTTGCTGCTGGTCACGTTCGCCGTGTTTGCCTACGGCGTGCTGAAGTTGGGCTGGGATTTTGAGCAGATGTCGGCGCTCTTTTTCGTGCTGGGCGTGAGCGCCGGGCTGCTGGGCGGGCTGGGCGCCACCGGCACCGCCGAGGGCTTCGTGCAGGGCTTCCGCGACATTGCCTTTTCGGCCATGCTCATTGGTTTTGCGCGGGCCATTTTCGTGGTGCTCGAGCAGGGCAGCATCGTCGATACGATTGTCAACGGCCTGGCCACGCCGCTGGCGCATTTGCCCGTCACGTTTGCTGCGCTGGGAATGATGGCCGTGCAAACGGCCCTGCACGTGCCCGTGCCCAGCGGCAGCGGCCAGGCCACGCTCACCATGCCGCTGCTCACACCGCTCTCGGACCTCATTGGTTTGTCGCGCCAGGTTATGGTGCTGGCGTTTCAGTACGGCGCCGGCCTCTGCGAGCTCATCACCCCCACCAACGGCACCCTCATGGCCATGCTCGCGGCCTGTGGCGTGCGCTTCGACCAGTGGCTGAAGTTTGTGTGGCCCCTATACGCGCTGCTCATTTTGCTGGGCATCGCCAGCGTAGTCGGCGGCATTGCCGTTGGGCTGAAATAGCGCTTGACCTCAGTGAGCAGTGAGCAGAAGAACGTCATGCTGAGCTTGTCAAACCGAAGGTCGGCGTAGCCAAGCATCTCGCCCGCGCCGTCTGTCATGCTGAGCGGAGCGAAGCATCTTCTCACGGTTCAACAATTCGTGCTGGCCTGATAAGATGCTCCGCTCAGCATGACAGACGATTGGGTTCGTGCTGCACGCGAGATGCTTGGCTACGCCGACCTTCGGTTCGACAAGCTCAGCATGACACACTTTCATTCCTCATTCCTCATTCCTAATTAAGCGCAGCGTCTAGTCGGCGCGGAGCTCGGCGGCCGTGAACACGCGCGGCAGCTTGCGCTTGCGCTCCACTATCTGAAAGGAAGCCGTGTCGGTGGCTTCGTCCCAGAACACGTCGGACACCTGCCCGAAGTGGCGGTACTGGCCCGGGGCGGGCGTCACTTCCTCCACCGAATCGCCGAAGCTGAACTTGGGCCGGTGGTAAATCTCTTTGAAGAGCTCTGGCCGCACCAGAAACTGCTGCTCGTCGTAGCGAATCGTGACCCACTCGCCTTCTTCGTCTTCGCTGATTTTCTCAAATAGTTTGCCCACGGGCTCCAGCAGCTCAAACGAGCGGCGGTTGGCGGGGTGGATATACCGGAAGCCGTATTCGGGCGACCAGCCATAAAGACCAAAAATGACGGGTTTGGGACGGCGCATCTAACAAAAGGGGTAATGAACAATGGGCAAAGAACACGCAAGCCGCCCAATTTGCTCATGGCGTTCCAAAATTATCGCACTGGTCGCCGCGGCAGTGGCTGCCGTTATTGCCCACAAGTATCTTTAGCTCAATTCTTTATGAGGCGTCCTTCATTGCCTGCCGGGCGTGTGCCAGCAGCCGGTCGCGGTGGGCGGGGCCGTCGTGCAGCCTATCGAAGGCAATGCGATGCTCCTGCCCGTCGAGGCGCCGGATGAGCACCCCGTGGGCCCGGCCGGCTCCACGGCCGCCACGTCGGCCCAGCGCACGTGGTGCGCGCTACCGAGCTGCCCCGTGCGCACAGCAAACCCATCGCCGTGCAGGTGCAGGTACAAGCGGCTAGCGAGCTGCCGCATGCGCAAGGACAGCACCACGTACATGCACGCCACGGCGGCGTAGAGCCACGGCAACACGTGCAGGCGGTGCGGGGCCCCGGCCAGGCTCGGCCACGTGGTGGCGGTGCCAGATGTGGTAGCTCTCCAGGGCCAGTATGGCCGCCGCGGCCAGCTCCAGCCACGCCACCTGCTCCTGATGAAACGGGTTGTGCCGCAGGTGCACCAGGCTCGCGCACCATCAGGGCGAGATAGGCGGCGCCCGCCGCCAGCTCCAGGCCGGCCATGAAGGTGAAGGGCTCGGCTCCCGAAAGAATGGGCGCTACCCCGCTCACCAGCACCAGGGCCGGCCCAAAATGCCCGAGGGCTTTGGCAAGCTGCCGCCGCGGGTGCCGGCGGTTAAAAAGCGTGGTGCGGTCCTGAGCTTCAGGCGTAGGGGTCTCGGCTTTCATGCCCGAAAGTCGGCAAAAAAGCGGAGCACGGCCCGCGCGGGCGCCCCGCCCGCAGCCGGGTCATGGTTGGGCTCAGCCGAGCACCTCCACGGCCTTCCACCTGAAGCAGTTAGGCGCCAGATAGCCAAAAAACAGCGAGTCTCGTATTGTTGAGCTACGTGCTGTCCAGCATCGGCCGCATTTTCGGCACTCCGGGCAGCGCGGATTTCTCTTTGTCATGCCTGCCCCTTCCACCCCCATCCGCGCCACCGCGGCCCCCAAAGTCTCCCTCAAGAAAAAAGTTACCTCGCTTCCTTCGGCCCCGCAGCCGGGCATGGGCGCCGTGCCCCACGCGGCCGGCACCACGTTCCGGGTGTGGGCCCCGCACGCCGATGCCGTCTCCGTCGTAGGCACGTTTAATGACTGGAAGCCCACCAAACACCCGTTGCAACACGAGGCCGACGGCTACTGGGCCGTCGACGTGCCCGACGCCCGGCCCGGCGACGAGTACAAATACCACATCAGGCACAACGGCAACGCGTTTGACCGCAACGACCCCTACGCCCGGCAGGTAACCAACTCTGCCGGCTCCTCGGTGGTGCACGACCCGCACTTTGACTGGGGCGACGACAATTTCCAGATGCCGCCCTGGAACGAGCCTGGTGATTTACGAGCTGCACGTGGGCACCTTCAACGCCCCCCATGCCGACCGCGTGGGCACCTTTCTGGGCGTGGCCGAGAAGCTGCCGTACCTGCGCGATTTGGGCATCAACTGCATTGAGCCTGCTGCCGGCCACCGAGTTTCCGGGCAGCCGCTCGTGGGGCTATAATCCGGCCAACCCGTTTGCCCTGGAAAGCGACTACGGCGGGCCGGTGGCCTTCAAGGAAATGGTGAAGAAGGCCCACGAGCCTGGGCATCGCGGTGGTGCTCGACGTGGTGTACAACCACTTCGGGCCCGGCGACCTTGACCTCTGGCAGTTCGACGGCTGGAGCATAAACGACGGCGGCGGCATCTACTTCTACAACGACTGGCGCGCCGAAACCCCCTGGGGCCACAACCGCCCCGACTACGGCCGCCCCGAGGTGCGCCAGTACATCCGCGACAATGCCCTGATGTGGCTGCACGACTACCGCGTGGATGGCCTGCGCATGGACGCCATTGCCTTCGTGCGCAACGTGCACGGCGAGGAAGACCCCGGCGCCGACCTGCCCGACGGCTGGAGCCTGATGCGCTGGATAAACGAGGAAATCGACCAGACCATGCCCTGGAAAATCACCATCGCCGAGGACATGCGCAGCAATTCGCGCATCACCGACAGCGTGGCCACCGGCGGCCAGGGCTTCAACTCGCAGTGGGACAACTCCTTCGTGTACCCGTGGTGAAAGCCCTGACCGCCCACGAAGACGCCGACCGCGACATGCTGGCCGTGGCCCAGGCCCTCACCCAGACTTACAACGACGACGCCTTCCGCCGCGTCATCTACACCGAAAGCCACGACGAGGTGGCCAACGGCAAAAGCCGCGTGCCCGAGGAAATCATGCCCGGCGACGCCGCCCACTGGTTTCCCAAAAGCGCGCGACGCTGGGCGCGGCCCTGGTGCTCACGGCCCCGGGCATTCCCATGCTGTTTCAGGGCCAGGAGTTTCTGGCCGATGGGGCGTTTGTCGATACCGAGCCCCTGCAATGGGAGCACGTGGCCGCCCGCCCCGGCCTGGTGCACCTCTACCGCGACCTGATTGCGCTGCGCCGCAACGCCGGCGGCCACACCCGAGGCCTGAGCGGGCAGCACACCCGCGTGTTTCACGTGAACAACGACGCCAAGCTGGTGGCCTTTGCCCGTTGGGCCAATGACGGCGGCCCCGGCGATACCACCGTGGTGCTGGCCAATTTCGCCAACCAAACCCACGCGGCCTACACCATTGGCCTGCCCGGCCCCGGCCACTGGCACGTGCGCCTCAACAGCGACTGGCGGGGCTACGACGGCGAATTCTCCGACCACGGAAGCTTAGGCATCGAAGCCCACGAGGGCGAGTACGACGGCTACGGCTGGCACGGCAGCATTGGCATCGCGCCGTACGCCGTGCTTATTTTGTCGCAGGAAGACTAGTTCCCAGGCGCCCCGCGTCCGTGCTCAGGCATGGGCGGGGCAGTTTCCCTGATGGGCCGCAACACTTTCTGCCTCGGTCCGAAAGCCCGGGCTTTCCCCAATTCTGCCCTCCCGCACTATGACTACGGCTACTCGCGCCTCCAACATCAACGACCCAAACTCCGAGCTGCAAAACGCGGCTTTCATCATTGCCGGGGTCGTTTCAGCGGCCTTTGGGCTGAAGGCGTTTCTACTGTCCAGCCATTTTATCGACGGCGGCGTCACGGGTGTTTCGATGCTGCTCGCGGCAGCGCTAAAGCTGCCGTTGGCTGTTCTCATTCTGGTGATTAACCTGCCCTTCGTGGCGTTGGGTTACCGCCAGATGGGGCGCCGCTTTGCCCTGCGCAGCGCCATTGGCATCGGTGGGCTGGCCCTGGTATTGGCCCTGGTGCCGTTTCCCGACGTCACGCCCGACCCGCTGCTGACGGCCGTGTTCGGGGGCGTCTTCATCGGGGCCGGCATTGGGCTGGCCATGCGGGGCGGCGCCGTGCTCGACGGCACCGAAATCGCGGCCCTGCTCGTGAGCCGCCACCTGGTGCTGCTCAAGGTCAGCGACATCATCCTGATTCTGAACCTGGTCATCTTCTCGGCGGCGGTGTTCATCCTGGGCACCGAGTCGGCCCTGTATTCCATGATTACCTACTTTGCCGCCGCCCGCGTGATGGAGTTTGTGCTCAACGGCATCGAGCAGTACACGGGCGTCACCATCGTGTCGGAGCACAGCGAGGCCATTCGCCTGGCCATCACCACCGGGCTGGGCCGGGGCGTGACGCTGTACCAGGGCAAATCCGGGTACGGCAAGCGCGGCGACCAGCTCGCCCTGCGCGACATCGTCTTCACCGTGGTCACGCGCCTCGAGCTGCCGCGCCTGCGGGCCGAAGTGCAGCGCATCGACCCGCAGGCCTTCATCATTCAATACGGCATCGACGATGCCCAGGGCGGTATCATTAAGAAGCGGCCGCTGCACTAGCCCCATTCCGCTACTTCGTAAAGCCCTTCACGACCAGCTTCCGGGCTTCGTCCAGGAGCAGAATGGCGGAAGCCACGGCGGCGGCGCGGCCCCAATCGGGCGCACTCAGGGCCGTGGTTTGAA
The DNA here is from genome assembly GCF_042665855.1 of Hymenobacter humi. NCBI lineage: Bacteria > Pseudomonadati > Bacteroidota > Cytophagia > Cytophagales > Hymenobacteraceae > Hymenobacter > Hymenobacter humi. The sequence continues at coordinate 2,349,693 of NZ_JBHTEK010000001.1, read as the reverse complement.
AGATGGCCTGGGCCGGGGGCCAATGGACCACCAGCACCTGCAAGCCCACCACCAGGCCCAGGGCCACCCACAGCTTGCCATTGCTGAAGAAATGCTGGTTGAAAGCCGAATGGTGCTCGGCGCGGGCATTGAACACATTGAAGAACTGAAATAGCACGAACGTGGTGAAAGCCAGGGTCAGGGCGTAGGCCTGGCCGCGCTCCAGCGCGTAGTGCAGCAGCCCCAGGGTGCCCACGGCCATAACGATGCCGTAGAGCAGCAGCCGGGTGAAGCGAGGCAGGGATAAAATACGCTCATCGGCCCGGCGCGGGGCTCCTGCATAATGCCCGCCCGGGCCGGCTCCAGGCCCAGGGTCATGGCTGGGGGGCCGTCCATGATGATGTTAACCCACAGGAGCTGAACGGCCGTGAATGGGGTGGGCAGGCCCAGCAGTTGCGCGCCGAGCATGGTGGCGATGGCCCCCATATTGGTGGAAAGCTGGAAGCGGACAAACTTAATGATGTTGTCGTAGATGGTGCGGCCCTCCTGCACCGCGCCCACGATGGTGGCAAAATTATCGTCGGTGAGCACCATCGTGGCCGCCTCCCGGGTCACGGCCGCGCCGGTGATGCCCATGGCCACGCCGATGTCGGCATTCTTCAGGGCCGGCGCGTCGTTCACGCCGTCGCCGGTCATGGCCACCACGTGGCCCCGCGCCTTGAGGGCCTGCACAATCTTGACCTTGTGCTCGGGGGCCACGCGCGCAAACACCGCCGTTGCTTCGATGTGCCGGGCTAGCTCGGCCACGTCGATTTGGTCGAGCTCGGCTCCGGTCAGCACGGCCCCTTCCAGGCCCAGCGCGCGGGCAATGGCAGCGGCCGTGAGGCGGTGGTCGCCGGTAATCATCTTGACCTGAATGCCGGCCTGCTGGCATAGCCGAATGGCCTCGCGGGCTTCGGGCCGGGGCGGGTCGATGATGCCCACCAGCCCAATGAGCACCAGTTCATGAGCCCAGGCCATCAGGTCGGCAGCGGGGTTGAATTCGACGGCTGGAATGACGCGTCCGGCCACGGCCAGCACGCGCAGCGCCTGGCCGGCAAAGGCCCCGTTTGCCGCCTCAAAAACGGCCCGGGCGGGCTCGTCGAGCGGCGCTTCGCCCGCGGCGCTCAGCCAGCGGGTGGCCCGTGCCAGCAGCGCATCGGGGGCCCCCTTCACGAGCATGCGCACCTGCTCGCCTTCCCGATGAAAAGTAGCCATGAACTTGTGCGCCGAATCGAACGGGATTTCGGCCGTGCGGGGGCTGCGCGCCGAGGCCGCGGCTGGTTCGAGGCCCCCTTTGGCGGCGAGTGCCAGTAAGGCCCCTCGGTAGGGTCGCCAAGGAGCTGCCCCTCATGAATGCGGGAATCGGAACACAGGGCCGCCGGCAGCAGCAAGGGCCGAAAGTCGGGCAGAGGGCCGCCGGCCTCGCGCTCAATCGTGCCGGTGGCAGCGTAGCCTTCGCCATTCACGTCAAAGTTCTGCCCCTGGTAGAACAGCTTCCGGGCCGTCATCTGATTGAGCGTCAGCGTGCCGGTTTTATCCGAGCAAATAACCGTGGTGGAACCCAGCGTTTCTACGGCCGACAGCTTTTTGACGATGGCCTGGTGCCGGGCCATGCGGTGCATGCCGATGGCCAGTATCACCGTGACCACTGCCGGCAGCCCCTCGGGAATGGCCGCCACCGCCAAGGCAATGGAGGTCAGACTGGTGTGCACCAGCGAGTCGCCCCGCAACAGGCCCAGCACAAAAATCAGGGCCACCACCACCCCGGCGATGCCGGCCAGGCGCTTGCCCAGGGCATTGAGCTGCACCTGCAGCGGCGTGGGGCTTTCGGGCGCGGCCTCCAGCAGGCCGCTGAGGCGGCCCATTTCGGTGCGCATGCCGGTAGCCGTCACGGCCAGCTCCAGGCGGCCGCGGGTGAGCACCGTGTTCATGTAGGCCATGTTGGCCCGCTCGGCCAGCGCCAGCTCGGCGTGGGGCAGGGCGGCGGCCTGTTTGCCCACGGCTTGCGACTCGCCGGTGAGAGAAGCTTCGGCCACTTCGGCGTTGTGCGCAGCCAGCACGCGGCCATCGGCGGGCACCTGGTCGCCGGCGTCCAGCAGCACCACATCGCCTGGCACCGCCTGCTCGGCGTCAATCTCCAGCGTCTGCCCGTTCCGCCGCACGCGGGCGTGCCGGGCCAGCATCTGGCGCAGGGCAGCCAGGGTCGCTTCGGCCCGGTGCTCCTGATAAAAGCCCAGCACAGCGTTGAACAACACCACGACGAGTATCACCAGGGCATCTTGCACGTCGCCAATGACGGCGGCCAGCACCGTGGCCCCGACCAGCACCAGCACCAGTACGTTTTTGAACTGGTCGATAAACTTAAGCCACGCCGAACGGGGCGGCTTCTCGGCCAGCCTGTTGGGGCCGTAGCGGGCCAGCCGCTGTTCGGCCTCGGGTTGGCTCAGGCCGTGGGCAGCGGTAGTGGCCGCTGCTGAACACACTGTTCAACACCAAGGGCATGCCAGGCCGGAGAGTCTGCTTCATTCGACATGGCCAACTACCGCGTCAGGGGTTTATCAAGAGAGAAGGAATGAACGCCGAACACCAACCGGGCACCTGTCCGGGCCCAATGCCAACGCCCGTCCCAAGGCCCCGGCCCAGGCATCCGGGCACCGCCCTAAATACAATCAATTCTTTTTCAGTAGCTTAAAAGCATGGCCCCACTCGTTGGACCGAAAGCCGGGAATGCACCAAAGAATGCACAGCGGCTCGATGGCGCGGGCGGCTTCGGCGCCGCCCATGTCTTCGGGCTCGTGGCCAAAGGCGCGCACTATCCCGGCTACCTCGGCTTTAGCGTCAGCGTCGTTGCCGCAGATGAACATGCTGGGCTGCGTGCCGCCAAAATCCGGCTGCACCATCAGGTGCGCCCCCACGCTGCTAAAAGCTTTCACGAAATGCGCCCCCGGCACAGCCGTCTGGCAGGCTTCCATCAACGACTCGTCGAAGTTGGTGAAGAAGTGAAGCACGCCGTTTTCCGGTGGGGTTTCGGAGATGGGGTTGGTGGCATCAATCACGGTTTTGCCGTCCAGCGTGTTGGCGTCCAGCGTGCGCAGCAGATGCGCGGCCACGTGGCCCTTCACGGCCAGCACCAGCAGCTCGCCAAAAGCGGCCGCCTCAGCCATGGAACCCACCCGGGCGCCGGGCCCGGCGTTGGCTTGCCACTCGGCCAGCTTCTCGGGGTGCCCGGTGCCCAGCATCACGGCGTGGCCCTGCTTCAAGAAACCATCGCCCAGCGTGGTGGCCACCACGCCCGAGCCCAGAATGCCAATATTTTTCATAGCTGAACAGTTTGATTGTTAGCTACTAATATAAAAATAATTGGCTGGCATAGCCAATTATTTACACCGGAGCCACGTCGTAGCGCTCGGAGGCCGGCGTGGGCCAGGCCCCTTCAAACATGAACTCGCCGAGGGGCTTGCGCACGCGGGGCGTCGTTTCTTTTTCGCGCAGCCCATCGGGCAGGATGGCGGGGTCGCCGGGGTAGCCCAGCGTGAACACGGCCACGGGCTCGTAGCCGTCCGGCAGGCTGAAAGCCGCCCGGATTTTATCGGCCGAGAAGCCGGCCATCTGGTGCACCTGCAGGCCCAGGCTCGGTGGCCTGAATGGCCAGCGTGGCGGTAGCCTGGCCCACGTCGTGCCGGGCCCAGGCGTTGGGGTTGTCGTCGTGCGAGAAGTGCAGCTTGGCAATGCTCACGGCCAGCACGGGTGCGCTTTTGGCCCACACCTGGTTGAATTCGCCCATGCTGGCGAGGATTTTTTCGTACGCCTCGGGGCTGCTGGCGCGGGTGCCCACGAGGTAGCGCCAGGGCTGCTCGCCAAAGCACGAGGCGGCCGAAGACGCCGCGGCGAACACCTGCTGCAGCACCTCGGTGGGCGCGGGCTGGCTGGTGTAGGCGCGGGGGCTGCGGCGCTGCGTGAGCACGGGCAGCACCGGGTGTTCGAGAACGAGGACGTTGGTGGTATCGGCCATGAGGGCGGGGTTATTTATATAAAGGAATGCAGGTAACAGGCGCCGCGCCGCGAAGTTTCGGTACCGGGCTAAACGGAATTCCGGGGCGGTCCGCCGAAAAATAGCATTTGCGGTGGCATCAGAACATCAAGCGGCTTACCTTTCGCCGCGTTCTAACCTCCGCCTTTCCACTATTCTTCTATGCAGCCTACGCCCCACGCCCCCGATGTCCTGTTTCCCGATGCTTTGCTGGTGGAGGTAGCCTGGGAAGTTTGCAATCAGGTTGGCGGCATCTACACGGTGATTCGGTCGAAAGTGCCGGCCACCGTGCCAGCCTGGGGCGACCGGTACTGCCTGCTGGGCCCGTACTTCCCCAACCAGGCGCAGGGCGAGTTTGAGCCCCTCGACGACCTGGCCGTGCACACCGCCTCCGACCCTTACACCGCTGCGGTGCGCACCATGCGCGCCCAGGGCTACGACGTGCAAATCGGCACCTGGCTCGTGACCGGGCGGCCCCGCACCGTGCTCATCAACCCGTTTCAGGCCTACGACCGGCTCGGCCAGCTCAAGTCGGACCTGTGGGCGCGCCACGGCATCCCGGCCCCGGACACCGACGACTTGCTGCACCAGGTGATTGCCTTCGGGCACCTCACCACGATTTTCTTTCAGCACGTGGCCGCCCAGGTGGAGGCGCCCCAGCGCCTGTTGGGCCATTTCCACGAGTGGATGACCGGCGTGGCCATCCCGGAGCTGCGCCGCCTGCAGGTGCCGGTGCACCTGCTGTTTACTACCCACGCCACCCTGCTCGGCCGCTACCTGGCCATGAACGACCCCAACTTCTACGACCACCTGATGTGGGTGAACTGGGAAGCCGAGGCGCGCAAGTTCAACATTGAGCCGGCCGTGCGCATGGAGCGCGCCGCCGCCCACGGCAGCCACGTGTTCACTACCGTGAGCGAGCTTACGGTGCGCGAGTGCATCTACCTGCTCGACAGGATTCCGGACGCGGTGCTGCCCAACGGGCTCAACATCGAGCGGTTTGTGGCCCTGCACGAGTTCCAGAACCTGCACCAGCAGTACAAGGCCAAGATTCACGAGTTTGTGATGGCCCACTTCTTCCAGTCGTACTCGTTCGACTTGGATAAGACGCTGTATTTCTTTACCTCGGGCCGCTACGAATACCACAACAAAGGCTTCGATTTGACGCTCGAAGCCCTGGCCCGGCTCAACCACCGCCTGCAGGCCAGCGGCCTCGAAGGCCAGGTAGTGATGTTCTTCATCACCAAGCGGCCCTTCACCAGCATCAACCCGCAGGTGCTCGAGCGCCGCGCCATGCTCGATGAAGTACACGAAACCTGCCGGGCCATCGAGCAGCAGGTGGGCGAGCGGCTGTTTTATGCGGCTGCTTCCAGCCCCGACCACAAGCTGCCCGAACTGGGCTCGATGGTGGACGACTACTGGAAGCTGCGCTACCGCCGCACGCTGCAAAGCTGGAAAACCAACGCCCTGCCCCCCGTCATCACCCACAACCTGGTGAACGACCAGGACGACGACATCCTGGACTTTATGCGGCGGGCCAACCTGCTCAACAACCGCCACGACCGGGTGAAAATGGTGTACCACCCCGATTTTGTGTCGCCGGCCTCGCCCCTGCTGGGCATGGAATACGGCCAGTTTGTGCGCGGCTGCCACCTGGGCGTGTTCCCGTCTTACTACGAGCCGTGGGGCTACACCCCGCTCGAGTGCGTGGCCCGCGGCGTGCCCGCCATCACCTCCGACCTCTCGGGCTTTGGCGACTACGTGCTGCAAACCATCCCGGACCCCGAACAAAAAGGCATTTTCGTGGTGCACCGCCAGGAAAAGTCTTTCGACGAATCGGCCGAAGAACTCACCGACATGATGTGGCAGTTTGTGCAGCACACCCGCCGGGAGCGCATCATGCAGCGCAACGCCGTGGAAAGCTCCGCCGAGCTGTTCGACTGGAAAAACCTGCGCGTGCACTACGACCACGCCTACGCCCTGGCCCTGGAGCGGTAAGGCGGTTGAGCTGTCTTCGGTATACTTTTTCTTTTGATTAACCTCCATGCGCCGGCTTTCCCTCACCATTGGCCTCTGCGTCTCGGCTGGCCTCACCGTGCTGGGCCACGAGTTCTGGCTGGAAGCTCCGCGCTTCCGCCTGAAGCCCGGCCAAACGCTTAGCATTCGTCCCCTTATCGGCGAGAATTTCAAAGGCGGGCCCTGGACTACCAAAGCCGAGAAGGTGCGGCGGCTGGTGCGCTTCGGCCCCACCGATTCTACGGCGCTCACGCCCGCCCCGGGCGTCGCGCCCACTGATACTTTTCGCACCGCGTTCACCTTTGCCCTACCGGGCACGCACGTGGTGCTGCTGCGCTCCACCAATTCTTTTATTGAGCTGACGGCCGAGCAGTTCACCGCGTACCTGCGCGAAGAAGGCCTCGACTCGGCCCTGAAGCTGCGCCAGGAGCGCGACCAGCAGGCCACCCCGGGCCGGGAAACCTACAGCCGCTGCGCCAAGGCGCTGGTGCAGGTTGGCGAAGCCAGCGCCCCGGCTGCCGCTGCCGACAGCGCTTGGCGCCATGTGTACGGCCTGCCGCTGGAGCTGGTGCCCGAACAGAATCCTTATCGCCTGGCTACGGGCAAATCCCTCACGGTGCGGGTGTTGCGCGGGGGCAAGCCGGCCACTGGGGCAGCCGTGCAGATATGGCAGCGCCAGGCCGGGGGCCTGCCCACCACCCATTTTACGGTGCGCGCCAACCAAAACGGCCGCGTGCTGTTACGACTATCCGGACCGGGGCCATACCTGCTGGCTACCGTCGACATGACCCAGGCGCCGGCCCAACTGCGCGACCGCGCCGACTGGCAATCGACCTGGGCGTCGCTGACATTTTCTGGCCCTGCTATTGCAGGGTCACGTTTCCCCGCAAAACATTAGCCAAGTTCATAGGAACATCACCCAAAATTTTGGGTTTTTTCATTTACCTTCGCCGTTCTCTTACCCTCCTTGCCTACGCTGTATGAAGTACACGATTGATAAAAAAGAAAGCTACACCATCATCACCATTGAGGAAAAGAAGCTCGACACCACCGTTGCGCCCGACCTCAAATCGGAGTTTGTGAAGCTTAACGCCGAAGGCATTAACAATCTGATTCTGGACCTGACCAACGTGAAGTACACGGATTCGTCGGGCCTGAGCTCCATTCTTATTGCCAACCGCCTGTGCAACTCCACCGGCGGCCTGCTCGTCCTCACGGGCTTGCAAGACCATGTACTCAAACTCATCACCATCAGCAAGCTGGAGTCGGTTCTTCACATTCTGCCCACGGTAGAAGAAGGCATCGACCGGGTGTTTTTGCACGCCATCGAGCGCGACCTCACGGATAAAGAGTAGGCTTAAGTTGTCAGTGGTTGGTTGTCAGTTGTCAGTTTGTTGAAGCTGGCAACCGGCAACCAACTTTTTGTTACCCCTCTACCAGCCCCCTGGCAACCGCCAACTATCAACTGACAACCATTACGCCTTGACTTTTGAGTTGAAGATTTTGGGCTCGGCCTCGGCTACGCCGGTACTTACGCGCCACCCCACGGCGCAGGTGCTCACGGTGGGCGCGCACCACTACCTGATAGACTGCGGCGAAGGCACCCAGTGGCAGATGCTCGAGCACCGCGTGCGCCCCCATCGCCTGCGGGCCATCTTCATCTCGCACCTTCACGGCGACCATTATTTCGGGCTCTTTGGCCTGCTGGGCACCATGCACCTGCAGGGCCGCACCCAGCCGTTGCACATCCTGGGCCCGCCCGGCCTCGACGAGGTGCTCACCACGCAGGCGCGGGTGTCCAACATGCAGATGGGCTTCACGATGGAGTTCACGCCCATCGACACCGAAGCGCACGCCGTGGTGTACGAGGACGAGCTTATCACCGTGTCGTCGCTGCCCATGCGCCACCGCATTCCCTGCACCGGCTACCTGTTTGCCGAGAAGCCGCGCCGCGCCAACCTGCTCAAGGACAAACTGCCGCCCGGCCTGCGCCCCGACCAGCTGGCCCGCCTCGCCCACGGCGAAGACCTCGAGCCCTACGACCACCAGCCCGGCGTGCGCCACGCCGATGTGGCCGGCCAGCCCCCGGTGCCCCGCCGCTACGCCTTCTTTTCCGACACGCTCTACACGCCCGACCTCGCCGACCTCATCCGCGGGGCCGACCTGCTTTACCACGAGGCCACCTTCCTGGAAGACCTCAAGGAGCGCGCCGCCCAAACCCACCACAGCACCGCGCGCCAGGCCGGGCAGCTCGCCGCCGACGCTGGCGTGAAGCGCCTGCTCCTGGGCCACTTCTCCAGCCGCTACAAGACCCTCGAGCCCCTGCTGCACGAAGCCCACGGCGTGTTTCCCACCGCCGAGCTGGCTACCGAAGGCCTGGTCGTGAGCTTGTAACTATTTTCATCTGTCACTATTTATGCTGTCGTCCTGAGCTTGCGAAGGACCTTATGGCGCCCGAACGGATTGAAATAACAGCAAAACCGTTCAGCCGTGAAAAGGTCCTTCGCAAGCTCAGGAGGACAATAGGTAGATGACTAAAGCTTGTCCCGATGACTCCCTTCGCCCACAAGAAGCAGCAGCTTTACCTTGTTCTCAGCGGCATCTTTCTGGTGAACGCGCTGCTGGCCGAAATCATCGGCGTCAAGATTTTTTCGGCTGATAAGCTGATGGGCCTGCCCGGTAATCTCACGGCCGGCGTACTCATCTGGCCCGTGGTGTTTGTCACCACCGACATCATCAACGAGTATTTCGGCAAAGCCGGCGTGCTGCGCGTGAGCTACCTCACGGTGGCTCTCATCCTGTTTGCTTTTGGAGTAATCTACTTCACTACCAAGCTGCCGCCGGCCGACTTCTGGCTGGACGTGAACAAGACCGACAACCTCGGCCGGCCCTTCAACATCGACTTTGCCTACCAGAGCATTTTCCGGCAGGGCCTGGGCATCATCACCGGTTCCATCGTGGCGTTTGGCATAGGGCAGGTGCTCGATGCCACTATTTTTGCGGCCATTCGCAAAGCCACCGGGGGCCGCTTTGTGTGGCTGCGGGCTACCGGCTCCACCCTGATTTCGCAGCTGGTCGATTCCTTCGTGGTGCTGTACGTCGCGTTTTACCTCTTCGGCAACTGGACGCTGGACCAGGTTCTGAGCGTGGCCAACACCAACTACTGGTACAAGTTTGCGGCGGCCATTCTTCTCACACCGGTGCTGTACTTAGCTCACTTTCTCATTGATAAGTACCTGGGCCAGGAAGAAACCGCCGAGCTGCAGGAAGAGGCCGTGGAGAACGTGAGTGTCTGAAGTGGCCGGAATTTTGACCTGTTGTATGGCTATGCGCCACTTGAAGATTCTGCTTGCTGCCGCCGCCGCTTTACTGCCCGGCCTGGCTCAGGCTCAATTTAATTTTGCGCCCGGGACCTACCAGGCGGCCAATGGAGCCAAAGGCTCGGCTTCCCTAAAGCTGGCGCTGGCCGAAGGCGGCCAACCCACCCGGATGGTGGGCATCAAAAACGACGACGAGCGCACCTTTCGCAGCGCCCAAGTCGTAGCGTTTACCACGGATGGCCACCGGTTTGTACAAATCAAGGACTTCCGGTTTCGCCTCGGCACCGATGCGGGCTTCAAAGACCCGGCCTTGCTGGAAGTGCTGGAAACCGGCGCCGTTGAGCTGTTTTATTACTACTACCTCGTGGACATGGGCCCCAGCATCACGGCCCACGTCAAGCTGCCCGTGTTGCGAAAGGCCGGCACAACCACGTTCTTTGCCTACAGTCCCGGCCGCACGCCGGGCCTCGACCCCAAGCTAGCCCCCAACGGCTTCGTGGCGTCGCTTTTCCCCGCCGACCCGGTGCTGCAGAAGCAATTTGCGGCCAAAGCCGTGACCCGGGCCCAACTCGCTGCCGTGGTGCGCGCCTACAACCAGGGCGTGCGCTTATCTCATTAATTTCTTTTATGTCCCGCATTCTTACCGGCATCCAAAGCACTGGCCGCCCGCACCTGGGAAACCTGCTCGGCGCCATACTTCCGGCGATTGAGCTGTCGAAAAACCCCGCCAACGACTCGTTGTATTTCATCGCCGACCTGCACTCGCTCACCACCGTGCGCGACCCTGAGCTGCTCCGCCAGAACACCTACGCCGTGGCCGCCGCCTGGCTGGCCTGCGGGTTCGACACCGAGAAAAACCTGTTCTATCGGCAGTCCGACGTGCCGCAGGTCACCGAGCTGACGTGGTACCTGAGCTGCTTCACGCCGTACCCGATGCTGGCCAACGCTCACTCGTTCAAGGACAAGTCCGACAAGCTTTCGGACGTGAATGCGGGCCTGTTTACCTACCCGGTGCTCATGGCGGCCGACATCCTGCTGTACGACGCCGAAATCGTGCCCGTGGGCAAAGACCAAATTCAGCACCTGGAAATTGCCCGCGACATTGCCGCCACCTTCAACGCCCGCTACGGCGAAACGCTGGTACTGCCCCAGGCCCGCGTCGATGCCGAGCCTGATGACCATCCCCGGCACCGACGGCGCCAAGATGAGCAAGAGCTACGGCAACATTCTCGACGTTTTTGCCCCCGAAAAGGAGCTGCTGAAAGCCGTGAAGACCATTATCTCGGATAGCACCCCGCTAGAGGCACCCAAAAACCCGGACACCGATACCACCTTCAAGCTGTATTCGCTGCTGGCCACGCCCGCAGAAACAGCCACCCTGCGCGCCAACTACGAGGCCGGCGGCTACGGCTACGGCCACGCCAAAAAAGAGCTGTACGAGTTGATTTTGCGCCGCTTTGCTACGGAGCGTGAGCAGTTCAATTTCTACATGAACAACCTGCCCGAGCTCGACGCCAAGCTGGCCGTGGGCGCCCGCCGAGCCCAGGAGTACGGCGCCGGCGTGCTGGCCAAAGTGCGCCAGAAAGTGGGCTACGGGCGTTAATATTCGCACAGCGTCAGGGGAGGTAAAGGAGTTTCACGGAGCAAGTACGCGTCTCTGTGAAACTCCTTTTACCTCCCCTGACGCTGTGCGAAACAGCTAAAACTCCTGTTGGGCTGAAAAGCTGAACCCGACTTTACTGCCGCGGCTCACCTGCTGGTTTTCCATTTTTTGCTTGACGCTGATTTTCTGGATTTCGGGCAGCGGCGGGGCAATCAGGTCGTTGTTGACGGCGGCAATCATGGCGCTTTCCACAAACAGGCGCATGGTTTTCGGCGTGATGATGTTGTCCGACATATCGTTGTCGGGCAGCTCGAGCCTGCTGCACGCCTTCGAGGTAGTAGTGGTTGTCGATGTTGATGAGCAGGCGGCCCACCAGGTACCCGGGGTCGTTCAGGCGGTGGTACTTGATGCTGTCGGCCATGAAGTTGTAGGCCATGATGTGCCCAAAGAAGCGCCGCCGAAAGTCCTGGTTTACATACGTGGTGGACATGGGCCCGTAGTCATCGGCAAACGTGACGATGTTGGAGTGCATGATGAACATCAGCAAATCGCCCGAAAACCGGATGTGAAATTCCATTTCGTTGACGGGACGGTACTCTATCGCCACGGACGAGTCGAGGGGCGTGAGCTTGCGGCTCAATTCCACTACCAGCTCCTGCGACACCAGACGCAGGCAGTCAAACGCCGCTTGCGTGTTCCGGAAAATAGCCTGCTTGGCGGTAGATTTCTGCTTCAGGCCTTCAAAAATCTGGTCGAGGCGGTCGGCCGGGGCTTCGGTGGGCGAGCCGGCTTCGGCGGTGGGCTGGTTGTTGGTGGCCGTGGCCCCGCGGTGCGTGGTCTCGGGCGCCGGAGCGGTTGCAGCAGCGTCCGGCTTCTTCTTGCTGGTCTTGGCGGCTTTCTTTTTGGCAGGCGCCGAAGCGGTGAGTTGGTCAGCCGCGGGAGCACCAAGCGTTTCGGCGCTGGTAAACAGCTCGGGTTCGGCGTTTTTTGGGTGGTTGACTTGGCCATGCGATAGGGAAATAACGCCCCGCAAACCCGTGGAGCGAAGGAAGACATCGAAGATAAGCGCAACAACAGGCGCAGCTACTGCTTAGCTTTTACGTAGCCGGCGCGCCGGAGGGTAATGGTGACCCTGTTTCCGCCGTGGCTTGCCTGCCATCGTTAAAGCCGACCTTGGAAGACTGGCCCAGCGCCGGAGGTCCGCTTAGTTGGGCTGCTACCTCCCATGCTGAGCTGCGGAAAGCTACCGTGCGCAGCCCTGCCCGCTGGTTTCCGGCTGCTGGCAGCAGCATGGCTTGGGCCGCCGGCTGGTTTAGCGCCTCCCCTACCGTGCGCACGGCGCCGGCAGGCACAGCCCGGCGTTCCAGCTCGGCCAGCAGGCTCGTCGCCGTTCACGGCAGCAATGCGCTGGGTGAGCAGGGCTTCGAGCTCGGCTCGGTGTACCACGCGGGCGGCATTGGTTTGAAAGCGGGCATCGGTTGCCCAGTTGGGCTGGCCCAATGCGGCGCAGAGCTGCCGGAACTGCCCATCGGAGCCCACGGCCAGCACCAGGCGGCGGCCGTTGGCGGCGCGATACACGGTACCATAGGGCACTATGCTGGGGTGGCCCGAGCCCATGGGCCGCGGGTCGTGCCCGGTCACGAGGTAAGTGGCAGCCTGGTTGGCCAGGGCCGATAAGGCACTGTCGAGCAAGCTGACATGCACCAGGGACCCGCGCCCGGTTTTTTCCCGCTGGTACATAGCGGTGAGCAGCCCTTCCTTGAGCCTGGTGGGCGGCCAGCAAATCCACCATGGCCACGGGCATTTTTTGGGGTGGGCGGCCGGGGCCCTCGGCGTTGAGGTGCATGAAGCCGGCCTCCGCTTGAAGCACCGCATCGTAGCCGGCGCGGGCATTAGCGGGGCCGTAGCCGGTGAGGTGGCCGTAAATCAGCCGCGGGTTCTGCGCAGCTAGCGTGGCGTAGTCGGCGGCCAGCTTCTCGGCATCGCCGGGCTTGTAGCTGGCCAGTACGATGTCGGCCTGGGCTGCGAGGTGCTGCAGCATGGCCTTGCCTTCTGGGTAAGTAAGGTCCACTACCAAAGACTGTTTGCCCCAATTGGAAGCCGAGAAATAGGCCGAAACCGACGCATCGAACGTGGCGCTGGGAGCGGCTGTTTCAGCCGTCGTTTTCCAGGTGCGCGTCACGTCGCCGGCCGGGCTCTCAATCTTCAGCACCTCGGCCCCTAGCTCGGCAAAAAACTGGCCCACCTGCGGGCCCGCCAGCACAGAAGCCAGCTCAACAACGCGGATGCCGGCGAAAGGAAGTTGATTATTCATGAGTCCGCAAAATAAGCCGCTGCAAAGCATGGCCAGCACGTTCTGCGCTAGTGGGCCAGGTAGCCATAGTCGCGCAGCGCCTCTCTCACGTCGCCTTCCAGCTTGAGCAAGCGGCCCTGGTGCAGCAAATAAACCACGTCGCAGAGGGGCAGCACCTCGGCGTAGCGGTGGTCGGTCAGGAGCAGGCCCTTGCGCTGCTTGAGGCGCTGCATCTCGTCGGCCAGGGTTTCTACGTGCACCGGCATCACGCCGGAAAATGGCTCGTCGAATAGTGAGAAGGCCGTGTCGGCGTGGAGCAGCAGCAGGGTTTGCAGCAGGCGAGCTGAGCCACCCGACAACTCGCTGGAGCGGCAATCGAACTGCGCCCGAAGTTCGGGAAAGCTGGCGGTAGCTTTATCCAGGTCGACACCCAGCAGACGGGCGGCCTGACGCAGCGGCAACGACGGCGGCAACAGCGGCTCCTGCGGCAGGTAGTTTACCAGCCCCCGCCGGTGGAAAGCCGGCACCACGCGGTGGCCGTTCACGCGCACCGAAGCATCGGCCACGGACCGGGCTCAAAAACGGTTTGGAGCAACACCGATTTGCCGCTGCCGTTGCGGCCCAACAAGCCCACTATCTGACCAGTCTGCACCCGCAGGTAAATATTGGCCAGCACCTGCCGCGCACCAAACGCCACTTGAATGCCGTCGGCCTCCAGCACCTGCGGGCCCGCCGGGTTCCAGGTCGCGGCCCTCACGCCAGGCTGGCCCGCATCGCCAGTACGCCCCCAGAAACACCAGGCCATCCAGGGCCACAACGCCGCTCCACAAGCGCCGGCGCGACACGCCCAGGTTGAAATAAAACCAATACTGGTCGGGCCGCATCTGTTCCGACAGGTACCACACCACCGGCGCTGTGGCCAGCTTGGTGAGCAGCAGGCCGGGCAGCAGGCCTTCGCCCCAGCCCTCGTGCAGGGCCGGCAGCAGCACGGCCAGCAGTATCAGGGCCGACACGCCCAGCATGAAAGGCGCCACCGTCCGATAAAAAAGCAATAGCGCCCGGATTTGGGTAGCCAGTAAGGTCATAGAAGGAAGGTGCGTGAGGTGCTCCAACGCGGGCGCTGCGGATTATTCTATTCGCCCGGCCCGCGCAAAAACCGGGAATACAACCTCCCGCTCGCCGGGCCCCCACCGCTGCATTATTTCCTCTGCAATCAGCGCCACGGCGTCTTCGCCCAGCGCCTGCTGGTACTTGGCTACGCTCGACCACGTGCGCAGATACTGCAAAAACCACTCGGCCGACCACTGCCGCTGCACCGCAAAGTGCGCCCGCTGCACGCCCGCAAACGGGAAGGGAATGCGCGCGTATTCGTCGTCGATGTGCCAGCGGTTGGCGTCCCAGTACGCGCCCATGATGGCGTCGTGAAAATGCCGGACGAGCGAGCCAATTTCCGGGCTGATTTGAACCAGACCGTAGCCCCATTCGGCCAGTACCGCGCCGGGCCGGGCCACGCGGCGCACCTCGCGGTGGTACGCCTCCGGCTCGAACCAATGCACCGCCTGGGCCACCGTGATGAGGTCGAAGCGCTGGTCGGGGAACGGCGTTTGTTCGGCGCGGGCGGTTTGGTAGTGAATATTGGGCCGGGGCGCGGCCTGGGCCAGCTGGCTGGCGCTGAGGTCGGTGGCGTTCACCCGCACGAAATAATCGGCAAGCACCACGGCTACCTGGCCGTTGCCGGTGGCGCAGTCCCAGGCCCGCTCCCGGCCGGGCACCTGCGGCAGCAGCCACTCGTAGAGCGCGGCGGGGTAATCTATGCGGTAGCGGGCGTAATCGGCGGCTTGGGCTGAAAAACGGTCGAGGGCCATGAGAAAGTAGGTACGGATGCGCGCACTGTAAAGAACGTCATGCCGGGCGCAGCCGAGGCATTTCAGGTGGGGACTAATCCAATCGGCTGTCATCCTGAGCAGAGCGAAGGACCTTATCACGCATGAACGAATCGTTGAGCCGTGATAAGATGCTTCCTTCGGGACGCCAGATGAGCATGACAGACGGCAGCATGACGGGCGGCGCGAGCGAGATGCCTCGGCTTCGCTCGGCATGACGTTCTGTTTTAATGGTGTTCTGTCCCGGCTGTTCCAATCCACTGTGCAACACCCGTTGCCCGCCGTATCTTTACCTCAAATCAAGCGGTTTGCTGGCCCAAGCACCAAGGTCAGCCCAATATTCAACCCCAAATAAGCTGAACCTTGACGTTTCACGAATTTAAGCTCCACGACGACCTGCTGGCCGGCATCGATGCCATGAACTACCAGCAGGCCACCCCCGTGCAGGAGCAGGCCATCCCCAAAATCCTTGACGGTAAAGACCTGATTGCCTGCGCCCAAACCGGCACCGGCAAAACCGCCGCCTACCTGCTGCCGCTGCTCGACAAGATTTCGCACGCCAAGCACGGCCACACCACCACCCTCATTCTGGTGCCCACGCGCGAGCTGGCCACCCAGATTGACGAGCAGGTGATGGGCTTCGGCTACTACGTGGAAGCCAGCTCAATTGCCATCTACGGCGGCGGCAAATCCGAGAACTGGGAGCAGCAGAAGCGCGCCCTCACCTCGGGAGCCGACATCATCATCGCCACGCCTGGCCGCCTCATTGCCCACCTGCAAATGGGCTACGTGAAGTTCGACCAAATCAAGTACTTGGTGCTCGACGAAGCCGATAAGATGATGGACATGGGCTTCAGCGATGACATCTTCAACATCGTGCGCCAGCTGCCCAAGGAGCGGCAGACGCTGCTGTTCTCGGCCACCATGCCGACCAAAATCCGCGACTTCTCGCAGCAGATTCTCAAGAACCCCGAGGAAATCCGGCTGGCCGTATCGAAGCCCGCCGCCGGCATCGACCAGCAGATGTACATGGCCTTCGACCGCCAGAAAATCTACGTCCTCGAGCACATCATCAAAACGCAGGACGTGCAGAGCATGGTGCTCTTCACCAGCCAGAAAGCGGCCGTGGGCGGCATCGTGAAGGCCGTAAACAAGCTGGGCATCGAAGCCCGCGGCATTAGCTCCGACCGCACGCAGGAAGAGCGCGAGGAAATCATGCGCGCCTTCAAAAACAAGCAGTTCCCCATCCTGGTAGCCACCGACGTGTTGAGCCGCGGCATCGACATCGACTCGCTGAGCCACGTGGTGAACTACGACATTCCGCGCGCCGCCGAAGACTACGTTCACCGCATCGGCCGCACGGCCCGCGCCGCCACCAAAGGCACCGCCATCACCTTCATCTCCGACCAGGACCAGGACCGGGTGGTGAAGATTGAGAAGCTAATCGAGCGTGACTTAGAAAAGAAAAGTATCACCGAAGAGCTGGGCCTGGGCCCGGCTCCGGAATTTGACCCCAAGCGTTTCGCTGGCCTCGGCGGCAAAATCGGTGGCCGCCCCGCCCGTGGTGGGCACGGTGGCAGCGGCGGAGGCGGTTCGCGTGAAGGCGGCCCGCGCCGCGAAGGTGGCGGAAGCCGCGACGGCGCCCGCGATGGTGGCCGCGACGGTGGCCGTCCGCCCCGTCGCGACGCGCCCGACCCCAAAGACCCCAAGCACATCGAGCGCATGGCCAACGCCAAAAATGCGCTGGCTGCCCTCGATGCGGGCCACGCCCCCACCGTGCCCTACCAGCGCCCCCCGCGTGAGCCCCGGCCCGAAGGCGAAGCCCGCCCGCACCGGGAGCCGCGTGCCCCCCGCCCCGAAGGAGAGCAGCGCCCGCCTCGCGAGCCCCGCGCTCCACGTCCCGAAGGCGAGCAGCGGCCACCCCGCGAGCCACGCCCGGAAGGTGAAGCCCGTGCACCTCGCGAGCCACGTGCAGAAGGCGAATCGCAAGAGCCCCGCGCCGAAGGCGAGCGCCGCCGGAGCCGCGGCGGCCGCAACCGCAAGCGCGGGCCTAAGCCCGAAGGCGGCGAGGTGACTGCTCCGGCCGCCCCCGCTCCTACTGCTGAGTAAGTTTTAGCTCAACAAAAAAGCCCCGCTGTGCGACACAGCGGGGCTTTTTGTTGAGCTTCATGTGGGCCTTTTAGCGTGGCCTCGACCCATGGCCCACCTTCAAAAGGTCATAGCCACGGCCATCTTTATCCCACCACCTGCCCAATCCCGAAAAGCAACGTGAACACCAGGGTGCTCAAGGCCATCTGCTTGAGCAGCGGGTCAATCTGCATAGAGTCCTGCCGCTGCCACACCTGGATAGCGTTGAAGGCAAAAAGCGGCGTGGCCAGGGCAAACAGCCATTGCCAGGGCGAGTGATACGTGAGGGCCACAAACACGGTGGCGCAGCCCAGGCCCAGCAGCAGCAGCAGCCAGTGATAGCGGCGCGCGTGGGCCGGGCCCAGCCGCACCGGAATGGTGATTTTACCGGCCAGCACATCGGAGTTGATGTCGCGGATGTTGTTCACGTTGAGCACCGCGGTGGCGAAACAGCCCAGGGCCGCGGCGGGCAGCAGAATTTGCAAGGGCAGCGTGCGCGCCTGCAGAAAATACGTGCCGCACACGCCCACCAGGCCAAAGAACAGGAACACCGAGATGTCGCCGAACCCGGCGTAGCCGTAGGGATTTGAGCCGGCCGTGTAGTTCACCGCCGCCCAGATGGCGGCCAGTCCCAGCGCCAAAAAGCCCAGAAACAGCCCCAGGCCCGCTGCCCCCAGCGCCACCCACAACAACGCCAGGCCGCTGGCCAGCGCCAGCACACCACAAATGAACATGCCGCGCTTCATCTGGGCGGGGGTGATGGCGCCGCTCTGTACGGCGCGCTGCGGGCCCTGGCGGTGTACGCTGTCGGCGCCGTTTTGCGAGTCGCCGTAGTCGTTGGCCAGGTTGCTGAGCACCTGCAGCAGGATGGTGGTGAGGGCCGCCAGTCCCACTATCAGCCCATTGAACTGGCCGGCCGCAGCCGCCAAGAAGCCCCCGTGAGGATGCTGGCCAGGGCCAAGGGCAGGGTGCGCGGACGGAATGCAGAAATCCAGGGACTCATAGCAATGAGAATGAAAAACAATCAGACAACAAAAGAACGTCATGCTGAGCGCAGCCGAAGCATCTCGCGTGTGGTAGTAACTCAATCAAATGGTTTACTGCCCCTAGCGAGATGCTTCGGCTGCGCTCAGCATGACGTTCTGGATACGCTGGAATGCGGCCCTACTTCGCGATATCCGCCAGCAGGCTCGGGGCTCAGGGGCTTCACGTCGGCTTTGTAGAACTTCACCACATGGCCGTTCTCATCGACCAGGTATTTGCAGAAATTCCACGACGGAGCGCTGTCCACGGCGCCGTTCTGCTTCTTGTCGGCCAGGAACTTGTAGAGCGGGGCCGTATCTGCCCCCTGCACCGAGATTTTGCTAAACAAGGGGAAGGTGACGCCGTAGTTTTTCTCGCAGAAAGTGGCAATCTGGGCTTCGGTGCCGGGCTCCTGGCCGCCGAAATTGTTGGCCGGGAAGCCGAGCACGGTCACTTTGTCGCCGTGCTTTTTGTAGAGCTCTTCCAGGTCCTTGTATTGCGGGGTATAGCCGCACTCCGAGGCGGTGTTCACAATCAGCAGCTTTTTGCCTTTGTACTGGCTCAATTTCACGTCTTTACCGTCGATGGATTTCACGGTAAAATCGTAGACGGAAGCAGGAGCGGCTACAGTTTCTGAAGAGTTGTTCATGGGGAAAAGTTGGGCTGGTTTCGCGGCAATAAAAGCTACCGCAGCGGTAGCCGAGGCCAGCGTGAGAAAAATGGATTTCTTCATGGGGAATGAAAGCCGGCACTTGCCAGCCGAGTGCATAACCGCTGGTGGGCCGGCAGGTTTTCGGTGGTGCCGAATCAGGTAGTCGGCGGGGTGAGCCACTTTTCGAGCTTCACCGGCTGGTAGGCCGCTAGTTGAGCCAGCAGGTCTTCGGCATTGTCCGACTGCAGGAGCTGGGAGCGGTTTTCGGCGCGCAGGAGCTGGTCGTCGCGCATGCGGTCGAGGGCCAGCAGCAGGTGGTCGTAGTAGCCGTCCACGTTCAGCACGGCCACGGGCTTGCGGTGCAGGCCCACTGGCCCCAGGTCAGGACCTCAAACAGCTCTTCGAGGGTGCCGTAGCCGCCGGGCATGGCCACGAAGGCATCGGCGCGGTCGGCCATCAGGAGCTTGCGCTCGTGCATGCTTTTCACCACGTGCAGCTCGGTGCAGCCCAGGTGAGCCAGTTCCTTATCAGCCAGGAAATCAGGAATAACCCCGATTACTTTCCCACCATGGGCCAGCACCGCGTCGGCAATGGTGCCCATCAAGCCCACGCGGCCGCCGCCGTATACTAAGGTAAGGTCATTCGCGACTAAGGCTGCGCCCAAAGCTTGGGCATGAGCAATGTAGAGCGGATTGGTTCCGGCGCTGGAACCACAGTAAACGGCAACACTTTTCATAAGAAGAATTGTAGCGTGGACTCTGCGAGTCCGCGCGTGGCGCGATAGTATATCTGTTCGTTCAAGCGCGGACTCGCAGAGTCCACGCTACATGCGCTCGGGCACCTGCATACCCAGCAGGCCCAGCGACACCTTTATCTGCTCGCCTACGCGGGCCGACAGCGCCACCCGCAGGCTGCGCTTGGCCACGTCGGTTTCCTGGAAAATGGAAACTTCGGCGTAGAAGCGGTTGTAGGCTTTGGCCAAATCGTAGGCGTATTGGGCTACTACGGCGGGCGACAGGTTGCGGGCGGCATCGGCCACCACGGCGGGGTAGCGGGCCAGCTCCTGCACCAGGCTCGCGCTCGGTGCCGTCGAGGCTGGCGATGCTGCTCCAGTCGGCCGCTTCGCTGATGCCCAGCTCGGCGGCTTTGCGGCGGATGGCGGCGATGCGGGCGTGCGAATACTGGATGAACGGCCCTGTGTGCCCTTCCAGGCTCACCGACTCTTCGGGGTTGAAGAGCATGCGCTTCTTGGGGTCCACTTTCAGCAGGTAGTATTTCAACGCGCCCAGGCCCAACATGTGGTACAGTTCCTCCAGCTCAGTGTCCGTCAGGCCTTCGGTTTTGCCTTTTTCGAGGGTGGCGGCTTTGGCGGCGGCCACTACGTCGCGCACCAGGCTCGTCGGCATCCACCACGGTGCCTTCGCGAGACTTCATCTTGCCCGAGGGCAAATCCACCATGCCGTAGCTCAGGTGATGAATGGCCTCGGCGTAGGGCTTGCCCAGCTTGCGTAGGGTGGCCTGCAGCACCTGCATGTGGTAGTTCTGCTCGTCGGCGATGACGTAGATGCTGCTGTCGTAGCCGAAATCCTGGTACTTGAGCTCGGCCGTGCCCAGGTCCTGGGTGATGTACACGCTGGTGCCGTCGGCGCGCAGCAGGAGCTTCTCATCGAGGCCCTCGGCCTGCAAATCAACCCACACCGAGCCGTCGTCCTTGCGGAAGAATACGCCTTTCTGCAGGCCTTCTTCTACCCGCTCCTTGCCCAGCAGGTAGGTCTCGGACTCGTAGTAAAACTTGTCGAAATCGACGCCGATGGTCTTGTAGGTTTCGTCGAAGCCTTCGTACACCCAGCCGTTCATGCGGCGCCAGAGGCTTACTACTTCGTCGTCGCCGGCTTCCCAGGCTTGCAGCATCTGCTGGGCTTCGGCCATAAGCGGAGCCCGCTTCTTGGCAATGTCGGTGGCGACGCCTTCGGCTTCGAGCTGTTTGATTTCTTCGCGGTAGTGCTTCTCAAACAGCACGTAGTATTTGCCGGCGAGGTGGTCGCCCTTCAGGCCCGCCGACTGTGGCGTTTCGCCGTGGCCGAAGCGCTGGTAGGCAATCATCGACTTGCAGATGTGGATGCCGCGGTCGTTCACCAGGTTGGCTTTGGTGACGGTGGCGCCAGTGGCTTTCAGAATCTCAGCCACCGAGTAGCCCAGGAAGTTGTTGCGCAGGTGGCCCAGGTGCAGGGGCTTGTTGGTGTTGGGCGAGGAGTATTCGACCACCACGCGGCGCGGGGCGTCGGGCAGGTTCACCGGCGCTTCGGCGGGCTGCGCGCGCAGGCTGGTTGAATACCGTCAGCCACTCCGTATCGGCCACTTCGAGGTTCAGGAAGCCTTTCACCACGTTGTAGCCGCTCACGCGGGGCTCGTTGGTTTTCAGCCACTCGCCTAGCGCCTGGCCGATTTGCTCCGGGCCTTTGCCAAAGGCTTTCGTGAGCGGGAACGTAACGAGGGTGAAGCTGCCGGCAAACTCCTTGCGCGTGGGCTGAAGCGTGAGACTGGCGGCGGGGATTTCTACGCCAAAAACAGCCTGAGCGGCGGTTTGCAGGGCGGTTTTGAGGGACTGTTCGAGTTGTTGCACTAGGCAAAGGTACGGGCTGGCGTTAACCTCACCCCCTGCCCGCCTCTCCAAAAAGAGGGGAAACCGATTCAGGTTCTGTTGGCGGGCCAGCGGCCTTAGCTAGCAGCCAAAGCGGCCAAGTGCCGCTGCGCCCGCCGGACGAATAGACTAACGAAACTTGAGCAACAAAAAGCCCCGTCAGTGTCTGGCGGGGCTTTTTGTTGCTTGTCAACATGAGTTATATTTACTCATTTAGCATACCATTCCCCGTTTCCGCCGCAGCGAGCAATAGCTTCTTTATGCCGATGAAATACAAAAGCCCTGCATTCCATCACTCACTACACGTATTTATACTAATTCAGAGCACGTTAAACCTTGGCTTCTTTATTGACAGCAAAATTAAAACTTATTATTTTTTCAATAATATCCTTATAGGATGCATCTCGCATTTCAGGTGATATCTTTTCTACTAACTGTATAGCTGTCAGAAACTTTTCTGTACTCTGTAGACTAGTATGAAAAATATTAATTTGCTTTATCGCTTTGCTGTATAACCAAAAGAAAAGACCTGCTATAATTTCAACAATTGCGCCACCAATAGTTGAATAAGGAACTGCTGCTGATTTTTCTGGCATATAATACACTGAAAATATGCCAGCAGAAAAAATAAAAAACCCTAGAATACTAATAGTTAAAGCTGCTGAGAATGCGTTTCGAGCCTGTTGCTTATTCATTACATAGTATTCACGCAGCTCTGCAACATTTTTAATCATTAATGTCAAAACATCCTTATCACCTTCTTCGATAATCTTGGTTATTTTGGTAACTTCTTCATTTATTTCTCTATTATCTGCATTTGCTGTTTTCTTATCAACAAAGGCTTTTAATATATAAGACAATACAGGAGCAACAACTGATGCACTAGCGACTAGAACTACTTTGAGAATATCGGATTCAAACATGGCTCTGATTAAATATTACTACCAAGCTACAACAAAGTCCCAGCTTCAACAGTATCGCCCTTACCCAAATCTTTTTTTAGCCTCTTAGACGTACAAAAAACGTCTTTCCTAGTCGGATAGCACTGCTTAGAAAAATTCAAAGCGGCCAGTTAATTGTTTAAACGAAGCGACTGGGCTGCCTCCGAGAAACATGGAGACAATTTGATGAAAGCCCCGCCAGCTACTGGTGGGGCTTTTTGTTTCTTCAGCGGCTTAGGCGGCGGGATTGGTGGTGGGGCTGCCTTGGCTGAGGGCAACTTGCCGCCGGCGGCCGTTTAGCGCGCGGTACGTACCGACGGCCAGCGGTAAATCTGCCAGCGACTACTGACCAGTTGTCGGAACGCCGACGCCGCGAAGCAGTGTTGGGCATTGATTCTTGCTCTAATTCTTTCCTACGTGCTGCTATCCCGTTTTTCCTTCCCTGCCAAATACCGTTTCCTGTGGCTGTTTGTGGCGCTTGCTGCTTCCCCGGCCTGCAAGAACACAGCTCCCGAGCCTGCCGCCGCAGCCCCCACCGCCGATACCTCGGTCCTGGCCGGCAGCACGCTGATTGGCGAGTATAGCGCCGCCACCCTGGGCAGCCGCGTGCAGAGCGTGCCGCTGGCAGGCAGCCTGGTGCGCTACCCCATTCGGGTGTACCGCCTTACCTACCACACCCGCACGCCCGAGGGCACTGAGACCACGGCCTCCGGGGCCGTGCTGGTGCCGGTGGCCACCGCCACCCTGCCGGTGCTCAGCTACCAGCACGGCACGCTGGCGCCCAGCAGCGAAGGCCAGGCCCCTCCTACTACGCCACCGGCAGCGACGTGTGGTCGGTGGTGTCGGTGCTGGCCTCGACGGGCTACGTGGTGTCGGCCTCCGACTACCTGGGCTACGGCGCCTCCAAGGCCTTGCCCCACCCCTACGAGCAAGCCGCCTCGCTGGCCTCCGCTTCGGCCGATATGCTGCGGGCCACCCGCGAATTCTGTCAGCAGCAGAAAGTGAGCCTGAACCAGAAAAACTTCCTGCTGGGCTACTCCGAGGGTGGCTACGCAACCATGGCGCTGCACAAGCTGCTGGAGGAGAAATACGCCACTACCCTGCCCGTGACGGCCAGCGCGCCCGGCGCGGGCGCCTACCACAAGTCTGCTTTTGCCCGCTACGTTCTCAGCGCCACGCAGCCGCTCAGCTTCCTGAGCACCTACGTGTGGGTACTGCGCACCTACGACCGCATTTATGCCCTGAACCGGCCGCTGTCGTTCTACTACCAGGAGCCCTACGCCACCCAACTGCAAGCCAACCCATTCGCCGCCGTGCCCAGCCAGCAAGACCAGTTGTTCACCCCCGCCTTCCGCCAAGCCGTGCTGAATAACTCCGATGCGCCGCTCGCCGCCACCCTCACCGCCAACGACATCTACGACTGGCAGCCCCGCGCCCCGCTGGCCCTGTTCCACGGCACCGCCGACGACTACGTGCCGTTCTTCAACTCGCAGGATGCCTACGATGCCATGCAAAAGCGCGGCGCCACCCAGGTTGAGCTACGCCCCATTCCAGGCGGCAACCACTTCACCTCGACCACAGAGTACACGCTGGGCGCTTATGCGTTTATCAGCAGGTTTTAAATGAGGAGTGAAGAATGAGGAATGAAGAATTGGGTCAGGAATGGGCGGACGACAACTCCCCTCCTCAGTTGAGGAGGGGATGTTTGAGCTTTAGCTCGAACGGGGGTGGTTGCCCTCGTTGAACGATACCCGAACGACTG
Organism: Hymenobacter humi; assembly: GCF_042665855.1. NCBI lineage: Bacteria > Pseudomonadati > Bacteroidota > Cytophagia > Cytophagales > Hymenobacteraceae > Hymenobacter > Hymenobacter humi. The sequence continues at coordinate 2,325,381 of NZ_JBHTEK010000001.1, read as the reverse complement.
GCGGCTCAACTCGTTCGGTCGGCAGTCGTTCGCCCATCGTTCAACGAGTGCAACCACCCCACTCAACTTGGCAGTTGAGCGTCCCCTCCTTAAAAAAGGAGGGGAGTTGTCCGCCCATTCCTCATTCTTCACTCTTCATTCCTCATTAATTTTCAATCACCGGCTCACCACTTCATCCAGGCGCAGGCGCTGCTCAATGGCCTCCGTGGCGGCTTCCAGGATGTTGAAGGCATTCTTGGCCATGGTGTTCTCGCTGTCGAGCGTGGGGTTGATTTCAACCATCTCGAAGCACACCACCCGGTCGTTTTCGAGCAGGGCGCGGCAGAGGGCAATGGCTTCGGGCACATCGAGGCCCAGCTCAACGGGGGTGCCGGTGCCTTTGCTGAAGCGCGAATCCAGGGAGTCCACGTCGAAAGAAATGTAGACCAGGTCGCAGAAGCGCAGCTGTTCGTAAATCTCGCGGGCTACCTGGCGCGGGCCTTTGGCGCGGAACTCGTCCAGCTTGAAGTTCTTGATGCCCTGCTGGTCGATGATGGCGTTTTCCTGCTCCTCGGTGTCGCGCACCACCACGTACACGAGGTGGTCGGGCGTGAGCTTGGGCCCGGGCTCGCCCAGGTCCTTGAGGCGGCGCCAGAAAAACTCGGTTTCGGGGTCGGGCTGGTTGCGCTGGTGCTGCAGGTTGTCGAGGCCGAGCGCGGCGGCCAGCGGCATGCCGTGCACGTTGCCGCTGGGCGTGGTGTAGGGCGAGTGAATGTCGGCGTGGGCATCTATCCAGACCACGCCCAGGGTTTTGTGCGGGTACGTCGCCTTGATGCCGGCAATGGTGGCGTTGGCGCTGCTGTGGTCGCCGGCCAGCACCAGCGGGAATTCGCCAAAGCGCAGCGTCTGCTCCACGGCGCTGGCAATGCCCTTTTGCACGGTATAGATGGCGTCGATGTGCTTGGCGAACGGGAATGGGTTCTTGTCGAACAGCACGTGGTTCAGGTCCGGCACCACCACGGAGTTGAAGCGGCGGAAATAATCGGAGCCTTTGTTGAGGCAGGCCACGCGCAGGGCGTCGATGCCCATGCTGGCGCCGCGCGTGCCGGCCCCCAACCGGAGCGGACTTCCAGAAGTTTGATGCGTTTCATCGGGTGGGAATTTGGGTAGCGTAATGGGGCATCGCTCTTTTAGCTGTTAGCTATTAGCTGTTAGCCATTAGCTCTCTTAAGTCGAGAAGCTAACAGCTAATAGCTAACAGCCAACAGCTAGAATTGCGCTGCCTTGCGGTAGAGATGCTCTACCGTAGCCAAGTCGCTATCATTCCATCGTCACGATGCAAGGCCGGATGGGAGTAGAACAACGGATTGTTCCCACTACTTCCCGACCTCGGCGGTACTTTTGACCTGCCGACTGCAAAGGTCGGCTTTTCCCGCCGCTTTTTCAAAACCGATGGATACTTACCACGACCTGATTTCTCAAACCTTCGATTTCCCCACGGCCGATTTCACGGTGCAGGAGCACGAATTGCAATTCCACGGCATCGACCTGATGGGCCTCGTGGAGAAATACGGCACCCCACTCCGCCTCACCTACCTCCCCAAAATCAGCTCCCAGATTCAGCGGGCCAAGAAATGGTTTGCCGATGCCATTGCCCAAACTGGCTACCAGGGCTCGTATTCCTACGCCTACTGCACCAAGTCGTCGCACTTCCGCTTCGTGCTGGAAGAGGCCCTGAAAAACGACATCCACCTCGAAACCTCTTCGTGGTTCGACATCAGCATCATCCGCAACCTGCACGCCCAGGGCAAGGTCGACAAGCAGAAGCACATCATCTGCAACGGCTTCAAGCCCGAGGCCTACAAAAAGGAAATCGCGGACCTGATTAACGACGGCTTCGTGAACTGCATGCCCATCATCGATTCGCCGAACGAAATCGAGTACTACCACGACCACGTGCGCGAGAAAGTGAACCTGGGCATGCGCCTGGCCTCCGACGAGGAGCCGCGCTTCCAGTTCTACACCTCGCGCCTGGGCATCCGCTACGCCGACGCCATCCCGCTCTACGAGAAGCGCATCAAGGAAGACCCGCGCTTCGAGCCTGACGATGCTGCACTACTTCATCAACACCGGCATCAAGGACACGTCCTATTATTGGTCGGAGCTGAGCCGCTTTGTGCACAAGTACTGCGAGCTGCGCAAGGTGTGCCCCACCCTGCACACCATCGACATCGGCGGGGGCTTCCCCATCCAAACCAGCATCCAGCCCGAGTACGACTACCCGTACATGGTGGCCGAAATTTTGCGCACCATCCAGCGCATCTGCCAGGAAGAAGGCGTGCCCGAGCCCAACATTTTCACCGAGTTCGGCATCTTTACCGTGGGCGAAAGTGGAGCCACCATCTACTCCATTCTCGACGAGAAGCTGCAGAACGACAAGGAGCTGTGGTACATGATAGACGGCTCGTTCATCACGAACCTGCCCGATACCTGGGCACTTAACCAGCGCTTTATCATGCTCGCGGTTAACGGCTGGGAAAGAGGCTACAAACGGCTGCAGCTCGGTGGCCTCACCTGTGATTCGCAGGACTATTACAACGCCGAAAAGCACATCTACCAGGTGTTTTTGCCCGAGCGCAAGCCCACCGACGCGCAGCCGCTCTACGTGGGCTTCTTCCACACCGGCGCCTACCAGGAAAGCCTGAGCGGCTACGGCGGCATCAAGCATTGCCTCATCCCCGCGCCGCAGCACGTCATCCTCGACCGCGCCGCCGACGGCACGCTTATTGACACGGTATTTGCGCCGCAGCAGGAAGCCGCCAGCATGATGAAAATTCTGGGATACCAATAATGCAATTTCTGCGTTGGCATTTTTTCTTAAAATATAGGTGTAGCTCCTTATCTTTGAAGCCCAACCCCGTCATCCCTCACCCGTTTTGTTTATAATTATGAAAAAGCTCATTCTGCTTGCAGCCGGTTTCACGGCCCTTTCGCTCGGCGCCTGCAACCGCCAGGTGTGCCCCGCTTACACCAGCACCAAAGCAGTGAAATCTGTTTCTGCGCCCGTCACGGCCAGCACCGCTACGCCTGCTGAACGCCAGTAGTAATTGAGCTGGATTGCATAAAAAAGGCCGGCCTTCCCAATTGGGGAGGCCGGCCTTTTTATATACTAGTTGGTGCATGTAGAGACGCAAAATGTTGCGTCTCGTCGTTGAACGGCTTGCGTTGCGCAACCGCTAGTACCGTTCGCTTGCAAACAACAGCAGCAACGACGAGACGCAAAATATTGCGTCTCTACACCCCCAGAATCATGTCCGTGGCGGCCTGCAAATCCAACGCCCGGGGCGTGAAGTCTACCGCTTCGGTGGCGCCCACCAGAATGCCGCGCACGCCAATCTTGGCGCCCGCTTCCATGTCGCGGAACCGGTCGCCCACCACCCAGCACTGCGCCACGTCGAGGTTGAACCTGGCCACGGCTTTTTCGAACATGCCCGAGTCGGGCTTGCGCAGGATGGATTCGCTTACGCTGGGGTGGCCTTCGCTGAAATAAAAGGCGTCCACAGCGTGGTTGCAGGCTTCCTGCAGCTTGGCGTGGCATTTCCCGACGTCGGCGGCGGTGTACAGCTTTTTGGCGATGCCGGCCTGGTTGGTGACGACGATGAGGTAGTAGCCAGCCGCTTTAAGGCGGGCCAGGCTTTCGGGCACGCCGGCGCACACGATGAAGTTTTCGACCTGCCACACGTACTCTCCTATTTCCTCGTTCAGCACGCCGTCGCGGTCCAGGAAAATTGCTTTGTTCCTTGTTGTCATTGCGGCAAAGCTACGGGCGAACCGCGGGACCGCGCCCCTAACTTTGCTGCATCATTCGCGCTACGACATTATGAGAATTGCCATCATCGGCGGCGGCATCAGCGGCCTCACCCTGGCCTGGTACCTGCAGAAAGGCGGCGTGGCGTACGACCTGTACGAAGCCGACAACCGCCCCGGCGGCAACCTGCGCAGCCTGTCCCGGCCCGAAGGCTACCTGCTCGAAGCCGGCCCCAACTCCCTGCAGTTGAGCCAGGAGCTGGAAGAACTACTAGCCGACCTCGGCCTGACTGACCAGATTCAGGACAGCGCCGCGGTGAGCAAGCACCGCTACGTGCTGCGCGGCGGGCGCTACCGCCAGCTGCCCGGCTCGCCCCCGTCCCTGCTCACCAACGGCTTTTTCAGCTTGAAAGCCAAGTGGAACCTGCTCCAGGAGCTGCGCCAGCCCGCCGCCCCCACCGATGCCACCGAAACTGTAGCTCAATTTTTCCGGCGCCGCTTCGGGCCCGAAATCGTCGACTACGCCGTCAACCCCTTCATGGCCGGCATCTACGCCGGCGACCCGGAGAAGCTGCTGCTGCACAAAACCTTCCCCCTGGCGGCCCTGGAGCAGCAGTACGGCTCGGTGCTGCGCGGGCTGGCCAAAACGGGCAAAGGCGCGCCGCGCCGCCGCATTGTCACGCTCAAGTCGGGCGTCCAGACCCTCACCGATACGCTGGCCGCCCGGCTCACCAATTACCACTCCAATACGCCTGTTGAGAATGTCACCCGACTTGCCGATGGCAGCTACCAGCTTCAACTCAATTCTTCAGCCCAACCCGCGGCTCACTACACGCACCTGGCCCTGGCCCTGCCGGCATTTGCGGCCGCTAACCTTTTGCAAGGGCTGTTTCCACAAGCAGCGGCCGCGCTGGCCGCCGTGCACTACCCGCCGATGAGCGTCGTTTTTTCGGCCTACGACCGCGCAGCTGTCACCCATTCGCTCAACGGGTTTGGCGCGCTGCACCCCAAGGTGGAAGGCACCTACGCGGCCGGCTCCATCTGGACCAGCGCCATCTACCCGCAGCGCGTGCCGGCCGGGCAGGTGCTGTTTACCACGTTTGTGGGCGGCGCGCAGTACGAGGCCGCCGCCACCCAGCCCGAAGACGTGCAGAAAGCCGCCGTGCACGCCGAGTTGAGCCGGTTTTACGGCATTGCGGGCGGCCCGCGCTGGCAGGAACGGTACTTGTGGCCGCGCAGCATTCCGCAGTATGATGAGCGCATCGTGGCGGCCCACGCGGCAGCCGATTCTCTGGAATCCGCCAACATCCTGGCCGTAGCCAATTGGCGGGCGGGCGTGAGCGTGCCCGACTGCATTCGTCACGCGCGGAAAGTCGCCGAAGGCCTGGCGGCTGGTCAGTAGCCGGTTTGGAGTGCCTGGCAGACTGCGTGCAGAGTACCCCATTCCGATGCCGCAGCTGAAATAGTAGCAAGGTGGACCGTACGGGCATGCAGCTTCGTGCCCCCAAACCCTATCTTTGAGCCCATGAGCGAAGGGGTCGTCCTAATTCCAACTTACAACGAGCGCGAGAATGCGGAATTAATCATCCGAAAGGTGATGTCGTTGCCGCTGGCGTTTGATGTATTGATTATCGACGACGGTTCTCCTGATGGCACGGCGGCCATCGTGCGTCGGCTGCAAACGATATTTCCGGGCCGGTTATTTCTGGAAGAGCGCAGCGGCAAGCAGGGCCTGGGCACGGCCTACCTCCACGGCTTTCGCTGGGCGCTGGACCGCGGCTACGAGTACATCTTCGAGATGGACGCCGACTATTCGCACAATCCCGAGGACCTGTTGCGCCTTCACGACGCCTGCGCCGTCGAGGGCTACGACATGGCCATCGGCTCGCGCTACATTCAGGGCGTGAACGTGGTGAACTGGCCCATGTCGCGGGTGCTGATGTCGTACTTCGCCTCCTGGTACGTGCGCCTGATAACGGGCATGCCCATTCGCGACGCCACGGCCGGCTTCAAGTGCTACACGGCGCGGGTGCTGCGCGCCATCGACTTGCCCAACATTCACTTCGTGGGCTACGCGTTTCAGATTGAGATGAAATGGCTGGCGTACCACTGGGCTTCCGCATCAAAGAAGTGCCCATCATCTTCACCGACCGCACCCGCGGCACGTCCAAAATGTCGAGCGGCATTGTCGAGGAAGCCTTTTTCGGGGTACTGCAAATGAAGGTCAGCAGCTGGCTGCATCCGCTCAGGCGGGTAGGCGGCCGGTAGGCGGGCCCGGCGGTGTGCCTTGGCCGGGCCGGGTGCCCGCGTTTTGGCAGGTAAGCCGGCCGGTGCCGCATTGGGCCTGGCTCAACGTCGCTGGCTCAACCAGCTTGCGAGCCCCGGTGTATCTTGCCCCTACGCATGGAAAACACCCCCTGTTCTGGCTCGGCTTTAATGCTTTTGTAATCGGGCTGCTGCTGCTCGATTTATTCGTGTTCAACCGCCAAGCGCACGCCATCAAGCTGCGCGAAGCCCTGGGCTGGAGTGCGTTCTGGGTGGCCCTCTCGCTGTGCTTCAACTATTTGGTGTACCGCACCATGGGCCACGAGGCGGGGCTACAGTGGCTCACCGGCTACCTAGTAGAAAAGGCCCTGAGCGTCGACAACCTGTTTGTCTTCCTGCTGATATTCAACTATTTCAAGGTGCCGGCGCAGTACCAGCACCGCATTCTGTTCTGGGGCGTGATGGGCGCGCTCATTCTGCGGGCCGTATTCATTCTCGTGGGGGCGCGCTGCTCGCCAAGTTTCACTTTCTGATTTATCCGCTCGGGGCCTTCCTCGTGTACACGGGCGTGAAAATGGGGTTGAGCGCCGACGACCCCGAAATCGACCCCGACAACAACCCGGTGGTGCGGTTCCTGAGCCGGCACCTGCCCATCACCCGGCAAATGGAAGGCGGCAAGTTCTTTGTGCGCCGCGACGGCCTGCGCTTTGCCACGCCCCTGTTTGTGGTGCTCGTGATGGTGGAAACTACCGACGTGGTTTTTGCCGCCGATTCCATACCCGCCATCCTGGCCATCACGCGCGACACGTTTATCGTGTTCACCTCCAATGTGTTTGCACTGCTGGGGCTGCGCGCCATGTACTTTGCCCTGGCCAGCATGATGCGCCTGTTCCACTACCTGCACTACGGGCTGTCGCTGATATTGGTGTTTATCGGCTTTAAAATCCTGGTTGAAAGCATTTTCCCCATTCCCATGCCGGTGGCGCTGGGCGTGGTGGGCGGCCTGCTGCTGCTGAGCATCCTCGCCTCGGTGGTATGGCCCAAAAAGAGGTGGAAGAGCTGCAGTAGCTCTTCCACCTCTCGTCTATTTGGGCCGGGCGGCAGCCGTTATTTAGGTGGCTTGGGCGGCTCAACTTCGGGGGCGCCGGCATTCACGCCGGCATCGGGCGTGGAGGCGCCGGTGTTGAGCAGGTCAATGAGGTTGAGGGGCTCAAACTGGCTGGAATCGGCCGCGGCGGTGGTGCGCGTGGTGTCGGGGCGTGCGGCAAACCGCATGTATTTGCGCGCCGGTCCGTTCAGGTTGAGGGAATAGGCCATGTTTTCGCGGTCGTTGTTGGTGATGAGGCCGCGGGTGGCCATGATGTCGGCAATGAGCCGGAAGAAGTAGCGGGTGCTGCGGCGCAGGTCCCCATAGGAGTCGAACGACGACCGGTAATACTTCGGCTTGGGAATGATGCTCGCCAGGTACAAGCTCTCCGACAAGTTGAGCTCGCTGGGGCGCTTGCCGTAGTAAAACAGGGCCGCGTCTTTCACGCCGTACACGCCCCGCTTGCCGCTGGGCCAGCGATATTGGCTCGGCCCCCACTCGATGATGTTCAGATACACCTCAAACATGCGCTCCTTGCTGGCCAGGTGCGTGTTTTCGAGCAGCCACACAATCAGGGCTTCTTCTACCTTGCGGGCCACGGTTTTCTGGCGGGTCAGAAACACGTTTTTGACGAGCTGCATCGACAGCGTGCTGCCGCCGCGGGCAAAGCGCTTTTCCTTGATGTTCTGAATGGCCGACTTCACAAAGGCCTTCTCCATGAAGCCTTTGTGCACGAAGAAGCGCGGGTCCTCGGCCGTGGTGATAGCCCGGATGAGGTACGGCGACACGTCGTTGTAAGACACAAAATCGGGGTTGGGTGGGCCCACCAGGAAGGTGCGCACCGAGTCGCCCTTGTCGTTGTACACCGTGTGGCGGAAGGCCGTGTTCAGCTTGCTCAGGTCCTCCTCGCCGTAGTTGGTGAGCTTGAAATTCTTGCCCTTGAGGCTGGAATCGAACTTGAGACTGTCCACCTTGGCCATGTCTACACTGGCGCTCATGCGGTAGGTGAGTGTACCGGTGCCCTGCACGCCCCGCACCTCGTCGAAGATGCCAGTAGGCAAGGAGCTGAAAAAGTCGTTGGCCTGCGTTTCGTTCGAGGTGACTTTGATGGAAACGGCCCGGCTGGGCTTCATCCGCACGCTGATTTCGGGGTTGAGCACGATTTTATTTATCGTGATTTGGCTGCCCTTCTCCAGCGAGGCCGTGCCGCGGCCCAGGGTGGCCACAAAGTCGAGCGCGCCGCGCTTCACTTCGATGTCTTCAGCGGCCAGCTTGGGGTGGTAGAGGCTGAAATTGCGGGCGGCCATGGAGCCGCGCACCGTGAGGTGGCCGCCGGTGTCGTCGTTGTCGAAGTCCTTGCCATCGAGTCGCACCAACACCGTATCGAAGCTGACCAAGGCTCCAAAGCGGCGCGGCAAATACGGCAGCTGCACCGAGCCTCCCACTCCGAATACCCGGGCCGTGAGGGCGTAGTCGCCGGGCTCGATGTGCCCGCTGATGCCCAGCTCGTTCACCACCGAATCGATGTTGGCGGTGAGGCGGCCCGAAATATCGCCGTCCTTGATTTTGAGCTCCGGCAGGCGCAGGATGGCCGAGTGCCGCGGGCTGAGGTAGCTCACGTAAAAATCCTTGAAATCAGCTTCGCCGGGCACGTTGTCGAAAGCCGTTTCGAGTGCCCGGTTGAGCAGCAGGCCGTAGTTGGTGCCCTTGGTGGTATCGCGGGGCACGGTGGCAGTCTTGTCTTTCTTTATCAGGAAGCCATAGTTGTCGCCGGTAGCCGTTTTGCGAGCGGTAAAGCGGGCCGTAATAATTTCCAGCCCACTAAACACCGGCCGCCCGGCAAACAGCGAGCGAACGCTGAGGCTGGCCTGCAACTTCTTAGCCGTGAGCAGGGTATCGGCAGGATTGGCGCGGGGCACCAAGCTCATGCCGGCAATTTCAACGGTTTTGAAGCCGGCAAACTCCGCGGGCCCCAGGGTAAGGATGACGGGGTATTTGCGCTCAACCTTGGCTTTTACCTCCCCGAGGGCGTAGGTAAGTAGTTGCTGACGCTTCCACTGAAACACGGCAAAAGCAACCAGCAGCAACACGGCGAGGCCGGCCAGAATGCCGAAAAGAAGTCGTTTGGTGGAGGGGGATATGGACACGGAACTCAATAAAGTAGGCGGGTTAGCCGACGTCAAAGGTAAGAAAAACGGTAGCGGCAAGCAGAATTAACCGCGCCACGCCGGAGGTACTATACGGGCAATGTGCCGGGTACGGGGAGCTCCCGGGCTTGTCGCGCTTTTTTCTGCCCGTACTTTTGCCTTCATGCCTAGCTCACTTACTGCCCTCTCGCCCCTTGATGGGCGCTATGCCCGCGCCACCGCCCCTTTGGCGCTGCGGTTCTCTGAAATGGCGCTGATTCGCTACCGCGTGCTGGTAGAAGTCGAATACTTCATAGCATTAGCTGAGCTGCCGCTGCCCCAGCTTCAGGGCGTCTCGGCCGAAACGTTTCCGGCCCTGCGCCGCCTCTACGAGGCGTTTAGCGAAGCCGATGCCGAAGCGGTGAAGGCCCACGAAGCCGTGACTAATCACGACGTGAAAGCGGTGGAATACTGGCTGCGCGACCAATTCACCACACTTGGGCTGGGCAGCTTTGTAGAATTTATACATTTTGGCCTCACGTCGCAAGACATCAACAACACTGCCATCCCGTTGAGTTTCCGCGATGCGCTGATGGGGGTGCTGCTGCCGGCTTATGCGCAGGTGCGCAACGCCCTTTCGGCCCGGGCCCAGGAGTGGGCCGCGGTACCCATGCTGGCCCGCACGCACGGCCAGCCGGCCTCGCCTACGCGGCTGGGCAAAGAAATAGAGGTGTTTGTGGCCCGGCTCGATGCCCAGGTGACGCTGCTGGCACAGGTACCGTTCGGGGCCAAGTTTGGCGGTGCCACCGGCAACTTCAACGCCCATTACGTGGCCTACCCGCAGGTAAACTGGCACGCCTTCGCCAACACGTTCGTAAACGACCGGCTGGGCCTGCACCGCTCCTTCCCCACTACCCAGATTGAGCACTACGACCACCTTGCGGCCCATTCCGACGGCCTGAAGCGGCTCAACACCATCCTGCTCGACCTGGCCCGCGACGTGTGGCAGTACATTTCCCTGGGCTATTTCAAACAGACCATCAAAGCCGGCGAGGTAGGCTCCTCGGCCATGCCGCACAAGGTCAATCCCATCGACTTCGAGAACGCGGAGGGCAATCTGGGCGTTGCCAACGCCCTGCTTGAGCACTTTGCCGCCAAGCTGCCCATCTCCCGCCTGCAGCGCGACCTCACCGACTCCACGGTGCTACGCAACCTGGGCGTGCCCCTGGGCCACATCCTCATTGCCCTCGGTGCCCTACAGCGCGGCCTGGGCAAGCTGGCCTTGGATGAGACTGCCCTGCAGCGCGACCTGGAAGCCAACTGGGCCGTGGTGGCCGAAGGCATCCAGACCATTCTGCGCCGCGAAGCCTACCCCGACCCCTACAACGCCCTCAAAGCCCTCACCCGCACCGGCGAGGCCATTTCTGCGGAGAGTATCGGGGCGTTTATTAATGAACTGGACGTGAGCGAGGCAGTGAAAGCCGAGCTGCGGGCCATCAGCCCACATAACTACGTGGGTCGATAAATGGCTTTTCCGCATTTCTATAACTCTACCCTTCGCATGCTCGCTATCATCTACCGTTACAGTAGTATCATTTGTCTGTTAGCTGCTATAGTTTTCACGGCCTGCACTTCCGCCAAAAACGATGCTCCCACGCCTCTTGTGGCGGACGGCCTGAGCTGGACGGTGGACGGCGCAGCATCGACCACCAACACCTACACCACCAGCTCTCCAAGCGCCAACAATCTAGTAACGGTAATTGGGCAGTTGAACGTTAACACTTCTACGACCAACAGCCAGCTTATGCTGGATATGCCCCGGACGGTGGGTACTTACCCATTTGGCCCAGCAACACTTGCTGGGGCTACTTACATCTCCTCTGCTAATAATAAGTCCAAGGTATATTTTGCTGGCTATGATGGCCGCACTTTAATTGGCTCGGGGACCATTGTCGTAACGGAAATAACTGCATCCCGCATCAAGGGCACCTTCGCCTTCACTGGCATCGACCAACTTATCCGAGACACTAAGTCGATTACAAACGGCACGTTCAACGTGGGGCTGTAGCCTCATATAGCTACAATCTATTTTTAAGGCCGTTGAAACTATAGCGGCTTTTTGCGGGCGTACCTGCCTGTTACTTTTACCATCCCAACTCCTTCTCGCCGCTTTGCCCCACCTCCAAGAAACCGTTGTGCACCCCGATTGCCGCCATTTCCGCGGCGACCTGCCCTGCCGCCCAAATAAAACCCACGGCTACGTGTGCGAAAGCTGCCCGGTGTACGCTCCCGTGAGCAGCCGGGTGCTCATCATCAAGCTGGGAGCCATCGGCGACGTCATTCGGACTACGCCGCTGTTGCGCCGGCTGCGGCAGGAACGGCCCAACTGCTTTATTACCTGGCTCACGCACACGCCCGCCATCTTACCGCAGGCGGAGGTCGATGAGATTCTGAAGTTCGATTTTGCCAGCGCGCTGCAGCTGCAGGCCCGGCAGTTCGACGTGGTCATCAACCTCGACAAGGAGAAGGAAGCCTGCGCCCTGCTCAACACCATTCAGGCGCCGGAGAAATTCGGCTACGCCCTGCGCCCGCACGATGGCGTGGCCTGGCCCCAAAACCAGCCTGGCGGAGCATAAATTCCTCACCGGGCTCTTCGACCAGGTCAGCCAGGCCAACACCAAGCCCTACGTCCAGGAGATTTTCGAGCTTTGCGGCTTCGATTTCCGAGGCGAAGAGTACGTGTTCGACACCCACGAAGACAAAGGCTACGACTGGAGCCTGCTGCCCACCGCTGGCCCGCGCATCGGCCTCAACACCGGCTGCGGTGACCGCTGGACCACCCGCCTGTGGAGCGACGAAAAATGGATTAGCCTGATTATCCAGCTCCAGCAGGCCGGCTACAGCCCCGTGCTGCTCGGCGGCGAGGCCGAAGCCGCCCGCAACCAGCACCTGCGCGGTGCCACCGGCGCCACTTACCCCGGCACCTTCCCCTGCCCCAGTTCATCAACCTGATGCATCAGATGGATACCATCGTGACGCAGGTGACCATGGCCATGCACATCAGCATTGCCCTGCGCAAGCCCACCATCCTGATGAACAACATCTTCAATCCCCACGAATTCGACCTGTACGGGCGCGGCCAGATAGTGCAGCCCAACCGCGAATGCGTGTGCTTCTACCGCGGCACCTGCAAGCTGGGCACCAGCCTGCATGGAGGATTTACCGGCGGAGAAGGTATTTGCCGCAGTGCAAGCCGCTGCTCCAATAGCCCAACAGCACCAGATTGCTTCTTAAGCTACGCTTGAGCTAAAGCCCCGCGACTTCCTTGAGCGCGGCTACCATAACCGGCCACGAAAACTGCTTCTTGGCTTCCCGCACGCCCGCTGCAAATGCTTCTTCCCGCTGGTTGCGGTAGAAGTCCACCACGGCATCGGCAATGGCCTGGGCTGTGGGCGGCACCACATAGCCCACCACGCCGTCCGGAATCAGCTCGGCCAGTCCGCCCACGTCGGTCACCAGCATGGGGCGCTCAAAATGATAGGCTATCTGCGATACCCCGCTTTGTGTGGCGTTTTTATAAGGCTGGACAATTAAATCGGCCGCGCAGAAATAATTCACCACCTTTTCATTGGGGATAAAATCCGTCGCTCTAATTATTCGGTCTTCTAATTGATACCGTTGAATTAAAGCGTCATACGGCGCAGCGCCCTCATAAAACTCGCCAGCAATAATCAATTTAACGGGCAATGCGGCAATGCGCGCATCCGCCATGGCTTCGAGCATGATGTCCAGCCCTTTGTACGCCCGGATAAATCCGAAAAACAATAAATAGCCGGTGGTATCCGGCAGCTGCAACGCCTGCAATGCCTCGGGCTTGGGCTTGATTGGGCCGAAGTTGTCGTAGAGCGGATGCGGGCGGTATTGAGCTGGTTTCTGGCCAAAGCCCAGGCGCTGCAGGTCCTGGAGCACGCTGCGGCTCATGGTCACAAATCCATCGCAGGCGCTCAGGAAATAGCGCGTCAGCGGCGTATCGCCGGGCCGTTTCTCGTGCGGAATCACGTTATCGGTTATGGCTACCACGCGCGTGTGTCCATTGCCGCGCACCAGCCGCGCCACCGTGCCCAGCGCCGGTCCCATGAACGGCAGCCAAAAGCGAAACACCACCAAGTCCGGCCGCTCGGCCCGCAGTTTTCTGCCCACCCGCCACCACGAGAGCGGATTCACCGAGTTCAGGCTTACCTCGATATCCAAATCAGCCGGCCCCGGCTCGGTGCTGAACTGGGTTTGCCCGGGAAATAAGAAATCCGGGTACTGCAGCGAAAACGTGACAATGCGTACGTCGTCACCGGCTTCTTTAAAAACCCGGGCCAGCCGCTCATTGTAGGTAGCCAGTCCGCCCCGCAAGGGATACGCCGGCCCAATAATTACAATCCGCATGCAAGCAGGCCTAATTATTCACGTTACTTAAGCGTTTCCCGCACCAGATAGTCGTTGCGCCGGGGCCCGTTGAGCTGCACCATCTCGGCCAGAAAGCCCGCCAGAAACAGCTGCACGCCCACAATCACCGCCACCAGTGCCAGGAAAAACAACGGCTGGTCGGTTACGTCCCGGGCCCGCAGGTTGTGGTAGGCCAGCCACCATTTTTCGCCCGTCAGCCACAGCGTCAATATCATCCCGACGAAGAACGACAGCGAGCCCAACGTCCCAAAAAAGTGCATGGGCCGCCGCCGAAACCGGCTCACAAACGTGATGCTGGCTAAATCCAGAAAGCCGTACACGAAGCGCTCGAGCCCAAACTTCGTGACGCCGTACTTGCGCTCCTGGTGCTGCACCACCTTCTCGCCAATGCGCCGGAACCCGTTCCACTTGGCAATCACGGGAATGTAGCGGTGCATTTCGCCGTACACCTCGATGCTTTTCACCACGCGCTGGTCGTAGGCTTTCAGCCCGCAATTAAAGTCGTGCAGCCGAATGCCCGAAATCATCCGGGTGGCACCGTTGAAGAGCTTGGTGGGCAGGGTTTTTGAAAGCGGGTCAAACCGTTTCTGCTTCCAGCCACTCACTAGGTCAAACTTGTCTTCCGTAATCATCCGGTAGAGCTCGGGCAGCTCCTCGGGCGAGTCCTGCAGGTCGGCGTCCATGGTAAAAACCACCCGGCCACGCGCCGCTTCAAAGCCCACGTTCAGCGCCGCCGACTTCCCATAGTTCCGGTTGAAGCGGATGCCCCGCAGGGCCGTGTCTTCTCTGGCCAACGCTTCAATTACTTCCCAGGAATCGTCGGTTGAGCCGTCGTCAATCAGGATGACTTCGTAGGTCAGCCCACGCTCCAGCAGCACCCGCGCAATCCAACGCGTGAGTTCGGGCAAAGACTCTGCTTCGTTGAGCAGGGGAATAACGATGGACAGTTCCACCGGAAAAACAGCAGATGATTTATTCAAACTCAGGTTTCGAATGCTTGATAAAGGCCGACACGACCAGTGCGATTAACAGCCCAAAGAAGATGCTGGTGAACAAAACGACGGCAATCATGATGGGGCCGTTCATGAATTTTCCGCTCAGGGCCATGGCCTGGTCAATTTGCTCATCCGACATGCCGCCCCGGGCTTCCATGTCGGCACGCATTTTCTCCGTCATGCGCCCCACCACGTCGGGGTCGATAATGTTCATGTAGAAGTACGTAAAAATGGCGCTCAACGCCCCCACCACGGCAGAAATCAGGGTGCCGATGCCCACGCCCTGCCCAAAGCTCATAAAGCCGTAGTTGTTCTCTTTAAAGTGTCGCATGGCCATCACCATGCCTCCTATCAGTACGAGAAAGCTGACGTAGCGCAAAGGGCTTTGCTCCATGCTCAGGGCAAACAGCCCAAAGGAGATGATGACGCTAATGAGCCCGGTTAAGAGGCCGTAGCGCAGGCCTACCGAAGTAGCAGAGACAGGTGTAGAATTTGCTTCCATTGGGGTTGAATAAAATGAACCGAAAGGTATATTAAATTATTCGCGTAGAAATATTCCGCCCGGCAGGGCCAGAATAAGTCCCATAAACAGCACCTTGAAAAAAGTGCCGCTCGCCATATCCCCAATAGTCATGTTCTCTACCAGCTGAATCTGCTGCTGCTTTTGCTGCTCACTGAGAACTACTTTGGGGTTTTCGCGCTGCTGTGCACGCACAATCTCCAGGACTTCGGCCCGATTTACGGCCAGAGCCTTTTCGCCGGCGCTATGGGCCAGCCCAATCAAACTGCTTGCGGAAATAAGGGCCGCTACGAGCACCGTCAGCACGCCCACGCCCAAGGAACGGCCCAGACCCGGTTTCTCGGGTTTCAGGCGACGACGCAACATCCACTCGCTCGCGACGGCAGCAAGCGGCACCAAGAGTTGAGCCAGTATCTGCTTCGGGCCAAATCCGTTGTTGCCCGTTAGTTGAAGCCCCACCATCCACAGCGCACACGCCAACCCGGCCGCCAGCCCAAAACGCAACCCCAGCCGCAGAGCCAGTCCCTTCGCAGCTTCGGCTTTGGGTGTATCGGAAGCAATGGAAGAACCGGCCATAGGTAACGCGTCGTTTAAAGCCGAAAGATACGCGTCAGGGCCGCACTGCCCCGGCCATTTCTTGCGAAAGCGCCGCCTTACGCCGCAACTTTAACCTTCGCCGGCACCACCCGCCGATTCCCAAAGCGGATGAGCAGCACCTCGGCCAGCAAGCACACCAATGCGAACACCAGGAAATATCGCCAAAGCGGCTCACCCGTTTGCTCAGCCCGAAACTTGGCCAGACCCGCCCCGTTTTCACCCGGCTCCAATACCTTGATGTTCGGGTGATTCGCGCCAAGCAGTTGCCGCAGCTCATCGGGTGAATACGCCGCCAGCTCCGATTCCTTTTTGTCCTGATTAAAAGCCAAGGTGGTCACTATTTTCCCGCGACGCTGCAGCTGATAAAATCCAGGAGCTTCCATGTCAGCCGGAAGGTCCAGCCTCACCTCTTGGCCCACAACGCGTTGAGCTGGAATCAAGGTCAGGCTATCTTTCACAAGTCGAAAGCTGGCTTCGTCGCTCCCGCCTGCCGCCCCGGCTTTTGCGTCAGCCTTCGGGAGCTGCAAATTTATCGTCGGCTGCGTCAAGCGGTAGGCCGGGAGCTGCTCGTTGCGGTAGCTCAACATCGCCATCCGATACATCACGGGCACAAAAAGGGCGTGCGAAACAAAGTCAGAGTACTCCGTCGAAAAAGGAGCGGAAAATACGTACACGCGCCCAGCGCTACTAGCAAAATTCGCCAAGTAACTCTCTCCATCCCGCAGCCGCAGAATATCGGTCCCCGTGCGTGACCAGCGCAACACCGGCGCCACACGCGGCATAGTTACCGCCCGCTGCTGTGCCCCAAAAACATCCCTAAAAAATGGCTCCCGCGCATTCGGCATGGCCACCTCCCGCAGTTCGGGCTTCTGTGCATTTGCCTCCCACTGAGCTGTTCCCAGCCCCAAATCCCTAAACAGGTTTTGATAGGAAGCCCGCCCGGAAGCCAAAGCACTAGGCACCACCACGACACTGCCACCGCGTTTGACTACGGCTTTCAACCCCTCCCGCAATCCGGCATCCACCTCGTTCACCTCCCGCACCAGCACTAGGTTTGCTTGCTGCATCACCCCATAGTTTACGCTTTGGGGCTTAGAGTAGGAATACTCGAACAATGGCTCGTTGGCATACAGTTGCCGGGCCATTGGCTCCGGCCCAATTTCCAGGACGCGAATTGCCGCCGCGGGCTGAATAGTGAAATAGTAGGTGTTGTCAAAAGTTACAGGCACGTCATCCGTCACGACCCGCCCCAGAGCCAGCTGCTCATCACTCACCTGCACCTGCACCGTGGAAGCCGCCGTTTGTCCTGGCTCAATGGTTACCTGAAAAGCAGCTACCTGCCTCGAACCGAGGAACACCTTCACCGGACAGTTACTGGATACGATGCTCCCTCCATTTTTTAATCGTACGTGCAGCCCAACGTTGGTTCGCACGCGCACAAACGCATCATCCAACCACACACTATCTACATAAACATTTCCACTTTTCCGGCTAGCAAGCGGCACCAAAACCACTTCACTCCTACCCGATAAAGCATCCAACATCTTTATATCAAAGGAGCTTTTCTGAAAATCAGAAAACACAAAAAGCGAAGCATCAGAGCTGCCATTGTCGGCACTCAGCTTAGTAAAAGGGGCCCGCGATGAGAGTCTTAACTCGTCAACTTTATCCTGGTAAGCCGCCTGGGTCATCAACCCGTTACCCTTATTAAGCACCTTAAACTTGCTGCTAGCCAACCCTGAGCTTCCCAAACGCTTTGCTTCTGAAACAGCCTCTTCAAACATGGAAGCTTGCACGGCACTCTGTCGCTGCATGCTAAAAGTGTTATCAATTAACACATCAACACTTGCTGCACTATTTATTCGACTATCGAACTTAGGAGGAATAAATGGTTGACAGAAGGCAATAACCAGAGCACTTATAGCTAAAATTCGCGCAAGCAGTACCAATAAATTCTGCACCTTTCGATGCCGAACAGTAACTAATTCAACCTCCCGAATAAATGCAGTATTAGTAAATAATAGACGTTGAGGCCTGCGTAACTGCAGCAAGTGAATAATAATTGGGATTACAATAGCTACTAACCCGGCCAAGAACCACGGATACATCAATTGCATAACTACACGTCTTTAATACCCGAAAGTAATAGCTACACAACAAGCAACAGCGGTTAAAGAAATTGAACGGATGTTCGTTTAAGCAATCTGTATACAATCAGCAGAAACGAGAAAATCTAGGCTTCCATTGAGCAGGGGTTTGCATGGGTATAAAAGCAAAACGCCTGCCGCTGGTGAAAGCGGCAGGCGTTACAAAAAGGTTGGCGGCGACCGACTCTCCCACCGGTGAAGGCAGTACCATAGGCGCACCGGGGCTTAACGGCTCTGTTCGGAATGGGAAGAGGTGAACACCCGGGCTAAAGCCACCATTGCTGGCGGGTCACTGCGTGTTCGTGCAGGACTCAATAACGTTGACATAAGGGGACAAAAACGAAGCGTGTGTTGCGCGCTCGACGAATGAATTCAATTGCTTGAAGTAGCGAAGCCCTCGGCCACTTAGTACGGCTCAGCTATTGCATTTCTGCTGGTTCACCTGCCGCCTATCCACGTCGTCATCTCCGACGGGCCTTCATATTGGGAAATCTCATCTCCAGGTGAGTTTCGCACTTAGATGCTTTCAGCGCTTATCTCGTCCCAGCGTAGCTACCCGGCGCTGCACCTGGCGGTACAACCGGCGCACCAGCGGCTGGTCCATCCCGGTCCTCTCGTACTAAGGACAGGTCCTGTCAAATTTCCAACGCCCACCACAGATAGGGACCGAACTGTCTCACGACGTTCTGAACCCAGCTCGCGTGCCACTTTAATCGGCGAACAGCCGAACCCTTGGGACCTTCTCCAGCCCCAGGACGTGACGAGCCGACATCGAGGTGCCAAACCTCCCCGTCGATATGAGCTCTTGGGGGAGATCAGCCTGTTATCCCCGGCGTACCTTTTATCCTTTGAGCGATGGCCCTTCCATGCGGAACCACCGGATCACTATATCCGTCTTTCGACCCTGCTCGGCTAGTCGGCCTCACAGTCAAGCCCGCTTCTGCTATTGCGCTCTGCGTACGGTTACCAAGCGTACTGAGCGGACCTTTGAAAGCCTCCGATACTCTTTTGGAGGCGACCACCCCAGTCAAACTACCCAGCAGCCACTGTCTCCTTCTTGGAAGGATTAGGCATCAGGCACGGCAAGGGCGGTATTTCAACGGTGGCTCCCCGAGAACTAGCGTCCCCGGCTCAGCGCCTCCCGCCTATGCTACACATGCCGAACCCAACACCAATGGCAACCTATAGTAAAGGTGCACGGGGTCTTTCCGTCCCGTGGCGGGTACTCGGCATCTTCACCGAGACTACAATTTCACCGAGCTCACGGCTGAGACAGCGCCCAGATCGTTACACCATTCGTGCAGGTCGGAACTTACCCGACAAGGAATTTCGCTACCTTAGGACCGTTATAGTTACGGCCGCCGTTTACCGGGGCTTCGATTCAAACCTTCGCAGCTTGCGCCACTAAGTTCCCCTCTTAACCTTCCGGCACCGGGCAGGTGTCAGGCCTTATACGTCCGCTTGCGCGTTAGCAAAGCCATGTGTTTTTGTTAAACAGTCGCCTGGGCCTTTTCACTGCGGCTTCTCGCATTGCTGCGAGGAAGCGACCCTTCTCCCGAAGTTACAGGTCCATTTTGCCGAGTTCCTTGGCCGTGATTCACTCGAGCGCCTCAGGATACTCTCCTTGACTACCTGTGTCGGTTTGCGGTACGGGTAATGTTAAAATTAAAACGCTTAGCAGGTTTTCTTGGCAGTCGGATTAGGCACACTATCCGCGTGTCCCGAAGGACGTGCGGTACTATCAGCTTTCGACAAGAGTGGCGTACTTAACTACCTCTCCTATATCTACGGCCTTCAACGGGCACTTCCGTCCGCCCGCGGTGCTTTCACTTCTGCGTCACTGCATCACTTTTTAACATTAGTACAGGAATATTAACCTGCTGTCCATCGAGTTCACCTTTCGGCTGCCCCTTAGGTCCCGACTAACCCAATTCCGATTAGCGTTGAATTGGAAACCTTAGTCTATCGGCGTGGGGGTTTCGCACCCCCATTATCGTTACTCATGCCTACATATGCTTTTCTCCACGCTCCAGCACGCCTGACGACGCACCTTCACCGCAAGGAGAATGCTCCCCTACCACGTAGCAGTCTTGCATGCTACATCCATTGCTTCGGTACTAGATTTGATGCCCGCGTATTATCGATGCCCGGTCGCTCGACCAGTGAGCTGTTACGCACTCTTTAAAGGAATGGCTGCTTCCAAGCCAACCTCCTGGCTGTCAAAGCAACTGGACCTCCTTTGTTCAACTTAATCTAGATTTAGGGACCTTAGCAGATGGTCTGGGTTCTTTCCCTCTCGGCCGGGGACCTTAGCACCCCAGGCCTCACTGCCGTGTATAGCCGCTGGCATTCGGAGTTCATCAGGATTCGGTAGGCTCTGACACCCCCTAGTCCTATTGGTAGCTCTACCTCCAACGACCTCACCACGACGCTGTACCTCAATACATTTCGGGGAGTACGAGCTATTTCTCAGTTTGATTGGCCTTTCACCCCTACCCACAAGTCATCGAAATCCTTTTCAACGGAAACTCGTTCGGTCCTCCAGTGCGTGTTACCGCACCTTCAACCTGCTCATGGGTAGCTCACCAAGTTTCGCGTCTACCCCCCGACTCCGCGCCCTGTTCAGACTCGCTTTCGCTGCGGCTCCGCGACTACAATCGCTTAACCTTGCCGGGGAGGAGTAACTCGTAGGCTCATTATGCAAAAGGCACGCTATCAGGCCACAAAAGCCCTCTAACTGCTTGTAAGCACACGGTTTCAGGTTCTTTTCACTCCGGTATTCCCGGTTCTTTTCACCTTTCCCTCACGGTACTAGTTCACTATCGGTGTCTGAGGAGTATGTAGCCTTAGCGGATGGTGCCGCTCGCTTCAGACGGGGTTTCTCCGGCCCCGCCCTACTCAGGGTATCGCTACCGTGAATCAGAATTGTCGCTTACCGGGCTCTCACCGTCTCTGGCACTGTTTCCCAACAGCTTCAGCTAACTCGATTCAATCAGATGTCGCGACCCTACAACCCCGGACTGGCCGTAACCAACCCGGTTTGGGCTCCTCCCCGTTCGCTCGCCACTACTTGGGGAATCATTGTTATTTTCTTTTCCTGCCGGTACTTAGATGTTTCAGTTCCCGGCGTTTGCCACCGCTCGTCAAGCGAGTCGGTTCCTGCCTCTTCCAGGCAGGGGTTGCCCCATTCGGAAATGCGCGGATCACAGAGTATGTGCCTCTCCCCACGCCTTATCGCAGCTTATCGCGTCCTTCGTCGCCTCTCAGACCCTAGGCATCCCCCGTGTGCTCTTGCTTACTTCGCTTTCGTATCGCTACTCTATTGCTAGAGTGTGCTTGTCTGTTGCCAGACCAAGCGCGCTACGCTTCGTTTTTGTTACCCCTTACGTCAAAGAACGTGTATCACTCTGGTATTTAGTGATGTCGTGAAAAGCAGCCAATTGCTGTTTTTCTTGAATTATTATGGTGGAGAATAACGGATTCGAACCGTTGACCCCCTGCGTGCAAGGCAGGTGCTCTAGCCAGCTGAGCTAATCCCCCGTGTTTCGTGCCAGCAGCAATCCCGCTAGGTACAGTGGGCCTGCGTGGACTCGAACCACGGACCTCTACATTATCAGTGTAGCGCTCTAACCACCTGAGCTACAAGCCCGGGTTTCGACGATACCCGAAGGCAAACGTAGAATCCGTATTCAAAAATTATTTGAATGAGGAAACAAACAAAGAGTAAGTACCAAGCAGTACTCATATAGATAACATCGTGAGCAAGGCCGCTCCAGAAAGGAGGTGATCCAGCCGCACCTTCCGGTACGGCTACCTTGTTACGACTTAGCCCTAGTTACCTGTTCTACCCTAACCGGCTTCTGTGACGAGCACCGGCTTCAGGTCTACCAAACTTCCATGGCTTGACGGGCGGTGTGTACAAGGCCCGGGAACGTATTCACCGCGTCATTGCTGATACGCGATTACTAGTGATTCCAGCTTCACGGAGTCGAGTTGCAGACTCCGATCCGAACTGAGAACGGCTTTTCGGGATTGGCGCACCATCGCTGGTTGGCAACCCGCTGTACCGTCCATTGTAGCACGTGTGTAGCCCTAGGCGTAAGGGCCATGATGACCTGACGTCGTCCCCGCCTTCCTCACTGCTTGCGCAGGCAGTCTGTCTAGAGTCCCCGCCATTACGCGCTGGCAACTAAACATAGGGGTTGCGCTCGTTGCGGGACTTAACCCAACACCTCACGGCACGAGCTGACGACGGCCATGCAGCACCTTGCTTTGTGTCCCGAAGGAAAGCCCCATCTCTGGGGCGGTCACGCGCATTCTAGCCTAGGTAAGGTTCCTCGCGTATCATCGAATTAAACCACATGCTCCACCACTTGTGCGGGCCCCCGTCAATTCTTTTGAGTTTCACCCTTGCGGGCGTACTCCCCAGGTGGGATACTTAACGCTTTCGCTAAGCCACCGACATTGTATCGCCGGCAGCGAGTATCCATCGTTTACGGCGTGGACTACCAGGGTATCTAATCCTGTTCGCTCCCCACGCTTTCGTGCCTCAGCGTCAGTTACAGTCTAGGCAGCTGCCTTCGCAATCGGGGTTCTGGATGGTATCTATGCATTTCACCGCTACACCATCCATTCCGCCACCCTCGTCTGTACTCAAGCCGTCCAGTTTCCAGGGCAGTTCCACTGTTGAGCAGTGGGCTTTCACCCCGGACTTAAACGGCCGCCTACGCACCCTTTAAACCCAATAAATCCGGACAACGCTTGCACCCTCCGTATTACCGCGGCTGCTGGCACGGAGTTAGCCGGTGCTTATTCACCAGGTACCGTCGTCGACCCACGCATGAGTCTTATTCTTCCCTGGCAAAAGCAGTTTACGACTCAGAAAGCCTTCATCCTGCACGCGGCATGGCTGGGTCAGGCTCTCGCCCATTGCCCAATATTCCCTACTGCTGCCTCCCGTAGGAGTCGGGCCCGTATCTCAGTGCCCGTGTGGGGGACCAGCCTCTCAGCTCCCCTAGCCATCGTCGCCTTGGTGGGCCGTTACCCCCCAACTAGCTAATGGCACGCAACCCCATCCAATTCCAATAAATCTTTAACCACTGTATGATGCCATACTATGGTCTTATGCGGTATTAATCCGCCTTTCGGCGGGCTATCCCCCAGAACTGGGTAGGTTGGTTACGCGTTACGCACCCGTGCGCCACTATGGTATTGCTACCACCGTTCGACTTGCATGTATTAGGCCTGCCGCTAGCGTTCATCCTGAGCCAAGATCAAACTCTCCATTGTAAAATGTTCTACACCTATTCGAAAATAGGCTGATGTCGAGTGCTGACCTTGCTCACATATTTGACGTTATCGTCTAATTCGTTTCGCTTGGTTTGTTTCACTGTGTTCTTTCCGAAGAAAGAGCAGCAAGTGGAACACTTACTATTTTGTCTGTTTCCGTCATTCAAAGAACGTGTGTTACTTCCATTTGAAGTAACAGTGTGGAGTTTGTTTCAACTCCTTTTCGTTGCTAGTGCAGCGCCCTATTCGATTTGGGAGTGCAAAGGTACGAGGACTTTTCTAGTTGGCAAGTTTTAATTAGAAAAGTTTTTTATTGGCTTTTCTTCTATCTTTTCAACTTTTTCCGTTTCCTATCGAAGCGGGTTGCAAAGGTACGGTAGCTCTTTTCGGCTTTGCAAGCGGTTCGAAAAATAAATTCTTTCGAGGCTTTTTAAGCGCCGCAGATGATAGACAATTCTATTGTCTGCAGGAGTTCCGACACTTTCAAAATTTCGCTGAACACCTTCGTTTCGTGGCGCCCCGTAGTCCGTTTGACGTTTTGGGACTGCAAAGGTAGGAGGAGTTTTTGGAGCAGCAAGGGTGCTTCTACGAAATACTCGCAAACTGGTTCTAAGTGTCTGATTGATGCGATGAAAAATTTCTCCTCGTCATAATAGAGCATGTTGTGGAATCGCTGTTGAGCTAAACCAGCCAGAGTATAAAGCCTACTATTCGACACCTAAAGTGCCACAGTTGAGCTAAGACTTAGCCGTTTTCACATTGCCTTCAAGGCCTCATTTATCCCCTATTTGCTTATTCAACTGACAAGCGAAGCATTATAGGCTTGCCATGAGTAAGGACAAAAGCGCCGTAAGCGGCCCCTATCAGGTCCAGCTTACGGCGCTTTTTTCCTAGCGCATCGCGGTACCACCGATTTGCGGTGGTCTTCCACAAGAATTAGCGGTGGAGGGTGCTTACTCTATCGGGGCCTACGCTGACAATGCTGATGGGCACTTGCAGTTCCTGCTCCAGGAAATCCAGGTAGGCTTTCAGGTTGGCAGGAAGCTTGGCAGCGTCGGTTATGATAGTGAGGTCGCTATTCCAGCCCGGGAGGGTGCGGTACTCGGGAGTGATGGTGGTGAGCTCACCCGGGTCGGGCAGCTGCGGGGTGCTTTCGCCGGTGGCGGTGCGGTAATGGGTGCAGGCCTGGATTTCGGTGAAGGCGTCGAGCACGTCGGCTTTCATGAGGTGCAGCTCGGTGACGCCGTTGAGCATGATGGCGTAGCGGAGGGCGGGCAGGTCTATCCAGCCGGTGCGGCGGGGGCGGCCGGTGGTGGAACCGAACTCGCGGCCTGCCTGGCGAATCTGCTCTCCAACTTCATCATGAAGCTCCGTGGGGAACGGGCCGCTCCCGACACGGGTGCAGTAGGCTTTGGTGATGCCGTATACCTTATCGATGTGGCGGGGCGCGATGCCGAGGCCGGTGCAGGCGCCAGCGGCGATGGTGCTCGAAGACGTGACGTAGGGATAAGAGCCAAAGTCAATATCTAACAAGGAGCCTTGGGCTCCTTCGGCGAGGATGCGCTTGCCTTGCGTGAGCAGGTCGTTGAGGAGGTATTCGGTGTCGATGAGTTGGAGGGTGCGAAGAAAGTCGACAGCCGAGAAAAAGTCGGCTTCGAGCTCTTCGATTTCCAACTCCTTATTATAGTGAGAAGCCAGGGAGGCATGCTGGGCAACGGCTTCCTTATAACGGGCCTCGAAATCGGGCAGCAAGATGTGGCCGACACGGAGGCCGACGCGGCCGATTTTGTCGGAGTATGTGGGGCCGATGCCTTTGAGTGTGCTGCCGATTTTGGAGCCGCCGCGGGCTTCCTCGTTGATGCGGTCGAGGGTGCGGTGCGAGGGCAGGATGAGCTGGGCCTTCTTGGAGATATAGAGGTTTTTAGCCCAATCCACTCCCCTATCGGTGAGCTTTTGGAGCTCGGCGCGGAAGACGATGGGGTCAAGCACGACGCCGTTACCTACGATATTGAGGATGTGCGGGTGGAAGATGCCGCTGGGCACCTGGTGCAGCACGTGCTTGATGCCGTCGAAGGTGAGGGTGTGGCCGGCGTTGGGGCCGCCCTGGAAGCGTGCTACGGCATCGTAGGTGGGCGCGAGTACGTCTACGATTTTGCCTTTGCCTTCATCGCCCCACTGGAGGCCTACTAATACGTCTACTGGCATTGGAAATGGGTTTGTGTCAGACTGAACATGGGAGGACTTGATGCCTCCGGGCCTGCTCAGAGAATTTATTATATAAAGTAAAAAGCTGCTATTGGGTCCGTGGCAAGCTTTCGGATGGCAAATGGCAAAAAAACAGCCGCCCTATTGGACGGCTGGGATTAGCTGTTGGCGGGCGGCCGCTTCGTCGGTGGTGACGGCGAAAATATTGGTAAGCTTGGTTAGCGCCAGCATTTTCTTGGGGTGGTCGGCGGGGTTGATGAGGACCATTTCGCCGCCCCGACTCCGGAATTTGGTAAGGAGCGAGACGAGGACGCCGATGCCGGTGCTGTTGATGTAGCGGACTTCGGACAAGTCGACGGCGCAAAAATTCAGTGTTTCGCCCAGGTGGTCGTTGACGGACTTGAGAAGCTGGTCGGTGTCGGGGCTGCCGATGAGGTCGCCGGCAAGTCGAATAAACAGGATGCCGTTTTGAACGGAGCTGGTAATGGTCATGCGGGAGAAACGGATGAGCGGGCGGCAGCCTGGGCACGGCAGTCGCCGCAAATGCCGTAAAGATTTAAAGAATGGTGCAAGATATGGAAGTTCAGAAGCTCCCCGACCATAGTCTGGATGCCGTGAATGCGGGGGTCGCAGAATTCCACCACTTTATGGCATTCGGTGCAAATGACGTGGTCGTGCTGGCGGTAGCCGTAGCTCTTCTCATATTGAGCCAGGTTGCGCCCGAACTGGTGCTTGCTCACGAGGCCCTGCTCCACCAACAGGTCGAGCGTGTTGTACACCGTGGCGCGGCTCACTTGCAGGCCCCGCTCCTTCATGCCGGCGTAGAGTTCCTCCACGTCGAAGTGGCCGGAGCGGGCGTAGATTTCTTCGAGAATGGCGTACCGCTCGCCGGTTTTGCGCAGGCCTTTGTTCTCGAGGTGGGCGGTAAAGAGCTTGCGCACCTCCTCCAACTTGTCGGTATTGAGGGTGGCCTGGGAGGCAGCGCTGGGCGTATGCTTGGCCGCGTAACCCGTTTCGGAAGAGCCGCCTACCTCCTGCCCTGCCGCATTGGCGGGGTCGGCGGGTGGCTGGGGCGCCTTGCGGGTGGCTTGAGGGGAATTCACGTTATATATAAGGTATAGTTTGGCAAAGGTAGAAACTCAGGCTAGCTAAGCGCCAACGCCTGCTTTCGGTTTTACCGTTCGAAATAAAGATGGTAATGATTGGCACAGCCTGGGTTTAAGGCGGCCTGGCACGTTGGGCAAGTGTTGGCGCATCCCAGGTACTCGGTGATGCTCAAGGTGCTTTTGCAATTGCCGCAGTAGATGGCCTGGGCTGAAAATTCAGTCTTGGGCCAAACCACGGGTGGATGGTCGGCCATTTCTTCGTGGCACTGAATGCAGGCGTAGAAGGCCTCGCAGCACTTGAACTGGATGGCGATGATGTCGCGCACGGAGTGGTAGTGGGCGCATTGCGTGCGCTCGTTTACCCCGGTGCCGTGGCAGATGATGGGGGCCGCTATTTTCACTTCAACGAATCAAACCGCTCTACCTGCAACACGCCGTGTACCTTGCTCAGGCGATGGATGAGCTTATTCAAGTGGTCCGTGTCGTTTACAAAGACCATAATCTCGCCTTCAAAAATACCGTCGTTGCTATCCACAGTAATGGCCCGCATGTTCACCTTGAGGCTGGTGCTGATGATGCGGGTCACGTCGTTGACAAGGCCCACCCGGTCGGTGCCTTTGATGCGGATGCCAGCCAGGAAGGCCAGTTCAAGCTGCTCCGTCCACTTGGCGCGCACGATGCGATTGCCGTAGTTCGACATCAAATCCACGGCGCGCGGGCAGTTGGTGCGGTGGATGATAATGCCGCTATCGGTCTCGAAGCCGAACACGTCGTCGCCGGGAATGGGATTGCAGCAGCGCGCAATGCTATAGTTGAACTTGTCGGTGTGCTCCCCCACCACGAGCATATCGGGCCGAACGCCGCGAATTTTCTGCACCTCGTGGTCGAAGGACTTGGGCTCAAGGACCGAGGCCACGCTGGCCACGGGCTTGTCGGCATTGAACAACGACTCCCGAATGGTACGGCCGTCGACCTGCCCCACCGCGAGGCGGTAGTAGAATTCCTGAGCCGTAGGCACATTAAAGTACGCCAGCAGCCGGTTAAAATTCTCCTGCGTGAAAGGCACACCAATCAGCTCAAGCCGCTTTTCGAGCAGGCTGGCGGCCGTCTTCGGCTTTGGCCCGGCGGTCGTCGCGCAGAAAGTCCTTGATTCTGGACCGGGCCTTGGTCGTGATGACGTAGTTGAGCCACTCGGTGGTGGGCCGCTGCTTGTGCGAGGTCAGGATTTCGACCTGGTCGCCGTTGTGGAGCTGGTAGCTCAGGGGCTCCAGCTTCTGGTTGACTTTGGCGCCGAGGCAGTGCAGCCCAATTTGTGAGTGAATCTCGAAGGCAAAGTCCAGCGCAGTGGCCTTGTCGGGCAGAATTACGAGCTTGCCTTTGGGGGTGAAGGCGTAAACCTCCTTTACGAACAGGTTCTGGCGGAACTCGTCCATGAATTCCAAGGCACTGGAATTGTTGGATTCCAGCATCTCGCGCACCTTGTTTACCCAGCCTTCCAGCGAGCTTTCGGGCTGGATGCTGCCGGTGTCCTTGTATTTCCAGTGCGCGGCATAGCCTTTCTCGGCAATGTCGTCCATGCGTCGCGAGCGAATTTGCACTTCCACCCATTGGCCCGAGCGAGACATCACGGTGGTGTGCAGGCTTTCGTAGCCGTTGGCTTTTGGTGTGGATACCCAGTCGCGCAGGCGGTCGGGGTTGGGCTGGTAGAAGTCCGTGACAATGGAGTACACCTGCCAGCAGGCAGCTTTCTCCTGCTCCGGCGGCACGTCCAGAATTACGCGGATGGCAAACAGGTCATACACC
This sequence comes from Hymenobacter humi, assembly GCF_042665855.1. Taxonomy (NCBI): domain Bacteria; kingdom Pseudomonadati; phylum Bacteroidota; class Cytophagia; order Cytophagales; family Hymenobacteraceae; genus Hymenobacter; species Hymenobacter humi. Next base: position 2,296,997 of record NZ_JBHTEK010000001.1, on the reverse strand, counting down.
TCGTCGAAGGTGATGTTCTGCTTTTTCATCTTCTTCAAGATGGAGTAGATGCTCTTGGGCCGCCCTTTGATTTCGTATTCGAAGCCCTGGGCCTTCAGCTCATCATCGATGGGCTGTACAAACTCCTTGATGAAGCGGTTGCGCGCGCTTTGGCTCTGGCGGACTTTCGCCTTGAGGTCGTTGTAGGTCTCGGTGTCGGTAAACTTGAGGTACAAATCCTCGAGCTCACTCTTTATAGTATAGAGGCCGAGGCGGTGGGCCAGCGGCGCGTACAGGTACAGCGTCTCCGAGGCAATCTTGAGCCTGCTTGTGCCGCGGCATCGAGTCGAGTGTCCGCATGTTGTGCAGGCGGTCGGCGATTTTGATGAGGATGACGCGCACGTCTTCGCTCAGCGTGAGCAGCATTTTGCGGAAGTTCTCGGCCTGCTCGCTGGTGCCGTACTCGAATACGCCGGAAATTTTCGTGAGGCCGTCAATAATGCGCGCCACCTTGGGGCCGAACTCGCGCTCGATGTCCGAAATTTCGGTGGGCGTGTCCTCCACCACGTCGTGCAGCAGGGCGGCCACAATGCTGGTGGTGCCCAGCCCAATTTCCTCCACCGCAATCTGGGCCACGGCCAGCGGGTGCAGAATGTACGGCTCGCCCGACTTGCGGCGCATCTCCTTGTGCGCCTCAAGGCTCTGATTGAATGCCTTTTTGATGAGCTTAGTATCGCCCTCCTTCAGGTAGGGCTTGGCAGTGCGCAGAAGGCGGCGGTAATGGCGCAGGATTTCCTGGCGCTCAGCTTCGGGAGAGATAACGGGAGGCATAATAGGTAAAGTAACAAAGCAGAAGAGGAAAAGGTGGCCCGAAAATCCCTACTCCGACTACTTACGCTTGGGCTTTGCGTACAATCGTTTTAGCGAGTACCTTTGCGGGCCCGTAGCAATTGGCTGGGCGATGCTCATATGCGGATATGGCGAAATTGGTAGACGTGCCAGACTTAGGATCTGGTGCCGCAAGGCGTGTGGGTTCGAGTCCCTCTATCCGCACTTTATTTGATGTAGGCCTTCAGTCGTATAGGCTGGAGGCTTTTTTTCAACTTTTCAACCTGGCCAGCGGAAGCCGGCTCCCCTGTTTTGAACATTACCCTCGACAAGAACGACGAGCAGCTGACCGGGCTGCTGACCGTGCACCTGACCGAAGCCGACTACGCGCCTACGGTTGACAAGCAAATCAAAGAGTACACCAAGCGTGCCCAGGTGAAGGGCTTCCGCCCCGGCATGGTGCCCGTAGGCATGGTGCGCAAGATGTACGGCAAAGGCATTCTGGCCGAGGAAATCAACAAAATGCTGGGCAAAGCGGTGGACTCCTATATTAAGGAGAACAACATCAAGCTGCTCGGCGAGCCCCTGCCGGTGCAGAGCAACGTGGACTTCGACACCGACAAGGACTTCGATTTCCAGTTTGAGCCTGGGCCTGCTGCCCGACTTCGAGCCGCCCGCCGAAGGTGCCCTGCAAGTGGAGCGCCACCAGGTAACCATCGACGAAGACACCCTGAGCCAGACCAACGAGCAGATTGCCCGTCAGTACGGTGAGACCACCAACCCCGAGGTTTCGGAGGCAGGCGACTACCTGTTCGGCAAGCTGAAGAAGGCCGACGAGGAAGGCGAAGGCCGCACGGTGCTGCTGCCCCTGAACAAGGTGACCGGCGACGCATCGCAGTTCATCGGCAAGAAGGCTGGCGACGTTATCACGTTTGACCTGCAGGCGGCTTTCGGCAACGACGCGGCTTCGATTTCGAATTTCTCGGGCTTGAGCAAGGAAGAGGCTGCGGCCGCCACCGGCGACTACGTGCTGAACGTAGAGAAAGTGAACCGCACGGCGGCTCCCGAGTTCAACCAGGAGCTGTTCGACAAAGTATTCGGCCCCGAGGCCGTTTCGAGCCAGGAAGAGTTCGACGCCAAGGTGCGCGAGACCATCCAGTCGAACTACGACCGCGAGAGCGACGGCGCGCTGAACAACAGCATCGTGGAGCAGCTCGTGAACACCGTGGACATCAAGGTGCCCACGGAGTTCTTCAAGAAGTGGCTGGTGCGTGCCAACGAAGGCAAACTGACGCCCGAAAAGGTAGAAGAGCACTACAGCGACTACGAGAAGGAGCTGAAGTGGAGCATGATTCGCAACAAGGTGGTGGAAGACGCCGGCCTGAAGGTGAGCAACGACGAAATCGTGAACCGCACCCTCGACAAAATCATGGGCCAGTTCAACATGCCCAACATGCCCGACGAAATGCGCGAGTCGATGCGCCAGTACGCCGACAGCTTCCTGAAGCAGGACAACGGCAAGAATTACGTGAGCGAGTACGAGGCCATTCTGGCAGAGAAAGTGCTCGAAAACCTCCGCGGCAAAGTTGTTGTTACGGACAAGCCCGTAACGGCCGAAGAATTCCGGACCCTGCACAGCTAAGCTTAGCCCCGCAGTTTCCCTTTTTCAAAAAGCCCTTACGACATCGTAAGGGCTTTTTTGTTGGCTTTCCGGCAACATTCCTTTACTTCGTTCGTCTTTCATACCTCACTGCGCAGGCGCAAGCGGCGCTACATTCCTCACAAATGCTGAATAAACAAGAGTTTCGCAAGTTTGCCGTTAAGCACCAGGGCCTCAGCGGACTGGGTGTAGACCAGTATATCCAACACGTAGAAGGCCAGACGCGCGGTGGCCTTATCCTGCCCACGGGCATGACCCGCTCGGTAATTGAAGAGCGCCCGACGCGCTTTGCCGAAATCGACGTGTTTTCGCGCCTTATCATGGACCGGATTGTGTTCTTGGGCACGGCCGTAGATGATTATGTAGCCAACATCCTGACGGCCCAGATGCTGTTTCTGGAGTCGGCCGATGCCAAAAAAGACATTCTGCTTTATATCAACTCGCCCGGTGGCTCGGTGTATGCCGGCCTGGGCATCTACGACACCATGCAGTACGTGAACCCCGACGTGGCCACGATTTGCACGGGCCTCGCCGCTTCGATGGGTGCTGTTCTGCTGGCCGGTGGTGCCGCCAACAAACGTTCGGCCCTCCCCCACGCCCGCGTGATGATTCACCAGCCCTCGGGTGGCGCACAGGGTCAGTCGTCGGACATTGAAATCACGGCCCGCGAAATCCTGAAGCTCAAGAAAGAGCTGTATGACATTTTGGCCCAACACACCGGCAAGACCTACCAGGAAATCCACGACAACTCGGACCGCGACTACTGGATGCGTGCCGACGAGGCCAAAGAATACGGCCTGATTGACGAGGTGCTGGAGAAGAAGAAAGACTAATTACGAGTTAGTAGGATTCTTCTGAATCGTTATATAAAAAAGCCCCTGCTGTTTTGGCAGGGGCTTTTTTGTTGTTGAAGCTGTTCAGTAAGTTGTAAGTCCGTCATGCTGAGCGCAGCCAAGGCATCTCGCGTGTGGTAGTAATCCAATCGTCTGTCATCCTGAGCAGAGCGAAGGACCTTATCACGCCTCAACGATTCGTTCGACGGTGAGAAGATGCTTCGCAGGCTCAGCATGACAGGCGGCGCGAGCGAGATGCCTCGGCTGCGCTCGGCATGACGTCTCTTTTGAAGTAGCCGACTTTATAAACGCGTTCGGTAAATTAGATTGAGCTAAAACTTAGCTGAGAGGCCTATTTTGAGGTAGCTCTGGTCGTAGCCCAATTCGGCGAATGCGCCGAAATTCTGGAGCAGGAAGTAACGCGCGCCTACAAATATGCCCGTGGCGAGCTCCGTCTTGTTTCCTTCATCGGGCGAAGCAGTGCTGCCCTCGTAGGAGGCGCTGTTGTGGCGGACGCCCAGCCCAACTCCTGCGTAAGTATCCAGCTCGGGCAAGGCCGGGATGGGGTAGTGAAACACGCCGCGCACGGTCATGATGACGTCGGCGTATTTCCACTTGCCGCCGCCATTTACGGTGTAGCTCGCCCGGCGAAAGCCAGCCAAGACGCCCGCCGACACCACGCCCGGCCCCGCGGCCAGCAAGCCCTGTTCGTAGGATAGGCTGATGGCCGGCGACACCGACGAGGTGCCAGGCAGAAGCTTGGTGCCGTAGCTGTAGCGGCTGCCTACTCCAAAGCCCAGATTCAGCGCCCGGGTGCCCACCTCAAAGGGGCCGCCGGTGAAGGTATTGGGAATCACAGTTTCGATGAGCGACGGTTCTGCGGCGGGTGCGGGCGGAGGCGCGGGTTGAGCCGGGGCCGCGCAGGAGCGGGTTTGGCAGTGGGTTTGGGAGCGGACTTGGTGGCTTTTGGAGCGGGCCGAGGCGCCGGCTTGCGCGTGGTTTGGGCCTGAGCGCTCAGGAACGGGAACGCGGCCATTGAGGCGGCCACTACTAAAATATTGAATACACTTTTCATAGGGAAGCAAAGTAAGCGGGTCCGCACAGAAATGCGCGGCGATTAGCCCCTGCGGGTCCTGACGAACTGGCACCGCGTTGGCCCGGTTGGCTACATTCTGGCTCTGAGAACCGGACAGCCTGTTGGCGTGAATGTCTTGGCACCAATTCGGTGAGCCGGAAAAAACACTAGTTGCTAAACCTGGTTTTGCCCTTGCCAAGCGGGCCGTTTTCTAGTGATACGGTAGGCGTAGCAACCCTTAAGCCCTTGGCAGTGTCTTAATAGCGTGCGCATTGCAAACTGCCGCAGCCGGCCGCCAAGGATTTCCAACTCCTGAGCATTTGACAGTTGGCTTGTTTTAAATGGCTCAACATCCAGGAAATAGCTTATCCAAGCTTTTAAGAATGGCACCATTTTTCACGCGGCAGGCGTTGGCGGTGTTGTACCTTTGAGCCCGCTTGTTCAAAAACGAGCCTTCCCACCTTACTATTCTATCCCTCTTTCCGTGGCTGAAATATCCTGTTCCTTTTGCAATAAGAGCAAGCGCGAAGTCGCTGTTATGATTTCGGGCATCAACGCTCACATCTGCGAAAAATGCGTGGGCCAGGCCCAGCACATCCTCAACGAAGAAGCTAAAGCGCAGGACGCCAGCAAGCAGCCCAAGTTCAACCTCATCAAGCCCAAGGCCATCAAGGACCACCTCGACCAGTACGTGGTGGGCCAGGACGAGGCCAAGCGCGTGATGTCGGTGGCCGTGTACAACCACTACAAGCGCCTGATGCAGAAGCCGCAGGACGACGAGGTGCAGATTGAAAAGTCGAACATCATCATGGTGGGCGAAACCGGCACCGGCAAAACCTTCCTGGCCCGCATGCTGGCCAAGATTCTGCAGGTGCCCTTCTGCATTGCCGATGCTACCGTGCTCACCGAGGCCGGCTACGTGGGCGAAGACGTGGAAAGCATCCTCACCCGCCTGCTCCAAGCTGCTGATTATAACCTCGAAGCCGCCGAGCGCGGCATCGTGTACATCGACGAAATCGACAAAATTGCCCGCAAGAGCGACAACCCCAGCATCACGCGCGACGTGAGCGGCGAGGGCGTGCAGCAGGCCTTGCTGAAGCTGCTGGAAGGCACCGCCATCAACGTGCCACCGCAGGGTGGCCGCAAGCACCCCGAGCAAAAGATGATTTCGGTGAACACCGAGAACATCCTCTTCATCTGCGGCGGCGCCTTCTCCGGCCTCGACCGCATCATCAAGAGCCGCCTGAACACCAAGCCCATGGGCTTTGCTAAGACCAACCTCGACGACCAGGTCGACACCGAGAACTTCCTGCGCTACGTATCGGCCCAGGACATCAAGTCGTTCGGCCTCATCCCCGAGCTCATCGGCCGCCTGCCGGTGCTCACCCACCTCAACCCGCTGGACCGCACCACGCTACGCATGATTCTGACCGAGCCCAAAACTCGCTCGTGCGTCAGTACAAGCGCCTGTTCGGCATGGAGAACATTGAGTTGAGCTTTACCGAAGACGCCCTCGAGTACATCGTGGAGAAAGCCGACGAGTACCGCCTCGGGGCCCGCGGCCTGCGCTCCATCTGCGAGAGCATCATGACCGACGCCATGTTCGAGATGCCTTCCGAAGAAGGCGCCGACGCGCTGGTCATCAACCTGAGCTACTGCCGCAGCAAGTTTGAGAAATCGACGCTGCGCCACATGCGCGCTGCTTAATCTATTATATTTCTGCAGCTTATCTGTTGTTAAAGAAGAAGGCCCGCCGATTGGCGGGCCTTCTTCTTTCAGCCCCTTGCTGGTTTTAGCTCAACTTTACTCTACCACCACGCGCCGGATGCTCGGGCCGCGGCCTTCCACCTGCACGGTGAGCAGGTAGGTGCCGGCTGCCAGCCCCGCCGTGGTCAACTCCGTGGCATTGCCGCTGAAGGCGCGCGTGCTCACCAGGCTGGCCCAGCACCGTGCGCAGGGTCAGGCTGGCTTTGGCGGCGGGCAGGGCCAGTTTTATGTGCAGCGTGCCCTTGCCGGCCACCGGGTTGGGCCACACGCTGAACTCGCTCCTGGCGGCGTTGGTCGCGGCCGTGACGGTGGTGACGGTGAAGGCCTGCGGGTTGCTGCTGCCGCCGGGAGTCGTTACCACGATATTGCCGGTGCTGGCTCCGGCGGGCACGCTGAACGTGAGCGTGCCGGCATTCACTACGGTGTAGCCACTGATGGACACGCCATTCAGGGTCAGGCTGGTAGCGCCGGTGAAGTCCGTCCCCGTAAGCGTTACCACCGTTCCTACGGGCCCGCTGGCCGGACTCAGCGCCGCTAAAACCGGAGCCGGCGGGGCGCAGGTAGCACTGATGGTGAAAGGGCCGCTTTCGTCCTGGTAGCCCGTCACGAACACCAGGTAGCTGGCGCCGGCTATCGAATTGAAGGTAACGGCGGAGGCAGTGCCGTTGGAGCCGCAGCTTGCGTCGTCGTCGTTGCCGTCCACGCAGGTGTAGTTGCCGCAGCTGCCCGTGAACACAAACAGCTTGCTATCGAAGGTGGTAGTAGCGCTGCAGGTCGAAAGCGTAATGCTGCCGCCGGTGCCCACGATGCTGTAGAATACCCCGCCCGCGTCGATGGTCTCGTTGCCATTGCAGGTGCCGGCAGGGTCACCGGTAGCGGTAGCGTACAGCGAGGTACCACCGAGGGTTTGGCCACAGGCCAGCGGCGTAGCACTGGCGCACAGGTCGTTGGGGGCGACACCTGGAAATTGACGGCAGAACTGCCCGGCCCGCCGGGGGCCGTGACGGTGATGGGACCGGTGGTAGCGCCAGCCGGCACGGTCACCGTAATCTGGGTGGGTGAATTCACGGTGAAGCCGGGCGCGACGGTACCGTTGAACGTGACCTGCGTGGCGCCGGTAAAGTTGTTACCCGTAAGCACCACCACCGTACCCACTGGGCCGCGCGTTGGGCTAAACGAGGCAATAACTGGCGCCGGAATCACCGTGAAGCTGCTGGCCGAAACGCCCGTGCCGGTGGGCGTGGTCACCGTAATTGAGCCGGTAATAGCCCCGGGCGGCACCGTCACGGTGATTTGCGTGGCCGAATTCACGGTGAAAATCGGCGCATAAGTTCCGTTAAACTGCACCGCGCTAGCCCCGTAAAGTTGGTCCCGGTGAGCACCACGGTGCCTCCTACTGCCTCCGTATTAGGGGTAAAGCCGGAAATGGTTGGCGGATTGCCAATGACAAACGGCGTGGCCGAAGTGCCCGTGCCGGCGGGCGTGCTCACCGAGATGAGCCCCGTGCTCGTGCCGGGCGCTACGGTGGCCGTAATCTGAGTAGCCGAGTTCACAGTGAAGCTGGCGGCGAGCGTGCCGTTGAAGCTCACGGCCGTGGCTCCCGTCAAGTTGGAGCCGTTGATAATTACAACAGCGCCGGGCAATCCACCTGCTGGCGAGAAGCTGCTGATGGTGGGCCCCGCTACCGCCGCAATGCTGAAATCCGTGTTCGAAATGTCGAAGAAGTAGTTGTCGGCCGCTTCCACCATCAAGCGGGCCTGGGAGGTAGTCAGGTTGGGCGCGGCCACCACGGCAGAGCCGTCGTTCGACTCGTTCTGGGCCAGCACGATGGGGTAAGTCAGGCCACCGTCCAGGCTTAGGCGCAGGTTCACTACGGCGCAGCTTACTGGCGGGGCAGTGGTGTTGGCCACGTCCCAGGTGATGGTTTGGGCCGCGCCACCGGTCCAGGCCACGGCCGCGTTGGGCGCCGTTACCACGAAGGGCCCGGCGACGCTGCTCACCTTCAAACTCACCAGCGAGCTGAAATTGATGCCGCCGACCAGGCCGGCGGGGCCGCTGTGCTCGTCGCGGACCGTGCAGCGGAAATTGAGCTGGCGCGAAACCGTAGGCAGGCGCTCGCCAAACACCAGGGAGTTGTTCACCAGGTTGGTCAGCTGCGGAAAGTACCGGGTGCCCGAAGTGCTGGGCAGAAATGAGCGGAACAGCGGCACGTTGTCGTTCGGTACCTGGGCCGTGGCCGGCGAGGAACTCGAGCCCGTATCCAGCTCTTCCCACAAATAAGTAAGCGGGTCATTCTCAATATCCGCGGCGGTGGCCGTCAGCTTGAAAGGCGTGCTCACAGGCAGGGTTTTGCCACCCGCCGGGGCCGTTACCGTGGGGGCGGTGTTGCCGGTGGCCAGCGAGGTGCCGCAGGTGGTGGCATCTACAAAAGCGCGAATCTGCTCGTAGCTGCCTGTGTGGAATATCGGGTCTGAATTAGGCTGCAAATCGTTGGTTGATTCGCAGATGCCCGCGTAGGCCATGATGGTTGAGCCCGAGCCCGGCTCCCAGGCTGTGGCGGGCGTACGGGTACCCGCGCAGTTACCGGCATTGCCGTTGAAGGTGTGGGTGCCGCCAAACTGGTGCCCCATTTCGTGCGCCACAAAGTCAATGTCGAAGGCGTCGCCCACCGGATTGGGCTGGCCCGTCACGCCGTAGGCTTTAAAGGCGTTGCGGCACACCACGCCGAGGGAAGCCACGCCGCCCCCGCCGGTGCTCACCACGTGGCCAATGTCGTAGTTGGACGGGGCGATGACGCGGTCGATGTTTTCTTGGTTTTGGGGCAGCATGGCCTCGCCGTTATTGTTGGTATACGCCGGCGAGGGCTGCGGCCCAGTGCCGCTAAGGAAATTGAGCTGGTCGTTGTTGGGCACCAGCACCATGCGCACGGTCAGTTCCCGCTCGTACACGCCCACCACGCGGTTTACCGTGGTCACCTTCGCGGCCATCACGCCGGCATCGGTGTTGCCTTTGGTGAGGGCATATTCGGGGGTATTGGCCAGGGCCAGGCGGTACACGTGCAGCATGGGCCCGCTCGATAGCGTCGAGGCCGTTGCATTGGCCCGGGCGGCCAGTGGGGCCGCAGTGCCTTTGGCGGCGCTGCCGGTGAGTTTGAACCCGCAGCTCAACGCCGTGGTCGCGCGCCGGTTCATGTCGCGCTGGTAGAAGCCCAGGTAGTGGCGGGCATCGTTCGCGGCCACGGGGTCGATATAGAAGCTATTGCCGGCTCCCGTAAGCACTTGGGCATGAAATCCCTGCGGGCTCAGGTCGAGCCGAACGGTGGCCGCGGCATCGTCGAGGCCCACGCCGGAGTAGGTTTTAATCTGGGGAAACCGGGCCGCCAGCTCCGGAGCCATCACCGAGGTTTCGCGCACGGCAAACCGCCCGGTCCCACCGTTGGGCAAAGGCAAAGCCACCAGCAGCGGGGCCGCGCCGGCCTGGCCTTCCGCAGGCGCAGCAGCCAAAGCTGCCCGCAGGCCGGCTACGTCCAGAGTAAGGGCCTGCGATTTTAACAGAGCCGACGCCAGCCGCGAGGCCGCGGCTACGCGACGAGCTTCGCCATCCGCCCGAAAAAACAGGGGCGCTGGCCCTTTCTGGGCCTTCGCGGGTAGCCCCATTCCCAATACGAGAACGAGGAGGGTCCCAACGCCCTGAAGAAAAGTATTAGCCGCTAAAGGGAAAGCTGACCACAAGCAAGCTGGGCGGCGCGGGTACCGTTGTGTCATCTAACCGGAGCTGTTTTAGGTGTAAATAGTAAATCTAAGGCAAAAACCGATTTGCGTCCGCAGGCAGCAGCAGGCTTGCCGAGCCTTAAAACACTATTGATGAGGCTAACATTCTGGCGGCTGAAAAAGGTGAGCGCATCTGCCCCGGGCACTAAAAAGAAAACTCCGATGCTCGGCACCAGAGTTTCAGGAATTGTAGGTCATCCGCCGTGTTACGGCCCAAAGTGGCCGGGCAACAGGAGGCGGTGGTTGTTAGCTCGACGGAACCGGGGCGGCCTTTAAGTACTTCACCATCAGCTCGGCCGTTTTTTTGGCTGCTTGCTGCTGGCCCAGCTTTTCGCGCAGCTCCGAATAGCCGGCTTTGATGCGGGCCATGTAGTCGGTGTCGGTCAGCATGAGCCGGAGCTCGTCGAGCAGATTACGGGCATTGAAACCACTCTGTATCAACTCCTTCACGACGGCGCGGCCGGCAATCAGGTTCACCAGGGAAATGTAGGGCACCTTGATGACCATTTTGCCAATGGCGTAGCTCAGGCTGCTGGTGCGGTAGCACACTATCTGGGGCACGCCAAACAGGGCCGTTTCGAGCGTGGCCGTGCCGCTGGTGACCAGGGCCGCTTTGGCGTGGCTCAATAAGTCGAAGGTTTGCTCAAACAGGAACTTGATGCCGTTGCGCTCGAAGTGGCGGTAGTAGTTGGGGTCCAGGTTGCTCACGCCGGCTACCACAAACTGGTACTCCTGAAAGCCCGGCAAAATGGCAATCATCTCGTGCAGCATTTCCTCGATTTCCTGCTTGCGCGAGCCCGGCAGCACGGCAATAATGGGCTTATTAGGGTCGAGGCGGTTGCGGTCGTAAAAGTCGGGCGAAGGCTCGAACTCGGCCACCGCATCGGCCGTGGGGTTACCGGTGTAATCGACGTTGTACCCGAATTTCTGGTAGAACTCTTCCTCAAAAGGCAGGATGACAAACATCTTGTCGACCCGCGCCTTCACCTTCTCCACGCGGCCCTGGTTCCAGGCCCAGATTTTGGGCGAGATGTAGTAAAACACTTTGATGCCGTGGTCTTTGGCCACTTTGGCCATGCGCAGGTTGAAGCCCGCGTAGTCCACCAGAATCAGGACGTCGGGCTTGAAGGCCAGCAAATCGGCCTGGCACTGCTTCAGGTACCCGCGGAACTTGAGCACGCTGGTAGCCGCCTCCACAAAGCCCATGATGGCCAGGTCCTGGTAGTGGCGCACCAGGCTCGCCGCCCACGGCCTGCATCTGGTCGCCGCCCCAGAACCGGAATTGCGCGGCATCGTCCTGCCCGCGCAACTCGCGCATGAGGTGGGCAGCGTGAAAATCACCCGAACGTTCGCCGGCAATGAGATAATATTTCACTTTGGAAGTGTTGAATGTTGAATGTTAAGTTTTGAATTGGGGGTTAGTTTTCAGATGTTGCTGCTTCCGGACGAAACTGCCGCTTCCACTCAACATTCAACCCTCAAATTTTAAAACTTCTAGCCGCCGTAGTACTCTACGAAGTTGCGCGGCGTTTCGTAGAGTTTCACGCAGTGCAATTGGGCATCGGTGATGGCCGGTAATTCGCGCTCCAGAATCTGCCAGAACGCAATGACCAGGTTTTCGGTGCTGGCCATCTGGCCGGCCATGAAGGGCACGTCGAGGTTGAGGTTTTTGTGGTCGACCTGCTCGGTAATGTGCACGCGCAGCAGGTCGGAAAGGGCCTTGAGGTCCACTACAAAGCCGGTTTCGGGGTCGGGCGTGCCCTTCACGGTCACGATGAGGTCGTAATTGTGGCCGTGCCAGTTGGTGTTGGCGCAGGGCCCGAAGACCTCGCGGTTGCGCTCGTCGCTCCACTTGGGGTTGTGCAGCTTATGGGCGGCGTTAAAATGTTCCTGACGGCTAACGTAAATCATGTTTCTAGTTGCTTGTTACTGGTTTCTGGTTACTCGTTCTGAAAATGGAACGCCCCAACGGAGCTTTCAACCAGAAACCAGCAACGAGAGACTAGAAACTCTTTTTCCGCAGCAAATATACGAAGAAGGGTACCCCAAACAGGGCCGTGACCAAGCCTACCGGCAGCCCGGCGGGCGGGTAGAGCAGGCGCGCGAGCAGGTCGCAGGCCAGCAAAAGCACCCGCCCAGCAGCGCGCACCCCAGCAGATTGTAGCGCCCCGTGGTGCCGAGCAGCCCCCGCGTGAGGTGCGGCACCAGCAAGCCCACAAAGCCCACCGGCCCGCACAGCGCCACCACCCCGCCCGTGAGGCCTGCCGCCAGCAGCACCAGCAGCCAACGCCGCTGCGCCACCGGCAAACCCAGCGCCGCCGCCCGCTCTTCGCCCAGCAGCATTAGGTTGAGGTCTTTTTGCAAAAACGCCAGCACGAAGAGGCTGAGCCCCAAGGCTACCGCCGGGTACGGCAGCACGCTCCAGCCCGCCCGCTCGAAGCTGCCAAATGCCCAGAACACCACGCTGCGCAAGCTGCCTTCGGGCGAGGCTAAGAAGGTGAGCAGGCTGCCAATGGCTGCGGCCAGGGCGCCTACTGCTACGCCGGCCAGCAGCAGCGGCGCCGGCAGTATCCGGCCCTTCTGCGTGCCCAGGGCCACCACCAGCAGCGTGGCCCCGAAAGCGCCTAGCAGGGCCGCTACCGGCGGCAAGTACACGCCCGCCACCGTGAGCGACGGCACCAGCACGTAGCTGGCAATGGCCCCCAGCGAAGCGCCAGACGCCGTACCCAGCAGGTAAGGGTCGGCCAGCGGGTTGGTTACCAGCGTCTGGAGCAGGTAGCCGCTCACGGCTAGGCTGGCGCCGGCCAGCAGCGCCAGAATGATGCGCGGCAGGCGCAGCTGCACGAGCACAAGTTGAGCCGGGTCGCTGGGGTCGTAGTGTAAGAATGTGTTCAGAATGAAGCTGTACGACGTGGCATAGCTGCCCACACGCAGGCCCAGCACCACCAGTGCCAGCAGCAGTACCAGGCCCACGGCCAACCACAACAACGGGCGATTCTTCAGGGAAGAATGAGTCTTCAATGAAGAATGAGGAGTGAGGAAAAAGGAATTATTTGAACGCGAATTCTTCATTCTTCACTCCTCATTCTTCATTGAAGACTCACTCCTCGAAGACTCACTCCTCATTAATAACAGCTTTTTCAGCTCCTGCACCGATTCAACCACCCGGGGGCCGGGGCGCTCCATCAAGTTGCCCGTGATGGGATACACACGGCGGGTTTGGTAGGCCCGGATGCGGCGCAGCTCGGGGTAGTTCCGGAAAAAGGTGCTGTCGAGCTTCTCGAAGCTGCCGCCGAGTAGCACGTCGGGGTTAAGCTTGAGGATGTACTCCCGGGTGAGGGCCGGGTAAGGCTGCGGGAAGGCTTCGGTAACGGCGTTTTGCCCCCGGCGAGGCGGATTTCGTCGGTAAAGAGCGTGTTCTGGCCGTAGCAGTAAATGGGGTCCTGCCAGGTAATGGCCAGCACTTTGGGTGCCATACCGCGCCGGGAAGCGTCATCCGCAAGGGTCTTCAGCTCCCGGCGGAGCGAATCGGCGAGGTGTTGGGCCTGCGGCTGGCGGCTCAGCAGCGAGCCCAGCTTTTCAATTCCAGCAAAAACGTCTTCGACCCGGCGGTAGCGCTGGTAGTACACCGGAATGCCCAACTCCTGCAGGCGTTGGGCATCGTCGATGGACGTAATGCCTTCGATGGTAAAAACGACGTCGGGACGCAGCAGCACCAGTTTTTCCAGGTCGAGCGGGAAGTTGTTGACGACCGGCTTTTGACGAACGGCGGCGGGGTAGTCGTCCTGCGGCACGCGGGCCACGATGGTGGCGGTATCGGCCACAGCGTACAGCATCTCGGTCATGCTGGGGGCCAGGGCCAGCACGCGGCGCGGGACCGCGGGCAGCGTGAGGGTGCGGCCCAGGTCGTCCTTCACCACCACGGTAGCCGCCTGGCGGGCCTCGGGCTGGCAGCCCGCCAGCCCGGCAACGAAAAACAGCAGAAACCGGTAACGCATGGGGCAAAGGTAGGCCCGATGGCCTACGGCCAAGCCCAACGGTTTACCTTTGCCCCGTCCCAAACCTGCCTTGTATGATAGTAGTTACCGGCGCAGCCGGCTTCATTGCCAGCTGCCTTGTCTCCCGCCTCAATGCCTCCAATTTCAACGACGTGGTCGTGGTTGATAATTTTTCGGTAGAAAAAGCTGCCCAACATCCGGGGCAAAAAGCTGCGCGAGTACGTGGACCGGGAAACGTTTTTTGAGTGGCTCGATGCCAACCATGAGCAGGTGGAGTTCGTGTTTCACCTCGGCGCCCGCACCGACACCACCGAGATGGACCCGGCCGTGTTCGACCTGCTCAACCTGAACTACTCCAAGCAGATGTGGCAGGCCTGCTGCAAGTACCAGTTGCCGCTGGTGTACGCCTCCTCGGCCGCTACCTACGGCGACGGCATCCTGGGCTACACCGACACCGACGAGGCCTTGTTCCCGCTCTACCGCCCGCTCAACCCCTACGGCGACTCGAAAAACGACTTCGACAACTGGGCCTTGCAGCAGCCCGAAAAGCCCTACTTCTGGGCCGGGCTCAAGTTTTTCAACGTGTACGGGCCCAATGAGTACCACAAGGGCCGCATGGCCTCGGTGATAATGCACGCCTTCAATCAGATACAGCAGACGGGCTCGATGATGCTGTTCAAATCGCACAACCCGGACTACACCGACGGCGGGCAGATGCGCGACTTCGTGTATGTGAAAGACGTGGTGGAAGTGTGCTACTTCCTGCTGCACCACCGCAAAGATTCGGGCATTTACAACCTCGGCAGTGGCCAGGCCCGCACGTTCCTGGATTTGGCCCTGAACACGTTTCAGGCCCTGGGGCGCACGGCCGATATCCAGTTTAAGGATACGCCCGAGGACATTCGCGACAAGTACCAGTACTTCACCGAGGCTGATATGAGCAAGCTCAAGGGCATTGGCTACGACAAGCCGTTCACGCAGTTGGAAGACGGCATTGCCGATTACGTGCAGAACTACCTGGTGCCGGGGAAGTATTTGTAAACTGAAATTTTTAGCTTGCACCAACTTGGGTGGCCGCAAACTATTGGGCCAGCCCCGGGTTGCCACCCTTCTGCCGCTACTATTTCGGCGCTGAATGCGTCGGCGCATTCAGCTCTTCACCACTCTCCCGCCCTGCGCCTGTGAATCAATCCGCTGCTCCCGTTATCACCGTTGTGGGCGGCGGCTTTGCGGGCACGGCGCTGGTGCTGCAGCTGCGGCGGCAGCCTGCTCTGGCGCAGGCCGAGATTCACCTCATTGAGCCTCGCGCAGTGCCCGGCCCCGGCCTGGCGTACACCGCCCGGCGGCCCGAGTACCTGCTCAACGTGCGCCCCGGCGCCCTGAGCCTTTACCCCGAGCAGCCCCAGCACTTTGCCGCCTGGCTGCAGCAACAGCCCGAAAGCGCGGCCGGCGTGCCGGAATTTGCGTCGCGCTCCGCTTATGGCCGCTACTTACACGAGGAGTTGGCCCAGGTTCTGCAGCCCTCGGCAAGCCAGCTTGGGGTAGTGTGGCACGCCACGCGGGCCGTGGCCGCCCCCTCCTGACGGAAGGCGGCCGGGCCGTACAGCTGGCCGATGGCACCGTCATCAAAAGCGACTATGTGGTGCTGGCCCTGGGCAATTTTTCGCCCCCGCCGCCGGCCGGCCCCGACCTGGCTTACCTCACGCATCCCGGCTACCACGCCGACCCCTGGGTGGCCGGCAACCTCCGCCGCATCGGCCCCGACGAAGACGTGCTGCTCATCGGCTCGGGACTGACTTCCGTTGATGTGCTGCTTGCCCTGCGCCAGGACGGCCACCGCGCGCCCATCACGGTGGTGGCCCGCCACGGCCGCTGGCCCGCCGCGCACGGGCCCATATCGGAACCTTACCCCAACTTTTACCCCGAGCCTGGCCCACGAAACCACCGTAACGGGCGTAGTTGCCGTGGTGAAGCGGCACCTGCGCGCCGCCACGGCCCAAGGCGCCGACTGGCGGCCGGTGCTCGACTCCCTGCGACCCGACCTGGGCCGCATCTGGGCGGCCTGGCCGCTGGCGGAGCAGCGCCGATTTCTGCAGCACCTGGCCAGCCTCTGGGCCGTGGCCCGGCACCGCAGCCCCCGCAAAACGCGGAGGCCATCGAGGCGCTTACCGCGGCCGGCATGGTGAAGATGCAGGTGGGCACGGTGCGCGAAATCCTGCCCGAAGGGGAAAAGCTGCGGGTACGCGTGCGGCCCCACGGCACCGCAGGCTGCTGGCACACCGCGCACCACGTGGTGTGCTGCGCCGGCCCGCTCCTGGACTACGGCCGCATTGCCGACCCGCTGGTGGTGAGCTTGCGCGAAGCCGGGGACCTCACACCCGACTCGCTGGGCCTGGGCCTGCTCACCGACGAGCAAGGCGCCCTACGCCGCCGCAGTGGCACCCTGGCCCCGGCGCTGTTCACACTGGGCCCGAGCCGGCGCCCGGCGTATTTTGAATCGACTGCCGTGCCCGAGCTGCGCCAACAGGCCGCTGCCCTGGCCGTCGAGCCTGGCCCGGCTGGCTGGCCTATCACCGGCTGACTAAAGCACCACGGTGCGAAATACGGGCGCATACCGCCCGGCGCGCAGCTGCAGGAAGTAGGGCCCGGGAACCAGGCCGCCCCGCTCCCACCGCACTTCGTGATGCCCGGCGCGCAACGGGCCATCGAGCAGGCGGCCTACTTCGCGGCCGGCTACGTCCAGCACCACCAGCCTGCACGGCCATGCGGCGGGGCACCGAGAATGCCACGCGCGCTGTTTCGAGCACGGGGGTTGGGTACACGCCGTACAGCATGGGCAGCGGGCTCAGGCCCTTGCGCAGCGTGTAGGCGTCGACGAGCCTGGCCGGTGCGGGCGTAGAAGCGCAGGCTGAGGCTGTCGGCGCCAGCTTCTAGTAATTGGGCTCCGTAATCGGCGTTGTACCGGAACTTGCTACCGGCAATGGGGGCGATGCTCATGTTATACTGGCTGCGGCCGCCCAGGCCGTTGACGCAGTACACCAAATCGCCGCGCACCAGCCGCTCGTAATGGTGGTCGTGCCCGGCCAGGACCAGCGAGGCGCCCCAGTCCTGGAACGGCCAGCGCAGCAACAAGGTGCTGCCGTGCTCGCCCGACGAATACGGCGCATGATGGAAGTAGACCACTTTCCAGGGCTCCGGAGCCGCCGCCAGCCGCTCGCGCAGCCACTGTGCCTGGCGCGACAACACGGTAATACCGTCGGGCTCGGAGGGGTGGCTGTTCAACACAAAGAAGTGCACCTGGCCGCGCGCAAAGTCGTAGTACCGCTCGTTGCCAGGCAGGTCGAAATAATCGAAGTAGGCCCGCGCGCTGTCCGTGGCCAGGTCGTGATTGCCGAGGGACGGAAAAAGCGGTTTTCGGCCGCGCCCGGGCCATAGCTGCCGCGGTAGGAGCCAATAAACTCGTGGTAGTACTGCCCGATGTTGGCGTCGATGGTGCGGGCCTCGCCGGCGTCGTAGTTGTTGTCGCCGAGGGTGATGATGAACTCCGGTTTCCAGCTTTTCACTAATTGAGCCACGTCGCGCTCGGCCGGGCTGGCATAGCCGTAGTCGCCAATGGCTGCGAACCGCTGCGCTGCCGCCGGCTGCCAAACCAAGGTGCCCACCAGAAAGCAGCAAAGAATTAGACGGGATAGAAAATCACTCATACAAGCGGAGACAAACGGCCTGCTAAACACTATCACGGCGGTATCAGTGCCTGTTTTCAGCTCAATAACTCAAAAGCGGCGACAGCAGGCTACAGGTAGCTACGCAAAAGCCGCCCTTTGTGGGGGCGGCTTGCCTTACGAAGATTAAAGTGAAAGCTGACTGCTTAAGCGGCCATCGATGGGTACAGCGGCAGCACGGGCGCGTCGGCGCCGGTGAGCGGGAACGAATGGCTGATGTCGGACAGGCGGGCCGGGGGTGAGACGGGCTTGGTTCCGTCGGCGTGGCGGCGCAGGGCGCGCATCAGCAGGTACTTGTATTTCTCAGCGTCGGCCAGGCTTGCTCAATGGCATGCACGGCGTCGGAATAGGCTACCACGGGCTGCAATTCACGGCGCGGACGGCGGGCTTCGAACACATGGGCTTCGAGGTAATTGGCAGCAGACTTCATGGCAAAAAATTTAGCTGAATTAGGGAGTATTTCGTCGTGCTTTATTAACCCCAAAACCTTCATTTTCATTCCTTCTACCGCATATTATACTGCAGTTTCAGGCAATAAAAATTAGGCAGAATTCAGCTCAATTTCAAGCACCTGGCTCAAACGATTTTCAGCACCACCTTCCCGAATTGGGCACCGGCTTCGAGGCGGCGCAACGCGGCCTCACCCTGGGCCAACGGGAAGACTTCGTCCACCACGGGCACAATGCCTTTTTCGGTGACGAGCTGCAGCATTTCCTCGAAGTCCTGCTCGGTGCCCATGGTGGAGCCCAGGATACTGAGCTGCTTCCAGAACACCTTGGCGGGCGGCAGCTGCGGAATGGCGCCCAGCGTGCCGCCGTAGAACACGATGCGGCCCCCGGGGGCTGCCGCGTCGAGCAACGAATTAAAAGCGTCACCGGCCGCGCTGTCGATGATGACGTCGAACGGGCCGCCGGCTTGCTGCACGAGGGTTTTCACCCAGTTTTCGGCGTTGTAGCTGATGCCGCCTTTGGCGCCCAGGGCCTGGGCCCGGGCCAGTTTTTCCTCCGAGCTGGACGTCACCCACACCTCGGCCCCGCGGGCGGCGCAGAACTGGGCCGCCAGCAGCGCCACGCCCCCGCCCACCCCGGTTACCAAGACCCGTTCGCCGGCCTGCACCTGCGCCCGCGTGAAAGCAGCGCGGTACGCCGTGAGGCCCGCCAGCGGCAGGGCCGCGCCCTGCTCAAAGCTAAGGTGGGCTGGCATAGGCCGGATGTAGCGGGCCGGCAGCGTGATGTACTCGGCAAAGGTGCCGGGGTCGGGCATGCCGAGTACCACAAAGTCTTTGGCCTGGGCGCGGGGGTTGTTGCCCCAGCGCAGGCCCGGGTTAATGAGAACGCGCGTGCCCACGGCGGGGGCCTCGGCGGGCACGTTTTCGCCGTGCGCGGCTATTTCGCCCGCGCCGTCGGCCCCCAGCGTGCAGGGCAGGCGCAGGCCGGCGTACTGGCCCTTCTGAATCCAGACGTCGCGGTGGTTGAGGGCGGCGGCGTGCAGCTTCACCAGGATTTCGCCGGCGGCGGGCGTGGGCGTGGGCACCTCGCGAACGGCCGCGGGCTGGTGGATGGCGTCGAGCCTGGAGGGCTTGCATAAAGCGGTAAGTCGTGAGTAGTTGCTTGGGAGTAATGGTAATCAATTATACCGTTGGTTGTTTGGTTGAGCTGTTGCAAGCGTGGCGGCAGGTGCTCTCGCGTGTTGGCTCAACGACCTACATCGCTACCGTTTTCTTCATGCCCAGCAGCGCCAGCGGGCCGGCTACCAGCATCCCGGTCAGCAAGCCGCCGAGGTGAGCGGCGTTGTCGATGTTGCCGGTGAGGCCCGAAATCAGGTTGCTGAGCACCAGGTAGAGCACCAGCCCCAGCATGGCGCGGCGGTCAGACTTGTCCAGCACCATTTTTTTGCTCACCAGAAGCGTCAGAAGTAAGCCGTAGAGGCCGAATATGGCGCCGCTGGCCCCCACCGAGTTGATGCCGAAGCTGTGCCACCACAGGCTGGCCAGGCCGCCGCCAATTCCGCTGGCCAGATATACCAGCACCAGGCGCAGGGCCCCACCCGGTCTTCAATCAAAAGGCCCAACAGCCAGAGCGAAAACATGTTGAGCAGCAGGTGCGAAAGCCCGGCGTGCACAAACAAGGAACTGACCAGACGCCACGGCTCGCCGTGCAAGGTGAGGCCCGACACATTGGAGCCCCACAGCACCAGCTCCCGGCCCCGGGGTTCGGAGGCAGAAATGCCGGAAAGCACCATCAGGCCAAACACCAGCAGGTTGAGGTCGAGCAGCAGCGGCGTGGCCAGAAAGCGGCGCGAGGGAATAAACAGGCCGCGGAACAGGTGGCCCACCAGGCTCGGCCCAGGTTTCTTCGGCGGCAGGCGGAGCCGCGGCGGGTGGGCTGGAATCAGGCAGCAGGCCGCGGCGCTTGAGCTCGGCTACGGCGGCGGCGCCCACGGCCGGGGGTAGCGCGCGGCATTCTGCGCCAGGTACAGCAGCTCGGCTTCGGGCTTTTGGGCGAAAAGCTGGGCGGCCAGGGCGGCCGTGGAGCCGGGCGCGGGCGTGCCGGTTTCGGGTTCGGGTGCTTGCATAAGGAAGGGAAGCGGCAAGGATGGCGCCACCCTCGCCCAACCGGCCACTTTGCCAGATGTTGGGCGGCGCTAGAGGCGCGCCTTGAGCAGCGTGGCTTTGTAAGGGCGGCCGGTGACGGGCGACCTGGGCACCAGCGCGGCCAGCCAGTCCTGCACGTCGGCCTGACGGGCGTTCAATTCTTTGTCGTTGATGAACTGGCGGTTCGCCAGCTTGGCCGGCAGCTGGTCGAGGATGTGCTGCTGGCTGCTGGCGGCATTGGCCATGCGCTCGAAGTGCTCCTTCATCACCGGGCCAAATTTGTAGGAGTACACCGCGGCCTGGTTCCAGCCCCGCCACGTTTGGCGCACCAGCAGGGCCTGGTCGACAAACATGGGCCCCGCCTTGCCGGCCTGCGCCTGGCTGGTGAGGTGCTCGGTTTGGGTTTCGGCCGTCCAAAACCGCTTCAGCAGCTCCCGGTACTGGCGCAGGTGCTGGGCATCGGTTTTTTCGGCGGCGGGCACCCTGCTCGGCTGCTGGGCCACGGCGCTGGCGACGGCTCCGTCGAAGTTGGGAATGGCATTGGTGGGCACTTCCGTGAGCTGCGGCGGGCCTTGGTGGCGCCGCCGGGCTTCGTTGCGGGCCTGCACCTCGGCTTTCTGGGCGTCGCTGTGCTGCTGCAGCCAGTAAATCCCGCTCACCAGCACCACCATCCCCAAACTCAGCCCAACGGCCTTGCCCCAGGCCCGGGGCGGTGGGGCGGCCTCGGCCGGGGCGGGCACGGGGGCAGCCACCGCCACCCCGCGGCGACGGAGCTCGCGCTGAGACGCTTCCACCAGACTGGGATGGTAAAGGGCCGGCTGCTGGACGATAAACTGCAGCTGCTCGTCGGTTTTTTGGTGGTAGAAGTCGCTAACGGAGTCAGACACGGCTGTAAACAAAGGCTGGTGAAGGAAAGGAAGCAGCAAGATGGCGAACGCCGGCCAATCGGCAAGCCCCAACCGTTGGGCCCGGCGGCCGTAAACCCTGCTACCGGGGCCGCAGCCGTGCCTCGGCTCCATTTTTATTTCCCATCCGCCATGCCCCGCCCCGAACAAAACCCCACCGACCCCCGCCCCGACCTCGCCAGCACGAGCACCGGCGGCGAAACCCCTCCCAAGACACTGACCGCGACCAGAACGCCACCGGCAACCCCGAAGCCGGCACCGCCGCCGACGGCGCCATGCCCACCGAAAGCACCCAGCAAAACATGGGCGACGGCGCGGGCATCCGCGGCGAATACGGCACCGCCAGCCAGACCAACGGCATGGAAGGCGGCGACGACCAGCCCCTGACCGATACCGAGCTGACCGGCTCGTAGGAAATCCATCCCTGGCGCTCCACAGCCCAACTTAAAAAAGCCCGAAGCCAAAATAGCTTCGGGCTTTTTTCGTTCAGCGCCCAGCCGCGCCCCCGCCCGGCCGGGCCCAATTGGCCGTCTGCCCCACAGATTTCCCATTGGCGCTACTGTTGTGCTCCGTAATTTGCAGCACTTATCTGTATTGTTATTCTTATTAATGCGTCCTCCATCCGCCGCTAGCCGATTCCTTTTTTCTTTTTGCTACTGGCCTGGCCCGGCCTCGTGGCGCCAACCCAGGCCCAAGCCGCGGACGAAGACGAGGTGCCCTTGCCGCCCAAGCGCGAGCTGCGCGGCATGTGGATTGCCACCGTCGAAAACATCGACTGGCCCAACCAGCGCGGGCAGTCGCCGGAGGTGTACCGCCGCAGCTACCTGCGCCTGCTCGACGCCGGCCAGCGCGCCGGGCTCAACGCCGTGTTTGTGCAAATCCGGCCCGCGTCGGATGCCTTTTACAAATCCAGTCTGGAGCCCTGGAGCAAGTGGCTCACCGGCGTGCAGGGCCAGGCCCCGGCCAACGGCGACGACCCCCTGCCCTTCCTCATCACCGAAGCCCACCGGCGCGGCATGGAGTTTCACGCCTGGTTCAATCCCTACCGCGCCACCATGGACTCGGTGACGCGCCGCCTTGCCGCCAACCACCCCTACCGCCAGCACCCGCAGTGGTTTTTGCGCTACGGCGGCCAGCCTGCTCTACAACCCCGGCCTGCCCGAAGTGCGGGCCCACATCACCCGCGTCATTCTGGACGTGGTGCGCCGCTACGACATCGACGCCGTGCACTTCGACGATTATTTCTACCCCTATCCCGAGCCCAGCAAGGTGTTTCACGACGAAGCCGCTTTCCGCGATTTCAACCCCGAGGGCTTTGAAAAGCTGGCCGACTGGCGCCGCAACAACGTGAACGTGCTTATCCGCGACCTGCACGACAGCATTCAGGTGACGAAGCGGTGGGTGAAGTTCGGCATTTCGCCCTTTGGGGTCTGGATGAACAAATCGGCCAATCCCCTGGGCTCCGATACCCGCGCCGGGCAGCCGTCTTACGCCAACCTGTACGCCGACTCGCGGCTGTGGCTCGAAAAAGGCTGGATTGACTACATCGTGCCGCAGCTGTACTGGAGCACCAATTTCAAGCTCGTGCCCTACCCCATTCTGCTCGAATGGTGGACCCGCAACCACTTCGACCGGCACCTCTACATCGGCCACGGCACCTACCGGATGCTCGAAAGCACCCGCTCCGATACCACCTGGCGCAACCCGCGCGAGCTGCCCCGCCAGATTCGTCTCAACCGCTCTTATGACAACGAGGTAACCGGCAGCGTGTTCTTCTCGGCCAAATCATTACTGGCCAACCCTCTGCATACCACTGACACCCTGCGGCAGGACCTGTACCACTACCCGGCACTGGTGCCCACCATGCCCTGGAAAGACGCCACGCCACCCCTGCCCGTGGCCAATCTGGCCCTGCGCCGCCTCGGCCGCTCCGTCACGTTGAGCTGGCAGCCCGGCGCCGTGGCCTCCGATGGCGACGCGGCCACTTACTACGTGCTCTACCGCTTCGAAGCCAACGAGCGGTCGACACCCCACGACCCGCGGCGCATTCTGGCCGTGCCCCGGCCGGCGCCCGGCTTCCCCGCCGTTTACATCGACACCACTGCCGCACCCGGCCAGGCCTACGCCTACTACGTAACCGCCGTCGACCGCCTGCACAACGAGAGCCGGCCCATGCGCGTCATCACCACCGGCCAGCAAAGTGTCGAGTTGGCCGTGGGCCAGTCGCCGGCCGGCGCACCCCGCCCCGCGGGCCAGCCCACTTCGGCCACGGCCTCCACGCAGCCGGGCACGAGCACGCCGCGCATCGTCTTCCGGCCCACTATTCCGAATGAAAAACCCGAGGCTTCGGTCCCGTTTAGCAAACTAAAAATCAAGGAGAAGGCCAAAACGAAAGAAGCTCCCCGGAGGCGTGGCTTCCTGTCGCGGCTGTTTGGCAAATAAATTTCTCATAATTCTTCGGGATTTAAAAGCAAAAGGGACGCTTACCGGCTGGGGTAAGCGTCCCTTTTTGCATTGGGCGCTGAATGATTAAGGCCGTATCGACATAGGAGCTTTTGAGAAGGCAAGGCGCATTTAGAGCAGTTTCGGAGCCGTGGAGCGGCCAGGCAAGTAGCGCGGACTTGTAGTCCGCGTTTCCGGCGAAAGCTCGAACATCACTCAACGGCGCGGGGATGCGGACTACAAGTCCGCGCTACTGTACACGCAGTCTGAAACCGGTCCGGCAGCCTCTTTTCGGCTGGAATCCGTACCCCTTTTCGGGCACCGAATTTCCTTGGGGCCTGGGGTGGAGCCGAATCGGCCGCCACTGCTTCCTATCAGCTTACTGTTCATGCGTAAAAAATTATTTAACTGGCTGCTTGGGTCGCTTAGCGTATTGCCCCAGCTAGTTCATGCCCAAGTTGAAAAAGGAGAGCCCACCGTCGTTCCCAAACCGGCCGTAGCGGCGGTTCCGGCGGCAGCCAAGCCGGCCTCGCCCCGCCAGCTGTTCCTGGTCTTTTTGAGGCTGTGCAGCTGGGCCGCGTTTTCCCCGACAACAAAACCTTTGTGGATGCCGCGCCCCGGCAGCGCCCCGCCACCATTCTGGCCGCCTGGAACCGCGAGAAAAGCCAGCCTGGCTTTAAGCTCAAGGCCTTTGTGGCGGCACACTTCGTGGTGCCCACCGACAGCACCACGGCGTTCCAGAGCAACCTAAAAGCAGGCCTGCGCCGCCACCTCGACACACTCTGGACGGTGCTGGCCCGCCCCGCCGCCCCGCCCATCGACACAAATGATTCGCTGGCGGCCTACCGCTCCTTGCTGCCCTTGCCCAAGCCCTACATCGTGCCCGGCGGGCGCTTCCGCGAGGTGTATTACTGGGATTCGTACTTCACAATGCTGGGCCTGGCTGAAGCCGGCAAAAACCACTGTTGCAGTCCCTCACCGACAACTTCGCCTTCCTGATAAACCGCTACGGCTTCGTGCCCAACGGCAACCGCACCTACTACCTCACCCGCTCGCAGCCGCCGTTTTTCGCCAGCATGGTCAGGCTCCTGGCGCAGGACCAGGGCAACGGCATGCTGCTGCGCTACCGTCCGGCCCTGGAGCGTGAGTACAAATACTGGATGCTGGGCTCAGAAAAATTAGTGCCCGGCACCGCCGCCCACCGCGTGGTGCGCCTGCCCAACGGCGCCCTGCTCAACCGCTATTGGGACGAAAGCACCCAGCCCCGTGAAGAATCCTATGCCGAGGACGTGGCCGCCGCCAAGCGCAGCAAGCAGCCGGGCGCGCAGTTCTACCGCAACGTGCGGGCCGCCGCCGCCTCGGGCTGGGACTTCAGCAGCCGCTGGTTTCAGCCGGGTGGTGGCCTGGCTACCATCCAAACCACCGACCTGGTACCCGTGGACCTCAACTGCCTGCTCTACAACCTGGAGCAAACGCTGGCCGAAGCCTGCCGGGCCGCCGGGCAGCCGGCTCAGGCACGCGACTACGCTGCCAAAGCGGCCCGCCGCCAGGCAGCGCTGCTCGCCTTGAGCCTGGGACCCCAAAGTAGGCTGGTTTCAGGACTACAACTGGCGCTTGCGCCAGCGCTCGACGGTCCGCACGCTGGCCGGGGTGTATCCGCTGGCCTTCGGGCTGGCCACGCCGGCTCAGGCCAAGCGCGTCGCGACTAATCTGAAAGCTAACTTCCTCAAGCCCGGCGGCCTTGTCACGACCCTTGCCAAAACCGGCCAGCAGTGGGACGCGCCCAACGGCTGGGCGCCGCTGCAGTACCTGGCCGTGGAAGGCCTGCGCCGCTACCAGCAGCCCACCCTGGCCGATACCGTTGCCCACCGCTGGGTCCGGCTCAACCGCCGCGTATTCAACCAGACCGGCAAGCTGCTGGAGAAGTACGACGTGGTGGACCCCAACCGCCCCGCTGGCGGCGGCGAATACCCGCTGCAAGACGGCTTCGGGTGGACCAACGGCGTGCTGCTGCGCCTGATGGAATGGTATAAGATTGAGTAACCTGTCGGTTGAGCTAAGAGCGTATCCGAACAGGCAATAAAATGAAACGTCATGCTTTATCTGGCGTCCGCTTGTCGAAGCATCTTTACCGCACCAGTAAATTCTGTTGATTGGGATTACTACTGCGGTCGAGATGCTTCGACAAGCTCAGCATGACAGTCCTATTGGCATTGGCTCTAAAAGAGCTGAGCTAAAGAAAGGGAGGCTTTCCAGTTGGAAAGCCTCCCTTTCTTTAGCTCAACCGGCAGCCCAGAGCTGCCCATCAGCCCACTTTACAGCGCTTTGATGCTCAGCGTCACGGCTACGTCGGTGGCAGAGGTGCGGTTGATGCCGGTCACCTGCATGGCTACGTACTGGTCGAGGCCGCGCAGCTTGGCGATGATGACATCGCCCACCACGATGTTGTCAAGAGTCGTCACCTGGGACGCAGCGGCCGTGGCGTTGTACGTCTGGCGAATGCTGGTGAGTGTGGCCGCGTTGTACACCGCTGCGGTCGAGCGCACGAGTTTGGTGTTCGTGCTCAGGGCCTTGAACTGAACCTGATTAGTAGCGGTGCTGGTAATTGCCAGGTCCTTGCTGGTGGCGGGGTCGGCCGCGGCCACGGCTGCAAAGGTGGTCAGGTCATAGGCCGCCAGGTCGCCGCCGGTGGCGCCGGTGTAGCTGAGCGTGGCCGTGCGCACGGCGCCAAACGGCGTGGCCGCAACGGGCGTAATGGTAGCCGATGCTGTAGCTGATGCCGTGCGCGCAGGGGTGCGCACCTTGGCCTCAAAGCGCAGCGTCACGGGCTGGCCGGCGCTGCCGGTGGGCAGGGGCACATCCACGTTTTGCGTGGCTGTGCGCCGCTGGCGGCCGTTTTGATGCGCACCACCCGACGCTCGGCCGCCGTGCCTACTTTGGCATAAACCACCAGGCTGTCGAGGTCTTTGTAGAGCGTGCCGGTGGGCACGGCGGAGGTAGACGGCGGAATGGGCGCCGTGGTGATGCCCCCGGCGTTCAGGGTCACGTTGTAGCGCACGATGTCACCGGGAGCCGGCGAGCCCGCGGCGGGCACCGTCACATTGGTCGGGCCCGAGTTGATGACGATGGTGGGCGTGGCTTCGGCCAGGCGGAAGTAGAAGGTCCGCAGCTTGGTTTGGCCGTTGTTGCTGTCCACGCGGGCATCCACGCGCACCAGGGCTTTGTTGGCACCAGCGGGCACCACGTAGTTCACCATCAGCGTATCGGTGCGCTTGATGCGCGAATAGGCCGGCTTGTACGGCAGCGTTTGCACCACCATGGAGTCGCGGCTGGGCTCCACTTTCTGCAGGATAACAATCTGCTTGATGGGGTCGGTTTGCTGGGCAAACTGCAGCTCAAACGTCACTGTTTCGCCGGTAGCGTACTTGGTGGCGGGCGCGGGCAGCAGGTTCAGGAAGCCCGGGTACTGCGGCCCTTGCTCGGTGTAGTAGTCGTCCAGCTCTTTTACAGCCGGTGGCCAGCACGGCCAGGGCGAAAAGCCCGCACAGCGCGGCGCGGGCCGGTATCAATGATTTCATATGGAAAGTCGGTTAGGTGAGGGCCCGGAAGCCAGGTAAGCTAAAGCGCGGCAGGGCCGCGGGGCGCCTCAGGGCATGTCGAACCACAGCGGCTTGGTGATGTAGTCCGCATCGGTGGTGGCACCGGCTTCGGCGTAGAGGGCGGCCACGGCGTTCGGGTTCACGGTGACTTCGGTAGCACCGGGCAGCAGGCGGGGGTAGCGGCCCTGCAGCGGGCCGTTGCCGCTCGGGTAGCGCGGGTACTCGTAGTTCACGTAAATCAAGGGGTCGTAGTCCAAGCGGCGCAGGTCCGTCCAGGCCTCCGGGTTCATGAACATGGCAATGTACTTCTGCTCCATAATGGAGCGAAGCGTCACGTCGGCCGCGGTCTGGGGCACGGCGGCGCTGTTCAGGTAGGCCGTAATCTGGGCGTCGGTGATGACGGGGAACGTGACAGCGGGCGGCGAGAAGCTGCCACCAGCCGATACCTTCTTCATGTGCGCCCGAATGCCTTCACGCAGCGAAGCCAATGCCTTGGCGTTGTCCTTGGCCCGGTAAGCGGCCTCGGCCTCGATGAACTTCAGGCTCGTGGTAGGTGATGGCCTCGTAGTAGCCCAGGTCGCGGGCGTACCAGCCGCCGTACACGTCCGTCACCGTCGTGGAGCCGGGGGTCAGGTTGGTACCCGTGGGCGTCCCGGCGCCCGGCGAAGCACCCGTGCTGGTGTTGGGCACAATCACGCCAAAACGCGGGTCTACTACTCCCGCAAAGGTTGTACCGTTCAGATACTTAACAATGTTGGTCGAGAAAGCGGACGTGCCAAAGTTGTTCCGCGTGGGCCCGAAGATGTTGGTGGTGCCCGCTAGCGGCGCCGCGGCCACCTGGAACTGAATCTGGGCATCGTCGGCCGACGTCTTGAAGCCCTTGGCGCACAAGGCCAGCACGGCGTTGGGGTCGTAGCTGGCTTTCTTAATAAGGTGCTGGGCCTGGCGGGCCTTCAGCGAGTAAGCCAGACGCTCCCACTTGGCGGGGTCGCCCTTGTAGAGGATGTCGCCGCTTTCGCTGGGGTTGGTGCTGTAGAAGGGCCGGAAATTGGCGCTGGCCGGCTTGGCCATTTCCACCGCGCCTTCGTCGCACAGCTGGTTTACCACCTTATAGATGTCTTCCTGCTTGTCGTACTTCGGCGTGAAGTTGGCGCCGCCCTGGTAGGCTTCCGAATACGGAATGTTGCCCAGCATGTCGGTGGCGTGGGCCAGAATCATGGCCTGCATGATTTTGCCGGCGCCCACGTAGTAGGGCGAGCCCTCTTCCTGGGCCGTCTTTATCATGCCCGGGATGTTGCCCCCGGCCTGGTAGTAGAGTAGTTGAAGGTGTTGGTGCTGTTGCCGTTGGTGAGGTAGTACTGGTCGTTGCCGAGGTTGTTGGCCGTGCGGCTCACCACGTACTGCGCCAGAAAAGGCGTGCGCAGCGCCGTAAACATCTGCGTTTGAATGCCGTTGGAAATGATGCCCGGCAGAATAAAATTGGTGTGGAAACGACGGGGTTATTGGGGTTGTCGTTCACGTCGAGGAACTTCTCGCACGATGATAGGACGGCGCCGCTCAGCAGCAGGCCCAGGCCCATCAAATGGGGTTTCAGGTTCATATAATATCGGAAAGGACAGCGGAGCCGTCGATTAAAAATTTACGCGCAAGGCCATGTCCACGCCGCGCGTGCCGGGCACGTTGCCGTAGTCGAAGCCGCCCGAGCCACCGCCGCGCACACCTGCACCAGCGGCCGACGTTTCGGGGTCGGCGCCGGTGTACTTGGTCAGCAGCACGAGGTTGCGGCCCGTCACGCTCAGCTCCACGCCCTTGATAAACTTGGTGCCGGTGAGCAGCGAAGCAGGCAGCGCGTAGCTCATGGTTACGTAGCGCAGGCGGGCCCACGAGCCGTCTTCGATGAAGGCGGTGCCCACGCGACCCAGAATGCTGGTGTAGTACGCCTGGGTCAGCTCAACCGAGCGGGTGTTGCGGGTGTACTTGCCATCGGCCCCGAGGCTCACGCCGTCGAACACCACCTGCTTGTAGCGGTCGGCGGTGCGGGGCGAGGTGCCCACGCCGGTCTGGTACCAGTCGTTGCCGTTCACTACCACGCCGCCCACGCGGAAGTCGAGCAGCGAAGTCAGCGACAAGTTCTTGTAGGTAAACGTGTTGGTGAGCTGGGTAGTAAAGCGCGGGGCGCGGTTGCCAGCGTACAGCAAGTTGGCATTCACCGACGGGTAGCCCGTGGTGGGGTTAATCAGAATCTGGCCGTAGAACTCGCTGTTCGGGTCGGTCACGCGGTTGAAGTCCGTAGCACCGAGGCCCGACAGCGGACGGCCCGGGAAGGCGCCGCCTTCGTGCACGTCGGTGATGAAGGCATCGGACTGGAACACCACGGTGAGCGGGAACGGCAGCTCCTCCACGCGGTTGGTGTTGTGGTAGAAGTTGGTGATGATGTCCCAGGTGAAGTCACGCGTTTTCACCGGCGTGCCGGTCAGCGAGATTTCCTGGCCCTCGTTGGTCACCACGCCGCCGTTGATGTACTGCAGGATGAAGCCAGCGGCCTGGCTCACGCGCGGCGCAATAATCTGGTCCTTCGTCCGTGAGTAATAGTAGTTGAAGTCCAGGCCCAGGCGGTTTTTGAAAAACTGCAGGTTGATGCCGGCTTCGTAGGTGCGGGTGTTTTCGGGCTTCAGGTTGGGGTTCGAACCGAAGAAGTCGTTGCGGAAACCGCCGCCGATGTAGGTGTTCTGGGCCAGCGCGGCCTGCACCTTGTAGGGCGGCGCGTCTTTGCCCACGCCGGCTATCGAGGCGCGCACCTTGCCGTAGTTCAGGACGTTGTTCTGCTCCAGGCCCAGGATTTTGGTGAATTCGTAGCCCAGGCCGGCCGAGCCGTAGAAGAAGCCTTTGCCGAAAATCTTGCCTTCGTCGGGCCGCGGCAGGGTCGACGACTGGTCGTAGCGGCCCTGGAATTCGAGGAACAGCTGGTCGTAGAGCGTCAGGTTCAGGCGGGCAAAGTTGCCGATGAGGTGGCGCTTGGTGTCGCGCTGCAGGGCGTTGCGGTTCACCGTGTTGTTGAGGCCCACGAAATCGGGGTTCTGGAAAATCAGGCCGATGTAGTCCACTGCCTGGTCCTTGTTTTCCTCAATGGTGTTGCCCAACACCAGCGAGCCGCCGAGTTTGTCGCCAAAGTCGTGCGTGAAGCTGGCCAGCGTGGTGGCCGTGAGCAGGCGGAACTGGTCCACGGTTTCGGCCAGGCCGCCGTTCTGGTTGCCAATCTGCGACGTGCCCACGGCCCGCACCGACGTGGTGCGCGAAGTGTACAGGTCGGTGCCGAGGTTGTGGCTCAACGTCACGAAGCTGAAGGGCTTAAAGCTCAGGTTCACGTTGCCGATGAAGCGGTTGGTGCGGTCGGTCTGGGGGTTGTTTTTCGCCGACCAGTAGGGGTTGTCGGCGTCGGCGTCGGTGCCGTTGCCGCGGGCCAGCAGGCGGCGGCGGCTGCCGTCGGGGTTGAGGTAGTTACGGGCATCGTCATCGCGCGGCCAGTTGAGCAAGCTCAAGAGGAAGCCGCCCGACGACTGGTACAGGCCGGGGCCCTGAATGGGCCGCTGCCCACCCGAGGTGAGGTACTGGGCCGCGCCGCTCACTTTCAGCTTGGGCGATATTTCGGCCGTGCCCGACAGGCGGAAGGTGCTTTTATCGTACTTGCTTTCGGGCACCACGCCCGACTGCTGCAGGTTGGAAGCCGACACGAAGAAGCTGGCCTTGTCCGAGCCGCCCGACATGTTCAGGAAGTTCTGGAACATAGTGCCCTTCCGGAAGAAGTCGCCCACGTTGTCGTACACCTGCTCGCCGGGGCCGAAGCGCGGGCCGAACGAAATGCGCACCGTAGGGTCGGCAATGCCGTTGGAGCCGCGCTTGTACTGGTCTTGCATCTTGGGCAGGCGGCTCACCTCGTCTACCGAGTACTGGGTGCGGTAGTTGAGGGTGGTGCGGCCGGCCACGCCTTTTTGGTGGTAATCACCACGGCACCACCGGCGGCGCGCAGGCCGTAGAGGGCGGCCGCGGCGGGGCCTTTCAGCACCGTAATGCTCTCAATGTCTTCGGGGTTGAGGTCGCCGGCGCGGTTGGAAGCGCCCACCGAGCGGCCCAGCAGGCCGTTGAACTGCGAGCCGGCACCCGGCGCGGCGCTTTCCGAAAACGAGCCGTTGTCCATAATCATCCCGTCGATGACGAACAGCGGCTGGTTGTCGCCGTCGAGCGAAGTACCCCGCGTATGACGATGGAAGTGCCTTCGCCCGGCGCGCCACCCGACGACGTGATGTTCACGCCAGCTACTTTGCCTTGCAGGGCGTTCACCACGTTGGTCTGGCGCGAATCGATGATATCCTTGCTCTTCACCTCTTGGATAGCCGTCACAATCGTGCGCTTTTCCTGGGGAATGTTGTAGCCCGTTATCACCACTTCTTCGAGGCCGGTGGTGCTTTCTTTCAGGGCCACGTCCACGCTGCCATCGGCCGGGACGGTGCGCTCCTGCGGCGCGTAGCCGATGAAGCTGAACACGAGCACGGCGCCCGGCGAGGCCTGCACGGCGTAGCGGCCGTCGGCGCCGGTGGTGCTGCCGTTGGTGGTGCCTTTCACGAGCACGGTCACGCCCGGCAGGGGGCTTTGGTCAGTGGCGGTCGTGACGATGCCCGTCACGGAGCGGGCCGTTTGGGCCCAGCCGGGAGGCGCCAGCAGCACGCCCAGCAAGAGCAGAAGTAGCCAGTATTTTTTTCATCAGAAAAGAGAAAGGGGTGGGGAAAGAATTGGAAACGGAAGCCAACAAAAAAGCCGGAACCCAGCGCTGCGCGCAATCAGGTTCCGGCCTAAAAGGTCGAAAAAAGCCTTACCCTGCTACAACAGAAGGCCTTAACATTAATAAGGGTATCGGGGAAACGCATGTGGATGGAAGGAAGGGGTTCAAATGTGCACAATAATCAGGTAACCTCCTCTCTAAACCCCCAAAAAGAAACCGGCGCAGCTCAATAATTCATAGTATCATTACCCTCATTTATTTGCTACTTACTATTTGCTAACGCCCGCGTCTCGGCTGGCGCTGGCGGCGCTTTGATTACCGCTTGGCTTTCGCCAACTTTCTGCCCCTTTCACTTCGTTTTCCGGATTTTGCCATGGCTCCTTCCCTCGACACCTTGCCCGCCACGGCCGGCGCCCACCTGCCCGTGCGCATCTACGCCGATTCCGAAGATGCCTCGGCGGCGGTAGCGGCTCAGATTGCCGCCCTCATCGGGGAGCGCGCGGCAGAAGGCCGGGCCTGCGTGCTGGGGCTGGCCACGGGCTCCTCCCCCACCCGCGTGTACGAGGAGCCTGGTGCGCCTGCACCGCGAGGAGGGCCTGAGCTTCCAGAACGTCGTGAGCTTCAACCTGGACGAGTATTACCCCATGGCGCCCGACTCGCTGCAGAGCTACGTGCGCTTCATGCGCGAGTACCTGTTCGACCACGTCGACATCCGGCCCGAAAACGTGCACATCCCCGACGGCACCGTGCCCCCGGAGCAGGTAGCCGAGTACTGCCGGCGCTACGAAGAGCAAATCCGAGAGGCCGGCGGCGTCGACCTGCAGCTGCTCGGCATTGGACGCACGGGCCACATCGGCTTCAACGAGCCCGGCTCGGGCCCGGCCTCCCGTACCCGCATTATCACCCTCGACCACGTGACGCGCACCGACGCCGCGTCCGACTTTTACGGCGAGGAAAATGTGCCCCGCCGTGCCCTCACCATGGGCGTGGGCACCATCCTGGAGGCCCGCAAAATTGTGCTGCTGGCCTGGGGCGAGGGCAAGGCCGCCGTGGTAAAGCGCATGGTGGAAGGCGAAGTAACCGACACCGTGCCCGCCACTTACCTGCAAAGCCACCCCGACGTGCAAGTGGTGCTGGACGAAGCCGCCGGCGCCGAGCTCACTCCCCGCAAAACCCCTGGCTGCTGGGCCTGCCCTGCGACTGGCACGACGCCGCGCTGCTGCGGAAGGCCGTGACCTGGCTGGCCCGTTCCGTAACCAAGCCCATCCTCAAGCTCACCGAAGAAGACTACAACGAAAACGGCCTCTCGGAGCTGCTGGCGCAGTCGGGCCCAGCCTACGACATCAACATTCGGGTGTTCAACG
Organism: Hymenobacter humi; assembly: GCF_042665855.1. Lineage (NCBI taxonomy): Bacteria > Pseudomonadati > Bacteroidota > Cytophagia > Cytophagales > Hymenobacteraceae > Hymenobacter > Hymenobacter humi. The sequence goes on along the minus strand of NZ_JBHTEK010000001.1, from coordinate 2,263,685 downwards.
AGCTGCAGCACACCATCACGGGCTGGCCCGGCGGCAAGCCCAACGCCGACGACACCTACCGTCCCGAGCGGGCCGCGCCCTTTCCGAAGCGCGTACTCATCTTCTCGCCCCACCCCGACGACGACGTAATTTCGATGGGTGGCACCCTGCTGCGGCTCGTCGACCAGGGCCACGAGGTGCACGTGGCCTACCAAACTTCGGGTAACATCGCCGTATTCGACGACGAGGCCATCCGCTTCGCCGAATTTGTGGCCGACTACGACCACGCCTTCGGCCTGCCGGCCAACGAGCCCGCCGACAACCTCTACCACCGCGTCTCGGATTTTCTCAAAAACAAGCAGCCCGGCCAAGTCGATTCCGACGAGGTGCAGCAGATAAAGGGCCTCATCCGGCGGGGCGAAGCCAAAAGCGCCTGCCGCCTGGCTGGAATTCCGGATGCTAACGCGCACTTTCAGGACCTGCCCTTTTACGAAACCGGCCGGGTGCGCAAAAAACCGCTGGGCGACGAGGACATCCGCCTCACCATGGAGCTGCTCAACCGCGTGCAGCCCCACCAGATTTACGCGGCCGGCGACCTCAGCGACCCGCACGGCACCCACCGCGTGTGTTTGGCAGCCATATTCCAGTCCATTCAGCAGCTCAAAGCCTCCGGTACCGCCTGGCTCGACGACTGCTGGGTGTGGCTCTACCGCGGCGCCTGGCAGGAATGGGATATCGACCAGATTGAGATGGCCGTGCCGCTCTCGCCGCAGGAGCTCACGCGCAAGCGGCGCGCCATCTTCAAGCATCAGTCGCAGAAAGACCGGCCACTCTTCCCGGGCGCCGACCAGCGCGAGTTCTGGCAGCGCAGCGAAGCCCGCAACCGCACAACGGCCAAGCTCTACGACCAGCTGGGCTTGCCCGAATACGAAGGCATTGAAGCATTTGTGCGCTGGGAATTCTAGCCCATTGAACGTCCACAACTCCCCTCCTTTTCTAAGGAGGGGATGTTTGAGCTTTAGCTCAAACGGGGTGGTTGCCCTCGTTGAACGATGGCGGAACGATTCGAGCCCAAGTCGTTCGGGTGTCGTTCAACGAGTGCAACCACCCCACTCAACTTGGCAGTTGAGCGTCCCCTCCTTAAAAAAGGAGGGAGTTTTAGGTGCTATCGCAACCAATAGCCCCTATTGCCAGCACAAGGCGGCACAAAATACTTTTGTACTGCTGCAGCAGTTCTTAAAAGCCCTAGCATGAATCCATCTGTTGCGCGCCTCTACCAGCTTGCCGGCCAGCCCAGTCGCCGTATTATCGGCTTGATGTCAGGCACTTCGCTCGATGGGCTCGACGTGGCGCTGTGCCGCCTCACCGGCGACGGGCCCGGCACGCAGCTGGAGCTGGAACACTTCCGCACGGTGCCTTACAGCGACGACACGCGGGCCCGAATCCGCACCGTGTTTGCGCGGGAGCAGGTCAGCCTCGAATACCTGACTTTGCTCAACCCCTGGCTGGGCAGCCTGCACGCCGCGGCCATCCTGGACTGCTTGCGCGAGTGGAACATTGCGCCCGCTGATATTGACATAGTTGCCAGCCACGGCCAGACCGTATATCACGCTCCGCAGCACCAGCACCATCGGCCCGATTTCTCTATAAATGCCACGTTGCAGCTCGGCGACGGCGACCATGTGGCGGTAGGCACGGGCATCATTACCCTCAGCGACTTCCGTCAGAAGCACGTGGCAGCCGGCGGCGAAGGTGCGCCTCTGGCGGCCTACGGCGACTTTCTGCTGCTAAGCAGCCCGGATGAAGAGCGCCTTCTGCTCAACCTGGGCGGCATTGCCAATTTCACCTACCTGCCCCGTGCGGGCGGCGACGCCAGTACTGCCTTCAGCACCGATACGGGCCCCGGAAATACCCTGCTTGACGCCACCGTACGCGCCCACTGCCCCGGCCTGCAGTACGATGAGGATGGCCGGCTGGCCGCGGCCGGCCGCGTGCACGAAGGCCTCCTGGCGGCGCTACTCGCTCATCCCTTCTTCGCGGCGCCCCTGCCCAAAACCACCGGCCCCGAGCTGTTCAGCTCAACTTATCTGGCGGAGGCGCAGCAGCGCAGCGGCACCACTGCGCTGGGCCTGGAAGACACTTTGGCAACGCTGGTTGAGCTGAGCGCCGTGGGCGTGGCCCGCGCCGTGCAGGCGGCTTTTGCGGAGCGGCCGGCTCCCACGGCCGTGTACACCAGCGGCGGCGGCGCGCACAATCCAGCGTTGGTGGCAGCGCTGGAAAGACATTTACCGGGCGCGCGCTTCACCACGACCGATGCGCTGGGCGTACCCGGCGATGCTAAGGAGGCCATCCTGTTTGCGGTGCTGGCCAACGAGGCGGTGGCAGGCCAGCCGGTGGCCATCGGCGCTGGGAGGCAGCGGGTGCCGGCAGTGAGCATGGGCAAGATTTCCTTTCCGGGCTAAGCGTTTAAGCTGGGCGGTTGAGCTAACCGGCTGGTGGGCGCGCGTGTCATCGTGTTTATGGTATAATGTGAATGTTGTACATTACGATTCCTACAGCTTACTTCGGGTTTCCCTCTTCACCTTTCACCTTTTTCACTACGGTATGTCCCACTCCTACTTATCATCTGGCCTCCGACGCTACGTTGGGGGGCTAGTGGCGGTGCTGCTTCTGCTGCTTGGCGGGCCCGCCGCCGCGCAAACCACTCGCTACATCATGCAGGGCCGCGTGCTGGATGCCAGCAACGAGCCTTGCCGGGCGCCACGGTGCGCCTGCTCAACACGGTGGTGGGAACGTCATCGGGCGGCGATGGGCGGTTTTCCATCGAAGCCAGCCTCGCGCCCGGCACTTATCAGCTGGAAATCTCCTCGGTGGGCTACCGGGCCGTGCGCCGGCCCGTAACGCTGGGCACCGAAACCACCGTGGCGATAGGCGACGCCGCCCTAACCGAAGACCGGGTGGGCCTGAACGAAGTGGTGGTAACCGGTACCTCGGTAGCCACCAGCAAGCGCCAGCTGGGCAACACCATTGCCACGGTGAGCGGCGACGAGCTGCGCACAGCCGTGCCTACCCAGATAGACCAGGCCCTGCAGGGCAAGTTTGCGGGCGTGCAAATCACGCAGAACTCGGGCAACCCGGCCGGCGGTATATCGGTGCGCCTGCGCGGGCCAAGCACCGTGGGCGGCTCTTCGGACCCGCTCTACATCATCGACGGCGTGCTGGTGAACAACGACTCGCCCGCCTGCTCGACCTGGGCGGCTACGCCCAAAACCGGCTGGTCGACATCAGCCCCAACGACATCGAGCGCATTGAGGTAATCAAGGGCGCGGCGGCGGCGGCCATCTACGGCTCGCGGGCTTCCAATGGCGTGGTGCAGATTTTCACCAAGCGCGGCAAGGAAGGCACGCCGCAGGTGACGGTGGGGTCGCAGTTCATGGTGTCGCAGCTGCGCAAAAAACTGGCCTACAACAACTACCCCTTCCGCTTCGCCACCATTGGCGGCACGGACCTGGCCAACGCCGACCTGACCCAAACGCCGGTGACGCGCTACGACTTGCAGGATGAGATTTTCCGAACGGCCATTGGCACCGACGACTACGTGAGCGTGAGCGGCGGCGGCGGCGGCACCAAGTACTTCGCCTCGGGCAACTACTTCCGCAACCAGGGCATTGTGAAAAACACCGACTTCAACCGGGGCGGCGGCCGGCTGCGCCTCGAGCAAACCATCGGCACCAAAGCCCGCCTGAGCGTGGGGGCCAACTACAACCTGAGCCACAGCAGCGAGCTGCCCAACGGCGGTATCAACGAAGCATACGGCGTACTTACGGGCTTCATTTTCGCCAACAACTACATCAACCCCGCGCCCGACCCCAACACCGGGCGCTACCCCAGCACGGCAGCCAACATCACGCGCACCAACCCGCTGGAAGCCATCAACCGCTTCGATTTTCAGCAGCGCACTTCCCGCTTCATCGGCGATGCCCAGCTCAACCTCACGCCATTTGCCGGCTTCTCGGTGGATTACGTGTTGGGCTACGACGCCAGCACGCAGGTAGCCAGCGGCTTTATTCCCAGCGGCAGCACGGCGCCCACCTTCACCACGGGCCTGGCCCGCCGCGCCGACCTCACCACCATTCTTGTCAACAACGACCTGACGTTTAGCTACAAGCGCGATTTAACCGAAAACTTCAACAGCACCACCACCGTGGGCGGCACCCTGCAATACCAGCGGGGATTCAGCACGGGCATCCAATCCATCGGGCTGGCACCCGGCATCGTTACGACCGCCACTGGCACGGTGGCCGGTTCGGGTGAGTTTCGCAACGAGCGCACCATTCGAGGTGCGTTCGTGCAGCAGACGTTTGGACTGCTGAACCGCTTCTATCTGACCGGTGCCCTCCGCGTGGACGCCGCGTCGGTGTACGGGCCCAAGGTGCGCACGCAAGTTTACCGCAAAGGCAGCTTTTCCTATGTGCTATCGGAAACGGATTTCTGGAAAAATGGCCCTCTGAGTCGGCTGGTGCCTCAGCTCAAGCTGCGCGCTTCCTACGGCGAGGCTGGCAACCTGACCGCCATCGAATCCTATCAGCGCTTCACCAACTACGACCCCGTGGCGCTCGGTACCCAGCCAGGATTGGCCCCATCCACCCTGCAAGGCAATAAATCTCTGGGGCCGGAGCGGCAGCGCGAAATCGAAGCCGGCGTAGACGCCAGTTTCCTTGGCGACCGGGTGGGCATCGAGTTTTCGGTGTACGACAAAAAAGTATTCGACCTAATTCTGCGGCGCGACCTAGCCCTGAGTTCGGGCTTCCTCACGCGCATCGACAACATCGGCAACATGAGCAACCGCGGCGTGGAGTTGCTGGTGCGCGCGACGCCGGTGCGCAGCTCGGGCGGCCTGACCTGGAACGTGACGGGCACGTTCACGCACAACAAAAACCGCATTACCGGCATCCCGGGCGGCCTAGTCACCTTCCCCAACGGCTTTGGGCTGGTGGCGGCGGTGGAAGGCCGCCCGCTGGGCACCTACTACGGCACCTACTCGGCCCGCCGGCCCGATGGCTCGCTGCTGCTCACGCCCGGCGGCCTGCCCCAGCGCGAGCGGGGCATCCAGGGCACCTTCGGGGCGGCCAACACGCCCCAGCGCGGGGCCGATGGCCAGCCCTCGGGCACCCTGCTCAACGGCGTGCTCGGCGACCCCAACCCGCGCTATGTGGCCTCGCTCATCAACGAAGTGGCCTTCAAGAACCTGTCATTGCGGGTGCAGTTCGATACCCAGCAGGACTTCTCGGTGTTCAACTTCACCGAGCGGGTGGGCTCGCGCGAGACGTTTGGCGGGCTGGAAATCTACGAAGCCGAGCTGCGCGGCGAGAAGCCCAAGGGAACGAGCGTGAACGAGTACACCACCTTCGATAAGTGGGTGCAGGACGGCTCGTTTGTGAAGCTGCGCGAAGCCTCGTTGAGCTACCTGCTCAAGCCCAAGTTCCTGGGTTTGCGCGATGTGCGCTTCTCGCTGACCGGCCGCAACCTGCTGGTGTTTACCAAGTACCGCGGCTACGACCCCGAGGTGAACGCCGCCGGCCAGAGCAACGCCGTGCGCGGCTTCGACTTCGTGGAAGTGCCCATTCCGCGGTCGGCTTCGCTGGGCTTCACGGCCACGTTTTAACGCCTCATTGGTTTAATAATCGACTGTCATTGTCATGAATATATTTGGTTTAACTCGTTCGCGCACCCTGGCCCTGCAGCTGCTGCTCGCCGGGGCCCTGGGGCTGGGCCTCACCGCCTGCAGCCTCGACCTGCCCAACCCCAACGCCGCCACCGACGAGCAGACGCTCAACACCCGCGAAGGCGTGCTGGCCCTCAGCCTGGGCTTGCGGCAGCTCTACTCCACCTCGGCCCTCGAGCCCAACATCATTACCACGGGCGCTACGGCCCGCGAGCCTCAAGGGCATTACCACGTTTTTCAACATCATTGAAATTGAGCAGGGCGGCACCCAGCTCTCGCCCAACAACGCCAACACCACGGCGCTGTTTTCGCGCAACTACCGCGTGGCCAACATCGCCGACCAGCTCATTGCCGCCGCGCCCAAAGTCCTGGGCTCCGACGCGGCCACCCGCAGCGGGGTGCTGGCCCACGCCTACTTGTTCAAGGCCGCCGCGCTGGGCGCCATTGCCATGGGTTTTGAGCAGGGCCCGCTCAGCGCTAACCCCGAAGGCAACGGCACCACCGCGTTTGTGGGCCGCCAGGAGCTGCTGACCGAAGCCGTGCGCCTGCTCGACCTGGCAGCTCAGGAACTAGCGGCCAACCCGCCCTCGGCCGAATTCAACGCCCAGGTGCAGGGCACGGCCTTCAACCTGCCCAACACGGTACAGGCCTACCGCGCCCGCTTCAACCTGCTGGCCGGCAACTACGCCGCCGCCCTGGCCGCCGCCAATCTGGTGAACCTGACCATCAAGTCGGCCTTCACGTATTCGGCCCAGAACCCCAACCCCGTGTTCACGGCTGCCACGCAGGTGGGCAACTTCAAGCCCCGCGACCAGTTTGGGCTGCCCGCCAGCTTGTTTGAGACCGGCGACGGCCGCCTGAATTTCTACCTCACCGGCCCCGTGGTGGTAGACCGCAACAACGGCGGCCCCGACAACCTGCGCACCCTGGCCGGCTTTTTCACCTCCCAAACCAGCGAAATCCCGGCCTACCTGCCCGACGAAATGCGCCTGATTCGGGCCGAGGCTAACCTGCGGGCCGCCACGCCCAACATTACTGCCGCCCTGGCCGACATCAACGCCGTGCGCACCCAGTCCAGCGGCGACCCCTTTGGTGTGCACGCCAACCTGCCGGCATACTCCGGCGCACTCACCGTGCCGGCGCTCCTGCTGGAAGTGTACAAGCAGCGCAGCGCCGAGCTGTACCTCAGCGGCTTGCGCCTGGAGGACAGCCGCCGTTTCGGCCGCCCTGCCCCGCCCACCAGCCTGGCCGAGCGCACCCGCAACTTCTACCCCTACCCCCAGCAGGAGCGGGTAAACAACCCCAGCACTCCGGCGGACCCGGCCATTTAGGCACGCAGGGTATTCAGCTGGATTGAATCCCCTGATTTCCCTGATTATAGCTTAATATCCAGAACATCATGCTGAGCGGAGCCGAAGCATCTCGCGTGGGGTAGTAATTCAATCGGCTATCATTAATCGTCTGTCATGCTGACGAAGGAAGCATCTTATCACTGTTGAACGATTCGTTAGACGTCATAAGATGCTTCCTTCGTCAGCATGACAGACGGTTTGGTTTACATGCGCGGTAGAGATGCTTCGGCTCCGCTCAGCATGACGTTCTTTTTCTGGGCCAAGAGCTTCTGAATTGCCAGCGAGCAAGACATCTGTTTCATGGATTAACCTGCGAATACCGACCTTAGTAGCGTTTCCTACCCAGTCCGCCACCCATGCAAACCATTACCGACGCCGCCGTAGCCACTACCGGGGCCCAGCCGCTCGCCGAGGCCTCGCAGCCGGGCCGCCTTATCTCGCTGGATGTCTTCCGGGGCATCACCGTCATGGCCATGATACTGGTGAACAACCCCGGCGACTGGGGCCACATCTACCCGCCCTTCGAGCACGCCGAATGGAACGGCTGCACGCCCACCGACCTCATTTTCCCGTTTTTCCTCTTCATCGTGGGCGTGAGTCTGGTGTATGCCCTCGACGGCGTAAAGCAGAAAGGCGGCCCGCAGGGAGCGGTGCTGCTGCGCGTGCTGCGGCGGGCCGCCGTGCTGTTCGGGCTGGGTTTGCTGCTGTCGCTTTATCCAAAATTTGACTTTTCGGTGGTGCGCATCATGGGCGTGCTGCAGCGCATTGCGCTGGTGTTTCTGGGCTGCAGCTTCATCTTTCTGAAAACCAGGCGGCGTACGCAGGTGTATCTGCTGGTGGCTTTCCTGGTGGGCTATGCCGTGCTCATGCAGGCTGGTGCCCGTGCCTAGCTTCGGCCCCGCCAACCTGGAGCCCAGCACCAATCTGGGCGCCTGGCTCGACCGCCTCGTGTTCAGCGAAGCCCACCTCTGGAAATCAAGCAAAACCTGGGACCCCGAAGGCCTGCTGGGCACCCTGCCCGCCCTGGGCACCGGCCTGCTCGGCGTGCTCACAGCCCAATGGCTACGGCGGCGCGACCAGCAGCCGGCCGCCAAAGTGGCGTGGCTGTTTGTAGCGGCGGGTGCGGTGGTCATCGCGGGCCTGGTCTGGGCGCCGTGGTTCCCCATCAACAAAGCCTTGTGGACCAGCTCCTACGTGCTCTACACGGGCGGGCTGGCCATGGCCGGGCTGGCCGCTCTGTACTGGATATGCGACGTGCAGGGCTACCGCGCCTGGACTCGCCCGGCGCTGGTGTACGGCGTCAACGCCATCCTGGTGTTCTGCCTTTCGGCCCTGCTTTCGCGCACTTTCAGCCTGTTCAAACTAACGGGGCCGAGCGGCAAAACCGTAGGCCTGAAGGAATGGCTGTACCAGTGGGGCATTGCGCCGTTTTTTGCCGACCCGCGCACGGCCTCGCTGGTGGGAGCGGTGGTGCTGGTGCTCATCTGGCTGGGTATATTGAGCTGGATGTACAAAAAGGGCGTGATTGTGAAGGTCTAGCCAATCAGTATTTCAATGGTTAGCGAGCAGATTGTGTTATGAAAATTCTTATCATCGGCGGCGGCAACATGGGCCTGACCTACGGCCGCAGCTTTGTGCGGTCGCACATCACCTCGCGGCTCGATTTGCGGCTGCTGGCCCGCTCGCCCGAGCGGGTGCCGGCCCTGGCCCTGCACGATATCGGCACGGTGTGGGGGCACCCCAGCGAGTGCGTGCCCGGCGCCGACCTGCTTATTCTGGCCGTGAAGCCGCAGGACTCGCCCGCGCTGTTTGAATCGTTGCGCGGGCTGGTGCAGCCGCAGCAGGTGGTGCTCAGCATCATGGCCGGCGTGCGCATTGACACCCTGCGCGAGGCCCTGGGCACGCCCAAAATCATTCGGGCCATGCCCAACCTGCCGGCCCAAATCGGCATGGGCATGACGGCCTTTACCAGCACCGACGCCGTGACGCGCGCCGAGCCTGGTACAGGTGCAGAACCTGCTCAGCACCACCGGCAAGACGGTGTACGTGGAGGAAGAATCGGCTATTGATGCCGCCACGGCCATTTCGGGCAGCGGCCCGGCCTACGTGTACTATTGCATGGATGCCCTTATGAGTGCCGCCACCCAAATGGGCTTCTCCCCGCCGAAGCCGAGTTGCTGGTGAGCCAAACGTTTCGCGGCGCCGTGGAGCTCTACTCCCAATCGGGCCTGAGCTGCACCGACTGGATTGCCAAGGTTTCCTCCAAAGGCGGCACCACCGAAGCCGCGATGAAGTCCTTCGGCGCGGGCCAGGTGCGCGAAGGCCTGGTGGCCGGCGCCACCGCCGCCCGCGACCGGGCCGAGGAGTTGGGCAAGTAGATAAATGCCCAATTATGAAATAGCCTACTTTCTCTTAAATAATTACTATATATTTGTTAATATTGGGGACCCTGGAATGATATGCCCAGGTGCTTTTCGATAAGCGTTGACCCTTCCCCGCCCATTCCTTTTACCCACTTCTACCCAGCCCGCTTCCATGGCCACTCACTTGTCTAAGCGCTGCTTGCTTTTCATCCCGCTCCTGGTACTTGGCGGTCAGGCGGCCCTTGCTCAGTCTCAGACCGCAATGGCGCCGGCCAAAGAGAACCTGCCTCCGCCCGCCTGGATTAGCGAGAACTTTGCCAAAGACCGCGCAAAGGCCACCAGTGATGCCCGAAACACAACGAAGTTCAAATTGCCCACCGCCGAGTCCTACTACCTATTTCCCACTTGGACACTGGGAACTTTACAGCCTATTGCCGGTCCGGTGGCCCGGCGTTGGCTGAAGTACAATATTATTGACCATCAGCTTATTGAGCGTATTTCCGGTGACAAAACGAATATTGTAAACATTGTCAACACCGATAATCTTCGCGAATTCTCAGTGGGCGATTCCGCGCGCGGCCTACGCCTGACCTACCGCCGCTACCTCAACGTGCGCTCGACCAAGCGCGCCCTGCGCACCGCCTTCTTCGAAGTGCACTACGATGCTGGCAAAGCCGCCCTGCTGTGCCAGCGGGTGGCCGCTCCCAACCGGGAGGATGTGCTGAAGTATTACGTAAAAACCGCTCAAAACCAGCTCACTCCAGTAGAGCTAGCTCCTCAGCCGGTGCTGGCTGCATTGGGAACCGAGCACGCCGACGCACTGGCCGCATATGCCCACCAGCAGCAGCTGAATCTGACCCTGGAAAACGACGTGGTGCGGCTGCTTGCTTTTAGCGACACCCTGTAAAAAGCGGTGCTTTCGGGTTTAAGCCACCGAGTACCCCGCAAAATCTTTGCGTATCTGGGTCTTGAGCAGCTTGCCAGTGGCCGTGTGGGGCAGCTGCTCCACAAATTCCACGGCGTCGGGCTCGCAGAATTTGGCCACTTTGCCCCGGAAAAATCGAGCAGGCTCCTGAGGTGATACGTCCATGCCGGGGCGGCGCACCACTACCAGCAGGGGCCGCTCGCTCCACTTGGCGCTGGGCACGCCGATGACGGCGGCTTCGGCCACGGCCGGGTGGGCCACGGCCAGGTTCTCGAGGTCGATGCTGGAAATCCATTCGCCGCCCGACTTGATGACGTCCTTCGAGCGGTCGGTGATTTGCATGAAGCCGTCGGGGTCGATGGTGGCCACGTCGCCGGTGCGGAACCAGCCGTCGGCGGTGAGCTCGCCGGGCTGGCCGCTGCGGAAGTAGTCGCGCACCACCCACGGGCCGCGCACCAGCAGGTCGCCGAAGGCCACGCCGTCGTGCGGCAGCTCCTGGCCGTCGTCGCCCACGATTTTCATATCCACCCCAAACACCACGCGGCCTTGTTTGGCGCGCACGGCCAGGCTGTCGGCGGGGCTGAGGGCGGCGTGCTTGGGCTTGAGGTGGCCGGCGGTGCCCAGGGGGCTGGTTTCGGTCATGCCCCAGGCGTGCATGATGGTCACGCCCAGCTCTTCCTCAAACGCCTTCATGAGGGCCGGTGGGCACGAGGAGCCGCCCACCACCGTGCGCCGCAGCGTACTGAACTTCCGCTGGCCTTCGCGCATAAACTGCAGCAGCCCCAGCCAGATGGTGGGCACGCCGGCGGAGAACGTGACGCCCTCGGTTTCGAACAGTTCGTACAGACTGGCGGCATCCATGCCGGCACCGGGCAGCACCAGCTTGGCACCGTTCAGCGGCGCTGCGTACGGCAGGCCCCAGGCGTTGACGTGGAACATGGGCACCACGGGCATTACCACATCGAGAGCCGAGCAATTGAGCGCATCGGGCAGCGAAATACCCAACGCGTGCAGCACCGTGGAGCGGTTAGAATACAGCACGCCCTTGGGCTGGTCGGTCGTGCCGGAGGTGTAGCACAGCGAGCACGCCGTGTTTTCGTCGAGCATCGGCCACTCATAATCCGCCGTTTCGGCGTCCAGCAGGTCTTCGTAGCTGCAGAGGCCGGGCATCTCCGACGCGGCGGGTAGGTGCTGCGGCCCGGCCATGAGCACCCATTTCTCCACCTTGGGGCACAAGGGAGCCAGGCGCTCTACCAAGGGCAGAAAGGTGAGGTCGAAGAACAGCAGCCGGTCTTCGGCGTGGTTGATGATGTAGACGAGCCTGCTCCGGAAATAGGCGCGGGTTGATGGTGTGGCACACCGCCCCTATGCCCGCTACGCCATAGTACAGCTCGAAATGCCGGTGTGTATTCCAGGCCAGCGTGCCCACCCGGTCGCCGTCCTGCATGCCCAGGCGGAGCAGGGCGTTGGCCAGCCGCTTGCTCCGGTGGTGTGCCTGGGCGTAGGTGTAGCGGTGGATGCCGCCTTCGGGCAGACGCGACACAATTTCAGAGTCGGCGTGCCACTTGGCGGCGTGCTCAATTATGCCAGCTACGCGCAGCTGGTCGGCCATCATCAGTCCTTGCATAAGTTCGGCGGTGGTGGGTGGGAGGGAAAAGCAAGCACCCAAGCTAGCTAATATTTACGACATCGAAATCGCCCCGGCGCCAGCATTCAGCACGGCTGGTTTCAAGGGCTAAAATGATGACAATTCCCTATGCTGTAATGTTGCTGCACAACACTATTACCCACCAACAAATTACTCGCAAACAAGCCCATACGGCACCCCATCAGGCCTTTTACTTCATAACCATCAGCTCATTACATTTCGCTCAACTAAGCAAGCCTGTCTGAAAGCAGAAGCCGCGGCGGCCGGCGCTGACGGGTGGCCGAGGGGCGGTACCCCAGCACCGGAACGGGTGCCCTGCTACTTCTTCACCGCCTCTATGGCCAGCTGCAGCAGGGCGCTGCGCACACTCAGCTCCGAGAGCTTGTTGTTGTTGCGCGTCGGGTGTACGCGGTTGGCCAGCAGTACCACCACCAATTCCTCTTTCGGGTCGACCCAGAAGTAGGTGCCCGTGAAGCCGGTGTGGCCGTAGCTGCTGGGCGAGGCGCTTTTGGCGGAGTTCACCGTCGGGTTGGCGGCGGGCCGGTCGAAGGCCAGGGCGCGGCGGTTATCGGGGCAGAACTGGCAGCGGGTCCAGTCGGCCATGATGTCCTTGTTGAAGAGCTGCTGATTGCCGTAGCGCCCGCCCCAGGCGTAGGTTTGGGCGAGCTTGGCCACGTCGTTGGCATTGCCAAACAGGCCGGCGTGGCCCGACAGCCCCCGAGCAGAGCCGCGCCTTCGTCGTCGACGGTGCCGTGCAGGAGCTGCCGCCGGAAAGCCGAATCAACCTCCGTGGGCACAATGCGGCGGAGCGAGAAGCGGTTGGTGGGCCGGAAGCCCATGGTGGTAGCGCCCAGCGGCCCGTATACTTCGCGCTGCAAAAAGGCGTCAAACGTCTGCCCCGTGCGCGCTTTCACTAGCTCCGGGTACAGAATAAAGGAAAGGTCAGAGTACACGTAGCCGGGCTTTTCGTTCAGCGGCGACTCCCCTATTTCCTTGTAGATGCGGGCCGGCAGCTTCCGGCGTGCCCACAGGTCGTGAGCGGCCTGCAGCGGAAACCGCGCCGACGAATCGGCCCGGAAGTAGCGCCGCCGCAGCTTGCCGTTTTTCTTCGTGAGCTCCTTCCAAAACGGAATCCACGCCTTGAGCCGCGCCTGGTGGGCCAGCACGTCGCGCATCCGCAGGTTCTCTTTATTGGTACCGCGCAGGAAGGGAAAATAGTTGCCCATGGTGCTGTCGGGGCTGAACTTGCCTCGCTCCTGCAGCTTGAGCAGCGCCGGCGTCGAGGCCATGAGTTTGGTCAGCGAGGCCAGGTCGTAGATGTCATCGTCACGCACCGGACGCGGCGTGGATAATGAGGAATGAGCAATGAGCAATGAAGAATTAGCAGAGGAGCTTTGCTTCTTAGCTCTTTTCCTCTTTTTCGATTCCTCATTCTTCATTCCTGATTCTTCATTGGCTGCAAAGCCGGCATAGGTCTGGTTGCCATAGCTTTTGCGCAGCACCACAGTGCCACGCCGGGCAATAACAACCTGCGCGCCGGGAAATGCCTGGGCGGCCAGCGCCCGGCCAATGAGGCTATCCACGCGCGCTTCGAGGCGGCCGTCCATGTCCACGTCTTCGGGGTAAGCGTAGCGCAGGCGCTGGTTGCCTGTGGTGCGCAGCCCGAAGCCGCGCGGGTACCGGTCCGACACCGTAACCGGCAGCTTGCCGGTGGCCGCCATGCCGCCGAACATGGCCTGGGCGGCCAGGCTTTGGGCATCTTTGCTTTCCTGGTACGCCAGTACCACGGCCCCGGCACGCTCCAGGTCGCGCACCTTGGCCACGGCGTAAGCCGAGCCAAACACGCTCAAAACCACCTTCTGGTTTTGGTTTACCAGCTCCCGCAGCAGCATGTTGGTTTCGGGCGTGATGCCAAAGCTGGTGGCCGGCAGGCGGCCCAGCCCCTGCAGCGCCACTAGCACCATGTTATAAGGCTTGAGGGCCGCGCGCAGCTTTATCAGCTCATCCAGAGTGGGCGTGGCCGCGGCATGAAAGTGAGCCGCTGGCGCGTAATCGGCTACCGCTTTCTGGAAATCGGTGGTGTCGCGGGGCGAGCCGCCCAGTACCAGCGTGGCTATACGCAGGGTGTCGAGCCGCTGCAAGGGCAACAGGTTTTGCTGGTTGCGCAGCAGCGTAATGCTCAGCTCCGTGAGCCGGTGGCTCAGGTATTGGGCGTGGGGCGCGTTGAGGTCTTCGTAGAGGTTTTTGGTATCGATGGGCCGGTAATGCTTCAGGCCCGACCACTGCTTGAGGGCCAGCACGCGGCGGCAGTGCTCGTCGATTTCCTTTTGCGAAATGCGGCCGCTGTCTACTGCGGCCCGCACCATCTGAATGGCCAGCGGCACGTTTTTGCTGAACTCCAAGATGTCGTTGCCGGCCATCAGAGCGCGCACATCGGCCTCACCGGGCGGGAATTTCGAGATGACGCCCTTCATGTTCATGGCATCGGTGAAAATCAGGCCTTTGAAGCCCATTTCGCCGCGCAGAAAATCCGTCACAATGGGCCGCGACAAGGTGCTGGGCCCGCTCACCGTATCCAGCGCGGGCACGTTGAGATGGGCCACCATCATGCCGCCCAGGCCGCCGGCAATGAGGCTGCGAAAGGGCGGCAGTTCCAGCGTATCGAGCCGCCGGCGGTCGACGCGCACGGTGGGCAGGGCCAGGTGCGAGTCGGCGTCAACGTCGCCATGGCCGGGGAAGTGCTTGGCCACGGCCAAAATGCCCGCATCCTGCATGCCGCGCATGTACTGGCGGCTGTCGCGGGACACGGCGGCCGGGTTTTCGCCCCAGGAGCGGAAGCCGATGACGGGGTTGGCGGCGTTGTTGTTCACGTCCACCACAGGCGCGAAGTTGACGTGCATGCCCAGCCGCTGAAATTGCCGGGCCACCTCGCGGCCCATGTCGTAGAGCAGCGTCGTATCGGTGTCGCCGCCCAAACTCATTTGGTACGGGAACTTCACCACGCTGTCGAGGCGCATGCCCACGCCCCATTCGCCGTCCAGCGCCACCAGCAAGGGTACTTTGCTTTGGCTCTGGTAGCGGTTGAGCAGCCGCGCCTGCCGGCCCGGCCCACCCTGAAAGAATATCAATCCCCCAATGCCGTACTGCTGGATAAGCGCCGAAATCGAGTCCTCATCCACCCGCGTGCGGTTGGAATACGCCGCCACCATAAACAGCTGCGCCGCTCGCTGGTTGGGGGTGAGCACCTTCATCAGGCTATCTACCCACGGCGAATGCAGATACTGCGTGAAGGCCGGGTCGTTGGGGGCTATCAGCGGGGTAGCCGGAGCCTTGCGGGTAGAGGCTGACTTTTTCCCTTGCTTCGCTTTTGAAGCAGAAGCCCTAGGCTTTCGACCGGCGGGGTGGGCCTTCTGCGCAGAGGCAGGTACCTGCCGGGCAGTGCCTTTTGATGTGGCTGGCGAAGTGCGGCGCTGGGCAGGAGCCAGTGATGGAGCAGCCAGCAGCAAGAATAACAGGAAAAACTTAAGAATTGACAAGGGCGGGGCGGGATTTTTACACGAAAGTAGCACCTGCTCTACAGTGAACCTTAGTTCGCCTTATCAGTCGAAGGCTCTCATCCCCCTAAAGAGCAAAGGCATCAATTGAAAGTCCTGACTTTCCATGTGCTCCACTAAGCGCATCAAAAGAATAATTCATAAATTGTATTTATAATATATATTATACTAATATAAGTGATGGCTATTTCCTAAACACCTAATTTTTGATAATTAAAGGCCTTTTTAAAAGCAAAGGTGCATTACGAGCAATTTGAATATTTGTTACAATACCACGAAGTATTCTTACCTTGCACAGGTTTTATGAACGAACATTCTTTTTTTGTCATAAATAGAGTACAATTCTAATTGAAGCTGCTTCACAAATCCTACTTATGAAGCAAATACAAACTAAGCTATAGTCCACTTGCACAATTGGCACTAACGCTTTTACGCTTTTAAATCTGACGCTTTCCAGAAAGCTTCTTCTTTTTCAAATACAACTCTAATTAAATTTTACCCTTTTCAATGTTGCAAGTTTTTACTTCCTTTTCAAATAAGCGTAACCACCGGGCGGCGATATTGCTTGGCACATTTGCGCTGTTAAGCTCAGTAGGTGCCCAGGCGCAAACTACTACGTTTGTAAGTCCGAATATTCAGAATTTCTCTCCCAGCAATCTTGGTTCGTCGGTATTAACCTTTACTCCGACAGTTATTGCTGGAGGCACCGGGACCACCGGTTATTTTACTGAAACCGGTGCTGCTGGATTTGGAGCTTTTGGGGTTGCCGATGGTAACAACAATCAAGTTGCCACTGCTATCCAATTGGATTTTGATGAAAGAACATTCGCTCCCGGCTCCGGTTCATCTTCCCCTAATACGCTAAGATTTGACTTGGCAAGCTTATCATATACCAATGGGAATGGGAAAACAAGTGGCTTTGCAGACTTGTCAAAGGTTGAAGTTTATATCAGCGTAAATGGCGCTGCCTATTCTGCTACCCCTCAACTCAAAATCACAGGCCCGCAAGTTTCTGGTAACGACCAAGGCCCTATTTATAACTTTGGCGGTGGCACAACGCCTCCACCATATAGCTACGCCACCAATAACAATATCGTGTTGAGCCCAGCTCCAAGCCCTGGTATCTCCACTGTTGTAATTATCCTTCCTTCCTCTGCCACGGCCTATACAAGGGTGGGGGTTCGGATTATTCTGGGTTCGACGAACAAAAATCAGCTTTTGATTGACAATGTCACACTAAGGTCAGGTAATGCTTCGCCCCTACCCGTTGAGCTGACCCGCTTCAATGCGACCAGCCAAGCACAAGCCGTGAACTTGAGCCTGGGCTACGGCCTCGGAAAAGAACAACGACCGTTTCGAAGTACAGCGCAGCGCCACCGGCGACGCTTTCCAGACCATTGGCACCGTGAAGGGCCAGGGCAACAGCAGCAGCCTGCACGACTACACGTTCGTAGATAGCCGTCCGCTGGCGGGCCAGTCCTACTACCGCCTGCGCCAAGTCGACGCCGACGGCACCAGCACTTTTTCGCCGGTAGCCACTGCCCAGGGTCCGAACAACATCTGTGTGGCCGTGTACCCCAACCCCAGCGCCAGCACCGTGACGCTGCCCGCCACCATGGGTGCGGTACGGTACCGCATTCTCAATACCTTGGGCCAGGAGCTGCTCAGCGGGAAAGCTGCCGGCAACGACCGCCTCGACTTGACCACGCTCAACAAAGGCACGTTCTTCCTGGAACTGACCGGCGAATCCGGCCGTACCACGCAGCGCTTGGTGCGCGAATAACTCAACTTCAATACTAAGCTACTTCACAGTATTGAAATATAAAAAAGCCCTGTGCCCTTCTTGGGATGCAGGGCTTTTTTACGTTCCAGCCCACTCCTCCGAAAAGACGGTCCCACAACGTAGAAGGCATGGCCATGAGCCGCGCAGCCAACCCAAAATTTTCCCGTTATTTGGCCCAACTCTTTCGTTTCCTCCCGCTTCACCTTTTTCCATGAAAAAACTTGCCTTAGCAGGCCTTGTGGCCGCGGCGCTCACCACGGCCTGCAACCAAACCAAAACCACTGAAACGGCCACCAGCGGCACTGCCGACTCCGGCACCGGCACGGCGGCCGATTCGACAAAAGGCCTGACGGGCCTCTTTAGCAGCTACTGGGAAACGCAGTCGCGCCTCGACCCGCTGGCGGCCACGGCCCAGGGCGACAACCGCTACAACCACATCTTACCCAACGACCAGACTCAGGCGTTCCGCGACACGCTGCGCACGTTCTACGGCGACTACCTGGCACAGCTCGGCAAATTTGACCGCGAGCAGCTCAACGACAACGACAAAATCAGCTACGACATCTTCAAGTACGAGATGGAGCAGCGGCTGGCCGGCCTCAAGCTGAACACTTGGATGATGCCCACCAACCAGTTTTGGGGCCTGCCCATCACGCTGGGCCAGTACGGCTCGGGAGAGGGCAACCAGCCGTTTAAGACGGTGAAGGACTACGACAACTGGCTGGGCCGGGTGCGCGGCTTCACGGTGTGGACCGATTCGGCCATCGGCAATTTCCGCCGGGGCATGAAGGCCGGCGTGGTGTTGCCCCGCGCCCTGGTGGTGAAAATGCTGCCGCAGATGCGCGGCAAGGACATCTTGGTGAGCGACCCCACCAAGAGCCTGTTTTACGGCCCAATTACGCGCTTTCCCAAGGACTTTTCCGACGCCGACAAGTCGCGCCTGACCGATGCTTATAAGAAGGCCATCAGCACCGAGCTGGTGCCATCGTACAAGAAAATGGGCGACTTCCTGGAGAAGGAATACCTGCCCAAGTCCCGCAGCACGAGCGGGATTGCGGCCATTCCGGGCGGGCCCGAGATGTACAACTACTACGTGGCCTACTGGACCACCACCACCAAAAAGCCCGCCGAAATCTACCAGACCGGCCTGGCCGAGGTGGCCCGCATTCGCGGCGAGATGGAGCGCGTGAAAACCCAAACCGGTTTCAAAGGCGACCTCAAAGCGTTTTTCAACTACCTGAAAAACGACAAGAAGTTCATGCCTTATAAGCAGCCCAAGGAGGTGCTCGACGCCTTCCGCAAGATTCAGGCGACCATCGACCCGAACCTGAAAAAGATGTTCGGCCGCACGCCCAAAACGCCGTTTGAGATACGCCAGACCGAGGCGTTCCGGGCGGCTTCGGCTTCGGCCGAATACAACCAGGGCTCGCCGGATGGTACGCGGCCCGGCATTTTCTACGTGCCGATTGTGGACGCCAGCAAGTTCAACACCACCTCGGGCATGGAGTCGCTGTTTTTGCACGAAGCCATTCCGGGCCACCACTACCAGATTTCGCTGCAACAGGAAAACAACGACCTGCCCAAGTTCCGCCGCTTTGCCTGGTACGGGGCCATGGGCGAGGGCTGGGCGCTGTATTCCGAGAGCCTGGGCAAGGAACTGGGCCTCTACACCGACCCCTACCAGTACATGGGCGCGCTGGGCGACGAAATGCACCGCGCAGTGCGCTTGGTGGTGGACACCGGCCTGCACTTCCGCAACATGACCCGCGAAGAAGCCATCAAGTACATGATGGACAACGAGGCCATTTCGGAAGACGGCGCCACGGCCGAAATTGAACGCTACATGGCCATCCCTGGTCAGGCGTTGAGCTACAAAACCGGCGCCCTGAAAATCCAGGAGCTGCGCGCCAAGTACCAGAAGCAGCTCGGCAGCAAGTTTAAGCTCAGCAGCTTCCACGACGAGCTGCTGAAAGACGGCGTGATGCCGCTGGCCGTGCTCGAGAAGAAAATGGACGCCTGGGCCGCCAAGCAATAGCCCTAGCTACTGTTGAGAAAACCCGCGCCGTGCACCCACGGCGCGGGTTTTCTTTAGCGGCGGCAGTGGCTCAACTACTTTGCTCAACTATTTCAATTTTCGTGAATTGCTGTAGCTTGCTTTCCCAATCGCACTCTTCAACCCCATGAAAATAACAACCTTGCCCTTGCTCGCGGCGCTGTGGCTGCCGGCCGGACTGGCCCTGGCGCAGGCACAACCCACCAAGAAGCAGGCAGCGCCTGCCAAGAAGACGGTGAAAGCGCCGGCCAAGGCTTCTGGCAAGGGCGCTGCGACCACCGTAGCGACGTCGGCCCCGCTTGCTGCCTTGTTCGACGCCTACTGGGAAGACCGCGCCAAGCTGTTTCCGCTGAACGCCACCAGCCAGGGCGACTACCGCTACAACGACCAGCTGCCCAACGACCAGACCCGCGCCTTCCGGCAGCAGCAGGAACGGTTTTACGAGCAGTACCTGGCTTCGCTCAAGAAATTTGACCGAACCCTGCTCTCCGACGCCGACCGGGTGAGCTACGACATCTTCGAATATGAGATGCAGAACCGGCTCGAAGGGCTGCAGCTCAACACTTGGATGATGCCCTTTGCCCAATTTTACAGCCTGCCCAACACCCTCGGGCAACTGGGCGCGGGTACGGGTGCCCAACCGTTCAAAACGGTGAAGGACTACGACGACTGGCTGGCGCGCGTGGGGCAGTTTCCGGTGTGGGCCGATTCGGCCATCGGCAACTTCCGCCGCGGCATGAAGGCCGCCGTGGTGCTGCCGCGCGTGCTGGTGCTGAAAATGGTGCCCCAGCTGCAAGCCCAAATCACGGCAGACGCCACCAAGAGCCTGTTTTACGGGCCCATCACGCGCATGCCGGCCAGCTTTTCGGAGGCCGACAAGGCCCGCCTGACCACGGCTTACCAGCAGGCCATCCTCACCCGCCTGGTGCCCACCTACCGCAAGCTGGCCGACTTCCTGCAAACTGAATACCTGCCCATGGCCCGAACCAGCACCGGCCTGGCCGCTGTGCCCGGCGGAGCCGCCATGTACCGCTATGCCGTGCGCAGCTATACCACCACCGACCGCGCGCCGGAGGCCATTTACCAAACCGGCCTGAGCGAAGTGAAGCGCATCCGCACCGAGATGGAAGCCGTGAAAAACCAGGTAGGCTTCCAGGGCGACCTGCCGGCCTTCTTCAAATACCTGAACTCGGACCCGAAATTCACGCCCTACAAAACGCCGGAAGACGTGCTCAATGCCTTCCGCGCCATTCAGGCCCGGATTACGCCCAACCTGCCCAAGCTGTTTGGGCGCACGCCGAAGTCGCCGTTTGAGATTCGGCAAACCGAAGCCTTCCGCGCCGCCACGGCCTCGGCCGAGTACAACCGCGGCACGCCCGACGGCTCGCGGCCGGGCATTTTCTACGTACCCATTCTCGATGCCACCAAGTTCAACACCACCTCGGGTATGGAGTCGCTGTTTGCCCACGAGGCCATTCCCGGGCACCACTACCAGCTCTCGCTGCAGCAGGAAAACACCGCCTTGCCTAAATTCCGGCGCTTCGCCTCCTACCCGGCCTTCAGCGAGGGCTGGGCGCTGTACTGCGAAAGCCTGGGCCCAGAGCCTGGGCTTGTATCAGGACCCGTACCAGAAAATCGGGGCGCTGGGCGACGAAATCCACCGCGCCATCCGGCTGGTGGTGGACGTGGGCATGCACGCCAAAAACATGACCCGCGAAGAAGCCATCAAGTACATGATGGCCAACGAGCCCATCTCGGAGCAGGGCGCCACGGCCGAAATCGAGCGTTACATGGCCATGCCCGGCCAGGCCCTGGCCTACAAAACCGGCGCCCTCAAGCTGCGCGAGCCTGCGGGCCCGCTACGAAAAGCAGTTGGGCTCCAAGTTCAGCCTACGCGCCTTCCACGACGAAGTGCTGGCCGGGGGCTCCATGCCGCTGGCCGTGCTGGAGCGCAAGATGGACGCCTGGGCTGCCCGGCAACTGTAGCGCCTCAAAGTGTATCGCTGCTTTATTTGTTTAATTTCAATAATATATAGTAAAATATAACAATAAATCGAATCATAAGGGCGAGATTTGATAATTCTTTAAACGAATTTTTCAAATCTTCGACATGCTCCGAATTGCTCTCCTCAGTAGTGCCTTGGTCGCGGGATTGTTCCTGTCGGCCAAGGCACAATCAGTTTCTACTACCGTAGGCCCGCTCGATGTGGCAGCCGTGGATGCCGTGGTAGCCCGCACGCTGAAGGCATTTAATGTCCCAGGCATAGCGGTAGCCGTGGTGAAGGACGGCCAGGTCGTAATGTCCAAGGGCTACGGCGTGAGCTCTTTAACCACCAAAACGCCGGTGGATGCCAATACGCTGTTTGGCATTGCGTCCAATACCAAAGCATTCACCACTGCAGCACTGGGGCTGCTGGTGGAGGCGGGCAAGCTGCGCTGGGACGACAAGGTGACCGATTACATCCCCGAGTTTAAGATGTACGACCCTTACGTGACGGCAGAGTTCACGGTGCGCGACTTGCTAACCCACCGCAGCGGCATGGGCTTGGGCGCCGGCGATTTGATGTTTTTCCCGGACTCGACGGATTTCACCATCAAGGACGTGATTCACAACCTGCGCTACTTCAAGCCGGTGTCGTCGTTTCGCAGCAAGTACGATTACGACAACAACCTGTACCTGGTAGCGGGCGAGGTGGTGACGCGGGTAGCAGGCCAGCCTTGGGCCGACTTTGTGGAAACCCGCCTGCTCAAGCCGCTGGGCATGAGCCGGAGCGCCACCCTCTTTTCCCGTCTCCCCGACCCCACCAACGTCATCGACGGGCACGGCCCGGTGGAGGGCACAGTCCGGGTAATTCGACGCGACCTAGGCACCGTGGGTGCTGCAGCCGGCGGCATGTACAGCAGCGTGGCCGACCTGAGCAAATGGGCAATGATGCTGGTTGGCGGCCCCGGCGCGCCAGCCTCGCTGCTCAAACCCAAAACCCAGCACGAACTGTGGTCGGCCCAAACCATTCTCCCCGTGGGCCCGGTACCTGCAGCGTACTTGCCGTATAGCTACAACACGCACTTTGCGGCCTATGGCTTGGGCTGGGTCCTGCGCGACGTGCGGGGCTACAAGGAAGTATCGCACACCGGCGGTCAAATCGGGATGGTGACCAAAGTAACGCTGCTGCCCGAGCTGCACCTGGGCATCATTGTGCTTACCAATCAGGAAAGCGGGGCGGCTTTTACGGCCATTACCAACACCATCGAAGACCATTACCTCGGGATGACCGGGCTGGACCGGGTGAAGCTCATGGCAGACTTAACCGCGGCCAGCAAGGCCACTGATGGCAAGGCCACCGCGGACGTGTGGAAGCAGGTAGCGGCAGCTACCAAAAAGCCCCCAAGCGGCCCGATTATACGCCTTTTCTGGGCCGCTACCACGATGCCTGGCTGGGTGATGTAAACCTTTACCTGCAAGGCAATCAACTGTGGTTGAAATCGGTACGCGCCCCACGCTTGGTGGGCCAGGTCCTGCCCTACCGCGGCAGCACCTACGTAGTACGCTGGAAGGCCCGCAGCTTAAATGCCGATGCCTTCGCCGCCTTCGCACTCGATGAGCAGGGCCACGCTTCGGGCTTTAAAATGAAGCCCATTTCGGCCCTAACCGACTTCAGCTACGACTTCCAGGACCTGGACCTGAAGCGGGTGCCCGAACCGGCCGTCGTGAATTAAGGCCAGCGAATAAAGCGCCCGGACAATCCTCCTTATTCCTGATATTGGGCAAGAGGACCTGCTATTCTGGAGGCACGGCCGGCTTTCCTTCCCTAATCTATACCGATGAAACAGCACTCCCTTACCTTACTCGCGCTGGCGCTGACGGCAACCAGCTACTTCCCGGCGGCCAGCCTGGCCGCGGCTCCCGCTCCCACCCCCGACGCCCGGTTTGATGCTTACAAAACCCAGTTCCTGCTGGCCCTGTGGCGCCAGGAGCCGGAGCTGGCAGCTGCCAAGGGCTACCACAAGTACGACTCGCTGCTGGTGATACCCGACGCGTCCCAACGGCAGCGGAGCGCCAAGTTTGCCCAGACCAATCTGGCCACACTGGGCACGTTTGACTTGGCTCGCCTCTCGCCCGCCAACCAGATTGACCTGCGCCTGCTGCGTAACGCCTGCGCGCCCGCCGCTGGTATGCCGATACCTTGAAAGCCTGGCAGTGGAATCCCGCCAATTACAACCTGGGCGCCACCGTCGGCCCCCTGCTCAATGGCCGCTACTACCGCCTGGACCGGCGCCTGCGTAACATCTCCGATAAAATCAGCCACGCGGCCGAATACTACGCCGCTGCCCGAGCCAACATCAGCACGCCCACCAAGGAGCACACCGAGCTGGCCCTGCAACAAGTGGCGGGCGGCATGGCCGTATTTGGCCTCGCCCTGGCCGATTCGGTGCAGAAGTCGGGATTGAGCGCGGCTGAAAAACAGACCTTCACCGCCCGCATTTCCGCCACCCGGCAGGCCATACAAGGGTACCTGGATTTCCTGAAGAACGACGTGTTGCCAGCGGGCAAATTCCGGTCGTTCCGCATCGGCAAGAAGCTCTACGACCAGAAGTTTGCCTACGACATCCAGTCCCGATTTACGGCCGACCAAGTGTACCTGCAGGCCCTGAAGCACAAGGCCGAGCTGCTGCACGACATGGGCCACCGCGCCGCCCGCCTCTATTCCAAATACCTGCCGGGCAAGGCCGCACCCGCCGACTCGCTGACTCTGATTGCAGCCGTCATCGACCAGCTTACTCTGAAACACACCACGCGCGACGGCTTCGTGGCGGCAGTGAGGGCCCAGATTCCGACGCTCGTGGCCTTCGTGAACGATAAAAAGCTGCTGACCCAGGACCCACGCCAGCCGCTGATTGTACGTGAGACCCCGCTCTACATGCGCGGCAGCGGCGCGGGCGCCAGCGTGTCGGCTCCCGGGCCGTATGAAAAAGGCGCCAATACTTATTACAACGTGGAGCCGATTCCGGCCGAGTGGACGCCGGCCCAGGCCGAGAGCTACCTGCGTGAGTACAACGACTACACCCTGCAGATTCTTAACATCCACGAAGCCATTCCCGGCCACTACACCCAGCGAGTATACGGCAACCGCTCGCCCTCGCTGGTGAAGAGCATCTTCAGCAACGGGGCCATGACGGAGGGCTGGGCCGTGTACGCCGAGCGCATGATGCTGGAAAACGGCTACGGCAACAACTCCGACGAAATGTGGCTGCTCTGGGACAAGTGGAACATGCGCGTGACGCTCAACAGCATCATCGACCACGCCGTGCAGGTCGACAACATGAGCGAAACCGAAATGGTAACCTTGCTGCGGCGCGAGGGCTTCCAGGAAGAGTCCGAAGCCCGCAACAAGTGGCGGCGCGCCACCCTGAGCCAGGTACAGCTCAGCAGCTACTTCGCCGGCTACACCGAGATTATGGCCCTGCGGGAGGAGATGAAAAAGAAACAAGGCCAAGCCTTTTCCATCAAATCCTTCAACGAGCAGTTTCTCAGCTACGGCAACGCGCCGGTCAAATACATCCGCGAGCTAATGCTGGCGCCGGCCGTGGCGAAGCGTTAAGAGGCTCGGGTGATAAACCCCAGAACCGGATTGACTAGAAAAGCGGGCCATCAGCATTTGTATTAAAGTCCTTTTCCAGCTTCATTAACTTCAGCGACGAATTGCAGGACCTGGGCTTGCGGCGGATTTATGAATCCCCGCAATGACAAACCAATTTCCAAGAACTAAATAATGAGAAGATTACTACCTCTGGCCGCCGGCTTACTGCTGGCTACGGCGGCGCCCGCAGTGGCGCAAAAGGTAAACCTACCGCAAAGCCCGCCGCAACCGCAGCAAAGCCGGTCGCTTCTGCGCCGCTGGCGGCACTGTTTGAGGCGTACTCGGAAGAACAAGTCCGGCTGCTTCCGCTGAATGCCACCAGCCAGGGCGACTACCGCTACAACGACCAGCTGCCCAACGACCAGACCCGCGCCTTCCGTCAGCAGCAGCAACAGTTTTACCAGCAGTACCTTGCCTCGTTGCAGAAATTTGACCGCGCCAAGCTCTCGGCCGAAGACCAGGTCAGCTACGATGTATTCCGCTACCAGCTGCAAACGGATTTGGCCGGCCTCCAGCACA
Organism: Hymenobacter humi; assembly: GCF_042665855.1. NCBI lineage: Bacteria > Pseudomonadati > Bacteroidota > Cytophagia > Cytophagales > Hymenobacteraceae > Hymenobacter > Hymenobacter humi. Next base: position 2,238,145 of record NZ_JBHTEK010000001.1, on the reverse strand, counting down.
TCCGGTGGATGATGCCTTTTGGCCAAGCGGGAGGGCTGCCGCAGGGCATGGCTCAGTACGGGTCTGGCACGGGCGCGCAACCCTTTAAAACCATCAAAGACTACGATAATTGGCTGAGCCGGGTGCACGGGTTCACCGCCTGGGCCGACTCGGCCATCGGCAACTTCCGCCAGGGCATGGCCCGGGGTGTGGTGCTGCCCAAGGCATTGGTGGTCAAAATGATTCCGCAGCTGGATGCCATGGTGGTCACGGACGCGACCAAAAGCGTGTTTTACGGCCCCGTTGCCAAGCTGCCCGCCAGCTTCTCGGAGGCTGACAAGACCCGGCTCACCAGCGCCTACCAGCAGGCCATCCTCACCGAGCCTGGTGCCGGCTTACCAAAAGCTAAACACCTTCCTGAAGAACGAGTACTTGCCCAAGTCCCGCAGCACTTCCGGCTTTGCCGACCTGCCCGGCGGCCCGGCTGCCTACCGCTACGCCGTACAGGCCGCCACCACGACCACCAAAACGCCCGAAGAAATCTACCAGACCGGCCTGAGCGAGGTGAAGCGCTTGCGCACGGAAATGGAAGCCGTGAAAAAGCAGGTAGGCTTTCAGGGTGACCTGCCGGCCTTCTTTGCCTACATGAAAAACGAGCCGAAGTTCCGGCCTTATAAAACGCCGCAGGAAGTGCTCGACGGCTTCGAGGCCATTCACCAGCGGATGCTGCCCAACCTCAAGAACATGTTCGGCCGCACGCCCAAAACGCCTTTCGAAGTGCGCCAAACAGAGGCGTACCGGGCCGCTTCGGCTAGTGCCCAGTACTCCCGCGGGTCGGCCGATGGCACCCGGGCCGGCATTTTCTACGTGCCAATCCTCGACGCCACCCAGTACAACATTACCTCCCTGCCGCCCATGGAAGACGTGTTTTTGCACGAAGCCATACCCGGGCACCACTACCAGATTTCGCTGCAGCAGGAAAATACCGCCCTGCCCAAGTTCCGGCGCTTTGGCGGCTACAGCGCCTTTAGCGAAGGCTGGGGCCTTTACTGCGAGTCGCTGGGCAAAGAGCTGGGACTCTACACCGACCCCTACCAGTACGCCGGCTCGCTGGGCGGCGAGATGCACCGCGCCATCCGGCTGGTGGTGGACGTGGGCCTGCACGCCAAGGGCATGACCCGCGAGGAAGCCATCAAGTACATGCTCGACAACGAGGTCATCAGCGAACAGCTGGCAACCGCTGAGATTGAGCGCTACATGGGCAACCCCGGCCAGGCCCTGAGCTACAAAGTGGGCCAGGCTCAAGCTCCTGGAAATGCGCGCCCGCTACGAAAAGCAGTTGGGCTCCAAGTTCAGCCTGCGCGCTTTCCACGACGAGCTATTGGTTGGCGGCGGCATGCCGCTGGCGGTGCTGGAGCGCAAGATGGACGCCTGGGCTGCCCGCCAGAAGTAGGCGAAAATCTGGCTCAACCGCTTACCTTAGAACGTCATGCCTGGCTTCGCCGACCTTGGGTTGGAAGTTGGCCGGCATGACGTTCTTTCATTTCTATTCTTGTCGTCCGTCACCTGCTTTCGCCTCGCATGCCCACGCCTACCCTGCCGGCCGACGCCCCCGCGGCCACTTTCCCCAAAGCGGTGCCCTTCATCATCGGCAACGAGGTGGCCGAGCGGTTCAGCTACTATGGCATGCGGGCCATTCTGCCCACGTTTCTGGTGGCTCAATTTTTCAACCCCGGCCACAGCGCGGCCCTGACGGCCGTAGCGGAGGCCCGCGCCAACGACTTCGTGCACTCGTTTGCGGCGTTGGGCTACGCGCTGCCGGTGGTGGGCGCCCTACTGGCCGATTGGGTGGTGGGCAAGTACCGCGTCATTCTGTACCTCTCGCTGCTCTACTGCGTGGGCCACGCCCTGCTGGCTGCCTTTGCCGACGACCTGAACGGCTTTCGGCTGGGGCTGCTGGTAATAGCGGTGGGCATGGGCGGCATCAAGTCCAGCGTGACGGCCAACCTCGGCGACCAGTTTACCCGCCACAACGCCCACCTGCTGCCCAAGGCTTACGGCTGGTTTCAGTTGGCCATCGACGTGGGCGCGGCGCTATCCACGGCCTTCATCCCGGAGCTGTATGCCCGCTACGGTCCCGCCGTGGCCTTCGGCGTGCCCGGCCTGCTGATGGGCGCGGCCACGCTCATCTTCTGGCTGGGCCGCCGGCGCTACGTGCGCGTGCCGCCCACCGGCCTGCTGCCGGGCCTGCGCCAGACCTTCGGGCCGGGCGAGGGCCGGGCGGCGCTGCGGCGGGTGGGCGTGGTGTTCGTCTTCATCCCGGTGGTGTGGGCGCTCTACGACCAGAGCGTGAGCGAATGGGTGCTGCAGGCCGCCCACCTCGACCGCGAGCTGTGGCCGGGCTTTACGCCGCTGCCCGAGCAGATTCAGATTCTGGGCATTGTGTTCGGCATTGGGCTGAATCCGCTGCTTCCCTACCGCGTATATCCGGGCCTGGAGCGGCTGGGGCTGCGTATGACGCCGCTGCGGCGCATGGGCACGGGCATGGTCATCGTGGCGCTGGCCCTGGCCATTGTGGCCGGCATTCAGCACAGCCTGGATATGGGCGGGCAGCCGTCCATCTGGTGGCAGGTGCTGGCGTATTTTGTGGTGGCGGGCGGCACGCTCATGGTGGCCGTTACGGGGCTGGAGTACGCCTACACGCACTCGCCACAGGTCATCAAAAGCCTCACCACGGCGCTGTGGCTGCTCACCATTGCCGGCGGCAACTTCTTTCTGGGCATCATGAATGCCAGCATTGCCGGTGGCGGGTTTTTCGCCCGCTTTCAGGGCGCCAACTATTACTGGTTTTTTGTGGGTTTGATGGCGGTGAATGTTACCCTGTTTCTCGTGGTGGCCGCTCGGCTGCGCGAAAAAACCTACGTGGGGGCCGGTGCCGCCGCCCTGGCTTAAAAATAGCTTGACAAAATCGGCCGTCATGCCGCACCTTCGGCTTCGTAAGGCTTACCACTGCCTTACTTTGAAGTAAATCCAACTCCACTGCTTTTCGCTCATGAATACACTTTTGAAAACCACCACCGGCTTGCTGCTGGCGGGACTGAGCCTGGCTGCGCCCCAAACGGCCTTCGCTCAGAAAAAGCCAGCTCAAGCGGCCCGCAAACCTGCCACTTCGGCCAACGCCCTGGCCGCCATTAAGGAGAGCGACATCAAGCGCGACGTGTTTGCGCTGGCCGGCGACCATTTCCGGGGCCGCGAAGGCGGCACGCTCGACGAGCCTGAAGGCCTCCGTGTGGCTGGCCGACCAGATTCGGGCCATTGGCCTGCAGCCGGCCGGCGACGACGGCACCTATTTTCAGTGGTTTAACCTGCAGCGCACGCGCCTCGCCAAAAGCAGTACGCTGCGCATCGGCACGCACCAGGTCAAGCTCGACGTGGACGGCGTGGTGACGGCCCCCACCAACGCCACCGTGAACGCGCCGCTGGTGTTCGTAGGCTCCGGCTCGGCCGCCGAGCTGGCCAAAGTAGACGTGAAGGGCAAAGCCGTGGCGGTGCAGATATCGGGCGCTCCCACCGACGGCATCAGCTACCGGCGCTATGTGTTTGGCAAGTTCAGTGGGCAAACGACCGACCTGGTGAAGGCCGGGGCCGTAGCGGTGGTGTTCATTTCCGACGCGCCTTCGCAGGCCCTCTACGACCATTGGAGCCACATCTATGAGCGGGGCCGCTACAGCCTGCCCGGCGCGGCCAGCACCAAGGTGGTGAGCTCGCCGCCGGTGATATGGCTGCCCGCCAGCGCCGCCATCTGGGCGCAGCAGGCCGGCCAGCAGCTCACGGCCGATTTGAAAGTGGAAAGCTTCCTGTACCCCTCCGTGAACATCGTGGCCAAAGTACCCGGCACCGATGCCCAGCTCAAGAAAGAAAACGTGCTGTTCAGCACCCACCAGGACCACGACGGCGTGCGCGCCCCCATTGCCGGCGACTCGATTTACAACGGCGCCGACGACAACGCCACCGGCTGCGCGGCCCTGCTGGCCATCATGCGGGCCTTCAAGCAACAGCCGGCCCGTCGCACGGCCCTGTTTGTGTACCACGGCGCCGAAGAGCGCGGCCTCATTGGCTCAACTTACTACGCCGCCAAGCCCACGGTGCCGCAGGCGTCCATCGTGGCCGTGCTCAACGCCGAGATGATGGGCCGCAACGCCCCCGACAGCGCCGCGCTGCTGGGCTCCATTGCCCCGCACCTCAACTCTTCCGACCTTGTGAAAACCGCCCTGGCTGCCAACCAGGCTGGCCCCAAGTTCAAGCTCGACACCGAGTGGGACAAGGCCACGCACCCCGAAGGCTGGTACTTCCGCTCCGACCACCTGCCGTATGCCCGCCTGGGCATTCCGGCCGTGATGTACACTTCCTGGCTGCATGTGGATTACCACACGCCCAAGGACGAACCCAGCCGCATCAACTACTCCAAGCTCACGCGCATGACCAACTGGATGTACCTCACCGGCTGGGCCGTGGCCAACCGCACCGCGCCGCCCGCCCGCGAGCCCGGCTTCAAGCTGGAACGGTAGCACGCTTCACTTAATGAGGAATGAAGAATGAGGAATCTGGAGTTGTCCCGATAACAATTCCATGTTCTTCATTCTTCATTCCTCACTCTTCCTTAAACGCAGTGTTTCATGCGCCACATTACCGCCGCCGACATCAAGAACTTTGAGCGGATATACCGGCTCAACCTCGTCAACGGCCTGCCGGGCTTCAAGCCGGCCAACCTCATCGGCACGGCTGCGCCCGATGGCGCCACCAACCTGGCGGTGTTCAGCTCGGCGCTGCATCTGGGCTCCGACCCGCCCCTGCTCGGTATTGTGACACGGCCCGCCACCGTGCCGCGCCACACCTACCAAAACATCAAAACCTGCGGCTGCTACACCCTCAACCACGTGCCCGTGGCGCTGGCCGCGCAGGCCCACTATACTTCGGCCGACTTCGGGCCCGAGCTGTCAGAGTTTGAGGAATGCGGTTTTACGGCCGAGTACCGCGACGATTTTCCGGCGCCCTACGTGGCCGAAAGCCCGTTGAGCATTGGCCTGCGGCTGCGTGAAGAACTGCCGATTTCCAACGGTACGGTGTTGCTCGTGGGCACCGTGGAGCACGTGTATGTAGGTGATAAAGGCCTGCGGGAAGATGGGACCCTGGACCTGTTTGCCCTGGGCACGGCCTGCGTTTCGGGCCTCGACGGCTACCACGAAACCATGCCGCCGGCGCGCTTCGGCTACGCCCGGCCGGGGCAGCCGCCCGTGGCGCTCTAGGCCGTTTTTCTATTCGCTGCCAAACACAAAAAAGCCCGCTCCTTCGTCTGGAGCGGGCTTTTTTGTGTTCATCTCACTACGGATATTGTGTTTCGATGCGGCGGCTGCGCTGGTCGGAGTAGCGCAGGTCGGCGTAGGACTTGCCGGCGCTCGGGGAGCTGGCAGCGGGCTGGTCGGCAAAGGTGCCGGGGCGGCGGTACTGCCAGTCGGGCCCCGAGGGGCTATGCTCGGCCGGGCTGTCGCGGTACCAGGCCCGGTAGCTGCTGTCGCTGGTATTTGCGCTCAGCTTTTCTTTCCGGGACTTGCCGCGGCCGTCGTTCTTTTTCCATTGCCCGCCTTGGCCAGCGCCACCGCGCCGAGGGCCAGGCCCGCTACGGCCAGGCCGGCCACCCACGGCTTCACCACGGGCGGCGGTACCGAGCGCACCCCACTGGCATCGGCCGTGGCGGGCTGGTGGGCGTAGCGGCCCGTCTTGGGCCGGGCCATGGCATCGAAGTGCGCAGCCAAATCGGCCAGGCGGCGGCGCAGGCTGCTCGCCGTGCATGGGAATGCCGTGGCCGGTGGCGGCTACTTCCGGCTCCATGCGGGCCAGCAGCTCAACCGAGGCGCGGGCGGCGTCCCAGTCGGGTGTGAAGTAGGCCGGGGGCCGTGCACTTCCTGCTTTTGCGTGTAGGTGGCCATGCCCGACTCGGCAAAGACCGTGGTGAAGGCATCGCCCGCCACCAGCAGCTTGTCGTGCTCGCGGAAGAACGACACGTGCCCAAACGTGTGGCCCGGCGTGTGCACCCAGCGCCAGCCCGGCAGGCCGGGCACGCTGCCATCGGCCGGCAGGGCCTGCACCCGCGCGCCAAAATCGTAGGCGTGCTTGGGGTAGGCAAACGACAGGTAGGCCATCATGCCCCCGCCCACGGTGGGGTCGGGGGCGGAAAGCTCGAGCGGCCCGTGAGGTAGGGCAGCTCCAGCGGGTGGGCGTACACGGGCACGTTGGGCCAGGCCGCGAGCAAGCCGTCCAGGGCGCCCACGTGGTCGAAGTGCCCGTGGGTGAGGAGAATGGCTTCGGGCGGGTTGTTGGCGCCAAACTGCTCGTCGGCGTGCTGCTTGATTTTGTCGGCCGAGCCCGGCAGGCCGGCGTCGATGAGCACCCAGGGCCCCTGGGGCTGGTCTTGTGGAAAGGCGTAGTAGAGGTTCACAAACACGTCGCGCAGCACGCTCAGGCCAGGCGCTACGGCGGTGAAGGCGGGCGTACTGGCCCGCGTGGCATCGTTGGAAAGCATAGGCAGAAGGAATGTAAAATGTGGAAAAGCAGGAGCCCTCGCCAAGGGCCGGAAGTAGCTACTACGGCCCCACCCGCCGGCGGGGTTGAGCCCCGGCCGCCCAGGCCCAGCCCAACGCCGCGCTACGGTGGCGCTTGGCCCAAACGTAAAAAGCCCACTATCGGGCAGATAGTGGGCTCTTAGGGCAGCGTTTAAATTATTTGGGCTGGGTGGCCGGCTGCGGCTTCACATTTTGGTTGCCGGTGCCGCTGGTGGATTTTTCACCGGCGCCATTTGGCCGCTGGCGCTTTGCGACGCAGCGGCGCTCTTGCCGCCCGGGGCCGAATTGAGCTGGTCCTGCACGGTGCCGTTGGCAATGGCCGCGGCCGAGCCTACGCCGCCGGCCTCGGGGGCCCGCTGCTGGTTGTTGATACTGTCACGGTCGACGTCGACTTTCCGCCAGCCCGGAGGGTTATTGAAATTGTTGACGGATTGGGGGTTTTTGCCGGGGCCCCAGTGATAGTCGCAGGAGGAGAGCGAGCCGGCAAGGGCGGTGCCCAGCACCAAGGCCAGGGCAGAACGGGAAGAAAGCTTCATGAAGTAGTGCTTGGGAATTTAGCCACAATGTACGGTGATTTTTAGCGGAAGGGTACGCGGCCGATGCACAGCCGGCCCCGCCAATGCCGGCCGCAGCGCTACTTTAGTACTTCATTACCGCCGCGTTTTCCCGCTCATGCCCGATTCCGACCCCAAGCCGCCTTCCCGCTTCCGCCGGGCCCTTCAGGCCGTGGGGTGGGCGGCCCTGCTACCCGTGAAAGGGGCGGGCTACCTGGTGCGCTCCGGCAAGGCCCACCAGCACTTCTTTCTGCCGGTGCTAAACGGGGCCCTGGGCGACCAGCTGGCCGCCCGCTACGACCGCCGCGCTATCCGGATGAGCTTCCGGCGGGGCGGGGAAGACGTGTCGGTGGCCGACCTGCGCCTCAGCGAGCCCCGCCAGAAAACCGTGGTGTTTCTGCACGGGCTCATGGGCGACGAGCCGATTTGGCAGTCGGGCTTTCAGGACTCCCCCGCCACCCACCGCTACGGCACGCGCCTGGCCCGCGAAGCGCACCTGCGCACCCTGTACCTGCGCTTCAACTCCGGCCTGCACCTCTCCGAAAACGGCCGCGAGCTCAACCGCCTGCTCACCGAGCTGGTCGAAACCTACCCCGACGCCATCGGCGAGCCTGGTGCTGGTGGGCCACAGCATGGGCGGGCTGATAATTCGCTCGGCAGGGTATTACGCTTCGCTTAATGAAGAATTAGGAATGAAGAATGAAGAATTGGATGCGCAGGAGAAAATGAGCGAGGAAGTGCCTTCACCGGCCAATAATTCCTCATTCTTCATTACCCATTCCTCATTTAATAAAGCTCCCTGGCTGGCCCACCTGCGGTCGGTGTTTCTGCTCGGCACGCCCAACGACGGCTCCTGGCTCGAACAGAACTCGCACCTGACGGCACGGCTGCTGGAGCGCATCAACCTGTTTCCCACCCGCTTTCTGAGCAAGGCCCTCAACAAGCGCAGCAACGGCATCAAGGACCTGCGCTATTCCATTCTGGTGGAGGACGACTGGCAGGACGCCCACGCCAACGACCTCGTGCCGCCCCGCACGAGCGTGCCGCCCTTGCCGGGAGTGCAATACCACATCCTGATGGGCTCCTGGCTGCGCTCGACGCGGCCCTCGGCCCTGCGCGAGTACTTCGGCGACGGCCTGGTGGGCCACGGCAGCGCACGCGGACACACCACATTTGGCGACGAGGCCGCCCTGGCGGCCGGCGCCAAGGTGCGCACCGCCGTATTCAACCAGCAGCACCACGGCGGCCTGCTCACCCACCCGGAGGTGTTTCAGTATCTCAAGCAATGGGTGTAAGCATTCGTATCCTAACATAAAAAATGCCATTCCCTGCGCGGGAATGGCATTTTTTATCTTCTTAGACGCAAGGTTATCGAGTAGTGGTACCGGAGGTCGTGCCCGATGTCGTACCCGAGGTGGTTGTGCCAGTTGTGGTGGTACCCGAAGTGGTAGTGCCCGACGTAGTGCCGCTGGTAGTACCCGTTGTCGTAGTACCTGTGGTGGTACCCGTGGTGGTGGTGCCGGTATCGGTGGTGCCCGATGTGGTGCCGGAAGTACTGCCGTAAGTGGTCGAGCCAGACGTTGTGCCTGAAGTAGTACCGCTGGTGCTACCCGAAGTTGAGCCGCTCGTGGAGCCGGCATTTTCGGAAGCGGTGCATGCGCTGAAGAAGGTGAGCGACGTGCACATGATGGCACCGGTCAGCCCAAAAAGCCATTTACGTTTCATAAATCGTGGAAAAAGTGGAAAGGAAGGTTTGTTAGCCATCGGCTACATCACTATACGAGTGTTGCTGGCGCGATTAACCCGTATTTTCCTAAGGGTAAATACCCATTTATTGCTTGGGCTTCCCCGATTCGACTGCTAACTCGCACTCGCACAGTACTTCACGGATTGGCGTCGACGTTTCGTAATCGGGCAATGACACCTCTTTCATGTACACCACCGACAGGTGGCGCAGCGGCGGGTGCTGGGGCCGCTCGTGCCAGACGCGAAGCAGGTAGTTGCAGTAATACGGCCGCATCCAGGCATTATTTACGAACAAGTAATTCTCGGAGTACTTGCGCCACCGGTCGTTCTTAAACAAGGCCACCACCGAGGCAGGCTTGTCGTAGCGCACGGGCGCGCCGTTGCGGTTCAGGTCCAGCTGCCGGCCATCGGTGGTGGTGCCTTCGAGGATGTACCAGCCATCGTCCTTAAACACCGTGGGGGCAAACATGCCCCAGTGCTGGTCGACCCGGAACAGGTAGCCGAACCAGCGCATGGGCGCCGACATGAGGCCGCCTGCCGGGCGGATGACGGCCACATCGTCGAGGTTCCACCAGCACACGTAGGCCAGCACCACGGCCACGAAGGTTTCGCGCACGGCGCGCGCCAGCCGCCGCCGGCCGGGCGCCGGGGCGCCCGTGCGCTCGAGGCGCAGGCGCCACGGCAGCTGCCAGGCCGGCAATTGCGGGCGCCAGCGGCGGGCCCGCGCCGCGTGGGGTGCCAGGCGGTGCGTAATCCAATCGAGCACCCCGCCGGGCAGCAGCCCCTGGATGGAAGCCAGGTTCACCAAAAAGAAAATCCCCACAAACAAGGTGACGCTGATGGAGAGGTGAAAAACCGCCAGCACCCCAAATACCAGCATGCGCCACCACGCCACGCCCACCGGAATAAACAGCGCAAACGGCAGCAGCAGCTCGGTGAAATACGCCCCAAACGTGAGCAGCCGCAGCAGTTCCGGGTACGGATAGAGCAGGCGCCCGGCGGGCAGCAGCACCTGGTCGAGGCTGAAGGCGTAGTACAGCGCGGTGCCGTCGCGGGTCCACTCGGCGCCGCTTTTCAGCAAAGCCGTGCACCAGTAGAGCAAGGCCAGCTGCACGATATACGCAACGGTGGCCGCGCTGAAATAGTCGAGCCGCTCGGGAGCAGGTTTGCCGCGCGCATCCCAGGACCAGACCCGGCCCCAGGGCAAAAAGATGCCCCAGAACAGCAGCATGCGCAGCAGGTCGTCGCCGCCCTGCGCGATGAAGGGGTTGCGGTTTTGCAGCGACACCAGCAGCACCCACGAGGCCACCGTGGCCAGCCGCGTGTGGTAGCCCAGCAGCAAGGCCCCGGCCAGCACCGCCGCTATTATAAACAAGAGGGCTTCGAACTGCCACATGCCACTGGCGGCGTGCAGCGAAAACTGGTAGGGCGTCCAGCCGTGGTCCAGCACCGCGACGATGGGCATCACGCCCATGTTGGCGTAGTGGGCTTCGAGGTCGGTGCTGCGAATGGCCAAATCGATGAGCAGCACCGCGGCCGTGGCTATCCGCAACAGGGCCAGCGCCCGCAGGTCGAGCACAAACGGCCGCCGCAACACGCCCCAAAAACCGGTACTATCGTTACCCATAAAACGCTTACGTGCGTGGCCGCCAGGGGCTCAAATTGAACAAGGCGAAAAGGCGGCCATCTACAGACCAACCTTTTCGCCTTGCGAAGAAAGAACAAACTTTTGTTCGGGGCCGCAATTTAGCGGGTAGTGCTGCCGGTGGTGGTCCCGCTGGTTGAGCCCGAGCCCCCGCCGAGCCCGTGCCGCCGGTAGCCGCACCGCCCGCTCCGGCCGTGGAGCCCGAGCCGCCCATTGCACCCGTGCCAGCCGTGTCGGTACTCATGGTAGATTCTGTACCAGCAGTAGTGCCGGAGCCAGACGTGTCGCCAGCGGTTGTGTTGTTCTTGCTTTGGCACGATGCCAACAGACCGGGACCCAGCACCATGGCAGCAATTATTATCGAAGGCTTTTTGAAAAACTTCATCTTGATTGATTGGTTGGTTCGGATAAGCTATACGGTCATCTTTGCAAGCGGAACTGCCGGGAAAACCCTTAATCTTCAAGGACAACTACGTAGATACGGCCGACGCCCACTCTCTCCCTGGCCAGGCTGCACTGCGGAGCTGCCCGGTGGTGGCGGCTAACCGTGGTGGCCCAACCCGGCGCCCGGTTGCTCGTTACTAGTCCCGCACCTGCCTGCCCAATGCCCTCCATGCCCGACACTGCTCCCGATACCATCCTTTTCGACGGGGTGTGCAACCTCTGCAACGGGTTCGTGCAGTTTGTCATTCGCCACGACCCTGAGGGCCGCTTCCGGTTTGCCGCCTTGCAAAGCGAAGCTGCCCAGGCCGTGTTGGCGGACCTAGGCCTCGACCCTGCCGCCCTGCCACGGGAGCCGGAGTCGGTACTGTTGGTCAGTGGGGGCCGGCTGTACTCCCACTCCACCGCGGTGCTGCGCATTGCCCGCCGCCTGGGAGGCGTGTGGCAGCTGGCCGGGTTGGGCTGGCTGATGCCCCGGCGCTGGCGCGACGGCCTGTACCGCTTCGTGGCCCGCAACCGCTACCGGTGGTTCGGCCGCCAGGAGAGCTGTATGCTCCCCACCCCGGCCCTCAAAGCCCGCTTTCTGTAGAGCATTTTTGGGTGCAGCGGCTCCATTAGGGTCAGGTTGCTGCGCGCCTTTCTGCTGCTGTAGAGCAGCGCGCGGCCGGCATTGAGCCAACTCGCACGGCTGGTTTGGGGAAGTAAAAACGGCAGTTCGTCGAACTCCCGAAAGGAATCCATTTGGCTTAATTCCGCCGGCTCGTTGAGCCAACCTTTGGGCTTAAAATATAAATAATACAGTATTGCCTAAATCCATGGCGCAACTGCGTGCGCAAGAGCTTGGCCGCTCTTGCAGAAGCGCCAGCAACGACAGCGGCCAGCACAACAAGTGCTGACCAGCGTTGAAAATATATAGGCAAAATTCTTATACGGGATTTGATTTTTCGAAGTGATTATACTCATTATACACTGATTTTTAATTTGTTAGTAATAATCATATTGAATTTTCAGCAACTTATTTCTAGGAGCAACCTGCTTAACTTAGCAATAAGCGAGGCTGAGAAACATATGCATTCTTCGATGATTTTGCTTGTGAAATATCAATTCGCAATAGCTCAATAAAACGTCGGACCGGGGAATAAGCAGCCGTTTTAGCATCAAGTTCGAAATTAATATTTAGTACATTTTCCACTATCCTATGAACAGTAGACCCCGTACTCCCTATTTCAGTTCTTTGGTTTTTTTGCTGCTACTCGTGCAGCAAAGCTTTGCCCAGACGGGCGGCCCGCTGTGGCAAGCGGCCGCCACTCCTACCGCCCGCGCCGCCGGAAAGCAGCAGCCCGGCAGCTGGTTTACCCTCGATGCCGCGCAGCTCAAGGCCCGCCTGTCGCTAGCCCCCGTAGAAACGAGCCCGGCCGATGCCGTGACGCTGGAACTGCCGTTTCCGGATGGCACCCTGCACCGCTTTGCCATGACCCGGGTGCCCGTGATGGCCCCCGCGCTGGCGGCCCGCTACCCCCAGATTCAGACCTATGCGGGCCAGGCCCTCACCGACCGCGCCACCTCGGTGCGGCTGGAAACCACGCCGGCCGGCCTGCACGCCCAGGTGCTCACGCCCACCGGCCCGCTAAGCGTGGTGGCCGAAGGCGCCGCCAACCTCTACCACAGCCGCGCCGATGCCCCCGATGCCTTCGAGTGCCTGGCCAGGCAGCTACCCACCCAGCAGCGCCTGCTCGGCGGCACGCCGCCCGCGGCCCCGGCCCCTTACGGCGCTCGCTGCGCACGCTGCGGCTGGCCCTGGCAGCCACCGGCGAGTACACCCAGAGCCTGGGCGGCGGCACGGTGGCCGGCACGCTCGCCACTATGGTAACGCTGGTGAACGCCATCAACGCGGTGTATGAGCGCGACTTGTCGGTACGCATGCAGCTGGTAGCCAACACCGACCAGCTCATCTTCACCAACGCCAGCACCGACCCCTACGACAACAGCAGCCCGTCGGCCCTGATGGAAACCAACCGCACGTACGTGCCCGCCACCATCGGGGCGGGCAGCTTTGAGGTGGGCCACGTGCTGGGCTACTGGGCCGGCGGCTACTCGGGCGTGGCGTATGTGGGCGTGGCGTGCTTTCCCACCTACTCGGCCGGTGGGGCGTCCACGGGGGCTCGGCCAGCCTCATGGTTTCGGTGCTCACGCACGAGATTGGCCACCAGGCCGGGCTCCAGCCACACGTTCAACGGCACCGGCGGCTCGTGCGGCGGGGGCAACCGGGAGGCTTCGCTTGCCTTCGAGCCGGGCGCGGGCAACACGCTCATGTCGTACGACTCGCGCTGCTCGCCCGACAACGTGGGCGCCGGCATCCCTTACTTCCACGCCGGCAGCATCAGCGCCATTCTGCCCAAGCTCACCTGCGGCACCCTCACGGCCACCGGCAACCGGCCGCCCAGCCTGACCGTGCCGCCCAGCAGCTACACCATCCCGACGGGCACGCCCTTCAGCCTGGCCGGCAGCGGCACTGACCCCGACGGCCAAGCCCTCACCTACTCCTGGGAGCAGATGGACACGGGCGACCCCACCGGCCTGGCCGGCGCGGCTGCCGACCCCTCGGGCCCGCCGCTGTTTCGCAGCTTCGCCCCGAGTGCGAGCCCGGTGCGCACCTTTCCCACTTTGACGTCAATACTGAACAACACGACTTCGCTGGGCGAAATTCTGCCCCAGGTGGCCCGGGCGCTCAACTTCCGCCTCACGGCCCGCGACAACCGCGGCGGCGTGGCCAGCGCCAACATGGCCCTGACCGTGGCCGCGAGCGGCCCCTTCAAAGTAACTGCGCCGGCGGCTGCCTTCTCGGCCGCGCCGGGCAGCTCCTACAACCTGACCTGGGACGTGCAGGGCACCAACCAGGCCCCCGTGAGCTGCGCCAACGTGCAGGTGCTGTTCTCCACCGATGGCGGCAACACCTTCCCCATCGTGCTGCTGGCCAGCACTCCCAACGATGGCTCGACGCCGTTGCAGCTGCCGCGCGTGACCACCAACCAAGGCCGCATAAAAATCCAGGCCGTGGACAACGTGTTTTTTGCCATCAACAACGCCAACATTACCATTGCCGGCAGCGTCCTGCCGGTTGAGCTGTCGGCCTTCACCGCCGAAGCCCGCAAGACCACGGCTCACCTGGCCTGGACCACGGCATCGGAAAAGAACAACGCCGGCTTTGCCGTGGAAGCCTCCACGGATGGCACGGTGTTCCGCCGCCTGGGCTGGGTAGCCGGGCAGGGCAACAGCTCCAGCCCCATCCGGTATCAGTTCGACGACGGCACTCTAAGCGCCTACCCCAGTGCCACCGTGTACTACCGCCTGCGCCAAATCGACACCGACGGCACCGAGAGCTTCTCGCCGGTGCGAACCGTAACAGGGCCCGTTGGGCTGGTGGCGCAGTTGCAGGTATGGCCCAACCCCACCCGGGGCACGGTATCGGTGGCCGGTCTGGCGCCTGGCCAGGTGGTGCAGCTGTTTGACCTCACCGGCCGCGCGCTGCTCACGGCCGTGCTGCCCACCAGCGGCCCGCTCCAGCCGGTATTGCCCAGCGGCCTCGCGCCGGGCTTCTACGTAATAAGCGGCGGCGGCCAGTCGCGCCGCCTGGCGGTTCAGTAAGGCAACCAGGGAACTGCGAAGGGGAGGTAAAGCTCTGGCTACCATGGCCGGGGTTTTACCTCCCCTTCTTCGTTGCGCGTTGGGCCCGGCGGCATTCGGCTTCGTACACTCGCAGGCCCAGGGAGCGCAGAAAGGGAAAGCCGATGCTGTCGTACTCGTATTGGTCGTCGTTCAGCACGCCGTCGGCATTCACGTAAATCACGGCGCTGAGCAGGAATTCCACTCCTTTCTCTTCGTTCGTGATGTAGGCATTATCGATAAGAAAGCCGTAGGCCTGGCCGATTTTGTTGAACACGCGCACGCCTGCCGGCAGCGCCGTGGTGCCACCCCCACCCAGCAAGAACTTGGCGTAGGTGTCGGGGTAGTGCGCGGCGTCGAAGCGGGGGTGGGTGCTTTCGCGGGGCAATTGCGAAAGCGCCTGGCGCAGCAGGGCGTAGTCGTCGGGGGCCAGGCGCAGGCGGCGGGCGGCCGGTACGGCTTCGGGAAAGAGCACGGCCCGGAGCAGCCGCTGCAGGTCGGGCAGCGAAAACGCGTTTTTCTGGCTGAAATCCAGCGGGCCGGGCACGCGCTCGGCACCTTGCAGGTAGGCCTGGCCGATACGTTCGCCGCACAGGCCCGGCTTGGGCCAGGGCCACCGTAGAAGGCGGCCGGCTGCTGGTAGAGCAGCTGCGTGGCGGCCGTGTCGGCGTAGAAAGCTATGGGGTTGGTGTGGCGGCTGGCGGGTTCCTGGTCGCCCACGGACAGGCGGTGCAGCAGGCGGCTGCGGTGCAGGCCCAGCCGGGCCAGGCCCGCGTTCAGCTCGGCCGGCCCCACAAACTCGTAGAGCCGATTGAAGGCGTCGTTGTCGCTCACGAGCAGGGCCTTGCGCACGTAGTTGGCGAGGCTGGGCCGGCCGGAGGCGCTGCTGGTATCGCGCAGCACCCGCGTTTGCCCGGCGAAGGCTGAGTCGGTCAGCATCGGCGAGTCGGGGCCAATGGGCGGCGTATGTCCGTGAAACGCTTCTAGCTTGAGCCGGTTAATATCACGCATCTTCTCTAACGCCAGGGCCGCGGCGGCCAGCTTCACCGCGCTGGCGGGGTAGAAGTATTCGCGCGGCCGCAACCGGTAGCGGTAGCTGCGAAAATGCGGGCGGCCCGCCACGTCACGCCGGATGCGGGTATACAGGATTTGGAGGCGGTAGGCGCCGGGCCGGGCCAGCACGCGCGCCATGCCCGCGGTGTCCGCTCGCAGCAGGCGCCGCAGGGGATTGGCCAGCCATTGGGCTGATGAGGGCCCGGCTCCGGCCAGCAGCATTCCCAGAACGATAAGCGCCCTCCGCGCTACTTGCTGCATCCCGGCCATGGGGTAAATATAAATCGGCAATTATTGCTTATTTTAGCAAGATGCAATTCTTGAGCTAACTTACAGGCCAGAAGAATGTTGTACCCGAGCTTACTCCTTCCTTCCCTCAACTTATGACAACACTTCTTCGCCCGCTGCTGGCTTTGCTGACCGGCATCTGCCTGCTGGGCCCGACCCAGGCCCAAACCATTAGCAACCCTGGCCTCGAGACCTGGGCCCTACGCACCAAAGCAGTACCGCTCGGAGTGGAAGCCCCCAGAACTGGCAGACCATCGACGATTTACTAAGCGATGCGGCCAAGTCCCCGTTACCGTCCAGCACGGCCACCGTCACGAAGACCTCCGACGTGCACGGCGGGTCGTTTGCCGCCAGGATTGAGAATAAGGTGTACGCCCCCTTTCAGTCCATCTTCCCGGTATTGCCGGGCATCCTGTCTTTAGGTAGTGGCATCAGGTACACCACGGACGACACGGAGTTTACCGGTGTGCCCTACACTGGCCGCCCCACCCAGATTCAGTTTTATTACAAGCTGACGGGCCCCGCGGCCACCAACGACTCGGCAGCTGTTTTTTCTCGCTCACCCGCTACGTCAGCGGCAAAACCCAGGAGGTCGCCTCTGTAGCAGCCCTGCTGGCGCCCGCCGCCACGTACACGGTGGCGACCATACCCATCACCTACTCCAACGCGACCATCCCCGATTCGCTGCACCTGTCGTTCACTTCGAGCGCCGCCAACCGCCCAACGGTCGGAACAGTGCTTTTCGTTGACGATATAACCATCGGTACCGCCATAACGGCCACCCGCGACGCCGCTCTGGCTGCCGCGCTCACCGTGTGGCCCAACCCCAGCTCCGACGGGCGCTTCACCCTCCAAACCACTGACCCAGCGCTCCTGGCCGCGCCCCTGCTCGTGCAGGACGCCACCGGCCGCGTGGTGTACCGCGACGAAACGCCGAAGCCAGCTGCCGCGCGCACGCTTGATTTGAGCAGTTTGGCCCGGGGCCTCTACACGCTGCAGCTCTTCACCGCAAAAGGCCTGGTGACCAAGAAACTTTCGCTGCGTTAGGCGCGCCAGTGGCCGCAGTGGCGGTGCTAATTGCTAGGCGCCTTGAGCCTTAGTCAGCCGCCTTTGAGAAGTTGAAGCTGTAGCGCAGTCCGGCACCAACGCCGAAGGTAAAGGGTTTGACACCGTCGGAAGCCGGTTTTTCCGTATCCCGGTTGGCGGTGGCTTCCACCATAAGGTCGAGGTGGGGCCTGAGGCGGCAGCCGGCGCTAAAGCCGCCGCTTAGATACAAATGCCGGCTGGTGAAATCCTCGTGTACATCACTTTGCACTTGCCCTCCCACCGTGAGGGTTTCGTCGATTTGATACCGGTGAAAGAGTAGCGTGGGTCCCAGCAGGGCATCTACGTAGAAGCGGTTAGCCGGCTGGCGGGCCAGACGTACGCGCAGCAATACGGGTACCGCGACATTGTATCGCTGCAGTTCCTGGCTGTAAAGGACCACCTGATTGGCCTGGTTATAACTGGTCGAAGTGATTTTTGAACTGCCTGTACTGCGCCGCATAAAGCCCGCCTGGATGGCTACATGCGGCGTCATTTGATAGCCGGCAAACACGTAAAGCGGCCTCACAATGGCTTCCTGCGTAGCATAACTGGTCGATTGTACCCGAAAGGCCTGCACTGCCGCCTGCGCCCCGGCGTAAAACCGGTACTGCTTCAGCAGTTTAGCGCTCGGCTCGGCCTTGGCACTTGGTTGGGCCGCGGGAGCCGGACCGCTGCCGGGGGCATCCTGCGCGCGGCACGGAAGCGCGGCGCAGCTCATTATCAGGGCAACAGGCAGCAGGCGTAGGCCTGTCATAATTGAAGTGTGAGAACGGTAGAAATAAGCGGCTTTTTCTCTATCGCCATGGGGCTATTTTATTGCAATAACAGAAATATTGCACTTCATCTATAATAATTCGCAGTTAAAAAGCAGGTAGATTTTTTTATTTATAGACATCGCGAAGTGGCTTGCGAGCATGAGGTAGAGACGCAATATTTTGCGTCTCGTCGTGGGCGCAGCGTGGGTGTAGTTCAACGAGGAGACGCAAAATATTGCGTCTCTACCTCTGCTTGATATTCGCAGCTTATTTCGCGACGAGTTTAATCAGTACTGAAAAAGCGAAATGGACACAGGCATGGGGTAAGCAAGGCAGCTTCGATACCCGGCTCCGCCGCGGGATAGCATGACATAACCCTTCCACGCTATCATATTTGCATAAAAAAGCCCCACAACCGCCGGTTTGAACCAGCAGCCGTGGGGCTTTTTGCATCAGGAAACCAGCCTTATGCCGCTGGCTGGCCAGTTGCCGGGGGCGTCGGAGGCACAATGGCCAGCGCCACCCGTACCTCCCCAAAGCCCACGCCTACTACCACGCTGGGCAGCACGAGGCCGGTTTCCAGCGTTGCCTCGGCGGCCTGAGCGGCAGCGCCATCTACTGAAATGGCGGCGGGGCCCACGGGCAGGCCGTGCAGCACCACGCGGTAGGTGGCGTAGCTGGTCCGATACTCACCTTCGATGGTCTGGGTGAGCACCAGCTCCGTTTCGGACCCCGTGACGGTGAAGCGGCGCAGCGTTTTGTGGCCGTCTTCGTAGGCGTAGCCTTCGCCGCCGTCGTCGTAGTGCACGCTGTCGGCGGTGCCGTTTTTGTAGTACACGTGCAGCGTAAGCTCCTCAATGGACTTTTCGCCCACGTACTGCAGCACGGGCTGCATGGGCAGCACGGCGCCGGCGCGCACGTAGAGCGGAATGCGGGTGAGGTCGGCATTGGCCCACACCTCGCTGCCGCCGGCATTGGGCGCGTCGGTCCAGTAGTAGAACCAGTCGCCGCGGGGTAGGTACATCCAGCGGCCATCGGCGCCGGGCTGCGTGATGGGGCACACCAGCAGGTTGTCGCCGAGGCCGAATTCGGCCATGCGCAGATAAGTTTCGGTGTCGTTCTGGTCGAGGAAGGTGAGCGGCCGCAGCATGGGCGTGCCGGCCGTGGCGTACTGCCAGAACGTGGTGTACATGTAGGGTAGCAGGCGGTAGCGCAGCTCAATAAAGTGGCGCGCCAGGCTCGTGAACGGCTCGCCGAAGCTCCAGGGCTCCTGGTCGCCGTGGTCCCCGGAAGAGTGCGTGCGGAAGAACGGGTGGAAGACGCCGAGCGCAATCCAGCGGGAATAGAGCTCGCCAGTGGGCGTGTCGACGAAGCCACCGATGTCGGAGCCGATGAAGCTGAAGCCCGAGATGCTCAGGCGCTGGCACTGGATGTTGGCCAGCCAGAGGTGCTCCCAGGAGGCGATGTTGTCGCCGGTCCAGCCCGAAGAGTAGCGCTGCCCGCCCGAGTACGTGCTGCGCGTGATGGTAAACGGCCGGTTGGGGTAGCAGAACTGCTTCATGCCCTGGGCCGTGGCGCGGGCCATCTGCATGCCGTAGATGTTGTGGGCTTTCTGGTGCGAGGCGTGGTGGCCGTCGTAGTTGAAGCGCACGTCGGGCGGGAACGTGCCTTTTTCGAACACGGCCGGCTCGTTCATGTCGTTCCACACGCCCTTCACGCCGATGTCCTGCACCAGCTCTTTGAACAGGCCGGCCCACCACTCGCGCACGTCGGGGTTGGTGAAGTCGGGGAAGTTGCAGAGGCCGGGCCACACCGAGCCCTTCATGAGCGGGCCGTCGGCGCGGCGGCAGAAGTAGTCGTTGGCAATGCCTTCCTGGTACACGGGGTACTCGGGGTCAATCTTGATGCCCGGGTCGATGATGACAACCAGCTTGAAGCCGTCCTCGGCCAGCTCCTGCACCATGCGCTTGGGCTCCGGGAAATGCTCCTTGCTCCAGGTAAAGCAGCGGTAGCCCTCCATGTAGTCGATGTCGAGGTAGATGGCATCGCAGGGAATCTGGCGCTCGCGCAGGCCGGTGGTGATTTCCTTCACGTTGGCCTCCGGGAAGTAGCTCCACTTGCATTGGTGGTAGCCCAGGGTCCAGAGCGGGGGCAGCTCGGGCGGGCAGGTGAGCAGGGTGTACTCCTCGGTCACCTCCATCAGGGTGGGGCCGTAGATGAAGTAGTAGTTCAGCTCGCCACCCTGGGCCCAGAAGCTGGTCACGTCGGCGCGCTCGGCGGCAAAGTCGAAGCTGGCCTTGAAGGTGTTGTCGAAAAAAATGCCGTGGGCAATTTTCTGGTGCAGCACGTGGTAGAACGGGATGTTCTTATAGAGCGGGTCGCTGCCTTTGGTGTAGCCGTAGGTGTCGGAGCCCCAGTTGGTGAAGCGCTTGCCGCGCAGGTTCATGTTGTCGGGCTTGTCGCCGAGGCCGTAGTAGTGCACGCCGGCGGGCACGTGCTTGCTCATCTTCACGATGTCGTTGCCGGTGTCGTAGTCGTACTCCCAGTGGAAGCCCTTCTCGTCGTCGCTCAGGATGGAGCCGGAGCGGTCGAGCACGCGGGTTTTCAGGTTTTCCTTCTGCACAATGCAGATGAGGCGCTCGGTGGTGATGCGGTAGTGGTCGCTCTTTTCCTTGAATTCCAGAAACTCGGGCGCCGGGCGCTGGCGGCCGTCGGTGGGCAAGGCGTAGGAGAAGTCGGGCAGCAGCGGGCCGTCGGTGAGGTAGCGAAAGCGCAGGATTTTATCGCTGAGTACGTGCAGCACGAGCCGAACTCCGTTTTGGCAGTTAAAAAGGAAGCGGTTGTCGTCGAGCTGGTCGGCCCGGATAATTTCGCCTGGATAATGTTCCTGGTGGCTTTGGGCCGCCAGGTCGTTGACCATGTAGTTATTTTCCTGAATCGTGGTATCCATAAAGTTATTCTAAACAAAAGGCAAAACCGACCGCCAAACCGGGCAAAAAAGACCGGCGAGGCCGGTTAACTGCGGGATTAGTACGCAAGTTACTTTTCGGAGGCTGGGCAGTCGCGAATTTTTCGCTGATATATGGTCTAGGTTGCGTAGCATTGGAGGCAGATTGGCTACTGCGCCGCTACCAACGCCCGGGCGGGCCAAATTTTGCTTCCTCTTTCCGACCCATGACCCTGTCCGATTTTTCTGTTCTGCTGCTGGCCTGGGACGATGCCGACCCGAGTGTGGCCGTGCTCGGCGGCACAGCCCTGCCCCCTACCCTGCCCCTGGTGTACCAGGCGGCCGCGCAGCAACCGGTGGTGGCCTTGTACCCAAACCTACCCCCGGCGAAGAACCAGCCCAAGCCACAGAAACCAAACCCAGCGGCTTAGCTCAAGAACACGTTGGGCTGTCCAAAGCCTCAACACCAGGCCCGGAAGCCACCGCAACCGACGCCGAAGCACCAGCCCCCGAAGACGCATTGACCACCGTGGCTCCCACGGCGGGGGTCCGGCTGCTGCCCGGCACGCGCCCGGCCCCCAAAGCCGCCGCCGAAATGGTCCTGTTGCAGTCGCGCATCATCGGCCTGAATGACCTGTCCCAGGCCAGTGCGGCCACCATGCCGGATGAATTGGAGGGGCTGGCGGCCGCCCACAGCCAGTGGCCTACTCAGGCGGGCAGCGCAGAAGCTAGCTCCTGGCAGTCGCCAGCGGCGCCTTACCTCGGTGCCAGCACCAGCGGTGAGGGTACGCGGCAGCTGCTGGCGCCCGTAGCACCCTCCCTGCCTTCCTCCACGGTGCGCGAAGCCGCCGACCTGTCGAATGGGAAATCGCTGCCGACTCTCAGCTCAACGGCTTTGCCTGCGGGCACGCTGCAGCCCAACGCGCACCCCAGGGACGGCGACCTGAATTTTGACCCCGACCCCGAGCTGCCCGCCGTGGTGCGGCCAGCGGCGTTCAGCGAAATGGCAGCGGAGCCGGGCCCCGACGAGGCCATTGCCCTACTGGCACCCGAGGACGACATCACGCTGGATGAGCTACTCGTGGCGGAAAACCAGCCCTGGGCCGAACCCATAGCGCTGGAACCCGAACCCGTTGCTGCTGTGCCCGTCGTGCTCATGCCCGTGCTGGACGGGCTCAATTTTCGCATGATTCAGTATGCCCGCCGGGCCGCGCTGGTGCGGGGCCGCTCCGACTTCGGCGTCATCTACGCGCCCAACTGGCCGGCGTGGCTGGCGGCGCTCGAAATCCGCAACAGCACGGGTCAGCCCATGGTGCTTTATGTGGCGAGTCTGGCAGCCGACTTTATCAGCCCCGGCGACCGCGGCTGGCTCCTGGAAGTGGAGCGCATGACCCTGCGCCGCGCCCGCGTGATTCTGGTGCCCGAAGAAAGCATGCAGCACCGCCTGGCCGAGCAGTACGGCACCACCATTGGCGAGGTGCGCGTGATAGCCGCCGCCGATGAAGAGGCCGTGCAGCGCATCCTCAGCGAAGTGGCCATTGGGTAACCCCGCGAGGTTGGGCTGGCGGCGCAATGGTTTACTTTGCCCCGGAAAGCCATTCCCAACCCTTGCAACCCCAATAGCCACCATGCAGCCAGAACACGAGTTTGAAGCCATTTTAGAAGCGGGCGAAGACCGCGGCGGGGTATTTGTGGTGGTACCGTTCAGCGTGCCCGACGTGTACGGCACCCGCGGCCGCGTGCCCATCCAGGCTACTTTCGACGGCTATCCTTACCAGGGAAGCATCGTGCCGCTCGGCGATGGCCACCACGCCCTGCTCCTGCTCAAGGAAATCCGCCGGGCTATCGACAAAACGGTGGGCGACACCGTGCGCGTGACCCTGTCGCGCGACGTGGCAGAGCGCAAAATGGAAGCCCCCGCCGACCTGGCCGAACAGCTGGCCGGCAACCCCAAAGCCGCCGCCTACTTCGCCAAGCTGGCCTACACTCACCAGCGCGAGTTCGTGCGCTGGCTGGAAGGCGCCAAGAAGCCCGAAACCCGCACCCGCCGCCTCGGCGAAATCGTGGAGATGCTCACACAGGGCCGCAAACGCGCGTAATTCGGTTGCCCTATTGATCGGAGCCTTTGTCCGATGGTACCTCACCCCGGCCCCTCTCCAAAAGAGAGGGGAGCCACGGCACAAGGTTTTAGCTCAATTCCTAAACACAGGAAGCCCCAGTTCAATTAAGTCGAAGCTGTTTGTTAGTTACCGTCAGGCTCCCTCTCTTTTGGAGAGGGGCCGGGGGTGAGGTTCCCCGGTCGCACTCAGCAAGACGAACTTACGCACACGACGTTGTTACTTATTCTTTCAAGTTTAAGCTGAGGCAGACACCACGCATAGCGCTGGCCTTCAAATTTCTTACTTCATGAAAAAAGGATACCTACTTCTGATTCTATTGCTTGCGGCCCTGCTGCCGGAAGTAGCCCAAGCCCAAGCCGTTTCCATTCAGCGCATCAACCCCACCAACTGGTGGGTGGGTATGAAACGGCCCAACGTGCAGCTGCTCGTGTACGGCCCGGGCGCGGGCACGCTGACCTACACCATCGCCTACCCCGGCGTGAAGCTGGTGAAAACCAACACCGTCGAGAACTCCAACTACGCCTTTCTTGACCTGACCATTGCGCCCACCGCTAAGCCCGGCAAGTTGCAAATCGTGGGCAAGAAAGGCAGCCAGACCCTCACCCGGGCCTGGGAGTTGAAAGCCCGCGACAACGCCGCGAAGGCCCAGGGCGTGACACAGGCCGACTTTATCTACCTGGCCATGCCCGACCGGTTTGCCAACGGCGACCCGAGCAACGACAAATTCGCCGACCTGCGCGACCCCAACTCTGACCGGGCCAACCCCTTCTTCCGGCACGGCGGCGACTTGACCGGCGCGGCCCAGCACATCGGCTACCTCAAAGACCTCGGCATCACGGCCGTATGGTTTACGCCCGTTATTGAAAACAACCAGCCCCTGACCAACGAAGGCGGCACCATGCGGGCCTCCTACCACGGCTACGGCTTCACCGACCACTACAACGTGGACCGCCGCCTGGGCGGTAACGCCGCCTACAAAGCCTACGTGCAGCAGGCCCACGCCGCCGGCCTCAAGGTGGTGCAGGACGCCGTGTACAACCACGTGGGCAACACGCACTGGTTTATCCAGGACCTGCCCATGAAAAGCTGGCTGCACCAGTGGCCCACCTACACTAACACGTCCTACCGCCAGCAGCCCATCACCGACCCGCACGCCTCGCAGATAGACCGGAAGATTACGCTCGACGGCTGGTTTGTGCCCTTCCTGCCCGACCTGAACCAGCAGAACCCGTACGTGGCCAACTTCCTGATTCAGCACGCCATCTGGTCGGTCGAGAACTTCGGGGTGGACGCCTGGCGCATCGACACCTACATGTACAACGACCAGCCGTTTATGAACCGCTGCAACGCCGCGCTGCTCACGGAGTACCCCCGCATCCACATTTTCGGGGAGTCGTCGGTGAGCAACGTGGTCGACCAGTCGTACTATGTAAAGAACAACATCAACTTCCCCTTCAAATCGAACCAGCCCGGTGGGCTGGACTTCGTGCTGGAAGGTGCCATGGTGGATGGCCTGAAGCACGACGGCAGCGCCCAGCGCATGTACGAAGCGCTGGCTCAGGATGCAGTTTACCAGGACCCCACCCGGCTGGTGACCTTCCTCGACAACCACGACCACGACCGTTTCCTGTCGGTGATTGGCGAAGATTTCAGCAAGTACAAAATGGGGCTCACCTGGCTGCTCACCACCCGCGGCATCCCGTCGATGTACTACGGCACCGAAATCCTGATGAAAAACCTCAAGAACCCCACCGATGCCGAGGTGCGCAAGGATTTTCCCGGCGGCTGGCCCGGCGACAAAGAAGACAAATTCACCGCCGCTGGCCGCACCGCTCCCGAAAACGAGGCCTTCGATTTCGTGAAAAAGCTGGCCACCTACCGCCGCTCCCACCCGGCGCTGCACTCCGGCAAGCTGATGCAGTACCTGCCCGAAAACGGCCTGTACGTGTACTTCCGCTACGGGGCTACTGGCACCGTGATGGTGGCCACCAATACCACCGACAAACCCGTTGCGCTGCCCACTGCCCGCTTCTCGGAGCGCACCACCGGCTTCAGCAAAGCCCGCAA
Organism: Hymenobacter humi; assembly: GCF_042665855.1. Classification (NCBI taxonomy): domain Bacteria; kingdom Pseudomonadati; phylum Bacteroidota; class Cytophagia; order Cytophagales; family Hymenobacteraceae; genus Hymenobacter; species Hymenobacter humi. The sequence continues at coordinate 2,213,181 of NZ_JBHTEK010000001.1, read as the reverse complement.
CGTGCTGACTGGCGAGAACCTGGCCAGCATTGCCACGCTGCAGCTGCCGGCCAAAACCGCCGTGGTGCTGGAGCTGCAAAAGTAGCAGCGCGTTCGGATTAGGTCTGTTCTTTTTTGAGCCCGATGAACTCAGAAGACAATAGCCGTTGCAGAACCCTTCGGTGAGCGTCATCACTGGACTCTTTTGCGCCTTAAGCTTCCTGAGCAAGTATTTCAACTTTTAATGCGGCTTTTAGCAAGCCGTTGCGAGCAGCGCAGAGTTCTGCCAAGGCTATGGCTGGTTGTGTAAATCGTGCTGCGGTCGGGACCTAAATAAAAGAGTCGGCGTGCACTAGGGTGTGTGGACAATCGCCGACCTTTGGGTGGTGCGACGCTATGAACTCAAAGATGCCGATTGGGCGCGATTAGCGCCCCTGTTGCCGGGCAAAGCCGGCGATGCCGGCCGCTCGGCGGCAGACAACCGCTTGTTTTTAAACGCCGTGCTCTGGATTGCCCGCAGCGGCGCGCCGTGGCGCGATTTGCCCGAGCGGTTCGGGCCGTGGAACTCCACGTACCGCCGCTTCCGCCGCTGGGCGCAGAAAGGCGTCTGGCAACGCGTATTCGAGGCCGTACAAGACCCGGACCTGGACTGGGCCATGCTCGATTCCACCAGCGTGCGGGCCCACCAGCACGCCGCGGGGCAAAAAAGCAGTGCCCTAGCCGAAGCGCTGGGCCGTTCGCGCGGCGGGTTCACCAGCAAGCTCCACGTCGTCGTAGACGCGCTGGGCAACCCGCTGCGCTTGCGGTTGACGCCTGGACAGCAGGCCGATTGCACCGTGGCCGCGGACTTGCTGGCCGGATTGGCGGTGGGGGCCGTGCTGGCCGACAAGGCCTACGACACCGATGCCCTCGTGGCCGGCTGCGCCCAAACCGGCGCGGCCCTCGTCGTGCCCAGCAAGCGCAGCCGGCGCGTGGCGCGGGTGCTGGACCGCAACCTCTACGCTGACCGCAACAAAGTCGAGCGCTTCTTCAACCGCCTCAAGCAGTACCGACGCCTGGCCACGCGCTATGAAAAAACGGGCGCCTCCTTTCTCGCTTTCGCGCATTGCGCCGCTACTTTCGTCTGGCTGCTCTAATTGTCCACACACCCTAGTAGGTTGGGCTGCCAGTCAACGAATTAGAACCCCTGCCCTTCCTTCATGAACCCGAAACTCACCCGCATTACGGCCTGGCTGCTCGGCAGCCTTTGCACTATGGCAGTCGGGGGCTGCACCAGCCAAAAAGAGGCGCCTGCACCCGAGCCTGGTGGGGGTGCGCTACGCCCAAACCCAATGCGCCGACCGCTGGGGCCAGGCCTCGGGCACGCAACAGCTCGCCGCCGCAGCCCAGGCCTACCTGGCCCAGCAGGGCCTTACGCTGCACCAGCCCCAGGCCAGCGTCAAAAACGCTGGCGCTGTTTGCAGCGCCTGCAACTGTCCCACGGGCCTGGTGCTGGAGGGCACGGTGCAACCCGCCGATTTATCGGCCGTGCTCGCTTTAGGTTTTACCAGACAGTAGCCACCGCGAAGCGCACCTGCTTCTTTTGCCATCCTAAGCGATTTGCAATAAAAGCGAGCTTGGCATAAAGCGCGTTTGGTCTTTCCACCGTTTGCCCAAACTCCTAAGTAGAGGCGGTTCTACTTATAAGTCAACCGAAGGAGCAATCGTTGGGCCTTTTGAATAAGGGCGGTTTGGAGTTGCACACCGGCCGCTGCCTTTGCAAGGCAGCACCGACCTAGCGCTTGAGCAAGGGTCGAGCGGGGGCTTGGTCTAGTACTAGCCAGTAGAGGCCCGCCGGCAGGAAGGAGAAGTTCAACGGCTGTCCGTCGTGATACACGCCGGTCAGCAAGCTGCGGCCCGTGCTGTCAAAAAGGCGTAGCGCACCGGCGCGGGCCCCGCCGGTGACGGTGAGTTGCTCAGCGACGGGGTTGGGAAAGAAGTTGGCACTGGCTCGTGGCGCAGCCGCAGCGCGCTGGGCAAGGGGGTGCTAGCCGTAGAAAAACCCACGTCGCCCCTAGTTTGTTGTTGTCATTCCATCCGCCCGTGGCCATGGTTGAGCCGTCGGCCGATAAAGCGACAGAATGGCCTTGTTGTACACTGCCCAGGAAGGACCCGGTTCCGACGATTTTGGCCCCCTGTTCGCTCCACGTCGTGCCGGTGCGGGTGAACACCCACGTGGCCCCGACGTTGCCGTTTTCTCCGGATGCGCCCGCAGCGAGCGTGTTGCCATCGGCGGACAAGGCGACGGAAGTGCCTTGGAAGGCATCAGAAAGTCCACTTGCCCCGCTTCCAACGAGCTTGGGCCCCTGCTCGCTCCACGTGGAGCCGGTGCGGGTGAACACCCACGTGGCCCCAGCGAACCGGTTGTCGTGCGGTCCGCTCGCAGCCAACGTGTTGCCATTGGCTGATAGGGCAATGGAAGTGCCTTGGGCCGCCCCATAAAGTCCACTTGCTCCGGTTCCGACGAGCTTGGGCCCCTGCTCGCTCCACGTGGAGCCGGTGCGGGTGAACACCCATGTGGCCCCTGTTTCGTCGGCGTCTGAGGGTCCACTCTCAGCCAGGGTGTTGCCGTCAGCAGACAAAGCGACGGATTGCCCTTGCTGTACAAGGGGGCCCCTGGCACCGGTTCCGACGAGCTTGGGCCCCTGCTGGCTCCACGTCGTGCCGGTACGGGTGAACACCCACGTGGCCCCCGTTTGGTAGTTGTCTCCGGGTGCGCCCATGGCCAAGGTGTTGCCGTCGGCCGATAGGGCAACGGAAAGGCCTGCTGCCACGGAACCAGCTCCGACGAGCTTGGCGCCCTGCTGGCTCCACGTTGTGCCGGTGCGGGTAAATATCCATGTGGCCCCGGCGTTGCTGTTGTCGCCTCGCCCCCTACAGCCAGGGTGTTGCCGTCAGCAGACAAGGCGACGGAAGTGCCTTGGAAGGCAGTAGTTCCCGTGGCCCCGGTTCCGACGAGCTTGGCGCCCTGCTGGCTCCACGTGGAGCCGGTACGGGTGAACACCCACGTGGCCCCGGCGTTGCTGTTGTCAGCATTTCCGCCCACGGCCAGGGTGTTGCCATCGGCCGATAGGGCGACGGATTGCCCTTGCTGTGCACCAGTCCCAATAGTCCCGGTTCCGACGAGCTTAGGGCCTTGTTGGGCGGTGGTTAGGGGCGTGCGGGTAATCGTAAAAGTGGCGGGAGAAATGGCCGTGGCCGTCCCCGTGGCAGTAATGGTGCCGGAGGTAGCACCGGGCATCACCAGCAGATGCAACGAGGTGCCCGTTTGGTCCAGAATCACGCCGGCCGTGCCGTTCACGGCCACGGCCGTAACCAAGTCCAGGCTGGTCCCGGTGAGCGTTACCAGCGTGCCCACGTTACCCGACGTCGGTGACACGGAACTGATGGTTTGGGCGAAGACGGCGGCGGGCAGCCAGGCCAGCAGTAGCGTAAGGGCAGCGGAGTAGAGACGGGGCATGCAAGGGGAAACTAGAAAAAGAAAAGGACAAGCGGAGGCCAAATATATGGTGCCCTTCCAGAGCAACCGCCGTCTGGAGCGCGGGGCTTCCCCTGAAGCCATGGAGCCGTAAAAAGGAATGCGGAAGAACGGAAGTCCAGAACAGGAAGGCTATTGGATGAGAGAGCCAGTAAAGCACAATCGCTCGTTTGAGTAAACAACTGCCAATGGACGCTTACCAGGCTGGCGACAGGGCCCTACTGTCCAGATTGAGTTCAAGAAACCCGTTCACTTTTCAAAGTTCACGAAACTCGAATTAGAGATGAGTTTCGTGAACTTCTATTGCAGTTGTTTTTCCGACTACTTGACGGGCAACGCAAAGGCTGCATGGCAGGAACACGCGGGGTAGCAAAACGAGCCTTAGGTAATGGTACATTTGAGATAAATCTTGAACTTTGAGAAGCAGGAAACGGCTCCTCTTTCGAATCACTGTAGTAAGCCACACCACCGGGTTGACTCAGGAGGTGTACCAGGATGAAGGTGGCGCCGCTAGCTTTTCTGGCGCTCCTGGCACCGCCCGGCACCGTTCCCTCAACTTCTTTGCTCTTTGGCATGACTTCTCAACTGCTGCGACTTGGGCTGCTGCTGGGGCTGGTGGGGTGCGCTGCGCCCGACGAGCCCGTCGTTGTGCCCGAGCCCGACGGCCCGGTTGTGGCTCCTTCGGCTTATAACCTGGCCGTGCCCAGCAATTTTCCGGCACCGCTCGCCCAGCCCACCGACAACCCGCTCACAGTGGAAGGCGTGGCCTTGGGCCGGCAGCTGTTCTACGAAACGGCCTTGTCGGTAACGAGCAACGTTGCCTGCGCCTCGTGCCACCGGCAGCAACTGGCCTTCACCGACGGCCTGGCCAAATCTATCGGCGTGAACGGCGCCCGGTCGACGCGCAGTGCCATGTCGCTGGCCAACCTGCTCTGGGAACCCAGGCTGACGTGGGACGGCGCCGCAAGCACCCTGGAAACGCAGGCCCGCATCCCCATCGAGAAAGACGTAGAAATGCACCAGTCGCTCGCCGTCGGGGTGGCGCGCCTGCAGCAGGACGCGCGCTACCCGCCGCTTTTCCGGCGGGCGTTTGGCAGCAGCACCATCACGGAAGCCAACACGCTCAAAGCCCTGGCTCAATTTGAGCGCACCCTCATCTCGGGCAACTCCCGCTACGACCGGTTCCGGCGCGGCAACCGCACGGCCCTGAGCCCGTTCGAGCAGCAGGGGCTGGTGCTGTTCACTACCCACCCCAACGGCACGCTGCGCGGGGCAACTGCGGCGACTGCCACAGCGGCGACCTGCAAACCAACCACACCTTCAGCAACAACGGCCTCGACGCCACTCCCGCCGACCTGGGCCTGGGCACTGTCACCGGCCAGCCCACCGACCGCGGCAAGTTCCGGGTGCCTTCGCTCCGCAACATTGCCCTGACGGCCCCCTACATGCACGACGGCCGCTTCAGCACCCTCGAGCAAGTGGTGGACCACTACAACGAGCACGTGGCCCTCAGCAGCCCCACCATCGACCCGCTGCTGCTCAACACCACCAACGACCCGCGCCAGCAAAGCACCACGCTGGAGCTCACGGCCACCGAAAAGGCCCAGATAGTGGCGTTCATGCGTACGCTCACCGACTCGACGTTTATTCAGGACCCGCGCTTTGCCAAGCCCTAGTTCTCGGCCGGCGGGGCGCCGGTGCTTCAGGACTTGCGGTGCAGCAGGTACTTGGTTTGGTTGAAGCTGTAGCCCACCGATACCACCAGGCGCCCGGCGCTGGCCGGGTGGTCGGTTTCGGCGGTGTAAATGGGGAGCTGCCGCTGGTGTTCAGCGACGCATTTTTGTAGTACAAATCCAGGCCGGGGCCCAGCAGGGCGTTGTTCATGGCGTGCTCGCCGGTGAGCTGGCCTTCGAGCATTTCGCCCTTGGTCTTCTCGTAGAAAAATTGACCTGAAGGGTAGAGCTGCCAGTCGGTGCCTACGGGAATGCGGTAAAACAAGCTGGCAAACGTGGCCGTGCTCGGCGCCAGGCTGTTGCGGAAGGTGTTTTCCGTGGAGCGCCGGTAGCTGGAGTTCACGCTCAGCCCGAAGCTGCGGTAGCTGCCGATGTAGTTGGCGTACACAAAGCCGTCGGTGGTGCCGGTGCCCACCTGGTTGAGCAAGGGTACCGCTCACCCTGGGCGTTTTGGCGCCGAAACGCGCCGGTGGGCAGCTTCACGCCGCCGCCCACAATCAGGCGGCTTTGCACCCCGGCGGTTTCGATGGCCCGGATGAGGTGGTAGCCGGCAAACACGGTCACGTCGCCCAGGCCCGAGGCGTTGAGCTGCCGCCGGTTTATCTGCGAGGTGTTCATCACGTACGGCACAAACGCATTGACTTCCACGCGCTGCGAAAGGAAGTATTTGCCGCGCAGCTCCACCACCCGGAAGGCCTCAAAATCGGTGGGGTCGCCGGAGTGGTGGTGTTCGTAGCCGTCATCGCCGTTGAGCGGCGACGGGAAAAATGGCCGCGCGCCCTTCGGGAAAAAGCGCGGCGAGTGGCCGTACTGCTGGTAGCCGTTGAAGATGCGGTAGCGGTGCATCAGGCTGATGCTGCTTTGGTTGTCGTAGGGCGTGATGCCCATAAAGCAGCCGCAGATGTCGCAGGCGCGACTGGCCCGGGGCAGCAGCCCCAGCGCCGCGCCCAGCAAAAGAAGGGAAAGGAGTCGCATGAGGCGTTTAATTGGCGTGAATGTGGGACACCGAGAACATGCCCGCGGCCAGGTTGTCGGCTATGCGGGCCGCGGGCAGGCCGCCCATCACGTTGTAGGTGGTGCCGAAGCGCACCGGGTTCGGGCCGTCGAACAGCTTGGCGAGGTCGACGTGCATGTGGATTTCGGGCGAGTGGTCGGTGCGCACCAGCAGCTTGGCCGTGGGGAAGGGCAGCGTCACGGTGCGGATGGTATTGGTGGTGGCGTGCTTGTAGCCCGCAATGTGAAACACCAGGCCGGTAGTGGGCGACTGCGGCGAGCGGCCTTCCAGCTTGAGGTTGATGAACTCCGGGCCGTTCATGTCCCAGTACATGCCGTTGTTGGCGTCGAGCACGCCGGTGAAGTTGACTGCTTTGGTGCGGGTGCTGTCCACGCCCACGGTGAAGCTGATGCCGGTGTAGTCGCCTACGGGCACGCCCTTCATGGCGAGGGCCTGCGTAGCGGGCGTGGCGTGGTCTACCAGAAAGTAAGTATCCGGCACGGCGTAGGTGCTGCCGTCGGCTTTTGCGAGCTTCACGTTGGAGATGTAGTACTTAAAGGTGCTCACCGCAAAGTCGTCGCCGGCGGCGGTTTTGTAGGTGTTAGCGTTCAGCACCAAGGCGCTGAAAGTGGTGGTGCCATTGGCACCGGTCACGCTCAGGCCGTTGTCCATGTGCAGCGTAAACACGCCGGTTTCGGCGGTGGGCTCCACCGGGTCGTTGGTGCAGCCCCCAGGCTCAGGGCCACGAGGGCGAGGGCGCCGGCAAAAGCGGAGATAAAAGAGAAATTCATCGGAAAAGGAAGCTAAAGCTGATTGAAAATCTGGCGCGTGCGCGCACGCGCCAGCCCGCCGTGGGCACGGCCGGGCTCACCCATGGATCGGCGGCCGGCCATGCCAGCTCAACCGGTTGCCAATCAGACGCTTAATGGGGGACGGAACACGCCCGCGCTGTGCGCCGAGGCGTAGCAGGCCCGCGCTGGCGTGGGGTAGTGGCGCGCGGGCCGGGGCCAGTGCCGGAGCTCCAACAAGGCAAAAGCCGCCGTGGCCAGCACCTCGTATTTCACCTTCGCCAACGAGCCGGCCGGGGCTTTCTTCTCCGAAGCATCGACTGCGCGCAGCTGCTTCGCCAAATGGCACTTGCCGTTGCACTTGAGCTGGGGGCGCGCTTTGTTGACGCAGTACAGCTCTGTGATGCGCGCTTTATTGAGCTGATAATCCAACACCAGCACTTCCCGCCCCAGGGTCTGGAGCAGCATCAGGGAGGTAAGGAAAAGTGCCAGAAAGCGGTTCACAGGCAAAACAGAGCCAGCGCGTGCCAGCAGCAACAAAGGTAGAAGGCTACTTAAATATACCACTGCCTGTGCATCTCTTGACTAAGAGCGTGTTTGGATTTTGCATAAAGCAGCTTTTTTAACGTCATACTGAGCTGGTCGAAGCATCAAGACCGCGCTACTAATCTAGGTTAGAGCAGTTTCAGGGTGCGTGTATTCGATTTCACGCCCGGCCCCGGTTCGCTTGCTGCGCGAAGCCGGGGCTGGGGGTGAGGCATAACCTGTACACCCACTACGAATCTGCTGTAGTATTGAGGTAGAGATGCTTCGACCAGCTCAGCCTGACCCAACCTCAAATTCCCAAATACGCTCTAACGTTTATTTAGAGACCAACAAGCCGCCCGGTTAAACGCGGCTCATTTCGCCCTGCCCCTTCTAAACATTCCCGTGTTTTCGTTCTCCGAAACGGTGGTTCAAGCACCTTCGGCTGCCTGGTCAACGGCGAGCCGGGGACCCATTTGCCGGACCGCTGCTGTCCACCGCTTATTCAGGCAGCCGATACGGCATTTCCGCGAATCGCAGCATGCCAGATATAGGAAACCAACTCATCAGCAGAGTCAGGAGCACCAGCGCGCTAAAGAATGTCATTGCTCGGCCTTTGCTCGTCGGTTTGGCTGGGTAGCGGCTCAGGACTTGGGCCACCGACTCCTGGCCGAGCAACAGATAGTAGTTGACCGCAGAAACTATCAGCCACAAGGCAACGGTGCCTGGGGTACCAATGGAGATATTGAAGGCCATTTCCACGAGCATAACAGCCTGAATTATTGGCGTAAGCAGCAACACATTAAGCGCAATGAGAGCAGCGACGGGTAATTGTTCGACAATAGCGTCAGGCTTTAGCGTGTGAATGTTATGAAAGAGGCGCGCGAAAAGCCAGTGAATAGGATTCATAAGGGCTGAAAGTAACCAGTTGTTGCCGGTCCTATCCTTTTGCTAAGCTAGTTCAGGAAAACAGCCACAGCAGCAGAGCCACGAATATCTGCTTTAGAACACGTTGTCGCGCTATATCAACATGAAATGTGCTGTTGCGAAGCAGCGCCACATACGGCATGCGGCGAGCTACCTTTACGCCTCTTCGCGCCCTTGCCGTTTCATGAAGATTTTACTCGTAGAAGACGAAGCCAAGCTCAGCTCCTTCGTTCGTAAGGGCCTGGAAGGCGAAGGCTACTGGGTCGATACGGCCTTCGATGGCCGCTGGGCCTGAGCATGGCCCTGCACGGCGCCTACGATTTGGCCATTCTCGATGTCAGCCTCCCCAGCTCAACGGCTTCGAAGTGTGCCGCCGGCTACGGGCCGAACAGCCCCAGACCGCTATACTGCTGCTGACGGCCCTGGGGGCATCGCCCACAAAACGGAAGGCTACGATGCCGGCGCCGACGACTACCTGGTCAAGCCGTTCGAGTTTCAGGAGCTGCTGCTGCGGGTGCGCGCCCTCTACCGCCGCTACCACGACGCCGGCCCCGGCCGCACCCTGAGCATCGCCGACCTCACGCTGCATCTCACCACCAAGCGCGTAGAGCGGGCCGGCCGGCCCATTGCCCTCACCGCCCGGGAGTACGCGCTGCTTGAGTACCTGCTGCTCAACCAGGGCCATGTGGTGTCGCGGATAGACATCGCCGAAAAAGTCTGGGAGCTGAAATTCGACACCAACACCAATGTTATCGACGTGTACATCACGTACCTGCGCCGCAAGATTGACAAAGATTTTTCGCCCAAGCTCATCCATACGGTAGTGGGCATGGGCTACGTGTTGCGCGAGTAAGGTTCCCCGCCCTCTCGCTTACCGCTGCTACTTATTTGCCCCTAAAGAGTGTGTTTAGAAATTTTCAAGTTCGGGTCATGCTGAGCTTGTCGAAGCATCTCGCGTGCAGTGGTAATCAAGCCAGTTCAACGAAGCGAGCGAGATGCTTCGGCAAGCTCAGCATGACGTCCAAAGGATGTTTTTTGCTAAATCCAAACACGCACTAAGTCGTTTGATTCGATGACCATTCGCACCCGCCTTACGCTCTTCTTTGCCGGCCTGATGCTGGCGCTGGTTGCGGCGGTGTCGTGTGGCGTCTATTTCTTTGAGCGCAGCAGCCAGCGGGGCATTTTCGAAGGACTGCTGCTGCGCAAGGCCGAGGCCACGGCGAAGGTGTACGTGCGCAAGCACGACCGCCTGGAGCCCACCGATGCCATCCTGCTGCTGACCCAGGAAAACCAGTACGAAGCCATCTACAACGACGCCAACCAGGCTCGTGTACGCCAGCCGGCCTAACCCCGGCCTGGTTATCACGCCGCGCTTGCTGCGGCAGGCGCGCACGGCCGGGCGGGTCACTTTTGGCCACGGGCCGGCGTTGGGGGTGGCGCTCTACACCAGGGAAGGCAACGAGCGGTTCGTCGTCATCGTCACGGCCGAAGACAAGTTTGGCCGCGAGGGGCGGGCGCGCCTGCGCAACAACCTGCTCATCACCAATATCCTGGGCCTGACGCTGGTGGTAGCCTTGGCCAACCTGTTTGCGGGCCGCGCTCTGCGCCCGGTGCAGCAGTTGAGCCAGGAAATTCAGGCGCTTTCCTCGCGCACCCTGGACCAGCGGCTTTCTACCGGCAACGGCCACGACGAGCTGGCCCGCTTGGCGGCTCAATTCAATGCCCTGCTCGCCCGCCTCTCCGACACGGTAACCCAGAACCGCACCTTTGTGTGGCATGCCTCACACGAGCTGCGCACGCCCCTGGCCAACCTGCTGGGGGCACTCGACATTTCGCGGACCTACGACGAGCGCCCGAAGGAGCTGCGCGCCACGCTTACGTCGGCCACCGAGGAGGTGCGGCGCCTCATCTCGCTCACCAACGACCTGCTGCTGCTGGCCGAGTTGAGCCAGGAAAACCCCGCCCACGACCTGCCCCTGACGCCCGTGCTGCTGACCGAGCCCCTGCTCGATGCCGTGCAGGCCGTGCAGCGCCGCTACCCGGCCGCCACCATCGAGCCTGCACCTGCCCGCCGCGATGGAGGACTGCCAGGCCCGGGCCCACGCCGAGCTGCTCACCCTGGCCCTCGTCAACCTGCTGGATAATGCCTGCAAGTATTCGCCGGCCGGTGCGGCCGTGCACGCCAGCCTCACCGCCGGCCCCGGCGGCTGCACCTATGCCGTGCGCGATTCCGGCATCGGCATCGCCCCCGAGGCCCTGCCGCACGTGTTCGAGCCGTTCTACCGGGCCGAGGCGGTGCGCGCGCGCATCAGCGGCAACGGCGTGGGGCTGAGCCTTGTGCAGCGCATCGCGGAGCTGCACGGCGGCGGGGTCTCCGCCCAATCGGTGGTAGGTGAAGGCACGGAGTTTCGCCTGTGGCTGTAAAGAGCCCAATGCTGGCTAGGAGCCTGTAACCTGGCTTTCTGGTAAGAAGTCCCGCCCCGAAAACCGGTAACCCAGGCATGGGAAATCCCGACATTAGAAAGTTCTAATTTCCTTCCAATCCCACGTTAATACCGCCTCCGCACCTTTGCGACTTCTAAGGAGTAGAACTCAACGGTATGGTCTCGTTTCAGCGTTTTTTGGAGGTGCCGGCTACGCTGCCGTGGGCGCTTTGGGCCGGGGCAGCTGCGCCTCCGCCGCTAACACCAGGCGCGGCGCCGGCCTACGGCGCTGCTTGGCCATCGAAGCGCCGCCGGCCCGCTTGCAGGGCCTAGTGGAGTTCTTCCGGAAACAGGGCAGCTCAACGCGCTTGCCCTTCTGGCCCAATATCATAAGGGCATTTGCAAACGCCCGTCATTGTACTTGATTTTATGAAAAGAATGCCCCGGCTCGTGCTGATGAGCTTGTGTGCCTTGTATTGCGGTACAAGCTGCTCAGAAGAGAAAAAGGAAGTGGAAGAAAAGGTGCAGCTGCTGGCCACCAGCCCTTTGCAAAAAGACACGACCGTTACCAAAGAGTACGTCGCCCAGATTCACTCCATCCAGCGCATTGAGCTGCGGGCCCTGGAGAAAGGCTACCTCGAAAAGATTTACGTCGACGAGGGGCAGCACGTGCAGCGAGGGCAGCTCATGTTTCAGATTAAGCCCACCGTGTACCAAGCCGAGCTGAAAAAGTCGCAGGCCGAAGCCAACTACGTGGGGCTGGAATACGACAACACCAAAAAGCTGGCCGACAAGAACATCGTGTCGAAGAGCGAGCTGGCGCTGGCCCAGGCCAAATACGACAAGGCCAACGCCGACGTGTCGCTGGCCCAGACGCATCTGCAGTTCACCACCGTCCGGGCGCCTTTCAACGGCATCATGGACCATTTCCAGGGCCGGCTGGGCAGCCTGGTCGACGAGGGTGAATTGCTGACCACCCTCTCCGACAACAGCAAAATGTGGGTGTACTACAACGTGCCCGAAGCCGAATACCTGGCTTATAAAGCCCATGCCAAAGCCAGCGACAAGCCCACGCACGTGAAGCTGCGAATGGCCAACAACGAGGAATTCAAGCAGACCGGCGTGGTGCAAACCATTGAGGCGGATTTCAACAACGAAACCGGCAACATTGCCTTCCGGGCCACCTTCCCCAACCCCGACGGGCTGCTGCGCAACGGCCAGACCGGCAGCGTGCTCATGACCGTGCCGCTGAAAGGCGCCCTGATTATCCCGCAGAAAGCCACGTTTGAGATTCTGGAGAAGAAATACGTCTTCGTGGTCGACAAAAACAACGTGGTGCACCAGCGCGAAATCGGCATTGCCTCCGAAATGCCCGACCTGTACGTCATCAAATCCGGCATCTCGGCCACCGACCGGATTCTGCTCGAGGGCCTGCGCAAGGTGAAAGACGGCGACAAGGTGAGCTACGACTACAAGGCCCCCAGGCGGTCATCTCGAATTTAAAGGTGTACAGCGAATAGATTATTAGCTGTTAGCCATTAGCTGTCAGCTGTTAGCCTTCCCTGGGCTGAGAGCGGACGGACGCTGGCTAGTGGTTTTTCCTCAGAACAACAGCTAACAGCTATAAGCTATTGGCTGACAGCTAAAAACGTATGTTTAGTAAATTCATTCGTAGGCCAGTATTTGCCATTGTTATATCGATTGTCATCCTGCTCATGGGCGGGCTGGCCATCCTGCAGCTGCCTACGTCGCAGTTTCCGGAGATTTCGCCGCCGCTGGTGATGGTGAGCGCCTCCTACCCCGGCGCCAGCGCCAAGGTGCTTACCGAGTCGGTGCTGATACCGCTGGAGCAGGCCGTGAACGGCGTGCCGGGCATGAAGTACATGACCTCCGACGCCGTGAGCGCCGGCGAAGCCAACATCCAGATTGTATTTAACCTGGGCACCAACCCCGACCAGGCCGTAGTGAACGTGAACACCCGCATTGCGCAGGTGCTCAACCGCTTGCCGCTGCTGGTGCAGCGCGAGGGCGTGATTGTGAACCGCGTGGTGCCCAACATGCTCATGTATGTGAACTTGTACTCCAAGGACAAGAACACCGACATGAAGTACCTGTTCAACTTCGCCGGCGTGAACATGATACCCGAGTTGCAGCGCCTCAACGGCATCGGGCGGGCCAGCATTCTGGGCAGCCGGCAGTACGCCATGCGCGTGTGGCTCAAGCCCGACCGCATGCGGGCCTACAACATCTCGGTGGATGACGTGATGAAGGCCCTGGAAGAGCAGAGCGTGATTGGCTCGCCCGGCCGCATTGGCCGCTCCGACGGCAAGCAGGCGCAGTCGCTGGAGTACGTGCTCAGCTACCAGGGCCGCTTCAACGACGTGGAGCAGTACAAGAACGTGATTCTGAAGGCCAACGCCAACGGCGAAAGCCTGCACCTGCGCGACGTGGCCAACGTGGAGCCTGGGCTCGGAGTACTACGACATCTACTCCAACCTGAACCAGTACCCGTCGGCGGCCATCGTGCTGAAGCAGACCTACGGCTCGAATGCTTCGGACGTAATTAAAGAGGTGAAGTCCAAGCTGGAAGAGCTGAAGAAAACCAGCTTCCCGCCCGGCATGGACTACAAAATCACCTACGACGTGTCGAACTTCCTCGACGCCTCGATTGAGAACGTAATCCACACCCTGCGCGACGCCTTTATTCTGGTGGCGCTGGTGGTGTTCCTGTTCCTGGGCGACTGGCGCTCCACGCTGATTCCGGCGCTGGCCGTGCCGGTGTCGCTGGTGGGCTCGTTCGTGGCCATGCAGGCCTTTGGGCTCACCATCAACATGATTACGCTGTTTGCGCTGGTGCTTTCCATCGGCATCGTGGTCGACAACGCCATTGTGGTGATTGAGGCCGTGCACGCCAAGATGGAAGAGAAGCACATGTCGCCCTACAACGCGGTGCGGGAAGTGGTGGGCGAAATCAGCGGGGCCATCATTGCCATTACCATCATGATGACGGCCGTGTTCATCCCGGTGTCGTTCATGAGCGGCCCGGTGGGCATTTTCTACCGGCAGTTCTCTATCACCATGGCCACGGCCATCGTGATTTCGGGCCTCGTGGCCCTCACGCTGACGCCGGTGCTCTGCGCCATGATTCTGAAGAACAACCACGGTCAGCCCAAGAAGAAAACGCCCATGCAGCGCTTCTTCGACTGGTTCAACCGCAGCTTCGAGAAGCTCACCAACGCCTATGTGGGCCTGCTGGAGCGGATTGTGGCCAACCGGATTATCACCTTCGTGATGCTGATTGCCTTCGGGCTGGGCATCTGGGCGATTACGGCCAAGCTGCCGGCCGGCTTTATTCCGAGCGAAGACCAGGGCCTGATTTACGCCATTGTGCAGACGCCGCCCGGCACCACGCTGGAGCAGACGAACGCCGTATCGAAGCGCCTGCGCGACCTGGCCAAGGACGTGCCCGGCATCGCCAACATCTCCACCCTGGCCGGCTACGAGGTGCTCACCGAAGGCCGCGGCTCGAACGCCGGCACCTGCTTGATTGACCTGAAGCCGTGGTCGGAGCGCAAGGAGTCCATTGCCGAGATTGTGGAGAACCTGGAAAAGAAGGCCCACGAGATTCCCGGCGCGACCATCGAATTCTTCGAGCCGCCGGCAGTGCCGGGCTACGGCGCGGCGGGTGGTTTTCAGCTTCAATTACTGGACAAAACCAACTCCGGCGACTACAAAGCCCTGGAAAAGGTGAACAACGAATTCATCGCCAAGCTGAAAAAGCGCAAGGAGCTGACCGGCGTGTTCACCTTCTTCTCGGCCAACTACCCGCAGTACGAGCTCAAGATTGACAACGAGCCTGGCCATGCAGAAAGGCGTGAGCATCGGCAACGCCATGAACACGCTCTCCGTGATGGTGGGCTCGACCTACGAGCCTGGGCTTCATCAAGTACCAGCGCTTCTTCAAGGTGTTTGTGCAGGCCTCGCCGGAGTACCGCAAGCTGCCCGAGGACGTGCTGAACATGTGGGCCAAAAACGACAAGGGCGAGATGGTGCCGTTCTCGGCCTTCATGAAAATCGTGAAGACCCAGGGTGCCAACGAAATCAACCGCTACAACATGTACACCACCGGCTCCATCCGGGGCGGGGCAGCGGCGGGCTACAGCAGCGGCGAGGCCATCAAAGCGGTGCAGGAAGTGGCCCAGGACCTGCCCCACGGCTACGGCATCGACTGGGGCGGCCTCTCGAAAGACGAAGTAAGCCGCGGCAACGAGTCGACCGTTATTTTCCTGGTGGTGCTCGTGTTCGTGTACCTGGTGCTGGCGGCGCAGTACGAAAGCTTCCTGCTGCCGCTGGCGGTAATCTTCTCCCTGGTGGCGGGGGTATTCGGGTCGTTCCTGTTCATCAAGATGTTTGGCCTGGCCAACGACATATATGCGCAGGTGGGCCTGGTAATGCTCGTCGGGTTGTTGGGTAAAAACGCCGTGCTGATTGTGGAATTCGCGGCCCTGAAGCACGAAGAAGGCATGACGGTGCGCGAAGCGGCCATCGAAGGCGCCCGGGTGCGATTCCGCCCGATTCTGATGACGTCGTTCGCCTTTATCGCCGGCCTGATTCCGCTGGTGGTGGCCACCGGCGCGGGGGCCATCGGCAACCGCACCATTGGCAGCTCAGCCCTGGGCGGCATGCTGTTCGGCACCGTGTTCGGCGTCATCATCATCCCCGGCCTGTACTACTTCTTCGGCACCCTGGCCGGCAGCAAAAAGCTGATTCGGGACGAAAACGAGTCGCCCATTTTTGAAGGGGTTGAGCCGCGTGTATTAATCGAAGAAACAGAGGATTATGCTTAAGAAACGCCTTTATCAATGCCTGGGCGCCGCCGGCCTGGCGCTGGCCGTGGGCGCCTGCAAAACGCCCGAGCCTGGTGGTGAAAAACGAGAGCCGCAACACGCCGGCCCGCTACTCCACCGCCACTGCCGCCGCCCCGGACAGCGCCAACATCGCGCGCGTCCAGTGGAAGCAGTTTTTCACCGACCCCAACCTGCAAGCGCTGATAGCCACGGCCCTGCAAAACAACCAGGAGCTCAACATCACCCTCCAGGAAATCGAGATTGCCCGCAACGAAGTGCGCGCCCGCAGCGGCGAGTACCTACCCTTCGTGGGCCTGGGCGGCCGGGCCGACGTGGCGAAAGTAGGCCGCTACACGCTGCAGGGCGCCACCGAAGAGAAGGTCAACATCCAGGAAGACCGCCGCACGCCCGACCCGCTCACCAACTTTCAGCTGGGCGCGTTTGCCACCTGGGAGGTCGACATCTGGCACAAGCTGCGCAATGCCAAGAAGGCCGCCGCCCTGCGGTACCTGGCCTCGGTGGAGGGCAAAAACTTCATGACGACCAACCTGATTTCCGAGCTGGCAAACTCGTATTACGAGCTGCTGGCGCTGGATAATCAGCTGGCCATCGTGAAGCAGAACATCGGCATCCAGAGCAACGCGCTGGAGCTGGTGCGCCAGCAAAAGGAAGCGGCCCGCACCACCGAGCTGGCCGTGAAGCGCTTTGAGGCTCAGGTGCAGCACACCAAAAGCCTACAGTTCAAGCTGCAGCAGCGCATCGTCGAGACCGAAAACAAGATTAACTACCTGGCCGGCCGCTACCCGCAGCCGGTGGCCCGCAACGACGAGTCCTTCAACGACTTGGTGCCCACGGTTATCAGCGCCGGCATGCCCACGCAGCTCCTCACCAACCGCCCCGACATCCGGCAGGCCGAGCAACAGCTGGTAGCCGCCAAGTTGGACGTGCAGGTAGCCCGGGCCAACTTTTATCCCTCGCTCCGCCTTTCGGCCGCCGTGGGCATGGCCGCGTTCACGCCCGGCCTGCTGCTCTCCACGCCCGAGTCGATGCTGTACTCGCTGGGCGGCGACTTGGTGGCGCCCTTGTTTAATCGGAACGGCATCAAGGCCACGTACTACAGCGCCAACGCCCAGCAAACCCAGGCGGTGTACAAATACGAAAAGACCGTGCTCAACGCCTACGTCGAGGTAACCAATCAGCTCTCGAACATCAGCAACCTGCAAAAAAGCTACGATGCCAAAGCCAAGGAAGTAGCCGCGCTCAACCAATCGGTTGACATCTCCAACAGCCTCTTCCGCTCGGCCCGGGCCGAGTACACCGAAGTCCTCTTCACCCAGCGCGAAGCTCTGGAATCGAAGTTTGACCTCATTGAAACCAAAATGCAGCAGCTCAATGCTACGGTAGATGTGTACCGCGCCCTGGGTGGCGGCTGGAATTGAGCCGTTTCGTAAGCTGAGGAAGCTGTTCAGCACCACTTACCGCTGAACGCCAAGAGCACCGCTACTGTGCCAGTAATTAGGTTTACTGGCGCGGGAGCGGTGCTTTGCGGCGTTGGGAATGGGCGGTGCTCGTTGGGCTCCTCTTGCCCTGGAGCGAGTTTAGCGGAGCAGACGGGCTAATTCCTGATGCAGTGCCGCGCCCCGTAGGTCTTTGGCCACAATGCGTCCTTGGGGGTCGAGCAACAGCGTGGCCGGAATCGCCTTGAGTTGATACAGTTGCCCCGTCGGGCCTTGGATGCCTTTTTCGTCTCGGACCTGCGTCCAGGGCAGGGCGTCTTGCGCGACCGCCTGCTGCCACGCGGCCGCGTGTTCGTCGACGGACACACTGAGCACGGTGAAGCCGGGGCCGCGGTCGTGGTAGCGTTGGTACGCCGCCTGCACATTCGGATTCTCGGCTCGGCAGGGCGTGCACCACGATGCCCAAAAATCCATCAACACGTAGTGCCCCCGCAGGCTCCGCAGGGCCGTGGGCTGGCCGGTGCCGTCGGGCAACGTAAAATCGGGGGCCAGCGCGCCCACGTTGAGCGCCGGAGCGGGGTGGCGCAGCGCTTGCAGGCGTGGCAGGTACGGCGAATCCGGTTGCTCCTGCGCGAAGCGGGTGGTCAGCGAATCCAGCAACGACCGGGCGCTGGGGTGCAAGCGCAGGTAATAATACGCCAGGTAGGGCGCCACGTAGGTGTCCGGGTAGCGGCGGAGCAGGTTCGAGAAGTCGCGCAGTCCCTTGTCCCCGGCGGCGGCCGGGAAATTACGAAGCAGAAACCAGGCGCTAAAGACTTGCAGGGTCACGACTTCGTCCGTGCCACCCGGCCGCAACAGGTATTCGGGGTTCTCTGGCGAATGCACGCGCGGAAGCACTACTTCCACCGTTATCCGCTCGTTTCGGTTGGCCAAGGGGACGCGTTGGAAGACGGTGTTTTGGTCCACCCGTAGCAAGTAAATGTCGGGCGCGGGGACTTGTCCCCGCAAGAGGAAGCGGCCGCTGGCATCGGCCTGCGCCGACTGAAGGACGGGGTGCTGGAAGCGGTTGACCCGGGAATCGGGTACCTCGGCAGCGAGTAGGTGGATGGTCTTTCCGGCCAGCCGGGCATCGTGGCCGCTGATTTCGTAGCCTGTTGACGGTTGCGCTGGGCTGGTAAAGGCAACCAGCAAAGCGAGGGCCGTTAAGTAGATGTAGCGGAGCGACATTATGGCGAAGTGGCTAGTAATATTGCAATGTATTATTAATTAGCCACAAGAAAAACTGCTAAATGGTACCCTTGCACTGGCGCGAGTGTAGCGAAGCATAACTCGTGACCAGTTTAAACGTGGAGGCTGCGCCTCCGCTGCCACCCAAGCGGCAAGCCGGTACCGGGCCAGCAACGTCGTTCCGATGCGAGGCGCAGCCTCGCCCGAACAAGAGACACGAGTTACGCTTCGCTATACTCGCGCCAGAGAAGCAGGCCCTCCTATCGTCTTATGCATGGTCAGTTGAGCCACTGCGAGCAGCCACCAAGTCCCCGGGCTGTACTCGCAGCTTGGGAGTGCCTAATGAGCTAATGGGCATTGTCAGTTATTAGTAACTATCCTGAAAACCTTATTATCGGCTCTGGCAATATAAATCTCAATATCACCAGAACCCCCAAAGGAGGTATGGTACAGGTACATATACGTATCGGGCTCTTGACCTTCAAAGTAGGAGTTTTGCGTCCGATAGGGACGGCCCATTACGGCAGTTACCTGCTCAGCGCTCATCCCGTTGCGGAGGGTCCTCACCTTCTGCTCATTGTTCCGGGCACGTAGCTCGAAGTTGAGAAAAAGGCCCAGTAGCACGACACCGGCTACCAAACCTACCCTTAGCAAGATTTTCATGAGCCGTCCGAGGATGTTGGTTGATGAACATAGAACTGCATAGCTACGTCAGGAGGCACTATGGTATCTGGCTTCCTAGCAGTTGCGTCGTTCAGAAACGGCTTTTTTATGTTGCATAATAATCCGTTTTTATTCAGAAAACCAGTAGTTGTTTGAACTCCTCACGGCATAACTTCTAGCCCCGCGCCAGCACCAGCGCCACCCGGCTGGGAATGTACAGGGTGAGTTGATGCTCGAAGGTCTCGTACTCGAAGCTCTCATCGGTCCGGTCGAAGCCGCCGAACCGGGCACTGTCCGACGACAGCACCACGCGGTACTTGCCTTCCTCCGTTACCCAGAAGCGGTAGTTGGGCAGGCTTTTCTCGACGTGGAGGTTCACGATAAACACCAGGCCGTCGCGCTCGAAGGCCAGCACCTTGTTTTCCTCGTCGTGCTTAAGCAGCGTGGCGGGGCCGGCGCCCAGCACGTGGTACTTGCGGGCCATGTGCACCATGGCTTTATCGAAAGCGCCGAGCCTGGTGGTATTTCAGGTCGGGGTTGTCGGCGAGGCTCCACTGGCGGCGGGCGAAGTGGTAGCTCCAGTTGTTGCCTTCGCGGGGGAAGTCGACCCATTCGGGGTGCCCAAACTCGTTGCCGATGAAGGTGAGGTAGGCCTCCCCTCCTACTGCGAGCGTGAGCAGCCGGATAATTTTGTGCAACGCCACCGCCCGGGCCGCACCGGGGTCGGGGTCGCTGGCCTGCATATGCGTGTATATGCCCGCATCAAACAGCCAGTGGGACAGTGTTTTGTCGCCTACCAGGGCCTGGTCGTGGCTTTCGGCGTAAGCCACCGTTTTCTCGCCGGCGCGGCGGTTGGTGAGCGTGTGCCAGAGGTCGCCGAGCTGCCAGTGCTCGTCGTGCGTGTGCTTGAGCAGCTTTATCCAGAAGTCGGGGATGCCCATGGCCAGGCGGTAGTCGAAGCCCACGCCGCCTTCCACGATGGGGCGGCACAGGCCGGGCAGGCCGCTCATGTCTTCGGCAATCAGCAGGCTGTCTTTCTTGAAGCCGTGGGCCAGCGTGGTGGCCAACTGCAGGTACAGGATGGCGTCCTCGTCGGCCCCGGGGCCGAAGTAGTTGTCGTAGCCCACGAAGGCCACGCCCTCGCCGTGGTGGTGGTAGAGCATGCTCGTCACGCCATCGAAGCGGAAGCCGTCGAAGTGGTATTCCTCGAGCCAGAAGCGCAGGTTGCTGAGCAGGAACCGCTGCACTTCGGGCCGGCCATAGTCGAACAGCTTGCTGTCCCAGCCGGGGTGGTTGCCGCGGTCGCCGCGGTGGAAGTACAGGTTGCCGGAGCCGTCGAAATTGGCCAGGCCCTCGGCCTCGTTTTTCACGGCGTGCGAATGCACGATGTCGAGCAGCACGGCAATGCCGCGCCGGTGCGCCTCGTTGATGAGAAACTTCAGGTCTTCGGGCGTGCCGAAGCGCGAGCTGGCGGCAAACAAATTGGCCACGTGGTAGCCGAAGGAGCCGTAGTACGGGTGCTCCATCACGGCCATCAGCTGCACGGTGTTGTAGCCGCCGGCCTCGATGCGGGGCAGAATGTTCTCGGCAAATTCGCGGTAGGTGCCCACCCGGCCTTCCTCGGTGGCCATGCCCACGTGGGCTTCGTAGATAAACGGCTCGCGCACGGCCGCAGCGGTGTCGAACTGCTGGTCGGTCCAGGCAAACGGGGTTTCGGGCTGCCAGAGTTGAGCGGCAAAGTCCTTGGTTTGCTCGTCCTGCACGGCGCGGCGCAGCGTGGGGGGCAGCCGGTCTTTGCCACCGCCGGCCGTCACGACGTGCACCTTGTACAGGCTGCCGTGGGTGAGGCGGCTGCGGTACTCGGCATCGGGCAGCAGCACCTCCCACACGCCAAATTCCAGGCGCCGGAGCGGGGTGGCCTGCCGGTCCCAGTTGTTGAAATCGCCAATCAAATACAGCGCCTCGGCGCCGGGGGCCCACTCGCGGTACACATAGCCGCCACGCTCGGCGTCGTAGTTCAGCCCCGCTGCTGGTGCACGGTGGCGTACTCCTCCAGCGAGCCGTGGTACTTCTCAATTTCGGCCAGGCGCGCCTGCAGCCGGGCCTGGCGCCGCAGCAGCACCGGCTCGAAGGGTTCCAGCCAGGGGTCGTTTTTGACGAGGGTCAGCGAGGCCTGGCGAGGAGCTTCGGGCGCGGCGGGGGCGGTAGGTTTAGACTTGGCCATGGGACGGAAGGTTTGGGCCAAAAGTAACGCGCCAAAAGGGTCGGTCCAGCATCGGCGGCGTCTCGCGGTCAATTTCCTTTCACCCAGCCGGTAGTTTAACTCAACCGTAGCAATCAGCCCAATCCTGCCGTTTATTTGCTCAATGAAGCATACCCGTTTTTGGACCCTTCCGCTGGCATTGCTGCTGGCTTGCTCGGCCGAGCGTCCGGTTACGTCCACCTCGCGAGCGTTTGAGAGCTCGCTGGCCACGCCTATTCCCAAAGCGGCCGCGCCCCGCCTGGCCAACTACGCCATGGTAGTGTCGGCTCACCCCGAGGCCTCAAAAATCGGCACCCTGATACTGCAGCGCGGCGGCAACGCCTACGACGCAGCCGTGGCCGTGCAGTTTGCCCTGGCCGTGGTGCTGCCCGTGGCTGGCAACATCGGCGGCGGCGGCTTCCTGCTGTACCGCGACCGCAACGGCTCGGCCGGCAGCCTCGACTTCCGCGAAACGGCCCCCGCCGGCGCCACCCGCGACATGTACCTCGACAAGCAGGGCAACGTGGTGGAAGGCCTGAGCGTGGCCGGCCCGCTGGCCGTGGGCACGCCCGGCACCGTGGCCGGCATGGCCACGCTGCACAAGCAGCTGTGCAAGCTCTCGTGGCCTTCGCTGGTGCAGCCCGCCGTGGCGCTAGCGGCCAAGGGCTTTCCGCTCACGCTCAAAGAAGCGGCCGGGCTCAACCGTACCCGGGCCGAGTTCCTCAAGTACAACCCCGGCAGCACGCCGGCCTACCTGCGCCCCGGCGGCGGCGACTGGCAGGCCGGCGACACCCTGCGCCTGCCCGACCTGGCCCGCACCCTGGCCCGCGTGCGCGACCAGGGCCGCGCCGGCTTCTACCGCGGCGAAACCGCCCGCCTGCTGCTGGCCGAAATGAAGCGCAGCGGCGGCCTGGTGAGCCAAAAGGACCTTGACGCCTACCAGCCCAAGTGGCGCGAGCCCTGCGCGGCCGCTACCGCGAGTACGACGTCATCACGATGCCGCCGCCCAGCAGCGGCGGCGTGGCCCTGCTGCAAATGCTGCAGATGCTCGAACCCATCGACCTGGCCCAGGCCGGCTACCACACGCCCCTGGCCGTGCACTACGTGACCGAGGCCGAGCGCCGGGCCTACGCCGACCGCGCCACCTACCTCGGCGACCCCGATTTCGGGCACGTGCCGGTGCAGAAGCTGCTTGACGTGGACTACAACCGCCAGCGTGCCGCCACCATGCGCACCCACGGCCGGGCCACGCCCAGCAGCGAAGTGACCGCCGGCAAAGGCCTACCCGGCTACGAAAGCGCCGAAACCACCCACTACAGCATCGTGGACGCCTTCGGCAATGCCGTGAGCTGCACCACCACCCTCAACGGGGCCTACGGCAGCAAGGTGGTGGTGCCCGGCGCCGGCTTTCTGCTCAACAATGAGATGGACGACTTCAGCGCCAAGCCCGGCGTGCCCAACGCCTACGGCCTGGTGGGCGGCACCGCCAACGCCATTGCCCCCGGCAAGCGCATGCTCAGTAGCATGACCCCCACCATCCTCACACACAACGGCAAGCTGGCCCTGGTGGTGGGCTCGCCGGGTGGCAGCACCATCATCACCAGCGTATTGCAAACCATTCTGGGCATCGTTGATTACGGCTTCAACGCCCAGCAGGCCGTGACGGCGCCGCGCCTGCACCACCAGTGGTTGCCCGATGTCATCGACGTAGAAGCCGGCGCCCTCGTGCCGGTGGCTCAGGACACCCTCCGGGCCCGCGGCTACAAGCTCAACCCGCGCCTGCCCTGGGGCCGCCTCGACATCATCCATGTACGGCCCGACGGTAAGCTGGAAGGCGGCGCCGACCCGCGCGGCGATGATACCGCGATTGGGTATTAAACCCGTGTATGGTAATTAAGGCAGTAGCATTTCTGGCAAATTGCAACTCTTTAAAACAGGAAAAGATGGAAGACCACCAACAGGAAACGACCAATACCGCTTCACCTACCGGCGCCACCCCGAAGGTGACCGGCATTGGAGGGATATTCTTTTTTCAGACAGCCCGCAGGAAACGAGGGAGTGGTACGCCAAGAATTTAGGACTTGAAGTCAATGATTGGGGTTCGACTTTTGAATCAAGAAACGCCGACCGACCCGACGAGATAAATTCCCTTCAATGGAGTCCTTTCAAAACAGGAAGCGACTATTTCGCCCCTTCCCAAAAGGAGTTCATGGTTAACTACCGGGTTCAGAATATCGAAGGACTCGTAGCCAAACTCCAAGAAAACGGCGTGACCATCCTGGACAGCATTGCGAATTCCGACTATGGAAAATTTGTCCACATCATGGACGCCGACGGCAACAAGCTTGAACTGTGGGAACCCAGTTAACCGGCCAAATCAAGTTTCAAACCCGCGCTAAGTGCCCGAAACCGCAAAAAGCAGAAAGTCCCGCCAAGCAATGCGCTCGGCGGGACCTTCTGCTTTTTGATTTTTATCCGTTCGTTAGCGAACTACTGGAGCGTTAGCTACGAGGCGCAGGTTGCCGGCGGCGGCAATCAGCTTCTGGCTGATTTCGCGGGCTTTGTCGCCGTTGCCGCTGAAGTTATGCACCGACAGGGCCGACTGGGCCGTCATTTCGCCCAGGTTCTGGAAGGCCTCGGCCATGCCGGCGGCGTTGTTGCTGTCGATGTGGCCGCGAAGGGTTTCCAGCTCTGTTACGATGGGGCGCAGCGCGGGCTCGTTGGTGGAGCGCAGGTGCTGAATCCAGTTATCAATCTGGTTGTAGCCCGCGGCCGGGTCCATCTGGAAGCCGCTGCCGATGGCCGCGAAAATGGTTTGGATGCTGGATTCTACTTCGGAAATAAAGCTCATGGGAGGAATGGAGGGAGATGAAAATTCGGCCCATTCGCGCCGCGCTCCCACTTTGTGGGGTCGCAAAGCCAGGCTTGCAGGCACGAAGGTACGCAGGCGGGCAGGCAAAAAGCCAATTACTGCCAGCCCTCATTGCCTGGCGGCGCCGGGCAGAGTTGAGCTGATTTCAGCCAGAAAAGGCGGCCAACGCGAAAGTCGGCCGCCTTTTTTAATTGCTGCGGGCAAATGGCTGAACGTTGAGCTTAGCTCAACTCGTGCAGCTGGCTTGCCCCCTTCAAACTGGAGACTGCTAGGCGGCTACCGTGGTGCTGGCGGCCTGCAGGGCTTCGCCCAGCCGGCGCAGCTTGCTGCTCATTTCCTCGTCGACGCCGGTTTCGGTGGCCGCTTTTGTGGTGAGCAGACCCAAGCGGTTGAGCGCGTGGCTGATGTTGGCCACGTCGCCCTGGGCTATGTATTTTTTCAGGTCGGTCATCTCCTGGAGCATGGCGCCCTGGGCGCCGGCACCGGTGCCGTCGAGCAGGCGCATCCAGCTATCGAGCTGGCTGGCAGCGGGTGCGGCGGTCAAATCGCCTTTCACGGCGTTGATGGCATCGTCGAGGGATTGGCCTGCGGAGGCCGGGTTGAATCTGGACATAGGAAAGTAGTTGGGTGGAAAGAACCCTTGACTTTACTGCCCCGAAACCCGAAAGGTTGGGCTACCCGCGCAGCTGCACCGCGGCCGAGCTCAGGGCCTGGCCCAACTGGCGCAGCTTGTCCTGGGCATCGGGCGTGGCCTTGGCCGCGGCCCTGGTGGTTTGCTCGCCCAAGGTGCTCAGGCTGCTGGCCAGCGCGCTGGGGTCGCGGGTGCCGCCGTCTTCCAGCGCATCGTGCAGGGTTTGCAGCTCGGCGCTGATGTCGGCAAACTGCGGGGAGCCGCGCAGGGTCCTAATCCAACCCGAAATGTCGGCGCCCGCCAAATCGGCCGCGTTGGTCAGGCCGCTTTCCAGCGCGTTGAGCGTCAGGTCGAGCTGGCTGTTGCCCTGTCTTCCTTGTGATTGAGGATTCTTCATGAGCTTGAGGCTTGGCGATGGAGAACAATGCTTTACCAACGCGTTTGCCGGGGGCTTGTTAAGAATATGTCCCTCTAATTTCAACTCTTGTTATATAATCATCAATAATTCAAATACTTGCGCCGCGGTTAAAGTAGCAGATATTATTAACAAGAAGGGCTCCGGCAAATGCCGGAGCCCTTCTTGTTTTTTACGGAGCATTGGAAACGGCTCGGGTTCAGCTCAACTAGCTTTTCTTGCCAGCTGCCTTCTTCACCGGCGCTTTGGCCGGGGCCTTGCTGGTTTTCTTGGCCGTCATGGGGAAGCCGCGCTCCTTCATCAGAGCGTCGATTTTGGGGTCGCGGCCGCGGAATTTGCGGTAGGCTTCGGCGGGGTCCACGGTGTTGCCCACCGAGAAAATGTACTTGGTCAGGCGCTGGCCCACGGCCTTGTCGTAAGGGCCGCCGGCTTCGGTGAAGGCGCTGAAGGCATCGGCCGCCAGCACCACCGACCACAGGTAGCTGTAGTAGCCGGCCGAGTAGCCGTCGGAGGAGAAGACGTGCGAGAATTGCGGCGTGCGGTGGCGCATCACAATCTCATGAGGCATGCCGAGTTGAGCCAGGGTTTCGCGCTCAAACTTGTCGGGGTCAATCTTCTGGGCGCCAGCCAGGTGCAGCTTCATGTCGATAAGGGCGCTGGCCAGGAATTCGGTGGTTTCGAAGCCCTGGTTGAAGGTCGAAGCATTCTCGATGCGGTCGACCAGGGCCTGCGGAATGGGCTTGCCGGTTTCGTAGTGCAGCGCAAATCGCTGGAGCACCTGCGGCGTGGGCAGCCAGTTTTCGAGCAGCTGCGAGGGAAATTCCACGTAGTCGCGCACCACGCTCGTGCCCGAGAGCGACGGGTACGTGACGTTGGACGACAGCCCGTGCAGGGCGTGGCCAAACTCGTGAAACAACGTGGTGGCGTCGGTCCAGGAAATGAGTACAGGCTGGCCCTCCTTGCCCTTCACGAAGTTGGAGTTGTTGGACACAATGGTCGTGACGGGCTTGCCGTCCATGCGCTGCTGGTTGCGGTAGGCATTCATCCAGGCGCCGGAGCGCTTGCCCTGGCGGGCGTAGGGGTCAAAGTACCAGAGGCCCACGTGCTGGCCGGTGGTTTTGTCCTTCACTTCCCACACCTTCACGTCGGGGTGGTACACGGGCACGTTGGTCACGGGCGTGAAGTTGAAATTAAACAGTTCGCCGGCCACCCAGAACATGCCCTCGCGCATCTTGTCGAGCCTGCAGGTACTGCTTCACCTCGTTTTGGTCGAGGTCGTAGCGGGCCTTGCGCACTTTCTCGGCGTAGTAGCGGTAGTCCCAGGGCTCAATTTTGAAATCGGCCGCGGCGCCTTCTTTCTTGGCCAGGGCCTGCATGTCGGCCACTTCTTCTTTTACGCGGGCCACGGCGGGCGTCCACACTTGCTCCATCAGGGCCATGGCCGCTTCGGGCGTTTTGGCCATGGTGTTGTCGAGGCGCCAGTGGGCGTGGGTTTTGTAGCCCAGCAGCTTGGCCCGCTCGGCGCGCAGCTGCAGGATTTCGGTGATGGTGGCGTTGTTGTCGTGCGTGCCGCCGTTGTCGCCGCGGTTGTAGAACATGCGCCAGGCCTTCTCGCGCAGCTTGCGCTGGTCGGAATAAGTCAGGAAGGGCTCAATGCTGGAGCGGGTGTTGGTGATAACGCCGGCCGCCGTGAGCTTGCAGGCGGTGGCGGTGTTAGCCGCGTCGTCGCGCAGCGACGCCGGCAGGCCCGCCAAATCGGCGGGGGTTTTCAGCACCAGCACCGAGTCGGTTTCGTCGGCCAGCACGTTCTGGCTGAACTTGGTAAAAAGACCCGCCAGCTGCTGGTTGATGGCCGACAGGCGCGTTTTGGCGGTGGCGTCGAGCTTGGCGCCGGCCCGCACAAAGTTGTTGTAGTACACCCAGGCCAGGCGCTGCTGCTCGGGCGTGAGCTTCTTTTTGTCGGGCGAATTGTACACCGCCTCGATGCGGCGAAACAGCGGTGCGTTCTGGTTAATCTGGTCGGAGAAAGCCGCTAGGCGCGGCGCCATTTCGCGCTGAATGGCCTGCACCTCGGGGCCGCTCAGCGTGCCCGACCAGATGCCGTACACGGTCTGCACCTCGTCGAGCCGCTGCCCGGCCCGCTCGAGGGTGCCAATGGTGTTGTCGAAGGTGGCGGTCTGCTTGTTGCCGGCAATGGCGTCGATTTCGCGCAGGTTTTCGGCCATGGCGGCCTCCAGCGCGGGCTTGAAGTGCTCCACTTTTACCTTGTCGAAGGCCGGCACGCCGCCGTAGGGCCCGGCCCAGGGAGCCAGCAGCGGATTGCCGGCCGCCGAGGCCGTCGCGGGAGTGCCCGCACCCGAAGTCGTTTGGGCAAGGCTGGGCGTGGTCGTCATAAAAGCAGCAAGGCTAAGGGTGAGAAAAGCAGTGGCCAGACTGGTTTTGCCAGGAGAATTCGGGTGGGTCATGCGCAAGGGCTGAGCGTGGGAAGGATAATCAGATATCGGGCAAAGAACCAGATAAAGTTCCTTTCTTACGGTTGGGCCAAATTTCCTTGTTTGGAAAAAGGCATAATTTATTCTGAAGTACCTCAGGCTACATTAAGCGACGGGATGCCCCATGGAATGACTTGCTGCCCACTTTAAGGCCATCTTACTAATAGCCAAATGCACCAAACCAAATGACCATGCTGAATAGGCCGTCATGCTGAGCGGAGTCGAAGCATCTCGCGTGTGGTAGTAACTCAATCGATTGGATTAGTTGAACCACGCGAGATGCTTCGACTCCGCTCAGCATAACGGCCTATTTTATCTAAACAGGCAGCTTTGCAGTAAATGGCTTCAGGGCTTAAGCTCACTCTGGCCTTCCTTATCCTCGCTGCTGGCGGTCAGTTCCTGCACGTTGGGGTGATGGTAATTGACCACGATAACCGAAAACGGGTGGGGCTCGCCTTCGCGCTTTTCGATGCGGATGGCGCCGGCATCACGCAGCCGGTTGAGCAGGTCGCGGCGCTCGTAGTCGGGCAGCTCGGGCATTTCGTCGGCGAGCAGGCGCATGAACGGGCCCAGCCACAGCTCGCGCACCCGCCGCTGCTGCTTGGCCTCCAGCTTCAGAAACTCGGCCAGAATACAGGCCAGGGTTTGGCGCTCGACATCGCTGACCAGGGGCGCACCGGAGCAAAGTCGGGCACTTCGTCGGGAATGCGGGGGCGGGCCGGGCCGCTACTGGCACAATAGGCCGGATGGTTCCGGCCGCGGGCACGGCGGCTCCGGCGGCGTCCCGGGCTCCTTCGGGCATGGCACCGGCGCGGGCGGCCAGCCCCGCGGCCATGCCTCCCGGCAGGCCCTGCTCGCGCAGGCGGCGGCTTTCTTCCAGGGTGCGCTGGCGGTCGGCCCTTCGCTTTTCGAGGTGCTCTACCCGGCCGTCGGGCAGCAGCTCGCGGGCGTCGATAAAATGGTCGGCGCCGATGTTCTGGAGCAGGTCGCCGGATACCGACTCGCGGAAGCCGGCCACCAGCACCTGCCGGGCCTGGCGGCGCAGGTGCTGCAGCAGCGGGATGTAGTCGCGGTCGCCGGCCACGAGCACAAACGTCCCGATGTCGGGCCGCGTGTACATCACCTCCAGCGCATCGATGCAGAGCTGCATATCGGCGGCGTTTTTGTGGTTAGTGCCCAGCACGTTGCGGGTGCTCACGCCCATGAGGTACAGGGCGCCCTGTGGGGCGGTGGCCAGCCGCTCGAAGTCGGCGTACGCGTAGCAAATGAGCGAATCGAGGCCTTTTTGCTCAACTGCTCGCGGAGCGTGCCCACAATGTCGAGCACGTAGTCGTTGAGCTCGGGAGGGTCGTGGAAGTGGCTTTTGAGGAAGTAATAGATGTTTTCGAAGTCGATGAAAACAGCAGCGTAGGGCGAAGGGATGACTTTGTGGGACATAGCGCAACAACAAAAAATCAGAAGAAGCCGGTCCACCCGGAGCAGGCCGACCGACACCAGAAGTTACGGTCCATCCTGCATCGGAGGCCACGGCCGTAACTTGCCTTCTTCCTACTTTCCTGCATTTATTGAGCTGAAAACGTCGTTTTCACTGCTTGCTTCCAGTTTTTTGGTTTCTATCCCATGTTCAGCCTGCAGCCATTCGACACCGCCCGCCTTCACTTCCGCCCGTTGCGCGAGGATGATGCGGCCGGCATGTTTGAGCTGGACTCGGACCCCGCCGTGCACCTCTACCTCGACGGCATTGGCGGGCAACGCGCGACCGAGCCAGCCCAAAGCCTGGAAACCATCCGCTACGTGCAGGCCCAGTACGCGGCCAGCGGCCTCGGGCGGTGGGCGGTGGTGCTGCGGGCCACGGGGAGTTTATGGGTTGGGCGGGGCTGAAGCTGGTGGCCGGCCCGGTGAATGGCCACCGCGACTTTTACGACCTGGGCTACCGCTTCATCCCGCGGTTCTGGGGCCAGGGCTACGGCTACGAAGCGGCCCAGGCCTGGCTCAATTTCGGCTTCGAGACCATGCGCCTGCCCCGCATCTGCGGCTATGCCGACGTGAACAACGCCGGCTCGCGCCGCATCCTGGAGAAGATTGGCTTGCAGCCGGGGAACACATTCGAAGAAGGTGGCACCTGCTGTGCGTGGTACGAGGCCAGCAACCCGCACCTGGCGCAGCCTGCCGTTTAGTAATCGGAATTGTTTGTTGAATTAACCTCGGCACAAAAAGAGCGTCATGAAAAGAACGTCATGCTGAGCGCAGCCGAAGCATCTCGCGTGCAGTCACTCATTACGATTGGTTTACTACCACACGCGAGATGCTTCGGCAAGCTCAGCATGACGTTCCTTATTTTTTGTTTAGGAACAAGTCTATCAGGCAAAAATTAGCGCATGCCCCCTTTATTGGGCTGACTCTTGAACTGATGTTTTTTCGCCTCACCTTTGGGCGCTGCACCCGCTGGTAATTTGCCAGGCAGGGCGGCGGCTCCCTGCCGCAGCGGGCGGAAAACCGGCGAAAACAGCAGCTGCACGCCGGTGACCCAGCCCACGGCGCAGGCCCAGCCCGCCAGCACATCGGAGGGGTAATGCACGCCCAGGTACATGCGCGCCCACCCCACGCTGAGCGCAAACAACGGCCCCAGCGTCCAGCCCAGCCGGTGCGGGCGGTACTCCCAGAGCAGGAAGCTCACCGCCGCGGCCACGGCCGCCGTGTCCATGGCGTGCCCGCTGGGGAAGCTGTAGGTGAAGGCCGGCTTGATGCTGGCCCAGAGCTCGGGGCGGGGGCGCGCAAAAAGCGGCTTGAGCAGCTGCGTGAGCAGCATGGAGCCGCCCACCGACAGCACGAACACCCAGGCGTGGGTGAGGTGACGCCGCCACAGCAACCCGACCGTAATCAATAGCGCCAGCCCTATCATGGGCACGGTATCGCCCACATCGGCAAGGGCAATGGCCAGCTTATCAAGCGCCGGAGAGGCGTGCTGGCCCAGAAACAGCAGAAACCTTCTGTCGCCCACGAAGCCGCCCGTTTCCCAAACCCTCTTGGCCAGCACGCCATAAATGACCCAGGGCAGCACCAGACTCGCCAGCAGCACCAGCAGCGCCTTGTGGTGCCCCGCCAGAAACCTCCGAAGCTTCAGCCAATTTGCAGCAACAGACATAGCACCAGCCTAACGATGTGACAAACAACCGCAAGTATTCTCGTACGGGTGGCGTCGGCCGGCGTTAAGGTTTCTGGCTCAACTTCCTGTGGCCCCGGCTACTGACGTCGGACAGCCCAATTGGGGCTTGTTTTCGCCTCTAATCAGGCTCTTTAGAGACTATCCGAATAGGTCGTCATGCTGAGCGCAGCCGAAGCATCTCTACCGCAGCAGTAAATCCTGTTGCTTGGGATTACTACCCCACGCGAGATGCTTCGAAAAGCGGACGCCAGATGAGCATGACGTTTCATTCTATGGTCTATTTGGATAGGCTCTATGTATGGCGCAGCCCACCTGGCACTGGTTTTCCCGTAAGTTGCGGCATGATTTCTTCCTTGCTTTTCCGCCTAAAATGGGCCCTGGCTGTGCCGTTGCTGGCTTTGGGCGCTTGCCAGTCCGGCAGCAACTCTTCCACTGAAACGGAGACACAAGCCGCCGCAGGCGCGGCGCCCCCTGCAGCGGCGTTCACCGTGAAGCACCCGGCGTGGGCTAGTACGGCCACCATATACCAGGTCAATGTGCGGCAGTTCTCGCCCGAAGGGACCTTTCGGGCCGTGGAGCCGCACTTGCCGCGCCTGCAGAAAATGGGCGTGGGCATTCTGTGGCTCATGCCCATCAACCCCATCGGCGTGAGCCACCGCAAGGGCACGCTGGGCAGCGCCTACTCCGTGCGCGACTACCGCGCCGTAAACCCCGACCTGGGCACCCTGGCCGACCTGCAGCACCTGGTGAAGGAAGCCCACCGCCTGGGCATGCACGTCATCCTCGATTGGGTGGCCAACCACAGCAGCCTGGGACAACGCCCTCACCACAGAGCACCCGGACTGGTACACCCGCGACAGCCTGGGCCATTTCCGCCCGCCCGTGGCCGACTGGCAGGACGTCATCGACCTCGACTATACCAAGCCCGCCCTACGCCAGTACATGACCGAAAGCATGGCCTATTGGGTTAAAAACGCCGACATCGACGGCTTCCGGGCCGACGTGGCCGGCCTCGTGCCTACCGAATTCTGGAACCACACGCGCCAGGAGCTGGAGAAGATAAAGCCGGTATTCATGCTGGCCGAATGGGACGAACTGTTCCCGCCCACCTTCCTCAAGAAGAGTGAGTTCGACCCCAATACGCGCCTGCTCGAAAAAGCTTTCGACGCCACCTACGCCCTGCGCCTGCATGGCCTGCTCGACAGCCTGGGCCAGGGTCTTACCCGGCAGGGCCAAAAGTCCACGACGGAGCTGGCGCGGTACCTCGCCGCCGAGCGCCGGATGTACCCGCCCGGCGTAAACCTGATGACTTTCACCAGCACCCACGACATCAACGCCTGGGACGGCAGCGAGTACGAGCGGCTGGGCGCCAACGCCCAGCCCATGGCCGTGCTCACGGCCCTGTGGCCCGGCATCCCGATGCTCTACAACGGGCAGGAGGCGGCCCTGAAAAAGCGGCTGCGCTTTTTCGACAAAGACACCATTCCG
Organism: Hymenobacter humi; assembly: GCF_042665855.1. Lineage (NCBI taxonomy): Bacteria > Pseudomonadati > Bacteroidota > Cytophagia > Cytophagales > Hymenobacteraceae > Hymenobacter > Hymenobacter humi. Next base: position 2,180,795 of record NZ_JBHTEK010000001.1, on the reverse strand, counting down.
TGGAACGGCTACCCGCTGCAGCGCTTCTACACCACGCTGCTGCAGCTCAAGAAGCGGCACCCGGCCCTGTGGAACTTCGATGCCGAAAGTCAGTTTCGCCTCCTGCCCAGCCCCGCCCAAACGGTGGCATTCGAGCGGCGGGAAGGCGACGACGTCGTTATCGTGGCCGTTAATCTGAGCGCTAAACCGCAGCAAGTGCAATTGCCTCAGCCCACAAGCGCAACCCCGGCGGTCGTGCTTGACGTATTCAGCCAGCGCCCCGCTCCTACCGGTCCCGTGCCCCTGGCAGCCCACGGCTGGCGGGTGCTGGCCACCCAATAGACGAGCCGGGGAAGTTCACCTTCTGCTCGTACCCATGCTCTTTCTGGCCGAAACCGTTACGCCTTTTGACTGGCAGCGCTTGTGGTGGCCCGGCGAAAACTCCCCGCTTTACGCCGTAGAAGTCCTTTTCCGGTGCGTGGTGACGTACCTCATGCTGCTGCTGGCCTTGCGCATCACGGGGCGCCGCAGCGTGAAGCAGCTTTCCCTTTTGAGCTGAGCATCGTGATTGGGCTGGGCTCGATTGCGGGCGACACCATGTTTACCCCGAAGTGCCGCTCAGCCACGCTGTCATCGTGTTTGGGGTGGTGATGGGGCTGTACTGGCTGTTCAACTACCTCACCGAAATCTCGCCCAAGTTCAGCGACTGGATGGAGGGCAAAGACGTGCTGCTGCTGCACCAGGGCCGGTTGCACTGGGCTAATTTTCACGCCCAAAACCTCACCCACAAGGAGCTGTTTGGGGAATTGCGCCAGCAGCAGGTCGAGCACCTGGGCCAGCTCAAGGCCGTGTACAGCGAAGCCACCGGCGAGCCTGAGCTTGTTTTTCTACGAAGACGCCGACGTGCGGCCCGGCCTGTCCATCCTCCCCAGGAGCTGGCCCGAGCCAGCGAAACCATTGCCACGGCGGGTCTCCACGCCTGCGTAAACTGCGGCCACGTGCTGGACGCGCAGCCCGCGCCCGCCCTGGCCTGCCCCACCTGCCGCGAAGGCCACTGGCTGCCCGCGTGCACGGCCCGGCGGGTTACTTAGCGCCTATTCGAAAAAATACCATCCCCACAAAAAGGCCGTCATGCTGAGCCTGCCGAAGCATCTCGCCCGCGCCTCTTGTCATGCTGAGCCTGCGAAGCATCTTCTCACGTTGGCACGGAATCGTTGTGGCACAACAAGATGCTTCGCAGGCGGACGCTAGATGAGCATGACAGACGATTGGAATAGTACCGAGTGAGGGAAATATGCTTCGACAAGCTCAGCATGACGGCATTTTTTGTGGGGGTATTTCTCGAACAGGCACTTAGCTCAATTTTTGGGCCGGGTCATCTTACCGCCTGCCCCGGCTTTTCCGAACATCGGGCTGGTTTTTGGGGTATTGCTATTCTTCATCAAGCCCCTTTATATGCCGCTGCTTCTGGGCCTGCACCACGTTGCCCTTATTTGTTCCGATTACGCTGCTTCGAAGCGCTTTTACACCGAAGTCCTGGGGCTGGAAGTGCTGGCCGAAACCTACCGCCCCGAACGAGACTCCTACAAGCTGGACCTGGCCGTGAACGGCCACTACCTGATTGAGCTGTTTTCCTTTCCCAGCCCGCCCCCGCGCCCAAGCTGGCCCGAGGCGGCTGGCCTACGCCACCTCGCCTTCGCAGTGACCGACGTAGCCGCCGCCATCCGGCACCTCGAGCAGCACGCGGTGGCCTGCGAGCCCATCAGAACCGACGAGCTGACCGGCCGCCGCTTCACCTTTTTCAGCGACCCCGACGGGCTGCCGCTGGAATTCTACGAAGCCTAAGCCCGTCTTTTTTACTTTCGAACCTTCAATTCCAATTAGCGATGCAAACCCGTCAACTCGGCCGCTCAGGCCTCCAAATCTCGCCCCTGATGCTGGGCGGCAACGTCTTCGGCTGGACCGTCGACGAAGCCACATCCTTCGCCGTGCTCGACGCCTTTGTGGCGGGCGGCGGCAACGCCATCGACACCGCCGACGGCTACTCGGTGTGGGTGCCCGGCCACGTGGGCGGCGAATCCGAAATCATCATCGGCAAGTGGCTCAGGCAGCGCGGCCGCCGCGACGACGTCGTGATTGCCACCAAAGTGGGCTGGGAAGTGAACACCGAAAACAAGGGCCTGGCCAAAAACTACATTCTGCGGGCCGTGGAAGGCTCGCTCAAGCGCCTCGGCACCGATTACATCGACCTGTACCAGTCGCACAAAGACGACCCCACCGTGCCCGTGGAGGAAACCCTGGAAGCTTATGCCCAACTCGTAAAAGAGGGCAAGGTGCGCACCATCGGCGCCTCCAACTTCACGGCTGAGCGCCTGCGCGAGTCGCTGGCAGCCAGCCAGCAGCACGGCTACCCGCGCTACGAAACCCTGCAAAACCTCTACAACCTCTACGACCGGGAAGATTTCGAGAAAAACCTGGTGCCGGTGCTGCTGGAGGAAAACATCAGCGCCATCCCCTACTACGGGCTGGCCGCGGGCTTCCTCACCGGCAAGTACCGCACCGAGGCCGACTTGCAGAAAAGCCCCGCGGCGGCGGCGTGGGCCAGAAGTACCTCAACGAAAAAGGCCTGGGCATCCTCACCGCCCTCGACGCTGTGGCCGGCCGCCAGCAGGCCACGCCCGCCCAGGTAGCCCTGGCCTGGCTGATGCAGGCCCCGAGCGTGGCCGCCCCCATTGCCAGCGCCACCAGCGTAGCTCAAGTCACGGAGCTGCTCAAAGCCACTGAGCTGCAGCTGACAGCCGAGGATTTGCAGACGCTGCAGCAGGCGCAGCCCGTAAAGGCGTAGGCAATCTGCCTCTTAAGCAAAGAGCCACTTTGCTGGTACTGAACGCCGTGCGCCTCTTTCTTCGGAGACACCTGGCGTTCAGTACCAGCAAAGTGGCTTTATTAAAGCACGGCAGTACCTGGCAACAATGCGGTTGCAGTTGGGCTATTTGGCGCTTACCACCGTGGGGTCCTTGGCCTTGGCATCGACCTGGGTGTTTTGGCCGGCCGTGAGCAGCCAGCGGCCCTGCTGCTTCACCATCACCAGGGTCACGATGTTCTGGTTGTCGCCCCACTTGTTGGTGCCCCGGTTCACGCCGTCGGGTGGGTAGAAGGCGCCCACGTGGTAGGTGGCGTTCACCACGGCCACCTCGGGCGTTACGGCCCTGATAACCACGGGGCCGGGCGTAAAGGCGACGCCTTTGAACAGGTTATCGAAAATGGCCTGGTGAGCGGCCTGCACCTGGGCCCGGCCGCGCCACCACATGCCCACGATGTTCACCCAGCTCACGTCGGGAGTGGTGTAGGTGGCCATGTCCTGGAAGTGGTGGTCGGTATAATTGGCATTCATGCGGTCAATTACTTTCCGGATGGCGTCATCGTCGTCGGCGGAGATTTTGGGGCCGGAGGCCGGGGCCTTGGCCAGCGTCTGGTGGGCGGCCAGCAGGCCGACCAGGGCAAAAAACAAGGTTTTCATGGGCATTGGTTTGGGGGTTTAAGTACCCTGCAAACCTAGCCGTGCCGCCTACCGGGCAGGTAGTAAAAATCCGACATTTACAGCCCTACCCCAATTTAGCCAGCACCTGGGTATGAGCCTCTTCCGCCGCTAGCAACAAGGGCGGCGTCACGTGGGCAAAGGCTTTGAAATCGCGCACCAGGTGGCGGTAATCGAAGTATCCCACGCGGGTGGCCACGTCCAGCCAGTCGAGCCCGGGCCGGCGCTCCTTGAGCCGGAAAGCGCGGTCGAAGCGCACGATGCGGGCGTACAGCTTGGGCGACATGCCCACCCGCTCCCGAAAGTTGCGCTCGAACTGCCGGGGGCTGAGGCAGGCCGCGGCCGCCTGCTGGTCGACGGTGGGCAGCAAAGCGCCCGCTACCAGCTGCGGCAGCAGGGCATCGATGGGCCGGGCCGGATGGCGCAGGGCCCGCAGGCGCCGCAGCAAGTAGGCTTCTACCACGTCCAGCATGGCCGCGTATTCGATGGTTTCGCTTAGCCGCGCGTCCAGCTCATCGATTTCCGGGCCCAGCAGGGCGCGGCTTTCGGCGGCAAAGTCGAACAGCTCCTGCACGGGCACGCCCAGCAGCCGGTGCAGCCCGCCGGGCCAAAACGCTACGCACAGCACCAGGTGGTCGGGCGAAAAACGGAGGTCGACCCGCGACACCTGCGGCCCCACGATGATGCTGCGCGGCGAGCGAATGTCGCGCCCCTGACCGTAATGATACGTCCACACTTCGTCGCGCGGGTAGAAGTAGAGGCAGTGCTGCGGGGCCGGCGGCATGGGCTTCACCGCCCGCTCGGGAGCGACGGCGTAGCGGGTGTGCACCAGCATATAGTGCTGCACAAAGGGCCGAAGCGGCGGGGCGGGCGGCTGAAAGTGTACTACCAACGGACGGCAAATCAGGAAGGGCTGAATATACCAATTATCCCTTGATTGCCCTACTCGCCAGCTGGTTGAGCCACTTAGGATGCCTTATTCCGTCACGTCGGCAAACTCATACGTCTTGGCTACTTCCAGGGGCTTGCCATCGGCTTCGGCGTAAGGGTACACGAAGTAGTTGAGCGGCGCAGCGGCTTGGCGGGGCGCGAGCACCACATCGCGGCCGCGGGTGAATTCCACGCGGTTTTCGTCGTGCGCGCCGAAGAAGTAGTTGCGCTTACTCGGGTCCTTGGCGGCTTCGGACGCGTCGACGGGCACCCAGCCGGTTTCGGGCGTGTAGAATTCAGCCCAACAATGGTAGCCTTTGATTTCGCCCTTGCCGCGCCCGGCGGGTAGCGGCAGCCCGATGCTGAAGCGCGCCGGAATGCCCACCGCCCGGCAGTAGCCGATGATGATGGCGTGAAAATCGGTGCAGTTGCCGCGGCGGGCGTCGCAGGCGTAGTAGATGTCGCCGCGGCCCCAGCCCTGGCCGGTTTTGTCGTAGGTCACGGTGCTCACCACGTGCTCGTAGATGGCGCGGGCTTTTTCGAGGTCGGTTTTGGCGCCGGCTTTGGCCACCACTTCTTCCGCCTGCTGGTGGATGAGGGGGTCGAGGGGCACGAGGCGGTCGGGGGCCAGCCAGCGGGCCATGTCGGCGTCGCGCTTTTCTTTTTTAGCGTGCTCCTGGGTGGTTGGGCTGGTGGCCAGCAGGTTGAGGTGCTCGCGGCGGGTGATGGTGGCCGTGAGCTTGACCAGCACGGGCGCGGCCGGCGGAGTAGCCAACTGCAGGTGCAGCATCTTGTTGCCGTAGGCGCCTTTCTCGATTTTATAGGGCACGGGCGACTCAATTTTGAGGTCACGCACGTCCTGGCTGCCATCGGAATGGGGTATGGGCAACCAGAAATCGACGGGGGTGCCGGTCGGGGCCGCGGGCACAGTGGCTGTGGTGGTGAGCACAAACGTGCGGCTGCGCCTGGCCGGCGCGGTCGGCTTATGCTCGGAGGCGTTAAAGCTGGACAGCAAGACGCTCGCCCCCAGCAGCCCAGCCCAAACGGCTGCGCTGTTCAACAACAGAATATTCACAACAAAAAGGCACTAAAACGCTGCTGGCGGGCGTCGGTCGAGCTGGGAAGGTGCCCAGAGCGGGCCCCTTGCCACGGCCGCTTCCGAAGAATGCGCCCGAGGTCCACATGCCCGAAAGCACGCGCCAGTCAGGGCCAACCAGACCCCAGCAGTACACAAAGTTACCTCCTGCGGGGCGGCCCCGGAGCAAGCGGAGCAGTGATTGGGCCCGCTTAGCCGAAGTTGAGCCGTGCACTGTGCCTACTTTCGCCCCCTTCCCTGCTCCCGCCCATGAAAGCTGCTGGCCCTCCGGTATTGGCCCTGGCCTCGTTTCCCCCGCCCCTGGCCCGCACGCCCTACTACTGCGAACGGCTGGAAACGCACGTGGTAAAATTTCCGCACGTGAACCTGCCGCACGCGCACGATTTCTACCTTTTGCTCTACATCACGGCCGGCACGGGCACGCACACCATCGATTTGGTGACGTACGAAATGCGGCCGGGCAGCCTGTTTCTGCTGGCGCCCGGGCAGGTGCACCACTGGCGCTGGGAGCCGATGCGTGCGGCTACGTGGCGTTCTTCGCCACCGACTTCTACCTGTTTCGCTACCCCGGCAGCGCCCTCTACGACTACCCGTTTTTCAACAGCACGCACCCGCCGGTGCTGTACCTGCCGCCCGCCGAAACCGACATCCGCCCGCTGGTCGAGTGCCTGCTGGCCGAGTACCAAACGCCGCAGCCCAACCAAGCCGAGGTTTTTCGCAGCTACCTGCACCTGTGCCTGGAGCTGGCCGCGCGGCACTGCCCCGCGCAGCCCACCGCCGAAACGGGCCTGGCCCAGCAGCAGATTCGGCAGTTTGGTACCTTGCTCAACCAGCACTACCGCACCAAACGCAGCGTGAGCGACTACGCCGACCTGCTGCACCTGTCGGCCAACCACCTCAACGCCCTGTGCCGCCGGGTGCTTAATAAAACCGCCAGCGCCCTCATTCACGAGCGGGTGACGGTGGAGGCGCAGCGCCTGCTTAGCCACTCGGCCCTGGGCGTGGCGCAGGTGGCCTACGAGCCTGGGGTTTGAGGATGCCTCGTACTTCGTGCGCTACTTCCGTAAGTACACCGGCACCACGCCCGAGGCGTTTCGGCAGCAGCGTTGATTTGTCCTGTAGCTGCCCGAAACCGGGCTGCCAGTGGGGCTGGCGGGGCTGGTAATTTTGTAGGGTAAAGCAGCTCAAGCAGCATTTACTTCGCTGCGGCGCTAGGCGAGCTTCGTATTTGCTCGTATACTTTCTACCCCTTCTCGACTTACTCTATTGGTTATGGCCACTCGCATCGATTCCAACACCATGGCCCTGCTGGCCCTGCGCTGCCCGCGCTGCCACCAGGGCAAGCTTTTCAGCCACTCCGCGCTCAACATTACCAAGTTTGCCGACATGCCGGCTCTATGCCCGGTGTGCAACCAGTCCTTCGAGCCCGAGCCGGGGTTTTATTTCGGCTCGATGTACATCACCTTCGCCTTCAACGTGGCCACCATCTTTCTGGTGGGCGTGCCGCTTTACTACTTCTTCGGCAATCCCGACACGTGGGTGTATGTTGTGACGGTGACGGTGGTCACGCTGCTGCTTACGCCGCTAATCCTGCGTTATTCCCGCGCCATGATGCTCTACTTGTTCGGTGGCGCGCACTACGACCCCAAATGGCAGGACAGCGGGCGCGCAGTTCGGTCGTGAACCTCACCCCAGCCCCTCTCCAAAAGAGAGGGGAGCCTGACGTTAATCAGCAAACAGAAAGGCCCGGCTAACTTGAGCCGGGCCTTTTGCTTTATAATTGAGCTAACCCTTGTGCCGTAGCTCCCCTCTCTTTTGGAGAGGGGCCGGGGGTGAGGTTCTGCCGAGGGCGAGGTCCCCGCTACTTCAGCACCTGGGGCCGCCACACGTTGTTATTGGGGTTAGCGTCGGGCAGCAGTTTGCTGGGGTTGAGCCGCACGAGCGTGAGCGGCGTGGTCGAATTGTAGCGGAACGTCCAGGTGCCGCCGCGCTGCCAGATTTCCACGGGCAGCTGCACGCGGCTGGTTTTGCCGTTGGTTTCGCGCACCTCGGCCGTGACGGGCATGGCGGCCTGCCCGCGGTTTTCGATGGTAATGAGCGCGCCCTGGGTCGGGTCCTGGTTGACGTAGGCCACGGTGGTCACGGCCTGGTCGAGGGTCCAGTTGTTGTACACCCACTCCTTCCAAAACCAGCTCAGGTCTTCGCCGCTGGCCTCATTCATGGTCCGGAAAAAGTCCTTGGGCTGCGGGTGCTTGAAGGCCCAGCGCTTGATGTAGGTGCGGAATGCGAAGTCGAACCGCTCGGGCCCGAGCACTTCTTCGCGCAGCATAAACAGGCCGTAGCCCATCTTGCTGTAGGCCGCGAAGCCCAGGTTCTGGGCCTGCGTCACGTCGGGCACGGTGTAGGGCGGGTCGACGGCCGGGATGGCGATGGCACGTGCCAGACCCTGCGCCAGCCGCACCGTGTCGTTCAGCAGCTTGGCGTATTCGCCGTTGTTGAAGGCCCCGGTCGAGAGGATGTTAATAAACGTGTTGAAGCCCTCGTCCATCCACGGGTACTTGCGCTCGTTCGAGCCCACAATCATCGGAAACCAGTTGTGGCCGAATTCGTGGTCGGTCACGCCCCACAGGCTGGCTTTGCGGGCTTTGGCGCCGCAAAACACGATGCCCGGGTACTCCATGCCGCCCACTACGCCGGCCACGTTGGTGGCCACCGGGTAGCTGTACTCGTACCACTGCTTGGAGTTGTACTCGATGCTTTTCTTCACGTATTCTGTCGAGCGGTTCCAGGCCGTATCCTGGGCCGACTCCGTGGGATAGAGGGACATAGCCAGCGACTTGCGCCCGCTGGGCAGGTTCATCTTGGCAGCATCCCACACGAAAGCGGCCGACGCCGCCCAGGCCACGTCGCGGGCCTGGCGGCAGCGGAAGTGCCAGCTCAGGCGGCCGTTCTTGCCGGCCGGCCGGGAGTTGGCCTGGGTCACTTCCTCGGCCGAGCGCAGCAGCACGGTTTTGTCGGAGCCGGCGGCCTGGGCCAGGCGCTTTTGCTGGGTGGCCGTCAGCACTTCGGCGGGGTTCACCAGCTCGCCCGAGCCGCCCACGATGAAGTTGGCCGGCACGTTGATGGTGTAGTCGTAGTTGCCGTACTCCAGGTAAAACTCGGCCGACATATAGGGCAGCGTGTTCCAGCCTTCCACGTCGTCGTACACGGCCATGCGCGGGTACCACTGCGCCACCTCGAAGATTTCGCCGTTCTGGGTCTTGAGCCGGCCGAGGCGGTCGGCGCCGTATTCGGGGATATTAAACGCATAGCTGATGCGGATACCCAGCTTGTCGCCCTTGGGCTTCAGGTCTTCGGGCAGGAAGATTTGCATGCGCGTATCGTTCACGCGGTAGTTGGCTCTCTGCTTCTTGCCGTGCAGCTCAATGGTCACGGTTTGGAGGCTGTCGCCGCCCCGGAAGCCCCGGGCCGCGTTGCCAAAGCGCCCGCCGCTCACGGGCGTGGCCGCCGCCCCGCGCGAGTCGGCCCGAAACAGGTTCTGGTCGAGCTGCAGCCACACAAAGGAGAGGCGGTCGGGGCTGTTGTTGGTGTAGGTGATGTTGACGGTGGCCGTCACGCGGGCCGTTTTGTCGTCGAGGCTGGCGTCGATTTTATAGTCGGCCGCGTTTTGCCAGTACGCCGCCCCCGGCTGGCCGCCGGCTGTGCGCGTGGGCGTGGCCAGCTGCTCAACGAACATGGGACTGAACAGCGTGCGGGCGTCATAAGCGGGCCCCGCGGCCGGCTGTTGGGCCGAAACTGCGCCGGCCGTGAGCAGCGCGGCCCCCAGCAGCACATTTGAGAATAACCGTATTGTCATATGAAAGGCGGGAAGAAAAAGGTGTTGAAAGCAGTTTGAAGAGAGTACAATACTAACCCGGCAGCTCACCTCGTCTGTCCTGCTGACGAAGGAAGCATCTTATCACGGATGAACGAATCGTTGAGCCGTGATAGGATGCTTCCTTCGTCAGCATGCCAAAGGCCGGCTGCCGGGCGTTTTGTTCGGCACCAAATGTACGAGTGCAGACTACCCCTGCGCTAGCCGGGCCTGCACCAGCGCCATCAGCCCATTCAGGTCCGTAGCGTCCATTTCCTGGGCCTGGATAAAAGGCAGCAGCGCGCCCGAATCGGACTCGGCAAAGGCCGCCGGCAGCTGTTGCTGCTGCCACTGCGGGAAGTCGCGCGCAAACTCGTCGCGGTGCAGAAACGCAACCGACACGGGCAGGGCCTTCACAAACTGCTTCCACTCGGGCCGCATCTGGGTGGTGCCGTGGGTAATGCCGCACAGCGAGCATGGGTACGTACTGGGCGAGAGCACCTTATGAAACGCATCTTTGAGGCTGGGCAGCAGGCCGCCATCGGCGTTGTACACAAAAAGCAGGCGCTGAAGCATTGGAGGCCGAGGAGTATCGGCGGGCAAGGTAAGGGGCAAGGGCATTTTCTCGGATTTAATGAACTGCTTTGGGGGCGGTGAGCTGCTTTACGAGCCACCCCACGACTTCGGTGTCCACTTGCTCGCGGCATTCGTCGAGGCCGTGGCCGCAGCCGGGGTACAGGCGCAGCTCTTTGGGCTCTTTGGCGTGGGCGTAGATGTAGCGCGAGCAGGCATCGGACAGCACTTCATCGGCCGAGCCGTGTAGCAGCAGCAGGGGGCGCGGGCTTATCCGCGGAACCAGGTCGGTGCCGTAGGTTTGGCTGCTCATGGCCACCACGGCGGTCACGGTGTTGCTGAGGGCGCCGGCCGCAATCACCACGGCCCCGCCAAATGAGTGGCCCACCAACGCAATGGATTGATAGCCGCACTTCAGCGCCAGATACTCGGCCCCAATCAGGGTATCCATCACGCAGTCTTCGAGCTGGTTGGGCCGGCGGTAGTGCAGGCGCAGCGAGGCAATTCCCCGGGCCGCGAGCCTGGCCCGCCAGGCGCGGGTACATGCCCCAGGCCGGCCCATCGAGCCCGCCGCCCGAGCCGCCCACCCACACCACGGCGGGCGCCCCGTCGGGCGCCGGGTGCAGCCGCGCCGTGATGATGCCATCGGTGGTGTTCAGGCTCAGTTCCTCCACTCCCTCGATGGTGCGGTGCGCCGTGACGGATTCGAGCGTCAATTCAACTTCCTGCTTGCCTGCCATGACCGCGCCGTTGAGGGTAAGAGTATGCTGGCTGTACTTGGCCCGGGCAATGTTGGTTATCGTGGAGCTGCGGGCTGAGCGGGATTGGGCAAGCCAGCAGGCTGTGGAACCTCTGGCGTTACAAACAGCCCACCTGCCTTGGCTACCCATTCAATTGCCTGTCATGCTCATCTGGCGTCCGCCTGCGAAGCATGACAGACGAAATAGTAGAGATGCTTGGCTACGCCGACCTTCGGTTCGACAAGCGGACGCCAGCTGAAGCAGGATGGAAACGGGGTTCTGCCATATCTCAAACAGACGCTCACAAGCCAGATTGAGCACTCCAGCCCTCTTGCCTAAAATACTTCGCTGGCAAATGGCCCGGCAAGCGGGCATGGCTAGCATCTTTGTGTATATGCCTACCGCCGCCGCTCCCCTGCCCTACCTCGTATTCGATTTCGATTCCACCTTCACGCAGGTCGAAGGCCTCGACGAGCCTGGCCGACATTGCCCTGCAGGGCCACCCCGACCAAGCCGCGGTAGTAGCTCAGATTCGGGCGCTTACCGACCAGGGCATGGCCGGCGAAATCGGCTTTCAGGAGTCGCTGGCGCGGCGGCTGGCGCTGCTGGGCGCCAACCGGCAGCACCTCGCGCCGCTAGTGGCTCGCCTGCACACCAAGGTGAGCGAGAGCATTCAGCGCAACAGCGCCTTCTTCCGGCAGTTCGCCGACCGCATTTACGTGGTGAGCAGCGGCTTTCGGGAGTTTATTGAGCCAGTGGTGGCCGAGTTCGGCATTGCGCCCGACCACGTGCTGGCCAACACCTTCACCTTCGACGAGGCCGGCAACATCACCGGCTGCGACCCAGCCAACGTGCTCAGCCGCGACGGCGGTAAAATCCGCCGGCTCGTGCTGCTCGACCTCGACGGCCCCGTGTACGTGCTCGGCGACGGCTACACCGACTACCAAATCCGCGAAGCCGGCCTGGCCCACCGCTTCTATGCCTACACCGAAAACGTGGCCCGCCCCACCGTGGTGGCCCGCGCCGACGAGGTGCTGCCCACCTTCGACGAATTTCTATACCACTCAAGCTCCCGATGACCCTTTCGTACCCCAAAAACCGCATCAAGGTCCTGCTCCTCGAAAACCCCGACGCCCGCGCCCGGGAGCTGTTCACCGCCGAAGGCTACCAGGTGGAAAGCGTGCCCGGCGGCCTCGACGAAGACGAGCTGATTGAGCGCATCGAGGGCGTGAGCATCCTCGGCATCCGGAGCAAAACCCAGGTTACGGAGCGGGTACTGGAAGCAGCCAACCGCTTGATTGCCATCGGCGCCTTCTGCATCGGCACCAATCAAATTGAGATGGCCGAGGCCATGAAGCGCGGCGTGGCCGTGTTCAACGCCCCATTCAGCAACACCCGCTCGGTAGTTGAGCCTGGCCCTGGGCGAAATCATTGTGCTGGCCCGCCGCATCCCGGAAAAGAACCCGAAAATGCACGCCGGCGAGTGGGACAAGTCGGCCAAAGGCTCGTTTGAGATTCGGGGCAAGACGCTGGGCATCATCGGCTACGGCAACATTGGCTCGCAGCTGTCGGTGGTGGCCGAGGCCGTGGGCATGAAGGTGGTGTACTTTGACATCGCCGAAAAGCTGCAGTTGGGCAACGCTGTGAAGTGCCGCACCCTGGAGGAGCTGCTCGCGCAGGCCGACGTGGTGACCCTGCACATCGACGGCCGCACGGCCAACGAGAACTTCATCGGCGCCGCCGAATTTGCCCTCATGAAGCCCGGGGCGCTGTTTCTCAACAACGCCCGCGGCCATGTGGTGGACGTGCCATCCCTGGCCGCCGCCCTGCGCTCGGGCCACCTCGGCGGCGCGGCCGTGGATGTGTTTCCCTACGAGCCCAAGACCAACCACGAGAGCTTCGAAAGCGAGCTGCGCGGCCTGCCCAACGTACTGCTCACGCCCCACATCGGCGGCAGCACGGCCGAGGCCCAGCGCAACATCGCCGAGTTTGTGCCCGAGCGCATCATGGCTTACATCAACACCGGCAACACCCAGCAGTCGGTGAACTTTCCCAACATTCAGCTGCCGGTGCAGCAGGCCCACCGCCTCATCCACATCCACGCCAACGTACCCGGCGTGCTGGCCAAAATCAACAACGTGCTGGCCGCGCACCACGTCAACATCCTGGGCCAGTACCTGAAAACCAACGAGCTAATCGGCTACGTCATCACCGACATCAACCGCGAGTACGACCAGGAAGTCATTAAGGCCCTGCGCGAAGTGGAGCACACCATCAAGTTCCGGGTGCTGTACTAAAGGACCGTAACCTGCTACCCAAACAGCTCAACCAGTCACTGGCCCTCCGGTTGCGTGGCGTTCGGGGCTTTCCGAATGATGTAAAAGCTCATCTCCTTGCGGGTTCTAAAGCCTAAGGACTCGTAGAGCTTTATCGCGCCCGTGTTGTCGGCTTTCACGTGCAGAAAGGGGATGCCCGCCTCCGCTCTGATGCGCCGGGCCTGGTACTGGAGGAGCTGCCTGGCGTAGCCCCGGCCCAGGTAGTCGGGATGCGTGCACACGGCGCTAATTTCGGCATACGGCTCCGGGTGCAGCCGCTGCCCGGCCATGGCCACCAGCTCATTTCCATCGAAAATACCCGCGTAGTGCCCAAACGCAATGGTATTGCTGGCAAATGGGCCGGGGTTGGTGCGCTTGGTCAGGGCCAGCATGGCGGGCACATGCTCCTGCCCCAGGGGAATTAGCCGCGCCTCCTCCGCCACCGCATCCGCAGTCGCAGCTTCCTGAACCATTTGCAGCACCTGCATCTGCTGCACCACCTGCCACTGGCCTGGAATAGCCAGCGCCGCCGGGCTGACCACTCCTAAAAGCCGCTGCGTGGGCATGAGGTCGTGCAGCAGCCCAAAGCACTGCGGCGCAAGCGTCTCAAACCCAACAAAGGGCGAAACGTCGCTGGCAAAATACTTCACCCCATCTACGCCTTCGGACAGGCCTTTATTGCCGGAAATCAGGGCGTTCCAGACGGGATTATCAAGTACATGGGCCATGAGTTACGGTTTTGTCGCGAGTTTTAGGAAGGCAGGTTTTCCAAGTCGCGCAGGTCTTGGGGGCGGCCACTGGCCTGCTTGGCGGCGCGCAACGCCGCGAGGCCTATGTACCGGACGGGCACGTCGGCAAATACCAGCTCTAAGCCGGTAGAAAACGCTTCATCAAACCCCACGCCCTGCAATTCGGTCAGCAAATCAATCCACACGCCATTAGTGTGGAAGGATATGAAATTGGGAACCGTGACGAAATCGGCTTCTTCGAACTCTCCCTGGGTGTAGCCAAATTGGCCGAGGGCCTTCACCACGCGCCGGGCATTTGCCGCACTGGGCCGCACCAGCAGGTCCAGGTCGCCGGTGGTGCGCGGAAAACCGTGCGCAATCACCGCGTATCAGCCTACCACCACGTACTCAACGCCCTCGGCGTGGAATTGGCGCAGCAGATTTAAGTACTCGTCCTCCATCGGTCGTCAGGGGTGGGTTGGCCGGGTTGGCAGTGTAAATCAGCCGCGCCTGCTGGTTGAGGCGCACGGCTAGGGCCAGGCGCTCGTGCGGCGTCAGGCTCCAGTAGTAGCGGCGCTGCTGCTCGTCAATCTGGGCTTTGTCGCGGGACTTAAAAACGGGGCTCATGCTCGAAGGTACGTTTTTCGCTCGCTGAAAGTGCCCCGCTCGTGCGCGCCCTACAGCCGGTCGCGCACCTCGCGGAGCAGGCGCTCCATTTCGTTGCGCACGGGCTGGTCGTCGCCCGGAAAGCCGTTGTTGAAGAAGCTCACCGCCACCAGCCGGCCGCTCTTGGTGCGCACGTAGCCGGCAATGTTCACGTTGTTGGTCAGCGTGCCGGTCTTGCCCCAGAACCAGGTGCCGCTGGCGTCGTGGTAGCGCTTGCGGAGCGTGCCCTGGTGCCCGCCGGCGGCCAGCACGCTGAGCAGGCGCGGCTCGGGCACTTCCTGGTGCAGCTTGAGCAGCAGCGCCGTGAAGCTGCGCGGCGACACCAGGTTGAGCCGCGAGAGCCCAGAGCCATCGACCCACACGGGCTTGTCGGGCAGGGTGTTGAGGTGCTTTTTCAGGGTGTAGCGAATGGCCCGGCTGGTGCTCAGCGAGTCGTGGCCCAGGGCGGTGCTGCACATGAGCAGCAGCTGCTCGGCCAGGAAGTTGTCGCTCACGCGCAGCATGCGGCGGTAGAGCGAGTCGACCGGCAGGCCGCGCAGGGTGCGCACGGCATCGGTGGGCCTGGGGTGCCACGGCACGCCCACAATGGCCCGGCGCAGGGTGTCACCCAGCATGCGCAGCAGCAGCGTGCGGCTGGTCCGGAACGGCACCTCATCGACCCACTTCTTGGGCGAGGGCAGGGTGTAGAAATGGTTCGTGGCCGGGTCGCGGCGCACGTGGGTATCCGGGTCGATGTCGGGCGAGAGGAAGTTGGCCGGCGCCGCCTCAGTGAGCGGGGCAAAGGAGCGCGGCAGCACCCGTACCCGCTGGGGCAGGGCCAGGCCGTGCGCCAGCGCGGCAGACCCGCCGGTGCGCTTGCGGGGCAGCGGGGCGGCGGCATAAAAGCGCACCGTGTTGCCATAAATAGGAAACGCCGTGCGCTCGGGCTGGAAATAAAACGTGAAATCGTCCCAGCCCAGGCCTGGGGCCGTAGGTGGGCACGGTGGCGATGTCGCAGTAGGCCAGCATCTTTTCGGGCCGGCTTTGCAGGAAGGTGTAGGCGCGGCGGCTGGGCACGTCGCCGTGCAGGAAGGTGGGGTCGCCGGTGCCCTGGAAAAACAGGGTGTCGCCGCGCGAGAAGTAGCGCAGGCTGGGCAGCGAGTCGGGCAGCAGGTGCAGGCCGGCGTAGAAGCTGAACAGCTTCATCATGCTGGCCGGCGTGAAATAGCGGGCGTCGTTGTAGCTAAACAAGGTTTCGCCGGTGGCCGCATCGGCCAGGCTGATGCCCACCTGGTGCTGGCGCAAAATGGCCGAGCTATCCAGCTGCAGCTGCAGCCAGGGCAGTTTGCCGGCCGGCAGCACCACGGCCACCGTAGTGTCCGACGATTGGGCACACGCTGGCAATTGGGTAGCACCCAGGGTCAGCAACAACAGGAAGTAGATGGGGCGTAGCACAGCACGCAAATTACGCAGTTTTGAAGCCCTGAGCGGGATATTTTTTCAGAATTAGCTCGGCATTATGCTGAGCGGGAGGATTTGGCGCTGGCCGCGCCTCATTTCGCTACGGGGTTTGGTAATCGTCGTGCTCAATGTGCTGGACTTTGGCCTCGTCCAGGTCGAGCCTGGGCTTCCTGCTGGCGCAGCACTTCGTCGTCGAAGGTGTTGTGGCGGCGCATCTCAAACAGCTCGGCCCGCTGCACGCGCAGCACGTCGAGCAGCACGCGGTGGTACTGGTGCAGGGCCGCGCGCTGGCGCTCGTCAAACTCCAGCGACTCCAGCGTGTGGGCGGTCAGCTGCACTTCGGTTTCCATGCGCTGCTGCAAGCGGCCAATCAGCATGTTGGCGCGGGTTTCCTCGGCGTACTGCTGCTTGAGGTGGGCAATGGCCGCCTTGCGCAGCCGCAGCCGCACGCCGGCTTCCTGCTCCTCGGGCGGCACGGGCTCTTCCAGCTCGTCGAGCCTGGTAAGCCGGATGAGAACCGGCAGGCTGAGCCCCTGGAACACCAGCGTCACGAGTATCACCACGAAGGTGATGAACAGTATCAGGTTGCGCTGCGGAAACGGCTGCCCGTTGGCCAGCAGCGGAATGGACAGCGCGGCGGCCAACGACACCACCCCCGCATGCCCGCCCAGCCCAACACCAGCGGCCCCTGCCAGCCCGGGCTGGGCTCGTTGCTGCGAACGGTGCGGCTGAACATGCGCGGCAGAAACGCCGCCGGGAATATCCAGAGCAGCCGAATCAGGATAACCATCGCGCTGATGATGAGGCCGTAGGTGATGGCCTGTTGCAGCGAATAATTCCCGAGGCCCTCCACCGCAATGGGCAGCTGCAGCCCGATTAAAATAAACACGAGGCCATTGAGCACGAAGCTCAGGCTGGCCCACACGCTGTTGGTTTGCAGGCGGGTGTTGGCGTCGAACACCGCGTGCGAGAGAAACGACATCAGCAGCCCGCCGCTCACCACCGCCAGCACGCCCGAGAAGTGAAATTCTTCGGCCACGAGGTACATCACGTAGGGCGCAATCAATGTGAGGCCGGTGTTGATGCTGGGCGTGGTGGGCAGGTATTTGTGAATCAGATAAAACCCGTACGCCACCCCTACCCCCACCACCAGCCCCATGCTGCTGGCCAGCAGAAAACTGGTAACGGCCTGCTGCCACACAAAAGCGCCCGAGAGCACCGTGGCCAGCGCAAAACGGAACACAATCAAGCTGGACGCGTCGTTGAGCAAACTTTCGCCGCCCAGAATGGCCAGCACGCGCTTGGGCACCTTGATGCCTTTCAGCACCGAAGTGGCGGCCACGGCATCGGGCGGCGAAATGATGCCGCCCAGCAGAAACCCCAGCCCCAGCGTGAAGCCCGGAATCATGGCCCGCGACACGTACGCCACGATGACCGACGTAAAAAACACCAGCCCAAACGCCAGCAGCCCAATGGCCCGCCGCCAGCGCCAGAAGTCGCGCCACGAGGTGTACCACGCCGCTTCGTAGAGCAGCGGCGGCAGAAATATCAGGAAGATGAGCTCCGGCTCGATGGCAATGCGCGGCAGCCCGGGCATAAAACTGAGCACCAACCCGCCCAGCACCAGAAAAATCGGGTAGGAAATCCGCAGCTTCTGCCCCAGCATCACCAGCAGAAACACAACGAACAGCAGGCCCAGAATCAGCAGTAGTCTTTCGTGCAGCATGAAGCGAAATTAGGAGAAAGAGTGTCATGCTGAGTTCGGCTTGTGGAGCGGTATGGATGCACGCTACCGCTTCGTTTCAATTCGCCAAGAATCGTCTGTCATGCTGAGCGGAGCGAAGCATCTTATCCCCGAAGCACGAATCGTTGAGCCGTGAGAAGATGCTTCGCTCCGCTCAGCATGACAGACGATTGGATTGGTTAGGCACAAAAGACGCTTGGATACGCCGGCATCCGGTTTAACAAGCTCAACATGACGGGCTAGTGTTGATTTTGCCCACTTGCTTGCGGCATTGCCAAGGCTGAATCCCCTCCTTTGGAAGCGACATTTCCCGGGTTCCAATTTTAGAAGGACTACTTTTGTCCCCCGTCATGCCCGAACGCTCCACCCCCACCCCCACCGCGTCGGCAGCGAAATATATTTTCGTTACCGGCGGCGTCACTTCTTCACTCGGCAAAGGAATAATTTCCGCCTCGCTGGCCAAGCTTTTGCAGGCCCGCGGGTTCCGAGTCACCATCCAGAAGTTCGACCCCTACATCAACATCGACCCCGGTACGCTCAATCCCTACGAGCACGGCGAATGTTACGTCACCGACGACGGCGCCGAAACCGACCTCGACCTGGGCCACTACGAGCGGTTTCTGAACACGCCCACCTCGCAGGCCAACAACGTCACTACCGGCCGCATCTACGACACCGTAATCCGCCGCGAGCGCGAAGGTGCTTTCCTCGGCAAAACGGTCCAGGTGGTGCCCCACATCACCGACGAAATCAAGCGGCGCATGCTGCTGCTGGGCCAGAACGGCCAGTTCGACGTCGTCATCACCGAAATCGGTGGCTGCATCGGCGACATCGAGAGCCTGCCCTTTGTGGAAGCCGTGCGCGCCTGCGCTGGGAGCTGGCCGATTCCGATTCGCTGGTGATTCACCTCACGCTGCTGCCCTACCTGAAGGCCGCCGGCGAGCTCAAGACCAAGCCCACCCAGCACTCGGTGCGCGACCTGCGCGAGGCCGGCCTGCAGCCCGACA
The DNA here is from genome assembly GCF_042665855.1 of Hymenobacter humi. Lineage (NCBI taxonomy): Bacteria > Pseudomonadati > Bacteroidota > Cytophagia > Cytophagales > Hymenobacteraceae > Hymenobacter > Hymenobacter humi. The sequence continues at coordinate 2,162,186 of NZ_JBHTEK010000001.1, read as the reverse complement.
TTCTGGTGTGCCGCTCCGAGCACCCCATTCCGGCCGAAATGCGCCGGAAAATCGCGCTGTTCTGCAACGTGAAAATCAACTCGGTCATTGAGTCGCTCGACGCCGACAGCATCTACTCCGTGCCGCTGCTCATGCGCAAGGAAGGGCTCGACGAGCGGGTAATCAAGCGCCTGAAACTGACCGGCGGCACCGCCGTGCCCGACTTGGAAGCCTGGAAAGACTTCTTGGGCAAGCTGAAAAACCCAACCGAGGAAGTAACCATTGCCCTGGTGGGCAAGTACGTGGAACTGCCCGACGCCTACAAGTCCATCAACGAGTCGTTTGTGCACGCCGGCGCTCAAAACGAGTGCAAAGTCACCGTGCGCAGCATTCAGTCGGAGCACATCACCCCGGAAAACGTGGCCAGCCTGCTCCACGGCTGCGACGGTGTGCTCGTGGCGCCCGGCTTCGGCGAGCGCGGCTTCGAGGGCAAGATTGCCGCGGTGCGTTACGTTCGCGAAAACAACATTCCCTTCTTCGGCATCTGCCTGGGCATGCAGGTGGCCGTGGTGGAATTTGCCCGCCACGTGCTGGGCCTGCAAAACGCCAACTCCACCGAGATGGACGCCCTGACGCCCAACCCCGTAGTGGCCATGATGGAAGAGCAGAAAAACGTGACCCTGAAAGGCGGCACCATGCGCCTGGGCGCCTACGCCTGCGACCTGCGCCGCGGCTCGCGCGCCGCCAAGGCCTACGGCCGCAACCACATCAGCGAGCGCCACCGCCACCGGTACGAGTTCAACAACCAGTTTCTGGCTCAATTTGAAGAAGCCGGCATGCAGATGACCGGCACCAACCCCGAAACCGGGCTGGTGGAAGTAATTGAGCTGCCGAACCACCCCTGGTTTGTGGCCGGCCAGTTCCACCCCGAGCTGAAAAGCACCGTGGAACAGCCGCACCCACTATTCACGCGCTTCGTGCGCGCCGCCATCCAGCACCGCAAAGGCTAGACGCTGCGCTTAATGAAGAATGAGGAATGAGCGGACAACTCCCCTCCTTTTTTAAGGAGGGGATGTTCGAGCCGCAGGCTCGGACGGGGTGGTTGAGCCGTTGAACGATACCCGAACGATGGTTACTGCGCCGTTCTGCCGCCAGTCGTCCGGATATCGTTCAACGAGGGCAACCACCCCAGCTCTACTTGGCAGTTGAGCGTCCCCTTCTTAACTAAGGAGGGGAGTTCGCCGCCCATTCTCCATTCTTCATTCCTTATTCTTCATTAAGCGCAGCGTAACCCCGTACCTTTGCGCTTTAGAGCATCAGTAATTTCCTAATGGACAAAAATTCAGCAACCGGCCTTTTTCTAATCTCGGCCTTGCTTCTCGTGTACCTCTTCTTTTTCAGCCCGAAAAAGGAAGATGTGAAGGCCCCCGGCAAAACGCCCCCGCCCACTGCCGCTACGGCCCCGGCCGCCACTCCTGCAACAGCGCCTGCTTTGGCCCCGGAAGCGGCCCTCGTCGACACAGCCGCTACGGCCGCGGTGGCCCAGGATGTGACGCTTTCTAATGAAAACCTCAACGTGACCTTCTCCACCCGGGGCGGGCGCGTGGCTGCCGTGCGGCTCAAGAAATACAAGACGTTCTTCGGCCAGCCGCTTGACTTGTTCGACGCGAAAAGTGCCCGCATGGACACCCGCTTCCGCACCATCGACGGCAAAACCATCAAGTTTTCGGACCTGGTATTCCAGCCGGCTACCTCGCAGGGCACGGGCGGCGCTTCAGTTATCACCTTCACGGCGCCGGTGGCCGGCGGCAGCGTGGTGCAGACCTACACCTTGCCCGCCAACAGCTACGAACTGAGCTACAACCTGCGCCTGAACGGCCTGGAGCGCACCGTGGCCCAGGAGCCGCTCACCTTCACCTTCGTGGACCAGGTGCGCCAGACCGAGCAGGACCTGCAGCAAAACCGCAACCACACCACCATCAACCACTACCTCGCGGCCGGTGACCAGGGTTCTTTGGCCGAGGCCAGCGAGAAGCCCGAGGAAATCAAAGCCGCCGGCCCCGTGAAGTGGGCAGCTCACAAGCACGACTTCTTCGTGGCCGGCCTCATCGCCGACCAGCAGCCCTTCGCCGGCGGCGCGTTCAACTCGAACGTGAACATGGCCGATTCGTCGACCATCAAAACGCTGAGCACGACCCTCACCCTCCCGGTAAACGAAGTGGTGCGGGGCCGCGGCCAGTACCGCTTCTTCTTCGGCCCAAACTCCTTCAATTTGCTGAAGGAAGTGGCGCCGGAATTCGACCGCAACGTGTACCTGGGCTGGGGCTTGTTCCGCTGGGTGAACCGCTTTGTGGTGCTGCCGGTGTTCCACTTCCTGGAGCAGTTCATTTCGTCTTACGGCCTGATTATCGCGCTGTTGGTGCTGCTCATCAAGCTGGTAACGTGGCCGCTCACCTACAAAACCTACGAGAGCCAGGCCCGCATGAAAGTGCTGAAGCCGGAGATTGACGAGCTGAAGGAAAAGTACGGCGACGATGCCACCAAGGTGCAGCAGGAAACCATGAAGCTCTACCAGACCTTCGGCGTTTCGCCCCTGAGCGGCTGCGTGCCTACGCTGCTCACGCTGCCTATCCTGTTCGCCATGTTCCAGTTTTTCCCCAACGCCATTGAGCTGCGGCAGGAAAGCTTCCTGTGGGCCAAGGACTTGAGCAGCTACGACGTATTCCTGAAGCTGCCCTTCTACGTGAAATGGTACGGCGACCACGTGTCGATGTTCACCCTGCTGATGACGGCCTCCACCCTGCTCATGACCTGGCAGAGCAACCAGACCAACACGGCCATGCAGGGCCCGATGAAGACCTACAGCTACCTGATGCCCATCATCTTCCTGTTCGTACTGAACAGCTTCGCGGCCGGCCTCACCTGGTACTACTTCGTGTCGAACGTGGTGACGTTTGCCCAGCAGGCCATCACCAAGGCCTTTGTGGACGATACCAAAATCCGCGCCCAGCTCGACGCCAACAAAATCAAAAACAAAGACAAGAAGCCCAGCGGCATCCAGGGCCGCATTGCCGAAGCCATGAAAGCTGCGCAGGAGCGCGAGGCTCAGGCCAAGAAAAAGCAGTCGTAGCGCGTGCAACGAAACCGTCGTGCGCTGGCTCCCCTTCGCATGACGGCCTTGCAACTTGCCTGACACCGGCAGAACGAAACCTTAGCACGGTTTTCGTTCTGCCGGTTTTTTGTTGCCCTACTTGCACGCTCCTCCTCAACATGCAGCCAACCCCTTCCCTGCTGATGCGCTACTTCACTGTTCTGCTGCTTTTGTTTGCCGTCAGTTTTTCGCTGCTGCCGGCGTGTGCCCAAAAGGCCGTTACCACCCAGAAAGTAAAAGCGAAGAAGCTCAGCAAGAAAGAGGCCGCCCGGCAGGCCCATGCCCAGGCCATCAAAGCGAAGAATGAAGCCGGCGCGGTGCTCACCTTCGAGCGCACGCCGTGTATGGGCCGCTGCCCCGCTTATGTAATGCAGATATTTGCTGATGGCCGCGTGGCCTACGAAGGCCGTGGCGCCGTGCCCGTACTTGGTGCCAAGGAGTTGAAGCTGCCCGTCGCTACCGTCGCTGAGATACTACACACAGCCAGGGAAGCCCATTTCGAGCAGTTCGAGGACCGTTACTCGCAGGGCACTTCCGACTTGCCCAGCACCGTAATCACCATCCGCCAGCCCAACGGTCAGCTCAAAAGGGTAGTCGTGGAAGAAGGCGCGCCCCTCAACGTGGTGAAGTTCGTCACCTACCTCACCAACCAGTTCGACACCCTGGCTCAACTTCAGGCCGACCGATAGGCTTCAAAAGAACTCAGCAGCAATACTTAAAGCCTCTTATCCCAACAGAACGTCATGCTGAGCGAAGCCGAAGCATCTCTACCGCAGCACTAAAATCAATTAGTTGCGCGGTAAAGATGCTTCGACTTCGCTCAGTATGACGTTCTGCATACTGCTTTGACAATAACAAGGCTTAGTCCTTGTGCACCCGCTCCAGCAGCAGGCTGGTTCATGGGGTTGGGCGTAAGACCGCGGACGTTGTTTTGCGTTAGGCGCACTACTTCGTCGTAGTAAAGGCTGATAACCGGGCATTCCTCCACGATTATCCGGTCCATGGCCTGGTAGAGGGCCGTGCGCTTGGCTGCGTCCTGCGTACGGCGAGCTTCGTCGTAGAGCTTGTCGTAGGCCGCGTTTTTGAAGTGGGTTTTGTCGGGCCCGGCGGGGCTGAAGTTGGGGCTGTAGAACAGGGCCAGGTAGTTTTCGGCGTCGGGGTAGTCGCCCAGCCAGCTTTTGGCGAAGAAGGCCACGCGGCCGTTGTCCACTAGGTCTTGTTGAGCTGCTGATTGGTTAATGTCAATCTGCACCTGCACGCCCACATCGGCCCACTGCTTCTGCAGGTATTCGCCTATCTCCTTGCGCTCCAGCACGGTGCTCAGGCGCAGGCGCAGCGGCCGCTGCGGCCCGTAGCCCGCCGCGCGGAGCAGCTGCCGGGCCTTCTGGGGCTGGTAGGTGTAGCCCGGCACCAGCTTTTCGGAGAATGACGGCAGGGCGGCCGGCACGAAACCCGACGTGCCCGCCTGCCCCACCCGGTTCAGGATGTAGGTCAGCATCTCGGGCTTGTTCAACGCATAATTCAGCGCCTGCCGCACGCGCTTGTCACGCAGGGCCCGGCCCTGGATGGCCTGCTCCCCGGTCAGGTTCGCCGAATCGAGCTGAAAGCCCAGGTACTCGTTGTTCAGGTACGGCACTTTCTGCACCGTGAACTTGCCCTTGAAATCGTCCCGAATGGTGCCATCGGGATTCATAATTAAGTCGCGCGAGCCGGCGCGAATGCCCGAAAGGAAATCCAGCTTGCCCTGCATGAAGGTCAGGAACTCCGTTTTGCGGTCGGCCAGGAAGCTGATGGCCACGGCATCCAGGTAGGGCAGCGGGCGCCCCTGTCGGTCGCGCCGCCAGTAGGTGGGGTTGCGCTCATACAGCAGCACGTTGCCTTCGTCCCACAGCTTGAACCGGAACGGCCCGGTGCCCACCGGGTGCTCGCGGAAGTCCTTGCCATACTTTTCTACCGCTTCGTGGGGCACCACGTAGGCATAGGGCATGGTGAGAATGCCCAGAAACGGAATGAACGGCTCCTTGAGATGAATACGCAGCGTCGAATCATTGGCCGCCACGAAACAGGTGTCGCTGGGCGTACCATCGGGCTTCTCCAGCACCTTGCCCCGGAAAATCCATCCGCCCGTGCTGGCCGTAGCCGGGGCCAGAATGCGTTTGAAGGAGTAAACAAAGTCGGCCGCCTTTACTTCGCGCCCTTTGCCGCCGGGAAAAACATCGCTGTCGTGAAAGCGCACCCCCGGCCGCAGCACAAAGGTGTAGACCCGGCCATCGGGCGAAATACTGAACGTGCGAGCCAGGGCCGGGGTGGGCAGCAGGGTCGAATCCAGCTCCACCAGCCCGCTGTAGAGCTGCCCAACAGCCCACCAGTTGGCCTGGTTGCGGGCAAAAGCGGGGTCGAGCGAGGTGAGGGCCTCGGGCTGGTTGTAGCGGAACACGCGGCGCTCATCGGCGGCCGGGCGAGTTGCGTCGTGGCAGCCGCCCAGCGCCAGCAGGGCCAGCAAGGGCCCCAGCGGTTTAGCTATGCGGCTAGTCCAGCGAGCCAAAAAAGGGGGCATGCGAACAGGGAAAGAATGTATCTTTGTGCAATGCTACGGCAGGAAAGTTTCTAACGTAAGGTTTCTGGTTACTTGTTTCCGGTTTCTGGTTCCCTGAGCCGCCCGAACAACCAGACGCCAGAAACTAGAAACCAGAAACTAGAAACTAACTCCCATGGGAAAAATCATCGCGGTAGCCAATCAAAAAGGCGGGGTGGGCAAAACCACTACTTCCATTAACCTCGCGGCGTCCCTGGCCGCCCTGGACTACCGGACCCTGCTCGTCGACGCCGACCCCCAGGCCAACGCCACTTCTGGCGTCGGCTACGACCCCAAAGACATCCAGAACAGCATTTACGAATGCATGGTGGACGGCATCAACGCCCAGGACATCATCCTGCCCACCAACATTCTGCCTCACCTCGACCTCATGCCCTCCCACATCGACCTGGTGGGCGCCGAGGTGGAGATGATAAACCTGCCCAACCGGGAAGAAAAGATGAAGGAGGCCCTGCGCCCCCTCGCCGAGCAGTACGACTTCATCATCATCGACTGCTCGCCTTCGCTCGGCCTCATCACCGTAAACGCCCTCACGGCGGCTCACTCGGTTATCATCCCCGTGCAGTGCGAGTACTTCGCCCTCGAAGGCCTGGGCAAACTACTGAATACCATCAAAATCATTCAGAGCCGGCTCAACACGGAGCTGGAAATCGAAGGCATCCTGCTCACGATGTACGACGTGCGCCTGCGCCTCTCCAACCAGGTGGTAGAGGAGGTCCGGATGCACTTCCAGCAGTTGGCGTTCGACACCATCATCCCCCGCAACGTGAAGCTGAGCGAGTCGCCGAGCTTCGGCATTCCGGTCATTCTGCACGATGCCGATAGCAAAGGCTCCATCAGCTACCTCAACCTGGCCCGCGAGATTGTGGAGAAGAACAGCGTGGAAGCCCGGCCCGAGGAAACGGCTGAGGACGAGCGGATTTAGCCCAACCTTTTCATGTACACCTCCCCTGCCCATCCGTTGATTGGTATTGACCCGGAAATCCGGTTCGGGCGGGCGTGTATTATTGGAACCCGAATTAGCGTGGACGATGTGCTGGGTTGGCTGGGCAATGGGATGACCAACGCAGAAATCCTGGAAGACTTTCCTGAGCTGAACGAAGACCTGATTCGGGCCTGCCTGCGCTATGCCGCCGACCGGCAGCGCCACACGCGGCTGGTAGCTTAATGAAGCTGCTCATCGACCAAAACCTGTCTTACCGATTGGTAAGCCAGTTGCAGGATTTATTCCCCGGCACTGAGCAGGTTAAGCGGTTGGGGCTCACCGACCAGCGTGATACTGGGATTTGGGAATATGCCCGTCAAAACGAGTTTGTTATCCTTACGCAGGATGAGGACTTCCTGGATTTGAGCTTGTTGCGTGGGGCGCCACCCAAAGTAATTTTATTGCGCACCGGCAACCTGCCCACCGCGCGGGTTCTTGAGCTGCTGCAGGCTCATCAGCTGATGATTTACACGCTTCTGACGGCCGAAAGCGAGGTCCACTGCCTCCAGCTGGCTTAAAGAGTAAGCTCGTCTGGCCCGCCCGAATTTCGTGGCTTGCCCTTCGCCCAACAATCCGTAATTTTGAAGTTCCGTATGTGCCGACCTTTCGGCCAACAGGACCTTGCCGAGATGACTCCAGAGAAGAACGACGAGAAAACCACTCCGGCCACGGCCGCACAGCCCGTGCCCAAGCGTAAGATTGGCGGCCTGGGACGGGGCCTGAATGCCCTGATTGAAGGCAGCTACGAGAAAAAGGGCGACCGCCCCGGGCCCAGCGACCGGCTGGTGTCGCATCCCGTCAATTCGGTGGGCTTTATTTCGGTCGAGCACATCGAAGCCAACCCCTACCAGCCCCGCACGCACTTCGACCAGGAAGCGCTGCAGGAACTGGCCAACAGCATTAAAATCCAGGGCATTATCCAGCCCGTGACCCTGCGCCAGCTCGGCACCAACGCCTACCAGGCGATTTCGGGCGAGCGGCGCCTTCAGGCCTCCAAGCTGGCGGGCCTGGAAACCATTCCGGCCTACATCCGCAAGGCCGACGACCAGCAAATGCTGGAAATGGCCCTGATTGAGAACATTCAGCGCGAAAACCTGAATGCCATCGAAATCGCCCTCAGCTACCAGCGCCTGCTGAGCGAGTGCAACCTGCGCCAGGAAGAGCTGGGCGACCGGGTGGGCAAAAACCGCTCGACCGTGACCAACTACCTGCGCCTGCTGAAGCTGCCGCCCGATGTGCAGATAGGCCTGCGCGACGCCGAAATCAGCATGGGCCACGCCCGCGCCCTCATCGGCATCGACGACCCGAAGGCGCAAGTGGAGCTGTTCCGCAAGATTGTGGCCGAAGAGCTGTCCGTGCGCCGGGTAGAAGAATTGGTACGCGGCGGTTATGGCCGGCAGAACCAAAACACTGGGGATGAAACCAATGGCGCCAGCCCGGCAGCACCGGCCCACCAGGTGGTGCCCGCCGCCGAGCTGCGCCGCACCGAGCGCCACCTCACCGACCGGTTTGGCTCGCGCGTGCAGGTGCGGCCCGGCCCCAAGGGCAGCGGCGAAATCAAAATTGCCTTCGACTCGGTGGAGGACATGCAGCGCATTCTGCACATTCTGCACCCCTCCTGAGCCACGCCAGCGGGTCATTAGCAAGCCTTTGCGGTTTCGAAGCTCGTTCTTCGAATATAATGGGCGGCTTATGTGCGAATCCCCGGGCGTTTTCCGTTAGCAGGTCTGCTATGAAAAAATCGTATACCCACGTCGCGGCGCTGTTGGTTCTGGTCGGCTTGCTGCTGACGGGCAATAGCGGCTGGGCCCAGGTTTTCGACCCCACCACGCCCGCCGTGGTGCGCCCCGATACCACCGAGCGCCGCGAAGAGGTGATTACGCCCGAAGCGAGAAAAAGCAAAGCAGCTGCCGATTCGGCCAAGCGCACCGAGCACATGTTCCGGGCCTTCGGCTACGAAGGCATTCGCCTGACGCGGCCGGGCAAGGCGGCGCTGCTGTCGGCGCTTATGCCTGGGGCGGGCCAGATATACAACCGGCGCTGGTGGAAGCTGCCGCTGGTGTACGGCGGCTTGGGCGGCGTGGTGGGCGGCGAGATTTTTATCAGAGCCGCTACAAAGAGTACGTGAATGGCTACGAGGCCCGGACCGACAACAACCCGGCAACCGTTGACAAAGGGAAGCGCTCAAGTCTGGAACGCAGCCCGGGGGCCGTAAAAAGTGGAATCGTTTTCTACCGCGGCTATCGCGACATTTTCTACCTCTACATCGGCATTGCCTATACCCTACAAGTGGTAGATGCCTTGGTAGATGCGCACCTTCGGGACTTCGATGTGAACGAAGACCTGAGCTTCCACTGGGAGCCTACGCTGATGGCCACTCCGGGTCAGGCGCAGGCCCTGCCCACCAACCCGGGGGTGATGTTCGCCCTGCGGTTGAAGTAAAAACAGCTATTTGTATCTGAATTTCAGCTCAACTTTCCATCCATCTGCAAAACAAGTCTTCCCGGCCGCGCTCCCACAGCCAACGGCTGGTAATTGCATCAAGCTCTACCTTATGAAAATTCTACTCATCGGCTACGGTAAAATGGGCCAAACCATCGCGGCCCTGGCAGCTGAGCGCGGCCATGAGATTGCCGGCATCGTGGACCTGCACGCCAGCCAGCTCAACATCAGCGACTTTACGCCTGCCACGGCCGATGTAGCCATCGAATTCACGCACCCCGACTCGGCACTGGCCAACATCACGGCCTGCCTGCGCCAGGGTATCCCGGTGGTGTGCGGCTCCACGGGCTGGCTGCACCACTTCGAAGAAGCCAAGGACCTGACCAAAGAATTGAATGGCAGCCTGTTCTACGCTTCCAACTACAGCGTAGGCGTGAATCTGTTTTTCCATTTTAATGAGTACATGGCCGCCAAAATGCACCAGTTTGGCGGCTACGACGTGTCGGTCCGGGAAATCCACCACACCCAAAAAATCGACCAGCCCAGCGGCACGGCCCTCACTACGGCCGAGGGCATCATCCGCCATTTCCCCTCCAAGACCAGCTGGCGCAACGAGCCGGCCGTTGCCGATTCGGAGCTCGCCATTCTCAGCGAGCGGACCGGCGATGCCGTGGGCACGCACATTGTCACGTACACGTCGGCCGTCGACCTTCTGGAGCTTAAGCACGAGGCGCACAGCCGCGAAGGCTTCGCGCTGGGCGCTCTGCTGGCCGCCGAGTGGCTGCCGGGCCGCAAGGGGGTATTTGGAATGAAAGAGTTACTGGATTTGTAATTGCCCCAACATCTGCGGTTGGCGGCGGGGCCTGCTGGCTTTCTGCTGCGTTTCTTTACTTGATTTTCATTGCCAGGCCCAAGCTTGCTCCCCATGTCACTGCTCAAAACCGACCGCACCACCGCCCCCAAAGCGCCGAAGACAAAAACCCGCGAATGGGCCGATTCGCTGATTTTTGCCATTGTGGCGGCCACGCTCATCCGTTGGGCCACGTTTGAGGCCTACACCATTCCATCGCCCAGCATGGAAAACTCGCTGCTGGTGGGCGACTACCTGTTTGTGAGCAAGCTGCACTACGGCCCCATCACGCCCCAGACGCCGCTGCAGGTGCCGCTCACGCACCAAACGGTGTGGGGCACGGGCCTCAAAAGCTATTCGGAGCTGATTCAGCTGCCCACCTACCGCCTGCCGGGCTTCTCGGAAATCAAGCGCAACGACGTGGTGGTGTTTCACGTGCCCCACGAGTCGCAGTACCCCGCCGACTTGCGCACCAACTACATCAAGCGCTGCGTGGCTGTGGCCGGCGACACCCTCGAAATCAAGGATGCTCAGGTGTACCTCAACGGCAAGCCCGGCGAGACGCCGCCCGGCCTGGAAACGACTTACTTCATGCAGGTTGACAACCCCAACGACGAGGTAACCGCTGCCCTGCGCGCCCAGGGCGTGGTCGATTACGACCAGCCCGGCGGCGTCCCGCAGGCCGTAACTGGGCCCGATGGCAAAGTGGGCTACGCCATCAGCTGCACCGTGGCGGCGGCCGACTACTTCCGCAAGCAGTCCTACGTGCGGAACATGACCGTGATTCAGCCGCAGGTACAGCTGTTCCCGGATGTTGCCGACTTCCGCAACTCCGGCGCCATGAGCGCCACGCCTCGCGGTTGGACCTTGGACAACTACGGCCCCCTGCCCATTCCCAAGAAAGGCCAGACCATTACGCTCACCCCCGGCAACGCGGCTATCTATTACAAAATCGTAGCCCGCTACGAGCACAACGAAGGCATCACCTGGCAGAACGGCATGATTTACCAGAACGGTAAAATGCTCAGCAGCTACACCGTGAAGCAGAACTACTACATGATGATGGGCGACAACCGCCACAACTCCGAAGACTCACGCTTCTGGGGCTTTGTGCCCGAAGACCATGTCGTGGGCAAGGCCGTGCTTATCTGGCTATCCGTCGACCCCAACGCCGACTTCTGGCATAAAATCCGCTGGAACCGTTTGTTCAATATCATTCATTGAGGCCGGAACCTCACCCCCGGCCCCGGTTCGCTTAATGCGCGAAGCCAAAAGAGAGGGGAGCCTGACGAAAATATGATAGCAAAAAAGCCCCGGCTCAATATTGAGCCGGGGCTTTTACTTTGTTCAGGGTTGAGCTAACCCTTGTGCCGTGGCTCCCCTCTCCGCGGGAGAGGTGCCACACGGAAGATGTTGAGCTACCACTCTATCGGCGTCAGCCCTTTGCTCTTGAGCCAGGCATTGGTCTTGCTGAAGGGCTTGCTGCCGAAGAAACCCTTGTCAGCCGCAAAGGGCGAGGGGTGTACCGATTTAATTATCAGGTGCTTCTTTTCATCGATGAGCTCCGACTTCTTGCCCGCGTACGCTCCCCACAGGATGAATACCACGTGCTCCTTTTCCTCGGAAATTTTGCGGATAACCGCATCGGTGAACTCCTCCCAGCCTTTTTTCTGGTGCGACGCCGGCTCGCTAGCCCGTACGGTGAGGGTGGCGTTGAGCAGCAGCACACCCTGGTGCGCCCAGCGGTCGAGGTTGCCATTGTTGGCGGGCGGCGTACCCGGAATGTCTTCCTGCAGCTCCTTGAAAATATTCTGGAGCGACGGCGGCGTGCGCTGCCCGTCCTGCACCGAAAACGACAAGCCGTGCGCCTGATTGCGCCCGTGGTAGGGGTCCTGGCCCAGAATCACCACCTTCACCTGGTCGAACGGCGTGGCCTCAAAGGCATGAAAAATCTGGGGCCCGGCGGGGTAAACGGTAGCCGTGGCGTACTCACCTTTCACAAAAGCAATTAGGCGTTGGAAATAAGGTTTTTCAAACTCGTCGGCCAACACGGCCCGCCAGCTTTCGGCTATTTTTACCATCGAAATATTTTGAGAAAATAAGTGGGCATTTGCGGCGTTGAACCGTAACTTTTGCGTAAAACCAATTCTGGAGGGCGACTGTTACGCCCACAGCTATCCATCAGCCTAAGCTCCGGAGACCTATGCCCACCACCACTACGCAAGGCGTCACCGTTTCGGTTACGACCAACTACTTGCCCGACTATTCCAGCCCAGGCCAGGAGCACTTCGTGTTTGCCTATAAAATCGATATTCGCAACAACAGCGAGTTCACCGTGAAGCTGTTGCGACGACATTGGCACATTCACGATGCCAACGGTGTGGTGCGCGAAGTGGAGGGCGAAGGCGTAGTGGGCCGCCAGCCCGTACTCGAGCCCGGCGAAGCCCACCAGTACGTGAGCGGCTGCAACCTGAAGTCGGGCGTGGGCAAAATGTGCGGCACCTACCTGATGGAGCGCCTCGCCAACGGCCAGGAATTCTCGGTCGAAATCCCCGAATTCACCCTCATGGTGCCTTACCGGCTCAATTAATATCCTTTCGGAGAATAGCGGGCGGCCGTGCGACCTTTGTGGTTCGCATTGCCGCCCGCTACTTGTTTCAACTCCTCGCTTACCTCCGCTTCTGGCTTCGTTCGGGCAATGCCCACGGGCTGCATTCGCCTTTTGTCTTCGGCCTCTACACTTCCGTGGTGCGGCACACGGGCACCTTCGGGGCTTACGCGCCTATCGAAGCGCGGCGCCGGCAGTTGCTCAGCAGCTCGGCCAGCATCAGCGTCACCGACTTTGGGGCGGGCTCTCACACCGGCGCGGGCACCCAGCGCCGCGTCGCCGACATTACCCGCACGGCGGCCAAGCCCGCGCACTTAGCTCAACTGCTGTTTCGGCTGGTCAATTATCTGCGGCCGGCCACCGTGCTGGAGTTGGGCACTTCGCTGGGCCTCACCACGGCCTACCTGGCGGCAGCCGATTCCCGCCACCGCGTCGTCACGTTCGAAGGCTGCCCCAACGTGGCCGCCGTGGCCCGCGAAACCTTCGCCTCGCTGCAGCTGCGCAATATTGAAATCATCGAAGGCAACATCGACCACACCCTCGCTCCTGCCCTCTCCGGCCTTGCTGCTCCCGTGGACTTTGCTTTTTTGACGGCAACCACCGCTACGAGCCCACACTGCGCTACTTCGAGCTTTGCCTGGCCCACCGCACCGATGAGTCAGTTTTTGTCTTCGACGACATTCATTGGTCGGCCGATATGGAACGCGCTTGGGAGGTTATCAAAGCCCACCCGGAGGTAACCATGACGGTGGACCTGTTCTACATTGGGCTGGTGTTCTTCCGGAAAAATCAGCCCAAGCAGCACTTCTGGCTGCGCACCTGACCCGCGAAAGCGTTACAGGTTGGCAATTGCCTTCCTCACCATTTCCTCTCGGGTAGGTCGCTCGGCACCGCGCATGGCCAGCACGAACTCGGCCAGCCGCTGGGCATCGACATCGAGATAGGTCAGGGTGAGGTTCAGCTCCTGGAACCCGAGCTGCTTCCCGAAGCTGGCTACGCCCTGCCGGAATTTGTTTTTCCGACGGGAAGGCTCAAACACTTCGTCAACGATTAAGCAGATGATGTGCTGCTTATGCACTTGGGCCAGATACACGTCCTGAATAATCTCCCAGTTGATAAACTCGTGGTGCGTCGTTCGGTCGAAAATCCCGAATTCGTTAATAATTATCTGCGGACGACGGTCGAGCAATTGATAAATACCAACGGGAAAACCCAGCCCGAAAAACACGATGCTCAGCCAAGCGACCCAGTGTGGCGCATCGGGTCGCCCCAGCATAAAGTACCCAATCCCCACAAAAAGCAAACACCCCAGCATCAGCTTAATCGATACCCACGGGGATTTATACAGCTTTAGCTCAATCATTGCCGTTTTTACCGTTCCGACAGAAAACCAATTTGTTTATAGCTTCTACAGTTAAGCACACTATTTTAGCGAACCGCCTCTCGCACCCGCGTCAGCTTCACCATCAGGGCTTCTAGCTGGTCGAGGGGCAGCATATTAGCCCCATCGGACAGGGCGGTGGCGGGCGTGGGGTGCGTTTCGATGAACAGGCCGTCGGCGCCTACGGCGATGGCGGCTTTGGCAATGGTTTCGATGAGGGCGGGCTGGCCGCCGGTCACGCCGCTGCTCTGGTTGGGCCGCTGCAGCGAGTGGGTCACGTCCATCACCACGGGCACCTGGAACTCGCGCATGGCGGGCAGGTTGCGGAAGTCCACTACGAGGTCGGAATAGCCGAAAGAGTTGCCGCGCTCGGTGAGAATGACGTGGTTGTTGCCCGACTGGCGCACTTTGTCCACGGCAAATTTCATGGCCTCACCACTCAGGAACTGGCCTTTTTTGATGTTAACTACTTTGCCAGTTTCGGCCGCGGCAATCAGCAAATCGGTCTGGCGGCACAGGAAGGCGGGAATTTGCAGCACGTCCACATACTCAGCGGCCAGCGCGGCCTCGGCCGACTCGTGAATGTCAGTTACAGTAGGCACCCCGATTTCGCGCCCTACTTTCTGGAGGATGCGCAGGGCCGTTTCGTCGCCGATGCCGGTGAAGGAGTCGATGCGCGAGCGGTTGGCTTTGCGGTACGAGCCCTTGAAAATGAACGGAATCTGGAGCTTGTCGGTGATGTGCTTGATGCGCTCGGCAATGCGCAGGGCCATGTCTTCGCCCTCAATAACGCAGGGGCCGGCCATGAGAAAGAACTGGCCGGAATTGGTGTGGCGAAAATGCGGAAGGGTGTTGGCGAGGGCGGCTAGCATAGAAAAAGGCGATGGCGCAAAGCGTGCGCTTCGCATGTAAGAGAAATTGAGCTAAACAGCGCGGCCAGCGTGCTGGCTTCGCTACGAGGGAAATTATTTTTCTTCAGGCAAATAAACAGCTCTCGCCCCTGCCGGGGTTTGAGCGAATTGGTAGCCGTTTCAAAATGCCGGAACTCGAAATACGGCGCAAAGTAGGCACGGTACTCCTCCCTGGTGCCGCCAAAAGGCGGCTCCTGCGTCGGACCAAAATCGGTATCGAACAACAGCCCCATGAGGGTGCCGCCGGGCCGCAGCAGCGCCGCGCATTGCCGGGCATAAGCCGGCCGCAAGGTGGGATTCAGGGCGCAGAAAAACGTTTGCTCCACTATCAGGTCGTATGGCTGGGCCGTGGAAAGCGCAAAGAAATCAGCCCGCAAGAGGTGTTCGGCGGGAAAATCGGGCACGCGGGCGGCCAGGGCTTCCAATGGCTCGGGGGCCAGGTCGGCCACGAAGATGTGCTGGAAGCCGAGCCGGTGCAGGTACTCGGCCTCGTAGGCCCTGCCGGCACCGGGAATCAGGATGCGCGGCTGCTGGGCTACGTCGAGCTGGTCGAAATACGCCTGCAGCGGCGGCGTGATGGCGTGGGCATCCCAGCCGTCGCGGCCAGTGGCGTAACGCTCTTGCCAGTAGGCGGCATCGAAGGCAGAAAAAACCGAATCCATTGCGTCAAAGTATAGGGAAAACTTGCCAGGGGACGGAAGTCCCCTATTTTTACGCCCAAAGGTAAGCGCCGCACTACGGCGGGCGCCTTCAAAATCTTACGCTTTTCTCGTTTAATCATTACCGCATGGACCCAAACGAAACCCCCGAACCCCGTTCCAATAACAGCCGCGTGCTCCTCTGGGTAGCCCTCGTGCTCGTGCTGCTAGGCATCAACGGCGTTCTGTTTTATCTGAACCAGCAGAAAGGTCAGAAAAATGAGGAATTGACCACGGAAGTAAAAGCCAAAGACAGCAAGCTCCAGGAACAAATCAAGCAATACGAGACCCTGAAGGCCGATTTTGAGCGCCAAAGCCAGGAGCTGCAGGCCCTGGGCCTAAGCAACGACTCGCTCGAAGCCAAGATTGCCGGCGTCAATGCCGACCTGCTCAAGCTCCGTTCGTTCAAAGCCGGCAGCTTCTCCATCGCCCAGCAAAACCTCTTCAAGACGCGCGCCGCGAACCTGGAAAGCCAGCTGCGGAAGAAAGACGACGACATTGCCGCGCTTAAGAAGGACAACGAGACGCTCTACACCGAAACGACCACGCTGAAGGAGCGCCAGAACAAGCTGACCGACACCATCAGCACCATTGCGCGCACCAACCAGGACTTGTCAGAGAAGGTGAACGTGGCCTCGCGCCTGCAGTCCGAAAACATCCAGGTGGCAATTATCACCAACAAGAACAAGGAGAAGGACGACGACAAGGACGAGTTTAAGGCCAAGCGTGTCGAGAAAATCAAGGTGTCGTTCAACCTGGCCCGCAACGACGTGTCGCCCAAGGAAACCAAAGCCATTTACATGCGCATCCTCGAGCCCGATGGCGCGGCGCTCTACAACCTGAGCACCGGCGGTGGCACCTTCACCGTGGACGGCCAGGAGTCGTTCTACACCCAGAAGCAGGACGTGGTGTTCGACAACACCAAGCAGAAGCTGGACTTTGTGTATGCCAAAGGTGCTGACTACAAGAAAGGCCAGCACACCGTGGAGCTATATGAAAGCGGCCGCTGATGGGCAAAACCACTTTCACCCTGAAATAGTTAGTATTACCCCAGTGGCTACAAAAAAGCCGCTTCAGCTAGCTGAAGCGGCTTTTTTGTGTGCGCAACCTGCTTGCTTTATTGGGCCGCGTCCACCAGGCTTTCGAACTCGTCGAGCTTGGCCAGCGTGGCCGAAATGTCCTCCGTCAGGAGGGTAATTACGGCGCCTTCCGGCGCACTTTCGAGCACGTAGTCGATGGACTCCATCTCGTCCTCAATGTAGGTAATGGGCAGGTCGGGCTTGTCGAGTCGCAGGCCGCGCTCCATAATTTCGCGCAGGAATTCGGCGCTCTTGCCGCGCAGGTCGTCGTTCTGGCGCAGTACCACTTCATCGAAGATGCGGCCCGCAATGCGCGCAAAGTTCAGCGTGTCCTCGTCGCGCCGGTCGCCCAGCCCCGAAATCACGCCGATTTTGCGGGTGGCCGTGGTGGCCTCCATAAACTCCGCAAATTTGGTGATGCCCGCCGTGTTGTGGGCATAGTCCACGATGACTTCGAACTTCGGAAACTTGTAGGAGTTCATCCGGCCCGGCGTCTTCGAGCCCGAAGGCACAAAGGTGCGAAGGGCTGTTTTGATGTCGTCGCGCTCGAATCCGGCCAGGTAGCCGGCCAGGGCCGCCGCGAGGCTGTTCTCGATGTTGAAGCCGGCCCGGCCCCCAAACGTGATGGGAAACTCGGCGGCGCGGTCGATGCGCAGCTTGTAGCTGTTTTTGTAAATGGTGATGTAGCCTTCCTCGTACACGGCAGCCACCCCGCCGGCTTCCACGTGTTCGAGAATGCGGGGTTGTGCTCGTCCATGCTAAACAGGGCCACGCGGCAGTCCACGGTTCGGGCCATGGCGTACACCAGGTCGTCGTCGGCGTTAAGCACGGCCCAGCCATTTTTGCGCACCGTGCGGGGCAGCACCCCTTTCACCGCCGCCATTTCTTCTACCGTGTGAATGTCGCGCAGGCCCAAGTGGTCGGCCGCTACGTTGGTAACTACCGCAATGTCGCAGGTAGTGAAGCCCAGGCCGGAGCGCAGCATGCCGCCGCGAGCCGTTTCCAGCACGGCGTAGTTCACGGTGGGGTCTCTCAGCACGAATTCGGCACTGACACCGCCCGTGCAGTCGCCGGTTTGCAGCTGCACGCCCTGAATGTAAATGCCATCGGTAGTCGTAAAGCCTACTTTGTAGCCCTTGCTGGCCACCAGATGCGCAATGAGGCGCGTGGTGGTGGTTTTGCCGTTGGTACCCGTCACGGCAATGATGGGAATGCGGGCCGTGGAGCCGGGCGGAAACAGCATGTCGACCACCGGAGCGGCCACGTTGCGGGGCAAGCCTTCGGCCGGTGAGATGTGCATCCGGAAGCCCGGCGCGGCATTCACCTCAATCACGGCGCCGCGGCTCTCGTTGAGCGGCACGGCAATGTCGGTGGCCATGAGGTCGATGCCGCAGATGTCAAGGCCCACGATGCCGGCCACCCGCTCGGCCAGCAGCACGTTGTAGGGGTGCATCTGGTCGGTCACGTCGGAGGCCGTGCCGCCGGTGCTGATGTTGGCGGTGCTCTTCAGGTACAGCGTTTCGCCGGCCGGCAGCACCGACTTCAGCGTCAGGCCTTTGCTCTTGAGAATGTCGAGCGTGTGCTTGTCGGCCTTGATGGCGGTGAGCACCTTTTCGTGGCCCACGCCGCGCCGCGGGTCTTTGTTCACCTCGTCAATCAGGTGCTGAATGGTGCTGATGCCATCGCCGGTTACGGCAGCGGGCGTGCGCTTGGCCGCGGCCACGAGCTTGCCGTTCACCACCAAGAGCCGGAAGTCGAACCCTTCGATGAATTGCTCTACAATAACCGCCCGGGAGTACACCTGGGCGGCTTTCAGGCCCTCCGCGGCGTCTTTCCAGTTCATGATGCGGATGGTGGCGCCCTTGCCGTGGTTGCCGTCGAGCGGCTTGGTCACGATGGGGAAGCCCAGGCTCATCGATGGCATCGCGCAGGCCGTCTTCCGAGTACACGGTGGTGCCGCGGGGCACGAGCACGCCCGCATCTTTCAGCATGTCTTTGGTCCGGTTCTTATTGCCGGCCACTTCTACCCCGGCGTGCGAGGTGTAGCTGGTGGTAGTGGCCCAGATGCGCTTCTGGTTGACGCCGTAGCCCAACTGGATGATGTTGCTGTTTTTGAGCGCGATGTAGGGAATGTTGCGCGAGGCCGCTTCGGCCACGATGCTGTAGGTGCTGGGCCCGATGAATTCTTCTTCCCGGATTTCGTGAAGCTCGTCGATGATGGGCTTCAGCTCAACTTTCTCCTTTTTGCAGGCCGCCTCCACAATCTCCACGGCCGCCTCGATGGCCCGGCGGCCGGCGCGCTCCTCCTGGTAGGCAAACACCACGTACTCCACGCCCTCTTCCCGGGCCGGGTACGACTTGCCCCAGTACACCGGCATGCCGGCCAGGCGCTGCAGCTCCAGGGCAATGTGGTAGATAACGTGGCCCAAGGGCTCGCCGTCGTTGAGCTGGTCCAGGTCCAGGGGCGGGCGCTTGGCCAGCTGCTTGCCGCCGCTCATGCCGTTGGGCTGCGGCTGGCCGATGTTGGGGAACAGCTTCATCAACCGGCCGCCCAGCCCAGGCACCGTATTCGACCACTTCCCGGCGAATTCTTCCAGGTCAACTTTGGCAACAATAAGCTTGGTGTGTTTTACCGACCAGTAGCTTGGTCCGCGCATGGTGCGCAGGTCAATAATTTTCATATTCAGAAAGAAGAGGCGTTTGGAGCCGCGTACGTAAGTACGTCGGGCTTGGCTGCTAAATTTAGGCATTAAAGCGGCTAAAACGCTTAGTTTCCTTTTCCCACAGTTTGCTTTGGCCACAAAAAAGCCCCGAATGCGCTGAGCAAACGGGGCTTCTTCCTTGGTAATCAGAGGTGACGGGCGGATTCGAACCGCCGTAGGAGGTTTTGCAGACCTCTACCTAGCCACTCGGTCACGTCACCAGTAGTGGTCTTTTGGGAGCGCAAAGGTAAGCAGCCGGTTTGGGGTGGGCAAGGCAAAAGCACAAAAAAGCCCCGGCGTTGCGGCCGGGGCTTTTTCCTTATGCGAAGCTAAGCGTTAGGCTTTGGCTTCGTCGTCCTTTTTGTCGGCGTCGTCACCAGCAATCAGGTCTTTGGCTTTGTCAACCAAGTTGCCGGCTACATCTGAAGCTTTTTCGAAAGCAGCAGAGTGGGTTACGGCGTCTACAGCGTCGGTTGCAGCGTGCTTCACTTTGTCGAAGGTTTCGGTGTTCGAAACAGCTTCGGCAGCGTCAGCGGCTACTTCCTTCACTTTGTCGAAGGCAGCGGTAGCAGCACCGGCGATGCCAGCGAGCAAACCACCTTCTTCAGCAGCGGGAGCTTCTTCGGCCTTAGCAGCCTTGGCCTTAGGAGCCTTGGCAGCAGGAGCTTCTTCAGCAGCGGGCTTGGCAGCAGCAGCGGCAAGCTTCTGCTCACCGGCCTTGCGCTCGTTGCCCATCATCTGGTCGCGCAGGGCGCTCAGGGCGTCGAGGTCGCCGAGGGTCGACTTCTCGTCGTTCTTCTTCAAGTCGCTGATTTTGCCTTCACCCTGGGGCTCGCCCGCTTTGGTGTTGGTTTTCTTCTTGAACTTGGCGTTGCGGCTGTCGTCTTCTGCAGCAGCTTCTTTGTTGAAGATAGCCGTGTGCGACAGTACAATGCGACGGTCATCCTTCGAGAACTCGGTTACGCGGAAGTCCAGCTGCTCGCCGTTCTCGGCGCTCGAGCCGTCTTCCTTCACCAACGACTTGGGGTAAGCGAAGCCCTCGATGCCGTACGGCAGCTCGAGTACTGCGCCACGCTCCGACTTCTCGGTGATGGTAGCCTTGTGTACCGAGCCGGGGGTGAACACCGTCTGGAAGGTATCCCAGGGGTTCTCCTCGAGCCTGCTTGTGGCCCAGTGCCAGGCGACGGGCGCCCAGGTCCAGCTCCAGAACAACTACATCCAGCTTGTCTCCCACCTTCACCATTTCCGATGGGTGCTTGATTTTCTTGGTCCACGACAGGTCCGACACGTGCACGAGGCCGTCTACACCTTCTTCCAGCTCAACGAACAGGCCGAAGTTGGTCAGGTTGCGCACGAGGCCGCTGTGCTTGGTGCCCACGGCGTACTTGTCGCCGAAGTCGCCACGCGTCCAGGGGTCTTCGGTGAGCTGCTTGATGCCGAGGCTCATCTTGCGGTCTTCGCGGTCGAGCGTCAGAATCTGCGCTTCTACCGTGTCGCCCTGCTTGATGAAGTCCTGCGGGTTGCGCAGGTGCTGGCTCCAGCTCATTTCCGAAACGTGGATGAGGCCTTCTACGCCCGGTACCACTTCCATGAAAGCGCCGTAGTCGGCCACGTTCACGATGCGGCCCGATACTTTCGAACCCGGCTGCAGGTCGGCGGGCAGCGAATCCCATGGGTGGGGAGTCAGCTGCTTCAAGCCCAGCGAAATACGCTTCTTGGCTTCGTCGAAGTCCAGAACCACGATGTTCAGTTTCTGGTCCAACTGGAGTACTTCGCTCGGGTGAGCGATGCGGCCCCACGAGATGTCCGTGATGTGCAGCAGACCGTCGACACCGCCGAGGTCGATGAACACGCCGAAGTTGGTCATGTTCTTAATGTTGCCTTCCAGAATCTGGCCTTTCTCCAGGTTGTTCAGGATGGCCTCACGCTGCTTCTCGAGGTCTTTCTCGATGAGTACTTTGTGCGAAACCACTACGTTGTCGAAAGCGGAGTTGATTTTCACAACTTTCACTTCCATGCGACGGCCAACATAAATATCGAAGTCGCGGATGGGCTTCACGTCGATTTGCGAGCCGGGCAGGAAGGCTTCTACGCCGTCGAGCTCCATGATGAGGCCGCCTTTGGTGCGACGCTTCACTACGCCTTCGAGGATGGTATCCAGCTCGAGGGCATCGTAAATGGCCTTCCAGGCCTGCTTGATTTTAGCTTTCTTGCGGCTCAGGATGAGCTGGCCGTTGGCATCTTCCTGGTCTTCGATGAACACCTCTACCTCGTCGCCGATTTTCAGGTCGGGCAGGTCGCGGAATTCGGTAATCGACACCAAGCCATCGGATTTGAAGCCGATGTTCAGGATTACGTCGCGGTCGGTGATGCCAACCACGGTGCCCTTCACTACTTCTTCTTCCTGTACGGTCGTGAGCGTGTCGCCGTACATTTTCTCCATCTCGGCACGCTGGTCAGCCGAGTAGTTTCCACCAAAACCGGTGGCTCCGACATTATCCCAGTCGAAATCGTCAATCAATTCTGCCATAAATAGCTGTTGGGCACCTCTTGGATAAACGTAGCGGCCGATGCCCGGGCCATTACGCGGTTCTTGTTGAACACCTTGCCGTTGTGGAGCAAGGCCCGCCACCCTGGCGGGGCCGCAAAGGTAGGAATTTTAGGGCGTTTTTGCTAACAACAATCACCTTAGGTTGAGCTGGAATAGCCACTATTGGACCATTGGGCCCTTTATAAGCTGGCCTGGACGATTATATCACCAAGGTTACCGGGCGGCGATGGGAGCAATGCAGCCTGTTTTTTGAAGCAAGCCCATTCGCATTCTCGCTCTGAAAGCAGAAGCGCACTACGAATGCTACCTGGAATGGGACTGGTTTGCCTTGGTAGATGGCTGGCAAGAAGCTTAATGAAACTGGCTCCAAGGCGCGGATTACTTCATTGCCCAGCGTAGTGCTCGAAGCATTGGTGACCTTTCCATCTACCACATTTCCCTTCTCATCAATTTTAACAGTGACAATGACAGTCCCCGAAGTACGGGCGCGCATATCCCCCATCGGATAACGCAGTCGCCGCTGTAGCACCGAAAGAACTTCTGATTTGCTCCCAATCAGGCGCGGGGCACGACTCGGGTGCACTAGCTGCCACCTGCCATCTATTTGCACCAAGTACCGACTTGTATCAGGCCGTACATATTGAGCCCGACCGGAATCATAATCGAAGCGCAACCCTAGGTCTTTGCCATCATAATATTCCCATACCCCCACGGGCTTTTTGTCTTTCAGTTTACCCCGTTGTGACTGGCCTTGAGCTAAAAGTGGATGAAATAATATGGCAGACAGGAATGCACAGAGTATCAAACGCAGCATAAATGACAAGAACGAGGGGTAGTAATTAGTGAAAATCGTCGCAACCTACTCGCTTATTGTCGCAAGTCATAATCTTAACCACACCCAGAACAACTTCACCTAGCGCCATGTAGTAGAGAAAGAAGTTTATTCATCTATAACTCCTCTCACGCATGGCCATCCTAAAAGCAGGAACCGATACCGCCGGGCATCCGGTGAACATTTTTTACGAAGACTGGGGCCAGGGCAACCCCGTGGTGCTGATTCACGGCTGGCCGCTCGACCACACCATGTGGGAACACCAGATGGTGGAGCTGCCCAAGCACGGCCTGCGCGTGGTGGCCTACGACCGGCGCGGTTTCGGCAAGTCGTCGCGGCCTTGGACGGGCTACGACTACGACACGCTGGCCGCCGACCTCAACGCCCTGCTCGAAGAACTGGACCTGAACAACGTAACGCTGGTGGGCTTCTCAATGGGCGGCGGCGAAATAGCCCGCTACATCGGCACTTACGGCGACGCCCGCATTGCCCGGGTGGCCTTCGTCAGCGCCGTGACGCCGTTCATGCTCAAAACCGACAACAACCCCGAAGGCGTGCCGCAGAAGGTATTCGATGGCATGGCAGATGCTATGAAAAAGACCGGTTCGACTTCCTGCAAACCTTCGCCAAGAGCTTTTACGGCGTGGGCATGATAAGCCACCCCGTGAGCCAGGGCGTGCTGGATTGGAACTTCACGGTGGCCTCGCTCGCCGCGCCAAATGCCACGCGCGATTGCGCCACGGCCTTTTCCAGCACCGATTTCCGGGCCGATTTGCAGGAAATAAAGGTACCCACTCTGGTGATTCACGGCGACGAAGACGCTACCGTGCCCATCGAGGCCAGCGGCGCCCGTACCGCCAAAATGATTCCGCAGGCGGAATACAAAGTGTACAAAGGCGCGCCCCACGGCCTGTTCTTCACCGACAAAGACCAGCTGACGGTGGACTTGCTGGCATTTGCCGGGAGGTAATGAATTAAGAACGTCATGCTGAGCGCAGTCGAAGCATCTCGCCTGTGGTAGTAACTCAATCGTTGAACGATGAGAGCGAGATGCTTCGACTGCGCTCAGCATGACGTTTCTAATTAAAAAAGCCCCGACGCAGCTGCGTCGGGGCTTTTGTTTATCAGTTTAGCTCAATTTAGGCGGCGCGGCCCATCTGGCGGAGGAAGCCGACGTGCGAGGCGATGGCCGAGCGGGTGTGACGGTAGTTGTTGTACGTCACGTCGAACTCGCTGCATACCTGCTGCACAATCTTGCTGATGGCGGGGTAATGCACGTGCGAAATCTTGGGAAACAAGTGGTGCTCAATCTGGAAGTTGAGGCCGCCCACGAGCCAGCTTACCACTTTGCTGTCGGTAGCAAAGTTGGCCGTGGTGCGCACCTGGTGGATGGCCCACTCGTCTTCGAGCTTGGCCGTGACGGGGTGAGGAACCGGGAAGGCCGCATCCTCTACGGTGTGGGCCAGCTGGAACACCATGCTGAGCACCAGCCCGGCTACCGACGTGCTGAGCAAAAAGCCCGCGAGCCACGGCAGGAAACCAACCATGTAAATGGGCAGAGCCACGTAAAGCACCAGGTTCAGGGCCTTAAAACCCCAGAAGCTCACGTGCTCACCGGTGTTCATGGGCTTGAGGCCGATGGCACCGATTTGGCGGGTGAAGTACTTCTGGTAGTCCATGGCAAACACCCAGGACAGGTAGAGCAGGCAATACAGCACCCAGAAATAGAAGTGCTGGTAGCGGTGCAGCGCGTGCTTGGGCTGGTCGGGCGTCATGCGCATCCAGGGGCGGATGTCGATGTCGTCGTCGTGGCCGTCAATGTTGGTGTAGGTGTGGTGGATGAGGTTGTGCTTGGAGTTCCACATGTAGGGACTGCCGCCCAGCACACCCAGCGTGTACGCGGCCAGCTTGTTCATCCAGGAATAGCGCGAGAAGGTACCGTGGGCGCCGTCGTGCATCACGTTGAAGCCAATGGCGGCGATGGTGCAGCCGGCCAGCACGCATTCGAGCAGGGCCCAGCCCGTGGCCGGCGTAAAGAACACCAGGTGCACGTAGAAGGCCACCAACAGGCCCACCAATAGGATGGCTTTTATCAGGAGGCTGGTATCACCCGTCATTGGCCGGCCCGTCTCCTCAAAGTATTGATTAATGCGAGTTTTTAGCTCGGTATGAAAGGAGCGGGTAGCAGCGAATCTGGGTAAGGCCATGGGCGGGATGATGGGGGAGAAAGCACAAAGGTACCCTTCCCCAACGGCGCACGGTCCAACTTAGTTTAAACTTACTGCTCAGCTCAATTCAGATAGGCGTGCCAATTCTGGTCGATGGTGCCCGCCGAGAGCTTGAGAAAGCCGGCCAGCGTGGGCTTCTTGGGCTGCTGCCGAATGGCGAGCCCGGCCTCGTGGGGCGTGCGGTGGCCCTTGGCGTGGTTGCAGCGAGCACAGGCCGTGAGCAAGTTAGTCCACGACGACTCGCCGCCACGTGAGCGCGGCACCACGTGGTCGAGCGTCAGGTTTTTGGTTGAGCCGCAGTACTGGCACTCGAAATGGTCGCGCTTAAAAATATTGTGGCGGCTCAGCGCTATTCCTTTGTAAGGCACGCGCACATAGCGCTGCAAGCGGATGATGCTCGGCTTGGGATAGGCGTGGGAAATGGTGCGCAAGGTGCCGTGCTCCGACTTGGCCACCATTTCAGCTTTGTCGAGGTAGAGGAGCACAAACGCCTTTTGCACGCTGCACAGGGTGATGGCGGTATAGTCGCCATTCAGCACTAACACTTTTTGGTCCATACACGCTTTTGGGCTCGGATAACCCGCCGAAAGCTAGCGGTTTCCAAGCAAATAAACAAGCGGTATTGGGTTAAGTTCAGTGAAGCGGAGGACTGAAAAAAGAACGTCATTCAGAGCGCAGCCAAGGGCACCTCACCCCGGCCCCTCTCCCGCGGAGAGGGGAGCCAAGGCATAAAGGTTAGCTCAATTTTAAAGAGAAAGCCAAGCTCAAAATTGAGCTTGGCTTTCTCTTTCGGATTACTATAACGTCAGGCTCCCCTCTCCGCGGGAGAGGGGCCGGGGTGAGGTTTACGCGAGAGGTTTCGCTGCGCGCTGCATGACGGTCAACCAGAATGACAGCTCAATGGCCCTCCCCTACTCCGGCAGCAGGCGCTTGAGCAGGCGCAGCTTGTGCGAGTAGCGCTGCCGGTCGCGGTTGTAGATGCCGTTGTGGTCGAGGGGGTCGAGGCGCACTTCGCCGTGGGCGTGCAGGATTTGGCCTTCATCCATCACCATGCCCACGTGCACGATGCGGCCTTCGGCGTTGTCGAAAAAGCTAGGTCACCGGGCTTGGCCTGGGCCACGAAGTGCACGGGCTGGCCATGGTCAATCTGCTGACGGGCGTCGCGCGGGAGCTGAATGCCGACCATGCCGTAGAGCTGCTGGCACAGGCCCGAGCAGTCGAGCCCGAAGACGCTTTTGCCGCCCCACACGTACGGCGCCTTCAGATACAAAAGGGCCATTTTGCGCAGCAGCGCGGCCTGGCGTACCGGGTCGGGCGCCGCGGCGGGGTTGGTAGCAGCGCCGTTGAAAAAGAACTGCCGGTGGCCGAGGCGCAGGTTCATGCCGTCGAAAAACGGCAGGCGACTGCCCAGCGTGAGCGGGATTTTGGTGGTGGCATCGCTCACGGCCTGTACCACGTCGAGCACGCGCGGGTGGTCCTGAGCGCACCAATCGTTGTAGTATTCCGTCGAAACGGGCGTGTGCTGCTTGGCATCCATCCAGCCCACGTAGCCGTCGGCGGCAAGCTGCACCTGCAGCCAGCTTTCCTGGGTGACCAGCACCTGGTAGCACTCGCCAAAAATGAGTTGGGTAACCAGGCTCGGCCCGGTCGTTGGGCTCAGCGCGGGCGGGGACAGCGCTCAGGGCGCAGATACCGGGATTCAAAAGAGTGACGGAGTGAAAAAGTGACGGAGTAGCGAGTGACTGAGTGCCAGAGCGACTAAGTGATTTATGGCAAAGAAAATTATTGCAAAGAAAAGCGAAAGCCCGATGCGGCCCGACGACTGAGCGGTATAAGCTCCACTCAGTCACTCAGCCGCTCAGCCACTCCCTAGAGGCGTTCCATGTCGCGCTTTTGGGCTTTTTCCTTGAGGTCGTTGCGCTTGTCGAAGAGCTTTTTGCCCTGGGCCAAGGCGATTTCGATTTTGGCAAAGCCGCGGTCGGTCACGAAGAGGCGTAGGGGCACGATGGTCAGGCCCTGGTCCACGCTTTTGCCGGCCAACTGCTTGAGCTCGCGCTTGTTGAGCAGGAGCTTGCGCTCGCGCATGGCGTCGTGGTTGTTGTAAGTACCTAAGGAATAGGGCGCGATGCGCACGCCGTGAATCCAGAGGCTGCCGTCGGTGTGGAACAGGCAGTAGCCGTCCTGCAGGTTCACGTTGCCGTCACGGATGCTCTTGATTTCGGTGCCTTGCAGCATCACGCCCGCGTCGTACTTGGCCAGGAAGGTGTATTCGTGGCTGGCGCGGCGGTTTTTAATATTGATAATGGCGGGTTTATCGTCTTTGGCCATGCTAGTGGTTCGGTTCAGGATGTGCGGGGGCCGCGGCTTCGGCTTGCAGCGCGGCGAAGCGGGCCGCTAGTCGGGCGCGGTTCACGATGCGTTGGCCGGTGTGGCCGGTGGCTACGAGGCGTGGTCCCACCCGGGCTTCTACGGCACAACGCAACGCGGGGCCGTCGAGGGCTTCAAAGGTAGCCGTCAGCACGACGGTTTCGCCCACGAAGGCTGGGGCGTGGTGCTGGATGAATAATTCGGTGCCGATGCCTTCTTCGTCGGCCTCCTTCATTTCCAGCACAAAAAGCCGGGCGGCCCACTCCATTTCGCGGCCCAAGGCAAACGTGCTGAGCACGGCATGCACCAAGCCGCCGGTAGTGGGCCCGAAATCCGCAAAGTCTTCGGGCCGCACGGTGTAGCGGTGAACTTTGGTGGCACCGGGGAGAAATGAATTGGTCATAAGAAGTAGCGCGGACTTTGTAGTCCGCGTCCCTGACAGAAACTCGAACGACCGCCAAGTTGCGCGGAGACTTGAACTACAAAGTTCGCGCTACGTCAGCTTCAGGCGCGGGTCGGGGCTGGTAAGCTGGGTGGCAAAGTCGCCGGCCTCGTACTGAAAATGCGCCGTCATGGCCACCATGGCCGCGTTGTCTGTGCAGAAGGCGAAGTCCGGGATGAATACCTCCCAGCCCTGGGCCACAGCTTCGGCCTCCAGCGCCGTACGCAGGCCGGAGTTGGCCGCTACGCCGCCGGCCAGGGCCACTTGCGTGAGGCCCGTATCGGCGGCGGCGCGGCGGAGCTGGCGCAGTAACGTGGCCACGATGGTATGCTGAATGCTGGCGCAGAGGTCGGGCAGGTTTTCGGCCACGAAGTCGGGGTTGGCAGCCGTTTCCTTCTTCAGGAAATACAGCACTGAAGTTTTCAGCCCACTGAAGGAGAAGTCGTAGCCCGGCATGGCCCCGACGGGGAAGGCAAACCGCTGCGGGTTGCCCTGGCGGGCCAGTTTGTCGAGGTGCGGGCCACCGGGGTACGGCAGGCCGAGAAGCTTGGCGGTTTTGTCGAACGCCTCGCCGGCCGCGTCGTCGATGGTCTGGCCCATCACCTCCATTTCCAGTGCTGATTTTACCACCACCAGTGGGTGTGGCCGCCGCTCACGGTGAGGCAGAGGAATGGGAAACTGGGCTTGGGGTCGCGCAGGAAGTGAGCCAGAATGTGGGCCCGCATGTGGTTCACGGCAAGCAGGGGCTTGTCGAGGGCCAGGGCCAGCGTCTTGGCAAACATCCCCCTACTAATAAGGACCCCAGCAGGCCGGGGCCCTGGGTCACGGCCACGGCGTCGAGGTCGTGTTTGGTAATGCCGGCTTGCTGGAGGGCGGCAGTGACCACGGGCAGCATGTGCTGCTGGTGGGCGCGCGAGGCGAGCTCGGGCACCACGCCGCCGTACTGCTCGTGTACTTTTTGGGTGGCCACCACGTTGCTCAGGAGCTGGCCGCCGGCCAATACGGCCGCGCCCGTGTCGTCGCACGAAGATTCGATGGCAAGAATGATGGGATGAGCGGGCATGGGCAGTAGCGCTAAGGAAAGCTTAGCAGGCTCAACAATCGGTAAGAAGAAAGATTCGAACAGGCGCCACCCAAACTCGTGGGCAATGCACGGCGGGAGATGGCCTTTTCGGTCCTGCAAAGGTAGCAGCGGGGCCGCACGGGCCAGCCCACGGGGGTGAACCCGCTCCTATCTTGGGCCGTTCCCTTGGCGTGATAGTTGGTTGAACTGTTTTGCGGTTGTCGCAAACAACTAAAAAACCGCAACTTTGCGGATTGCCCCGCGTTTCTCGCTTCATTCCCTCCTGCCCCGGTGCGTAGTTTCTTCTCCGTTTTGCTAAAAGTGCTGCTGGGCCTCGTCTTGGTGGTGGTGCTGGCCATCGTGGGGGCGCTGGTGGCGCTGCGGGTGCCCAGCGTGCAAACCCGGCTGGCCCACAAGGCGGCCGAGGTGCTTTCCAGGAAGTTGGGGCAGCGCGTCACGATTGGGCGGGTGGATGTGCGGCCGTTTTCGCGGGTGCTGCTCGACGGCGTACAAGTGCAGGACCGGCGCGGCGGCGAGCTGTTCAGCATTGGCCGGGCCGACGCCGACATTTCTTTGTTCTCGGTGTTTGACCCGCGGCACCTGCACGTGAGCAAGCTCACGCTCAACGAGCCGCGCTTTGTGCTCAAGAACCTGGCGGGCCAGCCCGACTCCACCACGTTCAACCAGTTTATGGCGGCCGTGAAGCGGCTGATGGGCCCTTCCGACACCACCAAATCGGCCCCTTTCGACTTTAAGATTGCGGCCGTGGCCCTGCGCAACGGCCACTTTGCCATCGAAAAGCAAGACGTGCCGCGGGCGAAGACCTACGGCAAAAGCATCGATTACGACCACTTGGTGGTGGACAGCATCTACGCCGACGTGTCCAAAATCCACCTGGGCGACACGCTGGGTTTGCGCATCAGCAACCTGCACGCCGTGGAAACGCCGTCGCGAACGCAGCTACGCGAAATCACGGCCGACATGCTGTACCACCCGCATTTCTGGGAGTTCAAGAACCTGAGCCTGCGTGTGGGCCGCAGCCAAATCAAAGACTATCTGCGCTTTGAATACCGCGTGTTCAGCAACTTCACCGATTACAACGACTCGATGAAGACCATTACCCGGCTGCGCGGCTCGGAGGTCTTCACCGACGACATTGCCAAGTTTGCCCCGCAGCTGGCCACGCTGCACGAGTCCATCAAGATTTCCGGCGACGCCTCGGGCTACGTGCGCGACTTCAAGGTAAACAACCTGGATTTGCGCTACGGCAAGGGCACGCACATTGTGGCCAAGCGCGCCCACGCCGACAACCTGCCCAACTACAAGGAAAGCTTTATTGACCTGCGCCTGATGCCGTCGGTGGTACTGGCCAGCGACCTGAAGCCCTGGCTGCCGGCCTCGGCCAATAAGATTGTGCAGCGCCTGGGCCGGGTGAAGCTGCAGGGCCAGGTGCTGGGCTTCTACAACGACTTTGTGGCCAATGCCTCCTTCGACACGGCCCTGGGCTTCGTGGCCACCGATGTCAACCTCAAGACCAA
Organism: Hymenobacter humi; assembly: GCF_042665855.1. Lineage (NCBI taxonomy): Bacteria > Pseudomonadati > Bacteroidota > Cytophagia > Cytophagales > Hymenobacteraceae > Hymenobacter > Hymenobacter humi. The sequence continues at coordinate 2,131,783 of NZ_JBHTEK010000001.1, read as the reverse complement.
GACCGACCTCATGCACGCCGCCTACAAGGGCACGGTGCGGGCCAATGCCTTCCAATTGGGCAAGTTTCTGGGCGATGAAAGCGTGATTCGGGACGTGACGCTGAACGGCAGCGTGGCCGGCGTGGGCTTTGTGCCGCCCTACGCCCGCGGCCAGGCCAAGGCCACGGTGCCCAGCATCTGGCTCAACGGCTACCGCTACCGCAACATCGATTTCGACGGGGACTACCACCAGCGGGCCTTCAGCGGGCACATGCGGGTGAACGACCCGGCGCTGCGCATGCACGCCGACGGCCGCATCGACCTGGACCGGGCGCACGAAGACGTGGACATCAAAACCAAAATTGAGCACGCCAACCTGCGCACCCTCGGCCTCACCTCCCAGAACTTCACCATCGCCACCACCGGCGAAGTGAAATTCCGCGGGGTGCAGCTTGACTCGCTTATCGGCCACGCCTACCTGCGCAAGTCCCGCTTTACCCTCGACGGCCGTCGGCTCAACCTCGACACGCTCGACGTGGTGAGCACCCGCAACAGCCGCAACGAGCGCCGCGTGACGGTGCGCTCGGAGGCGCTCGATGCCAGCGTGGCCGGCACCTTCAACACCTCCGACGTGGTGCGCGACGTGCAGACGCTGCTCACCGAGTACCGGCTCAACTTCGAAAGCAACGCCACGGCCACGGCCAACTACTACCGCCGCAAGCGCCAGCGGGTGCTGCCGGTGTATCAAATTGACTTACAGCTCAATTTGAAGAAGTCTAATCCGGTGCTGACGCTGTTTGTGCCCGAGCTGCGGGTGGCCGACGGCAGCCGCATCGACGGCTCGTTTCGGAGCGGCGAAACATCGATTTTCCAGCTGGGCGGCCACCTCGACAGCCTGCGCTACGGCCCCGTGCGCACGGTGAACACCGACTTCGATTTCCTGACCTCGAAGCTGCCCTACAAGCCCGACATCCTGGCCCAGGCCAGCATCACGAGCGACCAGCAGGTGCTGCCCACGCTGGGGCGCACCGAGAAATTCATCCTGGAAGGCGTGTGGGACCAGCAGCGCATCAACTTCTCGACCTCGCTGGCCCAAACGGGCACCACCAACAAGGCCACCATCAACGGCTCGCTCGGTTTTTGCCGCGCGCCATCGAGGTCGTGTTTCGGCAGTCGGCCCTGCACCTGCTGGACAAAGACTGGACCATTGCGGCCAACAACTCGGTGCGCATCAGCGACTACGGCCGCGAGTTCGATATTAAGAACCTGACGTTCAGCAACGGCGTGCAGTTTGTGGGGGCCCAAGGGTTCATCTCGCCCGATGCGAGCAAGCCGCCGCTGGAGCTGCTGGTGAAAGACTTTGAGCCTGGCCACGCTGAACACCCTGACCGGCCAGCGCCTGGGGGCCGCGTGAACGCCCAGGGCACCATGAAGGGCGTGTACGGCCCGCTCACCATCAACAGCACGCTGGGCGTGGACTCGCTCACGTACGACGGCACGCTCATCGGGCAGGTGGCCGGGCGTGGCGACTGGGACAATACCGCCAGCAAGCTGCGCGTGAACCTGGACGTGGCCCGCGCGGGCCAGTCGGTGCTGACGGTGCTGGGCGACATTGCCCCGAGGGACGACACCAACCAGTTCAACCTCACGGGCACCCTTAACGATGCGCCCATCGTGCTGGCCCAGCCCTTCCTGGGCACGCTGTTCCGGAACCTGGGCGGCACCGGCCGGGGCGAGTTGCGGCTCACCGGCAAGTTTGCGGCGCCCAACCTGCTGGGCCGCGTCGACGTGAGCAACGGCCGCCTCACCTTCGGGTACCTGGGCACCACCTACACCTTCGCCGACCGCATCACCTTCACCAACCGCTCCATCGAGTTCCGCAACATCCGGCTGCGCGACGTGCTGGGCAACACCGGCACCGTGGACGGCGTGGTGAGCCATCGCGGCTTCAAAGACATGAGCCTGGATATTGCGGCCAGCTTCCGTAAGATGCAGGTGCTCAACACCACGCGCAAAGACAACGAGCTGTATTTCGGCACGGCGTACTCCACCGGCACGGCCCGCATCACCGGCCCCACCGACGATTTGAACATCACCGTGCGGGCCAGCAGCGAGGCGGGCACGCGCATTTCGCTGCCGCTCGACAACGCCGCCCGGGCCCAGAAAGCCGGCTACATCAGGTTCGTGAACAACAACATTGTGGGCGATACCGTGCTGCTGAGAAAAGTGCAGGCGGCGTCGGCGCAGGAGAAAATCGACCTCTCCGGCATCACGCTCAACATGAACCTGACCATTACGCCGGAAGCCTACCTGGAAATCCTGCTCGACGAAAGCACCGGCGACGTGATTCGGGGCTCGGCGGCCGGGCAGCTGCGCATGGCCATCGACACCCGCGGCGAGTTCAACATGTTTGGGCAGGTCGAAATCGTGCGCGGCGCCTACAACTTCACGTTGCAAGGCCTGATTAACAAGGAGTTTGTGGTACGGCCCGGCGGCATCATTTCCTGGAACGGCGACCCGCTGGCCGGCGAGATGAACGTGACGGCTATTTACACCCAGCGCACCTCGCTGGCGCCCGTGCTGGAAACCGGCTCATCAGGCAGCGTGGCCGTGGTGCCCGTGACGGCCGTGATGAACCTGACCGGCCCGCTGCTGCTACCGGCCATCAGGCTGAACCTGGAGTTCAACGACGCGCCGGGCACTTTGCAGGGCGAACTGGCCGCTTTCGTTGCCTCCCTGCGCAACGATGAGCAGGAGCTAAACCGACAAGTATTTAGTTTGCTGGTATTTAAGCAACTCTCGCCCCGCGGCAGCTCGCTGGGCAGCACCATTTCGCTGAAAGGCCAGGACAACTCCGTGCAGAACAGCCTGGGCCAGATTCTGAGCACCCAGGCTGGGCCTGCTGACCTCGCAAATTGACCAAAACCTGGAAATCGACTTCAACATCAACGGCCTCACCGCCGAGCAGCTCCAGGCCCTGCAGGTGCGCCTGAGCTACTCCTTCATGAACGGGCGGCTGCGCGTGACCCGCGAAGGCGGCTTCACCAGCAACGCCAACCTGGTGAATGCCGGCTCCACGACGCCCACCTCCGGCAACACGGCCGGCCAAGCCTCCCTCCTAGGCGACCTGAGCCTGGAGTATTACCTGCGGCCCGACGGCAAGTTCCGGACCAAGCTGCGCTACGAAACCACGCCCCGCGACCTGGAAACCATCAACCAGCCCCGCGCCGGCCTCTCGCTGCTGCACACCGAGCAGTTCAACACGTTCGGCGAGCTGTTCAGCCGCAAAAACCCGAAGAAGCGCGAGCGCAACACCCAAAAAGCCCGCGAAGGGCGCGAAGTGCTGAACGTAGACGAGGACCCGCGGACGAATTTGTAGGCGGTCAACTCCCCTTCTCAGTTGAGGAGGGGACGCTCAACTGCCAAGTTGAGTGGGGTGGTTGCCCTCGTTGAACGATGCTAGCCCAAGCCGTTCTGTGGCTAGTCGTTCGGGTATCGTTCAACGAGGGCAACCACCCCGTTTGAGCTGAAGCTCAAACATCCCCTCCTCAACTGAGGAGGGGAGTTGTCGTTCGGTTCTCTCTCATCGCCTCTCCGCCCCTACCTTTGCCAAAATATGGCCACTCTCACCACCCGCAAGAAAAAGCTCGGCTCTTACCCTACTTTACTCGTGGTGTTCAGCATCACGCTGGCGCTGGTGGTCATTGGCTTGTTTGGGCTGCTGCTGCTTCATGCCCAAAAGCTGTCGGAGGTGGTGCGCGAAAACCTGGAGGTGCAGGTGTACCTCGACCGCGACCTGCCCGAGACGGAGCTGCTGCGCCTGCAGCAGGACCTGGGCCAGCAGCCCTTCGTGGCCGAGAAAGCCGGCCGGCCCCAAATCCGGTTTGTGAGCAAGGAAGAAGGCGCCCGCCAGCTGCTGCAAAGCACCGGCGAAGACTTCCGCCAGTTTCTCGGCGACAACCCGCTGCGCGACGCCTACGTGCTGAAAATCAAACCCGAATACACCGACACCATGCACCTGCGCCAGCTGGAGCGGAGCATTGCCACCCAGCGCGGCGTGTTTGAGGTGCAGTACCCGCAGGACCTGTTTACGAGTATCAACAACAACCTGACCCGGGTGAGCCTCGTGCTGCTGGGCTTCGCGGCGGTGCTAGTGCTGGTGGTGGTTATTCTGATAAATAATACCATTAAGCTGGCGCTGTTCTCGCAGCGCTTTCTTATCCGGTCCATGCAACTGGTGGGCGCTACCCGCCTCTTTATTCAGCAGCCGTTTTTGCGGCGCGCCACCTGGCAGGGCCTGGCCAGCGGGTTGCTGGCGGCGCTGCTGCTGGTGGCGCTGCTGCAGTACGCCTACCTCGAAGTTGAGCCGCTGCGCCTGCTGCGCGATGACTTCCGGTTAGCTATTCTGTTGCTTTCGGTCATTGCCCTGGGCGTCATCATCGGCTTTCTCAGCTCGGTTCGGGCCGTGCACAAGTACCTCAACATGTCGCTCGACGACCTCTATTAATTTTTTAGTTGTCGGTTTCTGGTTGCTAGTTGTTGGTTTTTAGCACTTATCGCTGACAATGAACATCTAACAACTGCCAACCAGCAACTAGCAACCAGCAACTAACATATGACCCCCAATTCCCCCGCTCCCCGCTTCGCCTTCGGCCCCCGCAACTACCGCCTGATGTGGATTGGGCTGGCCGTGCTGGCCGCCGGCTTCATCACTATGATGTTTGGCGACAAGGAAAACTACGGCGAGGATTTTGTCGGCATCACGCTGGGGCCACTGCTGCTCATCGCTGGGTTCCTGGTTGAATTTGCGGCCATTATGGTGCGTGATAAATCTCTGGTTGCGCCAGCCCCAACAGCAACTGCCGCGACGCCCGCTCAAGTGGCGACGCCCGCCGCCACGACCGCCCCGGCCCCGGCTGCTCCGGCTTACAAGCGCCTGTAATTACCCTCCTGCATGACTTATTGGGACGCGCTGCTCCTCGCCATTGTCGAGGGCATCACCGAGTTTTTGCCCGTATCGAGCACGGGCCACATGATTATTGCCTCGGCGCTGCTGGGCATTCCGGCCACACCCTTCACCAAGCTGTATCTGGTGGTGATTCAGCTGGGGGCCATTCTGTCGGTGTTTGCGGTGTACTGGCGCCGCTTTTTTCAGAGCTTCGACTTTTACCTCAAGCTGCTGGTGGCCTTTCTGCCGGTGGTGGTGGTGGGGCTGCTGCTCAAGAAGTACATCGACGCCCTGCTCGAATCGGTGGGCGTAGTGGCCTTTATGCTGGTGCTGGGCGGCGTCGTGCTGCTGTTCATTGACCGCTGGTTTCCGCAGGAAGACCCGAACGAGGGCGGCCACCCCGTCACGAACCCGGGCTGGCGCGAGGCTTTCGTGATTGGCGTGTTTCAGTGCCTGGCCGTGGTGCCGGGCGTGAGCCGCTCGGCGGCCACCATCATCGGCGGCCTCACCCAGAAGCTCACGCGCCGTGCGGCGGCGGAGTTTGCCTTTTCCTGGCCATGCCCACCATGGCGGCCGCGGCGGCCAAAGACCTTTACGATTTCTACAAAGACAGCCAGGTTGGACTGTCGATGGTGGAAGTCAAGCAGCTGCTGTTCGGCAATGCGGTGGCGTTTGTGGTGGCGCTGCTCGCCATTCGGCTGTTCGTGGGCTTTGTCACGAAGTACGGCTTCCGGGCCTTTGGTATTTACCGCATTATTGTGGGCGGCATTCTGCTGCTTATGTTGGGTCTGGGCATCAACTTACAATTGGTATGAGCACGAAAACCTTAGCCGATTACGATTTTGAGGCGGGCGAAGTCCTGCTGCTCGACAAGCCGCTGACATGGACGTCGTTTGACGTGGTGCGCAAGGTGAAAAACGCGCTGCGCATCAAGAAAATCGGCCACGCCGGCACCCTCGACCCCTTGGCCACCGGCCTGCTCATTCTGTGCACAGGGAAGAAAACCAAGGAAATTGACCTGATTCAGGCCCAGGAAAAAGAGTACGCCGGCACCTTCCGCCTCGGCGAAACCACGCCCAGCTTCGACCTGGAAACCGCCGTGGACATGGCCCGTCCCTACGCGCACCTCACGCCCGAGCAGATTGTGGCGGCCACCTTGCCATTTGTGGGCACCATTCAGCAAACGCCGCCGCTGTTCTCGGCCGTGAAAATCGACGGCAAGCGCGCCTACGAAATTGCCCGCAACGGCCAGGAAGCCGAAATCAAGGCCAAGACGGTTGAGATAAAAACGTTTGAGATTACGCGCATTGAGCTGCCCGAGGTGGACTTCCGGGTGGTGTGCTCCAAGGGCACCTACATCCGCAGCCTTGCCCGCGACCTGGGCGTGGCCCTAGGCTGCGGCGCTCACCTCACCCGGCTGGTGCGCACACGCATTGGCGAGTACCGGGTAGAAGATGCGTTTTCGCTGGAGGCCATCGAGGCCCTGCGCCCGCCCCGCCCCGAAGGCGAAGCTTCTCCCCGGCGGCCCCGCATCGAGCGCCCGCGTACGGCCCCCAACCGGGCTGGCCTGCAGTACTATGCGGCTCTCCAGGCCGATGCCCTGGCCGCCAAGCACAACCACGAGGAAGCCGACTCGGCGTCTACGCCGCTGGAATCGGCGCCGGAATAAGCCAGCGCCCTGACTCCGTAGCCCACAGTAGCGAGGTGCTTAGTTGCCCTCGTGGCGGCGCGCAGTTCGGGGTAGCGCCCGTTACCTTCGCGGCGCTACTTTTCTCATCACACGCTTTCCGGCGCCCCCATGCACGTCATCCGCGACCCGGCTCAATTTCCTTTTCTTGGCAATGCCGTCGTCACGAGCGGCACCTTCGACGGGGTGCACGTGGGGCACCAGCGTATTCTGAGCCGGCTGCGCGAGGTGGCGCAGGCCAGCGGCGCGCCGTCGGTGGTTATCACCTACTGGCCGCACCCGCGGCTGGTGCTGGGGCCGCCACCCTCGCACCCCGAGCTGCTGGAGCTGCAGCTGCTCAATACCTTAGACGAGCGGATTGACAAGCTGGCGCACTTGGGCGTAGACTACCTGCTCATCGTGCCGTTTACCAAGGAGTTTGCGCAGTGGACCTCAGAGGAATACATCCAAAAGCTGCTGCTGCAGACCGTGGGGGCCAAGCAGCTCGTCATCGGCTACGACCACCGCTTTGGCAAAAACCGGGAAGGCGGCTTCGATTACCTGAGCCAAAACGCCGACCGCTACGGCCTGACGGTAGAGGAAATCCCGCGCGAAGACGTGGACGCCGTGGGCGTGAGCAGCACGCGCATCCGGCAGGCGCTCCGCCAGGGCGACATCGCCACCGCCAACCGCTACCTCGGCTACCAGTACCCGCTCACCGGGCTGGTGGTGCACGGCCAGAAGCTGGGCCGCACCATCGGCTACCCCACGGCCAACCTGGCCACCACCGAGCCGCTGAAGCTGGTACCGGCCCGCGGCATCTACGCAGTGTGGGCCATTACGGCAGCCGGCACGCGGCACCCGGCCATGCTCAGCATTGGCGTGCGGCCCACCATTGGCAACGATTTGGCGCAGACCATTGAAGTGAATCTGCTCGACTTCAACGGGGACTTATACGACCAACTGCTGACGCTCGAGTTTGTGGCCTGGCTACGGGCCGAAGAAAAATATGATGGCTTGCATGCGTTAACGGCACAATTATCGTTGGATGCGCAAGCTACTAGGGCGGCGCTGGCGTAATCCGCCTCTCGTCCGTCATCACTTTATCAGATTATCAATGAGTTATTTCCGGTTATTGCTAATGTGCTGCTTGTGGCTCGGGGCCGCGGGCGCAGCCCAGGCCCAGGGGAAACTGAGCGGCGTGGTCTTGGATTCGGTAACGCACGAGCCGCTGGCGTTTGCCAGCGTGTTTCTGGCCAACACCACCCTGGGCGCTACCACCACCGAGCAGGGCACCTTTGAGTTTCCGCGCGTGCCGGCCGGGACTTACGACGTGGTGGGCTCCTACGTGGGCTACCGTCTGGCCAAGCAGAGCATTACCGTGGGCCCCACGCCCCAAAAGGTGACGCTGAACCTGGCCCCCACCGGCAACCAGGCGGCCGAAGTGGTGGTGAAGCCGGAGCCCAACAAGCCGAAAGACTACAAGAAATTCGCGGACCTATTTCTGGGCGGCTCCTCGTTTTCGGAGCAGTGCCACATCAGCAATCCCGACCAGGTGCGGGTGATGTACGACGAGGATACCAAGGAGCTCACGGCGCGGGCCAAGCAGTTTGTGCAGGTCGACAACGACGCCCTGGGCTACCGCCTCAAGTACTACGGAATGGAGTTCGCCTACAACGCCGAGGACCAGACCATTTCCTACTACGGCGAGCCGGTGTTCGAAGAAATGACCCCGCGCGACGACAAAGAGCGGGAGAAGTGGCTGGAAAACCGCGCCACGGCCTACACGGGCTCGTTTATGCACTTCCTGCGCAGCGTGTACACGAACCGCCTGCAGCCCGAAAACTTCCTGGTGCAGCAGGTGCGCGTGGGGCCCACCCCGGCTACGAGCGCGCCCAAAGCCGCCGCAAGGCCCTGCTGGCCCGCCGCCCCAACGGCGGGTTTACCAAGGCTGAGAAAGACTCCCTGGCCCGCTGGGACCGCCTCACCGCCGTTGCGGCTCGGCTCAACCCCACTCCGCTGCCCATCGACAGCATCCGCCGGGTATCGCCCGACGGGCATACTTATTTGCGTTTCACGGGCGAGCTGCAGGTGGCCCACTTCGGCGAAGCTCCCGACCCGCGCTACAAGCAGCGCATGGCCTCGCTGGGCCCCTCACGCACGCCTTATCCCACCAAGCGGCAGGTTTCGCGGCTGAAACTGCAGGAAACCGAAGCCGAGATTCAGCCCAACGGCTCGCTCACCAACCCGCTGGACGTGTACAACGGCGAATACTGGGGCTTCGAGCGCGTCGGCGAGTTTCTACCGGTCGATTACGTGCCCCCACTGCCGGCGCTTCGGCCCCGGCCAACCCGTAAGCCGGCGGCCTGATGCGCTTTTTCCCACTGTTTGTTTTGCTGCTTGGGCTGTTTTTGCGGCCCAACTTGGCCCAAGCCCAGAGCAGCATCAGCGGAATAGTGCAGGACTCGGTGACGCGCCAGCCGCTGGCGTTTGCGAGTGTGTTTCTGGCCAATACCACTTTGGGGGTGACCACCACCGAGCAGGGCACCTTTGAGTTTCCGCGCGTGCCGGCGGGCACCTACGACGTGGTGGGCTCCTACGTGGGCTACCGCCTGGCCAAGCAGAGCATCACCGTGGGCCCCACGCCCCAGCAGCTCATGCTGCGGGCCCGACGGCCAGCCAGGCGGGCGAAGTAGTAGTGCGGCCCAATCCGAACCGGGCCAGCGACTACCAGAAATTCGTGGAGCTGTTTCTGGGCCGCACCACGTTTTCGCGCCAGTGCCGCATTCGCAACCCCGACGACGTGCTGGTCGATTTCGACCCCACCGAGAACGAGCTGACGGCCTCGTCCTACAAGTTTGTGCAGGTCGCCAACCAGGCCCTGGGCTACCGCATTAAATACTACGGGCTGCGCTTCGTCACGAACTTCAAGCAGAACGTGGTGAGCTTCTACGGCCAGCCGGTATTTGAGGAAATGACCCCGCGCAACGAGCGCCAGAAGCGGCTTTGGGAAGCCAATCGGCTGGCGGCCTACCGCGGCTCGCTCACCCATTTCCTCAAGAGCGTGCATGATAACCAAGTCACCACCGAAGGCTTCCTGGCGCAGCGGCTGCGCATTGTGCCCAACCGCCGGTTCCCGCAGGCCGACAGCCTGCGTCGCGCGCTTTTAAGACGCCGGCTCAACATGGTGCTCACGTCCGCCGAAAACGATTCGCTGGCCCGTTGGGGCAAGGAGCCGCCGGCTTTTTCGATACTCTACACCAAGCCACGGCCCATCGACAGCCTGCGCCGGGTATCGGCCGATGGCGCGCACGTCTTCCTGCGCTATACCAACCACCTGCAGGTGAGCTACTTGCGCGAATCCCCAGACCCGCTGTACCGGTTGCCCGCGGCCAGAATAGGCGTGGCGCCCGTAGCTCCGCCCCGCGACCGGCAGGTGTCGCAATTGATGCTAATGGCCCGCGAAATCGAGATTCAGCCCAACGGCCAATTGGTGAATCCGCTGGGCGTATTTACCGACGAATACTGGGGGTTCGAAAAAATGGGTGAATTTTTACCCGTGAATTACCTGCCGCCGGCGCCGTGCCCGGCTCCACCCCATCCCACCCATGATAGATAAAACCGTTTCGAACTCCCAAGAGGCCCTGCAAGGCATCGCCGATGGCATGACCCTGATGCTCGGCGGCTTCGGCCTCTGCGGCATCCCCGAAAACTCCATTCAGGAGCTGCTCCGCCTCGGCGTAAAAACCTTACCTGCATCTCCAACAACGCGGGCGTCGACGACTTCGGCATCGGCCTGCTGCTGCAAACCAAGCAGGTCAAGAAGATGATTGCCAGCTACGTAGGCGAGAACGCCGAGTTTGAGCGGCAGCTGCTCAGCGGCGAGCTAGAAGTAGAGTTGATTCCGCAGGGCACCCTGGCCGAGCGCTGCCGGGCGGGCGGCGCGGGCATTCCGGCGTTTTTCACCCCGGCCGGCTACGGCACCGAGGTTGGTGAAGGCAAGGAAAGCCGCGAGTTCAACGGCAAGATGTACCTCATGGAAACCGGCCTCATCGCCGACTTTGCCTTCGTGAAAGCTTGGAAGGGCGACACGGCCGGCAACCTGATTTACAAAGGCACGGCTCGCAACTTCAACCCCATGATGGCCACGGCCGGCAAAATCACGGTGGCCGAAGTAGAAGAGCTGGTGCCCGCCGGCGAGCTGGACCCCAACCAGATTCATACGCCGGGCATCTTCGTGCAGCGCATCTACCAGGGCGAGCACTACGAAAAGCGCATTGAGCAGCGCACCGTTCGGCAGAGTTAACCCCAGACCGTCATGCTGAGCGTAGTCGAAGCATCTCGCCCGCTTCGTTGAGCTGGCACAATCGTCTGTCATGCTGAGCCCGCGAAGCATCTTATGGCAGATGAACAAATCGTTAAGCCGTGATAAGATGCTTCCTCCGTCAGCATGACAGACGATTGGTTAACTATTGAGGCAGAGATGCTTCGACTACGCTCAGCATGACAGTTCGTTTATCAGCATAAGGGTTCTATTTTTTAATTAACCTATGAAAAAGACTGCCTCCCTTGCGGTACTGCTGGCGCTCAGCAGCTACAGCGCCTTTGCCCAGGTGGCGGCCCCGGCGGCCCGGCGGCCCGCCAAGGCGGCAGTTTCGGCTGCCAAACCGGTCAGCCTGCCGCTCGTTGACCAGCTTTTGCAAGAATACACCGCTGACACCGGCGTGCGCGGTGACATTGCGAAAGTTCTGTCCGACGGGAACGTGGTATACCGCGCTGAAAAGCGCGTGCCCGGCGCCATTGCGCTGGTCATGCGCGACGGCAAAGTAATCTACCGCAAAGCCTTCGGCGTAAACGAAATGGGCTCCCAAACGCCCCTACAAGCCGACGCCATCGTGCGCATTGCTTCCCAAACCAAGGCCGTGACCAGCGTGGGCCTGATGCTGCTCTATGACGAGGGCAAATTCCAGCTCGACGACCCCATTTCGAAGTATTTGCCGGCCTTCCGCGCCCCCAAGGTGCTGACGACTTTCAACGCGAAGGACTCGACTTACACCACCGTGCCGGCCCGGGGCGAAATCACCATCCGGCAGCTGTTTACCCACACTTCGGGCATCAGCTACCCAGTAATTGGCAGCGCGGAGGCCAAGGCCATTTACGCTAAGGCGCACATTCCGAGCGGCATTGGCACGCCCGCCGGCAACCTGGCTGCCTCCATGGATGCCCTGGGGGCGCTGCCGCTGATGCACCAGCCCGGCGAGCGGTTCACCTACGGGCTGAGCGTGGACGTATTGGGTCGCCTGATTGAGGTGCTCTCGGGCCAGTCGCTGGACCAGTTCCTGCGCGCCCGGCTGTTTGAGCCGCTGAACATGCGCGACACCTATTTCTACTTGCCCGCCGCCAAGCACGCGCGGCTGGCGGAGCTGTGGACCGAAAGCGTCGCTAAGAAAACTGCGTTCATGATGCCCCAGGGCGGTATGGTGCCCGACTACCCCAAGGCGCGGGGCACGTACTTTTCGGGTGGTGCGGGCCTGTCGTCCACCATCGACGACTACGCGACCTTTTTGCAAATGCTGCTCAACAATGGCACCTACAACGGGCACCGTCTGCTCAAGCCCGCCACCGTGGTACTGATTACCCAAAACCACATCGGCGAGCTAAACCAGGGTAACAACAAGTTCGGCTTGGGCTTCAGCATCACCACGGCCGAGGTGGCTGCCGCCAAGCAGCCGGGCCTGTCGGAAGGGTCCTACGAATGGGGCGGCATTTTCGGCACCACGTACTGGGTCGACCCCAAGCAGAAGTTGGTGGCCCTGATTTACACCAGAAATACCCCAGCAGCACCAGCCGCGACCTGGCCGACAAATTCAAAGCTGCCGTTTACCAATCCTTCGCGCCCGACCAGAAATTGCCGGCGGCAGCTTCCGCGGGCGCCGCCGGCGCTAAATAAGCTCCTGCCCTCTCCTATTTCCCACCCACAAAATCCGCGACCTCCGGCCAATCGGCCGAATCCCTGGTTCAGTTAATTATGCTCGACAAACACGGCATCGCCAAAAGAATAGCCCAGGAAGTAAAAGACGGCTCGTACGTCAACCTCGGCATCGGCATTCCCACCCTAGTGGCCAACTACATCCCGGCCGGCATCAACGTGGAGCTACAGTCCGAAAACGGCTTGCTCGGCATGGGCCCCTTCCCCGCCGAAGACCAGGTCGACCCCGACCTCATCAACGCCGGCAAGCAGACCGTGACCACTCTGCCCGGCTCCAGCCTCTTCTCTTCGGCCGATTCGTTCGGCATGATTCGCGGCGAGCACGTGGACCTCACCATCCTCGGCGCCATGGAAGTATCGGAGAACGGCGACATCGCCAACTGGAAAATTCCCGGCAAAATGGTGAAAGGCATGGGCGGCGCCATGGACCTCGTGGCCTCGGCCAAAAACATCATTGTGGCCATGCAGCACGTGGCCCGCGACGGCTCGAGCAAGCTGCTGCCGAAATGCAGCCTGCCCATCACAGGCCTGCACTGCGTGAAAAAAATCGTGACCGAACTGGCCGTGCTCGACGTGACGCCCGACGGCTTCGTGCTACGCGAGCGCGCTCCCGGCGTGAGCGTGGAGCAGATTCAGGCGGCCACGGCCGGCAAGCTGGTGGTGCCCGAAGGCGAGGTACCCGAGATGCAAGGCGTATAGGCGGGCCTTTTAAGGAATGTCCTGCTTAGAGAGTAATTAGGTGATGGAATGGTCATGCTGAGCACTGTCGAGGCTTCTCTCCTGAAATGCCATTTCAATCATCTGTCATGCTGAGCCTGCGAAGCATCTTATCAGGTCAGGACTAATCATTGGACCGGGAGAAGATGCTTCGTGCCTCAGCATGACAGACGGAATGGTAGAGATGCTTCGACTGCGTTAGTAAGACCGCCGTTTTAACCCTGCCCAACTAAAAAGCGGCTTCAGTTATTAAGTTAACTGAAGCCGCTTTTGCTTGCTGCACTGCTTCATCCTTAGCTCATAAAAAGCTCAGCATCGCGCTATGCGGGAGTATTTTCCTTCAAACTGCACCGTTCTGCCTAGATTTTCGTTTAGCTACCCATTGACATACCCTGCCGCCGGTTTTTTAAACGGGTAATTTTGACGAACTGGTATTCGTCTGGTGGCCGACGTGGTGCATGCGTGCAGAACGCCGGCCACTGCTTACCACTTACCAACAACTGATTTCCAACATGGCCACTTCTTCAAACGGCAAAGCCTCCGCTTCTGCCACTTCTAACGATAAAACCTCTCCCGGTGGCGCCCACGCCAAAAAGGTAGGTAAACCCAGCCCCCGGTGGAGCGCCTCACGCCTACCGCCGTGCCGGCCCACAAGCTGGTGCTGCGCACGCTGCGGCGCTCGGACTTCAAGGCCGTGAAGGAAATCATGGACAAGGTGTATTCCAACATGGAAGGCGCCTGGGCGGCCGATGAGTTTGCGGCGCTGCTGCGCAAGTTTCCCGAAGGCCAGATTGGCATTGAAGACAACGGCACCTTGGTGGCCGCGGCTCTGGCCATCATTGTGCAGTACAGCGACTTCGGCGACCGCCACACCTACGCCAAAATCACGGGCCACGGCAAGTTCAACACCCACAACCCCGACGGTGACACCCTCTACGGCGTCGACGTATTCGTGGACCCCGAGTACCGCTCGCTGCGCCTGGGCCGCCGCCTCTACGACGCCCGCAAGGAGCTGTGCGAGAACCTGAACCTGCGCGCCATGGTGGCCGGCGGCCGCATTCCCGGCTACGCCGCCTACGCCAACGAGATGACCCCGGCCAAGTACGTGGAAATGGTGCGCAACAAGGAAGTGGTAGACCCCATCCTCACGTTCCAGCTCTCGAACGAGTTTCACGTGCGCAAAATCATCCGCGGCTACCTGCCCTACGACTCCGAAAGCAAGGCCTTCGCCACGCTGCTCGAGTGGATTAACGTGTACTACGAGGAAGAGGAAAAGCTTATCGGCAACACCAAATCCAACGTGCGCATCGGCATTGTGCAGTGGCAGATGCGCGCCACCCGCAGCCTGGAAGACTTGCTGCAGCAGATTGAGTTCTTCGTCGACACCGTAAGCGGCTACAAGTCGGACTGCGTGATGTTTCCGGAGTTTTTCAATGCCCCGCTCATGGCCCTCACCAACGAGGACTCGCCGGCGGTGGCCATCCGGGCCATGGCGGCGTTCACCGAGCCCATCAAGGCCAAGATGATGGAGCTGGCAGTGAGCTACAACATCAACATCGTGGCCGGCTCGATGCCGGTGTACGAGAACGAAAAGCTGCACAACGTGGCCTACCTCTGCCGCCGCGACGGCACCGTGGACGAGCAGTACAAGCTGCACGTCACGCCCGACGAGGCGAGCTACTGGGGCATGCGCGGCGGCGACAAGCTCAAGTGCTTCGACACCGACTTCGGCAAAATCGGCATTCTGGTGTGCTACGACGTGGAGTTCCCCGAGTGGCCCGCATGCTGAGCGAGGAAGGCGTGAAAATCCTGTTCGTGCCGTTCTGGACCGACACCAAAAACGCCTACCAGCGCGTGCGCATTTGCGCCCAAGCCCGGGCCATCGAAAACGAGTGCTACGTGGCCATCACCGGCTCGGTGGGCAACCTGCCGCGCGTCGAGAACATGGACATTCAGTACTCGCAGAGTGCCGTGTTCAGCCCCTCAGACTTCGCCTTCCCGCACGACGCCATCGTGGCCGAGGCCACGCCCAACACGGAGATGACCCTCATCGCCGACCTCGACCTGGACCTGCTCAAGGACCTGAACACCAGTGGTGCCGTGCGTAACCTGCGCGACCGACGCCACGACCTGTACTCGTTGAGCTGGACAATAAAGAAGAACGAGCGCGACGAAGAGCTGCTGGAACAAGGCGCAGACCGGACGCCGCGCGTAAGCCGCCGCAAGGCCATTGCCGCCGGGTAAGCACCTGGGCTAATGCAATAGCAGCAGCCTTTTCGAAAGAGAAAAGTCTGCTCAGCAGTGGAACCTCACCCCCGGCCCCTCTCCCCAGGAGAGGGGAGCCACGGCACAAGCTCTGGCTCAACCTTTAAAATTAGAAAGCCCCGGCTCAATTGAGTTGGGGCTTTCTGCTTGATTACCATGAGGCTCCCCTCTCCTGGGGAGAGGGGCCGGGGGTGAGGTTCCTTCGGCTCCGCTCTGCATGACCGTCTTATTGTTGTTTCCTTTTCTAACGGGCTTTATTGAGCTACTGCAGAAGCTTCAGACAGCAGCTTGTAGTACACCACCGTGGCCTGCAACTCGCCTGCCTCGTTTTTGACGTAGGCCGGAATGATGCCCGCCCGCTGGTACTGCATGCGCTGGTAAAGCTGCTCCGACACGTCGCCCTCCCGCGTATCCAGCACGAGCGTGGTGCGGCCCAGGCTGCTGCGCCAGTTGCTCTAAGGCCACCAGCAACTGCCGGCCAAGGCCTTGCCGACGCGCCTTGGTGTGCACCAGCAGCTTCATTACTTCGGCCCGATGCGGGGCATTGGGCTTGGTGGCCAGGTCCAGCTGCACGGTGGCCAGCGGTTCATGGTTGGTGGGGTGTTGAGCCACCAGTAGCCTGCGGTGCCCGGCCGCCACGGCTTCGGCCACGCCAGCCCAATATTGTTCGGCTTCGGCATAAGCGAGCGGGGCCAAGAAGCCAAGCGAAGCGCCCGAGTCGACGGCATCCTGTAATAGCTCAACTAACGCGGGCAGCCGCAGGCGCGCATCGGCGGCGTTGAGTTCGGAGATGACAACTTGCATGGGATGTCGGCAGTAAACAGTTGAGCTGGCAAAGCACACCACCAAGCGGTGTATCTGCAAAAGCGTTGGGGTTCGGTCAATGGGTTTCAGATAAGCTTTTGTGCGTAAACTGCAGCCCTAAACTCACTTTCTGCTTCTCATTCTTCCTTAAAAAACATGCGCGCTTTCATCACCGGAGCCAACCGGGGCCTGGGCCTCGAGCTAACCCGCCAATACCTGGAGCGCGGCGACCAAGTGTTTGCCGCCAGCCGCAACCCGGCCGAAGCCACCGAGCTCCAGCAGCTGCACCAGCAGTACGCCGACCGCCTCGTGCTGCTGCCCCTGGATGTGACCAATGCCGCCTCCATCGCCGCCGCGGCAAAGACCGTGAGCGACAACACCGACGCCCTCGACGTGCTGATAAACAACGCCGGGGTATACCCGCACGCGGGCTCCGGCGATGCCCACCAGCGCCTGGGCCAGCTCACCCACGACGACGCCATCGAGACCATGCAAGTGAATGCCATTGGGCCGCTGCTGGTGTCGCAGGCGCTGCTGCCGCTGCTGCGCGCCGGGCGCAAGGGCCGCATCCTGAGCATTTCGTCGGGCCAGGGCTCCCTCACCTGGAAGGCCACCGGCGACCCTTACCACTACAGCGCCAGCAAAGCGGCCCTGAACATGTACATGCGCAGCCTGGCCGCCGAAATTGGGCACATGGGCCTGATTTCGGTGCTGGTGGACCCGGGCTGGATGCGCACCGAGATGGGCGGCGACCACGCCACCCAGGAACCCGCCGACTCGGCCCGCGGCATCATTCGCCTCGCCGAGCAGCTGCACGCCGAAGAAAACGGCAGCTTCGTAACCTGGCAGGGCCAGCCCGTGCCCTGGTAGGCCCGGGCGTCTACTTCAGAGCACGTCCCCATCAAGTCTGCGGGTCCTTCCGGTTGAGGTATCACCGGAAGGACCCGCTTTTTTGTGCCTTTATTTAACCAGGGGCCAATACTGCTGCTAAGGCATTAATGCATTGGAACTTCGCCGGCACCTACGGTGGCGGTAAAACGCAACCTATCTTAGGGCTGCATCCATCGAATGAAGGTTTAATGACCCGCAGCTGCCCTCGCTGAATGCCATTTTCACCCTTTGATAACCACAGTACATAGCTGAATTACGATTATTTCAATTATCTGTTTGTCATAATCTTATCTAAACAAGGCTTTTATTCAGGCATTTTATTTCTTGACTCACAACACCGTTGTGCTGTTACTGCCACTACATTAGCATCATAAGTTCACTCACCACTCAATTAAAAAGCAACCACATGAGAAGAGTTTTACTGTTATTTCTTTCGCTGGTCATGGCCTTTGCGGCGCATGACCTGCAAGCACAGAGCCGGACGGTTTCTGGGGCGGTAGCGGGCTCTGATGGAGCCTCGATACCCGGGGCCACCGTGATTGTGAAAGGTGGAAGCCAGGGCACCTCCACCGATGCCGACGGCAAGTACACGCTGTCGGTTCCGGAAACGGCCAAAGCGCTGGTGTTTTCCTTTGTCGGCTACGACAGCAAGGAAGTGGCCATCGGCGACCAGTCCACCATCAACGTGACCCTGAAGGTGAACACCACCGGCCTCGACGAGGTGGTGGTGGTGGGCTACGGCACCCAGGCGCGCCGCGACCTGACGGGCAGCGTCGCCTCCGTGAGCGGCAAGCAAATCGCCACGGCGCCGGTGCAAAGCTTCGACCAGGCCTTGCAGGGCCGGGCTTCGGGCGTGAACATCACTACTCCCAACGGCGTGCTGAACAACCCGCCCGTAATCCGCATCCGCGGCGTGAACTCCATCAGCCTGAGCTCGGGCCCGCTCATCGTTATCGACGGCATTCCCGCGTTCAGCGGCAACTCCTCGGCGGTGGGCAGCGTGCCCAACAACCCGCTCAGCAACCTGAACCCGGCCGACATCGAAAGCATGGACGTGCTGAAAGACGCCTCGGCCACGGCCATCTACGGCTCGCGCGCGGCCGGCGGCGTTATCCTGGTAACGACCAAAAAAGGCCGCAGAGGCCAAAGCCACCTCAGCTACGACACCTGGGTGGGCTGGTCGAAGCCCGTGCGCCTGTACGAGGTGCTGGGCGCGCAGGACTACGTTACCATCAAGAACGAAGCCGTGCGCAACTTGAACGCCAACCGCAAGTCGGTGGGCGCGGCGGCCACCAACGTGGAAGGCTTTAAGCTGACCGATGCCAACGGCGTCAGCGCCGACACCCGCTGGTACGACTACATCTACCGCACGGGCTTCGCGCAGTCGCACAACCTGAATTTTTCGGGCGGCACGGAGAAAACCACGTTTTACTCGTCGGTGGGCTACACCGACCAGAAGGGCATGATTGTGAACAACGCCTTTCAGCGCGTTTCGGCCCGCCTGAACGTCGACCACAAAGTGTTCAGCAACTTCAGCGTGGGCATGCGCGTGGGCTACTCCAACACGCACAACTCCTCGCCCAACACGGGCTCGGTGGGCGACAACTCCTTCGGCTCGGCCGGCCTGGGCCGCGTGCCCATCCTGCTGCCGCCCAACCTGGCCCCCTACAACCCCGACGGCACCCCCAACGCCAGCGGCCCCAGCATCGGGGCAGGACCCAACATCAACCCCGCGACGGGCGGTCCCTTCGTGATTGGCTTCATCAACCCGGTGGTAGACCTGGCTGGCAACCGATTTAATTCGGATGGCAGCGAAATCCAGGGCAGCGTATCGGCCGATTGGGAAGTTATCAAGGGCCTGAACCTGCGCACGCAGTACGGCATCAACAACATCGCTTTTGAAGACCAGGCCTTCTACACCTCGCTGGCCGGCACCCTGAGCAACCCCGGCGGCGAAGCCGACAACTACTACCGCACCAACAAGCGCACGAACTGGCAGAACACGGCGCAGTACGACCGCAGCTTTAACGAAAAGCACAACTTTTCGCTCCTGCTGGGCAACGAGCAGCAAACCACCAACGTGCAGCGCTGGGGCGCCGTGCGCACCGGGGTAGCCGACCCGTTCTTCACCACATTTCAGGGCAACTTCACCACCATCACCCCGTCGGGCAACTTCCAGGGCGCCAACTACCTGGTGTCGTTTTTCGGCCGCCTGAACTACAACTTCGACCGCAAGTACCTGGCTACCGTGAACGTGCGCCGCGACGGCTATTCGGCTTTTGCCAAGAAGTACGGCAACTTCTACGGCGCCTCGCTCGGCTACGTGGTGTCGGAGGAAGGCTTCTGGAAGAACGCGGCATTTGCCCAGGCCTTCTCGCTGCTTAAGATTACGGGCAGCTTCGGCAAAGTCGGCAACAACCAGGGCATCGACGACTTTGTGTCGCTGAATACCTATGCCTCGGGTTTCTACGGGGCCAACTCCACCCTGTACTTCAGCAACGCCGGCAACCCCAACCTGGCGTGGGAAGTGAGCAGGAAGTCTGACATAGGAGCCTCGTTTGGTTTTCTGCAGGACCGCCTGCGCGGCGACTTCTCCTACTACAACAACCTCGTGGACGGCCTGATTCTGAGTGTGCCCCAGGCACCCTCGAAAGGTATTCCGCTTGACCGAATCCTGGGCAACGTGGGCTCGATGCGCAACACCGGCGTGGAGCTCAACCTCACCTACAACGCCTTCCAGGACAAGGCCTTCAACTGGACGGTGAGCGGCAACGTGACGACGCTCAAAAACCGGGTGCTGAGCTTGGCCACCGAAGGCCAGCGCCTGCCAACCTCGACGGGCGGCCTCGAAACCGCCAACTTTACCCAGGTGGGCAACTCGGCCGGTCAAATCCTGGCTGTGAAGTCGTTGGGCGTGAACCCCGCCAACGGACAGCGCATGATTCAGAAAGCCGACGGCACGGTGGCTCAATACAACCACTCGGGCCTGGGCTGGACCAACGTGGCCGACGGCAAGCCGACCGCAGCCCCCAACCAGCTAACCGACGGCGTGTACTACGGCCCCGTACTGCCCACCTTCTACGGCGGCTTCGATAACACGTTCCGCTACAAAGGCCTCGACCTGGGCTTGTTCGTGCAGTTCTCGGGCGGCAATTACATCTACAACGGCACGAAGTCCGGCCTGCACGACCAGCGCTTCTGGAACAACGAAGTGGACATCATGGACCGCTGGACCGAAACCAACACCAACGCCAAGTGGCCGCGGGTGGTGTACACCGACAACGTCTCGAACGGCTCGGCCCTGGTGATGTCGTCGAACGTGGAGAAAGGCGACTTCGCCCGCTTGCGGCAGGTGTCGTTGGGCTATTCCATCGCCCAGCCCCTGCTGGAGCGCGTGAAGGTGGCCAACGCCCGGATTTACGTGCAGGTGCAAAACGCCGCCCTGCTGACCAAGTACTCGGGCATCGACCCGGAGATTTCCACCAACGGAGCCAATAACACCGGCGCCGGCGTCGACCGCAACTCGGTGGGCCAGGCCCGCACCTACACCGTGGGCTTCAACATCGGCTTCTAACCTCCTTGCTTCAATCCCCCATGAATATATCGATAACCAACAAAGTGGCCATCGCGGTGTGCTGCTCTTTTCTGGCGATGGGCATCGTAGCCTGCCAGCCCGACAAGCTGGACCCGAAGCCCGAGATTCTGTTTTCTGACCAGGTGGTATTCAGCTCGCCTGCCCGTATCGAGCTGCAGGCCAACAACATGTACGCCTACGTAAAGTCGGGCACTTTTCTGGGTGGCCGCTTCCAGATTTACAACGACATCCGGGCCAACGACTTCATCAACCTGCGGTCGAACGGCGTAACCGGCACGGGTGTCTGGAACCACACGCTCACCGAAACGTCGCAGAACGACGTCATCAACACCTGGGGTGCCGGCTATCAGGCCATCAACCAAATCAACGTGTTCCTCGACGGGCTCGACGCCAACGAATCCAAGTTTATAGCGCCGACGTTTCCCGCCAATTATGCCGCTAAGGCCAGCAACTACCGGGGCGAGGGCCGGCTGCTGCGGGCGCTGTGCTACTACTCGCTGCTGCAGCTGTACGCCCGGCCCTACGTGGACGGCAACGGCAGCAAGCCCGGCTTGCCGCTGCGCCTGAATGGCCAAAAGGACGATAAGGGAAACGACCTGGCGCGCAGCTCGGTGGGCGACGTGTACAAGCAAATCCTCGAAGACCTGGACTTTGCTGAAAAGAACCTGCCGCTGAACAACGGCTCGGCTACCCTGAACGTGACCCGGGCGCACCGCAACACGGCCATTGCGCTGAAAACGCGGGTGTACCTGAGCATGGCCAAGTACGACGACGTGATACGGGAGGCCAACAAACTGGTGCCGGCTGTGGGGCCGTTCGTGGCTCCAACCGGCGTGCCCAACGCCCTGAATGCCTCCGTAGCTGCCGTGTTTACGGGCACGCAGGAAACCACGGAAAGCATCTTGTCTTTCCCCTTCACGTCGCAGGACCAGCCCGGCACCCAAAACCAGGCGGCCTACTACTACCTGCCCCAGAACGGCGGCGGCAATGGCGAGTACTCGCTGAACTCCGGGGCCGGCGGCATTCTGAGCAACGCGGCCTGGGCTGCCACCGACGCCCGCCGCACCAGCTTCGTGCTGGTATCGGGCACCGAGTCGTACCTGAAGAAGTACCCCACCGGAGCGCCCGCTCCCTACACCGACAAGGCCCCGGTGATTCGCTATGCGGAAGTAATGCTGAACCTGGCCGAGGCCCGGGCGCGCACCACCAGCGGCGTCGACCCGCAGGCCCTGTTGCTGCTGAATGCTGTGCGCGGCCGCTCCAATGCTGCCGGGGTGTACACCGCCGCGGGCTTGACCTCGGCCACGGCCCTTGTTGATGCCATCCTGCTGGAGCGGCGCATCGAGTTTTTGGGCGAAGGCATTCGCAACATCGATATCATGCGTCTCAACGCTCCCATTCCCGGTAAAGGCTCCATTTCGGCCGTCAATCCAACCGATATGAACTATGTGTGGCCCATCCCCTTCACGGAGCTGGCGACCAACAAGCTGATGACCCGCAACTAAGGACTTCGGTCATACTGCGGAATAAAAAGCGGCTTGCCCAATTTGGGCAAGCCGCTTTTGCGTTTTGGACCACGTGCTAAGCTTCCTGGATTTGCTGTCCTTAGTGCCCGCGTGGAAAGGGCCGCTCCACAACTCCGCCGGATGGGTCAAATCCCTACCCCGCCATGTCTATTAAATGGTAAAAGAGGTGGTTTTTGGAAAGAAAACGTCTTTTATCACTAGGCATTTCGAACGACTAACTTATCCTTTATTATCAGCACATTAAAAGGACATTAAAGCAATCCGGAAGGAAGTGCAACCTCGTAACATTGATGACTAACTGCGGTCAGGATTCAACGCTTCACGACACTTTACTAACACTTCTTTCTCATGCGCTCAAAATCTACTTCTCGCGCCTCTACCCTTTGCGGTTCCCTGCTGGGGCTAGCCACACTGGGCCTCTCCGCTAGCGCGGCTCATGCCCAGACCGTGTACGGGCTGTCCATCACCAGCAGCCCGGCCGTTTCGAGCCTGGTTACGTTTGACACGGCTATGCCGGGCACGTTTACGGCCACGGTACCGCTGACGGGTTTCACGGCCGGCCAAGCCATTGTCGGCATCGACGTACGACCCAATACCGGCCAGCTGTTTGCGCTGGGGTACGACCCCACCGGCACGCAGGCCCAGGTGTACATTGTGAACCGCACGACGGGTGTGCTGACAGCGGCCGGCCCCGCCCTCACGCTCAACCTGGGAACGGGTACTTCGCGCATTGGCTTCGACTTCAACCCGACCGTGGACCGCATTCGGGTCACGAGTGCGGCCGGCACCAACTTCCGGCTCAACCCCAACAACGGCGCCCTGGCCGCCACCGATGGAGCATTGGCTTATGCTACCACCGATGTTAACACTGGGCAGACGCCTGGAATTGGCTCTTCGGCCTATACCAACAGCTACATTGGCTCCACCGCCACCACGCTGTACAATCTTGACGAAAGCAACAGCCGGCTGGTAACGCAAAACCCGCCCAACAACGGCACCCTGAACACCGTGGGCCCTTTGGGGGTGGCCACCAACGGCGTCAGCCAGGCGTCTGACCTTGATATCTACTTTAACCCGACTACCGGCGCCAACGTGGCGTACTTGGTCAGCGCTATTTCTACCAGCGCTGCCGCCGCTACTTCGACGCTCTACACGGTGAATTTGCAGACGGGCGCTGCGACCGCAGTGGGCGCGCTGGGCACCGGCCCGCTGGTGGCCGTCACGGATATCTCCTTTGCCATCGACCGCCCGGCCACGCTGCCGGCCGTAACCGGCAATTTGGCTTACGCGCTGGCCGGCACCAACCTGCTGACCTTCGACACGGCCCAACCAGGCCTCATTCGCACCTCCGTGGGCATTACCGGGGTTGATGCGACCCAGGCGGTGGTGGGCATGGACATTCGCCCCACTACCAACTCGCTCTATGCCCTGGGCTACAACGCCACGGCGCAAAGCTACCAGCTGTACACCATCAACTCGCAGACCGGAGCCGCGGCAGCCGTAAACGCCACGCCCATTGCCCTGGCCTTGGGCACGGGCAAGGTGGGCTTTGACTTTAACCCCACCGTGGACCGCATACGCGTGACCAGCAGCAACCGCCTGAACGTGCGCCTCAACCCTGTCGATGGCACCGTGGCCGCCACCGACACCCAGGCTGGCCTACGCCACCACCGACGCTAACAGCGCCGCCACCCCCAACATTGGCGCCGTGGCCTACACCAACAGCGTATCGGGGGCTACCGCCGCCACTACTGCGCTCTACAACTATGACCTGAGCCTGAACATTCTCACCACGCAAAACCCGCCCAACAACGGTACCCTGAACACCACGGGAGCCACCGGCATCGCGGTGAATACGACCACGCCCAACGTGGACCTGGATATTTATTCCCCGGCCGCAGGAACCAACACGGCCTACCTAGTGGCCAACACTGGCACGGCCGCCAACACCAGCCTGTACACCGTGAACCTGACCACGGGCGCCGCCACGCTGGTGGGCGCCATCGGCAATGGCATCGCGGCCCGCGACATTACGGTGGCCAGCGGCACCGGTGTGGCCACCGCCGTGCGCGAGCGCGCCGACCTGGCCTCGGGCTTCGGCCTCTACCCCAACCCTGCCCGGGGAAGCGCCCGCCTCACGTTCACGTTGGCCCGGGCCAGCCGCGTAGAGCTGGGCGTGTTCGACGCCACGGGGCGCCGGGTGGCCACCCAGGCCGCCGGAATGCTGCCCACGGGCCCGCAGGCCTTGTCCTGGAACGCCGGCAACCTGAAAGCGGGCTTGTACTTCGTGCGGCTCGTGGTGAATGGCCAGCCAGCTGCCACCCGCCAGGTAGTGATTGAATAGCTAGAAAGCTTCGCATAGAAAAGGCCGCCGTGAACGTTCACGGCGGCCTTTTCTATGCGAAGCACTGGCGCCTAGCTTCCGCTGGAGGATAGATGCGCGTGGTCGCGCAGCACGGTCTTGAGAAACGCGCTGTCCTGCAGGTCGGTACTGATGCCGGTGATGGCTTTTACTTTGTTGGCTACCTCGTTGATTAGCACATAATTTTCCTGCTTCGAGCCGTGGAACAGGAGCTTGCGGATAAGGGCGACGTCGTGGTCGGACAAGGCGGCGGCCTGGGCAAATACGGGCTGGTAGTCGGCGTGGGCCACCATGTCGGCTGCCAGGGGTGTGCTGTGGTCGGGCCGTTTTTTGAGGCTGATGACGACGGTGCCCGCGGCCAGGTCGCCGAGGCGCTGGCCCCGGCCGTTGAGCAGAATGGTGACCATCGCCAGCGCGCCCATGGTCATGATGATTTCGATGGGCCGCAGCAGCCAGCGCAACACGTAGTCGCCCACGCTGGCCCGGGTGCCATCGAGGCGCACCACGCGCAGGTGGCGGGCTTTTTGCCTATCGTCTGGCCATTGAAAAACACTTCGCTGACCAAAAAGTAAAACGTGGTGGGCAGCAGAATGAGGTAGAAGCCCACCTTGCCATCGCCCGCAATGTGGAGCTGCCGGTTGAGTACGCTCCAGGCAATAAACCAGGTGATGTACAGCCCGTAGTCGATGAGGGCGGCCACAATACGGTCGCCGACGCTGGCAATCTCATACTCGAGGCTGACGTTCTGGGTGGTGTGGATGCGAATCGTACTCATGAGCCTGGGGCGGGGAGGAAAAGGGCCGGGTAGGCAACCAGCGTCGAAAATACGCCGGGGCCGGCCTTTCCGCGCCGTTGAGCCAACGCGGCGGGCACCGCCGGGGCAGGTGAATTATTGAGCTAACAACCGCTCCCGCCCAGCTGCCACCGTCAGGCCCGGACTTGGGTGCGGCTCGCTACCTTTAAGGCCCTAACCACGCCCCATGCGCGAAGCTCTTTTCCTGCGGCAAAACCAGGCCCGCTGGCAGCAGTACGAAACCACGCCGGCGGCCAATCCCGACGAGCCTGGCCGCCCGGTTTGTGGCCCTCACCGACGACCTGGCCTACGCCCAAACCTTCTACCCCGAATCGCCGACCACGGCCTACCTCAACGCCCTCACCGGCAAGCTGCACCAGGCCATCTACAAGAACAAGTCGGAGGCCCGCGGGCGCTTCGGCCACTTCTGGGTGCGCGAGCTGCCCTTGGTGGTGGGCCGCCACCACGTGGTGCTGGGCTGGGCGCTGGCATTTTTTGCGCTGTGCACGGCCCTGGGCGCGCTCTCGGCGGCATACGACGACACCTTTGTGCGGTCCATCCTCGGCGACGATTACGTGAACCGCACCCTGGAGAACATCCGGCGCGGCGACCCCATGGCCATCTACAAGAGCGCTGACTCCACGTCGATGTTTCTGCAAATCACCTTCAACAACATTCGGGTGGCGCTGCTCACTTTTGCCATGGGCATCACGCTGGGCGTGGGCACGGGCTACATGCTGTTTTCCAACGGCCTGATGCTGGGCGCTTTCCAGTACTTCTTCTACCAGCAGCACGTGCTCAAGGCCTCGGTGCTCACCATCTGGATACACGGCACGCTCGAAATCTCCTCCATTGTGCTGGCCGGCGGTGCGGGTTTTGTCATGGCGCGGGGCTTCCTGTTTCCGGGCACGCACAGCCGGGCCGAAGCCTTCCGGCACGCCGCGCGCGAGGGCGGCAAGCTGGCTATGGGGCTGGTGCCCATTTTCATCCTCGCCGGCTTTCTCGAAAGCTTCGTAACGCGCCACACCGAGATGCCCGTAGCGGCCAGCCTGGCTATCATTGGCGGGTCGGCGGCCTTCATTTTCTGGTATTTTGTGTGGTACCCGCGGCAGCTGCGGCGCGCAGCCCCGGCGGTATCCGTTCGGTCTTAATTTTTTTCACCCTTCACTCCTACGCATGCGTCTACGCTTTACCCAGGAATCCGATTTCCGCCAACAGCGGGATTTCGGCCAAAAAATATCTGCTACGTTCGAATTCATCAGTGCCCACTGGCGGGGTCTGGGCCGGGCCCTGCTCTACATCGTGCTGCCGGCCGCCATTTTGCAGGGCATTCTGGCCGGCCTGATGCAGCGGCAGCTACTGATGACGGGGCTGCGCGATGCCCAAACCCACGGCACCCGCGTAGGCCTGTCCGAGGGCCTGCTGATGTTCACCCAAATGACGCAGTCGCCTTATTACTCGCTCACCATCATCATGAGCGGCATTTTCATTACGCTGCTCATACTCACGGTGTACTCGTACATCAGGCTCTGCTTGCACCCGTCTTCTTCGGACGAGCCTATCAGCGTGGGCGCGGTATGGGCCGGGGTGAAAAACGAGTTTCTGAGCTCGTTCCTGTCGTATTTCGGCCTGTTGCTGATGGTCATCGTTGGCTATCTCTTCCTCCTGATTCCGGGCATTTATCTATCGGTGGCACTGAGCATTTTCTTCGCGGTGAAGCTGATGGAGGGCACCGGCTTCGGCGCTTCGGTGAGCCGCAGCCTGCGCCTCACACGCGGCAAGTGGTGGTCCACGCTTGGGCTGTTGTTCATCATGGCATTCTTGCTGGCTATTTGCAGCGGCACGATTGGAGCCGTAATTGGTGCCATTGTGGGTGGCATCGGCGCGGCGCTGGGGCTGTACAAGACGGGCGACCCAGGTACGGCGGTGGGCTTGTTTGCCGTAATCACCTCTTCCCTGGGCAGCTTGTTCAACCTGTTGATTTATCCGCCGCTGCTCATCGCACTGGCGTTCCAGTATTTCAACCTGGTAGAACGCCACGACGGCGTGGGCCTGCGCAACATGGTGAGCCAGCTCGGGCAAGCCCCAGTCACCGTCCCCAATTCCGCCTACCGCCCCGATGAGGAAGGCGAATACTAGGTGTGTGGACAATCGCCGACCTTTGGGTGGTGCGACGCTATGAACTCAAAGATGCCGATTGGGCGCGATTAGCGCCCCTGTTGCCGGGCAAAGCCGGCGATGCCGGCCGCTCGGCGGCAGACAACCGCTTGTTTTTAAACGCCGTGCTCTGGATTGCCCGCAGCGGCGCGCCGTGGCGCGATTTGCCCGAGCGGTTCGGGCCGTGGAACTCCACGTACCGCCGCTTCCGCCGCTGGGCGCAGAAAGGCGTCTGGCAACGCGTATTCGAGGCCGTACAAGACCCGGACCTGGACTGGGCCATGCTCGATTCCACCAGCGTGCGGGCCCACCAGCACGCCGCGGGGCAAAAAAGCAGTGCCCTAGCCGAAGCGCTGGGCCGTTCGCGCGGCGGGTTCACCAGCAAGCTCCACGTCGTCGTAGACGCGCTGGGCAACCCGCTGCGCTTGCGGTTGACGCCTGGACAGCAGGCCGATTGCACCGTGGCCGCGGACTTGCTGGCCGGATTGGCGGTGGGGGCCGTGCTGGCCGACAAGGCCTACGACACCGATGCCCTCGTGGCCGGCTGCGCCCAAACCGGCGCGGCCCTCGTCGTGCCCAGCAAGCGCAGCCGGCGCGTGGCGCGGGTGCTGGACCGCAACCTCTACGCTGACCGCAACAAAGTCGAGCGCTTCTTCAACCGCCTCAAGCAGTACCGACGCCTGGCCACGCGCTATGAAAAAACGGGCGCCTCCTTTCTCGCTTTCGCGCATTGCGCCGCTACTCTCGTCTGGTTGCTCTAATTGTCCACACACCCTAGAGCGGTTGTGCCAGTTGACTTTACGGCTTACCGCTGGAAAAAGTATGATAATCGGTGGTGTTCAGATAATCGTCTGTCATTAATCGGCTGTCACGCAGAGCGCAGCGAAGCATCTTTGCCTCAGTGCTAAACCCAATCGTCTGTCATGCTCATCTAGCGTCCGCTTGCGAAGCATCGTATCAGGTCAGCACGAATCGTTGAGCCGTGAGAAGATGCTTCGCAAGCGGACGCTAGATGAGCATGACAAAAGGCGCGGGGAAGCTGCTCAGCTCAGCCGACCTTCGTTTTGCGGCGCTCTCCACGCCTGGCTTTTCCGCTCCTTATGAAGTTCCTGGCCTTAATTTTCACATCCTGATTACGTAAATTCCGCAGTGGCTTTTCTGTCCTTTTGGTTTCGGGTGCTGCTGGTGCTGACTGTGTTCGGCTCAGTACCGATGGCTGTGGGCGCCCCTCCCAACCAAGCAGTGAGCACCCGCCCGTTGCCGCCCGACCAGGGCCCGGCCCCGCGCCTGCGGCGCCCCGATGCCGCACGGCTCCAGGAGCTGCGCGGGCAGCGCGAATTCCAGTACGTGGAACCGGTGAACCGGCAAGAGCAAAGCGCCTGGGAGTTATTCAAAGCACGGGTGTGGGAGGCCATTGCCAACTGGCTAGACAGCCGCAGCTACAGTCACTTCTGGCGCTGGGTGTTCTACGCGCTGTTTTTGGTGGTGGGCGTGTTTGTGGTGCTCAAGCTGATGCAGATAGACCTCACGGCCATGCTGGGGCGCACTCCCCGGCGGGCTACGCTGGCCTACGAAACCGCCGCCGAGAACATCCACGAAGTAGATTTCGCCAGCCGCCTGGCCGAAGCCGAGGAGGCCGGCAATCTGCGCCTGGCCGTGCGCCTGGGCTATTTGCAGCTGCTCAAGACGCTCACCGACCGCGGCCATATCCAGTGGCAGCCCGACAAGACCAACCACGACTACCTGGCCGAGCTGCCTCCCGCCGGGCCGTTGCGGGAGGCCTTTCGCGAAATCACCCGGCAGTTTGAATTTGTGTGGTACGGCGAGCTGGCCCTGACGGGCGCGCTCTACGAGCAAGTCCGCGCAGGGCACCGGGCCTTTCTGGGCCAGGTTGCGGGGGTAAATTCCACCCGCCGCGCCGCCTGATTTATCTTTCCAACCCCATGACCTCCACCTTTCGCTGGTACATCGCAGGCTTGCTGGCCTTGTTCGGGGCCTACGTGGCGCTGGAATACTACCGGCCCAAGCCGCTGGACTGGCGCCCCACGCTCAGCAACAAAGACAAAATCCCCTACGGCACCTACGTGCTGTACGACCAGCTGCCGCGCCTGCTGGGCACCGACTCGGTGGAAACCATCCGCCTGCCCATCTACAACCAGCTCACCGGCCTGCCCCTGGCCGTAACCGACGCCATGGCAAAGGCCGAAACGGTGACCATGGAGGCCGACACAGTAAGCGAGCAGGCCGCCGATGATGAGGTCCGAGAGAATACTACCAGCTCAATTCCTGAGAATGAGACTGCCGCGGCCAAAGAGCCAGTAGCAGACTCTACCGAAGTACAAGCGGCGGCTGATTCTATGAGCTCCGATTCTACCGCCGTCGCGCAAAGCGTCGAAGAGCCGGAAGAAGAAACCGAAGACGACGAAGCCAGCTCAACTGAGCAGCGCCTCATGTCCGCGCGCGCCAATTATCTATTCGTCAACACCCGGTTTCGAGTGGCTCGGCCGATGCGCCGGCCCTGCTGCGCTTCATTGCCTACGGCAACGATGTATTCATTGTGGCCGAGGATTTTGGCGATTCCACGTCAGTTTTCCTGGATTCGCTGGGCGTGCGCACCCGTTCCATTAAAATGAGGGTCCACGCCGGGCCCAAAGGGCTGCCTGTGGTCGATTCGGTCACGGTGCACTTCACCAACCCGGCCCTGGCGGGCCCGCGCTACCGCCTGCCGGGCGCCGATGCCAACGTGCACTTTGTGGTCGATTCGGGCCGGGTGGGCCGCGCTCTGGTCGTCGACGACGCTGGCCGGCCGCTGCTGGTGCGGCTCAACTACGGCCGCGGCCACGTGTACCTGTGCTCGGTGCCCATTGCGTTTACCAACCAATTTGTGCTGCAGCCGGCTACCAGCCAGTTCGCGGCCACGGCCCTCTCCTACCTGCCCGCGCGCCCCACCTGGTGGGATGAGTACCAGAAGCAGGGCCGCCGCGGCGACCAGTCGCTGCTCCGCATCGTGAGCAGCCACGAAGCCCTCAACACGGCTTTTTACCTGATGCTAATCGGCGGGCTACTCTTCGTATTGGTGGAGGCACGCCGTCGGCAGCGCATCATTCCCACCATCAAGCCGCTGCCCAATACCACGCTGCAGTTTACGCGCACCGTGGCCAGCCTCTACCGCCACGGCAGCAGCCACTCGCTCATTGCCGAGAAAAAGTCGGTTTATTTATGGATTACCTCCGCACGCGCTTCCAAGAGCCCAGCCCCGATTTTGGCGATGCCGACTTTCGGGAGCGGCTCAGCCAGAAGTCGGGCGTGGCCCGGCCCCGTGTGGACGAGCTGCTGCGGGTGGTGAATTTTGCCCGCACCGCTCCCCAGATGAATGACCGGGAGCTGCTGTCGCTCAGCAAGGCGCTGAGTGATTTTAAGCGGGAAGCCAGCCGCTAAAACCCTTTTTGCACTGTACTCAGAAACGCTCTTTTTCTATAATTGTACTATCCCAACAAAGTGGCTTTGGGCCTAATCTGAGCCACTTTTTAGCCCAATTTTCGGCCTCTGATTCGCTTTTTCTCCCCTTTTCCTACTGCCTGGCTTCGTCGTATGCTTACCGTTGAGAAACTGCGGCTTCTGATAAATTGCAACTGGGACGAAGACCTTTTCGCACGAGCCGCGTCAGCCCGTCAGAAAGCGCTTTTAGCCGACCTCAATTGGGGCAAATATGTGTCGCTGCTGCAGGATTTGGTGCTCGTCACCAAAAATTTAGCCTCGAAAGAATACTCCCAAAAAATTCATCAGCAGCTGCTCGCCGCCTGCGCCGATGAGGAAACCGCCCAGACGTTTATTGGCTACGCCAGCACCTTATAGCTTCATGGAAAACGAAACCCCGGACTTCTCCCCTACCTCTCCGGCCCTGGCCGCGCTGGAAACGCCCCCTGCCCCCGAAACGGCCTTTACCCCGCGCGCCGACTTCGCCCGCCTCACGGCCCAGACCGAAGCCATTCGGACTGAAATCGGCAAAATCATCATCGGCCAAACCGATTTGCTGGAGCTGCTGCTCACCGCCGTGCTCGCCGATGGGCACGTGCTGCTGGAAGGCGTGCCCGGCGTGGCCAAAACCCTGATGGCAAAGCTGCTGGCCCGCACCCTGGAAGTGCCGTTCAGCCGCATCCAGTTCACGCCCGACCTGATGCCGTCCGACGTGCTGGGCACCTCAGTTTTCCGGCAGCACAAGTCGGACTTCGAGTTTCGGCGCGGCCCCATTTTCGCCAGCGTGGTGCTGATTGACGAAATCAACCGCGCCCCGGCCAAAACGCAATCGGCTCTGTTTGAGGTGATGGAGGAGCGCACTGTAACCCAGGACGGCACCACCTACCCCATGGCCGAGCCCTTCCTAGTGCTGGCCACCCAAAACCCCATCGAGCAGGAAGGCACCTACCGCCTGCCCGAAGCCCAGGCTCGACCGCTTCCTGTTCAAGCTGCACGTGGGCTACCCCAGCCTGGCCGAAGAAGTGCAGATACTCACCGGCCACCACGCCGGCCAGGGCAGCACCAACCTCGACGCCGTGCAGCCCATCCTCTCGGCCGCCGACTTGCACGCGTTGCGCCAGCAGGTGCGCGAGCAGCGCGTAGAAGCCAATATCCTCGAATACATCGCCAAGCTGGTGGGCCATACCCGGGCCCACAAGTCGCTGTACCTGGGCGCTTCGCCGCGGGCTTCGCTGGCCCTGCTCAACGGAGCCAAGGCGCTGGCGGCCCTGCGCGGCCGCGACTTCGTGACGCCCGAAGACGTACAGTTTCTGGCCCCCAGCGTGCTGCGCCACCGCATCACGCTCACGCCAGAGCGCGAGATGGAAGGCGGCACACCCGATGAGGTAGTGAAGCAGATTATGCAGGCCATTGAGGTGCCCCGCTAGCGCGCAAAGTTTCGCAAAGTTTGAAATAAAGTCTCGCCAAGGCAATGTGGATAGGCTTTTACCCTTAGCGATACTTCCCTTTTAAACTTCGCGAAACGTCGCGCGACATGTCCGTATTTCTGACCAAAAGGTTCTTTATTCTCATTGCCGGTCTCGTGGCGGGCTTCGTGGTGGCCTTTTTTCTGCCGTGGCTGCTGGGGCCCATGCGCATTGCGTTGGGGCTATTTGTGGTGCTCTCGCTGCTGGATACCCTGCTCCTTTACGCTCCGGCGAAGAATAACGCGGCACCTGTTTTTGGTCGGCGGGTGATGGGCGAGAAACTCGCCAATGGCTCCGACAACGACATTCAGATTTACATTGAAAACAACTACCGCTTTCCCATTCAGGCGCAGACGATTGATGAGATTCCGCATCAGTTTCAGCGTCGTGATGTGCTGTTTAACACCACCATCAAGCCGGGCGAAACGCAGATAATCAACTACCAGCCTGCGGCCCACCAAGCGCGGCGAGTACCATTTTGGGGCGGTGAACATCTACGTGGCCTCGCCGCTGGGGCTGGTTCGCCGGCGGTTCCGGTTCGACCAGAACAAGACGGTGCCGGTGTACCCATCGTTTTTGCAAATGCGGCAGTACGAGCTGCTGGCCATTCACAACCGGCTCACAGAAGTAGGCGTGAAACGCATTCGCCGGGTGGGCCACAGCCTGGAGTTCGAGCAGATTCGGCCCTACGTGCCCGGCGACGACCCGCGCAGCATCAACTGGCAGGCCACCGCTCGCCGGGCCGGTACGGGCGCGGCCGATGCCTTGGTCATCAACCACTTCCAGGACGAGCGTGCCCAGCAGGTGTACTGCCTCATCGACAAAGGCCGGGTGATGCGCATGCCCTTCGACGGCCTGAGCTTGCTCGACTACGCCATCAACGCCACGCTGGTGGTGAGTAACATTGCCCTGCTCAAGCACGACAAAGCCGGCCTGCTAACGTTCTCGAACCGCCCCGGCGCAGCCCTGGCTGCGGACCGCAAGCCCGGGCACCTGCTCAAGCTGCTCGAAATTCTGTACCGCCAGAAGACCCGCTACCTGGAATCCGACTTTGAGCTGCTCTACGCCACGGTGCGGGCCCGCATCAAGCAGCGCAGCCTGCTGGTCTTGTTCACCAATTTTGAGACCCTGCACGGCATGCAGCGGCAACTTCCTTACCTGCGCCGCCTAGCCAAAGACCACCTGCTGCTGGTCATTTTCTTCGAAAACACCGAGCTGCGCGAGTACCTGAACGCGCCCGCGGCCACCACCGAAGACGTGTACAATCAAACCATTGCCGAGAAATTCGCGCAGGAAAAGCGGCAGATTGTGCTCGAGCGCAGCGTTACGGCATCTACTCCTTGCTGACGGCTCCGAAGGATTTGACGGTGAACACTATCAACAAATACCTGGAGTTCAAGGCCCGGGGCTTAATCTAGCGGCCTACTCATCAAACGCCGCCAGCCGGGCATTGTCGAACTGGACGGCGGCGCGGCCGTGGTGCACGAACACCACCGTGATGTGGTCGAACTCTTCGCGGGGCGCTTTGATGTAAAAGCTCATTTCCTGCGTCCAGTTGGGCTCCAGCACCCGCTGGAAATGAACGGTGCGCTCCCGCACCACGCGCGGTCCCTGGCAAAAACGCACCACGAACTGCGTCATTTGGCCTTCCGTTCGCTCAGTGGCAGTAGTGCTTGCCACGGCGCTGCCCTGCACCCACTCGAACTGCCCGGGCCGCGCCGGAATGGTGTATTCGGGGCTGCGCGGGTGGGCCGCATCCAGCAGCAGCGAGCACTGCCCTTGCAAGGCCGGCTGGGCGCAGTCGGCACTCCCGGCGGCAGCTTCAAAATCCTGCTGCCACAGCAGGCGGTGGTGGCGGGGAGTGCCCGTAAAATCGTAGTCGGTATCGAGCAGCAGGCGCGTTTCGGCGGGTACTTCGTAGCGCCCCAGCACGCGCCACCAGTAGGACCGGCTCATCTGGCCCACCACCAGCAGGCCACCGCCGTGGGCCTGGTAAGTCAGCCACACATTATAGTAACAGCCCACCGCCGCCAGCCCAAGATAAGCGAGCAGCCAGGGGCGACGCGCCAGCAGCCACCGGTGCGCCGCCGCCATCGGCCAGGCCAGCACCGCGTAGCTCTGCACCATGGCGCGGATGCCCAGCGAGCCGCCGTACAGCCACTCGTCCCAGGCAAACGTGACGTAGATGAAAAGGATGATGAAGACCAGGCAGGGCCAGAACGCGGCGGGCTGCTGGCGCCGCAGCCCAATAAAGCCCACCAGGGCCACCACCAGCAACGGCGAGTAAACCAGCCAGCCGCTTTTGAAGCTGAAAATACCCACCCACAGGTGTGGGCGCAGCCAGCTAAAGCCCTGGTTTTGGTAGCTGTACACCACCCAGTCGCCACTCACGTAGTGCCAATACAGCGGCTGAATGCTCAGCACGACGGCGCCAGCCAGTGCGGCCCCGAGCGCCAGCGGCCAGTGCTGCCGCCAGAACGCCAGCCGCTCGCGCACCACGCTTGCCGCCGGGCGCAGGCCCCAGAGCAAGGGAATGAGCACCGCCAGTATCTCGGTGGGCCGCGTGAGGACCATGATGCCGACCGTGTCCCCGATGGCCAGTGCCCGACCCCAGGTGGGCTGCCGGTAAAAAGCCGGTGTGAGCAGCAGCAGCCCGGCGTACCAGGCAAAAAGCCAGCTGTGCGTCATGGCCCCGCCGGGCCCGGCGTAGTTGAGGTAATTGGTGCCCAGCACCAGGATTAGCAGCGTGAGTGCTGTGGGCCACTCGCCGAAGCGCGGCAGCAAGGCGCGCCGCACCAGCCCCAGCCCGATGGCAGCCACCAACACGCTGGCCAGCAGCAGCGCCAGCTGGTAGGGCGGCGAAAACCCATCGGATGGATAGCCCAAGGAAGCGGCCACGGCGTGCGCCACCACAAAGAACGGCAGGTACTGCAGAGCCATGCCCGCCGTGTACTTCATGACGTAATGCCCGCTGCCCGGATGCAAAAATGCCTGCTGAAAATCGGGCGTGGGCGCGTAGTCGCGCAGCAGCCTGCTCGTGAAAGCGCAGGTCCTGCAGGTCGTGGTGAATGAACGCGGCCGGCAGGTAGAGGTAGTAGCCCGAAACATCCCACACAATCACCCGCGCCGGGCTTTTGCCAGTTGAGCCAAACCCGATGTTGTGGCTGGCCAGGGCCGCGCCCAGGACAAACAAGCTGCTGAACAGCCAGACCAACCAGGAAGGAGACTTCATACGAGCGTGTGCAGAGCGAAATTTTCGCAATTTGAGCACGGGCGGCCAACCCCGACACTAACCGGTGCCGTACTTTGCCGGGATGATGCGATTCTGGATTTGTTTTAGCGTACTGCTGACACTACTGAGCCCCGCCGTGCTCCTGGCCCAACCAGCCCACCAGGCTCATGCCCGTGCCCGCGGAAATGCGCTGGGGCAAGGGCCGCCTGAGCCTGAAAAACCCGCTGAAGCTGCAGCTGCAGTCCTCTTCGGACCCCATTGTGGAAGCCGCGGCGCGCCGCCTGCTCACCCGACTGCAGGGGCTTAAGGAACCCGCTACCGGCCCAACACTCCAGATTCGCTACGGCCGGCCCGGCAGCCCCGAGAAGTTTGACGAGGAGCGCTACAGCCTGCGCGTGACGCCCATGGGCGTGACCATCGACGCGCCCACCAGCCTGGGCGTGCTGCGGGCGCTGGCCACCCTGGAGCAGCTGCCCGTCGCCGAAAAAGCAGCGCTACCTGCCCGAAGTTGATATTCAGGACCAGCCGCGGTTTGCGTGGCGCGGCCTGCTGATGGACCCCGCGCGGCACTTCCTGCCGGTGTCGGTTATCAAGCGCAACATTGATGGCATGGCGGCCGTGAAGCTCAACGTGCTGCACTGGCACCTCACCGACGACCAAGGCTTCCGGGTGGAGAGCAAGGTGCTGCCGCGCCTGCACCAGGTAGGCGGCGCCGACGGCTACTACACCCAGGCCGAGGTGAAAGACGTGCTGGCCTACGCCACGGCCCGGGGCATTCGGGTGCTGCCCGAGTTCGACGTGCCCAGCCATGCCACCAGCCTGGATTGCCTCCTACCCGCGCCTGGCGTCCAACGACTCCACCTACGGCGTGTACCGCAGCTTTCGCACCTCCAACATTGCCATCGACCCCACCAAGGAAACGACTTATACTCTGCTCGACTCGCTGTTTACGGAAATGACGGCCTTGTTTCCGGACCCGTATTTCCACGTGGGCGGCGATGAGAACGACGGACGGTACTGGCGCCGCAACCCACGCATCGTGGCCTTTATGCGCGAGCGCGGCATGGTGAAGGCCGACGGCAAAACCGTGGACAAGCACCACTGCAAACCTACTTCAACCGCCGCGTGCTGGCCATGCTCCAGAAGCGCGGCAAAATCATGGTGGGCTGGGACGAAATACTGGGCCCCGACCTGCCCAAGGAAATCATCATCCAGAGCTGGCGCGGCAAAAAGTGGCTGCTTGACGCCGTGAAGCAAGGCCACCCCGCCCTGCTCTCCGAAGGCTACTACCTCGACCTGAACTACAGCGCCGCCGCCCACTACCTCCCCGACCCGCTCCCGGTGGGCACGCCGCTTACCCCGGCTCAACAAAAGCTGGTGCTGGGCGGCGAAGTGGCCATGTGGTCGGAATTTGCCGATTCGGTGATTGTGGATTCGCGCATCTGGCCCCGCGCCGCCGCCGTAGCAGAGCGGCTGTGGTCGCCCCAGGCCACCACGCAAAACGTGGCGGATATGTACCGTCGGCTCAACCTGGTTTCGGTGAAGCTGGAGGCCCTGGGCCTGCGCCACCGCAGCGCGCCCGCCCAGGCTGCTCGCCCAGATGGCTGGCTCCTACGACGTGGGCCCGCTGCGCACCCTGGCCGAAGTAATTGAGCCGGTGAAGGAGTACAAGCGCCATTTCCAGGGCATGACTTACACGCCCCAAACACCCCTGAACCGGCTGGTGGACGCCGCCCCGGCCGAGTCGGAAGTGGCGCGGCGCTTCGCGACGCTGGTGGACAGCGTAGTAGCGCCGGGCAGCGTGACGCCGCCGCGCCCGGCCGTGTCGCTGCGGCAGCTGGCCGCGCTGCGGGCCCAGGCTGCTTTTGTGGCAGACCAACAACACCCAGCTGCAAATGATGCTGGTGCTCAAGCCTGCCTTGCGTGAGTACGGCCCCCTTTCCACCCAGGCTGGCCGCCGTTTCCAAACTCCTGCTCGAGCGCCTCAACCAATTGCAAACCGGGCAAGCGGCGTCGGTTGGGTGGCTGGCTAGGGCCCGCACCACTCTCGAGGCCGCCCAGGCCCCGGCCGGCCAGGCCGAGCTGGCCATTGTACGCGCGGCCCGCAAGCTGGCCGGCATCTGAGTTTCGTTTCTATCATCCAGCTTCACGTTTTGCTTACCACTTCCAGGCTGCGCACGCTTTTTCTCCGCCTGAGCCTGCTACTGGCGCTGGCCCCGTTCCTGATGCTCACGGCCTACAATCAGCCCTTTTTCGACGACTTCCGCAACGCCTACTGGACGCGGGCGCACGGCATGTGGGGCGTGCAGGAATGGCTGTTCCAGACCTGGACCGGGCGCTTCACCTCCACGTTTTTCATGACCGTGCTCAACCCCGTCACCTACGGCTGGCTGGGCGGCGTGAAACTGGTGGCGGCCGTGTTCTTTGTGCTGCAATGGGCCAGCATTGCCCACTTGCTGCGGGCGTTGCTGCACACCGTGCTGCGGGTGGCCTTTTCGTGGGGCGCGGCCTTTTGGTCCGCGGGGCTGCTGCTGGCCTTATTCTGCAACGCCGCGCCCGCGCCCTT
This sequence comes from Hymenobacter humi, assembly GCF_042665855.1. Taxonomy (NCBI): domain Bacteria; kingdom Pseudomonadati; phylum Bacteroidota; class Cytophagia; order Cytophagales; family Hymenobacteraceae; genus Hymenobacter; species Hymenobacter humi. The sequence goes on along the minus strand of NZ_JBHTEK010000001.1, from coordinate 2,093,350 downwards.
TTCCTTTTTGTATTGGTTTTGCGGCGCCATCGCCTACCGCCTGCCGCTGATTGGTCTGCTGAACTTCACGGCCCTGGCGCTTAGGGTAGGCTGGGGCCCCGGGCCCCACAAATGGCGGTACGCCGCTCTGGCCTGCGGCCCGCTGGTGCTGGCGCTGGTGGGCAACGAGCTGACGCTGGTGCAGGCCCTGCCGGTGCTGGCCTTGTTGGGCTTTGCCCTGCCCCGCGCCGCCCGCCCCCAGTGGTGGCTGTGGGTAGCCGTGGGTGGCGTGGCCGCGGCCGTGGCCACCGTGGCACCCGGCAACTGGGCCCGCGCCCGCGCCATGGCTCCCGATGATGCCCTCCACGCCTACCGCTGGCTGGTGCTCTGGCCCCGCACGGCGTATTCCGCGGTGCTTTTCTCGCCCGCCCCATGACCGGGTTGAGCCTGTTGGCGGCGGCCGGCGCGGGCTGGTGGCTGGGTATCCAGCACCGGGCTGTTTCTGGGGTTTCGCTGCGGCTTTCGCGACGCCAGTGGTGGGCGGTGGTGCTGGCTTTTGTGGTGCTGAATGGCATTGGGTTCCTGCTATTCCGCTACCTGATAGTGGGCGCCCCGCTGATGCGGGCTCAAAACGAAATCCTGCTGGTAATGCTGCTTTCTGTGGCGGCTTTGGCGTGGCTGGCGGCCCAGCATGTGCCGGAAACCGTGAACCGAGTACCGCTTCTGCTGCGCCAGGGCAGCTTGCTCGTTTTGTTGCTGGTGGGCTTGTTCGCGACCGGGCATGTGCCCGAAGCCTGGCGCGAGCTGCTGACCAGCGCTTCTTCCTTCGACACCCAAATGCAGGCGCGGTTCGCGGTACTGCGGGATGCCCACCAAGCCAAAGAACCGACCGTGACACTGCCGCCCTTGCGCCTGCCTTACGGGCACGTGCTCATTCCGCTGCGCCAGTTCAGCGATTTTATTGAGTTCGATATTGACCTGACGACTGGCTGCGAAGGCAACATTAACGGCGTGATGGAGCGCTATTTCGAGGTGCCGGATGTGTGCTGCACGCCCTCCTCGCCGCCGATTGTGGTGAAGAAATAACGGCCCGGGCTGCCTGTAGCTCCGCTGTTGGCGGTTATCTTGGCCCTATGCAAGCAGAAATTACCCACGCCCTGGCAGAGCTCAACTTCACGGCCATCGACTTTGAAACCGCCAACGAGCGCCGGTCCAGCGCCTGCGCCGTGGGTGTGGTGCGGGTGCGCGGCGGCCAGATTGTGGAGACCTACCAAACCCTGCTGCGGCCCCGCGAGCTGCGCGTCGACTGGCGCAACTATCAGGTGCACGGCATTGCCGAAACCGACCTGCACGACGCGCCCACCCTGGCCGACGTGTGGCACGAGCTGCTGCCCTACCTGCACCGCCAGCCCGTGGTGGCCCACAATTCGGCCTTCGACGTGAGCGTGCTCGAACACACCCTGCGCGACTACGACCTGCCGACGCCCGCCTTTCACTGCCTGTGCTCGGTGAAGCTGAGCAAAGTGGCCTGGCCGCAGCTGGAACGCCACAAGCTCGACCACGTAGCGGCCTACTTTGGCATTCCGCTCAACCACCACGACGCGCTGTCCGACGCCCGCGCCTGCGCCGAAATCACCGTGCAGGCCTTCCGCTCCAGCGCCTATCTGCCCCTGTGCTTCAAGCAGCGGGAGCTCACTGCCGGTTTGGCCCGGCGCGCAGCCAAACCAGGTTTTTCGGTGGCGAGATAAGCCGTACAATCATTTGCCGCTACTTCAGCTGCTCAAAAATCAGAGGCCCTGCCTGGTTTTGGCTAAGAACTAGCTTCCTGAATCAGGTGCTTTAGACAGCTATGAGGTAACATTTTGCCGCTGTAGTAGCAGCGAAACCAGCTCAACGGCTCAGCCAAACCGGCGCGGCTGCAGTAGCTTGCTGCTCTCATTTCCCCCTTTTCTATGAAGCGTCCCCTCCCGGTCTATTGGGTTAGCTTGTTTCTGGCGCTGCCCCTGTGGAACGCCTGCCAATCCTCGAAATCAGAAGAGCAGTCCACGAGCGGAGCCGCCAAAACGCCGTTAGCCGAAGCGGCTCAGACCCCGAATGCCACGCAAGCCGAGGCGCTGGCCCAGCGTTTCAGCCCAATTATCAGGGGAGCGTGGGTAAGCACAGACTATCTGGCCGCGGTCCAAAAACGAAGTCGCCGCTCAAAGCCGCCGCTTCAGTGGGCGAGGTATCCGAAATCCACATTAACCCCGCGGCCCGAACCGGCGACAGCCTGGTGACGGAACTGGGCCTGGGCAACCACGAGGGCGGCAACATGACGCTGTACTTCCGGGCCGGCCAGCAAGCCAACGCCCTGCCCACCAGCTTCCGCAACTACGACTCGCCGGGCAGCTTTGCCGAGTTGAGCTACCGGGTCGGGGGCCGCGACACCACGCTGCAGCTCACCACCTTCAGCCAGGAGCGCAAAGTATTGTCCCGGGCATCTTACCAGCGCGTGGCAGGCGCCCGCCCGGGCACGCTGGGGGCGCTAAACCGGGCCGTGAACAAGCTGCTTTTCGCCGGCAGCTACACGGGCGTTGATTCCCTGGGCCGGCCGGTACGGATGCAGTTCGAGGCCGATGGCCGTTTGAAAGGGCTCAAAGGCTTCAAGAGCTACTCGGTCAACACGGACTTCAGTGGCGGGCCCGGCGCCGACATCGACCACCTTGTGCTCGACCCGCAGACTCCGCACCGCAAGCTGATGGGCTACCACCACCGCGCCGACACGCTGCGCCTGTACGCGGCCAAGCTGGTAGAGCCCCGGCTGGTGGCCGGCTCCCAGGACGACTATACCCTACCCGAACTAGTGCGCGGGCGGCTGCTCTTCACCCTGGTGCGGCGCTAGTAGTAGCCGCAGCGGGCTGCTTAAAACAGCACCGCCACCTGCATGCGGCCGGTGTGCACGGTGTTGAGCCGGCTGGCTTTGCGGCCATCGTAAGCTACGCTGATGTTCAGGCCGTTGCTCAGGCGCTGCTCCACGTTCAGGGTCCAGGTGTAGTTGCTGCCGGGCCGCAGGGCGTTGAGGATTTCGGTGGCCACCACGGAATTCGGGTTCGTGCCGGCAAACTGCACGCGTGTGTACCGGGTGGCCGCCGTGATGGTACGCTTGCTAACCTGACTGAGGCGGGTTTCTAGGCCCAGGCTCGTCGAAGATGCCGGGGTTGAGCTCGGCGTCTTTGATGTCCAGCGTGTTTTGCTTGCAGGTGTGCAGGTAGGTGCCCGTGAGGCGCAGCGAGGGCGTGGGCTGGTAGCTGATTTCGGGCTGCACAGCATAGACCAGCAGGCGGTAGTTGCGGGTGGGGAGGTAGGTGCTGTTGGATTCGCGGATGTCGCGCGTGCCGGTGAGCCGGCCGGTGAACGACGTGGCCAGCGTGCGGCGCAGCAGCAGACTCTGGGTGCTCAGGTTGCGCAGGTCGGAGCCCTGCGCGAGCAGGCTTTTCTGCTGGGTTTGCTGCACGGTGAGCTCGGCCCCGAAAATGGGGTTCGAGCGGTTGAAGTAGAGCGTGTTGCGCACCAGGCTGGTTGAAGGCCAGCAGCTGCTCGTCTTCCTTGTCGTAGCTGAAGGGGCTGAGGCGCGAAATTAGGGAAGTATCAGTGGTGCGGCGGTCAACGGTGATACTGGTGAGCGTGGCAAAGCGGGACGCTGCGGCGCGCCAGCCGCCGGCCTCGCGCCAGCCGCGCGGGGCCGCCGTGGTGAGGCGGTAGCTCAGGCGGTTGGTGAAGGCAATGAGGTAGTCGGCCGTGGGCAGATACACCTTGATGTAGGTGCGGTACTGCGCATCGGGGGTTTGAGCCTCAAAAAACTCGTCCTTGTCCTGCTGGCCGTCGCCGTCGGCGTCGCCGCCGTAGTAGTGCGTGCCCTGCCCCACCGCCGGTACCGGCAGAAACGAAAAGTCACGCTTGAGCTCGCGGCCGGTGGCCACGCTGTAGCTCAACTCCGAGCGGATTTGGTTTTGCAGCAGGCTGGCGTTGTAAAACACCTGCCCGAGCACCGTGCGGTTGCGCGCCAGGCCCAGGGAGTCGAGGTCGCGGTAGGTGGCTAGCAGGCGCAGGTCCTGGGTTTTGCCCAGGCGCGAGGCCAGCGTGCCCTGCCAGGTTTGGGCGGTGCCGCGCCGGCGCAGGGCGTTTTGCTCGGCGTTGGGGGTTTGGTCGCGGCGGTAGCTGTAGTCGAGGCGGTACTGGGTGCGGGCCGAGTCGCGGCTCTGGATAAAGACGTTGTGCTCGTCGAAGTAATTGGCCGAGCGGATGGTGTCGGTGGTGGCGGAGCTGACGCGGTTTTTGTCGAAGCGGTAAGTATAGCCGGGCACGATTTTGCCGCTCACAAACCGGCCGGTGGCCTCGCCCCTGGCCCAATTGGAATGGAAGCGGCCAGCGTCGGAGTTGAGCACAAACAAGGAACCCCGCATTTCCAGGTTGCCCACCTTTTGGGCCGCATCCACCCAGTGCTGCAGGCCACTCACCTCACCGGACCGGAAGCGCCGGCTGAGCCGGTAATTGACCCCGTTGTTGACGTCCTTGGCCAGGCCCACGCTGAAATTGAAGATGTTGTCGGAGCGCGAGGCCGGGCCGGCGGCGGTGCCCTGCGCCGAACTCACGGCGCTCCAGTTGCGGTCAAACTCGATGTCGCGGTAGCGGTCGATGGGCGCAAAGTGCCGGGCCGTGTACTCGTAGTCGAGGGTGGAGCGCAGGCGGTAGTTGCGGAGCACGCCCCCGGCCAGCGCGGCGGGCAAGGCGCGGTCGCGCACCACGTAGCCCATGCGCATGGCCCCGTCCTGGGCGCTTTCCGAGGAGAAGCGGTTGCGGTCAAGCCGGGAGCGGGCGGCGTCAAAAAACACCGTAGTGCTGCTATCGAGCCGGTAGCTCACCCCGCCCGACAGCATCTGCTTGAGCAGCGGCGTAGGCACACGGCGCACCGGCTGGTAGCGGCCTAGGCCTGGCCCCACGTACTCGTACACGCGCCCGTTGCTGGTCACGTCGGTGGTGCTGAGGCGGTAGTCGCCGTTGCCCTGGCCCAGATCGGTGAAGCGTACCGAAAACACCTGCCCCAGCGTATCGGCCCCCACGGCTCGGCGGAAGCTGCCATTGGCAGTATCGCGGCGGTAGAGCACCTGCGTGCGGGTGTAGGGCACGGCCTCGGCCCCGGGCGCCACGGCAAACGCCACGTTTCCGGCCCGCTGCAGCTCGGCGCGCAGGGTGTCGTTCAGGTTAAGATTGGGCGCATTGTTGGGGTTGTCGGCTTCCTGGTAAAAGTTGCCGCGCACGCTGAGGCGGCCCAGGCTGCTGGTAGTGGCTGGCGGCCACCAGCGAGCGGGCATAGTTGAGGTCCGAGTATTCGAAATCAATCTTAATCCGGGAGTTGCGGGTGATGAGGTGGCGCGGGGTAAAGGTGACCTCGGCCAGGTTGTAGTCGATGGTGTAGTCGGCGTCGAAGCCCCGGGTTTGCAGGCGGCCGTCGAGGTAAACCCGCTCCGAATTGGCCAGCACAATGATGAACTGCTCGCCGTTGGGCCCGCTGAGGCGGTACGGGCCCTGCACGTTTTCGATGGGTGCCACGTCGATGCTGGCAAACTTGCCCTTGGCCACCCCACCGGCTACGGAAGTAGAGGACTGCCACCGGAGCCCATTGCGCACGCCCGAGCTGCGCACGGTGGTGCTGGTCATGGCGGCGGTGTCGCCGAGCGGCAGGGGCACGCCCGCCCCGGGCACCTGGCGGTTGGGGTCGGTGAGTTGGGGCTGGCTGATGGCCGGCGGGTTGAGCGTGGCCGGCGAGGGCCCGGTGGGGAACTGATTGGGCGGACCGCTGGGCGCCTGCCCGGCCTGCCCGTTCAGAAACACGGCATTCGACACGCCAGGCGCCGCGCCCAGGCCCGCCAGACCTACGATGGGCGGCCCAAAATTGGCCTCGGCCGCCGCGCCCTGTATGTTTTTGTAGTAGCGCAGGAAGTAGTCGGGCTTGTTGCGCAGCACCACGTCGCCGGCCGTCAGGTTCCAGTTGGGGTTGGTGAGGGTGATGTAGATTTTGTCGAACTGCTGCAGCTGTTGGGTGTTGCCCTCCGGCTGAAACGGCACGTTCTGGTCGGAGATGGCGGCCGTGAGGTTGATGTTCTCAGTCAGCTTGCCTTCCAGCTGCAGGTTGAGCGCCGAGTTCACAAACACGTTCTGGGTGTTGCCAAAGCTGATGCCCCGCGCCAGGTTGCCGGTCTTGCTGATGCCGGGCGTGCTCAGAATCTGCTCTTTCACCGAGAAATCCTCAAACCGCATGGGCCCGCGCCGAAAGCCCAGGCTGTCCATCTGGCTCAAGGGCCGCCGGAAGCGCGCCGCCGACAAGCGCAGCGGCAGCACCCGGTAGCAGAGCAGCAGCGAGTCGGGCATCGGCAGGCCGCTGGTATCGCGCGGGGCCGGCCGAATCCAGCGGTACTGGTCGGTGCGGGCATCGTAGGCCACAGCACGGCCGTTGGCCGTTACCGACGAGGGCACCACGGTCAGCGTATCGGATAGGGCAAAGTTGGTAGTATCGCGGCCCGGCACAAGCTGCACGTAGCGGCAGCGGCGGCTGCTGGGCGGCGGTTCCTCGCCGCGCACAGGCGGTTTCACCTGCGCATTGGCCCGGCCGGTAAAAAACAATAGCGCCGCAATGAGCAGGCCCGCAAAGGGGAAGCACAGGCGTAAACGGCGAATCATGCAGTAAAGGTCGGGTGTGGCGGGTAACGACAACGGCGGGCAGTTTCGTGCCGTGGCGCTTAGCGCCGGGCGGCTTTATCCGGCCCGGGGCAGCTCAATAAAGAAGTCCGTGCCCTCGCCCACCCGCGTTTCAAACCAAATCTGCCCGCCGGCGCTCTCAATCCCCCGCTTGGCCACCGCCAGCCCAATGCCGGAGCCGGTTTCCTTGGTCGTAAAATTGGGCACAAACACCTTATCCCGCACGTCGTCGGGAATGCCGGCGCCGTTGTCGGAAATGGTCACCCGGATGCGGCCGTTCTCCAGTCCGGCCAACGCCACCGTAATGTGGGGCAGGCGACTTTCGGGCACGGCCTGGCGGGCGTTTATCAGCAGGTTGTTGAAGGTGCGAACCAGCAGGTTTTCATCGGCAAACACCACATAGCAACCTGATTCGGCGTCCGGGGCCAGGTGCAGCTCCAGAGAGCCGTCGTTGGCATCGGGCTGGTAGAGGGCGGCGCAGCGGCGCAGGATGGCCGCCACGTCGAGCCGCTCGGGGCGCATAGCGGGCAGGTTAGTAAAGGTGCTGAAGGACGTGGCAATGTCGGTGAGCACGTCAATCTGCGTGATGAGGGTTTGCGAAATCCGCCCGATGAGCTCCTCGGCATTGGGCCGGCGCTCGGCAATGGCTTTCTGTAAGTACTGCAAACTCAGCTTCATGGGCGTGAGCGGGTTCTTGATTTCGTGGGCCACCTGCCGGGCCATCTCGCGCCAGGCCGCTTCCTTTTCCTGCGCGGCCAGCTCGCGCTTGCTGGCCTCCAGCTTGGTAACCATGGTGTTGTACTCGCGCACCAACAGCCCAATTTCGTCGTCGGAGCTGCGGTAGTCCAGCAGCTCGTTTTCGCCCGTCAGCGTGGTTTTTGTGAGCTTTTCGGTGATGAGCTTCAGGGGCGCCGTGAGGTGGCGCGCCGCCACAAAAGCCAGCGCCAGGAACAAGAGGAACATCAGCGTGAAGATGTTCAGAATGGTGGTAAACAGCTCGGTGAGCTTGGTATTGAGGTCTTTCTCTGAGTCGAAAAAGGGAATACCAATGTAGCCCAGAATGGGGCCGGTGGGCAGGGCCGTGTCGTCGGCCGCGGTTTGGTCGTAGCCCACGGGCAGGGGCAGCAAGGCCTTAGGCGGGCGGGCCGGCGCGGCGCGGCGCCGCCCGCTACCCGGCCCGATGGCGTGCCCGGCCAGGTCGGCCACCACCGTTTCGCCTACGCCGGCGCGCACCGGTAGGTACAGCGCATTGAAGGAGAGGGAGCCGGCCCGCTCGGTGAGCAGGGCGCGCTGGCGGTTGTGTTCCCGCAGCGCCACCAGTGCGTGCGGGTTGAGCAGTGGCCCCAGCAGCCCGGCCTCAAAAATGAGGGGCTGGCTGCTGGCCAGCAGCTCGCCGTGCACATCGTAGAGGTTCAGGTCGGTTTCGGTGAGGCCGGCTACGTTTTTGGCCAGCGCGGCCAGCGTGGGGCGCGCGGTGGTGTCCGACAGCAAGTGGCGCTGGTGGCGCAGGCTTTCCAGCGCCAGCTGCCCCCGCCGCTCGTAGGTGCGGGACAGGTCGCGCTGGTACGAGGCAATGAGCTGGCTGGCCGTGGCCACGCTCACCACCAGCAGTGGCACCACAATGCCCACGTTGAGCAGCAGCTGAATGCGCGCGCTAAAGTTGAGCCGCAGGTTCAGCGCTTCGCGGCCCCGCAGCAGCAATAGCAGCCCGCTCATCAGCAGCCAGAAAAACGAGGAAAGCAGAAACTGGAATGAAAAATTGGCCAGCCAGTCGCCCGGGGAGTACGTGGCCGTGGTCACCACCACGGTTCGGTCGCGGGAGCCGCGCACGGCGTAGTGGTGGTGGCCTTTGCGCACGATGCCGCTCTCGTAGAGGCGCGGGTCCGTGAGCAGTTCGGCCGGCAGGCGATTGGCGTAGTCGAAATCGCCCTCGCTATACACCGCCTGGCCTTTGTTGTAGCCGGCGTAGCTCAACTCGGTGGCCAGGCTGGGCTGAAAAACTTCTGGTCGACCAGCAGCTCGGGCAGCACGCTGTAGGTGGTGAGCTTCTTGAGCGTGAGCTCCACGCGCACAGCCCCGAGTGGCAGCCCGAAGCCGCTCACGCGCGTGCCCGGCACCGTGATTTGGGCCACGTAGCGCCGCGAGCTGAACGGATTGCCCGAGTTGAGTAGGTACACCCCTTGCTGGTCGGTGGGCGTGGCCACGCGTTCGAGGGCAGCGCGGGCCTCCACCAGGCTGGGCGTGCCGGGCAGCGCGCCCAGAGGCTGGCCGGCCTCGTCGTACAGGGTAATATTGCTCTCGTACTTATCGAAATAGTCGCTCAGGTACTGCCGGGCAATGCGCTGGCGCACCGCCTCCGGCTGCCCAAAGGCGGCCGAGAGTGATTTGCGCACAAAGGGGTCGCGGGCTATTTCCCGCATCCGCTCGCCCAGCAAATACTCTCCCTGCAAATCATTATCAATAAGCAGGTTGCCGGCCAGGCGCTGCTTATCTACCAGCAATTGTTTTTCGAACTGCGCGTACAAGGCCAGGGCACCGGTGGCCGAGGCCAACGCCAGCAGCAGCACAATCAGAACTGAGGCCTGGTAGCTGCCCGTGATGGGCCTGGCCCGCAGCCCGGCGGCCCGCACCAACCAGGCAAACAGCAGCAGCACGCCCACCAGCAGCACCCACGGCTCGCCCAGGGCCAGCCCCACGCCCAAAACCGGGACCGCCCCCACGGCCGGCACCAGCAGCAAGGCCCTGCGCGACACGTGCTGCAGCAATGCCCCGGCCAGCTGCGTGAGGCCAAAAAGCCCACCAGCCACGCGGCCGTGTGCAGCAGCACAGCCAGCGCGAGCACCACCCAGAAGCCTGAAATCTGCAGGTTGCGCGTCACGTCCAGGCTGAGCTGCGAGCTGCCAAAAGCCGTGGTGTAGTACTGAAACAGCAGCCCCAGCCACAGGCAGAAGGCCACGCCCACGCCCGCCAGCGCCACGCCCTGCTCGCCCAGCGTGCGCGCCGGCCGCACCCTCGCCAACACGCCCGTGCTGCGCCACAGCGCCATGCCGCCCGCCGCCACGAGCAAGGCCGTGAGCGAGTTCAGCAGCAAGTCGCCCAGCGACGGGGCCCACCACGACGCGGCGTACACGCGGGGTCGAACAAAGGCAGTTCGATAAAAGAATAGGGCAGCCCCAGGTAGAGCAAGCCCGCGCGCAAGGCCAGCAGCGGCAAGACCAGCGCCGCCACCGCGGCCTTCTTCCACCGCACCTGCCACCAGCGTCGTGCCAGCAGCAGCCACCCGGCCGCATACAGCAAGCTGCCCAAGCCCAGCAGCACCAGCGGCACATACTGCCCGGTCAGGGGGTTGGGCCGCAGTCGCTTGATGGAAAACAGATATCGGCCATTAGCAGCTTCGAAACGCGCGAGGTCCTTGGCCGTGCTATCGGCCACTACTTCCAGCTCAAGGCCCCGAAACAGGGCCTGCTCCCCTCCTTCCCGCAGGTAGCGGTTGCTGATGCCATAGTGCCGCTCCAGGGGCACGTAGGTCAGGATGAGGAAGCGGCCGGCTCCGCGGCGCAACAGCAGATAATGCCCTACGGACGTCTCAATTACCTGTTCCGGGCTGGCATTCGTCACTTCTGCCTCGGGCCGCAGCGTGGCATCGGACCAGTAGCGCAGCTCCCCGTTTTCGAACACGCAAGTCGGAAAAGTAGTCTGGTCCAGCAGCTTTTGGAAGCTGTAGTTGCCGCGCGGCAGTTGCTGGGCCACCGAATCGGCCTCGCGTTGGGCCTTGGCTTCTGCCTCTTGCACCAGCTGCTGCAGGCGCGTTACATCGGTGCGCTCTACTACGCCCGGCTCTTGCGCGTAGCGGCTGGCCAGGTACCCGCCCACAAAACACAACGCGGCCGCCAGCAGCAACAGCCAGGGCAAACGACGCCTCGCAGGAAGTTGAACCACGGTTAGCTTGAGTGTTGAGAAACGTGTAGAAAGAGAGTAGCGAAGTGCGGCCCGGCAACCAAAGGGGCTGGCGGAGCTTGGTTTGCCACTTGGCGACAGCAAAATAAAAGCCGAAGAAACGTCAGATTACGCCGCTTTCTCCATTCTTGCTCCATTCTTGGCCCAACGGGTAGTTAGCTCGGCAGTTCAGCTCTTCCGCAAAATCCACGCCTAACAAAAATGCCACCTCGCGGCGGCATCCTTTTCATCGTAGAAAGACGTCTTACGAGGCCTTGCAATAGCGCGAGTCAAAATGCGTGCCTCCGAAAGCGTACAGCATCACCGCGCGGGCATACCGAAACATAAGCGGCGTAAACGCCAGTACGGCCAGGGCCACCACCAGCACATACACCCACACGTCGGGGTCGTGCGCCAGGAAATACAACAGCACGCCCACAATGGCCACGATAAAGGTCGAAAAGCCGTAGCTGATGTACATGGCGCCCCAGTAGAACCCCACTTCCGGTTCAAAGGCCTGCCCACACACGGGGCAGGCGTCTGGCATTTCGTCGAACTTGCGCAAATTCAGGGCCGAATGGGAAAACAGCTTGCCCTGGTGGCAACGGGGGCAGCGCAAAGCCAGCAGCGCAGGCAGCGACGACGGGGTGTCGGCCACTATTTCTTGGCGGCCTTGGGATGCGTGCGGCGGTACCAGAAGTACCCCACGGCGCCCATCAGGATGTACGGCACGGTCATCATGTACACGATGCCTTTGTTCAGGCCAGCCACGTCGTAGTCGTCGCGCTCCTGCCGCGCCGATTCTACCTGCGACTTACACATCACGCACTGGGCACTGGCCGCCAGCGGAGCCAGGCTCAGCAACACGCCCAGCAGCAGGGCAAAAGCGGAGGCAAAAAGAGTCTTTTTCATAGGATTAGAACACGAGGATACAGGCAAAGTTTCTCCTTTGGTTTGTCTTTACCTCTTAAATAAAGTTAGGTGTAATACGGCGAAATCATGAAGTAAACGATAACTCCTGTCACCGAGACATACAGCCAGATGGGGAACGTCCACCGGGCAATGGCCTTGTGCCTGGTGTACTGGCCGGTAAGCGCAAAATAGAGGGTAAACAGCACCAGTCCCACCGTGACCACGGCCAAGGCAATGTGCGTAAGTAGCAGAAAGAAATACACGTAGCGCATCGCGCCAACACCCCCAAAATGAGCACTGTCGGCCTGCGAGTGGTAGGCCACGTACGAGAGCAAAAACAGGCCGCCCAGGGCGAAGGCTGTGCCCATCATGGCGCGGTGGCGCAGCACCTGCTTTTGCCGAATGAAATAGTAGCCCGCCACCAGGCACACTGCCGTCAGGGAGTTGAGCACGGCGTTTACGGCCGGCAGAAACTTCACGTCGACGCCCGGAATGCGGAACAGCTTCGGAAACGAAAACAGCACCGCCACCAGCAGCGGCACCACCACCCCCAGCGTGCCCAGGATGATTTTGTAGCGGGTATAGTCGCCCGGCGCCATCACGGGCCGGTGTAATTCGTCAGTGGGGGTGTTCATAATCGTAAAGCTGCACGGTGACCTCCGTGAGTAAGCGGTCTATCTCGCGGCCGTCGGTGCCGTCGTAAATGCCCCGCACCCGGCGTTGATTGTCAACCAGTAACAGCCGGCCCGCGGGGATGTTGGCAGTATACACCGCCCCCGGCAGCCGTTTGGGGTCGGCGGTGAGCCGGAATTCCTGCAGCACCAGCCGCCGGAGTGTGTCGGCCGGGCCAGCCAGGAAAAACCACTTGCCGGCAATGGTGCCGTATTGTTCGGCCAAGCGGGTCAGGGAAGCGGCTTGCCGGGGGTCAGGGTTGAGCACAAAGGTTACCAGGCGCACCCGGGGCTCGCGCCGGAACTTCTCCTGCACCCGCAGCGCTGCCGCGCCACGCGGGCGCTGGCCGCATCGTCGGCGTAAAACTGCGCGATGTACAAGCCTTGGCTCAACTCCTTGCTGCTAACGTCCCGCCCCGTGGAGGCCGGCAGCTGGAATGGCTCAATCTGGTGGAAAACAGTATCGCGCCGCCACTCCCCGCCCACCTGCGTGGAATCCACGCGGTCGGGCAGGTAAGTGGGCAGCGCGTAACGGTTGGTGCCGAAGCGAAACAGGAAAAGAAACGCCAGTACCGGCAACAATAGCAGCAGCCCCAGCAACAAGGTTTGGCGGGGCCGCATCCGCTATTTGAACATGTTTTGCAATACTTCGCCGATGAACGAGCCTTCGGTAACCAGGGCCACCAGCAACCACACCAGCAAAGCCATGGGGATGAGAATGGTCCAAATCAGGCCCTTTGTCTCGTGCTTGAGGTGCATGAACTCGGCCACAATGAAGAAGGCCTTCAGGATGGTGAGCACAATGAAAATGCTGTTGCGAAGGGTGCTCGGGTCCATGAGGAACACGAACATGAATTCCACGGCCGTGATGCCGACCAGAATGCCAAATACCCGCCAGATCCAAGCGGTATTAGGCTTGGCAATTTCCCCTACCGGGAGGTTTTCGTTAGTTGCGTGAGCAGCCATAATCTTGTTTGTCGTCCTGAGCGCTGCGAAGGACCTTATCACCTTCGCGTCAGTAGAGTTAAAAAAGCGGAGAAACGAAGCCGTGATAAGATGCCTCGTTTCTCCGCATTACAAATTACACCAGGTAAAAGAAGGTAAATACGAATACCCACACCAGGTCTACGAAGTGCCAGTAGAGGCCGATTTTCTCAATCATCTCGTAGTGGCCGCGCTTGTGGAACGTGCCGTTGGTGGTGGCAATGAAGCACCAAATCAGCAGGCAGACGCCCGAGAATACGTGGGTGCCGTGGAAGCCGGTGATGAAGAAAAACAGGTCAGCAAAAAGAACTGGCCCGTATTCGTTCGTGGCTAGGTTCGCACCGTGGAACACCGTGCCGTCGGCCATTAGCAGACCTTTTTCTGAACCGTGGATAAAGTGGCTCCACTCCCAGGCCTGGCTCAACAAGAAAGTGCTGCCAAACAGGATGGTCCACAACAACCACTTCTGCACGTCGTTCTTGTCCATGCGGTGGCCGGCTTCTACGGCCAGTACCATCGTCACGGAGCTCAGAATCAGAATCATGGTCATCAAAGCCACGAAACCCAGCGGCACGTCCATGCCGTGTAAGCCCGGGAAGGCGTTGAACACGCGGTCCGGCACAGGCCACCAGCGGGTGCTGAACACGAACTCTCCAGTGCCGGTAAATACTTCGTGCTTGTGACGAATGAGGCCGTACGTGGTCAGGAATGCGGCAAAGGTGAATGCGTCAGAAAGCAGGAAGAACCACATCATGAGCTTGCCGTAGCTCGCCTTGAAAGGTTCGTTGCCGCCGTCCCAGTTGCCGGTGCGTGGGGCGTCTTGGGTAGCGGAAGCAGCGGGCGGCTGCAAAGTGGTCGGTTGGGCCATAGCGGACAGCGTAACGTCAGTTTTAGTGGTTCAAAAGTAAGAACAAATACAGGTACAGCCAAAGCCCGCCCAGGAAGTGCCAGTATAAGGTTGCATTGCCGATGGAGAGCAGGGCACGCGAATGCACCTGATAATTAAGCACCCGCTTGAGTACTACCGCCAGAAAAATAAGGCCCGTTACCAGGTGAAAAGCGTGCACGCCCATCAGCACGTATACGAACGAACCGGAAGGATTGGCGTCGGCACCGCCAAAGTACGTGTTGCCGGCTACCAGGTCGCCAAAGCTGTAGTACTGGCCTACGAGAAACGCCAGGCCCAAAGCCAGGGTAATGCCCATGGCGGTTTTAACGCGCCCGATTTCGTCCTTGCGCGCTGAGAAATAGGCCCATTGCATGCTGGCACTGCTCAGGGCAATGAGGATGGAATTGATGAGCAGCGACGCCGGCAGGTCAAACTCGCGCCAGTTGCCTTCGTCGCGCCGCACAATGTAGCCGCTGGTGAAGGCCGCGAACATCATCACAATACTGAAAATAAGCAGGATGAGCAGCACCCGCTTGGGGTGCCAGCCGAGGCCTACTTCCTTTTCGGATAAAATTTCGGAAGGGTTCATAAAAAGGAGAAACGTCGGCTTACGTCGGCGCAGGTTTATTGATAAAAATGGACAAGCACATACGCGAGTATGCACTCATTTATAACAGCAAACACCTAGATTTTGTCCAGTACCAGCGCGATTTGTACGATGGGTAAGTACAGAAAAGAAGCAAACATGATGCGCAGGGCCGACTTGCGCGACTGGGTGCGCATTAGATGCACCGTAAGCAGTAAAAACAGCACCCCGCACACCACCGCCACCACCGCCGAAACGCGCCCCGAAATATTAAATAACAGCGGCAGCAAGCTCAGCGGAATTAGGAGCAGCGTGTAGGTCATTATCTGGAAGGCCGTCCGGATGTCCCGGTTGCCGGGCGAAGGCAGCATCTTGAATCCCGCCCGCTTATAGTCCTCATCGGCTACCCAGGCAATGGCCCAAAAGTGCGGAAACTGCCACATAAACTGGATGCCAAACAGCACCCACGCCTCTACCCCGATGTAGCCAGTGGCCGCCACCCAGCCAATGAGCGGCGGCAGCCCGCCGGGAATGGCGCCCACCGCTACGCAAATGGGCGAAATCGTTTTAAGCGGGGTATAAATAAAGCCGTAGAGAATAAGCGACAGCAACGACAGCGCGGCCGTGAGCGGGTTAAAGTAATGGGCCAGCAGGCCCAGTCCGGCCACGCCCAGCAACACGCAAAACACCCATGCCTCGGCTGGGGAGAGAATCCCCAGCGGTAGCGGCCGTTGAGCCGTGCGGGTCATCAGCTTGTCTAGTTCCCGCTCGTGAACTTGGTTGATAATGTTGGCGGAGCCCGTTACGAGCAAGCCGCCCAGCATCACGAGCAGCGCCCGGCTCCAGCTAAAGTCATGCGCTCCCAGCATGTACCCAATGGCGCTGGAAAACGCCACCGTGAGCGAAAGCCGGAACTTGAGCAGCTGAAAATAGGCGCGGGCCTTTACCATTAATACCTCTGAAAATTTCGTCGTCGGGCTCAGCTTATTGAGCCGGGCCCAAACGGGGCCGCAAAGTTACGCAACAACGGGGCGGGCGGCATCCGTGGACGCAATTGTTTCCCGGGTTTTTCGGGCCCTAGCCACGGCAAGCAACGTCAAGAACTGGATGCCGAACAAAACCGTGGCCAGTGTAAGGTGCACCGGCTGCACCGCCGCCGGCAGGGAAAAATACGCCAGAATGATTCCGGCTATAATTTCCAGCCCAAGCAAACTCAGCGCAGCTATAACCAGGCTCCGCAACCGCGCCTGTCCCAGCTGCCACAGCTCGTAGCCCATGTACATATTTAGGAGAACCAAAGCCACGGAAAACATACGATGGAGGCTAAAGGAACTCCCCAATTGAGCCACCCACGTTTCCCGGCCTGCGTAGCCTGCTGCCGCTGATACGATATCGACCTGCTCCCGCACCTGCGTGCCCAGCACAATTTGCCAGAAGGTGAGCGACAGCGCCGCCCAAATCACCCACTGCAGGCCGGCATCGGGCACTTTTAAAGAAGTACCCGTCACTGGACTGTTTACCTCATCTGCGTTCGCAGCCAAGCCCAGCTTTTCCACTCGCCACTGCGCCCGGTCTACGGCATAGAGCAGCATCGCGACAATCACCAGCGCCAACGCCATGTGAATCGTTACCATGACCGGC
The DNA here is from genome assembly GCF_042665855.1 of Hymenobacter humi. Lineage (NCBI taxonomy): Bacteria > Pseudomonadati > Bacteroidota > Cytophagia > Cytophagales > Hymenobacteraceae > Hymenobacter > Hymenobacter humi. Next base: position 2,077,017 of record NZ_JBHTEK010000001.1, on the reverse strand, counting down.
AGCAGGTTGGTCGAGACCACTAGGGAGCCCAGGTACCCCTGCACGCCGGTGAGCAGAAATGAGCCCAATGCGAGCCAGAAAATTGGCCGGTCGCGGCGCCAGTACGGCAACGCGAAAATAACCGTCAGAAAGACAAAGACGCCAATCAGGGCCCCGAGGAGCCGGTTCACGTATTCAATCCACGTTTTCACCGGATTGAAATCGGTCTCGATGTATTGGGTGGGATGCGCGAAAATGCTGCCGGCGACCTGAGCAAAACCCAGTTTTTCTAGAGTCCGGGCAAGCTTTTGGTTTTTAGCTACTCGCTGAGCCGTGTAGATTTCCTTGTAATTGGCCGGCAACTGGCTGGCCTCAGTGGGTGGAACCCACTGCCCAAAGCACTTGGGCCAGTCTGGGCAACCCATGCCGCTGCCGGTGCTGCGTACCACGCCCCCCACCAAAAACAACAGGTACACCGATACAACCGTCAGGATACCAACCACGCGAAAGCGGCGAGCCTGCTGGACTTATTTGTAAGCTACTCATCATTTTATAAACAACTTTGTCAAGCAATAGTCCCCAGCTTTTGGGAAATATGCGGGGGTATAACAATAAAAAGGGCCGCCGGTGAGGCGGCCCTTTTTGGGACTTACTTAAGCTGCTCGACTACTCTGCCATGTCCTGCTCGTAGGGCAGGTTCGACGAATGGGTTTGCGAGAACGGCACGTTCTGCGGAATGAAATCCACATCGGAGCCGGGCTTGCTGTAGTCATAGGGCCAGCGGTAAACGGCCGGGATTTCGCCGGGCCAGTTGCCGTGGCCGGGCTCGATGGGAGCCGTCCACTCAAGCGTGGTCGAGTTCCAGGGGTTCTGGGTAGCCCGACGGCCGCGGTAGATGCTGTAGAAAAAGTTGAAGATGAAGATGAACTGACCCAGGAAGGCGATGATGGCTGCAATCGAGATGAACTTGTTCATGTCGGCGAATTGCGAGAAGGCATCAAAGCCAGTCCAGGCGTAGTAGCGGCGGGGAAACCGGCAATACCAACGTAGTGCATGGGCATAAACACGAGGTACACGCCAATGAACGTCAGCCAGAAGTGGATGTAGCCCAACTTCTCGTCCATCATCCGGCCGAACATCTTCGGGAACCAGTGGTACACGCCAGCAAAGAGGCCGAAGAATGCCGAGCTACCCATTACCAAGTGGAAGTGAGCCACCACGAAATAGGTGTTGTGCATCTGAATGTCGAGCGTGGCATTGCCGAGGATTATACCCGTCAAACCACCCGAGATAAACAGCGACACGAAGCCGATGGCGAAGAGCATGGCCGCGGTAAAGCGGATGTTACCGCGCCAGAGCGTAGCCAACCAGTTGAACACCTTCACGCCCGAGGGCACGGCGATAATCAACGTCAGGAACATGAAGACCGAACCGAGGAAGGGGTTCATGCCCGTCACGAACATGTGGTGAGCCCACACAACAAACGAGAGCAAGGAAATACCAATCAGCGAGCCAATCATGGCACGGTAGCCGAAGATGGGCTTACGTGCATTAGTAGCCAGTACTTCCGATACCATGCCCATAGCAGGCATAATAACGATGTACACCTCGGGGTGGCCCAGGAACCAGAACAAGTGCTGGAACAACACCGGCGAACCGCCCTGATTGCTCAAAGCCTGCCCGGCAATGTAGATGTCGGACAAGAAGAACGAGGTGCCGAACGAGCGGTCGAAAATAAGCAGCAGCGCGGCCGAGAAAAGCACCGGGAACGACAGGATACCGAGAATAGCCGTCAGGAAGAAAGCCCAGATGGTGAGCGGCAATTTGCTCATGCTCATGCCGCGGGTACGCATGTTGATTACCGTCGTCACATAGTTAACACCGCCCAACAGCTGCGAAACGATAAACAAAGCCATGCTGACCAACCACAAGGTCATACCCGAACCAGAGCCTGGAATGGCCTGGGGCAGCGCGCTCAGCGGCGGGTAGATTGTCCAGCCAGCAGCGGCCGGGCCCGTCTCAATGAACAGCGACGAGAACATAACCACGCTCGACAGGAAGAAGAACCAGTACGAGAGCATGTTCATGAAGCCCGATGCCATGTCGCGGGCACCCACTTGCAGAGGAATCAGGAAGTTAGAGAACGTACCGCTCAAGCCTGCCGTGAGCACGAAGAACACCATGATGGTGCCGTGCATGGTCACCAAGGCCAGGTAGAATTCCGGGTTCAATTTGCCGGCCTGAATCCATTTGCCCAGGAAAGGCGTGAGCCATTCCATTGAGCCTTCGGGCCAGCCCAACTGCAGACGGAACAAGCTCGACAGCGTACCACCCAGAATAGCCCAGAAAATACCCGTAATCAGGAACTGCTTGGCAATCTGTTTGTGGTCCTGGCTGAACACGTACTTCCACAGCCAGTGTTGGTCGTGATGTTCGTGGTCGTCGTGATGCAGGTGGTCACCATGTTCGGTGGTAGGCACCGGAGCGGTACCAATACCGCCCTGCGCTTGCACGCCTGGCGAAAGATTGGGTTTGGCTGCCATGTCTGACATAAAGGGATACCGTTAAGTAGTTATTAGTAGGAAGCAGCCAAGGGGGCAGGTGCGGCTTCTTCGGCTTCGGCAGGCTCAGCTGCTTGTGAAACCAGTGCTTTGGGTTTCTGTTTCAGAGCCGCCAGCACTTCGGGATTTTTCTGCGAGAACGACTGCTGGGCCGCGTACCAGTTCTGGTAATCGTCCGGCTCGTCCACAATTACAGTAGCCTTCATGGCGAAGTGGCTGCCGCCGCATACCTGGTTGCAAGCCAGCTCGTAGTTGAACGAAGGGTTGCCCAATTTGGCGCGCATCTCGTCCGTGGTCATGGTCGGGGTGAACCAGAAACGGGTGGGCATGCCCGGCACGGCGTACATCTGTACGCGGAAGTGAGGCATATACACAGCGTGCAATACGTCGCGCGAGCGAATCTTCATCAAAATCGGAACGCCTTTGGGAACGTGGATTTCGTTGGTGGTGAAGTCGTCCAGGGCCGCCTTATCGCTCAGGTCAAAGCCGAATTCATTCACGGCGTCAATCATGCGGTAATTTACCACGCCTAGCTTCATGTCGCGGCCCGGGTAACGCACCAACCAGTTAAACTGCTTGCCCATTACTTCCACTACTACAGAATTCTTCGGAGCCGGGCCGGTGATGCGCGTCCAGGCCTTCCAGCCGGCAAAAATCAGGGCCGCCATTACAATAGCAGGGATTACCGTCCAGATAACTTCAATCTTGTTATTGTGTGCAAAGAAGTAAGCACGGCGGCCTTCTTTGTGCTGGTACTTATAAGAGTAGATAAAGAGCAGCGCCTGAGTGATAACAAAGGCCACGCCGATTACGCTCATCGTAATCCAGAACATACGCTCCATCTCGTGCCCGTGAATTGAGGCAATGGGCGGGTTCATCTTGCTGAAGTTCTCGACAAACGAGTAAGCGAACCAAGCACCGCCCACCACCATGAACACCAGCATCAAAATAGCATTTACGCTATTGCTCATGCCGATATCCCGGGTGAACGTACCCGAAAAAATAGAAGTCAGAATCTGCAGGCGAAACAGCAGGCCGAACACGACCAGCAGCAGCACCAACACTAGCAAAATAGTAAGAGCCGTCATTGAGTTTTTAGTATTAAGTATTACGTATTGAGTATTGAGAAAGAGTCTGGGCACAGACCCGCTACTCAATACTTCATACTAAAATCTTAGGTAGTGTGGTGAACGCTCTCGTCCAGGAACGGATGATGAACGGGAACGAGCGAAGCAGAAGCCAGACGACGCGTAAACAAAATCAGGAAAGCACCGAGGAAAATTGCGGCTACGCCAATCTCAATTAAGAACCCGTTCTCGCCTTTCAAAGTGCCCGGCATTAGCATCAAATAAAAGTCTGACCAGTGGCCAATTAGAATGGCGATGCAGACGATTTTCATGATAATCATTTGGCGCTTGGCATCGCGGGTCATCAGGCCCAGGAATGGAAATACGAAGTTGATTATCAAGTTGAAAAAGAACATGCCGGTATAGCGGCCTTCAAACCCGCCGAGGCGCTGGTTGTAGTAGACTGCTTCTTCGGGCAAGTTGGCGTACCAAATCAGCATAAACTGCGAGAACCACACGTAGGTCCAGAAAATGCTGAAGCCAAACATGAGCTTGCCCAGGTCGTGCAAGTGGTTGGAAGTTAAAGCGCGCAAGTAGCCCGCTTGTTTCAGGTAAATGGCGGTAAGCGCAATAGCAGCGATGCCCGATACCCACCAAGAGGCGAATACGTACCAGCCAAACATGGTGCTGAACCAGTGGGTATCAACCGACATCACCCAGTCCCAGGCCGACATCGAAGACGTTACGGCGTACAACACGAGGAACAGTGCCGAAGCATTGATGCTCTTGTGGAACCACACCGTGCCACCCAACCGGTCTTCGGCCAGCGAAAGCTGACGCAGCTTCCAGCTGAAGTAGGCCCAGATACCGAGGTAGACAATGGTACGAATGAGGTAAAACGGCAGGTTCAGGAAGCCGCTTTTGCCGGCAATGATGGCGTCATAGTTCGGGTTGCCCTTGTCCATAATGCCCTCGTGGGTCCAATGGAAAATATCATGGCGGCCCAGCAGAAACACCACCAGCATGATTACGGCCCCCGGAATAACCCAGGCACTCAGGGCTTCCGAAATGCGCTTAATCATTACCGACCAACCGGCATAGGCTACGTAGTTGATGGCCATGAACACGGTACCGATGGTCGATACGCCGAGGAAGAATACGTTGCTATGCCAGAGGCTCACCAGCAAACGCTTGAGCCAAACCGGGCTGCCTTCGTGGTGTACCGAGGCACCGGCCCCGTGGCCAGCCGAAGCTCCCAGGTGGCTGGCCGCTTCGCCAGCGGCGGCATGGTGCTCTTCGCCCCAGCCCATGATGGCAGCCAGCAGGCCGATGATAAGCACCACCACGCCAGCTACGATAATCGTAATAAAAGTCTTACGGGCGCCATCCGTAACAACGAGCTGTTCAGCCGTGGCGCTTTCTTGATGCGTCAGAGTTGCCATAGTTATTTGTTGCCGGGAAAGTAGGTGACACCGGAACCATTGGGAGCAACGGTCTTGCCTTGCCCGGGAGTAGCAGAAGCTTTATCGGCCTGAGCCTGGCCAGCGGGGCCTTGATAGGCACGGTCGGTTAGCTCACTTGGGCTAGCGGTGGTGGCGGGGGTGTTGGTAGGACCTTTTGCAATGAGCTTGGTCAGAGCATCTGGGCCTTCGCCGCGCTGCAATACCCGCACATACATTGCAATTTTCCAACGCTCCTCAGGGTTCACGATGGAACCATGGGGCATCATCCGGTTACGGCCCCACTGAATGACGTGGTAAATGTGCCCGTCGTTCATGGTTTTGTAAGCACCTGCCGCGTAGTTCGGTACACCCTTAAACTTCGCTCCTACCGGCCCGTCGCCAGCGCCAGCTTCACCGTGGCAGTGCGAGCAGATGCGGGTATACAGCACCTTGCCCTCTTCCAGGTTGGCCTTGGTGTAAGGGAACGGGTTGCGCAGAGTACGCTCAGCGATGCCGACACTATCCTTCGGAATGTGATTGTAGTAGTCAAGCTTACCCAATGGCACGGTGGCAATGGGGGGCGTGCGCTCGTTGATGCCGAACGCATTGACCTTGTTAAAGCTCGCCTGCTTAAGCGGCTCGTAAGGAATGGGGTCGTACATCTCCGGCGCGTACTGAACGCCCGGGTCGTCGGCGCGAGGAGTACATGACGAGGCTAGCCCTACGGATAACAGCAGCGCCGAAACGCGCAAGCTCAGGTTCAGCGGATGCATCATTATTTGGTGGTCATTTCTTTTTGGTTGACTTCTGAAGCGCCGTTGTCGCGCAGCAGTTGGGTCAGCCGGGGAAATTGCGAGTGGTTGCATCCAACTCGATGGCCATTACGAATTTGTCGTCGGTAGCACGCACATCCATCACCGGCACTTTAAAGCGGGGATACAAGCCCGTGATGGTGAAGAAGGTGATGGCCATCCCGTGACAAGTGAAGAACACTGTCAATTCGAATGCAACTGGAATGAAAGCTGGCAGAGCAATGTGAGGCTTACCGCCGATAATCATCGGCCAGTCGAAACCCAGCATATAAATCTGGAGCCACAGTGCGAAAGACAAGCCGCACAACCCGAAAAAGAAGGCCGCGATTGGCAGGCGCGAGCGTTCGATGCCGAGGGCATCGTCGATGCCATGCACGGGATAGGGCGAGAATACGTCGTGGATTTTCACACCCGCGGCGCGCACGTTTTCAACGGCGTGCAGCAGCACATCTTCGTCTTCGAAGATACCAAGGGCAAAGTGCTTAGTCATGCTTGTTATAGTTTACAGGAGCCGTAGCCGGTGCCCCGTGAATGGCAGGTTGAGGAGCGTGGGCAGCGTGGACGGCCTTCTTGGGGTTGTAAGTCGGGCCGTTGTCCACGGTGTATTTGAGGATGGTTTTCACCTCGGCCATGTTAATCACAGGGAAGAACTTTGCGAAGAGCAGGAACAGCGTGAAGAACAGACCCAAGGTGCCTACATACAGACCGATGTCGATGATAGAGGGCGAGAACATAGCCCAACTCGACGGCAGGTAGTCGCGGTGCAGCGAGGTTACGATGATTACGAAACGCTCGAACCACATGCCGATGTTAACGATAATCGACAGGATAAACGTGAGCGGAATGCTGTAGCGAACGCGGCGGAACCATACCAGCCTGCGGGGTAATCACGTTGCAGGTCATCATCGCCGCATATGCCCACCAGTAAGGACCAGTAGCGCGGTTGATGAAGGCGTACTGCTCGAACTCAACCTGCGAGTACCAGGCAATGAAGAACTCCGTGATGTAAGCCACACCCACGATTGAGCCGGTTACCATCATGATTTTGTTCATGAGGGCAATGTGCTCCAGGGTGATGTAGTCTTCCAGGCGGAACACTACGCGGGTAATCAGCATCAGCGTTAGTACCATGGCGAAACCGGAGAAGATAGCGCCAGCCACGAAGTAGGGAGGGAAGATGGTAGTGTGCCAGCCCGGTACAACCGAGGTAGCAAAGTCCATCGATACAATGGTGTGTACTGAGAGTACCAGCGGAGTCGAAACACCGGCCAGAATCAGCGAAACCGTTTCGTAGCGCGACCAGGCTTTGGCCGAACCCTTCCAGCCGAAGCTCAGCATGGAGTAGCTGAACTTAGCGATGGTGCCCTTGGCACGGTCACGGATGGAGGCGAAGTCAGGAATCAGGCCGATGTACCAGAACACCAGCGACACAGTGAAGTAGGTCGAAATGGCGAATACGTCCCAGAGCAGCGGCGAATTGAAGTTCACCCACAGCGAACCAAACGTGTTCTGGAAGGGGAATACCCAGTAAGCCAGCCACGGGCGCCCCATGTGCAGTACCGGGAACATAGCAGCGCAGATTACGGCGAAAATCGTCATGGCCTCTGCCGCCCGGTTGATTGACGACCGCCATTTCTGACGGAACAGCAGCAGTACCGCCGAAATCAGCGTACCGGCGTGGCCGATACCTACCCACCACACGAAGTTGGTGATGTCCCAGGCCCAGTTTACAGTTTTGTTCAGGCCCCACTCCCCGATGCCGTACCACACCGTGCGGTATACGGAATAGAAAAATATGCCCAGAAAGAACAAGGCTACACTCAGGGCAGCCATCCAACGGATGTTGGGCTTGGCTTCTACCTGATAGCAGATGTCTTGCGTTACGTCGTGTAGCGTCTTACCCCCGGTTACGAGCGGCTCGCGTACGGCTGATACGTGCTGCATAATCTTATAGGTTAGTGATTATTAAGCGTTTTCTTTAGCGAAGAACTCAGATTCTGCGTTCCGAATCTTCGTCAAGTAGGTCACGTTGGGCTGCACGTTGATGGACTCAAGTGCGTGGAAAGCACGCTCGCCGTCTTCGCGGCGCAGCAGCTGGCTCAGGCGGCTGTTCGGGTCGCGCATATCGCCAAACACGATGGCCTCCGTGGGGCAGGACTGCGCACAAGCCGAAACAATCTCGCCATCCATGGGGCGGCGCTTCTGCTTCTTAGCCTCGAGCTTGCCCAACTGAATGCGCTGGATGCAGAACGAGCATTTTTCCATCACACCGCGGGCCCGTACGGTTACGTCGGGGTTCAGCACCATGCGGCCAAGGTCGGTGAACATGTGGCCGTTTACGGTCTCGAACTTCTCGTTGGAATAGTACGAGAACCAGTTGAAGCGACGCACTTTGTACGGGCAGTTGTTGGCGCAGTAACGGGTACCGATGCAACGGTTGTACGTCATCTGGTTGAGGCCTTCCGTGCTGTGGGTGGTGGCCAGTACCGGGCACACCGTTTCGCAGGGAGCGTGGTTGCACTGCTGGCACATCATCGGCTGGAAAATAACCTGCGGGTTATCCGAAGGGTCTTCCATGGCGGCGTATGTGCCAACTTTGCCAACCGTCTCAAACTCGTCCTTGTGGTGGTCCGAGCTATAGTAGCGGTCAATGCGCATCCAGTGCATCTCGCGGCGGTTGATAACCTCCTGCTTGCCTACTACAGCCGTGTTGTTCTCGGTCTGGCACCCAATCACGCACGAGCCGCAGCCAATGCACGAGTTGAGGTCCACAGCCATGCCCCAGTGGTGGTTGTTGTAAGAGTAGTCCTGCCACAGCGAAACCTTGTTGGGTTTCTCCAGGCCATCCGGCGTGGCAACTTTCTCGTATTCGGTTACCTCTTTCGGATTCTTGATGTACTGAGCCAGCGTGTTTTCCTGCACCACCGGCTTGCGGTCCATGATGGTGTGGTGCGTCTGGGTCTGGGCAATGGGCGAGGTCGCGTCGGTTTTCGTCAGCGTCACCACGTTGCTAAACATCAGCCCGTTGGCTGTTGCGGTAGCAAACGGAGCGGCATTGGCGCCTACCTGGTCGCCGGCTTTGCCAGCGCGGGTACGGCCGTAGCCCAGGGCGATGCTCACCGTGTCGTTGGCCTGGCCGGGCTGAATCAGCACCGGCAGCTCAATCGTGTAGCCGTTGGCCGACACCTTCACGACGTCGCCCTGCTCCCACTCATTCTTGATAGCCATCTTACGCGGCACCGCCACGTAGTTGCCCCAAGTTGCTTTCGAAACCGGGTCGGGCAATTCCTGCAGGAAGGGGTTGTTGGCCTCGCAGCCAGCAGCGCCTAGACCTACCTTTTCGTACAAAGCCAGCTCAACGGCATTGCCAGCGGGCTTGGCCGTGCGGCTGAGTTGAGCTACGGCAGCGGCCGGAGCCAGCGCGGCGCTCATCATGGCCGGGGCCGGAGCCAGAGCCGTACCGGTGGCCACTCCGTCGTGTACCACCTTATCCCAAGCAGCATCGGTTGGAGTAATGGCGCGCCAGCTAGCACGCAAGTACTTGTAGTAATTCGTGTTGTTGCCAGCCCAATGCAGCAAGCTTTCCTGGGCCTGACGGGTCGTGAAGAGCGGCGTGATAACCGGCTGAGCCAGGCTCAGGAATCCGCGCTTGGGCTCGTAGTCGTTCCACGACTCCAGCCAGTGACTGTCGGGAGCGGCATACTGGCAAAGCACACCGGTTTCGTCCAGACGGTCATTCAGCGAAATCGTCAGGGGCACTTTGGCAATGCCCGACTTCACTTTCTCACCCAACGGGTGGTTGTAAACAGGGTTGGCGTTGTAGAAAATGACGGCGCCAACGCTGCCGTTGTTCATGTCATTTACCAGGGCAGCCATCCGGGCGTCGTCGCCCTGACGCACGTAGCTCGGGGCAGTCAGGTCAACCGTAGTGCCGAGGTTGCCCAGCGACTGGTTGATGGCCGCTACTAGCGCCTGTACAGCTGGGTCGTTCGAGCCCGATACCACGAGGCTGGCGCCGCGGTTGGCGGTCAGGTCCTTGGCAGCTTGAGCCAGTTTATCGTTTTTGTAAGCAGATGCACCACCGGCACCGGTTACGGCATTGTACAGAGCCAATGCCACAGCACCCATCTCCGACGGCTTAACCGGCACGCGAATGTCGGCGTTGGAGCCGGTCAGCGTCATGGCCGTTTCGAACTGGTAGTGGCGCGACATGCTGCGCTTGTCCCGGCTAATCTTGCGGGTCATGGCATACTGGCGGCTGTATTCTACCGGCGAAATCCAGGTACCGAGGAAGTCGGCGCCCAGGCTCACGATGATGTTGGCCCGGCCGAAGTTGTAGCTGGGCACAATGCCGTTGTTTGCTTGCAGCAGGCCCGTTACTGACTGCGCGTCGTACATGACGTGCGTAGTGTTGGGGTAGCGCGCTGCAAACTCGGCAATTGCCTTCTTGGTAGTGGGGCTGATGATGGTGGGCGATACGATGGCAATGCGGCCAGTCGTTGCCGCCAGCTTGGTGCGGATGGCTTTATCTACCGCCGCAACTTCGGCTTTCTGGTGCTCATTGCCCGACTTAATGGCAAAGTGCTGCAAGCGACCACCGTCGTAGAGGCTCAACACGGCTGCCTGAGCACGCGCCGACAAACCACCGCTGGTGATGGGCGACTCGGGGTTTCCTTCCAGCTTGATAGGACGGCCTTCGCGGGTCTTCACCAAAACCGCGTTGTAGTCGGCGCCGGTGAAGTAGGTGGAGGCGTAGAAGTTGGAAATCGACGGGTCAATTTCCTCGGGTTTGTTGAGGTATGGGATGGCCTTGCGTACCGGGGTTTCGCAAGAGGCCAACGTGGCTGCCGCCACACCAAAACCCATTAGTTTGAGGAAGTCGCGGCGGGGAGCCGAGGTCGCATCGCTGCTCGCATGGCTTTCCTTGACCGGCATGAATTCGGCAAAAGCCGATTGCATGAACTCCGGGGCGCTTTCCAGTTCCTCAATTCCTTTCCAGTACTTCATTTTCGGGGACTTAGGGACTCAGGGTCTTAGGGGCTTGGGGCCGGCTAAGCCGAGAGGTACTTGATTTTTGAGCGGAATTTTCTGTGATGGGGAGTTAGAACCCTGGCTCTTAAAATCGTTAGGGCGACCTTCAGAGCTAGGGTTCTATTAGCCAATTAGTAGTGGCACTTCGAGCACTCGGTGCCGCCGTTCGACGACACGGTGAAGGGAGCGCCGGCATTCTTGGTGTCGTGCAGCTTCACAAGGTTGTCGTAGTACTTGTTGTCCTTCGCGTTGATGGGCATCTCGCGGTGGCAGTTGATGCACCAGCCCATGGTGAGGGCCGAGTACTGGTACACTACTTCCATGTTCTGGATAGGACCGTGGCAGGTCTGGCACTGCAGGCCACCCACTTGAGTGTGCTGGGAGTGGTTGAAGTAAGCCAGGTCGGGCAGGTTGTGAATGCGTACCCACTGAATGGGCTGCTTGCGCTCAATGGCGCGGTAGATTTTCTTGATTTCGGGCGACTCCGTCTTAATCTGCGAGTGGCAGTTCATACAGATGTTGGCCGAAGGGATGTTGGCCGACTTGCTCTTATATACCGAAGTGTGGCAGTAGGCGCAGTTAATCTGGTGCTGACCGGCGTGCAGCTTGTGCGAGAAAGCAATGGGCTGGGTGGGCTGGTAGCCCTGGGTCAGGCCCACAGCCATTACGCTTTGTACACCAGCATATACTAGTACCAGGGCGAATACCACTCCGACAATGCCACGCAGCATGGGCGAACGGTACATCTTGCCCCAGTCGAAGCGCTGCTCGAGAATCTCGACATCGCGGCCGTCTAGGTCCTTGCGGCCCCGCAACACGTCCTTCATCAGGTTGCCAATGATGACCAGTGTCACCACCAGTACAATCAAAACCACGACGAGGACAATCAACAGGATGTCAACGTACTTACCAGCACCGGCTTCGGCGCCACCAGCAGCGGCTTCATCACCGGGTTTACCATCAACGACTGGCTTAGCTTCGGCAGTGGGGCCCGCTTGGCCTTCCTGCGAGGTTACCCAAGCCAGGATGGAGTTAACCTCCTGGTCGGACAGCGCGAAGGAGGGCATCTGCTGCTTGTTGTATTTGTTGAAGATGGCTACGGCGTACTCATCGCCGCTGGCCACCACCTTGCTCGAGTTCTTAATCCAGGGCAGCAGCCACGAGACCGGCCGGCGCTTGGTGATGCCAGCCAGGGCCGGGCCCACCACCTGCTCGTTCACGGCGTGGCACTGCGCGCAGTTGTTCTTAAACAAGGCGTCGCCGGCGGCAATAGCAGCGGCATCGCCACCACCAGCGCCCGGGGCGGTAGCCGTAGCAGGAGTAGCGGCCGCGGTAGCACCAGGCACCACTCCTTCTTTTTCACGTCGGCAGCGGCTCCCGCGCCTTGAGCGGCAGCCTGTTGGGCGCCGGCAAAGGTGAGGAAGAGCGCCAGCAGCAGTTTAGGTAACGAACGAAGTCGAATGCTATTCATAAGAAAATAGACGGTAAAACGAAACGCTAGGGCATTTCAAGGCCACAAATGTAGGTCAGGAATCGTAGGCGGCAAAAAGTGAAATGCAATTTCTGGGTATCCTCGGCTGGCCATCGCGGGCCCGCTTATAAGCTCCCCGCTCCTACTTGCCACTAAAGCCCTCACCGGCAACCCGATTACAGGACTCTAATGCCGCCTGACACCCACACAAGAGCACTTAAAGCAACTTAAGACGCTGAATTACAACCCATGTCAGCGAATTTTGTTGGCTTTAGCCCTACCAAGTACGGATAAACGGGCTTTGCGGCTATGCCGATATCGCGGGTTCATTCCTTCTGCATCAGTAAAGGGCAGCGCTTGCGGCAAGTTATTTCTTGCATGCTGAAGCCGCCTGACCTGGTTCTTGAGGTATTACTATAAGGAAGTGCAAGAGGACCTTTGGCAATCTACCCGAAAGTCAGTACCTTTGCGCCCCAATCAATTTTTTCACCCCTATATTTTCACCCCGTCGTAATGGAAGTAAGAAATTACGAGACGGTCTTCATCGTAACTCCCGTGTTGAACGAGAGCCAGGTGCAAGAGACGGTCGAGAAGTTCACCCAGGTGCTTAAGGAAAATAGCGCCGCCATTTTGTCCACTGAAGCCTGGGGCCTGCGCAAGCTGGCGTACCCGATTCAGAAGAAAAACACAGGCTACTATTTCTGCCTGTCGTACACTGGAAGTGGTAACATTGTTGACGTGCTTGAGCTGGCTTTCCGCCGCGACGAGCGCATCATCCGGTTTTTGTCCACCGTGCTCGATAAGCACGCCGTGGAGTACAACACCCGTCGCCGCAACGGCGAGATGAACCTGCAAAAGGCTGCAAAAGAAACCGAAGGCGTAGCCCAATAATCCAGTAGTAATATGGCAACTCCCGCATACAACCGGAACAACGACCGGTCGGCTATGAACAAGCCGCAGGACACCCGCAAGAAATACTGCCGCTTCAAGAAGAACGGCATTAAGTACGTGGACTACAAAGACCCGAACTTCCTGCTGAAGTTCGTGAACGAGCAGGGCCGCGTGCTGCCCCGCCGCCTCACCGGTACCAGCCTGAAGTTTCAGCGCAAAGTGACCCAGGCCATTGCAAAGGCCCGCCACTTGGCTCTGATGCCCTACGTAGCTGACGCCCTGAAATAAATTATGAGTTATAAGTTTTGAGTTTTGAGTTGCTACTCCTGGCATTTCTTAACTCATCACTCATAATTCAAAACTCATAATTCTGAATAAGACATGGAAATCATCCTCAAAGACGACGTTAAGGGCCTCGGCTACAAGAACGACATCGTGACCGTGAAATCGGGCTACGGTCGCAACTTCTTGTTGCCGCAGGGTTTGGCCATGCTGGCCGACAAAACCAACAAGAAAATCACGGCTGAGAACGTGCGCCAGGCGGCTCACAAAGCCGACAAAATCAAAGGCGATGCCCAAGCCATTGCCGACCAAATCGGTGATGCGTTCCTGGAAATCCGCGCTAAAGTGGGCGAAAGCGGCAAGATTTTCGGCCGTGTAACCACCCTGCAATTGGCCGAAGCGCTGAAAGCCAAAGGTGTGGACGTAGACCGCAAGCGTCTGTCGTTCGACCAGGAGCCTTCGGCTGCCGGCGACTACACTGCTACCGCTAACCTGCACAAGGAAGTGAAGCAGACGATTAATTTCCGCGTTGTAGCCGAGTAGTTCTCGCTCAACCACAATTAGAAAAGCCCCGCCTTTTGGTGGGGCTTTTTATTACACCTACGGGCCCAATACAGCTTTAGGGCTATTTTTGCTTTGATGTTTAGAACCGAACTCTCTATTGCTCCGGCCACGGACCAGTTGCCGCGCACGGCGCGGGTCCTCACCATGGGCTCCTGCTTTGCCGACAGCATCGGCTCGCGGCTGCTGGCCAACAAGGTAGAAGCCTTGGTAAATCCTTTGGCACCGTGTTCCAGCCCTTGGCGCTGGCCCAGCCTGCTGAGGGCGGCGGCGGGCGAAGAAGTGGACTGGCAGCAGCATCTGGTGGAGGCGCGTGGCCGCTGGCAGAGCTACGACCTGCACGGCAGCATTGGTGCCGATTCGCCGGTTGAGCTGCTGCAAGCCATTCAGGAGCCTGGTGCGCCGCACGGGCGAGTTCCTGCGCCAGGCCGATGTGGTGCTGCTCACGCTGGGCACGGCCTGGGCCTACCGCCTGCGCGAAACTGGCGAGCTGGTTAACAACTGCCACAAGCAGTCGGCCGACTTATTTGTGCGGGAGCTGCTCACGCCCGATGAAATCATCAACGCCCTGGCGGAGACGCACGCCTACCTGCGGCGCATCAATCCCAACCTGCGCTTTGTGCTCACGGTGAGCCCCGTGCGGCACCTGAAAGACACGCTGCCGTTGAACGCGGTGAGCAAATCGGTGCTGCGGGTGGCCACGCACATCGTGAGCGACTTGCTGCCGGGCGTGGCATATTTCCCCGCATACGAGCCTGCTGCTGGACGACTTGCGCGACTACCGCTTCTACGCGTCCGACATGCTGCACCCGTCGGAAGTAGCCGAGGAGTACATCTGGGACAAATTTGCCCGGACGTATTTCGACGTGGATTTTGGCCGGTTCCGCAAGGAATGGGCTTCGGTGCGGCAGTCGTTGGGCCACCGCCCGCTGCATGCCGGCGCGCCGGAACACCGCCAGTTCCTGGAAAGCACCCTCGCCAAGCTAGAACAGCTGAGCTTGCGACGAGTACCCGTAACGGACGAGCTAAGCGAGGTGAGCACCAAGCTGGCCGCGCTGCCAGTGCCGATGGAGCCGGAACCAGCCGTGTTGGCGGAGGATGACGAAGAGCGGATTGATATCGGCGAAGGCGCGGCTTCTTCCGAGGCCCCGGTGATGCCGCGGGAGGGTGCGGCCGCGCCGGTTGCTGAAAACCGGCTGCCGCGCTTGTCGCCCGAGGAATTTCGCTCCCAGCGGGCTGCGCGCTCGGGCCGCCCGGAGAGGGGTCGGCGCGATGGCCGGGGCAAGGGTCAGCCTCAAATGCCTGCCGAAAACGAGCAATTTCAGGCTTCGGAAGCTTTCGCGGGCGACCAGGACAGCCTGACTCCTGCTGAGCCGATGGCACTTCTGCCCACCAAGCTGGGCATTTCCGAAGAACTATTGGAGCAAGCCGCTGCGCCTGTCTCTCTTGAGCCTGCTGATGGGAACGAAGCGCCGGCGAAAAAGAAAAAGCGCCGCTCGCGTGGCGGAGCTAAACGCACCGCCCGCAAGAATGCTCTGCGCCTGGCAGCCGGTGAAATTGAGCCAGGCAGCGAGCTAATGCCCGAGCCCGGCAATGTGGCACCAGAGCCCGTAGCTGCTGCTGTAACTGAAAACCCTGACGAACGGCCAGAAAGCAGGAAGTCGTCGGTGATTACCAAATCGGTGCCCGTCAAGCGAGGCCGAGGCCGCAACGACGCAGGCCGAGTACCGCGGGTACCCTTGTTTGCTCCGGCTGACGATGCTTCGGCCAACGATGTATCAAACGATGTAGCCATCAAGGTTTCAGCCCAATCGGTGGATGCAGAAGTGCCCATCGTAGAAGCAGCAGTACCGTTAGTACAAGCCCCGGCGGTGATAACCGAGGCAGCGACAACGCTGACTACGGCCCATTCCAAATCGCGAAATAATCGAAATAGAGGCCGGAAAGGAGCCGTAGAAACTCCCGTTGCGGAAGCGCCGAGAGGGATGATTACTGCTCCTGAATCGTTTGAAGTAGCGCCCCTTCCGGTGATGGGTACTGCTGAGCAGCTTTCCGGTGTGGTTGAGCCAATTGTCAGCAGCGCTGATAACCGCAACCGGCGCGAAAATCTTCCTGTTCCCAGTCCAATACCGGCGGAAGCTGCTGCTGACTCGGTTGCGAATGCCGCCACGAGCCCAGCGCCGGCCCGGCGTTCCAACCGGGCTAAGCGAGTGGTCAGCGGCGGCCGGTCGGAGAAGCCTGCCATTGATGTGCCAGTGGTGCCCATTTCGGACGAGCTACGCACGCAGGTCGCTGCCGGCCGCATGACGGGTTCTTCGGCTACGTTAATTGAGCCAACTGCCGGGCCAGCACCCGCAACGAAGAAGCCAGCGGCTGCGAAAGCAGCTACGCCTAAACAAGCGGCGGCCCCGAAAAAGGCGGTAGCCCCAAAGGCCAAGCCCGCGAAAAAAGCGCCTGTGCCCACAGCCGCCCCTCCGGCAGCCGAGGTCGAGGCGCCCGAAACGGCGGTAGCCAAACCCAAACGGAAACCAGCCGCAAAACCTAAAGTTGCGGCAGCCAAGCCTCCAGCTTCTAAGCCCAAACCGGCGAAAAAGCCTACCAAGCCTGCTTAATTATTTTCCAAACCCGGCCCTCGAAGCCGGGTTTGGCGTTTTATTGCCATTCGTATTCTTTCTGCTATCTGCTATGGCCCACGCTTCACAACCCACGAACCGCCTCGCTGAGGAAACCAGCCCCTACCTGCAGCAGCACGCCCACAACCCCGTGGATTGGTACCCCTGGGGCCCCGAAGCGCTAAACCGGGCCCAAGCCGAGCAGAAACCAATTCTGGTGAGCATAGGGTACGCCGCCTGCCACTGGTGCCACGTGATGGAGCGCGAATCGTTTGAAAACCAGGCCGTGGCGGCGGTGATGAACCAGCACTTCGTGTGCATCAAAGTCGACCGCGAGGAACGACCCGACGTCGACCAGATTTACATGGATGCCCTGCACGCCATGGGTCTGCAGGGCGGCTGGCCGCTCAATGTGTTCCTGACTGCCGATGCCAAGCCGTTTTATGGCGGCACGTACTTTCCAAAGGGAAATTGGGTGAAGCTGCTGGAGAACATCGGCCAGGCTTACGCCGGCGAGCACCGAAGCGAATTGGAGCAGTCGGCCGAGCGGTTTATGGAGGTAATTGGCACCAGCGAGCTGCAGAAATACGGGGCCAGCAAGAAGGCAGAAGCCCAGAATCTGGACGTTCCCACTGCTTCGCTTGGGCTAGGGCTGGCACCTGAAAGCGGCCCCGCCGGTGTTTCCGATGAGGAGTTCAAGCTATTGATATACAACCTGGGCGTCAAGTTTGACCGCGAGCGGGGCGGCATGAACCGTGCCCCCAAGTTTCCGATGCCCAGCATCTGGCGGTTTTTGCTGCGCGCCCACGTCATCAGCGGCAGCAAGATTCTGTTGGACCAAACTGTGCTCACCTTGCGCGAAATGGCCTGGGGCGGCATTTATGACCAGGCCCACGGTGGTTTTGCTAGGTATTCGGTGGATGCCGAATGGCTGGCGCCGCATTTCGAGAAGATGCTCTACGACAACGGCCAGCTCATCAGCCTCTACAGCGAAGCTTTTCAGGTGACGCAGGAGGAGCTTTTCCGGGAAGTGGTGTATGACACCGTTGAATTTGTGCGGCTTGAGCTGACCAATGCCGACGGCGGCTTCTATTCGTCGCTGGACGCTGATAGTGAAGGCGAAGAAGGGAAATTCTACGTTTTCACGAAGGATGAGCTTCGCGACATTCTCGGCGACGAGGAGCCCCTGTTTTCCGATTATTACAACTGCACGGCGCAGGGCAACTGGGAACACGGGCGCAACATCCTGCACCGCCGCCAAACCGACGAAGCGTTTGCGGCCGCTCACGTCTGGCCCCGGCGGCGGTGGCGGAACTGGTAACTGGTTGGAAGCAGAAAATAATGGCGGTGCGCGCCACCCGCGTGCGCCCCGGCCTCGACGACAAAATCCTCACCGGCTGGAACGCCCTAATGCTCCAGGCGCTGACTGATGCCTACCGAGCCTTTGCCGAGCCGGAGTTTCTGGTCGTAGCCGAGCGCAACGCCCGCTTCATTCAAGCCAATCTGCGCGATGGCCAGCGCCTGAACCGGACCTGCAAAAACGGCCGGGCCAGCATCAGCGGCTTTCTGGAAGATTATGCGCTGGTCATTCAAGCCTACATCAGCCTCTACGAAGTCAGCTTCACCGAGACTTGGCTGCGCGAAGCCGAAACGCTGACCGCATACGTGCTTGCCAATTTCTTTGACCCAAGCGAAACGCAGTTTTTCTACACCGACAGCAGCGCCGAGCCGCTCATTGTCCGCAAAAAGGAGCTGTTCGACAACGTAATACCAGCTTCTAATTCGGTGATGGCGCACAACCTGCGCCGCCTGGGCCGGCACCTGGAAAACGCCCGCTACACCGACCTAGCAGCCAATATGCTGGCTCAAGTGCGGCACTTGGTCGTGAAAGAGCCGCAGCACCTTACCAACTGGGCCTCGCTGTACGCGGCGCTGCTGCGGCCCGGCGCCGAGTTGGCCATCATCGGGCCCAAGGTCGAAAGTTTTCGCCAGGAACTTAGCCGGCGTTTTTTGTTTGACACGGTGCTGGCCGGCGCCAAGAAAAGCTCGGAGCTGCCGCTGCTTAAGCTCCTGAAACCCGCGCCGGAAGGCCGCACGGCCGTGCACATCTGCCGCAATCAGGCCTGTTTGGCGCCGCTATATAGCGTTGCCGAGGCCTTGGCTGCTTTGTAGGGCCGGGGCATGGGCCGGCGCTACCGTCGTGCTATCTTTACTATCCGCCCCTACCCTATTGCTGTTTTGAGTCTCGCTCTCGATTTTATTTCCCCGCCGCTGCCCCGGCAGCTGACCGGGTTACGCTGTTTGCCGACGTTATTCTGCCCTTGCCGCTGCCCCGGCTCTACACCTACCGGGTGCCGTTTGAGCTCAACGACAACGTGGTGATTGGCGGACGGGTGATTGTGCAGTTTGGGGCCAAAAAGACGCTCAGCTGCATTGTGGCGGCCGTGCACGAAACTCCGCCGGCCAACTACCAAGCCAAGTACATCCTCGAATTCATCGACGATGCGCCCGTGGTGACCCAGCCCCAGGCTCAAGCTGTTCCGCTGGATGGCCGACTACTACATGTGCACCATCGGCGAGGTGATAAACGCGGCCCTGCCCTCGGCCCTCAAGCTTAGCTCAGAATCGCGCATTCAGCTCCACCCGGCCTTCTCGCGCGAGGAAAACGAGTACCCGCTCACCCCGCAGGAAGAGCTGATTGTGGACGCGCTGGGCAGCACCGAAGAAGGCAAAGCACTAACGTTTACCGAAGTCGGCGACCTATTGGGCATCACCTCGTTTCATAAGGTGATAAAGTCCCTGATGCACAAGGATGTCATCTTCCTCTTTGAGCACACGGCTGATAAGTACGCGCCCAAAGTGGTGAAGAAGGTGCGCCTGGCCCACCATTTTGTATCGGAAGCGTCGATTGAGCAGCTGTTCAACAGCCTGTCCAGCAAGCCCAAGCAGCTCGATGTGCTGATGAAGTACCTGCAGCGCGTGCCGGTGTACCAAAACGAATACTCCAACCAGAACGGGATTGAGAAGGCGGCGCTCACCAGCAGCCCGCACCTCTCGGCCTCGGCGGTGAACACGCTCATCAAAAACGGCGTGCTGGAGCAGTTCGACGTCATCGTGTCGCGCTTCCCTCTCGAGGACGAGCCCACG
This sequence comes from Hymenobacter humi, assembly GCF_042665855.1. Lineage (NCBI taxonomy): Bacteria > Pseudomonadati > Bacteroidota > Cytophagia > Cytophagales > Hymenobacteraceae > Hymenobacter > Hymenobacter humi. The sequence goes on along the minus strand of NZ_JBHTEK010000001.1, from coordinate 2,057,161 downwards.
GCCCAGCTCCATTTCACCCTCACCGAGGCCCAGACCACGGCGCGGGATGAAATAATGGCCCACTTCGGGGAGAAGGAAATCACGCTGCTCCACGGCGTGACTGGCGCCGGCAAAACTGAGATTTACATCGACCTCATCCGCAAGGCACTGGAGGGCGGCGGGCAGGTGCTGTACCTGCTCCCCGAAATCGCCCTCACGGCCCAGATTGTGGGCCGACTGCTGCGCGTGTTTGGCTCTAGACTGGGCGTGTACCACTCAAAGTTCTCCGACAACGAGCGGGTGGAAGTGTGGAACGGCGTGCTCTCGGGCCGCTTCCAGGTGGTGGTGGGCGTGCGCTCGGCGGTGTTCCTGCCCTTCGACAACCTCGCACTTATCATTGTGGATGAGGAGCACGAGTCTTCTTACAAGCAATACGAGCCCGCCCCGCGCTACAATGCCCGCGAAGTGGCCCTGATGATGGCCCATTTCCAGGGCGCCAAAACCCTGCTAGGCTCGGCCACACCGGCCGTGGAAACCTACTACCAGGCCAAGCAAGGCCGCTACGGGCTGGTGTCGCTCACCAAGCGCTTTGGCGAGGCTGGCATGCCCGATATTGAGCTGGTAGACACCCGCAAGGCCCGCGAGAAAAAGACCATGCACAACCACTTCACCGCCGATTTGCTGGGCGAAGTGGAGCGCACGCTGGGCCGGCAGGAACAGGTGATTCTGTTCCAGAACCGCCGCGGCTATGCGCCCGTGGTGGCCTGCCAGGACTGCGGCTGGATACCCAAGTGCACCAACTGCGCCGTGAGCCTGAGCTACCACAAGCACAGCCACGAGCTACGCTGCCACTACTGCGGCTACCACGATTCCATGGTGACGCAGTGCCCCGCCTGCGGCTCCCGCGCCGTGAAAACCCAGGGCTTCGGCACCGAGAAGATTGAGGACGACCTGAAAATCATGCTGCCCCAGGCTAACATCCAGCGCATGGACCTGGACACCACCCGCGCCAAAAACAGCTACCAGCAAATCATCGCCGACTTCGAAAAGCAGGCCACCAACGTGCTGGTAGGCACCCAGATGGTAACCAAGGGCCTCGACTTTGCCAACGTGAGCCTGGTGGGCATCATCAACGCCGACAGCATTATCCACTACCCCGACTTCCGGGCCCACGAGCGGGCCTACCAGATGTTTGTGCAGGTAAGTGGCCGGGCCGGACGCAAGGGCAAGAAAGGCAAGGTGCTCATCCAGACTTCGGACCCCACGCAGGTGATTTTCGACAAGGTGATTCGCAACGATTACGTGGAGTTTTACAACTACGAAATCGTGCAGCGCCACGAGCACGGCTACCCGCCCTTCATGCGCGTGATTAAGATGACGGTGAAGCACGTGGAGCAGGGCCTGGGCGAGCAGGCAGCCATTCTGCTCACTCAGGAACTGGTAGACCGCCTGGGCCGCGCCGCCGTGCTCGGGCCCGAGGCGCCCTACATCTTCCGCATCCGCAATTTTTACCTGCAGGAAATCACCATCAAGCTCGACCGCGCCCACACCGCCCTGAAATGGGCCAAAGAGCAGATTTGCGCCGCCATGGACGTGGTGAAGGACCAGAAAGAGTTCAAGCAAGCCCGACTGGTGGCCGACGTGGACCCAATGTAAACTCACTTTAGCTCAACGAGCTCAACATAAAAAGGCCCCGACTACACCAGTAGCCGGGGCCTTTTTATGTTGAGCTAAATGCGGGACCTACAAGTTATCCAGCAGCCACAGCACGATGAATATCAAGCCAATCAGGACAATAATGCCACCCACCCAGTTGCTAAAAATACCGACAATTAAGCCGATTAGCAGAAGGATGATGCCGGTGCGGAGGTTGCCGCTAATCGCGCTGGTCTCAGAGGTCGAGGCCGTGTTGTCGTGCTGGCGCACGGTGCCTGCGCGCTGCATGAGCTTGTCCACCTTGCGGGTCACTTTGTTCAGGGCTACGCGCTGAAAGGCGTTTGGCTTGGGGGCCGGGGTGGCCACTGCCTGGCTGGATGAGGCTACTGCCTGAGCGGCGGGCGCAGCGGCCTGCTTCTGGGCTGCTGCCTGGCGCTTGGCGGCCTGGGGAGCAGCTGGTGCAGCAGTTGTGGCGGGAGCAGCAGCAGCAATAGCCTCCGGAGCTACGGCCGCAGCTGGAGCAGCTGCCGCAACAGCAGCCGTTGGCCGGGCCTGGGCGGGAACCGGAGTAGAGGCGCGGTTTACGCCATGGTACGAGCCACCCTTGGGCAGCATGGCGTACTCGGCGCGGCTGCAGCTACCCAAGGTGAGGGCGCACGCGGCAACAGCGACGAGCTTGGTGAAGGGAGAAAAAGGTTTTTCATAGTTATGGGGGATAAGAGAATGAGGAAATGCTCGTTCTACGGCCAAAAGTACATACAGGTGAATACTTCTATGGGCTTTTTCAAATTAGCCACCCCCGCTTTCTCCTAAGTGATAGGTTATGCTGCGCATATCGGGCGCTACTGTTGGGCTGAACGCTCTTTTACCGGTTGCTGTTTAATACTGAACTTAAGCCGAATGTGCTTACTTGCGAATTGTATGAGGTACTCTTTTTTAACGTGGCAACGGGCATTAAGTGCAGTGAGCGTGGGTAGCGGGGCCAGTTTGCTGCTCCTGGGCTGCACCCAGCTTCCGGCCGAAACATCGCCTTCTGCTACCGCTACGCAGCGCCTGCGGGCCACCCTGGTATCCGATACCAGTGGCTACGAAATAGCGCCTCCCCGCGACCCCAACGGCATCAATACCTATTACATGGGCCGGCAGATTGCCCACGTCATGGGCCACGAGGGGTCGGGCTGGCTGGAACGCAGCGGCCGGCGCCAGGAAGAAGGCACCGACATTCTCATCAAGGAGCTGAAGCTAAAACCCACCGACGTGGTGGCCGACATTGGGGCCGGCACGGGCTTTTTCTCGTTCCAGCTGGCCAAAAGGGTGCCCAAGGGCCAGGTACTGGCCGTCGATATTCAGCCGGAAATGATTGCCTCGCTGCAAGCCAGCCGGCGCCGGCTCAACGCGCCCAACGTGCGCCCCGTGCTGGGCACCAGCACCAACCCCACCCTGCCCGCCGACAGCGTGGACCTGGTTCTCATCGTGGATGCCTACCACGAGTTTGACCGCCCCCGCGAAATGGGCCGCGCCATTCGGCGCGCTCTGCGCCCCGGCACTGGCCGCCTGGCGCTGGTAGAGTACCGCGCCGAGGACCCGAACGTGCCCATCAAGCGCATTCACAAGATGAGCGTGGAGCAGGCCCGCAAGGAAATGGCAGCAATTGGGCTGGAGTTTGTGGAGTCCATCGAAACCCTCCCGCAGCAGCACCTGCTGTTATTTCGCCGGCCAAACTAGGCGGCAATGACCGGGCCGCCCGACCTTTGCGCCCATGACTGCCCCCACCCGCGCGACCTTTCCATTCACGACTTCACGTATCCGCTGCCCGCCGAGCGCATCGCCGCCGAGCCCCTGCCCGACCGCGCCGCCAGCCGCCTGCTGGTCAGCCGAAACGGCCAGCTGGCCGACAAGTACTTCCGGGACCTGCCGCAAGTACTCCCAGCCGGTGCGCTGCTGATTTTCAACGACACCCGCGTGGTGCGGGCGCGGCTGCTGGCCCGGCGGCCTACTGGCGGGCAGGTTGAGCTGTTTTGCCTCGAACCCGTGGCGCCGCACCGCAGCCTGGAGCTGGCCCTGCAGCAAACCGGCCACTGCACGTGGCGCTGCCTGGTGGGCAACGGCCGCCGCTGGAAAGAAGGCCCGGTTACGCTCGATTTCACGACGGCCGACGGGCAAGCCGCTACGCTTTGGGCCGAGCGCGAGGCCCAGGAAGCGGGCACGGCACTCATCAATTTTCGCTGGCAACCCGCCGACTTGCCTTTTGCAGAGGTGCTACGGGCCGGCGGCCATCTTCCTCTGCCGCCCTACCTGGGCCGGCAGGACACTCCTACTGATGCCGTGCGCTACCAGACGGTGTACGCCGCTGCCGAAGGGGCAGTAGCCGCCCCCACGGCCGGGCTGCATTTCACCCCTGAGCCTGCTGGCCGAGCTGCAGCAGCAAGGCTTCGCTACGGGGCACGTCACGCTGCACGTGGGCGCCGGCACCTTCCAGCCGGTGAAGGCCGACCACATGGCCGACCACCCCATGCACACCGAGCCCATTCTGGTAAGCGCGGCCCTCTTGCGGCAGTTGCTGGCCCACCGGCCCCGGCCGGTGATAGCCGTGGGCACCACCAGCCTGCGCACGCTCGAAAGCCTGTACTGGCTGGGCGTTGGGCTGCTGCAGGGCTGCGACCCTGGCCCCGATGAAGCCGAGCTGCGGGTGACACAGTGGCAGCCGTACGAGCTAGCCGGGGCGGCCGCCAGCATCAGCCCGGAAGCGGCCCTTACGGCGCTGCTCCGGCACCTGGAAGCCACGGGCACCGACACCCTGCAGGCCAGCACCCAGTTGCTCATTGCGCCGGGCTACGAGTTCCGGCTGGTTCAGGGCCTTATCACCAACTTTCACCAGCCGGAGAGCACCTTGCTGCTGCTGGTAGCGGCCCTACTGGGGCCGGACTGGCGGGCCGTGTACGACCACGCGCTGGCGCACGGCTACCGGTTCCTGAGCTACGGCGACAGCTCGCTGCTGCTGCCTGGCACGGTAATGGGAGAAGGAGTGGCCGCAGCCCGGAGCTGAAAACCTCTACTCTGGTGCTGCGTACAACGCTCAACTTTTCCCTTTAAATCGACCTTCTTATGAAAAAGTCCTTTTTGATGCTCGCTGGCCTAGCCCTCTTTACGACTGCCGCCAACGCCCAAGATGTAACTCCTGCCAAGCCCAAAACCGAAGTTGAAGTACGTGACAACGGCACGGTGAAAACCACGACCAAAACCGGCAAAACCAACGCAGGCGCCGCCCTCGATAATACCAAGGATGCAGCAGGCAACGTGCTGCACAAAGCCGGCCATGGCGTGAAGCGCGGTGCCCAAAAGACCGGCCACGTGGTGAAACGCGGTGCCCAGAAGACGGGGCACGCGGTAAAATCCGGTGCCCAGAAGACGGGCAGCACCGTGAAAAAGGGCACACAAAAGCTGGAAGCGAAAACCGAATAGGCTGACCTTCTGGCAGACAGCGAGTTTAGCCCAGCACCCACTGGCACTTTCTTAAAGCCGCTACTGCCCAATTCCCTAAAAAAGCCCCGGCCGCAATGCCGGGGCTTTTTTGCGTTTAAGCCTGCGCTGCTGGCCACCGACGGTGCTGCTTTAGCTCAATAAAAACTACCCCAGCATATCAGTAGGAGGCACTGAGGTTTTCTCCGTGTTCGTCTGCAGTTCGTGGCTCATACGCTCGAGTACGCCGCGCCCAAAGAGGCTCACGCCCGTATTGAGCACCACCAGGGCCGCAGTGCCCGCGGCCACCCACTCCGAAGTGGGCGCGCGCTGGTCTTTCTTGTGGCCGGCCCATTGCACCATGCAAGCCCCGGCCCCGATAGTGACTAGGCCCAACGGAGCAAACAACAGCCATTTGTCTTTGTGAGTCATCGCAAAAGAAAAGTAAGAAGTGGGTGTAATGACAAGCTCAGGGCCACGATGAACCCTGTGGGTTTGGTTCGACGCGTACCTTTCGGCTTTCTGCTTACGCACCACCACCGGCCGTGTTACGGCGGCCCAGCCCGCTCTTTTGCCATGACTCCTTACGAACAGCTCCTGCACCTCGCCTTCACCGCTCCCAACGACGTGAATTATTACCTCACTCCTACCACCCTGCGCGCCTACGACCAGCTGCGCACCGCCCCGCCCGCCGAGCGGCCTTTCCGCTTCGAGCAAGTGCGCCTGGGCGTGGCCATGAGCCTGCTCAAGCTGGTGTCGGAGCTGGGCGAGCACGACGAGAGCCGCCAGGTGCTCGACGTGCTGCACCGCGCCCTGAGCGAGGCGCGCTCGCCGGAAGACATTGACCGCATCGTGGGCCGGGAAGCCCGCCTGTTCGACCGTCTCTACGAAAACCTCTACGTGAACGAAGAAGGTGAAGCGCTGCTCAACCTCTTCGGCCGCACCCTCGACGCGGATGCTCCCGAACTGCTGGAGGAAGTAGCCCAGGAAGGCGTAGACCTCGCCCGAACCCTCGATTTCAGCCCCGACGAAGACGATGACTAACCCGCCTGTTGCACCCATCACTCAAGCCGAAAGCCTGCCCGTACCCGCATGCGTGCACTTTTTCCCATTCAACTCTCTCCCACTTCATTCTTCCCTATTTGACGATGACCCTTACCATTTTAGGTTTCATGCTTTTGATTCTTGGGCTGAATGCTGCCCGATTTTCTGAGCGCCTGGGCCAATTGCGCGGCGGCCTCATCTTTCTGGGCTTCGCATTCCTGGTGCTCGGCATCGTGCTGAGCACGGTGGTGCAGATTGGCGTGGGGCAGGTGGGCGTGCAAACGCTGTTTGGGCAGGTGCAGCCGCGCGTGCTCCAGCCGGGCCTGAGCGTGGTAAACCCGTTGGTTGATATTACGCGCTTCGACACCCGGACCCAGAACTACACCATGTCGGCCCAGCACGGCGAAGGCTCGCAGTCGGGCGACGACGCCATCCGGGTGCTTTCGGCCGACGGCTTGGAAGTCGTGATTGACCTGACGGTGCTCTACCACGTGGTGCCGGCCCAGGCGCCCCGCATTCTGGCCACCATCGGCGAGGATTACCAGGACAAAATCGTGCGGGCCATTTCGCGCACCCGCATCCGCGACAATGCCGTGTATTACGACGCCGTGGCCCTGTACTCCACCCGCCGCGAAGAGTTCCAGACCCGCATTCTCAACTCCATCGAGAAAGACTTCCGCAGCAGCGGCCTGCAGCTCGACCAACTGCTTATCCGCAACATCCAGCTGCCGCAGTCGGTGAAGACCAGCATCGAAAGCAAGATTTCGGCCGAGCAGGAAGCCCAGAAAATGCAGTTTGTGGTGCAGAAAGAGCGCCAGGAGGCCGACCGCAAGCGCGTAGAAGCCCAGGGCATTGCCGACTACCAGCGCATCATCAACACCCAGCTCAGCGACAAGCTCCTGCAGTACGAAACCATCAAGGCCAACCAGGCCATTGCTACCTCGCCCAATGCCAAGGTCATCATCATGGGCCAGGGCCGGGGCAACACGCCGCGCCTGCTCCTGGGCGATAAGTAAGAGCAACCCCACTCAAGGGCAATAAAAAAGCCGCTCTGATAATCGGAGCGGCTTTTTTGTGAGCTTAAACCAGCCGAAGCTTAGTAGCCGGGGTTCTGAATCAGCACCGGGTTAGCGGGGTCGTTCAGGTCGGTTTCGCGCTTCGGGATGGGCAACACCAGGATGTTCGAGGTGATGGGAATTACCGTGCCCGTCGAGGTGGTAATGTTGGTACCCGTCCGCTTCAGGTCGTGGATGCGGAAGCCTTCGAAAGCCAGTTCCAACTGACGCTCACGCAGGATGTCTGCTAAACTCACTGTGCCTGCAAGAGGACTAGGATTACGCACTACAACTCCACCCACACTAACAGTCTTAGGGTTGATTGAATCCGCTTGGGAACGGCTTCTGATTCTGTTAATATCAGCCCAGGGTGTAGCTCCAACAGCCGTACCCGCGCGCTGATTCGTTTCTGCCCGAGTGAGATACATCTCAGCTAGACGAATAACAGGGATATTCTGCCCATAAGCCGTGTACTTGCCGGAACGCAAGGCCACATTGGGAGCAGATACCGAGCGTGCTCCGGTGCTATTGTAAAGTAGTTGAGCCGTCCCACGAGCATCTTTCGGCCCATACAGGTTGGCAAAAGGCGCATCTACCCGTACGTCGCCCCGGCCGAGCCTGGCCGATGCTGGCAAAGTGAGTGGCCAAGCCAGCGTTGGCAGTGCCGGCGTTGTTCTGGTCGTTCTGCTGGATTTCGAACAGCGACTCTGAAGTATTACGGCCTGTAAATACGGCGCCTACCGTGGGTGCCAAGGAACGACCGCTGGTCTTGATAACGTCGTCAGACAGCGTGAGAGCCTGAGCAAAGTTGCTCTGCTGGAGGTACACGCGGGCCAACAGTGCCTTAGCAGCATCTCGGGTGGCGCGGGTACCGTTCGTCTTGGGAAGCAGCGCAACAGCCTTGGTCAGGTCGTCGATAACCTGAGCGTACACCTGGGCCACCGTGGAGCGGGCCACCTTGCGGTTGGCTTCTTCCACCGTACGCACCGGCGTGAGGTTGATGGGCACCCCGAGGTCAGACTGAGCCGTGGTCGCGTTGTACTGCTTGGCGAAGAGACGTACCAATTCGAAGTACATATCGCCCCGGATGAAGCGAGCCTCGCCTTCGAACGTCGCCTTTGAGGTGGCACTCGTCACCACGGGCAGGGCGTCAAGCACTAGGTTGGCTTGGTTGATAGCTTGGTACGCCTCGCGCCAAATGCCTTCCGCAGTGGTATTGTCAACTTTGGTCAGGCGGCGGGAAATGTCGCGTAGGTTAGCAAACGTGCCCTGGAACGTAATGTAGTTGTCGGCCGCCATCAGCTCGGGCACCAGAATCAGGTTGGTGCCGTACAGGTTGGAGTTATCGAGTTCGGGCATACATGCCCACTACTCCGCTACCTACTTTGTCTTCGGAGTTGAGCGCCGTGGTAGCATCTACCGCCTGCGCGGGGTCAATATCTAGCTGCTTGTCGCACGCCGTCAGGCCTAAAGTCAGGCCCAAGGTGAGGAGAGTTGCCGAACGGAAAAAGATATCTTTCATCGGAAGTTATTGCTAAGAATTAAAAGCCAACGTTAACGCCTACCAAGAAAGTCTTGGCCAGCGGCGGCGTGTAGAAGTCATGACCAATGAGGTAGTTGGCGGCGCCGAAAGCAGCCGTGTTTACCTCGGGGTCGTAGCCGCCGTAGTTGGTGAAGGTGAACAGGTTCTGCGCCGAAACGTAGATGCGGGCCGACTTCACGTAGCCGCGCTTAGCCAGTTCCGAAGGCAGGTTGTAGCCGAGCGTCACGTTCTTCACGCGGAAGAACGAACCGTCTTCGATCCAACGCGACGACTGCGAAGTACCGTTGGCACCGTAGAGGCGCAGCTGAGGCACATTGGTGATGTCGCCCTTCTTCTTCCAGGCGTTGAGCTGGTCGAGGGTCTGGTTGTCGAAGTAGTCGCCGCTGGCCGACTGGTAGATACCAGCCGAGTTGTAGATGTCGTTGCCGGACACAAACTGACCTAGCACGCTCAGGTCAACGCCTTTGAACGAGAAGGTGTTGGTGATACCGCCCGTGAAGTCGGGGTTCGGGTTGCCTACTACTTGCTGGGCGGCCAAAGCCGGATTGTTGGTAGTGCCACCTTCTTTGGTATAGTACAGGGCATCACCGTTGTCAGAGTCTACGCCAGCAAACTTGCGGCCGTAGAAAATGCCAATGGGGAGGCCTTCACGCACGCTGCCCAGGTACTGGCTCTGGATGGGCGCCGCCAGCGAGGTGATTTTGTTGCGGTTGAACGACATGTTGATGTTGGTCGTCCACTTGAACTCCTTGTCGAAGTTGCGGGTGTTCAGGCTGATTTCGAGGCCGCGGTTGTTCAGCGCGCCCACGTTCTCGGTCACGATGCTATAGCCACCTACGTACGGCAGCGGACGGCTGAGCAGCAGGTCGGTAGTTTTCTTCTCGTACACGTCCACTTCGCCCGAAATGCGGTTGTCGAAGAAGCCAAACTCCAGGCCCAGGTCGGTCTGAGCCGTGTTCTCCCAGGTCAGGTCGGGGTTGCCCACGGCAGCGCTGGGCTGCAAGCCGGCCAATTCCGCGTATGGAAGGGCAGCGTACAAGCCACGCGAAGCGAAGTTGCCGATTTCGGCGTTACCTGTCACGCCGTAGCTGGCCCGCAGCTTCAGGAAGTTCAGGAAGCGGTTTTCTTTCAGGAAGCTTTCTTCCGAAATAACCCAGCCAATCGAACCAGCACCGAAGTTGCCGTAGCGGTTGTTGGCGCCGAAGCGCGAAGAGCCGTCGCGGCGCACGCTACCCGAAATCAGGTACTTGCTGCGGAAAGCGTAGTTCAAACGAGCGAATTCCGACACGAAGGCAAAGCCGTCGGCCGAAGAAGACGAACCGCCGGTTTTGATGGCCGCGCTGGCCACTTTGGTAAACTCAGCATTCGGGAAGCCGCGGCCTTCGGCAGCAGTGGCTTTCGTATCGGAACGCTGGAACGAGAAACCCACCAGGGCATCGAAGTTGTGGTCTTCGTTGAAGGTGTAGTTGTAGTTGGCCGTGTTGTTGGTGGTGTAGTTGATTACCTGCACCTGGTTGCTGTAGCCGTAGCCGGTGTTGCCCCCGTTCTGGTGCCCGCGGCGCGGTACAGGTTTTCGTTCAGGTTCAGGAAGTCGGCGCCGATTTCGCTACGCAGCGTCAGGTTCTTGATGGGCTGGTAGGTGAAGTACGCCGTGCTGAACGAGCGGTACGTGCCGGCACGGTTGGTGCCTTTTTCCAGCTCGAGCAGGTTGTTGTAGTACAGCGTGTTGTTGTTGAGCTCGCCGGTGTCGGGGTCGCGGATGGGCTGAATGGGCGGCAGCGCGTTGAGCTGCAGAGGGTTGGTAAACGCGTTGTCGTTTGGCGTACGGTCGTTCACCGAGCGGGTCAGCGACAGGTTCAGGCCTACTTTGAATTTGTCGGTGATGGAGTGGTCGAGGTTGATGCGAGCACTGCCGCGACGGTAGCGGTTGCCGATGATGATACCGGTCTGGTCGTTGAACGTCGAGGCTCAGGAAGAAGCGGGTCTTGGCATCGCCGCCGCTCACGTTGAAGTCGTACTGCTCTACCCGGCCTTTCTGGAATGCCTGCGAGGCCCAGTCGGTATCGTACTTCGAGTTGATGTCGAGGCCGTTGCCTTCGAATTCTTCGGCGGCATCGTAGCCCTCGTTTTCGGCTGCTTCGGTGAACAGCTGCTTATACTGGGCAGCGTTCAGGAACTTGCGGCGGCGGGTGGTTTCGCTGGTGCCCACGTAGTAGCCCAGGTTCACCTTGGTCTGGCCCTGGCGGCCTTTCTTGGTGTTCACCAGGATAACGCCGTTGGAAGCGCGCGAGCCGTAGATGGCGGCCGACGAAGCGTCCTTCAGGATGGTGATGGACTCAATGTCGTTCGGGTTGAGGTCGGCAATCGGGTTCAGCGGCTCGGTGTCGGAGCCCACGTCGGTGGACGTCGCCGGAATACCGTCAATCACATACAGCGGCTGGTTGGAAGCCGAAACCGACGACGAACCGCGCACGCGGATTTGCACACCAGCGCCCAGCTTGCCCGAGCCCTGGTTGATTTGCACGCCGGGCGTACGGCCCTGAATGGCCTGCTCGAAGCTTACGGTCGGCACGTTTTCCACGTCCTTGGCCGTGAGCTGGGTTACCGAACCCGTCAGGTCCTGCTTGGTCTGGGTGCCGTAGCCCACTACCACGGCTTCGCTGAGCTCGGTAGCCGCAGCCGCCAGCGTTACGTTAATGGTGGACTGCGTGCCCACGGCTATGGTTTGGGTAGCGTAGCCTACCGAGCTGATAAGCAGCGTGGCGTTGGGCTGCACGGTGAGGCTGAACGCGCCGTCGGCGTTGGTGCTTACGCCGTTGGTGGTGCCACGTTCCAGAACAGTGGCACCGGGCACGGCCCCGCCGTCGGAGCCCATTACCCGGCCGCTGATGGCTTGCTGGGCCCAGGCGGGCACGGCAAATAGCCAGCACGCCAGCAGCGTAAAGAGTTTAAGATGAGTGAATAATTTGTACTTCATGGGAAATTTGGTTTAGGAACCGGTGAGACGAAAGAATTAGAAGAATGTTAAGTTGAAAAGAGCTGGTGAGGTTTAAATAATAGAGTGAGACAGCATTTTGTTACCTGATGCTAAAGCGAAGGTAATTACACACAGCAATTTTATCGTTTTGACCAATATTTTCTTGCACCCTGCCGTAGTTGCCTACCTTTACCGCAGTTAACCCCTTGCCACGCCGGGCCCCGCGCCACGGCTTCGCTTTCGCCTTAATGCCAACCATTCATTACCTCACTACAGCCGACGCTATTGCCGCCGCCGCTGCCCACTTTGCTACCCTGCCGCGCATTGGTATCGACCTGGAATTTGATGACATGCGCCACCGCTACGGCCGTCACCTGGCCCTGATTCAGGTGTTCGATGGCCAGGAAGCGTATCTGATTGACCCACTCCCGCTGCCCGATATGGCCGCTGGCCTCGAGCCCCTCTTCGCGGTGCTGCGCAACCCCGCCGTAGCCAAGGTCTTTCATTCCTGTAAGTCTGACATTCTGCTGCTGGATGAGGTATTCGCCGTGAATTGCCTCAACATCGTGGATACGAGCGTCCAGTTTACCCTTCTGGCGGCCGAAGACAACAACATTTCGCTGGGCCGCCTCATTCAGGCCGAGCCTGGGCTTTGAAGTAGACAAAGGCGAACAGAAATCGAACTGGCTCAAGCGCCCGCTCACCGATGCCCAAATGGAGTACGCTGCCAACGACGTGCTCTACCTTTTGAGCTGACCGACCGCCTCAGCGCCCGGCTGGCCGAGCCTGGGCCGCAGCGAGTGGGCCGCGCAGGAGAACATTGCGCTGGAAGCGGTGCGCTACGGCCGCGACGACCCGCGCCCGTGGTCGCGCAACGCCGCCAAGTACAAGATTTCGCCCTCGGAAATGCCCATTTTCCGCGAGTTATACATGCTGCGTGACACCGTGGCCCGGCAGCTCGACCGCCCGCCCTACCACGTGCTCAGCAACGACCGCCTGGCCGAGCTCGCCCGCCAGCCCATCGAAACGCCGCTGCAGCTCCGCACGGCCAACGGCCTGCACCCGGAGTTGAAACGCTCGCCCTACGCCGAGCAGCCTGCTGGCCATCGGCACCACCGATTTGGCTCCCGATGCGCCGCTGCCGCAGGAGCAGCGCAAGTTTCCGTTCCGCCGCCGGCTCAACGGCCCTGCCGCCGCCCGTGCTGAGGCCCGCGAAACGCTGCTCAACACGCTCAAAACGCACCTCGCCGCCGACCACGGCGCCACCATGGCCAACATGGTGCTCAGCAACCGCCTCATTGCCGAAATCATTGAGATGGGGGCTGCTGCCGCTTTGCGCCCCTGGCAACAGCAGCTACTACGCGAATCGGCCGAGCGCCACGGCGAGGACTTCAGCCTGATAGCCGGCCCTTTCTAAACGGAGACACGACGCTGACGAAATAAAAGAACGTCAGTCTTGCCGAAGCATCTCGGCCGGTAGAACCTCACCCCGGCCCCTCTCCAAAAGAGAGGGGAGCCAGACGTTTACCAATGAAAAAGGCCCGGCTCAATAGTGAGCCGGGCCTTTTCCTTTAAAACTAAGCTAAAGCTGGTGCCGTGGCACCCCTCTCTTTGGAGAAGGGCCGGGGGTGAGGTTCCCCGAGTGAGGTGCCGCGCGCAGCCTGACGTTCTGGTTTTCAGCTTGGAATTTTCAGCTCAACATTGCTAAAACTGGGCTTCTTCGGTACTGCCCACCAGAGCGGCGGTGCTGGTTTGGTTGCTGGTCACCACGTTTTGCACGGCGTCGAAGTAGCCGGTACCCACGAAGGTTTGGTGCTTCACGGCCTGGTAGCCGTCTTTGGCCAGCGCAAACTCCCGCTCCTGCAGCTCCGAATAGCCGGCCATGCCGCGCTGCCGGTACGCCTGCGCCAACTCAAACATGCTGGTATTGAGAGCGTGGAAACCGGCGAGGGTAATGAACTGGAATTTATAGCCCAACCCAGCCAGCTCTTCGCGGAAGGTTTCCATCTGCTCCTTGCTCAGTTTGGAAGCCCAGTTAAACGAGGGCGAGCAATTGTAAGCCAGCAGCTTGCCGGGGAATTTGGCGTGAATGGCCTGGGCAAACTGACGGGCCTGCTCCAGGTCGGGGTGCGAGGTTTCCATCCAGATGAGGTCGGCGTAGGGCGCGTAGGCCAGGCCGCGGGCAATGGCGGCGTCTACCCCGCAGCGGATGCGGTAGAAGCCTTCGTTGGTGCGCTCGGCTTCCTGCAGGATAAAGGGCTGGTCGCGCGGGTCCACGTCGGCGGTGAGCAGGTCGGCGGCATCGGCGTCGGTGCGGGCCACGATGAGCGTGGGCACGCCCATTACATCGGCGGCAAGGCGGGCCGCCACCAGCTTATTGATGGCTTCCTGCGTGGGCACGAGCACCTTGCCGCCGAGGTGCCCGCACTTCTTGGCCGATGACAGCTGGTCTTCGAAGTGCACGCCGGCGGCCCCGGCTTCTATCATCATCTTCATCAGCTCAAACGCATTCAGGTTGCCGCCAAAGCCGGCTTCGGCATCGGCCACAATGGGCGCCAGCCAGTGCACCTTTCCTCGCCGCTGAGGTGCTGTATCTGGTCGGCCCGCAGCAGGGCGTTGTTGATGCGGCGCACCACGGCCGGCACGCTGTCCACGGGGTACAGGCTTTGGTCGGGGTACATGTGGCCGGCCCCGTTGGCATCGGCCGCCACCTGCCAGCCGCTGAGGTAAATGGCCTGCAAACCGGCCTGCACTTCCTGCACGGCCTGATTGCCAGTGAGGGCGCCCAGACCGGCCACGTACTCCTGCGAGTGCAGCAGCTCCCACAGCCGTTCGGCGCCCTGGCGGGCCAGCGAGTACTCGATGTGGTAGGAACCTTGCAGTTTCACCACATCCTCGGGTGAGTAAGGCCGCTGAATGCCAATCCAGCGGGGGTTGTGGGCCCAATCCAGGGCCAGTTCGGCGGTGCGTTGCGTTTGTGGTTTCATGAGCGAGTGAGGGTTGGATTAGGTGATGGTTTGCGGTTTGAAAAGGGCAAAGCGTGGCCTGGCTACCTGTCAGGCGGCTTTTTTGGAGTTCGGAAGTGGGATGTAGCGTGGACTTTGAGAGTCCGCGCCCGTTGGGTTTTGTTCGTTCGAAGCGCGGACTCTCAGAGTCCACGCTACAGCGCATTACGCCAACTGCTCGTAGGCCGGGATGGTCAGGAACTCAACGAACTCCTTGCTCATCACCAGACGGTCGAACAGGCGGGCGGCTTCGAGGTAATGGCCGGTGGAATAGACCTCCTCCCCTACCTGGGCTTTGATTTTCTCCAGCTGCCCGGGTACCAGTGAGCGATATAGCTCGGTGGTGACGGGGCGGCCGTCGGCCAGAGTGGTGCCAGGGGTGTGCAGCCACTGCCACACTTGCGCCCGGCTGATTTCGGCCGTGGCGGCGTCTTCCATCAGGTTGTAGATGGGCACGCAGCCGTTGCCGCCCAGCCAGGAAGCCAGGTACTGAATGGCCACGTCGATGTTCAGCTTCAGGCCGTCTTCGGTGATGTTGCCCTGCGGGGCGCGCACCAGGTCGGCGGCGGTTACCTGCACGTCAAGGCGCTTGTTCTCGATTTGGTTGTGGCCGGGCATGAGACGGTTGAAGACCTCCAGCGCCACAGGTACTAGGCCGGGGTGGGCCACCCAGGTGCCGTCGTGGCCGTTGGTGGCTTCGCGGATTTTGTCCTGACGCACTTTCTCCAGGGCTGCTTCATTGGCTTCGGGGTCGTTTTTGATGGGAATCTGGGCGGCCATGCCGCCGATGGCGTGCACGCCGCGACGGTGGCAGGTCTGGATAACCAGCTGCGAATAGGCCGCCATGAACGGTACCGTCATGGTCACCTCGGCGCGGTTGGGCAGGCGGAACTCGGGGTTCAGCCCCAGCCGCTTGATGTAGCTGAATATGTAATCCCAGCGCCCGCAGTTCAGCCCCGCGCTGTGCTCACGCAGCTCGTACAGGATTTCATTCAGCTCGAAGGCAGCCGGCAGCGTCTCGATGAGCACGGTGGCTTTAATAGTGCATTTGGGCAGCTTCAGCGACCATTGGGCAAAGCCGAACACGTCGTTCCACAAGCGGGCTTCAAGATGGCTTTCCAGCTTGGGCAGGTAGAAGTATGGGGCCGAGCCGCGGGAGCACGCTCGTGGGCATTGTGGAAATAGTAGAGCCCAAAATCAAGCAGCGAGGCGCTGATGGGCTCACCATCGACCAGGATGTGCTTTTCTACTAGGTGCCAGCCGCGGGGGCGCACCATGAGCACGGCGGTCTTCTCGTTGAGCCGATACTCCTTGGTGGGCGTGCTGAGCGAGATGGTGCGGCGCACGGCGTCGCGCAGGTTGATTTGGCCCTGCACCACATTGTCCCAAGTGGGAGCATTCGAATCCTCCAAATCAGCCATGAATACGCTGGCGCCGGAGTTCAGGGCGTTGATAATCATCTTGCGCTCTACCGGGCCGGTGATTTCCACGCGGCGGTCGAGCAGGTCTTGCGGCACGGGGGCCACTGTCCAGTCCTGCTCGCGGATGCGCTTGGTTTCGGGGAGAAAGTCGGGCAGGATGCCAGCTGCGAAATCGGCCTGCCGTTCGGCCCGGCGGCCCAGCAAGGCGCGGCGGGTCTGGTCGAAACGGCGGTGCAGCTCGGCCACAAAGGCTAGGGCCGAAGGCGTCAGGATTTCGGCAAACGCGGGCGAGTAGGCCCCAATGACTTTTACCCGCTCGGGAGCAAGGTAGGTGGGCGGAGGGGCGGGAGCGGTTTCGGTAAAGGACATGGCGGTGGGAATGGAAGTGGAGGATACGAGAATGCGTGGGTAGAGTCAGGTCTTACCCAAATATACGCTGGCGAATTTTATTTGTCTAGCGAATTTTCGCTAATTCCGTAAATTTGCAAAAGCCTGGTAGCTTTGTAGTGCTATGGTTAGGTACCGAAAACACGCTTTCCGTTTGCTGTAAGCCGTTTTGGTTGATGCACGCCGGGCTTCACTGTTGTTAAAGAATTTTCTCTATGCTCAATCATGGCCAGATAGTTCGCCTCATTTTCGGCCTCAAGCTGCGCGAGTTGCGCCAGGAGCGCGGCCTGAGCCCCGCCGAGCTGGCGCGCACCTGCGACGTGTCGGTGAGCTACCTGAACGAGATTGAGAAGGGCAAGAAGTACCCCAAGGCCGACAAGATTCTGGGCCTGAGCCAGGCGCTGGGCGTGCGCTACGACCAGTTGACGTCGCTGGAGCTCCCGCGCCGGCTGGAGCCCATTGCCGAGCTGCTCAACTCCAAGATGCTCAAGGAATTCCCCTTGGACATGTACGGCCTGGAGCCCGCCCGCATTATAGAGCTGATTGCCAATGCGCCGGCCAAGATGAATGCCTTCATCAGCACCATCTTCGAAATAGCCCGCAACTACGAAATGCGCCAAGAGCACTTGTTTCTGGCCGCGCTGCGCTCGTTTCAGGAGATGCACGACAACTATTTCGAAGACCTCGAGCAGGACGTGCGGGCCTTTGTGGGCAGCCACCACCAACACCGCCGCGCCCTTTGACCTGAGCCGCTCGAACGCGTGCTCACGCAAGAGTACGGCTACACCCTCGACCGCGAGACGCTGGGGCAGCACGCCGTGGCCACCCAAGCCCGGTTGCGGTCGGTGTTTCAGCCCAAGAGCCGGCGGCTGCTCATGCGCCCGGGCCTGAGCCTGGGCCAGCAGGCTTTTGTGTTGGGCCGTGAAGTGGCGTTCAATTACCTCAAGCTGACGGAGCGGCCTTACGTGAGCAGCAGCACGCAGGTGCGCTCGTTCGATGAGGTGCTCAACAATTTCAAGGCCTCGTACTTCGCCGGGGCCTTGCTGATGGAGGAAGAAAGCCTGCTGCGCGATTTGCGGAAGGTGTTCAACGCCAAAAAGTGGAACCCTGGCCTGCTGCTGGGCTTAATGGCGCAGTATGACGTGAGCCCGGAGATGTTCATGCAGCGCCTTACCACGCTGCTGCCGCGCCATTTTGGGCTGCAGAGCTTGTTCTTTCTGCGCTTCGACCAAGCCAATGCCGACGCACCCTACGAGCTGACCAAGGAGCTACACTTGGCGCGCCTGCACAACCCCCACGGCAACGAGCCTGCACGAGCATTATTGCCGCCGCTGGGTGTCGCTGCGCCTGCTGGCCGAGGCGCGGGCCTTGCCCGTGCCCGACACTGCGCTGGTGCCCGTGACGGTAGCCGGCGCCCAAAAGTCGCGCTACTTTGGTACAGAAGACGAATATTTATGCTTCACCCTGGCCCGGGCCGGCACCCCTACCCAACCCGCTGTGAGCGTGACCGTAGGCCTGCGCTGCGACGAAGCCCTGCGCAGCCAAGTCCGCTTTTTGGCCGACCCAGCCCTGCCCTTCCGCATCGTAAACGAAACTTGCGAGC
The DNA here is from genome assembly GCF_042665855.1 of Hymenobacter humi. Lineage (NCBI taxonomy): Bacteria > Pseudomonadati > Bacteroidota > Cytophagia > Cytophagales > Hymenobacteraceae > Hymenobacter > Hymenobacter humi. The sequence goes on along the minus strand of NZ_JBHTEK010000001.1, from coordinate 2,039,032 downwards.
GCTGCCCCATCGTTGACTGCGAATCGCGGGCCGCGGCGCCCGTCGAAATACTGCGGCAAGCTGAGCGGGAAGCCTTCGAGGCCGCCGTGGCCGATTTGGTTCAAGGTGTTTAGAATGAGGCGTCCTCTCCTGTTTGGTTTTCTGATTGTATTACTAGTACTGCTGGGCGCGGGCGGCTACGCGGCCTGGCGCGTGCTGTACCGGCCCAACGTGACGGCCTTTGCCGAAGGGCCGGCCTACCTCTACATCCGCACCGGCACCGGCTTCACCGCCGTGCTCGATTCCCTTACCAAGCACCGCCTGCTGCAGGAGCCCGCCACCTTTGCCTGGGTGGCCGAGCAGCAGGACTACCCCACCAAAGTGAAAGCGGGCCGCTACCGGCTCGACCCCAATCTGGGCAACCTAGACCTCGTGAAAATGCTGGCCCTGGGTTATCAGGACACGGTGCAGTTCGAGCTCAAGCCCTTTCATTACCTCGACCGCTTGCCCCGGCAGGTAAGCCGACACCTGGAAACCGACTCGTTTAAGCTGCGCTGCTGCTGGGCAACAACACCAATTTGCGGGCGCGCTACCGGCTCGATACCTGCACCATTCGCACCCTGTTTATTCCGGGCCACTACCGGCTGCTGTGGAACACCGGGGCCGAGGCCTTGCTGGATTCCATGGCCGCCACCCACCGCCGGTTCTGGACCGCCGAACGCCGGGCCCGGGCTGATTCGCTGAAGATGACGCCGGTGCAAGTGAGCGTGCTGGCCAGCATTGTGCAGCGCGAAACCGCCCAGCCCACCGACAAACCCCTCATCGCCGCCGTGTACCTCAACCGCCTGCGCAACGGCCAGCCCCTGCAGGCCGACCCCACCCTGCTCTGGCCCCTGCACGGTCTGGGCACCCGCAAGCGCGTGCTCAACGTGGACAAAAAGGTGAACTCGCCCTACAACACCTACCGGCACAAGGGCCTGCCGCCGGGCCCCATCACCACGCCGCTGCCCAGCTCCCTTAACGCGGTGCTGCGCCCGGCCCACAACAAGAACCTGTTTTTCTGCGCCCGGCCCGACGGCAGCGGCTTTTCGGACTTCGCCGAAACCTATGCCCAGCACAAGCGCAACGCCCGCCGCTACCAGCACCGGCTCGACAGCCTCGGCGTGAAGCGCTAGCCGCCCAAGCGCGACAATCGGGAGCCCATTTTGTGGCTTAACCAATAGCTAAATGAAAGATATTGTGCCAGATGGCGCAATTCCTTTCCTAACAGGTTTTTCCGGGGTGTACTACGGTTGTGCTAGCGATGGGCTGTGTACTTTTGTTTCCCAATTTCCCGCAAAACCGTCCGTATGCGCCTACGTCTCCTCTTTTTACTTCCTCTCTTCTCAGGATACACCGCAGCGGCCAGCGGCTTCGATACGGGCCCGCAGGGTGCCCGCGTGGTGGCCTGGGCGGCGCCAGCACGGCCTACATCGGCAGCATTGCGGGCATCAGCACCAACCCCGGCCTGCTAGGCCACTGGGGCGATTCGCTCGTTCGGGTGAGCACGGGCGGCATGGGCCAAATCCGCCGCTCCTCGTTTATTGGGCAAGACACCTACCAGCGCACCGACCAGGAGCTGGCCATCCTGCCCGGCGGCTACTTCTACGCCACCGGCGCCGTGAGCAAGCGCGTGGCCCTGGGCCTGGCCGTGACCACGCCCTACGGCTACCACACCAAGTGGCCCAACACCTGGGAAGGCCGCTCGGTCATTCAGGAAAGCCAGCTCAACACCGTGTTTGTGCAGCCCACCGTCGGGTTTAAGCTCAACGACAACTTCAATGCTGGCGTGGGCTTGGTGTACGCCTTCGGCAAATACAGCCAGCGGCGCGCCCTGGGCCAGTACGACGGCACCTCGGCGCAGGCGCAGCTCAACAGCAGCGGCTCGGGACTGGGCCTGAACGTGGGCCTCTACGGCCGCACCGGCGACAACCTGGCCTTCGGCATCAGCTACCGCAGCGGCGTGAAGCTGAAAATGAACAACGGCAAGGCCACCACCACCAACATTCCCGAGCGCGACGCCGCGGTGTTCCCGCTCACCTCCGACTACAAAACCGAGTTCAACCTGCCCAGCACGCTTGCCGTGGGCATCGCCGACCGCATCACCGAGAAGCTGGTGCTCACCTTCGACTTCACCCTCAGCGGCTGGAGCACGATGGACTCGCTCAAGCTGGAGGTGGCCCCCAGTGGCTCGGCCCCGCAGCGCCGCGTCACCACCGCCCGCCGCTACGAAGACGCCCTGGCGTTCCGCGTGGGCGCCGAGTACCACCAACCCCAAGCTGACCGTGGTGGGTGGCCTGCGCTACGACGAAACCCCGATTCGCGACGAGTATATCAACCCCGAGTTCATCGACGCCAACCGCCTCGGTGCTTCGGCGGGCCTGAGCTACCGCCTGGCCCCGCGCCTGGCCCTGGAAGCCGGCTACGCCTTCGACTACGGCCACCTGCGCACCGCCCGCGCCAATCAGCTCACCGAGGGCGTGTCCAACGTGAGCGGCACCTACCGCACGGCCACCCACACCGCTTCGGTGGGCGTCGCCGTCGCTTTCTAAAATATAGCCAGTAACTGATAGCCGGCATTTCGCAGGCAGGTTTCGTCCTGCTGACGAGTGAATGCGGGCCACCTTCATCTCGTTTTTCGATGCAGAATTTATATTCGAATCTGTGGAGCCGCGCTGGTTTCGTAGCCGTAGCTTCTTTGTTGCTCAATGCCTGCGCGCCCGGCCAGGACGCGCCCACGCCCACCACCAGCGTGAACGTGAGCCGCTACCTCGCCGTGGGCGACAGCTACACCGCCGGCTACAGCGCCGGCGGCCTCACCCGGGCCAGCCAGGAATACTCCTACCCCAGGCTGATAGCCCTGCAGTTGCAGGACGCCACCAACAACATCAGCTTTACCCAGCCGCTGCTGGAAGCCGGCTCCGGCTCGGGCTACATTAACCTGCTGAGCTTCCCGGCCGTGGGCTTTCCGCGCACCCGCCTCGTGCCGGGCCAGTCCGTGCGGCGCACCGTGATAACGCCCACCGCCTGCGGCGGCCCCGACACCGTGCGGCTGCTCACGCGCAGCGCCACCGCCGCCAGCCTGCCCCAGAACCTGGGCGTGCCCGGCTTATTCCTGAGCCAGATTGAAACCGCGGGCCTGGGCAACGAAGCCACCGCCACGCCCGGCGCCACCTTCAACCCCTACTTCGAGCGCCTGCTGCCCGCCGCCAGCAACACGACCTACCTGCAGGCCGTGACCGATGCGGCCGCAACGGCCACGTTCTTCACCTTCTTCCAGGGCCTCGACAACCTGATGCCCTACGTGCGCAGCGGCGGCGACTGCGGCCCCCTGCCCAACACCACGCTCACCAACCAGATGCGGCAGAATGCCAAGAAGATTCTCGACCGGCTCACGGCCGGCGGGCGCCCCGGCATCATTGCCCGGCTACCATCTCTGGCTACCCTACCCATACTGCGCCTTGGTAAAGGGCTGGCTTTTCAGGCCCGCCTGCGCACGGCCTTCGGCGATACTGCTTCGGTTTACATCGAAAGCCCATTGGGTTTCGGCCCGGCCCAGCTCATTACCGACGAAGACTATGTGCTGGCCAACGTGCTCCCGCGCGTAGGCCAGCTGACCGCCGTGATGGTGGGCACCACCCAACGCATGCTGCCCTATGGCCGCGACATCCGCAATCCGCTGCGCGATGCCGATGTAATCGATAAGGACGAGTTGAGCCGCGTCAGCAGCGTGCTCAACAGCTACAACACCGAGCTCGACCGCCTAGCTTCCCAGGTGTACAACCTGCCCGTCATCAACCCCGCCACCAAGCAAAGCACGCTCGACCTGGACCTGGTACTCTTCAACCAGGTGGCCGATGCCATATCGGTGGCCGGCGTGGTGTATTCGTCGGAGCCCGTGCGCGGCAATTTCTTCTCGCTGGATAACTACTCGCTCACACCCCGCGGCAACGGCTTGGTGGCCAACGCCTTCATATCGGCTTTCAACAAGGGCTACCGGGCCAACGTCTCCGCCGTCGACGTCAACAACCTGCCCACCACTGCCCAGTAAATCGGGCGGCTGCCTCCCGAATTACTGCAGCCGATACAGCCGCAGTGGCAGCGTGTCGGCAGCAGCTTCCCGGCAGGCCGCCAGGGTCTCGGAGTAGCCCAGCCCCGTGTATTCGGAATGTTCCAGAAACAGCAGCGGGCGCTGGAGCTGGGGGCCGGCCACGCGGCAACGGGCGTTTGGCGGCGCAGGGAATCGAAGCGCGCCACCCCAGCCACGCGCCAGTAGCCATCGAGCAGCACGTACTGGTAGCCTAACCGACGCAGGTCGGCTAGCTGGCGTTCATCGGTGATAATCGCCAGCGTTTGCCCCTGCGGCAGATAAGGCGCCAGCCCGTTGCCCACCGCGCTGGCCACTTTGGTGGCGCCGCGCTGCTTGAGCCAGGCTGCCACCTTAGGGTAGGCCGTAGGCAGCGGAGTGTATAGTTCCTGCTGAATCCGGAACAGATTCAGCCCAACAGCCGCGAGCACGACGCCCAGCATGGCCCCACGGGGCAGCACCCGCCGCAAGCTGAGCATCGCCAGCGCCGCCAGGGGCAGGTAAGCGAACAAAAGCCCGCGCGGTGCTTTTATGAGCAGCGACATGCCCACTAGCCAGCAGCTGGTCCACACCAGCAGATAAGCAAGCAGCGGCCAGGATTCTCCCCGCCAACGTGGCTCCTTGCTCCAGGAGCGCCACAGCAGCCAAGCGGAAAGCACCAGCCCAACTAACAATAATGGCGATTCGAAACTTGCCAAATACCGGGGGTAATACAGCAAATCGAGGTGCAACGTGTGCTGCCGGCCGGCCACGTTAGCTGCTTCTGGCACCACCGTGCGCACGTAAAAGCCCAGCCAGCGGTACCAGGGCAGCCCAACTGTAGCCGCGAAGGCAGCAAACAGAACATACGGAGCCGCCAGCACCAATAGCAGCCGCCACCACAGCCCGCACTGCCGCCACAGCCCATCGGCCTGCATCACTTCAAAAGCGGCCAGAATGGGCAGCGTGAACAGGAATTTATAATTGAAACACAGGCCCGCCGCCAGCCAACCGGCCACGCGCAAGGCCGCGGCGGCGCTGGGCTTCTGCAGCCGGGCGAAATAGCTGCGCAGCAACCCGGCATACACCACCAGGCTAACCGAGCTCATCGTAAAATCGCGGCCCGAAAACGTGAGCAGCAGCGAAGTGCCACCCAGCAACACCAGTCCCGCCGCTTCGGGGCCAGTCAAGCGGCCCTGCTGCGTGACCCAGGCGGCGAACAGACCCAGCCCAATAATTCCCAGCAGGGCATTGATGGTTTGAAAAACCACGAAATCCCGCGTGAGGGCCGCTACCGGTACATACAGCAGCAGAAAGCCCGGGCTGCCGTGATGAAACAGATTGGCAAAATCACCTTGAGCCAACTCCTGAATCACCTGCCAGTTGCGCACCGAATCATAGTCGGCCGGGCCGGCTTCAGACAGTCGCCAGAGCCGAACCACGGCCACGGCCAGCAGGGCTGCTAGCAGCCAGAAGGTGCGGCTCGTGGAGTGGTTGGTAGTCGTACCAGCAGGGGAAAGTGGCATAGAAAGTTTCGGCACTGGGCGGCGCGAAGGTCGGCAAAGCTCGTCCAACATCTGCTCAACGTCCTACTTTTGGCAATTGGTGAAACCTACGGCCGGGCTTTTCCGGCCCCGGCACTCACAAACTGGTCCTGACCAAATTCTCATCTCACCCCTCTTTATGCGGCTAGTTATTCAGCGCGTCAGCGAAGCCCAGGTAAAAGTCGAAGGCCAGGTTACCGGTCAAATTGGGCCAGGGCTGCTGGTGCTGGCCGGCTTCGCCCCAACCGACAATACCGCTACGCTCACCTGGATGTGCCGCAAGCTGGTGCAGCTGCGCATTTTCGGAGACGACAACGGCCAGATGAACCGCAGCGTAGTCGATACCGACGGGCAAATTCTGGTGGTGAGCCAGTTTACGCTCCTGGCCGATGCCCGCAAGGGCAACCGCCCCAGCTACATCGGGGCTGCGCCGCCGCCCATTGCCGAACCGCTGTACCAACAGTTTGTAGCCATGGTGGCAGCCGAGTTGGGCAAGCCCGTGCCCACCGGCATCTTCGGCGCCGACATGAAGGTGAGCCTGCTCAACGACGGCCCGGTTACCATTGTGCTCGACACTCCCGCTTAGTCGCGGCTTCTCCAACGCATTTTCATCCTTGCATTTATGACCCTCGAAGAAGCCCAAAAAACCGTCGACACTTGGATTACCACCACGGGCGTACGCTATTTCAATGAGCTGACCAACATGGCCATCCTCACCGAGGAAGTGGGCGAAGTGGCCCGGCTCATTTCCCGGCAATACGGCGAGCAGTCGTTCAAAGAATCTGACAAAGGCCGGGAACTGGGCGACGAGCCTGGCTGACGTGCTTTTCGTAGTCATCTGCCTGGCCAATCAAACCGGCGTCGACCTAACCGAAGCCTTCACGCGCAACCTGGCCAAGAAAACCCAGCGCGACAGCCAGCGGCATCAGGACAATGAAAAATTGAGAATAAAGAAGGAGGAATAGACGAATAAAGCTCCCCTCCTTTTTTAAGGAGGGGACGCTCAACTTTTAAGTTGAGTGGGGTGGTTGCCCTCGTTGAACGATGGGTGAACGACTGGCGGCAGAACGAGTTGGGCTGGAATCGTTCGGGTGTCGTTCAACGAGGGCAACCACCCCCGTTTGAGCTAAAGCTCAAACGTCCCCTCCTTAAGAAAGGAGGGGAGCTTTATCGTTCGCCTACCCCTTCTTTATCTCTCATTCTTAACCCCTTAATCCCAGCGTCCACCAGCCGGTCCGTCTGCCACAGGGGCAGCACGTGGGCGTAGGCGTCTATTCGCAGGCAAAACTCAAAATCATGGCTGGCTTCCAGCGAGTTGAGCCGGCGCACGTGGGCCGACTGCAGCAGGTACGTCGACAATTCGGCTTTACCCTGCTGCCAGAGGTGCAGCGCGGCTAGCGTAGCATCGGTGCTGCGCACGTCGAAATCATCGGCCAGCCGCTCGGCCAGCGCCCCGCCAAATACGGTATCCTCCAGACAGAACTGCCCTTTCCAGCCGGCGCATACCACCAGCACGTCGCGGCCCTGCCGGCGCGCGAAATCTGCTACGGCGGCCAAGTTCAGAAATGCTCCGACCACCACGGCCTCGGCGGCCAGGGAGCGGCGCAGGGCCGTGGTACCGTTGGTGGTGCTGATGGTGAGGGCCCGGCCACGCACCGGGCGTGCGCCGTCCAAGAACCCGAAGGGCGAGTTGCCCAGGTCGAAGCCAGCAGCCGGCAGTCCGTCGCGCTCGGCGGCGGTAAGGCAGCCGTACTCCTGCCCGTAGGCGGTGCATTCTGCCAGCGAGGCCACCGGGAAAACGTGCGTCACGCCCTCTCCTAGCGCCGTCACGATGGTGCTGGAAGCCCGCAGAATGTCGACGATAACGGCTACCTGCCCGCGCAGGTCATACAAAGGGAGCAACTCGGGCGAGAAACAGATGTCAAGTTTGGGCACTCTTGGAGTTATGAGTTTTGAGTTATGAATTTTGAGTTTAGCGCTACGAGTTCCAGAATTATCTCACGACCAACTCAGCACTCATAATTCAAAACTCATCATTCTATTCCGCGCCCTTGGTCAGGGGCAGCTTATTGACGGTAGCCGGCAGGTTTTTGCCGCGAATCTGCACGAAAATCTGGGTGCCGGGCGCGGCATATTCCGACTTCACGTAGCCCATGCCGATGCCCTTGCCAAGCGAAGGCGACTGCGTGCCGCTGGTGACATCGCCGATTTTCTGGCCTTCGGCATCTACCAGGCTCGTAGTGGCCGCGCGGAATGCCCTGGCCGTCCATGATGAAGGCCACGAGCTTCTTGGTTACGCCGGCTTCCTTCTGCTTCTTGAGATTTTCGGCGTTGGTGAAGTCCTTTGTGAACTTGGTAATCCAGCCCAAGCCGGCTTCGAGAGGCGAGGTGGTGTCGTCAATGTCGTTGCCGTAAAGGGCAAAACCCATTTCGAGGCGCAGGGTGTCGCGGGCGCCCAGGCCGATGGGCTTGATGCCGTAGGCCTGGCCGGCAATCATGATTTTGTCCCACACCTCGGCCGCGTGCTCGTTGGGAACATACAGCTCAAACCCGCCCGCACCGGTGTAGCCAGTGGCCGAGATGATGACATCGGGGGCGCCGGCGAAGGTGGCTTGCACGAAGGAGTAGTACGGAATGCTGCTCAGGTCCACGTCGGTCAGGGTTTGCAGGGCGGCGATGGCCTTGGGGCCCTGCACGGCAAACAGGCTGGTGCGGTCGGAGATGTCTTCCATCTCCACGCCCTGCGTGTTGTGCTGCTTAATCCAGTTCCAATCTTTTTCGATGTTGGAGGCGTTCACCACCAGTAGGTAGTCCTCATCGGCCAGCTTGTACACGAGCAAGTCGTCCACGATGCCGCCCTGGTCGTTGGGCAGGCAGGAATACTGGGCCTTGCCGTTGGTTAGTTTGCTGGCGTCGTTGCTGGTCACGCGCTGAATCAGGTCGAGGGCGTGCGGGCCGCGCACCCGAAATTCGCCCATGTGCGACACGTCGAAAATGCCCACCGCGCGGCGCACCGTGTGGTGTTCGTCCAGGTCAGAAGAATAGCGCACCGGCATGTCGTAGCCAGCAAAAGGCACCATTTTAGCCCCGAGCTTGCGGTGCGTATCGTTGAGGGTAACGGTTTTCAGGGAAACGGTCATAAGAGTGGCTGAGTGGCGGAATGACTGAGTGGGAATGTACTTGGCGGTGCAAAGGTGCGGCAAAAGAAAAGCCGCTTCAGCATGAAGCGGCTTTTTCCTAACATCGGCAAAATAGAGGCATTCACTCAGTCATTCTGCCGCTCAGTTACTCACTAAACGCGCACCATCCAGTTGTGCACGTCGGCGCCTTCGCCTGTGCGGATGGCGTTGAGGGCCGCGCCCACACGCTTCGAGAAGGCATCGGGTGCTACCACGGGCAGGTCATAGTCGTGGCCTTCGTAGCCGATGGTGGCAATGGGCGCAATGGTAGCGGCCGTGCCAGCGCCGAAGGCTTCCTCCAGCTTGCCAGCGGCCAGCGCCTCCATGATTTCGCGGCTGCTCACCTTGCGCTCTTCCACCGTGATGCCCATGTCGCGGGCCAGTTGCAGCACGCTGCGGCGCGTCACGCCGTCGAGGATGGACGTGCTCAGGGCGGGCGTCACCACCTTGCCGTCGATGACAAAAATGGCGTTCATCGTGCCCGACTCCTCCACGTACTGGTGCTCCGAGGCATCGGTCCAGATGAGCTGGTTGTAGCCTTCCTGCTGAGCCAGCTTGGTGGGGTACATGGCCGCGCCGTAGTTGCCGGCGTTTTTGGCGTAGCCGGCGCCGCCCTGGGCCGCCCGCACGTACTTCTGCTCGAAGCGCACGCGCAGGGGCTTGTTGTAGTACAAGCCCACGGGGCTCGTGAAAATCATGAAACGGTACGACTCCGAAGGCCGCACGCCGATGAAGCCATCGGTGGCAAACATGAACGGACGGATGTAGAGCGAGCTGCCCTCGGCGGTGGGCACCCAGGCCGAATCGACGCGGATGAGCTCGCGCAGGCCCTGCATAAACAGCTCCTCGGGCACCGTGGGCATGCACATGCGCTCGGCCGAGGTGTTGAGCCGGGCCCAGTTGTCGAAGGGGCGAAACAAGGCCACGCCGCCGTCTACCTGGTGGTAAGCTTTCATGCCCTCAAAAATGGCCTGGCCGTAGTGCAGGGCCGAGTTGGCGGGGCTCACGGCCATGTTGCCGTAGGGCACAATCTGGGCCTCCTGCCATTCGCCGTTGTGGTAATCCATGGCAAACATGTGGTCGGAGAACACCTTGCCGAACTCCAGGTTGCTGGGGTCGAGCTCGGCGAGGCGCGATGCCGTGGTACGCTGCGTGCGAATGGGGAGAATGTCAATCATAACGTTAATTTTTCGGGGTAAAGTGGGTGGGATTTTCCGCGTACGGAGGATGGAGGGAGTGTGGCTGTAATTATAAAATCAACAGAAAGTTCGGCAAAAAATTTATAGCCTTTCAAGCATTGGCCAAATGTTTTGAAAGGATTGACAACGAGAACCCGAATTAGCTTAAAGTCGTGCCTTCCAGGTCACCTCTTCTACGCCCAGGCTCGTGGGCCATGTAGCGGCTTAGGACGAACAGGTAGTCCGACAAACGGTTCAGGTAAACCACCACCAGGCTCGGCCACGAACGACTCTTCGCTGAGCTGAATGACCATGCGCTCGGCACGGCGGCACACGCAGCGGGCCACGTGGGCGTGGCTCACGGCGGGGTGGCCGCCCGGCAAAATAAACGCCCGCAGCTCGGGCAGCTCGGCATTCATGCGGTCCATTTCGTCTTCGAGCAGCGTCACGTCGGCCTCGTGCAGGTCGGGCAGCTTCATCTTCGACTTCTCCGGGTCGGCGGCCAGGGCCGAGCCCATGGTAAACAGCCGGTCCTGGATTTCCTTGAGCAGCGGGCGGCGCGTGGCGTTCACGTCCTGGTCGCGCACCAGCCCAATGTGCGAGTTGAGCTCGTCTACGGTGCCGTAGCACTCGATGCGCAAGCTGCTCTTCGGCACGCGCGTGCCCCCAATGAGGGAGGTAAGGCCTTTGTCGCCGGTTTTGGTGTAGATTTTCATGGGCTGGGTACGGTTCCGACCACGCTCCCTCTTCGCAGAAGGCGGACGCTTAGTGGTTGGCTAGGATGTGGGTCCGAACTTCGGAGTTGACTTCGTCGGATTCAATCAGGCCGTCGCGCAGGCGCACAATGCGGTGGGCGTAGCGGGCTATGTCCTCTTCGTGCGTAACCATGATGATGGTGTTGCCCTTGGAATACAGGGCCTCGAACAAATCCATGATTTCGTGGCTGGTCTTGGAGTCGAGGGCGCCAGTCGGTTCGTCGGCCAGCAGCACGCTGGGGTTGTTCACCAGGGCCCGGGCAATGGCCACGCGCTGGCGCTGGCCGCCGCTTAGCTCGTTGGGCCGGTGCAGGGCCCGGTCGGCCAGGCCCACGGACCGCAGCGATTCCATGGCCCGCTCGTTGCGCTCGCGCTTGTTCAAGCCGGCGTAAATGAGGGGCAGCGCCACGTTGTCGAGCGCCGAAGCCCGGGGCAGCAGGTTGAAGCTTTGGAAAACGAAGCCAATTTCTTTGTTGCGTACCTCCGCCAGTTGGTTGTCGCTCATGCGGCTCACGTCCTGGCCGTTCAAGATGTACTGCCCCTTAGTGGGCGTATCAAGGCAGCCGATGATGTTCATCAGCGTAGACTTGCCCGAACCCGACGGCCCCATGAAGGCCACGTACTCCCCGCGCGGAATCTGGATGCTCACCGAGCGCAGCGCGTGGATGACCTCCGCCCCCATGACGTAGGTTTTGGCGATTTCCGTGGTTTCAATGACGTTCGTATGCATGGGACAGGGGAGCTTATTGCAGAGGTGAGGAGGCCGGAGCCCCAGAGAAAGATGCCGCCGCCGCCGCGCGGCTGCGCGGTGCGCGGCGTACTCAGCAGCTAAAGTAGCAAAGGTGGAGGAGGATAACTGCCGGCGCAGCTGCGCCAGGGCATCGGCGGCGTACTCGGTCAGTCCCGCATCGGCCGCCGCCAATACGTAGGCCCTCAACAGCGGCAGCGATTCAGGGTTTTCGTCGAGGCCCGCCCGCAGGGTTTCGTACGCCTTGGGAAAGTCGCGGCGGCGCGTGTAGAACGTAGCCGCGGCCAGGATAGCGGGCTCATTGAAAGGCGCTTCCCGCACAATGCGCTGGTAGTTTCGGGCAGCTTCGGCGGCGTGGTTTTGCTGCTCGGCTTGCCGGGCTTGCGCCAGCCAGTTGTTGCCAATGCGAGTGGTGGGCACCGCGGCCGGGGCAAAGCTCCCGGCCGCCTGCTGCAGCGCAAACCGCCCCCGCTGCCGTTGGGCCGAATCAGTAGAAGTCGCCAAGCGGGCTGCCACTGCGCGGGCCGAATCGGGTCGGCCGCTTAGCGCCAGCGCGTACACCCGCGGCTCCCAGGCCTCGGTAGCTCCGTGCGCGGCCGCAAACGCGAGCTGGTCGGCCGCTGTGGCGTACTGCCCCTGCTGGAGCTGCCACAGCCCCAGCAGCTGCTGGTAGTACGCGGCACCGGCTTCGGTGCCGGTGGCCAGGGGCAACAATAGGTGGCGAGCGGTTTGCTCCTCCCCGCGCATGCCACGCCAGGGCCTGCAGAAACAGCAACTGTTCGTAGTAGTTGGCGTTGGCCGGCTCGTTGGCTATCTGCGACAGCCGCCGGAGCAGCGCGGGCGTAAGCTGGTCTTTACGCTTGGTCACGTTGAACAGCACCACGTGGTAGAGTTGGGCAAAGCTGGCGTCGTCCAGTTGCTGCACGCTCGCGGGCAGCACCACGGGCGCAGCGCCGGCGGCCGAATCCACTTGCAGCTGCAGCAGTGTGTAGTTGCTTGCCACGGCGGGTTCGTCGGCTTTCACCTGGAGTTCCTGGCTCAATTTCCGGGCTTCGGCCAGCAGGTTCTGGCTCAATAAAAACCCAAACTGATTGGTGCGGCTGGGGTAGCTGCCCGGGGCCGCCTGCTCGGCCTTGTCCAGGTAAAACGCCACCGAATCGGTGAGCGAGGTCCGGGTAAATAGTTGAGCCAGGTCGCTGGCCAGGGCGCGCTGCGCGGCTGCGCTTTCAGCCCGCGCCGCAGCACGTCGAGGCCCTCAAACAAGTCGGTGGGCTGGTCGTAGAGGCCGGCCAGGCGCAAGGCCACTTTCTCGTTGGGCTCGCGCCGCAGGGCGCGGTGCAGGGCGTTGATTTCGTTCTGGCGCTGCTGGCGGAAGCGGTACAGCGCCGCCCGGCCCGGGGCGTGCAAGTCGCCGCGGTAAAGCACGTCGCCGGCTTCGGCGTAGTAGCGCTCGGCCAGCAGGGCCAGGCTTGCGTCGTCGGGCGTGGCTTCGCTTTGCTGGCGCGTCAGGTCGCCGAGGTTGTTGTACTCGCCGGCGGCCACCTGGTCGGGCAGCGGGCGGTTGTTGCGCACCTGCACCATGATGAGGGCGCCCACCGCCAGAATGTACACCGGATAAAGTGGCAGCCGGCGCGGCTCAAACACCACCTTGTACACCCGCAGCCGCTTGCCGATGAGCGGCGCAAAGTTCATGAGCACATACGCCAGAAAGGCCCCGCCCAGAAACAGCAGCGCCTGGGCCGTGAAGTCGCGCGCCGCCCGCAGCAGCGGCGTATTGGCCGTGGCAAAAGCATAGCCCAACGCACCGCCTGCCGCCATGAGCAGCAGCGGGTACAGCTGGGCGGCCCGGGTGTACGGCACCCAGTCGCCATACGAGGGCGCGCGCAGGCGCAAGCCCAGGCCGGCCGCCACCACGGCCGGTAGCAGCAGAACCAGGGGGTCGAGGTTTACCCCGGGGAAGAGCTGCAGCGTGCCGTTGTTCCAGACCAGCCAGAACAAGGCGCCCAGGTACAGCCCACTAGCCAGCAAAAAAGGCCCCAGCCCAAACCGGTTGCCCGGCTGCTCGGCCTGGGTGTTGAACCAAAGCAGCGCCCGGATATTCTCAAAACCCACCCACAGCACCAGCAGCGCCACGCTTACTGCGCCACTCGTGGTGGCGTAAGCAGCGAGCTGCAGGGTCGTTTCGGTGGCCGACAGGTCGCTTTTCGCAAACAGCAGCGCGCACAGGCCCGCTACCAATACCCCAAAAATCAGCCAGCGCCACACCAGGCGCACGCCCTCGGCGAAGGCGTGCAGCCCAAAAGCCACGCCGCCCAGCAGCCCCAGCGCCAGGTACAGGAAGTAGCGCTTGTCGCTCTCGAATACGCCCAGCACGTCGAGGTTGAGCGACATCAGCAGGAATATCACTGGCACCATACCCGCCACAAACGGCGTGCGCTCGAGCGTGCTCACCACGGCCACCCAGCCCGCCAGCGCAAACGCCAGCAGCAGCAAAAACACGCCCGCCGCCAAGGGCTGCGTAAATGGGCCGGCCACGTCGTGGGTCAAACTCACAACAAAGCCGCTTGCCTGCACGGGCAGGCGCACGGGGCCCGCCACCACGTGCTCTATCGTGAGCGGCACCGCCTCCAGGTGGGGCACGAGCCTGCAGGGGCAGCGTGGCATCGTTGCCCGTGAAATAGTAAAAGATGGCCAGCCCAACGGCCAGCGCCGCTAGTACGGCGAGCCAGCCGGGCAGCCCCAGCCGCTTCGAGAGGTGTGGCGTCACTCCGTTATTCCAGCACTTTGGGCACCCGGAAATAATCCGAGTCCTTGCGCGGGGCGTTGCGCAGGCCATCCTGGTGGCTCACGGTGTTGCGGGCTTCGTCGTCGCGCAGCACGTTTATCTCCTGCGACAGATGCACCAGCGGCTCCACGCCCGTCGTGTCGAGGCCTTCGAGCCTGGGCCACAAAATCGAGGATGTTGTTCAGGTCGCCGAGCATTTGCTTCTCGCGGGTTTCGTCAAATTCGAGGCGGGCCAGATGGGCCAGGCCGCGCAGGGTGCCAAGGTCGGTGCTCAAGGGAAGTGCAGAAATATGAGTTACAAATCAGAAACCACCGACTGCGATGGCTCCGGGGAAATGGGGCGTTTTGGGGCGCGCCACGTGCTGGGGCCGGGCTTCACGGCCCCGTGGGGCAGGAAGTCGCCCGCGAGTTGGGCTGCCACGTGCTGCTTCAGGGCCGGCAGGTCGGCCAGGGTGAGCCCCGCGGTGGGAATGGGCGGATGAAAAACGATTTTGAGGGGGTGGAAGCGCACGCGCAGGCTTTTTCCACGTCGGGCATGAACATGTGGTTCAGGGGCATGCCCACCGGCACCAGGGGTACGCCGGCCTCGATGGCCAGCTGAAAGGCGCCGTCGCGCAGGGGCAGCAGCTCTTTGCCCGGGTTAGGCGAAATGCGACCCTCGGCAAAAATGGCGATGCTTTGGCCCGCGGCCAGGGCCCGCCGGGCCTCCACCATGGCGCGGCCCCGGCTCACGGCGCTGCTGCGGTCTACGGTGATGTACACCCGGCCAAAAATGGGGCCCCACACCGGCACCTTGGCCAGCGAAGCCTTGCCCATCATTTGCAAAAAGCCGGGGATGTACTTAAACAGCATCATGATGTCGATGTAGGAGCCGTGGTTGGCCACGTACACGCACGGCTGCGGGTTGGGCCCGGGGCTTTCGCGCACCACTTCTACCGGCACGCCCCACATCGTGATGGAGAGCTTCGACCAAAACCGGTTCAGGGCATGCACCACGCCGCCACCGTCCGGGCGCCGGCTAAAAAACCACTGCAACGGATACGTGAGCACAAACGGCACCAGGAACCAGAACGTGGCCCAAGTGGTGTACAAACGATGGCCGAGGTAACGAAGCAGGTGGCGCATAGCCGCAAAGTTAAGCACTCGGGCACAGGCATGGTGCAATGCAGTAAAAAGGCCGGGGCGGGCCCGCTCCTGCCTCAGCCTTGCCGACTTGCCAGCACTCTTTCGGCCTTCAGCAAGCCCGCCACACTGATGCCGTCGGTGATGCGGTCGTCCATGGCCATGCGCACGGCTTCGGCCAGGGGCAGTTTCCAGAGGCGCAGGTCCTCGGTTTCTTCGGGCTCCAGGTCACCCTGGGTCAGCTCTTCGGCCAGGTACACAAAGCCTTCTTCGTCGGTCACCGAGTTGGAAGTGTGCAGGCGGGCGATGCGCGTCCAGCGGGCGGCCGTGAGGCCGGTTTCTTCCTTGAGCTCGCGTTGAGCCGATTCCAGAATGTCGCGCTCTATCAGGCCGCCGCCCATGGGAATCTCCCAGCTGTATTCGTTGAGCGGGTAGCGGTACTGGCCCACCAGCCAGGTATTGCCCTCCGCATCCACCGGCACAATACCCAGGGCCTTGTTTTTCATGCTCACCACCCCGTAGATGCCCCGCCCGCCGCCGGGGTTCAGCACCTGGTCTTCGCGCACCGAAATCCACGGGTTCTGGTATTTCACTTCTGTGCTCAGGGTTTGCCAGGGGTTGTGGGTTTCGTCGAAATCGGACACAGTAATTAGCGTTATTAAAGAAGAATCAATTCAAAGGAAGACGTAAAATTACGCCTGGCGGCGCAACGCCAAGCCGCCCGCGGTTCTTGGTATTGTTCCATACGCCGGGCTCAGGTGTTCATTGGCGGGGTAAAATTTACGGTTAGTCCATATTTTCTTGCAAACCCCCTTATGATTTTGTACCTTTGAGTCATAAGTACCCCCGCACGGGCTGGAAATGTGGAAAGGAAGGACCTCTCGTGCGGCGGCGTTCTGGCTGAAAAGGTGGGGTAGACACCTTCAAGCCAGACCCGCCACTTTAAGGCCACTGCACTTGTGCAGTGGCCTTTTTTATGCGCAATTCGCGGCGAAAAAGCTGGGAGAATTCGTAATGCATTGGGAATAAAACCGGTGCACTTAAGCTTTCAACCCTGGCCTGTGCCGGGCCGTACCACTGGTACCGGCCGCCCACATTCCGGCCGGCATCTTACCTATGGCTCAGTCGAAGTCCAAATCCACTCAGAATTCCAACTCCCAGGAACACGACCCGCTCTTTAACCTCAAGCATGCGCAGGCAGAGGCCGACCTGGCGGCAAAAACCCAGGGCCTCGGCCCAATCACGAATGAGTACGTGAGCACCGACGAAGACAGCGAAATCGACGAGGGCCCGCGCGACAGCCAGGGCTTCCGCCGCGGCGAAAACGGCAGCGACATCATTGGCAGCAGCGCCGGCGACCACAAGTAAGCTTGCCTTGCCAACACTTCCGACGCCCGGTCGGCCGCCTCTACTGCGGCCGACCGGGCGTTGTTTTTAGCTCAACCCGGGCTCTCCCATCGTTATTTTTGTGCCCTTATGCCTCTTTTAGCCAGCCACACCGGCCACCCTCTCGAAGCCGGCCTCGACGAAGCCGGACGCGGCTGCCTGGCCGGACCCGTGTTTGCGGCCGCCGTTATTCTGCCCTCGGATTTCAACCCGCGCTTTCTCAACGATTCCAAGCAGCTCACGGCCAAGCGGCGCGAGGCCCTTCGCCCCATCATCTGCGCCGAGGCCGTAGCCTGGGCCGTGGGGCAAGCCTCGGTCGAAGAAATTGGCAGCCTGAACATTGCGCAGGCCAGCTACCTGGCCATGCACCGGGCCGTGGCGGCGTTATCGCCGGTGCCCACCCACCTGCTGGTCGATGGCAACCGGTTTAAGCCGATGGCCGGGTTTGCGCACACCTGCATTATTGGCGGCGATGGCATCTACCGCAACATCGCGGCCGCTTCCATCCTGGCCAAGACCTTTCGCGACGAGCACATGCAAGAGCTGGCGGCCGCATTTCCCGGCTACGGCTGGGAGCAAAATGCCGGCTACCCGACCCAAAGCCACCGCGCCGCCATTCGCGCACACGGGCCCAGCCCGCACCACCGCATGGGGTTTCGGCTGCTGTAGCTAGCAGATTGAGTTAACCGTAACCTAGTCCTTCAGCCGAAGCAGGTCCAGAAACAGACTGAAGCCGTCGACACTGGTCCCGCCTTCGCCAAATTTATCAAAGCTTAACGGCTTGATGATGTAGCCGCTCACGGCCGCCTGCTGTGCCTTGAGTCGTTCCGACTCCAGATCCGACGTCGTCATAATGAAGACGTTGAGCCCCACGAACTCGGGGTCGGAACGCAGGATTTCGAGTAATTCCAGGCCGTTCATGCGGGGCATGTTGATGTCGAGCATCACCACATTAGGCTTGGCAATTTTTGTTTCGTCGCCCTCGCCACGGAGCATTTTGAGGGCATCGCGGCCGTTGCGGGCGTGCACCAGGGGAACGTTGATGTTTTGGCGGCGCAGTTCACGCTGCACGTTCATGACGTCCATCTGGTCGTCTTCCACGAGCAGAATGCTGGGCGTGGGATTATCGGAGGACATAGGCTAAGTAGATGTCAACAGCGGGAATATGCCCGCAAAAGCAGCACGAAGCTGTTATCAAGTAGGCAGTGGTACGGCAGAATTGGCAGCGGCGGCCATCGCCGGGGCCGGGGTCTTCACTTTGGGTGGATGCTTGGGCCAGGTAAAAACAAACTTAGCGCCCTGTCCCTCCGCCGATTTCACCCCAATACGGCCGCCTTGGCGCTCCACAATTTTTTTCACAATGGCTAGGCCCACGCCGGTGCTTTCCAGGGTGTCGCGCTCGGTGAGGGTCTGGAATATCACGAAAATACGGTCGTGGTATTCCGGGTCGATGCCGGGCCCGTCGTCCTTTACCGAAAACAGGTAGAACTCGCCCGCGTCGTCGCAGCCTATCTGCACGGTTCCGGTCTCGGGGTGGTCGTGGTACTTGAGGGCGTTGCTGATGAGGTTGGTGAACACCTGCTGCAGCTGCACGACATTGGTGACGAGCGTAGGCAGGAAAAACGGCAGCTCAACTTTGAAGCCGGCCGGCGGGTTGAGCGAGTCGACCACCTCCCGCAGCAGGGTGCGCACAAACACGGTTTCGTCGGCCTGCGCCACCCGGCCCACGCGTGCCAGGTCCAGAATGCCGGAGATGAGCTTCTCCATGCGGTGCACGCGCTGACGCATCATGCCCAGAAACTCGCGAATGTGCACGGGCAGCTCGTCCTTGCCCATGTCTTCCTCTATCCAGCGCGAGGCGCTCTCGATGCCCCGTAGCGGGGCTTTCAGGTCGTGCGATACCACGTAGGCAAACTGGTCGAGCTCTTGGTTGCGGCTTTCGAGCCTGGGCGATGTTGGCCCCCACGGTGCGCGCCATCACGTTCAGCGCCGAGGTGAGCTCGCTCACTTCGTCGTGCTCGGTGTCCACAATCTGGCTGCTGTAGTCCCCGCCGGCCATTCGCTGGGCCAGGTCCAGCATGCTGCGCAGGCGCCGCGCAAACACCCGCACAATGTAGAGCGCCCACAGCAGCCCCAGCACCAGGGCGGCCACGGCCAGTCCCGCCGACAGCCACTGGGCCCGGTTGATGCTCTCGTCAAGCCGCTGGCGCAGCAGCGCGCGGGTTTGGGCCTCGCGCTGCTCGAATGCCGCCAGCCGCTGCCGGATGTTGTCCATTATCTGCTTGCCGGTGAGGCTTTCGGTGAGCCGGCGGTGGGGCATGCCCTCCAGGCCGCTCTGCCGCACATCGCGGCGGCGGGCCTCCCGCTTTTCCGCTATCAGCAAGTGGCTGTAGCCCGACCACTGCTGAAACAGCCGCTGGGTCTGGTCCACGAGCTCGACCTGCGGCGGCGCGTCGGCCACCAGGGTGCGGAGCTGGGCAAACCGGCCCACCAGCTCCCGCTCGCTTTCGTAGTACGGCCCCAGGGTCTGCTCATTGCCAATCAGCAAGTAACCCCGAAAGCCCGTTTCCATGTCGATGATGTTGCGCAGCAAAGTGCCCGCCTGGTTTGTGACGCGTTGGGAAGCTTCCACCCCTGCGAATTGCGCAGCACCTGGCCCGCCAGCTGGTAGTAGAATAACACCACCACGGCAAATAGCGCCAGCAACAGCACAAACCCGGCAAATAGCTTTGTAGTAAGCGTGACTTTCATTTGGTTAGCGCCCGTGCGCATCGTTCAGGCCTCCCGTACGCAGCTTGGCTTCCATGGTTCGGAGTAGCGCGGCCATTTCGTCGGATATCACCTGGAGCTTGCCATACCCGGCGGTCGATTCCCCTACCTGGCCGGCTCGGTGCATGTCCATCAGGCGGTTTGCTTCCTGATGGATGAGTACGTGCTGCCGGTCAAACTGCCGGGCTTCGGGCAGGTGCGCGTACGCGCCGGTGCCGCGCATGCGCTCGGCTATCCACAGGCCCAGGCTGCACTGCTCGGGGTTGCGCAGGGGCCTTCGTCGCCCCCGTTGCCAAACAGAAAGGAACGCAGCTTGCTTTTAAAATGCACGTGCTTGATGTGCGCGGATTCAAAATCCCGTTTTACCTCTTCAATCGTCATAAGCCAAGTGGTACGGCCCGGGCCAATCCTTCTTTTTTAGTTAGGGAGTGTACGGCCGTTCTGCAAAACGTATGGTCCGTTCCGGTAATTCGGCCCCAATTTAAGCCGCAGCCCGCTTGCAAGACGGCACCCTGCGCCAGAATGCGGTACTTTCGTGCTTTGACCACCCCTGGGCTCGGCCAGTGTTGCATTCCGCAGTGCTGTGCCCCCTTTCACTTTTCCCCCACCATGACCCAAGACCAGATAAAGGACTTGAAGGGCCGCGCCGAGGCCCTGAGGAGGTATCTTTGACTACGATGCCCGCAAAGAACAAATAGCCACGGCCGAGGCCCAAACCATGGCTCCCGGCTTCTGGGATGACTCGAAAGCTGCCGAAGCCACGCTGCGCGAAGTAAAGGCCATTAAGACCTGGACCGACGACTTTGAGGCGGTGCAGCAGGCCCTGGCCGACACCGAAGTGCTCTTCGATTTCTACAAGGAAGGCGACGTGCCCGAAGCCGAAATGCAGGCCGACTACGAGGCGACTACCAAAAAGGTAGAAGAGCTCGAGTTTAAGCGCATGCTCTCCGACGAGGAAGACCAGTTGTCGGCCATCATCGACATCAACCCCGGCGCCGGTGGCACCGAAAGCCAGGATTGGGCCGAGATGCTGATGCGCATGTACATCATGTGGGCCGAAAGCCACGGCTTTGGCGTGAAGCAAATCAGCTACCAGCCCGGCGAAGGCGCGGGCATCAAGTCGGCGTCGTTGGAAATCGACGGCGACTTTGCCTACGGTTACCTCAAAAGCGAGATTGGGGTGCACCGGCTGGTGCGCATGTCGCCGTTCGACAGCAGCGGCCGGCGCCACACCTCGTTCGCGTCGGTGTTCGCTTACCCGGTGATTGATGACACCATCAACATCGAAATCAACCCGGCCGATATCTCCTGGGACACGTTCCGGGCCGGCGGCGCCGGTGGCCAGAACGTGAACAAGGTGGAAACGGCCGTGCGCCTCACGCACGCTCCGTCGGGCATCATCATCGCCGTGCAGATTGAGCGCAGCCAGCTCATGAACAAGGAGCACGCCCTGCGCATGCTCAAGTCGCGCCTCTACCAGATAGAGATGGACAAGCGCCACGCCGAGCGCGACAAGGTGGAAGCCACCAAGAAGCGCATCGACTTCGGCTCGCAGATTCGGAACTACGTGCTGCACCCCTACAAGCTCATCAAGGACCTGCGCACCGGCATCGAGCGTACCGACGTGCAAAACGTGCTCGACGGCGACCTGGATGAGTTCATCAAGGGCTTCCTGATGCAGAGCTAGCTCAATTTCGGCGGGCCTGCTGCTAAAAGCCAGTTGGCCGTTTTAGCTCAATAAAAAAGGGCTGCCCGATTGGGCAGCCCTTTTTTATATTCCGGTTGAGCTAGAACTAGTCTAGAACGTCCCAGAAAATGGGGGTGTACTGGTCGGTTCCAGCAGGGATGTTCTTCTCGTTCGTGCTTACCTCAGACAGTGGGTAAATCAAACGCTTCGAAATCTTGCCGGGCGTGGTAGCCTCCAGCGAAATGTTGAATTTCGGCTGGCCCGTGCGGCGGAAGTCAGCCCAAGCCTCAGTGCTGGCAACCGAGTTCATAGCCAGGTACTTCTGGTACAGAATAACGTTCTGCTTCGAAGGAGCCAGGGTGTAGTCAACCTTGGGGTTGGCAGCGTTGTCCAGGATGTACTTTTCGTACTCCGGAACACCAGCCGTGGTAGCCGTAGCGGCAGCAATGGAAGTAGCAGCGCCAGTGGCCGAACGGTAGAAGTACATGAAGGAAGCTTTGATGCCATTCATGTAGTCATCTTTAGCAACACCGGTCAGGCCTAAGCTACGAGCTTCAACTTCAGCTTTCGAGAAGAGGTGCTCGGAGAGCAACATCAGAACCGTAGGAGCGTTGGCGCCCTTCAGCAAGCCACCACCGTTGAGGAAGCGCGAAGCAACCAACGGAGCAGTGAAGGAAGGAGGGCTACGCTCACCCAGGTCGGTACCGATGTAACCGGGAGTGGTAACACCAGCTACCGTTCTGCCACCTACCGTGTACAGACGAACTACGCGTGGGTCTTTGTTCTCCACGTACTGGTTGATGATGTAGTTGGTAGGCAGCTGATAGAGCTGCTCCAGGGCGTTCGAACCAGCCGACGTAAAGCCGTAGCGGTTGTAGAAGGGGTTTTGCTGGCCAGCGGCCTGGGCGTAGCCGGGCTGAGCTACCACGTCGGTAGTGATGAAACCATCCTTCGCGGTTTGCAGAGCAGCCAGCTCCGTTTTCACATAGGGAAGTAGGCTTGCCACTTCGGCCTGGCGCAACAACACGCGCAGTTTCAGGCTGTTGGCAAACTGCTTCCATTTTACCATGTCGCCGCGGAACACGATGTCCTCGTTGCCTACCAGCGTACCGGTAGTGCCGGCTGCATCGATATCGGCAATGGCACCGTTCAGCTGCACGATGAAGTCCTTGTAGATATCCTGGGCTTTATCGTAAGTCGGAGCCGTGTTGGCGGCACCCTGCAAAGCGGTGAAATAAGGAATATCACCGTACTCGTCTACCAGCAGCTGAAAGTTGTAAACCTTCATGATGCGGGCAATGGCCGCGTGGCGGGGATAGCCATTGGCCGTGCCTTCCGTCTGAATGAGGTTATAGTCATTCAGGTTGTCGTAGGTAGCCGACCACAAACCCTGCTGGAACGTGTTGGTGTAGTTGTAGGTACGCTCTTCGGTGTAACCGTTTACTACGCCCGACTTACCCCAATAGCCGGCAGCAAAGCTGGCGAAGTGGTTGTAGCTGGGGTTGTTGCCGTTGTAGTTGGCAGCGGTGGTAGACAGGGCCGAGGCGAGGATGGCATCAGGCAACACCTTCGTAGGGCTGTTGACGTTGGTGTTGATGTCCAGGAAATCCTTACAACCCGTGGCAGCAGTGGCGAGCACTGCTACACAAAGCATTCTGAAAAGTATTTTCATTGATAAATAAGATTAGAAAGTTGCGTTGAGGCTAGCACCGTAGAACTTGGTCGGAGGCGTCTGCAGGTTGGTGTTGATACCAATAGCGTTCGAGTTCGAGAAGCTGAATTCCGGGTCGGTGTAGATGTTCTCCTTGGGCACCCAAGTGAACAGGTTCCGGCCGTAAAGATTCACCGATACGCCTTTTACAAAGCTGGCTTTCTCCAACAGGGTGGCAGGCAGAGCATAGCTCAGCGACACCTCACGAATCTTGAAGAATTTGCCCGAGGTCACGAAGTTCTCAGCAACGCCACGGTTGTAGGCCGTGCTGGCCCAGAACTCGGCACCGCCGGGAGTCAGACCAGCCGAGTTGGGCACGTAGGTTTTGCCATCGGCACCGAGGATAGCCGAATTCGGGAACACGAAGTCCTGACGGCCATAGGTAGCGCTGCGCTGGCCACGGCCGGTGAAGTCGAGGTCTTCGCCGATGCTGTTGTACACCACATAGCCGGTGCGGAGTTCGCCCTGGCCAGCCAGGGTCAGGCCTTTGTAGCCGATGCTGGCGTTCATGCCATACTTGTGCTTGGGCTGGGTGTTGCCGAATACTTTAGAGTCGGTAGCACGCAGGGGCACGTAGCGGGCTTCGCCGGTGAAGGGGTCCTTGATGGTGGTCATTTTCACCAGGCCGTCTTCGGTGCGCTGGTAGTACGAGCCACGCAGCACGGGGTAAGGCTGGCCGGGGATGGCGTACAGCTGGGCGTTGCCACCCGTGGAGAGAGCCAGCTGGGAGATGCCTGCGGGCAGCGAAATAACTTCGTTGTTGTTGTAGTTGTAGTTACCACCTACGGTCACGGTCAGGCCGTTCTCAACACGAATGGGGGTCAGGTTCAGGTCAGCTTCGAAACCACGGTTCTGCACTTCGCCAGCGTTGAGCAGCAAACCGCTATAGCCGGAAGCAGTCGAGATGCTGGTGTTAACCGTTTGGTTGGTGCTTTTCTGGGCGTAGTACGTAACGGCACCCGAAACACGACGCTGCAGGAAGCTCATTTCCAGACCGGCTTCGAACGACTGGGTTTCCTCGGGCTTGAGGCCGGGCTGAACCAGGCCGCCGTTTGCCGAGAAGGATGCCAACGAACCGAAGGGGTAGCCAGGGCCGAGGCCATACGTAGAGTTCAGCGCGTAAGCACCGGCCGTGTTGTACACGCCAATACCGGTTGCGCCACCCAAGTTCACCTGGCTCACTTTGGTGATACCAGCGCGGATTTTACCATAGTCCAGGAAGGAAACATCCTTCAGGGTCGGAATGGCGTTGGTGAAGATGAACGATGCATCAACGCCGGGGTAGAAGAAGCTGCGATTCGACGCGTCCAGGATGGAGATGTTGTCGTTGCGGCCCGAGCCGTGCAGGTAGAAGAAGTCCTTGTAGCCCAAGGTCAGGTCGGCGTAGAAGGCGTACACACGCGTTTTGGCGCTGCCGTCGCCGCCACCCAGGTTACCGATGCGGTTGCCGAGGTTGAACAGGCCGGGGTAGCCAAAGCAGTCGACGATACCGAGTTGAAGCGGCTGTCGGTCTGCTGCACGTTGTTGCCGAGGATAGCCTGTACGGTGATGTCACCGAAGGTTTTGTCCAGGCTCAGGAACAAGTCCGAGTTGATGCGGGTGAAGCTGCTGGCCAGGTCCTGCACGTAACCGTTTACGCCGGTGCCCGACTTGTTGGTGTTGTGGTCCTGAGTGTACTTGTCGTAGGTGAACTTGTCCTGGGTCACCAGGCTGTTCTGCGAGATAGAGGTAGTACCCAGGCGGTAATTGGCGCGCAGGTAGTCCGTCACTTTGTACGACAGGTCCACGTTACCCTGAACCGTGTTGCGCTTGTCACGCGTGCGGTTGTTGTCAATCAGGAAGTAAGGGTTCTGGTAGAAGGCGTTGTAGTAGCCGTTCGGGTTAGCGAACTTGTTGGTACGCCAGTCTTTGTACGAAGTGAGGGGAGCCATCACCGTCGTGTTGATCAGGCCCCAGTAAATGGAGCTGGCCTGGTCCAGGTTAGAGGTAGCATTCACGTCCGACTGCGAGTACGAAGCGTTGATGCCAGCCGTCAGGCGGCCCAGCTCACGCGAAGCGTTCAGGCGGAAGGTGTTACGGTCGAACTTATCGTTCGGGATGATGCCGTTGTTGTGCACGTTCTGGTACGAAGCAAAGAACTTGCTCTTCTCGTCGCCACCCGAGAACGTCACCCCGTTCTGCGTCTGGTAGCCTTTGTTGAAGAACTTGTTCACTTCATCCGGACGGGCTTTGTACTCTAGCATCTGTACCGAACCGTCGGCCAGAGGCTCGCCGAAAGAGCGCATGGAACCGTCGAAACGGGGGCCATACTGCTGGTTTTCGAAGCCCTGGTACTGGGTGTCGTAGTTCTGGTCGGGCGTGTTGTCGGCCGTGAACTTGGGCAGGGTGCTGGTGTAGGTGTTGGCACCGGGGCCAAACTCGGTCTGGAACTTGGGCAGGAACGAAACCGACTCCAGCCTGCGAAGTGTGCGAGAACGTAACCTGGGGCGTGGTACCACCCTTCTTGGTGGTGATAATCAAGGCGCCGTTGGAAGCCTGCGAACCGTACAGGGCCGCAGCGTTAGCACCTTTCAGTACCGAGATAGCAGCGATGTCGTCGGGGTTCAAAGCAACCAGAACGTCGTTCGTGGAGATGATACCGTCGATTACGATGAGGGCTTCGTTGTTACCGGTCAGCGAGCGGGTACCACGCAGGGTAACACGCACGCTGGGGTTCACGCCCGAGTTCAGCGTCTGAATCTGCAGACCCGAAACCTTACCGGCCAGACCGTTGGTCACGTTGGTGGTACGAGCCTGGGTAATCTCCTTGGTGTCAAGCGTAGCGGTGGCATAACCCACTTGCTGCGACTGACGCTGGATGCCCAGTGCACCGGTTACCACTACTTCGCCCAGCTCCTTGGCATCCGCTGCCAGGGCAACGTTGTAAGTAGCGTCGGCGCTGATGGGCTGCTCAACAGTCGAGAAACCGATTGAGCTGAAGCTGAGCGTGGTGGCCGAAGTGGGCACGCTCAAGGTGAAGCTACCATCGGCATTCGTGGAAGCTCCCACAGTAGTCCCCTTCACGAGGACGGTGGCTCCGGGCAGACCCTGACCGGTGGACCGGTCAGTTACGCGCCCCGATATGGAGCGGTCCTGCGCATAAACCTGCTGCAACAGGCCGGTCATCAGGAGCATGACCATACATAAGAGTTTTTTCATTTGGTTGGTTTGTTGGTGAGTGAAAAGGTGAAAAAAGAAAACAAAAGTGGGTGAATTAGCAATTATAGCCAAAAAATGGAGTCCTTGGTAAGCCATGCCTACTTAAACCCGCAATTTCTGTCATGTGATGGCTGCTTTGAGAATCCTTCGTTAGCACGTAGGCCAGTGCTACTGCCTGCTAACCGGGAACTATAGCACAAACGGCAACTGCCGCATAAATTACTACTAAAGAGCATGTTGACTTAATTGAGCCGGCTGCAACCGGCTAGCTACGCCTTGTAAATTGACCCTTGCCGCTTGTAGGTCTTGCTGTACTATGGTCAGCTGCTACCGCTCTTTCTGTCATTCAGCAATGGCATAGACAGTTCTAAAAGCAAAACAAAGACAACTAAGTAACCCAGCAGAAGACCTCCCTTTTAGGCTCAATTAGTTGGCAAGGTATTACAAGTTTTTCTTATCTGAGAGTAATGCAGTTGATTTTTTGATTAGCGCTAAGTTATCAGGAGTTAAAAGATTTTGTTTTAGCGTTTTCGCACAGCAGTCCCGCCCACGTTTCAGGGTGCGCCTACTTTCCCTGAATAGCTCAGCTTTTCCGACAAAGCACCTGGCCTTCATTTGCCAAAGGCCGGGTGCACGGGGTTGGCCCTATCTGTATTGCCTCGCGCCCGGGCCCGCTAGCCAAGAACAAGCCATCCTGCTTTATCTGGCATCCGCTAGCCCAGGCGCCTCTATTACTTCAGCTGCCATCCTGAACCTTGGACCTATCGCGCATCAAGCCGGGTGGAAAGACCTTCTCACGTGTGCACGCATCGTTGAGCCGGGAGAAGATGCTGCCTTTAGGAAGTCGGATGAGCGGGACAACGAAGCAGGCAAGGTGCGCCGCTCGGCATGACGGCCTGTTTGGATGCGCTCTCAGGACGAGAAGACGTTTAGCCCTCGGTCCGGTGGGAGCATCCCGACCAACTATGGGCGCGTCCCAAATCACCCGAACGGCCTACCCGGGTGCAATGCTCCGCCCGCCACACCGCGGCAAGTAGGCAACAAGCCCGAGCTTACCCTCACGGGCAGAATTGTTTACGGAGTTAATTAGCATTATAATCACATTCGTTTAATACCATATTTAATTTTAAACTAATTTAAATCCTTCGATATACAACTAACTCAACCTTTCGAATGCGCCACGAAATGACAATATCTACAACATAAGCAAAGAATTGTTGCCAATTTTTGATAATTCATACGTTTCTCCAATAGGCATTAGGGGTTTTCATTTATTATTCAATTTTTTTCGCAAATTCATTTTCTGCGGCTTATTTTTGAACACATAAGCTTCTCTCACCTTTTTTTACTTCATTTTTTTGTCCATGAAAAAAGTCATACTCATGAGTTTTGTGCTCATGTTTACCTTCCTTCAAGGGGTACTCGCGCAAACGCGAACTATCTCGGGGCGGGTAACCGACCAGAAGACCGGCGATGGATTACCAGGAGTAACCGTGCTGCTAAAAGGCACGACCAACGGCATTTCCACCGGCGCCGATGGCGCTTATACCCTGACTGTACCCGAAAGCGGCGGTACGCTCGTTTTTTCTTCCGTGGGCATGACTACCCAGGAACGGCCAATTGGCAGTGGGGCGCAAATCAATGTCAACCTGGTCCAGGACAGCAAGCAGCTCAGCGAGGTGGTAGTAACCGCCATGGGTATTGAGCGGGACAAGCGCAC
This sequence comes from Hymenobacter humi, assembly GCF_042665855.1. Lineage (NCBI taxonomy): Bacteria > Pseudomonadati > Bacteroidota > Cytophagia > Cytophagales > Hymenobacteraceae > Hymenobacter > Hymenobacter humi. Next base: position 2,011,166 of record NZ_JBHTEK010000001.1, on the reverse strand, counting down.
GCTGGGCTACGCCACCCAAGAGATTAAAGGCGGAGACCTTGCTCAAAAGTCTGAGCCCAATGTGGTAAATGCCCTACAAGGCAAGGTTTCCGGGGTTAACATCACCGGTGCCAGTGGATTGGCAGGCTCCTCAACGAACATCAACATCCGCGGCATTACCTCATTAACGGGCAGCAATCAGCCTTTGTTTGTGGTAGATGGTATTCCCATCAGCAACGAAACCGACCGCACTAACGGCGGCGCGGCCGGAACCCTTTACGGGGCACAGACTGCTAACCGGGCGGCCGACATCGACCCCGAAAACATTGCCAGCATTAGCATTCTGAAAGGTCCGGCTGCCGCGGCCCTCTATGGCTCGCGGGCTTCCTCAGGCGCTATTCTAATCACTACGAAATCGGGCGCTAACATCAGCAAAAAGCTGGAAATAAACGCTACGACGGGCGTCAACATTCAAAACGTACTCGGCTTGCCGGATTTTCAGAACGATTACGGCCAAGGGAATGCAGGCACGAACACCACGGCCAATGGCGCGGGTGATATATTCTCCGGCTCCCGGAATTCCTGGGGCCCCCGCTTTGGCACCACACCCACCCGGGCCAACGGCTTATTGCTTGCCGACGGCAGCTTATTGCCCTACCAGGCATATCCGGACAATATCCGCGACTTTTTCCGCCAGGGAGTCCTGTATACGAATGGGGTGCAGCTAGCCGGTAATAACGGGGCGTCGAATTTTTCGCTCAACGTCAACAATACCAACCAGAAGGGTATTACCGAAGTGTCCACCCTCAAGCGCACGAACGTGCAGTTGGGCGGAGCCACGACCCTACAAAACAAAGTAAAGATTTCGGGCTCGGTCAACTTTTCTCAAACCGACCAGCTGGGTCCTCAAACCGGTAACGGTGGCAGCGCATTTGGCACCTTAGGGGCGGTTCCGCGGAGCTTCGACTTGCAGGGACAGCCTTACCAATCGGCTACGGGCGCCAACTTGTTCTTCCCCGGCGCAGATAACCCGAACTGGAACCTTCGCAATGCAAACACCACCAGCAATGTAACCCGCTTCATTAACGTAGCCAGCATTGGTTACGATTTTACCCCGTGGCTGAGTGTTACTTACCGCGCAGGCCTGGACGCTTATACCGACCGGCGCAAACAAATAGCTGCCATTGGTTCCGCGCGGAACCCAAGCGGTCTGATTTTTCAGGATAACATTCAATACGCCGAATTTACCGGTGACCTTTTGGTTACAGCCAAAAAGGAAAACCTTTTCCTGGATAAGTTAAACTCAACGTTGGTAGTCGGCCAGCAAATCAACCAGCGACGTCGCAACGAGCAATACGTCTCGGCACAATCGCTTTCTTTGCCCGGCTTCTTTAACACAAGCAACGCTGCCAACTTTAACGGTAGCGGGGAGAATACTTCGGTTCGGCGTCTGCTGGGCTATTACGCTGACTTAACGCTGGCTTACAACAATTATCTGTTTTTGGAAGGAACAGCTCGTGTTGACCAATCATCAACGCTACCCAAAAACAACAACACCTACCTGTATCCCTCTCTGTCAACCGGCTTCGTATTTACCGATGCCTTCAACATTGACACGGACTTTTTCTCCTACGGTAAAATTCGGGCGAACGTAGCTCGCGTTGGCCGAGATGCAGACCCGTATGTGTTGGACACTTACTATGCGCAGGCTGGCCAGGGCAACAACGTGGCCAACGTTACCTTCCCTTTCAACGGGATAGTGGGCTTCACTCCAAGCACTACCCTGGGTGGCGGCGAAGTGCTAAAACCAGAATTCACCAAATCGGCAGAAATTGGGATTAACCTGGGTTTTTTCAATAACCGACTGACCCTGGATGGTACCTACTTCAAAACCATCACTCGAACCAGATTCTGCCGGTAACTCTCCCCGCTACCACCGGCTACACCAGCTTCTACACCAATGCGGGCCGGCTCGACAACAAGGGCTTTGAGGTGTTGGCCACAATTACGCCCGTAAAGTCCGCTTCGGGATTCAACTGGGACATTACGGCTAACTATACCCGGCTGCGCAACAAAGTGGTATCCATCTATCCAGGCATCACCAGGCTCGCGGGTTCCGGGTAGCGGATTTATTGGCTCCCTCCCCTCCTTTGTGGTGGGCCAGCCCTATGGGGTTATCCTGGGCCAGAAGAAAGCTACGGCCCCAGATGGTCAGTATCTGATTAATGGCAAAACCGGGCTCTGGGAGCCCGAACTCAGTGCACAGGTCACGGCCGACCCCAACGTGGACTGGCAGGGTGGCGTGACGAACTCCATGTCCTATAAGGGGGTTTCGTTCTCTTTCCTGGTTGACGCCATCGTAGGCGGCGACATTCTTTCCTTCACGCAGGCTGCTTATCGCAACGCCGGCATGCTGAAAGAAACGGGTAAGGACCGTGAACTCCCCCGTATCATTCCGGGTGTAATCAAGAACGCGGACGGCACTTATCGGCCCAACAACATTCAGATTGACGCGCAAAGCTTCTGGAGCAACCAGGGCCTGCAAAGTGAACTGAGTATTTTCGATGGTACCCATTATACCCTGCGGGAAGTGTCTTTGGGTTATACCCTGCCTAAGGGTTTACTCGAGCGCACTCCGTTCGGTAATGTCTCCCTCTCCCTCTCCGGCCGCAACCTGTTCTACATTGCCCCCAATGCCAACTTCTTCCCGGAAGTAAACACGCAAGGAGCCGGCAACATTCGTAGTCTGGACTTGCAAGGTCCGCCCAGCGTGCGCAGCTATGGCGCTTACCTGCGGTTTACTCTCTAAAGGAATTCTGAAATTTCATATGAAGAATCTATCTGTTCTCCGGTATTCTGCATTTTTCGCAGTTGCCGTAGCAGCTGTGAGCTGCTCTCCTGACAAGTTTCTGGATGTCAATACAAGCCCCAACCAGACAAACAAAGTACCCCCTCCGTACAGCTGCCTACCATTACCATTGGCACGGGCTTCGTACTAGGCAACACCCTGGGCCGCGACGCCGGCCTGTTTGTGCAGCACTATGCTGGCCTGGCCAACCAGCCCGCCACCGAGGACCGGTACGTTATCAACGGCAACTTCGATAACGAGTGGCGTTTCGATCTGTACACTTACAACCTGAACGGTGCCCAGACCCTGATTAAGAGCACCCAGGAGACCAGCCCCGCCTATGCTGGTATTGCCAAGCTCATTAAGGCCTATAACTTTGCGTTGACGACGGACTTTTGGGGCGATATTCCTTACTCGAAAGCCTTACAGGGATTAGAGACGCTGCAGCCGACCTTCGATAAGCAGGAAGACATCTACAAAGGTGCAACCGGTATTCAAAGCCTTTTCGACCTCGTGCGGGAGGGCATGGCCGACCTGGATAAAACCAGCAACACGTTTACTCCGGGCGCTGATGACATCGTTTACAAAGGGAACCTGGCCAAATGGAAGAAAGTGGGCAACATGCTGCTGCTCAAGTTCGCCAACACCATCAGCCGAAGAGACCCCGCCCTGGCCACGAAGGTTATCAACGAGGTGCTCGCAAAAGGAGCTAACGGCAGCGCTGCAATCGATGCAAATGCGGATGACTTTGAAATCCCCTTTGGTACGGCAGTAGGCAATACGAATCCTTTCTATTCCTACAACATCACGAACCGGCCCGACGACCAGATGGCCAGCACGCGCTTCCTGGACTCGCTTACCGCCTTGAAAGACCCACGTCTGCCCAAGTACTTCACGACAACACCGAACAATACATCCGCCACAAATACTACAGCGTTTGGCAAATTCACTGGGTTTGAAAATGGCAACAATGCTACCCCACCAGTGAGGACCAACCGCTCGGTATACAGTACTTATGTACTGGGGGCGGGAGGCCAGGCACCCGTTCGCGTTCTCACCAACTTTCAACGGGCCTTTATTCTGGCTGAATCGGCTATAAGCCTTAAAACCGCTGGCGACGCCAACAAGCTTTTTCAGGAAGGCATTCGTCGGTCGATGGAAAAAACAGGCCTTACCACTGCCGAGATAGATGCGTACTTCGCGGCCAACCCTGGTATTGTAAACCTGGGCGGTACCGATACGCACAAAATCAACCAGATAATTACCCAGAAATGGATTGCTTGGGTAGGCAATGGCTACGAAGCGTACAACGATTACCGGCGTACAGGCTTCCCACGTTTGCAGCCGGCGTTAAATGTCACCGTTACGCCGAATATTCCAAACCGTCTCCTGTACCCGCCGGCTGAAGTATCTGCAAACGAAAAAAATATTCCTGCTGCCGTAATTACTGACCGTGTTTGGTGGGATGTTGACTAACGTCCTTCTGCTTCACCCACTTTCACTCGCTTTTCGTCATGAAAAATCTTGCTTTAAAGTTTTTTGTCCTTGTCCTCTTATCTGCAAGCTTTGCAGCCTGCAAAAAGGATTATGGCAATGTGCTCGGTCCTCTTGAGGACAGCGTTGCTCCTATTCCTGTTACGGTTACCAACCAGGAGTTTTTTGAGCGCTTTCCCATCGTAACAACTAAGGTGGATGCTGCCGGCAATGGCAACTTCTCCATTGTCTTCAGCATTCCTGCTGATAAAGGCAAAATCAAGGAGATTACAAAAGTGGCTATGGGCAACAGCGGGGTAGAATACCTGCAGGATTCGCGCTACCCCAACTACCTGACTGTGGCCAAAGCTGGCAATGGCTCCAACACCATCACGTTCGAGTCGGATCTGAACGCCGTGCGGGATTATAGCAAGCGGCTTACGGCTGCATTTGCAACTTTGCCGTCCAGCGCAACCAAGGCAGCGGCCTTTTCTTTCACAGGCACCTCGACGGGTGGAGCCGGCACGCTCACGCCGAACACCAACCCCCAAACGCCGAACCAGCTGCGGTTCTTCTTCCTCTTGACGCTGGACAATGGCCAGCAACTTATCCCAACGGAGGTGGATGTACGGCTGCTGTAGCCCACGCGCTGCGAAGGCATAGGCAAGGCTATTGCTCCGCTTTAGCTCTACAAACCATAGAAGTCCCGGCGCTCCGTCGGGACTTTTTGCCCTATCTACTGCTGCAGTTCAACAGCCAAACAGCTGATATGCACTGGAACGGCTTAAAAGGAGCAGCCACCTGTGGGAGGCAACGCCTCTGCTTTAAGGGCGCTGTGCATGCACCTTGGCACGAAAGAATCAGCCCGATTCGAAGTCTGGCAGAAAACAGCTCTGCATTCTGCAAGGAGCTGTTTTTTATTTTGTAGGCACTTAGCAACAGCTTAACTGGCTGCCGGACAATACCTAAGCCAAAAATTAAAATAATTCAATTGTCACTATCTATTGCCCAGTTTATTTGGAAGTTTTCAGCTTTAACTATGAAAAAGCTAATTCCACAAAAACTCTGTTTTTTTATCAAACTCAAAAGAATTTTATCAAAAATTGAAAGTTTTTTCTTCAATACAGCAACTGCCCCTTATTTTTGACAATACAATAATCACCCAACACTCTTTTAACTTCAAGTTTCTGTTCATGAAAAAATCTTACTCATGAGTCTCGTGCTCATGTTTACTCTCCTTCACGGCGCGATGGCTCAAACCCGCACCGTATCAGGTCGGGTAACTGACCAAGCTACTGGCGGCGGTTTGCCCGGCGTTACAGTACTATTGAAAGGCACCACCAATGGGGTTTCCACCAATGCAGACGGTGCTTTCAGCCTAAGTGTACCTGAGGCAGGCGGCACTTTGGTATTTAGCTCAGTGGGCATGACCACGGTAGAGCGCGCCATCGGAACCGACTCGCAGTTTGCAATTGCCCTGGCAACCGACGCCAAGCAGCTGACGGAAGTAATCGTGACCGGTTACGGTGCCCAGCAGGAGCGCCGCGACGTTATCGGTTCCATTGCTTCGGTAAAAGCAGCGGACTTCAAAGACCAGCCCATTGTGGGTGTTGACCAGGCCCTGCAGGGCCGGGCAACTGGTGTGCAGGTTTCGCAAAACTCGGGCACGCCCGGCGGCAGCATCAGCGTTCGGGTGCGTGGTGCGGCTTCCATTGGCGCCAGCAACGAGCCTCTGTATGTAGTTGACGGTCTGCCCGTTGTTACAGGCAACACGTCGCAGCTTGGTGCCGGCAACCAGCAGACCAACGGTCTGACCGATATCAACCCCAACGACATCGAATCCATTGAAGTACTGAAGGATGCTGCCTCGGCTGCCATCTATGGTTCGCGTGCTTCCAACGGCGTGGTGCTCATCACCACCAAGCGTGGCAAGTCTGGCAAAGCCCGCATCGACCTGGACTACTACACCGGCGCCCAGAGCGTATGGAAGCGTCCTGAGGTAATCACCGGCTCTCAGCAAACCCAGCTTTTCCTGGAAGCTGCCGCCAACCGCTACCCTGCTAATGCTAACGGTAACTATCCTACCAACTTTGGCCCTGCGGCGGCTCCTTACGTATTCCGCACCAATGCTGACCTGGCTGCTTATATCTACGGCCCCGGCAACGTAGGTGCCGCCGACGCTAATGGCGTACGTGACTACGTTACCCCCGCTGGCAACCCTATCCGCCCGCTCAGCCAGTTCCAAAACCCCAGCATGGCTACCAACACCGACTTTATCAGCAAAGTGTTGCGCACGGCTCCCATCAACAACTACGGCCTGACGTTCTCGGGCGGTACGGACGCTAACCGCTTCCGCGTTGCCGTAAACTACTTCGACCAGCAGGGCACCATCGTGGGCTCAGGCTTCAAGCGCGGCAGCGCCCGCCTGACCATGGACAACAAGCTCTCGGAGAAGGTCCGCATGGGGGCTTCCATGGGCCTGACCCAGAGCAACAACAACCGTATCAACAACGACAACAGCATCTACGGCGTGCTCACCACGGCCCGTCTGTACGCTACCGACCTACCGGTTTACAACCAGGACGGCACCTACTACAAGAACGGTTCGATTGAAAACCCCGTCGCTGCGGCTCGGGAGCCTTTCATCAAGAGCACCAACAACCGTTTGCTTGCCAGCCAGTACACGGAGTTTGAAATCATCAAAAACCTGAAGTACCGCGCTACTTTCGGCCTCGACTACACTTACGGCCGCGACGACCGTTTCTACTCGACGCTGACCAACGCCGGTCTCGCTGTGCGCGGTGAGGCCACCCTGGCCACGGTACAGGACCTGAACTACAACCACATCAGCGCCTTAAACTACTCGAAGACGTTTGCCGAAGACCACACCGTGAGCGCGCTGCTCGTGGGTGAGTACCAGCGCGACAACTACCGTGATGCGTACCTGCAGGCTACCGGCTTCCCCAGCAACGCCATTCGCGAACTCTCGGCTGGTGCTACCAAAGTAGCCGCTACTTCCAGCTCCACGGGCAACGCTTTGCTCGGCGCCCTGGCCAAAATCGACTACTCGTTTAAGGGCCGCTACTTGCTGGGTGCTTCGGTACGTCGTGACCAGGGCTCCCGTTTTGGTGCCGACAAACAGGTTGGTTACTTCCCGTCTGCTTCGGCCGGCTGGCGTGTATTGGATGAGTCTTTCCTGAAAGACCAGACCATCGTGAGTGAACTGAAGCTGCGCGGCAGCTATGGCCAAACCGGCAACCAGCCCTCCGGCAACTTCGGCTCGCGCGGCCTGATTGGCCCCGGCGCCAATTACCTCGACCAGGGCGGCCTGGCCCTGACCCAGCTTGCTAACCCCGACCTGAAGTGGGAGCGCACCAAGCAGACCAACGTAGGCCTTGACCTCGGCTTCCTGCAGAACCGCTTCTACATCTCGGCCGACGTGTACCAGCGCAAGACCGATGACCTGCTGCTCGCCCAGCGCCTCCCCAGCGACACCGGCTTCCTGAGCTACAGCGCCAACATTGGCAACATCGAGAACAAAGGCATTGAGCTGGCCCTGACGACCATCAACTTCCGCAACGAAGGCACTGGCTTCAACTGGGAAACCAACTTCAACTTCAGCGTAAACCGCAACAAGGTGACGAAACTGTCTGACCCCAGCATTACGGGTTCGGCCCAGGGCTTCGGCAGCCGCCTCATTGTGGGTCACCCCTCGGTGCTTTCTACGGCTACCGTGTAGACCACATCTTCCAGTCGCAGGAAGAAATCAATGCCCTCGACGCCAACGCTAAAGCCAAGAGCGGTTCTACCTCGGCGCTTTACCAGACCAGCCTGACCAAGCCCGGCGACATCATGTTCAAGGACCTGAACGGCGACGGCCGCATCACGGCCGACGACCAGGAGGTTATCGGCAACGCGCAGCCCAAGTTCTATGGCGGCATCACCAACAAGGTTAGCTTCATGAACTTTGACTTCAGCGCTTTCCTGCAGTACAACGTGGGCAACAAAATCCTGAACACTGGCAAGAGCTACACCCAGGGCATGAGCACCACCTACAGCCAGGATATTGCAGTGCTGAACCGCTGGACCCCGGCCAACACCAACACCGACATTCCGCGTGCTGTGTACGGCGACCCCAACCAGAACAACCGTGGCTCGGACCGCTTCCTGGAAGATGGTTCGTACGCTCGCCTGAAGAGCGTAACCCTGGGCTATACCCTGCCCTCGGTGCTGGCTACCCGCGCTCACCTGCGCACGGTTCGCGTGTTCGCACAGGCTCAGAACCTGGTAACCTTCACCAACTACTCGGGCCTCGACCCGGAGGTAAGCACCTTCAGCGGTTCGAACACCTCGATTGGTACCGACTTCTTTACTTATCCCCAGGCCCGCACCATCACCGGTGGTGTTACGCTCGGCTTCTAATCTTTTTGCTTCACTATAACCATGCAAATAATGAATTTTCGTCAGCTTGCTACGCGTTCGGCCCTGCTCTTGAGCCTGGGACTGACGGTAGGGGCGTGTGACAAATTGGTGAATGTTGAGCCCCAAAACAGCATCAGCTCGGACAAAGGCTTCACCACCAAAGAAGACGCAGCAGCCGGCTTGCTGGGTGCTTACGATGCTACGCAATCTTCGGACTATTATGGTCTGGCATTCCCGACCATGGCCGATTTGATTTCGGGTGATGTTCGCCACGTGGGCACGTTCGTTACTACCTACGGCGTAATCGGCGCGAACCAGACATTGCCCGACAATATTCAGGTCGGCAACACCTGGAATTCCATCTATCTCGCTATCGGCCGTGCTAATTACTTAATCAAGGAGAGCGAGAAGATTAATGACCCGGCTTTTCCAAAGCTCACGACCCAGGGTGAGGCGCGTGCTCTGCGTGCCCTGCACTACATGAACCTGATTGGTTTATGGGGCGGTACTCCCCAAGGTTATGGCTACGCCGGGGGTCTCGGTGTTCCGCTGCGCCTGCTGCCTACCACGGCCATTGGCCCCGAAACTGAAGCCATCGGCCGGGCTTCGGAAGCCGACGTAGCAGCCGCCATCCGTGAAGACCTCGACTTTGCCATTGCCAACCTGCCCACCGGTGCCGGTGGCAACCGGGTTACCAAGAACGCAGCCCTGGCACTGCGCGCTCGTTTTGAGCTGCGCGAGCGCAAGTACGCCGATGCCCTGAAGTTTGCCCAGCAGGTGCCCGCTATTCCAAACTTTGCTACCTCGGCAAACACCGGCACCACGGCTCCCGATGCCATCTGGCAGCTGTTCTTCTCGAACACAGACCAGAGCCAGTACGCTTTCTACTGGTACCCCTCGCCCAGCCGTAACGAGTTTGACCCAGGCAGCAGCATTGCGGCCGCTCACCCTGCCGGTGACAAGCGCCTGCCCATCAACGTGGTTTCAGCTTCTACCGCCGTTACTGTAGCTGGGTCTCCCTACACCTTGGCAGCTGGCACCACGCAGAAGTACTACCGTACCTCGACGCGTGATGACCGTTTCAACATGGTTCGCTACGCTGAGGTGGTCCTGACCATTGCCGAAGCCGCAGCTCAAACCGGTGACCTTATCACCGCCAAGACGCAGCTCGACATCATCCGGACCCGCGCTGGCCTGGCTCCCACCACGGCCATTACGGCACCGGCCCTGATTACCGATATTCTGTTGCAGCGCCGCCTGGAGTTTGCTTACGAAGGTTTGTACTGGTTCGACCTGCGCCGTACCAACACGGTACAGACTGCCCTGCCCAGCTACACCCAGTCGTTCCGGAACCTGTTCCCCATTCCGTTCCGCGAGGTAAGCCTGACCAACGGCCTGATTGCTCAGAACCCGCTGTACTAAGCGGCTCTCGGAGTCAGCCACAAAAAAGCCCCGGCCATCTGGTCGGGGCTTTTTTATGCAGCCTGCTCGGGCTTGCTCAGAGAATGTACTGGCTCAGGTCGCGGTTTTTGACCATGCTGTTGAGCCGTTCGTTAACCAGGTCGGCCGTGATGAGGATGTGGGCATTGGCGCCAATCTTATCGGGCACGTCGAAGAGGATGTCGTTCAGCAGCCGGCTCATCACCGTGTGTAGGCGGCGGGCGCCGATGTTCTCGACCTCGGCGTTGACTTCAGAGGCGATTTCGGCCACTCGCTCCAGCGCAGCGTCCTCGAAGGTTAGCTCAACTTCTTCGGCTTTGAGTAGGGCTTCGTACTGCTTGGTAAGGGCGTTTTTGGGGTCTTTCAGAATGCGGAAGAAGTCGTCCTTCGTCAGGCTCTGCAGCTCCACGCGGATGGGGAAGCGGCCCTGCAGCTCCGGAATCAGGTCGGACGGCTTGCTGACGTGGAAGGCGCCGGCGGCGATGAACAGGATGTGGTCGGTGTTGACGATGCCGTACTTGGTGCTCACGGCCGAGCCTTCCACGATGGGCAGCAGGTCGCGCTGCACGCCCTGGCGGCTTACGTCGGGCCCGCCGCCGGACTTGCTGCCGCCGCTGCTGGCCACTTTGTCGATTTCGTCGATGAAGATGATGCCGGCATTCTCGGCCTGGCGGATGGCTTCTTCCTTCACCTCGTCCATGTCGATGAGCTTGGCGGCTTCCTCTTCCAACAGGAGCTTGCGGGCTTCGGCCACGGTCACTTTGCGCTTGCGGGTTTTCTTGGGCAGCATGTTGCCCAGCATGTCCTGCAAGCCCGAGAGCGTGCCTTCGTCCATGCCGGGAGGCGCGCCCATCACGCCGATGCTGGGGCCGGCCTGCGCCACCTGAATTTCGATGCGGCGGTCTTCGAGCCTCGCCGTTCTTGATTTTCTGGCGGAACCGCTCGCGCGTGCGCTCGTTGAGCTCGGCATCCGATTGGGGCATGTCATCATCTCCCCCACTGCTGCCGAAGCCCACGCCGGCTTTGGAACCGGCCGGCCGGGGCACGGCAGGAATCAACGCGTCAAGAATCAATTCTTCCACCGCATCGGCGGCCTGGGCTTTCACGGCTTCCTGGCGTCGCTGGCGCACGCGGGCCACGCTTTGCTCGGCCAGGTCGCGCACCATGCTTTCCACGTCGCGGCCCACGTAGCCCACTTCGGTGAATTTGCTGGCTTCCACCTTTACAAAGGGGGCGTCGGCAAGGTGGGCCAGGCGGCGGGCAATCTCGGTTTTGCCCACGCCGGTGGCCCCAATCATGAGGATGTTGTTGGGTACGATTTCGGCCTGCATGTCGGCCGGGGCGTGCAGGCGGCGCCAACGGTTGCGCAAGGCAATGGCCACGTGGCGCTTGGCTTCGTGCTGGCCGATGATGTATTTGTCGAGCTCGGCCACAATCTGGGCCGGGGTCAGGAAATCTTGGTTGAGCATAAGTGGTGAATGAGGAAAGCGGATAAAGGACCCGTCATCCTGAGCATTCCGCGCATCAAGCGGCGGCGAAGGACCTTAGGAAGACAGAACGGCTTACAGCAATTACAACCCTTCTACGGTGATAAGGTCCTTCGCAAGCTCAGGATGACAGTTCTTTTCAATTCAAACAGAATTTTACTCTTTCTTCTTAAACAAAGAATCTAGGCTGCGCGACAGCGTGAAGTACTCGCTGGAGCCGGCCGCCTGCAGCACGGCGTGGGTATAATCGATTTGAAAGGCACTGATTTTTAGCATGATGCCAAAGCTGAAACCGGCGCCGCCGCTGGTATTCTCCAAGCGCAGGCTCGCGGCGCTGCAGGTGGTTATAACCAGCACGTAGCTGGAAGTTCTTGCTCAATTCGAGAGCGGCGCTGACAGTGAAGTGCCGGGCCAGATTGTCGCCGAAGCTTTTGCCCGGTTTTTGCGGGTAGTGTCGGCAGCGAACCCGCTACGCTGGTTGGGGTCGAGGTATTGAATGTCCCACTGCTGCAGGTGGTGGGCGGTGAGAGAAAAGCGCAGCGGCATGTGCTCGGGCTTGATGGTGGCCCCAATTTGCACATCCAGCGGCAGCGGCCCGCGGTCGGTGCCCGGGTACGGCGAAAACTGATAGCCGGCGCTCTTCACGGCCAAGCCCGCCGTGAAATCCTGCGTTGGATGCTTGTAAACCACCCCAACATCGCCCACACCGGCAACCGACCGGCTGCCCGCGATGCTGGAAACGGCCAGCTTGGTGGTGGCGCCGAAGGTGAACTTGCCCTTGGTATAAGAGTCCGACACGCCCACGGTGTACTCGTTCACGCCAAAAGAGCCCAGGCTGTTGCCGGCCGCGTCGTAGCTCTGAAAATCGCCGTAGTTGAGGTAGGTGATGCCGACGCCGAAGCGCCCGGCCTTGGCCGTATTGAAGACGTAGGCCGCGGTGCTTTGCTTGATATCGGCCACGTAGGCGGCATAGCTCAGGGCCAGGCGGCCGTCCATGTCCGGGTTCAGCAAGGCCGGATTGGCAAACAGCATGGTGGGGTCGTCGTTGCGGGCCGAGACGCTCATGCCGCCCAAAGCCGCCAGCTGTGCGCCGGTGGACAGGTCGAGAAAGGGAAACACGGCGCGGCCGCCCGCTGCTGCGCCACGGCCCCCTGACCCCCCATTATGCCAAACAACAAGCAAAACCCGGCAACCCGGCAAGCGGAAAAGTGCTTCATCGGTCTAAGATAAGGGAGAAGCAGAGCCTCCCGCGGCCCCCAACGCCTCGTTGGGCTGAAACGTACCTGCAGGCTCCATTCTCAGCAGTGCGAACTGAAAAAGAACGTCATGCTGAGCGCAGCGAAACATTTCGCGTGCTCAACTACCTCAATCGCCTGTCATGCTCATCTGGCGTCCGCTCGCGAAGCATCTTATCACGTTCGAACGAATCGTTCTTCGGTCATAAGACGCTTCGCAGGCGGACGCCAGATGAGCATGGCAGGCGATTGGGTTAGTTGAGCCAACAAGATGCTTAAGCATCAGAGCCGCCAGTTGAGCTAACCCAGACTACTGCACTTCCACGCTGGGCCCAACGGCGGGAATCGGCTCGTCGCGCACCGGCAGCTTCTGCGGGTGCGGCACTAGCTCGTCGAGCAGGGCCACGCGCAGCACGTCGTCGACGCGGTCGGCGTAGTGAATGGTGAGGCCTTTGAGGTAGTCCTCCTGGATTTCCTCAATGTCCTTGCGGTTTTTGGGGCAGAGAATGATATCCTTCATGCCGGCGCGGCGGGCGGCCAGCAGCTTTTCCTTGATGCCGCCTACGGGCAGCACCTTGCCGCGCAGGGTGATTTCGCCGGTCATGGCCAGGCGCGGGCGCACGCGGCGCTGCGTGAAGGCCGAAGCCATGCTGGTAAAAATGGCAATACCCGCGCTGGGGCCGTCCTTGGGCACGGCGCCTTCGGGGAAGTGAATGTGCAGGTCGTACTGCTCAAAGAGGCGGTAGTCGATGCCAATCTCATCGGCCCGGCTGCGCAGATAGCTCAACGCCGTGATGGCCGATTCCTTCATCACGTCGCCCACCTGGCCCGAGAGCGTGAGCTTGCCCCGGCCGCGGCTCAGGAGGCTTTCCACGAAGAGGATATCGCCGCCCACGCTGGTCCAGGCCAGGCCCGTTACCACGCCGGCGGTGTCGTTGTCCTGGTACTGGTCGCGGTCGAAGATGGCCGCGCCGAGAATTTTGCGGATATCGGCCGGCTCAATTACGGCGGGCACGGACTCTTTGCCGGCCTTGCGGCGGGCCAGGTTGCGCGTTACGGCCGCGAGCTTGCGCTCCAGGCCGCGTACGCCGCTTTCCCGGGTGTAGTCGTCGGCCACGCGGTGCAGGGCGGCATCCGTGATTTTCACTTCTGCCTCGCCCAGGCCGTGCTCCTTGAGCTGCTTGGGCCAGAGGTGCTTGCGGGCAATCTGCACCTTCTCTTCCTGGGTATAGCCGGTGAGGTCGATGATTTCCATCCGGTCGCGCAGGGCGGGCTGAATGGTGTCGAGCGAGTTGGCCGTGGCGATGAACAGGACCTTGCTCAAGTCGTACTCTACCTCCAGGTAGTTGTCGGTGAAGGTGGCGTTCTGCTCCGGGTCGAGCACCTCGAGCAGGGCCGAGCCTGGGGTCGCCGCGGAAGTCGCTGCTCACCTTGTCAATCTCATCGAGGATAATGACGGGGTTGCTGGCGCCGGCCTTTTTAATCTGCGAGATAATGCGGCCGGGCATGGCGCCCACGTAGGTTTTGCGGTGGCCGCGGATTTCGGCTTCGTCACGCACCCCACCCAGGCTCATGCGCACGTACTTGCGGCCCATGGCGGCCGCGATGCTGCGGCCCAGGGAGGTTTTGCCTACGCCGGGAGGGCCGTAGAGGCACAGAATGGGCGCCTTCAGGTCCTGCTTGAGCTTGAGCACGGCGATGTACTCCAGAATCCGCTCCTTCACCTTTTCGAGGCCGAAGTGGTCGGCGTCGAGGATTTTCTTGGTTTGCTTGAGGTTGAACTTGTCCTTGGTGTACTCGCCCCAGGGCAGGTCGAGCAGGAACTCGACGTAGTTGATGCTCACCGAATAATCGGGGGCCATGGGGTTGGTGCGCGACAGCTTGTCCATTTCCTTTTTGAAATGAAGCGCCACCGACTCGGGCCATTTTTGGTTTCGGCGCGGGCGCGCAGGCGGTGCATGTCCTCGTCGGGGCCTTCCTGGCCCAGGCTCGTCCTGCAGGGTCTTGAGCTGCTGGCGCAGGAAGTACTCGCGCTGCTGGGCGTCGATGCCGGTGTGGGTCTTAGACCGAATGTCCTGCTTGATTTCCAGCAGTTCGGCCTGGCTCAACAGCGCTTCGAGCAGCTGGCGGGCTTGCTGCTCGGGGTCGGCCAGCTCCAGCAGCTTTTGCTTGGCAGCCAGGTCGAGCCTGCACGTTCGAAGACAGGAAATGCGTGAGGAACGCCGGCGACTGGATGCCGTCGAGCATGGCCCGGGCTTCCATGGGGATTTCGGGGGTCAGCTCCAGCACCTTGGTAGCCGCTTCGCGCAGGGCTTGCAGCAGGCCAAACTCGCCGGGAATCTCGGGGTTCAGCGCCACTTCGGAGAAGTAGCTGACGCGCGCCGTGAGCCTGGGGCGTGAAGGTGAGCTGCTCTTCGATGGTGAAGCGCACTTGGCCCTGCAGGATGATGGTGACCTGGCCGTCGGGCTGCTCGAGCAGCTTGAGAATGCGCGCCAGCGTGCCCACGGGGTGCAGGCTCGTCGGTGGTGGGCTCGTCGGCGTCGGGGCTTTGCTGGGCTACTACGCCCAGGAGCTTGTCGGCGGCGTAGGCCTTGCGCACGAGCTTGATGCTCTTTTTGCGGGTGACCGTGACCGGCAGCACCACGCCCGGAAATAGGACGGTGTTGCGCACAGGTAGCAAGGGCAAAGTGGGCGGGGCGTCATCGCCGCGCAGGAGGTGGTCGGGGTCGGCGGCCATGATGGCGATGGCTTCGGGTTGGGAATTAGAATCGCTGAACGCTTGGATGGAAGACGCAGCGGAGGAAGAAACGGATGCCAGACGCATGGACGAGGATAAAGCCAAAAACAACGGCAGCGGGTGCCAGATTGGCAGCCCGCCGCCTACTGAAGCGGGAAGTACAAGGTACGGTTTCCCGGCGCCTTTGTGCTTCAAGGGCCGTGCCAGCCGGGACGCCCCGCCAAAGCGGCGCACTAGATGACACCAGTTGGGCCCGCAACAGTTCATAAATCGTTAAATTGTTGGCAACTTGCGTGAATTATTGTTTTCATTACTTTTCCAATGTCCCTTTTATTGCGTCGGTGCCCATTTCTTTTCCTGCTCCTGTTAGGAATGGCCGTCGCTCCGTTGGCGCAAGCCCAACGGCGGCCCACGAAAAGCACTCCGGCCGCTGCCAATCTGCCCGCTGATACCGCTAGGACCGGTGCCCCGGCTAGTCGCAAAGCCGGTTCTGCGAAGCCAGGAGCTAAGGCGGCCCGCCCGGCCATTGCTCCCGGCTCTTACCGGGTGGCCAGCCTGAGCAACCACACGCGCCGCAAGCTGCGCATGCGCCGCGACGGCACCCCGGACTTTGTCAAAATCAATGAATATCAATTTTTCGAGAACAAAAAGTCTCTGCGCGCCATTGCCAAGGCCGAGCGTCGGCATGACTACCGCTCGGCGCGCGTGCTGCTCGAAAAATATGTAGCTCAATTCGGCACCACGAATTTTGCCCGCAACACCGACATGCTCTGGCGCCTGGGCCAGCTGCTGGAGCGCGAAAACCAGCCGGAAAAAGCCAAAGCGTACTACCGCCTCGCCCTCAAGCACCACCGCACCGACATCACCAAGGTGCAGCTCTACTACGATTCGCTGGAGCAGAAAAACCAGGACCTGTACGTGCCCCTGAAAACGTACTACGACATCGTGGAGTACCGCAAGAACATCAACACGTTTCACCCGCCTCGGGGCGTGTACACGAGCATGGGCGACGGCATCAACAGCAAGCTGCCGGACTACGGGCCCGCGCTGAGCGGCAACGACTCCACCATTATTTTCAGCAGCAAGCGCAAGCGCCGCGGTATCACGGGCGTCATCGACGAAGACCTGTACACCTCGCACCGAGAAGGCATCAACTGGTCCGATGCCGAGCCGCTGCCCAAGCCCATCAACTCGCCCAACAACGAAGGCTCGGCCTGCCTGAGCAAAGACGGCAAAACGATTTTCTTCGCCCGCTGCGAGTGCGCCACCTGCCACGGCAACTGCGACTTGTTTACGGCCACCAAGGGCAAAGACGGCAAGTGGAGCGCCCCCAAAAGCCTCGGCACGGCCGTGAACTCGCCGGCCTGGGACTCGCAGCCCACCCTCTCCCAAAACGAGGACACACTCTACTTCGCCTCCGACCGCCTGGGCGGCTTCGGGCTTTCCGACATCTACTTCACCCACAAGCTGCGCAACGGCGAGTGGAGCCAGGCCCAGAACGCCGGCCCGGTGGTGAATACCCGCGAGAGCGAGGTGAGCCCCTTCTACCACCCGCTCTACCACGTGCTGTACTTCAGCTCGCGCGGACAGCTGCTCAATTTCGGCGACTTTGACATCTACAAAACCTACCGGGTGCAAGGCCTCTGGCAGGAGCCCAAAAACATCGGCCCGCTGGTAAACGGCAAGGGTTCTGAGTATTACTTCACTATCGACCGCGACAGCAAAAACCTCTACTACGCCCGTTCCGAAGCTCAGGACCTCAACAACCTGGACCTCTACTCCTTCCCGCTGCCCATGGAGGCCCAGCCCCTGGCCACCACGCACGTAGAAGGCACCTTGCTGGACTCGGTATCCAGCAAGCCGCTCAAGGGCATTGTGAGCATCATCGATACCGACAACGGCATTGAGGTCGCCAGCAAGTTCATCCGGCCCGATGGCACGTTCGACTTTGAGCTGATTGAGGGCTCGCACTACGCCATGCTCATCCAGAGCACTGACTTTTTCTCGGTGGAAAAGCAGTTTGAGCTGAAGGGCGACACGGTGATGACGCTGCTCACCAACAGCATCGACTACAAGCTGCCGCTCATTTTCAAGAACATCGAGTTTCAGCAGGGCAAGTCGGCCATTTTGCCGTCTATGCACACCACGCTCGACCGCATTGCCATTTTCCTGGTCGACCACCCCACGTTCCGGCTCAACATCGGGGGCCACACCGATACCAGCGGCGACCCCGACGTGAACGAGCAGCTCTCGCAGGACCGCGCCGAGGAAATCCGCAAGTACATCGAGCGCAAAGGCAAGCTCAAGCCCGACCGCATCGAAAGCCTGGGCTACGGCTCCTCGCGCCCCCTCAAAGACGAGCTGACCGAAGCCGACGCCCGCGTGAACCGCCGGGTAGAATTTCGGCTCATCAAGCCCGAAAATGAAAAGCCCGTCGAGGGCGGTGGCGAGTGGAAATAAGGCGCGGCCCGGCGCCCGGATTTCTCTGAACCACCAAAACCAGCCACCGCAGCCAGTGCGTAGAGCTTGCACCCGCGTTGGCACCCGCGCGTGTTGAATTCAGCTCCTTGTGATAATCAGCCACATTCCGGACTTTAGTTTGCAGTACGACGCCGCGCTGGGCCTGCTGCGTCTGGAATGGATTTCCGGCGAGGGCACCAAAACCCTCCGCACCAGTGCCGCGCAACTGCTGGACCTGGCCCGCCAACTGACCGTGCGCGCCCTGCTCATCGACATGAACAGCGTGCCCAATATTCCGGTAGAAGACGAACTGTGGCTGGGCACCCACTGGATGCCCAATATTGTGCAGCTGCCGCTGGAGCATCTGATACTGGCCATCGACAGCAACCGCATTCACAACCAGTTGGCCATCGACGCACTTCACGATTTGGTGCAGCCCAGCATCCGGTTTGAGTCGCACTATTTTTCCGATGCCGCTTCGGCTATGCACTGGCTCACCGAAGGCACAAGCCGGCTCCCCGCGCTGCTGGCCGAGTGGCACGCCCGGTAGCCGGGCCCCTACTCCACCGCCGTTACCCGCACCGCCTTGCCGTTGAACACGGCCTCCTCCACTGCCCGCAGGCCCTTGAGCGCCAACGCCACCGGCGCCGCGACCGATACGGCAAACACCTCGGGAGCGCCGTCCACCGCCAGCTTGCCCGCGCTGATGCTGATGTAGAACCGGCCCATGCTGGTGGTCACCAGCGCGCCGGGCCGCACGGTATCACAAGGCGCCTCGGGGCTGATGCGGGCCACTCAACTTGCAGCTGCTGGGCCTGCTGCATATGCGCGGCGTTGCGGTCGCGTTCGGCGTTGGCCATTTCGCGGCCGGTTTCATACTTGTCGCCGGCGCTGCTCTTGGTTTCGGAGCTGGAAGATTCCTGGGCTGCCTGCATGGCCGTGCGGGCCGCGTCGATGCGCTCCTGAATGAAGGCTTGGCAGGCGGCATGGAGGGCGCGTTTTGGAAGAGGCATCAGACGCTAAAGAAAATGATAGTTCCCGCCAAAGAGCCCACTATCGAAGCTAATGCAGCTTTGCGCGCCACCCAATAGGCCGTAGTAACAGGCAGCGAAATACTCCAAGCGGCAAGCAGATTAATCAGCATAAGTAGTTAGGAAGTGTTAACAGTCACGGAGCCACAAAACGGTCGCCGCCAAATGAACAAAGGCCAAGAAATGCGCATCGAGCTTGTCGTAACGGGTGGCCACGCGGCGAAACTGCTTGAGGCGGCTGAAGAGTCGCTCGACGGGGTGGCGCTGGGCGTAGCGGGCCGCGTCGTAAGCCCGCGGGGTGCGGCGCTTGCACCGGGGCGGAATCACGGCGCAGGTGCCGCGGGCGGCGAGCGCGGCCACGAGCGGGTCGGAATCGTAGCCGCGGTCGGCGACGAGGTGCGTCGGGGCCAGCCCCTCGAGCAGCGGCAAGGCCTGCGGGGCGTCGTGGCGCTGGCCGGCTGTCAGCCGGCAGCGCACAAGCCGCCCCTGCGCATCGGCGGCCACGTGCAGCTTGCTGGTCAAGCCGCCGCGGCTGCGCCCGAGGGCTTGCGGTCCGTTTTTGCGCGCGCCGCTCGCGTGCTGGTGGGCCCGCACGGTGGTCGAATCGACCAGCAGCGTGTGCAGCGCGTCGTCCTGCTGCACGGCCGCCAGCACCCGGGCCCACACGCCGGACGCGGCCCAGCGCTGGAAGCGCGTGTACGTCGTGTGCCAGTTGCCCCATTCGGCCGGCAAGGCCCGCCAGCGGCAACCGTTGCGCGTCAACCAGAGCACCGCCTCCACGAAACGCCGGTTGTCGTGGCCCCGGCCCCCGCTCGTGCCTTCTCGACCCGGCAGCAGGGGCGCGATGCGTGCCCACTGCGCTTCCGTTAGCAGAAAATCCATGCTCCAATTTACTTCTCACTGTTAACACTTCCTAGTTAGCGCAAGTCCAAATGAGACGAACGCACCGAAACGTCCAAAAAAGTTCTTCATCAAATGCTGCTTTAATTCTTGGTGCATCTCTGGAGTTCCCAAATAAAAAGCGCAAGAGAGAAAAGCCACACAGGCAAAAATTAGCCCGACCGCGACGATATTAAATATTCTCAGGGGCAAGAGAAGCTTGGACACGAAAGGATAGACTGTTAGCTTATTTCCGCTTCACTTTATTGAGGTTACGTAAATCGGCGGCGTCTTTGGCGCGGCCGGTACTGGCTTTGTTCTTGCGCAGGTCGGCCAAGCTGATGAAATTGATGGGAACGCCGTCCCAAACAGTCGCCTCAAGGGCCGGAAAGCAGTCGGAGAAGGTTACGCCGTCCACGTCGTTCAGGATATCAATCCGAACCGGCGCCACGCCGAGTTGAATAAAATGCCCCGGCTGCAAGAAATCGGCTTCCCGGTACATGTTTCCAAAGCCAAACGCCTGCATCACGCGCACCAGCCGGGCCGCGTTTTCTTCGGAAATTTCGACCCACACATCGATGTCGCCAGTCTGGCGGATGTAGCCGTGGTAGGCCACCGCATAGCCGCCCACCACCATATACCTAACGCCGTGCGCGTTTAACAACTCGATAAACTCTTTGTAATCTTGGTCCAGAGAATTGGCTAGGGTCATGGCGGAAATAGAACCATAAAGAGTGGGCACGCAAGTATTCGAGCGCATCAAGGCGTTCCTGCGGCGTTTTCGTGAGCCAGTATGCTACGTCTTCCGCATCTTGGTCATGGTGCAGTAGCACTTTCCGGGTAACGGTTCTATCGAGGCGAGGCATGCTGAAAGTTACGAATTTCTAGCCTGCTTTAGCCAAACCCTCCGCTACCTTCCTATCATTTCCCAGCCGCGGCACCTTGTTCTGCCCGCCCAGCTTGCCCAGGCTTTTCATGTACCGCTGAAACGCCCCCACCGGCAACTGCGTGAGTTGCAGCGGCGCCAGAATATTCCCCTTGCGCAAGTCGTCGTAATACGAGTTGCGGCGGCGCAGCGCGGCATCCAGCGCGGCGGCAAAAGCAGCAGCATCGCGCGGCGGGCGGGCAAATTCCATTAGCCACTCGTGGCGCGAGGGCGTGGCGGGGTCGTCGCTCACCAGCGGCGCCACGGTGAATTCGATGACCTCCACTTCCGGAAATTGAGCCATGGTTTCGCGCAGCGCCTGCTCCACTTCCTCGCCGATGACGTGCTCGCCGAAGGCAGAAAGGAAGTGCTTGATGCGGCCGGTGACTACCACGCGGTGCGGCCGCAGGCTCACGAAGCGCACGGTATCGCCCAGCGAGTAGGCCCACAGCCCCGCATTTGAGGTGAGCAGCACGGCGTACTGCTTATCCAGCTCAACATCGGCAATGGTGAGGCGGGGCGCGTTGGGCTCGAAAAACCGCTCGGCGGGGACGAATTCGAAGAAGATGCCGCTGTTGAGCAGCAGCAGCAACCCCGGGTTGCCGGGCTCGTCCTGGAAGGCCAGGAAGCCTTCGGAGGCCGGAAACAGCTCAATACTATCCACGGGCCGGCCGATGCTTTCGAATAGCTTGGCGCGGTAAGGCTCGAAGTTGACGCCGCCGTAGACGAACAGGTTGAAGTCGGGGAATATGTCCTTGATGGGCCGGCCGGTGCGGGCGGTGAGGCGGTCAAAGTACATCTGCACCCAGGGCGGAATGCCCGAAATCAGGGTCATTTGCTGGCCCAGAGTTTCGTCCACGATGCGCTCGAGCTTGGTTTCCCAGTCTTCGATGATGTTGGTGGCGTAGCTGGGCAGCTGGTTGCGGCGCAGGTAGGCCGGCACGTGGTGGTTGGCAATGCCCGAAAGCCGGCCGGTGCGGATACCATGGTGCAGTTCCAGCTCCGGCGAGCCCGACAGGAAAATCAGCTTGCCATCGAGAAACTGGCTGCGGCCGGTGCGGTAGATGTAGTGAAACAGCGCATCGCGGGCGCCTTCGATGTGGTTGGGAATGCTGGCCCGCGTGATGGGGATGTACTTGGTGCCGGAAGTGGTGCCGCTGGTTTTGGCCAGGTACAGCGGGTGGCCGGGCCAGAGCACGTCGGCCTCGCCGGCCTGGGTGCGGTCAAACCAGGGTTTGAGGGCTTCGTAGTCGCGCACGGGCACCTGCCGGGCCAGGTCGGTGGGTGTGCGCACGCTGCCCAGGTCGTGGGCGCGGCCAAACGCGGTGCCGGCGGCCGTGGCCGTGAGCTGGCGCAGCAGGTTGAGCTGGGTGGCTTCGGGCCGGTGCTGCCAGCGCTGGTAGCGCCGGGCAATGTACCGGGCCAGCGGCCGGCTCAGCGCAGATTTCAATCCCATAATCCAAATAAAAACGCCATTTGAGGGGCTGCGAAGGTACGTTGGCGGGGTTCAGCGGTTTGCGGGCGCGGCAACCCCGCCAACTTGTGGCCGTTAGGCATGTTTCCTAATCTCAACAATTAACTCACCAATTACCAAAGCATCATGGCAGACCACAAAGGCACCGCCGCCTGGACCGGCGACATCAAAGGCAGCGGCACGCTCACCACCGAAAGCGGCTTGCTCAACGCCCCTTACTCCGTCGGCAGCCGCTTCGAAGGCAAGCCCGGCACCAACCCCGAAGAGCTCATCGGCGCGGCCCACGCCGGCTGCTACACCATGTACCTGGCGGGTGCGCTCACCCGGCACGGCCACCAAGTGCAGAGCATCAACACCACGTCGACGGTGACGATGAACCCCAACAACGGCAACCCCGTCATCGAGCACATCCACATCAGCACCGAAGGCCACGTGAGCGGCGGCAACATCACGTCCGAGGATTTCCAGAAGCACGCCGAAGACGCCAAGGCCAACTGCCCCGTTTCGAAGCTGCTCGCCGCCGTGCCCAAGATGACCCTGGAAGCCAAGTTTGTCGGCTAAAGGACGCCCCAAACTGGGCCTTGAATAGAACGTCATGCTGAGCGGAGCGAAGCATCTTTCCCGTGTAAGTAATTACTCTCGTGGTAAAGATGCTTCGCTCCGCTCAGCATGACGTTCTTCCTTTCCCGAGCCTTTTTTCGTTCGCCACTGAGGCTCCTGGATTTCCGCACGGCCGTTCCTGCTTTCCGCACTAAATTTGCCCCATGCCCACTGGTACCACTCGCATCCGCCTTCGCCCCGCCAATACTTCCCGCATTCCCTTTTGGGGACAATTAGCCATCGGCGGCTTTTGGCTGGCGTACGTGCTGTTCTCCATGTGGGGCGACACCAACGCCAACGACTATCACTTCCTGCACTGGGTGTTCCTGGTGTTCACGTTTGTGTACATCGGCTACGTACTGGTGCACAATGCGCCCATTTTTGGCACCCAGAGCTACCTGGAGTTTGCGCCCGGCTACCTCGTGCACAAGAGCGGCCTCTTCCGGGCCAAGCAAGTGTTTGCCGCCGAGAAAATCGCCGCCCTGGAGCTGCGCCCATCCATGCTACGCGTGCAGCAAAAAGACGGCGAAGTGTATGCCCTGAACCTGCGCGAGGTGAAAGGCAAGATGCGTAAAAACCGCTTCCGGGAGCAGGTGCGGCAATTTGCCGCCAAGCACGGCGTGCAATTGGTAGAAAGCAATTCGGCGGCTACCGCCTAAAACGCCCGCGCCCTACTTTGCGAACTTCTTCCGGAGCTCTTCTACCTGCTCGCGGAATTTCTTGTCCGAATCCACCAAATCCGACACCGTCTGCACCGAGTGCATCACGGTGGTGTGGTCGCGCCCACCGAAATGGAAACCGATGGTTTTCAGCGTGTGCGCGGTGTGGTGCTTGGCAAAGTACATAGCCACCTGCCGGGCCGTCACCACTTCTTTCTTGCGGGTTTTGTCTTTCAGCAGCTCCACGGAGATGTTGAAATAAGCGGCCACGGTCTTCTGAATGAAGTCGAGGTTGACCTCGGCTTCCACTTCCTCGATGATGTGGCGCAGGGCCTGCTTCACCATTTCCAGGTCGATGTCGCGGCGGCTCAGGCTGCTTTGGGCCACCAGCGAGGCAATCACGCCTTCCAGCTCGCGCACGTTGGTGTGCACCGAGTTGGCGAGGTAGTCCACCACGTGGTCTGGCGGAATGTCGATGCCGTCCTGCTCCATCTTGTTGCGGATGATGGCCACCCGCGTCTCGAAGTCGGGGCTTTGCACATCGGCCGTCAGGCCCCACTTAAAGCGATTCAGCAACCGGTCTTCCAGACCCTGCAGGTCCTTGGGCGGCCGGTCGGAAGTCATCACAATCTGCTTGCCGGACTGGTGCAAGTGGTTGAAGATGTGAAAGAACATCTCCTGCGTCTTGCCCTTGTTGGCCAGAAACTGCACGTCGTCGAGAATGAGGGCATCTACCTGCAGGTAGAAGTTGGCGAAGTCCTGCACCTGCGCGCGCTGCACGCTGTCAATGAATTGGTTCGTGAACTTCTCGGCCGACACGTACAGCACAAACCGCTCGGGCGCGGTGGCCTTGATGTGGTTGCCGATGGCCTGCACCAGGTGCGTTTTGCCCAGGCCCACGCCGCCGTACACCATCAGCGGGTTGAAGCTGGTGGTGCCGGGCTTGTTGGCCACCGCGAGGCCAGCCGAGCGGGCGAGGCGGTTGCAGTCGCCCTCAATGTAGTTGTCGAAGGTGTACGAGCCGTTGAGCTGCGACGGCACGAGGTTGCCGTCCATAGGGCGGGCCGTGTCGAAGGGGTTGCGCGGCGGGGCCATGGTGTCGGCCGACTGGTTGTTGATGCCAAAGTTGCCGCGCGGCGTGGTGCGCACCGCCTGCGAGTTCACGTAGCGCGCCGAGGCGGCCCGGCCGCTGCCCGCCAGCGGGTTGCCCACGGTACTGGGCATGGGCTGGGGTGCGTCGCGCGGGTCGGGCGCCGAGGTTTTGCGGGAGGGCGGCAGGTGCAGCGCGCGGGGCGGGGCCTGCTCGTTGCCCTGGTCCACCACCACGCTGTATTCGAGCCGGCCGTCGGTGCCCAATTCTTTGAGCAGGGCGCGGCGCAGCTCGTCCACGTAGTGCTCCTCCAGCCAGTCGTAGAAATAGGCGCTCGGCACCTGAATGGTGAGCACGTTGCCCTTCAGGCTCGACCGGCACGATGGGCTGAAACCACGTCTTAAAGCTCTGCTCCCCGATTTCCGCCGAGATGCTGCGCAAGCAGCCAGCCCAAACCGTGCGAAAATCTTTGAGCATAAGTGCAGTTAGACAACAGCCGGGTGCGGACCGGGAGCGAAAAAAGTAATAAAAGCAGGCGCCCGAAAGCAGCCCAATTTTTTAGAGGGGCACAAAATTGTGGAAAACTCCGCACTTAAAAAAGCCGCGGCTTCCTTGTTTTTGTCGTGCTTTTAACAGGCTGCCCGTACCGGCACCACGGAGGCACTGGCTAAACCGGCCCGTTTGGTTTTCGGGGAAAATTCATAATCCAGTCTTCCCAAATTTATACCCGACCAGCCCACCTGGTTGATGAGCGTGGAGCGGCCATCGGGGCTGGCAATGGGCTCCGGGGCATCCATGAAGGTGTGGGTGTGCCCGCCCAGTATTAGGTCGATGCCGGCTACCTGGGCTGCCAGCTTGCGGTCGTCGAGCTTGGCGCTTTCGTACTTGTAGCCCAGGTGCGAGAGGCAGATAACCAGGTCGCACTTTTCGGGGCCGCGCAGGCTGGGCGGCCATCTCCTTGGCCTTGGCCACGGGGTCGAGGTACACGGTGGCGCCAAAATTCTTGTCGCCCACCAGCCCGGCCAGCTCAATGCCCAGGCCGAACACGCCGATGCGGATGCCCTGCTTCTCAAACACCTTGTAGGGCGCAAAACGGCCGGCCAAAGGGGTTTTCGAGAAGTCGTAGTTGGCAATCAGGAACGGGAAGGTGGCGTTTGGCAGCTGGCGCTGCAGGCCATCGAGGCCGTTGTCGAAATCGTGGTTGCCCAGGGTGCTGGCGTCGTAATTCATCTGGCTCATCAGCTTGTATTCCAGCTCCCCGCCAAAGAAGTTGAAATACGGCGTGCCCTGGAAGATGTCGCCCGAGTCGAGCAGCAGCACGTTGGGTTCCTTGCTGCGGATTTCCTTCACGAGGGCCGCGCGGCGCGCCATGCCACCCAGCCCGGCCCACTGCCCGCCGTTGTCGGGAAAAGGCTCGATGCGCGAGTGCATGTCGTTTGTGTGCAGGATGGTAAGCTTGACGGGCGCTTTGGCAGCGGCAGCGGCTTCGGCCGAATTGGCCAGGCCGCCCAGCACGGTGAGGCCGGCGGTGCCGAGCAGGGAGTTGCGGAGAAATTCGCGGCGAGTAGTCATTTTGAATGAGGAATGAAGAATCAGGAAGGAAGAACTAAGCGGAAAGGAGGAATGAAGCGTTTCGCACGGTATGCCAATTCTTCATTCCTCATTCTTCATTCTTAATTAGCCTTAACACGGCCTTCCACCTGGGCCGTCACGGGTTTGCCGGCCTTGGTGAGGCCGCGGATGTAGTCGGCAATGGCGTTGCGCAGCAGGATGTTGGTGTGGCGGGGCGTGAGTTCCTTGAAGAACACCATGTTGTCGCCGCCCGAAGCCAGGTAATCGGAGATGGCAATGGGCCAGGTTTTGTTCTGGTTGGCGTCGAAGGGCTGGCCGCCGATGCGGATGTCCTTGGGCAGGCCGTCGAAGGTGACGGTATAGGTCGCGCCTGACACCGCCATCTTGATGCGGGCCGCGTACTCAAACAGCCGCTGCACTACCGGGCCGGGCGCGTCGAGCACCACCAGTTCGTTCTCAAACGGCATCAGCTCAAACACCGAGCCCAGCGTAACCGGCCCGGCCGGCAGGCCGGCGCGCAGGCCGCCGTTGGTCATCACACCCAGCGGAACGGGCTGGCCCAACGCCTGGCTGGCGCGGGCACGCTGCAAGTCGGCCACGAAATTGGCCAGGGGCGACTCGCCTGGCATTTTCACCAAGGCCGACGGCGCATTGCCCAATACCTCCTGCATCTGGGTGGTCACCTTGTCGTGGTAAGGCGCGATGAGGGCCGCCGCGGCGGGGTCCTCGGCCTGGGTTTTGCCCACGGTCTGGCTGGTGACGGGCGCAAAGTGAGCCGTGGGCGCGTAGGCCGCACGCTGGCAGCCGGAGGCCAGGGCCAGCACTAAGGCGGGAACAAGGGAGAAACCTAAACGACGGAAGAGCATGAGAAAACGTAAACAAAGGGGACAGTAAAACACTGCCGTGAAGTTCAATACCAGGGAAATGGTTACTTGGTCAGGTCAAAGCTAAGCAGGCCGTAAAGGTGCAGAACGCTAACTCCGATTTGCTGGCTGTTGCTGAAGCCATCGGTCTGCTCGGCGCGCATTAAAAAGGAAAGGGCATGTCCGTCAGCAACGTGAGTACTTAACCCCAGGCCGGCCCCTATGCCTAGCTGGTTGCGGCGAAAAGAATCACCGGTGGCGCCTTCCAGAGTCTGGATTTGGGAGTACTTGCCATTTCTGTCCATTTGCTCAGCGGTGGTATTGTTTTTCACTGCGTAGGCTACGGTGAAACCTATCTCAGCTACCGGCACCACTTTGCCCCGGGGGTAAGTGTAGCGTACCATCACGGGAAGGCGCAGGTAAGCGACGTCGAAGCGGTGGCGGAAGCGGAGCCCAACAAAACCGTTGGAATTTCTACCGTCGCCTTCAATCTCATACTTTTCGGGCTCGTAGAGCAGGCCCACCCCAGCGACAGCCGCTGGCTCACGCGGCTCGAGCTCACCTGGAACACGGGCCCAACTGCTAGCCCCGAATGCGTTTGATGGGTGGTTTCGCCGTCTTTGTATGGAAAGCCGGTGTAAGACAACCGATGCTGAACTGCTCCAGCCATCAGGCCCCACGTTACGTGTGTCGTTGTAGCGCCGGGCTGGGGCCGTAGTGGTTGGTAGCCGGCGCAGTCGCTGTTATACAGGCTTACTATTTTGCGCAGGGCGTTTTCCTGAAACGGCAAACGCGGCAACTGGCCCTGCACCACCGGGCACCCGGCCAGGGCAGCAGCCAGCATGTTGCGGTAGGTTTTCTGCTCCCGCATGTAGGTCTGGCCATTCTTTACCTCCTGCTGCATGCCGTGCTCCAGGGGCGCGAGCGGAAGCTTGGCCGAGGCCACGTAATACATCTCGCGCTGCTCAGAATCGCGCATGAAGAACAAGCTGGCGGGCCCGTCAACCAGTATTTCCAGGAAGTATGGTTTGGATGCCGCCCCTCCCACCGCTACGGGAAGGCTGCGATAGTGCCTGTTCTCGGCCGTCAGTCCGTACCCTTTCAACTCAGCGGGCGAGTAGGTGGTAACGGGTGCTTCTGCCGAAGTCCGGAACCGGGCGCGTTGCGCATTGAGCCGGCCCTCGCGGGAGTCTACTTCCCCGTGCAACGTGTCACCGGCCAAGGGCAGGACGTATCCGGGGCGAAAATTGGTTTGGGCCTGGGCATCGTGGGCAAACGATAGAAGAAAGCCGTAGGAAACAAGAAACAGGTAGTTATTTCTCAAAATTCAAGGATAAAAGGTCAGCGTATTACACTGCCGTGAAGTTCAATACCAAGGAAATGGTTACTTGGTCAGGTCAAAGCTAAGCAGGCCGTAAAGGTGCAGAACGGTGGTGGTAATACTGGGGCTTTTGCTGAATCCATTGGCCGCTTCGGCTCGCAACAGCAAAGACATGAAGCGTCCGTTTACCATGGTTCCCGCCCCTACCCCGGCCCCAACGCCTGTCTCGAGGGCGCGGAAGCTCCGGCCGGTTGTGCCTTCAACGGTGGTAGCTGAAGGCTTAAAAGCCTTGGCGTAGGAATCGTATTGCTCTGCCCTGGTGGTTTCTTTTATAGCGTAAGCTACGGTCAAGCCGGCTTCGGCAAACGGCATCACTTTGCCGCGGATAAACTTGTAGCGCACCGTGAGCGGCAGGCGCAAATAAGCCAGGTCGAAGGCGTGCCGAAACGCAGGGGCCGGGAAGCCGTTGTTGCTAATGCCGGTGCCCCCAATCTCAAATTTTTCGGGTTCATAAAGCAACGCTGCGCCGAACGATAAGCGCTGGCCCAGCCGGCCCGAAGTATAGCGTAGCGTGGGTCCCAGGGCAATGCCCACGTGCGTTTCACGGGCGCTCCCGCCCTTGGGATAGGGAAAGCCGTCGTACTTCAGGGTTTGTTGAGCCACTCCGGCCATCAGGCCAAAAACCAAGTGCGATTTGGTAGCAGTAGACAGGGGCTTGATGGGCACGTAGCCAGCACACTCGCGGTTGTAGGTGCCGACCAGGTTAATCAGTGTGCTTTCCTGAAACGACAGCGTCGCGAGTTTTTTCTCCACCACTGGGCAGTTCGTCAGCACGGCCCTTAAGGTATTGCGGTAACCCGTCTCCACTACCGTAGTGGGCTGGTTGTTGCGCATTACCTGTACCAGGCCGTGCTTAAGCAGCGCCAGCGGCTGATTTGGCAGGCCCACCAGATAATGCTCCCCTGCGTGGCATCGCGGAAGAAGTACAAGCTAACCGGGCCTTCAGCCAGAACCTCCAGGAAATAGGGCTGGGGCGAAGCCGTTTCTATCACGGCCACGGGCATGGCGCGGAAGTACCGCGTGTCGGTGCTGAAGCCGTAGCCCCGCAGCTCCGTGGGCTGGTACGTCACGATTTCGGCTTGGGCATTGGGCCGGAAACTGCAGCGCTGTGCGCTGAGCCGCCCTTCCCGAAAATCGACCTCCCCACGCAGGGTATCGCCGCTGAGGGGCAGTACGTATCCTGGCCGAAAATTGGCCTGCGCCCAGGTGCTGGTGCTTTTCAGTAGAACAGCAAGCAGCAGGAATGTAAAAGAAACGGGTAGAGTATTCTTCATGCTGGAAAAGGGAAGTAGGTAGATTTTATCAATAAAACAACTTGGGGCATTACGTGGAAGCGCAAAGCTACGGTAGCGGGTATGGCGGACCTTCCCGACGACATGTTTTTATATTCCGGCAGGGTTGCGCCCGGCTTTGAAAAGCTGGAAGCTTTGATGCACCAGCATATTCAGCAACTGAAACCAAGCCAGTACCAGCACATTGGTGATGAACGGATGTATTGTACAGCCGCTTGTGCGGGGCAGACGGCTCTGCACGGGCCGCTTCGGGGCCCACGCGGTATCTTTCGGCCCCTTTTGGGCGGTTGCGCGTATTAGTTGGGCACTGCCGCATTGCCAGCAGCCGAAGCGTTTCATTCTATGTCTGATATTCCCGTAGCCGCACCTGTTTCTTTTGCCGAGTTTCCGGCCGTGACCACTGCCGAGTGGCAGGCCCGCCTGGCCCGCGACCTGAAAGGCCAGGACCCCGCCACGCTGCGCTGGCCCCTGCCCGATGGCTTCATCTTGGAGCCTTTTTACCACCGTGAGGCCCTGGCCGCGCTGGGAGGCCCGCCAGCGCCTCTGTCTCACCCGCAGGCACCGTGGCTGAATGTGCCCGCCCTGCACGTGCCCGAGGGCGAAGGCCGCGTTGAAATCGACCAGGCCGTGGCCGCCCTGGCCAACGGCGCCGACGGCATCCACTTCGTGCTGACGGACGCCAGCGCGTTTGCGGTGCACTACCTGGCCGAGCAGCTGCCGCTGGAGCGCACCTACATCGGCTACACCGTGATGGCGGGCCCCGACCAGCTGCTGGCTCAACTGGTAGACGCGGCCCCCGGCACGTCGCTGCGCGGGTTCCTGCGCTTTGCGCCCGGCGCCATGCCCGAGGGCGCCGAGCCTGGCCGACTACCGCACGGCCCTGCGCCGCTGCATCAGCCTGACGGCGGGCATGCCCGATTTCCAGGCGCTGGCCGTGAACGGGGCGTTTTTTGGCAACCGGGGCGCGACGGCTACCCAGCAAATTGCTTTCAGCCTCAACACCGCTGCGGCCCTGCTGGCCGAGCTGCCCAACGACGAAATCACCCTCGCGCAGGTAGCGGCGGCGCTGCATGTGCACGTGGCCATCACGCCCAGCTATTTCCCCGAAATGGCCAAGCTGCGGGCGCTGCGCCGGCTATGGGCCACGCTGCTGCACGCTTTTGGTTTGCCCCCGAGTTGAGCCAGAATCTGCGCATCCACGCGCAAACCGCTTCCTGGACGCAGACGACGCTCGACTCGCACACCAACCTGCTGCGCCACACCACTGAGGCCATGAGCGCCGTGCTGGGCGGCGCCGACACCGTGTCGGTAGCGCCGTTTGATGCGCTGTATGCCGTGCCCAACGACTTTTCGGCTCGCCTGGCGCGCAACCTCTCGGTGCTGCTGCGCGAAGAATCGGCCCTGGGCGGGGTGCAGGACCCGGCCGCGGGCTCCTACTTCGTCGAAACGCTCACCGACCAGCTGGCCCGCGAGGCCTGGGGCTTGTTTCAGCGCATGGAAGAGGCCGGCGGCCTGCCCAAAGTGCGGGCCGAGATGCTGGAGGAAGTCAAGACCGTGGCCACCGACACGTTCCGGCGCATTGCCAGCGGCCAGCAGGTGGTGGTGGGCACCAACCGGTTTCAGAATCGGGCCGAGCAGTTCAGCTTCCACCCCAAGAAGCTGCTGCGCTCGGCGGCCTTCGATGTGACTCGGGCCACCTACCCTACCGAGGTGCTGCGCCTGGCCACGGCCCTGCACTTTGAGCGCCGGGAAAAGAAAAGCAAGCGCGCGGCCGTGGTGCTGCTGGGCACCAATACAAACCAGGTTATTCTGGAGTCGTTCCTGAACATGCTGCAGCCCCACGAGCGGCCCGAGATTGCGGCCAGCCACCCCAAGGGCACGCTGTCGCTGCTGTACTCCTCGCCCGAGGAAGCCACGCTGATGTACGCCACGCCCGAGCAGTTTCAGCGCTTCGCCCGCTTCATCTACCAGATTCCGACCGAGAAGCAGGTGTTCATCCCGCCCACGCTGCTCAGCTCCGACATGCCCACGCTGCAGGAAGCCGTGCGGGTTTTCGGCTTCCAG
The DNA here is from genome assembly GCF_042665855.1 of Hymenobacter humi. Taxonomy (NCBI): domain Bacteria; kingdom Pseudomonadati; phylum Bacteroidota; class Cytophagia; order Cytophagales; family Hymenobacteraceae; genus Hymenobacter; species Hymenobacter humi. Next base: position 1,979,254 of record NZ_JBHTEK010000001.1, on the reverse strand, counting down.
GAAATGAAGGTGCAGGGCTACACCACCGAACAAGTGCTCGACCGCCTGCAGGGGCGGTAATTTTAATGAGCAATGAAGAGTGAGAAATGAAGAATGGGGTTGACCCCTGCTTCATTCCTCACTCTTCTTCCTCGCCATGCAAGAGTGACGGTTTCATTCCTCACTCTGCATTCCTCATTCTTCATTGAATCAAAATGAAACCCGATTTCTCCACCATTCCCTACGACGCGGCTCCGGCGCCCAGCGCCGCTGCCGTTGCTGCTAAAAACGCTGCCACGCTCACGCCCGAGGGCATTGCGGTGAAGCCCGTGTACACGGCCGACGACATAGCCGGGCTCGACCACCTGGGTTTTGGGGCGGGGCAGGCGCCGTACCTGCGCGGGCCCTACGCCAGCATGTACGTGCAGAATCCGTGGACCATTCGGCAGTACGCCGGCTTTTCCACGGCCGAGGCCAGCAACGCCTTCTACCGCCGCAACCTGGCGGGCGGGCAAAAAGGATTGAGCGTGGCGTTTGACCTGGCCACACACCGGGGCTACGACTCCGACCACCCGCGGGTGCAGGGCGACGTGGGCAAGGCAGGCGTGGCCATCGACTCGGTGGAGGACATGAAAATCCTCTTCGACCAGATTCCGCTTGGCGAGATGTCAGTGTCGATGACAATGAACGGGGCCGTGCTGCCGGTACTGGCCTTCTATATAGTGGCGGCTGAGGAGCAGGGTGTGACGCCCGAAAAGCTGGCCGGCACCATTCAGAACGACATTCTGAAGGAGTTCATGGTGCGCAACACCTACATCTACCCGCCCGCGCCGAGCATGCGCATCATCGCCGATATTTTCAGCTACACGGCGGCGAATATGCCCAAATTCAACTCCATTTCCATCTCGGGCTACCACATGCAGGAAGCCGGCGCTACCGCCGATTTGGAGCTGGCCTACACCCTGGCCGACGGCCTGGAGTACGTGCGTGCCGGCCTCGCCGCGGGCATGAAGATTGACGAATTTGCCCCGCGCCTGTCCTTTTTCTGGGCCATTGGCATGAACCACTTCATGGAGATTGCCAAGCTGCGCGCCGGCCGCCTGCTCTGGGCCAAGCTCATGCAGCAGTTCAACCCGAGCAACCCGAAAAGCCTGGCCCTGCGCACGCACTGCCAGACCTCTGGCTACTCGCTCACCGAGCAGGACCCGTACAACAACGTGGCCCGCACCGCCATCGAGGCGCTCGCGGCCGTGCTCGGCGGCACCCAGAGCCTGCACACCAATGCCCTCGACGAGGCCATTGCCCTGCCTACCGACTTCTCGGCGCGCATTGCCCGCAACACCCAGCTCTACCTGCAGCATGAAACCGACATCACCAAAGTCGTAGACCCCTGGGGCGGCTCCTACTACGTGGAAAGCCTCACCCACGAGCCTGGCCGACAAGGCCTGGGCCCTCATCCAGGAAGTGGAGGAGCTGGGCGGCATGGCCAAGGCCATCGAAACCGGCCTGCCCAAGCTGCGCATCGAGGAAGCCGCGGCCCGCAAGCAGGCCCGCATCGACTCGGGCAAGGAGGTAATCGTGGGCGTGAACAAGTATAAGACCACCGAGAAAACGGAGGTGGAAGTGCTCGACATCGACAACGACGCCGTGCGCACCAGCCAGATTGAGCGGCTCAACCAGATACGGGCCACCCGCGACACGGCCGCCGTACAAGCCGCCCTAGCCGCCCTCACGGAAGCCGCCCGGGCGGGTAATGAAGAATTAAGAATGAAGAATGAGGAATTAACGCCGGACAACTCCTCATTCCCTATTCCTCATTCCTCATTCAATTCAAAGAATCTGCTCGCCCTTGCCGTGGATGCCGCCCGCGTGCGCGCCACGCTGGGCGAAATCTCCGACGCCCTGGAAGTGGCTTACGGCCGCCACCAGGCCACCACCCGCACCGTTTCGGGCGTTTACAGCAGCGAAATGGACTACGACCAGGAATTTGCCAAGGCTCGCACTGCCGCCGAAGAATTTGCGGCTCGCGAAGGGCGCCGCCCCCGCATGCTGGTTGCCAAGATGGGCCAGGACGGCCACGACCGCGGCGCCAAAATCATCGCCACCAGCTTCGCCGATGTGGGCTTCGACGTGGATATTGCGCCCCTCTTCCAAACGCCCGCCGAAGTAGCCCGCCAGGCCGCCGACAACGACGTGCACGTGGTGGGCGTGAGCAGCCTCGCCGCCGGCCACAAAACCCTGCTCCCGCAGTTGCTCACGGAGCTCAAGCAGCTCGGCCGCGAGGACATTCTGGTCATCGCCGGCGGCGTGATTCCAGCTCAAGATTATCCGTTTCTGTACGCAGCCGGCGTGGCCGGCGTGTACGGTCCGGGCACGGTGATAGCGACGGCGGCGCAGGAGATTCTGGGGAAGCTGGGGGAATAGTTCAGGCAATTGTAAAGTCCCTTCACTCCAGGTGCTGCAATAAATATAAATTACTATTCCTCAGCACACAATGCTTTAATCCAAAGACGCAGGCGCTAAAAGTAGTAGCTGAAGTAAGGTCTGATAAACGCAAAAGTTAAGCTGCTGACAGATTGGATAAGCACTTTCTTTACGTCCTTATACAAAAGCTATATTTCAATGCAACTGATTTTGCGCCATTGCCTCCTGGCCGGTTTATCAGGCTCATTGCCCGCGATGGCCCAGCAGACGACTCCCCTCCTTCTACTACTGTGAGCCTGGGGCTGTCGGCAGGGTCAGCCATTCTATTTACCCCGATGAGTCCGACCCACTTGGACTTAGGCGGTGTTTCTCAAGTTCGTACCAATGCCAAGGCAGGCTGGCTTACTGGCACCGGTAAAGAAGCCTACTCGATAAACCTGTTCTCGCGCCTGGCCCGCGGCAAGTGGTTTTTGCAGCCGGAAGCAGGATACCAATCTTTGCTCTCATCGCCAATTGCGTATGAGGATGACTACCCCAATGGTTTCGGAGGAATCATCACCGCAGGCAGGGAGGACTTCCACAATTTCCGGTCCGACCAGCTAGGTCTGGGAACATTAGCTGGTTGCTATCTGGGGGCTGGAGAGCATTTCTATGTCTTGGCGGGTCCCTCCGTAGGCTTTCGCGTGGGTGGCAGTGATTACGGCACTTCACGGACGGAGCTGGGCAATGAAATAAGAGCCAGCCTGAACCGAGCGCCCGCAACGACTCGATTTTTTGTACAGGGCGGCCTCGGCTACTGGGGCGTGGCGAGGCACCTGGATTTTGAGCTGCGCTACCTCCACGGCCTTACTCCGCTGGTACGGAGCGTTACGTTTCGAGACCAAAAATATGCGTTGAAAGCGCAGGCCCACATGCTGCTGTTAACAATGGCCTTTACTTACGATTTTCGACGCAAAGTCACGGCTGCCACCCCTTGAATCTATCTTGATTTAGCAAACCCACCCCTGAGTCCCTCCCCATCCTCGACCGCCTCAAAGCTGAACTTGATGCTTTGCGGCCGCTCGCTTTGGAACAGGAGGAATGGCTGATGCAGGAATTGCGGCTGAAATAGCTGTAAGTTGGCCGGGCAAACCTCAACCCGCCGGCCGCTATGAACATGCATCTTCTCAGCCAAGCCCTTATCGGCCTGGTGGCGCTCATTCACCTCTACATTTTGTGGCTGGAGATGTTTGCCTGGACCACCCGCGGGCCGAAGACGTTTCGGTCGTTGCGGCCGGAGCTGTTTGAGCCCACCAAGGTGCTGGCGGCCAACCAGGGGCTCTACAACGGCTTTCTGGTGGCGGGCCTGGTCTGGTCGCTGCTAATTAAGGACCCAGTCTGGCATTTCAACGTGGCCGTTTTCTTTCTGGCTTGCGTGGTGGTGGCCGGCCTGTACGGAGCCTTCACGGCGGGGCCGCGCATTCTGCTGGTGCAATCGGTACCGGCCCTGCTGGCTCTGGCGGCGTTGCAATTAGCCCAGGCGGAGGCCGCCGGCCGCTTGCCGGTTATCACCCAGAAAATTCAGGGGGTTCACTAAGGCCACGCTTCGTTGTGCCCGGCCGCCTCAAAGTGGGCGCTTACACCGCAGCCCACTCCGCAACAGAACGCCCGGTGATGCACAAGCTTCACCGGGCGTTCTGTTGCGGAGTGGGCTGCTGCCTTCCGTCCGTTGCATTTAAGGATTACATCCCGGCCACGGCACCTTTCTGGCCTTGCGTAACTGCCTTGTAGGCGTTGATGCGGCCATAGCCATAATAAGGGTCGCGGCCGGGCTTGCCCAAATCATCAGCCGACGCGCGCAGGATGGCTTCCACCTGCGCGGGGTCCATGTGGCCGCCGTTTTTGCCGATAATGAGGGCGGCCACGCCGCTGGCGTGCGGGGCCGCCATGCTCGTGCCGGCCAGCCAGGTGTAGCCACCGTTGATGTCGGTGCTCAGCACCATGTCCATGGCCCAGGTGTAGCCATAAAAGCCCGCCATGGTCGTCACTTCGGTGAAGTTGGAATAGGCATAATCGCCGCCGGGGGCAGCAAAGCTCACCGCCGGCGTGCCGTAGTTGGAGTAGGAAGCAAAGCGGTCCAGGTCGCAGGTATTGGGCGACTTAGCCCAGCCCATGGGGCCGGTGGCCGAAATGGAGATAACGCCGGTGGCATCGGCCGGAATGCGCACCCACGACTGGTCCTTGTTGCCGTCGTTGCCCTCGTTGCCGGCCGAGGCAATTATGGTGACGCCGCGCTTGGTGGCGTAGCTCGTGGCTTTGCTCAGGGCCACCAGCAGCTCCTGCGTGGCCTTGGTGTTGTTGATGGTGTTGCCCTGCTCGTCGAGGTACTTGCCGTTGCGGGGCAGCGAGGCCACCAGGCTCATGTTGATGACGTCGGCGTTGTGGTCGGCGGCGTAGATAATGCCGTTGATAACCCAGGAGAAAGAGCCTTCGCCGGCGTCGCCGAGCACTTTCAGCAGCATGAGTTTGGCTTTAGGAGCCACGCCAATCACGCCAATGCTGTTGTCGGCCGCGGCGATGGTGCCGGCCGTGTGCGTGCCGTGGCTGGAACCCAGGCCGCGGTACTGCGCATCCTGGTCCTGGCCGGGCAGCATTACAAACGAGGCGCTGCTGATGATGTTGGGCTGCAAGTCGGGGTGCGTCAGGTCGAAGCCCGTGTCCAGGTCGGCCACTACCACGTCGGCGCCTTGGGCGCCGGTGCGCCAGGCGGCCGGGGCCTGAATGGCCGTCAGGCCCCACTGAAACGGCAGAAACGGGTTGCCGGTCGGGTTGGCAACTCCCGTCTGGTGCGAAGCGGGCAAAGCGGCCGTGCGCTCCTGCCGGGCATCGAAGGCCTGAAACAGGCAGTCGTTTATCACGGTGCGGACGCCGGGGATTTTGGCGGCTTTGGTAGCAAAATTGGGGTCATCGGACGTGGCCATGGCCAGGCCGGCTTCGCCGAGCAGCGAGGTCACGGTGCCGTTGGCCTGCTTGGTTTGAGCGGCCATGCCCGCGGGCAGGGCGTCGCCCGAGGCGATGATGATGTAATGCTTGGAACGCAGCTTTACCGCATTGGCCAGGGCCGTCCCGGGGCGGCGCCTTGCGCGCCGGCCGCGCTCAGCGAGGGCGCAGGGGTTGGGTCTTGCTTGCTGCACCCGAATGCGGCGAGCAGGCTTAAACCGAGGACAGGAATGATGCGGTGGGTAAAGGATTTGGCAACCATGCGGGATAGAGAAAATGGATAATGTGGATAAAGCAGTAGCAACTTATCGCGGGCGTTGTAGCGTAATCCAAGTTAAATGGTTTTGCTTATTTCAACTAATTATTTTCACAAATAGCAGGTAACAGCCAATATGTTATGAGCATTTCATAAACTAACATCGGCCTTAGATGTAAGCAGAACACTCATAACTAGCGCACTACGTTCTTCATTGAAAAATATGAATTTTACTGAATTCAGTTTGTCATTTTTTAGCAGGAAAATATTCGCTTAGAGCATTTTTACTTGCTCTTTAGCTCAAGCATTAGGTATCAGTAGGGGCTTATCTTTACCTGGTGATATCGACCCTACACTACTTCAGCAACGCGGCAGCGGTCATTTCCTACGCGCCGGCGAGCTACATCCGGCTCGAGTGGCTGTCGGCGCCGGCTACCGTGGCCGAGCTCCGCTCTATCTACGAGCACGTGCTGCGGGCCATGCAGCACCACCGCGTCATCCGCCTGATGAGCGTGCACAACCAGCGCCCGCCCATACCCCCGGAAATCCAAACCTGGCTGACCCAGGAATGGCTGCCGCGCGCCGTGGCGGAAGTTGGCTATAGGTATTGCGCCGTGGTGGAAGCCACCGCCCCACTTAGCCGGCTGGCGGCCCGAGCCATCGGCACCGGCATGAAAGGACTATTGAGCTACGAGTATTTCGAAACCGATGCCCTGGCCGACGCCTGGCTGCGCCAATAATACAGCCCACTAGCGGGGCTGCGGGATAGTCGCTCGGCCCCACTTGCTGCCTGCGGGCAGCCCAATTCCAAAGGGACACGTTAAGGCAACTGGGTTTTCACTTTAGCCTCGTTCCCCATGGATTTACAACTCACCGATAAAACGGCCCTCGTTACCGGCTCCACGGCCGGAATTGGGCTGGCCATTGCCCGCCGCCTGGCAGCCGAGGGCGCCGAAGTCGTGCTCACGGGCCGCACCGAGGCACGCATTCAGCAGGCCCGGGCCGCTATTCTGGCCGAAACCCCGCAAGCCACGGTGCGCGGCGTGGCCGTCGATTTTGGCAAAGCCGAGGAAGTGGCCGACCTGCTGCACAAAGTGCCCACCGTAGACATACTGGTGAACAACGTCGGCATTTTCGAACCCAAGCCCTTCGTGGAAATATCGGACGAGGACTGGATGCGCTTTTTTGAGGTGAACGTGCTGAGCGGCGTGCGCCTCTCCCGCCATTATTTCCCGATAATGCTGGCCAGCAACTGGGGCCGCGTCCTGTTCATCTCTAGCGAGTCGGCGCTCCAGATTCCACAGGAAATGATTCACTACGGCACCACCAAAACCGCCCAACTTGCCGTGGCCCGCGGCCTGGCCGAGCTCACCAAAGGCACCGGCGTCACGGTAAATTCCGTGCTGCCCGGCCCCACCGCCTCCGAAGGCGTCGACGAATTCATCAAGAAAATGGCCGCTGAAGGCAAAACCAATGAAGAAGCCGAGCACGACTTCTTCCAGAACGACCGGCCGTCGTCGCTGCTCCAGCGCTTCATAACCACCGACGAAGTAGCCAGCATGGTGGCCTACTTGTGCAGCCCCTGGCCGCCGCCACAAACGGCGCCTCCATGAGGGTAGACGGCGGCGTGGTACGCAGCATCGGCTAGCGCCGGCTTTGGCTGGAAGTCATTCTAAGTTAACGGCGCAGCGAGGCTGCCGAAAGTAAATTTCCTGTAGCCGCAGGCAACTCGAACCGGGGCGCCCGCATCTGGCGCTGTGGTACTGGCCTATTCGTGCGGGCCGGGGCCACAGCGCTTTTTCTGCACGATTATCACCTTTCTGCAATGTTCAACGCTCTCCTCCCCTCCTGGCCAGCGCCCTGCTTCTGGGCAGCGCCGCCCACGCCCAGGCCCCGGCCGCCGAAGTGCAGCCCCTCACCAAGCGGCTCAACCAGCTCATGCACTTTCCCAAGTCCGAGGACGACGGGGAAGCCATGGTGTCTTTAGCCGATTGCGGCGTGAAGCAGACCGTGCGCAAATACCGCGGCCCCGACGACCACCAGTCGGCCAACATCTCGGTGAACAGCAACAAAAAAGGCAGCAACCTGGGCCATCAAGTCCGACGACAAGGTGCAGCTGGAGCTCAACCTGAGCCTGGACTGGGCCGAAGTGGGCTCGGTGTCCTACATGCCCAAAAAGCGCGACAAGGACGGCAGCCGCTACTACGACATCATCGTGCAGCGGCGCGACCGGGCCGATGGCAAACCAGCCTCGGGCATCGCCGACAAAATATCCCTCTCCCTCTACACCCAGGACGAAAAAGAAGTAGCCACGCTCGTGAAAAAGCTCGACGCCGTGCGCCGCCACTGCACCAGCAAGCGCGGCTAAATAGCAAAGGCCCGCTTCGCACAATGGTTGCGAAGCGGGCCCTTACTGATATTCTGAGGGCTTACGCCAGCCTGCTTTAGCGCCTCCTCATTGCCCTGCTGCAGAGCCAGGCCGCGGGCGGTGAGGCCGCGGGCATCGGGGATGGTCTGGTCGGCGCCGGCTTCTACCAGGATTTGCACCAGGTTGTTGCGGCCAAACAAGGTGGCAAACATGAGGGCGGTGCCGCCGTTGCCGTTTTGCAGGTTCAGGTTGGCGCCGTGGGCGATGAGCAGGCGGGCGATTTCGGGGTAGCCCTTGAAGCTGACGCCCATCAGGGCGGTGTTGCCGCTCACGTCCTGCACGTTGGGGTCGGCGCCGGCTTCGAGCAGGAACTTGGTGGCGTCGAGGTGCTCGTCGTATGAAGCCAAAATCAGGGCCGAGAAGCCTTTGCCGTTGGTCACGTTCACGTCGAGGCCCGTGGCCAGCAATTCCTTCAGGGTGGCCACATCGCCACGGCGGGCGGCATCAAACAGCAAATCTTCGGGGCGAGAGGAGGAAAAATCCATTACAAAAACAGGGATAAGAAAGTAAGCGCGGGCTTCTACTACGGCGAAATCAGCAGTTGGGCTGTGATTTTGCGGGGCGTGCCCGCCTCAAAACCACAAGAAGATAATCAGGGTCAGGATGGTCAATAACCCGCTCACGCTTGCAGTGTTTACCACGGTTTCGGGCGAGCGGCCCGGCCACAGCCCCACGGCCGACACTAGGCCCACCAAGAGCGGCAGCAGCGCAAACGTACCGTAAATGGTGCCGCCATAGGGCAAAAACGGCTCGGGCCCGTCGGGCGACTGCGGGGAACTCACGCGGCGCACCACCCCGAAAAGCGGCGTTTTCCATACTGTAATGTGGTCGTCTTCGCGCACGCGGTGGCCGATGCTACTTGGCAGGCGGAACGACGTGCGCTCGGTGTGCACGCGGTAAGCTATCTGCGGGTTGGAGAGCGACGACGATACGGATACCGGAAAGCGGCTCCGCACGGTTTCGTTGGCGAATTCACGCAGCGGCAGGGCCCAGTCGAGGGCCAGCAGCAGGCAGAAGCCCAGCAGCGCCGCGTTGAGGCTGCGCGCCACGCGGGCGTAGCGCAGCATCCGCTCGTCTGGCCGGCGGCGGGGCGCGGGTTCCTCCGGTTCCTGGGCCAGCAGCAGGTCGTAGGCAAGGCGGCGGGGGTTGCCCAGAATATCGAAGCCGGTTTCCACGGCGGCCAGCCTGGCTTTCATGGCCCGGTCGGCCGCGGCCAGGCGCTTGAGCCGGGCGCGCTGCCGCGCGTACGCCTGCTCAATTTCCCCGGCCGTGGCCATGGGGCCAATGCCCAAAACGCGGTAGTAGTTCTGCATAGCCAAGCGCGGGATATGCTCTAAAATACATATTTGCCGCGACTTTAAAAACGCAAACGGCGGCGCACCTATTGCCCACTGTCTCCGGCCGTTGCGCCCACACTTGAGCTAACAAAAAACGGGGTTGAACCGCCCGCTGGCCGTTCAACCCCGTTTCGCTCACTGCAAAGCTCCTGGCTGGCTTCTGCCTACAGCAGCTCAATGCCGGCTTCGGCCATTTCGGCGCGTACCGATTCGGGCCACAAGCTCACCTGCACCTCGCCGATGTGGGCTTTGCGCAGCAAGAACATGCACACCCGCGACTGCCCGATGCCGCCGCCGATGCTCTCGGGCAGCTGGTCGTCGAGCAGCAGGCGGTGGAACTGCAAGTCCTGGCGCTCGGGGCAGCCGCGCAGCTCCAGCCTGGCGGGCCAGAGCCTCTTTGTCGACCCGAATGCCCATGGACGATATTTCGAACGCTGTTCCCAGCACCGGGTTCCAGAGCAGAATGTCGCCGTTCAGGCCGCGGTAGCCGTCCTCGGTGGGCGTGCTCCAGTCGTCGTAGTCGGGGGCGCGGCCGTCGTGGATTTCGCCGTGGCTCAACTCCGCGCCAATGCCCATCAGGAACACCGCGCCGTATTCGCGGGCGGCTTCGTGCTCGCGCTGCTTGGGCGTGAGGTCGGGGTAGCGCGCGAGCAGGTCTTCGGCGTGCAAGAAGGTAATGCTGGGCGGCAGCACCGGCTCAATTCCAAACTCCTGGCTTACCTGGTGCTCGGTCGCTTTCAGGGCGCCGTAAATGGTTTCTACTGTGGCTTTAAGGAAAGGAATGGTGCGCTGCTCGGGCAGCATGTGCTTTTCCCAGTCCCACTGGTCCACGTAGATGGAGTGGATGGGGCTGTAGTCTTCGTCGGGGCGCAGGGCGCGCATGTCCGTCAGCAAGCCGCGGCCGGCCGGGATACCCAGCTCGCGCAGACGCAGGCGTTTCCACTTAGCCAGCGAGTGCACCACCACGGCGCGCTGCTCGTCCAGGGACTTGATGGGGAAGCCCACGGGCCGCTCGATGCCGTTCAAATCGTCGTTGATGCCGGTGCCGTCGAGCACCACCAGCGGGGCCGACACTTTCACCAGGTGCAGCTGCCGGGCCAGTTCCTTGGCAAAGGTTTCCTTCACGAAGGTGATGGCCTCTTCGGTTTCGAGCAGGCCGGCCGCGGCGGGCCAGGCGGAGGGAGATGAAATAGTTTTCATGGGGGTGATATGGGGGTTTAAGATTGAAAATGCTGTTTGGTTGAAGGCAAAGGCTAGGGTTTGGGCAATAGGCGGCCGCCTCCCCGGCAGGGAGTTTTTTTGAATCCGGAAATGCGCCTCAGGGGCTGGGAAGGCCAAAAAAAGCCTTCCGAATTACGAAAGGCTTTTCAAATTGAAATATTGTTCGGTTTTCTCTCCCTGTGAACAATAGCCTCCCAGTCTCGGAATAAATTATTATTATTCGAGTTATTGAAGAGGAAATTGTTGGCGAACAGGAACATAGCTCGTGCTTTTTGTCTTTAGCAAAAGCAAATTAGGCACAATTAATTCAACATCCAAAAATCAAATGCCGGTTGAGCCAATTAATTCCTGTTTTAGAAGCAGTAGGCGTTAGTATTTGCAATAGCCAGAACGGTGTAGAGACGCAATATTTTGCGTCTCTACGTTGAACGACACCCACGCGGCTCGCACGACTAGACGCAAAATATTGCGTCTCTACACCGCGCTGGCATGCTATACATTTCTAATAAAGCAATTCGGCTCAATTGCAAAGGCACCTCCCTGCTACCCTATCGCCTTCTGCACCCAGGGCTTGAGGCCGGGCACGCGGGCCAGCCGCACGGCGGCATTCACCAGCCACGGCTTGGTGCTCAAGAACCGCATGAGGCGGTAGCTTTTGGCGAGCTTCTTCCCGATTTTCCGGGCTACCTCAGCATCGTATTGAGCCACGTGCGCGGCGCTGAAATCCTGCCGGGCAAAGCACGCCGTAGCCTGAGTCGCCGCCAGAATGCCGCTCTGAATGGCCGTGTCGATGCCGTGCCCCTGCAAGGGGTCAATCAGCGAGGCGGCATCGCCGCAGAGCATAAACCGCGCGCCGCTGATGGGCCGCACCCGCCCGCCGCCCAGCGGCAGCCCAAAGCCCACGGTGGGGCCCAGTTGCCGGGCCTCGGCAAAGCGGCCGGCCAGCTCGGGGTGCGTGGCCAGCAGGCGCTGCAGGGTTTGCTTGAGGTCCACTTTGTGCTCGGCCACTACCTCGGCCAGCATGCCCAGGCCCACGTTGTAGCGCCCCTGCCCCACCGGAAACAGCCAGCAGTAGCCCGCCAGGTAATCGCGGGTGAGGAAAAACTCGGTGGTGCCGCTTTCGGCACCCTTGATGTTTTCGAAGTAAGCCCGCACGCCCACGCAGTGGTGGGCCCGGGCCAGCCGCGGCTCGGGCAGCAGCTTGCGGCCCACCACGGAATTGGCCCCGTCGCAGCCAATCACCAGCTGGCAGGTGATTTCCGAGCCTTGATTGGGCTGCAGCCGCACGTGGTCGGCCTCGATGTGCAGGCCCTTGAGGCTGGTGTTTTCGAGGATGGTGGTGGCGGGCGCGTGGGTGCGCACCAGGGCCAGCAGGGCGTCGTCGAAGGTTTCGCGGGGGCTGTTGAAGCTCGGCAGCTTCCATTGCAGGCTCGAGGCTGCCGCCGTTGGGCGCCACGAGGCGGGACTGGCGCACGGCATCCAGGGGCTCGAGTTGCCAGATGCTGTCGGCAAAGGCGGGGTCGAGCTGGCGCAGGGCCTTCAGGGCGTGGCCGGGAATGGCATCGCCGCACACCTTGTCGCGCGGAAATTGGGCTTTGTCGAGCAGGGCCACGCGCAGGCCGCTGTGGCGCAACCCCAGGGCACAGGCCGCCCCGGCCGGGCCCGCGCCAATGATGGCAACGTCGTAGTCGAAAGAAGGTAAAATGGGCACGGCGCCAAAGGTAGCAGGCCAAGCCGGGCAGAATTGAGCTAAATAAGCTGATTACGCAGCAACCCAGCTCAAATAAATGCGCCCGTTGACTCACAGTAAAAACCTGCGCCCGGGTAAAATCCTTACCTCAATATGGCTTGCAACTAACGACTAGGCCCAAACATCCCTCATATTGAGCCGCGGCCCGGCGCAACCCTCGAGCCTGGGCGCGGGTACACACTAACCCGAGGCGCGCTGTGCTTTCCTACAGCCGGGCCGTCGCCTCGCTTCTTCCTTTTTCTACTTCGCTGTGAGCTCCATTCCTGCCTCCCTTATTCCGGCCAACGACGCAGCGCGTCTGCAGGCGCTGGAACGCTACCAACTCCTTGATGCCCGCAGCGAAAAAGTACTCGACGACGTGGTAGCCGCGGCGGCCCAATTGTTCCGGGTTTCCAACGCCATGCTTTCCATTGTGGAGGAAGACGAGGTGCTCATCAAAGCCCCTTATAATCTGCTGATGGACGTGGAGCGCGTGCCCCGCCATCAAAGCCTGTGCTCGGCCACCATTCTCCAAGAAGACACGGCCGTGTTTGAGGATTTAAACAAAGCCAGCGCGCCCGGCGTCGATATTTCCCTGGTGCAGCAGCTGGGGCTGCATTTTTACGCCGGCCACAACCTGCGCACCTCCGATGGCCACAACATTGGCTCGCTGTGCCTGCTCGACGGCCCGCCCCGGCAGTTCACGCCCGCCGAGCGCACGTTGCTGGGCAAGATGGCTGGCCTGGTGATGCGCCTGCTGGAGTTGCGCCGCACCCTGGGCGCCCACGCCGGAGCCACAGCCATGCTCTGGGAATTCGTGTACCGCGCCATTGGCGAGCAGCTGGCCCGCCTCAAGGCCCTGGGCGAGCGGGTGGTTTCGGCGGGTACTGTGGGGCCGCTCACGCCGGCCGTAGCCAAGGAAGCAGAGGGCATCGTGGGCATCGTCGACCAGTTTGTGGCGGCCACCCTGCGCCGTACCTAAGGCGAGCATGCCGGGGCGCAGTACTTTTACGGCGTTTCTGTGTTTGTAGCATTATGGTCGACAACAACAAGGTAAAAACGCTGGCGCTGCTCGGCTCCACGGGTTCTATTGGCACGCAGGCCCTGGAAGTCGTGCGCCAGCAGCCGGGCCGGTTCCGGGTGGCGGTGCTCAGCGCCCAGCGGCAGTGGGAATTGCTGGCGCAGCAGGCCCGGGAGTTTCGGCCCGCCGTGGTCGTCATCGGCGACGAGAGCTGCTATCAGCCCCTGAAAGCCGCCTTGGCTTCCCAGCCCGAAACGGAGGTACTGGCCGGTGCCGCCACGCTGGCCGAAGTCGTGACCCGGCCCGAAATCGACATTGTGCTCACCGCCTTGGTGGGCTACGCCGGGCTGCTACCCACGGTGGCGGCCATCAAAGCCGGCAAAGACATTGCCCTGGCCAACAAAGAAACCCTGGTAGTGGCCGGCGAGCTCATCACCGGGCTGGTACGCCAGCACAAGGTGCGCCTGCTGCCCGTCGACTCCGAGCATTCGGCCATCTTCCAGTGCTTGGTGGGTGAAGAGCAAAACCCCATCGAGAAAATCATTCTCACGGCCTCGGGAGGCCCTTTCGGGGCCGCTCGGCCCAGCAGATGGAGGCCGTGACCAAGGCCCAGGCCCTCAAGCACCCCAACTGGGACATGGGCGCCAAAATCACCATCGATTCGGCCTCGCTCATGAACAAGGGCCTGGAGGTGATTGAAGCCAAGTGGCTGTTTGGGCTCACCGACGAGCAGATTGACGTGGTGGTGCACCCCCAAAGCATTGTGCATTCGCTGGTGCAGTTCCGCGACGGCTCGCTGAAAGCCCAACTGGGCCTGCCCGACATGAAGCTGCCCATCCAATACGCCCTGGGCTACCCGCAGCGGCTGGCCAACACCTTTCCGCGCTTCTCTTTCCTCGACTACCCCACCCTCACTTTCGAAGCGCCCGACCGCGTGGCGTTCCCCAACCTGGAGTTGGCCTTTGGGGCCATGCGCCGGGGCGGCAACGCGCCCTGCGTGCTCAACGCGGCCAACGAAGTGGCCGTGGCAGCCTTTTTGCGCGAGCAAGTGGGCTTCCGGCAGATGTCGGACCTAGTGGCGGGGTGCCTGGCGCGGGTTTCGTACCTTGCGGAGCCGTTGCTGGCCGACCTGGTGGCCACCGATGCGGAAACGCGCCGGGTAGCCGAAACGCTACTGTAAATACTATTGTCAGGCTGACGAAGGAAGCATCTTATCACGGCGGCTTTCATCAGAACTACTAACTATTGAGGCGCTAGCGTGATAAGGTCCTTCGCTGCGCTCAGGATGACAGATAATTAATACCCCTCCCTTGGAAATTCTCACCATGATTGGCCAGCTGCTGCTGGCCCTGTCGCTACTAGTTGGCTTGCACGAATTCGGTCACTTCGCCTTCGCGAAGCTGTTTAAAATCCGGGTCGATAAATTCTACATCTTCTTCGACTTCCTGTTTCCCATGCCCGGGGTGATGAATTTCGCCCTGCTGAAAAAGAAAGTGGGCGAGACCGAATACGGCATTGGCTGGTTCCCGCTGGGCGGCTACGTGCAGATTCACGGCATGATTGACGAGACGCAGGACGCCTCCTCGCTGGCCGGCCCGCCCAAGCCGGACGAATTCCGCGGCAAGCCGGCCTGGCAGCGCCTGCTGGTGATGCTCGGCGGCATTATCATGAACGTCCTCACCGGCATCGTGATTTTCGCCGCCATGACCTTCCACTACGGCGACGTATTTCTGCCGGCTTCGGAGGCGCGCTACGGCATCCTGCCCAACGGGCTGGGCCGCGAAATCGGCTTTCAGACGGGCGACAAAATCGTAAAAATCAACGGCCGGCCCTTCACCGAGTTCGACGACGTGTACAAGCCCGACGTCATCATGGGCAACAACTCGTTCTACACCGTAGACCGCAACGGGCAGTTGGTCGACATCAACCTCCCGACCAATTTCCTCGACAAATTCGCCAAGCAAAGCGCCGACAGCCTGCTGGTGCGCCCCCGCGAAACCTTCGCCGTAGAGCGCGTGGTACCCGGCGGGGCCGCTGCCAAAGCCGGCCTGAAGGCGGGCGACAAAATCACGACGGTAGCCGGCAAGCCCGTGCAGTTCTTCGACGAGCCTGCAAGCCGCTCTGCTCGCCAACAAAGGCAAGAAAACCGAAGTGGTAGTGGAGCGCGGGGGACAAACCCTGCCCCTAGCCATTGATGTCAGCGAGTCGGGCCGCATCGGCTTCGAGCGCAAATCGACGCTGAAGCTCGGCACCCGCCAGTACTCGCTGGCCGAGTCCATCCCGCAGGGCGTGAGCAAGGCATTTGGGGTAATTGGCTTGCAGGCCCGGGCCTTTGGCAAGATTTTCCGCCGCGAGATTTCGGCCTCCGAGAGCCTCGGCGGCCCCGTAGAAATTGCCCAGCAATTCGGCGGTACCTGGGAGTGGCAGCACTTCTGGGGCCTGGCCGCGGGCCTGAGCATGGTGCTGGCCTTCATGAACCTGCTGCCCATTCCGGCACTAGATGGCGGCCACGTGGTGTTCCTGCTCTACGAAATGATTTTGCGCCGCAAGCCGTCCGACAAGTTTTTGGAGGGCGCGCAGCGTGTCGGCACGGTTCTTATTCTGATGCTGATGGCCTACGTCATCATCCTCAAGCCCCTGCTGAAGGCCATTTCGTAAGGTCGCTTCTACTTGTGCTCCCGTTGGCTTGGGAGCGTGGGCGAGGCGGCCTGTACTGACCTCGTTCCCTTATCCGCCAACTCCTCGTTGGATACCCCTGCCATGCGTTTGCTTTCTCTTTTGCGGCGGTACTGTTGCTGCTTCCCTGGCTGGCGCGGCGCCGGCCCTGCACGCCTACCACTCCTCGCTGACCGCCTGCGCTACAACGCCGCCAAAAAGCAGCTGGAGCTGTCGGTGAAGGTGTTTACCGATGACTTTGAAACGGCCCTGTCTCAGGGCCAGCCGGCCCACGTGAGCCTGGACGCCGCTGGCCCGCGCCCCTGGCCCTGACCACCGCGTACCTGCAGCGCACCCTCAAGTTCAGTACCGCCGCCGGGGCCCCGCTCCCGCTGCAGGTGCTGGGCTTGCAGGCCGAAAAGGACGGCTACTGGCTGTACTGCAAAGTGCCGCTGCCGGGCCCTACGCCCAGCGTGCAGATGCGCCACGCCCTGCTACTCGACGTGTTCGGCGACCAGATGAACATCGTGAACATCGAGGCCGGCGACAAAAAGCAGAGCGTCCTTTTCCGCGCCGGCCACGAGCAGGAACTGCTGAAGTGGTAGGCAGAGCCGCCTGGTAGTCTACGCTACGAAATGGCGCCGCGCAGAAACTGGCAGAACGGCACCATCGCCCGAAACACTTCCACCACGTGGGCCCGAAAATCTTCGTGGCTCAACACGTCCGCATCGGCCATCTGGTGCGTGGCGGTGAAGTTTTTATGCTTCAACAGCTCAATTTCGGGGTGGTCCACCGAGTAGGCAGCGGGGGACTTTTTCAGCTTTTCGCCGCCCATGCCGCCGAAGTAGCGCCGGAAATCGGGCGCGGTCAGCAGGGCTTTTAGCTCGTCGACGTTATAATCGATTTCCTGCCGGATGGCGGCCGCCTGCGTTTTATCGGGCTGGTAGAGGCCGCCGGCAATCAGGGTGTTGCCATTGGGCCCAAGCTGCAGGTAGTAGCCGGGCGCCTCCACTTCCTTGCCGGCGCTGGCGGTGAAGTACACCGAGAAGTGCGTTTTGTAAGGGTCCTTGTTTTTGCTGAAGCGCACGTCGCGGTAGATGCGGAAGATGCTTTTGCGGCCCTCCGGCCCCGCCAGCGCCGGGTCTAGTTGAGCTAATTCGCGGGCCCAGAATTCGGCGTCTTCCACAAACTGCTCGCGCAGCTGGTCATACGTGGCCTTGCGCTCCTGGAACCACGGCCGGTCGTTGTGTTTGGCCAGGCCGCTGAGGAAAGTGAAGAGAGGTTTGAGCTGCATAAGAAACCGTAAGAACAACAAGCTCCCCTCCTTTTTTAAGGAGGGGATGTTCGAGCCGCAAGGCTCGGACGGGGTGGTTGCCCTCGTTGAACGACACCCGAACGAGATGAGCTGGAATCGTTCGAGTGTCGTTCAACGAGGGCAACCACCCCACCTGACGCTTCGCGCCAGCGTCCCCTCCTTAACTAAGGAGGGGAGTTTTGTGGTTAATCTTCTTCCTCCTCCTCGTGCTCGGTCTTGGCTTCGCGCAGGAAGGCGCTGCGCCGGGGGCAGGCATGCGGCTGTGCTCGCCCCGGATGGCCTGCCAGATGTTCTCATTAAAGGCCAGGTCGGGGGCGGCGTCTTCGCGGCTCAGGTCGAACTTGAGGGCGCGGCGGGCGGGGGCGTTGAAGGCGGTGTTGCGGACGGTGAGCGGCGTGGTGGCGGGGCGCAGGTTGTAGGGCGCTAAGTTGGGCTTGCTGGTGAAGCAGGCCCAGAGCGGCACAGCCGCGGCGTCGTACTGGCTCATGGGCGGCAGGCCCAGGATAAGCTCCAACGTGCGCAGCATGCCCGACGTGGTATAGGCAGTGTGCACCACGGTGTGGCGGCGCACATGCGGCCCCACCAAGTAGGCGGTGGAGCGGTGCGCATCGACGTGGTCGGGCCCGTTTTGGGCGTCGTCCTCTACTACCATCACCACCGATTCCTTCCAGACCGGGCTTCTTGACAGGTGCTCGATGAGCCGGCCCAGGGCCAGGTCGTTGTCGGCGGCGAAGGACAACGGATGCAGCGCGCCCTTGATGGCACCGAGGGTGTGGTCGTTGGGCAGGCGGATGATGCTTAGGTTGGGCACGGCCTTCGCTGCCACCAGGCTGTCAAAGTCCTGCTCCCAAATCCGTTCCCGCTCCACGTCGGGAATGTCCATGTCGAAGCCCGGGAATTTCTTGCAGAAGTTTTTGGCAATGGCCGGCAAGGTGGGCTTGCCCTGAAAAACGAACTCGCCGTAGGAGCGGAAGCTGCGGCCGGCGCGCAGGCAGTAGTCCCACAGAAAGCCGTCCTTGGGTTGGGCCACTTCGCCCCGCGCGCCCTCAAAATCGTAGCTGCCGCCGCGGCCGCTGTAGTTGGTGGGCCAGCTTTTCTCCACAAAATCGGTGGCGTAGGCCGCCGTGCTCCAGTTGTGGCCGTCGGCGCTCACTTCGGCATCGACGTAGAAATTATCGAGCAACACAAAATCCCGGGTCAGGGCGTGGTGGTTGGGCGTCACCTTTTCGGGGAACAAGCACAGGCTGGCGTCGCCGTTGCCGGCGGGCACGTCGCCGAGCACCTGGTCGTAGGTGCGGTTTTCCTTGATGATGTAGAAGACGTGCTTGATGGGCGACTTCTCGCCCACACGCTGCGGAATGGGGTTGCCGGCGGGCACGTCGGGCGAGTTTTCGCGCGCTTTGGTGAAGGGCGTGTTGGCATACACTTGAGCTGAAAACGCAGCCAGAGCGGCTTCATCGGGCAGCGGCAGGCGCGCCAGCGAGCCTGCTGAGCAGCCCACCGATGTAGCCGGCCCCCTTCTCGCCCACGTCGCGCACTGGGTTGGGCCCGTTGGGGTTGGGCTTCGAGAGTTGGCCCTTGCCATTGGCCACCAGCAGCTGGGAGCCGGCCACACGCACGGCCGTGGGGTACCAGCCGGTGGGCACAAAGCCCAGGGGGCGGCTGGCAAGCGGCTCGCGCACGTCGAACACGGCCACGCAGTTGTTGTCGGCGTTGGCAATGTAGAGCTGGGTGTCGTCGGCGTTCAGGGCCACACCATCGGGCGTGCTGCCGGCAGGCGAATTCGGGAACAGGGCCGTGTTCAGGGTTTCGGTCACGCGGCCCAGGCGCGTGTCGATGATGGAAACCGAGTTGCTGTTGGCGTTGGCCACAAACAGGCGGCGGCCGTCGCGGGTGAGCACCATGTCGTTGGGGTGGCTCTCGACGGTAATGCTCGGCAGAAGTTTCTGGCTGGCAATGTCGTAGGTGGCTACCGCGTGGCCGCCCCACAAGCTGATGTAGAGCCGGGCGCCGTCGGGGCTCAGCACCACGCCGTAGGCTTCAGCGGGCAGCTTAATGGTGCGCACCACCTGGCGCGTTTTCAGGTCGAGGGTGTAAAGCGAGTTGTCTTCGCGCGTCACGGCATACAGCGCGTTGCGGCGGCCGTCGACTACGAGGCCGGCTACGCCGATTTTCTGCTTGGGCCATTTTTCACCCAGCACCAGGGCACTATCGGGCCGCAGCTTCTGGCCTTCCACTCGGAAGCTATGAATGCGGTTGTGCTGCCCGCCGGAGGCGTACAGCGTGCGGCCATCGGGCCCGAAAGCCAGCCCAACCCAGGCCGCGGGCACCACACGGGTGTCGAGCAGCTGGCCGGTGGCGGCGTCGAGCAGCTGCACTGAATTCTCGCCCCAGCCGGCATTCACGACGGCGGCCAGGCGGCCATCGGGGCTGATTTGCAAGTTGAGCGGCAGGTCGCCGAGGGGCGTGAGGGCGCCCGCGGGGCTCAGTTTCCAGCCGTTGGGCAATAGCGTCTGGCTGGTGCCGGCAATGGGGCCGGGCAGCACGGCAGGCGCCTCGGGTGCGGGCTTGGTGCTGGGGCTACCGCTGCAGCCCAACAGTACCAGCAAGAGCAATAACGGTGCAAAACGACGGCATCGGGAAAGTAGCGGCATGGGAAAGCGGCGGCGCGGAGTGCCTGCCGCGACCGCCGCTGCTAAGGTAACCGGTGGGCAGGTGCGACGGGTTAGATGGCCGCAAAACCAGGACTGCCAAAAACTTAAGCTCCTCATAAAATAGAAACAATTGAATGTCGTTGTAGCGCCATTCACCCTCTTTCTGGTTTGTTCCTATGCTGCGTCGATTGCCGTGTTGCGTGCTGTTGCTTTTGCCTCTTTACCAACTGCTGGCCCAATCCTGCACCGCGCCTTCCGGCGAAGCGGGCGCCGATTCCTTTGCGACGCAGGCGGCGTTTTGGCAGCAGCAGCTCAATTTTCCGCGGGTGCGGGTGGCGCTGGCGGGTACCGGGCCGGCCGTAGCGGAGCTGCTTCGCACGCACAACCTCGACCCCAACCGCCTCGAAATCATGGTGCGCGTCATCAAAACCAACCGGGAGCTGGAGGTGTGGGCCCGCAACCAGGGAGCCACTCGTTTGAACTGCTGCAGGCCTACCCCTGGCCGCCACTTCGGGCCGCCTGGGCCCCAAGCGCCGCGTCGGCGACAAGCAAGTGCCCGAGGGCTTCTACCAAATCGACCGCTTCAACCCCAAAAGCGAGTACCACCTGTCGCTGGGTCTCAACTACCCCAACGCCGCCGACCTGGCCCTGGGCGAGCCAGACCCCGGCGGCGACATTTTTATCCACGGCGGCGAGGTCACCATCGGCTGCCTGCCCATCACCGACATCGGCATTGAGGAAGTCTACCTGATAGCTGTGGCGGCCCGGGCCGCGGGCCAGACGCTTATTCCGGTGCACATTTTCCCGTTTCCCCTCACCGAAAGCGAGCTGGCCAGGCGCACGGCCAGCCCCAACTACGCCTTCTGGCGGGGCTGCTGCCGGGCTACGCGTATTTCGAAAAGCACCACGAAGCCATGGAATCAGCTCAACTGGCGGTGGTGGGAAAATAGCCCAGGCGACAGTCTTGGCTAACTTGCCGCCGCTGTACGCCTGCAGCAGTTTTGCCGACGCTGGCCGCCTTGGTCAACCCGAGCGGTTTGCGCATTTATCAGCTCAGCGCCAACTGCATTAGGTTCAGCTCAACCAGGCCGGCCAGGCGGCGCAGGAGCCGGCATGGTTTTTTCATTTAGGCCGCATACCACTTGCTTTTTGCATTCATGAAACGTCTTTTTCGCCTTACTTCCCTTGCTGCTCACGGTGGCGGCCCGCGCCCAGCGGCCCACCGATATCTGGTATTTCGGCCAGCAGGCTGGCCTCAGCTTTGCCGATGGCACGCCCAAGCCGCTCAACGACGGCAAAATGACCACCTACGAGGGCTGCGCCACGGCCACCAGGCTCCAAGGGCGAGCCTGCTGTTTTACACCAATGGCGAAACCGTGTGGAACCGCAAGCACCAGCCCATGCCCAACGGCCGCAAGCTGATGGGCAGCGGCAGCAGCACACAGTCGGCCCTCATCGTGCCCGACCCCGGCTCGGGCAACGTGTTCTACATCTTCACCGTGGCCCCCAGGGCACGCCCAATGGCCTGCGCTACTCCATTGTAGACATGACCCGCGACAACGGCTTCGGCGACCTGCCGCGCGTGAACCTGCTGCTCATCCAGCCGGTGGCCGAAAAGCTGGCCGCCGTGCGCCACGCCAATGGCCGCGACACCTGGGTGGTGGCCCACCGCTGGAACTCCAATGCCTTCGTGTCGTACCTCGTCACGGCCGACGGCGTGGCCGGCAAGCCCATCATGAGCAACGTGGGCAGCATGAACGCCGGCCCCGGCCGCAACGCCATCGGCGCCCTCAAGTTCTCGCCCGATGGCCGCCACCTGGCCGCCGCGCTCTGGCGCGAAACCAACAAGTTTGAAATCTACGATTTCGACCGCACCACCGGCAAGGTGAGCAACCCCAGCAGCTTCGGTCCCTTCGCCGAGGCCTACGGCGTGGAGTTTTCGCCCGACGGCACCAAGCTCTACGGCACCTGCAACGGCGTGGGCGGCGGCCAAACCGAAATCTGGCAGTTCGACCTCAAAACCAAAGCCAAAACCCTAGTCGGCAAGTCGGCCAACCGCAAAATCGGCGCCCTGCAGCGCGGCCCCGACGGCCGCATCTACGTGGCCCGCGAAGACAACCCCAACCTCGGCGTCATTCAGCTACCCAACGCCCTGGGCAAAGAATGCCAGTACGTGGACGAAGGCTTGAAGCTCGGCGGCCGCCGCAGCAAGCTGGGCCTGCCGGGGTTTGTGGTAATACCCTAAATATGAACATTCAACTCCCTTCCTTACCAAGGAGGGGAGTTTTCGCGCAGCGAAAACAGGGGTGGTTGAGCCGTTGAACTACTCCCGAACGATAAGCTCCCCTCCTTTTTTAAGGAGGGGACGCTCAACTGCCAAGTTGGCTGGGGTGGTTGCTCTCGTTGAACGACACCCGAACGATTCCAGCCCAAATCGTTCTGCCGCGAGTCGTTCGGGTATCGTTCAACGAGGGCAACCACCCCCGTTTGAGCTAAAGCTCAAACATCCCCTCCTTAAAAAAGGAGGGGAGCTTATCGTTCTACTCCCTGTTGCCAATCTTGAACCGCAGGAAGCCCAACCCCAGCGAGTAGTAGGGCGAGTTTTCGCTGAAATAGCCCAACACGTCGCGCGAGCTCACGCCGGCTTCCCAGATGGGCGTAACCACCGTGATGCCCAGCGGCAGGCTGGTGCCGTAGCCCGCGCCGCCGCTCACGCCGCTGCTCAGGCGCAGCCAGCTGACGGGCTTGTAGTCGACGCCCAGGCCCAGGAAGGGAGATGTGAGATTGCCAGCAACTTCGTTGAGCGGCGCGGTAAAGTCCACCCCGGCCTCGAACAGGCTGCTGATGCGGAAGCCGACCCCGAGCCGGAGCTTGGCCGGCAAGCTGGCGGTGCGTTTCTGCTGGGCCTGGTAGGTGAAGATGTTTTGCTGGTCAGTGTCGAACTGCTTGATGACTTCCTTGAGCACGTCGTAGGTTTCGATGCCGTCGGCGCTGGTGGGCTGCAGCTTCTGGTTGGCGGCCGTTACCACGTTGCCCGTCCAGGTCATTTTGCCCAGGTCGGTGAGGGAAGCGGCCACTTGCAAGATTTTGCCTACTTCGGCCGACACGCCCACGTCGGCGCCGTGGCCACTGCCCACGGCCTCCAGCCCCGAGCCCGTTTTGGCCCTGAAATTGGGGTCGGTGGCCAGTGCGCCGTAGTCCACCGAAAAAGCGGCGACAGCGCCGAATACGCGGCCAGGTTGCCGCCTTCGGCCCGGATGTCGGCAATGCCGATGCCCCGAATGTAGCGGTAACCCGCACCGGCCGACAGCTGAAAATTGGGCAGGTCGAGCACGCGCAGCCCGTAGGCAATGTTGTACTCACTGGTCCAGGCCATCTGGATGGCGGTGCCGTCCAGGAATTCGCCCAGGGCCGGAGCCGGCTGCGTGGCGGTGCCCGTGGTGGGGTAATAAGGCTGCAGGCTGGCGGCGTTCTTGCCGTTGAGCAGCACGTCGGCCGCGTTGCGGTTCAGGGCCAGGTGGGCACTAATGCGCTGGCGGTTGCTGAAGGCCACACTGCCCAGCCCGCCGGGCAAGCTCACGGACAGGCCCGCCGTGGTGGCATCGATGTTGAGGTTGAACGCGTCTTTATCGGTGAGGCCGTCCAGCAGCTTTGCTCGGTCGGCCGGCCCTATGGTCTCGGTGCGCTGGAAAATGATGCGCTCGAAAAACGTCTTGGTCAGCGAGCGCGACGCTACGCCCAGCCCAACTTCGCCTATCGTGAACGCTACTTTGGCTTCGCTGTCGCGGCCCAGGTTGGCAGGATTTACGCCGATGGCCTGGTAGTCCTGGGCAAACGTGTTGACGACTCCGCCCCGGCCGGTGGCCGAGAAATTACTTATTTCGTTTTGGGCACGCACGGCGGCGGGCAGGGCAAGCAAAGCGGCCAGGGGCAGGAGGCGGTTTGTTTTCATGCGGAAAATTGGGGTCAGGGTGGTTTTGGCTATGCCTTCGTACGTATCGGTTAGCTTGCCGTTCGATTTCGAAAAATAAGCCGGCATCCGCCAATTACGCGGGCAAGCCAAAGCACCCGTTCCCACCCTATGCCCCCCAAACGCCTTTCTGCCGCCGAGTACGCGGCCGGTATCCTGGCCGGCACCCGCACGGTGCTGGGCCGCGCCATTACCCTGGTCGAAAGCACGTTGCCGGCCGACCAGGCCCTGGCCCAGGAAGTGCTGCAGGCCGTGCTGCCCCACACCGGCCGCAGCCTGCGCGTGGGCATCACGGGCGTGCCCGGCGTGGGAAAAAGCACCTTCATCGAAGCCCTGGGCCGGTATCTGGTCGAAACCCTGGGCAAGAAACTGGCCGTGCTGGCCGTGGACCCCAGCAGCCAGCGCGGCGGCGGCAGCATTCTAGGCGACAAAACCCGGATGCCCTGGCTGGCCGCGCACCACGCGGCGTTTATTCGCCCTCTCCTGCCGCCGGCAGCCTGGGCGGCGTGGCCCGCGCCACCCGCGAGGCCCTGCTGCTGTGCGAAGCGGCCGGGCACGACGTCATTTTTGTGGAAACCGTGGGCGTGGGCCAGTCCGAAACCACCGTGCACGGCATGGTCGATTTCTTCCTGCTGCTGATGCTGGCCGGCGCCGGCGACGAGCTCCAGGGCCTCAAGCGCGGCATCATGGAGATGGCCGACGCCCTGTGCATCACCAAGGCCGACCACGGCAACGAGCAGGCCGCCCGCCGCGCCCGCGTCGATTACCAAAACGCGCTCCACCTGTTTCCGCCCGCGCCCTCGGGCCAGGTGCAGCCCGTGCTGCTCACGTCGGCCGTGAGCGGCACCGGCATTGCGGAGGTGTGGGACGTGATAGAAGCTTACGCCCGTGCTACGCAGGAAAACGGCTACTTCCGGCAGCGGCGCCAGCAGCAGCAGCTCCAGTGGCTGCACCAGAGCATTGTGCAGGAGCTCGAAACGCGGTTTTACGCCGCGGCGGCCGTGCAGGCCCAGCTGCCCGCCGTGCAAGAAGCCGTGGCCGCCGGACGGTTGACACCGTTCGCGGCGGCCACGGAATTGCTGGCGCTTGCTGGCGGGGGCGTTACAACGCCGCAGTAGCCAGCCCGTTCTCGACGCGGCGCGAGGTCGTTTCGCGCACGGCGATGGTGGTCGCGCCGGGGGCTTTGGTTTCTACCTGCACGTTGTAGCGGTAGCGGTCGGGGCCCACGCGCAGGATGACGGCGTAGCGCCCGCTGGGCAGGTTGTTGAACTTCAGGAGCGTGCCGTAGGCGGGCTCGCGGTGGGTTTCGTTCAGCAGCCAGCGGTTGTTGTCCAGCTGCAGAACCCGCAAATAGGCCGGCTTTTTGGTAGCGTTGTTGATGCGTACCCGCAGGCTTTCGGCGTCGGGCTGGGTCACGTATACCGGCTCGGTGGTTTCGGGCGAGGCCGGGCTGGTGAAAGCCGTGCCCGCTACGGCCAACAGGCCGAGCGCGAGGGGCCGCAGGGCCCGGGCGTGCGCCAGGGAGTGGAAAGCCGCAGTGGCTTGGGGACGGAATTGAGCCAGGCGGAAGAAGAACGAAGTTTTCATGACGTAGAAAAAAGGTTGATGAAGGATGAAGACTTCCCTGGCAAGGCCGGCGCAAGACAAATGCTCATGTCCGGTTCTGAGCATCTGCCGCCCAGGGGCATCAGGGTAAATTCCAACTCCGTGCCAAGTTTATAACCATTTAAATCACAGTATTTTGTAACGACATGCACTTGATAACCGGCTTTTAAATTCGTTCGGTTTTGGGCAATTGTCCGCTTACGAACACCTATGGTTTATGCCGCGCCATAATTGAGCTACTGGAGGCACCAAAAGGCGGGAGCCGGCCGGGTAAGTGCACGAAGGTTCGTGCTACCTTCGCCCCTTTCCGGCTCAACCTCTTTTTATTTTTTCGTGCTGCGTTTTTCGATTCTGGCTGCGTTTCTGGTAACCGTAACTGGCCTGCTGCCGCATTCACTCTTCGCCCAAACCATCACGGGCACCGTGACGAGCGCCAGTTCCCACCAGGCCATTCCGTTTGTGAACCTGGGTTTGCCCCGGCGCGGCCTGGGCACAGTGAGCGACGAGCAGGGCCGCTACCAGCTGCCCTACAACGCCGCGTATGCTACTGACACGGTGCGTGTTTCGAGCGTCGGGTTCCGGCCGCTGCTGCTGCCCTTTGCCGCCCTGCTGGCCGCGCCCGCCATCAGCCTTACGCCCGAGGAAGTGCAGCTCAACGAGGTGAGCGTGACGGCGGCGGGCGCCTACCAGCGGCTGCACACCGTGGGGCCCGACAAGCCCGCTCGCGCATTCGTTTCTACCTGGCCGCCAACGAGCTGGGCACTGAGATTGGCACGGTGGTGCACCTGCCGCGGCGCCCCGCGCTGGTGCAGCGCCTGCACGTTGCCGTGGCCCAAAACGAGGCGGGCCCCCTCACCTTCCGCCTGAACCTGTACCGACTGGATGCCCAGGGCCGGCCCACCGCCGAGAAGCTGCTGGCGCACGATGTATTCGTGACGGCGGCGCCCACCGTCGGCGTGCTGGCCGTGGACCTCGCCGCCGACCGCCTGCTGCTGAACGAGGATTTTCTGCTGGCCCTGGAGTGGGTGAAAGCCCCGCCGGCGCCCCCGTGGCCGACCTTACCAAGCGCATCAGCTTCAGGGGCGTGCTCAAGTACGGGGGCGGGCAGCTCTACATGCGCCGCACCAGCCAGGCCGCCTGGACGAAGCCCACCATCAAGAGCAACGTGCCGCTGCTGGGCCTGCGCCCCACCGTGGCGTTCTACGCCACAGTAAAGGACTAACCGCCGCGAGGCCCGGGCGCAGGTGCACCCCAGGGCCGGGCTCCCGCGTACTAGGAAGTGTTAACAGTCACGGAGCCACAAAACGGTCGCCGCCAAATGAACAAAGGCCAAGAAATGCGCATCGAGCTTGTCGTAACGGGTGGCCACGCGGCGAAACTGCTTGAGGCGGCTGAAGAGTCGCTCGACGGGGTGGCGCTGGGCGTAGCGGGCCGCGTCGTAAGCCCGCGGGGTGCGGCGCTTGCACCGGGGCGGAATCACGGCGCAGGTGCCGCGGGCGGCGAGCGCGGCCACGAGCGGGTCGGAATCGTAGCCGCGGTCGGCGACGAGGTGCGTCGGGGCCAGCCCCTCGAGCAGCGGCAAGGCCTGCGGGGCGTCGTGGCGCTGGCCGGCTGTCAGCCGGCAGCGCACAAGCCGCCCCTGCGCATCGGCGGCCACGTGCAGCTTGCTGGTCAAGCCGCCGCGGCTGCGCCCGAGGGCTTGCGGTCCGTTTTTGCGCGCGCCGCTCGCGTGCTGGTGGGCCCGCACGGTGGTCGAATCGACCAGCAGCGTGTGCAGCGCGTCGTCCTGCTGCACGGCCGCCAGCACCCGGGCCCACACGCCGGACGCGGCCCAGCGCTGGAAGCGCGTGTACGTCGTGTGCCAGTTGCCCCATTCGGCCGGCAAGGCCCGCCAGCGGCAACCGTTGCGCGTCAACCAGAGCACCGCCTCCACGAAACGCCGGTTGTCGTGGCCCCGGCCCCCGCTCGTGCCTTCTCGACCCGGCAGCAGGGGCGCGATGCGTGCCCACTGCGCTTCCGTTAGCAGAAAATCCATGCTCCAATTTACTTCTCACTGTTAACACTTCCTAGAAACTCCCTTCCGCCCCCAAACCAAAGCTCCAGCATTGCTCCATGGTTGCTCCCCCTGCTAAGCGCCACCACTCGCTCTCCGACCAGCTGGCGCTGGAGCGCACCCGCATGGCCAACGAGCGCACCATGCTGGCGTACCTGCGCACGGGCCTGGCCATGATTATCGCGGGGTTTTCGCTTATCCAGTTTTTCCGGGCCAACGTCTACGTCTGGGCCGGGGTGCTGGCCATCCCGCTAGGTTTGGGCACCATTCTGCTGGGCTGGATACGGTTCCGCGCCAAAGCCCGGCGCATCTCGCAATCGCTGCTCAATCCGGGGCCCAACGCCTAGACGCCGGAAATTGAGCTAGCCGCGCCGGGGCCGCAGGGCCAGGTAGTCGAGGTAATACAGCACCTTCACCGACACCGAGTTGTTGTGCGGGGTGTTGATGGTATTGCTCAGGTTTTCGAAGTAGAGGGGCGTGGCGGCGTTGGCTTCGAAGTAGGAGGCGCTGGCGTTTTTCCACACCACGCTCACCTGCGAGCCGGGCGCAAACCACCACGAATACACGGCGTCCACGTTGAAGGCGTTGAAGGTGTTGTCGCGGTTGCGCTGGTAGTCCACGGGCGTTTCGAGGCCATCGGGGTGCAGGCGCGAGAAGTCGCGGTAGTGCACGTTGCTCACGTAGTGCCGCACCCGGATGTTGAACGACATGCGGTTGGTGAAGGTGTAGATAGCCGTGGCCGTGTTGGTGATGGTGGTGACGTGGCGGCGGCCCAGCAGCACGTCCTGGCCGAAGGCGCTTTGCAGCGGGGCATCGAGGGGCTGGCTGCCGTTGAGGCCGCCGGCATAGCCAATCTGGTTGCGATTGCGCTCTGCGCTCAGCGCGTACACAAAGCTGAGCTGGTTGCTGGCCCGGTAGCGCGGGCTCAGGGTGAGGGACATGGAGGTGCGGCCGGTGCGGGCACCGTCGGGTGCAAACAGGCGCACGCCGCCGCTGATGTCGTAGGCAAATTTCTTGCGGTAGTCGGAGGAAACGAAGCCGCTCAGGCCAGTATTGGCCGGCTTGCGCACGTAGTACTTGCCGAGCGGGAAGCGGCGCGGGTCGAAGAAGTCGTGGGTAACGGGAATGAACGACAGGTTGACGCCGGTGGTCAGAAAGTTCTTGGTGAACGTGGTGTTGCCGCCGAGGTACAGGCCCACGTCCTGGTAGCGGGTGGGCATTTGCAGCAGCGAGTAGCTGATGCTTCCGTAGGTCCGCAGGTTGTTTACCTTCCAGAACGGCTTGTAGATGTTGTAGTTCGCGTTTACCGACTGCGAGATGTTGTTGTTGTTGAACAGGATGCCCAGGTCGTTGGGGTTGTAAGTGCTGGACTCGATGCCGTGGTCGACGCTCCAGGTGAAGTTGCCGCTGATTTTGCCGTAGCTCAGGTAGTACTTATACCCGTCGCGGTCGGTGATTTCCTGCTCAGAGCCAAAGGCTTTGCCGCGGCGGTTGGAGTACACCACGCGGCCGCTCAGGGCGTAGGAGTTTCGGGCGTTGGCGAGGCGAAACAGGCCGCCGGTCACGTTGGCGTCGTAGGTTGAGCCGGCGCGCGTCACGTTGGTATTGATGAGCGAGACGTAGGAGTTGTTCTTCAAACTCTGGTCCAGCACCACGATGTTGTAGTTCGAAAAGGGCTGGGTGAGCACCTGCCGACGCGCGCCGGTGGCGCTGTCCTGCACCGTGGCGTACACGTCGTTGCTCAGGGCGTTGAATACGCCGATGCCCAGGCCCTTGCTCGTGCGCCCCGATACCTTGGTGGCGTTCAGCAAGCGGGTGATGCCCGGGTTTTCGGCCACAAACTCGCCGGGGTGGCGGCCGTCGCCGTCGGTGGTGCCCGGCCGCGCCTGGCTCGTCACGGTGCCGAAGCCGATGGGCGTGGCGCCCACCCGCCGGGAGTAGAAAAGGCCGCCCTTGTTAAAGAGCTCGGTGCCTTCGGTGAAAAAGCCCCGGTTTTCGTTGTACTGCACTTCAAAGGGCGAGAGGTTGAGCACCTGGTTGTCGCTCTGCACCTGCCCAAAGTCGGGCACCAGCGTGGCGTCGAGCGTGAAGCTTTCGTTGATGCCCCACTTCACGTCGGCCCCGCCGTTGAAACTGGTGCTGGTGTTTTGCTTGCCCTGCTCGTTGAAGGGGTAGTGGTTGACGTAGCTCGACACGTAGGGCGTGAGCGAGAGGCGCAGCGGCGGCTTCACGCCCCGCAGGCCCGTGAGCTCGCCCCACTGGTTCACAAAGCCCGATGCCTGGGGCAGCACGGGGTTCCAGAAAACTTCTGGCGGGTGCTGCGCCGCTGCCGGCCAAAGTTGAGCCCCCAGAGCTGCTCGGGCGCCGCGCTGAAGCGAATGGCCGAGTACGGAATGCGGATTTCGGCCACCCAGTCGTTGCCTTGCAGGCTGGTGCGCGAGTCCCACACGGCGTTCCAGCGGGCGTCTTCGCCGCTGGCCGGCGAGTAGCGCGAATCGACCTGCACCCCGCCCGAGGTCACCAGGAAGCCGTAGCCGTTGATTTGGTCGTGGTAGGTATCAAACCACACCCCAAACCAATCGGAGTTGCCGATGTCGTCGCGCTGGCTCAATTCGCGCAGGATGGAGTCCTGCGACACGTCGTACATGCGGGCGCCCACATAGATGGCGTCGTCGTCGTAGAGCACGCGCACTTCGGTGGGATGCTTTTCGGCGCGGCCGGGCGTGGGTTCCAGCTCCGTAAACTGGCCGGCCAGCGGGGCCTTCTGCCACACCTCGTCGTCGAGCAGGCCGTCGAGCTTGGGCGGGGTGCTGATGCGCAGAGCCTGGAGCTGGCGTTTGGGGGCAAGCTTGGGGGCGGGAGCGGCCGCTGGGGCCGCAACGGGCTGCGCGCCCTGGCCAAACGCCAGATTACCAAACAAACCAAACCCACAAATCAGTAAAAAACGCAGCATGTACCTCACCCTAAAAACCATAGCCTTTTAATTGGGCCATAGATGGGTGCAAAGGTCCGGAAGTTGCGTCCGGCAGGCTAATTCCAGCATAAATAAATTTTCAGAAAACGCAAAAGGCCGGCCTTCCTGAGGAGGGCCGGCCTTTTGCCGCTCAGCTGCCAGCCAGTCTATTCCGTGAATGAAATGTTCAGGTTATAGTTCTGGCCCGCTTTGCCGTCGGGGTTCATCAGCTTGCGGTACTTGGCGGACAGCTCGTCCGGCTGGCGCTTGCCGTTCACCGTCAGGCCCGCGTCGTTGAGCTGCATTTGAAAGCTCTGGTCGTTGGGCCCAATCACGCCGTCCTTGCGCAGCTCGT
This sequence comes from Hymenobacter humi, assembly GCF_042665855.1. Taxonomy (NCBI): domain Bacteria; kingdom Pseudomonadati; phylum Bacteroidota; class Cytophagia; order Cytophagales; family Hymenobacteraceae; genus Hymenobacter; species Hymenobacter humi. The sequence continues at coordinate 1,948,320 of NZ_JBHTEK010000001.1, read as the reverse complement.
CGCGCAGCGCTTTCGTGTCTGTACTGGGGGCCTTGGGAGGCCGCGGCGGAGCGGGCGCGTCAAAGGCCGGGGAGGCGTGGGCGCGGCAGGCGGGGGCGGCGGGGCCAGCAGGCCGGTGGCCCCACGAGGCGCTTTGGGCGCACGCGGAGCTTTGGGCGCACGCGGGGTGCCCGGCGCTTGGGGAGGCTGCGGTGCGGTTACGTCGTTGGTTCGGATGTCGCCGTTGCGGCCCATCATCCACGACCCGGTGGCGCTCATCTTGCGGCCGGTGTTGGTTTCGTAGAGCTTCAGGTACTTCTCGAGCACCTTTTTGGGCTGCTCTTTGCCGTCCACTACCAGGCTCCGGCCCGTGAGCTTGAACTGAAAATTATTCTGGTCTTTAATCAGGCCATCCTTCATGAGTTCGGTCACGACGGCATCCTCGTTGGCGCGGGTGCGCTCGGTCCGGCTGCGGTCGATGTCGCGCAGCTCGCGCTCCGATTCGCGGATACGCTGCCGCAATTGCTCGCGGCGCTCTTCACGCACCACCACTTCCTGCCGGTCCTGGTCGCCTTCCTGGCGCAGGCGCAGGGCCCGAAGGTTTTCACCGTTGGCCATATCCAGCGTCTGCAATTCGTCACCGTTGAGGCGCAGCACCCGGGAAGACCCCGCATTTTGTTCGGTCGCCTTCGCCTGGGCCCGCACTTCTTCCAGGCCCTTGCTAATGCCCCTGCGTTCTTCGGCACTCAGGTTTTTGGCCGCGCTGGCTCTGCGCAGGGCGCTTTCGGCGGTACGCAGGGCCTCACGGTTGGCGCGCAGGTCGCTGCTCAGGGTTTGGAGGCCGGGCGTGAGCACCCGGAAAGTGCGGTTGCCGTCGCGCAGCTCTTCCAGGCGGTTGAGCCGGGGCGTCGCGTCCCGATAAATGCGCTGCTCGTAAATGTGCTGCTCGCCCTGCGGAAGGGTGCGGTACCGGAAGTTGCCGGGTCCCTGCCGCTCAAACCGCCCGTTGCCGCCGTCGCTGCGGTACACAAAGCTGCGCGCATCCGGCGAGCTACCCGGCACCACGCGAATGACTTCCACCTGCCGCTCGTCGATATTGCCGCCCTTTTTGTCCTTGATTTTAATCTTGCGCTTGCCGGCTTTGCTGTCGGTTTCCACGCGCTGGCCGTCCACTACGAGGTCGGTCAGGCGCCCTTTTTGTCCTTGGTGATGACCACCGTGCCGGGATTTCCGCGGCGGAAAGCAGCCGGCGCCAGTCGGTCATCCCTTTCGCTGATGACGACGCGGCGACGGCTACGCTCCCGCTCGGCGCGGCGCCGGCTGGCCCGGTCCCGCGGCGTAGTGTCCTGCTCCAGCATCAGCCGGTTTACGCCAAACTCGTCCGGCGCAATAAGGAACTGGTGCGCGTCGCCTTCCAGCGTCGTACCGTTGACGGCTACGTGCAGCAGGCTCGGTGCCGTACCCAACCCGGGCATGAACTTGATGGTATCCCCTGCGCCACTGGCTCGGGGCGCGGCTGGCGCGGCCCCTACCTTCCAGTCAAACGCCGCCGGCCTGGCGGGCGTCAGCGTGGGCTTTGTTAAGGGTCCGGCGAGCGCCACGCTGCTGCCCAGCAGCCCCAGGCCACCCAGTACCAGCGCGCCCGCCATGATGCCTTCGGCCAGGGTGGGAGCGGCCGGGCGGTGCTGCACCAAGCGGCGCACGCGGCTCAATAAGGCTCCCCGCTTGCCAATGGCGGCCAGGGCCAGACGCGGCGTGGCGGGCACCACGGCGCTTTGGCTCCACTCGGCCAGGGCGGTGAGGGCGCGGGCCAGCTGCAGCGAATCACCGCCGCACAGGGCCGTGGCCGTGTCGTCGCAGCAGTTTTCGCGCTCGGTGCGCACGCAGTTGGCCACAAACCACACGGCCGGATGGTAGAAGAACAGCACTTCGGCCACGGTTTGAAGCAGATTCACGAGGTAGTCGCGGCGCAGCACGTGGGCCGCTCGTGGGCCAGAATGGCCTCCAGGCTAGCTGGCGAAAGCCCCGCTACCACGCCCAGGGGCAGCAGAATCACGGGGCGCAGGTGGCCCACCACCAGCGGCACCTGCACCAGGGCCGATTCCAGTAGGGCCACCGGGCGGCGCACGCCGCTGCGTTCGGCCAGCGCCGCAAACCGGGCTTGCCAGGCGGCACTCAGGGGCCGCACGCGGTAGCGACGCAGCCGCTGCACGTACAGCAGGCCGCCCAGCATGCGCAGGCTCATGGCCAGCAGGCCCAGCAGCCAGCCCACCACCAGCAGCGGCAGGTGCTGGTCGAAATAGCGGAGCCCCGCCACAAGCCAGTTGGAAGCGTCGCTCGGAGCCTCGCTGCCGGCCCAGGAACCCGGGCGCAGCAAGCCCGGCTGGCCCACCGGCGCCAGTTGAGCTGAAAACCGGACGCGGCTGACCGTGCTGCGCGGATTTTTACGGCCCCAGCCTGCGCCAACCGAATCGGGCGGGCCACCGTCGTGGGCTTGGCTTTTGGCTTAGCAGGCGAAACCATGCTCGATTTCACAGCGCCCGGCGTCAGCAAATTTTGCTGCTTAGGCCCGGCATTAAAATACAGTCCGAACGTGATGCCAGCCAGCGCCACCACCACGCCCAAAGCGCCGGCCGAAGCCACGTAGCGTACTTCGGCGCGCTGCCGGCGCAGCAGCAACAACGCCCCCGCCAATACCGCCGCCACCAGCGCCCCCTGCCACAGCGAGTGCAGCAGCGTCCAGCCCAGGGCCCGCATGAGCGCGGGCGACACAAAATTCTCAAGCGCGTTCATCGTCGTCGGAATTAGAGGTGGAGTTTTGGATTTCAATGTCGTTGAGCAGGCGCCGGATTTGCGCTAGCTCGTCGGCCGAGGTCTGGCGGCTGCCCAGGGCCTGCATCACCAGCTTCAGGGCCGAGCCGCCGAAGGTGGCGTCCACGAACTTGTCGAGGAGCAGGCCCTGGGTTTCCTGCTCGCGCACCGCGGCCCGGTACACGTGGCTGCGGTCGGCGTCGTCGCGCCGCACCAGGCCCTTTTCCAGCATTAGCTGCAAAATCTTGAGCGTGGTGGTGTAGCCCACTTCGGCTTGCCGGCGCTGGCTCAGGTTGTCATTTATGGCCCGCACCGTGGCGGGCCCGTGCTGCCAGAGCACGTGTAGGATTTCCAATTCGGAGTCCGTAGGTTTGGGGGGCGGTGCTTTGCTCATGCTGGGGAGACGTGAGAGTAGTACGAATTATTTCGTAGTATAAAGCAAAGATGTTACGAAATAGTTCGTAGTTGCAAGGCGCGCCTACGAATCAATTCGTATTAAGCCTCAAAATGTGGACAACCCATTGTTTTTCAGGGAAGTAATTTATAGCCTAATTTTGCTTTCGGCTACGCGGCCCCGCCCCGCCTATTCCAGAATGCGCCGGCGGGCCAGCGTAACGCGGGCGCGGTGGCAGATGCCCCCCAGCGGCGGGTTGAACTTGCTCACGTTGATGCGCACCTTCCGCACGCCGGGCAGTTCGGCCATAATGCGGTCGAGCACGCGGTGGGCCACGTGCTCCAAGAGCCGCGCGGGGGCCCGCATTTCTTCGGCCACGAGGCGGTAGAGCACCTCGTAGTTCACCGTCTGCTGCAGCTTGTCCGATTCGCCGGCCGCCAGCAGGTCGGTTTTGATGTACAGGTCCACGCCGTACTTGTTGCCGATTTTCTGCTCCTCGTCATAATAGCCGTGGAAGGCAAAAAACTCCAGTCCTTCGAGTGCGATTTGGCCCATGCTGCTTGGTGAGATGCTGATGTGAAATGTGCTGGCGGATGCTTGCGCATTAGCCGGGGCAAAGGTGGTGTCATAAAAAAGAAAGCCTACCAATGCGGTAGGCTTTCCCAGGAATCTGCTAAAAACAGAGGCTAGATTTCGTCAAAAAACGACTTCTCCGCTACCGCGGCTTCTGCCGGAGCGGGGGCAGCGCTGCGGCCACGGCCGCCTTCTCCATGCCCGGGTGCATGGGCGGATTGGGCTGGGTGATTTCGGGACGGTCGGGGCCAATGGGGCGAATCTCGGGTTCGGTGGGGTCGACGCGGGGCGCACCGGGGTGAGGCACCTGCGAAGGCGCGGGCGGGTCGATGTGGGGCGCGGGCGAAATGCCGGGGTTTTCGGCCGGCGCGCCGGGCCGCTCAATATCGGGATGGGGAGCCCGGCTGGGGTCGGGCTGCTGGCCCGGCTTGGGGTTGTAGCCTTGCGGCTGGCTGCTTTCGGCCCGGGGCTCGGGCTGGGCGGGGCGGTCGGCCGGCTGCGAAACCGGGCGCGGGGCCTCAAAGGCGGCTGGCGCAGCAGCGGCCACGGCGGCAGCCGAAGAGGTAGAAGTAGTGGAAACCTGCATGGCGGGAGTGGGCTCGGGGGTGGGTTCGGCGGCCGATTCCTTCGGGCGCTCTACCTGTACGCGGGCCGCACGCGAAAGGATGGCCGCCGTGGTGCCCTTGGGCCGGTTGCGGGCTTTCTCTACTTTGTCGAGGGCATCGCTGGCCAGGTGGTGCAGGTCGCGCACGAGGCCGTCGAGCCTGCTGCTCGAGGCGCTGGCACTCCTGGCCCAGGCCGGTTACTTCGCGCTGCATGTCGGCCACGGTTTTCTCGGCCTGCTGGTAGGCCTCGTCCACCACGGAGCGGGCGCGCTGGCGGGCCTCGCCCAGCGCCTGCTCGGCTTGCGCTGGGCTTCGCGCACGCGCAGGGCGGCGTCGCGCTGCGCCTGCTCGGTGATGTTGTTGCCGGTGTCTTCGGCCGTTTTCAGGGTCCGGTACAGGCTGCTTTCTACTTCGCGCATCTTCTGCACATCCTGCTGGGCGTGCTCGAGCTTGAGGCGCAGCTCGCGGTTTTCGTCGCCCAGCCGCTCCCACTGCTGCGAAATCGTGTTCAGGAATGCCTGCACCTCGTCTTTATCAACCCCGCGGAAGGATTTTTCAAACGTTTTCTGGCGGATATCGAGGGCGGTAATTTTCATGTTTCTAATTTCTTGTTGCTGGTTGCTCGTTTCTGGCTACTGTTTTTTGTGGGCTTGCCAAAGTGGATTTTAACGACAAAAACCAGCAATTGCCCAACAAGAACCCAGGAACTAGCCACCAGAAACCTCCCATACCGCCAGGCTGCGGTCGTCGCTACACGAAACTAGCCGGTTTTCGGCGCCCGGCCAAACCAACCGGTTCACCGAAGTGCCGTGCCCGGCCGAGCGTGTACGGTCGAGTACGCGCAGCAGGGTCATGGTGGCCGCATCCCAGAGCTTGATGCTCTTATCGAGGCTGCAGGAAGCCACGTAGCGGCCATCGGGGCTAAAAGCCAGGTGGTTGATGGTGTACATATGCGCCGGCACAACGGTGGCCAACCGGTAGCCCGCGGCCACGTCCCAGGTGCGAATCTGGGCATCGCGCCCGGCCGTGAATAATTGGGCCCCGTCGGGCGAATAGACGACCGAGAAGACGGAATTCGTGCTTTCGCCCAGCGTGTACTTCGTTTCTAGCGAATCCAGGTCCAGGATGCGCGTGAGGGTGTCGGAGCTACCCACGGCCAGCTCGCCGCGCCCTTCGTGCAGGGCCAGGGTGCGCAGGCTTTTGTCAGCGAGGCGCAGGAGCTTGAGCAGCCGGAAATCGGGCAGGCCGAGCACGGCCAGCGTGCCGTCGCCCAAGGCCACATACAGCTGCTGGCGGCTTTCGGAAACCACCATTTCGAAGATGGCCACCGGGGGCAGGGCCGTGGCGTGGGCCAGCTGCCGTTGAGCTAAATCGATGGCCTGAATGCCCTGGAAATTGTGCCCCAGCACCAGCAGGTTCAGCGCCGGCAGGTGGCGCAGGGCATACACCGAGTTTTGGACGCGGGCCAGCAGCACGCCATCGCGGGCGGGGTCGGCCGCATCCCAGCCCACCACCATACCGTCGGCGCTGCCGGAATAAATGGTGGCGTCCGAGCCGCCCGTCAGCGCGTATACCGCGTCGCGGTGGCCGGCCAGGGTGGCGATTTTAGTGACGGGGGACGAAAAATTTCGGACATACAAGCGGCGCAAAGGTAGCTTCGTGATTAATGGTTAGTGATTAGCGGTTAGTTGTGAATGGCTTTATGCAATCCGACAAGGCCTTTTCGCACGCAAAGCAGCCACCTATGCATGTTTGCACCAACGTCCAATAACCGTTAACCATTATTCATTAATCACTAAAAAATGCCGCTTCATTCCCTCCAGCACCTCTCCCCTACTGCCGTGCTGGGCCTGTGGCAGCTCACCGAAACGCCCGCCGAGCCTGTGGCTCAACCTGCCCCAGGCCGAAGCCTATCGGGCCCTGGTGCCCGCCACGGCCGATGCCACCCGCCAGGCCCAGTGGCTGGCCGGCCGGGTGCTTACCCACGCGCTATTGGGAGAAATGCCAGCTCAACCGGCGGAGCTGGTGGTGCAGAACGATGCCACCGGCCGCCCGTGGCTGGATGGCGCTTCTCCGCATCAGCTTACCCTTTCCCTGTCGCACTCCGGGCTGTGGGTGGCGGCTGTGCTGGCGCATGGCGCCCGGGCCGGCGTCGACGTGGAAATGATACGCGACAAAGCCCAGCGACTGGCCAGCAAGTTTCTGAGTCCCGCCGAATGGGAACAGGCCCAAGCTGTGATGCAGCAGAACTCCGAATTGGCTACCGCGCACTACACCCGGCTGTGGAGCGCCAAGGAGACACTTTATAAGCTGGCGGCCCAGCGCGGCATTATTTTTAAGACCCAACTGTTGCTCAGTTCGTTCGCGCCCGCAGAATCCGGCGAAATCCCCGCTACGTTGATACTCGACGGCGCCGAGACCCGGCACTGCATTTGCTATTCTCAGCCGTCGGCCGGCTACGTGCTCACGTATTCCCACGAATCTTCTTCGTAGCAGCCGGCGCTCTCCTTCTTCTATGCCTTACCTTCCCGCCATGTCCTTTCGCCGAATTTCTATTCTTGCCGCCGTGGCCCTGCTGTCGGTGACGCTGGCCGTGGGCGTGGCCCGTGCCCAAACCGGCAACAACATCGCCGACTTTACCCTCAAAACCGCCGCCAACGCCGATGTGGCCCTCAAAAGCTACGCCGGCAACAAGGCCGTGGTGGTGGTGTTTCTGAACCCTGCCTGCGCCTTCTCGCGCCTGTACCAGGAGCGGTTGGCTTCGCTCAGCAACAGCTACCGCGCCAAGGGCGTGGAGTTCCTGTTCATCAACGTGCCCATCAACCTCGACGCCCCCGGCACCGCCGCCCCCGGCGAAGTTGAGCTGCCCACCCTCACCGATGCCAGCCAGCAGGTGAGCGTGCTGCTCGGCGTGAGCAAAACCGCCGAAGCCGTGGTGCTGCAGCCCAGCGCGGGCGGCTTCGCCATCCGCTACCGCGGCGCCATCGACGACAACCCCCAGGTAGCCGGCAGCGTGCAGCAGCACTACCTGCAGCAGGTGCTCGACAATGTGCTGGCCGGCCGCCCTGGAGGGGTAGCCGACAAGCGCGCCGCCGGGTGCTTGATTAAGCGGTAAGGACTAACCTCACCCCCGGCCCCTCTCCAAAAGAGAGGGGAGCCTGACGTGAATTTATTACATAACATAGCAAAAGGCCCGGCTCACTATTGAGCCGGGCCTTTTGCTTTAAAATTGAGCTGAAGCCTGTGCCGTGGCTCCCCTCTCTTTTGGAGAGGGGCCCGCCCCGTAGGGGTCACGTGAGGTTTAACGGGCAGGTTCACGCCCGCCGCTCCGCTACTCCAGAATACTCAGCAGCACCGCTACTTCGGCGGCTTTCATGGGCTCCTGTAGCTTCTCGAAGCTCATTTGCAGGTTGCGCAGGGCGCGGCGCACGATGTCCAGGTTCGTGCACGGCTCGAAGAACATCGGGTTCGACGAAATATTGAGCTGGCTGACGTAGTGCTCGATGTCGGTGCGCGAGAGCACGAGGCCGCGGTTGTAGCAGTTGATGTAGAATGGCTCGGCGCCAGGCAGCTCGGGGCGGAAGGTGAGCACGAACAAATTGGGCAGGTTCACGCCGAACACTGGCAAATGGAGCCGCTGGGCCACCAGCAGGTAAATCACGCAGAGCGTGAGCGGGTTGCCGCGCTTGGTTTCAATCACGCGCTGCAGCATGGAGTTGGCCGGCGAGTGGAAGTGCTGGGTGTTGGCCGCGAACTTGTGCACCCGGAACATGATGTAGTTCAGGGTCTGGACTTGGTCGGCGGGGTGCATTTCGGGGCGCAGCGCCGTCCAGGCTTCGAAGCGGAGCTGCTCGATGGCGCGGTTCAGGGCCTGCAGGTCGGCATCGGGGTATTGGTAGGTATTCAGCAGCCACATGCCTTCGAGCAGGTCGGTGGCGCCGGCTTCGCGCCACACGCGCAGGCGCTGCTGCAAGCCCTCAAACTGCAGGTGGTGAATTAAATCCTCCAGCCGCTGCTGCTGCTGCCCGTCCAGGGTTTCCTCCCACGACTCTTCCAGAAAGGGAATGATGCTTTCGCCCAGGTTCTGGATTTTGTCCTGGATTTGCGGCGCCACTTCCGGGTCGTCCAGCAGCGAGATAAGGGCTTTGATTTCTTTGTTCGTCATTACGCAGGTAGAACGTCCCGACAAATTTACGTCCGGGCGCGGTTTTGGGACACTTCGGCCCTTTTTTCAACGCTCCGACTCCCGAAACAAGTTCGTTTGGGCGGGCTCGTGCGGCCGTTCAGCTCAACCTTTCTGCAGCCTACGCTCCACCTTGCGTCGGCAAATGCAGCTTTCATCGTGGCGCTCAGCGGCCGGCCGGCTCAACAAAAAGGCCCGGCAGAATTTGCCGGACCTTTTGCCTTGGTGATTTTCCCGCTTGGCCAGCTCAGGCAGGCACTGGCCTAAGCCTAGCGCACCACGCCCTTCAGCGCGGCGCCTGATAGCTCAACCCGGGCGCTGTCGCCCAGCTGCCAGCGCACCGCCGGCAGCGCCACGTTCTCCCCCACAAACCGGCCTTGCTTGTCTACCCGAATGGATGCGGAGCGCAAAACATTGGTGGGATTCACCTCGAGTTGAGCCGTGCTCCCAGGGTTTTGGCCCACCACGGCCTGCAGGTTGCCCAGGCGGTTGTGAGCCAGTGCGACTTGGGCCGCGTCGTCTTGCACTAGGCGCAGGCTGTCCTGGGCAAATCCCTGCAAGGTGGTAGTGCTGGAGTAAGTCAGCCGCCGCGGCCGGATGGTGCGCCCAGCCAGGGTGTAGGTAGAGCCGGCCGTGAGGTCCGTGAGCCGGGGACAGCGAATCAGCACCGCGTCGCCGGGGCCCAGGTACTCCTTCTCTTTGGGAAAATTCAGCGCCACGGTCAGTTGGGCACCTTGTTGGCTCACCCGCACATAGTCGGCCGCGCGTTTGTTGACATACACGCCGAAGGGCCCGGCCTCCACTCGCACCTGCATCATGCCCGCGGCGGGCAGGTGCACCGTGCTGAAATCGCGCTGCGGCAGCAGGGTGTAGTTGTGAAGCGGGTTTTTGTAGGCGCCCAGGCGGTATTCGCTGCTTAGGGCGGCGTTGTAGGCGGTGAGGGACCCGAGCAGCAGCAGGCCGGCAGCGGTCAGAAATTTGAGGCTGTTTTTCATGATTGAGCAAGGGTAGCAGGTTCGGATTCGGAATGTTCGGCCAGAAACAGGGCGTAGCGTTGCTCGATTTCGGGCAGGCCCACACCCAGCAGCCGAATGGTGCGGAAAAATGCCGGCAGCTCCTGCTGCAGAAAGCGGGCTTTGCGCTGCTCCTGCACACGTCGGGCCCCATCGGGCGCCACAAAGAAGCCGATGCCGCGCTTGTTGTAAATCACCTGCTGGCCCTGCAGGTGCTCGTAGGTGCGCATCACCGTGTTGGGGTTGACTTGCAGGTCGCCGGCCAGCTCGCGCACCGACGGAATCTTATCATCGGGCGGCCATTGGCCCCGCAGGATGTGCTCGCTCACGTACCCGGCAATCTGCAGGTAAATGGCTTCGTTTTCGTTGAATTCCATAAGGATAGGCCCGCTTATAATTGTTTCTCGGTCAGGCGCGAGTAGGCGCCCAGGCACAGCAGCACGGCCAGCGCCAGCGGCAAGAGCGGCAGCAGCGCCTCCTGGCTTTCTGGCAATTCCATGCGAAACCATTGCTGCCCCGCACCGAACGAAACGCTGCTGAAGGGCAGCGTGGGACTCAGGTCTGCCGGAATCAGCCGCTTCAGCACCTGGTAATTAATTACGACCACCAAGCCCGCCACCCCAAACAGCGCAAAAGCCATTTTCACAGCGTGCAATCGGTTAAAATACAGCGCGCTCCACAGCGCCACTGCGTGTATCAGCAAGTAGCTGAGCAACGCTTTCAGGGGCAAGCTCAGGTCTTTGGTGAAATCGAGCAGCTCACCTTGTTTCCCATCGAGCAGCTGCAGGGCCAGGGCATCCACCGCCAGAAACGCAGCCGTGAAAACCACCAGAAACACGGGCACCGTGTACAGCCAAACCACCAAATACTTTTCCAGGTGCGAGGCCGGCAGCATCAGGGCCGGGGCAGCCTGGCGGGGGTTGCCCAAAGCCGCAAACGCCGAGGACGTGAACACGGCCCCAGCGGCCAACAATAAGAACATGTACAACACCGTCTGCACCTGAATATTCAGCGGCCGGTGGGTGATGTACGTGAGCCCGCACAGCACAACTATCAGCCCGCCCGCCAGCACGGCCGTGCTCATCAGGTAGCTGCGCAGGTGCTCGGCGGTGTGCTTGCGCAGCAGGCGCCCGAAGCGGGAAAGATTAAAATGCTGGTTCATGAGCAGGTTGGGCTAAATGTGTGGATAAAGCGGTGTTGTTGCTGACCAGGGCATTGAAAAGGAGTTCCAAATCGACCCGGCTCGGGCGCCCGTCGGGGTTGGGCCAAATGCCCTGCTGCCCGCGCACGGAGGCTTCGGCGTAGAGCGGCAGTTGGGCCTCGTCGGGGCGGGCAGCGCCGAAACGCAGCCGCTCGGTGAGGTCGTCGATGCTGTGGTTGAGCACAATGCGGCGGTCGTGCACCACCACCACGGTGTCAATCAGCGCGTCGAGGTCGCGGACCTGGTGGGTCGAGATTATCACGCAGCGCTCGTCGCCCAGGGCCGAAGCCACGATTTTGCGGAACTGCGCTTTCGACGGAATGTCGAGGCCGTTGGTGGGCTCGTCGAGCACCAGCAGGCCGGTGTTGGTGGCCAGCGCAAAGGCAATCATGAACTTCTTCTGCTGCCCAAACGATTGGGCCGACAGCTTGGCGTGGGCCGGCACTTCCAGCTCGCGCATGTATTCGGCCGCCTGAGCCCGGTCGAAGCGCGGGTAAAACGGCGCTGTGCTGGCCACAAACTGCTCGGCCGTGAGGGACGGTACGTGCACTTCTTCGGGCAGAAAAAGACATCGGCCAGTACATCGGGGCGGCGCTGAGCTGCCGGCTGCCCGTGCACCGTGCAGGTGCCCGACCACGGAAACGCCAGCCCCACCATGCACTTGAGCAGCGTGGACTTGCCCGCGCCGTTCTTGCCCAACAGGCCATAAATGTGCCCGCGCTCCAGCTGCAGGCTGAGCCCCTCAAAGAGCGGCGCCCGGCGGGAATACCCAAACCGGAGATTTTCGATGACAACCATATGCTTGGTGTTTTAGTGTACCATTGCGCTAGTACACCACAAACATAGCGGGCATTTATGACAAAGCATATGATTGTTACTATTTATTTTTTGGGCAAGAAAAAACCGCTGGTTAGGCGGCTTTTTCACTTATTCACCCTTTTCGAAAAGCGAACACTGATATTCCCAGGGCTTATCAAAACCTCGCTGCCTCTTAAATCGAGCATCTACCCACACCGGCACCCAAAAAGTCGTGTCTGACATAACAGCTAGGTAGCGCGCATCAATACGCACATCATAAACCGAATCATTGATGCGCCGACCTTCTACCACACCTTTTTGAATAAAATAACGCCCGGTGCCTGACTCTAATGCGCCATAAGCGCTGTGTACAGCACTTAGCTTCAACTTTAGCAAATCTTTGTCAACGTAGCGAAATCGATTTTCGAGTGGGAGTTGGAACAAAATGGTTTCCTGCCATTCGCTATCTACCTCCATATGCTCTAGCCTGCCATCCTTAGAGCGGCGCATCGGTGCGCTGAAACTGGAGAAATGGAACAGTAACCTATCCACAGACTGCACCGCAGTTAAGCTGTCCTCATCATAGAAAAATGCATTGAACTTATACCCGCAGCGCGTTGCAACACCTTTTCCTGGCACTTTATCAGACGCCCGGGCCAGACCAAAGCCTGCATGAAATTGAGCCTCTTCGGTTTTGTTGATGGCATCTGGCACCTCATTTATATCCGGGGGTGGGGGCGGCGGAGGCGGTGCCAGTTTGTTCCTTTCTACCTCAGCAACTGACGAGTCATTTGCTTGGCAGCCCCATACACTCACCAACAGTGCGGAGAGCAAAAAGAACAGTCTTATCATACCTGAATGACGCCCACTTTATAAGCCTTTTCAATCGGCGCGTGATTCGCAGCCGCAATCCCCTCCAATACTACGCGGCGGGTTTGCAGCGGCTCAATCACGGCATCGACACTGAAGCGGGCAGCGGCATCTCATCGGCCGGCACGGCCACGATTTTGCCGTCACGGGCGATGACAACCGGGCTGTTCTTGTATTTTTTGAACGCCAGCAGGGCGTTGTACGTCGCTACTAAACCAATTTGCAGTTGCTGGTTGATGTGCGCAGCTTGTTCTTTTTTAGACATGGTACCTGGCCGTTAGGTGTTGCCAAAGAGACTCATTTGTTATAACTGTTTCGCCGGTGGCATTGGTTGCTATTATGTGCCCGGCTCCGTCCGAGTTATCAATAAACGACCAACTATCTACGGCGGTGCAATACGCCGTGAAAAACTGCTGCAAACCGCCTGCATAGCGCCGCCTGATAACTGGTTCAGGAATGTTGTGGCCACCTTCGCGCACCCGCTCTTTCACCCGGCTCACAGCCAAATCCGCCGAACTGAGCCAGAAAAATAACAGGCTAACGAAATACCCCTGCGCCCGCGCCTCCGCAATAAACCGCAAGTAATGCCGCGTGGCCAGCGTGGTTTCCAGCGCAAACGTCTCCCCCGCCGCCCGCAATTCGTGCAGCCGCGCCAGCATCAGCCGGCCCGCCTGGATGCTCACGGTTTCGGGCTGGAATGGCGAGAGGCCGCGGGCTATTTCGTCAGCATTTACAAACTCCCGGCAGTCCAGCAAGCCGGGCAGCAGGGTGAAGGCGGCGGTGGTTTTGCCCGCCCCGTTGCAGCCGGCCATTAGGTAGAGGGTTTTCATGAATTGATTCGACGAGCTGAATTACTATTTAGCTGACTTCTTCCACTCTTTGAACCCAATTACATCTTTCCTCATGTCCTTCCACCAAGCCTTAGCATAGTTGCGCTGTAGATAACGGAAGATGCGGGCGTTATATGCCATCATACATTCCTTGGATGGCGCAGAACACCCTTCGTCAAAATATTGCACTCCGAATCTTTGTTCGAAAGCACTATCTGAAGGATAAACAACGGGACTTATGCCACCTTGCAAAAGCAAAACTGGAGCACCTCTCGCCAAGTCATCCTCGGCTAATCGAACTCCTTGCCTTGCGCAATCAGCACTTGGAACAAAGAGAAGCTGAGTATGGGCAGGACTGCTTGTTCGAACATCTGCTGCTTGGTTGCCTTGACTAAACGCCAGCAGAGGCATAAGCCAAAAGCAAAAGGACGAACATAGAATTTTCATGGTGTTAATGCACTCAACTCACACCTGAATAACCCCCACGTTATACGCCTTCTCAATCGGCGCGTGGTTGGCCGCCGCGATGCCTTCGGAAATCACCTTGCGGGTTTCCAGCGGGTCAATCACGGCATCGACCCAGAGGCGGGCAGCGGCGTAGTAGGGCGAGAGTTGCTCCTCGTAGCGTGCCTTGATGCGGTCCAGTAGCTCCTTTTCGGCTTCGGGGGTGATGACTTCGCCTTTGGCTTTGAGGGACGCTACCTGGATTTGCAGCAGCGTGTTGGCGGCCGCGGCGCCGCTCATTACCGCGAGTTGAGCCGTGGGCCAGGCCACAATGAGGCGAGGGTCGTAGGCTTTGCCGCACATGGCGTAGTTGCCGGCGCCGTAGCTGTTGCCCACGATAACCGTGAACTTGGGCACCACCGAGTTGCTCATGGCATTCACCATCTTGGCGCCGTCCTTGATGATGCCGCCCTGCTCCGAGGCCGAGCCCACCATGAAGCCCGATACGTCGTGCAGGAACACCAGCGGGATGCGCTTCTGGTTGCAGTTCATGATGAAGCGCGCCGCTTTGTCGGCCGAGTCGGAGTAGATGACGCCGCCCATCTGCATGCCGGTTTTCTTGCTTTTCACGATTTTGCGCTGGTTGGCCACGATGCCCACGGCCCAGCCGTCGATGCGGGCCAGCCCGCAGATGAGCGTCTGGCCATACAGGTCTTTGTAGGGCTCAAACTCCGAGTTATCCACCAGGCGGTTGATGATGTCCATCATGTCGTAGGGCTTCACCCGGTCCGACGGCAGCAGGCCGTAGATTTCCTGCTCGCTCAGCGCGGGCTTGGCAGGCGCCACGCGGCTGAAGCCGGCCGTGGCCTGGCCGCCCATCTTGTCGAAGATGTTGCGGATGTGCTGCAGGCACTCTTCGTCGGTGTCGAACTTGTAGTCCGTCACGCCCGAGATTTCGGAGTGCATGCTGGCGCCGCCCAGCGCCTCGTTGTCGATGGTTTCGCCGATGGCGGACTTCACCAGATAAGAGCCGGCCAGGAACACCGAGCCGGTGCCGTTCACTATCATGGCCTCGTCGGACATGATGGGCAGGTAAGCGCCACCAGCCACGCAGGGGCCCATGATGGCCGAAATCTGCACGATGCCCATGCTGCTCATCACCGCGTTGTTGCGAAAGATGCGGCCAAAATGCTCTTTATCCGGGAAAATCTCATCCTGCATAGGCAGGTACACCCCGGCCGAGTCCACGAGGTAGATAATCGGCAGCTTGTTTTCGATGCTGATTTCCTGGGCCCGCAGGTTCTTTTTGGCCGTGATGGGAAACCACGCGCCGGCCTTCACGGTGGCGTCGTTGGCCACCACCACGCACTGCCGGCCCTGCACGTAGCCAATCACTACCACCACGCCGCCGCCCGGGCAGCCGCCCTCCTCTTTGTACATGCCCTCGCCCGCAAACGCACCTATTTCGACCTGGGCCGCGTCCTTGTCGAGCAGAAATTCAATTCGCTCGCGGGCGGTGAGCTTGCCTTTGGCTTTGTGGGCGGCAATGCGCTTCTCGCCCCCGCCGAGGGCTACTTTCTGAAACTTCTGGCTAAGCTTGAAGCTGAGTTGCTTGAGCTGGTCTTCGTTGCGGTTGAACTCGACGTTCATAAATAAAGCGGGGTGGGATTTTGGAAGAATAGGCACAAAAAAATCCGCCCGGGGGCGGATTTCAAAGGTACGGGTAGTTCAGCTTAGCCCAGGACTAAGGCTACTTCACGGTGTTCTTCACTTCCGAGTCGACCTTGCTCCCGTCGGGCTTGAGGGTCGTGGTTTCTACTTCGGTTTTGGTCTTCTTGGCCTTGCCGCCCCCGCCAAATACGGAGAAGTGCACGTAGCGCTTGGGATTGGCCTTGAGGTCTACGAGCAGCTCGTTAGAGCTGGCGGCGGTGGCGTTGAGGTTGTTGTAGAGCAGGGTATCGTTGAGCAGCTTGCCCATCGAGCCTTTTTTGTCGTTCAGCGAGCGGTTCAGGCTGGCCACGGTCGTCTGGGCTTCGGCCATGGTGGCGTTGAGCCGGCGCAGGGCCGGGCCCACGGGCGCCGCCTTGATGGAGTCGGACAGCTGCGAAAAGTTTACGACAATGTTGTCGAGCTTCTTGGTGGTTTTGTTGAGCGCAGCGCTCATTTGCGCCAGGTTGCGGGTAATCTGGTTGATGTTGCGCTGGTTCGACTCGATAAGGAGCTGCATGGCTTCGGTGCTGGCCCGGGCGCTGCGCAGCGTGCCCTGGATGTTGGTTTGCGCGTCCTTGTTCAGGAAGCCGTTGATGTTCGAGAGCGTGGCGCCCACGGTATCGAGCACGGGCAGGGCCTTGGCCTGGAAAGCGTCGGTGATGCTGGTCGGGGTCACGGTCCGGATTTCCTCGCCGCCGACGTATTTGTGCGAGTCGCGGCCCAGCGTGAGCGTAATGCCCTTGGAGCCGAGCAGCGTGCCGCCCAGGCTGGCCGTGGTAGAATCACCAAGCGCAACATCCTTGCTCACGTCGATGGCGACGCGCACGGAATTGCCTTTATCGGGCTGCAGCTCCATGTTCTTCACCTGCCCCACCTTGATGCCGTTGAGCACCACCATGGCTCCTACGTTGAGCCCTTCTACCTTGGGATAAGTAGTGTAGTAGGTGAGGTCAGACGAAAGCAGATTGGTGCCGCGCAGGTAATTAAAGCCCAACACAAGTGCGGCTATGGCTACAAGGGCGAGTAGCCCCACTTTTACTTCTTTAGGCACGGGTAACGATTTTGAAAATGATGGGATGGGAAGCGGTGGCGGCGAATGGTGAGAACGGTACGAGAGAACAGCACTGCCAGATTGAACAGGCCCTGATTCGCGCGCACGGGCCCTTTTCAGGAGCCGCCTTCGAGCTCGCGCTTGTACTCACGGAAGGCGCGGTAAATGCCTGAGGCCATATACGACTGATTAGCTTTGTCGTTGAGGTAACGCTCTTCGCCCGGGTTGGTAAGAAAGCCGGATTCGATGAGCACGGCCGGCATGGTCGACTTCCAAAGCACCAGAAAACCGGCTTGTTTCACGCCGCGGCTGGGCCGCTTCACGGTGGTGCGCAGCTGCCGGTCTACGCGCTGCGCAAAGCGTAAACTATTGGTAATATACGCAGATTGGAACAGGGAAAACAGAATGTGGCTTTGGGGCGAGCGGGGGTCAAAGCCGTCGTAGCGCTTCTGGTAGTCCTTTTCCTGCAGAATAACGGCATTTTCGCGTTGGGCCACGCCCAGGTTGGCGTTGGTTTTGTGCAGGCCCATGGTCCACACTTCGGTGCCGTGGCTTTGGCTGGGCCCGGCGTTGCAGTGGATGGAAATGAACAGGTCGGCGTGGTTGCGGTTGGCAATGGCGGCGCGCTCGTCCAGCTCCACAAACACGTTGGTTTTGCGGGTATAAATAACCTTCACGTCGGGCAGGTTTTCTTCAATCTGGCGGCCCAGGGCCAGCACCAGCTTCAGGGCCACGTCGGCCTCGCGGGCCGAAACGCCGGCGCAGCCGCGGTCTTTGCCGCCGTGCCCGGCGTCGAGCACCACCGTGCGCAGGCGGTAGCGGTAGGGAGCGTTAGCGATATCGGGCGCCGGAAGCACCGAATCGGGAGCAAAGCGGGTAGAATCGGCCGTGGTCTGGGCCTCGGCTTTCCATTCCCCACTGCCGGCGCCGAGCAGCAGCAGGGCGGCACTGGCCAGGATGACAATAATCCGCACGTTGTTCGTTGAAGGGGCGGTAGCGACCTGCTACCTTTGTAGAAGCCCCAAAAGTAAACGAATTAACCGCTACTATATTTTGCCTGCTTGGTTTGGCCTTCCCTCCGAAGCCGGGTTTCGGCCGTGGCCGCGCCGCACGGCCCCATTAGGCGCCCGCGGCAAATTGCTGGGGCTCCTTTTTTATTGATGGCCGGCCTGGCCGATTCAGCTCAGGCCCAGACCCAGCCACCGGCCAAACCGAAAGCCGCGCCCAAAACCACGCGGGCCGCTAAAATCCAGGGCCGCAAAGACCGGCGCCGCGCCATTCTGGCCACGCCCACCACGCCCGCGCCCACGCCGGCCCCACCCCGCCGGGTAGTGGCTCCGGCCAAGCCCGGGCAGCGGCCGGGCAGCGCCCCCACGCCGCCCGTGCGCTACGTCTCGCCCGACCCGCGCGACCCCGTGGGGCCGCCCCCGCCCGGCGTGCGCAACACCGGCCAGCCCCGCGTGCCCGGCACCTCGCACAAGCCGGTGCCCGACACCCTGGCTCCCGGCACCACCACCCGGCAGCCCGGCCTCGCCCCTACCGATACCACCGGCCTAGTAAACGGCGTGGCCCGCAGCGGCGACTCGCTGCAGCTATCGGCCCGGCGCCGGGGTCAGATTGAAACCACGATTAAGTACACGGCCAAGGACTCGATTCAGTTCGACGTGACCAACAAAGTGGCGCGGCTGTACAACAAGGCCAGCGTAGACTACGGCGACACCGACCTGAAAGCGGCCGTCATCACCGTTGACTACGGCCGTAACACCATGACGGCCGACGGCAAGCGCGACTCCCTCACCAACCGGCTGGTCGACCGGCCCGTGCTCAAGGACAAGGGCGGCTTGTACACGGCCAGCAACATTGCGTACAACTTCAAAAGCAAAAAGGCCCGCGTGAGCGACGCCGTGACCACGCAGGGCGAGGGCTACGTGAGTGCCTCCGTCATCAAGCGCCTGCCCAACGGCGACATCAACGGCCTGACCGGGCGCTACACCACCTGCAACCTCGAGCACCCGCACTTCTTCATTCAGGCCAAGCGCATGAAGGTGATTCCGGGCGATAAAGTGGTGACCGGGCCGTTCAACCTCGTCATCGGCGACGTGCCCACGCCGCTGGGCTTTCTGTTCGGCTTCTTCCCCACGCCCACCAAAAGCCGGGGGTCGGGCGTCATCATCCCCACCTTTGGGCAGGCGTCTGACCGGGGCTACTACCTGACCAATGGCGGCTACTACTTTGCCCCGAACGACTACATCGGCGTGCGCCTGACCGGCGACGTGTACGCCGGCAACGCCCAGACCTGGGGCGGCTTCGGGGCCACCGCCGACGTCTCGTACCTGAAGCGCTACGCCTACCAGGGCAACTTCAACTTCCGCTTCTCGAACCGGCCCAGCACCCAGATTCTGGCCACCGACGCCCTGACCACCAGCCCGGTGTACATCAAGCCGCCGGCGGCCAACTCCTTCTGGGTAACCTGGAACCACTCGCCCGTGACCAAGCCCGGCGGCGGCCGTTTCGCGGCCAGCGTGAATGCCGGCACCAGCAGCTTCAACAAAGTCAATAGCCTGGACGCGCGGCGCTACCTGTCCACGCAGTTCAACTCCAGCATCAGCTATTCCAAGCAGATTCGCAACTCGCCGGTGCAGTACAACGTGCGGCTGGCCCAAAGCCAGGGCACCGACGGCTCCATGACCTTCACGCTGCCTGACGTGAGCCTGGGCGTGGCCCGGCAATACCCCTACCAGTGGTTCGGCATCAAGCCCGGCGGCAAGCTGGCGCCTTTCTACGAGCAGTTCACCCTCACATACGACGTGCAGGGCCGCAACGAGGTGAGCAACATCGTGGCCCCGCGGGCCCTCGCAAACGGCCTGCCGCTGCTGGGCGGCACCACCGTGGCAACCAACACTCCGCTCAACCTCGACAACGTGGGCAAACTGCTGCTCAACGGCCGCAACGGCCTGCAGCACACCTTTGGCATTGGCTTGGGCTCCTACCCTATCCTCCAGCATTTCCAGCTCACGCCCTCCGTCAGCTACGGCGAGGTGTGGTACGGCAAGCGCCTCGACTACCGCTTCAGCCCGGTGGCTCAGGCTGTGCGCATCGACACCACCTATGGGTTCAACCGCATCTACAACTACTCGGCCGGGGCCAGCCTGAACACCACGTTCTACGGCACGATTGTGCGCAAGGGCACCCACAAAATCCAGGCAATCCGGCACAAAGTCACGCCGAGCTTCAACTACAACTTCTCGCCGGACCTGACCAAGCGCGACAACGTAAATCCCCAGGGCAGAGACGTTTTGCAAGGCCTCACCGACCGGTTCAACCGCCCGGTCACCGACCCGCTTATTCTTAACAACTACCTGTTCGACAACTTCAGCAACTTCCTCTACGGGGCGCCGGGCGGCTCCAGGCAAAGCCAGCTGTCGTTCTCGCTGCAAAACTCGGTGGAAATGAAGGTGCGCAACTCAAACGACACCACCGGCACCGACCCCTTCAAAAAAGTGAGCCTAATTGACGGGCTCAACTTTAACCTGGGGTACAATTTTGCCGCCCCGGCGTTTAATTTATCGGACCTGGGCGTCACGTTCAACACCCAAATTGCCCAGAAGCTGGGCATTAGCGGCAACGCCCAGTTCTCGCCCTACCAGCGCGACAGCCGGGGCCAGCGCGTCAACAAGTACTTGTTCGAAGCCGACCACCCCCGTCTGGCCCGCTTGAGCACCGCCAGCTTTGGGGCCAACTATGCCTTCAACCCCACCAGCGGCAAGCGCAAGAGCGTGGTGCCCCGCTCGGTAGCCCCCACCAACGACCCCAGCCTGGGCACCGTGGGCCAGCCCAATTACTACGCCGACTACGTCGATTTTGAGATTCCCTGGGAGCTGGCCCTCACCTACGCCGCGGGCTACACCACCAGCCCAATGCCCCGGAAACCCGGCGAAAAAGCCCCGTCGCTGCTGGCCCTCAACAACGTGGGCGCCACGGGCTCGGTGAAGCTCACGCCCAACCTGCGCCTGAGCTACAACCTGGGCTACGACTTCGTGTCGCAGAGCGTCACCTACCCCAACGTCACGTTTTTCCGCGACCTGCACTGCTGGCAAATCTCGGGGCAGTGGATTCCGTTTGGCATCACCAAGGGCTACAACTTCACCATCCAGGCCAAGAGCAGCCTGCTGCAGGACCTGAAGCTGAACCGTAACCGCTTCGCGCAATACCAGTAGCCCGCGCCGCTTTTCAAGCGCTGGCGTAAACCGTTTGTGGGGGCCGGAGCGCCGTTGGGGAAGTCATTGAACCTGTTGGACCTAAAATTGCTTTTTGCACAACTTGTTGTGCTGAGCTTTACGCCCTACTTATCGCATTCTATGTCTGCCTATCCCTTACGTGTGTTATTAGCGGTCGACGACCGGACATTAGCCAAGCAGTTGGCTGGCCCCTTGCGGGAAGCTGGCCACGACGAAATTGTGGTGGTGGAAGCCCGCGGCGAGGCCGCCCTGAAAGCCGCCCGTCTCATTCACCCCGACCTCGTGATACTAAGCGGCCCGCTGCGGGGCAGCCTCGATGTGGTGGCCCTCTCGGCAGCTCTGCAAGGCAGCAGCGCCACGCCCATTCCGGTACTGCTAGTGGCCGACCCCGCCGAGCTGCCCGACTTGCTGGCCCTGCACGCCCACACCCGGCCCGCTGATACCAGCTCCACGGACCCTGGCCCTGCGAAGTCCCTCGACTCGGCCCTGGAGGAAGCGGAACTGTAAGTAAAGCACTCATTCCCGCGGGCCAGCCCGCTCCCCCATTATAGCCCCTGCGCCTCGGCCAGGGGCTTTTTGGTTCCGATACGGCGGAGGCTAACGAAATTGTTGCCAGCTTTGCCCCGCCGTACGGCCCATTACCCCAAAACTGCCCTCCCTCGCCCACCATGTCCCAGCACAAGGAAGTCAAACTCGTTACCACCCACCAAATGCTGGCCATGAAGCAGCGGGGGAAAAATCTCCATGCTCACGGCCTACGACTACTCGATGGCCCAAATCCTCGACGGCGCCGGCATCGACGTGCTGCTCGTCGGCGACTCGGCCTCCAACGTCATGGCGGGCCACGAAACCACCCTGCCCATCACCCTCGACCAGATTATCTACCACGCCCAGGGCGTGGTGCGGGCCGTGAAGCGCGCCTTTGTGGTCGTGGATATGCCGTTTGGCTCGTACCAGGGCAATTCCTCGGAGGCCCTGCGCTCGGCCATCCGCATCATGAAGGAAAGCGGCGGCCACGGCGTGAAGCTCGAAGGCGGCGCCGAAGTGAAGGATTCCATCATCCGCATTCTCACGGCCGGCATCCCGGTCATGGGCCACCTGGGCCTCACGCCCCAGAGCATCTATAAATTCGGCACCTACACCGTGCGCGCCAAGGAAGAAGCCGAGGCCCAGAAGCTGCTCGAAGACGCCCGCCTGCTCCAGGAAATCGGTTGCTTTGGCCTGGTGCTCGAAAAATCCCAGCCGCTCTGGCCAAGCAAGTAGCCGAGGAGTTGACTATTCCCGTCATCGGCATCGGCGCCGGGCGCCATGTCGACGGTCAGGTTTTGGTTGTGCACGATTTGCTGGGCATCACCAAGGAGTTCAAGCCCCGCTTCCTGCGCCGCTACGCCGAGCTGCACGACATCATGACCGAGGCCGTGCAGCACTACGTGGCCGACGTGAAAAGCCGCGAATTCCCCAGCGAAGAGGAAGGCTACTAGATTCCTATCCGAAAAGCAGAACGGCCTAAAACTATAACGTCATGCCGAGCGCCGCGAAGCATGAGCGGTGGAACCTCACCCCCGGCCCCTCTCCAAAAGAGAGGGGAGCCTGACGTTAAACGACAAAAGCCCCAGCTCAATTTTGAGCTGGGGCTTTCTTTTAACAATTGAGCCAACCCGTGTGCCGTGGCTCCCTCT
This sequence comes from Hymenobacter humi, assembly GCF_042665855.1. Taxonomy (NCBI): domain Bacteria; kingdom Pseudomonadati; phylum Bacteroidota; class Cytophagia; order Cytophagales; family Hymenobacteraceae; genus Hymenobacter; species Hymenobacter humi. Next base: position 1,925,941 of record NZ_JBHTEK010000001.1, on the reverse strand, counting down.
CTTTTGGAGAGGGGCCGGGGGTGAGGTTCCTCCGGCGCAGCCGCTCTGCTTGACCGTTCTTTTTTGTACTTACGGATAGGTTCTAAACCACCGAAGAAAAGTTGAACTAAAAAAGCCAGGTCAGTAGCCACTCATGGTGCTACTGCCCAGGCTTTATTATTTTCTGCAGCTCAATAACAACCAACTCTTTCTTGCGTTAGCTTTGTAATTCAAAGTACTTCTAAAGCAAATCAGCCATGGACGCCTCTCCTACCATATTCGACCGCCTCAACAGCTGGATGAGCGCCTCGGTCACGCTTAAGCTGCTCAGCATCGGGGTGCTGTTGCTGTTACTGCTTATTCCATCGAAAATGGTGGAAGACCTTATCACGGAACGGGCCGAAAACCGCGACGCAGCCACGGCAGAAATCAGCGGCCAGTGGGGCGGCGCGCAGCTGGTCTTGGGCCCCGTGCTGGTGCTGCCGTACACGGCCCGCGTTACGGATGAAAAAGGGAACGTGAGCGAAACCACCCGCTACCTGAGCCTGCTGCCCGATACGCTGGCCACCACCGGCACGCTGGCGCCCGAGCGGCGGCACCGGGGCATCTACGAGGCTGTGGTGTACCGGGCGGGCCTGCATGTGCAGGGCGCTTTCCAGGTGCCGCCCCTGGCCGACCTGGGCGTGCCGGCCGCCAGCGTGCGCTGGGCCGAAGCTTTCGTGGCCGTGGGCATCTCCGACATGAAGGGCATCCGCAACGCCCTGGCGCTGCGCTGGGATGGCCAAACCCACGGGTTTGAGCCCGGCGTGCCCGATGGCGAGGTGCTGCCGTTCGGCACCGCTCCCACGCACACCACCCAGGTGAACGCCGTAATCGAGGAGCGGCAGCGGGCTCCGAAATACCCAGGCGATGAAGACGGAGCCCGGGGCCACGGCCAAACCGCCAACGGCCTCAGCGCCCTAGTGCCGCTGCCCAATGAAGCGGCCCTCACGCACCGCCACACCTTTGCCTTCGACCTTGACCTGAACGGCAGCACCGGCCTGCTGGTGGCACCCCTGGGCCGTCAAACCACCCTGCGCCTGAGCGCCCCCTGGGCCGACCCCAGCTTTATCGGCGCCTTTTTGCCGGCGCACCGCACCGTTGAGCCAAAAAATTCACGGCCGACTGGCGGGTGCTGCACCTGAACCGCAACTACGCGCAGCACTGGCGCACCGACGGCGACCGGCCCAACGTGGATGCTTCCACCTTCGGCGTGCGCCTGCTGGTGCCCGTGAACGAGTACCAGAAAACCATGCGTGCGGCTAAGTACGCCCTGCTGCCGCTCACACTCACGTTCCTCATTTTCTTCTTTGTGGAAGTACTAAACCGTCGGCGCATTCACCCTTTCCAGTACATCTTGGTGGGCCTGGCGCTGGTCATTTTCTACGTGCTGCTGCTGGCTTTGTCCGAACACATGCCGTTCGATGCCGCTTATGGGCTTTCAGCCCTGGTGATTGTGGGGCTGGTAACGGCGTACGCCGCGGCCAGCTTCCGGCAGCGCCGCCTTACGGCTGCTACCGCCGGGGTGCTGGTAGTAGTGTACGGCTTCCTGTTTGTGGTGCTGCAGCTGCAGGATTATGCGCTGCTGGTGGGCAGCCTGGGGCTGGTGGTGGTGCTGGCCGCCGTGATGTTCCTCTCGCGCAACGTGGACTGGTACCACCCGGCCGGCGAGCCTGCGGAGGGTCCGGTCCCGGCCCGATGAAGTTCTGCTGAGCTTCGTATCTTCGCCTTACTAAAAAGCAAGAGCGGAGCGCCCGGTGAGTGTGGTCTGATGACGTGCGGAAGCCCCCGAGTGGGCCCTGGCCCGCTCCTGCTTCTATCCATATCCCGCCCGCACCCGCCGCGTGAATCGTCCCAATATCTGGTCCGAAGGCAGAGAAATTCTGTTTGAAGACAACCACCTCCTCGTTATCAACAAGCCCGCCGGACTGCTCGTGCAGGGCGACGCCACCGGCGACGAGCCCCTTTCCAAGAAAGCCGCCGAGTACCTGCGCTTCAAATACAAGAAGCCCGGCGAAGCCTTCATCGGCGTGTGTCACCGCATCGACCGGCCCGTGAGCGGCATCGTGGTGCTGGCCAAAACCAGCAAGGCCCTGAGCCGGCTCAACGAGATGTTTCGCGACGGCCTGATGACGAAAACCTACTGGGCCCTCACGGGCAAGCCGCCAATTCCTGAAAACGGCAAGCTGGTGCACTGGCTGGTGAAAGACACGGTGCGGAATGTGACCAAAGCCTACTCGGAGAAGCATTCACAGGGCTTGCGCTCGGAGCTGGACTATGAGCTGTTGGGCCAGGCCGGCAACCGCTACCTGCTGCAGGTAAACCCCGTGACTGGCCGCCCGCACCAGATTCGGACCCAGCTGGCTACCGGCCTGGGCACGCCCATCGTGGGCGACGTGAAGTACGGTTTCATCGCGCCGCTGCCCGACGTGAGCATTGCCCTGCATGCCCGCCAGCTCAGGCTGCAGCACCCCGTCACCAAGGAGATGATGACCTTCGTGGCGCCCCTGCCCGATGCGCCTCACTGGGACGCGGCCCGGGAATTTTACAAGTAACCGCGCGGTACCAATCCGCTTTTTAGCTCAATTTGGCCTGCGGCATGCCGAAAATGCCGTTGGGCAGCGCCCAACTTGCAGGTAACGGCCCGTTTGGTGCAACATTTTGGCCTTCGCGGCTCCCCGATATCCGGCGGCGCACGGGGAGGCCGTAATTTTGCGTTACCAATGCTGAACCTTACCACCGGCTTTTTGCTTGTGCGGGCAGTAAGGCTTGCTACTTCTCTATGGCTATTCTCATCTTCTTCGTCGCCCACTACTACTTGTCGCTGTTCACGCAGACGTTTTATCTGCACCGCTACGCGGCGCATAAGATGTTTACGATGAATAAGTTCTGGGAGAAATTCTTCTTCGCTTTCACTTACATCTGCCAGGGCAGCAGCTTCCTTTCGCCCCGGGCCTACGCGCTGCTGCACCGCATGCACCACGCCTATTCCGACACGGCCCTGGACCCGCACTCGCCCCACTTCTCGAACAACGCGTTCGACATGATGTGGAAGACCAAGGTGATTTACAATGACGTGGTGAACGACGTGCACGAAGGCGCCAAGCGCTTCGAAGGCGACATTCCGGAGTGGAAATGGCTCGATAAGTTTGGCGGCACGGTGTACTCCCGCCTGGGCTGGGGCACGGCTTACGTGTTGTTCTACATCAACTTTGCTACGGCCTGGTGGCAGTACCTGCTGCTCCCCATTCACTTCCTGATGGGCCCCATCCACGGCGCCATCGTGAACTGGGGCGGCCACAAGTACGGCTACCAGAACTTCGACAACCGCGACAAATCCAAGAACACGCTGGCCCTTGACTTCCTGGCTTTCGGGGAGCTGTTTCAGAACAACCACCACAAACTGCCCATGCGCGTCAACTTCGGTGTCAAGTGGTGGGAGTTTGACCCGACCTACGTCGCCATCTGGGGCCTCGACAAAGTGGGCATCATCAAGGTGAAGCGCAAAAACATGAACCTGAACACGATTTCCAAACTGTCCAAGCCCAAGCGAGAAGCCATAGCGGCCTAGCCTGGCTTTGCTCAGTGAACGAATACAAAAGCCCTGGTTTCATCGCCAGGGCTTTTTTCGTGCCCTTGTTAGCTAATGCCCTGAACAAACGCTACCTTTGCACTCCAAATTTTTGGATATCTCACTAGACGGACGAGTTCCGTCGCACAAAACCCCAACGGTTTATGGCAGTTAAAATCCGCCTCGCCCGCCGTGGCCGCAAGAAGGCCGCGACTTACGACATCGTAGTAGCTGACGCCCGCGCTCCCCGCGACGGCCGTTTCATCGAGAAGCTCGGCACCTACAACCCCCAAACCAACCCCGCCACCATCAACTACGACGCCGACCGCGCGTTCTACTGGATGATGACCGGTGCTCAGCCTACCGACACCGTTCGGGCCATGCTCAGCTACCGCGGCGTACTGTACCGTCGTCACCTGCAGCTGGGTGTTGACAAGGGCGCTATCACGCAAGAGGTAGCCGACCAGCGTTTCAGCGCTTGGAAAGAAGAGAAAGACGCTAAAATCGAAGGCAAGCGCACTGGCTTGGTTGATGCCAGGGAAGAAGCCCGCAAGGCTGCTTTCGCCGCCGAGACCAAGGTTAAGGAAGCTCGTTCGGAAGCTCAGCGTCAGAAAGCTGCCGCTCTGCTGGCTGCTAACACGCCCGCTCCGGCTGCTGAAGAAGCTACCGAGGCTCCGGCCGAAGAGGCTGCTACCGAAGCTGCCGAGTAGTTTTTAGGTTTCTAAACCGAAAGGGTTTGGGGGTTGTGAGCCGAACCGGCTGGCAGCCCCCAAACTTTTTCGTTATACCCCCTCCCGCCCATGCTTCTCGACGAAACGTATCGCTCGGCTACATCATCAAAACCCACGGCCTGCGCGGCCACGTGGTAGCCCACTTCGATGTAGACGACGCCAAGGCTTACCAAAAGCTCAAAACGGTGTACCTGGCCCTGGCCGGGGCCCCACCAAGCTGGTGGAGCACAAAGTAGAAAAGGTGCAGCCCCAAACCGGCTCCAAAGTACTGCTCAAGCTCAGCGGCATCGACCGCATTGAGGAAGCCGAGCCCCTGCGCGGCTCGCAGCTCCACTTGCCACTCACGGACCTGCCCGAGCTTGAGGAAGACCAGTTCTACTTCCACGACGTCATCGGTTTCACCGTGGTCGACGAAAACCTGGGCGAGTTGGGCACCGTGGAGAACTTCTACGAGCTGCCCCAGCAAGATATGCTGGCCATGCGCTACCAGGGCCAGGAAGTGCTGATTCCGGTGGTTGATGAGCTAGTAAGCCACGCCGACCACGGCAAGAAGCAGATTTACGTGAACCTGCCCGACGGCTTGCTCGACGTGTACCTGAAGCCCTCCTCCCGCGACAAGGACGAGCCCGACGAATTCGACGAAGTATAAAGTAGCGTGGACTCTGCGAGTCCGCGCCTCGGCGAACGTTCCACAATACGCGGACTCGCAGAGTCCACGCTACAGCTCAATATGCGCATCGACATCCTCACCTGCCTGCCGGAGTTGCTGGTCAGCCCCTTCTCCCATTCCATTGTGAAGCGGGCGCAAGACAAGGGCCTGGCCGAAATTCACGTGCACGACCTGCGCCAGCACGCCATCAACAAGCACGGCCAGATTGACGACTATGTATTTGGCGGCGGCGCTGGCATGGTGCTGCGCGTGGAGCCCATTGCGGCCTGGATAGACGAGCTGCAGGCCCAGCGGCCCTACGACGCCATCATCTACCTCACGCCCGACGGCGAGACCCTGCGCCAGCCACTGGCCAACCGGTTGTCGATGTTCCAGAACATCATCATGCTCTGCGGCCACTACAAAGGCATCGACGAGCGGATTCGCCAAACCTACATCACCCACGAAATCAGCGTGGGCGACTACGTGCTGAGCGGCGGTGAGCTGGGAGCGGCCATCCTGGTGGATGCCGTGGTTCGGCTGCTGCCGGGGGTCTTGGGCAATGAAGAGTCGGCGTTGTCGGATTCTTTTCAGGACGATTTGCTGGCACCACCGGTGTATACCCGCCCGGCGGAGTGGCGCGGGCAGGCTGTGCCCGACATTCTTTTATCGGGCAATACGCCCAAAATTGAGGAGTGGCGGCACGACCAAGCCCTGGCCCGCACGCAGGCCCGCCGGCCCGATTTACTGGGCCACTAGGAGTTGGTACCGCTTTGCGTAATAAACACTTGCTATCCTCAACGGAAAGCGCTATCTTTGCGCTCCGTTTCGATAAAATACTAATTCCCGACGGCGGCGCCGTCTTTCGCAATTTTCTCAGCCATGAGCGTACTACTTGACTTTATCCAGGCCGAATCGCAGGAGCGCCGCGCCAGCTTCCCCTTTTCGCCGCCGGCGACACGATTAACGTGCACGTGAAAATCCGCGAGGGCAACAAGGAGCGCATCCAGCAGTTCCAAGGCGTGGTGCTGCAGCGCCGCAACCCGAGCTCCAACGGCGAAACCTTCACCGTTCGCAAGATTTCTAACCAAATCGGCACCGAGCGTATCTTCCCCTGCTCTCGCCTAACATCGACAAAATCGAGGTTATCCGTCGCGGCAAAGTACGTCGTGCCCGTCTGTTCTACCTGCGTGGCCTGTCCGGCAAAGCTTCCCGTATCAAGGAGCGCCGCCTGAACCAGGTTGCCAAGGCTACCGCCTAAGCAATTTGCCGCAACCCTCGGGTTGCTCTACAATAAAAAAGCCGGCCCCACGTGTAGGGCCGGCTTTTTTAGGTTTACGTGGCTACCACCAACTTAACATGAGGAAAGATGGCGGTACCTGGTAGCTTAGCTATGCGAGGAGTAATCCTGGGGCAGGCTGCCGTCTACTTCTACCGAGCCACCGCCCTGCAGCTGCTGCGCAACCGCTGAGAGTACTTCACCGAGCTTGGTGATGCGCGTGGCCGTGTTTACGTTCTCCGCAAAATTGGCGGCCTGGGTGGTGTTGGTACCCAGACGGGCCAGGAGCGGGGCAATGACATTTACGTCGAGCGTACCACCGCCAAAGTGCGCCTTCAGGGCTTGCATGTCGACCACCAGGCCTGGTGGAAAGCGGGGTTGTTGGCATCCTTCAGGTCTTCTATCCAGCGTTGAAACTGGTTGTCGAGGCCGGCGCGGGTGGCGGATTCCGTAAGGTCGCCGGTGAGCAGGCCAATGGCCCCATCGAGGTGTACCTGGTGCTGAACTTCTTTCTTTTCCATGGGTAAGCTGTTGTAATAAGGTAAGCGGCCGCTACGGTTGCGGTCTTTGTAGCCAACGTAGTTCGGGCCCCTGGGGTTGGCAAAGCACCCCAAACAAAAAGCCCCACCGTAACCGGCGGGGCTTTCTATAAAGCATTCGAGTGCGTTGGAAGGCTACTCAATCTTGGTCATGCGGTCTTTCACGGCTTCCAGGGCTACGCGCATGTTCACAATGTCGCCGCGGGCGGCTTCCTGCTCTTTCAGGTTCAGGTCGATGAGGTTGTTGAACTGCTGGAGTTCGGCAGCGTTGGCGGCCAGCATCTGCTGGATTTCAATTTTGCGCGCCTTGTTCTTTTCAATGTCCTTCTTGATGCTGTTGGACTTCTCGATTACCGCGTTGTGGTTGTTTTGCGACGATATCAGGGCGCGCTCGGCTTCGGCAATCTGCGACACCAAATCTTCGCGGTACATCATGCGGGCAAAATCCTTCAGGTACTTCTCGGCTGACTTCCACTGCACGGGCGTTTTGTCTTTTGCGAGGTAGGCGTTGCCCAGGTCAATGCTCCACCACACGGTAGTGCCGGTGGGAGTAGCGTCTACTTTGCTGATGACGCGGATGGGGGTGGGTGCAATTTCTTCAATAATAACCCCGTCCATGGTCAGCACGCCTTTGGCGTTCTTCAGCTTGCTGCCGAACTTCTCGCTGAGCTGCTTGAGCCAGGCGCTTTCCACGCGTTTGTTGTCGAGCTGAATGCTCACCCGCTGGCCGGTGCGGGGAACGTTGTTAATCGACATATCGTACTCGTCCACAAGTGATTTCTGAGCATAGCTGCTCAGCGTCGCCAAGCATAGAACGAACAAGATGAGTAGGCTTTTTTCATGGAGATAATAACTTATGTGTGCTTTAAAAATGGGCAGTGAAAAAGTCTTTTGGCATTGGTACCGTTGTCCGGCATTTCAAATTTAGTGTCTTTCTTCGATGCAACTTCTTTGAACCCCTACTTTTTCTTGGATATCGCTGTTTTTGTTATTTAATTCATATTTGTACTTTCTTAAGTCACAAGAATAACAGTATCTAAAAGCTTGTCCCAAATTTCAGCGCGATTGGCCGTAACAAAGCTCCCCGTCTCCAAGTTGTAAGCCCCTATGCACGTTACCGTTTGCCGCACCGAGCACTTCAATGCCGCCCACCGCCTGGACAACCCCGCCTGGAGCCCCGAGCAAAACCAGCGGGTGTTCGGCAAGTGCAACAACCCCAACTACCACGGCCACAACTACAACCTGACCGTGCGCCTGACCGGCCCCGTGGACCCCGAAACGGGCTACGTCTACGACCTGAAACGGCTTAGCGACCTCATCAAGCACGAGGTGCTGGACCGCTACGACCACCACAACCTGAACCTGGACACGGAAGAGTTCCGTACCTTGAACCCCACGGCCGAAAACATCGCCGTGGTAATTTGGCAGCGCCTGCGCCCGCACCTGGACGCCGGCCTTGCCCTTTCGGTCACCCTCTACGAGACGGACCGCAACTTTGTAGAATACCATGGATAACCCCACCGGACTGGCCCCGGCAACCGACGCACACCTGCCCGAAGGCCTGCGCACCCCCTTCGCGACGACGCCTTCGACCAAGCCGACGAAGCAAAGATTACGGCCATCAGCGGCCATTTTGAGGCCATCATGCGCGAGCCTGGGCCTCGACCTGAGCGACGACAGCCTGGCCGGCACCCCGCGCCGGGTGGCCAAAATGTACGTGCAGGAGTGGTTTAAGGGCCTCGACCCCAGGAACCGGCCCGAGGTGCGCATGTTCCACAACCGCTACAACTACCACCAGCTGCTGGTCGAGCGCGACATTACGCTGTTTTCGTGCTGCGAGCACCACTTCGTGCCCATCATCGGCAAGGCCCACGTGGCTTACCTGCCGAGCGCCAGCGTGGTGGGCCTGAGCAAGCTCAACCGGGTGGTGCAGTACTACGCCCGCCGCCCGCAGGTGCAGGAGCGCCTGACGCGCCAGATTGCCGAGGAGCTCAAGCAAAGCCTGGGCACCGACGATGTGGCCGTGCTCATCGAAGCCGACCACCTCTGCGTGATGAGCCGCGGCGTGAACGACACCAGCAGCTCAACCCTGACGAGTGAGTACGGCGGGCAGTTTGCTACCGACCATGCCCTGCGACAGGAGTTCCTGCGCCAGATTGGCAAGTAAGGCCGCGCTTTTGTAGGTTCATGTTCTGGAACGGCCGCGCTGGGTAGCCCAGCCGTCTGGCGACGACGCCCGCCCCGTTCTACCTTTGTTTGCAATTGCTTGCAATCCCCACCATGACCGAAAATTCACCTCGCAAAGTTCTCATCACCGGCGGCACGGGCCTGATTGGCTCCCGCCTGGCGGAAATGCTGATAGACAGCGGCTACGAGGTGGCCCTGCTCAGCCGCGAGCCCGCCAAAAGCAGCCATTACCGCAGCTTCCGCTGGGACCCCCAGGCCGGCACCATCGACGAGGCCGCCGTGCCCTACGCCGACTACATCGTGAACCTGGCCGGGGCCAGCGTCTCGGACGGCAAATGGACAGATGAGCGCAAGCGAGACATCATGACAAGCCGCCTCGGCGGCCTGGCGCTGCTGCACCGCGAGCTGGCCAAGGGCAAGCACCACGTGAAGGCGTTTATTTCGGCTTCGGCCATCGGTGTGTACGGCGACACCGCCGACGCCGTGCTCACGGAAGAAACCCCTCCGGGCCAGCCCACCCACGATTTCCTGGCCGATGTGGCCCATCAGTGGGAGTTGGCAGTGGAGCCCATTGCCGCGCTTGGCATCCGCACCGTGGTCCCGCGCATTGGGATTGTGCTGAGCAACGAGGGCGGCGCCCTGCCCCAAATGGCCCGCCCCATGAAGCTGGGAGCCGGCGCGGCGCTGGGCAGCGGCAAGCAGTTCATGTCCTGGATTCACCTCGACGACCTCTGCCGCCTCATCATGGCCATGATAGACGACGACACGTGGCACGGCACCTACAATGCCGTGGCCCCCACCCCCGTCACCAACCAGCAGTTTACCGAAACGCTGGCCCAGGTGATGCACCGCCGCCTGGTACTGCCCAAAGTGCCCGCCTTTGGCCTTAAGCTGGCGCTGGGCGAGATGAGTGACATTGTGCTGGCCTCCCAGCGCGTGAGCGCCCAGAAAGTGCTGGGGCAGGGATTCACCTTCGAGTACCCCGACCTGCGCGAAGCACTCGAAGCGCTGTACGGCGAGAAGGTGTAAATGCGGGCTTGCGTCACACGGGTACTTGGGCTGGCGACGGTCGGCTTGCTCGGCTGCCGGCCAGAACCTGGCTCAACCAAGCACATCCCTGATGGCGTCTACGTGGGTTTGGAGCCGATGGGCGACCTGACGCCCGACGAGCCCGGCGACAGCTGGTACCACGAAAATACCCTGACGGTCAGGCAAGACTCGCTGTATTTGAAGAAAGTCCCGGTATCGATTCGCAAACAGGAAAAAGCTATTCTTCGTCTGACGGGGGCTTCTACAACTACAAAGGCACCGTTGCGTGGAAGGGCGACTCGGCTACGGCACAACTGCTGCTTACAAGTCACGACTATGTTCTGATTCGCTACCGGCTTATCAAACCGGCTGACACTGCCCTGGCCATCAACTTTGAGGAACAGGTGAAGCGCGGCATCTACGTGGTGGATTCCAGTGTTTTCAAGAAAGCTTATCCCTTGATGGCCTCTCCCGGCTGCCTTGTGATGGCCGGCGTGGCGTACCAATTGAAATAGGCCAGCAGTGTGCTGCCGAGTCTGGCAAATTGGCCGGCTACTTCCTTGGGGAGGCATTGACTAAAAGCGGGTTAACAACGTAGAAGCGGTAGCCTTGTGGCGTGTTGTTTCCAGTTGAACAGGTCCGGGAAAGCTTTTCTAAAAACGCTTAGCATCCATCCTATGCCAGCAGCCCAATTTTCCCGTCGCGATTGGCTCAAGGCCACAGCCCTGGCTACTACCCCGCTCCTCTTGGCGCCCGTGGCGGTGTGGGCTGAGACTGCCGGGCCCGGCAAGACGCCGCCGCTGAGCGCGGCCAACATCGCCGCCATTGAGGCCGCGATGGGTAAAGGGCACCTACGTGGAGGCGCAGGCCACGCACACCACGCCCCTGCCCCGCAACGACCTGAAAGTAACCATCAAGGGCGAGCCCGTGCCCATTGCCTTCGGTTTTGGGGGCTGGGTGGCCATCAAGCACACCCTGGATGGCAAGTCCGCAATGCTCATGAGCGACACCGTACTGCTGCAGGAAGAAGTGAACCCGCTCATTTCCGCGGCGCACGCCAATGGGCTGGAAGTGGGCGCGATACACAACCATTTTTTCTACGAGGAGCCGCGCATCTTCTACATGCACCTTCACGGCATGGGCAGCCCCGCCGAGCTGGCCCGGAAATTTGCCGCGACCCTCAAAAATTCCAAGCTCCTGCCGGCCAACCAGCCACAAGCCAGCTCAACTACGCCGGCCCAACCCGGCAACAACGCCACGCCAGCCGCTGCAGCCGCCCAAACCGGCAAAGAGCTGTTTGACCTGGCCGCGCTCGACCAGATTGTGAAGTACCAGGGCGTGGTAAACGGCTCAACCTACAAATACACCGTGGGCCGTGCCGACCTGCAGTCTGTGATGATGGGCACAGAAATGACTGCGGCCATTGGGCTAAATTCCTGGGCTGCGTTTGCGGGCAAGCAGGCCGACGCACACATCGCGGGCGACATTGCCATGCTCGAACGGGAAGTGAACCCGGTTATCAAAGCCCTGCGCGCCCACAACCTGGAAGTGGTGGCCGTACACAACCACATGCTCTTCGACCAGCCCCACATGATGTTCCTGCACTACTACGGGCGCGGGCCAGCCGCTCAACTGGCCACCGGCTTTCGCGCCGCCCTCAACGAGCTGGGCAAGAAGGAAGGCGGCATGCACATGCGCCATTAGCACGCCGCCTGATTCCCCAAGTTGCAAGTGTTCCTAGCGCCGGGGCAGGCGGTTGGGCAAGCTGTCGGGAACGCCGCTGCTGGCGCTGTTCATGCGCTCCAGCAGGTTGTCGGCGGCGATGGTGTCCACGCTTTCGGCGCGGCGGCGCAGCTCGCTAGGCGATACGCAGTTGTACTTCTTGGATATCTTGACCGTGGGCTTGGGAAACGGCCCCTGGGTGTAGCCCAATTCCTTGTCGCGGTACACCTTCTCCATGAACTTGCCGAAGATGGGCAGAGCCGTGCGGCCGCCTTCGCCCTGCTGCGAGCCCACGAAGTGAATGCTGCGGTCTTCGCCGCCCACCCACACGCCGGTCATCAGGTCCTTGGTCATGCCCATGTACCAGCCGTCGGAGTAGTTGGACGTGGTGCCGGTTTTGCCGCCAATCTGGTTGTTGTTGCGCCACGTCGTAGTCCCACAGGGCCTGCGAGGTGCCACCGGGCTCCTCCATGCCGCCGCGCAGCATGTAGGTCATCAGCCACGCCGTTTCGGCCGAGATGGCCCGCTTTTGCACGGGGTCAAACTGCTTGATGACGTTGCCGTTGCGGTCTTCGATGCGCGTTACCAGGCGGGGCTCGCTGCGGAAGCCGTTGTTCATGAACGTGCCGTAGGCATTCACCATTTCAAACACGCTCACGTCGCCGCCCGAGCCCAGGCCGATGCTGGGCACGGCCAATAGTGGGCTGGTGATGCCCACTTTGTGCGCGTACTTGGCCACGTTCTCCCAGCCCACTTTTTCGGTGAGCTGGGCCGTGACGGAATTCACCGACCGAGCCATGGCGTAGCGCAGCGTCATGTTCATGCCGGTGTACTCGCGGGTCACGTTGTCGGGCTGCCATTCCATGGGCTGGCCGTTTTCCACATAGTTGATGGTCACGCGCTTGTCCTGGATGCGGTCGCAGGGCGAGTAGCCGTTGTCGAGGGCCGTGAGGTACACAAAGGGCTTAAACGTGGAGCCGGCTTGGCGCTTGCCCTGTTTCACGTGGTCGTACTGGAAAAAGCGGTAGTCGAGCCCGCCCACCCAGGCCTTGATGTGGCCCGTGAAGGGGTCCATGCTCATCATGCCGGCGCGCAGGAAGTGCTTGTAATACGCCAGCGAATCGAGCGGCGACATCACCAGCGTGGTATCGCCGTCGTCCTTTTTCCAGGTAAACACCTTCATCGGGCGCTTGGCGTGCAAGGCCGAATCCAGGCGGAAGGGCTGGTTTTTGTAGCGGTTGGCGAGGGTCTTGTAGCTCTCCGTGCGCTTCATCTGCGTTTCGATGAAGTCGGGGATTTCCTTGCCTTTGTCGTCGACCCAGGGGTCCTGGCCACGGTTGCGCCAGAAGTTGTCGAACTGGCGCTGCAGGGCCTTCATGCGCTCGTGCAGGGCCTCCTCGGCCAGGGCCTGCATGCGCGAGTCGATGGTGGTGTAGATTTTCAGGCCATCGCGGTACATGTCGTGGCCGGTGCTGTCGCACCAGGCGTTCACAAACTGGCCGATGGCGCTGCGGAAGTACGTGTCGGGCCCGTCGATGTGGCGCTCCACGTGGTAGTCCAGCACAATCGGCGTGGCTTTGAGGGCCGCGATTTCGGCGGCGGGCAGCACGCCGGCCTGGCCCATGCGGTCGAGCACCACGTTGCGGCGGCGCAGGGCCGCGGCCGGGTGGAAGCGCGGGTTGAAGGCCGTGGGGTTGTTGAGCACGCCCACCAGCATGGCAGCCTGCTCGGGCTTGAGGCTGTCGGGCGAGGTGTTAAAGAAGGTTTTGGCGGCCACCTTGATGCCGAAGGCGCTGGAGCCGTACTCCACGGTGTTGAGATACATCCGCAGAATTTCTTCCTTGGTGTAGCGCTGTTCCAGGTCCACGGCCGTGAGCCATTCCTTGGTTTTGGCCACGATGGTGCTCACCACCGGAATGTAGCCCAAGGCGCCGCGGCTCTGCTGGCGGCGGATTTTGTAGAGGTTTTTGGCCAGCTGCTGGGTGATGGTGGAGCCGCCGCGCTTGTCGCCGCGCAACGACGAGTAGAAGCCGCCCAGCACCGCCGCCAGGTCGATGCCTGAGTGCTCGTAGTAGCGCACGTCTTCGGTGGCGATGAGGGCCTTAATGAGCAACGGCGACATCTTGTTCAGCGGCACCGGCGAGCGGTTTTCGCGGAAGTACTTGCCAATCAGCACTCCGTCGGAGGTGTATAATTCGGACGCCCGCTCCACTTTGGGGTTTTCCAAATCGGCCAGGCTGGGCGACTTGCCGAACAGGAACATGAAATTGGTGCTCACCAAAAACGGGTACACCAGGAACAGAATCACGACGAGCCCAAACAGCACCCAGGCCCAGGCTGGTAATGCGCAACGGCCAGCGGCGGCGGCGCGGCGCCGCGGATTTAGCGCCCGGGGTACGGGGGAAACGGTCGGTTTGAGGTCGGCCATGCGAGGCAGCTAGGGAAAAACGGGGACAACGTCCTGCCGCGAGGAATGACAAATATACCAGTCACCCGCCCCAAAAGGTCAGTTGTGCAGGCGCGTGGGCAAAAATGCGCGCAAATCACCCGACGGCCCGCTAGCGGCGCGGGCGGGCCGACAGCAGGGCGTGGTGGTGCACGTTGCGCCGCGCCCGGGCCCGCCGGAGCTGCCAGCGCCAGCCCAGCTCCACCAGGGCTGTGAGGATAATGCCCAAGCCGAGGAAGTAGCTCCAGTGCAGCAGCCGGATTTGGCCGCGCGTGGGCGCATCCAGTTCCTGAAACAGCAGCAGGCCCCACAGGCTCGTCGAGCAAGGTGAACACCCACACCGCCGTGGCAAACGTGCGGCCCACCCGGCCCAACGCCAGCTGCCAGTGCAGCGCGTAAAGCACCACGCCCGGCAAGGCCGACAGCAACACCAGCGGCGCGGCCTTCACGAGCGGCAACCCCAGAAAAATCATGCTCAGCGTCTCCTTCAGCACCTGCGCCCCGGCCATGGTGCGGCCGAAACGCGAGAGTTTGGGAGCGACGGTGAGTTGGTGCGAGTGAGAAGTGGGCATAGGGCGGGACCGGTTAAGCCGTTGAGCCACCAAGTTACTGATTTACCGCTAGTAGCGGCGGGTCATCATGCGCGTGGCTTGGCAGCGCCATGTGAGTATCACAATAAGCAACCCTTTTACGGAATCGAGCAATAAATTGCCAGGTTTTCCGAAGGTAAAATAAATGCCGATGCCAATACCTATCCACCACAAGCCCAGCACGTAGCACCACGTAGCGTAGCTGGGCCGCCGCTGCCACACCTGCCCCAATGCTACCACCGCCACTACGGACACAAACAGCAGCAACCACCCCAGAATGTAAGTCAGAAACCGGGTTTCGGGCCCGTACTTCACCCCAAACTGCGCGAGCATAAAAGCCGGCGCATGAAACGCGCCCCCGTCAGGGTCAGCTCCAGCACCAACGCAATGAAAAGCACAATCAAGAGTAGCGTTCGGGGCATAGAAAAAAGTAAGCATGAACCCGTTGCCAGCCCAATTCTTTATGGAAAGCCAAACGGGCTGCCAAGCTAAACAATAAAAAGGGATAAATATTTATTTAAGTCTATTCTGAATCATACTTTCCACTTGGCTGGCAAACTGATAAGCAACATTTTAAACTGCATCGACCGCTTTTTATGCCTACTTAATAAGTGGGCGTGACGCTGGCTCCTCACTGCCCCGACCACAAGAGCAGCATCTGCACGAAGGCCAGGAGCAGCAGTGCCACCAGCACCACGGCACCTGGCAGCACGCCGCGCAGCAAGCGCTGGCGTCGGGCCGCGGGCGTGGCCGCGCGCTCCTGCCATGTGAGCAGGACGGCGAGCACGGCTACGTCGCCGGCACAGAAAAGCAGGCCCAGAAAAGTGAGCAGGAGTTGCGGAAGTCCAGTCATGGCATCAAGGAATTGATTAGGGGAATTGAGCTACTTGGCCCCCAGCGCCTGGGCGGTACGCCAGTCGGCGTAGGTGCGGCCCTGCCAGTCGGGGTGGGCGGAGTAGCGGCTGGTCCAGCGGGCCACGGCGGCATCGAGGCGGCGCTGGGCTTCCTCGTCCGAGATGACTACGGTGCCGCCGTATTCAGCGTCGGCAGTGAGCTGGGGCGTTTGGTTGAGCAGTTCGCGGCGGGCCACCAGCGTGGGCAGCACGCGGCCGGGCATGTCGAGCAGAAAGCCGATGTCGATGCTGCGAAAGCGGGATTGCAGATTATAGCTGGCAATCCAGACTTCCCAGTTGCCGGCCGCCAGCATTAGCAGCACCACATACGCTGCCAGCGAATTGAGCCGCACCAGGCTGTAAGCCGAGCGTCGCTGCCAGATTTTGAGCAGCACCGTGCCCAGCCCGAAAAACACCAGCAGCAGGAAGAAGCACACGCCAATGCGCTTGTAAGCCAAGCCGCTGTGGAGGATGTAGTAGTAATTGCGCAGCCCCACCGACACGGCCAGCACCACGTTTTGCAGCACCCACACGGTAGCGCCCCAGCGCAACCACGGCAGCCCGGGCTGGTAGAAGTTCAGGTTGCGGCGGAAAAACCACAGCACAATTCCCATGGCCAGCAGAATGCTGAAAATGAGGACGTAGGTACCCTCGTGCACAAACTGCGTCAGGTCGAAGCCCGGCTTGGGCACAAAGCCGAACCACAGCCAGTTGACGTCGATGGCGTTCACGACCAGCAGCAGCGCATTCACCAGCCCAAACACTGCGGCGGCCGCCACAAACTCCTTGCGCAAATCAAGCGCCTTGGCTGTGTTGAGCTGAAAATTGGGCCGGCGCACGGCAAACGAGGCCACCCGGTCGCGCTGCCGCCGGATGAATTCGCCGAAGTGGGATTCGTGGTCGGCATAGAAGTACACCGGCACCGCCACTACCGCCCCGGCCGTAACCAGGAAGCCCAGCGTGACAAACACTAGGTGCGCCAGCGAAACCTCCGGCAGCAGCCACAGCAAAAAGTCACCCAGCGCGGCCAGCACCCGGCTGCTCAGGGCGCTATACCGCGGGTTGGCCACCGCAAACAGCAGGTGGAATGCCCCCAGCACCACAAGCGGCACCAGCAGCAGACGGCCGTAGAACCAGCCCCGGCGGGCGCGGCCACTGGCGTTGCGCGGCGCCCGCAGCCCCAGCAGCACCCGCGGCCCGGCCTGCGCCACGCTGGCAAAAGCCGTGAGCAGGGCGTACAGCACCAGTTTCAGATGGGGCTGGTTGACGTAGCCCAGCAGCATGAGCACCGAGGCCACGCAGGCCAGCGCCGCCGCGCCCGAGCCGTACACGGCCATCATGGCGCCGCTAAACAAGCTGCCGCCCACCATCAGCCAGAAGTACCCCGAGCGGCGCACCGCCGCTACGCGCGGCAAGAGCACCAACTGCACTACCACCACAAAAATGGTAAACACCAGCAGGTTTGGGCCGCCCTTTTGCAACCAGAAAAGCCAGTCAAACAGCAGCGCGCCCAGCGGCAGCAGCAACTTCTGCGCGGTGGTCAGAGGAACGGAGGCTGGCGCCAGGGCCGAAATGGCGGCCGGCGAAACGGGCGAGCCGACTGGCCAGCGGGCCAGGGCGCAGAGGGTTGGGCGAAATCAGACATGAATAAAAGTTATTAAAAGAACTTTGTGTTTCAAAGTAACTGTGCAAAAAGAAGCGCCCATCGCCGGGCGCACGAATTTTTAAGGCCTTAGAAGCTTCTCCAGGGTGACAAGGTGCTGCTGAAAGGCGGCTTTGCCCGCGGCCGTGGCCGAATAAGTGGTGTTGGGCTTCTTGCCGATGAATTGCTTGCTTACGAGGATGTATTCGGCCTTTTCGAGGGCCGCCACGTGGCTGGCGAGGTTGCCATCGGTGAGGTCGAGCACCTCTTTCAGGTCGTTGAAGCTGACCGATTCGTTGGCCATCAGCACGGCCATCACGCCCAGCCGCACGCGGTGGTCGAACGCCTTGTTGAGGGTATGGATGAGGTGCTTCACCGGACAACTGCGGAGTTAGCCGCTGCGCCGGCTTTTGCCGGCCGCTCGTAGCGGTTGTACATCACCAGGCCGTAGCCGATGTGGCCCAGGCCAAAGCCCAGGGCAAAGAAAATCAGCCCCCAGCCGGGCAGCAGCATGCACACCAGCCCCAGCCCAATCTGGGTAAGCCCCAGCCACCGGATTTCGTCCAGCGTGAACTTGCTGGCATTGAGCAGTGCCAAGCCATAAAACACCAGCATGCCGGGCACCACCATGGCCGCATCGCCGCCGAGGAACAAGCGCAGGCAAAAAGGCCACCCGCCACCAGCGGCACGGCCAGAGCCAGTACCAAGCGCCGCGCCGGGCCGGTCCACAGGGGCTGGCCATCGTGCTTGGTGCGCCGCTGCGTGAAAAGGAAGGCCGCCAGCAGCGCCGCGCCTATCATCGTGCCCGAGAGCAGCAGCAGAAACGGCAGCGCCGCCCGCCGCTCCAGCGCCGAGCCTTGCATGAGCTGCAGGTAGCCGTCGGAATAATGGCTTTTCAGGTAGAAATGGCCCACCGCGGCGCCCACCAGCGCCACCACCCCAGCCCCCACCCCGCTCAGCCCCGACAGCGACAGATAGCGCGAGCCTGCGGTCCATGATGGCGCGGATTTCAGTGAGCTGAGCAAGCGGGTCGGGATTGGCGGGCTTCATAGTGTTCGAAGTTCTTTGGGCTGCAAAGTTGGGGGAAAAGATTGATACATTTGATGCCATCAACTTTTTTCTGTCGTGGAAGCCCACTATCCGTTGTCTACTCCAAGCGCCTGGGGACGGGCATGCCTGCTATGGTTGCTCACTAATCTTGTCGGCACAGCTATCTGCCTATTTTTAATAGGCTCAAGAAAAGCGCTTTTCGGGATGGAAAACATGATTCTAGCAGCCTTGTACGTAGCCTTATTTGCTGCAATTGGGTCCTTGTCGGTTATTCCCTTTACTGTTCTGGCATTTCGCAAAATGCTGCCCATGCCCATTCGTAACCTCCGGCTTTTGGCCGTTGGAGTTACTGTGTGCAGCTGCTTTCTTTTTCGAGCCTTGGCTGGTTAACATTTGGCAATGATGTGATGACCGCAATGGTCTTAATGGCGCTTTACTTAGGCGGATGGGTGTATCTGCCCGTAGCATTAGCAGCAACTGCTTTAGTATACCGCCATTGGCTGTTCAGACCTAATGTAAAAAGCATTGCGACGACCAATGGGCTCAGTTAAAAATTTGCTGCACCTTCCCCTGGAGCGTGTTTGCGCTGTTGGTTGTATTAGGTATCAACTGGCCTTTGGTGGGGCTCGACCTCAGCGCAAGTGCTAATCTAAAGCGGTTTTCGGGACCATGTACAGGTAGCGTGGACTCTGCAAGTCTGCGTGTCGTTCGGTCAGCATCACCATGCGCGGACTCGCAGAGTCCACGCTACCTGTATACCAACTTCAAAGCCGCTCTGGCTAAATTCGGCGCCCCGTCATGTTTCTGCGTATCCTTGGGCCATGCGCCTCCGCCTACGCCTGTTTGAATTTGAGGATTTGCCGTGGTTCCCCACCGTCATCCGGGCCGGGATGATGGACTACCTGCGGTTCATGATTTCTACTCTAGGCACCTACCGGCCCATCGCACCGCTGCTGGCCGAAGGCCTGCGCCGCACCGGCCAAACCGCGCTGCTGGAGCTCGGCGCCGGCGCGGGCGGCGGCACCGAAACCGTGTGGCGCGCCCTGCAAGCCGAAGGCCTGGCCGACGTCACCGTGACCCTTACCGACCTCTACCCCCAGCCCGCCGCCTGGGCCGACATCGCCCAGCGCACCCAGGGCCGCATCGGCCACGAGCCGGCGCCCGTGAATGCCCTGGCCGTGCCTGCGCAGCTGGCGGGCTTTCGGGTCATTTTCTCCGCGTTTCACCACTTTCCTCCCACCGCAGCCCAGGCCCTGCTGCACGATGCCGTACGGGCCGGCACCGGCATTGGGGTATTTGAGGGAGCCGGCAAGCATTGGGCAGAACTGCTGCTGGCCTGGACGGTGCTGCCGGTAGCCCAACTCCTGCTCACGCCTTTTTCCGGCCGTTTCGCCTCAGCCGCTTGGTGTTTACGTACCTCATCCCGCTCATACCGCTCTGCACCATTTGGGATGGCTCGGTCTCGCTGCTGCGCATGTACTCGACCCAGGAGCTATTGGCGCTGGCCCAACAAGCCGACCCCACCCAGCAATTCACCTGGCAAGCCGGTAAAAAACGTCACTGGTGGGGCCCGGAGGTCACTTACTTGATAGGCTGGCCCGACGCTTCGCTTAATGAAGAATTAAGAATGAGGAATGAGGTCTTATCAGAGCCACCTTTGCACTGATTCCTCATTCCTCATTCCTCATTCTTAATTGAGAATAGAAAACTACCGTCGGGCGCTGCCACTGCTGCGCATTCCGTTTTCCATCTACCTCATGCCCGTGTTCTGGTTTGGGCTGAGTGCCCTGCGCGGGCCGTGGAGCGGGTGGCGGGCGGCCGGGGTATTTGTGGTGTTGCACCTGCTGGTCTACCCGGCTTCCAACGGCTACAATTCCTACTACGACAAGGATGAGGGCAGCATCGGCGGGCTCAAGACGCCTCCGAAAGTAACGCCCGAGCTGCTGCACCTGGTGTGGCTCTTCGATGCGGTGGCCGTGGCCGGAGCCGCGCTGCTTTCGCTGCCTTTCGCGGCGCTGGTGGTACTGTATCTGCTTATTTCCAAGGCGTATAGCTACGACGGCATTCGGCTCAAGAAATACCCGCTACTGAGCACGCTGGTAGTGGTGCTTTTCCAGGGGGCGTTTACTTTTTTGATGACGCAGGTGGGCGCCGGAGCTTCATGGTTCCAGCTTAGCGACGAAACCAATCTGCTGCTGGCACTGGTGAGCACGCTGTTTTTGTGCGGCTCCTACCCGCTCACGCAGGTGTACCAGCACGACGAAGACGCCCGGCGCGGCGACCGCACCCTGAGCTTGCGGCTGGGCATTCGGGGCACGTTCGTGTTTGCGGCGGTGGGCCTGCTGGCGGGGGCAGCCACGCTGGGCCTGGCCTACTGGCTGCGCCAGGAAACACGGCCGCTCCTGATATTTCTGGTGGCCACCGGCCCGGTGGTTTGGCTGTTCGGGCGCTGGGCCTGGCAAGTGTGGCACGACGAGCGAGCGGCCAACTTTGAGCGCACCATGCGCATGAACCAAGTGTCGTCGTTGTGCCTGAGTGCCGCGTTTGTGGCCATGTTGCTCTGGCGCTGAGGGGCTTGAGCGTCCAGGCCGTAGGCCACCTTCTGCCGGCCTACCACGTACTTTGAGCCAGTCGTTGTTGCCTTAGCTTCCTCTCGTATGCGTTTTGTCTGGTTTGCTGTGCTGCCGCTGCTTGCGGCGTGTAATTCGACGCCCTCTGCCGTGCACGAGGGTAGCATTTCCCGCATTGCCGACCGGGACAAACCCGATACCTCGGCCCTGCCACCACCCGATACCACCCGCGCAGCCGCCGTAAGTGTTCAGGCCGATACCCTGCTCACGACACAGCAGGTGCACGTATTCAGCCAGCCTGACGGCCGGCCCGACGTATTTCGCCTGGTGCTCCGGGGTCCGTCGGTGCTGGAGGGCGCGGCCATGTTCACTATTACCGATGCGAATGGGCAAGTGATTTTTCGGGAAACCCTCAGCGCCGCCGACCTGGAGGCACCCATGGTGTACGAGATGAAAACCGCAACTGCCACGCCGGCCGAACGCGAAGCGTTTGTGCGACGGCGCATTCGGGAGTTCTTCCGGCCAGCCCAATTTTCCAGCCCGGCCGTGCCAACCGCCGCCCCCTACCCCACCGGCCCCGAAGCACCCGACCACGCCACCTGGAATGACCTGCGCAAACGGCACGAAAGCATCCGCTTCACGTACCTGGTGGGCAAGGAAGACCGGCGCAGCATCGCGTGGTCGCCCCTGAAAAAACAGGTAGTACGCCTTTGACGCTGCGCTTAATGAGGAATGAGGAGTGAAGATTGGGGTAAACCAGCTCAATTCCTCATTCCTCATTGAACAAGCGCAGCGTCACTAAGCAGCTGCTCCAGCCCCTGCCGCACCATTTCGAAGGGCTGGTAGCCGCGGGCCAGCACGTAGCCTTGCTCGCCCACGCGCACGATACTGGTTGGGAAGCCCTGCACGCCGATGCGGGCCACAGCGGCAAACTCTTGCTGCGTGGCCCGGGCTGTTTCAGGCGCGGCAAAGCGGCGTTGAAATTCTGTGGA
The DNA here is from genome assembly GCF_042665855.1 of Hymenobacter humi. Lineage (NCBI taxonomy): Bacteria > Pseudomonadati > Bacteroidota > Cytophagia > Cytophagales > Hymenobacteraceae > Hymenobacter > Hymenobacter humi. The sequence continues at coordinate 1,904,033 of NZ_JBHTEK010000001.1, read as the reverse complement.
ATCGACACCGAATGGCGCCAGCAGGGCGTTGTAGGCGCTCGGGTCGTTCAGATTTTGGCCGTCGCGGAACAGGGCCGCCTGCACGGCGTGAGCAAAGGCCACGGTGCGGGCCGGGTCCTCGGTAATCTGGCGGAAGGCCACAATGGCCCGGCTCGGCGGTTCGGAGTCGTACACGTAGCTGCCTTCCTCGCCCAAGGCTCGGAAGCCTGCGCCAAACTGCACGCCGGTGGTCTTTTCCACCTCGCCCAGGGACTGGTCGATGTAGTCCCAGGTGGCGGATATCGGCTCAACTTCCTCGCCTTTCACCATGCCGCCGCACAGCACCGATACATCGATCCGGCCGGCAAACTCGGCCTGTACCCGACTAATGACCGGGCTCATGCCGTAGCACCAGCCGCACAGCGGGTCGTGGATGTAGAGCAGTTCGGGCAGGTTGGCAGCAGGGTCGGGAGCCATTGAATAAAAATTAATACAGAACAAAAATAGCTCAACTGCGGCCCCTATGGCTGCTTCAGCCTGCCCTGCACCTTACAGCCGCAAAGTTTCCTGCGCCACTGTTGAATTTATTTCTGAGCGCTACAGTTCAGATATTGCTATGCTAGATAATTTTTAGTCTACGATTATTATTTATACAAAAAAGCCCGTTGCAGTACTGCAACGGGCTTTTTTGTCCTTAAAGCAAGTTGCTTTAGCCGTTCATGGAGATGAGGAATTCCTCGTTGTCCTTGGTGCCTTTGATGCGGTCCTTGAGGAATTCCATGGCCTCGGTGGCGGTCATGTCCGACATGAACTTGCGGAGCACCCACACGCGGCTCAACTCGTCCTTGCTCATGAGCAGGTCTTCGCGGCGGGTGCCGGAAGCGGGGATGTCGATGGCCGGGAACACGCGCTTGTTGGCCAGCTTGCGGTCCAGCTGCAGTTCCATGTTGCCGGTGCCTTTGAATTCCTCGAAGATAACCTCGTCCATCTTGGAGCCGGTTTCGATGAGGGCCGTGGCGATGATGGTGAGCGAGCCGCCGCCTTCCACGTTGCGGGCCGCGCCGAAGAAGCGCTTGGGCTTTTGCAGGGCGCCCGCGTCGATACCACCCGAGAGGATGCGCGACGAGCTGGGCTGCACCGTGTTGTAGGCCCGCGCCAGGCGGGTGATGGAGTCGAGCAGAATTACCACGTCGTGGCCGCACTCCACGAGGCGCCGGGCCTTGTCGAGGGCCATTTCGGCGATTTTCACGTGGCGGTCGGCCGTTTCGTCGAAGGTTGAGCTAAGCACCTCGGCCTTCACGGTGCGGGCCATGTCGGTTACTTCCTCGGGACGTTCGTCGATGAGCAGAATCATCAGGTACACCTCGGGGTGGTTTTCCGAAATGGCGTTGGCCACTTCCTGCAACAGCACGGTTTTACCGGTCTTGGGCTGGGCCACAATCAGGCCGCGCTGCCCCTTGCCGATGGGCGCAAACAAGTCGAGCACGCGGGTGCTGATTTGGCTGGACTTCGTGCTCAGCTTCATGCGCTGGTCGGCGAAGAGCGGGGTGAGGTGGCTGAACGGCACCCGGTCACGGACTTCCTCCACGGTGCGGCCGTTCATGCTGTCTACGCCCACCAGGGCAAAGTATTTCTCGCCTTCGCGCGGCGGCCGGATGGTGCAAATCACCGTGTCGCCGGGCTTCATAGCAAACTGCTTCACCTGCTGCGGCGACACATAGATATCGTCGGGCGAGGATAGGTAGTTATAGTAAGGCGAGCGCAGGAAGCCGTAGCCGCCGTCGGGCATCAGCTCAAACGTGCCGCCGCCGGGCACCACCAGGTCGAGGTCCTGTCGGGCGGGGCGCTGAGGCTCGCGCGGCTGTTGGGGTTCGCGTGGTTCACGCTGGGGCTGGTCGGTGCGGGGCGTGCCGTCGGGGTTGAGGGCGCGCTGCTGGCGCTGCAGGTCGCGCTGGGCGTAGCGCTCCTCGCGGGTCAGGGTGCGGTTGTCGCGGTCGTTGCGGGGCTGGTCGGTACGCGGCTCGCGCGGCTGGCCTTCGCGGTTCTCGCGGGGTTGGTCGTTGCGCGGCTCCCGGGGCTGGTCGTTGCGAAGGTCGCGCGGCTCCCGGTTGTCGCGGGGCTGGTCATTCCGGGGTTCCCGCGGTTCACGAGGCTCGCGGTTTTCGCGCGGCTGGTCGTTGCGGGGGCGCTGCTGGTCGCGCCCGTCGCGCCCGTCCCGCACTTCACGGTTGTCGCGCTCGAACCGGTCGGCGCGGTTCTCGCGGCGGTCGGCAAAGCCGTTGCCACCGAATTCGCGGCGGTTTTCGCGGCCATTGTCGCGGGTATCAGTTCCGTTTTCGGAGGGAGCAGCAGCGGCTTGGGCAGCGGCGGCAGCTTCGGCGGCGGCTTTTTCAGCAGCCATTTCGGCAGCGCGCTGCTCCGTGATTGGGCGGCCAGCGCGGTCCACCCGCTCCCGGCGCGGGCGCTCGGGGCGACCGGCGTTGTTGGTTTCCGACTGCTCAGCACCGTTAAGTTGCTCGGCGCCGTTAATCTGCTGGTCGGCACTGGGGGCAGCGTCGGCATTCGGTTCAGTAGCAGGTGCGGCGGGCACGGGCTCGTTGGCCAGGGAGGCGCCGGTGGCATCCTGAGCTGGCACGAGGGCCAAACCTTCGATGGGGTCCAATATTTCCACGGTGGCGGCGGGGGCAGCTTGGGTCACAGCGGCTTCGCGACGCGGCTCGCGCGGCTGGCGGGCCGGGGCTTTGGCAGCGGGCGGTGCTACGTCTGAGAAAGGCTGCTCGGCCGTGCTCGGGGCTGGGCGGCGCCCGTTGGGCTTGTTGCCATTGGCACGGGGCGGGGCAGCTACGGCCACGGGCGCTTCGGCGGCGAGGGCCGGCGCGGGGCTTCTTGCTCGGCGGCGCCGGGGGTCAGGGCCTGCTGGTCGAGGATTTTATATATCAAATCCTGTTTGCTGAGCCGCTTGAAGTTGCCCACATTCATTTGCTCGGCAATCTCTTTGAGGTCGGACAGCAGCCGGTCCTTCAACTCGTTAATGGTGTGCATAAAGGGAATAGGGGAGAAACATCGGCTTAAAGCGAGGGGCTGGCTGCCCAGGAGGCCCGCTTGGGGGCCCAAAAGCCAGCTACGGCACGAAAGCGGCCAGGCCGCGATAAAGCATTGGCAAGAAACGCGGGCTATAAAGTATAGCAGCGCGCGGCGCGCAATGGAATAAGCAAGAAATGAGGTGCGAAAGGGGACCGCTGGGTAATCAGCAAAAGACGGGCCGGAGGCGAACGCTGAGGTCCGCGGTTCCTGCCACGGCGGCCGGTTGCTAGCGCAATGTTAGCGCATTACGGGCAAACCGCCAAATCGGATACTTGATGGCAAAGGTTTAACACCGGCTGGCGCAAAATAAGTTGCCGCAAGCTTCGCAAGCCCCACGGCAACAAGCCTGTGGTTCCGCCCGGTTTTACTTCCGACATTTGCCCGCATTCCACTACGCCCCCTATGCTGCAGATTTCCGTTCTCCGCGACCAGACAGAGCTTGTGCTGGCTGGCCTTGCCAAAAAACATTACGCCACCGGCCCCGCCGACGTCGCCGCCATCCTCGACCTGGACCAGCGCCGCCGCTCGCTCCAAACCACGCACGACGCCTCCCAGGCCGAAGCCAACGAGCCTGGCCCGCCAAATCGGGGGCCTCATGAAATCGGGCGACAAAGCCGGCGCCGAAACCCTGAAGGCACGCACCGCCGAGCTCAAGCTGCACACCCAAGCCGCCGCTACCGAGTTGGCGCAAGTAGAAAAAGAGCAGCAGCAACTCCTTTATAAGCTCCCCAACCTGCCCCACGCCAGCGTGCCCCAAGGCCGCTCCGCCGCCGACAACGAGGTGGTGCGCGAGCACGGCAGCAAGCCCACTCTGAGCCCTGATGCCCAGCCCCACTGGGAGCTGATTAAAAAGTACGACATCATCGATTTTGAGCTGGGCAACAAAATCACGGGCGCAGGCTTCCCGGTGTACAAAAACCAGGGCGCCCGGCTCCAGCGCGCCCTTATCAACTTCTTTCTGGACGAAGCCCGGGCGGCCGGCTACGCCGAAATGCAGCCCCCGATTCTGGTGAACGAGGCCAGCGGCTACGGCACCGGCCAGCTCCCCGACAAGGAAGGCCAGATGTACCACGACGCCAAAGACGACCTCTACCTCATTCCCACGGCCGAGGTGCCCCTGACCAATATTTACCGCGACGAAATCATTCCCGTCGACAAGCTGCCCGTGCGCATGGCTGGCCACACGCCCTGCTTTCGCCGCGAGGCCGGCTCCTGGGGCGCCGACGTGCGCGGCCTCAACCGCCTGCACCAGTTCGACAAGGTAGAAATCGTGCAAATCACGGAGCCCAACCAGAGCTACGACGCCCTGGAAGCCATGCTGGCCCACGTCGAAGGCCTGCTGCAGCAGCTCAACCTCCCCTACCGCGTGCTGCGCCTCTGCGGCGGCGACATGGGCTTCACCTCGGCCCTCACCTACGACCTCGAAGTGTGGAGCGCCGCCCAGGGCCGCTGGCTGGAAGTAAGCTCGGTGTCGAACTTCGAAACCTACCAGGCCAACCGCCTCAAGTGCCGCTACCGCGCCGACGGTGGCAAAACCCAGCTGCTGCACACGCTCAACGGCTCGGCCCTAGCCCTGCCCCGCATCGTGGCCGCGCTACTGGAAAACAACCAAACCAGCACCGGCATCGACCTGCCGCTGGTGCTGCAGAGCTACTGCGGCTTCGAGCGAATTGAGCTGTAGTTGAGCTGATTTATATAAAAAGCCGTGGCTAATGTTTTAGCCACGGCTTTTTTGTTTGTGATGAAATGGTGGCCGAGACCAATTAAATAGTCTTGCATAAGTAACCGTAGGGTCATGCTGAGCCTGTCGAAGCATCTCGGGCGGAGGAACCTCACCCCCGGCCCCTCTCCAAAAGAGAGGGGAGCCACGGCACAAGCTTTAGCTTAATTTCAGAAAACAGAAAGGCCCGCCTCACTATTAAGCCGGGCCTTTTGCTATGTAAAGAATTAAAGTCAGGCTCCCCTCTCTTATGGAGAGGGGCCGGGGGTGAGGTTCCAGCGCGGACGCCAGATGAGCAGAATAGTCCAGAGAGTGGAAATTGGTTCTGCCGCTGAGGTTACCGTCCATCGCGCGCAGGCGGCAGGTCTAGGTCTAGGTTTTGGTCGCGCATGCACTTGAAATGGCCTTGCGGGCACTTGTCGAAGCCGATTTTGGAACACGGGCGGCACGGCAGGCCTTTTACTTCCAGCACCTTGAACTCGGTGCGGTAGGGGTACATGCCAAACTCGGGCACGGTGTTGCCCCACACGCTGAAAATCTCCTTGCCAAAGGCGGCCGCAATGTGCATCAGGCCGGTATCGTGGCTCACCACAAATTGCGCCTGCCGCAGCAGCGAGGCCGATTGGTGCAGGGTATAGCGCCCGCAGCCATTCACAATGAGCGGCTGAGCGGCTGAGTGACTGAGCGGTTTTTCAGGAAATCGATAGGGTCTGTCGGGAATGGTGGCCGCGGGAGCTGCTACTGTGGCTGCTTTCGTCGCAAACGCCTGCTCAATGATGTGGCCGATGCTCTCATCCTCAGGCCCGCCGAGCAGCACGATGGGGCGGGCCAGCTTGGCGCACAGCTCAATTAGCTTTTCGACCGGGAGGCGCTTGGTGGCGTGCTGGGCCCCGATGGCCACTGCCACGTAGCCCCGCTGGAAAGCCGCGGGCAGGGTATTAAGCTCAACTTCCTGCCCTTCCGGGATGAAGTAGTCCAGGCCCCGGCCGTCGTCTTTCACGCCAAGCATAGCAGCCGCCTCCAGGTAGCGCTGCACGATGTGCACGCGCGGCAGCTTATCAATCTTGAAATTAACCAGCAGCCATTTCTGCCAGTTGAGCTTGTCGAAGGTGCTGCCGGGCACGCCCAGCCGCACCTTTAGCAGGGTGGTGCGCAGGTTGTTGTGCAGGTCAATGACGTAGTCGAACCGCTCAGCGTGCATTTCGCGCACCAACTCACCGAGGCTGCCGGTGAGGCAGTGCACTTTGGTGATGTAGGGGTTGGCTTCGAGCAGGCCCCGGTAGCCGGGTTTTGTAGCAAAGTGAACCTCTGCCCCTGGCACCTGCTGGGCCAGCGCCCGCACCACGGGTGTGGTGAGCACGATGTCGCCAATAGAGGAAAAGCGGAGAACGAGGATTTTCATAACAGAACAAACTCCCCTCCTTAGTTAAGGAGGGGATGTTCGCGCTTCAGCGCGAACGGGGGTGGTTGAGTCGTTGAACTACACGCGTACGACTGACGGCAGAACGACTTGAGTGGCATCGTTCGGGTGTCGTTCAACGGCTCAACCACCCCAGTTGCCGCTTGCGCGGCAACGTCCCCTCCTTAACTAAGCAGGGGAGTTTTTTCTTTTAAACAACGCCTATTCAAACAGCGACTTTTTGTATTCCAGCGGGGGCGTGATGCCGGCTTTTCGCTTTTCGAAATAGGCCGCGGCTTCGTCCACCGACTTTGCGTTGAACGTCATTTCCTTGGTCAAAAATCCCTTGCGGCCCATGAGCACGCCGTAGCGCATGTCGGCATAGCCATCGGTGTGGTGGGCGTCGGGGTTGATGCTGAGCATCACACCCTGGTCGTGGGCGTAGCGCACCCAGCGCCAGTCCAGGTCGAGGCGCCAGGGGTTGGAGTTGATTTCGATGATGACCTGGTGCTTGGTGCAGGCGTCGATAACGGCTTTGTAGTCGATGGGGTAGCCCTGGCGACGCAGCAGCAGGCGGCCGGTGGGGTGGCCCAGCATGGTGGTGTAGGGGTTTTCGATGGCGCGCAGCAGGCGTTCGGTGGCTTTGCGCTCGTCCATTTTCAGGTTGGAGTGCACGGAGGCCACGATGAAATCGAAGCTGGCCAGCACGTCGGACGGGTAATCCAGGGAACCGTCGCTGAGGATGTCGCTCTCGATGCCCTTGAAGATGCGGAAGGGCGCGAGCTCGGCGTTGAGCTTGTCTATTTCCTGGTGCTGCTGGCGCACGCGCTCCACGCCGAGGCCGTTGGCGTAGTGCGCGGCCTGGCTGTGGTCGCAGATGCCGAGGTACTCGTAATTGTGGTCGCGCAGGAAGGTGGCCATCTCGCGCAGGCTGTGGTTGCCGTCGGAGTAGGTGCTGTGGTTGTGTAGGGAGCCGCGCAGGTCGCTGTCTTCGAGCAGGCGGGGCAGTTTCTGCTCAGCGGCCAGCTCAATTTCGCCCAGGCCTTCGCGCAGCTCGGGCACGATGTACTGCAGGCCGGCTTTCTCGTAAAGGGCTTCTTCCTGCTGGAATGTTTCGCGGCGGGCCCACTGGCGCAGCGTGGCCGGGGCCCCGCCGCCGTGGCCCTGCACGCCGGGCAGCGGCTCGTTCAGGTGCTCTTCGGCGGCCGAGTTCAGGAACAGCTCGGTGGTGAAGGCTTCGGCCGTGGTGAGCAGCACTTCCACCTGCACGCCCGACTCGGTGGCCGTGCCGCGCCAGGCAAACGGGCCGGAGCGGTGCGGATTGGCCGTGAGGCCGTCCAGGGAATTGAGCAGCAGGTGGGCCTGGGCCGGGCGGTCGGTAGCGGCCACGAGGCGCACGGTTTCCACGGTTTCGAGGCGGCGGCGGATTTCGCCGGCCACGGCTACTTTTTCGATTTTCAAGCCGTCGCGCAGCTGCTGGCACAACTGTTCGGCCAGGCTTTCGGCCTGCGGGTAGAGCAGCTTGCCCTTGCTTTGGCCGGCAAACTCCAGGGCTTCGAGTATGGAATCCTGGGTCTTTTTGCCGAAGCCTTTGAGCTTGCTCACCAGGTCTTTTTCGGCCGCTTCGCGCAGCTGCTCGGCGCTTTCGATGCCCAGGTCGCGCCACAAGGCCCGGATTTTCTTCGGCCCGATGCCTTTGATGTTCAGCATCTCGACCACGCCGGGCGGGGTGATTTCGAGCAAGTGGCGCAGCTCCGGAAACGTGCCAGTGTCGAGCAGCTCGGCCACTTTGGCTGCGGCGGTTTTGCTCAGGCCGGTGCGGTCGGGCAGGCCGGAACGCTCGATTTCCGATACCGGAAAGCTCAGAGCGTCGAGGGCGTTGGCCGTGCCTTCGATGGCGCGGATTTTAAAGGGGTTTTCGTCGTGCAGCTCCATGAGCCTGGGCGGCCAGCTTGAAGGCGCGGGTCAGGGCGCGGTTATCCACGGGGAAGGGGTTTTGTGGGAACGAATGTAGCGTACACTGCTGCTTACGCGCCTTGCCGGCCAATGGCCAAACCCAGCGAAAGAACGTACCTGCTTGATTGGCCTTATCTTTCCGCCCACCCCATTTCCCAGAAATCGATGCTCACGTTGCATTTCCGTGGCCGGGTGCTGCTTCTGCTGCTGCTCATAACCATTGCCGGCTGCAAGAAGCGCCGCACTGTAGCCATTACCCCTAACAATATGAAACAACTGGAAGGCACCTGGCTTCTTTCGCAGGAGGAAAACACCGGCGACACCCTCGTGTATCGGCCCAACACCTACGCCTTTCCGCCGGCGCGGGGCCGCACGGGCTTCGCCATCAAGCCCTACGGCCGTTTTGAGCAGTTCGACATTGCGCCCACCGACGGCCTGGACGGCCGGCCGGGAACGTGGACCATCGACCGCAAAACCAAATTGCGCATCCACCTCAACGATGAGCTCGACCCCAACTACACCCTGGAAATTCTCGAAGTAGACTCCGTGAATAAGATACTAAAAGTGCGTCGCTTGGCCTCGCCGGGCTAGCCAAGGCCGCTAAGCAGAAAGTGGCTCAATTTTCGCCAACTCGGGGCGTTAGAACTGTCCAATCCCGGCCTGCGTTCTTTAACCCTTCGCTCTTTATTCATTCCCACATGTCGTTTTCCACTTCCTTCCGCCCCATTCGCGTAGCTCTTTTTGGCCTGTCATTGGCCGCGGTAGCTCCGGCGCATGCCCAGCAAGCCACCGTTAAAGTCAAAACCAAAACCGAAACGGCCGGCACCAAGGTGAGCAAGAACAAAAACAAGCTGGCCACGCCCGCGCCGGCCCCCAGCGCGCCGCAGCCCAAGTCGCCGCTGATTTCGGCCCCGCAGGTAATCGTGGATGCGCCCGTGGTAGCGGGCGAGGCGGCGGCCCCCGGCTGGCTTTCCGACTTGAGTGCTGCCAAGGCCCAGGCCAAGGCTACGAACCGGCCCATCGTAGCCGTTTTTCGGGCTCCGACTGGTGCAAGCCCTGCATCATGTACGAGCAGGAGGTTTTCTCTAAGCCCGAGTTTGCAGCTTTCGCCAAAGACCGGCTGGTGCTGGCCCACTTCGATTTCCCGCGCCAGAAGCGCAACCAGCCCACGGCCGCCCAGGCTCAAGCTCAACGAAGCTGCCGCAGGCCACCAACCGCGAAGGCGACTTCCCCTGGCCGTCATTATTTCGCCCGAAGGCAAGGTACTGGCCAAAACGGGCTACATTGCCGGTGGCCCGGCCGCGTTTGAGGCCTACCTGAAAAAGTAGTGCCCACGCTGTAGGCAGGCCCAGGCAAGTAGGTTTCAAGGAGTCGGAACGGCTCCGGTTTTTGTACACTGATGAAAGCATACGGCAAACCGGGGCGGTTTTTGGGCACTGCTGGTGGCGCTGCTGGCGGGCCTGCCCGGGCAGAGCCAGCCCAACGCGCCGCGCCACACCTACACCCGGAGCGCCCACCTGATGGGCTCCCGGTTCACGTTTACGGTGGTGGCCGAGAACGACTCGGCCGGGCAGCGGGCCCTGCGCGCCGGCCTGGGCGAGGTGAAGCGCATCGACCGGCTCATGTCGTTCTGGGATTCTACGTCGGAAGTGGTGCGCATCAACCGGATGGCGGGCGTGAGGCCCGTGGCCGTTTCGCCCGAAACCTTCGACCTCATCAACCGCACGCTACGCCTTTCGCAGCTCAGCGGCGGCGCCTTCGACATCACCTTTGCCAGCGCCGACAAGCTGTATAAGTTCGACCGGCAGGCCCACTCCGCCCTGCCCGACTCGGCGCTGGTGCGGGCGTCGGTGCGGCGCATCGGCTGGCAAAAATCAAGCTGGACCCGGCTCAACACACGGTGTTCCTGCCCGAAAAAGGCATGCGCATCAACCTGGCGGGCATTCTGCAGGGCTACGGCATCCGCCGGGCCAAACAGGTGCTCGAGGGCCTGGGCATCAAGGGCGGCCTGCTCAACGGCTCGGGCGACATCTACTGCTGGGGCCGGCAGGCCGACGGCTCGCTCTGGCGCGTGGCCATCGGCGACCCCGACCACCCGCGCAGCGTGGCCGCCTGGGTCGACGTGACCGACGTGGCCGTGGTGACGGCCGGCAACTACGAGCAGTACTTCACGGTGGGCGGGCAGGTGTACGGCCACATCATCAACCCGCACACGGGCTACCCGTCCACGGGGCTGCGCTCGGTTACGATAGTATGCCCCGACGTGGAGCTGGCCGATGGCCTCGATGAGGTGGTTTTCGTGAAAGGCGCCGAAGCCGGCCTGGCCTTCATAAATACGCTAAAAGGGGTTGAATGCGCGTTGATTACCGACGACAACCGCACGCTGGTGTCGCGGGGCATGAAGCTGAATTATTATCACGGGGCCACCACCACTCACCCCTGATTTCTCGTACCGATGGTTGTGCACCCATTCCGCCTTTTACTCCGTTCCCGCCGCCTGCTGCTGGGACTGTTGCTGCTGCCCCTGGGGCGGCCCTGCCCAGCTGTGTGTCCGTCGCCGCGTACCAGAAAGTGTACCTCAACGACGAGGACATGAAGCTGGCCAACAAAACCGTCGAAACCCCCGAAACCAACTTCGAAAGCTACCGCGAAGGCGCCGGCGGCGCCAACGGCGGGAAAGTAGGCGGCGGCTGCGGCTGCAACTAACTCTTTTTGAAGCCGCAGCAGGGTCCGTCCGCGGAGCTGCTTCAGCCTGATGCCCTTATCCTAAGCCAACTGTGAAACGCTTACCCTACTTCGTTGCCGTGGTCTTGCTGGCTGCTCCGGTTTTAGCTCAGGCCCAAACTCAGCCAGGTACGACTCAGCCGGGCGGCGCGCCCCTGATTCCCAACCGCGTGGACGGCTTCGGGGCGCCGGTGAGTGCCACCGTCCCCGTGAACCGAGCCGCCGACGAAACCACCGTTGACATTCTGGGCAGCTACTACCAGCAGGACGGCACCCACGGCGCCGTGGAGGGCGGCCGCGGCACCGAGAAGCTCACCGACGTCACGCCCACCATCATCGTGAACGTGCCGCTGGACACCGTGAGCCGGCTTTCCGTCAACGTCGGTGCCGATTTTTACGCCTCGGCTTCCACCGACCGAATTGACTACGCGCTGTCGACGCCCTCAAGCCACGACACCCGCTTTCACGCCGATTTTGGCTACACCCGCGAGCAAAAGGCCCGGGGCACGCAGTGGGGCGTGGGTACGGGAGTTTCGAAAGAATACGACTACTTCTCCTTCAACGTCCAGGGCTCGTTTGCCAAGACGTCGGAGGACGGCAACCGGCAACTGGGCCTCACCGGGCAGGTTTTTCTGGACCAGGTGACGCTGATTTTGCCCGTTGAGCCTGCGCCCGGGCTTTGCTCAGGGCCGCGACAACAAGGACTATGGCAAAGCCGCCCGCCAGAGCTATAATTTCTCGGCCACCTACTCGCAGGTGCTCACCAAGCGGCTGCAGGTGGCCGTCAGCGCCGAGCCTGGTGCAGCAGAACGGCTTGCTGAGCACGCCGTTTCATCGGGTATATTTCTTCGACAACCCCGAGCGCAACCCCGTGCCCGCGGTCAGCACCGAATTTTCGGCCGTGGCGCCGTCAGCTCCCCGAGTGGAAAAGCTGCCCAGCTCGCGCTTCAAGTACCCCGTGGGGCTGCGCCTGAACTACTACGCGTCGGATTTGGTGCAGGTGCGTTCGTACTACCGGTTCTACAACGACAACTTTGGCATCCGGGCGCACACCTTCGAAGTGGAGCTACCGGTGAAGGTGACGCCGTTTTTCGTGCTCTACCCCTTCTACCGCTACCACACCCAAACGGCCTCCACCTACTTTGCGCCCTACCTGGCCCATTCCATAGCCGACGAATTCTACACCTCCGACTACGACCTCTCGGACTTCACGGCCCACAAAACCGGCCTGGGCCTGCGCTACTCGCCGGTGTACGGCATCGGGCGCTTCCACGTGCCGGGCCGCGACCGCCAGGGCCGTACCCACGTTATGCGCTTTAAAGCGGTTGACCTGCGCTACGCGCACTACCAGCGCAGCACCGACCTCACCGCCGACATCGTGAGCGTCGATTTGGGCTTTGCGCTTTGATGAGTGATGAAGTAATGGGGTGAGGAGGTGATGAGGGGAACGGAATTAGGTTTGTAGTCTGAAACGACTGCCCAGCTTCGTCAGCCCCATCACTTCATCACCCCATCACCTCCTCACCCCATCACCAAAAATGAAGCATTGGCTGGTTAAATCTGAACCCGAAGCCTATTCCTGGGCCACGTTTGTGCTGGAAGACGGCACCGCCTGGACCGGCGTGCGCAACTACCAGGCCCGCAACAACCTCAACCTGATGCAGCCCGGCGACCTCGTGCTGTTCTACCACAGCGTGAGCGAAAAAGCCGTGGTGGGCATCGCCGAAGTAGCGGCCCTGGCCGCGCCCGATACCACCGCCGAAGCCGGCTCGCCGTGGGTGGCCGTGGCCCTGCGCCCGGTGCAGCCCCTGCCCCAACCCGTGAGCCTGGCCCAGGCTCAAGGCCGATGTGCGCCTGAGCGAGCTGGCGTTGCTGCGCCAGTCGCGGCTTTCGGTGCTGCCCGTGCGGCCCGAAGAGTTTGACGCCGTGCTGGCCCTGGGCGCAAAATAAAGGCGAGCCCTTCGGGACAAAAACGCTGGTTTAGGTTGTATATTTAAAGTAGTTACCACTTGTTGGAATAGGGTTGGAATAGATTTTTTCATTTGTTCTTAACGGCGCACAGGCATGAAACTCCGTTACTTTTCCCTGCTGCTTTCGTTCTGCGTGCTGGCGCACTCGCCGGCCCTCCGCGCTCAGCGGCGGGCACCTGCTCCGCCCCCGCCCAACGCGCCCGCGCAAACGGCCCGTACCGAGCTCCCCCTCACCGCCACCAATAGCGAAATCCACGTGCAGCCCCTGCCCGCCGACAGCTCGGTGGTGCTGCTGGTGGGGCGCGAAAAGCCGCTTTCGGGCAAGTCTACCTGGGCCTTTCAGCAATACGACCAGCAGCTGCACCTTCGCCAGGAAACGCCGCTCGAGATACCCGACGAATTCGACTTCACGCGCATGTGCTCGGAGGGCAGTACGGTGTACGCCCTGTATTCTTCGCACACCAAGCCCGGCCGCCTGTGGGTAACGGCCTACAACGGCCGCCTGGCCCAGGTGCGCAGCCAGCAGTACGAAAGCCGCCTGAGCCGCGACATTGTGGAGCTCAAGGCCCTGGACGGACGCTTGTTTGCCACGGTGCTCCTCAACGACCAGCAGCACGTGACGGTGCTGCTGCTTGACGTGGCCACGGGCCAGATGCAGTATCTCTCCTCCATCTACGAGCCGGTGCCCACCCAGCTCACCTTCGTGGCCGATGCCGCCAGCCGCCGCGCCGAATACGTGCTGAGCCAAACCAACGGCCGCAAGTCGCGCCTGCTGCTCAAACAGCTCACCGAGCGCGGCCAGCCTGGTGAGCTCCGAGCCTGGTGCAGGCCGAAAGCGAGCGCAGCCTCATCACCGCCCAGGTGACGCCGCCGCAGGACACCACGGCCCGGCTGCTCATGGGTACCTACTCGCTGCGCGACCCCAACTACGCCCAGGGTCTCTTTGCCACCGACCTGCGCCCCGTGGCCACCCCCGGCACCAAGCCCCGCTCCGGTTCTACGACTTTCTGCGCTTCAAGCACTTTTTCGACTACCTCAAGCCTTCGCGCCAGGCCCGGCTGCGGGAGCGTACCGAGCGCCGCATCGCCCGCTCCATGCCGCCCTTGCGCTGGCGCTACCGCGTGCTGCTGCACGGTGATGCCCCAGCCCGACGGCGGCTACGTGCTGGTGGCCGAGGTGTACTACCCCCACTACCGCTACAATAGCTACGGCAGCATTCAGCCCCCGTACTTTGGGGCCATGATGCCGTACGGCTCGGGCTACGCCAACTCGCGGGTGTTCGACGGCTACCAGACCACCCACGCGCTGGTGTGCGGCTTCGACCGCTCCGGCACCCTGCTCTGGGACAACACCTTTGTGGTGGAAAACCTGCGGCGCAACACCCTGGAAGAAGGCGTTCGGCTCCAGACCCTGCCCGACGGCCGCCTCGTGCTGGCGTATCTCGACGAGAGCAAGCTGCGCTACAAGCTGATAAACCGCGCTGAATCGTCGCCCAACGACCACCAAGTGCCCCTGCAGACCGGCGCCGGCACCGCCGATACCGGCGCCGAGCAAGCTACCGACACGTCGCAGGGCGAATTGCTGCCCTGGTTCGGCACCCGATTTATTGCCAGCGGCTTTCAGCGGGTACGTGCCGAGCGCGGGCCCGACCGGGAAGTGTTTTTCCTCAATTCGATAGCGTTTTAGCCATTAGCGCGATGGGGCCGGGCGAAGCTGGACGAGGCACTAAGTTTCGTCCAGCTTCGCCCGGCCCCGTCGTTCCATATCCGCCAAACGCAACCGTGCCAAGGTCGGCGTGCGTACAACGCACCCTATCCTCTTGTCACCTTTGCTTCATGATGCTAAAACTTCGTTTACCCGCCCTCTTTCTCTTTTTGCTGATGGTGGGCTGCCGCGCCGCTGGCCCAGGCACACCCGCGCGCACCGTCGCCTCGTTTTTTAACAAATACGAAGGGCGCCCCGGCTTCAAAACCATGGACTGGTCGGCCGACCTGCTCGAACGCCTGGCCCTGGTGAAAGCCGCCAAGCTGCTCGGCGGCTCCGACCTCACCGACGGCATCACCGGCATCCGTTCGGCCAAAGTCATCAGCTTCGCGCCCACCACCGGCTCGGCCCGCGACCTGGCCGAGCAGGGCCTGCGTCAGGAAGCCAGCGGCATCCTGGTCGGCGAAAAGTACACGCCGCTCTCCGGCGCCGGCTTTGGAGGCAGCGACTACTCCGTTTCCACCCGCGGCTCGGGCGACAAAGTCTCGGAATTCGCCGCCCTCGGCACCCTGCCGGATGTCGCCGACTCGTTTGTGCTGGTATCGGTGCAGGGTAACTTCACCAGCGCCCAGGTAGCGGCCCTGAGCAAATACCTGCCGCAACTGGTGCAGGCTACCAGCAAATAGCGAGATTCAGCTAAAAACGGCACGGCCTGTCGCGCGGGGAACCTCCCCCCGGCCCCTCTCCAAAAGAGAGGGGAGCCGGATGCCAACCAAACAGAAAGCCCCGGCTCAATCTTGAGCCGGGGCTTTCTGTTTTTACAAATTGAGCTGGTTCTTGTGCCGTGGCTCCCCTCTCTTTTGGAGAGGGGCCGGGGGTGAGGTTCCGGCGAGCGAGATGCTTCGACAAGCTCTGCATGACGTTCTTTTTACTCTCCTCTAGGCCTCAAATGGTTACCGCCCCTTACCCATCAACGCCTCAATGTCATCGGCTTGCAGCGGGATGTTGGCCATCAGGTCCTCGTTGCCGTTGGCCGTGAGCAGGATGTCGTTTTCCAGGCGAATGCCGAGGCCTTCTTCCGGTATGTAGATGCCCGGCTCCACGGTGTACACCATGCCGGCTTCGAAGGTGCGGTACTTGTAGCCCACGTCGTGCACGTCGAGGCCCAGGTAGTGGCTGGTGCCGTGCATGAAGTACTTCTTGTAGAGCGGCGCGGCGGGGTCCTGGTTCTTCACGTCGGAGGCGTTGAGCAAATCAAGCTTGATGAGCTCCTGCTCCATGCACTCGCCCACGGCCTGGTGGTAGGCTTCGATTTCGCCGCCGGGCACAAGGCGCGTTTTGGCGAAGTTCATTACCGTCAGCACCGAGTCGTACACCTGGCGCTGGCGTGCCGTAAACTTGCCGTTGACGGGAATGCTGCGCGAGAGGTCCGCGGCGTAGTTGGCGTACTCGGCGCCGAAGTCCAGCAGAATCACCTCGCCGTCCTGGCACTGGTTGTCGTTGGTGGTGTAGTGCAGCACGCAGGCATTTTTGCCGCTGGCCACGATGCTGCCGTAGGCCGGCCCGCGGCTGCGGTTGCGCATGAATTCGTGCACGAGCTCGGCCTCAATCTCGAACTCCCACACGCCCGGTTTCACGAAGCCCAACAGCCGCCGAAACGCCTTCTCGGTGATGTTGCAGGCTTCGCGCATCACCCGGATTTCCTCGGGGCTCTTGATGGCGCGCTGGCGGTGCAGCAGCGGCGCGGCGCGGCGATAGGTGTGCAGCGGGTACTGGCTCTGCAGCGACTTAATGAAGCGGGCGTCGCGGGTTTCCACTTCCACTACAGCCCGGATGTGCTCGTTGGAATTCAGATACACGTTTTCCGCCTCGTTCATCAAAGCAGGGAGCACCGTCTTGAAGCTATCGAGCCACATGATGCTGCGGATGCCGGAGTTGGTGCGGGCCTCGTCCTTGGTCAGCTTGTAGCCCTCCCAGATGAGGATATGCTCGGAGGTTTCTTTCAGGAACAGAATTTCGCGGTGCTGCGGCAGGCGCGCGTCCGGAAAAATGACCAGAATGCTCTCCTCCTGGTCGACCCCGCTTAGGTAGAACAAGTCGTTGTTTTGCCGGAAGGCCAGGGTGCCGTCGGCATTGGTCGGCATGATGTCGTTGGACTGAAAAATGGCCAGCGAAGCCGGCGGCAACTGCTCGCGAAAGCGGCGGCGGTTTTCAACAAAAAGCTCGGGGGCCAGGGGGCGTAGCGCATGCGATGGATTGGTTGGGAATGGGGCCCGCAAGTTAGGCAGGCAGCTGTTGAGGCGGCGAGCCCTGCTTCCCATGAGTTGGCCTAAGCGCCAAAAAGCCCTCGTCTGGGCGAACGAAGGCTTTTTGGCAAGTAGTGGCCGGAGTCTACTTCTTGGTTTTGGTCATCACTTTGGTCGACTTGTTGGCCTTGTAGCGCATGTCGGCGGTGCCATCGGCTTTGCGGGGGCCGGTGGTTACCTGGGTGCTCTTTTTGTTTTCCGAGTAGCGCATGTCGGGCGTGCCATCGGCCTTCATTTTGGTGCTGGTGGTGGTTTTGGTATTGCCCGAGGGCGTGGTCATGGTGCTCGACTTGGTCATCGTGCCCTGGGTCTTGGTGCTGGTCGACGACTTGGTCATGCCCGCGGGGTTACTCATCGTGGTCGACTTCGTGGTCGTAATCTTGCCCGGTTGCTGCGTCCGGGTGGTCATTTTCGAGGCGCTGGTGCTCACCTTGGTGGTGGCCGTGGGAGCCGGGGCCGTGGTGGGGGTTTGGGCTAGGGCAGCGCCACCAAGCAGGCTCAAGGAGAGCAGGAAACCAACAATGCGTTTCATAACAGATGCCAAAAAGGGTGAAAAGATGAGCAGTTTACGGGGCGGTCGGCTCCGTAGTTCGTTGGCAATGCATCCTTTTTCTGCCTCTTTACAAGCCGGTTGCGCAGCGGCAGCCCGCGGGCGCGGGCAGGGTTTTCAGCACTCATCAGCCAAGTGACAGTTGAGCTAACTGCCAAGCTCCCGGCAAGTAGTATCAAGCAGATTATTCGCTGTCATCAGCCACCTGAGCGGACATTACCCTTGCACCTTTTCACCGCCGGGCAACCAGCCAAAAGCGGGTCCATATTTAAGACTTTAATAATTATCCGATTTATTATGACTAATAACTTGCATAATAGATTCAAAATATATTACTTTGGCAAAATCTTCTGCAGGCCCTTTAAGCTCAACCGGCTCAAATAAAGAGCTGCAGGCGTCGCCGATTTCTTCACCCTCCATCCTTTCACCTAATGAAAAGAACGATTTACTCTTTCCTCATGGCTGTAGCCGTTATGCTTGCTACCGCCAACTTCGCTCACGCCACGGCCAGCCGTTCGCCGCTGGCCAAGAGCCCAACCGCCAAGGGTGCTGCTGCCGTGTTTGCCAAACTCGGCATTGGAGAAGGAAAGCCCGTAACGTCGCCCGCCAAGCTCAACCGGCAGCTACACCGCATGCAAATGCAGCTCCAAGCCAAAGCCAAGCAGCAGGCCCGCGAAAATCGCCGCCGCTACCAGAGCAACGGCTACCGCTAGAATCATCCGGTGGGAGCCTTTTTCACCCACCGCTATCAACTAAAAAAGCCCCTTGCCAATACCGGCAAGGGGCTTTTCTTTATGGGCAATAACGGAATTAAGCCGTTACCTGTGCTTCTAGTTTCTGAGCCAGCACGTGCTTGGGCACGGCACCAACTTGCTTGTCAACGATTTGGCCGTTCTTGAACACCAACAGCGTCGGGATGCTGCGGATGCCGAACTTCATCGAGGTCTGGGGGTTGGCGTCAACGTCAACTTTGCCCACAATGACTTTGCCTTCGTACTCGCCGGCCAGTTCTTCCACTACGGGGCCCACCATGCGGCAGGGGCCGCACCATTCGGCCCAGAAATCGACCAATACGGGCTTGTCGCCGCTGATGATTTCGTCAAAGTTGGCGTCGGTTATTTCAATTGCTTTGTGTCCCATTACGGTTTGGGTTGGGTTAAGATTAGTCTGGCGTGTACGGCCAACGGGGTCGCAAGGTAGCAGATTGGATGGTTAAACAGAGTGTACGGGGGAAAGTTCAGAAGGGCTACCTCTCCGGCCGTGAGGCCCGGTGAATGGCTCAATTAGCTATGCGAAAGCTCGAAAAGGGATGCCAAACGGAAAGCAGCATTTTAGCGGTTTCTAGCCCAATCAACCCTCCAGGGCTTTAAATGAGCGTGCAGACCTCCATTTCCATTTCGTGCATCTTCTGGATAAACGTCTTTGGCTCAATCTGGAAACGGCGCGAGAACATGTCGACGGCCAGGTGCTCGTGGGGCTCCACAAACTGGATTTCGAGGCGCTTGCTGCCGGGCGCGTGGTCGATGGCGTCCTGCAAGCGGTCGAGCATGGGGCCGGTCACTGTGCGCAGGTCCAGCTTCACGCGCACGCCTTTGCTGCGCTTCTCGGCCACGTCGGCCAGGGGCTCCATCGTGAGGATGCGCAGGTCCCACTGGTCTTGGGTGTGGCGGCGCAGCTCCTGCTTGAGGCGCACGTACATGGGCGGCACCTGCTCGTTGGGGTAGTTGCGCGGGTTGATGAGCGGCGCAAACTTGGTGTAGTCGTCGCGGAACAGCGCCGGGTTGATGCTGGTCTCGTAGTCCTCCAGGGTGAAGGTGCAGAAGGGCTGGCCCGTTTTGGTGGTCTTGAACAGGACGTTGTTGATGAGGCCCGCCACGGCCAGCTCCTTGTTCTTGATTTCATCCACCTTGTCGAGGCCGCAGGTACAATAGGCGTCCAGTTCCAGCTTGTAAGTATCGAGCGGGTGGCCCGAAAGATAGAAGCCCACCACTTCCTTTTCGCGGCGCAGGCTGCTCGGTTTTGCTCCAGGGCTCCATCTCGTGCATCTTGGGCAGCGGCGCGGCCACGGCCCCGAAGGCACCCGCCCCGAAGAGGCTGTGTTGGGCTGATTCCTTGGCGGCCTGGTGCTGCTGGCCCATTTTCATGGCCTTCTCGATGAGATTCTGGTCTCCAGCAGGCGCATCTAGATATAGGCGGCGGTGCTTACCGAAACCGTCGAACGCGCCGGCTTGAGCCAGGCTTTCAAAGGTTTTCTTATTCACGGTGCGCAAACTCACGCGCTTGGCAAAGTCGAAAATATCGGAGTATTCGCCGCCTTTCTCGCGCTCCTCCACCATGCTTTCCACCGCGAGCTCGCCGGCCCCCTTCACGGCGCCCATTCCGAAACGGATGGCGCCCTCCTGGTTCACGTTGAACTTGAGCAGGGATTCGTTTACGTCGGGCCCAAGCACGGGCACGCCCTGCTTGCGGGCTTCTTCGATGAAGAACGTCACCTTCTTGATGTCGCCCATGTTGTTGGTGAGCACGGCGGCCATGTACTCGGCCGGGTAGTTGGCCTTCAGATAGCCAGTTTGGTAGGCGACTACGGAGTAAGCAGCGGAGTGCGAGCGGTTGAAGCCGTACTCGGCAAACTTCTCCATCACGTCGAAGACTTCGTTTGCCTTCTTCGCGGGAATATCGTGCAGCTTCTTGGCGCCTTCGATGAACTTCTCGCGCTCCAAGGCCATCTTTTTCATGTCCTTCTTGCCCATGGCGCGGCGCAGCAAGTCGGCACCGCCGAGCGAGTAGCCGGCCAGAATCTGAGCCGTCTGCATAATCTGCTCCTGGTACACCATGATGCCCTGGCTGTACTCCAGGATGGGCTTGAGCAGGTCGTGCGGGTACACCACTTCCTCGCGCCCGTGCTTGCGGTTGATGAAGTTCGGGATGAACTGCATCGGGCCCGGGCGGTAGAGGGCGTTCATGGCAATCAAGTCCTCGATGTTGGTGGGCTTGAGGTCCTTGAGGTACTGGCGCATGCCTTCCGATTCAAACTGGAAGGTGCCGATGGTATCGCCGCGCTGGTACAGGGCGTAGGTCTTTTCGTCGTCGAGCGGAATGTCGTCGATGTCGATGGTCACGCCGTGGTTGCGCTCAATCAAACGCAAGGCATCCACGATGATGGTCAGGGTTTTCAGGCCCAGGAAGTCCATCTTCAGCATGCCGGCGCTCTCAATCACCTTGCCGTCGAACTGCGTGATGAGCAGGTCTGAGTCCTTGGAAGTGGAGACCGGAATGTACTTCGTGATGTCATCCGGGGCGATGATGACGCCGGCCGCGTGAATGCCGGTGTTGCGCACCGAGCCTTCGAGCCTGCGTAGCCAGGCGCAGAATCTGGCCCTTGAGGTTGTCGGCCGACTCGTCGCGCCGAATCATGTCTAGCTCCTGGTTTTCGGCAAAGGCGCCGGCCAGGGTGGTGCCGGGCTTGTCGGGCACCATCTTGGTGAGGTCGTTGGTTTGCGGCAGCGGCAGCTCCATGGCGCGGGCCACGTCCTTGATGCTGGACTTGGCGGCCATGGTGCCGAAGGTGATAATCTGAGCCACCTGCGTTTTGCCGTACTTATCCACCACGTAGTCGATGACTTTCTGACGGTTCACGTCGTCAAAGTCGATGTCGATATCGGGCATGGACACGCGCTCCGGGTTCAGGAAGCGCTCGAACAGCAGCGAGTACTTAATCGGGTCGATGTTGGTGATACCTACGCAATAGGCCACCGCCGAGCCGGCGGCCGAGCCCCGGCCCGGGCCCACGGCTACGCCGATGTTGCGGCCGTGGTTGATGAAGTCCTGGGTGATGAGGAAGTAGCCCGCAAAACCCATGGTCTGGATGATGCGCAGCTCATAATCAAGCCGTTCCTCAATTTCGGGTGTGCGCTCGGAATAGCGCGGCGGTTTGCTCATCGTCACGATGCCCTTGCCGGCGCTGGGGCCGAAAGCGCCCACGTAGGTGAGTTCCCGCAGAAACTCGTCGGCGTTAGCAAAGGGCGCCGGAATGGGGAAGTTGGGCAACAGAATGTCGCGCGCCAGCTTGGGCGGCGTGATTTTGTCGACAATCTCATTGGTGTTGTCCACGCTGTCGGGCCGGTCGATGAACAGCTCGTTCATCTGCGCCTGGTTCTTGAAGAAGAACTGGTCGTTGGCAAAGCCGAAGCGGGTGTGCGGCTTGGGCTTTTGCAGCTCCTCGTCGATGCGGCGCAGCTGCTTCTGGGCATTTTCGTCGCGCCCGTAGTTGCTGCGCAGGTTGTCGAGCAGGTCGTATTTCACCTCGCCCTTGCTCGTGAGTAGGGTGTAGTAGTTGGTGCGGATGTCGCCGACTGGGATGCTGTGCTCCTCGCCGGTGTTCACGCACAGCAGCAGGTCGTGGGCGGCGTAGTCGGTTTGGTCGACGTAGTGCGAGTCGTTGGTGCAGATAACCTTGACGTTGTACTTCTTGGCGAAGCCAAGCAGTACCTGGTTCACGTCTTCCTGGCTTTTGCCGGTGCCGTCGAAGTTCATCAGGCCGTGGCGCTGGATTTCGATGTAGAAGTCCCCGCCGAACACGTCGAGCCACCACTTCAGCTTCTCCTCGGCCTCAGCTTCGGTCCCGAACAAAATCGTCTGCGGAATCTCGGCGCCGATGCAGCAACTGGTGGCAATTAGGCCCTCGTGGTACTGCAGCAGCAGCTCTTTGTCGATGCGCGGAAACTTAGAGTACAGGCCCTCGATGAAGCTCATGGAGCAGAGCTTGCTCAGGTTGTGGTAGCCGGCCTGGTCTTTGGCCAACAAGAGTTGGTGGTGGCGCACGTCCCTTTCCCCTTTTTCCCGGCTGAAGGCCTTTTTGTGGCGGTCCTGCACCATGTAAAACTCGCAGCCCACAATGGGCTTCACGTTGTACTTGTTGGCCTCGGCCACGAAGTTGAACGCCCCGAACATGTTGCCGTGGTCGGTGAGGGCCACGGCGGGCATCTCGTCCTTCTGCGCCTTCTTCATCAGGGCCGAAATGCTGGCCTGGCCGTCGAGCAGCGAGTATTGGGTGTGCGAGTGAAGGTGCGAGAAAACGGGCATTAGGCGCTGCGCTTAATGAGGAATGAAGAATGAGGAATGAAGAATTGTCGTTTGGGAATTCTTCATTCCTCACTCTTCATTCCTCATTTTAGTAAAGATACCCCCGGCTGGCGGGCATTCCCAAACCCCATTTCCCTGCTGCCTGATTCCCTGAGCGCTGCGTTTTTTGGTATGGGTTGTTGCTAAAGATGTTTCCCTTTAAGCAAGGATGTCGACCTTGTATGAACGCGCCATGGCGCGTTCAATCGTTGAACATTAATCGTTCAACGGTTCCACCACCCTCGTTCTGGCGCCGAACGCGCCATGGCGCGTCCCTACATTCTGACCATAATTCCTACTTGGCTGGGGCCTGCACCTGCAGCACCTCCCCTACTTTCACGTTGCCGTCGAGCTTACCATTCCAGGCCTGGAGGTCGGCTACCTTCACCGCATAGCGGCGGGCAATACTGTACAGGGTTTCGCCCTTAGCTACGGTGTGCTGAATCGCCGTTTCCGTCGCCGCAACTGGCCCCGATGCCGCCGTTCTGGGCACGTATATCGCCGGATTTGCCCGCCGGCTGCCTGGGCTGGCTGCGCGCGCTGGCGCAGTTGGAACAGGTACCGCAGCTGGCTGTGGCTCCCGCGACTTAAGCACCAGCACCTGCCCCACGACCAGGCTAGCCGGAGGTGTCAGGTTGTTCAGCGCCATCAGTGTGGCGGGGGATACCTGATAGAGCCGGCTGATGGAGTACACCGATTCGCTCGGCCCCACGCGGTGCGTGGCAGGAATGGTTGCAGGGGTAGTAGCAGGGGCTGCAGCGGGCAAGACAGCCGGAGTGGCGGCCGGTTTGGGTGTGGCAGCAACAAGTTTAGGCGGAGCCGCCACCGGGCGGGGGCCGCGGGTACTACCGGTCTGGCAGGCGCCGGGGTGGGCTCCGGGGCGGGGGCAGAAATAGCCGGGCTGCTTGCTACCGGCGGCGTAGCTGGCTCAACTGCGGGTGTTGGCTCTGGCTCTGCCTCGCTGGGCTCGTCTGCCAGCGGCGTTGGGGCCGGGGCCGAAGCAGGGGCGGAAGTTGAGCTACCACCGGCTCGGGCGCGGCGGCCGGCAGAGGAGCCGGGCGCATGGGCTCAGACTCTGTTGGGCGTGCAGGCACTTGCGCTGGTGCGGGGGCTGGAGCCTGGGCTACACCCCCGCATTGCGGCTCGGCAGCGTCTCGCCCCACCCATCCTGGGCATCGGGCTCTACGCGTGGGCGTCGGGCCGAGCCTTTCCGTTTGATTTTAGTTTTGGTGACAACTTTCACCGGCTGCTCAACTACCTCGACCGGCTCGCTGGCGGCGGGGCGGGCAGCGACAGCCGGGTGCTCCAGGCCCCGGCCTTCGGGCAGGGCGCGGTATTCCACGGCTACTTCGCGGGGGCGCACGTGCCGGAGCCACAGCACCCGGCCGGCACTGGGCTGCTCGATGCGCGACATGCGGTTTTTGGCCAGCACGGCTTTTTTGCGCATGCCGTATTTCTGGGCCACGTCGAACACGGTTTCGCCGGGCTGCACCACGTAGTAGTCTACAGCGCCTGCGTCGCGCTTGCGCTGCAGGTAGTAGGGGCGGCCGGTTATGACCGGGTCAAAGGCGGTGATTTCGTTGTCGCGCAGGAATTCGCCCAGGCGTTTTTTGCCGCGGCGGGCCAGGTCGGCGGTGGTTTCGCCGGGCAGGGCAATGAGGGCGCGCAGGCCGTTGAGCTGCACCTCGGCCGCGCTGGTGGCGCTTACCTCAGGCGCCGTAAGCAGCTCTTTGGTGCTCTGAATGCGTTGGTTGGCAATGATGCCGGCGGCCTGGGTCACGTCGCCGATGGGCACCAGCAGGGTGTAGGGCCGGCCAGCGGGCACGGCCGCGGCCAGCAACCAGCGGTTGTGCACGGCCAGCGCGGCGGGCTCGGTGTGCAGGGTGAGGGCCTGGGCTTCGAGGGTTTGGCCGGCCACGGCGGGAAACTCCTGCAGGCGCAGCGGCGGGTGCGGGTTCAGGCCGCAGTAGGGCTCAAAGGCTACTTTCTGAGCCAGAAACATCAGCACGTAGGGCGAGGTAGCCTCGGTGATGGCCATTTCGGTGGCATCGAAGTCGGTGGGCAGCACAAAGGGCTTTACGCCGCCCAGGCCGGTGTTGTAGCTCAGCAGGGCGTTGAGCCAGTTGTGCAGGCTGACGTTGTTGCGGCTCAGGTAGCGGGCGGCGGCGCGGGTGCTGGCCGTGAGGTGCTTGCGCTCGTCGACCTCGTAGTTCATCAGCAGGCCCAGGTCGGCGGCGGTTTCGCGCTTGAACTGCCAGTAGCCCACGGCGTCGTGCACGCTCTGGGCGTTGCCGAGCAGGGCGCTTTCCTGTAGCGGCAGGTAGCGAAAATCCAGGGGCACGCCTTCTTCCTGCAGCACCCGGTCGATGATGGGAAAGGCGGCATCGGCCAGGTCCACGCGGGCTTGGAACGAAGGCTGGTGCCGGCGCAGGCCGTCGGCCTTTTGCTGCACCAAGCGTCGGGCTTCTTCGTTGAGCACCAGGTGCAGGCCAAATACATCGAAGGCGGCGGGCACCACAGCTTGGGGGCGGGCGGTGCTGGGTTGGGCTGCCCCGGGCGTAATAAAAGCCAGGGCCAATGCCAGAATTAACAAAACAGGATTTCGCATAAGCTACCCGGGCAGGAGGCGGCCACCGCGGCTACCTCCTGCCCGAAGATGCAAAGAACCTCAATTTTGGCCAAAAAACGGCCACTTCCTTAGGGAGGGCCGCCCGCCCCACCCCGCCGGCCCCCGCGGTCGGGCCGCCCAAAGCCTCGCTCGCCGCGGCCTTCGCGCGGGCCATCGGTTCGCTCGGCGGGGGCCACCACGTTGCCGCTGCGGATGTTATAGGTGAACATCAGCATGAAGTAGCGCTGCAGAATGGTGGTTTGTACGTCCTCGTAGTACGCCTCGGTCACGTTGCGCTGGATGGCGCGGTTCTGGCCCAGCAAGTCGAAGGCATACACCCGGATTTCGCCGCGCTGCCCGGGGAAAACTTTCTTGCCCAGGCTGGCATTCCACAGCAGGTACTGTTGGTTGTAGCCCGCAGACAGGCCCGAATAGGCCTGGTGCACAAGGTCGGTTTGCAGGTTGATGCCCGGGCCCACAATCCAGCCCAACCGGAAGCGCGTGACCTGCGCGAAGTAGTTGGTGTTGAGCCGCGCCTGCAGGGTGTTGCGCACAAAGTTCTGGCTGGAAGTGGTCGAGGCCGTGAAATCCAGGTTGGGACTGATGTTGGAGCTGAGCGTGAGGCCCGCCCCGAACGAGGGCACGCGGGCGTAGTTCAGGCCGCCGTTTACGATGCCCGGCGTCTGCGTGAAGTTGGCGTTCAAGCTCAGGTTCACGTTGGTTTTGATGGGCTTGATGGGCCGGCCGTAGCTCACCAGCGAGCGTAGGGTGTACTGCTGGCTCAAGTTGGTGGGCTGGGTGAGCTGGCCGCCGGCCGGCAGGCGCACGCCGGGCGCCCCCTCGGGCACCACGGTGGTGTCGCGCGAGGCGACCAGCGTGCGGTTGGAAATCGGGTTCTGGGTGTAGGAGCCCGACAGCAGCGCGAAGAAATTGCTGGCCACCTCGGGGCTCGAGGCCGTGTAGCGGAAGTTGACCGAGTGCTGGAATTCCTGGCGCAGCGTGGGGTTGCCGATGCTGAGCTGCAGCGGGTTGGCGTTGTTCACCACGGCCTGCAGCTGGCTCACGTTGGGCGGGTTGGTGCTGGTGCGGTAGTTGAAGCGCAGGTTTTTCTGCCGCGTGAAGCGGTAGTTGACGTTGGCGTTGGGCAGCACGTTTACGAAGGTGTAGCGCCCGATGCTGGGCCGCGGGTACTGCGCGTCGCTGTACAGCTCCGAGTACTGGCCCGACAGCCCCACGCTGGCCTGGTACTTGGGCGTGATGTGCCGGTAAGTCAAACCGCCCGACTGGGTTAAGTAGTAGTTATCGAACACGTTGCTCAGGCCCGTGTTGAGCTCGCGGGTGTCGCCGGTGAGCAGGTCGTAGGTGTATTTATTGGAGCTGTTGGGCGCGTAGTTGATGGTGTAGTTGCCTTGCAGCACGTCCTGCCGGGTCAGGGCCTCGGTCAGCGAGAGGTTGGCGTTCATGCTGCCGCCGTTCTGGTTGAGCAGGCTGTTCTGGTTGAGGTTGTTGAGCGCCGAGCCCGTGTCGAGGGTGCGCAGCGTCGAGTTTGACTCGCGCTGGCTGTAGGTGCCGCCCACGCTCAGGCTGGCGGTGCGGCCGGCCTTGGCAAAGCGGTGGCGCAGCAGCAGGTCGCCGCCCATGTTCAGGCCTTCGTTTAGGGAGGCATAGTTGCTTGTGATGCGGCTTTGCTCCTCGCCCGAGCGGCGCGTGAGGCCCACCACGTTGCTGCCCGCCTCGTTCTGCTGGTAGCTGAAGCGCGGCCGGAACAGGATGGAGTTGGCCGAATCAATCTTGTGCTCCAGGCGCATGTTGAAGCGCTGGTTGGTGTTCAGGCCGTTGGTGTTGGCACTTTGGGTGTAGGTGGTACTGGCCTGCTGGGGCAGCACGTACTGCCGCTGGGTGCTGCTGAGCAGCGTGTTGTTGGCCCGGTTGAAGAAGTAGCTGGCCGAAAGGTCGGTCTTCTTGTTCCAGGAATCCGAGTAGTTCAAACCCACGGCGTTGGTTTTGGTGATGCCGCCATTCTGGTTTACCAGGAAGTCGCCGGCGTTGCCGCCATTGCCCCCGCCGCCCTGGCCACCGCCACCTCCCCTGCCGCCGCGGCCGCCGCCGCCCTGGTTGGAATTGCCCACCACGCCCAGCAGGTCTTCGGTGCCGAAGTTCTGCTCGTTCACGTTGTTGGACTGGGCCAGCACCGAAATGCGCTGGTTGCCTTTGAAGTTGTTTACGTTGCCGCTGGCTTTGTAGCGCTCGGGTCCCGCCCCGGCCAGCACCCGCCCAAACGTGCCGTTGCGGAATTCCACCTTGGTCACGATGTTGATGGTCTTGGTGGTGTTGCCGTCGTCGAAGCCCGAAAAGCGGCTCTGCTCGCTGCGCTGGTCGAATACTTCCACCTTGTCCACCATCTCGGCGGGCAGGTTCTTGAGCACGGCGTCGGGGTCGTTGCCGAAGAATTCCTTGCCGTCGACCAGCACGCGCTGCACGTTTTCGCCCTGGGCCTGCACCTTGCCGTCGGTGCCCACGCTCACGCCCGGCATCTTCGTGATGAGGTCCTGGGCGTTGGCGTCGGGGTTGGTTTTGAAGGCCTTGGCGTTGAACTGCGTGGTATCGCCCTTCTGCACCGATTGGGCCGCCTGGCCCGTCACCACCACGCCCTTGAGCTGCACGCCGCCGGTTTGCAAAGCCAGCGTGCCCAGTTGCACGGGCGCCCCATTCACGGCTACATTCTGCCGGATTTTCTGGTAGCCCACGAAGGATGCATCCAGAATGTAGCGTCCGGCGGCCACGTTATCGAACTGAAACCGGCCATCAGCATCGGCCGCCGCGCCGGTTTTCACGGAGTCGGGCAAGCGGATGAGCAGCACGTTGGCGCCAATGAGCGGCGACTGGTCTTTGCCGTCGGTCACGCGGCCGCTCACGGTGGTGGGCGCCTGGGCGCGGGCCGCACCCAGCCCAATCAACGAGAAAAACAGTACCGGTAGAAGCCGCATAAGAACTGAAGAAAGCAACGGAAACTCAGTCTGACGGCTCAATGCCGGGCAGGGTTTGCAAACCAGTCAAGCGGGCGCGGCAGCTATTTCTTGCGCAACAGCAGCAGCCCATCGCGCAAGGGTAGAAAAACCGGCTCTACCCGAGCGTCTTGGGCCATTTTGTCGTTGAAGGCGCGCACAAAAGGCGTGTCCTTGTCGCCGCTTTTTACCTCGTGCGTGGGCAGCACCTTGCCGCTCCACAGCACATTGTCGACGATAAGCAACCCGCCCGGGCGCACCTGCCCGATGACTGCCTCAAAATAAGCGTCGTTGCTCCGCTTATCGGCGTCAATAAAGACCAAGTCCCACTCTTCATCGACCAAGCCGGGCAAAACGTCGAGCGCTGCGCCGATGTGCAGCCGAACCTGCTCGGTAATACCGGCAGCAGCCACATAGCGCCGGATGCGCGGCTCCTTTTCCGGGTCTATCTCAATGGTGTGCAGCAGGCCATCGGCTGGCAGCCCCTCGGCCAGGCACAGCGTGGCATACCCGCAAAACGTGCCGATTTCCAGCACCCGTCGGGGCCGCATCAGGTGGCTCAACAAACTCAGGAACCGGCCCTGCACGTGGCCGCTGCTCATGCGCGGCATCAGGGTTTGCAGGTGGGTTTCGCGGGTGAGTTGGGCCAGTAGCGGCGGCTCGGGTGCGGTGTGCAGTTCGGCATAAGCCAGGATGGGGTCTTGGTTCATTCGTCGTTAGAACTGGCTACGGCTTTAGAGGCAGTGCGTAGATGAATGTGCTGACGCTGGTACGCCAGAAACTCAGCCCCTAATTGATGCAGAGGCTTATAATGCAACCTGCCTGGCAGCCCAATTAGCGCCAAATCTTGGCCAATCGCGAAACTCCCGAGGTCGAAAAGCACGTGATGGTTGGGGCATAGGCAAAGCACATTGGCCAGCACATCGGGCCCATGGTGCGGCGCACCGAGCGGCTTGATATGAGCGGCTTCGGCATACAAGCCCGATGGACTCTGCAATTGAGTATCGCACATCTGACACCGGTATTTGTACATGGTTTTCACCTGCCGCGTCACCGCGGTATCACGAATGAGCCTTGAAGTAGTGGCTTCGTAACGCGGGGCTGCTTCCTGCGCTGTCGAGGAGGCATCATCCAACAAATCGGGTAACCCATAAGGGAGCGGCTCGCTCGGCATGACGACTACCGGCTCCAGCCGAAATCGAAACACTCCGAAACCGGATTTTCCAGTCGTAAACTGATGGCTCGTCACTCTAAACAAGCCTTCATACCGAAAAGCAGCCCCATTAGAAGAGGTGCGAACTTTCCGGTAAACCCGTACGGGACGACCAGTTGCCTCGCTGCGAGCCAAGCCCAAATTAGCATCAGTTAAGGTCTGGTCGGTTACCTGCTTGCCGCTTTCGGGGTCGCGCCCGCCGTGGCCGGTGTAGAGGATATAATCCTCGTGCACCTCGTCGTCCTCGTACTTATCGGACAGCACAATGCTTTCGGCGCCTTCTTTTTGCGTGGCACAGATGCCGGCTTGCCGAGGACGATGCTGCCGGTGTAGCGACAGCTCCAGGCGTGACTCAAATAAATCGCCTGGGCGCGCGGTCCCTACATGCCCGAATATCGGCACACTCATTTCCCCTCGGGCACGTACTGCAGTACGCTCAGATGCTCATCCGTGAGTACTTCGTTGGCCATGTCGCGCAACTCGGCGGCTGAAATCAGCTCAATTTTCCCGAAAATCTCGCTAAGCGGCTCCACTCGGCCCAGGTCGAGGGTGCTTTTGCCGAGGAGCTGCATCATGCCGCTGTTGCTTTCCTCACTCATGGCGAGCTGGCCCATGGTGGTGCTTAGCGGTATGCAGCTGATTGGTGGTCAGAGGTTTTTCGCGCAACAGCTTGAGCTCCTTCTGCACCAGGCTCAGCGTGCGCTTTACCTGCTTGCCTTCGGTGCCGAAGTAGATGCCAAACAGGCCGGTATCGGTGTAAGGCGAATACGTGCTGTCGATGGTGTACACGAGGCCGTACTTTTCCCGCACCGCCAGGTTGAGCCGGGAGTTCATGCCCGGGCCGCCCAGGATGTTGTTCAGCATGAAAAACGGGATGCGGCGCGGGTCGCTGAGCGGATAGGCGGGGCCGCCCACCAGGCAGTGCGCCTGCGATATGGGCCGGGTTTCGACTTGGGTTTTGCGTTGGTAGCCGCCCACCGGGCGGCGTACGCGCGGCCCAAGCTTGGCCGGCAGCGGCGCCAGAAACTTGTCGGCTAGCCGCTTTACCTCCTTGAAAGGCAGGTTGCTCACGGAGCTGAACACCAGCCGGTCGGTACGCATCTGCTCCTGCAGGAAGGCATGGAAATCGGCGGTCTGGAAGCGGCTCACGCTCTCGCGGGTGCCCAGGATGTTCACGCCCAGCGGATGGTCGCCGAACACCACCGTGTCGAAATCGTCGATGATGGCATCTTCGGGCGCGTCCTGGTACATGCTCATTTCTTCCAGAATCACGCCCCGCTCCTTCTCCACCTCGCGGCCCGGAAAGATGGAGTGGAACGTGAGGTCCGTGAGCAGCTCAAACGCGCGCTCGAAATGCGTGCTAAGTAGGGCGGCGTAGAAGCAGATTTTTCCTTGGTGGTGTAGGCGTTCAGCTCCCCGCCCACGGTTTCGAGGCGGTTGAGGATGTGGAACGACTTGCGCTTTTCGGTGCCCTTAAAGGCCATGTGCTCCCAAAAGTGAGCCAGGCCCTGCTGGTGCGGGGCCTCATCGCGGGAGCCAATGTCGAGCAGGAAGCCGCAATGCGCAATTTTGGTGTGCAGTACCTGCTTGTGCAGCAAGCGGATACCATTTGGGTATTCGTGGATTTCGTAGTCGGGCATAGGAAGGACAAAGGTACCGGACGCTGCGCGTAATGAGTCATAAACAAGTGGGCTGGCAGAATTGCTTCGGCGGCGCCTACTTCTTTATCCCACCGAATTCAGGGACTGAAGCAGCTGGTCTACCTCAATGCCGTAGGCGCAGCGAAAGTGCCCCAGCGGGCAGGCGCCGTGCCCGTGCAGCCCGCATGGCTTGCAGGCCAATGGCTCCCGGGTTTGCACCACGAACGACACCGGCGCGAGCGGCCCAAACCCAAACTCCGGCACGGTGCTGCAAAACACCGCCGTGACGGGCGCCCCCACGGCCGAGCACAGGTGCATGGGCGCCGAGTCATTGACGTAGTTCATCACGGCCCCGCGCATGAGCGCGGCCGAGGCCAGCAGGTTCAGTTTGCCAGCCAGGTTGGTTAGGTTGGCGCGGCCACTGGCGGCGGCCAGGCGCTCGCAGGGCGCTACGTCGGGCGGGCCGCCCAGCAGGTACACGCGCAAGTGGGCCGGCAGCGCCGCCAGCAGCTCCAGCCACTTTTCCTCCGGGTATTGCTTGGTAAACCACACGGAAGTGGGCGCCAGGCAGACGTAAGCCCCCTCAGCAGCAAAAGCAGCAGCCGTGGCCTCATCAGCCGCCGAGGGGTACAGCTTGGGCTTTGTTATTGAGGAATGAGGAATGAAGAATGGAGAATTACCGCCCGTCGATAACTCTTCATTCTTCATTCTTAATTCTTCATTGCCGCCCAGCAGCGCCAGATTGCGCACCACCTCGTGGGTGCCGTCGCCGATGTTGTGCGGCACGCGCCGGGTGAAAAACCGGCTCAACGGGTTTTTGGCAAAGCCCACCCGCTCCGGTGCCCTCGAAAAAGCGGTGAGAAATCCGGTGCTGGCAAACCGCTGCAGAGTTACTACCCGCCCGTAGCCTGTGGCCCGAATCTGGCGCAGCAGCTGCCACAGGGCGGCGTATTTGCGGTGCTTTTTATCCCAAATCAGCACCTGACGCACGTAGGGGTGGCCGGCCAGCAGGCTTTCGTTGCCCCGGCGCACCAGCACGTCTACCGGCGTATTGGGCTCGGTGCGGTGCAGGTGCTCCAGCAGCGCCGTCATCAGAATAACGTCGCCGATGAAAGCGGTTTGAATGAGCAGCGTAGCGGGCGGGGCGGTGGGCATAAGCGAAGGACAAAAGTACGACGCGCGGGCAGGGCTCGCGTTTTTCAGGCTGCCATGCTTACTAAAAGAACGGTCCTGCTGAGCGCAGTCGAAGCATCTCGCTCGGGGAACCTCACCCCCTGCCCCCTCTCCAAATAAGAGGGGGCACCGGAATCGCAGCTTTTGAAATCGTTCGGCTCCCCTCTCTTTTGGAGAGGGGCTGGGGGTGAGGTTCCTGCGGGTCCGATCAGCAGTACCGTTCCTCTCTTTTAAGGGCTGAGACACTTAAGTTTCAAAGGCACCTTACCCATGGGTGCATCTGCATTTGTACAGCCCCGATTCCACTTCTAAACCGATATAAAAGCAAACAGGGCCGCCGTGCACCTTCGTGCGCAGCGGCCCTGTTCTTAGCTGGAAGCCGGCTTTGTTAAGTCAGCTGCGCGGGGCGGTTGATAACTTCCTCGAGCGAAATGAGCGTTTCGGTACGCTCGATGCCATCGATGGGCTGGATGCGGTCGTGCAGCACGTCGCGCAGGTGCTGGGTATCGCGGCACACCAGCCGGGCAAAGACGCCGTAGGCCCCGGTAGTGAAGTGAATGCTCACCACTTCAGGGATGTCGCGTAACTGGTGCACCACGCTGGTATACACCGAGCTTTTGAGCAGGTAAATGCCCAGGAAGGCATTCACGCCATAGCCCAGCTTTTGGTAATCGATGCGGAGCGTGGCGCCCTGCACGATACCCAACTCCTCGAGCCGGGCCATGCGCACGTGCACGGTGCCGCCCGAAACGTTGACCTTGCGGGCAATTTCGGTGTAAGGCATTTTGGCATCCTGAATGAGTAGGTTCAGGATATTCCGGTCGGTGTCATCAAGTTCGTAATTTCGAGCCATTTTTTGCAGAAAGAAATTTAATACAACGCAAAATTAGCGGTATTAAATTGAATTTATTGTAAATTTTGAGTTAAACAATGCATTAGTTTGTATCACCTTGGTTCTTAACTTACATTTGTTGTAATCCAAGGCAGAAGGCTGTGGCAGTAAAACCGGGTGAGGAAATTGGGCACCAAACGCTGACTGTTCAGCTTTATTGCCCGTTTATCTCCCTATGAGAGGATAACTCCTTTCGCAACTGTTGTGGTTGGACACAGAGGAGAAGAGGGGAAAAACGGGGTACTGCATCTGGGTGGATGCACGCCTCACATTTGGAAGAGGCGACCTCTGGGTGGGGGTCGCCTCTTCGCGTTTTCAGTCATTTGCGATAATCTATGCTTGCCTAAGCCAGCGCCCCTAGCGGGCGGCTACCGGCGCCTGCGGTCCACGGTACTGCTTCAGGCCAGCTTGCAGGAAGGCGCTGAATTGAGCCACGTCGGGCTCGTAGGCGATAGGGGTTACCAGGGGCTTGCTGGTCGCGTCGTCGGGGTCGATGATGACGTAGTAGGGCTGCGCATTGAAGCCGTAACGGGTCACCTGCAGGTCGGCATTTTGCTTGCCCAGGGTGGTCTTGAGCTGTTTGTCGCGGGCCGAGGTGTACCACTCCTTCTCGGGCAGCTCGGTTTTGTCGTCCACGTACAGGGCCACCACCACGTAGTCGTTGCGCAGGCGCTCGAGTACTTGCGGGTCGCTCCACACCGTCGCTTCCATCTTGCGGCAGTTCACGCAGGCGTGGCCCGTGAAGTCGATGAAAATGGGCTTTTTCTGGGCGCGGGCCACGCGTTTGGCCTGCTCCAGGTCGAAATAGCCGTCGAGGTTGTGGGGCAATTCGAGAAACTCGCCAAAGCGCGGCGCTTCGTAGCCGGCGCTGCGGCCCGCAGCAGCCACGGCGGGACTGCCGCCGTTACTGGCCGTGGCCAGCGAAAAGTCGCGCTTGGTCTGGGGCGGCAGGTAGCCGGCCAACAAGGGCAGCGGCGCCCCAAACAAGCCCGGCACCAGGTACACGGTGAAGGCGAAAGCCAGCACGGCCATCAGCAAGCGACCCACGCTGAGGTGGTCGAGCGGGGAGTCGTGCGAGAGGCGGAACTTGCCCAGCAGGTAGAAGCCGAGCAGGGCCGAGAGCACAATCCAGAGCACGATGTACACGTCGCGGTCGAGCAGGTGCCAGTGGTAGGCCAGGTCGGCGGTGCTCAGGAATTTTAGGGCCAGCATCAGCTCCACAAAGCCCAGCACCACCTTCACGGTGTTGAGCCAGCCGCCGGAACGGGGCAGGCTTTTCAGCCACGACGGGAAAATGGCAAATAGCGTAAACGGCAGCGCAAACGCCAGCGAGAAGCCCAACATGCCCACAATGGGCTGAATCCGCTCGCCGCGGGCCGCCAGGCTCAGAATGCTGCCCACGATGGGCGCGGTGCACGAAAACGACACCACCACCAGCGTGAGGGCCATAAAGAAGATGCCGGCCCAGCCGCCTTTGTCGGCCTGGGTATCCACGGTATTCACGATGTTGTGCGGCAAGGTGATTTCGAACAAGCCCAGAAACGACAAGCCAAACACCACGAAGACCAGGAAGAAAATAACGTTCGGCAGCCAGTGGGTACTGATGAGATTGGGCCCATCTTCGCCGAGCAAGGCGGAGACGAGCACGCCCACCAGCACATATATGGCAATGATGCTGGCGCCGTACACCAGCGCCTTAAAGATGCCACGCTGCCGGCTGTCATTGCCGCTGGTGAAGAGCGAGACCGTCATGGGCACCATCGGGAAGACACAAGGTGTAATCAGGGCCGCCAGGCCGAAGGTGAAGGCCAGCAGCGCAAAGCTCCACAGGCCGCCGGCCTTGCTCACGGGGTTTTCTGGGGTTATGGCCGTGGCGGCGGGTGCCGCGGCGATTACGTCAGCGCCTTGAGCAGCGCTAGGCGCCGCGGCAGCAGTTGAGCCAGCCGGCCCGGTTGCAGGGGCCAATTGAGCGGCTGAATCAGTAGTTGCCGGAGCCGTAGCAGTTGCAGGGGCCGGGGTACCAGCCGGGGCAGCCGCTACCGCCGGGCTCGCCGGAGCAGGAGTCGCGGCAGCGGGCGGCACGGCACCAGTGGCTTTGGCTGCGGGGGCGGCGCCCGTCACGGCTATCGGGCCGAAGCGCAGGGTTTCGCTGCCGGGCACGCAGCGGCCGTCTACCGTGGTGCAGCTCTGGTACTCGGCATCGGCCGAGACGGTGAGCGGGCCGGGCTGCAGCACTTTGATGCGCTGCCGCATCTGGCCGGTTTTTTCCCAGAAGGCTACCTCGCCTTTAAATACCTCGTCCTGCTCGTGGTGCGATTTGATGGATTGCAGCTTGCCTACCAGCGCGTAAGCGGGATTAGGCTTGAAGGTGAGCGTAAAAACCACCGGGCCTACCTCGTCGCTAAAATCGGAGGCGTACAGGTGCCATTTGTCGTCGATGCGGGCGTTCACCACCAGCTCAATTTCCTCCCCTACCTTGACCGTGGGCCGGCTCAGGGCGGTGCTCAGGTGGGTGGGCGTGAGAATCTGAGCCGTAGCGGGCCCGACCATACTTACCCAGAGCAACAATAAGTTAACCAGCAAAAAATTCTTCATAACAGCAAACCAGAAGCACCGTGTAATGTGTTACCTCTTCCTGATGAAAGAAGGTTCTAACTGCAGATTCCGTTCCCGGCAAATTGCCGGCGCAAATGGCTACCTCCGCAGTGGCTGACGCGCGCTTTCTACTACAAAATAAGGCTGTCCGTACCACAAACTCTTGGCCGGAAAGTTCAACGGCCCAACTAGCCGCACTAATCTCCGTACTTTTGAGCAACTAAGGCCCTCAGACCGTCCGTGTCGCGGGGGCCATTCACATGGGTTTAAAAATATTATTCACCGTTTTACTTGTCTTAGTAAACGGATTTTTCGTGGCCGCCGAATTCGCGCTGGTCAAGGTGCGCATTTCGCAGATTGAGCTGCGGGCCAAAGAAGGCAACCGACTGGCCAAGCTCACACTCAGCATGTTGCAGGACCTGGAGGCTTACCTCTCAGCCTCGCAGCTGGGCATTACGCTGGCCTCCCTGGGCTTGGGTTGGATAGGCGAAAGCGTGGTGGCCTCCATCATTCTGGCGGCCGTGCACGCCCTCGATTTGAACGTGACGCCCGAGCTGGCCCACCAGATTGCGCTGCCGGTGTCGTTTGCCACCATCACGGTGCTGCACATCGTCATCGGCGAGCAGGCGCCCAAAATGCTGGCCATTCAGCGGCCCGAGGCCCTGAGCATTGCCATCGCCCTGCCGCTGCGGATATTTTATATCATCAGCTTTCCGGCCATCTGGATTCTGAACAAGCTGTCGGGCATGACGCTGCGCCTGTTTGGCGTGGATTCGGCCCACGGCACCGACGCCCACACCTCCGACGAGCTGCGCATGCTGCTCGACCAGAGCAAGGAAAGCGGCGAAATCCAGGACTCCGAGCACGAGCTGATTGAAAACGTGTTCCAGTTCAACGACCGGATGGTGAAGCAGATTATGGTGCCCCGCACCAAGCTCTCGGCCCTGGACGTGAACGCGCCCGCCGACCAGATTCTCGACGTCGTCTTCAACGAAGGCTACTCGCGCATGCCGGTCTACGAAGGCAACATCGACAACATCGTGGGCGTGCTCAACGTGAAAGACCTGCTGCCCATCATCCGGCGGGGCGAGCCCGTGGAGCTGGCTCGCATCATGCGGCCGCCCTACTTCGTGCCCGAAACCAAGAAAATCAACCGCCTGCTGCGCCAGTTCCAGCGCAAGCATATTGTGATGGCCATCGTGAGCGACGAGTTCGGCGGCGTGTCGGGCATCGTCACCATCGAGGACATCATGGAGGAGCCTGGTGGGCGAAATCCAAGACGAGTACGACAACGAGGTGCCCGTGGTGGAAAAGGTGACCGAGGACGAATACCGCGTGAACCCCGCCACGCCCATCTCCGATGCCAACGAGTATCTCCCCTTCCCCCTGCCCGAA
This sequence comes from Hymenobacter humi, assembly GCF_042665855.1. Lineage (NCBI taxonomy): Bacteria > Pseudomonadati > Bacteroidota > Cytophagia > Cytophagales > Hymenobacteraceae > Hymenobacter > Hymenobacter humi. Next base: position 1,866,999 of record NZ_JBHTEK010000001.1, on the reverse strand, counting down.
GGCGAAGACTACGAAACCGTGGGCGGCCTGCTCAACGTCATCTACGGCAGCATCCCGGAAGTGGGCGACGTGGCCGTGCTCGACCCCTACGAGTTCCGCGTATTGCAGCGCTCCCGCCGCGCCGTGGAGCTGGTGCAGCTGCGCGTGACCACCGTGGCCGAGCGCGCCGAACCCCGCGGCGACATGGGCGACGAGCTCTAGCGCCGGGCAGCACTTGCCTGGGCGCTGCGCTTAGCCCCTCCTTTCCAGGTTGCACAACACTGCTAGCCGGTAAGGGGCAGTGCCGGGTTATACACCTCCTATCAGGATGCGGACGCCATCCTGCAGGGCACGTATGTACACGCTCAGTATTGCGCCGGCGCCCAGTACCAGCATAGAAATCCCGACCAGCGCGCCTCCCCAACCGCCGCCAAAGAACGCCAGATTGGCTACCGGAATGGCGAGGGCCATAAGGACTGCGCCGGCCAGCGTGAGGAGTAGGTACCGGATGGCCCGCCTATGGTCGCCGATATAGAATAAATGGGCGCCAAACATGCCCAGCAACAAGGCCAGCGCAAACGCCACTCCTTTGCGGACGTAGCGCACAGGCTCGGGCGCTGGAAATTGAGCCAGCCGTGCTGATTCCTGGGCCATAGGCTTCGCAGCCAGCTGCAATCGCACTACGCTCGATGCGTTGGCAGGATTCGGGCGCACCACATGGCGAGCAGCCGGCTCAATTTGCCAGCCAACTACGTGCCGGGATACCGGCCGGCTGATGTGCCTTGCCCTCAGGGGCATCGGCTCAATTGCTTCGGGTACCTCCGTAAGCGTAGCCGCAGCGGCTACCTGCGCAGTGGGTTCGGGCTGCTGCGCACTATTGGGCTGAAAGGTGTAGCTGGAGCGCTGGCAGCTACCAATAAGCCCTGTTAGCGTGAGGCCAAAAAGCACACAAACAACGCGGCTGCAATGGGACATTATTTGCGAAGCAATTGGTAGAAGCGCAACGAAGCAACACCAAGGTGGCCACTCATTCCAAGTCAAATTTCAGATGCGGTAGACTTTCCATTCACTCTATTGAAGTAGAATGGAGCGCAATCAGACACACCTACACCGATAAACACCGCCATTTTGCGGACTTTATAAACCCGCTGTGCCAGGCAAAAGAAACCCCGGCGCATTATGCTTCGCGCAGTTTCTGAGAAGGCAAATTGAGCTGACTTGTGCCAATTATCGGCACGCACTCTGGCCTACTCCCGAAACCAGGCGGCATACGTCTGGTAATTGGCGGCCGTGCGCCGCAGCCCTTCGCGCTGCTCCCCCGTCACGGGCTTGATTTTCTTAGCCGGCACCCCAGCATATAAGTAGCCCGGCTCGCACACGAAATTCTCCAGCACCACCGCCCCTGCTGCGATGATGCAGCCGCTGCCCACCACGGCGTGGTCCATCACAATGGCGCCCATGCCGATGAGCACGTCGTCCTCCACAGTGCAGCCGTGCACAATGGCCCGGTGCCCAATGCTGACGCGGCTACCAATGGTGAGCGGCGCCCGCTGGTAGCTGCAGTGAAGCACGGCGCCATCCTGAATATTGGTTTCGTTGCCAATGCGGATGCGGTGCACATCGCCCCGAATCACGGCCGTAAACCAGACCGTACAGCCCCGACCCAGCACGACATCGCCGACAATGGTCGCATTATCAGCCACAAAGCAGTCAGCCGGAATTTCGGGATGAATACCGTTAACGGGAAGAATGAGAGCAGGCATGGCTTAAGGGCAGTGAGCAGTGAGCAGTGAGCAGTGAGCAGTGAGCAGTGAGCAGTGAGCAGTGAGCAGTGAGCAAAAGAACGTCATGCTGAGCGCAGCGAAGCATCTTTACCACAATACTTACTCAATCGTCCGTCAATAATCGGCTGTCATCCTGAGCGTAGCGGAGGACCTTATCACCGAAGAACGATTTATAGTAAACTCAAATGGCGCAAGCGTGATAAGGTCCTTCGCTGCGCTCAGGATGACAGTTAAGCCACCCCAATCAACCGCTTCCAGGTGCCCTTTTCCCAATTATACTTCAGCGTGCTAGGCAGCGCCTGCCAGAAGTACTTGCTGGTTTCTACCGCAAAGCTCGGCTGCATGTAGCAGTTGATGGTGCAGCCTTCGCAGGCCGGCAGCCGGCCTTCCAGCGCGGCCAGCCGCTGCGTTTCGGGCGCATTGTACAGGGCATACAGCTGGCCTTCGATGGGAAACTTCTGCTCGCCGAGGTGGTAGCAGGGCAGCACCAGGCTCGTTGCTGGGCGAGATAACCAGCGTGGTGCTAGCAGCCCGGCACACGGGCGCGGCCACGTGGTTGCCCCCATCGCGCCGCAACTGGATGAAGGCTTCATTCAAATACACGCCCTTGCGCTTGCCAAAGGCGGAGAGGTAGTCCAGTTCTTCGGGCGTTAGCTGTTCCCCGGTTTCCACGTCGCCGTACTCGAAGGCGGGGTTCAGAATCAGCACTAGGCCATTGGGCTTGGTAATGTCGCGGTACACGGCCTCCAGGTCCGCCAGGTTTTTGCGGAACACGGTGAAGAGGATGTCCGGCCGCTCACCCAGCTCCTTGGCCACGCGGATGCTTTCCAGTACGAAGTCGTAGCAGGCCACGCCGCGGCCCAGGTCGTGGGTGTCGCGGTCGGCCGAGTCGAGCGAGAAGTGCAGCATATCGACCAGCCCGCGCAGCTTTTCGGCGTTCTTGGGATAAAGCAGGCCGTTGGTGGTAACCGTGGTGATGAAGCCCATCTCGCGGGCCAGGGCCAGAAACTCGGGCAGCTGGCGGTGCAGCAGGGGCTCGCCGCCCGTGAAATCAATCACCGACACGCCCAGGCGCTTGAGGTCGCGCAGGTTCTGGGCCACATCCTCCAGCGTGATGTAGGGCGAAGGCTTCTCCCAGATGTCGCAAAACGCACATTTCGCATTGCAGCGGTACGTGACGTAGTAATTGCACAGAACGGGATGCTTGACGAGGCGCATATTTTGAGCTGTTAGCCGTTAGCTTTTAGCTGTTAGCTTTTTATGTTCCGGGCCTTTTGGGCGCTATAACGAAGCTAACAGCTAAAAGCTAACGGCTAACAGCTAAGCCCTAATGCGGCAGCTTGCCCCAGGCCGCCGGGTCCCATTGGGTGGGCGTGGCCGCCAGCGCCTCCGGAGTGGCCTCGCCGTAGTGCTCCAGGTAATAGTTGCAAAAGCCTTTCAGGGGGCAGCGCGGGCAGTTGGGCCGCAGGAAAAAGCAGATTTGCTGCCCGTGCCAGTAGTTGTGCTTGTGGAAGTTAAACAGGGTTTCGGCATCGGCGGGCAGCAGCGCGAGCAGCACGGCATGCGCCTTCTCCACCGAGACCTTGGGCCCCAGAAATCCCACCCGCTGGGCCACGCGGTGCACGTGCGTATCCACCGGCAATACCGGCTTTTGGTAATTAAAAAGCAGCAACAGGGAAGACGTTTTCAGCCCAATGCCGGGCATGTCGTTGAGCCAGGCCATGGCGCGCTCCAGCGGCCACTCGGCGAGGAAGTCCAGGTCAAACGGCCCGCCCGTTTCGGCCTGAATTCGACGCAGAATCTCCTGAATGCGCGGCGCTTGCGTATCCGGCCAGCGCGTGGTGCGAATGGCGTGGGCCAGCTCGGCCGTGGGGGCGGCCAGCACCCCGGGCCAGTCGCCGAAGGTTTCCAGCATGCGGTCGTAGGCCAGCTCTTCGTCGGCGTGGGTGGTGCGGTGCGACAGAATGGTGGAGACCAGCTCGCGCATGGGCGTGCGGCGCGGCTCGGGCGGCAGGTGGCCGTAGAAATGGTCGAGGATGACGTGGTCGGCCCAGGCTTTTTCGGCAGCGGGCGAGGCGTAGGTAGCGTCGGGGGTGGGCATGCCCGGTTGTACCGGCCGGCGCGGGGCAAAGTTGCGGGGCCGCGTTAGCTCAACTTAAAAGACACAAAAAAACCGGCGGCCAAGGCGGCCGCCGGTTTTTCAAGTTTAGCGCAAGCTGCGGGGTACGCAGCGGGCGTGGGCTTACAGTTGGCCGCGCTTGGCAGCTTTCTGCATTTTCTCGTTGGCGAAGATGGCTACTTCTACGCGACGGTTAGCGGCTTTGCCGGCAGCCGTCGTGTTGTCAGCCACGGGCTGGGTCGAGCCGTAGCCGGTAGCCGTGATGCGGGCATCGTCCACGCCCTGGGCCGTGATTTCGTTGGCCACAGCCTGAGCGCGACGCTCCGACAGGGGCTGGTTGATGGCGTCCGAGCCGGAGCTGTCGGTGTGGCCTTCAATCACAACGTTGGTGTCGGCGTACTTTTTCAGGGTAGCGGCGAGCTGGTCGATGTTGCCGGCGGCATCAGCGGTCAGCGCAGCCGAGTTGGTGTTGAACAGGATGCCCGAAGCGAAGGTAATTTTGATGCCTTCGCCTACGCGCTCTACTTTGGCGCCTTCCAGGTCGCGGCGCAGCTCAGCAGCGGCCTTGTCCATTTTACGGCCGATGAGGGCACCGGCACTACCACCCACAACAGCACCAATGATGGCACCTTTGGCCGTGCCCGATTTGCCGCCAATCAAACGGCCGGCTACGCCACCGGCTACGGCGCCACCCAGGCCGCCAATGATGCCGCCCTTAAGGGTTTTGCTCATGGTGCCTTTCGGCTTGGCAGTAGATACAGTGGAGCTTTGGGCTTGAGCGAAGTTGTTTACCAGCAGCAGCAAGGCAAACAGGAAGGAAAAAGACAAACGAAGAAATTTCATAATCAAAAAAGTGTTTGGGAAATATAAACAAGCCAGTATGTGACTCCGAGCCATGTGCTACGGACCGGCAAGTACGCCATTTGCAACCACCTTGCCAAACTGGCCAGCCTCGACACTAGTCGCGCAAATAAATCTTTGTCCTAAAGGAGTCTTATATAAAAAACGGCCCTCCCAAGGTGGAAGGGCCGTTTTTATGACCACTAATCGGCTGTGCCGAAGGCCGGTATTAGTTCTTTTTATTACGGTACTGCTCGTAGCGGGCAGGGTCCTTCTTTTTGTCTTTTTTACGACCTATCAGGCCGCCGCTCACCGCCCCAACCCCGGCCCCGATTACGGCACCTTTGCCACCGCCAATGATGGCGCCGCCTACAGCACCGGCACCGGCGCCCACCGTGGCACCTTTGGCTTTATTGCTCCATTTCTTCTTGGGGGTCTGGGCCTGAACATCCGAGGCAGCTACCATGAGAAAGGATATCATCAGCAGGAAAAATATTCTCAAAGTTTTCATGACACGTGCGGTTTAAGGTTGAAAAAACAACGCTGCTTAAACGCGGCCACCTCGCCCGGGGTTCACCATCCTAAGCTTAGCGAAGACCGCCAACAAAAAAGGCCACCCAAATGGGCGGCCTTTTTTGTTGTTGGCTGGCCTTTGTACCTGGCCGAGCAAAAGCGGGTTCAGATTACAAGCGGCCTTCTTCGGCAGCCTTCTTCATCTTCTCGTTGGCGTAGATGGCAACTTCTACACGACGGTTGGCCTGCTTGCCTTCCACGGTAGAGTTGTCGGCCACGGGCTGGGTTGAGCCGTAGCCCTGCGTGGTGATGCGGCTCGACGAAACGCCTTTGGCAATGGTCGAGGTGGCCACGGCCTGGGCCCGGCGCTCCGACAGGGGCTGGTTGATGGCGTCCGAACCGGTGTTGTCGGTGTGGCCTTCAATCAGCACGTTGGTGTCGGGGTATTTCTGCAGGATGGCGGCCATCTTGGTGATGTCCGATTCCGAAGCCGGGCGCAGGCTCGAGGAGTTCGAGTCGAAGAGGATACCCGAGTCGAAGGTAATTTTGATGCCTTCGCCCACGCGCTCTACTTTGGCGTCTTTCATGTCGCGCTGCAGGTCTTCGGCAGCTTTGTCCATCTTACGGCCGATGAGGGCACCAGCCGTGCCGCCAGCGGCAGCACCCACGATGGCGCCAATGGCCGTACCACGGCCTCCGCCGATAACCCGGCCCAGGATAGCACCAGCGGCCGCGCCGCTACCAGCACCAATCAGGCCACCTTTGGCGGTCTTGCTCATGCCGGTTTTGCGGGCACCGGTACCGTTGTTAGTCGAGAGGTCGGGCTGCGTGGTGGTCTGCTTCGTGCTGGCGCAGGAGCTGAACAACAGCACGAAAGCCATCAGCACAGAAAGTAGGGATTTGGAGGTGTTCATGTGAAAAAAGGAATTGGTGAAAATATTCTCGGGCTTATACGGGGAAAACCCGTTCCGGTAACGGTAACGGGCTTTCCAAGAAGTGTGCCGAAAGTGGAAAAAGCGCCTGAATGGCACTTAATGGGCTTTGGTGGGGGTGCGACGGGCCTCGCGCTGCTCGGGCGCCGCGGCCGCAACTGGCTGCAGCATACCCAATAAGTCGGCCAAACGCTGCTTGAGCTCGCGGCGGTCCACAATGAAATCCAGAAAACCGTGCTCGAGCACAAACTCGGCGCTTTGGAAGCCTTTGGGCAAATCCTTGCCAATGGTTTCCTTGATAACCCGCGGTCCGGCAAAGCCGATGAGGGCCCCGGGCTCGGCAATGTTAAAGTCGCCCAGCATGGCAAACGACGCCGTGACGCCGCCTGTGGTGGGGTCGGTAAGCAAGCTCACGTAGGGCACGCCGGCTTCGGAGAGCAGGGCCAGCTTGGCCGACGTCTTGGCCATTTGCATCAGCGAGTAGCCGGCTTCCATCATGCGGGCGCCGCCGGAGCGCGAAATCATGAGAAACGGCGTGCGATTCTGGCGGGCAAAGTCGATGGCGCGGGCAATTTTCTCGCCCACCACCGAGCCCATAGAGCCGCCAATGAACTTAAAATCCATGGCCGCTACCACCAGCGGCTGGCCGGTGGACAGGCCGTGGGCGGTGCGCACCGCGTCTTTCAGCCCGGTGCTGTGCTCCGTGGCCTTAATGCGCTTGGGGTATTCTTTGGTGTCGACAAACCGCAGCGGGTCGCCGGAGGTAAGGTCGGCGTCGAGTTCGGTGAACTGCCCGTCGTCGAACAGAAAATCGAAGTAGTCGACGGCATCAATGCGGTCGTGGTGGCTGCAGGAGGCGCACACACTGCGCAGGCGCTTGTGCTCGGCCATGGTCACCACCGTTTTGCACTCCGGGCACTTGTGCCAGAGGCCGTCGGGAGTCTCCTTTTTTGGTCGGTGGGGGTGACGATGCCTTTTTCTACGCGCTTAAACCAGGACATATAGGAGGGGTGTTTGTAGCTGGAAGCTAGTAGTTAGAATAAAACTGTAAGGTCAAAAGTAAGGAATTGTCAGGTTTGCCGGCAAAAAAGCCAGCCCAGTTCAACGAGCAGCCGGCAAATTTGCCCGGTGCTGATGGTTCCTACGCCAACGTAATTGAGCTGTCGAGGTATACATCCTGGATGGCATTGAGCAGCTCCACACCTTCGGCAAAGGGGCGCTGGAAGGCCTTACGGCCCGAAATCAGCCCCTGGCCCCCGGCGCGCTTGTTGATGATGGCCGTGCGCACGGCGGCTTCGCGGTCGCCCTCGCCGAGGCTTTCGCCCCCGGAATTAATCAGGCCAATGCGGCCAGAGTAGCAGTTGAGCACCTGGTAGCGGGTGAGGTCGATGGGGTGGTCGCTGCTGAGCTTATCATACATGGCCGGAAAGGTCTTGCCGAATTTCAGCGTCGAGAAGCCGCCGTTGTTTTCGGGCAGCTTCTGCTTGATGATGTCGGCGCCCATGGTCACGCCCAGGTGGTTGGCCTGCCCGGTGAGGTCGGCTGACACGTGGTAGTCCTTGTCGGCGGTCTTGAAAGCGTTGTTGCGGGTGTAGCACCACAGCACGGTAGCCATGCCCAGCCGGTGGGCTTCCTCAAAGGCGGCGGTTACTTCCACAATCTGGCGGTTGCTTTCCGTTGAGCCAAAATACACGGTGGCACCCACGGCGGTAGCGCCCATGTCCCAGGCCTGCCGCACCGAGCCAAACAGAATTTGGTCGAACTTATTGGGATAAGTCAGCAGCTCGTTGTGGTTAATTTTGACCAGAAACGGGATTTTGTGGGCGTACTTGCGGGCCACCGTGCCAAAGGTGCCGAAGGTGGTGGCCACGGCATTGCAGCCGCCTTCCACGGCCAGCTTCATGATGTTTTCAGGGTCGAAATACATCGGGTTGGGCCCGAAGGCCGAGCCGGCGGTGTGCTCGATGCCCTGGTCGACGGGCAGGATGCTCACGTAGCCGGTGCCGGCCAGGCGGCCGTGGTTGTAGAGCGCGCCGAGGCTGCGCAGCACCTGGGGCGAGCGGCTGCCGGGCAAAAAGCAGCGGTCCAGAAAGTCGGGGCCGGGGGCGTGCACCAGGTCCTTGCTCACCACGCACTGGTGGGCGAGCAGGGCTTCGTTTTCGGGGCTCAAGGTCAGCGTGGAGGCCATTCGGAAAGAGCGGGTTGGGGCGTTTTTCGGCGGGAAAAGGCCCGCTCGGGAAGAAAGCAAAGATAGGCCGAAAAATGCTGGGCAAATTGGGGTTGAGCTGCGCTGGCTGCGCGTTAAGCGCTACCTTGCTGCTCCAATGCGGCCGGGTGGTCCGGCCGCTTCCGGCCCGTCGTTTCACTCCTTTTGTCCCGTGAAAAACCTCTCCCCTGCCCTGCTGGCGCTGTCGCTACTGGCCGCGCCCGTTCTTAACAGCTGCGTTACCGCCAAGAAATACGACGACCTGAGTGCCCGCCAAAAGGCCGATGCCGAAGGCAAAGCCAGCGCCGAACGCCAGTACCGCGGCGCCACCGCCGAGCTGCAGAAAGCCTCCGACGAGCTGGCCCAGCCTGCGCCTCACCCAAAAGCGCCTCGTGACCGACTCGGCCGAAACCGGTGCCGCCTACCGCAAAACCCGCACCCTCTACAACGAGCTCAACAACAGCTACGACAAGCTGCTCAAGAACAGTGACCGGGAACTGGCCAACAAGTCGTCGGACTACAACAAAGTAGCCAAGGACCTCGCCCGCCGCGAAGCCGAGCTCGGCGAGCTGGAAACCACCCTGCAAAAAAGCAAAACCGAAAACGACCGCCTCGCCGCCGACCTCAAAGGCCGCGAAGCCCGCCTCACCGAGCTCACCAAAGCCCTTGCGGATAAAGACCAGGCCGTGACCGACCTGAAAGCCCGCGTTAGCAAAGCCCTGCTCAGTTTCAACTCCAGCGACCTGCAGGTGAAGCTCAAGGACGGCAAAGTGTACGTATCGCTTTCCGAGCAGGCTGCTGTTCAAATCCGGCTCAACGAAAGTGGACCCCAAAGGCCAAGAGGCCCTGAAAAAGCTCGCCGCCGTGCTGCAGGAGCAGAAAGACGTGAACGTGGTAGTGGAAGGCCACACCGACAATGTGCCCATTATGCGCGGCACCGCCGGCCTCACCGACAACTGGGACCTGAGCGCCCTGCGCGCCACCGAAATTGCCCGCCTGCTCACCAGCAGCGGCGTGCCGCCGGCCCGCGTCACGGCGTCGGGACGCGGCCAGTATGTGCCCGTGGCGGCCAACGATACGCCCCAGAACAAGGCCATGAACCGCCGCACCGAAATCATCCTCACGCCGAAGCTCGACGACCTGTTTCAGATTCTGGACAGCAACTCGTCCAGTAAGCCTGCTGCGGCGCCTGCCGGTAAATAATACGGCCGGCTAATACCGGTAAAGCCCTGATTCACGTTAGTTTCACCAGTCTGGCGCCGCTTGCCGGGCTGGTGTTTTCGTTTCTATCCATTCTACTCCCCTATGCGCCCATCTTTCCTCTTCCGCAGCACATTGCTTCTGTTTTTTGGTGGGGCAGTTGCCTGGCCGCCCATGCTTCTCACTTGCTGGGGGCCGACCTCACCTATGCATACGCCGGTACCGCGGCCCTGCCCAACCAGTACCGCGTGACAGCGCGGTTATTCCAGGATGCCACTTCAGCGGTGCAGAACTATGATATTTGGTTGACATGCGGCAAGCACGAATGCGGTACAGCCCTGGCCGGCAGCTTCACCGCTTTTATGACCCGCACGGCCGAGGTAACCGTGAGCCAGAACTGCGCTGGTGGCGGCTCCGGCGGCAGTCTGAATTACCGGGTGACCACGTTGGAAGCGCTGGTGCAGCTCCCGCCCGCCGATTGGACGCTGAGCATCAACGGCGAAAACCGGCGCTTCGGGTTGGTTAATATGGACCTATCGGGAATGCAAAGCATGTATGTGAAGGCCGAGCTGCACAATGCCACCGGCCTGATAAATTTCTCCCCTCAGTTTACCACCGCGCAGCTTATTCAGCTTTCTGGGCTGCAGGCGCGGTCCTTCAGCCTAAATGCCTACGACAGCGAGGGCGATTCGCTGGTGTACCGCCTGGTGCAGCCGTTGGCGGCTCCCAGTGCCTCGCCGGGCTGTAGCCGGCTTACGGTCGGACCCATTGCGCCGCACTTTCAGATTAATGCGGCTACGGGCCTGCGCACCGGCAGCGGACTGGCGGAGCAGGGCACTTACGCCCTGGCCGTGCGCGTCGACGAGTACCGGCGCGTGAGTGGCAACTGGCAGCAGATTGGCAGCATCACGCGGGATATGATTTACCTGCTGGCGCTCACCAGCAACCAGCTGCCCGCCTTTACGCGCGTGGCCCGCTCTGGCAGCCCAAGTAGCCAACTCCTGGGCCAAACCATTCCGGTCAGCCCGGGCCAGACGCTTTCGCTCACGGTAACGGCCACTGATGCCGACGCGGGGCAGGTGTTGGCCCTGAGCAGCCAAGTGCCGGCTGTTATTCCGGGCGCCACCTTTCAGGACCTCGGCAATGGCCAGGGGCTGCTGACCTGGCAGGTGCCGGCCACCCAGCCGTTGGGCCGCTACGCCCTGACGGCCACCGCCACCGACAACGCCTGCCCCGTGCCCGGCGCCGAGGTTCTGACGGTGCCCGTGGTGGTCACGCGGCAGGCGCTGGCCGCCCGCGCCCGCCGCCAACCGCTGGCGCAGCCGCCGCACCCCATGCCGTTTCAAGACGAAGTGCGGTTCCAACTCGCCGAGCCGGGCCGCCAGGCCGTGCTGATTACCGACCAGTTGGGCCGCACAGTAGCACAGCTCCTCTCGGCTGCCGACGGTACCCTGGTATGGCAGCCTGCTGCGACCGTGGCTGCCGGCCTCTACCTGGCCCGCAACCTGAGCGGCGCCCAAGTAGCACGGCTTTCTTACGCGGGCCGATAACGTTTTACGGGGCACTTTCTGAATCAAACCACCTCGTACCCAAAACTACAAAAAGGCCAGCCCCGAATCCGGAGCTGGCCTTTTTTGTTGAGCCGCCGAGCGGCCTAGCCGAGACTTATGGCAGCGTCACATTTATGCGGGCAAAGTAGAAGGCGCCCTGGAAACCAAACTGGTTGGCCTGGTACACAAAGCGGCCGCGGTTGGTGTTGTCCAGGCTCGAGTTGTAGCTCTGGTTGGGGTCCACCGAGAAGTTGAACTCGTTGTTGCGCGGGTTCTGGAAAAACTTGTCGGGGTACACGTCAAACAGGTTGTTGACGCCCACCATGAGGCTCACCTGCTTGATGATTTGCGCGCTCAGGCTCACGTCGGTAATCCACTTGGCGGCGAAGGTCTGGTCCAGGAACGAGCGCGACGGGTCGGCGTCCTTGTACTGCACCTCGCCGAAGCGCACCGTGCGGGCTTCGATGCCGAAGATGCCGTAGTTGTAGTTGGCCGACAGGTTGATTTTGCTGCGCGGGTTGCCCGACTCGAGGCGGGTGCGCTGCTGGCGGTCAAACAGGGTGTTTTGCAGGTTGTTGACGCCCGGCGTCTGGTCGTTGTTGATGGTGGAAGACGTGCTGTTGAAGCCGCGTACTTTGGTTTCGTTGAAGTTGACGGCGGCCGTCAGGCCGAGCCGGCTTTTCTCGCCGAGCACCAGCCGCTCGTTGGCCACAATGTCGAGGCCCCGGGTGCGGGTATCGATGGCATTGGCGAAGAACTGCACCCGGCTCACGGGCTGCGAGCCCAGAATGGTGTTCACGGTGGGGTTGGTGCGGGCAAAAGACGAGGACAGCACGATGCGGTCGTCGATGTCAATCTGGTAGGCATCCACGGTCAGGGTGATGGTGCGGGCCACGCGCGAGGTCAGGCCCAGGCTGTAGTTGCGCGAGTTCTCCTGCTTGAGCGCCGCCACGCCGAAGCCCTGCTGGCCGCTGCCGCCGAAGGGGTTGCGCACGAGAGGGTTTTCGTTGTTTACGGTCAGAATCTGGTTGGGCAGGCCGCTGATAAACTGCGTGCTCACGTTGGTGAAGTAGCGCTGTTGCAACGAAGGCGCCCGGAAGCCGTTGCCCAGGGAGCCGCGCAGCGACAGCCCTTCGAATACCGTAAAGCGGGCGGCGGCCTGGCCGCTGACGCTGGTGCCAAAGTCGCTGTAGTTTTCGACGCGGCCGGCGGCGTGCACCAGCAACTGCTCGGTTATGTCGCTTTCCAGGTCTACGTAGCCGGCCAGGTTGGTGCGCGACTTGTCCACGGCGTCCGAGGGCTGGTAGCCGGGAAACACCTGCGAGCCCGAGGCAGTGGGCGTGGTGCCAATCAGGCGGCCGCCGTTTTTGTAAGAGTTTTCCTCGCCGGCTTCAATCTGAAACCGGTCGACGCGGAACTCGCCGCCGAACGCCACGTTCAGCGTGGCCAGCGGGCCCACATCGGTGAGCCGGCGCGACAACGCCAGGTTGGTGGTGTTCTGGCTGAATTTCAGCGTGCCGGCGTAGAACTCGGTCTGGTTGCGGATGCCCGGGCCCTGCGGCAGCGAGGCGTTCACGCTGTTGCTGATGTCGTAGCGGCTGGTTGCGGCCAAAGGTGTTGCTCAGGTCGGCTGCGAAGCCCCGAACGTCTTGCGCAAGCCCACAATGGCCGACTGGTCGTCGATTTTGGTGTTGATGAACGGCAGGAAGCCGTTCGGGAAAATGGTCAGGTCGCTTTGGGTGGGCTGGTTGGGCAGGCGGTTGAAGCCGGCCGACTTGCCCGTACGGTGCGTTATGCCGCCCGAGAGGTAGGCCGTCAGGCCGCCACCTATCCGGTATTCGGAGTTCAGGAAGCCGCCGTAGTTGCGGGTGTCGGCGCTGCCCACGCGCAGGTCGTTGCGGTCGAAGCCGTTGGCTCTTACCAAGGCATCGTCCTGGGCTTTGAGGTCGCGGCGGGCCTGCTCGGTGTTGGCGCTGCTGGGGTACTGGCCGCCGTTGCCGCCCAGGTAAATGAGCGGGGCCGTGTCGGGAAAGCCGCGGTTGAAGTAGCTGTGGTTCTGGAACTGGCCGCTGAGGTCCAGGAAGCCCCGGCCACCCAGGCCAATGCCCACGTTGCCATCCACCTGAAACACGTCGCCGTCGCCTTCGGTGGTCTGGCCCACGGTGCTGCTGGCCGTAACGCCTGTGGAGTCGTCCTTGAGCTGAATGTTGATGACGCCGGCAATGGCGTCGGAGCCGTAGAGGGCCGCCGCGCCGTCGCGCAGCACCTCAATGCGCTTGATGCTGGCCGTTGGAATGGTGTTCAGGTCGGTACCCACCGAGCCGCGGCCGATGGAGCCGTTGATGTTCACGAGCGACGAATTGTGGCGGCGCTTGCCGTTCACGAGCACCAGCACCTGGTCGGGGCCGAGGCCGCGCAGGCTGGCCGGGTCGATGTGGTCGGTACCGTCGGTAATGGTCTGGCGCGACGACTGGAACGACGGGGCCACGTAGGACAGAATCTGAGCCACGTCAATCTGGGCGTAGGCCTTGATTTCGCGGGCCGAAATCACGTCGACCGGCGCTGTAGTGAGGATGTTGGAGCGGCCTTCGCTGGCGCGGGAGCCCGTCACCACCACCTCGTTCAGGTCCTGGGCCGAGGCCACGAGGCGCACGTCGGGCAAGGACGTGCGGCCGTTGACCGGAATCTGCTGGGCCGTGAAGCCGATGGCTTGAATGGTGAGCGTGGCGTTGGGCTGCACCGAAAGCGTGAACTCGCCGTTGCCGCCTGTCGAGGTGCCGTTGGTGGTGCCGCGCTCCAGCACCGTGGAGCCCGGCAGGGGTTCACCCGAAGCGCCCACCACGCGGCCGGTCACGGTGGTGCTTTGGGCGTGCGCTGTCAGCCCCGCCAGGACCAACAGAAGAAGGAGTAACAGATTTTTCATGCGAAGAAGGTTGGTGAAATGATATAGCGAAAGCGAGCAGGAAAGCCACGGGCTGCTTCAAATGGCCCAACGCCGACCTAAGTGCGGACGACGACCAGCATTAGTTTCCAGAAATGTACAAATATTTAACCTGTAAAGTCAACCGCTGCCGTTAGCAACAACAGCAGTATGCTTCCCCAGCACGGCAACAGCACAGCATGCAGGCAGCAAGTGAAGGCATAAAGAAAAACAGAAGCAACTCATCCGGCGGCCTCCAGGCGCGGTAACTTACTGGCAGCCAATAGCCGTAAGCAGCGCGAACCCAGGCCGCACCGTACGCACGGCAATGCCCAGGCAGGCCTTGAACCTCCTAAATATAGCTTCCAACTTTTATTTACCGCACAGCCTTCGCAGGCCCGCGAGCCGCCCGGGAGTTAGCTCAACCAAGCCACCGTTGGCCCAAGCAGCGGGCTTGGGCTAGAAATCGGCTTTCACTCCCAGGGCCAGCGTCAGGATTTGGCCGAGCCCCAGCCCGCCGTTCCGGTTGTTGAAGTAGCTGAGCAGGTACAGGTCGTTGGTGCCCAGCTCGTAATAAAACGACAGCTTGCGCGGCTGCCCCGTAGCGGCTACCGGCGCCGCCAGGTAGCTAACCCGCCCGCCCACCAGCGCCCCAAAGCGCGTATCGGTCGAAAACCAGTAGTAGTTTTTCGAATACTGGTCCCGCAGGCTCGTCGTTGAAGGTGCCGTGGGTGTAGCTGAAATACCCGCCCACCGTGAACGGCACCCCCTGCACCCGCTCGGCCACGCGCACGTGGAAGGGCGAATACATCAGCTTGGCCGAGGCCAGGCTCAGGGTGGAGCTGCCGTAGCGCTTGGGCACGTAGCCCAGCAGAATGTCCGTTTCGAGGCGGTCGCGGAATAAGGAGTAGCCGCCGCCGCCGGCCACCATGCCGAGGCCGCCGCCGGTTTGCAGCGCCAGGTGGCTGAGGCGGTACCACTTGCGCGCGACGGGCGGCGCCTGCGTGGTAGCGGTGTCGGGCGGGGAGGCGGCAAAGGCGCCCGGCGCCGCCAGCAGCAAGGAAGAAAGCAGAAGTGTTTTCATTAGAATGCTACCCGTTTGATGCGAAACTGCTTGTCGCCCCACACCGTGACCAGCATGTAGTGGTGCTCCGAAAAAGCGTCGGAATTGACGTAGGTCACGCCGTCGTTGTAGGGCTGCCCGAGGCGGTATTGGTGGTTGTGGCCGTTCATTTCGAACACCAGGGCCGGGGCCTCGCGCAGGGACTGCACGTAGGGCATTTCGAGGGCAGGGTCGAAGTCCTCGTTGTACGGCGGCACGTGCGAGATGACCACCTGCCGCCGGGCCCCGTCGAGGTTGGCGAGCAGGGCCGCAGCCAGCCCAGGTTGGGTATCTGGCCGTTGAAGTTGTACTCGCGGCTGTTGGTATCCACCATGATGAACTTGGTGTCGCCGTACACGAACGTGTAGTTCAGCGGCCCGTAGATGTGCTGGTACGTCTCGCGACCGTTGCCCACCATGTCGTGGTTGCCCACCACGGTCACGTAGGGCACGTTCAGGCGCCGCAGCTTCTCATCGACCCAGCGCATTTCGCGGGCCATGCCAAAATCGGAAATATCGCCGGCCACCACCAGAAACGAGATGCCCGACAGCTTATTCACGCTGGCTACCAGCGCTTCGGCTTCGTCGTAGAACCGCTGCGAGTCGCCGGTAAAGATGAAACGCAGGGTGTCGCCCGCCGGGAGGGGCCGGGCCTCGAGCTTGGCCAGGTTTTTCGCAGTGAGATTGGTGAATTCCGCAGGCACGCGGTGGTCGTTGGGGCTGAATTCCAGCATATCGCAGCCAGCCAGCCCCAGTAGGGCCGCCAGCGGCGCAACGCGGGAGCAGCGGCGCAGAAAAGGGAGGAAAGGCATGGAAACAGGCCAGCACGAAGCCAGCTAAACGAAAAATAGTCCTTTAACTCGTCTTGCGTTCATCGAGTTGAAAACGAGCCTGCTTTTAACGCAGTTTTAATGCGCTGGTCGACCAGCCTGGTCGCACAACCGTCTTCATTGCAGCAGCGCCCGGCAACCCGGTGCGCTAACGGATGCCGAGCCCGATTACTTTACTTTCCCTCCTATTTACAAGCAGCTAGCCCATGATGGCCAGCAGGTGCAGCGCCGCTTCGCCCAGCTGCCGGTTGCCGCCGAGCTGCGCCTGCTCCCGGGCCTGGGTTGGGCTGAGGCCTTTGGTAAAGAGCTGCCAGGCCACTTCGGGGCTGAGCGTAACCTCGGCGGCTGGCGCAGCAGATGCAGCTCCGGGCGGCTGCAGCACCCAGGCGTCGGCGGCTTTTACAAGGTGCCACACGCCCCCGATGGGCGTCTCAACGCGCACCTGCACCACCGTGCCCACCGGCGCGGCCACCTGCCGGTAGGCGTGCGGCAAGCCGCGCAGGCACGTTTCCAGAAATGGCCGAAACAACTCCCGGGTCAGCAGGCCCGGGCCGCCCACGGCCACGTGAATCTGCTGCTGGTGGTGCCACTTTTCGGTGTAGTCCCGGGCAATGTGAAACCAGTTGAGCGACTCCGTTTCGCCGGCCCAGCCCACGGCCCAGGCCGCCGGCGCCCATGGGTCGAGCATGCCTAGGTACGCCGTGTATTCGGCGCCGGATTGGGCCAGCAGCTCAATGAGCACGGTTGGGCTAAGGCGCCGGGCGGCCCGCACCCAGTCGGCATTCAGACGGTTGAGGTAGCGGACCATGCCCTCGTAAGAATGAGGGTCCTCCGGCGGCGCTTCGCCGTAAAAGCCGTCGCGCAGCATGGACAGCGTGCGCAGGTTGCCGTCGAGCAGGTGCGCGGCCACATCCTTCACCGTCCATTCCCGCGCCAGCGTGGGGCGCTGCCAGTCGGCCGGTGTGAGGCTCCGCAGCAGCTCAAGCAGCTTCTGGTCCAGCACCGGGAAAAACGGCAGCGTGACGATGGGGACGATGGGTGACATAAAAGGGGAAGCTTAAACGAAAGAACGTCCTGCTGAGCAAAGCGAAGCATCTCGCTCGGGGAACCTCACCCCCGACCCCTCTCCAAAAGAGAGGGGAGCCAGAAGTAAAGCAACAAAAAGCCCCGGCTCAATTGAGCCGGGGCTTTCGCATTTAAACAGTTCTTAGCTGCCGTGGCTCCCCTCTCTTTTGGAGAGGGGTCGGGGTGAGGTTCCCACCCACTGCGCAAACGCCAGCTCAGAATGTCGTTCTTCTTTTGCATTCCGAAGTTTTCCCGGAAGGCCAGAAGCTCAGCTCAATTATCCAATGGCCTGAGCCAAATCCTCAATCAAATCCTCGGCGTCCTCAATGCCCACGCTGAGGCGGATGAGCGAGTCGCTCAGGCCCGATTTGCGGCGCTGCTCGGCCGGGATGCTGGCGTGCGTCATGCTGGCGGGGTGGCCGCTGAGGCTTTCCACGCCGCCCAGACTTTCGGCCAGGGTGAAGTACTTGAACTTTTCGAGCACCGCGATGGCGTCTTCCTGACGGTCGCCCTTGAGCACGAAGGACATCATGCCGCCGAAATCGCGCATCTGCTTGGAAGCGATGGCGTGGTTGGGGTGGTTTTCGAAGCCGGGCCAGTACACCTTCTCCACCTTGGGGTGCTGGCGCAGGTACTCGGCCACGGCGCGGCCGTTTTCGCAGTGCCGCTGCATGCGGATGTGCAGGGTTTTGAGGCCGCGCAGCACCAGGAAGCAGTCCTGGGGGCCGGGCGTGCCGCCGCAGGCGTTCTGCAGGAAGCGCAGCCGCTCGTGCAGCTCGTCGTCCTTCACCACCAGCGCGCCCATCACGGTATCCGAGTGGCCGGCCATGTACTTGGTGAGCGAGTACATCACGATGTCGGCGCCCAGGTCCATGGGCGTTTGCAGGTAGGGCGTGCTGAAGGTGTTGTCGACGGCCAGCAGGGCGCCGCACTCTTTGGCCACGGCCGCGGCGGCCGCAATGTCGATGATGTTGAGCAACGGGTTGGTGGGGGTTTCCACCCAAATCAGCTTGGTTTTGGGGCCGGCCACGGCGCGCACCGCTTCCATGTCGTGCATGGGCACGAAGTGGAATTTGATGCCCAGCGGCTCGTACACTTTCGTGAAGAGGCGGTAGCTGCCGCCGTAGAGGTCGTTGGTCGAAATCACCTCGTCACCGGGCTGCAGCAGCTTCACCAGGCAGTCGATGGCGGCCATGCCGGAGGCAAAGGCCAAGCCATGCTTGCCGTTGTCGAGGGCGGCCAGCGCATCCTGCAGCTGGGTGCGGGTGGGGTTGTGAGTGCGGGAGTACTCGTAGCCTTTGTGGTCGCCGGGCGAGCGCTGCACGTAGGTCGACGTCTGGTAGATGGGCGTCATGATGGCGCCGGTGGTGGGGTCCGGGTGCACGCCGGCGTGAATGGCTTTGGTGGCGAATTTCATAGAAAAGGAAGCGGGAATTTGACGGTATGAGCCCAAGCGCGCGGCCTAAGCCCGACGCTTTGGGCCGGCAAGTTACGGACGCCGGCCAAGGCAAAGCTGAAACGTGCGCCGCGGGTTATATTCGCGGTTCACATTACTTCTATCTCTTCATTTTTTCTCTTTTCAGCTTCGCATGAAAAAACTTCTACTGCTCGTTATTCCCTTGTTTTTGCACACCGCCGCCATGGCCCGGCCCAAGCCCGTGCCCACTGCCGCCGACTCGGCGCTGATGCGCATGGCCGCCTACAAAGCTTTCTCCGATTCGGTGACCAACAGCCTGCATTTTCAGCAGGGACACATTGTACTGCCCGGCGGCATCGGCGAGCTCACCGTGCCCAAAGGCTTCCGCTACCTCGATTCGGCCCAGAGCCGCCGGGTGCTCACGCAGCTCTGGGGCAACCCCAAGAGCGAGACCCTGGGCATGCTGTTCCCCGCCACGCGCGGCCCGCTCGATGAGAAAGCCTGGGCCTATTCCATCAGCTACGACGCCATGGGCTACGTGAAGGACGACGATGCCGACGACATCGACTACAGCGAGCTGCTGGAAGAGATGCAGGCCGACACGAAGGAAAACAACAAGGAGCGCGAAAGCGCGGGCTTCGAACCGTTCTACGTGCTGGGCTGGGCCGCCAATCCGTATTACGACAAAACCACCCACGCCCTGCATTGGGCCAAGTCCCTGCGCTTCGGCAGCAACCCCGACACTACCCTCAACTACAACGTGCGCGTGCTCGGCCGCAAGGGCGTGCTGGTGCTCAATGCCATTGGCGACCACAGCCAGCTTCCCGAAATCAAGGCCAGCATCCCGGGGCTGCTGGCGGGCGTCACCTTCGCCCGCGGCCAGCAGTACGTCGATTTCGACGCCGACATCGACGAGGTGGCGGCGTACTCCATCGGTGGCCTGGTAGCCGGTAAGGTGCTGGCCAAAGTTGGGCTGTTTGCCGTGGTGCTCAAATTCTGGAAGCTGGGCCTGCTGGCCCTGGCCGGCGCCTGGGCCGGGCTGAAGCGGTTTCTGGGCTTCGGCACCAAATAATCCTAGCCCAACGGCCGACCTTCGGGCCGGGCGCGGCGTACTGGTATCAAATCGGCGGGGCCACTCGCACGGGGCGCGGGCCCGGTGCGGGTGGCCCCGCCCCTACCTTCGCCGGCCTATGAGATTTCTGCGTGAGCTTTTCCAAAAAACTTTTCCACGCTGCTCACCATGTTCCTGCTGGTGGCTGTGCCGCTGCTGGGCTCGTCGTCGCTTCTGGTGCTGCTCTACCAGCGGCAGGAGCTGCTGCAAAACCTGAGCATTGTTCAGCAGCCTGCTCTACTTCGTGGTTATTGCCATCACCATGGCCTTCGCGTTCACGCCCACCACGTTTGTGGCCATCGTCACGGGGTATTACTTTGGGTGGCTGGGGCTGCCGGGCATGGTGGTGGCGTATGCGCTGGCCTCCGTCATCGGCTACGAGCCTGGCCCAACGGCTTGACCACGGCAAGCTGCGCACCTTTCTGCACCACTTCCCCAAAGCGGGTGCCGTGCTCGAGGAGCTGCAGCACCAGAGCTGGCAGCTCATCATCCTCACCCGCCTCTCGCCGGTACTGCCTTTTGCTTTGATGACCTTCGTGCTGGCTATCGTAGGAGTGCCGCGGCGGCGCTTTCTCATCGCATCGGTGGTGGGCATGCTGCCGCGCAGCTTGTTTTTTATTGGCTGGGCACGGAGGCTTCCGATGTGCTGGCCCTGCTGCGCGACCCCGACCAGGGCGCGTTGAGCAAAATCGTCCTGATTGGCTTGGTAGCAGCCTCACTTTTCGGCCTGCTCTTCATCTTCAACCGGGCTTTGCAAAAAGCTTTACGCAGCAAGAGCACCGAAATATCGTAAAATGGCCCGTTGATTATTAGCCAGTTGCTGGTAAATCTAAATTTTTCTTGCCTAAAAAAGTGGCCCAGGTTTGCACAGCCGCGTTTTTGTCTCTTACCTTTGCGGTCCCATCACGGGAACGGGTTGTGTAGCTCAATTGGATAGAGCATCTGACTACGAATCAGAAGGTTTAAGGTTCGACTCCTTACACGACCACAGAAAAGGCCCTCAGCACAAGCTGAGGGCCTTTTTCATTTTCGGAGGATGCCAACTTACTCAACGTAGACTAGGCGAATCAGAAGATGGCATTGCAAGCACTATGGGCACATCCATAAATCCAAAAGCTCTGCGGCCCTCTTGGTAGGGTTAAGGCTCTCCCGCTCCCTGAGATATTCCTCGCCGCAGTTTGCGGCCCAACCGGGTATGGAACCGGCCCAGGACTCTAAGCACAATAGAGCGGCCTGCTCTTGCATAGTAGAGGCATAGTCCCTTAATACGGTGCTCTAAATGCCAATGCTAATATCCTACAACAAGATGCCAAATGGCAGCACGGTGCCGGTAGCGGGAAATTCTACATTTGTAGACAGCCCTGTTCCTCCGATTGCAGCATTCAGCCCCTATCCGATGGGTCAGTAATGGTGCTTTGGCGTGCAGGGACTCAAAAGACGAACCCAACGGCACCACAAAGCACAACCAGACGCGCTGAACCTGAAGGCAATGAAAATAAGCTCTTTTCTGTCTTTGGGTTCGGAGTTGTGTTGGGCTGGCCTGCTCGTTGTTTTTGTACTGATTTACCATCCGGCCTCGGCGCAGCGGCTACGGGTTTCGAACCTGAAATGTGCGTACCAAAGCCGGCCCCTGGGGGTGCAAAGCCCCGCCCCGGTGCTGAGCTGGGAGCTGAGCGCCGACCGCCGCAACGTGGTGCAAACGGCCTACCGCGTGCTGGTGGCCGACAGCCCGCAGAAGCTGAGCCAAAACACGGGCAATATCTGGGATTCGGGCAAAGTGACGGCGGGCGCTTCCATTCAGATAAGCTACGCGGGCCGGCCGCTGGAGCCAGCCAAAACCTACTATTGGAAAGTAAAAACCTGGGACAACCACGCTGCCGAATCGCCGTGGTCGGCCCCGGCCGAATGGCAAATGGGCTTGCTCTCGCCCCGGGACTGGCGCGGCGCCCAATGGATAGCCTACGAGCAGCTGCCGGCCGAGCGCCTAGCGGTGCTGCCCGTCGACGGCAAAAAGGACACTTACACCGGCAACAACGTGCTGCCGCTGCTGCGCAAGCAATTCATCGCGAAAAAGCGGCTGGCTAAGGCCTCGATGTTCATCAGCGGGCTGGGGCACTTTGAATTACTACTAAATGGCCAGAAAGTGGGCAACCACTTCCTCGACCCCGGCTGGACTAAGTACGACAAACAGGCCCAGTACGTCACCTTCGACGTGACGCGTCTGCTTAAAAGTGGGCCGAATGCGCTGGGCGTAATGCTCGGCAACGGCTTTTACTACGTGCCGCCGGTGAAGGAGCGCTACCGCAAGCTCAAGTCCTCGTTTGGGTTCCCGAAGCTGATTTGCCGACTGGCACTGGAGTACGCCGACGGGTCGCGCGAGGACATCGTGAGCGACCCGACGTGGAAAACGGCGGCCGGGCCCATCACCTTTTCCAGCATCTACGGCGGCGAGGACTACAACGCCGTCCTCGAACAAGCCGGCTGGGCCACGGCGGAGTTTAATGACCAGAAATGGCGGTCCGCCATCGTGGTGGATGGCCCGCCGGAACTGCTCGCGCAGGAGCAGGAGCCGCTCCAAACCTTTGACACTTTTAAGGCCCAAACCATCACGCAGGCCCAGTCGGGCAAGTGGGTCTACGACTTCGGCCAGAATGCCTCGGGCATCGTGGAGCTGCAGTTAAAGGGCCGTCGGGGCGACACCGTGCGCATTGCGCCGGCCGAACTGCTGGGGGCCGACCACACGATTACCCAAAAGAACATCGGGCGCGGCTACTACTTCACCTACGTGCTGAAAGGCGGCGGGGTGGAAACCTGGCGCCCCCGCTTCAGCTACTACGGGTTCCGTTACGCGCAGATGACCGGGGGCGTGCCCAAGGGCCAGCCCAACCCCACTGGCCAGCCGGAAATCGTCGCGCTCACGGCGCTGCACACCCGCAACGCCGCGGCCCGCGTGGGCGCTTTCTCGTGCTCCAACGACTTGCTCAACCGCACCGACAAACTGATTGACTGGTCCATCAAAAGCAACCTGGCGAGCGTATTTACCGACTGCCCGCACCGCGAAAAATTGGGCTGGCTGGAAGAAACCCACCTAATGGGCAGCTCGATGCGCTACAACTACGACATTGCCACGCTGTGCCGCAAGACCCTGCTCGACATGCGCGCTTCGCAGGCTGGCCGATGGGCTGGTGCCGGAAATCGCGCCCGAATACGTGAAGTTTGAGTGGGGTGGCGACATGTTCCGTGACTCGCCGGAGTGGGGCAGCGCCAGCATCATCCTGCCCTGGTACCTCTACCAGTGGTACGGCGACCGCCAGGCCTTGGCCGAGAACTACCCCATGATGCAACGCTACGTTGCCTACCTCGGCACCAAGGCACAGGGCCACATTCTGAGCCAGGGCCTCGGCGACTGGTACGACCTCGGCCCCAAGCCGCCGGGCGTGTCGCAGCTCACGCCCATGGGCGTAACGGGCACCGCCACCTACCATTACGACCTCTGCATCTTGGCCCAAGTGGCCCGCCTGCTGAGCAAACCCAACGAAGCCGCTGCCTACGAAAAGCAGGCGGCCGAAGTGAAAACAGCTTTCAACTCCAAGTTTTTCAACCCTACCACCAAGCAGTACAGCACCGGCAGCCAGGCCGCCAATGCCATGGCCGTGTACATGGGCCTGGTGGCGCCGGCCGACCGAGCGGCCGTTGTGGCGAACATCGTGCAGGACATTCGCAGCCGCCACAACAGCCTCACGGCCGGCGATATTGGCTACCGTTACCTGCTGCGCGTGCTGGAAGACGAAGGCCGTTCCGATGTCATTTTCGAGATGAACAGCCGGGCCGACGTGCCGGGCTACGGCTACCAACTGGCTCAGGGCGCCACGGCGCTCACGGAGTCATGGGCGGCGCTGCCCTCAGTATCGAACAACCACCTGATGCTGGGCCACCTCATGGAATGGCTCTACAGCGGGCTGGCGGGGATTCGGCCGGCTGCAGGGTCGGTGGCGTTCAACCAAATCGACATCCGGCCGGAGCCCGTGGGCGACGTGACCAGCGCCAAGGCCAGCTACCACTCGCCCTACGGACTCATTGCCAGCGACTGGAAAAAGTCCGCCACCGCCTTCGATTTGACGGTGACAATTCCGGCCAATACCACCGCCACCATTTACCTGCCCGCCCCCGCTGCCGCTCGCATTACCGAAGGCCATCAGCCGCTGGCGCAGCACCCAGAGCTACAGCTGCTGGGCAGCGAAAACGGCCGGGCGCGCGTGAAGGCCGGCTCCGGCACCTACCATTTCGTGGTCAGCTCAAACTAGTTTATGATGAACCTGAAATTCTCTTGTCTCTTCCTGTTCGCTTGCTTGAGCCAAGTGCCGGCCTGGGCGCAGCAGGACAGGCCCAAGGACGTGCCTGCCAATGTGATGCAGCGGGTGTACGAGGAAGTGAAAACCCCGCACAAATACGGCCTGGTGCTCGTCACCGACGACAATCGCAAGAAGATGGACTGCCCGAGCGTGTTCCGCAAAAACGGGCAGTGGTACATGACCTACATCATCTACGACGGACGCGGCTACGAAACATGGCTGGCCCAAAGCAAGGACCTGCTAAAGTGGGAAACCAAGGGCAAAATCATGTCCTTCACCGACAGCACCGACTGGGACACCAATCAGAAAGCCGGTTACGTGGCCCTGCAGGACCCCAAATGGAGCGGCAGCTACGCCTGGCAGCCCTACCAGGGCAAGTACTGGCTGTCGTACTTCGGCGGCAACTCCCGCGGCTACGAGAAAGGCCTGCTGTCCATCGGCATGGCCTACACCGCGCAGGACCCCACCACCGTGCATCCTTGGCAGCGCCTGCCTCAGCCCCTGCTGAAGGCCAACGACCCGGACGCCCGCTGGTGGGAAAACCACACCATCTACAAAAGCTCGGTGGTGTGGGACAAGACCAAGCTCACCGGCCACCCCTTCGTGATGTACTACAACGCCAACGGCGACAGTCTCAACGCCAAGCGCGGGGCCGAGCGCATCGGCATGGCCGTGTCGGATGACATGACGCACTGGAAGCGCTACCTGCGCAACCCCGTGCTCAACCACCACACCGGCATCACCGGCGACGCCTACCTGCAGAAGATGGACAATGGCCTGTGGGTCATGTTCTATTTCGGGGCCTTCTACCCCGGCGTGAAGGGCGCGGTGAACCGCTTCGCCTGCTCCTACGACCTCACGCACTGGACCGACTGGACCGGCGCCAACCTCATCGAACCCTCCGAGCCATACGACGAGCTATTTGCCCACAAGTCTTTCGTGGTGAAATATAAAGGCGTGGTGTACCACTACTACTGCGCCGTGAACAAGCCCGACCAGCGCGGCATCGCTGTGGCTACGTCCAAGGACCTCGGCAAGAGTGCGCTGACGTTCATCGCCCCCCGATAAAAAAGCCCAAAACCGCCAAAACGGACGCCAACTAATTGTAGAGACGCGACCCTTCGCGTCTCCGCGACCGCGCCATTCTTGCGTCATCGTTCAACGCTAAGACGCGAAGGGTCGCGTCTCTACAACTTCCAAAATTCCACCATGCCCCGCCTGCTTTCCCTCCTTTTGCTCATCTTCCTCGGTACGCAAAGCGTGGCCGTGGCAGCGCGGCCGGAAACGCGGGTAATTCTGGATTTCAATAAAGGTTGGAGATTCTTGCTCGGCGACGACGAACAGGCCAAATCAGCCCAATTCAACGATGCGGGCTGGCGCCACTCACGCTGCCGCACGACTGGAGCATCGAAGGCAAATTCGACGAAAAGAACCCGGCCAAGCCCGAAGGCGGTGGCCTGCCCACCGGCGTTGGCTGGTACCGCAAGACGTTTACGCTGCCCGCTACCAGGGGTCGGAGCGTGTTCATCGAATTCGACGGCGTGTATCAGAATAGCGAAGTGTGGCTGAACGGCCACTCGCTCGGTAAGCGCCCCAACGGCTACATCTCCTTCCGCTACGAGCTGACGCGCTACCTGCAGCCGGCTGGCAAGCCCAACGTGCTGGCCTTGCGGGTCGATAACTCGGCCCAGCCGAACTCCCGCTGGTACACGGGTTCGGGCATCTACCGCAACGTGCGACTGGTGACCACGCACCAGGTGGCGGTAGACCACTGGGGCACCTTTGTAACTACGCCCAAAGTGAGTGCACAGGCGGCTACAGTAAGCGTACAAACTACCATCCGCAACACCACGGGCCAGCGCCAAACTGTGCGGCTCTTCACCACCATTCTCGACGCCAGCGGCCGCAAGGTGGCGGAAGCCACTGCGGCAACGGTATCGGTCACGGGGGCTCGGCAAACACTACGCAGCGACTCAGCCTGAAACACCCCATTCTATGGTCGACGACTAAGCCCTACCTCTACCGGGTGGTAACGGAAGTACGGCGTGGCCAGACCCTGGAGGACACCTACGAAACGCCGCTGGGCGTGCGCACTTTTCAGTTTGATGCCGCCAGCGGCTTCTCGCTCAATGGGGCGCCGCTGCGCATTCTGGGCGTGTGCCAGCACCACGACTTGGGCGCGCTGGGCGCGGCAGTCAACACCCGGGCTATGGAGCGGCAGTTGGAACTGCTGAAAGCCATGGGGTGCAATGCCATTCGGACGGCCCACAACCCACCGGCTACGGAGTTCTTGGATTTGTGCGACAAGATGGGCTTTCTGGTGATGGACGAGGCCTTCGACATGTGGCAGAAAAAGAAGAACGGCCAAGACTATCACCTCGACTTCAAGCAGTGGCACCAGCGCGATTTGGAAGACCAGATTCGGCGCGACCGCAACCACACGAGCGTGTTTATCTGGAGCATCGGCAATGAAATCCGGGAGCAGTTCGACAGCACCGGCGTGCGGCTCACCAGGGAGCTAACCGCCACCGTGAAGCGCCTCGACCCGACGCGGCCCGTAACGTCGGCCCTGACGGAGCAGGAGCCGGCCAAGAACTTCATCAGCCAAGCTGGCGTGCTCGATGTGCTGAGCTTCAATTACAAGCATGCGGAATACCCCGAACTGCCCAAGCGCTTTCCCGGCCAGAAATTCCTGGCCACCGAAATAGCGGCGGCTTACGAAACGCGGGGGCACTACGACATGCCCTCCGACAGCCTGCGCATCTGGCCCAAGGATGGCAAAACCAAGCTGACTACCGGCAACCCTGACTTAACCGCTTCCAGCTACGACAATGCGGCTCCCTACTGGGGCACCACCCATGAAAAGGCCTGGCGCGCCATCAAGCAGAACCCGCACATAACCGGCGCCTTTGTCTGGTCGGGGTTCGATTACCTGGGTGAGCCCCTGCCCTACCCCTGGCCTGCCCGCAGTTCCTACTTCGGCATTCTGGACTTGGCCGGCTTCCCCAAGGATATCTATTACATGTACCAAAGCGAGTGGACGGATAAGCCCGTGCTGCACTTGCTGCCGCACTGGAACTGGAAGCCGGGCCAAACCGTGGACGTGTGGGCCTACTATAACAACGCCGACGAAGTGGAACTGCTGCTCAACGGTAAGTCCCTGGGCAAGCGCCAGAAGCAGGCCGAGGACCTGCACGTGATGTGGCGCGTGCCCTACGCCCCCGGCACCCTGCAAGCGGTGTCGCGCAAAGGTGGCCAAACTGTGCTGACGCGTACGATAAAAACCGCCGGCCCCGCTGCCAAAATCGAGCTTACTGCCGACCGCCGCAAGCTGCGCGCCGACTCCAAAGACCTCTCCTTCGTCACCGTGCGCGTGCTGGACGCGGCCGGCAACCTGGTGCCCGACGCTGCCCATCTGGTGCGGTTCTCGGTGAGCGGACCAGGAGTAGTAGCCGGGGTTGACAACGGCTACCAGGCCAGTATGGAATCATTCAAAGCCGACTCGCGCAAGGCCTACAACGGGATGGCGCTAGCCATTATCCAGACCACCGCTAAGGCCGGGCAAATCACGCTTAACGCCTCCGCCGACGGCCTCACTCCAGCTACGGTGACGCTCACCAGCAACTAATTCCGCGCCATGCTTTTCCAACGCCCGCCCCTTCATGTCGACAGCATTCTTCCGGCCGCAGCAGCGGCCAGGTGGCTGAAACCAGTGGCCTTTGGAGCCATGCTGCTGTTGGCATCTCCTTTTGCCCACGCCCAGGAGGCCAGCGTGTATTTCTTCCCCGGCGTTTCAAACCCGCCCAAAATCTACGCGGGCGAGGCAGATGGCTACCAGATTCCCCAAATCACCGAGCTTAACCGGGACCCAGCGCGAGCCACGGCGTATTCCTTTGCTACTGAAAAAGACGCCTTGCTCGGCAACCGCGACAAGACGCCGCGCCTGCTTTCGCTCAATGGCTTGTGGGACTTCCGCTTTGCCTTGAAGCCGGCTGATGCGCCCACGGATTTCTACAAAAGCCGGGTGAAGGGCTGGAAGCAGTTGGCGGTACCCGCCAACTGGGAGATGAACGGCTACGACCAGCCCATTTACAAAAGCGCGAAGTACCCGTTTCGGCCCGTGAACCCGCCGTTTGTGCCGCAGGACTACAACGGCGTGGGCTCGTACCAACGCACGTTTACAGTACCCGCGGGCTGGCAGGCGCAGAATGTGACGCTGCACTTTGGCGGCGTCACTCGGCGTTTAAGGTGTGGGTAAACGGCAAGTTCCTGGGCTACGGCGAAGACAGTTGCCTGCCGTCGGAGTTCAATGTGTCGCCGTATTTGCAGGCGGGCGAAAACATTGTTTCGGTGCAGGTAATGCGTTGGTCCGACGGCTCCTACCTGGAAGACCAGGACCATTGGCGGCTGAGCGGCATCTTCCGCGAGGTGCTGCTGCTGGCCGAACCCAAGCTGCGCATTGCCGATTTTCATTGGCAGGCCAAGCTCGATAAGCAGTACCGAGACGCGGTGCTGAGCATTCGCCCGCGTCTGGAAAACCTGACGGGCAACAACGACATTTCCGGCTACCGCCTGCGCGCCCAGCTCTACGACCAGCAAGGCACGCCGGTGCTGGAGAAACCCATGCAGCGCACGGCCGAATCCATCATCAACGAGCCCTACCCGCGGCTCGACAACGCCAAATTTGGGCTGCTCGAAACCACCATCCGCAATCCCGCCAAGTGGAGCGACGAGGCCCCCAACCTCTACACGCTGGTGCTCACGCTCACCGATAAAGCCGGCGCCGTGCTCGAAGCCAAGAGCTGCAAAGTGGGCTTCCGCACCATTGAATTCTCGAAGGACAACGGCAAGCTGCTTATCAACGGCAAGCTGACCTACCTCTACGGCGTGAACCGCCACGACCACCACCCCACCAAGGGCATGGCCGTGAGCCGCGAGGATATCCGGGAGGATGTGCGCACGCTCAAGCAGTTCAACTTCAACTGCATCCGCACCAGCCATTACCCCAACGACCCGTATTTCTACGACCTCTGCGACGAGTACGGCATCCTGGTCATCGACGAGGCCAACCTGGAAACCCACGGCCTGGGCTCCAAGCTTAGCAACGACCCCGCCTGGACCACAGCCTACGTGGAGCGCAGCACCCGCATGGCCTTGCGCGACAAAAACCACCCCAGCATCATTTTCTGGAGCCTGGGCAACGAGTCGGGCCGCGGCCCCAACCACGCCGCCATGGCCGCCTGGCTGCACGATTTCGACATCACCCGGCCCATCCACTACGAGCCGGCCATGGGCGACCCGCACGTGGAAGGCTACATCGACCCCTCGGACCCGAACTACCCGAAAAACCACGCCTACCGCATTCAAACGCCGCGCGACCAGGCCTACGTGGACATGGTGAGCCGCATGTACCCCGGCCTGTTCACGGCCGAGCTGCTGGCCAATCAGCAAAACGGCGACACCCGGCCCATTTTCTTCTGCGAATACGCCCACTCCATGGGCAACGCCACCGGCAACATGAAGGAATTCTGGGACACCTGGCGGGCCACCAAGCGCATCATCGGCGGCTGCATCTGGGAGTTCAAGGACCAGGGCCTGGTGAAGAAGGACTTCACCGGCACGGCCTTCTATGCCTACGGCGGCGACTTCGGCGAGAAGTATTATGATGACTTCACCATCAAAGGCATTGTGGCTTCGGATGGCCGGCCGCACGCCGCGCTCTACGAATGCAAGCGGGTGTACCAGCCAGCCGAGTGCACCCTGGTAGACGCCAGCAAAGGCTTGCTGAAAATCAGCAATCGGCACGCGTTGAAATCCTTGCGCGACTACGTGCTGACGCTCGTGGTGCGGGCCGATGGCCGGGCCTTGACGACCAGGCAACTGCCCCGTCTGGCCCTAGCGGCGGGCCGCGACACGGTTATCAGCCTCAAGCCATTTCTTCCGAAAATGAAAGCGGGTACCGAGTACCTGGCCGACATTCATTTCACGCTGCCGCAAGCCAGCGCCTGGGCTGCGGCCGGCCACGAAATCGCCACCAACCAGTTTGCCCTGACCGGGCTGGCGCAGCCGCAACGATCGGCGGCTAAGCAGCCGGCTGTCGCGGTTCGCGACGAAGCCAAGTCCTATACGCTCAGCGGCAAGGATTTTCAGGTTGCCATCGACAAAACCACCGGCGCGCTCACGTCCTACCGCTGGCGCGGTACCGAGCAGCTGGCAGCCCCGCTCTTGCCCCACTTCACCCGCCCGCTCACCGACAACGACCGCCGCGGCTGGAAAGCCGACAAGAAGCTCAAGGAATGGTTCGCGGCCGAGCCCAAGCTGCAAAGCCTGACCCTCGACCAGGCCAACCCCAGCCAGCCCAGCCTCACGAGCACCTACAGCCTCATCGATGGGAAAACCACCGTGCGGGTGGTGTACACGCTCAACGGCGATGGTACACTCAAAGTAGACTACGCCCTCACGCCTGCCGCCGGCCTGCCCAATATCCCGAAAGTGGGCATGCAGTGCGGCATCCGGCGCGCCTACGACCGCATCAGCTACTACGGGCGCGGGCCGATGGAAAACTACATCGACCGCCGCTACGGGTTTGATGCGGGTATCTTCTCGCAGCCGCTGGCAGAATTTGCCGATTCCTACGTGGTGCCCCAGGAGTACGCCAACCGCACCGACGTGCGCTGGATGCAGCTCAGCGACGCGCAGAACACCGGCCTGCTGGTGGTGGCCGACAGCCTGTTGAGTATGAGTGCCTGGCCCCACACTGAGCAGAATATTCAGCAGGCCCGGCACACCAACAAGCTCAAGGACGCCGGCTACCTCACCCTCAACATCGACCTGGCCCAGATGGGCGTGGGCGGCAACACCTGGGATGCCCAGGCCGCGCCCATTGACCAGTACCAGCTGCCGGCCAAGCCCTACGCCTACAGCTTCTACCTGCGGCCCGTCGATGGCAAGAAAACCGACCCCAGCGCAATAGCCCGCGCCGTGCGATTTGGCAAGGAAACCTCCACGCTAAAGGCCGCGCCCGGCGGCAAAGTTGGCAAACTCTGATATGAACACCCGGCCCACTCTTTCGCAGCTCTGGCGGCGCCTGCTTCTGAGCTTGGCGGGGTTACTGACTATGGCCACGGCTCACGCCCAGGCTCCGGTGGTTGACCTGCAAGCCGCCTTTCAAAACCCGCCCGAATCGGCCAAGCCGTGGGTGTTCTGGTATTGGATGAACGCCGCGGTGACGGCCGAAGGCATCACCGCCGACCTCGAAGCCATGAAGGAAGCCGGCATTGGCGGGGCTTACCTGATGCCGATTAAGGGCGTGGAAAACCCGCCGGCCATCTCGCCGCCCGCCGTGCAGCTCTCGCCGCAATGGTGGAAGATGGTGCGCCACTCCATGCAGGAAGCCGACCGGCTAGGCCTGAAGCTGGCCATGCACTTCAGCGACGGCTTTGCGCTGGGCGGCGGACCGTGGATAACGCCGGAGCTGTCGATGCAGCACGTGGTATCGGCCCAAACCCAGGTGACGGGCGGCAAACAACTGCGCCTGACGCTGCCCCAGCCGCCCACGGTGCAGGGCTACTACCGCGACATTGCCGTGTACGCCTACCCCACGCCCACCGGCGGCAGCATTTCCACCTACACCACCAAGCCGCAGATAACCAGCAGCATCGTGGGCGAAAACCTCGAGCGGCTGGCTACTGCGGGCAACAAGGCCGGCTTCAAAACCAACGAGCCGGGCTGGATTCAATATGCCTTCAACCAGCCTTTTACCTGCCGCGCCATCCGCATCAAGTCCAACGGCTACAACTACCAGGCTCACCGCCTGCGGGTGGAAGCGAGCAACGACGGCCGTACCTTCCGGCCGGTGGCGCGCCTGCAGCCGCCGCGCAGCGGCTGGCAGGACTCCAGCGCCGTAACGCACGCGCTGCCGGCCACCACCGCCCGGTTTTTCCGCTTCGCCTACGACCCCACCGGCTCGGAGCCCGGCGCCGAGGACCTGGACGCGGCCAAGTGGAAACAGTCGCTGAAAGTGTCGGAAATCCAGCTGTCGAGCGAGGCCCGCATCCACCAGTTTGAGGGCAAAAACGGCGACGTGTGGCGCGTGAGCGAGCGCACCACCGCCGCCCAGGTGCCCGATGCGCAGTGCGTGCCGCTGGGCAAAATCATCAACCTCACCGGCAAGCTCGACGCCAGCGGCCAACTCAACTGGACTGCGCCGCCCGGCCGCTGGACCATCCTGCGCATGGGTCACACCTCCACCGGCCAAGTCAATACCACCGGCGGCGGCGGCCGGGGACTGGAGTGCGATAAATTCAACCCCGCGGCCGTCACGCTGCAGTTTGACAAGTGGTTTGGCGAGGCGGTGCGTCAAGGCGGGCCGGAGCTGGCGGCGCGCGTGCTCAAGTTCTTTCACGTGGATAGCTGGGAGTGCGGCTCGCAGAACTGGTCGGCCAATTTTGCGGCTGAGTTTCGGCAGCGGCGCGGCTACGACCTGCTGCCTTATCTGCCGGTGCTGGCGGGCGTGCCGCTGCAAAGCGCCGACGTATCGGAACGGGTGCTATTCGATGTGCGCACGACTATCGCGGAGCTGGTCAACGACAAGTTTTACGGCACGCTAAAGGAGCTGGCGCACGCCAAAGGCTGCGCCTTCTCGGCCGAGGCCATCGCGCCCACCATGGTAAGCGACGGCCTGTTGCACTACAAAAACGTGGACGTGCCCATGGGCGAGTTCTGGCTGCGCAGCCCCACCCACGACAAGCCCAACGACATGCTTGACGCCATTTCGGGCGCGCACATCTATGGCAAGAACATCGTTCAGGCGGAAGCCTTTACTGAGCTGAAGCTGGCCTGGGACGAGCACCCCGGCATGCTCAAAGCCCTGCAGGACCGCAACTACGCGCTGGGCGTCAACCGCATGGTGTACCACGTGTTCGTGCACAACCCCTGGCTCGACCGCCGGCCGGGCATGACGCTGAGCGGCATTGGCCTGTTTTTCCAGCGCGACCAAGCCTGGTGGAAGCCCGGCCGCGCCTGGGTCGACTACGCCCGCCGCTGCCAGGCTCTGCTGCAGTTGGGCCACCCGGTGGTGGACGTGGCCGTGTTTACGGGCGAGGAAACCCCGAGCCGTGCTCTGCTGCCCGATAAGCTGGTGGCGGAGTTGCCCGGCATTTTCGGACCGCAAATGGTAACCAGCGAGCAAAAGCGCCTCGCCAACGTGGGCCTGCCCATGCGGGAGCTGCCCGAGAAAGTCTCGGCTTCGGCCAACATGGCCACAGCCGAAACGCTGGTAGACCCGCTGCACGGCTACGCCTACGACTCTTTCAACAAGGACGCGCTGCTGAACCTGGCCACCGTGCAGAAGGGCCAGCTAACGCTGCCGGGCGGCGCCAGCTACCGCCTGCTGGTGGTGCCGGGCGCGCAAAAGATGTGGCCCGACAGCACATCCATGTCGCCGGCCGTGGCAAAGCGGCTGCGCGACTTGGTGCAGGCCGGCGCCACCGTTTTGCTCGACCGCCAGCCCACTCGTTCGCCGGAATTGCGCAACTTCCCATTGGCAGATAAGGAGGTGCAATTGGTAGCCGCGGAGCTGGCTCAGGCCGGTGGGTTGGTAGCATCAGCGGCTACAACTGCGCCAGTTGGGCCGGGCCGGGTGCTGCCGGGCCCTTTTACAGCCGATTCCTTTGCTGCCCTGGGCCTGGAGCGCGACGTTACGGCCAGCCTCGCCAACGGGCAGCGGGCGCCGGGCATTGCCTGGAACCACCGCACTGACGCGCAATTTGACATCTACTTTATCTCGAATCAGCTCGATTCTGCCCACACCATTACCCTGTCGCTGCGCGTGGCTGGCCGCCGGCCGGAGCTGTGGGATGCCGTGACCGGCGAAACCCGCCCGGCCCGCGAATGGCAGACGGCCAACGGCCGGACCAATCTGCCGCTGCGCCTTGACCGCAACGGCTCCGTGTTCGTGGTATTTCGGGAGCCGACTGCCGCGCAGGCCGAGCACACGGGCTCGAACTGGCTCGCCGTGCAGCCGGTGCAAAGCATCACCGGGCCCTGGCGCGTCAGCTTCGACAGTAAAGCGGGCGGCCCCGCGCAACCCGTCGTATTTAAGGAACTAACTGATTGGAGCAAGCATACCGATGCGGCCATCCGCCATTATTCCGGCACGGCCGAATACACCCAAACCTTTCGCTGGAAACCGGGCAAACGCCCGCGGCAGCGCGTATGGCTGGAATTGGGCCAACTGGCCAACCTTGCCGAAGTGCAGGTGAACGGCAAAGCCTGCGGGATTTCCTGGACCGCGCCCTACCGCGTCGACATCACCGAGCCGGTGAAGAAGGGCGACAACCAGCTCCGAATTCTCGTGACCAATACCTGGGCCAACCGCCTCATCGGCGACCAGGCCCTGCCAGCTGAGCAGCGGCTGACGCAAACAACGGCTCCCTCGCCCACGGCGGGCAAGCCACTGCTGCCGGCTGGGCTGCTCGGGCCCGTCACCATTGGTGTCTCCACCGAACCCTTAAAATAGCGTGTCCTGCGGCGCGGCACACCATAACCGCAAGAATTTCAACTGTTAAATCCAACGCAATGCCATCTTTCATCAAGAATATTCTCCCTGCCGGACTGCTGGCGCTGGCTACGGCTGCCAGTGCGCCCGTGGCGGCCCAAAACAAGGGCTTGGTGAATACCTCGGCCAGCCAATATGCCAAGCTGGGCAGCGTGGACATGGGCAGCGTATCCTGGACCAACGGCTTCTGGGCCGAG
The DNA here is from genome assembly GCF_042665855.1 of Hymenobacter humi. Lineage (NCBI taxonomy): Bacteria > Pseudomonadati > Bacteroidota > Cytophagia > Cytophagales > Hymenobacteraceae > Hymenobacter > Hymenobacter humi. Next base: position 1,832,325 of record NZ_JBHTEK010000001.1, on the reverse strand, counting down.
CGGTTCGACGTGTGCCAGAAATCGATGATTCCGACCATGTGGGCACTTTACCACAGCGACCGCAACCACGCTTACAAGAACTTCGAAATCGCGGCCGGCTTGCAAAAGGGCGAGCACAAGGGGCCGCCGTTTCACGATGGCGACTTTTTAAGTTGCTGGAAGCGCTGTCGGCATCCTATGCCGTGAACCGCGACCCCAAGCTTGACCAGCACTCGACGAGGCCATTGCCATGATTGCCAAGGTGCAGCGGTCCGATGGCTACATCAGCACCCAAAGCACCATCGCGGAGCTGAATAACCCCGGTCAGAAGGCCGCTTTCAAGGACCGCCTGAACTTCGAGACTTATAACATGGGCCACCTGATGACGGCGGCCTGCGTGCATTACCGCGCTACGGGTAAAACCACCATGCTCAAGTTGGCGCGCAAAGCCACAGACTACTTGTACGATTTTTACAAAAATCCTCTCCGGAGCTGGCCCGCAACGCCATTTGCCCTTCGCACTACATGGGCGTGGTGGAAATGTACCGCACTACCCGCGACCCGCGCTACCTGGAGCTGGCCCAGAACCTGATTAACATCCGCGGCCTGGTGGAAAGCGGCACCGACGACAACCAGGACCGGATTCCGTTCCGGCAGATGCAGCAGGCCGGCGGCCACGCCGTGCGCGCCAACTACCTCTTTGCCGGCGTGGCCGATGTGTACGCCGAAACCGGCGACGCCACCCTGCTCACCACCCTCAACCGCATGTGGGACGACGTGACCCAGCGCAAAATGTACGTCACGGGGCCTGCGGGGCGCTCTACGACGGCGTATCGCCCGACGGCACGGCCTACAAGCCCGACACGGTGCAGAAAATCCATCAGGCCTACGGGCGCGACTACCAGCTGCCCAACTTCACGGCCCACGGCGAAACCTGCGCCAACATTGGCAACGTGCTCTGGAACTGGCGGATGCTGCAAGTGAGCGGCGACGCCAAGTACGCCGACGTTCTCGAAACGGCCCTGTACAACAGCGTTCTATCAGGCATCAGTCTGGATGGCAAGCGCTTTCTCTACACCAACCCGCTGGCGTATTCCGATGCGCTGCCGTTTCACCAGCGCTGGTCGAAGGACCGGGTCGACTACATCAGCCTGTCCAACTGCTGCCCGCCCAACGTGGTACGCACCATTGCCGAGGTCAGCAACTATATGTACAGCACTTCGGACAAAGGCCTGTGGGTGAACCTATACGGAGGCAATAACCTGAGCACCAAGCTCAAAAATGGCTCACCCGTAAAGCTTCGGCAGGAAACGAATTACCCCTGGGATGGAGCCGTGAAGCTGACCCTGGCCGAAGCGCCCAAAAAGGCATTCTCGCTGTTTTTGCGGGTGCCGGGCTGGTGCGAAGGCGCCACGCTGCTGGTGAACGGCAAACCCACCGCGGCCGTCCTCACACCTGGAACCTACGCCGAAGTCAACCGCCCGTGGAAGGCCGGCGACCGGGTGGAACTGCAGCTGCCCATGCCTGCGCAGCTGGTGGAAGCCAACCCGCTGGTGGAGGAAACCCGCAACCAGGTGGCCGTGAAACGGGGGCCCATCGTCTACTGCCTCGAAACCAAGGATTTTCCGGCGGGTCAAAAGCTTTCCGGCCTGACCCTGCCCGCCACGGCCAGCCTCCAACCCCAGCGCCTCCAAATCGACAACGCCGACGTGATGTGCCTCACCGGCCAGGGCACGCTCACGCCAGCGGCGCAGTGGGGACCGCAACTCTACCGCAAGCTTCCCACGGAAAAACCCGCTTCCGTGCCGCTCACGCTCATTCCCTACTACGCCTGGGGCAACCGCGGGCATTCGGATATGGAGGTGTGGATTCCGGTGAGTAGATAATTCAGGCGCTGCGTGAGCACAGTCATTTCCCCAATGAAACCAAAGTCCCTTCTCCTCTGCTGCATCACGCTGCTGGCGCTTCTGCCGCTCCCCGGCCGCGCCCAACTCCGTTTGCCTTCGCTTTTCACCGACAACATGGTCTTTCAGCAGCAGGCCGACTGCGCCGTGTGGGGCTGGGCCAAGGCCGGCAGCACGGTCACCGTCAGCCCGTCATGGAACAAGCAGAAGTACCGCGCCCAGGCCGACGCGGCCGGCAAGTGGAAAATAAAAGTAAAAACTCCCACCGCCGGCGGGCCTTATGAGTTGACCATCAGCGACGGCACGCCTGTGAAGCTGAAGAACGTGCTGGTGGGCGAAGTCTGGCTCTGCGGCGGGCAGTCGAACATGGAAATGCCCATGAAAGGCTTCAAAGGCCAGCCGGTCCTGGGCTCAAACGAAGCGGTGGTGAAGTCGAAAAACGACAACCTGCGCCTTTATATCGTGCCCCGCTCGTCGGTGACGGAACCGCAGGACAACAGCAAGCCCTCGCCCTGGCGTGCCGCCGCGCCCGAGGCCGTGGCCAATTTCAGCGCCACCGGCTACTACTTCGGGCGCCTGCTCCAGGAGATGCTGCAGGTGCCCGTGGGCCTGATTCACTGCAGCTACAGCGGCTCCAGCATCGAGGCCTGGATGGATACCGAGACGCTGCGGCAGTTTGCCGGCATCAAGGTGCCGGACCGGGGCGACACCATCAAGCAGGTGAGCCGCACGCCCACCACGCTGTTCAACGGCATGCTGCACCCCATCGAAGGCTACGGCATCAAGGGAGCTATTTGGTACCAGGGGAGTCGAACTACGACCGGCCCGACCAGTACGAGCAACTGTTTGCAGCCATGGTAAAACAGTGGCGCACGCAGTGGGGCATGGGCGATTTCCCGTTCTACTACGCCCAGATTGCGCCCTACAACTACGCCCGCTGCCGCCCTACAACAAGGGCAGCAAGTACAACTCAGCGTTTCTGCGCGACGCCCAGCGCAAGCTGCAGGACCATGTGCCCAACTCGGCCATGGCCGTACTCCTCGACATTGGTGAGGAAAACTCCATTCACCCCATGCGCAAGGAGCCCGGCGGCACCCGCCTGGCCTATCTGGCCCTGGCCCAAACCTACGGGCAGAAAGGTTTCGGCGCGCTCAGCCCAACCTATGAGTCCGTGACGGTGAAGGGCAACGCGGCGGCCGTGCGCTTCAAGAACGCGCCCAACGGCATGACGGCCTTCGGGCAGGAGCTGGCGGGCTTTGAAGTGGCCGGGGCCGACCAGAAATGGTACCCCGCCAAAGCCAGCATTGCGGGCAGTGTCATCAACGTATCGGCCGCCGAGGTGGCGGCGCCGGTGGCCGTGCGCTACGCGTTTAGGGACTACACCCGGGCCACGCTGTTCAGCAACGAAGGCCTGCCCGTGTCATCGTTCCGCACCGACGATTGGGCTCAGTAAGCATGAAGTGCGCCCGCCTTTTGCTGCTGTTGTGCTGCGGCTGGCTCGCCGGCCTGGGCGCGCAGGCCCAAAAGCCCAGGCCGAGCCTGGCCGCCTGCAACATCACCTGGACCAGCGCCAGCCGCAACGCCGGCGAGTCCATGCCCTGCGGGGGCGGCGACACTGGCCTGAACGTGTGGGTGGAGCAGGGCGACGTGCTGTTCTACGTGGCCCGCAGCGGCACCTTCGACGAAAACAACAGCCTGCTCAAGCTGGGCCGGGTGCGGCTGCGGCTGACGCCCAACCCGTTTGAGGGCGGCACCTTTAAGCAGGAACTAGCCCTGCATACCGGCGATGTGCGCCTGACCGGCACGGCGAAAAACCAAACGGTCCAAGTACACATATGGGTCGATGTGTTCCGGCCGGTGGTGCACGTTGAAATCAGTGGCAACAGCAAGCTGAGCGCCGAAGCCAGCTACGAAAGCTGGCGCTACGCCGACCGCGCGACCAAGGGCAAGGAAAACAACCAAAACTCCTACAAGTGGGCGCCGCAGGGCGAGGTTAAAACCCGGCGCGACAGCATGAGTTTCCGCAACCAAGGCGTTGAGTTCTTCCACCAGAACCAGCCGCAAACGGTGTTCGACGTGACCGTGCGGCAGCAAGGGTTGGAGACGGTGAAATCGCAGCTTTATAATCCGCTGGCCGGGTTGATTTTTGGCGGCGCGATGCAGGGCCACGATATGCAGCCCGCCGGCACCATCACCGGCCAGTACCTCAACACGCCCTACACTGGCTGGAAGCTAAAAAGCCGCACGCCGGCTCGCACGCATTCCATCATCGTGGCGCTGAATACGACCACCGCGCCGACTGCGAAACAGTGGCAGCAGCAGTTGCAGCAGACGCTTGCGGCCGCTCAGCAAAACCCCAAAGCCGCCCGCCAACGGACCTTGAATTGGTGGCAAGACTACTGGAACCGCAGCTTTATCTACATCCGGCCCGGCCAGCCAGCGGCCCAGGCGCCGGAGTGGCAGGCGGGGCGCAACTACCAGCTATTCCGCTACTTGTTGGGCTGCAACGCCTTTGGGACCTCCCCTACCAAGTTCAACGGCGGCCTCTTCACCTACGACCCATCACTGACGGATTCTACGCTGAAGTTCACGCCGGACTTCCGCAACTGGGGCGGCGGCACGCACACGGCCCAAAACCAACGCCTGGTGTACTGGCCGATGCTGAAAAGCGGCGACGCGGCCCTGATGAAGCCGCAGTTCGACTTCTACCTGCGCCTACTGCGCAACGCCGAACTGCGTAGCCAAACCTACTGGCGCCACCCTGGGGCCTGCTTCACCGAGCAGGCTCGAAAACTTCGGCCTGCCCAACCCGGCCGAGTATAACTGGAAGCGCCCGCCCGGCTTCGACCCCGGGATGGAATACAACGCCTGGCTGGAATACGAATGGGACACGGTGCTGGAATTCTGCCTGATGATGCTGGAAACCGAGCGCTACGCCGGTCAGGACGTGGCCGGCTATCTGCCCTTTGTGCAGAGCTGCCTCACGTTTTTCGACGAGCATTACCAGTACCTGGCCCGCCAGCGCGGCGCCAAAGCGCTGGACGGCGAAGGCCACCTCGTGCTCTACCCCGGCTCGGGCGCCGAGACCTACAAGATGGCCAACAACTCCACCGCCACCATCGCCGGCCTGCGCACCGTGCTCACCCGCCTACTGGCCCTGCCCCCAGCCTATGGCACCCCCGCACAGCGCCAGCAGTGGGCGGCCATGCTCGCCCGCATCCCAGCCCTCAGCTTGCGCGAGGTGCAGGGCCACGCCACTATCGCCCCGGCCAAGTCCTGGGAGCGCATCAACAACGTGGAAAGTCCGCAGCTCTACCCCGTTTTCCCCTGGGGAATCTATGGCGTGGGCCAGCGCGATTTAGCTACCGCCATCAACACCTACCGCTACGATACGGACGTCCAGAAATTCCGCAGCCACGTGGGCTGGAAGCAGCACAACATCTTCGCCGCCCGCCTCGGCCTGACGGACGAAGCCGCGGAGCTGACGGTGGGCAAACTGAAAGATTCGGGCCGCCGCTTCCCCGCTTTCTGGGGCCCCGGCTACGACTGGGCGCCCGACCACAACTGGGGCGGCTCCGGCATGATAGGATTGCAGGAGATGCTGCTGCAAACAGATGACCAAAAAATCTACCTGCTGCCCGCCTGGCCCAAAACCTGGGACGTGCATTTCAAGCTGCACGCGCCCTACCAAACTACCGTCGAAGCCACGGTCCGGAATGGCAAAGTGCAGGAGTTGAAAGTGCTGCCGGAGTCACGGCGCAAGGACGTCGTGGTAATGGACTAAGAGCATGTTTGGGATTTCAATCGGAGGTGGCACGTCGTAAGGTCATGGTCAGATTGGCGAGTAGCACCCACGCCGCATGGCTGGCTGGCTGGGGTGCGTTCGTAATCCACGACGAGGCGCCGAAAGCAGTTGAGCCAGGCGAAGGTGCGCTCCACGACCCAGCGTTTGGCGACGGGCACGAAGCCCCGGCCGAGACTGGGCGGTCGGCTCGCCACCTGATGCTGCCAGCCCAGGGCGTGGACCTGCCGGGCAAAACGACCTTGATAAGCGCTATCGGTCAGCACGGTGCGTAAGCGACTGGCCCAGGCCGGGCGTAGCTGGTCGCGCTGGGGCAAGAGGGCGTGAGCGGCGCGGCTGTCGTGGCCACTGGCCGCATGCACGGCAACGTGCCAGATGCGGCCGCCCGTGTCGCAGAGCACTTGGCGCTTGCGTCCATTGACGCGCTTGTGCGCGTCGAGGCCGCGCTGCTGGCCCAGGCGTGGGGCCAGCTTGACGCTTTGCGCGTCGACCAGGGCGAGCGACGGGGTGGGCAGGCGATGCTGTGCCAACCGGTCCACTCGATTAGCGGCTTCATTGAGTCGTTGCAAGAGTCCGGTGGTTTGCCAGCGGGCGAAATAATAGTAGACGGCTGGCCACGGTGGGAAGCGGGCCGGCAGGCTGCGCCACTGGCATCCCGTGCGGCAGATATACCGCAGCGCATCAATTACTTGCCGTAAGCCGTGGCGGCGCTTGCGTTGCAGGGGCAGCAGCGGCGCAATAACTTGCCACTGCGAGTCAGTAAGGGGTTGATAGCACTCAACCATAAAGCGAACCGGAGCCTAGGAACTCCTGCCGCAACTTACTGACTCGTTTCTTTTTGCCCTACCAATTCCCAAACACGCTCTAAGCTAGCAGTTGTGAAGAGGACTTACTTGGTCAGCGCCTGATACGTCACTACGTACTCCCGGCCTTTTTCCAGCTGCATTTCATATTGCCCATTGCCTTTAGCCTGAATCTTAGCGCCCTTGCAAGAGGGTTTTGAGCGGCTGCGGAAGCGTAGGGTGCCAGTGCCCACGGCGCCTTTCACCTTTGAGCCTGCTTGAGGCTGGCGGCCACTGTAATGTCGCCCTGTGGTGTGGGCACGGCACCTTCCATCCATTGCAGGCCGCCGAGGTTGGGCACGATTTCGTAAGTAGCGTAGCCGGGCGTGAGGGGTTGCACGCCGAGGTAGTACTTGCCCAGCAGGTAGATGGGGCTGGCGCCCCAGGCGTGGCACAGGCTTTTGCCGAAGGGCCGGCCGTACATGGCGTAGTGCTCGGCGCCTTTTTTGGCGGGGTCGTATTCTTCCCAGAATGAGGTGGCCCCTAGGTCCAGCATGCCGCCCCAGTACGCCTTCATTTCCTTGAGCACGTAGGGCTGCTCGCCCATCGCACACAGGGCTTCCAGCTCGTAGAATCGCATATAGGGCGTCGTGATTTTTGGCACTTCTTTGTTAAGCAGCACGGAGTTCTTCACCTCCTGTGCCTGGCTAGGCGTGAAGTAGTTGAAGAAGATACTGAACATGTTGGCGTAGCGCGTCACGTTGTCGGTGGGCTGGCCATTGATTTGGCTGTGCACTAGCGCGTGCTTATCGGGGCTCCAGTAGGTGGCGAAGATTTTGGTTTTGAGGTCGGCCGCAAGCTTCTGGTAGTTGGCCGCGCCGGCCGTGTCGCCCACCAGGTTGGCGCAGAGGGCCATGGTTTCGAGGCTGCGGCAAAACAGCAATTGTTCGAAACTGACTTCGCCTTTCTTGCTCAGACCGTCGGCCCAGTCGATGAACACCCAGTCGCCGGCCTGGCCTTCGAGCAGGCCGCTAGGGTTGCGGCGGCCCAGCACGTACTGCATCAGGCTTTGCATGCGGGGGTAGAGCTGTTGAACCTGGGCCCTGTCGCCGGTGTACTGGTAGGCATCGTACACGCTGATGAACCAGTAAAAGCTATAGTCCATGATGGTGTTAATGTGGCTGGTAACCGGATCTTTACCGCGCAACGCAAACTGCGTGCGGTTGACGGTGGGCGTGTCGAAGTAGAGGTAGTAGTTCATCAGGTAGCTCTGGTAGGCATCGCCCGACCACACCCACCGGTCGCGCTTAATGCCGTCGATGAAAAACTCCCGCGTATTGAGGTGCATGGTGTAGGCCGCCACGTCCCAGATTTTATTCAGCTGCGCATCCGAGCTGCGGAACTTGCCCCGCTCCGCCACCGGCGCGTACTCATACAGCAGCGACACCGAATCGAGACTCACGCCCGCCTCGGGCCGGATGTTCACGTAGCGAAACGCCTTCGACAAGCTCGTAACCCGGTCGCCCGGCTGGGGCTGGTCCACGGCCAGGTATTCCAGCGTTTCGCAGGTTTCGGTGGCCAACGCTTCTTCCTTCGATTCGCCGAAATACACCGCCACCTGGCCCTTGCCGCGCAGCCCGTACAGCTTGATGTAGCCGAAGGTTTCGCGCCCAAAATCGGCCACCAGGCCAGTCGGCGTGGGCTCGACGCGAACCGCCCGGCGCGCCTCCGTCGGCAGCTTAAACGCTGCGGGCCGCGCTTCGGGCGAGTCGAAATTCCAGGCGCCCGCCTGTAGCCAGGTCGTACCCGATTGGTCGGAGGTTTTGCCCGAGGCGTCAATCCATTCCTTGTCCTCATACGTCACCAGCCACGAGTTGTCGGACGCAATGGTTTTGCCGCGCACGAACACTGTCGGCGGCGTGGCCTGGTTGTATACCTTGATGTTAAGGCGGTGCTTGCCAGCTGGCACGGTCAGGCGCATGGGCGCGCCGGTCAGCGGCTTGCCGTCGAGCTTCACGTTGTATTGGCCCTCGGCGCGCAGCTCCACTTCTTCGGGCTGCGCGAGGTCGAAATCCTTATGAAAATCGATGAGGACGTAGTGACTGTCCATCCGCCAGAACACCGGGAAGAACGTGCCGCGCTCGGTGCGGCGATTCTGCATCTGGTTGCCCAGCCAGATTTCGTAGTCGCCGGGATACCAAATCCAGGTGGCCTGGCGCTGGGCTTGGGCAGGTGCCGGGGCCAGCAGCGCGAGCAGCACTGCGGCTACTGCCACGGCTTGTTTTAAGTAAGGTTTTATCATCAGACAAGTGTTTTCAGTAGCGGAACGGTCATGCTGAGCGCGGCCGAAGCATCTCTCCCGCTTCGTTGAGTGGCTTTATTAGTTGAGCACGCGAGATGCTTCGGCTGCGCTCAGCATGACGGCCTATCTTGTGTTTTCGGCTATTTCTGAGCCAACCCATTCCGCAAGTCCCGAAACTCCGGTTCCAAACCGGCGGCTTGCTTGATGGCCTCACTCACCATCGGCCCGTTGTTTTTCCAGATGTTGCCGGGGCCGTTGGCATTGGCCAGGAATTTCTCGCTTGGGCACCAGTTGTCCTGCACCGTGATATTGGAGGAGCCTTCGTCGAGGTAGAGGTAAAACCAGTGCTCAGGGTCGTGCACGTAGGCCGCGCGGCCAATTTCATCGATGCGGTTTTCGCTAATGACCGTGCCCGGCTGGGCCGACAAGGTGTAGACGCCAGCTACATCGTAGGTGTGCTGGGCGTAGTGATGAATGTAGTTGGCCTGCACGTGGTTGTCGCGCATGGCGTTGGTAGTTTTGGTCCAGCCCCAGCCCAGGCTGATGCCGGTGTAGGGCACCTGGGTTACTTCGTTGTGCCGGATGCTGATGCCCCGCACGTACCCGGCCGCAATGCCCACGCAGCCCCAATCCTCGTTGCCGCAGTCGGTGAGCAGGTTGTTTTCGAGTATCTCGTTGGTGCAGATTTCGCGCTCGTCGGTGGGCTGGTACGGCAGGTGCGTTTCGGTGCCCATGTCCGAGAACTTGCCGACTTGGATGCCGTTGCCGGCAATGTCACGAAACGTGCAGCCCACCACGGCATCGTCGTGGGTGCCGCTCTCATAGTCGAGCCCGGCCGAGGCCAGGTGCAGGAATTGGCAGCGCTCGAAGCGCATATGGTTGGCGCCGGATACCGCCACCGCGGCGGGCGGGCGCCCAATCCAGGCCTGGTTTTCGAGGTCCTTTTTGTCGGGCGTACCGGGTGTTTTCAGCGAGTACCCATCGAGCATAAACAGGCCCGCCTGTATCGGTACGTGGCCTTTTTCGGAAGGCCGCAGCCAGGTGGTGTAGGCGAAGGCGAGGCCTTTGAACTGCACGTGGGCTACAGGCTGGTCCAAGCTACCTGCTACCTGCACCAGCGTTTCCAGAGCTGGCGCTACCACCTTGGCGGTACCCATGGTTTCACCAGGCCGGGGCCAGTACAGCACCTGCCCGCGTGCTGCGTCGTAAAACCACTCGCCGGGCTGGTCGAGCAGTTCAATGGTGTTGGTCAGGTAGAAGGCTGAGCTGCCGTTCTTGCCGTTGAGGATGGGCCGGGGCCAGGGATGCTCAAACTGCACGCGGCTTTCGGGCTGTTGAAAGGTGAGGCGGGCTTGGTTGCCTTGCACAGTTAGCGTTTTCACGCGCAGCACAGCCACGGCCCACATTTGGTGGAGCACCATTTCGAGTTGGTTGACCTGGCGCAGGGCTCCTACGGCAGCCGCCGGCACGCTGGCCGCCTGCTGGTCCACGTCCCAGGCAAGCAGGCGCGGCAGGTTGTCGTTGTTAGGCGAGCGGGCCCGCACGGCCTTGCGGCCGTTCACCCACAGCTGCCGAAATGCCAGCATTCGGCCGCCAACCAAGGGCGCCGAGGCCACCCAAACCTGACCTTGCGCAGCGGCGGGCAGACCCGGGCGTTTGCCAACTTCTTGGCGCCAGCCCGTCACGGGCACGCCGCCGCTGAGCACCGGCTGCTCACCGGGCGCGGCTTCAATGATGGTGGGGCTGGCGGCGGTACCAGTGTCTTCGGGGCGCAGAAACAGCGGTTCAACCAGTCGGTATTCGCCCCCACGCACCCGGATGTGTACGCCGCCTTGCACGGCAGGGTCGTGCAGGCGCCGCAAATCGCGGGCCTGCCGCAGGGCCGCGGCCACCGTCGCCAGTGGCTTTTCCGCCGTGCCGGCGTTGCGGTCAGAGCCAGTGGTGGCCACCCAGATGTCAGCCGCGCCGGCAGATACGGAAATGGTCAGTAGTGCGCAAGACAGCAGGATTTTACTTGATAAGGAGCCGGTCATGCGTTAAGGCGTCACCGACTTATTGAAAACTGCCTGCAACGCTTCGAAACTGTGCAGCGCATTGGCGGGGAGCAGTTCTCCTTTGGGGCCGAAGACCCGCTGCACTTCCTCCTTTTCGATGGTTACTTTCGACTCGTCCAGCTTGCCGGTTTTGTCTTCGGCAGCGGCCAGGTTCAGGCCCAGGTGCTGCGCCAGGAACTCGTACATGGCTTGGCGCTTCGAGGGGCCGTAGTCGTGGCCTTCGGCGGGAAGGTGCACGTTTTTTACCAAGTCGGTTTTGCCATAGTAGCCGTAGATGTTGCGCACGAAGGGAAAGGCCGTTTGGGGCGTTTGGGCGGTCCAGTCCTTGCCGTCGGTGATGGCCAGTTGGGGACGGGGAGCGGCCATGGCGGCGATTTCGGCGTTGTTGGTGCCGCCCCCGCAGAGGTGCACGGGCATGCCACTTTCGCAGGGACAGCCGCCGCTGTGGTAGCTGGAAAGCATCACCACTGGCACGCTGACTTTGATGCGGTCGTCCAGGGCCGTGAGCAGCATGGTCTGGCTGCCGCCGCCCGAGCCGCCGGTGATGGCCACGCGGGTTTTGTCGGCCTCTTTCAGCCCCAGCAAGTAGTCGAGGCTGCGCAGGCCGTTCAGGGCCTGCACCGTCATGGCAAGGCTGCGGCGGTGGTCTTCGCCCTTGAACTGCAACAGCGACTCGCCCCAGGCAAATAGGTCGTAGCTGAACACCATGGCGCCCATGCGGGCCAGCGTGGCGCAGCGGTACTGGGCATCGGCGCGGTAGCGGCCGTCACCAAAGTGCCCATCGGGGCTGATGATGACCGGGGCTTTACCCTTGGCCTTGAGCGGCCGGTACAGCGAGCCCGCCACGTACAGGCCCGGCAGGGTCTCCAACGCCACATTTTCCACCGTGTAGCCGTCGTACTGCCGCTTGTTGGTGATGATGGGCTTGCTGGCGGGCCGGGCGGGCATGGGCGACAGCCGCAGGGCCTCCCACATGCAGCTCCGTAGCTCGGCTTTGCGCTGCTCCCAGGTAGCCGCGTCCTTGTACAGCGTGGCGAGGTAGGCCAACTGCTCGGCACCTTCTTCGGGCGTTTTGAGGTGGTATTGGAAGGTTTTGAGCTTGTAGGCCCGGTCGCCGGTTTTGGTTACTTGCAGGTCGAACGGCGCCAGCACGTTTTTTAGGGTTTCCTCTACGTTGGGGCGGTAACGCCACTCGGCGTAGGTCACGTATTTGTCCTTCACCATGTCCGCAGCGGGCCGAATTTTCACCCCATACCGCTGCTGAATCTGGTCCAGCACGGTTTGGAGCGGCAGGCGGTATTGTTCGTCGGCAGTCTGGGCGGCCGCGGCCGTGGTCAGCAGCAGAAGGCCTAAGAGCAGATGAAGGACTCTGGACATGGTGAGGAGGGGTTTGCAGCCGTGCTGGCCCTGACGGGCTTCGCTTATTTAATCCTTGGTAATCTCCGCCGTTCCCACCGGCGCGGTGTAGCCTTTCATGGCCGGCCACACGCCGTTTTTTATCTTTACCAGCTTCATTTTCTTGGGGTCGAGCACGGCGTGTTTGATGCGCTGGCGGCGCCAGGTGTACACAAAATGCACCTTGCCGTCCTTGGTCTGAATCACCGAAGGGTACGAGTACTGGCTGATGGGCGAGTCTTCCAAAATCGCCGCCGCGTACCAGGTTTTGCCGTCTTTCGAAACGGCCACGTTCAGCGGGGTGCGGGGACCTTTGGCGAGGTCGCCGGGCGGCAGCACGTGGTTGTACACCAGCAGCGGCGGCCGTCGGCCAGCGTCACGGCGTCGGTGCCGGAATTGTTGTTGGGCAGGGTGGTTTTGGCCAGCGGCGACCAGGTTTTGCCCTCGTCCGTCGACCAAGATTCCAGGATGGCGCGGTCGCGGCTGCGGCACAGCACCTGGAGGCGGCCGTCTTTGTAGGTCAGGATGCTGGGCTGAATGGCGCCCTTCGTGGTGCCATTGTCAATGGGCCCAATCATGCTCCAGGTCTTGCCGAAATCCGGGGTGGCCTCAAAATGCACGCGCCAGCCGCCGCTGCCTTCGGTGCTGGTGGGGCTCAGCAGTGTGCCGTTTGTCAGCAGCACCGGCTTGTTCTTCACCGGCCCAATGTAGTTCTCGGGCAGCGCCTGCGCCGCCGACCACGTCAGGCCGCCGTCTGGGGAAGTGCGCTGCCAGCCCTTCCAGTCCGAGGGCTTCGGGCCGATTTTGTAGTAGAGTATCAGCTCGCCACCGGGCACCTGGTAAAGCACGGGGTTCCAGGTGGGATAGCGCAGGGCTTCGCTCTGCACGCCGTTGGCCACTTCCACGGGCGCCGTCCAGCGGCCGTTTTCCTGGCGGCTCACCCAGATGCCCACGTCGGGGTTGCGCTCCTTGGTGCCGCCAAACCACGCGGCCACGAGGCCCTTGGACGTCTCGGCAATGGTGGCGGCGTGGCTCTCGGGGAAGGGCGCGGTTTCGAAGATAAACTCGTCGGTGATGATGCCTTTTTTCCACGGCTTGGTTTGGGCCCAGGCAGTGGTGGCAGTCAAGCCCAGAACGAGCAGGAGGAATGTCTTTTTCATGTTGATAAATGGTAGCGGCGCGGCCCTTATTTCTTCAGCTCCAGGCTGGCCAGGATGAAGGGGCCGGTGCCTTTGGGGTCGTTCACTTTGATAGGTTCCTTCACGTAGTACTCGTAGGAGCCATTGCGCTCCGTGCCCGGCCCCAGCCCGGCCACTTCGCACACTTGCAGCAAATTGAGCTCGCCGTTAGGCTTCACCTCGATGAACTTGCTGGTGATGCCCGCGTAGCCCTTCTCGGCCAACTGACGGCACTTTTTGTTCAGATATCCCTTATTCACTCCCTTGGCCAACGTGTACACGAACATGCACGAGGCCGACGCTTCGAGGTAGTTGCCCGGCTTCCCGGCCTGGTCCACTACCTGGTACCACAAGCCGGTGGCGGGGTCCTGATACCGCTGAATGGCCAAGGCCAAGCGGTCGAGCACCTGCCGCAGTTTGGGCCGGTCGGGGTGCTGGGCGGGCAGGTAGTCGAGCACGTCGACCAGCGCCATGCCGTACCAGCCCATGGCCCGGCCCCAGAAGTTGGGCGACTGGCCGGTTTGCGGGTTGGCCCAGGCTTGCACGCGCTTCTCGTCCCAGCCGTGGTAAAGTAGGCCAGTTTTGGGGTCGCGCAGGTGTTTCTCGAGCAGCAGCAGTTGCTTCGCGGCCTCGTCGAAACCGGCGGGTTCGTTGAACGTGCGGGCATATTGAGCCAGAAACGGACTGGCCATGTAGGCGCCGTCGAGCCACATTTGCTCGGGGTACTTGAGCTTGTGCCAGTAGCCACCCTCGGTGGTTCTGGGCTGTTTCTGGAGTTGGGCACGCAGCTTGTCCAGTGCCAGCTTGTACTTCTCCTGCTTGGTGTCGGCGTAGAGCTGGAACAGGATTTTGCCCGAGTTGATGTTGTCGAGGCTCAAATCCTGGGGCTTGTAGGTCTTAATCTCGCCCTGCGCGTCCACCATCTTGTTGCCGTAGAGCTGCAGGTAGGCCGGGTAGCGCGGGTCGCGGGTTTGGCGGCTCAATTTCTCCAGCGTGTGCATAATCAGGCCCTGCGTGTAGCCCCAGGTGTCGGCCAAGACGGGGTCGGCCATCCAGGGGCTGCGTTTCAAGACGGACAGCGCCATGCGCTCCGACCATTTCGCGGTGGTCGGGATGGTAGCCGGCAAGGAGAGCTGGCCCGCCGGGGCCGCCTGCGCGGCTACCCTCAGTGGCGCCGCGAGCAGCACCGCTGCCCCAAACACCAGCAACCCTCTACCCCATTCTAGCACCTTAATCAAGCCCAATAATCTATTCATATACAACGGCCTCAGCCCTACAGATTAGAAACAAACGCGTAATCTCCGGACCCAATTTCCACCACGGCCCGGTCGCCCTCCATGCGGAGAAATTTCACGCCCGCGGCGCTGGCCAGCTTGCGGCTCCCCTCCTGCACATCGGCCGGCTTTTTGGCCGGGATGTAGACCACGGCCTTGGTGTTGCCAGGCACAGTGATATTCCATGTAAAGTGCTTGGCATCCTTTTTCCAGCTGCTTTTAATAAGCCCGCGCACCGAGCGGTAGCTGCCCTGCGCACTCGTGAGGTCGGCTATCAGGGCGGGCTTCATCTCCACGGTTTGGAAGCCCGGCGCGCCGGGGGCCGCTTTGATGCCGGCCAGGTTTTCGTAGTACCAAATCAGTAGGTCGCCGAGCAGCATCACGTGGTTTTGGGAGTTCATGGCGGGGTCGGCGGTGTTGCCGTTCCACAGCTCCCAGATGGTGGTGGCGCCGTTGGCGGCCATGTAGCCCCAGCTCGGGTAGTCGCGGTTGGTGGCCAGGCGGTAGGCAATGTCGGGCCGGCCGTGCTCCGTGAGGCCGCGCATCAGCCACTGCGTGCCGATAACGCCGGTACTGATGTGGCCCTGATTTTCGACCAGGATTTTATCGGCAATGTTTTGGAATACCTTGCCGTGCTGGGCGTCCGGCGTCATACCGTAAGCCAGCGGTAGCAGGTTGGCCGTTACGGTGTTGTTAGAGTACTGCTGGTTCTGGGCGTTCAGGAATTTCTGGTTGAAGGCATCCTTGATTTTGACGGCCAAAGCGGCGTACTCCTGCGCGTCCTGCGGCTTGCCCAGCACGGTGGCAAAGCGCTGCATCAGGGCCAGCAGGTGGTAGTAGGTGCTGGTGGCAATGACCTCGCCGCTGGTGTTGCGGGCGGGGTCTTTCGAGTGAATGAGGGTGGCCGATTCGGGCGGCACGCACCAGTCGCCGTACTTGTCCTTGGTTACGAGGTGGTCGGCGGTCATGTAGTTGGCGCGCATGTAGGTCAGCCAGCGGCGCATCGAGTCGTAGTGCTTCGCGATGGGCTGGGTGTCGCCGTACTGCGAGTAGAGCATGTCGGCGATGGTGAGGTAGGTGCCGGGCCAGGTCATGTTGTCGCCGTAGTAGCGCCAGAACGCGGGGGCCACGTCGGGAATGCTGCCGTCGGCTTTCTGGGCTTGCGCAATGTCATCGAGCCACTTGGCGTACAGGCGCGAGTTGTCGAACACAAAGCTCTCGCCATAAGCGCCGGTGGTGCGGTCGCCGAGCCAGGGCTGCCGCTCGTTGCGCTGCGGACAATCCACGGGCATGCCCTTGTAGTTGCTGCGAATGCCCCAGTAGGCGTTCTTGTACACCTGGTTGATGGTGGCGTTGCTCGTCGTGAACTCGCCGGTGGTGGCCATGTCGTCGTACACCACCCGCGCATCAAAATCGGCCATCGTGGGCGTGCCGGGGTAGCCGCTGACTTCAACATACCGGAAGCCGTGGTAAACGAACGTGGGCTCCCAGGTTTCGCGCCCGCCGCCCTTCATCGTGTACACGTCGGTCACGCGGGCGTCGCGCAGGTTGGCCACGTACAGCTCACCGGTTTTTTGCAGCGTTTCGGCAAAGCGCAAGGTGATTTTGTCGCCCCGCTTGCCGGTGGCGCGCAGGCGCAGCCAGCCGGCCAGGTTCTGGCCCATGTCCAGGATGTAGGCGCCGGATTTTGCGCGGGTGATGGCCACGGGTTTCAGCGTTTCCATCACCTTCATGTTCTCGTTCATCTGGGCCTCGTAGGCGCCGCCCGGCTCCTGCACCAGGCTCGGCTTTCAGCCAGCTTTTGGCGTCGAAACCGGCGGTGCTCCAGCCCTTCATTTCCTTGGTGGCGTCGTATTCTTCGCCGTCGTACTCGTTGTTGGTGCGGATGGGGCCGTCGGCGGTGGCCTGCCAGCTGTCGTCGGTTTTGATGACTTCGCGGGTGCCATCGGCATACGTCACGTCCAGCTGCATGAGCAGCTTGGGGTAGCCGAAGGTTTTGATTTTGTAGGGCTTGTAGTTCTGCCGCATGGCGTAGAAGCGGCCGTTGCCCAGTACGGTACCCACGGCATTGACACCGGGCTTGAGCAGCGCCGTCACGTCGAACGTGTTGTACTTCACGTTCTGGGTGTAGTCGGTGGGGCCAGGCGCCAGCACCTGGTCGCCCACGCGCTGCCCGTTGAGGTAAAGCTCATACAGTCCCAGCCCAATAATGGACGCGGTGGCCTGCTTTATCGGCTTATCGGCCATGAATTCCTTGCGGAAATAGCGGGCCGACAGCCGGGCGTGCGACTCCTCCTTGTCCCAGGGAAAGGCACGGTCCAGCCCAATCCAGCGGCCTTTCCAGTCGAGGTAGTTGAGCAGGCCCATGCTCCAGCGGGCGGGCGCGCTCCAAGCGGTTTCGCCCTGGTTCGTCCAAGTTTTCACCTTCCAGTAGCACCGAACGCGGGTTTTTAGCGGCGCGCCGGCATAGGTTACGTGCACCGATTGGGCCGACGCGACCTTGCCCGAGTTCCAGAGGTCGCCTTCGTCGGCGGCCAGCTTTTCGGGGTTCGAGGCCACCAGCACCTGGTAGGCAGTTTGGGTCAGGCCGCGCTCGGGGCCGCTTAGCTCCCAGCTCAGGCGCGGCTCGGGAGCGTCGATGCCTTCGGGGTTAGTGAGCAGTTCACAGCGAAGGCGCTGGAGCTGCACAGGGCCCGGCGCCGCGGGCCGAAACGCCGCCAGCACCAGGAGTAGCAGCAGGAATGAAAGCAGGTATTTTCGGTTCATAGTCGTGGCCTTCCCCTTCGGCTCCCTGCCATTCAGCGAGGGAAAACCTGCCAGATGGCAGGCTTGGGCCACGGGGTTATGCGGGGCACTTTTCAGTACCCCATAGTTCCGACTTTTTTGCTGCTCTTTATTCTAGGATGTTAGCACGAATCTTCACGATTTGCGCATAGCTGAGGAATTCGGGTACAGTTTTCTGGTTTTTCCGAGCGATTTCAGCCCATGGAGCAAGTATTCTGCAGCCACCAGTTGCCCCAGCCGCTCGAGTTAGTAGAAACGCAAATCTGAGGTTCCTACCGCTTCCCAACCGTCGCAGCCGTCGCTTGCTTGGCCGTGAAATCGAAGTACAGCGTGATTTCCTTGGCGTAGGACGGGTCTTTGCTGTAGTCGTAGTACATGTTGGTTTTGCCCATGGGGCCCATGTTTTCGGCTTTTTGCGACTTCGTGCCAATGGGTGTGATACCGTGCATAAACGAGATGCTGCCGCTGGGGAAGGCCGGGGCCGTGTTGTAGGGCGTGGCCGAAAAACGCGGCGTGAACAGGCGCAGGTACACGTCTTCCTGGTCGCAAACGACCGTGAAGGGCTGGCCAGTAGTTTGCAGCGTCAGCCAGTAGAAGTTGGAATAGTAGCCCTTGAACTCGGGATACTCCGGGCCGCGGGTGCCATCGGGCTCGCCGGTGGAGGTGTTGTTGTAGGCCTTGTCCCACACGCCGAGGGTGGTGCCCTTCATCCGGTCTTTCCACACCCGGTAGGGACCGTCGCCGCGCCACTGGGCGCCTTTTACTTCTTTTTCGGGGTAGCTGAAGCTCAGGCCGGCCAGGGCAAAATCGTAGTCGCGGGGGAAGTACTTGGCCGTCATGCGCACCCAGCCCGAGGGGTACACCGTCCACTGCAGCGACTGGTAGCTGCTCTTCTTGCCAAACTTGGCGTCAATGACCACGTTCTGGCCCTCCTGCCGCTGGCTGAGGCCTTCGAAAGCCGTTTCGCCTTCGGCCAGCACCGGGCCGTTGGTGAGCGGGATGAGGCCTTTGGCGTTGCGCACCTGCCGCAGCACGCCCGCTTTGCGGCTGAACGTCAGCTCTACGCCATTGGCGGCCACGGTGTAGAGCGAGTCGGTTTCGGTGAGGCGCGCGGGCGCCGGGCCCTCGGTGCGCACGAGCTGCTGGGCCACGGCGGCCGGTCGGGCAATGGGCCAGCTCCAGGTATAGATTTCGCGGCCGCTGGGGTCCTGGGCTGTGATGTAGAGCACGTCGTGGCGGGCCCAGTCAGCGGGCAGGGCCAGCTGCAAGGTGCCGTAGGTGCCGCCCGGCGCCACGGCGGGCGCCGCGATGCTGCCGGTTTTGGTGACAGCCACTGCCTTGCGGCCGGGCGCCGGCAGTTGAGCCAGTTTCCAGGTGAATTTGCACTCACTCAGGCTGGTGTAGTGGAAGCGGTTTTGCACGCGGAAGCTGCCGTCGAAGGCGGGCGTGATTTCGCGGCGCTCAAAAATACCGGCGACCATACTTCCTTGATGGTGAAGTAGCTGCCCTCCTTCTCGCGGTACGGCCCCAGGATGCCATCGGCGCCGTGGTTGCCGTCGGTGTCGAGCGGCCTTTGCGGTCGGTGCGCACCACGCCGGCGTCGGAGAAGTCCCACAGGAAGCCGCCGGCGGAAAGCGGGTGCGCCCACATCTGCTCCCAGTAGTCTTGCAGGCCGGCACCGTGGCCGCCGTCGTAGAGGCCGTGCAGGAATTCGGTCGGGAACACCACGTTGTGGCCCTGCAGGTGCGTGCCGTTGCCGTAGTCGAAGTTGATGTAGTGCTGGGTGTCGGTGCCGCGGAATACCTGCCAGGCGTGCACCACGGGCCGCTTTTGCAGGTCCAGGCGGTCGAGCACGGGGTCGAGGTCGAAGTTGTGGCCGCCCTCGTTGCCGTTCACCCACACCACGATGCTGGGGTGCGTTTCGTCTTTCACAACCATTTCTTCGGTGAGCTTGGTGCCGGTGGGCGTGTCGTAGTTGGCATGCCAGCCGGCTACTTCATCCAGCACAAACAAGCCCAGCGAGTCGCAGGCCTCCAGGAAATGGTCGTCGGGCGGGTAGTGCGACATGCGCACGGCATTCATGTTCATGTCCTTCATCAGGTTCACGTCCATGATGCTCAGCGCCTTGCTGGTGGTGCGGCCCGAGGTGGGCCAGAACGAGTGCCGGTTTACACCCTTGAACTTGATTTTGGTGCCGTTGACGTAGAAGCCCTCCCGCTCGCGCAATTCCACCGTGCGGAAGCCGAAGCGCTGGTTGACGGTGTGCACCGGCTGGCCGCCCTTGCGCAGGGTCATGGCCACGCGGTAGCGGTTGGGGGTTTCCGCCGTCCAAAGCTTCGGCGTAGCTAGCGTGGTTTGCAGGCGCATGGCGGCATTACCGGCTGTTATTGGGCTGCGGAATTCACCGCCTACTTTCTGGCCGTCGAGGGTGTAGAGCTGGCCAACGACCTCATCGGCCGCGGTACCGCCCGTATAGACATCTGCTTTGAAACTGCCGTCGGCCTTGGCATCGAGGGCCACGCGGCTGATGTGCGCCGCGGGCAACGCTTCCAGAAACACCGGCCGAAAAATGCCGCCAAACAGCCAGAAGTCGCCCCGCCGCTCCGCATCGTTCACCGATTCGTTGGCGGAGTGCTTGGCCACGGTGGCTTCGAGCAGGTTGGTTTTGCCGTACTTCAGCAGCTTCGAGATGTCGTACTTGAAGCGGTAGTAGGAACCCTGGTGAATGAGCCCGGCGGACTGGCCGTTAATCTTAACTTCTGTATCGGACATTGAGCCATCGAACACGATATTCACAGCCTTGCCCCTCCACTTGGCGGGCACTTTGAACTGGTACTTGTACAGGCCCTTTTCCTTGCCGCGGGCGGTGTCTTTCTCGTGCCCGTAGTTGTACTTGCCGAAGCCCTGCAGCTCCCAGTTCGACGGCACCGGAATGGTGGTCCACTTGCCCGAATTGCGCCCGGCGGTGCAGTAGAACTGCCACTTTACGGTTTTGTCATTGCCAGTTCCGGAAAGCATCAGTTTTTCCGTGCTCTGGGCCTGGCCGCGGGTGAAGGACAGCAGCACCAGCAGCGCGGCAAGTTTAAACCCGGTAAAAACGTGGGGCATAGTAGCAGGTATCAGTGGGTTAAAAATGGCAACAAGTGGTCAGGAAGCGCCCGCCGAAGCACCTCTCCGGCGCAATCAGTCTCACCATCCCTGCGCTGAACTTCGGTTCAACCAAAGGGAGAAATGCTTCGGCCGGCGCGGCCTGACCAGTACTGCTTAAAGGCCGCTTGGTCCCGTAGCAGCCGGGCCGGGCGTAGACTCGGGGGCAGACGTTTTCAGGGATTTCAGGTAGAACACCGCCAGCGGGTCCGAGTCGCCGGCTTTCGGCAAATCGTATTCCTGGTCGGCGGGCGTGTCGGGCGTGGGAAAGTGCCGGGCCTCGCCCGTCCGGAACATGATGCGCTCGAACGATGCCACCGGCGCGAAGAAGATGTAGGTACCCGTGGGCTTGCCATTCACCGCCACGGTGAAGGACCGGCTATCGGCGTCGAGCGCCACGCGCACGTCGTATTGCTGGCCGGCCTGGTACTTTGTGATGTTCTTGAAGCGCGAGCCGGCCTTGTGGCGGAAGTTGCCCTCGGCATCGAAAGTAAGCTGCACGGCCGGCGTGCCTTTGCCGTCCTGAAACTCGATTTGCAGCAGGCCCTTGTCGTTTTGGGCGGGCACGACCGAGAACTCGGCCACCACCTTTTTGGCCTCCGGGATTACCCGCTCGGCCTTGGCGTAGTCGAACTTGTCGGAATCCTTAAAGACGAGGCCTTTTGTGCCGTCGGGCAGCGCGCCGATGCTCACCGGCGCCTGCACCAGGCTGTAAGTATTCCAATTCGCCAGCTCTTGCCCGGCGGGCAGCTGCGCAAAAACGTCGTTCGCGTGGCTCTCTGCTTTGGCGCGAACCGGCACCGGAACCGAGGCCAACCAGATGTCCTCTTTGTTCATGCTGTAAGTCACCCACAGATTTTTGTCGGGCGGAATGCCGTCGCCTTCCTGGATGCCGCGCACGTACTGCGGGCCATAGCTTTTGTAGGCCCCACCGTAGCGCATGGGCGATATTTCGCCGTGCACGAGCCACAAATCGGTATAGTCCAGCCCATTGGCGCTAGTCGAAATGGCCAGCGGCCAACGAAATTCCGAGGGGTTGTACACCGTGGCGTAGCGCCCGTCGGTGGTGCGCTGGCCCCAGATTTTGGCGTTGCTGTTCACGAAGTGCGGCGCACGAATTACGGGGTTGGGCCAGGTTTTACCGCCATCGGGGCTGATGGTGGTGAGGGCGTGCTTCCAGAGGCCCACCACGCGGTTGTCGGGCAGGTGGTAGTAGCTGAAGGCTTTGTAGTCTTTCTTGAGCGGAATCAACGGGTCGTTGCGGTCCTGCTCTTCCACCATCTGCTGCATCATCAGCGGATTGGCCAGGATTTCCTCGCAGGCGGCCACAAAGCCTTTGTCCTTGCTGGTGGTGTAGAAGGGGTACGTGGATTTCGACTTATCCCAGGAGGCGTTGTTGCGCAGGAAATAAATGGGGCCATACTTGCCGTTGGGCAGCACTTCGCGCACCACCCGCCCAATGCCGCGCCCGTCGTTCGGGTCGTCGTGGGGCTCGAGCACAATGCCGTAGTAGCCCAGCGTGAGCAGGCGGTTTTTCTTCGACACGAAGAAGCCCACGCGCTGGTGCATCACGGCATACAAGTCCTTGGCGACCTTGCCCGGGCGGTTGTCCTTGGTCACGCCGTCCGGGATTTTGTAAGGCGGGAAAACCACCATCGGGTTGGCCCAGGTGTGGCCGTCTTTCGACGTCATCAACAGGGTGCGCCCGGGGGCTCGTGCTCGCCCACCGGGTTGCTGAGGTACTGCAGGTAGAACTGCTTGTTCCAGTAGGCCAGCATGGGGGCATGGTTGTAGGTCCAGCCCTCGCCGTTGGCAGCGTCGGGGTGCTCCCGGTTGGCGCGCACCACTTGCTGGGCGTGCACCCCGATGGCTGGCCGCAGCTGCCCGTGGTGGTAGTCCACATTGCTGAGCGTGGTGCCCGTGTAGCGGATGGTTTCCTGGGCGTATGCCCCCGAGCTGCCAAGCAGCGCTACTGCCAGGAAACCGTGGGTGCAGATGCTGCTGAGTTTAGTCATGGGCTTGAGTGCGTGAAGTTGCCGCAGGAGCCTCGGCCGGCCCGGTTTGCAACAGTTTCTTGAGCGTCCGGCGCGGCACCATGAAGATGGTGCCGTGCTTGTGGCCCGTCGGCACGCTGGTCTGGGCCGACACGTCGGTGAAGGTGATGAAATCGGTGGTTTTCATGGCGCCGTATTTCTTCTCCTTGTAGGCATCGTAGTAAATCAGCCACTGGTTATGTGGCAGCTTGGCCACGCTGGGCCCTTCGGTAAAGTTGGCGGTAAAGGGCGCCGACACCTTAGCAAAAGGCCCTGTGGCCGTGGGCCCAAAAGCCACTTTGATATTGCGCTCGGGCCGGGTATTGTCTTTCACCACCAACACGTAATCCTCCGCGCCGCGCCGCAGCACTTCGGAGTCGATGGCGCTGAAACCGGGGTCGAGGTAGAGGCGCGTGGGCGCGAAGGTTTGGAAATCTTTGGTCGTAGTGTAGTAGAGCCGGTGGTTGTTGTCCTCGTCCTCCTGCCCTTTCGGGTACCGCAGCGGAATGGTGCTGGCCCACACAATGAGGTACTGCCTGGTGGGCGGGTCGTAGGTAATCTCGGGGGCCCACACGTTCACGGTGGTCGGCTCGTGGCTCATCACATCGATAAATCGCTGTTCTGACCAGTGCACCAAATCCTTGGAGTTGGCATAGCCGAAGCCTTTGTCGCCCTTCCAGCCGCAGGTCCAGACCAGGTGGTAGGTACCATCGGGCCCCTGCGTGATGCTGGGGTCGCGCATCAGCTTGCTCGGCCCCACTTGCGGCTTCAAAAACGACCTTCCCAGGTCCTGCCACTGGTAGCCGTCATAGCTGTAGAGCAAGTGCAGCCCATCGGTGGCCGGCTCGCGAAACGACGTGAACATGTAGGCCTCTTTCGCACAGGAACTCAGCAGCGCCGCGCTGCTGAAAACAAAAAGGGATGTAAGGTGGGAGGTACGCACGGCGCTTTAGCTGACGGAATCCAGAATCAACACCCAGTCGTTGCCGTCCTTCTGCTCGCCGGGCGGGTTGAATTCCCGCGTTCCTTTGTTCGGAAAGGTGCCGATGGCCGTGGTTTTGCCATCGCGCGGGCTGTACCAGGCGGCCTTCACTTTGGTACCGGCAATTTTGCCCAGATTCACCTTCAGGTTGCGACCGTTGTAGGTGTAAACGAAGGCGTAGTTCTTGCCGCGCGTGCCCAGGAGGCGGTTGTACTTCTGGCCCGCATTACCGGCAATGAGCGACTGGTCGGGCACGCGCTCAAAGAAGGGCCGCGAGAGCATCAGGTTCTTGAGGTGCACCATCTGGGCCGAGCCCGGCGCGCTGATGGCCGAGGACCACAACTCCTTCGAGCCGTAGGCGCTGCCCTTATCAAAAGCGCTGTGCATCTGCATCACCGAATTCTGCCCGTAGGTGTAGCCAAAAGCGCCCGCAAACACCGACCAGTAGCCGTAGCGGCGCACGTCGGCGGCGTTCCAGCGGGGCTGGGCCACGTCGTGCAAACCCTGCGGAATGCCTTCGTAGGAAGGCTCGCCGTCCAGGGACGGCTTGGCAGGCTTCATTTGGTAGTCGGCTTGCTGGTAGCGCCAGTTGTCCTCGCCGTAGTGCAGTTTTTCGTTCTTCGAGGTGTCCTGCTCGTAGCGGCGGTGGCCCGACTGGTACATGTTAAAATCCAGCCATTTCTCCTGCTGAAACCAGTCGGAAGACTGCATGCGCCCGCGCGGGTGGAAGGTCACCAGGTGGTTGGGGTCCACGGCTTTGAGCGTGGCGCCAATGGACTTCCACACCTGCAGCGAATCCGAGCCTTTGATGTCGCCGCCGTTGAGCCAGATGATGTTCGGGCGGTTTTTGTAGCGCTCGGCCAGGAAGGTGGCGTAGGTTTTGGCCTGCTGCTGGTTGACCTTGCCGGCTTTCACGTTGTTGCCCCACACCGGCACCAGGCCCATGTAAAGCCCCTTTTTGGCGGCCAGGTCCACGATGTAGTCGACGTGGTCCCAGAAGTCGTACTGCGCCGCGTCGGTGGCCAGGACGCCGGGGGTGAGCTTGGGCCGGGCCGCGTCGCCCTTCACCAAAGCGGAGTCGCCGTACACATTGATGGCCGGTACGGTGTGCAGCACCATCACCTGAATCACGTTGAAGCCTTTTTTGCGGCGGTCTTCGAGGTAGGTTTCGGCTTCTTCGCGCTTGAGCTTGTTGAAGAGCAGCCAGCCCGTGTCGCCCAGCCAGAAAAAGGGCTTGCCGCTGCCCGTCATCAGGTAGCGGCCGTTGGGCGACACCTTGAGTGGCCCGTGGGCTCAGCAGCCGGAGCCCAGGCTACCAGCGACAGCAGAAGCGCTAGTAGCAGAGAAGAAGTACACGCTTTCAGGAACATGAGGAGGGGTTGTAGCGTGGACTCTGCGAGTCCGCGCATTGGTTGACCGTACACGCGCGGACTCGCAGAGTCCACGCTACAGGCTATGATTTGCGCTTTTCGGTGGGGCGCACGGTTTGCAAGTTCACCACGCTGTCGAGGAACTCCTCAATGTTGGTGTAGCCATCTTTGTCGCGGTCCTGGGTGGCGTCGGCAGCGCTTTTGGGGTCGAGGCCGTGCTTGGTTTCCCAGGCGTCGGGCAGGCCGTCGTGGTCGCTGTCTTTGTAGGGCGTGCCCTTATAAACCGGGTAGCCGCCTACTTGGGCAGGGTCGGTGATGATGCCCATTTTGTAGGAATCTTCGGGCAGGCGGCGCTTGATGTAGGGGCTCTTAGCCGAGGGCTTGGCGTCTTTGGCGTACACGATTTTGCCGGTGCGCACCTCCTCCACAATGCGGGCGTCCACGGCGTCGCGCCGGGGCAGGGTGGCGCCCACGTTGGCCAGCACAAACCGGTAGGCCTCCAGGGCCGGAACTACGGTGACGTGCGGAAAGGGCAGCGGCTCGTTCAGGCGAATGCCGGCCAGGATTTTCTCCGGCTCGGCCACGTCTTCCAGCTGCACGCCGCCCGCCCAGTTGTCTTTGGTGATTTTCTCGTTGCCTTCGATGATGTTGCCGGCCACGTAAGCCTGGCCGTACACCTGGCCCAGCGCCTTGTCGCGGCTGGCCTCGGGCTTGAGGATGCGGAAGCTGATGGGCTTGTCGAGTGGCGTAATGGGGCCGGGCTTGTAGTAGTTGTTCACGAAGTTGTACTGCGAGCGGTTGTCCCCCCGTCGGCCGAGCGGTTCCACCAGTTGAACACCACGTTGTTGGCAAAGCCAAAGTCGCCGTACATGCCCACCGAGGGGTTACGGCTGATGTTATTGGCCCACAGGTTGCGCACAAACGCGCTATTCAGCCCGCCAATGGTGCTGCCGAAGGCGTGGTTGTAGGTGTCGAGCCCTTCCGAAAAGATGGAATTCTGAATGGTCACGTTCACGGTCGGCAGCTTATCGGCCTTGCCGGTCTGGGGGTTGTTGTACACGTGGCGGTACATCGACATGTTCTCGTCGAGGCCCCAGCTAGCCGAGACGTGGTCAATCATGATGTTGCCCACCGGGTTGCCGCCCAGCGCGTCGTCGCGCCGGCCTACGTCCATGGCCCCGCGCCGGAAGCGCAGGTAGCGCACCACCACGTCGTGGGTATTGAGCCAAATGGACTCGCCGGCCACGCAAACCCCGTCGCCAGGGGCCGTTTGGCCCGCCAAAGTGATGTAGGGTGCGCGGATGATAATGGGGCTCTTGAGCTGAATAATGCCGGCGACGTTGAAGACGACGATGCGCGCGCCGCCTTGTTCGCAAGCTTCGCGCAAGGTGCCGGGGCCGCTGTCGGCCAAACTGGTCACCACGTACACTTTGCCGCCCCGCCCACCGAAGGAATACGCCCCGCCGCCCTCGGCGCCGTGAAACGCGGGAATGGTGGCCTGCGGCAAATCCGACGGTTGGGCTGCCCACGGCACGTAGGGCTTGCCGGCTTTGGCTTCGGCCTCAACGATGGGCAGGGCCTTCTGCCAGGCCACGTCCGAACGTTTTTTGGCGTCATTCAGCGCAGCCTCGGCCTTGGCTTCTACCTCGGGCGGAATGGTGGGGTACTGAGCCCAGGCGGGCGCGGCACCGGCCGAGACAAGGAGAGCAGAAAGCAGGGCAAAGCGCTTGTTCATAGCTGTTGGAGGATGGGGAATGTTGCTTGATCAGCTTGAAATCATTGGTAATAGTGCGTTGCAAAGCGGAGAGGACGGCACGCTTAAGCCGGCTGGGCGGCGTGTTCGAGCACGGGCGCTGCATTGATGCCCGCCACGTCGCCGCAAAAATGCACTTCCACTCCTAGCTCGGCTAGGGCCGCGGCTTTGATGCGGCAGGCCTGGTGGGCCTTGGCCTCGTAGGGAGCATAAACTACTTGAATGTGGTTGGCCTTGTGGCGGGCCATCATCTGGTTGCGGCTCACGCCCTTCAGCACCGCGTGCATGATGGGCCACTCGGGCGTGGTGAGCTTCCAGCGCCGCTTGGTTTCGGCGGCGGGCAGGGCCACGGCTTCGCCCACGCCTAGGTCGCAGTGCAGCTTGCCGTTCATGACGTATACCCGGCTCCAGACGATGGACCCGGGGCGGCTGACGCCTTTCACGCTGCCACCACCCAGCCGGAAATACATGGGCGGCTGGCGCTCGCTGCTGGTGCCCGCGTACCCGTCGATAAAGTGCGAAGGCGGGGCCGCTCCCGATATCAGGAACACCCACACAAACTCTTCGCCGTCGCCGGTGTCGTAGGTCTGGCCCCAGCGCAGGTCGTGCAAGGTGGTGTCGCCCGACATGCCCAGGCTCATGCCACAGGCGGTAGGTGAGCAGGGCATCAAGGCCGGCACATTCGTCCACCTCGTTGAAGTGGGGCAGCGCCTGGCCGGCGTACAGCTCCTCACCGCTGGCGGCGTACACCGGCGGCCGGTCGGTGTTGTTGAGCAGGCCTTCGGCCAAGTCGCTGGCCACGGTCAGGTCTTTGAGGCCCTGCTGGTACTGAATGCCGATGGTGTCGCAGCCAAACTCGGCGGCGATGCGCACGGCGGCGATGTACATCTTGCACTGCTCCAGGGTCTGGGCCAGGGTCAGCTGGGTGGCCTCCTGGGTGCCCCAGTTAAATTTCATGCCTTGGGCGAGCAGCCAATCCAGCACCCCCGGGCGTCGGCAGCGGTCACCTCGCGCATGGCGGCGTAGAGCGTGGCTTGGCTGAGCCGCTCCTTAAAAACGCCCGTGGCGTGCAGCAGTTCGTCGGGCACAATGGCGTTGTACATGCCCATGCAGCCTTCGTCGAACACGCCCATGATGGCCTTGTGCTGCCGGAACCGCTGGGCAAACGCCCGGCCGGTTTGCTCCTCGGCGGCCGGCACCGCGGCCTGGGCGAAGCTGGTGACGTGGCGCAGGTCCTGCACCACGCGCCCCTGGGTGAGCCACTGTTTCAGGCCAGTTTCAAAAAAGTCATCGGTAAAATCTTCGCTCCAGAGCGTGCTGTAGGGCACGCCCGCCTTGGTGAGGCAGCCGTTCAGGTTGAGCAGGCCCACCAGGCCGGGCCAGGTGCCGCTCCAGTTGGCCACCGTGAGGATGGGCCCCTGGTGGGTGGTGAGGCCCGAAAGCACGTGGTGCGAATACTGCCACACGCTCTCGGCCACAATAAGGGGTTGCAGGGGGTTCAGGGACCGAAACACATCCATGCCCATGCGCTGCGAATCGATGAAGCCGTGCTGCTTGTCGGGGTCGTAGGCGTGGGCCCGCTTCACCGACCAGCCCTGCCGGGCCAGGGCTTCGCCGAGGCATTTTTCCATGGCCTGCTGGGCGGCCCAGCAGTTTTGGTTGGCCGCAAGGCGCAAGTCGCCGCTGGCAAGGAGCAATACTTCTTTGGAAGGCACAGAAACCACGGCGTGCTGCTGAAAAGTGTGAACCGAAACCGGCAGCAGGCCCGGACGAGGGCCGTTTGCCGGCGGCATTCGGTGGAGAAAAACTTCGGAATACTGGGTAGACAAATTTGCTAGTCTATTGCCCGCAGGCCTTACCCGCCATTGCCTACTTAGTGTAGGATGTTGCCATGGGCTCCACCGGTAAGGACCCGTTTATTTTCAGCAGCCCGTAGCCCCGCACATCCATTCCTTCCATGATTTCATCAACTGGAAAGCTCGGAGCAGGCAAGTACAGGAGAGTGCCTGTTGGTAACGCCGATAAATTGGTATCCACTTACCAGCCCACCGGGCAGTCCAATTGCTGGCCTGGGGCTTTTTGCTCCATAGGATAACATCCTAGAGAAGCCTTGCTGCTCGGTTGTCACCTTTTACTACACTCGCTCTCTCAATTCTACCCCAAACGATTTCATGATTAGGTAGCCCTGCTACCTCCCCTTTTGCTTTCCAGGCGCGAATTTTTTATCCCGTTCCACAATTCCCACCAACTCTATTTTCCTATGAAAGCCCATTTCCACAAAGTCCCGGTTAATACGCAAAGCTCCTTTAGCGTCCGCCACGACCAGAAGCCCAACTTCGGCACCGTGTGGCATTATCATCCGGAACTGGAGCTGCATTACGTTATCAAGGGCGAGGGCGTGCGGCTGATGGGCGACAACATCAGCAATTTTTCGGCGGGCGAAATCGTGCTGCTTGGCGCCAACCTGCCCCACACCTGGCGCTGCAACGAGGAGTACTTTCAGGGCAACCCGGAGAAGGAAGTGGAGGCCATTGTCATTCAGTTTCTACCCGAGTGCCTGGGCCGCTACCTCTTCGGCCTGCCCGAGGCCTACCTCATCCCCAAGCTGTTTGAGAAAGCCAAAAGCGGCCTGCTCATCAGCGGCAAGGCTAAGGCCAAGCTGGCCCCGCTCATGCGCCAGGCCGTGCACGCTACTGACCTGGACCGCATCATCATCTTCCTATCCATCCTGAAAATCCTGTCGGAGACGGCAGAAGTCAAGACCATCGCCTCCGAGCACCACGCCTTCAAGCAGAGCAACGAGTCGGACGTGCAACGCATCAACAAGGTGTGCAACTACACGTTGTCGAACTATAAAAACGAGATTACGCTCGACGAAATCGCCTCCATCAGCAACCTGAGCGTCACGTCGTTCTGCCGCTACTTTAAGCTGATAACCAAAAAGACCTACTACGATTTTCTGATTGAAATTCGCATCAGCCAGGCCTGCCGCCAGCTCATCGAAGACAAGATGCCCACGGAGGTTATCTGCTTCGAATGCGGGTTCAACAACGTTTCCAACTTCTATCGGCACTTCAAGAAAATCACGAAGATGACTCCTTTGGAGTACAAGAAGAAGTATCTGCACAACCACCGGGAATTGGCCATGGCGGCTTAATTGGGCGGGGACGGCGTGAAAGCCTAACGTAACAAGAAGGTCCTGCTGCGGAGCTCCGCAGCAGGACCTTCTTGTTTAGCTCAATACTATTATGACTGCCAGCAGGGGCGCCGCTTACGCCACCAGCTCCAAGTGGCGGCTTAGGGTGCTGTAGTCGCCATATAGGGCTTCGACGCCTGCGCGGGTGGAGCTAGTAAAGGTGCCCACTTTCCGGCGCGTGAAGGTGGAAATATCCACGCCCCGCTGCTTGAGGGAATACTTGGCCACGGTGGGGTACACGTCGTGCATCACGCCCATATTCTTGATGAAGAAATCCTGCACTTCGTCTACCTCGGCGCGCAGGCTGGCATTGTCGTAGTTCTTGCACAGCCACACGATTAGCTCCGGGAAGAAATTGCCCTGAATGCACGACAGGCCCGCCGCGCCGGCCCGCAGCGATTCCACCGCGTGGCCCATGTAGGCATCGTAAAGGCCGAATTGATGGCCTTGCGTGGCAGCCAACTTGGCCCGTATCTGCTCAATATCCAGACAGGTGTCTTTGTGGTAGGTCACGCGGCCGGTGCTCACGAACTGGCCCAACTGCTCGGCCGAAAGCACCCGCTTGTAGGGCTCGGGGCACTCGTAGAAGCCCAGGGGCACGCCGCTGGTCCCCTCGAGCAGGCGCTGGAAACGCTCGTTGAATACCTCATCGGAATCTTCCTGCTGGGCTAGCAGCCCTGTGATGACGATGACGGCCTCGGTGCCGGCCTCGTACACCTCCTTCACGAAATTGGCCTGCTCGGTGAGCGTGCCGGCAAAGGTGCCGGTGGCCACCACAGGCACGGCGCCGCCCGCCACGTTCACCACGTGGCGGATGCTTTGCAGACGCTCTTCGGCGCTCAGGCTCAAACATCTCGCTGGAGAGGCAATTGGCGAACAAACCGGCAGCTCCGGCCTTTAAGTACATCTCAGTCAAACGGGTAAGGGCGGGATAGTCAATTTGCCCGTCGTTTTGAAAGGGCATGAGCATGACTGGGATAAATCCCTTGGGCGAATTTTTCATAAGAATAGGGCTTGGTAACGGAGGCTGCGGGCGGGCCGTGGGGGTAGAAAAACGTGACTCCGCCTAGTGGACGGATTGTTGGTATGCTTCGGGAGTGGGGCGCACGGCGCGGCTCCGGCGAAAGCGCGTGAGCAAGAGGCCGAGCAGGAAGATGGTGAGCGTGCCCACCACGATGACCATGCTCTTATGCAATGGGTTGCGCAGGCCGGCCAGGGTATCGGGCAGGTTGGGCGAGAGCGTGAGCCAGACTATCACCAGCACGCCGATAATGGTGGCCGTGAGGGCTTCGGCGTTGCGGGTTTGGCGGCTGATGATGCCCAGCAGAAACAAACCCAACATGCCCGCCGCGAAGATGCCCGAGAGCTCCCACCACACGTCGAGCACGCTTTTCACGCCTATCATGGCAATGCCGACGCCCATGCCCAACAGGCCCACCGCCACTGTACCCAGGTGCAGCGTGCGCATGGTTTGTTTCACGCCAAGGTTGGGCCGGAAGTGCCGCTCGTAGATGTCGACGGTGAAGACCGTGGCCGAGGCATTCATGCCCGAGCTGATGGTGCTCATGGCCGCCGACAGGATGGCCGACACGATGAGGCCGACGAAGCCGGGCGGGATTTTCGTGACCATGAAGTGCGGCATCACCTTGTCGCCGTAGTCGGCGGGATGGAGCTGCGCCGCGACCTGGGAAATCTGGGCGGCGGTGGCGGCCAGGGGCAGTTTTTCGGCGGCCACTTTCAGCTTCACAGCCTCAATCAGTTCCGGATGCACTTGGTAGTAAGCAAACAGCGCCGAGCCAATGATAAAAAAGAGCAGCGAGGCCGGCACGTAAATCAGGACGCACAGCCAGATGGATTTGGCTGCCTGCTTGGATGACGTGGCCGTGTGGTAGCGCTGCACGTAGTTCTGGTCAACCCCGAAGTTATTGAGGTTAATGAAGAAGCCGTAGAGCAGCACTACCCAGAAGGTCGACTGCGTGAAATCGGGCGCAAAGCCTCCGAGACTGAACTTGTGCTGCTCCTGCCCAATGGCCATGATGTGCGAAAAGCCGCCCGGCATGTTGGTCACAATCAGATATAGAATCAGCAGCGCCCCGAAGGTTTTCACCACGCCCTGGACCACCTCGGTCCAGATAACGGCCTCGATGCCGCCCAGCACCGTGTAAACGATGATGCAGCAGCCGGTGACGAGCATAATCATCTCCATCGAAAAGCCGGTGAGCGCCTGCAGCGTGAGGGCAATGCCGAAGAAGATGGAGCCGATGCGGGCCAGCCTGCGTGAGCAGAAA
Organism: Hymenobacter humi; assembly: GCF_042665855.1. Lineage (NCBI taxonomy): Bacteria > Pseudomonadati > Bacteroidota > Cytophagia > Cytophagales > Hymenobacteraceae > Hymenobacter > Hymenobacter humi. The sequence continues at coordinate 1,800,102 of NZ_JBHTEK010000001.1, read as the reverse complement.
GCACACCACCGCGTAGGTGCGCGCCCAACTGCCAAAACGGTGCTCCAGATGCGTGTAGGCTGAAATCTCGCCGGTGCTGCGGTAGAATGGCACGAAGTATTTCGTCGCCACCCAGGCCGCCAGGGGCATGGAAATGCTGAAGACAAAGGCGTTCCAGTTGGTGCCAAAGGCCTTGCCCGGCACGCCCAGAAAGGTGTTGCTGCTCAGGAACGTCGCGTAAATCGACATGCCGATGGCCCAGCCTGGAATCAGCCCGGAGGCGCTGGAGTACTGCTCGGCGTTGAGGTTTTTTCGGGAGAAGTAGGCTCCCACGGCTATCATGGCCACTAGGTACAGCGCAATGATGACCAGGTCAAGAACTCGCAAATTGCTCATGAGGCCATATTACCGAATTGCCGCGACATGTGGCCCAAAACCGGGCTTGTCGTCCCATTAGCAAATTTACCAAGCGCCCCGACGGGCCGCCTGTATGATTTTCCCCACCTGTTGTACCATCTTGACTATCCTGCGGCCCGCCCCGGCCCTACTGCACATCCAGGCCCGATACGCTGAGCCCGGCGGCATCGGTGCCGCTGAGCTTTATCTTGTAGCTGCCCGCGTTAATCATGCTGCCCGTTGAGCTGGCCAGGTAGTTCCACTTGCCCGGTTTGGAGGGCACCAGGGTCACCTCCTCTTCCCGCAATAGCGTGCCATCGGCCAGCGACACCGACAGCTTGCCCGTCAGCGGCTTGGCGAGCTGGTTGGCGTAACGCAAGGTGAGCGAATACGTATCGGCCACGCCCACGCTGATGGTCCACTCCACGGCCCCGCCGCGGGGCTCTTTGAAGGTGATGCTCTCCTTGGTATTGACGGTTTCCTTCGACATGCCGGGGCCAGTTACGCGGGCTGTAGCGGGCTTGTAGCCGGTCACCGATTTCAGGTCGTAGGCCGGCTCGATGGTGGTGGCCCGGTTCACGGCCACGAGGTAGGGCCGCATCTGCGCCAAGCCGCTGTTTGGGCCGAGGTTCACCGGGGCGCCGGCCGGAAAGCGTTGGCGGTACACGCGGTACTGGTGGCCGCCGTGCTCGTTGGTTTCCAGCGTGGTTTTGGTATCCTCGTAGGCTTGCAGCCAAGCCGGGCGGGTGCTTTGCCGGGCATCGAGGGCCACGTAAACATCGGCGGCTGTGGTGACGGTGAAGCCAAGGCCCGGCCCAACAACGGTGGGAACCTTCAGCGGACCCCGCAACCATTCGGCGCCGTACAATGCCGAAGGCAATGCACTAAACGCAATCGGCGAGTTGGAGTATGGCTGGCTGCCCGTATCGAGCCATGTTTGAGTGGACCATAGCGCGGCTTGGGCCGGATTGGCTACCCGTAGGCCGCTGATGATGCTTTGGGGCGCTGCTGCCGGCTGCGCGGAGGCACCAGTGCTGGCGATGGCAATGCCGGCAATGATGGCCTGCCCGGAAGACACGTGCGGGAAGGAGATGGTGAGCTGACCGTCCGTCACCTGCGCTTTCACGGTTTTCTTCAGCGCGTGGTCGTGGCCGGCTTCCTTCCAGATGTCGAGGTCTTTGAGGACGGTTTGCCCGTTGAGGGCCACGTCGAACAGCCGCCAGCCGGTGCAGTCCAGTCCCCGCCGGTGCCCAGCCAGGGCTCCACGAAATATAGCTCCACCAAGTACTCGCCGTTGGGCACCGGGAAGTAGTAGCGCAGCTTCTCACGCCCGTAGCGGAAGCTTTGAAACATGGGCCAATCGGTGGTACCGGCAATAGGGTCGTGAGTGCGGCGCTGGCTGGCAAAGAAGGGCGAGAGGCCCGGAAAATCCTGGGTCCACGATTCGGAGCCCCATGCTTGCGGGTTGGGGCGGGGCTGGTCGGCCTGCCAGGTGCTGCCGTGACGGTCCACGTACTCGGGGCCGCCGCAGTTCACGCGGTAGAGGTAGTTGTAATTGGGCTGGGGCTGCGTGATGGGCTGGGCATCGGCCAGGAAGGCATCAAAACCGGGCGCTTTGGGCAAGTGGTGCAGCACGATGTAGTCCTTGGCCACCGCTTTGCCGCCCACGTAGCCCACGGCGTAGAGCACGTTGTACTTAATATCGACACCGTCCCATTGAAAATGGGTGCCGACGCCGGCGCGCGTTTTCCGGCCCAACGAGGCAGCTTTCACGTCGTTAAACAGCTCCACTTCGTCGCAGTTGGAGTACACGGTTAGACTGTCTTTGCGTCCGGGCGTCAGCCAGCGGTCGGGCCAGGTGTGGGAGGCGATGTACACCATCGGCTCCTTTTCCTTGGGCGCGTAGTTGGCCCGGAACATGTAAAACGCGTCGGTGGGCTCCTCCCAGGGCGTGAGCAGCCCTTTATAATTCACCGGCCCAATGCGGTCGAGCTCGCGCTGGCCTTCGCCGCCCTGCACCCGGCCGGGGTTGTCGTGCGAGGTCAACAGCCAGAAAAAGTGGCCCGCGGTCTGGTCTTTGGCCGATTCGGCGAGGCGCACTTTCTGCTCCATGAGCTGGGTGAATCGGTCCTCGCTGAACGGCCCGCCGTTAAGCACGGGGGCCTTCGGTGTGCAGGTCGAGGGTGCGCCAGGCGCCGTACTCGCCGATGAGGACTTGCCGGGCCACGTCGGCGGCGTAGGTGGCGGGGTCGCCGCCATAGGTGCCGGTCCAGTTCTGGGGCACGTCCCAGTCGCTGCCCTGGCCGCCGTTGCAGGTCGTGACTTTGCGCTCGCGCGAAGCCGTGGGGTCGAGCTGACGGATGAGGGCAGTGCACTCGCGGGCGAAGTCGGCCGGCAAGGTGCTTTCGTTTTCCAAGCCCCACAGCACCACCGAGGGGCTGTTGCGGCGCTCCTTCACCCAGTCGGTGAGCAGATTTTTGAAGTTGGCGCGAAATGCCGGTGTGTCGTACCACACGTGCGCCGCCAGTTGTGGCCACCACAGCACGCCCAACGAATCCCAATTGGCTTGGTAGCGCAGGTTGTGCGGCTGGTGGGCATCGCGGAAAGCGTTGAAGCCGGCGGCCTTCACCTGCTGCACCCGCGTGCGGATTTGTGCATCGCTAAAGGCATGGCTCTGGCCTAGTAGGTGCTCGTATTCGGCAATGCCATTGATGAAAACGGGCTGGCCGTTGAGCAGAAATTGCTTTTGTGTAGCCGCAGTTTTGCCAATCGGCCAGCTGATCCAACGAATGCCGTAGGGCGTTTCCTGCTCGTCAATCAGCTGGTCTTTGGCAAACACGCGTGTCACCAACCGGTACAAGTATGGGTCGGCCAACGACCACAGGTGGGGCTGCTTCAGCTCCGGCAGCTGCAGGCGAAACTGAGCTACAGTTCCAGCCTTTAGCTTCTGCTTCGCCTTACTTTCCGCAACGGTCCTCCCCTGCCGGTCGAATAGTTGATTAATGACTGTCAGACTTTGAGGCACGGCGCCGTAATTCTTCACTTCCGTCTCCACGCTCAGACGGGCGACTTGAGCCGACAAACTCGAATCGGCCCAGACGTGTACGCCAAATGGCTCAATACGCACCGGATTGGTGATAACGAGCTGCACCGGCCGGAAGATGCCCATGGGTTGCGAACCCTCTGAGAAGCCGCGCTCCTCGGAACAGCCGCCGCATACCCAGGGCAGGTCCTGAATGCCAGCCGGGTGGTCGGCACGCACGGCCAACACGTTGGGCTGGCCGGTGGGCTGCAGGGCTGTGGTCACGTCGAGTGTGAAGGTGGTGCGCCCCCGGCGTGGGTGCCCACGGGCCGGCCGTTCAGCCACACCGTGGCATAGGAACCCACGCCTTCAAAAACAGGAAGTAGCGGGCGTCCTTTTGCGATGCGGGCGTTGCAAACGTCTTGCGGTACCAGGCGTAGCCGTGGCGGTTGCCGTGGCGCTGGCGGCGGTAGCCTTCGTAGGCGTCCCAGTTGTGGGGCACGGCTACGGTTTGCCAGCTTTGGTCCTTGAAATTGGGCTGCTCGAAGCCGGCAAAGGCCTGCTGGTTTTTGTCGTCGGCTACGGTCCGCCAGTTGTCAAGCAAGGGGATGGTAGTGCGCGGCGTCGTTTGGGCGTGGGCATCGCTGGCCCAGGCCAAGAGGACAAAGAGAAACAGGCTAATTCGCCGAAATTTCAGAAATCCCGACAACCCCAAACCGTCATGCTGAGCTTGTCGAAGCATCTCTACTGCTTCGTTGTGGCAGCTTGAATTACTGCTGCGGGAAAGATGCTTCGACAAGCTCAGCATGACGGTCTGTTATTTGATTTGTAAGTCACCCGTGAGCCTATACACTTTGCCGGGTTTGGTAGCCAGGCGCAGCTGCTTTTCGCCGTACCGCACCACGCACTCACGCCCGGCTTCGGACTGAATTTCTACTTCCTGCAGCTGGCCCTGAGCCCACTTCATATTCACCAAGAAGCCGCCCCGGGCGCGCAGGCCACGGATGGAGCCCGTAGACCACGCGCTTGGTAGAGCAGGTAGCAGGTCGAGGGTACCGGTTTGACTTTGCAGCAGCATTTCGGCCATGCCGGCGGCCCCACCGAAGTTGCCGTCAATCTGAAAGGGCGGGTGGGCGTCGAACAGGTTTTTGTAGACGCCGCCCTGCTCGCTGCCGGTGGCGTTTTCGGCTGGGGAGAGCAGTTTTTCCAGTACCCGCAGGGCGTGGTTGCCGTCGCGGAAGCGGGCCCAGAGGTTGACCTTCCAAGCCAGGCTCCAGCCGGTGCCATCGTCGCCGCGTTGCGTGAGCGACTGTTGGGCTGCCCGCATCAGGGCCGGGTTGGCTTCCCAGTTGATGTCGGTGCCTGGAAACACGCCCCAGAGGTGTGACACGTGCCGGTGCGTGTCGGCCGGATCGTCTCGGTCCTCTAGCCACTCCTGCAGGCGGCCGTGCCGGCCAATCTGGTTGGGGGCCGCCTGGCGGGCTTTTTCAACCAATACTTTCTGAAAATCCGCGTCGACGCCGAGGATTTGGGCCGCGGTGCTGGTGATGGTAAATAGCTCGCGGATAAGCTGGTGGTCCATGGTGGGACCGGCCACCAGGCCGCCGTGCTCGGGTGAATTGGAAGGCGTGCTGATGAGCCAGCCGGTGCGCGGGTCCTTGGTCAGAAAATCAGCGTAAAACTCCGCGGCCAGCTTCAGCACGGGGTACTGCTGGCGCAAAAACGCTAGGTCCTGCGTGAACTGGTAATGCTCCCAAATGGGCTGGCACAGCCACGCCGCGCCCGTCACCCAGATGCCGTGGTTGGCGGCGTTGATGGGCGCCGTGCCGCGCCAGATATCGGTGTTGTGGTGCAGCACCCAGCCGCGGGCGTTGTAGTTGTTTTTGGCGGTGGCCTGACCAGCCTGGGCTGCTTCGCTGATGAAGCTGACCAGCGGCGCTGTGCAAGCCGAGAGGTTGAGCACCTCGGCCGGCCAATAGTTCATTTGCAGGTTGATGTTGGTGGTGTATTTGCTGCCCCACGAAGGCGTTAGCGACTCATTCCAGATGCCTTGCAAGTTGGCGGGCAGCCCACCAGCCCGCGAGGAGGCAATCAGCAAATAGCGCGCGTACTGCATGTACAGCGCCAGCAGTGCGGGGTCTGAGGTCGCCGTAAAGTGCTTGATGCGCTCGTCGGTCATTATTCGTTTCTCACCGGGGCCGTGCCCGAGGTCAACGGAGAAGGTGTCAAAAAGCTTCTGATAATCCCGGATGTGCTCTGCTTTCAGGGCCTCGTAATTTTTTGTCGAGACTTTATCTAGGACCTTTTTTGCCAGCAATTCGGGTTGGGCCGAAGCGTCCTGATAATTCTTAAAATTGGTGGCGGCAGTTAAGAAAATCGTGGCTTCGTCCGCATTTTCAAGTTGAATCTGATTATTCGTCACACGTAGCCGGCCGCCTTTCGCGAGGATGCGCAGGTAGCTCACGCCGCGGAGCACCCCGTCGCGCACCTGCACTGCCAGGGCCAGCGTGTGGTCGTCAACCCGGTAAATTTTCCGGTTGCCATGCGGGCTGTTAAAGTGAGCTGTGAAATTGAGCTTACCCTTGGTGCCAGCACCCAGATGGGAAATAATGGTTTGACGTGGGGCGCTAGCGAAATACTCTCGCACGTAAGGAATGCCGCCTTGCCTGTAAGCCACCCGAGTCACGGCTTGGCCGATGTCCAAATCCCGTAGATAGGTGGTGGTGCTATCAGTATTTGGGAAATCCAGCAGCACATCGCCGAACGGCTGGTACGACGCTTGGTAGCTGGGCGCGAGCGGCGGGTTGGCGTCTTGCACCCAGTATTGCCACGCAGGGCTCAGAGGCACGCCAGTTTCGGGAGCGGCGCCTTCGGGGTACACCACCAGCACCGGCTGCTTTTCCTTCACCCCAATCAGGCCGCCCTTGTCGAAATAGTTGATGACCTGAATGGACAATTCGTTGCGGCCGGGGCGCAGCATGGCGGTGGGCACCCGATAGCGCCGCTTCTTGCTGATGCCTTCATCGGTGCCCACTTGCTGGCCGTTCACGTAGGTCACGTCCACGTCGCGAATTCGGCCCAAGCCCAGCGTGAGGTCTTTGCCGGCCCAGGCGGCTGGAAGTTCGATGGTGGTGCGGAACCACACGGCCCCGTCCAGGCCTTCGAGGCCGGCGCTTTCCCAGCCGTTGGGCGTGGGCAGGGCGAGGGTTTCCACTCGTGCGAGGCGCTGGTGGCCTCGGCCACGTTCACGGCGCGCAGCTTTTGCAGCCAAGCGGCTTTTTCAGCTTCGTAGCTTTCCTCGTGGTCTTTCAGGCCCATGAAGTGCTGCTCGGCCAGTTGCTCGGCTTCGGCCTGCTTGCCATCGGCTAGCAGTTGGCGGATTTGCGGCAGGTACTGCGCGGCGCCGGGCCGGTTGTAGTTGCGCGGGCGCCCGGTCCAGAGCGTGGCTTCGTTGAACTGAATCCGCTCCTGCGCCACCCCGCCGAACACCATGCCACCCAGTCGCCCGTTGCCAATGGGCAGTGCGTCGGTCCACTTCGCGGCGGGCTGGGCGTACCAGAGTTTCAGCGGTTGCTGCGCCATGCAAGAGCACGCCATGAGCCAGCAGAGCAGAAACAGGAGGCGCGGAAGGGGCATAAAGGTTGAAAAATGTAGCGTGGACTCTGCGAGTCCGCGCGTGGCGGAACGTTCTAGCAATGCGCGGACTCGCAGAGTCCACGCTACTGCCCTACCACGCGTTCGGTCACCGCTGCGTCTTGCGACACGGGCGCCTTCACGTATTTGAAATTGTTATTTTGCAGCACAATGCTGCGGGTTTTGGCGCCCTTGAGCTGGAGGAAGGTTCCGGTACCAGCGGCTGGAAACGAGTTGTACACAAAGGCGTCGGCGACGTTGGTCAGTTCCAGCGGGGTGCCGGCTAGGGGCGTGGCGCTGCCCACGCCATCGAGCCGCAGCAGCTGCACGTTTTCGGCACGCACTGCCGGGCCGATGGTATTGTTCACCTGCACGTTGTGAAAGGCAATGTTGCGCGCCTCTCGAATGGTAAAGCCCTGCTTGGCGTCGAGGCTCAGGTTGCTGAACGTGACGTTTTCGATGGGCATTTCGGCCAGGCCGTTGAGCAGGCCGGCCTGGTTGCCTTCGGCCGTGATGTTGCTGAAATGGATGTTGCGGAAGCGCGGCGTGCGCTCGCTCACCGGCTCGGCCGGCGCGTTGGCGTACTGCATGTCCAGCACTATCATCTGCTCCCGGATATTTTTCATCACCACGTTATCCACCCGAATATCCTCCACCACGCCGCCCCGGCCGCGAGCCGTTTTGATGCGGATGCCGCGGTCGGTGCCGTCGAAAATGCAGTTCGAAATGGTGATTTTCTTCACCCCACCCGACATCTCGCTGCCGATGACCACGCCGCCGTGGCCCGAGAGCATCGTGCAGTTGGTGATGGTGTAGTTTTCGGCCGGCACGTTCATCTTGCGCCCCGCCCTGTCCTTGCCCGATTTGATGGTAATGCAGTCGTCGCCCACACTGATGTGGCAATTGGAAATGTGCACGTTGCGGCAGGATTCCGGGTTGATGCCGTCGGTATTCGGCGAGGGAGGGTTGGTGATGGTCACGCCCGTGATGGTCACGTTCTCGCAGAATTCCGGGTTTACCGTCCAGAAGGGGAGTTGCGGATGGTGATGCCCTCAATCAGCACGTTTTTGCAGTGCATGGTCTGTATGAACGGCGGGCGCAGAAAGGCCCGCTCAATCACGCCCGCCAGGTCGGGCTTGAGGATGTCGGCGTTGAGCCGCTGAAACTCCTTTTGCCACTTCGAATCCTGGCTTTTGCGCGACTGCCCTTCGGCGTAGTCCCACCACTTTTGCCCTGCCCGTCGATGATGCCGCGGCCCTTGATGGTGATGTTCTCGGCCTTGTAGGCGTAGAACAGCGGCGAAAAACTAGTCACGTCGATGCCCTCGTAGCGCGAAGGCACCATGGGCAGGTAGTCGTCAAAATTGTCGCTGAAATAAAGGATGGCCCCCGCTCCTATCTCAATGGTGATGTTGCTTTTGAGGTGAATGGGCCCCGTGCGGTAGCGCCCCGCCGGGAAATACACCGTGCCGCCGCCCGCTTTCGCCGCCGCCGCAATGGCCTTGGCAATGGCAGCCGTGGCCAGCTTGGTGCTGTCGTTGCGGGCGCCGTACTTGAGCACGTTGTAGTAGCCCTGGGCCTGGGCAGCCGGAGTACAGAGCAGAAGCAGGAGGACGCGGAGAAGGTATTTCATTGGAAACGAAGAAGGCAAACCGTCATGCTGAGCGCAGCCGAAGCATCTCGCCCGCGCAACTGATTTTCATTTACTGCTGCACGCGAGATGCTTCGGCTGCGCTCAGCATGGCGGTCTGTTTTGCCCAAATATTTAGCCGGGCAGCTTCGCTGTCAGGCGTTTCAACTCGCTGGCGCGGCCGATTTCCTTGCCATCGGCCAGGATGCGCAGGCCCTGGCCCTTGCCGTATTTGGTGCCCGTTTTGTCCCAAATCACGGAAATCATGCGGCCGTGGTAGCGCACCTGGTCGAGGCAGAAGTAGTCCCATTGCCCGGTAGGTACTAGCGGGAACACCTCTACCACGTTGTCAGCACGCGGTTTCAGGCCCACCAGGCCGGTGATGATGAGGTCGGCGAAACCGGAGTGGTTGTAGTAGCTGCTGCGCGGGTTGTCGCCCTTCAGCCACTCGCCGTTTTTTTCGTCCTGGTACTCGCCCAGGTAGGGCACGCCATTTTTCTGGTGCGAGAGGGTGTATTTGCGCAGTTCGGCGTAGTACACCTGCGGGCTCATGCCGTCGTGGTGCTTGTACTGGGTGAGCAGGTTGGCCAGGCCTTTTAGGGTTTGGGTGGTGGCGTAGGGCCACACGGCGCCGTCCCACTCGCAGCCGTGGCCCGAGCCGTGGGTACGAAAACCGGGCGCGCGCCGCTCGGCCGTGGTGATGCCCCACGGCGCCTGAAAGCCGGCCGGGTCGGTGAGCTGCTCCCACTGCTTGGCGTATTTAGCCTTGTCGGCCGGCAGCGAGAAATACCACGGAATGTAGCCCAATTCCTCGCGCGCTTCGCAGAGGCCGCCCTTTTCGTACTGCACCTTGAAGAAGGAAGCTTTGTCGTCCCACAAAGTACGCTGCACGTCGGCGCGCGCCTGCTTGGCTTTCCGGGCGTATTTGCGTTCCAGGCTGTCGGTTTTCGTCAGCTTGGCCATGGCCGCCATAGCGGTGGCATTGCCGTACATGTAGCTATTGATGGTGGGCCGGATGTTCTTCGCTTTGCGCCCACCGCTGATGGATTCCTCCATAGCATCGCGCACATCAAACTGCCAGAACAGGCCGTTGGGCAGCATTTTCTCGGCTTCCCACTGGCGGTAGTCGGCGCTGAGCACGGGCAGCAGTTCCTGCACCAGGGCTTGGTTTTGGCTTACCAGGTACATGCTATACACCGCATCCTGCAGCCAACTGCTGAAGGCGTGCAGCTTCTTGGTTTTCTTGGAATCCACGTTGAGCCAAAAGCGGGTGTACTGCTCTGTGAACTGCGGGTCGTGCAGCCAACGGCCTTCGTTGAGGTGGTGGCCAAGGGCGCTGCTGATGGTGTTGTGCAGCCCCGCGTGCTTCATCGGCGTGATGAATTCTGTGAACACAAAGCCGTCGGGCGTCTGCTTGAGGTGCTTGCGGTAGGTCCACCAGCGGTAGTAGTACGTTTCCTGCAGCGCCGAATCGGGGCACTCGAACAGCGGCACCTGTTGGGCCAACCAGTCGGCCGCCTGGGCATTGGGCACGAGGTTGATGACGTCCTCCTGGTCCAGGGCATTGAAGCGGGCCACGCTGGCGCGCAGGTGCTCAGCCGTCAGCACCGACGCGGGCGCTTGTTGCGCGGCCACCTCGGCCAGGCCGGTTAAGCCCAGCAGACTCAGAAGGAATAGAAACGGTTTGGTTCGCAACTGCATGGCGGGCTGAATTACTCAAATAACCAATCGATTTCCTTGACCTGCTCGCCTCCGCCGCCCAGGCCCGCGTTGTAGGTGCGCAGGGGTTGGTCGGCATCCATGAAACCGAGGATGAGGCAGGCGCCGCGGCCCAGGTTCAGGGTGTGCGTGCCTGCTTTGAAAGAATAGGCATGCACGTTCACCGGCGGCTGGCCGGCGACCAGCGCCGCGTTGGCGATTTTGATATCGGCTTGGCCGTAGTCGTTGGCGCTGGCGTCGGTTTCGAGCTGCGGCGAGGACAGGTAGCCGGGCTTTTTCTGCGTGAAATAGCCCACCAGCAGCTTCACCGGCTTGGCGGTTTTGAAGCTTACCTCGGTGCCCTGGCTTGCTTGCTGGGCTTTGCTCAGCCGCAGGCCTTTCAGGGCCAGCAGCTCCGGCGCCAGGGCGGTAATCTGCGCGCTGGTGTCGGCAAAAGGCGATTGTCCAAGGGCCAGTTTGTAGGGGCTGCCCGCTTTGCTCAGCAGGGTGACGAAGGCATTGTTGGACACGGCCAGCTTCTTAGCCGCCGGCACGGTTTTCACGGCCTTGAGCGAGTCGATGTGGTGGCGCAGGTTCACCAGGCTCCTTTTGGTACACTGGCAGCATTTCTACCCAGGTTTTGTAGGTGCCGTCTACGCCGCGCATGGGGATTTTGCGCTGCGAGGTCTGCATGCTATTGGCGTACAAATACGTGCCCTGCGTCAGGCCCACCAGCTTTTGCCAGTAACTCAGGCTGCGCTCCAGGTAAGGCACGGCCTGCTCCAGGTCGGCCACGTTGTGCGAGTACTTGTAGCGCAGCACGCGCAGGGCGGCCTGCACCTTTTCGGCGTAGAAATTGGCTAGGGCATCCTGGCAATACATATCGTTTTTCAGGCGCCCGAATTCCGCTTGGTTTTTGGTCACGACGGGGGCGGCGCGCTCAATGGCCGCGATGGCAGCCTTGCCGTGCGCCACCACTTCGGTGGCTACCTGCGGCGGCGTTTCGCCCACGTGCGGCAGCCCTTTCGCCTCTTTTTCGGCGTACTCGATTATCATCTCCCCTCCGGCGCTTCCGACTCATACAGCAGCGTGAACAGGCCGTAGCGCTTGGGGTTGATGAGCTGGCCCATGAGCATACCCAGGGTCAGGGTCTGGCGGTTGCCGTCGGTGATGCCGTAGCGGCGCAGCAGTTTCGGCTCAATTTCGCCCGCCTGCTCGTAGGCTTCCATTATCTGCTTGCCGGCGGTGGCATCGCAGCCGTACATCGTGCCCAATTCCTGGCCCCAGTAGGTCTGCTCGGCCGGGCGGGGGCGGTCGGCGTGCCAGGCGTAGCGCGACCACGCCTTGTACCAGAGCCAGTCGCGGTCGATTTGCAGCAGGCGTTCGGGAGCTTTGTCGGCGGTGTAGGGCCAGTCCCAGTACGAGGCCTGCGGGTAGAGGTGCAGGCCGTTGGCGCCGTAGGTGTTGTGCATGGCCAGCACGCTTTTCTGAATAAAATCGGCCGAGCCGTAGCGGAACGGCTCCAGGTTGGCCAGGATGTGCACATTCTCGATGTGCACCGAATTCATCCCGCTCAGCGTGCGGTGCAGCTCGGCCCAGGAGCCGCGCGGCGTGTAGGTAGTGAGCGCCTCGCCGTTGAATTTGGCCTCGGTGTAGAGGTTTTTGTAGAGCGGCAGGGCGGCGGTTATCACGCGGGGCGCGTCGGTGTCGTGGGCGCGCAGCACGATGGGTGGCAATTCCGTTTGCCCGGCGGCCTTGAGGCCGTCCAGCACGCCGGGAATGATGGTTTTCGTGAACCAGTCCACGTCGTCCTGCCCGGCGCCTTCCATGGCTTCGCCCAGGGCCACCATCAAACCCACGTTGGGGTATTTCTCCACGAAAGCGGCAATGGACTTGCGCGTGTAGTCGGCAATGAGCGGCACGATGGGCCGGGCGCGGTCCTGGGTTTTGATGTTGTGGTGCTCGGCGAAGGGCTTGGAGACGATGATGTTGTAGAACATCTGAATCACCCAGATGCCGCGCTTGTCGGCCTCGGCGGTCAGGAAGTGGTACATCTCCTCGTTCTTCTTGAAGGTGGCGTCGTCCACTTCCACGGCGTAGGGATAGTCCTTCAGCCGCACCAGGGAAGCAAACGGGTGCCCGTTCCAGAGGTAGAGCGAGTTCATGCGGTTGTCGGCCAGCAGGTCGAGGTAGCGCACCCACAGGGCCTTGTCGTAGAGCCACGGGAAGGTTTCGGGCGTGTACGGGTACTCGTACACGGTGCGGCCCGGCAGGTAGTAAGGCTTCTGCACGCCAATGCAGGCGCCGCGCAGCACCATTTCGGGCTGGTCGGTGAGATTTAGGCTTCCGCTGATTTTGCCTTGGCTGCGCACCCGCTCGGCCAGCTCCAGGCAGCCGTAGAGCGCCCCGGAATTGTCAGCGCCCGCAATGATAAGGGCGTTTTTCTCGCCCGAGACGATAGAAAAGCCTTCTTTGCCCGGCGTTTTGCCCGGGCTCAAATGGTACGCGGCGGTGGCTTGCCGCAGGAGTTCGTCGGTAGTCCGGCCCACTACAATCAGGCCGTTGCCGCCGGGCAGCTTATCCTGCTGCTGCACTTTCACCTGGTAACCGGCGGCCCGCAGGGCAGTAGCCAGCCGGGCGGCACCGTACCGCAAGCGGGCATGAGCACTCTTGGGCAGCAGAATGGTGCGATTGGGCTGCGCAGGCACCGGCGCGGCGTGGGCATCTACGGGAGCCAGCAGCCAGCAGCTTAGGCAGAAATAGCTGGTGGCAAGAAGCTTCCACAGATTCCGGGGCATTGGCGCGGCTTGTTAGAGTTAGGTCAGTATCCAACGGCTGCCTCTGCCGGGCAGAAGGGAGCATGGACGTTATCAAAATTACCGGACTCGCGTGCCGGCACTGTATACCATCTTCTCCGGCTGTTGTAGAATGTTGCCATCGCAAAACGAGGGATTTTGCTGGTCCCAACTCAGCGGTAAGTGCTCCCTCACCCGCAGGGCGCACTTAACAGTAAGCAGGAGGCGTTCGGCGTACTTTGCAACAGCTGTAGCGGCGCTGGGCCCAGCCGCAGGAACCTATACGCTATCAAAAGGAAATTTCGCAGGCTTTCGGCTGGCTCTGCCGCAACGGTGCCCGCAGCTGAGCCTATCGATTAAGAAGCGGCCCTGATGGCTAAATTGCTGGTTCCAGACTGACTGCGCCCGGTCGCGAAATGGAATGATAACATCCTACAGAGGGTCGAGAAAATGGTATAGGTGCCCGGGGCTTTTGCCTTGTTATTTCGCTTCGGTCAAACTCCTCCACCCCACCCATGAAAAAACCGGTTGCTTCCCTCTGCGCTTTAGGCCTCTTTTTCTCGACGCAACTCGTGGCGCGGGCCCAGTACCCCTCCATTCCGCCGGATATCGCAAAGGCCAGCGCGGACATGATGGCCGCGGCCAGCCGCCAGTCCGATATCGCCTGGAACAAGGCCTACCCCATCATTCAGAAGGAGCAGCGCGAGGGCAAACCCTACATTCCATGGGCAGCCCGCCCCATTGATTTGCCGCAGGCCGGCATCCCGGCGTTTCCGGGCGCCGAGGGCGGTGGGGCTTACACGTTTGGGGGCCGCGGCGGCCGGGTGATTGTGGTGACCAGCCTGGCCGATAGCGGCCCCGGCTCGCTGCGCGAGGCCTGCGAGCAGGGCGGCGCCCGCATCGTAGTGTTCAACGTGGCCGGCATCATTCGGCTGAAAACTCCGCTCATCATCCGGGCACCTTACATCACCATTGCGGGCCAGAGCGCGCCCGGCGACGGCATTTGCGTGGCCGGCGAATCGGTATGGCTCAACACGCACGATGTCATTGTGCGCTTCATGCGCTTCCGCCGCGGCGAGACTAACGTGGGCCGGCGCGACGATTCCATCGGCGGCAACCCCATTGGCAACATCATGATTGACCACGTCTCGGCCTCTTGGGGCCTCGACGAAAACATGTCGATGTACCGCCACATGTACAACGATAGCACTGGCATTCCCGAGCAGAAATTGGGCACGGTGAACATCACCATTCAGAACTCCATTTTCTCGGAGGCGCTCGATACCTGGAACCACGCCTTTGGCAGCACACTGGGCGGCGAGAACTGCACCTTCATGCGCAACCTGTGGGCCGACAACGCGGGCCGCAACCCCTCCATTGGTTGGAACGGGGTGTTCAACTTCGCCAACAACGTGATGTTCAACTGGGTGCACCGCTCCACCGACGGCGGCGACTACCGCGCCCTCTACAACATCATCAACAACTACTATAAGCCCGGCCCCTCTACGCCGAAGAACACCAACATCGGCCACCGCATTCTGAAGCCCGAATCGGGCCGCAGCAAGCTCAAGTACCAGGTGTACGGCCGCGCCTACGTGGCCGGCAACATCGTGGAAGGCTACCCCAACGTGACCAAGGACAACTGGGATGGCGGCGTGCAAGTGGAAGAGCTGCCCAACGCCGGCAAATACATGGCCGACATGAAGGTGAACAAGCCCTTGCCGATGCCGGAAATCACCATCATCCCCGCCGAAAAAGCCCTCTCCTACGTGCTGGAAAACGCGGGCGCCACCCTGCCCAAGCGCGACGCTGTGGATGCCCGCGTGATTGAGCAGGTGCGCACCGGCAAAATCACCTACAAAGAAGGCGTGAAACTGCCCGACACCCAGTTCAAGCACCGCCGCCTGCCGATTGATTCCTACAAAAACGGCATCATCACCGACCCCGCGCAAGTAGGCGGCTACCCCACCTACGCCGGCAAGCCCTACGCTGACTCGGACAAGGACGGCATGCCCGACGACTACGAAAAGAAGAACGGCCTCGACCCCAAAAACGCCGCCGACGCCACCCAGGCCAAGAGCAAAGACGGCTACACCAACATTGAGAACTACCTGAATAGCTTGGTAGCAGTGAAAACCGTGAAGCCGTAACCTCACCCCTACCAACCGTCATGCTTCGCTGCACTCAGCATGACGTGCTTTCTGAGCTGCTGCCCGAAAACAAACTCCCTGTGCCCCACCCCACCCGCTCCTTCTATTTCCTGCTCCTGGCTGGTCTGCTTTCGGCTGGCACGGCCGTGGGGCAAGGCAAACCCAAGCCCATTCCCAAACCGGCGCCCGTGGCCGTGGGCCCGCAGGGCAAGCTGGTGTATACCCCGGATTCACTGGGAAACCGCATTCCGGACTTTTCTTACTGCGGCTACCGGGCCGGCGAGCAAGCCATTCCCATGGCCGAAATCCGCGTAGTAGTGCCGGTGCGAGCCGGCGATGCCACGGCCCGCGTGCAGGCCGCGCTCGACTACGTAGCGGCGCGGCCTCTGGGCAAGGATGGCCTGCGCGGCGCGGTACTGCTGGAAAAAGGCACGTATGAAATTGCCGGCCGGCTGTTTATTCGGGCTTCTGGTGTGGTGCTACGCGGCAGCGGCATGGGCGAGGGCGGCACCATCATTCTGGGCAGCGGCTCGAGCCGCGACCACCTCATCACCATTGCCGGCCGCCCCGACCGTAAGCTGGAAACGGCCCAAGCCATCACGGACCGGTACGTGCCCGTGAATGCCCGCACCGTGCGGGTTGCCAATGCGGCGGCCTTCAAAGTGGGAGACCGGGTGCTGGTGCAACGGCCTTCCACAGCCGCCTGGATTGAGAAACTGGGCATGCAAACCTTCGGCGGTGGCCTTTCGTCGCTCGGCTGGAAGCCCGGCCAGCGCAATCTGGGCTGGGACCGGCAGGTGGTAGCGGTCGACGCCACGGGCATCACCCTGGACGCGCCCCTAACCACCGCCCTCGACCAAACCTACGGCGGCGGCACCGTGGCCCGCTACACCTGGCCGGGGCTGATAACTCAGGTGGGAATCGAAAACCTACGCTTGGAATCGACAGTTGACGCAACCAACCCTAAGGACGAAGACCACCGCTGGATGGCCGTGGTGCTGGACGACGTGCAGGACGCCTGGGTACGCCAGGTGGCCTTCCGGCACTTCGCCGGCTCGGCGGTGCTGGCGCACAATACCGCCCGCCGCGTCACGGTAGAAGACTGCATTTCCACGGAGCCGGTATCGGAAATCGGCGGCGAGCGGCGCAACACTTTCTACACCTTGGGCCAGCAGACCCTGTTTCAGCGGCTGTATGCCGAAAATGGCTACCACGATTTTGCCCTGGGCTACTGCGCCGCCGGCCCCAATGCCTTTGTGCAGTGCGAAGCCGAGCAGCCCCTGAGCTTCAGCGGTGGCATCGATAGCTGGGCCTCAGGGGTGCTGTTTGACATCGTGAAAGAATACGGCCAGGCCCTGCGCTTCGGCAACCGCGAGCAGGATGGGCAGGGTGCCGGCTGGGCCGTGGCCAACAGCGTGCTCTGGCAGTGCACCGCCGCCCGCGTGGACTGCTACCAGCCACCCACGGCCCAGAACTGGGCGTTTGGCACCTGGGCGCAGTTCAGTGGCAACGGCTACTGGGACATGTCGAACGAGTCCATTCAGCCCCGCAGCCTGTACTACGCGCAGCTGAAAGACCGGCTGGGCGATGCCGTGGCCAGCCGTGTCATTCTGCTGCCGGTGAGCACCGAGGCCTCGAGCAGCCCCAAAGTGGCCGTGGCCATGGAGCTCACCAAGCTCTCGGCCAGCCCGGCGCCTACCTTGCTGGCGTTCATTCAGGCCGCGCCGACCCGCCAGCCCATTGCTACGCAGCACTCGGCGCCCTCCATCGACAAGCTGAAGGTGAAAATGCCTGTTGCCCCCGCCTACGCCGCGCCCTTGCGAGTAGCCCAAGGCATGGTGGTGCGCGGTAACGCCCTGGTAACGGGCCGCCGCCAGGACGTGCCCTGGTGGAACGGCAGCGCCCGGCCCCACGGCCTGACCAACCCCAAGCCGCACATCACGCGCTTCGTGCCGGGCCAAACGGGCCGCGGCCTGACCGACGACCTGCCGGAAATGACCGACTCGATGCAAACCCAGAACGTAGTGGCCCTGGCCCACAACTACGGCCTGTGGTACGAGCGCCGGCGCGACGACCACGAGCGCATCCGCCGCATGGACGGCGAGGTGTGGGCGCCGTTCTACGAGCTGCCCTTCGCCCGCAGCGGCACCGGCCAGGCCTGGGACGGCCTGAGCCGCTACGACCTCACCAAGTACAACCAATGGTACTGGAGCCGGCTGGCTCAATTTGCCGACCTGGCCGACCAAAAAGGGCTGGTCCTGCTCAACAACCACTATTTCCAGCATAACATTATCGAAGCCGGCGCCCACTACGCCGACTTCCCCTGGCGCCCGGTCAACAACGTGAACAACACCGGTTTTCCGGAGCCGCCGCCCTACGCCGGCGACAAGCGGATATTCATGGCCGAGCAGTTTTATGACGTGACCGACGCGGCACGGCGCCCCTTGCACCGGGCCTACATCCGGCAGTGCCTCAACAACTTCGTGGGCAAAACGGGCGTCATTCACCTCATCGGGGCCGAATTCACGGGGCCGCTGGCCTTCGTGCAGTTCTGGCTGGATACCGTGAAGGAGTGGGAAACCGAAACCAGCCAGCAGGCCACCATTGCCCTGAGCACCACCAAGGACGTGCAGGACGCCATCTTGGCCGACCCGGCGCGGGCTGCGGTGGTCGACATCATCGACATCAACTACTGGCACTACCAGGTCGACGGCAAGACCTACGCCCCGGCCGGCGGCCAAAACCTGGCCCCGCGCCAGCACGCCCGCCTGCTCAACCCCAAGCGCAGGCTCGTTTGAGCAGGTGTACCAGGCCGTGCGCGAATACCGCCAGCAATTCCCCGACAAGGCCGTGCTCTACTCCGCCGATGGCTATGAGGCCTTCGGGTGGGCGGTGCTGCTGGCCGGCGGCTCGCTGGCCAGCGTGCCCCGCGTAGCCGAGCCTGGTTTCGCCACATCGGTAGCCGGCATGAGGCCCGTGGAACTGCCCGGCAAGCCCGCCAGCCAATGGGCCCTGAGCGACGGCAAAACCGGCCTGCTCGTGTACCGCGACGGCCCGGCGCCCGTGCAGCTGGATTTGGCCACCATGTCGGGCACATTCACCGTTCGGCACCTGAACCCGAAAACGGGCCAACTCGTCGGCAAAACGGATTCGGTGAAAGGCGGAAAATTGGTAAAGCTGACTACGCCAGCTACCGGCGCAGAAGTCCTTTGGCTAACGAAGAAATAATGAAAATACGCGGGCTCATCGGACGGGTGCTGGTACTGCTGGGGCTCGCGCTGCCGGCTCAGGCCACCGTGGTGCTGCCCCGCGTGCTGGGGCACAACATGGTGCTGCAACGCGCCAAGCCCGTACCCATTTGGGGCACCGCGGCGCCGGGCGAGGCCGTGACCGTGCAGTTTGCCGGGCAGCGCCCCCGCACCACGGCCGACGCCGCGGGCCGCTGGCAAGTGACGCTGCAGCCGCTCAGCGCCTCCGCTACTCCGACCGAGCCTGGTTATTTCGGGCACGAATATCATTCGGCTGCACAACGTGCTCGTGGGCGAGGTGTGGCTGTGTTCGGGGCAGTCGAACATGGAGTACACCATGCGCAAAAACAGCAAGGTGCCATCCCCGCCTGGCCTCAACCCAAGCCCAGTGGACGAGCTGAAATATGCCCACAACCCCGCCATTCGCATTTTCCTGGTCAACCGCAAGGAGCTGGCCAAGCCCGACTCCCTGCACCGCGGCTGGAGCGTGGCCGAGGATTCGGCCCTGCGGTCGTTTTCCGCCGCGGCTTACTTCTTTGCCAAAGAGCTGCAAAAGCGGCTCAACGTGCCAGTGGGCATGATTTCCTCGGCCGTGCCGGGCAGCCGCATTGAGCCCTGGATTTCGGAAGCGGCGTTTGCGCAGGACAAGTACTATGCGGGCCAGAAAGTGGAGGGCGAACCGGGCAAGTTCTACGAGCCGATGATTCGGCCGCTGGTGCCGTTTGCGGTGCAGGGCTTTTTGTGGTACCAAGGCGAAACCAACTGCTTTCTGGCCGAAACCGTGAACTACGCCCACAAGATGAAAACGCTGATTGAAAGCTGGCGCACGGCCTGGGGCGGCTCTGGCCTGCCCTTCTACTACGTGCAGGCTGGCCCCGTTTAAGTATTCCGACGCCACGGGCAAAGTAGTGATTACCCCCGAAACCCTGCCCCGCTTCCGTGAAGCGCAGGAGCTGGCCCTGCAGCTGCCCCGCACCGGCATGATTGTCACGACTGATTTGGCCGACAGCCTCGGCGGCATTCACCCCGGCTACAAGTGGGAAGTGGGCCGGCGTCTGGCCCTGCTGGCCTTGGCCGGCACCTACAAGCAGCCCAATGTGGTAGCCACCGGCCCGGTGTTCCGCAGCCTGAAAGTGAAGGGCGCTGTGGCCACGCTCACCTTCGCTCCCACCGGGGGCCGCTTGGTGAGCAAAGACGGCAAGCCGCTCACGGGCTTCACCGTGGCCGGCGCCGACGGCGTGTTTGTGCCCGCGCAGGCGCGTATTGAGGGTTCGCAGGTGCTGGTTTCAGCCCCCGGTGTGGCGCGGCCCGTGGCAGTGCGCTTCGGCTGGCACGAGGTACTGCAGCCCAACCTGTTTTCTGACCAGGGCCTGCCCGCGCGTCCCTTCCGGACCAACCAGCCGGAGGCGCGGGTGAGCATCCGCTAGCCGCGCCGGCTTCCTTCCACTTCATTTTACCTCCATACTTTTTTAGCCATGAGCCAGCACGCCCATACCCGTCGCGATTTTCTCAAGGCCAGGCTCGCTGCTGACGGCTGGGCTGCTGCTACCGTGGCCAAGTTGGGCCAGTAGCCGCGCCAAAAAGCTGACCTACAAAATTGCCGTCGTTGACTTGATGATACTCAAGCGGCAGAAGCTGGGCGCGTTGCAGCTCACCAAGGACATTGGGGCCGATGGCGTGGAGGTGGACATGGGCGGCCTGGGCCAGCGCGAGACCTTCGACAACCAGGCGGCCAAGCCGGAAATCCGCCAGCAGTTCATCGACAAGGCGAAGGAGCTCAATTTGGAAATCTGCTCGCTGGCCATGACGGGTTTCTACGCCCAGTCGTTTGCCACGCGCCCCACTTACCAGCGCATGATTCAGGACTGCCTCGACACCATGAAGGCCCTGAACGTGAAGGTGGCCTTTCTGCCCCTGGGCACGCAAGGCGACTTGGTGAAGAACCCCGAGCTGCGCCCTGCCATTGTGGAGCGCCTGAAAGTGGTAGGTAAAATGGCTCAGCGAGCTGGCGTGGTGGTCGGCATCGAAACTTCGCTCGACGCCGCGGGTGAGGTGCAGCTGCTGCGCGAAATCAACTCGAAGCACATTCAGATTTACTTCAACTTCTCCAACCCGCTGAAAGAAGGGCGCGACTTGCACCAGGAGCTGAAAACTCTGGGCCGCAAGCGCATCTGCCAGATGCACGCCACTGACGAAGACGGGGTGTGGCTGCAGAACAACACCCGGCTCGACATGAACAAGGTGAAGCAGACCCTGGCCGACATGGGCTGGGATGGCTGGCTGGTCATCGAACGCTCGCGCGACGCCAACGACGGCCGCAACGTGAAGAAAAACTTCGGCGCAAATACGGCTTACCTCAAGTCGATTTTCCAGGCAGGTTGAGTTGGAGTATGCTGCTTTTTCGGCTGCACAATTCTTCTAGAAAATTGCGCTTAGCGATGCCAGCCCAATTGCTCGGCTTCGGCAACGTTTGGGCTGCATCTTACTGGCTGGAAAGCCCGACTAAAATGCCCTGAATCGCCTAGGAATCGCTACTTTGTAGGTATCTGTCCTCTGGCCCGGAAAAAGGATAGTTGATATGATAATATCGTACAATAAGTTAGTGAAAACAGACATATTCTTCCTTTGAGAGGCGTGTAACTTGCTACTGTTCTTTAGTTACGCGCAAATTATGAATTCCCTACTGCGAAGCCTGTTTTTGGTAAGCGCTCTAGCCGCAACTGCCCTTCCGCAGGCGATGGCTCAGGCACCGGCCCCAACTGAGACCAAAGAAGCTGCTTATAAGCGCACCATCACCGAGCGGGCGGCCAAAATTGTGGCCAAGCTTGACGGCCTGAAGTCCAAAGATTCGGTACAGGTGCGCGACGTAATTGCCGAGCAGTACCGCCAGCTCAACGACGTGCACGAAGCGCGCAAAAGCCGCCTGGCCGCCCTCAAAGCCCAGCCCCAGACCGACGCCACCAAAACCGAAGCCGCCAAGGTGGAAACCGAAACCACTGCCTCCCTCGACAAGCTGCACGCCCAGTACCTCAAAAATTGAGCCGTCGCCTTACTCCAGCCCAAGTCGACCAGGTGAAGGACGGCATGACCTACGGCGTGCTGCCCATCACGATGCGCGCCTACGACGACATGCTGCCCATCCTCACCGCCGCCCAGAAAGCCCAGATGCTGGCCTGGCTGACGGAGGCCCGCGAAAAGGCCATGGACGCCGGCACCTCCGAGCAGAAACACGCTTGGTTTGGCAAATACAAAGGCAAAATCAACAATTACCTCTCGGCCGCCGGCATCGACATGAACCAGGCCGGCAAAGACTGGCAGGCCCGCATCGCCGCCCGCAAGGCCGCCGAAGCCTCTCACTAGCATTCTTCACCTCATTCCCGGTTTAACCCACCAAACTGTTATGGCTCAATTTTTACCCCTGCAGTTGCCCCAGGTAGCTGGCACCCCCACCCGGCTGGCCTGCGCGCTGCTCGTGGGCGGCGCCCTCCTCGGGACCAACCCGGCCGAAGCAGCCCCACTGGCCACGCCACCGGCCTCGGCCAAGGACATTAAAGTGGCCTTCACAGGCTTGGTGAAGGACTCCAAAGGCAACCCACTACCGGGCGTGACCGTGCTGATTAAAGGCACCAAAACCGGCACCACTCGGGTAGCGACGGGGTTTTTCACTTCAACCTTCCCACGGGCAACGAAACCCTGATTTTCAGCTTCGTCGGCTTTAAAACCCAAGAGGTGGCAGTGAACGGCCGCAGCACGGTGGAAGTGAGCCTGCAAGAAGACAACGCCGCGCTTGAAGAAGTAGTGGTGGTGGGCTACGGCACCCAGAACAAGGCCACCCTGACGGGCGCCGTGGGGGTGGTTGACATGAAGCAAATCCAGGACCTGCCGGTGGGCAGCTTGTCCACGGCCCTGCAAGGGCAGCTGCCCGGCGTGAGCGTGAGCGGCGGCACGGGCCGCCCCGGCGAGGCCGGCCAGATTACCGTGCGCAACCCTATCATTCTCTCGAAGGACGGCGGCACCCTGCGGCCCCTCTACGTTATCGACAACGTGGTGCGCACCGAAGACGACTTCAACGTGCTCGACCAGTCGGAAGTAGAATCCATCTCTGTTCTCAAAGACGCCGCGGCGGCCATTTACGGTGCCCGCGGCGCCCAGGGCGTGGTGCTGGTGGCTACCCGCCGCGGCCAGGTGGGCGCGCCCAAGTTCAGCTACAGCGGTTCGGTGGGCTCCACCGACGCCGCCATGCTGCCCAAGATGATGACCGGCGTGCAGCAGGCCAGGTACATGAACGACCTCAACCAGTTGAACGGCAAGTCGGCCACCGACCCGCTGATTTACACGCCGGACGAGCTAGACCACTTTGCCGCCAACAATACGAACTGGCTGAAAGAAGCCTGGAAGCCCGCCACCGTCACGCGCCACGCCCTGAATATGAGCGGCGGCACCGACCGGGTAACCTACTTCGCCGGCGTGAGCTACAACTACCAGAACGCCAACTTCGACAACATCAACGCCAACAAGTGGACCTACCGGGCCAGCACCGACGTGAAGGTGGCCCGCGGCCTGAAGGTGGCGCTGTCGGTGAGCGGCGACTTGCAGCAGAAGCGGATGTACTACCTCAAGCAGGGTGGCGAAAACATCGAAAACGACATGAAGAGCTTGCTCTACACGCCGCAGTGGGCGCCCATGTACGTGAACGGCCTGCCGGTACTGCTCTCCAACAGCGGCAACGTGAACACCGTGGATGCCTTCCACTTCTTTGAGGTGCAGAAGTCGAACAACTACACGTCCAGCCGGAACACCGGCCTGAACGTGACGGCCAGCGCCGACTACGAGCCTGCCCTTTGTCAAGGGCCTCAAGGCGCGGGTGTTGTTCAACAAAACCATGGACAACAGCTTTGGCAAGCAGTACGGCACGAAGTACAACGTGTACCGCCTGACGATGCTGGGCACCAACAAGCACATTTACGGCGGCGACGTGTCGGGCAACCCCGTGGTACTCAACAACGGCGACCGGGTGCGCCTGAACCCGACCACGTTCGACAGCTACCACTCAACGGCTACCTCACCTACGACCAGCAGTTCGGCAAGCACCACGTGTCCGCCATCGGCTTGTTTGAGCAGTCCGAAACCACGACGGACGGCGTGGCTGCCATGGCCGAGGGTGCCATCATCGGCGACGGGCTCGACAACATGAACTTCGCCACCGGCATACAGACCACTACCGAAAGCGCCAGCGAGGCGGGCACCTTATCCTACGCCGGCCGCTTCAACTACGACTACGCCGGCAAGTACCTGCTCGAAGCCTCGCTGCGCTACGACGCCTCCACCAAATTTGCGCCGGAGTACCGCTGGGGCCTGTTCCCGTCGGTGTCGGTGGGCTGGGTGATATCGGAAGAGCCATTCTTCAAGAACGCTGCGCCCTTCGTAGACTTCCTGAAGGTGCGGGGCTCGGTGGGCTTCCTCGGCGGCGATGCCACCAAGCCCTACAACTGGCAAACGAGCTACGGCCTGAAAACTGGTCAGGGCGCCGTGTTTGGCGGCAACGGCGACCGGTCGCTGGTGTTCTCGGCCAACAACGCCCTGGCCAACCGCGCCGCCCGCTGGGACGATAACACCAAGTACAACGCCGGCCTAGACGCGCAGTTTCTCGGCAACCGCCTCTCGCTGGGCATTGATGGCTTCTACGACCACCGCTACAACATGCTCACGGCCCTGTCGGGCTCGGCGCCGCTGCTGATTGGCGCCCCGCTCCCCTCCGAGAACTACTCGTCGGTGGACGGCTTCGGCTACGAAATTTCGCTGGGCTACAACGACAAAATCACCAGCGACTTGTCGTACCGGCTCAACACGTTCTTCTCCTGGAACGACAACAAGCAGATTCTTGTCGATGTGCCCCGCGGAGTGCTCGGCAATTACGACGACCCCACCGGCCGCTCGACTGACAGGGGCGTGCAGGGCTACGAATACCAGGGCATGTTCCGCACCCAGGCCGACGTCGACAAGTACCTGCAGGCCAACCCCGGCTACACCCTTTTTGGGGCTGCGCCCAAGCCCGGCATGCTGTACTACCAGGACATCCGCGGAGCGAAAGATGCGTCGGGCCAGTACACGGCTCCCGACGGCAAAATCACGGAAGTGGACCAAACCTACCTGACCCCAAAGGAAAGCAACCACTACGGCGTGGGCTTCAACCCCAGCATCAGCTACAAGTCGCTGACCATCTCCGCCACGATGGGCATCTCGTGGGGTGGCCAGGCGATGGTGGAGTCGGCCGCCCGCAAGCAGGGCACCCTTACTTCAAACCGGCCCGCTTTCTGGGCCGACCACTGGACGCCTGAAAACACGGATGCCGAGTACCCCGCGCCCCTCTACGCGGCTACCTACGACCTGCCTTCCTCGTTCTGGTTCCGGAGCTCGTTTTCGGCCGGTATGCGCAACGCCAACATTTCCTACGCCTTGCCCACCGGGCTTGTCAACCGCGCGGGCGTGGGCTCGGTGCGCATGTTCTTCACGGCCATCAACCCCTTCAACTTCTATAACCCATACAGCTACAAAAACTACGGCGGCGCTTACGATGCTTATCCGACGCTGCGCTCGTTGTCGCTTGGTTTGAACGTTGGCTTCTAATTCCCACTTCCTCAGCAACATGAAACCATTTCATCTCATCGCACTCGCTACCATTGGCTCCGCTTTCGCGTTGAGCAGCTGCGAAAAAGTGCTGGACAAGGAAAACCTGGGCGCGGCCGACGCTGAACTCATTTTCAAAGACTCCACGCTGACCAACCTCAACCTGAGCTACATCTACGCGCAGAACACGCCGGAGTGGGGCAGCCCGTTCACGAACACCGTCAACGGCAACGTGAACGTGAGCGGTTTGTCGGACGAATCCTCGGCCGATACCAAGTTCCTGGAAGGCACGCTGCAACAGTCGGACGTGGGCGACTTTGGCACGACGCTGAGTGCGACCAACAACTACGGGAAAATCCGGACCATCAACATGTTCCTGCGCGACGTGAAAATCGGCCCGCTTCCGGCTGGCACCAAGGGCCGCCTACGGGGTCAGGCCCAGTTTTTCCGGGCGTGGCGCTACTTCGAGCTCGTGCGCGAGTACGGCGGCGTGCCGCTGGTGATGTCGCCCCTGAACGGCGTGGGCGTGGAAGCCCGCGACCTGACCTACCTGCCGCGCAATACGACCACCGAAACCTTCGCCGCCATCACCGCCGACCTGGATTCGGCTATTCAGACCCTGCCCGGCAAGTGGGCCGCCAACGCCGACTGGGGCCGCATCAATAAGGGCGCAGCGGCCGCCTTCAAGGCCCGGGTGCTGCTGTACGCCGCCAGCCCCCAGTTTACCGCCGACAACGCTGCCAAGTGGCAGACCGCCTATACCGCCAGCGTGCAAGCCCGCGACCTACTGACGGCCAATGGCTTTCGCCTGCACGCGTCCTTCGACCAGCTCTGGTTTCAGGAAGTAGGCAACCCCGAAGCGGTATTTGTGACGGGGTATAACAACGTGACCGGCGACCAGGTACGGCGCAACAACCAGTACGACAACGCCACCCGCCCCTCTTATACGGGCACGGGCGGCGGCTCCAACCAGCCCACCTGGGAGATGGTGAAAGCTTTCCCCATGCTCGACGGCAAAAAAGCCGGCGAATCGACCAAGTACCCGTATTCAGACCAGTTGTTTTACAAAAACCGCGACCCCCGCTTCGACAAAACCATTGGCTACAATGGAGCCACCTGGCCCCTTAACGGCAACACGGCGTACAAGCTCTGGACCTATTACAAGGGCACGACCTCGGTAGAAAACAAGGCCACCAACACCGGCTTTTACACCCGCAAGGCCATCAACCCCACGGCCAACGTGAGCGAAGTGCAGTTCTTGGGCACCGACTGGATTGAGATTCGCTATGCCGAAGTATTGCTCAACCTGGCCGAAAGTGCCTGCGGCATCAACAACTTGACCGAAGCCTACACCCAGCTGAAAGCACTGCGGGCCCGGGCCGGCATCGAAGCCGGCACCGACGGCCTGTACGGCCTGAAATCCGGCATGAGCCGCGCCGAGATGTTCGACGCCATCCTCTACGAGCGGCAGCTCGAGTTGGCCTTCGAAGGCAAGCGCTTCTGGGATTTGCGCCGCTGGCGCAAGATGGAGAGCGTGCTCAACGGCAAGCGCCGCACGGGCGTGACCATCACCCTGAAGCCCACCGGCGTGCCCGCTGACTTCGCCACCACCCGCGACAACGTGAGCCTGGACCTGGCTTACACCACCTATTTCACCCTTGCGTTCAAGACGCTGGACTCGCGCTACGCCATCAACTGGAAGCCCGAGTACTACTTCTTTGGCATCCCGCAGGCCGCTATCGACAACAACCCTAAGCTGCAGCAAAACAATACCTGGGGCGGCCCCTTCGACCCCATGCGCTAAGCTGCGCGGCATCCCAATCACCGACTTGTGAATTAATGCGCCGCTATTCTGGCTGAATGGCGGCGCATTAACATATCCGGCCTTTCCGTTTCTCGTCAATTCCTTCTGTCACATGAGCACGCGCAGCCGCAATACGCTGGCCATCGGCCTGATAACCTCGCTGTTTTTCCTTTGGGGCTTTGCCCTGAATTTGAATCCCATTCTGATTCCGCACCTGAAGAAGGCCTGCCAGCTCACCGATGCCCAGTCGGCATTTATTGACTCGGCCTCCTACCTCGCTTACTTTCTGCTGGCTATTCCGGCCGGGCAGTTCATGAAGCGCTTTGGCTACAAGGGCGGTATCATCGTTGGGCTGTTGCTGTTTGCGGTGGGCGCTTTTCTGTTTTACCCCGCGGCCGCGGCTCGGTCCTATGGCTTCTTCCTGACTGCGTTGTTCGTCATCGCCTGCGGCCTGACCTTTCTGGAAACGGCGGCCAACCCCTACATCACCGTGCTGGGCGACCCCGACGGGGCCGCCCAACGCATCAACTTCGCGCAGTCGTTCAACGGCCTGGCGGCCATGCTGGCCCCGCTGCTCGGCGGCATGTTCATCCTTTCGGGCACTAGCCTGACGGCCGCGCAGGAAGCCGCCATGACCGGACCGCAGCTGCAAGCCTATCTCGACCACGAGGCTCAGGCCGTGCAGATCCCCTACCTGCTCATTGGCGGCGTGGTGCTGCTGGTGGCGCTGCTACTCGTGCGCACCCCGCTGCCCGAGCCTGGCCGAGGAAGAAGCAGCCGGCAGTAACGCGGGCGGCTCGCTGCTGCGCGAGAAAAACCTGCTGCTGGGCGTGACAGCGCAATTTTTCTACGTAGGCGCGCAGGTCTGCGTAAGCAGCTTCTTCATCCGGTTTGCCCAGCGCGTGGCGGGCATCGAGGAAAAGGCCGCGGCGCTCTACCTCTCGGCCGCCTTGCTGGGGTTCATGGCCGGGCGCTTCATTGGCACGGCGCTCATGCGGTACGTGGCCCCAGCCCGGCTGCTGGCCACCTACAGCCTCATCAACTTCTTTCTGGTGCTGGCAGCGGTGCTGCTCCACGGCAAGCTCTCGGTGTACGCGCTGATTGGGGTCGAATTTTTCATGTCCATCATGTTCCCCACCATCTTCTCGCTGAGTATTCGGGGGCTGGGTGCTAAAACCAAGGAGGGTTCCTCGCTGGTGATTATGTCCATCGTGGGCGGGGCCATCTTCCCAGTCATTGCCGGGCGCGTGTCCGATGCCAGCAACATCCAGGTGGCCTACGTGGTGCCGGCGCTGTGCTTTCTGGTGGTGCTGTATTTCGCTGTGCAGAACCTCAACGTCAAGCATGTGCCCCGCGCCCAGCTCATCCCAGCGCACTAACACGTGGCTGGCCTACTTGTCCGGATATGGGACCGCCGGACACATTCTTGAGCTGAATCCCGAGACCGGTGGCGAACCCTTGTCCGGCTCCCTCTCCGCATCCCATTAACCCCACCCCTAACGTCCCACCCGGTGTGAACCCTTTATGCCCAAAATTGACGCCCACCAACATTTCTGGCACTTCGACCCCGAGCGCGACGCCTGGATAACCGACGACATGGCGGCCATTCAGCGGGACTTTTTGCCCGCGGATTTGGAGCCCCTACTGCAGGAGCACGGCTTCGAGGGCTGCGCGGCGGTGCAGGCCAGCCAGTCGGAGGCGGAAACTAATTTCTTGTTGGAGCTGGCAGCTCAGCACTCTTTCATTAAGGGCGTGGTGGGCTGGGTCGACCTGCGGGCCGACAACGTTGAAGAGCGCCTGGCCCATTACCGTCGGTTCGAAAAGCTGAAGGGCTTCCGGCACGTGCTCCAGGGCGAAGATGACCGGGCGCTGATGCTACGCCCGGAGTTCCGGCGGGGCCTAGCCGCCCTGCACGCCCACGGCTTCACCTACGACGTGCTCATTCTGCCCGACCAGTTGGGCTATGCGGCCGAGCTGGCCGAGGCCTTTCCAACGCAGCCGTTCGTGCTTGACCACCTGGCCAAGCCCCTCATCAAAAGCGGAGAAATTGAGCCTTGGCGGCGGGATTTCACGGCCCTGGCCGCGCGGGAGAACGTGTGGTGCAAAGTGTCGGGACTCGTCACGGAAGCGGACCGGCAGCACTGGCAGCCTGCCGACTTTCGGCCTTACCTGGATGCGGCCTTCGAGGCCTTTGGGGCCCGGCGCCTGATGTTCGGCTCGGACTGGCCGGTGTGCAACGTGGCCGGCGGCTACGGCCGCGCCCACGCGCTGGTGGCCGATTACCTGGCGGCGTTTTCAGCCGACGAGCAGCGCCAATTCTGGGGCGACAATGCCATTTCCTTCTACGATTTATAGCCGACGACTTCATGGATTTACAGCTGCAGAACAAGGTCATCATCGTCACCGGCGGGGCCAAAGGCATCGGCGAAGCCATTGCGCGCTTGCTGGCCCAGGAGGGCGCCATCCCGGTTATCGTGGGCCGCCGCGCGGCCGACAACCAGCAAGCCGTAGCGGCGATTGAGGCCGCGGGCGGCCAGGCCTGGCAGGTGGTGGCTGAGCTCGCTGAGCCAGACGCCTGCGCCCAGGCGGTGCAGGCCGTCATCGCCCGGTTTGGCCGCATCGACGGGCTGGTGAACAACGCCGGCGTGAACGACGGCGTGGGCTTGGAGTACGGCGACTACGCGGGCTTCATGCTGAGCCTGCACCGCAACGTGGTGCATTACTACCTGATGGCCCACCACGCCCTGCCCGAGCTGAAAAAGTCGCAGGGCGCCATCGTCAACATTACCTCCAAAACCGCCGAAACCGGCCAGGGCAACACCTCCGCCTACGCCGCCGCCAACGGGGGCCGCAACGCTCTCACCCGCGAGTGGGCCGTGGAGCTGCTCAAATACGGCATCCGCGTGAATGCCGTGATGGTAGCCGAGTGCTGGACGCCCGCCTACGAAGCCTGGGTTCAGACCCTGCCCAACCCGGAGGAAAAGTTGCGCGAAATCACCAGCAAAATCCCGCTCGGCAACCGCATGACCACCGCCGAAGAGCTGGCCAATACCACGGCCTTCTTGCTTTCGCCCCGCTCCAGCCACACCACCGGCCAAATCCTGCACGTCGACGGGGGCTACGTGCACCTGGACCGCGCCCTGGCCAACGCTTAAAACCATGTTTCTGCTATGAACACCTTAGTCTGCACCGAGCCCGGCCACTTCGCCTATGAATCCCGGCCGGCCCCAACGCCCACGGCCGGCCAGGCCCTGCTGCGCATCCGGCGCATCGGCATCTGTGGCACCGACTTGCACGCCTTTCAGGGCACGCAGCCGTTTTTCAACTACCCCCGCGTGCTGGGGCACGAGCCTGGCCGGCGAGCCTGGTGGACACCGGGGGCGCCCCCGGCTTTGCGGTGGGCGACGCCGTCACGTTCATTCCTTACTTCAACTGCGGGCACTGCATTGCCTGCCGCGCGAGCAAGCCCAATTGCTGCGCGCAGATAAACGTGTGCGGCGTGCACGTGGACGGCGGCATGGCCGAGCCTGCTGGCCGTGCCAGCCGAACTGCTGGTACACGGCGACGGTCTGAGCTACGACGAGCCTGGCCCTGGTGGAGCCGCTGGCCATTGGAGCCCACGGCGTGCGGCGGGCCGGCATGCAGCCCGGCGAGTTTGTGCTGGTGGTTGGGGCGGGCCCCATTGGGCTGGGCGTGATGGAATTTGCGCGCATCGCCGGCGGCCAGGTCATTGCCCTGGACATCAACCAGCAGCGCCTGGCTTTCTGCCAGCAAGAATTAGGCGTGGCCCACACCGTCAACGCTCTGGATGCTGACGTGCTGGCTCAACTGGCCGCCATAACCAACGGCGACATGCCCACCGTGGTCATTGACGCCACCGGCAGCCAAAAGGCCATTCTCAATGCCTTCCAGTACCTAGCCCACGGGGGCCGCTACGTGCTGGTGGGCCTGCAAAAAGGCGACCTGAGTTTCTCGCACCCGGAGTTTCACAAGCGCGAGGCTACCCTCATGAGCAGCCGCAACGCCACGCGTGCGGACTTTGAGCACGTCATCCACTCGATGAATCAAGGCTGGGTGAAACCCACCACCTACATCACACACCGGGTGCGCTTCGACGAAGTAAAAACGGCGTTTGAGCCTTGGTTGGACCCCACCAACGGCGTAATCAAGGCCATGGTAGAATTGAATTGATTACGTAAAAAGCCCGGCCCCCACTCTCGACGAAGGCCGGGTTTGGGTGTCCGGAGCAGGGTGCGGGGCAGCCTAGCTGGGGCCGTTACTTGAGGCTGTTTTCTGGGCTTCCTGAGCCGACACTGACTCGCCCAGGTAGTTGCCATAGCCGACGATGACCGTGGACAGCACCACCGCCAAGATGCCCAGCGACACCGTGCGCATGGTGAGCCGATTGGCCCCGCGCCACTCGTGCAAATACAAGCCCCAGAAACTGCTGAAGGCGATGATGAAGGCCATGTGCAGGGTCCAGCCCGAAAAGCGGTATTCGCCCATCTGGCTGTCGCCCATGCCGTAGAAGAAGAACTGAAAATACCACGTGAAGCCCGCCAGCGCGCAGAAGATGACGTTACGCAGCGCCGGAAACGACGGGTTGAGGTAGTCGGTGTAGGTCTTGTTTTTAATGTTGAGGTAGATGCACCACACCGCGTTGGTAGTGAGGCCCCCAAGCAGGATGACTACCAGAATGGCGTTGTTGGCGAATAGCTCACTGGTGCCGCTTTTAGTGGCCAGGGTGGCAATGGGCTGCCCGGCGGTGAGGCCAAACGAGAAGCAGGCGCTCATGATGCCCGAGAACACGGCCACCAGCACGCCCTTGCGCAGCGAGAACTCAGCAATCGTTTCCTGCTTTTGCGCCTGCGTGAGCGACTTTTCTTTCATGAATCCAGCCAGGCCGCACACCACAATGCCCATCACGCACACCACCAGGCCCATGAGGATGACCTGCCCGGAGGCCGAATGCACCAGCGCGGGGAAGGTGCCCAGCCAAAGGGGCGGCACCACCGTGCCAAACACCGCGCACAGCCCCAGCGTGACGGCCATGCCCAGCGACAAGCCCAGGTAGCGCATGGCCAGCCCAAAGGTGAGCCCGCCAAATCCCCAGAGCACGCCCCACAGATACGTCCAGGCCAGGGTCGTGGTATCAGCCTGGGCCAATACGCCAAACAGGTTGTGCACCGTGAGC
The DNA here is from genome assembly GCF_042665855.1 of Hymenobacter humi. Lineage (NCBI taxonomy): Bacteria > Pseudomonadati > Bacteroidota > Cytophagia > Cytophagales > Hymenobacteraceae > Hymenobacter > Hymenobacter humi. The sequence continues at coordinate 1,767,927 of NZ_JBHTEK010000001.1, read as the reverse complement.
GAACCCATAATGAGGGGTGCGAACACCCACGATACGATGCCGCCCACCAGCCAGTAGCTTTCCCAGGCCCAGCCGCTGATTTTCTTGTAAGGCAGGTAGAAACTGCCGGAGGCAAAGCCGCCCAGCGCATGAAGGAGTACTCCCCAGATGACAGCCATAATCGTTCGGTAAGGTTTCAGGCAAAGCTGCCGGGTTGCCCAACGCAAACCCTCCTGTGCTCTCCTGACTGCGAAGTAAAGCCGGACGCCGGCACGGGCCAGCTTTACTTTTCAAGTTAAGCTGATTCGAGACCGGTGCCTTTTTTATCAGCAAGCAGGAGAGTGCAGGAGGTTGCTGCCGGACGGCCCGGGCACCTTTGTAAAAAAGCAATTCTATCCCGTTTACTGCGCAACGCAACAGCAGCATTATCATGGAAAAAACCCTCACTTTCCAGCACGTCAGCTACCTCTGGGACGAAACCAAAGCCGCGGAGCTGGCCGGCGACGAAGTAGCTCTTTTCCTCTACCGCTCCAACCTGCTCGGTGCCGACCTGCGCCTGACCAACTACGCCGGCGGCAACACCTCCGTTAAAATCACCGAAACCGACCCGGTTACCGGCCAACCCGTCGAGGTCATGTGGGTAAAGGGCTCGGGCGGCGACATCGGCACGCTCACCAAGGCCGGCTGCGCCAACCTCTACGTCGAGAAGCTGCACCAGCTCAAGAACCGCTACCGCGGCCTGGCGCACGAAGACGAGATGGTGGGCCTGTTCGAGTACTGCCTCTTCGACCCTAAATGCGCCACGCCCAGCATTGATACCCCGCTGCACGGCCTGCTGCCCTTCAAGCACATCGACCACCTGCACCCCGATGCACTGATTGCCATCGCGGCCAGCCAGGACGGCGAGCAGATTATGAAAGCAATCTGGGGCGACACCATGGCCTGGCTGCCCTGGCAGAAACCTGGCTTCGACCTGGGCCTGCAGCTGGAAAAAGTGGTGGCCGACAACCCCGGCCTGCGCGGCGTCATCCTCGGCGGCCACGGCCTGTTTACCTGGGGCGACACCAGCTACGAGTCCTACCTCAACACCCTCGAAGTTATTGAGCAGGCCGCCGCGTACCTGGAAGCCAACTATGGCCAGAAAGGCCCCGTCTTCGGCGGCGAAAAACTTGAGCAGACGCTGGACGCGGCCGGCCGCCGCCAGGCCGCCGCGGCCGTGATGCCGGTGCTGCGCGGGCTGGCCAGCAGCCAGCGCCGCATGCTGGGCCACTACACAGACGACGCCCGCGTGCTGGAGTTTGTCAACTCGAACGATTTGGCCCGTCTGGCCGCCAAAGGCACCGCCTGCCCCGACCACTTCCTGCGCACCAAAATTCGCCCGCTGGTACTCGACCCCGAGGCCATGCTCGCCGATGCGGCCGGCGTGAAGACGTACCTGGAGGCGCAGTTTGAAGCCTACCGCCAGGACTACGCCGCCTACTATGAGCGCAGTAAGCACGCCAACTCGCCGGCCATCCGCGATGCTAACCCGGTTATCATCCTCTGGCCCGGCGTGGGCTTGTTTTCCTTCTCGAAAGACAAGCAGACGGCCCGCGTGGCCGCCGAGTTCTACACCAACGCCATCAACGTGATGAAGGGCGCCGAGGCGGTGAGCACCTACCAGGGGCTGCCCGAGCAGGAAGCCTTCAACATCGAGTACTGGCTGCTTGAGGAAGCCAAGCTCCAGCGCATGGCTCCGCCCAAGGCCCTCTCGGGCAAGGTGGCCTACGTGACCGGCGGAACCGGCGGCATCGGCAAAGCCATCTGCGAGGAGCCTGCTCAAGTTCGGCGCCTGCGTGGTGGCCGTGGACCGCGACCGGTTGGAAGAAACCCAGAATGAGCTGCGCCAGAAGTTTGGAAAAGACAGCGCCCTCACGGCGGCCATCAACGTGACCGATGCCGAGAGCATCGCCGAGTCGTTGCGCCAGGCGGTGCTGCAGTTTGGCGGGGTCGACATCATCGTCAACTGCGCGGGCCTGAGCATCAGCAAACCGTTGGCCGAAACCACGCAAGCCGATTGGGACATTCTCAACGACGTGCTGGTGAAGGGTCAATTCCTGGTGAGCCAGGCGGCCGTAGCCACCCTGCGCCAGCAGGCCTTGGGCGGCGACATCGTGAACATCGCCAGCAAAAACGGCCTGGTGGCCGGGCCCAATAACGTGGCCTACGGCACGGCCAAAGCCGCCCACCTGCACATGAGCCGCCTGCTGGCCGCCGAGCTCGGCCCCGACAAAATCCGGGTGAACACCGTGAACCCCGACGCCGTGCTCCGCGGCTCCAAAATCTGGGAAGGCGACTGGGCCGCGGGGCGCGCCAAGGCCTACGGCATCTCGGTCGAGGAGCTGCCCCAGCACTATGCCAAGCGCACCCTGCTGGGTGAAGAGCTGCTGGCCGAAGACATCGCCAAGGCCGTGCGCGTGTTCGTCGATGGCTCGCTGAGCAAGAGCACCGGCAACGTGCTCAACGTCGACGGCGGCGTGGCCATGGCCTTCGTGCGTTAGACGGACCACACAACATTACTTCAGGCGGCTGCCTGTTGCTTTTACCGTCTAAAAGCATAAAAAGACCATCATGCTTCGACTCAGCTCAGCATGATGGTCTTTTTACATGATGTTATGTCATGTGCAGCATCCGGCGAAAAAGTCGCACCGTCCAGCTGCGTTGTCATTGCTGAAATGGCTACATTTGGAGGAAAACCTCTTCCTTCTTTCCATTTGCGCCGCTGCTACCCGCCAGGTTACACAATCGTTTGTGCAGCGACCTCGGCATGACTTGCCCCCGGGATGTACCAACTCCAACTAAAGCCCCTAGACAAAACCCCGAAGTACAAGCAGATTGTACAGTCGGTTATCATGGACATTGAGCGCGGCGTGCTGAAAAACGGTGACCACCTGCCGAGCATCAGCGAACTGAGCGTGGAGCATTACCTAGCCCGCGACACCGTGGAAAAAGCGTACCGCGAGCCTGCGCCAGCGGGGCTTCATTACGTCGGTACAGGGAAAGGGCTACTACGTGGAGGCCAATGACGCCTCCAAGCTGAAGGTGTTGCTGGTGTTCAACAAGTTGAGCTCCTACAAAAAGATTATCTACTACTCCTTCCTCGAAACCCTGGGTGAGTGCGCCACCGTGGACCTACAGATTCACCACTACAACGTGAACCTGTTTCAGGAAATCATCGAGAAGAACCTTGGCAAGTACAACCACTACGTGGTGATGCCGCACTTCACCCTCGACACTCCCAAAGCGCAGTACCTCGCCATCCTGAACACCATTCCCTCGCAGGAACTGGTGCTGCTCGACAAGGATATTCCCGAGCTCAAGCACGACTGCCTGTGCGTGTTTCAGGACTTCGACAAAGACATTTTTACGGCCCTCGAAAAAACGGAGGACTTGCTGGAAAAGTACTCCCGCCTGGTGCTGGTGCTGCCCTCCGACGCCAACCATCCAGAGGAACTGCCCTGGGGCTTCCGCTCCTTCTGCCTGATGCGCAACAAGGAGTTTTCGGTGGTCGAAAACGCCATGAACGAGGTAGTGGCGGCCGGCACCGCTTACGTGGTAATCCGAGAAACCGACCTAGTGGAAATCGTGAAGAAAATCCGCCAGACCAGCTACCTCTTGGGCCGCGAGGTGGGAGTAATTTCGTTTAACGAAACGCCCCTGAAAGAGCTGCTCAACATGACGGTGATTACCACCGACTTTGAAGCCATGGGCCGCACGGCCGCTACCCTGCTGCTGGAGAAACAGCGGGTGAAGGTGAAGAACCCGTTTTACACCATTCGGCGCGGGTCGCTGTAGAAGGGCCGGGGTGAGGTTTTTTCGGCTAAACAGGAGAGCCCAGAAGAGTTGCGGCGGCCGGCCCCTGGTAATTTGCTCCTCCCTACCCCGGACCATTTTCCACGCTCCCCACCCAACGCGCATGTTCTCTGACCAACGCCTTGCCGACCTCAACCAGCCGCTGCTCGCCGAGCACCAGCAGCAGTTCCAGCACCTGGCTGACGATCCGCGCCTGCGCCGGGCCGACGTGCCCGCCGTGGTGCAGAAGCTAGTGGATTTTCAGGTGGCCATTCCGAGCCTGGGCGCTGGGCACGGGCGGCACCCGCTTCGGCCGCTTCGCGCTGGGCGGCGAGCCCCGCACGCTGGAAGAAAAGATTGGCGACGTGGGCATTCTGCAAAGCCTCAACCGTTCGTCCAACTCCATTTCGCTGCACATTCCCTGGGATATTCCCCAGGACATTGCCGGCCTGCAGCAGCTGCTCCGGCAGCAGGGCCTAGTGATTGACTCGGTGAATTCCAACACCTTTCAGGACCAGCCAAACCAGCCCCACTCCTACAAATTTGGCTCGTTGAGCCACACCGAAAAGGCCGTGCGCGAGCAGGCCATTCAGCACAACATCGACTGCGTGGGCTACGGCCGCCACTCGACGCCCGGACGCTGACCGTGTGGCTGGCCGACGGCTCCAACTTTCCTGGCCAGCAGCACCTACGCCGCGCGTTTTTGCGCACCCAGGAGTCGCTGGCGGCCATCTACGAGGCCATGCCCTCGGACTGGACCATGCTCATCGAGTACAAGCCCTACGAGCCCAACTTCTACTCGATGGTGATTCCCGATTGGGGCACCTCGCTGGCCTTATGCCAGGCCATCGGCCAGAACGCGCAGGTGCTCGTGGACCTGGGCCACCACCTGCCCAACACCAACATTGAGCAGATTGTGGGCCGCCTGCGGCAGTTTGGCCGCCTCGGGGGCTTCCACTTCAACGGCTCGATGTACGGCGACGACGACCTGACCACCGGCAGCACCAAGCCCTTCCAGCTATTCTTGATTTTCAACGAGTTGGTGGACGCCGCCCTCGACCAGACGGTACCGGCCGAAGCCGTGGCCTACATGATAGACGCCAGCCACAATGTGAAAGACCCGCTGGAAGACCTGCTACAGTCGGTCGAGAACATCCTCTCAGCCTACGCCAAGGCCCTTTTGGTTGACCGCGCCGCTCTTAATGAAGCCCAGGAAGCCAACGACGTGGTGCGGGCCGAAGAAATCCTGCGCGACGCCTTCCTCACCGACGTACGGCCCTTGGTGGCCGAAGCCTACCGCCAAAGCGGCGGCGCCCTGAACCCCATCGCGGCCTACCGCGCCGAGGGCGTGCGCGAGCAACTCATTCGCCAGCGCGGCAAGCACAGCGTTTCCACTGGGCTATGAAAAAGTCGGTTTATGCGGTATTCGACATTGGCAAGACCAATAAAAAGCTGATTCTCTTCGATGAGGACCAGCAGATTATTGACGAGGAGCAGCACGTGTGCACCGACGTGCTCGACGACGACGGCTTCGTGTGCGACCATCTGCCCCGTCTCACCGAGTGGGTGCTCGACCACTGGCACCGCCTGCGCCACCACCCGCACTACACAATTAAGGGCGTGAACTTCACGGCCTACGGCGCCAGCTTCGTGCACCTTGGGGCCGACGGCCAGCCCATGCTGCCGCTCTACAACTACCTCAAGCCGCTGCCAGCTGAAATCGAGGAGAAGTTCTACGCCGAACTGGGCCAGTCGCCAGAAGCCTTCGCGGCCGAGACCTGCTCGCCGCAGCCTGGGCCTGCTCAATTCGGGCCTGCAGCTGTACTGGCTCAAGTACGCCAAGCCCGAGCAGTACGCCCAGATTCACACCTCGCTGCACCTGCCCAACTACCTCTCCTACCTGATTTCGGGCGAGAAATTCAGCGACTACACCTCCGTGGGCTGCCACACGGCGCTCTGGAACTACCAGCGCGGCGAGTACCACGACTGGGTGCGCCGCGAGGGTATCGACGAGAAGCTCGCGCCCCTCACCCGCGACTCCATCGCCTCGGTGGTCGACGGCATCCTGGTGGGCGTGGGCCTGCACGACAGCACCGCCGCCGTGATGCCCTACCTGGCCGAACACGAGGAGCCGTTTGTGCTGATATCGACCGGCACCTGGTCGGTCACCATCAACCCCTTCAACAGCCAGCCCCTGACCCCGGAGCTGCTGCGCCGTGACTGCCTGAGCTTCATGACGCCGCGGGGCGAAGCCACCCGCGCTGCCCGGGTGTTCCTGGGCCGCGAGCACGACTTTCAGGTGGAGCGCATCGCCGCACACTTCCACGTGAAGCCGGATTTCTACCGCTCCATCGTGCTGGCCCGGCCCTACGACGAAACCTCAGCCGACTTCCGCCCCGGCTGCATGGCCGGCACCGGCCCCTTCCCCGACCAGCTCGCCGGCGAATGGGACCTGTCGGGCTTCCGTACCGCTTCCGATGCCTACCAGCACCTCATGCACGGGCTGATTGCCATCTTGCTCGAATCCATCCACCTGGTCTGGCAAGGCGAGAAAATCATCTTCGTAGACGGCGGCTTTGCGCGCAACCCGCTGTTCATGCAAACCTTGAGCCTGGAATTTTCCGAAAGCCGAAATCCGCACGCTGGAAGTCCCGCAAGCCACGGCCCTGGGCGCCCTGGTACACCTGGAGCAAGGCGAGGCACTCAAGAAAACGCAGCCGCTCTTCACCAACGAAGCCGACCTCCCGCAGCTAGAGTCGCAAGGCCGCCCGGGGTGAAGGGTTGAGCTGCCCCCGCTCAATGAGTCGTTCCCCGGGGACGTCCCCGCCAGCATTCATTATCAAGCTCCATGAAAGTTGCCCTCTTCGTCCCGTGCTACATCGACCAGTTCTACCCGCAGGTAGGCGTGGCGACGTTGCAGCTGCTGGCGAAGCTGGGCGTGCAGGCGCACTTCCCAGCCCAGCAAACCTGCTGCGGGCAGCCCCTGGCCAACAGCGGCTGCGAGCGCGACGCGCTGCCCATCTACCGGCATTTCGTGGAGACGTTTCGCGACTACGACTACGTGGTGGCGCCCTCCGGGAGCTGCGTGTACCACGTGCGCAAGCATTTCGACAAGCTCGACCAAACTGCCGAAGTTCAACACGTGCGCGCCGCGGCCTACGACTTGATTGACTTCATCAGCTCTGTGCTGAAGGTGGAAACACTGCCGGGCGTCTTCCCCCACAAAGTGGGCCTGCACCTGAGCTGCCACGGCCAGCGCGGCCTGCACCAGGCCAACGAATCGGAGATAACGCCGGTGCGCGACGGCCGCCTGCGCCGCCTGCTGGCCTCTCTGGAGGGAATTGAGCTGACCGAGCCTGCGCCGCAACGACGAGTGCTGCGGCTTCGGCGGCACGTTCTGCGTGTCGGAAGCCGGCATCTCGGCCCGCATGGGCCAGGACCGGGTGGCCGACCACGTGCGGAGCGGCACGCAGGTGCTCACCGGCAGCGACATGTCGTGCCTGATGCACTTGGAGGGCATCGTGCGCCGCGCCAAGTTGCCGATGCGGGTGATGCACGCGGCGGAAATTCTTAACGGACTCACGCCATGAACCACGCCCTCCGCGCCGATACGTTTTTGCTCGATGCCGACCGCACCACTTGGCACGACGAAACGCTCTGGTTTGTGCGCGAAAAGCGCGACAAGGCCGTGTACGCCGTGCCCGAGTTCCAGAGCTGCGCGAGCTGGCTTCCCAAATCAAAGACCACACGCTAAGCCGGCTTGACCTGTATTTGCAGGAGTTCGAGGCCGCCGCGCAGGCCAATGGCGTGCACGTGCATTGGGCCGCCGATGCCGCCGAGCACAACGCCATTATCCTGGGCATCATTAAGCAGCAGGGCGCCACGCGCATCGTCAAGAGCAAGTCCATGCTCACCGAGGAATGCCACCTAAATCCCTACCTCATCAAGCACGGCATTGAAGTGGTGGACACCGACTTGGGCGAGCGCATCATTCAGTTTCGGGAAGAAGCACCCAGCCACATTGTGCTGCCCGCCATTCACCTGAAAAAGGAAGACGTAGGCGACACCTTCCACATTCATTTGGGCACGGAGAAGGGCGAAAGCGACCCGCAGCGCCTCACCGAAGCGGCCCGCCAGCACTTGCGGGCCAAGTTCCTGGCAGGACAGGTGGCGATTTCGGGCGTCAACTTCGCCGTGGCCGAAACCGGCGGCGTGGTCGTTTGCACCAACGAAGGCAACGCCGACCTGGGCGTAAATCTGGCGCAGGTGCACATTGCCTGCATGGGCATTGAGAAATTGATTCCACGGCTCACCGATTTGGGGGTGTTTACGCGGCTGCTGGCCCGCAGCGCCACCGGGCAGCCGGTTACCACTTACACCTCGCACTTCACCAAGCCCGCCGCGGGTAAGGCAATGCACATTGTCATCGTCGACAATGGCCGGACGCAGCAATTGGGCCGGCCCGATTTCCGGGCGTCACTCAAGTGCATCCGTTGCGGAGCCTGCATGAACACCTGTCCCGTGTACCGGCGCAGCGGCGGGCACAGCTACGATTTCACCGTGCCGGGCCCCATCGGGGCCATTCTGTCGCCAAACATCGACCTGAAAAAGCACGCCTCGCTGCCCTTTGCCAGCACGCTGTGCGGCTCCTGCACCGACGTGTGCCCCGTGAAAATCGACATTCACACCCAGCTCTACAAGTGGCGGCAGGTGCTGGGCGAGGCCGGCGAAATTCCCGCGGCCAAGAAGTGGAGCATGAAGTTCATGGGCCGCCTGCTCACCAGCCCCCAAGCCTTCGGCCTGAGTGGGCAGCTGGCCCGCAACGCCTTGCGCCGGCTGCCCCACGGCGTCACCCACGCCAGCACCTTCAACGCCTGGGCCGTGGCCCGCGAGCTGCCCGAGCCGCCCAAGCAGAGCTTCCGCGAGTGGTACGAGCAGCAGCCCAAGGCAATGCAGCAACCCAAGCAATCCCGGGACCCAGCATGAGCATCTCCTCCCGCGACCGGATTTTAGCCGCGGCCCAGGCCAACAAGCCGGCTGAAATGCCCCTACCTACTGTCCCCGACTTTGGCGGCGATGCATCGGTCGAGCGGTTCACCACCGTACTGACCAGCATTAGTGGGCGGGTGATGTGGCTCGATGGCTTGGAGCAGTTGGTGACCACCCTGCAGCAGCTATTCCCGGAGGCGCGCCATTCGGCCTCGCCCCTATTTCAGGCCACGGTGCCGGTTGATACCCTCACGCCAACCGACGTGCTGGCCGACATTGAACTAGCCGTTCTGGCGGGCGAAATCGGCGTGGCCGAGAACGGCGCTGTATGGCTGCCCGAGGCCAACATGCTCCACCGCGCCCTGCCCACCATCACCCAACACTTAGTGCTGGTGCTGGACCACCGCCGCATCGTGGCCACCATGCACGAGGCGTATTCAAAGCTGCCGAGCACTGGGGGCTACGGCAAATTTGTGGCTGGCCCCTCCAAAACCGCAGATATTGAGCAGTCGCTGGTGATTGGGGCACACGGCGCGCGCAGTTTGGTAGTGCTGCTGTATTAGATGGCCAAAGTCAGTCCATGGCTCAAGGCACTACCTCAACCTAAAAGGCTTTTTCAAGGGTCATCGCTTTGAACAGCGAATTGAGCGGCTGTCGGATTAAGCTTCGGAGCGAGCGGACTCAGGAAGCTAGCCCCCTAGGGAAGGTCGCCTGGAGCGGGGGTAGCAACGGTGACAACGCTGACGTGATGCGCAGCAGAAAAGGATAAAAGAGGACTCCCACCCAATCTTTTTCTATCCTGCTACGCATCAGCCAGGTTGTATTCGTAACTCACCCTACAAAACTGCAACAGGGCCCAAAGTAAACCCTCCCGCACTCTCCTGCCTGCGCTAAAAGAAAGCAGCGCTGGGGCCGCAGCCCCTGGCAGTGGCCCTTTTGCTAGAGCGCTTTCGTGGTGGTGTGCCAAGGGCGAGGGCCGCGCCCCAGTCTATCCGTCACTTCTCCCAGACGGTCGGGCTGCAAGGCTGGAGCGTCGGCCCGACACTCGGCGGGCAAGGTCCTGCCGTTTTGCAAGTATGACACCATGGCCGACGGCAACTGGCTCAAAATCAATTAGGCTACCTGTTCGGACTGCCAGCATTGCTCCCGGAAGCCCACGTGCGTGCTCGTGGCCAAGCGCAAGCAACTCGACCGCATGCTCTACGACGCTCAAGTATTGCTAGGGTGGCAGGAGCAGCAGAGCCGCTGGGGCCAGCGCATGCGGCGGGTCCGCCACAGCACCGTCGAGCCCGTGTTCGGAAATTTGCTTTATCACTACGGCTTGCGCCGGGTTAACGTACGCGGACAGGTCGGGGCGCACAAAACCATGCTGCTCTCCGCCGTGGCCTACAACCTCAAGAAGCTCCTCAAGTACCGGCTCCAACAGCAGCTGATTCTAGCGGTGGCCTTGCCCCGGCCTTTTCTGGCTGCGAATACACGCTCTTGCAGACGAAACAGGCGCATCAATAGCGCCAATTCGGGCACTCGCGAAGCGGCTGCTCAGCACTAGAACCACCTAAACCCAGTTCTGCAACAGTTACAGTGATAATCTTAAACCAACGTAGAGCAATCCCCCTTCAGTTAAATCTAATTGAAGGTAAAAGAGGAGGCAATAGCCGGGGGACCCGTCAGGGGACCCGTGGCTCATCTCGCCTATATCAGGACCTACCAGACTGGACACTAGTCTGCATACCAAACCGCCAAAAAGGCCAGAGAAGAGGGTTTTTGTCTGTTCCCATCTAGCTCAACAAGCAATTTCCGGGCCTTACACGACCACCAGTTTATCAGAAAATGCCCTGTAAATCAAGTATTTACAGGGCATTTTTCTTTTTGCCGTATCGAAAGCGTATCGCTTTCGCAAAGATTTACGGCGAGGGGCCCCTCTTTCGTTAAATTTCTTTGAGCACCATTTTGGAAAGGACGCTGCAAACCTGCCGCTACTTCTATCGGCTTGCAAGCGCCCAGCGAAAGGCTAACTGAGTACACGGCTGAGGGGAGCCGTTGAAGGGGTTGGGCTCATTGCCATGAAAATCCGCGCCCGCTACCCCCAACTGCAGGACCCTGCCGTGGTCAAGGTCATGGTCGTCCGCTCGGTGCACTCCTCCATGGCCCTGGCGAACCGGCCCGTGCCCGTGGCCCGCTTGGAGGCCCTGTACGCGCAAACCGCGCCACCTACCCCAACGGGTATGGCGGGTTCTTAAGCCCCGCCGGTCTGGACAACCAAGGCGGCCCGGCCTCCCTCGTCACCGCCGCGCGTCATAACCGTCTAGGATGCATCTTTGTAAGCGTTTTTCACCTGCTTCGATGATTCCTACGTCTTTTTCACGGTCCGTAACTGTTTTTCACGGCCGCACGGCGCCCGAGCCGGGTACCTTGGTGGGCTACGGCGCCCTGATCGAAGCCCTGCAACTCGCCGTTCCGTTGCCCCGCGACGTGGCCCTGATCAGCACCAAGCGCCGACAGTACCACGTGACCGGGTGGCGCGTCTTCACGCCGCGCCACCAGCCCGCGGACACCCTCTGGGCCCACCTGGTCTTTGCCCTCAAGTACGAAGGGCTGGACCTGCTCTTCTTCAAAAAGCTGTTCGTGCAGCTGCCAGCCGCCACCCTGGAGGAGTGGGTCCGGCACGCCCCGCAGAGCCGCTACGCCCGGACGGTGTGGTTCCTCTACGAATGGCTGCTGGCCCAGCGCCTGGACCTGCCCGACCTGACGCAGGGCAACTACGTGCCGGTGGTCAACGAGCAGCTGCAGTACGCCGCGGCGACGGGCGTACCCATCAGCCGTCAGCGCCTGCGCAACAACCTGCCGGGCGTGGCAGGCTTCTGCCCGTTGGTGCACAAAACCGCCACGCTGGAGCAGTACCTGGCCCGCGACCTGGGCGGCCGGGCGCAGCACGTGCTGCGCGGGCTGCACGCCGACGTGTTGGTCCGGACCTCGGCCTTTCTGCTGCTGAAGGACTCCAAGGCCTCCTTCACCATCGAAGGCGAGCAGCCGCCGCCCACCCGGGCCCTGCGCTGGGGCCGCGCCATCGGCCAGGCCGGTCAGCAGCCGTTGAGCCGCGAAGAACTGCTGCGCTTGCAACAGCTGGTCATTGAAAACAGCCGCTTTGTCCGCCTGGGCTACCGCACCGAGGGCGGCTTTGTCGGGGAACACGACCGCCAGACGGGGACCCGATTCCGGACCACGTCTCCGCCCGCTGGCAGGACCTGGAGAGCCTCATGGGCGCGTTGCTCGACGCCGCGGCCCACCTGGAAACCGCGGGCTTCCCCCGTGCTGAGCGCGGCCGCGATTGCCTTCGGCTTTGTCTTCATCCACCCCTTTGTCGACGGCAACGGGCGGGTGCACCGCTACCTGATCCATCACCTGCTGGCCCGCTTGGGGTTTACGCCCCCGGCATCATCTTTCCGGTCTCGGCCGCGATTCTCGAGCACCTGCCCGCGTACCGGCAGGTGCTCGAGAGCTATTCGCACCCCGTACTGGAGTTCATTCCCTGGCGGAAGACCGCCGACCACAACGTGGAGGTACTGGCGGACACGAGCGACTACTACCGCTACTTTGACGCCACGGCCACGGCCGAATTCCTGTTTGCGTGCGTGGCGTATACCTTGGAAAAGACCATTCCCCAGGAAGTGGCCTACCTGCAGCGCTACGATGCGCTAAAGGCGTGGCTGGACGAGCACTTCCAGATGCCCGACAAGCTGGTGGCCACCTTGATTCGTTTCCTGGAGCAGAACCAGGGCATCCTCTCGAAGCGGGCCCGCGAAAAGAATTGGCGCTGTTGACGCCGGAAGAAGTTGCCCAGATCGAGCATCAATACGCCGTGCATTTCCTCAACTAAACGCCAGTCCGGTAAAACCAGTATTTTTTGGCGGCGCACCGGCGCAGATGGGTTTTGGGGACCTACCCAAGGCTTCTGCAACAGCCACGGTCCGAATCAAAACGCGCTTGCTCAAGAGCAGACACCGCATCTAGATGGCGTCCAGCCCCGGCAAGCCGAGCAAACCAGCGGCGCGCCGCGCCACGGTTTTGACACTGGCGATATCCGGGCCGGTGATGGTCAGGTGGCCCATCTTGCGGCCTGCGCGCGCGTGCAGCTTGCCGTACAGGTGCAGGTGCATTCCCGGCAGGCTCAGCACGGCGGTCCAGTCCGGCTCCCGCCGTTGCCCGCGGGCGTCAAACCACACCTCGCCCAGCAGGTTGAGCATGATGGCCGGGGAATGCTGGCGCGGCTGCGGCAAGGGCAACCCCGCCATGGCATGGACCTGCAGGTCAAACTGCGACGCGTCACAGGCGTCCAGGGTGTAGTGGCCGCTGTTGTGCGGGCGCGGGGCCATTTCGTTGACCACCAGGCCGCCGTGCGCACTGCCGTCGTCCACCACAAAAAACTCGACGCAAAGCACCCCGACATAGCTGAGATGATGCGCGATGGAAACGGCCGCCTCGCGGGCTCTGGTTGCCAGGGCGGACGGCATAGTTCCTTCGTACGCGTGGGTCACGGCCAAAATTCCATCCACGTGCACGTTGCGCTGGGGGCGAAGCTAACGACCTGTCCGTCCCAGCCGCGCGCCACCAGCACCGAACACTCGGCCATTAGCGGCAGCATCTTTTCCAGCACGCAAGCGGTGCCGCCCAACTCCGCCCAGGCGGCAGCCAGTTCGCCGGCGGTCTTCACGCGGACCTGGCCCTTGCCGTCGTAGCCCATGCGCGCGGTTTTCAGGATGCCGGGCAGCAAATCAGCTCTGCCGTCCTGGACGGCCTGCAGCTGGGCCAGCGTTTCAATCACCGCATAGGGCGCGCAGCTCACCCCCGACACGTCGGCGCAGGCTGTGAAGTGGGCTTTTTCCTCGATGCGGTTTTGCGCAATGCCCACCACGGCCGCGCTAGGCGCTACGGGTCGGGTCAGCGCCAGCGTTTGCAGGGACTGGGCAGGCACGTTTTCAAACTCGGTGGTGATGGCCTGGCACAGGCGGGCCAGTTGCGCCAGCCCGGCCGGGTCGTTGTAGTCGGTCTGGATGTGGTGGTGACTCACCTGCCCGGCCGGGCTCTGTGCGTCGGGCTCCAGCACGGCGGTGAAGTACCCCAGGCGCTGGGCGGCATGCACAAACATCCGGCCCAGCCTGGCCGCCCCCAGCACCCCCAGGGTAGCCGGCTGGCCCGCGGCGTCTACACTGCCCGGGAAAACAGGGGTCATGGCTGCAACGTGAATACTGGCGCTCATACCGGCAGTGTCATGGCGCGAGCGGCTTCGGTTTGTTCGGCACGAAACGCCTGCAGCTTGGTCGCCAGGCCCGGGTCGTGCAGGGCCAGCATGCTAACCGCGAACAGCGCGGCATTGGCCGCCCCGGCATTGCCAATCGCAAACGTGGCCACGGGCACCCCTTTGGGCATTTGTACGATGCTGTGCAGCGAGTCCACCCCCTGCAAATGGCGACTGGCCACCGGCACCCCCAGCACCGGCAGCGTGGTTTTGGCGGCCATCATGCCCGGCAGGTGAGCGGCCCCACCCGCGCCGGCGATAATGGCCTGCAAGCCGCGCGGGCCGGCTTGTTCGGCGTAGGCAAACAAGTCGTCGGGCATGCGATGGGCCGACACTACGCGCGCTTCATGGGCCACGCCAAAGTGCGCGAGCATCTGCACGGCATGCTGCATGGTGTCCCAGTCGCTGCTGGAGCCCATGACCACGCCGACCAGCGGCTTGCCCGGGACGGTGCCGAGGCTGGGGGTGTCGGATGGGAGAACGGTACTCATGGTTAAGTAAGCTTTATAGAACGTCATGCAGAGCGCAGCGAAGCATCTCGCGTGCAGCAGTGTTCAATCAATTGGATTAGTAGTGGCACGCGAGATGCTTCGCTGCGCTCTGCATGACCACCTTTTATTTTCGGACAGCTCAACTAAATCAGCGCTCCAGCAGGACTTCCGTACCTAAAATCACCAGGTCTACCCGGCCTTTTAGCGTCTGGTCGAGAAAGGGTGTGTTCTGGGATTTGGATTTCATGAATTCCCGCGTGAAGGTCGTTTCCGCTGCGGTATCGAACAAAACGCAGTTGGCTGGTTGGCCGACTTCGAGGGCGGCGACCGGCAGGCCCATCAGGCGGCGGGGCTCCGCCGAATAGCGCTTCACCACCACGTCCCACCCGAATTTGCCGGGCTCAACGAAGTGGTGATAGAGCGAGACAAGGGCCGTATCCAGGCCGGTGATGCCATTGGGCGCGCTGATGAAATCCTGGGCTTTTTCGAAGGGCGTGTGCGGCGCATGGTCCGTGGCAATGAGGTCGAATACGCCTTCGATGAGCCCCTCGAGCAGCGCATCACAATCGGCCTGCGTGCGCAGCGGCGGGTTCATTTTATAGTTCGTGTCGTAGTCGCCGATGTGCTCGTCGGTGAACATCAGATGGTGCGGGGTTACTTCCGCCGTGACCTTCACATCGCCGCGGGATTTCCACCAGCGGATGGTTTCCATGCCGAGCTTGCTGGACACGTGCTGGATGTGGACGTGCGCGCCCGCTGCGTGGGCCAGGCGGATGTCGCGGTCGATGATGATTTCCTCCGCGCACGCCGGCGAGCCCTTGATGCCGAGCCGGTAGCTCATCACCCCTTCGTTCAGGGCACGCGGCCCGGCCAGCTCCGGCACTTCGCAGTGGCTGGCGAAAAACATCCCAAACTCGGTGGCGTACTGCATCGCCCGAAGCAGCACCGCCGGGTCGTGGGTGGTGTCCCCGTCGTCGGTGAGCATTTTCACCCCGAGCTCGCGCATGCCCTCGATTTCCGCCAGCTCCTTGCCCTCGCGGTTCTTGGTCACGCAGCCGGAAGTGTACACCGGAATGCGGGCCCGTTCCTTGGCATTTTCCAGCACGGTGGCCACCGCGGTCGCCGAGTCGAGGGCCGGGCGGGTGTTGGGCATCATGACCACGCCGGTGACGCCGCCGTTGATGGCCGCTTCGCTCCCCGTGGTGATGGTTTCCTTGTTTTCAGACCCGGGGGCGCGGAAATGGACGTGGGCATCAAACATGCCCGGCATAAGAACGCGACCCCGCGCGTCGATGACGCGGGCACCCTCGGGAACGGCGAGGCTTTTGCCGATTTGCTGAATTATTCCTTCGACAAGCAGGACATCGCCCTCGACAAGCACGGGTGAATTTTCGTTGGCGAGGCGGGCGTTTTGAAGGAGGAGCATGGATGGAGGAGTGCTGTAAACCGGCAAGTGATGGGTGGGTATTGGGCTGTTGAAGGAGAAAATACACGGGCGGCGCTACGGCATCCGCCGCCGCGTCCGGCATTTAGGGCAGAATGACCGTCGAGCCGGCGCGCGGCTGTGCGGCATACGCTTCCTGCTTCGGGAAGTCTCCGCCCGGCGTGAGCCAGTCGAGTACGGACATGCGAACGGAGATGCCGTTTTCGACCTGGTTGGTGATGAGGCTGCGCTCGTAGTCCATGACGGCGTCGCACAGCTCAACCCCCGGTTTACGGGGCCGGGGTGCATGATGTAGAGGCCGCGGTCGCGGATTTCCGCCAGCCGGGCGGTGGTGATGCCGTAGACCCGGTGGTATTCGCGAACGCTGGGAAAAACTGCACGTCCTGGCGCTCCAGCTGCACGCGGAGCAGGTACACCACATCGGGCGCCCAGGCCATGGCCGCTTCATAGTCGGTGAAGCGGGGGATGGTTGCCGGGCCGTACTTGGGCACCAGCGACCCCGGGCCGAGGTAAGCGACCTCAACGCCCAGCTTTTGCAGCAGGGTGCTGGTGGAGCGCGCGACGCGGGAGTGGAGAATATCGCCGATGATGAGGACTTTTTTGCCCCGGGGGTCGGGAAACTTTTCCTTGATGGTGAAGGCGTCCAGCAGGGCCTGGGTGGGGTGCTCGTGCGCCCCGTCGCCGGCATTGATAACCGACGCCGTGGTTTGGCGGGCTATCATGGCGGGCAGGCCGGGGTGACCATGGCGAACGACGATGTAGTCGGTACGCATGGCCTGCAGCGTCTCAATCGTCTCGCGCACCGACTCGCCCTTGGTGATGGAGGAGTGGGCGACGTCAAAGTTCGTCACCTCCGCCGAGAGGCGTTTGGCGGCAACCTCGAAGGAGGAGTGCGTCCGGGTGCTGGCCTCGTAGAACAGCATGAGCACGGACTTGCCTTCGAGGGCGGGAATTTTTTCACCGAGCGGGTGAACAGTTTTTTAAAGGACGTGGATTGGTCGAGCAAAAACTCGATTTCCTCACGGTGAAGGGATGCGATGTCGAGCAGGTCTTTACGTGCCATACCGGAGTTGGGAAAACATGTACGTGGTCAGTACTTGCGAGTCGGAGTTTTTACCCTATTTGTTTAACAACGCCCAACGCATTGGACATAAAAAAACCGTTTCGGAGTCCGAAACGGTGGCGGGGCAACACTCAGAAAAAACAACGGAAATGCCAAAGGCAAAATCGGGAGAACCGATGGTGGCGAAGACCTTCCGGTCCATTCGCGGGTCCCAGCCGAGCAGGGTCCCGCGCTTCATCAACAAGTTTTTTGGTTGAAGCATGATGCAAAATTACGGCATTGTTAGGCCCGGCAATTCTTCGGCAATGTTAATTTTTTTGCACCGCTTTTCTCAAATTTCATTTTCGACCCAACGGGCTAAACGACGCGCTTTTTATCATTCTTTTCGCCCTCAAAAAAATTATGGCCCGCGTAACCAATTGCTTGGCAAGCACCATCCCTCTTAACTTTAGCTCTTTATTCCGCAGCCTTAGCTGCCGGGCCGCCATTATCCGGCGGCAAGCAGCCCATGAATTATCCGGTAGTTCATGGGCTGCTTCATTTTCGGCCGGCACAATGCGTACCGAGGTGGTCTGGTTAGGTCGAACCCGGGCGGGCGGTCCTCTTTCGGTTCCGGCTCAACCCCAGCAGCGCCCGTCGCCATGGATACCTTCTTGGCCCTCAACCGCTGCCCGCACATCGTGGCCGGCTTCACGGGCTTCTTTGTGGCCCCGGCCGTGCGCAAAGGCGGGGCAGCGCACCAGCGGTGGGGGTGGCCTACAGTTCTGGGCGTGCCGCTTACCCGCTATTGGTACCAGCGCGGGCGGGCGCAGCGCGTTAGCCCCGCACCAGGCTCCGGTTTATTCGGCTCACGAGCGCCGGCCCTTCGTAGATAAAGCCGGTATAAAGCTGAATCAGCGAAGCCCCGGCAGCCAGCTTTTCCTGCGCATCGGCCGCCGAATGAATGCCGCCCGCGCCAATAATTGGCAGCCCGCCGTCGGATTTCTGGTGCAGGTAGCGGATGACTTCGGTGGCCCGTGCCCGTAACGGCCGGCCGCTCAGCCCGCCCGCGCCCAGCGAGGCCACGTAGCCCGGCTCGGTACTCAGATTATCGCGGCTAATGGTGGTATTCGTGGCTACAAGACCACTGAGCTGCGTTTCACGGGCTATTTCCAGAATGTCGTCGAGCTGCGAATCAGTGAGGTCGGGCGCGATTTTTAGCAGCAGCGGGCGGGGCGTGGGCCGAGCCAGGTTGCGGGCCTGCACCTGCTGCAACAGCTCAATCAGCGGCCTTTTCTCCTGGAGCTGGCGCAGGTTGGGCGTGTTGGGCGAGCTCACGTTGACCACAAAGTAATCGACTACCTGGGCCAGTGCCTCGAAGCAGGCCACGTAATCCTCCGCGGCGCGCTCGTTGGGCGTGTCCTTGTTCTTGCCGATGTTGCCGCCGATGATGAGCTGCCGGTTTTGGCGCCGCGCCAGGCGCGCCGCCACAGCCGCCGCGCCCTCGTTGTTGAAGCCCATGCGGTTCACAAGCGCCTCGTCCTGCGGCAGCCGGAACAGGCGCGGCTGCGGGTTACCGGGCTGCGGCCGCGGCGTCACCGTCCCGATCTCCACGAAGCCGAAGCCCAATGTGGCCAGTTCATCGGTCAGCGCTGCATTCTTGTCAAAGCCCGCCGCTAGCCCCACCGGGTTCGGAAATTTCAACCCAAACACCTCGCGCGCCAGGCTGGGGTGCCGGAAATCATACATTGCCCGCAGCAGCGCTTTGGTACCCGGCACCCGAGCCGCCCGGCGCAGGTTGTCGAAAACGAGGTGGTGGGCGCGCTCGGCGTCGAGGGTGAAGAGCAGGGGTTTGACGAGGGGCTTATACACGGGCAGCGGGGCCAAATTGGCGGGTAAGGTCGGTGAATAAGTCCTACAAAACCAAGCGTAGGCCCGGGATAATGTCTGGTGACATTTGCAACAGCCTTGCCCGAGCACCGCGGGTACCAGGAAGGACATCATAGGAGCAGGAAGCCGAACAGACATGGCGGGCGATGAAACCGGCAAACGCAGGATGCCAGCAAGCCGGCGATAATCAATCCGCCAACCGAGAGCAAATATGGCATAGTCGCGTCAGATTGCTCCACTAGGGAGCGCTTGGTTTTGAGTTTACGAAACTCATCTCCTCGGCACGTTTCGTAAACGAGGAATCGTAGACGGGTTTCGTAAACTCGCCCCGCGCTACAGCGGCCTGCTGGCACCTGGTACCAGCCAGTTGCCAGGTGTTCAGGGCAAGGAGTATTATTCTATCCTAAGGCAGCAACACGTAGTAGGCAAATAGCCCAATGGGAATGGCCACATTTAGGGCCCAAGCCCACCAAACCGTGTACAGCTTTCGTCGCAAGAACAACCAGCTTACCACGCCCACGTGCAGGGCCAAGAAGCCGCTGCACACGAGCAGGCTTTCGTCATCGTGTCCTGCGCCAGAGCCAAAGGCGAAAAAACAAACAAAGGCGGCGACGATTTGCCAGAAGAAATAGCCCCCACAAGTAAGCAACAATCCCAACGCGAAGCGCACAACCTGCCCCGCCTTCGTGAAATGCAACCAAATCTTCAGCTTCTGATAAGAAATCGTCATCACACCGGCAAAGTAGCACGGGATAGTCTACTGAAACGGTCGTGGCCGTTGCAGAACGTCCAGCAAGCGGATTTCGAGACTTGTTGCCGGCACCTCTTGGGGGCCGGCCCTTTCGCTGAGCCTTTTTTCGCCCGCATTTAGGCCAATCACCCGGCCGGTTCTGTGCCGGTGCCGTTTGGCAATCCCCGGGCCCTCAGGGCCGTGGTTCGAGGCGAAAGGGCGGGGCGAGCGCTTGCATCGCCCCGGGGGGCGTCCCCGCAAAACCTCCTCGGTCCGCTCGTGGAACAACCGCCCAATCGGCAGCTCGGCCCCCGGCACCTCCATGTGCCGGGCGCTGTAGGTGCGAATTTTGTCGAGGGCGACGATAAACGAGCGGTGAATACGCAGGAAATTGCTCTCCGACAACATCTTTTCCAGGGCCGCCACCGTCTGCTTCACGACCAGCGGGGGCAGCCGCCCGGTGAATTTTGACGAAATTCCGCATGCCTTCGACGTAGAGCACGTCGCGCAGCAGCACCTTCACCATTTTGCGGTCGGTGCGGAAGTACAGGAACGCGTCGGGGTTGGCGGCCTCCACGGGCGCCGCCGCCGCCGGAGCCGCCGCGGGCCGGCTGGCCTTGGCCACGGCTCTGAGAAAGCGCTCCAGCGACACGGGCTTGAGCAGGTAATCCACGGCGTCCAATTCAAAGCCCTCGCAGGCAAACTCACGGTACGCGGTGGTGAAAATAACCCGCGGCGGCCGCTGCAGGCTGCGCAGAAAATCCGTGCCCAACATTTTCGGCATTTTGATGTCCAGAAACAGGAGGTCGACTGCGCGTTCCTGCAGCACGCTGAAGGCCTGCAAC
The DNA here is from genome assembly GCF_042665855.1 of Hymenobacter humi. NCBI lineage: Bacteria > Pseudomonadati > Bacteroidota > Cytophagia > Cytophagales > Hymenobacteraceae > Hymenobacter > Hymenobacter humi. The sequence continues at coordinate 1,747,390 of NZ_JBHTEK010000001.1, read as the reverse complement.
GCGTCGCCGCAGGTGCCCACCAGCTCCAGGTGCGCCACTTGCCGCACGTACCCTTCGAGCACCTCCAGCGCCGGGGCTCGTCGTCGACCAACAAGCAGCGCAGTTTCATGGCCGTTACGGATTGGGAGTGAAGTGCCGGCGGCCGGCGTTAACCGGCGGTTCTATCCTTTCCGCTGGGGCGGGTGCCCCGGCGAAGCCCCGTGCAGGCGCAGAACCACCAAACAGGTGTCCGCCGCAAACACGAGGTCCAGGCTCGTGCCGGTCGGGGTAGAGGCGGCGCAGCCGCTGCCGGGCGCCGGTCAGCCCCGGGCCGTCGCGCCGTTCCGTCGCGCCTCCTTCCAGGCCGTTGATTATCTTGAAGATAATATAATTTTCGCTCGCCACCAAGTCGATGCTCACCCAGGAGCATTCCAGCTGAGGGCCGGTGCCGTGCCGAAACGCATTCTCCACGAACGGCAAGAGCAGCAGCGGCGCGATGGCGTGGGCGCCGAGGGCCCCGCTGCAGCTGAGCGACACGTCCACGCCCGGGCCCAGCCGCAACCGTTCCAGGGCGACGTAGTGGTGCAGCATCTGCACCTCGTCGGCCAGCGGCACGGCGTCCTGCTGGCTTTCGTAGAGCAGGTAGCGCAGCAGGGCCGAGAGGTGCAGCACGGCGGCCGGCGAATCCGGAGATTTTTGCGCCGTCAGGGTGCGCAAGGTGCGCAGCGCCTGGAAGAGAAAGGGGGCTGGAGCTGGGCTTTCAGCAGCTGCAGGCTCGACTTGCAACTGCTGCCGCCGCAGGTGCTGCCGGAGCCGCTGCTGCTCGTGCCAGCCGCCGACGACCTTAATCGCACCAGCGAGGCCGGCGATTAGCAGCATCGGGAAAAACCCCAGGCGCAGCTCCCGGGCCACTTCCTCCCAGTGGAAGGCCCGGTCCGGCATTTTGTGAAACAAGCGGGGTGCCAGGACAAACTCGTAGAACGGTTCCATCAGGTTGTTCAGCACGGCGCCGGCCACCACCCAGCCGGCCAGCAGCAGGAGCAGCAGCGGCAGCGGCCGTTGCGGAGCCCCGAGCACCCGGGGCAGCAGCCCATAAATCAGCGAATAGGTGGCCAGCAGAAACGTCGGCAGCAGCGCGGTGAAGTAGAACGGCCAGGGCCAGGGCGTGCCGGCAATCAAATGCCCGGGCAAAAACATGAGCATGAATCCCCCGAAACCACCGCCCAGAACAGCACGTGCCGGACCGCCCGGCGCGGGAGCCACGCGCTCATGCGCGCCGGGGAGTAAGGCCTGGCGGCGAGGGCCTCGCCGCTCCGGACCGCCGGCTGCCGGCGGTCAAGGCCGGGAAGGGATGCCGGGCCCGGGACGGGCGGGCAGGACCCGGTTCTGGCAACTTGAGCGTGAGGTGCACGGTGAACGTGTCGTCGCGGGCGTCGATTTCGAAGCGGTGCTGCTGGGGGTAAAGCAGGCGCAGCCGCTGCTGCACGTTCAGCAGGCCGATGCCGTGCGGCACCCCTCCCGGGAGGGTGCCGGGGCTTTTGGTGTTGGCGATGACGCAGCTAAAGCAGCGGCCTTGCACCGCCAGGGCAATGCCGATGTGCGCCGGCCCCAGGCTGCTCCGCGGCGCCGTGCTTGAAGGCGTTTTCGACCAGGGGCAGCAGCAGCAGCGGCGCAATGAGGGGCGAGGAGCGGCGCGCGGCGGGAATGCCCGTGGCCCGAAATTCCAGGGTTAGCCGCGGGCCGTAGCGCAGCTGTTCCAGGGCCACGTAGTCGCGGAGCAGGGCCACCTCGTCGCGCAAGGCCACCCCGGCGGTATTTCCCTGCGCCACCACGGCTTGCAGCAGGCCGGTGAGGCGGTCCACCACCTCGGGGGCCTGGTCCGACTGCTTGAGGGTCAGCGCGTAGAGGGTGTTGAGGGTGTTGAACAGGAAGTGCGGGTGAAGCTGCGCTTTGAGCAGCCGCAGCTCGGCGCGGACGTTCTCGCGGGTGAGCCGCGCGTTGGCCAGCGCCTGCCGCCGCCAGCGCCGGTATACCCGCAGGCAGGCAGCCACGCACGCCGGAGCCATCGCCACCGGGATGGAATTGGGGGCAAACACCTTGCGGAAGCCTTCGCTGGTGAGGGTCTCGCTTTGCCGCATCGGCAACAGAATGAAGTACCGGTGGGCGTAGTTCAGGGCAGCACCGAAGACGACCCAACTAGCCAGCAGCAGCAGCAGGCGGCCCCGCCGGTCTTCCCGCCACAGGGCCGGCACCACGCCGTAGAGCAGCGGGTAGGTAACCGCCACGTGCAGGCCCGTGAGCAACAGCGCGTTCTGCAGGGCATTCCACCCGCCCGTCGCGCTGCGGATGCCAAATAGGACAAACCAGACCACGAAAACAAAATCGGCCAGCCAGAACAGCCCGTGCCGCAGCCAGAACCGCTCGTCGATGGCCTTCAAGGTCGGGCCCAGCCCCGGGGTGATTGCCTGTTTCATGCGGAAGTCAGCGGTTGAAGCCGGATGAATTTACCCATTTATTGTCAAATGATGCCCAGGAAAACCCGCTTTGGGGACAAACGGCCAGCCAGCACCGACGAAGAACCAGACCGGCCATTCGTCCCCGCCGCGCTGCTGTTTAACCACTGCCCGGGCAGGTCCGGCAACTAAGCGGGCGGCCCCTGGGGGGATTAGCCATCTTGGGGTACCACCGCGCCAGGACCTCTCCGCCAGGGCAATACCCCTGGCACCCCGCCCCGAGGCCCTGATTTTTAACACCTTCATTCCCCTTCCGCCATGAAAAACCTTAAACACGTTCGACCATTTAAGCAGCGGGCGCTGCCGCTGCTCCTGGGACTGCTCCTGGCCACTGCCTGCCAGGACGACGACGACAAGGCACTTCCTCCGCCGACGGCGGCGGCGGCGGCCACGTCGCCCGAGGCCGTGCTGGCGTGGAACCGCGCCGCCACGGTGGCCGTCGCGCGCATGACCGACCCGGCCACCGGCTTTTTCGTCCTGCCCCACCCCGAAGCGCGGCTGTACGCCATCGTCCACCTGGCCATGTACGACGCGCTCAACAACATCCGGCCCCAGAACGCGCCGTACGCCTTGCAGGGTCCGCAACGGCCAGGCGCCGACCCGGACGCCGCGGTGGGCGCGGCCGCCCACGACGCGCTGGTAGCGCTCTTGCCCGACCAGAAGGCGTACGCCGATTCCCTCTACCAGGCCCGGCTGGCCACCATCGGCGCCGGCGACGCCAAGACCCAGGGCGTGGCGCTGGGCCAGGCCGCGGCCGCCGCCATCCTGGCCCGGCGCGCGAACGACGGGTCCGACCGTGCGCAGATTCCGTTCGTGCCGGGCACGGCCCCGGCGAGTATCAGTTTACCCCCGTTTGACGGGCCCCCTTCAACGGGTTCTATGCGCTGGCTGGGTGGAAAGACGTGCTGCCCTTTGCCCTGACGTCGGCCAGCCAGTTCCGCTCCGCGGCGCCGCCCGCGCTAACGTCGGGCACGTACACCACGGATTATGAGGAAGTAAAAGCGTTGGGGGGCGCCGTGAGCTCCGCCCGCACGGCCGAACAGACCGCCCTTGCGCGCTACTGGCTGGATAACTCGCCGCTGCAGTGGAACCGCATCGCCCGCGCCGCCCTGGCGGCCCAGCCCCGGGACGCCTACGCCACGGCGCGGCTGCTGGCCCAGGCTGCAGTAGGCCGAAGCCGACCCCTACCTGGCCATGGCCGACGCCAAGATGGCCTACCCGCGCTGGCGCCCCATCACGGCCATTCACCTGGCCGCCACCGATACCAACCCGGCCACCGCGCCCGACCCCGCGTGGATGCCCCTGGCCTTCCCGAACCCGCCCGATGGCGAATACCCCTCGGGCCACGCCACGGCCGGCGGGGCCGCCGCCGCTGTCTTGCAGGAGTTCTTTGGCACCGACGCGGTGCCCTTGTCCATCGCCAACAACGCCGGCGTCACCCGGAGCTTCAGCGGCTTTGCCCAAGCCGCCGAGGAAAACAGCGTCTCGCGGGTGTACGCCGGGTACCATTTTCGCAATTCCACGGCCGAAGGCCAAGCCCTGGGCCAGCGCGTGGGCGCTTACGTAGCGGCCAACGCGCTGAAGTAAACTCCCCTCCATCATGGAGCACTGTATGGGTTCCGTTAAACGGTGGTAGCTGTTGCCGAACTCCCGAAGCTGGCTTTCCCTACCGGTTTACTGGTTCATCAACTGCTTGGATAAACCCCTGGAGCCCCGTTTTCTGCCGTGCGCCCTTGGGGGCAAGTGGGTGATGCTACAACCGGTACCCCGCTAGTCGCCGCTTCCGCTGGATGGGCGATGAGTGCCCGCCAAGCAACGTCGAATGGGCCAGTTTCACTTCGGAAGGGAAGTGTACAGCAAAAATATTTCCCAGAGACGCGTTCATAAATAAACTTAACCTTATAATGCAATGGCTACCACCGACCCTATCCCTCATGCCCCCGCGGCTCCCCTGGAGTCGAGCCCCCGTACCCTTTCGGCCCGCGGGTCCGCTGCGCCCGTCGGCGACCCCGGCTGTTCCACGCCCGCCGCCTCCCACCTCTGGTCGCGCGAAGTTCCGGTCCGGCGCAAAAAAGCGCGTTGTTCTTGGCCTTGCTCTTAAGCGCCGGCGCGTTCCTAGCAGGCTGTAAAAAGGACTCAGCCGACCCGGCGGTGCCCGAAGAACCGACCGTGACCGTGGTAGTGAATGAGGCCAGCCTGAATGGCTGGCTCAAGCAAACAATCGGAAACGGACCGCCGACGTTGACTTTTGTGAACGGCGCGGCAACGCCCCCGTCGGGAAAGGCAGCGTACGCTTCACGACGGGGCCAAATCATAACCACACGTTTTCTTTTGCCCGGATCCGAAACACAACCTACGCCGGAACGCCGTTAGCAAACCTTACCGAACTCTCTTACTACACTTACGTGGAACGCCGGGATTCCACGGTCGATACCCCTTTCGTGGTGATGGCGATTGACAACAACGGCGACGGGACGATAGACGATGAACTGAATTTTGGCCCTTGGTACCAAACGGGGCGATTCATCCTACCAGGCGGTGTCCCGGACCAAGGGAGCAGCCAGTTGAACACCTGGCAAAAGTGGGACGCACTGCGGGGAGGCTGGTTTGCCTTCACTACCGTCCAAGAGGACCCGGACCATTCGGGTCACGTCATTACAATGGCAGCCTATAAAACAAAGTATCCAAATGCTGTCATTCGAAACCTAGCCAACGGCTTGGGGGGCTTTCGGATACAGGCCGGGGGGCCAATCTTTTCCAACAACTTTATTGGGTATGTCGATAAGCTGAAGATTGGCGTCTCCGGCACGAACACCACGTATGATTTCGAAGAGTGAGGAGGGTAGGAAAAGACTATTCCGGGCCCGTTGGCGGGGTCAAAGCGGGCAAGTGTCAAAAAATAGGGGACCGTTGAGGCAACCGGGGCAAGTATTGTTTGGCTTCGCCGGCAGCCGCGCCGCGCACAAACAGCGTGCTTGCCCGTTTCCCGTTGCGCGCGGTGCCCGGAAGGGTGGTGAAGGCGTGAAAGACGTTGACGCCCGGCAGTGCCTGGCCCCCGGCGTCGCGGACGGTGCCGGTAAACATGGTGGGTGATTTTGTGCCGCCAGGGGCAGGGAGACGGCCAGCAAGACCAGAAAAAGGAGCTGTTTGATGGGAATAGCACTGAGAAGTGGCTTCAAAGTGGCCGGCTGCTATTCCGTCTGAAAATAAAGAGTGATGAAGGGTCGAATGAGTGCCTTGAATGAACGTTCGGCCGGGGTGAGTTGCGGGGCTACCCCAGGATAATGGAGCAGTGAACGCAGTTGTGTTTACACAGTTGTGTTTTCCGCGCGAAGGCCCAAACACCGCTTTCCCGAGGTGGCCATTATCCTCCGTTTATGTTCAAGAAAACGGTCGGAATCGCCAAAGGATGGTTACTTAGCGCCCGGGGCTCCTTGATGGCTGATGCGAAAAATACTCCTTGGGTTCATGTGCGTGCTGCTGGCCGGCGGCTTGATTGCCTTTGACATTCTCACGCAAGACCCCCTGAAGCCGGGTCTGTGTTTTGCCGCCTCACGCGAAGCCTCGCTCGGGGGCTTGTGGCTGGGCCTCTACCGGGACGGCACCTTTGCCTTCGGCCAGCACGAACGCGCCATTGCCGCGCGCGGCACCTACCGGTTCCGGGGCGACACCTTGCTGCTGGCCGCCGCCCCGGGCACGAGCATCACCCGCGACCGGCCCCACTACCGGTTCTTGCTCCGCGATTCCCTCTTGGAGGAACTGCTGGAGCCAACCGAAGACGTTCGCATCGGCTTCTTGGAAGTCCACCGCACGGGGCATGGCAGTTGCGTGCCCGCCCTTTCCGCCAACCCGCCAACTGCCGGAAAAGCAACCAGCCCCGCGCCAGGGCCTAAGCAAGAGGTCGTTCACAGAAACGGTGGTGCCTTGAACGCGCTCCGTTTGGTGAAAGGAACGATACTTTCGTGTGGGAATGGGTGAGGCCTCCCCTTCCTGCGCGGAACAGGCTCTAGTGAATGGGCTGTTACATAGTGCTCACCACGATGCGGACCATAAAGCTGGGGCTCCCAACTGCGAGGCCTTGACCCGGCGATGCCATAATTTCATCAGTATGTGGCCAGACTGCATACCTTTAAATTTATCGAGGGCTTCCTTTTTGCGAATTATCCTGTTTCCCTTTCATGCTATCACTCGCTGCTGCGTTCCGGTATCTTACGGTGCTACTTCGAAGCATCGCGCTGCTGCTGTTGTTGCTTGCCGCAGCCAGCTGTTCAGCTCCGGCTCCCCGGCCTTATCGGATAGGTTTCTCGCAGTGCACAAACGGTGACGCCTGGCGACTGGCGATGATGGCGGGCATGAAGAAAGAGCTCAGCTTTTATCCGCAAGTGACGTTTCGCATGAAGGACGCGCGCGATAACAGCGCCGTGCAGCGTGAGCACATCGCCGAGTTTTTGCGCGAAGGCATCGACTTGCTCATCGTCTCGGCCAACGAAGCAGAGCCGATTACACCCATCGTTGAGGAAGCTTATAACCGGGGCATCCCCGTGGTCATCTTGGACCGGCGCACCACCTCCCCGCTGTACACGGCCTACGTGGGCGGCAACAACCAGGAAGTAGGCCAAACGGCAGCCCGCTATATCAGCAGTCTATTACGCCAGCGGGGCGAGGTACTGGAAATCCTGGGAGCGGCGGGCTCCTCCCCGGCCGTGGACCGGCACCGGGGCTTCGTGGAGGGGTTGGCTGCCTACCCCGGCATTCGGCGAACCGCCCAGGTGCAGGGCGACTGGAAGCACCCCTCGGTGCTACGGGCCCTGCCGGCCGTGCTCCGCGACCACCCGGAGGTAGACCTGATTTTTGCCCACAACGACCGCATGGCCCTGGGCGCCTACCAAGTGTGTAAACAGATGGGCTTAGCCGGACGCATCCGCATTGTAGGCGTTGACGGACTGCCGGGGCCGCAGGGCGGCATCCAGATGGTGCAGGACAAGGTAATGACGGCCACGCTACTGTATTCTCCCGGCGGGGAAGAAGCCATTCGCACCGCCATGAAGATTCTCCTCCGGCAACCTTTCGAGAAGGAGAACATTCTCAGCACCATGGTCATCGACTCGACCAATGTGTTGACCATGAGGATGCAGACCCAAAAGCTGGCTGACCAGCAGCAGGACATTCAGCGGCAGCAGCAGCTGCTCCAAGAGCAGCTGGTCACCTACACCAGCCAGCGAACCGTGCTCTACATTCTGGGAGCAGCGCTGGTGGGGGCCTTGGTGCTAGGCGTGGTGCTGTGGCGCGCTTTCCAGTTCAACCGGCGCATCACCCGCAAGTTGGCCGGGCAAAACGATGAAATCCGTGCCCAGCGCAACCAGATTGAGTTGTTGGCCGAGCAGGCGCGGGTAGAAACCGAAGCCAAGCTCCGCTTCTTCACCAACTTCTCGCACGAGTTGCGCACGCCCCTGACCCTCATCATGGGGCCGGTGGAAGAGTTGCTGACCAACGGGGCTGACCTGTCGGTTTCCCAACGCCACGACCTGGATTTGGTCCGGCGTAATACCCAGCGCCTGCTGCAACTCGTCAATCAGCTCCTTGACTTCCGCAAAATCGACGTGGGCAAGATGCCCGTGCGGGCCACGGAAGGCAACGTAGTAGCCTTTGTACGCGACATCATGGACGTGTTTGAGAAACCGGCCCGGCAGCGCGGCATCAGCCTGCGGTTTTTACCCGCCGAGCCCAGTATCCGTCTGTGGTTTGACGTGAATATTCTCGATAAAATCATTTTTAACCTGCTTTCCAATGCCCTGAAGTTTACCCCGGAGCGCGGGCAGATTACCGTCAGCATCCAGCCCTTGCCCGCCGCGCGCCAGGTGCGCATCAGCGTGGAAGACACGGGTCGCGGCATCAGCGAACAGGACCGGGCGCACATTTTTGAATGGTTCTACCAAGGCCAGCAGGGCAGCGCCAAAGGGTCAGGCATGGGCCTCGCCCTGGCCATGGGCCTGGCGCGCCTGCACCAGGGAGAGCTCAGTTTTACGAGCACCCCGGGCCAGGGCAGCACCTTTACCGTGACCTTGCCCCAGGAACTGCCCGCGGACTTGCGCAGCACGGAGGCCCTTGCTCCGCCCTTGGCCCTGGCCGAAGTGGAGCTGGAAGCCGCAGCGCCTGAGCATGTTCCTGCCGCGGGCCGGGCCGGCAAGGACCGCAAGGAGCCTGGTGCTCGTGATAGAGGACAACGAAGAGGTCAACGCTTTCCTCGCCCAAAAGCTGGGCGCCCATTTTCAGGTGCAAACCGCCACCGACGGCGCCACCGGCCTGCGCCTGGCCGGCGAAACCATTCCGGACATCATTGTGTGCGACGTGAACCTGCCCGAGCTCAGCGGCCTGGACGTGGCTGCGGCCCTTAAGAGCGATTGGCGCACCTCGCACATTCCGCTGGTGCTGCTCACCGCCCGCAGCGCCCCCGAGCAACAGGTAGAAGGCGTGCAGGCCGGGGCAGACCTCTACCTGACCAAGCCCTTTAACCCGACCTTTCTGCTCGAAAGCCTGCGCACGTTGCTCGGCAACCGGGAGCGGCAGCGCGAACATTTTCGGCGCGGCATTTCCGTGGACACGGCGACTGTGGCTCCCCAGCGGGTGGACCAGAAATTTCTGACCGACCTCACGGCCATTGTGGAGGCTAACTTGAGCAACTCCAAGTTGAGCGTGGAAGACGTGGCCCGCAGCCTGGGCACTTCCCGGGTACAGCTCTACCGCAAGACCAAGGCCCTGCTCGGTACGGGCGTTACCGATTTCATCCAGGACATCCGCCTGACTAAAGCCCGGCAGCAGCTGCTCAACACCGAGTTGAATATTGCCGATGTGGCCTACCAATTGGGCTTCACCTCGCCGTCGTACTTCTCGGCCAGCTTCAAGGCCAAGTACCGCATCTCGCCCTCCGAGTTCCGGGCGCTGCACACCACGCCGAGTGCGTGAATCAATTCTGACAGCTCGGTAACATGAGTGATAGACTGTGAACCGTTGAAGGAGTATTTATCCTTGCAATCCACTGATTATTAGTAGTTAATATTATTTGTTGTAGGCGAACGAATAGTGATACTATTTGGGATAATCGCGCTACCTGCTGGCCCCGGTGCTGCCCCACCTTTGGGACATGAAGCCGTCGTGCCTGCTCCCTAATTTTCCTACCTTCTCTGTTGCAGCGCCCGTGCTGCCGGCCGCCTACAATCGTTTCCGGACGAGCGGTGGAGGTATTGAAGCGCCCCTGAAGGAGTGTGGCTTGATGCGCAAACGCTGCATTTTTCCACTTTCACTTTTTCAAATTCCCATGCGCAAACAAGTACTTCTGGCGCGACGGCTGCTGTTGCCGACGATGCTGGCCGCCGTGCCCATGCTGGCCACCGCGCACCCCGAAGGGGCCTACTCAAGTGAGACCATCGCGGCACCGGCGGCCCAGGCTGACCGTCCCATCACGGGCCGCGTGACCGACGAAAAAGGGGAAGGCCTGCCCGGCGTAACCGTGCTCGTAAAAGGCACCGCCGTTGGGACGGGTACCGGCCCTGACGGCAGTTTTGCCCTCACCGTGCCCGACAACGCCACGCTGGTGCTCTCCTTCGTGGGCTACAAGACACAGGAAATCGCGGTGGGTAGCCAGACGACAGTGGCCGTGCAAATGGTGGCCGACGCCGCAGCGCTGGATGAAGTAGTCGTGACCGGCTACCAATCGCAGCGCAAAGCCGACCTGACCGGCGCCGTGGCCGTGGTGAAGACCGACGAAATCAAGGACATGGCCTCCAACGATGTCACGCGCAACCTGCAAGGCCGCGTACCGGGCGTGCAAATCAACACCGACGGCGCTCCGGGCAGCGCGGCCACCGTGCGCATCCGCGGCATCGGCACGTTGGGCAACAACGACCCACTCTACGTAATCGATGGCATTCCCACGAAAGAGGGCATCAACCAAATCAACCAGAACGATATTGAGTCGATTCAGGTGCTGAAAGATGCTTCGGCGGCCAGCATTTATGGTTCGCGGGCGGGCAACGGGGTAATCATCATCACGACGAAGAAGGCCAAGCGCGGCGCTACGCGGGTGGATTTCTCGACCTTTTTCAGCGTGCAGCAGCCGGGGCCGCACATCAAGCTGCTGGGCACCCAGGACTACGGCCGCGTGTATGCTCAGGCTGCCATCAACGACGGTACTGTTCCCAGCCTTCCTTACTACAAGTTCCAAACGCACCGCGACGCCAGCGGGCGACTCGTGCTGGATGGCGTGACGGTGCCGGAGTATATCGACGCCGACAAAACCCAGCGCGCCGCTAACACCGACTGGTTCAAGGAAACCCAGCAAAACGCCCTGATTCAGAGCTACAACCTGAGCTTGAGCAGCGGCGGCGAGCGGGGAGGCGCCTTGTTTTCCTTGAACTACTACGACAACAGCGGCACCCTGAAGCACACCAGCTTCGACCGCATGACGGCCCGCCTCAACTCCGACTACAACTTTCTGGAGGGCAAGCTCAAAGTGGGCGAAAACCTGACTATTGTGAAGTCGCAACGGGCCGAGTTCGACCTGAACCTGGTACGCGACCGGACCACGCAACTCCCCTCCATTGTCCCGGTGCGCACCGTGGATGGTGTGGGCTGGGGCGGGCCGGTGGCCGGCATGAGCGACCGGGACAACCCGCTGCGCCTGCTCACCGACAACCAGCAGAACCGCTCCAACACGGGCCGCGTGTTCGGCAATTTGTTTGCCGATGCCGAAATCCTGAAAGGCCTGCACCTGCGCACCAGCTTCGGCATTGACTACAGCCTCTTCAAGTACCGCCAGATCTACAAGACCTACAAGGCGGGCTTCCTCTCCGAGGCCAACAACCGCGTAACCGACAACAACCGTTTCTGGGGTAACTGGGTGTGGCAGAACACGCTCAACTACGACATGACGCTAGGGGACAAGCACCGCCTGGGCCTCGTGGCCGGCACGGAGCGCATCAGCTACTACGACGAGAGCAGTTTTGCCTCGCGCACCAACTTTGCCAGCGAAGACCCCAATTATGCCTACCTCGATGCGGGGGCCGCTAACAAAGACAATGGCGGGGGGCCACGGCCTTCCGCCTGGCTTCCTACTTCGCCAAAATCAACTATTCCTTCGCCGAACGGTATCTGCTCTCGGCTACCATCCGCCGCGACGGCTCCTCGCGCTTTGGAGAAAACAAACGGTTTGGCGTATTCCCCGCCCTGTCGGCGGGCTGGCGCCTGAGCGAAGAGGCCTTTGTCAAGGACGCGCTGCCCCTCCTGTCGGACCTGAAATTGCGCGCCGGCTGGGGCCAGACCGGCAACCAGGACATTGCCAACTTCGCTTCGCGCGGCCTGTACCAGTCGTTGCTGGGCACGCTGGACCCCAACTTTGACTACGACCACGGCACAGCCTACGACATCTTTGGCAACGACACGAACCTGCCTTCGGGCTACCGCCGCGTGCAGCGCGCCAACCCCGGCCTGAAGTGGGAAACCACCACCCAGACCAACATCGGCGTTGATTTCGGCCTGATGGAAAACAAGCTCTCCGGTTCGGTCGATTACTTCGTCAAGAACAGCAAGGACATTCTCGTGAACCTGCCTTTCCTGGCGGTGGTGGGCGAAGGCGGCGACCAGTTTGTGAACGGCGCTTCCATCCAGAACAAGGGCTGGGAGTTCCTGCTCGGCTACCAAAGTGAGCTGGCCGGCGGGCTGACCTACGGCATCACGGGCAACCTGTCCACCTACCGCAACAAGCTCACGTTCCTGCCCGACGAAGTAATCAACGCTTACGGCGGCAACGGGCAGGATGTAACCCGCCTGGGCCACTCCATCAACGCGGTGTACGGCTACGTGGCCGATGGCCTCTACCAGAACGCCGCGGAGGTGAGCGGCGGACCCACGCAGGTGGGCGCCGCGCCCGGCCGCATCCGCTACAAGGACCTGAACGGCGACGGCAAGGTGGACAACTTCGACCAGACCTGGCTGACGGAAGGCGTGCCGAACTTCAACTACGGCCTGAACCTGAATGCCGGCTACAAGGGCTTCGATGCGCAGGTGTTCTTCCAGGGGGTGCAAGGCCTGGACGCGTTCAACAACGCCAAATTCCGGACGGACTTCTCGTCACTGGCTTCGGGCGAAAACTGGGGACAGCGCCTGCTGGGGGCCTGGACGCCGACCAACACCGGCTCCACTATTCCGGCCGCGACGCTCATCAACACCAACAACGAAGGCCGCGCTTCTACCTACTTCATCGAAAACGCTTCTTACCTGAAGCTGCGCAACGTGCAGCTGGGCTACTCGCTGCCCAGTGGCCTGGTAAGCCGGGGTAAGCTGCAGGGCGTGCGCCTGTACGTGCAGGGCCAGAACATCTTCACGGTCAAGAGCAAAGAGTACACCGGCGCCGACCCCGAGGTGACCAACTACCAGTACCCCTTGCCGCGCATTTTCACTGCCGGCCTCAACGTATCCTTCTAACCACCCGCCCGCGCTATTGCCATGAAAATCTTTAAAATCAGCGTGTTGGCCTTGTCGCTACTCGCCTTTGTTTCCGGCTGCAACGACAACAAGTTTCTCGACGTGCAGCCCACTGGCGCCCTCAGCGACGACCAGCTGAACACGCCCGCCAACATCGAAAAGCAGGTGATTGCCGCCTACTCCCAACTCGGCAACGACGTGTACCGCGCCCCCTACACCTCCATGTGGCCCTACGGCAACGTGCGCGGCGGCGACGCCTACAAGGGCGGCAACGGCACGGCCGACGTGGACGCCTTTCACTTCTACGAAACCTTCACGTTCAACCGCGTGGACGTCGGCAACACCGACGAGCCTGTGGTTCCTGCTCTACATCGGCGTGTCGCGCTGCAACGACGCCCTGCGCCGCCTCGATGGGGTCGATGCCGCGGTTATGCCCACCAAAGCCGTGCGCCAGGGCGAAGTGCGCTTCCTGCGCGGGCACTACTACTTCCTGCTGAAAGAGCTCTTCAAGCGCGTGCCCTACATCGACCAGTCGGTGCCCACGGACAAGTACGGGGAGGTGTCGAACGTGGCCCTGAGCAATGAGGAGCTGTGGACCAAGATTGCCGATGACTTCCGCTTTGGCGTGGCCAACCTGCCGGAAACCCAGCCCGAAACGGGGCGGGTAACAAAGTCGGCGGCCCAGGCCTACCTGGCCAAAACCTTGCTCTACCAAGCCTATGTGCAGAGCGACAATAACGCCGTCACGAGCGTGGACCAAGCCAAGCTGCAGGAGGTAGTGGCGCTGACCAACCAGGTTATTGCCTCGGGCAAGTACTCGCTGCACCCGGATTTTGCCACCAACTTCCTCACGGTCGGCGACAACGGCGTGGAGTCGGTGTTTGCCATCCAGTTCTCGCGCAACGACGGCACGCCCAAGGGCCGCACCAACCGCGGCAACGAGCTGAACTACCCCATGAACCCCGACTACGGCTGCTGCGGGTTTCACCAGCCCAGCCAAAATCTGGTTAACTCCTTCAAGACCGATGCCCAGGGCCTGCCGCTGTTCAACACGTTCAACAACTCAGATCTGACGACCCCGGCTGATTTTCAGGTTAACACCGTTGACCCGCGCCTCGACCACACCGTGGCCATTCCGTCGCACCCCTACAAGTACCTGCCGACGTTCATTTTCGAAACGTCCTGGCTGCGCGACCAAAACACGTACGGCGTGTACATGTCGATGAAGGAAACGGTGCTACCCTCCGACCCCAGCTTCCAGAAAACGCCGCCCTTCATGAATTCCTCGAAGAACTGGGCGCTCATCCGCTTCGCCGACGTGCTGCTGTGGAAGGCCGAGGCCCTGATTGAGCTAAACCGCGCTTCGGAAGCGCTGCCCATCATCAACCAAATCCGGCAGCGGGCCCAAAACAGCACGGGCCGCTTGAAAAACACGGCCGGCACCAATATTTCCAACTACAACATTGGGCAGTATGGCGCCGCCCAATGGAACCAGCCGTACGCCCGCGAAGCCCTGCGCTTCGAGCGGCGCCTGGAGTTTGCCATGGAAGGCTACCGCTTCTTTGACTTGGTGCGCTGGGGCATTGCCGGCGACTACCTGAACGCCTATTTCGACAAGGAAAAGACCAAGCGCCTGTACCTGAAGGACGCGCGCTTTACGAAGGGCCGCGACGAGTACCTGCCCATCCCCATCAACCAGATTAATTTCAGCAAAGGCCTGTACAAGCAGAACCCAGGCTGGTAAGGTGACCAAGCGAGGTGGTGAAGGGGAAGTTGTGGCCGCTAGAAGGCCTGCAGGCCGCCCCCTTTTCCACCTCATAATGCACCATCTCACAATTTCAATCTCACCTTAGAATTATCCGCCGTGAAAAACAGCAACGTTTTCTTTTGGTCCCTGGTGGTTGCGCTGGGTGGCTTCCTGTTTGGCTTCGATACGGCTGTAATTTCGGGGGCTGAAAAAGCCATTCAGCAGGTGTGGAACCTGAGCCCGGTGGAACACGGTTTCACCATTTCCATCGCCCTGATTGGCACCGTGTTCGGCGCCATCTTCGGCGGCATTCCTTCGGATAAGCTGGGCCGGCGCCAAACGCTCATCTGGATTGCCGTGCTCTACTTCGTGTCGGCCCTGGGGGCAGCCCTGACGCATAGTTGGATGGCCTTTGTGGTGTTCCGCTTTTTGGGTGGCCTCGGCGTTGGGGCGTCCTCGGTTACGGCACCGCTCTACATTTCGGAAGTGTCACCGCGGGAGTCGCGGGGGCGCATGGTGAGCATGTTCCAGTTTAACATTGTGCTGGGCATTCTGGTGGCCTACCTCTCCAACTACCTGCTGACGGGCATCGGCGAGCAGGACTGGCGCTGGATGCTGGGCGTGCAGGTGGTGCCGGCGGCCGCGTTTTTCGTGCTCCTGTTTCGAGTGCCCGAAAGCCCGCGTTGGCTGATTGGGCGCGGCCGGGTGGAAGAAGGCCGCAAGATTCTGCAGCTCATTAACCCCGCCTCCGCCGATGAAGACGTGAACAGCATCCTGACCACCAACGCCACCGACGAAGCCATGGTGGGCGGCCGGTCCCTGTTTGCGCGCCAGTACCGGACCCCCGTCATGCTGGCCGTGCTGTTCGCCGTGTTCAACCAAGTGTCGGGCATCAACGCCATCATCTACTTTGCCCCGCGCATTTTTGAAATGACGGGCCTGGGCAAAGGCTCGGCCCTGCTGTCGTCGGCAGGCCTGGGCCTGGTGAACTTTGCCTTTACCCTACTGGCCCGCCAATATATCGACCGGGTAGGCCGCCGCCAGCTTATGCTCATCGGCTCGTACGGAGTCATTGCCACGTTAGGGCTGGTGTCGTGGGCTTTTTATAGCCAGAACTTTAGCGCTCTAGGGGGCATGCTGGTGCCGGTGCTGCTGTTCGTGTACATCGCCTTTTTTGCCTTCTCGCAGGGCGCCGTTATCTGGGTGTTCATCTCCGAAATCTTCCCGAATACGGTACGCGCCAAAGGCCAGGCCCTAGGCTCTTCAACTCACTGGGTAATGGCGGCCATCATCGCCTTCACCTTCCCTTACCTCGCCGAAAAGCTGGGTGGGGGCCACACCTTCGCCTTCTTCTGCGCCATGATGGTGCTGCAGCTGCTCTACGTGTGGCGCCTGATGCCTGAAACCAAAGGCACCTCACTGGAGCAACTCGAGAAGACGCTGGTCGTCCACTAACTTCTTAACCACAGCATCATGCAACCAACAATAGTTTGTTTTGGCGAAACCCTGTGGGACGTGCTGCCCTCGGGCAAGCAGCCCGGTGGGGCCCCTTTCAACGTGGCCGTGCATCTGCATCAACTCGGCCAACCGGTGGAACTCATCAGCCGGGTGGGCGACGACGACCTGGGCGCGGAATTGGTCGGCTTCCTGCACGAGCGCGGCCTGAGCACCGACTACGTGCAGCAGGGCCAAACCCACCTCACGGGCGTGGTGAAAGCCAACGTGGGCGACCGCAACGAGGTGGTGTACAAGATAGTGCAGCCCGTGGCCTGGGACTACATTCAGTACGAGGAGCGCCTGAGCAAGCTGGTGGCCGAGGCCGCGATGCTGGTGTTCGGCAGTCTGTCCGCCCGCACCCCCACCACCCGCGAAACCCTGTACCGCCTGCTGCCGCAGGCCCGCTTTCGGGTATTCGACGTGAACATGCGCCCGCCGCACTACACCCGACCCGTGGTGCAGTACTTGCTGGAGCACAGTGATTTGGTGAAAATGAACCACCACGAGCCTGGCCGAAATATTGGAGTGGTTCGGTAAAAAGGCCGACGAGGACTCGGCCTTGGAGTGGCTGGCTTCGCGTTTTAACCTGCAGGCGGTGTGTGTCACTTTGGGCGCCGATGGTGCCCTGCTGTACACAAATGGCCAGCTCTACAAAAGCAACGGTTACCACGTCGAGGTCACGGACACCATAGGTAGCGGCGATGCCTTCTTAGCGGCACTGCTCGCGGGTTGGCTGGCGGGTCAACCGCCGCAGGAATGCCTGCAATTCGCCTGCGCTGCCGGAGCGCTGGTCGCTACTCATCAGGGCGCCACGCCCGTTATCACCCCGCCGATGTGGCCAGGCTGCGGCAGGCTCAATCGGTATCCTCCCAATCGTAATTCAAGCAGTTCCGCTGCGACTTCCTTGCTTATGAAAAAGCCATTTTTACTGGCCTGTAGCGTATTGGCCCTGGCTTTCGCCAGCCATGCCCAAACGGCAGCGCCGGTACCGCCAGCCACTCCGCAATACCGGCCGGCTTATCATTTCACTCCCGCTGCCCATTGGATGAATGACCCCAATGGCATGGTCTACTACCAGGGCACCTACCACCTGTTTTTCCAATACTACCCCGACGGCATGGTGTGGGGGCCCATGCACTGGGGCCACGCCACCAGCACCGACCTGGTGAGATGGAAAGAGCAGCCCATTGCCCTGTACCCGGACAAGCTGGGCATGATTTTCTCGGGCAGCGCCGTAATCGACAAGGACAACACCGCCGGTTTTGGCAAAGACGCCATGGTGGCCATTTTCACCCACCACAGTCCCGAAGAAGAAAAGAAAGGTCAGAACAAGCACCAGTACCAAAGCCTGGCCTACAGCCTCGACGCGGGCAAAACCTGGAAGAAGTACGAGGGCAACCCCGTGCTGCCCAACCCCGGCATTGCGGACTTCCGCGACCCCAAGGTGAGCTGGTACGAGGCCGGCAAGAAGTGGGTGATGACCCTGGCCACTAAGGACCGCATCACCTTCTACTCATCGCCCAACCTGAAAAACTGGACCAAGGAAAGCGAGTTTGGCGCGAAGCTGGGTGCCCACGGCGGCGTGTGGGAATGCCCCGACCTGTTTCCAATGACGCTCAACGGCAAAACCCACTGGGTGCTCATCGTCAACCTGAACCCCGGTGGCCCCAACGGCGGCTCGGGCACGCAGTACTTTGTGGGCAATTTCGACGGCAAAACCTTCACCCCCGCAGCACCGATACCAAATGGGCTGATTACGGCCCCGATGACTACGCCGGCGTGACGTGGAACAACACCGGCACCCGTCGCCTGTTCATGGGCTGGATGAGCAACTGGACGTACGCCAACCAAGTGCCCACGTCTCCCTGGCGCAACGCCACCACGGTGGCCCGGGAGTTGGCCCTCAAGCAGGTCGGGAGCCAGATTTATTTAACCTCGCAGCCGGTGAAAGAAACTGCAAAACTGTTTCCATCGGTAACCACTTTTAAGGACCTGACCGTAAATAAGACCCTTGAGCTTAACCCGAAGCTCAAGAGCGTGGGCGATAAGTTTCAACTTAAACTCAAGGCGCAGCAGTTGGCCAGCTTCTCGCTGGTCCTGGGTAACGGCAAAGGAGAAGAGGTGATAATTGGCTACGATAAGCCAACTAACCAGTACTTTGTAGACCGCACCAAATCGGGCCAGCTAGGCTTTAGCGACAAATTTGCGGGCCGCCACACGGCTCCCCGGCTAGCGACTTCGCCCCAAGCCGATATTACTCTACTGGTGGATGCCACCTCAGTGGAAGTATTTGCCGACCAGGGCCTTACGGTGATGAGTGAGTTGTTTTTCCCGACAGAACCAATCTCCAAACTGCGGCTTTCTGTCGACTCCAGCTTTCTGATTCAGGAGCTGACGTACGCTCCCCTCGCGCCCAAGGCGCAGTAAGTAAGCAGCGCAACGGTAAAGACGAGCATTTCGGGGCTCAGCCGATGGAACTCGTGCGCGGGTTCCATCAGGCGAGCCCTGGTTATGATTGTTGCAGAAGACCTTATTGGGCATCGGCCACCTTTATGACCGGGCATCAACTGCGCGAATAAACCGCTTGAACCCCGTTTGAGCCGGGCGCCCTGGTTTTTGCTCGGCGAAGGCTTGTTCCAGCCGACTTTTGCAACAGCCACTGGGATAATCTTGAACCAACGTTGAGAAGTGTCTTACTTCAGTTGATTCTAATCGAAGTTGAATGAAGGGACAATTGACGGGGGACCCGTCAGGGGACCCGTGGCTCATCTCCCCTATATCAGGACCTATCAGGCTGGACACTACTCTGCACCTCAAACGGCCAAGAAGGCAAAGGAAGTCGGGTTTTGTCTGTTCTCAACTAGCATAATAAGCAATTTCCGGGCCTTACACGACCACTAAAAAGCCCTTCACAATAGCCTTAAGGGCCTTTTTGCTTTTCCGGGAACCCGTGAGGGGACTTGGAACCACGGGCTGCGCTGTGCTCCCAACCGCTTGCTCGACTAACCCACCTCACCCAGGCCAACCGGGTCTGGTTCTCGGGCATCACGTATTTTCCGCTGGCGAACGGCACCTGGGCCTTCTTGTGCGCGTTTCAGAACGTGGCCAGCAAGCACGTGGATAGCTGGCATGCCACCATGCCCGAGGAACTCAACTCGTCACCACGACCTTGCAGCGGAGCTTTTTGGCCCAACCGGCCACCCCGGAGCTCCCTGTGCACTCCGACCGCGGCGGCCAGTACTGTGGCAACGCATACCGCGCCCTGTTGCACCGGCACGGCGCCGTGCGTACGCAGAGCCGTCGTGGCGAGTGCTACGACAACGCGCAGGCCGAAAACCGGATAAAGGTTTTGGGCGCCCCTGGTCCCGGCTCAAAACGGAAGTGCTCGAGCTACGCAAGTGGCCCGTTTTTGCCGGCTTGGCCGCCGCACAGGCCAGCGTCGCCGACTATCCTGACTACTACAATCGCCACCGGCTGCACCCCAGCATCCGCTATCAGCCCCCGTATCGCAATTACTAACAACTTCTTCGAACTACTACCCTAAACTGTCCAGCCTAATCGGACTACCTCAGGTTAACCTTGATTTGCTAATTCTAGCAGAGGCTGTAAGGGGAGGACAAAGAAACTCGCCCTACTCAAAACCCCTTCAGCATTTTATAAAAAGCTTCGGCATAGGTATCACTGATGGGGATGATTTGGTCGGCAATTTGAATCCGGTTTTTCTCGATGTGGTCAATTTTGTGAATAGCGACCAGGAAGGACCGGTGCACGCGGACAAAATCCTGGACGGGCAGCAGCTCTTCCAATTTGGCAAAGCTGAGCAGCGTCATAATCTTCTCTTCGGTAGTATGAATCCGCAGATAGTCTTTCATCCCCTCCACAAAGAGAATGTCGCGGGTCGCTACTTTCTGGATGCGGTGGCCCACCTTGAGAAAAATATGCTCCTGCTCCAGCTTCGTTTCCGCTTTTACTTCCCTTTTCTCCACGGCCTGTCGGGGGCTTTGTTCCTGGTACAGGCGTAACACGCCTTTATAAAACCGCTCGAACGTAAAGGGTTTTAACAAGTAGTCCTTCACCTCCAGGTCATACGCCTTCAGCGCGTACTGGTCGTAGGCAGTGGTCAGGATAATCATGGGCTTGGGGCTGAGCATCGGGATGAAACTGAGCCCGTCCAGGTCCGGCATGTTGATGTCCAGAAACAGCAGGTCGGGTTGGTCCGCCGCCAAATGAGCGGCAGCCTCCAGGGGACTCTCGAAGGTTCCTTTCAACTCCAGGAAAGAGACTTTCCGGATGTATTCTTCCAGTATTTCCTGGGCCAGGTGCTCGTCCTCAATGATGTAGCAGGTGAGCTTGTCTTTCATGAGTCGGGACGTGAAGGCCGTGGATGGTGAGTAGGATCGTAAAGGTGTCGCCCTTGTCCTGAATGGTCAGCGTGTGCTGGTCAGGGTATAACAAAGACAGCCTTTTCCGGACATTGGGCAAGCCGATGCCCCCGGGTTCTTCCAGCGGATTAGCCGCCTTTTTGGCAATGGGGTTCTGTACGCTGAAAGCGAGGGTATCTTCTTTTACCTGCACCCGCACCTTCAGGTCGCCGGGTTCCAGGCGGGCGGGGCTGTGTTTGTAGGCATTTTCCAGCAGGTGGATGAACAGCAAGGGAGCAATGTAGCAGGCTTCGGTCTCCCCTGCTATCTGCAGGTCCACCACCGGGCTGTTCTTGTAGCGAAGCTGCTGCAAACTCACGTAATCTTGCAAATAGTCCATCTCCCGGGCCAGCGGCACCGTGGCCGCATTGGACTCATAAATCATGTAGCGCATCAACGAGGCCAGGTGCATGACGGCCTCCGGGGCGGCCGGGGCCTGCTTGTACACCAGCGTATGGATGTTGTTGAGGGTATTGAACAGGAAGTGCGGGTTAATCTGCGACTTCAGGTTGGTGAGTTCTGCCTCCACGGCCTGCTTCTCCAGCTGCTCTTTCCGGATGGTATTCAGTACCAGCGTCTCGGTGACTCGGGCCAGCCAACTCAGGAAGAGAAAGATGGGTACGGTCGTGACCAAGTACATCGAATAAAACCCAACATCGAACGGCTTCTGGTGGAAAAGCAAAAAGGGCAACGGCCCGCTCAATGCAATTCCCCCAGCCGGAGCCAGTATCCTCTTCCTTTTCTCCTACCGGAATACTGAGTCAGTAGGTAGAAATGGATGTAGAAAACATACAGACAGGTGGCCATGAATCCTGCCGCGGTACTCCGCCAGTAGGCATCGGTGTCACTCTTGAGTTGCAAGACGACCATCAAGGTGAACAAGGCCCAGACGGACAAGTGAATCAGCCAGAAGATTTTTTTGACGCGCTCCATAACACAAAGGTGGGGTTGTAGGCGGTGGCCCGCGCCCGCGTTTCGACCAGCTGGGAAGGCTAATCTACGGGAGGGGAAAAGGAGCCTGCCAGTGCTTTGGCGGAAGCAAAGACCAACTTGGTAGATTACTTCCCCGCATCAGCATATCGGTTTTCGCTATGCGGGCCGGTAGCCATTGCTTCGTGCCACAATAGAGAAAGCCAGCATCGGCCAAGGTGCTTCACTTCCCTCATTCTAAACGATTCACCGAAGCAAATCAAGATAAAATGGAAAAGCACCTGTTGGGTCTGGCCATCCGCAATGTTTCCAAACGGTATGCAAATGGCGTGCAGGCATTGGATAATGTATCACTGGATATTCCTCCGGGCATGTATGGCCTGCTGGGCCCGAACGGCGCGGGCAAGTCCACCCTCATGCGCACGCTGGCCACGCTGCAGGAACCCGATGCCGGGCAAATATTCTTGGGAGACATCGATGTGGTGAACCAGAAGGAAGCCGTGCGGCAGACGCTGGGCTACCTGCCCCAGGAGTTCGGCGTGTACCCCAAAGCCAGCGCGGAGGAACTGCTGGACTACTTCGCGGTGCTCAAAGGCATTACCAACCGGGCGGAGCGCCGAGCCACCACCGAGGCCTTGCTCCGGCAAACCAACCTCTGGGACAAGCGCAAGCAGAAGCTGGGCGGCTACTCCGGCGGCATGCGCCAGCGCTTTGGCGTGGCGGTGGCGCTGCTGGGCAACCCCACCCTGCTCATTGTGGATGAGCCCACCGCCGGCCTGGACCCCGCCGAGCGCGTGCGCTTCCTCAACCTGCTAAGCGAATTAGGGGAAAACAGCGTGGTCATCCTCTCCACGCACATCGTGGAAGATGTCTCGGAGCTGTGCACCAACATGGCCATCATCAACCAGGGCCAAATCCTGCTGGAGGCGCAGCCCCTGGAGGCCGTGGCTGCGCTCAAAGGCCGCATCTGGCGCAAACTGACCGATAAAACTGCCCTGCCGGCGTTGGAGCAGCAGCACCAGGTTATTTCGGCCAAACTGCTCAGTGGCCGCACCATGGTGCACGTGTACAGCCCGGACCTGCCCGGCAACGGGTTTGAGCCGGTGGAACCGGACCTGGAAGATGTCTATTTCAGTGCCATGACGGGCTGCTTCGACGCGGTTAGTCAGCAGCCAAAAGCGGAGGGGATAACGCTATGAAATTCCAGCGGATTTTTGCGCTGGAATTCAGCTACCAGCTGCGCCAGGTTGCTACCTGGCTCTACTTCGGGGTCATCTTACTCATCACTTTTCTGGTTGTCATTGCCAACTATGCCTCCGATGCGCGGGACGGGTACATTTTACTGAATGCGCCCATCGTCATGGCCGCCGTCACGGTTATTTGCTGCGTGTTTTGGCTGGTGATAGGCGCCTCCGTGGCGGGCGAGGCGGCGGCCCGCGATGTGCAGACCCGCATGCATTTGCTCACCTACGCGGCCCCCGCCAGCAAAGCCGCCTACCTGGGCGGGCGGTACCTGGCCTCCTTTGCCCTCAGCGCCTTCCAGCTGCTCGCCATCCCGGTGGGTATGCTGCTGGCCATGCACTTTGCCGGGGTAGAAGCCGAGATTCTGGGTCCGTTCCGGGTGGCGCCCTACCTGACCACCTTTTTCTTTATCGCGCTGCCCAACGCTTTTTTCGCGACGGCCATGCAATTTTCGGCGGCGGCGCTCAGCCGCCGGGCCCTGGCCAGTTATCTGGTTGGCGCGGTCCTGTTCGCGGCGGCCTACACGATATGGCCGCTGCTGGAAAAAGGGGAGAATGGGGGAATCTGGCCGACCCGATGAGTTTTGGCCCGGTGCTGAGCCATCTGTCCGTTGACTGGAGCCCGCAGGAGAAAAGCACGCGTTTTGTGCTGCTGGAGGGCTCCTTTCTCGCCAACCGCCTCCTGTGGTTCGGCATTTCGCTGGGCCTGCTGGCGTTTACCTACTTGCGGTTTCAGTTCGTGCTGCCCGAAACCGGCCAAAAACAGCAGTCGGCTAGACAGCTACCCGCAGCGGTGGCGGCCTGGGAGAAGCTGAACTGGGGAACCGGGGAAGCGCTGCCGCAGGCTAAGGGAACCTATGGATGGGTCACCCAACTGCGCCAGTTGCGCCTCCTCACCTGGGAATCGTTTGTGCAGCTTGCCAAAAGCAAAGCCGGGCTGCCCCTGCTGGCCGTCCTGGCCCTGCTGGTGGGCGCGACCGTGCCCGGCAATCTGAAGGGCCGAGGCATGCCCTTGCTGCCCCGAACTGACTTTGTCCTGGATTATCTGACCGGGTCCCTGGCGCAGCCGGAGCGTTTTTGGATACTCATCGCCCTACTCACCATTTTCTACGCCGGTGAGCTGGTCTGGCGGGAGCGGGAAGCTGGATTGAGCGAAATTGCCAACGCCGCGCCGGTCCCGGAATGGGTGCTTTTCGGGAGCCGGTTTCTGGCGCTGAGCCTGGTGCTGGTGGTGTGGCTGACCTTCCTGATGACGGCCGGAATGGTGGCGCAAGTGGCCATCGGTGGTGCTACTCCTGAAATTGAGCTGTACCTGCAAATCCTCTTCGGACTGCAATTGGTGGACTGCCTGCTTTTCGCCCTGCTGGCCCTGTTGGTGCATGTGCTGGTGAATCAGAAATTCGTGGGGCATCTGGTAGCGCTGGTAGCCTATGGCTTTATCGCCTTTGCGCCTACCCTGGGCATTGAGCATAAGCTCCTCATTTTCGGCTCCAGTCCGCGGTGGACCTATACCGACATGGCTGGTTTTGGCTCGTCGCTTGGCGCCTGGCTGTGGTTTAAAGGGTACTGGGTGGCCTGGGCGCTGTTACTGGCGGTGGTAGCGCGGCTGTTCTGGGTCCGGGGCCGGGAGGGCAGTTTTGCGGCGCGGCTCCGGCGGCCCGCCGGCGCTTCACGCGTTCCAGCGTCCTGGTTTCGGCAGTGGCTGTGGCCGGCATCCTTTTGTCGGGCGGGTTCATCTTCTACAACACCAACGTGCTGCATGACTACCTATCCGCCTCTGAAATAACAGCTCAGCGCGCTGCCTACGAGCAGCGCTACCGCCGGTACCTGAACGTACCCCAGCCCCAGCTAACCGGGGTAAATCTGCAGGTGGAAATCTACCCTAAGCGGGGAGCGGTGGAGATACAGGGCACCTACCTGCTGGTGAATAACAATCAGGTTGCAATAGACTCGGTTCAGCTGGCTACGGGCGCGGGCGTTGAAACAACCGCAGTCAACTTCAACCAGCCAGCCAAAGCAGTGCTCGTGGATGAGGAGCATGGCCACCGCATTTACACCCTGGCGCAGCCCCTCTCCCCTGGCGATTCGCTGCGCCTACGTTTTCTAGTAACGTACAAAGCGCAGGGATTTTCCAACAACGGAGCCGACGCGCAAGTGCTGGCTAACGGCACCAGCTTCCGGAATATGGAATGGCTTCCCGTCATCGGGTACGAACCGTACCGGGAACTGGACGAGGCCGGCGCTCGGAAAGCGCACGGCCTGACCCCTCGGCCCGCCACCTCCTCGCTCTACGACGTGGCGGCCCGTCGCTATGCCCCATTTCCCGAGCAAATCCGCTTGGAGGCCATCGTGGGCACGGATACGGGCCAGACGGTGGTGGCACCGGGCACCCTGCGCCGCACCTGGACCAAGGGCGGCCGCCGCTACTTCCACTACGCCACAGATGCGCCCATCCGCAACGAATATGCCTTGTTCTCGGCCAGCTACGCGGTGCAGGAAAGCAAATGGCGCAACCCATCGGCCGGCCCGGGGCAGGACGTTGCCATCCAGATTTACTATCCCCCGGGGATGACGGAGAACCCTGCGCGGATGGTCCGGAGCGCCCAGGCGTCGCTGGACCACTACACCAGGCAGTTTGGGCCCTACCCGCACCGGCAGCTCCGCTTTGTGGCCCATGCCAGTTACGCCTTCGGGCACCACGCCGCACCCATCAACATTACGGCGGAGGAGGGCTTTTTCCTGCTCAACCCGAAGGATGATAAGCGGGGCTTTGACCTGGTGACGGCCGTGGTGGCACACGAGGTGGCGCACCAATGGTGGGGCAACCAGGCTCAAGCAAGCCTATGTAGAGGGAGCCGGCCTGATAACCGAAAGCCTGGCGTGGTACTCGGCCATGGGTGTAATCGAGGATGAATACGGTCCGGAGCACCTGCAGGCACTGCTGAGTTTCCTGCGGGAGGAGAACGAAACCCCGCGCACCCGCGCCGCCAAGCCACTGCTGCAGGCCGACGACTTTTACCAGAACTACCGCAAAGGCCCCTTCGCGCTGTACGCGCTGAGCCAATACATCGGCCGGGACCGCCTCAACGGGGCGCTCCGGAATTTGCTGGCCAAGCACCGCCCCGGGACAACTCCCTTCGCCACTTCGCTGGACCTCTACAAGGAGCTGCAGACGGCCACGCCGGACTCGCTCCAACCGCTGCTGCACGACCTGTTCCAGGCCAACACCTTTTGGGAACTCGCGACGGAAACCGCCACCGCCAAACAGCTCAACGGAGGCACCTGGCAGGTGACGCTCACCCTGCAGGCCAGCAAGCTGGCAGTGGATAGCGCCGGCACCGAGACCAAACTACCGATGAAGGACTGGGTGGAAATCGGCATCTACGCCTCCGCCGATAAGGGAAAGGAGGTCGGCAAGCAGCTTTATCGGCAAAAGCACCTTATCAAATCCGGCCAGCAGACTATCGTGTTGACCGTACCTGGCAGACCTGCTAACGTTAATATTGACCCACGTCATTTATTAATTGACTGGAAGTTGCAAGACAATGACCAAGTGGTGAAGACAAAAGATTAGGTCTTGACGAGAGATTGGGGGCCGGTCGTGCCGAAAAGGCACAGCAGAAATAGCTGCGTTTTCATGGGAATGTAGCTTGGCACTGAAAGAGTGCCAATGACCTTGGCCGAAAGAAGCGGCAGGGTTGCCTGGGGGCGTCAGTTGGCCCGCAGGTTGTTCACGGGATTCACCGTTGCGGCCCGCACGGCCTGGTAGCCCACCGTGAGAAAAGCCACTACGGCCGCAATAAACCCGGCGGCCAGGAAGGCCCATAGCGGCATGTCGATGCGGTAGGCAAAGTCCTGCAGCCAGGCATTCATGGCCAGCCAGGCAGCGGGGAAGGCAATGACGGCCGCCACCAGCACCAGCACCATAAACTCCTTCGACAGGAGCGACACGATGTTGCCCACGCTCGCACCCAGCACTTTCCGGATGCCGATTTCCTTTTTGCGGCGCTCGGCCGCGTAGGTGGCCAGGCCAAACAGCCCCAGGCAGCCCACGAAAATGGCGATGCCCGTGAACAGCCAGAGCAAGGACTTGAGCTTGTCTTCGGCCTTGTACATGTCGTCGAAGTTCTGGTCCAGGAACTTGTACTCGATGGGGCTCTCGGGGCTGAATTTGGCCCACACCTGCTTCACCCCGTCCACGGAGGTTCCGAGGTTTTCGCCCTTGAGCTTCACGGCCACTTTCCAGTAGGCGCCCGGGAATATCTGCAGCACGGCCGGTTCCAGCTTGTCGTAGAGGCTCTTGTAGTGGAAGTCTTTCACCACACCGATAATCTGCCCCACTTTGAGCGAATCGGGGTTCCGGTCGCTCCAGACCTTCCATTGCACTTTTTTCCGAGCGCTTGCTGCGGCGTGCCGAAGCCGAATTCCTTCACGGCCGTTTCGTTGAGGATGAAGGCGTGGTCTTTGTCGGTGGTCTGCTCTTTCGAAAAATCACGGCCCGCCACCAGCTGCAGGCCCAGGGTTTTGATGTAGTCGAAGTCCACCATCAGCTGCGTAGACGGATGCTCTTTCATCTCGCCGTTGGTGGGCACCATGATGCCGTCGCCGGCCACCTGGTCGCCCGGAAAGCCGTAGCCGATGCTCACCGATGCCACGCCGGGCACCTGGGCCAGGCTCGTTTTTGAAGGCATCGTAGTGCTTGGTCATGTTGTCGCCGCGCATGGGGAAGAACATGATTTGGTCGCGGTTGAAGCCCAGGTCTTTGTTGTGCAGATAGTTAACCTGCCGAAACACCACAATGGCGCAGATGATGAGGAACACGGATAGCGCAAACTGCACCACTATCAGCCCGTGGCGCAGCCATTGCACCCGCCCAAAAATGCCGTCCGTGACCACGGCGCTTTTCAGCACCTTCACCGGCTGAAAGCTCGAGAGCACCAGCGCCGGGTAGAAGCCCGCCACCAGGCCCACCACCAGCGTGAGGGCCACCAGCATGCCCAGCAGCGCGGGGTTGCGGAGCAAGTCAAACGTCATGGTTTTGCCCGTAAACGCATTCAGCGACGGCAGCAGCAGCGCCGTGAGCACCACGGCCAGCACCACGCTCACCAGCGTGAGCAGCACCGTTTCGCTCAGAAACTGCCCCATCGCCTGCTGGCGGCTGGCCCCGATGGTTTTGCGGATGCCCACTTCCTTGGCCCGCTGCATGGACTTGGCCGTGGACAAATTCACGAAGTTGAACCCGGCGATTAGTAGAATAAACCCGGCGATGAAACTCAGGGCCTTCACGTAGGTGATGTTGCCCTTCACCGTCAAATCGTACTTGAAAGTGGACGAATACAAGTGGATGGCGTGCAAGGGCTGCAAAAACGGCTTGTCTTCCATCTGCTCGTCCTTCAGCGCCGGCTTTACCTTTTCCACCATGTAGCGCTGCAGCTTGGCCTGGGTTTGGGCGGCATCGGCGCCGGGGCGCAGCTTTACGTAGGTGAAAAACTGGTGCCACCCCCAGTTCTTCATGCGCGTGGCCGGCAGCTGCGCCGCCGCGAGCGGGATGAGGTAATTGATTTTCAGGTGGAACTTCGACAAGTCGTTGCGCAGCACCCCTTTCACCACGAAGGGCGACTTGTTCATTTTTATCGCTTTGCCCACGGGGTTTTCGTTGCCGAAAAAGCTCCTGGCCACGTCCTCCCCCAAGACAATGGACGTGGGCGCATCCAGCGCCCCGGCGGCCGAGCCGTACTTGAACGCCAGCGGAAACACCCCAAAAAAGGTCGAGTCCACAATCTGCCCGTCTTCGACGTAGATTTTCTTGTCGCCCACTTCCAGCAGGTTGGTGGTCGACTGCATCAGAATGCGCAGCGTCTGCTCCACTTCGGGAAACTCCTGCTTGAGCGTGGTGGCGTACGCGGGCGACACCGGGGCGTAGGTGTCCGGCAGTTCCTTATTCGCTTGCTCGGTGTACACGCGGTACACCCGCTCGCCGTCGGGCACGAACTTGTCGAACTGCAGCTCGTCGTACACAAACAGCCCAATCAGCAGGCAGGCCGTGAGGCCCAACGCCAGGCCGGCAATGTTGAGAAAGGAAAAGCCCTTGTGCCGGATGAGGTTCCGGTAGGCAACGAGGAAATAGTTCTTAAACATGGCAAGAGGCGGCAAGCGCGCAGAAAAAAGGCGGGAAGGATGGGGTTAGGCCGTAAAGGCCGGGTGCAGGTTTTCGAGCACCACCTGCCCGTCAAGCAGGCGCACCACGCGGTGGGCATACCGGGCGTCGTGCTCCGAGTGCGTGACCATGACAATGGTGGTGCCCGCCTCGTTGAGCTCGGTGAGCAGCTCCATTACCTCGTTGCCGTTGCTGGAGTCGAGGTTGCCGGTGGGTTCGTCGGCCAGTATCAGGCGGGGGCCGTTTACCACGGCGCGGGCCACGGCCACGCGCTGCTGCTGCCCGCCCGAGAGCTGCTGCGGGAAGTGGTTGCGGCGGTGCATTATCTGCATCTTTTCCAGCACCTTATTCACTTTGTCCTTGCGCTCGGCCGCGCCCACGCCCAGGTATATCAGGGGCAGCTCCACGTTTTCGGCCACGGTGAGTTCGTCAATCAGGTTGAAGCTCTGGAACACGAAGCCGATGTGCTTTTTGCGCAGCTCGGCCCGGCGGCGCTCGGGCGCGTGGGCTACTTCGGTGCCCGCAAACGTGAAGCTGCCGGCATCGGGCTCATCGAGCAGGCCCAGGATGTTGAGCAGCGTGGACTTGCCGCAGCCCGAAGGCCCCATGATGGCCACAAACTCGCCTTCGCTCACGGCCATCGACACGTCATTGAGGGCTTTGGTCTGCACTTCTTCCGTGCGGTAAATCTTTTCGAGGTTTTCGATTTTAATCATCGGAGTAAGGGGTGCGGGGTGAGTGGATAGGTACTTTTTGCAGAAGGTGAGAAAAGCGGTGTGGTATTTTTCGGTAATCGAAACAGCAAAGCGGCGTTTAGCAGAACGTCATGCTGAGCGCAGTCGAAGCATCTCTACCGCTTCGTTGCAGCGAAGCCAAAGCACTCACCATTGATTTACTCTCGTGGTAGAGATGCTTCGACTGCGCTCAGCATGACGTTCAATTTTAGCTCAATTCTTGACGGTTCTTTTTAGCTCAATGCGTGTTCAGTTTTAGCTCAATTCTTATGTGGCTTAGAGGCTATTGGGCCTTCGTTTTTAGCTCCAGCTCGCCCATCTTTTCGTAGCCTTCGTAGCTCGAGGTGATGACCCGGTCGCCGGGCTTGAGGCCTTCGAGCACTTCGAAATAGTCCGGGTTTTGGCGGCCCAGGCGGATGTCGGTTTTGTAGGCTTTGGTGCCGTCTTCGCTCAGCTTGAAAATCCAGTTGCCGCCGGTTCGCTGGTTGAAGCCGCCGCGGGGCACCCGCACGGCCACGGTGGGGTCGCTCAGGGCCAGGCGCACCGGCAGGGTTTGGCCGCGGCGCAGGTCGGGCGGGGCGACCCCCACAAACTCCATGTCGACCTGCACACCCTTGGTTACCTGGGTGAATATCTTTTTCACACTCAGCTGGTAAGACTTGTCGTTCACGGTCACCTCGCCTTTCTGGCCGGGGAAGATGCGCGAGATGTAGTACTGGTCGAGAGTGGCGCGCACTTTCAGGCCGGTGAGCATGTCGAGCTGGCCGATGCGCTGGCCCCGGGTTTTCAGCTCCCCGATTTCGGCATCGAGCGAGGTGATGCGACCCGCCGCAGGCGCCTTGATGGTGAGGTCCTCCAGCTTGCGGCGCATCAGGGCCAGGTTGCTTTGCATGCGCGTCACCGACTGCTGCATCTGGTTGATTTGCTCGCGCATGGCCAGCGAATCCTGGTTCAAGGCCTTGCGGCTGAGCTGCCGCCGGCGCACTGGTACTCGTAGGCATTCTTGGTTTGCTGGTACTCTTGCCGGGCTATTACTTTCTGCTCGTACAGGGTTTTGTTCAGGTCATACACGCGCTTGGCTTCGCGCAGGCTGGTTGTCGATGTCGGCCTGCTGGTTGAGCTGCTGAATGCGGTTTTGCTGGAGCAGGTTGCGGGTGTTGTGCAGGTTGTTCATCAGGTCGAACACCGCCGTTTCGCGGTTCACCATTTCCAGCTGCAGGTCCGTATTAGCCAGCTGAATGATGGGCTGTCCGGCCGTGAGCGTAGCCCCGTCTTCCACCAAAATGCGCTGCACCGTGCCGCCCTCGGGCGCGTCGAGGTAAATGGTTTTGATGGGCATCACCACCCCATCAACCGGCACAAACTCCTGAAACGGCCCCCGCGTGACCGGGCTGATGGTCAGCCGCTCCGGGTCGACATTCAGCGTATCCGGCCCGGCCGAGGACAGCAGGCTGGCCGCTACCGCCGCCACCAGCAGCACCAGCGCCGCCAGCAGCACGAGCCGCGTCGGGGTCCAGGTCTTTTTTCAATCAGTACATCCATGTGCTTGGCAGCGTTTGTGTTGCCTTAGTAATAGGCTCCTGCCGCTGCACACGAAGAACGATGCCAATTGAGTAACTTATTGATTATAAATTCATTAAAATCATAGCCTTTATTTCAACACCCAAAATCGTACGCTTTTGATACACTCGCCGTCCGCTTATGATACACTGGCACGCGTGGGTTGAGCCAAAAGCTGCTGCCAGAAGCTCAGAAGCGGCTTTTCAGAAACTAGTACAATTCTGGCTAGAGCCGTTCCATTGTAGCACGACCTGTAGCGCGGACTGTGTAGTCCGCGTCCCCGACGGAAACCCGAACGACAGCCACCCAACGGCGCGGGGACGCGGACTACACAGTCCGCGCTACAGGTCGCGCTACCGTCTGACGTGTAAATGCCGAAACCGCTCCAAGAATGCGTGCTTTGCGTCCGCAATGGGTTCGGGCCTCAATTCAATTAGTTTTACTGAATTCATGATTCTCAAGAAAGCACGTGTTTTGGTGGTGGACGACGACACGGACGTGTTGTTTGCCGTGCGCATGCTGCTCAAGCCCGAGGTGCAGGATGTGGTGACGGAGAAGAACCCCGAGGTGCTGCTTTCCCTGCTGGCCAAGCAGCGCTTCGACGCCATTTTCCTCGACATGAACTACAAAAGCACTCTGGGCACCGGCAACGAAGGCCTGTACTGGCTGGGGCGCATTCGGGAGAAGGACCCCACCGCCACGGTGATTATGATAACGGCGCACGGCGAAATCGGCACGGCCGTGCGCTCACTCAAAGCCGGCGCTACCGACTTCATCGTGAAACCCTGGCACAACGCCCAGTTGCTCGAAACCCTGGCCGCCGCGCTCGAGCCCAGCGAAGCCGGCAAACCCGCTGCCACCCCGGCCGTGCGGCGCCCGGCTTCCTTCGCCGAGTTTTCGCTGCTGGGCGAATCGGAGGCCATGCAGGAGGTGTTTCATAAAATAGAGAAAGTGGCCCCCACCGAGGCCAACGTGCTGCTGCTGGGCGAAAACGGCACCGGTAAGGAGCTGGTGGCCAAAGCACTGCACCAAAAGTCCTTCCGGGCGGCAAAGCCCTTCGTGACGGCCGACCTGGCGGCCATGAGCGAAGGCATTTTCGAAAGTGAGCTGTTTGGCCACAAGAAAGGCGCCTTCACCGATGCCCGCGAAGACCGGGTGGGGCGGTTTGCGGCGGCTTCGGGCGGCACGTTGTTTCTGGATGAAATCGGCAACATCTCGCTGGCCCAACAGGCCAAGCTGCTCACGGCCCTGCAAAACCGCGAGGTGATTCCGGTGGGCAGCAACGCGCCCGTGCCCATCGACATCCGCCTGATTTCGGCCACCAATGCCCCACTCTACGAGCCTGGCCGCCCAGCAGCGCTTTCGCAAAGACCTTATTTATCGGCTCAATACCGTGGAAATCACGCTGCCGCCCCTACGGGCGCGCGGCGACGACGTGGTGCTGCTGGCCCGCCACTTTGCCGGCCTCTACGCCGCCCGCAACCGCAAGCCCATGCCCGACTTTGAGCCGGCCACCCTGCACAAGCTGCAGCAGCACGCCTGGCCCGGCAACGTGCGCGAGCTGCAGCACACCGTGGAGCGGGCCGTTATCCTGGCCGAGGGCCCGGTGCTGCGCCCCCAGGATTTCCACTTTTCGGCCATGGAGGCAGCTGCCGCCCCGGCCACGCCTGCGGCACCGGAAGGCCCGCTGCAGCTGAGCGAAGTGGAGAAAACCACCATCATGCGCGTGATTGAGCGCCACCACGGCAACATCACCAAGGCCGCCAAGGAGCTTGGGCTAACGCGCACGGCCCTGTACCGCCGGCTAGAAAAACATGACCTTTAGTCGCTTGGAACCCGGCATCGCGTGGCGGCTGCTTGGGCTGTTTGGCCTCCTCTACGGGGCCGAGCGGGCGCTGGAGCACGGCAGGTACGGGCTGCTGGCACTGGCCGTGCTGCTGCTGGCGGCGGCCGTGTGGGAGCTGGGCCGGCACGTCACGCGCGGCAGCCGGGCCCTGGCCGATTTCCTGCTCGCTGTGCAGTACCGCGACTTTTCGCAGCTCTACAACGAGGCCCACCCCAACCGGGCCCTGCGGCCGCTGCATGCCGTGTTCAATCAGCTCAGCGCCACCTTCCGGCAGCTCAGCGCCGAGCGCGAAGCCCAGTTCACCTACCTGCAAACCGTGCTGCAGCTCATTGACACGGGCATTATTTCCTACGACGCCGCCGGGCAGGTAGAGTCCATCAACGAGTCGTTTAAGCGCACGCTGGAGCTGCCCTACCTCAAGCGCCTATCCACACTGGAAAAGCGCCTGCCGGTGCTTTACGATGCCATCAGTCAGCTGGAGCCCGGCGCGTCCACGGTGGTAAAGCTGACGGTGGGCCAAAAAACCATGCAGCTGCTGCTTTCAGCCACCACCTTCCGGCTGCAGGGGCGTGAGTTCACGCTGGTGGCACTCAAAAACGTGAGCCATGCCCTGGAGGAAAATGAGACGGAGGCCTGGCAAAAGCTGCTGCGCGTGATGACCCACGAAATCATGAACTCCGTGGCGCCCATTGCATCACTGGCCGATACGCTGCGGCGCGACCTGCGCCGGGAGCTCGAGCAGAGCGCCGCCCTGCCGCCACCCGAACGCGACCTGCTGGCCGATGTGGTGGAGGGCATCGGCATCATCCAAACCCGCAGCGAAGGCCTGCTTCGGTTTTCGCAGGTGTACCGCGACTTCAGCACCATCAGTGCTCCGGTGCTTGCGCCCGTGCTTGTGCAGGAGCTGTTCGCCAGCATTTGCCGCCTGATGAGCACGCAGCTGGAAGCCCAAGGCATTGAGCTGCTGGCCTCGGCAGAGCCGCCGGACCTGTGCCTGCAAGCCGACGCCCACCTGCTCGAGCAGGTCCTTATCAACCTGGTGCTCAACGCAGCCTACGCCGTAGAGCAGCGCCCGCACCCCAGAATTGAGCTGCGGGCCACCGAACCCGAGCCGGGCCGCGTGGCCATCGAGGTCATCGACAACGGCACCGGCATTCCGGCCGAGGTGCTGGACAGCATCTTTATTCCCTTTTTCACCACCCGGCGCGGCGGCACTGGCATCGGCCTCAGCCTGGCCAAGCAGATTATGCACCTGCACGGCGGTAGTATTAAGGTACAAACCGCGCCGGGGCAAGGCACCATGTTTCGGCTGGAAATGTAGCGCAGCACGTTTGTAAAGCCCTTTTTCCGCACCAGACGGGGCTTGCAGGCGAGTGCTTTTGGCGCAGGTCTCCCAGTGGGATTTTTTAAAAGTATACTGAAATGCGGTGGTCTAATAGGAAACGTTCTCCCCGGCGGAACTGACCATAATCGGGGACTGGCTCACCCACCAGGTAGAACAGCAGGGCGCGCCCTCGGCCATCCGAAAGAAGCAAGCGTCTGCGAAAAACAACAGCCGGTGAATGATTAGAATTCGTTTGCCAGCTTTTTTACGTTAGGCCAACCAGCGGCTTTCGCTGCGCCTTACTTCTGAACCAGCAGGCGCAGGTGCTGCACCTGTTGGCCACTCTGCAGCCGCAGCAGGTAGAGGCCCGCGCTTAGCTCCTGCGCGTCCACGGGCACTTCGCGCGGCTCGCCGGCTTGCAGGCTGCCGGTGAACAGCGAGCGCACCCGCCGGCCCTGCAAGTCGAACAAGTCCAGCCGGGCCGGGCCGGAGAGGCCGGCCAGGACCCGTACCCGGAACTGCCCAGTGCTGGGGTTGGGCCAGGCCTGCAGCTGGGTTTGCCCGGCCACGCTGGCGCTCATCGACGAAGAGGCCCGCCGTGCCTGGGCGGCAGCCGGCCCAACCTCTACGGTAACCGTGCCGAGGGAGTAGAGCACCGGCAGGCAGGGCTCCAGCCCTCCGTACTCGACCACGTAGCCGGCGGTGCTGCCGCCGGGGTTGCAGTCGTCCACGTCGTTCCACAGCCCCGAGTTGCCGTAGAGCTGGGCGTAGTCCTCCCCTTGGGGGCGCCACTCGTTTTGGTAATCGTTGGGCTCGCCGGGCAACCAGTTGGCGTACGCTGAGCCGGCACCGGCGGGGCCGCCGCGCCAGAACAGCTGGCCCGCCTCGGGGCCGGTCTGCCAGCGCCACTCGCCCTCCACGCCCGTATCGGCCGCCCCGAACCAGTACTGGCCCTGTGCCCGGCCCACGAGGAAGTCCTTTTCGCCTTCTAACGTGATGGTGGCCAGGTAGCCGGCCATGCCCTGGTAGCGCCGAGCCGCAGCCGCAGCCTTCGCCTCGGTCCAGCACAGGCCGGGGGCACTCACAAACTCGTAGTAATGCCCGGTGACGGGGAGGCCAGCACGGGCCCGGCTTCCTGAATCAGGTAGGTGAAGGTGGCCGTGCCTACAAAGCCGGGCCACGGGGTGTAGGTAAAAGTGCCGTCCGTGTTGCGCACCAGCGAGCCGGCGCTGGGCTGGCCCACGCTGGCCACCTGCAGCGCCCGGCCCAGCGGGTCCCGGTCGTTGGCCAGCAGCCTGGGCTGCCGTAAAGGTTAGCGGGCCCGCGCTCACCGCCAGGCGGTCGGGGCCGGCCACGGGCTGGTTTACGGTACGGTTGCACTCCGGGGCGGGCTCGGCCACCCCCGACTGCGCGTATTTAACGGTGGCGTAGTCCTGGCTGGAGCCGGTAGCGCTGGAGCCGGCGGAATTACCCGTGACGTAGACGTTGCCCCGCACATCCAGGGCCAGCGCACTGGCCCCGTCTTCCTTTTAATGGGGCCATCGTAGCGCGCCACCCACAGCTGCTGGCCGGCGGGCGAATACTTCACGGTGGCGTAATCGACGAAGGTGCCGCTGTTGCCACCGGAACTGCCTGTGACGTAAGCGTTGCCCGCGGCGTCGAGAGCC
Source organism: Hymenobacter humi (assembly GCF_042665855.1). Taxonomy (NCBI): domain Bacteria; kingdom Pseudomonadati; phylum Bacteroidota; class Cytophagia; order Cytophagales; family Hymenobacteraceae; genus Hymenobacter; species Hymenobacter humi. The sequence goes on along the minus strand of NZ_JBHTEK010000001.1, from coordinate 1,711,295 downwards.
AGAGCATTCGCCATATCGTCGCCGTGGCCCGGCCCGTCGTAGCGGGCCTCCCAAAGCGGCTGCCCATCGGGCGCGTACTTCAGGGTGGCGTAGTCCGACTGCAGGCTGCTCCCCTGGGACACCCCGGTGACCAGGACGTTGCCGGCGGCGTCCACGGCCAGGTCCCGGGCCGTGTCGTCGCCGTTGCCCGGCCCGTTGTACAGGGCGGTCCACAGCAGGCGGCCGGTAGGCGAATACTTCAGGGTGGCGTAGTCGGCGGTGCGCAGCTCCGGCCCGAGCACGAACCCCGTCACGAACACGTTGCCGGCGGCATCCATCGCCACGCCCTGGGCCTGGTCAAAGTCGTTGCCCGGCCCGTTGTAGATGGCCTCCCACAGCTGCTGTCCCTCGGTGGAGTACTTCACCGTGGCGTAATCGGCGCCCGAGCTGCGGTCGTCGCCGTACGAGTAGCCGGTGACCGCCACGTTGCCGGCGGCGTCCACGGCCAGGGCTTCGGCAAAGCTGCCGCTCTGCCCCGGCCGGTCGTAGCGCGCCACCCACAGCTGTTGCCCGCTGGGCGCATATTTCAGGGTTGTATAGCCCGCCACTGCCCCGGTTGAATAGCCCGTCACGTACACGTTGCCTGCCGAGTCGAGCGCTACATCTTCGGCTCGGTCGTTGCCGTTGGCCGGGCCGTTGTAGCGGGCTTCCCACAGCCGCTGCCCGTCGGTGGAGTACTTGACCGTGGTGTAGTCCGAGCTGGTTCCTAGTCCATTGGAATAGCCCGTCACGTACACGTTGCCCGTCGCGTCGACGGCCAGGGCCTGGGCTTCATCGGGCCCGTTGGCGGGGCCGTTGTAGCGCGCCACCCACTGTTGGGCCCCGCTGGGCGAGTACTTAACGGTCAGCCAGTCCGGCGGCATCTGGCTGCCCACGTAGGTAATACCGGTCACGTACACGTTGCCCGCCCCGTCGACGGCCACTGCCCGGGCGGTGGCGATGCTGAACATCCGGGGGCCTGCCTCGGTAGTATACCGGGCCACCCACTCCTGGGTGACTTCGTCCGCCGCCGTGCCCAGTTGCTGCGATTGCGTTCGCGAGGCCGGAGACAGCGAAGCCGGGACCGAAGGGGCGAAAGCCGGGGGCTGGAGCCTCGCGGGGAAGCTGCCCTCGCGAATAAGTCCGCACTCAGGGTTCGCGCGGGATACCGGCTTGGCTGTTCCAGCCGTGCCATTTTGGTGGCCCCAGCCTGCACCGGGCGCGGGCCGGCCAGTTGTTGAGCCAGGACGGGCGAGCCTAGCAGCGCGAGGGCCCCGGCCAGCAGCAGATATTGGGTAAAAATTCTGTTCATGGGCTCGGATAGAAGGAAGGTAAATTAATAACAACCACCCCCGTATGCACCATCCCAAGAGGGTTCCCGGCGCCCCGGCGCCAAGCCCTCGGTAAGACGTGTTTACGGACCAGCTTGCGACTGCAAGAATTTAACTATACGCTTAGGCTCGAATTTAGCATATAAATAGTGAAATAAAAACTAAAAATGATTATGATTACTTCGCCTTTTTACGGTCTGTTTTCAGGAGCCGAACTGGCATTGGGGCGCCACATTATTTGGCAACCGCGTGAGTCAGGCCGGTTCGCCAAGACCAGCGGGACAATGCACGGGCTTTGGCTCAACGTACATCCCCTAGCTCCTGTGCATTAGAACCATCCGGGAAAAAGCTCTTTCTGCCAGTCGGACCTTTTCCCTGGGCTTTTTAATCGATGGCGCGGTACTACACCGAATTGGCAGGCGCAGCAGCGTATTTTGTCCGGTGTCTTTGCCGCGTGCTGCGCGCATGCTATCCTCGGCCAGCCACTGCCACAACCACGAGCGTTTACTTACACTGGCCTGGCATTCGGCCATGGCCCGGGGCGGGAACGCGCCAGGTCTCAGCAGTAATACAACCCGGCGCCCACTATTCCGGTGAGGGTGTAAATGCCCAGCAGGACCACGTCCTGGGGCCACTCCATCCACGAATACCAGGGCCTGGCAGCCGTCCCGTTCGCATGGTGGGCGTACAGGCTCGCCGACCGCACGTACCCCATCCATTGCCAGGCGGCACATTGCCCGGTCCCGAGCAGGGCGCCGAGCCCCACAACTCGTAGAGGGGCAGGGACAGCAGCAGCAGCAGCTTATTCCGGATGGAAAGGTGCATCCAGCCCTGCCACACTCCGAGCGGCGAACCCAGGAGCAGCGCCATTTTCAAAAAACCGCGGTCATGGCGCACGCCATCAGCAACAGGAAGAGACGCAGCACGTGTTTCATAGAGGTCTCGAGCAACAAGAAGGGTATTCCCTCACTTGGAGCCGCTCTGGCCAACGGCGGGGCGGCGAGGGCACTGAATCACCCGAAGCGAAAGGAAGCGTCTGCCCACTGGTTCAACCAAATGGTGGAAAAAGGAAACGAGGGTTACGTTGCGTTGCCTGGCTTGCTACTGATGCCCGCTGACTTTCTCCTTCGTCAGCAGCAGTCCGGTGCGGCCACAAGATGAACGGCACTGACGCCTTGAGCTTGCAACCCTTCGCCGCCACCGTGCAGGCCGCGGTGCCCTGGCCTGCCCTTGCGCACGCCCTGAAGCGGGAAGTGTATTTTCAAGAGACCTGGGACGAGGACGGCTACAAGCGGGTCCTGTTCATCAAGGCCGCGGGCACCCGGTAAGCCCCTACAACACCTCCAGGTCCCGGCGCGTCCGCTCGCTTTCCACGTTGCCGGTATTGAGGGTGGTTTTGGGTTCTATCATCAGAATCCAGGTTTCGCCTTCGGTGCGGGGCCGGTGATCGGTGCCGCGCGGCACCACCAGCAGCTGCCCGGGGTGTACCTCCTCGGTGCGGTCCCGGAAGTCCATCAGCAGCTTGCCCTCCACTACCATAAACAGCTCGTCCTCCTCGGCGTGGCTGTGCCAGATAAACGCGCCATTGACTTTGGCAATCTTGATGTGCTGGTCGTTCAACTCGCCGATGATGCGGGGGTTCCACAGGTCCTGAAACTGCGCGAACTTATCGGTCAGGGTAATGGGCGTAGGAGTCATGGGAGTAAGAAATAAAAGCCGGGTTCGTCCAGCGGTTTGTAAAAGGGCGTAAAGAGAGGCTTCTGTCTGTGGAAGATTCGTTGCTTACCCCGGGCCCCGCGTGGATTAGGACGGAACGTAAACAGGACCTGATAAACCTGACCAGCCAGCACGTGCTCAATACTGGGGGCAGCGAGGGCACCGGCCAAGCCCTCGTGGCGAGCCTGGTGCAGCCAAATTCAAGGGCCCGGCGCGCACGCACGCACCCCTACCGCTCGGTGTGGGCCGAAGGGCCGGCAGCCGAGCTCGGCCCTGGCATAGCTACGCGTCTCCCGCCAACTGCCGCAGCACGAGTGCCGCGGCGTGGCGGCCCGATTCCACAGCCCCGTCGAGCCGGCCCCATTCGCTGGTAGAAGTTTCGGCCCCGGCCCAGTAGAGGGTGCCCGCCCACGCGGGCTGCCGCAGGAGCGCCGGGCCCTGCAGGGGCACCGATGCAGGCGGCTGCTCGTCGCCCGGCACGCTGGTAAGCGGGTCCCGGGCCCAGTCCCACTCGTGGTAGGCCAGCGGGGTGCCGGCTTGCTGGCCGAACAGGTTGCGGAGCTGGGCGAGCACCGCCGCCTGCCGCGCCGCGAGGGGCAGCGCGCAGCGGGTGCGGCGCGGCGAAGAATCCGAACAGCACGCCGGGCGTGGAACTCGAGGGTGAGGCATCGTGAATCTCCGTCAGCGGCCCCAGGCGGCTGACGGCAAAGCCCGACCAGCCGTGTGCCCGCCAGAACGGCTCGGGGTATACCACCACGCTTTTCATGGCGTGGCTCATCCACGTGGGCACTGCGCGCAACGTTTCCAGCAGGGAGGCGGGCAGCGCGGGCTCGAAAGCCAGGCGGTGGGCCACCAGCCGCGGCGGCAGCGCCAGCACCACCGCGGCGGCGCGGTAGGTGCGCGTGGTGTCGCCCTGCGCCGCGTGCACCTCGATGCCCTCGCCGTGGGGCAGCCGGCGGAGCTGCGTGACGCGGGTGTTGAGGTGCAGGCACTCGGCCGGCAGCTGTTCGGCCAGGGTCTGGCACAGCACCGCCGCGCCGCCGGCGAAGCGCAGGTAGCCCGCCGAGCCTGACGGATGGGGCAGCCGGTGCACGCCTTGCGGCGTCTGGTAGGCAGTGGCCCCGGCACTGGGCTGCACAAACGGGCGGATGCCCAGCTCGTTGAGCAACTGCACCAGGTGCGGGTGGTGGAGCCAGCCCCAGGTAGCGCCCAGGTCGACTAGGCTGTCTTCCCCTTTCTCCGCCAGGGCCGGGATGGCCCACGTACGCCCCCGACCCGTTCGCGGGCTTCCAGGACCAGCACCGGCACGCCCGCAGCCCGCAGGACCCGCGCGGCGGTGAGGCCGGCCAGCCCGGCCCCTACGACCAGCACCGCCGAGGTGCTGGAAGCAAAAACGAAAGGGCTTGGGTCATAGGCAGGGAAAAAGCCGGGCCGAAATTACCGCGGCCCGCTGGGCCCCAATACGTCGGGACGGGCGTAGTGACCGGCTGCACCGGGAACCCGGCCCCTCGAAACTGCCTTCGTGCCCAACCCGCATGGCAACGAGGGCCCAGAAGACATCTCGGTTAGCTTAGACGACAGGACGGCCATTTCTGCAAAAAGCTAAGGAGACGCTTAAAGGTCAAGCAGCAGCTTTGGGCAAGTAGCAGGCTGGCGTGGCTCAACTAAAGGAGCGTGGCTGTTGCAGAACCCGGCGCGCCATTATAGGTTTGTTTTCTACGGGCCGAACTGAGCGGGTGAGGCGGCTAAACCGACCTTTGACCCGCTTAAAATAGCGATTGGAGGGCGTTTTGGCGTTGCCCACCGGGTTCTGCAACCGCCACGGCAGGACAGGCAAACGAGGGTTGGATTGTTCCTGAAGCCGTTTAGGAATCCGCCTGACGGGTCTCCTGCTTCGACCAGCGGACGCCGGATGAAGCAGGCCGTTCCAACGTGTTTTATAGGGACTTCCTGAACCGCTGCTGCCTCCTTCTCCTACCAGCCAATGCCGTAATCTTCGCCGTGGTTGCTGGAGCCGCCCCAGAGGCTGCCGTGTTTCCAGTCAAAGTAAATGGCATTGATGGGGCCGCTGGTGCGGTCTTCGAAGCTTAAGGTGTAGCCCAGCTTTTTAAGCTCTTCCCGCACCTGTTCCGGGGTGCTTTTGTTGAGCAGAATCTGGCCGGGTTTGGGTTTGCGGTCGTCGGTTTTGGAGCCGCCCAGCGAGAGCCATAGCTGGTTGGTATTGAAGTTGGCGGCCTCGGAGGCTTGCTGCACGGTCATGCCAAACTCCACCACGTTCAGGAAAAACTGCAGCAGGTTCTGGTCCTGGGTGTCGCCGCCCTGCACGGCAAACGACAGAAAGGGCTTGCCGTCTTTCAGCGCCATGGAGGGCGTTAAGGTCACGCGGGGCCGTTTGCCGGGGGCCACCACGTTGAACGGGTTCAGGGTGGGGTCCAGCACAAAGCTTTGCATGCGCTGGCTCATGCCCACCCCGGTGTTGCCGGCAATACAGGCCGGCAGCCACCCGCCGCTGGGCGTAACCGACACCACCCAGCCTTCCTGGTCGGCGGCTTCCATGGTGGTGGTGCCCCGCCACAGGCGGTCCTGGTACTCGGCGGGGGCCGAGTGGTTGCCCACGTCGTGCTTGGGGGCGAAGTTTCGTTTGGTGGTATCCATCTCATACCCCCGGGCTTTGAGCAGCTTCAGGTACGGGTTTTTCCTGCCTTCAAACGGGTAGGGGTCGCCGGGGCCAATGCGGGGGTCGTTTTTCTGGTATTGAATCAGGCGGGCCCGCTGCCTGGCGTAGGCTTTGCTGAGCAGCCCTTTGATGGGTTCTTCGGGGGCGGCATGGGAATCGCCGTAGTAGAAGTCGCGGTCGGCAAACGAGAGGTTCATGGCCTGGTACACCGTATGAATGTACTTGGAGCTGTTGTAGCCCATGGCCTTCAGGTCGAAGTTTTCCAGAATGTTGAGCCCCTGCAGCATGGCGGGTCCCTGGGTCCACTGCTGCAATTTGTACACGTCGATGCCTTTGTAGTTGACCGTGAGCGGCTCCTCTTCCAGGGGTTTCCAACGGGCCAGGTCTTGCATAGTAATCAGGCCGCCCTGCTCCTTCGAGCCGCGGACAAATTCCTGGGCAATGTCGCCGGTATAAAACCGGTCGTAGGCGGCCATAATGGCCTCTTTTCGACTTTTACCTTGCTTGAGGGCTGCTTTTTCTGCGTCTACCAGTTTGGTCAGCGTTTGCAGCAGGTCTTGCTGCACAAAGATTTCACCGGCCTCGGGCGCTTCGCGGGGCTGGCCGGGGTGCGTCAGAAACAGTTTTTTGCTGTACGGCCATTGTTTTAGCAGTGCTTTGTTTTTCTCGATGCTGTTGGCCGTCTGTGCTTCGATGGGGTAGCCGGCGGCCATTTCCAGGGCCGGGGCCAGCACCTGCTCCAGGCTCAGGGTGCCGTAGTTGGCCAGCATGTGCATCAGGCCACCTGGGGTGCCGGGCGTGGTGGCGGCCAACGGGCCGTTCTCCGGCGGGAAATTGTAGCCCTTGTCTTTGAAGAACTTGGCCGTGGCCCCCGTCGGCGCCACGCCCATGGCATTGATGGCGATTACCTTTTTGGTTTTCGGGTTATAGATAAGCGCCTGGGTTTCCCCGCCCCAGCTCAACACATCCCACATGGTGCAGGTAGCGGCCAGCATGGCGCAGGCCGCGTCCACCGCGTTGCCGCCTTTTTGAAACGTCATGGCCCCGGCCGTCGCCGCCAGGGGTTTGCCGGTTATCGCCATCCAGTGCTTGCCGTGCAACGGTGGTTTCTGGGTCTGTTGGGCTATAGCGGGCAACGAAAAGACCAGTTGAGCCAGAAGTACATAGAGAAGTTTCATAACATGAACGTTGGTGAAGGGAAAGGAGAGGGTGTTCAGCACTTCATCGCTGGGGGTATTGTACGGAGCAATAAGACGACAAAAGCCAGAAAATGAAAGGCCGGCCACTTGTTCGACGTTCGTTTCAACGCGTACCGGCTGGTTTTGAAACGGTCGGGCCCGAAATTTGTGCGCTCAACCGCCGGGTGGTCGCGATAAAGTTCGGTGTCGACCAACATACCTGCTGCTTCTTCGCTGTTACGGGCCCGCGGGTTTGCAGCCCTATTCGCCGCACTGCCCAACCCCGCCCGGGGCACCACTACCATCACCGGAGCAACCCCGGGTAGCACGCTCACGATTCCTGATGGATTGAGCCGGGAACTGCTCACTGCCACGTCCGATGCCAAAGGCACGGCCCGTCTGGCCTTGCCCATCGGGCTGCCGGCAGGAGTTTACATAATGCGCCGTGACAGGCAGGTGAGCCGCCTTGCCGTGGAGCAGAGACTCCCTCCTTACCTCTTTTACACCATCACCAAAAAGCAGCAGCCCGGCGCGCCTCAGTTGAGCCGGAAGTTTTGCAGGTTTTTGGGCACCAGCGGATGCCGGGAGGAAAGCAGGGTGTACTGAATGGCCAGGGTAAAGGCCACGAGCACGGCAATGGTGAGGTTGCTGAGCAGCGTGGCGGTGCTTTCTGTTACCAGGGAGCGTTGCGAGAGCTGCTGCCCCACCCGCTGCTGAATCTGGTTGAGCTGGCTCAGGTCCGTGTGCACCAGCGCAAACTGCTGCGCGATGGCGGCCCCCGGCGCTTCGGCCGAAGAAGGCACTGCCTGGGCCAGCAGCTGCGCTTCCAAGGCATTGTAGCGGGCCAAGCGCGCCTGGAACGTGCGCAGCAGCTGCTTTTCATCGGCCACCAGGTACGTGGCCTCGTGCTGTTTGATGATGGCCTGCAGCTGCTGGTTGAGGGCAGCGAGCCGGGCGAGGGTGGGGCGCTGCCGGGCCACGGCCGGCGCGGCCAGATACTTTTCCAGGAGCTGCCGCTTGGCGTACATCAGGTCGTTGAGCTGAAACAAGCCCGTGGCCGGCACGAGCCGGTCCTGATACAGCGACGAAATCGAAGTCGTCATACTGCGCATCAGGCGCTTTTCTACCACGCTGCTGCCCACTACCGCCAGCATCACGAAGAGAAACAACAGCACCGGTTTCGCTTTAGAATGAATTCCAGACAGCAGGTTCATGGCGCAGGGCTAAGCTAAAAAGCGGAGAACTATTTCTTAGGACGGGGCAGGATAACTGGCTGAAAGTAAGAAAAAAGATAGGACGCGGGGGCACTGCCCCTCCCCTCTCTTTACAGAGGGTGGCCTAATGCCGGGGAATATGCTGCCGCCGGCCTGCCGTAACTTGCGGCCGCCCCAACCCTGCGCGCATGAAAATCCTCCTGGTTGAAGATGAGCCGCAAGTGGCCTCGTTCATCAAAAAAGGCTTCGAGCACGAAGGCTATGAGCTCACCATTGCCTACGACGGCCGCATGGGCTGGTCGCTCTACGAGCAGCAGCCCTACGACCTGGTGATTCTGGACGTGAACCTGCCCCACCTCAACGGCGTGGAGCTCTGCCGCCTCATTCGGGCGGGCCGGCGCCGGGTGCCGGTGCTGCTGCTCACGGCCCTCGACAGCCTGGCCGACAAAGAAGCCGGCTTCGAGGCCGGAGCCGACGACTACCTCGCCAAGCCCTTTGCCTTCCGGGAGCTGCTGCTGCGGGCCCGCGCCCTCACCACGCGCTACGCCGAAACCAGCACGCCGCAGCGCCTGAGCATGGCCGACCTCGAGCCTGAACCTGGACTCCAAAATCGTGACCCGCGCCGGGCAGCGCATCGACCTGACCACCGGGAGTACTCGCTGCTCGAGCACCTGCTGCTGCACCAGGGCCGCATCGTGTCGCGCGTCGATATTGCCGAGCGGGTATGGGAAGTTGATTTTGACACCACCACCAACGTCATCGACGTGTACGTGAGTTACCTGCGCAAGAAAATCGACCGGGACTTTTCGCCCAAGCTCATCCATACCGTGGTGGGCATGGGCTACGTGATGCGCGCCGACTGATGCTGATTCGCAACACGCTGCTGGTCCGCTTCACGCTGTTGGTGCTGAGCATCCAGGTCAGCTTCTCGCTGTTTGTGTACTCCTTCAACGCCAGTTTACGGGCCCAGCGCTTCGAGCACCGCCTGGCCAGCAGCGCCACGCTGGCCGGCCGCCTGCTGGTGCGCACCCACAAGCTCGAAACCGGCCAGGCTGGGCAGCCTGCACCGCAGCGACCTGCTGCTGCTGCCCGGCGAGCAAATCAGCGTGTACGACCCGAAGGGCGCCCTGCGCTACAGCAGCGCCGACGACATCGACCAGGCCGCCAACCGCGCCCTGCTGAGACGGGTGGTGCCCGGCCCGGCCACCAAGCTGCCCGGCCGCGGCAAGCTCGAAACGGTGGGGCTGGCCTACCGGGCCGGGCCGGCGGCGGACTACTACCGCATTATCGTGGCGGCCGAAGACCGCACGGGCTGGGCGCGGCTGCGGCAGCTGGGGCTGCTGCTGGCCCTGGGCAACGTGGGGGCGCTGGTGCTCACCATTCTGGCCGGCTGGTTTTGCGGGCTCGGCGCTGCGGCCGGTGGCGCGCATCAGCCACCAGGCGGGGCGCATTTCGGCCACCAACCTGGGCCGCCGCATATCGGAAGGCAACGGGCGCGACGAGCTGGCCCAGGCTCGCACGGGTGTTCAACGCCCTGCTGGCCGGGCTCGAACAGGCCTTTGAGGGGCAGAAAAGCTTTCTGGCGCACGCCTCTCACGAGCTGCGCACGCCCCTGACCACCCTCACCGGCACCCTGGAAACGGCCCTGGCCTACGACACCACCCTGCCCGAGGCCCGCCAGAGCCTGGCCCGCAGCCTCGACGCGGCCCGGCACCTGAGCGCCCTCACCAACGGCCTGCTGAGCCTGGCCCGCGCCGACGGCGCCCTGCCCGCCTTCGTGCCCGTGCGCCTCGACGAGTGCCTGAACCAGGCGCTGGCCTTTGCCCGCGCCAAATACCCCGGCCGTGAATGGCGGCTCTCCTTCGGCGACTTTCCCGCCGACACGGAAGACGACCTGTTTACGCTGCCCGGCAACGCCGAGCTGCTGACCACAGCCCTGTTCAACCTGCTCGACAACGCCGGCAAGTATTCCACGGGGCCGGTGCAAACCGAGCTGGCGTACGCCGACGCCACCACGCTGCGCGTGCGCGTAACCGACACCGGCGTTGGGCTGTCGGCGGAGGAGTTGAGCCGGATTTACGAGCCGCTGTACCGCACGGCCGGGGCCCTGGGCCACGCCGGCTACGGGCTGGGGCTGCCGCTCACCAAGCGCGTGGTGCAGCGCCACGGCGGGCAGCTCCAGTTTGAATCGGCCCCCGGCCAGGGCACTTCCGCCACCGTGCTGCTGCCGGTGGGGCCGGCGTAGCGGGGCGCAGAGATTACACCTCACCCCTGCCGGGCACGGCCCTCTCCGAGGGTGAGGGGGGCTACGGCAGCGCGAACGTAGCGCGGACTCTGTAGTCCGCGTCCCGACGGAATCCTGAGCGTTACCCAAATGGCGCGGAGACGCGGACTACAGAGTCCGCGATACAATCGTCCTGCTCCCCTCTCCCCGGCTTCGCGCATCAAGCGAACCGGGGTTGGGGGTGAGGCCAATCGGCCATAGCCACCTTGAAACTACTCTGGAACGCGTTTTAATCTATTCTAATACGCTTCTCATCTCGTTCTAACGTCGGGGCGGGTCCTTTGTGGAACATTCCATGTAAGCGGCTTTTTCGACTGTGCTCCTCCCTCCTGTTCCGCGGCCTACCAACGTCCTGGCCCTGCTCTTCGGCGGGGCGCTGGTGCTGTCGTTGGGCCTGAACAGCTGGCTGCTGGCCTCCTGGCCCGACGACCGGCCCACCGACGAGAGCACCGAGCCTGGCCGCCACCACCGCCGACCTCCACCTCACCCAGCGCCTGCTGGCCCACTGCCAGCACCACCAGCAGCGCCAGGACAGCCTGCTGCTGGCCTTGCGCACCCAAGCTTCCGGCCCGGTTGTGGCCGGCCAATAATGCCATCACCTCCTAAAAACATGATTCCCACACAAATGCCGACGCGCCCCCATTCACGCACCCGACTCCTCACACCAGCCCGGCGTCCCTGGCTGAGTGCGCTGGCCGGCCTGCTGGCCCTGGGGCTGGGCGGGTGCTCGGCCGATGGCAAGAGCCCCGAGAAGGCGCCGGCCCCGGACGTATTGCCCGTGGTGACGCTGAAAACCAGCGAGCGGGAGCTGTTCCACGACTACGTGGCCGACGTGCAGGCCGTGCGCAACGTGGAAGTGCGGGCGCAGGTAGCGGGCTTTCTGGAGGAGATTTTCGTGGACGAAGGCCGCCCCGTGAAGAAAGGCCAGCCCCTGTTCCGCATCAGCGCCAGCGCCTACCAGAACAAATTGAGCCAGGCCCGGGCCGCCGTGGCCAGTGCCCAAGCGTTGGCCGCCTCGGCGCGGCTGGAACAGGGCCGCGTGAAGCTGCTGGTGGAAAAAAACATCATCGCCAAAACCGAGCTGGCCCTGGCCACCAGCAAGTTGCAGGACGCCGACGCCCGCGTGGCCGACGCCCGCGCCGGCGAAGCAGCCGCCCGCACCAACCTGAGCTACACCCTGATACGCGCGCCGTTCGACGGCATCATCGACCGCATTCCCCTCAAGAAGGGCAGCGTGGTGGAGGAAGGCACCCTGCTCACCACCGTGTCGGACCTGCGGGAGGTGTACGCCTACTTCAACGTGGGCGAGGGCGAGTACCTGCAGTACGTGAAGGCGCGGCAGCAGAACCCCACGCACCACTCCGACTCGGTGCAAATGACGCTGGCCGACGGCTCCGTGTACCCGCAGGCGGGCCGCATCGAAACCACCGAAAGCGAGTTCAACCCCAACACCGGCTCGCTGGCATTCCGGGCGCGGTTTGCCAACCCGCAGCGCCTGCTCAAGCACGGCGCCTCGGGCCGCATCCGCCTCACCACCACGCTGCCCACAGCCCTGCTGCTCCCGCAAAAGGCCGTGTTCGAGATTCAGGACAAAAACTACGTGTACGTGGTGGACCAAGCCAACGCGGTGCACATACGCAGTTTCAAGCCCCTGGCCCGCACCGGCGACTTTTACGTGGTGCAGGATGGCCTGCGCCCCGGCGAGCGGGTGGTGTACGAGGGCGCGCCCGGCCTCAAAAACGGGCAGCGCATCGCCCCGCGCCCCGTGGCCGTGGATTCGCTCCTGGCGATGTAGTAGCGCGGACTTTTAATCCGCGCCGGAACAAGGCCCGAACTGCGCTAGCGGGGCGCGGACTCTCAGAGTCCACGCTACATGCCATTACAATCATAAACAGCTATATGCTCGCGGACTAAAAGTCCGCGCTACTTGCTTATGTTCAATATTTTCATCCGCCGGCCCATCCTTTCGCTGGTTATTTCGGTGTTTCTGGTGCTGCTGGGGGCCTTGGCGCTGTTCACGCTGCCCATCACGCAGTTTCCCGACATCGTGCCGCCTTCGGTGACGGTGACGGCCAAGTACACCGGCGCCAACGCCGAGGTGTGCGCCAAGGCGGTGGCCACGCCCCTGGAGCGCGCCATCAACGGCGTGCCGGGCATGACTTACATGAACTCGGTGAGCTCCAACAACGGCGTGACGCTCATCACCGTGTTTTTAAGGTGGGCACCGACCCCGACCTGGCCGCCGTGGGCGTGCAGAACCGCGTGACCACCATTCTCGACGAGCTGCCCGAGGAGGTCATCAAGGCCGGCGTGACCACGGAGAAGGAGGTAAACTCCATGCTGCTTTACCTCAACATCACCAGCGACGACAAGGCCGCCGGCGAGAAGTTCATCTACAACTTCGCCGACATCAACGTGCTGCAGGAGCTCAAGCGCATCGACGGCGTGGGCTTTGCCGAAATCATGGGCTCGCGCGAGTACTCCATGCGGGTGTGGCTCAAGCCCGACCGCATGGCGGCCTATGAGGTAGGCACCGACGAAATTGTGCAGGCCATCCGCGACCAGAACGTGGAGGCGGCCCCCGGCAAGTCGGGCGAAAGCTCGGGCGCCGACAAAACCCACCCCATGCAGTACGTGCTGCGCTACACCGGCAAGCTGTTTGAGCCCGACCAGTACCGCAACCTCGTGGTGCGGGCCAACGCCGACGGCTCGGTGCTGCGCCTGCGCGAGGTGGCCGACGTGGAGTTCGGCTCGCTCACCTACGGCATGTCGTCGAAGGAAAACGGGCAGCCCTCGGCGGCCATCATGCTCAAGCAGCGCCCGGGCTCCAACGCCTCCGACGTCATCGCCAACGTGAAAACGCGCATGGCCGAGCTGCAGGCCACCAGCTTCCCGCCCGGCATGAAGTACAGCATTGCCTACGACGTGTCGCGCTTTCTCGACGCCAGTATTCACGAGGTGCTGCGCACGCTGGTGGAGGCCTTTTTGCTGGTGTTCCTCATCGTGTACCTGTTTTTGCAGGACTGGCGCTCCACGCTCATTCCGGCGCTGGCTGTGCCGGTGGCCCTCATTGGCACGCTGTTTTTTATGCAGGTGCTGGGCTTCAGCATCAACCTGCTCACGCTCTTTGCGCTGGTGCTGGCCATCGGCATCGTGGTCGACAACGCCATTGTGGTGGTAGAGGCCGTGCACGCCAAGATGCAGGAAAAGCACCTGCCGGCACGGGCCGCCACCTTCGAGGCCATGGGCGAAATCAGCTCTTCGCTGGTGGCCATCACGCTGGTGATGTCGGCCGTATTCATCCCGGTTTCCTTCATGGATGGGCCGGTGGGCGTGTTCTACCGGCAGTTTTCACTCACGCTGGCCATCGCCATTGTCATTTCGGGCATCAACGCCGTGACCCTGACGCCGGCCCTGTGCGCGCTGCTGCTCAAGCACACGCCGGCCGAAGCGGGGCCAAGCCCAAGGGCCTGATGGGGCGGTTTTGCGGGCTTCAACCGGCGCTACGAAGCGCTGGCCGGGCGCTACCAAGGCCTGCTGTCGGCCGTGGCCGGGCGGCGCGTGGTGACGCTGGCAGTGCTGGCGGGCTTCTGCGTGGCCACCTGGGGCGTGAGCCGCGTGCTGCCCGCGGGCTTTATCCCGACCGAGGACCAGGGCATGGTGTACATCAACGTAACCACGCCGGCCGGCGCCACCGTGGAGCGCACCGAGGCCGTGCTAGCACAGGTGCAGCGCATTGCGCAGCAGCTCAAGCCCGTGGAATCGGTGTCGACCCTGGCCGGCTACAGCCTCGTGAACGAGGTGGCGGGCTCGAGCTACGGCATGGGCATGATTAACCTCAAGCCCTGGGACCAGCGTGCGCAGTCGGTGCCCGAGTTCATTGCCGAGCTGGAAGAGAAAACCAAGGGCATCGCCGACGCCGACATTCAGTTTCTGCCCCCGCCCACGGTGCCGGGCTTCGGCAACAGCAGCGGCTTCGAGCCTGCGCCTGCTGGATAAGTCGGGCACGGGCAACCTGCAGAAAACCGCCGAGGTGTCGCAAACCTTCCTCGCGGCGCTGCGCAAGGACCCGGCCATCGGCGGCGCCTTTACCAGCTTCGACCCCAACTTCCCGCAGTACCTCATCCACGTCGACCAGGACATGGCCGCCAAGAAAGGCGTGACCATTGATAGGGCCATGAGCACGCTGCAAACGCTGATGGGCAGCTACTACGCCAGCAACTTCATCCGCTTCGGGCAGATGTACAAGGTGATGGTGCAGGCCGGCCCCGAGTACCGCGGCCGCCCCGACGACCTGCTGGCTTTGCACGTGAAAAACGACCGGGGCGAGATGGTGCCCTACTCCACTTTCGTGAAGCTGGAGCGCGTGTTCGGCCCCGACCAGCTCACCCGCTACAACATGTACACCTCGGCCATGCTCAACGGCGACGCCGCCCCTGGCTACAGCTCCGGCGACGCCATCACGGCCATCGAGAAAGTGGCCGCCAAGGAGCTGCCGCGCGGCTACGCCTACGAGTGGAGCGGCATGACGCGCGAGCAAATCCTGAGCGGCGACCAAGCCCTGTACGTGTTCGGCGTGGTGCTCATCTTCGTGTACCTGCTGCTGGCGGCGCAGTACGAAAGCCTGCTGCTGCCGCTGCCCGTGCTGCTGAGCCTGCCCACCGGCATCTTCGGGGCCTTCCTCAGCCTCAAGCTGCTGGGCCTGGAAAACAACATCTACGCCCAGGTGGCGCTGGTAATGCTGGTGGGCTTGCTGGGCAAAAACGCCATCCTCATCATCGAGTTTGCCGAGCAGCGGCGCCGGGCCGGGGCCACCGTGCTGGCCGCAGCCGTGGAAGGAGCCGTGTCGCGCCTGCGCCCCATTCTGATGACCTCCTTCGCCTTCATCGCGGGCCTGATTCCGCTGGTGATTGCCAGCGGGGCCGGCGCCCTGGGCAACCGTTCCATCGGCACGGCAGCGGCGGGCGGCATGCTCATCGGCACGCTTTTCGGCATGGTGCTCATTCCCGGGCTGTATGTGCTGTTTGCCTCTTTCGAGAAGGTGAAAAATCTGGAGGATGATGAGCTGCCGGAAGCTAAAGAAGTGCGGGAGGCGGAGCTGGTGGCTTAACCTCACCCCCAGCCCCTCTCCAAAAGAGAGGGGAGACTGACGAAAATGTAGCGCGGACTTTCAGTCCGCGAATTGACCACTCAAAATGCCTCACTCGCGGACTGAAAGTCCGCGCTACACCTTGCGCCATCGTGGCTCCCCCTCTTTTTGGAGAGGGGGCCGGGGGTGAGGTTATCCGAAAGAGCAAACAACCCATGCGTTTTCTTCCCGCCCTCATTTTCAGTGTAACGCTCCTGGCCACCGGCTGCCGGGTAGCTGCGCCCGCCGACCCCACCGCCGGCCCTACCCTGCCCGCCGCCTTCACCAAAGCTGCGCCTGGGGCCGATACCCTCCATGCCGGGGCGCAGCCCTGGCGGCATTTTTCCAGGACCCCGCCCTTACGGCCCTCATCGACACGGCGCTGCGGCAAAACCTGGACCTGCAGGTGGCACTGCAGCGCGTGGAGGAGCCCGGGCGCAGTACCTTGCCCGGCAGGGGCGCTGCTGCCCACGGTATCCGGCGCCGCCTCGGCCGGGGGCGACCGCTACGGGCGCTACACCCTCAACGGCGTGGGCAACTACGACACCAACCTCTCGCCCAACATCGACGGGCAGCAGCGCATACCCGGCCCCGTGACGCCCGAGTTCTTTGTGGGTTTGCGCAGCTCCTGGGAAATTGACCTATGGGGCAAGCTGCGCAGCCGCCGCAAGGCGGCGTACCTGCGCGTGCTTTCCTCGGAGCAGGGCCGCAACCTGGTCACGACCACCGTGGTGGCCGAGGTGGCCCGGCTCTACTACCAGCTGCTAACGGCTGATAATCAGCTGGCCGTACTGGAGCGCAACACCGGCTTGCAGCGCGAGGCCCTGCGGCTGATGCGCATTCAGAAGCAGGCCGGCCGGGCCACTGAGCTGGCCGTGCAGCAGTTTGCCGCCCAGGTGGCACGCACCGAAAGCCTAGCCCACGAAGCCCGCCAGCAGGTAACGGAAGCCGAAACCGGCCTCAACCAGGCTGCTGGGGCGCTACGCCCGGCCCATCACGCGGGGCCTGCCGCTGCCGGGCCAGGTATTGCCCGAGCGCCTGCGGGTGGGTGTGCCCTCCAGCGCCCTGCTGCGCCGCCCCGACGTGCGCCAGGCCGAGCTGGAGCTGCAAGCCGCCCGCGCCGACGTGGACGCCGCCCGCGCCGCCTTCCTGCCCGCCCTCACCCTCACCCCCTACGCCGGGTTCAATTCCTATCGGGCCGGCGTGCTGTTCGACCCTTCGTCCTTGGCCTACGGGGCCCTGGCCGGTCTCACCGGCCCGCTGCTCAACCGCGCGCAGTTCAAGGCCGACTACCGCCAGGCCGTGGCCGGCAGCTACGAAACCTACTACCGCTACCAGCAGGCGCTGCAAACCGGCTTCCGGGAGGTGGTGACCGGCCTGCGCGGTCTGGAAAACTACCGCGCTGCCGCCGCCGCCCGCCAGCAGGAAGTGAACCTGCTCAGCCGGGCCGTGGCCACTTCCAACGAGCTGTACGTGGCCGGCTACGCGACTTATCTGGAAGTCATCACCGCCCAGCGCAGCGTGCTCGAAGCAGAGCTGAGTTTGGCCGAAACCCGCCACAATCAGCTGCTGCAAAGCGTGAACCTGTACCGCGCCCTTGGCGGCGGCTGGCAATAGCCCGCCTGAAGCTCCTCCCCTAATCTTCCATCCCAATGTCTGATGCCATGCCTTCCCATCTCTCCCCCGGCAGCCTACCGCACACCATGCATGCGCCTTCCGACATCTACGTCACCAAGCTCGACTACGAGCGGCTGACGCGGCTGGTGCGCCAGGAGCCGCTGGCCGGCGACGCCGGGGCCATTGCCGCACTGGAGCAGGAGCTGACCCGCGCCCACCTGGTTGATTCCTACGACATTCTGCCGGATGTCGTCACCATGAACTCGCGCATCAAGCTGCGCGATATGAACAGCCTGGACGAGCTGCAAATCACGCTGGTGTACCCGCCGGAGGCCGACGAGGCGCTGCACCGGGTATCCATCCTGAGCCGGGTGGCCATTGCCGTGCTCGGCTGCCGCCTGGGCGACAAGGTAAAGTGGCCCTCGGCCGGGGGCCTGGCCAGCTACTGGGTGGAAGCCATTTTGCACCAGCCCGAAGCCGCCGGCGACTGGCTCAGCTAAGCCGTTTAGCCGCCGCTGGCAGTTTTCATCCGGGAAGTGAAGGCGACTCTATACGGGCTGGCGGGCCAGCCACTGGCGGGCGGCAGCCAGGCCCCGTTCCGAGATTTCGTGCCCGCCCTCAAAAGGTTCGTAATGTAGACTGATGCCCAGGGTTTTTAGAAAGGCTGCGGCCTGCTCTGCGTAAAACGCGGGCAGCTTATCGTCGTGCCGGCCGTGGCTGATGAAGAACTGTACTTGCTGCACCTCGGCCGCCTGGGCGTGGCGCTGGCGCGATTCTTCCAGCAGGCGCCCGCTGAAGGCCAGCACCCCGCGTACTTGCGCCGGGTGGGTCAGGGCCACGTCGTAGGCCATGATGGCGCCCTGGCTGAAGCCCAGCAAATACACCTGGCCGGCGGGGATGCCGTAGCGGGCCGTGGCCTCGCCGATGAAGTTGAGCAGCAGTTGCTGCCCGGCCAGCTGCTGGGCCTGATTGAAAACAGGCTTGCCGGAGGAAAAATCAACCTCATAGAAGCCGAAAGCAACGGGGCCCAGCACCAGCGGTGCGCGCACCGACAGCACGAGCGTGTGTGCGTCGGCCAGCTGCTCGCCCGCGGGCAGCAGGTTCAGCTCGTTGCCGCCCACGCCGTGCAGCAGCAGCAGCAACAGGCGCTGGGCCCCGGCAATCTGAGCCGGATTTACCAGCCGGTAGGCCAGGGGTAAATCGGTGAACAGCGGAGGCGGCGTGGCGGTAGCGGGAGTCATGAATGTGGTTAACAGATTTGTAGAAAGACGAAGGAGATAGAAAGACGAAGGAGACCAAGCCGGCTCCGCGAACAGCTTACTTCCGGAGCTACGCCTCGGCGCGGAGCAGCAGGCGTATGCCCCACGGGTCGGTCACCATGGGTCCTTCGGGAGTGGCGGCCACCGGGTAGCCGGCCTGCTCGAGGCGCTGCGCCGCGGCGTCGCGGCTGCCGGCATCGGGCAGCCACAGCTCCCAATGGAGCAGGCGTGCGTCTTCGTCGGTCGCGGCGGGCGAGCCGGCGGCCCACACGTTCAGGCCCAGGTGGTGGTGGTAGCCGCCGGCCGACACGAACAGCGCGCCCGGCAGGCTCCAGGTCACCACGTCGAGGCCCAGGGCCTGGTGGTAGAACGCCGCGGCCTCCGAGAGGCTGCCGGTGTAGAAGTGCAGGTGGCCGATGGTGGTGCCCGCTGGCAGGCCCTGCCACGGGGTGGTGCCGGCAGCCTGCATGACGCCGGCCACGTCGAGCGGGTCGAGGGCCGATTGAACTTCGCCTTCGGCGCTTACAAGCCATTCGCTGCGGGGCCGGTCGCGGTACACTTCCACCGTGAAGCCGTCGGGGTCGGTGAGGTAGGTGGCTTCGCTGTAGAGGTGGTCGGAGGAGCCCACGTGCACGCCCTGCGCATGGGCGTGCCGCAGAAAGCGGCCCAGGTCGGCGCGGGTGGGCAGCAGCACGGCGAAGTGGTAGATGCCCAGGCGGCCTCGCCGCGGTACCGGCCGCGCCCCGGGCTGCTCGTAGAGGGCCACCAGCACCTCGCTGCTGCCGGCCACGCCGAGCTCGGCCGCGTCGGCCTGGCCATTGGCGGAGGAAACGCGGCGCAGCAGCTCAAATCCCAGCACGCTTTGGTAAAAGACCAGGGACCGGTCAAGGTTTGCCACGGTCAGGTGCACCGTGCCGATGCGGATGGCGGCCGGCAACTCTTGAGCGGGGTGCTGCCCGATGCGCTCGGCCGGCAGCGAAGAATAAGGAAGTGAGGTCGTTTGCATGGTAAGGTTTAACGGAAAGCAGCCGGATAAGTCACCGCCTGCTCCCGGGTAAGTACGATGCAAAGGTCCGGCCTTCCGGCAGGTGGGCGCATTATCCTAGGATAAGAAAGCAGCAGCCCACGGGGGTTCTTTCGTCCTCAGAACCCGGGCAGTGCTACTACCGGCCCAGGCGGGTTTGCCGGCGCACGCGGCTCAACGACTCGGGCGTGATGCCCAGGTAGGAGGCGATAAAATGCTGGGGCACGCGCTGGGCAATGCCGGGGTACTTGCGCAGAAAGTGCTGGTACTTCTCGCTAGCCGTCTGGCTCAACGAGCCGTTGATGCGCTCCTGCAGGGCCACGTAGCGGCTTTGCATCAGCAGCCGGAAGTAGCGCTCGAAGACGGGAAACCGCACGTAGATGGTTTCCATGTCGGCCTGGGCCAGCAACAGCAGCTGCGCATCTTCCAGGGCGTCGATGTTCATCGTGCTGGGCTGCTGGGTGAGCCAGCTGTAGATGTCTGAAATCCACCAGTCTTCGGGCGCAAACTGCAGGGTGTGCTCCTGGCCCTGGGCCGTGAGCGAGTAGCTGCGCAGGCAGCCCTGCGTCACGAAGGCCAGGTGCGTGCAGGGCTCGCCGGCCTGCAGCAGGTGCTGGCGCTTGCGCAGCGCCAGGGGACGCAGGTAGCCCTGGAAGAGGGCAAAGTCGGCGTCGGTGAGGGCGACGCGCGCCTGCAAGTGGGCCCGTAGGACGTGGTACTCAGCAGCAATGGCCATGCGATGAAGGTACTGGAATCATCGGGTTTGCCCCTGCGCCCGGCCTGGTTCAGTAGCACGAGGCGCTACCTTGCTCAACCGTTGGTCTCGCCGGTGCAGTGGGCGAGGCAGCGGTTTAACGGCCTGACTGGCTCAATAATTAGGAGCGATTTTAATGAACGTAATCTATTGGACGGATTTAATCGGGACCGGCGTATTTGCCATATCCGGGACGCTGGCGGCTTTGCACAAGAAGAAAGACCACGACATCCTCACGCTTTTCATCTTCGCGTTTGTCACGGCTACGGGCGGCGGCACCCTGCGCGACGTCCTGATAGATGCGTACCCGGTGGCCTGGATTAGCGACGCCAACTACCTGATTGTCATCATCGCCGGCGTGGTCATCGCCGTTGCCTGCCGCCGCTGGTGGCTGGGCATTCTTCAGCGGCCCCTGCTGGTGTTCGACACGCTCGGGATTGGCATCTTCACCATTCTGGGCCTGGAGAAGGCCTTGATGGCGGGCGTGAATACCTGGGCGGCCGTCTTGCTGGGCATCGTTTCGGCGCTTTTTGGCGGCGTCATCCGCGATACGCTGGCCAATGAGGTACCGCTGGTCTTTGAGCGGCAGCTCTACGCCACGCCCTGCCTGACCGGCGCCATTCTGTACGTCGTGGGCCTTTCCCTGCAGCTGGACCCGACCGTGAATTTCCTGCTGGCGGCGGGCGTGATAACGGGCTTTCGGCTGCTGGCCGTGAAGAAAGGCTGGTCGTTGCCGCCCATTCGGGGGTAAAGCAAGCTGCGGTTTTCACCGTTGGCAACCCAACCACCGGCCTGTTTGGCCGGACGCGGGCCCGCTAGCTGTTGCCGTACATGTTCGACTCGCCGCCGTCGATGGCAATGGTCTGGCCGTTGAGGTAAGAGGCGTCTTCGCTGAGCAGAAAGGCCACTACTTTGGCCACTTCCTCGGGCAGGCCGAGGCGGTGGGTGGGGTTGCGCTGGGCGTATTCGGTTTCGGCTTTTTTGGGGTCGGTGGGGTTTATCTCCCGGAAGGCTTCGGCCACCATGGGCGTCAGAATGGCCCCCGGGGCAATGGCGTTGGTCACGATGCCGTGGCGGCCGTACTCGAGGGCCGCGTTTTTGGTCATGCCCGATACGGCGTGCTTGCTGGCCACGTAAGCCATCTGGTGGAGCACCCCACGGATGCCCCCACCGACGACACGTTGACGATGCGGCCGTAGCCCTGCTGCTGCATCACCGGAATCACGTAGCGCATGCCGTAGTACACGCCCATCAGGTTGATGTCGATGACCTTTTTGAATACCGCCACGTCGTAGTCGACGAGGCTGGCCTGCTTGCCCTCGATGCCGGCGTTGTTGTAGAGCCCGTCGATGCGCCCGAAGGCTTTGACCGCGGCTGCCACGTAGTTTTTTACGGCCTCTTCATTGGATACATCGGCCACGAACGTCTCCATGCGCGCGTTCGGAGCCTGTGTGGCAAGCTGCTGCCGGGCCGTGGCCAGGCTTTGCTCGTTGTAGTCCACCAGCAGCAGGTTGGCGCCGTGGGCGGCCAGTTCCTGAGCAGCGGCCAGACCCAGGCCCATCGCAGCGCCCGTGATAATGATGGATTTCCCCTGGAAAGAACTCATCGGAAGGTGCAGTTAAAGGGTGAAAAGATGGGGTGCGGATAATCCATCAATATACCAATTATATAGGTTATTGGCAAGCAAAATTGGGCCGTCAGGAGGGGCGCCTGGGCGCGGGGAGTAAGGAGTCGGCAACTTTCCCTTAACTTGTTGCCAACTACTTTACCCTCACCTTTTTTGCAATCATGAATAAGCTCCTCTTTCCGTTGGTGCTCGCCGTGGCGCTTGCGGCTCCCGCCGCTGCCGCTACCAGCACCGCGCCCGCCGCCGCGGTGGCCCGCAAGCCCACGCCCGAACCCTACACACTGCAGCCACAACTGAGCTCGTTGGGCTGGCTGGCCAAAAAGTAACCGGCCAGCACAACGGCACCATCCAGTTTCAGAGCGGCCAGGTGCTGGTGAAAGGCAGCCAGATTGTGGGCGGCACGTTCGTGGTGGATATGGCTTCGATGAAGGACGAGGACCTTACCAGCGCCGAGTCCAACGCCAAGCTGGTGGGCCACCTAAAATCAGACGACTTCTTCTCCGTGGAGAAGCACCCCACCTCCACGTTCGTCATCACGAGCGTAAAACCGCTCAGGGGCGATGCCAGCGGCAACAATGCCACCGTCACGGGCAACCTCACCATTAAAGGCATCACCAACCCGCTGAGCTTCCCGGCCAAGATTGGCGTGAAAAACGGCGTGGCGGCCGCCAGCGGCACGGCCACCATCGACCGCACCAAGTACGATATCCGCTACCGTTCCAAGTCGTTCTTCGAGAGCATCGGCGACAAAGCCATCGACGACACCTTCAGCCTGACCTTCAACGTCATCGCCAAGGCCGAGGGCGTGGCCCAGCGCTAAGGGCGGGTTTGGATTATTGTTTGGCCGTTGAAACGAAGTAGAGACGCAATATTTTGCGTCTCGTCGTTGAACGATGGGAGAACGACACCCACGCGGCGCCCACGACGAGACGCAAAATATTGCGTCTCTACTTCGTTTCAGCCAACCCCAACGGCTTCCCAGGACAGCTGCTCCTACTACAAAAACGGCTCTGCTCCTTGGGCAGAGCCATTTTTGTGCAACCCGTACCGGTGGCATAACGCGCCACGATAAAGCCCAGCGGGCCACAACGGCGAATTGAAATGATAGTAATACTATCAAAGTCGAAAGCTTGTGTATCTTTGCGGCGTTTCTGAGCCCATCTATTACTGGCTACCATGATTACTTCGCTTCGTATAGAACTAAACGACAAGCTGTTTCTGCGCGACCCGCAGGACACCGACCTGGGACGCCGCCTGGTAGCCGAAAGCATCCGGCTAATCGATGAAATCGGGTTTGAGCAGTTTACCTTCAAGAAGCTGGCGCTGCGCATCGAGTCCACGGAGGCGTCGCTGTACCGCTATTTTGAGAACAAGCACCGGCTGCTGGTGTACCTGGTGAGCTGGCACTGGGCCTGGCTCAGCTACCAGATTCGGTTTCATACCCACAACGTGCCCGATGCCCGCGAGCGGCTGCGCCTGACGCTGAGCATCCTCACCCGCGCCCACCAGGACGACCCCAGCACCACCCAGGCTCGACGAAGCGGCTCTCTACCGCATCGTGGTCAGCGAAGCCTCCAAGGCCTACCTCACCAAGGAAGTAGACGAGGACAACCGGGCCGGTTTTTCCGGGAGTACAAGCGGCTGGCCGCGGGCATCGTGGCCGTGGTGCAGGAAATCAACCCCGCCTACGCCCACCCACACGCGCTGGTGAGCACCCTGCTGGAGGCCGCGCGCAAGCAGCTCTTCTTTGCCCAGCACCTCCCCTCCCTCACCGACGCGCCCGTGGCCGGGGCGGAAGACGCCCTTTACAGCTTTCTGGAGCACGTGGCTTTCGCGGCCCTCGACCACCAGGGCTCAAACAAATAGTCTGCCGCCTGTTTTTCTGCAAACCCGACAACCTGATTTCCTATGGCAGCTACGGCCTCTTTGCTCACCCCCACCCAGCGCTTGTTCCGGCTGCTCACCGCCGAACGGCGCGACATCGGCTACTTGTATGTCTACGCGGCCCTGACGGGCCTCATCAGCCTGACGCTGCCGCTGGGCGTGCAGTCGGTTATTGGCTTCGTGAGCAGCGGGGCCGTCAGCACCTCGCTGGTGGTGCTCATCGGCTTTATCGTGCTGGGCACCTTGCTGGTGGGCGCGCTGCAGGTGATGCAGGTGTATTTGGTCGAGTTCATTCAGCAGCGGCTGTTTGCGCGGGTGGCCCTGGACTTTGCCGTGCGCCTGCCGCGGGTGCGCACCGAGTCGCTGGACGGGCAGTACCTGCCGGAGCTGATGAACCGCCTGCTCGACGCGCCCACCCTGCAAAAGGGCTTGGCCACGCTGCTGATTGAGTTTTCGGCCGCCGCCCTGCAAATCCTGTTCGGGCTGCTGCTGCTCTCGTTCTACCACCCCATTTTCATCGGTTTCGGCGTGCTGCTGGTGGCCCTGCTGGCCCTCATGATTCGCGTAACCGGGCCCAAGGGCCTGAGCACCAGCCTCACCGAGTCGAAGTACAAGTACCGCGTGGTGGCCTGGCTCGAAGACGTGGCCCGCACGGTGCAAACCTTCCGCCACCCGCCCCGGCAGGAAATGGCCCTGAGCCGCACCGACGACCTGGTGGAAGGCTACCTGGTGGCCCGCCAGAAGCACTTCAGCGTGCTGCTCACGCAATACTGGGGGTTCGTGGCTTTCAAAACGCTCATCACCGCCGCGCTGCTCATCATCGGCTGCTGGCTGCTTTTGAGCAAGCAAATCAACATCGGCCAGTTCGTAGCGGCCGAAATCGTCATCATCCTCACCATCAACGCCATCGAGAAGGTATTGCTGAAGCTGGACGTGGTGTACGACGCCCTCACCTCACTAGATAAAATCGGCCATGTGCTCGACCTGCCCGTGGCCGGCCCCAGCTCCACCACCGGCCTCACGCTGCCCACCACCACCCAGGGCCTGAAAGTGGAGCTGCGGCACCTGGGCTACGCCTACCCTCACGCCCGCAAGCCGGCCGTGGGCGACGTCTCGCTGACGCTGCAGCCCGGCGAGCACGTGGGCCTGACTGGGTTCGACGGCTCGGGCAAAACCTCGCTGCTGCGCGTGCTGGCGGGCTTACTGGAAGGCCACACCGGCCTGGTGGCCTACGACGGCCTGGCCCTGCAGGACCTGACGCCCGAGGCCCTGGGCCTGGCCGTGGGCGACAACATTGCCCACCAGAACCTGTTCGAGGGCACCATTCTGCAGAACCTGACCTTGGAGCAGGCCCACCTCTCGCCCGACGACGTGGCCTGGGCCCTGGAGCTGGTGGGCCTGCGCGACCACGTGTACGCCCAGCCCCAGGGCCTGGGCACGCCCCTGGGTGTGGGCACGCCGCTGCCCGACAGCACGCGCCAGAAGCTGCTGCTGGCCCGCGCCCTGGTGCGCCGCCCGCGCCTGCTGCTGCTTGACGGCTTTTTGCCCGGCGTGGAGCCGGCCGAGCGCCACCGCATCCTGCGCCGCCTGCTGGACCCCACCCAGCCCTGGACGGTGCTGCTGGCCAGCAGCGACCCGCGCGTGCTGGCCCTGTGCCCGCGCCTGGTGGTGCTGCGCGAGGGCGAGTGGTGGCCGACGGTACCTACGCCGACGTGGTGCGCCAACCCGAGCTGCAGCCCCTGCTGGCCGAGTAACGACAGCTAATCCGCCTTCCCGAACGGTCTTTAATTGCCTGAATAGACATGCCTTTCGCCGAAAACCCTTTAGATGAGACCCACCCGCTCACGAGCCGCTTCCGCTCGTACCGGCGCGTGCAAACCCCGCACGTGGGCCGCACGCTGGCGCGCTGGGCCGCGGGGCTGGGCCTGCTGGTGTTCCTGGCCGGCTTCCTGCCCTGGACGCAGAACATCCGCTCCACCGGCAAGCTCACCACGCTGCGCCCCCAGGACCGGCCCCAGACCGTGCCCAGCACCCTGGCCGGCCGCATTGCGCACTGGCACGTGCGCGAAGGCCAGCGGGTGAAGCGCGGCGACACGCTGGTGGAAATTGCCGAAATCAAGGAGAAGTACTTCGACCCGCAGGCGGTGGCCCGCACCCGCGAGCAGTTGGAGGCCAAGCAGGCGTCGCTGGGGGAAAACCAGGCCAAAAACCAGGCGCTGAAGTCGCAGCAGGCCGCCCTGCGCACCTCCCTGCAGGTAAGCCTCGACAAGGCCCGCAACAAGGTGAAGCAAAGCCGCCTGAAAGTGAACTCCGACGAAGCCGAGCTGCGCGCCGTGCGCAACGACTACGCCATTGCCGAGCGGCAGCTGGCGCGGCAGGAAGAACTCTACAAGCAAGGCCTGAAGTCCCTGACCGAGCTGGAGCAGCGCCGCCTCAAGTTCCAGGAAAGCACGGCCAAGCAGCAGTCGTCCGAAAACAAGCTGGCCGCCAGCCGCCAGGAATTGAGCAACGCCCAGGCGGAGCTGGCCTCGCTGGCTGCCGAATACCAGGACAAGCTGGCCAAGAGCGAATCGGACCGGCGCTCGGTGACGGCCTACCAGTACGACACCGAAGGCCAGATTGCCAAGATGCGCAACGAGCTGGCCAACCTGAGCATCCGGGCCGGCTACTACCAAATCACGGCCCCGCAGGACGGCTACGTGGTGCGCGCCCTGAAGGAGGGCCTGGGCGAGATGGTGAAGGAAGGCGAGCCCGTGGTGACGGTGATGCCCGACGCCCCGCAGCTGGCCGCCGAGCTCTACGTGCAGCCCATGGACGTGCCGCTGCTGCGTGTGGGCCGCAAGGTGCGCCTGCAGTTCGACGGCTGGCCGGCGCTGGTGTTTAGCGGCTGGCCGGGCACCAGCTTCGGCACGTTTGGGGGCGTGGTGGCCGTTATCGACAACATCGACAGCCAGGGCCAGTACCGCGTGCTCGTGACGCCCGACCCCGCCGAGGAAGCCTGGCCCAAGCCGCTGCGCGTGGGCTCGGGCGTGTACGGCTGGGCCCTGCTCGACGACGTGCCCATCTGGTACGAGCGTGGCGGCAGCTGAACGGCTTCCCGCCGAACTACGTGGGCGAGCCCGGCAGCGAGAAAAGCGACAAGTCTGCCAAAAAAGGGAAAGCCATCACCAAAGCCGACGAGGAAGACGCCAAATGAAAGCGAACCTAAGAATTGGGCTACTGGCGGTTGTGCTGCTTTTGGCCGGCTCCCTCGGGGCGCGGGCCCAGGTGCCGCGCACAAAGCCGGCCCCCGCTGCGGTGCCGGCCGGGCAAACCAGTGCGGCCGACACCAGCCAGCAATTCTCCCTCGCCGACCTGCTCACCTACGTGACGCAGCGGCACCCCGTGGCCCGGCAGGCGGCGCTGCTGCCCGAGCGGGCGCAGCAGGAAGTGCGCTTTGCCCGCGGCTTGTTCGACCCCGCTGCCAGCAGCAAGTATTACGGCAAAACCCTGGGCGGCAAGGAATACTTCCACGATTGGGACACCCAGCTGCGGGTGCCACTCTGGTTCGGGGCCGATGTGAAAGCGGGCTTTGAGCGCGGTACCGGGCCCTACGTGAACCCCGAAAACTACACGGCGCCCGCGGGGTTGAGCTACGTGGGGATATCGGTCCCGCTGGCCCAGGGGCTGCTGATGGACGAGCGGCGGGCGGCCGTGCGCCAGGCCCAGGCCCTGCAGGGCCTGGCCGAAGCCGAGCGCCGCGCGGCCCTCAACAAGCTGGTGCTGCAGGCCGCCAAAGACTACTGGGACTGGGCCCTGCACCACCAGCGCCGCGAGCTGCTCCGCCAGAATGTGGCCCTGGCCGACGTGCGCTTCCGGGCCGTGCGGGAGCGGGTGCGCCTCGGCGACTTGGCCGCCATCGACTCGGTAGAAGCCCTCACGGAGCTGCAAAACCGCCAGGCCGCGCTGGTGCAGGCCCAGGTGCAGTGGCAAAACGCCACCCTGCTGCTCAGCAACTACCTCTGGGACGAGCAGCAACAGCCCCGCGAGCTGCCCGCGGCCGTGCGGCCGCAGCCGCTGCCCGGCCCCGGCGCCTGGCTGGCCCTGCCCGCCGACTCGCTGGCGGCCCTGGCCGCGCGGGCCCGCCAGCTTCACCCCGACCTGCAGAAAAGCCGCGCCAAATTGAGCCAGCTGGGCGTAGAGCGGCGCATGCTTGGCAACAAGCTGCTGCCCAAGCTCACCCTCGACTACAACCTGCTGCAGGCCGGGGCCCCGTTTAGCCCCGAAACCGGAGCCAGCCTGGGCAGTGCCTACCTGCAGAACAACTACAAGCTGGGCGCCAGCTTTGCCTACCCCCTGCTGCTGCGCCAGGAGCGCGCCAAGCTGCAGCTCAACCGCCTCAAGCAGCGCGAAACCGAGCTGGATTTGCAGCAGGACACCCGCGCCATCGAGACCGGTGTGCGCACTGTAGCCAACGACTGGGAAGCCCTGCGCGAGCAGCTGCGCCTGCAGGAGCAGGTGGTACTCAACGCCGAGCGCCTGCGCCGGGGCGAGCAGATTCGCTTCGAAAACGGGGAAAGCTCGGTGTTTCTGCTCAATGCCCGCGAGGCCTCGCTGGTGACGGCCCGCGTGAAGCTGGCCGAGCTGCAGGCCAAGTATGCCCAGACCCAGGCCACCATCCGTTGGGCAGCGGGCGGAGGCGTGGAGTAGGCTTGTCCCCGTTGCCTTCTGCTTCCTCAGTCGCTCGCCCCCGGAAACAAAACCTCGGCGATTAATTTCCAACCCGGTAATTTGCCGGCCCATGCGCCAGGGGGCCGCAAGCGCCTGCGCGTTTGAAGAGCCCCGTTTGCCCTCGCTGGGGTGGCCGGGGCTCTTCCACAACAATCATCAGCTCACCACCTCCGATACCCGCCACATGCCCGTCCTCAGCTTTTCCGCCGGCTATTTTTCCTTGAAGAAAGCCGGCCAAACCCTCACCGTGCTCTGCCTTTGCTTGCTGTGGCAGGTTGCCCAGGCCGAAGAAATCAAGTCGCCCAACGGCAAGCTCACGCTCACGTTCTCACTGCAGAATGATGGCGTACCCACTTACCGCCTCACCTTTAAGGGCCGCGACGTCATCAAAACCAGCAAGCTTGGGCTGGAGCTGAAAAACGCGCCGGGGCTCACCAGCGGCTTTGCCGTGGCCGACAGCAAGCAGCGCAAGTTTGACGAGAGCTGGCAGCCGGTGTGGGGCGAGGTGAAAACCATCCGCAACCACTACAACGAACTGGCCGTGACCTTAAAGCAGGCCGCTACCGACCGCACGGTGCGGGTGCGCTTCCGGGTGTTCGACGACGGCCTGGGCTTCCGCTACGAGTTTCCGCGCCAGCCCAAGCTCGACTACTTCACCATCAAGGAAGAGCGCACGCAGTTTGCCCTGGCCGGCGACCACAAGGCCTTCTGGCTGCCCGGCGACTACGACACGCAGGAGTACAGCACGGTCACGTCGAAGCTCTCGGAGGTGCGCGGCAAAATGAAAGCCGCCGTGACGGGCAACGCCTCGCAGACCACGTTCTCGCCCACCGGCGTGCAAACCCCGCTCATGCTCAAAAGCCAGGACGGGCTCTACATCAACATCCACGAGGCGGCGCTGATAGACTATTCCTGCATGCACCTGGAGCTCGACGACAAGACCTTCGTGCTCGAATCGCACCTCACGCCCGACGCCGTAGGCGACAAGGGCCTGATTCAGACGCCGGCGCTCTCGCCCTGGCGCACGGTCATCGTCAGCGACCGGGCCGGCGACATTCTGCAGTCCAAGCTGGTGCTCAACCTCAACGAGCCCACCAAGTTCAAGGACACCTCCTGGATAAAGCCGGTGAAGTACGTGGGCGTGTGGTGGGAGATGATTACGGGCCGCAGGCTCGTGGTCGTACACCAACCAGGACAACATCAAGCTCGACTCCATCGACTACAAGCAGGTGAAGCCCAACGGCACGCACGCCGCCAACACGGCCCACGTGAAGGAGTACATCGATTTCGCCGCCCTGCACGGCTTCGACGCGGTGCTGGTGGAAGGCTGGAACGTGGGCTGGGAAGACTGGTTCGGCAAGCACAAAGACTACGTGTTCGACTTCGTGACGCCCTACCCCGATTTCAACGTGCCCGAGCTGCAGCAATACGCCGCCGGCAAGAACGTGAAAATCATCATGCACCACGAAACCAGCGGCTCGGTGCGCAACTACGAGCGGCACCTGGATTCGGCCTTTCAGTTCATGAACAAGTACGGGTACAACGCCGTGAAAACCGGCTACGTGGGCGACATCGTGCCGCTGGGCCACCACCACTACGACCAGTGGCTGATTAACCACTACAACTACGTGCTGGAGAAAGCCGCCGAACACAAAATTATGGTGAACGGCCACGAGGCCGTGCGCCCCACTGGCCTCTCGCGCACCTACCCCAACCTGATTGGCAACGAAGCCGCCCGCGGCACCGAGTACGAGTCGTTTGGCGGCAACAACGCCGACCACACCACCATCCTGCCCTTCACCCGCCTCATTGGGGGCCCGATGGACTACACGCCGGGCATCTTCCAGACCAAAATCAGCGCCCTCAACCCCAAAAACAATTCCTTCGTGCACAGCACCCTGGTGCGGCAAATGGCGCTGTACGTGACCATGTACTCGCCCCTGCAGATGGCGGCCGACCTGCCCGAACACTACAACCAGCACCTCGACGCCTTCCAGTTTATCAAGGACGTGGCCGTGGACTGGGACGACACGAAAGTGCTCGAGGCCGAGCCCGGCGACTACATCACCATGGCCCGCAAAGCCAAAGGCAAAAGCAGGCGGTTTATCGGTAGCACCTGTGATGAGCAGGGCCGCACCTCCAACATCAAGCTCGACTTCCTGGAGCCCGGCAAAAAGTACGTGGCCACCATCTACGCCGACGCCAAGGACGCCCACTACGAAAAGAACCCGCAGGCCTACACCATCCGCAAAGTGAACGTGACACGCAAGACCAAGCTGGCTCAATATTGCGCGCCCGGCGGCGGCTACGCCATCAGTATTTTCGAAGCTCCCAAGGCGAAATAAGGGCCGCTTTCGGGCAACCCCGCTTCTTCGGCAGTTCAAGAAATGTCGGCAATGCCACTGGCTTTAGGAGGTTCTTTGTCTCTTTGGAAGCTTGAGAAGCTTCGGCCACGCAAGCTTCTTGAGCAGAGCCGGCAAAATGCTTTTGAAGCTTCTCCCCTTTGCTCGCCGGCAACGCCCAAACCTTAGGCGACCATCTGGGGCTCGACTGGCGGCGCAGGCGCCGGAACCGGCAGACAAATCGTGAATTCGGTAAACCGCCCTACTTCCGACACGACGGTGAGGTTGCCGCCGTGCGAATGGGCCACGATGTCGTAGCTCAACGAGAGGCCCAGCCCGGTGCCTTCGCCGGGTGGCTTGGTGGTAAAGAAGGGCTGGAATACTTTGGCTTGCAATTGCTTGGGAATGCCCGTGCCGTTGTCGCGCACCCGGATTTCCACGGCCTGCCCGGCGGCTGGGTGGCCGGTGCACACCGTCACGGTGGGCTCGTAGCCGGGGGCTCGTGGGCGGCCGTGGCCTCGCGCTGGCGCTGGCGCACGGCGTACAGGGCATTGGCGCACAGGTTGAGCAGCACCCGGCCCAGGTCCTGGGCTACCACGGCCACGGGGCCCAGCCGGGGTCGAGCTCGGTGCGCAGGGTGGCGTGGAAGGCGGGGTCCGACGCGCACAGGTTCTGGTAGGCCAGCGCCAGCGACTCCTTCACCAGCGCATTCACGTCGGTGGGCGCCCGCTGGGCCGAGCCGTGGCGGGAGTGCTCGAGCATGCTCTTCACGATGGACGAGGCCCGCTGGCCGTGCTCCCGGATTTTTCCTGGTTGAGCTGCAGGTCCGTGGCCAGCGCCCGCAGCGCCTCCTGGTCGAGCACCGGCCGGGCCGCTTCCGTCTGCAGCTCGGCCGACAGCTCGGCGCTCACGGCGGCGAAGTTGGCCACGAAGTTGAGTGGGTTTTGCAGGCTCGTGGGCAATGCCGGCGGTGAGCTCGCCCAGAAAGGCCATCTTCTCGCGGCGCATGAGCTGGTCCTGGGCCGACTTCAGGCTGGCCAGGGCGGCGCGCAGGGCGTCGCGCTTGGCGGCAATGCGGGCGTTCCAGGCAAAGAGCTGCCGGTTGGCCTGCTGCTTGAGGCGGATGTTGCGCCAGAGCAGCAGCAGCACCGGCACGGCCCCAATCAGGGCGGCCAGCAGCCACTGCTGGCGACGCTGGGCGGCGGCCTGCCGCTCGTGCTCGGCCAATTCCTGCTGGCGCAGCCGCTCGTTCAGGCTCAGCATCTGCACCTGGCCCATCTTGGTGAGTCCAAACAAAGTGTCGCGGGTGGCGCTGGCCAGGGTCAGGTACCGGAAGGCCGTGGCCGTGTCGCGCCGCGCCGCATGGGACGCCGCCAAAAACTGGCTGGCTTCGAGAATGCCTTTGGGGTACTCGCCCTGCTGCCCGGCGGCCAGGGCCTGCCCCGCGCAGTAGAGCGCCGAATCGGTCCGGCCCTGCCGCTGAAACAAGCGCGCCTGCCCCAGGTAGGCCCGGCACAGCGCGAAGGTGATGCCCCCGCCCTGGGCCCGCCGAATGCTCTGGCGGTAGTAGCCCTGGGCCACGCGCGGGTTGCCTAGGGCAGCGTACACGTTGCCCAGCATGGCCACATCGCCTACTTCGCTGGTCAGGTCGTGCTCCTGCAGGTCGAGGGCGTAGCCTTTCTCGAGGTAAATCAGGGCCGAATCCAGCAGGTGGAGCTGCTGGTAGGCGTTGCCGATGTTGCCCATCACGCGGGTGAGCAGCTTGGTGTTCCGGCTTTTTCGGCCACGGCTTTGGCCCGGAAGAAATAGCCCAGCGCGGGGCGGCTGTTGTGCTGTTCCCAGTAGAGGTAGCCCAGCGCGTTGAGGGCCCGCCCCAGCAGCTCAGGGTCGTGCAGCGCCTCGGCGGCGTGCAGGCCCCGCAGCCCCACCTGCAGCGCGGCCGGGTAGTTGCCGGCTTCCCGAAACCCCGACCCCAGCCGCACCAGGGCCCAGCCCTCGCCCCGCCGATACCGCAGGCGCTGAGCCAGCTGCAGCGCCTGCTTGCCGTAGGCAATGGTGGCCAGCGGGTCGGTTTGGGTAAGTTCGTACGCCAGCTGCGACAGCAGCAGCACACGGGTGGTATCGGGCGGGGCCGCTGCCAGCTGGCGGCGCAGGCGGGCCACTGACTCCGGAAGTGGCCGGGCCGTGCCCGCGGGCCCAGGAGCCAGGCAACAAAGCAAAAGCACGAAAACCGTTGTCATCGCAAAAAGCAGAAGCACTCGCGGCGGCAAAATGGCCGTCCAGGAAGGCCCCACTACCCCGCTCGCGTGCCGTGCCTGGCCTCGAGCCACGGTAGCCTGGCTCCCGCGTTTGGCCCGCCGTACCCCGCCCCGCTGCCAACGGGGAAGCCCACGTGCCGGACACTACGCGACAACACTTGTAATATACTCATTAAATCGCAAATAACTACCGACGTGTCAAATCATTGCCCCGCCATACAGTGGGCGAACTACAGTCGCCCTTGGGGGCAAACACGGTTCCGGTTTATGGCACTGCCTGTTCTGCATAGTTCTGGCACCCATCCGCAGGGTGGTGCGGCCCCATAACCCCACCCACTCCAGACCAAAAACAGGGACCGAACCGCTGCCTTGCCCTCCCCCACTTTCGCAACCGCTGTTTCGGATTAGCTTCTGCCAGATGCTGGAACATTCCAGCAAAAGCACACCCGCCTACTCCACTGGTTTACCCCGGCCATGCCGAACCCTTCGTCCCAAAATACCCGCGAGGAGCTGAACACCGCTAAGCAGGCTGACCTCGACAACGTGGGAGCCCTGAAAATTGAGCCGAATTGAGCTGAAGGAGCTTGCTGCTTTCGCATAAAAAAGCCCCGACCTCTGAGCGAGGCCGGGG
This sequence comes from Hymenobacter humi, assembly GCF_042665855.1. NCBI lineage: Bacteria > Pseudomonadati > Bacteroidota > Cytophagia > Cytophagales > Hymenobacteraceae > Hymenobacter > Hymenobacter humi. Next base: position 1,677,643 of record NZ_JBHTEK010000001.1, on the reverse strand, counting down.
CTTTTTAAGGCTGGAAATTACCGTGCTGCTACTTCGTGCGCACTGCAATTTCTACGCGGCGGTTTTCCTGGCGGCCGCTGGCGGTGGCGTTGGTAGCGGTGGGATTGGTCTCGCCCATGGGCTCCACGCTCACGCGGGCGGCGTCGATTTTACCCTTGGATACCAGGTAGTTCTTCACAGCTTCGGCCCGCTGCTCGCTGAGCTCTTTGTTGTAATCCTTGGAGCCGCGCGAATCGGCAAAGCCCATCACGCGCACCTGGCTTTTGCCGAAGCGCTGGCCAATGGAGGCGGTAATCTGGTCCAGGGCCGCGGCGGCGCCCGGCTTAATCGTTGCCTTGTCGGTATCAAACAGCACCGTTTCGTCTACGCTGTACACGTTGTAGGTGTCGTCGCCGCGCACCGTTACGCCGGTCTGGGTGATTTCCTTGTATTTCACGTCGGCCAGCTTGGCTTTGGTCATGTCCCAGGTATTATCAACGGCGGCGCCGGCCGGCTGGCCACGTCGCCTACGGTGCGGCCGTCGCGCGTCATCACGGCGGTGTCCTGGCCGGCTTCTACTAGCTGGTCTTTGGTTTCAGAGTGCTTGGTTTCGCAGCTGGCCAGCAAGGCTACGGCTGCCATCAGGGAAAGGAGGTGCTTGTTCATGGGAAGGAAGAATGTGAATACTATGATTTTACCGTTTACGGCTCAACTCGCCCGATGTTTTAGATTGAGCTACCGGGCAGCTGCCCGGCTTTGCAGGGGTGAGCTGTGTATCCCTTTTGGCCGGGCAGCCCACCCGCCGGGAATCTTTGCCGCGGGCCGCCTTTTCATCTCCGGCCCGGGTTGTCGGTAGTCCTTTAAGGCACAGGGGCTAGCATAAGCAGAGCGGTAGAAGTTCGTTGAGCTATGTTGCTGAAACCGTTTCCTGGCAGGAACTTGCACGTACCCGGGCCTGTAGCAAGGCTAGATTTAAGTATCATGACCAAGACCTTCCTGCCCTTGCGCTTCGCCGCGCTTGCCCTCTCTCTGCTGCTGGGCGCCTGCCAGAACGAAACGGTTGAGCCCGCCTCTCTTTCCGAACACCTCACCCTGGGCAACCCCAGCGGTGCCACCGCCGACGCGGCTCAACCCACCAACTACCTGCTCAGCAAGCCGCAATACGCCCTGAGCTACCACCGCGACCGCGGCATTCCAAACTGGGTGAGCTGGCGCCTGAGCAGCGACTGGCGCGGCCCCGCCGCCCGCCAGGACGATTTCCGCCCCGATGCCACCCTGCCCGCCGGCTGGTACCAGGCAACGGCCAGCAGCTACAGCGGCTCGGGCTTCGACCGCGGCCACCTCTGCCCCTCGGCCGACCGCACCCGCACCGTGGCCGACAACTCGGCCACGTTCCTGATGACCAACATGACGCCCCAGGCGCCGCGCCTCAACCAGCAGACCTGGGCCAGCCTGGAAGAATACTGCCGCACGCTTGCCAACCAGGGCAACGAGCTCTACATCGTGGCCGGGAGCTACGGCCGCGGCGGCACCGGCACCAACGGCTACGCCACCACCCTCGACGAGGGCCGCGTAACGGTGCCGGCCCGCTGCTGGAAAGTAATTGTGGTGCTGCCCGCCGGCGCCGACGACGCGGCCCGCGTGAACAACGGCACCCGCATCATTGCCCTGAACACGCCCAACAACAATAGCCTGAGCACCAGGCTGGGACACGTACCGCACCAGCGTCGACGCCATTGAGGCCGCCACGGGGCTGGATATTCTCTCCGCAGTGGCTCCGGCCGTGCAGCAAGTGGTGGAGGCCCGCGTCGACAACGGCCCGACGAACTGAGGAGTATAAAACCCTAAGAAGCCGTTTGGGTTAATTTCTGGCCTTTGAATCGAGGTAGAGGCGCAACGTATTGTGTTTCGTCGTGGGCGCCGCATGCGTGTTGTTCAACGACGAGACGCAAAATAGTGCGCCTCTACCTCATTCCAGCGAGTCAGCTCAACGGGGCGCACCCACCTTTTGAGCGGCACATCAGGCCTACTCGCTACCTGCCTTCCTATGGGCGGCGCGTTGCCTCGACGGTGCTTACCTTCGTAGTCATACCGATTTTATTCTATGAGTTTGCCGAATAATTTAATTCCAGCCGACGACGATGCCCGCTTGCAGGCCCTGGGGCGCTACCAGCAATTGAGCAATCTGGGGGAGCCCTTATTTAATGGTGGTGCGCGTCGCCGCCAAACTATTTAACGTTCCCATAGCCCTGGTTTCGCTGGTGGAGGAGCACTCGGTCAGCTTCCCGGCCAACGTGGGCTTGCCCGAAGCCGAGCGGGTGGCCCGCAACATCAGCATGTGTTCGGTGGCCATTCTGCAGGACGAGACCACCGTTTTTGCCAACCTCACGGAGCAGCCCTGCACCCTCACCGACCCGTTTCTGGTGCGGGCCCTCAACCTGCAGTTCTACGCGGGCCACGCCCTGCGCACCGCCGACGGCTATGCCATTGGCACGCTGTGCGTTATCGACCGCCAGCCGCGCGCCTTTTCGGCCAATGAAGAGGCCTTGCTCGCCTCGCTGGCGGCCGTGGTGATGCAGGTATTTGAGCTGCGCGCCGCCATGGCCGAAGACCTCTCGGTGGCCCCTGCGCTCTGGGAAGCCATTTACGCGCGCATCGAGCCTTCGCTCCTGCGCATCAACACGTTGGCCGAGCTCACCAAGTGGGAAGAAACGCTCGACACGGAGGCCGCCCTGGCCTACCGCGTCTCGCAGTACGAAGAAGCCACGCACATCGCCGACACGCTCCAGCAGGAAATGAGCGCGGCCCTGGTGCGGCTGGTGGCGTAGCGGGCCCAACCCGGGCCGCGGCACCGGCGCGGTGCTTGAGGTTTCCTGCCCGGGCGGCATGACCAAAGTCACTGCCCGGCATGATAGATATCAGGGCAAAAATGGGCGCTGGAATGGAATCTTTGCTGATTCCTGTCGCCCGCTTTTGGGGCGGGCGCTGCGGTGCCCGAACGGCTTGCAAACGGGAAAAACCACCGGCTTGCCCCGATACCTATCTCGCATTTTTCCTCCTGCCCCATGCCTACGCACACTGCCATCCTGGCCGCGGACGAACGCCTGGCCGACACCGACATCCGGGAGGCGGTGCTGCGCTTATTCAAGCTCAAGAAGGGCGTGAGCGCGCGCCTGCTCGAAGTGAGCTGCCGCGAGGGCATTGTGGAGCTCACCGGCTTCACCGACAGCCTGCTGTCCCGCGAGCGGGCCGAGGACATGGCAAAGGCCGTGCGCGGCGTGCGCGGCGTCATCAACGAAATCAGCATTCACACCCCGGACCTGCCCGACGCCGAGCTCCAGCGCCGGGTGGAGCTGGCCCTGCTGCAGGACCCGGCCACCTGCGGCTACCCGGTGCACTGCCACGCCCACGACGGCGAAATCACGGTGGAAGGCACCCTGCAATCGTGGGCCGAAGAGCAGTTGGTGCTGCAGGTGCTGAGCAGCGTGCCCGGCGTGCGCGAGCTCAACAACCGCCTGCGCGTGGGGCAGACCGGCCCCAAAAACACCGACCAGCAAATCACCACCCAGATACAGGAGTTTCTGGCCTGGGACATCCGCGTGAAAAGTGCCCTGGTGAAGGTGCGCACCCACGAAGGCGTGGTGCACCTGTCGGGCATGGTGGGCACGGCCGCCGAGCACGACCACGTGGTGGCCACCGCCTACGTGGCCGGCGCCACCCGCGTCGACGCCCACAACCTGTACGTGGACCACTGGGCCCAGGACAAAGAGCTGCGGCAGGAAAAGTTTGCCCCCAAAGCCGACGCCGACGTGGCCCAGGCCATCCGGGACGTGCTGCGCTTCGACCCCCGCGTGGAAGACGAGGCCGTGAAGGTGCACGTGCGCGACGGCGTGGTGACGCTGCTCGGGGACGTGAGCAACCTGCGCGCCCGGCACGCGGCCGGGCAGGACGCCGCCAACGTGGTGGGCGTGGGCGTGGTGCACAACCTGCTGCAGGTGCGCGTGCTGCACCCCTCGCCCGATGCCTCCATCCGAGAGCGCGTGCAAGCCGCCCTGACCAACGACGCTTACCTGAGCCGCTTTCATTTCTCGGTGGAAGTGACCGAGGGCCGGGCCAGCCTGCGCGGCACCGTCGATTCGCACTTCGAGCAGGAACGGGCCGAAGAAGTGGCCAGCGGCGTGAGCGGCGTGGTGGACGTGGTGAACTTCGTGCAGCTGTTTGCCGCCGTGCTCGACCCCGTGGCGCCGAAGCTCTCGGTGGAGGAGGCCGGCCATTCGGCCGCGCCGCTGGGCCGCGTCGCGCCCGACGACCAGCTCGAGCAGCGCATCCGCACGCACTTCTACTGGTCGGCGCGGCTGCACGACCAGGACATTGACATCAGCGTGCGCAACGGCCGCGTCAGCCTCACCGGCACCGTGGACACCTGGGTGGACCGCCGCCAGGCCGCCGCCGAAGCCTACGCCTGCGGGGCCCTCGACGTGAACAACCACCTGCACCTGCCCGCACCCCGCTAGCCGCCCGGCCTTCTTCCTGCCCCATGCCCTGCTTTCTGCATTTCCCTCATGCCAACCCCTACTCCCCCGGCTCCATTCGGGCTTACCTTGTGGGTGGCGGCATCGCCTCCTTTGCCGCGGCGGTGTTTCTCATCCGCGACGGGCAGGTGCCGGGCGCCAACATCCACATCTATGAGGAAGCCCCCATGGCCGGCGGCAGCCTCGACACGGCCGGACAGGCCGAGCAGCCCGAGCTGGGGTACGTGCTGCGCGGGGGCCGCATGCTCAATTTCAGCTACTTCTGCACTTACGACGTGCTGGCCACCATTCCCTCGCTCACGCGCAAAGGCAAGTCAGCTTACGACGACATCGTCGAATTTGACCGGCAGATAAAGACGTACGCCCAGGCGCGCCTGGTGAACAGCGGGGGCTACATTCTTGACGTAACCTCGCTGGGCCTCACCGAGCCCGAGCGCCTGGAGCTGGTAGAGCTCATGGGCACGCCCGAGCCCGAGCTGGGCACCAAGCGCGTCGACACGTGGTTCAAGCCCGGCTTTTTCCGGACCAACTTCTGGCTGATGTGGGCCACCATGTTTTCCTTCCAGCCCTGGCACAGCCTCGTGGAGTTCAAGCGCTACCTGCTGCGCTTCGTGCACGAGTTTCCGCGCCTCGGCACGCTGGCCGGCACCGACCGCACGCCCTTCAACCAGTTCGACTCGGTGGTGCTGCCCATCATGTCCTGGCTGCGGGAGCAGGGCGTGCAGTTCCACATGGGCTGCCAGATAACCGACCTGACCTTTGCGCCAAACCCCGAAACGAAAACAGTGGTGGCCATTCGCTACCTGCACAACCAGCTGCCCGAAACCCAGACCGTGCAGCCCCAGGACCTGGTGCTGATGACCAACGGCTCGATGGCGTCCAACACCACGCTGGGCTCGATGAAGGCCGCCCCATCGGTGAACACCACCCGGGTAGACGGGGCCTGGAACCTGTGGAAAACCGTGGCCCGCAAGTACCCCGACTTTGGCCGGCCCCACGTCTTCAACGGCCGCCCCGACGAGTCCACCTGGGAGTCGTTTACGGTCACCTGCCAGGGCACCCAGTTTTTCGATTTGATGGCCAATTTCTCGGGCAACAGTGCCGGCACCGGGGCCCTGGTTTCGCTCGTGGACTCGAGTGGCTGCTGTCGGTGGCGCTGCCCTACCAGCCGCACTTCCCCAATCAGCCCGCCGACGTGACCGTGTTCTGGGGCTACGGCCTGTTTCCGGACCGGGTGGGCGACTACGTGAAAAAGAAAATGTGCGACTGCACGGGCGAGGAAATCCTGACCGAAGTACTCCACCACCTGCACTTCACCGAGCAGCTGCCGGCGCTGGTGGCCGCCGCCAACTGCATTCCGTGCCTGCTGCCTTTCATCACCAGCCCGTTTCTGACCCGGACGGCCGGCGACCGGCCGGCGGTGGTGCCCAAGGGCTCGACCAATTTCGCCTTCCTGGGCCAGTTCACCGAAATCCCCGACGACGTGGTGTTCACCATCGAATACTCCGTGCGCTCGGCCCAGATGGCGGTGTACGAGCTGCTAAAGCTCGACAAAGCGCCGCCGCCCGTCTACAAAGGCCAGCACGACGTGAAGGTGCTCTACCACGCCATGAAAGCCCTGAACCGTTGAGCCCCCTCCTGCCCCACCTTACCAGCAACCGCCCCGGCTATTCCAACACTTTTCACCTCTCCTTTTCCTCCTGCTTATGACTCCTGCCATTGTTGTACTTACCGACACCCTGACCGCGCCCGACCGCGCCCTGGCCTACGCCACCGAACTGGCCGCGCCGCTGCAGGCCCACGTGGTGCGCGTGCACGCCAACCACGACGAATTCCTTTCGTCCGCTGCCGCTCACTCCTGGGCTTCGTCGCGCCGCCAGGCTGCGCCGGCCCTGCCCACGCAGGTGCAGGTAGCCGAAACATTTCTCACGGGGGCCGCGGCCGAGCTCATACGCCAGCAGGAGCCGGAACTGATGATAATGGCGCGCCCCGACCCGACCGACGAGCTGGAGGAAGCCGTGAGCGCCGCGGCCCTAAACCTGCTGCGCGTTGCGCCTTATCCCCTGCTGCTGGTGCCCACGGCGGGCTGGGGCAACGTTCTGCCGCGCCGGCTGGCCCTGGCCGTGGATGGCCGGGATTTCCACGTTGACCACCATCACGGCATTGTGCGGCAGCTGCTCGAGCGCCTGCCCGCCCGGCTCACCGTCGTGCACGTCACCGACGAGACCAACCCGGACGCCGTGATTGGGCACCGCGCCCAGTTCTCGGTGTGCCACAGCGGCCTGGTGCACGTGCCCGAAGGCAGCCCCCGCAAAATCGTGCATCAGGCCGACGTAGCCGAGGGCATCCTGCAGGGCGCGGCCGAGCTCGACGCCGACCTGCTGGTGCTCATCGTGCGCCACCACCGGCGGCTCGGCAGCCTGTTTGCCAGCAATAGCGTGACGACCCGGGTCATAAACGAAAGCCTGATTCCGGTCCTGCTCCTGCCCTCGCTGGACTAGCCGCCCCACCTCGGCGAGCGCGGGTTGGGCTGAAAAAAACAACTCCTTAAAAGTTGAGCTGGAAAGCTAGAACGAAGTAGAGACGCAACATTTTGCGTCTCGTCGTGTGCACCGCGTGGGTGTCGTTCAACGAAGAGACGCAAAATATTGCGTCTCTACCTCAGTCCAAAAACCAAAAAAACCAAACCCGCTCTTACCCTTTTTTGCGGTGCTCCGGGATTTCGCCCAGCTGCCGGCCCTGCTCTCGTCCAAAGCGCAGGTGCTTGGCGTGCCCGATAACCTGAGCTGAATAAATGCCGGTGTGGCCCGAAAACAGGTAGGCCGCGGCGCACGCCAGCCCCAGGTACACGCCCGCGTGGGCCCCAAAGAGCTCCAGCCCCATGAAGGTGCAGGCCAGCGGGGTATTGGCCGCGCCCGCGAATACCGCCACGAAGCCCATGGCTGCCAGCAGCGCCACCGGCAGCGGCACCACCAGCGCCAGCGCCGAGCCCAGCGCCGCCCCGATAAAGAACAGCGGCGTGACCTCCCCGCCCTTGAAGCCGCAGCCCAGCGTGAGGGCCGTAAGCAGCAGCTTGAGCAGAAAATCCTGCGGCGGCAGCGGAGCCTGAAATGCCGCCACAATGGTGGGGATGCCCAGCCCAATGTACTTAGTGGTGCCCAGCGCGGCCACGGCCAGCGCCACCAGCACGCCGCCCACCACGGGCCGCATCGGCGGATAGGCAATGCGCTTGAAAACGTGCCCGACCTGGTGCGTGAGCGTGGCAAAGCCGCGGGCCGTGAGCCCAAACAAAATGCCGCAGCCTACCGTGAGCAGCAGCCCGCCCGGCGAGATGGGCGGCACCTCCAGCTGCGGGTAAGCCGTGTGGCCCACGCCCCAGGCCTTGGTCACAAGGTCGGCCGCGACGGCCGCCAGGAAGCTCGGCACAATGGCGTCGTAGCGAATTGAGCCAATCAGAAATACTTCGAGCCCAAAAACCGCCCCGGCCAGCGGCGTGCCAAACACCGACGCAAATCCGGCGCTGATGCCCGCAATGAGCAGAATCTTACGGTCGCGGGGCCGCAGCCCCAGAAGGCGCGTGAGCTGGTCGGCCAGCGCGCCGCCCATTTGCACGGCCGTGCCCTCGCGGCCTGCTGAGCCCCCAAACAAGTGCGTGGCCAGCGTGCCAAACAGCACCAGCGGCGCCATGCGCAGCGGAATGGTGGTGCGCGGGTTGTGGATTTCGTCGATGAGCAAGTTGTTGCCTTTCACCACGCTCTGGCCCAGGTAATGGTAGCTGGCCCCGATGATGAAGCCCCCACCGGCAGCAGCCAGATAACCCAGGCGTGACTTTCACGCCAGTCCGTCACCCAATCAAGCGACAGCAGAAAAAACGCCGACGCCGACCCGACCAGCACGCCCACCACCGCGCAAATCAGCAGCCAGCGAAGCAGAAAAACCAGGTACGGCGCCTGCCCCAGCACCTCGAAACGACGACCAAAACCAGAAGAGCCAAATGCCATGAGCAGCGCAGTGAATGACCGAACATACGGCCGCCCCACGGTGGCGGGCGGCCATGGTGTAAGTAGGAGTCATCAGCTCATGGGCCCGGAGGCCCCGGCGGTTCGTGGTGGTACCCCATCACCAGTTGCGGGAGCAAAAGTAGGCGCTTATTGTTCGGCTGCGCAATTGGGGTTGTTGTCGGGCTTGGCCCTGCTTAGAGCAGCTTCAAAGTCGGTGTACTGGTTACGCCTCACCCCCGGCCGGAACCTCACCCCCGGCCCCTCTCCAAAAGAGAGGGGAGCCAAACGAGTGTAGCGCGGACTCTGTAGTCCGCGTCCCCGCGCCGTTTGGGTGTCGTTCGGGTTTCCGCCGGGGACGCGGACTACAGAGTCCGCGCTACAATCTTCCGGCCCCCTCACCCCGGAGATAGGCGGGGGTGAGGCCAATCGAATACACGGACCTTGAATCCGATTAATTGAGCTAAACCAAGTAGCTTCCCAAACGCCGACAGCTACTCGTCCTGGCCTTTGCTGAGCTCGGCTTCCAGGAAATAGGCGCCGCGCCGCACCAGTTGCGTGGTATCGGGCAGGGCCTCGAGCGGGGTGATGGTCACGTCGCCATCCTGGGCCGGGCCGGTCTGCACTTTGTAGCGGCGGAAGCGGTAGCCGCTGGCGCCCCTGCCCTGCCGGGCGAAGATGTAGCTCACCTCTCCGGCCTGAATCACGGCTTCTTCGGGCAGGGTGCGGTGCCGGGCTCCGGCCGTCTGGATGTGGGCGGCCACGTACTGGCCGGGCAGCATACCCGAGGGCTTGTGCAAGTGGGCGTGCACGCGCACCGTGCGGGCATCGTCGTCGAAGGCCTGGCCCACCAGGAATACCTCGGCTTCCTGCTCCTGGGCTACGCCGCTGTTCGGGATTTTGAAGAGCACGCGCTGGCCCTTCTGCACCCGGGCAATGTCTTTCTCGAACACCTTCAGCTCCAGGTGCAGGCCGGTGCGGTCTACTACTTCCACCAGCACGTCCTGGGGGTTCACAAACTGCCCGGGGTTGATGCTCACGGACTTGACGTAGCCGCTGATGGGCGTGGTGAGCGCCACGCTGGGCGTGAGCGAACTGGGCCGCAGGCGCTCGGGCGAGAGGCCCAGCAGGCGCAGGCTGGCCGGCCAGGGAGCGCTCGGTGGCCTGCTCGGTCTGGTACTCGGCCTGGGCCTGCTGCAGCTTGCGCTTGGCGCCCACGTCTTCGGCGTCGAGGGTTTGCTGGCGCTGCAGGTCCTGCCGCAGAAACTGCAGGCGGGCGCGGGCCTGCAGGTATTCCTGCTGCAGCTTGAGGTAGTCGGGGTGGCGCAGCACGGCCACCACAGTGCCTTTGCGCACAAACTGGCCCTGCAGCACCTTCACCTGCTGCACGTAGCCGCCCAGCACCGCGCTGATGGACACGTGGTTTTGCGGGGGCACGTCCACCACGCCGTTGGCCTGCACGTCGGAGGTCATGTTTTTGAGGGTGAAGCCACCCGTCTCGATGCCCGCGGCGGTGTATTGGGCCGGGCTGATGGTGACCTCGCCTGCGTGGGCCGCGGGGGCGGAAGCGGCCACCGGCGCGGCCTCTTTGGCCGGCTCATTTTTGCTCTGGCACGCGGGCAGGCCACCGGCACTCAGCAGCAAAACCACCAGCACCGACCAACTCCTACGCGCGGAGCCGGGAACAACAGACGACTCGCGCGAGGCGAGCGGAAGAAACGAAAACAAGGAAGAATAGCGCATGAAAAGCTGAAATGGAGAGGCCCGAAAGGGCTATTGGTCATCGGTGCCGGCAAGGGCCTGCAGCGCAACGACGAACTCATTGTATTGGCCGGCCTGGTCGAGATAAGCAGCCTGGATTTGCCACGCGGGCTCGGTGTTCACCACGTACGTCACGTAGTCGATGTCGCCGGCCCGGAAGCTTTTTTCGGCGGTGACGAGCATGAGGCGGGCCTGGGGCAGAGCCGTTTTCTCGTAGTAGGTGAGCGAGGCGCGGGCGCGGGCCAGCTGCAGGCGCAGCCCACGCAGTTGGCCCTGCAGGCTGGGCCGTGGCGTAAGTGAGCTGCGCCGTGGCCACCTGCTCGCCGATGCGGGCGGCGGCCACGCGGTTTTTCTGTGCCCCGCCCAGCAGCGGCAGCGACAGCCCCAGCTGCCCCACCTGGTACCCGCCCTCCTGGTTGATGGACTGGTTGAAATAGCCCGCCCGAATGTCGGGCAGGCGGCGCAGGCGCTCCACTTTGGTTTGTTGCTGGCTTACCGTCAGCTCCTGCTGCAGCACGGCCAGCGTGGGGTTGGTGGCGGCGCTAATGCCCGCTGTATCGCCCACAGCCAGTGGGGCCAGCAGGCTGAGCCGTGGTGTCGATGCTGATGGCGGCGCCGGTGTTGAGCAGCGTGCCCAGGCTGCTGGCGCTGCACCAGCAGCTGGGTCTGGAGCGTGGCCAGGCGGTTTTGCAGCTCCTGGGCCCGGGCTGCGGCCGACACCTGCTCGAGGCGGTTGGTTTCGCCGGTGCGGTAGCGGATGCTGGCGGCGCGGGCGGCCCGGCGGTACAGGCTGTCCTGCCGCCGCAGCAGGCGCAGGCGCCGGTAGTCGGTGAGCAGGCGGTAGTAGGCCCCGCTGATGTCCTGCGTGAGCAACCGGCGCTGCAGTCGCACCCGCTGTTCGGCCGTGAGGGTCTGGCCCTCCAAAAGCTTGCGCTGGGCCGCGTACACGCTCGGCAGCGAGGTCTGCTGAATCACGTTGATGCTGCGGTCGTTGAAAGGGCCCTGGATTTGGCCGTACTGCACATCGACCAGCGTGCGGGGCACGTCGTAGCCGGTGCGGCTCAGGGCGCGCTGGCGCTGCACTTCCAGCGTGGAGCTTTGCACGAGCAGGCTTTGCTGCAGGCCCGTTTGCAGGGCCTGGGCCAGGGTGAGCGGGGCGCCCGGAAGGCCGGGCTGTGGGTTGGCGGGCACGGCTTGCGCCCGGGCCGACTGGCTCAATCCGGTAAGAGCCAGGGCCAAGAGCAGCAGACCCGCGAGGCGGCCGGGGCTGACCAGCCGGGGCTCCGGCTCAACCGGCTGCAACTCGGGCTGGGCGTCCTCATCGGTGGGGCTGGGCTCGCCGTCGCGGGTGAAGAGGGTGTAGAGCACCGGCAGCACCACCAGCGTGAGCAAAGTGGCCGAAATCAGCCCCCGATGACCACCGTGGCCAGGGTTTCTGCACCTCGGCGCCGGCCATGTTGGAGAGGGCCATGGGCAGAAAGCCCAGCGAGGCCACCGCCGCCGTGAGCAGCACCGGCCGGAACCGCTCGGCCGTGGCCCGCAGCACCCGCTTGTGCACCGAAACCACGCCGGCCCGGGCAAACTCGTTGACACTGGCAATCAGTACGATGCCGTTGAGCACCGCCACCCCGAACAAGGCAATGAAGCCCACGCCCGCCGAGATGCTGAACGGCATGCCGCGCAGCCACAAGGCCATAATGCCGCCGATGGCCGCCAGCGGGATGCCCGTAAAAATGAGCGCCGCCTGCTTCACCGATTGGAAGGAAAAGTAAAGCAGCAGAAAGATGAGCAGCAGGGCCACCGGCACGGCCACCTGCAGCCGCGCCTTGGCCTGCTGCAGGTTCTCAAACTGGCCGCCGTAGGCAATGGAGTAGCCCGTGGGCAGCTGCAGCTTTTCTTTAAGCTTGAGCTGAATGTCGTCGACCAGGCTTTCCACGTCGCGATTGCGCACGTTCACGCCAATGTTGATGCGGCGGCGGGCATTGTCGCGCGACACCTGCGCCGGGGCGTTGCGGAAGGCCACGGTGGCCACCTCGCCCAGCGGGATTTTTGGCCGCCGGGCAGGTCCACGTACAGGCTGCTGAGGTCGGTGAGGCCGCGGCGCTGCGTGGAGTCGAGGCGCAGCACCAGGTCGAACCGCCGCTCGCCTTCGTACACCTGCCCGGCTACGTCGCCAGCGAAGGAGGCGCGCAGCAGCGTGTTCAGATCGGCCACGTTCAGGCCGTAGCGGGCCAGCTTCTGGCGGTCGTAGGTCACGCGCAGCTGCGGCAGGCCCACCACCTGCTCTACCTTCAGGTCGCCCACCCCGGCCAGGGGCCGGATGAGCGCGGCCACCTGGTTGGCTTTTTCATACAGAATGCCCAGGTCGTCGCCGTAAATCTTGATGCTGATGTCGGACTTCACCCCGCTGATGAGCTCGTTGAAGCGCATCTGAATGGGCTGCTGAAACTCCACGGTGATGCCCGGAATGCCCACCAGCGCCTGCTGCATCTTGTCGGCCAGCTCCTCGCGGGTGCCGGCCGAGGTCCACTCCTTCTGGTCCTTGAGCACCACAATCTGGTCGGAATCTTCCAGGGCCATGGGGTCTGTGGGAATCTCCGAGGTGCCGATTTTGCCCACCACCTGCTCTACTTCCGGGAATTTTTGGAGCAGCACCTGCTGCACCTTGGTGGTGGTGGCAATGCTCTGGCTCAGGGAGCTGCCGGGCTTCAGGGCCACGTTCACGGCGAAGTCGCCCTCGTCGAGCCTGGGGCACAAACTCGCCGCCCATGCCCAGAAAAACCACCACGGCCAGCCCCAGCAGGCCCAGGGCCGCGCCCACCACCGCCAGCCGCAGCCGCAGCGCCCCGTGAATAAGCGGCCGGTAGCCGCGGTAAAAACTTCATCAGGCGGTCGGCCAGCGTGCCTTCTTCCTTGATGTCACGGCGCAGCGCCCACGCCGACACGGCCGGCACGTAGGTCAAGGACAGCAGCATGGCCCCGATGATGGCAAAGCTCACCGTGAGGGCCATGGGCCGGAACATCTTGCCCTCGATGCCCGTGAGCGCCAGAATGGGAAAGTACACGATGAGGATGATGAGCTGCCCGAACAGCGCCGAGCGCATCATGCGGGTGGCAGCGGTTTCGGCCACCTGGTCCATGGTCTGCTGCTCCGACTGCGCGCGGTGGTGCACGAGCTGGAAAATCATGGCTTCCACGATAATCACGGCGCCGTCCACGATGAGGCCGAAGTCCAGCGCCCCGAGGCTCATCAGGTTGGCCGACACGTCGAAGGTGCGCATCATGCCCAGGGCAAACAGCATGCACAGCGGAATCATGCTGGCCACCACCAGGCCGGCCCGCAGGTTGCCGAGCAGCAGCAGCAGCACCAGAATTACGATGACGCCACCCTCGACGAGGTTGGTGCTCACGGTGTGAATGGCTTTGTCGATGAGCTTGGTGCGGTCCAGAAACGGCTCAATGCTCAGGCCCGGCGGCAGCATTTTGTCGATAACGGCCACCTGCGCCTTCACGCCCTGAATGGTTTGCTGCGAGCTGGCGCCCTTGAGCATGAGCACAATGCCGCCGGCGGTTTCGCCCTTGCCGTTGCGCGTCATGGCGCCGTAGCGCACGGCGTGCCCGAAGCGCACGTCGGCCACGTCGCGCACCAGCAGCGGCGTGCTGCCGGCCTGCTTCACCACAATGTTGCCGATGTCCTGCAGCGTATTCACCCGCCCTTCGCCCCGGATGAAGTAGGCGTTGGGCCCGCGCTCGAGGTAGGAGCCGCCGGTGTTGGCGTTGTTGAGCTGCAGGGCCCGGAAAAGCTCGGGCAGCGACACGCCGGCGGCGTTGAGCCGGTCGGGCAGCACGCTCACCTCGTACTGGCGCACCATGCCCCCGAAGCTGCTCACGTCCACCACGCCGGGCACGCTGGCCAGCTGCCGCTTCACTATCCAGTCCTGCACCTCGCGCAGCTGGGCCAGCGAGAACTTCTTTTCGTAGCCCGGGGCCACGCGCAGCGAGTACTGGAAGATTTCGCCCAGGCCCGTGGTGATGGGCGCCATTTCGGGCCGGCCCATGTCGGCGCTGAGGCTGCCCTCGGCCGCTTTCAGCTTTTCGGCCACCAGCCTGCCGGGTGCGGTAGGTGTCGATGTCGTCGCCGAACACCACGGTGATGACCGACAAGCCCACCCGCGAGCTCGAGCGGATTTCCTGCACGCCGGGCACCGTGCGCAGCTGCAGGCTCGAGCGGAACGGTGAGCAGCCTGCTCCACCTCCTGGGCCGCCAGCGCCGGCGACTGGGTGATGACCTGCACCTGGTTGTTGGTGATGTCGGGGATGGCATCGAGCGGCAGGTGCAAGGCCGAGTAGCCACCCCAGGCCATGATGCCGGCCACCAGCAAAACCACAAAAAGCTTGTTGCGGATGCTGGCCGCAATAATCCTTGAAAGCATAAAGTATAAGGTTGTGCCCGGAGTGGCATCCGGCTGTTAGACAGACCGGCGCCGGGGCCGCAATAAGAAAACAAGCCCGTCCGGCCACTGGCCAGCGAGAAGGCAATGCCCAAACCGAAAGAGGATGCCCGGGTTGCCGGCCACGTTCAAAAAGGACGTTGGCTGGCGGTGCGCGAGACGCCGGGCCCGGAATGGGCCCGGCGGACTATTCCCGGGGGCGCACTGGGATTAGGCTCGAGGCGGCTGCAGTAAGCCGGCGCAAAACGCAAACGAATACGGCAGCGCCGCGGCCCGCCGATACGCGGGAGTCCGCCACTGCGGGGCGCGCTGGTGCACCACCGGCTGGGTGGCCGGCACCACATACTCCAGGTTTGGGCTTTGGTGATGGCCGTGGAATGGCAGCTTCTCGTGCTCGGGCGCGGGCTGGCACCGGTAGGCGGCAGCCCGGCCGGCCCCGTAGTGCAAGCTCAGAAATTGAGCCAGGGACAGAGAGCCGCCCGGCGCCGAGCGGTGGTACTGGTAGTGCTGAAACAGCTCCGGCAACTTGCTCAATTCTTCCACGTCGTTCTGCGGCATCAGGCCGCCAACGAACATGATAAGGCTCATGAACAAGGCTATTACTGGTTTCATACGAGCTGCAAAGATAGGTCGGCACACTACTTAAGCCGTTAGAAATTGGCAGGAAATACCGCTAAACAATGTCGGCAAACCAGCAAATCGAAGGCACGGTCCAATTCCTGAGACGCCCCATTAACAATAAAAAAGGGGCCGCTAGGGCCCTTTTTTATATCTGATTACAATCTGTTTTACTTGGTCAATACCAGGCGCAAGGTCTGCACCTTGCCGCCGATGCTGAGGCGGCCGGTGTAGAGGCCCGCTGCCAGCGAAGTGCCGTCCAGGGTAAACTGGTAGTCCTGCCCTTCCTGCGCGATGCCGTTGTAGAAGGTCTTGACCACCTGCCCCAGCGCGTTGTACAGTTGCAGCTGCGCCGGGCCGGTGCTGTTGGCGCGGAAGTGCACCACCGTGCGCTCCGTGAAGGGATTCGGGTAAGCTTCGAACAAGAGCCCACTAGCGGCGTTGCCATCGCTGGCGAGCGAGCTGGCCGCCGTGGTCTTCGCGCCAGCCGCCGGGCAGGCGCCGAGCGTGTCGCCCTGCTTCAGATAGCTGGGCACCTCGGTGGCCGCCACGCACTGGGGCTTGCCGCGGTGGCAGAGCAGCACCTTGGCGTTCTTGTCGTTTACGTTGCCGCACTGCACATCCACCACTACCAGGGTCACCGCTTTGGTGGCGGTGCAACCGGAAGCGCTGGTGACCGTCACGGTGAAAGTGAACGTACCGGCCGTGGTCGGCGTGAAAACCGGATTGGCGCTGGCAGCATCGCTGAGGCCGGCGGCCGGGCTCCACTGGTAGCTCGCCCCTCCCGACGCGGTGAGCGTGACGCTCTGCGGGCCGTAGCCCAGGTAGAGGTTGGTGCTCACGCCGCCGGTGTAAACGGTCGAAGACGGCGTCACAGCGATGGTGGGCGTAGGAATAATGCCCGTCACGGTAACGGTAGCAGTCTGATTGGCGGTGTTGCCGTGAATGTCGGCAACCGTCAGCGTTACAGTATTCTGGCCGATGTTCTCGCAGCTGAAAGTGGTCTTACTCAACTCCATTGAGGCAATGCCGCAAGCATCGGCGCTGCCATTATTTACGTCGGCGGCCGTGATGGTGGCCGCACCCTTGCTCAGGGCCACGGTGATGTTCTTAGTCAGCACGGTGGGTGCTTGCTTGTCCTCCACGGTCACGGTGAAGGGCTGCGAATCGGTGCCGCAGCCGTTGGTAGCGGTGGCGGTAACCGTGGTGTTGCCCACCGGGAACAGGTACGCCGAGGTGATGGCCGTAGTCACGCCTTCTTTTTCGATGGAATACGTGATGGCGGGAGCGGGCGAGCCATTGGCGGTGGCAGTTAGCTCAACGGCCGCGCCGCACTGGCCCTTGGTGGTAGTGGCCGTCAGATTAGCAGGGGCCGCCAGCACGGGCGGCTCGCAGGTGCTGCCGGTTTTCACGGTCCGGAACGTGGTGCCGATGCGGATGCCATCGACGAGCAAAGCCGGCGAAGAACCGCCCTGGCGCAGGGCCACGGTACCAATGTTGTCGTTGGGCGCGCCCGGGGTCGTCCCCGTTTCTCTGGACGTGAGGTCCGCCGTCGCCGGCTCGGTATCGGCCGTGGGGTTGATGAAGAGCTGGGTTTCGTTGCTGGCTTCGTCGAAGGTGTATTTCAGCACCAGCAGGTGCGTGGTGTTCAAGTCGTATTCGGCGGTACTGTACGCAATGGCGCTGCCACCCCCGCTGACGCCAAACTGCACCTTGGCGCTGGTGCCCACGCGGCGCACAAAGACGCGGCCGCGGAACGTGCTGCCAATGCTCTTGGGCGCGAGGTGGAAGAAGTAGTCGCCGGTGGTATTCACGTTGCTCACGTTCACCAGAACCGAGGCGTACACGGCCGTGCGGGCATACACCGGCTCAAAAGTCCGGTTCACGTCTTCGCCATTGGCCACGATAGCGGCTGCGTTGCCGGTGTTGGTGCTGTAGCCCGGGTAAGACAGGCCGCCCGTGGTTACGGCGATGGATTTGGTGCCGGTGCCGCTGTGCGATGCCCAGTTATTAGCCGTCAGTAGGGAGCCTGCCGCGTAGTCAAAGTTCTCTTCCAGCAGCAAGGCTGTGGGAGCGGCCTGCGTGCTTTGCACCAGCGTGCCGGGGGCCGTGGTCAGGTAGTTTTCGGCGTAGGGCGTGTCGTTGTCATTGAAGGCAAAGACCGTGAAATAATAGGGCGTGTTGGGGCGCAGGCCGGTTACCAAAACGGTGTTGCCGGTGCCGTTGTACACCACGTAGTTGCCGCGGCCCAGCACGCTGCCTTTGCCGAATTCGGCATTGGCGGTGTAGGTGGTGGCATCCACGGGCTCGGCATCCACGGCGGCGCCCAGGTGGGCCACCACGAGGTGCTTGGTCCCGTCTTCCCCCGTCAGGTTGAGCTGCATGGAATTGCCGGTTACCTGGCTGGCCGTGAGCGTGCCCGAGGCCATAGGCTCGGCGGCCAGCGGTACCGTAACGGTGGTAAACGTGCGCTCCTCACCGTAGGCGGTGCCCGTGGCGTTGGTGGCATAGGCCCGCACGAAATACGTGGTGCCCGGCAGCAGGCCCGTGATGGCGCTGGCAAAAGCGCCCGCACCGGCCCCGTCGCTGGTTTTGGTGGCACCCAGGATGGGGTTGGCGGTTTTGGACCACACCACGCCGCGGGCCGTGACGGCGCTGCCGCCGTCGGCGGCGATGGTGCCGCCGGTGCTGGCGCTGGTGGCCTTCAGCTCCGAGATTTCAGCGGTGCTCAGCGTGGCCGGATACACGGCATCAACACCGGTGCCGGAAACCGTTACCGCCTCATCGGGCAGCCCGCGGCTGGTCACCGGAATCGACGCCTGGGAAAGTTGAGCCAGCGTGGGCGCGAAACGCACTTCGATGGTCGTGCTCGGAACCGTGCCGCCGGCCGGGGCCAGCGTGATGGTGCAGCAGGCAAACGGGTTGGTGCCGGTCCGGATTTCGAAGCCTGCGGGCGGCGTGATGACGATGTTATCGGTCAGGGCCGTGCCGCTCACGGTGAAGCTCTGGGGCGGCGCGCCCGCTCCCACCGCCACGGTGCTAAAGTCGGGCAGGCTCGTGGCCGAAACCGTGAGCGCCGACTGCACCACCGGCGCCGATACCGTGACCATTACAGGCTCGCTGACGCCGGTAGCGGTACCGCAGGTGTTGCTGATAGTGGCTTGAGCCACCAAGTAGTAGGTGCCCGCGCCGGGAAAGCTTTCGCCCTTAAGCTGATAAGCCGCCGCCGTGGCGCCGGCAATGGCCGTGAAAGGGCCCGTTGGGCTGGAGCTGTACTGCCAGGCATACGTCGAGGTAGCGGCGGCGCTGGCCATGAGCGTGGCGCCCGTGCCGGTGGTAGCCACTTCCTGGGCCGAAGCCGGCGACACCGTGACCGGATTGGTGGTCGGCGTCTGGTTGACCACCAGGTCGGTGCCATTGTTGGAGCCGTATGTGGCGGGGGCGTCGTTGAGCACCCGCACGCGGTACTTGCTGCCGCTAACCGTGCCGGCCGGAATAACCGCCGAAATCGGCGAGCTGCCGCCCGTGCCGATGATGCCCGCGGTGGTGCTGGCGGCAAACACGCCGTTGGCATCGGAGAGCTGTACTTTGTAGGTACCGGTGAACGTGCCGCTGCTGGTGTAGGCAACGTCGAAGGGCGCGCTGCCCGCCGTGGGCGTGAGGCAGAACGAAGTCGGCGAAACCGCGCCGGTACTGATGGAGGCGGCCGGGATGCCTGTGCCGGTGGCCGTCACCACCACGTTGTCGATGCTGATTTTGGGCCGGCTGCCCGTTGGCGACACGCCGCCTGCAGTGGCCGCGATGTAGAAGCGCACCTTGGCCGTTGCATTGTTGTCGAAGGCAGTTGGCAGCGCCACCGACAGCTTGCCATTGGAAGCCATGTTATTGGTGATAACCGTCGCGGTTTGGGGCAAGTCGACAAACTGGCCGTTGGTACCCGTATTGGTTTGCAGCTTGAATGTTGACTGGCGGTTGCCGGTGGAGTTGTTCACCTCGGCCCAGTCCAGGCTAATGGTCCCTGCCGTGGTACCCGAGAAATCAAGGTATAAGTCAAAAGCTGATGCATTTGCCCCGTCGGCGCCGGTGGCCAGCAAGGCAATGGCGCCCGTGCCCTTTGCACGCCCCCGGAAACACCCGAAACAAATACCGTATTCGTGTTGGGCAATGTGGGCTGAGGGAAGGCTACCCCAAACCGTTCGGCGCCGGCTCCCGCTGCGAAGCTGGCCGTCCACCCGCTGATGTTATCAAACCCTTCGGAGTAGTTTCCATTGGCCAACTGATACGGGGTTTGCCCCCAGCTCTGCTGCACTCCAACCAGAATTAGAAAAGCCAGAAAAGTGTACCACTGCTTGATTCTCGAGGTTTGCTTATAGAAAATTGTCATACAGACGATTATATCGATTCCAGAAAAGAAATAAGAAGTAGAGGCTACAATACCGGGCCGGCATCGACTTTCGATTCGATGGCCGCCTGCACCTCCACGGGCAGCTTCGAAAGCAGGTCGTACCCCGTGGCGGCCTCGATGGCGTCAACCGTGGTGCGGTAGCTGCCCCAATCCTGGTTGATGGTGTTGGTATTGGGCATGTCAACGGCAATCACGCGGGTGCTCGCTGATATCCGGGCCACGTCGTTGTCGCCCACGGGCAGCACCACAATGACCTTCCAGGTGCGGTTGGGCACCGTGATGCGGCCCTGGTCGATGGTGGTGAAGTAGCCGTTGGTGCCGGTGCCGCCCACGCCGTAGCTGCCGCAGATGATGTACACCTCGCTGTTGGGCAACAGCGTGCGGGTGTAGCCCTCCAGGTTGCCCCAGGTTTGCTGGTTGTTGTTGGGCGCCTGCGGCATCATGTTGGTCATGAAGAAGGTCGCCGAGTTGTTTTCGTCTGTGGAAGTGCGGTCGGCCGAGGGGCAGTTGTGGCCCCGGTCGAAGCCCGTTCCGCTGTAGCTGGTCGACTGCACCTGGTACCAGCCGTCGGGCAGCGAAGTATCGTTGCGGAAGTCGTCCTGGCGGTCGGCAGGGCCGCGGTCGGAAATGTCGAGGTGCCAGCTCACCCAGTTGGGCTTGCCCTGGTCACGGTTGTAGCCCACCACGAACTGGGGCTTCACCAGCAGGTAGTTATTCGGGTAGCTGGGGTCGGCGGTGGCACCGCTGGGGTTGCCCAGGGCCAGGTTGTCGTTGTCGACCGATGGCTGGACCGTGCTGTAGTCCGTCACGGCAAAGTCGTCGATGTTCAGCCGGGCCGCGCCTCCCGAAGTCTTCCGAATCTCAAATTTGACCTTGCCCGCGATGTTGACGGTGAAGGCCACCGGCTGCAGGGTGCTGGTGGTGGTCAGTACGGTGTTGCCCACCTTCGTCCACTTGTTGCAGTTGCACGCCTCGGGCTGGGCCCAGAGCTCCCAGGCTGCTGCTGGCATCGGTGCCGTAAATGGCGTGCTGCACCGTGACGGTGGAGGCGCCGTTGGGCAAGTAGAAGTCCATGATCAACTTCCCACTTTGCTGAATACGCACGGCCTGGGCGCCTATTTTCCGGTCGTCGGCGGTGCTGCCCAGCACTGCGTCGGCTAGTATCCAGCTGCCAGTGGCCAGCGCTACGGAGCCGCTGGCATAATCGGGCTTGGTACCCGTATCGAACGTCTCCTGGGTGGCGGCAAGTACGCCTACTTCGAGTGGGCGACGCGCCTCCGCATGGGCCGGCAGAAAAGTGATGCTCGAGAGCAATAGCAGGAAACGAAACGTCAACCGTAAATAATTGGGCATAAATCTTTTATTAGAAATACTACAATCAGGTTTCAGGACAAAAAAGAAGCTTTACTCAGCAACAGAGCCTCTAAGTTATATAGAATCCAGCCACTACGCAGTTGTCGCAATAAAAGATTCAAGCATAGCAAAACGTGGAATTGTATAAATATTCAATTGTATAAGCTCAGCTAAACCATAGATATTCCACTGCCATTCAAAAGCGCATTTCTCCCCCGTTAACCCAGCTTTATTGGGGTGTAGAACATTTTCCCTGGTCAGTCTATAATTAGCTCAACTCACGGTTGCCGCGGTCTTACGCCGTCTCGGCGATGCCAATAATAAATTGAGCTACCGATTTCCAAGAGGAGTTCGCTGACGCCCTTGGGCTAGCCGTGCAGCCGGGTCAATTCCCTCAGCAGGGCAGAACGGAGGACAGCACCCGGCTCTGCTAGCGTGGCGCTTGGCGCGACGGCATTGCGGGCCCTGCCTTCATCCCTACTGTAGAGTTAACGGCTGCTTTTCCGTTTGCACTTTGTCATATACTGGTTTACAGTACAATAGCTATACTTCGAAAAAGGGTTGGCGCACAAGTTACGATTCACTTGCGTCCGATACAGCCGAGCATAACCAGCTCATTTATTAAAAATAAGGTTGATTATACCTAAATTTTTCATTGTATTTATCTAATATAATTTGTAACCTGTAATTATAAATTTTATATTGGTAATGTATTTAGTTCTAACCTCAGCCGTAATCATTACGTACTACTATGAGAAAATTCTTACCAATCTGCCTGTTGCTGATTACCCTCAGCGCCTTTCTGCCTTCATTGGCTTTGGCTCAAGTATACACATATACATTTACAGCAAAAGAGAGTGGAGACCTGAGTGGGGTAAACAGCTTTTATGACAAATACTCTTGGACAGTTACGTCATCATGTAGTGGTACTGCTTGTTCCACTTCTACAGCTCCTATTCCGCCCGAAACCCCTGGTTCTTTGCCGTCTCCGGCCCCAGACCCCCTTGGGTTTAACTATACTTATAAAGAGGTAATTGTCATCGATGGCATTGACATTGTTCTTCTGCCTGGCAAAGACTATACACTGGGAGAAAACAGCTCTTTAACTATTTTGAGCAGTCCTAATAAGACGAAAGCAGGGGCCTTGATTATGACAGGGGCAAGCTTAGGAACAAGTACAGGTTCAAGCCCGAGTATAATTTTTTCAACGTTTACATCTGCTGGAGGCACAATTAATGTAGCAGATGGGGGTAGACTTGTAGCTGCTGAATATGGTGTGATAGAGTTGAATAATAAGGCGAGTGGTTCAGTTGGCCCCCGCTTACGGTGGGTGCCGAAGGGAATATTACAGTAGAAAAAAATGGCAAGCTTGAAAGTAAAGTAAACGTCATTTTGGGTACTGGAACGCAACCTCAAAAATTCACTAATCTTATAGTTCGAGTGGGGGCTTAGCAACTGTAAAGCAACTTTCAGTAAATAAAGCAACCATTATAGTCGAGGGTAGAACTACTGGTGTTCTGGCAGGCAGCCTTGCAACCACCTGTAGCTTGATAATGGAAAATGTTGATACAATTCTTAATGGCAAAATAAACGTTGGCGGTAACCTTATACTGTTAGCTCCTAGTACAAATAGCGCTAACAATATAACTATATGCGGCTCAGGCTACATGGACATATCAGGGTGTGTATATTCTCCTAATGGACCGCAGAATCAAATTTTAAATAATTGCACACAAACTCCCAAGCCTATCATATGTGCTCATTACCAGCCTTTTTGCAACGAGTACGTTCTTCCTACAGGTATAGAATGCAATCGTACAGTTATAAACGGAGTAGACTCAAATGATGGTAGAGGTTGCCGCCCCCTTCCAGTTGAGCTAATTGAGTTCACTGCTACTACCACTAACCAAGGCGTAGCGCTGCGTTGGGCTACTGCTTCGGAGAAAAACAACAAAGAATTCACCGTGGAGCGCTCGGCCGATGGCCAAGCATTCCGGGGCATTGGCACGGTGCCTGGGGCAGGCAATTCCTCACGGCGCACTGCGTATGAATCCCATGACGAGCAGCCGCTCCCCGGCACCAGCTACTACCGCCTCCGCCAAACCGACATCGACGGCACCACCAGCTTCTCCCCTGTGCGCTCGGTGAAAGTGGGCAATTCGGCCGGGGCGCTGGAAGTGTACCCGGGCCGTGCGGCACAGGAGTGGGTGGTGAGCAGCACGCTGCCGGCGGAGGTAGTCAGCGGCAAAGCGGCCGCGGTGCAGGTTTTCGATGCGGTAGGTCGCGTTCAGCGTATTGCCTGCACGCCCGATGCTTCGCTGGCCGGGCGCTGGACGCTGGATACGCACACGCTGCCTGCTGGCATTTATATAGTGCGGCTCCTCACCGCTTCGGGCTCCTACAGCCAGCGCATCGCGAAATAGCTTCCTGAGCTAATTGAGCGGTTTTGTAGCCGAGGATGCAGACCAGAAATGGTCTGCATCCTCGGCTACTGGCTTTACACCCCGCTATCAGGATGCGAATAGCAGTGCTTCCCAAGCATCCCAGGTACCTTCCCACATTAACCCTACACTCATGGGCCACGCCGAACCGGCTCAGCTTCCCCTTAAACGGTATGCAGAATAATGTAAAGTGAGGCCGAAGAAATGACGCCCCACAGCAGCACGCCTAGTAAAAACGGCCGGGCGCCCACGGCCTGCAGTACCTTGCCCGATAGGCCGGCGCCGATGAAGAAAAGAGTGACGGTTAGCCCAATTTTGGCCAGGCTCACCAGCACCGGGCCCAGTGGTTTGGCGGCTGGGATGTAGGTGTTGATGAGCATGGCGGCAATGAAGCCCAGGATGAAATAAGGGATTTTGATTTTGACGCCCTTCTGCTTGAAAATCATGGCCGTGCCGAGGGCTACCGGGATAATCCAGAGCGCGCGGGCCAGTTTAACAGTGGTGGCTACTTGCAGGGCCTGGTCGCCGTAAGCCGTGGCCGCGCCCACTACCGATGAGGTGTCGTGAATGGCAATGGCGCACCACAGGCCGAACTGGTTCTGGGTCATGGCCAGGGCGTGGCCGATGGGCGGAAAGGCAAAGAGGGCAATGGCATTGAGCACGAACACCGTGCCCAGCGCCACCGACATTTCCTCGTCCTTGGCCCGCAGCACCGGGCCCACGGCTGCTATGGCCGAGCCCCGCAAATGGCGGTGCCGCACGAAATAAGGTGCACCACGTGGCGGCCCAGGCCCAGCCACTTGCCCGCGAAGTAGCCGAGCACCAAGGTCCCAAAGATGGACACCACCGTGAACACAATGCCCTCCTTGCCCGCCTGCGCCGCGGCGTGGGCATTCATACCAAAGCCCAGGCCGATGACGGAGTACTGAAGCAGCTTGGCCGTGGCCAGCTTGGTTTGGGCCGCAAACGGGTTGCCAACAGTTTGAGCCAATACCAGCCCCAGGGCCAGGGCCAGAGGCGGCGAGGCCCAGGGCGTGAGGCAAAACACCAGGAACAGGCCGAACACCACTTGCCGCCAGGTGAAAGGCTGCCCCAGCAACTCCCGCGGTGTGTGCAGGGCCCGAAAGTAGCCCGTGGGTTCAGCAGCGGCCGGAGGGGTGCCCGCGCCCGCTGCTTCGGCATTTTCGGCAGCAGGCGCGTGCCCGGGAGCTGCGTCGGGCTTGGTTCGGGTGATGATGGGGTGGGACATGGGGTAGAACGTTATTCCTGCCCCAAATTTACGGCGGACCCTACCCGATGGGTAATTTCAAAATGTTATCCGAAATTACTTTTAGTTATGACGAGGCGTTCAGCTGACTGTGGGCAAAGCTGAGAAACCGCTGCGCCGCGCGCGGCAGCGGCTGCCCCTGCACCCATACCGCCTCAAACTGCCGGGGCAGGTGCAGGCCCGCGATGGGCACGATTTCCAGCAGCCCCGCCGACAGCTCCCGGCCCAGGGCCCGCAGCGAAACGAAGCCCAGGGCCTCGGGCGCCGCCTCCAGATATGCTTTGATGGCTTCGGTATTATCAAAGTAAAAAGCCACCGACAGGCTGCTGAGCCGCACTTTGAGGGTGCGCAGAGCAAACTCCAGCACTTCCAGCGTGCCCGAGCCCGCTCGCGCAGCACCAAGGGGCGCGCCAAGGCATCGGCCAGCGGCACGGGCTCGGGCGGGGGCCGCCGGGCGTGGCTCCCCGTACGGCCACCAGGCTCGTCGGTCAGCAGCAGGCTCGTAGTGCAGGTCGCGGCTTTTGGAGCGGCCTTCTACGAAGCCCAGGTCGAGTTCGCCGCGCAGCAGGGCTTCGGCAATGTGCTCGGAATTGGCGTTGAGCAGGGTGAGCTGCACCTTGGGGTAGCGGGCCTGGAAGGCGGGCAGCAGGCCCGGCAGGATGTATTGGGCCAGGGTGGTGCTGGCGCCCAGGCGCAGGCGGCCGGCGGCTTCTTCGGGGTCGCGCAGGCCGTGGAGCTGGTCTTCCAGCTGCTGGTGCGAGTGGGCCACGGCCTCGGCGTGGGCGAGCAGCAGGCGGCCAGCTTCGGTGAGGGCCACGCGGTTGCCGCGGCGCTCCAGCAGCCGCTGGCCGTACTGGCGTTCCAGCTCGCGGATGTGCTTGGTCACGGCCGGCTGCGTGATGAACAGGCCCTGGGCCGCTTTGGTGAAGCTCAGGTGCTGGGCCACGGCCTGGAACACGCGAAGGCGAAAATCGGACATGGCCCCAAGGTAAAGGTGTTTGCCTCCTCCCCTACGCTCTCCTTTGCCGGCGGCTTCGCGCCGCCGAGTGTTAAAGCGCCGGGAGCTGGCGCTCGAAGTAGGTTCTCAGGACATCGTTGAGCTTGCCCTCGGTCAGGGGCTTGTTCAGAAAGCCGGCAATGTTGAGCTGCTTGACGCGCTCCACGTCCTGCGGGTGCAGCGAGGTGGTCAGCATCACAATGATAATGGCCTCCCTGTGCTCCATGGCCAGCTTGTCGTAGGCGGCCAGGAAAGCAAACCCGTCCATGACGGGCATTTTCACGTCCAGCAAAATCAGGGCGGGGCACTCGTGGGTAGCCTGGCGGCAGTGCTCCTGCACCAGGTCCAGGGCTTCCTGGCCGTTGAGGGCCACCAGCAGCTTATCCGTCACGGCCAGGCGCTTCAGCAGCAGCTGGTTGAGGTAGTTGGTCGTTCGGTCGTCGTCGACCAGCATTACGCAGGTAAGCTTTTGCATGGAGTGGCCGGCGGCAAAATGTGCCGAAAGCAAGGCACAGGGTAACGCGTATCAGCGGGTAAAGTAAACCAAAAACGTGGAGCCAACGCCCAGCCTGGAGCGCACGGCAATGCGCCCCCGGCGTTTTCCACCATCTTTTTCACCATGTACAGCCCAATGCCGGAGCCCTCGACGTGGTCGTGGAAGCGCTGGAACATGCCGAACAGCTTGTGCTCGTTGGCGGTATCCAGGCCCAGGCCGTTGTCTTCCACCTCCAGCATTACGCCGCTGGCCTCGGGCCAGGCCCGGATGCGTACCTGCGGCACCCGGTCGGGCGCGCGGTACTTGATGGCATTGCTGACGAGGTTGAACACCACGCTGCGCAGGTTTTTCTCCGAAAACGAGATGGACGGCGCGGCCTGCACATCCACGTGGAGCCTGGGCCCCACTGGACTGAATAAGCGGGTCCAAATCGAGGCACACGTCCTGAATCACCTCCGCCAAGTCCACGGCTTCGGTGGGGTGGCCGTGCTCCTTTTGCAGCCTGCTCACGTCGGTGAGGTGCTCGATGGTGCGCTTGAAGCGGTTCACCGAATCCTGCATCAGCTCCAGAATGGGCAGCACTGGGTCGGTCTGCACGGTTTCGGCGGGCAGCTCCACCAGCAGGGCGTGCAGCAGGCCCTCGATGTTGGAAATGGGCGCTTTGAGGTCGTGCGAGGCCGTGTAGATGAAGTTGTCCAGGTCCACGTTCACGCGGGTGAGCTGGTCGTTGTTGTCGCGCAGCTCGCGCTGGCCCTCGTCGATGCGCTCGAGGGCCAGCTTGTGCTCGTGAATGTCGGTGTAGGTGCCTATCCACTGGATAACCTCGCCCTGCTCGTTGCGCGAGGGCAGCGCCCGGCCCAGCATCCAGCGGTAGTCGCCGGCGCTGTTGCGGATGCGGCATTCCACCTCATAGGGCTGGCCGGTGTGCAGGCTGTGCTGCCAGCGGGCCAGCGTGGGCGCCACATCGGCCGGGTGCAGGCGCTCCCGCCACGAGCGGCTGGCCGTGGTGCCCTGGCCCTGCACCTGGCCAATGTAATCGTACCAGCGGCGGTTGCGGTAGGTGTGGTCGCCGAGGGCGTTGGTGGTCCAGGCAATCTGGGAGATGCCTTCGAGCACGCGGCTGGCTTCGGCGGCGGCCTGCTCGCCCACCATGCGGGCGGCTTCCTCGCGCTTCAACGCTTCGTTCTTCTGGTCGAGCAAGGCGTTTTTTCCTGCACCTGCGCCCGGATGGCCGTTATCTCGCGTTGGGCCGATAAGTCGGTGACAATCACGGCCAGCACCGGCGTCTCATTGAACATCAGCACGTTCATCGAGACGGAAAAGGGCACCAGCGCGCCCGCCTTGGTTTGCAGCAGCAGCTCGCCCTTGCTTTTGCCGCTCCAGCCCTGCTGCATCAGGCTGGCCCAATAGTCGCGGAACGCCAGCGGCACGCAGTCATCGAAGGAGCTGCCCATCAGCTCGGTCATGGCGCGCCCGAGCAGGCCGGCCAGGCAGGCGTTGCAGTAGAGCACGGTGGCGTCGTCGCTCAGCAGCAGGGCGCCCTCGTTCATCTGCTCAATCAGCGTGCGGTAGCCCTGGTCGGCGCCCTGCAGCGTGAAGATGCGCGGGCCTTCGGGGCTTTGCACGGCCAGCGCATCCACGGCGCCGGTCCGGATGGCGTGTATCAGCTCCTGGGCTTCCTCGGCCTGGTAGCGCAGCTCCTCGTTCTCGCGGGCCAGGTCAACCGAGGTGGGCAGGGGCTCACTCATTGCCGACGACACTGGCGGGCGGAATCACGCCCAAAGCTTTCAGCACCCGCTCGCGGTCCGAGAAATCGCCCACCATGCGGCGCACCAGCCCGGGGCGCAGCTTGATGAGCGTGGGCACGCCAATCAGGTCTTTCTCCACGGCCAGCTCCGGCTGCTGGTACACGTCCACTATCAGCAGGCTCGTAGCGCCCTTTCAGGTGCTCTTCGCAGATTTCCTTGATGTTGCGCACGGCGCGCGTGGAGTTGTTCGTAGCCCCCGTGATGTACAGGTGCAGCAAAAACTCGGGGCCGACGGGCTCTTCCGTATTGTCCGTAGGGTCCGGTAATGGTTCCATCGAACAAACTATTTTTTGATGAGGGGACGCACGTCCAGGCCCACCAGCACCCGCTCTTCGTTGGAGAGGTCGCCGATGATTTTGCGAATGGGCTCGGGCACTTTGCGCACCAGCGTCGGAATGGCCAGTATCTGGTCGCCTTCGGCCAGCCTGGGGGTTCACCAGCAGGTCGATGACGTCTATCTTATAGCGGCCTTTGAGGTGCTGCTCGCAGTGTTTTTTCAGGTTGGCCAGGGCCGTAACCGATTTGGGGGTTTGGCCGGCTACGTACAGGCGCAATTCCCAGGTTTCTTCGTCGTTTTCTTCAGCCATGGAAAGAGTGTGGGGCAGGTGCCAGCGGCAACTGGGGTATACGGGCTACTTGGAGTTTCTGCCGGCGTCGGGGGCATTGCGCCGGGGCGGGTTGGCGTCGGCAATGCGCTCGTGGCCGCTCGTCAGGCTTTGCTGGCGCGTTTGCTCCTGCGAATTGATTTGCCGCAGCTCTTCTTCCACCGACTCAAACTCGGTGCGCAGGTTGGCAATGTTGGCTTCGAGCACGCGGCGGCGGCGCTCGAGCTCGCGGTCGCGGCGGTCGGCCTCCTGCCGGGCGGCCAGCTGCTGGGCGTGTTCCTGCAGCTGCTGGGTGAGGCGGCTGGCCCCGGTCACGATGCCGGTGGGGCCCACCACCACGTCGAGCAGCCTGCACGCCACGGTCGGTCACGAGGAACTCGCGCACCTGGTTGGAATGCGCCATGCCGCGCGACTTGAGGATGCTCAGGCCGCGGTTGCGCTCGCCCACGCCCTCGAGGTCGCGCACGCTAATCCAGGTGTCGACCAGCGACGACACGCCCTCGTCGGTCATTTCCTGCTGCTGCCCGCGCCCGCTCACCAGGGCCGTGAAGTAGGCCGTGATGCCGCTCACCTTCAGAAAGTCGATGAGGCGCGTGAGCATGCTGCGCACCTCGGCAATGTTGCCCACCGTGATGAGGTTGGTGATGGGGTCGATGACCACGGCATCGGGCTTGAACTCCTTCACCAGCCGGTGCAGCGTTACGAGGTGCTGCTCGAGGCCGTTGATGGTGGGCCGCGATGCTTCGATGCGCAGCAGGCCCGAAGCCACGTGCTTTCCCAGGTCGATGCCGACCGACTTCATGTTGCGCAGCAATTGCTGCGGCGATTCTTCGAAGGCAAAAAACAGGCACCGCTGCCCTTTCAGGCAGACTTCTTCGGCGAAGGCCGCGGCCAGGGTGGTTTTGGCGGTGCCGGCCGTACCGGTTATCAGCACGCTGCTGCCCTGGTAGAAGCCACCCATGCCAAACATGTCGTCGAGGGCCTTCACGCCCGAGGCCATGATGTTATCCGACACCTTGTGGTCGAGCCGCAGCGACGTCACGGGCAGCACCGAAATGCCGTCTTCGGTGATGAGGTAGGGGTACTCGTTGGTGCCGTGCGTGCTGCCGCGGTACTTCACCACGCGCAGCCGCCGGGTCGTAATCTGGTCAATTACCCGGTTGTCGAGCAGAATCACGCAGTCGGACACGTACTCCTCCAGCCCTTGCCGGGTGAGGGTGCCGTCGCCACGCTCGGCCGTGATGATGGTGGTCACGCCCTTGTCCTTAAGCCAGCGAAACAGCCGGCGGATTTCGGAGCGCAGCACGGCCTGGTTGGGAAAGCCCGAAAACAGCGCCTCAATGGTATCCAGCACCACGCGCTTGGCCCCGATGGAGTCGATGGCGTAGCCCAGGCGAATGAACAGGCCCTCAAGGTCGTACTCGCCGGTTTCTTCAATCTCCGACCGGTCCACGTGCACGTGGTCGAGGCGCAGCATCTTGCGGTCCTGCAGCTCCTTCAGGTCGAAGCCCAGAGAGGCCACGTTGGCGGCCAGGCTCGTCGCCGGTTTCCTCGAAAGCCATGAGCACGCCCGGCTCGTTGTAGTCCAGAATGCCGCGCACCAGAAACTCGATGCCCATCAGGGTTTTGCCGCAGCCGGCGCTGCCGCAAATCAGCGTGGGGCGGCCCAGCGGCAAGCCGCCTTCGGTGATTTCATCGAGGCCCTCGATGCCGGTGGGGGCTTTGGGAAGTTGGGGCAATGCGGAAGTAACCGACGAGCTATACTCTTGCATGGAGAAACTTTAGATTGAGCCAAAGTTAATTCACGGCAGCAAAGTATTGATTCCGGATGGCCCAGATTGCACTTCAGCGGGCGAAGGCGGGGCCCGAAAAGCCGGCTCAACCCAGCAGCGGCGTGAAACAGCACGGGCGCGCCAACGGCTCAGCTAGCGGCTGCCGGCCTCAAAATCGAGCCAGCCGGCGCGGTGCTCTTCCATTTCTGCCGGGCTGATGCCGTAGGCTTTGCAGGCTTCCTGCGTGCTCATCAGGCCCTGGTCCACGGCGTTG
Organism: Hymenobacter humi; assembly: GCF_042665855.1. Lineage (NCBI taxonomy): Bacteria > Pseudomonadati > Bacteroidota > Cytophagia > Cytophagales > Hymenobacteraceae > Hymenobacter > Hymenobacter humi. Next base: position 1,646,886 of record NZ_JBHTEK010000001.1, on the reverse strand, counting down.
AGCACGGCCCACACCTTCAGCTTGCGCTCGGCTTCGGTGCTGGCGGCGTTCACCGGTTCGGGGCGGCCGTCGGTGTCAAAGAAGTCGGCGGGGGATTGGCTCATTTGTACTGCAAGGTAGCCACGCAATCGTTAACCTTTGATGAAATTTTCATGATAAAATCCCACGCATTCGGCGAGGTAGTGCCCAGGTATTTTCAGGGATGAAAGTCTGAGGCGAAACAGTTGCATTGTACCCTGTCCAGCTTACTTTTTTGAGGGCGGGCGCCCTGCCTTGGCCGGGCCCTGGAGGCGGCAAAACCACCGTTCGGCGTCTTTTTAGAACAAGCCGCCGATTAATTGAGCTGGACGGAATCCCAGTCGCCCACCTTTGAAAGGAAACCAAGCGCTTAGCTTACCCCACGGCATTAGTTTTCCTGAATATTCCTCGCTAACTTCCGCTGTATATTTACTAATTCTGTGACTTAAGTCACATTTTACTTCTCTTTCGCTTTGGCTTTCCTCAACGCCATTCACCCCAGCACCCCGTCGTACTCGACCCTGGCGGCCGACGGCGCCCCCAGGATTACAGCCTTCCTTCGACCGGAGGCTTCTTACCGTTTGAAGAAATAACCAGGCAGGCCCCCGCCCCTGTCCCGCGCGTGCTGGACCGTGAAACCGGCGGTCAGTTCGTGCTGGGCCAGAATTACCCCAACCCCTACGTGGGCGAAACCACCGTTCCGTTTACCCTCACCAACACCAGCGACGTACGGCTCGACCTCTTCGACCTGGCCGGGCGCAAGGTGGCCGGTATCGTGCGCAAAAACCAGGGCGCCGGCGAGCACACCATCAAGCTTAACCTGGGCGGCCTCGGCCTGCCCCCGGGCGACTACCTGTACCAGCTGCAAGTCAGCAATTCCCGCGGCGTGTACCGCCAATCGAAACTGATGACCGCCGCCTAAAACAACTGTGTGGGAGAGGTGAGTGAAGCCAGAGGCTGACCGCTGCAACGGTCAGCCTCTTCTTTTCGGGCCTCCCCGGCCCCAACCCGCCGCCGCGCGCAACGTATCCGGGGGCGCGGCGAGGGCGCCTGGCCGGCTGAGGGCTTTCAGGTTAGGCAGCGCCGACCGTACTTTGCTGTTCAGGGCCTGCCTTGGCCGGCCCGCTGCTGACTACTTTATTCCCCACCACCGCGGCCCTGCCGCACAACTTGTTATTATGGCTGACCAAACCCTTACCGGCCTGCGGGCGGGCGTCCTGCACGGCGACGAAGTCCAGGCTCTGTTTCAATACGCCAAGGCCAACGGCTTTGCCCTCCCGGCCGTGAACGTGACCGGCACCAACACCGTGAACGGCGTGCTGGAAGCCGCCAAGGCGGTGAACTCGCCGGTGATGATTCAGTTCTCGAACGGCGGTGCCCAGTTCTTTGCCGGCAAGTCGGTGAGCAACGACGGGCAGCGCGCCAGCATTGCGGGCGGCATCTCGGGCGCCCACCACGTGCACCTGATGGCCGACCTCTACGACGTGCCTGTGGTGCTGCACACCGACCACGCCGCCAAAAAGCTCCTGCCCTGGATTGACGGCCTGCTCGACGCCGGCGAGAAGTACTACCAGCAGCACGGCCAGCCGCTGTTCAGCTCGCACATGCTCGACTTGTCGGAAGAGCCGATTGAGGAGAACATCGAAATCTGCAAGCGCTACCTCGAGCGCATGGCCAAAATCGGCATGACGCTGGAAATTGAGCTGGGCGTGACCGGCGGCGAAGAAGACGGCGTGGACAACTCCGACGTGGATTCGAGCAAGCTCTACACCCAGCCTTCGGAAGTGGCGTATGCCTACAAGGAGCTGAGCGAGGTGAGCCCGCGCTTCACCATCGCGGCTGCCTTTGGCAACGTGCACGGCGTGTACAAGCCCGGCAACGTGAAGCTGGAGCCCAAAATCCTGATGAACTCGCAGCAGTACGTGCAGGAGCATTTCGGCACCGGCCCCCAGCCCATCGACTTCGTGTTTCACGGCGGCTCGGGCTCGAGCCAGGAGGAAATCCGCGAGGCCATCAGCTACGGCGCCATCAAGATGAACATCGACACCGACCTGCAGTGGGCGCTGTGGGAAGGCATCAAGGACTACTACGTGAAGAACGAAGCCTTCCTGCAGGGCCAAATCGGCAACCCCAGCGGCGCCGACTCGCCCAACAAGAAGTACTACGACCCCCGCGTGTGGCTGCGCAAAGGCGAGGAAACCTTCGTAGCGCGCCTCAAGCAGGCGTTTGAGGACCTGAACTGCATCAACCGCCGGTTCTAGACGCTGCGCTTAATAAAGAATGAGGAGTGAGGAATGAAGAATTGGTCGTTGGGCTAATTCCTCATTCTTCACTCCTCATTCTTTATTAAGCGCAGCGTCTCACTTCCCAATCGAGCCAATCTTGGGCTGGACCTGGATAATAAACCGCTTATTGAGCCCCTCCTGCGCGCCGGTGTAGCGCCCGGCCCCGCGGAAGCCGCTGCCGGCCGCTACCACTTCCAGGTTGCTGGGGAAGCGCAGCCCGGCCTGCTCCCAGAGGCGAATCACGGCCAGGGCGCGGTTGTAGCTGAGCTGGCGCACAGCCGGGCCGTCGAGATTGCGCGGGTCGGACGCGGGGTAACGCAGGTCTTTGGCGGCGCGGCCTTCTACCACAATGAGGTACTGTACGTTGTCGTTGGTTTCCAGCGCTTTCATCTGGTTGAGCAGGAAGCGGCCGGCCTTCACGAGCGGAGCCTGGGCCTCGGCGGGCAGCACGGCGCTTTGCGGAGCAAACGTGACCGGGAAGTTCAGCTCGTAGCGCTTGTAGCGCTCGTTGTAATCGAAATAATTGCTCTCCAGCCGTTTGAGGGCCGCTTTTATCTCGTCGAGCTTGCGCTTTTCCTGCACCTGCACCTTGAGGTCGTAGATGAGCTTGTCGTTGTCGCGCTGCTTGTCTTTGAAGAGCTTGTAGCTGAGCACGAACATGACGAGCATGGTCAGGAACAAGGCCGTCATGAGGTCCACGTAGCTGGGCCAGAAGAAGTCCTTGCTCTCTTTCATGGGATGAGTTGTTGGTACTTGGAATTATTAGAACGTCATGCCGAGCGCAGCCGAGGCATCTCGCCCGTCTCGTTGAGCCGTTTGAGTTACTTACACACGCGAGATGCCTCGGCTGCGCTCGGCATGATGTTCTGTTTGTGCTTTAGCACGTTGCTCCGCTACTTCTTGCCCAGCACTGTGCGCTGAAACCAGTTGGGCTTGGTGATTTCCTCGAGCACTTTGTTGGTGCGGTCTACTTGCTGCAGGAGTTGCTGCTGCAGCTGCGCGTCGGCCAGTAGGCGGGCTTCCATGCGCTGCATGGCTTGCGCGGCGAGCGCGGCCTGGCGTTCCTGCAGCGCGTTGAGCTGCTGCTGCTGGGCCGGGAGCTGCGTGAAGGGGTTGAGGTACTCCGTGATTTTCTGGTAGATGTTGTTGTTGTTCAGCTCGCGGAAGTGGCGCTGCCACTGCTCGTGGGCTTCGGTGGCTTCCTGCTGCAGCTCCTGCAGGCGGCCGTCGAGCTCCTGGTCCATGCGGTGCACGCCTTCGCTCACGCCCTGACGAATTTGCGAGCCGATATCGGCCAGTAGCTTGCCGTGCTGGCTGAAGAAGGCCACTTGCTGGCGCAGGGCGTCGTCGTGCTGCTGCAGGTATTGCGGTACACTGGCCAGGCCCTGCTCCAGGGCCGTGAGGCGGTTGAGCAGCGCGCCGATGGTCTGGGCGGCTTCGTTGCTGTGCGTCACGGTGGTGTTCAGCGCCTGCTGGTAGCCCAGGAATTTCTCGAAGGTCTGGGCGCTTTCGTCTACCCTATCAAACACCTTGATGGTGGCGTTGGCCAGCTCCGAATAGCCGATTTTCTCCAGCTGCTCCAGGAAGCGCTTCTGCACGCTCACGTTCTCCGTGATGCTGGCGATGAGGGGCGTAAACTCGTGGATTTTGCTGAAAAAGTCGTTCTGAATCTGGCTAAAGAATTCGGCGTTGAACGTGTCCAGCACCGATTTCAGGTTGCTCATGCCCGCCTGCATGTCCGAGTTGAGCTTGGGCAGCAGGGCCTTTTGCAGGTAGGTGTAGTAGGCGTTTTTGTGGCGGTCGCGCAGGGCGCGCGCCTGCTTGAGCGCTGGTTGCCGGCCAAGGTAAAGGCCAGGCCAAACAAGCTGCCAATCATGGCGATGAGCACGCCGCCCAGGAAGTGCTGCACGTCGGTGTTGCTGAACGACGTGTCCTTGGCGGGGTCGGCCACGGCATCCGCAAACGGGTTGCCCACCAGCGAAACCAGCCCCAGAATGGCCCCCGTGAACGTGCCCAGCAAACCCAGGTACAGCGGCGTGGCAATCTGGGCCTGAATCTCCTCGTCCAGGGCTTCGGCGTGGCGCTCGGAAATGTCTTTTAGAATGCCGAAGTCCGCCGCGGCGCCGCGGTTGTTCTGCAGGTACTCATTGGTATCGGCGATGATTTGCCCAAACTCCGGCGAGGCGTCGCGGGTGATGAGCGCATCGTAGTGCACCGCAAAGTTCTTCTCCGGATTGGCGGCCGTGTAGGGTATCGGCTGCACCGCTACTCCCCCGCGGGCGGGTACAGGGCGGCCACCCGGTCGGTCAGCTGGCGGTTGCGCCAGAACACCACCGCTTGCCAGGCCACCAGCGCCAGCACCAATACAATTTCAATTAAGAGCATACTCGCTTCGTCAAATAATTGCCGAAGTTACTGCGGCAGCAGCGGCCTTGTAATTGAGTTAAAGAAGCTGCATTTGCGGCCCTACCCCGGTGGCACCGAATCAGCTCAAGGCGATGCCGGCTTTTTGTAATACGTGCCAGGCATCGTCGCGCTTTTCCAGCTTGCCGTCCGACATGTTTTTAATCGTGGTGAACTGCTCGGTGGGCGGCAGTTCGAAGGCAAAAACTCTTTCAGCTCCCGCACCCCGTTGCCGATGATGCGCGACTGGTCGGCCTGCGGGCTAAATGAGAATAGAGCTACTGTCGCCTCGGCGTGCGTTAGGGTGATGAGCAGCGGCATTTGCGGCAGCGGATTGGGGCTCAGCTTGCGGTGCTCGATGCTGGGCACGTCCGGGGCCGGCGCGTAGTAGTGCACGGGGCCACTCGACGCGGCAGGCGTCGCAGCTGTTTCCAGGGCCGTCAACGATTCAACGCGAGCATTCGGTGCCAGAGGCACTTCGGAAGCCGTGGCATCAATCAACTCCTGAATGGCCGGCGGTGTGGACGTAGGAGCCGCCCATTCGATGGTTTGCCCGGGCTCCAGGGGCTGGCTGTCGGCGTCGGAGGAAGGAACAGGAGGTTGAGTAGGATTCATAGCGGAAGGGCGGTGCGGAACGGTCCAGTCCTGAGTAGGCTTGTTCGGATTGGGGCTCTGCGATGAGCGAGGAGGTTTTCCCTTGCCCCCTGAGGATTTGGACGAAGGTTTGGGATTGGGAGCGGCAGGCGGCTGCCGGTCTTGCAGGCGGCTCAAGGACTGAAACGACGCGGGCTTGGCCAGACTTTCTGTGGGTGCACTTGGGGCAGGAGCAGGTGGTGCTTTCGGCACGTTTTCGGCCCGCTTTTTCTGCACGGGTGGGTCAGATGAAACAGGAGCCGGCGGAGGCGGCGCCGGCGCAACGTCCTCCGATTTCTGCGACTTTCTGCTCCAAATGCGAGCCCCGAGCACGCCCAGGGCGATGCCACCCAGCACGCCCAGTATCAGCGGCCAGTTGGAGGCAGGCGCCGGTACTGGGGCGCTGGGCGTAGCGGCCGCCGTCGAGTCGGGGGCCGGCACCGTAGCCAGCGGTGCTTCGCGCATGGAATCGGCCTGGGGCTGGGCGCTGGCCGCCTGCTCGCTGCCGAAAGCTAGCAACAAGAGCAGCGCGGCCTGCCCAACCCGGCTACTGAAGCGGCTGCGCGTTGTAAAGCACCTTGGATAGCTCATAGAGTGCGTTTTTGAACGGCAGGAAGAACAGCGTTTCGGGGATGGTGTCGCCGTCGCGCAGCACGTCGGCGTACTGCTGCCGGTACAAGTTGAAGGAGTCGCCGAGGTGGCGGTCCAGCGTGGCCATCACGAGGCCGGGGTCGTTTTTCACGCCCAGGTCGGTTTGCAGGCGCTTCAGCTCCGAGTCTTCGAGCAGTAGCTTCAGGCAGGCGCGGGCGTTGGCAAGCACCGCCTGCTTGATTTCGTCGGTCACGCCCGAGGCTTCCAGGTGGTGCTCGCCTTTGTCGGCCTGGGGCATCTCGGCATCGGGCAGAATGCCCACGGGGCGCACTAGGGGCGGGTCTTGCGGAATCTGGCCGGTGGCCAGCACGCCGCCGTTGGCGGTGGTTTGCTTGGGGTCGTCGGCCAGCTTGATGCGGAAATCAGTCGGCACGGATTGCCCAGTGGCCTTCTCCATGATGAGGCGGGCCAGCTTTTCCACCGGCTGCAGGTTGGCGCCGGCAGCCAGCAGGCGCACGTAGAGGCTGCCGCGGCCCGTGAAGCAGAGGTAGCGCGGCAGCTGCTGGCCGTTGGCCACCGTCACTTGCGCCACGTGGTAAATCAGGGCGCCGAAATGCAGGTAGAAGAGCACACGCAGGTGCTCGGCCCGCAGCAGCCGCTCGCTGAAGCCCAGGAGCTGGTCGTAGTTGAACAGGAAGCTGGCCACGTCCTCCGAGCCGAAATTGTCGGTTCCTTCAGCCACCAGCACGTATTCGCGGGCCCGCCGGGCCGCCGGTGAGAGCACCGCGCTTTGCACGCCGGCCACGCCGAAACGCACGAGGCCGTTGTCTTTCGAGCCGCGCACTTCGGCGCCGCCGTCGCCCCACAGGTCGTTGCCGGCAAAGCGGAACGAGGTGCTGAGCACCGGCTTGCGGTCGGCGTAGAGCAGCACGTCAGTAGTACCGCCGCCGATGTCGATGAAGGCCGCGTTTTCGCCCGGCCCCAGCGTCACGATGTTACGACGGGTGAGGTAGTAGTACGGCGCCGTGCTTTCCACCATGCAGGGCATGGAGTTGGTGGTGTGGAAGATGCTATGGAACAGCGTGTCCCACTCGCGCTGGTACAGGTTGCGCTGGTAAGTAGAGAAGCTCAGCGGGGCAAACCACGTGATTTGGGTGGCGGCCAGATTGCCGCCGTTCAGGGCCACTTTGGCGCGGCACAACAGCAGGATTTCCTGGAAGAAGGCACGCACGCGGTTGGTGCTGGCCTGGTTCAGGCTATTGTCCCACTTCAGGTTGGTGTGGTAGTTGGGCCGGCGCTGTTCTTCGGTGATGATGCCGAAGGCCACGTTGATGTTGCCCAGCACGCTCAGCTCCTGGGTGGCGTAGTTGGGGGCTTCATACGTGGCCGTGCGGGCCGGGAAGGCATACGGCGAGCCGTCCTGCCCGATGATGGGCGGCACAAACTCGCGCTCCTGGTACTGCTGCCAGCGCTTGATTTGCACAAAGTTGGCCGGGTCGTCGTCGATGCCGCGGTAAAGGCGCTCGTAGGCGGTGCGGTCGGGCTCGCCGGTGCTCTTTTTCAGCAGCACCACCGGTGTATCGGTCAGGCCAAAGCTGAAGGGCTTGGGCTCCTGGCCGGGGCTGTCCTGCATGGCCACGTGGGTGTTCGTGGTGCCAAAGTCGATGGCAAAGCGGTATTCCTTGGTGCCCTGCCGTACCTCGGGCCAGCGCGGGATAACAAGGGCCGAGCCAGCAGCCGGGGCCGGGTTGATTACTTCCAAGTAGTCGAAGTGGGTGCCGCGTACCTCGTAGTAGGTGCTGCCTTCGTCCTGCCCGGTTTTGGGGGTGCGCTCGTAGCGGGTGGCGCTTTGGCCGGTGCCGGTTTCGCCCAGTGGGCGGCCGTCGACCCAGAATTTCAGGTCAACTTTCTTGGTCACCATGCTCGGGTCGATGTTGTTGGCATCGACGAGCATCACCTTATAGAAGTCGTTGTACAGTGGCGCGTCGGCCACTTTCACAAACGGAAACACCGACAGCGCCACGTTGGTCACCAGCAGGCGGCCCAGGTTATCGCCCTGCGGGTTGGGGTAATAGGCCCGCTCGTAATCCACGTAGTCGCCGCCGCTCACCGGTACGCGCAGCTTCACGCGCACGCAGGCAGGGTCGAGCTCCATGCTCAGGTGCTCGGCCAAATCGTGGGCCGTGAAGTAGTCGAAGTAAGCCGGCTTGATGGGCAACAATGGCCAGGTGCTGGGCTTAAACCCAGGGGCAATCTTTAAGTAGCCGCAGTGAAAACGCGCCTCGTCTATTTCGTACGGCACGGTGAGCAACGACTCTTCCAGCAGGTCGTTCACCGTCAGGTACGGGTAGGGCAACTCCGGACCGGGCAGGGTGCGCTCCTTCAGGGGCCGCTCATCGGCCGCGGGCACAATGGCGCCGCTGTCGGCAAACATGGTTTCGTTGAAGTAGCGCTTGCCTACGGCCTTCAGGCCCGGGCGTAGTACGATGGGCATCGGCCCCGCCACGCCTGGCTTGCTGGGCCGGATAAAAAGGTCGGAGTTGCGCACGGTGCCCTCGTCGGGGCGCACGCGCAGCAGCACACCGGCCACGTCAATCTGGTTGTTGGAGCCGTCGGTGAGCACCGGGAAGTTGCTCAGGTTGGCGCTGCCTTCCATGGCCCACTTCTGCAGAATGCTGCGGTCGAGGGTGTCGCGCACCAGCGGGGCCAGCGCCATCAGGGCCGGGTCGCCCACAAATTGCTGGTAGACGAAGTCGCGGAACGCGGCCTCGCGATTGGCCAGCGACACGTACTGGTTGTCGAAATAATAGCCGCCGCCCTGGGGCCGCTGCACCGGCAGGGGCCGCACGTTGGGCGCCGGGAAAAACAGCGTAAGCGGCGAGGTGCCGCCAATGAGCTGCGGCACGCCATTAGCCCCGGGAAGTAGATGAGGTGCATCTCCGTGAGCTTGGCGAAGCGGCCGTCGAGGTAGAGGCTCAGCACGTCGGCCAGGGGCCGGGTGCCGGGGTTGGCGCGTAGCTTGGCCAGTTCCTCGTCCTTACGCCAGGCCCGGATTTGGAGGCGCTGGCTGGCCAGCTTGCGCTGGTGGTAGTTGAACACCATTTCCCACACGTCCCAGAAATGGCTGACGAGTGGTGGTACACCGAATCCTGGTGCCCCCACCCTGCCCCACAAAGCGCAGCGCGGTTTCGACCAGGTGCATCCGGGCAAACGGGGAAGGAATGGAGACGGCCACTTTGGCGGCACGGCCGCCTTGTGGGTCCAGCAGGCGCTCCACTTCGTGGGGGCCAATTTTACCAGTCGGGCCCCAACCCTCGTGGGTGCTGGAACCGGTATCGTGCAAACGCAGGATTTTAGCCATTTTTGGTTTTTACAAACGAACTAGAACGTCATGCTGAGCGCAGCCGAAGCATCTCGCGTGCAGCAGTAATTGAGTTAGCTCAACGAAGCGAGCGAGTTGCTTCGGCAAGCTCAGCATGACGTTATTATTGTTTTGAATTTAAGTTGTTTCCGGCGCTACGAATACTGGAGTTTCTTGTCCAGAATCTCGCTGGTGGCCTCTTCAAAGGCCTTTACTACCCAGCGCAGGGCCTCGTTTTCGGTGGGGTTGTTTAGCGTGGCTTTGCCCACTGCTTTCGTCAGCTCGTCGCGGAAGTAGCCGGGGGTAATGCCTTTGTTGAAGATGCCGGTTTCGACTGTTTTGTCGGCCACCATTTTGTTGAAGTCCATTTCCTCGGGACGGATGGCGGTATAGCGGCGCTGGTTCACGCCCAGCTCGCGAATCCATTCGTTGTATTCGCCAAAGAAGTCGTTCAGCTCGCGCAGGGCGCGGTTGTTGCGCAGTTGGGCTGAGAGATTGCCGGCTTCGTAGTAAGGGGCTTTGGCATCCTCGGGCGTGTGCTTGAGGAAGTAACGGGCGAAGTAGTGGAGCTGAATCAGCGGACGGGCTACCTCCTGGCGCATGTCGGCGGGGAGCTGGCCGAAATCCACCTCGGGGGCGTCCGACTTCAGGCCGAACTCGTGATAGAGCGGCTGGCCGCTGTCGAGCCTGGTTGTCGGGCACCTCCATGAAGTGCACCACTGAGAGGGCGCCCAGCATTTCCAGCAAGTGGGCCTGGTTGCGCTGCTCGGCGCGGCCGGGGTGGTTGGCCAGCGGCTGGCCGGGCTGGTCGCCGAGGTAGTACATGGCCTCCAGGCCCTGCAGGTTGTCGGCGTAGTACGAGAGGGCCGTTTTGGTCTTCGTGATGAAGGTATTTGAGTCGATGAAATCCTGGCCGGCGGCCTTTTCATCCTGCGAAGGCTCCTGTAGCTTGAAGTAGGGCAGCATGACCAGGGCGCCGGCTTTCATGCGGCGGCGCACTTCGGGGTGGGCCAGCGCGGAGTTGGAGTCGCGCAGGTTTTTCACCAGCAGCGGGAAGCCGGCCGCGCCGGTGCCCCCAAAATTGAGCTGATGAAAAACGCCCGGTCGCCCTCTTGCAGGCTTTGGGCGAGGTAGCGCATTTCCTTGGACTGCACCACGGCATTCAGCACCACCGAGCCCACGTTGGGCGAGCCGCGGAAGCCCACGTCGAGGTTGGCCGCGAGGCTGTCCTGGGTGAACAGCAAATCAACCAACCCCTGGCTTTCCACGGATAGGTCGTTGTATTTCAGATAGTCGCGGAAGGGCTGGCTGATGCCGCCAAAGTCGTACACGAACGAGTCGCGCAGTTCTTCCGAGCCACCCGTGTTCAGGTGGGCCAGCGTGTTCATGGGCTGGCTGAAGAAACCGGTTTTCTCTTTCTGGCCGTCGCCGTACAGCGCCTCGTGAATGCGGGCGTAGCGCTTGAGCAGAGCCACGGTGCGGGTCACGTCGCCGTTCTGGGTGTCGGGGTCGATGAGGACGGGCACCACCTGGTCGCAATTGGGGATGCGCACCCCCGAGGCCAGTAGCATGGTGAGGGAGCGCAGTACGCGGGCCCCGGTGCCGCCCACGGCAAAGATGAATAGTTTGGACATAGTTTTCTAGCTATTGGAGAAACGCATGTTTCTAACGTCTGTCATCCTGAGCGGAGCGAAGGACCTTATCAGGCCAGAACGAAGTGCAATAAAACCTAACTGCATGCACGTGATAAGGTCCTTCGCTCCGCTCAGGATGACAGGCGGAACAAAAGGAAATTAAAACGGCCCCACAAACGGGGTAGTGCGGGCGTAGGTGCTCCAGCGCTTAAGCAGCACCGAAAACAACAGGAACCACAACGAGGCCACCACCATGTTTACCACCATAAAGTAGCCCAAGTAGCTGCTGCTTTCGGCGCCGTGGCTTTTGCTGAGCGTGTTGGCCAGCAGGGTGCCCAGGCCGGCCGCCAGGGCCAGGGTGAGCACCCAGTGCGTGGTGCGGAACATGCCCGTGCGCAGAGCCGAATTGAACAGGTAATAAAACGCTACCACCAACAACAAAGCAACGCCTAAAGTGCTCCAGCCCACGAGCGAAAACAAATCGGTTTTATACAAGCCGTAGTCGGCGGGGCGCTGGCTTTGGAAGATGGAAATCAGGGACGAGTACAGGCTGGTGAAGAAAGTTTGCATAGAAGAGCAAGCGGGTTATTTATCGTTTTTGAGCGGAAGCTGAACTGTAAATACGGGCGGCAAAGGGCTTGGATACGATTGGCGAACGCCGGCCAGAATTTGGTCGAGGCCAAACGTGCGCGGCGCCGGGGTGTTGTCGTTGGCGGTCGACCAAGCGGCCACCCATTCCGGCGTTTCCGGGGCGGGCAGCGCCAGGCTGAGCGTGGCGGTGGGGGCCGCCAGCTTGCTCACCCGCAGGCGCATCACGTGGGTGAAGGGAGCCAGCACCGGCTGCCCGCTTTGCTCGTCGTCGGTGAGCAGGCGCACCGAGTTGGGCAGCAACGAAGCTTGACCGTTGGGCAGGCGTACCCGCACATGTTGGGCCAAAAATGCCGGTTTCTGCCAGGCGGCCGGCAATTCTTTCAAATTAAGCCCCACCGTAAACTCGGCCGGGTCGTCCGACACGTTCATGGTGAGGCCGTTGCCTTCGCCGTACACGCTGCCGCTAGGCTTCATTTTAGGTTCCGTGAGCTTGGTGAGCAGGGGCGCAAAGGCCGGGGTATCGGTTTTCAGCCCAAAAAGGCCTGTTGGGCCGGCGCGTTCTTGAACACCTCGGCCGTGTAGCGGGCCACCAGCGCGGGTGGCCCAATCACCCACACGTAGTACGGCACCTTCTCGCCGTTTAGCGTGCGCTTTTGCACAGGCGTCTTCACGGCCGGGAAATAGGTCCCGTAGAAGCGGGAGGCCTCGCCGAACACCGCCACCGCCAGCTGCTTTTGGCTCACCGGCGCGATGGACGTGCGAATGAGGTTGGGCAGCTGCGAGAAGTCGGACTTGCGGGCCGGGCCGTAGATGAAGTCGGAAATCACCACACTCACCTGCTGAGTGGCCTGCGGCATGTTGAGAATGCCTTCGAGCATCTGCGGCAGCTCGGTGCCGAGGGCGGCCTGGTTGACTTCGCCCTGCACCACATTGCGCAGCTGCTGAAACGGCACGGCCTTGGGGGCGGCATTTTCGCAGAGGTAGTACTTGTGGTCGGCGATGGCGCCACTCACCTGGGTTTCGGTGATAAGCGCGCCGATGCGCTGCTGAAACTCCGTCGGGGCTTGTCGGCGCCGCCGCGGGGCACGAAGCCCTTCATGCCGCCCGAGTACTCCAGAAACACACTGACCCGTAACGGAGCAGCTTCGGGGGCCGCGGGGGCCGTGGCAGTGGATTTGGTTCCTTTGGGGGAGCTGGCCGTTTTGGTTTCGGAAGTGTCGGAGCCGCCGCAGCTGCCCAGCAGTGAAATCGTCCCTAAAAGCACTCCGGCAAGCCGGAAACGACGAAAAAGACGCGAAGCGGGCAGCCCCACGGAAACGGATATCGGCATAGGTAAAGCGCTAGGCAAGGTTTTGGGGCGAAGTATAGGCATTACGCAACGAATTGCCCCGCGGCCGAAAACCTAAACGCTAAACGCACCGCCGCCGCTTCTAGTACACGTCATACAACTGCAGACCCATTTTCCCTTGTAATGCCTATTGGGACTTTGGCGATTAAGCAGCAAGCCAAAACCCACCACCTTTGCCGCGCATGAAACACGTTTTCCTCTCACTTCTACTGGCATCGGCCCTTACTGCCCACAGCCAGACTACCCCTCCTATCGACTCGGTTAAAGCGGTGACCAACCCAGCGCCCACCACAGCCCCGAACCCGTTGAGCTATTATGGCGTGGTGGATGCGTATTACGGCTACGATTTCGGGAATGATGGGTCCAATTTTCGGCCCGGTTTTCTGTACTGTCACAACCGCCAAAACGAGTTCAGCGTGAACCAGGCCGTGGTGGGCGTGCGCTACAACAACGACCAGGTGCGCGGAGCCCTTGGCCTGCACACCGGCTCGTATGTAGAAGCCAACTACGCCGCCGAAAATCCCACGTTTCGCCACCTCTATGAGGCGTATGCCGGTTTCCGGCCGTTCAAAAAGCCTGGCTCGACGCGGGCATTTTCACGTCGCACATCGGGTTTGAGTCGGCCATCAGCAAAGACAACTGGACGCTGACCCGCTCCATCATGGCCGAAAACTCGCCCTACTACGAAGCGGGCGCCCGCTTCACCTACGAAGCCGACCCCAAGCTGAGCCTGACGGCCCTGGTGCTCAACGGCTGGCAGCTTATCCGAGAAACCAACGAGAAAAAGGCCCTCGGCACCCAGATTCAGTGGAAGCCCAGCTCCAAGCTGCTGCTCAACAGCAGCTCTTTTTCGGCGATGAGCAGCCTTTCGGCAGCCACACGCGCCGGCGCTACTTCCACAACTTTTACCTGACCTATGCCCTCACCGACCGCCTGAGCCTGGCCGGCGTCTTCGACGTGGGCAAGCAGGAAACCGAACGGTACGGCCACTACGACACCTGGCACACCGGCGCCGCCTTCGCGCGCTACCAACTGGCCGCCAAGTGGACGGCGGCTGCTCGCGCCGAATATTATTTCGCCGAGCGCGGTGTCATCATCAGCGGAATTACTCCGAACCCGGGAGAACCCGATTTTCGGGCGGGCGGCGGCTCGCTCAACCTCGACTATGCTCCTACTACCAACGTGCTGCTGCGGGTAGAAGGCCGCTACCTGCGCGGCCGGGCGCCGGTCTTTCAGCGGGCCGAGGACCCCAGCGCCGACAGCTACGGCAACCTCACGTCGAGCCTGGCCATCTCATTTTAGTTACCGGATTTTAGTAATATAAACTTGCTACGTATTAATATTGTAACCCTTCCGAGCCCTAAGTATTTATCCGGACTCGCTTTGCTATGAGATAGTTGCCCTATGCGCGTTATTGCTTTCCGTCCTGAATACCAGCTTACCGTTGAAGATGACAAAAACCGGCTGTTCTACCAGAATTTTGACCCAATGCAGCAGGCCCGGGCCCTGCCGTATTATCGGGAAGACTGGAGTGCTGCGCTAGCCGAGGTCCGGCCGGGGTTCAGCATCCTCAGCGACATGCAGGTGGTTAACCAGGTCAACTACAACCTGTTGGAGGAGTTCCAGGCGGTGGAGCAGCTTATTGTGCAGCGCGGCGTGAGCATGGTGGCCGAAGTGCACGTGCCGGGCCTGCCCACGCGCCGGTACTCCGACGAAATCACCACCAGCCAGGCCATGCCCGTGCGCCACTTTTTGACCATCTGGGAAGCCGCTCAGTTCCTCGACGAACTCAAGCCTGAGTTAGAGCCGGAACTTAGCGAACGCGCTGCGGGCTAATAGATTTTTGTGGGCCACGCCCGGGCATCGGCCAACGTTTTGGGGCTTCCCGTTGTTATAAAACGGGCCGCCGTTGGCTGCCCCGGCTGCGGGCCGTACCTTTACGGCCGCTTTTCACCAGGCGCCTGTTCAGGCACTTATTGCTATTATGCCCAACGTAATTTCCACGGATATCTGTATTGTCGGGGCCGGCCCGGTCGGTCTGTTTGCCGTTTTTGAAGCCGGTTTGCTCAAGCTCCGCTGCCACGTGGTAGACGCCCTGCCCCAGCCCGGTGGCCAGCTCTCCGAAATTTATCCCAAGAAGCCGATTTACGACATTCCCGGCTTTCCCGAAATCCTGGCCGGCGACCTGGTCGACAACCTGATGAAGCAGATTGAGCCGTTCCACCCCACCTTCACGCTGGGTGAGCGGGTGGAGCGGTTTGCCAAGCTCGACGACGGCTCCTTCCAGCTCTACACCACCGACGGCACCGAGATTCACTGCAAGGCCGTGGCCATTGCCGGCGGCCTGGGCTCGTTTGAGCCCCGCAAGCCGGCCGTGGAAAACCTCGAGCAGTTTGAAGGCGGCAAAGGCGTGCACTACATGGTGCGCGACCCCGAGCACTTCCGCGACCAGAAAATCGTCATTGCCGGCGGCGGCGACTCGGCCCTGGACTGGACCAACTTCCTCGCCAACGTGGCCGCCGATGTGACCCTGGTGCACCGCGGCACCACGTTCCGCGGCGCCGCCGACTCGGCCGAGAAAGTAAAGACCCTGGCCGAAGCCGGCAAAATCAAGCTGGTGCTCAGCTCCAACGTGACGCACCTGCACGGCAACGGCAAGCTGGCCCAGGTGACCATCACTGCCAACGACGGCACCGCCGAAACCGTGCCGCTCGACCATTTCATTCCGCTGTTTGGCCTCACGCCCAAGCTCGGCCCCATCGGCGAGTGGGGCCTTGAGCTGACCGACGACGCCATCGTGGTCGACACCCTCGATTACAGCACCTCGCTGCCCGGCGTGTTTGCCATCGGCGACATCAACACCTACCCCGGCAAGCTCAAGCTCATTCTGTGCGGCTTCCACGAGGCCGCGCTCATGTGCCAGGGCGCGTTCAAGTACATCTACCCCGACAAAAAGTACACCCTGAAGTACACCACGGTGAACGGGGTACCCACGATGTGAATGAGCAATTGAGTGAATGAGTGAATAGCTAAGACGCCTGACCACTCATTCACTCAATTACTCATTCATACATTCACTTTATGGAAGAAGACATCCGCATCTACGTAGAAGAAGCGCCCGGCCAACGTACCGAAATTGTAGCCCCCACCGACATGGGCCTGAGCCTGATGGAGCTGCTGAAAGCCAGTGGCTACGACATCATGGCCACCTGCGGGGGCATGGCGCTCTGCGCCACCTGCCACGTAGAAGTGCTGGCCGGCCCGGCCCTCCCCGAGCCCGGCGACGACGAGCTCGACATGCTCGAAACCCTGCCCATAGTGCACCTAGGCAGCCGCCTGAGCTGCCAGATTCGCCTCACGCCCCGCATGGACGGACTGGTGGTGCGCCTTGCTCCCACTGGCGCGTAACCATCTGTCATTGCAAGGCAGCAGCCCCTGGCAAGCCGTCCTCTCAAAGCAACCTGCCCTGATATGTGACAAGCCCCGGTACTGCTTAGTGCCGGGGCTTGTCGCATTTTGCCAGGTGCGAAGTGGACTTTTTCTGGAAGCGTTTTCAGCCCGCACCGGGCGGCGTCACCTTTGTTTATTGCGGGCTCTTGACGGGCGCCTGCCCGGGCGTGGCCGAGGCATTGCTGGCCCCCGGGGCTACCACGGCGGCCACTGTTGCAGGGGTAAAGTTGAATATCTCCAGCACGATGCGCCAGCCGTCCACGGCTTCGCGACGCCAGATGCGCAGGAAGCTGCCGTTTTCTTCCGGGTGCTTGGCGCCGCGGGGGCGGTGCAGGGTGCCCACCACGTAGCCCAGGTCGCCGGCCGCGGCCAGGTACCCCGTTGCCGGCGTGAAGAGATAACCACCGTCGAGATTTTTCATGTTGGCAGCGGCGGCAGCGCCTTGCATCACCGACAGGCCGGGGCGGTAAAGCCGGGCCTCGCTGCTCAGGTACTGATGGTAAGTAGCGCCGGGCTTCAGCTGCTGGGCCGTGGCAAATTTGCGGTCGACGTCGAGCACGATGTTGGAGGGAGCGGTGCTGGGCGTGGCAGCCGCTGCCTGGAGGCGCGGCTGGGGCACCACCGCTGCCTTCGCGGGCGCGACACCGATGCGCTCGATGCCCATGTCCACCACAAATTTCAACTTGCCATCGGGCTGTTTGCGCCACACGGTCACGTACTCGCCCGAAGCCTGCGGCTCATCGTTTTTGAAGGACGTCCACGGGCCGGTGGTGTAGCCCAGGTCGCCGGACTGGGCGGCATCGGCCAGCACGGGGTACCACACCAGGCGGCTGCCGGGCCGGGCTGGGCGGGCTTTCCAGACCTCCTGGGCGTTGGCCCACTTGCCCTGTTCCACAATCAGGCCCGCGGGGGCACTATTTGCCAGGAAGGCAGGCCCGGTGCCAGCTTGCACGGCCTGGGCGGCAAAAGCCGTCTCGGCGGCTATCACGGCATCGCGCGGTGCCTGGGCTTGGGCCACTGCGGGAATCAACAGGGCCAGCACAGCCCCCATAGCCAAGTGATTCTTCATACGATACAATAGCAATGGTTTTCAAGCCCAAGATACACTTTCCGGGATAATTACAATTCCTGTACAATTTCCTTTTGCGGTTCTGTGCCGTTCTTGCGGCCTCATTGACCCACCTGGCCCACATTGGGTGCTTTTCACCGCTGCTTTTCCTTGTTTTATGAAATTAGCCGACCTCACCGCCCGCGCCCGCCGCATCCGCCTGGTACTCACCGACTGCGACGGCGTGCTCACCGACAACGGCGTGTATTATTCGGAGCGGGGCGAGGAAATGAAGCGCTTTAACATCCGCGACGGCATGGGCGTGGAGCGCCTGCGCCACCACGGCATCGAGACGGGCATCATGACGGGCGAAACCTCGCCTTCGGTGCGCACCCGCGCCGCCAAGCTCCGCATCGAGGAGTTGCACCTGGGCATCAAAGACAAGCCGGTCTGCCTGCAGAGCATTCTGGCCCGGACCGGCCTGGCTGCCGAGGAGGTGGCCTTCATCGGCGACGACACCAACGACCTTGAAATCCTGAAGCTGGTGGGCCTGTCGGCCTGCCCCGGCGATGCCACGTCTTTCGCCCGCTCGGTGGCCGACTTCCATTGCCAGGTGGCCGGCGGGCACGGCTGCTTCCGCGAGCCTGGCCGAGTTCATCATTGCCGCCCAAAACTGCGACTAAAAAGAGTGAGGGAGTGAATGGGAGGAATATTACCACTCAGTCACTCCCTCACTCAGCCACTCGTTATTCCGGCAGCAGGCCCTGGCTGGCGGCGAGCTTGATGAGGGCGGCGGTGTTCTTGGCCTGGGTTTTGGCGATGATGTTCTGGCGGTGGGTTTCGATGGTGCGCTTGCTCGTGAAAAGCTTGAGCGCGATTTCGGCGTTGGTTAGGCCTTGGGCCACCAATACCAGCACTTCCATTTCGCGCTTGCTCAAACCCAGCGACGCCTGGGCCGCGGGGCTGGGCGTAGCCGCGGCTTTGAGCCGGCCCAGCAAGGCCATGCCGATAGCAGAGCACAGAAACGGCCGGCCCACCGCTACCGTGGTGATGCCGTGCACGAGCTCGGCCGTCTGCGCCGATTTCAGGAGGTAGCCGTGAGCGCCGAGGTCGAAGGCGCGGGTCACGTAGTATTCGTTGGTGAGTTCGGCCCGCGCCAGCACGCGCAGGGGGGTACTGCCGCCGCAGCGCCGGCAGCAGCGCAAAGGTGTCGGGGCCGGGCAGGCTCAGGTCGAGCAGCACCACCGTGGGCGTGGTGCGGGCCAGTTCGTCGAGCAGGCTCGGCGCCCGTGCCGGCTTCGCCTACCACCTCCAGGCACGCCGTGGCACCCAGCCCTGCGCGCAGAGCCTCGCGGGTCGGGAGATGGCCGTCGGTGAGCAGCAAGCTAATCATTGGAAGTGATGGAGGAGCGAAATGTAAGATATTGATTATTGCGGTATCGAACACCGCCCGGATGAAACCGCTCCGAAAGTACAGGTTGAGCTAAGCTCAACCGTGGAACCAGGTGTAAAAGCCGTATTAATCCCAGTAAATGGCCCTACAGGAGTTTTACCTTTCGTATAAATACGTAGTACGGTATTCCGTATACCAGCGTTGAGCCAACTTTGTATGGAGCCAGCCGTTTCGGTATCCCAAACTCCTCCTTAGCTATGATTCGCATTCTTCTTGCCGACGACCACACCATCCTGCGCGACGGCATCCGGGCGCTTCTTTCCGCCGACGCCGACCTCGACGTGGTAGGGGAAGCCAGTAACGGGGCCGAAGTGCTGTCGATGCTCGAAACCATGCCCGTCGACGTGGTGCTGATGGACGTCCAGATGCCCGTGCTCGACGGATTTGCCACCGTTCCCGAGCTCCGCCAACGCTTCCCCGATACCAAAGTCCTGGTGCTCACCATGCTGGACCACGAAAACTACGTCACGCGTATGTTCGAAGCGGGGGCCTCGGGATACGTGCTCAAAAACGCGGCCATCAGCGAAATCACCTACGCCATTCGCACCGTAGCGGCCGGCAACCCGTTTTTGTGCTCCGAAATCGGCCTCAACATGCTATACAAGGCCGTGTCTCAGCCCTTGGCGCCGGTGCACGAGGTGGGCGAAGCCCACGCCGGGTCCGACCTCACCACCCGCGAGTTGGAAGTGCTCAAGCTCATTGCCGAAGGCATGACCAACGGCGAGATTTCCGACAAGCTTTTCACGAGCAAGCGCACCATCGAAACGCACCGCCAGAACATCATCGCCAAAACCCAGGCCAAGAACACCGCCGCCCTCATCAAGCTCGCCGTCAGCCGCGGGCTGATATCTTAGTTGCTGGTTATCAGTTGCTGGTTGCTATTTGTAAGTTGCTGGTAATTGGTTCTTTGTGTAGAAATACATGAAGAAAACAACTACTCATCATCACTGGCAACTAGAAACTGACAACTAGCAACCAGCAACCAGCAACTAAAGAAGCCCGGCCAGCGCGCTGATGCTCAGGGCCACAATGGCCGTGTTGAAGCCGAAGGAAATGATGGCGTGGAGCAAGGCCGTGCGCCGCTGCCGCTTGCCGGGAATGGTGACGTCGGCCGTTTGGGCGGCCATGCCGATGGTGAAGGCGAAGTAGGCGAAGTCGAGGTAGTCGGGCTCGGGGTCGTTGCCGGGAAAGTCCAGCCCGCGGGTGTCGGAGCCGTTTTTTCGTCGTTGTCGTAATAAATATGGGCGTAGTGCAGCGTAAACACGGTGTGCACCAGCAGCCACGCCTCGAGCACGGCCACAATGCTCAGGGCCACGTGCTGCGTGAGGGCCGTGCGCGAAAGCGTGTCTATTGTACCCATCAGGGCCACCACGGCCAGCAGGCTGGCAAGGGCCGCTACCAGCACAAATACGAAGGCCAGCAGCCGGCCCAGGTCTTCGCTGTTGGCCACCTTGCGGATGGTGGCCGCGTCGGCAGTGAACATGGCTGCCCCGATTAGAAGCAGGGTGGTTCCGGCATATATGTCCCAGGCGGCCACCCAACGGCTGATGGCGTCGATACCGTCGGGCGCGAGAGCCCACGAAACGGCCCCCAGCACCAGCCCAATCGCCAGCCGGTGCTTCGCCGAAAGCAGGCCCAAGCGGCGCGTGTAACGAAAAACGGCAGTAGATGACTGTGGCACGGGGCGCAAAGTACGGGGCTGAGGCGTGGGAAACCCGAAAAGTAATCCCGGCGCTATGGCTTCCTTTGCAGCTGGGCCGTACTTCCCCTTACCAGTCCACGTTGCCATATGAATTCAGCCCCCTTTCCGGCCTCTACGCGCCCTCGCTGGCCCTCGTCACCGATTTGTATCAGCTCACGATGGCCTACGGCTACTGGCAGCAGGGCATGCAGGACCGCGAGGCGGTGTTTCACCTGTATTTCCGCAAGGCGCCGTTTCAGGGCGGGTACGCGGTGGCCGCCGGGCTGGCCCTGGCCGTGGATTGGGTGGAAAATCTGCGTTTTTCCGACGACGACCTGGCCTACCTCAGCAGCCTGCGCGGCAGCAAAGGCACCGCGCTGTTCCCGCCGGAATTCCTGGAATACCTGCGCCAGCTCAAGTTCACCTGCGACATCGACGCCGTGGCCGAGGGCACCGTGGTGTTCGGCAACGAACCACTCGTGCGCGTGCGCGGGCCACTGCTGCAAGCCCCTGCTGGAAACGGCCCTGCTCACCCTCGTCAACTTCCAAACCCTGATTGCCACCAAGGCCGCCCGCATCCGCGAAGCCGCCGGGCCCGCCGACCAAGTGCTCGAGTTCGGCCTGCGCCGGGCCCAGGGGTTTGATGGGGGCCTGGGGGCCAGCCGCGCCGCTTACCTGGGCGGCGCCGATGCCACCAGCAACGTGCTGGCCGGGCAGCGCTACGGCATCCCGGTGCGCGGCACCCACGCCCACGCCTGGGTGCAGGCGTTTGGCGACGAAACGCAGGCTTTCTCGGCCTACGCGCAGGCCTTTCCGGATGATTCCGTGTTTCTGGTCGATACCTACGACACCATCGAGGGCGTGCGCCAGGCCATCAAGGTGGCCCGCGAGATGCGCGCCAACGGCCACGAGCCTGGCCGGCATCCGCCTCGATTCGGGCGACCTGGCCTACCTCAGCCGCGAGGCCCGCGCCGTGCTCGACGAGGCTGGCTTTACCAACACGCGCATCGTGGCCAGCAACGATTTGGAGGAAAACCTCATCACCAGCCTCAAGCAGCAGGGCGCCCGCATCGATACCTGGGGCGTGGGCACGCGACTCGTGACGGCTTACAACCAGGCGGCCCTGGGCGGCGTGTACAAGCTGGCCGCCCTGCGCAAGGCCGACGACTCGGGCTGGGACTTCACCATCAAGCTCTCGGAGCAAGTGGCCAAAACCAGCATTCCCGGCATCCTGCAGGTGCGCCGCTACCTCAACGAGTACGGCAAGCCCCGCGCCGACATGCTCTACAACACCGCCGAGCCCCTCCCCGACCAGCTCACCATCGTGGACCCCGCCGATGCCACCCGCCGCCTACTCATCAAGCCCGAAACCAAGTTCAAGGAGCTACTGGAGCCTGTATTCCGCCAAGGAAAACGGGTATTGGACCTTCCCAGCCTCACCGAAAGCCGCGCCCATGCCCAGCGCGAAGTGCAAAGCCTGGACCCCAGCGTCCGCCGCTTCCTCAATCCCCACACCTTCCCGGTTGGGCTGGAAATGGGGCTGAATGACTACCGCACCAAGTTGATTCTGGAGAAGCGGCCGGTGCGTGGAGCGTGAGTAACGTCAAATTAATTGAAGTTCCATTCGCACCAGAAGTCGAAGCCTTGGCTATTTAGCTCAAACCTGTCTTTTTCATCAAGCCGCATCACCACATAATCTTCATGGGTTATTGTCCCAAGAAGAAGTACGTCTTCCTGATAAAAAGCAGGGTCTTCTGAATCATGATTGTCCCAGTCGCTGTAGGTTTTGCTTTTCACTTGAGCAATCACCTCTGGCGTCAATAAGAAGCGGTTAGTAGCCGCATAGGGCCTATTAATATTCTGAGGCAAAGGCACCTCCGCAGCGGTGAATGCTGCCGAAAATGGAGCTTTTGAGAATATCCGGCTTACCTCGAAATGGGTTGCATTCCCAATAACTCTGTCAAGCAATGAATGCCACGCATTTTCGGGGAGGTCATCGAAATTGTCCTGACAATAATATTTCATTCACTGGGACTGTTTAAGTAGTTCACCAAACGGTCATGCTGAGCGCAGCCGAAGCATCTCGCATGCAGCAGTAAACCATTCAGTTGAGTTACTACCACACGCGAGATGCTTCGGCTGCGCTCAGCATGACGTTCTTTTTCGGTTAATCTGAACTCTATGCGTACCGCAACTCGCCCGCGCCCACGCGCAGCGTCACGCCAGCTTCAGCAGTGAGGTGGCCTGCTACCTGCGCATCGTAGCCACTGGCTTGCAGCGAGGCCACTACGGCAGCGGCGGCAGCTTCCTCGGTCACCAGGAGCATGCCGGTGCCCATGTTCCAGTAGAGATAGGCAGTTTCGGGGGTGATGTCGCCGATTTCGCAGAGGCGCTGCATGGCGGGCAGGGGCGGAAACAGGTTGTCGAGCACCGCGCCGAGGCCGTTCTTGAGCACGCGTTGGAAGTTATCGGCCAGGCCGCCGCCGGTGATGTGGGCCACGGCGTGGAGCGGCAGGCCGGCGTCGAGCAGAGCGGCCACGCCGGGCGCATAGATGAGCGAGGGCGCGAGCATGGCATCGCCCCAGGTGGGATACTCGCCGGCATCGAGCCCGTCGTAATCGGCTTCGTGCCAGTTGTCGCCGAATACCTTCTGCAGGGTTTTGCGGGCCAGCGAGTAGCCGTTGGAGCGGAACGAGGGCGAGCGCAGGGCCACCACCACATGGCCGGCCTGGGCGGTTTTGCCGCTCAGGGGTTGGGCCAGGCTGGGGTGCAACACCCCGATGGCCGTGGAGCACCAGTTGAAGTTCATTTTGGCGCCCGGCCAGCCGCCGATGCGGTTGCCCAACTCCGCGATTTCGCCGCCGGTGATGGCCAGTTGGGCGAAGTTGGCGGCATCGTGCAGGCCGCGCATCATCTGGTCCACCACGTCGTAGTCGAGGTGGTTCACGTCGATGATGTTGGAGAGGTTGGTGGGCACGAAGCCGGCGGCGATGAGGTCGTCGGCGGTCATGGCGATGAGGTCGTAGCCGAGGGTGTCGTACTTGTTCAGGCGCTCGGCCACTTCAATCTTGGTCCCGATGCCGTCTGAGCTTATGCCGAGGCGCTCGGCTCCGAAACGGATTTCGTTGGAGAAGCCGCCGTCGAGGTCCTGGGCGGGCTCGCCGGGCTTGCCTTTGCGGTTCTGGAAGGTTTTTTCGACCAGTTGTAGGCGTTGCGCGAGGCGGCGTTGCCTTCTTCGATGGAGTAGCCGGCGGGATTTTCAGTTGAAGTGGACATGGGAAGCTTTGGACTTTTTTAAAGGGCAAACAGCACGTCATGCAGAGCGCAGCGAAACATCTTTACCGCCCGACTAATCCTGTCGATTAGATTACTACTTCGGTAAAGATGCTTCGCTGCGCTCTGCATGACGTTCTTCTATTTTGATACGGACTAGTGCTCCGTGGGCTCGGGCGCTTTTGCGCTCACCGATAGGTTTTTCTTACCTTTTTCGGGGCGGTGGCTGGCGCGCTCTTCCTGCACGTGGCGCAGGTAGTGGGTCACGTCGCCGGTGGGGTATTTGCCAGAGAAGCAGGCGAAGCAGCTGCCGCCGTGGCCTTTTTCTTCCGAAAACAGCTCCTGCAAATCCTCCAAATCCTGGTAAATGACTTTGTCGGCTTCGATGTAGCGGCAGATTTCGTCTTCGGTGTAGTTGGCCGCAATCAGCTCGGTGCTCATGGCCATGTCGATGCCGTAGATGCAGGGCGACACGATGGGCGGCGCGCTGGAAATGAAATACACCTCGGTGGCGCCGGCGTCGCGTAGCAGGCGCACGATGCGGCGGGAGGTGGTGCCGCGCACGATGCTGTCGTCCACCACGGCCACTTTTTTACCCTGCACAAACTCGCGGATGGGGTTGAGCTTCTTCTTTACCACGTCTTCGCGGCCGGCCTGGGTGGCCACGATGAAGGAACGGCCCATGTGGTTGTTCTTCACCAGCGCACGGCGGTAGGGCACGCCAATGGCCTCGGCCAGGCCGGAGGCCGAGAAGTAGCCGCTGCTCGGCACATCAATCACCATGTCGGGCTTGATGCCGGCATTGGCCACTTTGCGGGCCAGCACCTTGCCCAGGCGCACCCGCTCGCGGGCCACCAGCCGGCCGTGGATGACGGAGTCTTCGCGGGCAAAATAGATTTGCTCGAAGGCGCAGAAGTTCTTGGGTAGTTCGTAAGGGTTCTTGTAATGAACCTGGAAGTTGTTGTCAATGAAAATGGCCTGGCCGGGGCCCACGTTTTCAATGAACTCGAAGCCCAGAAAGTCAAAGCAGGTGCTTTCCGACGCGAAGGCGTACACCGGGCCGGCGGGCGAGTCGCGACGGCCCAACACCAGCGGCCGGATGGCCAGCGGGTCGGTGAAGGCCAGCAGGCCGTGCCCTGCTATGAGCGTGATGGTGGCGTAGGCGCCCTCCACCAGCTCCTGGGTGGTTTCCACGGCGTCGAAAATGTCGACTACCGAGAGGTTGTCCAGGTTCTTTACGCGCAGCTCCGAGGCGAAGGTGTACATGATGAGGCTCGAGGTCGTTGGTAGTTTTGGGCAGCACGTGGTACTTCTCGTGCAAGCGCTTGGCCACGTCGCGAAAGTTGATGACGTTGCCGTTGTGCACCATCGCCAGGCCAAATGGGTAGCTCGTGGTGAAGGGTTGGGCCAGATTGGAATCGTTGGCACCTTGGGTGGTGTAGCGCACGTGGCCGATGCCACTGTTGCCCTTGAGCTTCTTCAGGTGCTTCTTTTTGAACACGTCGTTCACCAAGCCCTGGCCCTTGTGCAGGTGGAACGAGGTGCCGTCGAACGTGGCGATGCCGGCCGCGTCCTGCCCCCGGTGTTGCAGGGCGGTGAGGCCAACCACCATATCAGCTACGACGTCGTCGGGGCCATGAAAACCTACTATTCCACACATTGGATTGGGGTATTAAGTCTTACTAAATATTGGATGTCATGCTTGGCTGCGCTCTGCATGACGTGCTTTTTTGATTAATTCAGCTAGGGTTTGGGCGTAAAGCCGGTGCTCCACGGCCAGGCCGCGGCGCTCTACTTCGGCGAGGGTATCGGCCCCGCGCAAGTCCACCGGTTCTTGAGCCAGAATGGGCCCAGTGTCGAGACCTTCGTCAACCAAATGCACGGTTATTTTGGTTTCGGCCAGCTTGTTATCGAAGGCCCACTCGTAGGCGTGCAGGCCCTGGTGTTGGTGCGTATCGGCGGGGTGAATGTTGAGAATGCGCCCTGCAAACGGCTGAATAAACGCCGGCGACAGGATGCGCATGTAGCCCGCCAGCACCACAAAATCGGGGGCGTATTGCTGGAGTAGCGCCGCGGCTTCGGCATCAAAAGCCTCCCGCTTGCGGCCCTGGCTGGGCAATGAGGCCACCGGGCAACCCTGGGCGGCGGCCAGCGCCAGGCCGGGCGCGTCGGGCTGGTTGCTGAACACCACGGCTACTTCGGCCAGGCCGTGCAGCGCGCCGGTTTTGGTGGCTTGCACTAGCGACAGCATATTGGACCCACGGCCCGAGAGCAGAATGGCCAAACGGGCTTTCCGCGGCCCTTCGCCGGGCGTCGCCACGCTCGCGCCACCCGAAAACTGGGGTGCTTGATGATTCGCTTCGGCGGGAGTGTGGCTGCTCATGGTTGAGTTTTCAACTTCAATTTACGGCGCTGGCGCTTAGCACGGGCGCCGGGCGTTGGGCAATGTCGGGGCGGTAGTAGGCGTCCTGGAAAGTGACCTTGGCGCAGGCCTCGTAGGCGCGGGCGGTGGCCGTTTCCAAATCGGGGCCATGGGCGGTGAGCACCAGCACGCGGCCGCCGTTGGTCACGAGCCGGCCCTCGGCGTCGAGCCGGGTGGCGCCGTGGTAGGCCCGCACGTGCGCCGGCAGTTGGTCGAGGCCCGTGATGGGGAAGCCGGTGGGAAACTTCGGCGCCGGGTAGCCGCCCGAGGCCAGCACCACTCCCACGAATGCGCCGGGCCGCTGCCGCACGGTTTGCAGGGCCAGCGTGCCATCCAGGGTCGCTTCAATCAACTTGAGCAGGCTGCTATCCAGAGCGGGCAGCAGCACTTCGGCTTCGGGGTCGCCGAGGCGCACGTTGTATTCCAGCAGCTTGGGTCCGCTGGGCGTGAGCATAATGCCGAAATACAGGAAGCCGTGAAACGCAAACTGCTCGTTTTGCAGGCCGCGCAGCGTGGGGTCGATGATGTCGCGCCGAATGGCAGCCAGCACGTTGTCGTTGGCGAATGGCACGGGGCAGTAGGCGCCCATGCCGCCGGTGTTGGGGCCCTGGTCGCCGGCCAGCAGGCGCTTGTGGTCCTGCGAGGTAGCCAGCAGCTTGATTTCGCGCCCATCGGTGAGGCCGATGATGCTGATTTCGGGACCGGTCAGCTTTTCTTCCAGCAGGAAGGAAAACCAGCCCGTAAACTGCGTTTGCAGCTCGCTGAGGGCCGCTTCGGCTTCTTCCAGCGACGAGCACACGTACACGCCTTTGCCGGCTGCGAGGCCGTCGTACTTCACCACCACGTGCCCGCCCAGGCTCGGCGGCTTTGGCGCGGGCCGCCGCGATGTTGTCGCTGCGAAACTGCCAGGCCTGGGCCGTGGCTACGCCGTGGCGGCGCATGAAGTCCTTGCTCCACACCTTGGAGCTTTCCAGCCGGGCCGCGGCGCGGGTTGGGCCAAATACCTTGATGTTGGAACCGGCAAAAAAGTCGGTGATGCCGGCAGCCAGCGGCGCCTCGGGGCCCACCACTATCAGCTGGGCCTCGTGCGCCTGGGCAAAGGCTCGTACCGCTTCAAATTCCAGCGGGTTGACATCGGGGTGGCTGTTCGGAATGCCGGCGTTGCCAGGCAGCACGTGCACCGTGGCCCCGTCGCGGGTCAGCTTTTCGGCTAGCGCGTGCTCGCGGGCGCCGGAGCCCAGGAGCAAAACGGTTTGGGATGTGGTCAAAATAGGGGAGCCTAGGTCAGGCCTTAACTAATGTCTTCGATGAAAATGATTTTGCCGTCCTGGAAGCGGAACACGGACTTGCCCTGCAGGTGCAAGGTGTCGCCCGGTTTCAATCCCTTGGGTAAGGCGATGGCCGCCACTGCCGTGAAGTCGATGGTAACTTCTACCCGGTGATTGCTCACTTCCCACTGCGTGACGTGCTGCCGCCGCTCAGAGAAATACTGCGTGGCCTGCTCGGCTTGTTGGCGGAAGGCTTCCTTGCCGGTGGTGGTCAGGTTTACTTCGCCGTTGGCAACGTTTCGGAACTCCACGTCGTCGTGCAGGGGCGCCAGCATGCCTTCCACATCGAAGCGGTTGTAGGCGTCGATGTAAGCGGCAACTAGTTGTTCAGGAGTGGAGGCTTCCATGCGTTTCCGGTGGGTGGCTACAGCACGCGCAGCTCGGCGTCGGCGGCTTTCAGCTTGGCTTTGGTGGCTTTGATGTCCTGGTTGAGCCGCTCGCGCAGGCGGGGCAGGTTCAGGGCGCGCAGGGCGGCCTGGGCGGCGTTGTCGGGGCGCACCACCGTCAGGTTGGGGGTGCCGCTGGGCATGATGACCGACGAGTTGAGGTTCATGGCCAGGCTCGGCGTAATCCTTCCACGGCGGGCAGCTGATGACGGGCACGTTCACGTTGGCCGCCAGCGCGCCGCCGAGGCCGTTGGAGAGGTCGGCTGCGGCGATAATGACGCCGGGCTCGATGCTGTTGTTCCAGATTTCGGCCATGTCGGCAATGACTTCGCCGTTTTTGTGGGCCGACGTCACGCGCAGCTGCGTGAAGATGCCGTAGCCCTCAAACTGCTCCCGGATTTTCAGGCAGTGCTCCTTGTCGGTGGGCGAGCTCATCACGATGTTCACCCAAGCGTCCTTCACCAGGCCGGCCTGCACCAGGTTGGCCAGCAGGCGTGCACGGGCGTCGTGGCGGCCGGTGTGGGGCGCGTCGGCGGCTTCAGTCTCTGCGGTCGGCAGGGCCTGGCCGGTGATGCGCTGGTAGATGTTGAGGTAGCGGCGGCTGGCTTCCTGGGCTACTTCCGGCGTGAGGGCGCGGGGGTACTGGCCGTCTTTTTTATTGGCAATGAGCCACTGGCGGACGTACTCCTTGTCCATCTGCTCGGCCGTTTCGGGGTTTTGGGCGTAGTCTTCGGTACTCCAAAACCGGGACGAGTCCGGCGTGTGCATCTCGTCGATGAGAATCAGTTTGCCGTTCAGCAGACCAAACTCATACTTGGTATCCACCAGGATAATGCCCTTTTCGGCCAGCGCCTGCGAGCCCACGGCAAACAGCATCTGGGACTTCACGGCCATCTGGTCGTAGAGTTCCTTGGTCACCCAGCCTTCGCTCACCAGGTTTTCGGGGGTGATTTCGCGGTCCGATTCCTCCTTGGTCGTGGGCGTCACGATGGAGTGCGGAAACGCCTGGTTTTTGGTCAGCCCGTCGGGCACCGTTACGCCCGAGAACGTACGCTGCCCGGCCTGGTAGCCGCGCCACATCGAGCCGGTGAGGTACTGTCGCACTACCATTTCCACCTTGATGGGCTCGGCCTCTTTCACCAGCATGGCGTTGGCATCCACGAGCTTGAGCACGTGGTTCGGAATGATGTGCTGGGTTTTGTCGAACCAGAAATTGGCCAGGCCGTTGAGCACGGCGCCTTTGTGCGGAATGGCCGTTTCCAGCACCGAATCAAACGCCGAAAGGCGGTCGGTGACGATGATGAGCCGGTCGCCGGAGGGCGCACGCAGGCTGTCGCGGACTTTGCCGCGGTGCAGCAATGGCAGCTGAGGAGAAGCGAACTGGGTGAGCGTGTTCATTAGCGACTGTACAGGAGACTAGCTCTGAGTGGCAAATTCATTTTCCGCAGCTGTGGCTGCGGTACGCGAATGGGTAATGTGCGCCACGATGTTCTTAAAAATCTGGAGCCCTTCGCCTTCTTCGGAAGCTGAAGGATTCAACCGCCGACGCCGGGCCCAGTCCGGGTGGTTGTAGGCCGAGAGAAAGGCCTCCGGGTGCGGCATAAGGCCGAATACCTGGCCGGTGGGGTCGGTGAGGCCGGCGCAGTTCAGGGCCGCGCCGTTGGGGTTGAAGGGGTACACGCCGGTGCCGTCGCCGGCGGCGTCGAGGTAGCTCAGGCAGTTCAGGCCCGCGGCTTCGATGCGCTGCTGAATGGCAGGGTCGGAAATCACGAGCCGGCCCTCGCCGTGGCGCACGGGCACTTCCAGCGTATCGATGCCTTTCAGGAAGGGCGTTTGGGTTAGTGGGTTCACGCGGAGCGTTACCCATCGGTCTTCGTAGCGGCCACTGGCGTTGTGGGTCAGCGTGACTTCGGGCGTCACGTGGCCGCTCAGGTTGGGCAGCAGGCCCAATTTCACCAGTACCTGAAACCCGTTGCAGATGCCGAGCACAAACTTGCCAGCGGCGATGAACTCCTTGATGTCGTCGAGCAGCGTGCGGCCGCCGGCACCGGTCTGGCGGTAGCGCAGCTTGTTAGCCAGCACCACGCCCGAGCCCAGGTCGTCGCCAAAGGAGAAGCCGCCGGGGAAGTTCAGAATGTCGAAATCGTGGATGCTTACCTGCCCGTGCAGCACTTGGTTGAGGTGCACGATGGTGGCCTGCGCGCCCGCCAAACGGTAGGCTGCCGCGAATTCTTCTTCGCAGTTGATGCCGAAGCCGGTCAGAATCAGTGCCTGCACCGCGCCTACGCGCCTGGGCTCGCCGGCTTGTGCCTGGATTTGAACTTTATGTGCTACCCGAGTGGCATCTTGTACCATCTCAAAAGGCTTTTGGGCCGGAGGAAATGAGTCTTGTGCCATTACAGTGAAGTTGAATGTGAGACATTGGCCACGTCGCCAACGCCTAGTAATTGATTTACAGGCCCATTGGTCCATATACTCCGAAGCACATCGGAGTCGGCCGAAATCACCTCGCGGCTGCCGTGGCGCACCACCAGGCGCGGCTCTTTCGTAACCGTGCCCAGGCGAGCGGCGCGGCTGCCGAGCAGTTGCTCAAAAGCCACCACGTCCTCCGGCGCCACCGTGGTCAGGAAGCGGGAATGCGACTCTGAAAACAGCTGCACCGGCAGCGACAGGCCATTTTCCGGCAGCTCAACCGTGGCGCCGCAGTCGTAGCCAAAGGTGCATTCGGCCAGCGCTACGGCCAGACCGCCGTCGCTCAGGTCGTGGCAGGATTGAATGAGGTGTTGGTCGTTGGCCTGGCCGACGAGGGTATAAAGGGCCTTGGCCTTTTCGAAATCAACCTTGGGAACATTGGCGCCCAGGCGGCCGTGCAGGGCGTAGAACTCGGAGCCGCCCAGGCTCGTCGTGGGTTTCGCCGAGCAGGTACACCGCGTCGTCGGCTTGCTTGAAGTCGGAGGTGATGGCGCGGCGCACGTCTTCCATCTTGGCCGTCATCGAGTAGAGCACGGTGGGCGGCACCGAAATCTTCACGCCATCGGCCTTGAAGTCGTTTTTCATCGAGTCCTTCCCACTAGTGAGCGGGATGCAGTAGGCGGCTGTGGCGTCGCGCAGGGCCTCACACATGCGCACCAACTTTGCCAGCTTCTGCTTGCCGTCGGGGTTGATGACGGGGTCGTACACCGAATCAGGCACGCAGAAGTTGTCGTTCACCGACCAGAAAATGCCGTCGCCGGGCGTCAGGTTGGGCAGCCTCCTCCTACTGCAATAATCTGCCGCACGGCCTCGTCAAACGCGCCGGCCGACATGTGGTAGGCGTCCAAATCGCCGTAGCGCGGCAGAATGCCGTTGCTCACGGCCACTCCCTCCCAACTCTCGAAATTGAAGCGCACCACGGCCGCGTCCTGCGGCGCCTGGCCGGTCGCACCCATCAAGGGCTTCACAATGGTGCGGCCCTTCACCTCGTGGTCGTACTGGCGAATGACCGACTCGCGCGAGCAGATGTTGAGCGAGCCCAGCAGGCTGGCCCAACGTGGCCGTGTAGTCGAATGAGGAATGAGGAGTGAGGAGTGAGGAATTGGCAGCCGTCATGGCTAATTCTTCATTCTTCATTCTTAATTCTTCATTCATTCCCGTCCACTCCGCTTCCAGGATTTTGCGCGGCACGCCTTCGTGCAAGAACTCCATGTTGAGCCGGGCCACGGGCGCGCCGTCAAAGCGCACGTCCAGGAAGCCATCGGCGGTGAAGTAGCCGATGTCGGTTAGCTCAACTTCCATTTCCTGGCCCAGGGTCAGCAACTCGGTCATTTTGCCGGGCTCGACTACCAGCGTAAACCGCTCCTGCGATTCGCTTACAAAAATCTCCCAGGGCCGCAGCCCGGGGTACTTCAGGGCACGCGCTCCAGCTCCACTACCGCGCCGCCGCTGATGCCAGCCAGCTCGCCCACAGAAGACGAGAGGCCGCCCGCGCCGTTGTCGGTGCTGCACTTGAGCAGACCGCGGCGGGCTGCCAGCAGCAGGAAATCCATGGCCAGCTTTTGGGTAATGGGCGAGCCGATTTGCACAGCCGTGGCGGGCGCGGTTTCGTCCAGCTCAATGCTGGAGAACGTGGCGCCGTGGATGCCATCTTTGCCGACCCGGCCGCCGGCCATGATGATGCGGTCGCCGGCGTCGATGATTTTCTCCCAGGAGTCTTTGCCTGCAAATTGCATCGGCATCACAGCGCCGGTGCCGCAGTATACCAGCGGCTTGCCGGCGTACCGGTCGTCGAAGACGATGGCGCCGTTCACGGTGGGCACGCCCGACTTGTTGCCGCCGTCCTCGATGCCCTTGCGCACGCCTTCCAGAATGCGGCGCGGGTGCAGCTGCCCGGTCAGCAGCGGCCCGTCGTACTCCGGGTTGCCGAAGCACAGCACGTTGGTATTGAACAGCCTGCGCGCCGCCGATGCCAGTGGCCAGTGGGTCGCGGTTGTTGCCCAGAATGCCCGTGATGGCCCCGCCGTAGGGGTCAATGGCAGAGGGCGAATTATGCGTTTCCACCTTCCACACAAACAAAGAATCGGCGTTGATGCGCACGGCCCCGGCATTGTCCGAGAAGACCTTCACCAGCCAGTCGTTGCCGTTGGCCCGCAGCTGGCGGTCTACCTCGGAGGTAGCGTCTTTGATGTAGGTTTTAAACAGCGAATCGACCTGCTTCTCCTCGCCCGTTTCCAGGTCTTTGTAGTTGATGAGGGCCGAAAACTCCTTGTGCTTGCAGTGCTCCGACCAAGTTTGGGCGATGATTTCCAGCTCGCAGTCTGTGGGGTCGGTGGGCAGGCCGGCGGCCTGGCGCTCGGCCTGGGTTTCGGGAGCAGCGAAGTAGTCGCGCACGGCCCGCATTTCCTCCAGGTTCAGCGCATAGATGTTCTCTTTCGACAGCTGCACCAAATCGGCATCGCTGCGGCCGGTCAGCGAAATGACTTCGGTGATGGCTTCGGCGCCGCCGCCGGGGCGCGGCGTGTAGTCGCGGATGCCATCGGCCACGCGACCTACCTCCAGCCAGTTGATGAGCTTATTGCCCAACAATTCTTCGGCGATGCGGCGCAGGTCGGTGGCCGGCAGGTCGTTTTCGAGCAGGTAGAGGCGCTTGCTGAAGATGTGCTGGGTGTGCGTATCCAGCGGCTCGTTGAGCAGGTCGGCCAGGGCATTTTGGGCGGAGGTGCCTTCGTCGTCGGTCACGCCGGGGCGGCGGGCCACCAGAATGTAGGTGGCAAAGCCGGGCGCGGCGGTCAGCTCGTTCAGGCGCACGTCGTGCAGCACCGGGTCGGCGAGGCAACGGGTGGCGAAGTCGTTGAGCTGATTCTCGGTGAGCGGGTAGCGCACCGTGTAGAGGGCGGCGCTGCGCACGCGGCCGGTGGCCAGGCCCAGGTGGCGGGCGGCAGCCTCGGCCACGCGCTGGCCGTCGCCGTCGTGCTGGCCGGGTTTCAGCGTGAGCTGGATGGTGTGGGTATCGGTCATTGAAGGATTATGCGACAATACTTAAAACGTCATGCAGAGCGCAGCGAAGCATCTTGCTCGGGGCACTAAATCATTGCTTGAGCAACGAAACGGGCAAGATGCTTCGCTGCGCTCTGCATGACGTTCTTTCATTTTCTAAAGACTCAAACACACAACGCTTAAAACGCTTTTTCCGGCCGACTGCCGGGTTTCACCACCGGTACGCCGGCGGCGCAGGGGGCAGGTATCGGGCGCAAAGGTCGCGGCTGTGACCGAAAGCAGGGCGAAATGCGGGAAAGTCAGCCCACCTTTTCCGCCCGTCCGGTCTATTAGCGAGGCCACGGCCAGCACTTCGGCGCCCAGGCTCGCGCAGCACCCGGGCGACTTCCAGCGTGCTTTTGCCGGTCGTTACTACGTCTTCGGCGATGATGACTTTCTCGCCCGGCTCAATGGTGAAACCGCGGCGCAAAGTCATCTGGCCATCGGCGTCGCGCTCGGTAAAAATGCCGGGCGTGCCCAGCTGCCGGGCCAGCTCGTAGCCTATCACCACGCCGCCCATAGCCGGGCCCACCACCACGTCTGGCTGCAGGCCGGCGGCTTGAATCCGGGCCGCCAGGGCTGCGGCGGCGGGGGCGGCCAGCTCAGGCCGGCGCAGGAAGCGGGCGCACTGCACGTAGGTATCGGAGTGCAGGCCCGACGACAGCCGGAAGTGCCCGCTCAGCAGCGCGTCTTCCTGCCGCAGCTGCTGCTCCAGCAGGCCGGCGTCGAGCGTGGCGGAAGAATGAATTTCGGGAAATGGAGTCATTTCTTACGGAAAATCTAAGATGCAAAAAGCCGCTATACAGCGGCTTTTTGGTCAGGTGTGGGCGGGGCTTGCTACCGTCCGGAATTGGTTGATTTCTTCCTGCAATTCCCGGGCAGCGGCACCGGCATCGGCGGCCTGCCAAATGCCCCGCGAGGAGTTGATGAGCAAGCCGCTGCCGTCGGCCCGCAGCCCGGCGCGCAGCGTGGCCGACAAGTCGCCGCCCTGCGCCCCGATGCCGGGCACCAGGAACCATTGGTCAGGGCACGTGGCCCGCAGCTTGGCCACCGTTTCGGGCTCCGACGCGCCCACCACCAGGCCGATGGTGGCCTCGGTGAGCTCTTCGTCCATGAGCTTGGCCAGGCGGGCGGCCCAGTCGCTGATGGAGCCGCCGCGGGTCATGGCCGCGTCCTGCAGGCCGTGCTGGGGCTTGTTGGAGGTTTTCGCCAGGGTAAACACCAGCTTGCCGGGCCGGGCAAAGGGCCGGATGGTGTCGTCGCCCATGTAGGGATTCACCGTCACGCCGTCGGCCCCCACGATGTCGTAGGCGAAGCGGGCGTACTGCTCGGCGGTGTTGGCGATGTCGCCGAATTTGCCGTCCAGAATCACCGGAATGTCCTTGGGGATGCTGCGCACCGTCTGCTGGAGCAGGGCCACGCCGTTTTCGCGGCTCAGAAAAAACGCCAGGTTGGGCTTGAACGCCGCGGCATAGGGCGCCGCTTGGGCTACCACTTCCTGCAGGCGCTGGGTGGCCGTGGCGTCGTCGCCGGTGGGGTCGAGGCCCACGCAGAGCAGGGAATTGGCGGTTTGAACACGGGTGAGGAGCTTTTGCATCGGGACGGGCGGGATGGAGAGTGAGACGAAGAACGAGGGAAGTTACCGGGCTACGGACGATTTGAGCGCGACTTCTGACGCCAGCCGGGCCGAGAGCCCCGGCGAGAGCCATTCGCCGCTGGCCACTTGCACGGCATGAGCCCCCACGCGGAGGTAGTCTTCCACGTCGCGCAGCGTAAAGATGCCACCCGTGCCGAAAATGGGCAGGTGCAGTTGTTCGTCGTGGGCCAGCTCCCACACGCAGCGCAGGGCCAGGGCCGCAGCGCCTCGCCCGACAGCCCACCCACCAGCGGCGCGGCGTTGGGGTCGGCCGGCAGGTGCAGCACTTTCAGGGTGTTGGTGGCGGCCAGTGCCGTGGCGCCGCCCTCCTGGGCGCCCAGGGCCAGGCCCCGGATGTGGTCGGGCCACGGCGGCAGCTTCACTATCACGGCCGCGTCGTCGCGCAGGCTCGTTGCGTACGGCCTCGGTGGCTTCGCGCACGTGGCGGGCGGTGATGTCGGCCCCGGCGCCCGAGTTGGGGGCCGTGATGTACACCTCCAGGCCCGCCAGCTGGTCGCCGGCCTCGCGCTGCAGGTAGCGCGCAATCTTGCGGAAGCCCGGCACGCCGGGCGCCATGATGCTCACAAACACGGGCACGCCAAAGCGGCGCAGCCGCGGCAGGTGCTCCTGCACCAGCAGGCTCGGCCCCCTCGGTGCGGAGGTCGGTGCGGTTGAGCAGGGTTTGGTCGGCCACTTGCAGGATGCCTTCGTCGCCGGGCAGGCCCGGGCGGGGCTCCATGGTCACGGTCTTGGTGAAAATCGCCCCCAACTGCTCATACCCGGACCCCTCGAGCTCCCAGGGCGCGGTGGCCAGGCAAACGGAATTTTGTAACGTAATGGCGCCGAGTTTCATAGCTTTTCTTGGTTAAAAGAAACGAACTATCACCCACAACTGCCCAAGGACCGCTGCGGGTGATGTTCGGCTGGCGCACCAGCTATTGGTTCCCTTAAATTACGTTGTCGCGGTTAATCAGGAAGGGCACGCACTCGCGGATGTCGGTCTGGCCGAGGATGAACTGGGCCACGCGGGCCATGCCCACGCCGGCACCGGAGTGCAGCTTTACGTCGTGCTCCTCGTGGAAGCTCAGGTACCACTCGAAGTCTTCCAGCTTCATGCCCTGGCGGATGAGGCCGGCCAGCATCGAGCTGGTTTCCAGCTTGTGGCGCAGCTTGGCGCCGTCGAACTCGCGCTCGGCCGAACCAGCCGACTCGCCCGACAGCGGCAGCAGCAGGTCGGAGGAGTTCACCACGCGGGGGTCCTCGTCGTTGTTGCGCATGTTGAAGAACTTGATGTCGGCCGGGTAGTGCGTGATGAAGATGGGGCCTTCCAGGCTCGGTGAGGCGGCCTTCTTCTTCGGCGCCCAGGTCATCGCCCCACTGCAGGTCGGGGAAGCCTTCTGGCTTGAGCCGCTCGATGGCGTCGGCGTAGGTCATGCGCTTGAAGGTGAGGTCCACTAGGTCTTCGGCGTTGCGGCCGAACAGGGCCAGCTCCTTGGCGCACTTGGTGGCTACTTCGTTGGCGGCGGTGCGCACGATGCCGCTCAGGTGGCCCAGCAGGCTCGTCGAGGTCGCCGAGGTGCTCAATTTCGAACAAGGTGAACTGCGCCAAGCGGCGGTTGTCGGCGTTCAGCTCCTTGCGGAAGCTCTGGATTTCGCCGCACACGCGGCCGCCTTCCACGGCCTGGGTCAGCATCTCGATGTAGAGCTGGTTCGACTGGGGCAGGAACATCTTCTTGCCGTCGTACCAGTCCAGGGTAAACAGGGTGTCGGTGTTTTCGCACGCGCCGGTCACGCCCACGATATGGGGCATGTTATGCACGGTCACGAAGCCTTCCTGCTCGCAGTACTTGCGGGCGCCGCGCATCATGGCGTCCCATACCTTGATTACCGCCATCCGCTTGGGGTCGGTGCTCAGGTTGCGGTTGCCCGCGTGGGCCGACGACGAAGACAGGGTGGCTGCGGCCACGGTGGGGCTGAGGGTGTTGGTGTCCATAACTTTCTTTTGTGTGGGCGTTAAAAGAGTTGAGAGTTGGCGGGGCCAACCGACCCGATTGGACATAAAAAAACCGTTTCGAATCACGAAACGGCGGCGGGGCAACAACCAGAAAAAACGGAAGAGAAATCGGTAAAACCGGCGGCAGCGAAGACCTTTTGGTCCTCTCGCGGGCCACTGTTGAGCAGGGTCCCGCGCTTCATCAACGTATGTTTGGGTTGAAGCACGATGCAAAATTACGGAATCATTACGGGCCGTAATTCATCGGCAATGTTACCTTTTTGTTGCGCTCTTTTTTGGCAAAATATCATGGGCTGGGTTTTCTGCGATTGCAGGGAGATAGCCGGGATTTATTGAGTCAAATGGTTGAAAATCTTTTTTTAAGCTTTTTTGACCGATTGCGCCGAATCTGCTTTGAGCCGTAACTTTGGCTCTTTATTCCGCTACAATCCGCGCTTTTTAGTAGCGCCCCAATTATCAGGCAATTAAAAGCCCGTGACTCCCAGCCAGGGGTCACGGGCTTTTTTATCCAGCGGAGCAGGCCGCCGCTAACGCGGCATCAATCAGCTGGTGGGGCCGGTGTCGACTTTCGACTCGATGGTGGCCTGCACCGTGCTCGACACGGCCGAGAGGATGTTGTAGCCCGTGGCCGACTCGATGGCATCCACCGTGGTGCGGTAAGCGCCCCAGGCCGTGCCGATGGAGTTGTTGTTGGGCATGTTCACGGCGATTACGCGCGTGCTGGTGGTCACGCGGCTGGCGTCGGAGCTGCCTTCGGGCAGCACCACCAGTACTTTCCAGCAGTTGCTGGGCACGGTGATTTTGCCGCTGGCAATGGTGGTGGCATAGCCGTTCGAGCCCGTGCCGCCGCTGCCGTAGCTGCCGGCAATGATGTAGCACTCGTAGCCCTGGCCCACCAGGGTGCGGGCGTAGTTTTCGAGCCCGGCCCAGGTTTGCTGGTTGTTGACGGGGGCCTGGGGCATCATGTTGGTCATCAAGAACGTGGCCGAGTTGTCGGCCACGGAGCCGGTGCGGTCGGCTGAGGGGCACACGTGGCCGCGGTCAAAGCCCGAACCCGTGTAGCTGGTGCTCGTGGCCCGGAACCAGCCCGTGGGCAGGGTAGCATCCGAAGAGAAATTGTCCTGACGGGGCGTGCTGCCCAGCCAGGCGCTGCTCAAGTGCCAGCTCACCCAGTTGGCCTTGCCCTTGTCGCGATGGTACGACAGGGTGTACTGCGTCTTGGTCATCAGGTAGTTGGTGTAGTTGGCAACGTCGGCCGTGGCGCCGCTGGGGTTGCCCATGGCCAGGTTGCTATCGCGGGTAGCGTCTTGGCTCACCACCGCCGCGGTGGGGTTGGCAGGAGTGGTCAGCTCTTCTTTGGAACAAGAAGTAGCCAGGGCCGCGAGCAGCGCGAGGCTGCCGAGGCGGGTAAAAGTTAGCTTCATACAAGAATGTGGGAATGGTGAATGGGTACAGTAACCACAAAAGTCCTCCGCTGGAATTGTCTCACTGTTAGAGCAATGTTACGGTTATGCTAAGAAGCCGCCAATTAATATTTCAACAACATTATGTGTTTTTACAGCTTTCTTTCTACGCCTTTGCTGTTGAGCTTATCTGAGCAGGTCAGGGTGGCCTGTCTACGCACGGGGTGTATTCGAACCCTCCCGCCAGCAACACCGAGCCTGGCAGAAGGGCTTGGTTTATTTAAGTCAAACCAGGCACAGAAGCCCAGCAGCTTGCAGCCCCGCATGGCACCCCGAGCGGCTGCAAGCTGCCGGCTGCAATGGCTACCTTGCCACTTGTTGCCGCAAGCAACAGCCCTGGGACCGCGCAAGCTGCGGTCCCTCACATCACCAAACATTCGGCTATTTAAGCGCTTATCTGCCTTCTGGGCAAGTATCCCAGGTGCGCGCCACCGCCGAGCAAGTGGCTGCCCTTTGCATGACTGAACCGCTTTCCATCCCGATTACTCCGCTCATCCGCACCAATACGGTGGTGATTGGCGCGGGCCAGGCAGGGCTGGCTGCGGCATATTATTTACAGAAGCATGGGGTTGATTTTCGGGTACTCGATGCTGCTCCCGCCGCCGGGGCCGCCTGGAGCGCCCGCTACGATTCGCTGCGGCTGTTTTCGCCGGCCTGGGTGAGCGGGTTGCCGGGCCGGCCCTGGCCCGGCAACCCGCTGCGCTACCCCACCCGCGACGAAACTGCAGCGTACCTGCGCGACTACGCCGCGCACTTCCACTTCCCGCTCGAGCTCAACCAACGGGTAATCCGAGTGACCGCCGCGCCGGACCGAGCTGGTTACCTGGTGCACACGAAAGCCGGTCGCACCTACGCAGCCCAACGCGTGATAGTGGCCACGGGCCCCTACACCACGCCCAACATTCCCGCGTGGGCCTCGCAGCTACCGGCGCAGGTAGCTCAACTGCCCAGCCGCGACTACCAGCGTCCCGCCCAACTGCCCGGCACGGGCCCGGTGGCGGTGGTGGGCAGCGGCAACTCGGCCCTGCAAATCGCGGCCGACGTGGCCGCCACTGGCCGGCCGGTGCTTGTGGCCTTCGACGAGCAAACGCCTGCCATGCCCAACAACCAGTTTATGTGGGCCTTTTTGATGCTGACGCGGCTGCTGGGCGTGTCGCGCCACACGGCGCTGGGCCGCAAGATGTTCCGCAGCCCCGAGCCGGTGGTGAGCGGCGACCTGGCCCGGCTGCGCCGGTTTTCTAATGTCCAGTTTATCGGCCGGGCCGAGGCGGCGCTGCCTTCGGGCGGCATTCGGGGGCGCCGGGCGGCCACGCCGCCGCTCGATGCCGTGGTGTGGGCCACTGGCTACCGGCCCGACTATGCCTGGCTCGACCTGCCCATTCTGGAGCCCGACGGCAGCCCCCGGCACCACCGCGGCCTGACGGAAGCGCCCGGCGTGGCCTTTCTGGGGCTGAACTGGCTCGACAGCCGCCGCTCGGCCCTGCTCAACGGTGCCGGGGCCGATGCCCGGCGTGTAGTGGCCGCACTGCTCAGAATGCCCTAATGTTGTTGAAACCCGGCCGGGTATTTGCGGGTTGAATACGCAGATGCAACTCCCGGAAAGGAGCCGCTTTTCATCAACCCGAATTTCCGTTAGACTTTATGCTTATTCTGATGCTTGGCCTGTCCATGGCCACCGTTATTGTCGCACTCAACACGGCCGCAAATGAGAAAAAGAACTTGCTGCCGTACCCGTTCGCGTGAAGAAGTAATTCTTGCCCTTCATCCAACAAAAAAGCAGCCCGAAAGCTGCTTTTTTTATTGGTCAAAGCTGTAGGCGAACGGGTTAGCGAATCACCAATTTGCAAATCTGGCTGGTGTTGTCGGCCTCGAGGCGCACGTAGTACAAGCCGTTGGCAAACTTGCTTAGGTCGAGCATTTTGGTGTACCGGTCGTTCATCTCCGTCAGCGTTTCGCGGTACATCACCGAGCCGATGACGTTGAGCACGCTCAGCTCTACTTTTACCCTGCAGGTTATTGATGGTCAGGTGCACGATACCGGTGCTCGGGTTGGGGTACACGAGCAGGGTCTTGTCGTCGCCGGGCTTGGGCTGTGGTATGGGGCGGGCTACCGCTGCAGCCGATGCGGCCGGCAGGGTGTTCAACAGCGGCCCAAAGCTGAGGCTAAAGCAGATAAATAATAGCAGTGGTAAAAGTAAGCGTTGCATCATAGTACGAATTAGGTGTGCGGCAGAAGAGAGAAGAGTATAAACAGGTTAACGACAAGCGTTAATTTAAGTTGGCAAAGATACGACCGGCTTTTTGCTACCCCTACTGCAATATACAAAAACGTCAATAAATTACGGTATTTTGCCCACGATTGTTTTCATTTTTTCGCCGGATAAGTGGATATTTTGATGATAGGCGGCGGGCTGGCCGGCCTGGCCGCGGCCCTGGACCTGGCCGGCCGCGGGCACCAGGTGGCGGTGGTCGAGCGTAAGCACTACCCCTTCCACAAAGTGTGCGGCGAGTACGTGAGCAACGAGGTGCTGCCCTACCTGCGCCGCCTCGGCGCCGACCCTGCCGCGCTGGCCCCGGCGGCCATCAACACCTTCCTGCTCTCGTCGCCGGGCGGGCGCTGCCTCACGGCGCCGCTCGATTTGGGCGGGTTTGGGGTGAGCCGCTTTGCGCTGGATGATTTTCTATACCGGCTGGCCCAGGCGCGGGGCGTCACGTTTTACTTGAAAAACACGGTGACGGACGTAGCCTACGACCCCGCCACTGACCAGCACCGCGTGGCCCTGGCCGACGGCCGCGAGCTCACGGCCCGCGTGGTGCTGGGCACCTACGGCAAGCGCGCCAACCTCGACCGGCAACTGCAGCGCACGTTTTCTCCCAGCGCTCGCCCTACCTCGGCGTGAAATATCACTTACGCCTGCCGGGCTTTCCGCGCGACCTGATAGCCCTGCACAACTTCGCCGACGGCTACGCGGGCATCTCGGCTATCGAGGAAGACAAGCTGTGCTTCTGCTACCTCACCACCCGCCAAAACCTGCGCCAGCACGGCACCATCCCGGCCATGGAGCAGGCAGTACTGGCCCGCAACCCGCGGCTGCGCGAGATTCTGAGCTCGGCCGAAGTGCTCTACCCGCAGCCCGAAGTCATCAACGAAATATCCTTTGCGCCCAAGCAGCCCGTGGAGCAGCACGTGCTCATGTGCGGCGATGCGGCCGGCCTTATCACGCCGCTCTGCGGCAACGGCATGGCCATGGCGCTGCACGGCGCGGCCCTGGCCGCGGCGGCGGCCCACGATTTCCTCAGCGGCAGCACCACGCGGGCCGGTATGGAGGCGGCGTATGGCCAAGCGTGGCGCGACCGGTTTGGCACGCGGCTGCGGGTAGGGCGGGCGGTGCAGCGGCTGTTTGGCGGGCCCGTGCTCAGCGAGCCTGGTGGTGGGCGGGCTGCGGCACTGGCCCGGGGCCGTGCAGGCGCTGATGCGCCGCACGCACGGCCAGGAGTTTTAAGTTGAGCTGATTTCTCGCGTTGCCGGGCGTTCTGCCGGGCGGAACTGCTCCGGGGAACCTCACCCCCGGCCCCTCTCCAAAAGAGAGGGGAGCCACGGCACAAGTGTTAGCTCAATTTTAATAAAAAGCCCCAGCTCAATTGAGTTGGGGCTTTTTTATTGGATGAACGTCAGGCTCCCGTCTCTTTTGGAGAGGGGCCGGGGGTGAGGTTCCACCGCATCATGGTTTCGTGATAAACCTGGCGCTGCCCCAACGCCAGAATGTTGTTGGCGATATTTTATCTAAGCAAAGCGCAAAAACGTTTGTTATACCGTAGATAACCGGGTGGATGAACTGGCCCGCCGTACATTCACCAACATCGATACTCGATTATCGGCCTATTCCTGAAACAAGTAATCCATTCCCCGAATGCCGAGTTATTTAGGTGCTATCGGCACTGCTAATCCCGTTCATCGCATTGCCCAGCCGCAAATCGCCGATTTTATGGCGCAGGCGCTGGCCTTTGGCGACAACGACGCGCGCAAGCTGCGGGCGCTGTACCGGGTGTCGGGCATTGAGCACCGCTACTCGGTAGTGCCCGACTACGGCCGAACAAATGGCGACTTCACTTTTTCCCGAACACGCCCACGCTGGAGCCCTTTCCGAGCGTGGGGCAGCGCATGGCCGTGTACCGCCGCGAGGCCCTGCCCCTGGCCACCGAAGCCGTGCGCGACTGCCTGCGCCAGGTGCCCGACGTGGCCCCGGCCAGCATCACGCACCTCGTCACGGTGAGCTGCACGGGCATGTATGCGCCGGGGCTGGATATTGAGCTGGTGCAGGCCCTGGGCTTACGGTCTGATGTGCGCCGCACCTGCGTGAATTTCATGGGCTGCTACGCCGCCGTCAACGCCGTGAAGCTGGCCGATGCCTTCTGCCTGGCCGATGCCAACGCCCGCGTGCTCATCGTGAGCGTGGAGCTGTGCACCCTGCATTTTCAGAAAAGCCCGGAGGAAGACCACCTCATCAGCAACGCGCTGTTTGGCGATGGCGCGGCGACCTGCCTGGTGCAGGCCGAGCCCTGCCCAACGGCGCGCCCAGCCTGGCGCTGCAGGCCTTCCACTGCGGACTGGAGCC
Source organism: Hymenobacter humi (assembly GCF_042665855.1). Classification (NCBI taxonomy): domain Bacteria; kingdom Pseudomonadati; phylum Bacteroidota; class Cytophagia; order Cytophagales; family Hymenobacteraceae; genus Hymenobacter; species Hymenobacter humi. The sequence continues at coordinate 1,603,741 of NZ_JBHTEK010000001.1, read as the reverse complement.
CGACGGGCACGACGACATGGCGTGGCACATCAACGACTTCGGGTTTGAGATGACCTTGTCCAGCTACGTACCCAAGCTGATTCAGCGCGGCATCCGGCACCTCACCGACGGGCTGCTGGAAAGCCTGCCCGTGCAGCTGGCCGACATCCGCCACTTTGCTATTCACCCGGGAGGCCGCAAGATTCTCGAAACCATTGAAGTTGAGCTAGGCCTGAGCCGCGACGACAACCGCCACGCCTACCGCGTGCTGCGCGACTACGGCAACATGTCGTCGGCTACGGTGCTGTTTGTGCTGCGCGACGTACTGGCCCACTCCTCCCCGCCGACCACGGCGCGCCGGTGCTCAGCTTCGCTTTCGGGCCCGGGCTGACCATGGAAGCCATGCTGCTCGAAGTGGTGCACCAGGCCGTGCCCGCCGCCGTGGCCGGCAAGGCCAAAGAATCGGCGGTCACGGCCTAGCTCTATTTCGCCTTGGATTTCACCGCCCGCGCTTCCGGCCCCGAGCTGATGGACGACCTGACGCTGGCCACCGACGCCCTGCGCCAGAACCTCAACGAGCTCGAAACCATCAACACCTGGCTGGGGGCTATGCGCCCGTGCTCAACGCCCTGGCCAGGTTGCGCGCCCGGTTTCCCAGCGGCCGCCCCCTGCGCCTGGCCGACCTGGGCAGCGGCGGCGGCGACACCCTGCGCCACATAGCCCGCTGGGCCCGCAAGCACCGCATTGCCGTTGAGCTAACCGGGATTGATGCCAACCAATTCATGCTCGACTACGCCACGGCCAAAAGCGTGGACTACCCCGAAACCAGCTACCGGCGTTTTGATATCTTCTCCCCGGAATTTCAGGCCGAGCCCTACGATGTGCTCACGTGCAGCCTGTTTTGCCACCACTTTACCAACGAGGAATTGGTGCCGCTGCTCCAGCAATGGCAGCGGCAGGCGCGGGTAGCCGTCGTCATCAACGACCTGCACCGGCATTGGCTGGCCTACTACAGCATCAAGTGGCTCACGCGGCTGCTGGGCGGCTCCTACTTGGTGAAGCACGACGCGCCACTCTCCGTCGCGCGGGCCTTCCGCCGGCAGGACTGGGTGGAGTTGCTGGCTCAGGCCGGTATTAAGCGCTACGAGCCTGCGCTGGCGCTGGGCCTTTCGCTGGCAGGTGGTGATTGTTGGCGGCCAGGAGAAGTAGCGGAACGAAAAACTCCCCTCCTTTTTTAAGGAGGGGATGTTGCCGCGCCCGCGGCAACTGGGGTGGTTGAGTCGTTGAACGAGGGGCGAACATTAACTACTGCGCTGTTCTGCCAGAAGTCGTTCATCCATCGTTCAACGAGTGCAACCACCCCGTTCGCGCTGAAGCGCGAACATCCCCTCCTTAAAAAAGGAGGGGAGTTTTTTCGTTCTGCCTTAGCCCCATAATCCCGAGGCTACCCGAAAGGTATTGGCGTGGGCTTCTACGATGTCGGCGATGCGTTCGGAGTAGCCGCCGCCCATGCACACCACCACGGGCAAGCGGTGGCGGTGGCACAGGCCGAGCACCAGGCTCATCGCGCTGCCGGCAGCCGGCGCGGGTGAGGGCGAGGTGGCCCAATTTGTCGGTGGCCAGCACGTCGACGCCCGCCAGGTAAAACACGAAGTTGGGTTGTACCTCGTCGAGCAGGCGCGGCAGTGTGTGGCCCAGCAGCTGCAGGTACTGGGCGTCGTTGGTGCCATCGGGCAGGGGAGGTCGAGGTCGGAGGCTTCTTTGCGGGCGGGGTAGTTGCGGGCCCCGTGCATGGAGAAGGTGAACACCCGCGGCTCGTGCTGGAAAATGGCCGCCGTGCCGTTGCCCTGGTGAACGTCGAGGTCCACGATTAGCACTTTCCGCACGCTGGGTACGTGCGCCAGCAGCCACGCAGCGGCCGCGGCCTGGTCGTTCAGCAGGCAAAGCCTTCGCCGCGTGCCCGAAACGCGTGGTGGGTGCCGCCCGCAATGTTGAACGCCACGCCGTGCGCCAGCGCCAGCCGCGCCGCCTCGATGGTGCCGCCGAGAATGGTGATTTCGCGCTCAAACAGCGCCGCCGACCACGGGAAGCCCGTGGCCCGCTCCTCCTGCCGCGTGAGCTGACCCAGGCGCAGTCGCTCGAAGTAGTCGGCGTCGTGCACCAGCAGGATATCGGCGTCCGGTGGCGACGTGGCCACAAAGAAATCGGCCGCGGTGGCGGTGCCTTCGCGCAGGAGCTGCTCGGGCAGCAGGCTCGTATTTGAGCATCGGAAAGCGGTGGCCGTCCGGCAGCGGGTGGGCGTAGTTGGGCGCGAAGACGATGGGAAGCATATCCTACAAACAGCTGAACGGCCCGGCGGTCTGCAGCGGCCTGCTTCTTTCCAGCCGATAAGCCAGCTTAGTCTGCAATTGTAAGCTGGGCACGCTACGCCGGCAGCTGGATTAAGAAAGTCGTGCCCTGCCCTTCCTGGCTTTCGACGGCGAGCGTGCCGCCGTGGCCCTGGGCGATGATGTCGTGCGAGAGCGACAGGCCCAATCCCGTGCCTTCGCCTGTGGGCTTGGTGGTGAAGAAGGGCTGGAAAATCTTGCTTTCGATGGCGGGGCTCATGCCCGTGCCATTGTCGCGCACCTGGATGTGCACGTGCCGATTGACCAGGCGCGTGTTCACCTCCACAAGGGGCCGGTAGTCGGCCTCCCCTGCTGCTGGCGCTGGCGAACGGCGTAAAAGGCATTATTAAACAAGTTGAGCAGCACCCGGCCCAGGTCCGGGCCCACCACAGTCACCTTCGGTAAGTCGGCCGTGAAATCCGTGTTGAGCTGGGCGTTGAAGCTTTTGTCTTTGGCACGCAGGCCGTGGTAGGCCAGGCGCAGGTATTCTTCGCAGAGGCTGTTCAGGTCGGTTGGTTGGCGCTCGCCCGCGCTGGTGCGGCTGTGCTCGAGCATGCCCCTAACAATGCCCGCCGCCCGCCGCCCGTGGTGCTGGATTTTGCCCAGGTTTTTCCAAATCATCGGCCAGGGCAATCACCTCGGCCGCGTCGCCGGCTGCTTGCGCTTCTTTGATTTCAGCCGCCAGGCTCGGCGGAGACTTCGGCGAAGTTGTTGACGAAATTGAGCGGATTTTGGATTTCGTGGGCCACGCCAGCCGTGAGCTCGCCCAGGCTGGCCATCTTCTCGCGCTGCACCAGGCTGGGCCTGGGTAGCGCGCAGGTCGGTCAGCGACTGCTCGAGCCTGGGCGGTGCGCTCCGAGAGCAGGACGTTTTGCGCGCTGATGACGCGCAGGGTGTTGGTGTTGATGTTATCGAACACCAGCGCCACCACCAGCAAAATCAGCATGAGCCCGGCCAGAATGTCTAAGTTCCAGAACGGGGCCTTGTCGGCCGGCACCAGGCTCGGAAATACGTAGTGTTGCTGCTCCAGCACCCAAAGGTCACGGCCGTGGCCAGGCCCAGGCCGAAGAAAATCAGCCCCGCCCAGCGGCCCAGCAGAAACGAGCCCGTCACGCCGCACAGCGCCAGCCACGAGGTAGTGGGGGCATAGTAGCCGCCCTGGTACACCGAGTTCACCACCACGGTGAGGTAGCCGATGAACAGGAACAAATAGCCGAGCACGACGTGCGAATACCACCCGGCGCGGTAGCCGAACGGCAGCAGCACAAAGCTGATGACCCCGAACAGCAGCACGTAGATGCCCGGCTGAAAATCAGCCCACCAGCACAGCACCAGGAAGTTGAGCGAGAACAAGCTCGTCAGCAGCACGGTGTTGATGATGATGCGCACCTGCCGCCGCAGGTCGAGGCTGCCCGCAAAGCCGGCGGGAATGAAGTACTCGGTGATGTTGGCGAACATGGCTACCCGGCAATGGTGAAGGCGACGAAGCAGGCCAGCAGCATGGCCGCGCCCTCCAGCAGCCCGGCCAGCGGCACCCAGCGCCCGCCGCGCCCCAGGGCCAGCTGCAGCAGGGCGGGCACGGGCAGCATCAGCAGGGCTTCGGCCAGGTAAATGTAGCGCGGTACGCCCCACCAGTCGGGGGCCTGGTAGCCCCACCACCCCGCGTGAATGGCCCAATTTTCATACAGCGGAATGAGGATGCCGCTCGCGGGCACCAGCAGCAGCCCCACCACCCAGGCCGGGAGCCGCCCCATCAGCAGCCAGCCCAGGTACCCAATCTGGGTGAGTACCACGGCCCAGCTAAAGGGCATGTACAGCGGCGAATGCCAGAGCATGGCTTCGCGCACGGGGTAGAGCAGGGTGTTGGTCACGTCCACCAGGTAAGCATCGGACACCAGGCTCGGCCAGGCCCGCCACCAGGGCAAAACCCAGTAGCCGCGCCACCAGCCCGTCGCGGGCCAGGGCGGCATACAGCGCGTAGCCCGCAAACAGCCCGTAGCTCCAGCGGGCCGCCGAAACCCAGCCCAGGTGCGTGCGGCTGTCGTGAATGAGCAGGGCAATGCCCAGCGCCATCATGCCCAGCATGAAGGGCGTGCGGTAGCGAAATGACGAAAGGGCAAGCGTAGAACTGGGCATAGCGGGCCTACTTAACTCCCAAAAATCGGTGGTACAGGTGGTTGGCCTCGTGCAGCAGCCGGCCCGCCCAGCTCAGGCTCGCTGGACCAGGGCAGGCCCTTGGCGAAGCGGCGGCGGTCTTCCCAGCGCAGCACGGCCAGGATGTCGGGCTCGTGCAGGGGCCAGATTTTGCAGAGCGGCGCGCCGCTGCCGCTGGCGGTAATGATGCCGTTCACGGCCCGGCGGGCGGCTTCGTTGGCACCTTCCATGGTGGCCAGGTCGGTGTTGGTGCGCACGTAATCGGAAGCCAGAAACAGGTTCTCGATGTTGCAGAAGCTGTTTGGCCGCAGGCTCCACGAGTTGGCCGTGTTCACCAGCAGCGGCTCGGTGTTGTGGTTTGACTTAAAAGGGTTTTGGGGGAGCGGGTGCTTGGGCTGGTTGGTTTCGCACTCGATGTCGGAATCTATGTAATAATCCTTGAGCATTTCATCGGTCAACAAGCATTCGCCGCTGGCCAGCTTGAGACTCTTCTTCAACTGCGCCCACACTTCCTCTACTATCTCCTCCTTGGTACAATCGGCAGCACTTTTGTTGTTGAGTCCTTTCGCAAACCAGTCGCTCACGTCCACCGAAATGATACCCTTCACCGTGCCGTCGCCATAGCCTGACAAGGGATGCTGCGGCCAGAACTGGGCCTGCGAAATCCCGGTCACCGCCCAAGGCGAATCCAGGCAGATAATGTGACCGCGGGGGTGCGGTACGTCTTGGTTGAGGTAGAACTGGATGCCGTTCATCCAGTTGAGAGATTTCTGCTTTGGCGCCGCCAGCCGTTGAATAAAACGCAGCGTCCCGTCGGCCTTCACTAGGCTAGGGCTTTTGTCGAGGAGCTGAGCCATGCGCTCCAAAGGCATGGCGCATACATAATAGTCAGCTTCGATGCGCTCTTCTACGTCGCCCTCGTTGGCGCGTACATATGCCGCCGTGACTCGTCGCGTTTTGGGGTCGCAAATCATGCGCGTCACAAACCGCTGCTGGTGGTAGCGCACGCCCAGGGTGGTGGTGAGGTGCGTAAGCCACGGATTGAGCCACACTTCATTAGTTGGGCCGTTGAGGACGCGGTCGGTGTGGGCTCCTGGGCTGGCCATGAGCAGCAGCAGTTGCAGCAGGATGTCGCCGCCGGTCTTCACGCTCATCAGTCGGGGCTGGGCCGCCACCAGGGAGTGCGTCAGGCCCCCTACGCAGTAGATTTCATAGGGGGATAACTGTCCTTTCGGCACGTTGTCGACCGCGCGCTGCTCGTCGGTTTGCATGAAATCCCACCAGTTTTGGCGCTCGTATACCTGCTGCCGGCGTTCGTAGCTTGAGGTTAGGATACGCCAGAGGCTGTGGGCAAACAGCTTTTTGTCCTTTTCCGTCAAGCCCGTTTGACCGCCCGCAGTCAGGTCTTCCAAAATAGTCTCGAAGTCGGCCAGGTTTTTGGGGAAGTTGACCAGGGTTTGCAGGGGCGGCTTGTCAAACCGCGCCAGCATGGCCCGCTCCGAGGGCACCAGGTTGTCGAACACGCCCTGCTTGTTGATGCCGTAGGGGATGCGCTTCATGGTATCGGTCACGTGCTTGTAGAAGCCCGGGAAAAACCGAAAGCCGTGTTCGCCCGGCAGGTCGGGCCGGTTGTCCTTGCGCAATTTGGGGACATCCACCGAGCGCGCTTTGCCGCCCACGTAGTGGGGCTGGCGTTCGTACACGTCGACGGAAAAGCCGCGCTCGGCCACTCGTGCGCCGCACTCATGCCCGCTACTCCCCCTCCCAATACGGCAACTTTGATAACGCGAGAAGAAGTCGAATCCATAGAAACCGGTTTAAATGCCCAACGAAATGGTTGGGGGTTGAAATTAGCTCAAGAATAACATAATTTATATTCTTATTACGAAATAATTTAGATGCCCATAACTTAAAATGGCCTTACTGGGGCCTGATTGGCTATGTGAGCGGTATCGGAGCATTTTGAAAATTGCATTCTGAAGCGGCCACCCGCCCCTTGAGCATACTTCGGCAGCAGCCCCCGCAGCGGTGGTCCTTTTAGCTCAACTCGCTCCCAAACAATAGAAACTCTTTCCGAAACCACCCCGCGCGGCCCAGTAAAAAAGCCCTCTCTCTGAAAACAGAGAGAGGGCTTTTTGTGAGGCGTATTGGGCTCGAACCAACGACCTCCACCGTGTCAGGGTGGCGCTCTGAACCAACTGAGCTAACACCCCGGAAAGGGCTACGGACGGGCCGCAACCGCTCCAAAGGTAATGCGCCGTGGCCCCCTTGCAGCGGCACCGGGCATTTTTTAGCCCACCCCGCAGCGCCGGGCAACCTTCTAGCCGCGGTAAAGTATAGTGGCAAACGGGAATAGCAATTTTACCCCAGCCGTAGGGCTCATTTACCTCACTTTCTTTCACGCATGAAAAAGACTCTTCTGTTTTTACTGCTTGCCATGGTCTCCTCTTCGGCAGCATTTGCCCAGGCCCGGCCCGGTGGCAGCCTCTCTTCTAAAGACTACACGGGCGGCGGCGTTACCGACTCGCGCAACACCGGCTTTGGCTTCAAAGGCGGCTACAATATCAGCAGCCTGCGCGGCGACGACATCGCGGGCATCGACCGGAAGTCGCGCAGCGATTTTCACGCCGGCGTATACGGCCAGTTTGGCTTCAACGAATTCGCCTCCATCCAGTCGGAGCTGCTGTACTCGCGCCAGGGCTTCGAGGCCAACACCGGCCCGGCCTCGGCCCGGCAAGCGTACCGCATGGACTACCTCTCGGTGCCCATCATGTTCGTGGGCAACGTCACCGAAACCATCAGCTTCCACGTGGGCCCGCAGGTATCGCTGCTCACCAACCTCCGGCAGGACAGCCGCAACCTGGACATTTCGGCCAACGGCTTCAACTCCCTCGACTTTGGCGGCGTAGCCGGCCTCGAAGCCCGCATCGGCCCGGCCCGCCTCGGCGCCCGCTACAACCTGGGCCTGGGCAAAATCTTCGAAGACGGCCCCAGCCAGACCGGCGTGGTGGCCGCGCAGTTCGGCAACAGCAAAATCTACAACAACCTCGTTCAGGTGTACCTGGGCATCGGTTTTACCCAATAAGCCTTTTCCTTCCTTCCCATTTCCACTCCGTAAAAAGGAGGCCCGCTGGGCCTCCTTTTTGCTTTTCCGGAAGTTGAGCCGGGCCAGCAGCGCTCCGAAATTCGGACAATATCAGTAAACTTTCCGGAGCTGAGCAAGTATTAAAACCAAGCCCTGACGCCCGTGGGCCCTCCCGCTGCGGGCCCTCGGCAACGGCAATTTCTAACGTAGTTTTCACTCATGAAACAGACCCTACTATTCCTGCTGCTGGCCGTGAGCACGGCGTCGGCAGCCCACGCCCAGGGCGGTGCGTTGTCGTCGAAAGACTACGGCAACGGCGAGAACGGCACCGAATCGGGCAACACGGGCTTCGGCATCAAGGGCGGCTACAACGTGTCGGACCTGAAGGGCAGCGGCTCGGGCATTTTCCCCAACAGCAACTCGCTCAGCGCCTTCAACGCCGGCGTGTACGCCCAGGCGGGGTTCAACAATTTCGCCTCGGTGCAGGTGGAGCTGCTGTACATCCGCAAGGGCTTCCAGACCGACCAGGCCACCGTGACCACGGGCGGCACCACCAGCACCGTGGCTGCCCGCGACAACCGCCTCGACTACCTGGAGCTGCCCGTGCTGTTCGTAGGCAACATCACCGAAACCCTGAGCTTTCACCTCGGCCCGCAGGTGTCGCTGCTGACCAAAGTGAAAAGCGGCGACGAAGACCTCGACCTGAAAGCCAACGGCTACAACAGCCTCGACTACGGCGCCATCGCCGGCGCCGAGGCCCGCCTGGGCCCCGCCCGCCTCGGGGTGCGCTACGACCTGGGCCTGGGCAAGATTTACAAAGACGGCACCGTGGTGCGCTACAACAACACCGCCCTGTTTGCCAACGGCATTTCCGACAGCGACATCCACAACCAGACTTTTCAGGTGTACCTCGGCATCGGCATCCGGAAGTAGCTCAACTTCGATATTTCTGCTCACAAAAGGAGGTCCGACAGCCTCCTTTTTTGCTGCTTTCCCTTTTGCCTGTGCGCCGCTATGCCTCTCACTACTTCTCTTGACATTGGGCCGCTTTTCCTGGCCAGCGAGCTGCTGGTGGGCCGGGGCCTGGCGGTGCTCTCGGCGTGGGCCCTGCTCAATCTGGTGGGCAGCGGCTACTTTGTGTCCCGCGCCGACCGCCGCTACGAGCCGTATTATTTCCACGGCATGAACGTGGGCTGGGGCCTCGTCAATGCCGGGCTGGCCTGCTGGGGCATTCTGCACCTGCACTTCACGGCGCCCGCCGGGCTGCGCCTGGCCGATTTGGTCCAGGCGCAGCTGCTCAACGAAAACCTGTTCCTGTTCAACACCGGGCTCGATGTGGCTTACATCATGACCGGCTTTTACCTGCGGGCGCTGGCCCGGCAGCCCGCTCAGCTCAAGCCGGTGCGGCTGCTGGGCTTTGGCCGCTCGCTGTGGGTGCAGGGCGGGTTTCTGCTGCTGTTCGACGCCGTGATGTGGGCCCTGCTGCACGGGCAAGGGCAAGGCTGGCTGCCGCTATTGGCGTGATGGATAGCGCGGACACAAAAACCTTTTAAATACTCGAGCATACATAACCGTACTTTATTGAAGGTCATGCTGAGCGCAGTCGAAGCATCTCGCTCGCTTCGTTGCAATCATCTTGATTACTGCTGCACGCGAGATGCTTCGACTGCGCTCAGCATGACGGCCTTATGTGAGTACGGTTACTTATGACGGACTACTTAGCAAGTTGAGCCAACAGCAAAAAGCCCCGCTCGGCTTCGAGCGGGGCTTTTTCAATAAAAGCGGGTCGCGTAGTTGGGCTGGTTTTTAACCAGCGAAGGAACATTCCCTCTCGCCTCCTGGCCACGATAGCGGGAGTTCTACTTGCGGCCGCTGTGCTGGGGCTCGAGCATCTCTTCCACAATTTTCTTGTTGAAGGCGGGGATATCATCGGGCTTGCGGCTGGTGATGATGCCTTTGTCGCACACCACTTCCGAGTCTTCCCAGAAGGCGCCGGCGTTCACCAGGTCGGTTTGCAGGCTGGGCCGCCTGGTTACGCGGCGGCCGCGCACGGCGTCGGCTTCGATGAGCGTCCAGGGACCGTGGCAGATGGCGGCAATTACTTTCCCGGCCCGGACAAATTCGCGGACGAACTCGACCACGTCCTGGTTGGTGCGGAGCACGTCGGGGTTCATCTGGCCGCCGGGCAGCACCAGCGCGTCGTAATCGGACGGTTTGGCGTCGTCAATGACTTTGTCGACGTGTACTTCGGTGCCCCAGTCTTTGGCCGGGCCGTCCCAGCCCCGGATGGAGCCACTTTTGAGGGAGATGACGTAGGTTTTGGCGCCTTCGTCTTCCAGGTATTTCTTGGGTTCGTCGAGCTCGGATTGCTCGAATCCGTCGGTGGCAATGATGGCAATTTTCTTGCCTGCGAGTTTGTCGTTGCTGAAGATACTCATCGGTAGGATGGTGGAAAAGTAACGGCCGAGGATATACCCGGCCGTGTTGCTTTACGCTGCTCAGTCCCTTTCGTTCTTAAATAAACGGCCGAAGAAGCGCGCCGGCGGCGCTGCGCAGCTGCACCACGGGCGGCCGTTCGGGGCCGGAGAACCTGAGGGCGTGGCTGCGCAGGTGGTGCAATCTGCATTTCGCCTTTCCCTAACTCGTTGTGCGCCCATCTTTCATGCTTTGCCTTGCCAGCGGCGCGTTGCGGCGGAGGCTCCACGAGCAGCTTCCCGGGCTGCGACTATGAGAACGGTAGCCTCACTTCCCACCAGCACTGCAGGAAGCCGACCACGACCACCGGCAGCAGCTAAGCGACACCCTGGCTTCACGCCCGCCCGATTACCTTGCAGCCCGGCTCAATTTATATTTTTGAATTGAGCTGGACTGCAAGGTAAAATTTTCTTTTTCCGGCTATCTTACTAGCTATGAAGCGTATTTGGCCAGCTCTGCTTACTTCTCGTCTGTGCCTGCTGGTGCTGGTGCTGCTGGCCCCGCTGGCGGCGTCGGCCACGCACATTGTGGGCGGCGAGCTCGAACTGCGGTACAAGTCCGGCAACGTCTACACGCTCTCGCTCAACCTCTATTTCGACGGCATCAACGGGGACCCCGGCGCCCTCGACCCCCGGCTCACGGCCAGCATTTTTGCCAAAGCCAACAGCCAGCGCATGGCCAACGTGGTGCTGGAAAACACGAACAACACCTTCGTCAGCTACACCAACCCGGCCTGCGCGGTGGGCTCGCTGAGCACCCGCAAGCTGGTATACACCGCCGACATTGTGCTAGCCGGCAACACCTACAACAGCCCCCAGGGCTACTACGTGGCCGTGGAGCGCTGCTGCCGCAACGTCACCATCAGCAACATTGTGGCGCCCGGCGCGGCGGCCCAGGCCTTTACCTCGAGTTTCCGGCCGTGGTGCGCAACGGCGCCGCGTTCATCGACTCCACCCCGCGCATCTTCCCGCCGCTGGGCGACTACGCCTGCCGGGACGAGCTGTTTTACTACGACTTTGGCGGGCAGGACCCCGACGGCGACTCGCTGGCCTACGACATGGTGACGCCGCTCAACGGCCACACCACGGCCGCCGTGCCGCTGGTAACGCAGGCGGCGCCCGCGCCCTACAGCCCCATCACCTGGAACACCGGCCTGGGCACCACCAACCAGATTCCGGGCAGCCCGGCCCTGGGCATCGATGCCCGCACCGGCCGGCTCACGGTGCGGCCCAGCAGCCTGGGCTTGTTCGTGTTTGGGGTGCGCTGCTCGGAGTACCGGCGCGGCGTGAAAATCGGGGAAACGCGGCGCGACTTCCAGCTCTATGTGCTCAACTGCCCCACCAATAGGGCGCCCCAGCTGCAGGTGAGCGCCACGGGTAACCGGGCCGCCTACCTGCCCGGCCGCGACACCCTGCGCCTGGTGCCCGGCGGCAACCGCTGCCTGACCATTCGCTACACCGACCCCGACCCGAACTCGGTGCTTACCATGAGCACCAGCGCGGTCAATTTCACCGACCCCGCGCCTACCTTCACCACGGTGCGCAGCGGCACCGTGCGCGCGGCCGGCGCCCCCGATACCCTCACCGCCACGCTGTGCTTCCCCGAGTGCGCCGACACCAAGGGCAAGGTGTATCTGCTCGACGTCATCGTGGCCGACAACGGCTGCAGCCTGCCCCGGCGCGACACCGTGCGCGTGGCCTTCACGGCCACGCAGCCGCCCAATGCCGCGCCCGTGCTCACCAGTACTTTCCCGCCGCCTCCGGTGCCGCCCACCACGCCGGCCGTGGTGCGTGTGGTGCTCGGCCAGAAATACACCGCCACCCTCGCCGGCACCGATGCTGACCGCCATGCCCTGGCCCTGAGCGCCGCTGGCGACAACTTCGACCTGGCGGGCATGAACATGAAGTTTACAGCCCAGAACGGCGCCGGCCAGGCCACGGGCACGTTTACCTGGGAGCCGAACTGCGACGCGGCGACGGCCGCGGCCTCCGCGGCCGGGCTCATTGTCCGGTTTCGGCTGGTAGAGACGGGCCCCTGCGTGCCGCTGCCGCAGGAACGGGTGATTCGGTTTGAGGTAGCGCCCCGGGAAGACACCGTGGCGTTCCGGCCGCCGAACATCATCACACCCAACGGCGACACCCGCAACGACTATTTCACGATGCCCGACCTGCCGGTCGATTTCTGTGACCGCCGGTTTGCCGACATCAAAATCTTCTCGCGCTGGGGCCAGCAGGTGTACCAGTCCGCTGACCGGGGCTTCCGCTGGGGCGGCGCGGGCGCGGCCGGCACCTACTACTACTTGGTGCGCTACACCGACGGCCGCAAGTTCAAGGGTTGGGTGGAGGTGATTCCGTAGGGAAGTAAGCCAGCATGCGGTTCAAGTTCAAGCGTGCACATTGGTTGTTCTCTACTCAATCCAGCTGAAACCAGTTTTTTGTATTGTAGCTACCACCCCATACTTCTTTCGTGTCTAAATCAATGGCAAAAGACTTCCATTCCCGGATGCTGTCCGTGGGGTCATAGGCCCATCCCATAAGCTTGCGGCCGGAGATTACCACGTCTTTAATCCCATCCCATGCAATCCTTTCCGATTGCCATAATTCCCCGGTTGAGCTGACAACCACCACGCACAGGTCATCAACAAGCGCCACTTCGCCGTGCCCTGTTGCGAAGACAGACTTTACAGCGCCCCCAAAAGTAGATAGTGGCTTTTCCTGGTCTACAGCCATCACGTAGCCTTCCCCACTAGCAATGACAATTGTTCTGTCCGTGTCAGGGTAATCAAGCACCATGCTAAAATTTGACAAGCCGGGCGCAAAATTGGCCACCCAACTACTGCCATCCGGCTGGTAAAACCGAACTACATATCCTTCCGAACCATCCTCGTACTCGCCCTGTGGGACGGAGACGGCCATGGGCCCATAGGGAGGTAAACCAGCCAATACTTCGTAGCGCTTTTGCATAACGGCAAGGTACCAGCTAGCGCGGATGGCCCCGGGCAAAACGGCGTTTTGAAAAAAGCCCATCCCTGTAGTCCAAACGAGTGCTGCCCATTTTGAGGCCCACAACCCAGGCCCCCTCTTCAACGGAGAGGGGCCGTGCCCGGCAGGGGCTGGGGGTGAGGCACACGCCAGACCAAGGCGCCTCACTCTTCCTACTTTTACCTCCGCAATGCAGCGCCAACTGCTGCCTTAGCGTCTGTAGCTACTTATGATTCGAATTCTCCTAGCCCTCCTCCTGCTCGCCGGCACCCTGCGGCCGGCCGCCGCCCAAACCCTCTACATGCCTCGCGACATCCAGCGGGCCTACGACAAAGGCACCCGGAGCCCCGACGGCCGCCCCAGCGCCAAGTACTGGCAAAACCGCGCCCGCTACGACATCACCGTGCAGGCCGCCCCGCCGGCCCGCGACATCCGCGGCCGCGAAACCATCACCTACTTCAACAACAGCCCCGATACCCTGAAGCAGGTGGTGATGCGCCTCATCATGAACATTCACCGGCCGGGCGCGGCCCGGGATTCCGACGCCAACCCCGACTACCTCACCGACGGCCTCGTCATCGATACATTCAAAGTGAACGGCCAGGGCCGCCCCGCGCCCTTCGCCGACGGCGGCACTGCCCGGAGCCTGCCCCTGGCCAGGCCGCTCGCTCCCCGCGACTCCGTTAAGTTCAGCATTGCCTGGCACTTCCCGCTTTCTATTGAAAGCGGCCGCGAGGGCGTTATCGACCCCAACACCTTCTTCCTGGCTTATTTCTACCCGCGCCTAGCCGTGTATGACGACTACGCCGGCTGGGACCGCCTGCCCTTCGTCGACAGCAAGGAGTTTTACAACGACTTCAACGACTACCGCCTGAGCGTGCAGGTGCCCGCCAACTACATCGTGTGGGCCACCGGCACCCTCCAAAACCCCGGCCAGGTGCTGCAAAAAGCCGCCGCCAAGCGCCTCAAGCAGTCATTCACCAGCGACAAAGTTATCCACGTGGCCACCGCCGCCGACCTGGCCAAGAAGTCCATCACCGCCCAAAAGCCTACCAACACCTGGGTCTGGACGGCTAACGACATCTCCGACGTCACCGTGGGAATTAGCAACGGCTACGTCTGGGACGCCGCCAGCGTCATCGTCGATGCCAAAGCCAAGCGCCGCGCCAGCATGCAGGCCGCATTCGCCGACTCCACGGCCAATTTTCACCAGTCGGTGAAATTCGGGCAGTACGCCTTGGGCTGGTTTTCGGACCCCAAAAACTGGCCCGGCGTGGCGTATCCTTTCCCCAAAATGACGGCTTTCCAGGGCTTTGCCGACATGGAATACCCCATGATGCTGAACGACAGCCCCCAGAAAGACCCCAAATTCGGCCAGTTTGTGCAGGACCACGAAATCGTGCACACCTACTTCCCCTTCTACATGGGCATCAACGAGAGCCGCTTCGCCTACATGGACGAAGGCTGGGCCACCACCTTCGAGCGCCTCATCAACACCAGCCAGAACGGCGCTGCCTACGCCGACGATTTCTACAAGAAATTCCGCGTCAGCCGCTGGATAAACGACCGCAACTCGGCCCAGGACCTGCCCATCATCACGCCCAGCAGCGAGCCTGCGCGCCGGCTACGGCAACAACGCCTACGGCAAGCCTCGTTGAGCTACTTCGCCCTCAAGGACATGCTCGGCGATGTGCTGTTCAAGAAATGTCTGCACACGTTCATGGCCGATTGGCACGGCAAGCACCCCATTCCGTGGGACTACTTCAACTCCTTCACCACCACCTCGGGCCAAAACCTGAACTGGTTTTTCCAGAACTGGTTTTTCACCAACAACTACATCGACCTGGCCGTGGGGCCGGTTTCGGGCACCAGCGTTACGGTCCAGAACATCGGCGGGTTCGCCGTGCCATTCGACATGGCCGTGGAATACGCCGATGGCACCAAGGCCACGCTGCACCAGTCGCCCGCCATCTGGCAGGCCAACCAAAAGCAGGCTGTAGTAACGGTGCCCAAAGCCGTGAAAACGGTGAGCCTGCAAGGCGGCATCTTCATGGATGCCAACGAGAAAGACAACACCTGGGCGCAGCGCTAGCGGCTCAATTTCCCGGACTGCGCGGGCCGGGGCTGGCTAGGCTGCCTGCTCAAGCCTCGGCCAAATCCGACTGCAAAAAATTGCCTTAGGCAGTAAAACAAAGCGCCACGCTGACGGTCAGCGTGGCGCTTTGTTTTAGCGGCCGACATTTTCTACAATGCCCCGGTGCACGCGACCACCGGCGCGGGGAGTGCGTGCTCCGGTACCAGGTGGCGTTTTAAGCCGGGCTATTCCTCGGCGCCCGCGCCGCGCCGCTGCTTCTTGAGCTGCTGGCGCACTTCCTTCACTCGTTCGTCGAAGCCGTCGGGGTCGTAGCTCACGCCGTCCACGTCGAGCCTCGTCGAGCAGGTCCATCATGGCGTTGGCGTGGTCGGTGCGGGTGCCAGCGGGCGTGCTCACGTAGGCCATTTCCGACCACAGCAACGCCAGCAGGCGGGTGCCGTCTTCGTTGCGCATCTGCATTTCGAGCACCAGGCTGGAGTTGTCGAAGTGAATGAGCTGGCTCAGAATGCGCACCAGTTCGCCCTGCCTGGCCGGCTTAAGGTAGCTGATGTGGTGCTTGGTGATAACCCAGGCTGCGCTTTGCTCGCGGGCCAGGGTGCCCATGTTCAGCGCGTAGTGGGCCGTGGTGTGGTCTTCGCGGGCGTTGAGGAAGTAGTCGAGGTAACGGGCGTTGTTGAGGTGGCCCAGCATGTCGCAGTCCTGAAAGTAGATGCGGTGGGTGGTTTCGGGCGTTTGGATGAGGTGGGCCATGGGAAGCAGGGTGGGTAGCGGAGCGCAAAGGTCGGCAAGCCGAACGGCATCTGGCGTGGGGCACCTCACCCCCGGCCCCTCTCCAAAAGAGAGGGGAGCCACGGCACAAGGGTTCAGCTCAACTCTTTAAATAGAAAAAGCCTTGGCTCAAGATTGAGCCAAGGCTTTTCATTTGGATAACGTCCGGCTCCCCTCTCTTTTGGAGAGGGGCCGGGGGTGAGGTGCCTCGTCAGGCGGCGCGGTAGAGATGCTTCGGCAAGCTCAGCATGACGTTCTGGTTTATTACCATGATAGTCTTTTAATGAGATGCACTGACTGTCGAGCTAAGTACAACGTCTTTTTTTATTCCATCCAATCCCCAAAACTACTCGGCACGCCTAACACTTTGCGGAAAATTTGCTACCTTTTAGCCTCCAAATTCCCCGCCTCATGTTCTCGCTCACCCCCGACCGTTCCGCCGTTCTGCAGGCCCTGGCCGACACCATTATTCCGGCCCTGCCCGACGGCAGCCCGGCCGGCTCGGCGGGCGTGAATCTGGAGAAGCTGGAGGCCGCCATTCGGGAGCAGCCGCTGGGCGCCCAAACCGAATTTGGGCAGCTGCTCGACCTCATGCAGAAGCCCCTGTTGGGCCTCACTTGGTTTGGGCCGCTGAAGCCGTTTATCAAGCTCGACCCGGCGCAGCGTGAGCAGCTGCTGCAGAGCTGGGCGGCCTCCAACGTGCCGCCTGCGCAAGGGCTTTCAGGCCGTGCGCAAGCTGTGCACGCTGCTGTACTACGGCGGCAGCATGCCCGATTTGCCCGCCGCCTGGGGCCGGCTGGCCTACCCCGGCCCCGACGAGAAGCCCGTGGACACGCCCAAGCCCATCAAAACCCTGCACCCCACCCAGGACACGGCCTACGACTGCGACGTGCTGGTTATCGGGAGCGGGGCGGGCGGGGGCGTGGTGGCCGGCGAGCTGGCCCAAGCCGGCTTCGACGTGCTGGTGCTCGAAAAAGGCCCCTACTGCCACGGCTGCGACTTCACCCAGCGCGAGGTCGACATGCTGGGCCAGCTCTACGACGCCAAGGGCACGCTCTCGACCCAGGACGGCAGCATCGGCATCCTGGCCGGGTCCTGCCTGGGCGGCGGCACCACCGTCAACTGGGCCGGCTCGTTCCGCACGCCCGACTACGTGCTGCAGGAATGGGCCCGTGAGCACGACGCGCCCCAGTTCACCACCCTCGAGTTCAAGGAAAGCCTCAACGCCGTGGCCCGCGCTATCAGCGTGAACACGAACTACACCCGGCACAACGGCCAGAACCAGGCACTGTGGGACGGCTCCACCAGACTGGGCCAGGAAGTGCGCCTGATTCCGCGCAACGAAAAGGGCCTGACCGATTCCGACACCCACTTCCGTGCCCTGGGCTACACCACCTTCGGCGATGCCCACGGCATCAAGCAAGGCACGCTCAATACTTATTTGCTCACCGCCTTCGAGCACGGCGCCCGCATCCTGGCCGACACCAAAGTCGACCGGGTCACCATCCGCGAAGGCCGCACCACCGGCGCCGAGGCTGTGCACACCGCCGCGGACGGGCACTCGGTGCGCGTTACCGTGCGGGCCCGGCGCGTGGTGGTGGCCGGCGGCGCCATCCAGACGCCCGCCCTGCTGCTGCGCTCCGGCCTGAAGCACCCGCACCTGGGCCGCCACCTGCACCTGCACCCCACGGTGGTGGTGGGCGCCCGCTACCCCCACCCCATGAACTCCTGGCACGGCCCGAGCATGAGCGTGGTAAACGACACCTACACCATGCTGCACGGCACCAACTTCGGCGCCAAGCTCGAAACGCCGCCCACCCACCCCGGCCTGCTGAGCATGGTGCTGCCCTGGCTTTCGGGCCGCCAGCACCACGAGCTGATGCGCGACGCTAACCACCTGGGCTCTTTCATCGTGCTCACCCGCGACCGGGAGGGCGGCCGCGTGAGCATCGACAAGCAGGGCGCCCCGCTGATTGACTACACGCTGTCGGAGTTCGATAGGGGCAACATGCTCGAGGGCGTGCGCGCGGCGGCTCAGATTCACGTGGCGGCCGGCGCCCGCGAGGTGTACCTGCCCCACGGCACCCTGCCCACCCTGCACGCGCAGGACGGCGTGCTGCAAAACCCGGAAGTGCTCGACAAGCTGCCCCACCTGAGCTGGAAGCCCAACCAGTTTGGCCTCTACAGCGCCCACCAGATGAGCACCTGCCGCATGGGCGGCAACGCCGCCACCCACCCCTCAAACTCAACGGCGAAACCGTGGAGGTGCAAAACCTTTTCGTGGCCGACGGCTCGGCCTTCCCGGCGTGCAGCGGCGTCAACCCCATGCTCACCATCATGGCCCTGGCCCACTTCACGGCCCAGGGTATGAAGGCCGGCGAAGGCCAGGCTGCCCGCACCCTACCTTTGGCCCCGAATCTGGGCCAACATGCAACATCTTAAAAACCGGGTAACAGCACGCCGGGTGGTCACCACGCTGTTTTTTGGCGGCTTGCTCCTGCTCGGCTTTTGGCTTACCCCCAGCTACGGCATGGGCTGGGACGAACCCACCGACCGCGAAGCGGGCTACATCAGCCTCCGCTACCTGGCCCAACTCCTGTATCCCCCAGCACTCGACCGCGACTACCTCAAGGGCCTGCAGGAGCTCAGCACCTACCGGGAGGCCGACCACGGCGTGGCGTTTCAGCTGCCTTTAGCGGTGCTGGAGGCCACCTTTTTCCCCACGATATTCAGCGGGCGTACTGGATGCGGCATTTTCTGTGCTTTTCCACGCTGGTGCTGGGAGCCTGGGCCGTGTATCGCATGGGTATCGAGCGGTTTGGCAGCTGGCGCTGGGGGCTGGTGGGTGCCGGCATGCTGGTGCTATCGCCCCGCATTTTTGCCGAAGGCTTTTACAACCACAAAGACCTGGTGTTCATGAGCTTGTTTGCCCTGGGTGGGCTCACGCTCATGCGGCTGCTGCGCCGGCCCACGGCGGGGCGGGCGGTGGTGCACGCGCTGGTCACGGCGCTGGCGGTGGATGTGCGCATCATGGGGCTGTTGTTGCCGGTCCTCACGGCAGGTTTTGGGGCGCTGGAATGGTGGGCCCGGCCGGTGCGCCGGCAGGCGCTGGTTCGGAGCATTGCGGTTTACGCGGCTGCTTCGGGGCCATTGATGGTGCTGTTTTGGCCCTACTTGTGGGAGGCGCCGGTAGCGCGGCTCTGGGAATGCTTCGGCAACTTCCGGCGCTTCCGGCAGACCATGCAGGTCTTTTACCTCGGGCAGTTGGTTTCCTGCCAGCGGCTCCCTGGCATTACCTCTCGGTATGGCTGCTGGTGACCACGCCGGTGGTTTACAGTGCGCTGTTTTTCGGCGGTGCCGGAATGGTGCTGCGCGATTTTTTCGGCGGCCAGTAGCTTTCCTGCAGCGCATGGCGGGTCGGCGCGACCTGCTTTTCGGAGCGTGGTGGGTGGGGCCGCTGGTGCTGATTGTGGTTATTCAATCGGTGGTGTACGACGGCTGGCGGCACGTTTACTTCATTTATCCGGCCTTTGTGCTGCTGGCGGTGCGGGGCCTGCGGGCGGGAGTGCGCGGGTGGCAAGCGGCGCCGCGTGGTTCGGCTGGGCGGCGCTGGGGGCTGGTGGCGGGCGTACTGCTGGCCGTGGGCGTGGCGCACACGGCCGCCCGCCAGGTAGCCGACCATCCGCATCAGCATAGCTATTTCGGCTTTCTGCCGGGGCCGGTGGCGGGCCAGCTTTTTGAGCGCGACTACTGGGGCATCTCGGCCCTGCAAGGCCTGACCTGGGTGTTGGCGCACGACCAGCGCGCAACGGTAGCCATCAGCGACACGCTTTACAGCAAGGATTTTCTGGGCAACAATGCACAATTGCTCCCGCCCGCCGACCGGGCCCGGCTGCGCCTCGTGCCCCACCACCAGGCCGAGTATTTTATCGGCATGTACCGCTGGCACCCGGCGCCCTACGAAGCGTCCTACGGCACGGCCATCCACGAAATCCGCGTAGCGGGCCTGCCCATTCTCACGGTATTTCGCCGCTGAAGCCTATCCCAGGCGACTGCCAGTGCAGTCATGAAAGACAATATGCAAACTTTATATTCAAACATTAGTATTAGGCCAGCGTGGTACCTTGCAGGGTTAAAAATCGGCTTTACGCTTACCCCAATACCTTGAAGCTACTGGCTGGGGTGCTGGTCGTACTGGCATGCAGCAGCTGCGGCGGAGCCGGTCGAAACTACCTGCTGCGGGTGCACCGGGACGACCGCAAGCAGCTGCAGGCCTTTATTCAGCAGGAGCGCACCCAGCGGGCCGCGGCCGGGCAGCAGCTGCAGGGCAGGGCCGTTGAGCTGGAATACCAGCGCATCGGGAGTGCAAGCGCAGTTCGCATCGATAGTTTGCTGGACACGCGCTACCACTCCCGCCCGTTTCATCGCCATCGCCGGGCAATTGAGCGTTGTTTAGGCTTTCAGCCCAACGGCAACCCTACTCCCGCGCCTGATGCGCTGGAAGCTTTGGAAACCTTTTAGCGCGTGGGCTGGGTCCTGGCAGCGGCGCCACCAAGCCACTTTTTTGGACGGGCGTGCACCCAAGCATGGCTTTCTGCGTACTCGTGTGGGAATTGCTATTACCCCACCTTATGCGTTTTGCTTCATTTTCTGCGCTGCTGTTAACCTCCGGATTGGCGCTGGGTAGCTGCACCTTGTTCCGACACAAGGAAAAGACCCCAGTGGTCGAAACCGTCCGCACGGCCGACTCGCCCACGCCCACCAGCGCGGCCCGCGACCTGGCCGATGTGATGGCCACCGACCTCGACCTGACGCCCGACCAAACGGCCCGGGTCCGGACCATTCTGCACGGCACAGTGGAGCAGGCCAACGCCGCCAAAGCGAAGTACGCGCCCAAGTCGCCGCAGCTGATGGCGGAGCTCAAGCGCATCAACATCGACTCTCAGAAAGAGCTGCAGGTGGTGTTGGGCCCTACCAAATTCAAGCAGCTGCAAGCCAACCAGCGCAAAATGGCCGCCGAGATGCAGCAGCGGCAGAAGCAATAAGGGCCTTCACGCACGGCAACCTTTTGCCGCCTAACATTTAGCGACGGCGCTCAAACTCTCCTTCGGTTTCCCAGAGCCCGGCGTAGCGGCCCAGGCGGCGCGTTTGCGGCCCCAGGCCGGGCGTGAGCCGGTAGTAGGTCATGCCTTCGCTCTGGCGCCGCACCAGGGTGGCGGGCTCCAGCGCCCGGAGCCGCAGGGTGTCCTGCCCCAGGGTTTGCCAGGTAAGGTGGCCGTTGGCAATGGCCAGGCGCTGCACCTGCCAGTTTTCGGCGCTTTCATTGCTGGTGCTCAGATAATAATGACCCTGAAAACGCCGCAACCGCCCGGCCCCGGGCCCGCCCAGGGTGAAGATGGTATCGGTCCACAGCCAGGTTTCGCGCACGGAGTCTTTGGCAAACCGGCGCAGGTAGTGCAGGCGCCCGTCTTCGGCCCGGTACGAGGTGTCGGCCGGCAAGGGCCGCGAGCCAGGTAGCTGCGGGCCAAACGTGGTGCTGCGCGGCTCCTGTAGCCACACCGCCGTGCGGCCGATGCACAAGGAAGTAACTGAATCGGGGGCAGTGTAAATGCCTCGGTGCCGCGCCGGAAACGCCGCCATATCGGCCACGCGGCCCGGGAATGGCTGCGCAAAGTTCACATACTCCACGGGCGCCATAACCCGCTCGCTACAAGCTGCCAACAGCGGGAAAGCACCAAACAAAGCAGACTTACGCAGTAGACTTGGACCCATATAACCCTTTATTCGATTCTGAGCCGAAGTTAACCCTCAATCAGCTTCCGGCTTTGCGCCCGCGCCAGGGCCCTGGTGGTTTCGGCAAATTGAGCCAGCGTTCCGGCTTAGCTCAACCCATTTAGCTCAACTTCCGGCACCAGCTCTGCCGTGAGAGTGCCCCTTACAAGTACTTCACCAGCAAGGCAATCAGCCGGCGCACCCGGGGCGTGTAGGGCGGGTACATTGCCTTGATGCCCGTGAAGCCCACGCGCTGCCGCATCACGCCCTTTTCGTTGCTGAACGCCAGGAAACCAGAGTGGCCGTGGGCCTTGCCCAGACCGCTGTTGCCCACGCCGCCGGTAGGCAGCTCGGGGTGGGCAAAGTGCAGCACCGTTTCGTTGACGCCCGCGCCGCCGGCCGAGATGTTTTCCAGCAGGTAGCGGCGGTTTTCGGCATTGGTGCTGAACACGTATTGGGCCAGGGGCTTGAGCCGGGCGTTGACGTACGCAGTGGTTTCGCGCAGGTGCTGGAAGGTGAGCACGGGCAGCAACGGGCCGAAGATTTCTTCTTCCAGAATGCGGGCTTCGGCCGGCACGTTGGTCAGGATGGTGGGCTCGATGTAGTTCTGCGAGGCATCGACGGTGCCGCCGGCCGCCACAGTGGCGCCCCGCGTCTGGGCGTCTTCGAGCAGGCCGGCCAGCCGGGCGAAATGGTGCTGGTTGACAATGCGGGCCAGCGACTCCGACTGCTGAATGCCGGCGCCGTCAGGGTTGTAGTTGCGCTGAATGGCGGCCGTAAGCTCCTGGATTAGCGCGGGCTGCACGCTTTCCTGCACCAGCAGGTAGTCGGGCGCCACGCAGGTCTGGCCGTTGTTGAGGAATTTGCCCCAGACGATTTTTTCGGCTGCATCGCGCAGGTTGGCGGTTTCGTCGACCACGGCCGGGTTCTTGCCGCCCAGCTCCAGGGTGAGGCCGCTCAGGTGCTGGCCGCGGCGCGCATCACAATCTTGCCCACTTCGGGGCTGCCGGTGAAGAAAATATGGTCCCAGGGCAGCTTGAGCAGCTCGGTGGCCACTTCCTTGTCGCCCTGCAGCAGCAGCACTTCGTTGGGCTGGTACAGCTCCTCGCACAGGCGCTGCAGCAGCGCCGAAGTGGCGGGCGTTTGCTCGGCGGGCTTAATAACCACCGCGTTGCCGGCCGCAATGGCCGAAATAAGCGGGCCCACGGCCAGGTAAAACGGGTAGTTCCAGGGCGAGATAATCAGCACCACGCCCTTGGGCTCTACCTGCACCCAGGAGCGGGTGCCCAGCAGCGCTACCGAGGTGCCCACCCGCCGCGGAGCCATCCACTTTTTCAGGTGCTTCATGGTGTGCTTGAGCTCCACCAGCGAGGTCCAGATTTCGGTCATGTCCGTCTCGGCCGCCGGCTTGCGGAAGTCGGCATGCAGGGCCGCGTGAATGGCCGTCCGGTTGCGGTGCAGCCAGTTGTGAAGCTGCTGCAGGCGCGCGCGGCGCGCGGCTACGTCCTGCCCGCGCAGCGTAGGCGCGTACTGCCGCAGGGCGTCGAACTGCGGTTGAAACCGATTGGCCGACGGGGCCGCGGGCGATGGGGCCGGTGCGGTAGCCGCGCCTGAAACTGTGGAGTGCATGGACAGAATAAGAGGGCAGCCGACCACCACGGGGCCGGCTCGCAGAAAGATACGGCGCCGGGGCAATATTCCCGGGGCCCCGGCGTGAGCGCCAATACGGCTGGCTCAACATTCGCCGCCGGGGCTGCCGGTGCTACCTTTGTAAGTTGTTCTGCGGGCCTGGCCCGCGCTCTTACTTCTTTTTGCTATCCTTCGCCCTGCTGTTATCCCTTGGGCGGTGCTGCCGTTTTATTGTTGCTGTTTCGTGAGCTTTTTATACTCTTGTCGCTTCCCGCGGCTGCTTGTTGCGCTGTTTTTCCATCTGGTTCTTATCTCCATCAGCGTAGCCAGCCCAACCCGACTGACCGCTAGTGCCCCGGATACCACCCGCGCCGAGGCCCACACGGCCGCTGCCGACACCATTACCTCAGCAAAAAGTACAAGCCCGCCGCCAGCCCAACCCCGGCCGACACCGTGCGCCACGCCCGCAACGCGCAGGGCCGCATTTCGGAATACACCGTGGCCCCCGGCGTGACGTGGCACTACGACAAGCCCCGCCCCTTACGCTGGGCCCTGCACATTCCGCGCGACTATGGCCAGTTTCCGGGCTACGTCTTTCAAAAGGAGAACAAGCAGACCTTGATGGGCATCGCCGTGAGCTCGGTGGTGCTCTGGGTGGCCGACCAGGCCATTACGGACGCCTCGCAGCAGTTTGGGCGCTACCTGGGGCTCAACGCCCGCAGCACCCAAAAGTCGCTGGTGCACATTCCCTTTCGCGTGGGGTCGGCCAACCTGCCCCTGGAGTTCAACGTGCCCGACAACCTGAACAGCACCTTCTACTACCTCGGCGACGGCTGGACCCACCTCACCGTGGCCAGCAGCTTCTGGATTTACGGGGGCATTAAGAAAGACAACCGCGCCCTGCAGACCTCCAGCCAGCTCGGCGAAGCCATTTTCAGCACCGGCCTGGTGGTGCAGGCCCTCAAGCGCAGCACCGGCCGCCAAAGCCCCTTTGTGGCCACCAAAGACCGCGGCGAGTGGCACCTGTTGCCGTCGTACAGCCGCTACCAGAGCCACGTGCCCAACTACGACGCCTTCCCCACCGGCCACCTGGCCACGGCCATGGCCACGGTCACGGTCATCGCCGAAAACTACCCCGAGTACCACTTCATCCGCCCGGTGGGCTACTCCCTGATGGGCCTGCTGGGCTATTCCATGCTCAACAACGGCGTGCACTGGGCCAGCGACTACCCCGTGGGCATCGCCCTGGGCTACGCCTTTGCCAAAATTGCCGTGCGCAACGGCCGCACCCGCGTAGAGGCCGCACCGGAACCCGCCGCCCATGGCACGGGCTTTCGGGTGCTGCCCCGGCGCAAGCCCTGGTACCGGCAGGGCAACTTTTCGCCCTACAGCTACGGGCCCTTCACGGGCGCGTCGTGGAACCTGCGCTGGTAACTGCTGGCTGTTTTGCCCCATCTTAGCAACTGCCTGGGTTAATTACTCGAAGGCTGCCCGAGCGGGTAGAGTTGCATCCTTGCGTTTCTATACTTTGCGCTTCCTGTAGGCTACTTATAGCAAAGGCCCGCTCCAATATTGGAGCGGGCCTTTGCTGTTCACGCAGTTGAGCCGAAAACTAGAACTTCTTCACGGTGCGCTTGCCGTTTTCGTCGATTTTGATTTTGGTGCCGTCGGCGAGCTTGATTTTGCGGGAGCCGTCGTCGTCCACTTTCACCTTGGCACCGTTCAGGTACTTGGTTTTGCGGTCGCCGTCGCCTTCGCGCTCGAGCTTTTTGATGGGCGAGCCCTGGCCCACGCCGCGGGTGCGCGTTCCGGTGCTGGCCGAGCCCACGCGGGCCGGAGCCAGCGAATACGGACCCTCGCCATACGAGGCGCGGTTAGACGAATAGGTGTTGTAGTACTCCGGGTTGTTGAGCGTGGTGCGGACTTCCTCGTCGGCGCGGTCGTTGGTTTCGCGCAGGGCCAGGTAGCGGCCGGTGGTATCAGTGGCGTAGCGGGTTTCGAGCTCGCCCAAACGGCGGCCGCGGGTGTAGTAGGTGCGCTCGATGCGCGTCACCACCACGGTGTCGGTCAACTTGAGGTCTTCGGCCACCCGGGCGGCCAGGCGACGGGCGTCGTCGTGGGCAGCCATGGTATCGGCCGAAACCACGGCGGTGTTCGAGTCGGTAGTCGTGGTCGTGGTTTCCACGGTTTTATCTTGTTGGCAAGCGGCGGTGGCCAAACCAGCAGCCACCAGCAGGCTCAGGAGTTTAATATTCATGTGAAAAAAGTAAGCGTATGAAAACTGCTATGCTGCAGTGCTTGCACGCTGATACGGCTGCGCTTGAGCTGGGGTTGTAGCGCAAGTTGGGCGAGTCGGAGCGGGAGGTGTGCCCGCCCTGGCTCGCCTGGGCAGGCTACGTATTCACGGTTTTGCCCCATTGGGGTGCAGGGTTTGGCCGGTGAAATACGAGGCGTCTTCGCTGGGCGGTTAGCCCTAGCAGGGTTAGCCATAAAGATGAAAAAGGATGCCTTGGGCTCACGGGCGGGCCTGGGTGGGGTTATTGCCGAGCTAAGCCCCGGCAGCGCCCGCGGCTTAGTTTCTAACTTGCGGCCCGAAGCCCGTTATGCTAGCCTTATTCCCGTCCGCCGATGCCCCTCGCCTCCTCCACCCGCCTCAATAAATTCATCAGCGAAAGCGGCTTGTGCTCGCGCCGCGAAGCCGACCGGTACATCGAGCAGGGCCTGGTGCTCATCAACGGCAAGCCCGCCGGAGTGGGCGACCAGGTGCGCCCCCGCGACCGCGTGACCGTGAACGGCCACAAGCTGGAGCCCAAGCAGGCCGAAGACGCCGTGTACCTGGCCTTCAACAAGCCGGTGGGCATCACCAGCACCTCGGAGCCCGGCGTGCGCGGCAACATCGTGGACTACGTGAACCACGCGGCCCGCATCTTCCCCATCGGCCGGCTCGACAAAGACTCCTCGGGGCTGATATTCCTGACCAGCAACGGCGACATCGTAAACAAAATCCTGCGCGCCGGAAACCGGCACGAAAAGGAATACGTGGTAACCGTGAACCGCATCCTCTCCGACCAGATGCTCGAGGAAATGGCCCACGGCATTCCCATGCTGGGCACCGTCACCAAGCCCTGCCTCATTCAGAAGGAAACGCCTTACATTTTCCGCATCACCTTGGTGCAGGGGCTGAATCGCCAGATTCGCCGCATGGTGGAGCACTTCGGCTACGAAGTAACCAAGCTTGAGCGCGTACGCATCATGAACGTGACCCTGAAAGGCCTGCCCGTGGGCGACTGGCGCGAGCTGACCCCAACCGAGCTGGCCGGCATCATGAAAATGGTGGAAAAGTCGAGCGGCACCGAAGACGCCTCGGGCGTGAAGCGCGCGCCCAAGACCCCGGCCGTAGACCGGCGCCCCAAGTCCGGCCCGCCCACACAGAAAAACCCCTCCGCAAACGGCTGGTGGGGCCCCCGCCCCGACAAAGCCCAGGCTGCCGGCCCCGGCAAGCGCCCGGCCAAAGCCAGCCCCGGCAGCGCGGCCCGGCCCAAGAGCAAGGGCCCCAGCGCCACGGGCAGCCGGCCCGCGTCCAAAGGCAAAACCAGCGCCGGCGGGCGCAACAAAGGGCCCGCGCCCCGGCGCTAGACCTTATACCCGCGCAGAGCTGGTCGTACCGCAGCAAGTTGAGCTGGAATCAAACCTGCCCGTTTTGGGGTTAGGTTTACTTATGAAGCACTTTTTCCTCGCGCTGTGTTTGTGGCTGCCCCGGGCGGTGCTGGCCTTCCAGCCCCTCGAGCCGCTGCAGATTGCCGAGCAGTTTGTGGCCCCGGCCGGCTGGGCCGATATGAAGGCCTACCTCTGCTGCGAAGCCGCCGGCCAGGCCAAGCGCGAAACCCTGGGCCAGCAGATTCCGGCGCGGCTGCAGCGCAGCTGCCGCTCGTGCAACAGGGTCCCACCACCGCAGTAGTGGCGGTTGAGTTGCGCGAGCCCGTCAGCCGTCGCGACTTTTACCTGCACTTCAGCAAAGAGGCCGAGGGGTGGAAGCTGCGCGCCATCCGCAACCTGGCCATGACGCACCTGGGCCCGCCCATGGTAGAAATCCTTCAGGCCATGCCGCCAGCCGAAGTAGCTCAATACGACCTCAAGCACCCCGAAGCCAGCCACGCCTTCACCCTGGGCAACCTCAAGCTGTGGACCAGCGCCGACGCCGACATTGCCACGCACTTTGCCCGCAACCGGGCCGATTTCCAGGAAATATTGCGGCTGGTGCAAGCCGGCGGGTATTTCGCCCCGGCCCTGGCCGACACCGCCGCCCCCGCCCGCGAGCAGGCTGCCAACGCCGACCCGGCCGTGCACGCCCTGCTCCGCAAGCTGTTTCTGGGCCGGGTCACGCGCCGCGAAACCGGCTGCGAGAGCTGCCTGGAGCTGGTGATTGGCGGCAAAGTAACCAGCACCGTGGGCCTGCTCTACCAGCCCAAGCCCGCCCTGCTCCCGGCCATGGACCCCAACGGCCTCATCGTACTCAAGCCGCTTGGTGATGGATGGTATTTGTATAAGACCACCTGAGGAACACTACCACTGCCCGTGCGGCGGCCCGAGCCGGTACCTTTGCGCACGCATTGCTCCCCTATGAATCCAACGCTCCCCGCCCCTGCACCCGAAAAAGACCAGCTGCACCCGCGCAACCCGCACCGCGGGCCCTACGATTTTCCGCAGTTGAGCCAGCGCAGCCCCGAGCTGGCCGCCTTCGTGCAGCCCAACCAATACGGCAACCTGTCGATTGATTTTGCCAACCCCGCCGCCGTGAAGGCCCTGAACCGGGCCCTGCTGCGGCAGTTCTACGGCATCGAGCACTGGGATATTCCAAAGGGCTACTTGTGCCCGCCCATTCCCGGCCGGGCCGACTACGTGCATTACCTGGCCGATTTGTTGGCCGAAAGCAACGGCGGTGCCCTACCGCCTGGCGAAGAAATCACGGTGCTCGATGTGGGCGTGGGCGCCAACTGCATTTACCCCATCATCGGCCGGCGCGAATACGGTTGGCACTTCGTGGGCTCCGATGTAGACGGCGTGGCCGTGCGCGCCGCCCAGCAGATTGAGGCGGCCAACCCCAGCCTGGCCGGTGCCATCGAGTGCCGGCTGCAGCCCGCTCGCACCCGCATTTTCGACGGCCTCATTCAGGCCGGCGAGGTGTTTGACCTCACCATGTGCAACCCGCCGTTTCATGCCTCGGCCGCGGCGGCGGCGGCCGGCAGCCAGCGCAAGACCAGCAACCTGGGCACCGCGCGCGGCCCCGGCCGGCCCTCAACTTTGGCGGGCAAAACAACGAGCCTGTGGTGCGAGGGCGGCGAGGCTTCGTTCATTCGGCGCATGGTGCAGGAGAGCGGCCGGCGGCCCCGTTCCTGCTACTGGTACACGACTTTGGTCTCCAAGAAAGAGACACTGCCCGGCGTGTACCGGGCGCTGAAAACGGCCGGGGCCACCGCCGTGCGCACCATCGACATGGCTCAAGGGCAGAAAAAGCCGGCTCGTGGCCTGGACTTTCCTCACGCCGGCGCAGCAAGCCGCGTGGCAAGCGGAGCGGTGGGCGAACATTAGCTAGCAGAGCCGCGGAAGGCGTCTTAATATTGCGTATCTTCGTAGCAATCCACTCCTCTGTTTTGTCCGTCTACTTCGATTAGGAAAAACAGATACAACGATTTAGCAGCACAAAACTATGGGTAGGTCACAAGAGACTTTTGGTAAAAAGGACAACGAGAAGAAGCGGGCCAAGAAGAAGACCGACAAGGAGGAGCGCAAAGTTGAGCGCCAGGCCAACGCCAAATCCGGCCAGCCGCTGGAAGAAATGTTTGCGTACGTAGACGAGGACGGCAACATATCCTCCACCCCGCCCGACCCCAAGAAGAAGCGCGTCATCAAAGACGAGGACATCCAGATTGGGGTGGCCCGGCGCACGGCCGAAGACGACGTCGACCCGGTGCGTACCGGCATCGTGAGCTTTTTCAACGACTCGAAAGGCTACGGCTTTATCAAGGACCAGCAGACGCAGGAAAGCATTTTCGTGCACGCCAACGGCCTGGCCGGTGGCCCCATCAGCGAAAACGACAAAGTGACCTTTGAAGTGGAAATGGGCCCCAAAGGCCCCAACGCTGTGCGCGTGAAAATAGCCAGCGCCACGCCGCCCCCGCTCCGGCTGCTCCCGCGGCCTAGCTCCCAGCGAACCAATAGTAGTAAAGAGGCTGCCGCTCTTGGAGCGGCAGCCTCTTTTTATTTGTGGATGGGCAGGCGCGCGGCCGGGCCGTGGCGCTGCTAGGTGGGGTTGTCGGCGCTGCCGTCCATGGCGCTCAGATTCTCTTCGGCTGCGGTGGCATCGGCGGTAGCTTTTTTGCCGCGGCGCTTATTCAGGAAGTTGAGTCCTAGCGCCACCAGGGCGGCCCCGCCCACTACCTTCTGGGTGGTGCTCAGCCCACCGATGCCATTGGCCGTGCCCTTGCCCAATCTTCGGAGGGACTTGCCGGCCCCACCGAGCAAGGTGGTCTTCTTGTTCTTCGCCGCTTTGGTTTTTTTGGTCTTTTTCATAACGCGCTTGTTGAGGTGAAGGAGTCAGGTTATTGAGCGACTGCCGGGCCTTGGTTGCCGACCAAGGCACCGGACAGGGTTGGTCAGGCATTGGGGTTAGCCGTCGTGTTTGGCTTTGGCGGGTTTCCGGGTTTTCCGGGGGCCTGGGGCGGGCGGGCAGCCTCGGTGGCGTCGCCATCATCCTGGGCGTCGGCCGGAGCCGGCCCTAGCCGCCGGGGCTCGTCGGCCGGGGGGCTGGGGCCGACCTGGATTCAGTGCCCATATCCAGGTCCAGCTTGGAGAGGTAGGTGAGGCCGGCGAACAGCAAGGCGAGGCCGCCTACTATCTTCTGGCCGGTGCTCAACTTCTGAATCTGGTTTGTCACCTTCCGAAACTTCTTGATAGACAGGGCGGCGGCATCCAGCACGTCATCCGATACCTGTTCTTTTTTCGAGTGCTTCTTTTTGCCTTTGCCCATCGCTGTAGGAGGTTAATGCGGTGCCGGATGAAATAGCGCTTGATTCGTGGGACCGACGCGGCACTGCTAGCCACTACGACCCAACTACTTAAGTTATTCGCAAGCCTTGCGCAGAAGGTTTCCATTTTGCTGCTGCCAAAAGTTTCAATGGTCCGGTTACGGAGTCTACTGTTTAGCTCACTTAGCAGGGGCGGGTGCCCACTTGCCCCGCCAGTGTGCCTGACTGGGCTACAACGGTTTTTATAGTTAATTTAAAATATATCCGCAGTTTTAGGGGTCCCAGCCTCCGCTTCTTCCACATCGGGAAAGGCCGCGACGACTGCGGCACGTGCAAATTTGTGCTACCGAGGCAGTAGCACAGTAGCTTCAGGAAAGCAACGCGCGTGGTGAGCTACGGCCAATGAGCACACGCTTTCTGGTGTGGTGCGGCAAAATCGGCCCCCACAAAAAGCGGTTTCCGAGAAGGTGCAGCGGCCGCAGCAGTGCCATTAAAGTTGAGCCGGCACCAATTGGTCGTTTCTTTACGACGCGACGCTTTGTCTTGCAGACAAAACGCCCCGACCTTCGTTAAAGAAAACGTAGATACTGAACGGCTACGTGCTTAAAACTACCTGCGTGCGCTAGGCACTGTTCAGGTTCTAGACTTGCCCAATTGCCTTAATAATATTGTATGCCCCTGCGAGAAGAATTTGAAAAAGAAGGCAATTGGCTCTTCAAAAGAAGAAGCTGGCTCCCGCTGCTGCTGTATCCCTTCGCCCTCGCGGTGATGTACGCCTACCGCGACGACACCCACCGGCACATTTCGAGCGAAAGCTGGGGCATCGTCTGCTTCCTGGTGTCCATGGCCGGACTGGCCGTGCGGGCCATCACCATTGGCTACACGCCGCAGGGCACCTCTGGGCGCAACACGGCCGAGCAGGTAGCCGAGGCCCTGAACGAAACCGGGATTTACTCGGTGGTGCGCCACCCGCTGTACCTGGGCAACTTCCTGATGTGGCTGGGCCTGTTCCTGTTCACGGGCGTGTGGTGGTTTGTGCTGATTTGCAGCCTGGCCTATTGGCTGTATTACGAACGCATCATGTACGCCGAGGAAGAGTTCCTGCGCCGCAAGTATTCGGCGCGCTACGAGGCCTGGGCCAGCCGCACGCCGGCCTTCGTGCCCGGCTTTGCCAACTGGACGCCGTCGCGCCTGCCATTCGCGTTACGGAACGTGCTTAAGCGCGAGTACAACGGCCTTTTTGCCACCGTCGTGTCGTTTGCGCTGCTCAATGCCATCAGCTACTTTTTCGCCGAGCAGCGCCTGGAAGTGGATAACCTGTGGAAAATTGTGTTTGTGGCCGGAGCCCTGGTGTTTGTTGTGCTGCGCACGCTGAAGAAGAACACCAAAGTGCTGGACGTAGCCGGCCGGTAAAGGGCCCGTTGAGCCAGTGATTTTCTCTGAGCCAAGTGTCGAAGCTTAAGCTCGTCCTTTTCCCAGCGTTAGAGGAGTAGCATGTCGATGCGGTGAGCGTGCACCTGCTCCAGGGTTTCGGACCAGGCAAATACCGTAAAAAAGCCGTCCTGAGATGCCACCAGGGCGAGGGAATCGTGCTGGTCATACACAAACTGGGCGGCGGCCAGGTGCCGGGTGCCACCGTACTGGGCCGGGTGCAGCTGCTCGGGGTCGCTGCCTACCACCGGCTTGGTGAGCATCAGCTTGTCGACGGGACTGCTGCCTTTGGCCCGGGTCACTTTGACCCCAAATGCGAGCAGGTGGTACT
Organism: Hymenobacter humi; assembly: GCF_042665855.1. Classification (NCBI taxonomy): domain Bacteria; kingdom Pseudomonadati; phylum Bacteroidota; class Cytophagia; order Cytophagales; family Hymenobacteraceae; genus Hymenobacter; species Hymenobacter humi. Next base: position 1,571,629 of record NZ_JBHTEK010000001.1, on the reverse strand, counting down.
GCTGGGTGATGACCGTGGCGCCGTCGATGGCCGTGAAGCCGCCCACCACGCCAATGCTACGGCGCAGCCGTTCTTGCCGGTGCCGCTTGACTCCCAGTCGCTGCCGGGACCGGAGGCTCTTGTAGGCGGGCGCCACGGGGTACGTGAGCGGGTGCACCACCGACGCCTGCCAGGCACTTGAGCCGGGCGGCACCACCAGCACCAGGCCGCCCCGGCCGTGGGCACGCATGGCGGCGGCCAGCTCCAGCAGCACGGGGTCGGCTTCGCCGCTGCCGGCGGGCAGGCTGCGGCCGGGCAGAAAGGATTGCAGGGCGGGGCAGTCGCTCAGGCCCGCGTGGCCTTCGTCGACGAGCTGCAGCCGGTCGCCGCGCAGCACGGCCACGTTCACGTACTTGCCAAAGCCGGCGGCGCGGGTGTGCTTCACGACCAGCAGGCCGGCTTCTACCACTTCCAGCACGAAGCAAAGCGGGGGCAGGGCCGTGGTGGCGCCCCAGATGTAGAGCCCATCGGCATCGTGCCACACGCCGAGGTGAATGCCGGGCTGCTCCACGGCAGGTGCCAGCTTCAGCAGGTTGTGGGGCGTAAGGCGGCGGTGCTCGCCGAGCTGCAGCGGCTGCCGGCCTGCGGCGGCAGCAGCAGCGCCAACGAAATGCGGGGTGGGCGCCCTTCCTCCCGGCGCAGGCTGGCCCAAAACGCCACGTCGATAATGGCTTCCACACAGGCGGCATCCGGAGGGGCGGCCAGCCGGGCTACCTGTTCCGAAACAGCCGCCCGGTGCCGCGCAAAGTGGGCTTCAATCCTGGGCGCGGCCATGCGCGCCGTGAAGTAGGTTGGTTCGGAGTGCATAGTGGCAAATACGAGGATTTGCGACGGCAAGCCAGGAATTATAAAGCGGCCGAAACTCAAGGAGTTCGCCCGCTTGATGGTTCCCCAAAACGCTCCCGGTTCTACTTTTTGCCCAATGAGTAGCTCAGCGCGGCCTCAAGCACTCGGTTTTTCAAGCTTCCACTATAAGCATACGTCTGCTCCTGGCGGGTAAGCGAAAGCAGACCCGTGGTGGCCCGCAGCCCAATTCCCAGGCTTGGTGTTAGCTGCACGCCCGCGCCGGCGCCCAGGCCCACATCGAAGCGGCGGTAGCGGTCGGTGGCGGGCCGGTCGAAGGTGACTTCGTACGCGCCCGCAATCGTGCCGCGCGACTCGCTCCCGGTTTCGTGCGCGGCCAGCTGAAAAGCCCCGTACGGCCCTGCTTCCAGGTAAACTTTGCCAAAGGTGGCCCGCGCCATCACCGGCAGGCTCAGGTAATGCAGCACCAGCCGGTAGCGGGCAGTGTAGCTGCCATCCGCGATGTGATAATCCTCTACGGCCAGGTTGATGCGCTGGCGCCGAAAAGAAATTTCAGGAAGAAGCGACCATCGGCTGGAGAGCTTTTTCATACAGCAGGCCCAAGTGGTAGCCAATTCCCCCATTGGCCCTGGCGTGTAGATAAGTGTAATCTTCTGCTTCGGCCAAGGTGCTAGCATTCATGCCAGCTCGGATGCTAACCTGGGCGTGGGCAGTACTGGCCAGCAGCAGCGCCGCAATAAGTAAAATTCGATTCATAAATCTGGGCTGTAAAAGGGCCGACCTGCCATTATGTGTCTGACCGATTATTACCCATAAACGTTGCGTGCGCCAAACATGCTTCATCATTACCACAACAACTCATAGAGTGACGCTCGCAAGTACTTAAATAGCACGTTGCACGAAATGATGCATTAAGCATAGACCCAAAAGAGGCTGAAGCTCCTGTAGCTTCAGCCTCTTTGGGGTTCTCTACATTCGTGTATTCATAACGCGACTGCTTATCTCTCTTTATCAGGTTCTACCTAATGGAGTACTTGTTCGGCCTAATTTTCACGCTCCTCAAGGTTTCATTGCAGGCTTCGGTGTACGCCACTCTGCTGCTCAGCTTGGCTAGAGTAACGGCTGCTTTCGCGCCAACATCATGGCTGGCCAAATCAAGTGCTAATAGCAAGCGGTTTTGGTGGCGCAGTGGGTTCGCCGCCTCCATAGTTTTGTTTTTGATTGCAAATACTCGTTGGGGTGACCACGGCTTGGGCGATTATTCCCGCATCCCGCTGGGACACGGCTTAGCAATGGAGCAGATAAACGGGACTATGGTATACTTCGAGCCTGTCACGACCAGAGACCACGAAGAAATAATTTCTTATAAAGTGGCTGACGACGCGCTCTATGCCAAGGCAAATGACAACTTATATTTTACTTACGACTTACAAACAAAGCGCTACCAGACCTTTGACGATAGCACTGCTTATAACTCCAACGCCAGAAATCTGGATTGGCCCACAAGCAGCCAGTTTCAGTCATTCCACAGACACTACGCCCAATACTGGGGCGGCTGGAGATTTTGGCTGCTGGCCTAAAAACATATTATGAGAAACGCAAAAGAGGCTGAAGCTCCCATAGCTCCAGCCTCTTTCACTTACTGCCGCAGGGCAGGCAATTACAAATGAATGGCGCGGTTCTCTGTGGCGGCGAGGCACGCTTCTTTCATGGCCTCAGCGTAGGTGGGGTGTGAGTGGCTCATGCGGGCCACGTCCTCGGCAGAGGCGCGGAACTCCATGGCGGTCACGGCTTCGGCAATGAGGTCGGCGATGCGCGGGCCAATCATGTGGACGCCCAGGATTTCGTCGGTGGTTTTGTCGGCCAGCACTTTCACAAAGCCGTCGGTGTCGCCGCTGGCGCGGGCGCGCCCGCTGGCTTTGAAGGGGAAGGAGCCCACTTTGTAGGCCTTGCCCTGCTCCTTGAGCCTGCTCTTCGGTGTAGCCCACTCCCGCCACTTCGGGCCAGGTGTACACCACGCCGGGGATGAGCAGGTAGTTGATGTGCGGCTTCTGGCCCACGATGGTTTCGGCCACGAACACGCCTTCCTCCTCGGCCTTGTGGGCCAGCATGGCGCCCCGCACCACGTCGCCGATGGCGTAGATGCCGGGCACGTTGGTTTGCAGGTGCTCGTCGACCTTGATGCGGCCACGCTCTTCCATTTCCACGCCCGCGGCTTCCAGGTTGAGGCCGGCGGTGTAGGGCACGCGGCCTACGGCCACGAGGCAGTAGTCGCCTTCAAATTTCACCTCCTCCCCTTTCGGGTTGGTGGCGGTCACGGTCACGGTGTCGCCGTTGCGGGTGGCGCCGGTCACTTTGTGGCTGAAGAAAAACTCAATGCCGATTTTGCCCAGCACGCGGCGCAGCTCCTTGCCCAGGCCGCGGTCCATGGTCGGGATGATGCTGTCCATGAACTCCACCACCGACACTTTAGCGCCGAGGCGGGCGTACACGGAGGCCATTTCCAGCCCAATCACGCCGCCGCCAATCACAATCATGTGCTTGGGCACTTCGCGGATGTTCAGGGCCTCGGTGCTGGTGATGATGCGCTCCTTGTCCTGGGCGATGAACGGCAGCACCGTGGGCTTGGAGCCGGTGGCGATGATGACGTTTTTGGTTTCAATCTGCTGGGCTTCGCCGCCGGCCGTAGGCGCGATGATGATGTGGTTTTTATCAATGAACGAGCCCACGCCGGTGAGGACGTCGATTTTGTTCTTCTTCATCAGGTAGGCAATGCCGTCCACGTTGGCTTTCACCACGCCGGCCTTGCGGTCTATCATCTGGTTCATGTTCACCCGCAGGTTGTCCAGCTCCACGCCGTGCTCCTTGAAGGCCGTGTGGGCGTTGTGGTAGTGCTCGCTGGAGTCGAGCAGCGCCTTGCTGGGGATGCAGCCCACGTTGAGGCAGGTGCCGCCCAGGGTGGAGTACTTCTCAATGAGGGCGGTTTTGAGGCCCGCCTGGGAGCAGCGGATGGCGGCCACGTAGCCCCCGGGCCGGAGCCGATGACGGTGACGTCGTATTGATTCATAGAGCCAGATATTCGGTGATTGTTCGCGGCGCGAAGGTAAGGCACAGCCGGTGCGGCAGAAGCATGTGTAACGTGGACTCTGCGAGTCCGCGCCGGAACTGCGCCTCTCTAACCCCAGCACGCGCGGACTCGCAGAGTCCACGCTACATGGCCGGTTAATCCATCAGCACGCCGATGTAGTAGTTGAACGTGTCTACCTCCAGGTTGTCCTTGGTGGCGCCGGGCAGCTCCTTGATGGGCGCAAACCTGGTGGTGGGGGTGACAAACTGGTATTCACCGCCTTTGAGGCGCACCCGCACCGGCATGTCGAAGCCCGGCACGTTGGCTACCCAGCGGGCCACGGCGAGGTTGTTCTCGAAGCGGATTTCCAGCGTGGGGATGCTGGGATGGCCGAGGTATTGGGCGAAGATTTTGCTCAGGTCCTTGCCGCTGGCGCGGTTGAAGTAGTCGATGACCTGCTGGCCGGTCACGGTTTGGTGGTAGAAGGTGCTGGAGAGGCCGCGCAGCATCTGGCGCCACGTTGAGTCGTTGTTGACCACGGTGCGGATGGTGTTGAGCATGTTGCTGCCCTTGTCGTACATGTCGCCCGAGCCTTCTTTATTCACACCGTAGGGGCCGATAATGGGAGAGTCGTTCTGGATGTTGCGGCGCTGGCCGTGCACGTATTCCTGGCCGGCGGGCTTGCCAAACTGGCTTTCCACAAACAGCGCTTCGGAGTAGGTGGTGAAGGCCTCGTGCACCCACATGTCGGCAATGTCCTTGGTGGTGATGTTGTTGCCAAACCACTCGTGGCCGCTTTCGTGGATGATGATGAAATCCCACTTCAGGCCCCAGCCGGTGTTGCTGCGGTCCTTGCCAAGGTAGCCGTTCAGGTACTGGTTGCCGTAGGCCACGGCGCTCTGGTGCTCCATGCCCAGGTGCGGGGCATCCACCAGCTTGTAGCCGTCGGCGTAGAACGGGTACGGGCCAAACCAGTACTCCATGGACTTGAGCATGGGCTTTACATTGGCGGCAAACTGCTTTTTGGCTTTGGCCAGGTTCTCGGGCAGCACCCAGTAGTCGAGCGTGAGCGGGCCTTTCTCGCCGGCGTACTTGTCTCTGAAATGCGTGTAGTTGCCCACGTTCAGGGCCACGTCGTAGTTGTTGATGGGGTTGCGCACGGCCCAGTCGAAGCGGGTGAAGCCGCCCTTCAGCTTGGTGACTTTACGCAGGCGGCCGTTCGACACGTCCTTGAGACCCTTGGGCACCGTCACGCTGATGAGCATGCTGTCGACTTCGTCGGCCTGCTGGTCTTTGGTGGGCCACCAGATGCTGGCGCCCACGCCCTGGCAGGCGGTAGCTACCCAGGGCTGGCCCAGGGCGTCCTTGGTAAAGACCATGCCGCCGTCCCACGGCGCCTTTTTCGCCACGATGGGATTGCCGGAGTACTGCACCAGAATTCGTCGCGGCTGCCTTTGGAGATGGTTTTGGGGAAGGTCACGAACACCGCGTTGGCCTCGCGGGTGAAAGGCACTTCCTGGCCCTGGTAGAGCACCTTCTCCACTTGCAGGTTGGCAAAGAGGTCGAACTGCAGCCGGGTAAAATCCTGCGTGGCGGTGAAGCGAAACAGGTTGGAACCGCTGATGAATTGGCGGGCCGGGTCCAGCTTCACGTCGAGGTGATAGTAGTTGATATCGTAGCAAGTGCGCAGAGGCGTTTGGCCGCCGCGCAACGAATCGGCCCGCGTGAAGGTGGGCTTGGATTGCAGCAGTTGAGCCGCCGCCGGGGCCAGCGACCCCAGCAGCACCAGCAGCGTTAGCAGGACTTTCTTTTGTGTCATACTGCAAAGCAACAACGGGCAAGGGCAATGCGCGCTTCTGCAACGCGCATTGTAGGGTTGAGCCAGGTTCGACATTGACGCCATCAGAGAAAGACTACCCCTTCCCTCGTCTGTCATGCTGAGCTTGCGAAGCATCTTCTCACGTTGGCACGGAATCGTTGTGGCACGACAAGATGCTTCGCAGGCTCAGCATGACAGGCGATTGAATTACTACCACACGCGAGATGCTTCGGCTGCGCTCAGCATGACAAGAGGCGCATGACAAGAGGCGTGGGAGGTGCGAGGACTAGGCATTTGTCCAGCTCAACCGGCCTGCCTAACGCTCCCCAAAGAGTTGTCCCCGGTGCAGGGCGTAATTTTGTATCAATTGTTATCGAGTCTATGCCTAGTTCCAATACTATTGCCACGCCTTCCCGGGTGGCCCTATTTACTGCTTTCGCCGCTGTTTACCTTATCTGGGGCTCCACTTATCTGGTGATGAAATTTGCCGTGGCCAGCATGCCGCCCCTGCTGATGGCGGGCACGCGCTACGGCCTGGCCGGTGGCCTGCTCTACGCCTTCATGCGGATGCGCGGCGAGCCGCGCCCGAGCTGGCGGGGCTGGGGCCATGCCTTTGTCATTGGCATTTGCCTGCTGGGCTTTGGCAACGGCGGCACCACGTTTGGGGTGCTGTATTTGCCCAGTGGCACCACCTCGCTGCTGGTGGCCACGGTGCCCATGTTTCTGGCCTTGTTGGGCTGGCTGAGCGGCGTGACGCCCCGGCCCACGCGCTGGGTGACGCTGGGGCTGGCGGCCGGCATGCTGGGCATGTACCTGCTGGCCGCTCACCCCAGGCTCGGCGGGCGTGCCGCGGCCGGGCCACGCGGGCATCGGCGTGTCGGTGGTGCTGCTGGCGGCCTTGCTTTGGTCGGTGGGCTCGCTGTATTCCAAGAAAACCAGCCGGCCTCCTCCCCTTTCCTCTCGGGCGGCATGCAGATGCTGTGCGGCGGCGCGGCCATGCTGGTGGTGGGGCTGCTGCGCGGCGAGGCCAGCGGGTTTGAGCAGGCGCAAGTCACGGCCAAGTCCTGGATGGCGTACGCTTACCTGGTCACGTTCGGCTCCATTGTGGCTTTCACGGCCTACATCTGGTTGCTGCGCGTAGTTGAGCCAGCTCTTGCCGGCACCTATGCTTTCGTGAATCCCGTGGTGGCTGTATTGTTGGGCTGGGCTTTCGCCGGCGAAAGCATGAAGCCGGAAATGCTGGGTGGCGCTGCCCTCATCGTATTGGCCGTGGTATTGGTAGTGCTGGGCGGGCGCCACAAAACCAAAGCGCCAGTAGCAGCGCCCCAAGTTGCGGTAAAGGCTTAATGACTTCCCTTATGGCTACCTCCCTCCCCGACCTAAGCACCGAAGCCGACATCGTGAAGCTGGTGGATACGTTCTACGCCCGCGTGAATGCCGACGCGCTGCTGCGCCCCGTGTTCAACGACGTGGCGCAGGTAGATTGGGCCACGCACCTGCCCACCATGTACGACTTCTGGAGCAGCGTGCTACTGGGTACCAGCCGCTACAAGGGCCGGCCCTTCGCCAAGCACTTTCCACTGCCCATCAAGGCAGAGCATTTCAACCAATGGCTGGTGCTGTTCAACGCCAGCGTCGACGAGCTGTTCGAGGGGCCCAAAGCCACCGATGCCAAAACCAAGGCCCAGAACATCGGGGCCATGTTTGAGCACCGCATGACGCCGAATCCGCTGTCGCTGCTGGGCAACTAGTCGTGTTACATGGGCCGCCACTCGCCGTGGGCGGGCTGCTGCCCGCGCAGCAGGGCCGCGCCACCCGCCAGCACCAGGGCATCTTCGCCCACGCCCACCAGCGCCACGGGCACCCCCGACTTTTCACTGATGCCCGTGCGCAGCGCGTAGCTCACAATGGTGGAGGCCACGGCCACCAGCCCACCCAGCAACCCACCGCCCAGGGCGCTGCCGTGGCGCGACCGATACCACGCGGCTCCCACCAGCGCCCCCGACACCAAGCGGCCCAGCAGCACCTCGGGCGCAATTCGGTTGGGCATAAAGGGCATTTTATCGGCCACCATTTCTCCGGCGGCCACTGTTTTTAGTATCGTGGCCGTGGCCGGTTTCTGCATAAAGCGCAGCGACGAACCGTCGAGGCCCGCGTGCGGCTGGCGCGAGAGGTAATGGCTCAGAAAGGCCGGGGCGCTCATGCTGCGCATGCCGGCCAGGGTGGCAAAGCCCATCACGGGCCAGAATTTGGCGGGGCGGCGGGACTTGTTCGAATGCTTCATAGGGAGATAGCGAATGAGCCTTCTTAAACGCCAACCAATGAAATTGGGCTACCTCCGGGCACAAAAAAGCGGCCGGCAATACCTGCCGGCCGCTTTTTTCTAATTGAGCTAAACTACACGCCCAACAGCAGGCGCGTGGGGTCTTCGAGCAGCTCCTTCACCCGCACCAGGAAGCTCACCGACTCGCGCCCGTCGATGATGCGGTGGTCGTAGCTCAGGGCCAGGTACATCATGGGGCGGATTACCACCTGGCCGTTCTCGGCGATGGGACGTTGCACAATGTTGTGCATGCCCAGGATGGCCGACTGCGGGGCGTTGATAATCGGGGTGCTCATCATCGAGCCAAACACGCCGCCGTTGGTGATGGTGAACGTGCCGCCGGTCATCTGCTCGATGGTGAGCTTGTTGTCGCGAGCCAGGGTGGCGAGGCGCACCACTTCCTTCTCCACGCCGTCGAACGACAGCTGCTCGGCGTTGCGAATGACGGGCACCACCAGGCCTTTGGGGGCCGATACGGCGATGCTGATGTCACAGAAGTCGTTGAACACGATGTCGGTGCCGTCAATCTGCGCATTCACCGATGGCCACTCTTTCAGGGCCACGCACACAGCCTTGGTGAAGAAGGACATGAAGCCGAGACCCACGCCGTTTTTCTCCTTGAACTTGTCTTTGAACTTGGTGCGCAGGTCCATAATTGGCTGCATGTTCACCTCGTTGAAGGTGGTGAGCATGGCCGTCTCATTTTTCACCGTTACCAAACGGCGGGCTACCGTCTTGCGCAGGTTGCTCATCCGCTCGCGGCGCTGGTTACGGGTGCCTTCTGGTTGCTGGTTGCTTGTTGCTTGTTGCTGGCTGGCAGCCGGGGCCGCCGCAGGAGCCGCCTGCGGTGCCGGAGCAGCCGGACGAGCCTGCGCGTTTTGCGCGTCCTCTTTGGTGATGCGGCCATCACGGCCGGTGCCGGCTACGTCAGCAGCGGCAATGCCTTTTTCACCCAAAATCTTACCGGCGGCCGGTGAGGGCACACCCGTAGCGTAAGTAGCCGCGCCACCAGCGGCGGGTGCCGAGGCCAGCGCCGCAACCGGAGCTGCTTGAGCTGCGGCCGTAGCTGCCGCGGCCGGAGCAGCCGAAGCGCCGCTGCCGCCTTCAATGCGGGCAATCACGGTGCCGATGGCGATGGTTTCGCCTTCTTTCACGGCGTGGCGCAGCGTGCCGCTGCCCTCGGCGGGCAGCTCAAAGGTGGCCTTGTCCGATTCCAGCTCGGCAATGACTTCGTCGCGGCTCACCTGGGCACCGTCGGGCTTGAGCCACTTGGCTACCGTCACTTCGGTGATGGATTCGCCCACGGTGGGGATTTTCATCTCAATAGAACCACCGCCACTGGCGGGAGCCGAACCGCCAGTGGCGGGAGCACCGGAAGTAGCCGGAGCTCCGGGGGTCGAAGGGTCTTTGCTCTCGTTGCCAGCAGGTGCGCCGCCGTAACCGGATTGGTTGCTGGATTCAGGATTCTTTTCGCCCTTTGAAACAGGGTCGGCTGAAGCCGCCGGGGCCGAAGTCCCTGCTGGAGCAGCACCATTGCCAGCCGCGCCATTCAAATCGGCGATGATGGTGCCGATGCCGATGGTTTCGCCCTCGGCTACGCGAATTTTCAATACGCCGTCGGCTTCGGCGGGCAACTCAAATGTAGCCTTGTCCGATTCCAGCTCGGCAATGACTTCGTCGCGCTTCACGGCCTCGCCGTCTTTCTTGAGCCACTTCGCAATCGTGACTTCGGTGATGGATTCGCCAACGGCGGGAATTTTGATTTCCAGGCCCATAGAGTGGGAGTTGAGAGGTTCGTGAATGAAAAGTCGTTAGAGTAACTCGGCTTCTATTGTGGACCGGAGTTTGTCGCGGAAATGCCGCGCGGCAATAAGCAAATCCGCTACCGGAGGCTCCTCGTCCTCGCCCGGATAGCGAATGGCAACACCAAAAGGAGTCAGCAATTTGGCCATTGTCATTTCGAGAGCGGTAAATGACTCAACCTGTTGCAACATCTGCAGCAGTCGGAGCAGGTCATGCGTGCGGGGTGGGTCTTCACCAGTCGCGGCCAGACGGGCTTTGAGGTATTTTTCAGCCGCCTGCTGACAATGAAAGGCCACGGCATCGTAATCTTCCGGAGCATCAGCCAAACGCTCAGCAACGCGCAAATCGCCATCAGCCTTGCGGAGCCATTGCCGCAACAGCTCTTTCTCTAAGGAATTAAGCGGCTGCATACAACTGGCGGCCGTCACGCAGGGCCTTATGTTCAACAATGAAGCGAATTTGCCGGGCCCGTTGCTCCTCGGTGGAGTTCAAGACCAGAATGTCCATGGCCGGCGCATCGGGAATACTGTGGGCCAAGCCGCTAATTTCCATAATGCGGTCAATCTTGCGCCGCTTGTCATCACCCTTAATAACCAGCAAATCCAAGTCACTGTCCTCCGTGGGCGTGCCGTAGGCATACGAGCCAAACAGAATGATTCTGTCAGGCTGGTAACCGGCTACGATGCGCTGCACAATGGCTTGAATTTGCTCTTCGGTTATCATCGAACGGTAAACTAGTCTTGCTTCTTGGCGATTTCCGCTGTGGCTTCGATGTTGTTGTCGGCCACCGCTTCTTTGGGCTTGTCGAAGGCGCGGCCCACCAGCTCTTTCTGCTCCTTCACGTGGATTTTGTTGTAGCCCGTAGCGGGCGACGCCGAGGCTTGCGGGCAATGACGTCTTCCAGCTCGCGGCGCATGTAGCGGAGCATGAAGTTCCAGTAGCCCATGTTTTCGGGCTCTTCCTGTACCCAGTAGAGCTTGGCTTTGGGGTACTTGGCCAGCTCAGCGTTGAGCTGTTTTTTAGGGAAGGGGTGCAGCTGCTCGAGGCGCACAATGGCCACGTCGGTGCGGTTGCTGGTGCGCTGCTCTTCCAGCAGGTCGAAGTAAACCTTGCCCGAACACAGCAGCACACGCTTCACCTTTTTGGCTTCGGCAAACGTGTCGCCAAGCACTTCGCGGAAGGTGCCGCTGGTGAACTCCTCCACCGGTGATACGCACAGCGGGTGGCGCAACATCGACTTGGGCGACATCACCACCAGCGGCTTGCGGAAGCTCCAGGTGAGCTGCCGGCGCAGGGCGTGGAAGAAGTTGGCCGGCGTGGTCATGTTGGCCACCACGATGTTGTTCTCGGCCGCCAGCTGCAGGAAACGTTCGGGGCGGGCGTTGGAGTGCTCCGGTCCCTGGCCTTCGTAGCCGTGGGGCAAGAGCATTACCACGCCGTTCATGCGCTGCCACTTGCTTTCCGAGCTCACGATGAACTGGTCAATCATGGTCTGGGCGCCGTTGGCGAAGTCGCCGAACTGCGCTTCCCACACCACCAGGGCCGTGGGGTTGGCCATGGCGTAGCCAAATTCAAAGCCCAACACCGCGTACTCGCTCAGCAGCGAGTTGTAGATGCTCAGCTTTTCATTCTCGCCCTCCATGTGGTTGAGCGAGGTGTAGGGCGCCGAGGTTTCGGCATCGTGCAACACGGCGTGGCGGTGCGAGAACGTGCCGCGCTGCACGTCCTGGCCGCTCACGCGCACAATGTGCTTATCGGCCAGCAGCGAGCCGTAGGCCAGCAATTCGCCGGCGGCCCAGTTGAGCACGCGGGTTTCGAAGAACATCTTGCGGCGCTCCTTCAGCAGGTTATCAATCTGCTTGAGCGGCTTGAAGCCTTCGGGCAGGCTGGTCAGGGCCTGGGCCACGCGTTGCACGGTGTCTTCGCTGATGCCGGTTTCGGGCGACTGCTCGAAGTCCTCGGGCGTGGAGCGGCGCAGGCTGCGCCACTCGTTTTCCAGGGCCTGGTAGTTGTAGGGCAGCGGCTTCTGCTTCACCAAATCCAGGCGGGCCTGCAGCATGTCGCGGAACTCGCGGTCCATCTGCGCGGCCAGGCTCGGCGTCTACGTCGCCGCGCTGCACCAGCATGGCGTTGTACACCTCGCGCGGGTTCTGGTGCTTCGAAATGATGTTGTAGAGCGTAGGCTGCGTGAACTTGGGCTCGTCCGACTCGTTGTGGCCGTGGCGGCGGTAGCACACCATGTCGATGAAGATGTCGGCGTGGAACTGCTGGCGGTACTCGGTGGCCAGCTGCACGGCAAACACCACGGCTTCGGGGTTGTCGCCGTTCACGTGCACCACCGGCGCGTCAATGATTTTGGCCAAATCGGTCGAGTAAATCGACGAGCGGGCGTCCTCAAAATCGGTGGTAAAACCCACCTGGTTGTTAATCACAAAGTGGATGGTACCACCGGTCTTGTAGCCTTCCAGCAACGACATCTGGGTCAGCTCGTACCCAATGCCCTGCCCGGCCAGCGCGGCGTCGCCGTGAATCAGGATGGGCAGAATCTGGTGATAGTCGCCTTCGTACTGGTGCTCAATTTTGGCCCGCACAAAGCCTTCCACCACGGGGTTAACCGCCTCGAGGTGCGAGGGGTTGGGCGCCAGCTTCAGGTTAACTTTCTGGCCGCCGCTGGCTTCCACTTCTGAGCTGTAGCCCATGTGGTACTTCACGTCGCCGTCGCCCATGGTGAGGTCGGGCACGGCAGTGCCTTCAAACTCCGAGAAAATCTGCTCGTAGGTCTTGCCCATGATGTTGGCCAGCACATTGAGCCGGCCGCGGTGGGCCATGCCAATCATCACTTCCTTCACCCCTAGGTCCGCGCCCTTGCCGATGATGGCGTCGAGCGCGGGAATGGTCGTTTCGCCGCCTTCGAGCGAGAAACGCTTCTGACCCAGGAATTTGGTGTGCAGAAAGTTCTCGAACACGACGGCTTCGTTGAGCTTCTTGAGAATGCGCTTCTTGTACTCCACGCCGGGGTTAAACGCCAGCGAAGCCTGCTCCACCTTGGCGCGGAACCAGTCCAGCACCTGCGGGTCGCGGATGTACATGTATTCGAAGCCGATGGGGCCGGTGTAGATTTTCTCCAGCGCCGCCACAATCTCGCGCAGCGTGGCCCGCGCGCCCAGGCCCAGGCCTTCGCCGTTCCGGAATACCGTGTCCATGTCGCCTTCGCCGAGGCCGAAATCGGCTAAATCGAGGCGGGCTTTACGGTCCTTGCGCTCGCGCACCGGGTTGGTTTTGGCGCGCAAGTGGCCGCGGCTGCGGTAGGCGTGGATAAGGTTGCGCACGGCCGTTTCCTTATCGCCGGCCACGGCCTCGCCGTTGAGGCTGGCGGGGGCGTTGTTGGTGGAAGCGGCGGTTTCCAGCACGCCGAAGCCATCGGCCTGGGGACCCGCCTGGGCCGGGGCTTTAGGGGCGGCGGGTGCGGCCGTGGCCGAGCCGTTGGTGGCGTTGCCGTTGCCGGGCACCACGGGTGCCCCTTCCGGAAACTGCTGGGAGAAGTCGAAGCCTTCGAAAAACTTGCGCCAGCCGAAGTCCACCGACTCCGGGTTCTGACGGTAGGCTTGGTACAAGGTTTCAATGGCCGCCGCGTCGGCGTTGGCGATATACGAGTATGCGTCCATGAGAAAAGCAGCTTAGTAAGGCTGCGTAAAAGTAAGGCGCTTAGAATACAGGCAAAAACCTAAATTCGGATTCACGAATTGAGCTGATTTTCAGCTCAATAGTTTCAAGCACAAGTAGCCTCGACGGGTTGCCTGGCCAATTTATTACAAATCGCGGGGATAGTCGAGCGCCCTTTACGGCAAGCGGCAGGCACGCAGCCGGGATAATATACCACCGGAGATTTTATTCTCAACCGTACGGGGCAAAAGCTCCTGCGTTTGCGCTTTTACTTCTATAAACTTTCGGCTATAAGGGCGCCATATGGAACGTCAGGCGCCTTTGAGTTGGACATTTTAATTTTAAGAAACTTATCTATCTGCCTCACCGTTAACACTTTTCCCTCTCCCGAAAAATCAGGAGGGCGCCCATACTGCCAGGCGAGATTGGCGGCGAGACGAAACCCTTTTAAATGAATAATGTACGGTTATTTGCAGACATCCTATTAGCAGCCTCCGCGTTAGTTACCCCCTATTTTCATCCGCCCCAGCCGAACGCAAAGCCACCGGTCTGGTTAAGTTCATCGCGCCGCTAGAGGTTACCCGCCGCCCCACTGTTGTGCGCCGCGAGGTAAAAACCAAAACCAAGTCCTACGTTGCCCAGAGCCTCACCTACCGGGTGACGGCCACCATCTACGAGGCAGTACCGGGACAAACCGACAACGAGCCGTTCGTGACGGCTGACAACTCACGCATTAAACCGCATTACGGGACCAAAAAGCGCTGGATGGCACTGTCGCGCGATTTGCTTAAGCCCTGGGGCGGAACATTCAAATTCGGCGATACGGTGCGCGTAACGGGCATCTCGGCCAAGCTGGACGGTGTGTACACCATCCACGACACCATGAACAAGCGGCACCGCCACTGCATGGACATTCTGGCCCACACCAGCGAAAACCTGGACATCTTTACCAAAGGCGTAAAAATCCAGAAAGTTGCTATGCAATAACTACCGTTAGCTATACTTATCTTATCGCTACCCTATAAAAAAGCCCCGCCCGTTTGAGGCGCGGCTTTTTTTGTGCCCGGCATTTTCCTGAACTATTTCGGCAGCGGCATCTTGAAGATGCGGAAGGGTTCATGGGGTTGAGCCACGCCTTTGTTCCAACTGGGCATCTTGTGAATGGCCGAATTGGCTACGTAGAGGTTGCCGTCGGCCGCGAAGCTGTAGGTATCGGGCCACTGCAGGCGGGGGTCCTTGGCCACGGTTTCGATTTTGCCCGCTGGGGTGCGGCGCAGCAGGGCGCTCTGCTCAAACGAGGTGAGGTATACGTTGTTGGCCGCGTCGATTTCCAGGCCGTCGGAAGCCGGGATTTCGCCCACGGTTTCAACCTGCTGGCCCAGTTGGGCTTCGCTAAGGCCAGGGTTGCGCAGGGCCGCGGTCTTGATGCGGTAGAGGGTGTGACCGGTGAGCGGGCAGTAGTAGAGGTAGGCGTTGTCGGCGCTCAGGGCGATGCCGTCGGCGTTGAACTGGGCGGGCTTGCCCTGCGCATCTATCATGGGGTGGCCCTCGGCTTTTATCACGAGGCCTTTTACCGCTTTGGTCGACGGATGGCTGCCGAGCAGGCGGCGCGATTTGGTGGTTTTCAAGTCGACCACCACCAGTGCGCCCGTGCCCGATTCGGTGATGTAGGCATAGTTGTTCTGCAAGTCAATCCGCACGTCGTTGAGGTAGGACTTGCGCGGGGCCACGCTTTCGGGGAAGGAAATATTGAGCAGAACCTGGCCGGTCTGGGGGTTGGTTTTCACCAGCTTGGGGCCGCCGGGTACGGTGCCTTTCAGGCCGGGCGAGGCGGGGTCGAGCACCCACAGCATGCCCGATTTATCGGTAAACACGCTTTGGGGGCAAATCCAGTGTTGCTGGGGCTCGTTTTTCTCGGCATCGGTCCAGGTGCACCAGCGGGCGTTGGGGTACGGTGCGAGGGTGTTGTTGGGCCCCACGGCAGCCACTGGGTACACTGGGTTATAGTCCCAGCGGGGGAAGCAGGCGAAGATTTTGCCCCCGGGGGCCACGGCCACGCCCACCATTTGTGGGCCCGTAAATTGAGCCACCACCCGCAGGGGCGAATTGGTGAGCGTATCGGGGCCGGCCGCGACGGCGATGCTTTCGGTATCGTTGGTATTTGGCGACGAGCAGTTGCCCAGCAAAAGGCCCGTGGCGGCCAGCACAGCCAGCCAGCGGGACGAAAGAAGGTGCGAAATAGCCATACAGAGGGGGTCGGGTGGAAAGGAAAAGAAAACCTCAGCCGGGCGAGGCTGAGGTTTAGCATACGGCCACGGGCCCAGCACGTTGGGCTTGGGCGCACTGCTCCCCGGTTGCGGGCAGCCTAAGGCGTCGTGCTCGAGTCGGGCTCGGTGCTGGCGGTAGGCGGCACCACTACAGCCGAGTCGCGGACGGGCGCCGCGGGCCGGGGCCGTACGGCTGGGGCCGGGTTGGTGGGCCTTACCCGGATGGTTTCCGGCTCGGCCACGGTCTGGTTGAGAGGCGCGGCCTGGGGGCCGGTTTCGATGGGCGCGGCCACCGAGTCGGCCGCGGTCCGGCTGGTGCTGCTGATGTGTTCAGACGGGTGCTTGTTGAGCGAGAGGTACACCACCAAACCCAGCAAAGCCAGCAGGCCCCCGATGGAAAGGATGAGGGCCAGCGGACTGCGCTTGGCGGGCGCTTCGGACTCGGGAAACTCGTTGGCTACCCAGCCGGCGTCGGCATCCGACAGGGGCTCGGGGGCCCGGGTCGGCGGAGGCGGCGGCATGGGCGGTGGCACGGCGGCAGCCGGCCGCGGCGGCGCAATGGGCTCTCTTTTGGGCTCGGCGGCAGCGGGAGGCGGGGTGCTGCCACTCAGCGTAGAGGTCAGGGGCACGTTTTCCACCAAGGGGAACTGCGTGGGCGCTGGCGCCGGCGACACGGGTGGCGGAGTTGCCGCTACCGCTGGAGGTGTAAAAGCGGAGCAGACGCCGGCGGCGCTGGGGTTACCGGCGGGGCGACCGGCGCGGCTACGGGGGCGGCGGGCTTGGGAGCTGGCGGCTCCGCTGCGGTAGATGCTTGCGAGGCGTTAGGGTCCGTGAACACCAAGCGCTGCTTCAGGGCCTCAAACTCGGTGGGCGTGAGGGCGCCGGCATCGAGCATTTCCTTGAGCTGCCGCAGGGTTTCGAGGGGCGAAGAAGGGTTTTCCATGACGAGAGTACGGGCCGCGCCGGGGCTAGTTTTTGCGGTCGAGGGCCGTAAGGCGGTCGCGGCGGCGCTGCAGGCGCACGCGGCGCTGCTCCAGTTCCTGCGAGGTCTTAATCAGAGAAACCGAGTCAGAGCGCGACTGCAGCAGGTTTTCGGCGTTTTTCTTCTTCAGCTCCTCGATGCGGGCCAGGTTGGAAGCGGTGTTGTTTTGCAGCGAAATCCGGTTCTTCTCCAGCTTTTCTTTTTCCTTTTCGCTGGCCTTGAGCTGCTTTTCGGCGTCGGCAATCTGGTCGCGGTAGGCCTTGAGCCGGGCAGCGGTGGCAAAGCTCTGAACCATGGTGCGCACGGCGGTGTATTCGGTGGCGGTTTTGTCGGGCGAGAAGAACGTGTTGTCGTCGAACCCGCCGAACACCGCCACTTCGGCCACCGAGTCGGCCGGGGCCACCACCGTGGCGTAGAGGTTCACCAGCTTGCCGGAAATGGCGTTGGCGGGCGTTTGGCGGGCTATCAGCACGTCGTTTTTGCCCACGCCCAGCACGCCGCCGCTTTTGAACTTGATGTTGTAGTTGCTCTTCATCCAGCTCTGGAAGTACTCGCGCACGTCGGTGGCCTTGCCGTCGACCTGCACCTTGAGGGCCGGGCGCGGGCTCTTGTTGTAGTTCACCTCGCTGGCGCGCACGTCGTAGAGTTGGGCCAAGGCCGGGGCGCTGGTCAGCAGGCCCGTTATAGTCAGTATGAGGGCGAAGATTTTATGCATAATAGGGGCTTTGAATGTGCCTTAACGGAGCTCGTGGCGGTCGAAGGCGGCCTGCAAATCGGCACGCATCAGTTGAAAGCGGTCGATGGCGGCGGCGAGAAACTCCTCGTCCAGCAGCTCGCGCACTTCGGCGTCGGTGCCGGTGAGCAGGTCGAGCTCGGCCACTTTGTAGGTCTGCTCCAGATTGCCCTGCTCCAGCTTGAGCAGGAACTTGCCGTTCCAGGCCAGCAGCGTGATTTTGACGGCGGGATGGGGGATGTCGGCAACGTGGCGCATAGAAGAAATTGAAAGGGCCCGAACCGGTAGCGAAGGTAGTAAGCTCAACCTAACCCCTCTCCTGCGGCGGGCGTAAAACTACGATAGTTCAGGCCCGCGGGCCATTTTCATCCACTTTCAACCATCCATTGCCATGCCTCAGGGAGATAAGTCCAAGTACACGGACAAGCAGAAGCGTCAGGCCGAGCACATCGAAGAAGGCTACGAAAAGCGGGGCGTCCCAAAAGACGAAGCCGAAGCTCGGGCGTGGGCCACGGTGAACAAAACCGACGGCGGCGGGAAACAACCCGGCGGCTCAGGACGTAAGAAATCAAGTAAATAAATGTTTGTGCGCCTATGCGCTAGCAGGTGGCCCTAACCTACCACAAAAAGCCCCGCCAACAGAGTTGGCGGGGCTTTTTGTTGGGTACTGCGGTAATGAAAGAACGTCATACAGAGCGCAGCAAATTTACTGCAGTACTATTCCAATCGTCTGTCATGCTGAGGCACGAAGCATCTTCTCACGGCTCCACGATTCGTTCCGCGGTGAGAAGATGCTTCGTGCCTCAGCATGACAGGACGAGCATAATTCCGCCCCATCATTTCGCGCTGGGGCTTACTTTTCGCTCATGAAAAAGTTCTTCTCCGCTGCCCTGGCCATGCTGCCGCTGGTGGCTCACTCCCAAAATCCCACCGTACTCACTCCCGAAAAGCTCTGGCAATTGGGCCGCCTGGGCGAAATGCACGTGTCGCCCGATGGCAAGACGGTGGCCTACACCGTGACCAAGTACAGCTTGGCCGAAAACAAGGGCAACGCTGACATCTACACCGTACCCGTGGCCGGGGGCACACCCAAAAAGCTCACCGACACGCCCGGCTCGGAAAGCACCCTGAACTGGCGACCCGATGGCAAGCTGACGTATCTCTCGGGCGAAAGCGGCACCGACCAGCTCTACGTGATGGGCGCCGACGGCTCGGGCAAAACCAAGCTCAGCGAATTTCCGGAGCAAGGCCTGAGCAACCTGAAGTACGCGCCCAAGGCCAATTTCATCCTCTACACCCAGGACGTAAAATCCGGCCCCACCACGCTGGACCTGTTTCCGAACTTGCCCAAGGCCGACGCCAAAATCATCGACGACCTGAACTACCGCCACTGGAACGTGTGGGACGACCACCTGGCCAGCCACGTGTTTTTCCAGCCCCTGGGTTCCGACGGCAAGCCCACCGGTTACGGCAAGGACGTGATGGAAGGCGAGAAATTTGACTCGCCGCTGATGCCCGACGGCGGGGCCGAGCAGCTGGCCTTCGCACCCGACGGCTACCGCCTGGCTTACACCAGCCGCAAGCTCACGGGCAAGGCCGAGGCCGAAAGCACCAACTCCGACATCTACCTCTACGACATCCGCAGCGCCAAAACCGTGAACCTGAGCGAGGGCCTGGGCGGCTACGACACCGAGCCCGCCTTCTCGCCCGACGGCCGCCAGGTGGCCTGGCTCAGCATGGCCACGCCGGGCTTTGAGAGCGACCGCAACGGCATTGTGGTGTACGATTTTGCCAGCAAGAAGCGGGTGGACATCACCAAAGGCTCGGAGCTGAGCGCGGCCAACGTGCGCTGGAGCGCCGACGGCAAAACCCTCTACTTTCTGGCCGTGGTGACCGGCGCCGAGCAGCTGTTTTCGCTGCCGGCCAAGGGCGGCAAATTCGCCAGCTCACCACCGGCGCGCAGAACTACAACACCTTCGAGCCTGGTGGGCAAAGGCCAGGCCGTGGCTAACCGTACCACGCTGTCGGCCTTCGCCGACCTCGTGCGCCTCGACCTGAAAACCGGCAAGGAAACGCCCCTGACCACCATCAACCAGCAAGAGCTGGCCGGCATCAAATTGGGCAAGGTGGAAGACCGCCGCGTGACCACCACCGACGGCAAGCAGATGCAGGTGTACGTCATCTACCCGCCCGATTTCGACCCCGCCAAGAAGTACCCTACCCTGCTCTACTGCCAGGGCGGCCCGCAGTCGCCCATCACCCAGAGCCAGAGCTACCGCTGGAATTTCCAGCTGATGGCGGCCAACGGCTACATCGTGGTGGCGCCCAACCGGCGCGGCCTGCCCGGCTTCGGCCGGGAGTGGAACGACGCCATTTCGGGCGACTGGGGCGGCCAGGCCATTCGGGACTACTTCTCGGCCATCGACGCCATCAGCCAGGAGCCGTTTGTCGACAAGGACCGGCGCGGCTGCGTGGGGGCCAGCTACGGCGGCTTTGCGGTGTACTACATGGCCGGCCACCACGAAGGCCGGTTCAAGACCTTCATTGCCCACGACGGCCTCTACAACCTCACCGGTACCCCAGCACCGAGGAAATGTTCTTTGCCAAGCACGACATGGGCGGCGCGCCCTGGGACGTGCCCACGCCCAAGTCCTACCAGGAATTCAACCCGCAGTTGTTTGCCAAAAACTGGGACACGCCCATTCTGGTCATTCAGGGCGGCAAGGACTTCCGCGTGCCCGAGGGCCAGGCCATGGAAGCCTTCGGCACGGCGCAGCGCGGGGCATTCCGAGTCGCTTTCTGTACCTGCCCAACGAGGGCCACTGGGTGCTCAAGCCCCAGAACTCGGTGCTCTGGCAGCGGGTGTTTTTCGACTGGTTGGGCCGCACGCTCAAGCCCGATACCGGCAAGGCTTCGAAATAGCTCAACCGCCGTTTGCACCTGACACCCGATGCCACAAGGCCGGTTCTGCTCCTGCGGAACCGGCCTTTTTGTCCAGACACCTTTGCGAAATTTGTAATTTTTCTATTAAATCCAAACAATTTTTAGTTGAGCTAGAAATACTTTTTAGCAGCTATTCGTTGCCAATAGCTCAATTAAAAAATATTATAAACCAATACGTTAATTAAATAAGAACTTATGTCCAAAAATAGGCAAACCTAAATACTATGCAAGCACGCGTTGAACCAAATTATGAAAATCCTTCAACAAAAGCGAAATCCAATTGCAAATTCTCTCCGTAAGGCTGGTAAGTTTCAAATTTTCATAAACCCCGCTTACCTTTTTTATGAAGAGAATACTACTGATGGTGATGCTCTGGACGGGCAGCACTATGGCCATGCAGGCCCAGGCCCTCATCGACCCGAAACTGCAGGAAGCCGTGGCCAGCGGGACGGGCATTCACCAGGTCATTGTGACTTTCCAAGGTTCGGGGCTCCCTCGGCCGCGGCGCTGCAAACCCTGAGCAGCGTGGGCATCACCAAAGGCTTGACCTTGCGCCAGCTGCCCATTGCCGGCGTGCTGGCCACCAACGCCCAGATTGCCCAGCTCGCCGCCGACCCCACCGTGCTGTCGGTGTACCTGAACCGCCCGCTGCAGCTTGACAACGACGCTGCCACCGCCCTCACCGGGGCCCAGCGCGTGCGGCTCAACCCCACCTTCACCCAGCGCAACGGCGGCCTGCCGGTGGCCGGCAACGGCATTGGCCTGGTGGTGAACGACAGCGGCATCGACGGCACCCACCCCGACCTGAAGCTGGGCGCTAACCTCAAGCAAAACGTGCTGGGCACCACCAACCTGAACGCCCAGGACGCCATGCTGCCCATCACCTACCTCGAAAACGTGCCCAACACCGACCAGACCGGCGGGCACGGCACCCACGTAGCCGGCATTGCCGGGGGCACTGGTGCCGCCTCCAACGGCCTGTACGCCGGCGTGGCCCCGGGCGCCGACCTGGTAGGCTACGGCACCGGCGCTGGCCTGTTCATTCTGGACGTCATCGGCGCCTTTGACTACGCCTTGGTCAACCAGTTCCGCTACAACATCCGGGTTATCACCAACTCGTTTGGCACCACCAGCGACATTGCCACCGACGTCGACCCGCGCGACCCCACCACCCTGGCCACCAAGCGCTGCGTCGACCGCAACATTGTGGTGGTGTTCTCGGCCGGCAACTCGGGCTCGGGTTCGGGCACCATCACGGGCAACTACAAGAAAGCGCCGTGGGTGATTGCCGTGGCCAACGCCGACAAGGCAGGCGTGCTGGCCCCGTCGTCGTCGCGCGGCCGGAAAGGCGTGAGCGGCACCTTCACGGCCGATGGCCAGACCTTCACCTGGCGCGACGAGCCGACGGTAACGGCTCCCGGCACCGACATTATCTCGACCCGCGCGGTGTCGCCCATCGGCGCGCTCAGCACCCAGCAGGACGTGGAATCGGGCATGGACCCCGCCCACCTGCCCTTCTACACGCACCTCACCGGCACCTCCATGGCCGCGCCCCACGTGGCCGGCATCGTGGCCCTGATGCTGGACGCCAACCCCGCCCTCACGCCGGCTCAGGTGAAGGCCATTCTGGAAGAAACCGCCACCAACCTGCCCAACCGCGAATCGTGGGAAGTAGGCCGCGGCATGGTGAACGCCTTCGCCGCCGTGGACCGCGCCTTCCGCGCTGCGCCCGGCTACGGGGCCTTTTCGAACGCCACCCGCGTGTTCAACAGCAGCGTGAATACCGCTTCGGTGAACAGCGCTTTCACCATCGATTTCAACCCGCTCACCACGGCCACCAACGCCAAAACGTTCTCGGTGCCTTCGGGCACGTCGTCGCTGGAAGTGAGCTGCAAGGTGACGGGCGCCCTGGGCGAAACCGGCAACCCCATCAACCTGGTGCTGCTCTCGCCCACTGGCAAGCGCTACGCCTCGGGCATCTCGGTGCTGTTTGCCACCAGCCCCGGCCGCTCGGTAGCGGTGGTATCGCCGGAAGCCGGCACCTGGACGGTGCGCCTCGACGGCCTGCAGGGCGCCGCCCTGCCCGAAACCGTGACCGGTTCGATTTCGCTGAACCAGGCCACCGGCACCACCGGCCTCGCCGACGTGGTGGGCCACCCGGCCGAAGGCTCCATCAAGCTGGCCGTGAGCAAGCGCCTGGTCGACGGCCTGGCTTCGGGCTTTGCCCCCGACCGCGACCTGACCCGCATTCAGCTGGCCGACTACCTGGTCATGGGCCAGGCCATCCGCCAGTTCCTGCCCCTGGACGGCTCGGTTTCCTTCGGCGACGTGAGCACCCGCGAGCGGCTGCTGGCCGAATCGGTAACGGCCCAGGGCGCCGCCCTGCGCGACCGCAACCAAAGCAAGAACGGCGTGATGCTGCCCACGGCGGCCGGCGTGTTCTCGCCCAATGCCTCGGTGTCGCGGGCCAGCCTGGCTTATTCGCTGGTGCAAAGCCTGGGCCTGCAAGCCAGTGCCCAGAATGCCCCGAGCTCGGTCACGGTGCTCGTGAACGGCCAGCGTATTCCGGTAGAAGACGCTGCTCAGATTCCGGCGGGCCTTGCCGGCTACGTGCAGGTGGCTCTGGACATGAACATCATGAACGCCTTCTACACCCTCACCCAGGGTCCATTTGACCTGCAGCCGGTGGTGCACGCCACCTTCAAGCCCCTGCAGGTGGTGAAGCGCGGAGATTTTGCCGTGCTCGTGACCCGCACCCACGACCAGTGGAACTCGACGGCCGCCGCCAACATCTCCTCGGGCGCAACGGCCGCGGGCAGCAGCACCCAGCAGCAGGCCGAGGCCATTCAGGCCGCGCCCAACCCCTTCCAGAGCCGCACCGTGCTCACCTATACCCTGGCCGAGGCCGGGGCCGTGCGCCTCGAAGTATTCAACCTGCTCGGCCAGCGCGTGAAGACGCTAAGCAACGAAGTGCAAACCGCCGGGGTGCACACGCAGGTGTTCGACGGCTCGCAGCTCGCGGCCGGTACCTACATCTACAAGCTCACAGCGGGCAGCAAGTCCAGCAGCGGCCGCATGGTCCTGACGCGCTAATCCCAATATTACCGCGACGCAAAAAACCAGCTCAATTTGTTGAGTGGTTTTTTGGCGTTTTAGGCCACCCCAGGCCACCAAAGCCCCTTCACTATCGCAACCAGATTAGCTCAGCAAAAGGTAAGCTCGGCAGTCTGGGTAATTATTTTAAAACCAGAATAATTTGTAGTTAATTGCCAGCCGAGCAACTCTACTTTCCTGTGTTCATGCGGTTTCGCTTTTTCCTTGCGCTGGTGTTGGGGTGCTGGCTGCTGGGCAATGGTGTAGCGCAGGCAGCCGGCCCCACCGAGCAAAAACGAAGCGACACCCTGCTGCTCAAGGACCCCAAGGGCGCGCACATTTCCGAAGCGTACCGCTACTACACCGAGCCCTTCGACGTGCCGCCCGACCCCGAGCAGGCGGAGGCCCAATGGCGGGCGGGCAAGTTCCGGCCCGGGCGTTGGCACAAGACGCTCAACCTGGGCCTGATGCACCGGCGCGTGTGGATGCGCCTGCCCGTGCGCAACACCGAGCCCCAGCGCCTGCGCTTCCTGTGGAGCATCTTCAACTTCACCGACAGCGCCGCGCTCTACTGCCGCCGCCAGGGCGAGACAAAGTTCACCCGCCTGGGCACGGCCAGTTCGTGGACGCCGGCGGCCGAGCGGCCGTTTCCGGCCCGCTCGCTCAGCTTTCCCTTCACCCTGGACCCCGGCGAAGCGGCCGTGCTCTACCTGCGCGCCGACATTCATACCGGCGGCGTGTACCTGCCCACCTACATCGAAACCGCCGAGCACTTCCTGAGCTGGGAAATGGGGTTTCCGTTTGAGCGGCACTGGGTGTGGCTGCTGGGCTTTTACCTGAGCAGTGCCCTGTTCAACCTGGTGCTGTTTGCGTTCCTGCGCGACCGCATTTACCTGTGGTACGTGGCCTACGTGGTGGGTGTGTCGCTGTTTTTGATGATGGAAGACGGGCTGGATGCGCTGCTGCTGCCGGCGTGGCTCTACCGGGGGATATGGTCGGTGGGCCAGTACAACATCATGCTGCTGGCGGCCGCGGCGGGCATTCGCATCATGCAGCTGTTTCTGCGGCTGCACAGCGACTGGCGCCGGCTGAACCGGGCCGGGATTGGGCTGATTGCGACGGTAGTGGTGTTTGTGCTGGCCTATGCCCTGCTCTTTCAATGGGCCGTGCACCACAGTCTGTCCACCGTCGAATGGCTCAACAACGCGCGGGAGGTGCTCATGGTAGCCGTTTTTGGCTACAGCTGGGTGACACTGCTCACCCTGCTGCGGAGCCCCGGCGGCGGCGTCTGGCGGCGTACTACACCCTCACCTACTCCTTCTTCTTCACGGGCTTTGCCATTTTCTGGCTCAACCACCTGGGCTGGACCAGCTTCAACCCCGTCTACCCCAATGCTCTGGCGTGGGGCCTGTTTCTGGAGCTGCTGGTGCTCAGCGCCCTGCTCACGGGCCGGTTCCGGCACACGCTCAAGCAAAACGCCCTGCTGCGCATCCGCGAGCCTGGAGCAGCGCAACGAAGTGGGCCAGCGCCTGATTGCCGCCCAGGACGCCGAGCGCGAGCAGGCTGGCCCGCGAGCTGCACGACGCCATGGGCCCTAACCTGGCCGCCCTGCACATGGCCTGGCAAAGCACCGCCGTGCGCGACGCCCTGGCCGCCGCCCCGGCCGCGGCCTCCATCAGCCGCCTCACCGAGGAAATCCTGGGCGAGCTCTACGCGCAGGTACGCCAGATAAGCCACGCCCTGCTGCCCGCCGAGCAGGGCACCAACCGCCTCACCAGCTCGGTGGCGGCCCTGTGCGAGGCCCTGAACGTGAACGGCACGCCCCAGGTGCACACCCTGCTCGATGGCGACCTCGACCATCTGCCCGTGCCCGTGCAATCGGCCGCGTTCCGCATCGTGGCCGAGCTGGTGAACAACGCCGTGCGCCACGCCCAGGCCCAGCACGTGCAGGTGCACCTGCGCCGCCGCCCCGCCGAAGTTGAGCTGTGCGTAGAAGACGATGGCCGCGGCTTAGCGAAGGGCCCGGACGCCTCCATCACCGGCATCGGCTTGCGCGGCGTGCGCACCCGCACCGCGTACATGGGCGGCTCGGTGAGCATCGAGGCGCCGCCGGCCGGCACGCGCATCGTGGTGCGCCTTCCCTGCTGAGGGAGGATGGTTTCCAGCACCCTATATCACTGTGCAGGCACCACTTATGCACTAGAAGCAATCGGGTTAACTGTTCAGCCGGGTATTTCGCGATATCTTAGGCTTCCCAAAATTCTGACGGTTAACTCGCTTCTTCTAAAGCCTATGCACAAGTATTTACTGGCCCTTACGGTGTCAGCTTTCTCCGCTTCGGCGGTGGCCACGGCCCAGCAGCGCCCGCCCTCACCACCAGGACTACGCCCGGGCCGAACGCTTCATGGCCTACAACACCGCCGCCCTGGTAGACGGTACCAGCGGCCAGCCCAACTGGCTGGCCAACGACCGATTCTGGTACCGCGTGATGACGGCCCAGGGCAGCGAGTTTATCTTGGTAGACCCCGCCCGCAAAACCCGCAAACCGGCCTTTGACCATGCCAAGCTGGCCGCCGCGCTATCGGCCGCCAGTGGCAAAACCTACGAGGCTGTCCGGCTGCCGTTTCGCAGCTTCACGTTTTCTCCCGATGAGAAGAGCATTTCTTTCGCGGCGGGTGGCAAAAATTGGAAATACGATGTGGCCAGCGGGCAAGTGAGCCCCGATGCCGAGCCCGCGGCCAAGCCCAACCCCAACGCCGAAAACGAAATAGAGTCGCCCGATGGCCGCCTGGCCGCTTACATTCAGGATTACAACCTGTGGGTGCGCGACACCAAAACCAACCAGAAAACCCCGCTCACCACCGACGGCGCCAAGGACTACGGCTACGCCACCGACAACGCCGGCTGGACGCACAGCGACAAGCCCGTGCTGCGCTGGTCGCCCGACTCGCGCAAGATTGCCACCTTCCGGCAAGACCAGCGCAACGTGAGCGACATGTACCTCGTGACCACCAACGTGGGCAAACCCACCCTTAAGGCGTGGAAGTACCCGCTGCCCGGCGACAAGGACATTCCGATGATAGAGCGGGTGATTGTGGAAGTGAACACCCCGAAAGTGGTGCGCTTCCAGATGGCGCCCGACCCGCACCGCGGCACCCTTTCCGACGACATTTCCAGCAGCGGCACTTTCGACGACGTGGACTGGAGCCCCGACGGCAGCCAGCTGGCCTTCGTATCGACCTCGCGCGACCACAAGCAGGCAAAAATGCGGGTAGCCGATGCCGCCACCGGCGCTGTGCGCGACGTATTCGAGGAAACCGTGCCCACGCAATACGAGTCGGGCCAGGGCGCAATCAACTGGCGCTACCTGCCCAAAACCAAGGAGGTAATCTGGTACTCGGAGCGCGACAACTGGGGCCACCTCTACCTCTACGATGCCACCAACGGCAAGGTGAAGCACCAGATTACGAAGGGCAACTTTGTGGTGACGAAGCTGCTGAAGGTAGACGAAAAGAAGCGCCAGCTTTACTTCCTGGCCGATGGCCGCGAGCCGGGCAACCCGTACTTCACCCACCTCTACCGCATTGGGCTCGACGGCAAGCACCTCACGCTACTCACGCCGGAAGCCGGCAACCACCAGGTGACGCTGGCGCCCTCGGGCCGTTATTTCATCGACACCTACTCGCAGCCTGACCGGCCCGGCGCCACCCTGCTGCGCGCCGCCGACGGCAAACTGGTGACCGCGCTGGAGAAAACAGACATTTCCCGCCTTACCGCCACGGGCTGGAAGGCGCCCACGCCCATCACGGTGAAAGCCCAGGATGGCCAGATTGACCTCTACGGGCTGATGTTCACGCCCACGGCGCTGGACCCGGCCAAGAAATACCCGATTATCAACTACATCTACCCCGGCCCGCAGGGAGGCGGCGTGGGCAACTGGTCGTTCGCGGCGGCCCGGAATGACCACCAGGCACTGGCCGAGTTGGGCTTTGTGGTAGTAGTGATTGAAGGCAGCTGCAACCCGCTGCGCTCCAAGAGCTACCACGATGCCTGCTACGGCAACATGGCCGAAAACACGCTCTCTGACCAGGTGACCGGCATGCGCCAGCCTGGCCCAGAAATACCCCTACATCGACCTTAACCGGGCCGGCATCTGGGGGCACTCGGGTGGCGGCTACGCCACGGCGGCGGCCATGTTCCGCTACCCCGACTTCTTCAAGGTGGGCATATCGGAATCGGGCAACCACGAAAACCGCAACTACGAAGACGACTGGGCCGAGCGCTACGTGGGTCTGCTCAAAACCAACCCCGACGGCACCACCAACTACGACAGCCAGTCCAACATCACCTTCGCCAAAAACCTGAAAGGCAAGCTGATGCTCGCCCACGGCCTGATGGACGACAACGTGCCGCCCTCCAACACCCTGCTGCTGGTGGAGGCCCTCACCAAAGCCAACAAAAGCTACGACCTGGTGGTGTTTCCGAACGCCCAGCACGGCTTCGGCGCCTACTCGCCCTACATGACGCGCCGCCGCTGGGACTATTTTGCGCGAAACCTAGCCGGCGTTGAGCCGCCCCAGGACTACGAGATGAAGGCCAAGCCCGACCCGCGCAATACGATACAGTAAGTGCGCTAGGGACTGCCTGAATCGGTGACGGAAAGGCGGGATGAATTATCAGTCAGCGGTCACCGCTCACATAATTTACTCCGCCTTTCCGTCACCGATGCATTTATGGGCCATCCGAATAGGCCGTAAAATGAAAGGTCATGCAGAGCAGGTGGAAGCATTTATACCGCGCCTCCTGTCATCCTGAGCGAAGCGAAGGACCTTCTCACGTTGGCAAGAATTGTTCTGCCGTGAGAAGATCCTTCCTTCGTCAGCATGACAAATGGCGCGGGCGAGATGCTTCGACAAGCTCAGCATGACCTTTCATTTTACGGCCTATTCGGATACGCTCCTATTGCCTCTACGGCACACGTTACTCGCACAGGCTAACCGAGGCCACAGCTACTCAAAGAGCTTTGGCCTTTTCCGATAGCACCTCGGTCACTTTGCCGATATCGCCGCTTACTTTTTGCAGAAACGCGAGCTGCTCCAGCAGCAGCTTGTCGTCGGTGGCGTTGGCAGCAACGGGTTCGGCGGGGCCCAACTCGGGGGCCGGGCCGGCTTTGTCGGGCGCAATCTTAGTGAGGCTCTTGTGCAGGTTGGCCAGGGCGCTGGTGAGGGCCCGGCGGCTTTCGGGTGGGAAAGGCGGCACGGCAGGCGCGGCCTCGCGCAGGGTGGCGGTGAGGGCCGCGATGTTGGAGGAAAGAATGTGGTTGAGCACCACAAATTCGTGGGTTTCGGTGGGGCGGTGCTGCTTGCTTTTGGGCTCGGCGAGCATGCGCTGGAAAGCCGCCGCGAGGTTAGCGCCGCTCACGTACACGTCTTTGCGCAGCAGGCGGTACTCGTTGGCAGGCAGGGGGCGGCCGGCGAGGCGGTTGGCCAGCTGGCGCAGGTAGGCGAGGTTGGCGCGCAGGGCCGCGGCCATGAAGTCGGTGAGCTGGTCCGATTCCCAGTTGGGAAACAGCAGGTAGCCGGCCGAGAAGGCAATGGCGCAGCCCATGATGGTGTCGACAATTCGTTCCTGCACCACCCCGATGTAGCTCAACCCCAGAAAGCTGAACAGGATAAGCAGGAAGGCCGTGATGAACACCACCGTGACCAGGTAATGCGTGCGCTGGAAGCTGTAGGCCACCACCATAAACAGCACCAGCACGGCAAACTGCACTTCCGTCCAGGGCAGCAGCCAGAGCACGGCGGCCCCCAGCGCGCCGCCCGCCAGCGTGCCGCTGATGCGCTCGATGTTGCGCTGCCGCGTGAGGCTGAAACCGGGCTTGAGCATGATGGTCACCGTCATCAGAATCCAGTAGCTGTGCTGCCCGCGCCAGAGCCAATGCGACACCCCAAACGCCACCAGGCAGGCCAGCATCATGCGCATGGCGTGCCGGAACACCGCCGATTTCATGGTCAGGTTCTGGCTCAGGGCCTGCAGCTCAATTTCCTGGTGGGCCACAAACTGGCCGTGCTCGGCCGCGCGGCTGGGCGCGGGCGCCGCGGCGGCCTGGCTTTCGTCGAAGTAGCGGCGGATGTTGCCCACGCGCCGGGTGATGTCGCGCAGGTTCACGAGAATCTTCTTCAGCACCAGCGTGCTCCCGCCAGTGGCGTTATCGGCGTCGAGGGCGCTGATGCGGGTTTGCAGGCGCGCGAGGTCGGCCGTGTGGTCTGTGGCGGCCCCGGCGTACGGCCGGTTAGCCTGGATGGCCACGCCCAGGTGGTCGAGGCTCGGCGGCGAGGTGGCGGATGAGGGCCGCTACTTCGGGCAGCACGCCGCTGCCGCCGTAGGTGGCCCGCACAGTGGCGTAGTCGTAGTACGTGGCCGTGATGCGCTCGTACAAATCCACCGTTTCCACGAAGGTGAGCACCAGGCGGCGGCCGATGCTGGTGGTTTCGCTCACTATCTGGCGGGTGCGAAACAAGACGTCGCGCACGGCCTCCTGCTTCTCATTCACCACCACCTGCTGGGCCACCAGCTGCCGGTAGTCGTCGTCGAGCGCGGTATCGGAGTCGTAGAACCGGGCTTTGAGCTCCAGAAAGCGCGCCAGGGCATGAATGCACTCGCCCAGCGCCTGCTGGGCCGGGCGGTAGGGCCGCACGCGGTGCACCAGCAGGGCCAGCCCGGCGTACCAGAGCCCGCCGAGCAGCAACAGGCCCGCGTGGGGCAGCACCCGGTTCAGGGCGGCGGCTGGGCCAGCACCAGCACCACGTTGAGCAGAGCGGCCGTGCCCACGGCCCCGGCCCGGCCGCCCCACACCAGCAGCATGGTCAGCCCGAAGGCGCAGGCGCCCACCACCAGCCCCAGCAGCCACACGTTGGCCGCCGCCAGCCCCGTGAGCAGGGCCGTAACCACCACCAGCGCCAGGGCCGCCAGCATGCCGTTGCGGCGGTGCCCCGCGGGCCCGGGCATGTCCGGTATGCTCAAACACACGGCCCCGGTCGAGATGGTGAAACCCTCGTTGAAGTAGCCCAACTGCGAGAAGACCAGCGCCGGCAGCAAAATCGCCAGCGTGGTGCGCAGCCCATCCGAGAAATTCTGCCCGAAGAAGAAGTACTGAATGCGGCGCGTTTGGATGCTCATGCTACGCAAATAAACGAGCTTAGCTCGACCGTCGGCCATATTCCTTCTTCTGAGCGCAAAACCGTTTCAGGTCCGGCCGGCGGCTACTGCTCACGGGGAGCTGCCGGCAAGCCCAGGCGCAGCTCAATTTTCAGCTCAACCGGCTCCGAACAGGTATTAAAATGAAACGTCATGCAGAGCTTGCCGAAGCATCTCTACCGCGCCTCTTGTCATGCTGAGGCACAAAGCATCTTATCACGGCTCAACGATTTGTGCTGACCTGATAAGATGCTTCCTTCGTCAGCATGACAGACGATTGGTTTAGCACTGAGGTAAAGATGCTTCGACTGCGCGGACGCCAGATGAGCATGACGTTCTTTTTGCGAAGAGGGTATTTTTCGGATAGGTTCTTAGCGGTGCAGGCTCTCCTGCGTGGGCAGGGTGTAGCGCTGGCCGCTGCTGAGGATGTGCATCCGCAGGTCGCGGATGGTGATGGGTTCGCCCGGCTTGATGAGGTGGATGTTGGTGGCCGTCACGTCCTGGCCTTCCACCACCGTCACCACACCGCTGCCGATGACTTCCACTTCCCGGCCCTGGGTTACCACTACGCCGGTGTCTTCTTCCAGGCCCAGGCCAATGCAGCCGGGGTTGGTGGCAATAATCTGGGCCATGCGGATGATGCGCCCGCGGGCCACAAAGTGCGTATCGATGGCCACATCGTGCAACAGCTGCAGGCCGGTGGTGATGTGGATTTCATCCTTGAGCATGCCCTGGTTGTCGCGGCCCTGGTAAATCATGGGCGTGCTCATGGCGGTGGCCCCGGCGCTGGTGCCGGCTATCACGATGTCGTCGTAAGCGTACCGCTCCTTGAGGCGGCGCAGCCAGGCCGTGCCGCCGAGCAGGGCCGTGAGCCGGAGCTGGTCGCCCCCGGTGAACATGACGCCCGCAGCTTCGTCGAGCAGCTTCAGGTTCTCGTCGGTTTCGGCGTCGGCCCGCTCCCGGGCATTGAACACCTCCACCCGCTTTACGCCCAGCGCCCCAAATACCTTCACATAGTCCTCGGCCGCTTCGTCGGGCTCTTCCGAGGCGATGGGCACCACCACGACAGGGCCATGGCCGCGCAGCTCCTCCACAAACCGGCGCAGAATCGAATCCGAGGCGTATTCGGCGTTGGGGTCGCGGCTGGGCCGGGGGTCTTTTTCTTCGTGTCCGCCAATGGCAATGAGGGTGCCGCGGGGCGAGGGGCAGTTGCTTTCGAAATTCGTTTTTTTGCGGGCTGGCATGATGATTCAGAAACATGATGTTGAGCGTTTTTAGCCCAATCGAAGCCGCAGCGCTGCTGGCACCGGACGGAAACTTCTCTGGTATTCGGCGTGCTTACGCCGGCGCCAGGCCGGTATTGGCGGGGCCGTTCAGCAGCTCGCCCAGGGCTGTGAAGCGGGAGCCGTGGCAGGGGCAGTCCCAGCTTTTCTCCAGGCCGTTCCAGTGCACCACGCAGTGCAGGTGCGGGCAGATGGCCGAGCATTCGTGCGTGGTGCCCTGTTCGTCTTTGTACACGGCCACTTTCGTGATGCCGCGGCGCATCACGGCGCCCGAGCCGTTGGGAATGTCGTCCACAGAACTCACATCGCCGCCCGTGAGCAGGTCGGTGTACTCCATGGCCACGTTCACGTTCTCCTTGATGTACTCCTGCGCGCTTTCGCGCTTGAGCGTGATGCGGCCCGGGTCGTAGAGCTTGGCCCACGGGTTGTCGCGCTCATTTATCAGGTCCGACACGATGAGGGGGCCCAGGGTGCCGTGGGTCATGCCGTGGCCCGAATCGCCGGTGATTATGAACACATTGTCGGCGTCGAGGGGGTTGCGGCCGGCGTAGCCCAGGCCGTCGGTAGGCTCCATCACCTGGCCCGACCAGCGGTACTCGAAGTCCTTCACCATGGGAAACCGGTCGCGGGTCCACTCTTCCAGGCAGCGCAGGCGGGCAGCGGGGTCGTCGGCCTGACCTGTTTTGTGGTCTTCGCCGCCCACAATCAGCAGGTCGTAGCCGGTTTGGCCGCCGCGCGGGCCGGTAGCCACCTCCTGCAGGCGCACGTAGTGGTAGGGGTCGGCCATGTCCCAGTACAGGGCCTTCGTTACCGAGCCCTTGGGCACGCGGGCACCCACCACGTAGGTACGGTAGGGGTGCTGCTTGGTGTGCATCACCACCCGGTCGTTGAAGGGCGTGTTGGTGGCCACGACGATGGCGCGCCTGGCCTTGGCCTCGGCCCCGTCTTCGGTTACCACGCGGGCGCTGGCGCCGCCGTGCACTTCGCTCACGTGGGTGTGGGTGCAGATGCGCCCGCCCTGCAGCACAATGGCCTCGGTGAGCCCCGCCAGATATTTCAGGATGTGGAACTGCCCCTGGTTGGGCCAGCGCAGGCATTCGCCCGTGTCGAAGCCCGTGGTGCCGGAGTGGGGCAGCAGCTCCACGTCGGTGAGGCCGGCGCGGTGGGCGGCGTCGCGCTCTTCCACCAGCTCCTTGTGCGTGCCGTCGGCGTGCAAAAACAGGTAGCCGTCGAGCCGGGTAAAGTCGCAGTCGATGTTCTCGTCCTGTACAATCTGCTCAATGGTGTCGATGGCCGTGCGGTGGCTGTCGGCCGCCACTGGGCGCCGTCCTGGCCAAAGAGGTTTTCCAGGGTCGTGTACCGGTCGTCGAGGGCGTACGAGAGGTGGGCGGTGGTGCGGCCGGTTTCGCCGCTGGCCAGCTCCCCGTCTTCCAGCAGCAGCACCTTATGGCCTTCCTTGCTCAGCAGGTAGGCCGTGGTGAGGCCCGCAATGCCGCCGCCCACTATCACCACGTCGGCCGTGGTGTTTTCGCTGAGCGGCTCGAAGCGGGGCAGAGCGGGTGCGGTACCAAACCACGACGAAATAGTAGAACCAGAAGTGCGGGCGGGATTGGGGAGTTTTGTGGGCATAAGGCGGGAAAGGAAGGAACGGATTCCCTGCTTACGCCCCGCTGTCGCTCCGCGTTAGGTTGAGCTTACTTTTTGGCAAGAGATAATAGGCAGAACCACAGCTCCCCTCCTTTTTAAGGAGGGGATGTTCGAGCCAAAGGCTCGGACGGGGGTGGTTGCCCTCGTTGAACGATGGTAGAACGAGTTGGGCTGGAATCGTTCTGCCGCCAGTCGTTCGGGTGTCGTTCAACAAGTGTAACCACCCCGGCTCAACTTAAAAGTTGAGCGTCCCCTCCTTAAAAAGGAGGGGAGTTGTC
Organism: Hymenobacter humi; assembly: GCF_042665855.1. Lineage (NCBI taxonomy): Bacteria > Pseudomonadati > Bacteroidota > Cytophagia > Cytophagales > Hymenobacteraceae > Hymenobacter > Hymenobacter humi. The sequence continues at coordinate 1,537,688 of NZ_JBHTEK010000001.1, read as the reverse complement.
CGCCATCTTTCACCTTTTCTACTGCCCTAAAACAGAATGTCATTCACGGGGACAACTTTGGCCGGCAGGTCGGTTTCGGCCAGCAGGCTCGCGCAGGTCGATTTCGATGCTGCGGCAAATGGCCGTCATCGGCACGTCGTTGATTTGGTTATCGAAGGGGTTTTCGCTGGTGTGGCCCACCAGGCTCAATCGTGTTGAACACGCCCGATACCAGCACCGCCACGGGCACCAGCAGCCAGATGTGGCCGGGGCCCATCTTCGCAAATTCGGACAGCAGCCCCAGGGGCAGCACGGCGGCAAACACCCACACAAAGAGGAAGCTGAAAAACGCATATTGCCGTGGAAACGGCGTGTTTTTTATCCGCTCGCAGCCACCCTGGGCGTTGAACATGTCCTGAATGGTGTCCATCAGGGCCACGTGGCGGTACTCGGTGAGCAGGCCGCGCTGGTGCAGCAGGCGCAGGCTCGTCGCTCTGGTGGCGCAGCAGGTGGGTGGGCGGGTTGTTCATGCGGCGCACGTCGGCGTCCTCGGCATCGTCGAGAAAGGGCGCCACGTCGCTGTCCCAGAGTTCGGCGGTTTGGCCGCGCAGGTGCAGCCGCAGGGCATTGACCCAGGCTATCTGGCGGTAGAGCAGGCGCTGGTGCAGGTCGCGCACTTCCTCGGTATCGGGCAGGCGGTCGCCGGCCATGGGCTCCACAAAATGAAACACGCGAATCGACCAGGTCCGGCTTACGTTCACGATGGTGCCCCACAGCTGCCGCCCTTCCCAAAACCGGTCGTAGCTGCCGTTGCTCTTGAAACCGATGTAGAAGGCCACCGCCGTACCCAGCGTGGCCACCGGCCCCCACGGAACGTCTATCCAGCGCACGTGCCCGAACTCGTAGAGCAGGCAAACAACCGAGTCATAGACCGTAAACAAAAGCAGGCTGGGCCACGACAGGGCCCAGACCACTCCAAAACGAAGATTTTTACGAACGTACATGCATACTTGAGTTAGCTGCGGGGCGCGGCCCCGCTGGGCTAACTCCAAATGCAGGGCAGAGGTTATCCCGCGCCGAGGGCCGCGATGCACTTCAGCTCAATGGCAATGGGCGTGGGCAGGCAGTTAATCTCGAGGGTGGTGCGGCAGGGCTGGGCCGTGGCAAAGTACTCGGCGTACAGGCGGTTGTACACCGGAAAGTCGTCCTTCATGTTGGTAAGAAACACCGTGACGTCCACCAGGTCGTCCCACTGCGCACCGGCTTCTTCCAGGATGTAGCGCACGTTTTGAAACACCGCCCGGCACTGGCTTTCGAAGTCGTACTTCAAGATGCTGCCATCCGAAGCCAGCTCCACGCCGGGAATGGCTTTCTGGCCCCGCTGGCGCGGCCCTACGCCCGACAAAAACAGCAGGTTGCCCACGCGGCGGGTGTACGGGTAGGCACCCACGGGCTCGGGGGCGCGGGAGGTTGGCTCGGTCATGGGAACGGGAATTTTAGCGGGAGCGAAAGTAAACGCCGTCAAAGAACGTCAGCCCAACTGATTCCCCAGCGGGTCCTGGCAAGGTTTTTAGGTGCATGGCGTGATGGTAGCCATGATGGTTTTCCGTTATTTGCAAAATGCAGCCCCTTCCTTACTAAAATGCTGTTCGCTATGCCATCTCTCCCGAAATCTCCGCTGCTCCTGCTACTCAGCTGCTTCACCTTGCTCAGCGTGGGGGCTCAGGCCCAAAAGCGTAAGATGCCGCCCAAGCCCTCGGCGTCGGAAGTGTACGACTCGGTGGCCCAGCCGGCCGTGCCCCTCGGCGGCACCGAGCGCTACGCCCAGTTCCTGGCCGACCACCAGCGCTACCCGGCCACGGCCATGCAGAAAGGCATTCAGGGCACTGTGAAGGTGAGCTTTATTGTGGAGAAAACCGGCACCGTGAACGAGGTGAAGGTGGAAACCCCGCTGTCGCCGGAGCTGGACGCCGAAGCCATCCGCCTCATCAAAAGCGCCCCCAAGTGGACGCCCGCTAAGCACCTGCGCAGCCAGGTGGTGCGCCAGCGCATCGTGGTGCCGGTTTCGTTTGTGATGTCGCCCGGCAGCGAGGCCGTGGTGACTACCGGCGCAAAGGAGCGGCCCATCACCACCTCAGCGGCCGACATTGCGGCGTCGGCCAACCCTTACCGTCCGGCCGTGGTGGCCCCCGACCGCCCCGCGCAGCCCGTAGGCGGCACCCAGGCTTTTTCGATTGGATTGAAAAAACCAGAAGTACCCGCTGCAGGCCCGCCAGCGCAAGATTCAGGGCAAGGTCATGATGGAGTTCATGGTGCAAACCGATGGCAGCCTGACCGATGCCCGCGTAATAAAAAGCTCGGTTCCGGCCTCGATGATGAAGCCCTGCGCCTGATTAAATCGGCGCCCAAGTGGGAGCCAGCCACTTTTCAGGGCAAGCCGATAAAGCAAAAGATGGTGCTGCCTGTTCTATTTCAATTGTAACACCACAACTCCACAACTCCCCTCCTTTTTTAAGGAGGGGATGTTCGAGCCAAAAGCTCGGACGGGGGTGGTTGCCCTCGTTGAACGATACTCGCACGACTGGCGGCAGAACGATTCCGGCCCAACTCGTTCGGGTGTCGTTCAACGAATCCAACTACCCCAGCTCAACTTAGCAGTTGAGCATCCCCTCCTTATCCAAGGAGGGGAGCTTTTTTCTGCCGCTGCTTGTTTCCCTACCATGACGCCTGCCCTTGCCCCCGCCTCCACCCTGCTCTGGCCGCATCAGATGCGCTACCGCAAGGCGGCGCAGGCGCTCGCCCAGGACCTGTTTGACGCGCTCGACGACGACCTGCAGCCTTACGTAGTGCTGCTGGCCCTGCCCAGCGACCCCGCCCAGCCCGCCCGCTGCCTCGAACCCGAAGACTGCGAACTGCCCTCGGAAGCGTTTGTCGACGCCGTGGCCCGCGGCCGCGCCATCCAGCGCGCCACGCCCTGGCCGTACCCCGAGCGCGAAGACGTGAGCCCGGCCATGCTCCGGCGCAAGCACGAAGGCCGGGGCGTGCGCGACGCCGTGCAGGAAACCCTCGACACACTGGACGAGCACACCACCCACCAGCACTTTGCGGGCTACCCCATCGAGATTCGCGGGTATTTTGTGGTCACCATCCTGCGTCTGCAGCGCAAGCCGCTGCGCGCCTACCCTCCCTCCGCCCCCACCGCTTTTACACCGACGGCCGGCCGCTGGCCCCGTCGCTGGTGGTGGCGGCCCTGTACCGCTTCAACGAAGAAAGCGTGAAGGCCCTGAGCGAGCCCGAGCCCGGCGCGGGCTTCATCATCCGCCCCCGCGAAAGCGAGGAAGTGCTGCGCGCCGCCGGCAAAACCCTGCTCGACACCCCCGCCCAGGCCCTGGGCCTCGACCCGGTCACCACCAAGCTGTTTGCCACGTGCAACACCATCAGCAGCCTGCGCTACGAAGGCGCCGAGGGCGTGGGCAAGCTGCTGCTGGCCCGCCGCGGCCACCCCAACATCGAGGAAATCTTTGCCCTCACCTGCCCCACCGAGCTCACCGACTACCGCGCCGTGCGCAAGCTGCTGGAGATGACCACGCCCGACGTGCACCTGCTCGCCGACGGCGAAAGCGTGTACGCCCTGGGCCGCCAGGTGGGTCACTACGACGCGGTGCGCGAAGATTTGTTCGTCATCGACTTCGTGACGCACTACTCCTGGGAGCTGCAGCACGCCAACCACGTGCTGCTGCGCTCGCACTACGGCTTGCCGGGGCTGCCGCGCACGCGCCTCAGCCGCACGGGCTTCCGGCGGGCCCTCAAGCGCACCTTCGGCCTCACCGACCCGCCCAAGGTGGAACGCCTATGGGAAGTGGTGCTCGAAGCCAGCCGCCAGAAGCACGGCACGCTGCTGGTCATCACCACCGAGGCCCTGGCCGAAGCCGACCGGCTCAAGCTGCAATGCACGCTCATCGAGCCGGTGCCGCTCACCCCGCTCATCACCCGCCTCGTCACCAGCATCGACGGCGCCGTGCTGCTCGACCCCGAAGGCTACTGCTATTCCATCGGCGTCATCCTCGACGGGCGCGCTTCGGGCCGCGGCGACAGCACCCGCGGCGCCCGCTACAACTCGGCCCTCCGCTACGTGGAAAGCTCCGACTACCCCTGCCTGGCCGTGGTGGTGAGCGAAGACGGACTGGTGGATGTAATTACCAGCGAGAAGCTGGCGAACGGCAAGGAGATGAAAGAGTAGACGAAGGAACCTCACCCCCGCCCCTCTCCAAAAGAGAGGGGAGCCTAACGTTCATCCAATGAAAAAGCCCCGGCTCAATTGAGCCGGGGCTTTTCGTTATCAACAACTCTGAGCTGCCGCGGCTCCCTCTCTTTTGGAGAGGGGCTGGGGGTGAGGTTCCCTACGTGAGATGCTGCGTTGCATTCTTCATGGCCACCCTAAAGACAAGTAGCGCATTTAGAATTCACTTTTTGTGTGCGTCATTTGGATTGCATCCGGCTCAACCCGGCTCAACTTTCATTACGCTTCACGCAGTACCGCAATGGTCTTTTCCCGATTTGGGCTTCTTCTTGCCGGTTGGCTGGTATTATTCCAAACAGCGAGCCACGCGCAGACCCGCTACCCCGCGCCGCAAGATGGCGACTTTGTGCTGCCCAAATTCCGGTTTGAGAGCGGCGAAACGCTGCCGGCCCTCAACGTGCACTACACCACGGTGGGCCAGCCCCGTAAAGACAAAGCCGGCCACGTGGTGAACGCCGTCGTTATCATGCACGGCACCACGGGCGCGGGCAACAACTTTCTGAGCGAGCAGTTCGCCGGCCGCTTGTTTGGGCCCGGGCAGCTGCTGGATGCGGCCAAATACTACATCATCCTGCCCGATGCCATCGGCCACGGCAAATCGAGCCGGCCCAGCCACGGCCTGCGCATGCAGTTCCCGAAGTACACCTACGACGACATGGTGGTGGCCGACTACCGGCTGCTCACCGAAAAGCTGGGCGTGGCCCACGCCCGCCTGATAATGGGCACCTCAATGGGCGGCATGGAAACCTGGGTGTGGGGCTACAAGTACCCCGATTTCATGGATGCGCTGATGCCGCTGGCCAGCCTGCCGGTGGAAATAGCCGGCCGCAACCGCATGCTGCGCAAAATGGCCATCGACCTGATAAAAATGGACCCCGAATGGAAGGGGGCGCCTACACCGCCCAGCCCAAAACCGGCCTGACGGGCGCCATTTCGTCGTTGATTTTCATGACCAGCAGCCCCTGGCAAATGCAGAAGGCGGCGCCCACCCGCGAGCTGGCCGAAGCGGCCCTGGCCAAAATCCAGACGCGCTTTTTCAGCTCGCTGGATGCCAACGACATGATTTACCAGTTCGATGCCTCCCGCGACTACAACCCGGCCCCGCACCTGGCAGCCATCAAGGCGCCGCTGTTCGCCATCAACTCGGCCGACGACCAGGTGAACCCGCCCGAGCTGGGCATCATGGAAACCGAAATCAAGAAGGTGCCCAAAGGCCGCTACATCCTGCTGCCGATTACTGACCTCACCACCGGCCACGGCACGCACTCCAACCCCGCCATCTGGGGCAGCTACCTGCAGGAGCTTCTGGCTCTGACGGAGAAAGAAACCACGGCTTCCAATAAGCCCGCCCACAAGTAGCCCGCAACGCATAGAAGGTTGGCCTGATGCTCTTATTAAATCAAGTTGATATGACCCTACGCTACGCTTCCTTAAAAACGGGCCTGCTGCTTGTGCTGATGGCAGCCACGGCCACGAGCTTCGGCCAATCAAAAACGAAGACCAAAAGCAAGAGCCGGCCGGGCAAAGCCACTGCGGCGGTTTTCGACTCCGTGCTGTACAACGGCTTGAAATGGCGTTCCATCGGACCGTACCGGGGTGGGCGTTCCGGCACCGTGACGGGCGTGCCCGGCCAGCCCAACATCTACTACATGGGCGCTACCGGCGGCGGGGTGTGGCGCACCAAAGACGGCGGCGGGGTGTGGGAGAACATCTCGGACAAGTATTTCGGCGGCTCCATCGGGGCCGTGGCCGTGAGCGAGTCGGACCCCAACGTGCTGTACGTGGGCCAGGGCGAGCAGACGGTGCGCGGCAACGTGTCGTCGGGCTTTGGGGTGTGGAGATCGACGGATGCCGGCAAGACCTGGCAGGACGTAGGCCTGCACGACTCGCGCCACATCGGGCGCATCCGCATCCACCCCAAAAACCCCGACCTGGTGTTTGTGGCCGCCATGGGCGACCTGTACCAGCCCTCCGACATGCGCGGCGTGTACCGCAGCAAGGACGGCGGCAAAACCTGGCAGCGGGTGCTGTTTGCCAACAAAGACGCCGGGGCCGTGGACCTGACGTTTGACCCGAACAACCCACGCATTCTCTTTGCCACCACCTGGAACATGCGGCGCACGCCCTACAGCTTCTCGTCGGGCGGGCCGGGCTCGGGGCTGTGGAAAAGCACCGACGGCGGCGACACCTGGCAGGACATTTCGCGCAACGAAGGCCTGCCGAAAGGCACGCTGGGCATAGCCGGGGTCACGGTTTCGCCCGTGAACTCAAACCGCGTGTGGGCGATGCTGGAAGCCGCCGAAGGCGGCCTGTTCCGCTCCGACGACGCCGGCCAGACCTGGAAAAAGACCAGCGACGACCGCAACCTGCGCCAGCGCGCCTGGTACTACACGCGCATCTACGCCGACCCCAAGGACGAGGACGTGATGTACGTGATGAACGTGCAGTACCACAAAAGCAAGGACGGCGGCCGCACGTTTGAAGCCCGCAACGCCCCGCACGGCGACCACCACGACCTGTGGATAGCGCCCGAAAACGCCAGCCGCATGATTATCGCCGACGACGGCGGGGCCCAAATCAGCACCGACGGCGGCCTGAACTGGACCACCTACGGCAACCAGCCCACCGGCCAGTTCTACCGCGTGGTCACCGACAACCACTTCCCCTACCGCATCTATGGCGCGCAGCAGGACAATTCCACCGTGCGCATTCTGCACCGCAGCAGCGGCAGCACCATTGGCGAGCGGGACTGGGAGCCCACGGCCGGCGCCGAAAGCGCCCACCTGGCCGTGGACCCGCTCAACCCCGACGTGGTGTACGGCGGCAGCTACGGCGGCCTGCTCACGCGGGTAGACCACAGCACCGACCAGACGCGGGCCATCAACGTATGGCCCGACAACCCCATGGGCCACGGCGCCGAGGGCATGAAGTACCGCTTCCAGTGGAACTACCCCATCCTGTTCTCGCCCCACGACCCCAAGCGGCTCTACACCGGCTCGAACCACCTGCACGTGAGCACCAACGAAGGCCAGTCGTGGGAAACCATCAGCCCCGACCTCACGCGCAACGACCCCAAGACCCTGGGCTCGTCGGGTGGCCCGCTCACGCAGGACAACACGGGCGTGGAGTACTACGGCACCGTCTTCGCCATTGCCGAGTCGCCGGTTGAGCAAGGTGTTATCTGGACCGGTTCCGACGACGGGCTGGTGCACGTGACCCGCGACGGTGGCAAATCCTGGAACAAGGTGACGCCCAAGGGCCTGCCCGAGTGGAGCCAAATCAATAGCCTCGAAGCGCATCCCAATATCAAAGGCACGGCTTACGTGGCCGCTACCCGCTACAAAGCCGGCGATTTCCGTCCCTATCTCTATAAGACCACCGACTACGGCCGCAGCTGGAAGAATATCTCGGCGGGCATCCCGGCCACGCACTTCACCCGCGTGGTCCGGGCCGACCCCAAGCGGGCCGGCCTACTCTACGCCGGCACCGAGTACGGCCTCTACCTGTCGTTCAACGACGGCGCCAGCCTGGCAGCCTTTCCAGCTCAACATGCCGCAGGTGCCCATCTCCGACCTCACCCTGAAAAACGAAAACCTGATAGCCGCCACCCAGGGCCGCGGCTTCTGGCTGATTGACGACCTCACGCCCCTGCACCAGCTCACCCCCGCCGTGGCCGGCAGCAAGGTGCACCTTTTCCATCCGATGGCCAGCTACCGCCTGGAGGGCGCGGGCGGCCCCACCATCCCCAAAACGGCGGGCCAGAACCATCCCGGCGGGGTGCTGCTGCACTACTACCTGCCCCAGAAGCTCGACACCACCAGCACGCTCAAGCTGGAGGTGCTCGACCCCAGCGGCAAGCTCATTCGCGCCTTTACCAACAAGCTCAAGCCTGCGGATAAAGACAAGAAGCCCGGCACGGTGAAAGACCAGCTGCTGACCAAAAAGGGCCTGAACCGCTTTGTATGGGACATGCGCTACCCCGAAGCCAGCAAGTTTGAGGGCATCATCCTGTGGAGCGGCGGCACCGAAGGCCCGCGCGTGGTGCCCGGCACCTACCGCGCCCGCCTCACCCTAAACAAGGAAACGCCGCAGGAAACTGAGATGGTCATTCTGGCCGACCCGCGCGCCAAAGCCACGCCGCAGGACCTACAGGCCCAGTTCGCCTTCCTGCAGGAAGTGCGCGACAAGCTCAGCGAAACCAACGACGCCGTGCGCGACATCCGCACCATGCGCGGCAAGCTTAAGGCCCTGACCACGCCGCTGAAGGGCGACGCCGCCTACCGCGAAATCGTGGACGCCGCCGACGCCATCGACAAAAAGATGACCGGCATCGAGGAAGAGCTGTACCAGACCAAAAACCGCAGCGACCAGGACCCGCTCAATTTCCCCATCAAGCTCAACAACAAGCTCTCGGCCCTCGTCGACCTCGTAGCGACCGGCAACTACGCCCCCACCGAGCAAGCCCAGGCCGTAAAAAAGGAGCTAACCGACCAGATAAACGAGCAGCTCGGCAAATTCCGCCAGGTGCGCGAGCAGGACGTACCCGCCTTAAACAAGCTTATCCGCGACAAGGCCGTAGATGCCATTCCGGTACCCAAACCCGCGCCGCCCGTAGCTCCCAGCTCTATTTAAGCAGACCTGTACCGCTGTTAACGAGAACGTCATGCAGAGCGGAGCGAACCGAAGGTCGGCGCAGCCAAGCATCTGTACCGCGTAAGTAAACCCAACCGTCTGTCATGCTGAGGCACGAAGCATCTTATCACGGCTCAACGATTAGGTTCTGACCTGATAAGATGCTTCGCAAGCTCAGCATGACAAGAGGCGTGGTAAAAATGCTTGGCTCCGCTCTGCATGACGGTTCCTACTTTCCAGCGGCCGTTGCCGGGGCCAGGGCTGGAAATTTGGCGGGTGCCTTCCGGTGATGCGTGGCCTGCTCGTAGGCATACGCGTACTTTATCAGCGTGGGCTCGTCGAACGAGCGGCCCAGGAACTGCAGGCCGGCCGGCAGATTGTCGTAAGTGTAGCCCATGGGCACGGTGAAGGCGGGCTGGCCGGTGTGCGGGGCAATCAGCTGGCTGTTGTCGCCCTTGTACCCTTTGAAGTCGCCTACTTTGGCGGGCGGGTTGTTCCAGGTGGGATACACCAGGGCGCCCACCTGGTTGCGGTCCATTACGGCGGTTACGGCGTTGCGGAAGGCAATGCGGCGCGGGTCGGTGTAGGCCTCGCCGCAACCTGTGGCGCTTGGGCTGGGCGTATGGCCATTGGCCAGGCTCGTCCTGCAGGTTTTCCTTGATGTAGTCGGAGTATTTGCCAGAAGCCAGCACTTCGTTGATGTTTTTGACGGGGGCGCCGGGGCCCAGCTCGGCCAGGTAGGCATTCACGTCGTGCTTGAATACCGAGCACCACTGTCCCTTGCTCACGCTGGCAAAATCGGGGATTTCCACGTCGACCACCACGGCGCCGGCTTTGCGCAGGTCGGCCACGGCTTGCTCAAACACGGCTTTCACCTGCGGGTCGGGGCTGCGCTCGCTCAGGGTGCGCAGTACACCAATGCGGGCCCCTTTCAGGCCGTTCTTATCCAAATACTGACGGTAGCCGCCCTGCGGAATCTTGCCCGCGCTGTAGGAGGTGAGCGGGTCGGCCGGGTCGGGGCCGGCCATTACTTCGAGCAGGCGGGTGGCGTCGGCCACGGTGCGGGTCATGGGGCCGCCGGTGTCGTTGCGCAGGTACAGCGGCGTGATGCCGGTCCGGCTCAACAAGCCCAGCGTGGGCCGGAAGCCCACCAGCGCATTGTGCGACGAAGGCCCGCGGATGGAATTGCCGGTATCAGTCCCCAGGCCCACGGTGCCTAGGCTGGCCGCCACGGCCGCCGCCGTGCCACCGCTCGAGCCGGCCGGCACGTGGTCCAAATTGTAGGGGTTCCGGGTTTCGCCCGCAATGGAGCTGATGGTAACCATGGGGCTAAACGCCCACTCGGCCATGTTGGACTTCGCCAGCACGATGGCGCCCGCCGCTTTCAGGGACTTTACCATCGCGGCATCGGTGGCGGGCGCAAAGCCCTTGAGGGCCGACGAGCCGGCCGTGGTTTGCAGGCCCGCCGTGTTGTAGTTGTCCTTCACAATGACCGGAATGCAGTGCAGCGGCCGCATTTTACCAGCGCGCTTGTATTCCGCATCGAGCTGCCGGGCCGTTTCTATAGCGGCCGGGTTGGTCACGACAATGGCGTTGAGCTTCGTGGGCTGGTCGTAGGCGGCGATGCGGGCCAGGTAGGCGCCCACTAGCTGCTCGCAGTTGCAATCGCCGCGCTTCAGGGCCGCGTGCACGTCTTCAATGGAAGCTTCGGCTACTTCAAACGGCTTGGTTTGGGCTGCCTGCTTGCGCTCGGGCGAGGCGCGCTGCTCCACAGAATTGAGCTAAGCAGCAGGAAAAGGAACCCGGACCTTGTAAGAATGCTCATGCGGAGAAAGTATCAACAGGGAATGGCAACAGGGCACGCCTGCGCCGACCGAAAGTAAAGCCTAATTCCTGTCCGTCCATACTGTGTTTTTCTCTCAGGCTGAGAGCAAGGCCGATAGGCCGTCATGCTGAGCGCAGTCGAAGCATCTCGACCGCAGTAGTAAATCCTGCTGATTGGGATTGGGATTACTACCACACGCGAGATGCTTCGACTGCGCTCAGCATGACGTTCAGAGGATGTTTTTGCTAATTCCAAACACGCTCTAAACCTATGCCTTCAAGTCGTCTATCAAGGACGAGCCTGAGCTGTTGCAGCTAGCGCTTGGCCCGAAATGACCAGGTGATGCGGAACACTGCCACCACGTCGCCGGCCTGGTCTACGCCGGTGCTCGTGCACACCACGGTGCGGCCTTCGCCGGTGGCGCGGCTTTCGGCAATGGCCTGGGCAATGGCGGCGCCATCGGGGCAATGGAACGCAATCAGCCCCACGGCTTTCTTGGTGAAATCGGATTCCATTTTGGTAACCAGCATCGAAACGGGACCGCCGGCCTGCACATTCATCATGGCCTGAATGCCGCTGGCCAGCTCCGCGGCCATGGCCAGGCAGGCGAAGTAGATGCTACGAAACGGATTCTGGGTGAGGTGCTTGTAACGGATGGTCACCGTGGCCTGTTCCGGGGTAATCTGGGTGAGGCGCAGGCCCGCCAGCCAGGCCATCGGCAGCTTTTGCATCATGAAGAGCCGCAGCTTCATGGGGCTGAGAACCTGGCGGCGGAAAGCAGCGGCTTGGGGCGAGTCGAGGGTGACGGACATGGGGTGCAGGCTAGCAATGAAAGCCACAAGTACGGCACGCTACCCTTGAAAACAGCCCAACCTGCGCACTGCCAAGCCAGGACGAAGTTTTCCGCGCTACTCTTTGCGCTTTTTCACCGGCCTTGGCGCTGGGTGTACCACCAGCTCCTGATAGCCAAAAGTGGCGTCGGTTTCGCGCCGAAACTCCAGCGACGGCAACTCGCCGAGCACAATTTCGGCGGTGGTGTACACCCGGCATCCATCGAGCAGGTGCCCGCCGATGGTCCGGCCCGTGCTGTCGGAAACGGCCAGGTGCAGGTGCGAGCCGTTGGTGGAAAGTGTGCCGACCAGCGACACGATTTCAAAATGGCCCCGGTACACCGTGGGGTTTTCCTGATTGGCCAGCCGCAGCGTGGCCACCGTGAGGCTGCCCACGCACGTGAGCATGGTGCCGGCCAGGATGTGGTTTGCCTGCACAAACGCCGTGAGCTGCTGGCGTAGGTCGTCGCCGGGCCGCAGGCGCAGGGCGTAGGTTTTCAGAGGGGAAGGTTGAGCCAAAGGCACAGAAGAAGCGGGTTGGCTCACGGCAGGCTTTTGCTGGGCAAACACAGGTGGGGCCGCAAGCAAAAGCAGCGGAAGCAGCAGACGATTCATGGCCAAAAGTAGCAGCCAAACAGGCCACCGCGCCCTCCCCTATTTACTGAACCGCACCGTGCCGTAGCGCACCTTGATGTTAACGTTGCCGGCATTGCGGGCCGGCTGGGCGCCCCCAAACGTGCCCAGCACGTCGCAGGTTTGCGGGCCATTTTCCTGCGACAATACCCGCACCATTTTCCGGTCAACCAACAGTTGGCCCTGCTCGGTGCTCACGTCGAACCGGAAGCTGGGCGCCTCGGCAAAGCCCAGCCGAATGGTGCTGAAGCCGCCGTCGAGGTTTACCTGACGGAAATGGGGCCCCATGTCGCGCACCACAAAATCGGGGCAATAGCGCAGGGCCATGTCGAGGCCCTGGTCGAGCTTGTCGACGGTGAAGCGCGAGTAGCCCGACGAGCCGCGCAGGTTGCGCACGGTGCCCAGGGCCACGTCGCCGTACTTGCTGTGAATGGTCAGGTCCTGCAAAGTGCCGATATCGATGTCGGAGTGGTTGTTGCGCAGGTCCACGGTGGTGCCCGCGTCGAGGTGCAGGCGGGCGTAGCTGGCGTCGATGCTGGCCCGGCCGGCGTAGGCGATGCTGCAGTTGCCATTGCCGATGCGCACCAGGTTTTGCGGGCCCTCCAGGCGGCCGGTGCGCAGGGCACCGTAGTCGACGGCCAGCTCGGTGGGGCCGCTCATATTGCCGGCAATGGTGACTTCGCCAAAGCTGTTGTACACACTCAGGGCCGTGGCGCTGGGCAGCCACACGGTGTAGTTTACCTCGTAGCGGCAGCCGCCGGCCCGGCCGCGCAGGGCGGGCCCAAACTGCGTGCTCACGGCCACGCCCCCGGTGCGGGCGTCGTAGTCCAGCCACTGCACGTTCAGGGCATCGAGTACCTGGCGGGCGCCGGCGTCGGTTTCGGAGCGGGCCACCAGGCTCGGCGTCTACTTTTATCTCACTCTTGTTCCAGGGGTTGATTTGCACCCGGCCGTAGCGCGTGTTCAGCGTAAACGCCCGGCCGGTTTTTGGCACTTTGTAGCTGCGGCTCAGGCGGCGGTGCTGCTCCACCTGCAGGTTGGCGTTGTCCTGGTCGTAGGCGGGGTCGGGCTGGGGGTTGGGCTGCGGGTTTTGGGGGCGCCCAGCAGGAATTCTTCGGCCGTAATGGTGTTGATTTCCATTACCCGAACGGCCACGTAGGACGGCACCGGTGTCCACTGGCGGGGGCCCGCCAGGGCGCCTTGCGGGGGCAGCAGGCCAGCCAAAGCCAGCACAGCTACTCCCAAAGCCTGCCAAATCCTACGGGGCGCTAGTGGTTTCATTCGGCATCGTGCCGGCTATCAGCCAGCACATAAGAGCTAGGGTTGCGGGTTTCTTTGGGAGCCGTGCCCAGGTGCAGCTGCTGGTCGAGAATATCGAGGCGCACCTGCAGGTTGCGGTTCATGGCCGTGAGCACGGCGTCGGGCTGCGGGTGGTGCAGCAGCTCCACCTTCAGCTTGCGGTAGCTGGAGTCGAGCGACACCAGGCTCGCGCTTCCAGTCGGCGTTCATGGCGGCCATGCCGGGCCCGCTCAATTCCTGCAGCTCGCTTTGGCGGCGGGCCAACTGAGTGGTATAGTAGGTTTCCATGCCGCGCACGGCCCGCACGAGTTGGCTGTCGGCCCCGGCGGTGCGGTCGGCGGCGGTCATGGCCATGGGGCTGCCCGTGTGGTAAAGGGCTTCGTCGGGGGCGCTGGCCAGCGGGCTGGGCTCGGCGGGCGCCACGGCGGCCGTCAGCTCGGGCGCTTTGTGTTTCGATTTCCAGGCTTCGCTGGCACCGGCGGCAAACACCAGCAGGGCCAGGGCAGCCGCTACGCCGTAGCGTTGCAGCCAGCCGCCGCGCACCACCGCCGTTGGTTGAGCCAGGGCGGGAGCGTTTACGTCCTGAGCGGCATTGGCCATGCGCATTACGGGCGCGGCCGGAGCCGCCACGGGGCCGGCCAGCCTGCTGCTCGAGGGCGGCCCAGAGGTCGGGGCGCGGCTCGTGCGTGTCGAAATCGGCGCGATGCCGCTCGACGAAGTTTTCCAATGAATTATTCTTGTGAGAGTCCATGAATGAGGAGCAGAAGCACGGTTCTTCCAGGTTCTATACGGGCAGCCGGGCTATACGAAAGCCGCGGCCGGGCGAAAGAGAATGCGGATAGCGGAGGGTTAAATAACAGATTAAAAAGCTAACGGGTTAACTCAGGCCGCGCTGAGCGGCCAATTCACGCAGCCGGACCCGGGCCCGACTGTATTGCGACTTGGAAGTAGACTCGGAGATGTTCAGAATGCTGGCGATTTCGAGGTGGTCGTAGCCTTCGAGCAGGTACAGGCTCAGCACCACACGGTAGCCGTCGGGCAGCTCCTGAATGCAGCGGCGCAACACGTCGGCCCGATAATGGGTTTCCGCCTCCTCTTCATACGAGAGCCCGGCCGGCTCGGCGGGTTCTTCCTGATGCTGCTCGCCCAGGGGCACCAGCGAAAGCCGCCGCTGCCGCAGGCAATTGATGCTTTTGTTGACCACAATGCGCTTGAGCCACGCCCCAAACGAGGAGTCGCCCTTGTAGCTGCTCAGCTCGCGGAAGGCGCTCAGGAACGACTCCTGCAGCACATCCTCGGCTTCGGCGTAGTCGCCGGTGATGCGCAGGGCCGCGTTGAACATGGCCTTGGCGTAGCGACGGTAAATTTCGGCCTGGGCCTGGCGGTCATTCAGGCGGCAGCGCTCCACCAGGGGCGCGTTTATGTCAACGTAGGCAACGGCGGCTTCCATGTGCAGAGAAAGGCGAGTTATAAGAGCTTAAGCAAGCAAAGGACTGTGGCGCGGGCGGGAGGGTTGCACCTACGCTCCGCGTTTAGTCTACCCGTAAATTTAGCTCTTAACTACCTTTGAACAATTGCATTCCGCCATTCTTATTTTCATGCTGCGCCGTCTACTTCCTGTCCTCTTGTCATTCTCCTTGCTGGCTTGCAGCAAATCCGACTCCAGCCCTACAATAAACTTTGGCGAGGGCGAAGGCATCACCTACCGAAGCGGCAACAATATGCCCGCTGGCCCCGGCGACCCCACCGACTGGACATCGGATGCGACCTGGAACGCGCAGGAGCGCGCCCTATTCCCAGAAATAAACTTTGACCTGAACGGGACCCAACAGACGGCGCTCATCGGCCCTGGCTACGCCTTCCCCAACCCCGCGCTCACCGGCCAGGCCAACTGGACCCTGCAAACGCAACGAAGCTCCGGCGGGGGCACCGCCGCCTTCACCCTGCGCGGCGTTTTTGTCAACCGCAAGTACTAGGTACTGCACCGGCTTGAGCCAGTCAACCTGATTCTGAGCCAGTCATATGGGTTCGATTACGCTAAGATGGGCGCTCCCGCGAAAGAGGTATTTCGCCTTTATTACGTTGTGAACAACGCCGATGGGCTCGTGTACAAAGGCCACGGCGACGTCCGCTACGGTCAGTAAAAAGCTACTGGCCTGGGCTACTTCTCATTCAAATACTAAGGACTAAAAAGGCCCGTCTGCAGATGCAGGCGGGCCTTTTTAGTCCTTAGTAGCGCAAGCCGTAGCCGCTAGATGTCGAACTTGATTCCCTGCGCCAGCGGCAACTCCGTGGAGTAGTTGATGGTATTGGTCTGGCGGCGCATGTAGATTTTCCAGGCGTCGGAGCCGGACTCGCGGCCGCCGCCGGTTTCCTTTTCGCCGCCGAAAGCGCCGCCGATTTCAGCTCCACTCGTGCCGATGTTCACGTTGGCGATGCCGCAGTCTGAGCCGTTGGCGGCCAGGAAGGCTTCGGCCTCGCGCATGTTCAGGGTAAAGATGCTGCTCGACAGGCCCTGGCGTACGTCGTTCTGCAGTTCGATGGCATTCTGCACATCGCCGCTGTACTTGATGAGGTACAGAATGGGCGCGAAGGTTTCTTCCTGCACCGTGTGGTAATGGTTCTCAACTTCTACCAGTGCGGGCTGCACGTAGTGGCCGCCGTGCAGCTCGGCGCCGCTCAGCACCTGGCCGCCCGTGAGCAGCTTGCCGCCTTCGGCCTGCACGCGGGTCAGGGCATCTTCGAACATTTTCACGGCGTCGGCATCAATCAGCGGCCCAACCAGGGTGCCTTCCTTGAGCGGGTGGCCGATGGGCAGCTTGGGGTAAATAGCCAGCAGGCGGTTCTTTACCTCGTCGAAAATACTGTCTTCGATGATGACCCGGCGCGTGCTGGTGCAGCGCTGCCCAGCCGTCCCCACCGCTCCAAACACAATGGCGCGAATGGCAATGTCGAGGTCAGCGTTTTTGGTGACGATGATGGCGTTGTTGCCGCCCAGCTCGAGCAGGGCACGGCCCAGGCGGGCGCCTACCACCTCCCCTACTTTGCGGCCCATGCGGGTGCTGCCCGTGGCCGACACCAGCGGCACGCGCTTATCGGCGGCCATGGCCGCACCAATCTCGGCGCCGCCAATAATCAGGCTGAAGACGCCCTCGGGGATGTCGTTTTCGGCCAGCACGTCGCGGATGATGTGCTGCACGGCCACGCCGGTAAGCGGCGTTTTCTCCGAAGGTTTCCAGATGCTCACGTCGCCGCACACGGCGGCCAGCATGGCGTTCCAGCTCCACACGGCCACCGGGAAGTTGAAGGCCGATATGATGCCCACGATGCCCAGGGGCTGGTATTGCTCGTACATGCGGTGCGCCGGGCGCTCCGAGTGCATGGTGAGGCCGTGCAGCTGGCGCGAGAGGCCCACCGCAAAGTCACAGATGTCAATCATCTCCTGCACTTCGCCGAGGCCTTCCTGCAGGATTTTGCCCATTTCGGCGCTCACCAGCTTGCCCAGCGGCTCCTTGTATTCGCGCAGCTTGTTGCCAATCTGGCGCACGATTTCGCCGCGCTTGGGCGCGGGCACCAGGCGCCAGGTCTTGAATGCTTCCTGAGCTGTTTTCACCACCGTGTCGTAGTCGTCGGTGGTGGCAAAGGCTACGCTGGCGATGGGGCGGCCGTCGGCGGGGGCCAGCACGGTGCGGCGCTGGGCGTTGGCCTGGCCGCCCCAGCTCAGGCCGGTGCTGTAGGCGGCGTTATCGGCTTCGATGCCCAACTGGCGCAAGACGTCCTGGATGCCGTGCGGGTCGGCGTGGGGATGGGGAACGGTAACGTCGGCAGCCGAAGTGGCTTCTTCAATAGCTTGCTTCATGGAGAAGGGGTGGGAATACGGTGGGGATGATGCTGCTGCAAATCTACGGAAAGCCGAATACCCCGGCGCTCGCAGTCCCGTGCCATCACCAGCCTCCTCCGGCCCCTCAGCAGCCCGAGCCAGCCCAACTCAGCCCGAGTGGCTTGTTTGCTTTTTCCGCACACCGGCGCGCTCCTGCTGGTCGGTGAGCCAGGTTACGGCTTCGGCTTCGTCGTCGTAGAACAGCGGGTAGGAGTCGAGGGTGGCGGCGTGGCGCAGGTGGAGCTCCATTTCGGCACTTTCGGCGGCCAGGCGTTGGTGCGGGCCGGCCAGGTAGGCGGTAAACAGGGGTCCGCCCAGGGCCGAGGCAATCTGGGGCGAAAACTGGTCGCGGAACCACTCGTTCAGGTCGGGGCCGGCCAGCGGGCGCCGGCGCAGGTCCAGCAGCCAGAAGCGGCAGTTGTCGTTGTCCCTGGCGGCGGCCAGCATGGCCTCGTAGGTGCCTTGCAGCTCGGGCGGCGGAAGTGCCTGCAGCCAACGCCCAATGAGGATTCCTAAATCCGCTCGGTACTCCAGAGAAAAGGCTTTGGTTGAAAATGACGGCACGGCCACGGCAAATAAGCTAATCTGCCTGCTATACGGCATCAATAAAAGCTGGGTTTAGTTATGTTTGACGGCCGAACCGTATTCCGACAAAGTGGTTATTCGTTGTTGGGCAGCCTGTAACTTCAACAACGGCTCAGATTATGAAAGCGTCGTACTAAAGCCAGCCCAACGCCTGGGCGATTTGGCTCAACCGCACTGCTCCGCCCGGTTCTCATTAACAATACTCCATAAAAAAGCCCTTGCCAGTCCGGCAGGGGCTTTTTCAAACAGGAAGGCCAGACGGCTTATTCCTGCCCAATGGGGTAGTACGCCTTGCGGCCGTCGGGGTACACGCCTTCTACCAGCGCACCCGACCGGTCACGGGCTTCGTCGAGGTATTTTTTCACGTCGGCGGGCTTGGTCACCTGGTTTTTATCGATGCGGGTGATGATGAAGCCGTCGCCCATGCCCGTCTCACGGAAGTTGCTGCCCTTGATGCCGCTGATTTTGGCACCGCCTTCCAGGCCCAGCTTGGCCTGCTCGCGGGCCGGCACGGGCGCCAGCGTGGCGCCTTCGTACTTCACCGAAGCCAGGGCCGGCTCTTCGCGCACCACGCCGGTGGTGCCGGTGGCGTTGCGCAAGATGGCCATCACCTCGCTGGGCGTGTTGCCGCGCAGGTAGTTCACCTTAATCTTGTCGCCAGGCCGGAAACGGGCCACCTGCTCCTGCAGGCTGCGACGACGTATTCACGGCCACGTCGTTGATTTTGGTGATGATGTCGCCCGTCTTCAGGCCGGCAGCCGAGGCGGCGCTGCTCTCGCTCAGGCCCTGCACGTACACCCCGTTCAGAGTGGGCAGTTTCTTCTCCGAAGCCAGCTTGGCGTCCACTTCCTGGATTTGCACGCCGAGCAGGGCGCGCTGCACCACCTTGTACTTCAGCAGGTCGTCGACTACTTTGCTGGCCAGCGAGCTCGGGATGGCGAAGGCATAGCCCTCAAAAGAGCCCGTGTGCGAGGCAATGGCCGAGTTGATACCAATCAGGTCGCCGTTGAGGTTCACGAGGGCGCCGCCCGAGTTGCCGGGGTTTACCACGGCGTCGGTCTGGATGAACGACTCAATGCCCATGTTGTCCTTGCGGCGCAGGATGTCAATGTTCCGGCCCTTGGCCGAGATGATACCGGCCGTCACGGTCGAGTTCAGGTTGAAGGGGTTGCCCACGGCGAGCACCCACTGGCCCACTTTCACGTCGTCGGAGTTGCCGTACTTCACAAACGGCAGGTTGTCGGCCTTCACTTTCAGCACGGCCAGGTCGGTGTTGGGGTCGGCGCCCACCAGGCTCGGCCTCGAACTTGCGCTTGTCGTCGAGCACCACCTCAATCTTGGAGGCTTTCTCGATGACGTGGTTGTTGGTCACGATGTAGCCGTTGGCGGCGATAATCACGCCCGAGCCGGAGCCCTGGCCGCCGCCCCGCCCCTCGCGCTGCGGCGACTGCCCGTGGAACTGCTCGAGCTGGTCGCCAAAGAACTGGCGCAGGAAGGGGTCCATCTGCATCTGGCGCTGGTCCACGGCCGGCGCAGCGTATTCGGTCATTACGTGCACCACGGCCGGGGTTACGGCCGCGGCGGCCGCCACGAAGTTGAGGCCCTCGGGCACGGCATACGTGCTGCTACGCATCTCGGAGGTGTACCGCACCTGGGGGTCGGCAGCTACGGCCTGGGGCACCAACGGAGCCGGCTCCAATAGCTTGTACCCCCACGGCCACGCCTCCACCGAGGATGGCGGAACCGAGCAGGCCGAGCATCATTTGTTTTGCTTGCATGGGTAAGGGAAAAATGAGAAGGATGATTTAGTTGAATGAAGAACCTAATTTAACGAGCCGGAAATAAAAATCAACCGCACAGAACCGACGTTATTTCCAGCAACGTGGGAAGGATTCAATTTCGTGTCCCGGGGTTGCTTTCCGCAGAAAATAGGCCAATTGAAGCTTCTGAAGTCTTAACAGCAACAACTGCAAAAAAGGCACCCGGTGGGGCGCCTTTTTTTGCAATGCCAGCTGCGCTTAGCGGATTTCAATGTGCTGCTTGGTCACCTTCTCCACGTCGAAGGGCAGCGTCAGGCGCAGCAGGCCGTCGGTCAGCTCGGCGCTGATGCCCTTCACGTTCACCGTATCGGGCAGGCGGAAGCTGCGGGTGAAGGAGCCAAAGTTGGTTTCTACGTGGCGGAACCGGGGCGCGGCCGGCGCTTCGGGGCTCACCACGGCCGGCTTGTTCTCGTCGGAAGTTTCGGCTTCGGTGGCGGTAGCGGCGGCTTCCTTGGCAGCGGCGGCGGGGTTGGGGCGGTCGCCGGAGATAACCAGGCGGCCGTCGAGGAATTCAATGTTGATGGCTTCTTTTTCACACCGGGCACGGCCAGGTGCAGCTCAAAGCCTTCGGCCGTTTCCAGGATGTCGGCGGCCGGGGTGAAAGCGGGCGTGGGTTGTGCAGGAGCTGCTTTCTGGTCGCGCAACATGTCGGCAAGCATCACGCTCAAAGCACGGCTGGGACGCAGGGAAGGGCGGGTGTTATACAGCAAAGTTGCCATGGTGTTGGTAAGAATTGTAAGGTTAGTAAATGAAGCGTACCGCACTGCAGCACACCAGCCCTTCCTTAAATTTTATACCAACCCACTCAGGAAATAAAATAACGACATTTTGTCTTCATTTACGGAACGAGCTATTCCGGAATCAATTACTCAAAGAAACAAAATGTCATTCCCGCTATTTCAGGACATATTTCAGCCCAATTCAGCCGCGGCCATTATGGCATTAAACAACCAAACCCCCTAGTGCTGGGTGGGCAGCTGCTGGCGCTCAAACACCTCCTGGCCCTGGAAGAGCGTGAACCTGACATCCAGCCCAACCACGGGCGCCACCACGTTGAACCGACCGCCCGGAATGGTCACCTTGCCGTTGATATCGGTTTGCTGGAGGGTGAAACTGTACTCGGTTTGGTAAGCAAACCACGGGGTGATATCGAAATGGTCGCTGACCCGGTAGCCCAACTCGCCGCGCAGGCTCGTGAACTGCACGGTCCGCTCGCGGGCGTCGGTGTCGGCTTTCAGCAGGCGCACGTGGGTGGCGGCTTCGTAGCTCAGGCGCGGGCGGAGCGCCGCCCCGCGCGGGCCAGGGGCAGCACTTTTTCCAGGTCGACGCGCAGCCGGGCCCACGTTTGGCCATCGGGGCCGGGTCCGCCCACGTAGCCGGCGTTGTTGGGAAAGGTGCGCTCCAAGCTCAGGCGCTGCCCAAAGGTGAGCGGCCCCACGGCGCTGCGGTGCCGAAGCAAAACCTCGGGCACCAGCACTAGATTTCTGTATCCCGTAGCCTCCAGCCGGGCCGTGCCGCCGCCGCTCCAGTGCTCGTTCCAGAAATGCTCGTAGCCCATCGTCAGGCGGCGCTCGTCGAAGCCCAGGCGGCGCCGGCTGGCGTCGTAGCTGTTCGTCTGGGCTTCGCGCTGCCCGCGCAAAGCCATAAAGAAATAGCCACCGCTCTTGAGCGCCAGGCTCGGCTTGCAGCTCGGGCCACAACTGCAGGTTTTGGGTGGCGCGGCGGGATTGAGCACCAGCCGGTTGAGCCAGCACCAAACCGAAGCCCAATAGCGCCGCCCCGGTCCGAGCAACAGAATACCAGTTTTTCATAATCAGGAAGAAATTAAAAGCCACTGGAGCTACTGACGCGCCAGCTCCTGAATGGCCAGCCACGCCATCAGGCCCGGGCCGGTGGCCAGTGCTTTTTCGTCGATGTCGAAGGTAGGCGTGTGCACGGAGGACGCAAAGCGCCCGTCTTCGTGCCGGGTGCCGAGGCGGTAGAAGCAGGCCGGCGCCGCCTGGGAGAAGTAAGCAAAGTCTTCGGCGGCCATCCACTGGTCGAGCTCCACCACGTTTTCGGGGCCCAGGTACGCCTCGGCGGCCGCTTTCACGCGGGCCGTCACCAGGGCTCGTTTTCGAGGTAGGGGTAGCCGTGGCGGATTTCGAGCTCGCACACCGCGCCCATGCTGTCGGCCAGGCCTTCGCAGAGGCGGCGCAGGTGCTGGTGGGCTTCGGCGCGCCACTCCTCGTTCAGGGTCCGGAAGGTGCCTTCGATATAGACCTCGTTGGGAATAACGTTGGTGGCCCCGTTGGCGATGACCTTGCCGAAGCTGAGCACCGACGGAATTTTGGGGCTGGCGCGGCGGCTCACGATTTGCTGCGCGGCCACAATGATGTGGGCAGCTACCAGCACGGGGTCGAGGTTCATTTCGGGCATGGCGCCGTGGCCGCCCTTGCCCCGCACCGTGAGGTATAGCTCGTCGGTACTGGCCATGTAGCGGCCGGCCCGCACGCCAATCTTGCCCGCCGGCAGGTGCGGAAATACGTGCTGGCCTAGCACATTGGAAACATGGGGGTTTTCCAGCACGCCTTCCTTTATCATCAGCGAGGCGCCGCCCGGCAGCCGCTCCTCCCCGGCTGAAACATCAGCTTGACGGTGCCCCGAAACTCCCCTTTCAAGTCATTGAGGATGCGCGCCGCGCCCAGCAGCGAGGCCGTGTGCACGTCGTGCCCACAGGCGTGCATCACGCCGGGGTTGGTGGATTTGTACGGAATGTCGTTAGCCTCGAGAATCGGCAGGGCGTCCATGTCGGCCCGCAAGGCGATGGTGGGCCCGCCGGGCTGCCCTTCAATCAGGGCCACCACGCCGGTCTTGGCAATGGGGCGCGGCTGCAGGCCCAGCTTCTCTAGCTCCCGTGTCACAAAAGCCGCGGTGTTGGTTTCCTCAAACGACAGCTCGGGGTGGGCGTGCAGGTGGCGACGTATAGCCACGGTATCGGCCGCGTACTGGGCAGCGAGGCGCTGAATTTGGGGAATCAGGTCGGGCATGAAATTGAGCTGAATGTTGGGTCGTAGAACAACAAACTCCCCTCCTTTTTTAAGGAGGGGATGTTCGAGCTTTAGCTCAAACGGGGGTGGTTGCCCTCGTTGAACGATGGGCGAACAACTCGCGTGTGAATCGTTCAACGATTTAACCACCCCAGTTGCCGCTTGCGCGGCAACATCCCCTCCTTAAAAAGGAGGGGAGTTTGTTGTTCTGCTTTCCTTATGGGTTCTTATTCAGGAGCACCTGGGTGGCTTCCAGCTCCAGCTTGGGCGAGAGGCCGCGGAGCTTGGCCAGGCCGCGGGCCGCTTCCAGCTTGGTGACATAATCGCCGATGTACAGCCGATAAACCGGCGATTTGAAGGTAATGTAGTCGGTTTCGTCCGGGTAGCGGCCGATGATGTTGCGGCGGATGGCCATCACCTGGTCGCGCTCCAGCCCCAGATACACCAGGATGCGGTAACCCTGGGCATACTTCACGTTCTGGTTGGTGTAGGCCTGGTCGCGCAGACGCTGCTCGACTTGCGCAGTCACGTGGTTGGTGGGCGTTACCGTGGTTTTGCTGCTTACCGCTGGCGTCGCAGGCGTCGTTTTGGGCGCGCTGAAAACGGGGCGGTACTTCGTCACGTCTTCGGCCGGCATGGTGGCCGCGCCAGTGGCCGGGGTACCGGTTTTCTTGAGCGTGGTATCGGCCGGGGCGCTGGCCCGCGGCGCTTTTGTGCTGGCGCTGCCGCAGGCAGCCAGCGTCAGCAGCAGGGAGGCCAATAGCATCTTAGGCAGCAGTCGTTTCATTGTTTTCAGCAATCAGGGCCACACTATTGGAAGAGCCGATGCGGTCGGCGCCAGCCACTACCAGGGCCAGCGCGGCCTCGCGGGTGCGGATGCCCCCGGATGCTTTGATGCGGACGTTTTCGGGCAATACGCGGCGCATGAGGGCAATGTCTTCGACCGAAGCGCCGCGGGTGGCAAAGCCGGTGGAGGTTTTTACAAAGTCGGCCTCGCCGCCCACGCACAGCTGGCAGGCCAGCTCAATTTCTTCCGCGCTGAGCAGCGCGGTTTCGATGATGACTTTCAGCAAGGCCTGATGCACGTGGCATAAATCGGCCAAATCCAGGATTTCGGCCTGAATGGCCTCGCTCTTGCCCGACTTCAGCGCCGAGATGTTGATGACCATGTCCAGCTCGGTAGCGCCGTCGTACAGCGCCACTTCGGCTTCTTTGAATTTGACGCTGCTGGCCGCGTAGCCCAACGGAAACCCAATCACCGTGCAGATGCCCACGGCCGTGGCGGCAAGCTGCTCGGTAGCAAAAGCCACGTAGCAGGGCGGCACGCACACGCTGGCAAAGCCATGGGCGGCGGCCTCCTGGCACAACTGCGCAACCTGCGCTTCGGTACAGTCGGGGCGCAAAAGAGTGTGGTCAATTCGGGCGGCAAGGGTCATGGGGCAAAGGTAGGGGGAATGAACCATGCTTACGGCGCTGCCTGCGGGGTGGTCGGGCCCGGCTGTTCATATGCTGCCAGGGATTATGAGAGCAGCGCCAAGCGTGCTTGTTTTAGCAATTGAGCTAATCAGGCTTAACCAGCTTTCGCATCGGAGTAGCAACGAGTTGTTTTTTCAAACGGGCAGCCAGACGGGCTTACATTTACTGACTTTATTATCAGAGCCATGCCCACGGTACTTTCCGATGTTTTTTCGCTCAACTACGAGCCTCAGCCCAACTTGCTGATGGGCCGCTGGCTGAAGAACGTGCCCGACCACACCCTGCACCCACCCCAACAGGAGCTGCTGAACGCGGCACTGAAGCACAACCGCTGCCGCTTCTGGCTGCTCGACATGCGCAGTCAGGACGAGTTCTCCCCGCCCTGCTGGACTGGCTCAAGGAACTGCTGGCCGAGCAGGTCGTGATGGTGCTGGGTTCGCCCGTGTTCCTGGCCTGCGTGGCCAGCGAAAGCCACCGCGCCGAAATCGAGAGCATCGGCACGGAGACGCTGTTGCGCCAACAGGCCCAGCACGAGTTCTATCCCTACTTCTTCAACGACGAAGGCGCCGCCCGCGAGTGGCTGGCCGATAGCCAAGTGCACGACCACCGCCCGCCCCGCGCCTAACGGTGTACTGCTTCTCATCGGTGATGTTTAGCAGGATTGAAAGAAAAAGCCCCTCGCTGAAAAGCAAGGGGCTTTTTCTTTATCAGTTGTGTTGCTCAGTCCCGCTTGAATACGAGAATGGCCCTACGCACTTAGTCGACCAGCACGCAGCGGTTTTCCAGCACGTCCTGCTCTACGGTCTTGTACTTCACGTCGCGCACCACGCGGCCGTCCATGTACTGCACGCTCACCTTGTCGTTGCGGTTGGCTACTTTCTGGCTGCGCACGGGGGTTTGCTTCACGGCGGGCTGGTCGTCGGGGCCCATGTCTTCGGGACCGGCGCCGAGCGAGTCGAGCATGGACTCGTGCTCCACGGTGAGCTGGGGCGCGGGCTCTTCGTCTTCGAGGTAGTACTCGGGCTCGTCGTTGGTGCCCACCATGCCTTGCTGCACGGGCACGTCGGCATGGAACAAGAACGAAGTAGTCTCCTCGTTCACCTTGCCAATCATGCGCTTGAATAGCTCAAAGCTCTCGAACTTGTACACCAACAGCGGGTCTTTCTGCTCGTACACCGCGTTTTGCACCACCTGCTTCAGGTCGTCCATCTGGCGCAGGTGCTGGGTCCAGGCCGTGTCAATCACGGAAAGCACCACCACCTTTTCCATCTGGCGCAGAATGTCGTGTCCGCCGCTGGCCTGGGCCTTGCGCAGGTTGGCGATGGCCTGCACCTGCTTCTTGCCGTCGGTGAAGGGCACGGCGATGTTTTCGTAGGGCGCGCCGTTGTTGAGCAGGTCGTTCACCAGCGGCAGGGCGTTGGTGGCAATGTGCTCGTTCTTGCTCTGGAAATAGCCCAGGGCTTCTTCGTACAGCTTCTGGGTGAGGGGAGCAACCTGCAGGCTGGTCAAGTCCTGCGCCGTGAGGTAGGTGTCGTAGCCGAATACCCGGATAACGGCCAGCTTGAAATCCTCGAAGTCGCCCGTGATTTTGTGGCCGGCGGCGATGTCCTCGCTCACGTCATAAATCATGTTGAGGATATCGACTTCCATGCGGTCGCCGTGCAGGGCGTTGCGGCGGCGCTTGTACACCACTTCGCGCTGGGCGTTCATCACGTCGTCGTACTCCAGCAGGCGCTTGCGCGTGCCGAAGTTGTTTTCCTCCACTTTCTTCTGAGCCCGCTCGATGGAGTTGGTAATCATCGAGTGCTGAATCACTTCGCCCTCTTCCATGCCCATGCGGTCCATCAGCTTCGCAATCCGGTCGGAGCCGAACAGGCGCATCAGGTTGTCCTCCAAGCTCACGAAGAACTGCGAGGTGCCCGGGTCGCCCTGGCGGCCGGCGCGGCCCCGCAGCTGGCGGTCCACGCGGCGGCTTTCGTGGCGCTCCGTGCCGATGATGGCCAGACCACCCGATTCGCGCGAGGTTTCGCGCAGCTTAATATCGGTACCACGGCCGGCCATGTTGGTGGCAATGGTCACGGTGCCGGGGAAACCAGCGGCGGCCACAATCTCAGCCTCGCGCTGGTTCTGCTTGGCGTTCAGCACCTGGTGCTGGATGCCGCGCAGCTTCAGCATGCGCGAAACCAGCCAGAAATTTCAACCGAGGTAGTACCTACCAGCACCGGGCGGCCGGCTTCCACCAGCTTCTGGATTTCCAGGGCCACGGCGTTGTATTTCTCACGCACCGTTTTGTACACCTGGTCGTCGGAGTCTTTGCGGCTTATGGCGCGGTTAGTGGGAATCACCACCACGTCGAGCTTGTAGATTTCCCAGAACTCGCCGGCTTCGGTTTCGGCCGTGCCGGTCATGCCGCACAGCTTATGGTACATGCGGAAGTAGTTCTGCAGCGTCACCGTGGCGTAGGTCTGGGTGGCGTCTTCCACGCGCACGTTCTCCTTGGCCTCGATGGCCTGGTGCAGGCCATCGGAGTAGCGGCGTCCTTCCATTACGCGGCCGGTTTGCTCGTCCACGATTTTCACCTTGCCGTCCTCGGTCAGGATGTACTGGTCGTCCTTCTCAAATAGCGTGTAGGCCTTCAGGAGCTGGTTTACGGTGTGCACCCGCTCGCTTTTCTCCTGGTAGTCGCTCATCAGTTTTTCCTTCTGATGCAGCTTCTCTTCGGCCGAAAGCGTGGCGTTTTTCTCGATGTCGGCGATGGCCATGCCGATGTCGGGCATGATGAACAGCTTGGGGTCTTCGCCCTGGGCCGTAATCAGGTCGATGCCTTTTTCGGTTAGCTCAATTTGGTTGTTCTTCTCGTCGATGGTGAAGAACAGCGGCTCGTCGGCCTTGGGCATCTGCCGGGAGTTGTCCTGCAGGTAGTGGTTCTCAGTGGCCTGGAGCACGGCGCGGATGCCGCTTTCCGAGAGGAACTTGATGAGGGCTTGCTCTTGGGCAGGCCGCGGTGGGCGCGGAACAGCATGAGGCCGCCCTCGCCGTTTTTGTCGCCTTCCTCCACACCGGTTTTGCCTTCGGCAATGAGCTTGCGGGCCTGCACGAGGTAGTTCTGCACCACCTTCTTCTGCTCGTCTACCAGGCGCTGAATGCGCGGCTTGAGCTGATAAAACTCGTGCACGTCGCCGCGGGGCACCGGGCCGGAGATGATGAGCGGCGTCCGCGCATCGTCAATGAGCACGGAGTCAACTTCGTCGACCATGGCGAAGTGGTGCTTGCGCTGCACCAGGCTCCTCGGGGTCGCGCGCCATGTTGTCGCGCAGGTAGTCGAAGCCGAATTCGTTGTTGGTGCCGTAGGTGATGTCGGCCTGATAGGCAGCGCGGCGCTCAGGCGTGTTGGGCTGGTGCTTGTCGATGCAATCCACGGTGATGCCGTGGAACTCGAACAGCGGCGCGTTCCATTCGGAGTCGCGCTTGGCCAGGTAGTCGTTGACGGTTACGAGGTGTACGCCGCGCTTCGACAGCGCGTTGAGGAACGACGGCAAAGTCGAAACCAGCGTTTTGCCTTCGCCCGTGGCCATCTCGGCAATTTTGCCCTGGTGCAGCACCACGCCGCCAATCAGCTGCACGTCGTAGTGCACCATGTCCCAGGTGATTTCGGCACCGCCGGCCAGCCACTTGTTGCTCCAGATAGCCTGGTCGCCCTGAATGGTACAGTTGGGGTGGGTGGCGGCGTATTCGCGGTCGTGGGCGTTGGCCGTAACTACCAGGCTGGCCGTTTTCCTTGTAACGGCGGGCGGTTTCCTTCACAATGGCGAAGGCCGGCGGCAATACCTCCAGCAGCACGGCTTCGAGGTCCTTGTTGCGCTGCTTTTCCAGCGCGTCAATTTGCTCAAACAACACCTCTTTTTGCGCCACATCGAGTGGGGCTGGCTGTCGATTTGCTGGTGCAAGCCGGCAATCTGCCCGTCGAGGCCGGCGAGGCGCTCGTCGATGCGGGCCCGGACACTTTGGGTCTGCTCGCGCAGCTGGTCATCGGTCAAGCCGGCCAGTTTGGCATATTCGGCATTAATCAGCGCCACGTAGGGCACGATTTCCTTTAAATCGCGCTCCGACTTGGAGCCAAATATTTTGGCGACGGTCTTGCCTAGGAATTCAAACATCAGGTAGTTTTTTAGCGAATAGCGCCGGGGCGCACCCCAAATTTACGGAGCCTTCCGCTAAAACCGTCCCAAAACAAAAATTACGACACCTTGGCAGAAGGGTAAGTGGTGTAACAGCAGCTCAACCAAGGCAGTTCGCAGCGCGAAGCGGCTTGCATTTCCTTGATAAAAACATGTAGGAACGCGCCATGGCGCGTTCAATCGTTAAACGGTCAGGCGTTGTGGGCGAACCACAAGGCGCGACCGCTGAACGCGCCAAGGCGCGTTCCTACAAATTGCCGCCGAACCATCCAACGATTGAACGCGCCATGGCGCGTTCCTACATCCTTGGTTAGCCCGCTACAATGGGGTGGTGCTCCATTTCCCGCACGCATTGGTCGAGGGCATGCTCCAGCGAGCGCAGCACTATGCCTTTCTCGCTTACCAGCACGCTTTGGCGGGGCCGGGCGGCTGCCAGGCCAAAGCCGGCCATGGGACGCGGCACTACCAAATCCGGCGACAGGCCGGCGCGCGCAATGGCCATGCGCGCCAGCTCGGCCCAGGTGCACGAGCCGTGGTTGGTCACGTGCCAGATACCAGCGGCATCATCCAGTAACAAATCCAGCGAGGCATTCACCAGGTCGGGCACGAAGGTGGGCGAAATGCGCACGTCGTCGGCTGCTTCAAACTGCTCGCCGCGGCGGGCGGCCTGCACCGCAAAGTGCACAAAGTTGAACTCGTCCCAACTGCTGAAAAACGCACTGGTGCGCACCACCAAGGCCTGGGGATGCACCGCCAATACGCGCTGCTCGGCAGCCAGCTTGCTGCGGCCGTACACGTTCAGCGGGTTGGGCTTCGACGACTCCGTGTAAGGCTCGTCCTGCTCGCCATCGAACACCAGGTCGGAAGAAAAGGTGAGAAACGGCAGCTGGCGGGCGGCGCAGGCGGTGGCCAGCACCGACGGCCCGGTAGCGTTTTCGCTGAAGCACTGCCCGGCATCGGTTTCGGCGGCATCTACCCGCACGTAGCCAGCCACATTGACGACTGCCCAGGGACGAACTTTATCCAGCACGTTTTCCACCGAAACCGGGCTGGTAATGTCCAGCTCGGCCCGGCCCATGGCCACCGCCACCAGGCCGCGGGTGTGGCAGATGCGCTCGAGGGCCCGGCCCAGCGTGCCGTGGGCGCCCGCGATGAGCAGGGGCCGAATGGCACGCTCGGAGATGTGGTCAGGAACGAAATCAGGCCGCATATTCCAGGTCTTGTTGTTGGTCATGGGGAGCAGCATAAGTTGCTTTCACTCCTGTTTTAACGGCTTTGAGTACGCGCGGTTGAGCCGGAGCGGTACTGGGCTGGAACTGCACCCGACCGGGGCGCTGCCACCAGCCCAGGCTTTGCAGCACGGGGTGCTCGAAGGGCTGGTTGTGGGCCAGGTGGCGCACCAGCTTGGCCAGCATGGTGGGCCGGAGCTGGCCGCTGCGCACATCGAAAACGCCGGTTTCGTAGCTGTCGGCGTTGCGGGTGAGCAGGCTGTCCCAGTCGAACGTGCCAAACAACGACCAGACCGTGACGGCGCGCACGTCGGCGCCTTGCTCTTGGGCGGCCCTGGCCTCGTTCCATACATAGCTCAACCAGCGCACCTGCTCCTCACGGGTACAGTTGAGATGGGCTTCCGTGATGGCCACCGGCAGGTTGTAACGCTGCCAGGCTTGCAGCAGCAGGCTGCACACGCCGGTCATTTTCAGGTTGCCTACGCGCACGGCCTCCACATCAGCGTAGCGCTGGCGGCCATTGTCGGCGACGTGACATTCCCAATAATTATTCAACCCTTCATCCAAAAACCGTTCGCTGGTGAGGTAGTGGTTCAGGCCCATGATATCGGGCGGGCAAGGGTCGTCGAGCCACGTTTGCAGCTCAGCTTCGCTGGCGCCGTGCTCGGTGAGGTAACCCCAAAATAGGTGCTCGGGCGTAACGTGGCCGCACAGCAAGTCGAAGCTGAGCCAGCGGCGCAGGTTTTCGAAGTCGGCCTGGTAGCGCAGGGCAGGTGTGCTGTGCACCTGGGCCAGGTCCTCGGTTTGCACCAGCCTGGGCGTGCGGGATGATTTCCCGGATGGCCTTCATCGAGAGCCGCGTGGCGTCGAGCTGGTTGAGCAGGGCGCGCACGAAGGTGCGGTCGTCGGCGGTGTGGGGGTACCAGTGGCCGTAGAGCGCGCTGAAGCGGGCCGTGGTTAGGGGCTCGTTTACGGGGGTGAAGTGGGTGAGCCAGGGGTAGCGGACGGCCACTTTGGCCGCGTGCTGGGCCAGGCCGGTGGCAAAGTTGTCTTCGTGCAGGGCCGTGTAGCGGGGGCCGCTGCCGTGGTGAACCAAGCCAATGATGGGGTTGATGCCCAGTTCGCGCAAACGCGGCAGGCGAATGTCGGGCCATGCCCAATCGCAGATATCCGGACTATCGGGGCAGGTGTGCTCCCACAGCAGCGGGTAGCGCAGGGTTTTCAGGCCAAGGTCGGCCAGTGCGTCCAGGTCATCGAGCCGATGCCAGTGGCCATTGCGGGTGAGCTGGTCAGAATAAGTATCGCCCACGCGGCAATGGCTGCATTCGATGCCGCCCCAGATATCTAATTGGTTCATAAATAATATAGTCGGTGGAATAATGGTCCAGCCAAGCGCGCAGCTTAACCTGGACTTAAATCAAACTGCCACCCCGACGCAGGCGCGCAAGGGTGGCAGCTGAATAGGTGACAGAAACCCGTGGGCGCTATTCCTGCTTGGGAGAGCGGCTCACCAGCTTGTCGACCAGGGCCGTGCTGCCCGTGATGGCGGGGCGGGCGGGCTTGGTGGCGTTCTCCTTTTCCGTCAGCTTTTTGTAGAGCGTCAGGGCCTGGGCCACCACCTGGTCCATGTTGTAGTACTTGTAGGTGGCGAGGCGGCCCACGAAGTGCACGTTGGGCGTTTCATCGGCCAGCTTCTTGTACTTGTTGTACAG
Organism: Hymenobacter humi; assembly: GCF_042665855.1. Lineage (NCBI taxonomy): Bacteria > Pseudomonadati > Bacteroidota > Cytophagia > Cytophagales > Hymenobacteraceae > Hymenobacter > Hymenobacter humi. Next base: position 1,506,281 of record NZ_JBHTEK010000001.1, on the reverse strand, counting down.
CTCGGCGTTCTCGGGCATCGGGATGGGGTAGTACGGGTCGCCCTCGGCCTGCGGGTACTCGTACACGATGGCCGTTTTGGGGTGGTCCTGGCCGGTGAGGGCCTTAAACTCGGTGATGCGCGTGTAGGGGTGCTCGTTGGGGTAGTTTACCACGGGCGCGGCCAGGTGCTTCTCCTTGCTCAGCGTCTCGTGCTTGAACTCGAGCGAGCGGTAAGGCAGCTTGCCGAACTGGAAGTCGAAGTACTCGTCTACCGGACCCGTGAAAATCATCTCCTTGAAGGGAATGAAGTCCATCACCTCGTGGTAGTCGGTGTTGAGCATCACCTTGATGTTGGGATGGTCGAGCATCTTCTCAAACATCCGGGTGTAGCCGTGCAGGGGCATGGCCTGGTAGGTGTCGGTGAAGTAGCGGCCGTCGCGGTTGGTTCGGGTGGGCACGCGCGACGTCACGGATTTGTCGAGTTGCGAGGGGTCGAGGCCCCACTGCTTGTTGGTGTAGTTCTTAAAGAATTTATTGTACAGCTCGCGGCCCACTTTGCTCACCACCACGTCTTCCGACGTTTTGATGACATCTACTTTCTCGGCCACCGACTCAAAGAACTGCTCAACTTCAAAGCTGGTCAGGTTCAGGCCGTAGAGCTTATTGATGGTATCGAGGTTGATGGGCATGGGCACCATCTGGCCGTCGACCGAGGCCAACACGTGGTGCTCGTAGGGGCGCCAATCGGTGAAGTTGCCGAGGTAATCAAATACGTCCTTCGAATTGGTGTGGAAGATATGGGGGCCGTACTTGTGCACCAGAATGCCGTCCTCGTTATAGTGGTCGTAGGCATTGCCCGCAATGTGCTGGCGCTTATCGATAACAAGGACCTTCTTATTGCTGCGGGTGGCCAGCCGTTCGGCGAGCACGCTGCCGGCAAAACCGGCCCCAACGATGAGATAATCGAACATGGTGCGTAGGGGTATGGAAGTATGGAGACTAACGAGGATAATTAGGACTAATGGCGTGGAGCCGAATCGGGAAGGGGCACTTCCGAGACTTTGACGGCTGGTTGGGTGCCGGCGGCCGTGGCCGCATCAGGGGTTTTCGCAGCGAGGCGCTGCAGCATTAGGTCCACCATGTCCTGCCAGGTTTGGTCCCAGGAGATGGTGGCCAGGTAGTCGTCGGTACGCTGGCGCCAGTCGGCGTCTTCGCGCTGGGTGAGGGCCGTGGCAATGGCGGCGCCAAAATCAGCGGCGTTGTCGGCAATCTGCACCAGCTTCAGGTCGCCGTACGGGCGCACCACGTCGCGAATGGGGGTGCTTACCACGGGGTTGCCGGCCGCCAGGTACTCGGGCGTTTTGGTCGGCGAAATAAACTTAGTGCTTTCGTTGTCAGCGAATAGCAGCGTGGCTACCTCCCAACCCTTGAGGTAAGCAGGTAGTTCCTTGTAGTCCTTGCCGCCGAGGTAATGCACGTTGGAAGTGCGGGGCAGAATGGCCGGGTCAATCTTGACCACCGGGCCGATAATGACGAACTGCCAATTGGGGTGGTTCTGGGAAAGCTCGCGCAGCAGCTCAATATCGAGTCGCTCGTCGACCACGCCAAAAAAGCCAATCCGGGGTGCGGAATGGCGGCCTGGTCGGCCGGCTCGGCCAGCGGACCGCGGGCCTGCCCAAAGTGGGCCTTATCGATGCTGCTCGGGAAAGCGTGGGCATCGGGGTGCTGCTCCCGCTTGGCTTCGTAAAGGGTGTGCCCGCCCGTAAACACGAGGTCGGCCTTGCGGAACAGCTCCTGCTCGCGCTTCTTCAGCTCGGGATGGGCAAACTTGAAGTTGGCTAGCTCGTCCATGCAGTCGTACACGGTGAGCACGGGCTGGAAATGCCGCGATTTGGCCAGCGCCATGGGCGTGTAGTACCAGAACGCGTAATTGGTAATGCTTTGCTCGCTAAAAAATTGGCTGAGAAGCTCGAATTGGGCCTGGTCGCTGGCGGCTTCGTCGAGGCGGTGGCGCTGGGGCAGGTGCGCCACCACCACTTTTACGCCGTTGTCCCGCTCTTTTATTTCAATGTGCGGCTCAACCAGGTCATCGGCGTGATAAAAGGCATCTTCTACATAAAACACCCGGCCGACTTGCGCAAAGCGCGAAAGCAAATGCTGCGGGCGCTGCCATACGAAGTCCCAGTGTAAATGCGCAAAGCAAACCAGGTCGGGCAGGGTATATTCAGGAGTATTTTCGGCAGCTGATGCGCTGGGCCGGACAGCGGTGGCGGAGGCACGCAGAGGTACTTCCGCCGTCGACGATGGTGGCATGGATAACGGCAAGAAGATAAGGTTTCGCGCCGCATCGGGACAACACAGATAGACAACCCGGGCGCTTGGCACACTATACGGCCCCGCCTGCCGGAAGGATATGGTTGAGCTTACTCTGCTAAACAACCCAATCCAGTGCCATCTAGTAGCATCAACCGGTATGAATATTTAAATCCTTACATACCTATTAGCTCTGCTCGGCTTCGAGCAGGCATTGCCACTCCACGGCATCCTGCCAGCCGGTGGCGGTGCGCAGCCACGCCTGACGGGTGCCCACCCGCCGAAACCCCGCGGCCCGAAACAGCCTCATACTTGGGGCATTACCCATTCCCACAGTGGCATACACCTGGTGCAGCCGCAGCACGTGGCGGGCGTGGTTCTTCATCAGTTCCAGCGCCTGGCGGGCGTAGCCGTGGCGCCGCTCGCTGGCCAGAATGGTGATGCCGATGCCGGCGCGCTGGTGCAGCGGGTCGTACTCAAACAGGTCGACCACGCCCACGGGCGCGCTGCTAATTTCAGTAGTAACCACAAGCCTTAGCTGCCGAACTACGTATAAGTCGGCGCTTGCGTGCAGCAAATACTCACGCAGCGCTGTGCGCGAGACCGGAGCCAGCGTGTCGGACACGCCCCAAATGTCCGGGTCGTTCTCCAGCGCAAAAAGGAACTCCAGGTCCTCAGGCTCGAGTGCGCGCAGAAACACGGCGTTTCGTTGGGCTGGTTGCGGGGCGCTGGCGGTGGGCATAGGAAGCGAGAAACGAAGACTCCGAAGCTAGATTTTTCCTTCGAATACGCGCACGGCCGGGCCGCTCAGCCACACGTTCGTGAAGCCGCCGTCGGGCCGCGTGTCAAAGGATACTTCCAGCTCACCGCCCGGCGTGTGCAGGCGCACGGGCGAGGTGGCGCCGCGGCGGCTGGCAGCCAGGGCCACGGCCGTGACGCCAGTGCCGCAGCTCAGGGTTTCGTCTTCTACACCGCGCTCGTAGGTGCGCACGGGCCAGGGCTGCGAGAGGTCGGCGGGTACTTCCACGAAGTTGACGTTGGTGCCGGCGGGGTCGTAGGCCTGGTCGTAGCGGATGTCGTGGCCGGCGGCAAACACGTTGAACTCGGCCAGTCTGGGCGACTCCGTCGGGTCGAGGAAATGTACATGGTGGGGCGAGCCGGTGTGCAGAAATACGTCGTCCTCCCCTACCGCTGCTTCCTGCGGAGGGGCCACGTCTATCATCTTCAGGCGCACGGTGCCGTCGGCTTCCACGCGGGCATCGTGGGGGCCGTCCACAGCCAGGAAATGGGCCCGGTCCTGGATGACGCCCAGGAACTTAGCAAAGGCCACCAGGCAGCGGCCGCCGTTGCCGCACATGGAGCTGGGCCGGCCGTCGGCGTTGAAATACACCATTTCGAAATCGTAGCCGGCACGCTCGCGCAGCAGCATCAGCCCATCGGCCCCGATGCCGAAGCGGCGGTGGCAAAGGTGGGCAATGCGGGCCTGGTCGGTTTCGTCGAACTGCCGGGTTCGGTCGTCGATAATCACGAAGTCGTTGCCGGTGCCCTGGTATTTGTGGAATTGCATGAGAATAACCTGTGGCTACTAAAAGAACGTCATGTCGAGCGTAGCCGAGACATCTTGCGTGCAACACTAACTCAATCGTTGAACGATGCGAGCCAGATGTCTCGGCTACGCTCGACATGACAGACTGCAAAGAAACCGGTTTGCCAGCTCAATTTCCCTAATGCCCTTGCTCAGCCAGGTTGCCGCAGCGTAGCCACCCCTCCCAGCGCTTGCGCTTGGGGGCGATTTTGCCGCGCAGGTATTTCTCCATAATCAGGGCTGCGCAAGGGGCCGCCGACAGCCCACCGTAGCCCGCGGCTTCGATGTACACGGCCACCACAATTTTCGGCTGGTTGGCCGGCGCAAAGCCGGCGAACGTGGCGTGGTCGTCGCCCTCATCGTTTTGCACCGTCCCTGTTTTGCCGGCCACACTGATGCCTACGTCAGTCAGGCTGGCCAGGTCGGCGGTGCCGCCGCGGCCCAGTGCAGCCACCATGCCTGGAATGAGCGCGGCGAAATGCACGCTGTCGACCAGCGTGCGGTGCTTCTCCCGAAACTTGGGCAGCGGGGCGCCCGAGCTGCCCACGGCCCGCACAAAATGCGGCGTGTAGTAATAGCCGCGGTTAGCAATGGTGGCCAGTACGTTGGCGGTTTGCAGGCCGGTGAGGTTGATTTCGCCCTGCCCCACGCTCAGCGAGTAGATGTTGCCATAAGTCCAGTTGCAGGGGCCCAGGCGGCGGTCGTAGTAGGCCGCGGTGGGAATGAAACCGGGGCTCTCGCGCGGCACGTCCACGCCGAGCAGGGTGTCGAGGCCGAACGACTTCACGTGCCGCGTCCAGGCCATCAGATTCTGGCGCTGCACGGCGCAGGTATCGGCCGGCTGCGCCAGCGAGTCGGGCACTTGCTCCACCACGGTTTGCAGCACCCGGTAGAAGTACGGGTTGCAGCTGTACTTCAGGGCCTGGGTCAGGCTGCGGGCCCTGGGGTGGTGGTGCACGCAGTTCATAAGCGACTGGTCGCAGGCAAACGATGCATCGGCCCTGATGGCGCCCAGCCTGCAGGGCCACGGCTGCGTTCACCAGCTTGAACACCGAGCCCGGCGGATTGGCCTGCGTGGCGGGCCGGTTGAGCAGCGGCATGTCGGGGTTGAGCAGCAGCGCGCGGCGCTCCCGGCCACGGGTGGGGGCCATTATCACGGCGGGGTCGTAGGTCGGGGCCGATACGTAGGCCAGAATTTCGCCGGTGGCAGGCTCCAGGGCTACGATGTAGCCGCGGCGCTCGCCCAGCAGGCGCTCGGCGTAGGCTTGCAGCTTGGAATCGAGGCTCAGGTGCAGGTCCTGGCCGGGGCGGCCCGCGGTATCAGTAGCCCAGGAGCCGTGCCGCTGGCCCAGCGCATCGAGCAGGGGTGGGAGGCGCCGCGGCGACCGGTGAGCAGGCTGTTGTAGTAGCTTTCCACGCCGCCGTTGCGCAGGCGGTAAAAGCGGCCGCGGCGGAGGCGTTGGGCCTGGTACAGGAAGGGTTGGGCTGAATTGTAAGCGTAGCCCAGCACGGGCGCGGCCACGTTTTTGGGGAAGATGCGGGCCGTGTACTCGCGCACCCAGAGGTGCGGCCACTCGCGGCGGTGGCGGCGCAGGGTGTCGGCCTCCGAAAGGGTCAGCTCAATTTGCAGGGGCAGTTCCCGGCGGCGCATATCGGCCACCCGCGCCTGCAACGCACTATCGGGCCAGCCCAACAGTCGGTTGAAGCGAGTGGAGTCGAGAGGCTGACGCTTGGGCAACGTAAGCAGGTAGCGCTGCCCGGTATAAGCCAGCAGGGAATCGTGCCGGTCAAAAATCTGCCCGCGGTGTGGCCGGAATACATCCCGGCGCTGGGCATAGGTTTCGGGCGAAAGCAGCGGGCGCAGCGCGGGCGTGCGGGGCCACCACAGCACCAGCGCCAGCCCGGCCAGGAGCGCTACAATTGCGCCCGCCCACATCTTCCGGTTTGCAGTAAGCATCCGGTAAAGCTAAGTGCTAGTCTTCAGCTTAGCGGATACTCTTCGATAAACCGGACTTACTGCACCATTAAGAGCATTAATTATCTGACATTCATGCCCAAAATGCCGGCATCTACTCCTGCGTTGCCCTTAGTAATCTCCACACCTCGCAATTATGGCGGCGATGATTGCCACAGCCAATAGCGAGCCGATGCGCAGGGCCAGGAACACCCACGCTGGCAATTCTGGGTCTTTGCGAATCTTGAACATCTCACCTTATACGAGGCTGCCACTTCGCCGCTCCGGCCCGGGCGCCGGCCAAATCGGCCCTCCCTGCCGGGCACGGCCCCTACCTTTGCATTCTCTATGTACGACTTCCTCACCACCTCGCCCTGGCCCGATTACGAACTCATCGACAGCGGCAACTTCCAGAAGTTGGAGCGCTTCGGCAAGTATGTGCTGGCCCGGCCCGAGCCCCAGGCCATCTGGGACCCGCACCTTTCCCTGAAGGAATGGGAAAAGGCCGATGCCGCCTTCGCCCGCGCCCCCGGCTCCACCGAAAAAGGCCAGTGGCGCCTCAAGCCCGCCATGCCCGAACAGTGGCTGATTGCCTACGAGCGGCCCGACGGCCTCAAGCTGAAGTTTCGGCTGGGGCTCTCGTCGTTCAAGCACGTGGGCCTGTTTCCGGAGCAGGACCCCAACTGGCAGTTCATTTACAACCAGACGCGCAAGCGCCGCGCCGCCCTACCGCGCGTGCTAAACCTGTTTGCCTACACCGGCGCGGCCACGCTGGCCGCCCGCGCCGCCGGGGCCGACGTCACCCACCTCGACTCGGTGAAGCAGGTCAATTTCTGGGCCCGCGACAACATGGAAGCCAGCCAACTCGACGGCGTGCGCTGGCTGGTGGAAGACGCCATGAAGTACGTGCGGCGCGAAGTGAAGCGCGGCAGCAAGTACCAGGGCCTCATCCTCGACCCGCCCGCTTACGGCCGCGGCCCCAACGGCGAAAAGTGGCGGCTCGAAGACGAGCTCAACGAAATGCTCAAGCTCAGCCAGCAGCTGCTCGACCCCGAAGACCATTTCTTCGTGGTGAACCTGTATTCACTCGGCTTCTCGGCGCTAATCCTCGACAACCTGACCACGGCCATCTTCCCCGGCAAAAAAGCCGTGCGGGAATTGGGCGAGATTTATTTGCACGATTCCGGCCAGCGCAAGCTGCCCCTGGGCACGTTCTGCCGGTTTGCAACTTAAGTTTGATTGAACAACAACTCCCCTCCTTTTTTAAGGAGGGGATGTTCGAGCCAAGGGCTCGGACGGGGGTGGTTGCCTTCGTTGAACGATACCCGCACAACTGGCGGCAGAACGGCGCAGCAACCATCGTTCGTCCATCGTTCAACGACTTCACCACCCCAGGCTCAACTTAGCAGTTGAGCATCCCCTCCTTAAAAAAGGAGGGGAGTTTTTCCAACCTTTCCTTCTGCTTCATGCATACGCCGCACGCCCATCGCCGCCTTGCGCTCATTGACCTGGGCACCAACACCTTCCACCTGCTCATTGTAGAGATGCCCACCGCCCATGGCGAAAAGCCGCTGGTGCTGCTGCGCACCAAAGCCGGCGTGCGCCTGGGCGAAGGCGGCATCAGCCAGGGCATCATCGCGCCGGAGCCTTACGCCCGCGCCCTGCACACGCTGGCCGGCTTCAAGGAGGAAATTGAGCTGCACGAAGTGACCGAAACCCGCGCCACGGCCACCAGCGCCATGCGCGTGACCAGCAACGGCCCCGACCTGGTGCGCGACATTTATGAGCAGACCGGTATCCAGGTCGACGTCATTGCCGGCTCCCGCGAGGCGGAGCTCATTTGTGCCGGCATCCGCCAAGCTGTGCCGCTGGGCAACGAGCCGCATCTGCTAATGGACATTGGCGGCGGCTCGGTGGAGTTCATCATAGCCGACGAGGCCAGCATATTCTGGAAGCACAGCTTCGAAATCGGCGCCCAGCGCCTGCTCGACCAGTTTTTCCCCAACCCCGAAGGCATCATGCCGGCCGCTGCTGTAGCTGCCGAACAGGAGTATCTGGGCACAGTGCTGGCGCCACTCATTGCAGCCATCGACTACTACAAGCCCGTGAGTCTGGTGGGCGCGTCGGGCAGCTTCGACAGCCTAGCCGACATGCAGTTTGGCGAGATTCGCGCGGAGGCAAATTTGCCGCCTTCCACCGAATTGCCGCTGGAAAGCTTCCAGACCAGCTACCGTCACCTGCTCAGCTCCAACCACGAGCAGCGCATGGCCCTGCCGGGCATCCTGCCCATGCGCGCCGATATGCTGGTGGTAGCTGCCATCCTGATTGACTATGTGCTGGGTATCTCGGGCATTACCCGCATCCGCACTTCGGCCTACGCCCTCAAGGAAGGCCTGCTGGCCGAAATGCTCGCCGCCTAATTCAACCCCATGACGTTTACTTACACCCAGCTTTTCGCCTTCACCGAAGCCATCTTCCGCAGCATGGGCTGCCCGGAAGACGATGCTATTCTCGCCACCGAAACCCTGCTCTCGGCCGACCTGCGCGGCATCGACTCGCACGGCGTGGCCCGGCTGGTGGGCTACGTGCGGCTTTGGGAAGCCGGCCGCATCAATCCCACGCCGCGGGTGGGCGTGACCTACGAAACCCCCAGCACTGCCGTGGTAGATGGCGACGGCGGCCTGGGCCTGGTGGTGGGCCCCAAAGCCATGCGCGTAGCCATCGAAAAAGCCCAGCAAGTAGGCACCGGCTGGGTTTCGGTAAAGAACTCCAACCACTTCGGTATTGCCGGCTACCACGCCATGCTGGCCCTGGCCCACGACATGATAGGCGTGGCCATGACCAACGCCTCGCCCCTGGTGGCCCCCACTTACTCCCTGGACCGTCTGCTGGGCACCAACCCCATTGCCGTGGCCGTACCCGCCGGCGAGCAGCCCGATTTCGTAGCCGACCTGGCCACCACCACCGCCGCCAACGGCAAGCTCGAAATCGCCCAACGCAAGCAGCTGCCCGTGCCCGAAGGCTGGGTGCAGAACGCCGACGGCAGCAGCTCAACCGATGCCAATGCCGTGAAGAACGGCGGCGCGCTGCTGCCCTTGGGCGGGGCCACCGGCTCGCACAAAGGCTACGCGCTGGGCAGCATCGTTGACATATTTTCGGCAGTGCTCTCGGGCGCAAACTACGGGCCGTGGGTTCCGCCCTTTGTGGCGTTCCTGCAGCCGCCCACCGACCCCGTGGGCCAGGCTTGGGCCACTTCTTCGGGGCCATGCGCGTGGATGCCTTTCGGCCTGCCGACGAGTTCAAAGCCCACATGGACAACTGGATTACGACTTTCCGCAACGCCCACGCGGTGGAAGGCAAGAAGGTGCTGATACCGGGCGACCCGGAACGCGAAACGGCTGCCCACCGCCTGCTCGACGGTATTCCGCTACTCGAAGCCGTGGTACGGGACCTGGAAGGCGTCGGCCAGAAGTTCGGCGTGAAGCTACAGTAACCCCAGTAGCTGCCACGCACAAACTGCTGCTTAGAGCCTATCCAAAAAGGCAGTAAAATAAGAACGTCATGCTGAGCCTGTCGAAGCATCTTTATCGCAGTAGTAATTCCAATCAACAGGTTTTTGCTATTGCGGTAAAGATGCTTCGACAGGCTCAGCATGGCGTTACCTATTGGGATAGACTCTTAACCAGTGGACAGAAATTGAGCTAAACGGAAAAAGCAGAAGGCCCGAATGCATATGCATTCGGGCCTTCTGCTTTTTTATGTGATTCTGGTGCTTAGCTCTGATTTGCAGTTGCCTGGGGCACTAGCGCGGCAACGGCCGCCTCCAGGTTCAGGTACTTCGAATCGTAGCCGGCATCCGACTTGTTGATGAACAGGCAGGTGCCGCCGTTCACTGCCTCGATGATTTCATCTTTCATATCCATAGGCAGGGCGGGGCAGCCGAGGCTGCGGCCCAGGCGGCCGTTCTGCTTGATGAAGTCTTCGCTAACGTAATCAGCCCCGTGCATCACCACCGAGCGGGCGGCGGCGTTGGTGTTAAAGCCCTCATCGAGGCCTTCGAGGCGCAGGCTGCGGCCGTGCTTGCCGGTGTATTCGCTGCTGGTGGCGTAAAAGCCCAGGCTGCTCATGTTGCTCTGGTCGGTGTTTGAGAAGTTGGTGGCTTCGTTCTCGCCGGAGTTGTGGCCGTGGGCCACCAGCGTATGAAACAGCGTTTTATTGCTGGCCAAATCGAAAACCCACAGACGCTTTTCCGTCGAAGGAAGGTCGAAGTCAACTACCGTCAGTAGCTGCTTGTCTTCGGCCAGGTGGCCGCTTGCCCGCAGGTTGAGGTAGCCAGTCATGGCTTTAGCGAAGGTTTCGAAGCGCAGGCCCTGTTGCTCAGCGCCAAGAGCTGTGTAGCTGGCGTGCAGCTTCTGGTCGAATACGGCCGTGGCCGAAAAGGCTCCGGAAGGCATACGCAACTCGCTGCTCGTGCTACCGGCCATGGACTTGGTCACGGGCGCAGCCAAAGGGGTAGCCAAAAACAGGGACGCCAAAAAAGGCAGTACCCGGCGAGCTAACCGAGCCCTTTTCTGGGCTTTGCGTTTCCGCTGAACGACGCTGGGCTGATGCATATTCATATGATTTTGGCTGATGACTAGTGGAACCAAGGCTCCAAAAACAACAGTTGATTTACAAGCCTATACGGAAGTCGCTGGCTTAGTGGCTCGTTTCTGAACGACCAAAGGCCCCAAAAGATTCCTTTTAGGCCGTGCGGGTCCCGGGTAATGGTTTCAAAACAGAGGAATTAGTCCCACCCGCGCGCCAGAAACCGCCGTCCTGCCGCCCGGCCATCGAGCCAGCGCGAAGCCAGCCCCGGCCCGCTGATGAGCAGCATGCTGCCCACCCGCACGGAAGCGATAATCGCCTTAAACTGCTCGGGCGGCAGTGCCGGGCAGCCGCGGCTGTAGCCCAGGCGGCCGTGCTGCGCTATGTATTTGGGGCTGGCGTAGTCGGCGGCGTGCAGCACCACATACCGGTCGTAGGCATTGGCATTCTGGCCCTTGTCGAGGCCTTCGATGCGGCGCGAATAGCCGTGAATGCCGTCGTAGGTGTCGGCCGTGCGGTAGAAGCCCAGCGAAGTACAAGCCGACTTTTCCAGATTGGAAAACCGCGTGGCCCGTAGCCGTCCCGAGCCCTCGCCGTGCGCCACCAGGCTGTGGTGCACCACCTTGGCCTGGCGCAGGTCGAGTACCCACAGGCGGCGGCTGGTATTGGGCAGGTCCATGTCGGCAACGGCCAGCAGCCCGGCGCGCTCGATGCGGCCGGTGGGGTGCAGGGTGAGGTAGCCCACGCAGGCCTGTTCCAGCACCTCAGGGCGCAGGTCGGCCGCGGCCGGGCCCAGGGCCGTGTGCAGGCGTCGGATGGCCTGGCGCAGGGTGTCGGGAACTTCGGGTACGGCCGGCACGGGCGTGAGGGCCAGCGAGTCGGGCACCGGGGCGGCGGACGCTGAGGGAATGCTGGCGGTGTCTTCCCGCGCCGGAACGGCAACAAGGGCCTTCTGCAAGGCACTGGGCAATGAACGGGCTTCATCGGCCCGGACCTGGCAGCCGCCCAACGCAAGGGCCAACGCTGCCAGCTTAAAAAACGAGGTAAACCGCACCCCCTCAAAACCGACTTAGCCCGTGGGACTGCAGTGAACTCAACCATGCGCTGAAATTACGGCTCCAGGTAAAAATTCATATGCTTTCAACTCAATTCAGGGAAAGTATTTCCTATTTCTCGAACCTCGATGAGCTGCCGCCACGGGGGCTTTTTGGCTCAACTCCCTGAGCGCAAGCAGGCGCCTGATTCAACAAAGTCAATCTTGATAAAATCAAAATAATTTTTCTTGATTTATCTACAAACCAAGCAAAGTGAACGAATATAACATTATGTGCTTCCTACCGTATTGAGCCGAAAAAAATCTATCTTACCTCGGTATGAATTGGATGTCACGCGGGGCTGCATAGCCATTTTTTACGCACACTATTTTCTTCTTTTTTCATAAAATCCCACACATGAAACACACCCCTACCCAATCTATCTTTCACCGGGCTTCCCGTTTACTCCTGCTGCTGGTCCTATTGCTAGGACTGGGCCAGCAGGCGGCCCGCGCCCAACAAGTCGTGCTGCAAGGCTTCTGGTGGGACTACTGGAACTCCAACTACCCCAACGGCTGGGCCAACTACATTGCCGACCTGGCCCCCGCCTGAAGGCTATGGGCATCGACGCCGTGTGGATGCCGCCGAACATCAAAGGCCCCAACCAGGGCAACGGCTACTCCCCTTTGATAATTACGACCTGGGCGACAAGTACCAGAAAGGCTTCCTGAACACCCGCGTGGGCAACAAGGACGAGCTGCTGCGCGGCGTGGCCATTTTGCACGCCAACGGCATCAACGTGGTGCAGGACATTGTGCTGAACCACAACGACGGCGCCGGCTCGGCCAACGGCTCGGGCGGGCAAGACCCGGCGGCCTGGGAAGACTACTCGACGAGCAAGTACAAGAACTTTCGCTACGTGAGCTACGCCACGCCGGCCACCGACGAAACCGCCGCCAACTACCTGGCCCGCAACGGCCGCTTTTCCAAGAACTGGCAGAATTTCAACCCCAACCCGGGCAACAACTCCACCAGTGGCGACTGGAACCAGATTCTATTCGGGCCCGACATCAGCTACTACAGCGGCTCGTACGGCCAGAGCTCCAATGCCACCTTCAACCCCGCTCAGAGCGCCGACTACATGCGGAACAAGAACCGCGAGTGGCTGATTTGGTACAAGAAGCAGGTGGGCTTTGACGGCGTGCGGCTCGATGCCGTGAAGCACTTCCCGGACTTTGCCACCGAGGACTTTCTCTACAACCTGCAAAGCAGCGCCGGCTGGGCCAACGGCGGCGCCACCATGTTTGCCGTGGGCGAATGGGTGGGCTCATCGGGCCAGATGGACGGCTGGGTGGCCAACGTGCAAAACCGCGCCGGCACCTTCGACTTCTCGTTGCGCAACGGCCTCTACAGCATCGTGAGCGGCGGCGGCAACTTCGACCTGGGTAGCCTGCCCGGCTACCAGCAGGGCACGCGGGTAGTGAACATCGGCGGCACGTACGTGCACCGCACGGTGCCGTTTGTGAACAACCACGACACCTTCCGGCCCCAGGTAGACGCCACGGGCAACTACACGGGCTGGAACACCGGCTCGGAGTTGGCCCCGCACATCGACCCGTTCGACCCGCGCCTGTCGCCCACCTATGCCGCGGCCCTGGCCCTCGACGGCTCGCCCCAAATATTCTTCGAAGACCTCTTCAACGTGGGCAATACTGGCAAGCGCTACTCGCACAGCCCCAAAAGCACCGTGGACCTGCCCGTGCGCGCCGACCTCGAAAACCTGATTTGGTGCCACCAGAACCTGCACTTCAAGGACGGCGCCTACAAAGTGCGCTGGCAGGCCGCCGACCACCTCGTGATTGAGCGCAGCACCAAGGCCATCATCGGCATCAACGACAATTTCAGCGCCTGGCAGAACAGCACGGTGAGCTGCGACTTCGCGCCCGGCACCGTGCTCAAGGATTACTCCGGCGCCAACGGCACGGCCACCGTCACGGTGAGTGCCTCGCAAACGGTGGCCATCAACACGCCGCCCTGCAACGGCACCGCCGCCAGCGGCCGCCGCGGCTACTCGGTGTGGGCGCCCACGGGCATCGGTACCAACTACGTGAAAACGGCCCGCACCACCACCCAGGAGTGGGAGCTGGCCGACGACCTCGGCGACAAAGACAGCCGCTCGCTGGGCCAAGGCGGGCAATTGCCGGCGGCCTCTACGGCCGTGCGCAAGGCCGGCCGCATCTACGTAGCCTCGGGCAAGACCATTTCCTACGTCCTCTACCCCACCGACGCCACCCGCAGCCTCAGCGTGGCCGTGGTGAACAGCGCCGGCACCGTGGTGAGCAGCCTCACCGGCACGGGCACCCTCACGGGCTCTTACACCACGCCGGCCGAAGGCTGGTACACGCTGCGCGCCAACAACGCCTCGACCACCAACCCCGCCCAGCGCTGCTTCATCAAAGCCACCTACATGCCGCCCGCCGTGGTGACGGGCACCATGACCGGGCGCCGCGACGCCCTGGCCCCCGCCGCCACGCCGGAGGCTTTGGTTGATGAGGTGAGCGTATTCCCCAATCCAACCACTTCCGAACGCATCGACCTGGTCCTGCAATCGGGCCGTCAGCAGAACGCCACGGTGCGCCTCCACGACCTCACCGGCCGCCTGGTGCACGAAGAAACAGTGCGCCTCTACCCCGGCTCCAACGAGGTGCGCCTGGCGGTGAAGCGCCCCTGGTCGCGGGCATGTACCAGCTCTCGGTACCCGAGTTCAAAATCAGCCGCAAACTGGCCCTGCGATAGCATTAGCCAGCGTCCGTTGGGCTAATAAAAAGCCTCTCCAATTCTTTGGAGAGGCTTTTTTGCGCTCGTGCTTGACTGTGATTTGGGTTGAGGAAGCCAGCGGGCGGGTTCCTCTTAAGCTGGCAAGGTATTGAATGGCTCAATTTGCCGTTGGGCAAAAGGAAATAGTGGCGGGGATACGCAACAGGTTATTAATCTATTTTTTAGCCAGTCAATCCAATCGCTCTTTTCGTACAAGCGCTATTGTAATCTGGCTTTGAAACGCAGCTCAACGCTCTTCAACAAGTAGAACGCGGGGAACCTCTTTGGCTGTAAATCGGTGTTTTTACGTACCCGGGCGTGTTTAGCAGCTACTTTTGCAGGACGAGGCCGGCCGTTTTTGTATCATTTTTCCAGGCTGCTTTTAGGCGCAGCATCGAATATAAACTATGGCTACTGTAGCTATCAACCTAGCCACTGGCACGTTCCAGCAGGAAGAAATCATCGTCGGCATCGACCTGGGCACCACCAACAGTTTGGTGGCCTACGTGCACCCCGACACCCGCCAGCCCGTGGCCATCAACGACCTGGGGCGCGGCGCCATCGTGCCTTCGGTAGTGCACTTCCCGGCCGATGGCGGCGAGCCCGTGGTGGGCGAGGAAGCCCGCGAGTTCCTGCTCACCGACCCGCAGCGCACCATCTACTCGGTGAAGCGCCTGCTGGGCAAAAGCTACCGCGACCTGGGCAACCACGCCGAGCAATTGGGCTACAAGGTCATCGACGACAACTCGGAAGGCCTCATGAAAATCCGGGTTGATGACCGTTTCTACTCGCCCATTGAGCTGTCGGCCGACATTCTCAAAGAGCTGCGCGCGCGCGCAGAGCACGCCCTCAAAACGCCGGTGAACCGCGCCGTGATTACCGTGCCGGCCTACTTCAACGACTCTCAGCGCCAGGCCACCCGCGACGCCGGCCGCCTGGCCGGCCTCGAAGTACTGCGCATTGTGAACGAGCCCACGGCGGCGGCCCTGGCTTACGGAATCGGCCTCGACCCCAGCGACGAGAAAACCGTGGCCGTGTACGACCTGGGCGGCGGCACCTTCGATATCAGCATCCTGCGCATTCAGCAAGGCATTTTTGAGGTGCTGAGCACCAACGGCGACACCTACCTCGGCGGCGACGACCTTGACCGCGTGGTGGCCGAGCACTGGACCGCGGCCTTCCAGCCTGCCCGCCGCTTTCCAAACCAACCCGCACCTGCAGCAGCAGCTACGCCTGGCCGCCGAAATGGCCAAGAAGTACCTAAGCCAGCACGACGACTTCACTACCCAGCTCACCGACGAAGCCGGCCAGAATATGACCGTCACGCTCACCCGGGCACAGTTCGACGACCTGATTCGCCCGCTGGTGGAGCGCACCATCGCGGCCTGCCGCCAGGCCGTGGCCGATGCGAAGCTGGAAGCCTTTGGTTCCTCGTCTCTGGTTTCTGGTTCGGACAACAACCAGAAACCAGAGACGAGGAACCAGAAACCACCCTTGGATGCCGTGCTGCTGGTGGGTGGCTCAACCCGCGTGCCGCTGGTGTACGACTCGGTATCGGAATTCTTCGGCCAGCCGGCTAACAACTCCCTCAACCCCGACGAAGTGGTGGCATTGGGCGCGGCCATTCAGGCCGATATTCTGGCCGGCAACCGCCGCGACGTGCTGCTGCTCGACGTAACTCCGCTCACCCTAGGCATCGAAACGCTGGGCGGCCTGCTCGACCCCATCATTCCGCGCAACTCCAAGATTCCCACCAAAGCCGGTCGCCAGTATACCACCAGCGTCGACGGCCAGGTAAACCTGAAAATTGCCGTGTACCAAGGCGAGCGCGACCAGGTGAGCCAGAACCGCAAGCTGGGCGAGTTCGTGCTCAGCGGCATTCCGGCCATGCCGGCGGGCTTGCCCAAGGTCGACGTCAATTTTCTGCTCAACGCCGACGGCATCCTCAAAGTGGAAGCCATTGAGCCTGCGCTCGAACACGCGCCAGCAGGTGGAAATCAAGCCGCAGTACGGCCTCACCGACGAGCAGGTAGAGCAAATGCTCATGGACTCGCTGGTGCACGCCAAGGAAGACGTGGCTGCTCGCCTGCTGATTGAGGCGCGCACCGCCGCCGAGCAGCCTGCTCTACCAGGTGGCCAACTTCACCAGGAAAAACCGCCAGCACCTCACCACCGAAGAGCTTACCGCTACCGAAGCTCAGGTGGAGCAGGTGCGCGCGGCCCTGGCCGGCACCGAGCGCGACCCCATCCTCAAGGCGATGGATGAGCTGGACGAACTAACCCAGCCCTACGCCGAACGGGTGATGAACATTTCTATTCAACAAGCTATGGCAGGTAAAAAAATCAGCTAAGTACTCCGCACTTCCTTTCCGCATGAATCCTTCGCGCTATCGCTCGTGGCTGCTGCTGCTATTCTACAGCTCGCTGTTCAGCTTGCCACTTTCCATCAACTGGGTCTCCAGCCAGTTGCATTTCGGCATGATGCTGGTTTCCGAGCCCCTCATGGTTCTGACCGTGGGCGCGCTCGGGCTGGGCTTGCTGTTGGGCTGGGTGGCCCGGCCCGATGCCCTGCTCCGGCTCGATAAACTTATTGGGCTGCACTTTGCCACCTTGCTGGTGGCCACCGCCTTTTCGACGGACCCGCTGGTATCGGCCAAGTTTGTTATTACCCTGCTGCTGTACGTCACGTTTGGCTACGGCGTGCCCCGGGTGCTGGGCCTGAAAAAGAACGAATGGCTGCTCTCGCTAAGCGCGCTGATGCTGGGCACGGGCCTGCTGGTGGGCTACGTGCTGGTGCGCCAGGCCCTGACGGGGATTTCCTACCAGCTGTCCTATACCATTGCCAACCCCTTCCTGCACCACGGCCACACCAACCTCACCGTGATGCTGGAGCCCTTGATACTGGTCCTGAACCTGGTGCTGCTCTACCATCCGCTAGCACAGCGGTTCCGCATTCGCTTCCTGACCACGGCGGTCCTGACGGGAGTGCTCATGGTGGTGGCGTTTTCTTACTCGCGCGCTTCCTACGCCTCGCTGCTGGTGCAGGCGACGCTGCTGCTCGTGACGGCCGGCTGG
Organism: Hymenobacter humi; assembly: GCF_042665855.1. Lineage (NCBI taxonomy): Bacteria > Pseudomonadati > Bacteroidota > Cytophagia > Cytophagales > Hymenobacteraceae > Hymenobacter > Hymenobacter humi. The sequence goes on along the minus strand of NZ_JBHTEK010000001.1, from coordinate 1,488,936 downwards.
ACGGTGGGGCGCCGGCTGCTGCTGCCATGGGGTGTGGCGGGCCTCCTGATTCTGACGGCCTGGCAGCTGGTTGAGGGCGCGCACCCCGATGCGGCCAAGGCCAGTGAGCCCGAGCTCATGCACGAATTGAAATCGGTAGGCGACTTTTCGCCGGCCAACGAATCGAACGCCGAGCGCAAGAGCCGCTGGATGTTCAGCCTCGAGCTCTTCCAGCAGTCGCCGGTGGTGGGCGTCGGTCCCGGCACGTTTCCCGACCGCTACCTCGAGTTTGTGCGGCGCTCGCCCGACCACCCCACCTACACCACCACGCTGCGCCGCATGAATGCCCACAACCTGTACCTGAGCTGGCTGGTGGAGTCCGGCGCCCTGGGCCTGGCCACCGGGCTGCTGCTGCTGGGAACGGTGCTGTGGCAGCACGCGCGCTGGGTTTTATCCGGACCGTTCTCACCCGAGCGCGTGGGGTTCACGGTGTATTTCCTGTTCTTCCTGCTACATTCCCTCACGCAGGACTTCTGGCAGGAGCCCCGCGTGATGGTGGTGTTTTGGCTGGCGGTGGGGCTGCACCGCTTCTGCGAGCGGCCCGTGGCCCTAGCGCCGCGCCCCGTGGCGGCCTGACGCCGGCGTGGAGGCTGGCTTGGGTTTAGGCAAAGCAGAGCGCCCACCCCGCAGCCCAAACCCCAGCACCGCCCGCGCCGTGGTGTCGCGGAACGTCACTTCCAATACTGCCGGCGGCGGGACTTTGCCCGAATCCGTCGCAAACGTGAAGGAATAAAACAGCCTCGACGAGCCGCCCGCACCCAGCCGCACACCAAGCTTGTACAGCTCAATCTGCTGACCACGGCGCTGTCCGCTTCGCCACAGGGGCCGCGCCGCTTCTTCGAAGTGCGCGAGGCTGACGGCCCGCCGCACTTCCGGGGCCAGACGCGCATAAGCCGCCGTATAATCGGCGCGGAGGATGGCGCGCAAAAACTGCCAGGCCACCTGCCCTTGGCTCAACTTCACAGGTTTTGCAGGCGGACTCGGTAGTGGCTGGCTTCCTGCGCCCATCGTTGCCGCCCCCATCACCAGGAGTACCGTAAGTTTTTTCAGCCACGGCCGCTCCCCTAGCCATCGGCTGATTGTTACTCGCATAGCCAAAAATACGGCGGAGCAACTAGCCGGCCCTAGCTGCTGATACCGGCTATTCGATTACCACGCGGCGCGATGCGTTCAGGCTGGGGCCGGTGAGGCGCAGGGTGTACACGCCGGGGGCGAGGTTTTGGGTGGCTACTTCGGCTTGATTTGCCCGGGCGGCGCTCAGCGGGAGTGGCTGGGTGCGCACGCGCTGGCCCAGCGCATTGTAGAGGTCGAGCGCGCTGCGCAGGCAGCTCCGGCACCGCTGAGCTCCACTTGGAGCGGTTGGCCGCTGGCCACGGGATTGGGAGCCACGGCTACGGCATAGCCGGCGGTTTGCTCGCGGCTGGCCAAAGCCTGCGTCACCGTCACGGCCAGGGCTGCGAGGTTGTTGGCTTCGTTGGTTTCACTCAGGGCATTCAGCGGGTCGGCCACAAACAGCACGTAATACGCGCCGGCCGGCACATTGCCGGGCACGGCGGCCAGCAGCTGGCCGGTGTTGGTGAGGTTGGCCGCGAGGGCACTCCCGGTGCTGGTGCCCAGCAGCCGGTCGCTGGCGTCGAGCACCTGGTTGGTGGAGAGGTAATAGCCCACGGGCGCATTGGCGGCGGGCCCCGCGCCCTGGTTGGCCACGGTGGCGCTCAACGACAGGCTACCGCCTGCTGGCACCCGCGAGGGCGAAGCGCCAATCTGGGTAAGCAGCAAATCCGGCAGCGGGGCCGTGCCGCAGCTCACCGTGGCATCGAAACCCGCCGAGGCAATGGCAGCATCGCTGACAAACTCTACGGTGAGGGCGCCCGCGGCATTGGTGGCCTGCACGGGAAAGGGCAGCTGGTAGCCGGTATAAGAACCCAGCAATGGCGCGTTGGCGCTGGTGCCGTCGTAGATGCGCAAGTAGTCGTAGCCCGACTCCAGCGAAAACGAATTGAACACCAGCCTGCACCATGGCGCCGGGAGTGGCCGGCAAGATGGTGAGCAGGCCCTCCGAGTCGTTGGCGTAGCTGTTGAAGCCGCCGTTGTCGTATATCGTGGTGGCACAAGTCGTGACGGTAGCCGTCCCGGCGAAGGGCACAAGCGTCCCGGTAAAGGGCCCCAGCACCGTCAAGGCCTGCGCATTGAGGTTGTTATTCTCATTGGTTTCCGCAATGGCGTTCTGCGGGTCTACCATCACCAGCACGTAATGGGTACCGGCGGTAGTGCCTGCCGGAATCAGCAGACTGGCGGTGCGCCCCTGGCTGCTGCCCGCCGGTATGCCCGGGCCCGTGGTAGTGGTCAACAGCACGTCGGCGCCGTCCAGCAGTTGGTCTGTTGAGAGATAATAGTTGAGCGTGTTGCTGGGCGAAATGACGTTGCCGGTATTCTGAATGTAGGAGTAACAACTAATGGAGAAGCCAGGCGTCACGCTGGTGACCGCCAAACCCACCTGCTGCACCAGCAGGTCGATGCCCGGCGCCACGACCAGCAGCGTCTGGTAAGCCACGTTGTTGTTCTCGTCGGTTTCGGTTACGGCGTTCAGCGGGTCGGCTACTATCAACACGAAGTAGTTGCCTGGTGCCGTTCCCGGGGGCACTACCGGCATTTCGTAGCGCGATGCGTACTGCCCGGCGCCCAGGCTACCACCCGGGGTGGTTTTCAGGAGCACATCGCTGGCATCGAGCGTTTGGTTGGTCGACAGGTAATAGCCCACTGCGCTGCTGGCCGCAGTCGAGTTGCCCAGGTTGAGCACGGTGCAGTTGGCATTGAATGCCGCACCGGATGCGGCCGTGGTGGAGTACACGTAGCCCTGGTAAATGGACAGGTCGACACCCGCCGGCACCACTTGCAGCGGGGCCGTCGCGACGTTGTTGGTTTCGTTGGTTTCAGCCACCGTGTTCTGCGGGTCGGCCACAAACAGCACGTAATACGAGCCGGCCGGCGTGCCCGCGGGCACCACCGGATAGTCGTAGCGCGAGTAATACTGGTTGGCGTTGAGCTGGCTACCGGGCGAGGTCGTCATCAGCACATCGGCGGCATCCCACACTTGGTTGGTCGACAAATAATAGCCCACCGTGCTGCTAGCCGCCGCCGTGTTGCCCAGGTTCTGGATGTAGCAGCTCACGTTGACGGCGTTGCCCGCCGCTGTCGTGGCAGGCGTCACGTTGGGCTGCGAAATGGTCAGGTCGACGCCCGGCGCCACCACCTGCAGCGGGGCGCTGGCCACGTTGTTGGTTTCATTGGTCTCGCCTATTTGCTGGAGATAATCGGCCACAAACAGGACGTAATAACCGCCCAGCGCCGTTCCTGCGGGTACGGTCACGTTCAGGTAGCGCAACGAGGAATTGCCCCCACCAATGAGCCGGTGGTGTTGCCCAGGAGCACATCGCCGGCATCCCACACCTGGTTGGTCGACAAGAAGTAGCCCACCGTGGCCGGATTGGCCAGGGCATTGCCCTGGTTGTAGAGGTAGCACGTGGCCGTGGTGCTACCGCCCGCCGCTACCGAAGCCGGCATGAGTGAGGTGCTTTGCAAAACCAAATCCATGCTCGGCGCCATCAGGGTCAACGGCAGGCTGCGCACGTTGTTGGCTTCATTGGTTTCGGCCACGGCGTTCGCGGGGTCCGCCACAAACAGCACGTAGTAGCTGCCCGGCGCCGTACCAGCAGGTACGGTGGGGTACGCGTAGCGGTAGCTGCTTTGGTTACTGGGCAGGGTCCCGCCCGGCGAAGTACCCATCAGCACATCGCTGCCGTCGAGCACCTGGTTGGTGGACAGGTAAAAGCCCATGGTGCTGCTGCCGGCAGTGGTATTGCCTTGGTTAGCCATGTAGGCGTTTAGCTGCAGCGAATTGCCCGCTACCGTCGCGCTCGGATACATTTGCTCTTGCTGCACTACCAGGTCGACGCCGGGCGGCGCGACCGTGATGCTAACGGCCGCCACGTTGTTGCTCTCGTTGCTCTCGGGTACCTGCTGGAGGTAGTCGGCTACAAACAGTACGTAGTAAGTGCCCGGGGCTGTGCCCGCCGGCAGCGAGAAGTAGCCGTAGCGGTACGACGACTGCCACGCGGCCAGCGCAAAGCCCTGGGAGTAGCTCAACAGTTGGTCGGTGCCGTCCCACGTCGCATCGCTGGACAGGTAATAGCCCACGCTGCTGCTGTTGGCCAAAGCGCCCGATTGGTTGTAAATGGAGCTGTTAGCCGTGAGGGCGCCGCCAGCCGCTATGCTCAGCGCTGAGAGCGTAGCCCCTTGCACCAGCAGGTCAGCCTGGACCGGGGCGGGCACGGTCGTCACGCACTCAATGGTGGCCGCAAAGCCGCTCAGGTTCACGATGCCATCCGAAGTCAGCCGCACCGTGAGCGCACCTGAAGTTGAGCTGCCATACACCGTGGGCGGCGGGTTATTGGAGTTATAAGTACCAATCAACGGCGCCGCCACGCTGGTTCCGTCGTAGATGGACACGGCATCATAGCCCGTTTCCACCACAAACGCCGTGAACTGCAGCTTGACCTTGCTGCCCGCCGTCGCCGGCGTAATGGTCACCGCCCCGGTGGCATTGGCGGAATAGGTCCCACTGGCGCCCCCATTATCGTAGAGCGTGCCCGAGCAGGTTGTAATAGTAGAGTTGCCCGTAGCCGGCAGCAAGTAGGTTTGGGCGCGCAGTTCCCCGGGCACCGCCACTCCCAGCCATACCCACAAAATCAGAATCCCGGTAACCAGCCGCGAAGCGACAGGGTAGATGTGCTTCATAGAAGAGCAAAAACAAATAAATAGAGGCCTATGCAGATGCTTAAAACAATAAAAGCTCGCATTCCATCATCATGAAATGCGAGCTTAAAAGACCGTTAAATACTATTCAGCCGTAGCGGGCACCAGCACAAACACGTCCTCGCCAGGGCGTTTCATCAGGTACTTTTCCCGCGCAAACTTCTCCAGCAGGTCCGGCGAACTCATTAGCTCCGCCCGCTCGCGCTTCACCACCTCAATGTTGTCGAGGTAGTACTGCTTCTCGTTGCGCAGCTCTTTCCACTTCTGGTAAATGTCGAATTGCTTGCCCAAATCGTTGGCGTCGAACACCAGCATCCAGACCAGAAACCCCATCCCGGTGAGGAAATAAAAGCTGCGGACCACCCGCAGTATTGGGCTAATATAGGAAGGTAGTTGCATCAGAGTAAAGGTAATAGAAACGGCCGGTTTCGCTCACGCAAAACCGGCCGTTTCTATTCTGGCTCAAGTTAACTACATCTTCTTCCCGGGGTAGTAAGCTACTTCGCCCAGCTCTTCCTCGATGCGGAGCAGCTGGTTGTACTTGGCCATCCGGTCCGAGCGCGAAGCCGAGCCCGTCTTAATCTGGCCGGTGTTCAGGGCCACGGCCAGGTCGGCAATCGTGCTGTCCTCGGTCTCACCCGAGCGGTGGCTCATGATGCTCTTGTAGCCGTTGCGGCGGCCCAGGTTTACGGCCGCGATGGTCTCGGTCAGGGTACCAATCTGGTTTACCTTGATGAGAATGGCGTTGGCGATGTTCTCGTCGATGCCGCGCTGCAGGCGGTCCACGTTGGTCACGAACAGGTCATCGCCCACCAGCCTGGATTTTGTTGCCCAGGCTCTCGGTGTGCAGCTTCCAGCCCGTCCAGTCGTCCTCGTCCATGCCGTCCTCGATGCTGATGATGGGGTACTTGCTCACCCAATCAGCCCAATAAGCCGACATCTGGGCCGAAGTCAGCCGGTCGCCGGTGCTCTTCTTGAAGTGGTACATGCCATCCTCGTAGAACTCCGATACGGCGGCGTCCATAGCAATCATCACGTCCTCACCCGGCCGGTAGCCGGCCACTTCAATCGCCTGCAGCACCACCTTGATGGCTTCTTCATTCGATTTGATGTTCGGAGCAAAGCCGCCTTCATCGCCCACGTTGGTGCTCAGCCCTTGCTTCTTCAACACCCCTTTCAGCGTGTGGAAAATCTCCGAGCCCCAGCGCATAGCCTCCGTGAAGGACGAAGCGCCCACCGGCATAATCATGAACTCCTGAAAGTCGATGGAGTTGTCGGCGTGCGAACCGCCGTTCAGGATGTTCATCATCGGCACCGGCATAGTGGAGGCCCCTACCCCGCCCACGTAGCGGTACAGCGGCATGTTGGCGTCCAGCGCCGCCGCGCGGGCGGCCGCCAGGCTCACGCCCAGAATGGCGTTTGCACCCAGGTTGGCTTTGTTGCTGGTGCCGTCCATCTCCAGCATAATCTTGTCGAGCAGCGCCTGCTCGTACACCGAGAAGCCCACCAATTCCTCCGCAATGCGGGTATTGACATTGTCCACGGCCTTCAGCACACCCTTGCCCATGTACATGGACTTATCCTCGTCGCGCATCTCTACAGCCTCGTGTTTGCCCGTGCTGGCTCCGGAAGGAACAGCCGCACGGCCCATTACGCCTGAGTCTAGGGTCACATCTACTTCTACCGTGGGATTACCGCGGGAATCAAAAATCTGGCGGGCGTGAATTTGCGAAATGAAGCTCATAGCGTCTCGGTTTAAATCAATGTAAGTTGACACAAACCTACGGGAATCAGCCGGCATAAGCGCAATCCCACTTCAGAGCGAAGAAAAACAACGTTAGGCCAAGCGTAACCGAAGCATCCCTCGAGAACCTCGCCCCCTAACCCCCTCTCCAAAAAGAGGGGGCACCGGTCTTGCTCTAACGTCAGGCTCCCCTCTCTTTTGGAGAGGGGCCGGGGAGCGATACCCCAACTGCGCCCGGTATGACGTTCGAAAAGCCAAAACGAAAAAGGGACGCACCTCACGGCGCGTCCCTTTCAATTGCAGTGGTTAAGATTAATTAAGCACCAGCTTCGTCAGCCTTAGCTTCATCGCGGCTTTCGCCTTCCTTAACGGTTTCAGTTGCGGTATCAGCCGGAGCCGAAGTCTCAACTACAGCAGCAGGAGCAACAGCTTCGCCTTTCACTTCGGTGGCCGAAGTAGCAGCGTCGCCAGCAGCTTTCTTACCACCACGGCTGCGCGAACGACGGGTAGTGGTCGTCTTCTCAGCAGCGGCCGATTTAGCCTCGAGTAGGGTCTCGTTGAAGTCAACCAGGCTCGATGATGCACATCTCGGCGTTGTCGCCCAGACGGGTATCGCTCAGCTTCAGGATACGGGTATAGCCACCGGGACGGGTTGCAATTTTGCTCGAAATGTTACCGAACAACTCCTTGATGGATTCTTTGTCCTGCAAAGCAGCGAACACCATACGACGCGAGTGCGTGGTGTCTTCCTTCGACTTAGTCAGCATTGGCTCCACGTACTTGCGCAAGGCTTTGGCTTTGGCAACCGTAGTCGTGATGCGCTTGTGGAGGATTAGCGACGAAGCCATGTTCGACAGCATCGCGTGACGGTGGGCGGTAGTCCGGCCCAGGTGGTTGATTTTTTTCCGTGTCTCATTGGACGTTTGAAAAGATGTGCGCTTGCGGGCGGCGACCACGGCGGGCCGAAGCCTCATTAGAACCGCTGCCCCTGGGGCGCACTAGTAAAAAAGATAAAATGATATAAAAAGCGAATGGCTGAACCGTTGGCTGCCGACTGCAACACAGTCAACTTTCCGACGGTTCAGCCATTACGACTAGTCTTCTTCGAGGCGATACTTGCCCAGGTCCATGCCGAACTCCAGGCCGCGCTCCTCAACGAGGTTTTCCAGCTCGGTGAGGCTCTTCTTGCCAAAGTTGCGGAACTTCATCATGTCGGCGATTTCGAGTTGTACCAATTCGCCCATCGTCTTGATGTCGGCAGCCTTGAGGCAGTTCTTGGCGCGTACGCTGAGCTCCATGTCCTCCAAGGGAGTCTTGAGCATCTTGCGCATCTGCATGGTTTCCTCATCAATCGGCTCGTCTTCGGTCACGCGAGGACCTTCGAGGGTCATCGTGTTGTCCGAGAACAGCATGAAGTGCTGAATGAGGATGTTGGCCGCACCTTTCAGTGCTTCCTCCGGGTGAATCGAACCGTCGGTCTGAATCTCGATAACGAGCTTCTCGTAGTCGGTCTTCTGCTCCACACGGGTGTTCTCGATGCTGTACTTCACGTTCTTGATAGGCGTGTAGATAGCATCGATGGCAATCTGACCGAAAACCTGGTCAGCCGGCTTGTTCTCATCGGCGGGCACATAGCCACGGCCACGGGCAATCGTCAGCTCAAACTCCAGCTCAGTGCTCGGGTCGAGGTGTGCAATTACGTGGTCGGGGTTCAGTACCTCGAAGCCGCTGGCAAACTTGCCAATGTCGCTGCCCGAGAAGGTCTCCTGACCTTTCACGCGCACCGTAATTTTATCAGCAATGGCGTCGCTGGTCTTCTTGAAGCGGACCATTTTCAGGTTCAGGATGATTTCGGACATGTCCTCAATCACACCTTCGATGGTCGAAAACTCGTGCAGCACGCTGTTCGTGCGAACCGACGTGATGGCGAAACCCTCCAGCGACGACAACAGAATGCGACGGAGCGCATTGCCGATGGTGACGCCGTAGCCCTTCTCGAGCGGCTTAAATTCAAACGTCCCGGTGAAGTCGTCGGATTTCTCCATCACCACTTTCTCCGGCATCTGAAAAGCTAAGATTGACATATGTGGGGCGTAAAAAATTTGAAAAAATTAGGTGAAGTATAAGCACAAGAGCGGCCCGACAAACTGCCGGGCCGCTACCAGTAGCGTTACTTACTTCGAATACAATTCGACGATGAGCCTGCTCCGTGATTTTCTCCGGAATCAGCTCGCGGGCCGGGGCGTTGATGAACTTGCCAACCATCTCCTTGCCGTCCCACTCCAACCAGGAGAACTGGCGTGAGTTGCGAACAGACAGGCTAGTAGCAATGGCTTCCAACGACTTCGACTTCTCGCGAACACCCACCACGTCGCCAGCCCGGAGGTGGTACGAAGGAATGTTTACAACTTCGCCGTTAACGGTGATGTGCTTGTGGCCCACCAACTGGCGAGCAGCGCGACGCGTCGAGGCAATGCCCAAACGGTACACGGCGTTGTCCAGACGGGCTTCCAGCAGAGCCAGCAGGTTGTCACCGGTGATGCCGGGCATGGTGGCTGCTTTGTGGAACAGGTTTTCGAATTGCTTCTCCAACATGCCGTACATGTACTTCACCTTCTGCTTCTCCATCAGCTGGACAGCGTACTCCGACTGCTTCTTGCGACGGCCGCGGCCGTGCTGGCCCGGAGGATAGGCTTTCTTGTTGAGCGCTTTGTCGGGGCCGAAAATCGGCTCGTTGAAGCGACGGGCAATTTTTGAGGTAGGGCCGGTATAACGTGCCATCTTAATCTACTATCTGAAGTTAAAAACTAAACGCGACGACGCTTGGGCGGGCGGCAGCCGTTGTGGGGCAGCGGCGTTACGTCGCGGATGGTGGTCACCTCAATACCCACGTTGCCGAGGGCGCGGATGGCCGACTCACGGCCCGAACCCGGGCCCTTAACGAATACTTCGGCTTTGCGCATGCCCAAGTCGTGGGCTACTTTACCGCAGTCGCTCATCGCCATTTGGGCAGCGTAGGGCGTATTTTTCTTCGAACCACGGAAGCCCATTTTGCCGGCCGAAGCCCACGAAATAACTTGACCGTTATTATTGGTGATGGAGATGATGATGTTGTTGAACGAGGCACGGATGTGTACCTGGCCAACCTGCTCCACCACGACAACGCGCTTCTTGGCTTTGTCTTTTCTTTTTTGTGCCATTTGGTTATCGCAAAAAATGCGGGAGGTGTTGGCGCTGGCAGCGCAAGTACATTACTCGCAGCCGCCAGCGCCGATTCCCGTGTGAGATTATTTGGTTGCCTTCTTCTTGCCGGCTACCGTCTTGCGCTTGCCCTTACGGGTACGCGAGTTGTTCTTGGTGCGCTGACCGCGAACTGGTAGACCTTTGCGGTGACGCAAGCCACGGTAGCAACCAATGTCCATCAAACGCTTGATGTTGGTGGTTACTTCCGAGCGCAGAACGCCTTCCGTCTTGTGCTCAGCAGCAATGATGGCACGGATAGCACCCGACTCCTCGTCGGTCCAATCCTTTACCTTTTTGTTGATGTCAACTCCGGCTTTCACCAGAATCTTCTGAGAATTGCTCCGGCCAATGCCGAAGATGTAAGTCAGGGCGATTTCGCCGCGCTTGTTGTCCGGGATATCAACCCCTGCGATACGAGCCATTTTGTGTGGTTATGTGTTTGCGGACAGAAACCCGGCAACTGCTTGGAAGGCGGGAAGCTGGACTAACCAACTCCTCAGTACCCAAGGTTCCGGGAATCTAAAATAGGATTAACCCTGGCGCTGCTTGAAGCGGGGGTTTTTCTTGTTGATGACGTAGAGCTTGCCATTACGGCGGACCAATTTGCAGTCCACGCTACGCTTTTTCACCGAGGTTTTTACTTTCATGACCTGTGAAGGAAAACGGGTTTACTTATAACGATACTTTATTCGGCCCTTCGACAAGTCGTAGGGAGACATTTCCAGCTTTACCTTATCGCCGGGCAGAATCTTAATGTAGTGCATCCGCATCTTGCCCGAAATGTGGGCAATCAGGCTGGTGGCCGTTTTCCAGTTCCACGCGGAACATGGCGTTGGAAAGGGCTTCGAGGATGGTACCGTCCTGCTCAATCGAGGCTTGTTTTGCCATAAGGGCTACTGCAATGCTTTTTCTATGTACTCAAAGGAGGTGAGAATCTCCGCCTTATCTTTTCTAACTACTACGGTATGCTCAAAGTGAGCCGATGCTTTGCGGTCTTTGGTGCGAATGGTCCAGCCATCTGCCTCCTGCACCACATCTTTCTTGCCGAGGTTAACCATTGGCTCAATGGCTATCACCAACCCCGTTTGCAAAAGCGGCCCGGAACCCCGTTTGCCGTAATTCGGCACCTCGGGCTTCTCGTGCAGCTTGGCACCAACCCCGTGACCAACCAACTCACGCACCACCCCATAACCCAAAGGGCCTACATGGTTCTGGATTGCGAAGCTGATATCACCGACGCGGTTGCCGCTAACGGCTTGTTCAATGCCTTTGTACAGCGATGCTTTGGTTTCCCGCAGCAGCGTCAGCACTTCCGGCGCCACCTCCCCTATTGGGTAAGTGTAGGCACTATCTGAATGAAACCCATTCAGGAAAACCCCACAGTCCACTGATAAGATATCACCACTCTTCAGTGGTTCATCGGTGGCAAACCCGTGCACAACCACCGAGTTCGGCGAGAGGCACAAGCTATAGGGAAACTTATTATAGCCCTTAAAAGAAGGTACTCCACCATGGTCCCGGATGAATTCCTCCGCGCGCTTATCGAGCCTGGCGCGTTGTCACTCCTTCTTTCACCATACCCGCGACTTCGCCGTGGGCCTTGGCCAGCACTAAAGCACTGGCACGTATGAGGTCAATCTCCTCTTCGGTTTTATATTGAATGCTACCGCTGGCCATTTCTGCTTACGAGGCTATCGAAATAGGCTGTGCCGTGCGACCGCGCAACTTGCCCGATTTCATCATGCCGTCGTAATGCTGCATGAGCAAGTAACTCTGAACCTGGTTCACCGTGTCCAACACGACGCCCACCATGATGATGAGGGACGTGCCGCCATAGAAGGCAGAAAAGGGACGGGTTACGCCAAGTAACAAAGCAATAGCCGGGAAAATAGCAATCAGGGCTAGCGCAATAGCACCTGGCAAAGTCACTCGAGTCAGAATCTCATCAATAAATTCGGAGGTATCACGACCAGGCTTTACACCAGGCACGAAACCGCCACTCCGTTTCAGGTCATCAGCAATCTGATTAGGATTGACGCTAATAGCCGTATAGAAGTAAGTGAAAATGATGATGAGCAAAGCAAAAGTAAGGTTGTACTGCCACGAGGTGTAGTCCGAGAACTTCACGCCGATATAAGTAGCCAGGTCACTCTGGTTCTGCCACACAGAAGCCACAATAGCCGGCACGAACATCAAAGATTGGGCAAAGATGATGGGCATTACGCCAGCTGCATTCACTTTGAGGGGAATGAACTGACGTTGTGCGTCCAACTGAGTGGTACCACCTACCTGCTTAGCATACTGCACCGCGATGCGGCGAACCGCTTGCGTCAGCACGATAACCGCCATTACTACCAGGAACAACACTACCATTTCCAGAAGGAAGATGAGCGACTTGTTCACGCCTTTGGCCGCAGCTTCACCGATGATAGCACCAGGCAAGCGCGACACGATACCAATCATGATGAGCATTGAGATACCGTTGCCGATACCCTTATCCGTGATTTTCTCACCCAGCCACATACAGAACAAAGTACCTGCGGTGATGATAATCATCGTGGACACAGTAAAGAAAGTGCCTGGATTGATGATGGCATCCGCGTTAATCGTGGCTATGAAGCCAACAGATTGAGCCAACACAATCGGAATTGTGAGGATACGCGTGTATTGGTTGATTTTCTTGCGACCCGACTCCCCTTCTTTCTGTAGCTTTTGAAAGTAAGGAACTGCAATCGTGAGCAGCTGTAATACGATACTGGCTGAAATGTAGGGCATGATGCCCAACGCGAAGATCGACGCGTTGCTGAATGCACCACCAAGGAGCGTATCCAGAATGCCAAACAAACCCTCAGCACCCGTCTTCAGGCGCGTTGGGTCTACACCTGGCAGCACCACGTAGGAACCGAGGCGATAGATGGCAATGAAAAAGCGTATTGAGGATTCGCGTACGCAAATCCTCAATCGCAAAAATGTTCTTTATCGACGTGATAAACTTATTCATTGCCGAAGTTAGGCTTTAGAGCGTTACCGCTTTGCCGCCGGCCTTCTCGATGGCTTCAACAGCCGACTTCGAGAATGCGTGAGCGTGAACTTCCAGGGCCGTGCTTACTTCGCCGCGGCCAAGGATTTTGATTTTAGCGTTTTTCGAAACCAGACCGTTGGCGATGAAGTAGGCGGCATCCATGGTGGTGGCGCTGTTCTTCTCGAGCAGGGTGGCAAGTACATCAAGGTTGATGGCTTTGTACTCTACACGGTTGATGTTCGTGAAGCCGAACTTAGGCACACGACGCTGCAGGGGCATCTGACCACCTTCGAAGCCGGACTTGCGCTTGTAGCCCGAACGCGACTTGGCGCCTTTGTGACCACGGGTCGACGTGCCACCGCGCGTGGAGCCTTCGCCCCGGCCAATCCGCTTCTCGTTTTTTGTCGAGCCGTAGGCTGGCGATAGATTGCTGAGATTAAGCATGACGATATATAGTCTTACAGTTCGGTTACTTCTAGCAGGTGCTTCACGCTGTTCACCATGCCCATGATGGACGGGTTTACTTCGTGCTGCGCGGTGCTGTTCATTTTGTTCAGGCCCAGGGACTGAACGGTGCGCTTCTGACGCTCGGGGCGGTCAATGGCGCTGCGCACGAGCTTTACTTGAATTTGTGCCATATCAATTAACCGTTAAAAACGCGGGCAAGAGAGATACCACGTGCCTGTGCAATTTGCAACGGGTCACGCATTTTGGCCAAGGCAGCAAAGGTAGCCTTTACCACGTTGTGGGGTTCGACGAGCCTTTCGACTTCGCCAACACATCCTTGATACCAGCGCTCTCGAACACAGCGCGCATAGCACCGCCGGCGATTACGCCCGTACCAGCCGCTGCCGGCTGGATGAGCACGAAACCACCACCGTAGCGGCCTTCCATGAGGTGAGGAACGGTGTGCTTGTACATGGGTACTTTTACCACGTTCTTCTTGGCGTCGTCAATGCCTTTGGCAATGGCGTCGGTTACTTCGTTGGCTTTGCCGAGGCCGTAGCCTACGTTGCCGTTGCCATCGCCTACTACCACGATGGCAGAGAAGCTAAAGCGGCGACCGCCTTTCACCACCTTCGCTACGCGGTTGATGGCTACTACTTTTTCTTTGAAGTCGGAGTCAGCACCCATGCGGGAGTTGTCCTTGTTCCGGTCGCGGTCGTTGCTGCGCTGACGGTCTCCGCCAGGACGATTGTTGTCGCGTTCTTGCGCCATGATAGTTTAGAAATTGAGGCCGCCTTCGCGGGCTCCTTCAGCCAATGATTTTACGCGACCGTGGTAGAGGTAACCGGAGCGGTCGAACACCACCTTCGTGATGCCTTTCTCCTGGGCGACGGCGGCAATCTGCCGGCCTACGGCAGCAGCGAGAGCTACACCGTTGCCACCCTCGGCGGTTACTTTTTCGACGTGGCAGCAGCCAGCGTGCGGCCAGTGGTGTCGTCGATAATCTGAGCGTAGATGCCCGTATTGCTACGGAACACCGACAGCCGGGGCCGCTCGGAGGTGCCAGCCACCTTGGTACGGATGATGCGCTGAATCCGCTTGCGGCGAGTTGCTTTATCAAAAGCCATGATGCGAATTTATTTAGAGGCCGTTTTACCAGCTTTGCGACGGATGATTTCGCCCACGAAGCGTACACCTTTGCCTTTGTAAGGCTCGACTTTACGCAAGGAACGAATTTTAGCGGCTACCTGACCCAGGAGCTGATTGTCGATGCTATTCAGCGTAACAATCGGGTTTTTGCCTTTTTCAGTAACAGCTGTAGCAGTTACTTCTTTCGGCAGGGCAATGTAGACGTTGTGCGAGTAGCCCAGGGCCAGCTCCAGCGTACCACCAACCAGGGAGGCTTTATAACCTACACCTACCAGGCTCAAGCTGCTTGGTGAAGCCATTGCTCACGCCTTCTACCATGTTGTTGATGAGCGAGCGGTACAGGCCGTGCATGGCCTTGTGGCGCTTCTGCTCGGTGGGACGGGATACCGTGAGGGTGCCGTCTTCGATGGCAACGTTGATGTCGCGGTCCACTTGCGTGGTTAGCGTGCCCTTGGGGCCTTTCACCGTTACCACGTTGTCTTTCTCAACCGAGATAGCGACCCCAGCAGGGACGGAAATCGGGAGTTTACCAATACGTGACATAATTGAGTTAGCTAAAGCGGTTCCGGATTAGTACACGTAGCACAGCACCTCGCCGCCCACGTTCTCGGTTTTGCACTCTTTCTCCGTCATCACGCCCTTCGAGGTCGAGATAATGGCGACACCCAGGCCGCTGAGTACGCGGGGCAGGTTGTCAGAAGACACATACTGACGCAAGCCAGGCGTCGAAACGCGCTGCAGCTTGGTGATAGCAGGAGCCTTAGTGGTCGGGTTGTACTTCAGAGCAATTTTGATGGTGCCCTGAACCGATGAATCATCAAAACGGTACGACTGAATGTAGCCCTTGTGATAGAGCACCTTCGTGATTTCCTTTTTGATGTTGCTGGCCGGGATTTCTACCACCCGGTGGTTCGCCTTGATGGCGTTGCGTACCCGGGTCAGGTAGTCGGCAATGGGGTCAGTATTCATTGATTATTAAATGCGTCCGCTTTTTTCGGAGCGCAAAGATAAGAAAATTTCGCCGGGTGCCCAACGGGACCAACGAAATTTCGGTTAAGACTACTTGGCTTGCCCGGCGACGGTGCAGCCAATGGTTTCTTTTGGCAACCTGCCAAATGTCTGGGGCCTTCCCCAAGTTTTCGGAGTGCAAAGGTAACGGAAAACGTGACACTTATGCAAGCGCAGTGCGTAAATCGCGCTTAAACTTTCCGCCTTTTGCTCCTCTGCCCTATTAGGGAACGCCATTGTGGGTAACGGTCCAAGTCCTTTCCACAAAAAAGCCCCCAATTGCTTGGGGGCTTTTCTAATTTGGCGAAAGCCTGACTGGACTACCACTCGACTTTGTCACACCAGGAATCTTCCCGGCGAGAGCCATTTCGCGGAAACGCACGCGGCTGATGCCAAACTTGCGCATGTAACCACGGGGGCGGCCGTCAATCATGTCGCGGTTGTGCAGGCGCACGGGCGAAGCGTTTTTGGGCAGCTTGTCGAGACCTTCGTAGTCGCCGGCAGCTTTCAGAGCCTTGCGCTTCTCAGCGTAGCGGGCCACGGTGGCAATGCGCTTGCGCTCCCGTGCTTTGATGGATTCTTTAGCCATGAGTTCGGGAGATTAAGCTTCTTTTTAGCGTTGGCGAAAGGCATACCGAAAGCTTTAAGCAGGCTCGTAGCTCTGCTCGTCGTTTTCGGCGGTGGTCACGAACGTGATGTCCATGCCCGAGATGCCTTTGATTTTGTCAATCGAGATTTCGGGGAAGATGATTTGCTCCTTCACGCCGAGCGTGTAGTTGCCACGACCATCGAAACCTTTGTCATTGATGCCTTTGAAGTCACGTACGCGGGGCAGGGCCACCGTCAGAAGACGGTCCATGAACTCGTACATTTTCTCGCCGCGCAGGGTCACTTTCGCACCGATGGGCATGCCTTCCCGGAGCTTAAAGTTCGACACCGAACGCTTAGCGATGGTAGCAATGGCTTTCTGACCGGTGATGGTCGTGAGCTCTTCCACGCCGTTGTCCACCAACTTCTTGTCGGCAACAGCAGCACCAATACCGCGGTTGATGCAGATTTTGGTGATGCGCGGTACCTGCATGATGCTCTTGAACTGGAATTTCTCCTGGAGCGCGGGTACTACGTCTTTGTTATAAATGTCTTTGAGACGGGCCATGGTGCAGGGGGCTGATTAAGCCGTTTTCTTGGCAGTGGCACGCTTGGCTTTTGCAGGAGCAGCAGCCGGAGCTGCGGCGGCTGCGGCGCCTTTGCGCACACGCTCACCGGTGGTGGGGTTAATAGCCTGCACATTGCTCACGTGCATGGGCGCCTCCATCTTGGTGATGCCGCCCTGGGGCGATTTGGCGCTCGGCTTGTTGTGTTTCGTCACCAGGTTCAGACCTTCAACGGTTACGCGCTGGGTCACCCGGTTTACCGACTTGATAACGCCGGTCTTGCCACGCTCGTCGCCAGCAATCACCTTAACGGTGTCGCCCGACTTCACGTGCAGTTGTACGGGGGCTGCTTTCTTGATAGCCATAGCTTAGAGTACTTCGGGGGCTAAGGATACAATTTTCATGAACTGGCGCTCACGCAGTTCCCGGGCCACTGGACCGAAGATGCGCGTGCCGCGGGGCTCGTCGTTGTTGTTGAGCAACACGGCAGCGTTGTCGTCGAAGCGGATGTACGAACCGTCCTTGCGGCGTACTTCTTTCTTCACGCGAACTACTACGGCCTTGCTCACGGTGCCTTTCTTGGCGTTGCCGGAAGGGATAGCCGACTTGATGGCTACCACAATCTTGTCGCCAACGCTGGCGTATTTCTTGCCCGTGCCACCCAAAACGCGGATGCAGAGGACTTCCTTAGCGCCGCTGTTATCGGCCACCGTCAGGCGGGATTCTTGCTGTATCATCGAATTAGATTATTTAGCGCGTTCAATAATTTCCACCAGGCGCCACCGCTTGGTCTTGCTCAACGGGCGGGTGCTCATGATGCGCACCGTATCGCCTTCGCCGCACTCGTTGTTCTCGTCGTGTGCGTGGAATTTCGTGGTTTTGGTCACGAACTTGCCGTACATGGGGTGCTTTTGCTTCTGCACCACAGCCACGGTGATGGACTTGTCCATCTTCGAGCTCGTTACCGTGCCGGTGATTTCCTTGCGCATGTTGCGCGAGTCTTCAGCTACGGCCTGGTCTTGGGTTGTTACGTCGGTTGCCATCGGTTATTGAGCGGGATTAGTGGCCTGCTCGTTGTTCCGACGAGTCTGCTCGGTGAGCAAGCGGGCGACGTTTTTACGGTTGGCCTTGAGACGGGCAGGGTTCTCTAGGGGCGAAATCGCATGAGCGAAACGCGCCTGCTGGCCCTGGGCCTTCTCGGCGGTGAGTTGCTCCTTCAGCGCTTCGGCGGAAAGGCTTTTGAGGTCGGTCTTGTTCTTCATGACTTAAGCAGCGTCGGTATAGTCGCGGCGAACCACGAATGAAGTCCGTACGGGCAGCTTCTGAGCCGCCAGACGCAGCGACTCCTTGGCCACTTCCAGCGAAACACCGTCCGACTCGAACATGATTTGACCGGGCTTTACGCAGGCCACCCAATACTCGGGCGAGCCTTTGCCCTTACCCATCCGCACTTCAGCAGGCTTCTTGGTAATAGGTTTGTCGGGGAAAATGCGAATCCATACTTGCCCTTCGCGTTTCATGGCGCGGGTCATGGCGATACGAGCTGCCTCAATCTGGCGGGCCGTAATCCAAGAAACCTCAAGCGACTTGATAGCGAACGAACCGAAGTCTATGGAGCTGCCGCGGTAGGCGAGGCCTGTTACGCGACCCTTTTGCATCTTGCGATACTTGGTCCTTTTCGGTTGTAACATTTGATTTTAATAAAAGAGAGTGTTCTGTAAGAAAGGGGCGAACAGTCGGACATTTCACTTCGTTCACCGGCCGGCGAACGAAGTGAAATGCACTTGACTTGTTCTAGCGACGCGGGCCGCGGGCAGCACCACCGGCTCCACCACCAGCGGCGGGGCCATTGCGACGAGGACCGGCGTTGTCGCCGCGGGGAGCACCACCGCCGGCGTTGCCGCCACGGTCGTTGCCACCACGGCCACCAACACCACCGTCACGACGGGGGCCGCGGTCGCCTTCACGACGCTCGCCACGAGGGCCACGGTCGTCACGACGTCCACCAGCGTCGCCACCTGGGTTGGTAAGCTGCTGGTTCGGCGAGAGGTCGGGCTTGCCGAATACCTCACCGCGCATTACCCACACCTTGATGCCGATTTTGCCATACACGGTCTGAGCTTCCGACAAAGCATAGTCGATGTCAGCGCGCAACGTGTGCAGCGGCGTACGGCCTTCTTTGTACTGCTCCGAACGGGCAATCTCTGCACCGCCGAGGCGGCCACCGCACTGAATCTTGATGCCTTCGGCACCAACACGCATAGCAGCCTGAATCGACATTTTCATGGCGCGACGGAAGGAGATACGAGCGGCCGCCTGCTGGGCGATGCTCTCGCCAACCAGCTTGGCATCCAACTCCGGACGCTTGATTTCGAAGATGTTGATTTGAACGTCTTTGCTGGTGATTTGCTTCAGCTCGTCCTTAATCTTATCTACTTCCTGGCCGCCTTTACCGATTACCACACCCGGACGAGCCGTGTTGATGGTGATGGTGATGCGCTTCAGGGTGCGCTCAATCACAATGCGGCTGATGCCGCCTTTCTGAATGCGAGCGTTGATGTACTTGCGGATTTTCTCGTCCTCCACCAATTTCTCGGCGAAGTCCTTGCCGCCGTACCAGTTGGAGTCCCAGCCCTTGATAACTCCCAAGCGGAAGCCAACCGGATTTACTTTCTGTCCCATATTAACTTAGGATTTGGCGTCGGCCTTAGGTTTTTCGGTAGTACCAACTTGCTTGGCGTGCTCGGTGGTTTTCTTGCCGAGCTTCTCCACTTTCGTGTCGATTTTCAGCGTCACGTGGTTGCTGCGCTTGCGGATGCGGTGACCACGACCCTGAGGGGCGGGGCGCAGGCGCTTGGTGGCGTCCTTCGTCCACGAAGATTTCGCTGATGTAGAGGTTTGCGTCCTCAATCCGCTCTTCTTCGTTGTGCTGCTGCCAGTTGGCCAAGGCCGAAAGGAGCAGTTTCTCAATCTTCTCGGCGCCGATGTTGGCTTCGAAGCGCAACAGGCCGAGGGCCTGGGTCACTTTCTTGCCGCGCACGAGGTCGGCCACCAAACGCATCTTGCGAGGCGAGGTCGGCACATTGCGGAGTTTTGCTACTGCTTCCATCTTAGCGCTTGCCTTTATCTTTTTTGGCGACGTGACCACGGAAGTTGCGCGTCGGGGCAAATTCGCCCAACTTGTGCCCTACCATGTTCTCGGTCACATACACCGGGATGAACTTATTGCCGTTGTGAACAGCGAACGTGTGGCCAACGAAATCCGGGGAAATCATCGAGCGGCGCGACCAGGTCTTCACCACCGATTTCTTACCAGCCGTTTCGAGTGCCGTGACTTTCTTTTCCAGCCGGAAGTCAATGTACGGCCCTTTTTTGAGTGAACGTGCCATATATTACTTCTTGCCTTTGCGGCTCACAATCAGGTTCTCCGAATACTTGTTCTTGTTACGGGTCTTCTGGCCCTTAGCCAAAATACCGTTGCGGCTACGTGGGTGACCACCCGACGATTTGCCTTCGCCACCACCCATGGGGTGGTCGACAGGGTTCATGGCTACACCACGAACGCGAGGACGACGACCAGCCCACCGGTTACGGCCAGCCTTACCCATCCGGGTGTTCATGTGGTCACCATTCGAAACGGTACCAACCGTGGCCATGCAAGTCACGAGGACCATGCGCATTTCGCCGGAAGGCAATTTCAACGTGGCGTACTTCTCTTCGCGGGCTACGATTTGAGCGTAGGTGCCAGCCGAGCGAGCCATTGCCGCGCCCTGGCCGGGCTGCAGCTCAATGTTGTGGAGGATGGTACCGAGGGGAATCTCGCGCAGCGGCAAGGTATTGCCCACTTCGGGAGCCACACCCGTACCCGATACTACGGTCGTACCTACCGTCATGCCGGCAGGCGCGATGATGTAGCGCTTCTCGCCGTCAGCGTAGCTGAGCAGGGCGATGCGGGCGGTACGGTTGGGGTCGTACTCGATGGTCTTCACGGTAGCCGGAACACCGGCTTTGTCGCGCTTGAAGTCCACGATACGGTACTGGGTTTTATGACCACCGCCGATGTAGCGGTTGGACATTTTACCGGAAGAGTTCCGGCCACCCGATTTGGGAAGGGAAGTCATCAAGGACTTCTCCGGGGTCGACGTGGTAATCTCGTCGAACGCCGGCGCAACGCGGAAGCGTTGCCCTGGGCTGGTTGGTCTGAGTTTTTTAAGTGCCATTACTAGCTAGTTGTGCTTTTGCGGCGGAAAAATATGAGGCGAAGCTTGCGGCCTACAGGTTGCCGTAGAAGTCGATTACGTCGCCTTCTTTCACGGTAACAATGGCTTTCTTGCCGTGGGCGCGACGGCCGGAAACCTGGCCGCCTTTGGTGCCTTTCGACTTCATTTTGCCAATGGTGCGCATTGTGTTAATCTCGGTCACGGTCACGCCGTACAGCGTTTCAATGTCCTTCTTGATTTGCACTTTGTTGGCCGTGCGCTCCACTTCGAAAGTGTAGCGACCTTTTTCGTTGAGGCCAGTGGCCTTTTCGGTCACGATGGGGCGTTTCAGCGTGCTCATTATTCGGCGGTGCTATAGAGTTCAACCAATGAAGCCATGCCGTCTTCCGAAATCAGCAGCGTGTCCGTATTCAGCAGGTCGTGGGTGTTGAGGCCGATGGGCGTCGACACGGTCACTTTCTGCAGGTTGCGGGCGCTGAGAACAACGTTCTTGTTTACCTCACCGGTAACAAGCATGGTCTTTTTGCCATTGTTCAGCTTGAGGCCGTTCAGGATGGCGAGGAAGTCCTTGGTGCGGGGAGCATCCATGGCAATGTTCTCCACGAGGGAGATTTTGCCATCTTTCGCCAGGCTCGACAGAGCCGAGAGGCGAGCTACGCGCTTGGTCTTCTTGTTCAGCTTGAAGCTGTAGTCGCGGGGCTGAGGACCGAACATCCGGCCACCACCTACGAACACACCCGACTTCATGCTGCCGGCGCGGGCACCGCCCGTACCTTTTTGTTTCTTGAGCTTCTTCGTGGTGCCGTGCACCTCGTTGCGCTGCTTGGACTTGTGCGTGCCCTGGCGCTGGTTGGCCAGGTACTGCTTTACGTCCAGGTACATCACGTGCTCGTTTACTTCGAGACCGAAGATGGCGTCAGACAGGGTCACTTTGCGGCCGGTGTCTTCGCCTTTGAGGTTATATACTGCGAGTTCCATCGTACTAGTCTATTTCTCGATTACCACGTAAGAATTCTTCGCGCCGGGAATCGAGCCGCTCACCAGAATCAGGTTCTTGTCGCCTACTACGCGCATCACCTTCAGGTTCTGCACTTTCACGCGGTCATTGCCCATCCGGCCACCCATGCGCATTCCTTTGAATACGCGCGAAGGCCAGGAGCAGGCACCGATAGAACCAGGGTGACGCAGGCGGTTGTGCTGACCGTGGGTCTGGCCACCAACACCCTGGAAGTTGTAACGCTTTACAACACCCTGGAAACCCTTGCCTTTAGAAGTGCCAACTACGTCAACAAACTCGCCTTCCTCGAAGAGGGTAGCATCGATGGTTGCGCCAGCGGCGTAGGTCGATTCAGCATCGAGGCGGAATTCAACCAGCTTTTTCTTGGGGGTGGTACCGGCTTTAGCGAAGTGACCTACCAAAGCTTTGGTGGTGTTCTTGGCTTTTTCTCGCCGTACCCAATTTGAATGGCGGTGTAGCCGTCATTCGCGATAGTCTTAACCTGCGTCACTACGCACGGACCCGCTTCGATGAGCGTGCAGGGAATGTTTTTCCCATCCGGAGTGAAGAGGCTTGTCATACCGATTTTTTTACCGATGATGCCAGGCATTCTGTTATTGATTAAATGACACAAAAAGAAAACGACCGAATGCCGTTTTCGCTAAGGGAGTGCAAAGATAGGAAAAAAGGCTTGGGAATCACAACCGCAGGTAGAAATATTTTCTAGGTGAGGCTGTTAGCTAACCTTAAGGTTGTTTTCTGGCCTGGCTAAGCAGGTCGCCATTCAGGGTCTTCCTCAGTGGCTGGAAGTGACCCTTGTAAGGCTAATAGCAGGAAGAATACCACATACGCTAGCCCAATCTGCGTTTCCAAGGTGTATTCAACCAGGAACGACAGGGCAATGCTGATATATTGAGCCAGCAACAGTGGAGCATGTTTGCGGCGGGCCCACCACGCTGGATAGAATATGGCAATGCAGAATACCAGCAGGCCTAGCGCGCCATATGCTGCTAAGTTGTAGAGATACTGGTTGTGGGGCTGGATATAAAATTCTGGCGTTAGCTCAGGATACAAAATGGCGTATTGCTTTGCCATCTCCGTTTTCAGGTCTGGCTTGCCCACTCCTATTAGCTTGTTTTCCTTCCAGACCGCAACAGCGGCTTTGTACGAATACACGCGGGATGAAATAGAGTACGTTTTACCAATGGAGCTCCGGTCGACGCTACTCACATCGTCCTGTGTATTAAAAATCTTGTTTCGGAATGTGGGTAAGGCTATAAAGCTAATGGCAGGAAGAGCAAGCAGTAATACTGCCAGCGCCGCTGCGCGCTTCCACTGCTTCGCCCGGGTTATCAGCCGCAGCACCGCCAGCCCACCCAAGACGTAAAAGGTCATCTCCCCGCTCCGTACCGCTAGCAAGTGCAGAAAAAGTGCGAGCAACACAATAGTTGCCATAAGCCAAGGGCGCCAAAGGGTACGCACGGCCTGATGCACCAGCAACAGCACTCCTGCTGCTATCGCCAAGGTAATAATCAGGCTAAAGCGGATATGGTCCGGCTCAGTGGGCATCACCTTCGAGTGCAGGTACATCTCGTTGATTTCACCAACATTCATCAGGTAGTTCACCGTCGCACCTAGGGCGGCTGTCAGTGTTACTGCTATGAGAAGAAGCCACAAAGCCCGCAGGTAGCGACCAGGCAAGGCGGGCAATAACCAAAAGCCGACCACCAACGCCAGGAAGGGCAATTGCAAAACGATGTCTTTCCAGTACTCCCCGTAATTCGCAGCATCCGTGTTCAACCCCTGGACGACGTGCAGCATAAACACGAGAAACAGGCTACCAAACACTGGCCATTCGTCCCAATTAGCTACGCGACCATGCACCCAAGCATAAATCAATCCGGTAAGGGCAATGCCAGCCATGCCAATACTGGGCAAAACGCGAAACCAGTGGGCGATGAAAATGCCAACGATAATGCAAATGCAGAAGAACATAGCTGCCCGGTGCAAGCGGGCGAGGGTGAAAACAGATTGCATGAATAGGTAGTAGTGGGGCAGCAAGTTCCAAAGAAAAAGCCCCACCGCGACGAATCACGGTGGGGCTTTCCTCAATTAAGATTGAAATCGAATCCTCAGACTTTGATTTCTACGTCAACGCCGCTGGGCAATTCCAGCTTCATCAGGGCATCTACGGTCTTAGACGAAGTCGAGAAAATGTCCACAAGGCGCTTGTAGGTGCAAAGTTGGAACTGCTCCCGGCTCTTCTTGTTCACGTGGGGCGAGCGCAACACGGTGAACTTCTCTTTGGGTCGGCAAAGGAATCGGGCCGCTTACGATGGCACCGGTGGCCTTCACAGCTTTCACGATTTTCTCGGCCGATTTGTCCACGAGGTTGTGGTCGTATGACTTCAGCTTAATGCGAATTTTCTGGTTCATTGGGGGTTTTGGTCCGATTGACCAAGTTAGTGACCGGTATTATTTATTTCCTTTTACTTTGGCGATGATGCCTTCGGCCAGGTTCTGGGGCACTTGCTCGTAGTGCGAGAACGTGAGCGAAGCCGAGGCGCGACCCGACGAAATCGTGCGGAGCGCGGTTACGTAGCCGAACAGCTCCGACAGCGGAACGTCGGCCTTAATCAGCTGAGCACCGCCTTTTGTGTCCATGCCTTTCATCAAACCGCGACGACGGTTCAAGTCACCGGTTACGGGACCTGTGTACTCGTCGGGGCAAACAACTTCCACGCTCATGATGGGCTCGAGCAATTTCGGGCCTGCCTGGCGGGCAGCTTCGCGGAAACCACCACGGGCGGCGAGTTCAAACGACAGGGCGTCCGAGTCAACGTCGTGGAAGGAACCGTGGTACAAACGCACCTTCATGCCTTCCACCGGGAAGCCGGCCAGCGGACCTTGCTTCATGGCCTCTTCGAAGCCTTTCTGGATGGGCTGGATGAATTCGCGGGGAATAACACCGCCCACGATGGCGTTGTCAAACTCGAAGCCGGGCTTTTCGGGCTCGGTCTCTTTCGGGCCGAGTTCGAACACGATGTCGCCGAATTTACCGCGGCCACCGGTCTGCTTCTTGTAGGTTTCGCGGTGGTCGACTTTCTTGGTGAGAATCTCCTTGTAGGCCACCATAGGGGCGCCCTGGTTGATTTCCACTTTGAATTCGCGACGCATGCGGTCGATGATGATTTCCAAGTGCAGCTCACCCATGCCACGGAGAACGGTCTGGCCCGTTTCGGGGTCGGTGTTCACTTTCAGCGTGGGGTCTTCCTCGATGAGCTTGGCGATGGCCATGCCCATTTTATCAACGTCGGCCTGCGTCTTTGGCTCGATAGCGTAGCCGATTACTGGCTCAGGGAAGCTCATCGACTCGAGGACGATAGGATGCTTCTCTTCGCTCAGCGTATCGCCGGTTTTGATGTCTTTGAAACCAACACCTGCAGCAATGTCGCCCGCCTGAATTTTGTCAATTGGGTTCTGCTTGTTGGAGTGCATCTGCATGAGGCGCGAGATACGCTCCTTTTGCCGGTGCGGTTGTTGAGCACGTACGAACCAGCGTCCAGCACGCCGCTGTAGCAGCGGAAGAAGCACAGACGGCCTACGAACGGGTCAGTAGCAATTTTGAACGCCAGCGCGGTGAAAGGCTCCGAGTTGTCGGGGTGACGCTCGATTTCTGCGCCGCTCTCCGGGTCGGTGCCCATGATAGCAGGCATGTCGAGGGGCGACGGCAGGTAAGCCATAACGGCATCCAGCATGGTCTGTACACCCTTGTTTTTGAAGGCTGAACCGCACAATACGGGCGAGAACTTCATGTCGATAACCGCCTGGCGGATAACAACCATCATTTCCTCTTTCGTAATGGAATCGGGGTTGTCGAAGAATTTCTCCAGCAACGCGTCATCGTACTCGGCTACGCTCTCAACGAGCTTCTGACGCCATTCGGCAACGGTCTCAACCAAGTCCTCGGGAACGGGGATTTCGTCATACGACTTGCCTTCGGTTTTGTCATCCCATACGATGGCTTTGCCAGTCAATAGGTCAACTACGCCTTTGAAGGTGTCTTCAGCACCAATCGGAATCTGCAACGGAATTGGGTTAGCACCCAATTTGTCTTTGATTTCGGTAACAGCTTTGAAGAAGTCAGCACCGGCACGGTCCATCTTGTTGACGAAGCAGATGCGGGGCACTTTGTACTTGTCAGCCTGACGCCATACGGTCTCCGACTGCGGCTCAACGCCCGAAACCGCGCAGAACAGGGCAACGGCACCGTCCAGTACGCGGAGCGAGCGCTCCACTTCCACCGTAAAGTCTACGTGGCCGGGGGTGTCAATCAGGTTGATTTTGTACTGCTTGGTGTCCGGAGTCGGGTCACCCTTGATGTCGGTGGGGTAGTTCCAGAACGTAGTCGTGGCAGCCGAAGTAATCGTGATGCCGCGCTCCTGCTCCTGCTCCATCCAGTCCATCGTGGCGGCACCGTCGTGCACTTCCCCGATTTTGTGGGTTTTACCCGTGTAATACAGAATACGCTCCGACGTCGTGGTCTTACCGGCGTCGATGTGCGCCATAATCCCGATGTTGCGGAGGTAATAAAGTTCTTTGTTAACGGCCATTTTACAATGAGTGAATTAGTGAATAAGCGAATGAGTGAATCAGTGATTAGGTTCCGTTAAGGTTAAATCACTCATTCACTCATTCACTCATTCGCACTTGTTTAGAAACGGAAGTGCGAGAAGGCCTTGTTGGCCTCAGCCATGCGGTGGGTGTCGTCTTTCTTTTTAACGGCAGCACCTTCGCCTTTGGCAGCAGCAATAATTTCGCCAGCTAGCTTGTCCTTCATGGTCTTCTCACCACGACGACGAGCGTACTGAATCATCCATTTAGCACCAACCGAAATGCGGCGGTCGGCGCGCACTTCAATCGGAACCTGGAAGGTGGCACCACCTACACGGCGGCTCTTTACTTCCACGGTGGGCATCACGTTGTTCAACGCTTTGCGCCACATTTCGAGGCCGCTCTCCTTGGTGCGCTGCTCCACGAGGTCGCAGGCGTCATAGAAGATGGTGTACGCTAGGTTTTTCTTACCGTCGTACATCATGTAGTTCACGAAACGGGTTACCAGCGTCTCCTTGTACTTAGGGTCCGGCAGCAAGATGCGCTTCTTTGGTTTAGACTTTCTCATTTTGAATATAGTTTCTGGTTTCTGGTTGCTAGTTTCTGGTTGCTGGCTTCGTTGATGAACAAGAAACCAGCAACTAGAAACCAGAAACCTTACTATTTACTTTTTCTTAGCGGGTGCGCCTTTGCCACCCTTGCCAGCTGCTGCTGCGGGTTGACCGGGCTTCGGACGCTTGGCACCGTACTTCGAACGACGCTGGGTCCGGCCGCTTACACCGGCGGTGTCCAGGGCGCCACGGATAATGTGGTAGCGAACACCTGGCAAGTCTTTAACCCGGCCACCACGAATCAGCACAATGCTGTGTTCCTGGAGGTTGTGGCCTTCACCGGGGATGTATGCGTTTACTTCCTTACCGTTGGTAAGGCGCACACGGGCCACTTTGCGCATAGCCGAGTTCGGCTTCTTAGGCGTGGTGGTGTACACACGGGTGCACACGCCCCGACGCTGCGGGCACGAATCAAGGGCGGGCGACTTCGACTTGGTAGTCAAAGCCTCACGGCCTTTCCGTACTAACTGATTGATGGTTGGCATTTAGCGAATGGTTTGTTTGGAGCCGTTTGCCCCTAAAATTTGGCTTGCAAAGGTAAGATTATTTCGGCGCAATAGCAAACAGACTGAGGATGTTAATTTTTAGACAGCTGGATTGAGCAAAAAAAGAAAGCGCCTCTTTGGTTATGGAGACGCTTTCGCAAGTTGAGCTGAATAAAAGCCTTAGGCCTCCCCTACTGCACCACCAAAGTTCATCGGGTAGCTCGGGGCTTCGTTCTGCATTTTGATGGGGCCGAAGGCAGCTTCGAACCGTTCGATGTTTTCCGTAAGGGCCTGTAGGAGGCGCTTGGCGTGCTCGGGGGTAACAACAATGCGTGCCTTCACCTTGGCCTTGGGCAGGCCGGGCATCATGCGGATGAAGTCAATCACGAACTCGCTGTTGCTATGCGCAATCATAGCAAGGTTTGCGTATTCGCCCTCGGCCATGGCTTCGGAAAGCTCGATGTTGATGGCGTTAGGGTCTGGGTTTTGGTCGGTTGGTTGCATGTAAATAGATTAATAGTACATTAAATCAGAACGTCATGCTGAGCTTGCCGAAGCATCTTTACCGCTTCGTTGTTAGCCCTGCCACGTTTCTAAATCAATCTCAATCCAGTCAGGATTGAAGGTATTGATTAACGCATCTTTCTTAGCTCGGGTCCATCTTTTTGAATTGCTTTTCGCGGGCAATGGCTTGGGTAGCATCGGGCAGAACCTCAAAGTAAACCAGTAAATCGGCTTGGTAGCGACCAGTGAACTTGCTGGCATCTCCATTGCTGGAACGGTGCTCGTACAAGCGTCGGGTGAGGTCGTTGGTTACACCGATGTATAGTACGGTACGGCCGGTGTTGGTGAGAATACCGTGTGGACATTCCTTCAACGAAGCGGTAAAGATGCTTCGGCAAGCTCAGCATCACGTTCTGATGAGTTCAGTCTCATCCAAGGAAAACAAAAAAGCCGACCGGGTTACCCCAGTCGGCTTTTCGATTACAAACCTACGGCGGATTACTCTGCCGATACTTCACGCTTGCCAGCGCGGCTGGGCCGCTTGGCGGGAACGGCTTCTTCGGCGGCTTTGGCGGCTTGTGCAGCCTCCATTTCCTCTTTCGAGCCTACTACCTGACGCGTGTACTCGCGCAAGCCAGTACCGGCCGGGATGAGGTGACCAACGATTACGTTCTCCTTCAAGCCCAGGAGCTGGTCGGCTTTGCCACGGATGGCGGCTTCGCTCAGCACCTTGGTCGTCTCCTGGAAGGAAGCGGCCGAGATGAACGAGGCCGTACCCAACGAAGCCTGCGTGATGCCTTGCAGCGTCGGACGCGAAACGGCAGGTTGGGCATCGCGCACTTGCACGAGGGCAAGGTCACGGCGCTTCAGGCTGCTGTTCTCGTCGCGAAGCTTGCGGGCGTTCACAATCTGACCAGGCTTCATGTTGGTCGAATCACCGGCTTCGGTCACGACTTTCATGTCGATAATCATGTCGTTCTCGGCCATGAAGATGATTTTATCAATCACCTGATTTTCGAGGAACGACGTGTCACCGGCATCCAGAATCACAACTTTCTGCATCATCTGGCGAACTACCACCTCGATGTGCTTATCGTTGATTTTCACACCCTGCAAGCGGTACACTTCCTGAATCTCGTTCACGAGGTATTCCTGCACGGCGCCGGGGCCCTGAATGCTCAGGATGTCCGAAGGCGTGATGGCACCATCCGACAGCGGCATGCCGGCGCGGATGAAGTCGTTGTCCTGCACCAGAATGTGCTTCGACAGCGGCACCATGTACTTCTTCTTGACACCGTCTTTCGACTCCACGTAGATTTCGCGGTTACCACGCTTCACGGTACCGTAGGTTACTACGCCATCGATTTCCGATACCACGGCGGGGTTCGACGGGTTACGGGCTTCGAATAGTTCGGTAACACGCGGCAGACCACCGGTGATGTCACGGGTTTTGCCAACGGAGCGAGGAATCTTAGCCAGGATGTGACCCGCCTTGATTTTGTCGTTGTTCTCCACGTTCAAGTGCGAACCCACCGGAATGCTGTACGCCTTCTGGCCTTCGGCATCGCCCTTCTTACCGGGGCGGATGATGATGGAGGGGTTCTGATCCTTGGCCTTCGATTCGATGATTACCTTCTCGCGGTGACCGGTCTGTTCGTCCGACTCCTCACGATACGTAATGCCTTCGGTGATGGCATCAAACTGAACGGTACCGTCGAACTCGGCCAAAATAACGGCGTTGTAGGGGTCCCAGTTGTTCAGTTCCTGGCCTTTCTCCACCTCCTGACCTTCCTCTACCAGCATGAAAGAGCCGTAGGGAACGTGGTTGGTGGTAAATACTTTGCCAGTGCCTTTCTCCACGATGCGAATCTCGCCCGAGCGACCCATTACCACGGCACCCTTCACGCCTTCTGGCGTGGTGGTAGCCACGGTACGTACGTCTTCGAACTCAACCACACCGGCGAACTTCGACTTGATGTTGGCTTCCACTGCAATGTTGGAAGCCGTACCACCTACGTGGAAGGTACGCAGGGTCAGCTGCGTGCCGGGCTCACCAATCGACTGAGCGGCGATAACACCAACGGCCTCGCCACGCTGCACCATACGGCCCGAAGCCAGGTTACGGCCGTAGCACTTGGCGCAGATACCGCGCTTGCTTTCGCAAGTCAGCACCGAGCGAATCTCCACCGACTCGATGCCGGTGGCATCGATACGACGGGTCGTGTCTTCCTTGATTTCCGAACCGGAAGTCAGGATTACTTCGTCCGTGATGGGGTCAACAATGTCGTGAACCGTTACGCGGCCGAGGATACGCTCGGACAGTGGCTCAACGATGTCCTCGTTGTCTTTCAACGCGAAGGTCTCGATGCCACGCAAGGTACCGCAATCCGGCTCGTTCACGATTACGTCCTGCGAAACGTCTACCAGACGACGGGTCAGGTAGCCGGCGTCAGCCGTCTTCAGAGCCGTGTCGGCGAGACCTTTCCGGGCACCGTGGGTCGAGATGAAGTACTCGATTACGTCCAGGCCTTCTTTGAAGTTAGACAGAATCGGGTTTTCGATAATCTCACCAATCGAGCCCTGCAGCGACTTCTGCGGCTTGGCCATCAGACCACGCATACCGCCCAGCTGACGAATCTGCTCGCGCGAGCCACGGGCTCCCGAGTGCATCATCATGTAGATGGAGTTGAAGCCCTGGTTTTCGCGCTCCAAACGACCCATCAGCGTTTCCGTGATTTGGTTGTTGATACGCGTCCAGATGTCGATAACCTGGTTGTAACGCTCGTTGTCGGTAATCAGACCCATCTGGTAGTTCTGAGTTACGGCCTTCACGTCGTTCTGGGCTTGCAGGACCAGCTCGTCCTTCTCTTTCGGAATCTGGATGTCGCCCAGACCCATGCTCAAGCCGCCTTTGTAGGCCGACTGGAAACCAAGAGTCTTGATGTCGTCCAGGAATTGAGCCGTACGAGCCATGCCCGTGCGCTTGAATACCGTCGAGATGATTTGCTGCAGCTTCTTCTTGGTCAGAAGCTCGTCGATAAAGCCAACTTCCTCAGGAATCATCTGGTTGAACAGCACGCGGCCAGCCACGGTGTCCACGATTTTGGTTACCAAGTCGTCGTTCTCGTCGCGCACCTGCGTACGGACCTTGATGTAGGCGTGCTTCGAGAGCTGGCCTTCATTGAGGGCAATCACGACCTCTTCATCCGAGTAGAACACACGGCCTTCGCCCTGAATCGTCTCGTTTTCGGTGCTGCGCTTGCCTTTGGTTACGTAGTACAGACCAAGAACCATGTCCTGCGACGGTACCGCGATGGGCGCGCCGTTGGCCGGGTTCAGGATGTTGTGCGAGGCCAACATGAGCATGGAGGCTTCCAAGATAGCGGCCGGTCCAAGGGGAACGTGCACAGCCATCTGGTCACCGTCAAAGTCAGCGTTGAAGGCCGTACAAACGAGTGGGTGCAGTTGGATAGCCTTGCCCTCAATGAGGCGCGGCTGGAATGCCTGGATACCCAAGCGGTGCAGCGTAGGAGCACGGTTGAGCAATACTGGGTGGCCTTTCAGCACATTTTCCAGGATGTCCCACACCACAGCGTCCTTACGGTCCACGATTTTCTTAGCCGACTTCACCGTCTTCACAATGCCGCGCTCGATGAGCTTGCGGATGATGAACGGCTTGAACAGCTCGGCCGCCATGTTCTTGGGCAGACCGCACTCGTGCAGTTTCAGCTCAGGACCCACCACGATTACCGAACGACCCGAGTAGTCGACACGCTTACCGAGCAGGTTCTGACGGAAGCGGCCCTGCTTGCCTTTCAGCATGTCGGACAGCGACTTCAGGGCACGGTTGCCTTCGGCGCGCACGGCGTTCACCTTACGCGAGTTGTCGAACAAGGAGTCAACAGCTTCCTGCAGCATGCGCTTCTCGTTCCGCAGAATCACCTCGGGCGCTTTGATTTCAATCAGGCGCTTGAGGCGGTTGTTGCGGATGATAACGCGACGGTACAGATCGTTCAAGTCGGAAGTAGCGAAACGGCCACCATCCAACGGAACAAGGGGACGCAGTTCCGGCGGAATCACCGGTACCATGCGGATGACCATCCACTCGGGGCGGTTCTCCACGCGGGTAGCGGCATCACGGAAAGCTTCTACTACGCGCAGACGCTTCAAGGCCTCAGCCTTACGCTGCTGCGAAGTTTCGTGAGCAGCCGAGTCACGCAGCGAGTAGCTCAACTCGTCCAAGTTGATGCGCTCCAGCAACATGTGCAGGGCATCAGCACCCATGCGGGCGATAAACTTGTTGGGGTCCTCGTTGGGCAGCATCTGGTTCTCCCGGGGAGTTTGTCGATGATGTCCAGGTACTCGTCCTCGGTGAGGAAGTCGAGAATCTGCACGCCTTCTTCCGCCAGAGTACCGGGCTGAACAACGACGTACCGCTCGTAATAAATAATCTGGTCGAGCTTCTTGGTGGGCAAGCCCAGCAGGTAGCCGATTTTGTTGGGGAGCGACTTGAAGTACCAGATGTGAGCAACGGGCACCACCAGTTCGATGTGGCCCATGCGCTCACGCCGCACTTTCTTCTCGGTCACCTCCACGCCGCAACGGTCGCAGATGATGCCCTTGTAGCGAATGCGCTTGTATTTGCCGCAATGGCATTCCCAGTCCTTAACCGGACCGAAAATCCGCTCACAGAACAAGCCACCCATTTCGGGCTTGTAGGTGCGGTAATTGATGGTTTCAGGCTTCACTACTTCGCCGGTGCTGCGCTCCAGAATTGCTTCGGGCGAGGCCAGGGAAATGGTGACTTTGGAGAAGTCCTGTACCAGTTTCTTGTTTTTTGCGAAAGCCATTTGATTGGTTTTAAGCTGTTAGCTGTTGGCTTTGAGCTGTTGGGCGCCTCATCCTTCGCCAGAAGAATGCAAGAGTTCCCAACAGTTTGACTCTTAGAAAAGTGCCGCTACGGACCAGATAGGTATGATGCGCAAAAGCCTTTTAGAAAGTCGGGTAATCCAATTGCCGGGTTAGCGGACGGATGGGAAGGCCTTCGGTTAGGAAACTCAGAGAGTGAATTGCTGTCCTGACCATATCTCGGAACAACCTCTCCTTTATCTGTCACCGAAGCGTTTTCGCACCCTTCGTTACATGAGCTGCTCTAGTAGCCGCTCGTATGGCTTGCCGGCGAGTTGGTTTCTAGTTGCTGGTTGCTCATTTCCAGTAATCTTAACAAGACCAGAAACAAGCAACCGGCAACTAAAAACCTATTTACTATTCCAGGGTGATTTCCAGTGCCAGACCACGGAGTTCGTGGAGCAACACGTTGAACGACTCGGGGATGTTCGGCTTGGGCAGAACGTCGCCTTTTACAATGGCTTCGTAAGCTTTAGCACGGCCCACCACGTCGTCCGACTTCACCGTCAGGATTTCCTGGAGAACGTTGGAAGCACCGAAGGCCTCCAATGCCCACACCTCCATCTCGCCGAAGCGCTGGCCACCGAACTGCGCCTTACCACCCAGCGGCTGCTGCGTGATGAGCGAGTACGGCCCGATGGAACGAGCGTGCATCTTGTCGTCAACCAAGTGACCCAACTTGAGCATATAAATCACGCCCACGGTTACCGGCTGGTCGAAACGGTCGCCCGTCAAACCATCGTGCAGGTAAGCACGTCCCCAGTCGGGCAAGCCAGCCTCGGTCAGCTCACGAGCAACTTCGTCTTCGGTAGCTCCGTCGAAAATGGGGGTAGCATAGGTGCGACCCATTTTCAGACCAGCCCAACCAAGTACGGTCTCGTAAATCTGACCGATGTTCATCCGGCTTGGTACACCGAGCGGGTTCAGCACGATGTCCATCGGCGTGCCGTCGGGCAGGAAGGGCATGTCCTCATCGCGCACGATGCGGGCTACCACACCCTTGTTACCGTGGCGGCCGGCCATTTTATCACCCACCTTCAGCTTGCGCTTCTTGGCGATGTAAACTTTGGCAAGCTGCACGATGCCAGCGGGCAGTTCGTCACCTACTTCCAGGGTAAAGCGCTGACGCTTGAATTTCGCGGTGATGGTGTTGCGGCGCTTGGCGTAGTTACGCACCAGCTCCAGTACCAGGCCATTCACGCGGGCATCAGCCGTCCAGCCTTCCAGAATCAGGTCCTTAAACAGGTTCACTTCTTCCGGAACGGCGTAGTTGCTTTCGTCCTTGTAAGGATTCTTCTCGGGGAACATCCCCTCGTTGATGTTCTTACGGTTGAACTTCACGCCCTTGGCAATCATCTCCTCGCCAAAGCGGTGTTTGATGCCCTGCGACGTTTTGCCTTCCAGCAATTGCACCAGCTTGTCAATCATGATGGCTTTCACACCACGCAGTTCCTGCGCGTAGGTCGCCTTCAGGTCTTCCACTTCCTTCTTCGACTTAGCCCGGAGGTTTTTGTCTTTCTTAGGGCGCGAGAACAGTTTGGTGCCGATAACCACACCCTGCAGGGAGGGCGGCGCCTTAAGCGAAGCATCTTTCACATCGCCGGCCTTGTCGCCGAAGATGGCCCGGAGCAGCTTCTCTTCCGGAGTGGGGTCCGTCTCGCCTTTCGGCGTGATTTTACCAATCAGAATGTCGCCTTCTTTCACCTCCGCACCGAGGCGAATGATGCCGTTGTCGTCGAGGTTGCGCACGGCTTCTTCGCTCACGTTCGGAATTTCCGAGGTCAGCTCTTCTTCGCCGCGCTTGGTCTCGCGCACTTCCAGCTCAAACTCCTCAATGTGAATCGAGGTAAAGATGTCATCGCGAACCACACGCTCCGAGATGACGATGGCATCCTCGAAGTTGTAGCCCTGCCACGGCATAAAGGCCACCTGCATGTTACGGCCCAGGGCGAGTTCGCCCTGGTTCGTGCCGTAACCTTCGCAAAGCGCCTGGCCCTTGGTCACCCGCTCGCCACGCTTCACGAGCGGCGTTAGGTTGAGGCAGGTGTCCTGGTTGGTGCGACGGAACTTGATGAGGTCGTAGGTAATACGCTCGGCGTCGAAGCTCACCATGATGTCGTCCTCCGTGAGGTCGTACTTCACCACGATTTTATTGGCGTCAACGTAGTCAATCACGCCTTCACCTTCCGACATAATCAGGGTACGCGAGTCGCTGGCAATGCGGCCTTCCAGACCCGTGCCCACAATCGGAGCCTCGGGACGGAGAAGGGGAACTGCCTGGCGCTGCATGTTCGAGCCCATCAGTGCACGGTTGGCGTCGTCGTGTTCCAGGAACGGAATCAACGAAGCAGCAACCGATACA
Source organism: Hymenobacter humi (assembly GCF_042665855.1). Taxonomy (NCBI): domain Bacteria; kingdom Pseudomonadati; phylum Bacteroidota; class Cytophagia; order Cytophagales; family Hymenobacteraceae; genus Hymenobacter; species Hymenobacter humi. The sequence goes on along the minus strand of NZ_JBHTEK010000001.1, from coordinate 1,453,614 downwards.
ATCTGGTTCGGAGCCACGTCCATGTAGGAGTACTCCGAAGGATTTACTACGGGGAAGTCGCCTTCGAAACGACCTTTCACCAGCTCCTGAGTCAGGTTACCGTTGGCATCGAGCAGGGAGTTGGCCTGGGCGATGTGGTGGGTATCTTCTTCCTCAGCAGTCAGAAACTTCACGTTCTCGCTCATGTCCACCTTGCCGGCTTTCACGTCGCGGTAAGGCGTCTCGATGAAGCCCATGGCGTTCACGCGAGCATGCACGCACAGCGACGAAATAAGACCAATGTTTGGTCCTTCCGGCGTTTCGATGGTGCACAGACGGCCATAGTGGGTGTAGTGTACGTCACGTACTTCGAAACCAGCGCGCTCACGCGACAGACCTCCTGGCCCCAGAGCCGATACGCGACGCTTGTGCGTTACCTCGGCCAGCGGGTTGGTTTGGTCCATGAACTGCGACAGCTGGTTCGTACCGAAGAACGAGTTGATAACGCTGGACAAAGTCCGGGCATTAATCAAATCAACCGGCTTGAAGTCCTCGTTGTCGCGCACGTTCATGCGCTCCTTGATGGTACGCGCCATACGGGCCAGACCCACGCCAAACTGAGCGTAGAGCTGCTCCCCTACCGTGCGCACACGACGGTTGCTCAAGTGGTCAATATCATCGACAATGGCCTTCGAGTTGCTCAAACCAATCAGGTACTTCACAATCAGAACAATGTCCTGGTTGGTCAATACCCGCGACTCCTGGTCCATGCCAATCTGGAGCTTCTTGTTAATCCGGTAGCGGCCCACTTCCCCGAGGTCGTAGCGCTTGTCCGAGAAAAACAGCTTCTGGATGATGTCACGAGCGGTTTCTTCGTCAGGAGCCTCCGTGTTCCGGAGCTGGCGGTAAATCTGCTCAACGGCTTCCTTTTCCGAGTTGGAGTTGTCCTTCTGCAGCGTGTTGTAGATAATTGCGAAGTCCGCAATGTTCACGTTCTCACGGTGCAGGATTACCGACTTGGCGCCGGCCTCCAGAATCACGTCAATGTCAGCTTCCTCAATGGTAGCGTCACGCTCGAGCAACACTTCGTTGCGGTCGATGGATACTACTTCGCCGGTGTCTTCGTCCACGAAGTCTTCCGTCCAGGTGCGGAGCACCCGGGCAGCCAGCTTGCGACCAACGGCTTTCTTGAGGTTTTTCTTGTCAGCCTTCACTTCCTCCGACAAACCAAACAGGTCGAGAATGTCTTTGTCGGTGCCGTAGCCGATGGCGCGAAGCAGCGTCGTCACCGGGAATTTCTTCTTCCGGTCGATGTACGCGTACATCACGTTGTTCACGTCCGTGGCAAATTCAATCCACGAGCCTTTGAACGGGATAATCCGGGCCGAATACAGCTTGGTGCCGTTAGTGTGCTTACTCTGGGCGAAGAATACGCCCGGCGAGCGGTGCAGGCTGCGATACGATAACCCGCTCGGCGCCGTTGATAACGAACGAACCCTTTACGGTCATGTAAGGGATGTTCCCGAGGAACACCTCCTGCTCAATCGTCTCGAAGTCCTCGTTGTCCTTATCATTGCAAATCAACCGGAGCTTGGCCTTCAGGGGAACCGAGTAGGTCAGGCCGCGGTCGATGCACTCGTCAACCGAATATTTCGGCGGGTCGACGTGATAGTCGATAAAGTTGAGCACGAAATTTTCGCGCGAATCCGAAATCGGAAAGTTCTCGGCAAACACTTTGAACAATCCTTCGTTAGAACGACGCTCAGCAGCGGTTTCCAACTGAAAGAATTCCTGGAACGAGCGAACCTGCACGTCCAGGAAGTCCGGATATTCAATAACCTTCTTAATCTTGGCGAAATTGATTCGCTCGGCGGCCGTTTTCTTCAGGGCGGCCGTCTTTGCTTTCGGTGTAGCCAATGCGATGGGGATTAAAAGATGGACACAGAAGCGTAAATAAAGGAAGCCATGAAAGTGGCTGGCCAGCGGTGCGAGGCAGAACCTGGCACTCCCTAAAGCACACATTTATAGTGGCATTAGCTGACGCAAAGAAGCGCGAACTAGAAAGCTCGCGCTTTTGACACACTACAAACAGGAAAAGACCTGGCTAAGTTGCCAGGTCTAATCCTTATTCGAAGCGGGTCCGGAGATGCTTCAGGAGCAGAAATTACTTAACCTCTACTTCAGCACCGGCTTCCTCGAGCCTGCTTCTTCAGCGACTCAGCCTCGTCTTTGGTTACGCCTTCTTTCAGGGGCTTGGGAGCACCATCAACCAGTTCTTTGGCTTCTTTCAAGCCGAGACCGGTCAGGTCCTTCACCAGCTTAACTACAGCCAGCTTGGCACCACCGGCAGCCTTCAGGATAACGTCGAACGACGTCTTCTCCTCGGGAGCCTCGTCAGCGGCAGCAGCGCCACCACCGGCCATCATTACGGGAGCAGCAGCAGCGGGCTCGATGCCGTACTCGTCCTTCAGGATGGTTGCCAATTCGTTTACTTCTTTCACCGTCAGGTTTACGAGCTGCTCAGCGAATGCTTTCAAATCTGCCATTTCTGTAGATTGTTAAAAAAATGTGTTGTTGAAAATTTATTGTTGAAGTCGAAAAAGGAGCGTGGCGCTTAGGCGGCCTCTTTTTCGGAAAGCGTTTTGAGGATACCGGCCAGTTTGTTACCACCGCTCTGAAGAGCCGAGATAACATTTTTGGCTGGCGATTGCAGCAGGCCGATGAGTTCACCGAGCAGTTCCTGCTTGCCTTTGATAGTGGTCAAACCTTCGAGCCTGGTTCGAGCCAATGTAGATGCTGGCATCAACATAAGCGCCTTTCAGCACGGGCTTGGGCTCAACACCGCGGGGATAAGCCTGCGCTTTGTAGAAGTCGCGCAGCAGCTTTGCGGGAGCCGAGCCGCTCTCCGTAGAGAACAACACGCCCGAAGAGCCTTTCAGCGCAGCATCCATCTCCGAAGTATCGTGGCCGAGGGTGTCCAGCGCCTTACGGATAAAGGTGTTTTTATACACCTTGTATTCCATACCGCGGTTGAAGCACAGACGACGGAAATCGTTGATTTTCGCTACCGACATTACCGAAGCATCGACAATGTAGAACGAGTTGTGCGATTGGAATTTTCCGCTCAACTCATCCACGAGGGCTTGTTTTTCTTCCCTGGTCATGTTTGGTTGGGTTAATTAGTTAGCGGAGTTTACTTGGCTGTCCACCGGAACGGCAGGCGACATCGTGCTGCTGAGCGTGATGCTCTTGATGTAGGTGCCTTTCGAAGAAGAAGGCTTCAGGCGACCCAACGTCTGGATAATCTCCAGGGCGTTTTCGGCCAGCATCTTCTCGTCGAACGATACTTTACCCACCGAGCAGTGAATGATACCGGTTTTGTCAACTTTGAAGTCGATTTTACCAGCTTTCACTTCCTGCACAGCCTTAGCTACGTCGGTCGTAACGGTACCAGACTTCGGGTTCGGCATCAGACCACGGGGACCGAGCACACGGCCCAGGCGACCTACCTTAGCCATTACAGCGGGCATAGTGATGATTACGTCGATGTCGGTCCAGCCTTTCTCGATTTTCGAGATATAGTCGTCCAGACCCACGAAGTCGGCGCCGGCGGCCAGAGCTTCGGCCTCCTTGTCGGGAGTAACCAGAGCCAGAACACGAACGGTTTTGCCGGTGCCGTGGGGCAGGGTGGCCACGCCACGAACCATCTGGTCCGCTTTGCGGGGTCCACGCCGAGGCGAACGTCGATATCTACCGAGGCGTCAAATTTGGTGTAGGTAATGTCCTTCACCACTTTGGCCGCCTCCAGGAGGGTGCGCACTTCCGTGAGGTCGTGCTTGGCAAGGGCTTCCTTGCGCTTTTTGCTAATTTTTGCCATCTGTCGTTTTTCCTTTTAATTATTCAGCAAAAGGAGAGTCGCCCTTGATGGTAATACCCATGCTGCGGGCCGTACCTGCCACCTGCTTCATAGCTGCTTCCACCTTGAAGGCGTTCAGGTCAGCCATTTTGGTTTCGGCGATGGTGCGGACTTGGTCCCACGTCACGGAGCCCACCTTGTTGCGGTTAGGCTCTTTCGAGCCGCTCTGCAGCTTGGCAGCTTCCATGAGCAGCACCGGAGCCGGTGCCGTTTTCACCACGAAGTCAAACGACTTGTCGGTGTACATGGTGATGAGTACAGGACAAACTTGGCCGGCTTTATCTTGGGTGCGAGCATTGAACTGCTTGCAAAATTCCATGATGTTCAAGCCTTTGCTACCAAGTGCAGGTCCTACCGGCGGCGAAGGATTCGCGGCGCCTCCTTTATCTGCAGACGCAGATAACCTCTGATTTCTTTGGCCATTTGATTGTGTTGGCTGTGGCTCCTGCGTCGTAACTCGCGCTTGCCTCAGTACATATAAACTCCTGTTTGGAAGCCCCGCCGACCCGGAGCAATTAGCCGGCGTGGTATAATCGAGAGAGGGTTACACCTCTTTTTCTACTTGGGTATAGCTGAGTTCTACCGGCTGCGAACGGCCGAAAATCTTCACGACTACATTGAGCTTCTTACGCTCTTCAAATACCTCGTCCACATTACCGGAGAAGCCATTGAACGGACCGTCTACCACTTTCACGAGTTCGCCTACTACGTAAGGCTTGTCTAGGGTAGCGGTGGTCTGCTGCTCGGCTTCGTCCACGATGCCGAGGATGCGGTTTACTTCGGAGATGTGCAGCGGTACGGGCTTGTTGTTAGCCGCGTCCTTCTTGTCTTTATCGCCGAGGAAGCCAATTACGCCAGGCGTGCTGGTGATGATGTGGTCAACTTCACCGTGGCCGAGGTCGGCGTGGATGATGATGTAGCCGGGGTACAGGTTGCGCTCGCGCACGCGCTTCTTGCCGTTGCGCATCTCGAATACCTTCTCTACCGGAATCAGCACCTGCGGCACCACTCGGTCAGGTTATGCCGGCCGAGCTCCGTTTCGAGGTAGTTTTTGGCTTTTTTCCTGGCCGCTCACAGAGCGTACCACGTACCATTTCAATTCGCCCATCTTAGTTGTTGATTAGCGAAACGAGTTGTAAAAGGCTTTGAGTATCGACTCGAAGCTTACGTCCATGACGCCTACCACGATGGCAAACACGAGCGAACCAATCAGCACGAGACCGGCGCTTTTTTGCAGTTCCGTCGTCGAAGGCCACGTTACGTTGTAGCGCATTTCCTCGATGGTAGTGCGGAAATAATTGCTCAGTTTGTCCATTGGTTGAGGAAAAAACAGCGTTGCCGCTGAAACGACATGGAGCGGGCCAACTGGCCCAAATTGCACGAGTGGAGAGATTCGAACTCCCATCAAAGGTTTTGGAGACCTCTATTCTACCCTTGAACTACACTCGTTTATTGGCATTCCCGCTTAGCGCATTTCGCCAAAGGGAGTGCAAAGGTAAGAGAAACAGCGGACAAAACAAATATGCCCTTCTGTTTCAGCGTAAAAAAGCCGCCCCCGAGTTGTCGGAAGCGGCTTTTTTACTGTTAAGCCGGAGCTTAGTCAAGAACTTCGGTTACCTGACCAGCACCTACCGTACGGCCACCCTCACGGATAGCAAAACGGAGGCCTTTCTCCATTGCCACCTTGTTGATGAGCTCAACCGTGATGGTGATGTTGTCGCCGGGCATTACCATTTCAACACCTTCTGGGAGGGTGATGATGCCGGTAACGTCGGTGGTGCGCAGGTAGAACTGCGGACGGTAGTTGTTGAAGAACGGCGTGTGACGGCCACCTTCCTCTTTCGAGAGAACGTAAACTTCAGCCTTGAACTTCTGGTGAGGAGTTACCGAGCCGGGCTTGCAGATAACCATGCCGCGACGGATGGCTTCTTTTTCAATACCGCGGAGCAGCAAACCTACGTTGTCACCAGCTTCGCCACGGTCGAGGATTTTGCGGAACATTTCCACACCCGTAACCGTCGACTTCAGGCCGGCAGCAGCACCCATACCCAGGATGTCAACTTGCTCACCCGAGTTGATGATGCCGCGCTCGATACGACCGGTAGCAACAGTGCCACGGCCAGTAATCGAGAACACGTCCTCAACAGGCATCAGAAAGGGCAGGTCGGTCAGACGAGCAGGAATCGGAATGAACGAGTCAACCGCGTCCATCAGCTCTTCGATTTTGGGGACCCAGTTGGCATCGCCGTTGAGGCCGCCGAGGGCCGAACCCTGGATAACCGGAATGTTGTCGCCGTCGAAGTCGTAGAACGAGAGAAGCTCGCGGATTTCCATTTCCACCAGGCTCGAGGAGCTCGGGGTCATCCACCATGTCTACTTTGTTCATGAATACCACCAGTTGGGGAACACCTACCTGACGGGCGAGCAGGATGTGCTCACGGGTCTGGGGCATCGGGCCGTCGGTAGCAGCTACCACGAGGATAGCACCGTCCATCTGGGCAGCACCGGTTACCATGTTCTTCACATAGTCGGCGTGACCGGGGCAGTCAACGTGAGCGTAGTGACGGTTAACCGTCGAGTACTCTACGTGCGAGGTGTTGATGGTGATACCACGCTCTTTCTCTTCGGGGGCGTTGTCAATCGAACCGAAATCGCGCTTTTCGGCCAGGCCCTTGTTGGCCAGCACCTGCGTGATAGCAGCGGTCAGGGTCGTTTTGCCGTGGTCGACGTGGCCGATGGTACCGATGTTTACGTGCGGCTTGGACCGGTCGAAATTTTCTTTAGCCATTGTAAAGAGTAAAAAAGAGGTGGTGAAGTGAATTTGAGGATAAATCGGACCCTACAACAAGAAAGCGAGACTCAGCCCCTACGAAATAGAAAACTGTGCGTCGCTTACCTGAGAGAACCGTGCCCGCAGCCCGGAAATATGGGCCGAAGGACTTGTAATGTAATCTGAGCCATTTATGGGATTTGAACCCATGACCTCTTCCTTACCAAGGAAGTGCTCTACCACTGAGCTAAAACGGCTTATGCTATAAAATGAGCGGGAGACGAGGTTCGAACCCGCGACCTGCAGCTTGGAAGGCTGCCGCTCTACCCTGAGCTACTCCCGCAGTTGGCCTCAAAAAAGTGGGGAGAGAAGGATTCGAACCTTCGAAAGTTTACACTAACAGAGTTACAGTCTGTCCCATTTGGCCGCTCTGGAACCTCCCCAATTTGTGGCTTGCCGGCCGATTGCCAGAAAGCGAATCCCTTTCGTTTCACCGGCTACCGAAGTAGTAGTGTTTCGTAAGGAGTCGCAAAATTAGGGCTTTTCTGACACCAGGCAAGCACTCAGGCAAAAAAAGGTGTGACTTTTTTCTAAAAACTGCCTTTGGAGGCTGCTACATAAGGTTATAGAATGCCTTGAGGCGGTCGTCGGTTTCTTTGTCGCGGATGTTTTGCAGCACCGCCTTCAAGGTGGGGGTAGTGGGTACCAGTAGGGCCAGGCCCCGGTAGGCACCCAGCCGGACCTCATAGCGCGGGGCATTCCGAGCGTAGTCTTCCAGCACTTTGAGGCCCTTGTCGCGCTCTACGGGCGGGATGTGCGTCATGAGGGTTCCGAAAGACTGGAAGTAGGCGTACAGGTCGTTTTCGGGAACATCGGGCAGGCGGCGCAGAAACCAGGTGTATTGCTCCAGCCCCCGTTGGTGCTGTAGTAGCTGGCCAGGGCCAGAATAAGCGGACTGCTGGTAGTGTTATCCAACGTCGCTATCTGCTGCCCCGTGGTTACGTCGGGCTTCTTGGCTAGGGCCTGGATGGCGGCGGCGGCTACCAGGGCGGAGCTGTCGCCAATGGCCGCCGCGTAAATGGGGCCAAAGGTGCCGTCGGGGAAGGTGGCGAGGGTGGTGATGGCCTGGGCCCGGACGCGGGGGTTGGGGTCGGTGGTGGCGAGGCGCTGGATGTCTTTGCGCATGCCCTCAGGCTCGGGGCCGCGGTAGCGACGGAGGTGGTCGAGGGCGGCGCGGCGCACGGCCCAGAATTTATCGTTCAGGGCATTGCGCAGCATACTGCTCACCGGCATCTCGGCGGCTTTGTTGTGAAGCAGCTCCATGGCTTCGGCTTTCTGCTGGTAGCCGCGGGCATGGTAGAACTGAAATATCAGCTCGTCCTGGGTGCGCTCCTCGTCAAATTGAGCCAGCAACTGCACCTGGCTATCGAGCTTAACCAAGTTGGGCTTCTGGCTGGCGGGCAGCACGAAGGTCTGGCTGGCTTTGGTGACGACGATGCGGTGTTCGGTGGGCTGGTTGTTATTGGTCCACACGTCGACGGTGACGGGCAGGCGGAAAACGGGCTGGAACAGGGTATCCTGCACCTGCTGCACGCGCAGCGTCACCTGGCCGTTGGCGTACGAATGGGTAATGCGCAGCTCCGGATGGCCACGCTGCATAAACCACTGGTTGAAAAACCACGTGAGGTCTTCGCCGGTGGTTTCCTCAAAAGCCGTGCGCAGCTTGGACACTTCCACCGCGGTCTGCTTATTCTGGACCAGGTAGCGGTTCAGGGAAGCGAAGAAGGCTTCGTCGCCCACGTACTTGCGCAGCATATGCAGCACGCGCCCGCCCTTGTCGTAGGAATGGCGGTCGAACATGTCCTCCCGGTTGGCGTAGCGGTAGCGAATGAGGGGCTCACGCTTGCTTTGGGCTTCCTCGAGGTAGTTGTTGATTTTGATTTCCTGCACGAGGCCGGCTTCATCGGCGCCCAGCTTATACTCGGCCCAGAGGAATTCGGAATAGTCCGCGAAGGACTCGTTCAGGGGCAGGTTAGCCCAAGACTCGCTGGTGACGTAGTCGCCGAACCAGTGGTGGAACAGCTCGTGGGCAATGGTCGACTCGCCGGATTGGTAATTGGCGTCAATCAATTCCCGGCGGGTGGCCTGGATGCTGGAGCCGTGGGTAGTGGCGGTGGTGTTTTCCATGGCGCCGCTCACGTAGTCGCGCACCGCTACCTGGGCATATTTCTCCCAAGGGTATTCGATGCCCAGCCGCTTGGAAAAGAAGTCCATCATTTCGGGCGTGCGGCCGAAAATGGTGCGGGCCGTGGTGGCATACTGCGGCTCCACGTAGTAATCGACGGGCTTGCCGTGCCAGGAGTCGTTTACCACGGCAAATTCGCCGACCACCATGGTGGCCAGATAGGGCGCGTGGGGCTCTTTGAGCTTCCACGTGTCGGTGCGGGTGCCGTCGGCGTTGGCTTTGGAAGCGGTCAGGGTGCCGTTGGAAAGCGTTTTGAACTGCTTTTCCACCGTCATGCTGATTTCCTGGGTCATCCGCTGGTTGGGCTTGTCAATGGTTGGGAACCAGCAGGAGTTGGCCTCGGTCTCGCCCTGCGTCCAGATTTGGCGGGGCTTGTTCTTCTCCAGGCCCAGGGGGTTGATGAAGTACAGGCCCTTGTCGGAGGTGATGGCGGCCGAGCCGCCCTGGGGCAGCTCGTTGGGCTTGGCCACGTACACGATGCGCACCTGGTAGGGCGTGGTGCGCGGGTACGGGTGGTCGAGGGCAACGACGAGCTTGCGTTTGTTGTAGTTGTAAGAAAGGGTCTTGTTTTTCTTGTCCCCAACCAGGCTCAACTTTTTGAATATCGAAACCCTTGGCATCGAGCGCTACTTCGGACTGTGGGTAGAAATGCGAGCGCAGCGTGAGCACGGCCGTGCCCAGCAACTGCTGCTTCTTGTAGTCGAAGCGGACGTCGAGTTTGGTGTCCACCACATCGGTCAGGATGGTGGCCGCGGGCTGCAGGGGGCTTCGGCGGGCAGCCAGGAAGGCACCACCAGGCCGGCGGGCGCCGTCGCGGCGGGCGGTGCGACTTTCTTATCCACGGCCCCCTTGGTGGCGGGCTTGCGCACACCCGACCTCGGAACTTGGGCTACTGCCAGTAAATGAATCAATAACAGCAGGCTGGTGAAGCCCGGAACCAAATACCTCATGCCAATGATAACGGGCGAAAAACGCCTCAATTTCTGAATTAATTTGAGATTTGGGCTACCTTTAACCCCCGCTTCCATCCCACCCTATCCGCTTCAGATGCTTCAAATCAGCACCGGCCCCGAACAACTCTGGGAAGTTGACTACCGCGCCGCCGACAATGTTACGCTCAACGGACAGGCTTTTGCCTGGGACATAGCGGATTTGGGCGACGGCCGGTTTCACGTGCTGCACGAAGGTCGTTCCTATAATGCGGAAGTAGTATCGGCCGATTACGCCGCGAAGAATATTGTACTAAAGATAAACGGGCAGCGAATTGAGCTAAATGCCAAAGACCGGTTCGACCTGCTGCTGGAGCGGCTGGGCATGAGCAACGCGGCCGCGGCCAAAGTAAACGAGTTGAAGGCGCCCATGCCGGGTCTTATCGTAGACATCCGGGTGGAGCCCGGCCAAACCGTGCAAAAGGGCGACCCGCTGCTGGTGCTGGAAGCCATGAAAATGGAAAACATCCTGAAAGCGCCGGCCGACGGCATCGTGAGCACCCTCAAGGTCGCCCTGCGCGACAACGTGCAGAAAGGCCAGGTGCTGGTGAAGTTCGCCTAGCTCCTCGCTATCAATTATTCCGAATTATTCAACCCATCCAACTTGAAATACCACCGCATCCTTCTCAAGCTCAGCGGCGAAGCGCTGATGGGCCAGCAGCAGTACGGCATCGATGCCGAGCGGCTGATGCAATACGCTTCCGAAATTAAGGAAGTAGCCGCCACGGGCGTGCAAGTGGCCGTCGTGATTGGCGGCGGCAACATTTACCGCGGGGTGCAGGCCGAAGCCTTCGGGCTTGACCGCGTGCAGGGCGACTACATGGGCATGCTGGCCACGGTCATCAACTCCATGGCCCTGCAAAGCGCCCTCGAGAAGCTGGAAGTAAGCACGCGCCTGCTCTCGGGCCTCACCATTCAGCGCGTGTGCGAGCCCTACATCAGGCGGCGCGCCGTGCGGCACCTGGAAAAAGGCCGCGTGGTGATTTTTGGGGCTGGCATCGGCTCGCCTTACTTCACCACCGACTCGGCCGCCTCGCTGCGCGCCATCGAGATTGAAGCCGACGTGGTCCTGAAAGGCACCCGCGTAGACGGCATCTACACGGCCGACCCCGAGAAGGACCCCACCGCCACGCGCTACCACGAAATCACCTTCGACGAGGTGCTCAACAAGAACCTGAACGTGATGGACATGACGGCCTTCACGCTGTGCAAGGAAAATAACCTGCCCATTATTGTGTTCGACATGAACACGCCCGGCAACCTGCAGCGCTTGCTAGACGGCGAGTCCATGGGCACGCTGGTGAGCGACGGCGGCCCCGGCATTCGCAACGGCCGCAAGCCGGTGCTGGACCCCAAGCGCAGCCTGCTGCAGCCCTTGGTGGGCAACCAGCCGGAGCAAGCGTAAGAAATTTTGAATGTTGAGTTTTGAGGGTTGAATTACCCTTGCCTCAACTTAACGTCATTCAACATTCAACCCTTAAAATTCAGCACTTCCAAAAAGATGGACGAAGAAATTCAGTTTTACCTTGATGAACTAGCCGAGTCGATGAGCAAGGCCCTGGCACACGTAAACGTGGAAATGAGCCGCATCCGGGCCGGCAAGGCCTCGCCGGCCATGCTCGACGGCCTGCGCGTGGACTACTACGGTACCTCCACCCCGGTTAGCCAGATTGCTACTATTACCGCGCCCGACGCCCGCTCGCTCCTCATCAAGCCCTGGGAGAAGAACATGGTGAGCGAGGTAGCCAAGGCCATCAAAAACAGCGACCTGGGCCTGAACCCGGTGACCGACGCCGACGGCGTCCGGCTCAACATCCCGGCCATGACCGAGGAGCGCCGCCGCGAACTGGTGAAGCAGGCCAAGAACGAATCGGAAGCCGGCAAGGTGCGGGTTCGGGGCATCCGCAAGGACGTGAACGAGTCCCTGCGCAAGCTGCTGAAGGAAGGCGCTTCGGAAGATGCCATCAAAAGCGCCGAAGAGAAAGTACAGAAGACGACCGACAACTACATTGCCGAAGTCGACAGAACGCTCAGCAAGAAAGAAAGCGAGATTATGACCATCTGATTTTGGTGGCATGAAAGCAAAAAGCCCCGGCTGCCAGTTGCAGCTGGGGCTTTTTTATGACCGAACGGATGGTGCTAATGAGGCTTGGCGGGGGAAACAGCTCCACAAGCGCTTCCTCAATGACAGCCGGCACCAGGTAACGGATGCTTTGCCCCGTGCGCAGGCTTTCGCGAATGTAGGTGGCCGAGATGTCCAGCAAGGGTGCCGTCATCACTTTCGCCCGGGGAAAAGGCGACAGCTCGGGCAGCTCAATGCCCGGACGCGGGTAGATGTAGATGTCTACCTCGGAGAGCAGGCGGGGCGCTTCGTGCCAGCGCGGGAGGCCGGCAAGGTTATCGGCCCCCATCAGCAGCACGAAATCGTGGGCGGGGTGGCGCCTGCGTAACGCGTCGAGTGTGGCAACGGTGTAGCTGGGGCGTGGCAGGCTAAACTCGATGTCCTCAGCGCGCAGGCGCGGGTTGCCGGCCAGGGCCAGCTCAACTAAGCGCAGGCGCTCGGTGTCGGGCAGCAGGTCGGCTACTTCCTTAAACGGGCTATGGGGCGAAACCACCAGCCACACCTCGCTCAGGTCGGTGCGGGTGGCAAAGTGCTCGGCCAGGATGAGGTGACCGACGTGCACCGGGTTGAACGAGCCAAACAGCAGGCCTACCCGCGAACGGCCCCGGCGGCTCATACGATGGCCGGTTCGGCGCTGATGAACTGGCGCACCAGCCGCTCGGCGTGGTCGGTGGCCTCGTCCAAGTCATCGTTGACCACGGTTACGTCAAACCGGTCTTCGAACGCCAGCTCAAAATTGGCCTTGTATACCCGCGAAGAAATGCTGGATTGCGAATCCGTGGCGCGCGCCTGCAGGCGCTGCTCCAGGACTTCGATGGACGGAGGACGGACGAAAATCGCCAGGGCCCGGTCCTTGTAAAATTCTTTGATGCTGAGGCCGCCTTTCACGTCAACGTCCAGGATAGCGTGCTTGCCGCTGTCCCAGATGCGCTCAATTTCGGATTTCAGCGTGCCGTAGAAGGCACCTTCGTACACTTCTTCCCACTCCACAAACTCGTCGTGACGAATTTTGTCCTGGAAGTCCTGTACGGAAATGAAATGGTAGTCTTTCCCATTGGCCTCGGTGCGACCGCGGCGGTCGCGGGTGCAAGCCGAGATGGAGAAGCTGAGCTCGGGCACCCGCTCCATGAGCCGATGCACGATGGTGGTTTTCCCGGCGCCCGACGGCGCCGAAAACACAATGATTTTGCCTTGCATCGCGCAAAGCTAGCCAGTAACGACCGGTATTAGGCCATTTCGGCGTGCACGCGGGCCAAGATTGAGTCGTGCAGACTCACGGGGCTGGACCGGCGCGACACGCCTTGGTTCAGAAAATTGATGAAGGTGCGCTGCTTCTGGATGTCGTCGAAGCAGGGCGAGCAGTCGTTGGCGTGGTCGTAGAGGTAGTCCTCGTCTTCCGCCGTCACGGGCTGGCCTTCGATGAGTTGGTCGAGTACAGTATTCACGCGTTCACAGTCGGGGCCGTTGTCGATGGTAGCAGCAACGGGGGCCGACATATTGGTTTTTGTAGTAGCGGATTGGTCCATAATTGAAAATGCGTGTGAATGCGCGAAAAGGGTGATAGACAATGACCTGCAGAGCTGCCCCACGGTAGCATGCTCTTGCTGGGGAGGTTAATTATTTTCAGGCTCGGTTAGTTCCGCGTCGTCGTCCATCGCATCATTACCATATCCCATTGACTGCGCATATTTCTCCAGCTTATCCTTGAGGAAATTGCGGGCCCGGTGCAGGCGCGAGCGTACCGTACCGATTGGAATATCAAGCACTTTGGCCATTTCCTCATATGTGAATCCCTCTAGGTCACACAGGATGATTACGGTGCGAAAATCGACCGGCAAAGAATTTAGCGCACTGGCCACTTCGTCGCCAATTAAGTCGCGGGCCGACTGCTGGCGCATGTCGGACGAGGACGCGCCGATTTCGCCCTCGGCCTCTACGTCGTCGGGATTGTAATAGCCCTCAATCTCGCTGTAGTCGACTTTGGCGGGCTGCTTGCTCTTTTTCCGGAAGTCGTTTATGAACGAATTCTTGAGAATGCGGAAAAGCCACGCCTTGGCGTTGGTGCCGGGCTCGAAATATTCGAAAAAGCGGTACGCCTTGAGGTAGGTTTCCTGCACCAGGTCGTTGGCGTCATCCTCGTCGAGGGTGAGGCGGTAGGCAAAGTTGTAGAGCGGGTCAAGCACGGGCATCAGGCTCGGCCTGAAAGCGCCGGTCCTTTTCCTCTTTGCTTAGTTTAACCCGTTCGGGAGAATCGCTCATACAGGTGGGCGGGGGAATTGTAGACCGAAACCTACGAAATAATGGGGAATAAGGACATATCAGGCGCCATTGGCGGCGCGGCCGGGGTGCCGGGCGCAGGTAAACCCGCTGCCAGACCACCACGGCCGAACCCCTTGCAGAAGTGCCACTTCACGGGCCCAACGGCCCGGTGTCGCGGCGCTTCGCATGCCAGGCGCTGCCCGATGTACGGATTACGGCGCCGGGTAGGTTGCGCCCCGCTCATCGGGAAAGACCCAAACGCGACAGAATAGCTATTGTTTGTTGCTTGGCAGCACTTACTCCGTTCCTAAAGATAATGGCTGCCACGCCAGCACGTGCGCCGCTACCGCCACGGGCTCGATAGCGCGAATGCAGCGGCAGGCCGCCGGCTCGGTTCGGCAGTCTTCGCAGCTGGGCTTGTCGAAGACCATGAAGCCGGCACGCGGGCCCAGCGGGGCCCAGCGGCCGGGGTGCATGGGCCGGATGGGCGGGTATAGCCCCAGCGCGTGGCGGCCCAGCGCCGCCGCCAGGTGCAGCGGGCCAGTGCTGCCGGCGACGAGCCCATCGGCCGCTGCAATAAAGGCCAGGAACTGCGGCAGGTCGAGCCTGGCCGGTGAGGTCGGCGGACAGAAAGGGGGCGTGCTCCTGCAGCCAGTCGGCCAGCTCCTCCCCTTCAGCGGCGGTGCCGGTCACAAACACGCGGTGCCCGGCCTGGTGCAATAGCCGGGCGAGCCTGGCCGAAGTTGTCGAGGCCCCACTCGCGGGCGCTGCCGCGGCTGCGCGGGTGCAGGATGATGTTGAGCCTGATTGAGCTGGCGCGCTTGCAATAGCTGCTGGAATGGTTCCGACAAGGCTTCGACGGGCCGCAGGCGTACCAACTTGGCTACGTCAAGAAGGTCCGGCACCTGCGGGAGGCCCAGGGGCTGGAGCAGCTGTAAGTTGAGCCTGGGCTTCGTGTAGGGGCGAATGGCGGCGGCTGAGGGCCACCAGCCGGTTGCAAGTGAGCCAGTGCCGCCAGCGGTTGCGCGTGCCAATGCGCACGGGAATGTTGGCTTTTGAGCCAGCCGGGCCAGGCGCTGGTTGGGAAATACGTGAATGATGGCGGCGGCCTGGTAGGCTTGCAGAGCAGCTACTTGGGCGGCTTCCGGCTCTTTTGCCAGCTCGTCTATATTCAAAAAGCATCGACCCAGGGGCAGGCCGCCGCCACGGGCGCGGTGTAGGTGCGGCCAATGAGCACCACCCGGCAGCCGGGAAACAGGCGCTTGAGTGGCCCGCAACCGGCAGGGTGAGCACCACGTCGCCGATGGCGTCGGTGCGGGACACGAGGAAGGTCTGGCTCATGCTTCGGCGCGTTCGGTGCGGGTTTTCAACTTCGCGAACTTCAGGAAGACGCCCCAGGCCGAGATGCCGGCAATGCAGAGGCCGGCAAAGCCATCGAGGAAGCCGAGCCGGAAAAAGTAGCCGTGCACGAATTTCCATAGCGGCTTGAGCAGCAGGTGAAACAGGGTGACATTAGTGGTGCCGCGCAGGGCTCGCTCCTGGGCCGTGATGCTGGTGAACTTATTGAGCTGGCTGACGTGCTGCGCAATGGAATGGTAGCTGTAGTGCAGGGCGTCGCCGGCGAGCCTGGCCGGTGGTGTGGCCGGGATGCACTTCGTAGCGCTCGTGCAGGAGCAGGCCGGTCCAGCGGCCCAGGCGGCGGTCGTAGAGGCGCAGCTTGCGGTCGGGGTACCAGCCGCCGTGGCGCACCCAGTGGCCGCAGTAATTGGTGAGGCGGGCTAGGCTGTAGGCCGCGTGCTGCCAGTTTTGCTTGGCCGCCCGGATGGACTGGCGCAGTTCGTCGGTCAGCACTTCGTCGGCATCGAGCCTGCAGCACGTGGTCGAATTGAGCTTGGGCCGTGGCGTAGTTTTTCTGCTCGACGTAGCCGGCAAAAGCGTGCTGAATGACCCGGGCGCCGTGCTGCCGACAGATTTCCACGGTGGTGTCGGTGGAAAAAGAATCTACTACCACCACGTCGTCGGCCACGTCGCCCAGCGCCTGGAGGCAGCGGGCAATGTTGGCCGCTTCGTTGAAGGTGATGACGACGACGGAAAGAGAAACCACGCGGAAAAAGCCAAATAAGCGGCCAGGTGCAGGCAAAGGTAAGCGGGCGGCGAAGCGTAGCGGCCTCCTGCGCCAGCCTGGGGCGTGCCATCAGTAACATTGGCGAATCGGGCCTGTTAGCAATGGCCGTCGCGGCGGATAGCAGAAGCTGCCTCTTCCGTTAATTTTCCGGCCAGCCCAACGGCAGTCCAAAATTCGCCGTAGGAAAGGGCCCGATTCTTCGCGCCGCAACCCGGTCTCCGTGCGTAACTTGCGCCCCTATTCGTTTTCCCACACATGAAAAAACGCTTCTCCCCGGCCTGCTGGCCGCTGCTTTGCTTTCCCTCACGCTGCCCTCCTGCGGCCCTTCGACGGGTGAAACCAACGACGACGTCCCCACCGCCACGCTGCCGCCCCTGCCCGCAGCCCCCGACACCACGGCCGGCGCCAAGCAGCCCGAGCAATACCGGGAATTGAACTCGGTGAATGCCACCGAGGACATCAAGAAGATGCAGCCGCAGATGTAATTCGCGGGTTACCGCCCGTATTCAGGTTTAATTTAGTTGGGCCGTTGCTGCTGAGGCGGTGGCGGCTCAATTTCTTTTAGCGCGGCTTGGCCGGTGCATTTTTTATGGAAAACAACATCGTGTTGCGCCGCGGCGTCGAAACCGATTTACCCCAGGTACTGGCGCTTATTCAGGAGCTGGCCGTGTACGAGCGCGCCCCGGAGGCCGTGACCAACACGCTGGTCGCCATGCAGCGCGACGGCTTTGGCCCGGCGCCCATCTTCGGCTTTTTCGTGCTGGAGAATACCGCGGCCGAAATCGTTGGCATCGCCCTGTTCTATACCGCTTATTCTACCTGGAAAGGCCGCATGCTGTACCTGGAAGACTTGGTGGTGACTGAGCCGGCGCGGCGCGGCGGCCTGGGACGGCTGCTGTTCGATGCCGTGGTGGCCGAGGCCCGCGCCACCGGCGCGGTGCGCATGAAGTGGCAGGTGCTGGACTGGAACGAGCCCGCCATCGCCTTCTACAAAAAACTGGGGGCTACCATCGAGAACGAATGGCTCAACGGCAACCTCGACGCGGCCCAGCCTGGCCAGCTACGCCGTGGCTCCCGCCGCAGCCGTGGCGGCCGAGCCCGCCGGACGCAGCTTATAGCGCCGGTTTACTGCCTACCCCAACAGGCCGTCATGCTGAGCGAAGTCGAAGCATGACGGCCTGTTTTATTTCCTATTCGGATACGCTCTTACTGCCGGATAAACTTGCGGGTGCCTATTTTGCCCTGGGTGTCCTGCCAGCTAAGCACGTAGAAGCCCGGGGCCAGGCTGGCGATGTTTAAGGCCAGTTTGTTGAGACCTGCTGCTGTAGGGATGCTTTGGGTACGCACCCGGCGGCCCACGCCGTCAAAAAGCGGAACACGACGGCCCCTTCCACTGCGGCCGGATACAGCAAGCCCAGGTCAGGACCAGTTGCCGGATTGGGGAAAACAGTGACGCTGGCGCTGGTTTCCTGAGTGGTGAGGAGCACGGGGGCCACGCTGTCGAAGGAGCCATCGGGCCGCGACAGGCGCAGGCGGTAGTAGAACAAGCCGCCGGGAACCTGCGCGTCGAAAAATCATACGTGGACCCGGGAGGCTTCGGCGCCACCGTGCCCACCCGCGTCCAGGTAGTGGTATCGCTGCTCGTGCTGCGCTCGATAATGAAATTATTGAGGAAACATTCTTCCTTCGTGGCCCAACTCACCGTCACGCCGAGGCCGTTGGTAAACTGCGCGCTGAAGCTGGTGAGCGGCGCTGGCAGCATGGGCGCGGGGCCGCAGGCTAATTTCTTGAAGCTGCGCACCCGCAGCACTTGGCGCCCGCCGATGATGTCGCTGGCTGGATTGAGCGAGCGGGTGTTCTGGCCGCGCCCAATGGCGTAGTGCATCACCGCGCCGGGCAGAATGAGGTGGCCAAGCTGGTGCGCGTGGCCTAGCTCGTGCACGACCACCGTTTCAAAGTCAATCTCATTGCGCGACCCCACGGCATTGGCGGGCCCGAACTGGAAAATGGCCGCGTCGTCGTACTGCATGTCCACTTCCTTTACGTAGAACACCACCTCGCCCCCGTAGGCAGGCAGCCGCGGTAATAGGAAATGGTGCGGCCGAGCACGCGGTCGGGCAGTTCGGCGCCGTTGTCGAAGGCAATCACGTTCTGGTTGTCCTCGGCAATGGTATTGGCCGTGACCGGGGTTCCTATTTCCCAGTTGATGCCCGTCTGGCAGCGCCACGACGTCATGGCCCGCTCGAAGGCGGCCATAGCAGTTGGTTTGGCGGTAAAGTTGGGGGCGTAGCGGAAGGTGATGCCGCCCGACGCGTTTTGTGCCGTGTGATTGGGCCGCTGCAGGTACACGCCATCGGTGCTTTCCACGTTTGTAAGCGCATAGTTTACCGTAACGGCGGTCAGGGTTTCACTGCTCTGCTGGTCGCTGGTGGTTACGCGCACGTTGCCGGAGCCCGCTGGGCCTCCCCGCCTGTAGCCGACGGCACCCGCACCTGAATACGGGTATTGGTCCAGGACACGTAGTCCCGGTCGGGCACCTTCACGCGGGTGGCGCCGCCGTCGTCGCCGTTGCGAAACTCCACAAAGCCACTGCCCCGGCTGGCCCCAAAATCGTTGCCGTTGAGCGTCAGGATTGCTCCGGCTCCGGCGGGCAGCGTTTGGGGCGAGAAACTGCTGATGCTGGGCGCCAGCGTGCCCCGCTGCAAGGCGGGCGCGGCGGGGGCCGCCAGGGCCGCGTTGGCTTGCAGTACCCGGCGCGCCTGCCCGGTGAAGCGGCTCAACTCTTTATAAAAAGCCCCATCGAGCGCCGGATAAGTCCGGAAAGGCTCCGAGGCCGTGCGCTCGGCCAGGTTGTACTCGATAAAGCCCTGCTCGCTACCGTAGGGCGTCCAGGCCCGGCCAACGCTGCCCGGCAGTCCTGCCCAAGGCGCACGCGCCAGGAAGAATACGCCTTGTTGGCCGGGAGCCAGGTGCAGCGTGTTGGTGAGCACCTGCTGGTCGAGGCCCAGCCGGCCGCCTTCGGTGATAAGGGCCAGCTCCGTGGTGTCAGCTACTTGGCCCTTGAGCAGGGAAAACACCCGCAACCGGTGCCGGGTGAAGAGCCGCGCATGATTTGCGTCCCAAAAGCTGCGGGCATCCAGCACCTGCGCTTCGACCACCAGGGCCGATTGCTGGGCGCGCCGGGCCGGCTCAAGCGGAAGCATCAGGCACTGCATTTCGGGCAAAGAGGCCTGCGCCAAAGCGGAGCCGGCGCAAGCCAAACCCAAAACGAACATCGCCCCCAGGCGACAGCCAACAAAGCGAACAAACGGTACTGCAAACAGCATAGAAAGGGAAGAAATACGCGTGGTGCCGAAGTTACGAAAAACAGCCAGCCAACGGCTTAAGCAAACTGATTTTCGCTCACTATATATTATATCCAAAGTTATTATAATCTATGACACAGCCTGGTAAGCTGCTCAACTCGCGCCGGGCGCTACTGCGCTACGGGGCCGGGCTGGGGCTGCCACGAGGGCGAATGGTGCTTTACCACGGGCCAGCCGTCGGCATATTCCAGCTTGTCGAGCAACAGCACGCGGCGTGAGTAGCCCTCCGAATCGTCGATGGCATCGAAGGTGGGCTGGCGCACGTCGATGGCGTGGTACGCCAGCCAGTCCTGCCCGGCGGCGTCGGTCACCACGGAGTTGTTGCCGGGGGCGCGCCAGTGGTCATTAGCCACGAGCAGCGCGGCGTGCGGGTTGGCCGTGGCGGCGGCGTAGGTTTCGTAGGGGCCGGTAGCGTGCCGGGCGCGGGCCACCAGCACGGCGTAATGAGCGTGGGGCCCGCAGCAGTTATCCCCTGAGAAAAATAAGTAGTACCAGCCGTCGCGCAAGTGCACCCAGGACGCTTCGATGAGGCGGTGGTAATCATCGGGGTCGTCGGTCCCACTAGGGTAGATAATGGCCTGCGCCGTACTGCCCGCCCGAAAATTGAGCCGGTCGTCGGCCAGGCTCGCGCACCCAGATGGGCCCAAAGCCCGAGCCCCAATATAGCAGCGACCGGCCCGTGGCCGGGTCGTCGAACGCCATGGGGTCGATGCAAGTAAAGCCCGGGCCGGGGAGCAGCGGCCGGCCACTGTCGGCAAACGGGCCCGCGGGCGCATCGGCCACCGCCACGGCCAGGCTGAGGTAGTCGGCCCCATCGGGTCGGGCCGAGTAGTAGAGAAAGTAGCGCCCGCCGTGCTCGCTCACGTGCGGGGCCCAGATTTTCTGGCTGGCCGTGGCCCACCCCGGCTTTTGGGGCAAAGCCTCGCCCAGGTATTCCCAAGTCACCAAGTCCCGGGAGCGGGCTACCTGCAGGTTGATGATGACGCCGGCCCGTTTGGTTTGGGTGCCGTAGGCGTAGTACCAGCCATCGGCGGCCCGAATGATGGTGGGGTCCGGGAAATTTTCGTCGATGATGGGGTTGACGTACATAAGCAACGGGTAGCTATCAGTGAACAGGCAAAGCCCGCTACGATAATCCCCAGGCCCGGCTAAGTGTTCACGGACACCGGTTGCTGCTGCAGCCAGATGTAGGCCGAAGCCACGTCGTCGAAGGTGCCCACCCGCGGGGTGGAGATGGCGTGCACAATGGTTTCGACGGCCTGGCGGGCCATCAGGTGCCGGGGCAGCACCCAGGCGATGTACTGCAGGCCGGCCGTCCGCATTTGCTCCAGCCACCGCGCGGTCCACTGGTTGAGCTGCATGGTGGTTTGGGTAATGCTCGAATTATCGTTCAGAATTTTGTGGCACGGCCACGCCTGCAGGGTCGTGAGCATGAGCCCGCAGGTGGCCTGCGAGGACTGCTGGTCGTGCTCGCCTTTCCAATCCACGTAGAGCCAATCGTTTTCCGCGTCGTAGCTGATAAATACACCGGGGGAATCGACAATGGTTTGCAGCTGCATATGGGGCTCGGGGAGTGCGTTCGATTTACGAAGGCAAATGAGCGGCCAAATCTACAGTATTGCCCTGCTTATGCCGCAAGATTTTGCAATGGCCGTTTCCCCGCCACTCACTTTGGTGCCCCGGGTGCCAACCAGCGCCTGGCAGCCCTAGCTTTGTGGTCCTGCCATTGGGCAGCCAGCTCAATTTACCGGCAGCTTTGTTCGCTCACCTCTCCCCTTCCACCATTCCTCTATGTTCAGAAAATGTATTGCCCTGCTTGCGCTTACCTGCGCGCCGTTTAGCCTGCTGGCGTGGGGCACCATGGGCCACCGCGCCGTGGCCCGGATTGCCGAAAACCACCTCACCTCCAAGGCCAAGCGCGAAATAGCCCGCCTGCTGGGCGCCGAAACCCTGCCCCTGGTGAGCACCTGGCCCGACGAAATCCGCTCCGACCCGCAGTACAGCAGCACCGGTCCCTGGCATTACCTCAACGTGGTGCCGGGCCTGGATTTCCCGGCCTTCGCGGCCCTCAACGCCACGCCATGCTGCGGCGCCCACCAATGCCTACACCGCCCTGCAGCAGGTGCGCAAAGACCTAAGGGACCCCGCCAAAACGGCCGCCGAAAAGCTATTTGCGCTCAAGTTTGTGGTGCACCTGGTGGGCGATGTGCACCAGCCGCTGCACGTGGGACGCGGCGAAGACCGCGGCGGCAACAGCATTCAGGTGAACTGGCGCGGGCGCGACTCCAACCTGCACAGCATCTGGGACGGCGACCTGGTAGAATACCCGGGCTTCACCTACTCGGAGATGGCCGCGGCCTACGACCATGCCACGTCGGCTCAAGTCAAGCAATGGCAGAAGGACGACGTGGCCACCTGGCTGTTTGAGTCGTACCAGCTGTGCACCCCGGTTTACGCCGCGGCCGCTACCAGCCCCAAGTTCGATTACCGTTTCTACCCCAGCTTCGGCCCCGCCGTGCAGCAGCAGATTCTCAAAGCCGGCATCCGGCTGGCCGGGGTACTGAATGAGGTCTACAAGAAGTAGGTAGCTGCCGATGGAGCTTGAAGGTCTGGGCGACTGTCTCACAGCCTTCCTGCTGCATCAACTGCTTCCAGGGATAGCCCACTAAACTGAGCTTGCCTTGCGCACCTGAGCTGCGCGTTTCACGTCATTTTCTTGCCGCCAATGTCAATCAATCGGATTGATGTTGGCGGCATTTTTTATTAAATTTTGCTCAAATCGAAGTCGAAGTCAATATATGAATATTGTATGTTAATCATGCGAATTACAGCTGCTACGAATATTGTTGAATTATGAGAAAACGCTGGTTGAGCAAGTTCCACTAAGGTTCAGCTTGCCAAACGTAGCTCAGACTTTTCCAGCTGGTCATTATTTTGATAAAGATGGTTAAAAACAGTTTTTTAGCGGATGGTTTCAATTTTCAGACAGGTTGCTCGCAAAGGCGCGCGCTGTTTTGCTGTGAGCCAGGAAGTCATTTGCAACGAATACTTCAAGTAGCTCGGATTTGACATTAAATAGAGATTAAAGGGCGCAATGGTTTGCGATAAATTCAAGATATTGTAGCTCCAAATATTAAAAATAAAATTCAGCCCAATTGCTATCGATTAGGCTTGACTTATCCCTCGCTTTCTTTTTTCCTCTTTCATTTCTTCATGGTAAATAATTACACGCGTAAAACCCTGGGCCGTTACCTGCAAACGTTCGGCCTGGCGGCATTGCTGGTGAGCGGTGCTGCCGGCGCCGCGCAAGCCCAGGTCCTCAATTACCCCTTTCGGGAACCACCAACGTTACCAGCACCTACACCGATTTGGCGGCCACAGGCACGGCCATCGCCACCGCCAACACGGACGACGCCAACTCCTCCGCCCAGGCCATTGGCTTTACCTTCAGCTACAACGGCCAAAATTTCACGCAGTTCGTGCTCAATACCAACGGCTTTATTAAGCTGGGCAGCACCGCTCCCACGGCGGCGGCCATGTTTCTCGACGAGACTGCCAACTCCGGCGTCACTGACCCTTTCCAGAGCGCCGATGCCAACATCATTGCGCCTTTTAACATTGACCTGCAGGCGGGCGCAGCCGGCAGCACCGAGTACCGCGTGGCTACTACCGGCACGGCCGGCGCGCGGGTCTGCACCATTCAGTGGAAGAACGTGCAGGACAAGCCCGGCACCAACCCCACGCAGTACACCAACATGAGCTTCCAGGTGCGCCTCTTTGAAGGCACCAACGTAGTTGAGCCTGGTGTATGACGCGGCCACGCCCGGGCCTACCTCGGCGCTGCGTTTTACGCAGGTGGGCCTCAAGGGCACTTCATTTGCCGATGGACGCATTCTGCAGGTCACCAAGCAGTCCAATGCGGCCTGGAGCACTGCCGTCTTTGCCGACTTCAGCAACGTAGCGGCCAACAATACGCTGAACACCCTGAACGTCCGTTCCAACGCGGCCCCCGATGCCGGGCGCACGTTCCGCTTTGAGCCCATCTCGCCCATTGCGAACGACATCGCGGTGCAGGCCATTTATACGCTGGGCAAGATTGCCACGCCCAGCGCCCTGCCCCAGACGGTGCGGGTGTACCTGGCCAACGTGGGCACGGCCGCCCAAGCCAGTGTGGCGGTCACGCTCTCCATTACGGGTGCCAACACCATCAGCGAAACCAAAAACGTGGCACTGCCGGTGGGCGCCAAAGGCACGGTCACCTTCACGGCCCTGCCCGCCACCATGGCGCTGGGCACCAACACCGTGACGGTAAGCGTGGTGGGCGACGACAACAACACGAACAACTCGATGACGGTGTCGCGCCGTCACGCCCGACCGCCTGAGCTACATCGACGCCGGCAAGCCGGCCAATGCCGGCTCCCTGAGCTACAGCAGCTCGGCAGCCGGGGGCGTATTCAGCACCAAATACACCGTGACCAACCCGGTGGTGCTGGCCGATGCCCTGATTACGTTTGGCACGACCACCAACCTCACCACCTCGTTTCAGGTAGTGGTGTACGATGCCACCGGCGCCAACGGCACCCCCGGCAACCTGCTCTACGCCTCGCAGCCGCAGGACCGCCCCTCCACCGGCGGCGATGTGACCGTGGCCCTGCCCGGGCTGCAGTTCTCCGGCACGTTCTTCGTGGGCGTGAAGGAGCTGGGCACTACCGGCATGGGCCTGGCCACGCAAATTGAGGCCCCGCTGCGGAGCACCACTTTTACTTTTCCGCCGACGGCTCGGCTCCCTGGAGCGATTTGGCGGCTACCACCCTCACGCGCCGCCTGGCCATTGAGGTAGGCGTGGCTCCGGTTCCGGCCTGCGGCGCCACCACCACGATTGCCAGCTTCCCCTACACCGAAAGCTTTGATATCGTACCAACGGGGCAGGCGCGGCCGTGCGGGGTAACGGTGTTAGATGCCAACGGCGACGGCGCCACCTGGGCCATCTCCAAGATTAACCCCAACTCGGGCGCCAACAGCATCCGCTACGCCGGCCTTACCCTGAACAACGTGGCGGCCGACGACTGGTTCTTCACCCCAGCGCTCAACCTGAATGCTGCTACGCGCTACCAGGTGGCTTTCCGCTACCGGGGCGAGGGCATTGCAAACAGCCCCTCTTCGTACACCGAGCGCCTGGACGTAACGTCGGGCACGGCCGCTACCGTAGCCGCCCAGACCAACGTGCTCTACACCAACGCGGCCATCACCAACACGTCGTACGCGCTGGCCAATGGCACCTCGGCACCCGTGGTGGCCTTGCTGCCCGCCAGCGCCACCACCCAGTACGTGGGCTTCCACATCAGGAGCGCGGCCAACCAGGGCAACCTGTACATCGACGACCTGACCATCTCGGCTGTCGCCGTCAGCGCCACTTCGGAGGCCTTGCTGCGCGCCGTGAGCGTGTTCCCCAATCCTTCGACCACGGGCCTCTTCGACCTCGAAATCCACGGCGCCAACGCCAAAGGCCGCCTCGACGTGCTGGTAACCAATGCCCTCGGCCAGCGGGTGTACACGGGCTCGGCCCGCGACAACTACACCAACAAGGTAGACCTGAGCAGCCTGGCTCCCGGCATCTACCACCTGCAGGTGCGCAACGGCAGCGAAAACATGATTAGCCGAATCAGCATTCTGAAGTAAGGCTTATATTTAAGGTAAAAGTTTGGTGCCGAATGCATTTGGGAGTCTTGATTCGGCCTTCGCCTGCCGTTTGGCTCAACTCAAGAAAAGGCCTCAGCGGGGCTCTTGGGCATCGGCGCCAAACTTTTTCCCTGGGCTAATAATGCCGCTGCGGCATCGCCGGAATTTTTTCTGGCCTTTCCGTCTTCACACACAGCCCCCAAGAAGCGATTGTGTTTCAAGCTTTTTTGATTTTTCACTCCTGTTGATATATGACATTACGTTCTACTCCCTTGGGCTACCGGGCGCTGGCCCTGGCCATTGCCCTGGCGGTGCCGGGCTTGGCAGTTGCCCAGCAAACGCCGGTAGCTCAGGCCCTGGCTTCCTTTTCCATTAAGGCCAAGGGCCAAAACCGCCTCAGCGCTGCCGATGTAGCCGACCCGTACGTAACCAGGCTCCTATTACGACGCCAGCACGGGCCTTACCCACACGTACCTGCAGCAGCGGGTGAACGGCCTGGCGGTGTTCAACGCCAACGGCGCCGTGCACACCGACAAGAGCGGCAAGGTGGTGTTCTTCTCGCAGGACTTCGTGCCGGGTGCCGCCGCGATTGCGCCGTCGGCCACACCGGCCTTCACGCCCGAGCAAGCCGTGGGAGCCGCGGCCAAAAGCCTGGCCCTGCCCCACCCCGTCGCGCTGCAGCGCGTGGTGGAAGGCCGGTCTGCCGATGGCATCGTCTTCAACCGGGGTGGCATTTCGGAAGAGAACATTCCGGTGCGCCTCATGTATGTCCGCGTCGACGACAAGCTGGTGCTGGTCTGGAACGTGACCATTGCCCAGGCTCGACCAACAGCACACCTGGAATGCCCGCGTTGATGCCCAAACCGGCCGTTTGGTAGACCGCAACGACTACGTGGTGAGCGAGCACGCCACTTTCCGCCAGCACGTGGTGGAGAACAAGGCGCGCCGACAGCCGCTGGCAACAGCGGCCGCCGCCGCGGCCGATTCGAAGCGCACGGTGCTGGGTGCCAAAGGCACTTTGGGCGCTCCCAATAGCCTGACCGTGATTCCGGTGCCGTTCGAGAGCCCCGACCTTACTCCGCGCGTTGTAGTGCCGTTTAGCTCGGCCAATCCGCTGTACTCGCCCTACGGCTGGCAGGTGGGCGAGGAAAAGCCCCGGCCGGCTTCTTTGCCGATTCGTACTCCCTGATTTCGAGCGGGAAACAGCTCACGCGCGGCAACAACGTGGCCGCCTACGACGACAATTCGAGCACGACTTCCCGCAGTGGCAGCGTCACGTCGAGCACCAATTCACCCGATGGCGGGGCCAACCTGGACTTCGACTTTCCTTTTGACCAGACCAAGGGCGCCCGCGACCCCAGCAACCTGTCGGCAGGCATCACCAACCTGTTCTACTGGAACAACATGCTCCACGATGTGATGATGAGCAAGGGGTTCGACGAAGCATCGGGCAACTTTCAGTACAAGAACATCACGGGGGCCGGCCAGGGCGGCGACTACGTACGCGCCGAGTCGCAGGACGGCAGCGGGCGCAACAATGCCAACTTCTCGACTCCCGCAGATGGCAGCTCCGGCCGTATGCAGATGTTCCTGTTCGACAACACGGCTGCTAATTCCCTGGTTGTGACGGGCGCTGCCAGTGCGGCCGGCAGCTACAAGTTTACCACGGTGGCCTTCGGCCCCAGCCTGAACAAGAAGCCATTGGCGGGCAAGCTGGTGCTCGTCAACGATGGGGTGTCGGCCGATGGCGGCGACCACGCCTGCGCCACGCCCTTCGTGAACGCCGCCGACGTAGCGGGCAACATTGCCTTTATTCAGCGCGGCGGCTGCCCCCACTCACCAACCTCAACCCCCGCTCTACCAATGCCTTTGCCACCAAGGTGCAGCGGGCCCAGGCCAACGGCGCGACCGGCGTTATCGTGTTTGACTCCCTGGCTACGAATACCTTGACCAATTTTGGTGGCACGGATACCGTGGGCATTCGCATCCCGGCCATCTTCATCAGCGGCGCCGACGGCTTCAAGCTGCGGGCGGCTATTTTGGCCGGCGGCACCTTGAACGCTTCGGCCCGGCTCGGCCCCGACTTCGACGGCTCGTTTGACAACGGCGTGGTGTCGCACGAGTTTGGCCACGGCATTTCCAACCGCCTCACGGGCGGGCCGGCTAACTCAAGCTGCCTCAACTCGGCTGCTGGCAACCAAACCATGGGCGAAGGCTGGAGCGACTTTTTCGCGCTATGGATGACGACGCGCCCTGGCGACGACGGCAAAGCCAGCCGCTACGTGGCCACCTACGACAACAACGACCCCTACACCGTGGGCCCCGGCTTCCGCCGCAAGCCTTACAGCACCGATTTCTCCAAAAACAACTACACCTACTCCCAACTCGGCACTACGACTGGCAAATTCCAGGAAACCCACGATGTGGGCGAGGTGTGGGCCACGGTGCTGTGGGACCTGAACTGGCAGTTCATCTACAAGTATGGCTACAACGCCGATTTCTTCAGCAACTCCGGCGGCAACAACAGCATGCTGAAGCTCGTGCTCGACGGCTGCAAGCTGCAGGTGTGCAACCCCGGCTTCCTCGACGGGCGCGATGCCCTGCTGCGGGCCGACTCGCTGACCAACCGCGCTGCCAACGCTGACTTAATCTGGAACGTGTTTGCGCGCCGGGGCATGGGCTTCAGTGCCGTGCAGGGCGACCGGGTGAATGGTGCGGCTCGCGTAACGGGCATCCAGGAAGGCTTCGACCTGCCTCCCCAGGCCAAGGTTATCGTCCTGTCCAACAAGAAGGCCGCCACTTCCGGCAACGCCCTGGAAGCTTACCCCAACCCGGCGCAGGACCTGCTCACCGTACGCACGCAGCTCAACAGTGCCGCGCCCATGCAGGTAGCAGTACTTGACCTGGTAGGCAAAACTGTATTGCGCGCCGTACCCGTTTCGGCCGCTAAAATGCAGCAAACCGGCGTGGAGCTGAACACCAGCCGCCTCACTTCGGGCGTCTACGTGGTGCGCGTAACGACCAGCGAAGGTATTTTCACGACCAAGGTGATTATTCAGCACTAACCAGTCGAGAGAAATTGAGCTGAAAAAGCCCGGCTTCGGCCGGGCTTTTTTGTGCCCGTTTCAGTCAGCTTCCTGCAGCCCTTAGACCGAAATAGAACCTGGAGCTTGAGCCAGGAAAGTAGTCCGTCCTAAGAAACTATCCGGATAGGCCGCAAAATGGAACGTCATGCTGAGCTTGCCGAAGCATCTCGCTCGGGGTAGTAACTCATTCGATTGGATTACTAGCACACGCGAGATGCTTCGGCAAGCTCAGCATGACGTTCAATAAAGTACGCTTATTAAGGCACGAATACCTATTTGCCGCGTTTCGGCGCTGGAGCGGTGCTTTTCACTGCCTGGCTAACCAAGCTATTGAGGTAGCTTTCGAGGTTGGTGTAGCCGTCGGTGGCGCGCAGGGCGCGGTCGGCGGCGCTGGCGGGGTTCAGGCCATTGCCCCGCTCCCAGGCATCGGGCATGCCGTCGTGGTCGGTGTCGGTGGGGGCAGGAGTGGATTTCAGCACCGGCCACGCCCGCTGCGTCTTGGTGTAGGGCGTGCCGTGCGGGTAATGGCCCTGCACGTCGATGAGGGTGCCGGTGCCGCTGCGCACCTCCCGCACGATGCGCTGGTCGAGCGTGTCGCGCCGGGGGCGGATGGCGCCGGCTCCCAGCAGCACGGCTTCGTAAGCCTCGGCAGCGGTTTGCAGGGTGAAGGGAGCAATCGGGAAAGGCTGGTTGACCTTCGATAGCACGGTATCGGCTGCGGTGCCGCCGTTCATCACCGCGCCGCGCCAGTTGTGGGCCGTCACGGCGGGCGAGCCCACCAGGTAGTTGCCGGTCAGGTAGAATTTGCCGTAGGGCAAGGGGTTGGGCTGCTTGTCAATCTTGTATGGGTTCAGCACCTGCGTGCGCACCTTGGGCTCGGTGCTGGGGCCGGGCTTGTAGTAATTGTTCACCACGTTGTAGTTGCCACCCTCGCCGGCGTACACGTTGTTTTCGCCCCAGTTATAAATCACGTTGTTGCTGAAATCGCAGTTTTCGTAACCCGCCGGGTGGGTATAGCGGCTGCCGTTGAAGCGGGGCGTTCGGCTTTTGCAGTGCGCAAACAGGTTGTGGTGAAACGAGGCGTGCTGCCCGCCCCAGATGCCGCCGAAGCCGTGGCGCTCAAAGTCCTTATCGCCCTTTTCGAAGTGGTAGGAGTAGTTCAGGGGCTCAGCAATGAGGTTCCATTGCAGGGTGGTGCTGTCGCCTTCGTACACGGAGAGGGCCTCGTCGGTGCTCCAGCTCATTGAGCAATGGTCCACGATGAGGCGGTTGTTGCGCTGCCCGCCGAAGGCATCGTCGCCGCCCGCGCCGTGCACAAAGCCCTGGTTCTGGTTTTTGTCGCCCATCCGAAACCGCACAAAGCGAACGATGACGTTGTTGGCCCGCACTGCCACCGGAAAGTCGGCCAGGCAGATGCCGTCGCCCGGGGCCGTCTGGCCGGCGATGGTGGTGTTGGGCTTTTTAATGTCGAGCGGCGCCGTGAGGTGGATGGTGCCCGACACCCGAAACACCACAGTGCGGGCCGCAGCCGGGGCACTCAGCGCGTGACGCAGGCTGCCAGGCTGGCCGTCGTCCTTCAGGTTGGTGACTTCAAACACCATAGTAGGCACCGCCACCGAGCCCCGGCCGCCGGTGGTGAAGCGGCCCGCGCCCTCGGCGCCCGGAAACGCAACGAGGCCTTGCGCGTGGCTCCGCCCCGGCGCCAGCAGCAGGCCCAGCCCAAGCAGGTAATGCGCACCAAATGAATAAAACCGGGAAGCGAGCCAAGTAGGGATAGGTAGCATGCAGCAGGATTGAAGGGGCAACTTACTGCCCGCGGGGTAAATACATGGATAAAGCCAGGGATTCAGCTCAACTAAAAACCGCGCCAGTTCGACCCGGCAGCGTGGCAATTCGTCTTGTCTGCGCCTTTAGCGGCAACCTGTGCCCTGCTCCGTTCGTGTTAGGGGCATTCGCTCCTATTGATACCGGACTTTTACGAGCCACGCAGCTCCCGCTCTCCCTCTATCGGCATCTTACTTTATGCGCCTATTTCTTCTCGCTACTGCTTTTTCCTTGCTCTGGAGTGCCGGCCCTGCGGCTGCGCAACGGGCCAGCGCTTCTTCCAAAACCAACAACGCGCGGAAACGCATTGCGCTGGCAAGGCGGTCTGATGCCGACGCCGAGGCCGGCCCGATGCGGCTGGCGTGCGCGCCCCTCATCAGCAAAGTGTATGAGCCCAACGGCCAGCCCCTGATGGGGGCCACGGTGCTCATCAAAGGCACGCATCAGGTGTACGTCACCGACTCGGAAGGCAAATTCCGGTTCACCGACCCGGTGTACGAAGGGCAGGTGCTCACCATTGACGCCGCCGGCTATACCTCGCTGGAGGTGCCACTGGCCGACTGCACGCTGCCGCGCCTGGTGCTGGCCAAGGCCCCCACCGCGCGCATCAAGCGCAAAGGCAAGCGGGCCGGCCAGGTGGTGCGCCTGCATAACCGCAGCACCAACATGCGCTAAGCGGGGCACATTCTGCCCAGGGCAACATTAGGGTTTATTGCTGGCGGCCGCGCGGCGCATGGCTTCCAGCCACTCCATGGCCGCGTGCTCGTCGGTGAAGCGCTCGATGCGGTAGGGCAGGTCGTTGAAGTAAGAGAGCGGCGGCACAGCGGCATCGCGCTCTATTTCCTGTAGGTGCCTGGGCATGAACAGGTAGGCAATGTGCACGGCGCTCCCCAGGCGCTGGGGCAGCAGCGGCAGGAATTGTTCGGTCATCCATTGCGTGCCCTGCTGGTTGGCGGTGCTGCGGCGGCGCGCGTCCACCAGCCACAGGCGGGCCCCGCATGCTTCGGCTACGGCCAGCAGGCGGTGGTAGCCCTCATGCAATTCGGCATCGGTGGGCTGCCGCAGCCACCGGCCCACCAGCGTCAGCAAATCGGGCCGATACTGGCACTCCAGATACTCGAGGGCGGGCAAATCTTGCTGCATAATGCGCGGCGAATGGGACGAATGCCCTGAAGATACGTCGGCAGGCCACAATAACGGATAAACCGAACGGTAGAAAACTTCGACGCCGCGAGGACCGGACTTTTCCAGGGATAAGCAATTGTGGGCCGCAACCATCGGCCCGTGCCGCGCGACTTTTTGCCGGCTCTTTTCGCAAACGGCCGCCAGCCGGTACCCCGATGCCCTTTTAGTGCCGGCTAATCCAGGTCTGCATTTGCTGAAATCGCCAGTTCGATTCCGAACACCTGTCCGCTTCCGAACACAATCAGCCAGTGAAATCCGACCATAGCCAGAAACAAATCGCTGTTTTTCAGCAGGTAGCAAAAATGGCATATCACTTGGCTCCAGATATCCTAACCACCTTTTTCCCTGCACAAAAATGGACACCCTTTTACACTCAGCAGCTTTACCGGGCCCGGCACCGGCTTTGGCCGGTCGGCCGTCACTCATTCCACAAAACGCGGCCCTTGCTTTACCAGATGCCAAGTCCAATCACCTAAATCGCCAGCAGTTGGGCTGGCGCCGGGCGGGGATGGTACTGACGTTGGTGCTGGCTCAAGTTGGGCTGGCCAGGGCCCAGGGGCCAACGGGAGTAACCGGCAGTGTGCAGAGCGCAACAGGCGGTGCGGTGGAATTTGCAACCGTCACGCTGCACCGCGCCACCGACTCCACCGTTGTCAAATCGGAGTTTAGCGATGGCAAAGGCGCCTTTCGCTTCGAGCAGACGGCCGCCGGTAATTACCTGGTGTCGGCAGCCCAGGTGGGCTTTGTGCGCGCGTGGAGCAAGGCGATTGCGGTGGGTGCCGAAAGCCTGGCCCTGCCGCCGCTCACGCTGCAGGTAAGCCAGGCTACGGCCCTGAAAGAAGTGACTGTAGTGGGCCAGAAACCGCTATTCGAACGCCAGGCCGACCGCACGGTGGTGAACGTGGAAGGCTCTACCCTGGCCGCCGGCAACACCTCGCTGGACGTACTAGCCCGTTCGCCGGGCGTAACCGTGGATGGCAACGACAACATTGGCCTGCGCGGCCGCCAGGGCGTGCTGGTGCTCATCGACGGCAAACGCCAGCCCATGACCGGTACGGAGCTGGCCGACTACCTGCGCGCCCTGCCCGCCGACCAGCTCAAGAGCATTGAGCTGATTACCAACCCGCCGGCCAAGTACGACGCCCAGGGCGGCGCGGGCATCATCGCCATCAACCTCAAAAAGGACCAGCGCGTGGGCACGAACGGCACCGCCAACGCCAGCTACGGCCAGGGCCGCTACGGGAAATTCACCACCGGCGCGACCATGAACCACCGCACCCTCAAGACCAACACCTTCGGCTCGTACACCTACGGCAACCGCGAAAACTTCGGGGCGCTCACCATTCACCGGGACTTTTTCAGCCCAACTGAAACCGGCAAAGCCTTCATCGGCAGCACCGACCAGGAAAACTTTGGCAAAGGCCACGGCCAGATGCATAGCTGGAAGGCGGGCATCGACTACAACCTCAGCGAACGCACCGTGCTGGGCGCGGTAGCGAACGGCCTGGCCAGAAACAATGAGCAGAGGGGCACCAACTTCACCGACCCGCGCGACCCGCAGCGGCAACTCCTCCGGAGCTACAATTCCACCAACAACCAGTCGGTCAACGCGCCCAACTACGCCGGCAACCTCAACCTTAAGCACACCTTCGCCGACAGCCTGGGCAAGCGCGAGCTGACCGCCGACGCCGACTATGCGCACTATGAGAACAGTCGCCTGCAGTCCCTGACCACCTACTTCGACCGGGTGCGCGCCGAGCGGTTCGACCGGCTCGACGGCGACCAGCAGGGCAGCCTGACCATTCAGTCCATCAAGGCCGACTACACCCACCCGCTCAGCAAGCAAACCAAGCTGGAGCTGGGCGGCAAGGCGAGCTGGGTGCATTCCGACAACGACGTGGTGTTCACCATCCCCTTCGTCGACCCCACCACCCAGCAGCGCGACCTCAACATCCTGGTGCGCGACCAGAACCGCTCCAACCGCTTCCGCTACGACGAGAACATCAACGCCGCCTACGTCAACTTCAACCACACTCTGCCCAAGTGGACGCTGCAAGCCGGCCTGCGCGCCGAGCAAACCCAGGCCGACGGCAAGCAGGACGTGGAGCAGGCGGGCGTGGCCTCCGGCTTCAGCCGCAATTACTACCAGTTGTTTCCGAGCGCAGCCATCAAGCACACCCTCACCGACAAGCACGAAGTGGACCTGTCGTTGAGCCGGCGCATCGACCGGCCCGGCTACGGCCACTCAACCCCTTCCGCTCCTATATCGACGCCACCACCTACGGCGCCGGCAACCCCAACCTCCTCCCCCAAACCAGCTACAACGTGGAGCTCACCCACACCTACCGCCAGAAATACAGCGCGGGCCTGAGCTACAGCCGCACCACCAACCCCATTGTGGGCACCGTGCAGCCCGAGAATGCCACCAGCCGCATTGTGGTTTCCACTTCCCAAAACCTCAGTTCGCTGCACTACTACGCCCTCACCCTCACTGCGCCCGTGGAGCCCGTAAAATGGTGGAGCATCTACAACAACGTGGTGGCCTACTACAGCCGCTACGTGGGCACCCTGGCCGGCACCACTCTCGGGTCCAAAAACGCCCGCCCCGCCTTCTCGCTCAGCAGCAACAGCACCTTCACCTTCGGCAAAGGCTGGAGCGCCGAGCTCAACGGCAGCTACCAGTCGCGCGAGCTTTCCTCGTTCTTCAACACCGACCCCTACGGTCAGGTCACGGCCGGCATCCAGAAGAGCCTCTGGGAGCGCAAAGCCACCCTCAAGCTCAATGTGACGGACATTTTCTACACGAGCCCCCTCCACGCCACCTCTACCTACACCAACTACATCGAGCGCTTCTATCAGCGCGGCGATTCGCGCGTGGGCACACTGTCCTTCTCCTACCGCTTCGGCAACGACAAGCTGGCCCCCTCGCGCCGCCGCAGCGGTGGCGCCGAAGACGAGAAGCGCCGCGCCGGTGGCGGAGCATAATGCTACCTTTTTCTGCAAAGAGAACGGCCCCGCTTCTGGTTAGAAACGGGGCCGTTTTCAATTTATGCCAAGCCTAAAAACAAAGAAGCCCGCCAGTTATCGGCGGGCTTCTTTTGCTGTAGCGCTCCCTCCTGGGCTCGAACCAGGGACCCTCTGATTAACAGTCAGATGCTCTAACCGGCTGAGCTAAGGAAGCAATTTCTTGCCCGAAACCCGGTTGTTGTTGTTTCGGACTGCAAACTTACGACCTTCTCTAAAAAAGCACAAGCTGTAACCGCTTTTTTCTAAAAATTTGCCAGCCGCTTCAGTTCGTAATGTTGAGCAGGGTGCCTTGCAAGCTCGTACTGTACTGTTTTAGAGGCCGTGGCGCTGGGCCACCCGTGATTTGTCCCCGCAAATCAAATTGCGAATTGCAGCAAGAATCGCGCATAAACAGACGAGAATTCCGGTCCAGGCTCACCAGCGCGCACGCATCGTAGGGCCGATACGGGCAATTGCGCTCGAAAGCGAGGAAGGTACTGGCGTTTTGCCGCACCACAATCACGCCCTTCACGCCCCCGTCGCCGGCGGGTCCTTTGACGGGCAGCGTCACCGCGCCGTTGTCCATGCGCAGGTTGGCGTACTGTTGGTTGGTGATGTTGATGCTCAGGTTCACCGGCGCGTAAGGAATCAGCGGCTGGGCATCGTTATTATTGCCACAGGCGGCCAGGGTGCCCAACGAGGCCAGCCCAACGAACATCAAGAACCGGCTCAACCCGAAGCTTAGCTGAGAAATCTTCATTTCGAGTAATCGTAAAATCCGCGGCCGGCTTTGCGGCCGTGGTGGCCAGCGTCCACCTTCTGCTGCTGAATGCGGCTGGGCCGGAACTTGGCGTCCTGGTGAAAGGAGGCGTACATGGCGCTGGTCACCGAGAAATTGGTATCCACGCCAATCAGGTCCATCAACCGAAATGGGCCCATTTTGAATCCACTGGCTTCGAGCAAGTCGTCCACCACTTCAAACTGAGCCACGTTCTCTTCCACCACCTTCAGGCTCTCCACGTAGTAGTGCCGCGCCACGCGGTTCACGATGAAGCCGGGCGCATCGGCAGCCCGCACGGTGGTTTTGCCCAGGCGTTGGGCCAGCGCTTCCACGGCATCGGCCACCTCAGGGGCCGTGGCCACCCCGCTGATTACTTCCACCAGCGGCATCAGCGGGGCCGGGTTGAAGAAGTGCAGGCCCACTACCCGCTCCGGGTTGGGCACCGGGGCGGCGAGCTGGGTGATGGGCAGCGACGACGTGTTGGACGCCAGAATGGTATCGGGCCCGTTGAGAACCGCCAGCTCCCGAAACAGCTGGTGCTTCACGTCGAGTCGCTCCACCACGGCTTCAATCACGAGGTCGGCCTGCGCCAGCCCCATGTCGGTGGCCATGGTGAGGCGCGCCAGGGCCGCGTCGCGGGCTTCGGCGGTGAGCTTGTTTTTCTCCACCAGCTTGCCCAGGCCGGCGGCAATGGCCGTCTGGGCTTTCTCCAGGGCCGTGGGACTGAGGTCGAATAACACGGTGGGCAGGCCGTGCTGAATGCCGAGCTGCGCGATGCCCTGGCCCATGGTGCCGGCCCCAACGACGGCGAGCGTTTGAATGTCCTTCATAGTGCGAAGGTAAACGGCCCGCCCCACCAAGTATTGCTTGGCAGCGCGGGCCGCAGGGACTTCGCTTGGTTCGGAAGCCTATTTCTTAAACAGCGAATTGACAAACGTGTGCCGGTCGAATAGCTGCAAGTCGGTCATCTTCTCTCCCACCCCAATGTAGCGCACCGGAATGCTGAATTGGTCGGAGATGCCAATGACCACGCCGCCGCGGGCCGTGCCGTCGAGCTTGGTGATGGCCAGGGCCGTGACTTCGGTGGCTTTGGTAAACTCCTTGGCTTGCAGGAAGGCGTTCTGGCCCGTGCTGCCGTCCAGCACCAGCAGCACCTCGTGGGGCGCGTCGGGAATCACCTTCTGCATCACGCGCTTGATTTTGCTCAGCTCGTTCATCAGGTTCACCTTGTTGTGCAGGCGGCCGGCCGTGTCGATGATAACCACATCGGCGCCCATCTCCACGCCCTTGCGCACGGCGTCGTAGGCCACGGAGGCCGGGTCGGTATTCATGCCGTGGCTCACCACGGGCACACCCACCCGCTCGCCCCAGATGATGAGCTGGTCAACAGCAGCGGCCCGGAACGTGTCGGCCGCCCCCAGCACCACCTTCTTGCCCGCCGAATGAAAGCGGTGAGCCAGCTTGCCGATGGTGGTGGTTTTGCCCACCCCGTTCACGCCCACGACCATGATGACGTAAGGCTGGCCGGTGGTGCCGGCACTGTCAAGCACTGCGGTTGAGCCGGAATTGTTGTCTTCCAGGAGGCCGGCGATTTCCTCGCGCAGGATGCGGTCCAGCTCCGAGGTGTTCACGTACTTGTCGCGGGCTACGCGGGCTTCGATGCGGTCGATGACCTTCACCGTGGTTTCGATGCCCACGTCGGCGTGCACCAGCAGGCCCTCCAAATCGTCGAGCACGGCTTCGTCCACGGTGCTTTTGCCCACCACGGCCTTGCTCAGCTGCTCGAAGAAATTGGTCTTGGTCTTTTCCAGGCCCGCATCCAGCGAGGCTTGCTGCGTGGTGCTTTCCTTGTCTTTCTTAAAAAAATCGAAGAGGCCCATGGGGGTTCTGTCATGCTGAGCTTGCGAAGCATCTTATCACGTTCGCGGCGCTCGGGGGTAATAAGTGGCGCTGACGAAAGCGGCCGTGATAAGATGCTTCCTTCGTCAGCATGACAGGTGGCTTACACGCAAAAAGTCCCACGAAGGTGGGACTTTTTAAACTTTTACAAAGCCGAAGCCAGGGGCTTACTTGTTGCCGGTGGCCAAGTACTCCTGTACTTTGTCGAGGAGAACCATTTCCTCGCGGAAGGTGTAAGCGCCGGTCTTTTCCGATTTCACGGCCCGAATCACTTTAGCCCAGTTCTTGGCGTTCTCTGTGGTTTTCAGAGTTGCTACTACTTTCTTAGCCATTGCTCAGGTTATTTAATTTCCTTGTGAACAGTCATTTTCTTGAGGATGGGGTTGAATTTCTTCAACTCGATGCGCTCAGGGGTGTTCTTGCGGTTCTTGGTGGTGATGTAGCGCGAGGTGCCCGGCATCCCCGAGTTTTTATGCTCGGTGCATTCCATGATAACCTGCACCCGGTTTCCTTTCTTGGCCATCTCGACGGGGGTGTGTTTTAAATTTAGGACTGCAAAGGTACGGGGCTTTTTGGAAACGACCAAGGAAAAGTAACGTCAACTTTCAGTTGGCGAAGCAGAAGCACGTTTTCAACGGTTAAACCTGATGAAAGCGACCGTCATGCTCATCTGGCGTCCGCTTGTCGAACCCCAGGTCGGGGTAGCCAAGCATCTCGCACGCTCCTCTTGTCATGCTCATCTAGCGTCCGCCTGCGAAGCATCTTCTCATGGCTCAACGACTCGTGCTGACCTGAGAAGATGTTTCCTTAATCAGCATGACAGGCGATTTGGTTGGTACTGCGGTAAAGATGCTTCGCTGCGCTCTGCATGACCCTGTTTTGGACACCTGAACGCACTACGCTTGCTACTTCAGTGCCGGCAGTTTCCAGGCTTCCAGCGCGCTGGGCTCGGCCATCAGCTTCTCAATATCGGCCACGGTGCGCGGGGCTTCGGCCGATAAGTTCTCGTAGCCGGTGGCCGTAATCAGCACGTCGTCTTCGATGCGCACGCCGATGTTCCACCACTTGGGGTCGCAGGGCGAGCCGGCCGGAATGTAGATGCCTGGCTCAACGGTGATAACGTTGCCGGCCCGCAGCGCGCCGTAGCTGCCCCGGTCGTGCACGTCGAGGCCGAGGTAGTGGCTGGCGCCGTGGGGATAGTACTTGCGGAATTCTTCCTTCTTTTTGATGATGCCGAGCTTGAGCAAGCCATTGGCC
Organism: Hymenobacter humi; assembly: GCF_042665855.1. Classification (NCBI taxonomy): domain Bacteria; kingdom Pseudomonadati; phylum Bacteroidota; class Cytophagia; order Cytophagales; family Hymenobacteraceae; genus Hymenobacter; species Hymenobacter humi. The sequence continues at coordinate 1,415,127 of NZ_JBHTEK010000001.1, read as the reverse complement.
ACCACTTCCTGGGTCGCTTGGTTGGGAGCGTCGAAGCTGACCCCGGGGCGGCAGGCGGCAAAGCCGGCTTCCTGAGCCGCGAGCACCAACTCGTAAATCTGGCACTGGGTTGAGCTGAACGTGCCGCTGGGCGGCGCCGTGCGCGTGACGTCGGCCGAGTAGCCGTGGTATTCGGCGCCGCAGTCCATCAGCACGAGGTCGTTGTCGAGGCGCTGGCGGTCGTTGGTTTCGTAGTGCAGAATGCAGCCGTTGGCCCCGCCGCCAACGATGCTGGGGTAGCCCTGAAACTCTGAGCCGTAGCGGCGGTACACGTATTCGTGCAGGCCCTGCACTTCCATCTCGCCCATGTCGGGGCGCAGCAGCTTCATCACCTCGCGCTGGCCCTGGGCGCTGATGCGGACGGCCCGGCGCAGCAAGGCCAGCTCTTCGGCGGTTTTCACGGCCCGGAGCTCGTCGAGGTGCTCGTTGAGGGACGCGCCGTCGTAGCGGGAGCCGGCATTGGGATTGATTGCGCGCTGACGGGCAGCGTCCGTAGTAGCGGCCAGATACGCCTGTATCGAGGGCTCGGTGGCCATGGCGGGCCGCTCCTGCACCAGCTTGGTCAGGTAGGCCTTGGCCTCGGCAGAATTGCTGTTGCTGAAACGCCTGAGTATCCGGTCGGCTATGGTGCGGTTGGGGTTGTAGTCGGCGGGCAGGCCGATTTGCTTCCGGAACGTGGCTATCAGGCTGGCCAGGTCAGCCGGAGCCTGGGGGTCGTCGCGGGCATCGGCGGGCAGTTCCGTGAAGAGAATCTTATCAAAATCGGCCCAGGAAATCCCGGCAGTGACAAACGTTTTGTTGTCGGCCGCGAACTGCAGGCCCTGGCCTTTGGCACCGGCAGCGCCCAGGCGGCGGCCGGTCCACTGCTCGCGGGCGGGGTCGCGGGGCTGGGTAAACAAGGCCTCGGTAACGCCTAGCTGCCCGCCCACGGTGCGCGGCTCCTTGAACAGGAGCAGCACGGCATCGGGCTCCTCGTAGCCGGTGAGGTAATAAAAATCGGGGTTTTGATGGTAGACGTAGTTCACGTCATTGGCCCGGTTGCGAACCGGCGCGGCAAACACCACCCCCACGCCATGCGGCGGCAATTGGGCCCGCAGCAGCTCGCGGCGCTGCTTGTGGAATGCCGGCGAGAGGAAGTCGGTGGGCCGGGCGGGAGCCGTAGCGGCCGACAGCGGCTCAGGGATAGAAGTTGGTTGTTGGGCCGCAGCCGCGAATCCCGCCAGCGCCAGCCAGCTTCCCAGCATCAGTTGAGCCGGGCGCTGCCCAGATGAGAACGAAGACCGGCGAGCGCGGGAAAGAAACGGCATGTAATACAGAGGTTAAAAGCAAACGAAAGCGACGGCACAAGATACCGCAAACAGACAAAGCCAGCGCCGATACAGTTGCCTCGAGGGCAAGCGTATCGGCGCTGGCTTTAACAAGCAACCCGGGCGGAGCCAGCAGAAAGGACTTCTGCTCAACTACTCCCGATGGCCTACTCGGTACTGAAATCTAGTAAACGATGAAGCCCTGCTCCTTGGCCTTCTTCAAGGTGGCCATGATGCCGTTCTTGTTGATGGTGCGGATGGTGGACGTAGCTACTTTCAAGGTTACCCAGGCATCCTGCTCGGGGATGTAGAAGCGCTTTTTCTGCAGGTTCGGATAGAACTTGCGCTTGGTCTTGTTGTTAGCGTGCGAAACGTTGTTACCAACGCGGGTACGCTTGCCGGTCAAATCACAAACACGGGCCATAATATCGGAGGGTTAAAAATTACAATGCAGGGAAACGGGCCGCAAATATCGGCAAAAGTCTGGCATTCACCAAGCACCCCACCGTTATTTCTGCCCGGATGCGCCCTGGGAGCCTGCTTTCGCCGGAAATTTCCAGGGACAATGGCGGCAACCACTCTGGCAACAGCTGCCCCGGCGCCGGTGGTACTGCTCGGTGAAGACGAGGTAGCCCTCGGGCGTGTAGTAGAAATCGCCGGGCTGAAGCGGCTGGGGAACAGGGGCAGGCATGGGCGCCGCAAAGGTACAAACGCTTGCCTGGGCAACTTTCTGAGCCAGGCACCAGCCGCCCAGCACAGGAAAGGATACCATTTGGGCTGGCGGCCCGATACCTTGCGCCGGCCTTCGCGTATGTCCCTGCTCTACCCTATGGTTTCGACTCTGCAGGCCGGAACAACGTATTTTCGTGCGCTCACTTAAACCTCCCACCCGCCTTATGCAAACCTCCTCCCCCACTGCCACCGCCAGCCGCGCCGAGCAGCTCATGCAGCTCGAAGACCAGTACGGCGCCCACAACTACCACCCCCTGCCCGTGGTGCTGAATCGCGGCGAAGGCGTACACCTCTGGGACGTGGACGGCAAGCACTACTTCGATTTTCTATCAGCCTACTCGGCCGTAAACCAGGGGCATTGCCATCCGCGCATCATCGGGGCACTCACAAAGCAGGCCCAGCAGCTCACGCTCACGTCGCGGGCCTTCTTCAACGACCAGCTGGGCGCGGCCGAAAAGCAGCTGTGCGAGCTGTTTGGCTACGACAAGGCCCTGCTGATGAACTCCGGCGCCGAAGCCGTGGAAACCGCCCTGAAGCTGGCCCGCAAGTGGGGCTACCAGGAGAAAGGCATCGCGCCGAACATGGCCCGCATCCTCGTGGCCGAGCACAACTTCCACGGCCGCACCACCGGCATCATCTCCTTTAGCACCGACCCCGACAGCACCGGCGGCTTCGGGCCCTACATGCCCGGCTACGAAGTAGTGGCCTACGACGACCTCGCCGACCTGGAAGAAGCCCTGAAGGACCCGCACGTGTGCGGCTTTCTGGTGGAGCCCATTCAGGGCGAAGCCGGCGTAATGGTGCCCTCGGAAGGCTATCTGCAGAAAGCCTATGCGCTGTGCCGCGAGCACAACGTGCTGTTCATCGCCGATGAAATCCAGACCGGCCTGGGCCGCACCGGGCGCCGCCTGGCCTGCGACTATGAGGATGTGCACTCCGACATCCTGGTGCTGGGCAAGGCCCTGAGCGGCGGGGTGCTGCCGGTGTCGGCCGTGCTGGCCAACGACCAGATTATGCTCACCATTCAGCCCGGGCAGCACGGCTCCACCTTCGGCGGCAACCCGCTGGCCTGCGCCGTGATGCGCGCCGCCCTGGATGTGCTCCACGACGAAAAGCTCATTGATAACTCCTTCCGACTAGGCAATATATTCCGCGAGCGGATGCGTGCGGTGCAAGCCAAGCGCCCCGAAGTAGTGGAGCCTGGTGCGCGGCAAAGGCCTGCTCAACGCAGTGGTCATTCGGCCCCACGCCGACGGCCGCACCGCCTGGGACGTGTGCGTAACCCTGATGGAGCGCGGCCTGCTGGCCAAGCCCACGCACGGCGACATCATCCGCTTTGCCCCGCCCCTGGTGATTACCGAGCAGCAGCTGCACGAAGCCTGCGACGTTATTGAAGACGTGATTATGGCCTTCTAAGCGCAAAGTCCCGCAAGGTTTTAAACGTAAAGTTTCGCGAAGTTTGTTGGTCTTGAAATTCGCCCTGGCGAAACTTTACGTTTAAAACTTTGCGGGACTTTGCGCTATCGTACTGGGAACACCAGTCCTTCTTCGGGCCGGCCGACGTGGCCATTATCGGCGCGGGACTGGTGGGCCTCACCACTGCGTTGTACCTGAAGCAGCGCCGGCCCAACTGGCGGGTGGTGGTGCTGGAACGCGGCTCTTTGCCCAGCGGTGCCTCCACCAAGAATGCGGGGTTTGCCTGCTTTGGCTCAATTTCCGAGTTAATTGAGCAGGAAAAGCGCGGCGACCTTGAAGCCGTGGTGGCCGCACGGTGGGAAGGCCTGGCCCGCTTGCGCGCACTGGTGGGCGATGCCGAGCTGGACTACCAGCCCGTGGGCGGCTACGAGCTGTTTCGCCACGAAGAAGCCGCGCTGGCCACGGAATGCCGCCAGAAAATCGGCTATTTCAACGACTTACTGGCGCCCATAATCGGCCACGCCCGCACCTTCCGCGATGCCAGCGACGAGGCTGGGCGCCTCAATTTTGGGGGCGTGGAGACGCTTCTCAAGAACGAGTCCGAAGGCAGCCTCGACACCGGGCGTATGATGCGCGCCCTGCTGGCCCGCACCTGGGCCGCCGACGTGCCTGTGCTCACCAACTGTGCGGTGGAGGCCATCGAAACCCTGGGCACCCGGCAGGTGCGCCTGGCCAACGGAGTGGTCATCAAAGCCGGGCAGGTAGTCGTGGCCACCAACGCCTTTGCCGCCGAGTTGCTGCCCGACTTGGCCGTGGTACCCGGCCGCGGCCAGGTGCTGGTAACCGAGCCACTGCCGGAGCTGACACTGCCAGGCACCTTTCACTACGACCACGGCTACGCTTATTTTCGCCAGCTGCCTGACCACCGCCTGCTGCTGGGCGGCGGCCGCAACCTCGATTTTGCGGCCGAAACCACGACGGCCCCGGGCCTCACCGGGCCAGTGCAGCGGTACCTGGAAAACCTGCTGCACGATGTCATAGTACCGGGCCAGCGGCCCCGCATCGACTACCGCTGGAGCGGCGTAATGGGCTTTGGTCCGGCCCTGGCGCCCATCATCGACTGGGTGCAACCGGGCGTGCTGGCCGCCGTGCGCTGCAACGGCATGGGCGTGGCCCTGAGTGCCGGCACGGGCTGGCTGGCCGCCGAAAAGCTGGCCAACAGTTGAGCAACCCCATATCTGAGTTAGTCGCGACCTTTGCTCAGTTTTATTTGTTGAGCTAAAGTGTTCATCACTATCCACCCTGTTTTTAAGTAGAGAATGCTTCCCACCCACCGCCCCCGCCGCAACCGCAAATCCGAAGTTATCCGTGACATGGTGCAGGAAACCCGCCTCACCACCCACGATTTTATTTTTCCGCTGTTCCTGATTGAAGGCCAGAATCAGGCGCTGGAGGTAAAGTCCATGCCCGGCATCTACCGTTATTCCGCCGATAAAATCATCGACGAAGTAGGCCAGTGCGTGGAGCTGGGCATTAAAACCTTCGCCCCGTTCCCCAGCATCAGCGACTCGCTGAAAGACCGGCTGGCCAAGGAATCGGCCAATCCGGAAGGCCTGTACCTGAAAACCGTGGCCGACATCAAGCGGCAGTTCCCCGACGTGGTGCTGATGACGGACGTGGCCATGGACCCCTACAGCAGCGACGGCCACGACGGCGTAGTCGACGCTGACTCCGGTGAAATCCTGAACGACGCCACCCTGGAAGTACTCGGCCAGATGGCCCTGGCTCAGGCCCGCGCCGGCGCCGACATCATCGGCCCCAGCGACATGATGGACGGCCGCGTGGCCTGGATTCGGCGGGTGCTCGATGAGAACGCCTTCCAGCACGTGAGCATCATGAGCTACACGGCCAAATACGCCTCGGCCTTCTACGGCCCGTTCCGGGACGCCCTGGACTCGGCCCCCAAGAAAGGCGACAAGAAAAGCTACCAGATGAACCCCGCCAACAAGCGCGAGGCCCTGCGCGAGCTGGCCCTGGATGAAGCCGAAGGCGCCGATATGGTGATGATAAAGCCCGCGTTGAGCTACCTAGACGTGATTCATGCCGTGAAGGAGAACACCCACCTGCCCGTGACGGCCTACAACGTGAGCGGCGAGTACGCCATGGTGAAAGCCGCCGCCCAAAACGGCTGGCTCGACGGCGAGAAGACCATGATGGAAGTCCTGACCAGCATCAAGCGCGCCGGCGCTGACGCCATTCTGACCTACTTCGCCAAGGAAGCGGCTGCCGTGCTGCGCCGCGGCTGGCTGGTTGGTAGACGCTGCCGTACCAAGCTAGGCGGTACGGCAGCGTCTATCTTTGCGCTTTGGAGTCGGCTGCCTTTAATGGTGCCGCGAATTGCTTCGGCCTCGCTGCTATTTTATTCTTGTGCGCATTTTATTTATTACCCCTTACCCGGCCGGCCGGGCTCCCTCCCAACGGTTTCGCTTTGAGCAGTATCTACCCGCGCTAACCGCCAATGGGCATAAGTATCAAGAGGAGGCTTTTCTGTCCGAAGAAACCTGGGCCATTCTCTACAAGCCGGGGCATAGCCTGAGCAAGGCGCTAGGCATTTTGGGTGGAATGCTGCGGCGCACGGCGCTGCTGGCACGGGTGTCGGCGTTCGACTTTGTATTTGTGCATCGCGAAGCGGCCCCAGTGGGGCCACCCGTGTTTGAGTGGCTCCTTGCCAAGGTGCTGCGCAAGAAAATAATCTACGATTTCGACGATGCCATCTGGCTGCCCAACACCTCGGAAAACAACAAGATTGCGGCTGGGGTGAAGTGGCACCACAAGGTGGCCAGCGTTTGTAGCTGGGCCTACAAAAACAGCTGCGGCAACAGCTACCTGGCAGCTTATGCCCGGCAGTTCAACCCGAATACCGTGGTGAACCCCACCACCATCGACACAGTGCACCTGCACAACCAGGTACGCGACCAGGCCCGCCCCGGCCGCTTGGTCATTGGCTGGACGGGCACGCACTCGACCCTGAAATACCTGGAGCAAATCGTGCCCGTGCTGGCCCGCCTCGAAGCGGAGGGACTGGATTTTGAATTCCGGGTGATTTCCAACCAGCCCCCGAATTGCCGCTGCGCTCACTAGTGTATGTGCCGTGGAACAAGGCCACAGAAATTGCCGATTTGCTGGCTTTTCATGTTGGGCTGATGCCGCTGGAAGATGATGTGTGGGCGAAGGGCAAATGCGCCTTTAAGGCCTTACAATACATGGCTCTGGGCGTACCGCCGCTCGTGTCGCCGGTGGGGATGAACACAGAAGTAGTGGAACACGGACGCAATGGCTTTATCTGCGCCACGGCGACGGAATGGGAAGCCGGCCTGCGCCAGCTACTGGCAGACCCTGCCCTACGGCAGCAGCTAGGCCAAGCGGCCCGGCACACAATTGAGCAGCGCTACTCAGTGCAGTCAAACACGGCTAATTTCCTGGCGCTGTTTTCGTAATCACACAAGAGGCCAAACAGGTAATGTCCACACACAGCCCTTCGATTCGCCGCGCTACCCTGGCCGATGTGCCAGCCGTGCTCGCCCTCATCCGGCGCGTGGTGCCGCTGATGAACGCCAGCGGCAACTTCCAGTGGTCGGCTGACTACCCGAATGAAGCTGTATTCACCGCCGACGTCGAGCGCGGTCACCTTTGGGTGGCCGAGGCTCGACGGCGCTGTCGTCGGAGTGGCCGCCCTTACCATGGACCAGGACGAGGAATACGCCCAGGCCGACTGGGACGTGACCGAGCTGGCGCTGGTGACGCACCGCCTCGCCGTAGACCCGGCAGCCCAAGGGAAAGGCGTGGCACTGGCTTTGATGGAGCAAGCCGAGAAACAGGCTGTGGCGCAGGGCCTACACACTTTGCGCGTAGACACCAACTCGGAGAATGCGGCTACACAACGGCTGTTCCCGAAGTTAGGCTACCGCTTTGCCGGTGAAATCACGCTGGGGTTTCGGCCGGGGCTGCGGTTCTTCTGCTACGAGAAGCGGTTGAGCTAATCGGGCACTGCATAGGCAGCCAGCTCCAGTAGCTCCTGGCGGAGCTGAGCTTCCCAGGCTGCTTGCTTGTCCAGAAACAGCCCGTATTTGGTTTCATCGGCATACTGGAACTGCCGTTTATTGGCAGCCTCGAAGGCAGTTCTGAACACCTCATCAATGTCTGGCTTACCAATGAGAATGATGCGTTTCGCACCGGCCCTCAGCTCCTGGCGTAGGCGCCGAGCGGCCACCTCATTGATATCCCACAGGGTTTGCATGTACCGGAGGTGTAATTCCAGGCCCGATTGGTCGGCTGAATCCAGATAGGAGCCCGAGCCACTGAACAGGTTTTGCACGACGCGGTTGCCGTTTTTACCTAACAGGTCGTAGGCATTCCCATTCAGCTGCAGGCCCAGATTCGCCACGCTTTGGTTTAGGTTGTTTTGTGGGCGCATTCGCAGCTGGAAGTCTCGGGCCTGCAAACGGCGCGTGGCGCTCCACTGCAGATAGCCGGGCGGGAGCGGCTTTCCGGGTTGGGCAAAGCCTGAAGTACCCAGCAGAAACAGCCCAACAAACAGTAGCAAGCGCATGGCCATGTTTCTATTCAGCTTGCTGTTTTTGCTCAAACGGCCACCGTTTCAGCCGCCGGCTCCAAATCAGGAACACGCCCACGCCCAGCACAATTACGGTGAGGCCCGAGAGCATAAACTGCGGGCCGGTGCTCCAGAACACCAGTAGCCACACGGCAATGGCAATAAGCACGGGCAGCGGATACAGCGGCATTTTGAACGGCAGCGTCGCCGTGCCGCGCCGACGCCGGAGCAGCATCAGCCCCACGGCCTGGCCCACGAACTGCACCAGGATGCGCATGGCCAGGATGGCCGTGATGACCTCTCCCAGCCGGAACAGCAGGCTGAACACAAAGCCGATACCGCCCAGAATGAGCAGCGACACGTGGGGGAAGTTTTTGGTGGGGTGCAGGCGGGCGAAAATCGGCAGGAACTCGCCATCGGCCGCGGCGGCGTAGGGAATACGTGAGTAGCCCAGCAGCACCGCAAACAGCGAGGCAAACGCCACTAAGAGCACCAGCGCCGTGGCGGCCTGGGCCGCGCCTGCGCCGTAGAGCCGCTCCACAAACACGCTCACAATGAACTGCGACTTGTCGGCAACGCTGGTGGCGCCTGCGGCCTGCCAGGCTTTCACTTCCTGCCAGGGAATGACGGTGCCCACGCTCCAGTTCAGCAGCAGGTACAAGGCCATGATGCCCAGGATGCTCAGGAAAATGCTGCGCGGAATCACGCGCTGCGGGTTCACGATTTCGCCGCCCAGGTGGCACACGTTGTAGTAGCCCAGGTAGGAGTAAATGGTTTTGATGGCGGCCTGGCCCATGGCGGCCGAAAGCAGCACTCCCGGCAGCGCTTCCATGCCGCCCTGAGGCAGCCAGGCCACTTCGTGGTTGGCGTGCGTCAGGCCGCCGAAAATCAGCCAGCCCATGAGGCCCAGCACGCCCACCCAGAGCAGCACGCCCAGCTTGCCAATGTCTTCGATGCGGCGGTAGAGCAGCACAATGAGCAGCAGCACCACCGCGCCCGATACCAGCTTGGGCTGCCACCACTCGGTCATGGGCACGAGGTAGCCGAAATACTGGGCAAAGCCGATGGCGCCCGAGGCCAGCACCAGCGGCGACTGCACCAGCGTTTGCCACACGTAGAGAAACGACATCAGCCGGCCCCACTTCTGCTCGCCGTACGCCAGCTTCAGAAAGCGGTAGGAGCCGCCCGCTTCGGGGTACGCGGCGCCCAGCTCGCTCCAGATAAGGCCATCGACCAGGGCCAGGCCCGCCCCCACCAGCCAGGCCAGCAGAAAATTGGGCCCCATAAAGCCCATCACGAGCGGCAAGGTCACGAACGGCCCAATGCCGACCATGTCAATCATATTTAGCGCCGTGGCTTGCACCAGGCCCAGGCGGCGCTGCAAAGAAGGTTGAGACATGGGACGAAAGTAACCGCCACTGTTTTAAATGAGGAAAGCAGAAGGAGGAATGAGGAATTCCCAGTCACCAATTCTCCATTCGTCCTTCTTCATTCCTCATTAAGCAATGCGCCCCGCCAACGCCTGCGCCAACTGCTGCGTAAGGCTAACCCATGAGTACAACAGCTTCCTCTTCCAAAGTCGCCATCTACGGGGCCATTGGGGCCAACATCGCCATTGCCATCAGCAAGTTTGTGGCGGCGTTTTATACCGGGAGCTCGGCCATGCTCTCGGAGGGTATTCACTCCCTGGTCGACAGCGGCAACGGGGTCCTGATTCTGTACGGCGTGCACCAAAGCGGCAAAGCGGCCGACGCGCGCCACCCTTTTGGCCGCAGCAAGGAGCTGTATTTCTGGGCCCTGATTGTGGCCATTCTGGTGTTCTCAGTGGGTGGCGGCATGTCGTTTTACGAGGGCATCGAGCACATCAAAAACCCCGCGCCCCTCTCCGACCCCACCTGGAACTACTGGGTGCTGGGGCTCTCGCTGGTGTTCGAGAGCATTTCCTGCTTCCTCGCCTTCAAGGCCTTCAACGCCGACCGCGGCGACGAAGGCTTCTGGAAAACCCTGCGCCGCAGCAAAGACCCCGCGGTGTTTGCCATTCTGCTCGAAGACCTGGCCGCGCTGCTGGGCCTCGTCATTGCCCTGGCAGGCGTGTATTTAGGGCATTTGCTCAATAACCCCATACTCGACGGGGCCGCGTCCATCGGCATTGGCACGCTGCTCGTCATGGTAGCCATCTTCCTCATTTACAAGACTAAGGCGCTACTGGTGGGCACGGGCGTCGACGAGGAAACCCTGGACGACCTGCAGGTCATCGTGCGGCAGCAGCCGGGTGTGCAGCAAATGCGCGCGCCGCTCACCATGTACATGGGCCCCGCCGATATCATCCTGGCCCTTGACGTGGAATTTGATAACCACCTGACGGCCGACGAGATAGAAACCGCCGTGAAAGCCGTTCAGAAGGCCATCCGCGTGAAGTACCCCGAGTTTAAGCGCATTTTTGTCGAAGCCAAAGCCATTGGCGAAAAAGAGCGTGTGGGCAGCGCCGCCACTGATTAACCAGCCCAATTTTTTCTAATCCTGCCTTATGGCTTCCCCGAATTCTTCTAAACTCGCCCTCTACGGGGGCATTGTGGCCAACGTGGCCATCGCCGTCAGCAAGTTTGTAGCGGCGTATTTCACCGGCTCGTCGGCCATGCTTTCCGAGGGCATTCACTCGCTGGTAGACACCGGCAACGGGGTGCTGCTGCTGTTCGGCATCCGCCAGAGCCAGCTTCCCGCCAATTCCCGCCACCCCTTTGGGCGGAGCAAGGAGCTGTACTTCTGGGCCCTGATTGTGGCCGTGCTCATCTTCGCCATCGGCGGCGGCATGTCGTTCTACGAAGGCGTGAAGCACCTGCAGGACCCCAGTCCGCTGGAAGACCCCACCTGGAACTACGTCATCCTGGGCTTGTCCATCGTGTTTGAGGGGCTGGCCTGCTACCTGGCCGTGAAGGCACTCTACGCCGTGCCCGCCGAGGAAAAACCAGCTTCTTCACCACCCTGCGCACCAGCAAGGACCCGGCGGTTTTTGCCTCCGTGCTCGAAAACCTGGCCGCGCTCGTGGGCCTGGTGTTTGCACTGGTGGGCGTGTTCCTGGGCCATTACCTGGACAATCCTTACTTCGACGGCGGGGCCTCCATTGCCATCGGCTTGCTGCTGATGCTGGTAGCCATTTTTCTGGTGGGCAAAACCAAGCGCCTGATTGTGGGCCTCGGCGTTGATGACGCCACCCTGGCCAGCCTGGCGACGGTGGTGAAAGGCCAGTCGGCCGTGGAGACGTTCCGGCCGCCGCTCACCATGTACCTCGGCCCCACCGACGTGGTGCTGGCCCTCGACGTGGACTTCCGCGACGAGCTCTCGGCCGTGGAGGTAGAAAGCGCCATCGAGGAGCTGCAAACGGCCATCAAAACCGCTCACCCGGAGTTCCAGCACATTTTTGTGGAGGCCAAGGCCCTGGCCAAACGCCGACACAATCAACCAGTTGTATAAAATTAGCCCTATCTTATACCTGTAGTTTCAGGTATATCAGCAGCGGCCCAGGCCGATTAGCTGCGCTTTATTTTGCTATTATGGCTTTCTCTGCTTCCAATCCTTTCCGCTCCTTCTGGATGGGCGGCTACGAATGCACCGACCAGCTCAACGCCTTCGGCAACCGCGTCGATTTCCTGCCCCTGACCGGTCACTTGCAGCTCATTGACGAAGATTACGCCGCCCTCGACCCGTTTCAGGTGCGCACCGTGCGCGAGGGCATCCGGTGGGCCCAAATCGAGAAAACGCCCTACCACTACGACTTCAGCACGGTGAAAACCATGCTGGCCGCGGGCCAGCGTCACGGCATCCAGCAGGTGTGGGACTTGTGCCACTTCGGCTACCCCGACGACCTCACGCCGCTGCACCCCATGTTTGCCCGCCGCTTTGCCGCGCTGTGCCGGGCCTTCGTGGATTTCTACCGCAGCGAGCGGCCCGACGACACGCTCATCGTCACGCCTATCAACGAGGTGAGCTTCATCTCGTGGCTCGGCGGCGAGGTGCGCGGCACCTCGCCCTACTGCCACCACCAGGGCTGGGACGTGAAGTACGGACTGATGCGCGCCTACATCGAAGGCAGCTACGCCCTGCGCGAAGCCGACCCCGGCATCCGCTTTCTGACCACCGAGCCCTCATCAACATTGTGCCGCCACCCAACGCGACGCCCCAGCAGCGCCGCGACGTGCGCACGGCCCACCTGAACCAGTTTCAGGCCACCGACATGCTCTGCGGCCAGATGTGCCCCGAGCTCGGCGGCGCCCCCGAACTGCTCGACATTGTCGGGTTCAACTACTACTACGACAACCAGTGGCAGCTGCACCTACCGTCAGTTGGGCTGGAACGACACCGTCATTGACCCCAACTGGCGCCCGCTGCATACCTTGCTGCGCGACGCCTACAAGCGCTACCGCCGCCCCTTCGCCATCACCGAAACCAGCCACCCGGGCGTCGACCGCCCCCTGTGGTGGCGCATGATTGGCCGCGAATGCGCCGCCGTGCTCAGCGAGGGGCTGCCGCTGTGGGGCACCTGCCTCTACCCCATCATCGACCGGCCCGACTGGGACCACCTCGACCAGTGGCACCAGTCTGGCCTCTGGGATGCCGACCTGGGCCAGCCCGGCCCCGGCCGCCTGCTGCACCTGCCCAGCGCGGAAGCCCTGCGCGAAGCCCAGGCCCAGGTGGCGGCCGCTGTGGCTTCTACCGTGCCCCGCAAAAGCAGCCAACGGATATTGGGCTAAAAGGGGCCACCCGCGGGCTTCCGTTCCGCAGGGAGCCCCTACTTTTAAGCCATGCCAGCCACTGCTTATCTCGATTCCCCATTGGGCCTGGTGTCCCTCACCGGCTCTGACGCGGGCCTGAGCGCCGTGAGCTTCGATGTGCCCGCGGGCCTCGCGGCTACGAGTTTTAATGCTGTGCCCACCTGTTTGCGCGAAGGTCACCGCCAGCTGCAAGCCTATTTTGCCCGCGAGCCTGCGCGACTTTGCCCTCACGTACGCCCCGGAGGTTGGCACCGAATTCCAGCGGCAGGTATGGACGGCGCTGCTGGGCATTGGGTACGGGCGCACGGCTTCGTACCTGGAAGTAGCTAAGCTGCTGAACAACCCCAAATCGGTGCGGGCGGTGGGTGCGGCCAATGGCCAGAACCCGCTGGCCATTGTGTGGCCCTGCCACCGTGTTATCGGGGCCGATGGCAGCCTGACGGGCTACGCCGGCGGCATGCACCGCAAAAAGTGGCTGCTGGAATTTGAGCAACCCACCCGGCAAATTGGGCTGTTTGGGTGATGCACGCATTGCGGCTAACTATTACAACAACTGCCCGTCTTGCCAAGTGGAGCTGCAGGGACCTCCCCCGGCCCCTCTCCAAAAGAGAGGGGAGCTACGGCACAAGGGTTAGCTCAATTATAAAGCAAAAGGCCCGGCTCAAGTTAGCCGGGCCTTTCTGTTTGCTGATTAACGTCAGGCTCCCCTCTCTTTTGGAGAGGGGCCGGGGGTGAGGTGCCACCAGGCAGAGGCTCCGCTACGCAGGAAGCCCCATTCCTTACGCCCCGACCATCTTCAGCAGCTCCCGGTAAATAATATTGTGCTGCCAATACAGCTGTAGCACCATGGGAATGTGGTGGCGGCCGGCAATGACGGTGTAAGGTGCCGGCTGCCCAATGGCCTTGAGCCGGTCGCGAAAGCGTCCCGAGCTTCCGCTGATGCTCGGGTACGTTTCGCCGCCGATGAAAAACTGGAACGGCGGCATGCCCGCCTTAATCTTGTAAATGGCCGACTGGGCCTTCCACACGGCGGGGTCGGTGCCAAAGGGCACGAGGTACTGCTGGTCACCCGCGTACTTCATTTCCTTGAGGTAGCTGTACATGTCGAGGCCGGCGGGGTCGTCCATGATGGCGCCGCGCACGGGGTTTTGGGGCAGGCCGTGGCGGGCGAGTAGCTCATCGTCGGTGGCCAGTAGGGCGGCCAGGCCACCGCCTGCCGAGTGGCCCATCACGAAGATGCGGGCGGGGTCGCCGCCGTGGCGGGCGATGTTTTGCACGGTCCAGGCCAGGGCGCGGGCGCAGTCGGCGGCTTGCTCGGGCACGTGCACGGCCGGCGCCAGGCGGTAGTTGATAACCACGGCCACTACGCCCTGCTTGGCCAGGCGCCGGCCGATGAAGGTGTAGATGTTCTTGCTGCCGCTCGTCCAGCTGCCGCCGTGGATGAATAGCACCACGGGGTAGCCGCCCGTGTGGGGCCCGGCTTTTTTGGGCGAATACACGTCGAGGACGTGCCGCTCCTGGTCGAAATCGGGGGCGGAGGCGGGCACATAGGCCAGGTCTTTGGCGCGGCGGCTGGGGCGGGCAGCCACGTATTCGGTGGCCAGCAGCATTACCAAGGCGGCCAGCAGCACGGCCAGGGGCATCAACAAAAAGAAACGACGCATACAGTCAACAACCGGAAAAGCCCGGCAATAGCTGGCGGGCAGCCCAACCTACGCCCGGGCGCCCGCCGCAGTTTGCGGCCAGCTCAACTTCCGGCCCCACTATATCCTTGCCGCTATTGGCTTTACCTTTGTCAACAACCTTGCTCAGGCGGTTTTATAGCGCCTGGCTTCATTTTTAATTTATCCCAGACCCGTGCTTATTTCCGCTTCGCTCAAAACCGTTTCGCAGTCGTTGGCCGCTTTGCTGCTGCTCGGGCTGCTCGTTGCTGAGCCCGCCCAGGCCCAACGCAAGCGCAGCACTTCGGTAGCCAATGCCGACGGCAGCCTGGCTACTACGGCGCCCGTTCCCGCCCGGCCCGCCCGCCTGCAGCCCTTGTTTGGGGGCCTCACTCCGGCTCAGGCCACCCAGCTCATCGGCGAGAAGCAGCTCAAGGCCATTGCGGCCAGCTTTGCTTCTACGGCCGAGGCCAGCACGTTTTTCACCACCAAAGGCTACGAGTACCTGCGCGAAAACCAGCCCGACACGGCGGCCTACCGTTTCAACCTGGCCTGGCTGCTCAACCCCCAGAATGCCGAAGCCTACCGCGGCCTGGGCATCGTGGCCAGCACCCAATCGGCACCCGACGCCGCTATCAACCTGCTGAGCAAAGGCCTGGCGCTGGACCCCAAAAGCAACTACATCATGGGCGACCTGGGCGCGAGCTACCTCATTCGCTACGGCCAGACCAAAAAGAAGAAGGACCTGACCACCGGCCTGGACCTGCTCAAGCGCGTGCTCGCCGCCGAGCCCACCAACGCCGATGCCTGGCAGCAGGCGGCGCGCGGCCTCTACTACCAGGAGAAATACGCCGAAGCCTGGGACGCCGTGCACAAGGGCCAGGCCCTGAGCGTACCCAGCCTCGATTTCACCCTCATCACCGACCTGCTGGCCAAGCAGCCCGACCCGCAAGGCACGTTTAAGTAAGCCGCACGGTACACGGATTCCGGCGGTTTCACCGTTGAAGCCCGTATAAGCGGTGTTATTTTCACTTAGATAGATAGTATGCGGTTTAGGGCCTTGATTTTAGGAGTAGCAGCGGCAGGAATATTTAGCATTCAAACAGCTCAGGCCCAGCACTATGGGGTGAAGCGACATTACAATACGCAGGGCCGGCCTTACTACCGGGGGCCGTACCACGTGACACTCGGCGGCGGCACGGCATTTTACGACGGCGACCTGGGCAATAGCCTCGGCAACAATTTTTATGGGCCGGCCATCAGCGCGGGCATGCTGCACCGCATCACCACGCGCATGCACATCGGCAGCGAGCTGTCGTACGTGAAGATGGGTGCCCGCGACCAGGCCCAGGAGCGCGGGCTGGCCTTCACCAGCACCAACGGGCTCGGCACGGTGTTTCTGCGCTTCGATTTGCTGCACGACGAATCCATCTTTGCTGCTTCGCAGGCCGAGGCGCCCAGGTTTCAGGTGTACGTGCAAGGCGGGGCGGGCCTATTGCTGTACAACCCCAAAGCGTACAACGGCACGGAGCGGCCCACGAAAGGCACTACCATTCTGGCACCGGAGCGCAACGACTACCCCGCGCTGGCCGGGGTGCTGCCCGTCGGGGGCGGGTTTCAGGTGCGGCTCACCGACCAAATCCGGGCCGGTGTAGAAGGCAATTACTACTTCACCTCCACCGACCAGCTCGACGACATCAACACCCGTCTGGGCGGGGCCGGCCTCAAGAAAGACGGCTTCGGCACGCTGATGCTCAAGCTGGACTATTCACTGGAATAGCATCGCTTAACTTAGCTCAACGGAAACAAAAAAGGCCCGCCAGCATCGCTGACGGGCCTTTTTACTTGGCTTCCGAAGCTTATTGCTTCACGAAGCGCTGGTGGAACAGCTTCTGGCCGTTGCTTACCGCAATGGTGTACATGCCCTTGGGCAGGCTGCTGATGTTCACTTGGCCGTTAGCCAGGGTCACATTGTCCATCCGTGCGCCGCGCACATCGGTGATTACCACGCTGACGGCATCGCCCGGCAGGGAGAGGTTCAGCAGGCTGGAGGCGGGGTTCGGGTATACTTCTAACACCTTGGCCAGCTCGTTGCCAATCGGCGTAGCGTCGCCGGTCAGCGCGTAGGTACCGCCGGTTAGGGCTGCGCCACCCGTGATGTTCACGTTATAGTCTTCGGTTTCGCCGTAGCTGTAGCTGTTGCAGCGGTGGTAGCCGAGTTGTCGCTCACAATAACCCGCATGCGCGTAGTGCCCGACTTAGCCGTGGAAGGGACCGTAAAGGTGCCCGACAGCGTAGCGCTGCTGCTGCTTGAACCGCTTATAACCAGTTCGCCGGCATCGGTGAACACGCCGTTCTTATTGTAGTCGATGTATACTTTCCAGTACTCGGTGTAAGCCGTACCGGTTGGGAAGGCTACGCTGAAGCGAACGGTTTGCGAAGTGCCGGCACCGATGCTAGGAGCAGCCAGGGCCGTGCCGTTGTAGTAACCAGCGTCCGAACCGGAGGTGCGGGCCAGGGTACCCAGGCTTACGTAGTCGATGTACTCATACGACTGGCTGCCGCCTTTGCTCGCGCAATAGGTAGCCGGGGGAGGCGTGGTGCCACCGCCGCTGTACGCAGCGCCGACGCCTACGGCGCTCCAGGCGTTGGTAACGGCAATTTCCTGAGCCGAACCGGCACCGTAGAGGTCCTTGGCCGACTGGATGGAGTAGGTACGGGCGGCGGCGTAGTTGCTCGAAGCCGTCAGGTACACACTCTCGGTGCGGTAGGCAATTTTGGCGGCCGCATCAATGCCGATGCCGGTCACGCTGAAGGCCGTGCCCAGGTCGTTGGTGCCGCTGCCGCCCACCGCCGTGCGGTAGAACCAGTGGTTGAGCACGCCCGAGTTGGTGTGCACTCCGCCGTAGTCGCCGGTGCCGGTGTACCAGTAGGTGCCTTTGTAGGTGTCGGGCTGGCTTTCGGCGTTGGGGTTGCTCATCGAGCGCAGCGAGGGCCGCACTTTGTCGATGTCTTCGCCAATGAGCCAGGTGGATTTGGCGGGCGCCTTGTAGTACTCCACGGCCGCACCCCAAATGTCGGAGAAGCCTTCGTTCATGGCGCCCGACTCGTTGGAGTACGTCAGGTTGGCGGTTCTTTCGCACACGGCGTGGCCGATTTCGTGGGCCGCTACGTCGAGCGAGGTCAACGGGTCGAAGCGCGAGGCGCCGTCGCCGTAGGTCATTACCGAGCCGTTCCAGTAGGCATTCTCGTAGCCCACGCCATCGCCGGGGGTGTCGTCGAAGTGCACGTAGCTCTTGATTTTGGCGCCGGCGTTGTCGTAGGAGTTGCGGGCGTGCACATTCTTGAAGTAGTCGTACGTGCTCTGGGCCCCGTAGTGCGCGTCCAGCGCGGCGTTGTCGAAGTTGGCGTTGTTGTACTCGGTCCAGCTGTTGTCGGCGTCGATGAAGTCAACGGCCGCGGTGTAGCTGTTGCCCTTGCGGCAGTTGTAGGTCTCGATGCCCAGGCCGCGGGTGAGCTCGCGCAGGTAGTAGCCGCCGGTGGTGGTGCCGGTAGCGCTGGTCTGGGTGCCCGAGTACTTGGTGGCAAACGTGCCGGTAGCGGCCGCGTGCTTGATGATGTTGTCCTGCAACACCACCTCGCCGGTGCGGGCGTCTACGTAGATGTAGGCGCGGCTCACGGGCTGCTGGGCGTAGATGTTGAACTTCCAGGCCAGCACCAGCGGGCCGGCTTCGGCGTTGTGGCGGGCGTCGCGCACAATCACCAGGCTCGCCTTTGGGCAGGTAGGTAGCAGCCGGGTTGTTTTCCTGCTGCTTGAGGCCGGCTTCTTCCGAGCGGTCCTGCCACATGTACTTGCGGGCACCTACTTTCGCCAGGGCGCGGCTCAGGGCGGCGGCCTCGTTCAGGCTGGGGGTGGTGCTCAGGCCGGCGATTTTCTCAAAGTCGCCGCTGATGCTTTCTACCGCGCCGCCTTTGGCGTGCACGTTGTAGTCGGCGTGCTCTACCCGAATGCCCTTGTAGAACTGCGAGAATTTCTGGTGGGTAAAGCCGAGCTGGTCGAGCTCGGTGCGGGCGGGCCGCAGCTGGTCGTCGGCGCCGAGGGCCAGTTCCTGGCGCAGCACCTGGGCCGCGTTGGCAGCTTTGTAGCTGGCCTTGCCCGCGGCGCTGAATTCAATCAGCTCGGGCTGGTTGTCGTTGCCCAAAACTTTGGTTTTGATGCGGGCGGCATCTTGGCCTTGAGCTGTGGAAGCAGCCAGGGAGCCGAGCATCAATAATGCAGCAGCTGAGTATTGTTTTCTCATGAACAGAAATGGGGAAAAATGGTGAAAATGGTGAAAAGCGTTATTTGCGGAAATGCTAATATTTGATAGCGTATCTGCCGCAACCTAGTCATTTTAGGAATCGGCATTACTGAATTTTTAAAATTAGGTTACAAAAGCCCGAATTTTACACGTTTATCATCAAACAAATTGCACTCTGACAAATTGAAACATTCCTTTAACCTGAATATTAAAATTGGACCATTTTTTGCTACAAGCTTCTACTCATGAAGCGGATATCCGGAAAACAAATGAGGATTTTGCTCTTCCGGGTGGACTTCAGGCAGGTTGCATCCTAGCCCTTTTGAGGGCCGGCAGCATGAGCATGGATACAAGAAATTCGGAGTTGAGCTGATGGTCGGGCTTGCAGCAGCGCGGCAAACCAGCTCAACTATCCACTTGGCGGGGCGCCGCGCCGGGGAGTGGCCGCGAACTGCACCGCTACCCTAGAGCTGTTTCAGATTCACCGTATGGCCATGCCAGTAGCGCGGACTTTGTAGTCCGCGTCCCCGGCGGAAAACTGAACGTCACTCAACGGTGCGGGGACGCGGACTACAAAGTCCGCGCTACTGTGCACGCACTCCGAAACCGCTCTAAGGGGGCGTATTAGGCTTCTAGCGAGATGCCAGCAACCGTCCAATGAGTAGCAAGCGCAGCTTTACGCAGCTCAATTACTGCGCATAATGGTCTCGCACGCCGCAGCCTGCGGCGTGCGTGCTCAACGCCGGTTGCTCCCGATTACAGTTGAGCTACTAATCCCTCAAACAAGGAGCCAAGTCTTTGCTACTGCTTCTTGGCGTTGAGGTAGTCGGCGGCCAGCGTGGCCAGGGTTTTTACGCCCAGCGTGAGGCCGCTCTCGTCGATGCGGAAACCGGCGGTGTGGTGGTCGGCGGTCTTGGCGGGGTCCTGGCCTTTGGTCATGCCGCCCACGAAGAGGAACAGGCCGGGCACTTTTTCCTGGTAAAAGGCAAAGTCCTCGGCGCCGGTCACGGCCTTGATTTCGCGCACGTGGGCCGGGCCGGCGGTGGCCTGCAGGGTGGGCAGCATCTGGGCCGTGAGGGCGGGGCTGTTGGTGGTTACGGGCACGTAGGGCTCGATGGTGACGTCGGCCGTGGCCCCGGCGCTCTCGGCGATGTTGGTGGCAATGCGCTTGATGGAGGCCCAGATTTGCTTTTGCACGTCGGGATTCAGGGCCCTGATGGTGCCGCTCAGCTCCGCATCGGGCGGGATGACGTTGTAGCGCACCCCGGCGTTGATGGTGCCCACCGTGACCACTGCCGCGTCGTCAATCAGCCGCACCTGGCGGCTCACGATGGTTTGCAGGCCCATGATAATCTGGGCGGCGGTTACCACGGGGTCCACGCTGTTCCAGGGGTAGGCGCCGTGCGCCCCTTGCCGTGCACCTTGATGACAAACCGGTCGGACGAGGCCATGGTCCCGCCCGGGCGGTAGGCCAGGTTGCCCACCTCGGTTTGCGCGTTGATGTGCACGCCAAACACGGCGTCGACCTTGGGCTTGTCGAGCACACCCTCCTTCACCATGAGCTTGGCGCCGCCTTCCACGCCCGGCAGGGAGCCTTCTTCGGCGGGCTGAAAAATGAATTTCACGGTGCCGGGCAGGTCTTTCTTCACCTGGCTCAATACCTCGGCGGCGCCCATGAGCATGGCCACGTGGGTGTCGTGGCCGCAGGCGTGCATCACGCCCACGGGCTGGCCCAGGTAGGTGGTCTTCACCTTCGAGGCGAAGGGCAAGTCATTGGTTTCGGTGATGGGCAGGGCATCCATGTCGGCGCGCAGGGCCACCACGGGGCCGGGCTTGCCGCCCTTCAGAATGCCCACCACGCCGGTGCGGGCCACGCCGGTTTGCACTTCCAGGCCCAGCTTCTTGAGGTGGGCCGCAATGATGCCCGCCGTGCGGGTTTCCTGGTTGCCCAGTTCGGGGTGCTCGTGCAGGTCGCGCCGCCAGGCAATCACCTTGCTTTCTTCCTGGGTGGCCAGTTGGGCAATGCGGGTGTTGAGGTCCTTGTTCTGGGCGTGGGCCGGCAGCCCCGCAAACGCCAGCCCAACACCAGCCGAAAGAGTAGCAAAAGAAAACCGCATGGCAAGCAGAGAAGAAAATTAGACGCAGCGCCCCGATTCCAGCGGGCAAGCAATGTTACGCCAGAGACGCCAACCAATCACCTACTGTTGAGGCTAGGGCGTAATTTTACCGCTTAATTATCATCTACCCTTCCCAACTGCCGTTTCCATTGCCCACGCTTCTCTCCCCTCCCGGGAGCTCCCCTGCCGCGTCAGGAACAGCAGTAGCCCAGCCGCAGCGGCAGCCCTGGCCAGCGGCGTGGGCCCTTCCCGGCTTCCGTTGGCGCCTCGGGCTCATTGTGCTGCTGCTGATGGGCTTGCTCGCAGTAGTACCGGGCTTCTACCACTTTATTCAGGCGCGCCCCGGCCAGCAACTGGCCGACCCGCTGCTGGACCTGCTGCCGGTGCGCGACACCTCGGCCCTCACCTTCGCCCTGATTTACGGGAGCATTGCAGCCACGCTGGGGTTCCTGGCCCGAAGGCCTAAGCTGCTACTACGGGCGCTGTGGGCGTATTACTTCCTGCAGTTGCTGCGCATGCTCACCCTGTGGCTGGTGCCGCTGGAGCCGCCGACGGCCCTGGTAGTGCTGCACGACCCCGTGATGGACCACATTTTTGCCGTGACCACCCAGCCCATTGTGCGCGACTTATTCTTCTCGGGCCACACCGCTACGGCCGCGCTGCTGGGGCTGGCCGTGCGCGGGCGCACCTGGCGCCGAGCCCTTGGCTTGCTCACGGTGACCATTGGCCTGCTCGTGCTGGTGCAGCGGGTACACTACTCGTACGATGTGCTGGCCGCACCGTGGTTTGCGTGGGCGGCGTATTGGCTCGCCGGGCAGGTCTGCCTGTCGAGGGGAAAAGCCCAATCAGCTCAATAACCCAATGAAAAAGGCTGTTCCATCAGGAGCAGCCTTTTTCATTAAACAGAACTTGAGCCGACTTAAAGGTATTTCTCGTAGATACCCGCCGCGATTTTCTCCACAATGCCCTTGGGCACCACGCTGGTGAGGCCGGCCGATACCTTGTTCAGCACGCCGGGGATGATTTCGGCCTCGCCGGCGAGCAGGCCCGCTACGGCAGCTTCGGCTACGGCTTCGGCCGTCATCGAGACCTTGTTGGCGGTGGCTTGCAGCTCGGCGCCCATGCCAGCGCGGTCGGCAAAGCTGGTGGTGGTGGCCCCGGGGCATAGGCAGGTCACCGAGACGCTGCTGGCCTTGAGCTCGTAGCGCAGGCCCCGGCTGAAGCTCAGCAAAAGGCCTTGCTGGCGGCGTAGAGCGAGAGCGACGGCACGGCCTGGTAGGCAGC
The DNA here is from genome assembly GCF_042665855.1 of Hymenobacter humi. Lineage (NCBI taxonomy): Bacteria > Pseudomonadati > Bacteroidota > Cytophagia > Cytophagales > Hymenobacteraceae > Hymenobacter > Hymenobacter humi. Next base: position 1,392,889 of record NZ_JBHTEK010000001.1, on the reverse strand, counting down.
GGTACTGGCCACGTTCAGCACGTAGGCTTTCGGGGCGCGGTGCAGGGCAGGCAGCAGGGCGTGCGTGAGGGCTACCGGCAAGTGCATGTTGAGCTGCAACATGTTTTGCTGCTCGGCCAAATTGAGCTGCTCGAAGCGGCCCCAGAGGCCGTAGCCGGCATTGTTTACCAGCACGGCCAGCTGGTCGGTCTGCTGCGTGGTCCAGGCGGCCACGGCTTCGGCGGCGCCGGGCGCGGCCAGGTCTAGGGCCAGCACGCGGGCCTGGCGCTGGTGCTTCTGCCCAATTTCCTGAGCCAGGGCCTGGAGCTGGTCTTCGGAGCGGGCCACCAACAACAGGTCGTAGCCCCGCTGAGCCAGCAAAAGGGAGATGGCGCGGCCAATGCCGCGCGAGGCGCCGGTAACGAGTGCGTACATTTTATAAATGAAGAATGAGGAATGAAGAATGAGGTATTGAAACCGGCCAGGTTGAGCCAATTCTTCATTCCTCATTCTTCATTCCTCATTTATTTGACAAGGTGCAGAAAGCGCAGGTAAAACGGCGTGGGGCTGGCTTCGCTTTTGGGCTGATACTTGCCCGCGATGATGGGCACGTACATCACCCGGCGGCGGCTGGCTTCGCCCGTGAGGGGCGACTGGGCCACGCGGTGCCACATGCGCCCGTCGTGCACGGTGAGGTCGCCGGGCTCGGTTTCGATGGCCACTTCGTTGGGGTCGTCGAACACGTCTTTGTAGTAGCGCTTGCGAAACAGCATCTGGTGCAGCCCCTGGCGGTGGGTACCGGGAAGTACGCGCAGGCCGCCGTTGGTGGCCTTGGTGCCGTCGAGGTGCAGGCCCACGTTCAGCATGGGCCCGATGCGCTTGCCGTAGAATACGTCGCGCAGCGAGTCGGTATGCCAGCCCATTTGCGAGAACTCGGAGCCGGCCACGTGCACGTAGTGGTTCACCACGAGGCCGTCCTTCTCGTTTTCGCCCACCCGGCCGCCGTCGGCTTCCAGCAGCGGAAACAGGGCCTTGAAGCGGGCGTCCTGCACCAGTGGTGCAGCACCGGGCTGTGCTGGGAGGCAAAGGCAAACCGCTGCACAATGCGCGAGCCGTCCACGTCGTGCCCGTATTTGATGGGCACCCCGTTCACCTTCTCCACGCCCTCGGCCAGCCATTTGGCTTGCACGTCCTGGGTGGCTTTAAGCAGTTGCTGCACGTATTCGGGCGAAGCAAAAGGCCGGAAATGCAGGAAGCCGTACTGGGTAAAAAACGCGCGCTGCTCGGCCGTAAGCGTGCTGCCGAGGGTAAAACGCGGATAATTGGCGGATAAGGACATAGCAGAAAAGAGGCGGCCAGCGGGCGTTGCCGCCGGGGCACAAAGGTAACAAGGCAGCTTGCGCGCCTGCCGTTTGCAGACGAGCCGGGGCAATGCAGCCGCTGGTAACCGCCCCGGCGAGGCAGTGTTTTGCGAAGGCATCGCCGCCCGGCGTAACGGTAGTGGTGGTGAAGCGCTTCACCCCCTCCCGACACAAGACGTTCGCGCCCGCCGCATACCTTAGCTACCTAAATATAGCCCCGTCTAGGCAAGGTTTGGCCTCGGAAAATAATTTCCCAGCACGTATATATTTTGCTACTGCAGCCCAACCCTTCTGCTTGGCGGCGGGGCCGGCGCGTCGGGCCGGAGCCCAGGACCGCCGGCTACCGGGTGACGCGCCGCCTGAACGGCCGGTGGGCCGGCCAGGGCGCTACTTTTTCCTTAAAATTCCCCACCTTCACCCCCGCGCATCCCGCCGGCTCGTTCTTCACGCTACACCACATCACCCACCAATATGGTCTTCACTCCCAGCCCCATGCTCCTGAAGCTGCTGTATACCCGCGGCAGCCTCCACAACCTGCCCCACACGGGCGTGGCTTTCAGCATCAAAAACCGGCTCGACACCGTGAACGTGACCGGCTTCAAGCAGGTGCAAATCGGCGACGTGGTGATTCCGGCTGAGAAAATACACATCGACCTGGGCAACGGCGAGCGCCGCGCCGCCACCGACATCAGCCCCGACGGCCGGGCCATTGAGCTGCCGGTGGGCCGCGCGCTCGACATTTTCCTCGACACACCGCGCCTCGCCGAGGGCATGCACCCGGTGCAAATCTGGTTTTCCACCGATGCCTTCGGCGACCTGCACGTGGAGGTAGAAGACGCCATTGTGGGCCTGGCCAGCTTTAAGCCCCACATTCCCCGCTCCAGCGAGGACGATTATTCGGAGGCTTCCATCGCGGCCCGCCAGCGCTTTGCCGAAGAGTTTTCGGGGAAAGAATTCACCCACCTCAAGCACTACTCCTTCGACCCGCACATGCTGAAGGGCAACTGCGAGCATTTCACGGGCGTGGCGCAGATTCCGGTGGGCCTGGCCGGGCCGCTGCAAGTGAACGGCGAGCACGCGCAGGGCGAGTTCCTGATTCCGATGGCCACCACCGAAGGCACGCTGGTGGCCAGCTACAACCGCGGCATGCAGGTGCTCAACCTGTGCGGCGGGGTGAAGTGCACCGTCATCGGCGACGCCATGCAGCGGGCGCCGGTGTTCGTGTTCAGCGACGCCCGCGGGGCCCGCGACTTTGGCAAATGGGTCGAAGACACCATCGACCAAATCCGGCCCCAGGCCGAAAGCACCTCGAGCGTGGCCAAGCTGCAGTACATCGACACGTACCTGAGCAACAAGTTTGCCTACCTGCGCTTCAATTTCAGCACCGGCGACGCTGCTGGCCAGAACATGGTGGGCCGCGCCACCTTCGCCGCCTGCTCCTGGATTCTGGAAAACTACCGGGGCCCGAAGGTGGAGCACTTCTACCTCGAATCGAACTTCGCCACCGACAAAAAGGCCTCGCAAATCAACGTGATGCGCACCCGCGGCAAGCGCGTGGTGGCTGAGGCTGTGGTGAAGCGCGAGGTGCTGCAGCAGCGCATGCGCGTGACGCCCGAGCAGGCTGGCCTACCACGGGCAGGTGAGCAACGTGGGCGCCTTCCTGTCGGGGGCCAACAACAACGGCGCGCACTCGGCCAACGGCATCACGGCCATGTTCATCGCCACCGGCCAGGACGTGGCCAACGTGAGCGAGTCATCGGCCGGCATCTTGTACTCCGAGGTCACGGCCGAGGGCGATTTGTACATCAGCATCACCATTCCGTCGCTGATTGTGGCCACCCACGGCGGCGGCACCGGCCTGGCCACCCAAAACGAGTGCCTGCAAATGCTGGGCTGCGTGGGCCGCGGTACCGTGCGCAAGTTTGCCGAAATCGTGGCCGGCGTGGTGCTGGCCGGCGAGCTCAGCCTGGGCGCCGCCATCAGCAGTTCCGACTGGGTGAGCAGCCACGAGCAGTACGGCCGCAACCGCTAACCGATTTCAGCTCAATTTTTATTCGGCCAAACGCCCCGCTACCTAATCAGTTAGCGGGGCGTTTATGATTCAATAGAGAATAAAACTTGTTCCTGAATTAGCCTTGATATAAAAAGACCGTCCTGCTTTATCTGGCGTCCGCGCAGCCGAAGCATCTCTACCGCAGCACTAACCCAATCGCCTGTCATGCTGAGGCACGAAGCATCTTATCAGGTCAGCACGAATCGTTGAGCCGTGAAAAGATGCTTCGTGCCTCAGCATGACAGACGATTGGATTACTAACACACGCGAGATGCTTGGCTACGCCGACCTACGGTTCGACAAGCTCAGCATGACGTTCTTTTTGGGAACAGGTCTATGGTGCTTCCCCGGAGTTGAGCCGGTTTTACCCATTCAGGGCCGAAGGATACCACGGCGGGCTTTGTCCGGCGCCTTACTTGTCCGCATTTTCCTCGGGAAAACTGCACCAAAACCATACTCCTTTAACCCGCAGCTCGCGATGCACGGAGCATCTCAAGGAGCAGAGCAGGAAAAAATAGCTCAATAAAAGCGGGGCGAGTTTTCCAAACGCGCGGCCCGACCTGCACTTAGCCTTCAAAATACTTCGGCTATATTATCAGCAACTTACGGGGCGAAACTTCCTGTCCCCGCCTTCCAAAAGCCGCGCTGGCATGGTGATTGGGATTATTCCATATATGCATGAAAGCTGCCGATGTTATCGTAGTTTTGATGCCCTTCTTATTTCGATGCTTTTTTATAATTAATTAGTGAAGCACTCCTACTATTTAATTGCTTTGCTGGTACTGTTGGGCTGCGGGTGCCCGGCCCTGGCCCAAACGGCGCGGGAGCAGGCAGAAGCCCAGGCGATGTACCAGCAAGCGAATACGGCCGCGTCGGGGCAGGCCCTGCGCACGGCCCTCAGCCAGCAAACGACGGGCTTTCTGGGCGATGGCAGCTTTCAATTTGGCGCCCTGCGCACCTATGACGGCCGCTACCGCCCCATCACGGGCCTGCGCTACCACGTGGGCCTGCAGCTGCTCGAAGCCCAGGATTCGCTCGACCTGGAAAAAACCCACCTCTGGCCCGCCGGCAGCCTCCGCGGCTTCGACCTGGGCGAGGCCGGAGATGCCGAAGTGCCGCTGCGCCGCTTCCGCTGCCGCGTGGTGAAGGAAGGCACCACGGGCACCCGCCGCGAATTTGTGGAAATCCTCACCGCCGTGGATGCTGGGCCGCTCGTGTTGGGCTGGCTGTACTCCATTGCCCTGGTGCCCACGCCCAACGGCAAGCGGCCGCTGGTGGCCACGCTCATGGCTGGCCCGGGCACCATCGGCGCCGAACCGCTGCGCCCACTCGAGCCCAACCAAACGGCCGTGCTGCGCCTGTTTGGGGCCCGGGCCGAGGACGTGCGCATGTTCGCCCTGGGCCAACACCTTGACTTTACCCGCCCCGCCGACATTGCCCGGATGATGGACCATTACAACCGCATGGTGGTAGTGGTGCGATAACCCCGAACCTTCTGCAAACGACAACGCCGGCCCAAGTGGACCGGCGTTGTCGTTTGCAGGAAATTTAGCTCAATTTAGAGCGGTTTAGCCGTGACCTTAAACGTGGCGTCGGACCGGACCGTGAAATCGTTGGCGTTGAAACCGCTCAGCTTAGCATCGACGCTCAGGCTCGTAGATATCGGCCTTTAGATACTCGTCGAGCTTGGATTTGGTGGGCACCAGGGTAATGGTATTGGTGCCCCGCGGAACGGTGGCGAGGCTGGCGAGCAGGATTTTATTGTTGGCGCCTGGGGTGTTGATGTAGATGTCAATCTTGTCGAGAAAGTCGAACGTAGCGCCGGCCGGGCTGGTCACCGTCAGCACCATCTTGTCGAGGTACACGTCCTTCACCTTGTCGCGGGTGGTCTTGTTGTTGCGGAAAGACTCTTCCGACTTGGTGGTCACCTTCACGGGTGGCACTGCGCGCCCACGAAGTAGCCGGGAATGGTCACGCTCTGCGTCACGTCCACGTTGAAGGTGAGCAGCTGGTCAATCTTTTTGCACCCAACGAGGACGAGAAAAAGCAGCAGCGGGGCTAGTAGAAAACTCTTTTTCATAAAGCTGAAGAATAAATTGTGCTGCAAATACGGCAAAAGCCAAGCCAATGGTTCACGGCGAGCAGGTTGCCGTGCGCAGATGTAAAAATAGTTGTTTGTCGGTTTCGGCGCTAACTTGGAAACCTCTCTGTATCATTCAATAAAAACATGGTCAAACCTTACTCTTTGCTGACCCTGGCTTTTGCGTTTACGCTGAACTCCCAGGCGCAACCCGCGGGCCCCGAAACCCTGCTACTGCGCGAGCCGGCCCTGAGCCGCGACAAGCTGGCCTTCAGCTATGCCGGCGACATCTGGACGGCCAACCGCGACGGCTCCAACCCACAGCGTCTCACGGTGGGCCCGGGCGTGGAAACCAGCCCCCACTTCTCGCCCGACGGCCAGTGGATTGCCTTCACCGGTGACTACGACCGCAATGCCGACGTATACTTGGTGCCCATCAGCGGTGGGCAGCCGCGCCGCCTTACCTGGCACCCTTCGGCCGACGTGGTGCGCGACTGGACGCCCGACGGCAAGGCCATTCTCTTCAGCAGGCTCGCAGGAAGCGTATGCGCGGTCGTTGCAGCTGTTTACGGTGGCGGTGGCCGGCGGCCTCCCTACCCGCCTGCCCCTGCTGATGGGCGAGAAAGGCAGCTACTCGGCCGATGGCAAAGCGTTGGCCCACACGCACATCACCAACGCTACCACCACCTGGAAGCACTACCGCGGCGGCCAGACCGGCCCCATCTGGCTCACCAACCTGCAAACCCTGGCCACCGAAGAAATTCCCCACGAAAACGCCACCGACACCAGCCCCCGCTGGCTAGGCGGCAAGGTGTATTTCCTCAGCGACCGGCAGCGCACCAACAACGTGTTTGTTTACGACGTGGCTTCCAAAAAGTGGAGCAGCTCACCCGGCACACCGACTACGATGTGAAAGCCCTGGCCGGCTACGGCACCGAGCCTGGTGTACGAGCAGGCCGGGCGGCTGCATGTGCTCAATACCGAATCGGGCAAAGCCACGCCCCTCAAAATCAGCATCACGCCCGAGGTGCTGGCCCTGCGCCCGCAGTACCGCAACGTGGCCGCTATGATGCGCTCGGCCGCGATTTCGCCCACCGGCATGCGGGCCGTGGTGGAAGCCCGGGGCGACATTTTCACGGTGCCTGCCAAGAAAGGCGAGAGCCGCAACCTCACCCACTCCGACGGCGCCCACGAGCGGTACCCGGCGTGGTCGCCGGATGGCACGCGCATCGCCTACGTGTCGGATGTATCGGGTGAGTACCAGCCTGCAGGTACAGGACCAGCGCGGCATTAAGCCCGCCGAGGCCTACTCGCTGGGCGCCCCTTCGTTTTACTTCCACCCGTTGTGGTCGCCCGACAGCAAGAAAATAGCCTACACCGACAAAAAGCTCAACCTCTGGTACCTGAACCTGGCCAACAAAAAGTCGGTGCGGGTGGCCACCGATGCTTTCGGCCCCGTGCGCGGCGAGCCGGTGATGGCCCCGGCCTGGTCGCCGGACGCCCAATGGCTGGCGTATTCGGCGCTGATGCCCAATCACCTGCGCACCGTGTTTGTGTACCACTTGCCCACGGGCCGGCGCTTCGCCATCAGCGACGGGCGCAGTGACGCCACGTCGCCGGCCTTTAGCCGCGACGGCAAGTACCTCTTCTTTGCCGCCAGCACCGACGTGGGCCTACGCACCACCTGGCTCGATATGACGGCCTACGACCGGACAAGCAAGCGCACCCTCTACGTGGCGGTGCTGAATCAGAAAGACGCGTCGCCTTTCGCCCCGCAAAGCGACGAGGAAAAGGACGCCATCAGAAAGCCGGACTCCGTGGCAGTGGGCAAGCCCGTGGGCAACCGCCCCGCCCCGAAAGTGGCCATAAAAGACCTGAAAGGGAAAAAGCCGGCCAGCGTGAAAGTGGTTATCGATACAGTCGGCATGAGTCAGCGTGTGCTGGTGGTGCCCGGCTCCGCCGTGGGCGCCCTCGAAAACTTAGAAGTAGCTGATGCCGACAAGCTGTTCTACCTCGAAGCCATGCCCGCCACCACGCCGGCCGGCCCCACGGCCACCCCGGCCGAGCCCACCCAGCGCCTGCACCGCTTCGACCTGAAAGAGCGCAAAGACGACGTGTTTATGGCCGAAGTGAACGGCTATGCGCTCAGCGCTGATGGCAAAAAGCTGCTCTACATGGCGCCCGGCAACGCCTTCGGGATTGTGGAAGCCGGAGGCAAACCCACCGCGACCGACGGCAAGCTCACCCTCACCGGCATGGATGCCTACATCGACCCGCGCCACGAGTGGGCGCAGATGTTCAACGAAGTGTGGCGCCTGGAGCGCGACTACTTCTACGACGCCAACATGCACGGCCTCGACTGGGTGGCCACCAAGAAAAAATACGCCTCCTTCCTGCCCTACGTGGCGCACCGCGCCGACCTCAACTACCTGTTTGGTGAGATGATGGGCGAAATGGTGGTGGGCCACAACTACGTGAGCGGCGGCGACATGCCGGCCCTGCAAGCCGGCCCGGTGGGGCTGCTCGGCGCCGACTACGAGGTCGCCAACGACCATTACCGCTTCAAGCGGGTGTTCAACGGCGAAAGCTTCAACCCCGGTCTGCGCGCTCCGCTCACCGGCCCCGGCGTGAACGTGAAAGTGGGCGAGTACCTGCTGGCCGTGAACAACCGCCCGGTGCGCGGCACCGACAACGTGTACAGCTTCTTTGAGAACACCGTGGGCAAGCAAATCACGCTCACCGTCAACGACAAGCCCACTATGCGCGGCGCCCGCGAAGTAACCGTGGTGCCAGTGGCCAGCGAGGCCACGCTGCGCCGCATTGCGTGGGTGGAGGGCAACCGCCGCAAGGTAGACGAGCTCACCGGCGGCCGCGTGGCCTACGTGTACCTGCCCAACACCGGCCCCGAGGGCTACGAGTTTTTCAACCGCTACTACTTCAGCCAGCTCGACAAACAGGCCGTCATTATAGACGAGCGGTTCAATGGCGGCGGCTTCGTGGCCGACTACATCCTCGACCTGCTCAACCGGCCTTTGCTCAGCTACTGGGCCACTCGTGAGGGCCCCGCTTTCACATCGCCGGGCGCATCCATCTATGGCCCGAAGGTGATGCTGGTGAATGAGTTCGCCGGCTCGGGCGGCGATGCGCTGCCGGCCTTCTTCCGTCGGCGTGGGCTGGGTACCATCGTGGGCAAACGCACCTGGGGCGGCCTGGTGGGCATTTCGGGCTACCCGCCGCTCATCGACGGCGGCAGCGTGACCTCGCCCAGCTTCGGCATCTACAGCCCCGACGGGAAATGGGAAATCGAGAACATCGGTGTGTCGCCGGATATTGAAGTGGACGTGCTGCCCAACGCCACCCAAAACGGCGACGACCCGCAGCTGACCAAAGCCGTGGAAGTCATCATGGCCGACTTGAAAAAGCAGCCTTTCAAGCCGCAGGCCATTCCTGTACAGCACCCCGAGCGGGCCGGTGGGAAAATGGAGCAATAAGACTGACGGCCTGCTGCAGGCCAAAACAGAACGTCGTACTGAGCGCAGCATCACGGCCGGCGGAACCTCACCCCGGCCCCTCTCCAAAAGAGAGGGGAGCCTTACATAAATCAAAAAAAGCCCCAACTCAATAGAGTTGGGGCTTTTTTGTTAAAATTGAGCTGAACATTGTGCCGTGGCTCCCCTCTCTTTTGGAGAGGGGCCGGGGGTGAGGTTCCCCGTTGCGGCTCAACGAAGCAGTAGAGATGCTTAGATAAGCTCAGCATGACGTTCTGTTTTGCCTTTAGCTAGCGCTTAGCCCACGGTTCAGCTCAATCCATCATATCCGCTGAGCGGGGTGGGTCGGGTACGAAGCCGGGGTTCCAGCTCATGGGGTAGCGGGCGTCGACGTAAGGCAAGGCCGCCTCGGTGAGGTAGAGCGGGCGGAAGGTGTCGAGCATCACAGCCAATTCGTGGGTTTCCTTCTTGCCGATGCTGGCCTCCACGGTGCCGGGGTGCGGGCCGTGGGGCAGGCCCGTGGGGTGCCAGGTGAAGGATGCCAAATCGACGCCCTTGCGCGACATGAAATTGCCGGCCACGTAGTACAGAACCTCGTCCGAATCGACGTTGGAGTGGTTGTAGGGCGCCGGAATGCTGAGCGGGTGGTAGTCGAACAAACGGGGCACAAACGAGCAGATGACGTAGTTGTGGCCTTCGAAGGTCTGGTGCACGGGCGGCGGCTGGTGCAGGCGCCCGGTGATGGGCTCAAAATCGTGGATGCTGAAGGCATAGGGGTAGAAATAGCCATCCCAGCCCACCACATCGAAGGGCGAATGCGCATAGGTGAGCTGGTGCAGCAGGCCTTCCTTTTTCACCTGCACCACGTAGTCGCCCTCGGGCAAGTCGTCGAGAATCAGCTCGGTGGGCGGGCGCATGTCGCGCTCGCAGTAGGGCGAATGCTCCAGCAGGCGGCCGAAGTGGTTGCGGTAGCGGCGCACGGTTTCCACGGGGCTGAACGACTCGATAATCATCAGCCGAACCGGCCCTTCCTCGAAGTGAAGCTGGTGAATGACCGTGCGCGGCACCACCACGTAGTCGCCGGGCTCGAAGGCTACCTTGCCCATTTGGCTCCATAGCTCGCCGCGGCCCTCGTGCACGAAAATCACCTCATCGGCCTGGGCGTTTTTGTAGTAATAGTCCATCCGCTTGTCCGTGGGGTTGCAGATGCTCATGGTCACGTCGGCGTTGCCGAGCAAGGTCTGGCGGGCGGTGAGGTAGTCGCCGCCGGTGCTGTTTTGGGCCAGCGTGCGCAAGTGCTCGGGCTGCAGCGGCCGGTCCTTGAGCAGCTTGGGGGCATAGGGCCGGGGCTCGCCCACGTGCTTAATCTGGGTGGGCGGGTGCACGTGGTAGAGCAGCGACGACACGCCGTGAAAACCCAGCGTGCCCACCAGCCTGCTCCGAATACAGGGTGCCGTCGGGCTGGCGAAATTGGGTGTGGCGCTTGCGCGGAATCTGGCCTAAGCGGTGGTAGTGGGACATAAAAACGGGGGTGGGATTGGAGCAGTGAAGTTACGTGCTTGGCCCGTCTTTGCATTCCCGCCGGTTCTGTTCCGGGCCTGGTTGGCGCTGCGTTACTTGCCCAACAAGGCCAATTGAGCTGTGCTGTCGCTCACGGCGTGCAGGGCGCGCTGCAGCTCGGGGTCCTGCTCGCGCAGCACCGTGTAGTAGGCCACCGGCCCGTAGGCGCTGCGGGCAATGAAAGCCTTGAGCCTGGTTGCGCAGCAGCGGCGCGCAGCGGCGCACGGCAGCCACATCGGTGCTCACGCCGGCCTGCGCCGCTTGGGCCGCCAGGCTCACCAGTTGGGCATCGCTGATGCGGAAAGTGGCGTTGAACTGCTCGAAGCGCAGCCCAGCCAGCTCCTCCTTGTGGGCTTGGTAGAACGACAAGGCGAAGGCGCGGGCTACGCCGTGGCTCATCAGCTTGGTGTAGTAGGCGGAGTGGGCCAGCGTGTCGCGGGGCACAAACACGTCGGGCATGATGCCCCCGCCGCCGTACACGGCGCGGCCGTGGTCGGTGCGGAAGCGCAGCTCTTTGGCGAAGTGAATGCTGTCGGCCGAAGTGAGCTCGCCGCGGGCGGAGCGCCCGGAAAGCTCGCGGCTGTATTCGGCGTAGTTGGCGCCGTAGGGCTTCTGAATGGAGCGGCCGGCGGGCGTGTAGTAGCGGGCAATAGTCAGGCGCAGCTCGCCGCCGTCGCTCAGGGAAATGGGTTGCTGCACGAGGCCCTTGCCGAAGGTGCGGCGCCCCACCAGGATGGCGCGGTCGTGGTCTTGCAGGGCGCCCGCCACCACTTCGGCGGCCGAGGCGCTGCCTTCGTCCACGAGCACCACGAGGGCGCCGTCTTCGAATTCACCGGCCACGCGGGCGTAGGTCTGGGAGTCGTATTGCTCGCCCTTGCCGTCGGTGTACACGATTTTGCGCGAGCCGCCAATGAACTCATCGGCCAGGCGGGTGGCCCGGTCGAGGTAGCCGCCGGGGTTGCCGCGCAAGTCCAGCACGAGGCGCGTGAGGCCCTGGCGGCGCAAGTCGCCCAGGGCAGCCTTGAACTCGTCGTACGTATTAGAAGCAAAGCGGCTCACCTTGATGTAGCCGGTCTGGCCATCTATCAGATAAGCGGCGTCCACGGAGGAGTTGGAGATGCGGCTCCGGGCGATGGGGACGTTGAGGGTGCGGCCCAGGCCCCGGCGGCGCAGCTCCAGGGTGACGCTGCTGCCCCGTGGGCCGCGCAGCAGCTCGCTGAGGCGACCGGTAGTAAGGTGGCTGCCGGAAACGCGCCGGTTGGCTATGCTCAGAATCTGGTCGCCGGGCTGCACGCCGGCCTGCTCGGCGGGGCCGCCGCTGAGCGGGGCCACCACCGTCATGGTGTCGCGAAACAGGTTAAACTCGAGGCCGATGCCGTCGAAGTCGCTTTGCAGAAACGAATCGGCCTTGTCGCGCTCCCGGGCCGGGATATACACGGAGTGCGGGTCGAGCTTTTCCAGCATCTGCACCACGGCGTAGTCGGCCAAGCCTTCGGTATCGACGGAGTCGGCGTAGTCGCGGTCGACGTAGCTCAATATTTCCTTGAAGCGCAGGTAGCCGCGGGCCGTGGCATCGGGATTTTCCGAGGAGGGCCGAAACGGGTTGTTGGCCACCAGCACCCCGCTGCCCATGGCCAGCAGCAGCAACACGCCCTGCCGCAGCCACCGGCGCCGGCTCCGGGAGGGAGCGGGCCGGCCAGTTTCTGGAGCAGCGGGCGGGGCGGAAAACATGCGTCGAGTAAAGGTGTTGGCGAATAGAAAATCGGTTTGTACAAACCAAAACTATTTAAATTTTCTTAGAACCAAATCAATCAAGACAACAATATGCCTTTTTCTTTGAAAATTACAATATATTGCGTTCAAAGAGCAAATAAAACATGTGATTAATGGCAAATTACAATTGTAAACACCTTTAAATATCAGAAATCGGACATTCTATTTTTATAACTTTGCCATTATAGCCCTGTCTTATTTTGAACACCAACCCTGAAAGATTGTGGTAGGGAAATGGCCAACCGAACCGTCATATCAGCTGCTGCATTTCGGGCAGGCGGCTCAACTACGGCGCCCGACTACCCTTTGGATTGAGGGCCTTGCCCCCTGCCGTATCTTTGCGCCGGCAATACTGCCGCGCTTCACCTTCGCTACTTTAACCTCGGGCACATGGGCCGCATCCTTGCCATCGATTACGGGAACAAGCGCGTGGGCCTGGCCGTCACCGACCCGCTGTGCATGATTGCCTCGCCGCTCGAGACCATTCACAGCCAGGATTTGGTGGCGTATGTGCTGGCCTACCACAAGCGCGAGCCCCTGCGGGCCGTGGTGGTGGGCATGCCGCGCACGCTGCTCAACGAGCCCACCGACGTGACCAGCGCCGTGGTGGGCCTGCTGCGCCGCCTGCGCCGCGAGCTGCCCGAGGTGCCCGTGCACGAGCTCGACGAACGGTTTACCTCGCGCATGGCCCACGCCACCATGCTGGCCGGCGGCCTGGGCCAGAAAGCCCGCCGCGACAAAGCCACCGTGGACCGCATCAGCGCCACCATCATCCTCCAATCGTTTCTCGAATCGCCGCTGATGCGGGCGCTGGAGGCCAATAGCCTGCCTCCGACCCCGTTGAGTTGAGCCAGCCGTTATTTATCTAGTTCCGACACCTGAATTTTAGACCATGATTTATTCCATCGTCGCCATCGGCGACCCCGTGCTGAAGACCAAGGCCAAAAACCTGGCCGCCGACCTGGCCGCTGCCGACTTGCAGCAACTCATTGCCGACATGTACGAAACCATGTACTACGCCCACGGCGTGGGCCTGGCCGCACCCCAGATTGGCAAAGGCATCCGCCTGTTTGTGATGGACTCGGGCCCAATGGTGGAGGTAGACGAGGAAGACCGGGAAGAAGGCGAAGTGCTGGAAGCGCCCATCAAACGCGCCTTCATCAACCCCCAAATGGTGAGCGAAACCGGCGAGATGTGGGGCTTCGAAGAAGGCTGCCTGAGCATTCCCGGCGTGCGCGAGCCTGGTGAACCGCAACGCCGACATCGTGCTGCGCTACGAAGACGAAAACCGCCAGGTGCATGAGGAAGCCTTTTCTGGCATGGCTGCCCGCATCATTCAGCACGAATACGACCACCTGGAAGGCGTGCTCTTCACCGACAAGCTCTCGGCGTTTAAAAAGCCTGCTGAAAGGTAAGCTGGCCCGCATCAGCAAGGGCGACGTGAAGCACGACTACCGCATGAAGTTTGCCGCTGACGGCAAGCGGCGGTAGTCGGCTCTATTCTGCGCCCTCGTTTAGCTCAACTTGCGCTTTGCATGGCGTACCCTGTTTTCAGTAGTTTGCCCGCGCCCCAGGTAGCTGCCCGCTGCCTGGGGCGCTGCTTATGGGCCCTGTCGAATCCGAATTTGCAGCAGTAGGGCCTCGCCAAAAGTTTTTTGACATGCAATGCCAATACTTAACAGTAGATTGGCGGGCCTTCTACCCCGGGCGCTTTTGTTGTGATGAAAAAGCTCTTTCCCTGGTGCTGCTGGGGCTTGTTGTGCTGCTGAGCACCAGCCCGGCGTGGTCGTGGGGCTTTTTCAGCCACCGCCTGCTCAACCGGCTGGCCGTGTTCACGCTGCCGCCCGGTATGGTGGGCTTCTACAAAGCCCACATCGACTACCTGACCACCAACGCCACCCGGCCCGACTCGCGCCGCATGGTGGTGCCCGGCGAGGCCCCCAAGCACTTTCTCGACGTGGACCGCTACGGGGACAGCGCCGCTTACCGCCTGCCGCGCCGCTACGCCGATGCCGTGGCCCGCTACGGCGAAGACTCCCTGCTGCAGCACGGCATAGTGCCCTGGAACGTGGTGGCCATGAAAAACCAGCTCACCGCCGCGTTCCAGGCCCGCGACACCGACCGCATCCTGCGCCTCTCGGCCGACCTGGGCCACTACCTGGCCGATGCCTGCGTACCGCTGCACACCACCCGCAACTACAACGGCCAGCTCACCGGCCAGCGTGGCCTGCACGCCCTCTGGGAATCGCGCCTGCCCGAGCTGCTGAGCACCGACTACGACCTGTTCAGCGGCAAGGCAAGGTACCTGGAGAAGCCCAGCGACGCTATCTGGGCGGCCGTCATTCGCTCGCACGCCGCTGTAGATTCGGTGCTGCGCTTCGAGCGCGAGCTCACGGCTCAATACCCCGAAGACCAGAAGTACGGCTACGAGCAGCGCGGCACCCAAACGGTGCGGACGTATTCGCGCGGGTTCAGCAAGGCCTACCACGCCCGGCTCAACGGGCAGGTGGAGCGGCAGATGCGCTACGCTACGGCCCTCATCGGCGACTTCTGGTTTACCTGTTGGGTCGACGCCGGCTCGCCGGACCTGAGCAACATGCCGCGGCCCTCCGAACTCGAGCAGCAGCGGCTAGAGCGCGAAGCCAAGGAAGCGGCCGCCGCACCGGTAGTGGCCGTACCGGGCCACGAAGAATAGGCAGCACTCAACGGCGCGGGGACGCGGACTACACAGTCCGCGCTACTGGGACAGCACTCCCAAACTGCTCTAAGCAAGTCCTTACAGGCTGTAATTTCTGGCCCGGGCGCGGCTGGCTTCCCTTGCCAGGCAAGCCGGTGAGTGGCAGCGGATGGCTAATAACCTCGGCCCTCGAACAGCGTATAGAACGCGCCTGAATATGGCCAATGGTTGAAATCATATTCGGGACGAGCTATAGCTCAATAAGTGGCCGCGCTATTGCATAGCGTGCGTTTCAACTACAACGCCTTTCTCTTACTCTATGCTCGCTATGACCTCAATCAGACGGCTACTCAACAAGTCCGGCTTGCCGCTTTCTTTCTTGTTTTTGATGCTGGCCTTCCAGGGCTGCACCAAAAATGAAAACGCCGTGAAGCCCGACGCCGAGGGCCAGTCGAGTGGCGGCGTAAGCAAAATAACGGGCAACATCGCCGGCGCCTGCAAGCAGGTATGCCTGGTGGCCGACCAGAAAAAGTACGTGGGCGCCGTGGGCGTCGTGACCACCAACGGCGATTTGCTGGTGACTTATAAGCTCACCGCGCCGAATGCCTACCTGGCCGACGTGCAGCTCGATGTGTTCACGAGCGTGGCTCGCCTGCAGGCCGCCGGCAAGCTGACCAGCGCCGGCGTAGTGCCCAGCAAATTTGCGTTTACCCACACCTTCAGCGCCGCCGACAAGGCCACGACGTACACGGCCACCATACCCAAGGCCTACGTGGACCAGCTGAGCAGCGACTGCTTTTTCGTGGCCGCGTACGCGGTGCTCTCCACCGGCGAAAAGGCCTGGGGCGGGCTGTGCATGGACGCCGCCGACGGCGTGGCCCAGGACGCGGGCAAGCAGTTTGCGGGCAGCCCCGGCGCGGGCTATTTCGAGTTCTGCAAGACCGACTGCGCCCCTGGCATCGTGTACACCTACGCCTGGGAAGACCAGCGTACCAGCGGCAACGACAGCGACTACAACGACCTGGTGGTGCAGTCCACCATTGCCAAATCGGCGACTGAGCTGAAAATCAACTTCCTGGCCGTGGCCCGGGGCGCTTCCATCGACCACAAGTTCCGCTTCAAAATCGCCAAAACGGGCATTGCCGCCATCTTTGGCGGGGCCTATACCCAGGACGCCAACTTCTACTACGTCACCGTGTTTGAGAGCACCAAGGCGGCGCTGCCCACCTCCAACGCTTCGGGCTTTGCCAACACCTCGCCCACGCCGCCGTGCGTGCCGTTTGCCCGCCGCGAAGTGGTGCTCACGCTCAACAACGCCTTTTCCTACAACAGCGCCAAGCCGATTGAGCCGTTCATTTCGGTGTATGGGTCAGGCAATACCACGACGGCCTACGACCTGTACATCTACGAGGTATCGAACCGCGACACCTGGACAGCTACCAACGGCAAAACCTACCCCAACGGCATCCTGATTCCGCTGGACTGGCGCTGGCCGCTGGATGGGGTCAACATCGCGGTTCCGTATCCCAAGTTCACGAGCCTCACCGACGGGTTTACCCCGAATTGGGCCGGCCCGCCCGTCGACCCTCCAAAACGTTCGACAAAGGCATTTGCCAGTAGCGCCCGCCGGTTGAGCCACCTGCAGACAAAAGCCCTCCCGAACCGTTGTTTGGGAGGGCTTTTCTGTGGCCGTGCTGCGGCTTTCTCGCGTACTTCGGGCCGCGTGCGTTTCTTCTGCCCGCTCAACTCACGACTCTGCTGCTTTCCATGAAAGGCGTTTATTCTCTGCTGCTGCTCACCATTTCCAACCTGTTCATGACGTTTGCCTGGTACGGGCACCTGCACTTGTTCAAAAAGATGGCCTGGTTTGCCAAATTGGGCCTGTTCGGCGTTATTATGGTGAGCTGGGGGCTGGCGCTGTTCGAGTACATCTTCCAGGTGCCGGCCAACCGGCTGGGGTACGAGGGCAACGGCGGGCCCTTCAGCCTGTTTCAGCTCAAGGTGATTCAGGAAGTCATCACGCTCACGGTCTTTTCGCTTTGTGCCGTGTTCGTTTTCAAAACCGATAAGCTGGCCTGGAACCACGTGGTGGGCTTTGCGCTGCTGGTGGCCGCGGTGTACGTCATTTTCAAGAAATGGTAAAAAGCCACCGGGCAGGTATTCCGCCCGCCAGCGCCTACCTTGAGGCAATTCCCTAACAACCTGTCCTGCACTGGCGGCGTACAGGCAGTGCTTTGCTTAACAAAGCGTATTGAGCTGATTTTATGCATAAAATGTTACCGCGCACCGTTGCGCTTTTGGCAATAAGTTTTCTGTGGTGTTTCGGGGCGCAGGCCCAGCGTGTGGGCGTGGTGCTGAGCGGCGGCGGCGCCAAGGGCCTGGCCCACGTGGGCGTACTTAAAGTCCTGGAAAAGAACGGCATCCCCATCGACTACATCATCGGTACGAGCATGGGCTCTATTGTGGGCGCGCTGTATGCGGCGGGCTACTCGCCGCGCGAGATGGAGCAGCTCATGCTCACGCCGGAATTCCAGAACTGGGTGAGCGGCAAGCCCACCGAGGACAAAACCTTCAACTACCTCACGGCCGAGCCGTCGCCGTCGGCCCTGCGGGTGGGCGTGGCGCTGGATTCCACGTTCCGGGCGCGCATCAGCACCAACCTGGTCAACGACCTGAACCTGAACTTTGCCCTGGCCCGTACGCTGGCCCCGGCCGCCGCGCAGGCCAACTACGACTTCGACAAGCTGTTTGTGCCCTTCCGCTGCCTGGCGGCGGAGGTGTTTACGCGCAAGCAGGTGATTCAGAAAAGCGGCTCGCTGGCCGATGCCGTGCGCAACTCCATGACCGTGCCGTTGGCCTTCCGCCCCATCCGCAACCCCGACGGGCGCTACCTCTTCGACGGCGGCATCTACAACAACTTCCCCACCGACGTCATGCGCAACGAGTTTGCGCCCGACGTCATCATCGGGGTGAACGTGGGCGACGTGGCCTACAAGAAATACCCCTTCAAAGAAGACGACGCCCTGCTCACCGGCACGCTTCTGTTCCTGGGCGCCAACGTGGCCGACACCCTGAGCGTGGGAAAAAATGGCATCTTCATTCAGCCCGACCTGGAAGGCTTCGGCGGCACCGACTTCGACCGCGTGAACGACCTCATTGCCAAAGGCGACACCGCTGCCCAGCGCCACTCGATTTGCTGAAAAAGCGCATAACGCGCCGCGTGGACACACTGGAGCTGCAACAGCGCCGCCAGGCTTTCCAGAGCGGCGCGCCGGCCCCGCGCTTTGTGCAGGTGCGCGTACAGGGCCTGCGGCCCGAGCAAAACGCCTACGCGCAGGCCTTCTTCCAGCGCTCGGGCAGCACTTATACCATCGATGACCTGGAAGAAGGCTACTTCCGCTTAGCGTCCGACGACTTCTTCCGCAACATTTACCCGCGCATCAAGTACGACCCCGAGCAGAAGGGCTACGTGATGAGCGTGGACGCCCGCCAGAACAACAACGTGAGCGCCGAAGCGGGCTTCGTGCTCAGCAACCGGCCGCTCGACAACCTGTACATCGGCGTGGAGTACCGCTACCTCCGCCGCCTGCTGTATTCGGCGTCGGCCAACGTGAGTCTGGGCCGGTTTTACAACGGCGCGCAGGGTGGCTTCCGCATCAACGTGCCCGGCCGACTCCTTCTACGTGGAGCCCACCGCTACCTACAACCGTTGGGACTACCAGAACACCAGCGGCCTGCTGGGCCGCGACGTGCTCAGCACCCAGGTGCGCCAGCAAGACACCAAAGTAGGCGCGCAAGTGGGCCTGAGCCCCAATTACCGCAGCCGCATTCTGCTGGACATGGGCGCCTTTTACCTGAGCGACGACTACGCCAACATATCCGAGATTTCAAGCGACACCAAGCTCGACAAAACCAACTTCCGGGGTGGTACGGTGGCCGTGCAGTTTGCCCGCAACTCACTCAACCGCAAGCAATACGCCACCAACGGCAAGCGCATCGTGCTCACGGCACGCGCCGTGAGCGGCTCGGAAGACTACAAGCAGGGCGACACGTCCATTCTGCCCGGTTTCTCGCAAAACCACCGGTGGTTGCAAATGCGCGCTACCCTCGAGAAGTACTTCCCGCTGAAGGGCGACAAGCACGCCTGGGGCTACTACGCCGAGGTGGTGGTCAGCGGCCAGGGCACCTTTGCCAATTACCGCTCCACGCTGACCACCTCGCCGGTGTTTGCGCCGCTGCCCGACTCACGCACCTCGTTTATGGACAGCTACCGCTCGCCGCGCTACGCTGCCGCGGGCCTGCGCTACACCATGCCCTTCCTAGGCAAGCTGGAGTGGCGCAACGAAGTCTTCACCCACGTCAACTACCAGCCCCTGCGCCAGAACGAAGAGCAGCGCGCCGTGCGCCGCAACGGCTTCGAACGGCCCCGCCTCACGGCCAGCACGGGCTTGGTGTTCCAAACCCCGGTGGGCCCGCTGGCGCTGCACGCGTTGTTCTACGACGACCCCTCGCGCCGCTTCAGCGTGTACGGGCACCTGGGCTACCTGCTGTTCCGCAGCCGCGCGCTGGAGTAGGCCGGCGCATTGTTGAGCTGATTCAGGCGTGAGCAGTTTAGCTCAACGCGGGCACTCCTCACGCGTCAGGGCTTCGTTGATGACGATAGCAGCTCTGGCGCCAGCCGCAGCGGCCAGCAGGGCTTGCTGCGTTCCCGGCGTGGTGTCGCCGGCGGCATACAGGCCGGGAACGGAGGTTTGCATGGCCGAGTCGACCCATACGGCGCCTCTACTAGTGTGCCTTGCCCCAAGCTTTTCGGCCAAGGCACTGCGCTGGTGCTGCGGGGCGTGCAGAAACACGGCGGTGCGTTCGAGCTGGCTGCCATCGGCAAACTCGATGCACTGCAGGTCGTTGGTGGCCGAGCCCACCAGGCGGGTGATGTGGTCTTCGCGGATTTTTATTTTCTGCCGCCGCAGCCGGCGCCGGGCATTGGGCGTGAGGTGCCCGGGCCCGTTGGTGATTACCACCACGTCGTCGGTCCAGCGGCTCACGAGCAGCGCGAGGCCCGTTACGGTTCGGCCCTGCCCGTACACGGCCAGGGGCTGGTTGCGCACCTCCCAGCCGTGGCAGTACGGGCAGTGCAGCACACCCCGCCCCCACAGCTCCCGAAATCCCGGCAAGGGCGGCAATATATCCGACACGCCCGTGGCGAGCAGCACCCGCCGGGCCGTGATGGTAACCGGCGTATCATCGGCGGTATTGCTGCCGGTGGCCCGAAAGCCGCGGCCTTCGGGTACTATACCGTCAATCTCCAGGCACTGCACCTCCACCGTGGTGTAGGGCTCCAGCCTGCTCATGGCCCAGGCGCAGCAGCTCGGCCGGGGCAATGCCGTCGCGCGTGAGAAAGCCGTGCACGCCGGGCGAGGCTTCGTTGCGCGGGGGCCGCCATCGGCCAGCAGTACCCGGCGCATGCACCGCCCCAGCGTGAGAGCCGCAGAAAGCCCGGCGCTGCCCGCACCGATAATAAGAACGTCGTAATGCATCGGGATAGAATAAAGCTCAGAACTTGCTCTAACCCCCGGCTAAGGCCCCGGGTTACGAAAACAGGCCCCGCCAGATGCAAAAAGACCCCTTCCGGCCGGAAAGGGTCTTTTTCATTTGAAGTTGAGCTGAGGTAGAGACGCAATATTTTGCGTCTCGTCGTTGAACGATGGGTGCCGCGCCGTTCTGCCGACGACCGTTCAACGACGAGACGCAAAATATTGCGTCTCTACTTCGTTCCAGCTAATTCCAACAACTCCTTATCCCCGGCCGCTGGCTTCTACCAGCCCACGCAACGGCTCGTTGAAGCCCACCGCATCTACCAGCTCTTCGAGCGGCAGGTGCAGGCGGTACTTCCAGAAGTGCGTGGGGTTGCTGGGCACGTTGATTTGCTCGTCGTGCGGATTGGCGCGGCGCAGGCCGGTGTCCATGGCCAGCAGGTCCTGCAGGGGGAAGATGGCCCACATAGCGGGCGAGTGCAGGTGCTGCACCAGGATTTCGCGCGCTACCCAGGGCTCGCAGTAGAACGGCGCCACTTCGCGCCAGTGGCCCAGGATGGTTTCGAAGAAGCGCTGGGTGCGCACCCGGTCTTCTTCCCACCAGCCGCGGACGGTGCTCATGTCGTGGCTGCTGGTGGTCACCACGCTCAGGTAGGCGGCGGTGTCGGGGTGGCCGAACTCGGTTTCGGGGTTCGAAGGCATGCGCTGGATGTTCAGACCCAGGATGCCGAGCTCTTTCATCACGCCGGGCACGGAGGCGGGCACCATGCCCAGGTCTTCGCCGCAGATGAGCATGTCGGTGGCGTAGCGCACGGGCGGCAGCTTCACAAGGCCCTGCTGGCGCCAGAACTCCTCGTGACGGCGGAAGAAGAAGTCCACGTAGATGTCGTCGTAGAGGCGGCGGCGGTCTTCGTCGCTTTCCAGCTCCCGGAATGAGTAGCTCTTGTTCAGGGTGATGCGCGGGTGGTAGAAGTCGTCGCCGGCGGGCACGAACAGCACCTCGTTTATCAGCTGGAACAAGCCCTTTGCAGCCAGGCAAAGTAGTCGGCGTGCTCGGGCGCGGCGGCCAGCTTCTGGGCAATGTAGGCCTCAATCTTGCGCTGGGTGTCCACGGGCTCCTTGAAGTGGATGCGGCCGTAGCTGGCGTCGTACATGTACTCGTCGAACACGGCCTGGGCTTCGCCCTGGAAGATGTCCTGCAGCATGTGCCAGCGGATGTAGGGCTCGCACAGGCGGCTGTAGCTGAACCAGCCCAGGCGGCGCTCAATTTCGTGGCGGTGCAGCGGCAAGGCGGGCGAGAAGTGGCCCAACAAGCCCTCCACCGACTCGATGGGCATTTCCCAGATGCGGAAGAAGCCCAGAATGTGGTCGATGCGCAGGGTGTCGAAGTAGCGGGCCAGGTGGCCCATGCGCTGCTTCCACCACTTGTAGCCGTCCAGGGCCATGCGCTCCCAGTTGTAGGTGGGGAAGCGCCAGTTTTGGCCGGTGGTGGAGAAATCATCCGGCGGGGCGCCGGCCTGGCAGTCCATGTGGTAAAGCTCGGGCTGGGTCCAGGCATCCACGGAGTGGCGGTAGATGCCGATGGGCAGGTCGCCCTTGAGCACCACGCCGCGGCTGCGGGCGTAGGAAACGGCCGAGCGGAGCTGCTTGTCGAGGTAGAACTGGGTGAAGAAGAACAGGCCGTACTCGTCGTAGCCGGGAGCGGTTTCGGCGGTAAGTTGAGCTAAGTTCTGCGGGGTGCGGAACTCGGCGGGCCACTGCTGGAAGTCGGCCGTGCCAAACCGGTCGCGCAGGGCCGAGAAGGCGGCGTAGGGCACCAGCCAGTCGGCCTGGCTCACCAGGAACTCGCGGTACTCGGGGTCGGCCAGAAAAGCCTTCTTTTCCTGCTGATACAGCAGCTTAAGAAACTTCCATTTGGCGTTCATCACCGGCTCGTAGTCCACAAAGTCCTTGGCGTTGAACTCCTGCTTGAGTTGAGCCAGTTCGGCCGCGGCCTTCTTGTCCTTGAGCGGCGCAATGCCTTCGAGGTGAATAAACTGCGGGTGCAGCGCAAACACCGAAATGGCCGCGTACGGGTACGAATCGACCCAGGTGTGGGTGGCAGTGGTGTCGTTGATGGGCAGAATCTGCACCAGCTTCAGGCCGGTTTGCACGGCCCAGTCGGTGAGCAGCTTCAGGTCGGAAAACTCGCCCACGCCGAAGCCTTTTTCGCTGCGCATGGCAAACACCGGCAGGGCCACGCCCGCGCCGCGCCAGGTATCGGAATAGCGGTAGGCTTCGTCGCTGAACACGCGGGCGGCGGTGCGGTCCTTGGTGCCGGGCACCACGCGGTTTTCGCCGCCTTCCATGTCGAGGGCGTGGCCGGCCTGGGTGTCCCACACGGCGTATTTATAGAGGCAGTCTTCGGTGGGGTTTTCGAGCGTAATGCTGCCTGTCCAGGTCGGGTAGTCCCGGTCCGAAAGCACGAGGCCCTTGGTGTTGTCCCAGGCCCCCAGGGCCGGGTCGGAACCGAGAATACACAGCTGGTAGTGCGGCTCAACGCGCGGAGCCAGCAGCCGAAATACGGTTTCGCCGGCCGCGGGCGTGGCCGGGGCCACGGCGTCCACCTTGGGAGCTTTCGCTTTTTTGCCTTTGGCCACGGGGACCGGGGCCGCGGCTCCAGCAGCCGGCCGGCGGAACAGGGCTTTGGTGAAGGCCGCGGTCAGCAGCTCGTTTTCGGGTTGGGCCGGGGCGCGCCAGTAGTCGGTCAGCTGCAGACGCTGAGTACGCGAGGGGTCGCAGGCAATGCTGCGGTTGGGGCCCGACTCCCAGTGCACCGCGCCGGTGTTGGCGTCGAGCAGGAGGTATTTGTAGGTGAGTGTTTGCGGCGCGGCGGTATCGGCTACGGTCAGCTCAAGCGACCAGCAGGTGGTAGCCTCGTCGTAGCGCATCACGGCCGCGGCGGCCTGCAGCCAGTTGCCCAGGTCGGGGTGGGAGCCGCACACGGCCAGGCGCTGGCCAAATACGGTGCGGTAGGGCAGCGAAAAACGTAGTATCATGCAATCGGTGGTTTTGGGGGTGCAAGATAAGGAGGGCATTGGGCAGCCCGCATCAGGAAAAACTTATGGCAGGGGATACGAAGGATTGCCAACCCCGGCCGGACGTTTTGCGTTTGGAAGCTCGTCCTGCTTCGTTTGACGCTTACCACCTCTCGCTTTGTCCACTTTTCTGCGTCGTGCCCTTTACGGTTTGCTGGGGCTCTTAGCCTTTGTGCTCCTCCTCGTTATTGCGGTGGTGGTTGTGTTGCAATTTCCCGCGGGCCAGGACTTTGTGGCCCGTCGGGCCGAAAGCTACCTGCGCGATAAGCTGAAGACGGAGGTGCGCATCGCTAAGTTTCGCACGGATTTCCGCCACGCCATCAACCTCGACGGCGTGTACCTCGCCGACCAGCAGCGCGACACCCTGCTTTCGGTGGGCCACCTGGGCGTCGACCTCGACATTCTGGCCCTGTTGCGCAGCGAAATCAACGTCTCGAACGTGGAGCTCAACGACGGCCGCGTGCGCCTGACCCGCACCGAGCCCGACTCGGTAAACAACTACGACTTCATCCTCGCCGCCTTCACCGACCCCAACGCGCCGGTGGACACCACGGCTTCGAACCTGAAGTACGACATCGGCAAGCTGCGGCTCACCAATATCTACTTCACCCAGGACGACCAGGTGACTGGGTCCGACGTGCGTGCCCGGATTGGAGAATTCACAGCTAACATGGACGAGGTAGATGTGGATAAGTCTATGTACAAAGTGGATAACGCGGCGCTCCGTCAAGCTTCCATCAGCATTACCCAGACCAAAACAGCGCCGGAAGTGGACAACCCCGCTCCTACCGAGCCGCTCACCCTGCAGTTTGGGCTGAATCGGGCGACGCTCGACAGCGTGGCCTTCACGTATAAGAACAACCCCGCGGCGCAGTACATCAGCACCAACATTGGGCTGGCTGACATCACGGCCCGCAACATCGACCTGCAGAACCAGCGCGTCGACCTCACCAAGCTCACCCTCAAAAACACGCGCTTTGCCTACGCGCAAAACGAAAACGTGCCCGTGGAGCAGCGCGTGGTGAACCCCGCCGAGGCTATTCGCAAGCTCGACGAAGCCACCGACAAAGCCAAAGCCGCCACCGGCCAGCCCCTGAAATGGCGCGTGACCCTGGCTCAATCCGACATCAGCGGCCTCGACGTGGCCTTCGACAACTTCAACCAGCCCAAGCAGCGCACCCGCCTGCCGGCCATGGACTACAACCACCTCCACTTCACGGATTTGGTGCTCAACACGCGGGACTTTGCCTTCTCCGAAAACAGCACCACCGCTAAGGTAGACAACCTGGCCGGCCGCGAGCAAAGCGGCTTCCAGGTGAATAAGTGGCGAGCCAACGTGGTGTACGACTCGGTGCAAATCCGCCTCGACAGCCTGGATTTAATAACCCCGCATACCCGCATCCGGCGCACGCTGGCCATTGGCTACGAGAGTCTGGCGGCGCTTGGCGAAACCAAGAACCTGCCCAACCTGAAGATAGAGGGCGATTTGCGCAATGTGCGCCTCGGTTTCCGCGATATTCTGTACCTGGCGCCGGACCTGGCGGGCACGCCCCTTCAACACCGGCCCCAACCAGTCGGTGCTGCTCAACGGGCTGGTGGCCGGCCGCGTGGGCGACTTCACGGTGCGCAACCTGGAGTTTGTGGGCCTGCGCAACACGGTGCTGCGCGCGCGGCGCGGCCGCATTCAGGGCCTGCCCAACGTGGACTCGCGGCTGTACGCCGACCTGGACATTCAGCAGTTCAGCACCACCGAGGCCGACATCCGCAGCCTGGCGCCGAAGGGCAGCATTCCGAGCAACATCAACATTCCACCGACGCTGGCCGTGAGCGGCACGTTCCGTGGCCGGCCCACCGTGCTGCAGTTCGACACCGACCTGACACTGCGCTCCACCTACGGCAACCTTGCCTTCGACGGCAACCTGGGCGCCAAGCAGGCCAATGGCCGGCAGCCGGTGGTGGGCACCTTCGCGGTGGGCGGGTTCGATTTTGGCAAGCTCCTGAAAGACCCCACCATTGGGCGTGTCACGGCCACCGGGCGCATCAATGCCAGCGGCAACGTGCAGGACCCCGCCACCCTGGTGGGCCAAGTGAAAG
Organism: Hymenobacter humi; assembly: GCF_042665855.1. NCBI lineage: Bacteria > Pseudomonadati > Bacteroidota > Cytophagia > Cytophagales > Hymenobacteraceae > Hymenobacter > Hymenobacter humi. The sequence continues at coordinate 1,367,213 of NZ_JBHTEK010000001.1, read as the reverse complement.
CCAATGTGCAAAGCGCCGTGTACAACGGCTACACCTACCGCGGCGTGGCCGCCACCGTCGACCTCGACCGGAACCGCTACGTCATCAACGCCAACAGCAAAAACGACCCCAACCTCGACCTCGACCTGCGGGCCGTGGTGAACCTGCGCGACGCCAACAACCCCACCTACGAGGTAACATCGCTGAACCTGCGCGGCGCCAACCTTACGGCGCTCGGCTTTTATACCGGCGGCGACCTGCGCGTGCAGGGCAACCTCAACGCCAACATCTCCGGCTCTAGCCTCAATACGCTCAACGGCACGATTCGCGGCACAAATGTGGTGCTGGTGCGCGACAACCAGCCCTTTGCCTTCGACACGCTCAGCGCCAAAATCACCCAAACGGCCACGCGGGCCGCGCTGGATTTCAATTCCAACATCGTGGCCGCCAAGCTCGACGGCAACGTGCACCTCGGCGACCTGGCGCCGGAGCTGCAGCAGCACCTCGACCGGTATTTTGACCTGCCCGGCGTGCGCTACGCGGCCGGCTCGGCCGACCGCCGCTTCACGTATTCGCTGCAGCTCAAGGATGGCAAGCTGGCCACCAAGCTGGTGCCGGGCCTCAAGGAAATTTCGCCCTTCACGCTGGCCGGCGACTACAGCCGCCGCGACGCCCGCCTCACCGCCAACACCAGCATTCCCGTAATTCGCTATGAGAATTACCGGGTCGACTCGCTGCGGCTCAACGTGGGCTCCGATGCCAGCAAGCTGGATTATGGCCTGCGCATGGCCCAGGCCGCCCAGGACACGACCCTAAAGCTGCGCCGCCCGAGCATTATCGGCAACGTGGCCGACAATAAGGTGTTTACCCGCGTGGCCATCCTCGGCGACTCAGCCAACCGCGAGCAGCCTGGCGCTGGCCGGCACGCTGCAGGCCCTGACGGAGCGCGGCCGCACCGGCGAGGTGGTGTATCAATTTGCCGCTGCCCCCGAGCAAGTCATCAACTACGAGAAGTGGAGCGCTGGCCCCAACAACTACGTGCGCTACTACCCCACCGGTGCCGTGGTGGCCGACGGCCTGCGCCTGACCAACGGCCGCAGCACGCTGGCCCTGCAAAGCCAGAATCCCGCGGTGGCTACTTCGCCGCTGGGCGTCACGTTCAACAATTTTGAGCTGGCCGAGCTGGCCCGCATCGTGCAGCAGCAGGATTCGCTGGTGGCCGGCACCCTGAACGGCACGGCGCGCATCGACAACCTGGGCACCAAGCGCCAGGCCTTCACGGCCGATGCCACGGTGAGCAACTTGGTGTTTCAAAAAGCCGTCATCGGCGACATTGCCGTGAAGGCCACCAACCCCGCGCCCAGCCGCTACGACGTGGACGCCCGCCTAACTGGCGGCGCTGCCGGCAGCGTGGGCGGCAGCGGCAACGACGTGCGCCTCACCGGCAGCTACCTGGCCAGCAGCGCCACTCCGCTCAACTTCGTGGTCGAGGCCAACCGGTTCAACCTGAAGCTGGTTGAGCCCTTCTCGGTGGGCCAGGTGCGCAGCGCCACCGGCTTCGTGCGCGGGCGCCTGACCGTGGCCGGCGCCCCGGCCGCGCCCCAGGTGCGGGGCACACTCACCACTTCCGACGATGCCGGGTTTGTGGTGCCGCAGTTGGGCTCGCCTTTTCGCCTGCCTGGCCAGGACCTGACGTTCGACGACCGCGGCATTGCCTTCAACAACTTCACGGTGCTCGATTCGGCTTCGAACAAGGCGGTGGCCAACGGCTACTTGCTCACCAAGGACTTTGTCAACTACACGTTCGACATGCGGGCCACGACCAACAACTTCATGGCCGTGCGCAGCACCCGCGCCAACAACGAGCTGTTCTACGGGCGCTTGGTGCTCGACTCGGAAACCCGCCTGACCGGCCCCCTCACCCTCATCAAAGTCGATACCCGCGTGACGGTGGTGGAAGGCTCGAACCTGACGGTGGAATCGCCCAGCGCCACGCCCACCACGGTGGCCCGCGAAGGCATTGTGGAGTTCATCGATGTGAGCGCGCCGCTCGACACCATGCTGGCCCGCAACCTGGCTCTGGACACGGTGAAGGTGGACGCGACGGGCTACGACGTTACGGCGGTGGTCACCGTGACCAGCCGCACGCCGTTCACCATCGTCATCGACCCGGCCAGCGGCGACAACCTGCGCGTGCGGGCCGACGGCACCCTGAACACCAACATAGCGCCGGACGGCACCATCACGCTCACCGGCCGGCTGGACGTGGCCCGCGGACAGTACCACATGTCGCTGTATGACCTAGCCGAGCGGGATTTCATCATCAGCCGGGGCTCGTCCATCACCTGGGACGGCGACCCGTATAACGCGGCGCTCAACGTCACGGCCATTTACAAAGTGCAGGCGGCTCCGGCCGAGCTGCTGGCCAGCCAGGGCGAAGACGACCCCACCAGCAACACGGTCTCGCGCAACCGTCTGCCGTTTAACGTGCTGCTCAACGTGACCGACCAGTTGAGCAAGCCCACCATTGGCTTCGACATCACCCTGCCGGAAAACCAGCGCGGGGCCCTGGATGGGCAGGTAGAAGCCAAGCTGGCCCAGCCTGCGCCAGCCCAGCCTGAATTCGGAAATGAGCAAGCAGGTGTTTTCGCTGCTGGTTCTGGGCCGGTTTGTGGCCCAAAACCCATTTCAGACCAGCAGCGGCGAAGGCCTGGTGGCCACGCAGCTGCGCGGCAGTGCCAGCGCCGTGCTCACCGACCAGCTCAACACCCTCACCGACAAGTATCTCTCGGGCGTGGGCCTCGACCTGGGCCTGACCAACCAGGCCGACTACAGCACCGGCGAAGCCCGCAGCCGCACCGACCTGAACGTGGCCGTGCGCCGCCGCTGCTCAACAACCGCCTCACCGTGCGCGTGGGCACCGACATTGGCCTGAGCGGCAATACCGGCTCAACGGTCACGCAGGGACAGTCTGCCGCTAGCAATTTTGCCGGCGACATAAGCCTGGAATACCTCGTGCTGCCCGATGGCCGCCTGCGGGTGCGCGTGTTCCGCCAAAACGCGTTCGAGGACATCGACGGTCAGATTGTGCGCACGGGCGCTGCCCTGGTGTTCCAGCGCGACTACCGCGATTTGAAAGAGCTGTTTTCCAAAGTACCTGAAAGCATCAAAGAGCAGCGCAAGGTGAACCGCAAAGTTGAAAAGGTCGAAAAGAAGGCCGAAAAAGATTCCGTTCAGAGCCAGCCGACGGCCCGCGTGGATACCTCGCGCACCAAAGCGGCCAGACGTTAATACCCGATTTTAGTATGCTTGATTTCTTACGTCGTGTGGTTCGCCGGCAGGGCCGCCCCCATTTGCTCCGGGCCACCGGGCCCGGCGGGGAGCGCCCGCAGGCTGGCGGCCGGCTGTGCTACTACGGCGCGACCTTTTCCCTACTCCTGCTCTCGGCCTGCTCGGGCCTGCGCTACATCCCCGAAGGCCAGCGGCTGTACACCGGCAGCAAGGTCACGCTGAAAACGCCCGGGAAAATCCCCAACGAATCGGCCCTGCAAACCGAACTGGAATCGGTGATTCGGCCCAAGCCCAGCGCCTCGTTTCTGGGGCTGCGGCCCAAGCTGTATTTCTGGGGCATCGGGCAAGGCAAAACCAAGGGCCTGGCCAAGTTCCTGTCGGATAAGTTCGGCGAGGCGCCCGTGCTGCTGAAGGACGTAAAAATCAGCGCCACCGAAGGGCTGATGACCAACCGGCTTTACAACAACGGCTTCTTCAAGGCCACCGTGGCCCACGAGGTGAAAACCCAGGAGAAAACGGCTCAAGTCGACTACACCGCCACCACGGGCAAGGTGTACACTATCAAGGAAATTCACTTTCCTGACCGCGACACGCTGGTGGATGCCGCCATCCGGGCCACTCAGCCCGGCACGCTGCTCAAAGTGGGCGACCCGTACAACTTGGACGTGCTCACCGCCGAGCGGGTACGCATCGATAACGAGCTGAAAAACCAGGGCTATTTTTATTTCACCCCCGGCTTCCTGCTGTTTCAAGTGGACAGCACGCTCAACAACCAGGTGAACGTGTACATGCGCGTGAAGGCCACCGCTCCGGACCGCACCACCCGCCCCTACTGGCTCGACGTCATCAAGCTGAATACCAACTACGTCCTCACCGACACTACCCGCCGCGAGCCGGTGCGCTACCGCGGCTACGAGTACTACCCCGACGAGAAAGTATTCAAGGCCAAGGCCGTCACCAACGCCACCTTTCTGTACCCCGACAGCCTGTACCGGCGGCGCCGGCGCGACCAGACCGTGAGCCGCCTGATGAGCCTGAACGTGTTCAAGTTTGTGGAAATCCGCCTGAAGCCGGCGGCAGCCGGTGACTCGGCCGGCCGCGCCCGCCTCGACGTGGACGTGCTGATGACCCAGCTCAAGAAGAAAAGCCTGCGCGCCGAGCTGCGCTGGTATCGAAAAGCAACGGCTTCACGGGGCCGGGCCTCACGGTGTCGTATCGCAACCGCTCGGCTTTGCGCGGCGGCGAGCAGCTGACCCTCAATGCCACGGCCACGGCCGAAACCTCCACCAAAGCACCGCCCGGTGGCGAGTCGCGCAACAACACCGGCCTGACTTCCACCGAGTTTGGCTTCAATGCCGCGCTGGCCGTGCCCCGGCTCATTGCGCCCAACCTGCCTTTGCTCGACGTGCGCCTGCCCAATTCCGACTTTCAGCCCCGCACCACGTTCGGCACGGGCGTGCGGTACGTCACCCGCACGGGCTTTTTCAGCACCACCAACTTCAACCTGAACTACGGGTATAGCTGGAAAACGAAAATCACCAATGAGCAGGAGCTGCGCCCCATCGATGTGCAGTACAACCTGGTGTCCACCACCCCCACGTTCGACACCATTCTGACCAAGCGGCCGTTTCTGCGCAACTCGTTTGAGCAGCAGTTCATCTTGGGCTCGAGCTACCGCTACACCTTCAACCAGCAGGTACTGGAGCAGCGGCGCCAGCAAATCTTTTTCAGGGCCAGGTGGAAGTGAGCGGCAACGTAGCCTCCGCGTTGGGCAATGCCTTTGGCATGAGCCAGAATTCGGAGGGCCGCTACACCGTTTTCAAACAGCCTTTTTCGCAATACACCAAGTTTGACCTGGAGCTGCGCGAGTACTACCGTATCTCGGCCGACCCCGCTTCCGGCAACCGCATTGTGGCCCGCCTGCAGGCCGGTATCGGCCTGCCCTACGGCAACTCCAGGGACCGTTCGCTGCCCTACCTGCGCCAGTACGGCATCGGCGGTCCCAACTCCGTCCGGGCCTTCGCTCCGCGCGAGATTGGCCCCGGAACATACAAGCCGGTTCAAAACACCGATAACGTCATCAGCTACTACGACCAAGTGGGCGACATTCGCCTCGAAGGCAACGTGGAATACCGCCAGGACTTGGTGCCCTACCTAAAAGGCGCCGTCTTCGTAGATGCGGGCAATATCTGGCTGGTAAACCCCGACCCCGACCGGCCCGGTGGCCAGTTCAAAGCAAGCAACATTTTCAACCAGGCTCGCCGTGGGCGCCGGCGTGGGTTTGCGCGTCGACGTGCAGTTCTTCGTCATCCGCTTCGATTACGCCATTCCCCTGGCCGCCCCCTACGGCACGCCCACCAGCACCGCCGGCCGGCTCAACCTGGCCATCGGCTACCCCTTCTAACGCTGGGCTTAATGAAGAATGAGGAATGAAGAATTGGTCGTTGAGCTAATTCTTCATTCCTCATTCTTCATTTAATAATCGGGCAGCGTTCGAATGGCCGTGTTTCGTCGAACAGCTTGCGGTAGGTGATGTGCGTTTTGCAAACCTTGGCCCCGATGGAGCGCGTGGTGGCCAGCATGCGAGGGTTGAAGTCGCCAATCCAGTTCATTTCGATGTCGGTGTACCCTGCCACCTGGAATTGCCTTTGGGCGTGCACCAGCATCACGGCGTCCACGTTTTTGCCCTGGTGGGCGGGCACTACGCCGTAAATCACCCCGAACATTTTCTTGGGCTGGCGGCGCTGGTAGCGCCACCGCTCCCACAGAAACCGCACCTTGCCCACGAGGTCGAGCCGCGGGCCCACGTGCTTGAGAATCTGGTTCAGCTCGGGCAAACTCAGGAAGAAGGCCACCGGCTCGTCGTGATGGTATGCAAACCAGAGCAGGCGCTCGTCCAGAATCGGACGCATTTGCTTTACCAACTGGCGGGCTTTTTCGAGGCTCATCTCCGGCACGCCGGAATGGTTGGCCCAGGCCAGGTTGTACACGTGGTGGAAATCCTGGGCCATGCGCTCGGGCTCGGCCTTCAGGGCGTGCCGAAACTGGTAGGCCGGCTGCTCGGCCGCGAAGCCCTCCGCCCGCTTAGCAAAGCTGGGGTGCAAGGGCGTATCGACCTCCCGGGCGCAGGTGTACTGTTTGAAATACAGCTGAAAACCGTAGTTCTCGAACAGCTGCTGGTAATACGGCGGGTGCCAGAACATGCCGTAGTTGGGCTCCAGCTCGAAGCCATCAACCAGCAGGCCCCAAAACCGGTCCCGCTCGCCGAAGTTGATGGGGCCGTCCATGGCCTGCATGCCCCGCGCGGCCAGCCACTGCCGCCCGGCCTCAAACAGCGTATTGGCAGCCGCCTGGTCGTTGATGCACTCAAAAAGCCCAGGCCGCCGGTGGGCAAATCAGTATCGGTCACCGCCGGAGTATCGCGGTTGAGGAAGGCCGCCACCCGGCCGATGACGGCGCCACTGCCATCGGTGAGTATCCAGCGGATGGCCTCGCCATTGGCAAAGCTCAGGTTCTTGGCCGGGTCGAATACGGCTTCAACTTCGGCGGCCAGTGGCCCGATGTAAACGCGCTGCCCGCCGTGCAGCCGGGCGGGCAGGTCCTGGAATAGCCGCGCCTGGCGGGCACCAATAACTTCAAGTAGGGGCATGTGGAAAGAGCGCAAGGAACAGGCACAGCACCCTAACGGCAAAGCGGCAGGCGTGGCCCTAATAAGGCCACAAAGAAACACTCACCCGCTCGCTTATGGTCCGTGGGGCTTGTCAGCCCAGCGCTGTGCTTGCCTCTGGCTGTCTCGGCAATCTTTCCGCCTTACGCCGCCGACGAGGCGCTGGACCCAGTTTCCCGGCCCATGGGGTATTCAACTCTGGCATCTGTGGGCGGCTGCTTACGGCTCTTCCGGCTCGCCTCAAACTGCCCCAGCACGAAACAAAAGGGACATTGCCGTCGGCCGTAGCCCGTACCCGGCACTTGGAGGCTCAGCGCAATGCCTTGCCCAACCCGGCAACGGGGGTGCGTGTGGTAAACACCAGTCCCGTCATTTTCTGATAAGTCGGAATAAAATGGAAAGGAAGTAGCCATGGCGAGAGAGGTTTTTTATAAATATAATATTACTTTTTGAATAAAAAAAATGCTTTTACCAAAGACAAATTCTTCTTCTCATCAGACCATATGCTCTGCCTTCACCCATAATAAACTGATTATTAATGGATATAATATTATACGCTGCAGAGATTTACAAATCTTGAGCTAAGTCATGATAAGCCATAGGGAGAAAGAGGCAGGAGTGCCATTTTTTGTAGAATCCAGCCCAACTACTCATCAGCGAAGCCCGAAATGCTTTGGCTTAAGTGACAGCATTTATGATACAGCTACGGCTCTCCTTTCTCGAATTTAAAACCGTAATCGCAATACGTATATTTAGTTATTATTCATAAAATAAATAAGGTAAATGCAATTGGATTTCATAATTTGGGGTGTGCTAGCAAAGCTGCTGGCTGGCAACTGAGGCAGAGTTGCTGGCTGGAGGCCTTGGCATTTCATCAATGCGCAGCACGAATGCATTGGTTTTCCAGTCCTTCTAGCTCATGATTCTACCTTACTGTCTTTGGCCCTTTGCCCGCGCGTGCAAGCAGGCGTCTACCTTACTCCCAACTGACCGGTTACGTCTTATTTATCGGTCCAGCCGCCTGCTGCTGGCCGTGTTGTTGCTGGTGGCCCGACCTTCGTTTGCCCAGCCCTCGGCCAAGCCACAGCCCCCGCTTTTTCGGGCCGATGGGCCCGCCGCGCAAGCAGCTTCGCGCTCGCAGCTGGCGGCTAGGTTGCGGCAGTATCGCGCCTTCACCCTCGACCTTGCCGGCTTGCGCTCCGCCTTGGCTGCCGCACCGCTACGGAGCGCCACAGCAAGCCAGCCGCTTGAGCTGCACCTGCCCCTACCCGACGGTTCCACGCAGCGGTTTGCCTTGTGGGAAACCCCATTGCTGACCCCAGCGCTGGCAGCCCGCTACCCCGGCCTGCACACGTACGGCGGCCGCGGCCTCGACGACCCCACCGCCCTGCTTAGCCTCACGGCGAGCCCCGGCAATTTGCACATCCAAATCCTGAGCGAGCAGCCCGGCGGTGCCGTCTACCTCGAAGCAGCCAGCACGGGCGATGCTCAACACTACGTGAGCTACTACGCCCGCGACGTAGTGGCCCCGGCAGGCAGTCAAAGAGGCTGTGGCGCGGCCTCCTTACCCAAGGTGCCCCAGCCAAGGCCCTTTGGCAAGGCTGGTGGCCAGCTGGGCCGAGACGCTAAATTGAGCCAGCCCGTGGGCCCTACGCTGGCCGTGTACCGCTTGGTAATGACCACCACCAAGGAGTACACCAACAGCGTGCACAGCGCGGCCAATGGCGCCGACTACACCGACGTAATGAGCAACGTGGCCGCCCTGGTCAATGACGTGCGCACCATTCAGGAGCGCGACCTGGCCGTGACCATGATGCTGGTGGGAGCTCATTTCTACACCTCGGCCAACGACGGCGCGTACGACCAGAGCAATGACGACCAGATGGTGAATCGGAACCGGCAAAACGTAGAAACCGAGTTTGGCGCTGCAGCTTTTGACCTGGGCCACCTGCTGACTACAAACGCAAGCGGGCTGGCGTATTTGGGCGTGGTGGGCACCAGCGCCACCGGCGGCACTCCCTTTACCTACAAGGCCGGCGGCTTGTCGGGCAACCTGAATCGGACCACGCCGACGGCGTACTTCATCACGAGCGTCTTTGCCCACGAGATAGGCCACCAGTTTGCAGCCTCGCACACCTTCAACACCAACGAAGGGGAATGCGGCAAAAGCACCCGGGCCGCCACTTCGGCCTGGGAACCGGGCAAGGGGTCCACCATCATGGCCTATACCGACATCAATTGCGACGCCCCCGAGCCCAACACTATTCAGGCGCATTCGGACGCGTACTACCACACCGGCTCGGTGGAGCAGATGCGGACTTACATAGAAAGCATTCCCAGCGTGGGTGCGCAAATCAGCTCAGGCAATACCTCACCGCTCGTGACCGTGCCGGCCAACCGTACTATCCCGCAGGGCACGCCCTTTAAGCTCACCGCCACGGGTACCGATGCCGACGCGGCCGATGTTTCAGCCCTCCGATACAATTGGGAAGAAATTGACCTGGGCTCGCCATCCAACCTGAGCACGCCGCAAGCAGCCCAAGATAACGTGCCCTTGTTTCGCTCGGTGCTGCCCAGCACCACCGGCGCCACCCGCTACTTCCCAAGTCTCAACAGCTTAATTTCCAATGTGACTTCGAGCCCCGTCGAACGCTTACCCACCGTGGCACGTGAGCTCAACCTGCGCTGCACGCTCCGCGATTACCACGCCGTGTCCGGGTCGGTAGCCACCAGTACTGCCTCGGGCATCGTGGGCGGCGTGGCCCTGAGCAACACCGTGACCCTGACGGTGAGCGCCGCCAATGCCACGCCGTTTGCCATAACCCAGCCCAATACGGCCGTCACCTGGGTTGCGGGCTCTACGCATACTGTGCAGTGGAATGGGGTCGGCACCAAGTCTTCGGCCGTGAATTGCCAAACCGTGAACATCCGCCTCAGCACCGACGGCGGCCTCACCTACCCCACCCTGCTTGCCGCCGCAGTGCCCAACGCTGACGGGACGGGTTCGGCGAGTATCACCGTACCATCGCTGAACACGACCGCCGCCCGCCTTATGGTGGAAGCCGCCGACAACTACTTTTTCGATATTTCCGACAGCAATTTTACCATTACCACCGGGCCCGCCGTAACTGGCCTGAGCCCAGCGCAAGGGCCAACCGGCTCCACGGTCACCATCAGCGGCTCGAATTTTGGCACCAGCGCCGCTGGCCTGGGCGTCACCTTCAATGGGGTTTCCGGCACCATTGTGTCCGTCAGCGATGGCAGCATCACGGTCACGGTTCCAGCCCAAGCCCAAAGCGGCCCGGTAGTGGTTACCCGAAACGGAACCGGGGCCGGTACTGCCAGCGCAGGCCGCTTCGTGGTAACTCCGGTGGTGAGCGGTATCAACCCGGGCTCCGGACCGGAGGGGGCGCTGGTCGTGGTAGCCGGCACTGGTCTGGCAGGAGCCAGCCGAATAACGTTTAACGGTGCTTCCGTGCCCTCGTCCTCCTTTTTCAATACGAACTACACCGCCGCCCCAAATACCATCATGGTGCGGGTACCGCTGGGCGCGACCACGGGGCCGGTCATCGTAACTACCCCGGCCGGCTCCAGCAACGCAACGGTGAATTTCGTGGTGACCACGTTTACGTTTAGTGTCCTCTCCGTATTGCCCCCGCTCAATGGCCCAATTGCCGAGAGCACCAACATCCAAGCCACCTTCAATGCCGAGCTTAATGCCAATAATGCCACCACGCAGCTGCCCATCAAAGTGAGCAGCCTGCAAGCCGGGGGCCGCAAAGCCGGCACTTCGAGCGTAAGTGGCTCAACCGTGACGTTTGACCCGGCCGTCGACTTCCAGGCCGGCGAGGTGGTGCAAGTAAGTGTAACTACTGCCGCTCGCTCAAATGCCGGTGCAGAACTGGTAAAAAGCTATGTAAGCCAACTTACAACCCGCACGCGAGCGACCACTGGCGTAAGTGCAGGCAGTAACTACGCCACCGGTGCCCAGCCCGAGCACGTAGTGGCCGGCAACCTCAATGGTGACGCTGCTCTCGATTTGGTGGTCGCCAACCAAGCCGATAACACTGTAAGCGTGCTGCTCAACAACGGAACCGGCACCAACTTTACAGCAGCAGGAGCCCCAATTGCTGTGAGCGGGAATCCCCAGAGTGCGGCCCTGGCTGACCTGAACAACGACGGCCTGCTCGATTTACTCGTGAGCTGTCTTTCGGGTACCATCAACGTTCTGAAGGGCAACAGCGACGGCACTTTTTCGCCTCAACCAAGCCTGAATAGCGTCGGGCCGGTGCAAGCCGTTTCCGTCGCGGACCTCAACGGCGACGGGAATTTGGACCTGGTGGCCCCACTACTCTATGGTGGCGATGCGGGCTATGCTTTAATCGGCATGGGCAACGGCACTTTTGGCTTCACCATGAGCACCTATACCGGCCTGCCTCCTGCGGCTCGCAGCCTGGCCCTTGCTGACTTCAATGAAGATGGCAATCTGGATTTGGCTTCCGCTAGCTATTCCGGCGTGGCTTCCAACGGCAGCGTCAGTGTGCACTTTGGCAATGGTGCCGGCTCTTTCACCTTAGCCAGCAGCTTTCCCACGGCTGGCGCTTTCTACGTTGTCGCAGCGGACCTGAACGGCGATGGCCATGCCGATATAGCTTCCACAAACACTTACGCAACCGGTGCTCCACTCAGCGTATGGCTTGGAACCGGTGGTGGCCTCTTCGCCAGTGCCATCACGCTAAGGCTGAGTAGCGGGTTTGCATATACCCTCAGCACCGGAGACTATAACGGTGACGGCATCATCGACTTGATTACTCCACGCGGTGCCTTCGGGGCGGGCCCTGGGGTTGAAGTTTTCTCCTTTTTAAGTGGTGGGTTCACAGGCCCAACTACTATCACTGGTTTCGGTAACCAGCCTCGTTTCACAGCGCTGGCCGACGTGAACAATGACCGCACGCTGGACTTCATTACCGCCAATTCCACTGGTGATAACACCGTGAGCGTCGCTTTATCAAAGCCAGCACAACCACTGCCAGTAGAGCTAAGCGCATTCACCGCCACAGTCATAAGTGAATCAGTAGTTCGACTCGCATGGAGTACCGCTTCTGAGCACAACAATATGGGCTTTGAAGTCGAACGCGGTATTGATGGACACACATTTACGAAAATAGGGTTCGCACCCGGAGCCGGTACCCGAACTGCTCCTCAAGCATATAGCCTGCTCGATGCCCCGCCCCCCACAGAATCGACCCTTTTCTACTACCGCCTTCGCCAGATAAACCAAGATGGCACAGCCGCATACTCTCCAGTACGCACAGCAACCCTTGTCGAGTCTGAAGTGCAACTTTTAGTTTATCCCAACCCAGCTCATGATGCAATACAGGTGCATCTATCCTCACTTGTTCCAGGAACACCACTACAGCTGTATGACGCATTAGGCCGCTTGCTGGGCACATTCAATGTCACAGCAAACAATGCTAAAACATCATTACCGCTAACAGACTTGCCGAAAGGCCTATATTTTATCCGCTACGGGCAACTGAGCCAACGCTTGACGGTAGAATAAAGGATAAGCAGCCTTTCAGTGAGAACAAACTGGCTGATTTTCTAAGGTCACGTCACTTAATAGCAAGGGGGTTCTATTGTATAAGCTAACACTAACAGCAAGCGAAACTTTCCATCAATTAGGAAGAGCACATTTTCACTTCCTTTTGGGCTAAAAACATGTTCTTCCCGCTCGTCTTGCTCGTCTTGGGGTGGGGTATACAAGCAAAACGCCTGCCGCTGGTGAAAGCGGCAGGCGTTACAAAAAAGGTTGGCGGCGACCGACTCTCCCACCGGTGAAGGCAGTACCATAGGCGCACCGGGGCTTAACGGCTCTGTTCGGAATGGGAAGAGGTGAACACCCGGGCTAAAGCCACCATTGCTGGCGGGTCACTGCGTGTTCGTGCAGGACTCAATAACGTTGACATAAGGGGGCAAAAACGAAGCGTGTGTTGCGCGCTCGACGAATGAATTCAATTGCTTGAAGTAGCGAAGCCCTCGGCCACTTAGTACGGCTCAGCTATTGCATTTCTGCTGGTTCACCTGCCGCCTATCCACGTCGTCATCTCCGACGGGCCTTCATATTGGGAAATCTCATCTCCAGGTGAGTTTCGCACTTAGATGCTTTCAGCGCTTATCTCGTCCCAGCGTAGCTACCCGGCGCTGCACCTGGCGGTACAACCGGCGCACCAGCGGCTGGTCCATCCCGGTCCTCTCGTACTAAGGACAGGTCCTGTCAAATTTCCAACGCCCACCACAGATAGGGACCGAACTGTCTCACGACGTTCTGAACCCAGCTCGCGTGCCACTTTAATCGGCGAACAGCCGAACCCTTGGGACCTTCTCCAGCCCCAGGACGTGACGAGCCGACATCGAGGTGCCAAACCTCCCCGTCGATATGAGCTCTTGGGGAGATCAGCCTGTTATCCCCGGCGTACCTTTTATCCTTTGAGCGATGGCCCTTCCATGCGGAACCACCGGATCACTATATCCGTCTTTCGACCCTGCTCGGCTAGTCGGCCTCACAGTCAAGCCCGCTTCTGCTATTGCGCTCTGCGTACGGTTACCAAGCGTACTGAGCGGACCTTTGAAAGCCTCCGATACTCTTTTGGAGGCGACCACCCCAGTCAAACTACCCAGCAGCCACTGTCTCCTTCTTGGAAGGATTAGGCATCAGGCACGGCAAGGGCGGTATTTCAACGGTGGCTCCCCGAGAACTAGCGTCCCCGGCTCAGCGCCTCCCGCCTATGCTACACATGCCGAACCCAACACCAATGGCAACCTATAGTAAAGGTGCACGGGGTCTTTCCGTCCCGTGGCGGGTACTCGGCATCTTCACCGAGACTACAATTTCACCGAGCTCACGGCTGAGACAGCGCCCAGATCGTTACACCATTCGTGCAGGTCGGAACTTACCCGACAAGGAATTTCGCTACCTTAGGACCGTTATAGTTACGGCCGCCGTTTACCGGGGCTTCGATTCAAACCTTCGCAGCTTGCGCCACTAAGTTCCCCTCTTAACCTTCCGGCACCGGGCAGGTGTCAGGCCTTATACGTCCGCTTGCGCGTTAGCAAAGCCATGTGTTTTTGTTAAACAGTCGCCTGGGCCTTTTCACTGCGGCTTCTCGCATTGCTGCGAGGAAGCGACCCTTCTCCCGAAGTTACAGGTCCATTTTGCCGAGTTCCTTGGCCGTGATTCACTCGAGCGCCTCAGGATACTCTCCTTGACTACCTGTGTCGGTTTGCGGTACGGGTAATGTTAAAATTAAAACGCTTAGCAGGTTTTCTTGGCAGTCGGATTAGGCACACTATCCGCGTGTCCCGAAGGACGTGCGGTACTATCAGCTTTCGACAAGAGTGGCGTACTTAACTACCTCTCCTATATCTACGGCCTTCAACGGGCACTTCCGTCCGCCCGCGGTGCTTTCACTTCTGCGTCACTGCATCACTTTTTAACATTAGTACAGGAATATTAACCTGCTGTCCATCGAGTTCACCTTTCGGCTGCCCCTTAGGTCCCGACTAACCCAATTCCGATTAGCGTTGAATTGGAAACCTTAGTCTATCGGCGTGGGGGTTTCGCACCCCCATTATCGTTACTCATGCCTACATATGCTTTTCTCCACGCTCCAGCACGCCTGACGACGCACCTTCACCGCAAGGAGAATGCTCCCCTACCACGTAGCAGTCTTGCATGCTACATCCATTGCTTCGGTACTAGATTTGATGCCCGCGTATTATCGATGCCCGGTCGCTCGACCAGTGAGCTGTTACGCACTCTTTAAAGGAATGGCTGCTTCCAAGCCAACCTCCTGGCTGTCAAAGCAACTGGACCTCCTTTGTTCAACTTAATCTAGATTTAGGGACCTTAGCAGATGGTCTGGGTTCTTTCCCTCTCGGCCGGGGACCTTAGCACCCCAGGCCTCACTGCCGTGTATAGCCGCTGGCATTCGGAGTTCATCAGGATTCGGTAGGCTCTGACACCCCCTAGTCCTATTGGTAGCTCTACCTCCAACGACCTCACCACGACGCTGTACCTCAATACATTTCGGGGAGTACGAGCTATTTCTCAGTTTGATTGGCCTTTCACCCCTACCCACAAGTCATCGAAATCCTTTTCAACGGAAACTCGTTCGGTCCTCCAGTGCGTGTTACCGCACCTTCAACCTGCTCATGGGTAGCTCACCAAGTTTCGCGTCTACCCCCCGACTCCGCGCCCTGTTCAGACTCGCTTTCGCTGCGGCTCCGCGACTACAATCGCTTAACCTTGCCGGGGAGGAGTAACTCGTAGGCTCATTATGCAAAAGGCACGCTATCAGGCCACAAAAGCCCTCTAACTGCTTGTAAGCACACGGTTTCAGGTTCTTTTCACTCCGGTATTCCCGGTTCTTTTCACCTTTCCCTCACGGTACTAGTTCACTATCGGTGTCTGAGGAGTATGTAGCCTTAGCGGATGGTGCCGCTCGCTTCAGACGGGGTTTCTCCGGCCCCGCCCTACTCAGGGTATCGCTACCGTGAATCAGAATTGTCGCTTACCGGGCTCTCACCGTCTCTGGCACTGTTTCCCAACAGCTTCAGCTAACTCGATTCAATCAGATGTCGCGACCCTACAACCCCGGACTGGCCGTAACCAACCCGGTTTGGGCTCCTCCCCGTTCGCTCGCCACTACTTGGGGAATCATTGTTATTTTCTTTTCCTGCCGGTACTTAGATGTTTCAGTTCCCGGCGTTTGCCACCGCTCGTCAAGCGAGTCGGTTCCTGCCTCTTCCAGGCAGGGGGTTGCCCCATTCGGAAATGCGCGGATCACAGAGTATGTGCCTCTCCCCACGCCTTATCGCAGCTTATCGCGTCCTTCGTCGCCTCTCAGACCCTAGGCATCCCCCGTGTGCTCTTGCTTACTTCGCTTTCGTATCGCTACTCTATTGCTAGAGTTGTGCTTGTCTGTTGCCAGACCAAGCGCGCTACGCTTCGTTTTTGTTACCCCTTACGTCAAAGAACGTTTGTCATTCTGGTGTTTAATGACATCGTAGAAGAATGCCTATTGCATTCGTCTAATTATTGCTGAATCCCGAACCTTTCAGACCACCTGGGTAAACCAAGTGGGCCTGCGTGGACTCGAACCACGGACCTCTACATTATCAGTGTAGCGCTCTAACCACCTGAGCTACAAGCCCGTATTCGGATTCAAAAATTATTTGAATGAAGGAAAAGACAAACGGTGTGACAACCGTAACATACTATTATAAAAACTCACGAGTCGAACTGCTCCAGAAAGGAGGTGATCCAGCCGCACCTTCCGGTACGGCTACCTTGTTACGACTTAGCCCTAGTTACCTGTTCTACCCTAACCGGCTTCTGTGACGAGCACCGGCTTCAGGTCTACCAAACTTCCATGGCTTGACGGGCGGTGTGTACAAGGCCCGGGAACGTATTCACCGCGTCATTGCTGATACGCGATTACTAGTGATTCCAGCTTCACGGAGTCGAGTTGCAGACTCCGATCCGAACTGAGAACGGCTTTTCGGGATTGGCGCACCATCGCTGGTTGGCAACCCGCTGTACCGTCCATTGTAGCACGTGTGTAGCCCTAGGCGTAAGGGCCATGATGACCTGACGTCGTCCCCGCCTTCCTCACTGCTTGCGCAGGCAGTCTGTCTAGAGTCCCCGCCATTACGCGCTGGCAACTAAACATAGGGGTTGCGCTCGTTGCGGGACTTAACCCAACACCTCACGGCACGAGCTGACGACGGCCATGCAGCACCTTGCTTTGTGTCCCGAAGGAAAGCCCCATCTCTGGGGCGGTCACGCGCATTCTAGCCTAGGTAAGGTTCCTCGCGTATCATCGAATTAAACCACATGCTCCACCACTTGTGCGGGCCCCCGTCAATTCTTTTGAGTTTCACCCTTGCGGGCGTACTCCCCAGGTGGGATACTTAACGCTTTCGCTAAGCCACCGACATTGTATCGCCGGCAGCGAGTATCCATCGTTTACGGCGTGGACTACCAGGGTATCTAATCCTGTTCGCTCCCCACGCTTTCGTGCCTCAGCGTCAGTTACAGTCTAGGCAGCTGCCTTCGCAATCGGGGTTCTGGATGGTATCTATGCATTTCACCGCTACACCATCCATTCCGCCACCCTCGTCTGTACTCAAGCCGTCCAGTTTCCAGGGCAGTTCCACTGTTGAGCAGTGGGCTTTCACCCCGGACTTAAACGGCCGCCTACGCACCCTTTAAACCCAATAAATCCGGACAACGCTTGCACCCTCCGTATTACCGCGGCTGCTGGCACGGAGTTAGCCGGTGCTTATTCACCAGGTACCGTCGTCGACCCACGCATGAGTCTTATTCTTCCCTGGCAAAAGCAGTTTACGACTCAGAAAGCCTTCATCCTGCACGCGGCATGGCTGGGTCAGGCTCTCGCCCATTGCCCAATATTCCCTACTGCTGCCTCCCGTAGGAGTCGGGCCCGTATCTCAGTGCCCGTGTGGGGGACCAGCCTCTCAGCTCCCCTAGCCATCGTCGCCTTGGTGGGCCGTTACCCCCCAACTAGCTAATGGCACGCAACCCCATCCAATTCCAATAAATCTTTAACCACTGTATGATGCCATACTATGGTCTTATGCGGTATTAATCCGCCTTTCGGCGGGCTATCCCCCAGAACTGGGTAGGTTGGTTACGCGTTACGCACCCGTGCGCCACTATGGTATTGCTACCACCGTTCGACTTGCATGTATTAGGCCTGCCGCTAGCGTTCATCCTGAGCCAAGATCAAACTCTCCATTGTAAAATGTTCTACACCCATCCGAAGACGGGCTGATGTCGAGTGCGAATCCGACTCGTATTTGACGAGTTTTTATTCAATGTTACGTTTGGTTGTCAACTTGCCGAAGCAAGTCTTACCATTTGTCTTTTCCAAGCATTCAAAGAACGTCTGCCCGCCCCATTTGAGCGAACCGTGTGGCCTCGCGGCCGGTGTCTTTCTTTCCGTGTAACCCGCTTCTTTCGATTTGGGAGTGCAAAGGTAAGAAGAAGTTTTCAACTTCCAACAAACTGCCGATCTTTTTTTCGATAGAGTCAGGACTCAAAACGAAAGCTGGACTGGTAAGAGGGAGCAGGAATGTAAACCCATAGCCGACCTTTTTTAGTTCGTCCCTTTTAAAATTTTTGCTTCCGTTTGAAGCGCTTTCTTATTGGGGGTGCAAAGGTAGAAACAATACCTGGCTGTGCAAGGACTACCGCAACTTTTCTTCCCTGTTTTTAGCAAACCGTTTTGCATCCAAGGTTTTAAAAAGCGAACAGGCAGTTATTGTAGCTCAA
This sequence comes from Hymenobacter humi, assembly GCF_042665855.1. Classification (NCBI taxonomy): domain Bacteria; kingdom Pseudomonadati; phylum Bacteroidota; class Cytophagia; order Cytophagales; family Hymenobacteraceae; genus Hymenobacter; species Hymenobacter humi. The sequence goes on along the minus strand of NZ_JBHTEK010000001.1, from coordinate 1,348,917 downwards.
CCTGCCTACGGACTACCTTAACTACCGTGGCTATCGGAGTTTGGAACCAAGTGATGGCGCCAGACATTCGAACCCGGAAGACCTTGCTGCCACCCTAAAGAGAGTTTCTTGTAGGAGACATCTGCGTTGAAGTGCAGCTGTGCTAATTCAATAACAGTCGCAGCACCTGACTGCGTGTGCGCACAACATAAACCCCACGAGCTAGGCCAGCCGGGAGCGCTAGATTGGCTGTACCGCTTGCATCGACGGTGGCGTTGGCCACTGGGCGGCCCAAGGCGTCGAGAACCTGAACTGTTGTACCGGCTGCAGCTCCTACTAAGGTAGTGGCAGCCTTAGTAGGATTTGGGAACAGCGCTAATCTCGCCACCTTATTCGCCGGTACCACGGCCTGCACCGGCGAATACGCGACGCGGCCATCCCGGTCCACCTGGCGCAGGCGATAGTAAAGCAGTGCTGCGCCTTCCGGCAGAGCGGCATCGGTCAGGCCGTAATCGTGCACCGCAAAGCTGTTGCCTAGCGCTGCTACCTGCCCAATGGCCTGGAAGAGGATTCCGTCGAGGCTGCGCTCCACGGCAAAGTAGGCGCTGTTCTGCTCCGAAGCCGTGGCCCAATCCAGGCGCACGGTGGCCGGGACTTCGGATTTGGCGGTAAAGCGCACCAACTCTACGGGCAGCGCTACTCCTTGCGGGAGGACCACTGCTACATCGCGAATTTCAAAGTTCAAGAAGGTACTTGCGGGCACGGTATTGCCGAGTAGCGTCGCGGCGCCAGTGGCCAGGTTGAGCCGGTAAAGGTTGCTCGCGCGGGTCCCGTTAGAACGAAGCGATGTTACTTCTGTCAGGTAGCCGACGTTCTCCTTGGTGCTGGGGTCATAGTAGATGTCGAGGCCCATGGCGTCGGGCTCGCCGATGCCGTAGGTACCCGAGGGGATGACAACGGTAACCGGCAAGGGGGCGGTGAGGGTGCCGGCATCCGGCGGGCTTTGCACGGCGAGCAAGCCGTTACGGTAGTCCAGGTCGTAGAGCGTGGTGTTCCGGCTGCCCAAAAACGAATTGGTGTATGCCACTGCCGAAATTGCCGGTGTTGCCGGGGCTCCACCTGCGTAAGCCAGGGCGCCGTCGGTGGCCAGCAGAGCCCCAGTGGGAGCCAAGCGGTAATTGGCCCCATTGGTGCTTGTCACGCGGATGCGGTCCGTAACCGGATTGAAGTCGAACCCGATGCGGTTGGTGGCGTTGCCTAATTCCAGTCGGATGGCTGCACCCACGCGCGACACAGCGTTTGTAGCGGGGTTAAGTAGGTACAACTGGGCATTGGCACCTATGATTGAGCCATTGTAGCCCAGAGCATACAGCAGGTTGTCGGCTGGCCGAAAGTCCATGCCTACCAGTATCTGGCCGGCTGTGATGCCCGTGATGGCAACCGGGTAAAGTGTAAGCGCGGCACCGTTCGTCGGATTAATGGGAACAAGTCCCTGGCTGTTCACAGCCGCTCCTCTAATGTTACTGCCGGTGATGATGCCCAAACCGTAGATGGTCTGCGCAAAGCCCGGCACGGCAAGCAACAGGATGGCGAATAACAGAGGCATTTTCATTTTTGATAACCAAAAGATGAAACCGTATAAAAATAGTTGAGCCAATAACAAGTGCGTCCCGGCGGCCACTTTGCTGCGGCTTGCTTCCTTCTACCCATGCTAAGGATAACTAGGCTTGAAACCCGCTTTCAATAAACGAATGGCAGCCAGCGACTCATCACAAAAGGCATAGCTACTACGGCATATTCATGATGTAGGTACCGGCTAAGGGCCAGGAAAACCCGGGCCGCGCAGGAAGACGAATCCGAATGCTGGTAAAAAGGGCGTGAAAGGGCTACTAAATCCCCTGGCCTCAATCATGACGGGGACTTTCACTGATTCAGGAAATCAAGTTTATAAGCGTGAGGCCGCTTACAACAAACTTGATTTGAAGCACAGCAAGGCACCTGGCTTCAGTGCCAGTAACTGCTATGGCCTATCCTTCTCAAGGCTTTCCAGCCGTTAAGAGGAAATCTGATTCACATCATCAATGACGACTGTCGAAGCACGTGTATGAACCAGCGTGTGTACCGCCGTAAGATTTGGAGCGTACAACCGACAGGGCCAAAAGCAAAAAGTCCCTCAGCCTTGCGACTGAGGGACTTTTAATCAATGTGGGGGATGTAGGGTTCGAACCTACGACCCTCTGCTTGTAAGGCAGATGCTCTGAACCAGCTGAGCTAATCCCCCGTGGGTGTTTCCGTTTGGGATTGCAAAGATGGGAGGTCTTTTGGAAACGCCAAACAATCCTGAGTTTTAATCGGCCACAATATTGCGCTTGAGGGGCTGCTGACACAGCAACAAATTCATTTTCAGGGAGAGAAATTTTCTGGGCGACCCTAAAATTTTTTCCGTCCAAGGGTGCTTTAGGGGCAAAGCAACGTATTTGAGCGGGCTGCGTTAAGCACGGCAGGCACTTTTTCCACCCATTTCACTTCTTTTTACATGGACACCCAGCTTCTTCAGAATTACTCCGAGGCAGAAAAAACTGCTTACCTGAGCGCCATTGCCAGCTTGGCTAGCGCCGACCGCCAGGCCTCGGGCGCCGAAACTGAATTTTTGCAGGCATTGGCCCAACAGGCCGGCCTTTCGGGCGGTGCTACCCAGCAGGTACTGGCCGCCGCCCAGGATGCTTCCAACCAAAGCATTCAGCAGAGCCTCGATGCCCTCAAGAACAGCGACCTCCGCTTCTCGCTCGTAACCGACCTCATCAGCTTTGCGCGGGCCGATGGGGCTTACGCCAACGACGAGGAGGCCATGATTAGCAAGATGTCGGAGTACCTCGGCATTAACCAGCAGCAGAAACAAACGCTTGAAACGGTGGTAGACCAGGCCGAAACCGTGGCCCACGACCCACAGGACCCTGCCAAGGAAGGTTTCTTCAGCCGCATTGGCGACAAGCTCTCGAGCGCAGGCATCCCCAAAAATGCGCTAATGGCCGGCCTGCTCGGTGTGGTGGCGCCCATGGTTATTTCGCGGGTGATAGGCGGCGGCAACCGTACGCAAGGCTACGGCAACCAAGGCGGCGGCATGCTCGGCGGAGGCAGCCTTGGTGGCTTGCTTGGCGGAGCGGCTCAAACTGGCTTGGGTGGCATGTTGGGCGGCTTGCTCGGCGGAGGCATGCTGGGCGGTTTGATGGGCGGCAATTCGCCAGCTAACCTTCCCCAGCGCGGCTCGGCCATCGGCAACGGCGGCTTGGGCTCGATGATGTCTATTCTGGGTGGCTTGGGCGGCCGGCCCAACATGCAGCCGGCCAGTGCCGGCGGCGCGGGGCTGGGCGGCTTGCTCAACGGCGGCATGGGTGGCCTGCTCGGCGGATTGCTGGGCGGCCGCCGCTAAAGCACGTTTTAGTATTCAGGGAAATTTTCCTGAAGCATTCTTAAGCAAAAGAGGCAGCCCAGTGGGTTGCCTCTTTTGCTTTCTGCCCGGTTGTGAGAGCTTTCAGGATTTAGATAAAAATTGAGCTAAATTGAATTGGCCGCTAGCCGCATCAGGCTTGGGGGACAGCCACGGCGGGAGCGCCGGCGAATACACCGCCGTGCTCTTCTACTACTTCAACCAGGCGGTAGTTGAGGTCTTCTTTTACATCAAGGTATTCGTCGTAGCTGGTGGTGTCTACGAAGTACTGCACGGTCACTTCTTTGCCGGACGGCGTTAGGGCATTGAACTTCATCTGCACGTCCTGGGTCACCAGCGGGTGGCCTTGCATGGCCTTGATGGACCCCGCGATTATGTCGTGGAGTTGGGCGCTGGTCGTTTTCTGGTCGAAGGTGAGCGTAAACCCCACCCGGCGCGAGGTGCGCAGCGAGAGGTTATCGAGGGGCTTGTCAATCATGCTTTTGTTGGGCACGGTGAGGTAGCTTTTCTCGGCGGTGCGCAGGCGGGTGCTGCGGAAGCCGATTTTCTCCACGGTGCCGTTCACCTCCCCAGCCTTCACGAGGTCGCCCACGCCGAAGGGCTGGTCGAGGAAAATGGTGAAGGAGGCGATGAGGTTTTCGAGGCTCTCCTTGGCGGCGAAGGCCACGGCCAGCCCGCCAATGCCCAGGCCGCCTATCAGGGCCGTCACATTCACCCCAAACACCTCCCCCAGCACCACCATCAGCCCAATAATGATGACCAGCACCTTGAGCAAATCCTTGGCAAAGGGCAGGAACTGGTGGTCGAGCCGGCGCAGGCCGGGGCTGTCGCGCAGCTCGTTGCGGCGCTGTACCACCAGCAGGGCAAAGTCGACCAGCCGCAGCATTACCCACGTGACGGTGGCAATAATGCCCAGCAGAAAAATGCGCAGCAACGCCACTTTGGGCCAGGGTCTACGCCTTGTACCGCATCGGGCGGCATGGGGTAGCGTAGCACGCCAAAGGCCACGTATGCAGTGCCCAGAAACAGCAGCACCGACAGCGGCTGGATGAGGAACTCGTGCATTTCCTGCTCGGTCACGCCGGCCGTGTACCGCTTCGTGAGCCGAAACAGCACCTTGCTCAGCAGCCGCGACAGCAACCGGCGCAGGGCCGCACCCACCAGCAGAATAAGAATGGCCAGCAGGTATTGGCTCAGGGTATTGCCCAGAATTTCGTGGTGCAGAAAGGGAGGTAGCGTCATGCCGCAACGCCGGGCGCAGGCCCGGCGGCTAATTGGGGGTTAACTAAAAAGACTGCTCCGTATTCGGTGGCTCAGGCCGGAATGTTACTTGGCCCGAATCGCAATAACGGGGTCCAGGTTGGCGGCGAGCACGGCCGGCACGATGCCGGCAATCACCCCAATGCCGACGGAAATCAGCAAGCCCAGGATGACGCGGGAGGCCGACATGGTGAGCGGCAGCGCGTCCTGCGGCACCAGTGTAACAAGCCAGACCAGCAGAATGCCGGCCAGGCCGCCAATCAAACACAGGCAGATGGCCTCAAACAAAAACTGGAAGAGGATGAAAAAATTCTTGGCCCCTAGTGACTTCTGAATGCCGATGATATTGGTCCGCTCGCGCACCGACACGAACATGATATTGGCAATGCCGAAGCCGCCCACCAGGATGGCGAACGAGCCGATGACGCCGCCCACGATGCCGATGACCCCAAACAGCTTGCCAATGGCCGCGGCAATCATCTCGGGGCGGTTCAGGGCGAAGTTGTCTTCTTCCCGGGGCTTGAGGCCGCGAATGTTGCGCATCACGCCGCGCATTTCGTACTCCAAATCCATCAGGCCGGGGTCCTCGTCGCGGCCCTTTACGGCGATGGTGGCGCTGGGGCCGCCCCCGAAACCGGTCGTGCTCAGGGTAAACATCTTGGTGAACATGCCGAAGGGAATGATGCAGTTGGCGTCGTTGCTGGAGATGGTGAGCAGCTTTTTGCCTTCTTTTTCCATCACCCCGATTACCGTGAGGGTCTGGCCGCGGGCCTTGAACTGCTTGCCCAGGGCGTCGCCGTTGGGAAACAGGTTTTCGGCGATGGTGGCCCCGATGATGGCCACGGGCCGGGCGGCGTCCATTTCCTGGGTGGTGAAGTAGCGGCCGTCTTTCACGGGCACGTTGCTCACGGCCCGGTAATCGTAGCTCACGCCCTGCAGCACGCAGTCGGCCACAGAGTTGGAGCCTGCTTTTAGCGTGTTGCCGTTGTTGGCCGCGAAAATGGCAATGCCCTTGTTGTTGGGTCCAAGCTGTTTGCGCAGCTGCTGGTATTCGCGCGGGTTGGGCACGGGCCGCTTGAAGTATTTCCACCACGGGAACTCCGAATCGAAGGCAAAGGGCCATTTCGACACGTAGATGACTTTGTCGCCCGCAAAATCGAGGCTGCTGCGAATGTTGGCCTCCAGCGAATCGACGATGGTAAAGACGGCGATGATGGAAAAGATGCCAACCGTGACGCCCAGCAGCGACAAAACCGTGCGCAACAGGTTGGATTTTAGCGCATCCCAGGCAAAGCGAAAACTTTCTAAGGTAAGGCGAAGGGTCAGCATAAAGAAGAAGGCACGCGTAAGGGGCAGTATCCGGAGTCAAAAGACGGAAACTCGCGGGGAAGTTGCTGAGGCCTAAAGGCCGGGCTGGGTTTTCGCAAGGTGCAAAAATGGAAAGTAAGAGAAAAAGCCGTACTTTTGCCTCCCCAAATTTCCGTATCTTCCCCCAATACTGCCCTATGGCGATGAAATTGCATGAGTTCAAGTTCGAACTCCCCGAAGAACTGGTGGCTCTGCATCCGGCCCGCAACCGCGACGAAAGCCGCCTGATGGTGGTGCACCGCGCCACCGGCCAGATTGAGCACCGCACTTTCAAAGATATTCTCGATTATTTCGACGAGGGCGATGTTTTGGTGCTCAATGACACCAAAGTTTTCCCGGCCCGCCTCTACGGCAACAAAGAAAAAACCGGCGCCAAAATCGAAGTTTTCCTGCTGCGTGAGCTGAACAAGGAGCTCCGCCTGTGGGACGTGCTGGTGGACCCCGCCCGCAAAATCCGGGTGGGCAACAAGCTGTACTTCGGCGAGTCGGATATGGTGGCCGAGGTAATCGACAACACCACTTCGCGCGGCCGCACCATTAAATTCCTGTTTGATGGCACCGACGAAGAATTCCGCAAGGCGCTGTACGAGCCTGGGCGAAACCCCGATTCCGAAAGAGGTCCTGAACCGCGAGACCGAGCCAGCCGACAAAGAGCGGTACCAGACCATTTATGCCGAGAACATTGGCGCCGTGGCGGCTCCTTCGGCCGGCCTGCACTTCACCCGCGAGGTGATGAAGCGCATGGAGATTAAAGGCGTAGAGCCGGCGTACGTGACGCTGCACGTGGGCCTGGGCACTTTCCGCACCGTGGACGTGGAAGACCTGACCAAGCACAAGATGGACTCCGAGAACTTTATTGTGACGGCGCCAGCTTGCGCTATCGTGAACAAGGCCCTCGACGCCAAGAAGAAAGTGTGCGCTGTGGGCACCACCACCATCCGCGCCATGGAGGCGTCGGTGTCGGCCAATGCCCGCATGAAGCCCACCCAAGGCTGGATTGACCGGTTCATCTTCCCGCCTCACGATTTCAAAATCGCCAACTGCCTGCTCACCAACTTCCACCTGCCGGAGAGCACGCTCATCATGCTGGCGGCCGCTTTTGCAGGCTATCCCCTGCTGATGGAAGCGTACAAGGAAGCCATAAAAGAGAAATACAAGTTCTTCAGCTACGGCGACGCCATGCTGATTCTGTAGTGTTTTGGGTGACGAAGTGATGAAGTAAAAAGTCCCGATTGCCACTGCGGCGGTCGGGACTTTGTTTTTTCCTGCGGTTTAATGGGCCTGCAATACTTTTATGCCATGCGGCCTCCTCAACACCTCATTGCTCCATCACCTCATCACCCAAAACGCTTTGCCATCATCGTAGCAGGCGGTAGCGGCACCCGCATGGCCGCCGACCGGCCCAAGCAGTTTCTGCTGCTGCGCGACGAGCCCGTGCTGCTGCACACCCTGCGCCGGTTTGCCGAGCCAGCATTGGGCATACAGGAGCTGATTGTGGTGCTGCCCGCCGACCAGCTCACTACCTGGCAGCAACTCTGCGAGCAGCATCAGGTCAATATTCCGCACCGGCTGGTGGCAGGGGGAGCCACGCGCTGGGCATCGGTGAAAGCGGGCCTAGCGGCGTTGAGCCAGTACCCAGAAGGCCTGGTGGCGGTGCACGACGGCGTGCGGCCTCTGGTGTCGCGGCTGGTAGTGGAGCGCACCTACGCGGCGGCAACAACCCACGCGGCGGCGGCCGCCGCTGTGATGCCCAAGGATTCGGTGCGGCTGCTGTCGCAGCACGGCTCCTCAGCTCAGAACAGAAGCCGCTTGCGGCTCATGCAAACGCCGCAGACGTTCGAAATAGACTTGCTGCGCCGCGCCTACGCTATGCCGGAGCTCACCTCCTTCACCGACGACGCGACGGTAGTGGACGACCTCTGCCGAGTACAGCTGGTAGAGGGCGACTACCGCAACCTGAAAATCACGACGCCGGAAGACCTCATAATTGCGGAAGCGCTGCTTCGAGCGACTTAGTAGCTGAGTGCCTGGGCTGGCGAGTGCAGTAACCGGTAGGTTGAGCTAATTGCATGGGCATGGAGAATTCGGACTGCCGTTATTTGCAGGCATCATTCGCTCTACACTTTCCCACTCAGGCACTCCGCCACTCAGTCACTCCATGGAATACACCAGCCTGCTTTACGATGTGCGCCCCGACGGCGTGGCAACCATTACCCTGAACCGCCCGGACGTTTTCAATGCCTTCAACGACCCGTTGAGCTACGAGCTACAGGATGCGCTCAAGCAAGTGGCGCGCGACGCGGCCGTACGCGCGGTGGTGCTCACGGGCGCGGGCCGGGCCTTCTGCTCGGGCCAGGACCTGAAGGCGGCCCAAGGCGCGGAGAAACGCTCGTTCTACGATTCGCTGCACAAGCGCTACAACCCCATTATCCGGGCCATGCGGGCCTTGCCCAAGCCCATTATTGGCCGCATCAATGGCGTGGCGGCGGGCGCGGGCTGCTCGCTGGCGCTGGCGTGCGATGCGCTGGTAGCCAGCTCGGAGGCGTCGCTGATTGAGGTATTTATCAACATCGGGCTGGTGCCGGACTCGGGCTCTTCGTGGTTCTTGCCGCGGCTGGTGGGCACGCTCAAAGCGTTTGAACTGTGCAGCCTGGGTTCGAAAGTGCCTGCCGAGGAGGCGCTACGTCTGGGCCTCGTGAACCAAGTGGTGCCGCCGGAGCAGCTGGATGAAGCGACCTATGCACTGGCTGCCCGCTACGCCTCCGCCCCTACCAAGTCGATTGGGCTGATTAAGCAGATGCTGAACAAGGCCGGCGCAGCCACCCTGGACGAAATGCTGGACTACGAAGCCCATTGCCAGCAGATTGCCGGGGAAACCGAAGACTATTTTGAGGGAGTGAAAGCCTTTAGCGAGAAGCGCAAGCCGGCGTTTAAAGGCGTTTAGAGGCGCAGGCTAGCCCCACAAAAAAGCCCCGACTGATTGCAGTCGGGGCTTTTTTGTGAGCGCTGCAACTGTGTATTAGCGCAACGTAATGGTTTTGGTGCGGCCGTTGACCGTGACGGAGGCAATGCGGTCGCAGGCTTGGGTGCCGCTGGGGTCGTAGTTGAGCACCATGGCCCGGGCGTTGGAATTGGTGATGCTGATGGTGCCGGCCACAAAGTACTTGAAGCAGTCGCCGCGCTTGATGAGCGGCGTTTGCACGGTAGTGCTGTAGGTGACGCCCTTCCGGTTGGTGCCATTGGAAGAGCCGGTTACGCTGTACACGTCGTCCGACGCTTGCGGCGTGCCGTAGCCGGCCGTGCGGGTGAAGACCCAATTAGCAGTCCAGGAGTGGGTGCCGCCGTTGTTGGCCCGGATGATGCTGGCATTGGTCACGTCCACGGAGAAGGAGCCCAGGCCGAGGTCGGTGAAGGTGCGGGTGGCCGTGTGCTGGTTGTCGTTCACGAAATAGTTGGTGCGCGTGACCACGGCCCCGGCCCGGCGCGTGGTCACATCCGTCGTGAAGCGGACCTGAATTTTACCCCGGCGGTTGCGGCCATCGGGGCACAGGCAGTTGGTGGGCCCAAAATCGATGGTGAGCGTGCGGGTAACGAAGTCGTAGCTGCGGGTGGCGCAGGCGCCGAACTTGAGGCGAAACTCCGCGTCCGTCGTCGCGTAGGCCGAGCCCTGCACGTTGGGGTCGACGGGGCCCGCCGACTGCGCGGCATCCGAACTGACCGCCGTTTCGATGTTGTCATCGCTGCGGTCTTCTGCCGTCGTAATGTCGTCGGGCGTGGCGTCGGATTCGCGCTGGCAGGCGGTGGTGAGCAACAAGCCGCTGGCGAGGCAGGCCAAAGCCAGAGAACGGAGGGAAGAGGTACGCATGAGTGAAGTGAAAAATTGAGTTAGGTGAACTGCGTTAGTGGCCGTTGGAAGCAAGAGTCCCGCCCGGGTTTAAAGCACATATAAAAAAACTTGCATTCTCTGCCGCAGGAACCCGGCTCGCGGTCAGTCGTATAGCGTTGCAGCTATACCCTTCTTCCCACCAACCCCTTCGCTATGCGCGGCTTATTGCTTTCCCTACTGCCTTCGCGGCAGCTCATTCTTCAGCTGGCGGTGGCGCTTCCTTTGCTATCGGCCTGCTCCTCGGGCGGTAGCAACGACGCAGTGGATGCGGCCAACGCCGAAAACAAGAATAAAATTAGCGAAGCCGACGTGACGGCCAAACAGGAAGCAGATGCCGACTTTCTGGTGAAATCCACCAGCCGGGCCTTGCTGCAAGTTGAGCTGGGCAAGCTGGCCCAGGCGCGCGCCACCACGCCCACCGTGCGCACCTACGGCGCCCGCCTGGTGCAAAACCGCCTCGAGCTGCTCAACGCCCTGCGGGGCCTGGCCACGTCCAAGAACCTGACGGTGCCCCCGCCCTGGGCGGCGACGAGCAGGCCGCTTACCACGAAGTGAGCACCAAAACCGGTACGCAGGTAGACAAAAGCGTCATGGAGCTCATTCTAAAGGTCCAGAAGCAGGACGAAGACGCCTTCGACGATATGAAGGACGACGCCTACGACGGCGACATCCGCGGCTTTGCGGCCAAGTACCACACGCCCGTGCAGGAAGAGCTGGCCGGCGCCGAAGAAGTGGCCGATGCCATTGAGGACTTGCCCTAAGGCTACCCCGCTGCGCCAGAATGGCTCAACTGCTGGCTCACTTCCTTCGGAGGTGGGCCAGTTGCTTTTCCGGGCCTAATTAATTGTTCTGCTTTGCGTTATTCTATAGTCGAGCTTAGCTCTGCTTGAACAATTAAATATGTTTTATCACGCAACAACTTGCCCGCAACCGCCCGTACTAGAAGTACTACCAGCCATTTGCCTGCTTACCAGAGAGGCTGGTGGCCTTGGTTCTTTCCCATTCCTTTCCACAAAACCCTTTCCTTTTTATGAAACGCTCCTTCTTTCCCCTGCTGGCCACGGGCCTGCTGACCTTGGCTTCCTGCGGCGACTCCAACAAGTCGACCACGGCGGAAAACGGCAACGCCAGCGATAACACCATGACCAGTTCGGCTACCGGCGGCGACACCGTGTCGACCACCATGCCGGCCGGCTCCGAAAACCCTGCAAACCAGCCCGGGGCTGCCGGCTCGGCCCAGGGCACTACCAGCGGCGCTGCCGCCATGGGTGACCCGAATGGCCCCACCGCGCCCCACAAAGACGACAAGGAATTCATGATGTCGGCGGCCCACAGCGACCAGAACGAGATTCAGCAAAGCAAAATGGCGCTGGCCAAAGGCGTGACCGGCATGACCAAGGACATGGCCAACCAGATGATTGCCGACCACACCAAGTCGACGGCGGAGCTGAAAGTCATTGCCAAGAAAAAGGCGTGACCCTGCCCACCGACATGGATGCCGAGCATAAAGCCATGGCCCCGGCCATGCAGAAGCTCTCGGGCAAAGATTTTGAGCAGCGGTACATGACCCAGATGGAAACCGACCACCAGAAAACGGCCAATACCATGCGCGCCCACGAAAAGATGACCAAGGATGCCGACCTGAAAGCCTTTATCGGCAAGACGGTGCCCGTGGTAGAGAAGCATCTGAGCATGGCCAAGCAACATAATGCCATGAAAATGTAATTCCGGCTTTGGCGGGCTGGCGAGTTTGCCACCCCGTAAAGCCGTTCAGCAAAAAGCCGCCGCAGGTAACTGCGGCGGCTTTTTGGTGCTTAGGAAAATCCGATGACTAGGAAGTGTTAACAGTGAGAAGTAAATTGGAGCATGGATTTTCTGCTAACGGAAGCGCAGTGGGCACGCATCGCGCCCCTGCTGCCGGGTCGAGAAGGCACGAGCGGGGGCCGGGGCCACGACAACCGGCGTTTCGTGGAGGCGGTGCTCTGGTTGACGCGCAACGGTTGCCGCTGGCGGGCCTTGCCGGCCGAATGGGGCAACTGGCACACGACGTACACGCGCTTCCAGCGCTGGGCCGCGTCCGGCGTGTGGGCCCGGGTGCTGGCGGCCGTGCAGCAGGACGACGCGCTGCACACGCTGCTGGTCGATTCGACCACCGTGCGGGCCCACCAGCACGCGAGCGGCGCGCGCAAAAACGGACCGCAAGCCTCGGGCGCAGCCGCGGCGGCTTGACCAGCAAGCTGCACGTGGCCGCCGATGCGCAGGGGCGGCTTGTGCGCTGCCGGCTGACAGCCGGCCAGCGCCACGACGCCCCGCAGGCCTTGCCGCTGCTCGAGGGGCTGGCCCCGACGCACCTCGTCGCCGACCGCGGCTACGATTCCGACCCGCTCGTGGCCGCGCTCGCCGCCCGCGGCACCTGCGCCGTGATTCCGCCCCGGTGCAAGCGCCGCACCCCGCGGGCTTACGACGCGGCCCGCTACGCCCAGCGCCACCCCGTCGAGCGACTCTTCAGCCGCCTCAAGCAGTTTCGCCGCGTGGCCACCCGTTACGACAAGCTCGATGCGCATTTCTTGGCCTTTGTTCATTTGGCGGCGACCGTTTTGTGGCTCCGTGACTGTTAACACTTCCTAGTACCTGCGCGCTAGCGGACGGGCGCGGCAGTCCACTGCAGCTGGCTGGTTCCGCAGCACAGGTCGTTGATTGTCATTCGGAAGGTGCCAACTGCGAGGGCTTTACCGGTAAAGTCGGCTTGCAGGCTCGAAGCGCCCCGTGCCCCGGGTGGGCGGGTCGATGGCCACGCCGCTTACCTTGCCGCCCATGATGCTGAACCGGTCTTTGGGGCCTACCATCTGCCGCTCCAGCCGGCCGCTACACTGCTCGTAGCCATCAAACGTAAGTTCGGAGAGTGTTTTCCCATCGGGCGACACCACAAAGCTGATTTTGTCGCCCGTCGTGCCGTTGCTGACGGTGCCATTCCACCGCGTGCTTTTCGGAGGTGCCGTGGCAATGGCCACGATGAGCAAACAGGAAAAGAGTAAGGATTTAATCATAAGCAAAAGGCGGGGAAAAGAGCGACGAAGCTAGCCGCATTCTGCATTCCCACTAACAAAAACGCCGCCCGAAACCCACTGTGAAGTGGGTTTCGGGCGGCGCGAGCTAATAGTCAATAAATTGACTATTGTAATTATTTAAACTTTCTCAACCTTGGCTTCGCTGTACTTGCTGATTTTCAACTCCTCGGCCAGGAAGCGTGCCGTGTGACCTTTGTCGGATTTGGCTACCTGCTCGGGCGTGCCCTGGGCCACGATGGTGCCACCGCCCGCGCCGCCTTCGGGGCCAATGTCGATGACGTGGTCGGCTACCTTAATCAGGTCGAGGTTGTGCTCGATTATGAGGACGGTGTTGCCTTTGTCGGCCAGCTTCTGGAGCACGTCGGCCAAGTGGTTGATGTCCTCGAAGTGCAGGCCGGTGGTGGGCTCGTCGAGGATGTAGAAGGTCTTGCCGGTGTCCTTTTTGCTGAGCTCGGTGGCGAGCTTCACGCGCTGGGCCTCTCCGCCGGAGAGCGTAGTGGCCTGCTGGCCCAACGTGAGGTAGCCCAGCCCAACGTCGTTCAGCGTTTTGATTTTGCGCAGGATGCGCGGCTGGAACTCAAAGAATTCCACGGCTTTCTCCACCGTCATGTCCAGGATGTCGGTGATGGACTTGCCTTTGAAGCGCACTTCCAGGGTTTCGCGGTTGTAGCGGCGGCCTTTGCAGGTTTCGCAGGGCACGTGCACGTCGGGCAGGAAGTTCATCTCGATGGTCCGGATGCCCGCGCCTTCGCAAGTTTCGCAGCGCCCGCCCTTCACGTTGAAAGAGAAGCGGCCAGGACCGTAACCACGGATTTTGGCCTCCGCCATCTCGCCAAACAGCTGGCGGATTTCGGTGAACACGCCGGTGTAGGTGGCCGGGTTCGAGCGCGGCGTGCGCCCAATGGGCGACTGGTCCACCTCAATCACCTTATCCACCAAATCCAGCCCTTCGATGGCGCTGTAGGCCAGCGGCTCTTTCTTGGAATTGAAGAAGTGCTGGTTGAGGATGGGGTACAGCGTGTCGTGGATGAGTGTGGATTTGCCCGAGCCCGATACGCCCGTAACGGCCACCAGCTTGCCCAGCGGCACTTTCAGAGTCACGTTTTTGAGGTTGTTGCCCTTGGCGCCCTTTAGTACCAGGCTCGGCGCCTTCTCCCTTGCGCTTCTTCTTGCGCATTTCGATGTGCTTCTGCCCGCTCAGGTACTGCGAAGTGAGCGAGCCCGAATTCAGAATCTCCTTAGGCGTACCCGAGGCCACGATGTGGCCGCCGTGAATGCCCGCGCCGGGGCCGATGTCGAGCACGTGGTCGGCGTGCAGAATCATGTCCTTGTCGTGCTCCACCACAATCACCGAATTGCCGATGTCGCGCAGGTGCTGCAGGGCCTTGATGAGCCGCTCGTTGTCGCGCTGGTGCAGGCCGATGCTGGGCTCGTCCATGATGTAGAGCACGCCCACGAGTTGGGTGCCAATCTGGGTAGCGAGGCGGATGCGCTGGCTTTCACCGCCGCTCAGCGTGCGCACGGGACGGTGCAAGTTGAGGTAATCCAGCCCAACTTCCAGCAGGAAGCCGATGCGCTTGCGGATTTCCTTAAGCAGGCTCGCGGGCGATAACGTTCTGGCGCTCAGTGAGCCGGTTTTCCAAGCCCTCAAACCAGCCGGCCAAGTCGTTCAGGTCCATCACCGACAGCTCGCCGATGTTCTTGCCGTCCATCTTGAAGTGCAAGCTTTCCTTTTGAGGCGGTAGCCCTGGCACTCGGGGCAGGTTTGGGCCTGGGCATATTGGGCTATCCACTCGCGGATGTTGTCCGACTCGGAATCCATCTGCCGGCTCAGGAAAGGGATAATCCCCTCGAACGCCTCGGTGTACTGGCTTTTGCTGTCGTCGGCCTCGTCCTCCGAAATGCCGTGGAGCAGGCGCTTGAGCAAGTCCTCGGGCAGCTTGTCGATGGGCGTGTTCAGCGTGGCCTTGTGCTTTTTGAGAATAACCTGCAGCTGCTGGAAAATCCAGATGTCGCGGTAGTCGCCCAGGGGCGCGATGCCGCCGCGCGAGATGCTCAGCTTGCGGTCGGGCATCACGCTTTCTTCCGTGATTTCCTGCACCTCGCCCAGGCCGTTGCAGGTAGGGCAGGCGCCGTAGGGCGAGTTGAAGCTGAACGTATTGGGTGCCGGGTCGTCGTAGGCGATGCCGGTGGTGGGGTCCATCAGGAAGCGCGAGAAGAACTGCGGCTTGCCTTTTTCGCCCTTGGCGTCGGGGTCGAGCACCAGCATGGTACCCTTGCCGTGCGTAAGGGCATTCTGCACCGAACCGCTGAGGCGAAACCGGTCTTCTTCTTTCACCACCAGCCGGTCAATCACGATTTCGATGTCGTGAATCTTGTAGCGGTCCACCTGCATCTTGGGCGTGATGTCGAGCAGCTCGCCGTCGACGCGCACCTTGGTGAAGCCTAGCTTGGCAATCTTCTGGAAGTCTTCGCGGTAGTGGCCTTTGCGGCCTTTCACTACCGGCGCCAGCACCACCAGCTTGCGGCCATCGAAGTGCCGCAGGAGGAAGTTGATAATCTGGTCGTCGCTCTGCCGAATCATCTTCTTGCCCGTGGCGTAGCTGAAAGCCTCGGCCGTGCGGGCATAAAGCAGGCGCAGAAAATCGTAAATCTCGGTGATAGTGCCCACCGTGGAGCGCGGGTTGCGCGAGGTGGTCTTCTGCTCGATGCTGATAACCGGCGACAGGCCCTCAATCTTGTCCACGTCGGGCCGCTCCAGGCCGCCCATGAAGCTGCGGGCGTAGGCCGAGAACGTCTCCATGTAGCGGCGCTGCCCCTCGGCATAAATCGTATCGAACGCCAGGCTCGATTTGCCCGAGCCCGAGATGCCCGTGAATACCACCAGCCGGTTGCGCGGAATCTTCACCGACACGTTTTTCAGGTTGTGCTCGCGCGCGCCGTACACTTCAATGAAGGGCGCTTCGAGGTGCTGCGAGGCGGGGCTGTGGCCGTTGAGTGGCCGCTGGTGTGCTCCGTAATCGGGCCCGCAGCGGGAAGCTCGGTCATCGTGCGCACCGCGGCGGCGGTTTCGGCGGCGCCGGCAGCACCGTCTTTGGCTGGGGTTTTCAGCGCGGCGGCCTTGGCTGGCGCCGACCGTTGGTTGGCTTTGGGAGCTTTGGCAACCGGGGTAGCAGTGGATTTTTTGGCCATTCAGAAACGCAGCGAATAAGTGCGCAAAGGTACGAAAAAGGGAAGCCGAAGGCTAACCGCAACCGCATATTTGCCAGTCGCATTAGCCGGTTCAGATAAGTCGGTTGGTGCACAACAGCACGGGGCCTCGCTTTGTGCCCGTACTTCTCAAGGACTTCGCAAAACAGCTCAGGACGAGCTTACGTACCGGGCTAAGCAAGTTGGCACCGTACTTGCGCCTGCATTCTTATTATTTTCTCCTCTTGCCAATTCCACCTTATGGAAAAGCTTCCTAAAATACTTTTCGCCGCGATGCTGGGCATGTTTGCCTGGGGCACTCCGGCGGCTGCACAGGCCCAAACCATCAGCAACCTGCCCCCGTGGATGAATAAAAAGGTTGAGACGCCGGCCCCCAGCCCCAGTCTTATCCGACCAACGCCCCGGTAGAAGTGCGGACGGAGGATGGCCGCCGCGTGTATTCCGACGGCCGGACTTATCGGACCAGCGAATACCGCAACGCCGAGTATCGCCGCAAGGGGCATCCGCACGGCATGCCTCCCGGCCAGGCCAAGAAATTGGGCTACCGCGCCAACCCCAGCAACGGCGGCCTGCCTCCCGGGCAAGCCAAGAAGATGGGTGGCCACGGCCACGGCAAAGGCAAGCATTAATTGCCCTGCGCATCCAGCTTTTGAAGCCCCGCCCCTGGCGGGGCTTTTTGTTTGTAGTGCTTTCGTTTCAGAAATCATGCGCAATGCAAGAGCCAAGCGAGTCCCTACCCAGCCGCACAAATTGGCACCGTAGTTGCAATTCCCTCTTTATCGTTTTATCCTCATTTCCCCTTTACCTATCCCATCATGGAAAAGCTTGCTAAACTCTTCTTTGCCTCCGTGTTGGGCATAGTAGCCTGGAGCACTCCCGCGGCCGTGCAGGCCCAAACCCTGCCCCCGTGGATGAACAAAAGAACCGAGACGACTTCTCCCCAGTCCTCGCCCCAGCAATACCCAAATACCCGGCCTGCGGAAACGCGCACCGACGAAAACGGCCGGACCTGGGACGGCGACCGGGCTTACCCTACCAACGGTAACCGCAAGGGCCACCCCCACGGCATGCCTCCCGGCCAGGCTAAAAAAATGAACCGCGGCTATGGCGTCGCCAACAACCGCCGGTATGACGACCGTCGCTACGATGACCGCCGTTACGACAACCGTGGCTACGACGACCGCCGCGACAATCGCGGCTATGATAACCGTCGCTACGACGGCCGCCGCGATGACCGTGGGTACAACGACCGCCGCGACGATGACCGCCGATATGATGACCGTCGCTACGACCACGACGACCACGACGACCACGATAAAGACCATGGCAAGAAGGCTAAGTATAAGTACAAGAAGGACAAAGGCAAAGACCGCGACTAACCAGCGTGGTGAAAACACAAAAAAGGCGGCCCGAATTGGGCCGCCTTTTTTGTTGCTGCTTTTTCCAGATTAGAACGCCGCGTTCTTGGGAAAGCGTGGGAAGGGAATCACGTCGCGGATGTTGGACATGCCGGTCACGAAGAGCACCAGGCGCTCGAAGCCCAGGCCGAAACCGGAGTGTGGCGCGGTCCCAAACTTGCGCAGGTCGAGATACCACCAGAGGTCTTCGGCAGGCACGTGCATTTCGGCCATGCGGGTGGTGAGCTTGGTGAGGTCTTCCTCGCGCTGCGAGCCGCCGATGATTTCGCCAATGCCGGGAAACAGCACGTCCATGGCGCGCACAGTGCGGCCGTCTTCGTCCAGCTTCATGTAGAAGGCTTTGATTTCCTTCGGGTAGTTGGTCAGGATAACCGGCTTCTTGAAGTGCTTCTCCACCAGGTACCGCTCATGCTCGCTCTGCAGGTCGGTGCCCCAGTCCACGGGGAACTCAAATTTCTGCTTCGCCGATTTCAAGATTTCTATCGCCTCGGTGTAGGTCAGGCGCTGGAAGTCGGTTTCAACCACCGAGTTGAGCCGGCTTAGGAGCTCCTTGTCGTACTGCTCGTTGAGGAAGGCCAGGTCGTCGGCGCAATGGTCCAGGGCGTAGCGCACCAGGCTCTTGAGGAAGTCCTCGGCCAGGTCCATGTTGTCTTCCAGCTCGTAGAAGGCCATTTCCGGCTCAATCATCCAGAACTCGGCCAAGTGGCGGGCCGTGTTGGAGTTCTCGGCCCGGAAGGTGGGGCCGAAGGTGTAGACTTTGCCCAGGGCCATGGCGGCAATCTCGCCTTCGAGCCGGCCCGACACGGTGAGGTTGGTTTGCTTGCCGAAGAAGTCCTCGCTGAAGTCCACCGAGCCGTCGGCGGTGCGAGGCGGGTGCTCGGGGGCCAAGGTGGTCACGCGGAACATCTGGCCGGCGCCTTCGGCATCGGAACCGGTGATGATGGGTGTGTGAACGTAGAAAAAGCCGTTTTTGTTGAAATAATCGTGCACGGCAAAGGCCAGTGCGTGGCGCACGCGCAGCACCGCGCCAAAGGTGTTGGTGCGGGGGCGCAGGTGGGCAATCTCGCGCAGGAACTCCAGCGAGTGGCCTTTTTCTGCAACGGGTACTCTTCCGGGTCGGCTTTGCCGATGACGGTGATTTCGAGGGCCTGGATTTCTACCGACTGGCCTTTGCCCTGGGAGGCCACCAGCGTGCCACGCACGGCCAGCGAGGCCCCGGTGGAGACGTCCTTGAGGTTTTCCTCGGGAAACTGCTCAGCGTTGGCCACAATCTGGATGTTGTGGATGGCGGAGCCGTCGTTGAGGGCGATAAATTGCACGTACTTGTTGCCACGGCGGGTGCGAACCCAACCTTTGACGAGAACTTCGCGGTCGAGCTCCTGGCTCGACAGAAGCTGCTGCACGGTGGACCGTTTAAGGGACATAACTTGCGGGGAAGCGGGTGAACGGGCAAAGGTAGACTCGTAGCGCGGACTCTGTAGTCCGCGTCGCGGGCGGAAACCCGAACGACTCCCGAACGGCGCGGGGACGCGGACTACAGAGTCCGCGCTACTGTGCGCCTGTGTTACATCAACTTTTCGGGCCGAATGCTAGTAAAAATGACTGCCGGCCCGCCCTTTTCGTAATTTCGCTTCTATGCAACGCCTCGACCTTAAACAGCTCCTTTCCCAAAAGCTTAGCCCGCAGCAGATTCAGTTTATTAAGCTGCTGCAGATTCCTACGGCCGAGCTGGAAACCCGCATCAAAGAGGAGATGGAGGTGAACCCCGCCCTGGAAGAGGACGAGGCCGACGAGCCCGAGGAAATGGAGCGCGACGAGGACGACAGCGACGACTCCGACGACCCGGATGCCTCGCTCGACAACGACGAAAACACCCTGGACGAGGATTTTGACGACCACGGCGCCGACCAGGAAATGGCCGATGAAATGCCCGAGCCCGAACTTCAGCCCAAGGACGAAGGCCCCGCTGACAGCGAAACTGCGCCCGACAACACCGACCTCGACCTGAGCGACTACCTCAACGACGACGAAATAGCCGGCTACAAGATGCAGGGCGACGGCCCCGGTGAAGAAGAGGAGCGCGACACCCCGCTGGCCGACACCAGCGGCTCGCTGATGGATTCGCTGCTGGACCAGCTCCATTTTGCTGACCTCGATGAGCGCCAGGAGGCCATTGGCCAGCAGCTCATCGGCTCAATTGATGGCGACGGCTACATCCGGCGCGACCTCTCGGCCATTGCCAACGACCTGGCTTTCTCGCAAAACCTGGAAGTGACCGTGCCCGAGATTGAGGCCGTGCTGCGCGTGGTGCAGGGCTTCGACCCGCCCGGCATCGGCGCGCGCGACTTGCCCGAGTGCCTGCTGCTGCAGCTCGAGCGCCGGCCCCAGGACGAGAATACCGTGAACGCTGAGCGCATCCTTACCGAAACGTTCGAGGAGTTCAGCAAGAAGCACTACCCCCGCATTCAGCAGAAGCTGGATTTGGAAGATGACGAGCTGAAAGAGGCCATCAACGTCATTCTGAAGCTGAACCCCAAGCCGGGCGGCAGCGGCCCCAGCGGCCTGGGCAAGACGCAGTACCTGATGCCGGACTTCATCCTGACGAACGACAACGGCGTTTTCAACCTGACCCTGAACGCCCGCAACGCCCCCGAGCTGCGCGTGAGCCCCGCCTACACCGAGATGTTCCGGACCTACGACAAAGCGGCCAAGAAGGACGCCAAGATGAAGGAAGCCGTGACCTTCGTGAAGCAGAAGCTGGACTCAGCCAAGTGGTTTATCGACGCCATCCGGCAGCGCCAGAACACCTTGCTACGCACCATGAACGCCATCGTAGAGCTGCAGCACGACTTCTTTGCCGAGGGCGACGAGGGCAAGCTTCGGCCCATGATTCTGAAGGACATTGCCCAGCGCATCGGCATGGACATCTCGACGGTGAGCCGCGTGGCCAATTCCAAATCCATCCAGACGGAGTTCGGCATTTACCCGCTCAAGTACTTCTTCTCCGAAGGTATTGCCACCGACTCGGGCGAGGACGCCAGCAGCCGCGAGGTGAAAAGCATCCTGAAAGAGCTGATAGGCAAGGAAAGCAAGGAGCGGCCCCTGAGCGACGATAAGCTGGAAAAGATGCTCAACGCCCGGGGCTACAACATTGCCCGCCGCACCGTGGCCAAGTACCGCGAGCAGCTCAATATTCCGGTAGCCCGCCTGCGCAAAGAGCTGTAAGAACAACAAGCTCCCCTCCTCAGTTGAGGAGGGGATGTTCGCGCTTCAGCGCGAACGGGGTGGTTGCCCTCGTTGCACGACACCCGAACGATTCCAGCTCAACTCGTTCTGCCGCCAGTCGTTTGGGTGTCGTTCAACGGCTCAACCACTCCAGTTGCCACTTCGCGGCAACGTCCCCTCCTCAGCTGAGGAGGTGAACTGCGGTTGTGCCTTCTATCAAGCTTCTTTGTGCGGTGATGACTGCTGAATTTCCCACGGACCCTGCTGAGCTACGTGCGCTACTGCTGGCGGAGCGCGACCACTGCGCCCAGGTCGAAGCCGAAGTGGCCAAGCTGCGCGCCGCCAGCCGCATTCCACAGCTCAACCCCAACCCGGTTTTGCGCCTGAGCCGCGAAGGGAAACTGCTGTTTGCCAACCCGGCCGCGGCCCTACTGGCCGACGAGGTGCGCGCAACCGGCCCTTCGCGCATCCGGCCGCAGGTGGTGCAGGCGGCCACGCAGGCCCTGCGCACCGGCGAGGCCCTGGAGCGCGAGGTGCAGGCCAACGGCCGGCATTTTATGCTCTCCGCAGTGCCGGTGGTGGAAGATGGCTCGGCCTTGCTTTACCTCACCGACGTAACTGCCCGCCGCAAGGCCGAGCAGCAAGCCCGCGAGCAGCGCGAGTTTTACGAGACCATCATGGCCCACTTGCCGGCCATCGTGTCGGTGCTCGACCCGGACCAGCGCTACCGCTACCTCAATCCCTACACCGAGCCCGACCCGGCCAAGCGGCAGGCCCTGCTCGGGCTCAACTTTGCCGAGCACTGCCGCGCCCTGGGCCTGCCCGAGGCCCTGGCCGTGCGCCGCCGGCGCTTGTTCGACCGCGCCGTGAGCTCCCGCGAGGTAGTGAGCTGGGAAGAGCGCTGGCCGGCTCCCACCGGCGAGGTTGGCAGCTACTGGCAGTGCTACTACCAGCCCATTTTCTCCCCGAAGGCGACCTGCGCGAAGTGATGTGCTACGGCCTGGAAATCACCACCCAGCGGCAGGCCGAGGCACGCTCCCGCGAAAGCGAAGAGCAGGTACTGGCGCAGCAAACCTTCACCAACCTGGTGCTCGACCTCAACCCCAACCTTATCTGGGTGCGCGACGCCCAGGGCAACACGGTGTTTGAGAATGCCCGGATGAAGGCCGCGCGCGCCAATATTCAGGAGCAGGCGGGCACCGCGACTATGGAGGCCGCCCTGCATGTAGAGGAGCTGAAAGCCGCGGCGCTGGCCGACCAGGAAGTACTGGCCACCGGCCAGCAAATCACTTCCATCACCTCGGTGAAGCTGAAAAACGGCGAAGAGCGCTGGTACCAGACGGTGCGCTGCCCGCTGGTGCTGGCCGGCGGCCAGACGCAGGTGCTAGGGGTGAGCACCGACATTACCGCCCTTAAGGCGGCCCAGCAGGAGGCCGAAGCCTCGGCCTCGGCCCGCGAAAACTTCCTGGCCAACATGAGCCACGAAATCCGCACGCCCCTCAACGGCGTGCTGGGCATGACGAGCCTGCTGGCCAAAACCGGGCTCAACGACCAGCAGCGCAACTACACCGCCGTGATTCAGCACTCGGGCCGCCACCTGCTCAACGTGGTGAACGACGTGCTCGACATGGCCAAAATCACTTCGGGCAAGCTCGAGCCTGGACCAGTCGGCCTTCAACCTGTGCGACTCCATGGGCCGGGCGGCCGAGCCCCTGGTGATGCAGGCGCAGGAAAAAGGCATCCGGGTGGTGGGCACGCTCCTGCGCGATTCCTGCCCGCTGCCCTGGGTGCTGGGCGACTCCTACCGGCTCAACCAGATTTTGATTAACCTGCTGTCGAACGCCATCAAGTTTACCCCGGCCGGCGGCACGGTGTCGGTGGGCGGCTACTTCGTAAGCGAAACCGAGGACACCCTTACCACCGAATTCCGGGTGACGGACTCTGGCATCGGCATTGCGCCCGATAAGCTGGAAAGCATCTTCCAGGAATTCACCCAGGCCTACGCCGACACCACCAGGCAATTCGGCGGCACCGGCCTGGGGCTGAGCATCAGCCGGGCCCTGGTGGCCCAGATGGGCGGGCGCCTCACGGTGCAGAGCCAGCTGGGGCAGGGCAGCTCGTTTTCCTTTGTTACCACGCTGCCCAAGGCCAGCCCCGAGGCCCGGCAGGCCGCCCTGGCGCCCGTGCCGCCGGTGCAGGAAGCGGCCGTGCGCGGCTGCCGTGTGCTGCTGGTGGAAGACAACCCGGTGAACCGCGAAGTAGCCCAACTGCTGCTCGAGGGCCACGGGGTGATAGTGGACGAAGCGGCCAGCGGCCTCGAAGCCCTCGCGCTGTTCATGGACCGCCGCTACGACGTCATCCTGATGGACATCCAGATGCCGGGCATGAACGGGATAGAAGCTACGGAACGCATTCGGGCCCATCCCGATGCGGCCCGGGCCGCCACACCCATCCTGGCCCTCACCGCCAATGCCTTCCGGACCGACGCGGAGAAGTACGCCGCTGCCGGCATGAACGACACCCTGCCCAAGCCCTTCGACGAAGCCGAGCTGCTGAGCAAGCTGGCTTCGCTGATTGCGGGCGTGAATGGGCCGCTGGTTGCCCTGGACCGGCCAGCGCCAATTCCCGCACCTTCGGTTGAGCCATCGCACAAGGCGCCGGTGCCAGCGGAAGCCCTGGCCGGCAAGGAAGCCGCTGCCGTGCCCGGGACCAGCCGGCTTTTCGACCTGACTTTGCTGGACAAGACGGCCCATGGCAAAACGGCCTTTATGAACCGCATCCTGACTTCGTTTCACACCAACACGCCGGGCAGCGTGGCCGACTTGCGCATGGCGCATGCCGCGGCCGACTGGACCGCTGCCGCTGCCGTGGCCCACAAGCTGCGGCCCTCCCTACGCTTGCTTGGCGCCGACAGCTTATCGGAGGCAATAGCCGTGCTCGAAGCTAAGTCCTCGAGCGAACCAGAGCGGCAAACAGCCACGATGCAACTGGCTGTCGGCCTGGAGGAGCTGATGAAAGTCTTGCCCAGAGAAGTTGAGTCGCCTGCCAGCGCGGTCTAATCCGGCAACCGAGTAGTTCTGCTTACACTAAATCCGGAGCGGTGGCGTTGCAACTCAGCGAGAGAACAAGTGAGTTAAAAAATCGTGCCGGAATGCCCGCCGGGGCATTCCGGCAGCTGCTAAGCACCGGGCGCAGCGGGCATCGCTGCCACCCGCATTTGTGCACAGCTAACGGGAGCTTATCGGCCCACATAAACGGCAACATATCTATCTTATTAACTGGCTCAGACTTGGCCCTGCTACAGAGCATTATCCCAGCAAATCTGCGTGATAAAATATTAATAATCAGTTGATAACAAACGAAATAGCTGGACTTATCGGAGGCTTTTCGGAGAAGAAATGCAGCGGCTGGAGTGGCTTGGGAAATAGTTTTTCATTAGGTTAGCTGTGAATAAAGCCGCTTGGGCCTGCACCTGTGCTTACGCTACGGTTCAGGCGTGCCCTTAGGGTTTTACTTTTTCTGCTATTCGTTCTATGATTAAGTCTTTTGTATTGCGCCTCCTGGCTTGCGGGCCACTGGCCCTGTTGCTGCTGGCTGCGCCCACTGCCCAGGCCCAACGCGTGCTGTGGGCGGCCAAGGTGGTGGCCGTGTCGTCGCAGAAATCGGAAGGCAAAGCGCCCTTCTCGCCGGAACAGGTGTTGAGCACGCCCAACGCCCTGCCGCTGGGCCAAATCAGCAACGATGCCTGGATTCCCAAAAAGGAAGGGTCCAACGAATTCATCGAAGTGCGTTTTGCCCGCTCTATTGCCGCCCAGCAGGTGACAATCGTCGAAAACTTCAACCCGGGCTCCATCACCAAAATTGAGCTGGTAGACACCAAAGGCAAGCACCACGAGGTGTACTCCAACGACAACCCCGGCCCGCTGCCAGAAGCCTTCCGCACCCTGGAAGTACGTTTTCCGAAGGCGGAATACCGCACGCTGGGCGTGGTGGTCCGCATGAACACCGGCAAAGTGGAGGGCGTGAACCAGATTGACGCCATCGGCATTGCCGACGTGGCCTCCACGATGGTGAAGCAGGCCTTCGACGCCCCCAAAGGGCCCGATGCGGTGCTGTCGACCCAGTTCGACTCG
Organism: Hymenobacter humi; assembly: GCF_042665855.1. NCBI lineage: Bacteria > Pseudomonadati > Bacteroidota > Cytophagia > Cytophagales > Hymenobacteraceae > Hymenobacter > Hymenobacter humi. The sequence goes on along the minus strand of NZ_JBHTEK010000001.1, from coordinate 1,323,922 downwards.
TCGCTGGTGAACCTGGGCCCGAACGTGAACTCGCGCTACGTAGACACCCACCCGGTAATCTCGCCCGATGGCCGCACGCTGTACTTTGCCCGGCAAAACCACCCCGGCAACGTGGGCGGCGCCCGCGACCCGCAGGACATCTGGATTTCCAAGCTGGTCTCGGGCAAAAACAAAACCTGGAGCCAGGCCAAGAACATGGGCGAGCCCAGCAACACCCCCGAGGACCCCAACGGCCTCGCGGCTGTGTCGGCCAACGGGCAGGTTGCGCTGCTCATCGGCGTGTACGAAGACGGGCTGATGCAGCCCAAGGGCTTCAGCATGAGCCGCCGCACGGCCGTGGGCTGGGCCAAACCGGTGAAGGTGGAAATCGACGACTACTACAACAAAGACCCCGAGCACATCGACGCCTGCTGGGCTACTTCGGGCAAGGCCCTGCTCATGGCCGTGGAGCGCAACGACGGCATCGGCGGCCAGGACATCTACGTGAGCTTCCCAAAACCCGAAACCCTGCCCGAAGGCGTAGCCACCGTGGGGAAGCAAACGCAGTGGACCAAGCCCATCAACCTGGGTCGCAACGTGAATACCTCCGGCTCTGATTTTGCTCCGTTCCTGGCCGCCGACGAAAAGACACTGTATTTCGCCAGCGACGGCCGTGGCGGCTATGGCAAGTCAGACATCTTCTACTGCAAGCGCCTCGACGACACCTGGACCAACTGGAGCACTCCCCGCAACCTGGGCCCGGTGGTGAACTCGCCGGACTTTGACGCTTATTACACCGTTTCGGCCGCCGGCCAGGATGCCTACCTGGTGTCGTCGCGCAACGGTACCGACAACTCCAAAGACATTTTCCGCATCTCGCTGGCCCCGGCCTTCCAGCCCGAAGTAGTGACGCTGGTGACCGGCCGAGTACTCGACGTGAACACCAAGAAGCCCGTGCGGGCCATCATTCACTACGAAAACCTGCTCACGGGTGAAGAAATCGGGGTGGTCGAAACCAACCCCACCGACGGCTCCTACACCATCGTGCTGCCCACCGGCGTACAATACGGCTACCGCGCCGAAGCCAAAGGCTACATCGCTGAGAACGCCAACCTCGACGTGACGGCCAAGGACAAGTACTCCGAACAAAAGGAAGACCTCTACCTGGTGCCCTTCAACGTGGGCCAGACGGTGAAGCTGAACAACATCTTCTTCCAGCAGAGCAAGTACTACCTGAACACCAGGCTCCTACCCGGAACTGGCCCGCCTCATCCGCATCATGAAGGAGTACCCGTCGCTCGAAATCAAGATTTCCGGCCACACCGACAACCAGGGCGACCCCGCCCTGAACCTGAAGTTGAGCCAGGACCGGGTGAACGAGGTGAAGAAATACCTCAGCAGCCATGGCATCAACAGCGGCCGCATCACCACCGAGGGCTTCGGCGGCAGCAAGCCCATCGCCAGCAACGACCAGGAAGAGACGCGCGCCAAGAACCGCCGCGTAGAGTTTACAATTACGAAGAAGTAAACGCCCTTGGGCAGCTCAATTAGAAACAACAAAAAAGCCTGACCTACTTGGTCAGGCTTTTTTGTTAGCCGTGGGCCTATCACAAAGCCGGTGGCTCACTCCTTGGAATTAACGCACTTGGCCACGAATTTCCCCGCCTGGATACGTCGTAGAGTGCACGTTGGTGTATATGTTCCCGGCTTCCATGGCGGCTAGCAAAACCGACAAAGGCTGGCCGGCCAGTGGCCCTTTCAACGAGGTGCTGGTGATGGTACCCTCCGCAATCACGCCTTGGGGGCTAGGTCCGGTACGGCCCACCAAATCAACCACCACGGGCCCGTTGGTGCCACGGGCCCCCAGGTGCAAGTGGCCGAAAAGCACCGTCGATTCGATGTTGGCGACAATGAGTTTATAGGACAGCGACAAGCCGTCCTTGCTGAGTTTGAAAATGGCCTGGCCCGTGGCGTTGGTCATCACGGCCGGCACCTGTTCGTCGCCCCGGAGGTGAGCGGTAAAATTGCGGTTGTCCGATTGAACATCGGCGGCTTGAACACTCGACACCGAAGGCTCAGCCTGTGGCTCAACCGACTCTTTTTGGCAACTGCTTAGCAGGAGCCCGCTCGTTAATAAAGCATAAAGTGAATTTCTCATCGTTCTTGGGTTTAAGGGGTTAGCAGATGATTAACCAACCAGCGTCCGCAAGAACAGTTATGCTCGAATTAGCAAAAGCCAAAATATTATACCTTCAACTATATTTAGCTCAACGGCATGCAACTATCCTGCCTGCACCCATTGGGCCGGTAGGGCCAGCCTGGCCCTACGCTCGTATTGTTCCCCTAAGCCCCAGCAGACGGGGCTAGGACTGCCGGCCTTCTTCCCGGCCCGGCTTGATGCTGCCGCTGCCCCCACCGGGGTTTGCAATGGAATCCCGCATTTCGGTATCGGCCTGCACGTTGCGCATTTTGTAGTAGTCCATCACGCCCAGGTTGCCGCTTCGGAAAGCTTCGGCAATGGCTTTGGGAATTTCGGCTTCGGCTTCCACCACGCGGGCTTTGGCTTCCTGGGTTTTGGCGCGGTTTTCCTGCTCCACGGCCACGGCCATGGCGCGGCGCTCCTCGGCCCGGGCCTCAGCCACGCGCAGGTCGGCCGCGGCCTGGTCCATTTGCAGCTTGGCGCCGATGTTCTCTCCGATGTCGACGTCGGCGATGTCGATGGACAGGATTTCGAAGGCCGTGCCTGCATCCAGGCCTTTCGACAAGACCAGTTTGGAAATCTTATCGGGGTTTTCCAGCACCTCCTTGTGCGACTTCGACGAGCCGATGCTGGTTACGATGCCCTCGCCTACCCGGGCCAGGATGGTTTCTTCGCCGGCGCCGCCCACGAGTTGAGCTATGTTGGCGCGCACCGTAACCCGGGCAATGACGATGAGCTGGATGCCATCCTGCGATACCGCCGCCACGTTGGGCGTGTTTATCACCTTGGGGTTGACGCTGGTGGTCACGGCCTCAAACACGTTGCGGCCGGCCAGGTCGATGGCCGTGGCCTGTTTGAAGGTCAGCGGGATGTTGGCCTTATCGGCCGAAATCAGGGCTTTGATGACGCTGGGCACATTGCCGCCGGCCAGATAGTGCGTTTCGAGGTCATTGGCGGTCAGCTGCAGGCCCGCCTTGGTCGAGGTTATCATCGAATTGACGATGAGTGACGGCGGCACTTTTCGCACCCGCATAAAGGCGAGTTGCATGAGACTAACCCGCACCCCGGAAAAGAGCGCCGTTACCCAGAGGCTAACCGGAAAAAATACAGAAACACCAGCAGCACCAGGGCCGCTATTGCTAAAGGAAATAAGGGGAAATTCATAGCGTAAGGTTACGCAGAATTTCACTCCGCTACGCGGCCGCTACCACAATCCGGTTGTGCTCAATTATCAAGACGCGCACCTGGGTGCCGGAAGCCACAAACTCACCGCGCGTGACTACTTCCCGCCGCTCGGTGCCAAACAATACTGTGCCCGCCGGCCGCAGCGCCGAGAGGGTGTGGCCTACGGTGCCGGGCGCCACATCGGGCCGCCGCACATCGTCAACTGACGCATTGTTGACGCTGGTGAGGGCCACCCGCGCGAGGTTTTTGGGCCGCAGCCCCACGTACACTATTAGCCCGGCCAGCAGCACCACTCCCACCAGGGCGTAGTGGCCCAACGGCGTCCCAAGGTCGCGGTAGCCCATCCAAACCCCTACCACCAGGAGCGCAAAACCCACCACGCCCACAATGGTAGTACCGGGAATAAAAATGACTTCGGCCGCGACAAACAGCAGGCCGAACAACAGCAGCATCGCAATGGTGAGCCAGGGCATAGTCAGAAATTGAAGGAATAGTAATGAAATATAGCCAAAAAGACCGTCATGCTGAGCGGAGTCGAAGCATCTCGCGTGCAGTCACTAATCCTTGCGATTGGTTTACTACCCCACGCGAGATGCTTCGACTCCGCTCAGCATGACGGTCTTTTCTTTTGCCTGTGTTGGCAACCAGCTATTAATACGCCCGAGCGAAATAAGCACGGCGGACACTGGGCTTGCCCGTCACCATGCACACGCCGTCTTCGTCCGGCTCGTTGAGGGCCAGGCAGCGCACGGTGGCTTTGGTTTCGTCCTTGATGCGCTCCTCGGTTTCGGAAGTGCCGTCGTAGTGGGCCAGCACAAAGCCGGCTTCGTTGTCGAGCACGCGCTTAAACTCGTCGTAGCTGTCGACGCGGGTGGTGTGGGTTTCGCGGAATTTCTTGGCCTTCGCGTAGATATTGAGCTGAATATCATTGAGCAGCTGGTCGACGCTGGCCACGATGTCGGCCAGGGGCAGACTCATCTTCTCCTTGGTGTCGCGGCGGGCCACTTCCACGGTACCATTGTCCAGGTCGCGGGCGCCAATGGCCAGGCGCACGGGCACGCCCTTCATCTCCCACTCGGCAAACTTGAAGCCGGGGCGCTCGGTGTCGCGGCTGTCTACTTTCACGGCAATGCCGCGGGCAATGAGACCCTGCTGAATGGGCCGGATGCGCTCGAGCAGCGCGTCGAGCCTCGCCGGTCTTGTAAATCGGCACGATGACCACCTGAATCGGGGCCAGCTTGGGCGGCAGCACCAGGCCTTCGTCGTCGGAGTGGGCCATCACGAGGGCGCCCATCAGGCGGGTGCTCACGCCCCGGCCTGGTGCCCCACACGTGCTCCAGGCCGCCTTCTTTGGTGGCGTAGGTCACGTCGAAGGCCTTGGCGAAGTTCTGGCCCAGGAAGTGGCTGGTGCCGGCTTGCAGCGCCTTGCCGTCCTGCATCAGTGCCTCGATGCAATAGGTATCCTCGGCACCGGCAAACCGCTCGTTGGGGGTTTTCACGCCCTTTACTACCGGTAGGGCCATGTGCTCCTCGGCAAACTCGGCGTACACGTCGAGCATCTGGCGGGTTTCGGCTACGGCTTCTTCGGCGGTGGCGTGGGCCGTGTGGCCCTCCTGCCACAGGAACTCGGCGGTGCGCAAAAACAGGCGGGTGCGCATTTCCCAGCGCACCACGTTGGCCCACTGGTTGATGAGCAAGGGCAGGTCGCGGTAGCTCTGCACCCAGTTTTTGTAGGTGCTCCAGATGATGGCCTCCGAGGTGGGGCGCACCACCAGTTCTTCCTCCAGCTTGGCGGCGGGGTCTACGCGCAGCTTGCCGGGGTTGTCGGGGTCGGTCTGGAGGCGGTAGTGGGTTACCACGGCGCATTCCTTGGCAAAGCCTTCGGCGTTTTTTCTTCGGCCTCAAACAGGCTTTTCGGGATGAAGATGGGGAAGTAGGCGTTTTCGTGGCCCGTGCGCTTGAACATATCGTCCAGCTGGCGCTGCATTTTTTCCCAGATGGCGTAGCCGTAGGGCTTGATGACCATGCAGCCCCGCACAGCCGAGTTTTCGGCCAGGCCGGCGCGCTTCACTAACTCGTTGTACCAAAGCGAATAATCTTCTTGGCGGGTAGGCAACTTTTTGCTCATAGGAGGCATCTTATATTTAATTGAAAAAGCTCCTGTTTTTGGTACAAGATTTGACCACTTTAAGAGGCACCGTTTCGGGGTCAAATTACGTTACTAAAGAGCGGACCTTGTACGATTGACTATTCGGCTCCTTCGCCGCCCCCGGGTGGCGACTCTAACTTTACCCTGGCTTTCTGCTTATTAAACCGGCGCTGAGTATTAGTCCTTTCTCCTGCTTGTCTCGTTTGCGTCGTTACTTTGACAGTAAGCCTCCCACTCTTCACTTTTCAGTCATGAAAAACCTGCTCACCGCTTTTTTGCCCGCCTTGGCCTTGCTCGCGTTGGGCGGCTGTGCGAGTACCTCGGGCCTCGCTACGTCGGAAGATGACGGGGTTTACTATTCTTCTAAAGACCACACCACGGCCGTAGTGCGCGCGGCGCCAGCCCAGGAAACGGCGGCCGCCAGCACCGACGAAGCCGCCAACCCCGATTACAACGGCAACACGGCCAACAAGCCTCGCGCCGCGGCAATACCGGCTCCGACCAGTACTACGACAACTCGTACACCTACATGCAGGGCCTGCCGGGCTACGGCCCCGGCGTTACCTACTACGTGCCCTACTCGCCTTATACCAGTCTGAGCTACGACCCGTTTTACAGTCCTTTCTATAGCCCCTTTTACGGGTCCAGCGTGAGCATCAGCCTGGGCTTTGGGCGGCCGTGGGGCTATGGCGGTTTTTATGGCCGGCCTTATGGGTACAGCTCTTTCTACGACCCCTTCTATTACAGCAGCCCGTTTTATGGGGGCTACTACGGCCGGGGCGGCTACTACGGCAACCGCTACTATGGCAACAGCTATTACGGCAGCAACTTTGGCTATGGCACCCGCTCTTCGGGCAACGAGAACGTGCGCGTAAACCGCACCTACGGCCACCTCAACCGGCGTGACTCAGATGGGCGCTACACTTCGGGCAGCACCACCGGCAACCCGAACGGCGGCAACATCAGCGGCCGGCCCAACACGGGCCGGGCCAGGACTGATGACCAGATGGCCCCATCTACTCCCCTGCCCGACGGCGCCCGTCCCACCAACAACGATGGCCGCTTACGGTCCGAATCGGTTACGGGAAACACGGCGGACAACCCCGCAGGCCGTTCGGAAGGCTACAACCGGCCCCGCCGCCAGCAGCGCGCCGATGAGCCCGTGTACCGCGACATGAGCCAGCCCACCGAGGCCGGCCGGGTAACAACCGAAGACAACCGGGGCCGGGTGCGTGAGAATACCGCGCCCGAGCCACAAGCTGCTCCGCAGGAAGTGCAGCGCCGCCGCGGCGGTTGGTTTAGCGTGCCGGCCCAGCCCAGCAACGCCGGCAGCCAAAGCACCGAGCAGCCGCAGCCGGTTCGCCAGCGTGCTTATGACCAGCCCCGCCAACAGCGCCAGGAGCGCACCTACGAGCAGCCCCGGCAGCAGTCGTATGAGCAGCCCCAGCGTTCGAGCCAGCCTTCCTATTCTGCTCCCGCTGCGGCCCCGTCTAATAACAGCGGTGGCAGCCGCGGCCGCAGCCGGGCCGACTAAGTCCTGAGCCAACGATTTCTGCAAAAACTTCCCCAAGCGAGCCGGCCCATCGGCCGGCTCCCTTTCTCCCACCCCTCCCATGAAAAAACGGATAATTTGGCTTAGCCTGGCCCTCGTAGCCGGGCAGGCAGGCCACGCCTTTGCCCAAGGCCCCAGCGACGCGCTACGCTATTCCCGCCTGCAATTCGGTGGGCCAGCCCGCACCCTGGGCATTGCCGGGGCCAACGTAGCCCTGGGCGCCGACTTCGGCAACCTCACCAGCAACCCCGCGGGCCTGGGCATGTACCAGAAATCGGAGCTGCACTTTACGCCGGGCGTCGGCTTTGGGCAAAGCACCACCCGCATCGAAGGCAACGGCACAGCTGGGAAGGAAGCCACCAAAAACAGCTTGCACGTGGCCAGCGGCGGACTGGTGCTCACTTCCCGCCGGCCCGACGACGACCAAACCACCAACTGGCGCGGCGGGGCCTTTGCGCTGGGCTTTACCCGGCAGGCCGATTTCAACGTGGCCACCAGCTACCAGGGCACGGTAACTAATAACAACTCGTTTTTGTCGCGCCTGCGGCCCCAGACCGGGGCGCGCGGCCAGGACTTCTTCAACAGCCTGGACGACCAGGTGAACGAGAACAACTACACCACTAACCTGGGCCTGGCCTACGGCGCTTATCTGGCCAACATCGTGCGGGCCCGCACCGGCAACCGCGCCGACTCGGCCGTGGTGCTCCGCCAGCAGGGCAGCGTGCTCAACCAGGGCGAAACGGTGACGAACTCGGGCTCCCAGTCGCAGTTTGACCTGGGCTACGGCGCCAATTACCGCGACAAGCTGTACATCGGCGGCGCGCTGGGCATTGTTAGCTCCACGTTCACTGAAACACGCATTCTGACCGAGGCTGACACCGACGTCAACACGCACTTCATCAGCCTGCGCAGCCGCAGCGAGCAGAAAACGAGGGGCACGGGCATCAACGCCCGGCTGGGCCTGATTTACCGCGCCAGCGACAAAGTGCGGGTGGGCGCTTCGGTGCAGACGCCCACGTTTATGCGGCTCACCGACACCTTCAACGAAAACCTGACGTCCAATTTCAGCGGCCAGGGCACCGACCGGGTACCCAGCGACCTGCCCGTGGGCGAAACCACGGTGGCTTTCCCAACCAACGACTACGCCTACACGCTCACAACGCCCTTCCGGGCCAACGGTGGCGCGGCCCTGACCTTCGGCAAGTACGGCTTTGTGACCGGCGACGTGGAGTATGTGAGCTACGGCAAGGCCCGGCTCAACAACGACGCGCAGGACGCCAACGGCGACGACTACGATTTCAGCCAGGAAAACAGTGACATCCAGTCCCGCTACCAAAGCGCGGTCAACCTGCGCCTCGGCGCCGAAGGCCGCTTCGATATATTCCGGGTGCGGTTGGGCTACGCCCGCTACGGCGACCCCTACAAGGCCGACACCAACAACGAGCGGGCCCAGAACTTTTACACCGGCGGCGTGGGCCTGCGCCAGGGCAATTTCTTCATCGACGCCGCTGCGGTGTACACTTCGGCCGACCAGCTCTACACCCCCTACAGCCTCAGCAACGACCTGCAACCCGTAATAAAGACGGATGCCAACCGCTTCACGACCAGCGTGACAGCCGGCATCACTTTCTAAAGTTACCAAGCCGCTCGGCGGCTTTCCAACAACAAAGAAGGCTGCTCCACTACGGAGCAGCCTTCTTTGTTTAATTGCCATACTGTAGCGGAAGCTCGGCGGCTTATTTCTGCACTTTGATGCTGCAGTTGAGCCGCGGCGACGTCCCGGGCACCAAGTCAGACACCAGCAGCAGGCCGTAATAGCCGTTGGCGGTGCGAAAAGCGACCACATTGCCTCTGGCCAGCACCCCGGTCGACAAGCTGTCGCGGGTGGCAGCCGTGCCCACCGCAAATGCCGAGGCAAAGCTGCCGGTGGTGCGGGCGTTGCCAAATTCGGTAGCGGTGAGGCGGGTATTCAGCAGGCGGGTTCGCCGTCGATTGGCCACGGGCCAACTGGACGGCGCCAGCTTCCTGCTCAGGCTATCCGCCGCCGTGGCATCCAGCCGGATGGTGGTGCCCGCGCGGTTCGCCACGCACACCAGGTCAATCAACTGCTGGTTGGCCTGCACCGAGGCTTCGTTATTGCGCACCGCATACTTGGGCAAGAGCAACCCATCGCGCAAGCTCAGAAACACGCGGGCGCGGTCGTGGAGCACCGACGCGGCCAGGGGCGAGCCCGGGACCGGGCGAATGACCGTGGTGTAGTTATGGAAAACCGCGGCTGAGTCGGCCTTGCGCACCGTGAGGCGATACGCCCGCGAGGCGCTTCCGTCGGCAGCGTCGATGGCGGTGTATTGCCAGCGTTCGGCACCCGAAGTGGAGCGGGCCGAAAACTGATTCTCAAACAAATACTCGCTTTCCTGAGCTGCAGCAGTGGGCTTGATGAGCGAATCGAGGTAAACGATTTCCTGCGGGCCGGGGGCGTTGTTGGGGTTAAAGCCCGAGATGGGCACCGGATACAGAACGGGGCTAGGACCGGGCTCGTACCGTACCGTGATGCGCAGGCGCTTGAGCAGATTGTCCTTGGCCACGGCGTAGGCCTTCGTCGAGAGGGTGTCGTTGGCGTTCACTACGCGGCTGCCCGAGGTGAGCGTAGTGTTGCCGATGAAGTCGAGCCGGACGGGTTGGGCTGGTTTGGAACAGGCGCCCAGCAGCACGGGCAGCAAAAACAGAAGGAGGCGAAAGCGCATAGTACAAAGGTAGCCGGGCCCACCTGCTGCGATGGTGCTGCCAGTGGCTATTACCTTTAACGTTCAGTTTCCTCCCTTATTTCGCTCACGCTCTTTTCGTGTTTATGCGTTTTCGCTTTTTTGCGCTGGCTTTGCTGCTGGCGGCCAATGGACCGGCCTTGCTGCCGGGCCTCACTCAACTTCCGTTCAGGCCCAGCAAAAGCTGCCGCTGACCCTGGAAGACATCTGGGCCAAGCCCACGTTTCGCGCGGCTTCGGTGCCGGGCTTCAATTGGATGAAGGACGGCCGCTACTACTCGGCCCTGGAAGGCGGCAGCCTCGTGCAGCACGAAGTGACCACCGGCAAAGCCGTGCAAACGCTGGTAGAGTCGGCCGACCTCAAGCTGGCCGGTGCCGACAAGCCGCTCAACGTGGACGGCTACTCCTTCAATGCCAACGAGCAGAAAATCCTGTTCACCACCGAGACCGAGCCCATCTACCGGCACAGCGCGCGCTCCACGTACTACGTGTTTGACCGCGGCACCAAGAAGCTGACGCCCCTGAGCGCCGGCGGCAAGCAAGGCTACGCCACGTTCTCCCCGGATGGCCAGCGCGTGGCCTTCACCCGCGACAACAACGTGTTTGTGACCGATCTGGCCACCATGAAGGAAACCGCCGTGACCACCAACGGCGTGAAAAACAACCTCATCAACGGCTCAACTGATTGGGTGTACGAGGAGGAGTTCGGCTTTGCCCAGGGCTTCTTCTGGTCGCCCGACAGCAAGCAGCTTGCTTTCTATACTTTCGACGAAAGCCAGGTACCCGAGTACGACATGCAGGAATGGGGTGGCCTCTACCCCAAGGAAAACCGCTTCAAGTACCCCAAAGCCGGCGAGAAAAACTCGGTGGTGAGCCTGTCGACCTACGACGTGGCCAGCGCCCGCACCGTGAAGATGGACGTGGGCCCCGAGCCCAACCAGTACATCCCGCGCGTGCAGTGGACCACCGCGCCCAACACCCTCAGCATCCAGCGCCTGAACCGCCTGCAGAACAAGCTCGAGATTCTGCACGCCGACGCTGGCACCGGCAAAACCAAAGTGGTGCTGACCGACACCAACCCGGCCTACGTGGAAATCAACGACGATTTGAAGTACCTGGCCGGCGGCAAGCAGTTTGTCTTCACCAGCGAAAAGGACGGCTACCAGCACCTCTACCTGCACGACATGAACGGCAAGCAGGTGCGCCAGCTCACCAAGGGCCCGTGGGAAATCAGCCAGATAAACGGCTTCGACCCCAAGACCGGCTTCGTGTACTACACCAGCACCGAAGGCTCGGCCCTGCAGCGCCACCTGTACCGCGTCAACCTCAAAGGCTCGGGCAAGAAACGCATCAGCGAGGCCGGCAACGGCACCGACGTGGTGAACATGAGCCCCGACACCAAGTACTTCCTCAATACGCATTCATCGGCGGGCGTGCCCACCGTGGTGAGCCTGCGCGAAGGCGCCAGCGGCAAGCTGGTGAAAACCCTGGAAGACAACGCCAAGCTGCGCCAGACCCTGACGCAGTACGACCTGGGCAAGTTGGAGTTCCTCACCATCAAGACGTCCGAAGGCGTGGACCTGAACGCCTGGATGATTAAGCCCAGCAACTTCGACCCCAACAAAAAGTACCCCGTGATGATGCACGTGTACGGCGGCCCCAGCTTCGGCAGCGGCAGCACCCAGACCGTGCTTGACAATGCTGGCGGTGGCACGGCCTTCCCCAACTACCTCTGGCACCAGATGCTGGCCCAACAAGGCTACATCGTGGTATCGGTAGAAAACCGCGGCACCTCGGGCCGGGGTTCGGCCTTCCGCAAGGCCACCTACGCCAACCTAGGCAAGCTCGAAACCATCGACCAGGGCGAAGGCGCCAAGTACCTGGCCACCCTTCCCTACGTGGATAAGTCGCGCATCGGCATCTGGGGCTGGAGCTACGGCGGCTACATGACCTCGCTGGCCATGACCAAAAACGCCGACCTGTTTAAGATGGGCATCGCCGTAGCCCCCGTTACCAACTGGCGCTACTACGACACCGTGTACACCGAGCGCTACCTCAAAACACCCCAGGAAAACCCCGCCGGCTACGATGAGAACTCGCCCGTGCAGTTTGCCCAAAACCTGAAAGGCAAGTTCCTGCTCGTGCACGGCACCGGCGACGACAACGTGCACTTCCAGAATTCTATCGCCTTCGTCGATGCCCTCATCAAAGCCAACAAGGACTACCAGACGCTGTACTACCCCAACCGCAACCACGGAATTTCGGGCGGCAACACGCGCCTGCACCTCTACCGCCAGATGACCAACTTCGTGACCCAGAATCTGTAGGAAGTAGCTCAATTTAGCTCCATAGGCCGTCATGCCGAGCGCAGCCGAAGCATCTCGCCCGCGCTGCTTGTCATGTGAGTTTGCGAAGCATCTCATCGCCGTCGAACGAATCGTTGAGCCATGAGCAGATGCTTCGCAGGCGGACGCCAGATGAGCATGACAGACGATTGGATTACTACCACACGCGAGATGCTTCGGCTACGCTCAGCATGACGTTCCTTTTTAACGCTGACGGTGTTTTAGCTGCCTTCGTGTTGAATCATAAAAATTGAGCAATAAAAAAGGGCACCCAATTGGGTGCCCTTTTTTATTGCTGCTAAGCCAGATTAATACGGCTTGGCTTCGTGCGCGATGGCTTCGGCCTGGTGCACAGCCTCAGAAGCTTTGCTTTCGTTGGCCTGAGTAGCGCCGGATTTGCCGTTACGGGCATTCTGCAGGCCCTCGGCCAGGCGGCGGCCCCAGTCGGCATCGCACTGGGAGCAGAGGTCAATCATTTTGTCCTGGATGACCTTGGCAGCGTCGGCAAGGGCGCCGGTCATGTTGCTGATGAGGTCGTTGCGCTCCCAGTCTTCGTGCAGGCGGTAGCGCTCACCGGCTTGCTTGAAGTTGTTGGTACGGTCGATGGCCTGGCGAACCAGGCGGCCTTCGTAGGCCGGCATGTGGTCGGCGCCGGCGCGGGGCGACTCCTTCAGGCCCTTCAGGCTGGAAGGCTCGTAGTTCACGTGCAGGTTCTGGCCGGGGGCCGAATCGACGTGGTAGGCCATCTGGCCGTCGCGCTGGTTGGTGGCCACGTGCTTTTTGGGCGCGTTGATAGGCAGCTGCAAGTAATTGGTACCCACGCGGTAGCGCTGGGTGTCCGAGTACGAGAAGGTGCGGCCCTGCAGCATCTTGTCGTCGGAGAAATCGAGGCCATCCACTAGTACGCCGGTACCGAACGCTGCCTGCTCCACTTCGGCGAAGTAGTTCTCGGGGTTCTTGTTCAGCGTCATCTTGCCCACGGGCAGGTGCGGGAACTGGTCTTCGGGCCAGATTTTGGTGTCGTCGAGCGGGTCGAAGTCCAACTCCGGGTGCTCGTCGTCGCTCATAATCTGCACGCGTAGCTCCCACTGCGGGAAGTTGCCGGCCTTGATGTGGTCGAACAGGTCCTGGGTGGCGTGGTTGAAGTTCTTGGCCTGAATGGCTTCGGCTTCCGGCTGCGTGAGGTTTTTAATGCCTTGCAGTGGCTCCCAGTGGTATTTTACCAGCACGCCCACGCCTTCCTTGTTCACCCACTTGTAGGTGTTCACGCCGGAGCCTTGCATCTGGCGGTAGTTGGCCGGAATGCCCCAGGGCGAGAACAGGAACGACACCATGTGCATGGCCTCGGGCGTGTTCGAGATGAAGTCGAAAATGCGCTCGCCGGTCTGGCGGTTGTGCACCGGGTCGGGCTTCTGCGAGTGAATCAGGTCCGGAAACTTGAGGGCATCGCGGATGAAGAACACCTTCAGGTTGTTGCCCACCAAGTCCCAGTTGCCGTCTTCGGTGTAAAACTTCACAGCGAAGCCGCGCGGGTCGCGCAGGGTTTCGGGCGAGTGACCGCCGTGGCCCACCGTGGAGAAGCGCACGAATACCGGCGTCTGCTTGCCGGGCGTGTTGAACAACTTGGCGCGGGTGTACTTTTCAATGGGCTCGTCGCCCACTTTGCCGTAGGCTTCGAACACGCCGTGGGCACCCGCGCCACGGGCATGTACCACCCGCTCGGGCACCCGCTCGCGGTCGAAGTGGCTGATTTTCTCCAGGAACTGATAGTTCTCCAGAGTGGCCGGGCCGCGGTTGCCCACGGTGCGCAGGTTCTGGTTGTCGTACACCGGGTGGCCCTGGCGGGTGGTCAGCGTGTTGGCGTTTTCGCCGGAAGCCAAACGGCCATCCTGCGAGCCTGCCTGCTCCGGTCACGGCCGTACCGTTCTCGCCGGCGTTGGCGCCGCGCGTCTGGTCTTGCTCTTGACTCATAGATTGGTGAGTTAAAAAAGGTTGAAAGAATAACTACGTGTGGTGCGCAAATAACGCCAATAACGGGCTGGTTGTTTGAAACCTTTGCCCGCAAAACGCCGTGACGCCTGGCGCAAAAATGCCGCTGCGAGCTTAAACCAAGCGTATTGCCGCGGAAAAAGCAACCAAATAATTCGGGCATCGGCCAGGAGCAGTTGAGCTACCGGAGCCTAGGAATTTCCATCCCTGGGCCAGCCCAACTTAGCTCAATTGCCCGATTTGTCTTCCTGTAAATTACAAAAAATTACGCGCGGGTGCCGCGCACCATGCGGGGCTTGCCGAACATATCGGGCAATACCCGCACGTCTTCGTAGCCGTGCTCCTGGAGCAAAGCCGCCGTTTCCGGCCCCAGGGCTTCGTTGATTTCCAGATAGAGCGCCCCGCCGGGACGCAGCAGCTCCTGGCCGACATCGCCTAGGCGGCGGTAGAACAGCAGCGGGTCGTGGTCGGGCACAAACAGGGCCGTGGCGGGCTCCCAGGCCAGCACGTTGTCGCGCATGAGCGGCCGCTCGCTTTCGCGGACGTAGGGCGGGTTGCTTACCAGCACATCCAGGGAGCCCGGGGCCAGGCTCAACCGGCAGGTCCTGTAGAATATCCACCCGCTGAAACGTCACCGTGGGCGCGTAGCGGGCAGCGTTGCGTCGCGCCACGGCCAGCGCTTCTTCGGAAATATCCACCGCCAGGACCTGGGATTTGGGCAGCGTGCGGGCCAGGGCAATGGCCAGGCAACCCGAGCCGGTGCCCACGTCCAGCACCTGCAGGCCGCTGCGCCCCTGCTGCTCCTGTTTTATCACCCGTACCAATTCTTCGGTTTCGGGGCGCGGAATGAGCGTGGCGGGCGTGACCTCCAGCGCCATGTCTTCAAAATACGCCGTGCCCAGCACGTACTGCACGGGCTCGTGGGCCAGCAGGCGTGCCTGCAACGGCGGCAGTGCTGCTAATGCTTCGGGCGGCACGGTTTCCTGCGCATCCATCATGCGCTGCAGCGCGTCGATATCGAGCAGGTATTCCACCACCAGCGTGGCAATGGCTTCGGCTTCGCGGGTAGGGTAAGTGGGGTGGAGCGCGGCGGCGAGAGAGGCAGTGAATTCGCGGATGGTCATCTGGGCAAAGGTAGCCCAACGGCGCAGCTACGGCCCCCGGCTTACCTTCGCCCGGATGAAACCAGATGATGCTATGTTCATGCGCCGCGCCCTGGATTTGGCGCACCTGGGCACCGGCTATGCCCGGCCCAACCCCTTGGTAGGCTGTGTGGTGACGCACCACGGCCGCATCATCGGCGAGGGCTGGCACCGGCAGTACGGGGGCCCGCACGCCGAAGTGAATGCGCTGGCTGCTGTGGCCGACCAGTCCTTGCTGCCCGAAAGCCGCGTGTACGTGACCCTGGAGCCCTGCGCCCACCACGGCAAAACGCCGCCCTGCGCTGACTTGCTCATTGCCAAGGGCGTGCGCGAAGTCGTTATCTGCAATGAGGACCCGTTTCCGCTGGTGGCGGGCCGCGGCATCGAGAAGCTGCGTGCCGCCGGGGTGAAGGTGGAAACCGGCTTGCTGGCCCAGGAAGGGCGCTGGCTCAACCGCCGGTTCTTTGGCTTCCACGAAAAGAAACGGCCTTACCTGGTGCTGAAGTGGGCCGAAACCGCCGATGGCTTTTTGGCCGGGCGCTACTTCCAGCCGGTGCAAATCAGCAGCCCGCAGGCCGGCCTGCTCACCCACCAGTGGCGGGCCGAAGAGCAGGCCATCCTGGTGGGCACGCGCACGGCCCTGCACGACAACCCTCGCCTGAACGTGCGCGACTGGCCCGGCCCCCAGCCCACGCGCCTCGTCATCGACAAAAACCTGAGCTTACCACCCACGCACAACCTGCTCGACGGCTCACAGCCCACCCTCATCTATACCTACCGTCAGCCCCGCCACGCCACCAACCTCGACCTCGTGACCCTGTCGGAAGCCGACGACCTGATTCCTCAGGTCTTGGCCGACCTCTACGAACGGCAGGTGCAGTCGGTGTTTGTGGAAGGCGGGCCCACGGTGCTCAATGCCTTGCTAAACGCCGGGCTGTGGGACGAAATCCGGGTATTCCGGGCGCCCATGAAATTGGGCCAGGGCATTGCTGCGCCGCGGCTTGGGCTGACGGGCTTGCGCGAACGCCGGAACGTTGGGCCCGATGAATTGTTCTGGTACGTGAACGACAAGTAACGCGACCCTGAGCCGCGCTAGCCGTTGGCTGTAATGCGCGGCGCTGTTCAGCGATTAATGCTTTATTCTCCTTTTTAACTGCGCGAACTGACCTTTTCGCGCGACTTCCTTCATGGCTGAAAACCTCACCCTCGACACCACGCTCACCAAAGCCGAGCAATACCAGCAGCTCCTGCCCCAGATTGAAGCCCTGACCACCGGCGAGCCCGACCTCACGGCCAACCTGGCTAACACGGCGGCGGCGCTACGGCAGGCTTTCGGTTTTTCTGGGTGGGCTTCTACCTCGTGAAAGGCGACGAGCCTGGTTTTGGGCCCATTCCAGGGACCCATTGCCTGCACCCGTATCCGCCACGGCAAGGGCGTGTGCGGCGCCAGGCGGGCCCAGGCCCAAACCCTGCTGGTGCCCGACGTAGAAGAATTCCCCGGTCACATTGCCTGCAGCTCCGATTCGAAATCGGAAATCGTGGTGCCCATTCTCAAAGACGGCCAAGTGGTGGCCGTATTGGACGTGGACAGCGACCAGCTCAACGACTTCGACCACGCCGACCAAACCGCCCTGGAGCAGCTGATGCAGCTCGCCGCCCGCTGGTTTTAACCTCTGGCTAGTACTTTCGGCAACCCCTTCATTTCTTACTTTTCGCTATGAAAAAGCACTTTCACCCCCTTGGCGACTGGCGCCGCAACGTGCTGCTGATGGCCGCTGCCAGCAGCCTGGGCCTCGCCCTGCCGGCCTGCTCCAACGACAACAGCCGGGCCGACGAAAACGGCGCCGAGGCCAAATGGGGCGGCGAAACCTACAGCGAGGGCGTCATCACCGAAATGACCGAAGTGCAGCCCGGCCAGTGGAAAATCACGGCGGAGCGCCCCGCCGGTAAAGAGCAAGTAGCCGCCGTGCTGCACCACTTCGACGGCAAAGTCGACACTCTGCAAGGCCAGGCCCTGCAGCGCCAGATGCAGGAGTATAGCCGCGTCAATCCCGAGAACCGCACGGGCGGCACCGGCATGATGGATGTGCTCATGTGGGGCGGCATTGGCTACATGGCCGGCCGCTTTCTCACGCCCAATCCGGGCGTGTATGCCAACCCCGGCCTACTGCAGCGCAACCAGAACTGGCGCGCCAACGTGGCCCGCGAGCGGCAATCCGGCCGCGGCTTTTTCGGCAGCGGCTTTGCCGGCGGCCGCACCTCTCCGAATGCGGGCATTCAGGAAAGCCGCTCCACAGTGCGCAGCGCCCCCGGCCCGGCTACCGCAGCAGTGCGCCAGCGGGCCGAAGCAGCCGTTTCGGCAGCCGCGGCGGCTTCCGGGGCTTTGGCGGGTAATAGTTTTTGATTCCTAGAACGTCATGCTGAGCGCAGCCTCTGGGTACCTCACCCCTGTCTCTCCTTTGGGAGAAGAGAGCCAGCTGAGTGTAGCGCGGACTTTGTAGTCCGCGTCCCCGCGTCCGTTTTATCAAGGCCGTTCTGGACGCGGACTACAAAGTCCGCGCTACACTCGCCCTGAACTGGTGCCCCCTCTTTTTTGGCGAGGGCCGTGCCCGGCAGGGGTCAGGGGTGGAGGTTCCGGCGAGCGAGATGCTTCGACAAGCTCAGCACGACGTTTCGATTAATTGTTTCTTCTGACCCGACCAGCATCATCCGAATATGATAAACCTCCTCCCCTTCCCGGCGATGTATCGCCGGCTGTGCGCACCCTGGGCTGGGAATGGGCCATTGAAGAAGCCTGCCAGAACTACGTAGCCCGCGAGGCCGTGCAGCTCACCGAAGCAGGAGCGGAGATGCTGCTGGAAGCCGCCGATTCGCTCTACGACATGCTGGTGGAATCGATTCCTGACCCCATTCCCGATGAGTTTCTGCAGCGGCTAGCCATCCCGGCCAACCTGTGGGAGGCCGTGCGCCACTCTTGGAACGACGAGCGCCACTGGCACCTCTACGGCCGCTTCGACCTGGCCCTGACGCCGGAAGGGCCCAAACTCCTGGAATTCAACGCCGATACTGCCACCAGCCTGCCCGAAACCGCCGTGGTGCAGTGGGCCAGCCTGGTGGCGGCCGGCCAGGGCAACGAAGACAGCCAGGCCAACGGGCTTTTTGAGTGCCTGGAAGACCAGTTCCGCCACTGGCGCACCCTCAACATCGACCGG
This sequence comes from Hymenobacter humi, assembly GCF_042665855.1. NCBI lineage: Bacteria > Pseudomonadati > Bacteroidota > Cytophagia > Cytophagales > Hymenobacteraceae > Hymenobacter > Hymenobacter humi. The sequence goes on along the minus strand of NZ_JBHTEK010000001.1, from coordinate 1,305,408 downwards.
CAGGCGACCCTCCTGCTCGTGTACCTACCGGGCAGCGCCGAAGACGAAGCCAACTGCGCCGTGCTGGCCGAAGCCGCCCGCGCCGCCGGCTTTGCCGACCTGCACATCTGCCCCGTCGACGACATGAAGGTTTCGGTAGCGGGCGAAGACCGGGGCATCTGGGCTGAAACAGCGCCGCAGCAGTGGCAGAAGTTCGACTTCCTGTTTAAGCTAGTGCCCTGGGAAATTCTGGCCGAAGAAGAGCCCGAGCTTACCGCCGACCTTACCCAGTTGCAGCTCACGCGCGACGTGGTGATTGCGAACCCCGCCTACAGCTTGTTATTCCAAAGCAAAGGCCTGCTGGCCCACCTATGGGACGTTTTCCCGCACCACCCGCTGCTGCTCGAAGCCAGCCTGGCTCCCCTGCCGGGCCACCACGTGCGCAAGCCGCTGTTTGGCCGCGAAGGCCAGAACGTGGCCGAAATTGAGCCAGATGGCCGCATGACCGCCGAAGTTCCGGGCGAGTTTGGGCAGCAGCCGCAGCTCTACCAGCGCTGGGCTGAGCTGCCTGCCGATGCCCAGGGACGATTGTACCAGGCAGGCGTGTTCTGGGCCGGCGAGGCCTGCGCCATTGGCTTTCGGCGCGAGGCCGGCGTTATTACCAACTTGTCAGAGTTTGTGCCGCACGTGCTGGTATAAGCGCCGAATTAGCTGTTGAGGACTGTAGAATTTAGCTCAACAAAAAGCCCGGCCGCATCACTGCAGCCGGGCTTTTTTAACGTCAAAACGGATGTTATTACTTCACCTTGAGCTGGCAAATCACGGTTTCGCCACCTTTCACTTTCTGGCCTAGCTCAACTTTTACTTCGGTATCGAGGGGCACAAACAGGTCGACGCGGGAGCCGAACTTGATGAAGCCGAATTCTTCGCCCTGGCTTACTTCGTCGCCCTCGTTCACGTACCACACAATGCGGCGGGCCATGGCGCCGGCAATCTGGCGGAACAAGACCAGCGGGCCGGCGTCGCTTTCCACCACCACGGTGGTGCGCTCGTTTTGGGTGCTGCTTTTGGGGTGCCAGGCCACCAGGTAGTTGCCGGGGTGGTACTTGAAATATTTCACCAGACCCGAAATGGGGTTGCGGGTCACGTGCACGTTGATGGGCGACATGAAGATGCTGATTTGCTTGCGCTCATCTTCAAAATACTCGGGCTCGAACACGTTTTCTATGACCACGACTTTGCCATCGGCGGGGGCCAGCAGCAGGTCTTCGTGGGTAAACAGGTGCCGGAACGGGCTCCGGAAGAACTGTAGAATCAACAAAAAGACAATGACCGTGGCCCCGGCAAACAGCCGGTTGAACAGGTCAGCACCCTTGTTAAAATTAAATACCAGTAAGTTGAGCACTAGCAGAACTAGCAGCGTGACGAACAGGATGCGTCTTCCTTCTTTGTGAATCTTCATGCGAAATGCGAAACGGGCCGCTGGGGGTGCAAGTTAAAGCCCTTATGCCAAACAACGGCCCACTTTACCGCAACGGGTAAAGTGGGCCGTAGGTTAGCTTGGCGCGCAAAACAGGGGCTTTGCGCTGGCGTCAACCCAATGAACGCCATTTCTGGCGTACCCGGGTTGTGCCTGAGCTCTTAGAAGCCGCCGCGGAACTTGTAGGTCTGGGCTACTTTATCGATGGCCACGACGTAGGCCGCGATGCGCATCGGCACTTTGTACTTCTGGCTGGTTTCGTACACTTTCTCGAAGGCATCGGTCATGATGCGGTCGGCGCGCTCGGTCACCATTTCCAGGCTCCACTTGAAGCCCTGCTTGTTCTGCACCCACTCGAAGTACGACACCGTGACGCCACCGGAGTTGGCCAGGATGTCGGGCACCACCATGATGCCCTTCTCGTTGATAATCGGGTCGGCCGAAGCCGAGGTGGGGCCGTTGGCGCCTTCCACGATGAGCTTGGCTTTGATGTCGTGGGCGTTGTGCTCCGTAATCACGTCTTCGACGGCGGCGGGCACCAGCACATCCACGTCGGACGTCAGCAGGTCGTTGGGGTCCATGGGCGTGGCGCCCGTGAAGCCTTCGAGGCGGCCGTTGTGGGCATTCTTATAAGCCACGGCGTCGTCGATGTTGATGCCGTTCTCGTTCCAGTAAGCGCCCGAAATGTCGGAAACGCCCTTGATTTTCACGCCCTGGGCGTGCAGCAGAATGGCGGCCCAGGAGCCCACGTTGCCAAAGCCCTGAATAGCGGCCGATACTTCGGTCGGCTTCAGGCCTAGTTTCTTGAGGGCGGCCAGGGCCGATACCATCACGCCGCGGCCGGTGGCCTCGGTGCGGCCCAACGAGCCACCCATTACCAGGGGCTTGCCGGTTACTACGGCCGGCGAGGTCATGCCGTTGGTCTTCGAGAATTCGTCCATCAGCCACGCCATTTCGCGGGGGCCGGTGCCCATGTCGGGGGCTGGAATGTCGCGGTCGGGGCCGAATACATCCTTGAGGGCCAGCGTGTAGCCGCGGGTCATGCGCTCAATCTCGCCGGGGCTCATGGTGGTGGGGTCGCAGATGATGCCGCCCTTGGCGCCGCCGTACGGAATGTCCACCACGGCGCACTTCCAGGTCATCCAGGCCGCCAGGGCCTTCACCTCGTCGAGGTGCACGTTTTTGTCGTAGCGAATGCCGCCCTTGCTCGGGCCCAGAATGGTGTTGTGAATAACGCGGTAGCCTTCGAACACGTGAATCTTGCCGTCGTCCATGGTCACGGGAATATTCACGATGACCTGCTTGTCGGGGGCCTTGAGAACGTTGTAGGTGGCTTCGTCAAGCCCAAGAATGTCGGCCGCGATGTTGAAGCGCGACATCATTGATTCCAGTGGGTTTTCACGGTCCATTAACGGAGCCGGCTCTTTATACACGGTATGAGCTGCCATTCGGGATAGGGGTTAAGAAAGTGTTGGGTGGGAATTAGCCTACGGTTTAGGGGCGCAAAGGTATTGGTTTTGCCTAGACCGTAGCCGAATTCGGCGCAAACGTTTGGGGCGTTTTCCACAAGTTTTTCACTGTGAGCCCGGCACCTGCCGCCGGCCAGTCCGGCCGCTGTTACCCCGCCAGCAGCTGCAGCAGCGCCAGCACCGGCAGCACCAGCAGAAACGCGTCGAACCTATCCAGCAGGCCGCCGTGGCCGGGCATGATGCTGCCCGAGTCCTTCACGCCCACGCTGCGCTTGAGCATGGACTCGGCCAGGTCGCCGAGGGCGCAAACACTGCCACCGCACCGGCCGCCAACAGGCGGTGGTGCAGCGGCATATCGGGCAGCAGCGCACCCAGGGCCCAGCCCACCAGCAGCGTGAGCACGAAGCCGCCGCCCCAGCCTTCCCAGGTTTTGCCGGGCGAGATGCTGGGGGCCATTTTGTGCTTGCCAAAGGTCTTGCCGGCGGCGTAAGCGCCGATGTCCGAGGTCCAGATAAGGAAGAGCAGGGCGAAGATGCGGCGGTAGTCGTAGCCCGCGCTGCCCTGCGCCAGCAACGACAGCAACGCCATGGGCACGCTGATGTACAGCAGCCCCATCAGCACCGAGCCCGCATTGCTGAAAGGATTGGAATAGCGCGGCCACAGCACCATTTCCCGCACCAGCAGTAGCACCGGGACCAGCAGGGCCAACGCGGCCCACAGAATTTTCAGGAAAAACGACTGGAACGTCCCCATCAAAGATTCCAGCGCCGCGCCTACCACGTCGGCGCTGGCATCAACCACGTGGATGTTGCTGCTGTGCACAAACCAAAACGTGCCAAAGAACAGCAGCAGTCCGGCCCCAATGCCCAGCCACGTGGCCGGCGCAAGCCCGCCGGCCCGCATCATCCGGAAAAACTCCCACAGCATGACAGCCTGCACGGCGGCAAAAAACAGCCCGAACGTCCAGGGGCTGAGCCACACGCTGCCCAGCAGCAGCGCGGCGCCAATCACGCCATAAATCACCCGCAGCCGCAGGTTGCTCGGGCCCGGTTTGGTATCGGCAGGTTGAGCTAAAATGGAGGAAACCGGAGGCGTAGAATCGGACAACTCGAAAGGATTAGAATAAAGAATACGGAAATTGAGCTACGCCAGCGGCTCGCCGCGGCGCACGTCCACGCCGTGGTGGCTGAGGGTGAGCATGGCGGTGGGCGCGGCCGGGGCCGTCATGCGCTGGTACAGGAAATAAAGCAGCCCGGCCGAGAGCAGCGCCGACGGCACGGCCAGCGTCCAGGGCAGCGCGTCGGTAGCATCGGGGTCGAAGCCCCAGCCGAACAGGCCGCGCTGGGACAGGTACACCACGAGCAGGCGGAAGGCGTTTTGGGTGAAGTGCGCGGCCATCGACACCAGAATATTGCCGCTCCACAGGTACAGGTAGCCCAGCACCAGCCCGAGCACAAACCGCGGCACAAAGCCAAAAACTGCATGTGAATGGCGCTGAACAGGGCCGCGCCCACCCACACGCCCGCGTGCGGCGACAGCCAGCGCACCAGGTTTTTCTGAATCACGCCCCGAAACACCAGGCTCTTCGCCCACGGCCGGCACCACGGCAATCACCAGCACGGCCACCAGCAGGCGGCCCGTGGAGTTGAGCCGGGTAAGGAACTTGGTGAGGACCTGGGCGCGGTCTTCGCTGGCGCGGGCCCACACTTCAAAATCGTGCAGCGAGCCGGGGAAATGCGCGCCCGCGTTCCAGGCAATGAGGCTGGACATGAAAGGCACAATCACCAGGATGAGCACGGCCGCCGCCAGCAGCCACCAGCCCGCCCCCAGCCGGCGCGGGTTGAAATACTCGGCCCAACTGTAGCCCAACGACCAGGCCAGTGCCAGCGCGCCGCCCGCGCACGCCGTAAACAGCAGCACGCCCTGGGCCATCATGAGCAGGCTCCAGCCCTGCGGGTACGACGCCGGGTACAGCATCACCTTTTGCACTTCCGGCAGCGAGAGCCCGAACACGGCCTGGGCCAACCCAAAGATGATGGCGTAGCCCACGCAGGCCCCGGCCACCATCAGCACCAGAAGCATCATTATCTGAAGGCCGGGGTGCAGCGTACGGGGCAGGAAACCTTTCATAGCGGAGAGCAAGTTGGGAAGGGCGTAAATTTACCGCAGTTTTTAACTTTAGGCTTGTTTAAAACAAGCAAACAAGAACGTCATGCTGAGCCTGCCGAAGCATCTTGACCACAATACTAATCCATTCGTTGAGCTAGTTACGTGGTCGAGATGCTTCGGCAAGCTCAGCATGACGTTCTGAAATAAAATAGATATTCCGTGGTTAAAATAGGCAACATCCAGCTCCCTGACTTCCCGCTCCTGCTCGCTCCCATGGAAGACGTGAGCGACCCGCCCTTCCGCGCCGTGTGCAAGGCCAACGGGGCCGATTTGATGTACACCGAATTCATTTCCTCGGAAGGCCTGATTCGGGCGGCAGCCAAGAGCCGCAAGAAGCTCGACATCTTCGACTACGAGCGGCCCATCGGCATCCAGCTCTTTGGGTCCGACGTGGAAACCATGGGCGAATGCGCGGCCATCAGCACCGAAGTAGGGCCCGATTTGATTGACATCAACTACGGCTGCCCGGTGAAGCAGGTGGCCTGCCGCGGCGCCGGCGCGGCCCTGCTGCGCGACATTCCCAAGATGGTGGACATGACGGCCGCCGTTATCCGGAACACGCACTTGCCCGTGACCGTGAAAACCCGCCTGGGCTGGGACGACGGCACCAAAAACGTGGAAGAAGTGGCCGAGCGCCTGCAGGACATTGGCATCGCGGCCCTCACCGTGCACGGCCGTACCCGCGTGCAGCTCTACAAGGGCGAGGCCGACTGGCGCCTCATCGCCAAAATCAAGGACAACCCGCGCATTCACATTCCCATCTTCGGCAACGGCGACATTACCTCGCCCGAAAAAGCTCTCGAATACAAAAACCGCTACGGCGTGGACGGCGTGATGGTGGGCCGGGCCAGCATCGGCTACCCCTGGATTTTCCGCGAAATCAAGCACTACGTGGCCACCGGCCAGCTATTGGCGCCGCCCACGCTAGAAGAGCGGGTGGCCATGTGCCAGATGCACTTCGACAAAAGCGTGGAGTGGAAAGGCCCGAAAGTGGGCATCTTCGAGATGCGCCGCCACTACGCGCACTACTTCCGCGGCCTGGAAGGCGCCAAAGCCTGGCGCACCAGCTTGGTAAATGCCGAAACCCCGGACGTCGTGTATGGCATTCTGCAGGAGATTGCCGCCAGCGACGCCGTGCTGGTGGGCTAGTTTTGTTTGTACCATAACGTCATGCTGAGCTTGCCGAAGCATCTCGCGTGCAGTCACTAATCCTTACGATTGGTTTACTACCACACGCGAGATGCTTCAGCTGCGCTCAGCATGACGTTTTTTATTTTTGACGTTGTATAGGCTGACGCGCCTTTAGCAGCGTCCTTTTCCTGCTTAATGATTCTTCCGATTTACGACCAAAAGTCCCGCCTCAAAATCCTGATTGCGGTGCTGGCCCTGCTCATCGGGGCGGCCACCGTTATCTACACCAACCGGCTGGTGCAGCGCGTATCGGAGCGGGAGCAGCAGCAGATTCAGCTCTACGCCAAAGCCCAGGAGTTCATCATCAACTCCGAATCGGACTCGAACACCTTGTTCGTGTTCAATGAGATAATCGACGCGAATGCCACTATTCCGGTAATTCTCAGCGACGGCGAGAACATCATCGGCGCCAAGAACATCAACATGCCGGCCCGCCTTTCGGCCGCCGATTCAGTCACGATGCTCAACAGCGAACTGCTGCTGATGAAGCAGCAGCACCAGCCCATTGTGGTGAAGTTTGGGGCGGGGCAGGTTAACTACATCTACTACCGCGACTCCCAACTGCTCCAGCAGCTGCGCACCTATCCGCTGGTACAGCTCGTGGTGATTGGCTGCCTGGGCATCATCGCCTACTTCGCGTTCAGCTCGTCGCGCCGGGCCGAGCAAAACCGCGTGTGGGTGGGCCTGGCCAAGGAAACGGCCCACCAGCCTGGGCACGCCGCTGAGCAGCCTGGTGGGCTGGCAGAACTACCTGCGCGACTCCGAACGCTTCAAAAACGAGCCCATAGTCGAGGAATTGGGCAAGGACATCCGGCGCCTGGAAATCATCACCGAGCGGTTCAGCAACATCGGCTCGGTGCCGGTGCTTAAGGACGAAAACCTGTACCACACCACCCGCAATGCCATCGAATACCTCCAAAGCCGGGTATCAAAGAAGGTGGTGTTCAAGATAGAATCCGACCTGCCGCTCGACACGCCCGCCCGCATCAACGTGCCGCTGTTCGACTGGGTCATCGAAAACATCTGCAAAAACGCGGTGGACGCCATGGACGGCCGCGGCTCCATCACGCTGCACCTGCGGCGCGTGCGCACCCGCACCGCCTGGTACCGCCGGGGCACCCCGCCCCGCCAGGTCGCCATCGACATCACCGACACGGGCAAGGGCATCCCCAAAAACAAGCTCGAAAGCGTGTTCATGCCCGGCTTCACCACCAAAAAACGAGGCTGGGGCCTCGGCCTGGCCCTGGCCAAGCGCATCATCGAGAACTACCACGAAGGCAAGCTCTTCGTGAAATGGAGCGAAGTGGGCCGCGGCACCACCTTCCGGCTGGTGCTGAACCAGTAGCGTGGACTCTGCGAGGCCGCACCGGAACCGCGCCATTCGAACCCCCAGCACACGCGGACTCGCAGAGTCCACGCTACGTTATCGATTGGTGATTTCCACGTAGGCGTTGCCCGTCACGGGCTTGCCGTGCTGCGTGCCGGTTACTCGGCACATGCCTTCCCAGTAGTGCAGGTTCAGAACTTTGAAGAGGCGCAGGCTGAGTTCCTGGTGGGGCACGAGCGGCGTCACGGTCAGGTCGTAGCCTTTGCTGGGCACGGTGATGTGCCAGGTGGCGGGGTATTTCTTTTTGGATTTGGGGCTGGTCCAGTACGTGAGGGGCTCTAGCTTGAAGTCGGCTTCGTTGAGGTGCAGGTTTTCGCCTTCGGTCCCGAAGTGCGAGCCGCCGCCGATGTGCTGGCCGGTTTTGTTGTCGTGCACGGCGTAGAGCATCAACTCCTCCTTGGGCTGGTCGAGCTGGATGCTGAGCCAGTCCCAGGCCACGTTTTTCTTGTTGACGCCGCCACAGTTCCACTGCCGGTCATACCACAGGCTCGCCGGCCACCTGGTGGATTTTCCCATCCACTTCAATGGTGCCGGTGGTAGTGAGCCGCGGATAGCTGTAGTACCCGGCCTGAGCTACGGGGCCATACTGCTCGTAGCCGGTGCCGCCGTGCATCAGCGCCGCCTTGGCCGGCGTGGTCTTCAGGCTGATGGCGTGGCCCGTGTGGGTGGCCATGCGGGCCTGCAGGCTGGTAGCGGCCTTCCTGGCCGGTGAGGGCCCAGGCTTGAGCCAGCTTATTTTCTATCAGGTTGATGGGCAGTACCGCGGCCAGTGGCACGGCCAGCTTGTTGAGCTGGTAGTCGTAGCGGAACTGCTGCGTCTGCGGGTCGGTGAGGGCGAAGTTCACCATCTGGTAATCCTTCTTGCCATCGGGGCTGAAATGGAAGAAGACGTACTCCACCCCAAAATCTTCGCCGGTGGCCACGTCCTTTAGGTGGCCCGTGAAGTACCACCACTCCAGCGAGTTTTTGACGTGCGGCGCTTCTTCCAGCGGCAGCTGGGCCTGGCCGGGGAAAAGGTCGTGTTTGGTGGTAGGCTTGAGGATGGAGCAGGCCGAAGCCAGCACGAGCAGCAAAGAGAAACGCAGGAACTTCATACCCTGCCACAAGGAGATTGCGGGGCGAAAGGTTTGGCTTGGAACCGGTTTTTAGCTGGGCCGGAAGGGCATTGCCCGCCAGCGCGTTGGGGCAGCCGGGGCGGCGCGCTGCAACGGCCGCTCCAGCTGCCCCGCCGCGAAGCGCCCGCCGGGGCGGCCGTTCGCGGCTCCGGCCAGGTAGGCCAGAATTTCGGCGTCGGTTTTCAACGTGAAGTCCACCACGATTTTTTGGCAGGCGGCACAGTGGCGGCCGCTCGCGGTGGGCGTCATCACGGCCCAGCTTTGGTGGCAGGGCTGCGGAATACTGAGGGTAACAGCCGGATGCATAGGCTTGATTCACTGCGAAAGCAGCTGTTTAGCCGATGCCCGCGGGGGCCGGATTACACACGCCCCCGGCATTATGCTTTATCTTTTGCCCTTCAAACTCGTTCTGCCCACCTTTCATGCGTTCTGAAAAGTCCCTGTTCCGCCGCAAAACCATTGCGGCCATCCTCCAAAACCCACCTGCCGACGCCGAGGGCCACGCGCCCGGCGGCCTCGAGCGCCACCTCACCGTGCGCGACCTCACGGCGCTCGGCATTGCGGCCATCATCGGGGCTGGCATCTTCAGCACCATCGGCAAAGCCAGCCTCGACGGCGGCCCCGCCGTGTCGCTGCTGTTTGTGTTCACGGCCGTGGCCTGCGCGTTTTCGGCGCTGTGCTACGCGCAGTTTGCGGCCACCATTCCGGTGAGCGGCTCGGCCTACACGTATGCGTATGCCTCGTTTGGCGAGCTCGCGGCCTGGATTATCGGCTGGGCCCTCATCATGGAATATGCGGTGGGCAACATCGTGGTGGCCATTTCCTGGTCCGACTACTTCACCGGCCTGCTCGACGGCATTGGGCTGCACATTCCGGCCTACCTGAGCACCGGCACCCAAAGCGCCTACCAGGGCTACAACGCCGTGATGGCCCTGATGCAGGCCAACCTGCCGCTCAGCCAGGCCACGCCGGCCCAGATGGAGGGCTACAAAATCTGGAACAGCGCCCCCACCCTGTTCGGCAACTGGCATTTCGTGGTCGACCTGCCCGCCTTCACCATCACGGTGCTAATCACGGCGCTGGTGTACGTGGGCATCAAGGAAAGCAAAACCGCTTCCAACATCCTGGTGCTGTTGAAATTAATCATCGTGGCCGTGGTGATTGCCGTGGGCGCGTTCTACGTGCAGCCCGCCAACTGGAGCCCCTTCGCCCCCAACGGCGTGGGCGGCGTGCTCAAGGGCGTGTCGGCCGTGTTCTTCGCCTACATCGGCTTCGACGCCATCTCGACTACCGCCGAGGAGTGCAAAAACCCCCAGCGCGACCTGCCCAAGGCCATGATGTACGCCCTCATCATCTGCACGGTGCTGTACGTCATCATCACCATGGTGCTCACGGGCATGGTGCCCTACACCAAGCTCGGCGTGGGCGACCCGCTCTCGTTTGTATTTGCCGAAGTGGGCCTGCCCCGGCTCTCGGGCCTGGTGGCGGTGAGTGCGGTGTTTGCCATGGCTTCGGTGCTGCTGGTGTTCCAGTTGGGCCAGCCGCGCATCTGGCTCACCATGAGCCGCGACGGCCTGCTGCCCAAGGTGTTTGCCCGCATTCACCCGCGCTTCCACACGCCTTCGTTTGCTACCATCGTCACGGGCTTTTTCGTGGCCGTGCCGGCGCTGATTCTCAACATGGATTTGGTGGTGGACCTCACCAGCATCGGCACGCTGTTCGCGTTTGCGCTGGTGTGCGGCGGCATCCTCATCATCGACCCCTACGGCCGCTCGGAGGCCCGTTTCCGGGTGCCATACATCAACGGGCAGTGGGTGGTACCCCTGGTTCTGGCCCTCGGTGCCTACCTCATTTACCGGTATAATGGCGCCAACAACCAAGAGTTCTGGCAGGACGTGAGCGGGCAGCGCGGCTGGCTGCTGAAGGATGCCGTAAGCGGCAGCATCGTGGGCGGCTTTGCCCACCAGATTCCCACGGTGGTGTTCCTGCTGTTTTGCGTGGCGCTGGCGGTGCTCTCGTTCCGCAAGCGGCTTTCCACGCTGCCGGTGCTGGGCTTGCTCATCAACCTGTACCTGATGACGCAGCTGGGCATCAGCAACTGGACGCTGTTCTTCGTGTGGCTGCTCATTGGGCTGGCCGTGTACTTCGGCTACGGGTATTCCAACTCCAAGCTCAACCCGCGGGTGCGCGCCCTGCAGGGCACCGTGTAATTCACATAACAGGCTTGGGCGAAGCGACGGTTGGGGTGCAAAATCCTGCGGCCATGCTCGTGCTGTTGGCTCAATAACAGCGGGCCAAAACAGCCTCAGATACCCCGCGGAGTTCCCGGCCGGGGCCCACAACCTGATGCCGACACTTGCAGTAGTTACGCTCAAGGGCCGGGCTTGGTACTGTACTGGTTATCTAGTATTTCCTTTAACAAACCCTGCGCTTTACCTTAGGGCTCCGGGGTGGGGGTTCAGCCCAATTTCGGGCGGTCTGCCGCCGGTATCCTTACCACGTAATCCAAGGCAGCAGCCTACTAGTCTGTACCGCTCTTCCCCGATGTGCCATGTTAGACCAGTTAGAGTTATTTCATCACCTGCTGGAGGGGAATCCCCAACTCGCTTTCGTCTATAGTGTCAGTGCGAAGGAAGTGCTGTACGTCAACGATGCCTACGAGCGGATGTTCTCGTCGGCCCGGCGCGATACCGTCAACCAGGACCTGCAGTGGCTACTGAGCTGCCTGCCGGCTGAAGACCAGGACTACGCCCTCTCCTGCTTCACGGAGCTGGCCAAGGGTGCCCTGCAAGACGACCTGCTGCTGCGCCTGCAGCAGCCCAACAGGCCCCTGCAGTGGCTGTGCGTGCGGGCCCACCGCGCCGTGGCCAGCGACGGGCAGGTGCTGCTCTGCGGCACGGTGCAGGACGTGACCGTGGAGCAGGAATACACCCGCAACGCCGACAAGTTCATGGCCAAGAAGAACACCACGCTGGAAATTCTGTCGCACGACCTGGCGGGTCCCTTCAACATGCTGCAGCAGGCTGGCCGAGTTTTTCGGGAGAAAACCCAAGGCCTGCAAGACGCCCAGGCTCGAAAAGATGGTGCAGATAATGCAGGACACCTGCCGCGAAAGCGTGAACCTGATTCGCGACTTCGTGGACAGCGAGTTTGCCGAGTCGTCGGCCGTTCAGCTCAAGAAATCGCGGGTAGACCTGGCCGCCGGCCTGCGCCAGGTGATGGACACCTACCAGCGGTCGGAGAGCCTGGTGGTCAAAGACTTCAGCTTCAGCAGCACGCCGGACGAAGTGTACGTGGACATCGACAACAACAAGTTTCTGCAGGTGATAAACAACTTGCTGTCGAACGCCATCAAGTTCACCCGCGAAGGCGGCCACATCGACGTCACCCTGGCCCAACACCCCGACCACGTGCTGATAACCGTGGCCGACGACGGCATTGGCATTCCCGAAAAGCTCCAGCCCGTGCTGTTCGACCGCTTCACCAAGGCCCGGCGGCCGGGCCTGCGCGGCGAGAAAACCACCGGCCTGGGCATGTCCATCATTCAGGCGCTGGTGCAGCTGCACGGCGGCACCATATGGTTTGAAAGCCAGGAGAAAGTCGGGACAACGTTTTACATCAAACTTCCGGCGTAACGCTGGCCCTCTGGCTGGCCAGCCCAACACGTCTATGAGGTAGCACCTGCGCGGCGCCCCGGGCCCGCCTAGCCTACTTCCTACTCTGAGCCAGCGGCCGCTTCTACCTGGATGCGCACGGCCTGTATCTGGGCACTGTCAATAGGCTTGTGAATCAAGCCGGAAACCAGGGGTATTCCCGAATGCGGTCCGCGTCGGAATGGGTCAGGGAGGAAGTGAGGATGTAGATGTGGCAGCGGCCGAGCAGCAGGTCTTCCCGCGGTTTGAGGGCTTCCAAAAATTCCCAGCCGTCCATCACGGGCATGTTCAGGTCCAGAAAGATGACCTGCGGCAGGTCGTCCGGCTCGGCAGCACTCAGAAACTCCAGGGCCTCTTCGGCCGAGCCGAACGAGGCGATGCTGTCGGTAAAGTCTTCCCGTTTCAGGAGGCGCTCGGTCAGAAACACACCGATGGCATCGTCGTCAATCAATAATATATCCATGCGGTCCTCAGCGTAAATGCAAAGTGAATGGGGTGCCAACTTTCTCCCTGGTGCGCTCCAACATCCTGACGCAAGGCGGGCTGGCGCCGGGAATAGCTCCGCTCGTGCCTTGAAACAGCACCACGTCGGGATTATTCACCAACAGCGCCTGAAACCGCTGTTCCCTTTCCCTCAGCTGAAGAATATTACTCATAAACAAACCGCTTCGCTGGTAGCTGGAGCCTGGAAATTGCTGGAAAAGAAGCGCCCGCGGTTCTTACGGAAATGGCTAAGATTTGGAGTGAATTAACTCCAAAAATACCTTTTTGTGCTATCCTACCCTATTCATACCCTTTTTACAATCGGGCGCCGCCAGGCCATTTCTGCGGAGCAACGGCGCCTACTGAGATACTATTTCGCTGGTTTTCAATACTGAATATAAGCCATGCCGGAGCTTACCAAAAAGGTACATCCTCTACCATCGCCTTCTTATAATTCTGTTTTCAAGGGTTAGCTCAACTCCAGCTCAAAGGGTTGCTGCTGTTGCTCAAAGCCGACCTTAAGCCAGTGCCGTTCGGCGGGGCGGTGCGTGGGCAACCAGCCCCGGCCAACGGCACTGGCAATGAACAGGCCCTCGTCGTCGCCCAGGGCCGCGAAGTCGGCCAGCCGCGGGCCCCGGGCGTAGAAAGGTACCTGGTAAGTGGCGGCGATTTCCTCGCAGTCGTGCGCCACGTCCGGCAACGCCAGCCCCACTTCGCACAGGCCGTGCAGGGAAGCCGCCGAGAAAACACCCTGGCTAGCCGGCACGGTTGCCCGGCCGATGCACTCGAGGATGTTGCCGTTGTTGTCGTGGAAGTAAAACGCCCGGGCCCGCCAGTTGGGAAAGTCGGCAATGGGCGCGTCGGCAGCGTAAGGCAGGATTTCGGCCCGGGTGGCCATCCAGGCATGGGCCGCGTCGACCTGCTGCAGCGCAATGGCGAAGGCGATGTGGTAGAAAGGCTGCTGGGCGGCAGGCGCAGCCCGAAAGTGCAGCGTGGACTGCCCCACCCGGAAGCTGATGCCATCCGGCGTACTCTCCACGAGCGGCAGTTCCAGGCTGCTGGGTGTAGAACGCCTCGGTCCCGGCCAGGTCGGAGGTGAGCAGGTGCAGGTCGGTAATGCGCATGGGGCGGGCAGGCTGGCCGCGAGTTGAGCCACGGGCGGGTTAGCTCTCCGAAAATACTTACGAGCCCTGACTTTCTTACTGCCGCCGCTTCGCCCCAGCTGCCAGGGCCAGTTGGAAGTCGCAGCCCCGTTTTAGCTGGCCACGCTTGCCCAGCTCCCCCGTCGTCGCTTAAATTCTCACTTGGCCCGGTGGATAATCAGGACGCCCACCAGGATAATGAACATGCCCAGCAGGTGCCACAGGTTGAACGCCTCGCCATCGAGCGCGCCCCAAGCCAGCGCCACGATGGGAATTAGATAAGTACTAGACGAGGCAAACAGCGCCGTAGACTGCTGAATGAGCCGGTTGAACAGCACCATGGCCACGGCCGTGCTCATGGTGGCCAGCAATGCGATGTAGCCAAACGCCGCCCAGGCCCCCGGCACGGTAGCCAGCTTGTGCAGAAAGCCCGTGCCCACCAGCAGGTAGGCCAGGGCGGGTCCGCCGATGAGCAGCAGCAGCACAGCCGTCACGGCCATCGGCGTCATGCCGCCCAGCCGGTGCTTTATCACGTTCACGCTCAGTCCGTAGCCCATGGTGGCAATCAGGATGTAGATGCCGTACCAGGCGTTGCCCTCACCCGTCGGGGTATCGGTGCCGCCGCTGCCGCCGAGCAGCAGCATCACCACCGTGCCCACCAGCCCCAGCGTGATGCCCAGCACCCGCAGGCCCGTGAGGCGCTGCCCAAACAGCAGGGCGCCCACCAGCAGCGTAAACACCACCGTGAGGGCGTTGAGCACGCCCGCCAGCCCCGAGGCCAGCTTGGTTTCGGCGTAGGCGAACAGGAAGGCCGGAATCAGCGTGCCCACGACGCCGCTCAACGCCAGCCACTTAAAGCGGCTGCGCTCCACGGTGCCCACGTGGCGCAGGGCAAACGGCAGCAGCAGCAGCGCCGCCACGCTCACGCGGGTGGCGCCCAGCTCCATGGCAGAAAACACCACCAGCCCTTTCTTCATCAAAATAAAAGACGTGCCCCAGATAGTTGCCAGCACAATGAGCAGCACCCACGCCAGCGGGGTGGTCACGCCCGGGGTAGCCGGCGCGTTTTTTGGTGCCTGAGGGGCTGCAGGCGCGGTCGCGGGCGTTTTGCCAACCGTGCTCACGGCGCCTGAGGTGAGGGGGAAGTAGCAACGGGTGGGTTAGTGGGCAGCATGGGGCAAAGGTACGGGCACCGCGGGCGGGGGCTCTTTGTTAAATACATTTTGCCCCGAACCCTAGTCTTGGGCTGGCTGTTTCATTCTTGCCGATTCCTGCCGTAATTTTGTAGTCCGGTTTCGTGCCGATTCAGTCTATGTCGCATCCGTTCAAGGCCGTTAGCCTCTCCTTCAAGAAAGCCCCGCTCGCCATCCGCGAACTGCTTTCGCTGGACGAGGTTGCTTGTCGCCGTTTCCTGCACACGTTGCACCACGAGTTGGGCCTTTCCGACCTGCTCGTGCTCAGTACCTGCAACCGCACCGAAGTCTACTACGCGGCCGAAGACGACCGCAGCCGCGAAATCATCCTCGCCCTCGGCCACCTGAAAGACCGCGCCGACATCGGCGCCTTCCTCCCGTATTTCGACCTGTTGCTCGACGCCGGCGCCGCCACGCAGCACTTGTTCGAGGTAGCCATGGGCCTTGATGCTCAGGTAGTGGGCGACCTGCAAATCAGCAACCAGGTGAAGATGGCCTACCAGTGGTCGGCCGATGCCGACGCGGCCGGCCCCTTCCTGCACCGCCTGCTGCACACCGTGTTCTTCACCAACAAGCGCGTGCAGACCGAAACCAGCTTCCGCGACGGCGCCGCCTCGGTGAGCTACGCCGCCCTGGAGCTGGTAGAAGAGCTGACCGCCGACGTAGCCAACCCCCGCGTGCTGGTGGTTGGGCTGGGTGAAATCGGGGCCGATGTGTGCCGCCACCTGGCCGCCAGCAAGGCCTTCGGCGACATCACCATCTGTAACCGCACCCGCTCCAAAGCCGAAGAGCTGGCCGAGGAGTGCGGCATGCGCCTCGTGGACTTTGAAGAGCTGGTGCCCGCGCTGAAGGAGGCCGACGTCATCATCTCCTCTATCAACCGCGCCGAGCCGTTCTTCACCCGCGAGCTGGTGGAGCACCTCGACGTGCTCAGCTTCAAGTTCTTCGTGGACCTGAGCGTGCCCCGCAGCATTGCGTCCGACGTGGAGCAGGTGCCCGGCGTGCTGGTCTACAACATCGACGCCATCCAGAGCAAGGCTTCGGCCGCGCTGCAAACCCGCCTGGCGGCCGTGCCCCAGGTACGGGCCATCATCGCCGAAAGCATTGCCGGCCTGCAGGATTGGGCCAAGGAAATGATGGTTTCGCCCCTCATCCAAAAAATGAAGGCCAGCCTGGAAACCATGCGCCAGGAAGAGCTGGACCGCTACCAGAAAAAGCCACCCCCGCCGAAAGCAAGCTCCTCGACGAAGCCACCCGCTCGCTGATGCAGAAGATTCTGAAGCAGCACGTGCTGCACCTGAAATCGGCCTGCAAGCGCGACGAAGCTGAAAAGCTGGTGGCCATGCTGGGCGAGATGTTCGACCTGGAGAAGCAGAACGAGGTAGCGTAAAGCGGAACCTCACCCCCGGCCCCTCTCCATAAGAGAGGGAGCCGCGGCACAAACTTTAGCTCAATTTTTGAAAACAAAAGCCCCAGCTCAATCGAGCCGGGGCTTTCTGTTTAATTGCATGACATCAGGCTCCCCTCTCTTTTGGAGAGGGGCCGGGGGTGAGGTTCTACTCCGCCATCATTTTCTCGCGGGCCTTGATGCGCACGTCGTTGTTCACGGCCGTGGGCACCACCGTCACCACCACGTACTTCGACGTGGGCGTGTTGCTGATTTTGGCCACGCTGGAAATGGGCACCAGCGGGTTAGCTTCCGGGAAATAGGCCGACACGTTGCCTTTCGGGATGTCGTAAGGCACGGCCACGAACTTCTCGACCCGGCGCTCTTCGCCCTGGAAGTGGCTGGTGATGTCGATGAGGTCTTTGGCTTTGATGCCGCGCTCGTCCATGTCGGCCTGGTTCATGAACAGCACGCGGCGCTCGTTGTGGATGCCGCGGTACCGGTCGTTGTACTCGTAGATGGTGGTGTTGAACTGGTCGTGGCTGCGCACGGTCATCAGCACCAGGCGGCCGGGCTCCAGGGTATGCTTCTCCAGCGTGGTGGTGCTGAAGTTGGCCTTGCCGTTCTCGGTGGTGAATTTCCGCTCGCGGGGGCCGTTGGGCAGGTAGAACCCGCCGGGCTCACGCAGCTTCTTGTTGAATTCCTCAAAGCCCGGAATGACGCGCGCAATATGGTCGCGGATGACGTCGTAATTCTCCGTCATGGCCACCCAGTCGGTTTTGGTTTTATCGCCGAGGGTAGTAATGGCCATGCCGCAGATGATGGCCACTTCGCTGAGCTGGTCGCCGGCCAAGGGCACCAAAATGCCCTTGTTCTGGCTCACCACGCCCATGGAGTTCTCGCAGCTGGTCATCTGATGGCCAGACTTCTGCATGTCGATATCGACGTGCGTGAAGCAGGGCAGCAGCAGGCTGGTTTCACCGGTTACGAGGTGGCCACGGTTAAGCTTGGTGCCCACATAGACGGTGAGCTTTTGCCGGCGCATGGCCTCGGCAATCATCTCGGTATCGGGGCCGGCGGCCAGCAGGTTGCCGCCCAGGCTGAAGTATACCTTGGTGTGGCCCAGGCGCATGGCCTTGATGGCTTCCACCACGTCGAAGCCGTCTTTGCTCGGGGCGTGAAGCCGAATTCCTTTTGCAACGAATCGCGGAATGTCTTGGGCACCCGTTCCCAGATGCCCATGGTGCGGTCGCCCTGCACGTTGGAGTGGCCGCGCACCGGGCAGGTGCCCGCCCCGGCTTGCCGATGGCGCCCTTCATGAGCTGCAGGTTCACAATTTCCTGGATGGTCTGCACGCCCTGGCGCTGCTGCGTGACGCCCATGGCCCAGCAGGTGATGATTTTCTGCTTGTGGGCGATGAGGTTGGCCGCTTCCAGAAGCTGGGCGCGCGAAATGCCGCTTTCGGACTCGATGTCCTCCCAGGCCGGTGTTGCGAATGTTCTGCTCGAACGACTCGAAGCCGGTGGTAAACTCCTTGATGAAAGCGTGGTCCACCACCTGGCCGGGGTTCAGGTCCTCGGCTTCGAACAAGTGCTTCATGATGCCGCGCAGCAGGGCCATGTCGCCGTCTACGCGCACTTGCAGGAACACATCGGTGAGCTGCGTGCCGTCGCCCATCAGCGCGCCCAGGGCCCGCAGCGGGTTCATGAAGTCCTGGGGGTTTTTGAACGCGACGAGGCCGGCCTCAATCAGCGGGTTTATGCTGATAATCTTGGCCCCGTTGCGCTTGGCCTTTTGCAGGGCCGAGAGCATGCGCGGGTGGTTGGTGCCCGGGTTCTGGCCGATGATGAGGATGACCTCGGCCTCGTAGATGTCGTTGAGCGTGACCGAGCCCTTGCCCAGGCCCAACGTGGGGCTCAGGGCCGAGCCGCTGCTCTCGTGGCACATGTTGGAGCAGTCGGGCAGGTTGTTGGTGCCAAACTCGCGGGCAAACAGCTGGAACAGGAAAGCCGGCTCATTGGGCACCTTGCCCGAGGTGTAGAACACGGCCTCGTCGGGCGAGTCCAGCGCGTTCAGGTTATCGGCGATGATTTGAAAGGCATCGGGCCAGGCAATGCGCGAGTAGTGGTTGTCGCCGGGGCGCTTCACCATGGGGTGCGTGAGGCGGCCAGCATTGTTCTGGTCGCGGTCGGTCAGGCGCGAGAGCTCGGCCAGGCTGTGCTTGGCAAAAAACTCGGGGCCGGCGGCTTTGTCGTCGGCATCCGAAGCCGTGGCTTTGGCGCCGTTCTCGCAAAACTCGGCCACCGAGCGGTGCTCGTCCGGGTCGGGCCAGGCGCAGCTGGAGCAGTCAAAACCGTTCTTTTGGTTGAGGCCCAGCAGGGCTTTGGTACCACGGCCCACACCACCCTCAGCCCAACTAAACTGCATGGACTTGAGCACGGCCGTAACGCCGGCGGCTACCTTCTCGCGGCCTTCCAGCTTGAGGCCGGTGAGGGCTTCGGGCGGCTGCGCCAGCACGGGGTTCAGGTACTTGGCGCCCGCCACTTCGGGGGCTGGAATGTGCGCGTGCACGTGCGTCCGGTTGGGGTCGGAGCTGTAGTTGTTGGGCGCGGGGGCCTCGCCCTGGTCGGGCCGCTCGCCGCTTTTGGGGGCGTTGTCTTCAGCTCCTTGCTGTTCGGTTTTGCCAGCTTGGCGGGGTCTTCGACGGGGGATTTTTCCATGACAAGCAGAACGAATGGTTAATGAGGAGATGCAGAACCTGACACCTTAATGCCAGCCGCACGATTTTGTTTCGGCTACAAATGCAAACTTGTGGTTTTCAGAGGTCATAGCCACAACTGAAAACGATTGTGGGACAGGAATCACCTTGAGCCGGGGTAATTTTTCCAGCATTTTTTCAACGAAGCTGGCCATCCAGCTTGCCAGCAGCCTGGCTCATTTCGCCGCCACGCAGCGTCTTCGCTTCGAAAATTAAGAAAAAAGCGCCGTATTTCTACAGAACGGTATTTCGGGCTAAATCCTATTCCGAATGTCAGACGCGGAAGTACTTGCGCAGGTTGCGGCGCAGGTTCCAAACTGTTGCCTGTCTGCGCTGCGCTTTTGCTTTAGAAGCAGCAGAGCTTTGGCTTTGCACTCTGGAAAATCCTTAGCCCAGAACGGCGTCGCAAACGGGGGCTGGCTCGGAGCGGAGGCTAGTGCTTGCAGTCCAAGTCCTTCTCCACTATCACCTTGAGCGGCTGGCTGCCTGCCATCATGAGGGTGGCGGAGAGCCCATTCTGGTCGGTACTGGTCCAGTTGGTGGCCAGCACGGCCGGCACTTTCACGGTAATGGCTCCCGCACCGTGCGTAATGCGGAATTCCTCCGATTCGGACCGTTCCAGGGCGTAGGTCAGGTTATCATGCTCCGTGGGCCCGAGCGGCACCACCACCGATACGCGCCCGGACTGGGCAAACTGCGCTACTTCGCTTTCGGAGAGGCGGAGGCGAATGGAATTTTCTTCGAAGCGGAGTTTCATTGCGAGAGAGGCGAAGCAAAATGGGCTGGCCGAAGCTTAAAGTACGCAGGAAAGCGCCAAAAGATAGAATATGGCGCATATAATTTCCTATTGTTCAGCCTGCTCGCCAGCGCCCGCCACCAGCCGCCAGGCGCCGCTGTAGATGTTGTAGCGCCCATTGCGCACAAAGCCTAATACCGTCATTCCGAAGCTCTCGGCTGCCTGCACGGCCAGGCTGCTGGGGGCACCCACGGCGGCCAATATCCCGATGCCGGCGGCCGCGGCTTTCTGCACCAGGCTCGAAGCTGGCGCGGCCGCTCACCAGCAGCACGTGCTGGTGCAGCGGCAGCCAGTCGGCCAGCAGCGCGGCCCCGATGAGCTTGTCCAGGGCGTTGTGCCGGCCCACGTCTTCGCGCAGCAGCAGCAGCTCACCGGTTGGGCTAAACAGCGCGGCGGCGTGCTGCCCGCCGGTCTGCTCGAAGCCGGCCTGGGCGGCACGCAGGCGCTCGGGCAGGCTGGTGCACCGTTTTGTAGCTCAGGTATGGGCCAGCGGTGGGCAGCACGGGGCAGGAGGCGGTGCGCACGGCGTCGATGCTGGTTTTGCCGCACACGCCGCAGCTGGAACTGGTGTAGAAATGCCGCTCCATCGCCGAGAAATCGACCTTGACGTGGGCGGCCAGCTCGGCCCGGGTGACATTGCCGGCTTCTTCGGCCTTCTGCACGTCGGGGCAGGGAATGATGCCCAGCACGTCGGCTTTGTGCTGAATGAGGCCTTCGGTGAGCAGGAAACCGGCCGCCAGCTCTTCGTCGTGCCCGGGCGTGCGCATGGTCACGGACAGGGTGCGGTGCTGGCGCTGGCCATCCACCTCATAGCCCACACGGATTTCCAGCGGCTCTTCGGCCGCGAGCTGGTCGGAGGCGGGCACGGGTGGGCCCGCGCCGGTTACCTTTTGGATAGAAGCGAATTCGTAGCTGGCGGCGGGCAATAGGATGGCAGGCTCCATAGAGGTGAATACGTGGCGATGGTTAGTGAAGTATAAGCACGGAATGGACCTGTCAGTTTTAATCCAACCGTCATGCCGAGCGCAGCCGAGGCATCTCGCGTGTGGTAGTAATCCAATCGTCTGTCACGCTGACGAAGGAAGCATCTTATCACGTTTGAACGACTCGTCCATTCGTGATAAGGTCCTTCGCAAGCTCAGGATGACAGACGAAGCGGGCGAGATGCCTCGGCTGCGCTCGGCATGACGTTCTTGTGGGTAAATTCCTGTACCTATCCTACTCAATGAAATTAAAGAAACTTACCCGCAACCTCACGCTTTGGGTGCTGCTGGCCATTGTGGCGGGGGCCGTGCTGGGACACCTGCAGCCGGCCACCGCCGTGAAGATGGAGTTTCTGGGCAAGCGCTTTATCGACGTCGTCAAGCTGTTCATCAACCCCATCATTTTTCTCACCATTACCTTGGGCATCAGTACCATGGGCGACCTCAAGAAGGTGGGCCGCATTGGGGGTAAGGCCTTGCTATATTTTGAAATTGTGACGACGCTGGCGCTGCTCATCGGGGTGGTGGTAGCGGCCGTGGTGAGGCCCGGGGCTGGCGTGCCGGTGGGAAATCTCAGCACCGACAAAGTGAGCGAATTCACCCAGCGGGCAGGTGAGTTTTCGTGGGGCCACTTTCTGGCCGACAACCTTACCCTGCAGGTGCTCATCGTGGCGATAATCCTGGGCGTGGCGCTCAGCAAGTTTGCCGGCCGTAAGCCCATCATTCACTTTCTGAAGGGCGCTTCGAAGTACGTGTTTCGGGGACTGCACTTTGTGATGTTGCTGGCGCCCATTGGGGCGTTTGGCGGCATGGCCTTCACCATTGGCAAGTACGGCATTGCCACGCTGCTGCCGTTGGGCAAGCTCATGGTAACCGTGTACCTGACCATGGCGGTGTTCATTTTCCTGATTTTGGGGGCCATACTGCGCTACGCGGGCATCGGCATGTGGTCGTTTCTCAAGTACATCAAGGCCGAGCTGCTGATTGTGCTGGGCACTTCCTCCTCCGAAGCTGGCCTGCCGGGCCTCATGGAAAAGCTGGAGGGCATGGGCTGTGCCCAGCCGGTGGTGGGGCTGGTGGTGCCCACGGGCTATTCTTTCAACCTGGATGGCACCACCATTTACCTTTCGCTGGCCACGCTGTTTCTGGCCCAGGTCTTCCACGTTGATTTATCGACGGGCCAAATCGTCACAATGATGGGCATTCTGATGGTGACCAGCAAGGGCGCGGCCGGGGTGGCGGGCAGCGGCTTTGTGGTGCTGGCCAGCACGCTCACGGCCATGAAGGTGATTCCGGTGGAGGGCCTGGCCCTGTTGCTGGGCGTGGACCGGTTTATGTCGGAGGCACGCTCCATCACCAATTTCATCGGCAACGGCGTGGCCACCATCTTCCTGGCGCACAACGAAGGAGCCCTCGACCACGACATGGCCGAGGCCGTGTTGGGCAAACGCATAAAGCCCCTGCGCCTTCGTTTCCACCGCCGGCGCAACCTAACCAGCGGCGAATACCTGGGCGAAGTAGCTGAGGAAGCCGCCGAAACGGCCCGCCCGCTAAAGAACAAACGTTGATTATGTCCGAACAAGAAGAGGTTATCATCAAACTCACCAAAGACCAGGCACTGGTTCTGTTCGAGTTTTTAGCCCGGACGAATGAAGCGGACCACACCGAATTATTTGTGGACCAAGTTGAGCTAAAGATGCTTTGGCTACTCGAAGGCCAGGCTCGAAAGACAATTAGCGGAGCCTTTCTTAAAGAATTACTCTTCCATCGTTGCCGAGGCCAGAAATAGATTGCGCGACGAAGAGTAACAAGTTCTCCGACCTTTGCCCCGTGGAACCCTCGACCCTGACCCAAGCCGAACCCTGCCCCGCCCCTACGCGCCCGCCGCTTCGCTTCGACCGCAACGAGCCTGGCCGGCGCCTTTGGCGACCTGGGCACCGATTTGCCGCTGCTCATCGGCGTGATTGCCGCTTCGGGCGTGGATAGTGCGGGCGTACTCATTCTGTTTGGGCTGATGCAGGTGTTCTCCGGCCTGTGGTACCGCATGCCGATGCCGGTGCAGCCGCTCAAGGCGTTTGCGGCCTTGGTCATTTCCCAGAAGCTGCCCGGGCGGGTCATTTTCGGCGGGGGCCTGGCCATTGGCGTCAGCATGTTTTTCCTGTCGGTAACGGGGCTGATTGATGCGCTGGCGCGGCTGGTGCCCAAGCCCGTGGTGCGTGGCATCCAGTTTGGCTTGGCTCTGCAGCTGGCCACGCTGGCCCTGAAGCAGTACGTGGCCGCCGATGGCTTGCCGGGCTACGCGCTGGCTGCCGCGGCGTTTCTCATCATTGTGGCCTTGCTGGGCAACCGCCGCTGGCCGGCGGCACTGCTCGTCATCGCCCTGGGCATAGCGTATGCGTTGGTATTCAAGCTGGACCTGGGCACGGCCCAACGGGCCTTTGGCGTGCACTGGCCCAGGCTGGCACATTCCGGGGCAGGCCGATATTCTTACGGGAGCCCTGCTGCTGGCGCTGCCCCAGATACCGCTGTCGCTGGGCAACTCGGTGCTGGCCACCCGCCAGATTGCGGCCGACTACTTTCCCGAGCGCGGCCTCACGGTGCGCCAAATCAGCTTCACTTATTCGCTCATGAACCTGGTGAATCCGTTTTTGGGCGGCTTTCCGGTGTGCCACGGCTCGGGCGGCATGGTGGGGCACTATGCTTTTGGGGCGCGCACCGGCGGCTCGGTGGTGCTGTACGGGGGCCTGTTTCTGGTGCTGGGCGTGTTCTTCAGCCAGGGGTTTCAGCAGGTGGTGCAGATTTTTCCGCTGCCCGTGTTGGGAGTGCTGCTGCTGTTTGAAGCCCTGACTTTAGCCGCGCTGCTGCGGGACGTGAGCGGCAGCCGCACCGATTTGCTGGTGGCCCTGCTAGTGGGGCTGCTGTGCGCCGGACTGCCGTACGGCTACCTCGTAGGGCTGGTGGTGGGCACGGCGGTGTACTATGCCGTGCAGCGCGGCTGGGTTGAGCTGGGGAAGTAGGCAGAGCCTAACAGAGCGCTGTTGTACAGTGAACTTCTTCTTTTGACGGCTTTTTCTTGAAACGAATATTCGATTCTTGACAGAAGCAATGCTCATCGCTGTGCTACAACCTAATTGCTGTCTTCAAGGGACTTATCAATAACCCAAGGAATAATGGTTTCAAATTCAATTTGTACCAATCCTGCTTTGTCTTTGAACCAAGTCAAATCACTGCTTTCTGCAAAACCAATTGAGAAGTTACCAGTGATACTTTTTAGTTTCAATGAATAGCCCCCGCTCGGCAATGGAAGACGACAGTCATCACCTGCCAAAATGCGTCCTTTGAAATGAAACCACCCGCCAATATGATGGTTGCCATTAGGCAGAACTTCATAGGAAACGATTTCAACATCTCGTCGATAGTCTACTCCTAGTTCACTAAAAAGCTCTAGCACTTCGTCTGGAAAAACCTGCTCCCGGTAAGCGACATAATTTTTACAGTTGCTGCAAGTGCAATCATCCGCCCCGCCAGCAGCCACTTTTTTATAGGTTGCCTCAGTCAATTCCTTGTCGACTATCAACTCCCAGTCTTTGTATTTTACTGTGGCCATTTGCTGTTCGTCCATCAGATAGAAAAAGCGGCACCTAAAAAAGCTGACTCCGAAATGGCCGACGTTGCGAACTATTCGCTAGCTGGCATCGAGGCATTGCTCTTGCGTAAGGGCAGCTCCGGCACAAACAGCGTCATCAGCAGCCCGCCAACTACCAGGAAAATATTGACGAAGTACACCCGCGAAATGGCCTTGGAAAATGCAGCCCGCAAAGCCGGTGAGGCCACCCCCGAACCCGCCCGCGCGGGCAGTGCCGGGCCTTCACTCGTTACTATTTGCCGCACCGGCACCATGGGCGGAGCACCAGCGGCGGGCAGGTTTTGGGCCAGCGTGAGCGTGAGCACCGTGCCCAGCACCGATGCCGTGATGGCCCCGCCAATCTGGCGAAAGAACTGGCTGGCCGAAGTGGCCTGGCCCATCAAGTGGGGCTCGATGGCATTTTGAATGGCCAGCGTGTACAGCGGCATGGTGGGCCCCAGCCCAATGCCGCACAGCAGCAAATAGCCCAATATTTGGGAGTAGCCAATGTCGGCGGGCATGGTGGCCAGCAGCGTGAGCCCGCCGAGCAGCACCACGAGCCCAGCCAGCATCCAGCGCTTGTAGTGGCCGAAGCGCGACACCATCTGGCCCGCCAGCAACGACCCCATCACCACGCCCATGGAGAGCGGAATGAGGCTCACGCCGGCTTTGGTGGCTGACACGCCCAGCACGTTCACCATAAATAGGGGCTGGAAAATGATGATGCCCAGAAACGCCCCGCCCAGCAGAAACAGCGCCCCATTGGCGGTGCGAAAAACGGGGTTACGAAACAGGCCGAAGTCCAGAATGGGGTTTTCGTGGCGCAGACTGCGGAATACAAAAGCCGCCAGCGAGCACATGGCCACCGCCAGCAACCCCAGCGTGAGGAGGTCGGTCCAGCCGTACACGGCCTTATTGAGCTGCAAGGCCATTACAAGCGGCATCAATCCAGCCATCAGCAAGGCCGCCGATAGGTAGTCGAAGGGCTTGGGCTGGCTGCGCGGGCGCAGGGCCGGCATCTGGGTCAGGATAAACCAGAGGGCCAGCAAGCCCAGCGGCAGGTTCACGTAGAACACCAGCCGCCAGCCCGCCACGCCCGGAATCAGGTTGTCGCCGTGGTCGGTAAGGAAGCCGCCCAAAAACGGCCCCAGCACCGAGGAGGTGCCGAATACCGCGCCCGTAAACCCCTGGTAGCGCCCACGCTCGGCGGGCGGAAACAAATCGGCGATGATGATGAAAGCCATGGCAAACAGCCCTGCCCCGCCAAAGCCCTGAATGGCCCGGAAGAACACCAGGCTGGTTCATGCCATCGCCGAGCAGCGGCAGCGGCCCAAACTCGCCGGCCAGCCCGCACAGCATGGAGCCGGTCAGGAAAACCAGAACCGCCGTCACCTCAATCTTGCGCCGCGAATACATATCCGCCAGCTTGCCATAGATAGGCACCAGCGCCGTACTGGCCACCAGATAGGCCGTGGCGACCCAGGTGAACCGCTCCAGCCCGTGCAAATCGGCCACGATACGCGGCAGCGCGGTCGACACGATGGTCTGGTCGAGCGAGCCCAGGAACATGGCCAGCAGAACGCCAGCGAACGTGAGCATCTTCTGCCGGTGGGTGCGGTTGTCGTTCAAAGCGGTGGGTGGGATGGGTAACCCGGGAGAGTGTATTACCAGAGAGTTTAAAGCAACCGGGGCGGCTATGGTTTGAAAGGCGACTGATATGCGCTAAAAACAGAACGTCATGCTGAGCGCAGCGAAGCATCTTTACCGCAGGAGCCTCACCCCGGCCCCTCTCCAAAAGAGAGGGGAGCCTAACGTAAGCTTTTAAGCTTGCAGCGTATTCGGTTCCCCCTCTCTTTTGGAGAGGGGTCAGGGTGTGGTTCCGCCCGCTGCGCTCTGCATGATGGTCGGTTTCTGAGTGGCTTTCGCTACTGCCAGCTACTACAGCAACGACCGAATCCAGCCGCCGTCTACGGCAATTGAGCTGCCAGTGATGTAGCTGGCCCGCTCCGAACACAGAAAAGCCGCCAGCGCAGCGAATTCGCGGGGCTCGCCCAGCCGCCGCATGGGGATTTCTGCTTCCCAGCGGGCCGTGGCATCGGCGGCCGAAATGCCGTCGCGTGCGGCTACCGCATCGGCCAGATTCACCACCCGCTCGGTGCGGGTGTAGCCGGGCAGGATGTTGTTGACTGTGACGCCGAACGGGGCGACTTCGTTGGCTAGGGTGCGGGCCATGCCGGTTACAGCCGCCCGCAGGCTGTTCGAAAGCAACAGGTTATCCACCGGCTGCTTGGCGGCGATGGACGTCACGTTCAGAATGCGGCCCCAGCCGCGCTCCTTCATGCCCGGCAGCACGGCGCGCGTGAGTTCCACCACGCTGGTGAGCAGCAGGTGCGTGGCCGATTCCCACATTTCGCGGGTCAGCGTATCGAAAGTGCCGGCGGGCGGGCCGCCGGCGTTCGTTACCAGAATGTCGACGCGCCCAAACCGCTCCATAGCCGCCTGCACCACGCGGGCCACATCGGCAGGGTTGGACACGTCGGCGGTCACGCCCAGCACGGGCACGCCCGTGGCGGCCGTGATGGCGGCGCATGTTGCCTGGAGGGCTTCTTCGCCTCGGGCACAAAGCACCAGCGAGGCTCCTTCGGTGGCCAATTCTTCGGCCACGGCGCGGCCCAAGCCCTTGCTGGCTGCCGCCACCAGGGCTACTTTTCCTTTTAGTCCGAGGTCCATAAGGCTACTTCTGGCGCAGGTAATCGTCGGATTTGTCCAACCAGTCCTGGCGCGGGGGCTGAAGATGTCTACGTCCAGGGTGTCTTCCAGCGCCTCGGCCGTGTGCGGCACGTTAGACGGAATGTGCAGCACCTCGCCCGCCCGCACAATGACTTCCTCCCCGTCTTCGGACCCGATATGGAAACGCAAAGCGCCTTCCAAAATGTAGGTTATCTGCTCGTTGATGTGGTGGTGTAGGGGCACGACGCAGCCTTTTTGAGGTACACGTGA
The DNA here is from genome assembly GCF_042665855.1 of Hymenobacter humi. Classification (NCBI taxonomy): domain Bacteria; kingdom Pseudomonadati; phylum Bacteroidota; class Cytophagia; order Cytophagales; family Hymenobacteraceae; genus Hymenobacter; species Hymenobacter humi. The sequence continues at coordinate 1,277,598 of NZ_JBHTEK010000001.1, read as the reverse complement.
GCCAGCATCATGTCATTGCCCGTGATAAGGCGGCGCGAAAGCTGGTCCGACAGCTGCTCTTTGGGCATGTCCTCCCAAGTGTATTTGGTAACGGATGAGGTTTCTTCCATGTGGTGGGTTGGATGGGTTTTGGATTTGGGTTAGAACTTTGAGTAGCCGGGTCATGCAGAGCGCAGCGAAGCATCTTTACCTCAATACTAGCTCAATTGTTAGGATTACTTGCGCGGTAGAGATGCTTCGCTGCGCTCTGCATGACCGTTCAGTCTATTTCCTGACGTTCATCGGACTCTCGCAACGACTGCCCTACACCCGCACCCGCGTTGCCACGGCCGACACGCACAGCCCCATAAAGGCAATCAGCGCAAACGACACGCGCAGGCTCGTGGCCCCGGCTACCAGGCCGATAACCGGCGGGCCCAGCAAGAAGCCCAGAAAGCCAATGGTCGATACCGAGGCCAGCGCCATGCCTGCCGACATGTGCTTCGACCGGCCCGCCGCGCTATACACCAGCGGCACTACCGACGACGTGCCAAAGCCCACCAGCAGAAACCCCAGCATGGCCGTGACCAGCGTGGGCAGCAGCACCGCAATCAGCAGGCCCGTGGCCGTGAGCAGCCCGCTGAGCTGAATCACGCGCTTGGCCCCCAGGCGTGCCGCCAGCCAGTCGGCTCCAAAGCGGCCCAGGGCCATGGTGCTCATGAAGGCCGTGTAGCCCGCTCCCACCCAGTCTTTATCGGCTTGGATTACCTTTTTGAAATACACCCCGCTCCAGTCGAACATGGCCCCTTCGCAGATAAGCGCGCAAAAGGCAATGGCGCCCAAACCCAGCAGGCTCCTTGTCGGGCTTCACGAAAATGGGCTGGTCGGGGTCGACGCCGGTATCCTCGCGCACGGTGTAGCCGGCGCTCACCGCCAGGCCGGCCATGATGAACAGGGCAATGAGCACGAAATGCCAGCCCGGCGTGATGGCGTGGCCAATCATAAACGAGCCCACCGCCGCAGCCGCAAACCCCGCCAAGCTCCAGAGCCCGTGAAACGAGGCCATGATGGGCTTGTGCTTGTAGAGCCGCTCCACGCCCACGGCCTGGGTATTCACGGAGATATTGGTCAGGTTGCCCCCTACGCCAAAAAGCACCAAGCACGGCAGCAGCTGGTAGAGGCTGCTTGCCCAGCCCAGGCCCACCAGGGCCGTAGCATACAGCCCCACGCCCCACAATACCACCTTGCGGCTGCCCTCCTTGGCCACCAGCCACCCGGTAACGGGCAAGGACAGCAGTTGCCCAATGGGCAGCGCCAGCAGCACCAGGCCCACTGCGATTCCGAAATCCCCATGCGCTGCTGAATGCTGGGAATGCGCGAGGCCCAACTGGCAAAGCACAAACCCAGGAGAAAAAACAAAGCGCCCACCGCCAACCGGTGGGCTTTTCGGGAAATGGGCGGGGCCGTAGCAGTCAATGAAATCATAATTCCTTCTCGTCCCGAGCGCTGGGCAGGGGCCGTCTCACACTAATTTTTAGCAAATTACAAGCTCCCCCAACGCCGGCCAGCGCGCAGTAGTTGCCTTTTCGGCAAAAGCCGCGGCCCGCTCCCAACAAACGTTCCCGCCCCGAAACCATGACCCAACCGGACCGCAACAAGCAGAACGCAATTGTCTTCTACGAGCTAATGTTCAACGACTGCCAGCCGGCTGAGGCGCTGGAGCGCTACGTGGGCGACGAGTACATCCAGCACAACCCCCACGTGAAGGATGGCAAGCTGGGGTTCGTCACGTATTTTCTGCGAATGCAGGCCGAGTATCCTGGCAAGCACGTGCGCGTGGTCCGGGCCATTGCCGAAAACGACCTGGTGGTGCTGCACTGCCACCAAACCTGGCCCGGCGGCCACGATTACGCCGGCATCGATATTTTTCGGTTCGATGCCAATGGCAAAATTGTGGAGCATTGGGACGTGCTGCAGGAAGTGCCGGAGAAGGCCCAGAACGGAAACGGCATGTTTTAAATGCTTATCCGGCTTAGCGTCATGCCCTGCCGAACGTTCTGTAGTGTGCTAACCGCTCGCCCGCCCGGGGCCTCACCCCCGGCCCCTCTCCAAAAGAGAGGGGAGCCTAACGTTAACCAAATAAAAAGCCCCAGCTCAGTTTTGAGCCGGGGCTTTTTATTGAAATTGAGCTAAAACCTTGCGCCGTGGCTCCCCTCTCTTTTGGAGAGGGGCCGGGGTGAGGTTCCCGACACGCGATATGCTCCGCTGCGCTCTGCATGACGTTCCTTTCCCACGCTAGCAGCACAGGCCACCCATGATACCTGGCGGTTTAGCCCAACGCAAGCCAGGTATGCCCCCGAAGCGCAAAGCCACTTCGCTATCCGCCAATCGTGGCCATGCTCTCGAAACTGAGCTGGTGCAGCGGCCGCTTCTGCTCCGCCTCGAAGCCGTTGGCGGCCCGGAAACGGAAGGCGGCAGCCAGGGCCGCTACAATCTCCTCGTCGGCTTTGCCGCCGCGTAGCAGAGCGCGCACGTCGAGCACGCCCTGGTCGTAGAGGCAGGTTTTGATGCCGCCTTCGGCCGTGAGGCGCAGGCGGTTGCAGGTGCCGCAGAAGGTGCGCGAATACGCCGCAATGATGCCCACGCGGCCCTGGTGGCCGGCAATGGAATAGTCGGAAGCAGTGGCACCGGCGGGCATGGGCACCGGCGTGAGCTCCCAAAATGCGCTTCCAGGTGCTGGCGGATGCGCACGTGGTTCCATGGCAGCGACGCCGGCCCGGCCTCGTGACTGCCGCCGTTGAAGGGCATCTCCTCAATGAAGCGCACATCTATGGGCAGCGTGCGGCTGAGGTCGGCCAGGGGAATCAGGTCGTCGATGTTCTGGCCGTCCATCACCACGGCGTTGATTTTCACCTGGATGCCGGCGTCGAGCAAGGCGTAGAACGTTTCCATCACGCGCGGCAGGCTCGTCGCGCCGCGTGATGCTGGCGAAGCGGGTGCGGTTCAGGGTATCGAGGCTGAGGTTCACGGCTTTCACGCCCAGGTGGGCCAGGGCGGGCACGTGGGGCGCAGTGAGCACGCCATTGGTGGTCAGACTGATGTCATCGATGCCGGGCAGCTGGGCCAGGCGCTCCATGAAGGGCACCAGGTCGCGCCGCACGAAGGGCTCGCCGCCGGTCAGGCGCACTTTGCGCACGCCCAGCGTGGCCAGCAGGCCAGTGAGGCGCAGCATTTCCTCGTAGCTCAGCAAGTCGTGCTTGGGCATGTACTTGATGCCTTCTTCGGGCATGCAGTAGAAGCAGCGCAGGTTGCAGCGGTCCGTAACGGCCAGGCGCAGGTATTCCAGCGGCCGGCCGTGCTGGTCGTAGAGGGGCGAAACCACGGGGGTGGCCGGAAGGGAAAGAGTAGGCTGCACGTTTATCACCAAATTTGTGCGGCTGTACGTAAGACAGCCGACTTGCGCTAAACCCCCATTGCCCGGAAGGTGTTCAAGACTGGGGCCAGCAGTCCCAGCATCATTTTTCATTTCGAAAATTTACGTCGAAGATATGTCTTTAAAAGTCTGTTTATTCGGCATCACCCGCGACATCGTGGGCACGTCGGTAATTGAGCTGCCGGCTCCCGCGCCCGCCACGGTGGGCGAGCTGCTGGCCGAAATGCGCAAGCAGTACCCCGCCCTAGGCGAGCTGCGCAGCTGCGCCGTGGCCGTGAACAACGAGTATGCGTCCGACGACCAGCCGCTGCACACCGTCGATGAAATTGCCCTCATTCCGCCCGTCGCTGGCGGGTGATGTAGCGCGGACTTTGCAGTCTGCGCCCCCACGCCACCTTCCCCAGACAAACGCGGACTACAAAGTCCGCGCTACAATACCCGCGACTGCATGAAGCCCTACCTCGCCATTACTGACCGCCCCATCGATGTGGCCGCCGCCCTGGCCGAAGTGCAAACCGAGGCCGCCGGGGCTGTCAACGCCTTCATCGGCACGGTGCGCAACCAATCGGGCGGGCGCCCCGTGCACCGGCTGCACTACGAGTCCTACGACAGCATGGCGCTGACCCAGGCTCGGCCACGTGGTGGACCAGGCCGTCGAGCGATGGCCCATGCTGCAGAAAGTGGCCGTGGTGCACCGCAAAGGCACACTGGCCCTCGGCGATGTGGCCGTGGTAGTGGCGGTGGCCACCCCGCACCGCGCCGAAAGCTTCGCCGCCTGCCAGTACATCATCGATACGCTCAAGCAGGTAGTGACCATCTGGAAGCGCGAGGAGTACGAAGACGGCACCGAGTGGGTGGCAGCGCACCCGTAGCTCAATTTTTCGAACACAAAAAAGCCCGGCCTCTAAGCAGAAGCCGGGCTTTTTTATGGAAATTTTAACCGTCTGTCATGCTGAGCGGAGCGAAGCATCTTATCACCGTCGGATGACTTGTTCAGCGGGGATAAGATGCTTCCTTCGTCAGCATGACAAATGCTGATTAATGACAAATGGGGCTTACTTGCTCGGAATCAGGTAGCCCAACGAGAGCTGGAACGCCGAGTGGCGGGCATTTTTGAGGTCGCCGTTGAAGTAAGTGGTGTTGTCGGATTTCACCAAGTCGCTGAGGGCGCCGTTGTAGCGCAGGTTCAGGCTCAGGCCGTTTTCGGCCTGGTAGCCCACGCCGGCCACGTAGCCCAACTCGTTTCGGTTGAGGCCACTCACGTCGTTTTTGTTTTGTGCGCTGCTGGTTTCCGACTTGCCGTTGGTGGTGATGGTGGTTTTGGTTTCGTCGTTAGAGCTCAGCAGGTACGAATACTGCGGGCCCGCTTCGGCCACGAAGCCGCCGGCGTTGATTTTCAGCAGCACCGGTACGTCGAGGTAGTTGTAGTTGACATTGCCTTCGCGCTTCTCGGTGCGCGTGCCGAGCAACGGCAGCGTACGGGAATATTCGGTGGGCTTGTTTTCAAAACCCTTCTGCGAATACAGCACCTCGGGCTGCACCGAGAAGAAGCCGTCGCTCGTCACGGGGAGGTTGAGTATTACGCCGCCCAAAAAGCCGACTTTGTTATTGTAGGTGCTTTCGTTTTCGATGTTGCCGGCCAGGTTGGAATAGTTGGCACCAGCGCGGAAACCAAAACGAGCGCCGTCCTGGGCCTGAGCCGACGAAACGGCCGCCGTGGCGAGCAGGGAGGCTACGAGAAATGCAGATTTTTTCATGTCAGTTATAGAGAGTGAAAAATATACTCGAACTGGCTTCCTTCGAAAAGTGTGCCAAACTGAGCCGTAAACGCCCTTTTTAGCTCAACAGGTATACAAGGCCCACAAAAAAGCCCGACCGTAGAACGGTCGGGCAGGTTTTCAAGGAGTTAGGGGTTCGCTATTTCTTGCGCAAGGCTGACACCTCGGCTATAGCCAGCCGAAGGGGAGCCACTGGCTCTTGGCAGGTTACCCAATCAGTTCTCTTTCGGCTGCTTCCCGCTCTTCGGGCGTATTCACATTGCGCAGCTCGGCGGGCACGGGCGGCTCCAGCAACTCAGTATCGGAGTTAATCAGGGCCTTGCGTGGGCAGGAGTAGCCCAGGCTCAGGAAGCGCAGCAGCTGCCCGTAGCTGCGCGGCTCCCAGATGGTCACGAGCGGCTCAGGGAAGTCGTTCCAGGGGCTTTTGAGGGCCGTGGCCGCGCGGGCGGGCTGCCGGTTGGTTACCAGAAACTCTAGGGTCTGGCGGGTAAGAAAGGGCAGGTCACAGGCCAGCACCAGCCACGCCGCGTTGGGGTCGGCCTGGAACGCGGACAGCAAGCCGCCCAGCGGGCCGAGGTTCAGGAAGGTATCGGGCAGCGGCTTGAGGCCGGCGGGCAGGTCGGCCGCTTGGTCGGGGCGGACGGACACGCGCACGTCGGGGCAAAACTCGCTGAGCAGCGCGGCCGTGTGCTGGCGCTGGTCGAGGGCGTGGTAGTGGAGCGCGCCTTTATCGGTTTGCATGCGCTCGCTGCGGCCACCGGCCAGCACGAGGCCCCGCAGCACGGGTGCGGCCACGAGGTACCACTGCCGGATGAAGGCGGCGATGCCGGCCGTATCGACCAGGCGCAGCACGGGCGGCAGCGGGGCGCTGGACAAATGCTCGGCCAGCACCGCGGGCAGGTCGGTTTGGCCTTCGGCTAGCAGAATCAGCCGCACGTCGGTGAGACGGTCGAGCTTTTTGTCCAGGGGCTTGCGCGGGTCTACAATCACGACTTGCTGGCGCGCCCGGAAGTGGTTGCCGTTCACCAGCACCACGCTTTCGTGCGCCAGCAGGCTCGGGCTGCGAAAACCTGTCGAGCGCGCGGGTCAGGTTGAGCTGGCGATACGTGATTTTATCGACCAACTCAGCCGAAAGACCGTTTTCGGCTACAAATGGCACAGGGCGAGTGGCCGTGCCTGAAGCTGCTTTAGCGGCGGCAGTATCACCGGCGGCGTGGTCGGCATCCACATAAGCGACGCGCAGGGCGGGCGCCAAGTGCGGCAGCAGTTGAGCTACCAGAGCTTGAATATCGCCGCAGGGCGCCCCCAAAATGGCCAGGCTCGTGGCGGCCAAATTCGCCCACATCGGGACGGGCCAGGGCGGCGTGTTTGGTACGTTTTGCGGTTGTGCTTAAATGACTGTCCATGGTGAAATTTACAAATTTTCGGCGCGATGGAAGTCGAGCTTGCCGCCGGTTTTCTCCACAAGCTGCACACTATCGATGGTGATGTCGTGCGAAAACGCCTTGCACATGTCGTAGATGGTGAGGGCCGCTACGGTGGCGCCGGTCAGGGCTTCCATCTCCACGCCGGTGCGGCCCGTGACTACCGCCGTGCACTCCACGCGCAGGGCATCGGGCCCGTCGGGCTCGATAGTGACCTTGCAGTCGTCGAGGCCCAGCGGGTGGCACAGCGGGATGAGCTCGGAGGTGCGTTTGGCGCCCATAATGCCCGCCAGGATGGCCGTGTGCAGCACGGGGCCCTTGTGCGAGGGCATTTCGCCGGCCTGCACGCGGCTCAACAATTCGGCCCCCAGCACCACGCGGCAGCGGGCGCGGGCCACGCGGCGGGTGGGTGCCTTGGCCCCCACATCGACCATGGTGGGCTGGTTAGCGGCGTTTACGTGGGTGAAATTCTTGGTTAGCATAGAGCGTAGAGACGCATATTTGCGTCTAATCGTTGAACGGATGGCTGGTACCACAGCAACTGTTGCCGCCGACGTGTCAATAGCCAACTCCCGCCGCCGATTGTTTGGCAAAATAGAGCAGCGGCCGGGCGTTTGCCCGTTACATCGTTCAGCGAAGACGCAAATATGCGTCTCTACATTTTCCTTGCGCCTTATGCTCACCGTTGCCGAAGCCTTTGCCCGCGTGCTGGCCACCGCCCGCCCGCTCCCCACCGAAACCGTGCCCCTGCCCCGCGCCGCCGGCCGAATCCTGGCCGAAAACCTGGTGGCTGACCGCGACTTTCCGCCCTTCAACCGGGTGGCGATGGACGGCATAGCGGTGGTGCACGCTGCCTGGGCCGCGGGCCAGACCGAGTTCGAAATTGAGCACACGCAGTACGCCGGTGCCCCGCCCCAGCCGCTGCAGAACCCGCACGCCGCGGTAGAAGTGATGACCGGCGCTGTCTTGCCGCCCGGCACCGACGTGGTGGTGCGCTACGAGGACATTTTGCTGGCCGACAACCGCGCCACCATCCAGATTCCGCCGCCCTCGGCGCCCGGCGTCAACATCCACGGCCAGGCGGCTGACCGACGCCGAGGCGACGTGCTGCTCAAGCCCGGCACCCGCTTAGGCCCCGCCGAGCTGGCCGTAGCCGCCACCGTAGGCGCCGCCGATATAGCCGTAACGCGCGCCCCGCGCCTCGCCGTCATCAGCACCGGCGACGAGCCTGGTGGGCATCACTGAAACGCCTTTGCCGCACCAAATCCGGCGTTCCAATGCGTATGCGCTGCAAGCCCTGTTCACCCAGACGGGAGCCGATGTCTCGCTGTTTCACCTGCCCGACGACCGGGAAGAGCTAAGCCTGGGCCTGACAAACATCCTCGGCGCGGGCTTCGATGCCGTGGTGCTGAGCGGAGCCGTAAGCAAGGGCCGCGCCGACCACCTGCCCGGCCTGCTGCGCGAGCTGGGGTGGAGGAAATTTTTCACGAGGTAAACCAGCGGCCCGGCAAGCCCATGTGGTTTGGCGCGAGGCCGGAAGGGCCCGTGGTATTCGGCCTGCCCGGCAACCCGGTTTCTACCTTTCTCACGGCCTGCCGCTACGTGCGGCCCTGGCTGCGGGCCTGCATGCAGCCAGCAGATGCTTTAGAAACTACCGCAGCCCAAGAAGCGCCCGCGCCGGCCGTGCTCACCGTCGACATCAACTTCAAGCCCCGCCTGGCTCACTTTGTACCAGTGCGCCTGACTGTGGATACGGAAGGGCGCCGCCTGGCCACGCCGCTGCGCGTGGGCGGGTCCGGTGATTTGGCCGGGCTGCTGGGCGCCACGGCGTTTCTGGAGCTGCCGCCGGAGCCGGCGGTGTTTGAGGCGGGCAGCGTGTGGCCAGCGTGGCCGCTGTGAGGCCTACCGCGTCAGTTAACCAAACTCTTAAATACTTTCTGAAGGGTGTCTTTGACAACAGGAAAATAAAAGACCCCATCGCGCACCCAGGCCCGGTATTGAGCCGCACTCGAAACGTGACCCGTGCGGACCAGGCTTTCGAAGACTTCCAGGCTGCAACTGGTGTTCATTTCCACGCGTGGCAGCCTTTTCAAGTCGTGGTAGGGAGTGACCTGGCCGCTGTGCACGGAAAATCCCGCCCGGTAATTGGCGTGGTGCAGGGCCTGCAGTGTGTGCCGGTCGTAGCTGCCGTACGGAAAGGCATAGAATGCAACATCGGCGCCCAGATTGCTTTGGATGAGGCGCTTGCTCTCGTCAAGCTCCGTCCGCAGCTGTTGGGCCGGCAGGCCGGCATGGGGTACGTGCGTGCAGCTGTGCGCTTGTATGTTCCAGCCCAAAGCGTGCATTTCCCGAACTTCGGCCCACGTCAGCGGCCGGTCGCCGGGTGGCACCGCGGCGGCGAATGAGGCCGGAAATTCTGGCAACCCGACAAAGCCGGTGGTCAGAAAGAGGGTGGCGGCAAAGCCGTACTTACTTAAGACCGGAGTCGCCTGTGTCAGCAACGACAGGTAGCCATCGTCAAAGGTGATGACCACGGTATTGGGCGTTAACTCACTGTCCGTCAACCGCCGGTGCAGCTCCGCTACGGTTATGGCTTCGTAACGGTGCGCGTGAAGCCACGCCATTTGCTGCTCAAACAGTTGGGCTGCTATATGCACCGCGTGGGGGCTGGGCCCGGGGTGGGCCAGCAGCGCGTGGTACATGAGCACCGTTGTTCCGGAATAGGCCATTATACCTTCTGCTGTTCCTGTCGGGTGGCGCTCCAGTCTTCCACGCCTTGGCCCAATATAATGGCGCCCGCCGACCTGGCCACCGTAGCGATGAGCTTAAAGCTGGAAAACAGCAGCAGATAAGACCGTGGGCGGGCCCCAATCAGCCACAGACCAATGGAGCCGTAGAGGGCGAAAGCTATAATGAATCCCAGCCAGCCCCATCCGTTCACCAGCGCCACTTCTTCGAACGCAAAGCTCAGGCCCCCAACGACCACCGCTGCCAGCAGCAGGATGGACCGGGGCGGCTGCAGCAGGTCGGCGGCGACGTCTAATTGGGACAGGTTGCCATTTTTTATCCCGCGCAGCAGCATGCCCGGGCCGTGCATTTTGAGCGACTGGAAGTAGCCCGAAAGCCACCGTTTGCGCTGCTTATGAAACGCCTTTGCATCGCATACGACCTCGTAGCTCAGGCGAGCCGTGGGGCAGTAGGCCACGTGCATGTTTTTTGGTCAGATGTATTTTCCACTCCTTGTCCTCGGCCAGGGAAGTTACCGGCAGGGCCGCCAACTCGTCAAAAACCGACTGACGCATGGAGCAGCCCAAGCCAAGTAGAAATGCACCCTGGCCCAGCAACTTGCGCGTGCCCAGCAGCACCCACTGCCGCAAGGCCTCGGCGGCGGCGTCGAGGATGGTCACGTCCGACTCGAACGCGTTGCTCACGCTTCGGAACGACTGCACCACCGATGCCGCACCGGGCTGGGAGTACATTTTGTCTAGCTCAAGCAAATAGTCGTCGGCCAGCGCGCAATCTGCGTCGATGATGCAAACCACAGCTTCCGGAGAATCTCCCTGAAACGGGAGCTTGCCGCTGGCGTATTGCAGCGCCTGCGCCTTGTCGGAGCGGTCCGGCGTTGTACGCTCCAGGCAAAGCACTCCCCGGGCCCGCTTGGCGATGGCCGCCGTGTTGTCCGTGCAGTTATCGGCAATTACCACGGTCTTGTATAGCTCTGCCGGATACTTTAGCCGCTGTATGCTGGCCAGTAACCCCGGCAACAGTCGCGCTTCATTATGAGCCGGGATTAGCAGCACAAACCTGGTACTTATCCCGGTAGTACTGGCATCGCTACGCGTAAACAGGCGCTTGATTTTGTTGTAGAACAACAGAAAGATACCAGCCGAAGAAATAGCGTAAAGACAAGACCCCAGAACATAGGCTTGAACAAAATACCAAACAAGCGTCAACGTACTGGTTAGGGCCTGATGCATAATGAATACTTTACAGATTAGTTGAGCTAAAAAGAACTGTCACAAGATTAAACATGACATTATTAAGACATAAATATGCATTTTTAATACGAACAAGCAAAAGCTCATCCTCACTTTCTTCGGTAGCGCCCTCGTTGTCAATAGTAACCGAGACAATGTTTTACCTGAGCTAATTGGTTCTGTTCTATAAGCAACTATTAAATAAATCGGTGCAGGTCAGACCGCTCCCCGTCCTATGGAGGTGCCTTAAAACCAAGAGCGGGGCAACAGCGCGAGCAGCAGCCCTGAAGTGGCAGTTGTCCCATATTTTTTCATTGCGTTGTATCTTCGCCCTACGCTGCTATCCAGAAAGACCGAGGGACCGGGCCCGATGACGTCTTGGCAACCTACCGCGAGTAGGTGCCAACTCCCGTTTCACCGCGTTTTTAGGTGAAAGAAGATGACAGCCGGAACCGTACTCAACTGTACGGGTTTCTTTCTGGATACGCGCTGCTTGCCCGTTACTCAACCCGAAAGAAATGTCCACTGCCACCCTCGCCGCGCCCTCTCCCCTTCCCGAACTGCTCCGCCAGCGCCTGCTGATTCTCGACGGCGCCATGGGCACCATGATTCAGCGCCACCCGCTGACCGAGGAGGACTTTCGCGGCGCCCGCTTTGCCGACCACCCCAAGCCCCTGCGCGGCAACAACGACCTGCTCAGCCTCACCCGGCCGGATATAATCAAGGGCATCCACGCCGAGTACTTCGCCGCGGGGGCCGACATGGTGGAAACCAACACCTTCTCCGGCACCACCATTGCCCAGGCCGACTACGGCCTGGAGCACGTGGTATATGAGCTCAACTACGAGTCGGCCCGCCTGGCCCGCGAAGCCGCCGACGAGTACTCCACGCCCGACAAGCCGCGCTTCGTGGCCGGCGCCGTGGGCCCCACCAACCGCACCGCCTCGCTCTCGCCCGACGTAAACCGCCCCGGCTTCCGCGCCGTAACCTTTGATGAGTTGGCCACCGCCTACCTCGAGCAGGTGCGCGGCCTCGTAGACGGTGGCGTCGACACCCTGCTCATCGAAACCATCTTCGACACACTGAACGCCAAGGCGGCACTCTACGCCGTGCAGAAGTTCTTTGATGAGGGCGGCCGCCAGGTGCCGCTCATGATTTCGGGTACCATCACCGATGCTTCGGGCCGCACGCTCTCGGGGCAGACGGTGGAGGCATTCTGGAACTCCATCAGCCACCTGCCGCTGCTGAGCGTGGGTTTGAACTGCGCCCTCGGCGCGCACCAGGCTCAAGCAGTACGTGGAGGAGTTGAGCCGGATTTCCAACGTGCACATCTCGGCTTACCCGAATGCCGGTTTGCCGAATGCGTTTGGTGGCTACGACGAATCAGCCCAGGAATTCGCGGCGCTGGTTGAAGACTATTTGAAGGACGGCATCGTGACGGTGGTGGGCGGCTGCTGCGGCACCACGCCGCAGCACATTGCCGAGCTAAGCAAGCTGGCCGAGCAATACAAGCCGCGCCCGCTGCCCACCGAAATCCCCCCGCTACCCACCTGAGCGGCCTGGAACCGTTTGCCATCAAGCCCGAAAGCCTGTTTGTTAACGTGGGCGAGCGCTGCAACGTGACCGGCTCGCGCGCTTTTGCCCGCCTCATCCGCACCGGTGCTTATGAAGAAGCCCTGGCCGTGGCTCGGGTACAGGTAGAAGAAGGCGCCCAGGTGCTCGACATCAACATGGACGAGGGCATGCTCGACTCGGAGCAGGCTATGACCACCTTCCTGCACCTGATTGCCTCGGAGCCCGACATTTCGCGGGTGCCGCTGATGATAGACTCCTCGAAATGGAGCGTGCTGGAAGCCGGCCTGAAGTGCGTGCAGGGCAAGAGCATCGTCAACTCGATTTCGCTGAAAGAAGGGCCGGAGGTGTTTTTGCAGCGGGCCCGCACCGTGCGCCAGTACGGCGCGGCTATGGTCGTGATGGCCTTCGATGAGGAAGGCCAGGCCGACACGCTGGAGCGCCGCAAGGAAATCTGCCAGCGCAGCTACGACCTGCTGATGAGCATCGATTTCCCGGCCTCGGACATTATTTTCGACCCCAACATCCTCATCGTCGGCACCGGCATGGAGGAGCACCGCAACTACGCCATCGACTTCATCGAGGCCGTGCGCTGGATAAAGCAGAACCTGCCGGGCGCCCTTACCAGCGGCGGCGTGTCGAACATTTCGTTTTCCTTCCGCGGCAACGAGGTGGTGCGCGAGGCCATGCATGCGGCCTTCCTCTACCACGCCATCCGGGCGGGGCTGGACATGGGCATCGTGAACCCCAACCAGGCTCGCGGTGTACGACGAAGTGCCCAAGGACCTGCTGGAACTGGTGGAAGACGTGCTGCTCAACCGACGCCCCGACGCCACCGAGCGCCTGCTGGAATTTGCCGAAACCGTGAAGCAAAAAGGCAAAGTCGAAGTAGTAGCCGATGCCTGGCGTAGCCTGCCGGTGCAGGAGCGCCTCTCACACGCATTGGTAAAGGGCATCACCGAATTCATTGACGAAGACACCGAAGCCGCCCGCCAGGAGCTGGCCCGCCCGCTCGACGTGATTGAAGGCCCGCTGATGGCCGGCATGAACGTGGTAGGCGACCTGTTTGGGGCTGGCAAAATGTTCCTGCCGCAGGTCGTGAAGTCGGCTCGCGTGATGAAGAAAGCGGTGGCCTACCTCGAACCGTATTTGCTGGCCGACAAGCAAGGCTCGGACCGCCAGACGGCTGGCAAAATTCTGATGGCGACGGTGAAGGGCGACGTGCACGACATCGGCAAGAACATTGTGGGTGTGGTCCTGGCCTGCAACAACTTCGATATCGTGGACCTGGGCGTAATGGTGCCGCTGGAGAAGATTCTCGACGAAGCTCAGGCCCAGAACGTGGACGTGATTGGCCTGTCCGGCCTCATCACGCCTTCGCTTGATGAGATGGTGTACGTGGCCCAGGCCATGCAGAAGCGCGGCATGAAAGTGCCCCTGCTCATTGGTGGCGCTACCACCTCGCGCCTGCACACCGCCGTGAAAATCGCGCCCGCCTACAGTGGCCCCGTGGTGCACGTGAACGACGCTTCGCGCAGCGTGGGCGTAGCGGCGGGCCTGCTAGGCTCCGGCGAAGCGGCCTATGCCGAAACGGTAGCCGCCGACTACGCCGCCCTGCGCGCCGACTACGCCAGCCGCCAGCGCGACAAGAATTACCTGACCATCGAGGCCGCCCGCGAAAACGGGTTCAAGTCGGATTGGGCTAACACCAGCATCACCAAACCCACCTTCCTGGGCACGAAAGTGCTGGAAGACTACGACCTCGCTGAGCTGGCCGAGTACATCGACTGGACGCCCTTCTTCCACACCTGGGAGCTGAAAGGCCGCTACCCGCGCATCCTCACCGACGAGAACCTGGGCGAAGCGGCAACCAAGCTTTTCGAAGACGCCCAGGCCATGCTCAAGCGCATCATCGACGGCAAGCTGCTCACGGCTCGTGCCGTGCTCGGTTTCTGGCCCGCCAACACCGTTGATTACGATACCATCGAAATCTACGCCGACGACAACCGCGACACGGTAGCCACCGAGTTTTTCACCTTGCGCCAGCAGGGCGAAAAGGGCCCAGGCATCCGCAACATCGCCTTCTCCGACTTTCTGGCGCCGAAAGACTCGGGCCGCCAGGACTACATGGGCGGCTTTGCTGTCACGGCCGGCATCGGCATCGAGAAGCTGCTTGACCAGTTTGCCGCCGACCACGATGACTACTCCAGCATCATGGTGAAGGCCCTGGCCGACCGCCTGGCCGAGGCCTTCGCCGAGCGCCTGCACGAGCGGGTGCGCCGCGAGTTCTGGGGCTACGCGCCCGACGAGCACCTCAGCAACGAGGACCTCGTGCAGGAAAAATACCGCGGCGTGCGCCCGGCCCCGGGCTACCCCGGCTGCCCCGACCACACCGAGAAAATCACCTTGTTCCAACTGCTCGACGCGGGCGAGAAAACCGGCATCACGCTCACCGAAAACCTGGCCATGTACCCGGCCTCCTCGGTGAGTGGCATGTACTACGCGCACCCCGATTCGCGCTACTTCGGCCTGGGCAAAATCGGCAAGGACCAGGTGGCCGACATAGCCCAACGCAAAGGCATGGAACTGGCGGATTTGGAGCGGTGGTTAATGCCCAACCTGAACTACGAACCGAAGTAACGTAGCGTGGACTCTGCGAGTCCGCGCCTGAACGATACCTGAACTACCCTTCCTTACGCTTCCATGCGCGGACTCGCAGAGTCCACGCTACTTATATGAAAGTTACCGAACATTTGGAGCGTGCCAACGGCAAAACGCTCTTTTCCTTCGAGGTGCTGCCGCCGAAAAAGGGCGAGAACATCCACACGCTCTTTTCCAATATTGAGCCGCTGATGGAGTTCAAGCCGCCGTTTATCGACGTGACCTATCACCGCGAGGAATACGTGTACCGCCAGCACCCCAACGGCCTGCTGGAGAAGAAAACCGTGCGCCGCCGGCCCGGCACGGTAGGCATTTGCGCGGCCATCAAAAACCGCTTCGACGTGGACACCGTGCCCCACCTCATCTGCGGCGGCTTCACGAAGGAAGAGACCGAGAACGCGCTGATTGACCTGCACTTTCTGGGCATCGACTCCATCCTGGCCCTGCGCGGCGACCCCATCAAATCAGAAGGCGTGTTCAAGCCCGAGCCTGACGGCCACGCCTACGCCTGCGACCTCATCGGCCAGGTGGCCAACCTGAACAAGGGCGAGTACCTCGACCAGGAGCAGGACGACGTGTGGGCCACCAACTTCTGCATTGGCACGGCCGGCTACCCCGAAAAGCACTTCGAGGCGCCCAACTACAACGCCGACATCCGCTACCTGCGCCACAAAGTGGACCGCGGCGCCGACTACATCGTGACCCAGATGTTCTTCGACAACGAAGAGTTTTTCCGCTTCGAAAAGCTCTGCCGCGCGGCGGGCATCGACGTACCCATCATCCCCGGTCTGAAGCCCCTCACCACCAAATCGCAGCTCACGATGCTGCCGCGGGCCTTCTACCTTAACCTGCCCGAGCCGCTGGTGGAGGCCGTGAGCCAGTGCCGCGACAACGACGCCGTGCGCGCCGTGGGCATCGAATGGTGCCTCAACCAAAGCCGCGAGCTCATGGCTCACGGCGTGCCCTGCCTGCATTACTACTCCATGGGCAAGGCCGAAAGCATCCGGCGCGTGGCCAAGGAGTTGTTTTAGCTCAATCTAACCTCCATCATTTAGCCGCCGTATGGGCTTAGGTGCGCAGCACATTGTGCTCTGCCACCGGCCTGGGCCGATGGGGAGCCGCCTGCTTGTTGAATGATAACTGAAGGCTGTTAGATGTTAGACGACTTGTTTGCCTGCTTGCGGCTGGCCACGGCTCCGGCCGAGATTGAGGTTCTGCAAAATGGGATTTGGCAGCAGTGGCTGGCCTCCGGCGACGTAGCGCTCGACAAGGAGCTCGAGGCCGGCATGCGCGCCATGCAGGCGGGCGACCACACGCTGGCCATTCAGCATTTCACCCGTCTCATTCAGCTCAACCCCGACTTCAGCGAAGCGTGGAACAAGCGGGCCACGGCCTACTACCTGCGCGGCGAATACCGGGCTTCGCTGGCCGACATTGCCGAAACGCTGCAGCGCGAGCCCCGCCACTTCGGGGCGCTGTGGGGCAAGGCCAGCATCTTGCAGCAGCTAAACGAGTTCCGACTAGCCCTGCAGGTATTGAGCCGGTTGGCCAGGATTTGCCCGCACCTGCCGGGGCTGCAGGAGCAGCAGGCTCGCCCTGCGCGAGCTGTTGGAAGAGGGCGACCGCTGAGGGCTGGGCATAGCCGCAGGTAGTCCTTTTTAGCAGGGCGACCAGAACGTGAATTCCATCAGGCTGGCCGTTTTTGAACCAGAAGATGGCACCATCGTCCTGCTTTGAGCGAATCATAACTTGCTGGTAGCCGTCTTTGGTCTTTTCGGCTTTAAGCGGTTGGCCAAACACGGTTTCTAGGCTTTTGACAGTGGTTTTTTGGCTCAATTTCCACGAGCCATACTGTAGCACCTGCGGGGCTTTCGATGTAAAACTCACCTTTTCCATCAGATAGCCGTCGTGCGCGTTTCCGGTGAACTGGGCGTATCCGTAGTGCAGAGCGTACATCTTCTTGCCTTGCTCCTGGCTGGAGAGAAAACCACACTCGTAATGAGGTTCGTCAATTTTGAGGGGTTTGCCGAGACGCTGAACTACTTGTGCTTTGGTGGCTTTGAAGGGTAGCCCGTTCAGCCGCAGCTTGTCGAAGTCGATGCGGGCATCTTGCGCCAGACACGCGCCAGTGCCCATCCAGAGTGTGATAAACAGAACCAGAAACGCTTTCATACAGTGAATGAAGAATTGGGCTACTTCCCGATTCAACAAGAGGAAGCAGCCGGAATGGTAGAATTCGGCGAAAGATAAGCAACCGCTATATACCGAACAGCGCATCTTGCCGGCCGCTGGCGGCCCCGACGTAGCCATTACGGCCGCAAAGCCGTACCTAGGTCCAATTACTAACTCTTTGCCTTATGCTCCGCTCGTTTTCTCTGCTGCCCGCCGCCCTTTTTGTGGGCACCGCCCTCCTGCTCACCGGTTGTGACTCTACGCCCCGCGAACGCCAGGAGGTAGCCCGCGAAGGCGTGCGCGAACTGGACACCCTGGCCCGCAAAGCCGGCCAGAAAGTAGCCAACGTGGGCAAGGCCACGGCCCGCTACAGCGCTACTACCCGGGCCCGGCGCAATCAGCCCCTCGACCCGCGCCAGGAAATCGCCATGGAAAACAAGCTCATGGGCCCTTACTCCGGCCAGGCTCGACAACCTGACGCCCCTCGACCTGCCCAACGCCTACGCCCAATTCATACGCGCCGTGCGCGAGCAGCGCACCACCTGGACCGAGCGCGACTGGGACTACGCCCGCGCCGTGTACAAGCGCCTGAACGACCAGGTAAAGCAGATTCGCATGGACCTGCCGGCCCGTGAGGAAGTGCGCATCCGCGCGCGGCAGGCCGAATTTGTGAGCCTGCAGGCCGGCCACACTGCCAAAGAAATTGGCGAAGCCACCAAAGAAGAAGCGGCTCGGCGATAATCGCCGCCCGCAGAATAATCTGTACGCTTGCCCGGCATGTCCAGCCCCGATTCCGTCGTCTTTCTTGAGTCTTACTACGAGCCGATGGCGGCCAACCTGGCCCGCACCCGGCTGGAAGCGGCAGGCATTCCGTGCTTTCTAAGCAACGAAAACCTGGTGTCGCTGATGCCGCTCTACAGCCCCATCACGGGCGGCGTGCGGCTGCACGTGCGCCAGCGCGATGTGGACGCGGCCCTGGAGATTTTGCAGGACGTGCCCGTGCCGCTGGCCACCGGGCCCGATGTGGATTCTTTTGCCGCCGATGCTCCCGACCCGGTGGCGCCGCGCTGCCCCCGGTGCGGGTCGTCGGACGTGGCCTACGGGCCGGCTACGCGCAACACCTACGGCTTCTGGTCGGGGCTGCTGTCGGTGCTGCTGCGGTTTCCGCTGCGGGGCAAGCGGTTTCACTGCTTTCATTGCGGCCACGAATTTAAGTAGCGCCGGCCTCCATATTGTGGGAGTTGAATACTACAATTTCCACAATTGCCGTTCTTGGGGCATGGCTAAGGCAACTATTCGGTGGTTTGGGCAAATGCTGGTGGGCTGCTGGCTGGCAGTAGCCCTGCCGTCGGTTGCCATCATGGCGCAATCAGCACCGGCGGGCGGCGACGGCATCAAGGA
Organism: Hymenobacter humi; assembly: GCF_042665855.1. Lineage (NCBI taxonomy): Bacteria > Pseudomonadati > Bacteroidota > Cytophagia > Cytophagales > Hymenobacteraceae > Hymenobacter > Hymenobacter humi. The sequence goes on along the minus strand of NZ_JBHTEK010000001.1, from coordinate 1,259,201 downwards.
GACTACTATGAGGGCACTGACTTTGAACGGTTTGTACTGAGCCGGCGCGACGCGAGTTTGAATTTCAACTGGGGGCAGCAGCCTCCCGCTGCCGGGATGCCCTCGGAAAACTTCTCGGTGCGTTGGACGGGCTGGCTCTTGCCGCCCGCCAGCGGACGCTATGTCTTTCACGTTACCGTGGACGACGGCATCCGCATCTGGGTCAACGACAAGCTCATTCTCAACGAATGGCGAGGCCAGCCCGTGAGCAACTACACCGCGGCCGTTGAGCTAAAAGCGAACGAGCCCTACCGCCTGCGCATCGACTATTGCCAATACAGCATGGAAACGCGCGCCGTGGTTACCTGGGACCGGCCCGACACGGCACCGCCGCCCGCCTCGTGGCGCAACCTGTGGGGCATGACCGCCGACGCGCCACTGCCCCAGCCGATTCCCACGCAGTTTCTGTTCGCGCGCAACCCCAGGCCGACCCCGCCCCTGGTAGTACCGCTACGGCAGATTTCTGTGACAGCGAAGGCGCCACTCCAGCCACAGCGCAAGCCGCGCCTACCCCGGCCGCCCCGCACCAGAACTGCCCGCCCCGCTGCCGTGGTACGAGCGGCCCCAACGCCCGCGCCTGCGGCCGCAACATTGCCCGCTTCTCCTCCTTCGGCGGCGCTATTGGTTGCGGATTCGGCCAGCACCAGGCAGCTGGCGCGCCTGAGCGTGGGCGAAAGCGTGACCTTGCCCGAACTCTATTTCAACCAGGGCAAAGCACAGTTGCTACCGCCTGCTCGTACGGCGCTCGATGGCTTGGCCGCAGCGCTGCGCTCCCGTCCCGAGCTGAACTTTGAGGTGCAGGGCCACACCGACAACGTGGGCAATGCCGAGCTCAACCGCCAGCTCTCGCAGCAGCGCGCCGAAGCGGTGTGCCTTTACCTTACGGCCCACGGCGTGGCAACCGGGCCTGCGCCCCAGGGGCTACGGCGGCACCCAGCCCGTGGCCGACAACACCGACCCAGCCCAACGGCCGCTGAACCGCCGCGTGGTGCTGCGCCGGCTGTAGCGAAACCCCTAAGGCATGTCGGTCAACGGGCCGGTTGATAAATGATGCGCTTATCATGTCCACATCATGTTGGCCCGGTAGGTTTGTCTCATACTTTAACCAACCGATAGTCCCGCCCCATGAAAAAGATGCTTTTTTCCGCTGCCGCTCTCTTCTGCTCCTTTGCTGCCCTGGCCCAGACGCCCGCTCCCAGCGCCAAACACGCCAATAAGGCGGTAGCCGCCGACCACAAGCTCGAAGCCAAAGCCAAGCGCAACGACCAGGACCGTAGCGACGACAAGGCCGGCACGCCCGACAACCACGGCCAGGCCGTGCAGACCCTGGCCCACAGCACCACCCTCACGGGCGCCGAGAAAGGGGCTGCCATCAGCACCCTCGCCAGCGGCGGCCGCTCGGCAGCCAAAGGCCAGAGCGCCGACCACTCGGCGCGTGGCGCCCGCGGCGAGCGCAGTGCCCGCGGCGGCAACCGCAACGCCGGCAATCGTCCGGCTGGGGCGGGCCACCAGGGTGCCGGCCATCGGGGCGGTGCCGGCCGTGGCCGCTAGGCCCGTCCGCTAGCTACTTTATCGGCCGCGCTTCTGAAGAAATTCAGGGGCGCGGCCGACTCGGTTAGTCAAGGCCACGTGCGTACGGCTGAAAATGCCGTTCTTTAGCTCAACGCACCAGCCGCTTTTTAGCCCGCTTATATTTACCGAATCGTGTATCGTTTTCTATTTATCGCCTTACTGACGCTGGGCTCCCTGCATGCCCGCGCCCAAAGCGCAGGCCACGGGCCGGCACTGGCTGCGCTGGCGCTCACGAGCGTACCGGCCGCGTCTCCGGAATGGAGCCAGGGCGACAAGCCTGCTACAGCCGCCCAAACCCCAGTTCAAACCACTCCCGCCGAGCCCCCGGTGAAAGCCGTGCCCCAAACCGGACGCCAGCGCAAGCCCCGGCGCATCGACGAAGCCGGCACGGCTACTATGGACGAGGCACGCCCCGCCCGGAGCGCCCGCGGGAGCCGGGCCGCCGAAATGGGCCGCGGTGCCCGGGGAGCAGCCGGAGCCGGCGGCGCTGGCCGGGCACGTGGAGCAGGCCATGGCCGGGGCCGTGCGCAATAACCGACCATCGACCGACTCGTTATGCTTTTTCACGCAGCCTGAGCCACCTGCTGGGCTTTGCACTCCTACTCAGCGGCCTGCTGGGCAGCCGCCATGCCGCCGGGCAGGACGTGGGCAGTGGCCAAACCACCGGCACCCCCGCCGCGCCCGCCGATACGGATACTGCCCCGCACGGCGGCGCCACGGCCTCGCTGAGCTACGGCACCAATTCTTCGTTTTTTGGGCGCACCCAAACCACGCGCTTTCCCTACGTGGCCGGCGAGCTCACCTACAAAAGCCGGGTTGGGCTGTGGGGCTCGGCGGTGAGCTACAACCTGCTCAACACGACAAGCTTCGTGGACGAAACCGACTTGTCGGTGGGCTGGGACGGCGACCTTTCCAAAACGGTCGATGCGTCGCTGAGCTACTCGCACTTTCTGTTCGCCGCCAACAGCCCGCTGGTGAAGTCCAGCGTCAACAACTCCATCGACAGTTACCTGGGCTGGGACTGGGGCTACGTGTACTCGCGGCTGAACGCGGCCTACCTGTTTGGCGACACCAACGACTTTTTCCTGGTGCTCGACAATTCCCGCAACTTCGAGATTGAACGCGTCTTCACGCCCCGGGGCTACCTGAGCATCGAACCCCGCGTGAGCCTGACGGCCGGCACCCAGCGCTTTGCCGAAATCAGCCTGGAACAGCAGAAGCTGCGGGGCAATGCGCCCCGCACGGTGCCAGGGCGCGGCAACGGCGGCGGTACCGGCACCAGCACCGTGACCACGACCACCACCCTTTTCCGGGTACTGAACTACGACTGCGCGTGCCCGTGACGTATTCCCTGGGTGCGGTAGTGGTGCAGGTGGCCTGGCGCTACGCCGTGCCCGTGAACCTGCTGCCCGACGATGTATCAGTGGCCCGCTCCTATTTTATCACCAGCTTGTCGCTGAACCTGTAAGCCCGCTCTGCGCCGATGACCGTCTTAATCGTGGAAGATGAGCGCACCCTGGCCCGCGAGCCTGGGCATCTTTCTGCACAACCACAGCTTTGCCTGCACCGTGGCCCGCACGGCCACCGAGGCCCGCCGCCTGCTGGACGATACGCCGTTTGACTTCGTGCTGCTCGACCTGGGCCTGCCCGACGGCGACGGCCTGGACCTGCTGGCCGAATCCCGGCAGCACGAGCCTGGCCGCGGCCGTCATCATCCTCACCGCCCGCGGAGCTGTGGAAGACCGCATCGGCGGCCTGGAACGCGGCGCCGACGACTACCTGGCCAAGCCCTTTGCCTTGCCCGAGCTGCTGGCCCGCATGCACGCCATCACGCGCCGACGCTTCGGGCTGGTGAAGCCCCGGGTGAGCTGCGGCGCATTTGAGCTCGACCTGCAAACGCGGAGCCTGTTATTCAGCGGCAACGAAGTTGCCCTGTCGAATAAGGAATTTGGCGTGTTGAGCTACCTCGTGCTGCACCGCAACCGGGTGATGACCCGCCTGCAGCTCACCGAGCACATCTGGGGCGACCTTCCCGAGTCGGGCTTCGACTCCAACTACATCGACGCCCACATCAAGAACCTGCGCAAGAAGTTGGGCCACTACGCCGACACCGAATGGCTGGAAACCGTGCGCGGCGTCGGCTACCGCGTGCGGCTGTAGGAACGCGCCTTGGCGCGTTCAATCGTTGCCCGGTTCGGCGCTGGGTATTCCCACTGAATCGTTCTGGCGCCGAACGCGCCATGGCGCGTTCCTACAAGCACACCCCAATCCTTTTTCCCGCTGCCCTTTGAACATCGTCCACGTTGAAGCTCAGTACTAAATTTTCCGTTTTCAACGCCGTTTCGCGGGTGGCGATTCTGCTGCTGCTTGTGTTGGTGCTGCCGCCGGTGATGAGCCGGCTGGCCCTGGTGTCGACCGACCAGCGGCTGGCGCAGAAAAAGGAGAAAGTGCTGCGCCTGATTCGCCGCAGTGGCATTTCGGCCTTCATCGAGGGCGAGCAGTCGTCGTACGGCAGCTACAACCTGCTCAAGGAGGAGTTTATCTCCCTGGAGGAAATACCGCCCGGGCCCAAGATTGACCTCATCGAGGACGCGAAGCGGGCCGTGGAAGATGAGATAGTGCAGTACCGCGTGTTGAGCTACTCCTTTGCCCAAGGCCCGCAGAACTACCTGCTCGAAATCGGGCGCAGCACGGGCAGCATCGGCGAAACCGAGCGCAACTTCCGCCACTACGCCCTGTACATCCTGCTGGTGGCCGTGGCCCTCACCACGCTGGCCGACCTGGCTTTTTCCGCTACCTGCTGGCGCCGCTCACCACCATTATCCGCCAGCGGCTGACCAACGTGCACCACCCGGCCGCGTTCAATTTTGCGCCCATCGCCACCAGCACCGACGACTTCCGCTACCTCGACGAGAGCCTGCGCGAGATGATGACCACCATTCAGGCCTCGTTCACGAAGGAGCGCAAGTTCATCGCCGACGCCTCGCACGAGTTGCTCACGCCGCTGGCCGCCCTGCAGTACCGCTTCGACAACATGCTGGCCGATGAAACGTTGTCGGACGAAAACCTGCTGCGCATCGTGGAATCGCAGCGCACGGTGCACCGGCTGCGCACCATCATCAAGTCGCTGCTGATGATTTCCAAGATTGAGAACGACCAGTTTCCGCGCAGCGAAACCGTGTCGTTGGCCGAGCTGGTGGCCGAAGTGAGCGAGGAAGTGCAGGACCGCCTGGAAGTGCTCAATCTCACGCTGACTCAGAAAATTGAGCCGGATTTTATGGTAGCAAACTGCAACCGCGGCTTGCTGTTTACGCTGCTCTACAACCTGGTGAGCAACGCCATTAAGTACAACCGCGAGGGCGGGCGCATTGAGCTGCTGGGCCGCCCGGGAGCCGGGGGCGACTACGTGCTCGAGATTCGGGACACGGGCCTGGGTATTGCCAAGGAGCAGCTGCCGCGCCTGTTTCAGCGCTTCGACAAGGGCGCGGCCAATACCGACCCCGACAGCTACGGCCTGGGCTTGTCCATTGTGCGCACCATTGCCGATTTGCATGGCATCGCCATCGAGGTCAATTCCATTGTGGGCCTGGGCACGTCGTTTCAGCTCAATTTTCCGGTTGGGCCCGCGGGGCACTAGCGCTTCGGCCTTGGCCCGGCGCAGGTCTTTTGGCAGGAAGGAAGGCATGCAATTATAGCAACGCCTTTTTACCTTTTTCCTCGTAAGAAGAAGCAGTCCATCTTCTGCCTCGCTTATGCCCACGAAAAAGACTACCCCAGCCAAGCCAGCCGCTAAGAAGCCCGCTGCTGCATCCAAGCCCGCCCCGGCCAAGTTCCCCAGCCGCCCCACCGCTAAGGACATGAAGGCCGTGGCCGAAAAGCTGCCCTACCCGGCCCGGCAGGCCGACATGAAAATGCAGCCGCACTCCGACCTGGCCCACTACCGCGCCGCCGGCAAGCTCGAAGGCAAAGTAGCGCTCATTACCGGGGCCGATTCGGGCATTGGGCGGGCCGTGGCCCTGGCCTTTGCCAAAGAGGGCGCTAATGTGGCCGTGCTGTTTAACACCAACGTGGCCGACGCCGAAAAGACCAGAGAGCTGGTGGAGCAGGAGCGGCGCAAGTGCCTGCTGCTGCAGCTTGATGTGCGCGACCCCGAGCAGTGCCGGCAGGCCGTGCGCCGCACCATAGCCGAGCTGGGTGGGCTGAACATTCTGGTAAACAACGCCGCGTTCCAGATGAGCCAGGAGAAGTTTGAAGACATCTCGGAAGAACAAATCCGGCGTACGTTCGACACCAACATTCTGGGCTACATCTGGATGGCGCAGGCAGCCATTCCGCACCTGAAAAAGACGACTGCATCATCAACACGGGCAGCATTGTGGGCATCACGGGCATACCCATTCTGGTCGATTATTCGGCCAGCAAGGCCGGCATTCACGCCCTGACCAAGTCGCTGGCGCTGTACCTGGGCGAAAAAGGCATCCGGGTGAACTGCGTGGTGCCCGGCCCGGTCTGGACGCCCAACATCCCGGCCACCATGCCGCTGGCCGAAATCGAGAAGTTTGGCCACGAAGTGGCCCTCAAGCGCCCCGGCCAGCCCGAGGAAATTGCGCCCGCCTACGTGCTGCTGGCCAGCCAGGACGGCTCCTTTATGACCGGCAGCCTGGTGCACGTGACCGGCGGCAAGCTCAGCAGCGACGAATAACCCTGCCGCCTGGTGGCTCAACTGCGAGCCCGCAAGGCCACCAGGCCCGCGGTCGACTCCTGCGCCGGTTTGGCTATAGTTGTTTAGCAAGGTTTTTGAACCTCAAGTAATCAATCTGTTAATACGCCGGTTATCTTTCCACTCGCGGCCATTCAAAGCGCTCAGGCGGTGGCAAATGGCACCTTTTCTTGCTCTTACTTCATTCTTTCACTTTAATTCCCACTCTGTACATGGCCGACAATTCCTCTTCTCTGCTTGACCGCAGCCGCACCGTGGCGGGACCCGGCTACAACCGCTGGCTGATTCCGCCGGCGGCACTGGCCATTCACCTGGCCATTGGGCAGGCGTACGCGTTTAGCGTGTTCAAAAAGCCGCTGGGCGCCCTGCTGAGCGGCGACGTGGACCACCCCGCCGCCGGCGACTGGACGCCCGGCCAAATCGGCTGGATATTCTCCATTGCCATTGTGCTGCTGGGCTTGTCGGCAGCCATTTTCGGAAAGTGGCTCGAGCGGGTGGGCCCGCGCAAGGCCATGCTGGCGGCTGCCCTGTGCTTTTCGGGCGGCTTTTTTATTGGCGCCCTGGGCGTGAAGCTGCACAGCCTGGCCCTGCTGTATTTTGGCTACGGCTTTATGGGCGGCATTGGGCTGGGCATCGGCTACATTTCGCCAGTGAGCACCCTGATTAAGTGGTTTCCCGACCGCAAGGGCGTGGCCACGGGCATGGCCATTATGGGCTTCGGTGGCGGCGCCATGATTGCCTCGCCCCTCTCGGTGGCCCTGATGGCGCACTTCAAAGACACGGCGCCGATGGGCGTGGCCCCCACGTTTGTTACCCTGGGTATCATTTACTTCATCTTCATGCAGTTTGGCGTCTGGATGATTCGGGTGCCGGCCGACGACTGGGCGCCGGAGGGATACGTGCCCAACGCCGAGCACAGCGCCCTGATTACCTCAGGCAACGTATCGGCCGACAACGCCATTAAAACGCCGCAGTTCTGGCTGCTGTGGGTGGTGCTTCTGATGAACGTGACGGCCGGCATCGGCGTGCTGGAAACGGCCTCGCCGCTGATTCAGGACACGTTCTCGGACAAAGCCATGGGCGCGGGCCGGGGCGTGACGGCGGCCGCGGCGGCCGGCTTTGTGGGGCTGCTGAGCTTGTTCAACCTGCTGGGCCGCTTCTTCTGGTCGTCGGCGTCGGATAAGCTGGGCCGCAAAACCACGTACATGATTTATTTCGGGCTCGGGGTCATCCTCTACGCCTTGATTCCGACTCTGGGCCAAAACCTGCAGCTGGCCCTGTTTGTGGTGGCCGCGTGCGTGATTATCAGCATGTACGGCGGGGGCTTTGCCACGGTGCCGGCGTACTTGTCCGACCTCTTCGGCAAGTACCAGGTGGGCGCCATCCACGGGCGCCTGCTCACGGCCTGGTCCACGGCCGGCGTACTCGGGCCGGTGATTGTGAACTACCTGCACGAACACCGCAAGGCCCAGGGCTTTACGGGTGCTGCCGCCTACCAGTCGGTGTTCTACACCATGGCGGGCCTGCTGGTGCTGGGCTTGCTGGCCAACCTGGCCGTGCGGGCCGTCAACCAGCGGTACTTTGAAAAGGAGCCCGTAGCGGCCGCCGCCGGCGGCCACTAGGCCTCAGTCTTTCACCTTCATTTCTATTATAAAGATGAATCCTCAACCCAATTCCCGCCCCGCCCCAGCCGACGATACCAGGCTCGGGTTTGCTGCTGGCGCTGTCCTGGCTGTTTGTGGGCGTGCCCCTGCTCTGGGGCGTGTCGCAAACCTTCATCAAGGCCCTGACGCTGTTTAAGTAAGCAGCTTTGATTTCGCTCTTTTGAAAAGCAGCCGGCCCCGTGCCGGCTGCTTTTTTATTGCCGGAAAGTCCGGAGAAATTACCTGCTTCACTATGGCCAAAACGGGCCCTACCTTGCTGCCATGAAAAAGTACTTCGCGCTGGCGCTTTTGGCATTATTAGGCTCAACCCAGGCCAACGACCCCATTCAGAAAGTCCGGCAGTTTCGGCAGGCGCACGAGCGGGAGCTGCTCACCGAGTTTGAGCAGTTTGTGGCCATCCCCAACGTGGCCGCCGACACGGCCAACCTGCGCCGCACTGCCCTATTTATTCAGGACATGATGCGGCGGCGCGGCATCAAAACGCAGCTACTGGCGGCGCCCACGCCGGGCGTGCCGCCGGTGGTGTTTGGCGAGGTGCGCACGCCGGGCGCCACGCGCACGGTCATCTTTTATGCGCACTACGACGGCCAGCCCGTGAACCCCGCCCAGTGGCGCGAGGGCCTGGCTCCGTTTCAGCCCACCTACGCCACTGGCCCGCTTGACCGCGGCGGGCAGTTGGCTTCCCGCCCCGCCCCCGGCCAGCCCCTGAGCCCCGACTGGCGCCTCTACGCCCGCAGCGCTTCCGACGACAAAGCCGGCGTGATGACCATCCTCACCGGCTATCAGGCCCTGGTGGCCAGCAAGCTCAAGGCCAGGGTCAACATCAAGTTCTTTTTGAGGGCGAGGAAGAGCGGGGCTCGCCGCACCTGGCTGAAATCCTGGCCCGCCACAAGGCGCTGCTGGCGTCCGACCTGTGGGTGATTTGCGACGGGCCGGTGCACCAGTCGGGCCGCAAGCAGGTGGTGTTTGGTGCGCGCGGCGACGTGAATATGAGCCTGAAAGTGTACGGCCCGCGCCGGCCCCTGCATAGCGGGCACTACGGCAACTGGGTTCCGAACCCCGCCATGGCGCTGGCCTGCCTGCTGGCCTCCATGACCGACAGCACCGGCCGCGTGCGCGTAGCCGGCTTCTACGACGACGTGACGCCGCTGACCCTTGCCGAGAAAGGGGCCCTGGCAAAGGTGCCGAATCTGGACGAAACCATCCGGAAAGAGCTGGGCTTTGCCCGCCCCTACGGCACCGGGCAGTCGCTGGTGGAGCTGCTCAACCAGCCCTCGCTCAACATCAACGGCATGCAAAGCGCCAACGTGGGCGCGCAGGCGGCCAACGTCATCCCCACTGTGGCTACCGCTGTGCTCGACCTGCGCCTGGTGCCCGGCAACGATGCCCAGCGGCAGGTGCAAAAGGTGGTCCGCCACATCGAGCGCCAGGGCTACCACGTGACCACCGCCGAGCCCACCGATGCCGAGCGCGCCCAGTACCCCCTGCTGGTGCGCGTGCAGCCCGAAACCGGCTACAACGCCCAGCGCACCCGCCTCGACCTGCCCATTGCCCAACAGGTAATAAAGGCTGTGCAAACCACCACGCCCGACCCCGTAGTGCAGCTGCCCACCATGGGCGGCAGCCTGCCGCTGTACGTATTTGAGCAGCAGCTCCAGGCCCACACCATCACGGTGCCCGTGGCCAACTACGACAACAACCAGCACGCCGAAAACGAGAACATTCGCCTCGGCAACCTCTGGGACGGCATCGAAACCATGGCCGCCATCATGCTGCTCAAGTAGCCTGGCAGGAAAAACCGCGCCTTGCATTTACAACTGGTTTCATGGCATTTAGCTCAATACCTTTATAAAAACGGACAGCCGCCGGGAAGATTTTGCACGTAAAGAGTTAGTAGCTGAACCGTTTCCTGCGGTAGTAAATCAGTTAAAGCACGTTGTATGTCAGCTCCCACTTATCCCGGCGGCACGGTTCGCGCTCTGCTCGGCACCGAGCACGTTTCGGAAGCCACCCGCGCCGCCCTGCAAAGCCGGCTTGATGCGCCCGTCACGTACGAGCCCCGGTTTCTGGCGCCCGAAACCTACGCCCTGCTCGAAGCCGTAGCCGGCCGCCTGTTTCCGCAGCCCGACCGCTCGGAGCAGCCCATTTCCCTGGCCCCGGCCGTAGACCAGCGCCTGGCCGACGGCCGCGCCGACGGCTGGCGCTACGACGCGCTGCCTCCCGACCGCGAAGCCCTGCGCATGGGCCTGGGCGGCATTCAGGAAATCGCGCAGTCGCTCTTCCAGGCCGACTTCCTGGCGTTGAGCCCAGCGCAGCAGGACGCCGCGCTGCAAACTCTGGCCGACGGCAACCCGCCCGGCACCACCTGGCAAACCCTCGACGCCGGCCGATTTTTCGAGGAACTGCTGGCCGAGCTCACCGAGACCTATTACGCCCACCCGCTGGCCCAGGAAGAAATCGGCTACGTGGGCATGGCCGACCTACCGTCCTGGACAAAAATTGGGCTGAACGAACGCGAAGCCAGAGAGCCCGAAGCAGAAAGTTGAAGAACGACAACTCCCCTCCTTTTTTAAGGAGGGGATGTTCGAGCCAAGGGCTCGGACGGGGTGGTTGCCCTCGTTGAACGATACCCGAACGACACCAGCGCGAGTTATTCTACCGCCAGTCGTTCACCCATCGTTCGACGACTTCACCACCCCAGTGTCCGCTTCGCAGCCACGTCCCCTCCTTAAAAAAGGAGGGGAGTCTTGTTCTAATCTCAGCTTTCTCCTATGCCCGACGAAGAAATACTTGAAGAAGGCGTCCTTAACCCGGTGAAGCCCGACGTGCAGGACCCGCTGCTGCGCGCTCTGATGGCCGATGAGCCCGTGCCCGCGGCGGCACCCGTTGATATAACGCTGGAGCAGCCCCAGGCCATTCCGGCGCCGGCCGACGAAGTGGACTGCGTGGTGATTGGGCTGGGGGCGGGCGGGGCGCCGCTGCTGGCCCGCCTGGCCATAGCCGGCCTGAAAGTGGTAGCCCTGGAAGCCGGTCCCTGGCACCAGCCCAAGACCGACTTCGCTACCGACGAACGGGCCCAGGACTTCCTGTTCTGGAACGACGAGCGGCTCTGCGCCGGCGCCGACCCGCTGGCCATGGGCAAAAACAATTCCGGCACCGGCGTGGGCGGCTCCACCCTACACTACACTGCCTACACGCCGCGCCCGCTGCCGGCTGACCTGCACGTAAAGCGCGACTTTGGGCAGGGCGAGGACTGGCCGTTTGGCTACGAGGAGCTGGAGCCGTATTTCGAGGAGCTGGAGCAATTTCTGGGCATCTCGGGGCCTACTCCCTACCCGTGGGGCCCAAGTCGGCGCAAGGGCTACCCGCTAGCACCGCTGCCCCTGAATGGCGCGGCCCAGGCTCATGGTGCGCGGCTGCGAAGCGCTGGGCATTGCCACCTCGCCGGCGGCCAACGCCGCCCTATCGGCTCGCTACTACCAGGAAGGTGTGGGCTGGCGCGAGGCCTGCACCAACCGCGGCTTTTGCCAGGCAGGCTGCTCCATCGGGGCCAAGGCCAGCATGGACGTCACCTTTATTCCGCTGGCCGTGCAGCACGGCGCCGACATTCGGCCCAACAGCTTTGTGACCGAAATTGAGCGGGACGAGCAAGGCCGCATCACCGGTGTGGTGTACTCCCAAAACGGCGAGCAGCACCGCCAGCGCTGCCGTCACTTGTTCCTGTGCGCCGGTGCTGTGGAAACGCCGCGCCTGCTGCTGCTCAACGAGCTGGCCCTCAACAGCGGGCAAGTAGGCAAAAACCTGATGGCCCACCCCGGCGTGCAGGTGTTCGGCACTTTTGAAGAAACTGTGCGGCCTTATAAGGGCATTCCGGGCGGGCTGATTTCGCAGGATACGCACCGGCCTAAGGACGCCGATTTTGTGGGCGGCTACCTGCTGCAAAGCATCGGCATCATGCCCGTTACGTTTGCCGGGCAGGTGGCGCGGGGCCGCAAGTACTGGGGCCAGCAGGCTGCGCGATTACATGCGCAACTACAACCACGTGGCCGGCATCAACATCCTGGGCGACTGCCTGCCGCACGCCGACAACTTTCTGGAGCTGGCCGAAGAGAAAGACGCCCGCGGCCTGCCTAAGCCGCGCCTGCACTACACCGTGCAGGAAAACGAGCGCCGCCTGAACAACCACGCCGAAGCACTGATGCGCCGCATCTGGGCCGCGGCGGGCGCCACCGACATCTGGGCATTTCCGCGGGCGGCCCACGTCATCGGCACGGCGCGCATGGGCCTGAGCGGCGACGATGCCGTGGTGGACGCCGACGGCCGCGTCTTCGACGTACCCAATCTGTACATCTCCGACAACTCGACTTTCCCCAGCGCCTTGAGCGTAAACCCGGCCCTGACCATCATGGCGTTGAGCCTGCGCACGGCTGATAAGTTCCTGGAAAAGCAACAGCGCCGCGACACTTAAACGTCATGCTGAGCGCAGTCGAAGCATCTCGCTCGCTTCGTTGAGCTGATTACTACTGCACGCGAGATGCTTCGACTGCGCTCAGCATGACGTTCTTAATACGATAAACCCACCCCATGAAATCCTTTCTCACAGAAATAACCAAGCATTTCGGAAGCGGCAACTACGAAGGCGACGAGTTTGGGGGCGCGGGTGGCCACAACGGCAGCGGCCTGCCCACGGGCTTGCCCAACAACTTCATGTTTGCCACCGGCATCGAGTGCAGCTACCCCACCATCGACAACGGCAAAACCCGCCGCGACCTGCTGGCCGAGTGCGACCACTACAACCGCTACCAGGAAGACCTGAGCCTGGTGAAGGAACTGGGGCTGAAGGTGCTGCGCTACGGGCTGCCGTACTACCGCATTCAGCAGGGCCCCGGCAAGTACGACTGGGAATTTGCCGACCTGGCCATGGCCGAGATGCAGCGGCTGGGCATCACGCCCATCCTCGACCTGATGCACTTTGGCGTGCCCGACTGGATTGGCAACTTCCAGAACCCCGAGCTGCCCGTGCACTTTGCGGCCTACTGCGAGGCCGTGGCCCAGCGCTACCCGTGGGTGCGCTACTACACGCCGGTGAACGAGATTTACGTCACGGCCAAGCTCAGCGCCAAAGACGGCATCTGGAACGAGCAGCTCCGGTCGGACCGGGCCTTTGTCACGGCGCTCAAGCACCTGGTGGCGGCCAGCATCATGGGCACGCAGCGCATTGCCAAGCACCGCTCCAACTGCATTATTGTGCAAAGCGAGTCGGCCGAGTTCACCCACGAGCCTGCGGGCCGAGCGCAGCCCGGCCGTGCAGATGCAAAACAAGCTGCGCTTCACCGCCCTCGATTTGCTGTACGCCTACCATCCCGAAGGCGAGGTGCTCAATTATCTCTACGACAACGGCATGACCCGCCGCGAGTACGAGTGGTTTATGGCCGGCGAGCCGCCCGGCTACCAGATTATGGGCAACGACTACTACGGCCGCAACGAGAAAATCATGCTGCCCAACGGTGAAATCTGCACCAGCATGGACGTGCTGGGCTGGTACAACATCACCTACGACTACTACCAGCGCTACAAAAAGCCGGTGATGCATACCGAAACCAACACCTTCGATGCCGCCGATGCCCCCACCTGGCTCTGGAAGCAGTGGGTCAACATTCTGCGCATGCGCAAGGAAGGCGTGCCGGTGCTCGGCTTCACCTGGTATTCGCTCATCGACCAGATTGACTGGAACATCGGCCTCTCGCGCAAAGAGGGCACCGTGAACGCCTGCGGCCTCTACGACCTCGACCGCAAGCCGCGCCCCGTGGCCGAGGCGTACAAAATGCTGCTGGAGGAATACGGCCAGATTACCATAGTTCCTCACGGCGAGCTGTTTGAGGTAACCCAGGCCCCCTCCCTGCTGAAAGTGGAAGTGTAAGCCGCGGAGAAAGTTGAGCTGGGGCGGTGGCCAAATGCGTCAGGGCCACGTTAGCCACCCCATATGCCAACGCCCGACCTGCTGCTTCTGCGCGTAGCCGCCACCTGGCCCCTACCGGGCCTGGGCCTGCTCGCCCTGCCCAACGGTGCCACGCCCCACCTGCTGGCCCAACCGCTGCACACGGCCCTGCCCGTGGAAATTGAGCTGACTACCGGCCGCCTGGCGGGCGTCGGCACGGTGGAGGAAATCAGCCGCGCTGACACCGTGGAGCGCGGCTTGCTGCTCGACTTTGGCCCCGGTGTGGTGCCTACGCTCCCCGCTGGCACCGGCATTTGGCTGGCGAAAAATGGGCTGCCGGTCAGTGCGTAGCAATGGCTGTAAAAGCACTTTTGGAAAGCGGATGCCACTACCCTTGGTTGGCCATTCTGCGTAATAACTGGCAGCCGCAGCCCGGGCATAAAATTGAGCTAAAAAAGGAAAGTTTATTAATCAAGCTCGACTTTGCGCTTTACATATTATTTACAGACAACGACTTTATGAACTAGCGCGGCATTTCGCCATTTGAAAATGGCCATGTTTATGAATTTGAAATTTTGGGTTGGAACTAGTTGGGCTGTGGCGGGGCTTTGCGTAGATTGCAAGTCCCACCACTCATCAACTCCTTTGGCCCCGTCGTACTGCGTATGAGATTTATTGCTCCGTTGCTCCTGGCGTGCCTGTGGGTATTGCCAGCTGCAGCCCAGCGTTTAATAATTAGCGGCCAAGTGGTGGAAGCGACCAACGGGGAGCCCGTCCCGTTCGCCTCCATTTTCATTCCCAACACCAGCACCGGCGCCACCGCCGACGCCGACGGCAAGTTCAAGCTGGCCGTCACGGGCACGCCCGATTCCATTGCGGCTTCGGCTCTGGGCTTTGTCACGCAACGGCGCAAGCTCACCAGCGAGCCTGTACAGGCCGTGCTGTTCCGCCTGAAAGCCGGGGCCGGCGTGGCCCTCACCGAAGTAGTGGTTCGGCCCGGCGAAAATCCCGCCTTCCGCATTCTGCGCGAAGTGCAGAAGCACAAGCCCGACAACGCCCGCAGCGGGCTGCAAGCAGCCGAGTACGACTCCTACAACCGCATCGAAACCAGCCTGATAGACCTGCCGGCCAGTATGTCGAAGCGCAAGGTTATCCAGGACATTCGGGCGCTGGCCGTGCGGCAGGGCGCGGCGGCCGCTTCCGATGCCGACGCGCCCCTGCCCATTTTTGCCTCCGAAGTGGGCTCCCGGGTGTACCAGAAAACCACCCCGCTGCGCCGGCGCGAAGACCTGCTACACAAGCAGATGCGCGGCGTGGGCCCGCGCGAGGCTCGGTGCTCTCGCAAATGCTGGGCTCCAACTTCCAGAATTTCGACTTCTACCCCAACTGGCAGAACGTGATGGGCAAGGACTTCATCTCGCCCATTGCCGAAGGCGGCCGCGTGACCTACGACTACGAGCTACAGGACTCCGTGTTTGTGGGCCAGGACTGGTGCTATAAAATCGCCGTCACGCCGAAGCGCTCGCACGACCTGGCCTTCAAAGGCACCATTTGGATAACTGCGGAAGGCTACGCCCTGCGCCGCGCCGACCTCGTGGCCAGCCCCAAGGCCAACATCAACTTTGTGAACGACCTGCGCATTTTCCAGGAGTTGACCTCGCCAGCCGACGGCCCCGGCCTGCCGCTGCGCACTAAGCTGGTGCTGAGCGTGCGGCCGACCAAAAAAGACGCGGCCATGCTCGTGCGCCTCACCACCGTAAGCAGCAATTTTGTGCGCAACCAAGTGCACACCGAGCCGGGCTTCTACGACCAGCCAGTGGTATCGAGCCTGATGGAGCCCAGCGGCAAAGGCGCCGACAGCAACCTGATTAGCGGCGTGGCCCAGGGCACGGCTGGCGGCTACTTCGACCAGCACCGGCCCGACACGCTCTCGCTCTCGGAGCGCCAGACGTTTGCCGTGCTCGACTCGGCCAAAGCGCTGCCGTCGGTGCGCAACGTGCTCGACTGGGTGGAGCTGCTGGTGAACGGCTACAAGCGGGTGGGCCGGCTGGACCTGGGCCCCATTCTGAGCACGTATTCCCGCAACGACTTCGAGGGCAGCCGCATTCGCATCGGCTTCCGCACCACGCCCGAAATCAGCCGCAACTGGCTCACGCAGGGCTACCTGGCCTACGGCACCCAGGACGGCCGCATGAAGTACGGGCTGCGCACCAGCTTCATTGCCGAGCGCCGCCATTGGACGGTTATCAGCGGGGAGTTCCGCCACGACGTGGAGCAGGCGGCCCTGCTCGACAACAACGACTTCCTGTCCGACAACAACCTGTTTGCGGCGGCCTCGCGCTGGGGGCGGTTCCGCCAGGGCCTGCCCATCCTGCGCAACCTCTCGCTGCTGAGCGTGCAGCGCGACTTGTTTCACGGCTTCACCCAAACCGTAACGGTGCGCAACCAGGACATCACGCCGCTGCACACCTTCGCGTACTTCACCACCTCCGACCGCCGCCCCACCGCGCCCATGGCCCGCGACCTGACGTTGTCGGAACTGGTGCTGGAGTCGCGCTACGCCCCCGATGAGAACCTGGTGCAGAACGAAAACCGCCGCCGCCCGGTGGGCCTGAAGCGCTGGCCGGTGTTCATGCTCCGCTACACCATCGGCGCACGCAACCTGATGAACTCCAAGCCATCGCCGGCGTATCAGAAGTTTAACCTGCTCATGACGCATAGCGTCTCGGTGGGCCAGCTCGGCCGCCTGAACTACCGCCTCGAGGGCAACTACATCCCCGACGCGGTGCCGTACCTGATTCTGAAAATGCCGCTGGGCAACCAGACGCCGTTTTATAACTCCAACGCCTTCAACCTGATGAACTACTTTGAGTTCGTCACCGACCGGTCGGTGTCGTTGCGGCTCGACCAGCACTTCGAAGGCCTGGTTCTGAACAGCATCCCCGGCATTCGCCACCTGAACTGGCGCTTTGTGGGCACGGCCAATGTGCTCTACGGTGGGCTGTCGGACTACAACTCCCGCCAGCCGCTGAAGGACTACAAAGGCGATGCTCTGCCCCGCATCCGGCCCCTCGGGCGGGTGCCGTACGCGGAGGTGGGCTACGGCATCGAAAACATTTTCAAGTTTGTGCGGGTCGATTTCCTGCACCGGCTCACGTACCGCGACTCGCCCAACGCCAACAACTTCGGCATCAAGTTCAGCGCCCAGTTCCGCCTGTAGCTCAATTTTTTAGCAGCTTCCAAAAGCCCGCCGGTTTCAAGCCGGCGGGCTTTTTTGTACTTTAGCTGCTGCATGCAATTCTGGCTCAATTCGATTAGTTATCAATTCAATAGCCCTCTTTCTCGGGGTGGTGTAGGCCGGCTGGTCCGGACGTGCCTGTTGCTGCTGGCCTTGCTCGCCGGCGGCCGGCGCGCCACGGCTGCGCCCGCCGACACCCTGCGGCTGAACGCGGCCCAGCCCGAGATTTACCTCGACGAGAACTACTACAGCGTGCTGGAAGACCCCACCGGCCGGCTCACCCTGGCCGACGTACGCGGCCCGGCCTGGAGCCAGCGCTTCCAGGCGCAGCGCGGCTCGGGGCACCCGCCCAACATCCAGCACCCGCGCAGCACGTACTGGCTGCGCCTTACGGTGCGCCACGCCCCCGCCGAAACCGCCGCCTGGTACCTCGAACTCTACGACTCGCACATTGGCCGGGCCGTGTTTTTCCGCCCCGTGCCCGGCTCCTCGACGCAATACGACAGCGTGGCTACCGGCGCCAGTCTGCCCTTCGCCACCCGCCCCCACCCCTACAAAAACTTCCTGTTTGACCTGCCGCCCCGGCCGGGCCAAACCGCGACGTACTACCTGCGCCTGCGCTCCGACACCCGCACCAGCTTCCGGGCCATGCTGCACAGCGGCGCCGGCCTCATCCCGGAGCTGTCGGTGCAGTACTGGCTGCTGGGTGGCTTCTACGGCATCCTGTTCATCATGGTGCTCTACAACCTCATCCTGTTCCTGTTCCTGAAGGAGCGGACCTACTTTTTCTACGTGCTCTACGTGGTGAGCGGCGCCCTGCTGTTCCTCACCGAAGACGGGCTGGGTTTCCAGTACCTGTGGCCCGGCGGGCCCGGCTGGAACCACTTCATCGGGGCGGCGGCGCCGGTGCTGCTGCTGCTCACGTTTGCCACCTACGCCAGCGGCTTTCTGGATACGGCCTCGCGGCTGCCGGCCTTGCACCGGGTGGGGCAATGGGTGGTGGGCGGCAGCACGGCCCTGCTCGTGCTCGATGCGGCCCTGGTGCACTCGGGCTTTAGCTTTTGGCTGTATTTGCTGCCTTATGGCTTGCTGTACTACGCGGGCATTCAGGCGTACCGCAACGGGCTGCGGCCGGCCCGCTACCTGATGCTGGGCCAGGGGCTGGTGGCCAGCAGCCTCACGTTCTTGGTCATGCGCAAGCTGGGCATCGACTTTTATAACAACGCCTACACGGTGTATAGCCTGTATGTGGCGTTTGTGCTGGAAGTGGTGATATTGAGCTACGCCCTGGGCGAGAAGATAAAGGGCATGATGGACACCACCCTGCTCACCCAGCACCGCCTGCTCAAGCAGCTGCGCAAAAAACACCAGGCCCAGGACCGCCTCGTGGAGCAGATGCGGGAAAACCAGCGGCTCAAAGACCAGCTCAACACCGAGCTCGAAGCCCTGGTAGCCCAACGCACCACCGAGCCTGCGCCGCCAAAACGACACCGTGGCCGCCCAAAACCGCGAGCTGCTCGAAGCCAACGGCCTGCTGGCGCTGCAGTCGGCTGCCATCGAGAAGCTCAACGGCGACCTGAGCCGCGACCTGCACGCCGAGAAAGCCGCCCGCATCGAGGCGCGCGAAGTCGACTTCGGCGAGTTCAGCCAGATTTACCCCGACAAGGACGCCTGCCTGCGCTACCTCGCCGACCTGAAGTGGGCTCACGGCGGCTACCGCTGCCGCAAGTGCGGCCACGAGAAAAGTTGCGAAGCCCGCGAGCCGCACGCCCGCCGCTGCACCCGCTGCCGCTACGTGGAGTCGGCCACGGCGGGCACCTTATTGCAAAAGTGCAAATTCTCCATCGTGAAAGCGTTGTACGCCGTGTTCTTGCTGCACGCCCACAAGGGCAGTTATTCGCCCGCCGAGTGGCGCGCGTGCTCGACCTGCGCCAGGCCACTAGTTGGGCGTTTGCCCAAAGGTGATGGCGGCGCTGCAGCGCCGCCGGCTGGCAGCGGAGTACGAAGACGGCGAACCCTGGACCCACGTGCTGCTCGATGCCACGGCCGAAGCCGAATTGGCCGAAATCGGGGAGGAATAAGCAAGAGAAATCAAGCCCAAACCGTCCGGCAACGATTGTGAGAATGCAATAGCCCAATATTCGGCCTTGGCGACCATTCCAGCCGATATCTGCGGCGGCAACTGAAGCT
This sequence comes from Hymenobacter humi, assembly GCF_042665855.1. Lineage (NCBI taxonomy): Bacteria > Pseudomonadati > Bacteroidota > Cytophagia > Cytophagales > Hymenobacteraceae > Hymenobacter > Hymenobacter humi. The sequence goes on along the minus strand of NZ_JBHTEK010000001.1, from coordinate 1,239,840 downwards.
GTGCCGTGCAAGGCCATTTTTTCGTCCGAAGGCACTTTTTTCATTGTTTTTTAGCCTTCGGGCAAATGCCAGGAAAAAGCCACGGCACTTGACTAAAGCACGAAACCGAATTTTTTGCGTGTGTAGCAAGCGTATAACCTTGGGGTGAATCAAACACAAAAAGGGCTAAAACAGCTATTTCCGGGCGTTTTGCGAATTGCGTTTGCCAGACACGTTGCTATACATTTGGGCATTCCCACCTGCCCAATACCCGTGTTTCTCGCTTTATCCACCAGCTTTTTACTGCCTTCTTTCATCGCGCGTCCGGCCGTTCCGGTCCGCCGCTTTGTAGGACTCCGACTGCTGCTTGCGCTGCCCCTGCTCGCGGCCGGGCCGCGTGGAAGTGTGGCTACTGTTGAGGCTATCGCAACCTCGGGCTCGACGGCCGCTCCAGTTTCAGCCTCCTCTTTGAGCCCCCGCGTGCAGCGGCTCCTAGCGCCGACGACGCCGATAGAGAAAATTGGGCAGATGCGCCAGCTCAACCCTTCGATGACAAGCACTGCTGGAGTGCAAAAACACGCCACGCTGAAATTGACCAAGGCCATAGGCCTAGTGCGGGAATTTCATATTGGCACATTCATACGCAGAGAAGACGTACCCGCGGCCGACACTCCCAACACCACTACCCCACCCGGCACCACCAACGCCTAGGCCGCAACGCTCAGCTAAGTCACCTGGAGTTCACATTCTGCATTTCAACACTTTCATAATTCGCTTATCACCCTCAGTACTCCCACCATGAAGCGAAACTTTTACTTGATAGCGCTGGTACGCCGCTCGGCGGTGCTACTGGCTTGCGGGGTTCCCGCAATGGCAGCGGCCGCTCCAGCCGCGCCAGCGTTGCTCCTACACTCCTATACGGCGGCCGATGTGCCCGTTTCGGGCCGCGTAACCGGGCCCGACGGCGTGGGGCTCCCTGGCGTCACGGTGCTGGTGCGCGGCACCACCGTGGGCACCAGCACCGGCTCCGACGGCGCTTTCAGCCTGAGCGTGCCGGAAGGCAGCACGCTGGTGTTCAGCTTCGTGGGCTTCACCACCCAAACGGCCACGGTATCGGGTACGACGAGCGGACCACTCAACATCAGCCTAATAGAAGACACGCAGAAGCTGAACGAAGTAGTGGTGGTGGGCTACGGCACCCAGCAGCGCGGCAGCGTGACGGGCGCCGTGTCGTCGGTGTCGTCGCGGGAAATTGCTTCGCAGCCGGTGGCCGATGCGACCCAGGCCCTGCAAGGCCGGGCCGCGGGCGTTACGGTGACGTCAAACGGTGGCGCGCCGGGCGGCGCGGCGGGCACGTCCATTCGGGTGCGGGGCATCACGTCGGCGGGCAACAACAACCCCTGTATGTGGTGGATGGCTTCCCGCTGCCCGACGGCGGCGAGAATCAGCTCAACGCCATCAGCCCCAACGACATTGAAAGCATTGACATCCTGAAGGATGCCTCGGCCACGGCCATCTACGGCGTGCGCGCCGCCAACGGCGTGGTCATCATCACCACCAAGCGCGGCAAGGCGGGCATGTCCACCATCAACCTGGACGCCTACCGCGGCGCGCAGCAGGTGTGGCGCAAGCTCGACCTGCTGAACGCCGAGGAGTACGCGGTGATTAACAACGAGAACCGCATCGCGGGCGGCCAGCCCATTGTGGTAGACCGGCTGCGCAACCCCAAAGCGCTGGGCGAAGGCACCAACTGGCAGGACGAAGTCTTCCGCCGGGCGGCCATTCAGAACTATTCGCTGTCGGCCAGCGGCGGCGGCGACAAGGCCCGCTTTGCCGTATCGGGCAGCTACTTCCAGCAGGACGGCACCATTGTGGGTTCGCAGTTTGAGCGGTTTACGCTGCGCGCCAACGGCGACGTGCAGGTAAACAAGATGCTGAAACTGGGCAACAGCATTTCGCTCACCCACCTCAACGACCGGCAGATTACGACCAACAGCGGCGAATACGGCACGGTGCAGCAGATGCTGCGCATTCCGGCCACCATTCCGGTGTACCGGCCCGATGGCAACTACTATGAGCCCCGCGGCCAGCAGGACAACTTCGTGGAGGAAAACCCGGTGGTGGCGGCCACGCTCAACAACCAGAAGTTTAGCCGCAACCGGGCCCTCACTACGTTTTTGCCGAGCTCGAGCCCGTGAAAGGGCTGCGCCTGCGCACCAACGTGGGCGCCGACCTCATCTTCGACAACTTCAACGCCTTCCGGCCGTCGGTGCCGGAGCTGAAGGTGGGCACCGAAACCTACTCGACCCGCTACAACCTGGCAGGGGCCACGGCCACGTCGGCCTACAACACGAGCTACCTGATTGAAAACACGGCCACCTACGACCACCTGTTTGCCGACAAGCACCAGGTAACGCTGCTGGCCGGCCAATCGGCGCAGATTATCGACCGGCAAAACGTGGAGGCCTACCGCACCGGCTACCTGCGCAACGACCTGCAGGTAATCAACTCGGGCCCCGTGAACGGCCAGCTGGCCAACGCCGGCAATATTGAGCCGCGCGCTAAGCTGGCCAGCTACTTCGGCCGCCTCAACTACGAGTTTGCGGGCAAGTACCTGTTCTCGGCCATTGCCCGCTACGACGGCGTGAGCAACTTCCAGCCCGGCGAAAAATTCGGCTTCTTCCCCGGCGTATCGGCCGGCTGGCGGATTTCGGAGGAAGAATTCTTGAAGGGCAACACCACCATCAGCAACCTGAAGCTGCGCGCCGGCTACGGCAAGGTGGGCAACCCCAACAACGCGGGCCGCTTTGCCTACCTGTTTGCCATTAACTCCGGCATTCAGTACCCCTTCGGGCCCAACGGCACCATTCAGCAGGGCGCGGCGCCCACCCGCCTGCAGAACACCGAGCCTGCGCTGGGAGACCAACAACCAAACCAACATCGGCCTGGACTTTGGCTTTCTTGACAACCGCTTCGAAGGCAGCATCGACCTCTACCAGCGCCAGTCGCCCAACCTGATTGCGCCGGTGCCGGTATCGCTGGTGTCGGGCACGTACGAGAGCGTAAACCGCAACGCGGCCTCGGCCTACAACCGCGGCGTGGACTTCTCCCTGACTTCGCGCAACATCCGGGGCACGGGCACCGGCCTGAACTGGTCGACCACCCTGAACGTGTCGGCCTACAAAACGCGCTCGAGTCGCTGGGCGTAGGCAGGCCCTACGACGGCCTGAGCGCGCTGAGCGGCGTGATTGTGCGCTACGACGAGGGCCAGCCCTTCGGCTCGTTCTTCGGCTACGTGGCCGACGGCCTGTTTCAGACCACGGAAGACGTGAAAGCCGCCAACGACAACGCCGCGGCCAAGAGCAAGGGCACGGTGCCCTTCTACCAGACCGGCGGCACGGCGCCCGGCGACATCCGCTTCAAGGACCTGAACGGCGACGGCACCATCACGGCCGCCGACCGCACCTTTATCGGCAACCCCAACCCCAAGTTCACCTACGGCCTCAACAACACGGTGACCGTGCTGGGCTTTGACCTGAATGTGTTCTTGCAGGGCTCGCAGGGCAACAAGATTTACAACCAGAACCGCTACCTGCTCGAGAGCCCGCTCTACGGCAACAGCAGCGGCAGCACCCGCGTGCTGGACCGCTGGACCGGCCCGGGCACCAGCAACGACGTGCCCCGCGCCATTGCCGGCGACCCCAACAACAACCTGCGCGTGAGCAGCTACTACGTGGAAGACGGCTCCTACCTGCGCATCAAAACCCTGACCCTGGGCTACACCCTGCCCAAGGCCATACTCGACTACGTGGCTGGCAAGCAGGTGCGCGTGTACGTGAGCGCCCAGAACCTGCTCACCCTGACCAAATACACGGGCTTCGACCCGGAGGTGGGCTCGCGCGGCGTAGACCTCGGCGTCTACCCCCAGCCCCGGGTGTTCCTGGCCGGCCTCAACCTCGGTTTCTAATCCCTCTTAACGACTCAAGAAGATGTCCATCTTACACAAATACGCTTGCGGCACCGCGCTGCTCACGCTGGGCTTGCTAACGGGCTGCGGGGAGAAGTTTCTGGAGGAAACCCCCACCGACCAGGTAACCGACGCCAACTTCTACAAAACCGCCAACGACGCCATCCAGGCCACCACCGCCATCTACAGCGAGCTGGGCAAGGGCGGGCAGTACAACTACGCCCTGTGGGGCATCGGCGACATCGGCTCCGACCTGTCGAACACGGGCGGCGGGGGCGGCGGCGACGGCATCGAGCAGCAGCAGGCTCGACAACTTCAACATTCCGGCCACCAACCCGCTCACCAGCCGGCTGTGGGGCGGCTGCTACATCGGCATCGGGCGCGCCAACATCGTGCTGCAGAAGGTGCCGGCCATGCAGATTGACCCGGCCATCCAGACCCGCAGCATCGGCGAAGCCGAGTTCCTGCGGGCCAAGTACTACTTCGACCTCGTGCGGGCTTTCGGCGACGTGCCCCTACTCACCACCCCGCCCACCACGCTCGCGGAGGTGAACGTAGCCCGCACCCCGGTAGCCCAGGTGTACACGCAGATAGAGAAGGACTTACTCGACGCCATCACCAAGCTGCCCGCTTCCTACAGCGGCGACGACCTGGGCCGGGCCACCAAGTGGGCCGCCGCTGGCCTGCTGGCCAAGGTGTACCTCACCGAAAACAAGCTGCCCGAGGCGGCCACGCAGGCCCGCTCAGTCATCACTTCCAGCGGCAAAGCGCTGTGGGACAACTATGGCGACAACTTCAAAGTGGGCAACGAGTACGGCAAAGAAGCGCTGTTTGAAGTGGGCTACATCGCGGGCCGCAACCAGTACACCTTCGACGGCCTGGGCTTTTGCGGCAATGAGTTCTTCGGGCCCCGCGGCCAGGGCATCGTGCCCCAGGGCGGCTACGGCTTCAACATCCCCGAGCCGGACTTTGTGGCCGGCTACGAAGCCGGCGACCTGCGCCGCGACGTGACCATCTGGAAGCCCGGCGACAAGTACCCCGACGGCCGCGTGCAGCCGGCTTCCTTGCCCGGTTCGCCCAACGGCTACGGCGTGAAGAAGTGGTTTGTGGGCAAGGTGAACACCAACGTCTGGGATTCGGAACTCAACATTCCGGTGCTGCGCCTGGCCGAGGTGTACCTGATTTTGGCCGAAGCGGCCGGCACCACGCCTGAGGGCCTGGAAGCCATCAACAAGGTGCGCCGCCGCGCGTTTGGCCTGCCCGTGAACACGGCTTCGGCCAAAGACCTGGCCGCCGGCCTCAGCGCCACGGCCTTCAAGCAGGCGGTGTGGCGGGAGCGCAAGTACGAGTGGCGTTCGAAAACGACCGGTGGTTCGACATGAAGCGCACCGGCGAGCCTGCTCACCTCGCCGCAGCTCATTGCCAAGGGCGTGAAGCCTTACAACGTGGTGCTGCCCCTGCCGCAGTCGGAACTGGACGTGAACTCCGGCCTGACGCAAAATACGGGCTACTAAGCGCCCGCCTCTCCCTTATTTCTTCTCCGACATTCCCATGAAAAAGATAGTACGCGTGGCAGCCCTGGGCCTCTTGATGGCTCCGTTGCTGCTGGCCTCTTGTACCAAAGAAGGCGACGATAACCAGCTGGAGGGCGCCGTGCCCCAGTCCACCTTCACCTACCAGGTGAACGCCACCGAATTCCCCACGGTGGTCACCTTCACCAGCACCGCCCAGGACGGCTTTCTGTACCAGTGGAATTTCATTGGCGAAAACGCGGTGGCCTCGGGCACCACAGTGAAGCACACCTACCCCCGCCCCGGCACCTACGAAGTGGAGCTGATTACGGCCGGCCGCGGCGGCACGGGCATCTCGGCCAAGCAGAAGATTACCATTCCGGACGCCTGCGCCAACGCGGCCTACAGCAAGCTGGTAGACTGCGCCGGCAGCGGCACCCGGGTGTGGTCCTTTCTCGACGGGCCCGGCTCCATCGTGAAGGAATCGGCGGCGGGCGTGCAGCTCTCGGCCTCGGCTGCGCTGCCGGCCTGCCAGGCTCGACGACCAGTTTTCGTTTAGCAACAACTACACGGTGAACTACGAAAGCGGCGGCGCCACCTTCCAGAACGGCGCCTGCGGCAGCTCGCTCAACCGCGGCGGCAAGTTCATCTTCCGGCCCAACAGCAGCGGCAACCCGCAGATTGTACTGCAAGGCAAGGGCGCCTTTATCGGCCTGCCCGACTCGGTGGCCAACAAAACCTACGACATTCTGGAAGCCACCGACACCAAGCTGCGCCTGCGCGGCACCAACCCCGACGGCACCCGCACCATCATCACCCTGGCGCCTTACGACGCCACCGCCCCCATCAAGCTCCTGCTCACGGGCGGCTCCTCGAAAACCTGGATGCTGGACAACGCCGCCGACGCCCCCATCGTGGTGGGCACCGAAACCGGCCCCACGGCCTACTTCGGCGGCGTGAAAGCCGGCGAGCTGCCCGGCTGCCAGTCCGACGACGAGTACACCTTCTCGACGGCCAACGTCTTCTCCTACGAAGCCAAGGCTGAGACCTTCTCGGCCAACGGCTACACCTGCCAGGCACCCCAGACGGGCACTTCGCCCTTTGTCTTCGGGCCGGCGGCCGGCGCGGGGTTGGCTCAATTTACCCTCACGCGGTCCGGCGCCTTCATTGCCGCCACCGACGCCTCGCCCGTGGAGCGCGTGTACCGCATCCTGAGCATCGACGCCAAGAAGATGACCCTGCGGGCCGGCAGCGGCCAGAACAATGGCACCGTGTTCACTATTAAGATGGTAGCCAAGTAGTGGCCCCGGTTGTTAGCCGGTCTGTTTTAGCTCAATTTATGAAAGTTCAACCCCACCTCTACCTGCGGAAGTACCGGCTCGGGGTCAGCCTGCTGCTGGCCCTGAGCCTCACCTCCTGCACCGAGAAGGCCAGCCCCCGGCCGGCGCCCTGCCCCCACGCCCGCCCCGCCGGTGGTGAACGAGGAGGCCCGCAACTACGCCGACTACACCACCCTAGTGTGGGGCGACGAATTCGACGGCAGCGCCCTCGACCAAACCAAGTGGGGCTACGACCTGGGCGGCAGCGGCTGGGGCAACAACGAGCTGCAGAACTACACCAATTCGAGCGAAAACTCCTTCGTAAACGGCGGCAACCTCACCATTAAGGCTCTCCGCCAGCAGTCGGGCAGCAACGGCTACACCTCAGCCCGGCTGCTCACCAAGGGGAAGCAAACCTTCCAGTTTGGCCGCATCGACGTGCGGGCCAAAATCCCCAAGGGCAAGGGCGTGTGGCCCGCCATCTGGATGCTGGGCGCTGACATTGACCAGAACAACTGGCCGAAATGCGGCGAAATCGACATCATGGAGCTGCGCGGCAGCCGGCCCAAGGAGCTGCTGTCCACCATGCACTTTGCCGACCCCCAGGGCGCCCGCCGCCTGAAGGGCACCACCAAAACGGTGACCGCCGACCTCTCCGACGACTTCCACATCTACTCGGTGGTGCGCAGCCGCGACCAAATCCGGGTGTACCTCGACAGCGAGCTGTTTTTCACCTTCACGAGCGGCGACACCAGCGGAGGCTCATACCCTTTCAACAACCCGTTTTTCATGATTCTGAACGTGGCCGTGGGCGGCGATTTCGACGGCAACCCCGACGCTTCGACGGTCTTTCCGCAGCAGATGCAGGTGGACTACGTTCGGTATTTCCAATACAAGTAACAACCAGTGCGCATGCCGACTAGAGTAGGTGGGAAAATCGATTTGGTCGGCCGGCGCAATCGTGGCGGTGCCACGCTGGCCCGGGCGGTGGCCGTGCTTGGCAGCGTACTGCTGAGCGGGGCTGCCCCCGTTGGCCCGGCGGGCCCGCCCCGCCCCGCAAGCCCCGCTACACCTTCGACAAGCTGGTGTGGCGCGACGAGTTCAACTACACCGGCCTGCCCGACTCGACCAAGTGGGGCTACGACGTGGGCGGCACCGGCTGGGGCAACAAGGAGCTGCAGTACTACACCAAAAACCGGCTCGAAAACGCCCGGGTGGAAGGCGGCAACTTGGTGGTGGAAGCCCGCAAGGAAGCCCTGATGCCGGGCAACGCCTACACTTCGGCCCGGCTGGTGTCGCGCGGGCAGGGCCGCGGCGGCAGCCAGACCTACGGCCGCTTCGAGGTGCGGGCCCGCATTCCCGGCGGGCGCGGCACCTGGCCCGCCATCTGGATGCTGCCCGACCAAAACCCCTACGGCAACCACAGTGGCCCGACAACGGCGAAATCGACATCATGGAGCACGTGGGCTACGACCCCAACGTGATTCACGCCTCCACGCACTGCAAGAGCTACTACTTCCGCACCAACAACCAGAAAACCGGCGTCACGCTCCTGCCCGACGCCACCACGGCCTTCCACGTCTACGCCATCGAGTGGACGCCCGAAACCATCACGGCCGAAATCGACGGGCAGCTCTACTTCGCGGCCCGCAACGAGGGCACCGGCTGGCAGGCCTGGCCCTGGGATAAGCCCTTCCACGTGCTGCTGAACGTGGCCGTGGGCGGCGAGTGGGGCGGCCAGAAGGGCATCGACGAAGCCGCCTTTCCCCAGCATATGCTGGTGGACTACGTGCGCATTTACCAGATGAAAAAGAGCTGATTTAGCTCAAGTTCAGCTCCATTTTTTGCTTTTATCACGCCGAAGGATTGGTGAGACTCCCGAGGGTGGTGCCGGCGTGGCAGCCAGTGGAATGCTACGCTAGTGGGAAGGAACGGGCCACGGCGGACCATCCGGCAAGCAGCACAGGGCTACCTCCCTTGCAGCTCCGGGCGTGGCCTGTTCCTTCTTCGGTGCCTCAGCGGTTTCCCGATTTCTGCGGCGGTGTTTCTCACCTCCATTTCTGTTTTTATGAAACAACCTCTTCCCTTCTTCCGCCGGCTGGCCCTTGGGGCCCTGCTGGCGCTGGGAGCCCAACCCGCCATGGCCCAGCGCCTGGGCCTGGAGCTGCGCATCGACTCGCTGCTGAAAGCCATGAGCACCGAAGAAAAGCTGGCCCAACTGACCAACAACAGCTTCATGACCACGCCCGACAACGCCCGGCTCAAAATCCCCGGCTTTGTGATGGACGACGGCCCGCACGGCGTGCGCTTCCAGAAAGCCATTGCCTGGCCCACCGGCATGGGCATGGTATCTACCTGGAACCGCAGCCTGGCCCAACAAGTGGGCCAGGCCATGGGCGAGGAGTTCTGGGCTTTTGGCAAGCATCAGCAATTGGGCCCGTGCATCGACCTGGCCCAGGACCCGCGCGGCGGCCGCAGCGCCGAGAGCGGCGGCGAAGACCCGTTTCTCATCGGCCAGATTACGTCCCGCATAGCCAAGGGCATCCAGACCACGCCGGTGATAGCCACCGTGAAGCACTTCATGATTGAGGGCAAGCAGGCCACCCGCCACACCCGCAACGAGCTGTTCACCGACCGCGGCGTGATGGAGCACTACGGCTATAATTTCCGCACCGTGATACAGGAAGGCGCCGTGCTCAGCGTGATGTCGGCCTACAACCTCATCAACGGCGAGCACGCGGCCGAGAGCCCCTACCTGCTGAACACCGTGCTGCGCGAGCGCTGGGGCTTCCCGTTCTACGTGGTGTCGGACTGGGACGCGGTGCACGACACGAAGAAGGCCATCCTGGCCGGCAACGACGTGTGCATGGGCAGCGACGACTACACCAAAGACCTGCCCGGCCTGGTGGCCAGCGGCGCCGTGCCCATGACGGCCATCGACGCGGCCGTGCGCAACGTGCTGCGCACCAAAATCATGGCCGGCCTGCTCGACTTTTACCCCAAAGGCAGCAAGGCCGACGCCAACACCCCGGCCCACAGCAAGCTCAACCAGCAGGCGGCGCGTGAGTCCATCGTGCTGCTCAAGAACGCCGACCAGCTCTTGCCGCTGAACAAGGCCACCGTGAAGCGCATCGCCCTCATCGGCCCCAACGCCGACAAGGGCAACCTGAACTGCTACGGCAGCAGCGAAACCAGCCCGCCCTACTCCGTCAGCCTCAAGCAAGGCCTGGAAACCAAGCTGGGCGTGGCCAAAATCGCCTTCGCCAAGGGCTGCGACATGAACAGCCCCGACACCACCGGCTTCAAGCTGGCCCGCGAGCCTGGCCCGCGGGGCCGATGTGGTCATCTTCGCCGCCGGCCTCGACAGCACCCAGGAGGGCGAGGAATACAACTCGGGCCACGACCGCGCCAACAAATCGGTGACGCTGCCCGGCCAGCAGCAGGCCCTCATCAACGCCCTGGCCCGCGCCAACCCCAAGATGGTGGTGGTGGTGCAAAGCGGCGGCGTGTGCGCCCTGCACGAGAGCCTGCCCCGCACCAAGGCCCTGCTTTATTCCTTCTACGCGGGCCAGGAAGCCGGCACCGCGCTGGCCGACGTGCTGGTGGGCGACTACAACCCCGCCGGCCGCATGCCCGTGACCATGCCCACCGGCGATGCCCAGCTGCCCGCCTGGAGCGACGACCTCACCGACGCCAACGGCGTGGGCTACCGCCTCTACGACCGCAAGAACATGAAGCCCGAGTTCGCCTTCGGCGCGGGCCTGAGCTACACCACCTTCCAGTACAGCAACCTGAAGCAGCCCAAGGCCCCCGTGGCGGCTGGCTCGCCCGTCACCATCAGCGTGGACGTGCAGAACACCGGCACCCGCGCCGGCGACGAAGTGGTGCAGCTCTACCTCACTGACAAATCGAGTAAGCTGCCCATGCCCGAAAAGCAGCTCAAGGGCTTCGAGCGCATCAACCTGGCGCCCAAGCAGAAGAAAACGGTCAGCTTCACGCTTTCGGCCGAGGACTTCTACTACTGGAGCGAGCAGGCCAAAGGCTACCAAGTGCACCCCGGCGCCTACAGCTTCCGGGTGGGCAGCGCCTCGGACAAGCTTCCGCTGGCCGGCACCTTCACCCTGAAAGCCGCCGCCGCCAAGCCCGACCTCAAGATAACCCAGGTGTTCACCGTGCCCCGCTTCCCCAAGCCGGGCCAGGCCGTGACCTTCTATGCCATGGTGAAGAACATGGGCACCGCCCCCGTGGCCACCAACAGCAAAGTGGACGTTACCTTCCTGGTGAACAATGCCCCCGTCGGCAGCCTGCAGGGCGTGGGACAGCCGCTGCTGCCCGGCCAGGCCCGCCTGCTGCCCGCCACCACCAACAACTGGAAGCCCACGGCCGCGGGCAACTTTACCCTGGGCGCCGTGGTCGACAAAGCCAACGCCCTCGGCGAATGGATAGACAGCAACAACACCTTCAGCCGCTCCATCAAAGTGTACTCGGGCCAGCCTGCAGCTCAAGTTTCTCCGTAAAAATTGAGCTGTTCACAGCAGCATGATAACTGCATGAGAAGGCCCTGAGCACGATGCTTGGGGCTTTTTTATTGAAGCACTAACACCATGTTTGGAAATTCGATTTTGTGTCATGCTGAGCGCAGTCGAACCATCTCGCGGGCAGTTGCTAATCCTTACGATTGGTTTACTACCCCAGGCGAGATGCTTCGACTGCGCTCAGCATGACGCTCAAAGGACGTGTTTGGCTAAATCCAAACACGCGCTAAGTCAAAAACAGCCGCTTCGGAAAGTGACTAAGGATTCACTTGGCGGCCGAGCGCAACCAGGCACACCAGACAAGCGCACGCGGCTGCCCCTCTGGCGCAACTTGCAGAAGCCCATGATGCCGATTAGGCACCGGGCGCCCTTATCTTTGGCTATAGCCGTGCCCGGTGGTGCCGGCGTCCTTTCTGCATGATTTCAGCCACCTATCTGCAACGCCTGTTCGGCATCAAAACCAGCGAAACCCGCACGGTGGGACTGTTTTTGCTGCACAATTTCCTGCTTGGCATCGGCTCGGTGCTGGTGTACGTGGCGGCCAACGTGCTGCTGCTCGAGCACGACCCCGCGCACAGCCTGCCGCTGGGCTACATCGCCGGCGCCCTGGCCATGATGGCCGTGGGCAAGATTTACACTTATTTCGAGCACCACTACCTGCTGAAAAAGCTGGCCGTGCGTGTGCTGCTGGCCGTGGTGGCCCTCACCGGCGTAATGGGCGTGCTGGTGGCAGTGAGCCATTCGGTGGTGGCCGCCGTGGCCATTATGGTGGGCTACCGCCTCATCTACCTGCTCACCAACCTGGAGTTCTGGGGCGTGTCGGCAGTGGTATTCGACGTGCGGCAGAGCAAGCGGTTGTTCAGCGTGATTAGCTCCGGCGACATGCCGGCCAAGGCCCTGGGCGCCCTGCTGGCGGCCCTTATCCACGGCAATGCGCAGCTGCCGGTGCTGCTGGGCGTGTCGTTTGTGGCGTATATGGGCGCTTTGTTTGCGCTGCGCTCCACGCTGCAGTCGCACGTGGTGGAAGCCGCCGCGCGGCCCGTGCGGCATTCCCAGCGCCCCCAGACCCGCTTGCTGCAACAGCTGTTTGGCGGCAGCGAGCCTGGTGCTGGCCATGTGCCTGAGCCTGGTAGCCATTGCGGCGGTGCTCACGGGCGTGGAGTACATGTTCTTTGTCAACGTGAAGCACCGCTTTCACGAGTCGGAAGACATCACCCGCTCGGTGGGCTGGGTGCTGGGCCTGACGTACCTGGCCGCCATGTTCTTTAAGCTGCTGGTGAGCCGGCAGGCCCTGGAGCGCTACGGCGTGCAGTGGTCCTTGCAGCTGCTGCCGGTGGTGGCGCTGGCGTGTCTGGCCGGTTTTGGGGGCGTGCAGCTGTTCGGCGCCTCTTCGCAAACCGTGCTGCTCGCGTATTTCTGCGGCCTGTACCTGCTGCTGGAAGTGCTGCGCCGCACCGTGTTCGACCCCGTATTTCTGGTGCTGTTTCAGCCCCTGGCCCCGCAGCAGCGGCTGGCCGCCCACACGCTGGCCAAGGGCTTCTACGAGCCGCTGGGCATGGGCCTGACCGGCCTGCTGTTTTATGGGCTGGGCGCGGCCGACTGGCTCGCGGGCTGGGTGCCCTTTGCCTGGATGAGCGGCCTGCTGCTGCTGGCCTTGCTGTTTTTGCGGCGCACCTACACCAGCTACCTGGCCGAGCTGAAAGACGGCCTGGGCCGCCGCTTTGCCGAAACGGCCGAGCTGGCCCTGCCCGACGCGGCGCTGCAAATGGTGCTGGCCCACCTGCAAAGCCCGCGGCCCACCGAAGTGCTCAACGCCGTGGCCTGGCTGCGCCAGCGCGAGCCCGGGGCCCTGGCCAGCCACGTGCCCACCCTGCTCGAGCACGCCGATGAGCGGGTGCGCCTGGCTCTACTGGCCACACCCGAAGTGCGCCCCCTGCCCACCGAAGCCCTGCAGGCCCTGGCCCTGCGCGACCCCGCGGCCGCCGTGCGCGAAGCCGCCGCCCAGCAGTTAGCCCAGGCCGACCCAGAAGCGCTCGCTTTGGCTGCTCTACTGGCCGGGACCGATATGGCCGCCCGCCAGGGCGCTATCCGGGGCAGTCTTGCCACCCAACCCGAGCACGCGCTGGCGCGGCAGAGCCTTCAGGAGCTGCTACAAGACTCAGCGCCCGCCGCCACTTGCGCGGCTTTGGCGCTGCTGGCGTTCTTTCCCTCTGATACCCAAAGCCAGGCTCGTTGAGCGCAGCCTAGCCAGCCCAGATGCCAGCGTGGCGCACGCGGCGCTGCGGGCCATTGGCACCCTGGGCCACACCCAGCTTGCCCACCACCTGCTGCTGGCCCTGGCCGACAAGCAGCGCTGGCAGCCCGCCGCCGACAGCCTCGTGGCCCTGGGCGCGGCCGCGGCGCCCCTGCTGCGCAAAGCCCTGCACGACCGGCACCGGCCGGCTCCTACGCACCGTCTGGTGACCGTACTCGAGCGCATCGACGCTCCCAGCAGCCGCGCTGCGCTGGTTGAGCCTGGCCCAGGGCCATAACCTGTTTCGCCGCACGTTGGCGCTGCGGGCCCTGCGTAGGTTTCCGGCCGTGCCCACCGATGCACCGGTTTTTGAAAAGCTCCTGCACGACGAGTTCAACCTGGCGGCCCAGGCTGCTAAGCGGCCTGGCGGCCGACCGCCGCCCCGCCCTGCACACCACCGCCGGGTACGAGTGACGCTGCTGCACCAGCGCGTATTCGGTCTGCTCGCCCAGCTCTACGACGCCGAGCCTGGTGGCCACGGCGCAGCGCAACGTGGCCCACGCGGCCCGCGAGCGCCAGGCCAACGCCCTAGAAATTCTCGACAACCTGATTCCCCGGCCTATTTACCAGGGCCTGCAGGCCCTGCTCGACGACGCTCCTGTGGCCGAGAAAGCCCGGATTTTTGCCACCCTCACCGCGCCCACTGCGCCGGCCCGCGCCCAGCGGCTGGCATTGGCGGGCGGGGCCACCGCCGTGGCCGCTCCGCTTGTTGCGGTAGCTGCGTCCGCCGAGGCCCTGCCCACCTTTCTGCTGCGCCAGGGCAAAGCCGTGTTCACTTCCTGGACGCTGAGCGTGGCCCTGCGCCACTGGCAGCCCACCGAAGCCGATGCCGCGACCCTGCTGCTGCCGTACCTGAACTCCCCGGATGCGCTGCTGCGCGAAAGCGCGCACGTAGCCGCTACGGCGCTGGCCGCCCGCACGGGCCAGCCGTTATCCGCCCTTCTTTCCCCTTCCGAAGCCATGAGCCACTCCCCTGCCGCCGAATCTCAAGTATCTGCCCTGGAGCGGGTAGTGGTGCTCAAGAGCACCAGTTTGTTTGCCCAAACGCCCGAAAACGTGCTCAGCAGCATCGTGCCCATCATGCGGGAAGTAACTTTTCGGGAAGGCGAGGAGATTTTTGCCAAAGGCGACATCGGGACCTCGCTTTTCATCGTGCACGATGGGCAGGTGGGCATTTTCAACGGCAGCCAGCAGTTGGCCACCTTCGGGCCCGGCGACTTTTTCGGCGAGCTGGCTTTGCTCGATACCGAGCCCCGCTCGGCCACCGCAGCCGCGTTGAGCCAGGTGCTGGCTTTCCGCATCGACCAGGAAGACTTTTACGACGTGATGGAAGAGCGCGGCGAAGTGCTGCGCAACATCATGCGCATGCTTTGCCAGCGCATCCGGCTGCAAAACGAGAAGATGCGCGAGCTGGCAAAGTAGCCCCAGCGGGCTACTCCACCACTTCGTAGATTTTGACGGGCTGGGCCTTGTTCTTCAACGTCACCTCGCTCACAAACTGGCACTGAAACGACTCTTTGACTTTCAGGTACACGGCTTCGCTGATAATAATCTGCCCGGGTGAAGCCGCCGACTGCAGCCGCTGCGTCATGTTCACCACGTCGCCTATCACGGTGTAATCCAGGCGCTTGAGCGACGCCGAGCCGATGTTGCCCGACACGACCTCGCCGGTATTGACGCCGATGCTGACCTTGGGCCGGAACTCGAAGCCGGCGGGCAGCGGGGCGTCGCTCTGCTGCAGCACGGTGCGGGCCGACAGCGCCGCGTCGATGGCCCGGTCGAGGTGGTGCTCGCCGCGGAACACGGCCATCACGGCATCGCCCATGAACTTGTCGACGTAGCCGCCCTGCGCAATGACTTCCTTCACCATCAGGTCGAAGTAGGTGTTGAGCAGGCCGATGACGTCGGTAGGCGCCATTTTTTCGGCCAGCGACGTGAAGCCGCAGATGTCGAGAAAAACCACGGTGGCTTCCACGGTTTCGCTGGCCAGCAGGCGGTTTTCGAAATCGGGCCGGGTCATGAAGTTGAGCACCGTTTCGTCGACGTACATCTTCAGGATGTTGTTTTCCTGGATGGCGCGGAGTGTGTCGCGCAGCTGGCGCACCTGCTCGGCGGTTTTCTCGATGGTGACTTCCAGGTCGTGAAAGTCCACGGGTTTCACCACGAAGTCGAAGGCGCCGCGGTTCATGGCGGTGCGCAGGTTGCCCAGGTCGCCATAGGCCGAGACTATCACCGTCTTCATGGCCGGGTGCTCGGCGTGGGTGTGCGTGAGCAGGGTCAGCCCGTCCATCACGGGCATGTTGATGTCGCTGAGGATGACGTCGGTATCGGGGTTTTCCGTGATGCGCTGGAGCGCCTCCTGCCCGTTGTTGGCGAAGATAAATTCGTAGGTGCTCTCGCGAATCTTGCGCCGGAACTTCTGCTTGATAAGTAGTTCGAGGTCGGCTTCGTCGTCGACCACCAGTATTTTCGTCTTCATAGAATTACAGCACTGAATAGCCGGCGGTTAGTAGTTGGTTAGCAGCGGGTGGGAGCAGCCCGGGGCCGTTTTGCTCAGGGCAGGCGCTCCTTTCGTCTGGGTCCTTGGTACTACGCACTGGCTACATTAACGAAGCAGATGTAGCAATTTATCCTTGAGTACTCCAAAATCCACGGGCTTGGTCAAAAAATCATTGGCGCCCAGCTGCATGGCCTTGTTGTAGCTCTCGTCGTCGCCATAGGCCGTAATCATGACCATGGTGGTGGGCGGCATCTCGAACTCCTCTTTCACGCGGCCCAGCAAATCCAGCCCGCTCATGCCCGGCATGTTGATATCGGAGAGGATAATCAGCACTTCGGAGCGGTGGCTGCGCAGGAAATCCAGCGCTTCCTCGCCCGAAAAAGCATAGCTAAAGTGCAGCTCGCCGCTGCGGATTTCGCGCCGAAAACGCTGCTGAAACAAGTCGCGCACATCGGTTTCGTCGTCGACAACCAGAATTTGCATGGGCAAGGGAATTGAGAATTGAGCCGGCTCCAAAGGTAGAGCTTCAGGCTATCAGATGGGCAGGCTAACAGTGAATTCGGTGCCAAGGCCTTCCTGGCTTTCCACGAGCAGGCGGCCGCTGTGGCCGCTGGTGACGATGTCGTGCGAGAGCGAGAGGCCCAGGCCGGTGCCTTCGCCCACGGGCTTGGTGGTAAAGAAGGGATGAAAAATCTTGTCCTTCACCTTGTCCGACATACCGGTGCCATTGTCGCGGATGCGAATCTCGACCTTGCCGGGCAGCAGGCGGGTGGTCACCTGCACCTCGGGCTGGTAAGCCGGGTCGGGGTGCTGCCGCTGCCGGGCCTGTACGGCATGAAACGCGTTGGTAAACAAGTTGATGAGCACCCGGCTCAGGTCTTGCGACACCACCGCTACTTCGGGCAGGCTGGGGTCCAGGCAGGTGGTGAGCGTGGCGTTGAAATCCTTTTCCTTGGTGCGCAGGCCCTGGTAGGCCAGGCGCAGGCTTTCGTCGACCAGGGCGTTGAGGTTGGCGGGCTCGCGCCGGCCGGTGCCCGTGCGCGAATGCTCGAGCATGCCCTTGATAATGGAGGTGGCGCGCTGCCCGTGCTGGCTGATTTTCTGAAGGTTCTGCTTGAGGCCGGCCAGGATTTCCTGCTCCAGGCCCGAACTGCGGGCGGGGCTGTTCCCGGCAGCGTCGCGGGCGTCGCCGCTCATCTCGTCCACCAGGTCGGCGCTTACCTCGGCGAAGTTCTTCACAAAATTGAGCGGGTTTTGCAGCTCGTGGGCAATGCCGGCGGTGAGCTCGCCCAGGAAGGCCATTTTTTCGCGCTGCACGAGCTGCTCCTGGGTCGTTTTCAGCTCGGCCAGGGACTTTTCCAGCGCCTCGTTGGCGCGCTGCTGCTGGCGGCTGTGCCGGGCCAGAATCAGCGCCAGGGCCAGCAGCCCCACCAGGCCGGCCACCAAGGCGAAGGTGCGGTAGCGGGTTTTGAGCGCGGCCTGGCTGGCGGCGGCCGCCTGAGCGCGCTGCTGCTCGCGGTAGTTGAGGCTTTGCAGGCGCATCACCTTTTCCTGCCCAAAGAGCGTGTCTTTCATCACCAGCATCAGGCTCTGGTACTTCAGCGCGCTGTCGGGCTGCCGCTGGGCTTTGAAGTCTTTGGTGAGCAAAGTGCTGGCGTTGAGCACGCCCCGTAGAAAGCCGTTGGTCTGGCCGGCCTGGCAGCCCAGGCGGGCGTAGTAAATGCTGGAATCGAGCCTGCCCCTTTTCTGGTAGAGCGTGGCCATGCCCACGTAGGCAAAGTTGAGGCTGCGCAAGTGCCGCACCTTCTTCGATTCGGCGATGCTTTTGCGGTAATACGTGCGGGCCTCGTCGAGCCGGCCCTGCTTGAGGGCCACGTTGCCCAGGCCGTACAAGATGTAGTTGGTGGGCGTGTGCAGGCGCCGGGCCAGGGTGTAAGCCCGCTCCTGGTACAGCTTGGCCGAGTCGAGTTGGTTGAACAGGTCGTAGGCCAGCCCAATATTGCTCAGCTCAATTACCACGCGGCGCTCGTCGCGCGCCTGCTCCCCGATTTTCAGGGCCCGGAAATAATACGCCAGCCCCTGCTGGCGGTCGCGCAGGTACACGTAGATAATGCCGATGCTGCGCAGGTTCTGGGCTTCCAGGGCGCGGTCGCGGGTGGCTTTGGCAATGTGCAGCGACTGCTGAAACAGCTCCAACGAGCGGGCTAGGTTGCTTTCGCGCAGGGCCGCGCCGAGGCGGTTGAGGGCCTCGCCCTCGCCGTGGCGGTAGCCGATGCGGCGGGCCAGCGTCAGGGCCTTGATGGCGTACACGGCCGCCGAGTCGGTGCGCTGGGTCCAGAGCTGGTCGCTGAGCTGGCAGAGCAGGATGACGCGCCGGGTATCGGGCTGCGGCCGGGCCAGCAAGCCGCGCAGGCTGTCCACGGTGCGGCTTTGGGTGGGCACGGGCAGCGGCGCGGCGTGCCCCGAGGCGGACCCCAGCACCAGGAAAGCCACGAGCAGGCTCAACCGAAACAACACGCGAGAGAAAAGAAAAGGAGTAAAGGGAAACGTCAATAGACCTGGCGAATGTAGCGAAAGGTAAACGCAATTATGTCAGCGCGTTGGGCTAACCAGGCTAACGCTTGTTCAGGAGCCCAAACCGCGGGGCTCCCCGTAAGTTTAGCCCAAAGAAGAAGCGGCTGTTTTTTGGTTGCACGCCCGCTGGGCAAGGCTGGAAAGGCAGCTTGCCATCGGTTCCTGGTTGATTAATTTACATGCCGTGTGCTTGAGGTGCGGCGAGCGCACGGCTTCAGATTGTAATCCTTTGCTGCCAGACTGTCTTTTCACCGCCCGGCAAGCAAGCAAGCAAGCAAGCAAGCAAGCAAGCAAGTAAGCAAATGTAGGCAATTGGTAGGACCAACACGATAATAAATAGCAGCCTACCCAGTTTCGGTCCCGGCACAGCTCAATTAAGCAAGCGAGCAGCCCGAAAAGCTGGGCCCAACCTCCGGGGGAACCGGGCAGGAACAACAGGGGCCGACCCGGAGCGAACGGGCAGCCGGGCAAACGGGCAATTAGCGCGGCTGCGTGATGGGCAAGGTGATGAGAAACTCGGTGAAGTTGCCTTCTTCCGACGTAACCGTGAGCGTGCCGCCGTGGCCCTGCGTGACAATGTCGTAGCTCAACGAGAGGCCCAGGCCGGTGCCCTCGCCGCTGGGCTTGGTGGTAAAGAAGGGTTGGAAGATTTTCTGCCGCACGGCTTCGGGAATGCCCAGGCCGTTGTCGCGCACCCGGATTTCGACCAGCTCGCCCCGCCGACTTGTGCACACCGACACGGTGGGGGCATAGGTGGCGTCGCCTTTCAGCTGGCGCTGGCGCACGGCGTAAAACGCGTTGCTGAACAGGTTGAGCAGCACCCGGCCCAGGTCGGGCGCGATGGCTTCGACCGGGGGCAGGTCCGGGGCCAGGCTCGGTGTTGAGCGTGGCGTTAAAGCTTTTGTCTTTGGCGCGCAGGCCCTGGTAGGCCAGGCGCAGGTACTCGTCGGCCAGGTGGTTGATGTTGGTGGGCAGGCGCTCGCCGGTGCTGGCGCGGCTGTGCTCGAGCATGCCCTTCACGATGCTGGCCGCCCGCTGCCCGTGGTGGTGAATCTTCTGCAGATTCTGGGCAATGTCTTCGAGCAGGCTCGGCCTCCAGGCCCGGGTCGCGCTGGGCCCGGCCCTTCTCCTCGCGCAGCTCGCCGAGCATTTCCACGCTCACGTCGGCGAAGTTGTTGACGAAGTTGAGCGGGTTCTGAATCTCGTGGGCAATGCCGGCGGTGAGCTCGCCCAGGCTGGCCATTTTTTCGGACTGCACCAGCCTGGGCCTGCGTGGCCCGCAGCTCGGTGATGGCGGTGCGCAGCTCCTGGGCCTGGGAGGTGAGGGCGGCGGTGCGCTCGGTTACGAGGCGCTCCAACTCCACGTTTTGGGCTTCAATCAGGCGCTTGGCCTTTTCTTCTTCCTCGCGCTGCACCCGCTCTTTTTCCAGGGCTTTTTCTGGCTGCGGGCAATGAAGATGAACGTAATCAGCCAGATAATAACAAAGCCCTGGGAGGTATCCAGGGCATCGTCGAAGCGCTTGGCCAGCTTGCCGTCGGCGCCGGTTAGGGTGTATTCCAGGGTTTTGTACACCACAAACGGCACCATGGCAAACAACAGGGTGCGTGCCGGCCGGTAGTCGCGCACGGCCACCAGCACGGCTACCACCGTGAGCAGCACGAACAGCCAGTAGCCACTGGTCAGCATCGGTATTCTGAGCTTGAAAATGGCCGCTATCAGGAACAGCACCACCCCGGGCACCCAGATATAGCCCAGCAGATGGTTCCAGCGGGCCAGCCGGGTGGGCAAGTCCAAAACCGGCGCAGGCCCCGCACCATCAGAATGGCTAGCGGGGCCAGCATCAGGAGCTCACCGTAACTAGTGGCGTTTTTCATTGAGGCAAGAAAGCAGGAGCAGAATACTAGGTAGCAAGGAAAAACGGCGATTCAAACGAACTAAGGCACAACTCCGCGGCCAAGCCCCAAAGCTGGCTTGCCCCAATTGCTGCTGACCGCGCGACGAGCTCAGGCGCGCGCCACAGCCTAAAACGCGCAATCGGGTATAGTTCTGGCTTACGCTCGCAAAAACAGCGTCGGCAAGATACTATTTGAGATAGTAATAAACGGACTGCTACGTTCTTACCCGCCGTGGCTGCCTCCGGAAAGAGGGTGCTAAGCCGGCAGGGTGATGAGGAACTCGGTTCCTTCGCCTTCGCGGCTGTGCACGGTGAGCGTGCCGCCGTGGCCCTTGGTGACGATGTCGTGCGAGAGCGACAAACCCAGGCCCGTGCCCTCGCCGCTGGGCTTGGTAGAGAAAAACGGCTGAAATATCTTTTCCTGCACGTGTTCCGACATGCCGGTGCCGTTGTCGCGCACCCGGATTTCGATGGCCCGCTCCGCCGTGCGGCGGGTGCTCAGGGTTACGGCCGGGGCGTAGCACGCCTCGGCGTGCTGCTGGCGCTGGCGCACGGCGTACAGGGCATTGCTGCACAGGTTGAGCAGCACCCGGCCCAGGTCCTGCGGCACCACCGAGACGAGTTCCAGGCTGCGGGTCAAAATCCTTGTTGAGCCTGGGCTGCAAACGAGTGGTCGTCGGTGCGCAGGGCCTGGTAGGCCAGCGTCAGCGACTCGCCGGCCAGGGCGTTGAGGTCGGTGAGCTCGCGCTGGCCGGTGCCGCTGCGGGCGTGCTGCAGCATGTCGTTGATAATGGAGGAGGCCCGCTGGCCGTGCTGGCTGATTTGCTGCAGGTTCTGCTTCAGGCCGGCCATTATTTCCTTTTCCAGCTCGCCGGCGCCCCGGCGGCCGGCGGGCCGGGCGTTGTTGTCTTCGCTGAGCATGGCCACGCTCACCTCGGCGAAGTTTTTCATGAAGTTGAGCGGGTTTTGCAGCTCGTGGGCAATGCCCGCCGAGAGCTCGCCCACAAAGGCCCATTTCTCGGCCTGCACCAGGCGGCCCTGGGCAGCCTGCAGTTCGTCCTGCTGCTGCTTGAGCAAGGCGTAGGCCCGCTGCTTTTCGCGGTTGTTGCGCCAGAGCACCACGCTCAGGCCCCCCACGGCACCAAGGCTGACCAAGGAGCCCAGCAGAAACCACTGCTGCGCCCGGTTCTGCCGGCGGATGAGCGCGCCGGTTTGGGTGAGCGCGCCAATCTGGGCTTGTTTTTGGCCAGCTCGGCGCGGTACTCCAGCACGGCGGCCCGGCGCTGCAGGTCGCTGCTGTTGAGGGTGTCTTTGTAGGCCCCAAACAGCTGCTCGTAGCGGTAGGCATCGGCGTAGCGCCCGAGCTTAGACGAAGCCTGGGCCAAGACCTCGCTGGCGTCGCGGCTTAGGTTTTTGGTGCCGTGGCGCTGCGAGGCCCGCAGGCTGTTTTTGGCATGAGCTAAGGCGCTGTCGGGCTGGCCGGTGTGCAGAAAAGCGCGGGCCAGCAGCAGCTGGACCCGCGGAATTTCGCCCAATATCTGCATGCGCTGGGCCTGCTTCAGGCTGCGCTTCCCGTAGGCAAAGGCCTCCTGGTAGTGCCCCTGCCGCTCGGCCATGCTGCCGATGTTGATTTCTTCGAAGAGCGTGCCCGCCTGGTCGTTCAGGTTCTTCATAATGGCGGCCTCCCGCTCGTAGCTGCGCTGGGCCTGGGCCCACATGCCCTGCACCCGGTAGAGCTCGCCCAGGCCGGCGTACGCGTTGCCCACGCTCAGGATATCGCCCGATTCCCTGGCCAGCTTCATGCCCTGCCGGAGGTACTCCCGGGCGTGGTCGTATTCGCCCAGGCCTGGGTGCTGGTGATGCCGAGCCGGGTGTTGAGAAACGCCATCCACTTGCGGTCCTGCTGCGCCTCGGCCAGGGCCAGGCCTTTCCGGTTCGCCGTCAGGGACTTGACGTACATGCCTTGTTCCGAAAAAATAGACGACAGATTGTACAGGCTCCGGGTCTGGCCCACGCGGTTGCCCACCTGCTTGAACCCCAGCCGGGCCTGTTCCGAATAGCTTTCGGCCGGCCCGTACTCGCCGCGGTGGCGGTAGTAAAAACCCAGGCCCAGGCGGGCTTCGGCCGCGCCGGCCGTGTAGCCCAGCCTGCTGCGAAAGGCGCAAGGCTTCCTGAAACAGCGCGGCCGATTCGTCGGCCGTTGAATTGCGCAGCTCGTAGGCTAACCGATTGAGCCGGTGGATGCGGGCGGTATCAGGGCTGGGATGCGCTTGCAGTTCGGCGCGCAGTTTCACTGCCGCCGACGGTTGGGCCTGCAGCCCCAACGAAGCCAACAAACTCAGCAGCCAAATAACGAAAGCCCTTTTCATGAATCACAAAGAAACTTCCAAATTGGCGGCTAACTGCTAGCCGCGCGCCCGAAACTCCTGATTCCTGCAATTTTGCCGAATCATAGTCCTTTTCGTTGCCGCAATCGGGTATTTCTACTGAGGCAGCCGGATGAGAAACTCAGTACCCTCGCCTTCGCGGCTTTCCACCGTGAGCGTGCCGCCGTGGCCCTTGGTCACGATGTCGTAGCTCAACGAGAGGCCCAGCCCCGTGCCTTCGCCCACGGGCTTGGTGGTGAAGAAGGGCTGGAATACTTTGGCCTGCACGTCCGCGCTCATGCCCGTGCCGTTGTCGCGCACCCGGATTTCAACGGCCCGCCCGGTTACGCGGCGGGTGCTCACGGCCACGGTGGGCTGGTAGGGCGGCCCGGCCGGGCGGCCGGCGGCCACGGCGGCTTGCCGCTGGCGCACGGCGTGCAGGGCATTGGTGCACAGGTTGAGCAGCACCCGGCCCATGTCCTGCGTTACCACGGCTACGGTGCCGAGTCGGGGGTCAAAGTCGGTGGCCAGGTCGGCGCGAAACGTGCTGTCGTGGGCACACAGCTCCTGGTAGGCCAGGTCGAGCGACTCATCAGCGAGGGCGTTGAGGTCGGTGGGCACGCGCTGGCCCGTGCCGCTGCGCGAATGGGTCAGCATGTCCTTGATGATGGACGAAGCCCGCTGGCCGTGCTGGCTGATTTTCAGCAAATTTTGCTTGAGGCCGGCCAGAATTTCTTCTTGCAGCCCGGTATCGCGGAGGTCGTCGGCGCGCTCGCCGTTCATGTCGTCCACCAGGTCGGTGCTCACTTCGGCAAAGTTCTTCATGAAGTTGAGCGGGTTTTGCAGCTCGTGGGCAATGCCCGCCGTGAGCTCGCCCAGGAAGGCCATCTTCTCGGCCTGCACCAGCCTGCGACTGCGTCTGGCGCAGGCTGCTGCAGCGTACGCCGGTTGATGCGCAGCTGCCGGTAGATGAACGCACCCAGCGCCGACACCAGCACCACGGCCAGCAACGCCCCGAATAGCAGCCAGTTGCCGAGGCGCAGGCGCACGGCCTGCACGGCCTGGGCCTGCCGCAGGTCGCTTATCTGCTCGTTTTGCGCCTGCTCCACCCGCTCGCTCTCGTACTGCGCTATGTGGAAGGTGTTCTGCGCGGCATTAAACGAATCGGCCAAGGCGATGAAGGCGCGGGAATAGCGCTGGGCCTCGGCGGGCTTGCCCTGGGCGTCGTAGAAGGCCGACAGCTGCTGCAAATACCGGGGCCGCAGGCGGTTGAGCTTGGCGGCGGTGGCTTTCTCATACGCCAGGCGCCAGTGCTTTTCGGCGCGGGTGTAGTCGCGTTGGGCCGTGTAGTACCGGGCCCAGGTGGCGTCTATTTCCAGCTCGCCGGGCTTGTCGGCCATGGGCAGGCGCAGCGAATCGGTGAGCTGCTGGGCCCGAGCCAGCAGGCGGCCGGCGGGCTCGGTTTGCTGCATTTGCAGCAGCACGGCCGCTTTCTGCACCATGCCGTGGGCCTGGGTCATGCCCCGCTCGGCGGCGTCCGGCACGCGGGCGGCCAGGGCCGAATCGGCGGATTGCAGTGCGGCCGGGTAGTGGTGCTGCTGCAGGTAGAGCTTGGAGAGCGCCAGGAAAGTAAACACCCGGTTCTGGCCCTGCACCTGGCGGAATTCGGGCAAGGCCTGGGCCTGGCTCAGGTACTCCACGGCCTTCTCGGTGTTGCCCCAGTCGGCGTAAATGGCGCCGGTCACCAGCAGGCTCGTTGATGAACAGCTTCCGGCTGAACTGCTGGGCAATGTCGGCCGCGCGCAGGCTGTTGTTGATGGCCCGGTTGTAGTCGCCCATCCGCCGGTAAAACGCCCCCGCGAGAGGTAGCACGCGGCAATGTTTTCGATGTTGCCGCGCAGCCGGTAGAAGGCCAGCTTCTCGTCGTAGTACTGCCGGCGGGCCTCCATGGCATTCTGGCGGTTATAGAGCGTCACCAGGTCAATCAGCAGCCATGGGATGGGGCGCTCGACCCGGTCGAAGGCGGCCACGGCGGCTTTCATGCTGTCCAGCGCAGCGGCGTTGGCGGTATCGCGGTGCCAGAGCACCAGGCCCGCGCGCAGGCGCCGGTACGGGGTGTCATCCAGCGTTCGCACGCGCTGGTTCAGGGCCAGCAGCCTGCTTTACCAGGGGCAGGGCTTGGGCATTGGTGGGGTGCAGGTCGAGCAGGTGCACCACGGTGCGCAGGCGGGCCGTGTCGGTGCGCTGCTGCGGCAGCACGCGGGCCAGCGAGTCGTAGTCGGCATCCCAATAGCGCTGCTGGGCGAGCACCGGGTGGCTCATTACCCAGAAAGCCAGCACCGTAAGAATCCATTTCATGGTCAGAGCCAAGGCTTAAAGACAGAAGTTGCGTCGATGAGCTTCAAAAACCCGCCGGACGGTGGGCCTTTGCAGCCCACCCCCGCGGTTTGTTGTTGAAAATCAGCGCAGATGACGTACGGCGATAAGCCTGGGTTAAATAAACTTGTTTGGGCAAGTCCGCTGGCTTCGGTAGGCAGAGCCGCGGCGCACGCCTGCGTATTATTGGTAAAAAGTGTTGCGTCGGGCCGTTCGAATGAGCCAAGGTGTGCCGGACTGAACCGTCCGGCCTGTGGAGAAGCTGCTTTTGCTGTTCTGGTAATTTTTTCTTGAAATGCAGCCGTTTTAGCAAAAATACTATTTTTTTATATATCAATCTTAAGCGAAACCACTTTTACCCGGAAAAGAATTGCTTCCTCAGTGTCCTGATTTCGCGGAAGAGCTTTCCGCCAGCAGCCGAGTGCGAGCGCTGGTGGCCCCGGGCCGCCAGCACCCGGAGCCATGCGCTGAGGCCTCCTGAACGCTTGGGCTGGCACGGTAGCTACTGCCTGCCCAAGATTTGAGCAGCATACATTCCCCAGGCTATCTGTTCCGAATCCGGCTTTTAATCACTTGCTTTACAGCAGCACACGCCCAAATGCTTCTGCCAGCGTTCTACCCCATGGAGTCTCAAGCCGCCGAAGATTTTATTGTGGATGAGTTGCGGCGCAGCCTCTCCCCTACGCTCTATTACCACGGCTTGCACCACACCCTCGACGTGAAGGCCGTGGCCATGGAGCTGGCCTACGCCGAGGGCGTCACCGATACCGAATCCCTGGTGCTGCTGCGCACGGCGGCCCTTTACCACGATGCGGGCTTTCTGCACACCTACCAAGGGCACGAGGCCCGGGGCTGCGAGCCTGGTGCGCGTCACCTTGCCCAACTACGGGTATTCGCGGGGGCAGGTAGAACAGATTTGCGCCATGATAATGGCCACTCGCTACCCGCAGGAGCCCCAGAGCCACCTCGACCAGATTCTCTGCGACGCCGACCTCGACTACCTGGGCCGGCACGATTTTGAGCCCATTTCCACCAGCCTCTACCACGAGCTCACGGCCCGCCAGCTCATTGCCGGCGAACGCGCATGGTTTCAGCTCCAGGCCGATTTCATGACCCACCACCGGTACTGGACGGCCACCACCGTGGCCCGGCGCACGGAGCCCAAACAAGTGCGGCTGGACCGCATTCTGGGACTGCTGGCTGCCTGGCCCAATTCGGACGGCGAGTCCGACCGCAATCAATAATCGGCCAGGCCGTTGCGCAGCGAATACACTTCCACAAAGCCCTCCGCCAGGAGCAATTGAGCTGCTTTTTGGCTGCGCACGCCGCTGGCGCAGTGCACCACCACGGGCACCGCAGGCTCGAGGCCCGCAAGCTGCCCGGCCAGCTGCCCCAGCGGAATGAGCTGGCCGCCAATGCTGCGCCGGGCGTGCTCGTGCGGCTCGCGCACATCGAGCAACTGCAACGGCCGGCCGCTCTGCTGCCACGCTTTCAGCTCGTCGGCGCTTATTTCGGCGGCGCGGGCCGGGGCCGCTTCCGCCGGTGCGTCGCCGCAGAAAGCCGCATAGTCGGGCGCCAGCGCCGTAAGCTGCTGGTTGGCCGCCACGGCGCGGAAGCGGATGGTCTGAAAGCGCATACTTAGTGCATCGACCAAGAGCAGACGGCCGCTGAGCACTTCCCCCAGCTCCAGAATTATTTTCAGGGCTTCGGCGGCCTGCAGAGTGCCCACTAAGCCCGGCAGCACCCCCAACACCCCTATTTCGGCGCAGTTGGGTGCCTCGCCCGGCGCTGGCGGCACAGGGTGCAGGCAGCGATAGGTGGGCCCGTTCTGGTAATTGAACACCGACACCTGCCCTTCAAACTTGAAGATGGCCCCGAACACCAGCGGCTTGCCCAACAGCACGCACGCATCGCTGACGAGGTAGCGGGTGGCAAAATTGTCGGAACAGTCCACCACCAGGTCGTAGTCGGCAAACAGCGTGAGGGCATTGGCGGCGGAAAGCAGGGTTTGGTGCGGCCTTAGCTCAATAAACGGGTTTTGCGCGTGGAGCCTTTCGGCGGCCACTTCGGCCTTGGGCCGTCCTACGTCGGCAGTGCCGTACAGCACCTGCCGCTGCAGGTTGCTCTCGTCGACGCTGTCAAAATCGAGTAGCCCCAGCGTGCCCACGCCGGCTGCCGCCAAGTACTGCAATACCGGGCAGCCCAACCCGCCGCAGCCCACCACCAGCACTTTAGCCGCTTTCAGCTTCTGCTGGCCGGCAACGCCGATTTCGGGCAGCAGCAGGTGGCGGCTGTAGCGGTTATTCTCAGCAGCAGTGAAGGTTGGTTCGGTGGGATTCATAAATGGGATACGGCAGGAATAGCAGTCGATTTATAGCCAAACAAATTCAGGGCGCTGTCGGGGCAAGCTGCCGGCAATTTCGGCAAGACGGGACTTATGCAGAGCCGAATTTCCAATGTCGCCGAGCACTGGGCAGGCCCCTCCGTCAGTTGCCCTAGACCTTCGATTTTACTGAGGGCTTTTTTCTGTGAAGCTCAACCGTCTACATTTGCCCATTAAGCTGGTCTGGAGCAAAGGAAATAAAGGGGTTAATGGCTGCTTTATTTTACTTAACATAATAAATAAATGGGCCTAACCGATAGCTCAACTTGCTGTATCACAGCCATTAAATATCTTCGGCTAGAATATCAATGCCAGGATGTAAGTCGGCTTGGCCGCCGCAAGCATTGGTGGTATTAAGCCGAAGGGTGCGTACTTACCGGCATGAAAAACCGTCACCTGCTTTACTCGCTCCGGAATTTGGGCCTGGCCTTTCTCCTCGGTCTCCCCTTGGGTGCCCAAGCCCAACGAGCCCAGCACACGCTAAAGCCTACTCCCAGCACCGTAGCCTGGGGCTATTATGATGCCGCCGCGGCGCCTGTTATGCGCATCAAATCGGGCGATGCGGTGGAAGTCCACACCCTGATTACCTCCACTCCTGCGCGGCTGGAAGGCGCCGGCGTGGCGCCCGCCCAGGTAGAGCAGGCCCTGCGCGACATCACCGAAAAAGTAACCAACAAAGGCCCCGGCGGGCATATCCTCACCGGTCCCATCTTCATCGAGGGCGCCGAGCCGGGCGACGTGCTGGAAGTGCGCATCCAGTCCGTGAAGCTGGCCATTCCTTACGCATACAATGCATTTGGTGCCAAGAGCGGCTTCATTCCGGAAGATTTTCCGTACGCCAAAATGAAAATCATTCCGCTGGATGCCAAGAAGATGGTGGCGCACTTCGCGCCGGGCATCGACGTGCCGCTGCGCCCGTTTTTTGGGAGCATGGGCGTGGCGCCACCCGCCGCGGCGGGCCGGCTGAATAGCGCCCCGCCCGGCATCCACGCCGGCAACCTCGACAACAAGGAGCCTGGTGGCCGGCACCACGCTGTACTTGCCGGTGCACGCGGCGGGCGCGCTGTTTTTTGTGGGCGATGGCCACGCCGGCCAGGGCAACGGCGAGGTCGACATCACGGCCCTGGAAACTTCGCTCAGCGGCACGCTGCAGTTCATCGTGCGCAAAGACCTGCACCTGAACTGGCCCCGCGCCGAAACGCCCACTTCCTACATCAGCATGGGCCTGAACGAAGACCTGACCATCGCGGCAAAGGGCGCGGTGCGCGAAATGATAGACTTCCTGGTAACCGAAAAGCACCTGACCCGCGACGACGCCTACATGCTGTGCAGCGTGGCCGGCGACCTCAACACCACGCAGGTAGTCGATGGCACCCGCGGCGCCCACATGATATTACCGAAAAGCATTTTCGGGAAAGCCGCGAAAGAAAAGAGAAAGCAATAGGCCGAACAACACTCTGTTCGGCCGTGGAAACCTCACCCCGGCCCCTCTCCCCAGGAGAGGGGAGCCCGACGTTAACCAAATGAAAAGCCCCGGCTCAATATTGAGCCTGGGGCTTTTTTACTTTCAGAATTGAGCTAACCCTTGTGCCGTGGCTCCCCTCTCCTGGGGAGAGGGGCCGGGGGTGAGGTTTCCACGGGGAAGGCTTTGCGCTGCAAGACATCTTTTTTACTATACCCTTCGCATCGAAATCAAAAAATCCAATATCTTCGCTTCATACGCTTCTTATTAATCCTACCTTCTGGATTTCATGCAAAAAGCTCTACTTATTCTCGCGTTGCTGGGAGCCCCCGTTCTGGCGCAAGCGCAAGTCGATTCGGTGCGGGCCAGCACCTTGCCCGGCCCGCAGCTCGCCGAAAAGGCCTACAACAGCGGCTTGGCCAGCTTCAACGCGCAGAGCTACCCGGCCGCGCTGCGCAGCTTCGACCAGGCCATTGCCGCCAAGCCCGATTTTGCGGCCGCCTACACCAACCGCGCCGCTACCCGCTACGAACTCAAGGAGTATCCGCAAGCCCTGGCCGACTACGACCAGGCCCTGAAGCTGGAGCCGGGCAACTATTCCGGCTACTTCGGGCGGGCCAAGGTGCGCGAGGCCCAGCACCAGCTCGCCGAAGCCGACCAGGACTATTCCGAAGCCGTGAAGGCCAAGCCCGACTACGCCCCGGCCTGGTACAACCGCGGCGTGCTGCGCTTCGAAAAAGGCGATTACCAGGCCGCGCGCGACGACTTTGACGGCGCCATCAAGGCCGACCCGCAGCTGGCTTACGCCTACCACGACCGCGGCAGCGCCCACCAGAAGCTCAACAACTACGCCGCCGCCACCCAGGACTACACCAAGGCCCTGACGCTGCAGCCCGAGCTGCTGCCGGCGCTGCTCAACCGCGCCACTGCCGAGCGTCGCACGGGCCAGCTGCCTCAGGCCCTGCGCGACTACGACGCCTACCTGGCCAAGAAAGCTGACAACCCGCTGGCCTTTAGTAACCGCGGCAGCGCCCGCTTCGAGAACAAGGACTACGCCGGCGCCATCGCCGATTTCAGCCAGGCCATCAAGCTCGACGCCAGCTACGCCTACGCCTGGAACAACCGCGCCGCCGCTCAGCTCAAGTTGGAAAAGTACGCCCAAGCCGCCGCCGATGCCAGCGAAGCCATCAAGCTCAAGCCCGACTACGCCGAAGCCTACCTCAACCGCGGCCACGCCCGCGAAATGCTTCGTCAGGCCGACGAAGCCTGCCAGGACTGGCGCCGGGCGGCCGAACTGGGCATTGCGGTGGGGGATAATTATGCCGCGGCCGCCGGCTGCGCGGGCCAAGCCCAGTAGAAACGCGCCTTGGCGCGTTCGGCGGCAGCACCACGCCTGCCCAACCGTTCAAAGATTGAACGCGCCAAGGCGCGTTCCTACCCCTTTACTTAGCGCAATGCCTATCTATTTCCGCCTGATTCTGCTGCTACTCCTGGCTTCTTCGGCATCTCGGGCCGTGGCTCAAAGCGTGGAGTTTACCAAAGACCAGTTTTCTGACAATAAAGAAGGGCTGCGCGAGGCCATGCGCGAGCTCAAGGCCGGCGACACCGAATACCTGGCTGACCCGGTGCGCTACGCCCAGGCCCTGACCCACTACCTCGCGGCCCAGGAATTCAACCCCAACAACGCGGCGCTGAACGTGAAAATCGGCGACTGCTACCTGCACTCGGCCACCAAAACCGCGGCGCTCCCCTTCTTGCAAAAAGCCGCCAAGCTCGACGCCACCGCTGATGCGCGCACCCACTTTCTGCTGGCCCGCGCCCTGCACCTGAGCGCCAAGTGGCGCGAAGCCATGGCCGAATACCAGCGGTACACCCCCATGGGCGTTAACACCCGCAACGGCAGCGACCCCGGCATTACGCCCAACGACCTGCAGCGCTACATTCAGCAGTGCCGCAACGGCCAGCAGGCGATGGCCCGCCCCGCCCGAGTGTTCATCGACAATGCCGGGCCGGAGCTCAATTCCGCGGATTCGGACTACGGCCCTGTGGTATCGGCCGACGAATCGACCATTCTCATTACCTCGCGCCGGGCGGGCTCCACGGGCAGCAAGAAAGACCCCGAAGGCAACGGCTACTTCGAAGACGTGTACCAGGCCACCTGGAAGGGCAAGGCCTGGAGCCGTGCCACCAACCTGGGCGCGCCCGTGAACACCGACGAGCACAACGCCACCGTGGGCCTGGCGCCCGACGGCCAGCGCATGCTGGTGTACTCCAACGCCAACGGCGGCGACCTGCTCGAAGCCAACCTCGGCGGCAGCGCCTGGAGCAAGCCCAAGCAGCCGGGCTCGCGCATTAACACGCGCAGCCACGAAACCTCGGCCAGCTACTCGCCCGACGAGCGGTTTTTGTACTTCGTGAGCGACAAGGCCGAAGGCAGCCTGGGCGGCTCCGACATCTACAAGGTGGAAATGGACAGCCGCACCCCGCCCGTCAACCTGGGTTCGGTGATTAACACGGCCTACGGCGAGGAGGGCGTATTCATGCAGCCCGATGGCAAAACCATGTTCTTTTCCTCCGAAGGCCACAACTCCATGGGCGGGTACGACATCTTCAAGTCGGTGTTTGAGAACGGCAAGTGGAGCACGCCTGAGAACCTGGGCTGGCCGATTAACACACCCGACGACGACGTGTTTTTCGTCACCTCGGCCTCGGGGCGGCACGGCTACTACTCCAGCGACCGGCCCGGCGGCCTGGGCGCCAAGGACATTTACCGCATCACCTTCCTGGGCCCCGAAAAGCAGCCCCTGCTGAGCGAAGAAGACCAGCTGCTGGCCTCGCGCCTAGCCCCCATGAAGCAAACCGTGCTGGCCCCGGCCGTAGCGGTCGCCACGGCCCAGGTCACCATTCTGAAAGGCACCGTGACCGACGACGCCACCAAGCAGCCGCTCGAAGCCACCATCGACCTCGTCGACAACAAGAGCGGCCAGACCATTGCCACCTTCCGTAGCAACTCCACCTCGGGCCGCTACCTGGTGAGCCTGCCCTCGGGTACCAACTACGGCATCGTGGTGCGGCAGGACGGCTACCTGTTTCACTCCGAAAACTTCGACCTGCCCGCCGGCGCGGCCTATGCCGAAGTCGTGAAAGACATTCCCCTGAAGCGACTGGAAGTGGGCACCACCATCGTGCTGCGCAACATTTTCTTCGACTCGGGCAAGGCCACGCTCCGCCCCGAAAGCACCGCCGAGCTCGAGCGCCTGCAAAAGCTGCTCACCGAAACCCCAGCCCTGAAACTGGAAATGGCCGGCCACACCGACAACGTGGGCGAAGACGCCATGAACCAAGACCTGAGCCAGCGCCGGGCCCAGGCCGTGGTCACCTATCTCACCCAGCACGGCATTGCGGGCGCCCGCCTCACGGCCGCCGGCTACGGCGAAACCCAGCCCGTGGTGCCCAACACCACCAAGTTCGGCCGCCAGCTCAACCGTCGCACCGAGTTTAAGGTGACGGCCAAGTAGAAGCGAGCCCTGGCAAGGGCGTAAATTGAGCTGGCTTTATCCTGAGTTTAGCCAGCAGTCAGGCCCTGCCTTTTACCTTGTAGCGTCAAACGACCGGGTAGCCGGTTGGGCCGCCCTCCTGCTTGAAAGCTTTCCTCCATTTTTTGTACACCCGCCGGGCGGGACTTGCATGGTGGCCTTTGCTGGCGCTGTTGCTGGCACTGGCGGGGCCCGCAAGTGCGCAGCAGGCCTTTCTGCGCCAGTTTGGGCAGGCCGATGGATTGCGCGCGCCGTCCGTTTATGCGCTGCTGCAAGACCGCCAGGGCTACCTCTGGCTGGGCACGGCCGAGGGCCTGATTCGCTACGACGGCTCCCGCTTCCTCACCTTCACCAAAAAAGACGGCCTGGCCGAAAATTTCGTGGTTTCGCTGCGGGAAGACCCGGCCAGCGGCCAGCTCTGGGTGGGGCACTTCTTCGGTGGGGTTTCGGCCAAAGATGAAGCCACGGGCGCATTTGCCGTGGCCGACCGCACCGCGGCGCCCGCCAGCCTGCGCCGCCCGGCCAACCAGGTTCCGCCCCGGATTCGGCCAGCATTGGCCGGTACTTGCGCCGCTACCGGCTGCGCTTGCCCGCCGGTGTGATACCCAGCTGCCTGCTCGAAGACCGGGAAGGCAATGCCTGGCTGGGCACGGTCGGGCAGGGCCTGTGGCGCCACTCCGACCGGCACCTGAGCCGCTACCCTACCCCGGCCAACATCTCCCCGCCCCTGGCCATGAGCACCGGCCAACTCGGCACGCTGATGGTGGGCACCGCCGCAGGCTTGCAATCTGTGAGTCCTTCTGGCAGGTATGGCCCCCGGCTGAGCACGGGCCCGGCCGTGCCCGTGCGGGCAGTGCTGCCGGTACCAGGTAGCTCAGGCAGCTACTGGGCCGGTACCGCTGGCGACGGCCTCTGGATATACGCCCCGGGCCAGACGCCGCAGCGGGTGGCGGGCCTCCCGGGCACCCTCGACGTCACGGCGCTGACTTACGGGGCTCGCAGCGGCCTGTGGGTGGGCACAGCCACCAACGGCCTCTTCCTGCTGCCCGCTAACAACGGAGTGCGGCACTTCACTACAACCAACGGCCTGCCCCACAATACGATTTATGCGCTGCTGGCCGACCGCGCCGGCCGAGTGTGGGTGGGCACGCACGGCACCAGCCTGGCCGCCTACGATGTGGCCCGGCAACGGTTCACGTATCACCGTCCCAACAGCCGCGGCCTAATTATCAGCAGCTTTGCCGAAGACACTGGCGGGCGCGTGTGGGTGGGCACCGAGGGGCAGGGGATGTATTGCTTTTCCGGCAATGCCTGGCGCCACTACCAAGCCGCCCACAGCCCCTCTACTAACTTTGTGTACGGCCTGCTGGCCCTCCCTGGCCTCCCCGGAACCAGCGAAGCGGGCCGGTGGCTGCTGCTCTCGCATTTGCAAGGGCTTTCGCTGCTCGATGAAAAGACGGGAAATTTCACCCCCTTGGCCGCCAACAGCAACCCCCTGGTGCGCGACGCCCGCGGCCCGCTGGCGCTGACCACCGGCTACCGGCCCAACGCCTGGGCAGCCACCCGCGCCGGCCTGGTTCGGGTGGACTTGCGAGAGGCATTCGGCCGCACCCAAGTAGCGCCCCCATCCTGGTACTCACCACGGCCGAAGTAGACGGCGACCCGCGCACCATCACCAAACTGGGCCAGCTCTCGGCCACGCGCCACCGCCTGCGCTTTGCCTTCGAGGGCGTGAGCCTGGCCGCCAGCGGCGAACCGCTGGAGTACCAGTACCGCCTGCGGGGCCTCTCGGATGCCTGGAGCCGGCCCAGCACCTCGCCCGAAGCCCAATTTCCGGGGCTCGACGCCGGCCGCTATACCATGGAGGTACGGGCCCGGCGCGGCCCCACCGGCCCCTGGAGCGACGCAGCCAAGGCCGAATTCAGCATTGCCACGCCGTTTTACCGCACCTGGTGGTTTGCCGGGCTGCTGCTGCTGACCGCGGGGGCCTGGTGCTGGCGACGGTGCGCGTCCGGGAACAGACCCTGCGCCAAACGCAGCAGGTGCTGGAACGCACCGTGGCCGAGCGCACCGCCGAGCTGCGCCAGCAGAAAGCCCACATCGAGAGCATCAACGCCGACCTCGTGGTGGCCCGCGATGCGGCGGAGGCTTCCCGCCGAGCCAAAGCCCAGTTTCTGGCCAACATGAGCCACGAAATCCGCACGCCCATGAACGCCGTCATCGGCCTCACCAACCTGCTGCAGGCCACTCCCACCACCACCGAGCAGCGCGAGTACCTCACGGCCATCGAGTCGTCGTCGCAAAACCTGCTGGTCATCATCAACGACATCCTCGACAGCTCCAAGATGGAAGCCGGCAAGCTTTCGCTCGAGCGCGTGCCCTTCCGCCTGCCCGAGGCGGTGCGGCGGCTGGGTGCCATGTTCCGGTTCGCCACCGAGACGAAGGGCCTGACTTTAACTATTGATGTCGCCCCCAACGTACCCGCGGCCGTGCTGGGCGACCCGGTGCGCCTGAACCAAGTGCTGGTAAATCTGGTGGGCAATGCCATCAAGTTCACGCGCCAGGGCGGGGTTACGGTTAGCGTACAAGCCGTACCAGTTCCGGAAGCTGATGCTCAAACGGAACATCCTTCGCTCCCGACTGCTGAGCTGGCGCGCATTCGCTTCGCAGTGCGCGATACGGGCATCGGCATCGCAGCCGATAAGCTGGGGGCCATTTTCGAAGACTTTTCCCAGGCCAACACCTCCACCACCCGCGAGTTTGGCGGCACGGGCCTGGGCCTGAGCATCGCGCGCAACCTGGTGCAGCTGCACGGGGTCAGCTGGCCGTGACCAGCGAAGAAGGTCAGGGTTCGGAGTTTTCCTTTGAGCTGACTTACGAAGTAGCCGATGCCAGCGCAGCACAACCCGAAGCCCAATTTGGCCTGCTGGCCCCGTTTGAGCCCGCCCTGCGCGTGCTGGTGGCCGAAGACAATGCCCTGAACCAGGCTCGTAGCCCGCAAAACCCTCGAAGCCTGGAACGTGCAGGTCGTCATCGCCGAGAATGGGCGCTTGGCCGTGGAAGCCGCCTGCGCGCCCCAGCAGCGCTTCGACGCCGTGCTGATGGACGTGCAGATGCCCGAAATGGACGGCTACGAAGCGACCCGCCGCCTGCGCCAGCGCTTCCCCGCCGCCGAGCTGCCCATCATCGGGCTCACGGCGTCCGTACTGCCCGAAGACCGGGCTATGGCCCTGGCCGCCGGCATGAACGACACCCTGGCCAAACCCTTCGAGCCAGCCGTGCTCTACGCCCGGCTGGCCCACTTCACAGGCCGTAGCACCGCGCCGCCGGCTGTGCCAACGGCCGGCAATGGGACTCCAGCGGCGAATTCAGCAGATTCAGCTCAGAATTTAATCAAGCCCGATTGGCAGCTACTGGAAGAGCTGGCGGGCGGCAACGAGGCGTTTCTTCGCCTAATCGTGAGCACGTTTCTCGTCGAGGCACCGGCCCAGGAAGCGCTGCTCGCCGCCGCCTGCGGCCGCGACGGAGCGGCCCTGGCCAGCACGGCCCACAAGCTGAAGGGCCAGGTGGCCTACTTTGGCGTGCCCACGCTGCACAGCCAGGCTCGATGAATTGGAGCAAGCGGCCCGCCACCCTGATGGCGCCGACTGCGAGGCGCTGGTGGGCACCATTCGCCAGCAATTGGCTCAACTCTACCCCAGGCTCGAAGTGCGGGCGTACTCTTTGTAGCGGAACACGTACGCTCCATAACTAAGCCGGACAACTTACATTCGTTGGCCCATCCGGTTTCAATTTCTCCATGTCTGTTTCTGCTCCCGTTGCCACCCTGCGCTGTCTGGTCGTCGACGACGACCCGCTCGCAGTGCAGGTTGTGCTCAACTGCATCGCCAACACGCCGTTTCTGCACGCCATCGGCAGCTACAACAACCCCGTGGAAGCCGCCGAATTTCTGCGGAATAACCCCGTCGATTTGCTGTTTCTGGACGTGGAAATGCCCTTGATGTCGGGCATTGAGCTGTTGCGCACCCTCCAGAATCCACCGCCGGTTGTGCTGATTACCAGCAGCAAAGAATACGCGGTGGAGGCTTTTGAGCAGTCGGTCGTCGATTACCTAATGAAGCCCGTGAGCTTCGCACGCTTCCTGCAAGCGGCCCAAAAGGCCCTCGAGGCGTCCCAACGCCAGCCCAACGTTGGAGCGGAGGCCATCGAAACCCCGGCCCCCACGCCGGCTTCACGTTCGTGAAAGTGGACAACAAACTGGTGCGGGTGACCTTCGACGACGTGCATTACGTCGAGGCTCTCGGCGACTACGTGCACATCGTGACGGGCCAGAGCAAGCTCATCGTATACAGCACCATGAAGGCCGTGGAAGAGAAATTTCCCAGCAGCCGCTTCGTGCGCATTCACCGCTCCTTCATCGTCAACGTCAACCGCATTCAGGCCCTGGAAGACAATTTGATGACCGTCGAAGGCAAGCACATTCCCGTGGGCCAGACCTACCTGCGCGAGGTGCTGCAGCGGCTCAATAAATTCTAACGCGGACTTTCAAACGCCGGCAGGCTAGTGGCCTTGCAGCTCGTTTGGCACCGGCGGCCCTTCGCGCAGCAGGCCCAATACCAGCTCCCACAAGTGTTCGTAGGGAATGATTTCGACCTCGGCAAAGGCCTCGCCGGGCGGAGGCGTTTCCCGAAGCTGCAGCAGCAGCGATTTCCCGCGTTCCGCTGCCTGAGGCGCGTCGAAGTTCTTTTCTACAATCAGCTGCAGCAAGCGCAGGAACAACCGGCTGCGCACCGTGGTGGGTTCGTACAAGTGCCGTTGCTGGTACTTGCGGAGGCGCTCCAGGCGCAGGAGCACTTCCTCCAGGTTGCGCTCGCGCAGGAAATGCAGCAGCCTGGAGTACCAGAATGGCTACGTTGTGCCCACGCTTGTCGCGGCTGTACTCGGGCAGCTGCAGCACCCACTGGGCCAGCTGCCGCTGCCGGGCCGTAGTGGCGCGCTGCGGCGGCAGCACAAAATCGATATACCCTTTATAGAGGTCCCACCGCTGCAATGCCGCTTCGCGCTGAATGGGATAAGCCGGGTTTTTCGTAATGATTCCTAATAACTGTTGGGCTCGCTCGTATTGCTCGGCGTGCAGGGCCAGCAACACGTGGTGCTCCTGGAAGTAAAACCAGTTGCTGGAGGACGGGTGAAAATCACGGCTGTATTCCTCGGCCAGCCGCAGCCCTTGCACTGGCTGACGGCTGCGCAAATACGCGTAAATGCACACGAAATGGTTGAAACGAAGGTCAAACCGCCGGGCATTGAGCTTGCCGTCGCGTAGGCGCCGCGCCGCCGCGGCCGTCACCCGAATCATTTCGGTGAAGTTGCCCTGCAGCTCCTCGTAGGCCAGCCGCGCCCGGTACACGGCGTTGTAAGTAGTAAAGCTACGCGCCCGGCGGTGCAGCGTTTCCAGATGCTCTATTCGCTCTGGCATAATCGCCAGCACTTTCCGCCGGGCGGCTACCGTACTACCCAATGCCGCCTGCGTGTCCCTGTAAATCTGTTCTGCCTCATCTTCCCACGCCAGCACCTGCTGGGCGCGCAGCAGTGCTTTCGCCACCTTCTTGTAGGGGATTACCTGGCGCTGCTCCGCGTGCAGGTTTCGGAGCATCCGGGCGCTTTGCACCAGGTAATGGGTGAATTCACCCATTTCCGCTAACCGCAAGCAGCGTTGCAGCAAGCGTTCAGTGAGTTTGTATTCGCGCTCAGCATACAGAATGCTCACCTTGTGCAGCAGGTCCAGGCACTCCATCTCATAACGGCGCGAAACCAAGTGCCGCGGATCCGAATGGTCCAGGAAATAGAGCTGATTGAGCAGCTTGCTCCGGACGCGCGATTGTAACTTCTGCAATGCTCGTACATTAGCCGCTGTAGGCTTTCCATACAAGGCCTTGACTACCTGCAGTTGGGTTACCTCTGATGAGGAAGTCAGCGCTTCTACAAATTGGATTTCTTTATTTGATTGACGGCTGCGCAGGTCCAATAATGGGAGTGTAGTCAGACTGCGCGATGTCACAATCCGCGCCAAATTCGTAATCTCATTCATTTCATAATGCTCTTATGACGCATTCCAGCAGCTTTATCTACCGTCAAGCTTTCAAAATACGATGTCACAAATAGCAGACTTGTTTCCTTTTTCTGCTATCAATCCCTCCCAACCTTTGTAGAGTGGCTTGGTCTGGGCATTTTGACCTTATAATGTCACAATTTGCCTGTTTTTTTAAAGAATAAGAAATCATAATTGTCCTGGATGCAAAATGAGCATTTTATAGAGAGCGTTAGGATTATAATTAAAAATTTTACGCTTTAAAGTCAAGTCATATTCAGGGCAGCATTGTCCTTTTATACGGTAGTTGGAACCATCAACTTTGTGTCACTCAAACATCTGACACTCATTTAATCCTTACCGCCGTGTTGAATATCCTTGCCATCGCCCTGATTCACGTTTTCAGCTTTTCGGTCAATGCAGGCCAGAATAACGCTACTGTCGGCGGTACCGGCGGCTGGGGCGGCGACATCGCCACCGTAGGCGGCACTGGTGGCTGGGGTGGTGATATTGCTACCGTTGGAGGTACCGGCGGTTGGGGCGGAGATATTGCTACCGTTGGCGGCACGGGCGGCTGGGGCGGCGACATCGCTGCCTAGAAAACCCTGCGATTTCATACCTAACTTGGCACCCGCGGTAGCGTGGCTACCTTACTCTAGGTGTGGTGTGTGAAGTACAATCCCTCGGTTCTGATTCTCTTTTGCTGGGCAATACTCCTGCTGCTGAGCAGTTGTAGCACCAAGGGCAGCGAGTCTGACTCAATCCGAATCCGGTGGGCCTACGACCCCGAAACCCTGGACCCCATGCTGCTGCCCAACCAGGCAGCCACTGGCGCCAACAACTTACTCCATGTCAGCCTGCTGCAGGCTGACGTAGCCAATCACCGCATCGCCCCGGCTTTGGCCGAAGCAATTCCTTCGGTACAGCTAGTTGGCGACTCGCTGACCAGGCTTACTTACCGCATCCGGCCTTCGGCGGCCTGGGACAACGGCCAACCCGTCTCGGCCCGCGATGTGGACTTTACGCTAAAGCTGATGTTTTGCCCGGGCCTTCCCAACGAAATGGCCAGGCCCCGGTACCGCTTCATCCGAGCGGTATTGATTGACCCCAGGGTTCCGCAGCAGTTCACGCTCATTTGCCGAGGCCAAGGCTTGGAATACGTGGAGGAATCGGGGGATTTTTTTGTGCTGCCCGAAGCGGTGCTGGACCCCCACGGGCAACTCCGCCGCTTTAGCCTGGCCGATTTACAAAACAGGCCCGCGGCTGCTCCGGCCGATTCGGTGCTGGTGGCAATAGCGCG
Organism: Hymenobacter humi; assembly: GCF_042665855.1. Lineage (NCBI taxonomy): Bacteria > Pseudomonadati > Bacteroidota > Cytophagia > Cytophagales > Hymenobacteraceae > Hymenobacter > Hymenobacter humi. The sequence goes on along the minus strand of NZ_JBHTEK010000001.1, from coordinate 1,199,756 downwards.
GCGCTACCGGGCGGCCGACCCCGGGCGCTTTCCAAATCGCCTGCCGGGTTGTGGCCCTTACCAATTGGCAAAGTGGGAAAAAGACCGATACCTCAGCTTTCGCCGCAAACCACGGTGGTGGGCCGACCAATTGCGCCCCACGCCAGCGGTGCTGCAGGCGCGGGCCAAGCAGGCTCGATTTTGTTATCATCCCGGATGCGGCCACCGCCACCCTGGCGTTGCGGCGGGGCGATGTGGATGTATTCCCCCAGGTGCCGGCCCGCGAGTTTGCCCGGCTCCGCGCCTCTCCGGCCGCCAGCTCAGCGCTCAATTTTTATTCGGCGGCTTCTTACGATGTCGTGACGGCCGGCTTTAATACCCGCCGCCCGGCCCTGGCCGATTCCCTCACCCGCCGCGCCCTGAGCCAATGCTTCGACGCCGCCGGCCTGCTAAAAGCCACGCAGATGGGAGGAGGCCAACGCACGGTGGGCATCATCAGCCCAACGGAAAGCGTCATTTACAACGACAGCCTCGCTTTAACGCCTTTCGACCCCCAGGGAGCAGCCGAGCCTGCTACGGCAGGCCGGCTGGCAACGAAACCCGCAGTCGGAAGCCGGCTGGTCCCGAAACTCCCGCAACGGCAGGCCGCAGCAGCTCCGGCTGGCGGTGCGCTACCGGGCCGATGAAGCGCTGTTTGCCACGGTTGCCCTGCAGTTTCAAGCGGCGGCGGCCAGGCTGGGCATTCCCGTAACGCTTCAGCCCACCGAAGCGGGCAGCCTGGCCATGGCGCTGAAGGCCAGTGATTTTGACGTTTACGTGCGGGTGCTCAGAGGCAACCCGTTCATGTTCAATTTCACCCCGATATTTCATACGCGAGGGGTCGGGGCGGGTAATATAACGGGGTTCAGCACCCCGGCCAGCGACCGGCTAATCGAGGCAATTGCCACCGCTAATACCAAAGCCCACCGGGCCCGGCTTTTGCGCCGCTTTCAAGCCCTGATGCAGCAGGAAATGCCCATCGTGCCGCTGTTCTTTCTGCCCAACCGGATTGCGGCCAGCCGCCGCCTCACCGGCCTGCAGGTTGGCAGCCTGAAGCCGGGCTATACGCTCACTACCGTCGAGCGGGCACCGCAGCATTTACCCGTTCCGTAGCGCATGGCCTGGTCGTTACTCTGGCGCTTGTTCCGGACGGTGCTCGCGGTGTGGGCCCTGGCATCGGCCGTATTTCTCCTGAGCCGGCACGACGCCGACACCGCGGCGCAGCTGACGCTCCCCGATTCTGCCGAGCTGACGTATGGCGGCTCCAACGATTCAACGCAGTATTCGGCCGCTCAACAGGCTGCCAAGCGGCGCCTGGGCCTGGACCTGCCGCTGTTTTACGTGGGCCGAAAAGACGAAATGCCAGCTCAATCTACTTCTCCCTGGTATTGGCAGGGCCCTAATAACCAATACCACCAATGGATTACGAAGGCCCTGCGCGGCGACCTGGGCACTTCATTCCGAACCGGGGAGGCCGTCACGGCCCGGCTTCGCCGCGCCGTGCTTTTCACCTTGCCGCTTACGGGCACGGCAGCCCTACTGGCCGTGCTGACCGCCCTGATTCTGGCTCAACGGCTTGCGGCCGGCCCCTGGTGGCAGCGCCCCGTGCAAGCGCTGCTGGTAACTGGGCACGCGCTGCCACTGTTTGTGGTGTCGCTGGTGCTGCTGCTGGTTTTTGCTAACCCCGAAGTTTTCGGCTGGTTCCCGGCGTATGGGCTGGACCAGCCCACGGATATTGAGCCCGACTTCTGGAACAGCACCGCCGCTTACCTGAGGCACCTGGTGCTGCCCATCGCGGCCCTCACGCTCACGGCCGTGCCCGACCTTACGCTGCAGCTCAATGCCTCCTTAACCCAGGAATTGCGTAGCGACTACGCCACCACGGCCCGCGCGAAAGGGCTGGCCGAAAGCACCATTATACGGCACCACGCGCTGCGCAATGCTCTGCTGCCCACCCTCACCCAGGTAGCGGAGCTGCTGCCGGCCCTGGTGGCCGGGGCCGTGGTGGTGGAAGTGGTGTTTGCACTGCCCGGTATGGGCCGTCTGCTGGCCGAAGCCGCCGCCGCCCGCGACTACCCCGTGCTGGTGGGTGGAGTAGTGCTGACGGGCGCCGCCCGCCTGCTGTCCCTGCTGCTCGCTGACCTCCTCTATCTCTGGGCCGACCCCCGCATCCGTTGGCAATCCTAAATTCCGCTTCCGTCTCTTGGGCACAAAAGCTGGCCCTGCTCTGGCTGAGCCTGGTGGTGCTCGCGGCCCTGCTGGCCGGCGGGCTGCCCTTGCCCTACGCGCCGGGCGTGCCCGATTTGGCGCACGTGGCCGAGGCCCCATTTACCTCGGGCTTTCACTGGCTGGGCACCGACCCGCAAGGGCGCGACGTGCTGAGCGTGCTCGTATTTGGGGCCCGCACGGCCGTGCTGCTCACCTTGCCCGCGGCGGCCTTATCGGCACTGGTGGGCGCCGTAGCGGGAGGAGCCGCGGGGTTTTGGGGCAACCGGGCCCGCGTGGCGGCCCCTACTGGCTGCTGGCGTGTGGCGGCGGATGGTGGGCCCTGCAAGCGCCCCTACCCTGGCTGAGCCTGGCGGTGGCCGGAGTGGGCGCGGCGCTGGCGCTAGCTGCCTGGGTGGCCCACCGCGCCTTGCCGGCCTGGCCGCTGCCAATCAACGCAGCGGTTATGGGGCTGGCCACGACCCTCGACACCATCCCGCGCCTCGTGCTGGTGGTAGCCATGGCGGCTGGAGTGGGGGTGTCCACGCTGGGTTTACTGGCGTTGCTTACGCTCACCTCCTGGCCGCAATCGGCACGCCTGGTGCGCGCCCAAATGCTGCGGGTGCGGGCCCTTCCGTTCGTTGAAGCAGCCCGTGCGGCCGGTGTACCGGCCGGAAAAATTTGGCTCAACCACGCTTTGCCGCACGCGCTGCAACCGCTGCGCACGGCCTTTCCGCTGAGTGTGGCCAGCCTGTTGGGCATCGAAAGCACCTTGTCGTTTTTAGGCATTGGGCTGCCGCCCGATGTGGCCGCCTGGGGCCGGCTGATGGCTACCGTGCGCAACGCTCCCGAAGCGTGGTGGGCGTTCGCATTGCCATGCTTCTGCTTGGTAGCAAGCATTTTAAGCTTGAGCGCCCTAAGCCGGCGGAACTACCAGGCTGTGTAATTACAGGCGTTGTCTACGTTCAGGACACGGGCAATTCCCGGCCTGATGAAAGAAACATTTTCAGCATACCCAATGTCGCAAATCGGACTTTTTTCAAGTACTACAGCCCTAAATATACCCAGCAGGCAATAGGTATATGTATTTGTATTACAGAGCAATAATCAATAGAGCCAAACACATCCAAATTAGTGACTCGGAATTTTTAGAGCAATTTCTTGTGCTTTTCTTTTAGAATAACTAAAAAACGGATGTCCCATTGTCTTCGGTAGTGTCCTTTTCACGGTTGATTTGAGGCGGTAACATTGTATCGCCTTAGAGACGATTCAATTCGTCCATTTTCTTCTCTCCCTCTACCAATTACTATATGCTTCTACTTATACCCGCTTCATTAACCCCGCCCCGCCAAACCATAGCCCGAAGCAACTCGGCTCAACTTATACCGGCAGGTCTCGATTTTATAACCCCTGACGGGGTAGTCGTACCGCGCGCCTTGGGCGAAGCGGCGTTATTGGGCCGAACCGCCGTTTTGGTGGGAGGCCTTCTGGTAGGAGTCTGGCCCCAGGCTTAATTCTTCTTTCCCTGATTAGCTCACGTAGTTTCTACCTCGCTTTCGTTTCCAACCCGCACCAGGCTCCGCTTTACCTAACCTAGTTTTCTACCCACTCTACGTTTCCATTGCTCACCGGCTACCCCTGTTGAGTGTAAACCCGCCGTCTACCCCGGCGGGTTTTTTAGCCGCTGGCCGCTTCGCTTTGGGCGCCCACAATGCCGATGCCTTCGGCGAAGGTGTGGGGCTGGTAGCCCAGGTCGCGCCGCGCCTTCTCGATGAGGAAGCCGGTGCGGGCCGGCCGCCGGGCGGGCTGCGAAAACGTGCTGGCGTCGACCTTCTCAATCAGGTTTTTATCGAGTCCAAAATGGTCGGCTACGCGCAGGGCCATGGCGTAGGGCGTGAGCAGTTCGTCGCTGCTGAGGTGGTAGATGCCTTGCGCCGACTGCCGGGCCAGCAGCCAGCAGCCCTGCGCCAGGTCCTCGGCTAGCGTAGGCGTGCGCCACTGGTCGTCCACCACTTTGATGGGCTTGCCCGCGCGCAGGGAATCCCGCACCCACACCACAATGTTGGTGCGGCCGTACTCGTGGGCTACGCCGTACACCAGCACGGTGCGGGCAATGGCCCAGCGGCCGGGGCTGGCTTGCACCAGGAGTTCGGCGGCCAGTTTGCTTTCGCCGTAGAAATTGACCGGCGCCGGCTCGGCCTCTTCATCCAGCGGCCCTGCCTCGCCGCTGAAAATAAAATCGGTGCTCAGGTGGGTGAGGTGAATATTTAGCTCAACGCAGGCATCGACCAGGTTTTCCACGGCGGTCACGTTTTGCAGCCAGCAGGCCTCGCGGTTGAGCTCGCACTCATCCACATTGGTCATGGCCGCCGTGTGGATAACGTGCGTGGGCTGCTCCTGGGTTAATACCCGCCGTACCCGAGCAGCATCCGTCACATCGAGGGGCACGAAGGACAGGTCGGGATAGAGGCCGGCCAGTTTGTTGGCCCCGCGCGAGGTGGCCACCAGGCCCACACCGGCTTGCTGCCGGAGCAGGGCTACCAGCTTCTGGCCCAGCAGGCCGTTGGAACCGGTAAGCAGGATTTTCATGGGTGGGCGATAAGGGGCGCGTTTCTGAGATGCAGAGCGTATTGCGCGCAGTTATTCGTACTTGTATCCGTAGAGCTTGGTGATTTTTTTCCGCTTCATCTTTTCCATTTTCACGGTCATTTTGATATCGGCGGTGGGCCGGTCGCGGCCGTCGCGCGGCAGGTTGGCAATTTTATCGATGACGTCCAGCCCCTGAATGGTTTGGCCGAAGACGGTGTATTGGCCGTCGAGAAAGTGGGTTCCGGCGTGGTTTTCTACCAGGTAAAACTGCGAAATGCTGCTGGCCCGCTGGGGGTTGGCAAAGTCGCCCTGGCGGGCGGCGGCCAGGGCCCCGTAGTTGTGCTGGTGGCCGGCGGCAAATTCGGCGGGCACCGTGCCCTCGTTGGGCTGGCCCAGGCCGTCATTCCCGGGCTCCGCGTCTTTGGTGTTGGCGTCGCCGCCTTGAATCATAAAGCCGGGAATAACCCGGTGAAACGTGGTGCCGTTGTAGAAGCCGGTTTTCGCTTTCTGCAGAAAGTTGGCCTTGTGCAAAGGCGTGTCATCAAAGAGAATAACGCGGATAACGCCCTGCGAGGTAGAGATGGTGACTACTTCGTCCTTGCTGTGCGTTTTGGCCGGTTTGCCGGGTTTGCCGCCGGCAAAGGCGGGGGTAGCCAGCCACAGCAGGGCCAGCAGCGCCCACCCGAGGCGAGGGAAATTGAGCTTCATCAGTAGAGTAAAAAATGACGCGAGTATGCCTCGCAGAATGATGGCGAAGCAATTGCCAGCCCACCATACGAAAATGCTTAGCCGCGGTGTTCGCGGATGCTGGCCAGAATTTCGCGGCCGCCGCGGCCCAGCACCGCATCGGCCACCGACACCCCTAGGGCATGGGCCTCGGCCGCAGGGGCTTGCTGAATCTCCTCCACGTACTCCTCGCCATTCAGGCTGATGAGGCCCCCGTGCAGGCGCAGGGTACCGGCGTCGTCCAGGGTGGCCAGAGCAAACGAGGGGATGCTGCATCCGCCTTCCATGGTGTGCAGAAAAGCGCGTTCGGCCAGCAGGCAGGTGTGGGTATCGGCGTGGTCGAGGGCGGCTTTGAGGTGAGCTTTCAGGCCGGCGTCCAGATTGGCAGCGCACTCCACGGCGACGCTGCCCTGGCCGGTGGCGGGCACAAACTGGTCGGTGGGCAGCACGTGGCGCACGAGGTGGTCGTAGCCCATGCGGTGCACGCCGGCGTAGGCCAGCACCAGGGCATCGTACTGGCCTTCTTCCAGCTTGCGGAGGCGGGTTTGGAGGTTGCCGCGGGCCTCGGCCGTGGTGGCTTCGGGGTAGAAGCGGCGCAGTTGGGCTTTACGGCGGGTGCTGCTGGTGCCCAGCACAATGCTCGGCTTGTTGAGCGAAAACTCCGGATTGAAGCTCAGCACCACGTCGTTCACCTGCTCGCGCTCCAGGAAAGCCAGCAGGCTCGAGGTCGCGCGGGATGCTGCTTTGCACGTCCTTGGCCGAGTGCACGGCCAGATGCGTTTCGCCGCGGCGCAGGCTTTCTTCCAGCTCTTCGGTGAAGACGCCCTTGGAGCCGATTTTGGCCAGGGAACGGTCCTGCACGGCGTCGCCGGTGGTTTGCATGGGCACGATTTCGGTGGCGAAACCGGCCTTATTGAGCAGGTGGGCCACGTGTTCGGCCTGCCAGAGAGCGAGGCGGCTGCCGCGGGTAGCGAGGCGGATGGGGGTCATGAAGGGTTGAGTTTTGAGGGTTGAGGGATGAGTGGTAAATAGTGAGTGTCGAATGCTGACGTTTGCCTGTCGGCCATCCGTCCATTCAATCCTCAGCATTCAGCACTCAAACCTTTAAAAAGCCACCCAGCCGCAGCGAGCTATCCACGAACACCATTTTGGCGTTGGCGTTCCGCTCGATGTGGTAGTGAGCGTCGGTCAGCTCTTTAGTTAATAAACCGGCGTTGCGCGGAGTTACGAATTTGGCGAAGCCCGTGACGAACTGCTGCTCGCCACCGGCCAGATGCGGCACGAATTTCGGGTCGATGCCAAACAGCAACACCTTGCGCACCAGGCCCAGCGAGTAGCTGAGCAGCTCCTTCTGGTTTTCACGGCCCAGCTTCTGAAATTCCTCGCTCAGCTTGAGAATATCGGCCGCTTTATAGCTGAACGAAAGGCGCATCCACTTCGCAAAAAACTCGAAGTAGTCGTGGTCGGCGTTGGCGTCGCGGCTGGCGATGGCGGCTCCCAGGCTGCCGTCGGCCAGTTGAGCCACCTGGCGGGCTTTCACTTCGGGCACGTGATAGTGCGCATGGAGGTATTCGGTGATGTCGTCTTCCGAAAACGGGCGCACCACCACGGGCTGTACCCGGCTGATGATGGTGGGCAGCAGCTGCTCGGGCGCGTGGCTCACCAGCAGGAAGATGGTGGCGGGCGGCGGCTCTTCCAGCAGCTTGAGCACGGCGTTGGCGGCGGCCGGGTGCATCAGCTCGGGCAGCCAGAGGATGACGATTTTGAAGCGGGCCTCAAACGCCTTCAGGCTCACCAGCTTCAGGATTTGCACGGCTTCGTCCTTGGAGATATTGCCCTGCTTGTTTTCGGCCCCGATGTGCTGCATCCAGTCGTTGAGGCCCTGGTAGGGGTTGTCGAGCACGAAGGTGCGCCACTCGGCCATAAACTTGCTGCTCACCGCGTCCTTGGTCACCGTTTTGGTGGTGGTCACGGGCACGATGAAGTTCAGGTCGGGGTGGGCCAGCTTGGCCGTTTTGGTGCAGGCCGGGCAGTGGCCGCAGCTGTCCTCGGCGTCGGGCGTGCGCTCCTCGCAGTTCAGGTACTGGGCGTAGGCCAATGCCAGTGCCAGCGCCGCACCGCCCTCGCTGCCCCGGAATAGCTGGGCATGAGCCACGTGCTGCCGCTGCACCGACTGGCGTAGCAGCTGCTTTACGGGGGCTTGATTGGGGATTTCAGCGAAGGTCATGCTTTCTCTTTCTCCCAGACTCTATCCTTGGCCGTGTCCTCAAACACAAGCTTCATAATGGCTTGCTCCACTGCCGTATAAGGCAGGGCGCGCCGGGCCATGACCCGCTCGGCTACTTCGTTCACTTTCGGCAGCTGGAAGGTCTCGAACCCGGCCGCGCCGCCCCGCCTGAAGCTCGGGATGAACGTACGCGGGAAGCCGGCCCCAAAAATATTGGCCCCCACGCCCACCACCGTGCCGGTGTTGAACATGGTGTTGATGCCGCACTTGCTGTGGTCGCCCATCATCAGGCCGCAGAAGGTCTGGCCGGTGTCCACGAAGCGGTGGGCCACGTGGCTCCACACCTTCACCGAGGCGTAGTTGTTTTTGAGGTTGCTGGTATTGGTATCGGCCCCCAGATTGCACCACTCGCCAATGACGGAGTTGCCCAGGTAGCCGTCGTGGCCTTTGTTGGCGTAGCCCAACAGGATGCTGTTGCCGACCTCGCCGCCAACTTTGGAGTAGGGGCCCACGGTGTTGTCGCCGCGCATTTTAGCGCCCGCGTTGATGTGCGAGCCTTCGCACAAGGCCAGCGGCCCTTTGATGATAGCGCCTTCGTGGACCTGCGAGTTTTTGCCCAGGTAAATGGGTCCGTCTTCGGCGTTGAGAATGGCGGCGCGGATTTTCACGCCTTCTTCGATGAAGATGTTTTCGGCCCCGTACACGATGGTATGCGGGTCATTGATGGGCTGCGAGGTACGGCCGTGGGTGAGCAGAGCAAAGTCGCGGCGGATTTCGGCGCCGTTGTTCAGAAACAAGTGCCAGGGCCGGCTGATTACGGTAGCGGGCTCGGCCACCTGCCGGGTTTCCGGAATGCCGTCTTGGACTAATTCGGCCACCAGGGAGGCGTCGGCCACATGGGCCGCTACCAGCAGGCTCGTCGCTGTACAAGGCCTGGCCGGGCTGCAGGGCCTGCACCTGGCGCACGAGCAGGTCGTCGGGGCACACGGCGCCGTTGATGATGAGGGCGGGCCCGGTTACGTCGCCAGCCGGAAACTTCTTTTGCAGATAAGGCTGGGTAAGGTAGCCCACCGATGCGACGCCCAGCCGGTATTGCCATTTTTCGGCCAGGGTCAGGATGCCGCAGCGTAGCGCTGCCACGGGCCGCGTGAAGGTGAAGGGCAGCAGGTGCGGCCGGATGGCCGGGTCGTCGAAAAGCAGAACGTGCATCTTTTTTAAGCTATTAGCTAATAGCTGATGGCTGTTAGCTTTTGTAAGGGAAGCAAATTTACGGCTGCTGCTTTGGCCACCGGCAATAAAAAAACTCCTTCCGGCGGTACCGAAAGGAGTTTTCAAAAGCCAGCAGCTATCAGCCATGGGCTAACAGCTAAAAAGCCACTATTCTTTGTTGGCGCTGCTCTGCTCCTTCTTGGCATAGCGGCTGCGGAACTTCTCCACACGACCAGCCGTGTCGATGAACATGTTCTTGCCGGTGTAGAAGGGGTGCGAAGCGCTGCTTACTTCGATTTTCACCAGCGGATACGTTTTGCCGTCTTCCATCGTGATGGTGTCGGTCGGCTTCATCGTGGAGCGGGTGATGAACTTAAAATCCGAGGAAGTGTCCTGAAACACGACTTCCTGATACTCGGGGTGGGTCTCTTTTTTCATATCGGGGGCCAGTTTTACCAGTTGAACCCTGCCGATTTTGCGGAAGGGACTGCAAAAGTACGGCTTAGCTCGTAAATACCCAACTGTGTGCCCAATATTTTCCCGGCCCTGGGCCCTGCCGATGGGTGGGGATGAGCTTGTTGCCGCTCTGCAGCGGCTGTGCGATTAAATCGGTCCTACTTTGGACCTGGTCCGTCGCACTGGGCCCGTGAGCAGCCGGAAAGCTACCGGCCAACAGCACAAGCGGTACCTGATATGCTGGGCATACCAGCCCAAGGTCGTGTTTAAGCGAGGGGCCGGGCGGTTCTGTTTTTCGTGGCCTACTTGCAAGGCTGCTTCACAAAGCAGACGTCTTTGTTAACCTTTACTACGAACCCTTAATCAGTAAATATGTCGAGCAGCCAATCTTCTAACTCTGTCCTTAAGCTGTGCTTTGCGTCGAACAACGAGCACAAGCTCAGCGAAATCCGCCCATTGCTTCCTGAAGGCTTCACGCTGCTGAGCCTAGCAGATATCGGGTGCCAGGAAGAGCTTCCCGAAACCCAGGACACCCTGGAAGGCAACGCCCGCCAGAAGGCCGAATACGTACGCCAGCACTACGGCGTGGCCTGCTTTGCCGACGACACCGGCCTGGAAGTAACCGCGCTCAACGGCAAGCCAGGCGTGTACTCGGCCCGGTACGCCGGCCCGCAGCGGCTGGCCGAAGACAACGTAACGAAGCTGCTGCAGGAGCTGGCCGGCAAGTCCGACCGCTCGGCCCGGTTCCGCACAGTGGTGGCCCTGGCCGGAGCCGACGGCACCATGCACGAGTTTGCCGGCGAAGTGGCCGGGCACATTGCCGAGGAGCGGCGCGGCACGGGAGGCTTCGGCTACGACCCCGTGTTTGTGCCCACCGAGGGCGACGGCCGCACCTTTGCCGAAATGAGCGGCACCGAGAAAAACCGCATCAGCCACCGGGCTCGGGCAGTGGCGAGTTTGCTGGCGTTTCTGAATGCGGACGCTGTAGCGTTGTAGCCCGTCATGCCGAGCGCAGCCGAGGCATCTCGCCCGCGCCGTCTGTCATGCTGAGCTTGCGAAGCATTTTCTCATGGCTCAACGATTCGTTCCTCGGCGATAAGATGCTTCCTTCGTCAGCATGACAGACGACGCGAGCGAGATGCCTCGGCTGCGCTCGGCATGACCGTTATGGTAATTCTTCCTTCCTCATTCTTCATTCCTCATTAAGCGAAGCGTTACCTTTGCCTGCTATGCACACCCCTTATCTTATCGGCATCACCGGCGGCAGCGCTTCTGGCAAAACCACGTTTTTGCGTCGGCTGCTCGCGGCCTTTCCCGAAGACCAGATTTGTCTCATTTCCCAGGACAACTATTACCACCCCCGCGAGAAGCAGCTGCGCGACGACCAAGGGGTCGAAAACTTTGACCTGCCCGCCAGCATCGACGCCGTCGCCTACGCTGCCGACGTGCTGCGCATCAGCCAGGGCCAGGAGGTGCGGCGCAAGGAATACACCTTTAATAATGCCGCTGCGACGGCCAAGGAACTGGTGTTTCGGCCCGCGCCCATTGTGGTGGTCGAAGGCATCTTCGTGTTTCACTTCGAGGAAATTGCCAAACTGCTCGACCTCAAGGTGTACATCGATGCCCAGGAACACGTGAAGCTGCACCGCCGCATCATCCGCGACCGCGACGAGCGGGGCTACGACCTGGCCGATGTGCTTTACCGCTACACCCACCACGTGGCGCCTACCTACGAGCAGTTCATCGCCCCTTATAAGCACTACGCCGACATCGTCATCCCCAACAACCGCCACTTCGAAAAAGGCTTGGAGGTGCTGGTGGGCTTCCTGCAATCCAAAGTTGTGGCCGAGAAATAAGCAGCCGTTGGCAATGCGCTACACAAGAGGCTCTGGTCGCTCAGGTAGCGGCCGGAGCCTTTTCTTTGGCCCCTGCCCCTACAAAGCCACGTCCTTCCCAACCACCTATGTATAGCAAAGCAGAAGTAACCCGCCTGCGCCAAGCGTTCTGGACGGCCTTCGGGCAGTACATGGCCCCGGTGCCCTCGGCCGAGGGCGAAACGACCAACTGGATAAACTATAAAACCGGCATCAAGCAGCTGTATTTCCGGATGCAGGCCGACAACCGCCGCGCCACCATCGCCATTGAGCTGCACCATCCCGACGCGGGCATCCGGGAGCTGTTTTTTGAGCAATTCGTTGAGCTGAAAACGCTGCTCCACGAGGTCCTGGGCGAGGAATGGACCTGGGAGCCCGACGCCGTAGACGCCCAGGGCCAGCCCTACAGCCGCATTTATCTTGAGCCTGAGTCCGGTCAACCTGTTCAGCCGGGACGACTGGCCGGCGCTGATTTCGTTTTTCAAGCCCCGGATTATTGCCCTGGATGCCTTCTGGGCCGATGCGCAATACACGTTTGAAGCCCTAAAATAGGGCCTCAGCACGACGCCTAGGGCTTTATCGTCCTGCTTGCCAACATCCCCGGCAAAAGATTATCTTTGCAGCCCCCGTTCGTACCCATGCTGGCCCTGCTCCCTCGTTTTTGGTTTTCGCTTCGCTTCGCGCTGCTCGCCGCCTCGGTGCTGCTGGTGCTTGGGCTAAACCAGCGCGCGGTGAGTGTTCTGCGCTTGCCGGTGGGCAAGGGAGACACCCGCCTGGCCGCGCCGCCCAAGGCGACGGTGGTCAAGCAGAAAGTATTGCTGGAAGCCACTGCCTCGTTGGAGCACTTTGTGGCGCCTCCCCTGGTGGCCTGGCTGCCGGCGGCGGTGCCGGCCGTGTGGCTGCCCGCTTTGCGCCGGGCGCTGGCAGTACCGCGCCTCCACGCCGGCGTGCGCGCGGGCGAGGTCTTTCGGGCGCGGCTGCTGGCCGTGGCGCTTTCGCCGCAGGCTCCATAATGAAGTGTTGAGTTTTGAGGGTTGGCTGTTGAATGCGTTTTTGCCGAAGGGCGGAGGGCTTACGCAACACTCAACCCTTTCCGCTTCGCTTATTCTCCGCTTTCAACTCCGGGAATTCAACCCTCAACATTTAACATTCAACACTTCTAAAATGCGTAACAAAGGATTAATCATCGCCCTCACCGTCGTCGTGACGGCGCTGTGCGCGTACTTTCTGTTCTTCACCTACGTCTCGCGCGGGGTGCAGCAGAAAGCAGTGGCCTACGCCACGCGCAACGGCAAACTCGACGAGTCGGCCCGCCAGCACTACCTCGATTCCGTGTGGCGTGCGCCGGTCTTCGGCCCGTTCACCTACCGCGAGGTGCGCCAGAGCGAGCTCGGCCTCGGCCTCGACCTGAAAGGCGGCATGCACGTGACGCTGGAAGTTTCGCCGGTGGAAATCGTGCGCGCCATGAGCGGCAACAGCAAAGACCCCGCCTTCAACAAGGCCCTGGAGCAAGCCCAGGAAGCCCAGAAGACCAACTCGGGCACGCCCTTCACGGCGCTGTTTGCCCAGTCCTGGCAGCAGACCTCGGGCGGCAAGCCCTTGGCTACCGTCTTCGCCAACACCACCAACAAGAGCCGCAACATCGACATCAACTCCTCGAACGAGAAGGTGATTGGGGCGATTAACAAAGAAGTAGAAGAGGCCATCGACCGCTCGTTCAACATCCTGCGGACCCGCGTCGATAAGTTCGGCGTGAACCAGCCCAGCATCCAGCGCGTGAAAGGCACCGGCCGTCTCCAGATTGAGCTGCCCGGCGTCGACAACCCCGACCGCGTACGCAAACTGCTGCAAGGCCAGGCCAAGCTCGAGTTCTGGGAAGTATGGAACCAGAACGAAGTGGGCCCTACCTCGTGCAGGCTCGACCAGCAGCTCGCCGCCAAGGACGCCGCCAAATCGGCCCCGGCTACCGCTGCTGCCGACACTTCGAAGGCCGTAGCCGGCACCGCCGCTAAAGGCGACACCACCTCGCTGGCCTCCCAGCTCGCCAAGAAAACCAAAGATGCCGCCGCTGATTCGGCTGCCACTTCTACCAAAGGCGGCCAGCCTGGCGCGCCTATTCACCATGCCCGGCCGCCTGGGCGTGAACCTGCGCGACACCGCCCAGATGAACCGCATCCTGCGCAGCCAGGAGGCCAAGGCCGTACTGCCCCCACCCTGGCCCTGCTCTGGAGCCTGAAGCCCACCACCATCGACAAGCAGGAGTACCTGGAGCTGATTCCGGTGCGCAAAACCCGCGACGGCGTACCTCCCCTGAGCGGCGAAGCCATCAGCGACGCACGCTCCGACATTGGCGCCAACGGCCAGCCCGAAGTGCTGATGAGCATGACCCCTGCCGGCTCGCGCAAGTGGGCTAAAATGACGGCTGCTAACGTGGGCCGCCAGGTGGCCATGGTGCTCGACGACTACGTGTGCTCGGCCCCGGTAGTACAGGGCGAGATTACGGGCGGCGGCACCAGCATCACGGGCAGCTTCGCCATCGAAGACACCCAGGACCTGGCCAACCAGGCTCAAGGCTGGTAAACTGCCCGCTCCCACGCGCATCGTCGAAGAAGCTGTGGTAGGTCCTTCGCTGGGCAGAGAAGCCATCAACCAGGGCCTGTACTCGTCGCTGGCCGGCGTGGTGATTATCATGATTTTCATGGCCCTGTACTACGGCCGTGCCGGCATCGTGGCCGACGTGGCCCTGCTGTTCAACATCTTCCTGATTTTGGGCGTTTTGGCTCAATTCGGCACTGCCCTCACCCTGCCCGGCATTGCCGGCCTGATTCTGGTAATGGGTACGTCGGTGGATGCTAACGTACTGATTTTCGAACGTATTCGAGAGGAACTGGACCACGGCCTGAGCCTGCCGGACGCCATCAACAAAGGCTACTCGCGCGCTTTCTCGGCCATTTTCGACTCGAACGTGACCACCATGCTGATTGCCGTGATTCTCGGCTTCTTCGGCACGGGCCCGGTGCAGAGCTTTGCCATCACGCTCGGCATTGGCGTGCTCACCTCGTTCCTGTCGGCCGTGTTCGTGTCGCGCCTCATCATCGAGTGGATGGTGAAGGGCAACGAGAACCACCCGATGACGTTCAGCACGTCGATTTCGCGCCACCTGTTCAAGAACCTGAACTTCGACATCGTGGGCAAGCGCAAGCTCGCCTATACTTTCTCGACGGTCTTCATCGTCATCGGCTTCGCGCTGATGGCCTACCAGGGTGGTCCCAACCTGGGCGTGGACTTCAAGGGCGGCCGCGCCTACGTGGTCGACTTCAACAAAACCATGGTTGCTTCCGATGTGGCGGACAAAATCCGCCCCGTATTTGAAGGTGCTGGCCTCGAGGTGAAGCAGTACGGCTCACCCGACCGCCTGCGCATCACCACCGGCTACCTGGCTGAGGATGAAAGCGCAGTTGCTGACAACAAAGTGGTGAGCGCCCTTAACAAAGGTCTGCAAGCCTACAGCGCCGACGCCCCGGTTATCAAGTCGACCTCGAAAGTAGGCGCTACCATCGCCGACGACATCAAGCGGACCTCCGTGCTTTCTTTGGGTCTCACACTGCTCGGCATCTTCGTGTACGTCTTGTTCCGCTTCGAAAAGTGGCAGTACTCGATGGCTGCGGTAGTGGCTTTGTTCCACGATGCCCTCCTGGTGATTGCAGCTTTCCCGATTGCCCGTCTGTTCGGTTTGAACTACGAAATGGACCAGATTTTCGTGGCTGCTCTGCTCACGGTTATCGGCTTCTCGATGAACGACACCGTGGTTATCTACGACCGTATCCGGGAGTACCTGCGCGAGAACCCCAAGCTGACCTTCGCCCAGGTGGTGAACCCGGCCCTGAACTCGACCTTCTCGCGCACCATGATTACGTTCACGACTGTATTCCTGGTGGTGTTCGTGATGTACGTTTTCGGCGGCGAAACTCTGCGTTCGTTCTCCTTCGCCATGATTATCGGCATCATCTTCGGCACGTACTCGTCGCTGTTCATCGCCACCCCGATTATCCTGGACACCTACGGCAAGAAGGAAGAGCGGGAGCGCCGCGCCGCTGGCGAGGACGTAACCAGCGTAACCGGCGATGCCCCCAAGTTGAGCCAGGCCAACGTGTAATAACTCTGCTGACGCAACCAGCGTAGCGCTTGTAAAAAAGCCCGGCCGTGCGGTCGGGCTTTTTTATATCTGAATCCAGGCACGGAAAAACGTCATGCCGATTGCAGCGAAGCATCTTTACCACGAGTAATGAATGCCACCAAGAAGCAGTAAAGATGCTTCGCTATGCTCGGCATGACGTTTCACTACTATTCAACGCGCCAAGCTGGAGTTTCTGAGAGTCTTGTACTCCTGTTCAGCAAAAAGACCCGGCTCTGTACAGAGCCGGGTCTTTTGCATTTTACACTTGCTGAGCGGAGGCCCGGCAGACTGCTTTACTAACGGTAAGACTACACCGTAATGCCTTCGGCAACGACGCTTTGCACTTCGGGCACCATGCGCTTGAGCAGGTTTTCGATGCCGGACTTGAGCGTAACCGTGGCCGAAGGGCAGCCCGAGCACGAACCCTGCAGGTTCACGGTCACGATGCCTTCGTGGTAGCTTTTGAAGGTGATGTTGCCACCGTCCTGCTCCACGGCGGGGCGCACGTAGTTGTCGAGCAGGTCAATAACCTTCTGGGCAATCTGGCCTTCCTGCTGGGTGGGGTCGCCGGCGGTGGCAGCCTGAGCGGCCTTTTGCTCGGCGGCCGGGTCAACCAGGAAAATGGGGCCACCGGCCTCCACGTAGCTCTTCAGGAACTGGCGCAGCTCGGGGATGAGCTGGGTCCAGGCCATCTCGGGCCGGGTTTTGGTGATGGTCACGAAGTTCTGGGCGATGAACACACGGCCCACGTAGTCGAAATTGAACAGCTCCTGCGCCAAAGGCGAGTTGGCCGCGGCTTCCACGTTGGGATAATCCACGCTGACGCCATCGGCCAGCAGGTTAGAGTTCAGGACAAACTTCATGCTCTCCGGGTTGGGAGAAGCTTCGGCATAAATAGAAACAGCAGACATGGCTTGGGGCTTAAAATCAAGAGGGAGAAGTCGCAACACTTGCGACATCTAAGATACAACCGCATCGAGGCGGTAGAGGTTGCAAATGTACCTACATCGATTGACTTGTCAGGCAGCGCGAAGCCTCACTCACGCCGGAACCTCACCCCCGGCCCCTCTCCAAAAGAGAGGGGAGCCACGGCGGCTCAAGAACTGTTTGAAATAGAAAGTCCCAGCTCAATCTTGAGCCGGGACTTTTTCATTGGATGAATGTCAGGCTCCCCTCTCTTTTGGAGAGGGGCCGGGGGTGAGGTTCTACCCGAGGTAAAGCGCCCCATTTACAACTGGTTGGCGCGGGCCCGAAGCAGCAAATCGGCCAGTACCAGGCTGGGTCATGGCTTCCACGATGGGCACGGCGCGGGGCAGTACGCAGGGGTCGTGCCGGCCGCGGCCCACCAGCGTGATGGCCTCGCCCTGGTCGTTGATGGTCTGCTGGGGCTGCAGCAGCGTGGCTACCGGCTTGAAGGCCACCCGAAAGTTGATGTCCTGGCCGTTGCTGATGCCGCCCTGGCTGCCGCCGCTGTGGTTGGTGCGGGTGCGCACGGCTCCGGATTCGTCGGTGTAAAACTCGTCGTTGTGCACCGACCCGGGCAGGCGCGTGCCGGCAAAGCCGGAGCCGAACTCAAAGCCTTTCACGGCATTGATGCTGAGCAGGGCGTGGCCCAGCACGGCCGGTAGTTTATCAAACACCGGCTCGCCCAGGCCTGCGGGCACGTGCCGGGCCACCCCCGTAATAACGCCGCCCACGGTGTCGTGCGCCGCTTGGGCTTCGCGGATGCGCGCTTCCATCCGCACGGCAGTTTCCGGGTGCGGGCAGCGCACGGGGTTGGTGTCGATGAGGCTCAAATCCAGCTCCTGATATTCTAGGGGCACTTCGACTTCGCCCACAGCGATACGTACGCCACGGTGTCGACCCCGAAATGCGCCAGGAGCTGCGCGGCTACGGCGCCAGCGGCGACGCGCGCGGCCGTTTCGCGAGCCGAGCCTGCGGCCGCCGCCGCGGTGGTCGCGCCGGCCGTACTTGGCATCGTAGGTGTAGTCGGCGTGGCTGGGGCGGTAGGCGTGGGCAATATGGGAGTAGTCGTCGGAGCGCTGGTCGGCGTTGGGAATGAACAGGCTGATGGGCGTGCCAGTGGTAAAGCCTTCGAACAAGCCCGACTGGATTTGCACGGTGTCGGCCTCTTTGCGCGGGGTGGTCAGGTCCGACTGGCCGGGACGGCGCCGGTCGAGGGCCGCCTGAATCTGGGCCGCGTCCACGGCCACTCCGGCCGGGCAGCCGTCGATGATGACGCCGATGCCCGCCCCGTGCGACTCGCCGAAGGTGGTGATGCGAAACAGGGTGCCGAAGGTATTGGACATGGAAACGAAGAAAAAGCGGTGCTCGGGCGAAATCGCGACACAAAGGTCGGCACGCCGCCGGGCTTATTCCTTCATCCGGCCCAACTCAAACCTCAATAATGCTAGCGCTGGCGGCCGGCGCGCCACCAGCCAAAGGCGGCCACGCCCACCAGTCCCACCAGCAGCCAGTTGGCGTAGCGCCGCACGTCGCGGTATACATCCAACGACTGCACCGTGGTGGTGGCATCGGCCAGGGCGGGCCCGTAAAACGGGTCTTCTTCCGGCTTGGGCAGCGGCGCGGCCACGGCTACATCGCCGCGTACCCTGGGCCGGATTTCGGGCCGCAGGGTATCGTAGCGGGCGGTAGCGGGGTTGAATACAATGAGTTGCAGGAGGCTGTCGAGCGGGATGGTGCCGGGCCGGCTGGCTACCAGCCGGTAGCGGAACAGCTTGCGCCCGCCGCCCGGGGTGGGTTCCTGGCGCACTTCCGGCCCGTACACTTCGAGCCCGGGCCATGCCGCAAACGCCGGGGCCAGAAGGGCCGATAAATTGCCGCGCCCCTCCACCCCAAACGTGTATGCAAACGACTGTCCCACCCGGAAGCTGGTGCGGCTAACCGCCTCTCGCAATTTATAGCTGCCTACCGGCGCTGCTACCCCCGCCAGCGGGTGCGCTGGCATGGGCCGTACCTGCACGGTAGTGCCCGTCGAGATGTAGGTTTTGTAGCCCGCCAAGCGGTTATCCTGACCAGCCTCTGGGGCTTTCAGGAACTTATACTTGACCATGGTCAGGGCCAGGGGCGAGAAGTGCAGGGGCTGGGTGGTGAGGGGGTAGTACACGTATTCGGCCAGCCGGAAGCGCAGGTACAGCTGGCCTTTACTGCGCACGGTGTCGGGCGTGACGCTGGGCTCAGGGCCGGGCTCCTGCCACGCCGTGGCTTGGTGCAGCTGCCGAATCAGGGGCGGGAGCCTGGGCTTCGAAATCGTAAAAACCCAGCATGGCCTGGTCGGCCGGCGTGAGGTAGAAATAAAGCCCCACGCGCACGCCTTCGCCCACAAAGACACTGGCCCGGTCGGCCGTCACGGCAAGGAAAGCGCGGTCGGGCAGTTCCTGGTAGAGGGCGGGCTTGGGCCTGCCAAACAGCTTGTCGAGGTCGCCCACGGCCTGGAGCGGAGCTGTGGGATTGGCCGGCTTGGTAAGCGCGGCCGGGTTGGGCTGCGGCGTAACCGGCGGGGGCACGGCTGGGTTGGCGGGCGGCGTGGCGGGCGTGCTCGCGGGCGGGTTAGCCGCTACCGGCGCGCCGGGCTCGGCGGCCGGGGCCGCAGCGGGCTGGGTGCCCGGCGCGGCGGCCGGTGGCGTGGCCGGCTGGCCGGCCACCGTCGGCGCCGGAGTCACCCGCACGGTGCCGCCCCGGCTGCGCACTAACACTCCGTTCACGTTGAGCTGAAACGGTTTGATAACGTACTCGCCCTCGCCGTACGGCAGGTAGCGCTGCAAAATGGTGAGGGTGGTGAAGCGGCGGCCTTGCACAATGCGTGTGGTGGTGGTGCTGGTCTTGCCGATTTTTTTGAAGCCTTCCAGCTCCGGAAACTCCGAATACTTTTCCAGCGGCCCGCCGCGCAGCCGGAACCCCAGCGTGAACACGCCCGTGACGGGCACTGTGCCCGGGCCCGGCACCAGCGCCACATCGGCGGCAGTGGTTGAGCTGGGCCTGGGTTTTGGGGCGGCCGTGGTTTTCGGTGGAAGCGCCGGCGCAGCGGTGCCCGGCTTGGGCTGGGGGGCCTGAATGGTAGTAGCCGGTTGGGGTTGGACTACAGGAATCTCGGGGTTGGCCTTGGACGGAGCGCTCGGGGCCGCTGTGCCAGCGGCGGGCGGCGCGGCGGGCTGGGGAGTGGGCTGCGCGCTGGCCACGCCGGTTCCCAGCCAACCGATTAGCAGCACTGCCCACCCAAAATACTTTCCCATAATCAACGGCTCGTTACTGGCCCCTAAAAGTAGGTTTAAACGCCGGAATCTAATTTTTCCAGGAGAATTGCAATTACCACGCACTCCAATAAATAGGGGATTTGTTAAAAAAATCGCACCCGGCTAAATCCTTGGTTGCAAGTATTACCGTATCTGCCTTCAAATACCTCCAACCGTTCTGGTTTCCCCTTTAAAAAACGGGCCTCTGGCACCGGCTGGAATCCTATTGCCTACCCCCTAAGCTTTCAATTTTCACCTAACCGTTCCCTTCCCATGTCCGACAACCTTCAGCCCCGTGGCTCCGACGACGCTTCGTTCGCCCAGCCGCTGTACACGCCCATCAAGCGTCGTTCTTTCTTCATGTATGCTGGTGCCACGGCCGGTGCTACCGCCCTTGTGCTGGCCGGTTGCTCGAAGGACGAGGACAACACCCCCACCAATAATGGCATCAGCCTGGGTTCGGGCGATGTAGGCGTGCTCAACTACGCTTATGCCCTCGAGCAGGCTCGAGGCCGCGTTTTATGCCCAGGTAGTGAAGACGCCCGCTACCGACTTCAAGGCCGGCGAGCTGGCTTACTTCCAGCAGGTAGCGGCCCACGAAGCCATTCACCGCGACTTCTTTAAGGCGGCCCTGACCAACGTGGCCAAGGTGACCCCGCTGCAGGATTTGACCCCCAATTTCAGCACCATCACCTTCACTTCGCGCGACAGCGTGCTCGGCACTGCCAAGGCTTTCGAAGACCTCGGCGTAGCGGCCTACAACGGCGCGGGCAAACTGCTCAAAACGCCCGACTTCTTGGTGCTGGCCGGCAAAATCGTGTCCGTCGAAGCCCGCCATGCCGCCCTTATCCGCGATTTGATTACCCCGGCTCGTTTGCAGCCGACGACCAGGTCGACGCTTCGGGCCTCGATAAGGCCATGACGCCGGCCGAGGTACTCGCCATTGCCGGCAAGTACATCACCCAGACGCTGGATGCCAGCAACGTCGGTAAATAACTCTTTCCACTTCGTAAATACCTTTTGTTATGAACTTCTTCAAGATTATCGAACAACTCGCCGAAGTGGACAGCGACGCACTGGGCCGCTTCGACTCGCGCCGCGCCGTGTTCCAGTCGCTCGGCACCCTGGCCAAGCGCACGGCCCTGGCGACCACGCCTGTGTTGCTGGGCAGCATGTTCCAGAAAGCCTACGCCGGCACCAATGCCGACACCCCCATTCAGATTCTGAACTACGCCCTGACCCTGGAGCTGCTGGAAGCCGACTTCTACCGTCAGTTTATTGCTGCAGGAACGGCCACCGGCGCTGCTGCCGCGGCCATCGCTCAAATCAAGAAGCATGAGGACGCCCACGCGGCCCTGCTTACCAACGTAGTGAAAGCCCTCGGCGGCACGCCGGTTACGGGCACCAAGTTCAAAGCTTCGGCCTTCCCGGCGGCTTATGCCGACCAACTGGTAGTGGCTCAAGTACTGGAAGACACCGGCGTGCGGGCTTACAAAGGCCGCGCCGCCGAGCTGACCGGTACTGCCGACCAGAACATTGCCGGCATCGGCAACGTGAACCTGCTGACCGTGGCCCTGCAAATCCACTCGGTGGAAGCCCGCCACGCCGCCCACATTCGCTACATGCGCGGTAAAAATGCCTGGGTTACCACCGGCGAAGATGTGTCGACCAATGCCGCCTACACCGGTGCCATCCCGGAGAGCAACGTCACGCAGGCTGGTTTCGACCTGCGGACGGCCCTTGGCACGACTTATACTGCTGCCGACGTGGCTGCTTCGTTCGACGAGCCCCTCACCCCTGCCGAAGTGCTCGACATGAGCCGCGCCGGGGGCCTGGTTGCCTAGTCTTACCAACGACTTCACACTAATGAAAAAGCCGGTTCCGCCCACGCGGAGCCGGCTTTTGCCGTTTTGGCTCAACTGAACATTCACTACCTCACTTGTTAAGCCTTCCCTTTTCCACCGCCTGGTGAGAAAAAGCAACCATCGGCGCAGGGCGAGTATCTTTGCCGTGGGCCGCGTTTGGGTGGCCGCGCCGCATTTTTGATAACTGATTTGACTACTCAATTCCCTCAAGGGCCCGCCGCCCTGGCGCGCCGCTCGTTTCTGCGCGTGGCGGGTGCCTCTGCTGCCACGGTGGGGCTGGTATTGGCCGGCTGCGGCAAAGACAATACCCCTACCGCCACTAACCCGAATGCGCTTTTGCTGGGCAAGGACGACCCCGGCGTGCTGAACTACCTCTACCTGCAGAAGCAGCTCGCGGCGGCTTTCTATCAGAAAGTAAGTGACGCGGCGCCCTCGGATTTTTCGGCAAGCGAAAAAGCCTTCTTCACCGACCTGCGCGACCACGAGCTCACGCACCGCGAAGCCCTGCGCAACGCCCTGGGCACCGGCGCTTACGACACCTCGCTGGCCACGCCGCTGGTGTTCGACTTTTCTACCCTTGCCCTCACCACTCGTACCGGGGTGCTGGCCGCGGCCCAGCAGTTTGAGGACTTGAGCGTGGCCGCCTATGCCGGCGCGCTGCCGCTGCTCACCACCACCAGCACGGTGGCCCTGCTGGCCAAAATAGCGTCGGTAGAAGCCCGGCACTCCGCCTTTGTCCGCGACCTGCGCACGCCCGGCTCCTTTGCCGGCGACGACGTGGTAATCAGCGCCGACTCCCTGCAAAGCGTGAGCGTGGCCAAAACGCCGGCCCAGGTAGTGGCCGACACCAAGGCCTATTTTCTACCCATCGTGATATCCACCGATTCGCTGCCTACGGCGTAAGCGCTTCCTATTGCCTGTCTTCGCATGAATCTTCTTTCGCTCCTCGACCGCCTCAGCGCCGTTGACGCTCCTTCCGATGCCGCGCCGCGCCGCCGCCTGCTCGGCCAGCTTGGGCAGGCCGGCGTTCGGGCCGCTGCCGTGGCCTTGCCCGTGGCCCTGGCGTTGCCCGCCCAGGCCACCATCCGCGCCACCACGCTCGACGCCTTGCTGCTCCTGCTCAAGCTGGAGGACTTGCTCGCTGCTTTCTACACCCAGGGCCTGGCCGGTGTGCTGAGCAATGCCGCCCAGACGGCCGTACGGCCCGACTTTGAACGGCTGCTCCGCCAGCAGCAGGGCCACGCCCAGTTCCTGCGCACCACTGTGCAGAACGCCGGCCTCACGCCGCCCACGGCCCCGAGCTTCGACTTCAGCGGCCGCAGAAACAACTCGGGCAGCCCGGTGCTGTTTCCGAACGTGATGACCGATTACGACGCCTTTCTGCAGCTCGCCCAGCAGCTGGAAGACGCCAGCGCCGGCATCTACCTGGGCCAGGCGCCCAATTTTGCCGGCGAGAAGAAGCTGTTCGCTGCCATTCTGCGCATGCAAACCGTGGAAGCGCGCCACGCTTCGCACATCCGCACGCTGCGCCGCACGGCCCCACGGCCGCCGCGGTAAAAAGCTGGCCCAGCAAATCCGACCCCGCGCCTACCGCTGCCATCCTGGTGCCCAACCCGGACGGTAGCACCGCCCCGGTTTCCCTTTACACCATCGAAGCCAACGAAGTACAGGTGACCACGGGCACTACCACCATCCCCTTTGCTACCCTGCTCACTGGTCCCACGGCGGTGCAGACGGGTGCCGTGGCCGAGGCCTTCGACGAGCCCCTGCCCACGGCCCAGGCTACGGCTCTGCTTAATATATTCGGCTAAGCATATAAAATTTTGGCATTTGATGGAAAAGGAGCGGCTCAGGCTGCTCCTTTTGCGTATCCGGGCCACTTACGGGGGCAATTGGGCACTTCCTCTTGCGCTACCCTGTTCCTATTTTGTATCTTTATTAACGGGTGTTAACCAAGCTCTTCCGTAGGGAACGGCCACCACCTGCCTACACTTATTATTCCTACCCGTACGCCTGATGCTATGCTAGACTACGTGAAAATGATTCTGCTGAAAGTGAGCTTCAACAAGGCGCTGTTCGAAAAGGAGCTGCGCAAATCGCTGAAAATGCTGATGCCGGCCGAAGTGCCGGATTTCCGTAGCTGGTGCTACCAGCAGTTTGCCCGCGTGTACCGCAAAGTGCTCAAGCGCGTGTTTGGCAGCCTCGATGAGTCGAACCTCGCAGTTGGGATTGGGTAGTCGGTAAGATGTTGCTTTGCGATGGCCAGGGGTTAGCCCAAGCGGTGCTCCTGGCCCGGGCCGGCTATTCGCCGTCGAGCACAAACTTAATGTTGCGTTTCAGCCCCTCGTAGCCCGTGCGCTTCACGGCCGACTGGCGAAACAGCTCCGTAAATAATTCGTGGGTGATTTCGCGCCAGTCGCCGGGCGTCAGGTCTTTCAGGCCGGGCGCGGGGTTGAACTGCGGTTCGTTGTGTGGCTGCGAAAAGCGGTTCCAGGGGCACACATCCTGGCAGATGTCGCAGCCGAATACCCAGTTGCCGAACTGCCCGCTTACTTCCGTCGGAATCTGGTCTTTCAGCTCAATGGTGAAGTAGCTGATGCACTTGCTGCCGTCTACCACGTAGGGCTCGGTGATGGCCTGCGTGGGGCAGGCGTCGAGGCATTTGGTGCAGGTGCCGCAGTAGTCCCGGATGGGGCCGTCGGCGGGCAGGGCCACGTCCACAATCAGCTCGGCGATGAAGTAGAACGAGCCGGTGCCGGGCGTGATGAGGTTGGAATTTTTGCCCACCCAGCCCAGGCCGCTTTTTTAGCCCAGGCCTTGTCGAGCACCGGCGCCGAATCGACGAAGCACCGCCCGCCGATGGCCCCGATTTCGGCTTCCATGTCGGCCAGCAGCGTCTTGAGCTTGTCTTTGATGACGAAGTGGTAGTCGCGGCCGTAGGCGTACTTGCTGATTTTGAGTGTATCGTCGGGCTGCTGGTCTTCGGGCGCGGGGTAGTAGTTGAGCAGCAACGAAATCACCGATTGGGCACCGTCCACGAGCAGGCGCGGGTCGAGGCGCTTGTCGAAGTGGTTTTCCATGTAGCCCATGCGCCCGTTCATGCGCTTGGTGAGCCAGGTTTCCAGGCGCGGGGCTTCCTCTTCCAAAAACTCCGCCTTGGAAATGCCGCAGGCCATAAAGCCGAGCTCGGCCGCGCGGCGCTTGATAAAAGGGGCCCACTCAGACTGGGGAAGCATTGGCAAAAGGGAAATGGGCTGCAAAGAAACAAGAAACGCGCCGCTGGGGGCGGCGCGTTCCGTTTTAACTGTAGCGTGGACTCTGCGAGTCCGCGCATCGATGAGGCAAACGCGCGGACTCGCAGAGTCCACGCTACAGACTTACGACGTAATCTCGGCAAACAGGTCGCCGTTGTTGCCGCGCAGGTGCTGGGGCAGCAGGCGGCCCAGGTGCTGGTAAGCAGCCTCGGTGGCTTCACGGCCGCGCGAGGTGCGCTTGATGTAGCCTTCCTGAATCAGGAACGGCTCGTACACTTCCTCGATGGTTTCGCCTTCCTCGCCGCAGGCCGTGGCGATGGTGCTGATACCCACCGGACCGCCCTTGAACTTGTCGATGATGGTGGTCAGGATGCGCTTGTCCATGTCGTCGAGGCCGCGGGCGTCCACGTCGAGCGCGTTCAAAGCAAATTGAGCTATTTCCACCGTGATGGTGCCGTCGCCTTTAATCTGGGCGAAGTCGCGGGTACGGCGCAGCAGGTTGTTGGCAATACGCGGAGTGCCGCGCGAACGCCGGGCAATTTCGAAGGCCGCGTCCTCGTGAATGGGCGTGCCCAGAATCTCAGCCGAGCGCTGCACGATGGTGGTGAGCAGCTTGGAGTCGTAGTACTCGAGCCGCGACGAGATGCCAAAACGAGCCCGCAGCGGCGCCGTGAGCATGCCCGAGCGCGTGGTAGCGCCCACCAGCGTGAAGGGCGACAGCGAAATCTGCACCGAGCGAGCATTCGGACCCGAGTCAAGCATGATGTCGATGCGGTAGTCCTCCATGGCCGAGTACAGGTACTCTTCCACCACGGGGTTGAGCCGGTGGATTTCGTCGATGAACAGCACGTCGTGCGGCTCAAGATTGGTGAGCAGGCCGGCCAGGTCGCTCGGCTTGTCGAGCACCGGGCCCGAGGTCATCTTGATGCCCGAGCCCGCTCGTTGGCGATGATGTGCGAGAGCGTGGTTTTTCCCAGGCCGGGAGGGCCGTGCAGCAGCACGTGGTCGAGGGCGTCGCCGCGCTGCTTGGCGGCGGCCACGAACACCTTCAGGTTTTCCAGAATCTTTTCCTGGCCCGTGAAGTCGTCGAACGACAGCGGCCGCAGGGCTTTGTCGATGTCCTTATCGGTGGCGTCGAAATTTTCGGTGCCACCTGTGAGATAAGCTTCGCGCATAATGATAATTGCTAAATTTATTGGTTGCCGCTTGCTAAGCTTATGAGTAACCGAGTTGCAGGCAAAAAGCTCCTTTATGAGGCAAAAATTGTCTGTCATCCTGAGCTTGCGAAGGACCTTATCACGCCAGAGCAATTCGCAGTAAGGACCGTGAAATACTGGCAACCGTTCTGCGGTGATAAGGTCTTTCGCAAGCTCAGGATGACAGATGGTGCCCAACTTTCCCCTATTCGTGCAGCAGCACTTCAATATCGAGGTGCAACCAGTCCGATTCCCATGATTTATGGTTGAGCCGGGCCGAGATGTTTTTGCCGGCGTCGAGCAGGCGCGCTACGGTTTCGTTGCGGCCTTCCGGCAGGTAGCCCAGCCATACGTTGGCGGGGTCGGTGGCGGGGGCGGTGTGCACCTGCACGGCCCAGTCGTCGTACTTGTTGCCAGGCTCTCGGCTCAATTGCAAAGCTTGGCCTACGCTCAGGCTGGGCTCGTACTGCACGAGGTTGTTGCGGTGCGAGGTACCGGCCACAAGGCATTCGAGCAGCACGAGGGGTTCAGAATCGGTAGCGATTTTCATCATGCGGCCAAATTACGGCATGAGCGGCGGGTTTAGCTTCTATCCGATGTTATTCCACACCCTTCTGCAATGTCGCCTTGCGATACCAAGCAGCACCGGAATTTTCGTACACATACATTTCCCAGCCATCCTCTGTGCTGGCGACAATGAGCGCCTTTCGGTGGTTTAGTGAAAACAAGCCGCCGCCTAATCCATGCACGCGACGGCTGCCGTAGCGCTGCTGCAAAATGTCCGGGGCCCGCCAGTCGAGCCGTTTTTGCAATGCCAGGATGGTATCCAGTGCCAGTATCTTAACCCCGGCATGTGTTATTTCCGCCTGCTTGAGCGAAAAATGCCGGGCCATGGGTATCTGGTGCCGCATGTAGTCTATATCGGCCTCGGTAAAGTATTGCAATAGCGCGTCCCATTCGGGCGTACCGCGGGGATTTTCCACGAATTGTCCGGAGGCCCATCCGTAATTCAGCCGGTCGAGCAGTAGCAACGGCTCGTTATTATCGACCGGCCGGGGCCTGATTGTCTGGTAATTCCCATTGGCTCCCCTTATCACCATTGGATTGGTTTGCGGATGCAAATCCATCAGTACACCGTTGACCAGTTGGTACGTCAGCTTCTCAAGTGTCGGCTGCGGCTGCGCCAGGCACTGCCGAAAGCCACAAAGAAATACCAATAGGGAAACAAGGATAATTCGCACAGCAAAAAGCTATATAAGCAAATAAGCCGCTGCTTCGAACTTACGAAGCAGCGGCTTATTTCAACCAATAACCTTATTTAAACGCCTGAATGCCGGTAATGTCCGCGCCGGTAATCAGCAGGTGAATGTCGTGGGTGCCTTCGTAGGTAATCACCGACTCCAGGTTCATCATGTGGCGCATGATGGGGTACTCGCCCGTGATGCCCATGCCGCCGTGAATCTGGCGGGCTTCGCGGGCGATGTGCAAGGCCATGTCCACGGAGTTGCGCTTGGCCATGGAGATTTGGGCGCTGGTGGCTTTGCCTTCGTCCTTGAGCACGCCCAGGCGCCAGGCCATGAGTGGGCCTTGGTGATTTCGGTAATCATCTCGGCCAGCTTCTTCTGCTGGAGCTGGAAGCCGCCGATGGGCTGGCCAAACTGCTCGCGCTGCAGCGAATACTTCAGGGCCGACTCGTAGCAGTCGATGGCCGCGCCGATGGCACCCCAGGCGATGCCGAAGCGGGCCGAGTCGAGGCAGCTGAGCGGGCCGCGCAGGCCTTCGATGTTGGGCAGGATGTTCTCTTTGGGAATCTTCACGTCTTCAAACACCAGGCTCGCCGGTGGTGCTGGCGCGCAGGCTCCACTTGTTGTGGATTTCGGGCGTAGTAAAGCCTTCCATGCCGCGCTCCACAATCACGCCTTTGATGCGGCCCTGCTCGTTTTTGGCCCACACCACGGCCACCTGGCACTCGGGCGAGTTCGAAATCCAGAGCTTGGCGCCGTTGAGCAGGTAGTGGTCGCCTTTGTCCTCGATTTTGGTGGTCATGCCGCCGGGGTTCGAGCCGTGGTCAGGCTCGGTGAGGCCGAAGCAGCCCAACCACTCGCCGCTGGCCAGCTTGGGCAAGAACTTCTTGCGCTGCTCTTCCGAGCCGTACTGGTAGATGGGGAACATCACCAGCGAGCCCTGCACCGAGGCCGTGGAGCGCATGCCGGAATCGCCGCGCTCAATCTCCTGCATGATGAGGCCGTAGCTGATGTAGTCGAGCCGCCGCCGCCGTACTCCGTCGGGATGGTGGGGCCGAAAGCGCCCACGTCGCCAAACTTCTTCACGATTTCGGAGGGGAAGTGCGCGTCCTGCGCCCACTTCTCGATGTTGGGTGAAATCTCCTTTTTCACGAAGTCGCGGATGCTCTGGCGAATGAGCAGGTGCTCTTCGGTGAGCAGACCGTCGAGGTCGAAGTAATCGGTGAAGCCGTTGGCGTTGGTGCTGCCTTTCTGGGCAGTGTGGGCTTTGGACTCCGGGGAAAGGACGTCGGCTTGGGAAGACATAGGGATGGGTGGTGAGGTGGGATGTACCGGCAAAGATAACAAGCTGACCGAGGGCGCAGTTTGCAGCCCGATAGCGCGGCAGGCCCGCAGGCCGGGCTAACTTTCGGCCCGCCCGGCAATAATTTCGCTTCTTGCCTCCCCCAAACGTAAGCATCCTCGTAAACCTTACATTTCCTTAATATTTGCCTTCCCAAGGGCGTACCATGAGCCACGAAAAGAAACTTAACGAGCTGGAGGCCACTGCCATTTGCGGCAACGATATTTCCTCCTCCTGCCTGTATGTATCGGCCCTCGCCATTTCCTACGCCGGGCAATATGCCTGGCTGGCCCTGCTGGTGGTGGGCGCGGTGCTGTTCTTGTTTCGCAAAATCTACGGCGAAGTAGTGGGCGCCTTGCCCCTGAACGGCGGCGCCTACAACGTGCTGCTGAACACCACCAGCAAGCGCAACGCCGCGCTGGCGGCCTGCCTCACCATCCTCTCCTACATGGCAACGGCCGTACTCTCGGCCAACGAGGCCATGCACTACCTGCACACGCTCTGGCACGGGCTGCCCATCATTTCGGCCACCATGGGGCTGCTGGCGCTGTTTCTGCTGCTCACCATCCTGGGCATGTCGGAATCGGCCATCGTGGCGGTGGTCATTTTTATTACGCACTTGGTTTCGCTTACGCTGCTGGTGAGCGTGGCCGTGTGGTACCTGTTCACCCATGGGGTGGACAACCTCTCGCTCAATTTCCAGATGCCCGTGAAGGGCGGCAGCATTATCAACGCGCTGTTTTTTGGGTTTAGCGCGGCCATGCTGGGCATTTCGGGCTTCGAAAGCTCGGCCAACTTTGTGGAGGAGCAGGCCCGGGGGTGTTTCAGAAAACGCTGCGCAACATGTGGGTAGTCGTCACGGTGTTCAACCCGCTCATTGCCTTCCTGGCCATTGCGGTGCTGCCGCTGGTGGAGGTGGGGCAGCACACCGAAACGCTGCTTTCGCACCTGGGCACCGTCACGGGCGGCCCCTGGCTGGGCAAGCTCATCTCCGTCAATGCCGTGGCCGTGCTCAGCGGCGCCGTGCTCACCTCATTTGTAGGCGTGAGCGGCCTGATGAAGCGCATGGCCCTGGACCGCATTCTGCCGCAGTTCTTCCTCAAGGAAAACAAGCGGGGCAGCAACTACGTCATTCTCATTACCTTCTTCCTGCTGTGCGTGTCGGTGCTGCTGATTACGAACGGCAAGCTGGGGCCGCTGGCCGGGGTGTATACCATTTCGTTTCTGTCGGTGATGGCCTTTTTTGCCCTCGGCAACTTCCTGCTGAAGGGCAAGCGGCCCAACCTGCCGCGGCCGGTGTACGCGGGCATATTCACCGTAATACTGGCCATGCTGGGCGTGCTGGTGGCCTTGTTCGGCAACGTCAAGATTCACCCCGAGTACCTGGTGGTGTTCCTGCAGTACTTCCTGCCCACCATGGCCGTGGTGTACATCATGCTCAATCGCATGTCCATTTTGAACCTGATACTGTCGGGGGTGGAGTCCTTGGCCAAGCACCTGCCCCGGGCCTCGCGCCTGGCCCGCCTCATGGTGCGGCGGCAGCTGCGGGAGCTGGGCAATCAGGAATTTGTATTCTTCACCAAGGGCGACAACGTCTCAAACCTGAACAAAGTGATGGCCTACGTCGTGGAAAACGAGTTTACCCACCGGCTCAAAATCGTGACCCTGCTCAAAGACGGGGAAAAATACCCCGAAGAATTGCTCAACGACATCCGGGTGCTCGACCGCGCCTACGAGCAGATTGAGGTGGACTTCGTAACCATGGAGGGCCATTTCGGCCCAAAACTGATTGACGAGCTGTCGCAAAAGTGGAACATCCCCAAAAACTTCATGTTCATCGGCTCGCCCGGCGACCGGTTTCCGTACCAGATTTCCTGGGCGGCGTGCGGCTGATTATCTGAGGCCCTGGCGGGGCTTTTCGAGGCTTAGCCAATACAGAAGAACGTCATGCTGAGCTTGCCGAAGCATCTCTACCGCAATACTAAAGTCAATTAGTGACGCGGTAAAGATGCTTCGGCAAGCTCAGCATGACGTTCTTTCTCAGCAAGCGCTGAGTCCCTTAAAACTTCAGGTTCACCGAGCCCAGGAAGTTGCGGGTGGCTTGCGGGAAGTAGTAGTTGAAGGTCTCCGGCTGGCCGCTGGCGCCCACGTAGCCGTAGGTGTAGCCGTTGGCTTCGTACTCGCGGTTGAGCACGTTGTTTACCAGCAAAGCCAGCTCAATTTCCTTCATAAACGTGGGGTGAATGGTGTACCGCACCCGGAAATCCAGCGTCTGGTAGGGCCTGAGGCTGCGGGCCGCGCTGGCCGAGTTGTCGAGGTACTGCCGGCTCACGGTTTTGTAGAGCAACGCCAGGCGCAAGCCTTTCAGCGGCTGGCCTTCCAGCGTGTGGGCCGACACCGAGGCCGGCGAGTATGAGATGGTTGTGGTGCGGCCTTCGGCGGCCACCACAGGGTTGTAGTCGGCGTCGTAGCTCACGTCGCGGTAGCCCAGAATGCGGTTTTGGCTCAACGTGAGGGTGCTGCTCAGGCTGACTTTGTCATCGGCCGAGATGAAGCCGCTGAGTTCCACGCCGCGGCGGTAGCTGCGGGCCACGTTGGTGCGCAGGGCGGTACCCACGTCGTTGAGCTGGCCGGTGGCTACCAGTTGGTTTTGGTAGTTCATGTAGAAGCCGTTGGCCTCTAAGCGCACGGCCGTTTGGGGCCCCAGCAGGGCGAGGCCGGACCGGGAGAAGCGGTAGCCGCCCTCAAAATCTTCGAGGCGTTCGGCTTGGGCGGTTTGGTCACCGGCGGGGCGGTCGGTGAAGTCGGAGCGCACGGGCTCGCGCTGGCCCACGGCGAAGCTGCCGTACAGCTGCTGGCCCTCGCCCAGTGTGAGGGTGGCGCCGGCTTTGGGGTTGAAGAACGTGTAGCGCGCGCGGGTGGTCACATCGTTCTGGTCATCTTCCTTGCCGTCGATGTTGTACTCGATGTGGCGCACCTGCAGGTCACCATACACACCGAGCCGGGGCAGCACCTGCCAGGTGGCGCGAGCGTAGGCGTTGTTGTCGGTTTTGGTGGCCGTGTTGAAGTAGTAACGGTGGCGAATGTTGCCGTTGGACGCGTACTGGGCCCAGATGACTTCGCCGTAGTGGTCGTTGTCGAAGCGGTTGGCCGCGCCCCCGATGGTGGCCTGGAACTTGTCGTTGTCCTTGGGCTGGTAATTCAGGGCGAAGGTGCCGCCGTAGAAGTAGTTATCGAGCCACTTCTGGTCGATGAGGTTGGTGCGCGTGATGGTCTGGTTGCCAATTACCACGTTCTCCAGCCCGTAATCCACGAATTTGCGGCGGGTCCGGTAGTTTTCGTAGTAGCCAAAGCCGCGCGTGAGGTGCAGCGCCGCGCCCAGGTTCCAGTCCCGGCCCAGGCCCTGCGAGAGGTGGAGCTGGTAGTGGTTTTGCTGGTAGTTGTCGGTCTGGTTGTCGTAGGTGTAGTAGCTGTAGCGACGGCCTTCCTGCAGCACCCGGGCGGCATCGGCCGGCGTGAGCTCGCCGTTGTCCACGTAGGTCTGCAGCAGGGCCCGGTTGCCGGTGATGGCCGGCTCGGGCACGCCGTTCCAGGCCTGGTAGGCTTTCTCGCGACCCGAGAAGGTGATGAACTTGAGCAGCGTGTTTTTGGCCTGGTAGCCCGCGGCCAGGTAGTACGACTTCAAATCCGAGGCGGCGCGGTTCATGTAGCCATCGGTGGCGATGCGCGAGAGGCGGCCGTCGAACGTGAAGTGCCCACCCACCAGTCCGGTACCGAACTGCACGTTGTTTTTCCAGGTGTTGTAGGAGCCGTAGGTGTTCTGGGTTTCGGCGTAGGCCTCGCGGCGCACGGCCAGGGTCGAGATGTTGATGCTGGCCCCGAAGGCCGCGCCGCCGTTCTGACTGGTGCCCACGCCGCGCTGCACCTGCAGCGAGTTGATGGACGACGCCAAATCAGGCAAATTCACCAGAAACGAGCCGTGCGACTCCGGGTCGTTCAGCGGCACGCCGTTGATAGTCATGTTGATGCCCGTATTGCTCGTGCCGCGAATGCGGATATCGGTGTAGCCCACGCCCGCCCCGGCGTCGGAATTCACCACCACGGAGGGCGTCTGGTCGAGCAGATAAGGCAGGTCCTGACCAAAGTTGCGTTTGGCCAGGTCTTCTTTCCCGAGGTTGGTGTAGGCCGTGGCGGTGCGGTCGCTGGCCAGGGAAGCCGTCACGAGGGCCTCACCAGTCAGCACCGCGCCGGGCTGCAGCACGCTGTTGAGCTGCTGCGCGCCTTCCTGGCCCTGCACCTGCCGCACCACGGGCTCATAGCCCAGGAAGCTGATGCGAATTTCATGGGTGCCGGCGGGCACCACGGGCAGTGTGAAGGTGCCGGTGGCATCGGTCACCGGGCCCGCGGCGCCGTCGAGCAGGATGGTGGCGCCGGGGAGGGCTTCGCCCGTGCGGGCATCGGCCACGGTGCCGGACACGGGGCCTTGCGCCCATGCCGGCGCGGCGGCGAGCGCAAGCAGCGCTGCCCCCGCGAGGAGTACAGTTTTCAAAAAGATTATGGCGTAAAAAATGGAACGCGCCGTCGCCCCAGGGGTCGGAGCGGCAGCGGAAACGTCCGCGGATTGTTTGTTCCCTTCGCCGGCATTACCCGGTTCAGGTTCGATGGGTATCATCTCAGCCGATGTCGTGCACAACATCAGCACCCCTAAACATGCCGCAAAGGTAGCACCGCCGGCGGGAGAGCGCCAATTTTTGGGCAAACATGGCACCCATCGGCTTGCCCGTTTGTTGAAAGACAGTTAATTTAGGGACGTCGGCCGCGCAACGTCGCGCCGGGGGCCTGCGTTGTAAGGTCAGCACCGCTTTAGCCGCTTATGCCATGTTCAGCCTTGTCTACGCCGTTGCTTTTTGCGCCTTTTTCCTGTTCATGCTGGTGCTCCCGCGCCGGCGGCGCGCCGTGCCTCCGCCTCCCCCGTCCGATGGCGACGACGACGGCGGCGAACCGCACGACCCGGGCTTGCCCGACCTGGATTTGCCCCCGGCATCTCCCGCCCCATCAACGACTGGGAGCCCGACTACAACAAGCGGCGAGTGGGCGTTTGAACCTGAATTGAATGAAGAATGAGGAGTGAGGAATGGAGAATTGGCCGTTGGGCTAATTCTCCATTCCTCACTCCTCATTAAGCTCATAGCGTACGCTTCAGCCTACCTCTATGGAGTAGGCAGCTGAGAATACCTGCCCGGGCACCAGCGTGAGAATGCCTTCTTTCTCGCTGAGCTCGCCGGGCCCGCCCACGGGGCTGGCAATGCCTTGCCAGGGCTCCACGCACACAAAACCCGCGCCGGGCCCTTTGGTCCAGAGGCCGAGGTAAGGAAAGCCGTCGAACTGGAACCGCACGAAATACTCGGACTTGCGCGAGCGCAGCGTGAGCCGCTTAAAATCGTAGTGCTTGAACACCAGCGCGTCGTCGGCAAACAGCTCGTAGCTGAGCGGCAGTTCCTGCTTGTTAGTGAGCACCGGCACCGTGTCGCCGGTAAGCAGACCGCCTTGCAGCAAGTGGCGCTCCAGCGTCACGGGATGGTCAAACTGAAAGAAATAGTCTTCGAATGCCTCGCCCGGCAGCAGCGGGCAGCGCACGGCCGGGTGCGCGCCGATGCTGAACAGCAAGGGCTGCTCGGCGGCGGGATTGCGCACGTCCCAGCGCACGGTGAGCGTAGTATCGCGCAGGGTGTAGGTGATGGTCAGCTCGAAGGCGAAGGGGAAAACCGCACGGGTTTGCTCGTCGTCCTGCAGCCGAAAGGCCAACTCTGTGGCGCTTTGGTGCACCACCTCAAACGCCCGGTCGCGGGCGAAGCCGTGCTGGGTCAAGGTATACGGGCGGCCTTCGTGGTAATATGTATCGCCGGGCAGGCGGCCCACCAACGGAAAAAGCACCGGCGCGTGGCGGGCCCACACCGCAGAGTCGGCCTGCCACAGGTACTCGAGGCCGTTGGCCGGAGTCATCAGGCTGGTGAGCTCGGCGCCGTGGGCGGCAAACGTGGCCCGGCAGCTGGGCGTGGAAAGCGTGTACTGGTCGGGGGCAGCAGGCATGGCGGGCGTGGTTGAAAGGGAAAGCGGGGCGGCTGCACGTAGCAGCTCGTCTACCAGAAAGCGGGCTTGCTCGAAGCGGCGGTCTTCCGTGCCGCTGATTTCGGCGAAGTTTACCATGCGCTCGCGCAGGTCGCGGTGGTAGAGGTCGTAGAAATGCTGGCGCAGGTGGGGGTGTTCGCGCAGCGGGTCCGGCTCCCAGGGCAGGTCGACGCCCATGAGCAGCACCAAGTCGTAGGGCTGCTGCTCAATGCGCTCGAGTATCCACTCGGGGCAAACGCCGAAGGAATGCTCAGCCCAGATTTTAATCACCAGCAAGTCGGTATCGCAGAATACCACGCGCTGGGCCCGGCGCTCGGCTTCGGCCTCGGCCGCCAGCTGGCCGCGGGCTATTTCTTCGAGGTCTTCGGAAATGTAATGCGGGCCCGAAACCGCCAGGTACTCCCGGGCAAACTCGGGCGCGAAGGAGGTGCCGTAGTGGGCCGCCAGCCGCGCGGCCAGCGTCGATTTGCCCGTGGATTCGGGACCGGTCAGGGATACGCGCAGCAATTTTTACAGAAGAAAGAAAGATTCGGTGAACAGAACGAAAGTTGAGCTAAAACTGGCTAAAGCAGCCATACCGAACGCGACTTTTAGCCCAATAATGCGAACCAAGGTGGCCAGCTACCTGCCGATGCCACGCCACCTACCAGGCTACCGAAGCAACCATTAGCGAACGACGGGCACTGCCAGGCGGGCCTGGGCCGCCATTTCGCGCCGCCACTGCCAGTAGCCGTACGCGGCCAAGCCCAAGAACACTGCATAAAGTACACTGGTCAGGTAGAGGTCGCGGTGCCAGTACATGCCCACGTAGGCCACGTCTACGCCAATCCACAGCAGCCAGTTTTCCAGGTTACGGCGCGAGAGCAGGGCCTGGGCCACGAGGCTGATGGCCGTGGTGCTGCTATCCCAGTACGGCAGGGCCGCGTCGGTGTATTGATGAAATAAAAAGCCGGCTCCCACTGCATACAGCAAGCCCAAGCCGCCCAGCCAGAAAGCCACCCGCCGGGGCGTGTGCGTGATGGGCAGTGCAGGGGCATCGGGCGTGGCGGCGCCCCGCAGCCATTTTACCCAGCCATACACCAGCAAGGCTATGAAGGCCAGCTGCAAGCCTGCGTCAGAGTACAGCCGGGCCTGCTTGAACACCACCACGTAGAGCAAGCCGTTGATGATGCCAATGGGGAAATTCCAGATGGAATTGCGGGCCGCCAGCCACACGCAGGCCACGCCCGTCACCACGCCGGCTATTTCCAGGGGGCTGGCCGTTTGCACGGCCGCCACGGCGGCAGCAAAGAAATCAAAGGAAAGAAGCTGGGCCACGGGGAGCAGAATAGAAAGCCGAAAGGTAGGGCGGCGGGCCCTACTTTTGCCCCTTATCCCGCCACGCCATGGACCCCACGCCCCTCGAAATCAGCCCCGCCGAACTGCACCGCCGCCTGCAAGCCGGCGAGGACTTCCAGCTGGTGGACGTGCGCGAGCCCGAAGAATTCGAGTACTGCCACCTGCCCGGCAGCGTGCTGCTGCCCCTGGACGAAGTGCCCCGCCGGGCCGCCGAAATCCGCACCGAAGGGCCGGTGGTGCTCATTTGCCACCACGGCGTGCGTTCGGGCCAGGCCCTGGGCTACCTGCGCCAGCGCCAGGCCCGCACCAACGTGATTAACCTGCGCGGCGGCGTGGCCGCCTGGGCCGCGCAGGTCGACCCAAAGTTTCCGCGCTACTAGTAGCCGCTTGAGCCCCCACAGGCTAGCTCAAGCGCCGTGACACTATTTGGTAGGAGCCGGAGTGCCGGCTACACGCTGGCGGCGGGCATCTTCGGCGGCGTAGAACGCGGCTTCGGCGCGGTAGGGCTTTTGGTTCCAGCCTGGCTGCGCTCGGGATATGAGGGCCTGCAGAGACTTGATATTAACCTTCTGGTTCTCGGAGCAGACGGAGCTGGTACTGTCGGCTACTAGCGCTTTGTAGCACTTTTCCAGCTCTGCCTCTAGCATTCCGATGTGGCCAGCCGCGGGCCCGGTGTTTTGCTCCGCGGGGGTGCGCTTCACGGAAAACTCCTGGCCGCGGTAGCTCAGGTTGCTCACCGTGTAGTCGGTGCCGTTTTTATTAGAATTTGACGCCTGACGCGCCAGGCCGATGCCCGCCGAAATTCCGTGGATGAGGTTGGCCTGAGCCTGAGCGGCGAAAGTGCCGCTCAGCAGCGATAGGCAGGCAACGAGCGAGCGTAAACGTCTTGACATCGTTAAGAATCGTAATCGGCAGATAAAGATTGAAGTTGCAATATACCGGGTTGCGGGCCATGCGGGGATACTACCCGGCGCGGCCGCCAGCAGCACACCAGAAACGGCCCCGGCCGGCCTGATTTTTAGCTCAATTAATAGCCAACCCCGGCCGAGGGTTGTTATCCCTGCTCTCAGCTTGCAACCTATGCTCGACTTTCCTTTGCCCGCCCCCGCGCTGGCCGACCCCAGCGCCCCCACCCTGGCCAACCGCCTGGCCATGCGCGAGCGGCCCGCCGGCACGCCCATCATGCGCCAGGACTGGAACGACCTACTATTTCTGCACTGGCCCGTGCCCGTGGCCCTGATTCAGCCCCACCTGCCGCCCCGGCTACAGGTCGATACCTACGACGGCATGGCCTGGCTGGCGGTGGTGCCGTTTCGCATGTCGAAGGTGCGCACCCGCATCAGCCCGCCGGTGCCGGGCGCCCGCGAATTTCTGGAGCTAAACGTGCGCACCTATGTGCATCTCGACGGCGTGCCGGGCGTGTGGTTTTTCTCGCTCGACGCCACCAATGCCCTGGCCGTGTGGGCAGCCCGCACGTTTTTCAACCTGCCGTACCTGCGCGCCACCATGAGCCTGGACTGCCCCAGCGCACAGCTCCGGCAGTTCCGGGCCGAGCGCACGCACCCGGGCGCCCCGCCTGCGCAGTTCCGCGCCACTTGGACCCTGGGCCCGCCCCAGCCGGCCGCCGAGCCAGGCTCGCTGGCGTTCTTCCTCACCGAGCGCTACTGCCTGTACACCAGCAACCGGGCCCGCACCAAGCTCTACCGGGGCCGGGTGGCGCACGCGCCGTGGCCCCTGAGCACGGCCCAGCTCCTGCACTTCGAGTCGACGCTGCTGGAAAGCCACGGCCTGCCCACCCCCACCGAAAAGCCGCTGGTGCACGCCGGCGGCCCCGTGAGCGTGGAGCTGTGGCCGATGCAGCGGGTGTAATTTTGAGGGTGAACCCTGCCTTTGCCCTGCCCCCGCTGCCCGACTTGCCCATCCTCGCGGCGCTGCCCGCCCTGCGGGAGGCGCTGGCGGCCAACAGCCGCGTGGTGCTGGAAGCGCCGCCCGGCGCGGGCAAAACAACTGTGGTGCCGCTGGAGCTGCTGGCTGCGCCCTGGCGCAACCCAGCCGATAAAATCCTAGTGCTCGAACCGCGGCAACTAGCGGTGCGCGGCGCCGCTGCCCGCCTGGCGCAGGCTGCTCGGCGAGCCCGTGGGCCGCACCATCGGCTACCGCGTGCGGCTCGACAGCAAGGTATCGAAGGAAACCCGCGTGGAGGTGATTACCGAAGGCATTCTGACGCGCATGATTCAGGACGACCCCGCCCTGGAAGGCGTGGCCGCCGTGGTCTTCGACGAATTCCACGAGCGCAGTTTGAATGCCGATTTGGGCCTAGCCCTGGCCTTGGATGCGCAGGCCGTGCTGCGGCCTGAGCTGCGCATTCTCATTATGAGTGCCACGCTCGAAGCCCAGCGCCTGGGCCAGTGGCTGCCCGCGCCGGTGGTGTCGTCGGCGGGCTTTTTGTTTCCGATTGACACCCATTACCTCGACCCGCGCCGCGCCTCGGCCCTGCCCAACAAGCCCAACGAGCGGCTGGCCGAGCCTGGTGCCGGCCCACGTGCGGGCCGCGCTGCACACCCACCCGGAAGGCGACATTCTGGTGTTTCTGCCCGGTGTGGGCGACTTGCAGCGCAGCGCCCGCAAACTCACCGACGCCCTGGCAAACCACATCGACCTGCACCTGCTGCACGGCGAACTGCCGCTCGAAACCCAGGACGCCGCCCTGCGCCCCGCCCGAGCCGGCCGCCGCAAGGTCATCCTGGCCACCAGCATTGCCGAAACCAGCCTGACCATCGAAGGCGTGCGCGTGGTTATCGACGGTGGTTTTGCGCGGGTGCCTCGCTTTGTGCCGCGCACCGGCTTCACCACGCTCGAAACCGTGCCCGTGGCCCGCGCCGCCGCCGACCAGCGCCGGGGCCGCGCCGGCCGCTTGGCCCCCGGCACCTGCTACCGCCTCTGGACCGAAGCCGAGCACCACAACCTTCCTGCCCACCGCCCGCCCGAAATCCACACCGCCGACCTCAGCAGCCTCGTGCTGGAGCTGGCCCTGTGGGGGCCGCCGAGCCCACCGGCCTGCGCTGGCTCGACGTGCCGCCCGCAGCGGCCTTCGCCCAAGCCAAGGACTTGCTTTTGCGTTTGGGCGCCTTGGATAATGAGGAATTGGGAATGAGGAATGAAGAATTAGCAGGCCAAGCCGGACAGCCCATGTCGCCCAATTCTGCATTCTTCATTCCTCATTCTTTATTAAAAACAAAGCCCACCGCCCACGGCCGGCAGTTGGCGGGCCTGGGCCTGCCGCCGCGGTTGGGCCACCTTGTTGTGCGCGGCCAGGAATTGGGCCACGGAGCCGCGGCGGGCGCCTTGGCCGCGCTGCTGGCCGAGCGCGACTTGCTACGCTGGGCTGCCCCCACCGACACCCGACCGGCCCCGCCGGACTTGCGCCTGCGCCTGGAGGCCCTGCAAAGCGGCCGGCCACCGCTGCCCGGCCTGGCCCTGCACCACGCCACGCTGCAGCGGGTGCGCGACGTGGCCCGCAACCTAAGCAGCCGCCAGGGCCAGCGAGAAAATGCTTCGCTGAACCACACCGCCTCCGCCGCGCCTGTGGGGCTGCTCACGGCCCTGGCCTACCCCGACCGGCTGGCCCAACGCGAAACCCACGACCGGCTGCGCCTCGTGACCGGCCAGCGCGTGAGCTTAAACACCACCGACGTGGACCCGCAGGCAGAGTTCTTCGCCGTGGCGCACTTGGCGGGCACGGCCTCGGCCCCGCGCGCCACGCTGGCGGCACCGCTGGGCAAAGACGAAATTGAGCTGGCTTTTGCTGACCAGATTACCACCACCGACGAAGTCCGCTACGACCCCGCTGCCCAGCGCGTAACCGGCCGCCGCGTGCGCCGGCTAGGCGCCCTGCTTTTGGCCGAAACGGTCATCGGCCAGCCCAACCCAGTGCTAGTGGGCCGGGCCTTGCTGGCCTACCTCCAGGAAGCCGGCCTGAGCAAGCTGAACTGGACCGCCGAGGCCCGACAGCTGCAGCAGCGGCTGGAGTTTGTGCGCCAGCATTTCCCAGCTTCGGCAGCAACTCCTGAAGACGAACAGTGGCCCAACTTCGACGATGACACCCTGACGCAGGAGCTGCCCCAGTGGCTCGGCCCGCACCTGACGGGCCTCAAAACACTTGCCGATGTGCAGCGCCTCGACCTCACGGAGCCGCTACTGGCGCGCCTGCCCGGCGGCTGGAACCAACGCCAAACCCTCGACCGCCTAGCCCCGCCCGCGCTGGAAGTGCCCAGCGGCTCGCACATCACCCTCGACTACAGCGACCCGGCCGCGCCCGTGCTGGCCGTGAAGCTGCAGGAATTGTTTGGCCTCACCGAAACGCCCACCGTGGCCGGCGGCGGCGTGCCGCTGCTGCTGCATCTGCTCTCGCCGGGCGGGCGGCCGGCGCAGGTCACGCGTGACCTGCGCAGCTTCTGGGAGCGGGGCTACTTCGACGTGCGCAAAGACCTGAAAGGCCGCTACCCGAAGCACCCGTGGCCCGACAAACCCATGGAGCACATTCCCACCAAGCTCACCAAAAAGCGGCTGGGGCAATAAGGGCGGGAGTCCAGCGCGAAAAAGACCGTCATGCTGAGCGCAGTCGAAGCACCTCGCGTGTGGCAGTAAACCAATCGTAAGGATTAGTGACAGCACGCGAAATACTTCGACTGCGCTCAGCATGACGTTCCTTCTTTGCTTGAAGCTCCTAAATACCTACGGCTCAACGCATCTCGTTGTCGTCAAGAAACACTTTGCCATCGCTGCGCGGCGAGTAATGCCGATGCAGCCAGCGGCTTAGGCCGCCGAGGCCCGGCAGCAGCACCCGCTCGGTGATGTTGGCCTGGTCGAGCTTGTCGCGGACTTCCCACTTGAGCTTGGCCGGAATGATGATGCGGAAATACAGCTCCGGGCGGTCCATTAGCCAGTCGTGCAGCACGCTTTGGGCCGTGCTCATCAGCGAAAACAGCGCGTACTGGTGCACGATGCGGGCATCGAGGCTGGGCGGCTCCAGGAACAGCACGTAGGGTTCGGTTTGCAGTTCTTCCAGCTCGCGCAGGCTGCTGCTCACGGGTTGCAGCAGCTCGGACGTAAACACGTTGGAGCCTTCTTGCCGCAGCACCTGGCGCAGGCGGTCGGGCAGGTGCTCGGCAGCTTTCACGTAGTTCAGAGCCCACACGATGCCGTCTTCGTGGTAGGCTTCGAGGTCGTCGGTGGCGAAGTGCAGGGCCACGTAGGGCGAGTACGTCCAGTCGAGCAGGCGGGTGGGCAGGCCGTGGTGCTGGGCCAGGGCCAGCCAGTCCCAGGTAGTGGCACTTTGGGCCGGCACGGTGGTGTCGCGGGCGTATTTGCGAAAATTGCGCAGCAAATGGTGCTCCAGGTCGTGGTATTGGCCCCCGAGGCGCTGCAGGCTGGTGTCGAGCCTGGTACAGGTGCGAGCGGCCACCCCGGTACACAAACGGTGAGCGAAACCGCCCGATGCGCGCGTCCCAGGTGTTTTGGAAAAGCAGCCGCTGCAGGTCTTCCCAGGAGGTGGCTACGTAATCGTTGGCAGAAAGGGGCATGGGCGAAATATATGAACACGCAAGAACGGCAAACTCCCCTCCTCAGTTGAGGAGGGGACGCTGGCGCGAAGCGCCGGCTGGGGTGGTTGAGCCGTTGAGCGACACCCAAATGAGGCTGACTGCGCCGTTCTGCTGCCAGTCGTTCGGGTGTCGTTCAACGAGGGCAACCACCCCAGCTCAACTTGGCAGTTGAGCGTCCCCTCCTTAAAAAAGGAGGAGTTTGGCTACTCGCCGGCGGGAAAATCGGCCGCCTCGCCGATTGCGGCGTACTGCTCCAGCTCTTTGGTCAGGTTGGCGAATTTGTCGCGGGCGCCCTTTACCGCGGCTTTACCCAGGGGCAGATGCAGGGGCGGGTTTTCCAGCTGTACCACGTCGTACATGGCTTTGGCGGCGCGCACCGGGTCGCCGGGCTGGCGGCCGCTGTAGCCCTGAATGCTGCGCAGGTTTTCGCCCACCGTCGACTGATAATCGTCGATTTGGGTGTTGGCGATGGTGGCCGACTCGCCGGCCCACTTGGTGCGGAAGCCACTCGGCTCAATATTGGTGACGTGGATGCCCAGGGGCGCCAGCTGCAGCGACAGGCTTTCGCCAATGCCTTCGAGCGCAAACTTGGAGGCGTTGTACACGCCCACGCCGGGGAAAGCCCGTAGTCCGCCGATGCTCGTGATGTTGAGAATGTGGCCCGACCGGCGTTCGCGCAGGTGCGGCAGCACGGCCCGCAGCACGTGCAGCGCGCCAAACACGTTCACGTCGAACTGCCGCTGGACTTCTTCGGCGGGCACTTCCTCGATGCTGCCCATGGAGCCGTAGCCGGCGTTGTTTACCACCACATCGAGGTGACCGAAGTGGGCAATGGCATCGGCTACGGCGGTTTTCACTTGGGGTTCGTTGGTCACGTCGCACACCACGCCCAAGGTGCGGCCGGGTTCCTGGGCCGTAAATTCTTCGGCCTGCTTGGGCTGGCGGAAGGTCGCGACCACGCGGCCGCCTTGTTCGAGCACGTAAGTAGCCAAGGCTTCGCCGAAGCCCGACGAGGCCCCGGTGATAAACCAGGTTTGGGAGGTTGAATCAGACATAAGAGCTTACTGTAAATGGGGAGCCGGTAAGACGGATGCCGGGGATGAATTGTTTGGGTAGACTGCCGAGACAGGCTCCATCCGGCCGGGCATCGGGTGCCCAGCCGGCCCCGAGTCCTGGCAAAAATCTCTTTAAAAATCACCAGTTCTTCCTGTAGGGCAGAGTTGAGCCAAAGCTGA
The DNA here is from genome assembly GCF_042665855.1 of Hymenobacter humi. Lineage (NCBI taxonomy): Bacteria > Pseudomonadati > Bacteroidota > Cytophagia > Cytophagales > Hymenobacteraceae > Hymenobacter > Hymenobacter humi. The sequence goes on along the minus strand of NZ_JBHTEK010000001.1, from coordinate 1,156,816 downwards.
ACCCAACTTCCCGCTGTACCTTTGCCTGGCAAAAGGCCCTTACCCCCAACCCCTTTTGCTATGGCGGATTCCGCAACCCCCAAAATTGCCTTCGAGGCCCTGACCTACGACGACGTACTGCTGCTCCCGGCGTACTCCGAGGTGCTGCCCCGAGACTGCGACACCGGCACCCGCCTCACCCTCAACATCCGGCTGCACACCCCGCTTATTTCGGCGGCCATGGACACCGTCACGGAGGCCGAGATGGCCATCGCGCTGGCTCAGGAAGGTGGGTTGGGCATTATTCACAAGAATATGTCCATCAAGGCCCAGGCCGAGCAGGTGCGCCGGGTCAAGCGCAGCGAGTCGGCCCTGATTCAGGACCCCTTCACCCTGGCACCTACCGCCACCTTGGCCGATGCCCGGCAGCTGATGCGCAAGCACGGCATCGGCGGCATTCCCATCGTCACTGACGACCGCCGCCTGCAAGGCATCCTCACCAACCGCGACCTGCGCTTCGAAACCGACCTGGCCCGGCCCGTGACCACCGTCATGATTCCGCTGGCCAACCTGGTGACCGCCCCGGCCGGCATCGACCAGGCCACCGCCGAACAGCTCCTCACCGACAGCAAAGTGGACAAGCTGCCGCTGGTGGACAGCCAGGGCCGCCTGGCGGGCCTGATGACGTACAAAGACATTCGTAAGCGCCGCCGCTCCCCACACGCGAGCAAGGACAGCAAAGGCCGCCTGCGCGTGGGCGCCGCCGTCGGCGTCACGCCCGACCTGCTCCAGCGCGTCGCCGCCCTGGTCGAAGCCGGCGTCGACATCGTGAGCCTCGATACCGCCCACGGCCACTCCAAGGGCGTGATGGATGCCGTGCGCGCCATCAAAACCGCTTACCCGACCCTCGACGTGATGGCCGGCAACGTGGCCACCGCCGCCGGGGCCCGTGCCCTGGCCGATGCCGGGGCCGACTGCGTGAAGGTGGGCGTGGGGCCCGGCTCCATCTGCACCACGCGCATCATTGCAGGCATTGGGGTGCCGCAGCTTTCGGCCGTGCTCGAAGCGGCCCGTGGGCTGGCAGGCACCGGCGTGACGCTGGTGGCCGACGGCGGCATCAAGTTTTCCGGCGACGTGGTGAAGGCCCTGGCCGGCGGCGCCGCCGCCGTGATGGTGGGCTCGCTGCTGGCCGGTACCGAGGAAGCCCCTGGCGAGCTGATTATTTACGAAGGCCGCAAGTACAAATCGTACCGCGGCATGGGCTCGGTAGAAGCTATGGAAGACGGCAGTAAGGACCGGTACTTCCAGGACGCCGAAGACGACGTGAAGAAGCTGGTGCCTGAAGGCATTGTGGGCCGCGTTCCCTTCAAAGGCAACGTCTCGGAGGTGATATATCAGCTGGCGGGCGGGCTGCGCGCCGGCATGGGCTACGTGGGCGCGGCCAACATGGAGGCGCTGCAAGCCGCGCAGTTTGTGCGCATTACCGGCGCCGGCCTGCGCGAGTCGCACCCGCACGATGTGCAAATCACCCGCGAGGCCCCCAACTACTCGAGCCGCTAAGCACACCGCGCCCAGCTTTTACCCCCGGGCAACGTCGGCTACGGCTGAAGTTGCCCGGGCCGGGCCTGCCCGGAAAAAGCTGAGTTAATTTGGCATAGCTGATTGTATCTTGCACGCCGATTGAGTGTCTTTCGAGACGCGGCGGGCTGGTGCGCTTGTGTTATTCCTTGTTTCTTCTGTGCCTAAACGCTTACTATCACTCCTGCTGCCCCTTAGCCTGCTTAGTTGGGTGCTGCTGCTGCTTAGTGCGCTTAGCCACTCGGGGGCGGGCCCGTGGCTGGGCACCTGGCCGGAGTGGACCACCCAGCTCACGCAAGCCATTTTTGTGCTTGCCGTTTTCCTGTACTACCGCTACCAGCCTTCGCCGCTGGAGGGCCAGGCCTTTGTAAAACTGCTGCGGCGCTTGCTGCTGGGACCGGGCCTGCTGGCCTTGGGCTGCGTGGCCCTGCACCTGCTGGAGCGGGCGGCCAAAGACGAGCCGGTTTTCAGCGGCAACAGCCTGTTTTTCACCAGCATCTACACCCTCAACCTGGGGTTGTTCGTTGTTTTTCTGGCGCGCACCAACTACGCCTGGCGGGCGCTGGTGCTGTTCCGCTCCTCGGCCCGGCTGCAGCGCGAGTGGACGCTGTTTGAGCTGGCGCTGGGCGCTACGCTGTTGTTCCGCCTGGTGGGGCTCAACCCGCCCAACTACATCGGCATTCCGATAGTGGTGCTGCTTGGCTTGTATGGCATCTACCTCAGCGGGCACCAGAAATGGGTGGCTTACCTGAGCCAGCGCGACAAGTGGAACGCCGTGCTGCTGCAAGCCGCCCTGCTGTTCGGGGTGCTGGTCTTTGTGCAGTACTTCCGCCTCACGCAGGTCGACCCGCAGCTCATTGCCCCGCAGCCGCAGTACGCATTTTTGCTGCTCACGGCTTTCTTCTCGGCTTTCTATGCCTTCATGGGCTTGCTGGTGACGTTTTTCAACATGCCCATTGCCGATATTATAGACCAGCGGCGGAATGAAATCCTGCGCCTGCAGCGCCTGACCCAAATCATCCAGCGAGGCCAGACCTCGGCGGAAGTTTACAGCATTTTGCTGGAGTCGGCGGTGCAAACCGTGCAGGCCGAAGCGGCGTGGCTCGACTTGGCCCCCGGCCATACCGGCCTGGACGCGGCCGACTCCACCTACTACCACAACCTGCTGCCCGAGCAAGCCGAAGCCCTGCGCGAGCGCCTGAAAGCCCACGAGCCTGCCCGAAGGCGAATTCATTACCAACGACCTGAATTTGCGTGAGGGGTTTGCAGGAATACCACAGGCCTTCCGCTCGCTGCTGCAGCTGCCCTTGCGCGGGCTGCACTACGACTACGGCATGCTCCACCTCCTCAAGGCCGAGCCGCACACCTTCGACCGCGAAGACCTCAGCATTCTGCAGACCTTCACGAGCCAGGCAGTGCTCAGCATCGAAAACCTGGAGCCTGGTGCGCACGTCGCTGGAAAACCAGCGCACCCAGGAAGAGCTGAAAATCGCCTCTCAGGTGCAGGATAGCCTCATCCCGAAGGACCTGCCCACCGACAACTGGTTTGAAATCAGCTCGCACTCGCTGGCGGCCAAAGAAGTGGGCGGCGACTTCTACGACTTCCTGCACCTGCCCGGCCGGCGGCTGGCCGTCATCATCGGCGACGTGAGCGGCAAGGGCGTGACGGCGGCCTTCCACATGGCCCAGATGAAAGGGATTTTCCATTCGCTGATGCAGGAAAACCCCTGGCGAAGAACGAGCGCGACAAATTCCCGGTGCCCAGCCGCTTCATGGCCCAGGCCAACACCGCCCTCACGCACTGCCTGGAGAAGTCGTCGTTCATCACGTCCTCGCTCTATATCATTGACTACGAGCAGGGCGGCTTCGTGTTTGCCCGCGCCGGGCACTGCCACACGCTGTACTACCACGCCCTGCGCGAGGAGGTGTTCTACTTCGAATCGACGGGCCTCGGCCTGGGCATTATTCGGAACGAAACCTACGAGAAGCACATCAAAAACCAGTTCTACGATTACAGCCCCGGCGACGTGATGGTGATTTACACCGACGGCATCGTGGAGGCCCGCGGCGGCAACGGCACCGACGAGTACGGCGAAGACCGGCTCAAGCAGCGGCTGGAAGAGAGCTACTACCATAACGCCGAGGAGATTAAGGCCTTTATTTTAAAAGACCTGAACGCCTTTACCCACGGCCACCCCATCCACGACGACCAGACCCTGCTCGTCATTAAATTCAAGTCGGCTCAACCCCTGCCATTGGCCTGACGTATCGACACCACTATGAAAGTTACCGCTCAACCCTCCGCCGATACCCTCACCCTCCTGCTGGACGGTGAACTGGACGCTAGCTCCGCCATTGTACTTGATACTGAGCTGGCTAAGCCCGACATCCTCGACTACCGCAAGGTGCTCATCGATTGCGCCAAGCTCAGCTATATTTCTTCGGCTGGCCTGGGCGTGTTCATCTCGCACCTGCAGCGCTTCCAGGATGCCAACGTGAAGCTCGTGTTTTTCAACATGCAGGAAAAAGTATTTAACGTATTTGAAATCCTGGGCCTCGACGCGCTGATGACCATCGTTCCGAGCGCCACCGAAGCCGAAGCCGCTTAAAAAAGGGTTGAAGGTTGAAGGTTGAGCTAACCAGGATTTCATCGTCCTTCCTCTTGCTCGGCACATTCACTCAACATTCAAAACGCAACATTCAAAACCTTCGAAGTGAAGTCCAGACTCCGCATTGCCTGTTCACGCAGCCACCTCCAGCAGGTGCGTGACTTCGTGCGGAACTACTTGAGCAGCCTCAACCTGCCCGATATCACCGTAAACCAGGTGGTGCTGGCCGTGGACGAGGTGGTGGCCAATTTCATCATCCATGCCAACGGTGAGGACGAAACCCAGTTCCTGGACCTCGAGCTTACCTTCGACAAGCACGACCTGAACGTGGAAATTGCCGACCACGGCGACACCATTTTCCTGCCCGAGCCCCACCAAAGCCCCGACCTGCGCGCCTACATCCGCCAGGGGCGCAAGGGCGGCATGGGCATGGCCCTGGTGAACCGGCTGATGGACCGGGTGGAGTTTTTACCCGCGGCAACCATACGGTGTGCCACCTGAGCAAGCACCTGGCGTAGCGCAGGCTGCTCCGCATTGCGTCGATGCCTTCCGGACGTTCCTGCTTTATTGGCAGAAGCCCCGCCGCCTGAATTGCAGGCGGCGGGGCTTCTGCTTTACGTAGTATAGGAATCTTTCTTTGTTTAAAACCGGTTTAGGCGCAAAAGCGGCGCTTGTTTTCCGGATTTGGGGCCGCAACTTGGTGCGGTCCGTTACCTTCGGAAAATAGTTAATTTCGCATCGGTAATTTTATGCCCGTGCGGCTGGCTTCTTCTAGCTGGTCGCCATCGTCTCTTCTTTTTTATATGCACAAACGCATTCTGTACGGCGGCGCGGCCGCTGTTACCCTGCTGGCTGGCTGCCAGGCTTCCAAAACGGCTACCTCGGGCTCTGTGGCTGCTACCGCCACGGGCCCGGCCGTCGAAATGCTGGGCACGTACCCGGTGCCGGCCAACGAGTTTGCCTACGTGTACCGCAAGAACAACGCCTCGGCGCCCGACTACGGCACCCGCCAGAGCGTGACCGACTACCTGGACCTGTACACCAACTTCCGGCTCAAGGTGCTGGAAGCCGAGCAGCGGGGCCTCGATACCACGCAGGCCTTCAAGCGCGAACTGGAGGGCTACCGCCAGCAGCTCTCGCAGCCCTACCTGACGGAGAAAAGCGTGACCGACCAGCTGGTGCGCGAAGCCTACGACCGCATGAGCCAGGAGGTGAACGCCTCGCACATCCTCGTGCGCGTGGCGCCCGATGCCACCCCGCAGGACACACTGGCGGCCTACCAGAAGATTCAAAGCATCCGCGAGAAAGCGGCGGGCGGGGCCGACTTTGCCCAACTGGCCAGCCAGCTGAGCGAAGACCCTTCGGCCCGGGAAAACGCGGGTAAGTTGGGCTACTTCACGGCCATGCAGATGGTGTACCCGTTCGAGTCGGCCGCCTACACCACGCCCGTGGGGCAGGTATCGGCGCCCATCCGCACGCGCTTCGGCTACCACCTCATCAAGGTCAACGACCGGCGCGCGGCCCAGGGTGAAATCAAGGTGGCCCACCTCATGATTCGGATGAACGCCAACGCGCCCAAGTCCGATTCGCTCACCGCCAAGAAGAAGGTAGACGAGCTGTACAACCGCCTGAAGAAAGGCGAAAACTGGGACAAGCTCGTGGCTCAATTTTCGGAAGATGCCGGCTCGGCGGCCAACGGGGCGAACTGCCGCCCTTCGGCACCGGCCGCATGATTCCCTCCTTTGAGGAAGTGGCCTTCAAGCTGCAAAAGCCCGGCGACATCGCCGCGCCCGTGCAGACGCCCTACGGCTGGCACATCATCAAGCTGATTGAAAAACAGCCCATTCCCAAATTTGCCGACCTGGAAGCCACGCTGAAAAGCAAGGTATCCAAGGACTCCCGCTCGGAGCTCAACAAAGCCGCCTTCCTGAAGCGCGTGCGCAAGGAAGACCAGTTTGTGGAAATTCCGGCTGCGAAAGCCTACGCCTTCAGCAAAGCCGATACGGCCCTGGTGGCCGGCCGCTTCAAGTACGCTGCGCCTACCACGGTGGCTAAGGCCGGCAAAGGTGCCGCCAACGACAACTCGGCGCTGTTTACCATCATGGGCAAGCCCTACGCGGTGAAGGATTTCCTCACGTTTGCGCAGCAGAACCAGCGCCCGCGCACCGGCGCCCAGCCTTCGTTTGCCATGCAGCAGCTCTACGACCAGTACGTGGAGCAGTCCCTGACCGAGTTCGAGAAAAACAGCCTCGAAAACAAGTACGAAGACTACCGCATGCTCGTGAAAGAGTACCGCGACGGCATCCTGCTCTTCCAATTGATGGACGAGAAAGTGTGGAGCAAGGCCATTGAAGACACCGTAGGCCTGAAGAAGTACTTCGCCGCCAACCAGGCCAAGTACCAGTGGGACCAGCGCGTGCAGGCCACCGTAATTAGCGCCGCGACGCCGGCCTTGCGAACCGAGGTTAGCTCGTATTTTATCAAACCGACCTCAACGACCCGGCGCACGGCACAAGGAATAGTCTCCACTGGAACAGCTCGGAGCATCTTGCCTAAAACGCAAGGAGTCCCGGCTTCCCTGAGTTTCAAGCCCGGCACGGCCACACTCACCCCCGCCAGCACGGAGTCGTTGAACAGGCTTGCCAGTCTGATGCGTTCGGATACGACTTTGTTTGTCATGTTTAGCGGGCAAACAACTGCCACGACAACAGCTGGCCTGGCGGGGCAGCGTATTACCCGCATTCAGTCCTATTTGTTGGGTAAAGGGGCAAAGGCGAACCTTATTGGGACGAACGTCATGGCTGGCAACCGCGCAGGCAAAGCAATGGCGAACGTTGTGCTGGTAAGGGCCTTTACCAGCGACCCGGTTGCCATTGAGCAGCGCTTCAACGCCAAAAACCCGCTGGCGGTACAAATCAGCCAGAAGCTGTTTCAGAAAGGCGATAACAAGGTGGTGGATGAGTTGACGAGCAAAGGCCCGGGCACCTACAAGGTCGAAAAAGATGGCCGCTACTACACCGTAACCATCGACAAGATTCTGCCCGCCGGCCCCAAGACGCTGGCCGAGGCCCGCGGCCAGGCCACCTCCGACTACCAGACGTATCTGGAAAAGGAGTGGATAAACGAGCTGCGCACCGCCCGCCCCGTGAAGGTGAACGAGGCCGAAGTCAACAAGCTCATCACCAAATAAGCAATGAAGAAGGAGGAATGAAGGAGGAATGAAGGATGAGGAATTGTTCGCCCACAATTCCTCATTCCTCATTCCTCATTCCTCCTTCTTCATTGACGGCTTCTGCAACCTTCCGGGCCGCGCTCCTTGTTTTTGTCTGCCAACGGATTTATCGTGAAATTTGTGAGCTCGTTCGCGCGTTGTGCGAGAACGGCTCAAGCCCCGGCCCTTGTCCGATGGGCTTTATATACCTACTCTATGCTTGTTAAAGTGAATCGCGCTGCGGCGTTGGCCCTGCTTACGTTGCTGCTGTTCCTGGGCTTTGCGCCCGCTTCCCACGCCCAGTTGGGCATCACCCGGCCCAAAGGCCAGCAGCTGCTGGACGGCATTGTGGTGAAGGTCGATAACCAGATTGTGCTGCAGTCCGACGTCGAGAACATTTATGCCCAGGAAGTAGCCCGCGCCGAAGGCAAGCCGCTGCCTCCGGACTTCAAGTGCAAAATCCTGCAAAGCCTGGTGCTCAACAAGCTGATGCTGGCGCGTGCCGAAGTCGACTCGGTGACGGTGGAGGACAAGCAGGTGAACAGCGAGGTAGACCGCCGCATGGCCTACTTCGTGCAGCAAATCGGTTCTGAAAAGCGCCTCGAAGAGCAGTACAACAAACCCATCAAGACGCTGAAAGACGACCTGCGCCCCCAGGTTAAAGACCAGCTCACGCAGCAGAAAATGCAGGAAACCATCACCGGCAAGGTGACCGTGACTCCGCGCGAAGTAGCTCAATATTTCAGCCGGGTGCCCAAGGACAGCCTGCCCTACTTCAGCACCGAGGTGGAAGTGGGTCAGATTATAATTCCAGCTCAGGTAAACGAGAAAGCCAAGCAGGCCGCCCTGGCCAAGCTCAACGACCTGCGGGGCCAGATTCAGGGCGGGGCCGACTTCGCCACCCTGGCCAAGAAGTATTCCGAAGACCCGGGCTCGGCCAAAGAAGGCGGCTACCTCGGCTTTTTCGGGCGCGGCGAGCTGGTACCGGAGTACGAAGCGGCTGCGAGGAAGCTGGAGCCGGGCCAGATGTCGCCAGTGGTGCAGTCGCAATTTGGCTTTCACCTCATCCAGCTCATTGAGCGCAAGGGCAACACGTACTCCACGCGCCACATTCTGCTCAAGCCCGAAACCGGCTCGGCCGATGCGGGCGAGGCTGCCAAAACCCTGACCAAGCTGCGCCGCCAAATCCTGTCGGACAGCATCAGCTTTGCCAAAGCAGCCAAGGAATTCTCTTCCGATAAAATCACCGGCGGCAACGGCGGCCTGCTCCAGAACCGTCAGGACGGCGGCACCCGCCTGCCCCTCGACAAGCTCGACCCGGCTGTGTTCTTCACCATCGACACCATGAAGGTGGGCCGCATCACTCCGCCCCTGCCCTACCGCACCGACGACGGCAAGGACGCCATGCGCATTCTGTGGCTGAAATCGAACACCCCGCCCCACCAGGCCAACATGCAGGAAGACTACCAGAAGATTGCCGCCGCCGCCCTCAACGAGAAGCGCAACAAAGCGCTCGACGAGTGGTTTCTGCAGAACCGTGGCACGGTATACCTGGAAATTGCCCCGGAATACGCCCAGTGCAAGGTGCTGGACGTGGCAACCAAATAGTTGTTGTCAGTGCTCGGGGCCGGTTGTTAGTTTGTGCTCACGGCGGCACTTCGAGTCGCTTGCACTACCCCTGACAACCCCAAACTGACAACAACCCGCTCATGATGAACGACAAAGAAGCCGCCGACGCCCTGGCCGCCTCCTTCCAGAAGCTGCGCCAGGAAATTGGCAAGGTCATCGTGGGCCAGGACGAAGTGGTGCGGCTGGTGCTTACCGCTGTGTTTTCGCAGGGCCACAGCCTGCTCGTGGGCGTGCCCGGGCTGGCCAAAACCCTGCTGATTCAAACCATTGCCGACTCGTTGGACTTGTCGTTCAACCGCATCCAGTTCACGCCCGACCTGATGCCGTCCGATATCGTGGGCTCGGAAACCATGAACCAGCAGCGGGACTTCCACTTTGTGAAGGGCCCCGTGTTTGCCAACATCATTCTGGCCGACGAAATCAACCGCACGCCGCCCAAAACGCAGGCCGCCCTGCTCGAGGCCATGCAGGAATACGCCGTGACGGTGGCCGGGCAGCGCTACCCATTGGCACGCCCGTTCTTCGTACTGGCCACCCAAAACCCCATCGAGCAGGAAGGTACCTACCCCTTGCCCGAAGCCCAGCTTGACCGGTTCATGTTCAATATTGAGCTAGGCTACCCGAGCTACGCCGAGGAGCTGAACATCGTCAAGAAAACCACTTCGGACCACAAGCCCACCGTGAACAAGGTGCTGCACGCGGCCGATATTCAGGCGTTTCAGGAGCTGGTGCGCCGCGTGCCCGTGGCCGACAACGTGGTGGAATACGCCGTGAGCCTCGTGCACAAAACCCGCCCCAGCACCGAGCGCGCCGCCCCCGCGCCACCCAGCTGCTGGAGTGGGGAGCAGGGCCTCGTGCCTCGCAGCACCTCATTGTGGGGGCCAAGTGCAACGCCCTGCTCAACGGCAAGTACTCGCCCGATATCGAGGACGTGCGCGCCGTGGCCGTGCCCATTCTGCGCCACCGCCTGGTGCGCAACTTCAAGGCCGAAGCCGAAGGCATCAACGTGGAGCAGATTGTCAAAGAGTTACTTTAATTAATGAGGAATGAGGAATGAGGAATGAAGAATTGGCTCAACTTAGCCGTTCCGTAATTCTTCATTCCTCATTCTTCATTCTTCATTAAATCAAGAATGGAAGCCCAAGCCTACTACCAGCAATTTGAGCGCAACGTGCGCATTATTCTCGACGCCCTGGCCGCCGGCCTCGACCTGCGCACTACCGCCCTCGCAACCAGCCTGCCCATCGAGGTGTACGTGCTGTGCGAGGTGCTGAACCAAGGCGCAGGTGAGGACTTCGTGCTCACGACGACCGGCGTGGCGCGGCTGGCCGAGTTTCAGCAGCAGTTTATGAAGCACGAGGGCCAGACGCTGGCCGCCATGGAGCGCGTGCTGGCCGACAAGCGCGGCACCATGCGCACCCCCGAAGGCCGCGTGCTGGCCAAGGAAATGCTCATCCGCCGCCTGGAGTTTTTCAACGAAGCCGCCCGGCAGGTGAACGTGATGCGCACGCAGCAGGCCCTGGGTAGCCCCAGCCAGTACGAAGGCGTCAACAAATAGCAGGTCCCAGAACTGCTTTTACGAAAAGGCCGCCCTGTGTTACAGAGGCGGCTTTTTTATTCGTGAGTACCAAGCTGTGGCCGGACAGCCAATCCAAACGCCGGCCTGGCTTGTTATTCTTATTCCTTTCGCCGAGCGTTACGCCCGGGCTTTATCCTTGCTGCGAATTCATGCTGCCTCGCACTCCGCTGCTCACGCCTCGCCTTTGCCTGCGCCCCTACGAGCCGACCGACGCGCCCGAATTCTTCGCCCTGCTCAACGGCGACCGCGCCCGCTTTAACGCCTCCTTTCCCGACCGCCTCCAGGCCGTGCAGGCACCCGCCGATGCCACCACGGCCCTGGCTGCCTTTGCCGACGACTGGAGCACGGGCCGCTTCTACGTGTTTGGCATGTGGCACCGCGTATCGGCCATTTACCTCGGCGATATCTGCATCATGCCACAACACAAGGGCCAGGCCGAAATCGGCTACTACCTGGCGGCCGGCGCCGAAGGCCAGGGCTACGCCCGCGAGGCGCTGGCAGCAGTCGTACGCTTTGGCTTTGAAGCCTTGGGCAGCCAACGCCTGCTCATTCGCTGCTATACCGACAACGCCAAGGGGCAGGCCGTGGCGCGGGCCGCCGGCTTCGTGCCCGAACTTCAGCCCAAGCGTCCGCTGTGGTTTCGCAACTCCGACGAGTTGGGCAACATCCGCCGCTTTGTGTTGGCGCGGCCCCAGGCAGTGGAGTAAGCGACTGGGGTTTCGGGCGGTGCTTTAAGAGCGTATCCGCACAAGCTCAGCATGACGGCCTGTTTGGATAGGCTCTAAGGTAAACCGCTCTAGAATGTCTTACTGCCCCACACGAATGTCTTACTGCCCCACACGCCCGCGCTTGCCTACGTTGCCGAGCAGCCATTCCTGTCGGAAATTCAGGTACATCGAAAAGGAGTAGTCCAGCAGCCGGGCATTGAGGTCGAACAGTGGCTCAACCCGGGCCGTGAGCGCGGCCGCGTCGGAGATGCGGAAGTCGCGCAGCAGCCGCAGCATCACAAACTTGCGCTTTGGGTCCAGAAAGTCCGGGTTCGAGACCGTGCGCGAGGCGCTCTGGTACAGGTCGCCTCCGAGTGGGGAGATGAAGCGCGAGCCCTGCCAGTAGCTCACCATCACATCAACGTAGCGGGTTTCGAGGGTGCCGTTCAGGTACAGGCCCCGGCCGTTCCTGAAGGGATACTGGCCCTTGGTGAAGGAATAGTCCTGAAAGCCAAGGACGTATCCGTTGAACCGCACGGCCTGCACGTCCGGCCCGGCCAGGCTGTACCGCGCTTCCAGCCCCAGGGCCTCGTTAAAGACGGTTTTGAGGGGCCGGTCCAGGGTATCAATCTGGCCGCCGTTGTGGATGGCCGTGAACTGAAACGGAATGGCCACGTGCCAGCGGCTGCCATCGGGGCTGACGCGGTAGCTGCTGGTCAAGCCCCCGGCCACTTCTTCCTGAAAGTTGCTGTAGCGGTACTGCTGGCGCTGCCAGTCCACCCACTGGTCTACCTGCAGCCGGGTGCCGTTGTAGCGGACCTGGATGCCTTCCTCCAGCGGATTCAGCATCACCCGCTCGAAGTTGAACATTGGCTCAATGTAATTGTGGTGGAGGTGCGCCCGAATGTTGCCCAGTATTATCTGCTGCTTGCCGGTGGTCCAGGTGGCGCGAAACGTGGGGCGCACCTGCCGCAGCGCCGGGGTGCCAAAGTCTTTCCACAGAAACACGCCGGCTTCCAGACGCAGGTCTTTGATGGGATAATAGACAAGCTGCGGGTTGAGCTGAGTGCCGTAAAGCGTGTAGCCCTCGATAATCTTGTTGAAGTACTCGTTGTCTTTGAAGAAGGTGAAGGCCTGGAGCGAAACCCTGACGTCGCCCTTTTCGAATGTATGGGCTTGTCTACCCTCTGCTTTTTCTATATCTGTAGAATCAACTATTGCTGACGTTGCCACCTCCGCTGGCCGTGTCAAGCTGTCCCGCAGAACTCCGGGCTCCGGCCTCGTAAACGCGCGATTATCCAATTGCGCCCGCGCTTGTCCCACTGTAATTAGCACAACGCCAAGGCCAACTAAAATTTTTAGATAATTCACCATATATTTCCGCTTCCAACGGCACGAAATCAACAAGTGCTGTGTTAGAAAAAGCCGCCGCAAAAGGGTCTATTTCGGTTTCTGCCGAGGATTAGTTTTATTCGATTGCGACCCGGTCAAAACCGTTAACTTTACCAAACGTAATCCCTTTTTCATAAACACCCCCTCATGGCACTAGCTACCAAAATGGCCCCGAAAGCCGAAAAAGTCGAAAAGGCTGAAAAAGGCGATATGAACGTCGCAGCCGAAAAAATGAAAGCCCTTCAGCTCACGCTGGATAAGCTGGACAAAGCCTACGGCAAAGGCACCGTGATGAAGCTCAGCGACAACAAAGTTGGCGACATCCCGAGCATCAGCACCGGGTCGCTCTCGCTTGACATTGCCCTGGGCATTGGCGGCGTGCCCCGTGGCCGCGTGATTGAAATCTACGGCCCGGAATCGTCGGGTAAGACGACCCTGACCATGCACATGATTGCCGAAGCGCAGAAGAAAGGCGGCATGGCCGCGTTCATCGACGCCGAGCATGCCTTCGACAAATCCTACGCCGAGAAACTCGGCATCGACACCAGCAACCTGCTCATTGCCCAGCCCGACAACGGCGAGCAGGCCCTCGAAATCGCCGACCAGCTGATTTCCTCGGGTGCTATCGACATCATCGTTATTGACTCCGTGGCCGCCCTCGTGCCGAAAGGCGAACTCGAAGGCGACATGGGCGACTCAAAAGTGGGCCTGCACGCCCGCCTCATGAGCCAGGCCCTGCGCAAGCTCACCGGCACCATCAACAAGACCGGCTGCTGCTGCGTGTTTATCAACCAGGCTGCGTGAGAAAATCGGCGTGATGTTCGGCTCGCCCGAAACCACCACCGGTGGTAACGCCCTGAAATTCTACGCTTCGGTGCGCCTCGACATCCGTCGTATCGGCCAAATCAAGGAAGACAAGGACAACGTGACCGGCAACCGCACCAAGGTGAAGGTGGTGAAGAACAAAGTAGCGCCGCCCTTCAAGGTGGTCGAGTTCGACATCATCTACGGCCAGGGTATTTCGAAAGTCGGTGAGATTGTGGACCTTGGCGTCGACATGGGCATCATCGGCAAGTCGGGCTCGTGGTTCAACTACGGCGAGACCAAGATTGGCCAGGGCCGCGAAGCCGTGAAAACCCTGCTGCTCGACAACCCCGAGCCTGGCGTTGGAAATCGAAACCAAAATCCGCACCATGGCCAAGGGCGACGAGGACGTTATCCCCGTGGACCTGACCATCGTTGAGGACGGCGAAGACACGCTGTAAGCGAGCTGAAGCTGAACAATAAAAAGCCCGAGGCAATCCGCTTCGGGCTTTTTTACGTCCTATATTTGGGTAACTCCTAGGCTGGCACTCCGTTTGTCTAAGCCCGGTTTAGTTTCTATTCTTTTCCTGGTTATGCACCGCCGCTGGCTCTCCTTACTTGCCCCTGTTTTTGTATTGATGTTGGCGGGCGCTCAAATGGCCCTGGGCCCGGGCGATGCCGTTCGGCACATACCGCAGTCCAGCTTTGGGCGCGGCGAGGTCATCCGGTACACCGTTCACTACGGCCTCATCAACGGCGGCGAGGCCACCGTGGAAACCGCCGGCAGCCTGGAGCGCGTGAACGACCGGCCTTGCTACAAAGCCACCGTGAGCGGCCGCACCACGGGCTCGTTCGACTATTTCCTGCGCATCCGCGACCAGTGGCGGGCCTACATCGACACCACCAGCATACTGCCCGTGCGCTCGCACCGCGACATTGCGGAGAAGAACTACCGCAAAAAGGAAACCGTGAACTACGACCACATTCACGACCTGGCCGAGGTGCAGGACCACAGCAAAGACAAGCCCAAGCGCAGCACCATCAAAATCGCCAACAACACCCTCGAGCCTGGTGAGCGGCTTCTACTACCTGCGCACCTTCAACTTTGACCGCATGCGGGTAGGCGAAATCATCAAAGTACCGGGCTACCTCGACGGCGACAACTTCATGCTGGAGGTGGTGTATAAAGGCCGCGAAATTGTGGAAACCAAAGCCGGCGATATTCGCGCCTTCAAGCTGGTGCCCAAAATGCCCAACAACAAGCTGTTTCGGGGCGAAAACGCCATCTCCGTCTACCTCTCCGACGACCGCAACAAGATTCCGGTGCTGTTCCAGGCCGAGATGTTTGTGGGCACCGTGAAGGTGGACATGGTGAAGTACCAGGGCCTCAAGTCGCGGCTCAACATCGTGAATTAGCTCAATTAAGCGCTGCCAGAGCACAAACGCCTAATCAGGCTGCGGTCCTGTTCTCATCGCTAATCGATAAATAAGCAAAAGCCCCGGCTCAGAATTGAGCCGGGGCTTTTGCTTTGCCAGGACTTTGCAGCTTGGCTCTGCCGCCACAGGCCCAGGTCACATAAACGTAACATAGCCAGGGCCCAAGAAGCGGTACTTTTGCACCCAGAACGTCCTGCTTCACCTAAGCCCTTAACCGCCGTGACTGCTCCTAAATCGCCCGTGTACAAGATTCTGGTGGTCGATGACGACCCGGACATTGTTGAGCTGCTGGAGTTCAACCTGAAGAAGGAAGGCTACCAGACCGCCTCGGCCAGCGACGGCCGCAAAGCCCTGGAGGTCGCCGCCGAGTTCCTGCCCGACATCATCCTGCTCGACGTGATGATGCCCAACCTCGACGGCATTGCGGCCTGCCGCCTGCTGCGCGAGCAGCCCAAGTTTAAGGATACCTACATCCTGTTTCTCACGGCCCGGGCCGAAGAATTCTCCGAAGTGGCTGCCTTCGAAGCCGGTGCCGACGACTTCATTGCCAAGCCCATCAAGCCCCGGGCCCTGCTTGGCCGCCTGGCCGCCGTCCGGCGCCGCGAGCAAGACCCCCACGCCGCCGTCGACGCCATCGACATCAACGGGCTTCGCATCGACCGCACTGGGTTTGCCGTGTACCAGGAGGGCCGCAAAATCACGCTTCCCAAGAAGGAATTTGAGCTGCTGGCTTTCCTGGCCGCCTCGCCCCACAAGGTGTTCAGCCGCGAAGAGCTGCTCAAGAACATCTGGGGCAACGACGTCTTTGTGCTGGCCCGCACCGTGGACGTGCACGTGCGCAAAGTGCGCGAAAAAGTGGGCGAGCACCACATTCAGACCATTAAGGGCGTGGGCTACAAGTTCAACGCGGATTGAAGAAGGGTTGAGTTTTGAATGTCGAATGTTGAGTTTTGGAAAATTATTGAGACTGGCTCCCTGCCGAATCAGATTCACAACTCATTCCAAGCTCTGCGAATGACCCCTGGCCATTCAAAACTCAACCTTCAACACTCAATACTCCAGCAATGAACCTCTCTTCGCGCACCATTGCCATCCTCATAGCGCTGCTGGTGGCGGGCGTGCTCACGACCTACGCCCGATTGGTGCCCACCCTGGAATTTCGGGAAGCCTTTTTGGCGGCGGGCATCACGGTGGCGGCCTGCTTTCTACTGGTCTATCTGTCGTTCGAAGCGCTGATTTTTCGGGAAATCAACGGCATCTACGCGGGTCTGGAACACATCAAGCGCAAGGAGTTCAAGCGGCTCAGCAACAAGTTCTTGTTTCGTCCAGAGCCGGTGAAGCGCGTGCGCGACGAAATCCTGCTCATGGCCGAGCGCCGGCAGCAGGAGCTCGACGAGTTGGTGCGGCTGCAGGCCCTGCGCCGCGAGTTTCTGGCCGACGTGTCGCACGAATTGAAGACGCCGCTTTTCGCGGCCCAGGGCTTCGTGCACACCATTCTCGACGACGAGGACAATGAAATTGACCCGGCTACCCGCCGCAAATTCCTGAGCAAAGCCGCCGCCAGCCTCGACACGCTCGACGCGCTGGTGCAGGACCTGGTCACCATCGCCCAGGCTCGAAAAAGGCGTGGTGCGCATGCGCCGCCAGCGCTTCGACATCGTGACCTTGGTTTGGGAAATCTTTGAGTTGCTGGAGCAGCAGGCGGCCCAACGCGGCACGGCCCTGCAGCTGTTTCCACCCGTGCTGCCCGAAGCCGGCATTCAGGTCGTAGCCGACCGCAACCGCATTCGCCAGGTGCTGGTGAATTTGATTGACAACGCCATCAAGTACGGCCGCGACCACGGCCGGGTGGTGGTGGCGCTGGTGGAAAGCGGCCGTTCGGTGCGCATTTCCGTGCGCGACGACGGTGCCGGCATTGCCCCCGAGCACCAGGGCCGCATTTTCGAGCGCTTCTACCGCATCGACAAAAGTCGCTCGCGCGAATCGGGCGGGTCGGGCCTGGGCCTGGCCATCAGCAAGCACATTGTGGAAGCCCACAAGTCCACTATTCGTGTCAAGAGCACCGTGGGCGAAGGCACCACGCTGGAATTTAAGTTGAGCAAGCCCAAAAGCGGCCGAGTGGAAACGAAGGGGTAGGCGAACGTCCGGCGGAGGGAGCCGTACCTTTGGGACTCCTTATGAAGCTTCCCGATTTTTCCGACCTCGTTATTTTTGAGAACGACGATTACCTCGTCGTCAACAAGCCGCCGTTTTTGGCCACGCTCGACGAGCGGGTGGGCGGCGCCCCCAACATGCTGCGCCTGGCGCGTCAACACTACGACGACATTCAGGCGGCCCACCGGCTTGACCGCGAAACCAGCGGCGCGCTGGCGTTTGCCAAAACTCCCGAAGCCTACCGCCACCTGGCCATGCAGTTTGAGAACCGCGAGGTTAAAAAGCAGTACCACGCCGTGGTGTGGGGCACCCCGCAGTTCGACAACCAAGTGGTAGAACGCAGCATCGAAAACACGACGCGCGGCAAGGCCCGGCTCGCCTACAAAGGCAAAGCGGCCGAAACGCACTTCACCACGCTCGAAAATTTCACCCGCCACTCACTTATCCTCTGTGAGCCCATCACGGGCCGGATGCACCAGATCCGCCTGCACCTGATGTACCTGCAGGCGCCCATCGTGGGCGACACGCTGTATGGCGGGGAAGATTTTTCCTCTCATCCCTGAAGAAGAAGTTCAACATGAAGGCCGGCGAGGAAGAGCAGCCCTTCATCAAGCGCTTTGCTTTGCACGCCATGCGACTGCAGTTTACTGGCCTCCAAGGCGAGGAAATATCCGTGGAGGCGCCTTACCCGAAGGACTTCCGGGTGCTGGTGGAAGCCTTGCGGCAGAACCAATAGCTCAACTTTAGCGCACCCGCTCGAACACTATTATGCGGGTGGTGTCGCGCTCGGGCCGTTGCGGATGGCGCGGCAATGAATCCTGCCACATCTGCCGGAAGCGGGAATCGGCGCGGACTTTATCTAAATACACGTGGCCCTCTACGGGCGTGTACCAGTCGTCCCACACCAGGAGCCCGCCCACGGGCAGTGAGATTAGCTGCCCGTCTTGGTTCAGGGCGACGGCGGGGTGGGTTTTGGGGTCAAAGAAGTTGTTGCGCGTCGCCACGGCCA
The DNA here is from genome assembly GCF_042665855.1 of Hymenobacter humi. Lineage (NCBI taxonomy): Bacteria > Pseudomonadati > Bacteroidota > Cytophagia > Cytophagales > Hymenobacteraceae > Hymenobacter > Hymenobacter humi. The sequence goes on along the minus strand of NZ_JBHTEK010000001.1, from coordinate 1,138,728 downwards.
CGTAGGGAAACTCGTACGCCAAGGGCCGCGAGGCCGGGCCGTAGGTCTTGCGTATCCAGGCCGCGGCGTTTTCCACCACTTGCTGGTCGGGTGGCCGGGTGAAGTCGTGCTGCCAGGGAAAGTCGCTGCCTGGCTCAACGGCCGGAAACAAGACCACCGCCGCTGCAATGGCGATGCGGATACGCCAGCGCGCTGCCAGCGTCTGGCCCATCTGCGATACGCCGGTGAGACCGTTGAGCGCCACCACGGCAAAGAGCGGCGCCGTGACGGTGAGCACCCGCGTCAGGCCAAAGGAATTGAACAGCCCTTTGGCCCAGAAGATGGTGTGGGCGCCGACAAACACCACGATGCTTCCATAAATCAGTAGCAACTCGGCGCGAAAAAGCGGGGCTTGGCGCCGCTCGGGCTGCAGGCAGTCGTAGAGCATGCGTGCGCCGCCAATCAGGGCCAGGCCCCAAAATATCCGGCCCAATAGGAAGGGCAGATGAATCCAGAAATGGTCCCAGTCGCCGTGCCCGTACACCGACACCGTCTTGTAGGGGTTGTGCCCGAATACCCAGCCGGGCTCCCCCAGCACCACCGCCCCTACCGCACTAAATACGACGTACCCCAACAGCAGCAGCGGCAGGAAACGCCATTTCCGCTCCCAAACGAGGTACACCGCCCAAATGCCAATCAGCATAAACCCTTCCGAACGCACGAAGGGCAACAGGGAAATGAGCGCGGCCGACCAGCCGGGCCGGTTGGTAACGGCCAGCGCCACCGCGCCCACCAGCACCAGCCCAAACAGCGGCTCGGTCAGGCCCGAATACTGAATGTAGAAGTAATCGGGAGCGGCATAGGCAAAGACGATGGCCAGTTCCGGGGCGGGCAGGCGCAGCGCCCGGGCCACGACAAACGCGCACCACGCCGACAGGGCCACCACCCCGCACTGAAACAGCTTCATGCCGATGAACCCAGCCTGTGCCGGCCCGGAGGACAACAGCGTAAACAACGGCTTAGCCCAAGAATCGAGGTAATTCATGGGGTACCGAAAGGCATCGCGCGCAAACAGGAAATGCTTGATGCTGTCGCCCGAATCGTAGGTGCTCTCCGTGAGGAAGGCCACCACTACTGATAAGCCCAGCAAACCGGCCAGCAGCCAGCGGGCGCGACGGTCGGAAGCGGTAGAATCAGGAATGAGAGCCGATGAATCCATAAGGGACGAATGGCCCAAAAGTACGCCTGGACTGCTTGGGCCGCTACAAAGCAGCGATATAAGCTGGCTCAACTTAAGGTGCTGAGAGAAAAACTACTCGTCCATGCTTGGCTATTTCCCCATAAATCAGTACCTTTGTGTCCGTTTTTCCCGAAGCCGTAGGGGCTTCGAACTCTTATTCAATAGTTTAGCATACCTTTTTTCGACTCATGGACCACCTGAGCTTCAAGACGACCCACGTCAATAAGGCCAACGCCCAGAAGAGCTGGGTTATCGTAGACGCCAGCGTAGCCCCGCTGGGCCGCGTTTGCTCGCAGATTGCCAACATTCTGCGTGGCAAGCACAAGCCTTCGTTTACCCCCAACTCGGACTGCGGCGACAACGTCATCGTTCTCAACGCCGACAAGCTGCGCGTAACGGGCAAGAAAATGACCGAGAAGGTCTACATCACGCACTCGGGCTACCCCGGTGGCCAGAAGCGTCGCACCGTGCGCGAGCAGATGGACCGCGACTCGCGTCGTGTCATCGAGCACGCTGTAAAAGGCATGCTGCAGGGCAACAAGCTGGGTTCGGCTCAGTACCGCAACTTGTACGTGTACGCCGGCACCGAGCATCCCCACGAGGCGCAGCAGCCCGTAGCTATCGAACTCAAAAACCTGTAAGCCACGACGGCTTACGTTCTTTAATTTTCCACTAAATGGCAATTACCAACACCTCTGGTAGAAGAAAAACCTCGGTGGCCCGCATCTACATGCAGGCCGGGCAAGGGAATATCACTATCAATGACCGGGACATGAAGTCGTATTTCAGCAACGAGTTGCTGGAAAACGTCGTGAACCAACCCCTGGCAATCCTCGAGCAAGTCGGCCAGTACGACATCAAGGTGAACGTGCGCGGCGGCGGCATTTCGGCTCAGGCCGAAGCCATCCGTTTGGCTATCACCAAGGCTCTGGTGAGCGACAACGAGGAGACTCGTCCCGCTCTCAAGAAGGAAGGCTTCCTGACCCGCGACCCGCGCATGGTGGAACGCAAGAAATTCGGCAAGCGCAAGGCTCGTCGCTCGTTCCAGTTCTCGAAACGCTAAACCAGGAGGAAATATATCATGGCTCAGACGACTTATAAGGACCTGCTCGACGCAGGTGCCCATTTTGGTCACCTCACCCGCAAGTGGGACCCCAAAATGGCGCCGTACATCTTCATGGAGAAGAACGGCATCCACATTATTGACCTCAACAAAACGCTGGTTTCGCTCGACTACGCAGCCCAGGCTATTCGCAACATCGCGAAGAGCGGCCGCAAGGTGATGTTCGTAGCCACGAAGAAGCAGGCGCAGGAAATCGTTACGACGGAAGCCGAGCGTTTGAAAATGCCTTTCGTGACCGACCGGTGGTTGGGCGGCATGCTCACCAACTTCGCTACGGTTCGCAAGAGCCTGAAGAAGATGGCCACCATCGACAAGATGGTGAAAGAGAACACGGCCTATGCCGCTCTCGCTAAGCGTGAGAAGCTGATGATGTCGCGTGAGCGCGCCAAGCTCGACCGCGTACTCGGTGGTATCGCCGACCTCGGCCGTCTCCCCGCTGCGCTGTTTGTAGTAGACGTGAAGCGCGAGCACATCGCCGTGAAAGAAGCTCAGAAACTGGGCATCCCGGTGTTTGCTATCTGCGACACGAACTCCAACCCCGAATTGGTACAGTTCCCGATTCCGGCCAACGACGATGCCTCGAAGTCCATTCAGCTCATCGTGAGCGTGATTGGCAAGGCCATCGAAGATGGCCTGTCGGAGCGCAAAGTTGACAAAGAAGACGCCGAGCGCAAGGAAGCCGACGAGGCTGCCATCGCTGAAAAAACGGCTGCTGACGAAGAATAGTCCCTTCTTAGCTCTTTGAAAAAGGGAACCTTCGAGTAGCTAGGCTCCGGAGGTTCCCTTTTTCTTTTCCCTGAATTCCAACCCAACAAAAATTTCTCTAATGGCCGCTATTACCGCCGCAGACGTAAACAAGCTCCGCACCATGACCGGCGCGGGCATGATGGATTGCAAAAAAGCCCTGGTGGAAGCCGACGGCGACTTTGAAGCCGCTCGCGACATTCTCCGCAAGCACGGCCAGAAAATCGCTGACAAGCGCGCCGAAAACGAAACCTCGGAAGGCCTCGTGCTGGTGAGCGTGAGCGAAGACGGCACCCAGGGCAAACTGGTAGCCTTGGCTTGCGAAACCGAATCGGTAGCCAAAGTGGCGAACTTCCGCGAGCTGGCCCAGCAAATTCTGGACACCGCTATTCGCATCGACGCTGGCACGAAAGAGGACATCCTCGCGGCCAAAGCTTCGGACGGACTGACCGTGCAGGAGCACGTGACCGACCTGATGGGCAAAATCGGCGAGAAGCTGGAAGTAACCTACGCTACGCTGACCGCTGAAAAAGTGGCTTCGTACGTACACTCCGACAGCAAGAAAGGCGTACTCGTAGGCCTGAAGAATGTTGGCTCGGCTGACGCTGCTGCCGTGGGCCGCGACGTAGCCATGCAAATTGTGGCCATGAAGCCCATCGCCGTTGACAAAGACGGTGTGGATGCGACCATTGCTGAGCGCGAAATTGAAGTAGGCAAAGAGCAGGCCCGCGCCGAAGGTAAGCCCGAGGCGATGCTTGAGAAAATTGCCCTTGGCAAACTCAATAAGTTCTACAAGGACAACACCCTGCTGAACCAGGAGTTCGTGAAAGACAACTCGATGACCATCGCTCAGCTGCTCGACAGCAAGTCGAAAGGCATGACGGTTTCGGACTTCAAGCGCGTGGCTATCGGCGCTTAATTGCGTTAAGCCATGGAATAAAAAAGCCCGCTGGCATTGCGCCAGCGGGCTTTTTTATTCCATAAAGTCTCTGCCTCCTCCTTGATTAAATATCCGAAGCAGTTGCTCAATAGCGGCAAGTGGAACGTTCTTGGCGAACCCTGAAAATACTATTTTCCTTTTTTCATCATCCCGAAAGACTTCAGCAAGCAGTTTCCGTTCAAGACTCATTCCATGAGGTGCCAACTTCACACTTCTCAATTCACATGCAATTCCGTCACGCGCTGGAATATCAGTTGCCCAAAGAATTTCATACTTGACACCATCTATTTGAAAATCGCTCATTTCAGCTGAAAACTATGGGTGAATTTGCTGCCACGCTCGCACCCGCGTCTTAGCGTTCTCGCGGATGTTCATGTAAAACAGCGCGTAGTCGGCGATGTGGAAGGAGTGACGCAGCTCGGGGCGGCCGGGCAGCAAGAAGCGGGGATAGCCACCGGGCTTGGGCGGGGTTATCCAGAGCAGGCCTTGGTGGATTTGGGCATCGGTCACGTTGGCGTCGATGCGCTTAAAATCCTGGCTGACACCGCCGCGGTTGAGGGCGGCGGGGGCTAGCAGGGTGTCGAGCTTCCAGGTGAGGGGATTGGTGACGGCGAACGGCTGGAAAGGAGGAAAGTCGTTGCTGGTCGCAACGGCATTGTACGTAATGAAGCAGCCAGTTTCGAGAGAATCGGCGCAGGGGCGGATGGTTTGGTACTCGTTGGGCTTCACCTTGAAACCCACGAGGTAGGCGGCCACGAGTGGCGTCGCAGCTTGGGGTCATTGTCGAAAAACTCGTGGAGCAGCCGCGTGGCATGGGCCGTGCCCTGGCTGTGGCCGGCGATGATGATGGGACGGCCTTGGTTGTATTGGGCCAGATAATACTGAAAGGCCGCTTTCACGTCGGCGTAGGCGAGGTCGAGCGCGGCCTGGCCGTTGGGAGTTTGCTCGTCGAAGAAGGAATAAAGCGTGGCCTGGCGGTATCGCGGGGCGTAAATGCGGCCGGCGGCGTTGAAGGCGCTGGCCTGGTGCCGGATGGTGCTACGGTCGGTGAAGCGGTTGAGCCTGGGCTTCGCTAAATCCGCGTTCCAGGAAGCCGGGCGGTAGAACGTGGTCGGGTGAACGAAGAAAACGTCGGCGTTAGCAGCGGCTTGTTCGTCGCGCAGGCCGGAGTTTGGCGGCACGGCATCGGCGGAATCCCGGCGGGTAGGCAGCGCGGCCCAGCAGCTATCCAAGGCATAATTGGGACCCGCGGCGGGGACGTAGGCCACAAAATCATGGCGGGGCTTGAGCAGCTTGATGCAGGAACTTAAGCTGAGCAGAATTAGAAGCAGCGGCAGGCAGAAGGAGCGTATTGAGGATTTTAGCACAGGAATAGATGTTATTTAGCGCGTTGGGCCGAGCGGGTCGACCCATGACGTTACTTTAATTGAAGCTGTTTAGAAAGTTGGCTGCTTCAAGCGGAATCGTCGCGTTGAAATTGGACCGTCATGCCGAGCGCAGCCGAGGCATCTCGCGTGCAGTAGTAACCCAATTGTCTGTCATGCTCATCTGGCGTCCCGAAGGAAGCATCTACTCACGGCTCAATATTTTGTGCTGGCCTGGTAAGATGCTTCCTTCGGGACGCCAGATGAGCATGACAGGCGGCGCGAGCGAGATGCCTCGGCTGCGCTCGGCATGACGGTCCATCAATTAACTAGCAACCGGCCAGCTTTTTAATTCGCGCGGCTGCCCCGATTCGTCATATAACAAGCTCAGGGGCTCAGCGGGTTTCTGGACGATATCGGCCAGGCTGATGTTCCAGCGGTGCCACAGGTCGCCCAGGGCCTGGGTGTAAGCCCCGTTTTCCCAAGGATTGAAAATGGCGCCGGTGACGTCGTCAATCAGGGCATCGAACACCATGGTGGTATCGCCGGGGCGGGGCGTGCGCGGATAGATGTCGGGCACGACGTGCAGCAAGTGGGCGGCGTAGTACACCCGGGCCTTGAACTCGGCAATCTGCACGGGGTGCAGCGGGCGGCTGGCATCCTGGTACACTTTGCCCATGGCTTGCCCAATCAGCCCAATATCGACCAGGCAGGCCACCAGCACGGCTTTATCGAGCTTGATGCTGAAGACGAGGGTATTCAGGTCGTCGTCGTATTCGAAGGGCGTCACGTCTTCGGCGGGGTCGGCTTCGAGCACGAAAACGGAGCCGGGCACGAAATCGGCGTATTCGGTGGGCACGCGCAGGCCCTGCAGCAATTGGTAAAATGCCTGAAATCGGCGAACCAAAGCTGCGTTTTCCGCCAGCGGGTACTTGGGCTTTATCAACGGCTCAAATTCGTTGAGCAGTTCGGTGATGAAGATGCCGTAAAACATCTTGCCCATCCACAGAAACAGGGTGTCGTCGCCGAGGGCGCGCAGGGCATCTGGGCCTTGGGCGGCGGCGGCCGCTACTCGCTGCTCCAGCTCCTGGAGGCGCGGGCGTACGGCCGGGCTGGCGGGCAGGCGCAGGTCTTTTATCTGCACCGTCCGCTGGTCGAGCAGCTGGATGGGGCGGTCGGCAAGGCCGTAGCGGGCTTGGAGCCAGTCGGCAAAAACGGGGATGGTGTCGTCGGGACCCACGGGCTGCCCGCTGAGAAAGCAGGTAGTGGGGCCAAACTGCATGCCGTCGAACGGGTCGTAAGGAATGAGGTCGGCGGGGGTGAGCTGGGGCATAAAAACAGTAGCGCGAACTTTGTGACTGATGCCACTGCACCCGCGGACGAATCCGAGGGACGCAGCGGCACCAGCCACAAAGTTCGCGCTACGGCGGTTAGCAACCCCGCGGGCAGCTAGCGGGAGAGCGACGAGCCGGCCCGAATAAGCAGCTTGCTCAGGTTATTGAGCGGGTCTCTGTAGGCTCCGTTGGCTTCTTCGGCTACTTTGGCGGTTTCGGCGCCGAGGGTAGCGAGAACTTCGGCAATGTCGTGGGCCGGGCTTTTGGCATCGGCCAGCAAAATATTGAGCTGATTCAGGCCCTGCTTTATTTTGGCCAGGCCCGGCCGGTCCGACGCCGCCAGCACGGCTTCCCAGCGCTCGACTTCGGCGCGGCCCTGCGGGCCGGAATTGGTGGGCGTGCTTGCCGTCAGAAACGTCAGGGTATCGTCGAGGAGGGCGGTATTTTGCTGGTCGCTCACGTTCAGGGGCACTTCGGGAGTGGCGGGCGTTTGCGGAGTGGTGGCGATGGAATCCATGGGAATTGGGAGGTAAGGAGGATACTTAGGGCTATACTAGCGCGGAGACTAAAAAGTTAGCCTGCCGGGCCGCCACCGGCCTATTGAGCCAGGATTGCCGAGCGCAGGCGGGTTACCTTTTGCGCCTGCCTCTAATAAAAGGCATCCGTTCACGCTCATTCCCCTTCGTCATGAAATCGTTGTTCAAGACCCTGCTTGTTGCTGTTGTGGTGGCCCTGAGTGCCAGCGCCTGCACCGAAACCGAAAAGCGAAACGCCGAAGCCAACGCCGACCGCACCGCCACCACTGCGGAAGCCAACGCCGACTCGGTGGGCGACCGCACCGAAGCCCGAATCGAACGAGCCGAGGACAAGCTGGACGCGGCCGCCGAAAAAGCCGGCGACAAGATGGAAGCCGCCGCCGAAAAGTTTGAAGCCAAGCTGAACGCCGCCGGCGACAAGCTGGACGCCAAAATGGACCGAGCCGGCAAGAAGCTGGAGGCTGCTGGCGACAAAGTGGACACCAAGATGGATGCCATGGGCGAGGCGGCTAAACGCACCGCCGCCCAGGCCAAGGAGAATGCCAAAGAAGCATCCCGCAAGGAATAAGGGTTTTCTCTATCCAGGAGTCTAGCCGGAAATGACGTTTGTCATGCATATCTGGCGTCCGCCTGCGAAGCATCATCTCACGCCCGATTCGCTGGTCGGTGAGAACATGCTTCCTGCGGGACGCCAGATATGCATGATAGGCGATTACTGAATGACATTTACTACAGCTCAGCCACTTCCAGCAGCACCTCATAGTACGGCCGGCCCAGCATGCGGGCGTGCAGCCAGGCGTAGAAGCTGCGGGCCTGCAGGTCTTCGCGCTCCAGCGGCATGAAGGTGGACAAATTTTCTGCCTGAGCGGCGAAAGCGGGCGTGCGGGCGGCAGCCGGGTCGTCGATAATCTTGCGCACCAGCGCGAGGTAGCCCAGCACGTAGCAGTAGGGGCCGCCGGCCGGTACCGCAGCGCCGGGGCTGGCGGCCTCGGGTGCGGGCGTGGCCGGAAACTGCTCGCGCAGGGTGCGCTCGATGGCGTGCAGCCGGTTCAGGGCCAGGTCGGGGTTGCCGAGCTCCAGCTGAATGAGCATTTCGCCCACGTTGCGGTTGAGCAGCCACTCCAGGCCCAGGTGCTGCTCCAGCCAGTGGTCGGTGCGCGCCATGCTTATCAGCGTGAGGTTGGCTTTCTGAAACTTGCCTTCGGCGAAGTAGTGGAAGGTGAGCTGGAGGCGGGCGGTGAGGTCGTCGAGCAGCGGCAGCGCCGGGGTGGCCTGCAGGGTCTTTTCGAGCAGCCCGATGCTGTCGGCGTTGCGGCGCAGGAAGGAGTAGTTGGCCGCCAGCAGCATCGTAAACCGGGACCCGAACTCGGTAAACTGCCGGCTCGGGGCCGCGGCCAAGATGGCCCGACCCTGCTCCAAATAAGCCACCGACTCAGCAAAACGGCGGGAGCGGTACAGGGCGTGGGCCAGCATGTACAGCAGCCGCAGGCGGTAGCTGCGGTGGGCCGGCGCAAAGCCGTGGCGGCGTTCCATCAGCCGGTAGCAGCGCTCGATAAATACGGCAAACGTGGCAAAATCGCGGCGCACCAGCATGGCACTGCGCGCAATGGACATGAGCCGGCACAGCAGCGACGGCGAGCGCGCAAAGGCCTCCTGCAGGTCGTACTCCACCAGGATGTCGTGCATCAGGGCATCGAGCGGGGCACCGGCGCGGCCTTTCTTGCGGGACTCGCGCAGGCGCAGGCGCAGCAGGCTGTCGGCGATGTTGGCCCGCTCCTCTTCGTCGGCGGCTTTTTTGTTGAGGTGCCGGCGGGCAATGATTTCGGTTAGCGGCTCGGCGTGCGGCGAGTTGGCGTACTGAATCTGCAGGTTGTACACCGCGTTCAGGGGCTCGTACTGCTCGTTGTCGTAGGCCAGCTTTTCGGCTTTGCGCAGCGTGCTCCACGCCAGGCGCGGGATGCCGGCTTCAAACAGGTATTGCGCCAGGGTGAGCTGCCCGCGCACCGAAGCCGCGGCCGTGGTGTCGAGCGCCGCTGGCGCAAAAGCAGGAAATCGGTGAGGTGGCGCAGCAGGCGCTTGCGCAGCGCGTAGTAGGCCACGGGGTTGGGCTCGTCGGGGTAGAGCTTGGCGATGAGTGGGGGCCGTGAGCTGCTTGGGCTGCACCAGCAACTCGTAGAGGCGGGAGTCTTGCCGGCCGGCGGCTTTGCGCCGCTGCCGCTGAATAAATACCCCAAAATCGCGCCGCTCGTCGGCCGCCAGCGTCAAAAGCGTCGTGCGCAAGTCATCCATGCAGGCAAATTACGGTGCCGTCGCTATCCGCTCAACAAAAACCTTTTAGCTGCTTCAGCTCAACCCTTACTTGCCTCACGGTGCGGCCATAAATAGAGCTTACGGCTGAGCATCGCGGTAGCTGCCCGGCACACCCGCCCTGAAACCCAACGCCATGGCAATGGGTAAAAGCGGGTTACCTTTTAATCTATTCCTGATTAAAGGTGAATATTTATTCACTCTTTCTTTCCAGAACCATGAAATTCTCTTTCAAGACCCTGCTTGTTGTAACCGCCTTCGGTGCTTTCGCCACCACTTCGTGCTCGGAGAAAAAGGCCGATGACGCTGCCACCACTACCGAAAACGCCGCCAACGATGCCGGCAACGCCATGGACAGTGCCGTTGACAGCGCCAAAGCCGACATCGCCCGCGAGCCCGGCGATACGGCTGTAGTACGCGACAAGCCCGCTGATAAGGTTATCGACAAAGTACCTGCTACGCCGCAGAAGTAAGGCCCCGACCTTACCCGTATTGCGAAAGCCCCGCTGCCCCCGGCAGCGGGGCTTTTGTTGGCTCATTTCCTGAGGCAATTCGCCAAAGAACACACGGAACTCAGCCAGCAATATCAATTTGAAATATCCTAAAAATATACAACACGCCTCTTATTATCAATATTTTATTCACAATAAACTCAAAAAGGCAAAGTCCTGCAGTTGCTAAAATGCGCTGGCATGGGGTCAGGCATTCATTCACCTTTACGCATCGTCTCACTTAACCCCCAAGCACCATGCGTACCTTTTTACTCCTTGCCCTGCTGACCCTGCTGGCCAGCGCCGCCCACGCCCAAGACCTGCTCACCAAGCGCAATGGGGAAGAACTAGCGGTGAAAGTGGTTGAAATCACCCAAGCGGAAGTCAAGTTCCGCCGCGCCGACAACCCCGACGGCCCGCTCATCAGCGTGTGGCGGTCCGATGTGCAAAAGGTTCGCTACGCCAACGGCACGCAGGAAGTGTTCAACGGGCCAGCTCCGGCACCCACGGGCCCGGCTAGCCCGGCTGCGGCGGTGAAGGCTGCCTTTCCGAACGACGTGCCGGTGGTGAACAATGCGTCCCCCAACGATGCCATTCTCGACGAACCCATTCACCTCGACGGCCCCCGGATTGGCGTCACGCTGCTTTCGCACCGCGTCGTGACCCATGCCAAAGACCGCGGCACCGACCTCAACCCCTTCCTCACCCAGTTTGGCTGGCAGTTTGAGAGCCGGCTGTTCCGGCTGCCCAATGGCATGAGCGGGCTGGTCGAATTCGTGCCGCTGGTGGGCGGCCTGGAGCAAGGCAAGTTCCTGCCCAGCCTCAGCGGCCTGCTGGGCATCCGCGGTGCCAAAGGCTTTGAATTTGGGGTCGGCCCCAACCTGAGCCCGCTCGGTGGCAGCATTGTCCTGGCCATGGGCACCTCCATTCAATCCAACGGCGTCAACTTCCCCATCAACCTGGCCGTGGTGCCCGGCAGCAGCGGCGTGCGCGTGAGCTTGCTGATGGGGTTCAATGCCCGCCACCGCTAGCGGGCGCCATTCTACTGAAACAAGAAAGCGCGGTGGCCTGCCCAACAAGATTTCGGCATTGGCTCCTTTGGCCCAACTCTGGCCAGGGCCCGGCGTACAAGGTGCAGAAATTCCACCTTCCCACCCACATTTCCTTTCAACCATGGACCTCAACCGGAATAACCTCAACGACCAAACGGAACTCAAGGCTCGCGGCAACTGGAACCACTCAAAGGCGAAGCCAAGCAGAAGTGGGGCAACCTCACCGATGACGACCTCGATTACGAGGATGGCAAGCAGGACGAGTGGTTCGGCCGCCTGCAGCAGAAAACCGGCCATGCTCTTGAAGACATCAAAACCTGGTTCAACCGGACGTTTTAGCCCGCTGCATTACCAATGAGGCAAAGCGCCTTCCAATCCACACGCTGCCGCCTCATTACGAAAAGCCTCTTCTGTAACCAGAAGGGGCTTTTTTGTTTTACCCGGGCCTCAGCTTAGCCTTAAGTCCAGGTAAGTGCGTACTGAGTAGCACGCCGTTTCACTTCATTTCCTTGCGCCCTATGTCTGCAACCGACACCCTGCTTTCTGCCGTTCCCCGCTCGCCCTCGTCGGGCATCAAGACCCTGGCCCGGCTGGGGTTTGCCGCCATCGGCATGGTGTACTTGCTGATGGGGGCCCTGGCCCTGATGGCCGCCACCGGCGTGGGTCGCGGCGCCCGCCCCGACAAAGAGGAGGCCGTGCAGCGCCTCCAGGACCTGCCCGGCGGCCACCTGCTGCTGGGGCTGATTTCCTTCGGGCTGTTGGGCTACATCGTGTGGCGCTTCACCCAGGCCATCCGAGACACCGAGGGCAAGGGCTCGGGCGCCAAAGGCGTGGGCATGCGCATCTGGTACGTCATCAGCGGCCTTTTCTACAGCGGCCTGGCCCTCTACACCGGTCGCCTGGCCCTCAACGGCCACGCCGAGGAGGGCGGCAACGCCTCCCAAACCCTGACGGCCAAAGTCCTGGGCTGGCCCGGCGGCGAGTGGCTGATAATGCTCGTGGGCGCGGTCACCATCGGCGTGGCGCTGTACCAGATATACCGGGCGTTTTCCGGCAATTTCAAGAACGACGTGAATTCCAGCAGCCTGTCGGCCGAGCAGCAGCGCTTGGTGTACCGCGCCGGGCAGATTGGGCTCACGGCCCGGGGCATTGTGCTGGGCATTCTGGGCTACTTTTTGTGCAGGCCGGCCAGCAGTCGCGGGCATCGGCTGTGGGCAGCACCGGCGATGCCTTCGATTTCCTGGCCGCCATGGGCCCCGTGGTGCTGGGCGCCGTGGCTGCGGGCCTCGTAGCCTACGGCATTTACATGCTGGTGCAAGCCAAGTATCCAATACTGCGGGGCATTTAGCTCAACTTGAGCGGCACACATATTTGCGCTAGTGCGCGTCTATCGGTTCGGCCACGTAGTCGGCCAGGTACTGGTAGCGGGGCAGCAGGCGGCCGCCTTTGGCAATGGTGGCGCGGGCAATGATGCCCTCGGCATCGGGGCCTACTAAGTGGGGCAGCACGTTGTCGAGCAGGCGGCCGAAGTCGCGGCTGGCGTTGCGCGGCAGCTCGCAGGGCAGGTTATCCACGGCCATCTCCGTAATGTTCTCGGGCCGTGAATAGGGCGGCTCCAGCTCCCCGGTAGCGGGGTTGTAGTCGAAGGCCGGGTCGGCGATGCTGGTGCTGCGCTTGGTAGTGGGCACCGAGCCGTTCACGTCGCAGGTGACGTCGGCGATGGTGTTGATGCGGAAGTCCGGACGCCGGGTGTCGGCTTCCTCGAACAGTTTCGGCGCGGCTGGGTGCCAGTAGGCGCAGGCAATGAGCAGGTCGGTAACGGGCAGAAACAGGCCGAACGTGGACTCGTACTCCTGGGGGTTGGCGTGGAAATCGGTGGTGTCCCACACGCGGCCGTCGCGCCGGCGGTTGTAGTCGGAGCTGCACAGCTGGGTGTACACCGGCTCCTTGAAATCGTGGTAGAGGTAGTCGTACACGCTCACGCGCCGGATGCCCATGCGGTTGAGCACTTCCAGCGCGCCCTGCGCCACCCGCCCCGAGCCGGTGACGGCCATCTTAATGGGCGGCAGCTTTTTCACCTTGAAGAACTCCTCCTGCATGTCGTCCATATCAACGCACTCGTGCGCCGGCTTGAGCTGAAACAGGCCGTGCTTGCGGCCATAGGTGAGCAGGCCGTTGTAGGCGCCCACAATGCCGGCGTAGCGCCCGAAGGCCACAATGCGTTCGCCACGGGCGTTGGTCAGCAGCTCGTAGTCAATCAGGGTAATGCCCTGCCGCAGCACCTCTTGCAGCAGCTTGCGGTTGGCCGGCTGCTTTTTCACGGTGTGCGAGAAAAACAGGTAGGTTTTGCTGGGGATGAGCTGGCTCACGGGCACCTCTTTCACGCCCATGAGCACGTCGCAGTCCGAAATATCGTCGCGCACTTCCAGCCCCAGGTCGCGGTATTCCTGGTCGGTGTAGCTGCGCACGGGGCTGGTTTGCACCACAATGCGCAGGCCGGGAAAGCTTTCCTGAGCTTCCAGGCACTTCTTGGGGGTTAGGGGCACGCGCTTGTCGGGCGGCGTTTTGCCTTCGCGAAGGAGACCGATGGTAAAAGACATGGGGTAGGAATGAGGAATGGAGAATGGGGAGTGAAGAATTATCGACCGGGAACTCTTCATTCCCCATTCTTCATTCCTCATTGCTGAGCTGTTGCCCGTCAAAATTACGGTTTTGGCGGCAGTCCGCCGGGCCATTTCCAGCTTACCTTTGTTTAGGATTCCGAACCTGGTAATCATCCCGCTCAAACCGCTTCTCTCCCACTTCTTCTCGCCTTTATGACGCTGAAACCCCAGCCTGCCGACGTTTTTGAAGACCGCCACAACGCGCCCGGCGCCGACGAACAGGCGGCCATGCTCCGCACCATTGGCGTGGAAAGCCTCGAGCAGGCTCATCAACGAAACCGTACCGCCCGCCATCCGCCTCAAGCGGCCGCTGGACCTGCCAGAAGCCCTCAGCGAGCGTGCCTTCCTGGCCAAGTTCAAGCAGATTGCCGGCCAGAACCAGGTGTTCAAAAGCTACATTGGCCTGGGCTACCACGATACCACCCTGCCCCCGGTTATTCAGCGCAACATTCTGGAAAACCCGGGCTGGTACACTGCCTACACGCCTTACCAGGCCGAAATTGCCCAGGGCCGCCTCGAAGCCCTCATCAACTACCAGACCATGGTAATTGACCTGACCGGCCTCGAAATCGCCAACGCCAGCCTGCTCGACGAAGGCACCGCCGCCGCCGAGGCCATGCACATGCTGCACAGCCAGACCAAAAAGAAAGGCGCCAACCAGTACTTCGTTTCCGAGCAGGTGCTGCCCCAGACCATCGACCTGCTGCGCACCCGCGCTACGCCCGTAGGAATTGAGCTGGTGGTGGGCGACCACCGCCAAATAGACCTGAGCAACGAAGGCTTCTTCGGCGCCATGGTGCAGTACCCTGCCGCCGACGGCGAGGTGTTTGACTACAAAGAATTTATCGGCCAGGCCCGCGCCAACAACGTGTTTGTGGTGATGGCCGCCGACCTGCTGGCCCTCACGCTGCTTACCTCGCCCGGCGAGCTCGGCGCCGATGTGTGCGTGGGCAACTCGCAGCGTTTCGGCGTGCCCATGGGCTACGGCGGCCCGCACGCCGGCTTCTTTTCCTGCAAAGACCAGTTCAAGCGCGTGATTCCCGGCCGCCTCATCGGCCAGAGCATCGACGCGGCCGGCAACAAGGCCTACCGCATGGCCCTGCAAACCCGCGAGCAGCACATCCGCCGCGAAAAAGCCACCTCCAACATCTGCACCGCGCAAGTGCTGCTGAGCGTGCTGGCCGGCATGTACGCCGTGTACCACGGCCCGCAGCGCATCCAGCAGTTTGCCGTGAACACCCACAGCCTGGCCCAGACCCTGGCCACCGGCCTGAAAAAGCTGGGCGTGGAGCAAACCAACGAGCACTACTTTGACACCCTGAACCTGCGCCTGGAAAGCGCCGAGCTGCAGCAGTCGCTCCGTAAGGAGGCCGAAGCCGCCCGGCTCAACTTCCGCTACTTCGACGAAGTACGCGTGGGCATCTCGCTCAACCAGAACACCGAGCTGCACGACGTGGCCGACATTCTGGACGTCTTCGCCAAAGTGCTGGGCAAGGAAGCCGACCAGTTGGTTGGGCTGCCCGACTCTCTGGAGCTGACCTGGCCCAAGAGCCTCGTTCGCACCAGCGAGTACCTCACGCACCCTGTCTTCAATACGCACCACGCCGAACACGAGCCTGCTGCGCTACATGAAGCAGGCTCGAGAACAAAGACCTCAGCCTCGCGCACAGCATGATTCCGTTGGGCTCGTGCACCATGAAGCTGAACGCCACCGCCGAGATGATTCCGGTGACCTGGCCCGAAATCGGCCAGCTCCACCCCTTCGCGCCGCTGGACCAGACTAAAGGCTACCAGCAGATTTTCGCCGACCTGCAAACCTGGCTCTGCGAAATCACCGGTTTTGCCGCCGTCAGCCTGCAGCCCAACTCGGGCGCCCAGGGCGAGTACGCCGGCCTGCTGGCCATCCGCGGCTACCACGAAGCCCGCGGCGACCACCACCGCAACGTGTCCCTGATTCCGGCTTCGGCCCACGGCACCAACCCCGCCTCGGCCGTAATGGCGGGCATGGAAGTGGTGGTGGTGAAGAGCACCGAAGACGGCAACATCGACGTGGCCGACCTCAAGGAGAAAGCCGCGAAGTACGCCGACCGCCTCTCCTGCCTGATGGTGACCTACCCGAGCACGCACGGCGTGTACGAGGAAACCATCATCGACATCTGCGCGACCATTCACAGCCACGGCGGCCGCGTGTACATGGACGGCGCCAACATGAATGCCCAGGTGGGCCTAACCTCGCCCGCCAACATTGGCGCCGACGTGTGTCACCTGAACCTGCACAAGACCTTCTGCATCCCGCACGGCGGCGGTGGTCCCGGCGTGGGCCCCATCGGCGTCGTGGCCGACCTGGTTCCTTACCTACCCGGCCACGCCGTGGTAGCCGTAGAAGGCCGCACCAGCGGCTCGGTTTCGGCGGCGCCGTGGGGCTCGGCCAGCATCTTGCCCATCAGCTACGCCTACATATCGATGATGGGCGGCGAGGGCCTGACCCGCGCCACGCAGATTGCCATCCTGAACGCCAACTACATCAAGGCCCGCCTTGAGGAGCACTACCCGGTGCTGTACTCGGGCAGCCACGGCCGCTGCGCCCACGAAATGATTTTGGAGTGCCGCCACTTCAAAAAGGCCGGCATCGAAGTAGAAGACATTGCCAAGCGCCTGATGGACTACGGTTTCCACGCCCCTACCGTGAGCTTCCCCGTAGCCGGCACGCTCATGATTGAGCCGACCGAAAGCGAGAGCAAAGACGAGCTGGACCGTTTCTGCGACGCCATGATTTCCATCCGCAAGGAAATCGCAGCCGTGGAGTCGGGCAAGGCTGATGCCAAGGACAACGTGCTCAAGCACGCGCCCCACACCGCTGCTACGGTGCTGGTGCACGAGTGGACGCGCCCCTACACCCGCGAGCAGGCCGTGTACCCCATGGAGTACGTACGCGCCGCCAAGTTCTGGCCCAGCGTCAGCCGCATCGACTCGGCTTACGGCGACCGCAACCTCATCTGCAGCTGCACGCCTATCGAGCAGTACGTCGACAAGGAAGAGGATTTGGTACAAGCCGATAAAGGCCCGTCTTATTAAAGGATTGGGGTTGGGGTTGAAGTTTAATTGAACTTCAACACCCAGGTTTTACCAGCAAAGCAAAGAGCCCGATTCACTGAATCGGGCTCTTTGCTTTGTCAGGTGCTCGGAAAAACATTCAAAACTCAACTCTCTAAACTCAACTTTTAACCTACTTGCTGCCGCGCTCGCCGAAGCAGCGGCGGTCCATGTAGCCCATCCGGGTCTGGCCGTCTTTGTCGAGCCGCACGCGCACAAAATAGGCGTTGATGGTGTCGGTTACCTGCACTTCGTTGCCGGCGGTGGTTTGGGCCAGCACAAGCGAGCTTTTCTTCATGCCATCGTACACGGGGCAGTCTACGATGGTGTTGTGCGCTATCGGGGTACTGTTGGCGGGTGCCGTTTGCAGTCGTTCGTCGCGGGCGGAAGAGCAGGCAGCCAAGAGGCCAGTAGCAACCAAAGCCAAGAGGGCAGTACTTTTCATTGACGAAGCAAAGATGTAGGGTGGAAATTTGGGGGTAAGATAGGACAAATTCCCTTTCCAGCAAATTAATAACACTAGAATGGCCCCCAATTTGCTCCCATAAGGTGCCACTGCAAGTGGAACGCCGGAGTTTGTTTAATCGTTATAATTGCATCCCCTCAACCTGCTCTATTCTTCCCGAGATTCAGCACGTTGAGCCCTTCACTTTACCTGTCTTTTCTATTTCTAGATTCATGAATCGCATCACTCGTTTTCTGGCCCGTCCTGCTGCCTTGGCAGCCATAGGCCTTGCGCTGCTGCTGGGTCCCAGCGGCTGCTCTACTGCTTCCCGCGTGGGCGTGACCAACGACTTCGACCACTCGGTTAACTTCCGGGCTTTCAAAACCTGGGCCTGGTACCCACAGCAGCCCACCGATACCGAGGGCGGCCCGGCCAAAGGCTATGAGTCCTTCTTGGACAAGCGCATGCGCGCCGCCGTCTCGGCCGAAATGGCCCGCAAAGGCCTCACCGAGGTCGACAAGGCGCCCGATATCTACGTGGCCTACAGCGCCCGCGTAGAAGACAAGCAGCAAGTATCGCCTTACTACAACGGCCTGGGCTACCCGTATGGCTACGGCTATGGCTACTACGGCCGCGGCATGCAGCCCATCACCCAGTACAAAGCCGGCACCGTGGTGATTGACATCATCGACGCGCGCCGCAAGGAGCTGGCGTGGCGCGGCACCGGTCAGGCCCAGGTCGACCAGAATACCATCAACGAAGCCGAAACCGTGCGCATCGTAAACGGCATTCTGGGCACCTACCCGCCGCAGGACAACAACGCCCGTCGTTAATTTATCTTTAGCCACAGGACACAAAAAAGCCCTCTCCATTGCTGGAGAGGGCTTTTTTATTGGTGCAAGCTATTAAGAAAGTCGGCTGCTTTAAGCGGAACGTCATGCCGAGCGCAGCCGAGGCATCTCGCTCGGCATGATGGCTTTACTACTTCCTTGACAGCTTCACTGCAAGCTGGCGGCGGGATTGAGCTAAATCGGCACGTTTACGTGGCGCTCGGCGTGGTAGGAGCTGCGCACCAGCGGGCCGCTTTCCACGTACTTCAGGCCGCGCTTGAGGCCTTCTTCCTTGTAGTGGGCAAACTGGTCAGGGGTGATAAATTCGGCCACGTCGAGGTGGCGCTTGGTGGGCTGCAGGTACTGGCCCAAGGTGAGGATGTCGAGACCATTGGCCACCAGGTCGTCCATGGCCTGGTACAGCTCGTCGGCCTTCTCGCCCAGGCCCAGCATGATGCCCGACTTGGTGCGGTGGCCGGCCAGCTTCGTGCGCCGGATTTGCTCCAGGCTGCGGTCGTAGCGGGCCTGGGGGCGCACGAGGCGGTAGAGGCTGCCCACAGTTTCGATGTTGTGCGAAATCACTTCCTGGCCGCCCGAAATCATCACGTCGAGCGCATCCCAGTTGGCTTTCACGTCGGGTATCAGGGTTTCGATGGTGGTTTCGGGGCTGAGCTGCTTTGTGAGCACCACGGTTTCACGCCACACGCTGGCGCCGCGGTCCTTGAGCTCGTCGCGGTTCACGCTGGTGATTACCGCGTGCTTCACTTTCATGAGCTTGATGGCTTCGGCCACGCGGCGCGGCTCGTCGAGGTCGTACTCGGTGGGGCGGCCGGTGGCCACGGCGCAAAACGAGCACGAGCGGGTGCAGATGTTGCCCAGAATCATGAAGGTGGCCGTGCCGGCGCCCCAGCATTCGCCCATGTTGGGGCAGTTGCCACTCTCGCAGATGGTGTGCAGCTTGTGCTCGTCCACGAGGCGGCGCACGGCGGCGTATTCTTCGCCCACGGGCAGCTTCACACGCAGCCAGTCGGGCTTGCGGGGACGGGCAGGCGCAGCCGTTTCGGGCTGGATTACGGGCAAATCAATCATTGTTTCAATGAGGAATGAGGAATGAAGAATGAGGAATTATCCTCGGCCCATTCGATACTAAGCACTAACAAATTTACGGCGCAATTGATGCGCCTCGCCTATTTAACGACGCCCTGGCCCGATTTCTTCATTGTTCATTCTCAATTCCTCATTAAGCGCAGCGTCAGGAGCGGTGGCCGAAGTACAGCGTGAGATACACCGAAGGAAAGAACTGGCGGTTCAGCCCGTCTACTTCCTTGGGGTTATTGGTGGGGCTGAGGATGAGCAGGCGCTTGGTGTAGCCTTCCACCAAGAAGCCCACTTCCATGCCCGTGACGGCGTCGCGGTAGCGGCCGTATTCGAAGCTGAGGCCGCCGCGCAGGTGGAAGCCGGGCACTATTTTGGTCTGGCCGATGCCGCTGAACAGCGGGCCGCGGTCGAGAATGGCTCCCACATCGGCGTGCTTTACGGGGTCATACTGCTCGTTCACGATTTCATCGGTCGAGACGTTGATAACCCGGGTCTGGGTAGCCGTGCGGTCGAAGCTGATGTAGTACGGCATGAGCAGGCCCAGGGAAGGCCCCGCGCTCACCAAGCCGTTTACCTGCACGCCGGCGTCGGCCGCTTTGCGAAACAGGATGCGCTGCAGGCCCACCGAAGGCCGCAGCACAAAGGCATAGTTGGTTTTGCGGTCGACGTAGGTGCCGCCCACTACGGTGTTGATGCGCTCCTCTTTGGCGTTTTTGAGCATGACGCCCTCGATGCTCCAGAAGCGCATCCACTGGTCGTCGAGCACGCGCGTGGAGCGCACCATTGCTCCGCCCAGCAGGCCGCCCTGGGTGTTGAAGTTAACCCCGTACACAAACTCTTTCCGGTAGGACTGTTCGTCGGACGGGGCGGCGGGCGCCGGGCCGGAGCGCACGGGGGCCTGGGCCTGAGCCGCGGCCGCGGCCAGCAAACCAGCCGCGAGTAGCCCAAAAAGCGGGAAGAGAGGGGAAGCATAGTCAATCAGAATGGAGCCCGACCGAACGCCACAGACGCGGCGCACGCAGTTGTACGTAAATTAGCCAACGAAGAAACAACTTTGTAAAGGTAACTCGCTGACTTCATGAACACCGCCACTGCCCGCTACGCGGGCCAACTCCGAACCGAAGCCACCCACGTAGCTTCAGGCAACGTAATTCAAACCGACGCGCCCACCGACAACCACGGCCGGGGCGAAGCCTTCTCGCCGACCGATTTGGTGAGCACTGCCCTCGGCTCGTGCATGATGACAATAATGGGCATCGTAGCCGAGCGCCACCAGTGGGATTTGGTCGACAGCACCTTTGCGGTGGTGAAGCACATGAGCGCCGAGCTGCCGCGCCGCATCGCGCAGGTCGACCTCCTCATTAGCCTACCCGCAGCCCTGGCCCCGGCCGACCGCGCTGTACTGGAGCGCGCCGCACTTATATGCCCGGTGGCGCTGAGCCTGCACCCGGACATCAAGCAAAACGTGGCCTTTGAGTACGTGTAAGAAGAAAGAAACCAGCCGTCCTGTCTCGCCTACGCGCGACAGGACGTTCTTTACTTCACCGCCGACTTTACGTCGCTGAGGCGGATGCCCATGTGCGAGGCGTCGTAGCAGCATTCGCCGTCTTTGATAAGCAGGAGTTGGGGCGACTCGTGGCGGATGCCGAACTGGTCGGCAATCTGAGCTGACAGCGGGCGAAAACGCAGCAAGTCGAGGTAGTAGATGGGCACATGTCCCAGGCCGCTGTCGGCCCACTGGCGCTCAATCTTGCTTTTCGCCGCCGCGCTGATGGAGCACGTGGTGCTGTGCTTGAAGATGAGCACAGGCTGCTCGTGCGAGGCCTGAGCCAGGTCGGTAATCTGTTCGGGTTGGGTAAGGGGAAGCCAGGGGGTGGACATAGAAGCAGCTAGTGGATGAAAGGGGAAGCTCAGAATGTGTAGTTGAGCTGAATGCACAACCATAACGTGGTTGTAGTACAACAGTTCTATAACACTTGATTCCCTCAAAGACATTCAAAAAGTTTTGCAACAGCTCGCGCCGCGGGCTAAACCTTCTTTTGCGGCGCGGCCCCGGCGAGACTGCAGGCTGGGCCTTGGGGTCAATGCCTTTTTTGTAGTCTACCTCGTCGTAGTCGTCGCCATCGTCATCGCGCAGGGGTACGGGCTGATTGTTTCGGCCGCGCTTGAGCCGGGCCGGCTTCACGTCGAGATGGCTGTCCTTGTACGGAGTATCCATCCGGTGAGCAGTGCGCAGGGCCCGGCGGTTTTCGGCCTTTACGCGGGCCGGTTTTTGTGCACGATTTGGGCACTCGCCGCGTGGCCGCTCAGCAGCAATACGAGCAGCAGAAGCAACCCTGCCCCTACCCTACGGCTTGCTCTTGACAGCTGGAGCTGATGTAGGTACCGGTGTGGCTGTGGGTACTTTGGCGGGTGCTGTAGTTGGTGCTGTGGCTGGAGCGGCAGCAGGCTTTGTGGCGGGTGCGACAGCAGGGGCCACACCAGGAGCGGTATCGGGCTCAGCCGCCGACGCTGGCGCGGCTGGCCGGTGGTCGGGGCTGTAATTGGGTTTGCCATGGCGCTTGTTTTTGAAGAAGTTACGGATAGACCGCCAGGGGCGGAACGGCTTGCGGGCGGGCTTGTTGATGCGCCTACGCATCAGCTTGGGCTTTTTCAGCAGGCCGTTTTTGTCGTAGCTCACGGTGGCGTGGTCGGGCAGCGTACGGGCCTCGGCGGTGGCGTCTGGCTTGCGCACGGTGCCGCCCGTGGGGGTCGACACGTCGGTGGCGGCTTCCTCGCCGTTGGGGTCCGCTCGTTTCCTGAACAAGGCGCTGGGCTCGTTATTCTTCTTGCGGGCTTTGGCGGCTTTTTGCTGGGCCTTGAACTCAGGCGACGGCTTGGGTGTGGGCAGGCGGTACGGGTGGAAAATGGTACAGCCGCCCAGCGCCGCCAGCAACAGCACGCAGACCAAAGTGCGAATAGTAACAGTGGGTAGACAGTATATCACGTAAGGCAGCCAGGGTCAGAAAGTAAGCGAAGAGAAAGGTACGGCAGCCAACCGCGAAAACCGCGCCAACGCACAGCTCAACTTCGCGCACGGCTGCCAGACCCGTCTAGTAGTTGCGCAGGGCCTCCACTTGCTCGCGCAACCGCTGCAGCGGCAGGAACGCCGCCTCAAGCGGCGGTGCAAACGGAATGGCGGTATCTAGTGAGGCCACGCGGCGCACGGGCGCGTCGAGGTGCTCGAAGCAGTTTTCGCCAATCCAGGCCGCGATTTCGCCGCCGATGCCGCCGGTCAGGGTGTCTTCGTGCAGCACCAGCACGCGGCCGTTTTTCTCCACGGTCTGGCGCACGGCGTCCTGGTCCCAGGGGAGCAAGGTGCGCAGGTCGAGGATGTCGGCCGATACGTTCAGCTCTTCGCACACTTGCAAAGCCCAGCGCACGCCCATGCCGTAGGTAATGATGCTCAGCTCGTTGCCTTCGGCGGCCAGCGCGGCCTTGCCGATAGGCGTGGTGTAGTAGGCCTCGGGCACCGGGCCCGAGAGGCTGCGGTAGAGCATCTTGTGTTCGAAGTACATCACCGGGTTGGGGTCTTCGAAGGCGGCGCAGAGCAGGCCCTTGGCGTCGTGCGGGTTGCTGGGGTACACCACCTTCAGACCGGGCACGTGCGTGAACCACGCCTCGTTGCTTTGGCTGTGGAAGGGGCCGGCGGCGCTGCCGGCGCCGGTGGGCATGCGCACCACTACGTCGGCGTTCTGGCCCCAGCGGTAGTGGCTTTTGGCGAGGTTGTTTACAATTTGGTTAAAACCGCAGGTCACGAAGTCAGCAAACTGCATTTCGACCATGCTTTTCTTGCCTTTGATGCTCAAACCCAGGCCCGCGCCCACAATGGCTGACTCGCACAAGGGCGTGTTGCGCACCCGGGCCTTACCAAATTGAGCCACGAAGCCCTCGGTTATTTTAAACACGCCGCCATAATCGGCAATGTCCTGGCCCATGAGCACCAGCTCCGGGTAGCGCTCCATGCTCTGGCGCAGGCCCTCCTGAATGGCGTCGATAAAGCGGATTTCGCGGGGCGGTGATGAGGTAATGGGGTGATGAGGTGATGAAGGATGGTTATGGCTTTTCACTTCATCACCTTTCACCTCATTACCTACCGGCGCGTACATGTCGGCGATTTCCTCCTGCACGTCGGCAGTGGGCATGGGCACGGCATCGGCTTCCTGCAAGCCCGCCTCGATGGCCGCCTTGATGGTTTCGCGGATGCTGTGCTTGGCCGTTTCGGTGAGGATGCCTTCCTCGAGGAGCCACTTTTCGTAGTTTTCCACCGGGTCTTTGGCGGCCCACTCTTCCATCAGGCTCTGGGGCACGTACTTGGTGCCGCTGGCTTCCTCGTGGCCACGCATCCGGAACGTAAGGGCTTCCACCAGCACGGGGCGCGGGTTTTGGCGGAGGTCTTCGGCCAGGCGCTTCACGGTGCTGTACACTTCCAGCACGTTGTTGCCGTCTACCTGCACGGCTTCCATGCCGTAGGCCGGGCCTTTGTCTACGAACGACTTGAACCGGAACTGCTCGTTGCTGGGCGTGCTCAGGCCGTAGCCGTTGTTTTCAATCATGAAGATGACCGGTAGCTGCCACACGGCGGCCACGTTCAGGGCCTCGTGGAAGTCGCCTTCGCTGGCGCCGCCATCGCCGCTGTAAGTCAGGGTCACCTTGGGATTTTTATCGAGCAAATCGGCCAGGGCGATGCCGCCGGCCACGGCCAGCTGCGGGCCCAGGTGCGAAATCATGCCCACAATATGGTGCTCGTTGGTGCCGAAGTGGAAGCTGCGGTCACGGCCCTTGGTGAAGCCCGTGCGCTTGCCTTGCCACTGCGCAAACAGGCGCCCCAGCGGCACGTTGCGCCCCGTAAATACGCCCAGGTTGCGGTGCAGCGGCAGGATGTACTCGTCGGGCTCCAGCGCCAGGGTGCTGCCCACCGAAATGGCTTCCTGCCCTATGCCCGAAAACCACTTGCTCACCTTGCCCTGGCGCAGCAGAATCAGCATTTTTTCCTCAATCAGCCGGGGCCGCAGCAGGTGCTGGTAGAGGTGCAGCAGGGTTTCGTTGGAATGGTCGAGGCGGTCGAACCGGAGAGCAGTGGCAGCGAGTGTCGTCATGGGCGGGAAGAATATGCCGGGCAAAGGTAGCGGACCCGCCGATGCCTACCTTCGCTCATCACCCAATTACTGGCTCATCACTCAATTACTACTCGTGGCTGCCCGCGTTTATTCTTTACTCCTGGTCTGGCTGGCCGGCATCCTGATGGCTGGCCCGGCCGCTGCGCAAACCAGCACGGCGGCCCCGGCTTCACAATGGGGCTGGGGCGCACGTCTTGGCCTGGGGCCGGGCACGGGCCAGTACGGCGACCTGCGCCATGATTACAGCTACCGCTATACCGGGGCCGTGGGCTCGCTCCTGGTCACCCGTTACTTTACGGGTCCGCGGGTCAGCCTAGGGCTGGAAGTCATGCTCGAAAGCCAATCGGTGCTGGTGGACTACCAACGGGCAACCCCTATCCCAACTACCGCCCCCAAACGCTACACCAATGGCGGCTGTTTGCGCCACTGTACGTGCGCACGGTTTCGCCCGTCGGTTGGCTACACCTACTGGTTGGGGGCGGCCCCACGTTCGCGCTGGGCCAGCCCAACTCCGACGCCGCCTACTATCCGCGACCGGTCGAATTAACAGCCCTGGCAGGCCTTGAGGTGCGCCTTATGCCGTGGCACCGCTATGAAACCACGCTGGGAATCCGCGTCCACGCGCCCTTGACGGCTTCTTATGCCTATGGCTTTCCTCCGGGCACCGTCACTAAAAACGAAGACCGCAAGGACGTGTTCACCCACTGGTTTGGGTTCACCCTTGGCACCACGCTGTACCCGGCTGCTACCCGTAAGTCCTGAGTTGGCGTTTCTAGCGGTTGAGCTGAATATCGAACCGGCCTTCGGTTACCTGTACTTCGGCGGGCGTGGGCGGCGGCACATTCCCGCCGGGATTGGCCCTGGGCGCGGCCCGCAACTCAAATCGCCCCGCAACGAATGGCCGAACGCCGGCCGTATCGAGACGGGTGATGGTGATGGTGCCGGTGTGCAGGGAATCGGTGACGTACGGCAGCACCGAGGGATAAGGCAGTGACTCCAACGTCGCAAAGCCTCCCTGCGGGCGGGTGCCGCGCCCCAGCGTATACACCCCGGGGGCCAGTACCTGTGGTACCGTCACGTAGAAGGCCGTTACCGGCCCGCCCGACTGCGCCCGCCAGAATGCATACAGGCTAAGCTGCCGCCGGGTGTAATGAGCATTCGGCGAATATTGATTGCCAACAAACGAAGTGGGACCGTTCTTGGCTTCCCACACGGCTCCATTTACGCGGCAGCCAAAGGTGTTCGCCCCTATTTGGGTTTCAGCAGGCAACTGAACGGGCGGCGCAGGCGGAAAAATGGCATCTAACGTTTTGTCTACTTCACTATCACAGCTTGCCAGCGGCACTAGCAGCACCCCGGTTAAAAGACAATGCAACAGTGTACGGCAGGTCAGAAACTGTTTCATAGCATCGTCAAAACAAGCCACTTAGAGAGTGTCATGCAAGCTAGCCAAAACATTCCGCAACTGTGCTTTCGCAAGTCCGGGACCGTGTGTGCCCAGCCGCGTCTGAGTGCGGCACTAGCCTTTAGGCTGGGCCAAGCCAGAGCAGCGTTGAAAGCCTGAACCTATTCTTAAGACACTCAGGCCCTGGCTATCCCGTCCCTAGCGGTTGAGCTGAATATCAAACCGGCCGTCGGTTACCTGCACTTCGGCCGGCAAGTCGCCGCTCATGCGGGTTCCGGGCAGCGGCTCCGCTCGCAGCTCAAAGCGGCCGGCTACGTAGGGATGCGCCCCCGCCGTGTCGAGGCGTGTGATGGTGATGGTGCCGGGGCGCTGCCCACCGGCCGTGTATTCTACGGAGCCACCGGCCGTTTTCAGGCGCACCAGGCGGCCGGGCTGCGACTGGCTCAACCTGTACACCCCGGGCCCGGTCACCCCTTCCAAGGCAAAATGAAAGTTGGTGATAGGGCCGCCCACTTGCAGGCGCCGGAAGGCATCCACTTCTAATACGCCCCGCTTAAAGGAAGCGCTGGGCGTGAGCACATCGCCCCGGAGCGTGGTGGCGTGGCTGGCCTCCCACACCTGCCCATTTAGGCTGCAGCCGAAGGTGTTGGCCCCGACCTGGGTGACGGCCGGCAGCTGCACAGGCTGCGCTTGCGGATAGAGCTTATCCAGCGAGTCTTCGCAGCTCATCAGCAGCGGCAGGAGCAGCAGCGCCGCAGAGCGTTTCAACAAAGCGGCAACGGGTAGAAGAGCAGGCATAAGCTGATTGATTAGAAGCGCGATACGGCGGGAGCGAAAGTAGGCATCAGAACCGTAGGTTTCGTGGGCGGCAGGCTCACACCGCGGCCTGACCTGTCGGCTCAATTTTATGCTGACCTGTAGGGACCTCGTGTTGGGTGCAAAAGCGAGGAATCCTGCCTCTACCTTCGCAGTTACTCTTCCTCGCTTTTATGCCCAAATTTCTACCGACTGGCTTCTTGCTATTCGGCGCCTTCATCGCCCGAGCCCAACAAGTCGACACCCTTGCGTCCGCACCTCTAGACACCTTAGCCAGCCGGTTATCAGGGCGCAGCATTAGTTTCAGTGCCACTGCTAGTACCGCCACGGCGCCGTTGCCTTATTACACCACCTTCCAGCCCATGCTTAGCCGTGTGGCCGGCGTGCAGGTGACGCCCTATTCCGGCGCACCGGGCGCCGGTGCCGTGGTGCGCCTGCGCGGCGCCGCCAGCCTCGACAGCAACGTGCAGCCGCTGTATGTGGTCGACGGCGTGCCCGTATTTCAATACCGTTTCGACAGCCAAGACCCTTATCGTTCGGCTCCATACCAAAGCGCCTTCGCAAACCCCGACGCCAGCACCAACCCGCTGCTGAGCATTGCCCCGGAAGATATTGAGCAGGTGGAAGTGCTGAAAGGCGCCTTCGAGACCGCTCAGTACGGCTTCCTGGGCCAGAACGGCGTCATCCGCATCAGCACCCGGCGGGGGCGGCCGGGCAGCCGGTGCGGGTGCAGTACACCGGCCTGGGCGGCGTACAGATGGCCCACCGGCGCTACGACCTGCTCGGCGCTCGCGAAGCCGCGGAACTGGCCAACGAAGCCGCCCGCAACAACGGCTACGCGCCCGAGTACACCCCCGACCAGCTAGCCGGCTTCGGGGCGGGCACCGACTGGCAGGCCGAAGTGCTGCGCACCGCCGCCCTCCAGGAGCACCACCTCGGTCTTGGCGGCAGCACGGCCTTTGGCACCCGCTACTACGCGGCCGTCGACTACCTCGGCCAGCAGGGCATCGTGCTCAATACCAATCTGCGCCGCTACGGCCTGCGCCTGAACCTGGACCAAAACGTGGGCCAGCACCTGCGCCTGAGCGGCGGCCTGAGCTACGGCCAGGTGGAAGAGCGCCGCCCCGAGGCCAACCTGTTTCGCCAGACGCTGCGCTACCTGCCCACCGTGCCGGTGTACGAGCCCAACGGCAACTACGCGGCCGACTACGGCGCGCCGAACCCGGTGCAACTAGCCCAGCAAAACCGCAGCACGGCGCGCAACCGCCGCCTGCTGGCCCACGCCGAGCTGCGCTACGAGGTAGTCAGCGGCCTCACGCTGGACCTGCGCGCCGCCCTTGAACGCGACTCGCTGAACGGGTACGACTACCGGGGCCCCCTGAACGATTCCGCACCCCGCGACGGCTTTCAGACGGGCATACGCAGCGCCTTCTACCAGCAGCTCACGCTTAACCCGGCCCTGCGCTTCGCGCGCACGCTCCTCGACCGCCACGCGCTTACTGCGTCGGTAGAAGCCACTTCCTGGAAACACCGCCAGTCGCAGTCGTTTGAAGAATTCTCGGTGCCCCCGCCGCCCTACAACCTGCCCCCGCGGACTGGCTCCGGCAGCTGGGGTACCAGCGAGGATAACCAACTAGGCTACCAGGCCACGGCCGGCTATGCCTATGGCGGGCGGTATGCCTTGCAAGGAAGCTTGCGGGCCGACCATTCCAGCCAGGTACCCGAAGCTGAGCGCCGGCAGTGGCTGCCAGCGGTGCAGGCCACCTGGCATGCCGCGCAGGAAGCCTGGCTCAGGGACCGCACTCCCATTGGGGCACTGGACTTTTGGGCGGGCTGGGGCCAAACGAGCAACCGGGGCAACTTCGCCGGAGACCACGGCTTCGTCTTTCAGACAGGCAACACCTCCTTTTTCAGTTTTTGGATGAGCTGACCACCCAGGCCGATGCCGGAATGCGGCTGGGCCTGTGGCACGACCACCTGGCCCTGACGGCTGCCGTGTACCAACGCGCAACCCGCGCCAACCGCAGCTTCATCGGCCGCTTCGATGCCTCTGACCCAACCGACCTCACCAACCGCGGCGTTGAGCTGACCCTGGCCGGCAGCTGGCAGCGGGGCCGCCTGCAGGGCAGCTCAAGCCTCGCCGTTTCCTTCATCCGTAACCGATACGACAAGCCCGCCGGCTCCATGGCGCTTGATTACCGGCCCGCGCCTTATTATTTCGTGGTGCGGCCCGGCCAGCCGCTGGCCAGCTTCATTGGGTACCGCTACCTGGGCGTCGACGCGGCCGGCCGCCCGCAGTTTGAGGGAGGCGCCGGCAGCGGTGGCGCAGCGCAGCAGATATTGGGCAGCGGCCTGCCGCAACAGCTGCTCAACTTTACCCAGGAGCTGCACTACGGCCGCTACGGGCTGTCGGCGCAAGTAGACGGCCTGTTTGGCTACCAGGTGTTCGACCCCAACCTCTCGCTGCTGGACCTGCCGTACGGCGGCTTTAATGCCACCACCCGGGTGCGTGACCGCTGGACCCCGACCAACCTCAACACCGACGTGCCGCGCGCCGGCACCACCACCGCAGGATTTAGTGGCCCCAGTACCTACACCCTGCAATCGGGCAACCACGTGCGCCTGAGCAGCGTGGTGCTCACCGCCGGCGTGTGGCGCCGGGCCCCGCACGCCGTATCCGTCTTCCTGAGCGGCACCAACCTGCTGGTTTTTTCGGCCTACCGCGGCTTCGACCCCAACGTGAGCGCCGGCGAGGCCGACGCCAAGCAGGCCGGGCTCGACCAAGCCGCCTACCCCACCCCGCGCACCGTGGCGCTGGGCGTGCGGGCCTCCTTCTAGCAGCGCGGCTCCCGGCCCGGCTTCGAACCCGTGGACCTTTTTGCCGGTTAACAACCTGCCGGAGGAACCTATCTTTAGGCCTTCCCGACTTCCTATCCTTATGATTCACTTCACCGAATTCACCCTCGACAACGGCCTGCGCTGCATTGTCCACGAAGATTTTTCTACGCCCATGGCCGTGCTCAATGTGATGTACGACGTGGGCTCGCGCGACGAAGACGCCGAGCACACCGGCTTTGCGCACTTGTTTGAGCACCTCATGTTTTCGGGGTCGGTCAACATTCCCAGCTACGACGAGCCGCTGCAGCGCGTGGGCGGCGAAAACAACGCCTTCACCAGCTCCGACGTCACCAACTACTACCTCTCCTTGCCGGCCGCCAACCTCGAAACCGGCTTCTGGCTGGAAAGCGACCGGATGCTGAACCTGGCTTTCTCCGAAAACGGGCTCGAAGTGCAGCGCAAAGTGGTGGTGGAAGAGTTCAAGCAGAGCTACCTCAACCAGCCCTACGGCGACGTGTGGCTCAAGCTCAAGCCCTGGCCTACCACACCCACCCCTACCAGTGGAACACCATCGGCAAGGAGATTTCGCACATCGAAAACGCGGTGATGGACGACGTGCGCGGCTTTTTCAGAAGCACTACGCGCCCCAGAATGCCATTCTGGTGGTGGCCGGCGCCGTGAGCGAGGCCGAAGTGCGCCGCCTGGCCGAGAAGTGGTTTGGCCCCATTCCCGGCGGCCCGGCCTACCAGCGCCAGCTGCCCACTGAGCCCGCCCAGCAGGAGCCCCGCCACCTGCGCGCCTCGGCCCCCGTGCCGCTGAGCGCCTTGTACAAAGCCTACCACATGCCCGCCCGCTCCGACGAGGGCTACCACGCCGTTGACCTGCTCAGCGACGTGCTGGGCCGGGGCAAATCGGCCCGCCTGCACCAGCGCCTGGTGAAGGAGCCTGGCCTTGTTCAACAACATTTCGGCCTCGCTCACCGGCTCACTCGACCCGGGCCTGCTCGTCATCAGCGGCAAGCTGAATGCCGGCGTGG
Source organism: Hymenobacter humi (assembly GCF_042665855.1). NCBI lineage: Bacteria > Pseudomonadati > Bacteroidota > Cytophagia > Cytophagales > Hymenobacteraceae > Hymenobacter > Hymenobacter humi. The sequence continues at coordinate 1,108,235 of NZ_JBHTEK010000001.1, read as the reverse complement.
ACCTGCAGGCCGCCGATGCCGCCGTGGAAGCCGTGGTGTCAGAATTCCTGACCAAAGACGTGGACGCCCAGGAGCTCGAAAAGTAAAAAACCAGGCCGAGAGCAGCCTGGTTTTTGGAGAAATCGACTTGCTGAACCGGGCCCTGAACCTGGCCTACAGCAAGCTGCAGGGCGACGCCAACCTAGTGAACGACGAAAGCCGCCGCATTCAGGCCGTGACGGTGGCCGATGTGCGCTCGGCCGCGCAGTCGGTGCTGCGGCCCGAGAACTGCAGCACGCTGTACTACGAGGCCGTGTAGCCGCAAGAAGCTGTTTGAGTTAAACCGGCTGCCATTGAAAGCGCGCCGAGATGCCAGGCGGCGTCTCGGCGTTTTGCTGTGCAGGCTCCAATGGGCCACCGGTAAGATGCCCGCAGCGTTTCCACTCCGTTGTGGGCACCAACTCAAACAGCTTCTAAGGGGCTGCTTATTTGCGGGTCTTGGCCGGCGCTACCGGGGCGTTGCTGTCGCGGCTGAGGGAGCTGTTGGCGGCCTTCTTGGTGGCCGGGCGCCGGGCGCGGTTATCGTTGTAGCTGCCGTTGGCGTGGTAGCCTTCCTGCTTGCGCATGGCCATGCTCGGCGCCAGGTAGTACGTGCCGTCCTTCAGGTCCTGCGGAACGCCGGCGCCGTAGGGCTTGCCGGTGTGCGGGTTGATTTTGACGGCGGGCTTGCGGGCGCCTCGGCTCGAATACGGCGCGATTTTTTCCGGGCCCGGGGCTTGGTTTGCGCGCTGGCATCGGCCACGCCAATGCTGAACAGAACGAGCGAGGCAAGAAGGTAGCGTAACATAGATTTCTGCTAGTATAATTGGTGAATACAGGAGGCTTTGGGGTGAGTTGAGCTAAAAGCTCATCGGCTTCCGTCATACGCACAATCACCTGAAAGGTGGCGGGGCAAATGAGGGAAGCCGATGAATCGTGGTTGGTGCGCGTTGAGCCGGGCTTGTAACCCGACCGGCACTAGCTAGTTACCGAGCGTGGTTTGGGCGCTGGCGGTCTTACGCGGGGGGCGAACGCTGTAGGGCACAGCCACTTTGCTGGTGCGGATGTGCACGGGCATGCCCGGAGCGGCGTAGACGTTGGCGTTGTCGAGCTCGCCGCGGGAAGGTGCGGCAGCTTCACCGTAGCCCCAGTCGGTAGCAGCGGCGTTGGTGGTAGTGGTGGTAGCTACCGCGGCCTGCGAATCTTCCAGGGGAGGCCAGCCGTCGTTTACGCTCGCCATGGCAGGTGCCGATTTGATGGCAACGCGGCGCGCTTTCTTCTCGGCGCGGGCCGTGGCTTTCACCGATTTTACTTTGGTTTTTGCGGCGGTGGCGGGAGCAGTTTGGGCAGAGGCCTCAGCCACCAAGAACAACGATAGAGCGAGCGTAATGACGGAACGGAACATAGCGGAAAGAAGAATATGTGAGTGGATGCTTGGGGTAAAATCGATAACCGTGCCATGTTTTCCCAACCCTGCTGCTTTTGGTTTCCGGACAGAAAAAACCCCGGCCAGGCCGCTTTTCAGCAGTCCAACCGGGCTCGACGGCAGGCGAAATTATTGACTTATACCGACGGCCAATCCGCTACTTAGGCTGCAAGGTGGTGTTGGTACGCTTCTGCCTCGACTTGGCAGCTTTGCCATCGTAGGGGCCTACTTTCCCTTGTTTCAAAATCACCGGCTCGCCGGGCGCAGCATACACATTTTCGGTCTTGAGCCTTGCTTTATCACTTGCCCCATCGGCCGCGTTGGTGCTCATTTTTGCCTGCCCAGCGGTTGATTGGGCCGTGTTCGGCCTGGCCGCTCCAGTGGCTTTCGTGGTTTGAGTAGCGCGGTGCTTGGGCACGGACTGTGCCGAAGCATCGATGGTGCTGGCTACCAGGAACAGGGCAAGAAGCGGGGTGTATAACATGGCTACGGGAGAATAAGGAATTATAACAGAAAAGCGGCCAGCACGCTTAGCAAAGCCAGTGCGCCTGAATACTGAGGTCAAGCATGTCTGTTTCAGGTTTACGCAAAACCACGGTACCCCGGTGAGGTTATCCGCTCCGCTCACACAACTCCACCTACAAGGCAGCTGCATTCAGCACAAAAAAGCCCGCCCAACCTTCGATTAAAAAGGCTGGGCGGGCAGGATGTTGCTAGAGAAGGATGGCGAGTCCGATGGGGCAGCAGCACCGCAAAATAATTTGCGCAGTACTCAGCCCACTGGACTTCATTCACTTACCAACCGGATGGGGCGGGCGCAGCTTTTTCTTGGGTTTGGCCGGAGCGGCTTTTTCTGTCGGCGCGGTTTTAGGGGCCGCACCCGGGGCGGGACTCACGGCGTTCATGCCGGCGCCGGCATTGCTGGCACCCGAAGCACCCATTTCGGTACCGGCAGCGGGGGCTGTGGCTGCTGGAATGGCGCTGCCATCTACCTGGGTGGGGGCGGCAGCCGCACGGCCTGCACGGGCCAGGCGGCGCTCGCGGCGCTCACGGGCAGCAGCGGCGTCATTAGCCATCACGCTGCGGCCGCTTTGCAGCATCACCGGGGTGCCGGGAGCGGCCGACATACCCTGCCGGTCGTTGCCGCCCTGGGTTGAGCTGCTGGTGGTGCCGGGCACAAAGCTGTTATCGGGCGGGGTAGAAGCGGTATTGCCCGGGTTAGCGTCCTGCTTGGCGGGGCCGCTGGGGTAAGGCGAAACGGTGCGGCCGTCGTTCTGCGGCGTGGTCTCTTTGCCAGTGGCGCGGGTCTGGCCAGTGGCCTGCCCGCTTGAAGTGGTGGGCTTTTTCTTCGTACTCTTTTTGGGCGCGCCCCAGGAGTCAGAAGTATCCCAGCCGCTTTGGGCGGAGGCGGTAGTTGCGATGCCCACGACGAACAGGAGCGAGAACAAAGTGCGTTTCATATACAGAAGAGCTTTAAAGCAAAGTAGAAATAATACTAACCGGAAGGTAGCGACAGGAAGTGTAAGTTGAAAGGATAAGTTCCGGCCCACATACGCAAAAGGTTCAGTTAAGGCCCGCCTATTGCCCTAACTTTGCACCTATGATGCAGGAATCCATTGCCAGCCTCGCGGCCGAAATTACGGCGGCCGACTTGAGCAGCACCGCCCACCTCGATGCGTTTCGCATCAGCTACCTCGGCCGCAAAGGCCGCCTGGCCGACCTGTTCGACCAGCTCAAGACCGTGCCCGCCGAGGAGAAGCGTGCAGTAGGCCAGCAGCTCAACGCCCTCAAGCAGCAGGCCCAGGCCCGCTTCGACGAAGCCCAGCAAGCCGCCGAATCGGCCGCCGACAACGCGCCGGCCAACCCAAATTTTGACTACACCCTGCCCCCCGTGCCCAACGCCCTGGGCACGCGCCACCCGCTGATGCTGGTGCGCGAGGAAATGCTGCGCGTGTTTGCGCGCATTGGCTTTGCCGTGGCCGAAGGCCCGGAAATTGAGGACGACTGGCACAACTTCACGGCCCTGAACTTCCCGGAGAACCACCCGGCGCGCGACATGCAGGACACGTTCTTCGTGGCCCCGGTGTCGCGCACGGCCGAGCCCGACGACGCCCCCACCGGGGCCCCGGCGCTGCCGCACCTGCTGCGCACCCACACCAGCACCGTACAGGTACGCGTGATGGAAACCGAGCCGCTGCCCATCCGCCGCGTGATGCCGGGCCGCGTGTTTCGCAACGAGGCCATCTCGGCCCGGGCGCACATGATGTTCCACCAGGTGGAAGGCATTTTCATTGACGAAGGCGTGAGCTTCGCCGACCTCAAGCAGACGGTGTACTACTTCGTGCAGGAGCTGTTTGGGCAGGACATCAACATCCGGTTCCGGCCCAGCTTCTTCCCGTTCACCGAGCCCAGTGCCGAAATCGACATCACCTGCCTCATTTGCAAAGGTGCGGGCTGCAACATCTGCAAGTACTCGGGCTGGGTCGAAATCGGCGGCTGCGGCATGGTAGACCCCGCCGTGCTCGAAAACGCCAAGATTAACTCCGACAAATACTCGGGCTATGCCTGGGGCATGGGCATCGAGCGCATTGCCATGCTCAAGTACCAGATTAAGGACCTGCGGCTCTTCACGGAGAATGACATGCGGTTTTTGCGGCAGTTTGAAGCGCTGTAAATCAGCCACTGCCGAACCATTCCGCTCCTTAATTCATTCTAAACAGCTTGCCCCCGCCGCGAGCAACCCGATAAACCAGTGATTCATGAAGGTTAGAAATCAGACTACGAATAAAGTAAACGTCATTACCCTGGGCTGCTCCAAGAACATCGTGGACAGCGAAGTGCTGATGGGCCAGCTCCAGGCCAACGACTTCGACGTAACCCACGAGGCCGAGCAGTCGGATGCCAACATTGTGATTATCAATACCTGCGGCTTTATCGACAACGCCAAGCAGGAAAGCATCGACACCATCCTGCGCTACGCGGATGAGAAGGAGGCCGGCCGCCTCGACAAGCTCTACGTGACGGGCTGCCTCTCGCAGCGCTACAAAGACGAGCCTGGAGGTAGAAATCCCCCAGGTGGACGCCTATTTCGGCACCCTGGAGCTGCCCCAGATGCTCAAGGTGCTCAACGCCGACTACAAGCACGAGCTCATTGGCGAGCGCCTCATCACCACGCCGCGCCACTACGCCTACTTCAAAATCGCGGAGGGCTGCAACCGCCCCTGCTCGTTCTGCGCCATCCCGCTGATGCGCGGCAAGCACGTAGACCGCCCCATCGAGGACCTGGTGAAGGAAGCGAAGCGCCTGGCCAGCATGGGCACCAAAGAGCTGATTCTCATTGCCCAGGACCTGACTTACTACGGCCTGCAGGCCTACGGCGAGCGCAAGCTGGCGGACCTGCTCCGCAATCTGTCCGACGTGAACGGCATCGACTGGATTCGCTTGCAGTACGCCTACCCCTCGCAGTTTCCGCTGGATGCACTGGACGTGATGGCCGAACGCGACAACATCTGCAAGTACCTCGACATGCCCCTGCAGCACGGCTCCGACAACATGCTCAAAACCATGCGCCGCGGCATCACCAAGCGCCGCACCATTGAGCTGGTCGATACCATTCGGCAGCGGGTGCCGGGCATTGCGCTACGCACCACGCTCATCGCCGGCCACCCGGGCGAGACCGAACAGGACTTCCGCGAGATGTACGACTTCGTGGAGCAGACGCGCTTTGAGCGCCTGGGCATATTCACTTACTCGCACGAAGAAAACACGCACTCGCACACGCTGGTGGACGACGTGCCCGCCGAGCTGAAGCAGGAGCGCGCCGATGCCATCATGGAGCTGCAGCAGGGCATTTCGATGGAGCTGAACGAAGCCCGTGTGGGCCAGACCTACAAGGTGCTGTTCGACCGCAAGGAAAGCGGCCATTTCGTGGGCCGCACCGAGTTTGACTCGCCCGAGGTAGACAACGAAGTGCTGGTGCCGGTGGAAAAGGACACGTTTGTGCGCCTCGGCGACTTTGCGAACGTGAAAATTACCTCGGCCACGGACTTTGACTTGTACGGCCACCTCGTCTAAACCACGGATTCATTCGGATTTAAGCGGATTTCACGGATTTTGTGGAAGGCGTTGACCGGTAGCTACGGACCTCCTCGAGGGGTTAACTCAATATTTTAAATAGTAAAAAGGCAGCCGAGTGGCTGCCTTTTTTGTTAAAGCCCGACCTTCGTCCTATCAATGCGGATAGAAACGGTTTTGTGGCACCTACAAAATCCGTAAAATCCGCTTAAATCCGAATGAATCCGTGGTTCAGACACTCTCTTACGCCGAAACCGGCTCCTTTTCTGGTCTCCTGACCGACTACATTGCCGAGAAGCCGGCCCTGGCGCCCTTCTACAACCGCTGGCCGTCGCTGGAGAATTTTGCGGCCCAAATTGAGGAAAAGCAAGCGGCCTACACGCCCGAGGCGCGCAAACGCCTGGTGGCCGCCCTGCGCGACCAATACGGCTTGGCGCCCGACCCGGAGCCGGCCATCGAGACCAGCCTGCTGCTGCTGGCCGAGCCCACCACCTTCACCGTGACCACCGGGCACCACCAACGTACTCACGGGGCCGCTGTATTTCATTTATAAAATCGTCACGGCCATTAAGTTGAGCCGGCAGCTAAAGGAAGCCTACCCGCAGTACGACTTCGTGCCGGTGTACTGGATGGCCACCGAGGACCACGACTTTGCCGAAATCAACCACTTCTCGCTGTTCGGCAAAACCTACTCCTGGGACGCAGCCAACACCGGCGGCCCGGTGGGCCGGCTCCCGCTCGACGGCTTCGCCGAGCAGCTGCTCAACCAGCTGCCGCCCGAGGTGCCCGCTGCCTTTCACAAGGCCTATTCTGAGTCCAAGAACCTGGCCGAGGCCACGCGCCGACTGGCCGATTCTCTGTTTGGCGAGTTTGGGCTGGTGACTCTGGATGCCGACCGACCCACGCTGAAACAGGCATTGGTACCGCTACTTGAGAAAGAAATAAAGGAGCAGGTTTCCAACGCCGCCGTGCAGGCCACCAATGCTCGCCTCAGCGCCGCCGGCTACAAGCCCCAGGTGTATTCGCGGCCCATCAACCTGTTTTACATCACCGACCAGGGCAAGCGCGAGCGGCTCGAACCCGACGCCAGCGGCGCCGACTGCGTGGAAGTAACCATCCGGAATACGGCCCGCTGCCACAGTCAGGCCGAGCTGCTGGCGCTGGCGAAGCAGCACCCGGAGCATTTCAGCCCCAACGTGGTGCTGCGGCCGGTGTACCAGGAAATACTGTTGCCCAACTTGGTGTACATCGGCGGCGCGGCCGAGGTGGCGTATTGGTTTCAGCTCAAGGACGTGTTTGCGGCGTTTGGGGTGCCCATGCCCATCGTGCTGCCCCGCAACTCCGCCGAGTACATCAGCCGGGCCAATGCTGGCAAGCTCAAGAAGCTGGGCCTCACCTGGCGCGAAATCTTCCGGCCGCTGCCTGAGCTGAAAAAGCAGGTGGGCGCAGCCCTAGGCCAGGAAGAAATCAGCCTGAAGGAGCAGCAGCAGGCCCTGGCAGCCGCTTTCCAGCAGGTACAGGACGTAGCCCAGCGCCTCGACCCCACCCTGGTGAAGACCGTGGCCGCCGAAGCCCAGAAAGCCGCCGCGGGCCTCGCGGGCCTCGAAAAGCGCCTGAGCAAAGCCGCCGAAATGAAGCACGAAACCGCCTTCACGCAACTTGCAGCTCTCAAAGACAAGCTGTTTCCCGGCGGCGGCCTCCAGGAGCGTAGCGAAAACGTGTTGAGCATTTTGATTAACAATCCCGACTTTATTCGGGACCTGCTCGATGCTTTTGAGCCGCTGAAGCTGGAGTTTACGGTGCTGGAGGAGTAAGGAGAAGGGTCTTCTAATCACTATCCGCAAGCTTTTTGAATGAACCGTTCTACCAAAGCCGCTCTGCGCCACGACGCTCTTGCCCGTCGGAACGCGCTGCCAGCGGCCGAGGCCGACCGTCGCAACGAGCAGCTTTGCGAGCAGTTCTTCCAGCATTTTCCGGTAGCTGAGTGGCACTGGCTGCACGTGTTTCTGCCGCTGGCCCGGCACAACGAGCCGGATACCTGGTGCATCGTCCGCCGCATCTGGGCTGAGCGGCTGGCCGTGCGCCTAGCCGTACCCGTGGTGCAGCCCGACGGCATCTCGCTAAAGCACTACGAGCCTGCTGCCCGACACCCCGCTCCGTAACAACCGCTGGGGCATTCCCGAGCCCGTGGCCACAGCAGCCACCGAAGTGCCGCCCGCGGCCTTCGATGCCGTGCTGGTGCCGTTGCTCGCCGTTGATGAAACCGGGCACCGCGTGGGCTACGGCGGCGGGTTTTACGACCGGTTTTTAGCTCAATGCCGGCCGGATGCGCAGTTCATCGGCATTTCGGTGCTGGACGATGCGCCGGTTGCTCCCCTGGCCGACGTGCTGCCCACCGACGTGCCCCTGCATGCCTGCCTGTTGCCATACAGGATATTGCAGTTCTAACACATCTAAATGCAACGCGGGGACAAGCATTATAGTATGCAAATACAAATTTATTTTTTAAGCATAACTATCTTACAATAAGCTACTCACGAGCTGCGTTGGCCAGGTATCTCTCACCTAAAACTGAAAGAACCCATGGCAGAAATCCAGCAGCAGGCAGCCGGACCGCCCAAGGCCGGCAAGCGACGAGCAAAGAAGATGTCGACCCGCATCGACATGACCCCGATGGTAGACCTGGCGTTTCTGCTGCTCACCTTCTTCATGCTCACCACCACCTTCGCCAAGCCCTACACCATGGAGCTGACGATGCCGGTGAAGGACACGCCCACGCCGGTACCGGGGTCCCGGGCCATGACCATTATTCTGGGCAAAGACCACCGGGTGCATTACTTCTTTGGGCTGCATACTCCGAACGATAACACGGTGCCTGCTCCCGAACTCCGCACCACCACTTTCGCGGCCGACGGCATTCGGCGGGTGCTGCTCGCTCGCCAGCAGCAGGTATCCAAGCCCATTATCCTCATCAAGCCCAGCGCCGACTCCAAGTACCAGGACATGGTGGACATTCTGGATGAGATGAACATCACGCACCAGAAAAAGTACGCGCTGGTCAAGATTACCCAAGACGACTTAACCCTTCTTAACTCCGCAGCCTTATGATGACCAATGCCCAACTGGCCACGGCCAGCCTCAACGACATCGTGTTTGATGGTCGTAACCAAGGCTACGGAGCCTACCAGCTTCGCGCCCTCTACCAGCGCCACGTAACGCGCGCGCTGGTCATCGCCACGGCCATCTTTGCGCTGCTGCTGGTGTTTCCGCTGGTAGCGCAACTGCTCAAGGACAAGACGCCCGTGGTGGTGCCCAAGCTGGACACCGGTAATGAATTAATGCCGGAGCCGCTGATGCCAGATGTGGTTACTCCGCCGCCTCCCGTGGCGGCCAGGCCGCCCGTAACTCCACCGCAGCAGCCCACCATCAAGGACATTGTGCCGGTGGTAGTGGAGGACAAAAAAGCGCCAGAAGAAAGCGAAGTGCCCAACCAGGACGACTTGAGCGAGAAGAAAATCGGCACCGAAAACATTGTCGGCGACCCGAACACCTCTGCTGACGCCCTGGACGATTTATTGACCGAAAAAGGCGAAGCTGTGACGGCAGGCATTGTACCGGAGACGGTGTACAGGTCGGTAGAGCAAATGCCTGAGCTACCGGGTGGCGGCGGGCAACTGGCCATCGTAGCTGCCATTCAGCGGGCCGTGAAGTACCCAAGCAAGGCGCTGCAAAACGGCGTGGAAGGCCGCGTATACGCCAGCTTCACGGTAAACCCCAAGGGCGAAGTCATCGACGTGCAAATTGTGAAAGGCCTGGGCTCGGGGCTAGATGAGGAAACCCTGCGCGCCATCAAAACCCTGCCCCGGTTTATTCCCGGCAAGCAGAATGGCCGCGAGGTCAGCGTATCGTTCACGGTGCCCATTACCTACAAGATTCAATAGGCTGTAGCGCCGTTAAGGCCCTGACCAAACCCCCAAATCGAGGCTAATGCCTGGGTTTGGGGGTTTTTAGTTGGTCTTCTACCCGGGCAATGCGGGCCTGGCCCCACGGCGCAATGCTCACGCGCACCCGCAGCGGGTGCAGGCGGCCGGCTTTCTCCAGGCGCAGGCCGCTGCCTTCGGGCACGTAGTAGCGCTCCAGGTTGAAGCGCAGGGCGAAGGAGTTGCGGTACACATTGGTTACCCAGCCGCGCAGCACGGCCTGGTTGGCGCCGGGCTTCGGGGCTTTGGGGTACACGCCCACGGTGGTGCTCACGCTGTCGGGCCCCGGGGCTAGCACCACGAACACGGCCTGGCGGCGGCGGGGTGGCGGGGCATCGTGCCACAGCCCTAGGGGCGTCTCGCTGATGGCATAGTGCAGGCGCACAAAATCGCCGTAGAGCAAATCGCGCGGGTCGACGGGCGTGGTGTTCAGAATCACATTTTGGCCCAACGCGGCCGTGGCGTAGCCTGCGCCGGCCACGCCCAGCACGTAGAGCACCTGGGCCGCTACCAGCAGGCGCAGCAGCGGCCGGCGGCGCGCCGGGTCCGAGAACCAGGTCAGCAGGTCACGCATGGGGAGTTGCTGTAGGTTAAGGATGGAGGGTGGAATTGGCCGGGGGCACGGGTTTCACTGGCCCTGGCGGCGTAGCGCTGGTAGCCAGCACCTGGGCATTGCGCCGACGCAGGTACCAGGCTCAGGCCCAGCAGCAGCACGCCGCCCAGCAGGAAAAAGAGCGACTTGTCCAGGAAAGCCCAGGTCAGCTTGAAGTAGGCCACCATGGTGGCAATCACGAACAGCACCGCGCCGATGGTGAGCTGGTCGGGGTCTTCGTGGCGGTGGGCACGGGCCAGCACCGAGCCGGCGTGCGCGTACAGCACCACCAGCGTGGCCACGGCCAGGGGCAGGCCGCCCGGCAGGTAGAAGCCCGGCAGCAGCAGCAGCCAGTCGAGCAGCGTATCATACCGGCCCCGCACCCGCTTGCCGGCTACCGACAGCGCCAGCACTGCTCCCAGCGCTACCAGGTAGGGCAGCAGCGGCGGCCGCAGCACGTTGGCATAGGTATCGGTTTCGCCAAAAGTGGCCAGCCCGAACATAAACAGATAGGCCGCTACCAGGGGCGGGCCCTGCAGCGCCCGGGCGCCGGGGCGGTTGGGCTGCCAGTCGCCGGCCGCGTAAATGAGCATGGCCGGTACAAAAACCAGGTGATTTTCAGGTGCATCACCATCACGTACAGCCCAATTTGCCAGAGCAGGCCGGTGGCCAGCACCGTGCTGCTCACGGCATCGGGCCGGCGCCACCAGTAGTAGCCCATTCCGCCCGCTACCATCACGGCCGTGGCGTAGCTGAAGCTGCCCAGCGCCTCCACGCAATAGGTTTGCACGGCTGCACCAATCACCACGGTGAGCAGCACCAGCAGGCGCGAGCCGTACACGTAGCTCACCGCCACGCCGGCTACCACCCAGGCCACCAGCCCGCTCACGTCGTAGCCTACCGCCTGGTAGAGCTGGCTGGTGAGGATGATGCTGGCGCCAAACAGTATCAGCCCCAGGCCGATGAGGCCGTGCCCGAGGTCGGGGTTGCCGCGCCGCAGGAAGTAGGCCCCCGCCGCGTAGGCACCGGTGAGGCTGCCCAGCATCAGGGCCAGGCGCAGCACGGCGGGCAGCGCCTGCCAGTTGGCCGCCACCACGCTCAGGGCGCTGAGGCCCACCAGCACGCTGCCCAGCAACGGCAAGAGGCCCAGGGCCCGCGCTTCGGGCGGGTAGCGGGCCAGCAATTTCTGCCGCTGCTCTTCGCTGATGAGGCCGTCGGACACCCAGGCGGGGCTTTCGGTTTCGAGGAATTTGCGGGACAACGGGGAGTAGTAAAGTCGTGAAACGGTGAAAGGAATCGTAAAGAACGAAAAACTCCCCTCCTTATCAACCAAACGTCAGCGTAGCGAAGGAGGGGATGCTCAACTGCCAGGTTGAGCTGGGGTGGTTGCCCTCGTTGAACCGAAGGTCGGCGTAGCCAACGACTAGCGTGAGAATCGTTCGCGTGTCGTTGGCTACGCCGACCTTTGGCTCCTCGAAGGCAGGGTCGTGGTTGCTCAGGGCTACTTGCTCGTTCATGGTTCAGTAGAAAACTTCGCCACTGCTATCTCCTCGCTAAACTCATTCTCCGGCCCAATGCCCCGCATAAAAGTAGCCCTGCCCGATACCTTTTCCTGCGTTACCGAAATCCCGGTGCGCATCACCGACCTCAACTATGGCGGCCACCTCGGCAACGATGCGTTGCTGGGCATTCTGCACGAAGCGCGGGTGCACTTTCTACGCTCGCTGGGCCTGGAAAACGACTACGACCCCGTGAGCAAGCTCGGCCTCATCATGGTCGACGTGGCCGTGGAGTACAAGGGCGAGGCCTTTCACGGCGATGTGCTGCGCATCGCCATGGCTGCGGCCGACCCCAACAAGTACGGCTTCGATGTGGTGTACCACGTGCACAACCAGGCCGGCAAGGAAATAGCCCGCGCCAAAACCGGCATGCTCTGCTTCGACTACAACATCCGCAAGCTGCGGCTGCTGCCGGAGGAGTTGGCGGCGCAGGTTAATTGATTGTTTATAAGCAAAATTTGCTTTATGTCAGCCCCAAAAATCAATAATAAGTTTATCATCACCAAAGCGTTGCTTGCTGGTGTATTTTTCTTGGGCTGGGCCAGTCCCGGCATGGCTCAGCAAGGGGCTACGGCCCCTAGAGCAGTGTATACGTATATCCAGCAGCCCCCGCAGGCTGCCCGGCAATGGCGGTGCCCCGGCCATACTTGCAGCCGTACAAAAGCAGGCGGTGTACCCGCCCACGGCATTGCGCGACCAGATTTCCGGCCGGGTGCTGGTAGACGTGACGGTTGCTCCCGATGGCACAGTTTCAGACACCAAAGTGGTGCGCAGCCTGCGGCCCGATTGCGACTCGGCGGCGGTGGCTTCGGTACAACGCCTGCCCCGCTTATCGCCGCCCCGGCAAAATGGCCGAGCGGTATACTACAGCTTCACCCTGCCCATCAACTTCCAGGCTGGCGGCTTCGGCAGATAAACATTAGCACCGGTGGGGCTATAGCCGGGAACCCAAGGCCCTGCCTGCTTGTATCTTTGTGCTATGCTTCTGGAACTGCCCCTCGCCCCCACCCCTACGAAACGCGACATCCGCAAAACCTCGCCCGACGACCTGAAGGCTTTCATGGTGGAGCACGGCGAGAAGCCGTTCCGCACCAAGCAGGTGCTGGAGTGGCTGTGGAAAAACACCGCCACCTCGTTTGAGGAAATGAACAATATCTCGCTGGCTACCCGCGAGTTATTGGAGGCGCATTTTGTCATCAACGGCGTGACGGTGCAGAACAAGCAGCTCTCGAACGACGGCACCATCAAGTCGGCTTTCAAGCTCTTCGACGGCAACATTGTGGAAGGCGTGCTCATCCCGCACGACACCCGTATGACGGCCTGCATCTCGAGCCAGGTGGGCTGCTCGCTCACGTGCAAGTTTTGCGCCACGGGCTACATGGACCGCAAGCGCAACCTCGACGCGGCCGAGATTTACGACCAGGTGGTGCGCATCCGGGAGCAGTGCGAGGCCCAGTACGGCACGCCGCTCACCAACATCGTGTACATGGGCATGGGCGAGCCCCTGCTCAACTACGCCAACGTGGTGGAAAGCGTGCGCCGCATCACCGCGCCCGATGGCCTGAACATGGCCCCGCGCCGCATCACCATCAGCACGGCGGGCATCGCCAAGATGATTAAAAAGCTGGCCGACGACGACGTGAAGGCCAACCTGGCCCTGTCGCTGCACGCGCCCACCGATGCCAAGCGCAATGAAATCATGCCCATCAACGAGGCCAACTCCCTGGCCGCGCTGAAGGAAGCCCTGCAGTACTACCACCAGAAAACCGGCCGCAAAGTCACCTACGAGTACATCGTGTTCGACGGCTTCAACGACTCGCTGGAGGACGCCGAGCACCTCTTCAAGATTGCGAAGTGGCTGCCCTGCAAGGTGAACCTGATTGAGTACAACCCCATCGAAAACGCCGACTACCAGAACGCAGCCGACGACAAAATCACCGCCTTCCACAAGCACCTGGCCGACCGCGGCGTGCAAACCAACATCCGCCGCTCGCGGGGCAAGGACATCGACGCGGCCTGCGGGCAGGCTCGCGGTGAAGGAGAAGAAGGAAGTGGCATAACTACCAAGACATTGAGCCACAAAAAAGCCGCTGGTGTGCTACCAGCGGCTTTTTTATGGCTCAATGTCTTGGTGCGGTTTATTTCACGCCCTTGCCAAAGCGGAACGTGAAGTCGTAGTACACCGGGACGATATAGGTGGAGAACCCGCTGCCGCCCTGGCGGTAGGTTCGTGTGCTGGTAACGTACTGGCTGCCGTCGTAATACGTGTAGGTTTCGGTCTGGTCGTGGGCAAAGGCGTAGCCGTACGCGGCCCCCAGCCCCAGGCTGGTGCGGCGCCAGTTGATTTTGATGCCGTACAAGCCGCCCATTCCGGCGCGCGAATCGGCGACGATGTAGTTTTCGCTGATGAGGGAAACGCGGCGCGACACGCGCTTTTGTGCGCCGAACTGCAGGATGGGAGTAGACCCGATTTCGCCTTCAAAAAAGCCGTAGCCCAGGCCCCCCGTCACGTTGTTGTCGGCCGAGCCGTACGTGGCCGACCCGTACAGAATTCCGGCCCCGGTTGACTTACTCAGGAGGCCGTCGAAGTCGGGAATGCGCAAATACAGGACGCCCACGCCCACGTGCACCTTATCGCTCACCGGCATGCTGAACTTGGGCGTCAGCATCACAAACTGATTGCCGAGGCCGATGCCGGGAATAAGCGACACGTACCCGCCCAGGGAAATATTGTCGGTGATGCCGAAATTGCCACCTACCAGGTAGAGGCTGACGGCTTGCAGGGCGTTTTCGCCCTTGCGCAGGCCGCGGCCGGTGGGGGCAAAGAAGAGGCGGTTGCCGTTGCCGATGTCGAAGTACCCGGGCTTGGTGCTCACGCCCGCGGCGGCCGGCCCCTGTAGTTCGGCCCGACGGATTTGGGTCCGCTCCAGGCTTACGTGTCCCATCTCCTGGGTGTCAAATTCCAGCTTGGTAAGGCTCATGCTCACCAGCGTGCCGGTGAAACTGGCGCCCTGTTGGGTTTCGACCCGGTAGCTGCGGCCCAGCAGGTAGGTTTCCTCAGCAGGAAGCGCTGCGGCGGGCGGCGGGCTGGTTTGGGCGTGGGCCGTTACGCCGGGGAAGGCGAGTGCCAGAAGGAGCGGAAGTAAATAATGTTTCATGGGAAAATGATTTTCCCAAAGATGCTACATAGCCATGCTATTGTTGTAACAAAAAGTCTATTGTATTAGACTTTAGAATACCGACGCCATTCCCGGCGCACAAAACCAAACCCATCGCATACCACTCATTTACATACTATTACCAAGCAAAAAAGCCACTAGCTCAACGATAGCCAAGGGATATTAGGCCTTTCAATTCTTTACCCTTTCCAGCGCCCGGTAGAGCGGGGGCGGCCCGTGACTTTTTCCTCGTGCGATTCGCCGGGGGCATATTCTTCCAGCCGCACGCGCACGGCGTGGGCCTTGGGCTGCACTTTCTGCCCAAAGGCGTCGGCAAACTCCTGGGTAAACTCGGCCCCGAAGAAGATGATGAGCGACGAATAGTTGACCCACAGCAGCAGCACAATCGCCGAGCCCGCCGCCCCAAAGGCCGAACCCGGGTCTGATTGGGCGATGTAAAAGGCAATGAGAAACTTGCCGATGACGAAGAGCAGGGCCGTGATAAAGGCGCCAATCAGCACGTCGCTCCACCGAATAATGGCATCGGGCAGATACCGGTAAATCAGGGCAAAGAGCAGGGTGGTGACGGCCAGCGACAACGCAAAATCAACAATGCGGATGGCCACTACGCCCACCATGGGCAGCATCTGGGCCAGCCAGCCCGTGAAGGCGCTGAGCACGGCGCTCACCACAAAGGAGATGAGCAGCAGCAGCGCCACGCTCAGTATCAGGCCAAAGGACAGGAAGCGCTGCTTGATAAAAGCCCCGATGCCGATGCCCTCGGTTTTTACCTTCAGGTTCCAGATGTCGTTGATGCTTTCCTGCAGGGTCACGAAGAAAGTGGTAGCCGCAAAAATGAGGGTAGCCACGCCGATGGTAGAGGCAATGGGGCCGCGCTCCTGCAGCGTAAACTTGGCAATGCTGTCTTGCAGAAACTTGGCCGAATCGGGCCCGACCAGGCCCTTGAGCCTGGGTATAAATCTGACCCGTGAGGGCTTCGCCGCCATACGCCGCGCTGGCCACCGTGATGACGATGAGCAGCAGCGGCGGCAGCGAAAAGATGGTGTAGTACGACAGCGCCGCGGCGTGGCGAAATGAGTTGTTGTTGCTGAATTCCCCGGCCGAGGACTTGAGTACGGCCCAAACATCGGATAACTTATAGTGTGCCATGCAGCGAGAAAATGAGCGGCGAGAAGCTTGTTTATTGCCCCTAGTACGGCCTGCGCGTAGTCGCGTTGGGTCCGGTGGTTCGCAACCTCGGCATTGAGCTGTAAACTGAGCATCCCGCGCATTGCTCCTTGCCGCTACCTTAGCTGCATCAGGCGCAAGGGGTTGGGCCGAACACTTGGACTCGTTTCTTGTTTGGTTCGCCGTACCCCGAAGCCTTCTCCGCCTCTTTTACTTCTCCTGTTTATGCTCTCCATTACCCGTCTTTTGCGCGCTGTCCTTCCGGTGCTTGTTGGCCTGCTGCTCCTGGCCTCTCCTGCTCACGCGCAGAAGCAAAAAACCAAGCTGAAAGGCGGCGCCAAGGCATCTTACCCCGCGGCCGAAGGCTTCGATGCGGCCGGTTCCGATGCCAAAGCCGTAGCCATTGCCGACCGGGTGATGCGCGAAATGGGCGGCTACGAAAACTGGAAAAACGCCCGCTATTTCGCCTGGAGCTTTTTGGCGGCCAGTACCAGATTTGGGACAAGTACACCGGCGACTTCCACTGGGAAAAAGACACCCTGGTGGCCAACTACAACCTGAACACCAAGCAGGGCCACGTGTACAGCCGCGGCCAGGACGTCTCGGCGTCGCCCACCGGCCAGAAAGTACTCGACCGCATGAACGGCATCTGGATAAACAACTCCTACTGGCTGCTCATGCCCTTCAAGCTCAAGGATTCGGGTGTGACGCTCACCTACAAGGGCGAAGCCAAAACCATGGACGGCGCCCCGGCCGACGTGCTGCAAATGACCTTCAAAAACGTGGGCGTAACGCCCCAAAACCGCTACGAAGTGCTGGTGAACCGCGCCAACGGCCTCGTGGAGGAATGGGCTTACTTCGCCAACGCCACCGACCCGCAGCCCGCCTTCCGCCGCAAGTGGAACGAGTACG
This sequence comes from Hymenobacter humi, assembly GCF_042665855.1. Classification (NCBI taxonomy): domain Bacteria; kingdom Pseudomonadati; phylum Bacteroidota; class Cytophagia; order Cytophagales; family Hymenobacteraceae; genus Hymenobacter; species Hymenobacter humi. The sequence goes on along the minus strand of NZ_JBHTEK010000001.1, from coordinate 1,091,328 downwards.
CCAAACACGGCAGCCTGCTGCTCGCGTCCGGCCGCAGCGAAGCCACCAAGCCCTCCCGCCTCGACAACATCGCCCAGCTCCAAACCCTGCCCGACGGCATTATGACGAGCACCACGCCAGTCACCAAGCTCAAGTAATAGCGAGGGCTTGCAGTACCCGGCAGTCAAATCCAAAAGGGCTTCATGCTCATCTGGCGTCTGCGCAGCCGGTGGAACCTCACCCCCGGCCCCTCTCCAAAAGAGAGGGGAGCCACGGCACAAGAGTTAGCTCAACCCGTAAAAGAAAAGCCCGGCTCAATTGAGCCGGGCTTTTCTTTGGTTTTCGTCAGGCTCCCCTCTCTTTTGGAGAGGGGCCGGGGGTGAGGTTTTCCAGCTGCGGCTCAACGATGCGAGCGAGATGCTTCGGCTGCGCTCAGCATGACCGTTTTTTCAGCAGGGCCGCGCTGCTGATTGGAACATGCTACTTCTTGTGGCCCGCCGGGCGTAGTTCCCACCGCAGGGTTTCGATGGGCGCGGCGCGTAAGGCTGCAGCCAGCTCCGCATCGTCCTGAAACTGGAGCTGCGTGAGCACACTGGCTTCAACGCTCACGGTCACTTCTCTTACGCGGAAAGGCCAGGGGCTGATGACGACTGGCCCATCGGCCTCGGGTTGAGCTAAAGTGTGCATGGTGCCGTCGGGGCCGTGGTAGATTTCCACGGCCCGGCCCATTTCCGGAATCTCGTGCCGGCAGAGAATCAGCGAAAGGCGGTCGCACCAGTGCAGCAGGTCGTAGGCTTGCTGGGCTTCCTTTTGGTGAGGTGCAGGCCCCGCCGCCATTGCTCCTGGCCCGCACGCAGGTCGTCGAGAAAGGCGTCGATTTTCTTGTTTTGGCCGCGCAGGCCTTCGTAGAGCAAGCTCAGGTGCAGGCTGGTGAGCAGGCTGCGCCAGCGGCCTTGGTAGCGGGCGGCGGCTAGCACGCCGGTGGCCTGCTCCATCGAAAACTCCTTTTGGGTGAAGTTGGCTGGGGCACCGGCGGGCGTGAGGCCGTAGTGGCCGCCGCGGCCCGCCCAGGGCGCCTGCTCGTCGTCGTGCTGCGCGATGGCGGCCAGCAGGCCCACCCAACGGTCGGGCGCTAGCGTGTGGGGCCAGAACCAGGCCAGCTGCATGGCCAGCAGCGCATGCGCCTGCTGGTAAATAATCTGCCAGCCGACGGGCGTGGAGTTAACAATCATGAGGCGAAAGACCGGGCGTGGCACCTTTCAACTGGAAAGGCGCACCCGGGGTTGCGGCAACCCGGTTGAGCTGCCACTTGCGCCCTGCCGCAGCCCAACCCACCGCCAAGCCGCCCACTGCGGGCAAGCCAACCCACCAACCTGGCGCCGAGCCCGCCGTACGTTGCCCATGCCCAACCCTATGGGAGGCGCCCTGGCCCTCGACCTGTTTACGCCCCTCACCGTGCGCCTGCCCGATGGCCGCACGCTGGGCCTCACGCGCTACGGCAACCCCGCCCACCAAGCGGTGGTGTTTCACCACGGCTTTGGCTCCTCCAGCCTCGAGCCTGCCGCCCGCTGTGGCCCTGCTCGACCGGCTGCATCTGCAGCTGCTGGCCCCCGACCGCCCCGGCGTGGGCGCCAGCAGTGTGTACCGCCCGCTCACGTTCCCCTCGTTCGCTCACGACGTAGCGGCGGCCCTCGAGGCCCTGGGCATTGCCGGGCCGGTGGGCGTGATGGGCTGGTCGGTGGGGGCGTGCACGCGCTGGCCCAGGCGGCCTGCTACCCAGCCCAGGTGGCGGCCGTGCAGCTGCTCAGCACCTGCCTACCGCTGGGCGAGCCGGCCTCGTATCGGCAGCTCTCGCCCATGTGGAAGGCCTTGCACTGGGGCCAGATAGCGTTTCCCTGGCTCAACCGTACCACGTTTTTGTGGCTAAGCCGGCAGTGGGCGCGCCGCCCCGACCGCACCATCGACTGGTTTATCCGGCTCATGCGCCAAGCCGAGCAGGACGTAACGGGCCAGCCCGGATTCCGGGAGCTGCTGCGCGATGCGGCGGTGCAGGGCTTCGCGCACCACGGCCGCGGCGTGTTCGACGATGCCCAGGCGTGGTGCCGCCCGCCCGGCTTTGCCATCGAGGACGTGCAGGCGCCCACCACGCTCTGGCACGGCACCGCCGATGGCGTGTGGGCGCCGGGCAACATCCCCTACCTGGCCGGCCGCATTGCCGGCGCGCAAGTGAAGCTGCTGCCCAACCAGGGCCACATGCTGTACCTGGAGAACTGGGAGGCAATTCTGACGGAGATGCGCGGCTTACTCGACCAAGCAGAAAGGCATCACTTGAACCGCACCCGCATGGCATGGCGGCCGGGTGCTTCGTAGTGGTAGCTCAACAGGAAACCATACGTTTCGCAAATCTGGCGGGCAATGGCCAGCCCCAGCCCTACGCTGCCGGGCGGCCGCTCGGGTCCGGGCCGGAAGCGCACAAACAGCTGGTCGGCGGGCAGGGCGCAGGCGTGCCCGGTGTTTTCGACGGTGAGCATCTGCTCGGTGAGCGTGACGCGCACTTCGCCGCCGGGCACGTTGTGGCGGATGGCATTGCTGAGCAGGTTGCTCACCAAAATTTCCAGTAGCGCGCGGTTGGCGGCCAGGGGCACGGTGGGTGCCAGGTCGGCCTTCAAAGTCAGGTCGGCGGCGGCCGCCTGCTCGTGGAGCTGCCGCAGGTGAGCGCCTACGGTAGCGGCCAGGTCCACAGTTTCGGACGGAAAGAACAGCTGCTGGTCGAGGTGCGCGAGCAGCAGCAGGCTCCGGCTCAGGTGCGTGAGGCGCTGCGTGACGTCGAGCAAGGTTTCGATGTGGCCGGCCTGCTCTTCGGTGAGGCCGGGCGCCTGCACCAGCATGTCGAGCTTGGTGCGTAGAATGGCCAGGGGCGTTTGCAACTCGTGGGCCGCGTTTTCGGTGAATTCCCGCTGGCGCCGATAAATGCGCTGGTTGCGGTTCAGCACCAAACTCAGGGCCGAGTTGAGCTCTTTGAATTCGGGAATGCGCGTGGGGGCCAAGTACACGGGCTGGTGCTGGTCGAGCTTGTACTTCTGCAGCTCGCCCAAGGCGTGGTAGAAGGGCGCCCACAGGCGGCGGGCCAGCACGTGCTGCAGCACCAGCAGCCCCACCAGCAGCACGCTGAAGAGCAAGGCCCCCGCCAGCACAATGCGGGCCAGCAGGCTCCTGGCTGTCGAGCATGGTGGTGCGCAGCTCCAGGCGGTAGGGCCGGCCCTGAAACTGCACCGACGCCGCCAGCTGCCGGTACGGCACCACCTGGTTGGTGAGCTCATTGTACATCATGCGCTGGCTGAATCGCATGGGCGGGCCCGGTGCCTTGAGCGGCACAAACTCCACGTTGTGGTCGAGCCGGTGCCAGAATTCCAGGTCGGCCGGCGTGCGCAGGTGCAGCCTCAGGGCCTTGTCTACGCGCAGCTTGCGCCGGCTCAGCGTGCGGTCGACGTAGGCGTAGTAGATTTTGCGGATGAAGTTGTAGTACACAAACGTACCGGCCGCCGCCACCACGCTGGCATAAATCAGGAAAATGACGGTGGTGCGGGCCAGCAGCCTCATGATTGTGGGTTAAATCAACTCCCCTCCTTTTTTAAGGAGGGGATGTTCGAGCCGCAAGGCTCGGACGGGGTGGTTGCATTCGTTGAACGACACCCGAACGAACTCCACGCGAGTCGTTCAACGATTCAACCACCCCAGCTCAACTTAGCAGTTGAGCGTCCCCTCCTTAGCTACGCTGACCTTCGGTTGGTAAGGAGGGGAGTTTTTCGTTCTGTTCGGCTATGTGGCCGGATTGGGGTCGAAGCGGTAGCCCAACCCGTACACCATTCGAATATAATTGGGCGCGCCTGCGTCAGTGAGCTTGCGCTTGAGGTTTTTGACGTGGGCGTACACGTTTTCGAAGGTATCAAACTGCTCGGCGGCATCGCCGGACAGGTGCTCGGCAATGGCGCCTTTGGTGATGACGCGGCCCTGGTTGGCCAGCAGCATCAGCAGCAAATCGAATTCGGTGCGGGTGAGGGTGAGGGCTTGCCGGCCACGGCGGCGCGGCGGGCGGGCACGTCCACGCTCAGCTCGCCCACCTGCAGCAGGTTGGTGCCCTGGTAGTGGCGGCGGCGCACCAGGGCGGCAATGCGAGCACTGAGCTCGGGCAAGTAAAACGGCTTGGGCAGGTAGTCGTCGGCGCCGAGCCTCGAGGCCGGTAATGCGGTCGTCGACGGCGGCGCGGGCGCTGGTGATGATGACCCCGGCCGCTTTCTGGTGGCGCTGCAGCTCGCGCAGCAGGTCGAGGCCGTCGCCGCCGGGCAGGGTCAGGTCCAGCACGATGCACTCGTAGTCATGGAGCAGCATTTTCTCCTGGGCCTGGTCGTAGGTGGTGGCCACTTCGCACACGTAGTGCTGCGCCTGCAGGTAGCTCACCAGGCTGGCGAGCAGGTCCGGTTCGTCTTCGACGAGAAGCAGTTTCATGCGGATGCAGGCAATGGAGACGGGATAAATCGGGCCGGCAAGGTAGCAGCATTGCGCGGCTTCGACCGTGAGCCGGGACAGGCCCGGGTTTCCACAAACGATTTTTTTCGCAATGGAGCCGGTTTCTTCTAAATGTCTTCTAAATCGACATCCACCTTCGCTATCCAATTCACACAATCATTCCCACCTCACCAATAATCACTTCCATGAACGCACGCCTACCTTACCTGAACTGGACCAAAGGCGCCGGGCTGCTGCTGGCCGCGCAACTGGTCGTTGGGCCGGCGCCCGCGGCTACGGCCGCCGCCATCAGCTCCACGGCGCTAGAGCACCCCGCTGCCCGCCGCCCCCTCACCGGCCGCATCATCGACGGCACCGACCAATCGCCGCTGGCCTTCGCCTCGGTGGCCGTGAAAGGCACCAACCGCGGCACCACCACCGATGCCAACGGCTCCTTCACCCTGGAAGTGGAAGACGGCGACGTGCTGGTGGTGTCCTACGTGGGCTACGAGCCTGCGCGAAATAGAAGTGCCCGCCGGCGCCACCACGCTCGACGTGCCCATGAAAACCACCACCCACACCATCGCCGACGTGATAATCGTGGGCAACCGCGCTTCGGAAGCGCGTACCAACGTGGACCTGCCCGTGCCCGTGGACGTGCTCACGGCCAAGGAAATCACCAAAACCGGCCAGACCGAACTCGGCCAGATGATTCACTTCACGGCTCCGTCGTTCAACTCCACCAAGCACGCCATCAGCAACGTGACCAGCTACGTGGACCCCGCCACGCTGCGCGGCCTCGGCCCCGACCAGACGCTGGTGCTCGTGAACGGCAAGCGCCGCCACCAGTCCTCGGCCCTGAACGTGAACAACGTGGTGGGCCGTGGCTCGGTGGGCACCGACCTGAACGCCATTCCCACGGCCGCCATCGAGCGGGTGGAGATTTTGCGCGACGGCGCGGCCGCCCAGTACGGCTCCGACGCCATTGCCGGCATCGTGAATATTGTGCTCAAGAAGAACCCGCGTGGCGGCGTGCTCACCGGCAACTACGGCATCACGGCCAAGGGCGACGGCGCTACTTATGACACGGGCATCAACTTCGGCCTGCCCGTGGGCAAGCGCGACGGCTTCCTGAACCTCACGGCCCAGGGCCACCACAACGACCCCACCGACCGCTCGGGCGACTATACCGGCCGCGTGTACGACTCCAACAAGGATAAGGACGACGCGCTGGTGGCCCAGAAGGGCTTCAACCGCGACGTGACGAAGTACGGCACGGCCAAAAACACCATGGGCCAGTTTTTCTACAACGGCGAGGTGGCGCTGGGCGATAAGTGGCGCCTGTACTCGTTCGGCGGGTATTCCTACAAGGACATGACGGCTTACGGCTTCTTCCGCAACCCCAGCAACAAGTCGCGGGCGGTGCTCTCGCTGTTCCCCAATGGCTACAACCCCGTTTTCCCGGCCACGGTGCAGGACGTGGCCTCCACGGTGGGCGTGCGCAGCAAAACGGCCGGCGGCTGGAACGTGGACCTGAGCGCCGGCTTTGGCCAGAACGTTATCAAGACCTACGCCAACCACACGGTAAACCCCTCGTACGGAAGCAATTCGCCCACCAATTTCTACACCGGCACCAACAAGTTCGGCCAGGCCCTGGCCAACGTGAACGTGTCGAAATCTTTGAAGTAAGCGGCCTGAAATCGTTGAGCCTGGCCTACGGCAGCGAGTTCCGGGTGGAGCAGTACCAGGCTGCTGGCCGGCGACGAAGCCTCCTGGAAAAAGGCCCCGTGAACCCCGGCGTGGCCGACGTGGGCAGCAGCGGCCGCGAAGGCATAGGCGCGGCCAACGCCGTAAAGCGCACCCGCAACAACGTGGGCGTGTACGTGGACGTGCTCAGCGACATCAGCGACAAATTCCTGGTGGGCGTGGCCGGCCGATTCGAGAACTACTCCGACTTCGGGGCCAACGTGAGCGGCAAGGTCTCGACCCGCTACAAGTTCACGGACCTGTTTTCGGTGCGCGGCTCCATCAACCGCGGCTTCCGGGCCCCGTCAATGCACCAGCTCTACTACTCCAACTACGCCGACGCCCAGTGGCTGACTCTCAACGGCGTGTTTGACTCCTACCCCATTGCCCACCTGCGCAACGACAACCCCTACGTGCAGCAGCTGGGCGTGGGCAAGCTCAAGGCCGAAACCACGCTCGACTACAACCTCGGCCTCACTGCCCAGGTCACGCCCGACCTCGTGTTCACGGCCGACGCGTACCAGATTGACATCACCGACCGGGTGGTGATTTCGGGGCAGGCTCGACGCCACCAAGCCGGCCCTGGCGCCCACGTTTGCCGGCTCGGGCTTTGCCCAGGTGCAGTTCTTCTCCAACGCCCTCGACACCCGCACCCGCGGCCTCGACGTGGTGGCCAGCTACCGCAAGCGCATGGACCGCGACCAGGAAGTAGGCCTGAACCTGGCCATGGCCCTGAACGAAACCAAGGTACAGGGCGAAGTACGCAGCCCCGCCAAGCTCTCCAGCCTCGGCACTCCACTCGTTGACCGCGTGATGATTGGGCTGATTGAAAAGGCCCAGCCCCGCTCCAAGTTCATTGGCTCGGCTAACTACCGCTACAAGAAAATCGAAGGGCTGCTGCGCGCCACCCGCTTCGGCGAAGTAACGGCCATCCAGACCACGGCCGAGCTGGACCAGACCTTCCGCGCCAAAATCATCACCGACGCTTCGCTGACCTACGGCTTCACGCCCCGCATCGGCCTCACGGTGGGCGCCAACAACCTGTTCAACGTGTACCCCGACCAGATTGCCTTCCCCTCGCTCACGGCCTCGGGCCAGACGCCCTACACGCGCTTCACCTCGCAGTTTGGCTTCATGGGGGCGTACTACTTCACGTCGCTGCGCTTCAGCTTCTAGGCATAAACGCGCTTTGGTTGCCTGATAACCAGAACGTCATGCTCATCTGGCGTCCACTTGTCGAAGCATCTCGCCCGCAGCAGTAAATCATTCGCTGCAACGGATGAGGTGGGACGAATTCGTTGCCCCGGTTGGTGAGCCGCACAACGAAACGGGCGAGATGCTTCGACAAGCGGACGCCAGATGAGCATGACGTTCTGGTTATTCTATTTCTCATCCCACCCCAAATCCCACCCACGTCATGCTCGCACTTGCTGGCTTTGCCATGATTCTCACCTTCATGGTGCTGATTATGACGAACCGTCTTTCGGCCATCACGGCGCTGCTCTTGGTGCCGGTGGCGTTTGCGGTGCTCATGGGCTTCGGTCCCGCTTTGGGTCCGATGATGCTGGACGGCATCAAGAACATTGCTCCCACTGGCATCATGCTGGTGTTTGCCATCCTGTATTTTGGATTGATGACCGACGCCGGACTGTTCGACCCGGTTATCAACCGCATTCAGCGCGTGGCCCACGGCGACCCGCTCAAAATCATTGTGGGCACGGCTCTGCTGGCCCTGCTCGTTTCGCTGGACGGCGACGGCGCCACCACCTACATCATCGTGGTCACGGCCATGCTGCCGCTGTACCAGCGCCTGGGCATCAACCCGCTCATTCTGACCTGCATGAACATGCTGGTAGGCGGCGTGATGAACATCCTGCCCTGGGGCGGCCCCACGGCCCGCGCCATGAGCGTGCTGCACCTCGACAGCAGCCAGCTCTTCAACCCCTGATTCCGGCCATGGGCGCGGGCCTGGTGTGGGTGTTTTACGTGGCCTTGCGCTTTGGCCAGCGCGAACGCAAACGCCTGGGCCTGCATCAAACACCCGCGACCGACGCCAAAAACAAAGCCGCCGTTTTAGGCCTTGCGGCGGGGCTGCCCACCCCGGTGGGCGAACCTGACGAAGCCCTGGACCTGACGCTTTCGCCCGAAGACAAGGCCTTGCGACGGCCGCGGCTGCTGTGGCTCAATGCCCTGCTCACCATTGGGCTGATGGTGGCGCTGGTGCGTGAGCTGCTGCCGCTGCCGGTGCTGTTTATGGTGGCGTTTGCGCTGGCTGCTGTGCTCAACTACCCCAACTTGAGCCAACAGCGGCAGCGGTTTGCGGCGCATGCCAGCAACGCGCTGTCGGTGGCAGCCATGGTGTTTGCGGCGGGCATTTTCACGGGCATCCTCAGCGGCACGCACATGGTCGATGCCATGGCCCAGACGTTTGTGCAGTTGGTACCGGTGTCGCTCGGCCCCCACTTTCCGGTCATGACCGGCCTGGTGAGTGCGCCGCTCACCTTCTTCATGTCCAACGACGCGTTTTACTTCGGCATCCTGCCGTTTTTTACCAAGGCCGCGGCGGCGTTTGGCGTGCCGGCCGCTACCATGGGCAAGGCTTCGCTGCTGGGCCAGCCCGTGCACCTGCTCAGCCCGTTGGTGCCGAGTACCTACCTGCTGGTGGGGCTGGCCGGGGTCGATTTTGCCGCCCACCAGCGCTTCACCCTGAAATGGGCCTGCGGTACGGTGCTGGTTATGCTGATAACTTCGCTGCTGCTGGGCATTATCTCGTGGTAGCGGCGCCGGCCGCCACCGCTGCTGAACAATTGTTGCCCCCGCCTTTTTAGGCAACCGGGCCCGGCCCGATTTTCTACCCGTTGCGCATGAACCATTACATCCAGCAAATCCTCGACAACCCCGCCGCCTCGCTGGCCATCCTGGGCAACCTCGTTATCATCGAAAGCCTGCTGTCGGTAGACAATGCGGCCGTGCTGGCTACGATGGTGGGCGACCTGCCCAAAGAGCAGCGCCACAAGGCTTTGCGCTACGGCATCATCGGGGCCTACGTGTTTCGGGGGTGTGCCTGGTGTTTGCCTCCTTCCTCATCAAGTTCTGGTTTCTGAAACCGCTCGGCGGCCTGTACCTGCTGTACCTGGTGTACGACCATTTCAAGGCCCGCCCCTCGCAAGATGAGGAAACCGTGGACAAGGACAAAAGCTGGATTTACAAGCGCACGCTGGGCTTGTTCGGCAAGTTCTGGGCTACTGTGGCGCTTATTGAGCTGATGGATTTGGCCTTTTCCATCGACAACGTGTTTGCCGTGGTGGCCTTCACTGACAACCTGATTCTGGTAGTGGTGGGCGTGTTCATCGGCATCCTGGCCATGCGGCTGGTGGCCCAGGCCTTCGTGCTGCTCATGGGCCGGTTCCCGTTTCTGGAAACAGCCGCCTTCTCAGTTATCGGCATTCTGGGGCTGAAGCTGGTGCTCTCGCTGGTAGCCCACTTCCTGCCAGGCCACCCACTGAGCGAGGCGCTGGAAAGCGAAACCGCCGATGTGGCCCTCACCGTGCTCACGGTGGCCGTATTTCTGGTGCCCTGGGCTACGTCCATGCTGTTCAACGTGCCCCAGCGGCCCGGCGGCAACCGGATTGCGGAAGCCAGAGAAGCCGAAAAAGCCAAAGCTGCTTAACGCGCAGTAATTGCTGATAAAAGAACGGTCCTGCTGAGCGCAGCCGAAGCATCTCTACCGCGAGAGTAATTAGATTACTTCCCCAGTAGAGATGCTTCGGCTGCGCTCAGCAGGACCGTTCTTCTTATTGTTCGGCTATCTTATCGTTCGGCTACTTCTGCTTTCGGACTTCTGCTTTCGGACTTTTGCCGACTGCTTACGCCGGCTGCAGCTCGCGCAGGTGCACCAGCATGTCCTGGGTCATCTTGTCGAGGTCGAACTCCGGCTCCCAGCCCCAATCCTGGCGGGCCTTCGAGTCGTCGATGCTGGCGGGCCAGGAGTTGGCGATTTGCTGGCGGCCGTCGGGCTTGTAGGTCACCTGGAAGTCGGGCACGTGCTTCTGGATGCTGGCCGTGATTTCGGCCGGCGAGAAGCTCATGGCGCCCAGGTTGTAGCTGGTGCGCACCTTGATTTGGTCGGCCGGGGCGTGCATCAAATCCAGCGTGGCTTTCAGCGCGTCGGGCATGTACATCATCGGCAGGTAGGTGTCTTCTTCGAGGAAGCACTCGTAGCTCTCGCCGGCAATGGCTTTATGGTAAATGTCCACGGCGTAGTCGGTGGTGCCGCCGCCGGGCAGGCTCTTGTAGCCGATGAGGCCGGGGTAGCGCAGGCTGCGCACGTCCAGCCCGTGCTTGCGGTGGTACCACTCGCACCACTGCTCGCCGGCCAGCTTGCTGATGCCGTACACCGTGTTGGGGTTCATGATGGTGACCTGCGGCGTGTTTTCGCGGGGCGTGTCGGGGCCGAACACGGCAATGGAGCTGGGCCAGTACACTTGGGCCACGCCGTGGGCCACGGCGGCTTCGAGCACGATGAGCAGGCCGTCCATATTGAGCTGCCAGCCGAAAAGCGGGTTCTTTTCTGCCGTGGCGGAAAGCAGCGCCGCGAGGTGATAAATCTGCTTGGGCCGGTACTGGCGAATGAGCTTGTCGAGACGGGTGCGGTCGAGCACATCGAGCAGTTCGAAGGGGCCGCCGGCCAGCATGTCGGGGTTTTTCGGGGGCGCACGTCGGCCGCTACCACGAGGTTGGGCGCGTAGCGCTGGCGCAGGGCGGCTACCAGTTCCAGCCCAAGCTGGCCACAGGCGCCAATAACCAGCACGGAGCCGGGTAAAACAGTGGTTTCGGTATCGCCGGGAGTGGTTGACATGCGCGAAATCGGGGGTTGGGTGGGACGGTGATGGGAGGTAAAGCTGGGTGCAAAGATACCGGGACGAAAGCCGTCTAAGCGCCACCTTCGCCGCACGGCATTACGGTATCTTTGGCCGCATGTTTATACGGAATGTATTGCTAGGCGTGGGCTTCGGCGCGCTGCTGTTCGGTGGAGCCGCCCCTGCTGCGGCTCAAGTCACTGCCTCGACCGTCCCGCCCCGCTACCGCAACCTCGTGATGGAAGGCGGCGGCATCCGCGGCATTGCCTACGGCGGCGCGCTGCAGGAGCTGGAGCAGCAAGGCCTGCTGCAAGGAATTGAGCGGGTCGGCGGCACTTCGGCCGGGGCCATTCAGGCGGCGCTGCTGGCGGTGGGCTACTCGGCCAGCGAGATTATGGCAGTGGTGAACGCCACGCCCGTGCAGCGGCTCAACGACGGCCGCTTCATCTTCTTCGGGGGCAGCCACCGGCTGGTGAAGCAGTACGGCTGGTACCGCGGCGACCAGTTTGCCACCTACATGAGCGAGCCTGGTGGCCCGCAAAACCCAACAGCCCAACCTCACCCTGGCCGAACTGCACACCCTGGCCCAGCAGCAGCCCCGCCGCTTCCGCGACCTCTACACCACCGGCACCAACCTCACCACCCAGCGCGTGCAGGTGTTCAGCTACGAAACCACGCCCACCATGCGCGTGGCCGATGCCGTGCGCATCAGCATGAGTATTCCGCTGTATTTCCGGGCCGTGCTGCTCGATGCCCAGAACCAGATTATTACCGGCACGCCGGCCCCCGGCCAGCCCGTGCAGGTGCTGGTAGATGGCGGCCTGCTGGCCAATTACCCCGTCGATTTGTTTGACAAGCCGCGCTACCTGCCGGCCGGCACCGCGGGCACGCCGGATGCCCACGGCAACGTGTACAACCCCGAAACGCTGGGCCTGCGCCTCGACCGCGCCGAACAGATTCCGATCGATACCGCTGCTACCGGCCGTGGCCGGCGCCAGCTTGCGCCCTACGACATTCAGGATTTCAATACCTACATGGGGGCGCTTTACACCGTGGCCCTCGAAAACCTCAACCCCGTGGAGCCCCAGGATTGGAAGCGCACGGTGAGCATCAATTTCCTGGGTTTCAGCCCCAAAATCCGGCGCGTAACCGATGCTGATAAAAAGCTGTTGATGGACAGCGGGCGGAAAGGCGTGCAGACTTTTCTGGCCCGGCAGCCCAAGTAGTATAAAAGACCGTCATGCCGAGCGCAGCGAAGCATCTCGCTCGCGTGGAACCTCACCCCTGACCCCCTCTCCAAAAGAGAGGGGACACCGGTTATGCTGGGGCGTCCGGCTCCCCTCTCTTTTGGAGAGGGGCCAGGGGTGAGGTTCCCGCTGCGGCTCAACGAAGCGGTCGAGATGCTTCGACAAGCTCAGCATGACAGATGTACGGGACCGCTACAAAACGTTTAGCTACGCCGACCTGCGTAATTTCGCCTCACTACTTCCCAGTCCCACCTTACCCACCAACCCATGTACGCCACCCTCCAGCCCGACCTCGAGCAGCAGCTTCAGGAAATCAAGGATGCCGGCCTTTTCAAGAAGGAACGCATCATTACCTCGCCCCAGGGCGCCGAAATTGAAACCGACGAAGCCGGCGAGGTGCTGAACTTCTGCGCCAACAACTACTTGGGCTTGTCGTCGCACCCCGAGGTAATCAAAGCCGCCAAAGAAGCCATCGATACGCACGGCTACGGCATGTCGTCGGTGCGCTTTATCTGCGGCACGCAGGACATTCACAAGCAGCTGGAAAAGAAGCTGGCCGAGTTTCTGGGTACCGAAGACACCATTCTCTACGCCGCGGCTTTCGACGCCAACGGCGGCGTGTTTGAGCCGCTGTTCAACGAGCAGGACGCCATTATTTCCGATGCCCTGAACCACGCCAGCATCATCGACGGCGTGCGCCTGTGCAAGGCCCAGCGCTACCGCTACCAGCACAACGACATGGCCGACCTGGAAAAACAACTCCAGGACGCCCAAGCCAAAGGCACGCGCCACCGCATCATCGTAACCGACGGCTCGTTCTCCATGGATGGCACCATCGCGCAGGCTCGATAAAATCTGCGACCTCGCCGACAAATACCAGGCCCTGGTGATGGTGGACGAATGCCACTCCTCGGGATTCCTGGGCAAAACCGGCCGCGGCACCCACGAACTGCGCAACGTGATGGGCCGCATCGACATCATCACCGGCACGCTGGGTAAGGCGCTGGGCGGCGCCATGGGCGGCTTCACCTCGGGCCGCAAGGAAATCATCGACATGCTGCGCCAGCGCAGCCGGCCGTACCTGTTCTCCAACACCCTGGCCCCCGCCATCGTGGGCGCTTCGCTGCGCGTGCTGGAGCTGCTGACGGAAAGCACCCAGCTGCGCGACCAGCTCGAAGAAAACACCAAGTACTTCCGCGAGAAGATGACCGAGGCCGGTTTCGACATCCGCCCCGGCCAGCACCCCATCGTGCCCGTCATGCTTTACGATGCCAAGCTAGCCCAGGAATTTGCCGCCCGAATGCTCGACAAGGGCATTTACGTGGTGGGCTTCTACTACCCCGTGGTGCCGCAGGGCCAGGCCCGCATCCGGGTGCAGCTCAGCGCCGGCCACACCCGCGCGCACCTGGACAAAGCCATTGCCGCCTTCATTGCCGTGGGCAAGGAATTGGGCACGCTCAAGGAGCCGGGTGCCGCGCAGTCGGCCATGGGCCAGGTAGTAACGAACACGCCCTGAGGTGATGTAACGCGGACTCTGTAGTCCGCGTCCCCGACGGAAACCCGAACCACAACAAACGGCGCGGGGACGCGGACTGCACAGTCCGCGTTACATCAAAAAGCCGCTGCTCATGAGAGCAGCGGCTTTTTTGATGACGGAAGATTATGCTTACGCGGCCCGGAAGCCGGTGGCCTGGCGCAGGGTGCGCTCGTTGCCAGTGGCGGGGTCGGCGTAGGAATGGTCGCTGACTTCAACCGACAGCCGCTTGCCAATAAGCTGCTTGGTATCGAGGCTTTTGCCTTCTTCGGGCTTGATGCCCACCGCCGAGTAGAGCTGTAGAATGATGGGGTGGCCGGCTTCCGAATTGTAAAAGCGCTGACTCACAAAACCGTCTTCGTTTTCCATGCGGGCCGCAAAGAAGGGCACTTGCTGGTGCTCGCTGATGCCTTCCTCGATGTCGGTAATCTCGACCGTGTGGCGGCCGTCGGGAAGAAACCCTTTATCCTGGCCTTTTGCAACTTCGATTTTCATAACACTAAATTTATTGGGATGAATAAACTAACTTTTTTAGTTTAAACGAGCCTTAAAGCTTAGGGTTGTGCAAATCAGCCGTCGCTGTTCGTAATTGAATGGATTTCAGAGTCCAATAATCCTGAGCCGAATTGCCTCAGGCAGCCGCTTCTGTTTTCAGGGTGGCGGCAGAAGAACTGGTTGGGGTTTTCAGGAGCCATTCGTTCAGGCGCATGCGCAGCTCGGCGGTGGGCAGGTTGCGGTACACTTCGCCGTGGTACACGAGGCTCATAGCGCCGGTTTCCTCGCTCACCACCAACACCACGGCGTCGGTCACTTCGCTCAGGCCGATGGCGGCGCGGTGGCGCAAGCCCAAGGAAGCGGGCACGTCGGGGTTTTCGCTCACGGGCAGGATGCAGCGCGCGGCCTGAATGCGGCCGTTGGCGATAATCACGGCGCCGTCGTGCAGGGGCTGGTTTTGTTGAAGATGGAAAGCAGCAGGCGCTTGCTGATTTCGGCATCGAGCCGGTCGCCGGAATCGGCAAACGCCGTGAGGTCGGAGGCCTGGGCGAAGCAGATGAGGGCGCCCGTGTACTTGTTCGACAGACTTTTGGCAGCCTCCACAAATGGGCCGACGGAGAGCGGTGCTACTTCGGCGGGGCGGCCCCACTTCCAGCCGCGCACCCGCTCCAGGGCGGTGGCTTTGCCGATGCTCAGCAAAAAGCGCCGGATTTCCTGCTGAAACAAAATGATGCTGGCCAGCACGCCCACGCTCATAAACTGGCCCAGAATCTTGGTCAGCAGCTCCATGCCCATGGCCTTCACCACCAGGTACAGCAGGTAAATCGACACCAGACCCAACGCCACGTTCAGGGCCACCGAGCCGCGCAACAGCTTGTATAGCTGATACAACAGCACCGTAACCAGGAGCACATCGGCCGCGTCAATCCAGCCGAACTGCAGGAAGTTGATGGGGTAAGGGCCGGACATGGGGCAGAGGTGAGAGGTAGCAGGAGGCTGAGGCCTTCAACAAAGGAGACACTCCACAGCACAGCCGTTGCACGGCAAGCCTTCCATTTCTCAAATTACGGCCTTTATTCCGCTATTGAAAAGGTATTGGCAAATAATTGTATGGTTTGGCGGGCTTCGGGCACGTCGTGGGCGCGCAGCAGGCGGGCGCCGCCCTGCAAAGCGGCCATGTGCAGGGCGGTGGTGCCGTTGAGGGCAGCTTCCGGAGAGAGCCCCAGCGGGCCGTACACCATTTTTTTGCGCGAGAGGGCCGCCAGCACCGGCAGCCCCAGCGCCTGCAACTCGGGCAGGCGGCGCAGCAATTCGTGGCTTTGAGCGGCCGTCTTGGCAAAGCCGAAGCCGGGGTCGAGCAGCACGTCGACCACGCCCAGCCTGGCGCAGCGCGTGCAGCCCGTCGCGGAAGTAGCGCAGCAGGGTGAGCACCAGGTCGTCTTCGTAGTGGGTGAGCTGGGCCATGGTTTGGGGCGTGCCGCGCATGTGCATCAGCACGTAGGGCACGCGCAGGCGGCCCACGGTGGCAAACATGGCGGCGTCGAGGGTGCCGCCGCTCACGTCGTTCACCATATCGGCCCCGGCGGCTACGGCCGCTTCGGCCACGCCCGCCCGAAAGGTATCGGCGGAGAGAAAAGCCTGCGGGAATTCGTGGCGCAGCAGCTCAACGGCGGGCAGGAGCCGGCGCGCTTCTTCGTCGGCGGAAATGTCGTCGGCGCCGGGGCGGGTGCTGTAGGCGCCCAGGTCGAGCACAGCGGCCCCGGCCGCGAGCATGGCCTCGGCCCGCCCCAGCAAGTCGCGCTCCGACGCCACCCGGCTGCCGGCAAAAAAGGAGTCGGGCGTGAGGTTGAGAATGCCCATCACCTGAGGCCGGTGCAGGTTGAGCAGGCGGCCGTGGGGGCTCAGCAGTGACTGAGGGGATGCGTGAAGGAGGGGTTGAGCCGGCATAGCTAGGATAGGGCAGAGAAGAAAGCCGGCCCAATATCCAACGGCCGGGGCGAACTTGCGCCAGGAAAAAGGGCATGGCTCCCCTTCACTCAGTCACTCAGCCACTCATTCACTCCTTGACCACCCCCGAACACTACGACCTGCTGCTGGCCCGCTGCCGCACCTTGTTTCTGGCCAAAACCCACGACTACGGCACGGCCTGGCGCATTCTCCGCCTGCCGTCGGTCACGGACCAGATTTTTATCAAGGCCAACCGCATCCGCACCATTCAGGAAACCGGCGTGCGCCTGGTGGCCGACGACGTGAACGAGGAGTTCGTGGCCATCATCAACTACTGCCTCATTGCCCTGATGCAGCTGCACCTGCCGCCCGACACCCCGCTCGACATGAGCCTGGAAGCCGTGGCCGCCGCCTACGACCACGAAGCCGCCGAAAACCGCCGCCTGCTGCTGGCCAAAAACCACGACTACGGCGAGGCCTGGCGCCAGATGCGCGTGTCCAGCATCACCGACCTGATTCTGATGAAGCTGCACCGCGTGAAGCGGCTCGAGGACATCGGCGGCGATACCTGGGTGAGCGAAAGCGTGGAAGGCAGCTACCGCGACATGCTGAACTACGCGGTTTTTGCGTTGATTCTACGAGGCGAGGCGTAAAGTGACGCAATGAACGAAAACTCCCCTCCTTTTTTAAGGAGGGGACGCTCAACTGCCAAGTTGAGCTGGGGTGGTGAAGTCGTTGAACGAACGGCGAACGATTCCAGCCCAACTCGTTCAGCCATCGTTCAACGACTTCACCCCCCGTCCGAGCTAAAGCTCGAACATCCCCTCCTCATCTGAGGAGGGGAGTTACACTGCCAGAATTCTGCTTTTGCCCAAACTTTGCGCGTTGCCTGGCCGTTTGCCACGGGCTTACTTTGTCTTATGTCAACTCCCAGTCTCGCAACCCAAACCGCACCGGCGCCTCACCCCCTGCGCACCGTCACCCGCATCGCGTGGTTTTTGCTGGGGGCGCTGTTTATTTTCTCCGGCCTCATCAAGCTCAACGACCCGGTGGGCACTGCCTATAAGCTGGAGGAGTACTTCGAGGTCTTTGCCGTCGATTTCGGCTCCTTCTTCCTTTTCTTCAAGAGTTGGTCGCGCCTGCTTTCCATCTTGCTCAGCTCCATGGAAGTGATTTTGGGCGTGGCGCTGCTGCTGCGCTGGCACCTGCGCCACACGCTGTGGCTGCTGCTGGGGCTGCTGGTGTTCTTCACCTTTCTGACCTTCTACTCGGCGGCTTTCAATAAAGTAACCGACTGCGGCTGCTTTGGCGATTTCATCAAGCTCACGCCCTGGACCTCGTTTTTCAAGGACGTGTTTCTGCTCGTGCTCTGGGGCATTGTGTTCACGCACCAGCGGTTTTTGCGCCATGCTTTTGTGCAGGGCACGCCCGGCGTCATGGTCATGACGTTTGCCTCGGCCATTGCCATCGGCATCGGGGTGCGCTCGTTGGGCCACTTGCCGTACTTCGACTTCCTGCCCTACAAGGTGGGCAACGACATTGGCAAGCTGATGAAGGCCAGCGCCCCCATGCGCTACAAGTACATCATGGAGAAAAACGGGCAGACCCAGGAGTTCACCACCTACCCCGATTCGACATGGACCTACAAGAGCATGGTGGCCCTGAACCCCGAAGACGGCCCCAAAATCACCGATTTCCGGGTGTGGAACGACGAGGGCGACTACACGCCCGAGCTGCTGCGCGGCAACAAGCTGGTGCTCATCATCCAGAATACGGAAAAGGCCGACCGCGACCGGAACGCACTCATCAACAAGCTGCTTACCGACGCGCAAGCCTCCCGGGCCAACATCACGCCGCTGATTGTGACGAGCAGCAGCCCCGCCGACTTCGACGTATTTCGGCACAACGCCAACTTCGAGGTGCCCTTCTACTACGCCGACGCCACGGTGCTCAAGTCCATCATCCGCTCCAATCCCGGCTTTGTGCTGCTGAAAGACGGTGTGGTGAAGGGCAAGTACCACTACCACGACATCCCCAGCGTGGGCAAGCTGGAAGAGAAGCTGCAGTAGTTTTTGGGCAGGAGGGTATGGGGGTAGGAGGGTAAGCGTTATTGGGATATGAGAGCAGGAAAGCGCAAAGGCAGAAGGCTTTTCTCACGTCGCTATTTCTAATTTCAACCTCTAATCAGTAGTCCTCCCGCCCCACACCCTCCTACCCCACACCCCAATAACGCTTACCCTCCTACCCCCATACCCTCTTACCCTACCCAAAGCCGTGCTTCCTTTTATTCTCCGTCGCCTGGCGCAGGGCCTGCTGGTCCTTGTGGGGGTAGCGTGTACGGTTTTTCTGCTGTTCAACGTGCTGCCCGGCGACCCCGCGGCCCTGCTCGCGGGCCAGCGCACCGACCTGGCCACCAAAGCCGCCATCACCGCCGACCTGGGCCTCGACCAGCCGCTGCCCACTCGCCTAGTAGGCTACCTCAACGACGTTTCGCCCCTGGGCCTGCACCCGCGCGACTCGGCCGGGCAGGCGCGCTACGGCGGCGTGGCGCTGCTGCCGCTGGGCAGCCGCGCCTTGGTGCTGAAAACGCCCTACCTGCGCCGCTCCTTCCAAAGCAACAAGGACGTGCTCAGCATTTTGCTTGATTATTTCCCCGGCACCATGTGGCTGGCCCTGGCGGCCATGGTCATTGCCAGTATCGGGGGCGTGGCCTTTGGGGTGGTGGCGGCGCTGCGGCCCCAGTCGGCGCTCGACCGCACGCTGGTGACTACTTCGGTGCTGGGCATTTCGGTGCCGTCGTTTGTGGCGGCCATTGCCATTGCCGTCACGTTTGGCTTCTATTGGAGCCACTGGACGGGCCTCAGCCTAACCGGGCAGCTCTATGAGACCGACCCCTTCACGGGCGAAAGCCACCTGGTGCTGCGCAATCTGCTGCTGCCGGCCATTGCGCTGGGCATCCGGCCGCTGGCCATTATCACGCAGCTCACCCGCTCGAGCATGCTCGACGTGATGAGCCAGGACTACATCCGCACGGCGCGGGCCAAGGGGCTGAGCCGCTCGGCCACGGTGCTGCACCACGCCCTGCGCAACGCCCTCAACCCCGTGGTGACGGCCGTGTCAGGCTGGCTGGCTTCGCTCATGGCGGGCGCGTTTTTCATCGAGTACATCTTCAACTGGAAAGGCCTGGGCACGGTGACGCTGCGGGCCGTCGAAAACCTGGATTTCCCGGTGGTGATGGGCGCCACGCTGTTCGTAGCGGCCTTGTTTGTACTGATAAACATTGTGGTGGACGTGCTTTATGCCGTGCTCGACCCCCGGGTAAAATTGAGCTAACGCTATGCTTAATGAGGAATGAAGAATGAGGAGTGAAGAATTATTTCAACAAGCCTGATTTTACTAACTCCTCATTCTTCATTCATCATTCTCCATTTCCTGTGAAGCTCTACCTCATCGGCATGCCGGGCTCCGGCAAAACCACCCTGGGCCGGGCCCTGGCCGCGCACTACGCCCTGCCGTTTCTCGACCTCGATGCCGAGATTGTGGCCCGGGCGGGCCAAGTGATTCCTGCCATTTTCCTGCAGCACGGCGAGGCCCACTTTCGCCGCCTGGAGGCCGAGGTGCTGCGCGACATTGCGGCCCGCCCCGGCCCGCTGGTGCTGGCCACGGGCGGCGGCACGCCCTGCTTTCACGACAACCTCGCGGTGCTGCTGGAGGCCGGCGTCACGGTCTGGCTCGACGTGCCGGTAGCCGAGCTGGCGGCCCGCCTGTCCAAAGGCGTTGAAAAAGGCAGCCGGCCCCTGCTGGCCACTTCCGGCCCCACCGAAAAGTGGCTGCAAGAAACCCTGAGCACCCGTACGCGGTTTTATCAGCAGGCCCGGCTGCGCTGTGCGGGGGCGCGTGCACGGCTCCGGCGGTGGCGGCTCAGGCGGCGGCCGCGGGGCTTGCGCCTTCATCAGCGGCCGAATTGCCGCAGGACGTGTAATTTTGTTAATATTATACTCCGACATCGCTAGACCTATGCAATCAGTATCCACCGAAGAGCCAGAGCCCGCTGCCACCCCAGCCCAACCCGTGCGACCCAAGCACAAGGGCTCGGCGCAGCTGTTCCAAAACCCGGTGCTGGAGCGTCTTTCGCACACGCACATTGCGTTGCCGGTGGCCATTTTTGCGCTTACGGCCATCCTGAGCATGTACTATGGCCTCACGCACGGCTTCATGTCGGGGCTGTCGGCCATTGGGCTGTTCTTGGTGGGTTTGTTTGCCTTCACGTATGCCGAATACGCGGTGCACCGCTACCTGTACCACATGCCGACCTCCACGCCCAGCCGCGCCAAGCTGCAGTACACCCTGCACGGCGTGCACCACGAGTACCCCAAAGACAAAACCCGGCTGGCCATGCCGCCCATCGTGACGGTGTTTGTGGCCTCGCTGCTGTTCTTTATTTTCCGCCTCAGCTTCGGCTCCTATGCGTTTGGGCTGCTGGCGGGCTTTACGTTTGGCTACGCCATGTACCTCTTTGTGCACTACGCGACCCACGCCTACGCTCCCCCGAAGAACTTCCTGAAAGTGTGGTGGACGCACCACGCCCAGCATCATTACCGGCAGGAGCCCGTGGCCTTTGGCGTGTCGAGCACGCTCTGGGACCACCTCATCGGCACTATGCCCGGCAAGAAGGCCCAGTAGTTTTCGTACCACTGCTTAACAAAAAGGGCGGCTCCGATATCGGAGCCGCCCTTTTTGCTTGCTGAGATTCTGGGCTACACCCGCGGGCCGCGCATCTTGTTGATGATGAACAAGACAATGGCCACGATTACCACCACGGCGATGATGCCCGTGTAGGCGCCGGCCTTGAAGATGGAGCCGATGGCGTCGCAGCCGGTGAGCGACGTGGCCAGCACGGCGAGGAATAGAAACAGGGAAAAACGGGAAACATTCATGGCATTGAAGGGAAGGTGAAAGAAGTTGCCAGTAGCGCTAGCACCGCTGAATAACTGCTGATACTGAGGCAACACGAAAAAGGTTAAGTCAAAGCTTTGCCTACTGGCATGCTCACCGTGAACGAACCATGCCGCAGTAGCTTTGACGCATGAAGCGCCATATTCTATTTACCCTACTTTTAGCCCTATTGAGCCACTTTGGGCAGGCCCAGGCACCAGCAAGCCGCCTCGACAGCCTCGCGCACCGCGACAGCGTGCTGGAGTTTCAGCGCAACCTGAACAAAGAGTTCAGCAACCCGGAAGAATCCCCGCTGAGCCCAACTGAGCGGGCGGCGTTCCAGGCCCTGCCGTACTACCCCACGCGCTACAGCTACTACGTGGAAGCCCAGTTGGTGCGCGATTCCACGTCGCGGCCATTTGCCATGGAAACCAGCACCAGCCGCCGGCCGCTCTACCGCAAATACGGCGAGCCTGCGCTTTGTACTGCAGGGCCAGCCCATGCGCCTAAGCGTGTACCAAAGCGCCGACCTGCTCAAGCGCCCCGGCTTCGAAGATTACCTGTTTGTGCCTTTCACGGACCTTACCAACGGCCACGGCAGCTACGGCGGCGGACGCTACCTCGATTTGCGCATTCCGCCCGCCGGCACCCGGGTTATGCAGTTGGATTTCAACCGCGCCTACAACCCCTCCTGCGCTTACAACCACGGGTATTCGTGCCCCGTGCCGCCCGCCGAAAACCGGCTGCCAGTAGCCATCCCGGTGGGGGTGCGCAGCGACCATTAGGAAGCTATAGAAGAAAAAGAACGTCAGCTTGCCGAAGCCTCTCGCCCGGGCGGCACCTCACCCCCGGCCCCTCTCCAAAAGAGAGGGGAGCCAGTCGTTATCAAGCAAAAGCCCCGGCTCAAGTGAGCCGGAGCTTTTCATTTAAAATTGAGCTAGTTCTTGTGCCGTGGCTCCCCTCTCTTTTGGAGAGGGGCCGGGGGTGAGGTTATCACAGCTCCGCTGAGCTTGACGTTCTATAGACGGTCGATTAGACGTTGAGCTAAACGGAGCAAGCCTACCAGTTGCCGCTGGCGCCGCCGCCGCCGCTGCTGCCGCCGCCAAAGCCCCCGAAGCCGCCCCCGCCTCCGCCGCCAAAACCACCGCCGAAGCCTCCGCCGCCGCCCCCAAAGCCGCCACCTCCGAAGATGATGGGGGGCACGAAGCCGCCGCCAAAGCCGCGGTTGCCGCGACCACCCCGGCCGCCGCCGCCCCGCTTACGCAGCATGATGAATACCAGCACCAAAATACCGATAATCAGCCAGAAGGGCGGGCCGGAGTTGGAACTACCGCGCTGGCCGCGGGGCTGCACGTCGGCCGGGTCGGCCTGGTACTCGCCTTTGGCCAGGGCAACGAGCTGGTCGGTGGCCCGGTCGAGGCCGGCGTAGTACTGGTTTTGCCGGAACGCCGGCACCAGCGTGTTGCTGATGATGCGCTTGGCCAGGGCGTCGGGTACGGCTCCTCCAAGCCGTAGCCGGTTTGGATGCGGGCCGCGCGCTCCTGCTGGGCCACCAGAATGAGGATGCCGTTGTTCTTGCCCTTGCTGCCGATGCCCCAGCTTTCGTAAAGCTTCTGGGCATAGTCCGCAATTTCGTCGCCATCGAGGCTGGGCACTGTCACCACGGCGATTTGCGAGGAGGTGCTGTCGTTGTAGGCCACCAGCTTGCGCTCCAGCGCGTCGGCTTCGCCGGGCTGCATGAGGTTGGCCAGGTCGTTTACCAGGCGCGGCGGGTTGGGCCGGGGCGGAAGGCTCTGGGCTGAAACCAGCCCAAGCGGCAGCAGCCACAGCACCGCCAGCAAAAGCCGCCAACGGTGTACCGAAACAGCCCGCATGCGGGCACCCAAACATTGCGCCGTTAAGAGCTGGGCTTTCGCCACAGGATTTTTCATGCGTCGGGAGACGGCCGGGGGCCGCCGAAAGAAATGGCATCGTCCAGCTCGTTCTGGTCGGTGGCGGCGTTGTAGGGGAAGTAGCGTTTGAGCTGCTCGCCCACCATGTGGATGCCGCGCTCGAGGCCCAGCACGTAGTTTTCGTGCCGAAACTGCTCTAGCACCGCCTCCTTGGTTACTTCCCAAAAGTCGTCGGGCACGGCCGCGTTGATGGCCGCATCGCCGATTACGGCAAACTGCCGGCTTTCCCACGCCAGGTAAAACAGCACGCCGTTGCGGGCCGCCGTCTTGTGCATGTTGAGCTCGGCAAACACCTGCGCGGCGCGGTCGAGGGGCTCGGGCGTGGGGCAGATGTCTTCCAGATGCACCCGGATTTCGCCCGAAGTCTTAACCTCGGCCTGCCGAATGGCTTCTACCAGGGCCTTGTCCTGTTCGAGGGTGAGAAGGGATTTCATGCTTGAATGAAGAATGAGGAGTGAAGAATGAGGAATTGAAACCGGCTAAGTTGAGCCAATTCTTCCTTCCTCATTCTTCATTCCTCATTGAGAATTAAAACTGTACCGTGGGCGCCTTGCTCGCGGCCGGGTCGGCTTCGAAGTAGGGCTTGGGCTGGAAGCCGAACATGCCGGCAAACAGGTTGTTGGGGAACGAGCGGGTGAAGGTGTTGTAGTCGTTGGTGACAGCGTTGAACTTGTTCCGCTCCACGTTGATGCGGTTTTCGGTGCCTTCAATCTGGGCTTGCAGCTCCTGGAAGTTGGCGTTGGCCTTCAGGTCCGGGTAGTTCTCAGACACGGCCAGCAGGCGGCCCAGGCCGGCCGAAACCTGGCTTTGGGCCTCCTGGAATTTCTTGATGTTTTCGGGCGTGAGGTCGTTGGGGTTGAGCTGCACGCTGGTGGCCTTGGCGCGGGCCTCGATAACGGCGGTGAGGGTGCCTTGCTCAAATTTGGCGGCGCCTTTCACGGTATTTACCAGGTTGCCGATGAGGTCGTTGCGGCGCTGGTAGGAGCTCTGCACGTTGCCGGCCTGGGCTTTCACGGCCTGGTCGCGCTG
This sequence comes from Hymenobacter humi, assembly GCF_042665855.1. NCBI lineage: Bacteria > Pseudomonadati > Bacteroidota > Cytophagia > Cytophagales > Hymenobacteraceae > Hymenobacter > Hymenobacter humi. Next base: position 1,067,099 of record NZ_JBHTEK010000001.1, on the reverse strand, counting down.
CACCATGCCGTTGTAGCCGCACGACGACTGGGTGAGCAACAGGGCCAGGCCCGCGAAATAGAGAAGAAAGCGTTTCATGATGGGGTAATAAGGTGAAAGAGTGAAGGGGTAAGAAGTCTGGTTTTGAGGGCCGCCGAAACCTGGGGCCGCTGGGCTGGGTTGGTTCGGGGCTGGCGCAAAGTACGCAGCTTGGGCCCAGTGGTTGTAGCTTGCTACTTAGCCGGGCTTACTCCGGCGCCGCATCCCCCGCAAACCACCTCGCTTCCACCCTTCGCATGAAAGCTGTTATCCCCGTTGCCGGCATTGGTTCGCGCCTGCGCCCGCACACCCACACCCAGCCCAAAAGCCTGGTCCCGGTGGCCGGCAACACCATTCTGGGCCACATCATCGACCGCCTGCGCGCCGCCGGCCTCACCGAATTCGTCTTCATCGTGGGCTACCTGGGCGATAAAATCGTGAGCTACGTGCGCCGCACCTACCCCGACCTGCACGTGACCTTTGTGGTGCAGGAGCCCCGCGAGGGCCTGGGCCACGCCCTGTGGCTGGCCCGCGACGAGTTCCGCCACGACCCCGACGGCGTGCTCATCCTGCTCGGCGACACCATCGTGGACGTGGACCTGCCGGCGCTGCTGGCCACGCCCGGCTCGGTGCTGGCCGTGAAGGAAGTGAAGACGCCCAGCATGTTTGGCCTGGTGGAAACCGGCGCCGGCGGCCGGGTGAGCAAGGTGGTAGAGAAACCCAAAATCCCTAAATCCAACTACGCCATGGTGGGCCTCTACAAGCTGGCTTACCCCGAGAAGCTGGCCCAGGCCCTGGAGTGGCTGCACGACACCGATGTGCGCACCCACGGCGAGCTACAGCTCACCGACGCGCTGATGCACCTCATCGAAGAAGGCGAGGTGATGACCACCTGCCCCGTGGATAACTGGTTTGACTGCGGCCGCAAGGAAACCCTGCTTGAAGCCAACGCCCGCCTGCTCAACCAGCCCGAGTTTCTGGAGGGCCGCGACTATTCTGAGTTTCCCGACGCCGTAATTATTCCGCCGGTCAGCATCGGGCGTGGCTGCCAGATTTCGCACTCCATTATCGGGCCCAACGTGGCCATCGGCGACAAAACTATCATCCAGAACACCATCCTGACCAATTCCATCATTGGCAGTTACTCGGAACTGCGCTCGGCCGTGATGCACGACTGCATCGTGGGCAGCGACGCCTCGTTCCGGGGCATGAACCACAGCCTCAACATCGGCGACAACACGGAAATAGACTACAGCTAAGAAATGACTGGACAGTGGGCCGTTGCTTCGTACTTTTCGACCCTCAACCACTCTTTCTGCGCATGATTTTTCGCCGCCTGCTTTTTGCCTGCGCCACTGCCCTGCCTCTGCTGGCTTCGGCCCAAACGCCCCTGGGCCAGCCCTCGCTCGACGAGGCCAAGGTGCAAATCTGGTGCGCCACCGCCCGCTTCGTGTACGACGACGCCGGCCGGCCCAACCTCAAAAGCACCGTGCGCTGCGAAGGCGCCAACCTCGACGCCCTGGCCGCCAGCATCCGGCCCGACAGCCTGCGCGTGTACAGCGTGCTTTACCAGCCCATTGAGGGCCGGGGCAACATTTACCAGGGCAAAAAAGACAACGTGGCCCGGCTGAGTGCGCTCACCAAAGCCATTGTGGGCAAGCTGAAAAGCTCGCCGGCCCGCCGCCGCGACCCCGACCGCATGGCCCGCGTGGAAGCCCTGGAAACCGCTCTGACCAACTACGTAGAATCGGGCACACCGCTCGGCGACGTGGCCAATGCCATGGCCCCCGAAACGGGTGATACCACTGCCACGGCCGGCACCACTATGGGCCCGGCCGAAGCCGCCGAAGCCCAAGCCGCGGCCGACCGCGACGCCGCCGGCGCGACTACTGCCGCCCTGCCAGCCACGGGCCCAGGCAGCCTGCTCAACCGCTTTGCCGCCCCGCTGGCCCTTATTCTGAGTATCTTGAGCCTGGTGCTGTACGTGATGCTGCGCGTGACGCTGGGCCAGTGGCGCCGGCAGCAGCGCCGCGAAACCCTGACCGCCAAGCAGGCGGCCGGCGCTGCCCAAGCCGCCGCCACCGAGGCCACCGCCGCCATGGCCGACTCCGTAGCCCGGATAAAGCGGGCCGAAGCCCTGGTACTGGCCACCGCTCCCGACCCCAACGCCACTCCGGCCGCGCCCGTCGCTACCAACCTGAGCCCGGCCCAACGGCTTGAAGTGGAGCGCCTGGTGAGCCAGCGCGTAGACGAGGAGCCTGCGCTGGCTGCGGGCCAACCTGCCCGAGCTGATTGCCGCGGCCGTGGCGCCGGCCGGTGTCGCCGCCGGAACTGCCTCCGTAGCTCAAGCCGGCAGCCAGGAGGCTTCACGGCCGGTTGCCGATGATGTGCAGATGGATTGATTTCCAGGCACCTTTCCTCGGTATTGGCGTAAAAAGCTTTATAGTAGGATTTTGTCGTGCTCGTTGAACCATAGTGGCTCAAGCTGCGTGAAACAGCTACTCTGCTACTCCCCACCAACGCCACTCCTTTATGAAAGCTGCCATACCCCTGTTTGCCGCCCTGGCAGCCTTGGCGGCTTGCCGCGCCTCGTCCTCGCGCTACGAGCGCGACACGCCCCCGCCACAAGCCCCTGACCGAAATGACCACGCCCGAAACCGGCGAGCCGAGCCGCAAGGATTTCCTGGCCCCTATTGCTACTGCCCCCGTGAAATACCCCGAGACCCGCAAAGCAGACGTAGTCGACAACTACTTCGGCACCGCCGTAACCGACCCCTACCGCTGGCTCGAGGACCTGGACTCGCCCGAGACCACGGCCTGGGTGAAGGCGCAGAACGAGGTCACCTTTGGCTACTTGAGCCAGATTCCGTTTCGGGATAAAATCAGGACGCGGCTCACCAAAATCTGGAACTACGAGCGCTACAGCGTGCCCGAGCAAGTGGGCGACGAGCCTGGTGTTTAGCAAGAACGACGGCCTGCAGAACCAGCCCGTGCTTTACCGCCAGCGCGGCATCGGCGAGCCCCAGGTGCTGCTCGACGCCAATAAGCTCTCGGCCGACGGCACCACCGCCCTGGCCGCCACCGAGTTCAGCAACGACCACCGCTACCTGGCCTACGCCATCAGCAGCGGCGGCTCCGACTGGAACAAGGTGCGCATCTTGGACCTTAAAACCAACCAGCCTGCTGCCCGAAGAGCTGGAATGGGTGAAGGTGTCGGGCACCTCGTGGGTGAAAAATGGCTTCTACTACAGCCGCTACGACGCGCCCAAAGCCGGCGAAAATAACCTGGCTGGCAAAAACGAATTTCACAAAGTGTACTTCCACCAGGCTCAACACGCCGCAGAGCGCAGACAAGCTGGTGTACGAGAATCCGAAAATGCCCCTGGGCTTCCGCATTGCGGGCGCTACCGAAGACGAACGGTTCCTGAGCCTCTACCTCACCGATGGTAAGTCGGACGGCAACCGCCTGCAAGTGCGCGACCTCACCGACCCCAAGCAGGCCAAGACCTGGACCACGCTCATCGCCTCCTACGAGTTCAACAACACCGTCATCGGCAACGTGGGCGGCGAGGTGCTGGTGCACACCAACTACAAGGCCCCGCGCTACCGCGTGGTGCGCATCGACCCCAAGAAACCACAGGAAGCCAACTGGCACGACGTGCTGCCCGAAAGCCCGAACAAGCTCGAGAGCGTGAGCCAGGTGGGCGGCCGCCTCATTGCCGATTACCTTAACAACGCCAGGCTCGCAGGTGAAGGTGTATTCGGAGTTGGGCCAGTTCCAGCACGACGTGCAGCTGCCGGCAATTGGCACGGCCAGCGGCTTTGGGGGCCGGCGCACGGCTAAAGCGGCGTACTACGCCTTCACCTCGTTTACCTACCCCACCACGATATACAAGTACGACCTGGCCACCAATACCAGCACCGTATTCCGCGCGCCCAAAGTGGACGTCAACCCGCAGGACTACATGACCACGCAGGTATTCTACCCGAGCAAGGACGGCACCAAAATCCCCATGTTTGTGGTGCACAAGAAGGGCGTAGTGCTCAACGGCAAAAACCCGACCTACCTCTACGCCTACGGGGGCTTCAACGTGTCGCTTACGCCGGGCTTCTCGGTGGCCCGCCTGCTGTGGCTCGAAAATGGCGGCATCCTGGCCATCCCCAACCTGCGGGGTGGCGGCGAATTCGGCGAAGCCTGGCACCAGGCCGGCATGACCCCGCACAAGCAAAACGTGTTCGACGACTTCATTGCCGCTGCCGAGTACCTCAAAAGCAACAAGTACACCGACTACGACCACCTGGCCATTGCGGGCGGCTCCAACGGCGGCCTGCTGGTGGGCGCCACCATGAACCAGCGCCCCGACCTGTGCCGGGTGGCCCTGCCCGCCGTGGGCGTGATGGACATGCTGCGCTACCAGAAGTTCACCATCGGCTGGAACTGGGCCCCGGAATACGGCACCTCCGACAACCAAGCGCAGTTTGAAAACCTGCTCAAGTTTTCGCCCCTGCACAACCTGACGCCCAAAACCAGCTACCCGGCCACGCTCATCACCACCGCCGACCACGACGACCGGGTGGTGCCCGCGCACTCCTTCAAGTTTGCCGCCGCCCTGCAAGCCGCCAACGACGGCCCCAACCCCGTCCTCATCCGCGTGGACGTGAAGGCCGGCCACGGCGCCGGCAAAAGCACCAAGCTGCAGATTGACGAGTGGGCCGACGTGTGGAGCTTCTGCTACGCCAACATGGGCGTAACGCCCGCGCTACAGTAGCCGCGAGCGTTACGCCCAAGCTGGTGGCTTCCTTGATTTACTGACCCGTTGAGGTGGGCTGACCATTGCCCACTCGGTCACCGGCCGGCTTCAGGTTTGTTTCGAACAGCTTGAGAATGCGCTTGTACTCATCGGTCCACGAAGAGGGCTCGATGAAGCCGTGGTCCTCGACGGGGTACACGGCCAGCTCCCAGTTTTCCTTTTTCAGCTCAATGAGGCGCTGCGACAGGCGCACGATGTCCTGGAAGTGTACGTTGGTGTCGACCATGCCGTGGCACATGAGCAGGGCGCCTTTCAGGCCGCTGGCGTAGTTGATAGGCGACGAGCGGGCGTAGGCAATGGAGTCGTTGTAGGGTTCGTTGAGGATGTTGTCGGTGTAGCCGTGGTTGTAGTGCGCCCAGTCGGTCACGGACCGGAGCGCGGCGCCGGCCCGGAATACGTCGGGCTGCGTGAACATGGCCATGAGGGTGATGAAACCGCCGTAGGACCCGCCGTATATGCCCATGCGCTGGGGACTCACGCCGTATTTCTCGGTCAGCAGTTTGGCCCCGTCCAGTTGGTCGGTGAGGTCTTTGCCGCCCATATAGCGGTAGATGCCCGTGCGCACGTCGCGGCCGTAGCCGGCCGAGCCGCGGTAGTCGATATCGAGCACGGTGTAGCCCTTATCCACCAGCAGGTTGTGAAACATGTACTCGCGCGAGTAGGTGCTCCACCACTTGTGGGCGTTCTGCAGGTAGCCGGCGCCGTGCACGAATATCACGGCCGGGCCCTGGGCCACGGCGCCCGTCGGGCGGTAGAGGCGGGCGTACACATCGGCCCCGTCGCGGGCTTTGATGGTGATGATTTCCGGGTCGCGCCAGGCGTAGCTTTCAAACTCGGGCGTGGTGCTGTGGGTAAGCTGCCGCATCTTCGCCTTGGGCTTGTTGTCCATCACGAACAGCTCCCAGGGCTTGTTGGTGTAGCTGTAGCGCACGGCCAGGGTGCGGCCATCGGGCGACACCACCACCTCGTGCGCGCCGGGGCGGCTGGTCATTTGCTGCAGCGCGCCGCCATTGAGCGGCAGCTGGTAGAAATGCTGCTCGCCGGGGTGGGTGGCGTTGGCGATGAGGTACCACGTCTTGCGGTCGCGACTCAACTGCGCGCTTTGGATTTCAAATTTGCCGCTGGTCAGGCTCGCTTCTGGCCGGTCGTGGCGTCCACGGTGTAGAGGTGGCTGTAGCCGGTTTCCTCGCTCTGGAACCACACACGGCGGTTGTCGGGCAGCCAGCCCACGTTGCCGGCCCCGTAGCCGATGCCCGGGCCGTTGACCCACGCATCGTCGTGCTGCCGGTCGAGCAACTTGATTTTCTGGGTGGCCGGGTCCAGCGCCACAATCCAGCGGTCCTTATTGTCGGTGGTGCGCATCACCAGGAAAGCCCGCTGCCCATCGGCCGACCAAAACGGACCGAAGGGCTGCACGCGGCGTAGTTCGGTAGCAGATTTCTTTGGTTTGCCGGCAGCCGCGGCCTTAGCCGAGTCGGCGGGCATGGGCGCTTTGGCGGGCAACTGGTACTCCTTGCGGTAGGCCGGCTGCTCGTCAAGGCCCTTCAGTTCTTTGTACCCCAAGACAAAAGTGGTGTCACGGGCAATGTCATAGACGCCCAGGCTCGTAGGCCGTCTGGGGAGCGCCTACTTTGGTGCGGGTCGAAATATCCTCGGTGAAGCCCGAGGTCGTCACGAAGTTGGGCACCAGCGCCACCTTGGCGGCTGCTGGCTCCTGCCCCAGCGTGTAGGTTACGTAGCGGCCATCGGGGCTCAGGCTGCAGGTTTTCCACGGTTTGCTGACCCAGGTAAATGGCCTTAGGCCGCAGCTTGGCCAGGGCTTTCTGCTGGCTCTCTCGGGCCTGCCGGTCCTGGTCGCGCAGCCGCACCACGTCGAACAAGGCCGCCTGCTGGGCCCGCAGGTAGCGCTCGGCTTTGTCGGTGGGCAGGGTGCTGGCGGGCTTGCTGCCCTTGCGGAAGTCGGTGCGCTGCGTGGTTTCGCCGGTGGCAGGGTCCCAGGTATATAGGTTCTGGGCCCGCACGTAGCTCACGAGCTTGTCAAGCATAGCAAACGTGGAGCTGGCTTCGCGCTCGGCGGTGTTTGTCACGCGCCGTACTCGCTGCGTTTTGAGGTCCAACAGGTAAATGTCGCCGTCGCGCTCGTACACCTTGCGGGTATACCTGGCATCGTACACGCCGCCGCTGGCGGGCAGCGTGCGCTGCTCGCGCTGGCTCACTTTGCGCGGCGCGGCCGTGCCCGTGGGCGCCACCTGATACAGCGAGTCGCGCCGGTCTTTGGTGGGGTTCCAGTTGAAGTAGATGCGGCGGCCGTCCTCACCCCAATACACGTTGGAGGGCGAGGTACCCAGCCACTGCGCGGGGTCCCGCATGATTTTCTCGACGGTGAGCGGAGCCAGGCTGCTGGTAGTCGCGGCAGGAGCCTGAGCCAGTGCGGGCCCTGCCGTCGCCAGCATCAGCCCAAGAAGGTAAAATTTGCGCATCAACAAATCTACTCCGGCAAGCTCAAGAATGGTAGCAAAATGGTGGTAGCCCAAGCGCCTGTGTGTCCGAGAAAGCAGTGAACAACAGCTTGAATAGTGGGCCAACGTATGGCGCTGCCGTTGCGCCAACATGAACCAGCCCCTACCCTGCCATAAATCCGTTGGCTCATCTTTTGGCAACCATTTGCCCTCGCCCGCGCTATTCAAGTTCCTCCACTTGATTACTCAACCCCATGCAACTAGGAATTAGCTCTTTTGGCGAGGTGGCCCCGGCCCACGTGGCCGGCGGCGACCACAACGCCAGCCAGCGGATGCAGGAACTGCTGGCCCTGGCCCGACTAGCAGACGAAGTAGGGCTCGATGTGCTGGCACTGGGCGAGCACCACCGGCCCGACTTCATCATCTCAGCACCCGAAGTCATTCTCGCGGCAGTGGCAGCCGTCACCCGGCGCATCCGCCTGTCCAGCGCCGTCACCGTGCTCAGTTCCGCCGACCCGGTGCGGGTGTTCCAGAACTTCGCCACCGTGGATTTGATTTCGGGCGGCCGGGCCGAGATTCTGGCCGGGCGCGGGTCCTTCATCGAATCCTACCCGTTGTTCGGTTACGACCTGAAGGACTACGACGCGCTGTTTGTCGAGAAGCTGGACTTGCTGCTCAAAATCAACGCCAGCGAAGTCGTATCCTGGCAGGGCAAGCACCGCCCCGGCATCGCGGCGCAAGGCGTGTACCCGCGTCCCGCCCAGCCCAAGCTGCCCATCTGGATTGGCATCGGCGGCACGCCGGCATCGGCCGTGCGGGCCGGCAAATTGGGCTTGCCCCTGACCATTGCCGTGTTGGGCGGCGCGCCCGACCGGTATGTGCCGTTTGCGGAGCTGTACCGCGAGTCGGCTCAACAAGCCGGACACGACGCGGCTCAGCCTGCCGCTTTGCCTCAACTGCCATTTCCACTTGGCCGAAACCTCTGAGCAGGCCGCCGATGAGTTCTTCCCGCCTTACTCGCAGCTCATGAACCGCATTGGCCGCGAGCGAGGCTGGTCGCCCATGGACCGGCGCCACTTCGACTACCTGCGCGGGCCCGAGGGACCACTGTTTGTCGGCACTCCCGAGGAAATCACCGAGAAGCTGCTGTACCTGTACGGGCTGTTCCAAAACACCCGTTTTTTAGCTCAACTCGTGTTGGAAGGCATTTCGCACCAAAGCGTCATGCACTCCGTCAATCTGTTTGGCACGCAGGTAGCCCCAGCGGTGCGCGAGGCTCTTGCCCGCCGCAACGCAGCCCCCACCCCCAAGCACTAGAAAAACACTATGTTTACGGAGGCTTCTTTGACCCTCACATCGAAGCCTTTATCTTTCCCAACATGGTAAATCTTCTGTGGTCCATCCTGAACGTCGCGTTGCTGCTGGCCTTTCTGTATATATTTTGCCGAGCCGCACTGTTGGTAAAACGACATATTGGGCTGGCAGCTGCTTTGTTCTTTGGCTTTGGGCTGCTCTTGGTTGGCTGCAGCAAATCCGGTAAGGGTGCCGCAGCATTATCCCCCGTTAATCTGCTGACCAGTGTGCCCAAAGATGCCCCTTTGGCAAACGCCACCGCCATTCAGCGCATCGACTTGGGCGGAACCAATAAGCTGGAGCTACTAGCTGAATACTACACTCAGGACGGCACCATTACCAAGCCCCGCGGGCTCTACGCAACCCTGTCCGGGTTTATGCTCGGTCACGCTTGGCAGCCCGTCACCGGCTGGGTAGGAAAGCGCGGCAATGGGCTTCACTACATGGCCGCTATCAACCACCATTGGGACTTGCTAGGTGTGCGGGTGTTTACGCAAGCCGGAGAGCAATTCGAGGGCATCATGCCTCTGGGCAAGTAAGCTGAATCTGGACTCAACAAAAAACCGCCTGACGTAGTGCCAGGCGGTTTTTCATGCTCTAAACTTTCGTTCGACTAGTAGCGGTACAGATCCGACTTGAACGGGCCTTCTACCGGCACCTTGATGTAATCGGCCTGCTTGGGCGTCAGCTCGTCGAGCTCCACGCCGATTTTGGCGAGGTGCAGGCGGGCTACTTTCTCGTCCAGGTGCTTGGGCAGGGTGTACACCTGGTTTTCGTACTGGTTGCCGCGCTCCCACAGCTCAAGTTGAGCCAGGGTCTGGTTGGTAAACGAGTTCGACATCACGAACGAGGGGTGGCCGGTGGCGCAGCCCAGGTTCACGAGGCGGCCTTCGGCGAGGATGATTACCTCTTTGCCGTCGATGGTGTAGATGTCGACCTGGGGCTTCACCGTGTCCTTGGTGTGGCCGTAGTTGCCGTTCAGCCACGCCATGTCAATTTCATCGTCGAAGTGACCGATGTTGCAGACAATGGCTTTGTCGCGCAGCGCCCGGAAATGCTCTTCACGGATGATGTCGCAGTTGCCGGTAGTGGTGATAACAATGTCGGCGCGCGGGATGGCGTTTTCCATCTTCTTCACCTCGAAGCCGTCCATAGCGGCCTGCAGGGCGCAGATGGGGTCGATTTCGGTCACGATAACGCGGGCGCCGGCGCCGCTCAGCGAGGCAGCGGTGCCTTTTCCTACGTCGCCGTAACCGGCCACCACGGCCACTTTACCGGCCATCATCGTATCGGTAGCCCGGCGGATGGCGTCCACCGCCGACTCTTTGCAGCCGTACTTGTTGTCAAACTTCGACTTCGTTACCGAGTCGTTCACGTTGATGGCGGGGAAGGGCAGCGAGCCGTTTTTCACCCGCTCGTACAAGCGCAGTACACCGGTCGTCGTCTCTTCCGAAACGCCTTTGATGCCAGCAGCTAGCTCGGGGTACAGGTCCAGCACCATGTTGGTGAGGTCGCCGCCGTCGTCCAGAATCATGTTCAGGGGCTGGCGCTCTTCGCCGAAGAACAGCGTCTGCTCGATGCACCAGTTAAACTCCTCTTCGTTCATTCCTTTCCAGGCATATACCGGAATGCCGGCTGCGGCAATGGCCGCGGCGGCGTGGTCCTGGGTCGAGAAGATGTTGCACGACGACCACGTCACCTCGGCGCCCAGCGCCTTGAGGGTTTCGATGAGCACGGCCGTCTGGATGGTCATGTGCAGGCAGCCGGCAATGCGGGCCCCTTTGAAGGGCTGGGCCGCGCCAAACTCCTCGCGCAGGCTCATCAAACCGGGCATTTCGGCTTCGGCGAGGCGGATTTCCTTGCGGCCCCACTCGGCCAGGCTCATGTCCTTTACTTTGTACGGAACGTACGTTTTAGTCGTGGTTTCCAACGTAATGCGGGTTAGTTTACAGTATTCGTGGTTCAACTGCAAAGATACGATATTTGTTCAGGGCCAAATGCAGAAAGGCCCGCACCGGGTGGTGCGGGCCTTTTTGAGCGAGGTGCCTGCGGGAGCAGGGGCGCCGATTAGTTGTTTTGCGACACGAAGGCTTTCAGCTTCTGGTCGGCGTTGAGGCTGCCGGCCGTGCCGCTTACTACGACGGTGTAAATCTTACCGGCTTCATAGTTCTTGGTACCGGAGCCGGTGCCCGTGCCGTCGCCTACCTGGGCCAATGGATTCAGGCTGGCCGTGGTGGAGTTGTCGAGAATGGACAACGCATAAGTTCCGGGGTTGAAATCCGTAAACGAAGACGCGGTAGTCGCCCCCACATTCGCGACGAGGTCAACCACAACCGGGCCAGTTACCGTACTGGTAACCTGCGACAAGCGGATGGGAGTGGTGACGCCCTGGCCCAGATGAATGACGCGAATACGGGCTTTGCCCGTAGCCGGAGCCGTCAGGTCATCCGGAAAAAGGAAGCCCGCCACTGCGGTAGACGAAGCCGCGGGGCCAGCTACGAAGGTGTAGGTCTTGTCTTTGTCGATAGCGATGTTTTGGGTAAGCGCCGTTTGGGTGCCGGAGCTTACCTGCACCGAGCGGCTGCCGGTTGCGAATGCCTGGTAGTCGCTCCGTACGCCGTAGGCCAGCGAGGCCTTTTCGGTGTTGTCTACCAGAAACTTAAGCGTGGTGGGGGCAATGTGCGAGGCCGCATTTATAAACAGTACTTTGCCTTGGTCGGCCACTACCGGGGCGGGGGCCGGCTGGTCATCTTTGCCGCAGGAGGCCAGCAGCAGGGTGGCGGGTAGAAGCGCCAGGAAAGCGCGACGGAGCATGAAGGATGTTTGCATAGGAAAATATCAACTTAAAAGGTGATGAGCACCGTATGGGAAAGAAAAAGCCCAGCCGGCCCGGCCTGAACGTGCAAGCGACCGGCTTTGTTGAGTTGGGATGCATAAAAAATTGAGCTAGCCCGGGCCGCTTCGGCCTTTCACACCTGTCTTACCTTTGTTCTATGCACGCAACTAACCGACTGGCCGCTTTTCCATGGCGGCTGCGCGGCGCGGCCACGGCAGCCTTGTCCCTTAGCCTGTTGGCCTCCGCCCAGGCCCAGCAGGCCCCCGCCACCATCCGCCTGAGCCCTCAGGATGCTGAACGCGCCCTGAACGGGCACCAGCACAACTTCGACTTCCTGGCTCCCGGCACCACCGGCAGTGCGTACCAGTCGGCCGGCTTTTTTGGCCAGAGGCTGCGGCCTTATGTGGCCGGCAATGCCGAAGCCCTCTCCTACCTCGCCAAATACCGCCGCCAGAAAACCATCTTTCTGATTGACCGGCTGGTGGCCGTAGGTGCCTTTGGCCTGTACGGACAGCAAATTTTTGGCAACGGCGAGGCTCAATATTTCAACAACACGCAAAAGGCGGCCATTGGCGTATTTGCCACCAGTGTGCTGGCCACGGTGTTCATCAACCGCAACACCAACACGTACATGCAGCGGGCGGTGTCGGCCTACAACGCGGGCGTGGCGTACCGCCGTGGCGGGTGGCCGCGCCTGCAGCCCAGCGCCATCGGCCTCGGTGCCTCCCCGGCCGGGCAGCCGCTGCTGGCCCTGCGCTGGACCCTGCGCTAAAGGATGCTTTTCTCTGTATAATTTCCCTCATGGATTACCCCCTGCCCGAAGCGGCCCGGCGCTACGTGGCCGCCCACCTGCACGACGACCCGGCCCACCTGGCCCTGCAAGCCCGCCGCCACCCCGGCCTGCCCGTACCCGAGCCTGGTGCGCCAGATTCAGGCCCGCCAGAAGGCCCGCACCAAGCTGCCGGAGTGGGCCGACAACCCCGACCTGATTTTCCCGCCCGCACTTTCCGTTGAGCAAGCTTCGTCGGCCCGAACCGCTGCCTTCAAAGCCGGCCTTGTGGAAGGCGAGCGACTGGCCGACCTCACCGGCGGCTTTGGGGCCGATACCGCGCATTTTGCGGCCCGCATGGGCCACGTCGACTACGTGGAGCGCGACCCCAAGTTGGCTGCGATTGTGAACTACAACCTGGCTCAACTCGGCATCTGTAACGTGACCGTACACGCCGCCGATGCGGTGGCCTTTCTCAAAAGCACGCCGCACCACTACGACTGGCTGTACCTAGACCCGGCCCGGCGCGACACGGCGGCGCGCAAGATTTTCCTGCTCCACGACTGCGAGCCCGACGTGGTGAAGCTCCTGCCGCTGCTGCTGCACAAAGCCGATAAAGTCCTGCTCAAGACCTCGCCGATGCTCGATATTGAGCACGCCGTGCAGGGCCTGGGCCACGTGCGCCGCCTCTGGGTGCTGGCCCTCGACAACGAAGTGAAAGAAGTACTCTACGAGCCTGGGCCAGGAGCCCGCCGTCGACCCGGAGCGCTACGCCCTCAACCTGCGCCGCGACGGCAGCCAGCAGGAATTCCGGCTCAACCGCGCCCGCGAGGCCCGGGCCATACCCCGCTACGCCGAAGCCCAGCAGTACCTCTACGAACCCAACGCCGCCGTGCTCAAAGCTGGTGCGTTTCGCAGCATCGGCACGGCCTTCGAGTTGCTCAAGCTACACCAGCACAGCCACCTGTACACGTCCGATGTGCTGCGGGCTGATTTCCCGGGCCGAATTTTCCGGGTGCTGGCCGTTGAAAAAGCCGACGGTGCGGCGCTCAAGGCCCACTTGGGCCCCGAGGCCCGCGCCCACGTCACCACCCGCAACTTCCCGGATTCCGTGGCCGATTTCCGACGCCGCACCGGCATCCGCGAGGGTGGCGAGGTGTATTTGTTTGCGACCACCGACCTGCGCGGCCGGCCCGTGGTGCTGGTGTGCGAGAAAGCCCAATTGCCCACCGGCTAACCTTTCCGACCATGTAAGCTACCGGCTGGGCCACTGGTCGGGGCGGTGCCCCAGCCGAAACGCCAGCACTGCCCGGTAGGCGAGCAGGCTGCTGCTGTAACGGTAGCCTCGGTAATCAGTGGTTTCGCCAACAGCTCCGAAGCTGGAGGAATAGAAGACGGCAAGCGGGTCCTGATAATAGACCCTGCCGTTTAGCCCGGCGTCAACGCTGAGGGTAAATCGGCCCCGGCGCGCGCCGACTTCAATGTATGGCGCGGCCTGAAAAGTAAAGGCACCACAAAACGGGGCCTGCGTGGGAACCCGCACCCCGCGCGCCGTGAGGCGGCTGCTGCCCGCCCCATACTGCTCGTGCGATTCGTAGCTGGTGGTGAAATTAAAATTGAAGCCCACGCCCCCGAACAGCTCCTGCGTCAGGCTCTGCTTTAGCATGTAGCGGGCGCCCAGGCGGGCGTCGAGCTTGGTACCGTGCCACTTATAGGAGCCTTCGCCTCCCGCCAGAGGGAAATTACCCCGGCGGCCAAACGTACTGAAGGCCGCTTCGCTATGGCCCGCCCAGCGCCGTCCCGGCAGCAGCACGTCGAGGTACAAGCCACCCAAGGGGTGTAGCCGGCCGTCCAGATTTAGCCCATCGAGCAGGGGCGCTTCTTCGCCCCTGAAGCGTTGTTTAATCCGCAAAGTGTTATGACTGGCGCCTGCTAATAGGCCGCCGTTAAAGGCAAAGGGCCGGTGCGGCTGAGCTTGGGCCAGTATCTCCACCCCCGGCTGCTTGCCTTGAGTGCACTGCGTACTGAATGCCTGCACCACGCCGGCCAGGCCTTTGGTGGAGTAAGGAGCCGCGCCGGCTGCGGTGACTGCCGCCGGGCAGTCGCCGAAATACGTGGCCGCCTGCGACTGGTAATTGTTGGCGTCCCTCACGAGTGGCGGCCCTGCACCTGAGCCAGGTACTTGCGTTCGGTCAGCTCCAGAAAGGGTTTGCCGGGGCGGCGCACAAAATAGTGCGTCACGCCGTCGACCACGGCCCGCAACAGGGGCACGGGGCCATCGACTAGCACTTCCGCCAGCAGCGAGTCGGGGCGCTGGTTCACGACCAGGCGCTGCGGCAAGGTGCCCACCTGCGTGCGGGCATCCCGGTCGAGCGGCACCACCTCTGCGCGGAAGTAGCGGCCGCTTTCCAGCCGAAACGCCCGAAGCTGGGTGCGCGCATACAGGCGCCCTGGGGCATCCGTAGTGGGCCGAAATACCACCCCTTCGGGTGGCCCCTGCCAGAAGCGGTTTTCCAACTCGCCCCGCAGCGTATCGCCGGCAGTGGTGACCAGGTAGCCGCGCTCGAACGCCTGGCCCCTAACGTGGCCAACCGCGAGCAAACCCAATGTTAATACGCCAAAGAAAAATCGCATGAGCAGGAATATAGAATCAGGCGGCAAAATACATTCCCCGCCATGCTTGTTAGGACTACTCCGCCCCATCTGACCTCAGGATTTAGCCCAACCCGCTGGCTTTTCGTAGGAAGTGCGGAGAAAGCACCTGGAGTTTTCGTCCAGATTATCAGATTATAGCTATTACAATGCGTTTTACAGACAAAGTGTGCCTGGTTACGGGCGGAACCTCCGGCATCGGGCAGGCCACCTGCATTCGGCTAGGCGCCGAGGGTGGCGTGGTGATAGTGCTGGGCCGCGACGCAACCGACGGGGCCGAAACCGTGGGAACCATTACCAAGGCCGGTGGCCAGGCTGTTTTTATGGCCTGCGACCTGGCCAAGCCCCGGGCCATCGAGTCGACCGTAAAGAAGGTGATAACCAAGTACCAGCGGGTGGACGTGCTGATATGCGACGCCGCGATGATGACCTTCGACCCGCTCATTAAGCTCCCTTTGGACCAATGGGACTTGCTGATGCAGGTAAATCTGCGCTCGCTGGCTCAACTCACGCAGCTTTGCCTGCCCCACATGCCCAAGGGCAGCGCCATTGTAGCAATCAGCTCGGTACACGCCCACCAGACCACGGCCGGCGTGGTGCCTTACGCCACCAGCAAAGGCGCCATGGAAGCCTTCGTACGAGGGATGAGCCGCGAGCTCAACTTCCGGCAAGTCCGCATCAATGCCGTGGCGCCCGGTGCCGTGGATACGCCCATGCTCTGGAGCAACCCCAATGTGAAAAGCGGCGCCGAAAAAATTGATAAAGCCACGGTGGGCCAGCCCGAAGAACTGGCAGCCGCCATCGCCTTTATGGCTTCCAGCGAGGCCAGCTTTATCCACGGCACCACTCTAACCGTAGACGGGGCCGGCTGGCGCAGCTGTAATCGGCAACCTGGACTGCGGTTGGGTATTGGGCATTCCGCCCTGTCCAGTGCTGCTTCCCTGGCTATTTCAAAGGAGAATTTAGAACAGCAAGAGGCATTGCCCGCTGAGCGCTACAGCGTTTGCTTGAGCTTTTCCTAACGACTCATACCCGAGATTTCCGTAGTTTTGCCCTGCGCTGGCTTACTGGCTCCGACCCGCCGGGCGCTTTTTGCTTCTTTTCGCTCTTTTCGCGCTATCAATGCCCTATCTATTCACTTCCGAATCGGTTTCGGAAGGCCATCCTGATAAAGTCGCTGACCAAATTTCAGATGCCATTCTTGACGAGTACCTCCGCCAGGACCCCACCGCCAAAGTGGCCTGCGAAACCCTCGTAACGACGGACTTCGCCATGGTTGCCGGCGAAATCAAGTCCACGGCCCACGTCGATGCCGAGCCCATCATTCGCGAAACCATTCGCCGCATCGGCTACAACAAACCCGAATACCTCTTCAACGCCGACACCTGCGAAGTGATGAACCGCCTGCACGAGCAGTCGCCGGACATTAACCAGGGCGTGGAGCGGGCCAAGGACGAAGACCAGGGCGCTGGCGACCAGGGCATGATGTTCGGCTACGCTAGCCACGAAACGGCCAATTACATGCCGCTGGCCCTCGACCTCTCGCACCGCCTGCTGCAGGAGCTCGCCGCCATCCGCCGCGAAGGCCGCGAAATGACCTACCTGCGCCCCGACGCTAAGAGCCAGGTGACGATTCGCTATTCCGACGACCACCGTCCCGAAGCCATCGACACCATCGTCATCAGCACGCAGCACGACGAGTTTGATAGCTCCGAAAGCGTTATGCTGGACCGCATTAAAGCCGATGTGCTCGCCATCCTCATCCCCCGGGTGAAAGCCGGGCTGAGCGCCGACGTGCAGGCCTTGTTCACCGACCAGATTACTTACCACATCAACCCCACCGGCAAGTTCGTTATTGGGGGCCCCCACGGCGACTCCGGCCTCACCGGCCGCAAAATCATCGTGGATACCTACGGCGGCAAGGGTGCCCACGGCGGCGGCGCCTTCTCAGGCAAGGACTCCTCCAAAGTGGACCGTTCGGCGGCCTACGCAGCCCGCCACATCGCCAAAAACCTGGTAGCGGCCGGCGTGGCTGACCAGGTGCTGGTGCAGGTGGCCTATGCCATCGGCGTGGCCCAACCCGTGGGCGTGTTCGTAACTACTTACGGCACCACCAAAGCCAAAAACGCCGCGGGCAGGACCCTCACCGACGGCGAGATTGCGGAGAAAGTAAACAAGCTGTTTGACCTGCGCCCCTATGCCATCGTGCAGCGCTTCGGCCTGCAGAACCCCATCTTCGCCCAAACAGCGGCTTACGGCCACATGGGCCGCCAGCCCGGCACCGTGCAAGCCACCATGAAGGACGGCACCGTTAAGTCCTTCGAAACCTTCACCTGGGAGAAGCTCGACTACGTTCCCCAGATTAAGACTGAGTTTGCACTTAATTAGCTGTCAGGTAGCTATTAGCTTTCGTTCTGGCTTAAGCAAAAAGCCCCGCCTGACTATTCAGGCGGGGCTTTTTGTTGTGGTTGACAAAAAAGCTTACAGCTAATAGCTACAAGCTAACAGCTGATGCTAGTGGCTCAGCGTTTTTTCTTTGTGGCGGGTGATTTGGCGGCGAAGGTTTTCCGCTGCGGCATCGGCGGCGGCTTCGAACGAGGCAGCGTCTTCTTGGCTGAACAGCGTTGAGCCGGGTACCAGCAGCTTTATTTCAACGGTTTTATTATCGATTCCGTCTTTGTTATTAAGGCGCAGAATAACCTCGCCACCGGTCACTTTATCGTAAAAAGTCTCGAGCTTATTAAGGCGTTGCTGCACGAAATCAAGCAGTTTTTTGTCGGCGTCGAAGTGCACCGAATGCATCTGTACTTTCATAAAGCAGTTGATTAAGAGGTAAAAGGGTAAAGAAAACCTAAGCCCGTGGGTGGGCTTGTTCAAATACGGATTTTAGTCTATCCACGGACAGGTGCGTGTACACTTGGTGGCCGCCAGGCTGGCGTGGCCCAGTAGCTCCTTGATGGAATTGAGGTCGGCGCCTTTGCCCAGCAAATGGGTCGCAAAGGCGTGGCGCAGCGCGTGCGGATGCTGCTGCGCCCCCGACGTCGTAATCTGGCTCAGGTAGCGCTTCACCGTGCGGTACACAAACTTTTCGTACATCGGCTCGCCCTTGTCGGTGAGCAGCAACGGGCCCTCAATTGAGCCAAACTCGTGCGCCCGCCGGGCTTGGTAGTGCTCAATCACCAATTTCAGCGACGGATTCAACGGGACCAAGCGCTGCTTGTTGCCTTTGCCGGTGACCCGCACCGTGCTGGCGCCCAAGCTCACATCGTCAGCGTGAATGCCGATGAGTTCCGAAAGGCGAATGCCGGTGCCGTACAGCATCTCCAGCACCAGCTGGTCACGCTGCCCCGCAAAGTCGTCGCCGAACTCAAAAGAGTTCAAGAGGCCATTCAAAGCGTCTTCGGGCACGAACTCGGGCAGCTTCTTGGCCATTTTGGGGGCCTTGATGCGCAGCATGGGGTTGGCTTCGATGCGGCCGGCGCGGAGCAGGAACTTGTAGTAGGAGCGCAGACAGGCCACCTTGCGGTTTACGGTGCGGGGGTCCAGGTTTTGCTGCATCAGCTCCACCACCCAGCCCCGAATAAGCGGGTGCGTGGCTTGGGCTGGCTCAGCTAATTCGTAAGCCGACTTCAGGTAAGCCGCAAACTGGCCCAGGTCCGTTTGGTACGAGGTAACCGTGTGGGGACTGTAGCGCCGCTCAAAGCGCAAAAAATCGAGAAAAGCATCCATACCAACACCAAAAATGCCCGGCGGGTGGGCCGGGCATCCAATGTAGCATTTTTTTATTTTCTACCAACTTAACCGCTACCGTAGGGACGCGAAAAAACCGGCCAGCCTGCCCACAAGAGCAAACCAGCCGGTTTTAGCAATGCTAACGAGCCTGGAGGCTTCGGACTATTCGTTGGGCTGGCCGTAGGTGGCGAGCTTGTAAACAGCCTTCTGCTTCATCTTACGCTCCGTGATGCTGGGCTTCTGGAAGAAGGTGCGACGACGCAGCTCTTTCAGCACGCCGGTGCGCTCAAACTTCTTTTGAAGCGCTTCAGGGCGCGGTCAACCGATTCGTTGTCTTTGATTTGAATGATAATCATATCAGGGAATGAGGGAGATTTTCAGGAGGGGAGCCGAGTAAATCGGGCCGCAAAGATAATTAGAATTGTTAGGCTAAACAAGAAATTACCTGAGCAACTCGACTGAAGCCATGATATTTACTACTTAAGCAGCGCCCGGGCTATTACCAGTTTCTGGATTTCGCTGGTGCCTTCGCCGATGGTGCACAGCTTGGCGTCGCGGTAGTACTTCTCGGCCGGATAGTCCTTGGTGTAGCCGTAGCCGCCGAAAATCTGCACGCCTTCGTTGGCCACGCGCACGCTTACCTCCGAAGCGTAGAGCTTGGCCATGGCCGATTCCAGGTTCACGTTCAGGCCGCGGTCCTTCATGCTGGCCGCCCGGTACGTAAGCTGGCTGGCGGCTTCGATTTCGGTGGCCATATCGGCCAGCTTGAAGGCAATGCCCTGGAAGCTGCTGATGGGCTGGTTGAACTGGTGGCGCTCCTTGCTGTACTGCACGGCCGCCTCGAAAGCGCCTTGTGCAATGCCCAGGCTCAGGGCCGCGATGCTGATGCGGCCGCCGTCGAGCACCTTCAGGGACTGCACAAACCCGTCGCCCACCTTGCCGATGACGTTTTCCTTGGGCACTTTGCAATCCGTAAAAATTAGCTCCGTGGTTTCCGAAGCCCGCATGCCGAGCTTATCCTCTTTGCGGCCGGCCTCAAAGCCCGGGGTACCGCGCTCGATGATGAAGGCCGTCATGCCATGGGAGTCGCCTACTTCACCGGTGCGGGTAATCACGACAGCTACGTTGCCGGACTTGCCGTGGGTGATGAAGTTTTTGGCGCCGTTGATGATGTAATAATCGCCGCTCTCGTCGAGCACGGCCGTGGTTCGCATGTTGCCGGCGTCGGAGCCCGTGTTGGGCTCGGTCAGGCCCCAGGCGCCAATCCATTCGCCGGAAGCCAGCTTGGGCAGGTACTTCTGCTTCTGCTCCTCGGAAGCGTGCTGCAGGATGTGGCCGGTGCAAAGCGAGTTGTGCGCCGCCATGCTCAGGCCGATGCTGCCGTCAATCTTAGCCAGTTCGGCAATGGCCGTCACGTACTCCATGTACCCGAAGCCGGAGCCGCCGTACTGCTGGGGCACGAGCACGCCCATGAGGCCGAGTTCGCCTAGTTTATGAAACACGTCGATGGGAAATTCCTGGCTCTCGTCCCACTTCATCATGTTGGGCTTGATGTGCTGGGCGCCAAAGTCGCGCACCATCTGCGCAATCATGGTTTGGTTTTCGGTGGCTACGGCTTCCATGGAAGAGGGAACTGGGGTGGGATTTGAGAGAAGGTAAGGTCGAGTACAACTACAACCAAAGACAACTGGTTTCGGCCCACGAAAGTACGATTGAAGCCGTTGTAAAAGCCAACAGCACCAGGCCATGTAAAGGCCTGTACTTGAATACCCACGCCAAAATCGTTACTTTTGAGGCTTTTTGGAGAGATTTTGGCTTGTGGAGCCAGATTTTTTCATCATTTCCCGCCTGATTCCGTTTAACTGGCCTTCATGCCGATATATCTCCTTCGTCGCCTTGGGCGGCTGCTGTTGCTGGCCTTGCCCGCAATGCTTTTCTCGTCGTGTGCCACGACGAAATACTACAACCAACGCACGCTTTTTCGCCTCACCGACAAGCAGGGCCGGCAGCTGGACAGCACGAAATTGCGCATTGCCGTGAACCGGTCGGAACGCAATTATGTCATTCAACCTAATGACTTTTTGGAAGTAAGGGTGAATACCAATAAAGGCGAACGCATTCTGGACCCCAATGGGGAACTGCAGTTCGGCCAGCCCACCGGTGGGTTGCCAAGTAGAAGTAGCGCGCCTGCCGGTGCCACTTCGGGCCGTAGCACGGCTCGTGGTACTGGCCAGGGGCCTTCCACAGGTGGCTCAGAATTCCTGGTGCAAGCCGATGGCACCGTAGTACTGCCGATGGTAAACCGGATACGTGTAGGCGGCCTAACTTTATTGGAGGCCGACAGCGTGTTGGCAATCCGCTACAACGAGTATTACAAAGAGGCATTCGTCACTACCCGCGTCACCAACAACCGGGTAATTGTGCTGGGCGCGACCGGTGGCCAGGTTATTGCTCTTAATAACGACAACATGAACCTGCTGGAAGTGCTGGCCCTTGCCGGTGGCGTAGATGGTAACGGGGAGGCTCCGGACTTTACCGCAACGGAGGTAAGGCAAACAATATCCGCATTATACGTGGCGACCTTAAAAACCCTCGGGTGCAGCAAATTGATTTGTCAACCCTAGATGGTATGCGCCGGGCAAACCTGCAGGTGGAGCCCAACGATGTAATTTATGTAGAGCCCATCCGGCGCCCCGTGCTTGATGCTCTGGTGGATGCAGGTCCCATCCTAAGTATATCGTCATTATTGTTTAGCACAACCTATCTCATTATTAACCTATTTAAATAAGGTAATGTGCACCGCTAGAAGCATCTGTACAGAATTTATAGCCTAGCTGGCAATATCAAATCACAATGGCAATAAACGAAAACGCAGAGCTAGAGGAACTCATTCGCAACGCCACCGGCGGAGCGGCATCACCTCCGGAGACGCCGCTCACTAGTAGTACTGACGGAGAAGAAGAATCTGCTAGTTTGGACATCGCCACGCTCGTGTTGGTGGCACGGCGCAGTTTGCTGTGGATGCTTTTGCTTATCACCCTTGGGCTGACTGCCTCATGGTTGTATCTGCGCTATACCAAACCGGTCTACAAATCTGCTTCGCTACTAAAAATAGACGAGCGTAATGAAGGAAGCGCCCTTGGTTTGGGTGGTCAATCACCAGCAGCCGTAGTTCCAAATGGGCGGATGAAGTTAGCTGGAGAAGTGGAGCTGATTAAATCCAACATTATTTATCGTCGACTAAAAGACTCTCTTGCTCTGGATGTAAACTACTATGTCCAAGGCACAGTCTTAGAGTCAGAGCTTTATGGCACATCCCCTTTTCGCGTAAATTATACCATCACAGACCCCAGTTTATATAACCGCAAGTTTGACCTGCGGTTTACCACTTCTAACCGATTTAAATTAGAATTCATTGGGCAGGGCCGCCCACTTGGCGGAGAGTATGCGCTAGGTGAAAAGATTAAGCTGCCAGGCATTACTCTTGAAGTACTGGGAACGAAGAACTTGATTACTGATAACCAAGATGACGCCAGTTATCATTTCACTATTCAAGACGACTACACTGTTAACGCCTATCTGGACCGTAACCTGACGGTAGAGATTGTCAACCCCGAAGCCAGCACTATCCAAATCGCATTCAATGACTTCAACCCCAACAAGGCGCAAGACATTGTGAATAAGATTGATGCTGTATACCTAGAAGAGAAACTCGCCCAAAAATCTGAAAGTACGATTAGCAAGCTTCGTTTTCTGGACCAGATTCTGGACCAGAACGGTCAAAACCTGGAAAATGCTGAAGACCGGTTGCAGAACTTTGTGCAGCAGACCGGCACGTACGATAGCAAAGCTGAATTTGAAACGATAACCGACAAACTTGAGAAGTTGGAAACCGAACGGCTCAAGCTTAGCGATAACATAGCCCTTTTAGGTGAGATTGCTGACATGGCAGAACAAGGGCGTCTGACCAGAGATGAAAACCAAACGGTGGAGGACAGCATGCCCGCCTTGGCAGGGATTGAAGACCCGCAACTAGGTCAAGAACTCAACCAGTTGAATACGCTTCAATGGCAACTGCGCCGAGTGTCACGCTCTTATAATGAAGGAACGGAAGCTGTTCAGAGCATCCGGGATAATATTGCTTTCACGCGGACTTCGCTGAAGCGCTTACTCCAACAAAATCAAAAATTGCTACGCAAGGAGCTTGGGCGTTTAGACCAGCAGCGGGGCAAGCTTAATGCTGCGCTACAAATTTTACCCGCCAAAAGCACGCAACTGGAGCGTTTAAAGCGCCCGTTGGATTTGTATGCCAGTTCGTACTTGCAGTTGATGGACCGGAAGGTTCAATTCAACATCGAAAAGGCTGGTGCTACCGCCGACTTCAAGATACTTTCCCCTGCGTCCCCTCCTTCGGCCCCCATTTCTCCTAATCGCCTGATAGTTTATGCCATTGGCTTGGCCGGCGG
The DNA here is from genome assembly GCF_042665855.1 of Hymenobacter humi. Lineage (NCBI taxonomy): Bacteria > Pseudomonadati > Bacteroidota > Cytophagia > Cytophagales > Hymenobacteraceae > Hymenobacter > Hymenobacter humi. The sequence goes on along the minus strand of NZ_JBHTEK010000001.1, from coordinate 1,044,003 downwards.
ACTATTAATGGGCCTTGGGCTGATAGCGGTGCGTTACTTTATGCACAATACTGTCACAAATGTGCGGGAATTGGAACGTAGAACAAAGGCGTCGGTATTGGGCATCATCCCTACCTACGACAAGGAGAAGATGGAGGTATCGCGGCTGGTGGTGGACAAAAACCCCAAATCAGCCATTTCTGAATCCATTCGCTCCATTCGAACTAACCTCGACTTTATTAGCTCCGCGAAGAAAAAGCGGATGATTTCCGTGACGTCTACCATTTCGGGGAAGGCAAAACGTTTGTAACGGTTAACCTCGGCGGTATTATCGCCTTATCGGGACAGCGCGTTATCATTCTTGACCTGGACATGCGCAAACCCAAGGTCAATCTGGCCTTTGGTGCCGAGAATGTGAAAGGAGTGAGTACCATTCTCATTGAGCGGCACAGCATTCAGGAGTGTATTCAGCCCACTTCCATTGAGTCGATGCAGTTCATTTCGGCGGGCCCTACCCCACCGAACCCCTCTGAATTGATTCTGAGCGACAAATTTGACCAGATGATTCAGGAGTTGTATCAATCTTATGATGTGATTCTGATTGACACGCCGCCTGTTGGCCTGGTGACCGACGGCATCCTGATTATGCGCAAGGCGGATATTCCACTGTACATTGTGCGGGCCGACTATTCACGCAAGGCCTTCATTAAGAACATGAACCGACTCATGCGCAGCAACAACCTTACGCGCATGTGTACCATTCTCAACGATGCCGGCTCGCGCGGCGCTGGGTATGGCTACGGCTACGGCTATGGTTACGGCTATGGATATGGTGGCTACGGCCAGGGGTATTACGAAGAGCCCGAGACCAAGCCGCTCACTTTCGGCGAAAAGGTGAAGAAGTTCTTCACCTAACTTACCTTCCAGATGGCTGCATTTCTGCAACGGCTTTTTGGAGGTAAGCCGGCAGCCCAAGCCGCTATGCCCAGCTTAGCCGGCTTGGGCGCCGATATGCACTCGCATGTGCTCCCTGGGCTGGACGATGGGGCTGAAACAGTGGAGCATTCCCTGGACCTTCTGCGGGCATTGCGGAACATGGGCTTCCGGAAGCTGATAATGACGCCCCATATCATGGGCGACTTTTATAAGAATACCCCGGAAAGCATTCGCGAGTCCCTGCAGCAGCTTCGAGAGAGCGCAGTCAAAGCGGGCTTGGGCGATATGGCCCTGGAGTGTGCAGCCGAGTATTACCTGGATGAGTTTCTGGGCCGGAAGCTGGCCGATGGCACCGAAATGCTCACGTTCGGGGGCGATAAGCGCTATTTGCTCTTCGAGACTTCGTACATGAACGAGCCGCTCAACCTGTTTGAAATCATCTTTGAGCTGAACGCCCAGGGCTACACCCCGGTCCTGGCCCACCCGGAGCGGTACACCTACTTGTACGGGCGTTTGGCCGATATTGAGCGGATGCGCCGCGACTTCGGAGTGCTGCTTCAGGTGAATCTGAACTCGCTGGCGGGCTACTACTCGCCAGCCGCCAAGAAAGTAGCGGAACAATTAATCGATGCGGGGCTGGTTGATTTTGTGGGCACCGACACGCACCACCTGCGCCATACCGAAACGTTGTTGCGCCGGGCATTGCCCCAGCCCTATATGGAAAAGCTGCTGCAACTGCCCCTTCTGAACAATACGCTTTGATGTTTCTTGTTACTTTTCGTTGCCGTCTGGCTCAATTCCCAAAGTAGATTGAGCAACGCGCAACCTGCAGCCTGAACCCAGGCTCATGATTTTTGTTACCGGGGGCACTGGCCTCATCGGCTCTTTTCTGTTGCAGGCGCTGCGGGCCCGGGGGCTGGCGGTGCGGGCGCTGCATAGAGGCGAAATCCCTAACAGCGCGGCAGACGGCGTAGAATGGCTGGCGGGCGACCTACTTGATACCGACTTACTGCGCGCCGCCCTCACCCCCGACGTCACGCACGTGTTTCACTGCGCCGGGCTGGTTTCGTATGCCCCGCAAGACGAAGACCTGCTGCTCAACGTGAACGTGCAAGGCACGGCCGCCGTGGTCGATGCCTGCCTGGAGCGGCCGGGTATTCGGCTGGCGCACGTATCGTCGGTGGCCGCCCTGGGAGGCCCAGCCGCCGGAGCCACCGCCCGGGCGGATGGCGCGCTGCCGGTGACCGAAACGAGTACGTGGGACCTGGGCGCCGCCCACCCCGCCTATGCGACCTCTAAGTACTTGGGCGAGCTGGAAGTGTGGCGCGGAGTAGCCGAAGGCTTGTCGGCGGTAATTGTCAATCCGTCGGTGGTGCTGGGGCCGGGCGACTGGCACCGCAGCAGCACCCGCCTGCTGCGCTACGCCCACCAGCAGCACCGCTTCTATACCCGCGGGCTGGTCAACTTTGTGGACGTGCGCGACGTGGTGGACCACCTGATGGCGCTGGCGCTCGACCAGCCCTCCCTCCAGGGCGAACGGTACATTTTGAGCGCCGAAGCCCTGCCGCTGGCCGACTTTTTCCGGCAAGCAGCTACGGCCATGCAACGGCGCCCGCCCACGGTAGCGGTTCCCGGCTGGGCCGCCGAGGTTATCTGGCGTCTGGAGCACGCCCGGGCCGTCCTCACAGGGGCCCGGCCGCTTATCACCAAAGACACGGCCCGCGCCGGCCGGCGACCCGTGGTATATCCGCACGCTAAAGTACAAAGCGCTACCGGCCTCGGATTCCGGCCGTTAGCGGAAACGCTGGCTTGGTGCGCGAAGGAATTAGCGGTGAACCCGACGCCCTCCGCGGCCGTTACCGTAACTTAGCAACAACCGAATTGCACGGTTTTGGCTAACTTTTGTTATTATTGAGAGAGAACTGATAAAGTGGAGTGGAATGGCCTTCTCGAGCGGCCTGGCAACAAGAACCAGCCGGCGAATGGCCACATCACAAAACCAGATTAATCCACTTACTTAACTGCGATTATATGCGCATGAACGAACATTTTGAAAACCATCGGGCTGTGTTGGATGTCGTGCGCCGTTTTGAACGCATGGTGGACCAGCAGGAGCCTGTGTTCTTCGACTTAGAGGATTTCGAAAATATTATTGACCACTACGTCACCAATGCCGAGTTTGACAAAGCCCTGCAGGCCTGTGAAGCGGCGTTGAGCCAGTACCCCTTCTCGACCGAGCTGCTCATTGACCGCGCCCAGGTAACCGCCATGCGCGGGGACTACACCGAGGCCGAGCGCCAGATTGACGAGGTAGCAGCGCTGGACCCCACCAACGCCGACGTTGCCGTGACCCGGGGCATCATCAGCACGCAGCGGGGCGAGTTTGCTCAAGCGGTTGAGTTTTTCCGGGCCGGACTGGAGCAGGAACCCGAACGGGAGGACATTCACTTCAACCTCGGCCTGGCCTTCCAGAGCTGGCAGAAATTCAAGAGCGCGGCCAAGCACTACAAGCAAAGCCTGCGGCTCAACCCCGACAACGAAACCGGCGTGCAGGAGCTCCTGCACTGCCTGGACATCAGCGGGCGGCTGGAAGAGCACGAGGACTTCTTCAAGGGCTTCACCGACGACGACCCGTACTCCGCTACCGCGTGGTACAACCTGGGCCAGTATTGGTACCGCCGCGAGGACTTTGTGAAGGCTGCGGAGGCGTTTGACTATGCAGTGGTCATCAGCCCCGATTTCCACGATGCCCACCACTGGCTGGCCGATACCTTCGTGTGCCAGCAGGAATACCAAAAGGCCATTCCGGAATTTGAGTTGGCGTACCCCGCCGGCGAGCCCACCGATGAGGCTTTGTGCAACATTGGCGAGTGCTACGAGAAGCTGCGCGACTGGGAGCCAGCCCGCAAGTACTATCGCCAGGCCCTGGAGATAAACCCCGAAATGGACGAAGCCTGGTTTGGCCAGGGCGTGCTGCTGCAAGAGCAGGGGCGCTGGTTTGAGGCCATTCATTACTTCCGGAAGGCCACCGAGCTCTACGCCGAGAGCGGCGAGTACTGGTCGGCTCTGGGAGCGGCCGAAAACCAGGTGGGCAACGTGGTCAGTGCCCTCGAGTCGTATGAAAAAGCGACCGAGGTAGCGCCCGACGACGTGCAGGGCTGGGTGAGCTGGAGCGCTATTCTCTACGAGCAAGGCCACTTTGCTGAAGCCGTTGACCTGGTGCGCCACGCCGTGAACCTGCACCCGCACGAGGCGCATTTTCATTACATGCTGTGCGCTTACCTGCTAGCCGACGGCCGCATGCGCGAAGCCTATACGACGCTGGAAACGGCTCTTACGCTCAACTACGAGCAGCACGTGCTGCTCTTCGACTACTTCCCCGCCCTGCGCGAACAGCCCGGCCTGAAGAAGCTTATTGAGCAGTTTCGGAAATAACATTTACTGTTGAAGCTACTTTTGTAACCGCCCATCATCCGATGGGCGGTTTTTCTTTGCCGGTGCCACCCCATTTGCTGCCGGTAAGGTTCCCCTCACCATCCCATCACAACCTTTATTGATGAATTACGACCTTTCCCAACTGCCCGAGCGCACGCCGAAGCCCCGCGAACAAGGCTATACCATGGTCATGGACAAGGGCATGAGCCTGCGCGAAGTGGAAGACTTCCTGGAAGTGGCTGCTGCTTACACCGATGTTGTAAAATTGGGCTGGGCCACGTCTTACGTGGTGCCCAACCTAAAGCGCAAGCTCGAAATCTATCGGGCAGCCAATATTCCCGTGTACTTCGGGGGCACGCTGTTTGAGGCCTTCATCATCCGCAACCAGTTCGACGATTACCGCCGCCTGTTAGACACCATGGGCATGGAATACGCCGAAGTATCCGACGGCAGCATCGACCTCGACCACGACCGAAAATGCGAGTACATCCGTGAGTTGAGCAAGGCCGTGCGGGTGCTGAGTGAAGTGGGCTCGAAAGACGCCGAGAAAATCATTCCGCCCTACAAGTGGATTTCGCAGATGGAAACAGAGCTAGCCGCCGGCGCCATTAAGGTCATTGGCGAGGCCCGCGAGGGCGGCAACGTGGGCTTGTTCCGCAGCACCGGCGAGGTGCGCTCGGGCCTGGTGGAAGAAATCCTGACCAAGATTCCTTCTGAGAAGATTCTGTGGGAAGCTCCGCAGAAGGCCCAGCAAGTGTGGTTTATTAAGCTGCTTGGCGCCAATGTTAACCTGGGCAACATTGCCCCCAACGAAGTGGTGAGCCTCGAAACCATCCGCCTGGGCTTGCGCGGTGACACTTTCTCGCATTTCCTCGACATGGACGCCGTGGACCCCATGTTCCGCCCCGCGGCCAAGACGGGCAAGCCCGGCACCTCCATGCCGCGCGGCTAAACGTCTCCCCTCACTCAGAACGGGCTTTTAGCAGCCCAAAGTATTAGGAACAAAAACGCCGGCCCCCTTGCGGAGACCGGCGTTTTTGTTGCCGTGAGTCGTTAGCTTATTGCTTCACCACTTTCAGGTTCTTTACCTCACCTGTAGGCAGCGTAAAGTTTACGATGTAGATGCCCGCTTTCAGGTCAGTTAAACCCTTCACGGATAAGTCCGTGAGGCCTGCTGCTAATTCGACAGCTTCCTGGCGAATCGTGCGGCCCGTCATATCGCTGATACGCAACTGGCCTTTGCCACCGGTAGCCGATGTGAATGCCAGATGCAATGATTCAGCACCATTGAACGGGTTCGGGTAAGCTACCAAACCAGCGCTAATGGCTTTACCATCAAAGCTCACGACAACAGGGGCGAAATAAGCGTCTTTGCCGTCGAGGTCAATCTGACGCAAGCGGTAGTAGCGCTTGCCAGCTTTATTACGCTCGGTATCGAGGTAGCTGTACGATTTAGCGGAGCTGCTGTTAGCCGAAGCGCTGGCTACCGAAGCCAAGGTGCGGAAGTCGGTACCGTTCGTTGAAACCTGTACTTCAAACCCTTTGCTGTTTGTCTCCAACGCGGTCTGCCAAGTAACCAGGACATCGGCGCCCATGCGCTTAGCATCAAACTTCGTCAGCGTAACGGGCAAGGGATTCTTTTTGTCGCCTAGCGTGAGTGTAAATCGGGTCAAGCTTGGCAAATCGAGACGGGTAACTATGTTTTTATCAGCATCAAGTGTGCCGAATACGGGCGCGTAAGGAGGACCGTTGGACCGGGACCGGAACATGGTCAGGTTTTCTTCAGGAATTCCATTTAACTCGCTAACGGAGTCCAAATAGTGAAACACAACAGAAAGCATTGCCGCACTAAAGCTTGGATTTTCACTATCCAAAGCATTGTCGATTAAATACTGACGCTTGATAGGCTTTGCAATCCTGCCTGTAGGTGAAGTAGGGCTTTGGAGCGGGTCATCAACGATGCGAAAAATATAGATATTTGGTACGGATGTGTAATTAGCGGTAATATCTAGCCCAATGTTTCCGAAAGGTTCCTTTATGCCATTGGTTAATTTATGTTCAGCGCGAAGTACACCTCTCACATAGGAAACATTAGTTTCCCCGTAACCAGGCTCCTGATTAATGACTCCATCAGCACCCAAATCAATGAGCGTCTGTAATGTAGTATCGAATACAACTGGCACAAAAAGATTTGTCGCGCCCGACTGATCTTCAAAAGCTGATTGAACTATTACTCCGTTGGCAGGGCTAGTTGGTTGGAAAGATAAAGTATTGCTCGGCGCGAGGGTTCCAGTCACAGATTTAATTCCCGAGCCAGCAACTATCACATCTGGGACTCCCAAACGACCTGTAATAATCTGGCCCGCTCCCGCAAGTACCAAGGTAGAATTCTTGCTGGCATCCCTTACACCGGGTGCACGGGTCACCGTTCCTCTTAGTCCACCAGCGTTCTGACGTATGTTGCCATAAACCGTGAGCGTAGCCTGCTCGATGGTCACTTCCCCCTCGCCGAGTTGCTTTGACCTTGCAGAGTGAGATTTTTGACCGCATAGTTATACGTTGGATTATCCAGAATCGGATAGACCCTAAAATTGATAGAATCCCTCGCTGGAATCAATGCATCTGAAGATGCTTGCGGTACACCGTTGCTCCAGTTACCGGGATTTGTCCAGTCGGTGCTACCACTGCCGACCCCAGCCTGATGCGACCGGCTGACCAGCTATAACACCAGTGCTAATCCACATAGAAGTTCCCCCAGACGGGGTAACCAAAGGAGTTAGAACTTTAAATGTAGCTCGATATCCAATATTAACTGCCCCAGGGTCAATTATTTGATAAGGTTCATCAACATTAGCTATATTTTTAGTATAGGTACTTTGGTAAAAAATTTCTACTACATATGTTCCTCCACCCAGCACGGCAGGGTGATGAAGCAAATCAATAGCTACGTTACTTACACCAAAAGTTACATCATTAGAGTTATTATCAGCAGATAACAAATCGAATGTAATTTTGGATAAATTCGCCGGTGGAGTAGTACCACTTAGGTAAACCCGATATAGAAGCAACGATTCCGTAAATGGCTTCGAAGATGAAGTGCTAAGGTTAGCAGAAGCTGCTGTGATAGTTAGGCTACCTGTAGCCTGATCGAATAGAGAGCCGTTCCCCAGAATTGCCCCATTGAAAAGCGGATTATAGGGAGCTTTATCGCGCGAACCATCATATTTTGTAGAAGTAGCAATTCCGCCGCTTGGCGAAGCACTGATAGTAATATTATCAGAATTATACGATTGAGCCTCCGCCGTGAGCGATGCGCCCAAACCGACAAACAAGGCTAAAAGTGAAATAAGGGAGGCTAAGAAGCCGCGCTGTCGTAACAGCTTTTGAGTAAAAATCGAAGTGTTCATGAATTTGGTGGTGAAATGTAAAAAAGAAGGAAACGGATTGTACCCGTAGCATAATGAGGCGCATATACGGATGAGTAAAAAAAGGTGCTACATATGATTAAAAATCAAAGTAAATATCTGTATAATACAAACAAAGAAGGTTGCATTCCTTATGTCTAAGTGGGTTACAATGGGTCTTTTGCTCGATGAGTGAGTGAAAAAACTCGACTAACTAGCCACAATCAAAATAAAGCTATATCAGCGCGTTATGGCTGATATTTTCGAGCATCTTCAGTTCGTTTAAGCCCTGCCTATTGCTCGACAATGACTTGTCTTTACTATAGCATGCTTAGGTGGAAACGGAGCACTCACAGCAAGCTGAGCAGCAGGTATACATTGGCGGAAGCATACAAGCCCACCAACACGCTTAAGCAACGAGAAAGCTGCATAGGCCCGGGAGTGCCCTAAGGCCCGCCACCAGTCCCCGCTCCGATACACAATCATCTTATAAGTATATTTTCAGTCATGCCTTCATGCAGCCCTGTTATGGAAACTTAATCGTTGAGGTTGGGATAAACTAAGCGAGACGTTAGATTAGATAAAAGGCAAAAAAAGACCCGCAATCAGCGGCGCGGGCTCCATCACAGGTCGTGCCAATTTCAACTACTCATTACTATAATTCAGAAGGCAAATGGCTGCATAGTGGGCATGAATAGGCCTGTGGCCTGATACTGACCAGTTTTCTGGAACCCGTATAAAGTGTAGAAAAAGGTGAAAAGAGCTAGGCCGCTTTCAGCATTAGCTGAACGGGCAGCAAAAGTACAGGGATTGTCGCCACCGTCCTAGCCTCCTATAATTGTATTATGTGACTAATAATGACATCAGCATCGGACGGACAACCACAAGTATTAAAGCAGTGTTGGGCAAGCTGCCCCACCTAGGAATGGGATGTCGGGGCGGCTACTTCAGCTTCGGGCGTTTTCTTTGTGGCTCAACTACGCCCGGCATGGAACTCATCAAGCATTTCTTCGACATCATTCTCCACCTCGACGTGCACCTCAAGCTGCTGGTGCACGACTACGGCAACCTGATTTACCTCATCCTGTTTCTCATCATCTTCACCGAAACCGGCGTGATTGTGTTTCCCTTCCTGCCCGGCGATTCGCTGCTGTTTGTGGCCGGCACGCTGGCCGCCCAGCCCAACCCTGAAACGGGAGCGCCCCTGTTGAATGTATTGATTCTGATTCCGCTGCTGATAGCGGCGGCTTTCATTGGCGACAACCTCAACTACTTTGTGGGCGATTACCTGGGGCCGCGGGTGTTTCGCGAGAACTACAAGTTTTTGAACCGCAAGTACCTCGACCAGACCCAGGAGTTCTATGCCAAGCACGGCGGCAAGACCATCATCATGGCGCGCTTTGTGCCCATTGTGCGCACGTTTGCCCCGTTTGTGGCGGGCGTGGGTACCATGACCTACCGCTACTTTGCCTCCTACAGCATTGCCGGGGCCGCGTTCTGGGTGATTTCGCTGACCCTGGCGGGCTACTTTTTGGAAACATCGCCTGGGTCCAGAAAAACTTCACCCTGGTAATCTACGGCATCATTCTGGTGTCGATACTGCCGCCTCTGTGGTCGTTTCTGAAAGACAAATTCAGCTCGCGCACGGCCCCTCAGGCGCAGTAAGCCCGAGTGGAGCAGGCAGCGGGCCCGGCGCCGGCCCAAGCTTAGCAACGGCCCCTCTTAGCTTTCGCAAAACAGCCCAATCGCGGCTATTGGCTTAGCTACCTGCCCTGGGCCTCGCAATAGCCAAATGACTCCGGCAAAATTGTAATTTCTGAATAAGGCCGCCCTAGCACGCAATTGGCTGGGGCGGTTTTATTGTGTTATTTTGGGCCTGTTTCCTTCTTCAACATTGCAATAGCATGCGTCAGTTTGGGCTTATTGGCCGCACCCTTCGTCATTCGTTTTCGCAGATGTACTTCACGCAGAAGTTCGAATCCCTGGGTTTGCACGAGCACCAATACGACTTGTTTGAATTGGCCACCATTGGCGAGCTTCCGGGGCTGGTGGCAGCCCACCCCGACCTAGTGGGCCTGAACGTGACCGTGCCCTATAAAGAATCGGTGGTGCCTTACCTCGACGAGCCTGGCGTCTTCGGCCAGCCGGGTGGGTGCCGTGAACGTGATAGCGCGCACCCCCGAGGGCCGCCTGGTGGGCCACAACACCGACTACCTGGGCTTCCGGAATTCGCTGAAAACCTTCTTTCCGCACCGCGGCGAAGAGATGCGGGCCCTAGTGCTCGGCGCAGGCGGCGCAGCCAAGGCCGTGGAAGTGGCCCTGCAGGAGCTGGGCATTGCGCACTGGAACGTGACCCGCAACCCGCTGGGGCCGGGGTTGACCTACGACGACCTCACGCCCCAGATTATCGCGGCCCACCCGCTTATTGTGAATGCTACCCCCGTGGGCACATTTCCCGACACCGACGAATGCCCGCGCCTTCCCTACGAGGCCCTCACCGAGCAACACTACCTCTACGACCTGGTGTACAACCCCACCGAAACGCTGTTTATGGCCAAAGGCAAGGAGGCCGGCGCGCAGGTGAAAAACGGATTTGAGATGCTGTGCCTGCAAGCGGAAGCGGCCTGGGACATCTGGAACCGGAAATAAGGGAGGTGCTGCGCGCGTTGCCAAGGTGCTTTTTCGGTGATAACTTCCTGGTCCCGGCAAGTTTCGCCGAGCCGTTGCAACCATTTGGCCCCAACGTGCATCCCCATGCAGCGGCCCACTTCCGGGCCCGGGCCTGCGGGCTTGTTTCGCCTTTCTATTGCTGCAAAAAATGACCTTCTCTACCGTTATCCTCGCCGGCCCGAGCTACCGGCTGCCGGCATGAGCGCCGCGACGTGGTTTGCTTTTGGGGCCGACGACGTGCTGCCCGACCAGACGCCCGTGGCGCCGCGCCTGACGGCCAGCCGCGGCGCCGTCACCGGCCCGCCCACCGAAGCCGAGCTCATCGACGGCTGCCTGCGGGGCCGGCAGCTGGCCCAAAAGCTGCTCTACGACAAGTACGCCGGCAAAATGATGGCCGTGTGCCTGCGCTACGCCCAAACCACCTTCGAGGCCGAAGACGTGCTGCAGGAAGGCTTCCTGACGGTGTTTCGGACCCTGGCCAGCTTCCGGCGCGAATGCCCGCTGGAGTTTTGGATTCGTCGTATCATGATTAATGCGGCGCTGCGCCAGCACCGCCGCAATGCCTCGCTGGTGGCAGTGAGCGACGGCGAGTACCCGCAGACGTTGGCCAGCGAAGAATTTACCCTTAGTAATTATAACTTCCAGGAGTTGCTGGAGATGGTGCAGGAGTTGGCTCCCCGCTACCGCATGGTCTTCAACCTTTACGCCATAGAAGGCTACAACCACAAAGAAATCGGAGAATTACTAGGCATCACCGAGGGCACGAGCAAGTCGCAATACTCCCGGGCCCGGGTCATCTTACAAACTAAATTGGAACGCCTCGGTGCTCCAACCCGCCATGTCAGCTAATCCTATCGAAGATAATTCTACGCCAAAACCCACCGGCAGCCTAGAGGACTTATTCCGCCATCACCTGGGGGAAGAAGCCGCCGTGCCGCCGCGCCCCATGCTCTGGGACCAGATTGACAATTCGCTGCTCATTCGCCAGAACGAAACCTACCGGCGTCGCCTTGCGGCCACGCGCTGGGTGGCCGCGGCCAGCTTGCTGCTGGCAACCCTGGCCGGCACCGGCTGGTGGGCGCACCGCGCCTCCGACATGGCCGGAGCAGAAGTCGCAACGCGCACGGTTGAGCCGCACACTGCCGCTTCGACCAGCACCGGCGCCGCCGCAACGGCTGGCAATGGCCGGTACAACGGCAACGGGCAAGCCGACCAAACGGCTGCTTCGGTAGCGGCAAATTCCAGCTCAACCGCTCGCAATTCCGCAGCTATTGCTGCATCCGGTATCACGCCGACCACTTCCGGGTCGGTTGCGCGCGCTACGTATCCGTCAGCTCAATCGGCTGTGGGCGCCAATTCGGCCCGTCGGGAAACGGGCTTTGGGCCAGGCGAGGTCCGCAACGAGTTGGAAAACGGCGTAGCAACTACCACTCGCAGCGCCGGACAACGCACTGCTGGCGCCGCGGCTGGCTCAACCGATGCTAACCCGACTGGCGCATCGAGTACCGAAACGGTGACTAGCCAAAACCAATCGGCCATTGCCGCGCGCACCTCACAGCCAACGAGCAGCGAAGCTCAGGGCCTGAGTGCCGCCGCCGACCGCACCGACAGCTCAATTCTGGTAGCGGCTGGAACAACAACCACGGCTGCCACAACCGCCGCTGCCGCAGCAACCACCACGGGTGCCGTGAGCGGTGCCGCTGCGGGCGCACCCACCATGGCGGCTTTCTCGCAAGCTTCGACGGTGGCGGCGGCCGAGCCAGTGAGCATGCTTGCTACTTCCCCGGCGTCGCTGGCCGTCTCCGTTCCTGCGGCGTTGCCCAACGGTTTGGCTACCCTGTCGCTGCCCGAAAACGCTGAAACAGCAGTGGCTTCGGAAGCGCGCAAATGGCACTTCGGGGGCAGCTACGCCGCTGGCGCCTTCAACCCAAACATCAACTTCTCCCGCGTTGGAATTGAGCCGGAGCACGACTACAACCCCGCCCTCGGGACCGACTCGCCGGCCTTGACGGAAGCCGCGGCGGCTCAGTATCGCGAAAACCTGCGCCCCGGCCTCGGCCAGCGCATTGCCCTGCAAGCCAAACGCCACCTCACGGGTCATTGGTCCCTGACGACGGGAGCCGAATTCAGTCAGTCCAGCGCCAAATCGGCTTCGGCTTCGGCATTTGTGGGCGAGCAGCCTGCTGGACCTGGGCCAGTTTAGCACCGGGCCCCTGCGCACCACCGACTTCCGCTACCGCACGGCCGGCATCCCGGTCGAGTTGAGCTACAGCAACCCCGCCAAACGCGGCTGGAGCCTGTACGGTCGCCTTGGCGGCGTGGTGAGCGCCCTGCTCGGCGTGCGCAGCGAGGTAGAAGGCAGCCCCGAAGCCACCCGCACGTATTCCATTGCCTCGGCCAGTACGCCGTACCGCCGCGTGTTGGGCAGCATTCGGGGTGGCGCCGGCGCCCAGTTCGGAGCAGGCAAATGGGCCATGACGCTGGGACCGGTGGCCGAGTTGGGCTTGGTTCCGCTGAACGCGCACCCGGCGCAGGGCTTCCTAGCCCAGAGCCGGCCGTATAGCTTCGGCGTAGAAGCCAGCGTAGAGTTCGGCCGGTAGCAGCTGGCTTTTCTTTCAGTCCTACAAACGCCCCGCCTTCCCAAGGCTGGGCGTTTGTGGTTTCACAGCCGGCCATTTCATTTCCTACGAAACCCAAAATACCGGTTTGTGGTTAAGTTAGGCTGACCTTTTCGGCCTACCTTTCCCGTTGCATGGAGTACCAACTGACCTCAGAATTTAAGCCCACCGGCGACCAGCCCACGGCCATTGCCAAGCTCGTGGAGGGCGTAAACAACGGCGAGTACGCCCAGGTGCTGCTCGGCGCCACCGGCACCGGCAAAACCTTCACCATGGCCAACGTCATTGCCCAAACCGGCAAGCCGGCCCTGGTGCTGTGCCACAACAAAACGCTGGCTGCCCAGCTTTACGGCGAATTCAAGTCGTTTTTCCCGAACAACGCCGTCGAGTACTACATCAGCTACTACGACTACTACCAGCCCGAGGCCTACATCGCCAGCTCCGACGTCTTCATCGAGAAGGACATGGCCATCAATCAGGAGATTGAGAAGCTGCGGCTGCACACCACCTCTACCCTGCTCAGCGGCCGGCGCGACATCGTCGTCATCGCCTCGGTGTCGTGCATCTACGGCATCGGCAACCCCGAGGAATTTGCCAAAAACGTCATTTTCCTGAAGCCGGGCATGCGCTACACGCGCAACAACCTGCTCTACCAGTTTGTGCAGATTCTGTATTCGCGCACCGAAGTGGAGTTTACGCGCGGCACCTTCCGGGTGAAGGGCGATACCGTGGACGTGTTTCCGGCCTACGCCGACCACGCGTTCCGCCTCTACTTCTTCGGGGATGAAATCGAGTCGGTGCACAAGATTGACCCGGTGAGCGGCAAGAAGCTCTCGGACGAGGCCAACGGCGTGGCGCTGTACCCGGCCAACCTCTTCGTGACCGGCAAGGAAACGCTGAACACGGCCATCAAGCAGATTCAGGACGACCTGGTGCTGCAGCACGCGTACTTCGAGAAAGAAGGCCGCGATGCCGAAGCCAAGCGCATCATGGAGCGCACCGAGTTTGACCTCGAGATGATTCGGGAGTTGGGCTACTGCTCGGGCATCGAGAACTACTCGCGGTACTTCGACCAGCGCACGCCCGGCTCGCGGCCGTTCTGCCTGCTCGACTATTTCCCCAACGACTTCCTGCTGGTGGTGGACGAAAGCCACGCCACCATGCCCCAAATCCGGGCCATGTGGGGCGGCGACCGCAGCCGCAAAACCGCCCTCATTGAGTACGGCTTCCGCCTACCCTCGGCCCTCGACAACAGGCCCCTGACCTTCAACGAGTTCGAGAGCATGTACCGGCAGGCCGTGTTCGTATCGGCTACGCCTTCGGACTACGAGTTGGAGCAGAGCGGCGGCATCATCGTAGAGCAGATTATCCGCCCCACCGGCCTGCTCGACCCGGAAATCGACATCCGCCCCAGCATCAACCAGATTGACGACCTGCTCGACGAAGTGGACGAGCGGGTGAAGCAGGGCGACCGGGTGCTGGTGACCACCCTCACCAAGCGCATGGCCGAGGAACTAAGCAAGTACATGGACCGCCTCGGCATCAAGGTAGAATACGTGCACTCCGACGTGAAAACGCTCGACCGCGTGGAGATTCTGCGCAAGCTGCGCCTGGGCGAAATCGACGTGCTTATCGGCGTGAACCTGCTGCGCGAAGGCCTCGACCTGCCCGAGGTGAGCCTCGTGGCCATCCTCGACGCCGACAAAGAAGGCTTCCTGCGCGACCAGCGCAGCCTGATTCAGACCATGGGCCGAGCCGCCCGAAACGACAAGGGCAAGGTGATTATGTACGCCGACCGCATCACGGGCTCCATGCAGCGCGCCATCGACGAGACCAACCGCCGCCGCGCCACCCTGGCGTACAACCAGGAGCATGGCATCACGCCGCGCACGGTGCGCAAGAGCCACGCCGAAATCCTGGGCCAAACGGCCTTGTCGGACTACCGCGTAATTGAGCCGCAGGCCTACGCCGGCCCCGACAGCGACGGCGGCTCGGCCCTGGCGCTAGCCGCCGAACCCGTGGTGGCCATGATGACCCGGCCGGAGCTGGAAAAGCTCATCAAAACCACCGAAAAGCAGATGGAAGCGGCCGCCAAGGAGCTCGACTTCCTCCAAGCGGCCAAGCTGCGCGACGAGCTGGCGGCCCTGAAAAACATGCTCAAGAGCAAGCGGGACTAGCCGGCTGGCATGGTACTCGAAAAGGGTTGGAAATGCCGCTTCTACGCGGCTTTTTCAACCCTTTTCCTGCTTTTGCCACCATGAAAAACGTGCTACTTTGGTTTGCGGCCCTGCTGTCTTGCCGTGTCGCCGCGGCTCAATCTATTCCGGTGCCTCCTCCACTCTCCGTGCTGCCCGCGCTGCCCGGAACCAGCATGCAACTCGTAGTGAGCACTACCACTGTGAGCAATGCAGCGGGAGTGCGCTACCAATACCAGCAGGTGCACCTCGACGACCACCGCATCTGGCTGGCGCCGGCCTGGCGCGGGCAGATAAAGCTGGAGCCCACCCGCAAATTCCTGAACTATGTGCCGTGGGTGAGCTGGACGGGCTGCTGCTTAAAGCCATCAACGAGATGGCTGCAGAGGGCTGGGAGCTGCTGGAAATCCGTGCCGTGTCGCGGCCGGTAGAAGCCGTGCAAAAGCTCGAAAGAGAATTGCAATTCAACGACCCCGAGCGCCCCGTTTATAAGGCACCACGTCCATCTCCACGTCTTCGCAGACGCGCTATCTTTTCCGCAAAGCCATAGTAAATTAGTGTAGGCCAGGCAACCACGACCCGGTTTCCTGCATCAATTGATTTACACCTTTATTCTGCTTTTTCCATGAAAATCCCTTTTTTCCTCCGCGCTGGTAGGCGCCGCCGTTGCGCTGGCCTCGTGCTCGGCGCAAGCCCAGGTAAAACAGCCCCGCCAGGTGGGCAGCTTCCAGGCCGTCAGCTCCAGTGGCGGCATTGATGTGTTTCTGACCCAGGGCTCCAGCACGTCGGTGGTAGTGGAGGGCACGCCCGAAGCCCAGGAGCACCTGGTTACGGAAGTAGAGGACGGCACGCTCCGCATCGGGTGGGAGCGCAACTACTCCTGGCGCCACCTGCTGAGCAACAACCGCAAAGTCAACGTCTACATCACCTGCCCCAGGCTCACGGGCCTGGCGCTGAGCGGGGGCGCCGATGCCAAAGGCGAATCAACCTTCCGGGCCGACGACTTTCGGATTGAGGCCAGCGGCGGCAGCGACGTGAAACTGGCCCTGACGGCCAAAACTCTCACCGTGCAGGCCTCCGGCGGCAGCGATGTGGACCTGTCCGGCCGCGTGGAGCGCCAGCGAGTGGAAGTGAGCGGGGCTCCGACTACGACGGTTTCGCCCTGCAAAGCAAAACCGCCAACGTGAGCGCCAGCGGCGGTTCCGACGTCAACGTCTCGGTCGAAGACGAAATCTCCTCCAGCGCCTCGGGCGGCAGCGACGTGCGCTACAAAGGCGACCCGCGGGTGGCCAACAACAGCAGCGGCGGAGGCGGCAGCGTGCGCCGGGTGCAGTAACGCTCCAAGTCGCTGGTGCTGCTATTGTTTCAGCTCAACTGCAACCATAACGTCTGTCATGCTGAGGCACGAAGCATCTACTCACGGCTCAACGATTAGTTCGTCGGCGATAAGATGCTTCGTACCTCAGCATGACAGGCGTTATGGTGTTTGAAGCTCAAGCATATATAAATGCGCCTTACGGCTGCTTGTAGAGCACGCCGCCTTTCATCACCAGCCGCACGTTGCGCACGGCGCTTACGTTCTGGGTGGGGTCGCCGGTTACTGCCACCATATCGGCCAGCAGGCCGGGGCGGATGCTGCCGCGGTCGGCGAGGTGGAAAATCCGGGCATTGCCGCTGGTGGCCTGGCGCAGCACCTGCAGCGGCGTGAGGCCGAAGTCGCGCACCGCCTGCTCCATTTCGCGGGCGTTGTCGCCGTGGGTAAACACGCCCACATCGCCGCCCATGGCCAGCGTTACGCCCGCTTTGAGGGCCGCTTTCACGCTTTCGTGCTTCTGCTGAATGCGGGGCGGCAGGGCGTCCTGGCCCTTTTTCCAGCCGCGGTACTGGGCAATGGCATCGCCGGCGGCCACGGTGGGGCACAGCGCCACGCCGCGCTGCTTCATCAGCTTGAATATTTCGGGGGTACCGTCGTCGCCGTGCTCAATGGTTTCGACCCCTGCCAGGATGGCGCGCCGCATGCCCTCGGGCGTGGAGGCGTGGGCCACTACGCCCCGGCCGGCGGAGCGCGCCGTTTGCACAATCAGCGTTAGCTCATCCTGCGAAAAAGTGGGCTGCGACGTACCGTTTGGGCCCCAGCGATAGTCGGCGTACACCTTGATGAGGTCGGCGCCCTTGCCGATTTGCTCCCGCACGGCCCGCACGATGCCGTCCACGCCGTCGGCCTCCTGCGCGCCCTGGGGCACGTCGATGTCGGTGGCCAGCTTGGGGCCGTAGCTGCCCGTGGCCACCAGGGCCAGGGTAGCCACCAGCAGGCGCGGCCCGGGCACAATACCCTGGTTGATGGCCTGTTTCAGCCCAACATCGGCGTAGCCCGCCCCTTCGGAGCCCAGGTCGCGGGCGGTGGTGAAGCCGGCCAGCAGCGTGCGTTGGGCGTGCACGGTGGCCCGCGCCACCCGCAAGGCCTGCGACTCGAGCAGCACCTGGTCATTCCAGGGCGTCTCGTTGTAGGGGTGCAGCAGCATATGCGCGTGGCCCTCTATCATCCCCGGCATCAGGGTGAGGCCGGGCAGCTCCAGGGTGCGGGCCCCGGCTGGCGCGGTGAGCTGGGCGGCCGGGCCCGCGGCCGTGATTTTATCGTTCTCGACCAGTACTGCCCAGCCGGAGTGCATGGCCTGCCCGTCGAACACCGCGGCGGGCCGCAGCAATGTTACGGGCGAGGCTACCGTTTGGGCCCGTAGCGCCCCGGCACAACAAACCAGGAGCAGGCTCCAGCCCAACTTCCTGACATGACTAGTTGATTGATAAAGGCCACGCACTTGTTGTGGTGCGGCCCGGCAAACGTTCGACAACATTAGCACGTGCGGTTATGGATACGTGATGACGCAGCGAAGCTAGTGGATTGGCCCTACCTATCGTTCATTAATCGCTGCCTTTGGCTGCGGGCCGAAATGCGCTTGTGGCACCTCACCTCGGCTCCTCTCAATAAAATAGGGAGCCTGACGAGTGTAGCGCGGACTTTTAGTCCGCGAGTCGCTCGATTCTACCCGTTCAGGCGCGGACTAAAAGTCCGCGCTACGTTCGCGCCGTCGTGGCTCCCCTCTCCAAGGGAGAGGGTCCGGGGGTGAGGTTCCGCCGGGTTGGGGTCCCACCAAGCCCCAGCCCAGCTTCCCAAAGAGGCTTGAAATAGGTGCTTCCTCGTTTACTTCGCTCCATGCTGAAAACCACCATCCAGTCCATTGAAATTTTCAAGCTGTTCCTACCGCTGAAGGAGCCCTTTGTGATTTCGCTGGGGCCCATCAATGAGGTGCAAAATGTAGTCATCCGCATCCGGACGGCCGACGGCTGCACTGGCTATGGCGAGTGCAGCCCCTACCTCACCATCAACGGCGAGAGCATCGACACCTGCTTTGCCGTGGCTCAATACCTGGCGCGGGGCCTCCACGGGCACGATGCCCTGGACCTGGCCGGCGGCGTGGCCCTGATGAACCGCATCATCTACGGCAACAGCAGCATCAAAAGTGCCTTCGATATGGCCCTGCACGACATTGCAGCCCAACAAGCAGGCGTGCCGCTCTACGCTTTCCTGGGCGGGCACACCAACAAGGTGCTCACCACCGATATGACCGTGAGCCTCGGGCCGCCAGACAAGATGCAGGCCGATGCCATCCGGTTTCAGCAGCAGGGCTTCCCGGCCATCAAAGTAAAGCTGGGCGAAACCCTGGCGGCCGACGTGGCGCGCATCCGGGCCATCCGGGAAGGCATCGGGCCCGACCACCCCTTGCGCATCGACGCCAACCAAGGCTGGCACACGGCCGACGCGGCCATTGCCGTGCTTCAGGCGCTGGCGCCCTTCCGCATCGACCATTGCGAAGAGCCCATCTCCCGCCACCTGTTCATGGACCTGGCCCGGGTGTCGGCCGCCTCCCCCATCCCCATCATGGCCGACGAAAGCTGCGGCGATGAGCACGACGCCGCCCGCCTGATTGAGCTACGCGCCTGCCCCCAGTTCAACATCAAGCTGGGCAAGTCGTCGGGGCTGCACCGGGCCCAGAAGATTGTGGAGCTGGCGCCGCCGCGGGCATGGTGCTGCAAGTCGGCGGCTTCATGGAATCGCGCCTGGGCATGACCGCCGCCGCGCACCTGGCCCTGACCAGCGATGCCATCCACCACTGCGATTTCGATACCCCGCTGATGTACGCCGAAGACCCTGTGGTCGGCGGCATTCGTTACCTGGCCAATGGCGTGATTGAAGTTCCCACCCGTCCCGGCCTGGGTGCCGTTATCGACGAGCAATACCTGCGGCACGCGGAAAAATGGGTGTTTGAGTGATTGAACAACTCACCCATTCCCAATCTATCTACATCTAGATAAATGCAAAAAGGCAGCCAGGATATTCCTGGCTGCCTTTTTAAGTAGAAGCTTCAGTTACTGAAGCAAGCTCAACTACCGCATGATGGTGATGCGCTTGTTCTCCACTTTGCCGTTGGTAATCATGCGGCAGAAGTACACACCATCCGCAATGTTCTCACGAGAGAGGGAGATGTAGTACTCGCGGCCGCTTTCAACTTCGGCATTGTAGAGCGTGGCAACCAGTGCACCTACCTGGTTGTAGAGGTACACCTGAGCCTTGCCACCCTTCTCCGTGTGGAAGTGGATGGTGGCTTTCTCTGCCATCGGGTTCGGGTAGATTTCCAGGAGGTTGCTGTCTGCCTCACGCTTGGCAGCAGGACCGTTGGTCGTAGCAGTCTGCGTAGTGCTGGCGGTGTTTGAGTTTTGAGTTGTTGGGCAAACGACATCACCGCTGCGCACTGACAGGTTGCCGCCGTTAAGAAGAACCTCACCCAGCGCACCGCTACCGCTTGCCGAGAATACCAGCGCACCACCTTCTCCCTGAACACCTCTCCATATTTCAATTCGGATTTTGTCAGTTCCTGGGCCTTGCTCCCCGTCGGTCATGGATACGAACAAGTTCAGGTTACCCTCGCTGGTTCCCAAGGCCAGATTGTTCAGATTGCCTTTGCTGCTGAACGTGGCTTTTTGTGAACAAGCATTGCTAGCATCAACAGCTAAAGACCCTAAGGCCGTAGCCTTGAATTGGTACATAGTTCCTGCAGCGCTTCTGAACATCAGGTTAAGGTAGCCCTGCGTGTTTTTAACTGACTTGTTCCATTTGATGTTGAACCCAAAGTTCACCTTACGGGTGAGGTCAAGTTTGTTTTCAAAGTAAGCAACACTAGCAGCCACATTGCCACCACCAGTTACGAAGTCCTGAGAGGGCCTCGAAACGTTGATGTTATCAAAGTCACTGACAGAGGTGTAATAGCCATTTACTTTAGTCTCAATGGTGTAAACCACACCTACTTCATTACCAATGTCGAAGGTGAAGTCGCGCTGAGCAATACCGACCATCGTGTTTCCGGAAGTAACCAAGGTTACAGGAACATTCAATATTGTTGCGACAGCTGCATCGCCGACGAACTTCTTGATGATAAAATCAACGGTTGCATTTGTGATATTACCAGCGTTAGGGTCACTTGCCGCATTGTAGGCCGTGATATCCTGCACTTGGGCTCTTAATGTAACAGTGGCCGTGTTAGAGGTAGCTCCACCAGTGCTCGCATACTGAGCGCCAATGTAGTCAACCCGGGCATCTTCTTGAGTTACTACAAAATTCGCCGATGTGTAGGTGATGTTGTAGTTAGAAGAAGTGAGTCCGCCAGGCGTAATCTGGTATGTGCCTGGTCCACTCGACACAGCTCTGTTGGTCTCCAGTTTGGCGGTCGTAGTAAAGCTGAGGGTACCGCCAACTGCTGTTTCGCCGTAAACAAAGCCAGAGTAGCTAGCAGTGAATGCCGGTACTATATCACTGTACTGCACATTAGCAACACTGTTTGCCGTTACGGTAAGGGCAGCCGGATTAACATTGATGGTCACTGTCTTGGTTGCCGTTGTGTAGTTGACAGCATCTGTGGGCGTGAAGTCCACTTTCAAAGACTGACTTTGACCGGCCGAAAGCTTGGTGCCAGACGCAGGTGAGTAGACATATGTGCCATTTACATTGGCGGCGGCATTCAACTGTGTAGGAGACAAGGCTGTGCCATAAGTGATGGCAGAAGGATTGTTCCACGTGATAGTCGGCGTAGCCTGGCCGATGACCAGCGTGCCCGTGGCCGAGCCCGCGTAGTTCGGGTTCACCAGCGTGGCCACCACGTCGTAGGAGCCCGCGTTGGTGGGCGCCGTAGCCGAGCCATTATAGGTGAAGGTGAAGCTGCTCGTGCCCGACACGGTGGTCGAGGCCGTGGCCGACAGGGCCAAGCCGGTGTAGGTCTGGCTCAGGCTGGCCAAGGTCACCGTAGCCGTGGCCTTCTCGATGACCAGCGTGCCCGTGGCCGAGCCCGCGTAGTTCGGGTTCACCAACGTGGCCACCACGTCGTAGGAGCCCGCGTTGGTGGGCGCCGTAGCCGAGCCATTATAGGTGAAGGTGAAGCTGCTCGTGCCCGACACGGTGGTCGAGGCCGTGGCCGACAGGGCCGAGCCGGTGTAGGTCTGAGTTAAGCTGGCCAGCGTGATGGTGCTGCTCGCGGCGGCCTTCTCGATGACCAACGTGCCGCTAACCGGACTGGCCGTGTAGTTCGGGTTGTCCAGCGAAGCCACCAGCGCGTACGTCCCCGCGTTGGCGGGCGCCGTGGTGGCCCCCGCATACGTGATGCTTGCCCCGCTCAGGTCGGCCGGCGTGGTCGTCACCGCCACTTCTTTGGCATCGCCGTCGTAGGTGAAGGTGCTCGCGCCCAGCGCCAGCGTGGCCGTGGCCTTGCCGATGACCAGCGTGCCGGCTTTCGTACCCGCGTAGTTCGGGTTCACCAGCGTGGCCACTACAGCATAGCTGCCGGCGTTGGTGGGCGCCGTGGCGCTCGCCGTACCCGCCACCCCGTTGGTCAGCAAGGCATACGTAAAGGTGAAGCTGCTCGTGCCCGACACGGTGGTCGAGGCCGTGGCCAAGCGCGGCGAGCCGGTGTAGGTCTGGCTCAGGCCGGCCAAGGTCACCGTAGCCGTGGCCTTCTCGATGACCAGCGTGCCCGTGGCCGAGCCCGAGTAGTTGGCGTTGCTCAGCGTGGCCACCACGGCGTAGGAACCCGCGTTGGTGGGCGCCGCGGCGCTCGCCGTACCCGCCACCCCGTTGGTCAGCAAGGCATACGTAAAGGTGAAGCTGCTCGTGCCCGAGACGGTGGTCGAGGCCGTGGCCAAGCGCGGCGCACCCGTGTACGTCTGGCTCAGGCCGGCCAGCGCGATGCTGCTGCTCGCGTCGGCCTTCTCGATGACCAGCGTACCGGTGGCATTGGGAGCCGAGTAGTTCGGGTTGGTCAACGTGGCGACTAGGTCGTAAGAACCCGCATTGGCGGGCGCCGTGGCCGAGCCATCATACGTGATGGCTGCCCCGCTCAAGCCGGCGGGCGTGGTCGTCACCGCCACTTCTTTGGCATCGCCGTCGTAGGTGAAGGTGCTCGCGCCCAGCGCCAGCGTGGCCGTGGCCTTGCCGATGACCAGCGTGCCAGCTTTCGTACCCGAGTAGTTGGCGTTGCTCAACGTGGCCACCACGGCGTAGGAACCCGCGTTGGTGGGCGCCGCGGCGCTCGCCGTACCCGCCACCCCGTTGGTCAGCAAGGCATACGTAAAGGTGAAGCTGCTCGTGCCCGAGACGGTGGTCGAGGCCGTGGCCAAGCGCGGCGCACCCGTGTACGTCTGGCTCAGGCCGGCCAGCGCGATGCTGCTGCTCGCGTCGGCCTTCTCGATGACCAGCGTACCGGTGGCATTGGGAGCCGAGTAGTTCGGGTTGGTCAACGTGGCGACTAGGTCGTAAGAACCCGCATTGGCGGGCGCCGTGGCCGAGCCATCATACGTGATGGCTGCCCCGCTCAAGCCGGCGGGCGTGGTCGTCACCGCCACTTCTTTGGCATCGCCGTCGTAGGTGAAGGTGCTCGCGCCCAGCGCCAGCGTGGCCGTGGCCTTGCCGATGACCAGCGTGCCAGCTTTCGTACCCGAGTAGTTGGCGTTGCTCAACGTGGCCACCACGGCGTAGGAACCCGCGTTGGTGGGCGCCGCGGCGCTCGCCGTACCCGCCACCCCGTTGGTCAGCAAGGCGTAGGTAAAGCTGAAAGTGCTCGTGCCCGAGACGGTGGTCGAGGCCGTGGCCAAGCGCGGCGCACCCGTGTACGTCTGGCTCAGGCCGGCCAGCGCGATGCTGCTGCTCGCGTCAGCTTTATCGACAGTAAGCGTGGCGGCCGTGCTAGTAGCGCTGGGGCACAAGTGCCGCTAACAACCACATAATAGTCATCGGCGTCACTGGTAGTAAGCGAAGCTATGGAGTATGTGGCATTTGTTGCGCCGCTTATAGCCGTCTGCGGACCAGGAGTTCCTTTATACCACTGATAGCTCAGGCCTGTACCGGTTGCCGTAGCCGTAAAGGTTACGGACTGGTCCACCGTCTTGCTAGCAGACTGCGGTTGGCCTGTGATAGCAGGCACAGCATTAATAATTACCGTGGCCGTGGCCGTCACGGCCGCGCAGCCGCCACTGGCGGCGATGGTGTTGGTCACCGTGTAGGTGCCCGGCGCCGAGGTCGAGGCCGTGATGGCACCCGTCGACGCATCCAGGCTTAGGCCCGTGGCAGCAGTAAATGTACCGGTGCTAGCGCCTGAGGCCAACGTGGCCGCTTGGCTGCCCGTAGCGCTGGTGCAGTAAGGCGAACCAGCATACGAGAACGCCGCAATGGGTGCCGCTGTAATGGTGACGCTGGCCGTGGCCGAGGTAGCTGCGCAGCCGCCGCTGGCGGCGATGGTGTTGGTCACCGTGTAGGTACCTGGCGTGCTGGAGCTGGGCGTAATCTCGCCATTCGAAGCATCTATTATCAAGCCTGCGGGAGAAGCCGAGAACGTGCCCGCCGTAGCACCTTCGCCCAATGCTACCTTAGCCGAAGAAACAGTCGTGCAGTAGGGAGTAGCGGCATATGAGAAGGTCGCCACCGCTCTATTCGTAATGGTGACGCTGGCCGTGGCCGAGGTAGCTGCGCAGCCGCCGCTGGCGGCGATGGTGTTGGTCACCGTGTAGGTACCTGGCGTGCTGGAGCTGGGCGTAATCTCGCCATTCGAAGCATCTATTATCAAGCCTGCGGGAGAAGCCGAGAACGTGCCCGTAGTGGCGCCTGCGCCCATTGTCGCTGCAACGGCAGGGGAGGACGTGCAATAAGGCGTGCCTGCGTATGAGAAGGTAGCTTTAGGCGCCGCAGTAATGGTAACACTAGCCGTGGCCGAGGTGGCCGCGCAGCCACCGCTAGCGGCGAGGGTGTACGTGATGGTGTAGGCCCGCCGGCCGCGCTGTTGGCCAAGTCAATGACGCCGGTGCTGGCGTTGATGCTTAACGCGCTCGGCGCCGAGAACGTGCCGCCCGTCGTGCCCGTTACGGTTGGGGTTGGGTTGGTGCCCGTTTTGCAGTAAGGCGAGCCAGCGTACGAGAACACTGCGCTAGGTGCTGCGTTGATGGTGACGCTGGTCGTGGCCGTCACGGCCGCGCAGCCGCCGCTGGCAGCGATGGTGTTGGTCACCGTGTAGGTGCCCGGAGTTGAAGCCGAGGCCGTGATGGCACCCGTCGACGCATCCAATATCAGACCATCGGTCGAGCTAAATGTACCGGTCGTTGCCCCGGCGGCCAACGCGGCCGCCTGGCTGTCCGAAGCACTGGTGCAATAAGGTGAACCAGCATACGAGAATGCCGCGCTTGGCGCCGCAGTAATGGTAACACTGGCCGTAGCCGAGGTTGCCGCGCAGCCGCCCGAAGCAGCTACCGCATAGGTAACGGTGTAAGGCCCGCCCACCGTGCTGGATGCTAGGTTAATGACGCCGGTGGTGGGGTTGATACTCAGCGCACTTGGGGCTGAGAACGTGCCGCCCGCCGTGCCTGTGACGGTCGGAGAAGGGTTGGTGCCCGTCTTGCAAAACGAAGCGGCACTGTAGCTGAAGGCCGCGCTGGGCGCAGCGTTGATGGTAACGTCTTTGGTGGCCTTGGCCTCTGCGCAGCCGCCCGAGGCAGCCACCGTGTAGCTGATGGTGGCCGGACCCGCGCTGACGCCGGTGACCACACCCGAAGTGCTAACGGTGGCAACCGCCGTGTTCGAGCCTGCTCCACGCACCGCCGGTGGTGGTCGTGCTCAGGGTGGTCGTGCCGCCCACGCAGGCCGAGGCCGTGCCGCTGATGGCCGCTACGCTGGGCGCAGCGTTGATGGTAACGTCTTTGGTGGCCTTGGCCTCTGCGCAGCCGCCCGAGGCAGCCACCGTGTAGCTGATGGTGGCCGGACCCGCGCTGACGCCGGTGACCACACCCGAAGTGCTAACGGTGGCAACCGCCGTGTTCGAGCCTGCTCCACGCACCGCCGGTGGTGGTCGTGCTCAGGGTGGTCGTGCCGCCCACGCAGGCCGAGGCCGTGCCGCTGATGGCCGCTACGCTGGGCGCAGCGTTGATGGTAACGTCTTTGGTGGCCTTGGCCTCTGCGCAGCCGCCCGAGGCAGCCACCGTGTAGCTGATGGTGGCCGGACCCGCGCTGACGCCGGTGACCACACCCGAAGTGCTAACGGTGGCAACCGCCGTGTTCGAGCCTGCTCCACGCACCGCCGGTGGTGGTCGTGCTCAGGGTGGTCGTGCCGCCCACGCAGGCCGAGGCCGTGCCGCTGATGGCCGCTACGCTGGGCGCAGCGTTGATGGTAACGTCTTTGGTGGCCTTGGCCTCTGCGCAGCCGCCCGAGGCAGCCACCGTGTAGCTGATGGTGGCCGGACCCGCGCTGACGCCGGTGACCACACCCGAAGTGCTAACGGTGGCAACCGCCGTGTTCGAGCCTGCTCCACGCACCGCCGGTGGTGGTCGTGCTCAGGGTGGTCGTGCCGCCCACGCAGGCCGAGGCCGTGCCGCTGATGGCCGCTACGCTGGGCGCAGCGTTGATGGTAACAGCAACAGTACCGGTGGTAAAAGCCGTTGTTATGCTACCACAACCACTTGTGGTCGGAGCGGTAGTCTGAGTAACTTGGCAGAAGTAATACCGAGTTCCAGCTGTCGTCGTTGACGGAGAATAACTATTTAGCGTTGTATTAGTGTTTCCGCTCGTCGGTCCTTGAACACGCGTTGCATTTGTTGTGCTGGTTGTATTAGTTAAATTGTAGTACCAGCTATATGTAATGTTTGCTTTAGACCCACCTGAACCAGCATTACAAACAGAAAGCACTGGTGTAAGCGCCGTAGATGAACCACCTAAGCACACTGTCTGCGCAGTAGCAGTAATAGGAGATATGGCAACTCCTGATGGGTATTCGGTGCCGAATGAAGCAAATGAACTCAGCAGCAGGAGCAGCAAGAACCCGTAGGCCTTGAAGTATCTCCCGCTTGGTGTGGGGGTAAGTTTTTGTTCATAAATGTGGTTGGGGTGGGTTTACAAACGGTTTAATAACTATTTATTAAGTGCAATAATCTACGGAAGGACTTCCTAGAAAAGAGGAGTTCTTGTTGTGCTATCCAGTTTTTGGGTCTGTACAAAATGGATTCAAAGCTAACCATCACTTTTCGAATAAAAAAGTTGTTTTATAGAATTTATACGGATTTTAACCAATATATTATTAGAATATGACGAATAGATGAGGTTAAAAATGGCAAAATGTCTGTCTTTGGTATTTTCAAGGCATTATTTTGTAATAAATGCAAATATATAATTTTTCTATTTTTTAATTGAGCTACACCCAAATTTTTAATATAGCAGAACACTAACACAGTGTGTTCAACACAATAATTTGATTAACAAGTAATTAATATCATGTCGCAGGTAATAATGGGCTCTCTACCCACCAAAAAATCGAAGTAGCCTCATTCTGTCACCTATTATTCTTCGCCTCAGTCCAGAGCTTCTTAGGCCTGGCGCCTTTTATAGGTCCCGGGTTACAAACCAGTATATTTTTCTTATTAATCAGGATTGCACCCTTAAAAGTGCAATTTTTAAGTGCGCAACAGTTCTTTGTAAGCAGAATAATTGCATACTAACTAATGAGCATAAGTGAGGAGGTAACATATCCTTTTTTGCAAGCAGCAATGCGCGGCATATTCCCTCATAAATCGGTTTGAGGCACTAAGAACCATATGCGTGCTTTTATAAGGCCTTGTTAAGGCTCGCCAGTAGCAAAAGCAACAGCTCAGGCAGAGTAACACCACTGGATAAAGCCTGGAAAGCATGAAGGCACTTGCCATCCCGTATTAGTGGCTTCTTTTAAAACCGCATTCCAATGGGTTGGCCTGGCAAATTGCAGTCATTGGGCTTAGCAGTGCAGGCTGAGTGCCGCATAGCCTGCGCTGAGCTTAGGGAGGATGGGTTTAGCTATTAAGCGTCCAGCACGCTGCTTTGCACCCAAAAAGCCCCGGCCTGGTTGGCCGGGGCTTTTTGCTTTCACTTATACCTTAGCCAAACTTTAGGGACGGGCGGCGTGGCGTGGCTACCAGTTGGCGCGCCGCGCTGCTCGGGCTGCAGCACCCGGATAAACTTGCTGGTCAGCTCAATCAGGCCGTCGTGCCGGAATTCGCTCAGCGTGCGGCTCAACGACTCGGGGGCCGTGCCGATGAGAGCGGCCATGTCGTCGCGCGAGAGTTGAATGAGCGGGTTGGCGGCGTCGAGGTGGCGCTGCTGCTCGTGCAGGCGCAGGATGGTGTCGGCCACGCGCTTGCGCAGCGAGTTGTAGGCCATGTCGAGCAACAGCTCTTCCTGCTCGCGCACGCGGCCGGCCAGCAGGCGCACAAACTGCTGGCTGACGGCGGGGTTGCGGTTGAGCAGCTGGGTAAAATCGTCGGCCGGGATGTAGAGCAGCGTGCTGTCTTCCACAGCCACGGCCGAGTCGTGGTGCTCGGTGCCCTCGAGCAAGGCTTTGTAGCCAAAAAAGTCGCCGGCTTGGTAGAGGCCCGTAATCAGCTCCTTGCCGGCGGCGGTGGCCTTGCTGGTTTTCACACGGCCGGCCTGCACGAAGTAGAGGCGCGTGGCCTCGTCGCCTTCGGCGTACACAATCTGCTTGCGGGGCACGGCGTGGGGCTTGCGGTCGGCCGAGAGGCTGGTGAGGTTGCCCACTTTCTGGGCGTCGTTGAGGAACTCGTGCAGGCCGCCGGCGTGCAGGTCGTAGTCGGGCTTGAGGTTCTGGAAGCGGGCCAGGCGGCCGGCAATGGCGCTGAGCAATTCGCTGCTGTCGAAGGGCTTGGTGAGGTAGTCGTCGGCGCCCAGCTCCATGCCGCGGCGCAGGTCGTTACGCTCGGTTTTGGCGGTGAGGAAGATGAAGGGCACACCCGAGAGCTGCGGGTTCTGGTTGAAGATGTGCAGCACGCCGTAGCCGTCGAGCACGGGCATCATGATGTCGCACACCACGAGGTCGGGCCGCGTTTCCAGGGCTTTTTCCACCCCCACCTTGCCATTTTCAGCCGTGAGCACCGCGTAGCCCGTCATCTCGAGGATTTCGGCGGTGTTTTCCCGGATGAAGTCGTTGTCCTCAATCAGCAGAATGGTTTTCATAGGGGATGGTTAGGGTGACGGTGGTGCCCACGTCGAGCGTGCTCTCCAGGGCAATGGTGCCGTTCATCAGCTCAAGGTACTTGGCAATAATGTAAAGGCCCAGGCCGGTGCCGGGCACATTGGTCACGTTGCGGGCCCGGAAGAAGCGCTCAAACAGATGCTCCTGGTCTTCGCGGGAAATGCCCACGCCCTGGTCCTGCACCGTGAGGGTGAGCTGGCCCTCGGCACAGGTGGCGCGCACGCGCACCACCGAGTTTTCGCCCGAGTACTTGAGGGCGTTGGACAGCAGATTCACCAGGATTTTGCGCAGCAGCGAGGCGTCGAGCCACACCGTTTCGGGACAAGTCACGTCCTGCTCGATGGTCTGGCCGTGCTTGAGCAGGCCCTGCACGTCGACCACGGTTTCCTGCAGCAGCTCGGGCAGGCTCAGCAGGGCCGGGCGCGCTTCCACCTTGCCTTCCTCGATGCGGCCCACCGAGAGAAACTCTTCCAGAATGTCGTTCAAGTGGTTCACCGACTGGCGAATGCGCTCGAGGTGGCGCAGGCGCTTGTCCTGCTGCTCGGTGGCCGGGTACTGCTCAATGAGAGAGGCCGAAGTGAGCACGGCGGTGAGCGGCGTGCGGAACTCGTGCGAGGCCATGGACACGAAGCGCGACTTGAGCTCGCCGAGCTCCTGCTCGGCGGCCAGGGCCTTGGACAGCTCGTCTTTGCGCTGCTCGAGCCTGCTCGAGGGTGCTGAGCAGCGCGTGGGTGCGGTCGGCCACCTTCTGCTCCAGCTCGGCGTTGAGCCGCTCCACGCGCTGGCGCTCGGAAATCAGGGCCTGCTGGGCGTTCTTTTTATAGGTAATGTCCAGCACGTAGGACACCACGAACAGCTCTTCGTCGAGGGAAAAGTAGCTCAGGCTCACTTCGACGGGAAACACCGAGCCGTCGCGGCGCAGGGCTTCGAGGTCGCCGCTGTGGGCGCCCATCGAGCGCACCGACGGGGAAGCGTTGAAGGACTCGCGCAGCTGCCGGTGCTGGCGCCCGCTGGCGTTGGGCACCAGCGCCTCGATGAGCTCGCCGGTGAGCGTGCCCTCGGGGTAGCCAAACAGCTGATGGGCCATCTGGTTGGCCGACACGATGACGCCCACCCGGTTGCACACCAGGATGCCGATGGTGGCGTTGGCAAACACGGCCTCGAAGCGGCGCACGCTCAGGGCCAGCTCCTGCTCCACCTGGTGCAGCCGGTTCTGCTCGGTGATGCGCACCAAAAACAGCGGCGTGCCTTCCTCCTGGAAATACGTCGGCTCGACGCAACTCTGAAAGGCCGAGCCGTCGGGCCGGATGACTTCGGTTTCGGCGTCCTGCCGGCCCCGTTGGCGAGCCTGTTCGCGGAGGGCGTCCCAGTCGGCGGTCGAAAAGGCGGCGGTGCGCAGCGCGCGACTGGGTTCGGCCAGAAACTCCTGCACCGAGGCGTACCCCATCAGCCGCGCCCCCGCCGGATTGACGCGCCTAAACCAGCCCAGCCCGGGGTCGTAAATCCCCAAAAACTCGGGGGTCTGCTCGATGAGCACATCGGTTAAGGAACGCGAGAAGGAGTCGGCGGGCATAAGGGAGGCAGAAGACGGCGGAACAGCGCAACGCCGAACTCAACAATACGTACCAGCAACGGTTGTAAGTTGAGCCAGTGCAGGGGGTGCCAAAGTTCGTCAAAATACGCCAAAAACCGGGCTATGACAAATGTCAAGCTGCAGCTTGAGGAGGCTCATATAGCCCCCAAAACGGGAAATTACTTTTACGGCACGCTAACTACTAATTACTGATGTTCCTTTCTTCCCACTCGCCCGCATTGCGTCCGGAGACGGCCGTGCTGCTCGTGATGCTGCCGCTGGTGCCGTTCGGGGAAGTAGCTCCCGACGCGCTCAACAATGCTTCCATTCTGGCCCTGCAACGGCGGCTCGGGCCGGCGGTCCGGGTCCTGAAGGTCGACGAGGCCAGCCACCCCGCCGTGGTTCGCAGCTTCGGCACGCCCGCGCTGCCGGCCTGCGTGCTGGTGCGCCAGGGCGTGGAGCTGTGGCGGCACGAGGGCCTGCCCGAAGACGAATCCAGCGTGAACACGCTGCTGCAAGCCGCCCGCGCTCAGCCGCAGGCTCGCTAAGCTGCCGGCAGCAGCCCGGCGCGAATCAGCCTTAAAAGCAACGTGGCCCCGGGCTTATCAGCGCCCGGGGCCACGTTGCTTTTCTTTGTTCGTAGCCTAACCCAGAGTGGCTACTGCACGGGCAGCACCAGCACGGGTATTTTGCTGTGCAGCAGCACGTGGGCCGTTACGCTCTCGTGAAACAAGCGGCCCAGCACGCTGCGCCGGCGGGCCAGCAGCACCACCGCGTCGTAGTCGGCAGGGCGGGCGGCGGCCACAATGGCCTCGCCCGGGTCGGCGCTCACCACGTGGCGGCTGTGGGGCGGGGCCAGCGATGCGGCCAGGCCGCTTTGCAGCACCGATTCGAGGGCCGCATCGGCGCTGAAGCCGGCCTCCGGCGCGCAGTTGAATACCGTGGCTCGGCGTGCAGCGCCTGCAGCAGGTCCTGGGCCGTGGGGCCAAAGTCTCCTAAGGCAAACGGCTCGCCGTCGGCGGCCAGCAGCAGGCGGCGGGGCGAGGCCGTGCTGGCCACCGTGGGCGGCACCACCAGCATGGGGTAAGGCGCGTCCTGCAGGATGTCGACGGCCGTGGTGGAGTTCACCTCGTCGGGCACCTCGTCCCAGTTGGGCCGGCTGAGCACGATGAGGGCCGGGCGGTGGCGCTTCACGGCATCGGCCACGGCCGGCAGCACGCGGCCGTGGCCTACTTCGGTCACGGCGGGCACGGGCAGCTTGTGCACCAGGCTGTCCAGGGCCAGCTTCACGGCGGAGGTGCTCAGATGGGGCGCGTCGCTCACCAGCGCCTCGGGGTCCAGCAGGGAGTCGCGGCGTACGTGCAGCAGCACCAGCCGCGCCTTGAGCGGGGCGGCCAGGTTGGTGGCGTAGTCGAGGGCCCGGCTGGACGCCTTAAAGAAATCGGTAAGTACGAGCAGCGTGGGTGCATCCATGGTGAACAGGAAAAGGAGCTATGGCAAAAAGGAAACCGGCGGCGCGACAGGCAAAAATTGAGCTAACTGGCGCCGTCGTTTCACGCCCACCGCTCAGCCATGTCTCAACGTGAAACCTATTGGCAGCATCATGCAGCCAATAGTTCGAAGGGCTAAGGTATATGGCAAGATAACAAATCAGCTAGTTACCTTATTGTTAACAAACCAAAAGAGCTGCACGGATACGCGTGCAGCTCAACTTGTGGCCCAGGGGCCGCCGCATAGGCAGCCGCTACAGGTAAATGAGCACCTGCGCAGCCTGCACGCATTCCAGGCTGTGCTCGGTGCCGGCCGGAAACACCACGTAGTCGCCGGCCACGTAGTTATTCGGCTCGCCGGCCACGGTGATGCGCATTTCGCCGCTCAGCACCACGGCCAGCACGTCGTGGGGCGCGTGGTGCGGGGCCATGCCCTGGCCGGGCTCGAAGCGCTTGCGCAGCACGCGGTGGCC
This sequence comes from Hymenobacter humi, assembly GCF_042665855.1. NCBI lineage: Bacteria > Pseudomonadati > Bacteroidota > Cytophagia > Cytophagales > Hymenobacteraceae > Hymenobacter > Hymenobacter humi. Next base: position 1,011,634 of record NZ_JBHTEK010000001.1, on the reverse strand, counting down.
GTCGCGCTTGAGCAGTACGCTGGTGTTGGCATCGTCGGGGCGGGTGTGGGTGCCCGTGAGCAGGCTGCCGTTGGCAATTTCCATGGAGAAGGGGGTTAGGGTTAGAGAATGGAGAGCCGGCTGGGGCGCAGCCGGGCTTCGAAAACGCGGGCAATGTTCTGGGCGCGGAGCTTGGCCTCATCGGCTACCGGCCCGGCAAACAGCTCATCCACGGTGCGGAAAAACAAGGTCAGCCAGTGCTGAAAATGCGCCTCGTTGATGGGCAGCGGAATGTGCTTGAGAAACGGCTGGCCGCTGTAGCGCGCGGTGTGCAGCAGGATGCTGCTCCAGAAATCGTACATGCGCGGCAGGTGGGCCGGCCAGTCCACGTGAGCAAAGTCGTTGAAGACGGGCGCCAGCAGCGGGTCGGCATTCACCTTGTCGTAGAACGTATCGACGAGGGCCTTGATGTCGGCTTCGGTCTGGATATCGGGGCGGGAGTCGGTCATAGCGGTAGGAAAGAATGCGGAGTGGCCGTTGGGCTGATTGCTCAGGCGTACTGGTGCAGGTGGCGCACCGGTTGCTTTGGCGGGCGGTTGAGCACCCGGTACGCCAGCGTGCCCGTGCCGAGCAGCAGCAATAGCTTGATGGCTTCCATAACTACGTATACAATGTGCAGGGAATTGGGCGGCGGGGCGTTGCCGCTGAGCAGGGCTTCGGCCCGAACATCGAGCGCCGGCAGCAGCCAAAAGGTTTGCAGGAGCAGCACGAAGGCGAGCAGCGCCACGCCCAGCGCCACCCGCCGCGGCACGTGCAGGTACACGGCGCTGATGGCGGCCAGCGTGCACAGCACGATTTCGACCTTATTCAGCGCGTGAAACACCACGCGGCCAATGCCCACGCCCAGCGCCACCGTAATGTACGGCGCGGTGAACTTGAGCGGGGCTTCGAGAAAGGAGATGGCGGCCACCATGCCGGCCCACAGCAGCAGGGCGGCGACTAGCAGAAGGGAGAGCGATTGGCGCATAAACAAGGAGGCAGGGCAATGATAGACGGGCCTGGAGGCGGCACAAAGGTCCCCTCCCACCCCGGTGCTAACCCTAACATTAATCAAGCCCGCGGATGATAGTCGTCATCGTACCCGCTCTTTTCGGCCCGGAGCTTTGTAGCCGAACCCACCGTGCCTGCCCGTGCCCGCCGTCCTCGAACAACCTCTTACCCGTGTTGCCTGCGCCCACTGCGGCGAAACGTGCCCGCCCGAGCCGTTGCTGCTGGCCGACAAGCCCTTCTGCTGCGCCGGCTGCCGCACGGTGTACGAGCCTGCTCGACGCCAACAACCTCTGCACCTACTACCGCCTCGACGCTCAGCCCGGCCTGAAAGTGAAGGAAATTGAGCTGCCCGGCCGCTTCGACTACCTCGATTCGGAAACCGTGCAGGCCCAGCCTGCTGGCGTTTCGCTCGCCGGAGCGGGCGCGGCTCACGCTGCAGGTGCCCCAGATGCACTGCACCTCCTGCATCTGGCTACTCGAAAACCTGCCCCGGCTCAACCCCGGCATCGTGGAGGCGCGGGTGCAGTTTCTGCGCAAGGAAATCACCATTACCTATTTAACTGCCGAAACCAGCCTGAAGGACGTGGTGCAGCTGCTGGCCTCGGTGGGCTACGAGCCCCAGATTACGCTGGCTGAGCTGGGCGCGCAGCCGCACCGCGCCGGCCGCACGCTGTACTACCAGGCTGGGTTTAGCCGCCTTTGCCTTTGGAAACGTGATGCTCCTGGCCCTGCCCGAGTATTTCTCCTTTGTGGAAGACCTGCAGGCGGGGTTCGGGCGCTTTTTTGGCTACCTGAGTTTGGCGCTGGCGCTGCCGGTGCTGCTGTATAGCGCCCGCGGGTTCTTTCGCTCGGCGTGGCAGGGCGTGCAGCAGCGCTACATCAACCTCGATTTTCCGATTAGCCTGGGCTTGGCCTCGCTATTCAGCGTGAGTACTTACGAGGTACTCTCGGGCAGTGGGCCGGGGTATTTCGACTCGTTTACGGGCCTGGTGTTCTTCATGCTGATTGGCAAGTGGGTGCAGCAGCATACGTATGACGCCCTGCGCTTCGACCGCGACTTCACCTCGTATTTCCCGGTGGCCGTGACGCGGCTCACGCCCGCGGGCGAGCAGTCCATCTCGGTGAAGGAGCTGAAAAAGGCCACCGCATCCGGGTGCGCCACCAGGAAGTGATTCCGGCCGATGCCGTGCTGCTGCGCGGCGCCGGGCAGATTGACTACTCCTTCGTGTCGGGCGAGAGCACGCCGGTGGCCCGCGCCTCGGGCGAGCCTGGTGTACGCCGGCGGCCGGGCTGGGCGAGGCCGTGGAGCTGGAAGTGGTGCGCGAAGTGTCGCAGGGCTACCTCACCCAGCTCTGGAACAACCCCGCTTTTACCAAAGAAGAAACCCACCGCAGCCTGGAAACCTACGCCAACCGCGTGGGCCGCTACTTTGTGGCCGTGACGCTGCTGCTGGCCGCCGGCACGCTGGTGTACTGGGGCCCGCGCGACACCACCATGATGTGGCGGGCCTTCACCTCGGTCCTGGTCATTGCCTGCCCGTGTGCGCTGTCGTTGGCCACGCCCTTTGCGCTGGGGGCCGCGCTGCGGGTCCTGGGCCGCCACAAGCTGTATGTAAAGAACTCCGCCGTGGTGGAAACCCTGGGCCGGGCCGACATGCTGGTATTCGATAAAACCGGCACGCTCACCGACACCGGCCAGGCCGAAGTAGCCTACCACGGCCGTCCCCTGTCCGCTTCAGAGCTGCGCCTGGTGGCCACGGCTGCGGCGCAGTCTACGCACCCGCTCAGCCAGCGCCTGGCACGGGAGCTTGCGGGCTCAATTCTGGCCTTGGCTGCTTGCGAAGAACATCCCGGCCAGGGCATCCAGGCAGTCAGTGAAACGGGCGAAACCGTGCGGCTGGGCGCTGCCGCGTTTGCCGGAAGTAGCGTGGACTCTGCGAGTCCGCGCCCACAAGAAGCAGAACGGAACGGTTCCGGCGCGGACTCGCAGAGTCCCTACCGGGCACGGCCACGCTACTTCGAAGGCGAAACCCGCGTGTACGTGGCGCTCAATGGCGAGCCCACTGGCTACTTCACGTTCCACAACGTGTACCGCCCGGCGCTGGCTTCGGTGCTGCAGGCCTTGGGCCGCCGCTACCGGCTGGCCGTGCTTTCGGGCGACACCGACGCCGAACGCGCGCGGCTGCAGCAGCTCTTTGGCGAAGACGCGGAGCTGCACTTCCGGCAGTCGCCAGCCGATAAGCTCGCCTACATTGCGGCCCAGCGCGCCCAGGGCCGCACCGTGGTAATGGTAGGCGACGGCCTCAACGACGCCGGCGCCCTGCGCGCCGCCGACGCCGGCATCGCCCTCACCGACACGCTCACCAACTTCTCGCCCGCCTGCGACGCCATTCTCGACGCCGGCGAATTTGGGCGGCTGGCTACGTTCCTGGGCTTTTCGCGGGCTTGCCTGCGGGTGGTGCTGGCCACGTTTGCGCTATCGTTTTGCTACAATGCCTTTGGGCTGGCGCTGGCCGTGCAGGGGCTGTTCACGCCCATTGTTTCGGCTATTCTCATGCCCATTAGCTCGCTGAGTGTGATGGTAGTAGCCACCGTGCTGGTGCGCTGGGCCGCCCACCGGCATCACCTCTAATCCTGCTTGCTATGACGATTATCTTTTTGCTGATTGGCATCAGCCTGCTGGTGGCCCTCACGTTTCTGGGCGCGTTTCTCTGGGCGGTGCGCAGCGGGCAGTACGAGGACGAGTATACGCCTTCCGTTCGCATGCTCTTCGATGAGGAAGATGAGCAAAAAGGCAGTTGATTTATCAGTAGCCCCGGCTCAAGGAGCAATAGTGTGGAGCGTAGCCCAGCCGTGGGCGCCATTGCGCTAGTTGAACTAATCGGGGACAAGGATGCGGCCACCACTGGATAGCAATAAGCCCTATTATAGCCTAGCACTATTGAATTAGGCTAAATAACTATTCCAAATAATCAGGTATAAGCGAGTTGCGAATTGATATCAATCAAGCCTCTGCGTGACGTGGGTCATGCCAGCCAGGGAGGGGCCCGGGGGACCTTTGAAGCAGTAAAAACAATCTACTTCTTCGCTCTATGCAGGTCGCACCGCTTACGCCCCTTGCCGCTCCGGAACCGCCCCTAGTCCGCAGCCGCACCCTCGGCGCTCGACGAGTTTTTTATGACAATAAGATTGTCCGGGACTTTGGCATCGCCACCGTGTTCTGGGGCATTGCCGGCATGCTCGTGGGCATCCTGGCCGCCTTCCGCCTGGCCCTGCCCGAGGCCAACATGAACACCGCCGTCACCACGTTCGGCCGCATCCGGCCGCTGCACACCAATGCGGTGATTTTTGCCTTCGTCGGCAACGGCATTTTCATGGGCGTGTACTACTCGCTGCAGCGCCTGTGCAAGGCCGCGATGTACTCCAAGAAGCTCAGCCGCATTCACTTCTGGGGCTGGCAGCTCATTATCCTGAGCGCGCTGATTTCCTTGCCCCTGGGCTACACCACCAGCAAGGAATACGCTGAGCTGGAGTGGCCCATCGACATCGCCATCACCATCGTGTGGGTGGTGTTTGGCTGGAACATGTTCGGCACCATTGCCAAGCGGCGCGAGCGGCACCTGTACGTGGGCATCTGGTTCTACATCGCCACCTTCCTCACCGTGGCCGTGCTGCACATCGTGAACTCCATGGCCATTCCGGTGAGCTTCATGAAGAGCTACTCGGCCTACGCCGGCGTGCAGGATGCCCTGGTGCAGTGGTGGTACGGCCACAACGCGGTGGCCTTCTTCCTCACCACGCCCTACCTGGGGTTGATGTACTACTTCCTGCCCAAGGCCGCCGGCCGGCCGGTGTACTCCTACCGCCTGAGCATCATTCACTTCTGGTCGCTGATTTTTATTTACATCTGGGCCGGGCCGCACCACCTGCTTTATACCTCCCTGCCCGACTGGGCCCAGAGCCTGGGCGTGGCCTTCAGCATCATGCTGCTGGCGCCGAGCCTGGGGCGGCATGATTAACGGCCTGCTCACGCTGCGCGGTGCCTGGGACAAAGTGCGCGAAGAGCCCGTGCTCAAGTTCCTGGTGGTGGCCATCACGGCCTACGGCATGGCCACCTTCGAAGGGCCCATGCTTTCGCTCAAGAACGTGAACGCCATTGCCCACTTTACCGACTGGATTGTGGCGCACGTGCACGTGGGTGCCCTGGGCTGGAACGGCTTCCTCACCTTCGCCATGCTCTACTGGCTGTGGCCCCGCCTCTACCGCACCGAGCTGTACTCCAAGAAGCTGGCCAACGCCCACTTCCTGATTGGCACCATCGGCATCCTGTTCTACGCCCTGCCCATGTACTGGGCCGGCTTCACCCAGGGCCTGATGTGGAAGCAGTTCAACGCCGAAGGCATGCTGCAGTACCCCAACTTCCTGGAAACCGTGCTACAGATTGTGCCCATGTACTACCTGCGCGGCATTGGCGGGGTGCTCTACCTGAGCGGCGTGTTCCTGATGCTGTACAACCTGGTGAAAACGGCTCAATCGGGCAAGCTGCTGGCCGAGGAGAAAGCCCACGCACCCGCCCTGCTGCCCGCTGCCGAAGACCCACACGCCGACGCCGGCCACTGGCACCGCTGGATTGAGCGGCGCCCCCTGCAGCTGGCCATCGGGGCCACGGTGGCCATCCTCATCGGCGGCATCGTGGAGATGGTGCCCACCTTCCTGGTGAAGTCCAACGTGCCCACCATCGCCTCGGTGAAGCCTTACACCTCGCTGGAGCTGCAGGGCCGCGACCTCTACATCAAGGAAGGCTGCTCGAACTGCCACACCCAGATGGTGCGCCCCTTCCGCTCGGAAACCGAGCGCTACGGCGAGTACTCCAAGGCCGGCGAGTTTGTGTACGACCGGCCCTTCCTGTGGGGCAGCAAGCGCACCGGCCCCGACCTGCACCGCGTGGGCGCCAAGTACCCGCACTCCTGGCACTACAACCACATGCTCGACCCCACCAGCATGTCGCCCGGCTCCATCATGCCGCCCTACCCGTGGCTGTTTGACAACCAGATTGACTACTCCACGCTGCCCGCCAAAATCAAGGTATTGCAGCAGCTAGGCACTCCTTACCCCGCCGGCTACGACAAGCAGGCCGTAGCCGATGCCAAGCGCCAGGCCGAAGGCATCGTGAAGGACCTCAAGAAGGAAGACATCGACGTGAAGTCGGACCGCGAAATCGTGGCGCTGATTGCCTACCTGCAGCGCCTGGGCACCGACATCAAAGTGAAGCCCGAGCAGGTAGCCGCCGCGGCGCAGTAACCACCCCCAAACAAAACCTGCTAACGCGCGGACTTGCAAAGTCCACGCTACAACCTCCTCCCCATGTACAAGCAAGTTCTGCAGTCCATCACCGGTATCGAGATATACCCGCTCATCTCCTTTGCCATCTTCTTTCTCTTCTTCCTGGGCCTGCTGGTGTACGTGGTGGTGGCCAACCGCCAGCACCTGCACGCCATGAGCCAGCTGCCGCTGCTCAGCGACGAAGCCACCGAGCGCGCCACCCTCGACCGCGACGTGATATGCTAACCAAACGCACGCTACTGCTCACGGCCACCGGCCTGCTGACGGGCTATCTGGCCGCGGCGCAAAGCCCCTCACTGGCCGCCACCTCCAGCGGCTCCGACATCCTGTTTTGGGTGCTGGTGGGCATCCTGGCCATTGTTGGGCTGATGGTCATCGTGACCGGCGCCTCGGTGGCCTCAGTGGCCCGCCTCCCGCACGGCAGCGCCACCAGCCCCGACCAAACTGCTAATTCTGAGGAAGGAAACACGACATGTTAGCTCAACTTAAATCCCGCTATTTGCTGCCGGCCGCGGCGGTATTGCTGCCAGCCGGCCCGGCTTTAGCTCAAGCTGCCGCGGAAGCAGCCAAGCCCGCCCCGGCAGCCGGCCCCGACACGCAGGTGCTGCTGTTCTGGTTTTGCTCAGCACGCTGGTGCTGGTGCTGCTGGTGTTTTTCCTGGTGCTCACCATGATAGTGGTGAAGATGAAGCCCCCTGCGCGCGCTCTACGAGCTGCCCACGGTGCACGACACCTGGAGCGGCAAGGTGCTGGGCCTGCTCGTGGGCGACACGGCCCTGGTGACCGGCCAGTACAAAGAGGAGGACATGGGCCACGAGTACGACGGCATCACGGAGTACGACAACGACCTGCCGCCGTGGTGGAAGTACGGCTTCTACTTCACCATCGTGTTTGCCATCGGCTACATGGCCTACTACCACGTGGCCGACGCCGGGCAGCTGCAGCTGGCCGAGTACGAAACCGAGATGCGCCAGGCCTCGCTCATGGTTTCGGCCGATGCCGACGACCCCAACAAGCTCACCACCTACACCGCCCTCACGGCCCCGGCCGATTTGAGCGCCGGCAAAGCCTTGTTCGTGACCAACTGCGCGCCCTGCCACGGCGCCAACGCCGAAGGCAAAGTGGGCCCCAACCTCACCGACGAGTACTGGCTGCACGGCGGCGAAATCAACAAGGTTTACAAGACCATCAAGTTCGGCATTCCCAGCAAGGGCATGGTGGCCTGGAAGGGCAAGCTCGCCGGCAAGCAGATGCTGCAGGTGGCGTCCTACATCGAGTCCTTGCAAGGCTCAAAACCGGCGAATGCCAAGGAGCCGCAGGGCGAGAAGGAAGCCCCGGCCAAAACCATCGCGGCCAGGTAAAGTAACGTGGACTCTGAGAGTCCGCGTGAATGGCACCCGAACAATACCCAAACAGGCGCGGACTCGCAGAGTCCACGCTACAAGCCCCTGCCATGTCCACCACCTTCCATCCCGACGACGCTTTTCGCGAACACATTTCCACGGTGGACGCGGAGGGCAAGCGCGTGTGGGTGTACCCGAAGAAGCCCAACGGCCCCCTCTACAACTACCGCAAGTGGCTGAGCTACGCCATGCTGGTGGTGCTGTTTGCCGGGCCCTGGCTGCGCATCAACGACCTGCCGGTGCTCATGCTCAACCTGCCGGCCCAGAAGTTCATCATCTTCGGCCAGATTTTCTGGCCCCAGGACTTCTTCATTCTGCTGGTGGCGGCGCTCACGTTTGTGCTGTTCATCATCGTCTTCACCATCGTGTACGGCCGGGTGTTCTGCGGCTGGGTGTGCCCCCAAACCATTTTCATGGAAATGGTTTTCCGCCGCATCGAGTACTGGCTGGAAGGCGACGCGCCCCAGCAAAAAGCCCTGGACCGCGCCGACTGGGACTGGAACAAAATCTGGCGTAAAACCACCAAGCACGCGCTGTTTCTGCTGATTTCGTTTCTGATTGCCAACACCTTTCTGGCCTACATCATCGGCACCGATGAGCTGGTGAGCATCGTGACGGACCCGCTCACGGCCCACCTCGGCGGGCTGGCTTCTATGGTGGTGTTCACGGGCGTATTCTACGCCGTGTTTGCCCGGTTCCGGGAGCAGGTGTGCACCATTGCCTGCCCCTACGGCCGCCTGCAGGGCGTGCTGCTCGACAAAGACAGCCTCGTGGTGGCCTACGACTACCAGCGCGGCGAGCCCCGCGAGAAGCTGCGCAAAAACCAGGCGCGCACCGCCGGCGACTGCATCGACTGCCACCAGTGCGTGCAGGTGTGCCCCACGGGCATCGACATCCGCAACGGCGCCCAGCAGCTGGAATGCGTGAACTGCACGGCCTGCATCGACGCCTGCAACAATATCATGGACCTGATAAACAAGCCCCACGGTCTGATAAAGCACGCTTCGGAAAACAACATCGCCCAGGGCACCAAGTTCCGGCTCACCGGGCGCGTGAAAGCCCTTTCCGGCGTGCTGGCCGTGCTCATGCTGGGCCTCACCTTCCTGCTGGTGGCGCGCTCCAACGTGCAGGCCACGGTGCTGCGCACGCCGGGCCAGCTGTTCCAAAAAACGGCCCACGGCACGATTACCAACCTCTACAACGTGTCCATCATCAACAAAACCAACCGGCCCTACCCCATCACGCTGAAGGTGCTGGAGCCGGCCGGCGGCACCATCTCGCTGGTGGGCACCAACGGCCTCAAGCTCCCGGCCCAGGGCATTACCGAAGGCGTGTTTTTCGCTGAGCTGCCAAAGTCGGCCCTGCACGCCACCAACCAGAAAATCCGCATCGGCATCTTCAGCCAGGGCCGCCTGATTGCGGAAACCAAAACCAAGTTCCTGGGCCCCGTGCAGTAGCGCGGACTTTTAGTCCGCGCCCGAACGAACCTTACGCGGACTGAAAGTCCGCGCTACTATCATGACTACCTCCTCTCGCAATATCTGGCCCTACGCCATCGTCGCCACGTTTGTGCTGTTTGCCGCCTACATCGGCTACATGGTGCAGCGGGCCATGCGCACCAACGTGGATTTGGTAAGCGCCGACTACTACCAGCAGGAGCTGGCCCACCAGCAGCGCATGGAATCGGTGGCCCGCACGGCCGCGCTGCCCGCCCCGGTGCAGGTGCGCTACGAGGGCGCCGCCCAGCGCCTCACGGTGCAGATCCCGGCTAGCCTAGCTGGGCAAAAGTGCAGGGCACCCTGCACTTCTTCCGCCCTTCCGACCAGAAGCTGGACTTCAAGCTGCCCTTCACGCCGGCCGGCGACTCGGCCCAACAGCTCCTGAGCACCAGCAAGCTGCAGCCCGGCCTCTGGCGCCTACGCCTGGATTTCACGGCCGGCGACCAGCAGTACTTCCTCGAAAAAGAACTCACCATTGAGTGAAGGAGTGAGTGAGCGAATGAGTGAATCCGTGCAATTGCTCCTTCATCCATTCCTCCACCCTTCACTCATTCGCTAACCCATTTACTCATTCGGTCACTCACTCCTTCACCCATTCACTCACTGACACCATGCTTTGGGCCGGCTTTTTATTTGGGTTGCTGGGCAGCTTTCACTGCGTGGGCATGTGCGGGGCCATTGCCCTGGCGCTGCCGGGCGCGGGCGGCTCGCGCGGGCGCTACGTGGCCGGCCGCGTGCTCTACAACCTGGGCCGCGTGACCACCTACGCCACGCTGGGCGCGGCGGCCGGCCTGGTGGGCCAGAGCCTGCGGCTGGCCGGCTGGCAGCAGAGCCTGTCGCTGCTCTCGGGTGGGCTGATTCTGCTGCTGGTCGCCACGCCCGAGCGGTACCTGAGCCGCGCGGCAGCATTCGTTGGGCTCGATGCGGTGCTGGCCCGGGTTAAGAACCGGCTGATGTACTTCTACCAGCAGCCCTCGCTGGGCGCCTTGTACGCCACCGGCGTGCTCAACGGCTTGCTGCCCTGCGGCCTGGTGTACCTGGCCCTGGCCGGGGCACTGAGCGCGCCGGGCGTGGCGGGCGCGGCCGGCTACATGGCCCTGTTCGGGCTGGGCACGCTGCCGCTGATGCTGGCGCTGTCGCTCACCGGCCAGCTTGTGCCCCTGAGCTGGCGCGGCCGCATGCGGCGCGCCGTGCCCGTGATGGCCGCCCTGATGGCGGGCCTATTCATTGTGCGCGGGCTGGGGCTGGGCATTCCGTACCTGAGCCCGCAGCCTGGGCGCCACGCCCACGGCCGCCACCACTCAATGGCCCAGCCGGCGACTGTCCACTATTGCCACGGCGACAATTCAGCCCAAGCGCAATAGCTCAGGCATTCTTTCTCCTTTTATACCCGAAACACCTCCTGCCCGTCGCCATGAAAACCATCCTCGTGCCCATCGATTTTACGGCTGCGTCGGAAAACGCGCTGGTGTATGCCAACAAGCTGGCCGTGGGCCTGCCGGCCGAAATTGTGCTGGTGTACGGCAACGCCGGCACGGCGCAACTGCCCGAGCAGCGCGCCGCCCTGCTGCGCCGCCTCGAGGCCCTGGCCGAGCGCCTGCGCTACCAGCAGCTCACCCGCCAGAGCGGCCGCCGCATCAGCTACCACTACCACCTCACGGCCGACCCGCTGCCCGAGGGCCTGCAGGTGCTGGTGGCCGGCTACCGCGCCGATTTGGTGGTAACCGGCCTGACGCTGGCCGACTGCGCGGCGGCGATGGCGGCCTGCGAGACGGTTTCGCTGCTCCCCGAGCAGGTGAGCTGCCCCGTGCTCATGGTGCCCCCGGCCGGCACGAGCCTGCCCCAGCACGTGGTGGTATCCGGCGACTTTGTCGGGTTCGATGTTCGCCAATTGGACGCGCTGCCTGCCCTGGCCCGCACCCCCGGCGTCCGCTTCGACTTGGTCCAGTTTTATCAGCCCACCAGCAACGGGCTGGCCCCGCTGAAAAAAGCGCTGCTGGATGCCCACGCCCACCTGCCCAACTCCACCGTGCACCTGCTGCCCGAGGAGGACGCCCTGGAAGGCCTCAGCGAGTTCTGCGCCCAGCAGGCGGCCCGCCTGCTGGTGCTGGCCACCACCGACGGCTGCCTGCTGCGCCGCTTCTTCAACCCGCACTACACCAAAACGCACGCCTACCACCTGCGCACGCCCGTATTGGTGCTGCCCACCAGCACCGAGCCCACGGCCGCCTGCTGCGCCAAGTGCAGCCTGCGGCAAGCGGCAGAGGCCCGGCTCATGGCCGGCATGGTGCCGGTGGCGTAAATCCTTTCATCCGGCTTTCGCCACGTCCGTTTATCATCTAACCGGGTACTTCTAATTCCCCCTTCGTCCTCATTCTGCCTTTGCCATGCTCAACGAAACCACCCTCACTCAAGCTCCCACCGCCCGTGCCACCGTCGAAGCGTGGATGCGCAGTTTTCAGGACTGGCTGTGTGCCCAGGCTCGAAGCCGCCGACGGCCGGGCCACGTTCACCGAAGACCCCTGGGAGCACGACGGCGGCGGGGGCGGCCGCACCCGCGTCATCGGGCACGGGGCGGTGCTCGAGAAAGGCGGGGTGAATTTCTCGGCCGTGTGGGGCCGGATGAGCGAGGCCGCCGCGCGCCGCCTGCTCATGCCCGACCCTGGGTACTTTGCCACCGGCGTGAGCGTGGTGCAGCACCCGGTGAGCCCCATGGTGCCCATTTCGCACATGAACGTGCGCTACTTCGAGGCCGGCAACGGCGAGGCCTGGTTCGGCGGTGGGCTGGACCTCACGCCCATCTACGTAGACGAAGCCCAGGCCCGCTGGTTTCACGAGCAGATTCGGGAGGTCTGCGACCAGCATAACCCCAGCTATTACCCCCGCTTCAAGCAGTGGGCCGACGAGTATTTCTACCTGCCCCACCGCCAGGAAACCCGTGGCGTGGGCGGCATCTTCTTCGATAGATTAACGGTGGGCAAAGACGGCTCGTTTGAGGACTTGTTTGCCTTCGTGCAGGCCGTGGGCGAGGTGTACGGCCGCACCTACTCCGAGCTGATGCGCCAAAACCGCGAGCTTCCCTACGGCGCGCCCGAAAAGCAGTGGCAGGCGGTGCGCCGCGGCCGCTACGCCGAGTTCAACCTGGCCATCGACCGCGGCACCAAATTCGGCCTCGAAACCGGCGGGCGCACCGAATCAATCCTGATGAGTTTGCCCCCGCTGGCCGCCTGGCACTACGATTATCAGCTGATTCCCGGCTCGGCGGAAGCCACTACTCAGGCCTGGCTGCGCCAGGGCGTGAGCTGGGCCTGATGCCCAATTGCCGGACCGGGCTCAGGATTTAATTGATTCAGTCCCAATCTTATCACCCTACGTGCTGGCTGCGAAGCCGATGCCCCCGCATGAACGCCAAGCTCCTCCTTCCTACGCTCGCGCTGCTGCTGGGCGCCTGCGGCGACGTTAAGAACCCCAACGGCATGCCCGACGAGCAAACCAGCCGCGCGCAGCCCAAGGTGATATCGGCGCGCCCGCCCAAGCCCGACTCGGCCGCGGCCATCACCGAGAACCCCGTGATGCCCGCCGACACCTCGCTGACCGGCGCGTGGCTGATACTCGACGGCGCCCTGCGCGGCCACGATGCCGCGGTGCTCAACCAACTGATTGACCGGGAATTCGGGCTCTGGATTGTGGAGAACGCGGGCGGCAAACCGCTCGTGACGCGCGTAGCTCAGAGTGAGAACTTCCGGGATGCGCGCCGGCAGCCGCTGTTTAACCTCGACAAAACCCTGATGACCTGCGCCGCGCCCAAAGTTGTGGCCGCCTTACCGGTGGCGGCTTGCCCGGCGGGCACCTTCGCCACTGCGGGCTGCTTCGATGGCCCCGCCACCCGCTTCCGGGCTGCCGGTTTCTGGCAGCGGGCGACTATCAAGGGTGGCAACCGCAACCAGGGCACGGCCGCCCAGGGCCGGGCCGTGCGCTCGGTGCTGCAAACAAGCACCGGCTACCAGTTTCACTTCTCCAAAACGGCGGGGCCGGCGGGCGCTGGAAGCTGGTATTCATGGACTTGCGCGGCCCCTGCCAGTAGCCGCCGGGCCCGTCGCTTTCTTTAGACGCTGTTTGGGTTGGCCGGCAGAACTATTAAAACGGTCCTGCTCATCTGGATTCCACGCAGCCGGTAGGACCTCACCCCCGGCCCCTCTCCAAAAGAGGGGAGCCACGGCACCCGATTTCAGCTCAATGTTAAAGTAAAAGCCCCGGTTCAATATTGAGCCGGGGCTTTTTTATTCTATCATTTACCGTCAGGCTCCCTCTCTTTTGGAGAGGGGCCGGGGGTGAGGTCCTACCGGCTGCGCGGACGCCAGCCAAAGCACGACCGTTTCCAATTAAACCCCCTCCTTACGTGAGCCGGAAGGTGAGCACGGGCGGGAAAACGCTGGTGGCCACGTCTTCCGCGATGCTGGCCTGCAGCAGCCGGCTCAGGCCCGTGCGGCCGTGGGTGGGCAGCACCACGAGGGCGTCGCGGGTGTGGCCGGCGTATTCGCGGATGCCTTCGCTCGGGCTGGAGGCCACCACTATTACCACTTCGTAGTGCTCGAGGGCGTGGCGGCGGGCAAAGGCCTCGACCTTTTGCCGGGCCTCGACTTGGTCATCGTCTTCGGACACGACGTAGAGCAGGCTGCAGGATAGCCTGGGGAAACCACGCCTGGGTACGACGCAGTCCCGCGGCGACGGCCTGGTCGGCCTCGCCCGAAAAATTGGACGGGAATATCAGCGTCCGCACGTCGAAATCCCCATGGGTTGCTTCACGGCCAGTACCGGGCAGGGGGCCGTGCGAATCACCCGCTCGGTGTTGGAGCCGAGAAAGAAGTGTTCGGCCGCGCTGTGGCCCTGGGCACCCATCACCACGAGGTCGTTGTGCTGTCGCTCGACCACGGTCTGGATGGCGCTGTTTACCCGGCCCACTTCTACCGTGTCGTTTACCAGCACGCCGGGCGCCTGCTGGGCGGCTTCGGCCAGGAGGGCCTCCATGCGGCGGCGGGTGGCCTTCAACAGCTCCATCATAAACACCTCGTCCGGCATGCGGGTGCTGTTGGGCAGCTCGGTGCCGCCCACGGGCCCGCCGTAGGTGCTGAAGTTGGCGGTTTCGGGCAACTCCACGGCGTGGAGCAGCGTCACGCGCCCGCCCATGCGCTTGGCCAGCTGCAGCGCCGCCTGGAAAGCATAATGCGCTTCGGTCGAGAAATCGGTGGGAACAAGGATGTTTTTCATCGGGACCGGAGCAGTTAAGGGTGAGCAACAAAATGGCCCAGGACGTCGTCGGCTATTCCGAAAACGGTGCCCGTGCTGCTGGCAGCAGTGCGCCGGGCTGGCACCTTGGCTTACGCGGCAAGGGCCGGATTGGTGACTTCTTCGAGGCCAAAAATTTCGGTGAGCATGGCCACCAGCTGGTCGGACTCGCCGCGCTGGCAGGCGGCTTTAAGCTGTAGCACCGGCAGCTTGAGAAACTTCTGGGTCAGGGCCTTGGTGATGTCGTTGAGCCGGCTGGCTTCGTCGGCACTGAGCTGCTTTTGGAAGCGCCCGATTTCCTGCTGGCGGAACTGCTCGAGGGTGTTTTTCAGCTTTTGAATGGTGGGCGACACCTGCATTTCCTGGCTCCACGTGCGCAGCGTGTCCATGCTTTCGGCCACAATGGCTTGCACCTGCGGAATGGCCGCCACCCGACTGGCCAGCGCCGCCGAGGCCTTGCTCAGCAGCGCGTCGATGTTGTACACCAGCACGCCGGGCACCTGCTCGGCCTCGGCCTCGATGCTGCGCGGCACCGAGAGGTCAATGAAGAATTTTGGGCTCAGAATAGTAAGTTGAGCCAGCATCTCGCGGGTGAAAAACGGGCTAGGCGCCGCAATGGAGGAGATGACAACGTCGGCCTCCTGCAGCCCTTGGGCCAAATTGGCAAAGTCCAGCACCTGCAGGCCGCACTCGGCGGCCAGGGCCTGGGCCGTGGCGGGGGTGCGGTTGCAGATGGTGACCTCGGCAAAGCGCTTGCTTTTGCCGAAATGCCGGCACACATCGGCCCCGATTTCGCCGAGGCCCACGATGAGCACGCGCGGCTGGGCAACGGCGGCGGTCAGCTCTTCCACCAGGCTCGAGCGTGGCGTAGGAAGTGGAAGCGGCTCCGTCGCGGAACGCGGTTTCGCGCTGCACGCGCTTGTTGGCGGCCAGCACCGTGTGCAGCAGGCGGTGCAGAAACGGTCCGGCCGCGCCGGCATCGGCCGAACGTTGGTAGGCTTTTTGACCTGGCTGCTGATTTGCAAGTCGCCCACCACCTGCGCATCGAGGCCCAGCGCCACCTCAAACAGATGCTGCGCGGCCGCGTCGGCCCCGGCAATCACGGTGAAATGGGACCGGTACTCTTCGATGGCCGCCACGCCCGTGACCTGCCCGAGTACGGCAATAATGGCGGCGCTTTGGTCCTCCTGGGCCGTGTAGTAGACTTCGGTCCGGTTGCAGGTGCTGAGCACCAGCACATCCGTCAGCCCCATTTCCTCGGTGAGGGTGCGCAGCAGCTGGTCGCAGGCGGCTTCGTTCAGCGCCAGCAGCTCCCGGATGGCCAGCGGCGTTTTTTTGTGGGAAAGGCTAACGGCTTGGAAAGGAAACGTCATGGCGGAGGGCGGGGCCGGGCGAAGGAGAAACGGCAGAGCTTATTCGGCGGTAGCCAGGGTAATCTTCTTAAAAAGCCCTTTGGCGCGTCTGAATATTTGCGAACTCAAATTTCCGCCGGCCCACCGGCCCCTTTCTTGAGTTCGCTCAGCCGGCGGGATGATTGTTATCATCCGCGCCGGCTACCGAGCCGTTTCGGAGGCCGAATCGGACTGCACCTCCTCGCCTTGCTCCTCCTCGCTGAGCTCGGCGGTGATTTTGCGGCCGTGCCGGCGGTCCAGCCAGTTCATGACGGGCGTGGCCAGCACCCCGTGCATCCCGATGGACACCAGCATGGTGAAGCCCAGCATGGCCCACAGCAGCCGCGCCTGCGCAAACTCGGCTTTTTCGAGGGCGTAGGCAATGTAGAACACCGAGCCGATGCCCCGGATGCCGAAAAAGGAGATGACCGCGCGCTCGGCCACGGTCACGCGCGAGGACCGGGCCAGGGTGAGCATGCCGCCCACCGGCCGCAGCACCAGCAACAGCAACAGCGCCACCGCCGCAGCCGGCCAGGTGAGCGGGGCCAGCAAGCCGCCCGCAATGGCCCCGCCAAACAGAATGAGGATGATGACAATCAGCAGGCGCTCCATTTGGTCGGTGAAGGCGTGCATCTGCTTGTGGTACTCGTGCTTGCGCTCGCGGCTGCGCAGCGCCACCGCCGCAATAAACACGGCCAGGAAGCCGTAGCCGTGCAGCAGCTCGGTCACGCCGTAGCTGGTGAGCGTTACGGCCAGGGCCACGAAGCCGTAGGCGCTGGGCTTGAGGCTGAGCCGCTTGGGCAGGTTGAAAATCAGGTACGCCAAGAGCCGGCCCGAGAGCCAGCCCAGCACCACGCCGGCCGCCACGCGGTAGAGCACGTCCATCCACAGCCAGTGCAGCACGCGGTCGGCGAGCGGGGCTGCGGCCGGCAGCAGAGCCAGGGCCAGGTACACAAACGGAAACGCCAGGCCGTCGTTGAGCCCGGCTTCGCCCGTCAGGGCAAAGCGCACGTTGTCTTCGCGGCCCTCGCCAGGGTCGCCCACCTGCACGTCGCCGGCCAGCACGGGGTCGGTGGGCGCGAGCGAGGCCGCCAGCAGCAGGGCCGACGGCAGCGCTAGCCCCGCCAGGGCCCAGCCGGCCAGCGCCAGGCCCGCGATGGTGAACACCATGAGCACGAGCACCAACAGCAGCGGCGAGCGCCAGGTGCGCAGCGAAAAGGGCCGGTCTATTTTCAGGCCCGTGCCGGTGAGGGCCACAATGACGCACAGCTCCGACAGGTGCGTCACCAGCTTGGGGTGCTGGAAAGGGTCGGCCGGGGGCAGGCCCAGCGGCAGCGAGTACACGCCCAGCCCCAGCCCAATGTAGAGAATCGGGTACGAAAGCGGGTACTTTTCCAGCAGCGACGGCAGCCATGCCACGCCCAGAATGGCTATCCCCAGCAAGACCAGGGCAATGTTGTAAAACGACATAAGAAGCAAGTAGGTGGGAGCCCCAGGGCCTCGCAGCGGGTCCGGGTTGCTGTTCAAAGGATGCCCTGATGGCAATAACGTCAATCAGTCAATACGACAACCTTGCCATAAACGGCACAATACCGGGGCCGAAACCTCAAGAGCACTAAGCCATAAGCCCGACCCTAGTGCAGCGGGCGTCTTTTTACGAGGCCGCCTTTGGTTTCGCGCACGCTGTGCATCACCACAAACGCCTGCGGGTCGATGCGGTCGATTTCGGTCTTGAGCCGGGCTACTTCCAGGCGGGTGGTCACGGTGAAAATGATGTCGATGGCTTCGCGCCGCTGCCCGTGCGAGCCAAACCCCCGCCGCCCGGCGTAGATGGTGGCGCCGCGCCCCAGCTTCTCGGTAAGCATGCGGCGAATCTCCTCGCTGTGGGCCGAGATGATGGTGACGCCGGTGTATTCCTCGATGCCCTCGATGATGAAGTCAATCGTTTTGGCCGCCGACAGATACACCAGAATGGAATACAGCGCCGTCTCGACGGAAAGCAGCAGGGCCGCGGCCCCAAAAATCACCAAATTGATGAGCAGTACCACGTCGCCCACGGAGAGGGCGGTTTTCTTGCTCAGGTACAGGGCCAGCACCTCCGTGCCGTCGAGCACGGCCCCGCCCCGCACTGTGAGCCCGATGCCGGCCCCGAGGAAAAATCCTCCGAATACGGCAATCAGCAGCCGGTCCTGCGTGAGCGGCGGGAACGAGATGACGAGCAGCATCAGGGCCAGGGCCAGGATGGTAATCAGCGTTTTGAAGGCAAAGAGCTTGCCCAGCTGGTAGTAGCCCATGACGATGAACGGCAGGTTCAGGGCCACAATCAGCAGCGAAATCGACAGCCCGGAAAGCTGATTGGCCAGCATCGAAATCCCGGTCACGCCGCCGTCGATAAAGCCGTTGGGCAGCAGAAACCCCTTCAGGCCCAGCGCGGCCGAAAGCACCCCGCGGCCATGAACAAGGCCTGCCCAAACTGCTTCCGAAACGACCAGCGCACCCGGGCCGCCGCCCCGCCGGCCGCCGGGGCAATGGCCGCGCCGGACAGGGCAGCGCTAAGGGCCGCCAGACGGCGCCTTGCCAGGTATTCGCGAACAAGGGCGAAGGGTGACCACATGGCGTTGACAATTGCACGAAGACAGCTCAATTTACTGCGCGCCTGCTACCTAGCCGCCTCTGCCCAATGCTCCCGACGTAAAAATCACAACCAAGCCGCAGCCCCAGGCTCAACCAGCCCAAAGGCATCAGCAGAGGTAGGCAGAGCGGTATCAACCCGTAGTTGGGCTACGTTAAGGGCGTTGGGCGGGAGGGTGGCCCGTAGCAGCCGGCCCCGCTCCGCAACGGGCACCTCCCCTACGCGTGCCAGAGGGGCGCCCGCTTAAACCCGCATGAGCGCCGGGAAAGCCAACGCGCAAGCTCATCCTGCATTCTTGCTCAAGCGACGGCTAACCATGCGCGCCGCTTACCTCCGGATTGGGGCTAAGGCGGCTACGAAAGGAGGAGTTATCAGTTGGGAATTCGTACTGCTGATAGAAACCCATAATGCCTTGTATGACCCGGTGTTGCTGCACCTCGCTAAGCTCGTAGTACAGGGGCAGGCGCACCAGGCAATCGGTATAATGGTCGGAATAAGGCAACGGGCGGCCGTCGTGCTTAGCCGCGTAAAAAGGGCTGTTGTGCAGCGACAGGTAATGAAAAACCGGATTAATGCTCTGCTTCTTGAGGTGCTCAATCAGCGCGGTGCGCTCGGCTAAGCTGCGGCACACCAGGTAGAACATATGCCCATTTTTGGTGGCGTAGTCGGGCACGTACGGGAGCTGCAGACCCAGTTTCGTGAGCGGGGCCAGCGCGTCGTAATACGTTTGCCACAGGCTTTTGCGCCGGGCCTGAATGTCCTGCATGTTCTCCGCCTGCGCCCACAGGAAAGCGGCGATAATATCCGAAGGCAGAAACGAGGAGCCGTGGTCCACCCAGTTGTATTTGGCGACTTCCCCCGAAAAAACGACGAGCGGTTGGTGCCTTTCTCCCGGATGATTTCGGCCCGCTCCGCAAACCGGGCGTCGTTCACGGCCAGCATGCCGCCTTCGCCCGAAATAATGTTCTTGGTTTCGTGAAATGAGAAAGCAGCCAGGTGCCCGATGGTGCCCAGTGCGCGTCCTTTATAGAAGCTGTCGATGGCCTGCGCAGCGTCTTCTACCACAAACAAATTGTGGCGCGCCGCGATATCCATAATCGGGTCCATGTCGCAGGCAATGCCGGCGTAGTGCACCGGAACGATGGCACGGGTGCGGGGCGTAATCAGGGCCTCCAGCTGGGCGGGGTCGAGGTTAGGATTCTCGGCCGAGCTGTCGGCAAACACGATGTGGGCGCCGCGCAGCACAAAAGCATTGGGCGTGGACACGAAGGTGTAAGCGGGCATAATCACCTCGTCGCCAGGCTGAATATTGAGCAGCAGCGCGGCCATTTCCAGCGCATCGGTGCAGGATGTGGTGAGCAACACCTGACGGAACCCCAGTTGCTGCTCGAAAAATCGATGGCAGCGCTGGGTGAACATGCCGTCGCCGGAAATCTTCCCGGACAGCACCGCTTCTTCGATGTAGCGGGTTTCGTTGCCGGAGAGATAGGGCTTGTTGAAAGGGATGTTGGAGTTCATGGCGCAGGGAAGGTCGCTCAAAAATGACGCAATCTGGTCAGGCAGGTAAAGTTCGGGCGCGCCGGTCAGATAATTATTCAGTAGCAGCCTGCTCAGCCACGCGGCTACCGGGGCGAGACGCCTAATCCAGCCACAGGTGATAGATGTTTTCTACCCGCTCTGCCCGAAAGCCGCACCGCTCGTAGAAGCGGCAGGCACCCGCGTTGGATAGCTGCGTTACAACCTGCACCCCCGCGTGGCCCCAGGCCCGAGCACGCTGCTGGGCCGCTGCCACCAGACGGGCCCCAATGGCCTGGCCCCGCACGTGGGCATCGACGGCCAGCAGCCCAATGTCGACCCGGCCGTTTTTCAGGCGCAGGGTCACCAGGCCAGCTTCGGGAGCACCCAAAGCCGACCGGTACACCAGCACCTCCCGGGCCGCCTGCCCGCTCACCGAGTTTTCAATCCAGCGCGTGTACAGCCGTTCGTATACATCGGGCGCAAAGCGGGGGTCCGTCTGGTAGCGGGACTGGTGGCCGGCCTGCAATGCCAGCGCGAGCAGCGCGGCGTAAGCTCGGTGGTCGGCGCTACCCCGGGAGGCAACGTCGACGGTCCTGCGGGCACGGGCATGGCAAAAGTGACTTTGTGGTCGGCCAAGTGCGCACCCAGGGCCTGGGCCGTAGCGGCGGCCGGGGCATCGGTGGGCGCGGCCGACCAGTACAGGAGCCGGAAGCCGCGCTGCCGTGCCCGCGCTACCAGGGCCGTCACGGCCGCCTCATCGGTCGCGTCGGGCTGCAGCCGGCCCACCGGGTAGCCCAAAATTCGGTGTCCCACGCCAGGGGTTCAAGCTGGGTGCTCATACTGTCTCGGGCACCACGCCGACTCCAATACAATCGTCAACAATGTAAATCGGGCGGTTTTTCACGCCTTCGAACGTCTTGCCCAAATACAGCCCAATGACCCCCATGGTCAGGATGATGAGCCCGGAGAAAAACCAGATGGATACAATCAGACTCGCGTAGCCCAGCACCTGAATTTTGCCTTCGATGGCGCGCACGGCCATGTAGATGGCTCCCACGAACGAGCAAGCCGAGATAAACAGCCCAAACTTCACGGTCAGGCGCAGGGGCTTGTCGGAATAAGCCAGGATGATGTCCAGCGCCAAATCCAGCATCCGCTTGAGGTTGTAGCTGCTGCTGCCTTCGCCCCGCTCGGCGTGCACGACATCGAGCGTGGTGGTTCGGAAACCGACCCACTTGGCCATGGCGGGGAAGTAGCGCGCACTTTCGCGCATGGCGCAAATGGCGTTGACGACCTTGCGGTGGTAGACGCCAAAGTTTGCAATGGCACTGTCCTGCCGCGACCCGGTGAGGTAGCCCAGGGTGCCGTAAAACACCTTTGAAAACAGCTTCTTGGATGCACGGTCCTGCCTGTCTACCCGCCGAGCCAGTACAATATCAAACCCGGCTTCCGCCTTGGCCAGCAGTGCTGGAATCTCCTCGGGACGGTCCTGCAAATCGCAATCCATGACCACCACCCATTCGCCGCGGCAATAATCCAGCCCGGCGGTGATGGCGCGGTGCTGGCCGAAGTTGCGGCTCAGGCGCACGCCCCGCACCCGCGGGTCGAGCCGCACTTGCTCCTCAATAGCAGCCCAGGAGCCGTCGGGGCTGCGGTCGTCGATGAGGACAATTTCAAACGAAGTCGTTATTGGCGTAAGGTTGAGCACGATTCGCGCCACCAGCTCATCCAGCATGGCAGCAGCCATGTAAACAGGGCTAACAATGGAAATATGCGGCGTTTGGGAGGTTTTCACCGCTTAAAGGTAAAGTATTGCCTTAAATGGCGCGCAGGGTGCGGACCTCGGGGTCCCGGGCCGCTTCTTCGCTTGGTTTTGCTTGCCATAACAGAAGAAGTATCCGTCCATCTTCTGTCCGTCATGCCTAGACCACCTCAAATTTCCTGTAGCATGCTTTTAGCTCTTCTTCTGGCATTGTGAGGTGCAAAAGCAGCCGTGTAAACCGACGTGTAAACCAAAAAAGAAACAGCCACCTAGCAACGAAGCTAAATGGCTGTTAATCAATGAGCGAGAAACGAGGTTCGAACTCGCGACCCTCAGCTTGGGAAGCTGATGCTCTACCAACTGAGCTACTCTCGCGGGGATGACTTGGTAGCACGAAATTACGCCAAAGAACCGGATAAGCAACCGATTGGGGAAGGTGGCTCAACCCCGGGTTTGGGTGGCGCGTATGCACCAACGACCATGCCTACACCCTTCCTCACTCCCACCATGCGCCGTTTGGTTGGCACGCTGCTCATGCTGAGCGGCGGGCTGATGGGGGTGGGACTGCTGCTCAAAGTGTACGTGGGGGTCTACAACTGGAACACGGTGGGCTATCAGAATCCGACGGCGTTGATGCTGTCGGTCAACCTTGTGGGGCTGCTGGCCTGTGGGTTCCTGATGCGCATGGGGCTGCGCATGCGGCGGGGCGACACCGCGCGGCGCGACCCCAACGCCGACGAAATACTATAAATCAGCGGCGAAGCTCGACCTTTGCGTTATGTCATCACCCCTGCGCATTTCGCTGGCTAAGGCCAACGCCGTTACCGCCGCCCAACTCGCCGACCTGGGCCGCCGCACCTTTCTCGATACTTTCGCCGCCACCAACACCGCGGCGGACATGGAGGCTTACCTGAATGAGAACTTCGGGCCCGACATCCAACTCGCCGAGCTGCAAGACCGCGAAAACACCTTTTTGCTGGCACACATGCAGGCTGAGTTGGTGGGCTACGCCAAGCTGCACGACAACTCCACCCTGGGCTTGCCCGAGGGCCAGGACGCTGCCGGCCGCCTCGAAATAGAGCGGCTGTACGTGCGCGACGACTGGCAAGGCACCGGCCTGGGGGCGGCGCTCATGCGCGGCATCCTGGCCCTGGCCGAGCAGCTGCACTGCTCGGCGGTGGTGCTGGGCGTGTGGGAAAAGAACGAGCGCGCCCGGGCGTTCTACCAACGGTTCGGCTTCCGGGAAATTGGCCAGCACGAGTTCCGCCTGGGGCAGGACGTGCAAACGGACCTGATTTTGCGCAAGGGCATGGCGGGGCGCTAAACCGGCTACTTTTGGGAATGCCTATGCCTGGATTGATGCGTTTGACACCGAACCGTAGCCGCCTGCTGGGCGGGCTGCTGGCCCTGCTGAGCCTGGGAATGCCACTGGCAGGCTGCCAGTCTCAGGGCGACCAGGAAGCCGCCGCTGTTCCGCCACCCGTGGGCCACTACGAGGGCAGCATCACGGTGGCGGGGCAGCCCGAGCTGCGCGCGGCGCTCGACATCCGCCACCCCAGCCCCGGGCATTACGAGGCCGAGCTCACCGTGCCCACCGCCGGCACGCTCAGCTTCGTGGCCGACACCATCTTATTCAGCAACAACCGGCTGCGCCTTGCCCGCCCTGCCCGGCCCAGCCAGGTGCTCACGCTCACGCAGGACGGCGACTTCTGGCGCGGCTCGCTGGCCCTGGACTCGGCCAAAGGCGAAACCATCCTGCTCAAGCGCGGCATGCCCACGCCCAGCACCTACCGCGTAGAGCAAGTGCCGCAAGGCACGGGCGCGGCCTGGCTCTTCTCCCCTTCCGACACCAGCACGCCCGGCGCGGCGCTGGCACTGCTGCCCGATACCGAAACGGCGCCCGCCGCGGCGCTCTGGGCCGATGCCCTGGCCCGCGAGGGCGTGATTGTGCTGGTGCTGCCGGCGGCCGACTCAGCCACGGCCGCGGCCGAAGCCCCGCGCCTGCAAACCGCCCTGAGCCTGCTACGCAGCACCGCCGGCGCCGATACGGCCACGATTGGAGCCTGGGCTTCGGGCGCACGCGCGGCGGCCCTGGCGCAGGTGCTGGCGAATCCCGGCGGCCCCCGGGTGGCTTTCTTTATGTCTCAAAATGCGGACATCGACCCTGCCAGCCGGGCCGCATTCCGGGAGCTGAGGAAACGCAAGCTGCCCCTGTTGGGCCTGTATGGCGGTGCCGCGGCCAACCAGCGGGCGGCCGCGCTGCGCAACGCCCTGGGAGGGCGGCGCGGCGCCCTGGTGCGCGCCTATCGCACCGCCGGCCCCGATTTGCTCGTGCCCGACGGATTGAGCCCGCGCTTCGGCCCCGGCTTGCCCAATGAGGTGGTAGAATGGCTGCGCGCGCAGTAGTTGAGCTAAAATTGAGCTAAAGCGAAAGCCAGGACACCTACCTGCCTCTCTGCGCTTTACTGATTTCAAACAGCCTAAATCAGCAGCAGCCCTTTTTCGCGTAGCAGCTGCCAGGCAGGGCCTTGCAGAAAGGCTTCGAATGAGCCTTCGCCGGCCGGGAAGGTGGCCGCCGCTTCTTTGAGTAGCACTTTCGTGTCGTAGTCGTGTCTGAGCTGCGTGAGCAGCTGGTGCAGCCAGCGGCCGGCGGCTTCGCTGGTCGTTACTTCGAAGTCCTCGGCTTGCTCGTAGCAGGTGAGCACGGCACGCGGGGCTTTTTTGCCCTGCTCGATGCGGATTTCCGGAGCGTTGCCGAGCCAGAACAGGCGCTGGTTTTGCCGGGCAAAGTCGGGCTTCTCGGGGCTTGCAGAGCCTGCTGCACGAGGTGGCGCGGGGTAGTGGGCTTCGGTGTTTTGAAATCGAACCAGAAGTGCAGTGGCTCGTCGAGGGCCACGTGGTGCAGGTAGTTATAGAGCGACTTAGCCAGGCCGGGGCCGAAGGCTTCGTGGTCGGCGCCGAGGGGGTCGTCGTGCCAGAGGTCGTTCCAGGCAAAGCCGGCGGGCTCGGGGCCGACGGCCGCCACCTGGTACTTCGCCGGGTTTTTGCCCACGGGCGAATGGGCCGTCATCGAGAAGCGGTGCCAGTAGCCGCTTTGCACCACACCGGCCGCAAACAGCTGGCGCACTACTTCGAGGCTGTCCACGGTTTCCTGCGCGGTTTGGGTGGGGAAGCCGTACATCAGATAGGCATGCACCATGATGCCGGCCTGGGTGAAGCCGTCGGCCACACGGGCGACCTGGGCAATGGTCACGCCCTTTTCCATGAGCGCCAGCAGCCGGTCGGAAGCCACCTCTAGGCCGCCGGAAATGGCGATGCAGCCCGAAGCGGCCAGCAGCCGGCAGAGGTCGGGCGAGAAGGTTTTTCGAAGCGGATGTTGCCCCACCACGTGATGGCCACGCGGCGCTTGAGCAGCTCCACGGCCAGGTCGCGCAGGGCCAGGGGCGGCGCGGCTTCGTCCACGAAGTGAAAGCCGGTTTGGCCGGTTTGCTGGATAATCTGCTCGATGCGGTCGACCAGCAAGGTGCTAGGGGCCGTTTCGTAGCGCGAGATGTAATCCAGTGTTACGTCGCAGAACGAGCAGCGCTTCCAGTAGCAGCCGTGGGCCACGGTGAGCTTGTTCCAGCGGCCGTCACTCCAGAGACGGTGCATGGGGTTGAGCACTTCCAGCACAGAGAGGTATTCCGTCAGGGGCAGGTCGGAGTAGTCGGGCGTGCCCACTTCGTGGTGCGGCACGTCGGGGTGCGGGTGGTTGATGTACTCGATTTGCCCTTGGGCATTGCGCAGGAAGGTGCGCTGCAGCAGGCTGTTGTCCGGCTGGCTGTATAAAACGCCTTGCAGGGCGCAGTGTACTTCGTCGTCGGCTACGCTGCTATCTTGAACGTCACGCGGAGCTTGTCGAAGCATCTCGCTCGCCGGAACCTCACCCCCAGCCCCTCTCCCGCGGAGAGGGGAGCCTGACGTTTGCTGCAGAACCGGTGCCCCCTCTTTTTGGAGAGGGGGTCAGGGGTGAGGTGCCCCAACCGGACTCAGCATGACGGCCTTTTTGAGCAGTTAAATACTCCAGCAGCCGCAGCCAGGGGCCTTCGCCGTCGTCCAGCGTCAGAAAGTCGATGTAATCGAAAAAGCGCGGCTCCTGAATCGTGCGCAGCTCGGTATTGGGGTAGCCGCCGCCCATAATGGTCACCGTCGTTGGGCTGATTTCCTTGATGCGCTTGGCCAGACGCAGGGCCCCATAGAGGTTGCCGGGGAAGGGCACGGTGAAGCCCACCACCTCGGGCTGTTCTTGGGCTAAAACTGCCGCCAGCTCTTCCAGCAGCATTCTGTCGAGCAGGCCGGGAGCGGCTTGTAGGGCCTCGTGCAAGGGGTCGAAGCTGGTGGCCGACATCGCCAGCTTCTCGGCGTAGCGCGAGAAGCCGAAGTGCGGGCCCACGGTTTCCTTGATGAGGTCGGCGAGGTCTTCGAGGTAAAGCGTGGCCAGGTGGCGGGCCTGGTCGGTGAGGCCCATGGTGCCGAAGGCCGTTTCCAGGTCGGCCACGTTGTCGAAACGGCTGGCTTCGGGCAGGAATCGGCCGTGGCAGATGCGCGGGGCCAGGGTCAGGTCCTTGTTTTGCAGGAAGCGGATGACCGGGGTGATGGTGGCTAGGTAGCGGTTTTGCAGGCGCAGCATCCGCTTGGCGTTATCGCTCAGGTCGAAATCACCGGCTTCAATCTCGGCAAATACCTGCTTGAGGCCCTCCACCGAAAACAGGCGCAGCACCAGGCGCAGGCCCATGTCGGCCTGCGTGACGGCATAGCCGCGGCCGCCCAAAAACCCCTTGATGTAGGCCGTGGCCGGGTACGGGGTATTGAGCTGCGTGAGCGGCGGGGTAAGCAGCAGAATGCGGGGAGAAACAGTGGGCACGGCAGCAAGTAACCCGGCGAGGTGGGCCGGGGTTCATTTCCGGCAAAGGTCGCGCACAGTTGGCGGTGGCGCAGTGGCCCCGCCATTCTGTCGCCGGGCGCCGGGCAGCACGGCCAGCGTAAAGGGCCGTTGCCACGCCGCGGGCTAGGGCTGGCCCCGCACTAGGGGCGGAGGAATTCGGCCGTAGCTACTGTCATCGTGCCAGGCCCACGACCAAATCCTGTTGGGTCGCGGCGCAAATTCTGCACCTCCCGGCTTCCTGTTTTCTCGTAAACATTTGAACAATAGTCGACTGTTTATTCACCAAACCCCTTTCCCGATGAACATGAACACCGCTCCCCCTCGCACCCGTAAGGACAACCGCGCCGTGACCGACGCGCTCAGCCGCTGCATCGCGGCCTGCGAAATGTGCGCTGATGCCTGCCTTGATGAGGACGATATTAAGATGATGGTGCCCTGCATCCGCCTCGACCGCGACTGTGCCGACATCTGCCGCCTCACCGCCGCCTACATTGCCCGCGGCTCCGACCACGCCCAGCACGTGCTCAAGGAATGCATGGAAATTTGTCAGAAGTGCCACGATGAGTGCGTGCAGCATTCCCACGACCATTGCCAGCAGTGCGCGGCCGCCTGCAAAGCCTGCCTCGACGCGTGCCGCGCCTACGCCGCCTAGCGCCCTCACCGGCCAGCAAAGAAAAAGGCGACCCTGCTATGGGTCGCCTTTTCTGAGTTCGATATACGAGGATAAGCCTAGGCCAGCGAGTCGAGCGACACGCGCCCGGGTAGCATCAGGCGGCGGAACTCGCTCACGGAATAGCCCGTCACCTGGCGGAACTGGTTGCTCAGGTGCTGGCCCGAGCTGTAGCGCATTTGGTCCGCTATCTGGTTCAGGGTGAGCTCCCCGTAGCTGAGCAGCTCCTTCACGCGCTCAATCTTGAGGCGGATGAGGTACTTCTCGATGGTGAGGTGCGCAGTGCGCGAAAACACCTTGCTCAGGTGCGAATACGTGGCCGCAAACCGGTCGGTGAGGAAGGCCGAGGTGGTGAGCGGCGAGCGCGCTGTGCGCAGGTGCTCGAGGTAGTCGGCGAGCACGGTTTTGATTTGTTCGGTGAGCTGCTCGGCGCGGCCTTGCAGCAGCTCAAAGCCCGCGGCTTCGAGCAGCGGCGCCACGGCTTCGGGGTCAACGGGAGTGGCTTCGTCGAGCTCGGCTACGCCCAGGGTGACGGCCTTGGGGTGGTAACCGGCCCGCTCTAACAAGTTGTGCACGGCTTCGACGCACCGTGGGCACACCATATTCTTAATGTGCAGTAGGTTGGTTTTCAAGGGCTTTAACGTGTTTCGGGCCGCCGCGAGGTGGCCGGTGGAGAATAAGAACGAACGGCTGCAGAACCGCTGCTGGCCCGGCGCGGGCGCGGAACCGGAGTCGAGGCTTCGGCCCAACCCGGCCCAAACCAATGCCCGGTGGCCCACGTCACGAACGGCACCACGGCCAGGAACGTAACGGCCAGCAGCCAGAAGAGTACGAGAAAAGCGGGAAAAAGGCGACCGAAAAAATGGTCGCTGAAGCCAAACAGGTAAATCACCAGCATTAGCGCCAGCGCCAAACTCACGCCAGCCAGCACGCCCACCCGCCGCCAGGGCCAGGTGGCAACATGTTTTTGGAGGCGATGGCGCAAGGGTGCAAGCATAATCCTGGAAATCGGGGAGGTGAAAATAGGCAAAAAAATTGGTTAATGCCCCATGCTAGCTCAACAGCTCCAGCAATTCCTGGTGCATGGCCAGGCCATTGTCGGCGTGGTACCAGGCGTTCATGGTGGTGATTATGATGTTGGTATGCAGTTCCTTATCGACGTGTAGCTGGTGCGCCAGCGCCTGGGCCGCGGCCGGGCGCGGGCCCCAGTCGCCCAAATGAGCGCCGGTGGCCCGCTCGTGCCGGATAAGCTTGGGGATGCTGTTGCCGCCGTTGGTTTGGTGGGCGGCCATCAGGGCGGGGTGCTCGGAGCGCAGCAGCACGTGCAGGCGGACGTTGCCGGCGCTTGCCTCGGCCAGGCGCGCCAGCACGGGCACCACGTGGGCCGTGTCGGGGCACCAGGCTTCGCCCAGCACCAGCCACTGCTCGGGGCGGGCCAGCTCCGTCAGCGCCGCGACCAGCTCTGGCAGCAGCGGCAGGGCGTAGGCCCGGTCGAGGTGGGCCTCGTTTTGCTGGGTGTAGCGCACCAGGCCGGGGCTTTGGTCGGGGCCGGTGGTGCGGCGCTCGGCCACCAGGGCACCTACCAGGGCCCGGAACTCAGGGTACGTGTAGGCCGGGGCGGGCACCACGATGGGCGAAGGAATCGAATTGGGCATCAGCGGATAAGCAAGAAGGACCGGGCGGCACGCAACCTAAGGAGCAAGCCCAACGCTACAACCGTACCCGGGCCGAAGAGTTCGGGTTGCGCCGCGGCAGGTTATTTTTCTACCTTGCAGCGTCGCTCCATTCTTAACTCCCTCTCCTACGCTCTTTCATGCTGCTTCAACCATTTCTCCGTTCCCTCGTCGTGGCCTGCGCCATCACCGCCACGTTTAGCGCCTGCAGCTCCGGCACCAAAGAGGGCGACACCAACGTGGAGCGCGGCTACACGAAAAAACGCCCCACCATCATGGCCGACGAGAGCGTGCCCAACGGTGACTCGGCCACGTCCGGCACCAACCGGTCTAACGCTCCCCACAAGCCTACCGGCAAAGAGCTCTACAAAGCCGCCGCCGAAGCCAAAGACCGCAACCACGACGGCATCGCCGACTAACCGGCAGCCCAACCCAGCCCAACAAAAAAGGCCCCTGCCGTACGGCGGGGGCCTTTTCCTTGTTTTGCAGAATCGAGGTAGAGATAAAGTCTAGTAAAACACAAAGCCGTTGGGCCCCACCTTCACATTGAACGAGTCGATGGGCACGCCCGTGGGCTGGTAGCGGATAAAGCGGCCGTTAGAGTTGTAGCTGGGCGAAACGGTGGCAAACACCGTGTTGTCGCGCGGGTCGATGGCAAAGCCCGAGAAGCTGCGCCGGATAAAGGGCGTGGTGGGCAGGGCCGTGGCGGCCGTGCTCAACTGGTATTCGGCCCCGCCAAAGCTGTAGTACAGCTGGTCTTTGGCCGGGTTGATGCGCAGCTTGCCGGGGCTGCCGGTGGCCGGAAACGTGAGCTTGAGCTGCGTGGCGGGCGCATTGGGGCTGAAGCGCAACAGCGTGCCGGCCGACGTTTGCACGATATAAGGCGCCGTGGCGATATAGGATACAAACCCCGTGCACAGCACCCAGATGTTGCCGCCCTTGTCGGCCACCAGGCTCGAGGGCCCGTCGGCCACGGTGAGGGTGGCCGACAGCCGGCCGGTGCCTTCGTCAATCACCGAAATGGTGTTGTCGAGGCTGTTGGGCACGTACACCTTGCCACCCAGAGCCAGCGGCTGCTCGGGGTTGCGGCCCACCGTCACGCGGCTGGTCACGGTGTTGGTGCCCAGGTCCAAGATGCTGAGCACGCCCGGCAGGTAGCCGGTGTAGGGCCCGCGCCACTCCGTAACGTAGCCGCGGGTAGCTGAGGTAGACGTAAAGAAACGCGGCTGGTCGAGCCCGGCGATGGTACCTACCGTTTTGAAATCGGGCAGGTTCACCACTTCGATTTTATTGGAACCGTTGACCACGACGTAGCCGCGGCTGCCCTGCACGCCCATGTCCTGCACCACGTCGCCGAGCTTGGCGGCACCGTTGGCACTGCCGAACGCATCCACAGTAAGCGCTTTCGTGGCTTTATCGAACGCACTCACCGCCCCGTCGCCGGCGCCAAACTGACCTTCGCTGAGCACAAACACGCCGGTGGTGGCCATCGGCACCGGCGTCACGACTTCCTGCTCAGGGTCGCAGGCTGTGAGCAAACCTAAGCTTAAAATGAAAGGAGCAAACTGTTTTTCCATTAGGTAAAGCACTGGCCTCAGCCAGTAATAAATGGGTAAAAGAGATTATTAGAAAATAGCCGACGACCGGCTAATTCCAGCCCAAGCGCAGGCTGGCGCCCAAGGCGCGCGGAGCGGCCGGGCGGCCGGGGTAGCTGAAATAGGCCTGGTTGAGTAGGTTGGACGCTTGCACGAGCACGAGCAGGCTAGTGCCGGCGGGGCCCCGCACCGTGCGGCCCAGTGTGGCGCCCAGCAGCCCCGTCGCCGGCAAGTAATCGGTGCCCGAGGCGTTGATATAGTGGAAGCTGGTGAACACGAACGTGCCGCTCGCCTGCCAGTCGCGCCAGCGGTGGTCGGTGCTCAGGCTGGCCTGGTGCAGCGGCACAAACGCCAGCTGCACGCCCACGGGGTCCGAGTCGGCGTCCGTGCCCTGGGTTTTGCGGGTGTCGGTGTAGTGGTACGCCACCTGCACCCCGCCGGTGTAGGTCCCCTGGCGTCGGCGCAAGGCCGTGCTGGCTTCCAGGCCCTGGCTGCGCACCCGGCGCAGGTTGCGCGGGCTCCAGATGCCGCTGCTGGCGCTGGGCAGCCACTGCACCCAGTCGTCCACATCTTGCCGGAAGGCCGTGAGCTCCGTTTCCAAGGTGGTGCCAGGCTTAAAATTGAGCTGGTGGCGCAGCCCGGCTTCGTAGCCCAAGCCGGACTCTGGGCGCAGTGCGGGATTGCCGCCGGGCCGCCAGTACCGCTCGTTGAGGGTGGGCGCGCGGTAGCTGCGCGCGGCGCTGCCTTTGAGCGTGACGGAGTGACTGAGCAATCGAGTGAGGGAATCTGGGGAGGCCGGCAGCAGGTCCCATTCCAGCCCAACGGTGGGCGTGAGCGGGGCCAGGCCGGCGGGCAGGGCCGCCTGGCGCAGGTTGGCCGACAGGCGCAGGCCGGGGCGGGCGTCATAGCGCAGCAAGGCGAAGGCAGCGGCGCGGTTTTCGGTTACTGGCTCGGTGCCGTAGCCATCTACCAGGGCTGCGAAGTGCTGGGCTTCGGCGCCTACGCGCAGGCTGCCGCGGGCGCCCAGAGCGGCGGTATGTTCGGCCTGGGCCTGGGTGGTACGCACGCGGGAATTGCTGGGGGCGCCCCCGTCGCGGTAGTTGAGCACGTCCTCGAACCAGGCGCCGCGCACAGCCCACTGGCGCCGGGCCGCCACGTGGCGGTAGCCCAACACCAGCCGGCGGCTTTGGTCGCGCTCCCGCGCCTGACTGCCGGTTACGTTCACGCCCGACTGGATTTCGCGGTCGGTGTCGGTGAGCCAGGCGGCGGCGGTGAGCTCGCCGGCCGCGCCCACGCGCCAGGCTACGTCGGGGCTGAAACTCCACTGGTGGCGCAGGGCGGCGTTGCGCAGGGTGTAGCGCACGGGGCCGCGGGCTTCGCGCAGCAGGTAGGGGTAGTTGTTCTGGGCTTCGCGATAGCTGGCGGCCAGGCGCACGGCCACGGCCGGCGTAGCGGTGCGGGCTTCGAAGCTGCCGCCGGCCAGGCCAAAGCTGCCGGCATCGGCTTGGGCGCTGCCGTGCACGCCGGGCCGCCAGTCGGGGTCGGTGTTTAGGAGCACGGCCCCGCCCACCGCGCCGCTGCCGTAGAGGGCAGCCGCGGGGCCCGGCTGGATGGCGACTCGTGTGGTAGCGCCCACTGGCAAGAGGGCAAAATCGTTTTGGCCCAGGGCGGGCAGCGCGATGTTGAGCCCGTTCCAAAGCACGGCCGTGTGTTGGGCCGACGTGCCACGCAAGGCAATTGTGGCCAGCTGGCCGGGGCCGTAGCTCTTGATAGCCAGCGGGGTGCGCGCCTGCAGCACCTCGGCCAGGTTTCCGCCGCGGTATTGGCTTAGCACGGCCGAATCCAGCTCCAGCCGGCGGCTGCCCACGGCAAACCGCTCGGGGCCCACGGCACGCACTTGCACCTCGGCCAGCCGGTGGCGGCGCTGGCGGAGTTGAGCTGAGTCGGGCGGCGAGGCGGCCACCGGGAGCTGCTGGGCCTGGGCCAGACTTGGGCCGGCCACCAGCAGCAATCCGCACCAGCGGGCGGGCCGACTAAAAAATGAAAAACGCATCCGAATCAAATTTTCGATGAAGAAAATTCGATTCAAAACCCGCCGCAGCTCGCTTCAATTGGAAGGAAACCACTGCCGGGCCGAGGCCGAAAAACAGTTTAAAAACCCGCGACCCGAAGGCTGCGGCTGCTCTCTTTCTCCATTCGTCCTCCGCGAATGCTGAACCTGTGAATGTCCGGGCAGGTCTCCTGGCTTGCTCCGCCGAGTGGGCCGCCTTCCCATTCTTGAGCTGATTTTCAATTTGAAAACCAACCGGAAACAGTGGCGTGCGGGGCCCACCCCGATGTGAAGCGTACAGTTGCGGGGACAGCTCCGGCATTGAACCGGATTCCCTTTTCAGCCGCGCCCCGCGATTGGGGGTTGGCACCTTGACGGGGGCAAAGATAGGGGAAGACAGTGACTAGCGACGAGTGACGAGTGAGCAGTAAACAAGAAGGCCGTCATGTCGAGCGTAGTCGAGACATCTCGCTCGCGCCTCCTGTCATGCTGACGAAGGAAGCATCTTATCAAGTGAGCACGAATCGTTGAGACGTGAGAAGATGCTTCGCAAGCTCAGCATGACAGACGATTGGATTACTACCACACGCGAGATGTCTCGGCTGCGCTCGACATGACGGCCTTTTTGTTTACTGCCAACTGGTCACTCGTCACTTGTCACTTGTCACTGATAATTGCCTTTCTACCGGCGCAGCGTGAAGCCCACAAAATACTCGTGGTCTATCTGCCGGTCCAGGGCCAGGTGGGTGCCGACATCTACCTGAAAGTTGTCGGTGATGTTGAAGATGGGGGCTAGGTTCACGGAGCTCTGCCACTGGTGCTGCAGGGAGCTCCACTGCGTGACGCCTTCGGCCAGCAGGCTTACTTTTTGGTGAATTCGTAGTCGAACGCCACCGACGGGGCCAGGCGCAGGAAGCGCTGGGCTTCCTCGCGGTCGTAGTTCAGGTCCGACTCCAGCCTGGGCTTCCAGGGTCACTTTCTTGCTAAGCTCCACGTTCAGGGGCAGTATCAGGCCGTATTCAGCGGCGCCGTTGCCAGCGGCGCCACCGGTGGGCAGGCGCACAAAGGCGATGGTGGCCAGCGCTACGGGCACTTTCTCGTCGTTGCCCAACCAGTTGTGCTTGAGCCGGATGGCCAGGTCGCCGAAGCCCGAGTTGCGGTCCTGCCACTCGCTGGCGCTTTGGGGCCGCTGTTTGGCAATAGCGTAAAGCGGCACTTCGGCCTGAAGGTCGGTGTGGCGGCTCAGGCCAAACTTCACGTTGCTGTAGGCCACGTGCAGGTCGCGGGTGCGGGTTTGCTGGGCCGAGCCGCTGTTTATCAGCCGCAAGCCGTCTACCTCGACCTGGGCGTGCCCGGCATCCACGGTGAACGGGCTTTCGGTGACGCCCGGCCGGTCAGGGCGCATCTCGCGGAGGCGGTCACCGGGCACGGGCTTGCGCCAGCTAAAGTGGGCCGAGTCGTAGGGGAAGTTTTTTGGGTGCTTCCTGTGCGAAACCGATGGCCGGCAGGAGGCACAAACACCAGAAAAGTTGTTTCATGCGCCGTGTACGGGGCATTTTCAAAAAGGTCCTACCGTTGTGCTTTGCTGCGGTTGGCCCGATTGCCGCCGCCTTGACCCTCAATTCCTAGCGCCGGCAGGAGAGTCAGTCTTCGCTAAAAGGGCACCACCACTTTCAGGCTCATGTTGCGGCCGGGGTTGTAAATGCCGGTGCGGGCGTTCGGATCAGTCTGGTAGTATTCGAAATACTTCAGACGGTTGAGGTGGGCCTGGTAGGCGGTATCGAACACGTTATCAACCTGCACAAAAAGTTGAGCTACGGGCCGGCCGGCGCGGCTGGAGTAGGTGGTGCCGGCGCCCAGGCCCAGCAGCGCGTAGCCGGGCGTGGCGGTTTCGGTGTTGTCGAGGGCGTAGAAGCGGGACTGGCGGGCGCTGGCATCCACGGCGGCACGGATATATGTGCCGCTGAGGCGGCCCTGGCCGGCGGGCAGCGTGGCCCGGAGCTCGGAGCGACCACGCAGGGGCGGAATCAGCGGCAGGTAGCGGGCGGCGGCGCCTTGGTTTTCGAGCAACGCCGCGTCGGCCGTTTGGCCGTTTACCACGGCCAGACTGTTGTTCCAGGTTAGCCAGGGCAGGGCCGCCGGACGCAGGTTCAGGCTGGCTTCGATGCCGTAGAGGCGGGCGGCGGCTTGCTGAAACTGGTAGGTGGTGTTGCCGGGCACTACCACCACCGGCTGCCCGGCCGCGTCGAACAAGCGGGCTTGGTAGATGAAGTTCTGCACGAAGTTGTGGAACACTTCCACGCTGGCGTCGAGGGTGGGCTGGTGCCAGAGCACGCCCACGTCCTGCTGCCAGCTGAACTCGGGCTGGAAGCTGCGGTTGCCCAGGTACACGATGTGGGCGCCGGGGTCGAGGCCGTTGGAGCCAATTTCGGGGATATTGGGCGCGCGGTAGCCGCGGGCTAGGTTGGCGCGCAGCGTCAGTTGCTCGGTGGCGGCGTAGCTGGCGCCCAGGCTGGCCGACACGCCTTGGTAGCGCTGCCGAAACGCCGGAAACGGCAGCGTCGAGCCGGAGGTGGCCGGCCCGGCGGCCGCGTTGAAGCTAGTGGCCGGGTTTGGGGCCACATAGAAATTATTCCACGTCACCAAGCGCGTGTCGTAGCGCAGGCCGCCGCTCAGCTCCACTTTGCCCACCGGCTTTTTCAGGAGCAGAAAGCCGCCCGCGTCGAGCAGGTTGTAGTTGGGAATGGGGAAATCGGTGGCGTTTTGGTGGCGGTTGAGCTGGCCCATGCCGTTGCTGCCCAAGCTTATTTCCAGGCCTTTCCAGGTGGGCAGGTGGTAGCGCAGGTCGTAGGTGTAGGTGGTGAGGCGCAGGGCCAGGCCGGCTTGCGCGGGCGCCGTAGGGTGGTTGAATTCTTCGCGGCTGTTTTGCTGGGCGCCGAGCAACACGTGCAGCTCACCGCCGCCCAGCTGCACCTGCGTTTTGGTGAACACCCGGTAGTGCCGGATGCGCTGGTGCAGCGGCCCAATGGCGTAGGAGCGTAGTTCGTCGTCGGGCACCAGCGGGCGGTTTTTGATGTCATCCAGGCCAGTTTCGGCCACCTGCCGGGTGAAGCGGCGGCTGAGCGAGTCGCGGCTGCCGTCGGGGATTTCCTGCAGGTTGTCGTAGAGCGTGAGGTACCAGTGCGAGCTGCCCCAGGCCTTGCGCACGCCGGCCATGCCGGTTAACGTCAACTCCCGGAAGCCGGTGTTGTACACCAGGCCGTCCACGCTGTTGCGGTAGTCGCGGGCCATCCGGTTGCTGGCCCGGAAGCTGGTTTGGAAGCCGTTGCGCTGGTAGTTCAGGCCCACCGAGTTGCCCAGCAGGCCGTTGTTGGATTGGTATTCGGCCAGGGCTTCGCCGCGCCTGGCCTTCGGGGCCGTTGGGCAAGGCCGGCAGCAGGTTGACGACGCCGGCCACGGCGTCGGAACCATAGAGCAGGCTGGCGGGGCCTTTCACCACCTCCACCCGCTCGATGTCGTAGCCGTCGACTTCCACGCCGTGCTCGTCGCCCCATTGCTGGCCTTCCTGGCGCAGCCCGTTGTAGAGAGTCAGCACACGGTTGTAGCCCAACCCCCGGATGAAGGGCTTCGACACGTTGGGGCCGGTGGTGACGGCGCTCAGCCCGGGAATGCCCCGCACGGCCGCGTCAATCACGTTGGTGTTGGCATTGAGGTTGATTTCGCGGCGGCCCAAGGTGGCAATGGGCACGGGGCTGCGGCGGATTTCGGTGGCCCGGCTCACGCCCGTTACCACCACTTCGCTCAGGGCGGCCGCGGCGGCGGCCAGCTCAATTTGCAGGTCCAGGGTCTGGCCCTCGGCCAGGGCGGTGTCGCGCTCCAAAGCGGCAAAGCCCACCGCGCTCAGGTGCAGGCGCACGGGGCCGGCCGGCACACCCGGGAGGCGGAAGCGGCCGCCGGCGTCGGCGATGGTGCCCAGACCGGTGCCCGCGATGGCCACACTGGCGAAGGGCACGGCCGCGCGCCGGCCGTCGCGCACGGCGCCGGTGAGGGTGCCGGTTTGGGCCCAGGCCACGCCCGGCAATAGGCACAGAAAGAGAAGCAATGTTTTCATAGCGATGGACTTACTGGATAAGTGTCACCGCCCGCCTCCGACGCAATTTGCCTCGTCGGATTCGGTGAGCTAGTGGCTCGGTTGATACTCGAAGGCTTGGCCTTCCCCTACCCGACCAGGGTTTGCCAGAGCAGGTACACGTTCAGGGCGATGATGATGGCCGACACCGACCACGCCACCACCTTCACCACGGGGCGGTTCACAAACACGCCCATCTTGGCCCGGCTGCTGGTGAAGAGCACCAGCGGCACCACCGCAAAGCTGAGCTGCATCGACAGGATTACCTGACTGAATACCAGCAGCTTTTCCGTTCCGCTTTCGCCGTAAATGATGGATACCACCAGGGCCGGCACCACGGCCACCAGCCGCGTGAGCAGGCGGCGGGCCCAGGGCTTGAGCTTGAGGTCGAGGAAGCCTTCCATCACGATTTGGCCAGCCAGCGTGCCCGTCAGGGTCGAGTTTTGGCCCGAGGCCAGCAGCGCGACGGCAAACAGGATGCTGGCGGCGCCGGCCCCGAGCACGGGGGCCAGCAGCTTGTAGGCGTCCTGAATCTTGGCTACCTCAAACATTCCGTTGTTGTGAAATGCGGCGGCGGCCAGCACAAGGATAGCGGCGTTCACGAAAAACGCCAGGAACAGCGCCACCGTCGAGTCGATGGTGGCAAACTTGATGGCCATGCGCTTGCCGGGTTCGGTTTGCTCAATCTGCCGGGTTTGCACGATGCTCGAGTGCAGGTACAGGTTGTGCGGCATCACGGTAGCGCCCAGGATGCCGATGGCGATGTAGAGCATGCCGGGGTTGGTCACTATCTGGCGCTGGGGCACCAGGCCGTGCGCCATGGCCACCCACTCGGGCTGCGAGACGATGATTTCGTAGAGGAAGCAGCCGAAAATCACCACCGTTAGTCCCGCCACAATGCTTTCGATGATGCGGAAGCCGCGACTCTGGAAGAACAGCACCACCAGCACGTCGAGCGTGGTGAGCACCACGCCCCAGGGCAGCGGCAGCCCAAAGAGCAGGTTGAGCGCAATGGCCGAGCCAATGACCTCCGCGAGGTCGCAGGCGGCAATGGCGATTTCACACAAAAACCACAGCACCAAACTCACTGGCCGGGAGTAGTGGTCGCGGCAGGCCTGGGCCAGGTCGCGGCCGGTCACGATGCCCAGCTTGGCGGCCAGGTGCTGGAGCAGCATGGCAAACAAGTTGGAAATCAGTATCACCGAGAGCAGCGTGTAGCCAAAGCGCGAGCCGCCGGCCAGGTCGGTGGCCCAGTTGCCGGGGTCCATGTAGCCCACGGCCACCATCAGCCCGGGGCCCCAGAAGGCTTTTAGCTTGCGCCAAAACGAGGCGTCGACCGCCGGCACCTTGATGCTGGCGTATACCTCACTCAGCGAATTGGCACGGCGGGCATGGCGCCAGCCGGCTTCGGGCGCGGGAAGCTTGGGCTCGGTGATGGTGGAAGGCGGCACAGTATGAGGTTGTTTCAAATCAAAGGTACGCATTTTTAGGCTCACCTAAAAATTATTTTCGACTACCTTAAATACCCGATATTTGAAAAAAGGTTTCGCGCCCGATTCAGTTTTTAAGCTGTGCAATGGGAGTTGAGCTAGTTGGCTGGTAAGCGCGAGCAAAGGCGCCGATAAGTCGGCTCAATTTTTCTCGCACCCCAAGCCCGACCTTTGCAGGGAAATCCGCTTTGCATGACGCCTTCCCAAACCAAGCGCCGCCTCGGCATGCTCTCCCTCGTGGTGAGCGCCGGGCTGGTGGCTGTTAAGTTTTACGCCTATCACCTCACCCGTTCGCAGGCCGTCCTCACCGACGCCCTAGAAAGCATCATCAACGTGTTTACCAGCGGCTTTGCGCTCTACAGCCTGCACCTGGCCAGCCTACCCAAGGACGAAAACCACCCCTACGGCCACGGCAAAGTGGAGAATCTGTCGCTGGGGTTCGAGGGCGCGCTGATTTTCATCGCGGGCGCCTTTATCCTTTACAACGCTTCGCTGGGGCTGCTGCACCCGCACCCGGTGGCCCGGCCCGACTGGGGCGTGGCGCTGCTGGCCAGCACGGCCGTGGTAAACCTGGGCGTGGGCCTGGTGCTGGTGCGCTCCGGCAAGCGCCTTAAATCGGTAGCGTTGGTCGGCGACGGGCAGCACCTCTACATTGATGCGCTCACGTCCATCGTGTCGTCGGCGGCGCTGGTGCTGGTGGCGGCCACGGGCCAGGTGCGCTTCGACTCCGGCGCGGCCCTGCTGCTGGGCGGCTTCATTCTGGTGAACGGGGGCCGCATGCTCCGCCACTCGGTGTCGGGCCTGATGGACGAAACCGACACGGCCATCGTGGCCGAGGTAATCGACGAGCCTGCAGACCCAGCGCCGCGCCCCCTGGATAGACGTGCACAACCTGCGCGTGCAGCGCTACGGCGCCAACCTGCACATCGACTGCCACATGCAGATGCCCTACTACTTCACCTTGGAGGAAGTGCACTCGCAGCTGTTCGATATCGAGGAGCTAATCCGGGAGCGGTTTGCGGTGGAAGTGGAGATGTTCGTCCATTCCGACCCCTGTACCTTCGCCGCCTGCTCGCTGTGCCTCATGGCCGACTGCCCCGTGCGCCAGCACCCGTTCGAGCACGAAGTGAAGTGGACGGTGCAAAACGCCGTGAAGAACGAGCGGCACCGCCTGGCCTAGCGCCTGGCCCCTACTCCACCACCAGCTTGCGGGTGGCACTGCCGCCCGGCCCGTCGGCCTGAATGAGGTAGCTGCCGGGCCGCAGGGTGCTCAGGTCCATCGTGGCGGTGGTGCCCAAGGGGCGCAGCGTGGCCACGGTACGGCCCAGCACGTCGCGGATGGTGAGGCGGATACCCGGCGTCGGCAGCCGCACCGTGGCCTGGCGGCGCGTGGGGTTGGGGAACAAATCGAACGCGAAGCTGGTGGCGGGCCGGGTGGCGGTGGCCACGTAGGCGCGGTTCTCGAGCACGATAATCCGGTCGGTGCCGCCGTTGCTGGTGCCGAGGTACACCTTGCCTTCGGGCGAGACACAGATGGCCCGCAACCGGCCAAAATCTCCGGTTAGAAATTCCGTGCGGGCTGTGATGGCATCGCCGGCGGGGCTGAGGGCCAGCTGTATGAGCTGCGTGTTTTTGAGGGTGGCCAAAAGCAAATTGCCGCGCCAACCGGGGATGGCCGGGTGGTCGTAGTAAGTGAGGCCGGCCGGGGCGATGGTGGGCGTCCAGGTGGTGAGGGGCTCGCGCACGTTGTTGGCCGTGCAGAAGGCGGTTTCGCTGGGCAGGTTGCAGAGGCCTTCCACGGTGGGCCAGCCGTAGTTGCGGTTGGCTTCAATCCGGTTGATTTCGTCGTCGTTGCTCGGGCCGTGCTCGGAGCTGTAGAGGCGGCCATCGGGCAGACGCACCAGGCCCTGGGGGTTGCGGTGGCCCAGGGTGAAGACCAGGCTGCCCGGCGTGGGGTTGTCGACCGGCACGGTGCCGTCGAGGTTCATTCGCAGGATTTTGCCGTTGAGCGAGGCGCGGTTCTGGGCTTCGGGCTGCAGCTGAGCGTCGCCGGTGGTCATGAGCAGGGTGCGGTCGGGCAGGATGAGCAGGCGCGAGCCGCTGTGCGTAGTGGTGGCAGCGATGTTGCCGAGCAGCACCAGCGGCGCCGTGAGGGTATTGGCCGAGGCCGAGTAGGTCAGGCGCACCAGCTTTTCCTTCAAAGCGCCGGCCTCGGTGTAGTTGTACACCACGTACACGTAGGGGCTGGTGGCAAAGTCGGGGTGCAGGGCCATGCCCAGCAGGCCGCTTTCGCCGGTGGGCGTCACGTCGGGCAGCGTAAGCAGCGGCAACACCTGCCCGCTGGCCGGGTTCACGCGGCTAATGCGGCCGCTGCGCTCCGTCATCCAAAGAAAGTTGTCGGGGCCCCATACCAGCTCCCACACGTGGTCGAGGCCAGTGCTGAGGGCCGACGTCGTGACCGTAGTCTGGCCCACTGTGAAGGTGGTGAGCGCCGGGGCCTGAGCGCAGGCGGTAAGGGGCAGGCCCAAGGCCCAAAATGCCAGCACGGCATTGCGTAGAAATTTCATGGTGATAGGCGGAAAGTAGGGCGCAGGGAACTGGCTGTCTTTGGGTAACAAACGAAACGCCGGATAGTCCGGATGCTGGGCGGGGTGTTTTTGTAGCTTGCGCCCGCATTCGCCATTTGTTGCTGCCATGTCCGCCTTCATCACCGAAACCCACCCCGCCGGCTACGTGCTCAGCACCGACCCCGCCCGGCTCGACGTAGCCGCCATTCACCGCTGGCTGAGCGAGGAGTCATACTGGGCCCGGCACATTCCGCTGGCCACCGTGGAGCGGGCCATTGCCAACTCCCTCAACTTCGGCCTCTACGCCCCCGACGGCCGCCAGGCCGGCTTCTGCCGCGTGGTGACGGACCGCGCCACGTTTGCCTGGCTTTGCGATGTGTTTGTGCTGCCCGAGTTCCGCGGCCTGGGCCTCTCCAAGTGGCTGGTGCGCCAAATGCTGGCCCACCCCGACCTGCAAAACCTGCGCCGCCACCTGCTGGCCACCTTCGACGCCCACACCCTCTACCAGCGCTTCGGCTACGAGCCCTCGACCGCCCCGACCGCTGGCTGGAAATCAAGCATCCGAATCCGTATGGATGATTGGGGTATATGCGGAGGTGGAGTTTGATATAATTACCTTTTTGTTAAACTTGCCTGGCCTGCTTGGTGTGCCCTGCTGCCCGGCGTGGTGGCCCCGCGGGCCGTGGCGGGCTTTTCGCGTAGCTTCGCGGCATGAACAAAGTCGTTCGCTT
Organism: Hymenobacter humi; assembly: GCF_042665855.1. Taxonomy (NCBI): domain Bacteria; kingdom Pseudomonadati; phylum Bacteroidota; class Cytophagia; order Cytophagales; family Hymenobacteraceae; genus Hymenobacter; species Hymenobacter humi. Next base: position 969,944 of record NZ_JBHTEK010000001.1, on the reverse strand, counting down.
CTTTTTGGCCGCGGGGCTGGGCATCACGGCCTGTGGTGCCCCTCATAACGAGCCCGGTCCCACGCCGCCCCCTTCCATCGTGGGCGACTGGGATCTGTTTTGCCTCGAGATTCACCGCCCCTACTCGGGCGGCCCGACGACGTCTTACATGCACGCGTCCAATTGCCCACCAAAAGGGCAATACCACAGCACCTACCGCGCCGACGGCACGATGAGCATGACGCTGCGCTACGGCCCCAACAACGCCCCCGGCCCCTTCACGGCCCAGGGCACCTACGCGGTGAGCGGCCCCACGCTTATCGCCGACCTGGCCCAAGACGGCGCTAGCCGGCCAGATACCAGCCGGCTGGTGCTGAGCGCGGACGAACTGGTCCTGCACCGCTCCTATGATGCCGGCTGGAGCAGCGTTTACACGTACCACCGGGCCCACCCCCGTTGCCCGTGCGCCCCCGCTGGCTCGTCAAAACCCCTGAGCCACGCACCGGCAATGGCGCGTGTTCCGGGAAGCGGTGCCATCGGGTGCGGCCGGGAGTCAACCCCTTTTGGCTTGCCCTTCCCCGGCCTGGGCGGCTTCCTGCCGCTGGCCGCGTGTAGCCATGCCCTTATTGCTTAAACTATTCCAGCAGCATGGCATAAGGTAGCCAACAGGCAGCTGCAGCACTGGCGGAGTTTAAGAAACTCGTTCACCCTTCAAAGTTCACGAGACTCGGATGGGAGATGAGTTTCGTAAACTGCTAAGCAACTCTATACTAGCGGCAAGGACCCGTATGGCGGGATTTTAGCTGAACGTAACTCGTGACTTCTCATTCGGGCGAGGCTGCGCCTCGCAGTTGAACGATGCACAAGCACAGCCTCATGGCGCGGTGCCACCTTGCTGCTGCGCGGCAATGGAGGTACAACATCCCTTCAAAGCAGGTCACAGGTTACGCTGCGCTAAACTCGCGCCAGCATAGGTATTCTACCAGCATAGGTATTCTAATAAAAGGAGCCAGCAGTTGCTCGGAGCTGCTTTTTACTTGGCAAGAGCCTTCCGAACTACAAACGTCGCCGTACCGCGCATGGGGGTACCCTGGGTTGTTACGCCCTCGGCCGTGGCCTGAAAGGTGCCCACGGCATCGGCAGCGAAGAAAGAGAGCTGCGCCTGGCCGCGGGCGTCGGTGCGCACTTCAGGCAACCAGTAGAGCGTGGACAGGCGCGGGTCGGGTCCCTGGACCGGCGCGGCCGCTTCGTAGCGCGGGGCGTAGAACTCGCGGGCCCGGTAGTAGCCCGGCATTTGAAAGGATAGGAAGCCCCCACGGGACCCCACAAAGGCAGCTTTGGGGTCCTTTGCGGGCCCGTCCTTGCCCTGGCGGGAGTACGCGGCAATGACCCCGCCGTACGCCTGTGAACCGAAGAGGCCGGCGGCGCTTTGGTTCATCACGTCAATGGTTTGAATTTCCTTCAGCGGGTACGCCGCGAAAGCTTCGCCCGAAACGATGGCGCCGTCTATCAGGAAAAGCGGTTCAATCAGGAAGCTGCCGCCGCTCTGGTTTTGCAAGGTAGACGCCTGGCGTATGTTGACCGTGCTCCCCGTAACGACGACGCCTGCCACGCGCCCCGCCAGGTATTGTATCAGTGTCTTGCTGTCATTCACTACGTCGTCTTTCACTTGCAGCACCACCGCGTTGGCATTGGAGTAGGGCCGCATCGCTCCGTCGGCAACCACGCGGGGCCGGGCCCCGCGCACGCTTACTTCCTCGAGCGCAATGGTCTTGCCCTGGCTCAATTTAGCGCTCCGGGCCTGGGCCTGCTGCTGGGCACTGCGGCGGGCGTACTCGCCCAGGGCCGTGGAAAAGGCCGTGGCCGCAAGCAAGGCGTTGGGCTGGGCCTGGGCTGGCGGCGGGGCCGGCAGCCGAATGCGCAGGGCTTCTTCGCCTTTCTTGCTCGGCGCCCGCAGCATGACGTGCGTGGTATCCAGGCCGTCGAGCCCACGAAACAGGAACCGCCCGCTGGCGTCGGTTTGCATCTGGGCTTCGCGCGTCGGGTTTGTTTGCAGGTACGCTACCTGGCGCCCGCCGGCGGGCGTGCCGGCGGCCGTGAGCACCTGGCCGCTCACGCTCAGGCCCTGCTCAAGGGCAAACTCCCGGCTTGGCAATTGCCCGGCCAGCAGCTCTTTCCACACAAAGCGCCGCCAGCCCTGGGTGAGCAGCAGGTCGTTGAGGGCTTGCCGGATTTCCGGGGTTTGGGGCTCCCTGAAATAGTAGCCCGGGTCTTCGACCGGCCCGGCGAGGTCGGAGCTAAGCAACAGGTGCGAGGCGATGGTGGGGCCGTCGGCAAAGGCAGAAGATGGGGCCGACACGGCCACCGAAAACGCCCCGGCTACCGGCTGGCCCGCGGCATCGGTGGCGGTGAGTTTCAGGCGCACTGCCTCGCGGGTTGCGTAAGACGGTTTATCAGGGGCAAGGGTGAGGCGGATGCCCGGCGGGTTGGGCACAAACACCAGGCGCTCGCATTGGGCCGTGCCCTGCTCGTCGAATAAGGTGATGTGCGCGAGGCCGGGCACAAACTTGGCTTTCGGCAGCATGGCCGTGATGGGCGCCGTCCCGGTGAGGGGAGCCTGGGCGGCAAAGGCCACGCTGCCCCGCACCTGCGCCATCAGCAGGGCCGGCCCAGCGGGAGCGGCGCCGGCGGCCATGCGGCGGCGCAGGACCACCACAAAATCATCGGCCGTTTCGCTCACGTGCAGGGTGTAGCCGGTGGGCTGGCTCGTCGGCAGCGGGTACTCGGCTTTGCCCCCGCCCGGCAGCACCACTACGGCCCGGTAGCGCTGCCCGGGCGCGGGCGTGAGGCGGAAGGAGCCCATGCCCCCGTGGCGGGTGTTCAGGCTGGCCACGGGCTGGCCCTGCTCGTCGAGCACGGTGCCCTGCAGGGCCACGCCGTGGCCTTGCCCGTCCACGGCCTTGAAGCCTACTTCACTTTCCAGCTCCTCCACGAGGTTGCCACCTTCGGGAAAAACTGCAGGTCGATGCGGGCGTTCGCCGCCGGGGCGGGGGCGGGTTGGGCAGCAGTTCGGGCGATGGCCAGGGCCCGGGTAAAGAAGAAGGCCGGGCTGGCGTTGCGCATCCAGGCTGGTGTAGGCGCGCAGGCGGTAGGTGCCGGTGGCCAGCGTGTCGGGCAGGGCGAGGTCGCCGTGGGCCAGGCCGCCGCTCAGCCGCAGGGTGCGCTGGGCCACCACGCGCTGCCGGGGCGAGAGCAGGTCCACGTACAAGACCTTGCTGAGCGTGTCGGGGCGGTGGGAATCGGCCTCCACCACGTAGGCTTTAAACCAAACGGTCTCGCCGCTGGCATAGAAAGGCCGGTCGAGGTGCAGGTAGGCTTTTTCGGGCAGCGACGTCCCATAAAACGAAACCAGGCTTTTGACGATGCGCTGAAAAACGCCATCATCGGCGGGCAGCCGAAAGGCCGAGACGGCCAGCAACAGAACAGCAGCGAATGCCAGGCCGAGCCGGCGGTACACAAGAGCCAAGGGAACGGGTAGAAAGGGTGGGGCGTAAAGGTATATGGACCCGACGCTTAAGGAATAACTAAAGAATGCAGAATTATTGTATACTGCGGCTCGAATCTACCCCTCGTACTGGCTGTATGCTCCGCTTCTCTGCTTCTTTGTTGCTGCTTCTGGCGGCCGTGTGCGGGTGCCTGCCGGCCCGGGCCCAGGTGAAACTGACCGGGCAGGTGCGCGACGCCCGCACCCAGCAGCCCCTGCCCTTTGCCAGCGTGTTTCTGGCCAACACCACGCACGGCACCGCCACGGATTCGACCGGCCATTTTACCCTGGCCGGGTTTCCGGGCGGGCAGTACGAGGTGGTGGTGTCCTACGTAGGCTACGAGCTGTACAAGAAGACCCTGGACCTGCAAGGCTCCACGCTGCTCCCGCCGATAGGCCTGCAGCCGGCCGCGCAGTTGAGCGAAGTGGTGGTGCGGCCGGGCAAAAACCGCCGGGCCGACTACGAAAAGTTCATCGCCCAGTTTATCGGGACCACCACTTTTTCCAAGCAGTGCCGCATCGAAAACCCGGAGGACGTGGTGGTCGTCAACGACGAAGCCAGCCGCGAGCCTCGTGGCGGTGGCGCCGCGCAACCTGCGGGTGGTCAACCAGGCGCTGGGGTACCGCATTACCTACCACCAGTTCGATTTCAAGGTCAACTACCGTTCCAACCGCTGCGCGTTCGTCGGGGCGCCCGTTTTTGAAGAGCTGCAAAGCACCGATGCTAATCAGCGGCGGCGCTGGGAAGAAAACCGCCGCCGGGCCTACCTCGGCTCCTTGCCCCATTTCCTGCGCAGTGTGCGCGAAAACCGCCTGCCCGAAGAAGGCTACGTGGTGCAGGCCCTGGTGAGCGAGCCGAATTCGGCCGCTGCCAAGCAGCGGGCCACCCTGGCCGGCGACTCTCTGGCCGAGGTCTTCATGCCCGAGCTGGGCATCCTCGCCCGGGTATAAAAGCAGCCCCTGATGGCCACGCAGGCGCGCTCGGACCCCGCCGCGCCGGGTCGGGTCAAGCTGCAGTTTCCCGCCTCCCTGCAGGTTACTTACCAAGGGGAACGGCCCGATAATGTCTACGTGGCGCGCATGGCCATTGCCCGCCGCAACGCCGCGCTCGATGCCGCCAGCAGGCAGTGGAACACCGCCAAGCCCGGCACGGGCGTCGGCCGCTTGCCCTACCAGGAGGTGCAGGAAGTTTCACAGCTGCGGCTGCTGGGCCCCGAGGCCGTTATTCTACCGAACGGGTACTTAAGCAATCCGCTGAGCCTGATGGTGGACGGCTACTGGGCCTTCGAAAAGGTTGGCGAAGCCCTGCCTCTGGACTACGTGCCCACGCCGGTTAATTAGGGTATCTGCTTTCGCCAGTGAGTTTCCTGAACGATTAAGCTACTTCGCCGGGCTGGTCCACTGGCTGCCGCGCAGCCAGAACCGCCAGGGTAGCCCCGTTGCTTCGAGGCCAGCGTCTTCCAGCCCCACGCGCGCACTGGCCACTGCATCGGCGGCCACTGCTTCACCGTGGTCTTCACAGCGCTCTGGCTACGAGCCCCTCGACCGGCCCGACCACTGGCTGGAAATCAAGCATCCGAATCCGTACGGGTGAGTGGGATAAATGTGGGCAGAGTTTGATATAATCACCCGTTTACGCAAACCATAAAAGGCGGTTTCCAGCTTGTGAATGACCCACCCACTCTAGGGGTATGCGACTAAGATCCGCACTTATTTACTATATATTAATAATTATAAATACAATAGCTTTAGCACCTAGCTGTTATTGACTAGTACAATGCTTCTCCCCGGCCCGATGATGAAAAACCGCGTAATTAGCCTACTGCTGCTGGCCCCTGGCTTCGCCCTGGCCCAAACTCCCGCCCCCGCTGCTTATCCATATGTGATAAAAGGCAAGCTTGGCAAGCTCAGTGCGCCGGCCAAGGTGTATCTCATCAATGGCGTGCAGGCTACAGACTCGGCCACCCTCAAGCGGGGCCGGTTCGAGTTGAAGGGCACGACGCCATTTCCCCTTTCGGCCACGTTGGTGCTGGAACGCCAGGGCCGGCTGCAATCGGGCTGGCGCGACATGATGTTCGGGGGCAAAATGAGCAGGGCTTATGTGGAATCGCCCGACCGCCTGCGCCTATTTCTAGAGCCGGGCCCGGTGGTGGTCACCAGCCCCGATTCGCTGCGCACGGCCCGCGTGGCGGGTGGCGCGCTCACAGCCGACTACCAGCGCTTGGATGAAATCCTCCTGCCTGTAGCTGCCAAATTCAAAACCGCCACGTCAAAGGCCCAATACGAGGGTATCGATAAAGAGTACGTCCAAGCTCAACTCGCCTTTGTCCGGGCCCACCCGACCTCCTGGGTCAGCCTGGAAGTGTTGGGACAGGCGCGCCAGATGGGCCCGCCCCAATACGCCGAGGTTGCTCCGCTCTACGCCGCCCTCACGCCGGCGCAGCGCACCAGCCCCCTGGCCGGCAATACGGGGAGCTGCTGGAGGGCCTCAAAGCCACGACCCTCGGAACGCCGGCCCCCGCCTTCACCCAGCTCACGCCCAGCGGCCAGTCGGTGTCGCTGGCCGACTACCAGGGCAAGTACGTGCTGGTGGACTTCTGGGCCACCTGGTGCGGCCCCTGCCGCGCCGAAAACCCCGCCATTTTGAAAGCCTACGAGGCCTTTAAGGGGCGCAACTTTGAGGTGCTGGGCGTGTCGCTCGACGAGGAGAAGACCCGCGAGAAGTGGGTGAAGGCCATTGCCGACGACCGCATGCCCTGGACGCAGGTCTCGGACCTGCGCGGCTTTGCCAGCCCCACGGCCCGGCAGTACGGGGTGCTGGCCATTCCCCAAAATTTCCTCGTCGACCCCAGCGGCAAAATCGTGGCCAGCAACCTGCGCGGCGAGGAATTAGCCACGACCCTGGCCAAGTTTATCAAGTAAGGGCACTTCGTTTTTTACCATCGGCAAAGGCCAACGTTTTTGACAAAAGGGAGGAAGGCTGCCAGCACTACGCTAGTGACCATCCTCCCTTTTGTCGCTTTACATTAAAGCCTTCTTTCCTAAACTGGCAGTTAGTTACAACTGATAATGCGCAGCTGATAATGGGCTACTTCGCCGGGCTGGTCCACGCACTGCCGCGCAGCCGGAACCGCCACGGCAGCCCGGCAGCCTCCACGCCCGCATACTCCAGTCCCACGCGCGCGCCGGCCTGCACGTCGGCGTCAGCCACTGCTTCGGCATGGTCTTCAAACCACAGCACTTCTCCCGTCACCGGCAAGCCGGTGAGAGCCGGCGTAATGCCCAGGGCCTGGCTCATCACGCCGGGGCCGGCAGTCAGGGCGCGTTTGGCAGTGGGCAAGCCCCGGCGCGCCAGCATTTCGGGAATACCAAGAGTTGGCTCAACGGCCCGAATCAGCACGGCGTCGGGATGCTCGGCGTCGTGGGTGGCAATGTTGAACAGCGCATAGCGGTTGTACACGGTGTAGATGTAGGCGTGGCCGCCGGGCACATGCAGGCCCTGGGCCTGGTGGCGCTTGCGCTGCAGGTGCAGGGTCAGCGAGTGGTCGCCTTCGTGCCGGTACGCCTCGGTTTCCACGATTCGCCCTGCCGTGACAGTGCCCCCGATGTTGGTGTACAAGTGCTTGCCCAGCAGGTCGCGGGCGATTTGCAGGACATCGGCACGCTGAAAGAAAGCGGCGGGCAGCTTGGGATGCGTCATGAATTTCAGCGAAGCCGGTACAGCAGCCCAAAGCTCAGTAGCCACCGGTTCAGGTGCCAGGGTACGGCGGATGTGGCCTGCTCGTTCACACGCAGGCTTACCTGGGAATTGGGCAGCTTGAGCGCGGCCGAACTGCGCGATAGAAAAAGCCGCTCTCCTCTTGCACCTGCAGCTCGGTGCGGGTGCGCAAGGGTAGCAGGTAGCCCAAGTCGGCTACCAGCTCAATTTTACGGCTGAGCTCCAGGCCCAGGCCCAGCTTGGGCTGCACGGCATTCGTTACTGACTGCACCGCCAGACTTATTTCATCGGCCTTGAGCGTGGTCCCGCCCACCCGGAAACTGCCATTTGCATTGTCGAAGGTGCCCAGTGAGCGGGCCACGGCTTGGTGGGTATAGGCGAGGCCCAGGCGCCCGAACACCGGGCGATGGCGGGGCCGCAGGTTGCGCTGGTAGCTCAGGCCCGCCTCCCAGCCATCGCCACTGAACTGCCGGAATACGTGCCGCGTGGCTACCCGCACCGCCAGCTCATCTGTGATATCGAACAGGTATTCACCGCTCCACCAACCGGTTAGCCCCTGGGCTTTTACCTGGGCTGTGCCATTTGCCCGAAACCCTGACCCAGCCGGGGCATAGTCTACTGCCAGCCCGGCAGCGGGCACGCCCAACGGCCACGCTCCCGCCGATATTCCGTACCGAATCCGGCTCAGCAACCGAAATCCTGGTTTTGCTTCCACTTGCGTTGGGGCAGTGGTTGTGGCTTTGGCAGCCGGCCGGAACAAGGAGTCGGCACGTTGCTGGCGCTGCTGGTCGAGTAGGGCCTGCTGCACGGCCTCGGGGGGCAGCAGGGTGGTGTGGCCCTGCCAGAAGGCCGAGTCGTAGGGTACTGGATTGTCCAGAAACACGTCGTGGTACTGCGCCCGCTCCACGTAGGTGGGCAGCCCAGCCTGCGCAGTGTCGATGGCCGTGGTCAGAAATTCGCCGAAGTACTGGAGCGGCGCGCCCATTGGGGGCGGTATTTGGTTTGCCACCACACGCTTTTCAAGTGCCAGCGGCCGGCGTAGGGCTGGTAAGCTACCCGCAGGTTGCGTGCGTCGGCCCGGTGAATTCCGCTGCGCAGGCCGGTGGGCGTGTAGTGCCACTCGGCCCCCAGAAAGGCATACGTATCTTGGTCGATGTACATCCGGCCCGCAAACCGGGCGCGGCGGTTGCCGGGCCGGGGCCCAAAGGCGACGACGTACACTGGCCGGTCGGCGTAGGTGCTGCCGGGAGCCAGGCGGTAGTCGTAATTTCGAAACTGAGCCGGGTCGATGAACTGGGCCCGGGCGTGCACGAAATCGGCCAGGTGCGCAATAAACGGCCCACCGGCCCAGTCGAAGCGCACCGGGTGGTCGGCCCGCAGGTCCACCTTGCGCGACTGCTGAATCTGCACCGCGCCCTCGTCGGTTCGCTGCTGGTATGGCACCTTGAATACCGTCAGCAAGCCCTCCACCAGGTAGCGGGGCTGGCCCTTGGGGTCGTTGTCGGACTCCCGATAAAAGCCTGTGAGGCGCGTGGGCCGGCCGGCATAGTTACGCGGAATCCGGGCCACAGCTTCGCGCACAATGCCCACCACAGAGGCCGTCACCTGCACTTCGCCCAGTGCAGCGGGGCTTAAAATCAGCTCAATTTGCAGTTCCGGCCCTGGCAGGGCGGCAGCGGCCGAGCGTATTTGCGGTAGCCCAGCAGCGCCACTTCCAGCTGCTCCCGCTGAAATTGGACTGGGATGGTCAGGGCAAAGCGGCCGTCTTCGTTGGTGCTGGTGCCAATGCGGTTACCGGCTACGCCCACTTGAGCGTGGGGCACGGGTTGGTGGGTTTCGGCATCGACTACACGGCCGCGCAGAATGATGGGGCCCTGCGCCAGCGCCGGCCCCACCATCATTAACAGCCAAATACCTACTAAAAAGCGCATAGACACCGGCCTGTAGCCCTGACGTCACAACGCCGTCGGGCCGGCTTAGTTGCCGGCCGGCGCCAGCTTGCCCACCAGGTATTCGGCAATTTGCACGGCATTGGTGGCGGCGCCTTTGCGGAGGTTGTCGGCCACTACCCACATGTTGAGGGTGCGGGGCTGGGTTTCGTCGCGGCGCAGGCGGCCCACCAGCACGGCGTCTTTGCCGTGGCTGTCTTTGGGCATGGGGTATGTATTGGTCGAAGGGTCGTCGACCAGCTCCACGCCGGCCGTGCGGCTCAGAATGGAGCGCACCTCGTCCAGGTCAAACTCGCGCTCAAACTCCACGTTCACGGCCTCGGAGTGGCCGCCCATCACGGGAATGCGCACGCAGGTGGCCGTGACGCGGATGCTGTCGTCGCCCATGATTTTCTTGGTTTCGTTCACCATCTTCAGCTCCTCCTTGGTGTAGCCGTTGGGCTCGAACACGTCGATGTGCGGCAGCACGTTGAGGTCGATGCGGTGCGGGTAGGCGGGGTTGCTGGCGGTTTGGCCGGCGCGCTCTTCCAGGAGTTGGTCCACGGCTTTTTTGCCGGTGCCGGTCACGCTCTGGTAGGTGCTCACCACGATGCGCTGCACGCGGTATGCCTTGTGCAGCTCGTTCAGGGCCACCACCAGTTGGATGGTCGAGCAGTTGGGATTGGCAATGATTTTATCTTCCGGCGTGAGCGTGTCGGCGTTCAGCTCGGGCACCACCAGCTTCTTGGTGGGGTCCATGCGCCAGGCCGAGGAGTTGTCGATAACGGTGGTGCCCACGGCGGCAAAGCGCGGGGCGTGCTCCTTGCTTACCGAGCCGCCGGCCGAGAAAATGGCGATGTCCGGCCGGGCCGCAATGGCATCGTCCATGCTCACCACGGGGTACTTTTTTCCTTGAAACTCAACGGTCTGGCCCACCGATTTGGCCGAAGCCACCGGCAACAGCTCGGTTAGGGAAACTGGCGCTCGGCCAGCACTTTCAGCATCTCGGTGCCCACCAGTCCGGTGGCACCCACTACGGCAATTTTCATGGCAATAAGGAAATAGAGCGCGACAGTGCAGGAAGCCGCCCCCTGCAAAGGTCGCCAAGAAACAGTCAATTGCCTTACTATGACCAGCCCAACGCGGCACTTTACCGGTGCCCGGGTGTTGCCAATGCTTGATCTACTTGAGCAGAACGGCTCAGTCTTTCAAGTCAGTTGCTTACTGCATTCGCCGCTTGGGTTGCGGTAGACTCAGGCCCGACCAGAATTGGAATATTAGCAGTACCCACGCTGCCGTTCCCATCGAATACGCGCACATAGAGGCGATAGGCGCCCGGCTTATCCGGCGTGCGGATGGTGGCCTGCTTGCCTTTGGCCTGCACCACGCAGCCCGCTATTGGCTCTAGCGGGGTAGTGTTTTCTTTGGTGTCGGCTCCAGGCCTCATTTCCGGTAGCATTTCCCAACGCACAGTAAGCGAATCGCCTTCCGGGTCGGTTACGTTCACTTGGGCCGGGTATGGCTGACCAGGGCGCAGCCGAGCATCCCATTTGCGTCCGGCCAGGCGCAATTCTGTTAGGTGCGGTGCCCGATTGGCGGGGTAGTGCTTGCTCCAAAGCAGGTGTAGTTCATCCACAAGCTCGGTTTTTTCGCCTGTGGGCTCATACAGGCTAAACCACGTGGGCGTGTACTCAAACTTGTAACCCCAAAAAAGCGTAACTACCCAGGCAGCGGGTGCTATCCGGCTCAATTATAGCTCGGTACAGCGTGCTCATGAATTGAGCCTTTTCGGCACTGGTTTGCTCCATAGGTGCCTTCCAGGAGGTGGAATCCGACTCCCAAAACCCCCGGGCTCCGAACTCAGTCACGATGTAAGGCCCGCGCCACCCGCTTTTCTTAAGTAAAGAAGGCAACTTATTGAGCTGGCCGTACACGTTTATCGATAAAATATCTACCGCCGGTGCTACCGACTGCAGCAGACGGGCGTGCTCCGTAAAACCAATCGCCATAGAAATGGTCACGGGATGGTAAGGGTCGAGCTCATGAATCATGCGTGCAATAGCATTTATCGCCGTAAAAAACCGGGGCCCGCGCGCGGTGATTTCGAGTTCATTGCCTACGTTCCACATGAGCAGGGCCGGGTGGTGGCGGTAGCGCAATACCTGCTCCCGCACCCGGCGTAGCTGGGCTGCCACCATCGCGGGGTCGTAGTAGCTGAAGTGCTCATCTTCCGGTTCCAGCCACAGGCCCAGCATCACGGTTAGGCCCTGGCGGTGGGCTTCGTCCAGCAAGGGCTCGGCATAGTCGGCGCTCCACAGCCGAACCGTATTGCCGCCGGCTTCCCGCAGCTGGTCATACTCTTGCAGGCCGCCGCCGCCGCGCAGGTAGTAAGGCTTGCCGCCGCGCAGCAGCTGAAACCCGTGCGGCGTCTTTTGGACCTTCACCGGAATAATGGCGTGGCCCGTTTTGCTTTGGGATTGGGAAACGGGCTGGCTCCTGGCGGGCTGTGCTTCACCGCAGGAAGACAGCACCAGCCCTATGGCAATCAAAGGCAGAAGCCAGCAGAAAACCAGGCTGAACACCCGGTTGATGACGAAATATTTATTCCTGGTACTACAAAGCATTTTCAATCAGTTAAGCAAGTCTGCTTACAGGGTTACAGCTCCCGTTACACAGCGATACTGCCTCAACCAGCCCACCGTAATTGGCAGGCCAGAATCATTAAATAGTTATAATCAATTTCTATACAGTCCAACGCCGGGCTCTTATATTTCTAGCTGCCAAAGTACTTCCCTATTATCCAATTACCCTCAACAGCACTAGATTTTTACGTTAATTATTATTGTTTTTTTGAACATCATTAACGACGGTCTCGTTGGTAAGTTCAATATTCTATGAAATAAGCTGGCTGCTATTCGGTATCCATACGTTAATCTATGCCCCCAACTTCTGTGTCTCTACCGCTTCCAAGCGGAGCCGGCAAGCCCGTGGGGCTGCCCTACCGGCTGCGCTTCCGCAAAGTGGCGGGCATTACCAAAATGCGATGGCTGGTGGCGCTTGCTGCCCTTTGCTTGCTCAATTTCCTGTGGTGGTTTTTTGCGACGCTGCGCATCGGCTACGCGCCGCTTTTCTGGCTGCTGGCCATCTCGCTGGGCTTTAAAATCCTGCGCATGGTGCACGAGTGGGTACACTACGTGCAGGTGCAAGTACCGGTAGCGCCCGACTACACCCCTGCCCGGCGGACGGTGGATGTGCTCACGACGGCCTGCCCCGGCGAGCCGCACGATATGATTATCCGGACGCTGGAGGCCATGCAAGCCATCCGCTATCCGCACACCAGCTACCTCTGCGACGAGGGCGACGACCCCGCGCTGCGGGCGGCCTGCGCCCGCCTGGGCGTGGTGCACGTGACGCGCACTGAGAAGAAGAACGCCAAGGCCGGCAACATCAACAACGCCCTGCGCCAGGCCACCGGCGAGATGTGCGTGGTGCTCGACCCCGACCACGTGCCCACGCCCGACTTCCTGGACCAGGTGATGCCCTACTTCGAAGACCCCACCGTCGGCTATGTGCAGGTAGTGCAGGCCTACGGCAACCAGCAGGAAAGCCTCGTGGCGCTGGGCGCGGCCCAGCAGACTTACCACTTCTACGGCCCGCTGATGATGGGCATGAACGGCTACGGCACGGTGCAGGCCATCGGGGCCAACTGCACCTTCCGGCGCACCGCCCTGGATTCTATCGGCGGCCACGCGCCAGGGCTTACCGAAGACATGCACACGGCCATGCGCCTGCACGGCGCCGGCTGGAAGTCGGCCTACGTGCCCAAAGTGGTGAGCCGCGGGCTGGTACCCGCCTCGCTGGCAGCGTTTTACTCCCAGCAGCTCAAGTGGTCGCGGGGCGCCTTCGACCTGCTGTTTCGGGTGTATCCCAAGCTATTCAAGCATTTCAGGCTGGCCCCAGCGGCTCCACTACCTGGTGCTGCCGCTGTACTTTTCTCGGGCGTGGTGGCACTTATCGACCTAACACTGCCGCTGCTTTCGCTGGGGTTGAGCCAGTTTCCGTGGCTGGTGGAACTGAACGCCCTGGCCCTGCACGCGCTGCCCCTGCTGGGCATATCGCTGCTTATTCGCCTGCAGGCGCAGCGCTGGCTGCGCGAGCCCAGCGAGCGCGGTCTACACCTGGCGGGTGGGTTCCTGCGGGTGGGCACGTGGTGGGTGTACACGCTCGGCTTTGTGTATGCCGTGCTGGGCGTCCGGGTGCCGTACCTGCCCACGCCCAAAGAGGGCCGCTGGGGCAACGAGTGGCTGCTGGCCCTGCCCAACTTGCTGCTCGCCGCCCTGCTGCTGGGCGCCTGCAAGTACGGCCGTGTGGTTGCCCTTGGGCCTTACACCAACATGATGGTATTGCTGGCGCTGCTGAACGTGGGCATACTCCTTGCCGCTACCTTCATGGGCCAGCACCAGGTCATTCGCAACTTTGTGGAAGACATGGCGTCCAGGCCCTTCCGTTGGCTTGTTTTGTGGCTGCACCAGGTTATGGCGGCTGTGGTGATGACGCTGGTGCCACGGCTCCGCCGCTTTGGTCCGGTGATAGCGCTGGCTGGCGTTGTCACCATGGGCGGCATCTATTACCTGCAGTCGGCGTGGCTGGCGCAGGTTCCTCCGGAGTGGCTACTCACGGGGACGCAGGAAGTACGGCTCGGGCAAGACCTCAGCATCGCGGGGCCTCAGAGTACCAGCACCTTTGTTGGAACGCTGCCGCCAGCTACGCCCGAAGTCAGTCCGGGCTTTGACATTGCGGCCCTGGCCATCTCCACTCCTGAGTCTTCGTCGCCGCTCCCCCGCTCGTGACTACGCTTGCCCAGCAAGGCCAGGTGCCGCTGCTGAGTTGGACGGTGAACGCGGCCACTACCCAGCGGAAAGGGTACTGGCAGCACCTGGCTCAACAAATCAACCAGGTGCCGGGGCCGGTACTGCTGCGCCCTTTGCTGAGCGCGCCTACAGCCATTAGCTACCGGCGTGCCTGGAAACAGATGGTGAAGGCCTTTCGGGAAGAGAAGGTGTCGAATGTCGTCTGGGTCTGGACGCCCGAGGCCGGCGATTCGCTGCTGCAAAAGTTTCCCGGCGTAGCGTATGTGAACTGGCTGGCCAACCCGCTGCTGGCCCGCGACGGCGCTCCCGATTACGCCCGGCTGCGCACTCAGCTCACCCAGAACCTGGCCATGCACCAGGTGCCGGTACTGCTGCTGGCCCCGGCAGCCAATGGAAGCCCGACGATGGTGGCCTCCCGCTTAAATGCGAAGTACCCCGAAATCAAGGCTGTGGTCTTCCCCAGCGTGCTTTCGTCCTTGCCCACTGCCTCGGCTACCCGCACATTAATCATCCCGCAATGGTTTGGTGCGCGGCTGATGAGTATGCGCCTATAGGTTAGGGCATCATACTGGTTAACTGATGAGTTAGCCAAGCCCCACCAGCGTGGGTACTTAAAGGGAGTTGAGCTGGCTTATCCTGGGCAGTAGCTTACATTGGGCACAGCTAACGTCTATCTGCCCTTTGATGAAGCGACTTCTACTGCTCTTCACCCTGTTACCCTTGTGGGCTTCGGCCCAACTCACCGACACCTTTGCCGACGGCAACTTCACCGCCAACCCCACCTGGACCGGCGACGCCACCGGCTTTCAGGTAGCTAACCAGCAACTGCAGAGCAACGGCCCAGCCGTGACGGGCAGCCAGCTGCAGCTCAGCACGCCCTGCCAGGCCAGCACCGGCACGGTCTGGGAATTCTGGGCTAACCTGCGCCTAGCCACCAGCGCCGGCAACCTCGCCGACGTGTGGCTGATGGCCTCGCAGGCCGACCTGCGCAGCGCCGGCAACTCGGGCTACTTCGTGCGCCTCGGCGGCACCGACGACGAGGTCAGCCTTTTCCGAAAAGACTCGACCCGTGCCGCCGTGCCCGTCATCGACGGCCAGAACGGCACACTGGCCAGCACCACCAACAACCTCGTGCGGGTGCGCGTGACGCGCAGCACCGACAACCGCTGGACGCTGGAGCGGGACCTGACTGGCGGTCGCGCCTTTGTGGCCGAAGCCGCCCAGCCCACCGACGCCACCTACCAGCGCAGCGTGGCCGTTGGCGTCTCGCTTCTGTTTTCTTCGGCCAATAACCGCAGCTTCTTTTTTGATGATTTTGCAGTGACCGACGCCACGGCGCCCCTTCTGTCGCGGGCCGTACCCGTCGATTCGCGTCGGCTGGATGTGGTGTACAACGAAGCCGTGGACGCCGCCAGCGCCGGCAGCACCGCCAACTACCGCCTGCAAAGCGGCGCGGTGCCCACCGCGGCCCAGGTGCTGCCCGCCAACCCGGCCGTGGTGCGTCTCACCTTCGGCACCGACTTCGCGCCCCAGAACGTGCTGGAAGTGCGCAACGTGGCCGACCGCTACGGCAACCGGGCCGCCGGGCCGCTTACGGCGGCCTTCGCGGGGCCGCCCGTAGCGCCGCAGGTGGGAGACCTGATTATCAGCGAAATATTTGCCGACGAAACGCCCCAAGTGGGCTTGCCACTGTCGGAGTATGTGGAGATTCACAACCGCAGCGCCACGAAAGTTATTAGCCTGGGCGGCGTGCGCTTGAGCAAGCCAAGCGCTACCTCAGCCGCCATTTTTGCCGATACGGCCCGGCTGTTACCGGGGCAATACGCCGTGGTGTGCGGCAGTACGCGGGCGTTGCAGTTTGCCACTTATGGCAAGGTGTACGGCCTCACCAATTTTCCTGCGCTCAACAACGGCGGCGACCAGCTGGTGCTGCGCGGCCGCGACGGCCGTACCCTGTTTGAGGTCAGCTATTCCGACGCGTGGTATGGCGACGCCAGGAAGAAGGACGGCGGCTGGAGCCTCGAAATGATTGACCCCAACAACTACTGCGCCGGGGCCGCCAACTGGACCGCCAGCACCGACCCCAGCGGCGGCACGCCCGGCCGGCTAAACTCGGTGCGCGCCGCCCGCCCCGACGCGGCCGCCCCCACCCTACTCCGCGCCACGGCCCTCAATGCTACTACCGTGCGGGCCTACTTCTCCGAAAAGCTGGATAGCGCTATGGCGGCCATGGTCAGCCGCTACACCCTGGCCGGCGGCCCGGCCATCACGCGTGCGGCGCCCGTCGCGCCCGACTTCCGGCAAGTGGACCTGATGCTGAGTGCGCCGCTGCTGGCCAGCCGCGCCACTTCCCTGACGGTGCAACTGGCCACCGACTGCGCGGGCAACGCCAGCGGCACCTTGCAGTCGGCAGCCTTCGCCCTGCCCGAGCCCGCGGTGAGCGGCGATGTGGTGCTGAACGAGCCTGCTGGTGAACCCCCGCGTGGGCGGCGTGCGCTTTGTGGAACTCCTGAACCGCAGCACCAAATTCATTGACCTGCAAGACTGGAAACTAGCCAGCCTGAAGGCCGATGGCAGCTTGGATGCCGCCGTGCTCAGCACCGGGCCGCTGGTACTGGCACCGGGGCGCTGCTGGCCTTCAACGCTAATACCGCCACTCTTCAAGCACAGTACCCCACGAGCAGCGACGCGGCCAATCTGGTGCAACTGCCCGGCTTTCCCACTTTTCCCGAGGTTGGCACCGCCCTGCTTTTCGACGGCCGTGGCCAGGAAATCGACCGGTTGGCCTACAGCAAAAGCCTGCACCTGATTTTGCTGGCCACGCAGGATGGCGTGTCGCTGGAGCGCATTCGTGCCAGCGGCCCCAGCCTGGGCAGCAACTTCCACTCGGCGGCCGCCACGGTGGGATACGCCACGCCCGGCCGGCCCAATTCACAGGCCCAGGACGCGCCCGGCGGCAACCAGGAGCTGACCATTGAGCCCGAGGTCTTCACGCCCGACGACGATGGCCAGCAGGATTTTACCACCCTTAGCTACCGCCTCGACCAGCCCGGCTACGCCGCCTCCGTCACGGTGTATGACGCCCTGGGCCGCCTCACGCGCCGGCTTGTGCGCAACGAAACGCTACCCACCACCGGCTTTTTGCAATGGGACGGCATCGACGACAAAGGCCACAAAGCCGCCGTAGGCTACTACGTGGTGCTAATTGAGCTGTTCCGGCCCAGCAGCGGCGAAAAGCGCGAGTTCAAAAAGACCGTGGTACTCGGCGCCCGGTTTTGACGCTTCGCTTAATGAGGAATGAAGAATGAAGAATGAAGAATGAGCGAACGACAACTCCCCTCCTTAAAAAAGGAGGGGAGCTTGTCGTTCGTCCATCGTTCAACGACGCACCACCTCAGTCGTCGTTCGCCCATCCTTCATTCCGTGATTAAACGAAATGCTGCTTTTTGCATCTGAGAAACCATGAACAGCAACCAGCAGCTACAGCATCTTTACTGGCGGGCCGGATTTGGCCCCCGCCCGCAGGACGTGGCGGCCGGCCTGAGCCCTCGCAAAGCTCTGCGGCAGCTGCTGCACGATTCCGTAGCATTTGAGCCGCTGGCCGGGTCTGAGCTGAATTATACCGAAACCCAGGGGATGGTAATCACCGACCCGGCTTCGACCCAAAGGCCGGTGCCGAACGGCATGGTGACCACACCCGACCAGCCCCTGGCTGCTGGCCAGCCCGTGGCGGCTATGCGCCCGCGCTCGGCCTTGCGGGGCGGGGTGGCAGCCGGAGTGCCCCGCCTGCGCCGTGCGGCCCTCACGCCCGAACAGCGCAAAATGCAGAACCAGGGCATTCGCGATGCTTTCGCGAACATGAGTACGGCCTGGATGAACCGCATGGCGAGCACGCCGGCTCAACTGCGCGAGAAAATGACCTTGTTCTGGCACGGGCACTTTGCCTGCCGCGTGCGCCAGCCTGCCGCCGCCCTTAGTCTGCACAACACCACGCGGCGCCACGCCCTGGGCAAATTCCCGGACCTGCTGCTGGCCGTGAGCCAGGAGCCGGCCATGCTGCAGTTTCTCAACAACCAGCAGAACCGCAAGGCCCACCCCAACGAAAACTTCGCCCGCGAAGTCATGGAGCTGTTCACGCTGGGCCGCGGCAACTACACCGAGCAGGACGTGAAAGAAGCCGCCCGCGCCTTCACCGGCTGGGGCTACGACGCCCAGGGCAATTTCCGGTTTCGGGAGCGCGACCACGACGCCGGCCCCAAAACCTTTTTGGGCCGCACCGGCAATTTCACCGGTGAACAGGTGCTGGAGCTCATTCTGCAGCAGCCCGCGGCCGCCACGTTTCTGGTCACCAAAATCTACCGCTTCTTCGTGAACGACGTGCCCAACCCGGCCCACGTTGAGCCGCTGGCCGCCGTGTTCCGCAAGAGCGGCTACGACATTGCCGACCTGATGGAGCGCCTCTTCTCAGCCGAGTGGTTTTACGACCCGGCTAACGTGGGCACGCACATCAAGTCGCCGGTGGAGCTGCTGGCCGGTATCCGCCGCACCCTGAACGTGCAGGCTCGACAACGACAAGCCGCTGCTGGGCTACCAGAAAGCCCTGGGCCAAACCCTGTTTCAGCCGCCCAACGTGGCCGGCTGGCCCGGTGGCCGCAACTGGATAGATTCGTCGTCGCTGCTCCTGCGCCTGCAGCTGCCGGCCATCCTCTTCAAAAACGCCGAGTTTGCCGTGGCCCTGAAGCAGGACGAAAACGACATCGCCCCCAACCTGACCAAGGCCCAACGCACCGTGCGGCCCGGCACTGGGGCCCACCTGCCGCTGGGCCCGCTCCAGCAGCCTGCTTGGCTCCACACCCGTCGCCCAGCAACCGGAGAAACTCAGTTCCTTCCTGCTGCAAACACCAATTCGGCCCGAAAACCTACAGCTGGTGCAGCAAGCCGCCGCTCAAAAAGAACCAGCCGAGGCCCTGCGCACCACGCTCATCAGCCTGCTGAGTTTGCCGGAGTACCAGCTCAGCTGAACGACAGACTCCCCTCCTTTTTTAAGGAGGGGATGTTCGAGCCAAGGGCTCGGACGGGGGTGGTTGCCCTCGTTGAACCGAAGGTCGGCGTAGCCAACGATACCCGAACGATTCACAGGCGAGTTGTTCGCCCATCGTTCAACGACTCAACCACCCCAGCCGCAGCTGAAGCGGCGGCGTCCCCTCCTTAAAAAAGGAGGGGAGTTTTTGTTCTTTCAACTCTTTTCGTTGCAATATGTCCTCTACCCGTCGCGACTTTCTTCGCACCTCTGCGCTGGCCAGGCTCGCTGCTGCTGGTGCCCAAGTTCCTGCACGCACTTGACCGCGGACCGGGACTGGCCCAACTGAGTGAGGGGCCGGGGGCACGGCGCCTCATTGTGGTGCAGCTCAGCGGGGGCAACGATGGCCTGAACATGGTCATTCCTTTCAAAAACGACTTGTACTACCGGGCCCGGCCCACCTTGGGCATCAAGGAAACGGCCGGCATTCTGGGCCTCGAAAAAGACCTGGGTTTGCACCCCGCTCTGAAAGGGCTGAAAGGTCTCTATGACCAGGGCCATCTGGCTGTGCTCAACTCGGTGGGCTACCCCAACCCCGACCGGTCGCACTTCCGCGCCATGGACATCTGGCAGAGCGGCTCCAGCGCCGAGCAAGTGGTGAGCACCGGCTGGCTGGGCCGCTACCTCGACTCGAACTGCCCCGACTGCCAGCACCCCTACAATGCCCTGGAAATCGACGACACCCTGAGTCTGGCCCTGAAAGGCAGCACCCGCAAAGGGCTGGCCCTGAAAAACCCCGGCAAATTCCACCAGCTCAACCAAAACCGCTTGCTGGCCAAAGTGAGCCAGGAAGTTGGGCCCACGCACCACAGCCAGGTCGACTACCTCTACAAGACCCTGGCCGAAACCGCCTCCTCGGCCGACTACCTCTATGAGAAGTCGAAAATCTACAAATCGACGGCGGCCTACCCGAATTCAGACTTCGGCAAGAACCTGAAGACGACCACCGAGCTCATCAACTCCGGGGTGGAGTCGCGGGTGTACTACCTGGCCCTCTCGGGGTTCGACACCCACGTGCGGCAGCAGGAGCAGCAGCAGCGGCTGTTCACCGACCTCGGCGATGGGCTGGCGGCGCTGGCCGACGACCTGCGGCAGCACAACCAGTGGAACAACACCGTGGTGCTGGTTTTCTCCGAATTTGGCCGGCGCGTGGGTCAGAACGCCAGCAACGGCACCGACCACGGCACCGCCAACAACGTGCTGCTGCTCGGCGGCGCGCTCCGGAAGAAAGGCGTGCTCAACGATGCCCCCGACCTGGCCAACCTCGACCAGGGCGACCTGCGCCACCAGGTCGATTTCCGCAGCCTCTACGCCGCCCTGCTCCACGACTGGCTCGGGGCCGACGACACGGCCATTCTGGGCACCGGTTTCGAGCGCCTGAGCGGGCTGGTATAAGGCACCCAAGAGGTCGGAGAGGCCTTTTCCTGCAAGCTCAGCGATACCGTTTGCTCTCGGTCATTCGTAGATTACGGTCATCCTCTACCCTTGATTTACGCTTGTCATGAAACCCATATCCCCCAGGACGCACGGCATACTGGACTACGCTACCTGCGGTTTCTTCACGACTGCGCCCGCCATATTTGACCTGCACGGCGCTTACGCCATCATGTGCTACGTGCTGGCGGTCGGCTATTTCGTAATGTCGTTGCTAACGGACATGCAGCTGAGTGCCGTGCGCGTCATTCCGTTTCCGGTGCACGGCAAGCTGGATTTGGTAAGCGGCTTAATATTGCTTGCCTCGCCCTGGGTTTTCGGCTTCGCCAATGCAAACGAGACGGCCCGCAACCTGTTTGCGGGGTCCGGCGTGGTGTTTCTGGTTGTGTACTTCCTCACCGATTGGGCCGGTCCAACACACGACGGGGCTCCCGACCGCACAGCCTTAAGCCCCCGCCAGCGCCGTTCCCGCGTGGCCTAGCAATACGGCCAAAGCCGAACCAAGAAAAAAGCCCGACCTCCCCAAGAGGCCGGGCTTTTCTGTATTTATTTATAGCGTAGCTTGCCCGCTTAATTTCATTTTCTACCCAAATGAGAAACCTGTTTACCAAGCTCATTGCGGCCGTTGGGCTGCTGGCCCTGGCTTCCACCGCTTCAGCCCAGGCGCCGGCCCCTTCGGCTGCTTACACCGGCCCACGCTTCCCGGGCGGGCCCGACTCGTTGCGCGCCCTCGTGCAGCGCAGCATCCGGACGGCCACGGGCTCGCCAGCCCCCAGCGGCCGCATGCTGGTGCAGTTCGAGCTGAAAGCTAACGGACAGCCCCATAACTACACCATGGTACTCCCGCCCGCGCCGTTGAATAAGCCGTTGGTGAATGCCACGGCGGCCGCGCTCAATTACCTGGAAGCGCACATGCCCGCCTGGACACCCGGCACGCCCGACCCCAAGCTTGCCCCTGGCGCAGAGCCCAAAGTGAGCCTGGCCATCGATTTTACCACCGCCCCGGCGGCCATGCCTTATTACTATGCCGACGAGGACCCCACCTTCGGCACCCTGGCCAACCTATTGCAAGCGCAAGGCAGCAAGTCTTCCAACCAGCCGGTGGCTGACCCTGCTGAAAAGGCCTTACTCGCCTCGCCCAAAGGCTTGGCTCGGTATATCCAGCGGCAGGTAAAATACCCACCCGCAGCGCTGCGCGGCCAACAGCAAGGAGTGGTCTACGCCTACTTTGAAGTGGCCGAAAGCGGCGCCATTGAGCACCCGGAGATTTTGGGGTCCGCCGGCCGGACGTTGGACGCCGAAGTACTGAAGAGCCTTAACACCCTGCCCACCGCGACTTCCCCGGCCAAGTTGAAAAACCAGCCAGCGCACGTCTACTACGTCGTACCGGTTACCTTCAGAATGCAAGTAGCCACCCGCTTCCGCTAATTATACGAACACTGCTTGCGCCACCGCCAGCACGGCCCGGCGCGTTTGCCCGAGCTACTTAAGCACCACTGCGGCTGCTGCTTGCCAGGAGTAGCGCGTGAGACCAGGCCGCACAGGCCTTCCAGTCGTTTGTCCTTTTAGTGTTCAAACGCCGCATCCACTAGCTGCCGGACGGCCCGGCGGGTGTCGGCCGGGCGCTCCACAAAGCCTAGGTGGCCCACGTTGGCCAGC
The DNA here is from genome assembly GCF_042665855.1 of Hymenobacter humi. Classification (NCBI taxonomy): domain Bacteria; kingdom Pseudomonadati; phylum Bacteroidota; class Cytophagia; order Cytophagales; family Hymenobacteraceae; genus Hymenobacter; species Hymenobacter humi. The sequence continues at coordinate 947,731 of NZ_JBHTEK010000001.1, read as the reverse complement.
CACAGCACGGTGCTGTGGTCGGGCAACAGGCTTTCCTCGTGCGTTTTGGCCAGGGGCACCGCCTTGTCCTCTTTGCCGGCGATAAACAGCACGGGGTAGGTGGCACTTTCCAGCACGGGGCGCCGGTCGGGCCGCTGGCTCATGGCGTCAAGGCCCGCCAGGGCGACGGCCAGGGGCACCACCGAGGCCAGGCTTTTCAACTGCGCCAGGTGGTGCGCCATGGACTCGCGATGCTCGGCAGCGAACTGGGGCTGCAGAAACTCCTCGGCGAAGGCAGCTACCCCGTGCTCCTCAATAAACGCGCGGTTGCGCTGGCGACGGGCCTGGTCTTCCTCGGTATCGGGCAGGGCCGACGAGTGAAACAGCCCCAGACCCGCCACCAGGCCGGGGTATTTTTCGGCAAACGCCAGAGCCACGTAGCCGCCCATGCTGTGGCCCACCAGCACGGCCCGGCCCACACCGGCTTGCTCCAGCTCCTCCCGCACAGCGGCAGCGCCGGCTTCCAGCGAAAAGTCGCCGGCGGCAGCATTCGGCCCGCCGTAGCCCGGCAAAGCGGGCGTCAGCACGTGGCAATCGGCAAAATGCTCGCCGATAAATTCCGTCCATATTTCCGGACTCTCGAGGTAGCCGTGCAGAAAAACCACCACCGGCCGGGATGTAGTGCTCATAGGCACCGCCATACGCGCCGGCTTGGGCTATCGTTTAGCTGCGCGCCAGCCTGGTTTTACTAAAACCAGCGCTTCACAGGCTGTTTCAGGCTGGTGTAGAGACGCATACTTGCGTCTCCGCGTCTGTGCCGTTCGGGTGTCGTTTGGGCATCATCGTTCAACGCGGAGACGCAAATATGCGTCTCTACATCGTTCAGACGGCTCTTGCACGGTGGACTTTTCCGACGTGCTCAATTTTCCAGTTTGTTGGGCTAACTGGGTTTCACTTCCCAAACACGGCGCCGGCCAGCGCCAGCACAGCCCGGCGCGTTTGCTCGGCCTGCTCGAGGTAGGCCTGGTGCCCGCTGCCCTCCAGAAACAGCGCGTGGGCCTCGGCGGGCATGGCAGCCTGCCGCACGGCATCGTCGAAGTGAACGGCCACGTCGTGCTTGCCGGCCACCATCAGCACCGGAAATTTGGCCGTGGCCAGCACTTTGGTGCGGTCGGGGCGCGCGGCCATGCCGCGCAGGGCCCCGGTAATGGTGGTGGCCGGCGTGGCCTTGCCGATTTCTTCCAGCAGGGCGCGGGCCTCGGTCAACTTGTCGCGGTTGGTGGGCGCAAACAGCGGGCGCACAAAGGATTCCATGAACTTGGCCACGCCGTGGCGCTCCACGAAGCCGATGTTTTTCTCACGGTTCTGGCGCTTTTCGTCCGTGTCGGCCAGGGCCGAGGAATTGATGAGGGCCAGGCCGGCCACGCGCTGGGGCCAGCGCTCGGCCAGGGCCAGGGCCACGTAGCCGCCCATGCTGTGGCACACCAGCAGCACGGGCGTCGAGCAGTCTTTCTGGCTCAGGTAGTCGATGACGTAGCGGGCCTGCGCCTCCATCGAAAAGTCGGGCACGGGGGCCAGGTTGGTGCCGTGGCCCGGCAGGTTGGGCGCCAGCAGCCGGTAGCCATCGGGGAAGGAACGGGTGAAATCGGACCACACCTCCCGGCTTTCGGCAAAGCCGTGGAGAAACACGATGGTTGGCAGGTTGGACGTAGCAGACATAAGCGCAAAAGTAGCGCCCGCACCGTGTCCTTCCGCCCAGCCTTTTTAGGCCGGAACGCTGCCGTGGCGCAGCGACGAGGCCCGCACAAACAGCTGCGGCTGCAGCACCACTTGCCGCTGCGAAAACGCCGCTCCCTCGGCCGTCAGCAAATCGCTAAACAGCCGAAACGCCGCCTGGCCCATCTCCTCGGTGCGCTGGTCGACAGACGTGAGGTTGGGCTCGGCCACCAGCGTGAGGGCCTCGTTGCTGAAGCCGGCCAGGGCCACGTCCTGCGGCACCCGGATGCCGCGGTTTTTCAGCAGCTGCAAGGCGCCGAGGATGGCCGTGTCGCCGGCCGAAAACACGGCATCGGGCGGGTTGGGCAGCGCCAGCAGCTCGGCCATGCAGGCGGTGCCGCTTTCCAGGGTCATGCTGCAGTTCTTGATAAGGCTTTCGTCGGGGGCGATGCCGTAGCTCTGCAGGGCGTCGAGGTAGCCCTGGCGGCGGTTTTTGTAGATGTTCAGGTGCTGGGCGCCGGCAAAGTGCGCCACCCGGCGGCAGCCCTGCTCCAGCAGGTGCCGCGTGGCCTGGCAGGCGCCTTCGCGGTCGTTGAGCACCACGGCGTTCACGTTGTCGCCCTCGGGCAGGCGGTCGAAAAACACCAGCGGCACGCCGTGCCTGCGCACTTTTTCGAAGTGCTTAAAATCAGTGGTGTTGATGGAAACCGATATCAGAATGCCGGCCACCTGGGCGCTGAGCAGGGTTTCGAGGTTGCGGCGCTCGTTGGCCACGTCCTCGCCCGACTGGCAGATAATCACGCTGTAGCCGGCCTTCCGGGCCGCCGTTTCGATGCCGTGCACCACCGAGGCAAAGAAGCGCCCTTCGATGTACGGCACTATCACGCCGATGAGCGTGCTCTTGCCTTTGCGCAGGGCCGCGGCGAGGTGGTTGGGCTGGTAGTTGAGCTTTTTGGCCAGCTGGCGCACCGCCTGCTTGGTGGCCGGCCCAATGCTGTGGTGGTCGCTCAGGGCCCGCGAAATCGTGGTCATGGAAACGCCCAGCTCCCGGGCCAAATCGGCCATGGAAACGGGCCTGCCGGCCGCGTTGGGCTCTTTCGAAAGGGTGGAACGGGCTGCCATGGCTGCGGGGCGGAAAAGGTTAAAGTGGTGTAAAGTTACCGGTCTGCCAGCAAGGGCTTGCGACGCCACTGAGGGCCCGTTTGCTTTCAGCAAAAACGGCTTCTGCTCCCCGTTCGCTTCCTGCGGCCGCCATGCGGCCAGGCGCGGCCCCGCCAAGCCGCGTATCGAAAAATTGAGCTGGAATTGAGCTGAAATAAAGAGGGCTGGCCAGCCGAAGCTGCTCAATATGGCGTACTCACCAAAAAACGCTCATGCTGAGGCGAAGCATCTTTACCGCTTCGTCTGTCATCCTGAGCATGTCGCGCATCAAGCGAGGACGAAGGACCTTATCACGCCTCAACGATTCGTTCAACGGTGATAAGGTGCTTCACAAGCGGACGCCAGATGAGCATGACAGACGATTCTGGACAGGCGATTGGGTTGCTTCCCCACGCGGAATGCTGCGCTCGGCATGATGGATTTTTCCATCGAGACCGCAATTCGCCACGGCAGTAGTTGAAAACAAGCCGGTTCTTTCCGGACCTTTGGCGCACTTACTAACTGAAATTCTATGAACCCTCTCGTAGCCATTCGCGAGTTTGACCAGAGCCTCTGGCTGGACTTTATCAGTCGTCCCATCCTGATTGACGGCAAGTTGCAGCGCCGCATCACCGACGAAGCCCTGCGCGGGGTGACGTCGAACCCGGCCATTTTTGCCAAATCCATCGGCGAAAGCACCGACTACGATTCGGCCATCAAGGCGCTGGCCCTGCAAGGCAAAACAACTGACGAAATCTACACCAGCCTGGCTGTGGCCGACGTGCAGCAGGCCTGCGACCTGTTTCGCCCGCTGTACGACCGCGAGCACACCAGCAGCGACGGCTACGTGAGCCTGGAAGTATCGCCGACGCTGGTGAACGACACGGCAGGCACCATCGAGGAGGGCCTGCGCCTGTGGAAAACGGTGGACCGGCCCAACGTCATGATAAAAGTACCCGCCACGCTGGAAGGTCTGCCCGCCATCCGCCGCCTCATTGCCGAGGGCGTGAACGTGAACGTGACCCTGATTTTTGGGCTCGAGCGCTACCGCCTGGTAACGGAGGCCTTTTTGGCCGGCTTGGAAGACCGCGCGAAAGCCGGCCTGCCGCTGGCCCGCATCGACTCGGTGGCGAGCTTCTTCCTCAGCCGCATCGACGTGCTGATAGACCCCATGCTGGAAAAAATCGCGGCCGAAGGCGGCGAAAAAGCGCCCTGGCGCAGAGTCTGGTGGGCGAAGTAGCTCTGGCCAGCGCCAAGCTGGCTTACCAGATGTACAAGGAGATTTTCTCGGGCCCACGCTGGGAAGCGCTGCAGGCCCAGGGTGCCGAAACCCAGCGCCTGCTGTGGGCCAGTACCGGCAATAAAAACCCCAAGTACGACGACCTGAAATACGTCGAAAACCTCATCGGCCCGAAAACGGTGAACACCGTGCCGGTTGAAACGCTGGACATCTTCCGCGAACGCGGCCAGCCCGCAGTGCGCCTTGAGGAAGGCCTCGACAAAGCCCGCGAAGTGCTGCGCCGCCTGCCCGAGCTGGGCATCAACCTGGAAGAGCAAACCAACTTCCTGGAAGTGGACGGCGCCAAGAAATTCAACGAGCCCTTCGGCAAGCTGATGCTGTCCATTGACACGAAGCGCAAGCAGGCCCTGGTGGCCGATGTGGTGCCCGTGGCGATGCGCCTGGGCGGCTACCAAACGGCCGTCGACAACAAGATTCTGGAGCTGAACGACAAGAAATTCACGGAGGGCTTCTGGGATAAAAAGGCTGACCTCTGGGTGCAGGACGCCGCCGGGCAGGAGAGCATCCGCAGCTTCATGGGCTGGCTGCGCGTGGCCGAAACCATGGTGGGCCGGGTGCCCGAAATTGAGCAGTTTGTGAACGAGGTGAAGGCCGCCGGCTTCCGGCACGTGGTGGTGATGGGCATGGGCGGCAGCACCATGGCGCCCATCGTGTTCAAGGCCGCCTTTGAGCAGGGCGAAAACGGCCTGCCGATGTCGGTGCTCGACACCACCGACCCCGGCACGGTGCGCCAGATTGAAGCGTCGGTGCCGCTGGCCGAGACGCTATTCATCGTAGCCAGCAAGTCGGGCACCACGGCCGAGCCGCTGGCCTTCGGCGACTATTTCTACGCCAAGCTCAAGGAGCTGAAAGGCGAGCGGGCCGGCGAAAACTTCGTGGCCATCACCGACCCCGGCTCCAAGTTCGTGACCTCGGCCACGGCCCAGGGCTACCGCCGCATCTTCCTGAACTTCCCGGACGTGGGCGGGCGGTTCTCGGCCCTCTCCTATTTCGGGCTGGTACCGGCGGCGCTGTACGGCCTGCCCATCGGCGAGCTGCTGGAGCGCGCCATCCGCATGATGCGTGCCTGCGGCGCGTACTGCCCGGTAAAGCGCAATCCCGGCCTGGAGCTGGGCGCAGCGCTGGGCGTGCTGGCGCAATTGGGCCGCGACAAGCTCACGCTGGTGGTGCCCGAGCAGCCTGAGCGACCTGGGGTTGTGGCTGGAGCAGCTCATCGCCGAAAGCACGGGCAAGGAGGGCAAGGGCATCCTGCCCGTGGCCGGCGAGCCCTCGGCGAGCCGAGCCTCTACGGCCAGGACCGCGTGTTTGTGTACGTGGGCTACAAAAACCAGCCCGACGAGGCCAACGCATCGAAACTGAAGGCCCTGGAGCAGGCCGGCCACCCCATCATCACCATCCTGATGGACGATGCGCTGGACCTGGGTCAGGAGTTTTACCGCTGGGAAGTGGCCACGGCCGTGGCCAGCGCCGTGTTCGGCATCAACCCCTTCGACCAGCCCAACGTGCAGGCCGCCAAAACTGCTACCGACGGCCTGATGAAGGTGGTAGAAACCCAGGGCAGCCTGCCCGAAAAGAGCCAGCCCGTGGCCACCGAAAACGGCATTGCCTACTACTCATCCGTGAGCGGCAGCAACGCTGCTGAGGTGCTGAAGGCCTTTTTGCCCAGGCCCGCCCCGGCGACTTCCTCTGCCTGCAAGCCTACCTGACCGAAACGCCCGCCGTGAGCGAGTGCCTGCAGGAGCTGCGTCGCCGCGTGCAGCAGCAGTACCACATTGCCACCACTTCGGGCTACGGCCCACGCTTCCTGCACAGCACCGGCCAGTACCATAAGGGCGGCCCCGACACGGGCCTGTTCGTGCAGTTCACCGACGACAACCCGAACGACCTGGCGCTGCCCGGCCGCTCCTACACCTTCGGCACCTTTAAGAATGCCCAGGCCCTGGGCGACCTGGAGGCGCTGCAGAGCTACCACCGCCGCACCCTGCGCGTGCACCTCGGCTCCGATGCCGAGAAAGGCCTGCGCACGATGCTGGCGGCGCTGCCTAAGGCATAAGCCCGGTTTAAAGCAACGACTGAACGTCATGCTGAGCTTGTCGGAGCATCTTGCCCGCAGTCACTAATTCCTTCGATTGGATTAGTGGTGGCGGTAAAAATGCTTCGCTGCGCTCAGCATGACGTTCTTTTTATGCCTTCTTCTATCGTCCGCCAAACGCCACTTCGTTGTAGCGCAGCTCGTTTTTAAAGGTGCGCAGCTTGGTGTCGGCGTCGATAATCACGAATTCGATGCCGGCCATTTCGGCGAAGTCTTCCAGGTATTCGGCGGTCAGGTTTTGGCTGTAGCCGGTGTGGTGGGCACCGCCGGCCAGAATCCAGGCGGCCGCGCCGGTGGCTAGGTTGGGCTTCACTTTCCAGAGCACGCGGGCTACGGGCAGCTTGGGCAGGTCCTGCGCCGGGGCCACGGCTTCTACCTCGTTCACAATCATGCGGAAGCGGTTGCCCAAGTCTACGATTGTGGCGTTCAGGGCCGGGCCGGCGGGGCAGTTAAATACCAGGCGGGCCGGGTCGGCCTTGCCGCCGATGCCTAGCGGATGCACTTCTACTTTCACCTTGCCTTCCGAAATAGTCGGGCAGATTTCCAGCATGTGCGAGCCGAGCACCTGCTCGTTGCCGGGCGCAAAGTGGTAGGTGTAGTCCTCCATGAAGGAATTGCCGCCGGGCAGGCCGGCGCCCATCACCTTCATGGCGCGCACCAGGGCCGAGGTTTTCCAGTCGCCTTCGCCGCCGAAGCCGTAGCCTTCGGCCATGAGCCGCTGGGTGGCGATGCCGGGCAGTTGGGCCATGCCGTGCAGGTCCTCGAAAGTGTCGGTGAAGCCTTTGGCGTTGTTGTCCTGCAGGAATTTGCGCATTCCGGCCTCAATGCGGGCGGCTTCGCGCAAGGAATCACGCTTCGCGCCGCCGTCTTTCAGGTCGTCGCCCAGCTCGTACTCCTGCTCGTAGGTGCTCAGCAGCTCGTTCACCTGCTCGTCGCTCACCTGGTTGATAACCGCCACCAAGTCGCCGATGCCGTAGGTATTCACCGAGTAGCCAAACTTGATTTCGGCTTCTACTTTGTCGCCCTCGGTCACGGCCACGTAGCGCATGTTGTCGCCGAAGCGCACGAACTTGGCGCCCTGCCAGTCGGCCCAGGCCGAGGCCACGCGCGACCAGATGCTTAGGCTGTTGTGCACGGCCTCGCTCTGCCAATGGCCTACCACCACCTTGCGGTTGAGCCGCATGCGGGTGCCGATGAAGCCAAACTCCCGGTCGCCGTGCGCCGATTGGTTGGTGTTCATAAAGTCCATGTCGATGTCGGCCCACGGAATATCGCGGTTGAACTGCGTGTGCAGGTGCGCCAGCGGCTTTTGCAGAATCTTCAGGCCGTTTATCCACATCTTGGCCGGCGAGAACGTGTGCATCCAGGCAATCAGGCCCACGCAGTTTTCGGTGGTGTTGGCCTCCTGCATGAGCTTGTAAATCTCCTGCGGGCCGGTTAGCACCGGCTTATACACAATTTTAATGGGCAGCTTGGTGCCAAGTTCGGCGGCAATCTTCCGCGAGTGTTGGGCTACTTGCTCGAGGGTTTCGGGGCCGTAGAGGTGCTGGCTGCCGGTGATGAACCAGGCTTCGTAGTGCGAAATATCAATCATGGGTGGGTGGAATTAAGAGGAAGCCGAAGCTTACACAATCGTTAATCTAAGTCATTAGGTGTTGTTCCGGCGCGGACTAAAAGTCCGCGCTACACTACGACTGTCCGTAGTAGGAATTCACGCCGTGCTTGCGCTCGTAGTGCTTGCGAATGAGGGCGTCTTTCAGGCGCGGCACGTTGGGGCGCAGCGTGCAGCTGAGGTAGGCCATGCGGGCTACTTCTTCCAGCACGGCGCTGTTGTACACGGCTTTCTCCACGGTTTTGCCCCAGGTGAAGGGGGCGTGGTTGGCCAGCAGCACCATTTCCACTTCCGAGGGCGAGAGGCCGCGGCGCTGGAATTCGTTGAGGATTTGCCAGCCGGTTTGGTGCTCGTAGTCGCCGGCTATCATGGCGTCGTCCATAGGTGGGGCGCAAGGAATGTCGGCGGTGAGGTGGTCGGCGTGGGTGGTGCCCAGAATCGGAATGTCGAGCCTGAGCTTGGGCCCACGACGTGGCGTAGGTGCTGTGCGTGTGCACAATGCCGCCGATGTGTTCCCAGTGGCTATACAGCACGGCGTGGGTTTTGGTATCCGACGAGGGCCGCTTCTCACCCTCCAGCACCTTGTTGGCGAAGTCGAGAACAACAATGTCTTCGGGCTTGAGCAAGTCGTAAGGCACGCCGCTGGGCTTGATGGCGAACACGCCCCGCTCGCGGTCGACCACGCTGGCGTTGCCGAAAGTGAAGAGCACCAGCCCAAGCTTAGGCAGCTGCATGTTGGCGTCGTAGCACGCCTGTTTCAGGTCTTGGTATTGGCTCATGAAGCTTGATGGCTAGGTTGTAGCGTGGACTCTGCGAGTCCGCGCGTTGGCGAGTCGGTCAGCGCATCATTCACACGCGGACTCGCAGAGTCCACGCTACTGCCGAGCGTAGCGGCTTCCACAAACTGCCCAAAGGCCTGGTACTGCTCGTAGCGGGCCTGGTAGTCGGCCACGCGGGCGGGGTTGGGCTGGTAGGTTTCGGCATAGCCGCTGCCCATGGCCTTCTGGGCCGTGAGCACGTCGGGGTAGATGCCGGCTGCCACGGCCGCGTACATGGCCGAGCCCAAGGCCGGCGCCTGCTCCGACACCGCGATTTTGATGGGCCGGTTGAGCACGTCGGCCAGGGTCTGCATTACAAACTGCGACTTCTTGGCCACGCCGCCAATGCCGATAACCTGCTTGATGGCAATGCCTTCCTGCTCGAACCGCTCTACGATTTGCTTGGAACCGTAGCAGATGGCCTCCACCAGCGCCCGGAAAATCTGGGGGCGTTGCTGCCCATGGTCAGGTTCATGATGGCGCCTTTGAGGGCTTGGTTGGCGTCGGGCGTGCGGCGGCCGTTCACCCAGTCCAGGGCCAGCACGTGCGATTCGGCCGGGTCGACGGCCGAGGCGGCCGCGCTCAGCTGCACGAGCAGCGTGTCGCTCATTTCGTCGCGCAGGGCGGCTTGCAGCTCCGGCGTGAGCACCTTGAGCTGCTCAGCACGTTGTGCAGGGGCCACTCCAGAATCTGGCGGAACCAGGCCAGCAAGTCGCCAAAGGCCGACTGCCCGGCCTCCAGGCCCAGCATGCCCGGAATCACGGAGCCATCCACCTGCCCGCAGATGCCGGCCACGAGGTGGCTGCCCACTTCGGCGGTGGGCGCCACCACGATGTCGCAAGTGCTGGTGCCCATCACCTTCACCATGGAATACGCTTCGATTTCGCCCGCCACCGCGCCGGCGTGGGCATCAAATGAACCCACGGCCACCACGGTATCGGTGGTCAGGCCGAGGCGTTGGGCCCACTCCTCGGAGAGGCGGCCGGCTACTTCGTCGGCGGTGTATGTTTCGGTGAAAAGACGGTCGCGCAGGCCGGCCAGCTTGGGCTCGAGGTGCGTGAGGAATTCCTCGGAAGGCAAGCCGCCCCAGCTTTCGTGCCACATGGCCTTGTGGCCGGCGGCGCAGCGGCTGCGTTTGAAGCTGGCCAAGTCGCCGCCGGTGAGCAGCAGCGTTATCCAATCGCAGTGCTCCATCCAGGAATGCGCGGCTTGGGCTACGGCGGCGTCTTCGCGAAGCACGTGCATGATTTTAGCCCAGAACCACTCCGAGGAGTAGATGCCGCCCTCGAACTTGGTGTAATCCTCGCCGCCCCAAGCGCGGGCTTTGTGGTTGATTTCGGCCGCTTCCTCCAGGGCGGTGTGGTCTTTCCAGAGCACGAACTGGGCGTTGGGGTTTTCGGCAAACTCGGGCAGCAAACCCAGGGCCACGCCCTGCGCGTTTACCGGGCCGGGCGTTGAGCCAGTGGTGTCTACGGCTAGGCCCCGGATGTCGGCGGCGGGCACCTGCTGGGCCACGCGGCGCACCACGGCCTCCAGCCCTTCGATGTAGTCGAGCGGATGTTGGCGAAACTGGTTGCGGGCGGGGTTGCAGTATTGCAGGGTTTTCCAGCGGGCATAGTGGTGCACAGCCTGGGCTTTTTCGGCACCCGTGCGGGCGTCGATGAGCACGGCGCGCACGGAGTCGGTGCCGTAGTCAACACCGATGACGTAGGCGGGAGTGGCAGCTTGTTCCATTAAGAATGAGGAATGAAGGATGAGGAATGAAGAATTGTGAGCGAGAAATGAAGCGAGGAAGCACTAGCGGCCATTCCTCATTCTTCATTTCTCATTCTTCATTAAAGCGAAGCGCTACTTCCGCACCCCGAACTTGTAGGTGCTCACGGAGTGGAAGGTCTCGCCCGGCTTGAGTACCGTGCTGGGGAACTTGGGCTGGTTGGGCGAGTCGGGGAAGTGCTGGGTTTCGAGGCAGAAGCCGGCGTGCTTGCCGTACACGGTGCCGCCTTTGCCCTTGAGGGTACCGTCGAGGAAGTTGCCGGTGTAGAACTGAATGCCGGGCTCGTCGGTGGTCACTTCCATCGTGCGGCCGGTGATGGGCTCGTACACGGTGGCGGCCGCGTGCTGCGGCGTGGCAGCGTTGTTCAGCACCCAGTTGTGGTCGTAGCCGCCGGGCACCTGCGCGATGCGCTCGCTGATGGCGTGGGGCGTGGTGAAGTCGAAGGCCGTGCCCTTCACGGGGCGCAGCTCACCGGTCGGAATCAGAGTGGCGTCCACTACCGTGTAGCGGTCGGCGGGGATGGTCACTTCGTGGCCCAGAATATCCTTGCCGGCACCGTGGTTCAGGTTGAAGTAGGCGTGGTTGGTCAGGTTGAGGGGCGTGGCCTTATCGGTCGTGGCCGTGTAGTCGATGCGCAGGGCGTTGTCGTTGGTGAGGGTGTACACCACTGCCACGTTCAGGTTGCCGGGGTAGCCCTCTTCGCCGTCCTTGCTCAGATAGCTCAATTTCAGAGTTTGGCCATCGGCCGAGGTGCCGGGCTCGGCCTTCCACACCACTTTATCGAAGCCCACTTTGCCGCCGTGCAGCGTATTCGGGCCATTGTTAGTAGCCAGAGTATAAGTCTTGCCGTCGAGGGCGAATTTGCCGCCTTTGATGCGGTTGCCGTAACGCCCAATCAGGGCCCCGAAGTACGGACCCGACTTCAGAAACTCGGGGCTCTGGTAGCCGCTCACGTTGTCGAAGCCGAGAATGACGTCGCCCATCTTGCCGTTTTTGTCGGGCACGATGAGGCTGGTGAGCGTGCCACCAAAATTGGTAATGGTGGCCTTGGCCCCGCTGGCGTTGGTGAGGGTGAAGAGCTGCACTTCGGTGCCACTGTTGGTTTTGCCAAAGGATGCGGATGTGGGCATGGCGGTAGATTTCGTTTGGGTGGAATCGGCAGCGCCTGGGGCTGTCGCCGTGGTTTGGTCGGCGGATTTATTGGACCCGCAGGCAGCCAGCAACAGCAGGCTGGTACATGGTACGGCCAAAATTCCAAAACGAGAGAGCTTGGTCATAAGGAGATAATCAGAAAAATGGGAAGAGATTGGGGCAAAGTTTATTAGCGAACAGGTTGCGCCTCACCCCTACCGGGCACGGCCCTTGAAACCGCTCGAATGCGTCCGGTGACCGCCGCATCAACCGCCTGAAACAAAGCCGCCCAAAGGCTTGCAGTGGTTGGAGCCGTTGCTTGGCCAGGTGTTTTAGCCTATGGCGTTTTCATAAGGACGGTGAGGTAACCGGCGAAGATATACACAATCGATTGTGTATTGCAACCCTTGGTTTAGGTGGCGTCAGTATATCAAGAGGCTATCCGAATAGGCCGTAAAGTGAAAAGTCATGCTGTATCTGGCATCCGCTTGTCGAAGTACGACGTTCTTTTTTTGTTTAGAACCAAGTCTTATGTCAATGCCTAAAGCAGCTTCAGGGTCAGTGTACCCGATTGGCCTCATCCCGGCCCATTGCTTTTATTTTAGTCAAGGGCCCTGACCCCAACATCAGCCCAATTTCAAAACGCAACAGCCAGCTAACAAAAAGACCCGAACCGTAAGTGGTTCGGGTCTTTTTGTTAGCTGGCTGTTGAAAGCCTGTTGGCTGCTACTGGTGACTCATGCGAACCACCTGCTGCTGGTTGCCCTGGCGGACGGTGAGGTAGTACAAGCCGCGGGGCAAGGAGCCCGCCTCGGACAGCTCAACTTCCTGTACACCCTCAGCAGTCGACACCGTCTTAGTGAGTACGGTCTGGCCAAGAACGTTGCGTACGGTGAGTGTCACCGCGGCAGTGCTCAACGAATTGAACTGCACCGATACCGTTTTGTCGTAGGGGTTAGGCAGTACACCGGCCTGGAAAGCCTGCGACACTGCACCGGTCTTCAAGCTGCGCACTGGCGAGAAAGCAGTAGTACCGTCGGTATCTACCTGCCGCAAGCGGTAGTAAACCGTAGCGTTGGCAACTGTCAGGCTCACATCCGCGAACTGGTAGTTGATGCGGGTGCTGCTATTTCCGGCGCCCTGGCGCTGGCCCACCTTTTCGAAGGTTGCGCCATCTAAGCTACGCTCGATGTCGAAGTAGGCGCTGTTCTTCTCGGAAGCCGTGGCCCAGGTCAGGACAGGCGTTTTGCCATTCCAAGCGGCATCGAAGTTGATGAGCTCAACTGGCAGAGGGCGCAATACGGTAATAGTTGATATGGCAGTATTGCAAGTCCGAACACTCTCATCCTTAACTGTGTAGATGGTAGAATAACCAGGGTTGACAGTTATGCTTGACGTATTAGACGAAAGAGTAGTGGTAACACCGCCTGTTGTTGCCGTCCAAACGAATGGGTACGTCCCATTAGTTGCTGTCAGGGTTACGTATGTTCCAGCAACTATCGTTTGCTGAGTGGGCGATACAGCTAACCCCGGGCTAACATTAACTGTAATGTCCGGCTGCGTGGAAGTACCGCAGGTAGTTTTGATGACACTGCGGTAAGTAGTAGTGCTGGCAGGAGATACCGTAAAGCTGGCCGCAGTTGAAATAATGGTACCCAGGTCAGCAGTATTATACCACTCGTACGAGGCACCCGTGATGTTCGTAGTAGCGGTGAGGGTAGTAGAAGAACCTGTGCAAATAGCCGTAGAGGAGGCAGTAGCGCTATAAGTTGGCGATGTAACAGTTACCGTTACGCTAGCCGTCGTGGTATTATTCGTCGCAGCACAGGGCGTGGTCGCAGTAACGGTGTAGGTATATGTACCAGCAGCAGTGGGAGTAACAGTTAATGAGGCGCCAGTGCTGGGAGTAGTTATGCCAGGGCCTGTCCATGAATAAGTAGCACTAGCAGTGGCTGTGATAGCTGTCAAGGTCGTAGAGCCACCAGTGCAAATCGTTGGAGCAGAAGGCGAGATAGTAACCGGCGCAGCCGTGTTGCTAGTGGTTACTGCGGCCGTTGAGGTAAGGATGCCACAGGGAGTGGATACTCGTACCCCGTACGTAGTGGTAACGCTCGCACTAGTGCCGCCAATAACAGGAGTCAAAAAAGTTGAGCTATTCCCAAGAGGGACGCTGGGGGCTGCAGTGTCATACCATTCGTAAGTTAGTGTAGTCGAAGTAGTGTCTGAATAGCTAGCAGTCAGGGTAGTCTGACCATTTCGGCAAATAGTGATAGCGCTAGGAGAAACGGCCACGCTATTTACTGGAACCGTAATTTGCTGGGAAACGGTGCCGCAGGTAGTAGAAGTGGCACTAACCGTATAAGTGGTGGTAGTGGTAGGGTATACTGTTATGCTGCTCGGCTTGTTTGCATCTGTAGAAGTGCTGGTGGTATATATCGTGGCCATTCCTGGCGCCGTCCAAGTGTAGTTGCCATCGCTGGCGCCCGAAGCATTTAAAACCACACCTGTACTAGTTGGCACACCTTTACTATCGAAGGTGGCGGGGCAAACGGAGGTAGCACCGCCCGGAAAAGCAGCAACAACGGATAGAGTTGGGCTCAAGGTTACGTATAGTACGTTGTCCTTGTTAATGTCACCGTTATTTTTATAGGTGGTGGAACGCAGCCGATACGTAGTGGCCGTGGTAAGCGAAGGGTTTATTTCCAGCTTATTGGGAACACTTGTGGTACCGGATAAGACAAATCTTGTAACAATCTCATCTAGCACGTCACCTCCCGACGTGGCCCCTCTGCTAATAACTCTTGCCCAGGTCAATTGAGCGTCAGAAGATGAGCTTCCTCCTAAAATGTACTGGGCGCCCGCTACTGGACATACTGGAACCGTTGCATTATCCTGCCCATTATTATACGTAACAGCGGCTGCTCCACTCCGATAAATTGTTATTTGGTTAGCCGCATCGGCCGCGAATCCCTTGAAGGACAAAAGGAGCAAGCCGAAGCAACTCAGAAGCGTAAGTAGTTTTTTCATAGAAGTAGTCATTTACGAGTAGACAGTGCAATTTACTCCACACCAATACAAACATACGATATATTCACAAACAATAGCACTGAAGTACCTCATAAGTGCTTAAAATTGAGATTTCTACTCACCGTTATTATGGTTATTCTAATTTGATTTTTAACTTATTTTTTATTAAACATATAGTATATTTAAGAGAATAGTAACATTCAATGGCGGCATTCTGACTACCATTACTGCTCGCCTTCGGATTATTATGACTTTACTTCACCACCGACGCTGACGCAGCCATGCATTGCATAAGAATCAGCTTGGCCTGATGCAAATGGCTCACAACTCTACAGGTTCGGCACATGGCTCCTTTCCCGCGGTTGAACCTTGTCCATTGCGTTGAATACCCTCGGGCAAGCACTCGGAACTCTTTCAAAGGCGCTGTTTAGCCCGCAAGGCGTATACTGCGGGCCGAATTCTTATCCTCCGTCCGATGGTTCCCTCTGCCTTCCAGCGCCTGCTTCTGGGTGCTTTCCTTTCCTGTTTGGCCACAATGCCCAGTCAAGCCCAGCAGTTCACCCCGCAGGTACAGGAGTACATCAAGGTAAATGCGCCGACCGTGGCCCTAACCGATGCCAAGGTGATAGACGGCACCGGCCGGCCAGCCCAACTTCACCAAACGGTGCTGCTGCAGAACGGCCGGATTGTGCAGGTGGGACCAGCGAAGAAGGTGAAGGTACCGGCCGGGGCGCAGGTCATCAACTGCGCGGGCAAGACGCTGATACCGGGCCTGGTGATGCTGCACGAGCACCTGTACTACACCATGCCGGCGGGCCCTTACTTCAACATCGCCCAGATGCCTTACTCCTTCCCGCGGCTGTACTTGGCCGGGGGCGCCACCACCATCCGCACGGCCGGCAGCATTGAGCCGCAAACCGACCTGGCCATCAAGCGCATGATAGGCGAGGGCAAGCTCATCGGGCCCGACATGGACGTGACGGCGCCGTACATTGAAGAGCCCAGCATGGACATCCCGGCCCTGAACACGGTGAAAGGCCCCGAAGACGCCGCAGCCACCACCCGGTTTTGGGCCGACAAGGGCTGCACCTCCTTCAAGATGTACATGCACGCCACCCGGGCCGACCTCGCGGCCGTGGTGCGCGAGGCGCATCCGCGCAAGCTGAAGATAACCGGCCACCTGTGCTCCATTACGTACCGGGAAGCTGCTGAGCTTGGCATTGACAACCTGGAGCACGGCTTCATGGCGAGCTCCGATTTTCAGCCCAACAAAGCGCCCGACGTGGCCGACTACCCCGCCGCCCGCAAGTCGCTGCTGCGGCTGCCGGTGAACAGCCCGGAGATGAAAAGCCTCATCGGCTTCCTGATAAGCAAGAAGGTGGCGCTGACCTCTACCCTGCCGGTGTTTGAGCCTTATACCAACCGCGAGGTGGTGCTGGGCGGCGGCCTGGAGGCCCTGATTCCGCAGCTGCAGGAACGCGAAACGGCCACTTGGAAGCAGAACCAGCTCAAGGACACAGCCAGCGTGCGGCTGTTTAAGAAGGAAATGGCCTGGGAAAAGCAGTTTTACGACGCCGGTGGCCTGCTCGTGGCGGGCACCGACCCCACCGGCGCCGGCCGGACCATTGCCGGCTACTCCAACCGCCGCCAGATTGAGCTGCTGGTGGAAGCAGGCTTCACCCCGGTGCAGGCCATCAAGATAAGCACGCTGAACGGCGCCACGTACCTGGGCCGCGAGAAGGAAATCGGCAGCATCGAAGCCGGCAAGCAGGCCGACTTGGTCCTCATCGACGGCGACCCGGAGAAGGACATCCAGCAGGTGCGCAAGATGGAAATCGTCTTCAAAAAGGCGTGGGTTTCGATTCGGCGAAGCTTTTCGAATCGATGCGGGGCAAAGTAGGATTGAATTAAAATCCGGCAGCCCGCCTCCTCCCCCGAATGCCGCAAAGCAGCCTGAAAAATCGATTGGGACTGAAAAGGTATTCGACTATACCATATTATTTTACCAGGTTGAGCTAATTTTCTACTGAACGAACTATGCTGATTTGCTTACTGTTAAACCCCTTGCGCTATTCTATTTTATTATCTTTTGACTATCTTCCAATAGCCGCCTGGGCTTAGCTCAGGCCCAACCCCAGCAACCGGTACCAGCGCAGTGCGCTGCTCGCCCAAAGCTGGCACTTATCCTAAAAGACTATCCCGATGACTACAAACTCTGTTTACACCGACCAGTTCGTTCCTCAGTTCCAAATCTCAAACTCAGCCCAACGCCAGACACACGAGCTAAAAACCTGGCCGTCGTGCTTCGCGGCGGCCAGTGCCGGCAACAAGCCCTTCGACGTGCGCGAAAACGACCGCAGCTTTCAAGTGGGCGATATGCTGATACTCCGCGAGTTCAACCCCGAAACAGAGCAGTACACCGGCCAGACCCTGACCCGCTGGGTGAGCTACGTGCTCGAAGGCGGCGCCTTCGGAGTTCAGCCCAATTGGTGCGTGCTGGGCTTCAGCGACTTGCCCCCGATACCCGCTGGCATTACCGACATCCGGCTCTGGTAGTAGCCGGCTGGCCTTTGCTACCACAAAAACGTGGTGGCACACGATGTTGAGCTTTTTCCAGCTCGTAGCGGCGCAAAGCAGCTCCAGCGCAGCCGAATCTTAAGCTACGCACCTGCCTTTGCCTCAATTTCTTAACCGAAGATTCAGCGCCGCTTGGGTGGCCCGGCTGCCAGGAACGCGCGGATGTTGTCGTTCAGGAATTTGGCGTCCACGGGGTTGGGGGCGGCGCCGGCGGTGTGGCCCCATAGCGAAGGAATGGGCTTGAGCTGCACGCCGGGAATAAAGGCCGCCTCATAGCGTGCGTCGGTGAGCGGAAAGTACAAGTCTGTTTCCGAAGGCATGTACAATATCGGCGTTTTGATGGCGCGCAGGGCCTTTTCCACGTCGCCGCCGAAGCCCGGCGTGGTGCCCACGTCGTGCCGCTCCCAGGTGCACATCTGTAGAATCAGGTCGTTGGCATCGGCGCCGGGGATGAAGTTGGTTTGGTACTCGTGCAGCAGCCTGCTCGAAGGTGGTACCGGGCTTGGCCGTGGCGCGCCACAGCTCGCGCCGCCACCACTCCTGCGAGTACAGCCACGCCGTCCAGACGGTAGCGAAGGCTTCGAGGCCCTTGGTGGGCGGAGTTGTGTACTCGCCGTTTTGAAAGGCGGCATCGGCGGTGAGGGCCGCAATCTGGCCTTCGAGGCGCACCACGCCGTGCGGATAGGTTTTGGCCGTGCCCGATGTGGCCACGATGCGGTCGGCAAACGCGGGGTAGCTCACGGCCCACTGAAAGGCCTGCTGGGCGCCCATCGAAAAGCCAATAATGGCCTTAAGGTGCGTGATTTTGAGGTCCTGGGCCAGCAGGCTGGTGCACCGCCGCCACGTTGTCGCGGATGGTCATGACCGGGAACCGGGGCCCATGAAACGGCTCGGGCGTGTTGCTCGGCGACGAGGACTTGCCGTTGCCAAACAGCTCGGTGGCCACCAAAAACACTTTCGCCGTATCCAGGGCCTTGCCCGGCCCAATGAGCCACTCGTAGCCGTGGTGGTCGGCCATGTAGTGCGAGGGCAGGAGAATGGCGTTGTCGCGCGCGGCGTTCAGGTGGCCGTAGGTGCCGTACACCACCCGGGCTTGCGGGAGGGTTGTGCCGCTTTCAGTTCGAAAATTAGTGATAACGAACGTGTGGTGCTTGGCGCGGTCCACACGCTTCGTGGCCGGAGCATCCTGAGCCAGCAAGCGGCTGCTGGCCCCAACTACCATGGCTGCGGCGAATAAAAAACAGCGTAAAAACGAAGGCATAGCGGAGAGGAAAAGAGGATTGAAAGTGCGGAAACGGTTCGCCCGTGAGGCAACTACAAGCCAGTGCCCAAAACGTTGGGCACGGCTCAGCTTTGGCTAAAAAGGTTCTGCGGACCCTAAGTTCTACCATAACCCACAGTTGGCCCCAATAGTAAGCTTCTTTATTGCCAACTGTCTGCGTTATGAAAATCCTAGCCGACCACCTTCCCTCCCGCCGTGATTTTATGCGCCTGCTTTCGATGGGTGCGGGCGCCACGGTGGGCGGCACCGCGGCCTTGGCCCAACCGCTGCGCTGGCTGACCGGGGACACTTTCGCCGACCGCAAGCTGGGCGTGGCCCTGGTGGGGCTGGGCAAGTACAGCACCGGCCGCCTGGCCCCCGCCCTACAGCAAACCAAGTGGTGCCGGCTGGCGGGCATCGTAACCGGCTCGCCAGCCAAGGCCGCGCGGTGGAAGCAGGAGTACAACCTCTCAGATAAGAGCATCTACGACTACAAGACTTTCGACCGGATAGCGGACAACCCCGACATCGATATTGTGTACGTGGTGCTGCCCAACGCCCTGCATGCGGAGTACGTAGTGCGCGCCGCCCAGGCCGGCAAGCACGTTATCTGCGAAAAGCCCATGGCCACCTCCGCCGCCGATGCCCGACGCATGATTGAGGCCGTGCAGAAAGCCGGCAAGAAACTCAGCATTGGCTACCGGCTGCACTTCGAGCCCCACCACCGCGAAATGATGCGCCTGGGCCAGCAGCAGGTATTCGGGCCAGTGCAGCGGCTCCTCGCGGATAACGGCTTTAAGTTCAACAACGACACGCCCTGGCGCGTGAGCAAAGCCCTGGGTGGCGGCGGACCGCTCATGGACATGGGCATCTACTGCGTGCAGGGATGTATCTACACCAAGGGCCAGGTACCGGTGTCCGTCACGGCCAAATTCACCCCAAAAACGGACCCCGTGCTCTTCAAGGAGGTAGAAGCCGGCGTGAACTGGCAAATGCAATTCGCCGACGGCTCCGTGGCTGACTGCCGCACTACCTACGCCGAAAACATGGCCAGCCGCCTGCGGGCCGATGCCACCAAGGGCTGGGCTGAGCTGGCGCCGGCTTTTGGCTACGGTGGGCTGCAAGGCCGCACCAGCCAGGGCGCCATGAACATTCAGAATGTCAACCAGCAAGCTGAGCAGATGGACGACTTTGCCGACTGCATCCTCCGCAACAAGCCCACCCGCGTGCCCGGCGAAATGGGCCTGCGCGACGTGCGCCTGCTCGAAGCCATTTACCGCGCCGCCGAAACAGGCCAGAAGGTTTCCACCAAAGAGGTTGCGGCCGTGCTAGATAAAGTGAGCCGGTGATTTTAGACCAATCCCCGGAATGTTATCAATCAGAACGTCATGCTGAGCGCAGCCGAAGCATCTCGCGTGCTTCAACTAATCAATGCCATTGCAACGAATGGCTTACTGCTGCACGCGAGATGCTTCGACTCCGCTCAGCATGACGTTCTAGGATTACAGGAAAAGAAAAGCCCCGATAGCTGATGCTACCGGGGCTTTTTCGCGATTCTTTAGAAGCTGCTACCGCAACACCGTGGTCCGCGCAGCAGCCGAAACTTTGGCGCCTTGGTCGCGCACGGCCTGGGCGATGCCTGCGGCGTCGAAGCCACACTCTTTATACAGCTCATCCTGCGTGCCGTGCTCCACCACCCGGTCGGGGATGCCGAGGCGGCGTACGGGCAGGTGGAAGCCGTGGTCGGTCAGGAACTCGAGTACCGCCGAGCCGAAGCCGCCGGGCAGGCAGCCGTCTTCTACGGTCACGATTGCGCGGTAGCGGCGGGCGATGTCGCGCAGCATTTCCTCGTCCAGCGGCTTGCAGAAGCGCATGTCGTAGTGGCCCGTGTCGAGGCCTTCAGCCAGCAAGGTTTCAGTGGCTTTTACCGCATAGTTGCCGATGTGGCCGATGCTGAGGATGGCCACGCCGCCCTCGGCGCCTTCGCGCACTACGCGGCCCGTGCCGATGGCCACGCGCTGCAGCGGCGTGCGCCACTGCGGCATCACGCCCTCGCCGCGCGGGTAGCGGATGCTGAACGGGCCAGCGTTTTCGGGCAGGGTGGCGGTGTACATCAGGTTGCGCAGCTCCTGCTCGTTCATCGGGGCCGACACCACGATGTTGGGGATGCAGCGCATGTAAGCGAGGTCGTAGCAGCCGTGGTGGGTGGGGCCGTCGGCGCCAGCAAACCCGGCGCGGTCGAGGCAGAACACCACGTGCAGGTTTTGCAGGGCCACGTCGTGCACCACCTGGTCGTAGCCCCGCTGCATAAACGAGGAGTAGATGTTGCAGAACGGCACCAGCCCCTGCGTGGCCAGACCGGCCGAGAACGTAACGGCGTGCTGCTCGGCAATGCCCACGTCGAAGGCGCGGTCGGGCATGGCGGCCATCATGATGTTCAGCGACGAGCCCGACGGCATGGCCGGCGTCACGCCCATCACCTTTTCGTTGGCCTCGGCCAGCTCCACCATGGTGTGGCCGAACACATCCTGGTACTTGGGCGGCTGCGGCCTATCAGGGGTCTTTTTGTAAATCTCCCCGGTGATTTTGTCGAACAAGCCCGGGGCGTGCCACAGGGTCTGGTCTTTCTCGGCCAGGGCATAGCCCTTGCCCTTCACCGTCACGCAGTGCAGGATTTTGGGGCCGGGAATGGATTTCAGGTCGTTGAGGATGGTGACGAGGTGCTGCACGTCGTGGCCGTCCACGGGCCCGAAGTAGCGGAAGTTCAGCGCCTCAAACAGGTTGCTTTGCTTGAGCAGGGTGGCCTTCATGGCGGCCTCTACTTTGCGGGCAATCTGCTGCGGGTTGGGCCCGAACTTGCTGAGCTTGCCGAGCACGTTCCAGAGTTCGTCGCGCACCTTGTTGTAGGTGCGGGAGGTGGTAATGTCGGTGAGGTATTCCTTGAGCGCGCCCACGTTAGGGTCGATGCTCATGCAGTTGTCGTTGAGGATAACCAGCAGGTTGGAGTTGGCCACCCCGGCGTGGTTCAGGGCCTCGAAGGCCATGCCCGCCGTCATGGCGCCGTCGCCGATGACGGCAATGTGCTGCCGGTTTTTTCACCCTTGTAGTCAGAAGCCACGGCCATGCCCAGCGCCGCCCCGATGCTGGTGCTGCTGTGGCCCACCCCAAAGGCATCGTATTCACTCTCGCTGCGCTTAGGAAAACCCGACATGCCGTGGTAGCGGCGGTTGGTCGGAAACTTATCGCGGCGGCCGGTAAGAATTTTGTGGCCGTAGGCCTGGTGGCCCACGTCCCACACCAGCTGGTCGTCGGGGGTATTGAAAACGTAGTGCAGCGCCACCGACAGCTCAACCACGCCCAGCGAGGCGCCGAAGTGCCCGCCGTAAATGCTCACCGAGTCGATAATAAACTCGCGTAGCTCGGTGCTAAGTTGGACTAATTGCTCAGGAGCGAGCTTTTTAAGGTCATCGGGCGAGTCAATCGCCGCTAAGAGCGGGCCGGGTTCAACTATCATCGGGGCAGCGTCGGTGGGATGGTGACGGTGTGTAACCATCTGGCCCGCTAAAAGATTGGCGCGCCAGCACAAAGGTACGACGCCGGACGAAGAGCGGTTGTTAAAAGCAGCACAATCAAAGCGGCAGAATCCGGGCGTTTGTCGGGGTCTGCGGGGCGGTAATCGAGTTTGTGCCAGTGCGGGTGCCTTTCGGGAAGACCTTTGCGTATCGGCAAGCCGATTGGGCCGGTTTCCGGTTGTAGTGTTTTAAAAATCAAAAAAGGACGCCGGATGCAACCTCCGGCTCAATTTGTGGCACTTTGGCCGCTATGTATTGTATGAGACAAAACTTACCGGCCACCGCCGTATTGCTGACCGCCCTGCTGGGCACCTCCCTATTGGCCTCGGGCCAGCAAAGCCCCGGCGGCCGCCCGGCGGCACCAGCCGGCGCCACCGCGGCCCCGCGCGCCGCTACCGGCCGCATTACCGGTACGGTAACCGAAGCCGGCACCAGCAAGCCCGTTTCTTACGCCACCGTGGCCGTGCTGGATGGGGCGGGCAAAGTGGTGAACGGCGGCGTGGCCGGCGACGACGGCAAGTTCATTCTGGCCGGCATCCCAGCCGGTACCTACACCGTGCAAATCAGCTTCCTGGGCTTTAAGAACGAGGAGCGCCCCGGCGTGGTGGTGCCCGCGGGCAGCCCCGTCGACCTGGGCACCGTGGCCCTGGCTGCTTCCGCTCAAAAGCTGGGCGAAGTGGTGGTCACGGCTCAGAAGGCCATCATTGAAGAGCGAGTGGACCGCACGGTGTACAACGCCGAAAACGACCAGACCACCCGCGGCGGCGACGCCACCGACGTGCTCAAGCGCGTGCCCATGCTGAGCGTGGACCTCGACGGCAACGTGAGCTTGCGCGGCAGCTCCAGCATTCGCGTGCTCATCAACAACAAGCCTTCGACCATCGCGGCCAGCAGCATTGCCGACGCGCTGAAGCAGATTCCGGCCGACCAGATTAAAACGGTGGAAGTCATCACTTCGCCTTCGGCCAAGTACGACGCCGAAGGCTCGGGCGGCATCATCAACATCATCACCAAAACCAACACCCTGCGCGGCGGCACCCTGGGCGTAAACCTGAGCACCGGCCTGCGCAGCACCAACCTGGGCCTGCAAGGCGGCTTGCGCACCGGCAAAATGGGCTTTTCGCTGGGCGGCTTTGGCCGGTCGCAGTACAACACGCCGGGTGAGTTCACCAACACGCAGGTGACCCGCAGCCTGGCCACCGGCGCGGCCACCACCACGGTGCAGAGCGCCGAAAGCCGCCAGCAGGGCATTTTTGGGCGCTACACCCTGGGCTGGGACTACGACATCAACCAGTTCAACGCCCTGCAGGCCTCGGTTTCGTACGGCTCGCGCAGCGGAAACAGCTACCAGGACCACTTGATGCGCACCACGTACGCCGGGGCTTTTGCCACCGGCACGCCCATTGGCAGCGACGTGCGCGACACGTATTCGAAAGACCGGTCGGGCACCGTCGATGCCAGCCTGACGTACACGCACACCTTCGACAAGCCGCAGCACGAGTTCAGCATCCTCACGCTGTTTAGCCGCAACGACCGCACCAACAGCTTCACAAACACGGTATTGAATTCGACGCAGCCCGGTCCGGCGCGCATCGAGAACGAAAACCCCAGCTACAACGAGGAATACACGGTTCAGTTTGATTACCAGAATCCCATCAGCAAAACCCAGATTCTGGAGGTGGGCGCCAAGAACATTCTGCGGCGGGTGAATTCGGATTACGCTACTACTTCATACGGGGCCGGTGGTGAGGTGCTGCCCTCGGTGGGCCTGCTCTCGTCCAGCAACGTGTTTACGTACCGCCAAAACGTGACGGCGGGCTACGCAGCCTATACCCTGGGCTTGCCCAAAGGCTTTACCCTCAAGCCCGGCGTGCGCTACGAGTACACCACCATTCAGGCCAATTTTGCCCGCTCGGAAGCGGCCAGCATCCCCGACTACGGCGTGCTGGTGCCCAGCGTGAACCTCTCGCGCAAGCTCTCGAACGGCAACGTGCTGAAGCTGGCTTACAACCGCCGTATTCAGCGCCCCTCCCTGCAGTTCCTGAACCCCAACGTGAACGCGCAGAACCCCAAGAACGTGAGCCAGGGCAACCCCTACCTCTCGCCCGAATACACCAACAACTACGAGCTGGGCTACAGCACCTTATACAAGCGCCTGAACCTGAACTTCAGCACGTTTGCGCGCAACACCACCGGCTCCATCGAAGCCCTGCGCTCGGTGCGCGGCCGCGACACGGTTTCGACCAGCTATGCCAACATCGGCCAGCAGAATTCCTACGGCGGCAGCGTGTTTGCCAACCTCAACAGCGGCAAATTCAACTTTAACGCCGGCACCGACTTCTACTATACCACGCTCACCAACAACGTCCCTGACCGCAATTTTGCGGCCTCCAACGAGGGCTTTGTGTTTGGCGGCCGCATGGGCGGCTCCTATAATTTCACCCCGGTGTGGGGCGTGCAGGCCCTTGTGTACTACCGTGGCCGCCAGGTGCAGCTGCAGGGCAACCAGAGCGGCCAGGGCTTCTACACCCTGGGCGTGAAGCGCGACTTTGCCGACAAGCGCGGCAGCCTGGGCTTTGGGTTCGACAACTTCTTTACCCCCACCATCACCGTGCGCAACACCGTGGTGTCGCCGCTCATTGACCAGGCCAGCGCCAACCAAGTGCACAGCCTGGGCTTTCGGGTTAACCTGAGCTACCGCATCGGCAAGCTTACGGCCGCGCCTCCCACGCGCCGCGGCAAAAGCATCAACAACGACGACCTGAAGGGCGAAGGCGAAGGCGGCGGTGGCGGCGCTATCGATGCTGGCGGTGCCGGTGGCGCTGCGCCCGCCGGCGGCGGTGGCGGCCGTCCCGCAGGCGGCCAGCGCCCTGCTGGCGCCGGTGCTGCTCCCGGCGCACCTGGTGCTCGCCCGGCTGGCGCTCCCGGCGCTCCGGCTGGCACGGCCCCGGCAGCCGTGCCCGGCGCGCAGCCCCTCACGGCCCCCGACAGCACGACCACCGACTCAACCAAAACCCTGCCGAGCACGCTGCCCGGCACGGCGCCGGCCCAGTTGCGCCCCACGGCTCAACCTGCCGACTCGACCCGCCGCCAGCCTACGGCTCCGCTCAACACGCCCATGAACCCCATCAACTCGCCGGCCAACGCGCCGTCGCCCGGCACTACCACGCCGGGCGGCATTACGCCCGCTGGCAGCCCGGGCGGGCGCCCCTAACAGGATAGCAGCCGGGCAATCCCTACTTTTGCCCGGCTGCCTTTTCCCTTCCAATGCCCAACCAGCTTCCCACGCACGCCGATAACGACGAGAGTTTTTTGCAGCGACTGCGGCCCTCGCGCCTCATCCTGCCCGTGGTCATCGGCATGGGCGTCGTCGCGTTTCTGTTTTACCGCAGCTACCGCCCCGGCGACCTGGCCCCGCTGCAGAATGCCGACTGGCGCTGGCTGCTAGTGGCGTTGCTGGTGCTCATTGCCCGCGATTTGGGCTACATCTACCGCATCCGCCACATTGCCGAAGACGAGCTGACTTACCGGCAGGCGCTGGACGTGATTATGATTTGGGAGTTTGCCTCCTGCGTGCTGCCTTCGGGGCAGGGCGGCACCGGGGTGGCCCCGTTTATTCTGGAGAAGGAAGGCATTCCGTTGGGCAAAGGTCTGGCCTACATCATGGTTACGGCGCTGCTCGACAACCTGTACTACGTGTTGATGGTGCCGCTGGTGGTGCTGGTGGCCGGCGCCGGGCTGTACCCCCACGAGGCCCTGCAAACCGGCTTTGTGGCCACACTGCGCATTGCTTTTGGGGTGAGCTACTTTTTTGTGCTGCTCTACGCCGGGCTGATGCTCTACGCCATTTTTGTGAATCCCCGCTCGGTGCGCCGGATTCTGGTGCGGCTGTTTTCGTTCGCGGTACTGCGGCGCTGGCGGCGTGTGGCTTACCGCCACGGCCAGGAAATGGTGCTGGCCTCGGAGCAGCCTGCGCGGCAACGGGCCACGCTACTGGTGGCACGCGGGCGTAAGCACGGCCTTTGTCTGGACGGCCCGCTACGCCATCATCGGCTGCCTCATCGCCGCCTTTGTGCCCATGGACGCGGGCACGTTTCTGTTCATCTTCGCCCGCAACATCACCTACAAGGTCATCCTGCTGCTGGCCATCACGCCCGGCGGCGCGGGCATTGCCGAAGGGGCCTTTCCCACTTTTTTCGGCAAGTTCATCGGCACCGCCACCATGACCAGCTTCATGGTGCTGCTCTACCGGGTCGTGACGTATTACCTGTACCTGGCGCTCGGCATGGTGTTTTTGCCGCGATGGGTAGCGCGGGTGTTTATCAAGCGGCCCTCGGTGCACACCAAAGTTTCCTGATGGCGCCTACCAACAAAAAAGGCCCCGAACCACTGCGGTTCGGGGCCTTTTTTGGCATTGAAAAATGTTACTATTCAGACTCCAGCATCAGCGCGGCACCGTCGGCCGACTTCAGCGTGAGTTTGTCGTCGGTGAGGGTTTCCACGGTGAACGTGTTGCTGGCGGTGGCGCCGTCGGGGGTCATGGTGATGGTTTTGCCGGCCTGGTCAAAGGTGTATTTTCCCGAGACTGCACCGTTGGCACCGGTCATGTTGTAGGTGCCGTTGGCAAAAATGCGGAGCTCCTCTTGCTTTTGTGCGTCCGTCTGCTTCACTTTGTCGCCGGTGGAGCTGGTTTCCTTAGCGGTTTTCCATACCTTGCTGTCGGTACCGTACAGCATGTTCACGCCTTCTACCTTTCCTTTGTCGCTGCCGCAAGCAGTAACGAAGAGCGAGAGCAGGAGCAGCAGGCTGGCAAAATAACGAAGCGAGAAAAGCGACTGAGTTTTCATGAGAACGAGTGTGATGGTGAAAGATTAGGGAACAAGCCACGCGGTGGTGGGCTCGTCGGCTTACGGACCACGCGCAAAAGGGTTTAGAACGAAACCCCGCCCCAGCTTGCCCGTATATGTGCCGTGTCAGCGAGCCTTTGGGCAACTGACGCTCTACTATTTTTCATCTAATTGAACTTAATCATGGGACTCTTTGATTTTCTCAGCGACAAAGGCGAGCAAAAGCCCGTAGAGCCCGCCGCCAAGCCGGCTGCTGGTGGCACCGACTTTTTCGGTAACAACACCGCCAACAATCCGGTTGCTACCGGAAACACGTACACCGTAGTGAGCGGAGACTCGCTTTCCAAAATTGCTAAAAACCACTACGGCGACGCCGCTAAGTGGCACCAGATATACGAGGCCAACAAGAGCCTCATCGGCAACAACCCTGACCACATTGAAGTGGGCCAGGTGTTGACCCTACCTAGTCTCTAGGTACTTTTTTGCAGAAAAAGGTGAGAAAAGCCACTCTGTTTCAGGGTGGCTTTTTTGTGTTTACACGGGTTCGGTGTTGAGCTAAAAAGGCCGTCATGGTGAGTGGCACCTCACCCCTGCCGGGCACGGCCCCGGCCCCTCTCCAAAAGACAGGGGGGCCTGACGTTATATATAATCGAATGAAAAGGCCAGGCTCAATTGAGTCGGGCCTTGCTGTTTTAAAATTGAGCCTGGTTCTTCTGCCGTGGCTCCCCTCTCCGCGGGCTTCGCGCATCAAGCGAACCGAGGCCGGGGCCATGCCCGGAAGGGGTGAGGTACCACCGGCTGCGCTTGGCAAGACGTTTCAAACATTTTTGCGCCACTCGCTTGCCCGCAAAAAAATTTCTCCCGTACATTTGCCCTTACCAACTGGGTACTCCCTGCTAACGGCGGGCAGTTTTAAGTTTTATACAGAAGCGGCGAGAGAATAGGCTCCCTGACCCGCTGGCAACCTTCCTTCCTGTGAAAGGTGCCAATTCCTACCCACTGCGGTTTCGGCCACGATGGGGCATATGACTCGAGTGCCATGGAAAACTCTTCTCGTTTCGCTTTTTTAACCCGACTCCTTCGGCTGCTTTGCGCGCCGTGGTTTCGGGCTTTTTCGTTTCGGCCCACAGCCGCCGGGCCTTTGCTCCAAATATGGAGCGAATGCGAATGTGTTGTTGCGGCCCGTGCTGTTGTCGCTAGCCTTCTAACGGCTTAGCTTCTCCTCCCCTCTTAGTGGTTTTTTCGGTGGCCGACGTGCGCGGCCGTGTGTCCGTTTGCGGCGCTCGGCGTGCTTGAGCCACCCCAACAGCACGGGCTTTCCCTGGGGTTTTCGCGGCGCTCTTATTTGCCTTTCCAGGCCTACCAGCGCCCATTTTCTATCGTTTTTACGGGTCCTATATCACTTCAAAATCGCATTATCATGTCTGCTTCTCCCCTGCACTTCGAAACCCTCCAACTCCACGCCGGCCAGCAGCCCGACCCCACCACCGGGGCCCGCGCCGTGCCGCTGTTCCAAACCACGTCCTACGTGTTTAAAAGCGCCGAACACGGCGCCAACCTGTTTGCCCTGAAGGAGTTCGGCAACATCTACACCCGCCTGATGAACCCCACCACCGACGTGTTTGAGCAGCGCGTGGCGGCCCTGGAAGGCGGCGTGGCGGCGCTGGCCACCGGCTCGGGCCAGGCAGCCCAATTCATTGCCCTCAACAACATTCTGCAAGCCGGCGACAACTTCGTGAGCTCGGCTTTCCTGTACGGCGGCACTTACAACCAGTTCAAGGTGGCGTTCAAGCGCCTGGGTATCGAGGTGCGCTTTGCCGACGGCGACAACCCCGCCAGCTTCGAGACCCTGATTGACGACAAGACCAAGGCCATCTACCTGGAAACCATCGGCAACCCCAGCTACAGCATTCCCGATTTCGAGGCCATTGCGGCCATCGCCAACAAGCACGACCTGCCCCTGATTGTGGACAACACCTTTGGGGCGGGCGGCTACCTGTTCCGGCCCCTGGAGCACGGCGCGCACATCGTGGTGGAGTCGGCCACGAAGTGGATTGGCGGCCACGGCACCAGCGTGGGCGGCGTGATTGTGGACGGCGGCACCTACGACTTCGGCAACGGCAAGTTCCCACAGTTTACCGAGCCCAGCGAAGGCTACCACGGTCTGGTATTCAACGACGTATTCGGCAAAGGCGGCCCGTTCGGCAACATCGCCTTCATCATCCGGGCGCGGGTGGAAGGCCTGCGTGACTTTGGCCCGGCCATCAGCCCGTTCAACTCCTGGCAGCTGCTCATTGGCCTCGAAACCCTGAGTTTGCGCGTGGACCGCACCGTGGAAAACGCCCTCAAAATTGCCAACTGGCTGGAGCAACACCCGCAGGTAGAGAGCGTGAACTACCCCGGCCTGGCCAGCAGCCCCTACCACCGCCTGGCCCAGAAGTACCTGAAGCGCGGCTACGGCGGCGTGCTCAGCTTCCGGCTGAAAGGCAGCAAGGAAACGGCCACGCAGTTCATCGACAACCTCAAGCTCATCAGCCACCTGGCCAACGTGGGCGACGCCAAAACGCTCATCATCCAGCCCTCGGCCACCACGCACCAGCAGCTGAGCGACACCGAGCAGCTAGCCGCCGGCGTTACGCCCACTTCGCTGCGCCTCTCGCTGGGCATCGAGCATTTTGAAGACATCAAAGCCGACTTGCAGCAGGCCTTCGACGCTATCGGAAACACGGACGCCCGGCCCACCGAGCAAGTGACAACAGGCGAGCCTGAGCTCGAGCACGCCCAACCCCTGGAGGTATAGTTTTTCTGGTTTCTCGTTGCTGGTTTCTGGTTCCTAGCAATATGCAGGCTGACAACTTGAAACTACTTGAAACTAGAAACCAGCAACGAGAAACCAAAAACCAGCAACAACCCAAGACAATGGACCAGATTTTTCACCTTCCTGACCTTCGCCTCGAAAGCGGGGAAACCTTGGTGGGCGCCCACGTGGCGTACCACACCTGGGGCCACTCAACGCCGACCGCGACAACGTGGTGTGGGTGTGCCACGCCCTCACGGCCAACGCCGACGCGTTGAGCCTGGTGGGCGGGCCTGGTGGGGCCGGGCTGCCACTTCGACCCGGCCGACTGGTTCATAGTGTGCGCCAACGTGCTGGGCTCCTGCTACGGCAGCACCGGCCCGCTCGACGCCGACCCTGCCACGGGCCAGCCGCGCTACCAGCACTTTCCGCTGCTCACCATCCGCGACTTGGTGGCGGCCCACGAGGCCTTGCGCCAGGAGCTGGAACTCGAGGACATTCATACGCTGATTGGCGGCTCGCTCGGGGGCAGCAGGCACTGGAGTGGGCCGTGCAGCGGCCGGATTTGTTCGACCACCTGGTGGTGATTGCCACCAACGCCCGGCACTCGGCCTGGGGCATTGCCTTCAACGAAGCGCAGCGGCTGGCCATTGAGGCCGACCCCACCTATGCCGCCGGCCAGCACGGCGGGGGCGACGACGGCCTGCGTGCGGCCCGGGCCGTGGCCCTGCTCAGCTACCGCAGCTACTCGGCCTACGCCGAAACCCAAACCGACCCCGACGACGACCGACTCAACAGCCACCGGGCCAGCACCTACCAGCGCTACCAGGGCGAGAAGCTGGTGGCCCGCTTCGACGCCTACAGCTACGTGGCCCTGAGCCGCGCCATGGACACCCACCACCTCGGCCGCGGCCGGGGCGGGGTGCCGGCGGCCCTGCGGCGTATCGGGGCCCGCACGCTGGTGCTGGGCATTACCTCCGACGTGCTGTTTCCGCTCAATGAGCAGCGGGAGCTGGCCAACCACATTCCCGGGGCCATGTACGCCGAGCTGGATTCGCGCTACGGGCACGACGGCTTCCTGCTCGAAACGGCGGCCATCACCCACTTTCTGGAACTGTTCTACGCGCCCAGTTTCGCGCATTGAGCCTGGCCGCAGGTCGCGTTCTTTCTCTTTCGCTCTTGCAGCTTAATTCACAGGAGCCACGCTACCTGAACTCGATGCGAAGAGGCACCTGGCCAGCGAACCGCAACCAATAAATCCCGGCGCGGAGGGAGCCCCGGGGCAGCTCCAGGTCGCGCGAGCCGGGGCTTAGGGTACGCACCACGCGGCCGGTGGCATCCAGCAATTCGGCTTCGGTGGTCAGGGGCCAGGCTTCGGACAGTACCACCCGAACGGCCTCATCGGCCGGGATGGGGTAGGCTTGGGGAGCGGAGCCGGTTTTGCCGGCATTTGGTTTCAGGGCCGTGACCACCGTGCCGGGTTGAGCCAGCACGGGCCGCAGGAAATCGCGAATGGTTCGGAAAGTGGTGTCGGCGTAAGCGGCGTTATTTTCGAACGGCACGTGGCCGGCCCCGCGCAAGGGGCGCAGCGTGTTGCGAATGCCCACCGCCGTAGCGCGGGGGTGGAGGCGGCCGCTGCCGTACACGTATTTGGGTGGGAATACCGAGCCCAGGCGGCCCTGCAAATAGGGGACGGTGGCATCGGCGGTGCCGTGCACGCTGCACAGGGCGGCATTGCCCGGCTCAATCAGGCCGGGGTTTTCGGTGGCCCCGCTCAGGTTGAGCACGGCCAGCACCGCGCTGGAGTAGCCGGGGTTGCCGCTTGCGCCTTCGATGCCGCCGAGAGCGGCAATTCCTACGTACGCCGGCACCTCGCTGGCTTTGTCGAGGTAGCCCACTTCCAGCGCGGCAAAGGCCCCCGCCGACGACCCGCCCACGGTGATATAGTTGGGCTGCACGCGGTAGGTTTTGCCGGTGGCGGCGTCCTGGCGGAAAAAGCGCACGGCGGCGCGCATATCCTGCATGCCCCGTACGGCCGCCTTGGCAATGTTAACCGAATCGAAAGCCGTCAGGATGGTAGCCGCGTCCAAGAGCCGGTAGTCGATGCTGGCCGTGACGTAGCCCAACTTGGCAAACTGGGTGCACACGCTGACCATGTAAGGGTCGGCGCGGGAGCCCACGACGAAGCCGCCCTGGTGCGCAAAAATGATAACCGGCCGCTGGGCCAGCGCATCGCCGGTGGGCTGGTAGATGTCCATCAGCAGCTGCTGGGTGGCCCCGGCCGAGTTCACCGCGGAGCCAAAGCTCACGCCCGCCGTCACGGTTACATTGGGGAAAATGGGGCGGTAGTAGCGCCCGCCCGTGGTATCAATCTGGGCCGTGGCGGCCTGCAAGCCGCTCAGCAGCACGAAGGCGAAGAGGAGGAGAAGTGTTTTCATAGCAAGCAGACGGATGGCGAATCAACCCATAAACAGCCCGCAAGTGCTGCCGGCCTGCTACGATAACGTGTTTCGCCCGAGCCGGTTGGGCAGCTACTAAAATAGCTGCCCAACCTTTTAAACTCGCTGCAGCTCAAGCTACTGCACCACCACGCGCCGCACCACCGGGGTACCGCCCGCGTTGAGATGCAGCTGGTACACGCCCGGCGCGAGGCCGCGCACGTTCACCTCGGCCTGCAGCGTTTGGCTGCCTGTAGACGACAGCCGCAGGCTGCGCACCGTCTGGCCCAGGGCATTGGTGAGTTGAGCTGAAACGGAACCGTTGCTGCCCTCCGGCCGCGGCAGCCGCACCGTGAAGCTGCCCGAAACCGGGTTGGGGTATACCTGCAGCTGAGCGGCCAAGGCCTGCGCCGGGCTGGTGGCCGTGACGTTGGCGGGGCGGAACTCCAGGGCAAAGCGGCCCGACGCCGTAAGACCCGCCAGCGAGAAGCGGTACTCGGTGCCGGGCGCCAGCACGGTGCGGCTGCCGGCCACAGCATCGGTCAGGGTGATGGTGGTGCCGAGCGCAAAGTTGCGGAGCTGGTCGGCGGCCAGCACGTAGGCGCCGGTGTGGGGAGCCACGAGGCTGAGCGGCACGACGATGGGCGCCGTGAGCAGCGGCAAGCCGTTGATGGCCAGCTCCTGCCCATCGGCTACCGAAGCCAGGTCCAGGCGGCTGGGGTTAGGCAGCTTGTAGGCATCGAAGCCGGCATCGGGGCCGGCGCTGGCGCCCGCTTCGAAGTAGAGGTAAGTTTCGTCGAACGCGGCGGCCTGGGCGGCATCGGTCAGGGTGAGGCGCAGCAGCGGGCGCGCATCGGCGGTGCCGCGCTGCAGCTGGGCAACGTTGGCCGCCGCAAAGTCCGTGATGCGGGAAGCGAGCGGGAGGGTGAGGGTGACCGGAGCAGCATCCAGCGAACGCACGAAAAAGCCCTGGGCCAGCGGCACGGTGCTGGCACCGCCCACGCCCCGCACGTACGCGCGGTAGCGACCATCGTACTGACTGGTGCTCACAAAGATGGACATGGCCGCGCTCATGGTCGCAGGCACCGTCACGTTGTCCCAGTTCAGGGCCGAGGCGAAGGGGTTGCCCAGCAGGTGCCAGCCGCCGTCGGGCGACACGGCCCCACTGAGGGTCGTAGTAATGGCTTCGTTGTTGCGCGTCAGCGGGCCGGTGAAGTTGAGCGTCTGGCCGGCTGCCAGGTTCACGGTGTAGCCCCGGCCGCGCACCAGCGGCGCCGTGCCCGCGCCGGGCACCACCCAGCCTTTATCGAAGGCCGAGTAGCTCGTGGCCGGCGAGGTCAGCACCCGCTCCTGCTCGTAGGCAAACACGTTGGGGAAGGGCCGCACAAGCTCGGGCCGGGCACTGCTGTTGTACGCGGTATTGAGTACCGGTGTGAAGGTGGCCGTGGCCAGCGCCGCCGTGGTCGTGTTGTCGAGCGGCGAGGCGATGTGCCGGTAGCCCAGGCCCTTGTTTACGGTGGGGTCGATGTAGCGCTGCACGGTGAGCTCGCTGCTCAGGGTGCCGGCGCCGGGGGCGACCAGGGCTGTGCCCGCGGCGCTCGAAAGCAGCGTCACAGTGCGGCCGCTGTTGTTGAGCAAGCCGCTCGTGGGCACAAATTTCTGACTGATGCTGAGTGCGTTGGTCAGGGCCACGGCATTGGCGGCGGGCACGGCTATTTCCAGCTCGCGCACCTGGGCGGGCAGGCCGGAGCCGGTTACCTGGTCGGTGGCGCCTTCGTAGGCGTAGCCGGCATCGGGGCTGAAGGTGCGAGTGCCGGTGTTGCGGATGGCCCCGGTAGCGCCCGTGGCCGCAATGCCCGCGGCGTCGCAGATGCGCAGCGTGGCGCCGGCCTGCAGCTCAAAGCTGCCGGGGCCGTCCACCACAAAGCAGTTGGTTTTCAGCGAGCCGGGCGTCTGGCCGGGCTGGCTGCGCACCACCAGATTGCCATACACCGTGATGTTGCCGGTGAGCACCGCTTGGCTGCTGTTGATGGTGATGTCCTGATAAGAACCAGCGGGCACGTTGGTGGGCGTACTAATCACGAGGCTGGGGTACGCCGCCGTGACGGGCACCAGCAGCGGCCGCAGAAAGTCGCGCATGTCCCGGAACGCGATATCGGCATAGGCATCGTTGCTTTCGTACGGCACGTGGCCGGCTCCGTCCAGCGTGCGCAGGGTGTTGGGCACGCCCACCGTGGTGGCATAGGGGTGCAGGCGGCCGCTGCCAAAGACATACTTGGGCGGCAGCAGCGAGCCCACCTTCCCTTGCAGGTACGGCACGGTGGTGTCGGTTGTGCCGTGCAGGCTGTAGAGCGGCGCGTTGCCGGGCTCAATGAGGCTGGGCCGCTCGGTGGCCCCGCTCAGGTTGAGCACGGCCAACACCGCGCTCGAGTAGCCGGGGTTGCCGCTCGCGCCTTCGATACCACCCAGACCAGCCAGGTCCACATAGGCCGGCACTTCGCTGGCTTTGTCCAGGTAGCCCACTTCCAGCGCGGCAAAGGCCCCCGCCGATGAACCTCCCGCCACAATGCGGCTCGGGCTGACCCGGTACGCATTGGCAGTAGCGGCATCTTTACGGAAGAAGCGCACCGCGGCGCGCAGGTCCTGCATGCCCCGAATGGCCGCTATGGCCACCTGCGGGGTATCGGCCGGGGCTCGCAAGCCCGTTGGCACAAAGCCCAGCCGGTAGTCGATGCTGGCCGTAACGTAGCCCAGTTTGGCAAACTGGGTGCACACCTTCACCATGTAGGCATCGACGCGCGAGCCGGTCACAAAGCCTCCCTGGTGGGCAAAAATGATAACCGGCCGCTCGGCTGCTACATCGCCGGCGGGCTGGTACACGTCCATCAGCAGCGTTTGGGTGTTGCCGAGGTAATTAACAGCCGAGCCGTACGCCACGGTGCTCACGCTCACATTCGGGAAGATGGGCTGGTAGAAGCGGCCGCCCGTGGTGTCGATGGGGGTTTGCGCGGCGGCGGTGTGCCAGGCGCTGAAAACCAGCAGCCAGGCGAATAGTAAAGTAGACTTCATATAAAGGGATTAAGAGAAAGACGAGCTTGGTGCTTGACGCAGAACCAGCCCCTGAGGTTGGGCTGAATCTTTCATCAAACTTACTCGGCAAGCACGGCATATGGAATGTGCCCCGGCCGGGCGGCAAGTCCTGCGTTATTTGCAGGCGATTTATTCTTCCCCTATGTCGGTTTTATTTCCCCCTGCCCTGCAGCACGGCCAGCGCGTGGCCATTGTCAGTCCCGCCCGCAAAATCAGCGCCGCCGAGCTGGCGCCCGCCATTGCCACCCTCGAAAGCTGGGGCCTGGAGGTGGTGCTCGGCGAGAGCATCAACGGCGACCACCACCAGTTTGCCGGCGACGATGAGCTGCGGCGCCGCGATTTTCAGCAGCAGGCTCGACGACCCCAGCATCCGGGCCATTCTGTGTGCCCGCGGCGGCTACGGCACCGCCCGCCTGGTAGATGGCCTGGACTTTTCGCGCTTCCCCCAGCAGCCCAAGTGGATAGCCGGCTTCTCCGACATCACGGTGCTCAACAGCCACTTGCTGCGCCTCGGCTACGCCAGCATCCACGGCGTGATGCCGGTGCTGTTCCACCAGGCCGGCGGCGAAGCGGCGCTGGAAAGCCTGCGCCGCGCGCTGTTTGGCGAGGCCGCGCTGCCCCTGCAGGTGGCGCCGCACCGGCTCAACCGGCCCGGCACTGCCACCGGCCGCCTGGTGGGCGGCAACCTGAGCCTGCTGCACACCATCACGGGCACGGCGTCGCAGGCCAGCTTCGACGGGCGCATCCTGTTTCTGGAAGACCTCGACGAGTACCTCTACCACATCGACCGCATGATGCTGCACCTGCACCGCAGCGGGCAACTGGCCGGGCTGGCCGGACTAGTGGTGGGGCACTTCTCGCAAATGCGCGACAACACCATCCCCTTTGGCAGCGCCGCCGAAGAAATCATCGATTCCTACGCCGGACTCTACCATTTCCCGGTGGGCTACGGCTTCCCCGTAGGCCACGAGGCCGACAACATGGCCCTGGTGGTAGGCCGCGAAGCCCGGCTCGAAGTTGGGCCAGAGGGTGCGCGCCTGACCATGGATGCGGCTGGCGCTGTGTAGAGACGCAACATTTTGCGTCTCCTCGCTGAACGACACCCACGAGGCGCGTACGAGCAGACGCAAAATGTTGCGTCTCTACTTCGTTCTAACTAACGCAAACTGCTTCTTAGCCTTTTCACATTGAGCTAAAAGCAACAGCCCGCCGTGCTGCGCGGGACGCGGCACGGCGGGCTGATTTGCGGGGTGGAAACGCATTACTCCACGTACAGCGCCTGCAGCACCGTCTGGCCCACGGCCTTGAGGGTGTTACGGTCGATGATGCTCATGTTGTCGGTGGTGGCGTGGTGGTAGGCGGGGAAGTAGTCGCCGGCCGAGTTGTGGTGGTAGATGTCGATGGTGGGGATGCCGGCCTGGTTGGTGTACACGTGGTCGTCGGTGATGCCGCCGGTATCCTCGTAGCGGAAGTAGTCGGAGTAGCCCAGCCGCGAGGCCACGTTCCAGATTTTGTCGAGCGCGAAGCGGGCGTTGGTGCGCGAGGTTTCCTCGCGGGTGAAGACGCCGCCCTTGGCGCCCACCATGTCGAGCAGCACGCCGTACTCGGCCTTGTAGTTGGCCGGGAGCAGGTGCTTGGCCCAATATTGCGAGCCCAGGCACCAGGAGTCGCTGCCGCTGCCTTCAAGCTGGTTTTTTACGTCGGACTGCGTGCTCGCGTCGTGGCCCCAGTCTTCGGCGTCGAAGAGGATGAAGTCGACGCCCACGTTGGGCGCCAGGCTGTCGGGCTGCTGGCTGAGCACGCGGGCCATTTCCAGGGCCACGGCCACGGCGCTGGCACCGTCGGAGGCGCCGTCCATGGGGGCGTTTTTGTTGGTCTTGTCGGCGTCGGCAAAGGGGCGCGTGTCCCAGTGGCCGAAGATGGCCACGCGGCGGGCGGCCTGCGGCTGGTACTGGGCGATGATGTTGCGGCCCTTGATGTAGGTACCATCGAAGGTCATGGCCTCAAACGGCTGCTCCATCACCTTCAGCCCAAAGCTTTTGAATTTGGCCACCAGCCAGTTGCCGGTTGCCACGTGCGCCTTGGAGTTGGGCACGCGCGGCCCGAATGCCACCTGTTTGGCCGTGAAAGCGTAAGCCGAGTCGGCGTTGAACACCGGGGCTTTGGGCAACTTGGCTTCGGCAGGCGCGGTGGCTTCGGGGGTTTCGGTGGCTTTTTTCCGGGCAGCCGGTCAGGAACAGGAGTCCGGCCAGGGCAGCGATGGGAAGGCAGAGGTTACGGAGAATCATGCGGTAGGGGCGGGGGCTTGCCCCCGCCCGTCATTGAACGATAATATTGAACGAACCTGGGCCGTCGTTCTATTAGCCGGGCGGGGTCAAGCCCCGCCCCTACTGCTTCAGCGTCGGGCTACTCCTCGCTGTAGGCCCACTCCACGCCGGCTTTGGTGTC
Organism: Hymenobacter humi; assembly: GCF_042665855.1. Classification (NCBI taxonomy): domain Bacteria; kingdom Pseudomonadati; phylum Bacteroidota; class Cytophagia; order Cytophagales; family Hymenobacteraceae; genus Hymenobacter; species Hymenobacter humi. Next base: position 910,112 of record NZ_JBHTEK010000001.1, on the reverse strand, counting down.
TTTGATAACGATGCCCTGGCCTTTGAGGGCCGCCCGAATCAAATCGACTTTATCGTAGGCCTTGTCCGCTTTGGCTTCGGAATAAAAGCTCAGGGTGAGCTCCAGCAGTTGCTCAGCATTAGCACGGGGCTCGTCCTGCAGGCCCAGAATATCGGTAACCAGCGTTCGGTACGTGGCCACGGCTTCGGCCAGCACCGGGCCCGACACCTCAGCCAGGGCAGCCGGCGTGGTGGCCAGGGTGTTGAACTTGCGCAGCAGGTTGAACAGGCTGGCGATGCTGCGGGCCGTGTTCAGGTCGTCGTCGAGGCCCGTGAACAGGTCCGCGAGAAGCTTGCGCAGGTCGGCGTCGCCGGGCTTCTGGTTGCTGTTTGCTCGTTGCTGGTTGCTTGTTTCTGGTTGCTGGTTTTCAGTTAAACCAGAAACAAGCAACGAGGAACCAGAAACGAAAGATGAGGAACCAGAAACCAACTTATCCAGCAGGCGCAGGCCATTCATCAGCTTGCGGTAGCCTTTGCGGGCGGCCTGCAGGGCCTCGTCGCTCACGTCGACGGGCGAGCGGTAGTGGGCCTGCAGCAGGAAGAAGCGCACCACCATGGGCGAGTACGCCTGCACGAGCGGGCCGGCGGGCCCCTTGAACATGTCGCCGAGCAGCACGAAGTTGCCCAGGCTCTTGCTCATCTTGGTGCCGTTCACCGTTATCATGTTGTTGTGCATCCACACCCGCGACTCGTCGGTGTGGGTGTCGCTGGCCTGGCACTGCGCGATTTCGCACTCGTGGTGCGGAAACATGAGGTCGAGCCCGCCGCCGTGGATGTCGGACAGGTCGCCGAGGTACTTGCGGCTCATGGCCGAGCACTCGAGGTGCCAGCCGGGAAAGCCCTCGCCCCAGGGCGACGGCCAGCGCATGATGTGCTCGGGCGCGGCCTTTTTCCAGAGGGCAAAGTCCAGCGGGCTGCGCTTTTCGTCCTGGCCGGCCAGCGTGTCGCGGGTGCCGCCCAGCTGGTCTTCAATGCTGCGGTTCGAGAGCTTGCCGTAGCGGTGGGCCTCGTTGTATTTGGGCACGTCGAAGTACACCGAGCCGTTGACTTCGTAGCCAAAGCCGTTGGCGATGATTTCCTCAATCAGCCCAATCTGCTCGGTGATGTGGCCACTGGCTTGCGGCTCAATATCGGGCGGCAGGCAGCCCAGGGCCAGCATGTTCTGGCGGTAGCGGTTGGCAAAGTGCTGGGCCACCTGCATGGGCTCGATGCGGGCCGCGCGGGCGGCTTTGGCCATCTTGTCTTCGCCGGTGTCGGCATCGCTTTCCAGGTGCCCCACGTCGGTGATGTTGCGCACGTAGCGCACCTGGTAGCCCATGTGGCGCAGGTAGCGCGTGAGCACATCAAACACCACCGGGCCGCGGGCGTTGCCCAGGTGAGCTTCGCTATATACGGTGGGACCGCACAGGTACACGCCCACCTGAGGCGCGTGCACGGGCTGGAATTCTTCTTTCTTGCGGGTGAGGGTGTTGTAGAGCGAGAGCGGCATGGCGCAAAGGTAGCGGGAGGAAAACTCCCCTCCTCAGTCGAGGAGGGGATGTTCGAGCCAAGGGCTCGGACGGGGGTTGTTGCGGTCGTTGAACGACTCGTGGCAGAACGAGTTGGGCTGAAATCGTTCTGCCGCCAGTCGTTCTTACCTCGTTAGCTACGCCGACCTTCGGTTAAAAGACTCAACCACCCCAGGCTCAACTTGGCAGTTGAGCATCCCCTCCTTGGTAAGAAAGGGAGTTGACCGTTCAGCGCAGGCGATACAGCGCTTCTACGGGAAAATGGTCGCTCCACTTTATTTCCCGGTGCACCCGGCAGCCCAATACTTCCCACTGCGGGCTGGCAAACTGCTGGTCGATGCGCAGACCCGGCAGCTTGCCATTGTAGGTAGCGCCGATGCCCGTGCCCACGGTGGCCCAGGCGTTTTGGAGGTGGTCGGCCAGCTGGTCGTAGGGGTAGGAATAGGGCAGGTCGTTCAGGTCGCCGGTGAGCAGCACGGGGTAGGGCGAGCGTGCCAGGTGCGCCAGCACGGTATCGACCTGCGCCCCGCGGGCCACCGCCCCGTTGCGGAAGCGGCGGAGCAGGTTGGGCGCTTTAGCGCGCAGGCCAGCGCGGCTCTCGGTAGCCGCGGTGATGTCGGTTTCGGCCATGCTCATGCTTTGCAGGTGCACGTTGTAGACCCGAATGGTGTCGGGCCGGTTCCGGCCGGTGCGGTTGGCGGGGCGGACCAGGTCGGCCCACATGGCGTGGTTTTGCGAAAGGCGGCCGAAGGCAATGGTGCCGCGCTGCATGATGGGAAAGCGCGAGAAAATGGCCAAGCCAAACTCGGCGCCGATGCCGTTTGTGAGCGTGACCGAGATAAAGGAATGGCGGCCGCTGCCGCGCCCGAGCCGGTCGTCGGTTTGAAAGATGTCCTTGTCGTCGCGTGAGCCGCGGGGCTCGTTGTAGTACTCCTGCAGGCACAGCACATCGGCCGGGCTCTGGGCCAGCCAGCGGATGAAGTCTTTGGAAGAGGCGTTGTTGGCTTCGCGCAGTTGGGCGTACACGTTGAAAATGCGCACGTTGGCCGAGAGCAGCGAGACGTTGTTCTGGCCTTGCGGCACGAAGAAGGCCGAGCGCAGGGTCTGACCGCCCGTTAGATCCTGCGTTTTCACGGCAGCCTCCTCATTCAAGTAAGAAGGGTGCAGCGCCAGGCCGCGCTGCACGTGGGGCCATGTCAGGCCCAGGGCCAGGATGGGCAAAACGGCCACCCGCCAATTGCGCCGCAGCCAGTACAGCGCCAGCAGCGCCGTCAGGGCCAGGGCGACCGGCGTGGTAAGGGCCCCGAACACCACCGGCCAGAATGCCGCGGCGGGCACCTGCTGGCAGGCAATGGCCAGCATCAGCCACGCCAGGGTAAGTAAGGTGATTTTGAAAGCAAACGAGCGGCGCACGGCACAGGCAACAGGGGCCGCAAAGGTAGCGGCCGAGGCTAAAGCCAATAGCGAACCTATTGTTTATTTATCTTTATGCACTTGGACCCAATCCGGTTTTTAGCAAATAGCGCTTGCCGGTTTGCTAACCCGGCCCGGGCCTGCCCGAACTTTAGGACGCCGCATTGCCACTGGCAGAGAGCATGCTTTCTCTGGCGGCAATTGAGCCTTTTTTCTCTCCTTCTTCTGCCTTTGGCGTTTATATGCCCCAACCTTTACGCGCGCTCTACCTACCTTTTTTAGTACTAATGCTCGGCCCTGCTTTGGCGCTGGCCAAAGCGCGGCCGGCGCGGGCCGCGTCGATTGAGCCAGGCACACCCAGCCTCGAGTTCGTTCAGAATAAAGGCCAGTGGGACAGCCGCGTACGCTACGAAGCCGCGCTGCCCTCAGGAACGCTATTTGTGCAAGCCAACGCTCTGACTTACAATTTTGTTGACCCGGCTGCCTTGAGCCAGCACGGCGGCGAAACGGCTCAACCCAAGCCGGCCAGCCCAACCAGCGCGGCGGGCATCGCGGCCCACGCCTACACCGTGCATTTTGAGCAGGCCAACGCCGGCGTGCGCCTCACAGCCGAGACGCCCACCGCCGGCGAGCGCAACTACTTTGTGGGCACCGACGCCCGGCGCTGGGCCAGCCACGTGGGCGCGTTTCGGCGGCTGCGCTACACCGACCTGTGGCCCGGCATTGGGCTGACGCTGTATGAAAACAAGGGCCAGCACCTGGAATACGACGTGCTGCTGGCGCCCCGCGCCAACCCCGCCCGCGTGGCCTTTCGCTATGAAGGAACCTCGGCCCTGGCCCTGGACGCGGCCGGCAACCTCGTCATCAAAACCACTGTGGGCACCACCACCGAGCCTGGCGCCCAAGGCCTGGCAAGTGGACGCCGCCGGCCGGCACCAGCCCGTGGCCTGCCGCTACGTACTCACGGGGCGCACCCTCACCTTCGCGCTGGGCGCCTACGACAAGTCCCGCGCCCTGACCATCGACCCCACCGTGCAGTTCTCGACCCTCACCGGCTCGACGGCCGACAACTGGGGCTTCACGGCGACCTACGACGATGCCGGGAATATGTACTCGGGCGGCATCGTTTTCAACAGCGGCGGCACGTTTCCGGCCACGCCGGGGCCTACCGCACCACGTTCAGCAGCGGGATGGACATGGCCATTATCAAGTACAATACCGCCGTGTCGGGACCAGCAGCCCGGGTGTGGGCCACCTACCTGGGCGGCAACAACGCCGATTTCCCCACAGCCTTGTGGTAAATAATCGCAATGAACTGGTGGTGCTCGGGAGCACGTCTTCCACCAACTACCCCACCACCGCTGGGGCACTGCAATCCAGCTTCCGGGGCGGCTCGCCGCTCAACCCCTACCGTTCCGGTGAGGCCGTATACCAACTGACCAACGGCTCCGACCTGGTCATCACGCGCCTGAACGCTACCGGCAGTGCACTGGCCGCCAGCACCTACCTCGGGGGCTCCGGCAACGACGGGGTGGTGGGCCAGCCCAATTCCATTGCCGCCAACTACGGCGATGCGTTCCGGAGCGACGTGCTGCTCGACGGCGACGGCAACGTATTCATTGCCGCCGCTTCCGGCTCCACCGACTTCCCCGGCGTCACGCAGGGGTTCAATTCCGCTTATCGCGGAGGCGCGGCCGATGGGGTGGTGTGCAAGGTGGCGGCCAACCTGGGCGCCGTGTTGTGGGCCGGCTACATCGGCGGCAGCGGGGCCGATGCGGCCTATGCGGTGCAGCGCGACAGCCAGGGGCGGGTGTACGTGTGCGGCGGCACCGCCTCGGCCAACTTTCCCGTCACGAGCGGCGCCTACCGCACCACCCAACCGGGCGGCAGCACCGATGGCTTTGCGGCCCGCATCAGCCCCGACGGCCGCACGCTGGAGCGCGCTACCTTCATCGGCACCGCTGCCTACGACCAGGCTTACTTCCTGCAGGCTCGACGCCTCGGGCAGCCCGTATTTGTTTGGGCAAACCCTGGGCCCGTTCCCCATCACCCCGGGTTTGTACGGCCAGATAGGCGGCACCCAGTTTATTCAGAAACTAAACCCCGACCTGACCGCCAGCCTCTACAGCACCACCTTTGGCAACCGCAGCGGCGCGAACGGCGGCCCCAACCTGGTGCCCACCGCCTTCCTCGTGGACGAATGCGAACGGGTGTACATCAGCGGCTGGGGTGGCTCCACTAATACTCCTCAGGCCGGATGGCTTGGGGGTACCACCACCGGACTACCCATTACCGCCAACGCGGTGCAGCGTCAGACCGATGGCAGCGATTTCTACTTGGCCGAATTCGCCGCGGGCATGACCGGCCTGGAATACGGCACCTTTTTCGGCCAGCAGGGCGGCCGGGGCGAGCATGTGGACGGCGGCACCTCGCGTTTCGACAAGCGGGGCGTGGTGTACCAGGCCGTGTGCGCCTGCGGCGGCAGCCAGGGCTTCCCGCTGCCGCCCGGCGCAGGCACCTACACCATCCGCAACGGCAGGCTCGAACTGCAACAACGGGGCGTTCAAAATGAGTTTTGAGATAATTCAGGCCGACCCCGGCCCGCGCCGGTACGTGTGCTTGGACAATGGCCCGGTGAGCCTGGGCGGCAGCCCGGCCGGCGGCGTGTGGGCGGGCCCCGGGGTGCAGGCGGTGTCGGGCGGTGGCTACCGCTTTGTGCCCTTGGCCGTGGGGCCGGGCCAATACAACATCACCTACACCGTGAAAGCCACCGGCACGTGCGAGAGCACCCGCGCCGTGCGCTACCTGGTGGCGCCGGCCATCGTGCCGGTACTCGCGCCGGTACCGCCGCAGTGCATTACCATGGCTTCCGTGGCGCTCACTGCCACACCGGCCGGGGGCACCTTTAGCGGGCGCGGGGTGTCGGGCGGGCGCTTCGATCCGAAGGCGGCCGGGGTGGGCACGCATACCATTTCGTACGCGGTTTCCGACTCGTTGGGCTGCGGGGTGGTCAGCCGGCAGGTGGTGGTGACCCAGCCGCCCACCGTCACGGCCGGGCGCGACACCTTTCTGTGCGCCGACCAGCGCCAACCGTATCGCCTGCTGGGTGCCCTGCCCGCCGGCGGCACCTGGAGCGGCACCGGTGTCACGGCCAGCGGCATGTACACCCCTCCCAATACCAACAACCGAGGCGGCGTGTTTACCCTCACCTACACCGTGGTGCAGGGCCCGTGCCAGGCCGCGGCCACGCGCACGGTGGTGGTGGCCCCCACCACCTCGCAAAACGTGGGGCTGAACCTGCCCGTGTGCGAGACTGCGCCGCAGTACGTGGGCCTGGCGCCGTTCGACTGCCCGCTGGCGCCGGTGCTGCTGGCGCCCAAGGCTACTTACCGCTGGGATTTTGGCGACGGCACGCCCGTCAGTACCGAGGCTACCCCCACGCACCGCTACCTGCAGGCCGGCACTTATAATATCACCCTCACTGCCCGGTACGGCACTTGTGAGGTGCTTACCGGTTTTGCCCCCATCGTCGTAGGCGAGGTATTCGTGCCCAATATTATCACGCCCAACCGCGACGAGCTGAACCAGACCTTCCGGCCGCTCTTTAGCTGCCGGCCGGCTTCGCTGGAAGTGTTTTCGCGCTGGGGCCAGCGGGTGTACCAAACCAACGACTACCACAACAACTGGGACGCCAGCGGCCTGCCCGACGGTATCTACTACTACCTGCTGCGCGACGCCGACGACCGCCGGGTTAAAGGCTGGGTGGAAGTGCGCCGCTAACCGCAGCCACTGAGAAAACCACGAAAATTTCAGCCCAATTTCCTTGGGCTACCCTTTATTAACCAAAGCCCGAAAAATGGTGCGCGACCCGCCATTTTTCGGGCTTTACCTTTAGGCTTCCGCTCTATCCCACTTCATCTATTTGAATGAAACTACCGCTACTTTCTAAGGGTGCTACCCTCCTATTCTTATTGACCATTGCCCACGTAGCGCAAGCCAGCGAGCATCCACGGCCGGCCGATAACACCCTGGAATTTATTGAGAACAAAGGCCAATGGGACGCGCACGTGCGGTACGCGGCGCCCTTGCCCGGGGGCCGGCTCTTTGCCGAAGCCGATGGATTGACGTTTGCCCTGCTGGCCAAGGGCGGCCCGGCGCAACTGGGGCACGACGGCCCGAGCCCCGCGGCCGAGGGCCCGGTACGCGGCCACGCCCTGACGCTGCATTTTGAAGGCGCGGCCCCGGCCACCCTCACCGCTACAACCCCCACAGACGAACACCGCAGCTACCTGCTCGGCAACGACGCCCGGCGCTGGGTCCGCGACGTGCGCGGCTTCCGGGAGCTGCTCTACGCCGGCCTGTGGCCCGGCGTGAGCGCCCGCGTGTACGAGAGCGCCGACCAGCACCTGGAATACGATTTTGGTGGCGCCCCGGGCCAACCCCGCGGCCATTGCCCTGCGGCACGACGGCGCCGACGGATTGGAGCTGGCACCCGCCGGCAACCTGCTGGTGCACACCAGCGTGGGCACCCTGACCGAGCGGGCCCCGCAAGCCTGGCAAACCGATGCCGCCGGCCGGCGCAAGTCCGTGGCCTGCCGCTACGTACTGGCAGACAAGTTGGTGCGCTTCGCCCTGGGCCCCTACGACCACGCCCGCCCGCTGACCATCGACCCGGTGGTGGTGTTTGCGTCCTACACCGGCTCGACGGCCGACAATTGGGGCTTCACGGCTACTTATGACGACGATGGCAACATGTACTCGGGCGGCATTGCCTTCAGTGCGGGCTACCCTACCAGCCCGGGCGCGTTCCAAACCACGTTTGCCAACCTGATTGACATTGCCATTATCAAGTATAACACCAGCGCGACGGGCCCGGCGGCGCGGGTGTGGGCCACGTACCTGGGCGGCAACGGCGCCGATTTTCCGCACAGCCTCGTGGTAAACCACCAGGGCGAGCTGCTGATGCTGGGTACGTCGGGGTCCGATGATTTCCCCACGTCGGCCACCGCCCTGCAGAAGCGCTTTGCCGGGGGCACCACGTCGTCGCCCTTCGGCTCGGGCCCGCCTTATAATTCGCCCACTGGTTCCGACCTGGTGATTACGCGCCTGAACGCCAGCGGCTCCGGGCTGGTGGCTTCCACCTACCTGGGGGGCAGCAAGAACGACGGCCTGCTGCCGCTGGACATCGCCCTCCCGCCTTCCGGGAGCACGCTGCAGCTGGCCCGCAACTACGGCGACCCGTTTCGGGGCGATATCCAGGTCGATGCCGCCGACAACGTGTACATCGCTTCGCACACCACGTCGGACGATTTTCCCGTGGGGCCGGGCTTCGGCCGCACCTACCGCGGCGGCTCTTCCGATGGCGTGGCGTGCAAGCTCACGCCTACCCTCTCAGCCCTGACCTGGGGCGGATTCCTGGGTGGCTCCGGCGCCGATGCCGCGTACTCCATTCAAATTGAGCCAACCAGCGGCGACGTATACGTGGCCGGTGGCACCCTCAGCGCCGACTTTCCGGTGACGAGCGGAGCCTACCGCACCACCCGGCCCGGCAACGTGGACGGCTTCGCGGCCCGCATTGCGGCCAATGGCGCCAGCGTCTTGCGCGCCACCTACGTGGGCACCAATGCCTACGACCAAGCCTACTTCCTGCAGCTGGGCACCGACGGCGGCGTGTACCTGCTGGGCCAGACGCTGGGGGCATTTGCCCTCACGCCCGGCCTGTTCAGCACCCCCAACGGTTCGCTCTTCATTCAAAAGCTCGACGCCAACCTGGGCCAAAGCCTGCTATCCACCGCCTTCGGCAGCACCGACCCCGCCAACGCGGGCAAGGTGAGCGTCAACCCCACGGCGTTTCTGGTGGACCGCTGCGACCGGGTGTACGTGTGCGGCTGGGGCGGCTCATCGAACCGCGGCGGCCCGGACTCCTACCTAGGCGGCAACGGCAGCACCACGCGCCTGCCCACCACGGCCGACGCCGCCCAGCTCACCACCGACGGCTCGGACTTTTACCTGGCCCAATTTGCGGCCGGCCTCACCGGCCTGACCTACGGCACGTACTACGGCAGCACCACCGGCGCCGGCGAGCACGTGGACGGCGGCACCTCGCGCTTCGACCCGCGCGGCATTGTGTACCAGGCCGTTTGCTCGTGCTTTGCGCGCACGGGCTTCCCCATTCCGGCGGGCGCCCACACGTACTCCACCACCAACAACAGCGGCACCGGCCAGAGCTCACTCTGCAACAACGCCTCCTTTGTTTTCAACTTTCAACCCGGCACGGCCAACGCCGGCGTCGACCAGGAAGTGTGCGCCACGGCGGGTCCGCAGCCGCTGGTAGGCACGCCGACCGGCGGTATCTGGGCCGGCCCGGGCGTGAGCGGCAGCCTGGCCACGGGCTTCGTGTTCACGCCTTCGGCGGCCCTCGTCGGGCTTCAAACCCTGACGTACACCTACATCAGCACCGGCCTGTGCACTACTACCGATGCGCGGCGCGTGACGGTGGGGCAGCCGCCGGCGGCCGTGGTTATCTCGCCGGTGCTACAAGCCGCTTACTGCCTGCCAGCCCCCGGCTTGCCCGCGCTGCCAGTCGTGTCGCTGTCGGCCACTCCGACGGGCGGCACCTTTAGTGGGCCGGGCGTGAGCGGCAGCGTGGCCACGGGCTTCGTGTTCTCGCCCAACCTGACTCCCGGCACCGTGCAAATCGTGTACACGCTCAACGCCGATGGCTGCGTGGTGCAAGGCACTCGGGATGTCACCATCGGCATCGGCGTGAGCGCCGGCGCCAACCAGGCACTGTGCGCCGAGGCCGGCCCGCAGGCGCTGGTGGGCAGCCCCGCCGGCGGCACCTGGGCGGGACCGGGCGTGAGCGGCAGCCTAGCCACTGGCTTTGTATTTACCCCTTCGGCGGCCCTCGTGGGCGCGCAAACCCTCACTTATACCGCGACTAGCACCGGCACTTGCAGCAACACCGCCACTCGACTCGTGACGGTCACGGCGCTGCCGGTGCTCAATTTTACGCCGTTGGTGCAGTCCGATTTCTGTCTGCCCGCGCCCGGCGCCCCGGCGATACCATTGACCGCTACTCCGGCGGGCGGCACGTTTAGTGGGCCCGGTGTGAGCGGAAGTCCTGCTACGGGCTACTTTTTCACTCCGACTATCAGCGCGGGCACTTATCAATTGGTGTACACGCTCAACTCCAATGGCTGCGTACTGCAGGCCAGCCAGCCGGTAACCCTCACAAACCAGTTTACGGCCAGCGTGCCTGCCGACACAATTTTGTGTCCCGGCAGCCGGCAGCTTGTTGCGCTACGCGGCACTCCGGCGGGGGCACGTTCACGGGCATGGGAGTAAGCGGCAGCGCGGCCACGGGCTTTGTGTTCACGCCGCCGGCCAACTTTTCGGGCGCGGTGAGTTTGACCTACACCGTGACCCGCGGCGGCTGCACGGCTACGGCCACGCGGCGCATCTCAGTGGCGGTGCCGCCTACCTTACAGGCCTCCTGGCAGCCTGTGGCTTGCCCCGAAACCCGGCTGGCGCCGCTCACCCTGCGCTTCGCGGTGGCCAGTTCCAGCGGCTCTGCGGCCCCATCGGTGGTGTGGGATTTTGGCGACGGCAGCCAGTCCACTGAAATTAGCCCCACGCATACCTATGCCACGCCGGGCCTGTATCAGCCGCGTGTGCTGGTGCGCTACAACCAGGACCGCTGCGACATCACCGTGAATGCACCACCGGTGGAGGTGAAAGCGCGGAACATTCCCAACATCATCACGCCCAACGGCGACGGCCAGAACCAGACCTTTAAAATTGGGCCCGACTGCGTGCCGCGCCTGCAGGTGTTTTCGCGCTGGGGCCAGAACGTGTTTGAATCGGCCGCTTACCACGACGAATGGAACGCCCATGGCCAGCCCGCCGGCGTGTACTACTACCTGCTGAGCTACCCCGACGGCCACCGCCTGAAAGGCTGGGTTGAAGTGGTCCGTTGACGCTGCGCTTAATGAAGAATGAGGAATGAGGACTGAGGACTGAAGAATTGGGGCTGAGAATAGCGGACAACTCCCCTCCTCAACTGAGGAGGGGATGTTTGAGCTTTAGCTCAAACGGGGGTGGTTGCCCTCGTTGAACGATACCCGAACGACTGGCGGCAGAACGATTCCAGCTCAACTCGTTCGCCCATCGTTCGACGAGGGCAACCACCCCAGTGACGCTTCGCGCCAGCATCCCCTCCTCAACTGAGGAGGGGAGTTTTGTCGTTCGCCCATTCCTCACTCCCCATTCTTCATTCTTCATTCCTCATTAAGCGCAGGGTCACCCACCGTACGTCGGCCCAACCCGGCAGCAAGTCGGCCCAGGTGGCGCCGGTGGCCTGCCGGTAGTGCCAGAACAGGTAGGCGACGCTGGCCGTGTAGGAAGCCGACATGCCCAAGGCGGCGCCCACCATGCCCAGGCGCGGCACCAATACCAGGCACAGGGGCACAGTCACGGCCAAGCCCAGCAGGGCGGCGCGGTTGTTCACGCCGTAGCGGGCCGTGCCGCTGAAGTAGGTGCTGGCCTGCATGCCCGCACCATTTATCAGGATACCCGGGGCCAGGGCCCGAATGACCTGGCTGGCTTCCCCAAATTCGGGGCCGAAGACGGCCGTGAGCCAAGCTGTGGGCACGGCGGCCAGCACCAGCACGGCTCCGGCTGTGGCCAGCAGCGTGAGCCGGCTGCCGCGCAGGGCCGCGTAGGTCTGGCTGCGCTTGTCGGCGGCATTCACCAGGGCCACGTACTGAATAAGGGCCGTGCTGCGCGGAATCAGCCAAATGGCCTCGGCCAGGGCTACCCCCACCGAGAGGATGCCCAGCGCCCGGGCATCGGCTAGGTACGCCACGGCGTAGTAGCCAAAGCGGTAGTTGGCAAACGTGAGTAGGTTGGAAAAGTGCGCCCCCGGCTGTGCCGGGCCAGGCTCGCGGGCAGCGGCCCGGCGGCGCGACGCCCGGCTGCCCCACACGTCGGGCAGGCGCAGCAGCAGGGCCGTGCTCACCAGCCAGGGCAGGCCGTAGGCCACGTAATTGGCGTAATAGTACGCCCCTACGCTGGGCCACTGCAGGGGCCCGAAGGCCAGCACTAATGCCCCGGCCAGCAGGGCGGCCTGCGCCATTGTCAGCACGTTGTAGGTCCGCTCGCGTTGCCGCCCCAGCAGCAGAAACGCATTAATGGAAAGCAGAACCTGCACCAGCGTGACCCCGCCCAGATGCAGCACATATTCCAGGCTCACCGGCCGCAGCAGGCCCACCACGGTCGCGCCCACTACGCTCACCACCACAGCCCAGCCATAGGCCGGCAGCAGCAAGTGCCACACGTTGCGCCGCGGCACTAGGTAGATGAGCGACGACCCGCCCACCAGCCCGGCCAGCAGCACCAGCCCCGACATATCGGTAAAGAACAGGCTAACCTGCCCGCGCCCCGCCGCCCCCAAGTACCGCGCCGTGAGCCACACCACCGCGAAGCTGAGCCCCGCCGTGAGGACCCGCGCTGCGAAGTGCTGGAGGATGCGCTTTATCATACTGGATAAGGACTGGTAAACCTTAGATTAGGAGCACGCCAGGACTTCTCTGCTTGCCCGGCTGATTTTGCAGTGCTTCGTGCCAGCACCCCACTGGCACCTTGGTTGAGGTGCTACTGGTTGAGCTAAATCGGTGCTTTTGTACTCAATTCGCACTTTTATTACCCGTTTAATACTCTTTGATATAATTCCCCAAATGCCTGCCCTATCGCGGCCGGGGCGCAGCGCGCCGCGGCACCGGCCCGCAACCGGCTGGCGTCGAACTTCACGGTGCCCGCCAGCACGGCGGTGAGGGCCCTTTCCAGCGCTGCTTCGTCGTCGGGCGTCACCAGTAGGCCGAAGGCATTTTCGGGCTCGAATAGCTCGGGCACGCCGCCGGTGCGGGTGGCCACCACCGGGCAGCCGCAGGCCCGAGCTTCCAGCAGCACGCAGCCAAAGGTTTCGGCGCGGCTGAAAGACACCAGGGCCGTGGCGCGGGCCATTTCGGCGGCCACGGCCGTGTGGGGTAACTTACCCAGAAACTCCACCGTGCCATCGGCCAGCAAATCCAGCAAGGCCGCGTAGTCGCGCAAATGGGCTTCGTCGGGCCCGTAGCCGGCTATGCGCAGGCGCAGCCCGGGCCACCGGGCCCGTAGCCGGGCCACCACGCGCAGCACCCCCGAGAGGTTTTTGACTTGGTCGTGAAAAGCGGACACATGCAGCAGCGTCGGTCGAGCCGGGCTTGCGGTAACGGACTGGGCAGCATAGGGCTCGACTTCCTCTCCCGCCAATTGCCGGGGCCGAAACAGGTTTGTATCGACCACGTTGGCGATGACCACCGAGCGGGAATTTACGAAGCCAAGCGCCGCCATGGCATCGCGCAGCCCCGCCGATACGGTGTGCAGGGCCGCCGCCCGGCGCACCACAGCCCGCGTGAGCACCCGGCGTAGCCAGGAAATGTGGCCGGCCCGCTGCGGCAGGTACAGGGTCCAGTGCTCGGTGATGATGAAGGGAATGTTCCGAATGGCTTGCAAAGCCCAGGCGAACAGGCCGGTACGCAGCAGCACGTGCACGTGCACCATATCGGGGCGCTGCCCCCAGTGCCGACGCAGACGGCGGTAGCCCCGCAGCAGGCACCAGAAGTACAGCAGCAGCTTCAGCGGCTTGTCGAGCGCCGCCAGGCCGGTGGGCGCGGCGCGGTAGTAGTAGCGCAGCGTGGGCCAGAGGCCGCTGAAATCCTCCTCGGCCTCAACCAGTGCGGGCAGCGGGCCGCGTGCTACGGCCGCAAAAAGCACCGCCACGTCGGCGCCCGCGTGCGCGGCAATGGCCGCCACGTGCCGCTCCACAAAGTCGCCGTCCTGGTCGTCGTAGCGGTGCGGATACCACTTGGGCAGCATCAAGACGCGGGGCCGTTGCAAGGAGGAAGAAAAATGAGGCGTGAGGAATTCGGCACAAAGTACGGCCTCGGCTATTCCTCTTCCTCCCGGGGCCGGCATCAAGGAATCAGCTCAGGAAGGCGGGCCGCTCAATTTTGCATGAAAGCGAGTGCATAAGCCGGGAATCAACCCAGCCGTTAGGTCTTTCCCTGGGCCGGCCCAAACAGCAATCAACCGTCCACGGACGGTGGCGCTTGGCGGGTCGTTTCTTTGCGGCTCCATTCAGCCCCACGCACATGCTTATTTCCATGACCGGCTACGGCCAGGCCCACCGCGAAACCGATTCCTACACCGCCGCCGTCGAGCTCCGCTCCGTCAATTCCAAGACCTTCGACCTGACCCTGCGCCTGCCCCGGTTCCTGATGCCCCACGAGCTGGAAATCCGCAACACCGTAGCCAAGGCCTTGCTGCGCGGCAAAGTCAACCTCAACCTTGATTTTGTGCGGCCTGCGGCGGCCCGAGCATCGGCCACGCTCAACAAAGACGCCCTGGTGGCGGCGTATCTGGAGCTGAAAGGCGTGGCCGACAGCCTGGGCCTGCCCACCGGCGAAGACACCCTGCTGGCCGCCCTGCGTCTGCCCGGCGTCATCCCCAGCGCCTCCGAAGCACGCGACGCCGAGCCCGCCGCCGAAGAAGTAACCTGGGTTGAGCTACAGCCGCTGCTCACCGAGGCGCTGGCCGCCATGCAGCAGTTCCGACAGGACGAGGGCACCACGCTCACCGTCGAAATATTGGGCTACGTGTCGCTTATCCGCCAGCAGGCGGCGGCTGTGGAGGAGCACGACCCCGCGCGCATCGAGCACGTGCGCCAGCGCCTGGCCGGCCACCTGGCCGAGCTCACCAGCCACGAGCAGTTCAACGCCACCCGCTTCGAGCAGGAAGTGCTCTACTACATCGAGAAGCTCGACATTGCCGAAGAGAAAGTGCGGCTGGCCGCCCACTTAGCTTATTTCGAGCAGGCAATCCACCAGCCCGACGAGGCCGTAGGTAAGAAGCTCGGTTTTCTGGCCCAGGAAATCGGCCGCGAAATCAACACCATCGGTTCCAAGGCCAACGACGCGACGGTGCAGCACCTGGTGGTGGGCATGAAGGAAGAACTTGAGAAAATAAAAGAACAGCTGAATAATATTCTTTAAGAACAAGATATTAAGCGCGTTTAGGATTCCTGAAATACACTTCGGCAGACTCAAATCCTCAAAAAACTTGCCTTTAATTGCACTCTGCCATTATTTTTTACAACCAAACATCTCAATAAATCATTTTTAGAAGGGTTTTGAACCACAAATCAGGGCTTGCCTATACTTGTCGCAACCTGCCGAATCTTAAGCTGTTATTGATAAAAACACCTGGGCCTCCTGGGCACTTTGAAAAATAAATGCAATATTTGTTGCCACAAAGTTGGATAGTTGAATATTGTATCTAACTTGGGTTTATCAAACGGCTTTTTAGTTACTCACCCCTTATCCTCATTAGCATGAAATTTACACTTCTACTCTGTATTCTGGGATTGATACTGACATCGGCCAGCCCGGCTTCTGAAATTGAGCTGGTTAAAAAGCGCGTGCTCAGTGAGCGGGTGGAAATCCTGATTCCCAAGGGCTTCGAGGTGATGACCGAGGAACAGATGGACTTCGCTTACGCCAAAGCCCAGAGCCGCCCGAGTGTAATTTTCACGAACAACAACCTGGTGAGCCTCGCCTTCAACTACAGCGACAACGACGCCGACCAGGACATGGTCGACATCTACGCCGCCTCGTTTGGCAAGACCTACCACAAGCAGTACAAAGACGCCGAATGGTTTGGCGACGGCGTGAAAAACATCAACAACCGCAAAGTGGGCTACATCGAGTTCATGAAGCCGGAGATGGGCCACACGGTCTATACCCTGGTGTTCTTCACCGATGTGGAAGGCAAGCTGATGATTTGCACCTTCAACTGCGCCGACCGCCAGAAGCCCGAGTGGGAGCCCATCGCCAAGCAAATCATGCTGTCGGTGAAAGCCAAAGGCTAGCCTACCCTCCTCTATTCTAAGGTTATTGTTATCAAAAGCCTCTGCAGCCCCTGCAGAGGCTTTTTCGTGCCCGTTACCTGGCGGCGCCCAGGCTCGTTGAGAAAGTCGCGCACCAGCCCAAACGCCCCGGCGAAGCCCGCCAGGGACAGTGCCTCGGGCCGGTCTTGCACGTCATGGTAGGCCGTGCTGCCGCCCCGGGTGTACAGGAAGAATGCCGGCACGCCCGCTTCCGAAAACGGAAAGTGGTCGGAGTTGGCGGCGCGGCCGCGAGCGCCCAGGGCGGGCAGGTAGCGGTGGGTGTCGTTGAGGGCCAGCAGGCGCTGATAAGCGGCCGCGTACACCTTGCCATTGACGACGGTGGCGCCTTCTTCGCCGGTGCCCAGCAGGTCGAGGTTGACCAGGAACTTGATGCGCTGGAGCGGCACCAGGGGGTGCGCCACAAAGTAAGTTGAGCCAACCAAGCCGGCTTCTTCGGCCCCGAACAGCAGGAAGACCACGGAGTAAGCCGGCCGGTTTTCGGGGCGGGCGTAGTGAGCGGCCAGTTCCAGCAGCAGGGCCACGCCGCTGGCGTTGTCGTTGGCGCCGGGAAAGTAGGTTTTGCGGCCCATGCGGCCCAGGTGGTCGTAGTGAGCTGAAACCACCAGAAAGGAATCGGGCTGGGTGGTGCCACGGATGACGGCGGCCACGTTCTGGGTTTGGTAGCCGGATTGCAGCTCAGCATTTACCCGTATGTGCACGCCTTTCATTAGCATGGGAACGGTAGTAGCCACGGGCCAGGCCGCCGCCGTGGGCAGGGCCAGCAGGCGCACCTGAGTGGTCTGCTCACTGGCAATGGCCGCCGTGAGCTTGGGCACGAGCGTGATGCGAGCGGCGGCCGACTCTACGGCTTGGCGCAGGGCCGGCAGGTTGGCCAGGCGGTTTTCGTCGCGAGTTGTGAGCAGCACCGCGCCGGGCAACTTATTGAGCTGCGCAACGGCCCGGGTGCGCACCAGGGAATCGGTAAATGCCAGCGTATCGAGCCGCACCAAGCGGCTGCCCCAGTCCAGCTTGCCCTTGGCCGAGTTGGGCGCCGCGATAAAATCGCGCCCGGGCTGCAAATGCGCGGTATTGGGCATGCGGCGCAACGGGCCAAACGGAATCACATCCAGCTCAAGCTTCCCCGGAAAGGTGTTCACATTCAGCGTAAACGGCTGCGTGAAGTCCGGCGCCAGCGGCTCCAACTTTAGCTCAACAAAGCGCTTGCGCAGGTAAGCGGCTGCCTTCTGCTCCCCTTCCTTCACGTAGCCGCGGCCGTGCAGCCCCGGCGAGGCCAGCTTCGCGATGGTGCGGCGGGCGCGGGACAGGTCCTGCGCGCGGGCTGTTGTTGGCACGCCGCTAAGCCCAGCGCTAGCTGCGGCCAGCCCAAGCCAGCAAACCGACGCCAGCGAACGCGCCCGGCGCGATTGCCGCCTGGCAACCGCTGTGGCAATGCCCACCGCCAACGCGGCCCCGATGGCGTCGCTTATCAAATCGGTCCATTCGCCGTGGCGGCCCAGGGCCATGGTGTGCTGCAGCACTTCTATGAGCCCGCCAAAGAGGATGCTGCCCACCAGCACCACCCGCCCCACGCGCCGGGCCACCCGGGGCCAGCGGCGCTGCCGGCGCAGCGAAAACCAGCTCAACCCCGCCAAAACCACAAACACGCCCGCATGGGCCGCCGTGTCGAACGACAACAGCTCCCAAACGGGCGTGATGGGCATTTTGTAGGACGGCGTGAGCGTGAGCAGCAGCACCAGGGCCGCCCAGGCTCAGCGGCAGCCCCGCGTACGGGCGCGGCGCCGGGAGCTCGGGCTTGCCGTGAGATACCATGCTCGGCCGAACGATAGGCTTAGGCGCCTACCAGGCTCGCCGTAGGTTTCGGCGGTGAGCAGTTCCTTGAGCTCCTCGGGCTTGGCAATGGAGATTTTTACCATCCAGCCGTCGCCGTACGGGTCCGAATTCACGGTTTCGGGGGCGTCGGCCAGCTTGCTGTTCACTTCCAGCACGGTGCCGGTGATGGGGCTAAACAGGTCCGAAACGGTTTTCACGGCCTCCACGGTGCCGAACACGTCGTGCTGGGCCACGTCTTTGTCGAGCGTGTCGATGTCGACGTACACGATGTCGCCGAGCTCTTTCTGGGCGTGGTCGGTGATGCCGATGTAAGCAACATCGCCTTCAACGCGAATCCATTCGTGGTCCTTGGTATAGTGCAGGGTGGAGGGCAGGTTCATAAAGCGGGGAAGTGAGGGAATGAGGTAATGGCGTGGCGCCAAAATTAGGCAATCCACGGTTGGGGAAGGCCACCAGCCCCAAATTGTTTTGACGACAGATGGGGCTCGAACGGATTAGCTTTTCCGAACCTTTACGAAGCAGCAGCCCTGCCGTTTCATTCCCTACCGGTTATTGGCCCAGGCTGTAGCGCAGCTGCACGCCGCCTTCGGTGGTGGAGTTGCGGAAGGCGTTGCTGATGCGCGGTGTGGTGATGGTCTGGCTGTAGTACAGCTGCAGGTTGAGCCGGGTATTGAGCAGGTAATCGATGGTGGGACGCAGCTGGAACGTGCGCGAGCCGTTGGTAATCTGGCCCTGGGCGCGGCCCACGCGGCCCTCGGGAGTGGTGGGGTCCGTGAGGGGGTCTACCACGTCGAGGATGCTGCGCTGCACGCTGATGTTGTCGCGGATGCTCAGGTCGAGGCGGGCGGTGAGGTTGTTGCGCAGCACCCGCTGCTCGCCGCCTACCTTAAAGGGCAGCTTGAGGCTGTTGGTGGCGTAGCCCAGGCCCAGGATTACCTCGTTGGTGTAGAGCTCGGTAACCTGCGAGTTGGTGGTATTCAGCACCACGGCGCGGTCGGTGCGGTACTCGAGGCGGCCCGTGGCCCGGCTCACCGTCTGGAAGTTGACGCCCACCAGCGGCGCCAGGCGCTCGATGATGCTCACCTGCCCCACGATGTAGTACGGCACAAACTGCCCGGTGGCATTCAGCAGGTTGGGGAAGTCGCGGTCGGGGTTAAACACGTCGGGGTTGTACACCGTGGACGTGGTGTAGCTGCCCACGCTGTAGGTAGACGAGTAAGCGTGGTTGAGCGTGAACGACGTGAAGTACTTCTTTATGAGCGGCAAGTCGGCAAAGCCGTTGTAGTCCAGGCGCCAGTTGGGCAAAGGAAACAGCGAAAATGGGTCGAACTTCTTGGCCTCGTAGCCGTCCGACGACCGGCCGTGGTAGGCATCGATGAAGCTCTGAACGAGCACCTCCTGCGAGTTGAAACCGTACTGGCCGTTCTTGTTGGGGTTGGCATCGCGCAGGCGCTGCTGCACAAACTGCCGGTTTTTCACAAAGCGGTTGAACGCCCGGGACGTCTCGCCGTTTGCCCCCAAATCGCCGAACAGGGTCTGGATGGTAACCGTGGAGGCGTTGAACGAGCCGGTACCCAGCAGCGGGTGCTCGGCCAGCAGGAAGCGGCCGGGGCGGAACGGGTCGGGCACGGGCACCAGCGTCGAGTCGTTCACCAGGTTGCGGTAGTACACTTCGCGGTTGCGGGCCAGGCGGCGGCGGGCATCCACCTGGATGTTGAAGCCCCGGAAGGGCTCGAGCGCGGTGCGCAGCGTGATGGTTTCGGTGAGCAGCGAGCTCAGCGGCGTGTTCAGGTACTCGCTGCTGCCGGTGTACCAGCCGTTCTGGTTGGCGGCGATGTCGTACAGCTCGGGCAGGCCGTACTGCTTGCCCAGAATGAAGGGCAGGCCCGGCGCCGTCAGGTCGTGGTCGAGGCCGAAGAGGTGCGTTTTGGGCAGGTAGCCGGGCAGTAGCGTCCCGTCGGTGTGCACGTAGGTGAAGTTGATGGACCGGGCCGTCATCAGGGCGCGGAGCACGGATTTCACGAAGCGGTTGGTTTCGCGCGTGG
This sequence comes from Hymenobacter humi, assembly GCF_042665855.1. NCBI lineage: Bacteria > Pseudomonadati > Bacteroidota > Cytophagia > Cytophagales > Hymenobacteraceae > Hymenobacter > Hymenobacter humi. The sequence goes on along the minus strand of NZ_JBHTEK010000001.1, from coordinate 890,272 downwards.
TATCGGCCGCGGCCGGGCGCGGCGTACCGTCCGGGTTCTGGGCCGGCTGCATGGTGGCTGAGCGGCTGGGCCGCGCACCGGGCGGCGGCGCGTTGTTGATGATGTTGAGAAACTTCACCTTGTTGTACAGCTTCACCAGGTCGATGCGGCCGTTGGCGCTCAGGCTCGCGGTTGTTCTGAATGGTGTTGCCCAGCCGCAGGCTCGTAGGTGGCCGTGTCGCGGGCTTCGTCGCCGGTGGGCACGGGGTTGAGCGGGGCGCGCAACGACGCCGACGCGGCCTGCCAGGTGTAGCCGGCCGAGTAGCGGGTGTCGGCGCTCAGCCAGTCGGTGAGCGGAAACTTGTCCAGCGGCAGCCGGTAGGTGAGCGCCGCCACCTGGTTGAAATTGGTGGTGCGGCCGCCGCGCACCAGGTTGTCGCGCAGCAGGGAGCGGTTGCGGATGGCCTCGTCGCTCACCCCGATGGTGCGGCCGCGGCCCTCGTCTACCACGCCGCGGTTGGTGGCGGTGTAGTCGAAAATCAGGCTTTTGGTCAGGTCCCATTTAAGGTCGTAGATGCGGCTGATGAAGAACGACTTCTGAATCACGGGCGCAATGCCGTTGGTGCTTGGCAGGGTACCCGGCTCCAGAATGCGCTGCAGGAACCGCTCGTTGTAGCGCCGGTCCAGGTCGGTGCGGAACGAGAAGCGCGAGGGCAGGGGCGTGAAGTTGAGCTCCTGGAAAATATTCAGATACGGGTTGTCCAGGGCCTTTACCTTGCTGAGCGAATAGTTCTTGGGCGTGGTTTGGTACACGTAGGCCACGGCGGCCGTGTACGACTTGGTGTAGTCGCGGTCGGTGCGGATGTCGGTGTGTAAGCGGTCGGTGAGCGAGTAGCTCAACGCCAGGTTTTCCACGTCCCAGGGCTTGGGGGTGGTGGGCGGTGCGCCGGGCTTGCCGGGGCCGCGCTCCTTGCGCACGTTCAGCACCGACACGCTCCGGCTAGTGGTCTGGTCGAGCACCTTCTTGCGGTACTCGGCCTGGGCGGCGGCGTTCGTTTCGCCCTGGTCGTTGGTGAACTTCTCCAGGCTTTGCTTGAGCTTGGTGTCGGGGTCGAGGGGGTCGTAGAGCGGCGCGCGACGCTCGTGGCCGAGCTGCAGCAGCACGGGCACCCGCAGCTGCAGGCTGCTCGGGCAGGAACTTGTCGGCGGCCACGGTGGCCTGCACGTCGCCGCGGAAGGCGTCGTCGATGGAGCGCTGCTGCACCTTGTCCTGCAAGCCGCCAAAACCCACGCTCGTGAAGCTGCCGGTGGCCGTGAGGTTGGCCACGTCGGCCATCTTCACATTGAGCCGGGCCGTGGCTGCGTAGCCGGCCTGCTGCTCAAAGTCAAACACCCGGAATTCGTCGGCCCAGAGGTTGGCAGAAATGGCGCTGGTGTTGCCGTTGGTAGCATCGGCCGTGGGGTTCAGGATGCCGAGCATCACGCCCTGTACCGCCGAAAAGTCGGGGTTGCCGACCACCGTGATGGTGGCGCCGTTGGGCAGCCGCTTGGTGTACGGCACCAGGTAATTAACCGGGGTGCGCTTGTTGCGCTCCGATTTGGCGTCGATGAAATCCTGGAACGAAACGTCGATGCGGTTTTCCAGCGGCCACACCCGCTCGGGGTTGGTTTCGTTGGCCCGGGTCAGGTTCAGCGGCAGCGAGTACTGGTAGTAGTTCTGGGTGTAGTCGGTGCCGATGCGCAGGAAGGCCTGTACGTCGGTATTGCTCAGGTTGGGGTCTTCGCTGTCGCCGTGCAGGAACAGGCGCAGGCGCTTATAGCGCAGCATGTTGATGCTCAAATTCTTGTACGCGGCCTTGGCGTAGCCGTCGCGCAGGTTCGTTACCGACAGGCGCAGGCTTTGCTCGTTCTGCAGGCGCGAGGTGCTGCTGCTGCCGTACTCCTTGTCGCGCAGGATGCCGGGCGGCGACACGTACGGGATTTTGCCCGGGCCGCTGGCCACCGCCAGGCCGTTTTCTTCCACGCTCACGGTCGAGATGCTGAAGGCGTCGGCGTCGGTGAGCTGGCCCACGGGCGGCTGGGTGCCCTGGCGGGTATCCACGATGCGGTAGAGAAAGCGGCGCCACTGGTTGGCCACAAACTGCGGCTGCACCAGGCGCAGCACTACCGGCTGCTGCCAGCCGGTCATGTACATCCGCAGAAAGCGAATGGATTTGAACCCAAATTCCTGCGTGGCCCCGCGCACGGTGTAGCCCTCCCGAATCGGAATGCGGAACTGGTACCACGTCACCTCGTCGCCGTTGGTGCGCTGGTCCTTGTTGGTCACCTTGTCGATGATGAAGTTCTGGCCTACCTGGAGTGCGCCGGGCTTCATCGAGATTTTGTACTCGTAATAGCGCTCCACTTCCTGCACCACGTTGTCGCGGTTCAGGTCTTCTTTGTCGGGGTAGGCGGTTGAGCTGAGCTGGCTGTTTTCGGGCGAGTTGTTCTCGTAGCCGTTGTAGTTTTTGTAGCGGCCCAGCAGGTTGGTGTTGCCCTGGTCGTAGGCCGGGTCGAGGTGGTGGCGGAAGTTGTCGCCCGAGGGGTCGGGCAGGGCGCTGTATTGTGCCCCGTAGTTCTGGGTCTTCTCGTTGTTGTCGTTCAGGCCGTCGAGGCCCACGTCCTGGGCCTGCCGGGCGCCCGGGGCCGCGTTGAAGGCATCGGTAAGGAACTGCTGGCGCGTGACCTGGCCCCACACCGTGCGGCGCGACAGGCCCGTGGTGTCGGTGCCGGGCACGGGCAGGCCGTTCTCGAACTCGTGCTGGTTGTTGTCCTTCAGCACGTCTTCGCTCACGTTGCCGAGGTTGATGAGCAGGTCGCCGCCGGTGGTGTTGTTGGTGCCGGGGTTCTGCGAATCGTTCACCCGGCCGCGCTCGCCGCCCAGAAATGGGTCCATCATCCAAAACTCCAGGTACTCGATGTTGGCGTTGTCGAAGTCGGTGTCGAAGGTGATGGCCCGGCTGATGCCGCCAAACTTATCCTCGGGCCGCTCGGCGCCGGTAAACTTCTGGCCCGAGGCGTCGATGCGGGGGTTGTAGTTGTAGGGGCCCCGCTCGCTGGGGAAGTACGCCATGTCGAAGGTGTACTCGTAGCCGTTGCCGGTGGCGCCCAGGTCCTTGTTCGGGAACACCTCGTCGCGCTTGATGCCGCGGGTGTAGTGGTTGGCCAGGTCACCGGCCCCGATGTTGTTCGGCACGTTGGGGCCGCCGGTGTAGTAGCTCTGGTCCACGGTGTACCAGGCCAGCTTGGCGCGCTGGTAGTTGTAGGGCAGCCCTACGGCGTTGCTGCCCTGGACGGGCAGCGGCGTGGCAGCCAGGCGCCACGCCGGAATAGAGGCCAGCCCGCCCAGGGTGTAGGGCGTGCGGGCGTTCTCGAAGTCGTCGATGTACGACACGCCGTTTTCGCCGTTGCCCAGCCGCGAGCGGCCCGGCAGCAGCTTGGCAAACTCGCCGCTGAAGGCCACGGTCGAAATCTCCTTGGTGGAGATAAACGGCAGCATGTCGAGGTACTTGGTCAGCACCCGGCTGTCTTTGCGGATGCTGCCGTCCAGCCCCACAATGGTGTTGTTGCCCGGCTCGTCGCCGATGTTCACCCGGTTGATGCCCGGCGCCTGGTTCTCGAGCAGGTGCAGCGCGGTACCGCCGATGTTCACGTCCTTATTGAGCCGGTAGTCGAGGCGCACGCCCACCAGCCGGCGCGGCTGCACCTGCACCAGGGCATTTTTCTCAAACTCCACCCGCAGGCTCGTTGGCCGAATTCAGGTAGGCCGGGTTGAGGATTTTCACCTTGGCCTGGTCGTAAAACACCTGGTAATCGACGCCTTCAGTGAGCAGCGTGGAGCCCGACCGCACCCGCACCGAGCCTGGGCAATGCCGATGCCCGGCAGGCTGATTTCGTCGGAGCCGGCCCCGCCCTGGAAGCGCCCGCGCAGGAAGAACTTGTCCTTTTCCTGCCGCTGCTGGGCGTCGCTCTGGGTCTGGTTGTACAGCTCCGAATACACGTACTTGTCAATCAGGCCCGTTTCGCTGGGGTCGAACTGCGTGCGCAGGTACGAGCCGAACGGCTCAACATTGGGGAAGATAATCCGGCCCAATTCCGGGTCGATGGTCACGCCGGGAAAGAAGTCGAAGTTGCCGTCCGGGTTGCGGTCGTTGTTCGCGTTCACGTGGTCGAGGTTGAGCACCTCAATCAGCGGGCGGTTGGCGATTTTGGCGCCTTCCTTCAGCGAAATCAGGTCAACCCCGGTCTCGTCGTCTTTGTAAATGATTTGCAGCTGGAAGTTGTCGCGCTGCAGCTGCGAGGCGTTCAGGGGATAGATGTTTTTCATCATCAAATCCCAGGTCGGCGTGTTGCGCGTGAGCAGGTTCAGGTTTTTCGGGTTTTTGCTGGGGTCGGCCACGCCCACGCCGGGGTTGCTGGCCCGCAGCATCTTCAGAAACACCACTTCGTCGGGCTGCCGGGTGCCGTACTCGTCCTGGGTTTCGCCCACCTGGTAGGTCTTGCCGTTGTAGAGGTACTGGTAGCTCACGCCCAGCACCTGGTCGGGCAGCAGGGCGGTATTCAGCGAAATGTAGCCCAACTGCGCGTTGTAGGTGTACTCGCGCGAGTCGAGCTTGCGGGCCCGCACCCGCTCAAAGTCTACGTTTTTGCTCAGGCGCTGCCCGTCCTGCAGAAACACGTCCACGCCCAGGTTGTCGCGGGCCGGGGCACCGCCGCGCAGCAGCGTGGTGTAGAGCGAGTTGGCGTCGTTGCCGGCCGGGGTTTGGGGGCTGGCGTTGGGCTGGCTCTGGTACTGCTGCTGGTAGAGGCGCAGGGGCTCGGCCAGGTCGGTCAGCGTCACCACATTGCGCAGGTTTTCGGTGGTGCGGTTGTCGTTCGTGACGTACACTTCCAGCCGGGTGATGGTCACGCCGCTCTGGATAGTGGGCAGGTTGCGCAGGGCCTGGTCGTAGCGGTCGCGGAAGAACTGCGACAGGAAGAAGTGCCGGTCCCGCTCGTACTGGCTGGCCTTGATTTCGTACTGCCGGCTCTGGGCGCCGTTCTGGATGCGCACCTCATCGGCGGTGCCGCGCACGGTGGCGGCCACGGCCGTCACGCCCAGCTTGCCAAACTGCAGGCTGGGTCTTGATGCCGAACAGGTTTTGCCCGCCCTGCACCAGCGAGTTGGTCAGCGGCAAGCTCACGTTGCCCAGGTCCAGCTTCTGGATGATGTCGGTCTCCTCCCCCGCGTAGTCGAACTTCATCTGGTTGTCGAAGTCGAACGAGGCCTTGGTGTCGTAGTTGAACACCAGCTTGAGTTTGGTGCCAATGGCCCCCGTCAGGTTGACGTTGAGGTTCTGCTCAAAAATAAAATCGCCGACCCGCTGCTGGCGCAGGGTCAGGGCCGGGTTTTCGTTCTTGTTGAACCGTCCGCCAAACTTGAGCGCCACCGAGCCCGCGGGCCGAATGTCGACATAGCTGCCGCCAAAAATGCGGTTGGCAATGGGCCCGAGGTAGATTTTGGGGATGAGGCGCTGGGCCTGCGGCGTGCCCGCGGCCGCGTCGGGCCCGGCGATGCCGCCCTTGGCCTTCTGCCGGTAATAATTGCGGATGGCCTCGCGCTCCTGATACGCCTCGTACTCCTTGTAGGTGAGCACGCTCGGGTCGCGGTAGTCGATGTCGGCGCCCACTTTTTCCTTGACGTCGACCTGCTTGAGGCTGTCGTCGACCGTGACGTTCAGCTTGACGTTGCTGGGCAGCGGCAGTATCAGCGGCGACTCGCGCCGGCGCGGGCCAAAGAGGGTGCCGGGCCGGTCCTGGGTCCTCACCCGCGGGCGCCGGCTGGGCTTGTACTTCCGCGAGGTGTCGGCCACCGCACCCACCGGCTCGGGGGTGTCAGAGGCCAGCACGTGGCTTGCCCGCCGCCACGCCCCGCTCAGGCGCGAGCCGGCCACCGGTGTAGCCTGGGCCCACCACGTTAGCAAGGAAGCGACCGTAACGACCGACGCAGGGAGTAATTTCTGACCGAATTTCAAGCAGGATAGGTGAATAAAGGCGCGAGCCATTTGGCCCGCGCCAGGCACGGCAATTCAATAAAGTAGCAAGCCCGTCGGGGTGCCCAGACTTAATGCGACTTCAAAGCAAATTTAATCAATTCCTCTACGCTCAGTTCACTGCCGTGCTTGTGCTGAATCTGGTCCAGAAGCTTTTCGGCGGCGGCCCGGGCGAAGCCCAAAGTAACCAAAGCCTGCAACGCTTCTGAGCGGCGGGTATTGTGCTGGCGGGCCAGGGGCACGGTGTCTACGCCGGCTTTGGCCAGCAATTCGTCCTTGCGCAGCTTGTCTTTTAGCTCCAGTATCACACGTTGGGCCGTCTTGGGACCCACGCCCTTAATGCTCTGGATGGCCCGCACGTTTTCGTTCACAATGGCTTCGCGGATTTCGCCCACGCTCATGCTGCTCACCATCACAATGCCCGTGCCCGGCCCAATGCCCGACACCGAAATCAGCAGCATAAACAGCGCCTTTTCGCTGGGGTCGAGAAAGCCGTAGAGCGTCTGCCCGTCTTCCTTAATGTGCTGATAAGTATATATTTTGGTAGCCGCGCCTTCGGCCGGCAGCTTGGAATACGTGGCCAGCGAAATGCGGACCTCGTAGCCCACGCCCAGAATGTCGACAATGGCCTGGGTGGCGTCTTTGTAAGCAAGTTTACCGTCGAGGTAGGCAATCATAGGGTGCGGAAAGGATAAACGAAAGAAACGCTTCTGTGACTACCCAACACCAGGGCCGGGCTTTTATTTCCCAAAAATACTGGCTTTTTAGCCAAAGAATTTGGGCAAAATAAGGATGTTGCCCAACAAAGCAGCCGCCGAAAAAACGGGACGCCGGGCGCCGCAAGGTTGTGCGGTGCCCGGCGTCACGCCTGCTCCTAAAAGCGGCTTTACAGCGCCTTGCTGCCCAGCTGCGCGTCGACCACGGCAATGGCCGTCATGTTCACGATGTCGCGCACGGAGGCGCCCAGGCGTAGGATGTGCACCGGCTTGCGCATGCCCATGAGCACCGGCCCGATTACCTCGGCCCCGCCGATTTCCTGCAGCACCTTATAGGCAATGTTGCCGGACTCTACGTTCGGGAAAATCAGAGTGTTAGCGCCCTTTTCGGCCAGGGGCTGAAGTCGTAGTGTTCCTGTAGCAGGCTGGGGCTCAGGGCCACGTTGGCCTGCATTTCGCCGTCGATGAGCAGGTCGGGGAAGCGGGCCTTGGCCAGCTCGGTGGCGCGACGGGTTTTCTCGGGCAGCACCCCGGCGTTCGAGCCAAAGTTGGAGTAGCTGATGACAGCCATGCGCGGCTCGGTGTCGAAAAAGCGCACCGCCCGGGCCGTGAGGCCGATAATCTCGACCATCTCCTCGGCCGTGGGGTTGATGTTCACCGTGGTATCGGCAAAGAAGTACGGCCCCTTCTTGTGCTGAATGATGTACATCGACGCCACGCGCCGCACGCCTTCCTCGGTGCCAATGACCTGCAGCGAGGGGATGATGCTCTTGCCGTAGTCCTTAGTGAGGCCGGTGATGCAGGCGTCGGCTTCGCCGGTTTCCACCATCATGGCGGCGTAGTAGTTGCGCTCGCGCATCAGGCGGCGGCCTTCGTAGAGGGTCATGCCGCGGCGCTGGCGCTTCTTGTACAGGATGGCCGCGTACTCGTTGCGCTTGTCGTCCTGCTTGAGGATGTTGATGATTTCGCAGCCCTCCAAATCCAGGCTATTGGCCCTGGCAATGGCTTCAATCTTGTCCTGCGGGCCCAGCAAAATGGGCTTGCAAATGCCTTCATCGTGCAAAATCTGGGCGGCTTTGAGAATCTTGTAGTTGTCGGCCTCGGCAAACACCACCCGCTTGGGGTTGGCCTTGGCCGCCGAGGTGATGCGGTTCATCAGCTTCTGGTTCACGCCCAGGCGGGCGCGGAGCTGGTCTTCGTAGGCATTCCAGTCCTCGATGGGCAGGCGTGCCACGCCGCTTTCCATGGCTGCCCGGGCCACGGCCGGGCTGATGGTGGTGATGAGGCGCGGGTCGAGCGGCTTAGGAATCAGGTAATTGCGCCCGAACGACAGGGTGTTGTCGCCGTAGGCTTTGTTCACCATCTCGGGCACGGGCTCCTTGCTCAACTCGGCCAGGGCTCGCACCGCGGCCAGCTTCATCGCCTCGTTGATTTCGGTGGCGCGCACGTCCATGGCGCCCCGGAAAATGTAGGGGAAGCCCAGCACGTTGTTCACCTGGTTGGGGTGGTCGGAGCGGCCGGTGGCCATAATCAGGTCGCCGCGGGTGCTGGTGGCCAGGCTCGTAGCTGATTTCGGGCTCAGGGTTGGCCAGGGCAAAGACGATGGGGCTGTCGGCCATGCGCAGCAGCAGCCCGGGGGCAGCACCTTGGCCGCCGAGAGGCCAATGAAGACGTCGGCGCCTTCCATGGCTTCGGCCAGCGTGGTGATGTCACGCGAAGTAGCAAACTGCATTTGCAGCGGGTCGAGGTCGGTGCGGGCGTGGTTGATGATGCCGTCCTTGTCGAACACCACCACGTTGTCCTTATTCAGGCCCAGCGCCACGTACAGGCGCAGGCACGAAATGGCCGCCGCGCCCGCGCCGCTCACCACCATCTTAATCTGGTCGATGCGCTTCACCACCACTTCCAGCGCGTTGAGCAGCGCCGCCGAGGAAATGATGGCCGTGCCGTGCTGGTCGTCGTGCATCAGCGGGATGTTCATCTTCTCCCGTAGCTCGGTTTCGATGCGGAAGCACTCCGGGGCCTTGATGTCCTCCAGGTTAATGCCGCCGAACGTCGGCTCCAACGACTTCACGATGCGGATAAACTCGTCGGGGTCGTTGGCATCAATCTCAATATCGAAGCAGTCGAGACCGGCAAACTTTTTGAACAGCACGCCCTTGCCTTCCATCACCGGCTTGCTGGCCGAGGGGCCGATGTTGCCCAAACCCAGCACGGCGGTGCCGTTCGTTATCACGGCCACCAGGTTGCCCTTGGCGGTGTACTTGTACACGTCGTCGGGGTTGGCGGCAATTTCCTTGCACGGCTCGGCCACGCCCGGCGAGTACGCCAGTGCCAAATCGAGCCTGGGTGCTCATGGGCTTGGTGGGCACCACTTCCAGCTTGCCCGCCGGCTCCTGGGAGTGGTAATTGAGGGCGTCCTGTTTGTTTATTTTCAGCATCGGCGTAATCAGAGGAAGAAACGGCCCCGCCTATAGCGCGGCCGTATTGGCGAAATTAGCGCGAAATGCTCAGCAAGGCGCCGTTTATTTTGCACCTGGCTTACTGCCAAGCAGCAAGAGCCTCTACTGGAACAGCTTTCCGCATGGCAAGCCAGTTGGGCGTGAGGGCCTTGAACCACCGCGCCGGCCGTAAGCACAACCGCCCCGCGCCGGGCGGGCACGGGGCGGTGTACGGCAGGTTGTTTTGTCGAGCAAGCCGCCAGCGACAAGGTCATCAAACTAAGGAGCGGGTTTTATAGAGGCTGCTAAAGAGTTTCCCTCCGCCTAGCTCTGCGGCACCAACAGCTTCTGTCCCAGCTTCACCTCGTCGGATGTCAGGTGGTTCACTTCGCGCAGTTCCTTCACACTCACGCCGAAGCGACGCGAGATGTTGAACAAGGTATCGCCGGGCTGCACCAAATGCACCTTAGCCGGCCCAATTCGCTTGTCGAGCGTGGAACGCGACGCGGAAGAGGTCATCGTGTTTGAAATGGCTTTGGTCGATTTGCGCGGAACCTCCGGAGCAGCTTCCGTAGCGGCCGGCTCAGTGAAAACCAGGCGTTGACCGGCCACTACCGTTTCAGAATCCAGGTTGTTCCAGGCTACCAGTTGAGCCACGCTCACGTTATGCGCCCGAGCCAGCTTGGTGAGGTTTTCGCCCCGGCGCACCGTGTAAGGAGCCGCTGCTTCTTGCGCTGCGCTTGGCGCCGATTCGACGGCAACTTCCTCCTCTGGCGTGGCGGCTGCTTTCGCAGCGCTCAGCCTGGCTTCGGCCGCCTGGGTCTGGGCCAGCCGGCGGGCGGCCACGCGGGCCTGGGCCTCGGCCGCAGCTTGCTGGATGGCTTGGCGCTGCCGGATAGCAACCAATCGGATTTCCTGCGCTTTTTCCTGGCGCGCCACTTCCTTTAGCCGCGCTACTTCGCGGGCGTTGGCCTCGTCCTGCGCGCGCCGAGCCTCCGCTACTTCGGGAGAAATGGGCGCGCGAACCGGACGTGGAGCCACGGCAATTGCCTCCGGCGTGGGAGCCATCGACTTGGCGGGAGCAGCAGCGGGCACGGGCACGAATATTACCAGGCTGCTTGCCCGGCTTGAGCGAACGGCCTTTGGGCAGCTCGTTCCAGCGGCGCAGTTGAGCCGGGCTCACCTCAAACCGCTCGGCAATGCTGGCCAGGGTTTCGCCCCGGCGCACCTTGTGGGGCACCCGCCGGAAACGCGGAGCAGTGGCTTCCTCTCGGGCCCGGGGTCCTTCGGTGGCGGCCAGCAGCTGCCGGTTCTCCCACGGCTCAACTCCTTCGAGGCGCGGCGGCAGCATGGGCAGCGGCTGCGGCAGCGCGGCGGTGGGCTGGCAATACTCCAGCAGCGTGGCCCGGTCGACATCGCCCAGGTGCACGGCCGCGGCGGCCGGGTAGCGCACCACGTACGGCCGGTAGCCCGCCGGCAGCCCGGCCCGGCGCATCTCGGGGTTGAAGCGGGTGAGGTACAGGGAATCTTCGTAGCCGCAGGCCTGGCTCAGGCGCCGCAGGTCGAAGGCCTGGCCCCGCAGGCCCAGCGTGTCCATGGGCTCGGCGTATTGGTAGCTCAACTTGTCGGTGCGCAGGCCGTGGGACTCGGCGTACTTCATGCTGTACATGATGGCCGTAAACGTGGGCACGTAGTTGCGCGTCTCGGCGGGCATGTGGGGATACAGGTCCCAGAAGGTTTTCTTGCCGGTGCGGCGCATCACGCGCTGCACGCTGCCGGCGCCCCAGTTGTAGGCTGCCAGCACCAGTTCCCAATCGTGAAAGACGCCGTAGAGGTAGCGCAAGTGCTTGCAGGCCGCCTCGGTGGCTTTTTCGGGGTGCATGCGCTCGTCTATCCACTCATCGCGCTTCAGGCGCAGGTCGCCGGCCGTGGGGCCCATGAACTGCCACAGGCCGGTGGCGCCCACCGGCGACTTGGCCGTCGGAATCAGCGCCGACTCCACCACGGCCAGGTACTTCAAATCAAGCGGCAGGTTGTACTGGGCCAGGTATTTCTCGAAGATGGGGAAGTAGAAGTTCTCGCGCTCCAGCACGCGCTGCAGGTAGCTGCGGTTGCGGGCCGTGAAGAGCGTCACGTAGGCCATCACCGAGTTGTTGAACTGGTGGGGCACGTCGGTTTCGAAGCAGCTCACCCGGTCGCACACCAGGTCGCGCATGGTGGGCGGGGTGCGCAGCCACTCCAGCCGGGCCGAATCGATGGCCGCGGGGGTTACGGGCACGGCCACCAGCGAATCGGGCTGGAGCTCCAGGCGCACCTGTACGGTGTCGGCCAACAACGCTGGCATGGTGGAGTTTATCGGGTCCGCAGCGCTGGGCTTAGGCACTTGCTGGGCCCTGGTATCTGTCGTTTTCAGCAGCAGCCAAGGCAGCACCAGCGCAAGCCACAAACGGCCGCCTCGGATGGTTTTCACTTGCATAATCCCTTGCTTCATAGCACTAAGATAGAGCAGGGGTAAAGAACTTGTATAGGTTCTATTTACAATTTTCCATAAAATACGGTCGAGCAAGCGCGTTGGGCTACCCAAATGAGCCCCGAACGGCTGGCCATGCCCAAGCCATTTGTGCCGCTTTTAAACGGAATTCCTCAGCGGCATAGAGCCCCGAGAAATGTGACTGCTAATAATAGAGCGGACAAGACATTCCGCTCCTCAGCAACAACTGGCAATCCCGTATTAGTAAGGTTTATTACACTTCCCTGCCATCGCTTGGTATCGGATTTGGCTCCAGTGCGTCTAGCTATCGGCATGGAATTTTCCTAATTCCACGCCTCCGCATTTACCCCTACCAGTTTGTAGTGTAGGAATGCGATGTACCTTTCGCCCAGCCATGGCCCTTTTATTGAGCCAAATCACTGAACCAACCTACAAAAAGGTCATCGTATGAAAGTCGGAAAGTTTCTATTATTTGCGTTATTCATTGCCTTCTTCACCGTGGCAGCGAGCGGATGTAAAAAGTGCAAAGGCGAACAGCCCCGGGCGCGCATTACCAACAACGGCACCCAAAAGGCCAGCGTGCAGGTCAAGACGTCGGGCGGCAATACCATCAACATCAATAACGTGGACCCCGGCACGTCGTCGGACTACGCCAGCTACGCGCCGGGGCAGGTCACGTTTACCATCACGGTGAACAATGCCAACTACGTCAAAACCACGGACATCAGCACGTGCTACCAGTACGACATCGCCATCGACCGGGCCAATGTCATTACGGTAAACGGTACGGACCGCAACGACTAAGGGCCTATCCCAATAGGACGTCATGCTGAGCTTGTCGAAGCATCTTTACCGCAATACTAAAATCAATTAGTTCCGCGGTAAAGATGCTTCGATAAGCTCAGCATGACGTTTCATTTTTACGGCCTATTCGGATAGGCTCTAAGGGCCCGCCTGTTTGCTACGCGACTACCTCTTCCGTGAGCACGCTGGCAAAGGCCAGCAGTTCGGCTTCGCGGAAAGCGCCGGCCATCACCTGCAAGCCAATGGGCAGGCCGGTGGCGTCCTCCCCTACCGGCACCGAGATGGCGGGCACGCCCGCCAGCGAGGCCTGCACCGTGAAAATGTCGGCCAGGTACATGGAAACCGGGTCCTGCTTTTCGCCGATTTTGAAGGCCGTGGTGGGCGTGGTGGGCAGCACGAGGAAGTCGTACTGGCGCAGCAGGCTCGTCGGTCTTGTCCTTAATCAGGCGGCGTACGCGCTGGGCCTTGGTGTAGTAGGCGTCGTAGTAGTTGGCGCTGAGCACGAAGGTGCCGAGCAGGATACGCCGCTGCACTTCGGCCCCAAAGCCCTGCGAGCGGCTCTTTTTGTAGAGCGACTCCAGGTCGGTAGCATCCGGGGCGCGGTAGCCGTACTTCACCCCGTCGAAGCGGCCCAGGTTGGAGCTGGCTTCGGCCGTGGTGAGGATGTAGTAGGTCGGAATCATGAAGTCCAGGTAAGGAAACTCCACGGCTTCCACCACGTGGCCCTGGCCGCGCAGGATATCGAGCTGGGTTTCCAGCGCCGACTTGATTTCCGGGTTCAGGCCTTCGCTGTCGATAGCATCGGCGATGTAGCCGATGCGGTAGTGCGGGGCTGGCGCAAGCTGCTGGCTGTAGGCCGGCACTTCGCGCTGGCTGGCGGTGCTGTCCATGCCATCGGGCCCGGCCATTACTTCCAGAAGCAGCGCGGCGTCCTGCACCGAGCGGGTGATGGGCCCAATCTGGTCGAACGACGACGCAAACGCCACCAGGCCGTAGCGCGAAATGCGCGAGTACGTCGGCTTCAGCCCAATCACGCCGCAAAAAGCCGCTGGCTGGCGCACCGAGCCGCCCGTATCGGAGCCGATGGACGCTAGGCACATGTCGGCCTGCACGGCCACGGCCGAGCCACCCGACGAGCCGCCAGGCACCCGGTCGGGGTCGGCGGCGTTGCGGGCGGGGCCAAAGTGGGACGTTTCGTTGGAGCCGCCCATGGCAAACTCGTCGCAGTTCTGGCGGCCGATGATGATGGCGTCGGCGTCGAGCAGGCGCTGCACAGCCGTACCGGTATAGAGCGACTTAAAGCCGTCGAGCATCAGACTGCTGCTTTGCAGCGAATGCCCGGCGTAGGCCAGCACGTCCTTGATGCCGATGACCATGCCGGCCAGCGGCCCGGCGGTACCGGCCGCGAGCTTAGCGTCTACGGCGTCGGCCTGGGCGCGGGCCTCGTCGGGCCACACTTCCAGAAAGGCGTTGAGGTGCTGCTGGCGCTCGATGTTGCCCAGGTAATACTCAACGAGTGACGGCAGGACGTGGTGCCCGCCGCCAGCTCGTTGCGAACTTCGGATAAGGAATGAAAACGCTTCAAACGGTTTGCAGATTAGGTGGCCCAAAGGGCACTATACGTTAGGAGTCGGGGATGCCGGGATGTAGGGCTGGCGGGGCTGGGTGCCTTCGGGCGCCAGGTTGGGCGGCAGCGTGGGCGCCACGGGCGGGCCGGGCTCATCGTTGGGGTGCACAAAGGAATAGTCGGCATCGGCCGTCGGAGGTACCGAAGCCGTGGCCGGCGCGGCCCAGGGGTCGAAGCCCGAGCCGGCCTCGGCTACGGGTGCGGCGGGCAGCGGCGTGGTGGGCTGCTGGGCGCTGTAGTTGGGCTGCTGCTGGGCGTAGTTCGGCGGGGTGGGCTGACCGGCATTCTCGAACTCGCGGCGAATTTCGGTGCTGGCGTCCTTGAACTCGCGGATGCCTTTGCCCAGGCCGCGGGCCAGCTCCGGAATTTTATTGGCCCCAAAGAAAATGAGGATGACGACCATGATGAGCATGAGCTCGGAGCCGCCGATATCGCCCAAGAAGAGGATGAAAGGGGTTTGCATGATGCTGGAATGCGCTTACTGGCGCGGCTGGTTGGTGGGGTCGTTGGGGTTGTACACCGGCGGCACGGGCTGCTGGTAACCCTGTTGCTGCTGGTAGCCTTGCTGCGGCGCGCCCTGCTGGGGGTACTGCTGGTTGTAGGGCGGCTGCACCGGCGGAGCCATGGGCTGGTCGCGGTACTGGGGCTGCTCGTTCTCGGCCACTTTGCTGGCGTCCTTGAACTCGCGCACACCCTGGCCCATGCCTTTGAACAGCTCGGGAATGCGCTTGGCCCCGAACAGCAATATGATTACAAACACGATGAGCAGGATTTCGGTGGTACCGAAGCTGCCGATGAGGAACAGGGAATGAAGCATGAGCGGGTGGGCGCCGGGGCCCAATTGGGTTTATAAAGGAGGATATACGAGGTCGAAGGTCGTTTGGAGTTTCAAAGATACCCGATGCGAAGGTTTTAGCGGATATAGCCGGGCTTTAGCAGGCAAATTGAGCTGGTTCGGCGGCGGCAGGTTGGCGTTGAGCCGGATACCCTGCCTACACATCCGAAGAAGGATTAGTTTTGTTACGCTGTATACTGCGGGCTTTTCTACCGCCATTGGGCCCCGCCACTTTATTACCGACTTTTTCACTGTGAAACCATCCAAGCGCATTACCCAGGCCGACGCCACCCTGCGGCAAGTAAACGAGCCCGAGCGCCTGGAGGCCCTGCACACCTACCAGATACTCGACACCGACCCGGAACAAGTATTCAATGACCTGACGCAACTGGCGGCGTTTATCTGCGGCACGCCCATGTCGCTGGTTTCGCTGCTCGACGGGGAGCGGCAGTGGTTTAAGGCCAAAGTGGGCCTGGCCGCCCGCGAAACGCCCCGCGAGCACGCCTTCTGCCAGTACGCCATGCGGGCCGACGACGTGTACGAAGTGCCCGACGCCGCCGCCGATTCCCGCTTTGCCGAAAACCCGCTGGTGACCGGCGAGCCCAACATTCGCTTCTACGCCGGCGCCCCGCTGCTCAGCCCCGAAGGCCAGCCCTGGGCACGCTGTGCACCCTCGACACCGTGCCGCGCGAGCTCAGCGAAGACCAGCGCGAAGCCTTGCGCATCCTGGCCCGGCAGGTGATGGCGCACCTGGAGCTGCGCCGCACCCGCCTGCAGCTTGAAGACGAGCGCCAGAAGCTCGAAGGAGTGCTGCGCATGGCCAACAACAGCGGCGATTCGCTGTACGCCACCAACCGCACCGAAATCTTTGTCAAGCAAGACCAGCGCCTGGTGCGCATCGCCACCGCCGACCTGCAGTACGTGGAAGCCCTGGGCGACTACGTGAACCTGTACACGCCGCTGGAGTGCTACACTGTGCACGGCACCATGAAAGACCTGGAAACCAAGCTGCCGATACGGGACTTTGCCCGCGTGCACCGCAAGTACATCGTGCGCCTCGACCGCATCGTGGCCATCGAAACCGATTCGGCGCTGCTCGACAGCGTGCGCGATGCTTCTCTGGCCCACGCGCCGGTGCGGGTGCCCATTGGCAGCTCGTACAAGGCTGGGCTGCTTGGGCGGCTGAACTTGGTTTAATGTCCGTGCTTGCGGAACTATGCCCCGCTACAGATAGGCAAAGCAGTCATTCGCCGGGCGAATTCGTCCTTTCGCCGAGATAAGGGTTTTGCAGCCCCGTAATACTCCACCTTTGATTCGGTTATCGGTTGCAGCAGGCTAGTACCGCTGCTGCCGACAGCTAAGTTTGTTTTCATAGCTCAGAAAGACCCGCGCCTTTGGCCCGGGTTTTTTGCCCAGCCGCTTCGGGTTCTTTCTACCCTAGCGGTGACCCAGCCATGTTTGCGGGTTCAGGTTGGCCGAGTTGTGCCACACCTGAAACTGCACTTCCGACGTGCCTTCGGTGTCGGTGGCCACGGTGCCGATGACTTCGCGCGCGCTCACCCGCTGGCCTTCGCGCACCGTTACCGAGCGCAGCTTGGCGTACACTGTGAAGAAGTCGCCGTGCTGAATCATGACGATGGTGTTCATGCCCGCGATGTTGGCAATGGTGAGCACCTTGCCGTCGAAGCAGGAGCGCACCGACTCGCCGGCGCCGGTTTGAATGTCAATGCCTCGGTTTTCGACGGTTACGTTCTTGAGCACCGGGTGCGGATGCCGGCCAAAGCGCTGGCTGATAAAGCCGCGGCTTACGGGCCAGGGCAGGCGGCCCCGGTTGCCGGCGAAAGACGACGAGAGCAGCGCCGTTTCGGGCGTGAGGGCAATGCGCACGGCCCGGCGGTCGGCAGCAGCTTCGGCGGCGGTTTCCGGCGCGTCCGACTCGGGCGCGGCGGTGGCGTTGTCGCTATCGGAATTGCTGGCGGTGGATTCGGGTTCGCGGCGGGTGCGCGTTGGGCTGGCTCCACTGGCGGTACTGCGGGCGGCGGCCCGGCGGGCGGCGGCCGCGGCAGCCAATGCCGCTTCGCGGCGGGCCGCTAAGCGGGCAGCCCGGGCGGCGCGGGCAATTTCTTCGCGCACGCGCTCGGCAATCAGGTTGTCGAGGCGCACCACGGCGCGGCGGCGTTCCTCCAGCTCCTGGCGCAGGCCCTGCTCCTGCTGGCTGAGCTGCTGCACTATCTGGTCTTCTTTGGTTTTCAGCGTCAGCAGGTTTTTATTCTCGTTGAGCTGGGAACTGAGCAGGCTGCTTTTGCGGCGCTGCTGCTGCGTGAGGCCCGTGAGCTGCTGATGAAGCTGCTGCTGCGTGCCTAGGATGCGGGCCGCCTGCCGCTGCCGCTCCTCGGTGTACTGCCGGATGTAGCGCAGGCGCAGCGCAAACTGGTTGAACGAGTCCGAGGCAAACAAAAACATGAGCCGGTTGAAGCCGTTGGCCGTTTTCGAGGCCGTGTACAGCAGCCGGGCGTATTCAGCCTTGAGCTGCCCCAGGGTTTGCTGGGTTTGCAGCACCTGCTTGGCGGTTTGATGCACATTGCTTTCGATGCCCTGCAACTGAGTCGAAATACCCTGAATGACCTGCTTTTTCTCCGTCAGCTTCTCCTTAATGACGTGCAGCTGGCCCAGGCTCACCTTTTTCTTTTCCTGGGTTTGGTTCAGCGCCTGGCTGGTTTCCTGAATCTGGCGCAGGTTGGCCAGCCGCTCGCGCTCGAGCCGGGCTTTGCTTTTGGGGGCGCGGGCGCGGGTGGTCCGGGTAGCGGGCTTGCGGCTGCGGGTACGCGTGCCGGTGCTTTTGGTGCTCTTGGTAGTTTTGGCCGGCTGCTTTTTCTGGCGCTGCTGGGCGGTGGCGGGCGTTACTACCCACATAATCAGCAGGCACAGCAGGCCCAATAGCCACTTGTGCCCGCGGGATAGCCCGGCAGTAGGTTTCCCCGTAATGCTTTCCGTCATACCAACTCGTGTTACCTGCTTGTTCAAGGGGCGCCCCTCAAAACTACTACTTATTGCTGGCGCTTATAGCCCTTGGGCACGGTATAGGGAAACGCCAACCGCTCGCGTCCGGCGTTCACCTTGGTGTAGTTGATGGCCGCCGTAATCACCCCCAAGGCCGCCTGCTGGGCCTGAATGAAGGTGGCGTGGGCAAACGGCAAGCCGGCCTGCTCTTCCAGCTGCCGGAAATCGGTGTAGTCCACGGTAAGGTTGCGCTTGGTGGCTTCGTCGCTCACCTTGAGCTGCTGCACCCGGCCGGTAGCCGCCTGCAGCAGGCGCTCAATCAGCACGTCGGCCAGCGGATAGGTTACGCGCTGGCGGCCGGCCTCTTCGGTGGCCACCGTGGGCGTGGTACCCGTGGGGGCGGGCAGGTAGTCGCCCAGCAGCAGGGCCTGCATCTGCTCGAAGCTCACAGGCACGTTCAGCAGCTTGCTCAGGTAGTCGTATCCGCCGGTGAAGTAGGTGTGCTCGATTCGGTTGAGTACCCGCACCGAGTCGGGCGTGAGTACGGCGCGCACGCCTTCGATGCCCGCCAGCGAGGCCGACACCCAGATGATGCTGTCGCGGCGCATGCGCAGGGCTAGGTTGGCGCCCTGCTTGTTGCCCTTCATCGTGATTTGCGCCTTGCCCTTGGCGCTCAGGAAGGTAAACGAGGTGTTGGTGGCCCGCACCGATGGCTCGGCCACGGCCACCGACGTGCCGGGGCCGTTGGTGGAGGCGGTGGGCACCGCTTTGCGGTGGCAGCTGCCCAATAGCAGCCCCAGGGCCAGCAGCAAAGTCACTTTATTCATACAGTTTGCGGTCTTTCAATTTGCGCTCCAGCAGGTTGGAAGCCACGCCGGCTTTGCGGGCCCGCTGCCATTCGGCCACGGCTTTGTCTTTGTCGCCGAGCTGGTAGAGCACATCGCCGTAGTGTTCAATCACGGAGGCGTCTTTGGTGGTTTGCAGGGCCTTTTCCAGGGTGGTTTTGGCGCCGGCGTAATCTTTTAGTTTGTACAGCACCCAAGCGTAGGTGTCCAGGTAGGTGTCGTTATCCGGGAACTGCTTCACCACCTTGCCCGCCATCTGCTTGGCTTTGTCGAGCTTTTCGCCCCGCAACGATAAAAAGTAGCTGTAATTGTTCAGCACCTGCACGTTATTCGGGTCGCTGACCAGCGCGGCTTCGTATGCTGCGTCCGACTTGGCGTAGTCCTTCATCTCGTGGTAGGCGTCGCCGAGTTGCGCGTCGAACTGGCCCAGCAGGCTCGGGGTTGTTTACCACCAGCTTGCGGCCGTGCTCCAGGGCTTTCACCCCCTTCTGGGGCTGCTTTTTGAGCAAATACGCCACCCCGTTGTAGAACCACAGCGACGATTGGTTAGGAAACAGCTCCAGGGCGCGGTCGGTGTGCACCAGCAGCGAATCGGTCTGGTTGAGTTCGGCGTCAATCAGCACCACCTGCTGCCAGATTTGAAACTTGGAGTTGTCGTAGCGCAGAGCCTTCAGGTAGGTGTCGCGGGCGTCCTTCTTCTTGTCCGTCAGCGTCTGAATGTCGCCGGCCACGGCATACGACTTGGCTTCCTTGGGGTAGGTTTTGATGGTAGCCGCGGCCAGGTCCCGGGCCAGTTGGTTTACCGACTCCTTGGGGCTGGGCAGCTGCTTGATGTAGCCAACCAGGATGCGCACCCGCTCGTCGATGTCCAGCGCCGGGCTGGCGAAGGCCAGCTTGAGCTGCTCGGCGGCTTTGTCGGGCTGGTTTTGCTGGCGGTACACTTCGGCCAGAATCATGTGCGCCTGGGGGCTTTCGGCGTCAAGGCGCAGGGCCTGTTCGGCCACGCGCGCGGCGTCGGGCAGGCGGTTGTTGCTGGCGTACATCTCAGCCTGGGCCAGCACGTAGCGGCTTTCGTTGGGGTTGGCCTTGATGAGCTTTTCGCCCTCGGCCAAAGCCAGGTCGAGCTTATTCTGCTTGAGGTAAATTTGCTGCTTTTTGAACGAGACCTCGTCGACCGGTCCAAACTCCTTCTCGGCCAGGTCCAGCGTGGTCAGGGCCTCGGGCAACTTGTTCTGGGCCAAGTACAGGTCGGCAAGGTTGAACAGGTAGCTGCCCGAGTTGGGCACCTGCTTGATGAGCGCCGCGTAGGTCTTGGCGGCGCCGTCGTAAAGCTTCTGCCGCACCTGAATGTCGGCCAGCAGCAGGTAGTAGTAGGCGTTCTTGGGCTCCAGGCGAATGGCCGCATCCGCGTAGTTCACGGCGTCGCGCAGGTTGCCGCTCAGCAGGTTAGCCTCCGCTATCTTGTAGTTGATGGCCGCATTGTCGGGGTTGAGTGATACGCTTTTAGCAGCTGCTCGAGGGCCTTGGTGTAGTCCTCCAGCAGCACGTACTTCACGCCCTCCACAAACAAGGATTCGCTGTGTTCTTTCTCGCGCTCCGAAAGGGGCGGCGCGGCGGCCCGCTTGGCCCGGGCCTCGGCCAGCTTCTTGTCGAGGGCGCGCTGTTCTTTTCCAGCGCCCGCTGCTCTTTGCGGGTCAGCTTGGCGGGCGGGGTTGCGGCGCCGTTGGTGGGCTGCGCGTAGCCCGAGGCCATCAGCCCCCACCAAAACAACAGACTAAGAACAACTTGACGCATACGCAACAAAACCGGACCTTGGGCCCGGCTTACGAATTTACGGGTAATAATGCCCAACGACGCGACCCTACGCAGAAGGCCGCGTCGTTGTAACGCATTTCCGTATCAAAATGTCACACGCGGAGCTGGTTATAATCACCGAGGCTCAAATCGTCGGGCGTGCCGGTCACGGTGGCGAAGTTGCCAATCATCGAATTGGTGATGACAGCGTTGAGCACCGAGGCCGACTGCTGCACGATGGAATTCGACAGGCGCGAGTCGCGCACGTTGGCGTGGTCGCCCAGCGACACGTGCGGGCCCACCACCGAATCCGTAATGATGGCGTTTTCGCCGATGTACACCGGGTCGATAATGACCGAGTTCGTGATTTTGGCCGACGCCGCTACCAGCGACTCGCCGCGCTCCTTCAGGTACTCGAGGTAGCGCTGGTTGGTAAACACGGTGGCGTCCTTGTTGCCGCAATCCAGCCACTCGGTTACGCGGCCGGGCACGAACACCGTGCCTTTGTTCTTCATGTTTTCGAGGGCGTTGGTGAGTTGGTACTCGCCCTTGTCCTTGATGTCGTTGTCGAGCAGGTACTGCAGGCTCGTTGCGCAGGTACTCGCCGTCCTGGAAATAATAGATGCCGATGATGGCCAGGTCCGAAACGAAGTCCTGGGGCTTTTCCACAAACTCGGTAATCTGGCCCTGCTCGTTGAGCTTCACCACACCAAACGGCCGGGGGTCTTCCACCTGCTGCACCCAAATGGTGCCGGGCACGGAAGAGTCCAGCGTAAAGTCTGCCTTGAACAGCGTATCGGCAAAGGCGACTACCACGGGGCCGCTCAGCGACTCCTTGGCGCACAGAATAGCGTGGGCCGTGCCCAGCGGCTCGTCCTGGTACACAATGGTGCCCTTGGCGCCTACCGATTCGGCAATTTTCACCAGGCTCTTCTCCACCGCCTCGCCGAAACGACCGATGATAAAGGCCACTTCTTCTACCTGGTCGCCGCACACTTTGGCAATGTCCTCCACGAGGCGCTGCACAATGGGCTTGCCCGCAATCGGAATCAGGGGCTTGGGAACGGTGAGGGTGTGGGGACGCATGCGTTTGCCCATGCCGGCCATCGGTACGATAATCTTCATGTTACTGGTTGCTGGTTTCTAGTTTCTGGTTCTAATGAGTGCTCAGAAACCTATGCATTGGTATTATACAAAGGTTCTGGTTCTTGTAGGCTTTGGTAACGCTCGCCCTTTATTGCGGAAGAACTGAGATAGGTCAGCATTCCTTTTATGAGTCGGCTGTTATTATCTACTTTTTCGCATAGCGCTTCGAAAGTAGCAGAGTCGAGATAATTCTGGTCAAAAGCGCGATATAGCTGCGATTTTACTTCGCCTGCCGAGCCTTTGGCAAAACCTAAAAACTGCACAAACTCGCCTCGGCTGCCTCGGTCAAATCCCTCGGCGATATTATCCATTACCGAACCCGCCGCCCGACGAATTTGATTCACCAGCCCAAAATCGCGCGCCATTTCGCCAGCTTTGGAAATGCGATAAACGTCCTGCGCTACCGCGCGGGCCGTCTGCCAGCAAGTCAAATCCTCAAACCGTCGAATAGTGGCCATTATGGTTGCTAGTTTCTGGTTGCTAGTTTCTGGTTGTTGGTTTCTGGTTTAAGGCCGTGAGTTAACAAGAAACCAGCAACCAGAAACAAGAAACTACCCTACGCCCGTGCTTCCATACCCGCCCGCGCCGCGTTGGGTTTCGCTCAGGGCCTCGGCGGGCTGCCAGGCAATGGTTTCGTGCTTCGCAACTATCAGCTGGGCAATGCGTTCGCCGTCGTTCACCACAAAAGGTTCGTTGGACAAATTCACCAGCAGCACCTTGATTTCGCCGCGGTAATCGGCGTCTATCGTGCCGGGGCTGTTCACCAGCCCAATGCCGTGCTTGTAAGCCAGCCCGCTGCGGGGCCGGATTTGGGCTTCGTAGCCCACCGGAATTTCCAGGCTCAGCCCCGTCGGAATCAGGGCTCGCTCCAGCGGCCCGAGCGTCACGGGCACTTCCAAGTTGGCGCGCAGGTCGAGGCCGGCGGCGTGGGGCGTCTGGTATTCGGGCAGCGGGTGGTGCGAGCGGTTGATTACGGGGATTTGCATAAGGGCGAAGCAGCAGGTGAGGCCGACAAAGATAGGAACCGCCCCAAACCAGCCACCACCTTTAGGCCACCACGGCGGGCGTGGCGGTTCGGGGCCGCTCCACGAGGTACAGGGCCAGCAAAAAGACCACTGTGAGGCCCGCGTGCCAGGCGTGGCGCATCCACCAGTCGTCGAACTGCACCCACCAGCCCAAGCCCACCAGCGCCGACGCCGCGACCAGCCACAGGCCCAGCCGGAGCGCCGGGTACGGCACCGGGAAGTGGCGCTCGCCCAGCCGCCAGCACAGCACCGCCATGGTGAAGTAGCACACCAGCGTGGCAATGGCGCAGCCCAGGTAGCCCAATATCGGTATCAGCAGAAAGTTGAGCGCGATGGTGAGCACCGCGCCGCCGGCCCCGATGTAGGTGCCGTAGTACGTGCGGTCGGTGAGCTTGAACCATACCGAGAGGTTATAGTACATGCCCAAAAACAGGTTGGCCAGCAGCAGCACCGGCACCACCACTAGGCCCTGCAGGTACTCGGGCCGCCGCAGAAACAGCTGCCCAAAGTCTTCCACGTTCAGGCTGATGCCCACAAAAATCACGGCGCAGCACAGCGTAAACCACTTCAGTATCATGGCAAACGTGGCCGGCGAGTTCTTCTCCGTGCTCTGCGAAAAGAAGAACGGCTCGGCCGCGTAGCGAAACGCCTGAATCACGAGCGACATGAAGATGCTCAGCTTGTAGCACGCCCCGTAAATGCCCACCGCCGTGAGGCTGCTCTGACCGGGGTAGAAGTTGTTGGGCAGCCACTTGGGCAGCAGGATGCGGTCGAGGGTTTCGTTCACCATGCCGGCCAGCCCCATGAGCATGAGCGGGTAGGCATATTTGAGCAAGGGCCGCAGGGGCGCCAGATTCAGACGGAAGCGGAAGTCCAGCAGCTCGCGCCACAGCAGCAGCAGCGTAAAGCCGCTGGCCACCAGGTTGGACAAGAAAACGTAGCCCACGCCCACCGTGGGGTCGTAGAGCCGCGCCACCAGCGGCTGCAGCGCCGGCAGCCACTTGCCGCTAGCCACGGCCGGGCACAGCACAATAAAGAACAAATTCAGCCCAACATTGAGCACGATGTTGGCCAGCTTGATGGCCGCGAACTTGCGGGCATTGTTCTGCAGCCGCAGGCGGGCAAAGGGTATAGCCGACAGGGCATCGAGCCCCAAAATCAAGGCCACCCAGACGGCATACCGCTCGTGCCCGGCCGGAATGTCCAGCATGCCCAAAGGGGCTCGGCCAACAGCACGAGCAGCGTCGTAAGCACCACACTGCTCACCAGCATCAGGCTGAGCACGCGGCTATAGAGCTCACGCCGGTCGGCCCCGCGCTGGTTGGCAAAGCGGAAAAACGTCGTTTCCATGCCGTAGGTAAACACCACGTTCAGAAACGACACGTAGGCGTACAGCGCCGTGACGATGCCGTATTCCGCCGCCGCGAAATAGGCCGTGTACACGGGCACGAGCAGGTACGTGAGCACGCGGCCCACAATGCTGCTCACCCCGTACACGGCCGTTTGCGACGCTAGTTTTTTCGCTACACTCATCCTTGGCAATGAAGAATGAGGAATGAAGAATGAAGAATTGAGAACGGCCAGGTTAAGCCAATTCTTCATTCTTCATTCTTCATTCCTCATTAGAAAAGGCTTATTTACCGGTGAACACCGCCGCCCGCTTTTCCACAAAGGCCTGCGTGCCCTCCTTGAAGTCGTGGCTTTCGAACGCTTGGCCGAAGGACCGCACTTCCATCTCGTAGCCGTCGTCGTTCTTGGCGTAGTGGGCGTTTACGCACTCCAGTACCATGGCCACGGCCAGGGGCGCTTTGCCCAGAATCTTAGCGAGCAGTTGCTGGCAAAAGGGCAAGAGCTCGGCCTGCGGTACCACATGGTTCACCAGGCCCAGGCGCAGGGCCTCGTCGGCTTTTATCAGGTCGGCCGTGAGCAGCAGCTCAATAGCCTTGCCCTTGCCAATGAGCTGCGGCAGGCGCTGGGTGCCGCCGTAGCCGGGCAGCAAGCCCAGGTTCACCTCGGGCTGGCCGAATCGGGCGTTGTCGGAAGCCACGCGCATGTGGCAGGCCATGGC
The DNA here is from genome assembly GCF_042665855.1 of Hymenobacter humi. NCBI lineage: Bacteria > Pseudomonadati > Bacteroidota > Cytophagia > Cytophagales > Hymenobacteraceae > Hymenobacter > Hymenobacter humi. The sequence goes on along the minus strand of NZ_JBHTEK010000001.1, from coordinate 865,430 downwards.
CAGGCTCGCAGCCCCCGCCCAGGGCAAAGCCGTTTACGGCCGCAATCACGGGCTTGGTGCTTTCCTCAATCCGACAGAAAGCTTCCTGGCCCCGCTCGGAGGCGCGCTGGGCCTGCGCGGGCGTGAGGGCGGCCAGGCTCGGCAATGTCGGCGCCGGCCACGAAGGCTTTCTCGCCACTCCCAGTCACGATGATGCCGCGCACCTCGACGTCGTCCAATGCCTGCTGCATGGCCGCGGCAATGTCATCAATGGTGGCCGCATTCAGCGCGTTGAGCTTGCTGGGGCGGTTGATGGTGAGGGTGAGGATGCCGCTGGTGGCGTCCAGGTCGTAGAGCAGGTTTTCGTAAGAAGCAGACATAGCGCAGAGGATAGCCCGGATGATTTGGTTCGGCCAAAGATAGGGCACAGGCACGGCGGGGATACCCGGACCACCCACACGGCGCCACCATGGGCCGCCTCTACCTTTCAAACCTGAACAGTAGACGTAGTTGCGTTTAACAACTTTCGGGGTAAACAGTCAATTGAATTTATATATAATCACTTAACTTTACCCGCATCCCTTACTTTTTTCTTTCACTTAACTGTTTACTGCAATGGGCTTTGTTTCCGAATTCAAAGAGTTTATCTCGAAAGGCAATGTGCTTGACCTAGCCATTGGCGTCATCATTGGCGCATCATTTGGCAAAATCGTCACCTCGCTCACCGACGACATCCTCATGCCCATCTTGAGCGTTTTTACCGGGGGAGTCGATTTCCAGAACATGTTCGTCACCCTCGATGGCAAGTCGTACGCTACGCTGGAAGAGGCCAAGAAAGCCGGCTCAGCCGCCATTGCCTACGGCAACTTCATCAACGCCATCATCTACTTTCTCATCATCGCCTTTGTCATTTTCTGGGTCGTTAAGCTAGCCAACCGCATGAAGAAAGCCCCCGTGGAAGTAGTGGCCGTGCCCGCCCCTCCCACCACCGAGCAGCAGTTGCTCATGGATATCCGCGATTCGCTGCGCGCCGGCCGCCCCTAACCGGCCCTTTCCGTTCGACGTGAAAAAACCGCTGTCCACCGCGTTGTGGGTAGCGGTTTTGTTGTTTTAAGCTCAAGTGTTTATTTTAATAACGACAGATAAGCGGCCGAATCAAAATAAGTTGCGAACTTAGTACTCTCTTAACTCCAGCCCGTGAGGGTTTGCGGTACTTCGTGAACCTCCTCCTGTCGGCATTCGTTAAGCGGCAACTTCTCCTCCCACGCCAACAGCTGTTGACATGAAAATTTTCCTTGCGGCCACGCTCCTGAGCGGCCTGACCTTAGTTGCCGCTTCTTCTGCCCACGCCCAAACCGGGCCTGCGTTTCCCACTCCCGGCCAAAACACCAGCGAAACCAACGCCCGCCGCAACACCGGTGTCAATGCCGAAGAGTTGGCCCGCAACCAGCGCCGCGCGGCCATGACGCCCGACCAAATCAAGCAGGACCAGCAAATGGAGCTGCTGCAAGCCCGCACCGGCAACACCAGCTTCGGCCGCAACGGCGGCCCCGAGCGCCAGTTCGACTCCAACCGCAGCGGCAACGGCTTTATGGTGCGCAAGTACAGGGCCAAGAAAGGCTTTGCGGACTTGAAGCGTGGCTCAACTCACGCGGTTGGCAGCTCCAATCCCAAAGGCAAGCCGCTCGTGCACAAAAGCAAAATGAAGAAGAAGTTTCTGGCCTTCTAGACCACGGATTAGCGCGGATTTTAGTGGATTTCACGGATTTTGTAGACGGCTCTACCAGGCTCCAATTCTAAGCTGGTATAATTAAAAACGAAAAAGGCCACTCACTTGAGTGGCCTTTTTCGTTTTTATGGAATAATTGTGGAGCTTAATCGTCCACAAAATCCGTGAAATCCGCGCTAATCCGTGGTCTAGAGTGTGCGCTTGATTTCCTTCTCTTCGAAGCCTTCAATGTTGTCGCCTTCCTGCAACTCGTTGAAGTTCTTGATGGAGATACCGCATTCGTAGCCTTGGCGAACTTCGTTCACATCGTCCTTGAAGCGCTTGAGGTCCTGAATCTCGCCGGTGTGCAGCACGATGCCGTTGCGCACCACCCGCACGCGGGTCTTGCGCTGGAACGTGCCTTCCGTTACCATACAGCCGGCAATTGAGCCAACTTTGGTGATATTGAACACCATCCGCACCTCGGCGTTGGCCGTCACCACTTCCTGCACCGTCGGGGCCAGCATGCCTTCCATGGCATCCTTCACCTCGTTGATGGCGTTGTAAATGATGCTGTATAGGCGGATGTCAATCTGCTCCTGCTCGGCCAGCTTGCGGGCACTCTGCGAGGGCCGCACCTGGAAGCCGATGATGATGGCGTCGGAGGCCGAAGCCAGCAGTACGTCGCTTTCCGAGATGGCACCCACCCCTTTCGAGAGGATGTTCACCTTCACTTCCGGCGTGCTCAGCTTCAGCAGCGAGTCGGAGAGTGCTTCTACCGAACCGTCCACGTCGCCTTTCACCAGAATGTTGAGCTCTTTGAACGAACCGATAGCCAAGCGGCGGCCGATTTCGTCCAGCGTGATGTGCTTCTTGGTCCGGATGGTCTGCTCGCGGGCCAGCTGCAGGCGCTGAGTCGCGATTTCGCGGGCTTCGCGCTCCGTCTCCATTACCTGGATGCGGTCGCCGGCCTGCGGGGCACCGGTGAGGCCGAGCACCTGCACCGGCGTAGCAGGCGGCGCTGACTTCATTTTCTTGCCGCGGTGGTCGGTCATGGCTTTCACGCGACCGAAGTGCGGGCCGGCCAAGATTACGTCGCCCACGTTCAGGGTACCAGTTTGCACCAGCACGGTGGTTACGTAGCCACGGCCTTTGTCCAGCGAGGCTTCAATTACGGTACCAATGGCGCCGCGGTCGGGGTTGGCTTTCAGGTCGAGCAATTCGGCCTCCAGCAACACCTTCTCGAGCAGGTCTTCAATACCAATGCCCGATTTGGCCGAAACCTCCTGGCTCTGGTATTTACCACCCCACTCTTCCACCAGAATGTTAATCTGGGAAAGTTCCTCGCGGATTTTCTCGGGATTGGCCGAGGGCTTGTCAATCTTGTTGAGGGCGATGATAATCGGCACCCCAGCCGCTTGCGCGTGGTTGATGGCTTCCTTGGTCTGCGGCATCACCGAGTCGTCGGCGGCTACCACGATGATGGCGATGTCCGTCACCTTGGCACCACGGGCACGCATGGCCGTAAAGGCTTCGTGACCAGGCGTGTCAAGGAAGGTAATGGGCTGGCCCGATTTGGTCCGCACCTCGTAGGCACCAATGTGCTGCGTGATGCCGCCGGCCTCGCCCTTGGCCACACTCGCGTCGCGGATGTAGTCAAGCAGCGACGTTTTGCCGTGGTCGACGTGGCCCATGATGGTCACGATGGGGGCACGGGGCTTCAAATCTTCGTCGGCGTCGCCGGCATCGATGCTGATTTCTTCCTCTTCTTTCGACAGGAACTCAACATCAAAGCCGAACTCGTCGGCGATTACCGTGATGGCTTCGGCGTCGAGGCGCTGGTTGATGGACACGAACATGCCCATACCCAGGCACACCTTGATTACCTCGTTCACGTTCACGTCCATCAACGAGGCCAGGTCATTGGCCGAGATGAATTCGGTAAGCTTGAGGGTCTTGGCGTCGAGCTCGTTCTGCGCGCGCAGGGCCTCGCGGTCCTCGGCCAGCATGCTGCGCTTGTCGCGGCGATACTTGGCGCGGTTGGCCTGGCCGGTGGCTTTGTTGCCGCCGAGCTTAGCCAGCGTGGCCTTAATCTGCTCCTGAATCTGCTTTTCAGCCTGCTCGGGAGTAAGGGCGGGAGCTGGCTTGGCAGCCGGCTGGCCGGGGCGCTGGCCGGGACCACCAGGGCGCTGGCCTGGGCCGCCCTGGCCGGGGCGGTTGCCCTGGTAGCCACCGCCTTGGCCGGGAGCACCGGCAGGGCGGTTGCCCTGGTATCCGGGGCTGGGCGGGCTGGTGGTGCTGCCGGGAGGGCCGGGCAGGCGCGTGCGCTTCTTCTGGCCGGGGCCAGCAGGCAAGCCGCGCTTGCTCACATCCGACGAGGCAATGGGACGGGGGCCACGGCCACCCGGACCACGACGGTCGTTATTGATGGACGACAAGTCGATTTTGCCCAGAACCGTGAGGCCCTTCAGCGTATCCGACTTGGCTACGATGGTGCTGGTGTCTTCCGGAGTCGCAGGAGCTTCAGCAGCAGGTGCGGCGGGGGCCACAGCTACCGGCGCAGCCAGTGCCTGGGCTACGGGTGTCGCCGGAGCCAGCGCTGCTGTCGCGGGGGCTGGTGCCACCGGTGCCGGAGCTTCCGTCTTAGCGACGGGTTGAGCTACCGGAGCAGCCAAGGGCGCAGTAGCCGGCGCTTCTACTTTAGGAGCAGCAACGGGAGCTTCCACTTTCGGGGCGACCGGGGCCGGCGCAGGCGCGGCCGCAGCCGGCGTTTCCGCTGGCTTGGGCTTGGGGGCCATCACGCGGCCTTTGCTGTCCAGCTCCATTTTGCCGAGCACCTTCAGGCCCGGTGCGGCAGGTGCCGCAGGAGCTGGGGTGGGCGCAGGGGCCGGAGTGGCTGCCACGGGTGCAGGGGTGCTACCGGAGCAGGCACCGGGGCGGGAGCCGCGGCCACAGGGGCTACTGGTGCCACCGGCTTGGGGGCCGGTGCAGCAGCATGTACCGGACGCGGGGCCGGAGCAGCAGGCTTCGGAGCCGCTTCCAGGTCGCTCTGGCGCTTGGCCTGAATGACTTTCTGAGCCTCCTGCCGGTCGTGGGCAGAGGCCGCGAATTCCTTCTCAAGCGAGGCAACTTGCTCACCGGTCAGCTTGGTGGTGGGCTTGTTCTCTACTTGTATGCCTTTCTTGGCCAGGGCTTCGACCACCCTGTCCATTCCAATGTTCAGGTCTTTGGCCGCCTGTTGTAGCCGTTTCGGGGTTGCTTCCGCCATTCTATCTTTTCTCGCGTACGATACGCTTCTAAGTGCAAAGGTATTACATTAAATCTTGCCAGCAGGGCGCAAACCGCGCCCACTGGCACGATTTGTTACCCTTGCCGTACCGGCCGCGCGGCCGTCATTGGGCTGGCTCGGCGGGAGAGCTTGCGCCCGCATCCTCAGTCGTTGCTTGGGTTTCGTCGGTCATTTCAGCCACCAAAGGGGTGTGTTCAGGGGTAGTATCGGTGGCGGAAGCGTGGGTAACAGCAGCTTCCTCAACCGTAGTGTTGGCTTCCGTCTCGGCGGTTTTATCCGAAGATACACGGCTTTTGGCCGCTTCCAAAGAGCTTTCGTCGAGGTCTTCGTCGTCGGCAAATTCCTGGCGGATAACGCGGTATACATCGTCCACCATTTCTTCCTCCAACTCGGTGCGGCGCACGATGTCGTCTTTCTTGACAGCGAGTACGGCACGGCCGGTGTCAAGGCCAATTTTCTTCAATTCGGCCAGTACCCAAGGCTCAATTTCGTCCTGGAACTCGTCCAGCGAAATATCTTCCTCGTAGTCGATGGCTTCGCGGAACACGTCGATTTCCATGCCCACCAACCGGCTGGCCAGCTTAATGTTGGCACCGCCGCGGCCGATGGCCAGGCTCACCTGGTCGGGCTTCATGAAAACCGAAACCCGGCCACTTTCCTGGTTTATCTTCATAGAACCCACTTTGGCCGGCGATAGTGCCCGGGCAATGTAGAGCTCCAGATTGTCGGTGTAGTTGATGATGTCGATGTTCTCGTTTTCGAGCTCGCGCACCACCGGGTGAATGCGGCTGCCCTTCATGCCGACGCAGGCGCCCACGGGGTCAATCCGCTCGTCGTAGCTCTCCACGGCCACTTTGGCGCGCTCGCCGGGCTCGCGCACCACGTTCTTGATGGTGATGAGGCCGTCGTAAATCTCGGGCACCTCCAGCTCAAACAAACGCTCCAGGAACGCCGGCGCGGCGCGGGAAAGAATGATTTTGGGCGTGCCGTTGATTACCTCCACGCGGTGTACTACAGCGCGCACGGTGTCGCCTTTGCGGAACCGGTCCTTGGGGATTTGCTCGCCCTTGGGCATCACCAGGCTCGTTGTCGTCCTTGTCCATGATGAGGGCCTCGCGGCTCCACACCTGATACACTTCGCCGGTCACGATTTCGCCGACCTGGTCTTTGTATTTCTGGTACAGGTTGTCGCGCTCCAGGTCCTTCACGCGCTGAATCAGCGTCTGGCGGGCCATGAGCACGGCGCGGCGGCCGAAATCTTCCAGCTTCACGCCCTCGGCCACTGATTCGCCAATCTCGAAGTCCGGCTCAATTTTCTGGGCTTCGGTCAGGGTAATCTTGTCGTGGTCCCAGATGTCCTCGGAGTTGTCGTCCACGATTTCGCGGTTGCGCCAAATTTCCAGGTCACCGTTATCGGGGTTGATGATAACGTCGAAGTTTTCGTCCTGGTCGTACTTCTTGCGAATCATCGTGCGGAACACGTCGTCCAGGATGCTCATCATCGTGGGCCGGTCGATGTTCTTGCTCCGGGCAAATTCGCTAAAGGACTCGATTAATTCGTGGCTGTTCATTTTTTGAGCTTTTAGCTGTTAGCTGATGGCTTTTAGCTTTTTTGAATGAATCTGGAACGTCAGCTAACAGCTAAAAACTATTAGCTGACAGCTCATTACTTAAAGGAGATAACCACCTTGGCTTCCTGAATATCCCCGAAGGAATAAAAGGCCGCGGGCAGGGTCGTTTTCTTGGTCTTTTGTTTAATCACTTCTTCAATTTCCACGCCTTCGGGCGTGGCCGCGGTGAGGACGCCGGTTTTCTCGGTGCCGTCGTTGAGCTTGAGGGCCAGCGAGCGGCCGATGTGGCGCTGGTACTGGCGGGGGTCCGTCAGGGGCTGGTCGGCGCCGGGGCTGGTGACTTCCAGCGAGTAGGCAGAATCCTCGCCGTAGTGCTCGTCGATGCGGCGCGCCAGGCGGCGGCTGATGGTAGCGCACGCCTGAATGGCCAGCCCGGTGGCGCCGTCGAGGGTGACGGTCACCTTCGGCATCACCGAATCGGATACGGTAAGGCCCACGATGAACAGCTCCTCGTCGCCGATGGCGTCCTGGAGCATTTCCAGCAGTAGGGTACGGTCGAAATGCATAAATCTTGAAACAAGCGGGCAAAAAAGAGGGGACTGCGCGTCCCCTCTTTGCTAAAGCGAATACCAACTTCGGGTGCAAAGATACGACAATGGGCGGCGGAATGCAAGGCGGGCCCGTCCGCGGCGGCGCCCGCAACTATGCAATAAATGATATAGTAAGCTGCACAGGCACGCAGAAAGCAACCGACAACCTAAATTGCTGACTTTAAAACCCTAATGCCGCCCGCAGGGTTTCACGGCGCGGGCAATGCCTCGAATCAACGCATTCCCTTCACTTTTAAAAGATTCCCGTTCATGAAAACCCTCCAATTACTTCGCCACATTACTTTCGGGCTGGCTACGGTGCTCATGGCTAACACCGCCTTTGCCCAAGCTACTCCGGCCACAGAGAAAAAGGTGCTTCCGCCGAACCCGCAGTCGCGTGCGCTTCTTGCTGACAAGCCCAGCCCCGCCGCCACGGCTACCGGCAAAATTGGCGCCGCTGATGTAACCATTAAATACAGTAGCCCGGCGGTAAAAGGACGTACCATTTACGGTGGGCTGGTTCCTTACAACCAGGTTTGGCGCGCCGGGGCCAACGAGGCCACCACAGTAGAATTCAGCAAGCCGGTGAAGGTGGAAGGCAAACCGCTGGCTGCCGGCAAATACAGCTTCTTCGCCATTCCTACCGAGAAGCAGTGGACGATTATTTTCAACAAGGTGCCCGAACAGTGGGGTGCCTTCAAATATGCCCAGAAGGATGATGCGTTGCGCGTGACCGTGACGCCCCGCAAAGCCGCTACCATGGCCGAGCGCCTGGCCTACGAAGTAAAGCCCACCGGCATGGTACTGCGCTGGGAAAACCTGGAAGTGCCGGTAGCCATCAAGTAACCAAGGCACGACACAAAAATAAGTTGAGCTAAAAGAGGAACGACGGACGGGGGCACACTGCCTCGGCCGGCGTTCCTCTTTTGGCGTTTGGCCGAAGGTTTCACGCCACGCTCGGCGACTCTAAAACTCTTTGCGGACTTTTGTAGTCCCTTACCCAGCGGGGGCGTACCCGATAGGGCGGCCCTGCTTTTCTCTTCTCTATGACTCCCACGACGGAATATAAACTGACCCAATACAGCCACGGCGCGGGCTGCGGCTGCAAAATCGCACCGGCTGTACTCGACCAGATGCTGCACACCAGCATCGTGCAGCCCCACGACGAGCGGCTGCTGGTAGGCAACGCCAGCCGCGACGACGCGGCCGTGTACGACATCGGCGGCGGCGAAGCGGTAATTTCGACCACCGACTTCTTCATGCCCATCGTGGACGATGCGTACGACTTTGGCCGTATCGCCTCGGCCAACGCCATTTCCGACGTGTACGCCATGGGCGGACGGCCGCTCATGGCTATTGCCGTGTTGGGCTGGCCCGTGGACAAGCTGCCGCCCGAAGTAGCACGCCGCGTGCTGGAAGGCGCCCGCAGCATCTGCGCCGAGGCGGGCATTCCGCTGGCCGGCGGCCACAGCATCGACTCGCCCGAGCCCATTTTTGGCCTGGCCGTGACGGGCATGGTCAACATCGTGGACCTGAAGCAAAACGACACCGCCACGGCCGGCTCCGAGCTGTTTCTGACCAAGCCGCTGGGTGTGGGCATCCTCACCACGGCGCAGAAGAAGGGCATTTTGCGCGACGAGGACGCGGCTATTGCCCCTACCCAAATGATGCAACTGAATAAGATTGGCGCCGAGTTGAGCAAGCTCGACGCCGTGACGGCACTGACCGACGTGACGGGTTTTGGCTTGCTCGGGCACCTCTCGGAAGTATGCGAAGGCAGCGGCCTGACGGCGGAGATTGAGTTTTCCAAAGTGCCCCGCATCGCGGCAGCTGAGCCGTATCTGAAGCAGGGCAGCGTGCCCGGCGGCACCGGCCGCAATTGGGCCAGCTACGGCCACAAGGTGGGCGCCATCACGGACGAGCAACGCACATGGCTCTGCGACCCACAGACTTCGGGCGGCTTGTTGGTGTGTGTGGCGCCCCAGGGCCGCGAGGCCGTGCTGGAGGTTTTGCCCGGCACGGGCTGGCGCTGGAAAGCTTTGGCCGGCTGCGGGCGCACCAGGAAGGCGAAGCCTGGGTGCAAGTCGGCGCGTAGCGGCGGCCTCGCGTTCAACTTATGAAGTCATCTTTTCTGCGCCCGCTGCTGGAGATAGCGGCGGTATTGCTGGTGGTGTTGAGCTCGGCCCGCTGGCTCACGGGGCTATTTTCGAAGCGTACCCACGTGTACCAGGCCACCGCGGCGCGGCAGGCTGCGGCTGCTGTTCTGGCCCCTGCTCGCGCTGGGCGCGGGCCTGAGCGTGCTGCCGGCAGTGGCCCTGGGCGACCAAAGCACCAGCTCGGGCGAATGGCTGCTGGCCGCTGGCTTCGGGCTGTTTACGCTGGCCCTGAGCGGACCGGCGCTGCTGCTGTTTGTGCGCTACTGGGCGCTGAACCACGAAACGGTGCTGGTTTTTCAGCCCAACGAAAACCGGTTTGAAGTGTACGAAGCCGGCCAGCGCGTTGCCTTTGAGCGGCGGGACCTGGCCACGGTGGAGCGGGTACGGTGCAGTGCCCGCCGCAGCTTCTGGGCCAAGTATGACTACCTGCGCCTGCACTTGGTAGATGGCCGCGCCATCGTCCTGACTTCGCTGCTCACGGACTTGGAGCCGCTGGCCGTATTCCTGCGCAACCTGCCCAGCGAGCGGCGCACCAAATCCTGGTGCTGGGTATAAAGCGCTATTGCCTGGGCTTGTTGAGCTGGCGGCGGTATAGGCCAGGGGTGCCGGCGGGCTCGTAAGCGCCAAACACGTTGGGCAGAAGCTGCTTGAGCCGGGGCACCTGCTTGGTTTGGTCGAGCAGGTAATCGGGCGGGGTGGGGCCCATGCGCTGGGCGATGCGCACCACGGCGGCGTATTCAGACAAATGCCCGAAATCAACCTGGGAAAGGGCCCAGTCCAGATAAGGCGTAGCGGGCCGGTTGTGGAAATAGGCGCGGTCGTCCTGCCCAAGAATGAGCAACGTCTGCCCCCGCAGGCTGGCGTAGCGCGGGTCGGGATGCAAGCCGAAGCGGCTTTCGGCGGGCATCTGCAGGAGGGCTTCGAGGCCCGGCACCTGCGCCCGGTAGCGTAGTACCACGGCCGCATTGAGGATGAGCAGCAGCAGCAATTCCAACATCCAAGCGTGCTCGTAGCGCTGCCACAAAAAGAGACTGAAATACGCCAGCGGCGGCAACAGCAGCACTAGTACGCCCGGCGCGGCCCCTGCTCCACGGCGGCGGTGGCCATGGCCACTACCAACCACACCAGCATCATTTGCCGGAATTTTATCTGAAACACCAGTCCCAGAGAGGTACCCAACGACCGCGCCAGCCCCAGCCCCAGCACCAGGCCCGGCACAATGAGCAGGCGCAGCTGCAGGCCGGCCGGCAGCCCGCTGGCAATCAAATCGGTGAGTCCCGGCTGCAGGTGCAACTGCACGAAACCCGGCAGGGCATCGGTGTAAAAGAAAAACGTGGCCACCAGGGCGTACGGAAAGAAAAAACCGCACAGCAGCAGCAGCGAGCTCCGGAAGGAATTGGCCGCGAAAATGACCACCGCAAACAAGCCCACTATTACAAACAAGCTGAGCGGCAGGTAGCAAAGCGCCCCCACACCAATGAGGAAGCCGGCCCGGAACAGGCGGCGGTTGTCGTAGCCTTCGCGGGAGGTGGGCAGCAGCGCACTCAGGGCAAAAACGATGAAAGTGTGCCCCAGCAGCAAGGGCGAGAGCGTGTCCAAATCGGTGCTGATGCTGCCCACCAGCAGGTAGGTAAGGGCCGCCAGGTATCCGCGCTCGGGGTGCACGTCGTAGCGGTTGAGCACCACGTTGAGCCGCAGGGCCTGCGCCAGCAGCAACACGAGGGCAAACACCCGGTAGAGCCAAACCGGACGCGGCACCAGGGCGTCGAGCAGGGCAAACGTGGCCGCGGCCAGCGGCGCGGTACCGTCGAACAGGTCGCGGTAGGGCAGGGCGCCGCCATGCAGCCGCTCCCCTACCAGCAGGGCCCGCAGCTCGGCCGCCGTCACAGGTAGGCCCAGCCAAAGCAGCGGCAGCCGCAGGGCCAGCACCAGCACCAGCAGAGCCAGCAGGCTGCGCAGGAAGAGAGCTTTTGAAAAAGCGAAGCAAAACTGGGTTTCTGGTTTCTCGTTTCTCGTTACTGACTGTAAAGATGGCCCCTTTCTCAGCACGTATGGTTGACAGCCAGAAACAAGAAACCGGAAACCAGCAACCCAAATCCTACCTTTGCCAATTATTATGGAAAGCAAACGACAACAAAAAATGGCCAGCCTGCTGCAGCAGGAGCTGGCCCAAGTGCTGCAGCGCGACCTGCCCCACCTTTTCGGAGGCGGCCTGGCGCCCGGCATCAGCCTGGTGCGCGTGACACCCGACTTGGGCCAGGCCCGCGTGTACCTGAGCCTGCTGCTGGGCTCCGACGCCAACGACCGGCTCGAAATTATTCAGGATAACGCCAAGGCCATCCGCCAGGCGCTGGCCAAGCGCATCCGCCAAACGGCCCGCGTGGTGCCCGAATTGATTTTCTTCCACGACGACAGCGCCGCCTACGCCGCCCACATGGACCAAGTGCTCGGCACGCTCGACATCCCGCCCGCGCCCAAAGACGACGCCGACGACGAAGAGCAAAAGCCCACCCGGCCGCGCCTCTTCAAGGGTGAATGAGCAAATGAGTGAATGAGTGAATGGCTTCTAGGTCCTGCGCTTGCTCACTCCATTAGTTCATTCGCTCATTCACTCATTCACCGATTCACTCCTTGTATTACGACCCGATTAAGAAGACGCTCGGCCAGGTATTTAACCGCACGCCGTGGCTGCGCCGACTGTTCTACCATTTGCTCGATTTGCTGCTGCTGCGCACCTGGCACGTGCACCGGGAGCTGCGCCGCTGGGCCAAGGGCCGCACCCAGGAGCCGCTCAATATTCTCGACGCGGGCTCCGGCTACGGGCAGTACACGTACTGGCTCAGTGGCCTGAGCGCGAAATGGAACATCCTGGCCGTGGATGTGAAGGAGGAGCAGGTGGCCGACTCCAACACATTTTTCGGCAGATTGGCCGGCGCAACGTGCAGTTTGCCGTGCAAGATTTGGTGCTCTACCAGGAGCCCAACTCGTTTGACTTGGCCTTGTCGGTGGATGTGATGGAGCACATTCTGGAAGACGTGGAGGTGTTCCGCAACATCCACGCCTCGCTCAAGGACGGCGGCATGCTGCTCATCTCCACGCCCAGCGACCAGGGCGGTTCCGACGTGCACGACGACGGCGAAACCAGCTTCATCGAAGAGCACGTGCGCGACGGCTACAACATCCGCGAAATCCAGCAGAAGCTCAGCAAAGCCGGTTTTGAGCGCATCGAAGCGCGCTACGCCTATGGCGAGCCGGGCCAGATTTCGTGGCGCCTGAGCATGAAGTATCCCATCCTGATGCTGGGCAAGTCGCGCCTGTTTTTCCTGCTGCTGCCCTTCTATTACGCCGTCACGTTTCCGTTCTGCCTGCTCCTGAACTGGCTCGACGCCCGGACCGTGCACGATTCGGGCACGGGCCTGATTGTGAAGGCCTGGAAGTAGCGCCGGCTGGCCAAGTAAGCCCAACGCTGAGGAGTTCGGTAGCTTTACCCGGAATTGATTAACTCTAGCTTGCCCACCCGCGTACCGTCCCAAATTTTTTAGGTGAACGTTCCCCTCCTCATTGCGCAGCGCTACTTCCGTTCCAAGAACAAGCGCAACATCATCACCATCATCTCGAATATTTCGATGATTGGGGTGGCGGTGGGCACCATGGCGTTGATTATCGTGCTGTCGGTATTCAACGGCCTGGAGGAGCCTGGTGCGCACGCTCTACGGCAAATCGGACCCCAACCTGGTGATTTCGGCCACCAAGGGCAAGGCCTTCGACGTGGACCGCACCTTCATCATGAAGCTGCAGAACACGCCCGGCGTGGCCCTGCTCACCGAAGTCATCGAGGACAACGCCCTGCTGCAGTACCACGACCGCCAGATGGTGGTGAAAATGCGCGGGCTGAGCGACAACTACTTCGGCCAGAGCCAGATTGACGCCAACATCAAAGAAGGCGACCACCGCCTGCGCCGCGACAGCCTGGAAGTGGCCCTGGTGGGCGCCGGCGTGCAACACGAGCTCAGCATTACGCTCAACAACCGCCTGGCGCCCATGCGCCTGCTCTACCCGCGCAACACCCCCGGCAAAAAAATGCTTGATACGAACCCCGACAAGGCGTTTAATGAGCAAAATCTGATTGCGGGCGGCGTGTTTCTCATCGAGCAGCACATCGACGACAGCTACATTTTTGTGCCGCTCAGCTTTGCCCAGCGCCTGTTGGGCTACACCACGCGCCGCACCGCGCTCTACGTGAAAGTGGGCTCGAGCTTCGAAATTGAGCAGGTGAAGGAGCAGCTGCGCAAGCAGCTGGGGCCAGGCTTCAAGGTGCAAGATTCCGACGAGCAGCACGTGAGCTTGTTCAAGGCCATTAAGGTGGAGAAGCTGTTCGTGTTCATCACTTTCACGCTCATTTTGCTCATCGCCTCGCTCAACATCTTTTTCTCGTTGTCGATGCTCGTCATAGACAAGAAAAAGATATTGCCGTGCTGATGGCCATGGGCGCCACCGAGAAAACGGTGCGGCAAACGTTTCTGCTGGTGGGAGCCATTGTGGCGCTGGTGGGGGCCGCTACGGGGCTGGTGTTTGGCGTGGCCTTGTGCTGGCTGCAGCAGCGCTTCGGCTTCGTGAGCATGGGCATGGCCACCAGCGTGGTGGATGCCTACCCCGTAAAAATGCAGCTTACGGACCTGATTTTCACCTGCGCGTCCATCATTCTTATCACCTTGGCCGTGAGCATTCGTCCGGCTCTGAATGCGAGCAAGTTGGATTTGCGTGAGAATTTATAACTTCTAATGTATCCCTGCTCGCCGGGGGCCGTAAGGGCCTAACTCACCTTTACTGCTGCAAAGCTCCGCCGTGCCTGTTTCTGCTTTCAGCCCTATCTTGCGCTTAAGGCGTGTCCGGCTATGAAAGTATCTACATCAGAACCGTTTGAAATTGTTTACTCGCTCTTTGAGCACGAGTTCCTGGGCCATTTGTTTGCGGCCTATGTGGTGCAGGCTGGGGCCCCGCGGCCAGCTAACGCTGCAGCATCAGACGGTTTCGGGTAAAAACGCGCACGAATTTGAGGCCGGCCTCGACGCCACCGACTTTGAGCCTGGTGGAGCTCTGCGACCAGATTCAGCAGGAAGCCGTGGTGAAAGAATTCTGGCCCCGCAAAATCGCGACGGCCGAATTCTTCCTCAAAACCTACAACGCCGAAAAGGGCGACAAGCCCCTGCAGGAGCTGATTTCGCGGCACGTGCAAACGCGCATGGCCGCGATTCTGGCGCGGCTGGCCGGCAAGCGCGTGTTCATCATGGGCCGCGACGGCGAGCCCACCTGGAAGGAAATTGGGCTGGCGCCGTCGAAGGCCTCCATCCTGTTCCACTTCCGCCGCAACGAGGAGGGCACGCACTACTTCCCCACCATTCAGTACCAGAACCAGCGCCTGGACTTCCAGTACAAGGACGCGCTGCTCGTATGCCTGCAGCCGGCCTGGCTGCTGCTCGGCGACCTGCTCTATTCCTTCCGCACCGAAGTTGACGGGCGCAAGCTGCTGCCGTTTCTGAAGAAGAAGTTCATTGTGGTGCCCCGCAACGTGGAAGAAAGCTACTTCCAGAAGTTTGTGGCGCCGCTCATGGAGTCGTTTGAGGTGCACGCCCGCGGCTTCGACATCCGCTCGGAGCGCTACGTGGCCCGGCCGCGCCTCACCTTCAGCGACGCCCTGCCGGCAGCACCCGCCCCGGAAGCGCCCGTGCGTCCGCCCGGGCCGCCGCGTCGGGGCCGCATTCCGCTGCCCAAGCCTGTCGCGCCGCTGCTCACCGGCGCCGAAACCGAGCAGATTCACTTTGGTGAGCTTCCGCTACGGCCCGCACCTGATGCCGCTGGGCACCAACAAGCCGGTGAGCGTGCACCTGGAGAAAACCGCCGAGAGCTACGTGTTTCACCGCCTGCTGCGCAACCCCGAGCAGGAGCAGGCCACGGTGGCCGAGCTGCGCGAGCGCCAGCTCACCGTGGAAAACGGCCACGCCACCCTGCCCAAGGGCGAAGCCTTCAAGTGGCTGCACGACAACACCGCCGTGCTCACCGAATTGGGCTATACCGTGGAAGCGGCCTCTACGGCCACCAAGAGCTATTTCATCGGGCCCACCAGCGTGCACGTGGGCATTCAGGAAGCCGGCGACTGGTTTGACGTGCGCGGCACCGTGCGCTTCGGCGACATTGAAGTGCCGTTTATCCGGCTGCGCGGGCACATTCTGCAGCGCCGGCGGGAGTTCAAGCTGCCCAACGGCCAGATTGCCATCATCCCCGAGGAGTGGTTTACGGACTATCTGGAGCTGTTTGCCTTCGGCGAAGAAACCTCTGAGGGCCTGAACCTGCGCCGCCACCACCTGGCCTTGGTGGCCGACCTGCAGAGCAACGAGCCTGGCCACCGTGCGCATGGGCCGCAAGCTGGCCAAGCTGCGCGACTTTGCCGAAGTAGAAGACCACCCCCTGCCCACAGGCTTCTTGGGTGAGCTGCGCCCCTACCAGAAAGCTGGCTACAACTGGCTGCGTTTCGTGCAGGACTACCATTTTGGGGGCTGCCTGGCCGACGACATGGGCCTGGGCAAAACCGTGCAAACGCTGGCCATGCTGCTGCACCGCCGCGAAAGCGGTGAGGCCCAGGGCGCTGCCTCTCTGCTGGTGCTACCTACCTCGCTGGTGTTCAACTGGCTGGCCGAAGCCGAGAAGTTCACACCTGACCTGCGCATTCTGGCCTACACCGGCACGTACCGCGACAAAAACCCCGACCGCTTTGCCGACTACGACGTGGTGCTGACCAGCTACGGCATCGTGCGCCTCGACACCGAGCTGCTGGCCAGCTACAAGTTCGACTACGTGATTCTGGACGAGTCGCAGGCCATCAAGAATCCTTCCTCGACGACTTCGCAGGCGGTGCGGCAGCTGCGCTCCAAGCACCGGCTCATTCTGACGGGCACGCCCGTGGAAAACAGCACCATGGACTTGTGGTCGCAGATGTCGTTCATTAACCCGGGCTTGCTGGGCACGCAGGCGTTTTTCCGCAAGGAGTTTCTCAAGCCCATCGAGAAGCACCAGGACGAAGGCCGCACCCGCCGGCTGCACGCCCTCATCAAGCCCTTCATTTTGCGCCGGCACAAGGCCCAGGTAGCCAAGGAGCTGCCCGAAAAGACCGAACAGCTCAGCTACTGCCCCATGACCGAGGAGCAGGCCCACGCCTACGAGGAAACCAAGAGCTTCTACCGCAACAAAATCCTGCGCAACCTCGACGAGCACGGCCCGGCCAGCACGCAGTTTCTGCTGCTGCAGGGCTTAACCCGGCTGCGGCAAATTGCCAACCACCCCCGCCTGGCCGACGACACCTACACGCACGAATCGGGCAAGCTGCGCGAAGTCATGCGCATGATTCGCAACGTAGTCGCCGAAGGGCACAAGGTTTTGGTGTTCAGCCAATTTGTGCAGCACCTGGCGCTGGTGCGCGCGGCTCTGGACGAGCGCCAGGCGGCCTACGCCTACCTCGACGGTGCTACCCGCGACCGGCCCAGCGAAGTGGCCCGCTTCCAGGAAAACGAGGACCTGAAAATCTTCCTTATCAGCCTGAAAGCCGGCGGCATTGGCCTCAACCTCACGGCGGCTGACTATGTCTTCATCCTCGACCCGTGGTGGAACCCCGCCGTGGAAGCCCAGGCTGTGGACCGGGCCCACCGCATCGGCCAGACCCGGCCAGTATTCACCTACAAGTTCATCACTCAAGGCACGGTGGAGGAGAAAATCCTGGCCTTGCAGCGCCACAAGCTGGCGCTGGTCAGCGAGCTAATTGCGACCGATGAGGCCGTGATTAAGCATCTCACCCGGGCCGATATTGAGGAGTTGCTGGGGTAAGGTCTGGGCTGTTGATTCAGCTCAATTTTCACTAGGGTGTGTGGACAATCGCCGACCTTTGGGTGGTGCGACGCTATGAACTCAAAGATGCCGATTGGGCGCGATTAGCGCCCCTGTTGCCGGGCAAAGCCGGCGATGCCGGCCGCTCGGCGGCAGACAACCGCTTGTTTTTAAACGCCGTGCTCTGGATTGCCCGCAGCGGCGCGCCGTGGCGCGATTTGCCCGAGCGGTTCGGGCCGTGGAACTCCACGTACCGCCGCTTCCGCCGCTGGGCGCAGAAAGGCGTCTGGCAACGCGTATTCGAGGCCGTACAAGACCCGGACCTGGACTGGGCCATGCTCGATTCCACCAGCGTGCGGGCCCACCAGCACGCCGCGGGGCAAAAAAGCAGTGCCCTAGCCGAAGCGCTGGGCCGTTCGCGCGGCGGGTTCACCAGCAAGCTCCACGTCGTCGTAGACGCGCTGGGCAACCCGCTGCGCTTGCGGTTGACGCCTGGACAGCAGGCCGATTGCACCGTGGCCGCGGACTTGCTGGCCGGATTGGCGGTGGGGGCCGTGCTGGCCGACAAGGCCTACGACACCGATGCCCTCGTGGCCGGCTGCGCCCAAACCGGCGCGGCCCTCGTCGTGCCCAGCAAGCGCAGCCGGCGCGTGGCGCGGGTGCTGGACCGCAACCTCTACGCTGACCGCAACAAAGTCGAGCGCTTCTTCAACCGCCTCAAGCAGTACCGACGCCTGGCCACGCGCTATGAAAAAACGGGCGCCTCCTTTCTCGCTTTCGCGCATTGCGCCGCTACTCTCGTCTGGTTGCTCTAATTGTCCACACACCCTAGGTCAGCCCGCACAATTTTGTGGCAGCTTATCTTTTTGGCGAAGCAGGCTGTTTCTTTGCTGAGAATGAGATTTTATTTGCCGAGGACAGTATTGTCGACATCCGAGTTACTGTTTATGAAGGGTTTGCTGGTGTTGGTGGTGTGGCTGCTTGGGTGCCCCGTGGTGGTACATGCGCAGCCCGAAAAGGCGCAGGGCCCGGCGGTGTACAGCGATGCCAACGGCCGCTACCAACTCACATACCCGCGGGCCTGGCAGCTGCGCAAGAACGTAGGCGGCGCGGAGGCGACCTTTACGCTGATGCTACCCGCACCCCGGGCTCTGCGGTGGTCACCTTGACTACGCAGGTGCTGCCCGACTCGCAGCGCGACCTGAAGCTGACCGCTGCCGGCGGGCAGGACACGGTGTGGAGCAGCATTCAGCGGCTGCCCCGGGCCCAGGTCCTCAGCGTGGAACAACAGGACATTGGCAGCTACGAGGAGGTGCGCTATGAGTATACTTATGCTCCCATAACAAGCGCACCGGGGCGCACGCACGTGGTGGGCCGGCGGGTGTGGCGCGGCGGGCTGCAGTTCCAAGTGGAGTACCGGGGCGATGCCAGCCAGGACAGCCGCTACCTGGCCGATGGCCGACAACTAGTGGCGTCCTTCGCGTTTACCGAGAAGTCCTGGCCCAGCCGCCGCTACTCGGCCCAGATGTGCGACGACAAATTGTACGGCATCGCGGCCATTCGCTACACCAACGGCAACTGGGAAGACGACTGCCGCACGATACACGAGTTTGCCCACAACGACCTGACCGAGGCGCCCGTGGTGCACCGGCAGGTGCTGCCTTTCCAGTCGTACGCCCTGGCCAAGGGGTTTGACAACTGCCTGTACTCCGTGACCAAAGCGCCCACCGACGCGCCCGAGTTTGTGTACCGCTACGACCCCGCCACCCGCAAGGGCGCCTACACTTCCTGGCGACTCCCGGCCCAGGGCCCCGATGTTACCTGGATTTCGGCAGCCACCGACGAACGCGGCGACCTCTACTTCCTGACCTCCGATGCCAACCAGGTTAAAGTGAGCCCGGCCAATGGCACAGTCACGCCCATCTGGTACGTCGACCCGCTGAAGAAAGCGCCATTTTACCCCAGCATTTCGTTTTCCGGCGCGGGCACCCATGGCAATTTCTGCCTCGACGATTCCAACACCATGTACCTCGTGTACAGCACCGACGGCTCCCTGCTGAAAGTCACCTTGCCCACGCAGCGGCCCAACCCCGACCTGATGCCCCTCAGCGGCCTGCCCGAGCGGGGTGGCTACAGCGACCTGCTGATGCAAAACGACGAAGCCGGCCGCCGCCGGCTCTACCTGGCTGGTCCCAAGGCCGTTTACAAGGTGGACCTGGCCCGGCGCCGCGCCACCCGGGTCCGCAAGGGCACCTACACGGACCTAGCCGGCTGCAACCTATTTCGCATCGTGCCCCGGCCGGCGCCGGCGCCGCCCCCACCCGCTACGGCCTCCTGGCGCGGCCGCGTGCTCAATGCCGACACCTACCAGCCCCTGCCCCAGGCCCAGCTACGCCTGGGTCTGAGCGGGTTTGGGAAGCTCGTTAAGCTGGGCCCGCAGGGCACGTTTTCGTACCCCGCCAAGCCCGGCCTCACTTATACTTACCGCGCCCAGCCTGAGCGGCTACATCACGACCGACAGCACCTGGACGGCCGCGCCCGGCCCCACCGTGCGGGACATTTTGCTCCGGCCCCTGGCCGTTGGCACCACCGTGCAGCTCGAAAACGTGCAGTTTGAGCAAGGCGAGGCCCTGTTGTTGCCCACTTCCTACGCGGCCCTCGACAAGCTGGTGAGTTTGATGACCGACAACCCGCGCATGACCATTGAGTTGCGCGGCCACACCGACAACGTGGGCCCGCCCGAAAAGAACGTGGTGCTCAGCGAGCAGCGCGTGGGCACCGTAAAGGCTTACCTCGTGGACCACGGCATCGGCGAAGCGCGCATCAGCGGTATCGGGTTTGGCGGCGCCCAGCCCACGGCCAGCAACGACCAGGAGCACACCCGCCGGCTCAACCGCCGGGTAGAATTCCGGATAACCGGCCTGCAATAGCCAGCCGCTGAGGAGCTGCCACAAACAATCCCCGGCTGGCCCCGTTGTGTTGGCTACTTATGCTCGTCACCCTCCGCACCGCCGTCGCCCAAGCTCCTGCCCAAGTGATGGCCGGCTTTACCCGCGCGCTTTTTGTGGCCCTGGCCCCGCCATTTCCCCGGCTGCGGGTACTGCGCTTCGACGGCTGCCGCACCGGCGACCATGTCGAAATTGAGCTGAACACGCTGGTGAAGCGCCTGCGCTGGACCTCGCTTATCGTAGACAACGGCGAGATGCCCGATGGGACCGTCTTTTTCGTGGATGAAGGCCAGGTGCTGCCCCCGCCCCTGCGCTTCTGGCGCCACCGTCACCTGATTCAGCCCGGCCCCCAGGGCGGCAGCGTGATTGTGGACGACCTGGAATACCGCACGGCCTCGCCCCTGCTCGATGTGCTGCTGTACCCGGCCATGTGGGCACAGTTTGCCTGGCGCAAGCCCATCTACCGGCGCTGGTTCGGCAAGCGGTAGCTAGAGGTCGAGCACCATTTTCACGTCGGTGCGCTCGTAGGGCGTGGGCGGCACGGGCACGTGCTGGAAGCCCAACTTTTCATAGAGCGCGAGCGCCGGCGTAAGGCGCGAATTAGAGAGCAGTTCCACCCGGCGCGCACCCAGCTGCCGGGCTTTGCCCAGAATAGCCTGACCCAAGGCCCAGCCGATGCCCAGGCCTTGCGCCCGCGGCGACACAGCCATTTTGGCCAATTCGTACACGCCTTCGTGCTCTTTGATGAGGGCGCAGGTGCCCACCACTCACCGCCGTAGCTGGCCATAAAAATGTGGCCGCCGGGCCGCAGGATGTAGCCTTCGGGGTCGTCGAGCATTTCGTTATCGATGGGCTCGATGGCGAAATACTGCGAAATCCATTCGTGGTTGAGGTCGCGGAAAGCCGGCTGGTGGGCGGGTTCGTAATCTAAAATGCGCAGGTCGGGAGTCATGGGGCGGGAATGGCGCGGCCGGGGCCGCAGGCGGTAGGCAAAGTTCGCACACGGGGCACCGTACCTTTGCAGTCTTATGCTGAATCCCGCCACCATCGTCCTCAAAAACGGAAAAGACCACTCCCTGCGCCGCCGCCACCCTGGGTATTCTCGGGAGCCATTGCCCGCGTAAAGGGCGATACCCACGAAGGCGACCCCGTGCGCGTGGAAGCCATCGACGGCGAACTGCTGGGCGTGGGCCACTTCTCGGGCGGCGGCTCCATTGCGGTGCGCATGCTCGATTTTGGCGTGAATGCCAACCTGCCCAGCCCCGAGTTCTGGGAGAAGAAGCTGCGGGAAGCCTACCACTGCGCCAGCGCCTGGGCCTCACCGGAACGGCCGACACCAACGTGTTCCGCCTCGTGCACGCCGAAGGCGACGGCCTGCCCGGCCTGATTATCGATGTGTACGGCGACGTAGCCGTGGTGCAGGCCCACAGCGTGGGCATGTACCGGGCCCGCCCCGAAATAGCGGCTGCCTTGCAAGCCGTGTTCGGCGATAAGCTGCGCGCCATCTACGACAAGAGCGCCGAAACCGTGCCCGGCAACGCCGTGCCCGACGCCCAAAACGGCTACCTGCTGGGCGAAAGTACCGGCACGGAACACCTGGTGAGCGAAAACGGCCACCAGTTTGCCGTGGATTGGGAAACCGGCCAGAAAACCGGTTTCTTCATCGACCAGCGCGACAACCGCGCCTTGCTAGCCCGCTACTCGCCCGGCCGCAAGGTGCTCAATACCTTCTGCTACACTGGCGGCTTTTCGGTGTACGCCCTGGAAGCCGGCGCTGAGCCTGGTGCACTCCGTCGATTCGAGCAAGAAAGCCATTGCCCTCACCGAGCGCAACGCCGAGCTCTCCAGCCACGCCGACCGCCACGCCGCCTACCCCGACGACGTGCTGGGCTTCCTCAAAAACCACTCGGCCCAATACGACCTGCTCGTGCTCGACCCGCCCGCCTTCGCCAAGCACATGGGCGCGCGCCACGCCGCCCTCATGGGCTACAAGCGCCTGAACGCAGGCGGCATTGCCCACCTCGCCCCCGGCGGCCTGCTGTTCACCTTCAGCCTGCTCGCAGGTAGTGAGCCCCGAGCTATTCGAAGGCGCGGTGCTAGCCGCAGCCATCGAGGCCGGCCGCCCGGCTCGCATCCTGCACCGCCTCACCCAGCCCGCCGACCATCCGGTAAGCTTGTTTCACCCGGAAGGTGCTTATCTGAAAGGGCTGGTGCTGGCGGTGGAATAGGCCTCAGCAAAATAGAAAGACAGAAAGAAAAAGAACGTCATGCTGAGCTTGCCGAAGCATCTCGCCCTCGATACTAAATCCAATTAGTTACGCGGTCGAGATGCTTCGGCAAGCTCAGCATGACGTTTTGATGTAGCTCATTTCAAAATGGTGTTTGCCTTAAATCAGAACCCCACAACTCCTGAGGCTGTTGCTGCCTAAATCAACCTGCTACCAGTGAAGCAAGCCAAAGGCCGACGGGGTCCTCCGTTTCTCCTAAACAACCCGTTGCCGTCATTGGCGCCGGCATTGCCGGGCTCGCTGCGGCCGTGCGCCTGGCCGTGACGGGCCATGCCGTGACGGTGTTTGAGGCCAGCGGCACGTTTGGGGGCAAAATGCACCAGTTCAGCCTGCCGGGTGGGTACCGGTTCGATGCCGGGCCGTCGCTGTTTACGCTGCCACAGTTGGTGGACGACATTTTCCGACTGGCCCACCGCGAGCCGGCCGACTACTTCCGTTACGAACGGCTGGATCCCATCACCAATTACTTCTTTGCCGACGGCACGCGCCTCACGGCCTGGGCTGATTCAGAGCAATTTGCCGCGGAGGTGGAGACCAAAATCGGCACGCCAGCGGCGGCAGTCACGCATTTTCTGGCCCGCAGTGGCAAGGCGTACGAGGCAACGGCGGGCACCTTCCTGCACAAGTCGCTGCACAAGGCCCGCACCTACCTCAGCCCCGAAACGCTGAAGGCCGTGGGTGCCCTGCCCAGTTTGGGCCTGCTGGGCACCATGCACCAGCGCCACGCCCAAGCCTTCGCCGACCCGCGCCTCGTGCAGCTCTTTGACCGCTACGCCACCTACAACGGCTCGGACCCGTACCAGGCGCCTGCCACGCTGAGCATGATTCCGCACCTGGAGCACGGCATTGGCGCGTTTTACCCCGAAGGCGGCATCTATGCCATTGCCAGCAGCCTGGCCCGGCTGGCCGAGGAGTTCGGGGTGAAGTTTCGGTACAACGAGCCGGTGGAGGAAATCGTGACGGCCGAAAGCCGCGTGACGGGCGTGCGCACGGCGCTCGATGTGTACGACTTCGGCCGGGTGGTGAGCAACATGGACGTGGTGCCCACCTACCGCCGTCTGCTGCCGCGCGAGCCCGCCCCGGAACGCACGTTGAGCCAGCCCCGCTCTTCGTCGGCCCTGATTTTTTACTGGGGCATTACCCGGGAGTTCGTTGAGCTGGATTTGCACAACATTTTCTTCTCGGCCGATTACCAGCGCGAGTTTCAGGCGATTTTTCAAGACAAAACCGTGGCCGACGACGTGACGGTGTACGTCAACGTCACGTCCAAGAAAACCCCCACGGACGCGCCGGCCGGCCACGAAAACTGGTTTGTGATGGTAAACGTGCCCCACGACCAGGGCCAGGATTGGGACACCCTCACGCAGAAAACCCGCCGCGCCGTCCTCCGTAAGCTGAGCCAGGCATTGGGCACCGAAATTGAGCCGCTGATTGCGGCCGAAAAGGTGTGGACGCCGCCGGGCATCGCCGCCGATACCTCGTCGTTTGGCGGCGCGCTGTACGGCAGCTCGTCGAACAACGCGCTGGCGGCGTTCCTAAGGCACCCCAATTTCTCGGGGCGGCTGGAAGGGCTGTACTTTTGCGGCGGCTCGGTGCACCCGGGCGGCGGCATTCCGCTGTGCCTGCTGTCGGCCAAAATCGTTTCCTCTTTAATTAATGAGGAATGAAGAATGAGGAATGAAGAATTGTCCCCGGCAAGTTTTTCATTCCTCATTCTTCATTCTTAATTCAAATACATGGTTGACTACACCGAGCCTCTCCCGGCTGTAAACACCGGCCGGCTGCGCGTGGCCCAGGGCCTGGTGCTGCTGTTTCACATCACGGGTTTTGTGGGGCTGGCTTTTTCGAATAATCCAAGTTTCTACCTGCGCTTCACGCCCCTCACGCTGCTGCTCACGGCGGGGCTGCTTTTTGCGTTTCAGCCGGGCCGGAGCGTGGGCTTCTGGAGCTTCTGCGTTTCGGTGAGCCTGCTGGGCTTTGCGGCCGAAGTGGTGGGGGTGTTTACCGGGAAGTTTTTCGGGCACTACAGCTACGGCCAAACGCTGGGTTTCAAGGTTCTGGACGTGCCCCTGGCCATTGGGCTCAACTGGCTGGTGCTGACATATGTGTGCGGGGTACTGGCGCGCTACATTCCCCTGCCTGAGCTGCCCCGGACCATTCTGGCGGCCCTGCTCATGGTGGGCCTCGACCTGTGCATGGAACCGGTGGCCAGCACTTACGACTTCTGGCACTGGACAGCCAACGTGATTCCGCTCCAGAACTTCCGCGACTGGTTTATTTTTTCGTGCGTGCTTCAAATGCTGTTTAACCGGGCTAATTTTACCAAAAGCAACCCGTTGGTGCCCATCGTGTACCTTACCCAACTCCTATTTTTCTTTTTGCTGGGCACTCTGCAATAAACCATTATTCCGAGTGGCATCGAAGTGCCCGCGCTGGCCTCGACTCGTCCTATTACACTTCCTCCCCTCCTTCCTTCCATTTGATGCCAAATTCTACTCTTTCGGTTACTTCTCTGGAGATGGCCATGCCGGTTTTTCATCGCTACGGCCTGCACTCGGCCACCGATGAACAGGTAGCGACGGCCCTGTCCATGACCGTGGATGACCTTACCGCGCAGTATCCCACCCGGGCCGATTTGGTGCACGACGTTCTACTGGCGGACATCGAGCGCCAGAAGCGCGAACACGCCGAGCTCTACGCCCAGTACCCCACGGCCGTCGAACGCCTGTATGGCCTGCTGCAGCTTGGGCTGCGCGACCTGGCCAGCATACCGGCCCCTTTTTATAGCGACCTGCAAAGCGGCTTTCCCCGCGCCTGGGAGGCGGCCATGACGCACCTGGCCAACTATTCGGGCCCGCAGCTGCAGCAGCTCATCAACGACGGCATTCGCCAGCGCCTGTTCCGCTCCGATATCAACATCCACTTGGTTACCAAAGTGTTGATGGAGCAGCTCAACTTGTTGCTCAACCCGCTCGTGTTTCCGCCCGACCGGTACAACATGTCAGAGGTCTTCCGCAGCATTTTCCTCTACTACATCCGCGGGCTGTGCACCGACGAAGGCGCCCGCATTGCGGCCGAGCATTTTGCCCGGCTGTAAGCGCCGACGCTTGCTGCTACGGCCAGATTAACGAGGCCCTATTGCTGGCTTCCGGCATGAAACAATGATTGAAGCACGCGTAGGAATGCCGGGTCAGGCCTCAGGTTGAGCCAGAATAGGGCCCACAGAATACGCTTCGGGAAGTACGGATTTTCAGGTCGGTACTTCACGCGCTTTGAGTTTGGCAACCAGCTCTGTAGCCGAAATCAATAGTTTATATTCCAGTCATATAACATATTAGAAAGCCCGCGCTGCGCTTGTCCAGGGCCGAACGGCTAGCAGGCGGGCGCCCTCACCCCGGGCCGCGTTGGGACGTACAGAAAAGCAGCCGGGTGCCCGCGTTTGACCACGCGGGCACCCGGCTGCTTTTCCTATTTCTCACTTTATTGCCCACGCTATGTTCGATAAAATGGAAACCCTCGACGACTTGTTCGAGATGCAGCTAAAAGACCTGTACAGTGCCGAAAACCAGCTGGTAAAGGCCCTGCCCATGATGGCCGAGAAGGCCAAAGACGGCCGCCTGCGCGCCGGCTTCGAAAAGCACCTGCGTGAAACCCAAAACCAGGTTGAGCGCCTCGAGCGCATCGGCAAAAGCCTGAAGCTCGACCTGGACAGCCACACCTGCAAAGCCATGAAAGGCCTGATTGCCGAGGGGCAGGAAACCATGTCGGAGCGCGCCACGGCGGAAGTAATGGACGCCGCCCTGATTGCCGCCTCGCAGCGCATCGAGCACTATGAGATTTCGGGCTACGGCACCGCCGCCCACTACGCCGAGCGCCTGGGCCACAACGAGGCCGCCAACCTGCTCCGCCAAACCCTGGAAGAAGAGCAGCTGACCGACACCAAGCTCAACGAGCTGGCCAAAAACTACGTGAACGCCAAGGCCATGTAGGCCCCGCCTAGTATACCAAAAGCCCCGCCGGCCGCCGCACTTCTCTCATGAAGACGGCAGCCGGCGGGGCTTTGCTGTTGGGCTGCGCTAGTACGCGCCGTGGTGGGCCAAGGGCTGCGCACTGGCCGAGGTATGGGCCAGGTGGTCGATGATGCGCCCCACGGCCTGCCCCAGGCTGCTCTCGTCGTCGATGTAACGCTGCAGATACCCGATGGAGGTGTCGTCGGGGCCGGTGCCGTTGGCGGCCATGGTGTCGAGAATGTTTTCGGCCACGAGCTGCCGGCGGGCGCAATGCAGGCGCTGGTCCGGGTCGAGACGCGTCGAAATGGGAGTAAAATAGGAGGACATCGGAAAAGAAATAGGTCTATTTAAGGGGCTAATGCAGCGCTGGCTGTACCGGCTGCTCGCGGTGCAGTGAAGCAAAGGCAGGGCCAAACTAGGCCGGGTAACCTGAGCAGCACATAATTATTTTGAGGAGCGGCATAGGCAAAGCCGTGGTTTCTGATGCTACATTCGCAGCGTCTGGGCCGTCAGGGTACAGATTGTCGCTGAGCGTATTGCCCGTGGCAGGCCGTTCCGGCGCTGGGCCGGAGTTATCTTTTTAATGATGCGTTTCTTCTCCTTGCGCCGGTGGTGGGCGCCCGCCGCCGTGGGCCTGCTTCTGGTGGGTTGCCAGAGCCAATCGTCTTCGGATAAGGCGACGGCCGATTCAGACGCCGCCTCCACTTCCGCCGCCGCGAGTACCGATACCGCCAGCGTGGCCTCCCCGCCCGACGGCATTACGGCGGCGCTCATTGGCCAGCACATCAAGGCACTGGCTTCGGATGAGTTTCAGGGCCGGCGGCCATTTACGGCGGGCGAGGAAAAAGCCACCAGCTATCTGGCCGCCGAGTTCAAGAAGCTGGGCCTCAAGCCCGGGCCCAACGGTTCGTATTTCCAGCCGGTGCCCTTGGTAGAGATAACCGGCACGCCGGCGCCCACCGCGACCGTCGCGGGCAACGGCAAAAGCCTGACCCTGAAGTACCGCACCGACTACATGGTGCTCACCGAG
Source organism: Hymenobacter humi (assembly GCF_042665855.1). Classification (NCBI taxonomy): domain Bacteria; kingdom Pseudomonadati; phylum Bacteroidota; class Cytophagia; order Cytophagales; family Hymenobacteraceae; genus Hymenobacter; species Hymenobacter humi. The sequence continues at coordinate 837,986 of NZ_JBHTEK010000001.1, read as the reverse complement.
CGGGAGCAGCCCATGGTGGCCGTTAATTCGCCGCTGGTGTTTGCGGGCTACGGCGTGGTGGCCCCGGAATACGGCTGGGACGACTATGCGGGCCTGGATGTGAAGGGCAAGACCGTGGTGGTGCTCATTAACGACCCCGGCAACGCCGGCACCGACACCACGCTATTCAAGGGCAAGGCCATGACCTACTACGGCCGCTGGGGCTACAAGTACGAGGAGGCGGCCCGCCACGGTGCCACCGGAGTCCTCATCATCCACGACACCAAGCCGGCCTCCTACCCTTGGACGGTGGTGCAAAGCAGCTTTGGCGGCTCCAAGCTGTTTCCGCAAACGCCCGACCGCGGGGCCAGCAAAGTGGCCCTGGAGGGCTGGATAACCCTGGACGCGGCCAAGCGCCTCTTTACCGCCGTCGGCCAGAGCTACGACGAGGAGTATGCCGCGGCCAACAAGAAGGGCTTTCGGGCGCGGCCCCTGGGCCTGAATTTCAGCACCTCGCTGCGCAATAAAATTACCCAGAAGGCTTCCAAGAACGTGGTGGCGGTGCTGCCCGGCACCACCCGGCCCAACGAGTACATCGTGTACTCGGCGCACTGGGACCACCTCGGCATTGGGCCGGCCGTGGCCGGCGACTCCATCTACAACGGCGCCGTGGACAACGCCAGCGGCTGCGCTGGCCTGCTGGCCATCGCCAAAGGCTTTGTGCAAGCCAAAGAAAAGCCGGGGCGCAGCATTGTGTTCCTGGCCGTGACCGGGGAGGAACAAGGGCTGCTGGGCTCCGCGTACTACGCGGCCCACCCGCTCTTCCCGCCTGCCAGCACCGTGGCCAACATCAACATGGACGGCCTGTTGGGCTACGGGCCCATGCGCGACCTCACCATCACGGGCTACGGGCAGTCGGAACTGGACGACTATGCTCGCGCGGCCGCCAAGGAGCAGAACCGCTACGTGATACCGTACCAGCACCCCGAAACCGGCAGCTTCTACCGTTCCGACCACTTCAGCTTCGCCAAAATCGGCGTGCCGGCCCTGTATGCCTCGGGCAAGTACGACAGCCGCCTGCATGGCAAAGAGTTTATCGAGACGAAACGCAAAGAGTTCGAGGCCAAGCATTATCACCAACCCTCCGACGAGTACGACCCCAAGGCCGACTTGCGCGGCGCCGAGCAGGATGCGCGCCTGCTGTTCCGCATTGGGCAGCGCCTGGCCAGCGAAACCACCTTCCCCAAGTGGAAAGAAGGCTCGGAGTTTAAGGCCACCCGCGAGAAAAGCCGGCCGGTGCAGTAAACCTTCTGAAGCGGCAACGGAGGCCCTTCTTACGCCCGCACCACTTGGTTTACCTAAACGGCGCGGGAGTGGGAAGGGCCTCTCCTTTTGCTGAAATGCTTACCCAACAACTACGGAAACCAAGCCAATAAATACTGAAAATCAGTTTCTGGGCCCTCAACTAGCAACACCCGACCGGTGCCTGGGGTAATAGCAGGATAAGCTGCCGCTCGTCACGGGAAGCAACGTCGCGTCCCCTCTCCGGCCGGCGCTTCCCGCTATGATGGTTCCCACGGTATTGCACACGAACTGGTGGCTGCTGGCCTTGCGGGGCCTGGCGGCAGTTATTTTGGGCCTGCTCACCTTTCTGCAGCCAGAGATTACGCTCTTTGTGTTGGTGGCCCTGTTTGGCATCTACTGCCTCATCAACGGCATTCTTACGCTGGTGATGGCTTATCGGCGGGGCCGCGGCCAGTCGCGCTGGTGGACGCTTGCGCTGGAAGGCCTGGCCAGCCTGATAACCGGCGGGCTCACGTTGGCGTGGCCCGGCATCAGCCTGCTGGGGCTGCTGTACGTGGTGGCGCTGTGGGCCGTCGTTACGGGCATCTTCCAAATCGTGGCCGCCATCCGGCTCCGCAAGCAGATTACCGGCGAATGGCTCCTGTTCCTGGGCGGCGTGATGTCGGTGCTGTTTGGCGGCATTGTGGTGTTCTGGCCGGGCATTGGGGCCTTGGCCCTGTCTTGGTGGATAGGGGCTTACTTATTCGCTATTGGCATTACGCTGGGCATTCTGGCGTATCGGTTGCGGAAGCATTCGGCCGGGCATTCGTCGGCTTCTTCCTCCATGACCAGCGCCGCGGGCTGATACAGATTAGCGCGCTGTTAACAGAACGTGCTTTGGCTACTCAAGCCATCGCTTATTGAGCTGGCTAGCTGGCCAGCAGCCAGCCCAGTAGCAGGGCCCGGGCCGTCCAGGCCAGCGTGCGCAGCCAGTTGGTGCGCGTGAGGCCGTCGATGGCAATGTAGTCGTAGCCTTGGGCCAGGCGGTTGTGAAAGGGCACGGAGATGAAGAACGTAGCCGCCCACGCCAGCACCACCAGCGCCAGGCTCCACCAGCCGCTGCCGCCGGGCAGCACGCTGCGCCCGGCCCACGCCAGCCAGATGGCCAGGCCCAGCTCAATCACCATCGGGGCCAGCACCACGTAGCTCATGCGGCGGGTATGCGCCGCGTGGAAGGGCGCCCAGTCCTCTTTGGGTACCTGTCCGAAGCTGGGGTAATGCACTATTTGCACCGTCCAAATAAGGCCGGTGAGGTAGGCGGCCGCCGCAAAATTGAGCAGAAGCAACAGGTGAAGGGACATGGCGGGGAAGAAGTAGGGCCTCAACATACGGCGCCTTCGCGTAATAGCGCCACCTAGCCGTTCTCGAACAGTTCTGTTTGTTGGCTACGGCCTACTGCTGAAGTAGCGAGAATGCAACGGTTTAAGCCTAACATTGTCGTTGCAGCCCGCCACGAACAAAAGCGGCGCGCTTTGCTGTTTCCCACCTTCATTATCAAGCCGAGACTCTGCATTCCTGCATGAAAAAACACCTGCTCCTCTTGCCCCTGCTGGCGGCCTTTGTTACGGGCTGCCCATCCAATTCCCTGAAAACGGGCAGTTCCGAGGACAAACCCGACCTCCTGCACGCGGCCCTGGACACCACCGTGGCCCCCGGCGACGACTTCTTCGCCTACGCCAACGGCACCTGGCTCAAGAACCACCCCATCCCAGCCTCGGAAAGCAACTGGGGCATTGGCAAGGAAGTGCAGAACGAGATTTACGCCCGCCTGCGCCAGACCAGCATGGAGGCCGCCAAGGCCAACGCCGCGCCCGGCAGCAACCAGCAGAAAATCGGCGATTTCTGGGCCGTTGGGCTGGATTCGGTGAAGGCCGACAAGCTGGGCGCCGAGCCCATTAAGCCGGAGCTCGACCGCATTGCGGCCATGAAGACCGTGGCCGAAGTGCCCGGCGTCATCGCCCACGAAATACCGCTGGGCGTGAACGCGCTGATTGGCCCCCGCGTGAGCCAGGACGACAAGAACAGCGACAAGATGGCCCTGTACCTGCGCCAAACCGGCCTGGGCCTGCCCAACCGCGACTACTACTTCAACACCGACTCGCGGACCAAAAACATCCGCCGCGAGTACCTGAAGCACGTCGCCAACACCTTTCAGCTACTGGGCCAGGACTCGACCACGGCCAAGGCCAACGCCGCCCGGGTGATGACCCTGGAAACGGCCCTGGCCAAGTCTTCGCGCAAACTCGAAGCCCTGCGCGACCCCTACGCCAACTACCACAAAATGAGCATCGCGCAGCTCAACAAGCTGACGCCCGGCATCGACTGGAAAACCTGGCTCGGCCAGATGGAATTCACCAACGTGGACACCGTCATTGTGGGCCAGCCCGAGTTTTACCAGACGGTGGGCCAGTTGCTCAAGACCAAGCCCGTGGAGGACTGGAAAGCCTACCTGACCTGGCAAGTGGCCCGCGAGTTTGCGCCCACCCTCAGCAGCCAGTTCGTGAACGAGAACTTCCATTTCTACGGCACGGTGCTGCGCGGCGCCAAAGCCATCCGGCCCCGCTGGAAGCGCGTGCTCGATATGCAGGAAAATGCGCTGGGTGAGGCCCTGGGCCAGCTCTTCGTGAAAGAATACTTCAAGCCCGAAACCAAGGCCCGTTATGATACGCTGGTGAAAAACGTGGTGGCTTCCTTCGCCGAGCACATCCAGAAAGTAGACTGGATGAGCGCGCCCACCAAGGTGGTGGCCCTGGAAAAGCTCCGCAAAATCACCCCCAAAGTGGGCTACCCCAACAAGTGGAAGGACTACTCAGCCCTGACCATTGACCGCAGCTCGCTGGCCGCCAACGTTATGCGGGCCAACCACTGGCAGTACCGCTACGAGCCTCAACAAGCTGGGCAAGCCCGTGGACCGCACCGAATGGGGCATGACGCCCCAGACCTACAACGCCTACTACAACGGCTCGAACAACGAAATTGTGCTGCCCGCCGCGGCCTTCGCCGTGCCCGGCCTGCTCGACGCCGACGCCGACGACGCCCTGGTGTACGGCTACGCCGGCGCCAGCACCATCGGCCACGAGCTCACCCACGGCTTCGACGACGAGGGCAGCCAGTACGATGCCAAGGGCAACCTGCACGAGTGGTGGAGCAAGGAAGACCGCAAGCGCTTCAACCAGCGCGTGGACGGCATCGTGAAGCAGTTCAGCGGCTACACCCTGCTCGACTCGCTGCACATCAACGGCAAGGCCACGGCCGGCGAGAACATTGCCGACCTCGGCGGCATCGTCATCGGCCTCGATGCCTTCAAGAAAACCAAGCAGTACAAGGAAGGCAAGAAAATAAACGGCCTCACGCCCACGCAGCGCTACTTCCTGGGCTATGCCCTGGGCTGGCAGATGCACGTGCGCGACGAGAGCCTGGCCTCGCAGCCTGCTCACCGACGTGCACTCGCCCGCGCAGTACCGCGTGAACGGCCCCATGGCCGACGTGCCCGCGTTCTACGAAGCCTTCGGCATCAAGCCCGGCCAGAAGCTCTACCGCCCCGATTCCACGCGGGTGGTGATTTGGTAACGGGCCCGATAGCTCAACAAAAAAGCCCTTCCGCTAGTAGGAAGGGCTTTTTTCGTTTCTAACGGTCTTGGTTTCTTTCAGCTTCTCTTTGGCGGCCGGCAAGCTCACGGTCACGTTGGTGCCGGCGCCGGGACGGCTCTGAATGACGAGCGTGCCGCCGTGCCGGTGCACAAACGCCCGACACAGGGCCAGGCCCAGCCCGAGGCCCGGGCCGGTGGCGCGGGGCGTGGGGGTAGGTTCGGGCAGGGCCGGGCCGCTCATGAGCGCGGCCACGGTGGCGGTGCTCATGCCCGGGCCCGTATCGGTGCAGCTCAACAGCACCATCTGGGGGTCGTCGGGGTCGGGCGCGGCCTCGAGGTGCACGTGCCCGCCGGCCGGCATAAACTTGAGCGCATTGCCCACCAGGTTGCGCAAAATAGTACGGGCCATGTTGCGGTCGGCCATCAGGCGCAGGTTGGCCGGGGCCGACATGGTGATGTGCTGCCTGGCGGCGGCCGTGGTCTGGTACAGGGCCTGGCACTCGGCAAACAGGTCCGACACAAGCAGCGGCGCTGGCTGGCATTCCAGCTCTCCGGTTTGGCTCACGGCCCAGTTCAATACGTTGTCCAGCAAATGGTTAAGACTATCGGCGGCCTGGCGCACCAGCGCGGGCAGTCGCGCCAGCCCAACCTGGTCGTTTTGGGCGATGTAGGTATCAATCAAGCTGGTAACGCCGGCAAAGGCCGTGACCGGGCCGCGCAGGTCGTGGGCCACAATGGCGTACAGCTTGTCCTTGAACTCGGCCACGCTGCGCAGCTCCGTAGAGGCTTTCTCGAGGGCCTGGTTGTTGGCGGCTAGGGCCGCGCGGTTGCGGCGCAGCTTCTGATACAGGTAGGCCGAAACCAGCAGGCCCATGGCCAGCACGGCCACGGCGCCGCCCAGCATGCGGCTGCGCCACACCTGGTCTTCGTGCTGCTGGGTGAGCTGGCGCAGGCGGCGGGCGCGGTCCTGGGTTTCGTCGTTAACTTGGGCCGCGGCCAGGGCCTGAATCGTCTGGCGGTTGTTCAGGCTGTCGTTCAGGGCCAAGTAGCGCTTGTTCCACTCGTAGGCCTGGCGGTACTGGTTTTGCTCGGCCGCCTCCAACGACAGGATGCTGTACGCATCGAGCACGCGCTCCAGGTACCCGCTCTGGCGGGCCAGGCGCAGGGCCTCGTGCACCGCCGCGTTGGCCCGTTCCGGCTCGCCGGCGCGGATGTAGTACTGCGCAAACAGCACCGCTGGTTGGCCTGGCTGCGCAGCGACTGTTGGCGGCGGCTGATGGCCAGCGCCTGCGTGAGCAGGCGCTTCACCCGGCCCATGTTCCCCATCCGCATTTGGTAGGTGGCCAGGCTGGAAAGGTAGTTTGACTGCGCCGTCGAGTCGTTTTCGCGCCGGGCCAGGGCCAGGGCCAGCGAATCATAGTGCATGGCCTGCGGGTACTGCTCGCGGGAAAAGAACAGGCCGCCAACGCTGCCCAGCAGCCGCATCTGGGTGCAGGACTCTACTCCCGCCTGCGAAGCCACCTGCAGGGCCCGGCGATAGTAGCGCCAAGCCGTAGCGGAGTCGCGCCGTTCGTGGTAAATGCTACCCTGCGCCGTGTAGGCATGCGCCAGGGCGTCGCGGTTGTCGAGCCGGCGGGCCAGGGCCTGGGCTTCGGTGAGCAGGTCGAGGGCCTCCGCCCCGTTCGAGAGGTTGGCGTAGCAGGCTCGACAGGTTGAGGAGGCTGTGGAGCAGGGCCGGGCCCTGCTCCTCCTGGGGCAGGGTGCGAGCCAGGGCCACAGCGGCTTCGCCATACGGCAGGGCCCGGGCGGGCTCCTCGCTTTTCAGGGCGCCGCACATGGTATCCAGCAGCCGCAAACGGGTGGTGTCGGGCAGCCGGGTCTCCAGTTTCCGGCGAATGGCCTTGGCGGCCGCGGGCGGCAAGGTCCCGCCCATGGCCCGCGCCGATGCCGCCAGCAGCAGCCCGAAGGCGAGCAGCCACATTAGCAAAAATCCGGGCCGCTTCAGGGTTAGCTGCATAGTGCTAGCCAAAGATAAGCATAGCGCAGCTAATCTTCATGCTTTAATGCTATTCCAGGAAATAAGTTTTTTCAGCCGCCTGGGCCGGCAGCAGACTGACATTCACTTAAATGAAGCTCAGCCGTCTATTTTTGAAACCCGGTGCTGGTGCCGACCGCCTTCAAAATCCGTTTTGAGGAAAGCTGATACAATTTCCTGCGCCTGCTCGCCGCTCACGTAGCGGGCCGGCACGCACAGCACGTTGGCATCGTTGTGCTGGCGGGCCAGGCTGGCTAGCTCGGGCAGCCACGCAATGGCGGCGCGCACGCCGGCGTGCTTGTTAGCCGTAATGGCCACGCCATTGGCCGAGCCGCAAAGCAAAATCCCCTCTTCGTATTCGCCGGCGGCCACGGCCTCGGAAAGCGGGTGCGCTACGTCGGGGTAGTCCATCGAGTCGGCCGTGTGCGTCCCAAAATCATGCACTTCGTGGCCCTGGCTGCTGAGCCAGGTGCGAAGCATTTCCTTTTGGGCAAAGCCGGCGTGGTCGGAACCGAGAGCGATTTTCATACTAGCAGGAGGTGAAGGGCGAAAAGAGGTGGGCAGTGCGGTTAATTCCTCGCCGCCCTACTTTCCCAGCTCACTGTTCAGGCGGGCGGTATCGTTGCGCCGCACGGCACGGGCAATGTTGATGCTGAGCTCGTAGAGCAGCAGAATGGGAATGGTAACGATGATTTGCGACGTAATATCCGGCGGGGTGATGACCGCCGCAATGACCAGAATGACCACAATGGCGTGCTTGCGGTACACCTGCATGATTTCGGGGGTAATCAGCCCCGCTTTGGCCAGGAAAAACACTATCATGGGCAGCTCAAACACGAAAGCACACGAGAGCGTCATGGTCGTGAGCGTGGAAATGTAGCTCTGCATGTCAATCTGGTTCTCGATGGTGGCATCCACCGTGTACGAAGCCAGGAAGTTGATGCTCAGCGGCGCCGCGATGTAATACCCAAACAGCAGGCCCAGAATGAACAGTATCGACACAAAGAACACCGCGCCCTGCGAGTTCTTGCGCTCGTGCGGGTAGAGCCCCGGCTTCACAAAGCGCCACAGCTCCCAGAACAGGTACGGGAACGCCAGCACAATGCCCACCACAAACGACGTGCTGATGTGCATGGCCGCTGCCCGCTCATTTCACGGTTCTGAATCACGAAGTTGACGTTGTTGGCGCAGGGCTCCGCCGACGAGCTCATCCACTGGCCCAGGCGGCAGAAGGCGCGGTAGGTCCAGAAATCGTTGCGCGACGGCCCCAGAATCAGGTCATGAAACAGGAAGTCTTTGGCAAAAAACGCGCCCGTGGCAAACACTACCACCGAAATCGCCGCCCGGATGACGTGCCAGCGCAACGCCTCCAGGTGGTCGATGAAGGACATTTCGTGCTGTTCGCCCAGCGGAGATTTTTTGCGATTGAGATTGCACGGAAGAGTGACTGAGTGAATGAGTAACTGAGTGAATGGGTGAATGAGCAAACGTCTTATTGACGCATTCGCTCATTCACCCATTCACTCCCTCACTCCTTGTTAAGCAAAAAGCGGGTAGTCCTGCAGCCAGGTGTTCACCCGCTGCCGCACCTGCCCGATGCGCGTGTCGTTGTCGTGGTGGGCCAGGGTTTCGTCAATCAGCTCCACGATGCGGCCCATGTCGGTTTCGCCCAGGCCCCGGGTAGTTACGGCGGCCGAGCCGATGCGGATTCCGCTGGTCACAAACGGCGACTTGTCGTCGAAGGGCACCATGTTTTTGTTGATGGTGATGTCGGCCCGCACCAGCGTGTTTTCGGCCAGCTTGCCGCTGATGCCTTTCGAGCGCAGGTCAATCAGCATGAGGTGGTTGTCGGTGCCCCCGAGATGATGTTGTAGCCCAACCCCACGAAACCGGCGGCCAGCGCCTGGGCGTTGCGCGCCACTTGCTGGGTGTAGGCCTTGAAGTCGTCGTTCAGCGCCTCGCCGAAGGCCACGGCCTTGGCAGCAATCACGTGCTCGAGCGGGCCGCCCTGGGTGCCGGGGAACACGGCGCCATCGAGCACGGCCGACATCTGGCGGATTTCGCCTTTCGGGGTTTTCAGGCCGAAGGGGTTTTCGAAGTCTTTGCCCAGCATGATGAGGCCGCCGCGGGGGCCGCGCAGGGTTTTGTGGGTGGTGGTGGTCACGATGTGGCAGTGCTCGAACGGCGAGTTGAGCAGGCCCGTGGCGATGAGGGCCGAGGGTGCGAAATATCGGCCAGCAGCAGGGCGCCCACCTCGTCGGCGGCTTCGCGCAGGGCGGCGTAGTTCCAGTCGCGCGAGTACGCCGAGGCCCCGCAGATAATCATCTTGGGTCGCTCGCGGCGGGCAATGTCCTTGATTTTCGACCAGTCGATGAGGCCGGTTTCTTTCTCGACGCCGTAGAAGCTGGGCTGGTAGAGCTTGCCGGAGAAGTTCACGGGCGAGCCGTGGGTGAGGTGGCCGCCGTGGCTCAGGTCGAAGCCCAGGATTTTGTCGCCGGGCTGCAGGCAGGCCAGCATCACGGCGGCGTTGGCCTGGGCACCGGAGTGGGGCTGCACGTTGGCCCAGGCCACGCCGAACAGCTCTTTCACGCGGTCGATGGCCAGCTGCTCCACCTGGTCCACGATTTCGCAGCCCCCGTAGTAGCGCTTGCCGGGCAGGCCCTCGGCGTACTTGTTGGTGAGCACGGAGCCTTGGGCGGCCATCACCTGTTCCGAAACATAGTTCTCGGAGGCAATGAGCTCGAGGCCGTGGGTTTGGCGGATTTTCTCCTTAGCGATAAGGTCGAAAACGGCGGTATCAAGAAGGCGGGCGGGGGCGACTGTTTGCATAAGCCCAAAGGTAACAGCTGACGGGGTGTTGCGGTAACGCGGAATGAACCATCCGGGAGGTACCGGGGCCGGGATAAATCCCGAGGCCAAGCCAAATGCCCGGCGCCCTCTCGGCCGCGGTGCTGCATTACCTCGTCCGTTGATAACCGATTCCGTTGTTACTTGCCAGTGCCTTTGCTATTTCCCATGTCCGCGCCTCTCGCCGAAACCCTTACCCAGCTGCGCGTCGGCAACCAGAAGTTTCTGGTTGACTTTTACCAGCGCAGCCGGCACCTGTTTGCCCGCTGGGCCCAGCGTAAGCACCGGCTGGCCGCCGCACAGGCCCACGAGCCTGCTGCAGGACACCCTGCTCGACTTTTACGACCAGGTAGCCGACGGCCGCCTCACCCTGATGCCCGCCGACCTGCGGGCGCACGTCTACGGCATGGCCGAGCTGCGCCTCGCGGCTCACGTGCCGGCCCACCAGCCCCTGCCCGCCGCCGAAGCCAGCCGCCGCCAGCGCCTGCTCACGCAGTTCAACCAGGCTCGGCCCCGATTGCCAGCGGGTACTGACCTACTTTTACTTCCACGGCTACCACTTCGAGAAGATGGGGGCAAAATGGGCTTTGCCAACGCCACCGTGGCCCGCCTCCAGAAAAGCACCTGCCTGCGCAAACTTTACGAGCTGTTGAAATGAGTCCCCTGACTCCGTCTCCCGACCTGCGCCCCTACTTCGAGGAGCTCGAACGCTTTGCCGACGGCCAAATGGCGCCGGCCGAGCAGGAAGCGTTTGAGCTGCGCCTGGAGCAGGACGAGGCCCTGGCCGATGCCCACGCCGCCTACGAGCAGCTGACGGCCGACCTGCGCTGGGCGGCCGGGCACGACACGCTGCGCCAGCGCCTGCAAGCCCTCGACGCCCGCATGAACCAGCGCGGCGATGCCCTGGCCCGCATGCAGCGCCTCACCCAGCGCCGGCAGCGGCGCTGGTCGGTGCTGGGCACCATAGGCGTGGTGCTGTTGCTGGCGGCCGGCGCCGCGGCCTGGTACTTTAGCCGCCCCAGCCCGGCCCGGCCCGCCCGCAACTGGGAAGCCTACTACCAGCCCGACCCCGGCCCCGCCGTAACCACCGGCCTGCTGCACAGCCGCCCCTTGCTCAGCGAAGCCCTCGACCAGTACCAGTCGGGTCACTATCCGGCCGCGCTGCACTCCTTGGGCCGCGTGTCGCCCAGCAGCGTGGGTGCCGACACGCTGCAATACCTTCGCGGCCTGATTCTGCTGCGGCAAGGCCAGGGCAGCGCAGCCCAGCTTTACCTGCGGCGCGTGCGGGAAGCCAGCGGCGCCGGCGAGCCTGGCCCGGCGGGCACAGTACCACTTGGGCATGGCCCAATGGCAGGCTAAAGAAACGGCCCAGGCCTTGGCCACCCTGCGCAAAGTAGCCGCCGATTCGCTCAATCCCTACCGTGCTTCGGCTCAAAAAGCCATAGCCGCCGGGATACTGGAGAACAAGTAAACCCAGCTCAATTTTTCATAGACACCCCTTCGAGGCAACATCATAAAACAAAAAGCCCCAGCCAATAACGGCTGGGGCTTTTTGTTTAGGGGCACGCACCGTGCTTTCTGGCTCAATTCCGACTTTTTTTGTCCGGGAGCAAGCTTGGATGTGGACTGCTACTCCTTCACCACACGCTGGCGCAATACCTGGCCGTCCATGGTAGCTGTGAGGATATAGCTGCCGGCGGCGCAACCGGGCCGCACCTGCACGGGGCCGGAAGTCACGTTCTGCTCCTGGTGCCACACCTCGCGGCCCATGGCATCGAAAAGGCGCAGCGTAGCCGTGGTGGCGGTGGGGCTGGCGAGCAACACCGTCAGCTCCGAGCCGAACTGCGTGGGGTAGGCCGCAAACGAAGTCGCGGAAGCGTCGAAGCTCACCAGCTTGGGGCCGAAGTAGGAAACCGGGCCTTTGTGGTCTTCCTGGCGGAGGCGGTAGTAGCGCGCTCCGGTTTTGCCCGCGGTAGCATCCACGAAGCTGTAGCGGCGGGACGAGCTGCTGTTGCCGCCCTCGGGGGCAACGAAGCCGATTTCGCGGAACGTGCGGCCATCCAGGGATACCTCAATGCCGAAGCCGCGGTTGTCTTGTTCGCTGGCCGTGGTCCAGGTGAGCAGGGCGTTGCGGCCCTGGCGCTCGGCCTGGAAGGAAATCAGCCCAACGGGCAGCGGATTGGTCACATCACCCAGGGTCCAACGAGCGAGCGAGAAGTCGTTCACACCGTTGAGCACGGCGTAGCCGACGCCGGCGCTGCTCACGCCTTTGTTCTGCCAGGTAGTGCCGCCATTCACCGACTTGAAGAACTTCAGGTTGGCGGGGGCGATGTTGTTGAGCTCGTGGTCGAAATACTTGAAGGTCATGTTTACGCTCACGCCCGCAGTGGTAGTAGGGGCTAAATCAAAGTAGCGCAAGATGCCTTGGCGCCCACTCACCCCAATTGGTGCAGTACCCGTTACACGCGTTACTTTGGTAGCGCCTGGTAGGCTAGAACTTGGCAACAATTGCACTGATAGGCCAACGCCACCAAATTGTTCAGCGGTGTTTCTAGCTGGTGTCCGGGTCACTATTATAGTTCCCAGTACATAGCTGGCTTCCGTTTCGGTGAGGTTAGCCGACGAGCCCAACTTGATGCGGTAAGAAGGGCCAGTAGCAAGCACACCATTAATCATCTGAATGCCATTGAATACATCGGCATCATCGGTAAAAGTCTTGGTGCCGGCGCCATTTACTTCCAGGTTGAAGTACAGACCGCCACTTACACTTTGCGGACCAGTACCCGTCAGCTTCACTCTACCAGTCGAACAGGTGAATTGACCGCTGTTCACCATGTCTCCTTTTATTTCGATGTCGCCTAAAGTCTGGGCGAATGTGCCGCTATTGATGAAGTCGCCGGTGATAAGCATATCGCCTCCCGTGTGATTGATAATGCCAGCGTTGCTCAGGTCGCCAGTTACAGTTGTTAAGCCGCCTTCTACAACCATTAACTGTTCGTTACTCACATTAAAAGAGGTCAACAAAGTAGTGGCGCGACTCACGAGGTTATTAACACCACTTGTACCACTATTGCTCAGGAAGGACGCGGTGTTCGCATTCAGTTCGCAGCGGCCGGTAGCTATTTCAAATGCGGTGAGGGCGGCAGAGCTGGCAACAGTCAAGCTCACGTTGCTCACAGTGTTGCTGGTTACCTCGTTGGTAAGGGTGGCGCTAGTACCGCAATTAATTACAATGCCGCGAAAGTTTTGGCTGCCAGTGTTTTCCCAAATGCCTCCTGAGGCGCCAGCGGTTTTTCCACCAATGAAGTTACCGGTAATGGTCACGTCATTGGCACCGCTGCCTGGACGGAAGTCAATGCCGGTTTGGGCAGTGGAGGGAGGCGTTGACAAGTTGTAGTAAATGCTGTTTGCACTGATAGTCCATCTGTCGCCGTTACCGGCCGCTACCAGTACCGCGGTATTAGTGAAGTTGAAGAGCTCATTTTCACTCAGGGTAAAAGCATCGTTGGTTCCGTTACCCGCGTTGGCAGCGTAAACCAGGTTTGCTGGCAACTGAGAAATACCCGCGTTAGCTATATAACTTTTAGTGAGGCTGTTGTGGTCGTTGCCGGTGCTTACGCCATCGCCTATTACTACCACGCCACTTGTAGCCGAGCTAGTGGCGCCATAGATATTCGCTTCGCTAACCTCATTATAAGATGCGTCGCCACTGAACACAAGCGCAGACTTTGCAGCGTCGGGCTGACGCAGCGTGAGCGCGCGGGTTTTGCTGGCAGTGCTGTTGTTGCTGCTATTGCCGTTAATAGTAGTGTACGCGCTGTTTGCTCCAAACGTGACCGTGCCGTTGATTGCGGTGGTTGTGTTTGCAGCAGGGCGAATGGTGAGGGTATTTCCTATAGACCCTTTTTTGTTCAGAACTACATTTTCGGGGTAAGTGGCATCAATTAACTGCAGTTCAATTGAATTCGAGAGCGTCATTGGCATATCTGCTAAAGCCTCCGCAATTGTAGCATAATCAGCTTTTTTGATACACCGACCGTGTAGGTTGTAGTGTTGTTCTGGGCGTGGCTGCTAAAAGGCAAGGCCAGGCTCAGGAAAAGCCCCGCTAGCGGCCAACGGCGCTGCAGCCACTGGGAAGCCGAAGGAATGGGAAAGCGTAAAATGTGATTCATATAGTAGAAAATAAATTGTGACAAAGTCGGTTGAAATCCTTCCCAGCACTTGCCAGCCTTAATGGGGCGCATGCAATTCATAAAGGCCGGAGCAAATACCCATAGTTACATTTTACAACATCAAGCCGATACGGTGCTTATGTTTTAACGAGTAGAAACAGGTAAAGCATAATAGGATTTATCAAACCTATAGCCCCCGGAGCCAATTGCAATAGCGCGCCCAAATTGTAGATAGCATAATGCAATTTTATGCCAACAATATATTCTATATCCTACGCATTTCAGGCTATTTTACAATTATTTTTTGATCTTTCTGTTTTTTCAAGGAAAGACGGTTAGCTCCTGGAAACAGCCTTTCAATTACAGAATTCCCCGATTTCGAGCAGGCAAGGTTTCATAATTATTTCCGGCTCTATTTTTCCAGAAGCACAACAATTTCTTTACTGAATTCAAACATATAGAACTCCATATGGTAGCATAACACAAAAAAGCCTCTGCCCTCAAAGCGGAGGCTTTTCTGAATACCGTAAGACACGACTGGCATCTACTCAACGTTTGCCGATGGTATAGGGGGTTCCCGGTTGGGCACCAGGGCCAGCTCCCACGTGTCGAGGTTGAGCGCCGCGAGGTGGGCCAATTCGGGGTTATGGCGGTACACGCAGCCAGTATCGAGCCCGAGGGCGCCGGGGTGCAAAGCTGCTTTGGCGCGTACCTGAGCGGTGGGTGTGGGCACATGGCCGTGCAAGAGGCGTTTGCCTGCGAGCCGCGAGGGGTCAAACACAAACTTTTTGATGTTGAGCATGGAGCTGAGGTCGCTCCGCATTTCGGCGGGGGCAGCGCGAAATTGTAGCCGGCATGCACGAGCACGAAGTCGGGCAGCTCAATTTCGTAGGGCAGGGCGGCCAGCCAGTTCAGGTACAGCGGAGGGATATCGGCCATGCGCCGCACCCCGAAACTGCGCAGCGTGGGCAGCCGGCCGCGGGGGCCCATCCAGTCCCAGCGCCAACGGTGGCGAGAGGCGTCGAGCAAGGCTTGGTCGTGGTTGCCGCGCAGGCAGTGCACGCGGTAGCCCGTGGCCTGCAGGTGCATGAGGTAGTCGAGCACGCCGCGGCTGTCGGGGCCTTTGTTCACGTAGTCGCCCAGCAAGTACAGTTCGTCGGCGGGGGTCAGGCGCAGCTCTTGCTCCACGAGATAGCGGAAGGTTTGCAGGCAGCCGTGCAGGTCGGTGGTGGCGAAGCGGCGCACAAGAAAAGTATGAGCAAGAAAAACGTCCTGCCGGGCGGGTCGGAACGAGTTGACCCGCCCGGCAGGACGTTTTTCAGTAAGGAAGAAGATTAATGACCGCCGCCGTACGCGGGGCGGTCCAGTTCCGGCTTGTCGAGGTTGCGATTGGGGTGGCGCAGGCCAGCGTCGAGGGCTTCCTGCTCCAGGCGGGCCTGCATGGCCTCATCCGTCTCCATAACAGGCAGTTCGCCAGAGGCTTTGGGCTGGCCTTTGCCGGCCGGAGCGCCTTTGTTTTCGCTGGATTGCTGGTTGGTGTTATTGCTTTTGTACGGCATGATAAAGGACGGTTAGAAAGTGGAAATGTGGAAAAAGGAATTTCTGTCGTCGCAACCCGGTACCAGGCGCCGCGGCCTATTGGTCGATGGCGGTGTCGGTGGCGTTGGGGTCGTTGAGTTCGGCGTTGGTGTCGGTGCCGGTGATGGGCTCGATGGGGCGGGGCTCCATCTGGCCCATGCCCACGCGGGAGTTGGGGTTGCGCATTTCGTCAACGCCGGGCCGCAGGTCGTGCGCGTCGAGTTCATCTACCGGGCGTCCCGAGGGAATTATCGACTCCGTGTACTCGGAATCAGCCGGCATGTCCTGGTTGGGCCGGTCGGGGCGGCCTTCGTCGGTGGAGCGCATGTTGTCGTGGGGCGGGCTCATGCGGTCGGCGGTTTCGTTCACCGACAAGGCGGTTTCACCGCCTGCGCTGTCGGTGCCGAAGCCTTCCTTGCCGTCGCGGTTGCCAAAGCCGCCGCGGGCCGCTTCGTTCTTGGGCGGGTCGGCGTTGGGGATGTGGTGGCCGGCCTCCATTTCTTCTTGACTGGTATCGTCGTTGATGACGCGAATGGGGCGATTGTTGGGGTCGATGGCCATTGTGTTAAGTGAAAAGTTAAGGATGCAACTAGGAGTAAGGTGTACTTTAGTTTGGCCGTTTGGGTTGTACCGTAGCCGGTGGTTACCTCTTCGTTAAATACCGTAATTTCCTTATTTGTATGTGGGTCGAAACCGACAACAGCCTGCGCCAACGCTTCCGGTTTGATGATTTTAAAACCGCCTTTGCCTTCCTCACCGAGGTAGCTGCCGAGGCCGAGCGCCTCGACCACCACCCGTGGTTTAGCAACGAATACAACGTGGTCGAATTCCGCCTCCGCACCCACGACGCCGGCAACACCGTCACCAAGCGCGACCACCGCCTGGCCGAGGCCATTGATGCCGTAGCCGCGCGATACGCTGCGCTTAATGAGGAATGAAGAATGGAGAATGAGGAATGGGCGGACAACTCCCCTCCTCAGTTGAGGAGGGGATGTTCGAGCTTTAGCTCGGACGGGGTGGTTGCCCTCGTTGAACGACACCCGAACAATTCCAGCTCAACTCGTTCTGTCGCCAGTCGTTCGGGTGTCGTTCAACGAGGGCAACCACCCCACCAACTTGGCAGTTGAGCGTCCCCTCCTTAAAAAAGGAGGGGAGTTGTCGTTCGCTCATTCCTCATTCCTCATTCTTCATTAAGCGCAGCGTCTACCTTTGCCTTATGCCCAACACGGTCCTTTACCTCGTGCCCACGCCTATTGGCAATCTGGAAGACATCACCCTGCGGGCCATCCGCATCCTGGGCGAAGTGGGCACGGTGCTGTGCGAAGACACCCGCACCAGCGGCCGCCTGATGCAGCACCTGGGCCTGAAGAAGCCTCTGCTCTCCTACCACCTGCACAACGAGCACCAGCAAGTGCCCCGCCTGCTCGAGCGCCTGGCCAAGGGCGAAACCATGGCCCTGATTTCGGACGCCGGCACGCCCGGAATTTCCGACCCGGGGTTTCTGTTGGTGCGCGAGTGCCTGGCGCAGGGCCTGGGCGTGGAGTGCCTGCCCGGCCCCACGGCCTTTGTACCGGCCTTGCTCAAGTCGGGCTTTGGGGCCGAGCGGTTCACATTCGAAGGCTTCTTGCCGGTGAAAAAGGTCGGCAGACGCGCTTGCGGGAGCTGACGGCCGAAACCCGAACCATGATTTTTTACGAATCCCCGCACCGTATCGTGAAAACGCTGGGCCAGCCTGGCCGAGGTGCTGGGCCCCGAGCGGCCGGCCTCCGTCAGCCGCGAATTGACCAAATTATTTGAAGAAACCGTGACCGGCACGCTGGCCAGCCTCGAGGCTGACTTTGCGGCCCGTCCCACTATCAAAGGAGAAATTGTCGTTGTCGTCGAAGGAAATCTTGCCCCGCCCGCCCGCGAGCCCCGCCCCGGCCGCGAAGACCGCTACCGCCGCCCCGAAGACGACGCCGACAGCGAAGACTAAGCTGCCGCGCCCGGCGGTGCTGGCCGTACTCAGCGGCTTACTGCTCTGGGGCGGCTGGCCGCCGCAGCCCTCGGCGCCGCTCTCGCTGCTGCTGTTCATCGGCTGGGTGCCGTACCTGCTCATGGAGCGGCAGCTCACGCGGCAAGGTGCCCGCAAGCGGCGCGTGTTTGCCTACACGTATCTTTTTCTGGTGCTCTGGAACGCCGTCACCACGTGGTGGGTCAGCTACGCCGAGCTCACGGCTGGCATTGCCGCCGTGGTGCTAAACGCCCTGCTCATGTGTTTGCCACTCATGGCCTTCCGGCAGACCAAGAAGCGCCTAGGCAACCGCATTGGCTACCTGTCGCTGCCCGTGTTCTGGATTGCCTTCGAGCAGCTACACCTGACCTGGGACCTCACCTGGCCCTGGCTCACGCTGGGCAATGGCTTCGAGGCCGCACCGCAGTGGGTGCAGTGGTACGAGTACACGGGCTTCCTGGGCGGCTCGGTGTGGGTTTGGGTTGTGAATCTGCTCCTCTTTCACGAGTTGCTGAAAAGAATTCCTGCTTTGGCGGCTTCTACACGGGGGCAGGAGAATCTGGGCAAAAATTCAGGTCCTGACCGGCGGTCAATCATAGCTGGGCCTGCTTTTGCGCGTGGGCCCTTCGTTATTCCCGCTCTGGCCATTCTGCTGCCCATCGGTTTGTCTTACCTGATTGGAGCTACCTACCAGGAAAAAGGTCCTACGACCGAGGTTATCGTGGTGCAGCCCAACCTGGACCCTTACGTGGAGAAGTTTGAAGGTGGAGCCAAATTCGTCCCGTACGACGAGCAGCTAACGCGGCTTTTGGCGCTATCGGAGCAGAAGCTCACGCCGCAGACGCGCCTGGTGATGTGGCCCGAAACGGCGCTGGAAGAATCGTACTGGGAAAACACGATTGAAAGCAACCCCAAAATCCGGCGCATCCGCGAGTGGCTGGCCCGGCACCCGGGCGTGGCGCTGCTCACGGGCATCACCACCATCGACTCTTACCCCAACAAGGAAGCCGCCAGCGAAACCGCCCGCTACCGTGACGACCTGGGCTATTACGACGTTTTCAACACCGGGGCCTATTTCGCCGACGCCACCGCGCCCATTGCCTTCTACCACAAGTCGCGCCTGGTGCCCGGCGTCGAGAAGGTGCCGCCCCTGCTGGTTTCCATTGTCTCACACATCGACTTGGGCGGCACGGTGGGCAGCGTGGGCAGCCAGGCCGAGCGCACCGTGTATCCGGCGCACCCCAGCGTGCCGGCGCTGCGGGTGGCGCCGGTTATCTGCTACGAGTCCATTTACGGCGATTTTGTGGCCAAATACGCCCGCAACGGGGCCACACTGCTCAGCGTCATCACCAACGACGCGTGGTGGCACGACTCGCCCGGCTACCGCCGCCTGCTGCGCCTGGGCGCCCTGCGCTGCATCGAAACGCGGCGCGACCTGGCCCGCTCCGCTAACACGGGCTTCACCGGCTTCATCAACCAAAAAGGCGAAATCACGCAGGTTGAGCCGGCCTGGGTGCCCACTGCCAGCCGCGGCACTGTGCACCTCAACGACGAGGTAACGTTTTACGCGCGCTACGGCGAGCTGATTGGGCAAGGCACCCAGATACTGGCGGTGCTCCTGCTGCTGGTGGCGCTGGCGGTGGGCTGGCGCAAAAAGCATCTGGCTCAATAAACCTGCCGCTTCCCTCCTATCCAAGCAGCAGCCCACCGTTCACTTTCTAGCCTTCTATGCCAACCAATTTCACCGAGCTTTCCCTCGCCCTCGCGGCCTTGTGCCGCAACACGGCCCTGTTCATCCGCCAGGAAGCGTCTACGTTCGACCGCGCCAAAATTGAGCACAAAGGCGTGCACGACCTGGTGAGCTACGTGGACCAGGAAACCGAGCGCAGGCTGGTGGCCGGCCTGCGCGAGCTGCTGCCCGAGGCCGGATTTATTACGGAAGAAGGCACCGCCGGCCCCGACACCCACACCGAGGAGTTCACTTGGATAATTGACCCACTCGACGGCACCACCAACTTCGTGCACGGCCTGCCGGTGTACTCCATCAGCGTGGCCCTGTTGCACGGCAAAGACCTGGTGCTGGGCGTGGTGCACGAAGTAAACCGAGACGAGAGCTTTCGGGCCGTGCGCGGAGGCGGGGCATTTTGCAACGACCGGCCCATCCGCGTGACAGACATTGCAGAGCTCAACGGCTCGCTCATCGCCACGGGCTTTCCTTACAAGGACTTTGGCAGGATGGACACTTATCTCCAGGTGCTGGGCGCCTTCATGAGCCGCACCCACGGCGTGCGCCGCCTGGGTTCCGCTGCCGTGGATTTGGCTTACGTGGCCGCCGGCCGCAACGAGGGCTTTTTGAGTTCAACCTCAACTCCTACGACGTGGCCGCCGGCATCCTGCTGGTGCGCGAGGCGGGCGGGCACGTCACCCAGTTCCTGGAAGACGGCGACCCGCTGTTCGGCCGCGAAATAGTGGCCAGCAACGGGGCCGTGCACGCCGAGATGCAGCAGACCATTCGCGAGTTCTGGCAATAGCCGGGCCCTGCTTTACAAGTAATTTCAGCTCAACTTCCCAGCAAACTATTCTCTCGCCAGCGCAGTTTACCCATCATGCTCCTGCTTGCTCTCACCTCCGTCGAAGTTCAGTATTTTCTGATTGCTGCCTTGTTTGTGGCGGCGGCTTTTTATGTCGGCCGCATCTTTTGGCGGGCCTTTTTCAGCAAGACGGCGGCGGGCTGCGCCAAGGGTTGCGGCGGAGCCTGCGGCACCCTCGACGTAGACCAGCTGCAGCGCACCATCGAAGCGCGCGCTGCCGCGCAGGCCAAGCGCTAGCCTCGCCACTTCTTTGTAGTCGCCCATATAACCCGCCCCCGCCCCGGCTTCGTATAGCCAAAGCGGGGGCGGGCTGCGTTAGCACCGCCCCCTGCGCTTTCACTCTCCAAAACACTAACCGCCATGCAGGACAAAGAAGAAGAACGCTCACTCGTGAACGTTGAAAACGAACTCAACAAGCGTGGCTTCACGCAGGATTTTAACGTCGTGGACGGCCGCCTGCAAACCATTGGCAGCGATTCAAATAAAAGCTACGCAGCCGACGAGGTTACCATCGTAGACTTTTACCGCTTCGAAGGCGAGAGCGACCCCGACGACATGTCCATCCTCTACGCCCTGGAAGCCAAGGACGGTGTGAAGGGCACCATCGCCTCCGCCTACGGCACCTATGCCGATTCGGACACGCTGGACTTCTTGAAACAGGTGGAAGACCTGGGCAAAAACCTGACGAAGGGCCACAAGTAGGACGCCTTCGGCTTAATGGATAATGCAGAATGAGGAGTGAAGAATTAGTCCAACGACCAATTCTTCACTCCTCATTCTGCATTATCCATTCTTCATTAAGTCACTGACCTCAGCCCCACACTTTGGTACCTTCCGAGCAGTTGCGGCACATCTCAATCTGGTCGCGCCCTTTGAGCAAGGTGCTGCGAAACTGCCGGTATTTGGGGCCCCGCCAGAGCTGGCGGAAGGTCTCGGTTTTGAGGTCGCCCTGGCGGTACTCGGCGTCTTTGTCGAAGCAGCAGGGCACCACCAGGCCATCCCAGGTGATGACGCAGGAGTGCCACATCTTCCAGCAGTGGTTGAGCAGGGCATTTTTGAGGCTCCAGGTACCGTTGCCGTTGTTCTGGTAGCGCGAGTAGTAGTCGATGGTAGGGATGAGCGGGGAGCCGTGCGTGTGGTCGTAAATCTGAGCTGTTTTGAACCACACGTCGTCTACGCCCAGAGCCTCGGCCAGCTGCTTGGCGTCGTCAATCTGGTGCTCGTTGGGCCGCACCACCAGAAACTGGAAGATGATGCGCGGCGTGCTCGAGCCGAGCTCCTTGCGCCACTTCACTACGTTGCGAGTGCCTTCGAGCACCTTCTCCAGTTTGCCGCCCACGCGGTATTGCTGGTACACCTCCTGGGTGGTGCCGTCGAGCGAGATGATAAGGCGGTCAAGGCCGCTCTCTACGGTGCGGCGGGCATTCTCGTCGTTGAGGTAATGCGCGTTGGTGCTGGTGGCCGTGTAAATGCCTTTGTCGGCGGCGTACTTCACCAGCTCCAGAAACTGCGGGTGCAGGTACGGCTCGCCCTGAAAGTAGAAAATCAGGTACCACAGCCGGCTGGCCACCTCGTCGATGGTTTTCTTAAATAAATCGGCCGGCAGCATGCCCGTGGGTCGGGTAAAGGAGCGCAGCCCGCTGGGGCACTCCGGGCAGCGCAGGTTGCAGGCGGTGGTGGGCTCAAAGCTCAGGGCCATGGGCAGCCCCCGCAGCCGGGCCTTGCCGGTGAGCTTGCTCAGAATGTAGGAGCCCGTGATTTGGACAGCGTTCCAGACGCGGAGCGGCGTGGCTTTGGATAAGACGTTGAGGCCGTCGGCGAACGAGGACATAGGAGCTGGGTAAAAGCAGTAGCGCGAACATTGTAGTTCGCTTCCTTAGGCCGCGTGAGTAGCTCAACGGCGCGGGGAAGCGAACTACAAAGTTCGCGCTACTTAGGTTGCGTCGCGGCCGACGCGCTATTTCTTGGTAGCTGGAAAATCGATGGCGCTGGTGTAGGTGCTGGCCTTGCCAAACGACTGGTTGATTTCGTCGATGGCGGCGCGGCTGCTCAAGCGTTTGGGCTTGGTGTTGAGGAACGTACCATCTTCACCGACCAGCATGTACGTGGGCACTTCCTGCAGCGCGTAGGCACTGGCCACGGCCGAGCGCAGGCCCCCGCCGGGCACGCGCACTTGCACGCCGGGCAGTTTTTTCACCGTCACTAGCTGCTTCCAGGCTTGCTCGTTCTCGTCCAGCGCGATGTTGATGAAGGTAATGTTCTTGCCTTCAAACTTGCGAATCAGTTCCTGGGCATACGCCAAGTCGCGCAGGCACAAGCCGTTGGTGGTCTTCCAGAAGTTGAGATACACCAGCTTGCCGGCAAAGTCGTGCAGGCTCACGGTGTCGCCCGTGGCCGTGGCCAGCTTAAAGTCGGGCGCCGGCGCGCCAATGGCGAAGCTCTTGTGCTGGTCGAAATCGCTCTGCAGCGTGGGGTAGAACTGGTTCTTGGGGTCGTAGTTGCGGAAGTCCGCCAGCATGGCCGCCGACTGCTTCACGTGCCCAAACCGGAAGGATTCCTGCAGCACGCGGCCCAGAATGATGGCGCGGGTCGGGCCCGTGAGCTTCTTGCTGGCCAGCGCATAAGAGGCCGGGTAGAAGTCCGGGTCGGTGCGCAGGTGCTTGTCCTGCGCCACGGCAAAGTGCACGTAGTTGAGCAGAAATTCGTGGTACAGCTCGCTTTGCACGGCAGTGGGCTCGTTTATCAGGCCCGGCTCGCGCAGGAAGTTGTAGTAGTTGGGCTCCATTTTAAGGCGGCCCTCGGTGTTCACCACCTGCTCGCGCAGGTCCTGGAAGGTCAGCCGGTCGTTGGCGTACGCATATATCACCTCGGCGTGGGCGTAGTTGTAGAAGTCCTGCGTAAACGACTGCTTGGCCGCGTGGTCTTCCAGAAACTCCAGTGGTGCTTGCGCCGGTACTCCAGAAACGACAGGAAGGGCGCTTCGTAGAGCTGAATGTTGTCGGGCAACACCTGGAAGCCGTCGTTTTCCACAAACTGGGCGTCGGCTTCTACCAGGTAGTTGTTGGCGTTGGCGGCTTGCTGGCGGTGGCGCTGCTCCTCGCTCAGGTTCGTGCGGTTGCGCAGCTTGGTGGCCAGGCCGGTGGGCACATCGTTGGGCTTAAATCGCAACGTACCCGACATATCGTCGCCTTTAAAGCGCACGTCCATGTCGGTGCCGGCATCCAGGTACAGCGGGGCCACGTCATCGCCGTACACCAGGTCGGCTTTGGTGGAGCCGTACACGGGGATGACCAGCTTGAAATCGCCTTTCTCACTGAGGGGCACGCGGATGAGCTTTTCCTTCGGGTCGAGCGGATTTTCACGCAGCGTGACGCCAACCGAATCGGTAGTGGCCCCACTTACGCGGCCGGTGAGGATGGCCGTGCCGGTGGGCTTGGCCACGAATGGCTTGGCAGCAACCGGGGCGGGTGCGGCAACGGGCGTTGCGGGCGCCGTCGTAATGCCGGCGGGTACTTTGGCAGCCGGCACCACCGTATCGGCGGTCACCGTTTCCGAAGGCGCCACCGCTTTCGCAACCGGAGCGGGTTTGCGTTGCACCGTTTTGGCCGCGGCCTTGCGGGGTTGCGTTTTAGCCGCCGGGGCGGCCTTGCGCTGCACCGTGCTGCCCGCGGGAGCCGGCTTGCTCTGCGCCTGGCCAAGCACCGGCACCAGCAGGAGCGCCGTGCCCAGCAAGCAGCGCGTACGGGTGATGAAAGAGGATATCATATCACAAAAAACTAGCGGCGGACGACCGCTACCGACCGCCGACAACTGACCAAAAACCCATATCGCCGAGGGCGGTTACCTAAACAATTCGCGGTAAAAGCCAATCAGCCAACCGAAGATAAGGCTTTTTGATTTATAAAATCCAAATCAGTCCTTCATCATTTGTGTGGCGGCCGTGCTTCGCCGCGGCCCAACCGCTATCTAGCGATGTTTACATGGGCTGATTATCAGCATGCTTTTCGTTTAGCCGAATAACCCGTTCAGTACTTCGTCGAGTCGGCTCACGGCCTGCACTTTTAAGCCAAAGCGCGCGAGGTCCAGCCCTTTACCATTGAACTGGGAAACGTACATTTCCTGAAATCCTAATTTTTCGGCTTCGGCTAAGCGCTGGTCGAGGCGCGAAACGGCCCGAATTTCGCCGCTCAATCCGACTTCGGCGGCCAGGCACACATTGCCAGGAATCGGCAGGTCGTTGAGCGAAGAAACCACCGCCGCGCACACGGCCATGTCGAGGGCGGGGTCGTCGAGGCGCAGGCCGCCGGCAATGTTCAGGAACACGTCGTGCTGGCCAAGACGCAGGCCGGCGCGCTTTTCCAGCACGGCCAGCAGCATCTGCAGGCGCTTGGCGTCGAAACCCGTGCTGCTGCGCTGCGGCGTGCCGTAGGTGGACGGCGTGACGAGGGCCTGCACTTCCACCAGCAGCGGGCGGTTGCCTTCGAGCGTGGCCCCGATGGCCATGCCGCTCAGGCTTTCGCCGCGCTGGGAGAGCAAGATTTCGCTGGGGTTGCTCACCTGCCGCAGGCCATCGCCCTGCATCTCGTAAATGCCCAGCTCCGAGGTACTGCCGAAACGGTTTTTGGTGGTGCGCAGAATGCGGTAGCTCATGTGCCGGTCACCTTCAAACTGCAGCACGGTATCCACCATGTGCTCCAGGATTTTGGGGCCCGCTATGCTGCCATCCTTGGTGATGTGGCCGATAAGCAAAACCGGTGTGCTGGTTTCCTTGGCAAACTTCAGGAACTCGGCCGTGCACTCGCGTACCTGGCTCACGCTCCCGGCCCCGCTTTCCACCAGCGTGGAATGCATGGTCTGGATGGAGTCGATGACCAGGATGTTGGGCTGAACCTGGTCAATCTGCCGGAAGATGTTCTGGGTGTTCGTCTCGGTGAGGATGTAGCAGCCCGGGTGCTGGCCGTCGGCCAAGCGCTCGGCGCGCATTTTTATCTGGGCCTCGCTTTCTTCCCCGCTCACATACAGCACCTTCATCTGCCGCAGGCTTAGGGCAATCTGGAGCATGAGCGTGCTTTTGCCGATGCCCGGCTCGCCACCAATCAGCACAATCGAGCCCGGCACGAGGCCACCGCCGAGCACACGGTTCAGCTCACCGTCCGGAGTGATGATGCGCGGCTCGTCTTCGGCCAGAATGTCGCCGAGCGGCACCGACTTTGCCGCTTTGGTGAGGTTGCCGCCGGGTACGGTGCTGGCGGGCTTCCACTGCCCGGTGGTTGTGGCCACGGTTTCCTTCTGCACCACTTCCTCAACGTAGGTATTCCACTCCCCGCACGCCGGGCAGCGCCCTATCCATTTCGCCGATTGAGCACCGCAGGATTGACAGAAAAAGACAGTTCTCGCTTTAGCCATGTAAGGGCGTATTTTCGGTAGATGAGTAATGTTTTATAAGGTCGACAGCGCCGAAAAAGTTGCCTAAAAACGAAAGCAATTGCCCGGCCATACCGACTAGAATCGGGCCGCAAGGTACGGCTCGCCAGTACCGATTTTAGCTCAATTTTCCATGCGCGCCAAAGCCTAGCGTCCAGCCCAATCACCGTCCTGACTTGCTGGCAATGGACGGGGCTGGCTCAACTAACTAAAATAAAAAACGCCCCGCAACGGTGCTGCGGGGCGTTTTTTATTTCAAGCGCAATATCCTTACTCGGCCATCACCAATTGCTCGGGCAGGTGCATCAGGTAATCGCCGTAGCCGCTTTTACGCAGCGGCGCCGCAATGGCCCGAAGCTGGTCGGCGTCGATGAAGCCTTGGCGGTAGGCAATTTCTTCAATGGCGCCCACCTTCAGGCCCTGGCGCTGCTCAATCACCCGCACAAACTCGCCGGCCTGCATCAGGCTCTCAAATGTGCCCGTGTCGAGCCAGGCCGTGCCGCGGCCGAGAATACCAACTTTCAGCGTGCCGCGCCGCAGGTACTCGCGGTTCACGTCGGTGATTTCGTATTCGCCGCGCGGGCTCATCTCCAAGTTCTTGGCGATTTCAATAACGTCGTTGTCGTAGAAATACAGGCCGGGCACCGCGTAGTTGCTCTTAGGCTGCGCGGGCTTTTCCTCGATGCTCAAGGCCTTCTTGTCGCCGTCGAACTCCACCACGCCGTAGCGCTCGGGGTCGAGGACGTGGTAGGCAAACACCACGCCGCCCGTTGGGTCGCTGTTGGACTTCAGCAGCTCTTCCAGGCCAGCCCCGTAGAAGATGTTGTCGCCGAGTACCAGAGCCACTTTATCGTTCCCGATGAAATCGGCGCCAATCACGAAGGCCTGGGCCAGGCCGTTGGGCACTTCCTGCACTGCGTACTGGAAGTCACAGCCCAGGTTCTTGCCATCGCCGAGTAGCTTCTGAAACTGCGCCTGGTCGTGGGGCGTGGTGATAATCAAGACTTCCCGAATGCCTGCCATCAGCAGAATCGACAGCGGGTAGTAAATCATCGGCTTGTCGTACACCGGCATGAGCTGCTTGCTCACGGCCAGCGTGAGCGGGTGCAAACGGGTGCCGGAGCCGCCGGCAAGAATAATTCCTTTCATGAGGGACTGTCATGTTGAGCGGAGCGAAACATCTTATCACGCTCGCACCGCATGGATTGGTATTTCTGACAAAGGCCGCCGTGATAAGATGCTTCCTGCGTCAGCATGACAAACGATTAGTTGCGCTCGGTGATAAACTCTTGGTTGGCCTTGAACCAGTCCAAGGTCTGGCGCAGGCCTTCGCGAATGCGAATCTGCGGCTCGTAGCCCAAAAGGTTGTTGGCCTTGGAAATATCTGCCAGCGAGTCGCGGATGTCGCCGGCCCGGTCGGGACCGAACTTGGGGGCTAGGTCGGAGCCCGCTTCTTCGCGCAGGATGTCGTACATCTCCACCAGCGAAGTCCGGTCGCCCACGGCAATGTTGTACACTTGGTTCAATGCCTCGGGTCGCTGCACCAGCGCCGCGCGGATGTTGGCCTGCACGCAGTTTTCCACGAAGGTGAAGTCGCGGGTCTGGCCGCCGTCGCCGTTGAGCGTGGGCGGCTGGTTTCGCAGGATGGCATCGATAAACAGCGGAATTACCGCCGCATAAGCTCCGCCTGGGTCCTGGCGTGGACCGAAGATGTTGAAGTAGCGCAGGCCGATGATTTCCATACCGTAGGTGCGGCCGAACACGTCGGCGTACAGCTCGTTGGCATATTTGGTAACGGCGTAGGGCGAGAGCGGCTTGCCGATGCGGTCTTCCACCTTGGGCAAGCCGGGGTGGTCGCCGTAAGTGCTGCTGCTGGCTGCGTACACGAAGCGCTTCACGCCCGCGTCTTTGGCAGCGGTGAGCATCTGCACAAAGCCGCCCACGTTCACGTCGTTGGTCAGCACCGGGTCCTTGATGGAGCGCGGCACGGAGCCCAGAGCGGCTTCATGCAATACCACATCAACCCCGGCGCAGGCAGCCGCGCAAACCGCCGCGTCGCGGATGTCGCCATCCATGATTTCCAGGGCCGGGTTATCGGCAAACAGCGCCAGGTTTTTGCGGAAGCCGTTGGAGTAGTTGTCCAGCGTGCGCACCTTCTTAACGCCGTATTTCAGCAGGTACTCCACGATGTTCGAGCCAATGAAGCCCGCGCCGCCAGTCACCAGAAAAGTAAGATTGTCGAGCGGCCGCTCGTGAAAAGGGGTTTCGTACACTTCGTTTAATTAAGAATGAGGAGTGAAGAATGAGGAGTGACAGACCAGGAATTCCTCATTCCTCATTCTTCACTCCTCATTAAGCGCAGCGTTAGCGGTCCGCGTATTGCTTTTGGTTGTACTCCTGGTACGCGCCGCTGGTCACACTGTTCAGCCAGTCTTCGTTGGCGAGGTACCAGTCCACGGTTTGGGCCAGGCCCTGCTCGAAGGTGACGCTGGGCTTCCAGCCCAACTCGTTCATGATTTTAGATGAATCGATGGCATAGCGCATGTCGTGGCCGGCACGGTCCGTCACAAACTTGATGAGCTTGCGGGAGGTGCCCTGCGCTTGGCCGGTTTTCTCGTCCACTACGTCGCAAAGCAGCTCAATCAGCTTGAGATTCTGCCACTCGTTCACGCCGCCGATGTTGTAGGTGTCACCGTTTTTGCCTTTGTGGAACACCGCGTCGATGGCCGTAGCGTGGTCTTTCACAAACAGCCAGTCGCGCACGTTTTCGCCTTTGCCGTACACGGGCACCGGCTGGCCGGTACGCAGCCGGTGAATGGCCAGCGGAATCAGCTTTTCGGGGAAGTGGTTGGGCCCGTAGTTGTTCGAGCAGTTGCTCACCTTGATGGGCAGGCCGTAGGTGTGGTGCCAGGCGCGCACGAAATGGTCGGAGCTGGCTTTCGAGGCGGAGTAGGGCGAACGGGGGTCGTAGGCCGTCTCTTCGGTGAACATCTCGGGGCCGAAATCCAGCGAGCCGTACACTTCGTCGGTGCTCACGTGGTAGAACACGTGGCCGTCGTAGCCGCCGGGCTGCCACAGGTGGCGGGCCGCGTTGAGTAGATTCACGGTGCCGATGACGTTGGTTTTCACAAACGCCATCGGGTCGGTGATGCTGCGGTCGACGTGCGACTCGGCCGCGAGGTGAATCACCGCGTCGGGCTCCTCGTTGGCAAATAGCTGGTCAATAAACGACTGGTCGGAAATATCTCCTTTGATGAAGCGGTAGTTGGCCGCACCTTCGATATCACGCAGGTTTTCCAGGTTGCCGGCGTAGGTCAACGCATCAAGGTTAAGAATCTGGTAGTCCGGGTACTTGGTAACAAAGAGCCGAACGACGTGGGAGCCAATGAAGCCGGCGCCGCCAGTGATGAGGATTTTCATGGTGTTTTATTGTTTGTCATGCCGAGCGAAGCCGAGGCATCTCGCGTGCATTAGTAATTAGTTACTTACGCAGCAGAGATGCTTGCCTGCGGCGACCTTCGGTTCAGTAAGCTCAGCATGACGGTCTGGTTATTTCTTGTCGGCCAAGGCCTGCTGCCATTTCCAGGCGCTGGCCAACGAATCAGCCAGGGAAGTTTCGGTTTTGAAGCCCAAAACCTGCTCAGCCTTGGTCGCATCCGCGTAGATGGCGGGCACGTCGCCGGGGCGGCGCGGGCCAATGCTGTAGTTGAGCTTCTGGCCGGTTACCCGCTCAAAAGTCTGCACTACTTCCAGCACTGAGTTGCCGTGCCCCGTGCCCACATTGAAGGTTTCCACGGTTTCGGTGGCTTTGTGGTCCAGCAGGCGCTGTACGGCTACTACGTGCGACTTGGCCAAATCGACCACGTGGATGTAGTCGCGGATGTTGGTGCCGTCGGGCGTGTCGTAATCGTTACCGTTAATGGTAAGTTTTTCCCGAATACCGGCCGCCGTCTGAGTAATGAACGGCACGAGGTTGTTAGGCACGCCCAGCGGCAGCTCGCCGATTTTGGCCGAGTCGTGGGCACCAATGGGGTTGAAGTAGCGCAGCAGAATGGTGCGCAGCTTGTTATCCGGAGCCGCCGATACATCGTGCATGATGTCTTCGCACATCTGCTTGGTGCGGCCGTAGGGTGACGACGCCGGCTTGGTGGGCGTGGCCTCCGTCACGGGCAGCGCATCGGGGATGCCATACACCGTGCAGGACGAAGAGAACACCAGATTTTCAACGCCAAACTCGGGCATTACCGCGAGCAGGGCCAGCAGCGAGCCCACGTTGTTCTTGAAATATGCCAGCGGCTTCTGCACCGATTCGCCCACGGCCTTGAATGCCGCAAAGTGAATAACCCCGGCAATGTTGGGCTCGGCAGCAAACACCCCGCGCAGGGCCGATTCATCGGCGCAATCCACGCGGTAGACGGGCACGGACGTGCCGATAATGGATTCGATGCCCTGCAGCGCCGACTCCTCCGAGTTGCTGAAATTATCAACGATAACCGGCTGGTAGCCGGCCTGGTACAGCTCCACTACAGCATGGGAACCGATGTAGCCGGCGCCGCCGGTAACAAGAATTTTTTCATAAGCTATTAGCTGAGAGCTGTTAGCTATTAGCTTTCCTAGCTGCTGCCCCAACGGAGGCTAACAGCTAGCAGCTAATGGCTACCAGCTAAAAATTATAGGCTCCAGTACTGCAGCTCCTTCATTTTGCCGCGGTACAGGCCCTTGATGTCGACCAGTACGGCGTTGTCGGAGGTGATGGACTGGAAGAAGGCTTCGTCTTTGTCGGCGTAGGGCAGGTGGCCCACGGCCACGATTACGGCGTCGTAGTCCTGGCGCATGTCGTCGTTGAGCGTGAGGCGGAAGCCGTACTCGTGGTGCAGTTCGTCAGAGTCGGCGTGCGGGTCAACGATGTCTACGTTCACCGAAAAGTTTTTCAGCTCCTGGATAACGTCGGCCACCTTGGAGTTGCGGATGTCTTCCACGTTCTCCTTAAAGGTGGCGCCCATCACCAGTACGCGGCTGCGGGCCACGTCTTTGCCCTTTTTAATCATCATCTGCACCGTCTTACGAGCGATGTAGGCACCCATGTTGTCGTTGGTGGTGCGGCCGCTCAGGATAACCTTGGCATCGTAGCCCAACTCTTTGGCCTTGTAGGTCAGGTAGTACGGGTCCACACCGATGCAGTGCCCACCGACCAGGCCGGGCGAGAATTTCAGGAAATTCCACTTCGTCCCAGCCGCCTCCAGCACCTCGTAGGTGTTGATGCTCATGCGGTCAAAAATCATCGACAGCTCGTTCATCAAGGCAATGTTGACGTCGCGCTGGGTGTTTTCGATGATTTTGGCGGCCTCAGCCACCCGGATGCTGCTGGCGCGGTGCACGCCGGCGTCTACCACCAGCTCGTAGACTTTGGCGATGGTGTCGAGGGCTTCCTGGTCATTGCCGGACACCACCTTCACGATGCGTCGCAGCGTGTGCTCCTTGTCGCCGGGGTTGATGCGCTCGGGCGAGTAGCCCACCTTGAAATCGGTCGGGAATTTCAGCCCCGAGTGGCGCTCCATTACCGGAATGCAGTCTTCTTCGGTGCAGCCGGGGTACACGGTGCTTTCAAACACCACGTAGTCGCCCTTCTTGAGCACCTTGCCCACCGACGACGATGCCCCCAGCAGGGGCTTCAGGTCGGGCTGGGCGTGCTCGTCGATGGGCGTGGGCACGGCCACAATGTAGAATTGGGCCTGGCGCAGCACCTCCAGCGAATCAGTGAAGGTGATGTCGCAGCCCTCGAAATCTTTTTTCTAATTCCCCGCTGGGGTCGATGCATTGCTTCATCTGGGCCACGCGGCCCGCGTTGATATCGAAGCCAATAACCTTGAGTTGTTTGGCAAACTCGAGGGCGATGGGCAAGCCCACATAGCCGAGGCCGATGACGGCCAGGGTGGCCTCTTTGCGCAATAGTTGGTCGTACACTTGAGTAGTCAGTTGCTAATTTACAGAGTTTAGTTGCTGATTTTCGGCAACTTATTGCTTGCCCGCGTTACCGGCCGAACCGTTTTTTTGTCGGGGCTTAGTTCATAGGTTTCGCCGCTCTCGGGGCAGGTAGCGCGGCGGGTGGCATCGAAGTTCAGGCGGTGTCCATACGCACTCATCCAACCTTGCGGCCGGGCGGGCGTGCCGTATACGAGGGCATAAGCTGGAACGTCGTGCGTGACGACGCTGCCCGCTCCCACAAACGCATAGCGCCCCAGCCTTACGCCACAAACGATGGTCGCGTTGGCTCCAACGGTCACGCCCTGTTCCAGATAGGTGGTTTGGTACTGCCCGGCGCCTTTGCGCGGCACGGCGCTGCGCGGGTTTTTCACGTTGGTAAACACCACCGACGGCCCAATAAAGACGTCGTCTTCGCAGACCACGCCCCCGTAAAGGCTCACGTTGTTCTGCACTTTCACGTTGCGGCCCAGAGTCACGCCGTCGGCCACGAAGATGTTCTGGCCCAGATTGCACTGCTCGCCGATATCAGCCCCGGCGCAGATGTGGCAAAAGTGCCATATACGGCTGCCGGCGCCTATCTGGCAGCCCTCGTCGAGGACGGCCGTGGGATGGGCATAGTAATCGGCAGTGGGATGGGGCATGCGGGGCAGGCGAATGGTTGGGCCTGCAAAGGTAAGCCGACGGACGGGGTTGACTTCGTACTTTTGGGTAAACCCCTTATTCCGCTTGCATTATGGGCCAGTCTGCTTTCCAAACCGAACCTACCGCCCATCTCACGCCCGCTGAGTACCTGCGGCTGGAGCGCGAGGCCGAGCAGAAACACGAGTATTTCGACGGCGAAATCCGCGCTATGGCGGGCGCCGGCTACGCGCACAACCTCATTTGCGCGAATTTGACGGGAGAGCTATACAGCCAGCCTGCGCGGGAAAAGCTGCACCGTGGTGGGTAGCGACCAGCGTCTGCAGATTCTGAGCGGCAGCGCCTACGTGTACCCCGACCTGACGGTGGTGTGCGGCCCGCCGGTATTCAACGAAGAAAAAACATTTGATACGCTGCTGAACCCCACGCTGCTAGTGGAGGTGCTTTCGCCCTCAACGGCCAATAACGACCGGGGGCAGAAGTTCATGTTTTACCGCCAGATTCCGAGCCTGCAGCAATACCTGATTCTGGAATCCCAGGAGATTCATGCCGAATTATTCACCCGGGATGAACTGGGCCGCTGGGTGCTCACCGAAACCCGGGACCTGAGCACGGTGCTTGAGTTGAGTAGCATAAGCTGCCAAGTGCCGCTGGCCGAGGTGTACGCGGGGGTTGGTTTTTAACCCCGGCCTCGTTGAGCTAAAGCTTCACACACACGTTCTGGGCCTCCGTGAAGAAGCGCAGCGCTTCCAGCCCGCCCTCGCGACCGACGCCGGAGTTCTTCATGCCGCCAAAGGGCGTGCGCAGGTCGCGGTGCAGCCAGGTATTCACCCACACGATGCCGCTGTGCAGGGATTGAGCCACGCGGTGGGCCCGGTTCAGGTTCTGGGTCCAGATGGTGGCCGATAGGCCGTAGTCGGTGCAGTTGGCCCAGGCTACAGCTTCTTCTTCGGTGTCGAAGGGTGTGAGCGTAACCACGGGCCCAAAGATTTCTTCTTGGTTGGTGCGGCAGTTGGGGGGCAGGTTTTCAAAGACGGTGGGCTCCAGAAAATAGCCCTCGGCGCAGCGGCCGGGCACTGTCACGCGCTTTCCGCCGGCCAGGAGACGGCCGCCTTCTTCGTGAGCCAGTTGAATGTAGCCCAATACTTTGTGCAGGTGCGCTTCGCTAACCAAGGCCCCTTGTTTGGTGTCCGGCTCCAGCGGGTCGCCTATCTTTTGGGCCTCGAGCCTGCTGGAGGAATTCGGCCTTGAACGCCTCATACACTGGGCGCTCAATAAAAATCCGGGAGCCGCACAAGCATATCTGGCCCTGATTGGCGAAGCTGCTGCGGATGCTGGTGGCCACGGCAGCGGCCAGGTCGCAGTCGGCAAAAACGAGGTTGGGGTTCTTGCCGCCCAGCTCCAGGCTCAATTTCTTGAACATGGGCGCGGCCGTGCGGGCCAGGTGGCGCCCCGTGGCCGTGCCCCCTGTGAAGCTGATGGCCTTGATGCCCGGATGCTCCACAATGGCCTGCCCGCAGCCCGGCCCGGTGCCGTGCACAATATTGAGCACGCCTGCCGGCAGGCCGGCTTCCATGCACAGCTCGCTCAGCAAAAAGGCCGTGGCCGGCGTGATTTCCGAGGGCTTGGCCACCACGCAGCAGCCCACGGCCAGGGCCGGCGCAATCTTCCAGGTAAATAGATACAGCGGCAGGTTCCAGGGCGAGATGCAGCCCACTACGCCGATGGGATGGCGCACGGTGTAGTTCAGAGCCACGCCTTCCTGCATGTGCGCCTCGGTGGCAAAATGTTCGGCGGCAGTGCCAAAAAGTGAAAATTGGAGGCCGCGCGGGGGATATCCATCGAGCGGGCCAGGCTGAGGGCTTGCCGTTGTCCTGGCTTTCGGCCTGGGCCAGGCGCTCCAGGTTAGCGTCTATCAGGTCGGCGATTTTGACCAAGATGCGGCCGCGCTCCTCTACAGCCAGAGCGCGCCAGGCCGGCAGCGCGGCTTCGGCAGCAGCCACGGCGGCGGCTACGTCGGCCGCGTCAGAATCCGGAATCTGTCCGTAGACCTGGCCGGTGGCTGGCTCAATATTATCGAGGTAGCGGCCGGAGCGGGGCGGCACCAGGCGGCCGTTGACGTAGTTTTGGATGCGTAGCATGGAAGTTGAGCTCTGGCGCTAAGGCTCCAAAAGTAGGCCTTCTGTTAGCAACATAGGAACACCAGGGACTGGCCCAACTGCTGCCCATAAGGCCCACCTTTCGTGCAATGCTTTCCAATGGACAGGCCGGATGGCACCTCTGGCCGGCGGCTATTGCAAGTGACCCACTTCGGTTGCTCTTACGGGCTGCCCCGGCTGAGTTGGAGATGGTACGGCCGGGATGTTGGTGTCCGAAATCAGGTAGAGCGGGCGCTGGCGCACGTTGGCCGACAAGCGGGCCAGGTACTCGCCGATGATGCCCACCGAAATGAGTTGCACCCCGCCCAAAAACAGGATGCTCACCATGAGCGAAGGCCAGCCGGGCTCGTAGTCGTGGGTCACAAACCGGGAGTAGAGCGTGTACAAGCCCACCATAAAAGCCAGGCCGGACACAAAGAAGCCCCCGAGGGTGGCCGCTTTTAGAGGCACATCGGAAAACGCCGTGATGCCATCGAGCGCCAGGCGAATCATTTTGCGGTAGGTGTAGCCGGTTTCGCCCCCGGCCCGCTCGGCCCGGTCATATTCCACAAACGTCTGCCGGTAGCCAATCCAGGAAATCTGGCCCCGGATGAACTTGTTCTGCTCCGGCATGAGCCGCAGCCCCTCCACCACTTTGCGCGAGATAATGCGGAAGTCTCCCGTGTCGACGGGTATCGAAATGCGCGTGATGCTGGCCAGCAGGCGGTAAAACAAGCGGGCCGTAAGCTTCTTGGCGGCGCTGTCGCCCTGGCGCGACCGGCGCTTGGCGTACACCACCTCGTAGCCCTCGTGCATCTTCTGATACAGCCGGGGGATGAGCTCGGGCGGGTCCTGCAGGTCGGCGTCGATGATGACCACGGCCTGGCCGGCAGCCCGGTCCAGGCCGGCCGTCACGGCAATCTGGTGGCCGAAGTTGCGGCTGAAGTCGATGTAGCGCACCCGCGAGTCGCGGGCGGCCAGGGCCAGCAACAGCGGCAGGGATTGGTCGCGCGAGCCGTCGTTGATGAAAATCAACTCAAATCCCCGGGCAGCGTCATCGGCTCAAGCACGCTCAGCAGGCGGCGGTACAGCTCACCGATGTTGCTTTCCTCGTTGTAGATGGGAATGATGACGGACAGGTCCACGCGGATTGGGTTAGGCAGATGAAAAAGGAGCAGGGAATCAGGCCGGCTTTTGGGCCAGGGCAAACACGCTCACCCCCAGCGGGAGGTTGAAGCGCCGCAGCAAGCGGTTTTCCAGCTTTACCCAGCTCAATAGCAAGCTATTGGCCGGGCCGGCAAAATGGTGCAGGTCGCCGGTAGCGCCGGGCTTGATTTCGGAGGAGGGCGACCCGGAAAGCAGGCGCCGGCCCACCCGCAGCGCGGCCGTGGGGAAGAACATGCCCGCGTTCCAGAACGAGCCTGCGCCGGACGCGCAACCCGGCCCGCGCAAGTGCCGCCACCAGCCCTTGGCGGGAATAGCGGCGGAAGTGGTGGTTCACCACGTCGTGCTCGCTCCAGAGGTAGGCGTGGGCCGGGACAAAGACCAGGAGCTGCCCGCCCGGCTTGAGCACCCGGTTCCACTCGCTCAGGGCTTTGGCCTCATCCTCAATGTGCTCGAGCACATCGGAGGCAATCACCACATCAAACCGGGCGGTGGCGAACTCCAGGGCCGCGCCGTCCATCACCGACACGTTGGGCACGCCCCGGGCCACGGCCAGCTCAATTGCCGGCGCGCTTACGTCGATGCCCGTGAGGTCGGTGTAGCCGGCCGCCCGTAGGCGCTGCAGCAGCGGGCCACCCGAGCAGCCAATTTCCAGAATCGCCGCCGAGGCCGGCAGGTTGAGCCCTGCAATCAGGTCGTATACCGCGTCGCGCCGGCTGGCAAACCACCAGTGTTCTTCTTCGAGCCTGATGGTATTTGGCTTCGTAGGTCAGGTCCATGCTTCAAAAGTAGGCAATCGAACGGGCTGCCGGGACGGAAATGCCCGTTTCCCGCTTCCGTTTTTCCGGTTGGTTTTCTTCCGGCTCAGGCCGTCGGTTCGCTTATAGGCATCTGTCTCATTACCGCGGCGAGGCAGGATAAAGCGGGTAAGTGTTTTTGCTCAGGCTTTCTACCTGGCCGGGCCGGGCATAATAATACACGTCGGTGTCGAGCGGCCGAATGAGCAGGTCGTCGGCCAGCACGTCCCGGCCTTCGTACATCACCTCCAGCCGCGAAACCCCGGGGCGCATCCGCACGGGCAGCGCCACCTCAGCCAGTCGCCGTCGACTTCGGTCATGCCCGAGGCGCCTGCGCCCTGCTGGTCCACCACCTGGTCGCCCACGTACTGGCGCACCAGCATACTGCCCAGGCCGTAAGCCGTTTTACCGTTTATCCACACCGAAACTTCGTAATTCCCGGTGTCGGCTGGCATGGGCACGGGACCGTCGTACAGCACCGAATACTTTGGCGCGGCCTCG
The DNA here is from genome assembly GCF_042665855.1 of Hymenobacter humi. Taxonomy (NCBI): domain Bacteria; kingdom Pseudomonadati; phylum Bacteroidota; class Cytophagia; order Cytophagales; family Hymenobacteraceae; genus Hymenobacter; species Hymenobacter humi. The sequence goes on along the minus strand of NZ_JBHTEK010000001.1, from coordinate 801,209 downwards.
TAGAAAGCGCCTGCGGCCAAGTGCCCGCTGCGGTTGGCGCCGTCATCGAAGGTGCGCAGCAGCACGCCTTTGGGAGTAGTGCAGCGCAGGCCGCCGGAGCGCACGGGCAAGTTGGGTAGCAGTTTAGCCGCTTGCGCCCGTTCGGCAGCCTGTGTGGTGGCGACCAGGGCGGCTACCGGCAGCTCATACAGCGCGCCTTCTGCCCCCGCATAGAGGAGCTTTGCCATGGCCGTGATGCGCTGCTCGGCGGGCGACAGGGGCCCATTGCCCACCACTACCAGGAACGGTTTAGCGGAAGGCAGATGGGCCAGCAGCTCCTTGGGCAGCAGCGGGCTGCTCAGCAGCTGGATGTGACGCAGCGCCGCCCCGGCCGAAGCCCGGGTGGTGTGGTTGGCCAGCAGCGGCAGGCCCGTCACGAAAGCTGTGTTATAGCTTTGATAAAAAGACCCTTCGGAGCCGTTCAGGCTCAATTTATCGGTGCCGAGGATGAAATACGGAAGCGAGAGGATGGCCTGAAATTCCTGGGGCCGCCGGTTCACCCACGAAAGCTGCTGGCTGATGCTGGCATCTTTATCCAGCAGGCTGGAGGCGCCGGTCAGGTCGCGTATCATGCTGGCGCGGAAGTCGACGTTTATCCACGCCTCGCCGGCCCAGCCCAACAACACCAGCGGTAGCCAGACCAGCTGCCAGCGCGGGGCCCCGCGCCGCACCTGTCTCTCCCACACCGTGTACAGGCAATACGCCGCGTAGCAGCCGCCCACATAGTAAAAAGGCCACGCGAACCGCCCCAACGCCCGGAACTGCTTGATAGGCCCGGCGTGGTCGGTGAGCCAGGCAAACGACTCCCACCGGAAGGGAATGGCGAACGAGAAGAGCAGCAGCAAGGTGGCGGCCCACAAGCCGGTGCGCAGATGCACGGGCACCGCCGCCCAGCACTGCACGAAGGCGGCCCGCTGCCGCCGCACCACCAGCGCGGCCAGCGCCAGCAGCCCCGACACCACCAGCGTGATGGTAGTAGCCAGCCCCACGTAGGACCAGCCCTCCCCTTCCGCCATTTCCAGCGGCACCACGCGGCTCCAGAGCGGCTGCAGGGGCGCCAGCACCGGCAGGAAAACACTCGTGAGCGTGGCCTTGTACACCAGCAGGCCGTAGGGGTTGGCCGGGCGGTCAGTCACCGAATCGGTGAGCCAGAGCCAGCCCTGCATTATCAGCAAGGGCACAATGGCCGCCACCGCCATGCGCCACGCCAACGGCCCCAGCCGGCGCTGCCAGAGCACCAGCAGCAACACGTGCCCGAGCAGAAAGAGGCTGCCCAGGGCCACGTAATACGGAACAATAAATCCCATCAGGGTTAGGCTGACGGCAAAAATCGTGTACCAGCGCGCCGCCCGCGGCTCGTCCTGCATGCGCACGATGCAGTACCACAGCCACGGAAAGAACACCACGTAGCTCAGGGCCAGGTGGGCGCTGAAGCGCAGCACCTGCGGCGAGAGAAAAGCAATCAGAAGTGCGGTAATGCCCGCGTACCAGGCTGGCAGCCTGGAGCGGCGCAACAGCAAATACAAGGGCCCCGGTGCCAGGGCCAGCCCCAGCAAGGCCAGCAGGTTGGTGATGCCCACCGTGTAGGTGGCTACCGGCAGGCCAATGAGCTCCAGCAGTCGCATGGTTCCGGCCAGCAGCGGCTGCATGTTGGTGTAGTTGATGTGGTCGCCCTCGGGGTAGTTCATGCCGCTGAAGTGCGCCCAGGCACCGTAGCGAGCGTAGTAGCTGGTGGTGAAGTAGGCCTGCACGCCATCGCCCAGGCCGAAATAGTAGTCGTTGGGCGCCAGCAGCACAAACCAGAAAAACGCCCCCACCAACACCGCCCCCGCCAGAAGTACCGCCAGCAACCCCGCGCGGGACGAGGCTTGCAAACCGCTTGCTTTCATAAAATCCAAATAATTGAGCCGGCCAACCAACCTTGTTTGCCTGACAAGCCTGCAAGTTAGGCAGCCGGCCGCTCGGCATTCCGGCAGCCGAACCCAACCGTCCGGCACTCCCCTTTCCTGGGCTGTGGGGTCGGAGGCGCCCGCCCGACTCTGGCAACCCCCGCCCTTACATTTGGGCCGAACGTTGGTCAACATCCCGCGCCGGGGCACATATGGTGAGATTGGTTTGCTGGCTGGTTATTCTAAAGTGCCTTACCTCGGCTACCCTGGGCCACGCCCAGAGCCGGCCGGATACGCTGCGCCACGCCGACTGGCACCTGTACTGGCACGACGAGTTTGACCGCGCCGGCGACAGCAGCACGGTGGCCCGCCACTGGCAATTCGCCTACCCCTGGGGGCGGACGCTGGGCGGGAACGAAGGCGAGTACTACTCCGGCCAGCAGGTGAGCGCAGATACGGCGGGGGTGCTGCACCTCCGGGCCCGGCGACGGGCGGCCCCGCGGCACTACCAGATGCCTGGGGGCCCCATACGCCAGCTACAGTACGAGTCGGGCATGCTGTTCAGCCGGGCGGTGCAGGACTCCATGCGGCTGCCGGCCTGCGGCGAACGGACGGGCTTCACGTACGGCCTGTTTGAGATTCGCTGCCGGATGCCGAGCACACCCAACTCGTTTTCCGCCTTCTGGCTTTATGGCAATCCCGACGAAGTCGACATTTTCGAAGCAGGTGGCTCGGATTTGATATCGAACAACGTCATCCACGGGAGCCACGAGTTCTGGCGCCCCGGGCCGGACGAGGCGTCGCAAAGCTTTTTCTACTGGCCCGGGCCCGGCCGCCTCACCGACGGCTTTCATACCCTGGCCCTGAGCTGGCAGCCCCAGGAGCCTGGTGTATTATTTCGATGGCCTCCCGATTCGCCGCGAAACGCGCCTGCTGCCGCTGGGCTGCTCGCTGGAGCTGATTGCCAACCTGGCCATGTTCAACTGGGCCAGCGCCCAGACTGCCTCCTTCGACATCGACTACATCCGGGTGTACAAGTCCCGAAAGACGCTGGCCCAGGGCCCCGTACGGCCCGTGGCCCCGGCCGCGGGCGCTTATCTGGGGCCGCGCAGCCCGGACGGCGTGCGCGGGGCCACGCGCCCCGAGATGCGCTGGCGCGTGCTCGAACAGCTCAACCAAAGGCCGCGGCTGGTGCTGGAAACCAACCTGAACCCGCGCGATTTCAACACGCTGGCGCTGCCGTCGCAGGGGCGCTGGGCGCCGTCGATGCCGTCGTTCAACGAAGCCGACTCGCCCCGGCACTACGTGGCCGCGCCCGACGCCGATAGCGGCCGCGCGGCCCTGAGCTGGACCATTTATGACCTGTGTGGCCGGCCGATTCAAAGTGGCCGGCAACTGCCCGCCGCCGGCTGGGAATTGAGCTGGCCCGGCCTGGTCCCCGGCGCTTATTCACTCAGCCTGCAAATAGGCAACCGGCAGCTTTATCAAAACCTCTACCAGCTCGGCCGGCCCGCCAGGTCGGAGTTTACAGCTCGATGGCTGGTGCGCCCGGCAGCCGCTCTGCCCCCAGAATAACTGATGCGCAGTGGTCCCAGCTTCGGCAGAACTTGTTCCATACACCGCTTTTAAACAGGCAACCCAGCCCGCCCATTCCTCCGGGGCGCGGCCTGGGGGACGGGCCCTGGCACCATCGGCCCAGGGGCAGCAGAGGATGCGCAGCTCTGATTTAAGGCGGAGCTGGTAAAGCGGAATTGTCTAATTTTGGCCACTCGAGCCCCTTCATTCCTTATTACTTACGCTAGCTTAATGCTTTCCTCACTTCTGGTTTCAGCAGAACGCCACCTCCTTCGTTTCGTGGCCGCCGGCGCCCTGCTGGTCGGGGCCGCGGCGTGCTCTTCGGCCAGCAAGGAGGCCGCGGCACCGGCCAACCTGGTGACGCGCAACGATTTTGAGACCATGGAGGGCTGGGGGTTGCCTCGCCTTCGCTGACCAAAGCGAAAGCGCATTCCGGCCGGTTTTCCGTGAAAGTGGACCGCGAAACCGAGTACAGCATCGGCTACCGCAACACCTTGCTGCAGGTTTCCAACAGCAAAATCAATAAGCTGCACGTGCACGGCTGGGCCCTGCTCTCGGGCCCGCAAGCCAAGGCCGTGATAGTGGTGCAGATTACCGACCCCGCCAAAGGAGGCGAAAAAGTGTACTGGCAGGCGCTCGACATCCGCGGGGAAGTTAAAACGCTCAACCACTGGACCGAAATCGACAAAGACTTTGATTTGCCCGACACCATCGCTCGAGCCAGGAGCTGCAGGTGTACATGTGGCGCACCAGCCCCGACGACACCACCTACCTCGACGACCTGGAAATCACGAAAGATTAAGCCCGCTCCACCTTCCCTCACGGCCGTTGCCCAACGGGGCAATTGGGCTGGCTGCTTGCATAGCGTATTGGCCTTGCGCAAAAAATGAACATCGGTCGGCATGGTCCCTCAAAATAGCCTCTTTGTGCAACGCCTGTTTTCGTGGGCCGTGTTTGGGCTGGTCCTGCTGGAGGCCGCCCAATTCACTTTCTTCAACCAGCAGGCGGGGCCTTACGGGAGCCCGGTGGCGGCGTACCTGACGGCGGTGGCGCTGTGCTGGGCGGCCAGCCGGGCCGTTCGGCACCGGCCCTGGCCCGGGCTGCTCCCCGTGGCGGTGTGCAGCTCGGGGTGGTGGCCCGCAGCCCTGGCGCTGGCGGGCGGCCTGTGGCTGTGCGTGCCTATGCTGCGCCTGCAGGTAAGCGACGTGCACCCGCAGGACTATTCCGACATCATTCCGGCCCTCACGGTGTACTGCCAGCGGTTTCTGGCCGGCGAAGTGGTGCACCGCCCCCTCACCGAAGACCTGGGCTACTTTCTGGAGCCCGGCTACCTGCCAGCCACCTGGTTTCCTTTCATCGTGCCCGAATACCTGCGGTTCGACTACCGGTGGATGAGCAGCTTTGGGCTGCTGCTGGGCGTGCTGGGCTACCTGGTGGTGGTGGTGCGGCTGCGGCGTCCGGCCTGGGTCATCTTCGGATTGAGCGCCCTGCCGCTGCTGTTTACCTACAGCATCCTGCTCACCATTCCCGACATCTTTTCCCTCACGGTCGAGCCGCTGGTGGTGGGGTATTACCTGCTGCTGGTGGCCGGGGTGCTGCTGCCGTCGCGGCCGCTGCTGGTGGCCGCGCTGGTGCTGTGCCTGCTTTCGCGGTATTCACTGGTATTCTGGGTGCCGCTTTATATCGGGCTGCTCTACTTTAATGAGTCGCGGCGCTGGGCCTGGGCGCTCACGGGGCTGGCCGCCGCCGGCGTGCTGGCGCTCTACGTGGTGCCCATTCTCTCGCACGACTGGGGCCTGTTTGTGCGCGTGCAAAAGGTGTACACCGAAACCACGCTGGGCGAATGGCGCCATCTCAACCCCTGGGCAAGCCCGTGCACCTGTACAACGGCATCGGGCTGACCAACTTCTTCTACCGGTTTGCTCCCGGGGAGCTGCTGGCCCGGCTCACCCTAGCCAAGCTGGTGCACCTGGCCGCGGTGCTGGCCATCGTCGGGGGCGCGGCGCTGGCCTACTGGCGCCAGCGCGTGCCCCGGACCCACTACCGCCTCTACGCCGTCATTGTGCTGAAGCTCTACCTCACCACATTCTACGCCCTGCTGCAGGTGCCGTACGCTTACCTGGCGGTGGTGGGCTTCTTCACCTCCTTTTACCTGGCGGTAATAGCCGTAGGCCCCAGCGTGGCGGCAGCCCGCCCGGTGGCCCCGTCCCGGCAGGCTGCCGCGGCCTGAGTCCCGCCGCTTTGCCGAGGCAATTCTGCTGTGCTGCTAAGCACCCAGCCTCCCCAGCCCAGTTCAGCAGCTTTGTTGAGCTAGTGATAGGTGCCGGTGGTGGCAATGGCGTACATGTAGTACAAGCCACTCATGAAGCTGAGCGCCACGGCGCTTAGCAACACAACTTGCCGGGCCCAACCGGCTTGGTTGGCCGGCCGCGGCGACCGCAGCACCTCCAGCGCCACTACCCAATACAGCAAGTGGTTGGCGGCCATTACCTGCCACATAAAGTTGCCGTGCCCGGCCCGGGAGCCGGATTCGTAGACCAGCATAAATTGAGCAAAGGCAAAGACCGTACTGAGCACCGCCACTGGTGGGCGGGCTGCCGCAGCCACGCGGGCCGCAGCGCATACGCCAGCAGCGGCAACGCAAACGAGCCCAGGCCCAGCAGGAGGCTGTCCCAGCCATCCACGTCCGTTAAAAACAGCAACATCTTCCAGCCGGCCGGAAACGCCAACGCGACGTGCGATTCGCCGTGGAAGCTCACTTCCGGGTGCCGGGCAATCCACTGAGCCTGCCCCACTATCACCAGCAGCACCGGGAGCACGGCCAGGGCCAGGCCCGTCAGCAGGCGCCCCACTGGCTGGTGCCGGATGTGCAGCAGCCGCAGCACCCCGTAAGCCGGCACAAACGCGAAGGCATAGCTGGGCTTGCACAAGGCGCACCCCACCAGCACCAACCCCAGCAGCGCATCGCCCCAGAAGCTGGCCCCGCTGCCCGCCCGCCACTGGCGGAGGCCCAACCCAAACGCCGCGATGGAAAACGGCATGGCCGCAACCAAGGTCGAGTTGTGGTACACGTTGGGCGGCAGCAGACCCAGGTAATTATCGAAGCCGCCAATCAGCCAGCTGGCCGGGAACGTATAGAAAAAGCACGCGCCGACTGCCGCCAGCAGTACCGCCGTGGCCGACCAGCGCCTGGCGCCGGCCGCGCCCTGGCTCCCGGCGGCGCGGGGCAGGGTATGGCCAACCCACATGGCCAGGTAGGCCGATGCGCCCCAGCTAATGCCCAGCGCGTAGCAGGCCGCGTGCAGCAGGCTGGCCGCGGTCGCATTTCAGCCCGCCCACCGCCCAGGCCAGCCAATGGAAGCCCGGATTGGCCGGCCAGGCATAGCCCTCGCCGCACACCCGGGCGAGGTAATCGATGTGGTCCTGCACATCCGTGGCCACCTTCAGGTCGAGCAAAAGCCACTGGTAGTACCGGGCCATGGCCAGCCCAACGACCAGGCCAATGCCCACCCCCAGCCAGTGCCGGCGAGCCGGAGCCGTGGTTTCGAAGGCCGGACGAGGAAGGAGTGCTTGCATGGAGAAACCAGGGGTAACGAGGGGGCTAATAGGGCTGAGCTGGCTGGCGTGGCAGTGCCTGGCCCCGGCCGGCCGGGCCCCTGTCTTACTGCCCCAACAGCCCGTACTTGATGATGCAGTAAATGGCCCGAAAGCCGTCGCGCCAGCCAATTTTCTTGCCTTCGGCGTAGGTGCGGCCGTAGTAGCTGATGCCCACTTCGTAGATGCGCACGTCCTTCACGCGGGCCACTTTGGCTGTGACTTCGGGTTCGAAGCCGAACCGCTTTTCCTGCAAGTCGAAGCGCTGGATGATATCGCGCCGAAACAGCTTGTAGCAGGTTTCCATGTCGGTCAGGTTCAGGTCGGTCACCATGTTTGAGAGGAAGGTGAGCACCGTGTTGCCGATGCTGTGCCAGAAGAACAGGATGCGGTGCGGGTTGCCGCCCATAAAGCGCGAGCCGTACACCACGTCGGCAAAGCCCTTGAGGATGGGCTTCATCAGCTGGTTGTACTCTTCGGGGTCGTACTCCAGGTCGGCGTCCTGAATGATGACGTAGTCGCCGGTAGCGGCCCGGATGCCGGTGTGCAGCGCCGCGCCCTTGCCCTGGTTCACGGCGTGCTCAAACAGGCGCAGGTTCAGGTCGGGATAGCGCGCGGCGTAGGCCCGAATGGCATCGCCCGAGCCGTCGGTGGAGCAGTCGTTGACCAGGATAATCTCCTTGCCGATGTTGCGCACCAGCGTCAGCTCGCGCAGTACGTCCAGCACCTGGTGGATGGTGCGGGCTTCGTTGTAAACCGGAATGACGATGGAAAGCGTGTCGAATTTTACCAAAATCAGAGAGGAGCTTGCGGGGCGTAAAAGTAACGCTGCGCTTAATGAGGAATGAAGAGTGAGGAATGAAGAATTGGTCGTTGAGCAAATTCCTCATTCTTCACTCTTCATTCATAATTAAGCCGCAGGCGTCCAAGCCACAGGCGTCACAGGCTGCTGGTGCGGCCGCCGTCCACGGGCAGGCTGGTGCCGTTGATGTAGCCCGCCGCGGGCGAAGCCAGGAAGGCCACGGCGGCGGCTACCTCCTCGGCCAGCCCGAAGCGGCGGGCCGGAATCAGCTTGAGCATGTCGGCTTCGATGGCCTCGGCGGGCTGGCCGGTTTGGGCCATTTTCTTCTCAACAAGCGAGGTGTGGCGCAGGGTGAGGGTGGCGCCGGGCAGCACGTTGTTGACCGTGATGCCGTGCGGGCCCAGGCTCGTTGGCCAGGGTTTTGGCCCAACTCGCTACGGCCCCGCGGATGGTGTTGCTCACGCCCAGCCCGGGCAGCGGGACTTTCACGGAAGTGCTCACGATGTTGATGATGCGCCCGAAACCCGCTTCCTGCATGGCCGGTACCACGGCCTGGGCCAGCAGGTGGTTGGCGATGAGGTGCTGCTCGAAAGCGGCCCGGAAATCGGCGGGCGTGGCCGCGAGCAAGGGGCCGCCGGCCGGGCCGCCGGTGTTGTTCACCAGGATGTCGAAGCCGATGCCGACGGTGCGCAGGTAGTCGCGCACGCTGGCCGCCAGCAGCTCGGGCTCGGTATAGTCGGCCACGATGAAGTCGTGCGTCTGGCCTTCGGGCGTGGGCAGGGCGTCGGCTACCTGCTGCAGGCGCGCGGCGTCGCGGGCCAACAGGGTGACGGTGGCGCCTTGGGCAGCCAGCGCCTCGGCCACGGCCCGGCCGATGCCTTGGGTGGAGCCGCCCACGAGGGCGCGGCGGGAAGAAAGGGGCAAGCTCGTCATCAAGGGGAAGCGAAGAGGTGAGGCAAAGGGGATTCGTGCGTTGTTTTGTGCTTTTGGGGCGCGACGCCCCTGTCATTTGTAGCGAAGGCGGGGCGTTGAGCCAGTGCGTGCTGCATATTTATCTGCTCAGTCTGACCCGTGGTGTTCTCGCAAGCAAAGCTACCAACCCGACGCGTGGCACTGGTGCTGGTGGTTTTCGGCGTGGCGTTTGGGCTGCTGGCGCTGGTCAACCACTACCTGTTCCGGACGTTTGCCTACGACCTGGGCATCTACAACCAGGCACTGTGGGACTATGCCCACCTGCGGCCGAATGTCAATTCGGTGATGCGCTACAACAACCTGTTCGGCGACCATTTTACGCTGCTGCAGCCGCTGTATGCGCCGCTGTACTGGGTATTTGGCTCCTACACCCTGCTGGTGGTGCAAATTGGGCTGATACTCGTGGGGGCTACGGCGCCTACCGCCTGCATATGCTGCGCACCCGCGGCACCCAGCCCGGCGCGGCGCTGGCCCTGCTGGTGCTGTTTCTAAGCACCTGGGGCATCTACTCGGCTCTGGCTTTCGACTACCACGACAACGTGGTGGCGGCCATGCTGCTGCCCTGGCTGTTTTACTGGCTGGAAGCCGACCGGCGCGGGCGGGCCGCCATAGTGGCCGCGCTCATGGCCGTGAGCAAGGAAAACATGGCCTTGTGGCTGGTATTTATTGGGCTGGGGCTGGCCGTGCTGCACTGGCGCGAGCCGGCGCGGCGGCGCTGGGCGCTGGGCGTGGCGGCCGCGGCCGGTCTCTATTTTCTGGTGGTGGTCAAGCTCATCATTCCGGCCCTGGGCGCGGGCGATGCTTACCTCTACCAGCAGCAGTACGTGGCCCTGGGTACCACACCCGTCGAGATGCTGCGCACCCTGTTCACGCGGCCGGGCTACGTGCTGGGGCTGCTGTTTAAGAACCATTTGCCCTCGCCCATCGGCGACTACGTGAAGGTGGAGCTGCACCTCATGGTGCTGCTGGCGGGCGGCCTGGCCCTACTGCGCCGCCCGGCTTATCTGCTGATGCTGGCGCCCATTTACGGCCAGAAACTTTTGTCGGGCACGGTGGCGCATTGGGGCATCAACGTGCAGTATTCCATCGAGTTTGTGCCGGTGCTCAATGCCGCCCTGAGCCACTGGCTGGTGCGGGTGGCGCCGCGCCGGGCGGCGTGGGTGGCGGCGGGGTGGCCCTGCTGGCGGCGACGGCTACCGTAGCTTCGATGCAACTGCGCAAGGCGCCGGCTTTTGATAAAATCGCAGCTCAATTTTTCCGCAGCCGCCACTACTCCGTGGGGTTCGATGCCGGGGCCGTGCACCGGGGCCTGGCCCTGATTCCGGCCACGGCGCGGGTGAGCGCGACTTCGGCCCTGGTGCCGCATTTGGCGGCGCGGCCCTACATCTACCAGCTCCCCTACGTGGCCGATGCCGACTACATCGCGGCCCTGCGCCAGGCCTCAACCTTCCCGCTCAGCCCCGCCGAGCTGGAGGCCCAGGCGGCCGGCTACCAGGCCAGCGGGCACTGGCAGGTGGTGCTGGCCCAGGGCCCGCTGCTCATCCTGCGGCGCACGCGCCCACTGCCGCAGCCCACCCAGCGCTTTTCGAGCGCCGGGCGCTGGGGGCGGGCGATACCGCCCGCGGACCGGGAGCCCGACAGTAGCGGAGTCTCCGCAATTAGTAGCTTAGCACCTGCAACCAACCCTTTCCGCCCATGATAGCCCGCCCGTTTAACTTCCAAAAGTGGATTGACGAACACCGCCATTTGCTGAAGCCCCCGGTGGGCAACCAGCAGGTGTTCAAAGACAACAAGGACTTTATTGTGATGGTGGTGGGCGGCCCCAACGCCCGCAAAGACTATCACGTGGACGCCGGCGAGGAGCTGTTCTGGCAAATCGAAGGCACGATGACCGTGAAAATCATCGAAGAAGGCCAGCCGGTGGACATCACCATCGGGCCCGGCGAGATGTTTCTGCTGCCGCCCAATGTGCCCCACTCGCCGCGCCGTCCGGCCGGCACCGTGGGCATGGTGCTGGAGCGATACCGCGAGCCCGGCGAGCTCGACGGCTTTCAGTGGTACTGCGAAAACTGCGGCCACAAGCTCTACGAGGAGTTCGCCGTCATCACCGACATCGTGGCCCCTGCCGCCCATCATGAACAAGTTCTGGGCTTCGGAAGAGCTGCGCACCTGTAAGAACTGCGGCACCTACATGGAGGCGCCCGCGCCAGTGGCCGGGTAAGCGGGTGGTGCGTTCGCTACACGTGTGGCTGGTGGTGGCGGTGCTGGCCACGCTGGCCGTGTTTCAGGACCGGCCGTGGAAGGCGCTGGAGGTGCTGGATTACGATGCGGGCGGCTACTACGCGTACCTGCCGTCGGCCTTTATCTACCACGACCTCGGCCGGGCCGACTCGTTGCAACGGCTGGCCTTGGCCGCCGGCCGGCCCCGGGAGCGGGGCCTCTACACGCTGCCCAATGGCCGCGTAATCTCGAAATACCCGCTGGGCGTGGCGCTGGGTGAACTGCCGTGGTTTGCGGGCGCGCATGCCTACGCTCGCCTCACCCACCGCTACCGCACCGATGGCTTTTCGCGCCCTTACCAGCACAGCGTGATGCTGGCCGGGCTGGTCTATGGCCTGCTGGGCCTGTGGATAGTGCGCAAGCTGCTGCTGCGCTTCTTCGACGACCGCCACACGGCCTGGGCGCTGGCCGGCGTGGGGCTGGGCACCAACTATTTCAACTACAGCACTTACGACGCGGCAATGGCGCACGCGGCCCTGTTTATGTGGCAGGCGGCCTTACTGTACTGCACCGTGCGGTGGTACGAAACGTTCCGGCCGCGCTGGGCCGTGGGCACGGGGCTTTTCCTGGGCCTGGCCACGCTTTGCCGCTTTACCGAAGCCCTGTATGTTGTTATTCCGCTCACCTGGGGCATCACGTCGTGGGCGGCGCTGCGGCAGCGGCCGGCGCTGCTGCTGGCGCATGCGGGCCAATGGGGGCTGGCGGCGGCCGTGGGCGCGACGGTGCTGGGCCTGCAATTCCTGTTCTGGCGCGTCGTGTCCGGGCACTGGGTGGTCGACAGCTACAGCGTGGAGCACTTCTCCTTTTCGCAGCCCCACGTGCTGTACGGGCTGTTTAGTTACCGCAAGGGCTGGCTGCTGTACACGCCCCTGGCCGGGCTGATGCTGCTGGGCCTGGTGGCGGCCCGGCGCCGCCTGCCGGCCGCGGTGGTGCCGGCGCTGGTGCTGCTGCCGGTGCTGCTCTACGTTACCTTTAGCTGGGAGGCGTGGTGGTACGGCGGCGGTTTCGGCGCCCGGCCGTTGGTAAGCCTCTACCCGCTGCTGGCGTTGCCCTTTGCGGCGCTGCTGGCCGTGGCCCGAGGCTGGAGCCGGCCGCACCAAGTGGGGCTGCAAGCGGCCGTGGTGCTGTGCATCACCCTTAATTTGTGGCAAACCTGGCAGTACGCCGCCGGCTATTTGCTCGGCGACAAAAACACCCGCGAGCTGTATTTCAGTAAGTTTTTTGAGTCGCCTAACCTCTTCTAATCCCTAGCTCGCCCACCCGTGCTCTCCATCGACATTCATACCCACATTCTGCCCGAGCGCTGGCCCGATTTAGCGGAGCGCTACGGCTACGGGGGCTTTATCCGGCTGGAGCACCACAAGCCCTGCTGCGCCCGCATGATGCAGGACGACAAGTTCTTCCGCGAAGTGCAGGACAACTGCTGGGACCCGGCCGTGCGGCTGCGCGAGTACGACCAGTTTGGGGTGCAGGTGCAGGTGCTGAGCACCGTGCCGGTAATGTTCAGCTACTGGGCCAAGCCCGCCGACTGCCTCGACCTGAGCCAGCTGCTCAACGACCACATTGCTGACGTGGTGCACCGCTACCCCACCCGCTACGTGGGCCTGGGCACCATCCCGATGCAGGCGCCCAAGCTGGCCATCAGGGAGCTGGAGCGCTGCATGAAAATTGGGCTGGCCGGCGTGCAAATCGGCTCCCACGTGAACGACTGGAACCTCGACCAGCCGGAGCTTTTCGAAGTATTTGCCGCCGCCGAGGAGCTGGGCGCCTGCGTGTTTGTGCACCCCTGGGACATGATGGCCCAGCAGAAAATGCCCAAGTACTGGCTGCCCTGGCTGGTGGGCATGCCCGCCGAAAGCACCCTGGCCCTCTGCTCGCTGATATTCGGCGGAGTGCTGGAGCGGCTGCCCCGGCTGCGCGTGGCCGTGGCCCACGGCGGGGCTCGTTTGCCAGCACCATCGGGCGCATCGAGCACGGCTGGCAGGTGCGGCCCGACCTCTGCGCCGTCGACAACCCCCACAACCCGCGCAACTACCTGGGCAAGTTTTGGGTGGATTCCCTGGTGCACGACCCGCTCATGCTCGACTACCTGGTGAAGACCCTCGGGGCCGACAAAATCACGCTGGGCTCGGACTACCCCTTTCCCCTGGGCGAGCTGGAACCCGGCCAGCTCATCAGGTCCATGCCGTTTCCGGCCGATGTCAAGGCGCAGATGCTGGGCCAGAATGCGTTGGACTGGCTGGGGCTGCCCCGGCACCGGTTCCTGAACGAAACGGCCCGAATAGCCAGGTTCTAACATCACCCTCCAACGCTTCCACTGCTTTCCCGCCCTGCTCTTCTTGGCCATTTTCATTACTGTTTTCCGAAGCGCGTTGCGAAGTTGGGCTGGCCTGGGGCTGGTGTGCGGGCTGGCGAGCTGCGGCGCGGGCGCCGACCAGCGCTGCCTGCTGCTCAATTCCGATTTTGAGCAGTTTGAAGGATGGGTGACGCCGTTGCCCCCTTTTCTCTCCACCGAAAAGGCTCACTCCGGGCGCTACTCCTACTACGTGGCCGATGGCGCCGAATTTGTGGCACCCTACCACACCACCCTGGAGGCCTGCGCTTTCGTGCCGACCAGCCTCCGGCTGCAGGCTTGGACTTACCTCACCAGCGGGCTGATTCGGTCTACCAAGCTGGTGGTGGAAATCCGCTGCCACGGGCGCCGCCCCGATATCTGGCGGGCCCTGGAAGTATCGCAGGTAGTGCGCCGCTACCAGAAGTGGGAGCACCTCACCAAAACCATTCATCTACCCTCCGACCTGGCGCCCACCGACGAGGTGCTGGTGTACGTGTGGTGCCCCGAGCGGGGCGCGGCCAAATACTTCGACGACCTCACCCTGGAGGCTGTCCGCTAGCCGTTTTTTACCAACTCTGTTTGTGCTGACTCCTGTAGTTTCTCCCGCGGCTCCGGCTTTGTTTGCGAAGCGGTATCCTATTCCCGCAGTGGTGGCGGGCCACCTGCTGCTGCTGGCGGCGCTGGCCTCCACGCTGTACTGCTTCGGCATCATCCGGTACCTGCCTACCAACGACAACATTTCCCGCTGGGACGTGTACTGGTACAACCTTATCCGGGAGCAGGGCTACTTGTATTCGGCCACGAGCATGAGCTCGGCCGCCTTTTTCCCGCTATTTCCCTACCTGTGGCGGCTCACCGGGCTCGATGCCTTCCACATGGGTTTGCTCAACTTCGGCTTGTTCATCGCGGCGTTTACCTGGCTGGCGCAGCAGCTGCGGCTGCCCGCACGCTGGGCCTTGCTGCTGCTCTCGACGCCACCGCTGCTGTTCATGGTGATTCCCTACACCGAGGCGCTTTTTTGGGTTTGCCACGCTGCTGCTGCTCGGCCTGCACCGCGGCCGCCTGAGCTGGTGGATGCTGGGCCTGCTGGGCTGCGGGCTCACCCGCTCGGCCAGCACCATGTTTACGCCAGCGCTGCTCTTTACCACGCTGCTCTGGGCCGCCCAGCCGGGGCAGGCGCGCCGGGCCCTGCTCTGGGGCGGGGCGGGCCTGCTCGCTATTGCTGCATCGGTGGGGTCGGTGGCCTTCATCCAGTGGAGGCAGGTGGGCGAGCCGTTCGCATTTATCAAAGCGCAGCAGTTCTGGGGGCACGTGCTGCAGTGGCCGCAGCTTCCGTTTGCCACGCCCTCAGGCATCAATATGCTCTGGCTCGATGCGCTGGCGCTTTGGGTGGGCGGCGCCTCGATTGCGGCGTGCCTGTGGCTGGCCGGGCGGTGGCTGCTTCGTGGAAAGCGCCCGCTGCCCGCCGTGCCCCCGGCCGTGACGTTTGCCCTAGGCTACTGCGTCAGCATCACCTTGTTTATCCTCTTGTACCAGGGGGCAGCATCTGGAACTTCAGCCGCTACCTGCTGGCCACGCCGTTTTTGGTGGTACTGGTGGGGCATTTGGGCACGCAGCCAGCCTGGCCCCGGCGCTATTATTTCTATCTGCTGCTGGCCACGCTGGGGTTGTGGCAGGTGTTCGGAGCCTACACGCTGGAGTTCGACAACTTCACCCGGGGCCAGGCGCTGTGGTACTTCGGCTTGCTCACGGGGTACCTTTTCGCATACCTGCTGCTGCGGGAGCTGCGCTGGCAGCGCGAGGTGATTATGGTGCTCTACGTCTTCAATCTGGTGATGCAGCTGCACTTGCTCGAGTGCTTTCTGCAGGACTACGTGGTGCAATAAAGCCCGCCCGGCCGGCGCGTAGTTGGGCCGGCTATCTTTGCGCGCAATGACGACCACCCTTTCCGCTGCCCAACTCGACACTGCCGACCCGCTGGCCGCTTTCCGCCAGGAGTTTCACATTCCTCCGGGGCCCGACGGCCGGCCGTGCGCCTACCTCTGCGGCAACTCGCTCGGCTTGCAGCCCAAGGCGGCCCGCGCGGCCGTGGAGCAGGAGTTTGAGGCTTGGGAGCGACTGGGCGTGGAAGGCCATTTCCACGGCACTTCGCCCTGGATGCACTACCACGAAACCCTGACGGATGCCTCGGCCCGCTTGGTGGGTGCCCGGCCCCTGGAGGTGGTCGTGATGAACAACCTGACCGTGAACCTGCACCTGCTGCTGGTGTCGTTTTACCGGCCCACGGCCACGCGCTACAAGATTCTGATGGAGGGCGGCGCCTTCCCGTCCGACCAGTACGCCATCGAGAGCCAGGCCCGTCTGCACGGCCTCGACCCGGCCGAGGCCATTGTGGAGCCTGGTGCCGCGCCCCGGCGAGCACACCCTGCGCACCGAAGACATCGAAGCCACCATTCAGGCGCTGGGCGACTCGCTGGCCACCATCCTCATCGGGGGCGTGAACTACTACACCGGACAGGCCTTCGACATGGCCGCCATCACGCGGGCGGGCCACGCGGTGGGTGCGCTGGTGGGCTTCGATCTGGCCCACGCGGCCGGCAACCTGGAGATGCATCTGCACGACTGGGACGTGGATTTTGCCTGCTGGTGCTCCTACAAGTACCTGAACTCAGGCCCCGGCGGCACCTCCGGCGTGTTCGTGCACGAGCGGTTTGCCCACCGGCCCGATTTGCTGCGGCTGGCCGGCTGGTGGGGCCACGACCCCTCCGATAGGTTCCAGATGAAAAAGGCTTCCGGCCCATGCCCGGCGCGGCCGGCTGGCAGCTTTCGAACGCCCAGATTTTCCCCATGGCCATTCACCGCGCCAGCCTCGAACTCGTGGAGCGGGCCGGCGGCATGGCCGCGCTGCGCCGCAAAAGCGAGCAGGCTCACGGCCTACCTCGAAACCCTTATCCGCGAATTGGGCTTGCCCACTAGTCAGCTCGAAATCATTACCCCCACCGACCCAACTCAGCGCGGCTGCCAGCTCTCGGTGCTGGTGCACCAGCGCGGCCGCGAGCTGTTCGATTACCTCGCCAGTCTGGGCATTATTGCCGATTGGCGCGAGCCCAACGTCATTCGCCTGGCACCCGTGCCGCTCTATAATTCGTTTGAGGACGTAAGCCGGGTGGGTGTCGCGCTGCGGGAATTTTACAGTGAACAGTTAACAGTGAACGGGTAGGGGTTATTTCTGACCTCCCACTTGCCACAACTCAGTGTTCACTGTTCATTACTAACTGTTAACTGACCAAAATGGAAGATTACGCCGCTAAGATGCTGCTCAAGACCGACGCAGCCCTGCGCGAATACGTGACCGGCTACGTCCAGTACCGGGAGGCGGCCGTGCTGGCGGCTTTTGATGAGCTGCGCCGCCGCGGGCAGCCCGCCCCCGAAGAAGCCGCCCTGCGTCCCGGTCTGGAAGAAGCCGCCGCGGCCCAGCGGGCCACCGAAGAAGCCGCCGAAGCCGAGCGCCTGCAAGCCACCGAGGCCGAAGACCCCACCGCAGCGGCGGGCCCGGCGCTGTATTCGCCCATCACCATTGTGCTGTTCTCCATACCGTTCACGTTTCTGGCCGGGGGCACGCTGCTGGGCATCAACCTGTGGCGCCTCGACCGCAAGCGGGCTTTGTTGGGGTTGATTTTGTTCATCGCGGCCTACATGGTGCTGGGCGCCATCGCCCTGCGGTGGGCGCTGCCGCGCTTTGGCATGAGCCCGTGGTACGGGCCGCTGTTCAACCTGCCCGCTATCCTGGCGTACGTGCTGTGGTTCTGGCCCCGCAATGTGGGGGCGGTGAGCTACCGCAGCCGGAGCTGGCTGCCCCCGCTGCTGGTGTGCTTTGCGCTGCTGTTCGGTATCCAGAAGCTGAACAACTACCTGATGCAGAAGCAGCCCAAGGAAGTGCGCGAGCAGTTGGAGCGCATGATGCCCAAGTAGCGCCAACTGGCTCGCTCCGACTGCTGAAGCATCGCCCTCAACGCCCTTCGTTGCCCATGGCTTTATCGCCCCTGCTGCTGCCCCAGGCCGACCTGCTTTTCGACCCCGAATTTCTCCCGGCCGCAGAAGCCGACGCCCTGTTGGCTCAACTAACGGCCGAAGTCGCCTGGGAGCAGCGCGCCATTCGCCTATTTGGGCAAGAGGTGCCGCAGCCCCGCCTCACGGCCTGGTACGGCGACCCGGCGGCCCACTACACCTACTCCGGCCTGAGTTGGGAGCCCATGCCCTGGTCGCCCGCCCTGCTTGACCTGCGCCAGCGCCTGGAAGCTGCCACCGGCGCCCGCTACAACAGCGTGCTGCTGAACTACTACCGCGACGGCCGCGACAGCATGGGCTGGCATTCCGACGACGAGCCCGAGTTGGGCCCGGCACCCGCCATTGCCTCGCTCAGCCTAGGCGCTACCCGCCGCTTCCGGCTGCGGCCCCGGTCCGGTGTGGTCCACCCACCTTTCGGCCTCGACTTGCCGAATGGCAGCCTGCTGCTCATGCGCGGCCCTACCCAGCAGCACTGGCAGCACGCGCTGCCCAAGACGGCCCGACCCGTTGGGCCCCGGCTCAATTTGACTTTTCGCTGGGTGCATCCGCATTAAGCGTTGCGACAAAACAAAAAGCCCCGACCTGCAAGCAGGTCGGGGCTTTTTTCATCAGAGATTTTAGCTCAACTATTTGATGTCGAACAACAGCCCGGCGTAGACAATGCGGCCGATGCTGGGCGCGCCGTACACCTGCAGGTTGGCCGAGTCGAACAAGTTGGTGCCGCCCACTTGCAGGGTGGTGTGCAGGCTCTTGAGCGTGTAGCCTACTTGCGCGTCGAGGGTGTGGGCCACGGGCACGGTGCCGGTGGCAAAGGTCGACTCGTAGAGGAAGGCGTCGACCCAGCGGTAGTTCACGTTGTAGCTCAGGGCGCGCTCCAGCAGGCGGCCGTCGAGCCCGAAGTTGAACTTGTGGCGGGGCGTGTTGAAGAACGACTGCGTGCCCACCTTGAATTCTTTGGTGATGAGGTCATTGTAGCTGTAGTTGCCGCTCACCGTCAGCTCCGGCGCGAAGGCGTAGCTCAACGTGATGCCGGCGCCCTGGCTTTGCACGCGCTGGTCCACGTTGGCCGCAATCTGAATCACGCGGGTGGGCAGAGCGTTGCTTTGGAAGCGGGCGGGCGCGGCGGCGGCTACCTGGGCAGGCGTGGGCCGGCTGCCGTCGATGTTGCCGATGAAGTTTTGGGTGGCAATGAAGTTGTTGTACGTGTTGTAGAAGTAGTCCACGTCGACGTAGAGCTTCTTGGCAAACTGGGCGCGGTAGCCCACTTCGTAGCTGTTCACTTCTTCCAGCTTGAGGGCCGCAGCGCTGTACTGGTAGCTGTCGAACTGCACCGGCTGGCCGGTAGCAAGCTGCGAGCCCAGGGCCGAGGTATAGCCCTGGAAGCCGCCGCTCACGTTGCCCAGCAGAATGGCCCGGCCCACGTCGAGGCGGATGTACTGGTCGTTCTGGGTGGGCGCGCGGAAGGCGCGGCTGAAGCTGGCGCGGAAGTTCTGGTCCTTGTCGGCCCCCAGCGAATACACCACCGAGGCACGCGGCGAAAACGCCGTGCCGAAGTTCTGGAAGCGGTCGACGCGGCCGGCGGCGGCCAGCTTGAGGTGGTCGTCGAGCAGGGTTTTGCTGGCCTGGGCATAGGCGCCGTACTCGTAGTTCTTTATACGGTCGCCGTCCTTGGTGTCTTCAAACAAGCTGCCGTCGGAGCCCAGCAAAAACTGGCGGTAGGCCGCGCCGAAGGTCACGTCGGCGAAATTGTTGCGGTAGGTGTACTGGCCGCTGCCCTCGTTCAGGATGGAGCGCAGTATCAGGCGGGCGCCCTGGCCCGGAGTCGGGTCGTGGATAATTTTGTCGCGGGCGGCGGCAAACTCCGGGGTGCCGGGCTGCAGCAGCGGGGCATTGGCGTTGGCCGCGTTGCGGGCAGTCAGGGCCGCGGCGTCGGCGTTGCGGCCGTTGGCGTTGTACGCCTGGTTGTACACGGCGGCGTAGGTGCCAAAATAGCGCTCGGCGTAGGAGCCGGGGCGGGTGCCGCCGGTGGGCACGGGCACAAAGAAGTTGGGCGCAATCTGGGTCTGCAAAAACGCACCCAGGAAGCCCAGGTTGTAGGAGCCGTCGGCTTTGGGGTCGCGTCCGCCGGCGTTGTCGTGTGTGGTGAAGCCGCGCACAAACCAGTTGCGGCCTTCGAGCCTGCAGGCGGCCCTGGTGGGCGCCGCCATCCAGAAAGCGGTAGCGGCTGGCGCTCTGGTAGCTGGTGCTGGCGCTCACAAACTTATAGTCGGCCGTGGCCTTGATGGTGTTGGTGAGCAGCACCGCCAGGCTGGGCGCTACTTTATACGAACGGGTTTTGTCGTCGCCCGCAATCAGGTCGCGCTCGGTGAAGCCGGGCAGAAACACCGTTTTGCCGGCCAGCGCGCCGCCCGTGGCCGTGAAGGTGTTGCCGAGGTCGCCGTAGCGGCTTACGGCGTCGTAGCCCAGGTTCGAATCGCGGCCGTTGTTGCCGGGCTCAATGAGCGAAGAGGTGGCGTCTTCATTGGACGCAATGAAATCGTCGGCTACGGTGGCACCGCCCGAAATTTTGAAGGCTGCCCGCTCGCCGATTTTAACGGCGTAGCGCAGGCGGCCGTCGAGCAGGCTGCGGTTGCCGCCGCGCACGCGCACGGTCAGGCCCGGGTCTTTGAACGGGTCTTTGGAGTTGGTGAGCAGCACGCCGTTGAAGGCGTTGGCACCGTAGAGGGCCGAGGCCGGGCCGTGCACAATTTCCACGCTGGCCACGTCGAGCACCGGCATGCCCAGCAGGTTGCCGAAGTTGCTGCTCAGGCTGGGCACCTGCGTGTCCATGTAATCAGCCAGCTGAATGACCCGCTCCGAGCGCGAGGAGTTGAAGCCGCGCGTGCTGAAGCTGGTGGTGAGCAGGCTGGAGCTGCTGATGTCGATGCCTTTGAACCGGCCCAGGCCGGCCACCAGGTCGGGCGTGGTGATTTGCTCCACCTGGCGCTGGTTGAGCTTTTCCACCGTCACCGGCACCTGGCCGATGCTTTCCTCCACGCGGGAAGCGGCCACCACTACCTGGTCGAGCATGGCGCTGGGCCGCAGCGTAACCGTAATGGCGTTGTCGGTCTCGGTAAGCGGAAGCTCCTGGGTTTCGTAGCCGATGAACGACACCGACAGCACCACCGGACCCTTGGAAAAGTCCGATTTTATCTGAAACTGGCCTTCCTCGTTGGTGCTGGTGCCCGTGTAGGTGCCTTTGATGAACACCGTGGCCCCGGGCAGGGCCGTACCGGCCTCGGTTTGCACGGTGCCGCTAACGCTTTGCGCGCCCTGGGCCCAAGCGCCGAGCGGCAGCAAAAGACATAGTAAAATAAGAATGTAAAATGGACGCATGTATGGGAATTTGAAAAAGTAGGGTGCAAATCTACCATCCTTCTTCCCTCACATCGCAAAATATCAACTTATTAAATCGCCCTACCGCCGGGCTATAATTATCTTCTTAATAAATAGTTAATACCTAATACCCGGGTGCCCCAGCAGTTGCGGGTCGCCCTCTTCGCTGATGATGAAGTCCCCGTATTGTAAAACTTTATTCGCCGGGCTCAATTTCGACAAGGCCGGCATGCTGCGCCGCCAAAGCGCCGCGCTCCGGGGGTGCTGCCCCAGCACCGGGGCGAGGGGCAAAAACAGCCAGACAGCCCGCCGGCTGGAGTTCCGGCACCGCCACCGCATGTAGCCGACCCGCTTGTATCGAAACCGAAAATGTGTCATAGCTTAAATAAATATTCTTCTACATATTCTTCAAAGGTCATGCTATGGTTGTTCCTCTGATTCCGTTTCCGGCGAACGCGCTTTCAAACTCGACAAACACCGCTGCCCGCCCGTTGAGCCTTTAGATGCCTCTATCACAGTATGTACAAATACTCAGTTTAACCAATGTAAATACGTCGGGACCGGTGCTCGTAGTAGCTTCGTTGCCCCACTCGCTTTCTCACTTATGTCCACTGCTGTTCCTCCTGTGCCCACCGCCGAATCCCTCACCGTGATGGGGGCCGGCCTGGTGGGCTCTTTGCTGTCGTTGTACCTGGCCCGGCGCGGGCACCCCGTGCAGGTGTTCGAGCGCCGGGCCGACCCGCGCCGGGCGGGCTTTCAGGAAGGCCGCTCCATCAACCTGGCCCTCTCGGACCGGGGCTGGCGGGCCCTGGAGGGCGTGGGCGTGGCCGACGACATCCGGCAGGTGGGCATTCCCATGACCGGCCGCATCATGCACGACGTGCAGGGCAACCTCACCCGCCAGCCCTACGGCGAGGCCGGCCAGGCCATTTACTCCGTGAACCGCGGTCACCTCAACCGCCGCCTGCTCGACCTGGCCGAGGCCCAGCCCAACGTGCGCCTGCACTTCGGCCAGCAGTGCCTGGGCATCGACCTCAAAAAGCAGCAGGCGCAGCTGCTCGATACCGCCACCCAGCAGGAGCACACCGAGCCCTACACCCGTTTGTTTGGCACCGACGGCGCGTTTTCGGCCGTGCGCGGGGCCCTGCAGAAAACTGACCGGTTCGACTACTCGCAGGACTACCTCGAGTACGGCTATAAGGAGCTCACCATCGAGGCCGGCCCCGGGGGCGCGTGGGCCCTGGAGAAGCACGCGCTGCACATCTGGCCCCGCGGGCAGTACCTGATGATTGCGCTGCCCAACCTCGACGGCTCGTTCAACTGCACGCTGTTTTTTCCCTTCGAAGGCCCGGAGAGCTTCGCCGCGCTGCAAACGCCGGCCGATGTCACTGCCTTTTTCACCCGTGTGTTTCCCGATGCCGTGCCCCTGATGCCAGCGCTCACGCAGGAGTTTTTGAGCATCCCACCGGCTCGCTGGTCACGGTGCGCTGCTTCCCGTGGAAGTACGAGGACGACGTGCTGCTGCTCGGCGACGCCTCGCACGCCATCGTGCCTTTCTACGGGCAGGGCATGAACGCGGGCTTTGAGGACTGCAGCGTGCTCAACGAGCTGCTCGACCAGCACGGTGATGCCGACTGGCCCGCCATCTTCGGCGAGTTTCAGGCCCAGCGCAAGCCCAACACCGACGCCATGGCCGACCTGGCGGTGTACAACTTCGTGGAGATGCGCGACCGGGTGGCCGACCCGCGCTTTCTGCTCCAGAAGAAGATTGAGGCCCGGATTGCCAGCCAGTTTCCCGGCCGCTGGACGCCGCTCTACTCGCAGGTCACGTTTTCGCACACGCCCTACGCCCAGGCCTGGGCCGCCGGCCAGCGCCAGGACGCCATCATGGCCCGCCTCATGCCCCACATCCAGACCGAGGCCGATTTTGAGCAGCCCGCCGTGCAGGAACTGGTGCAGCAGGAAATGGCCGCGCAGAACTGAGCAGTAGCCCAAGCGGTTAATTTAGCGGTCGCCATATTTGCGCACCACACTCGCTCTTCCTTCTTTTCCTATGTTAACATGCGCCATCATTGACGACGACGAGATAAATCGTCTGACCCTGGAGCACTACATTGAGCTCACCCCCAACCTGAAGCTGGAAGCTTCCCTGGCCGATGGCATTGCCGGCCTCACGTTCTTCCGGGAAGGCAACAAGGTGGACGTGCTGTTTCTGGACATCGAAATGCCCCACCTCAGCGGCCTCGAGCTGCTGCGCGTGCTCACCGACCCGCCCGAAGTCATCATCACCACCGCCCGCCAGGATTTTGCCGTCGACGCCTTCGAGCCTGCGCGTGACCGACTACCTGGTGAAGCCCTTCGACTTTGCCCGCTTCTCGCAGGCGGTGCAGCGGGTGCAGTCCCGCCAGAGCGTGGCCCCAGCCGCCCACGCCACCCCGGACGGCCCCGTCAACACCGACCTGTTTGTGAAGGTGAACAGCCGCATGGTGCGCATCAATTTTGACGACGTGCTGTACGTGGAAGCCCTTTCCGACTACGTCAACATCGTCACCGACAAGCACAAGTACATCGTGTACACCACGCTCAAAGCCCTGGAAACCCGCCTGAGCACCTTTCCCAACTTCATTCGGGTGCACCGCAGCTACCTGCTCAACACCCAGCACATCGAATCCATC
Source organism: Hymenobacter humi (assembly GCF_042665855.1). NCBI lineage: Bacteria > Pseudomonadati > Bacteroidota > Cytophagia > Cytophagales > Hymenobacteraceae > Hymenobacter > Hymenobacter humi. The sequence goes on along the minus strand of NZ_JBHTEK010000001.1, from coordinate 777,605 downwards.
GAGGACAACACGGCCAACCTGCGCGGCGGCCACTACGTGCCCATCGGCAAGTCGTACCAGGATGGGTTCTACAAGAGCTTGCAGCGCATTTAGGCGCGGAAGCGGGGTTGAGCCAGGCGGCGCTAGTCGCCGTTCACTTGCCGGTACACCGGCAACTCGTAGAACGGGCGCAGCAGGCGCACCACGTCCAGGGCATCGGCGAGGGCTTCGTGGGCCACTTCGCGGTCGTCGAAGCGGGCGCGGGCCTTGCAGATGCTCATAGAAGGCAGGCGCGAATCTTTTTGCCAGTTGAGGTAAAAGGCCGCGGGGTCGAGCATGGCCGGGTCGGCGCGCACGAGCGTGCCCCAACCGGGCAGCTCTTTCAGAAACCCCAGGTCGTAGGACGCCACGTTTTTGCCGGCCAGCGTCACGGCCACGCAGTCGTGCGGATTGGGCCGGAAGCCGTGGGTGAGCAGAAACGCCCGCAGTTGAGGCAGCAGGCTCGGCGGGCGTGCACCGCTCGGGGTTGGGGGTGGGTTGAGCCAGCTCCACGAGCAGGCGGGCGTTGAGGGCCAGGGCGCCGGCCGTACCTACGTACTCGGGGTGGTGCACCACGCGCCGGAAGGCCGGCAGCTCGGCCAGCGGCAGCGGCCGGCGCGTGTCTTCGATAACGGCGGCCAGCTCCAGCACCTGGTGGCGGTGCGGGTGCGGGCCGGACGTTTCGAGGTCGAGGGAAACGTAGCGCATGGATGCTTGCAGGTAAGGTCGCGGACGGCTCAATTAAGGACTGCAGTAGAAAGCAGCCCGGCCACCAGATGTTCGGGGCAATGTAATTTTTCGCAGGTTGCGTAGGCAACCAATCCGTACTTGAGCCGGTCAGCTCAATGATTGATACATTTCTATGGCTTAACTTTCGTCGGCTAAGGTTCGGCTTACTGCTCTTTTGCCACTTTTCTTGCCCAACGGAGTGCTCGGGACTGGTGCCGGCACTCGCCAGCCGCTTTCAAATATCTCCACTGCCGCACTGGTAACCATGAAAACACTTGCCATTGCGCTTTCGGCGGTATTCTGCCTGTTGGCCCTGCGCCCGGCCGCCTTCGGCCAGTCAGCGGCGGCCGATGAATCTGTCGCGGTGGCCACGGCAAAGCTGCAGGAGCAATACGCGGCCTCTTTTGGAGGCCACCCGCAGCTTTACAACGGGCCCGAGTACGTGGACTACGCCAAGCGGTACCACGCGCGCACCGGCCATCAGTTCTTCTTGTCGCCGGATATGCAGACCGGCCGGGTGGACTACAACGGCCAGTCGTTCCAGAACATTCGCCTGGCGTACGACGTGGTGCTGGACCAAGTGGTGCTATCGCACCCCACGAGCCCGCTGCTGCTGCGGCTCATCAACGAGAAGGCGCGCGGCTTCACCGTCAACAACCACTCCTTTATCCGGCTGGTGGCCGATAGCGCGTCGGGCGCGGTGATACGCACGGGGTACTACGAAGTGCTGGTCGACAGCAGCGTGCAGGTGCTGGCCAAGCGAGCCAAGCGCCAGCAGGAGCACCTGCAGCAACAGCAAGTCGACGTGGAGTTTACCGACACCGACCGCCTCTTTATCAGGAAAGCCGGCCAGTACTACGCCATCAAGCGGAAGTCGCAGGCGCTGCGCCTGTTTGCGGACCAGAAGCCGGCCCTGCAAAAGTTTATGCAGGAGCAGAAGCTGAGCTTTAGAAAGGCTGATTTTGAGGCCTCGGTTGTGCAGCTGGCCCGTTACTACTGCAGCCTGCCGACGGCCAAGTAGCGAGCCCTCCGCCCACGTCCTACCCCATTGCCCGCGCTAGTTACCGCCTTTTATGAAGCACGCTTATTCATTATTCTTACTGGTATTTTTTGCGCTGCTGAGCCTGCCGGGCCGTGGGCAGCAGGCCGAAAAACTAGTCAGCGGTAATTTTTCGCATCTCCCGTTTGAGCAGTTCGCCAGCCAGGTAGAAGCCCAGGCCGCGGTGCGGTTTTACTTCGACCCGGCCGCCGTAGACAGTCTGTTTGTGACGCTGCAGGTGCAGCAGCAGCCGGTGCGCGCCGTGCTGCAGCAGGCCCTGCAAAACAGCAAGTTCCGCTTCGCCATCGACGACGAAAACCGGGTGTTTGTGTTCTCGGGCGCGGCCATCGACCCCGCGCTGGCGGCCGACTTCTACACGCCTCGTGCCGTAACGAGCAGCGCCGCGGCGTCCGACGAGCCCGTGGCCGCTGAGACGGGCCGCTCCCGCTACGTGAGCGCTTCGGAGTACAAGGTGTACGAAATTGGCGGGGCGGGCAGCGGCGCCGGCAAGGTGACGCTGGCGGGTCACATTCGCGAGCAGAAGTCCGGTGAGCCGGTGATTGGCGCTTCCATCTATTCCGAGTCGCCCAACATTGGGGCCAGCACCGACCAGTTTGGCTACTACTCGCTCACGCTGCCGGCGGGGCGCTACGACCTCAAAATCCGGGGCGTGGGCATCAAAAACACCAAGCGGCAGGTGGTGCTGCGGGGCGACGGCAAGCTCGAAATCGAGGTGGAAGAAGACATCGTGCAGCTCAAGGAAGTGGTGATTGAGGCCGAGAAGGACAAGAACGTGTCGGGCATGCAGATGGGCTTGGAGAAGCTCGACATTAAGACCATGCGCCAGGTACCCACAGCTTTTGGGGAAACCGATATTCTGCGGGTAATTCTCACGCTGCCGGGCGTGAAATCGGTGGGCGAAGGCAGCACCGGACTGAACGTTCGCGGCGGCGCCACCGACCAGAACCTGATTCTGTTCAACGACGCCACCATCTACAATCCCTCGCATTTGTTCGGCTTTTTCCGCCTTCAACCCCGACATTCTGCAGGGCGTGGAGCTGTACAAGAGCGCCATTCCGGCTAAGTACGGCGGGCGCTTGTCGTCGGTGCTGGACATTGCCACGCGGGAAGGCAATAAGAAAAAGCTGGCGGGCTCGGGCGGCATCGGGCCGCTCACCAGCCGCCTCACGCTGGAAGGGCCGCTGGCTCAAGACCGCAGTTCCTTCATTGTGAGCGGGCGCGCCAGCTACTCCGACTGGATTTTGAAACAGCTTTCGGACAAAAACTTCAAGCAAAGCTCGGCGGGGTTCTACGACCTTACGGGGCACGTGAGCCACCAGGCTCAACGACAAGAACTCCATCTACGCCACCGGCTATTTCAGCTCTGACCGGTTCCGGCTGGCCAGCGACACGGCCTACCACTACACCAACCAGAACGCCAGCGTGAAGTGGCGGCACAGCTTTACCAACCAGCTCTACGGCGTGCTCACCGGCACCTACAGCCACTACGACTACGACGTGACGAGCGAGAAAAACGAGGTGACGGCCTCGCAGCTCAAGTACGCCATCGACCAGACCGGGCTGCGGGCCGATTTCAGCTACTTCCCCAATTCCCGGCACACGGTGGACTTTGGAGCCAGCACGCAGCGCTACAACATCGCGCCCGGCAGCTTCCTGCCGCGCGGCGCCGCATCGCTGATAAAGCCCGACGTGCTGCCTCAGGAAAAAGCCCAGGAAAGCGCGCTGTACGTGTCGGACCGGTTCGACATTACGCCCCGCTTTTCCGTCTCGGCGGGTTTGCGCTACTCCTACTTCCAGGCGCTGGGGCCGCGCGAGGTGTACCGGTACGCCCCTGGCGAGTCACGCTCGGAAGCCTCTATTACCGACACGGTGACGTACGGCTCCAACAAGGTGCTGGCCACCTACCATGGCCCCGAATATCGGCTCTCGGCGCGGTATTCGCTCAACGATAAATCGTCGGTGAAGGCCAGCTACACGCGCACCCGCCAGTACATTCACCAGCTCACCAACACGGCGTCAGTGTCGCCCACCGATGTGTGGAAGCTCAGCGACGCCAACATCCGGCCCCAAATCGGCGACCAGGTGTCGGTGGGCTACTACCGCAACTTCAAGTCCAACACCATCGAGGCGTCGGTGGAAACCTACTACAAGACCCTGCGCGACTTTGTGGACTACAAGAGCGGCGCCACGCTCGTGCTCAACCACCACATCGAAACCGACATTATCAACGCCGAGGGCAAAGCCTACGGCGTGGAGCTTTTCGTGAAGAAGCTCACCGGCAAGCTCAATGGCTGGGTGGGCTACACCTACTCGCGCTCGCTGGTGCAGGTGAACGCGGCCACCACCGCCGACATGGTGAACGGCGGCCGCTACTACCCCACCAATTTCGACAAGCCCCACGACGTGACCCTGGTGGGCAACTACCGCTTCAGCCGCCGCTTCAGCACCTCGCTGAACGCCAACTACAGCACCGGCCGCCCCATCACGCTGCCCCTGTCCAAATACTACCTCGGCAACTCGCTGCGGGTGTATTACTCGGACCGCAACGCCTACCGCGTGCCCGACTACATGCGCCTCGATTTGGCCCTGAACATCGAGGGCAGCCACAAGGTGAAGAAGCTGGCCCACAGCTCCTGGACGGTGGGCGTATACAACCTCACGGGCCGCCGCAATCCCTACTCCATTTACTTCAAGTCGGTAAATGGACAAATCAAGGGCTACCAGCTGTCCATCTTCGGCCAGCCCATTCCCACGGTCACCTACAATTTCAAGTTTTAGATGCGCCGCCCTACCCTCTTCGCCCGTCTGGTGGGGCTCTGGTGCCTGGGGGCCCTGGCCAGCTGCACCGACCCCTACCTGCCCGACGCCATCAAGAGCCCGCCCAGCTACTTGGTAGTCGACGGGTTCATCAACACCCAGGGCGTCAGCACCATCAACCTCACGCGGGCCTACGCCATTGCTTCGGCCGGGGCGCCGCCCGTCGAAACGCAGGCCACGCTTTACATCGAAGACGAGGCCGGCGGGCGCAATGTGCTGCAGGAAGGCGTGAAGGGCACTTACACCTCGGCCGCGCTGGTGCTGAGCCCGGCCAAAAAATACCGGCTGCGTCTGCGAACGCAAGCGGGTAAGGAGTTCGCCTCCGACTTCGTGGCAGCCAAAACCACCCCGCCCATCGACAACGTCCGCTGGCGGGTTGAGAAGTCGGAGCTGAACATTCTCGTGAACGCCCACGACGACACCAACACCACGAAATACTACCGCTGGGAAACCGCCGAAACCTGGGAAATCCATTCTCCCTATCAGCCCAACGTGGAGTACGTCAACAGGGTCATGCGCAGCATCCGGGTGCCTTACCCCACCGTCTGCTGGGGCAATGCCGCATCCAGCACCATCCTTATTAACAAAACCACCGCCCTGAGCCAGGACGTGGTGGCTGACTTCCGGGTGAAGGTCCTGGCCGCCTCGTCCGAACGCTTCAGCACCCGCTACAGTATCCTGGTGCGCCAGCACGCCCTCGGCAAGGAGGAATACGAGTACTGGGAACTGCAGCGCAAAAATACCGAAAGCATCGGCACGCTCTTCGACCCCCAGCCCGTGCAGCTGTCCGGCAACGTCCACGCGCTCAGCAATACCGGCGAGGTGGTGTTGGGGTACGTCGGGGCGCACTCAGTCACCGAAAAGCGCATCTTCATCGCCCACACCGAGCTGCCCGACCCCGCGCCGTGCGCACGGGCTATGAGGCCTGCATTCCGCCCGACAGCATATTCGTGCCCACCCGCGGGGTGTTTCCCCGCCCCGCCCCAGGAAGTGCTGGACGCCGCCTTTGGCCAACCCCAGTACTTGCCCATCAGCGACTTTAGGACATCCAAGGGCGGGGCTTCCTCGGCCAGTCGCGCGACTGCATCGACTGCCGCACCCGGGGTACCTCCGTCAAGCCTGGCTTCTGGTAATGAACGCCCCTGGTTAGTCAGCCTTTCAGCTCAATTTCTGGCTTAAAGCCCGTTCTCAACTTCTCTTCTCCATGCCAGCATCTCCTTTCTCTGCCCGCCGGGCCTTGCTCTGCTGCCTGGCGCTGCTTTTTGGGTGCACCGACCCGTACCTGCCCGAGGCCATCACGGCGCCCAAGAGTTTCCTGGTGGTTGATGGGTTCATCAACAGCCAGGGCATGACCACGATTAAGCTCACGCGCACCTACGCCATTGGCTCGCGCGCAGCCGCGCCCATGGAAACCAAGGCCACGGCCTACATCGAGGACGAAGCCGGCACCCGCTTCCTGCTCCGGGAGGCGCCGGTGGGCACGTACACCTCCGCCTTTCTTACGCTGAACCCCGGCCGCAAGTACCGCCTGCACCTCAACACCCTGGCGGGCAAAGAGTACGCCTCGGCGTTTGTGCCCGTGAAAACCACCCCACCCATCGACCAGCTGAACTGGCGCCAGGAGAAGTCGGAGCTGAATTTCTACCTCAATGCCCACGACGCCACCAACGCCACCCAGTACTACCGCTGGGAAACCGACGAAACCTGGGAAATCAACCCCGTGTACCGGCCCACGGTGGAGTACGTGGGCGGGAAAATGCGCGACATTGTGGTGCCGTACCCGACGCTGTGCTACGGCACGGTTCATTCCTCGGCCGTGCAAATCGACAAGACTACGGCCCTGAGCCAGGACGTGGTGTCCAACTTCCGGGTCAAGCAATTGCCCGCCAACTCGGAGCGCTTTTACTCCCGCTACAGCATCCTGGTGCAGCAGCATGCGCTCACCAAGGAGGAATACGGCTACTGGGAGCTGCTGCGCAAAAACACCGAAAGCATCGGCTCCCTATTCGACCCTCAGCCGGCTCAACTCACCGGCAACGTGCGCTGCCTCAACAGTGACTCTGAAATTGCCCTGGGCTTTATAGGGGCTCACTCGCTCTCGGAAAAAGGATTTTCATCCGGCGGCAGGAGCTGCCCAGCACTTTGGCGGTCCTGAATGGGTACGAAAGCTGTTTGCCGCCCGATAGCGTGTTCCTCAACCGAGGCATGCCTCCTCCCAAGCCCGAAGAACTGCTGCATGCGGCCTTTTCCGGACCCAGTTTTATCCCTATTCAACCCATTCGGAACCCGAACAGTGTTGTGATAGGCTACGAGGCCAAGTCCCGGGAATGCGTCGACTGCCGCAGCCGCGGCACCGTCACCAAGCCTACATTCTGGTAATCATGAGGTTCGTATCATCCAGCCCTTGCCACGACATGGCCCTTTCTAAACACCACTCCGCCAGCGGCTTCTGTGCATTTTTTGGATGGCTGCTCGTGCTTGGGCTGGCGAGCCTGGGCACCGCGGCCGGCCAGGCCGGGCCCGGCGAAACCATTACCCAAAAACTGGCTCAATACGAGCAGCGCGGCCCGCACGAAAAGCTCTTTCTGCACCTCGACCGGCCCGTGTACCTGAGCGGCGAAACCATGTGGTTTAAGGTGTACGCCGTGGAAGGCACCCACGCCCGCCCCTGACCCTGAGCAGCGTGGCCTACGTGGAGGTCCTGAACGCAGCCCAGCAGCCGGTGCTGCAGGGCAAGGTGGCCCTAAAGCAGGCCACCGGGCAGGGGTCGTTTGTGCTGCCGGCCTCGCTGGGGGCGGGCAGCTACACGGTACGGGCATATACGAGTTGGATGAAGAACTTCGGGCCCGATACGTACTTCCACACCACCGTGACGGTGATTAACACCTCAGCGGCCTCGGGGGCGGCCAGCCAGGATTCGGCCAGCTTCGACGCGCAGTTCTTCCCCGAAGGCGGCAACCTGGTGAAGGGGCTGCGCAGCAAAGTGGCGTTCAAGGTAACCGACAAGGCCGGCAAAGGCATTGCGGCCGACGGCAAAGTCCTCGACCCCAGTGGGGCGGTGGTAGCCACGTTCCGGGCGGGGCGGCTGGGCATGGGCTCGTTTACCCTCACCCCGGCCGTGGACCAGGGGCCGTACTCGGCCGTGGTGACGGTGGGCAAAAACCAGGTCATCAGCCGGAAGCTGACCCGGGTGTACGAGCAGGGCTACGTGCTGCGCCTCGAAAACACCAGTCCCGACCAACTGAGTGTGACGGTGAACGGAACGGCCAACCCGGCGGAAACGGTGTTTTTGCTCGGCCACGCCCGCCAGAAAACGGTGGTGGCCCTGCAGGCGCAGGCTCGTGAATGGCCAGGCAGTGTTTGTGGTCAACAAAGCCCAACTTCTGGATGGCGTTTCGCATTTCACCTTGTTCAATTCCGGCCAGCGGCCGGTGTGCGAGCGGCTGTATTTCCAGGCGCCCCAGCGCCGGCTCACCGTCGCGGCCCGCCCCGACAAGGCCCACTACACCGCCCGCGACAAGGTGAGCGTGCAGGTAGCCACGGCCGACCAGCAAACGCCCGTGGGCGCCAACCTATCGATGGCCGTGTACCGCCTCGATTCGCTCAATACCACGGCGCCGGCCACCATCGACCGCTACCTGTGGCTCTCCTCGGACCTGAAGGGGACCATTGAAAACCCGGACTACTACTTCACTGCCACGGGCCCCGAAGCGGCCGAAGCCGCCGACCACCTGATGCTGACGCAGGGCTGGAGCCGCTGGCGCTGGGAAGATGTGCTGGCCGCCACGTCCAAGCCGTTCGAATTTCTGCCCGAGCCCAACGGGCCGGTGGTGCGGGGGCAGCTCATGCGGGCGGGCACTGCCACGCCGCGCACGGCCGTGATGACCTACCTGGCCTCGCCGAGCCGCATCACCCGGCTCACCAATTCGCTGAGCGACGCCAACGGACGGGTGCAGTTTGAGATGCACGATTTTGTGGGGCCGCAGGAAGTTATTGTGCAAACCGACCCGCGCCAGGACAGCACTTGCCAGATTAAGCTACTCGACCCGTTTTCGCAGCAGTACGCCAGCACGGCGCGGCCGTCTTTTGGCCTCACGGCGCGCTTCCAGAACGACTACGCCCGGCGGCACTTCCAGTCGCAGGTGCAGAACGCATTTGCCGGCAAGTACCGGAACCGCTTTGTGGCCCCGGCCGTCGACACCGTGGCGTTTTATGGCAAGCCCGATGAGAAGTATTTTCTGGACCGGTACACCCGCTTTAAGGTGCTGGAGGAAGTGCTGCGCGAATACGTGCCGGGCGTAGTGGTTCGCATTCAGAAAGACGGCTTTCACCTGCTAGTGCTCGACAAGCTGAACAATACGGTGTTTGCCGACAACCCCATGGTGCTGCTCGACGGGGTGCCCGTGTTCAACATGAACAAAATCATGGCCATGAACCCGCTCAAGATTCAGAAGCTCGAGGTAATAGATGGCCGCTATTTCCACGGCCTGGCCGTGTACAGCGGGTGGTGAGCTTCACCACCTACAAGGGCGACCTGGAGGGCTTCCCGCTCGATGCCCACGCCCTGGTGCAGCAGTACGAGGGCGTGCAGCGGCAGCGCGAGTTCTACGCCCCGCGCTACGACACGCCGCAGGAAAAGCAAAGCCGCCTGCCCGACCTGCGCAACCTGCTCTACTGGAACCCCAACATCAACACGATGGCAAGCCAGCCCAACACGCTGGATTTTTACACCGGCGACCAGGCCGGCCGCTACTTAGTGGTGCTGCAAGGGCTGGCGGCTACCGGCCTGGCGGGCAGCACCAGCTTCGTGGTAGAAGTGAAGCAGCCGCTGTAAGCCAATCAACCATCTGTCATGCTGACGAAGGAAGCATCTTCTCACCGTGGAACGATTGGTTCTGACTTGATAAGATGCTTCCTTCGTCAGCATGACAAGCGAAGTGGTAAAGATGCTTGGCTACGCCGACCTGCGATTTGCTGCGCTCTGCATGACATTCGACTGCATGACAGGCAACGCGCGGCTGCACGCCTTCCCCGTTCGATTTCGATAAGCTGTACCCTTCTGCAGCCGACGCCCGTACCTTCGCTCTATGTCTGAACAACCCGCCGCTCCTGCCAAAAAACTCTTCCTGCTCGACGCCTTTGCGCTGATTTACCGCTCGCACTTCGCGTTCAGCAAAAACCCGCGCATCAACTCCAAGGGCATGAACACCGGCGCCGTGCTCGGCTTCACCAACACGCTGGTGGAAGTGCTGCAAAAGGAAAAGCCCACCCACATCGGCGTGTGCTTCGATGGGCCGAAAAAACCTTCCGCCACGAGCAGTTTGCGGCCTACAAGGCGCAGCGCCAGGCCATGCCCGAGGACATCGGCATCGCCATTCCGTATATCAAGAAGATTATCCAGGGCTTCCACATCCCCATCCTGCAGCTCGATGGCTTTGAGGCCGATGACGTTATTGGCACGCTGGCGCAGCGGGCCGAGGAGCAGGGCTTCGAGGTGTACATGATGACGCCCGACAAGGACTACTGCCGCCTGGTGACGGAGCACATCAAAATCTACCGCCCGGCCTTCATGGGCAACGCGGCCGAAATCCTGGACGTCGACCACGTGCTGGCCCGCTTCGAAATTGAGCGGGTGGAGCAGGTGATTGACATTCTGGGCCTGCAGGGCGACGCCTCCGACAACATTCCCGGCATTCCGGGCATCGGCGAGAAGACGGCGAAGGCCCTGATAAAGCAGTACGGCACGGTCGAGAACCTAATTGCCAACTCCGACCAACTCAAGGGCAAGCAGCAGGAAAACGTGCGCAACTTCGCCGAGCAGGGCCTGATGAGCAAGGAGTTGGCCACCATCCACGTAAACGTGCCGCTGCCCTTCGAGCCCGAGGCACTGGTGCTGGATGCGCCCGACGAAGCCAAGCTGCGCGAGCTGTTCGACGAGCCTGGAGTTTCGGCAGCTGGCGGCCCGCGTGCTGAGCGGCGGACCTCAGCGCACCCCGGCCAGCGTGGCCAAGCCCGGCACCACCGGCGCCCGGCGCCCGCGGGTGGCGGCCGGCCAGGCCTCGCTCTTCGCCAACCCCGGCGACGAAGCCGTTGCCATCGGGGCTGAGGAAGGCGAAACGGGCAGCTACGGCGCCCCCAGCGGCCCGCGCAAGCGGCTGGAAGACGTGCCCTACCAGTACCACCTGATAGATACGCCCGAGCTGCGCAAGATGCTGCTGGGCTTCCTGCTCCAGCAAAACGAAGTCAGCTTCGACACCGAAACCACCGGGCTCGACATTATGACCGCGCGGCTCGTGGGGCTGAGCTTCTGCTGGCTGCCGGGTGAGGCCTACTACGTGCCCGTACCCACCGAAGACCATGAGGCCGTGCAGGCCATTGTGGACGAGTTTTGCCCTTTTTCGAGGCCGAGCACATTCTGAAAATCGGGCAGAACGTGAAGTACGACCTCACCATTCTGCGGCACTATGGCGTAGAAGTGAGCGGGCAGCTGTTTGACACCATGCTGGCTCACTACCTCATCGAGCCCGACATGCGCCACAACATGGACGTGCTGGCCGAAACCTACCTGCACTACTCGCCCGTCTCCATTATTGAGCTGATTGGGCCCAAGGGCAAGAAGCAGAAAACCATGGCCGACATCCCGCCCGCCGAGGTGAAGGACTACGCCTGCGAAGACGCCGACGTGACCCTGCAGCTCAAGCACGTGTTTGAGCCCATGCTGCAGGACCTGGGCTTGCTGGGCTTGCTCAACGACGTGGAAAACCCGCTGGTGCCGGTGCTCTCCAGCATCGAGTACGAGGGCGTGCGCATCGATTCCAACGCCATGAACGAGTACTCGGCCGAGCTGCAGGGCTACATCACGGAGCTGGAAGGCCAGATTTTTGCCGAAGCCGGCGGGCCGTTTAACATCGGTTCGCCCAAGCAGCTCGGGGAGGTTTTGTTCGACAAAATGCAGCTGGGCGGCGGCAAAATCAAGAAAACCAAAACCGGCCAGTACGCCACCGGCGAGGAAATTCTGAGCCAGATGGCGGCCGAACGCCCCATTGCGGCCCTGATTCTGGAGCACCGCCAGCTTACCAAGCTGCGCAGCACCTACGTGGAGGCCCTGCCCCAGGCCTGGTGAACAAAGCCGATGGCCGCGTGCACACCAACTTCAACCAGGCCGTGACGGCGACAGGACGCCTGAGCAGCACCAACCCCAACCTGCAGAACATCCCCATCCGCACGGAAAAGGGCCGCGAAATCCGCAAGGCCTTCGTGCCGCGCGACGAAAACCACGTGCTGCTCGCCGCCGACTACGCGCAGGTGGAGCTGCGCATCATGGCCGACTTCTCGGGCGACAAAACCATGATTGAGGCCTTCCGCCAGGGCATCGACGTGCACGCCAGCACGGCTAGCAAAGTCTTCAAAGTGCCGATTGACCAAGTAGACGCCGATATGCGCCGCAAAGCCAAAACAGTCAACTTCGGCATCATCTACGGCATCTCGGCCTTCGGCCTGGCTCAACGCATCGGCATCGGCCGCAAGGAGGCCACCGACATCATCGAGACCTATTTCCAGGAATTCCCGTCGGTGAAGCAGTTCATGGACGAGAGCATTAACAAAGCCCGCGAGCTGGAATACGCCGAAACGCTGCTCAAGCGCCGCCGCTACCTGCGCGACATCAACTCGCGCAACGCCACGCTGCGCGGCTACACCGAGCGCAACGCCATCAACGCCCCCATCCAGGGCACGGCCGCCGACATCATCAAGATGGCCATGATTAACATCTACCACTGGCTGCGCGAGGAGAAGCTCCAAACCCGCATGATTCTGCAGGTGCACGACGAATTGGTGTTCGACGCCGTGAAAGACGAGGTGGAATACATCACCCCCAAAATCAAGGAGCTGATGACTCATGCGCTGCTCCTGCCCCGCGGCGTGCCCTTGGAAGTGGAAGTAGGCACCGGAAACAACTGGCTGCAGGCGCACTAGGCACCCACGAGGCACTTTGAAAAAGGCCGTCATGCCGAGCGCAGCCGAGGCATCTCGTATGGTGGAACCTCACCCCCGACCCCTCTCCCCAAGGAGAGGGGAGCCACGGCACAAGGTTTTAGCTCAATTCCAGAAAACAGAAAGCCCCGGCCCAATTGAGCTAGGGCTTTTTCTTTTGGTTACCGTCAGGCTCCCCTATCCCCAAGGAGAGGGGCCGGGGTGAGGTTCCTCCCACGCGAGATGCCTCGGCTGCGCTCGGCATGACGCTCTTTCGAGCCTCAAAATTCTATTACTGTCCATAGCCGCCCGCCGTATAGCATAGCTTCCAACCAACCGCTCCGAAAGCCATGCTTCACCAACCCCACACAACAACTTGGCAAAACGTGGCCCGCGGGCTGCTGGGCACCTTTATGGTAGTGGCCGGCACGGGGCACCTCACCTTTGCCCGGCAGGATTTTCAGGCGCAGGTGCCCGATTTCGTGCCGCTGAACAAGGACACGGTGGTGCTGCTATCGGGGGTAGCCGAGATTGGGCTGGGGCTGGCGCTGCTGCTCTGGAAGCGCCGCCGGGTAGAAATGGGCCTGGTCCTGGCCGTATTCTACGCGCTGGTATTTCCGGGCAATATTCATCAGTACACCCACCACCTTTCCGCCTTCGGCCTCGACACCGATGCCAAGCGGTTGGGCCGGCTATTTTTCCAGCCCGTGCTGATGGGGGCAGCCCTGTACTCTACCGGCGCCTGGCAGGCGCTGCGGCAGCGGAAGTAGCTCTAGCAGCGCAGGGTGGACAGTGCGCTGGTTTTCCGCCGACATTTGAAGCGCCTCCTGCCCTCTCTCTCCCTTCATGAAATCCCTTTTCCTACCCCTACTGCTGTGTGCAGCGGCCAGCCGCGCCCAAACGCCGCCCACGGCCGCCACCCTCCTCACCCTGATGCAGAAGGCCGGTGTGCCGGGCATGCAGGCTGGTGTACACCAAGAACAAATCGGTTACTTCGTACGCGCTAGGGGTGCGCGCGGCCGGCAGCGCGGCAGCCGTCGATGCCACCACCGCCTTCGAGGCGGCTTCGCTGGGCAAAGCCGTCCTGTCTTACATAGCGCTGCGCCTATTCGACCGCGGCGTGTTCGACCTGGACAAGCCCCTGCTGGGCTACCATGCCTACCCGCGCCTGCAGGGCGCCCCAAACGCCGACCGCATCACCGCCCGCATGGTGCTGGGCCACACCGCCGGCCTCCCCAACTGGGCCGCCAATCCCCTCAGCCCGGAGTGGAACACGGCGCCCCTGCGCCTGAAATTTGCGCCCGATAGCTGCTGGAACTACTCCGGCGAGGGCTACGTGTTTCTGCAAAAACGCTGGAACACCTCACCGGCAAGTCGTTTGAGACGCTGGCGCGGGAGGAAGTTTTTGGGCCGCTTCGCATGGCCCACAGCAGCTTTATGTGGCAGGAGAAGTTCGCCGCCAACGCGGCCTCGGGGCACGACGGCAAGAGCCAGCCCACGGCCATCAACCACTTCCCGGCGGACTTCGGAGCATATAGCCTGCTCAGTACGGCCGCCGATTACAGTCGTTTTGTGCAGGCCCTGATGACCGGACGGAATCTGAAACCGGGTACTGCCCAGCTACTCCTCACCGCGGCCAATGAGGCCCGGCGCTACGGCAAGCCCGCCACTGCCACCGACCCGTTTATTGCCTGGGCCTGCGGCGTGGGGCTGGCCACCACCAGCCAAGGCCTGGCCCAGTGGCAGTGGGGCGACAATGGCAGCTTCAAAGGCTTCTACCTGACCCTGCCCAACCAAAAGGAAAGCCTGGTGTTTCTCACCAACAGCTCCAACGGCCCCAAAATGACCGACGACCTGCTTCGGCTTTTCCTGGGGCCGGGCGAGTACCACGCCACACAGTGGCTGGCCGAGTAAGCGGCACTTCCGCCGCCCATTCCCTCGGCTGGTGTGCGCAACACGGTGCGCGCTGCAGGTTGATAATCGTAAATTCAAGTCCTCGCCCCGGCCGATTTCAAATCCACCTAAATAGCCAAGCACATGGAAAAGTCGACCCGAGCAGGATTGGTAGCCGAGCTTATCGGCCTGCTCACCAAGGGCCACGCCCACGTCACCTTCGAGGAGGCCTGTGCCGGCCTGATGCCAGCGCTTTGGAATAAGCACGTGCCAGACGTGCCGTATACCGTCTGGCAGCTGGCCGAGCACGTGCGCATCACGCAGTACGACATCGTGGAGTTCTGCCTCGACCCGAAGTACGAATCGCCGGACTGGCCAGCCGGCTATTGGCCCGCCAAAGACGCTACCGCCGACGAAATAGCCTGGCAAAAGACCCTGGCGCAAATCCGCGCCGACCGGCAGCGCTTCATCGACTTGCTTCACACCGCCGCCACCGACTTGCTGGCGCCATTGCCACACGGCACCGGCCAGACCATCCTGCGCGAAGCCATGCTCATTGCCGACCATACGGCCTACCACACCGGCGAAATTATCCTGGTGCGGCGCCTGCTGCACGCCTGGAAATAGGCGGGCAGTCGTTGTCATTCACTCGTAGATTTTCAAACAAAAGAGCCCGGATTCAAACAAAAGAGCCCGGAACGTCAGACATTCCGGGCTCTTTTGTATCCTGAAGAAATTACTTCTTCTGGGTCTTAACGGTCTTGCCCGAGGGCTTGTCTTTCACCTCCACTTCGTTTTTCTTCTCTTTGTTCTTGGTGGCCGGGTCGGTGTGCTGCGGCGTGCTGGTGGTATTAGCCATGGCGTTGATATCTGATTGATTTGTGGAAAGATATCGGGGTATACGGCTGGCTTGCGCGGCAGGCTATCCAATTCAGGATGTATTTCGGTGAGGCAGCTGTTGGCCGGTTTTAGTTGAGCCAATCCAGGTTGCCGGACCAAAACCGCCGCGCCGTCTTGAACTCAGATTTTCGAGAAGCGGTAAGTAAACCCCACGTTGAAGCGGCGAATGACAACGCGCGATTCCTGCGCCTGCTGAAAGGTAACGTCGGTGAGTTCGCTGGAAGTCCGCCGGTATTGCTGAAACGGGCTGCTGACGGACAGGCTAACCCGGGCCTTGTTGTTTCTCAGCAAATCCTTGTTCACCGCCACGGTATTCCAGAGGGTGCCTGCGCCCTTGCCCTGCAGCAGAATGCCCGGCGAGGAGTAGCCCAGGCTGCCACTGGTTCGCCAGGTTTTGCCGAGCCGGTAGCTGGCATTGGCCGAGGCCTGGAGCGTTAAGCCCTGGTTGGTGCGCGCCCGCCCCCCAGCGTGCTGCTAAACCGGACGTGGGCCAGGGTGCCGTTGGCGCCGATGGTGAGCTTGCGAAAAAGAGTGGTGTTGCTGCTGAGCGTGAGGTTGGTTCGTTGGTTTCGGCCGCCGTTGCCCGAAGTGGTCCGGGCTACCGAGTCGGCCCCCAGGGTGGTGAGCTGCTGGATGGCGCTGGCCGTGAAGTCGTGCGCCAGCCCAACATTGATGGACGTGCTTTTAACAAAGCTGTTGAACCCGACACTGACTACATGGGTGGTGGCCGGCTGCAGCCCGGGGTTGCCGTAGGAGATGTTTTGCGGGTCGGTCAGGTCCACGTACGGGTTGAGCAGATATAAATCGGGCCGTTGCAGGCGCTGCGTGTACGAGGCGCTGAGAGTACTAGCCTCTTTGAGCCTGGCGCGAGATGTTCAGGCTGGGCACTAGGTTGGTGTAGTGCTGGCGGGCCAGGGTGCCGGAAGTCCGGAAGTCGGCGTCCAGGCGGGTTATTTCCAGCCGGCCGCCGGCCTGCAGGCGCCACTTGTTCTTTTTTATAATGAGGCTGCTGTAGGCCGCCTGAATGGCCTGCTCGTAGCTGAAGTTGTTGCTCAACCGCGGGTCGAGCACGAATACATCGGTGAGCGAATCCCGGGTTTGGTAGAAGTAGTTGCTGCCGTTGCGTTCGAAACTGGCTTTAAGGCCCATTTCCAGGGTTTGCTTCCCAATTGGCTGCACGTAATCGAGCTGCAGGGTTTGCTCCCGGGTACGGTCGTCGTTGCGGGTGTTGCTTACGCGGCCCTGGTAGTTCAGGAGGGGCAACACGCTGAAATCGCTGCTGTTAAGGCTGGTATTGGTGCTGGCTTTGTAAGCCAGGGTAAGCAATCGGGCGTCGTTGTTTTTGAAGTTGTGCTGGTAGTTCAGCCCCACATCGTAGCCGGATTGTGCATTGTGGCCGGCGTTCAGGTTCTGGTAGGCCTGCTTCAATTCGCCCGCGCCATTTAGCATGGGCTTGCTGCACGCTGGCGTTATCGCCCCGCCCCCGATTAAAGCCATAGCTCACGCTCGCCTGGTTTTGGGCATTGGGCTCGAAGCCGGCCTCGCCGCTCAGGTACTGCGAGTGGCTGCTGTTGCGCCCCGTACTGGTTTGTTCCAGGCGGCTTTGGCGGATGTAGTCTTCCCTAACACTGCTGCGGCGCGAAGTTGGGCTGGCCCGCTCCTGCCCTCCCGCGTTGGCCGAGACGTTGAACAGCCCAATTTTGGCGCTGGTGTAGCCGCCGTACGACAGACCCTTGGGGCTGCTAGCGCCCGCATTCAGCGAGCCGTTGTAGCCATTGAGGCTTTTCTTGTGAGTAATGATGTTCAGCACGCCTCCCACGCCCTGCGCATCGTAACGGGAGGGCGGATTGGTAAGTACTTCAATGCGCTTAATCATGCCCGCCGGCATGCTGCTGAAAACCTCGCTGGGGTTCTGCGCAAAGAGCGAAGATGGCTTCCCATTGATAAGCACCTGGTAGTCGCTCTTGCCGTTGAGCTGCAGGTTGTCGTCGGCATCGACGCTCAGCAGGGGCACTTTGCGCAGCATCTCCAGAGCGGTCAGCGTGCTGCTTTCCGGGTCAGCCTCCACGTTGTAGCTGATTTTGTCGATGTCGTGTTCAATGAGTGGTTTTGGGGCCATTACCTGCACTTCGTTGAGTTGCGTGGCGGTGGGGACCAGCATTATGGTGCCCAAGTCGAGCGCCGCGGTGGCGAAAGCCGGAACCTCGATGGTTCTGGACCGATAGCCCAGGTGGCTGAGCAAGAGTTGATGGCTTTTATTGTGCAATACTTTTAGCTCAAACCAACCATTATCAGCAGTAGCAGTAGTTAGCGCGGCTCCAGTTTTGCCGTTCTCCTGCGATACAACCACAAGGTGGCCTAAGCCTTCCAAGCTAGCCGAGTCTATAACCGTTCCCCTTATTGTATTGGTGGTAAAGCTGACAGGACTTTGAAGGGACTGAGCCATCCCTGCCGAACAACAAAGAGAAGCTAGTAACGCAGTTGGCACTACTAGCTTCTTCATTGCTATGCGGATCCACTTTTGCAGCATAACATAATCCTTTCCATTTCATTGGTATAGGGCGAATTAGCTGCACATGGTAAGCCGCTGATTCTTGACTCAAGGCGACGAACTAAACGTCGCTCTAAACGTCGGCGCGAATGATAAGGCTCCATTTAGAAGCAGGATTCGTTACGGCGAGCGCTAAGTGCTCAAGGCAACGGTGGGTAATACTGTACGCCTCCTATTTTGAAGACTACATTTGAAAATGTTACATCAGCAAGTTCGGCAGTCCAGCCGCCATTTGGGCAATCTGCTTTAGACTGGTCAATCACAATGGCTTTGGTTGTATAAGTGCCTCTCGCTCTGCCGTTATTCACAGGAATTGTAAAGGTGTCGATATGGTCGTCGTCGTCATAGCTTTGCCCGGGAGCTACATTACCTCCGTGATTTCTGCATTGGGTTTCGACATGGATGTCGTAAGTCAACGTTGCCTGAGTAGAACGAATATTACCTAGGCCAGATATGTCGTATTTTATCTCTAACTGGGTTCCTATATCCTTGACTGTAACAGGGCTCTTAACGTTTGGATGTTGCGCTGAAGCAGTTCCATAGCTGAAAAGCGCAAACAAAAAGAAGACGAAAGCTGAAATATTGGTTTTCATGGCGTTGGTTATTAGCGTTGGTTATTAACAAAAAACAATTTATGATTAAAGGGCCCCGGTAAGGCGAAGGCCTTATCATTGAGGGAGCAATTGTAATTGGCAGGATTAATGCGAAAGCCTTGGGTGGCGTCGGGCATCAATGTGCTAACAATCAGTTGTATTAACTGACATTCAGACGTTCCCAATCAAGCACACAAAGGCCACTTCCTCATAGGCAAGGATGATTTAAGGTTCCGTTTTTATGCAGGGCGGTACGACAGCCAGTTGGCTGTGAGACCGGGTGCTACTAGCGCCGTAATACGGCGGACCCGGTAATTACTAAGGGCATGGGGCGCTGTGTAACCGGGCCCGGTTAGGCACAGCAGCGAGTTGCAACTTCTTACAAGGAGCGGGAATCGTCTCTAAGTCAGAGGACTGGTGTAATTCTGCCAGTAAGACCAGAAAGAAAGTGCGGGGCTACACAGGCTAGCGGGATACCCCGCTACGGGATTAGTAGTGTAGAACTAGAGTTCCGTTGTCAGTAGGGTGTAGGTTTTTATCATAATACTAATGTTATAACATTGATTAATTAGCTCAACTTTGAATCAGGATGTCAGCTTAAATGATGAGATTATCACTTGTTAATCAATAATATTGGCAACAGAACCGGCTGTTACCTTTACTAATATACAATGAAAAGCCATAAAAATTATTTAAGTATTACAAAATATTTTCTACTGTTCAGACAGTTTTTCCTTTTATTTTCCAAGACCTGATAACGAGTTATGTCGCTTATAAATATTACGATAATTTGTCCGGCGTGGAAAGCACTCAGTAAATCAAGCTATTGGTCACGCTATCAAACTCGGTGTTTAAGCTAGCTGTGCAAACAATAGAGGAATAGCATATTCCAAGGTTACCGGTAGCCTCGCCGGGAAATAATAGGCAACTTTTTCAAGACACTGCATGGAGTTCTGGGAATCAGCTCTCCCAGCTCTTCTGTACCACTGGCAATAGGAAGACGCCCGGCAAAGTCAGGATTTCCAGCGGAATGACTGCTGGTCGATGGCACGCATGGTGCAGAGGACGCCGTCGAGGTGGTCGCATTCGTGCTGGAGCAGCTCCGACAGGGCGTCCTGCACCGGCCAGACCTGCGGCTGCCAGTGCTCGTCCAGGTACCGGACCGTGACGGCCGAGTGGCGCATCACCCGCACCAGCAGGTTGGGGAAGCTCATGCAGTCGTCCCAGAGCTCAAACATGGCCTCGCTTTGGTCGGTGAGCTCGGGGTTGATGAGCACCATCGGCCGGTCGAGGTTGAGGTAAACTAGGCGCTTCATGATGCCCAGCTGCGGCGCCGCAATGCCGCGGCCGAAGTGGTACCGGGCCCGCACCTCATTCATCACGTTGTCCAGGTCGGCCACCCAGCCGGCCAGGTGAGGCAAGTCGGCCTGGGTCACCGGCTCGCACTTTTCGTACAGGCGGGGTCACCCAGCAACACCATGTCAGCTAACGTTTTCATCGGGACAAGAGGTAAGGGCGAGACCATGTAGAAACGCATATCTCGTTGTTGAACGATAGCCGCACCAGCTGTGCAACGAAGGTTGTTCAACGACGAGACGCAAATATGCGTCGCTACAACGTTTTTGCTGATTACTTATACAGCCAGCAAACTTCCCCCTGCTTTACGTCACCCCATCACGGTGCGCCGGATGCCGAGCTTTTTCATGCGGGCTTCCAGGGTTTTGGGGTTGATATCGAGCAGCAGGGCCGCCCCTTGGGCGCCGCTCACCCGCCCGCCGGTGCGGTGCAAAGCTGCCAGAATGTGGTCACGCTCCTGTTCCCGCAGGGTTTTCAGGGGCCCGGGGCCCGGCAATAGCGCTGCGGCCGGCTGGGCCAACAGGGCGCAGCCGCAAACCCCATAAATTCCAGGAATGGCCCCTGGCTCACGATAATGGCCTGTTCGAGCACGTGTTCCAGCTCCCGGATGTTGCCGGGCCATGTGTAGGCCTGCAGGGCGGCCAGGTCGGCGGGGCGCACCTGCCGGATGGGCTTGCCCAGGCGCTTGCTTAGGCGCTGCACAAAGTGGCGGAGCAGCGGCTCAATGTCTTCGCGGCGCTCGCGCAGGGGCGCCAGCGCTATGGGAAAAACGTTGAGCCGGTAGTACAAATCGGCCCGGAAACGGCCGGCGGCCACTTCGTCGGCCAGCACGCGGTTGGTGGCGGCTATGACGCGGGCATCGGAGTGCAGCACCTTGGTGCCGCCCAGGCGCTCGAACTCGCGTTCCTGCAGCACGCGCAGCAGCTTGGCCTGCAGGTCAAGGGGCAGCTCGCCGATTTCGTCCAGGAAAATGCTGCCGCCGTTAGCCAGCTCAAACTTGCCGATGCGCCGCTCCACCGCGCCGGTAAAGGCGCCTTTTTCGTGGCCGAACAGCTCGCTTTCGATGAGTTGAGCCGGCAGGGCCGCGCAGTTGAGCTTGATGAGGGCGCGGGCGTGGCGGGGCGAGGCGTTGTGCAGCTCGCGGGCCACCAGCTCTTTGCCCGTGCCGGTTTCACCCGAAATCAACACCGTGGTGTCGGTGGCCGCGACCTGGCGGATGCGCAGCAGCGTGTGCTGCAAGGCCGGCCCGCTGCCGACAAAAGTGCCCGAATCGGCCCCGAAGCGCGCGGAGGTGTTGATTTCATCGACCAGGTAGGTGCGCTCCTGCTCCACTTGCGCGCGCAGCTCCTCAATTTGCTCGAAGGCAAAGAGGTTTTCCAGGGCTAGCGCAATCTGGGGCACCAGGGCCAGCACCGTGGCCAGGTCTTCGGGGCGGAAAGCGTCGGGCCGGGCGGCCGAGAGCGTGAGCACGGCCGCGCCGTCGGGCCGCTGCCAGATGGGCGCCACCAGCAGCGCGCGGGTGCCGTAGTGCTCGTACACGTAGCGCAGGCGCGGGTAGCGCACGGCCAGGTCCTTGAACTCGGGCCCGGAATAAATGGCCGCGGTGTGGAGCAGCCCGGTGCTTTGCTGAAAAATACCAGCCGTGTTGGTGAGGGTTTGGTCCAGGTCGCGGTCGGGCGCAAGGGCTTCCAGCGGGGCGCCGGGGGCCGAGCGGGAGAACTCGGCAAATACTTCAAACATCTTTTCCTGCCCGGCCCGCTGCACCCGAATGCCGAAGTACTCGAATGGCACGAGCCGGCTCAATTCCTCGGCAATGGCCCGAAACAGCGGCTCCCGCTGCTTGATGCTGAGCAGCGCGTTGGTGATGTTGAGCTGCAGGGTGCGCTCCTGCTCGCGGCGCGCCACTTCCTCAAACGCCAGGGTGTTGGCCACGGCCACGGCTATGAGGGAGCCTATTTTTTCGAGCAGCTTTTCGTCGCCCGCCGTCAGATTGGGCCGGCGGCGGGAGGCCAGCGTGAGGAAGCCCGTGAGGTGCCCGCTCGTGCGCAGGGGCACCACGGTTAGCTGGGAAATATTTTGCTGCTGCATGCGCTGCAGGGGCTCGTAGTCGGGGT
Source organism: Hymenobacter humi (assembly GCF_042665855.1). Taxonomy (NCBI): domain Bacteria; kingdom Pseudomonadati; phylum Bacteroidota; class Cytophagia; order Cytophagales; family Hymenobacteraceae; genus Hymenobacter; species Hymenobacter humi. Next base: position 755,603 of record NZ_JBHTEK010000001.1, on the reverse strand, counting down.
AGTCGCGCAGGTAGTCGGCCAGCGTGATTTGCTGCACCCGCGGGTCGGCCACGAGCTTTTCGACGGGCGAGCCGGCGATGGGGGTGAACTGGTCCATTTCGGCCGGCCGCGGGGCTCGCTCCTCGGCGCCGTAGTAGTCGCGCAGAAACAGGCGCTTCTGCTTCAGCTCCACGTCGAAAACGTTGATGCCGATGAGGTCGAAAGGAAAGATGAGCCGCAGCTTGGTGGTGACGACTTTAAACAGCGAGTCCTTGTCACGAATGGTAGCGATGGCTTCATTGAGGTGTAGCAGCAGAGTTTCGTCTTTTTCCGGCATGAGGCTTCAGCAACAAATTCGCTGGCGTTTTCCTGAAATATGAGGAGTTCATTTACAGGGATTCCTATTATTTAAGGAATACAACTCAGGTCATCTATTGTTCGACAAAAACCTTTTATCACCCTAATCATCTGATAAATAACCAACAACGATTGATTCCAAGGTGATTTACGGCTCAGTGTATCCCTGGCACAAGTTTCGGTAAGGGCACGGCAACTAACACTTGCACTTACTTATGTTTTCACGCATTTCATCTCCGGCTGTCTTCGTGCTGGCGCTGGCCTGGTTGGGCGGCGGGGCAGCCTCAGCGCAGACGGCGCCCGGCGTTGACGTAATCTCGGATTCGCTGACGCTGGACGGCACCCTGCGCTCGGTGCTCGATGCTAATCCGGCAATTACCTCGCTCGACGAGCTAGCCAACGCCGCCAGCGGCCGCCTGGCCCAGACGCGCACCGGCTTTTTGCCCCAGGTAACCGGCACGGCCACTTACACCCGCATCGACCCGGTGGTGAAGCTGCCCTTCGGCGGCGAAACCCTGCACTGGCGCCCAACAACAACTACGACGCACACATCACGGCGCAGTACCTGCTGCTGGACTTTGGCAAAAGCGACGCGCAGGTGAAAGTGGCCGAGGCGCAGGTGCAAACGGCCCGCGACAACGTGACCGTGTCGAAGCGCGACCTGGCCTTCAACGCGGCGCAGGTGTACTACAACATCCTGTTTATGCGCGAGAGCATCAAGGTGCAGGACGCGCAGATTGCCTCGCTGCGGGCCCACCGCAATGAGATGGAGAAGCGCGTGCAGGGAGGAGTGAGCACGCGCTTCGACGTGACCACCACCGACGTGCGCATCACGCAGGCCCAAAACACCAGAATTGACTTGCAGAACCAGCTCCGCAACCAGCAGGTGCAGCTGGCGCGCCTGCTGCACAAGCCCACCCAGGCCGACGTGCCGGTGAAAGGCCGCCTGGCCTTCCAGCCCCAGCCCGTAGACGTGAACGCCGAGGTAACGAAAGCCCTCGAAAACCGCCCCGAAATCAAGCTGGCGCGCGACGCCGAAACCACCGCCACGCTTCAGCAGCGCCTCGTGGAGCGCAGCAACCTGCCCAGCCTTGGAGTGGGCGCCCAGGTAGGCGCCAAAAACGGCTACCTGCCCGACCTCAACCAAATCCGGCCCAACACGGTGGGCGTGGTGCAGCTCTCGGTGCCAATTTACGACGGCAACAAGAACAAGAACCAGCGGGTGGAAGCCCTCGCCAACGCCCGCAGCGCCGTGGCCCGCACCCAGGACGCGCAGGAACAAATCCGCGCCGACGTGCGCCAGGCGGCCAACAATATGGAGTTCAGCCAGGCCCGCTACGACAACGCGGAGCGGCAAATCGCCCAGGCCACCGACGCCCTCACCCGGGCCCGGGCCCGCTACCGCTACGACGTTGGCACCAACCTCGACGTGCTCGACGCCGAAACCCGCCTGGCCCAAGCCCGTCTGTCCCGCGCTCAGGCCATCTACAACTACACCCTGGGCCAGTTCCAGCTCAAGCGCGCCACCGGCGAGCAGATTTGGCAATAGGCATTTGGGGTAAGAGGGTATGGGGATAAGAGGGCAAGCGTTGTTTCTGACCCTGGCCCTCACTCCTGCCACCTATTGACTCTTACCCTCCTACCCTCACACCCTCTTACCCTAAAAATGAACCTCTCCACCATCCTTTGCCCGCTCGATTTCTCGGCTGCGTCATCGGGGCTGGTGGCGTACGCGGCGGCGCTGGCTGCAGCCACCGGGGCCGAGCCTGCGGCTGCTGCACGTGTGCGAGCCGCAGGAATACCCCGCCGGCCGGCGGCCCGGCACCCCGGCTACGGAGCGGCCGGTAGCCTGCGCCGAACGGCTCAACAAGCTGCGCGCTGAGGCCGAGCAGGCCGGGGCCCCGCGGGTGCACATCGGCATCGTGCAAGGCGAGGCCGCGGCCGAAATTGTGGCCGCAGCTGGTCACCACCGGGCCGACCTGATTGTTATCGGGGCGCACGGCTGCACCGGTCTCACCCGCTTTCTCATGGGCAGCACTGCCGAAACCGTGCTCCGCACCGCCCCCTGCGCCACCATGCTGGTGCGCGCCCCTTTGCTCAATGAGGAATGAAGGATGAGGAATGAAGAATTGACCGTTTCGGCGGCGCCCTTCATTTCAGACTTCTCATTCTCGCTTTTCCCTCGTAATTCTTCATTCTTAATTCCTCATTCTTAATTCGATTAAGATGGCCCAGACCGAAATCACCCCCCTGTGCAAAATGCCCCGACTCCTTACCCCAACGCCACCTCGACCGAGGCCGGTCCGCTCATGGAGGAGCCCAAGCGGCGCAACCCGCTCATCCTGATTATCCTGGCGGTGGTGGTGCTCGCCGGCGCCTACTATGGCTGGACGCGCTACCAGTTTGCCAAAGCCCACGAAAGCACCGACGACGCCCAGGTCGAAGGCGACGTGTACCCGATTCTGCCCCGCGTGGGCGGCCCGGTGCTCGACGTGAAGGTGCAGGACAACCAGCCCGTGAAAAAGGCGACGTGCTGGCCGTCCTCGATGCCGCCGACTACCAGCAGCGCGTGAACGCCGCCGAAGCGGCCCTGGCCGCTGCTCAGGCCCAGGTGCTGGCGGCCCGCGCCAGCGTGGCTACGGCTCAGGCCAACGTGCGCACGGCTCAATCTACCATCGGCGTGAGCGAGGCCAACCAGGCCAAGCTGCAAAAGACCTCAAGCGCAGCACCTTCCTGCGCCAGCAGGATATCATCCCGCAGAGTGAGTACGACGCCGTGCAGGCCAACCTGCGCGCCACCAGCGCCCAGCGCGCCACTGCTACCGACCAGGTGAGCGTGGCCCGCCAGCAGGTAGCCGCCGCCCAGCAGCAGGTAGCCGTGGCCCAGGCCGTGGTAAAACAGCGCCAGGCCGACCTCGACAACGCCAAGCTTCAGCTCAGCTACACCACGCTGGTGGCCCCCGGCAACGGCATCGTGAGCAAGAAAAACGTGCAGCCCGGCCAGGTAGTAGCCCCCGGCCAGCAGCTGATGGGCCTCGTGGCCAGCGAGAAAACCTGGGTCATCGCCAACTTCAAGGAAACCCAGCCTGGAAGACATGAAAGTGGGCCAGCCCGTGAAACTGGAAGTAGACGCCTACCCCAACGAGGATTTCCAGGGTCACATCGAGTCGCTCTCCGCCGCCACCGGCGCCCGCTTTGCCCTGCTGCCCCCCGACAACGCCAGCGGCAACTTCGTGAAAGTGACCCAGCGCGTGCCCGTAAAAATTGTGCTGGATAAAGTAGACCCCCAACACCCCTGCGCGCCGGCATGAGCGTGAACGCCGTGGTGCAGGTGAAGTAGTCATTTAGTGAATTAGTGATTCAGTGATTTAGCGAGCAGACTTTCTCTTATTCCCGTCAAATCACAGTATTACTAATTCACCATTTAACTGAATCGCCGCTTTTGCTTTCTTACGAGCAGTGGCCAGGATGGAGACTATTTCTAGGTATTCTTGGCTGATGTGTTCTAGTCGGGACTTTGGCATAATGGCCGCGTCACCAATTAATTCCAACCAGAAAAGAGATTCGTCGGCTTCCTCCACGCATATGCAGAGTTTGGCATACCATTCGGCGGCCGAACGGCCTCGGCACGCCGCCCGATAATTAGCGGCTACAGAAGTGGCCGCACGCAGCAACTGCTTGCCGATTACTGCGGCTTCTCCTGTACGCGGCAGGCCCTGATACAACGCAATAATGCGCAATGCAGCAGCCTTGGTTCGCTCCCGCAATGCTTGGTTGAAAGCAGCCCTGGATTGTAAAGTATTTTCTTCCATAAGATTTAGAGAGGCAAGCATTAGGCCCTGCGCAAGCCGCACAGCCAAGCTACTTCACTAATTCACCATTTCACTAAATCACCGATGGAAACCGGATTTACCAAGTGGATTATCGTTGTCACGGTGGTCCTCTGCTGCTTGCTGGAGCTCATTGACACCAGCATTGTGAACGTGGCCCTGACCCAAATGATGGGCAACCTCTCGGCCACCCAACAGGAAGTAACCTGGGTGATAGCCTCATACGGCATCGCCAACGTGATTGTGATTCCGATGACCGGCTTTCTGGCCGAGCAGTTCGGGCGGCGCAACTACTACTTCGCGTCGGTGCTCATCTTCACCATCGCCTCCATCGCCTGCGGGCAGAGCACCAATATCTGGGAGCTGGTGGCCTTCCGCTTCATTCAGGGTATTGGCGGCGGTGCGCTCATGGCCACGTCGCAGTCTATTTTGATTGACACTTTCCCGCCCAAGCAGCTGCCGTTGGGCCAGGCGTTGTTTGGCATGGGCGTGATTATCGGGCCCACCATCGGCCCCACGCTGGGCGGCTACATCGTGGACAGCAACCTGGGCTGGCCCTGGATTTTCTACGTGAACGTGCCTGTGGGCATTCTGGCGGCCATTTTCACCATGCTGTTTATTCGCGACCCCGAGCGCATCAGGAATGCGGTGCCGCGACCCTTGCGTGAGATTGATTGGTCGGGCATCGGCTTGCTGATTCTGGGCGTGGGCTCGCTGCAGCTTGTGCTGGAGCAGGGCGAAAGCGAGGACTGGTTCGACAGCGCGTACATCAACTTGTTCACGGTGCTCGCGGTGGTGGGCATCGTGGGCTTTATCTGGCGCGAGCTGACGGCCGATAAACCCATCGTGGATTTGCGCGTGCTGGGCAAAAGCCGCAACCTGGCAGTGGGCGCGTTTCTGTCCTTCATTCTGGGCTTTGGGCTGTTCTCTTCGGTGTTCGTATTTCCAATATTCACGCAGCGCATTCTGGGCTTTACGGCGGCGCAAACGGGCCTCATCCTGCTGCCCGGCGCGCTGGCCTCGGGCTTTATGATGCCGCTTATCGGCAAGGCCCTGCAAGCCGGCGTGCCGCAGAAATACATGATTCCGGTGGGCTTCACCATCTTCTTTTTCTTCACCTTCTGGATGGCCGCGCGCATCTCGCCCACGGCCGGCGAGGCCGATTTCTTCTGGCCGCTGATGGTGCGCGGCGTGGGCCTGGGCCTCATCTTCCTGCCCATTACCACCATGAGCTTGGCAGGCCTGCAGGGCAAAGACGCGGGCCAGGCCGCGGGCCTCACCGGTATGATTCGGCAGCTCGGCGGCTCGTTTGGCGTGGCCATCGTGGGCACCTACCTCGAGCGTAGCCTCATGCAAAACCGCAACGGCCAGTCGGCCAACATCTCGCTCTACGACCCCGAAACCGTGCAGCGCGTGCAGGCCTTCACCCACAATTTCATGGCGCGGGGCTTCTCCTTCGAGCAGGCCCAGCAGCAGGCTTACGCCGCCCTCAACGGCATTTTGATGAAGCAGGTCTCCATCATTACCTACTCGCAGGTGTTCTCCATGCTGGGCTTCTTCTTCCTTGCCTGCCTGCCGCTGGTGCTGCTCATCAAGCGCGTGAAGGTGACGGGCAAGATTAGCCTGGACGCCCACTAACGGTGACTGAGTGAGGGAGTAACTGAGTGAATCCGCTTTTGGCTTCTTACCCAGAGCGGTTTTCGTAACCGTGCACGGGTAGCGTGGACTCTGCGAGTCCGCGCGTGGCGATGCGGACCGAACGACGCGCGGACTCGCAGAGTCCACGCTACCTGTATACCAAACTCAAAGCCGCTGTGGAATGCAGAACGCCCCGACAGTTTTACCTGCCGGGGCGTTCCTTTTTCATTGAAGGAGTGGCTGAGCCAATAACACCCGGTTACTTCACTCAGTCACTCAGCCGCTCAGTCACTCCTTACTGGTACTGGATGTACAGCGGGGAGGGCGTGAGGGCAATCACCTCTTTCGGTGTCATGATGTGGTGGGGGGCCGGGCGGGCGTCGTACTCGTAGAACAGCTTGAAGCCGGTGTACTGCACGGGCTCCGTCTGAATGTAGTCGTGGTAGGAGTCCTTTTTGAGGGTCGGTTCGCCGTGGCCGTCCATGTGCATCACAATCTGCACGCGCGGGTCGAGCTTGATGTTTTTGTAGTTCGTAATCATCTTCCGCGTGAAGCGGTGGACGGTGAGCACCTTAGGCGGCAGCTTGTTTTCGCTCACGATGCGGGCCAGGAAGCTCACGGCGAAGTTTACGTCCTTGGCGTCGAAGGTGCCGATTTTCTGGTTGGGGCGCACGCCGGGCATGGTGGCCAGCGAGAACTCGGGGTCGATGCCTAGGTGGATGTCGGGCGACTTGAGGTATTGTTCCAGCTTGGGCAGCTCGGCAGCCAGGGTGCTGTGGCCCACCTGCACGTCGAGGAAAAGGATGCAATTGTGCTCGCGGGCCCATTTGATGACCTCCTCAATGGTGGCCTTGGAGTTCATCAGGCGCCATTTGCCGTCCTTGCCGGGGGTGCCCTGGGCCGTGATGGTTACGTTGTGCAGCGCCGGCTGCACGGGAATGCTGGGGTCGGCGGCGCGCCACTCGTCCAGTACCTTTTCAAACTTGCGGAACATCTGCTCCTTGGGCTCGCGGCCCAGAATGCCCATGCCCTTCGAGCGGATGTTGCCATAAAACGCGATGATGCGGTGGCCCGGCAGGATGGCGCCCGGCAGCTGCCCGCTTTTCTTCACGATGGAATCGGCGCGGAGCGAGTCGCGGCGCATGGCCTGGGCCCGCAGCTGAGCGGAATCCAGCGGAGCCGGCTTGGCAGGCGCCTCCCCGGCGGCAATGCCGCTGGCGGGTTCGCCCTCGGCGGGGCGTGTTTGGCAGGCGGGCAGGCTGGCGGCGGCCAGCAAGCTCAACGATGCGGCCACAACAGCGTGGCGCGGCAAAAAGGAAAATAACACTGAATAAATGGGGCTTAGTAGGTCAATACGACACGCAAGTTAACCCATTTCGGGCGGTTGCCACGGACATTAACGCAGAAAGGCCCCGGCAAATGCCGTGGCTTTTCGAGCGGTTTCTCTCAACTATTGACGTCAACGGACCTGATAGGCCCGAAGAAGAACAAAGCAATTACTTGATTCTATCTGCCTACTTCTTGGCAAACATGACCGGTAGAGTAAAGCTGACCGCTACGGGCTTTCCTTTTTGTTTGCCAGGCACAAAAGTGGGCAATTGCTGCAAAGCAGCAACCACGGCGGCATCATATTCAGGCCCTAAGCTCCGCCTGATTTTTATATCCTCGACTTTCCCTTTATCAGTTACGGTAAAGGATACATATTCATGGCCACTAGGCTGTTTATCAGGGGCTACATTGGGATACACCAAGCGGCTCTGGATGTATTGTACGATGGCTGTTGGGCCGCCACCTCCGGGTAATTGCGGCATATCTTCCACATAGGTATATACCCCATCCGGCCCAGGCTTGATGTCGTTCCTTGCTATTGGCGGCGGAGGAGGCAGAGCATCAGGTACTTCGGCCGGGGGCGGAGGTGGCGGCGGCATTGAGGCATCGTCGCTAGAAGCAGATGCTGCGGTCTTCGGTGGTGCCATCGACTCGGTGTTGCGCTCGCAGGCAATTGTGAAAAGGCATAAGGCCACCAGCGGCAGCGCGAGCCACTGCTTCCAGCGGCGGGCGGGGAGGTTTCGTGTATCATGGCAATGCGACGTAAGGTTTGGGAATGGGAAAACGTGTGCGCAAGCGGGACGGAGAAACCGAGGCGGGTGGCCACTTGCCGGGCCAAAAGGTGAGCGTAGGAACGGGAAGTTGAGAAAGCGGATGGTGCGCCGGCGCGCAGGGCGGCTTCATCGGCCAGAAACTCGTGGGTGAGGCCCAGCGCCCGGCCGCACAGGTGCACGAAGGGATTGAACCAGAGCACGGCGCACAGCACCTCGAGCAGCAGCCGGTCGTAGGTGTGGCCCTGGCGCACGTGGGCCAGGCTCGTGCTGCAGCACCTGGTGGGCTTCGGCGGCGCTCAACGGCAGGGTTTCGTCCCACAGCACCACGCGGCCGAAGGAGCCTGGTGGGCAGCCGGCCGTGGGTTTGCACCAGCACGTAGTCGGAGCCGGGCTCCGCGGGCAGGCCGCGGGTGTTGAGCCACAGCTTGCCCAGGCCATACGCCGCCTGCGCCCCCATGAAGGCCACCCCCATCAGGTAAACCGCTTTAAGCCAGAAAAACCACTCCGGGCCGGTGGAAACGGCGCCATCGGCGCTTATCTGCACGGTGGGCAGCAGGATGGACGTCATGGCCGGTACGCCCACGAGGCTTGTGCTCCACGCCGTGGGCCAGCTCACTGGCAGCAGCGGCAGGCCGGCCGCCAGCAGCGGGCCCAGCACCAGAAACCAGCGGTTGTAAGCAAAGCTGCGCTCCTGGCGCAGCGCCACCCGGTAGCAAAGCCACCACGCCCCCAGCAGCACCGTGCTGAGCAACATCCAGTTAAGCAGGCTGAGAGGGTTCATCGGTATCGGGGGTTTGAGGTTGGGAAGCGTGGCGAAGCAGCTCGTCGAGCCTGGGCGGCGTCGAGGTTTTCTTCTTTGGCGAAAAAGGACACCAGCCGGCTGAAGGAATTGCCAAAGTGCCCGCCCAGCAGCTTCCGCAGCGAGAAGCGGCGGTAGTCGTCCTGGGCTACCAGCACGAAGTAGCGGTGGGTACGTCCGAAGGCTTCGTGCCCCACAAAGCCCTTGGTTTCCAGAATCCGGATGATGGTGGAAACGGTGTTGTAGGCCGGCGTGGGCGCCGGCAGTTCGGCCAGCACGTCCTTCACGAAGGAGGGGCCGCGGCGCCACAGCACCTGCATAACCTGCTCTTCGGCGCGGGTGAGTTCGGGGAAGGATGGGTCCATAAGGTACTGGGACTAGGGTGTCATATGAGGCTAACGCAAACATACAACTAATGTTTTAGTTTAATGACTAAAACATTAGTTGTGGTGTGTGACATTTTTATTTAGCTCAATCTTTCTAGTATTTCGTCTTGATTATCAGACGACAATAGACAATAGCGAAAATATTATTTTCTGGATATAGCAGCCTTTGAAGCATTTGCGCTGTCTGCCCTGCTCCTGCCGATTGCGCAGGCTTACCTTGCCCAAATGCCAGCTCTACCTGCTGACTTATCGGACCTGCTTTCCCGATGCGGCCGCCGCGAACCGGCCGCCCAACGCCTGCTGTACGCACGCTACGCCGGGCGCATGCTGGGCGTGGCGCGCCGCTACGTGCACTCGGTAGCCGAGGCCGAAGACATCCTGCAAGACGCCTTTGTGAAGGTGTTCACGCGCCTGGGCGACTTCCGGGCCGAAGGCTCGTTTGAAGGCTGGCTGCGGCGCATCGTCGTTACTACGGCCATCAACCACTGGCAAAGCGGGCAGCACCGCCGCCAGCAACTGCTTCTCGACGACGTGCCCGAGCCTTACGCGGCCGATGCCGACGCGCTTGACCGCCTGGGCGTGGCCGAAGTGCTGGCCCTTATCGAGCAGCTGCCCGATGGCTGCCGGCTGGTGCTCAACCTCTACGCCGTGGACGGCTACACCCACGGCGAAATCGCCGAGCTGCTGGGCATTCAGGAAAGCACCTCCAAGGCCCAGTTGAGCAAGGCCCGCAAACAACTCCACCTGCTGCACCAGCGGCAGACTAGCTATTTGAAATTATGATGGAAGAACCGGAAGAAAACCGCCTCGACCATTCCCTGCGCGACCAATTCGAGGACTTCGACCTGCCCCCGTCCGCGCACGTCTGGACTGGTATTGAGCAGCGGCTGGCCGCCCCGGCGCCCATGTTGCGCGTGCGCCGCCGACTGGTGCCCCTACCCTTGCTCTTCGTGCTCACGGCCCTGCTAGCCTGCGTATTGGGCTGGCTACTGCCGCACCAAAAAGGACGCGAGGCAGCGCGTGTCGTTTCAGTTAGCTCAACGATAGCCACGCCAGCAACTACTCGCGCGCCTCAAGGCAGCAGCAAGCTCAATAAAGCAGCCCCCGAGACTACAACCAAAGCTCAACCGCATTCTACTGTTAACCGCTTACTAGCTCAACGGCAAGCCTCAGTTTCGAGTGCCCTTAATGAAACACGGTTGCGCCAGTCATTAACGGCAAAAAAGGCACACGGATTAGGGATAACAAGTCCGAACCAAAACAAGCGCCAACTTTCGAACGGAGCATCTTCAGCATTCTCACCCGCTGCACTGGCGGTTACGCCCACAGAAACGTCGCCCCCAACCTCAACTGTTGTGGTGGCAGTTGAGCCAACCTCAGCCGCCTCTGCCACGACTGTAAGTACTACGGCAGCCGCCGAAATCATACCAACGACCTTGCGCACCCTGGCAGCCCTGGAACGCGAGACGCTGACGCAACTGCCCAGCATTGCCACGTTAGCTCCTAGCACGCCGCCCGCCGGAAACCACGCCGCGCTGCTCCTCAATCTGCGGGCCGAACGCGCCGAGCTCTTGCGCCTGCAACGCCGCACCGATAGCACCCTGCTCGCGCTCGGCGACTTACCTGGCGCGCCGCTGCCAACTGTTGCCACGGTAGCGCCAGAGGCTGCCGATACGGCCCGCGTGCGCCCCTCCGGCACCGCTGGAGCCTGCTGCTGGCGGCCACGCCCGAGCAAAACACCCTCACCCTGCAAGGCCCCGAGGGCGACAGCCTCACCGCCCTGCGCCGCAACCACGAAACCGGCCGCGCCGGCCTCAATACCACGCTGATGGCGGAATACCGCCTCACGCCGCGCCTGAGCGTGGGCGGCGGCGTAGGCTACAGCACTTTCGGCGCCGACCTGCGCCTCACCAACAAGAAAACCGACATCAGCGTGGCCTACGACACCACCACCACGCGCACCACTAGGTTCTACACGTCCACCAACCGGACGTATTCCATTCGTATCGTGCAGGTGCCCCAGCTTTCGCCCATTTTCAACAGCAACGGCCAGGTCATTGGCTACAACACGGTGTACGTGCCCCGGCAGGACACCGTATTCACCACCACCGTGCAGCGCGACAGCGTTCACTCCGTGAGCAATACCGTCACGCCGCGCATCAGCAAGAAGGAGACGGTTAGCACTACCCTGTTGCAGCCCAACTATCGCTTCTTCACGGTACCCCTGATGCTGCGCTACCGCCTCACCATGGGCCCGGGCCGCTGGTGGGCCGACGTGGCAGCCGGGGCGCAGTTCCAGTTTTTTCTGGGCGGCACCCAGGTAATAACCGAGGACGGCGAGAACTTCCGCACGGAAGCCATCCGGCCCAGCAGTGGGCCATTCCGCCCGTTGAACCTGGCCTTGGCGGGCTCGCTGGCGCTGAACTATGCGCTTACCAACCGCCTGAGCGTGAGCGTGGCCCCCAGCATGCGCTGGCAAGCCCTGTCGGTGTACAAAACCGAAACCGGGCTGCGGCAGCAGCCCACCGCCACCGGCCTGCAGTTGGGCGTGCGATTTAAGCTATAAATACTTCTATCAACCAGCAGCCTTTTTCGGCTGGTCCTGGTCTGGCTAGTTGAACGCGGTGCTGCGCTCCGGCCGGAGCAGCCCTGCCGTTCGCCTAGCTGCGCGGCCACGCTTTTGGCTCCATCCCTCCCCTTTCTTGTTGCTGATGAAAATGCTACGCCATTGCTACCTGTTGGCTTTTTCCTGTTCGTGGCCGGCCTTGGGCCATTGCGGGCCCAATCCTTTGCCTGGGCCAAGCTGGCCCGCACCGATTCTGATTCGGTAACCGTTTCGCGGTCGGTTAGTGCAACCGATAAGGACGGCAATACCTACGTGTACGTCCCCTTTCGAGACCACCTGACAGTTAATGGCACCGTCTTCACCGGCACTCCCCATACTCTGCCGCGGTGATTAAATACGACGCCACTGGCAACGTGCTATGGGCAAAGCCGCTGCTTAACATCACCATTACCCAGTTGGCTGCTGATAACAGCGCGGGTGGAGTGTTTATGGCGGCTGCTCAATGGGGTGGCAATGGCACCTGGGACGGGGTAGCATTGCCGGTGACTGGCGATGCCTTCTATGCCAAATGTTCAGCCACTGGCGCTCTGCAGGGGGCCGAGGCGTTGCCCGGTGTAGCGGGCCCCACCTTTACACCGTCGGTGAGTTTGGGGTGGTAGCCGATGAGGCTGGCAGTGCTTACATCCTGGGAACGACGAGCACCACGAGCGTGATTGGGGGAACAACTGTGGACGCCAATCACACTTTTGTGCTCAAAGCCAATGGTGCCGGCACCGCGCAGTGGGTTCGTGTGCTACACGACACTTCCGGTTTGCTGAGCACGGTGTATTTGGGACCGAAGCCAGGAGGTGGCTGTTTGGTGAGCGGGTATGTTAAGGGTTCCTTGTACCTGGGAGCGGGCACGGCTACGCCCTTGCTAACGGCCGCCGCCCTCGGGAGCGGATTCTTGAGCAGCTTTGATGCGGCCGGTGCGCATCAATGGAGCAACGTGGTGGGCGTATCGGGACCGTCCCAATACTCTTTCCTCAACAGCGTGACCATCAACAGCACGGCCGCTGATGCCAACGGCGAATGCTACGTCACGGGCTCGGCATACCCTCCGTTTCAACTGGGCAGCCAAACGGTGCTCAATGGCTACTTCCTAGCCAAATATGACCCTTCAGGTGCTTTGGTATGGGTGCGCGATGCACTGCCAACGCCCGGGGAAGCTCCGCAACCGGTGTTCTTTTGGCCGCGAACACAAACGGCGTAACAGTCGTCATTAGCAATAACTTCAATCCAACAAACTTGAGCACGCTGCGGCTAACATCACCCTATAACTTCGTGCACTATACATCCCAGGGGATAGAGCAATGGGCAGTGGCCGATGCCTGGCAAGGCCGCAGCACTGCCGGTGTTATCAGTCCTTATTTTATGCCTGCGGGCCTGGGCTTCGATGCCGGGGGCAATCTGTACGCGGCAGGTCCAGTTATTCGTACCTCTCAGCGTAACCCTTCGGCTCCCCTACCCACGGTTCAGCTAGGAGCCCAAACTACCGTTGGCCTCGGTACCATCGTGACGCGGCTCAATGCTTATGCCAATACGTTGCGCGGGCTGGTGTACCTGGACCAGAATGGCAATGGGAAGCGGGAAGCTACCGAAGGCGCTTTTCCGCAACCGCTCACCGCTAACTTGGTGCAAGCCGGCAATACCACTTTCTCAGCAGTAGGGCCCGGTGGCCAGTTGCAAGCCTATGCCAGTCCGGGCTCCTACTCGCTAAGCCTGGCGCACGTACCGGCTAACTACACGGTGTCGCAGCCCAGTTCTGCGGGAACTTACACCGGTACCCTCACGGGCATTAGCCAAGTGGTGACGGGGCTTGATTTTGGAGTAGCGCCAGTCCCTAATCAGCCCGACTTACGCGTCACGTTTGTGCATGGCATGGCCCGGGCCGGATTCCCACTCAGCTATTATGTGTCCGTAGAAAATGTAGGCACCACCTCCCCTAGCGGCACCATCACCGTCACGCTTGATAGTCATTTGGACTTCATTACCAGTACCCCCGCGGCCACGCACACGGGCCAAACCCTGACGTGGACGTATACCAACTTACCGCCGTTTGGTAAGCTCAACTTCAACATTCTGTCCAGCCTTCCCACCAATACCGTTATGGGTACGGCACTGATTTCCACTGCTGCCGCGCCCTCGCCGGGGATATAGCGCCTGCCGATAACATCGCTACCGCGGCCCAAACCGTGGTGGCCGCCTACGACCCCAACGCAATCGAAGTAAATTACCAACGCCTCACCCCGGCTCAGGTAGTGGCCCAGCAGCCCCTGGACTATACCATTCACTTCCAGAACCTAGGCACCGCGTCGGCCTTCACAGTAGTACTGAGCGACACGCTGGACTTCCCAAAATTGAACCCCGCCACCCTGGAACTCGTGGCACAGTCGCACAACTGCCTGTGGAGCCTCACCAGCACCGGCCCCAATACCGGCTTGCTCACTGTACGATTTTTGGACATTAATCTGCCTGAGCGCAATGTGGACGTCCTTCGCTCGCAAGGCTTCGTGCGGTTCCGGGTGCAGCCACGCCCTTCTCTGGTCTTGGGTGAGGTTATTCCCAACCGCGCCAGTATCGTGTTCGACTATAACGAAGCCATCCCCACCAACACGGCCACCACCACGGTGTTTCTGGCCACGGCCGCGCTGGCTCGGCACGCGGCTCCGGCCTGGGAGGCCTACCCCAACCCGGCCACCGATGCCATCACTGTAACCGCTGAGCTAGCTGCGGCCGGCTTGGTGCGCCTGGAACTGCTGGACGTGCTGGGCCGCGTCGTGCGCCAGCAAACCCTAACTGCTTCGGCAGGCCCATTGCGCCAAACCCTTGATTTGCGCGGCCTCGCGCCGGGCATGTACGTGTTGCGCATCACACCGCCTACTGGCCCTGCCACGAGCCGCCAAGTGGTGCGCGAATAGTTGCGGCGCCGCCCTGAACCCCGAGCCGGGCTGTCCTGAAAGGGATGGTCCGGCTTTTTTTGTGAAGCGTTTTGGTCGATTCCGTTTGGCTTCCAATAGGGAATTTGGGGGCGTTGGTCGGCACAGTTGACGTAGCCCAATTCTGGCCCGGACTTGCTGTTTCAGGTTTGGCACGGTTTTGTAATATACCCCTTCATCGGCTCAATAATCCGGCGCTTAGCCCGGCACTCACGGAGCCTCTTTCTTTCACACTCATCCATCTTTTTGGACATGAAATTTTCACGCCTTTCGGGCGGCCTGGCCGCGGCTTGCCTTTTGATTTCTGCGGTTGCCACTACTGCTTCGGCCCAGGGCCCGCGCGATGCTTACGGCAATCCCAAAGCGGCACCTTCGCCCCGCACTTCGGCGCCGACGCGCCGGGCGCCGGTTAGCAGCCAGTCTACTTACTCGGCTCCGGCCAGCGCCAACTCCGGCGTGCGCTTCGGCTTCCGCGGCGGCCTGAACCTGTCCGACGTGCAGGGCGATGCCGTGAAGAGCTTCACCGACTTGGCCGGCTACGCTCCCGAGGGCACGATTACCCGCGAGATGCGCCCGGGCTTTTATGCCGGCGTGTACGCCACGCTGCCCCTGGGGCCCGGCTTCGCTATTGAGCCCGGCGTTTCCTACTCGGAAAAAGGCACCGTGCTGCGCGGCAAAGTGCCCGTGCCGGCCCTCGATTTCCTGAACACCAACCTTACCGGTACGGCCCGGCTTGCTTATGTGGACGTGCCGGTACTGGCCAAGGTCTTTGTAACGCCCGGCTTCTACCTCTACGCCGGCCCGCAGGCCTCGTTCCTGGTCAGCGGCAAGGCCCGGGTGGAAGCCGGCGCCCTGGGCTACACGGCCTACAAGCAGGATTTCGACATCGCCAACCAGCCTGCGCAAAGTGGACTTCTCGGCCGTGGGCGGTTTGGGCTACCAGTTTGAAAACGGTCTCGGCTTGAGCGCGGGCTACGACTACGGCCTTTCCTCCCTGGATTCCGGCAACCGCTTCGACGCCCAGAACCGGGTGATTAAAGTCGGCGCAAATTTCTCCTTCTAAGCTGGTTATCAGCCATTATTCCCCTTCTATCCTATCCCATTTATTGCTCGGGCGACTATCCCAATTATAACACTAAAAAAGGCCCCACCGCTGCAACGGTGGGGCCTTTTTGGGTCTGGAGAACTTGTATTTCGTCGTTAACGTGGCCAGTCATGTCGAGCGCAGCCGAGACATCTCGCGTGGGGTAGTAATCCAGTCGATTGAGTGTTAGTGCCCCACGCGAGATGTCTCGGCTGCGCTCGACATGACTTTCTTTATCTGCCTTAGTTATTACCGCACTCCTACCTCGGCGCTGCCGCTCAGGCCCTGGGCGAGGCGCACGAGGCGCACCAGGCTCGGCCCGGTAGCCGTCGGGGTCGGTGCCGCGGGCGCCGTTGGCCAGCCTGCTCGGTAGCGGCCCAGGTGGCGCTGCCGCGCTGCTCACTTTGGCGCAGCAACATGCCGAATTGAGCCACCGCGGCGGCAAAGCGGAAGTCGGGCGTGGCGCTGGCAATGGCCGTGGGTGGGCCGGCAAGGGTTTGGGCCAGGAGCTTGCTGCTGTTGCCCTGCGGCTCTTTGTAGCGCAGCTTCACGGTCAGCACTTCGCTTTGGGGGTTGGGCTGGCCGGGCGAGGCTGCGGGGCTGGTTTGGTACTTAAGGTTGTCGATGAGCGGCTGGGGGCTGCCCACGGGCACAATTTCGTAGAGGGCCGTGACGGTGTGGCCCGCGCCGAGCTCGCCGGCATCCTTGCGGTCGTTGTTGAAGTCCTCGGCTTCGAGCAGGCGGTTTTCGTAGCCCACGAGGCGGTAGTTGGCCACGCGGGCGGGGTTGAACTCCACCTGCAGCTTCACGTCTTTGGCCAAGGTGAAGAGCGTGCCGCCGAATTGAGCCACCAATACCCGGCCGGCCTCGTCGAGGTTGTCGAGGTAGGCGTAGTTGCCGTTGCCTTTGTCGGCCAGGGTTTCCATGCGGGCGTCGCGCAGGTTGCCGCGCCCGCAGCCCAGCACCGTGAGAAACACGCCGCTTTCGCGCTGGTCCACAATGAGCTGCTCCATGGCCTGGTCGCTGCTTTCGCCCACGTTGAAGTCGCCGTCGGTGGCGAGTATGACGCGGTTGTTGCCCTCTTTATTGAAGCGTTGCATGGCCGTGGCATACGCCAGCCGCAGGCCCGCCCCGCCCGCCGTGGAGCCGCCCGCCTGCAGCCGGTTGATGGCATGGAGGATAACCTGCGGCTGCGAGCCGGAGGTGGGCGGCAGCACGAGGCCGGCCGCGCCGGCGTAGGCTACCAGAGCCACGTGGTCCTGGGGCCGGAGCTGCTTTACCAGCAGCTTGAGGCCGGCTTTCACCAGCGGCAGCTTGTCGTCCTGGTCCATGGAGCCCGACACGTCGACCAGAAAGACCAGGTTGGCGGGCGGCAGGCTGGCCAGCTCCACCTTGCGGGCCTGAATGCCTATGCGCGCCAGGCTGGTGGGCCGGGTTCCAGGGGCACACGGCCAGGCTCGGTGCTGATGCGCACGGGGTCGGGAGAGGTGGCGGGCGGCGCGGCGTAGTCGTAGCGGAAGTAGTTCAGCATTTCTTCCACCCGCACGGCGTCGCGCGGGGGCAGCTGGCCTTCGTTGAGGAAGCGGCGCACGTTGGTATAAGACGCGTTGTCCACGTCGAGCGCGAAGGTGCTCAGCGGTGCCTGCTTCACGGTTTGGAAGGTGTTTTCCTTGACGTGGGCGTAGGTATCGCCGGCGCCGGCCTCTTCCTGAGCCGGATATAGCACTCCCGCCACCTGCTTGTCATAGGCAGTTACCGCAGGGCTTTGCTGCGCTCCTCTGATGCGGACGCCTTGTGTCCGACCTGCCAGCCGGGCGCTGACGCTGCCGGTTATCGTGCGCGCGGCCCCTCGCAGGCCATAACCCGTCACCACCACCTCGTTGAGCTGCTTCGTATCGGGGGCGAGTGCCACATCCAGCACGCGCAGGGAACCCACCGGGCGCTCTACCGTGACATATCCGATGCTGGAAAACACCAGCCTGGCCTGAGCCGCATTGGGCACCAGCAGGTTGTAGAAGCCATTGGCGTCGGTAGATACGCCGATGGTGGTACCCTTCACGAGCACCGTGGTGCCCGGAATGGGCTGGCCGGTGCCTTTTTCGCGCACAGTGCCGCGCACCTGACGGTTGGCCACGGTATCCTGCGGGGCAGCAGTGATGGGGGATGGTTGGGCCAAAGCCGTTTGGGCCGGAGCCAGCAGCGCGAGCAGCGCCGGAAGCAAGAGGTTTTTCATGGCAGCAGGGGTTGAGGTGCGTATGGCTAGTTGATGCGGGCCGCCGCTGGATTGCACATACGCCCTCAAAAATTCTGGGCCCCGCGCTATCTTCCCAGCCCAATGTTCTTTCGCCGCTCCTCGCCGTCTACCGCCCTGCCGGGTACGACGCCGCTCTCCGACCAGGAGCTGCTGGCCCGCTACCGCCAGCGCGGCGACGTGGCCGACCTGGGCGTGCTCTACGACCGGTACCTGCCCGAAGCCTTTGCCGTGTGCCGCCGCTACCTCGCCCCGCCCGACGAAGATGCCCAGGATGCCGTGATGCAGCTCTTTGAGCACCTCGTAAAAGCCCTGCGCACCCACACGCCCGACAACTTTCCCGCCTGGCTGCACACCACCGCCCGCAACCACTGCCTGATGCAGCTGCGCGCCCGCAAGCGCGCCGGCCCCAGCGCCGGGCCGCTTATTCTCACCTTTCCCGACGCCGCCGATGTGGAAACTGCCGGCGCCCGGCATCTGCAGGATGAAGTAGCCGCTGCCGCCGAGGCCGAAGACGCCGAAGCCCGCCTGCAAAGCGTGGAAGCGGCCCTGGCTCAACTGCCGCCGGCCCAACGCCGTTGCCTCGAATTATTTTACCTCGAAAAGAAGTGCTACCGCGACATCGCCACCGAAACCGGCCTGGAGCTGAACCTGGTGCGCAGCCACCTGCAAAACGGCAAGCGCATGCTGCGCCGCCGCCTGGAGCCGCCCGCGCCCTTGGCCCCGCCCAAGTCCTCGCCTTCCGCTTCTAACAATCCCCTGCATGTTGCCCGCTGACTCGCCTTTTGCCCCGCTGCCCGCGCCTGGTCCCCACCCGGCCACGGCGGAGCTGCGCGCGTACGCAGCCGGCGCCCTGCCCCCGGCCGAGGAGCATCGCATTGAGGCGCACACGCTGGACTGCGAGCGCTGTGCCGACCTCGTAGCTGGGTTTTCGATGAGCGACGCTGCCATAACCGAACAGGCCGTCGCGGACCTGCGCACCCGCCTGCAAACGCGGGTCGGCGGGCCCGAAGTGGAGCCGACCGGTACCAAGTGGGCGTGGCCCCGGCTCGCGGCCGCGGCTGCCCTGCTGGGCGTAGTGGCAAGTGGCCTGTGGGTTTGGGAACAGCGCGAGACGCCCGCCGTGGCTACAGTCGCTCGCCAGGAAATACCCCAGCAACCCACCCCTGCTGCACCGCCAGCCGCTCCGGAACCGGCAGTCCAAGCCTCACCTCCTCTTGAAACAACTGCTGCCACGGCTACGGTGGCGGAAGCAGAAACGGAGCCAGCCAAAGCCAGCTATGCCGTTGCCACGCCGCCCGCAGGGCGTCGGGCGCGGCCGATGCGTTCAGCGCGCCAGTCGGCTGTTTACGACAAACGCCTGGAAGTACCCGATATGGATGCGGCTACTGACCTCGCTGCTACTGCCGAGGCCGCGGAAACCCAGGAAACCAGCCGAATGGCCGTGGCTTCTCCTAAGGCCAAAGCCAGTATGGCCATTAAGGAGGCAGCTGCTCCGGTGCCTGCGCCAGACCACCAAGTGTTGGCTGAAGAAGTAGCTATTACTGCCCCGGATAGCGCTGCCGCTCCAAACACGGCCGGGTTGAGCCGCGTAGCTCAGGACAAAATCCGGGCATTAGCGGCGCCGGCTCTTGGCAATGCTACGGCGGCCCGGGTGGCGGCCACGCCCATGCCGGCCGGGCCATCCATTGGTCCCGCTCCGGTGGGCGGCACCGGGGCACTGCGCGACTATATCCGCAAGCAGGCCCTGGAGTTTGTGCCCGAAGACGGGGCACGGCCCCTCTCCGGGGTGGTGCGCATCAAGTTCGTGGTGGGGGCCGATGGCAAGTTGAGCAACCTGAAAGTAACCCGGGGCCTGCGCGGCGACTATGACGCCGAAGCCCTGCGCATTGTGTGCGAAGGCCCGGCCTGGCAGCCGGGAGTGTCGGCCGGGCGGCGGGCGCCGCTGCCCATGGAAGTATCAGTGCCGTTCTAAGGCTAAGCCACCCTTCTGACTAGCTGGCCCGCTCCGGAAATCCCGGGATGGGCCAGCTTTTTTATGCCCGTTTGGCAGCGGGAAGTGTCCCTCAGCCCGCGCTTTTTACTGGCCAAAGCACGTCTGCTATTGCCGATTATTCGGGCATAATAGTTTTACAATAACTCGTCCTTTTAGGGTCTGAAAATATAACAAATTTGAGTTTATATGGCAGCCGTAGAGGGAAATCATTTTTAATTGGCCTTTGGGGAATCATTCCTTTAGGTGACGAGTTTGGCAGCCCAACAACGAAAGAAGTGCTACCATTTCGTTATTTATGGTATTTATTTAAGATTTTTTGGCCTGTTCATTTTTCAACTCAATTGTAGATTTATTGGTCCAAGCAATCTTTCCACCGCTCAGCTTCTAACTCAAAAATTTAATTATTTCTTTTTTCAGAACATGAACAAACCCACTCTAAACATTCGCCTCGCTTCCTGGGTCCTGAGCGGCTCGCTGGTAGCCTCCTCGGCCGTATTCATGGGCTGCTCACGCGAAGAAGTTGAGCCATCGAACCCCACCGCGGCAACCGCGGCCGCCGACGCCAAGGCCGACGGCGCTGATGTGATTCCCGGCCAGTACATCGTGGTGCTGAAAGATGGCGCCGTGGAAACCGCGCCCTCGGACAGCTACGAGGAGAAAGTAAAGAAAGTGAAGGCTTCGGCCCAGGGCTTGCTCCGCGGCCGTGGCCTGAGCTCCGAGGCGGTAGGCCAGGCCTACGGCCATGTTCTGAAAGGCTTTGCCGCCAAGCTGACCCCCAAGGAAGCGGCCGAGCTGGCTAAAGACGAGCAGGTGAGCTACGTAGAGGCTGACCGCATTGTGGCCCTGGTGAAGCCCGTGAGAGGCCCCAAGAGCCCTGCCCCCGCTCCTACTGAGCCCGCTCCGGCTCCCACGCCTACCCCAACACCGGCACCTACGGACCCAAGCATTGTGTACCAGCCTGTTCCCTACGGCGTGGCCCGGGTGGGCAGCGGCGATGGCACCGGCAAAACCGCCTGGGTTATCGACACGGGCATCGACCTGAACCACCCCGACCTGAACGTGGACGCAGCGCGCAGCCGCTCGTTCCTGACTGGGGACGCTTCGGCTGAGGACGGCAACGGCCACGGCACCCACGTAGCCGGCACCATCGCCGCCAAAAACAACACCTTCGGCGTGGTAGGCGTAGCCGCCAATGCCTTTGTGGTAGCGGTGCGCGTGCTGGACGCCAGCGGCAGCGGCAGTTCCTCGGGCGTAATCGCCGGCATCGATTACGTTAGCGCCAACGGCCGCGCCGGCGACGTGGCCAACATGAGCCTTGGTGGCGGTGCCTCGCAGGCCCTCGACGACGCCGTTCTTAATGCTTCGAACAAAGGCATCCTCTTCGCCCTGGCTGCCGGCAACAGCAGCGCCAACGCCGCTACTTCCTCGCCGGCCCGCGTGAATGGCCCGAACGTATTCACCATCTCGGCCATGGACAGCAACGATACCTGGGCGTCGTTCTCGAACTTCGGCAACCCGCCTATCGATTACTGCATGCCCGGCGTGTACATCAACTCTACGTGGATTAACGACGGCTACAACACCATCAGCGGCACCTCGATGGCTACGCCCCACATGGCCGGCGTGCTCCTGCTGCGCGGCAAGTCCTTCACTACCAGCGGCAGCGTGCGCAACGACCCGGACGGCACGGCCGACCAGATTGCCCACCTGTAAGGCATTGGCCTAACCAGTTTCAACAGTAAAAAGGCAGCCCAATCAGGCTGCCTTTTTTGTTGGGCTAAAAGTTATTGAAAGCCAATAGAACGGTCATGCTGAGCACAGCGAACTGAAGGTCGCCGTAGGCAAGCATCTTTACCGCGCAAGTAAACCCAACCGTCTGTCATGCTGAGCCTGCGAAGCATCTTATCGCCGCTGAACGAATCGTTGCGGCGGGATAAGATGCTTCGCAGGCTCAGCATGACAAGAGTCGCGGTAGAGGTGCTGCGCTCTGCAGGACTGTCGGTTTTAGCCCAAGTGCCGCTAGCTACAGGGTAGCGCCAGCTTTGAACGTCCCTTCGTTCACCGATTTCAGGAATTTTATCAAGCCGGTGAAATAGGTTTGCTGGTCGTCGTAGAGGCTCATGTGGCTGCCGTTGGGGCAGATGAGGGCGTTGCCATTCTTCACTTTCTGGGCAATCATGCGCATGTGCTCGGGGTCCATGGTGTCGTACTTGCCGCCGATGGAAAGTACCGGCACGGTGAGCTTGGGCAGGTCGGGGACACGGTCCCAGTTGGTGAGCTTGCCCGAGATACCGAACTCGCTGGGGCCCTGCATGGTGACGTAGAGCGATTGATTCATTTTGGCGAAGGAGCGGTTCACCGGCTCGGGCCACTCCGCCAGCGGCAGGCGCAGGATGTGCTCGGCGTAGAAATTGGGCATGAGCAGCTCCATGTAGCGCGGGTTGGCGAAGTCTTTCTTGGCTTCAATCTTCCGAACCTCGGCCAGCACTTCGGGCTTCATTTGCTTGGCCAGCACGTCCTGGGCGTATTTGCCGTAGGCGCGGCAGCTCATCATCATGTTGGAAATGATGAGACCCTTGAGGTTTTGCTGGTACTTGAAGGCGTATTCGGCCGCCAGAATGCCGCCCCAGGAATGGCCCAGCAGGTAGAAGTTGTCCTTGTTCAGGTTCAGGGCCTGGCGCACCTGCTCCACTTCTTCCACGAAGCGCGGCAAGCTCCACATGGCGGTATCCTTGGGGTTGTCGGAATTGCCGCAGCCGAGCTGGTCGTAGTAGATAAACTCGATGCCTTCCTTGGGCAGGAAGTTTTCCATGCACTCGAAATACTCGTGCGTGGCGCCCGGGCCGCCGTTGAGCAGCAGCACTTTAATCTTGGGGTTGTTGCCAAACGTCTTGGTCCAGACGTTGAACTTGCCCTTGGGCGTGGTAATGGGCACGACCCGCACGCCGCCGTCCTGAACGCCCGTTTCCGTGGGCGCGAAGTATGAGGCCACGGGGTTGCTGGCCGGGGTGGTGGTGTCGATTTCGCCGGGGCTTTTGGGCTGGTTGCAGCTAGTAAAGGGGGTGGCACTGAGCAGCAGCGCCGCAGCCACACGCAGGGAGTAAAAGAGCTTCATGGGCAAACAGAAAAAGGGGTGAAATGAAAGAAGGAGCGGAGGCAAAGCAGCTGGCAAATAGCTTGGCGGCGCTGGCGCCCGCAGTTATCGTCGCACGGAGAGCGGCGTGCTTTTGCCGCGTTCCACGGCGCGCATCACCCGGAACAGGTTGCCGCTCCAGATTTTGTTGAGGTCGTGGGCCGAGTAGCCCCGGCGTACCAGGCTCCAGGGTCAGGTTGGGGAAGTCGCCCACGTTGGCCAGGCCGTTGAGCACGGTGCCGCCGTCAAAGTCAGAGCCGATGCCCACATGGTCGATACCGGCGACTTGCACGAGGTGGTCGATTTGGTTCACGGCGTCCTGCACCGTGGCCAGCGGCACGGGAAGCTGCTTTTCCAGCTGCGCGTACTCGGCCAGGGCCTGCTGCTTTTCGGGAGCGGGCAGGGCATACACGTTGAGGGGATTTTTGATGTGGTATTTTGCAAGCAGCGCCTGCTCGGCGGCTTGCCGTTCGGCGGTTTTCACTTGCGTTTTCACGTAAGGACTGTACAAGTTGAGCTGCACTACGCCGCCCTTTTTAGCCAACGCCCGCACCATGTCGTCGGTCAGGTTGCGCGGCACGTCGCTCAAGGCCCGGCTGGCCGAGTGCGAGGCGATGACGGGCACCGTGGACAGCTTCAGCACATCGTAAAAAGTAGAATCCGAGGTATGCGACACATCCACCATGATGCCCAGGCGGTTCATTTCCTGCACCGCTTGCCGGCCCAACTGGCTCAACCCCTGGTACTCCGGCCCGGTGGGGTCCGTAGACGAGTCGCAGAGGTCGTTATTCGACGAATGACACAACGTGATGTAGCGGGCGCCCTGGTTGTAGTACGTCTGCAGCAGGCCCAGGTCCTGGCCGATGGTGTAGCCGTTCTCAATCCCAATAAAAACGGCCCGCTGGCCCGCCTTGCGCACGCGCAGCGCCTCGGCCGGCGTGGTAGCCAGGGCAAGCTCCGTGGGGTACTTCTTAATGGTGGCCGCAATGGCATCGAACTGCGCCTGCGCTTCCTGCCGGATGTTGGCGTAGCCGGCCGGCGTGCGGGGCCCTTGCCCTACGTACACCACCCAAAAAACCGCATCCAGGCCGCCCCGCTTCATTTTGGGCAGGTCGACCTGGCTGCCGTCTTGCAGGGTGTGGTCCTGGGCCAGGTCGAAGGCCGCATTAAGCAGGCTCTCGCTTGGCGTGTCTTCGTGCGAATCGACCGTGAACGCCCGCTCGTGAATGGCGCGGGCTTTGGCTTGGAGTTTGTCTTCCGATTTTTGAGCGGCTACCGGCTGCCCCGTAAGCGCCAGGCACAAGCCTAGATGCAACGGAAAGGCAGTGGCCCAGCGGACAGAAGCAAGCGTTTTCATCGACAGGAAGGGAGGGTTGAAGAAGGCAGTTAGCTCAATTTCCAGTTAGCCCAACTTATTGAGCTGGAGCCGGCGATGCCACGGCTGCCGCCCGGCTTACTTGAGCTGAAAAACGCTCTACGGCGGCTGCCGTGCGCTTTATCTGCTCGTCGGCTTCGGCCCACTTGCGCTCCTCCACGGCTTCGCGGATGCCGGGCAGCGTTTTCACGCCGTAGCCGGTGTAGAAGCCGGGGGCGTAAATCTGATGCTTGTACCAGGGGCGGCGGGGAGGCCCTCGGCGCTGAGCAGCTGCTGCTCGGCGTGGTAGAGCAGCTGGTCGAGCTCTTTTTGCGGTCGTTGGAGAGGGCGGTGTTGGCTTTGCGGGCCTGGGCGTAGGCCTGGGCGCTTTGTTCCAGCTTCACCAAAGCATTCTCCAGCGGCGCGAAGTTCAGGTAGGGCACTGCCTCGTGGGCTTTGGGTGGGAGCAGGGTTTCGGTGGGGTCGGCCACGGCTTCGTAGCGCTTCTCGGCCAGGAGCTTGGTTTGCTTTTCGGTGTCGGCGCGCATGTTGTCGGCCAGCTGCTTCACCTCGGTGCCGTACTTGGCCACGGTGTTGGAGAAGTTCTGGAACTCGAAGGGCAGCACGTCGGCGTTGGCCAGGCGCAGGGCGGCGCGGCCCATGGTCTGGGCCAGCACGATGCCGTAGGCAAAATTGGGGTCTTTGAAGCGGGTGAAGTGGTCGAAGGAATCGTAGATGGAGTGGTACTCGCCGCCCTCGCCTTCGCCGCCAAAGCCCACGTTCATCGACGGGATGCCCAGGTGCTGGATGTAGGGCGAGTAGTCGGAGCCGGCGCCGAGCGCGGCAATGCGCAGGTCGGCGCGGTCGCGGGCATCTTTCTGGGCTTCGGGGCTGCCATTCACCAAATCGAAGGCCCGGCGGCGCTCGTTGATGGACATGTTTTTCTCGGGGTCGATGACGTCCCGGCCCACCTGGTTGAAGAACTTCTCGAGCGTGTGCGAGCCGGCCGCATACAGGAAGCCCCGCTCGCTGTTGTCGGTGTTCAGGTAGGCCACCACGTTCTTTTGCAGCTGCTTGGCGTTGGTTTCGGCCCATTCGGTGGAGCCCAGCAGGCCGGGTTCTTCGCCGTCCCAGGCGCAGTACATGAGGGTGCGCTTGGGGCGCCAGCCGGTTTTGTACAGCTCGCTCACGGCCTGGGCTTCGGCCAGGCTCGGCCACCATGCCGCTGAGCGGGTCGCTGGCGCCGTTCACCCAGGCGTCGTGGTGGTTGCCGCGCATCACCCACTGGTCGGGGTACTGGCTGCCTTTCAGCGTGGCGATGACGTTGTAGACCGGCTCGGTTTTCCAGTTGAAGGCCAGCTGCAAGTGCACCTTGGCCGGACCCGGGCCCAGGTGGTAGGGGATGGGCAGCGCGCCACGCCAGGCATCGGGCGCCATGGGCCCGGCCAGGGCGGCGAGCAGGGGCTGGGCGTCGCCGTAGGAAATGGGCAAGACCGGAATTTGCGTGAGCGTGGGGGCTTTTTGTAGTCGAGGCGCTTGGCTTTTTTGGTCGAGCCGTAGCCGGGCGTGAGCGGGTCGCCGGGGTAGGTGGGCATGTCGAGCACCGAGCCGCGCTGGGCGCCGGTTTCGGGCTTGAAGGCGCCTTTGGGGTACACGTCGCCCTGGCCGTAGCCGTCGTCTTTGGGGTCGGAATAAATCAGGCAGCCGATGGCACCTTTTTCGGCGGCCACCTTGGGCTTGATGCCGCGCCAGGAGCCGCCGTACTTGGCGATGACAATTTTGCCCTTCACGCTGATGCCGCGGCGCTCCAGGCTCGTCGTAATCCTTGGGTACGCCGTAGTTCACAAACACCAGGCTCGGCCGTCACGTCGCCGTCTTTCGAGAAGGCGTTGTAGATGGGCAGGCTGCTCGCTGGCCTGGCCCGAGGTGGCGTCTTCGGTCAGCGGCTTTTCGGTGAGACTGGCCGTGTACTTGGTGGGCGCCACCAGCTCCAGCACGCGCAGCTTGGGCGTGGGAAACAGCACGTACGACACATCAATGCGCGTGTCGTAGCCCCAGGACTTGAACAGCCCGGCCATGAACTCGGCGTTGTCCTTGTCGTAGGGCGAGCCCACGTGGTGGGGGTGGGCGGCGAGGCGCTTCATCCAGTCGCGCAGGTTGTCGGCCTTGAGCCTGGGCGTCGAACTTAGTTTCGAGTGGTACTCGGCTGCCGCGGTGCCGGCATCAAACCCCAGCAGCGGCTTGGGCTCGGCGGGGGCGGTTTGGGCCGGGGCCGGGGAGCTGGCGAGCAGCCCGCCGGCCAGCAAAAGAGCGTAGCGTTTCAGCATCATGTTCTTTGCAGATTAATGGGGCCGGGCCATTCCGCCCAAGCGCCCGTGAAGTCCGCGAAAGGTAGCGCTAATCAGGTAGTTCCGGCAAACACAAAGCCACGCCCAGGCCGGAAACCTCACCCCGGCCCCTCTCCCTAGGAGAGGGGAGCCACGGCATACTTTTTAGCTCAATTCTTTAAAACCAAAAGTCCCACTCAATCTTGAACTGGGACTTTTGGTTTTGTTAACGTCAGGCTCCCCTCTCTTAGGGAGAGGGGCCGGGGGTGAGGTTCCCCAGGCGCGCATACTGGTTACTCTAGCCGCTGTAGCCGCCGCCGCTGGCGGGCTCGGTAGCGCTGCCGCCGGGCTCCACTTCACGGGGTAGTTCGGGCTCGGTTTTCAGGTGGACGTGGCTGTAGTCGGGGGCGCCGTTGCCGGCCGGGATGGGGGCTTCTTCCAGGGTGCGGTCGATGTCGGTGAGGTCCAGCGGCTCGGTGGGCGAGCCGAAGCTGACCTTGGCCGTGATGCGGTACTCCACAATGCGGTTGTCGCGCACTTTGCAGCTCTGGTCTTTGATGTAAATGGAAGAAATATTGGGCACCGTTGAGCTGAGCTGCTCGACGGCACGCTGCAGTGCATCCTCGAAGCTTTTCTCGGAAGACGCCAGGATTTCAATGACTTGTTTGATGGAACTCATGAGGCTAAAAGGGTAGGGGAGTGAGGATGGACGCAGGGAATGCAGCCGCAGCGGGCTGCGCTTCCTGCACAGTTTTTCTACTGTACGCAGCAAGCCAGGTGGCAGCTATTTTGGTTAGGGTAAAAGCTGCCGTGCGGCGCGGTGTACTTTTGCGCACGGCTTCGGCTATATCAGCTCATCCCTACGCTTCTACATCAACTTATCATCCCCCGCATGGATTTCCGCACCGAAAAGGACACCATGGGCACCGTGCAGGTGCCTGCCACCGCGTACTGGGGCGCCCAAACGCAGCGCTCCATCGAGAATTTCCCCATCGCTCAGGACATCAACAAGATGCCCAAGGAAATTATCGCCGCCTTCGCGTACCTGAAAAAAGCCGCGGCCTTCACCAACCGCGACGCCGGCGTACTGCCCGCCGACAAGGCCGAGCTCATTGGCAAGGTGTGCGACGAAATCCTGGCCGGCCAGCTCCCCGATTCGTTCCCGCTGGTGGTGTGGCAAACGGGCTCCGGCACGCAGAGCAACATGAACGTGAACGAGGTGATAGCCTACCGCGGCCACGTGCTGCAAGGCGGCAAGCTGAGCGACGAAAAGAAGGCCCTGGCGCCCAACGATGACGTGAACAAGAGCCAGAGTTCGAACGACACGTTCCCGACGGCCATGCACATCGCGGCCTACAAGATTCTGACGGAGACGACCATCCCCGGCATCGAGAAGCTGCGCGACGCGCTGAAAAAGAAGTCGGAAGACTTCATGCCCATCGTCAAAATCGGCCGCACCCACTTCATGGACGCCACGCCGCTCACCCTGGGCCAGGAGTTTTCGGGCTACGTTTCGCAGCTCGACCACGGCCTGCGCGCCATCAAGAACACGCTGGCCCACCTGAGCGAGCCTGGCCCTGGGCGGCACGGCCGTGGGCACGGGCATCAACACTCCGCCGAACTACTCGGTGAACGTGGCCAAGCACATTGCCGACCTCACCGGCCTGCCCTTTGTCACGGCCGAAAACAAGTTTGAGGCCCTGGCTGCGCACGACGCCATCGTGGAAGCCCACGGCGCCCTCAAAACGGTGGCCGTGAGCCTGATGAAAATTGCCAACGACATCCGCATGCTCAGCTCGGGCCCGCGTGCCGGCATCGGCGAAATCGACATCCCGGACAACGAGCCCGGCTCGAGCATCATGCCCGGCAAGGTGAACCCCACGCAGTGCGAAGCCATGACCATGGTGGCCGCCCAGGTAATGGGCAACGACGTGGCTATCACGGTAGGTGGCTCGATGGGCCATTTTGAGCTGAACGTGTTCAAGCCGATGATGATTTACAACTTCCTGCACTCGGCCCGCCTCATCGGCGACGTGTGTGTGAGCTTCACCGACAAGTGCGCCGTGGGCATCGAGCCCATCAAGGCCAACATCAAAAAGCACGTTGACAGCAGCCTGATGCTCGTGACGGCCCTCAACCCGCACATCGGCTACTACAAAGCCGCCGAAATTGCCCAGACCGCTCACAAAAATGGCTCAACTTTGAAGGAAACCGCCCTGAAACTGGGCTACGTGACCGAAGCCGAGTTCGACGAGTGGCTGAAGCCGGAGGAAATGGTGGGGCTGTAATGGCCTGCCCTTCGGCATAGTAAAAACAGGACGTCATGCTGAGCGTAGCCAAAGCATCTCGCGTGCAGTAGTAAACCATTCGAATGAGTTACTACCACACGCGAGATGCCTCGGCTACGCTCGGCATGACGTTTTTATTGGCTTGATGGTCTGCAACAGGCGGCTTTTCTTTTTCCCAGCATCTTTGCGCACCAATGGACTTCTCAGCTCACGTCGTTCTCGAAAACAACCGCGTCCGCCTGCGGCCGCTGGAAATCGGCGATTTCGAAGCCCTCAAAGCCGTGGCCTTCGACCCCGAACTCTGGCGCTACACCCTCACCCGCGCCGACGACGCGGTGAGTTTGGCAGCCTACGTGCGTCAGGCCCTCGAAGCCCGACAGCAGGGCCTGCGCTACCCCTTTGCCATCATCGACCGGCAAACCGGAGCCGTGGCCGGCAGCACCAGCTACTACAACGTAAGTGAGGCCGACCAGCGCCTGAGCATCGGCTACACCTGGGTGGGGCGCAAGTTCCAGCGCACGGGCCTGAACCGGGGTGCCAAGCACCTGCTGCTCAGCCACGCGTTCGGGCAGGCTGGGCTGCGAGCGGGTGGAGCTGGAAACCGACTCGCGCAACAGCAAGTCGCGCGAGGCCATGCGCCGCATGGGCGCTACCGAGGAAGGCGTCCTGCGCCACCACCGCCTCACGCAGGGCGGAATCCGGCGCGACACGGTCATTTTCAGCATCATCAAGCCGGAATGGTCGGAGCTGCGCCAGTCGGTTTTTCAGGAGTTTGAAGCCCGTGGTTGAGCCAGCCCAACCTGCTTCCGACCGGCTGCGGCCGCCCGACGGGCTCTGGCGCCGGCGCGTGGCCAGCTTCGGGCATGCCTTCCGGGGCGTGTGGGCCGCGCTGCGCTCCGAGGTGCACCTGCAGTTCCACGCCCTGGCCACGGTGGTGGTCATTGGGCTGGGCTTTTACTACGCCCTCACGCGGCTGGAATGGGCGCTGGTGGCGCTGGCCATCGCGGGCGTGTGGGCCACCGAGCTGGTAAATACCGCCATTGAAGCACTTACGGATTTGGCCTCGCCGGCTTATCACCCGCTGGCGGGCAAGGCCAAGGACGTGGCCGCCGGGGCCGTGCTTATTGCGGCGCTGGGCGCTGTAATAGTGGGGGCACTGGTGTTCGGGCCGAAGATTTTTAAGGCCTAATGCCGAGCTTAACCTGAACAATTGCCTGCGCAGGGCGTACCCATAGCCGGCCCGCCGGCTGTCGACGGGCCTTTCCCTTCCTTAATCTGATACCCATGCGTCTGCTCTCTTTTGCTATCCCTCTGCTGCTCGCCACGGCCTGCGCCCCCAAGCAGGTGAGCGTGACCAACCCCACCACGCCGCCCACCACCGGGCAGGTGAGCGGCCCGGCCACCCCCGCGCCCACCAGCGCCAACACCGTGGACCCCGTGCTGGCCCGCGTGCCCGAGTCCGACACCACGGCCCGCCCGCAGTGGCTCAAGCAGCGCATTGCGGCCGTGCTGGCCGAGCGCAAGCGCAACCCCATCACGCGCATCCTGCGCTACGACTACGGCGGGCACACGGTGTACTACATCTCGGCGCCGTGCTGCGACCAGTATTCCAACGTCTTCGATACCAAAGGCAAGCTGATTTGCCAGCCCGACGGCGGCATTACGGGCAAAGGCGACGGCAAATGCCCCGATTTCGAGAAAAATAAAACCAACGAAAAACTAGTGTGGCAAGACCCCCGATAACAAAATGAAGAATGAGGAATGAAGAGTGAGGAATTATGCCAGGAGGCTCCCCTCAGCACTCTTTGTTAATTCCTCATTCTTCATTCCTCATTCTTCATTACCATTATGAATACTCTAGAAAAACTCGGCGCTTTCAACGTGTGGGCCAATGCCACCGTACTCCAGCGCCTCGATGAAATAGCAGCCACCGGCCAGGAGATTCCCGCCGTGGCCCTGCGCCTGTTCAGCCACGTGCTCAACGCCCAGGCCATCTGGATTTCGCGCATCACCGGCACCACGAGCCCCGTGAAAGTGTGGCAGGAGCACGACCTGGCCGGCTGCCACGCCCTGCACGAGCGCACCTCCGAGCCCCTGCACCAGTTGATGGTGCACGCCGACGAAACCGAGCTACAGCGCCTGATTTCCTACACCAACTCGCTCGGCGACAGCTACGAGAGCCTGGTGCACGACATCCTGACCCACGCCGTGGTGCACGCCAGCTACCACCGCGCCCAGGTAGCCACCCGCCTGCGCGACCACGGCCTGGAGCCCGTCAACTCCGACTTCATTACCTACTGCCGGGAGCTGTCGGCGGCCGCGCGGCAAGCCGCGCCCAGCTTGTAGGTCAGCTCAATTTTTCAGCTCCAGAAAACCCTTTCGGTCCCGGAAGGGTTTTTTAATGCCTTTTCTCATGGAGGCCTTTATCCTTTTATGTCTGAAATAACTTCTTCGGCGCCGGTGCTGGACGCCGACCGCCTGCACAGCGCCTATACCTACGCCAGCTACCGCCACCACCTCGACCAGCTGATGGCGCACCACCGCACCACCGGCCCCAACCACACCGAGCAGATTATCCAGTACGCCCGGCTCAACATCCAGCGCATGCAGCGCCTGGACAAAACCATCCAATTGCTGCCCGAGCTGCAGGCGGCACTCCAGCAGCTCACCCAGCCCTATAAGTGGCTGGTCATCACGGAAGGCTGGTGCGGCGACGCGGCCCACCTGCTGCCCGTGATTGAAGCCATTGCCCAGGCCAGCCACGGCAAGCTCAGCACGCGCTACGTGCTGCGCGACGAAAACCTCGACCTGATGGACCGCTACCTTACCAACGGCGGGCGCTCCATACCCAAGCTCGTGGTGCTGCACGCCGATACGCTTACCGAAGCTGCCACCTGGGGCCCGCGCCCAGCGCCCGCCCAGGAGCTCTTCACACGCCTCAAGCAGGAAGCCGTGCCTTACGAGGACTTCGTGACCCAGCTCCACGGCTGGTACGCCATAGACCGCACCGTGAGTACCCAGCGCGAATTGCTGGCGCTGCTTCAGAGTCTGTAGTACGCTTCGATTCCATTTTTAACCACGAAAAAGCCCCAACCTCTCGCAAGGTTGGGGCTTTTTTAGGAGTGGAAAGGTTCGCTGCTTAGTTGAGCGAAGTCGTGCCCAGGTCCGTTACGTTGTCGTTGGTTACCACTACGCCGGTACGGGTCACGGCGCGGTAAGCGGTTTGGCCGGTAGGGGCAGTGGTGCTGGGGAAAAACTCTACGCGGTAAGTGCCCGCGGCGAGGCCGTTGAGTGGTACGCGCCCGACGCATCGGCCGAGGTGCTTACCGTGTCGGGGCCGAGGATGGTGGAACGGATGGCCAGAATCTGGGGCAGGGCCGCCGCCGGATTCACGGTGCCGCTGATGGCCGCGCGTAGGTCCTGGGCCACTACCCGAATCACGGGCTTAAGCAGGTAACGCTCTTTTTTGTCGTTGCCGGGCTTCCAGCTGCCGCGCTCCACAATGGACTTGGCCACGTCGAAGTCCAGCAGGAGCTGGAAGGTTTCGCGCTGGCGCAGGGTGGCTTTGTCGAGCTTCAGCTTCACGCCCGAAGTCTGGCCGCTGGGGGTTTTGAGGTCGTAGCGCTGGCCGTCGCGGCCGATGACGTAGCTGTCGGGACCCAGAATGAGGCGGATTTCCTTGAGGTCGCCGGGGGCAAAGTCCTCGCTCACGAGCAGCGCCGATTTGCCGTTCACGTACTCAAGCACGTTGAGGGTTTGCGGGGTGAAGGTCAGCATCTTCCAGCCGTCCGCGTCTTTTTCCTCTTTCAGGTGCACCTCAATTTGGCGCACGTCGAGCACCACGCTGCGGAAGTCGCCGGGGGCATCGGTCATGCGCACTTCTAGCTTGGACGTTTGGCCGCTGTCGGAATCTTTGGAGCAGCTGGCGAGGCCCAGCGCGGCGAGGCAGGCCAGGGGAAATAGACGGGTAAGCTTCATGAGGAAATGGATGGGAGAATAATTTGGGCGTGAAACGGCCCGGTCAACTGTTGAGTTGCCGGGCCGTTGCCTCATACCAAAAATACTGCCAGAAATATATATTCTAAACCCGACTGAGCCTACCGGCTTTTCTTGGCAGTGTCGGCCGGGGTGGTCTCGTCGGGCCTGGGCTCCACGGGCTTGGGCTTGGGCTTGGCCTTGGGCTTGCCAAACAGCGAGTTCAGGCCCTGGCCTACCTGGTCGCGCAGGCGCGCCTGGGCTTCCAATTTGGCTTTCTCAGTCGCAATGCGGGCTTTTTCCTCAGCAGTTTGGTCAGCGGCCGCATCGGTGCGCTTGGTGCTGTCCTGCTGGGCCTGCTTTTTCTGTGTGAGGCCGATGAGGGCGTCGGTGAGCTTGGTTTTCACCACGTTGGTCACAATGGCCTTGCCCTGGTCTTTCACGCTGCCGCTGGTAAGTTTCACCACGGGGCTGGTCACGGTGCCGCCAATGTTGAGGCCCAGCGTTACGCGCTCGGCGCCTTGAATGTCTTTCACGCCGGTGAGCTGCGTGAGCTTGCTGGTGAGGGCGCTGCCCAACTTGCCGGTGGGCACGTTCAGGGCCGTGACGTAGGCCAGCGCGCCGGCCAGGCTGTTGGAGCCGCCGATGGTCATCTTCACGTCGCCCACGGTCAGGTCGAAGGGCTGCACCACGAGGTTGCCGTTCACGATGTTGGCCTGAATCTCCTTGTTTACTACGAGCAGGGTTTTCAGCTCCGGCAGCGTGGTCAGGCTGGCAATCTTGCTCATCACTTCCGACTGGTTGATGGCGGCCTTTACCACGTCCACCACGCCCTTGCCCGTGAGGGTGGCCAGGTTGGGGAACATGTCGGGCCCCATCTCGCCGCTGAGCTTGAAGGAAGTGCCGAAGATGCCCTCCACTTGGCCGGCCAGCGGCACCAGCGTCTTGATGGTTTTGAAGGCCGAAAACGCGTTCTGGATGTCCAGGTTCTTGATGTTCAGCCCAAAGTCGAACTTGGGGTGCGCCAGGTTCTTGCTGCTGTAGCTGCCGGTGGTGCCAAAGCTGCCGCCCAGCGTGTTGAAGGTCATGCCGTTGAGCGTGGCCGTCTGGTCGCGCACGGTCACGGTGCCCTGGGCATTAATCAGCTTCAGGTTGTCGTAGGTCACGTTGTCGACGTGGCTGTTGAGCACCAGGTCAAAGTATTTGGGAATCTGCAGCACGCCGTCGGCCTTGGCAGGGCCCGGCCGCCGGTGGCCGTGGGCTTGGCCGATACCTCGTCCACCATCCACTCGTTCACGTTGAAATTGCGCGAGTTCACCGTCATGTTGCCCTTCAGCGACTGGCCCGGGGTGAAGAGGTAGCCCAGGTAGTTGCTGATGGTGCCAGTGGCGGCAAAGTCGGAGCTGCCAGCCGTGCCGTTGAGGCTCTGCACCGCAATCTGGTTGTTGTTGAAGGTGGCCGTGCCGCTGCTGATTTTTACGCCCTGCGGCAGGTCCTTGCTCTTGTAGGTCACGTTGCTGGCCTTCACCGTGCCGCTGGCCACCACGTTCTGGTAGCGGCCGGCTTCCACGTCGGCCATGTTGCCCTTGGCGGCGATGTTGCCGGCCACGCGGCCGGTCACGGTCATGCCCTCGAGCGGGAAAATCTTGGTGATTTTGGTCAGGTCCACCGTGCCGCGCACGTTGGTGTCGAACACCGGCTTGTCGATATTGTGGGCCGTGAGGCGGCCTTCCAGCGGCTCGCCCTCCAGCACCATCTTGAACTGGGGCAGGTTGATTTGGGTGTCGTTCACCTTGCCGGTGGTGTTCACCACGGTGCCGCTCAGGTTGATGTTTTCAATCGGGGCCGGAAACTTGGCCGACTTCACAAAGCCGTTGGTGAGGCGAATGGCGGCGTTCACCACCGGCATCTGGGTTTTGGAGTAGATGCCCCGGGCCGTGCCGTCGACGTACAGCTGCCCGCGCATGGCCAGGTCCTTCACCGGGTACACCTTCAGGGCCTCGGCCAAGTTCACGTTGGCTTTCACGCGGCCGTCTACCCGCATGGGCTCCAGGCCGTCGATGGTCACGTTGCCGTCCACGGGGTTGGGCCCCAGGTCGAGGTGAAACTGCGGGATGTTCACCTTCACGTTATTCGTATAGCCCGAGGGGTTATCCACCTGCATTTTCAGGTTGATGTTCTTGGCCGCCTGGGGCAGGTCGGGGTATTTGAACTGGCCGTTGGTCACGGCCAGGTTCACGCCGTAGCCGGGCATGTGCAAGTCGTTCTGCGTGCCCTTGTAGTAGCCATCGAAGGCCACCTTGCCGCTGGTTTCGATGTTCTTAAACTTATCGGTGTATGCACCCGGCACCAAGCTCAGCAAGGTTTTGAAATCGGTTTCCAGGGCTTTGAAAGTCAGGTCATAGGTAATATCCTGCTCGTTGGGCAAGCCAATGGCGCCGGCAAAGCTGAAAGGGAAATCGTTGAGCTTGATTTTGTTGTCCTTGAACGTGTAGAGGTTTTTGTTCAGGTCCATGTTCATGGTCACGTCGGCGTCGAGCCTGCTTGTCGGTCACGTAGGCCACGCCGTCGTAGGTCATGTCGAGGTCGGCAGCCGTGGTTTGCGACACCATGTCGAACACGTTGCTTTCAAAGTCGCCGCTGCCGCTGTGGTTTACGCCGGTAGCTTGCATGGCGAAGGGCAAACTCAGGTCTTCGTAGCGCAGGCGGCCGTCGGTCATCTTCCAGCCCTTGATGGCCAGGTGCACCTGGCTGGTATCCTGCCCCTTGGCCGCGGCAGCCGAGTCCGAAATCACCACGTCCCAGTTGGCCAGGCCGCTTTTCAGCCGGCGCAAACTCAGATTGGGCCGTTCCAGCTCAATCGACTTGATGTCGACCTCGCCGCCGCGCACCACGCTCATCACGTCGAGTCCCACCCGCAGGTTGGGCAGGTACGCCAGCGTGTCGCGGCTGAACGAGTCCAGCCCAATCACGCGCAGGCTCGCGGATGTTCACCGTCATGTCCGGGAAGGAGCCGAGCAAGCTCACGTCGATATTGGCGGGGTCGTACTGCACCTGGGCCCGCACCCGCTGCGCA
Organism: Hymenobacter humi; assembly: GCF_042665855.1. Classification (NCBI taxonomy): domain Bacteria; kingdom Pseudomonadati; phylum Bacteroidota; class Cytophagia; order Cytophagales; family Hymenobacteraceae; genus Hymenobacter; species Hymenobacter humi. Next base: position 719,485 of record NZ_JBHTEK010000001.1, on the reverse strand, counting down.
ATCTGCCTGTCGGCCAGGGCCCGCAGCTTGCCCTTAAACAGCACCGGCGCCAGGGCCAAAGCCGCTACCAGCACCACCAAAAACACGACAACACCCAACAGAATTTTCCGCATAACAAAAGGCAATTAGTTATTCCCAACGAAGCCAGAGCCGGCAAATCAGCGCTTTCTTGGGGTAGCACGTTCAAAATCAAGCCAAAAGCCACCGGCTCAAAGCCACTGCTGAACAAAGCTCCCACCGCCGGTTCGCGGGAGCTCTTACTGCAACGTTATAAATACAATATTAGCGCTATACCCCAGCGGCGCCCGCCGGCCCGGCACTGCCGGCTAGCGGCCCAACCGGCCAACTGCCTTACAGGAAGGCTGGTCCCTGAACCCCGCCTGGGCCGAAAGGTGCTCCACACGCGAGAACCCGATGCCCAAGCCGCGCTGTACCAGGCCGTACCTTCGCGCTGCCGGCCGCACTAAACCGCGTTTCGGCGGCGTTACGCCGGATACTATGCCAGTGCTTTCCTTCACGTTGCGCGTCAGAATGCGGCTCGGCCTTGCAGCGGGCCTGCTCCTGGGTGCAGTCCCCGTGGCGCGTGGCCAGGACGTTTTTTCGCAGCCGTTTGCGACCCGGCTGCACACCAATCCCGCCTTCACCGGCTTGGTCGACGACTACGGTGTCACGTTGAGCTACCGCAACCAGTTTCCCAGCCTGGCCGGCTCCTTCGTGAGCACCCAGGCAGCCGCCGACGTGCGCTTCGATAAGCCCGGCCAGCACCACGCCGTAGGCCTGCTGCTCAACCAGGACCGCGCCGGTTCGGTGGGCTACACCCGCCTGGAAGTGGGCGCACTTTACGCCTACCACACCCGCCTCACCGAGCGGCTGGCCTTGAGTGGCGGGCTGCGGGCGAGCTACGGCCGGCAACGCGTCGGATATGACAATTTCGTGTTTGGCGACCAGCTGACGGAAGATGGCAGCGTAGTGGGTCCTTCGGCTGAGTCTCTGAACTTTCCGCCCGCAAACTACCTTAGCCTCGGCACCGGCGCGGTGCTGTATTCGGAGCAGGGCTGGCTGAGTCTGGCCGGGCAACACCTGAATCAGCCCAACTTGGGTTTTCAGAAGCAGGGCCAACTTCCTATATTGTTATCGCTTTCGGGCGGCTATAAATTATTCATTATCAAACCATCGGCCGGAATCGCAACCCAGGAAGTCAGCTTCACGCCCGTGGCGGCCTACTCGCGGCAGGGCGGTTCGCAGCGCACCGAAACTGGCATGTATTTCGCAGCGTCGCCCGTTACGCTGGGCGCAGTGTACCGCAATATTTTTTCACCTAGTAACGTTGGGGCTCAGCACGTCCTGGCGATTGTGGCGGGCATCCAAGCGGGAGGCCTGCGCGTCGGCTACAGCTACGATGTGGGCCTGAGCCCGCTGAGTGCCGATTTGGGCGGTGCGCACGAGCTAACGGTGGGCTTGTACGCATTTGACCGAATAGAAAATGCCTATCGTCGCCTAAAAAGACGTGTTTACCCGACAGCCCCTTGTCCGGCATTCTAATTTTTTGTACTATTGTGTCCTAATTACCCTAGCTAACCCCTGCTCCCTCATACTCATTTTAACTTTGTTATGAATTTAACTAATTATCTACGCTTGGCCGTAGTGGGCCTCGTGACCTTAGCCAGCTGTGGCAAAGGCGGACCTCCCACTGCTTCGAAGCCGGGTAAGTATTCCTCTACTACGGGTATAGAATACAACACCGAGAAGGGAATGGCAGTCGCCAACTTCAAGAAAGTACCCGAAGGTCCGGGCCTGATTTTCATTGAAGGCGGCCGTACGGTATTGGGCTCGCAGTCGGAAGACGTGACCATGACGCACGACAACATCGAGCGCACGGTAACCATCGCCTCGTTCTACATGGACGAAGCCGAGGTGGCCAACATTCACTGGCTGGAATATCTGCACTTCATCCGCACCGACTCCGCGGAAGAATTTTATCAGTCTGCCCTGCCCGACACCACCGTGTGGGCCCGCGACCTGTCTTTCAACGACCCTTACGTAACGTACTACTTGCGTTACCCCGGCTTCCGCTACTTCCCCGTGGTGGGTGTGAGCTGGCTGCAGGCCGACGACTATTGCACCTGGCGTACGGCCCAGGTAAACCAGCGCCTCGCTGGCGAGGATAGCGGCGATAGCAAGTCCACCAAAAAGAAAGGCGGCATTTTTGGCCGCAAGAAAGACAAGGCTGCTGATGCCGGCGCCGAAGGTACTGCTACCGCTGCCAACGGCGGCAACCCCAACGTTTCCATCGAGAAAGGCAACGTACTGCCGAATTACCGCCTCCCCACCGAGGCCGAGTGGGAGTATGCTGCTCAGGCGCTCGTAGGCACCCAGGAAGTGGGCAACGAGAACCAGGAAGAGAAGCGCATTTACCCTTGGGATGGCAAAACCACCCGCAACGCCTACGGCAAGAAGATGGGCCAGTTCCTGGCTAACTTCAAGCGGGGCCGCGGCGACTACGCCGGCATCGCCGGTAGCCTGAACGACGGCGCTATGATTACCGAGTACATCTACTCGTACCCCCAACGACTACGGCCTCTACAACATGGCCGGCAACGTGAACGAGTGGGTGCAGGACGTGTACCGCCCCCTCTCGTACCAGGACGTGGAAGACCTGAACCCCTTCCGTCGCAACGGCGTGGCTGACCCCGCCGACAAATACGACAAGAAAGGCTACCAGTCGCTGATTGACGACCACGTACGTGTGTACAAAGGCGGTTCGTGGCGCGACGTGGCCTACTGGCTCTCGCCCGGCACCCGTCGCTTCATGGACGAGGATTCGGCCACGGCTACCATCGGTTTCCGCTGCGCAATGATTAACGCTGGCTCGAACAAGTAATCCTTACTTCGAGACTAACACAAAAAGGCCGCTTCCGGAGGGAAAGCGGCCTTTTTCGTTTTGAAGGGATGCGTTTCTAGCGGTCAGCGTAGGCAATGGTGGCGATGCTGATTTCGGCAGCGCCGGCAGCCAGCAGTGCGGCGCCACAGGCTTCGAGCGTGGCGCCCGTGGTCAGCACGTCGTCAACCACGAGAATGCGCAGACCTAGCAGGCTCGGTGGGGTTTTCAACTTCAAATACCGTGGCGACGTTTTCCCAGCGCTGGGCGCGGTTTTTCTGGGTTTGGGTGCTGGTGTGGGTGGTGCGGCGCAGAGCCGTGGCGTTGCTGGACAATTGCAGGCCTTCGGCGAGGCCGTTAGCAAAGGCAGCGGCTTGGTTGTAGCCGCGCTTGGCCTGCTTGCGCGGGTGCAGCGGCACGGGCACGATGAGGTCGAAGTCGGCGGCCAGGCCGGCGGTGCGCAGCTCGGCGCCGTAAAGTTGGCCCAATGCCGTGCCGACGTCGCGCTGCCCCTGGTACTTGAGCTCGTGCAGCAGGTTTTGCACCCGGCCGTGGCGCACGAAGCGCAGGTAGCTCAAGGTGTGGCGCACGGGCAGCTTGCCCCAGAAGCGCCGACCGATGGGGTTCTGCTCGGGCGGCAGCAGGTGGAAATCGGTGTAGGGCAATTCGGCCCGGCAGCCGGTGCACAGGTGGTTTTCGCCCGTCATCAGCGGCTCGCGGCAGGCCAGGCACAGGCGCGGGAAAATCAGGCCCACAAAATCACCCCAAAGGGAACGCAGCATGGTAGGAGGGAAGGGCGAGGTTTTGGGAAGTAATTTTGGAGGAGCAATGTAGTTGGAATTAGAACGTCATGCAGAGCGCAGCGAAACATCTTTACTGCGTAAGTAAATGATTTTAACTACTGCGGTAAAGATTCTTCGCTGCGCTCTGCATGACGTTCCCTTATCTCGTACACACCCTTATTATGTCTCAAGTAACCGAATTCAACGAGTATCGCCAGCGGATGAATGAAACCATCATGGCGGCCGACAACAAGGTCATCAAGCGGTTTTTCAACCTCGACACCAATACGTACGCGCCCGGCGCCATCGACGTAAAAACCAAGGAGATGCTCGGCCTGGCCTGCTCCATGGTGCTGCGCTGCGACGACTGCATCAAGTACCACCTCGGCAAGTGCTTCGAGGAGAAGCTCACCGACGAGGAGATTTACGAGGTGTTTGCCATTGCCAACATCATCGGCGGCAGCATCGTGATTCCGCACTTCCGCCGCGCGGTGGAGTACTGGGAAATCCTCAAGATGGAGGCCGTAGCACCCGCGCCACCCCACGCCGAGCACGCGGTATGAGCGAGGACCTGAACCCCGCCGAAAACCACGAATCGGAAGCCGACTTCGAGTCCCGTTGGGAAACCCTGATGCAGGAGATGGAGGCCCGCTTCGGCAAGCGGCCCGACCTGAACGCGCTGTTGCTGCTCATCGGCATCCAGGAGCTGAACCAGGGCATCACCACGTTCACCAAAGAGCAAAAGCAGGACCTGATGCACATCGCCACCTGCCGGCTCTTCAGCCTCAGCGGCCACTACGAGCCTCGAGCGCGTGGACGAGGACGGCTGGCCCCACTACAAGCTGCTACGCCCCGTGCCCTTCGCTAACCTGAAGGAGCAGGAACGGATGCTCAAATGGCACGTGCTGGAGTATTTCATGCTGGACCCGGGAGACGAATTATAAGTTACATAGAACGTCATGCTGAGCAAAGCCTTCGAATGAAAGTCATTTCTTACAACGTCAACGGCCTGCGCTCGGCCCTGAGCAAGGGCTTGCTGGAGTGGGTGGCTGCCGCGGCGCCCGACGTGCTGTGTTTGCAGGAAATCAAGGCCGGCCGCGAGGCCATGGACGTGTCCGGCTTTGAAGCGCTGGGCTACCGAGCCTACCTGCACCCCGCCCAGAAACCGGGCTACAGCGGCGTGGCCACGTTCACGAAAATTGAGCCAACCGCTGTGGTGCACGGCTGCGGCCAAAGCTGCTACGACGACGAAGGCCGCGTGCTGCGCCTGGATTTCGATAACGTGTCGGTGCTGAACACCTACATGCCTTCGGGCACCAGCGGGCCAGAGCGGCAGGCCTTCAAGGTGGAGTGGCTGCATTTCTTCCGAAAGTATGTAGAGGGGCTGAAGGCGGACAATGTGCCGCCGCTGCTCATTGGCGGCGATTTCAACTGCTGCCAGACGGCCATCGACCTGCACAACCCCAAGGCCAACCAGAACAGCCCGGGCTACACGCCCGAGGAGCGGCAGTGGTTCAAGGACTTCCTGGCCGATGGGTTCGTGGATACCTTCCGGCATCACCACGGCGAGGCCGTGGGGCACTATTCCTGGTGGAGCTACCGGGCCGGCTCGCGCCAGCGCAACGTGGGCTGGCGCCTCGACCACTGGCTGGCCGATGGTACCCTGCAACCACGCCTGACCGGCGCGGGTCTCTTGCCCGATGTGGTGCACTCCGACCACTGCCCAGCCTGGGTGGAGGTGGAGTAGCGTGGACGCTGCGAGTGCGCGCCGGAGCGAACGATGCGCGGACTCACAGCGTCCACGCTACCTCCTCGAACCAAGCACCCCGTCTTGATGTATCTTTCCTGAATAAGACCTCATTTATGGCGATGCTGATGGAGCGCGGCGCTGCGGCGGCCGAGTACCCCGCCCTGGCGCGGGTGCGAACGGAGCTAGAAGCCTTCAAGCGCAAGTTTTACCTGAACCTGCTGGTGCGCGGGGCGCTGGTGGCCGGTGGGCTGCTGCTCACGCTGTTTGTGGTGTTCAACGTGCTCGAGTACTTCCTCTACCTGCCCACGGTGGTGCGGGCGGGGCTGCTGTTCGGGTTTATTGGGCTAACGGTGTACAGCTTTGCGCGCTGGATTTGGCAGCCGCTGGCGGCCCTCACCAACCTGCGTCGGCTCTTGAGTGACGAGCAGGCCGCCCGCAGGGTAGGGGAGCTGTTTCCCGAAGTGCAGGACCGCCTCTTGAACGCCCTGCAGCTGCAGGGTCAGGCCCGCGATAACGCCCTGATTGCGGCCAGCCTGGAGCAGCGCGCGGCGCAGATGGGCAACATTTCGTTTGCCCAGGGCATCGACATCAAGCAGCAAAGCCGGCCCCTGTGGAAGTACGCGGCCGTACCGGTGGCCTTGCTGCTGGTGCTGCTGGCGTTTTATCCCAGCTTTCTGGTGCAGGGCACCAAGCGCATCTGGCACTACAAGCGGGCGTACTCGCCGCCGGCGCCGTTTCAGTTTGTCATCAAAAACCCCAAGCTGACGGCTTTCCGGGGAGAAGATTTTACGCTCAACGTGGGCGTGGCCGGTAACGCTTTGCCGGCTGAGGTAAGCATTGCCTACAACGACGGCGAGCGGCGCCTGAGCAAGGTGGCCGGCCGTGGCGGCGAGTTTCGCTACACGTTTGAGCAGCCGCAGGGCGACGTGACGTTTCAGCTCAAGGGCGCTGGGTTCAACTCGCCCGAGTACCACCACGGTACTGGAACGGCCCAACCTGCGCGATTTCAAGGTTAACATCACCTACCCGGCTTACACCGGCAAGGCGCCCGAAACCATCGAGAACGGCGGCAACCTGACGGTGCCTGAGGGCAGCACGGTGCAATGGCAGTTTGCCACGGCGGCCACCGATGAGCCTGGCCTTGGTGTTTCAAAACCCGGACGAGACCTTGGTCGCCAGCGGCGAAGACGGCAGCTTCGTGGCCACGCGCCGGGTGCTGCGCTCGCAGCCCTACTTACTCCGCCTGAAAAACCCGGCCAGCCTGAACCGCGACCCCATTTCCTATGAGCTTGCGGCCGTCCCCGACCAGGCACCCACGCTCACGCTGGAAGCCTTTCCGGACACGGTATCGCGGCGCTACCTGGCGCTGGGCGGCACCGTGCGCGACGACTACGGCCTGACCCGGCTGGAGCTGCACTACCGCCTGGTGCGGGGTGGCAATGCCCGGGCGGCGGGCAACTACGCCTCGCGGCCCCTGAACCTGCCCAGCGAAAGCGCCGGCACCTACGCCTACACCTGGAACCTGAACCCGCTGAACCTGCAGCCCGGCGACCGCCTCGAATACTACGTGGAGGCCTGGGACAACGACGGCGTGCACGGCCCCAAGGCCACGCGCACCCGGCCCGCGGAGTTCCGCCTGCCCGGCCGCCGCGAAATGAGCCGGGAGCTCGACGCCCAAGCCCAATCGGTGGCCGGCCAGATGAGCCAGGCCGCCAAGCAGAGCGAAAAGCTGGAGCGCGAGCTCGCCAAAGCCCAGGAGAAGCTCAAGACCAAGCGCGACCTGAGCTTCCAAGACCGCAAGCAGCTGGAAAACATGCTCGACCAGAAGCAGCAGATGAACCAGCAGATGGAGCAGATGCAGAAGATGTTTGAGCAGCTACAGCAGAAGCAAGACCAGCTCAACCCCAAGAGCGAGGAGATGGCCAAGAAGGCCGAGGAGCTGAAAAAGCTCATGAACGACCTGCTCGACCCCGAAACGAAGAAGCTCTACGACAAGCTGCAGAAGCTGCTGGAGCAGCAAAAGCAGCCCGACGCCGAGATGCAAAAGCTGCTGCAGCAGCTCGAAAACAAGGAAGACACCCTGCAGAAAGAGCTGGACCGCGCCCTCGAAATGTTCAAGCAAATGCAGCTGGAGCAGAAGGTCGAGGAAACCGCCAACAAGCTCGAGGAGCTGGCCAAGCAGGAAGAAAAGCTGGCCGACAAAACCCAGCAGAACGACAAGGACAACCCCGACAACAAGCTCAGCAACAAAGAACAAGAAACCAAAAACCAGCAACTCAAGCAGGAGCAGACCCAGAATCAGCTGGCCTTCGAAGACCTGAAAAAGGAGCTGCAGGACCTCAAGCAGATGGATAAGGAGCTCGGCGACCAGAACGGCATGGACGAGCAGAAGCCCGAGCAGGAGCAGACCGACCAGGACATGCAGGAAAGCCAGCAGGAACTCAGCAAAAACAAGAACTCCAAGGCCGCCGCCAAGCAGAAAAGCGCCGCTGACCGCATGAAAAAGATGGCCAAAAAGATGCGCGACCAGATGAGCGAGGAGGAAAGCGACCAGGCCCAGCAGAACATCGACGACCTGCGCGACATCCTCGAAAACCTGCTGACGCTGAGCTTCGACCAGGAAACCCTCATGAAGGACTTCCGCAAGGTGGACCAGTCCGACCCGCGCTTTGTGCAGCTCGGCCAGACCCAGCGCAAGCTGCGCGACGACGCCCGCATTGTGCAGGACTCGCTGTACGCCCTGGCCAAGAAGGAGCCCAAGATTCAGAGCTTCGTGACCCGCGAAGTGGGCGAGATGAACGGCCGCATGGACGAGTCGCTGACTCACATCCAGCAGCGCGACCCCGGCCGGGCCACCGCCACCCAGCAGCAGGCCATGACCAGCATGAACAACCTGGCCCTGATGCTGCAAAGCTCCCTCGACCAGATGCAGCAGGAAGCCCAGGCCGGCAAAGGCCAGCCTCAGGACGGCCAGGGTAAGCCCGGCAAGAAAAAGGGCAAGGGCAAAGGGCAGGGGCAAGGCAGCAAGCCCGGCCCCGGCAACATGGGCAAGATGCAGCAGCAGCTCAACGAGCAGATTCAGCAACTCTCGAAGAGTGGCAAATCGGGCCGCGAAATGTCGCAGGAGCTGGCCAAGCTAGCCGGCCAGCAGCAGATGCTGCGCAAGCCATGCAGCAGGCTCGACAAACTACAGCAGGGCAGCAAGCCCGGCGGCAAAGAAGGCCAGGGCAAGGAGGGTGGCAAAGAAGGCCAGGAAGGCGGCGCCAATGGCAAAGACGGCAAGGGGGAAAAGGGCGGCGATGGTACCGGCGAAATCAAAAAGATGATGGAGCAAACCGAGACCGACCTCGTGAACAAGCGCCTGACCGAAGAAACCATCATGCGCCAGCAGCAAATCCTCACCCGCCTGCTCGAAGTGGAAAAATCGGCCCGCGAACGCGACCAGGACACCAAGCGCGAAGCCCAAGCTGCTCAGTATAAATCCCCGGTTTTTCCGCCGGCTTTCGACAAATACAGGGCTAGCAAAGAACGCCAGACCGAATTGTTACGTAGTACTCCCCGAGCCTCACCCCGTACTACCAACGCGAGGTAGGCGAGTATTTTCAGAAAATCAAATAACGGTGGCTTCTGCCAAGCCGTTGGTCGTTTCGTTAACCAGTTAGTATTCTGCCGAAACCACGCTTCGGTGGGCGATATAATTTCTTGTGGCCCTTTGCCGTTAAAAGACTATTTTTGCCGCCCCTAATCCGCTGCCGCTCTTCCCATCAAACCGCCTTATGAAGCAGGTAAAAATTCAGATTCCGTCGCTCGTCGAAAACATCCGCGTGGTGGAGAGTTTTATCGATAATTCCAAGGATACCTTTCAGATTGAGGACGATATCTACGGCAACATCATGGTGGCCGTGACCGAGGCGGTGAACAACGCCATTCGCCACGGCAACAAATTCGATAAAGACAAAAACGTCTACTTGTCGCTGTTTGTGGAGCCGCAGGTGCTCAAGTTCGAAATCGAAGACGAGGGCGCGGGCTTTAATTACGACAACCTCGACGACCCCACGGCGCCCGAAAACCTGGAAAACCCCGGTGGCCGCGGCATCTTCCTCATCCGCCACCTGGCCGATGAGGTGGAGTTCAGCAAGGAAGGCCGCCGTGTGCAGCTCACGTTTCAGCTCACCGCCGCCCCCGTCGACGATACCCCCACTGCCGACCACATTGCCGCCTAACGTCGCATGATTAGCACCCCGCCGGTGGGGCCTCCCCACCACGAAAACTTCCCCCCGGCGAGCTACACCACGAGGCCCCGGGCATCGAATTCATGGTGGAAGACGTGCCCGAGTTTGAGCTCTCGGACGCCGAAAGCCTCGTGGAGTGGATTGAGCGCGTGGCGGCCGTGCACGAGCACCGCATTGTGCAGCTCACATACATTTTCTGCTCCGACGAATACCTACACCACTCAACGTCGAGTACCTCGACCACGACACCCTCACCGACGTCATCACGTTCGATAATTCCGACGACGCCGACATCATCGAGGGCGACATCTTCATCAGCGTGGAGCGGGTGCGCGAAAACGCCCAGGACCTGGGCGTGAGCTTCCGCGACGAGCTACACCGCGTCATGATTCACGGCGTGCTGCACCTGCTCGGCTACCACGACAAAGACCTGCTGAGCCAAACGGCCATGCGCGCCAAGGAAGACCACTGCTTGTCGCTGCGAACTTTCTAGGTCTTGTTCTGCTTATTCTAAGACCACCCGACGCCCGCTTTTAGTGGGCGTTGTCATGTCCAAGCCCGGCTGGCCGCGGTACCCGCATCCCCGTTTTTTGCTCCCGTTTTATGTCCGCCTCTTCTTCTGGTTTGCCCGTTATCCGGGGCGAAGCCTTGGATTTTTACCTGGGCCAGGGCTACTACCGCATGCAGCAGGACTTGTTCACCTGCCAGTTTGTGCCTTTTGATGGGCGCCTCTACACGGCCCACTGGCTGCGCGTGGTGCTGCCCCGCGTGGAATGGGGCCCCGAACAGCGCCGGTTGCTTCGCCGCAACGCCCGCTTTGCGGCCACCATCCAACCATTTCATCTCACCACGGAGCACGAAGAACTGTACGCCCGCTACCGCAGCGCCATCACCTTCGATGCCTCGCCCACCGTGGAGGCCGTGCTGCTGGGTGGGGCCGAGCACAACGTATTCAATACCTACATCGTCGAATTGCGCGACGGCCACCGGCTTGTGGCCGCCGGCATCTTCGACCGCGGCAACCGCAGCGTGGCCGGCATCCTGAACTTTTACGACCCCACGTACCGGCAGCATAGCCTGGGCAAGTACCTGCTTCTGCTGAAAACCGACTACGCCCGTCATCTGGGCCTGGATTATTACTACCCCGGCTACGTGGTGCACGACTACCCGAAGTTCGACTACAAGCTGTCGCTGAGCCCAGTGGCTACCGAAGTATTTGACAGCATCAGCGGCCGGTGGAAAAATTATTCCCGCGACGCCGTAGCTGCCAATTCAGCTGAGCTACTAGCCGACTGGCTCCCCGAGGCTTGCGCGAGCTTGCCGAAAAGCTTACGGGTTCTGCTGGGTAGCTACGGCTGTGCTTTAACCCGAATTTTGGAACCCGCAACTCGTTTCACGTGAAACTGGCTGCGGGTTTTTGATTTCGTAAATTTGTCACCCGCAACGCCGGCCGGGCTTTTTCGCGCCAAGCTTCGCAAAGTTGAAATCAAGTTTCGCAAAGCTTGGTTACAGCCTTTATCGCCCTGGCGAGACTTATTTTTAAACTCCGCGAGACCTCGCGCGCCTATGTTTCAGCAAGAAGATTACGACGTTATTGTAGTGGGCGCGGGCCATGCCGGCTGCGAAGCCGCGGCGGCGGCCGCCAACCTCGGCTCGAAAGTGCTGCTGGTGACGATGAACATGAACACCATCGCGCAGATGTCGTGCAACCCGGCCATGGGCGGCGTGGCCAAGGGCCAGATTGTGCGCGAAATCGACGCGCTGGGTGGCCAGTCGGGCATCATCACCGACCAGACCATGATTCAGTTCCGGATGCTGAACCGCTCCAAAGGTCCCGCCATGTGGAGCCCGCGCGCCCAGAGCGACCGGATGCGCTTTGCCGAAGCTTGGCGCCTGACGCTGGAAGGCATCAAAAATGTGGACTTCTGGCAGGAAGCCGTGACCGGCCTCGTGGTGGAAAACGACATTGTGGTGGGCGTGAAAACCCAGGCTCGGCATTGAGTTCCGGGGCAAGTCGGTGGTGCTCACCAACGGCACCTTCCTGAACGGCCTCATCCACATTGGCGAGAAGAACTTTGGGGGCGGCCGGGCCGCCGAGAAGGGCAGCCGCGGCATCACCGAGCAGGCTCGTGGAGCTGGGCTTTGAAGCCGGCCGCATGAAAACCGGCACCCCACCCCGCGTGGATGGCCGCAGCCTTGACTACTCCAAAATGGAAGTGCAGGGCGGCGACGACGTGCCCAGCAAATTCTCCTACCTCGACACGCCGCGCCTCACGCAGCAGCGGCCCTGCTACATCACCTACACCAACGAGCGGGTGCACAACATCCTGCGCGAGGGCTTCGAGAAGTCGCCCATGTTCCAAGGCCGCATCAAGGGCCTGGGGCCGCGCTACTGCCCGAGCGTGGAAGACAAAATCAACCGCTTTGCCGACAAAGACCGGCACCAGATTTTTGTGGAGCCCGAGGGCTGGAGCACCGTGGAGTGCTACATCAACGGTTTCAGGCTCGCTGCCCGAAGACGTGCAGTACCGCGCCCTGCGCGAAATCGCGGGCTTCGAAAACGCCAAGATGTTCCGCCCGGGCTACGCCATCGAGTACGACTTCTTCCCGCCCACCCAGCTTGGGCTGACGCTGGAGACCAAGCGCGTGCAGAACCTGTATTTCGCGGGCCAAATCAACGGCACCACGGGCTACGAGGAGGCAGCCTGCCAGGGCTTGATGGCCGGCATCAACGCCCACAACAAAGTGCACGGTAAGGCGCCCTTCGTGCTGAAAAGGAGCGAGGCCTACATCGGCGTGCTCATCGATGACCTGGTGAACAAAGGCACCGACGAGCCTTACCGCATGTTCACGAGCCGCGCCGAGCACCGCATTCTGCTGCGCCAGGACAACGCTGACCTGCGCCTCACCCCGCTGGGCCACGAGTTGGGCCTGGCTTCGGATGAGCGGCTTGAACGGGTACGGATGAAAGAAGCGCAAACGGCTGAAGTAGCCGAGCTGCTGCAGAAGTTTGGTATTGAAGCTGCTGAAGCGAACCCCATGCTGGTGGAGTTGGGCTCTGCCGAAATCCACGAAAAGACCCGCGCCGTGAACCTGCTGCGCCGGCCCAATGTGGAGCTGGCCGACCTGCGCCGGGCCCTGCCCGCGCTGGATGTGGCCCTGGCCGCGTTTGATGAAGAAGCCCTGGAGCAGGCCATCATCAACATCAAGTACGAAACCTACCTGCAGAAAGAGCACCAGCAGGCCGCCCGCCAGCAGGAGCTGGAAAACTTCGTGATTCAGGGCCGGCTCGATTACCGGGCCATGCCCGCGCTCAGCTACGAAGCCCGCGAAAAGCTGCTCAAGATTCAGCCCGAAACCATTGGGCAGGCTTCGCGCATCAGCGGCATTTCACCGGCCGATGTGTCGGTGCTGATGGTGTACCTGGGCCGATAGTTCTTGCCTGAACCTAACCGGAACGGTCCTGTCGAAACAGCCCAAGCGCTTTGGTTGGGCTGTTTCGACAGGACCGTTTTTGCAATTAAAGCTGGGCTATTCTGTTGCCGCTAAAATGTTGCGAACTTTGCCGGGCTATAAAAGTTGCTGCGCCGTACTATAAACGGCTGGCTTTTGCCCTTTAGAAGTATCCGTGTCCTACGAACGATTAGAAAGCTGCCCGGTGTGCGGCAAAACCGAGTTTCGCAACAAACTGGTGGTGGAAGACCGAACGGTGAGCCACGAAAGCTTTGCCATAGTGCAGTGCGCGGGCTGCAGTTTCCAGTTCACCAACCCCCGGCCCGACGAGGCCGACATTGGCCGGTACTACGAGTCGGATGACTACGTTTCGCACAACAGCGGCGCGGCCGGCCTGGTCAACCGCGCCTACAAGGTGGCCCGTTTTTTCACGATGCGCCGGAAGGTGGGCCTGCTCACCAAGTTTGCGCCCCGCCGCGGCAAGCTGCTGGATTACGGCTGCGGCACCGGCAACTTCCTGGCCGCGGCCAAATCGGCCGGCTGGGACGTAGCGGGCTTCGAGCCCAATGCCCGCGCCCGGGAAGAAGCCAGCCAGCGCCTCGGCCAGCCCATCGGGCAGGACGGCCTGGGGGCGCTTGAGCCCGGCACGTTCGATGCGATTACCCTCTGGCACGTGCTCGAACACGTGCACACCCTCAACGAAACCCTGGCCCAGCTCGCGGCGCTCCTCAAACCCGACGGCGTGATGCTGATTGCGGTGCCCAACGTGGAAAGCCTCGACGCCCAGCACTACCGCGAGCTGTGGGCCGCCTACGACGTGCCCCGCCACCTCTACCATTTCGCGCCCAAGACCATGGCCCAGCCTGCTCAAGAAGCACAAGCTGGCCATCCGCGAAACCTTGCCCATGCCGCTGGATGCCTATTACGTGAGCATGCTCAGCGAAAAGCACAAGGCCGAGCGGGCCGGCGGCCTGCTCACCGTTCTGAAGGCGGGCTACAAGTCCAACCAGTACGCCGAGCAGCACGAGGGACAGTACTCGAGCCTGCTATACGTGGCCGGACGACGCACTCCGGCGGCCTGAGGCGGCTTGCCAATGGGGAGAAGCCCGGCTGAAACCGACTGTTCGCGACTGCTCGTGCTCCCTGTAGCTTGGCTCGGGCTGGATTCGGTTTAAACTCCTTCGCCCACCTTTGCACCGGATACCGTGCGGCACGTTGCCGTCGTTACTGCCGAGTCTTGTACTGCCGCGCCAAGTGTTTTTGTGCGGCATGGCGGGGCGGCGGTTGTTGTGCTTACTCTCACCACGCTGTTGTTTTCTAATGTCCGTTCGCGCTGAACTGCTGGCTTTGCTGGCGCTGGTTGCCTTGCTCGAAAGCTGCGCTGCCGTGGCCCCGCCCCTCGGCGGTCCCCGCGACCGGACGCCACCGCGCCTCGTCAGCAGCTCGCCCGATAGCGCCGCCCGCAACGTGAAGCAGCAGTTCGTGCGGCTCAACTTCTCGGAAGCTGTGGTGACGAAGGACCTGAGCAAAAACCTGCTTATCACGCCCCAGCTCTCGGCTGACAACTCCTACAAGCTGCGCGAAGACCGCAACTCCATCACGCTGCTTTTCGACAAGCCGCTGGACGAGAACACCACCTACAGCTTCAATTTCCGGGAAGGCGTAGTGGACATTACTGAGGGGCTGCCGGCCCGCAATGCCGCGCTCAACTTCAGCACCGGCGCCGTCCTGGATTCCGGCAAAGTGAGCGGCACCGTCACCGATGTGCTCACGGCCAAACCCATTGCCGAAGCCAGCGTGGGCCTCTATCGCGATGCCGACACCGCCGGAGTGAAGCGCGGCCGCCCCTATTACACGGTGCTCACCGATAAAGAAGGCAAGTTCAGCCTGGGTTTTCTCAAGGCCGGGCCCTACAAAATCTATGCGCTGGCTGATAAGAACAACAACGGCCGCTACGACGAGGGCGAGAAAATTGCCTACCTGCCCGCCCCCATCACCATTGCCGGCAGCACGGCTGCGCCCGTTTCGCTGGTGCTCACCCAGCCCGACCGCCGACCGCCCCTGCTCACCACCCGGCAGCCCAGCCCCACGCAGCTGCGCCTGAGCTTCAACGAAGGCCTGCGCTCGGCGGCGTTGGCGCCCCTGGGCTCGGGCCAGGCGCCCGCCGCCGTGGCCGAGGCCCTGCTGCTCACCGACCGGGGCCGCACGGTAGTACTGTTCAAAACCCCGGAAGTAGGAGATGGCCGCTACCTGCTCACCACCGCCGACAGCACCGGCAACGTGGGCCGCGACACGCTGCAGGTGAAGTTTCCGGTGCCGCCGGCCACCGCCAGGAAAACCGTGAGCCCACCCCTGTATTCGGTGGAGGGGAGCCCGCGCACCGTCTACTCGGAGGGGCAGGTCAAGTTCAGCTTTGCTGTGCCCGTGCGCCTCGCCGCGGGCAAGCCCTTCGGCACGCTCATCGAGGATTCTACCCGGCGCCGCCCGTTGCGGGTGCCCGCCGATGGCACCCTCAGCCCCGACCGCACTGCACTTACCGTGCGCTTCAACACCAAAGCCCGGAAGCGCCTCGACATTGTGCTCGACAGCACGGCCCTCACGGCCATTACCGGGCAGCCGTTGCGGCTGCGGCCGCTGCGCCTGGGCATCAGCGAGCAGGACGTGTCTACCAGCCTAAGCGGCACGATTACCACCAAGGAAAAGAGCTTCGAGCCTGCAGCTGCTCGACGACAAGCTGCAAGTGGTAGCCAGCCTCGTTTCGCCCAAAGGCACCTACACATTCTCAGACATTGCCCCCGGCACCTACCGCCTCCGCGTGCTGATTGACGCCGACGGCGATGGCAAATGGCGCAACGGCGACCCCAACCTGCTGCTGGCCCCCGAGCCCGTGTTCCTCGACCCCCGGCCTCAGCAAATTCGCGCGGGCTTCGATATCGTGACGCCCCTCAAGTTTTAGAGCATCCTGGCGCACTTGAGCTAACTTTCGAGTAGGCTTGTCGGCGCTTTGCGAGTGTATATTGGTAGAGCAAAGTATAAATATCTTGAAAGCCTCCCCGAGGCATTTAGACCGGATTCTCCTTTCATGCAAAGGGCATTCCGGCCGTACCCCGCTTTGCCCGGGCTTCGCTGATTTCCCTTCTCTGAGGCCTCTCACCTGACACTGCCACTTGGGCTAACCCCACTTGCCAAAACAGGCTTGAAAGCCCTCTTTTATCCACATTCGTGGATAACTATTCGCTATTTCCAGTTACTGAGGGCCATTTTAGCGGCTAATCCACCGGTTTTCCACTGGCTTTTCCACATTCCTTTTGCGCTGTGAGTAATTTCGGGGATAACCTGGGGGATAGTGGAAAGCTGAACGGGGATAAGTGGGGTACAAGTTTTTTTGGTGGTTTGCCGCCCTGCACAGGGGGAAACCAGCGGGGATAACCGTGGATAACTTCTCCACGCCAAAAGGCCTTCCCACATCCCCATTTTCGTGGGGACAGGGAAAATGTGGAAAGGGGGTTTCGATGTTGAAAAACAAAACAAATCGTTGATAAACAGTGTCTTGTTTTCCACAATACCGGTGGATACCGCGTGGATAAGGCCGTGCTTTCCCCACGTTTTCCACGCTGGGGATAACCTCCCGAGCTTATCCACTTATCAACCGACCTAATGAGTGGAAACAAAGAAGGTTTTTTAGAAAAAAGATTTAACAAAAAATTAAGGTTGGGGAAAACCCGAATCAAGGGTTTGTTCCCGAATCAAAAGTTTGAGCATCGACCACTGGCTCGGGAGCTTGCTTCTGATTTAATCTTTCAACCCACCACTGATTTTGGTGCCGCATGCAAAAGCAGCTTTGGCTAGGCGTTTTCCACATGGCGGGCCAGGGAAGGTGGATATCCTCGCGCTGCCCGGTTTGCGTATAGCGCCCGATGCCGTTCGACTACACCCTCGATTTCCACACCGTCGACTTCCGCCAGCACCCCGAGCTGTACCGCGTGGGCCGGGGCGAGCAGGGGGTACTGCTGGTACAGCCCTACAAGGGCGAAATCCTGCCCCACTGGCGCTTCAAAGACGCTGCGGCAGCCACCGAGTCGTCGGAGGTGATATACGGGCTGTTTGAGGCTTATTTGAAGGCCCACGATTTTGTGGGGGCCGACATGGCCCGGAAGTTTATCCAGATGGGCTTTACGCGGGCCCGGCGCTATGCCAACCACCGCGGCGGCAAGAAATACGCCGGCCCCGTACCCGACGACAAGAAAGGCCAAAGCGGCGCCCACGGCCGCGCCGAGCTCCCGCGCACCGACCACCCCGACGAGGACAAGGTGGAAGCCGCGGCCATCTTCAAGCGCAAGTGGGACCAGGCCAAAGTCCACCCCGAGTACCTCCAGCAAAAAGAAGCCTTCATCCAGAAATACGGGAAATAAGCGTTGGTTGCTCGTTTCTGGTTGCTGGTTTCTCGTTGCCAGTCCCAGACAGACGCGGTATCTGAGAACAAGCAACGAGAAACCAGCAACCAGAAACGAGCAACCCGCAACCAACATCTACCTTTGCTACCTCCCCTTTAATCCAATCGCATGAGCACCACCCAACCCTCCAGCATCGAGGAAAACGAAATTATTCTGGGCACCGGCATGGGCCCGCTGCGCTTTGGCGCGACCATGGACGAGGTACGCACCCTCGTCGGCGAGCCCGAGGAGATTGAAGAGTCCGACGACGACGACGACTTCGAGCACCAGGCCTGGAACTACCACGAAGACGACTACCTGCTTTCGCTCTACTTCGACCGCGAAGACGACTTCCGCCTGAGCTGTATCGAAACCGACAACCCTAACATGCGCCTGTTCGGCGAGAACATCTACGGCCAGAGCGTCGACCAAATCAAGGCCCTGATGCAGCGCCACAACCAGCCCGTTCCCGAGATGGAAACCATGGAGGAAGGCGCGGTGCGGCTGTCGTACGAGAAGTCGATGATTGACTTATATTTTGAAGAAGGCGAGCTGCAATTCGTGAATTTCGGCGTCTTCATCAACGACGACATGGAAGTGCAGTGGCCCAAATAAGGCGGACTTATCCACATTTCCGGCCTTTTTCGCTGTGGATAAGTGGACAAGTCGGTGAAAACAGCTGGTTTACACCTGTATTTCTCAGTTTCGCTAGCAACGGCTGGGTTTGCTAAATATCCGAGCACAAAAAAAGGCTGCCCCGTGAGAGGCAGCCTTTTTTGTGTTTTAATCGGCCGAGCTTACTAGCCCAACAAAGCGCGGAACAGCAGAAACAACAAGCCCGAAAGCACCATCGTGACGGGCAGGGTGAGCACCCAGGCAAGGGCAATGTTGCGCACCATGCCGGGGTTGATGTTCTTCACGCCGCGGCTGGCCACCATGCTGCCCGCGATGGACGAAGTGAGCACGTGCGTGGTAGAAGCCGGCAGGCCAAACTGGGTGCTGATGCCAATCATGCCAGCGGCCACCGGCTCGGAGGAGGCGCCCTGCGCATAGCTCAGGTGCTCCTTGCCGATGCGCTCGCCGATGGTTTTCACGATGCGCTGCCAGCCTATCATGGTGCCCACCGCCAGCGAGATGCTGACCATGAACAGCACCCACCACGGGGCATAGTCGGTGAAGGTCTTCATTTCCTTAATGGCCGCATCGTAAATGTCCCTGTCCTGGGTGCTCAAACTCACTTTTTCGGAGCCGAGCAGCTTTTTGGCCCGGTTGGCGATGAGCAGAATGTCGCGACGAATTTCGAAGCGGGTCTTCTGTGGCAGGTCCTGGATGCGGGTGGTGTTAGCAAAAATGCGGTCGAGGTCGTTGGTCTGGGTCTCGATTTCGCTCAGCATTTTGCTGTCGGCCGGGCTCAGGCTCGTTGCGGTTCACGCGGTTCATCACGTACTCCACTTTGCCCAACGACTCGCGCAGGTCGAGCGGGTTCTTGCTTTGGTCGAGGGCAAAGAAGCTGGGCACGATGCCGATAAGAATCAGCATGATGAGGCCCACGCCTTTCTGTCCGTCGTTGGAACCGTGGAAAAAGCTCACCAGCGTGCAGGTCACAATCAGCGTCAGGCGAATCCACAGGGGCGGGGGCTTACGCTTGTGCGGCTCCTTGAAAATGGCCTTGCTGGGCACGAAGCGCTTGAAGAGGAACATCATGCCGATGGTGAGCGCAAAGCCCAGCAGCGGGCCCACGAGCAGGGCAATGCCCGTTTCGCCGGCTTTGGCCCAGTTCACGGCCGAGCCTTTGGACTCGGGCAGCAGCGAAAAGGCAATGCCTACGCCCAAAATTGAGCCAATAAGCGCATGCGAGCTCGAGGCGGGGATGCCGTAGTACCAGGTGCCCACGTTCCAGATGATGGCCCCCAGGATGAGGGCGCCCACCATGGCAATGCCGTGGTACACGTTGGCATCGACGAGGCTCTCGACCGGGAGCAGGTACACAATGCCCATGGCCACGCCGATGCCGCCGGCAAATACGCCGATGAAGTTCCAGAACGCCGACCACACCACCGCCACCCAGGGCCGCAGCGTGTTGGTGTAAATAACGGTGGCCACGGCGTTGGCCGTGTCGTGAAAGCCATTGACGAACTCGAACGCGCAGGCGGCCAGCAGGCACACGCCGAGAAGCAGCAGCACGTGAGGTTCTAAACCAAACATAAACAGGAAATTGGTGGGTAATTAAGGTGAATCATGGGTCAAAGGTAGGGAGGTAGCTTACAGACGCTATGTTACCGAATTGTGTCCTAACTGCTGCGCTCAGCCGGCGCCGCGCCAAACTTGGGCTTGTACGCAGAAGTTTTGGCTTGTGCCACATCGGCCTACTTTTGTAAGTATGAACCCAGCACTCGAAACCACCCAGGCTCAAGGATATTGTGGCCCACGCCAAGGAATACGGCTTCGTATTCCAGTCCTCCGAAATCTATGATGGCCTGGCCGCCGTGTACGACTACGGCCCCAACGGCGTGGAGCTGAAAAACAACCTCAAGCGGCTGTGGTGGGAGGCCATGACCCAGCTGCACCACGACGTGGTGGGCATCGACGCGGCCATTTTCATGGCGCCCCAGACCTGGAAAGCCTCAGGCCACATCGACGGCTTCAACGACCCCATGGTGGATAACCTGGACAGCAAGAAGCGCTACCGCGCCGACGTGCTGCTCGAGGAAAAAGCCGCCGAGTACGAAAACGCCGGCGACCCCGCTCGCGGCGCGTCCCTCACGGCCGAGATGGGCCGCCTGCTCACCGAGAACGACCTGGCCGGCGTGCGCCAGCTCATCATCGACGAAAAATTCTCTGCCCCGTGTCCAAAACCGGCAACTGGACCGAGGTGCGCCAGTTCAACCTGATGTTCTCGACCCAGGGCTCGGCCGTGGACTCGGATGCGCCGCCCGTGTACCTGCGCCCCGAAACCGCCCAGGGCATTTTCGTGAACTTCCTGAACGTGCAGAAGTCGGCCCGCATGAAGATTCCCTTCGGCATTGCCCAAATCGGCAAAGCCTTCCGGAACGAGATTGTGGCCCGGCAGTTCATTTTCCGGATGCGGGAGTTTGAGCAGATGGAGATGCAATTCTTCGTGCGCCCCGGCACCGAGGGCGAGTGGTACGACACCTGGAAAGCCGCCCGCCGCAAGTTTCACGAAGCCATCGGCCTGCCCGCCGAGAAGCTGCGCTTCCACGACCACGACAAGCTGGCTCACTACGCCAAAGCCGCCGTCGACATCGAGTACGAATTCCCCTTCGGCTTCAAGGAAATTGAAGGCATTCACTCGCGCTCCGACTTCGACCTGACCCAGCACCAGGCCCTGAGCCGCAAAAAGCAGCAGTATTTCGACGCCGACATCGACCCCGCCACCGGCAAGGCCTACGGCAACTACGTGCCTTTCGTGGTAGAAACCTCAGTGGGCGCCGACCGCCTGTTTCTGGCCACGATGTGCAATGCCTTCACGGAGGAAACCATCACCGAAGGGGAGGGCGAGGCCCAGCAAACCAAAACTCGCACGTTCCTGAAGCTGCATCCGGCCGTGGCCCCGGTGAAAGCCGCCATCTTCCCGCTCGTCCGCAAAGACGGCATGCCCGAAAAAGCCCAAGAAATTTTCGACGCCCTGCGCTACGACTTCCGCCTAGTGCTGGAAGAGCGCGACGCCATCGGCAAGCGCTACACCCGCCAGGACCTCATCGGTACGCCCTTCTGCATCGTGGTCGACGGCCAGACCCTGGAAGACGACACCGTGACGGTGCGCCACCGCGACTCCCGCGAGCAAACCCGCATGCCGATTTCGGAGCTGCGCAGCTACATCGGCGAGGCCGTGAGCTTCCGCCGCATCTTCGAGAAACTGTAGGAGCTGCTTGCTACCAAAATCAGCTCAACTCAACCAAAAAAAGCCCCGACTCAGCTCCGAGTCGGGGCTTTTTGCTTAGCTCAATTTAGCTCGGCCGGCTGCCCTGTCTTTGGGCCACGGCCAGGGGAGGTTACCCCGCGCTACGCTTACGTAACTTTGCCTTTTTGCAGGGTTTTATGTGGGAGCGTCTCGCCTATTTCATTATCCGGTTCCGGCTGTCGCTGATTGCGGTGCTGGCCGTCATCACCGTGTTCATGGCCTGGAAAGCCAAGGACGTGGAGATGACCTACGACTTTGCCCAGGTCGTGAGTCCGAACGACCCGGACATGATTTATTTCCAGGACTTTAAAAGACCTTCGGCGAAGACGGCAACGTGCTGGTGGTGGGCCTGCAAGACAGCTCGGTGTACAAGCTGGGCAATTTCAACGAGCTCCGCCAGCTCACCGACACCCTTGCCAAAGTAGAAGGCGTGAATGGCGTGCTCAGCGTGAGCAAGCTGCTCAATATCAGCAAGGACACCGCCAATAACAGCTTCAAGGCCACGCCCATTTTTAAAACTGCGCCCCGCAGCCAGGCCGAACTGGATAGCCTGATGCGGCTGGTCAACAGCATAGAGTTCTACAAGGGCCAGCTCATCAGCCCCGTCACCGGGGCCACGCTGCTGGCTCTCACCATGGACCCGAAGTACCTGAATTCGTCGCGCCGCCAGGCTGTGATGAACAACATTCTGGGCTTCACCAAGCAGTTTGAGCAGAAAACCAAAATCAAGCTCCACTACGCCGGCCTGCCCTACGTGCGCTCCACCATGACGAGCAAGGTGGCGTCGGAAATGAAGTTTTTACCCTGCTGGCCATGGTCGTGACCGGGCTCACGCTGCTGGTGTTCTTCCGCACGTGGTCGGCGGTGGTGTTTCCGCTCATTGTGGTGGGCGTTACGGTTATCTGGTGCATCGGCTCGATTGTGCTGCTGGGCTTTAAAATCAACCTGCTCACGGGCCTGATTCCGAGTATTATCGTCGTTATCGGCATTCCGAACTGCACTTACCTGCTCTCGCGCTACCACTACGACTACCGAAAATCGGGCAACCAGATGCTGGCCATGACGCGGGTAATCCGCAAAATTGGGCTGGTTACCCTGATGAACAACACGACCACGGCCGTGGGCTTCATCGTGTTTGCCTTCACGGATATTGCCATTCTGTACCAGTTCGGTTTGGTGGCCACCATCAACATTTTCGCGGCTTTTGTCATCAGCTTTATCCTGATTCCGGCCGTGTTCAGCATGCTGCCGCCGCCCACGCCCAAGCAGGCTCGAGCACCTCGATGCCAAGCCGCTCACCAAGCTGCTGGAGTTTTTCGATTACCTCGTGCTCGACCGCCGGCCCACCGTGTATGTGGCGGCCCTGGTGATGGTAGCCGGCGCGGCGTTCGGCATTTCGCGCATCGAATCCGTCTCCTACATGGTCGATGACTTGCCCAAGAAAAGCTCTGTCAATGCCGATTTGACCTTCTTCGAGAGCCATTTCAACGGTGTGATGCCGCTGGAATTCGAAGTCGATACCCACAAAAAGCGCGGCCTGCTCAAGCTCAAGAACCTGGAGAAAATCGACCAGTTCGAGAAGTTCCTGCGCACCCAGCCCGAGCTGTCGCCGCCCGTCAGTCTGGTTTCCTTCCTCAAAGCCAGCACCCAGGCCTTCTACAACGGCGACCCCAAGTTCTTCCGCCTGCCCGATAACTCGGAGCGCCCCTACATCCTCACGGCCCTGGCCAACTCCAAGGGCGCCGGCAACGAGGCGGGCATGAACAGCAAGCTGCTGCGCTCCTTCGCCGACAGCACCGGCCAGCGGGCCCGCATCAGCCTCAAAATCGCCGATATCGGCTCGCAGAACCTCGATTCGCTGATGAACCAGCGCATCCTGCCCGAGATGGACCGCATTTTCGCTGGCTCGGGCATGGATATTCGCCCCACTGGCACCACCATCATCTTCACCAAGGGCAACGAGTACATCATTCACACCCTGCGCGAAAGCCTGCTGCTGGCCTTTGGGCTGGTGGGGCTGGTGGTGCTCATTCTCTTCCGCTCGTTCAAAACGGTACTGTTTGCCCTTATTCCGAACGCCGTGACGCTGGTATTAACGGCCGGCATTATGGGCTTTTTCAACATTCCGCTCAAGCCCAGCACGGCCCTGATTTTCGTGATTGCGCTGGGCATTGACGGCGACAACTCCATTCACCTGCTGGCCAAATTCCGCCAGGAAATGGCCCTGAATGGCCAGCGCGTGCGCGAAGCCGTATCGGTTACGCTGAGCGAGGCCGGCACGAGCATGATTTACACCAGCATTGTGCTGTTCGTCGGTTTCAGCATTTTCGCCTTCAGCGAATTCGGCGGGACCAAAGCGTTGGGATTGTTAATGTCGGCTTCGTTGTTAATCACCAACTTTTCCAACCTGATTCTGCTGCCCGCCATGCTCATCACCTTCGACCATGGCAAAGGCAACTCGATTGATAACAACGCGTTGATTCGCCATTACGACGAGTCTTACCACGAAGAAGACGACGACGCAGATTTGGACCTGGCCCGCATGAAAAAGGAAGGCGACGTTGGTACTTATGAGATTTAAGACACTCGGATTACCTGAAGAAAAATAAAGAACGTCATGCTGTGCGCAGCCGAAGCATCTCGCGTGCAGCAGTAATCAAGATGATTGCAACGAAGCGAGCGAGATGCTTCGACTGCGCTCAGCATGACGTTCCAAAGGATTGAAAATAACCCAATTCATGAAATACCCCGAATACAAGCAGCCGCTCAATTACGGCCAGGTGGGCGAGGACATCCTCGCCTGGTGGAAGGAGCACGGCATCTTTGAAAAGAGCGTGAGCAGCCGCGAAGGCCAGCCCACGTTCGTGTTTTACGAAGGCCCGCCTTCCGCCAACGGCGCCCCCGGCATCCACCACGTGATGGCCCGCACGGTGAAGGACATCTTCTGCCGCTACCAGACGCTGCAGGGCAAGCAAGTGTCGCGTAAAGGCGGCTGGGATACCCACGGCCTGCCCATTGAGCTGCAGGTGGAGAAGGAGCTCGGCATCACCAAAGAAGATATCGGCAAGAAAATCAGCGTGGAGGAGTACAACCAGCGCTGCAAGGAAACCGTGATGCGCTTCAAGGCGCAGTGGGACGACCTGACCGAGAAAATGGGCTACTGGGTCGACCTCGACGACCCCTACGTGACCTTCGAGCCGGAGTACATTGAAAGCTGCTGGGCGCTGCTCAAGAAGCTTTACGACAAGGGCTTGCTGTACAAGGGCTACACCATTCAGCCGTACTCACCAGCGGCTGGTACCGGCCTCACCGCACGAGCTAAACCAGCCCGGGACCTACCGCGACGTGAAAGACACGACCGTGGTGGCGCAGTTCAAAGTGAAGCCGGGTCCGGTTTCGGAAAAGCTGTTTGCCCTGGCTGGAAATGACGCTAAGGTGTTCATCCTGGCCTGGACTACCACGCCCTGGACCCTGCCAGCTAACACTGGCCTGGCCGTGGGCAAGAACATCCCGTACCAGCTGATTCGCACCTTCAACCCCTACACCTACGAGCCCATCCACGTGGTGCTGGCCAAGGCGTTGGTGAGCCGTTATTTCAACGAAAAAGGCGTGGCGGCACCGCTAGAAGGCTATGCCGAAGGCGACCACAAGGTGCTGCCCTGGCGTGTACTAGGCGAGTTTACGGGGGCAGACCTCATCAACATCAAGTACGAGCGGCTGTTCGATTTCACGCCTTTTGAAGGCGAGGAGCGAGCTTTCCGCGTCATCAACGGCGACTTCGTAACCACCGAAGACGGTACCGGCATCGTGCACATCTCGCCCACGTTTGGCGCCGATGACTTCCGGGCCGCGCAACTGGCGGATATCCCGGCGCTGATGGTGCCGGACGCCGAAGGCACGCTCGGCCCCATTGTGGACCGGACGGGCCGCTACGTTCCCCAAATGGGCGAGTTTGGCGGCCGTTGGGTGAAGAACTACGACGGCCACGACGAGTCCGGTGCCGACTATAAGACGCTGGATGAGAGCATTGTCATCAAGATGAAAGGCGATGGCACGGCCTTCAAAGTAGAGAAGTACGAGCACACCTACCCGCACTGCTGGCGCACCGACAAGCCCGTGCTCTACTACCCGCTCGACTCCTGGTTTATCAAGACCACGGCGGTGAAAGACCGGCTCATCGAGCTCAACAAGACCATCAACTGGAAGCCCGAAAGCACCGGCAGCGGCCGCTTCGGCAACTGGCTGGAAAACCTGGTGGACTGGAACCTGAGCCGCTCGCGCTACTGGGGCACGCCGCTGCCCATCTGGCGCACCCAGGACGGCACCGAGGAACTGTGCATCGGCAGCATCGCGCAGCTAAAAACGGAGATTGACAAGGCCGTGGCGGCCGAAGTCATGACCCACAACCCCTACGCCAACGGCGAAAAAGTGGACCTGCACCGGCCCTACGTGGACGATATTTTCCTCGTGAGCCCCACCGGCCAGCCCATGTACCGCGAGCCCGACCTCATCGACGTGTGGTTCGACTCCGGCGCCATGCCCTATGCCCAGTGGCATTATCCCATCGAAAACGGTGAGAAGTTCCAGAAGAATTTCCCCGCCGATTTCATTGCCGAAGGCGTGGACCAAACCCGCGGCTGGTTCTTCACGCTGCACGCCCTGGCCGTGATGCTGGAAGACTCCGTGGCCTTCAAAAACGTCATCGCCAATGGCCTCGTGCTGGCCAAGGACGGCCAGAAGATGAGCAAGCGCCTCGGCAACGCCGTGGACCCGTTTGCCACCATCAAGCAGTTCGGCCCGGATGCCACCCGCTGGTACCTCATCGCCAACGCGCCACCGTGGGACAACCTCAAGTTTGACCCCGCCGGTGTGACCGAAGTGCAGCGCCGGTTCTTTGGCACGCTGTTCAATACGTACTCGTTTTATGCGCTTTATGCGAACCTGGACGAGTTCCAGACCAGCGAATTCAACCGCATTTCGCAGTCGGAATTGAGTGAGCTGGACCGCTGGATTCTGAGCAAGCTGCAGTCGCTGATTGTGGAAGTGCGCGGCCATCTGGACAGCTACGACCCCACGAAGGCCGCCCGCGCCATCCAGGATTTCGTGACCGACCAGCTCTCGAACTGGTACGTGCGCCTCTCGCGCCGCCGTTTCTGGAAAGGCGAACTGACCGCCGACAAGCGCGCTGCCTACGAAACCCTGCAGGAATGCCTGGTAGTAGTAGCGCAGGCGATGTCGCCCATCGCGCCGTTTTTCGGCGAGTGGCTTTACAAGAACATGACCGACGGCATGCGCGCTGAGGCAGTAGCCAAGAACACGCCCCTGGCCCCGGAATCGGTGCATTTGACGCTGTTGGTGGAAGCCGATACCGCCCGCATCGACCCGAAGCTGGAGGAACGCATGGAGCTGGCCCAACGCATCGCTCGCTGGCCCACTCGCTGCGCAAAAAGTCGGTGCTGAAGGTGCGCCAGCCCCTGCAGCGTATCCTGGTGCCGGTGCTCAACGACTCGACCAAGGAGCAAGTCGGCCTCGTGGAGGACCTGATTTGCGCCGAAATCAACGTGAAGCACATTGAATTCCTCGACGACGAAAGCGGCGTGCTGGTGAAGTCGGTGAAGCCCAATTTCAAGCGTCTCGGCCAGCAATACGGCCCGCGTCTGAAGGCCGTGGGCGCCCGCATTCAGCAGATGACGGCGGCTGAAATCAGCAAGCTGGAGAAGGAGGGAACCCTCGCGGTGGAAGTGGATGGCCAGCCCATCACGCTGGCGCCCGACGATGTGGAAATCCGCACCGACGACCTGCCCGGCTGGCTCGTGGCCACCGACGGCCCCCTCACCGTGGCCCTCGACGTGACCCTGACCGACGAGCCTGCGCCAGGAAGGCCTCGCCCGCGAGCCTGGTGAACCGCCTGCAGAACCTGCGCAAAGACTCGGGCCTGGAAGTGCAGGACAAAATCCGCGTCACTTTGGCAGACCAGCAGCCCGAGCTCACGGCCGCCGTGGCCGCGTTCGGCGACTACATCCGCACCGAAACTCAGGCCCTGGCGCTGACGTTTGCGGACGACGTGAACGGCGGTTCCGTGCTCGAATTTGATGACTACTCCGTGCCCGTGCATTTGGAGGTTGCAACTGCTTGATGCTGAACGACTCGCCGGGGCCGCAAAACCCCGGCGAGTCCTCGGTCGCACAAACACTCAATAAGCTCGTCTTTATCGGCTCAAAAGGCCAGACAGTCAGTTATAAAAGGTACAAAAAGACGGTAATAAAACAGTCCGTCGCTCTCGCCACTTTTGGCACCGTCTGAATGCACCCAACCCTCACCAATCGCCAGCAATCCGCCGCTAAATTCTTCCTGCTGGCCCTGCTCATCATTGCCATCGACCAGCTCTCGAAGTGGGCCGTGCACACCTACATGCAGCCCGGCATGGCGGGGGAAATTCCCTTGCTCGGCAACTGGTTTAAGCTCCATTACACGCTGAATCCGGGCATGGCTTTCGGGGCTGAGCTCCCGGCACCCTACGGCAAGCTAGCGCTCACTGCTTTTCGCTTGGTGGCCGTGTTTGGCCTGAGCTACTACATCATTCGCCTCTGCCGGCAGCGCGCTTCGGCGGGCTACATCGCCTGCATGGCCCTGATTTTGGGCGGCGCCGTCGGCAACCTCATCGACTCGGTTTTCTACGGCATCATCTACAACAATGCCCCCTTTGCCTCGCCCACGCGCTGGTTCTACGGCCAAGTGGTTGACATGCTGTACGTGGACATCTACGAAGGCTTTTTGCCCCAGAACTGGCCGCTGCTAGGAGGGAAGTACGTGTCGCTCTGGCCCATCTTCAACATTGCCGATTCCTCCATTTTCGTAGGCGTGGCCTTGATTCTGCTCAATCAGAGCCGCTTTTTCCATCAGCATGAGGAAAACCAGCGAGAGCAAAATGCTGTAGTGGCCACGGAGCGCGCCCCGCTGGTAGCTCCCGATTCTGAGAACCTGGCCTAAGCAGCAGACAAGCTAACCGAATTGAATGCCGACGTTAAACAGAACGTCATGCTGAGCGAAGTCGAAGCATCTCTACCCCAATGCTAATCCACCCGAAAAGGGGTAGTTATGCAGTAGAGATGCTTCGACTTCGCTCAGCATGACGTTCTTGCGTAACGAAAACCGGCAAGACATAAATTTTAGCCTGCTTTCCTATCTGAAATCGAGTTGTTTCCAAGCTCATGGCCCATTCCCAAGCTAGTGTCGCTTCAGCCTCTACTTGCTGTTCTAGCAACAGCGAGAGCCCCGCGCTGCTGCAATCGACGCTGACTTGCCCCAACTGCGGCCATGTCACCACGGAAACCATGCCCACTGATGCTTGCGTGTACTTTCACGAGTGCGCCAACTGCCACACCGTTCTCAAGCCGCTGGCTGGTGATTGCTGCGTGTTTTGCAGCTACGGCAGCGTGAAATGCCCGCCTATCCAAGCGGGGAAATCCTGCTGCTAGCCCTTCCTTTCTGCCCTCTTATCCCACACTGTGCCCAACCCGCTACTCACCGTTTCCAACCTCACCATTGACTTCTCCAGCCACCGCGGCGACGTGCGGGCCGTGGACAACGTGTCGTTTGAACTGAATAGGGGCGAGACGCTGGCCATTGTGGGGGAGTCGGGCTCGGGCAAATCGGTGACTTCGCTTGCCCTACTTGGGCTGATTCCGATGCCGCCCGGCCGCATTGCCAGCGGCAGCACCGTATTCCTTTCTGAAAAGCTCGGCAATACTGACCTGCTGAAACTCTCCGAAACCGACCTGCGCCAGGTGCGCGGCAACGACATCGGGATGATTTTTCAGGAGCCGATGACCTCGCTGAACCCCGTGTACACCTGCGGCAGCCAAGTGGTGGAAGCCCTGCTGCTGCACACCGACTGCACGCCCAAGGCCGCTAAGCAGCGCACTATTGAGCTGTTTGCCGAAGCGCCTGCCGCGCCCCGAGGCCATTTTCAACAGCTACCCGCACGAAATCTCGGGGGGCAGAAGCAGCGCGTGATGATTGCCATGGCCATGGCCTGCCGCCCGGCCCTGCTCATCGCCGACGAGCCCACCACCGCCCTCGACGTGACGGTGCAGGCCCGTATGCTGCGCCTGATTGACGACCTGCGCCGCCAGCACAATACCGCCGTGCTCTTCATCACCCACGACCTTGGCGTGGTGGCTGAAATTGCCGACCGCATTCTGGTGATGTACCGGGGCAAGGTCGTGGAACAGGGGAGGGTGCTGGATATTTTTTCAAATCCGCAACATCCGTACACAAAAGGCCTTTTGGCGTGCCGTCCGCGCCTCTCGGTGGGCAAAAAACGCCTGCCCGTAGTGGCCGATTTCATGCGGGAAGACGCCAGCGGGCAGCTTTTGGCCCAGCCCGCGCCCGTGCTTCCGCTGCCAGATGAGGCACTTGCGGAATCTTGGCCCGCCGTAGAAGCACAGCAGTTACGGGATAAAATTGAAACCGCCAAAACGTTCCCCGTGGAACATAGCCTAATTGGCGATGTTCCACGCCCCGTTGAGCTTACTTCGGCGCCGGTTAGCGAGTCTGTGGTAGACCCAAAACCCAGCCCAACTGAACCGCTTCTCCAGGTTCAAAACCTGCAGGTGTACTTCCCGCTTCGCAAGGGCTTCTTCCGGCGGGCCACCGACTACGTGCGGGCCGTGGACGATGTCAGCTTCACGCTCTACCCCGGTGAGACTATTGGGCTGGTAGGGGAGTCGGGCTGCGGCAAGACCACGCTGGGACGGGCCCTGCTCCGCCTCACGGAACCAACGGCCGGCAGCATCCTGTTTGAAGGAACCGATTTGGCCAAACTGTCGAGTGGTGACCTGCGCCGCCGTCGGCGCGATTTGCGCTGGTGTTTCAGGACCCTTACGCCGCCCTCAATCCCATGCTGACGGTGGGCGAGGCCATTTGGGAGCCGATGCGCGTGCACAACGTGGGCGGCACCCGCCAGCAGCAAAAGGCGAAAGTGATGGAGCTGCTGCGCACCGTGGGGCTGCGCGACGAGCATTTCCAGCGCTACCCGCACGAGTTCAGCGGCGGGCAGCGGCAGCGCATCTGCATAGCCCGGGCGCTGGCTTTGCAGCCCAAGCTGATTGTTTGCGACGAGTCGGTTTCGGCCCTCGACGTTTCGGTGCAGGCGCAGGTCCTCAACCTGCTCAACGACCTCAAACGCGAGTTCGGCATCACCTATTTGTTCATCACGCACGACCTGTCCGTGGCCCGGTTTATGAGCGACCGGCTGCTGGTCATGCACCAGGGCCGCATCGTGGAGAGCGGCCCGGCGGCGGCCATCTACGCCGCTCCCCAACACGAATACACCCAAGGCCTGCTGGCCGCCATCCCGAAGGATAGTTTGGCGGACATCGAAGCCGCCGTGGCCAGCCGGGCGTAACCCGCGCTGTAGCGTGGACTCTGCGAGTCCGCGCCCGCACCGATACCTTGCGCTACCCGCCACTTCCGTAGCTCCTGGTTCGAGTCTCTACGACGCCAACCGCTACAATGCGCGGACTCGCAGAGTCCACGCTACAACCTAGCGGCCCCGGCCGCGTTTTACTTACCGTGCCGATTACTTCGGCCAACCATTTTTTCCGCTCTCGCCGCCTGCGACCAATCAACTTTTCGGCGGCCATCTTTTCTACATGAACACCCCCGAGAACCCCGGGCTCCCCGCGCCAAGCGCGAAAAGCCCGAACCCGCGCCCATCAGCCAGGAACAAGTGCTGAGCGCCTTTACCGAAAACCCCACCAAAGTCCTTGCCTACCGGCAGCTCTCGCGCCGCCTCGGCGTCACGACCAAGGGCCAGCGGGAGGAGATATTTGCCCACATCAAGGTGCTGCGCAAAAACGGACTCATTACGCTGCTTCAGAACGACGAATACCGCCTGGCCGATACGGACGCCGTTGCTACTGCGCTGATGCCGTCTAATGCCCGCAAATCGACCAAAAAGCCCAGCCGCCGACGAACACGGACATCGAGCGTTTTGCCGCGGCCGAGTTTGGCCAGGACCCCATGGTCCACCGCCGTCGCGGTGCAGGCTTCGACTACGTGGGCGACGACTCCCGCCCGAAGCGCGACACCAACACGGTCATCGGTACCGTCGATTTGGCCACGCCTAACTTCGCTTTTGTAGTGCCCGAAGGCACGGGCAATGCCGACGACATCCGCGTCTTCACCGACCAGCTCAAGTTTGCGCTGCAGGGCGACGTGGTGCGCGTGCGCCTGCGCAGCTCCGCGACGGCCGCCCGGTGGGCGACGTGGTGGAAGTGCTCAAGCGCGTGCGTCCCGAAATCGTGGGGCGCCTGCAGGTGCAGGGCACGCTTGGTTTCGTAAAGGCCGACAACCGCAAGGTGTACTTCGATGTGTTTGTGCCGCCGCACCTGTTGCACGACGCCCGCAACGGCGACAAGGTGCTGGTGCGCATCAACGAGTTTCCGGAAGACAGCGGCCGCCAGCCGGTGGGCGAGGTCATCCGCAACTTCGGCGCGGCCGGCGGCAACGAAGCTGAGATTAACGCCATCATGGCCGAGTTCGGCCTGCCCTTTGAATTCCCTGAGGAAGTGGAGACCGAATCGGAAGGCATCAGCGAGGTTATCGGCGAAGACGAAATTGCCCGCCGCCGCGACTTCCGCAACATCACCACCTTCACCATCGACCCGGCCGACGCCAAGGACTTCGACGACGCCCTGAGCATCCAGAAGCTGGAGAACGGCCATTGGGAGGTAGGCGTGCACATTGCCGACGTGACCCACTACGTGCGTCCGGGCACCGAGCTGGAGCGCGAAGGCAAGCACCGCGCTACCTCGGTGTACCTGGTGGACCGCGTGATTCCGATGCTGCCCGAGCGCCTGAGCAACGGCCTCTGCTCGCTGCGCCCGCACGAGGACAAGCTGACGTTCTCGGCCGTGTTTGAGCTGGACGAAACCGGCAAGCTCTACGAGTCGTGGTTCGGCAAAACCATCATTCACTCCGACCGCCGCTTCTCCTACGAGGAGGCCCAGGAGCGCATCGAAAGCAAGGCCGGCGACCATGCTGAGGAGATAAATGTGCTCAACGACATGGCGCATAAAATCTGCGCCCAGCGCTTCAAGCAGGGCGCCATCACCTTCGAAACCCAGGAGGTGAAGTTCCGCCTGGATGAGAACGGCAAGCCCTCGGCGTGTACGTGAAGGAGCGCAAGGACGCGCACAAGATGATTGAGGAGTTCATGCTGCTGGCCAACCGCAAGGTGGCCGAGTTTGTGTTCAACCTCAAAAAGACCAAGCCGCGCTTCACCATGGTGTACCGCACCCACGATGCGCCCGAGCCCGAACGCCTGCAAACCTTCGCCCTCTTCGCCCAGAAGTTCGGCTACAAGCTGAAGCTTGACAACCCCAAAAGGTGAGCACCGAGCTCAACAACCTGAGCTCGGAAGTGGTGGGCAAGCCCGAGCAGAATGTGCTCCAGGGCCTGGCCATCCGGACCATGGCCAAAGCCATCTACAGCACCGAGCCATTGGGCCACTTCGGCCTGGCCTTCGACCACTATTCGCACTTCACATCGCCCATTCGCCGCTACCCGGACATGATGGCCCACCGCTTGCTCGAGCACTACCTGCTCGGCGGCAAGAACGTAGCCGTCGACCCCGTGGAAGAAGAGTGTAAGCACTCCTCGGCTCGCGAGAAACTGGCGGCCAACGCCGAACGCGCCAGCATCAAGTTCAAGCAGGTGGAGTTCATGGCCGACGAAATTGGCAACACGTTCAAGGGCGTGGTATCGGGCCTCACCGAGCGCGGCATGTACATCGAAATCGAAGAGAACAAGTGCGAAGGCATGGTCCGCATCAGCGACATTCCCGGCGACGAGTACGAGCTCGACAAGGACAACTACCGCATCGTGGGGCGCCGCAACAAGCGCATCATTCAGTTCGGCGACGAGATGATGGTGGTCGTAAAATCTGCCAACCTGCTCGACCGCACCATCGACTTCGAACTGGTTGATGACCGCCCCGACTCCGTGAAAAAGCGCGAAGCCGACGAGCGCAAGAACCGTGGCGGCGGAGCCCCCGCGGCTACCGTGAGCATTCGGGTTCGGGCATGGCCAAAGGTGCCCATAAGGGCAAGCGCCGGTAGGTAGCCAGTAGAACCTCACCCCCGGCCCCTCTCCAAAAGAGAGGGGAGCCAGATAATTTTAAGCCCCGACTCAACCCTGAGTTGGGGCTTTTTTGTTGAAGCCATTAGTGTCGAGTTTACCGGCCGAGCGCCTCTCGGCTCCCCTCTCTTTTGGAGAGGGGCCGGGGGTGAGGTTCCTCCCGCCGCGCATCGTCTCAACTTCTCATTTTCTGCACTCCTCTCGCAATGCCAGCCGCCCCCGTTCTTTGCACGCACTATGACCCCTGCTGACTTTCCCGCTCAAATCACCGCTGCCCTCGCTCAGCTCAACTACGGCGAGCAGCCTGATACCCTGTACGCCCCCATCCGTTACATCATGGGATTGGGCGGCAAACGCATCCGGCCGCTGCTCACGCTGCTCGGCGCCCACCTTTTCACCGATGAGCTAAGCGGTATTATTAAGCCCGCGCTGGCCACCGAGGTCTTCCACAACTTCACCCTGCTCCACGACGACCTGATGGACCAGGCGCCGCTACGCCGCGGCCAGGCCACGGTGCACGAAAAGTGGAACCCGAACGTAGCCATCCTCTCCGGCGACGTGATGCTGGTGCGGGCCTACGAGCTGTTTCTGGAGGTTGAGCCGGCGTTGCTCCCGCGTATCCTCGCCCGCTTCAGCCAGACGGCCTCCGAGGTTTGCGAAGGCCAGCAGTGGGACATGAACTTCGAAACCGAAGTCCAGGTAACCATCCCCCAATACCTGGACATGATTCGCCTGAAAACGGCCGTTCTCCTCGGCTTCTGCCTGGAGCTCGGCGCCCGCCTCGCCGGCGCCTCGGAGGAAGACGCCGACCACCTGCGCCAGTTCGGCACCGACATTGGGCTGGCCTTCCAGCCTGCGCGACGACCTGCTCGACGTGTACGGCGACGCCGCCACCTTCGGCAAGCGCGTGGGCGGTGATATCGTTTCCGACAAAAAGACCTTTCTGCTGCTCACCGCCCAAGCCCAGGCCAACGCCGAGCAACAGGCCATCCTGCGCCAGCTCATTGCCCAGCCTGTTACCGACGCCGATGCCAAGGTGACGGCCGTGCGCGCCATTTACGACGAGCTCGAAATTCGCCCTCAGACCGAGGCACTCATCAACGGCTACTTCCAGGATGCCCTCCAGCATTTGGAGCGCGTAGCCGCGCCCGCAGCCCGCAAGGAGCCCCTGCATCACCTCGCGCTCCAACTCATGGACCGCGAAAACTAACCCACCGTGTTCAATCCCATTCTGATTCTCATCGGCCTCACGGTCGCCATCTCCGTCTATGCCTGGTCGAAAGACGAGCCTGATGAACTCCTGGATTATGGAGCCCTACCGTATGGCCCGCTCCGATGGGCAGTGGTACCGCCTGCTCACCTCGGGCTTCCTGCATGCCGACTGGGCCCACCTTCTCTTCAACATGTTTGCGTTCTACTCCTTCGGCCCCGTGGTGCTCCGGGCGCTGGCAGAAGGGTACGGCGCGGGCCTGGGCATCGGCCTGTTTCTGCTGCTCTATCTGGGCGGCATCATCCTCTCCGATTTGCCCACTTACTTCCGCCACCGCGACGACCCTGGCTACCGCAGCCTGGGCGCGTCGGGCGGGGTTTCATCGGTGCTGTTTGCCAGCATCCTGCTTTTTCCGGTGAACACTAATGGGGGCGGCATCATCATCTTCCCCATTCCGTTTCCCATTCAGCCCTTCGTGTTTGGCATCCTCTACCTGGCCTATTCCTGGTACATGGGCCGGCGCCGGGGCGACAATATCAACCACGATGCCCACTTCTACGGGGCGCTTTACGGCGTGCTGCTGCTGCTGGCTCTCATGCCCTACGCTGGCCCGGTATTCATCAACCAGATTAGCCTGTTTATTCAATCAAAATTCTGATAATCAGGATTATAGCATACAATAATAAATTTCACTTAATCTATTTAGAGGGCGTTGCGTAAACGGAGCTGAATTTCATTCTTTCACTTTCCTTTCCTGCTCATGCACACCCTTCGCCAACTCGCTTCCCGCTTGCCTTTCACGGCTTTGTTGCTTCCCCTGATGCTGCTGGCCACTTCCTGCAGCCGCTACAACGACAGCGGGGGCTTTCCATCGCCGGCGTGATTTACCTCATCCTGGCCATTGCCGCCGTCATCAGCCTGCTCAAACAGGATTGGAGCTTGACGAAAAAGCTTGTCTGGGGCGCCATCATTTGGTTCTTCCCCATCGTGGGCTCCATCATCTACTTCCTGTTCTCGGGGCGCAAGTAGATTGCCTTTTAACTATTGTCAACAAAAAGCCCCGGCCGAATTCGGCCGGGGCTTTTTGTTGTCGTTAGAGGCCGGGAGTTGCAGCCCACAGCTGCTATCAGTTCCCTGGTTATGCTAGCGGTTCAGCAGCCGCTTCTTTTCCAGCAGGGCCACGCCCCGGAGCAGTTCGCCGCTGTTCGTGATTTGCGTCATCTGCCAGTGGTCGCCCTGGCGGCGCAGCTTCACTTCCACCACCATCGTGGTGTCGTACTTGGGCTGCGTAATCTCCAGCCCAACGAAGGCATGGTCGCCTTCCTCCCGCGTGTACTTAATGCCTTTGAACTCGCTCTCGGGGCTCACTACCCGGCTGGCCAGGCCAGTCAGGGATACGTTTACCAGGTGCTTGGGAGCAGCGGCCGCGGCGGCCTCCAACGACCCGGTTTCTACATAGCGCCGTACTTCCTCGTTCGCGGCCTTGGCCAGGGTGGGCTTAATCATGCGCATGGCACCGCCCAGTATCAGGCCGCCGCCGGGCACCAGCGAGGTTAGGGCCGAACCCTGCTGGGTGACTTCGTCGACGAGGTGGCTGGTCACGCTGGTCACGTCTACGTACTTCTCAAACGTGGCCATGTCGTGGGTCTGCACCGCCGCCGCTGCGGCAACCAGTGCACCTTTCGGTCCCTGCTTGAGGCTCCGGTAATAATAGTACCCCCGGTAGCCAGCGCCAGCAGCAATACGAATAACAGCAGTTTTTTCATGAAAGCGTAAACCAGAATGTTGAGCTGCAAAACTACCTCAAACCACGGGTTCTGGCTGGTTAGCGTAGGGGTGCTCACCAAAAGCTGCTTCGCCGCGGCCTGGGCCTGGGCCGGGCGGAAGCTCGGTTCCTCACTCAGGCCATTCTATTTCCACACCGCGTCTTCTAATCCTTCAGTCTATGGCTAAGCTCCACCTAGACCGCTCCTTCAACCCACACCCCGAAGTCCACGGTCACCGGGGTTGCCGCGGCCTGCGCCCCGAAAACACCTTGCCAGCCTTTTTGTATGCGCTCGAATTGGGCGTCGATGTTATTGAGCTGGACGTTGTCATCTCGGCCGATAAGCAAGTGGTGGTATCGCACGAGCCCTGGCTCAACCCTTCGATTTGCCTCGATTCGAACGGACAATTCATCCCGCCCAGCCAAGCCCGGCAGCTCAACTTATACCCTGCCCTACGCCGAAATCCGGCGGTGCGACTGCGGCCAACGGCGGCATCCCAGCTTTCCCGAACAACTTTCTCAGCCTGCCTACAAGCCTTTGCTGACGG
Source organism: Hymenobacter humi (assembly GCF_042665855.1). Classification (NCBI taxonomy): domain Bacteria; kingdom Pseudomonadati; phylum Bacteroidota; class Cytophagia; order Cytophagales; family Hymenobacteraceae; genus Hymenobacter; species Hymenobacter humi. The sequence continues at coordinate 682,368 of NZ_JBHTEK010000001.1, read as the reverse complement.
AGGTAATTGCAGCCCTGGAGGCGGCCACCAGGCGCTGGGCCGCTCCCCGGTTGGCTATTCGATAGAGGTAAAAAGCAGCCCCGACGGCGACCTTATTTTCCATCCCGGGCCGGAGGAGTTCTTGGCTTTGGTATTGGCCGAGGTGGACGCCGCTCAAATTCGCAGCCGTACTACGCTGCTCTGTTTCGACCCGCGCATCCTACGTTTGGCGCACCACAACCAGCCCAACCTGGCGACCTGTCTTCTGCTGGAAGCCGACCAGCCCTGGCACTCCAGTATCGAGCAGGCTCGGCTTTCAGCCCACCACTTTAGGGCCGGACTTTAGCACCGTTACCACAGATTCTGTTCAACAGTTGCGAACAGTTTTCCCGGGGCTGCGACTAGTGCCATGGACTGTAAACGAACTGCCGGACATGCGTCGTCTCATGGCCTTGGGTGTTGATGGCATCACAACGGACTATCCCAACCGCCTGCTGTCCGTCCTCGCTTCGGTGGGGCGGGAGGCGTAGTACAAAAGGCTTCTCGGTAGTCAGGCGGGACTGTTCTCAATCCCATGGGGCCGGTATCAACGAAATCCAAGGGTGTAACGAGGCTGTTACAAAATGAATGTGTAAAGCATTATTGTTACGTATGTTGTCTATGCGCGTTACACACTGGTGAGTTGTAAATGTATTGTAACAGTCCTTGTGTTGTAATTTAATTGTACGAACAAGTTTGTTTAATCCGTACACTTGTGACATATTTGCATAAGCGTTACGCAACACTACGAATATGCCACACCAAGGGGAAATCCTGCAAGAAGCCATCAAAAACAGCGGTATTTCCATTACGCGTATCGTAGAGGAACTGGGTATTACACGTCCCACCATTTATCGTAAATTCAAAGAGGACACTATTGATTACAACTTTGTAAAAAGAATCGGTGATATCATTAATCACGATTTTTCTAACGACTTTACAGTTGTACAGCAATCATCTCTTCCGTTCGTAACACCAATACACAAACCTGTTGTTACAAATAGTGTTACACAACGTGTAACACAAGCTGTTAACAACGACTCTGACCCTTCAAAACAGCTTTTATTACTGCAGACGAAGTACATCGCCCTGCTGGAAGCCTACAATGAGCTTTTACTAAAGGTGTATGGCCCGAAGTGACAAAAATGTTCCACGTGAAACATTTTTGTACGTCGCGCAGTAGCTCACCATGCTGTAACAGAGAGCTGCCTGCCAAATTCAAAAGGAGGGAAGCAACGGCAGGAAACAGCAAGGATGTGTAGCCTGCCAGTTGAAAGTCCTGCATGAAAATTGAGCGTGCAAACCCATCCAGCCAAGCCACGTGTTTTAAGAGAGCCGAAAGAATTGGGCGGCGTCAGCTTCGGTAGCTGAGAGGGGGATGGTCCGAGAGAATAAGGTGGCATGGACGAACCCGCGGCCGACCGTCTTGGAACTTATGCGGGGCTCCAGCTAGCCTTTGTAAATAGCAACTCTAGAAAGGCAGCCTACAGGAAAATAACTTCGCTTACAACGGTCTCCCCAACCTCGGCATTGATGAGCTCGGCCACCCGGGTTTTGGCCATAAGCAGCTCGTGCTTGAGCGGCGCGGAACTGAGACGCACGAAGAGCCGGCCCTTGTTAACGTACACCTCCTGGGTTTTCAATGCCACTGCTTTTCCCATCACCCGCTCCCAGCTGGAAACCACCGTTACCTCGTTGAGCTTGCCTTGCAGCCGGTACGTCCGCACCAGCGCTTCGAGGCCTTCCTTAAGGGAGATGTCGCCGGAGCGGGAAGGGGAGGAGGGCTTTTTCACGGGGTAGAGTTGAGCATCAAAACGTGGCAAATCTGCCCTTGTTTTGGAGTCGCAAAGGTAGCGCTTAAGCCGATTTAAACCGGCGCTACGGTGCCATCCTGTACTCGGAATCGGAGGATGGGAATGCTCACGCGCGCCAGTGCCTGGTCGGTGCGTTCCAGGTTGGTATCGGTGAGAAAGACCTGGCCAAAGGTTTCGTCGGCTACCACTCAAGCAGGCGCGCGATGCGTTTGTCGTCGAGACGGTCGAAGATGTCGTCGAGGAGCAGCAAGGGCTTGTGGTGTTGCTTGGCAGCGAGCATCTCAAATTGAGCCAGCTTTAGCGCAATGGCGAAGGACTTCTGCTGGCCTTGGGAAGCGTGGCTCTTTACCGGCAGTTCATCCATTAGGAAGACGAAGTCGTCGCGGTGCGAGCCGGTGGTGCTGCGCTGCAGGGCAAAATCACGGCGCTCATTGCTCCGAAGCAGTTGAGCAAAGTTCGCCCCTAGTAATTGGCTTTTGTAGGTAAGTGTGACAACTTCCCGGCCATCGGCCAGCTGCTGGTAGTGCCGTTGGAAGATGGGGACGTACTCGGCCAGGAAGGCTTCCCGCAGGGTGGTGAGCTGTTGCCCAATCGGGGCCGCCTGCTCGTCGAGGGCGAGGAGGTAGTCGCGGTCGAAGCCGTGCGAAGGGCGGTCCCCGCCTTGCTTGAGCACGGCGTTGCGCTGGCGGAGCAGGGCGTTGTACGCAATGAGTAACTCCAGAAACTCGTGGTCGAGTTGAGCCATCAGGCTGTCGAAGTACTTGCGCCGGTCTTCGCTGCCCTGCCGGATGAGGTCGGTGTCGTAGGGCGAAATCAGCACGGCGGGGTAGCGCCCGATGTGGTCGGCCATCCGTTCGTAGGGCTGCTTGTTGTGGGTGAGGGTCTTTTTCTGGCCCAGGCGCAGGCTTACCTGAATAGTTTCGTGCTCTGGCGGCAAATCCGAGGAAAAATTACCCTTAACTACAAAGAAATCAGCGCCTTGCTTGATACAAAGGGCGTCCGAAGCCGTGATGGCGCTCTTGGTGAGCGACAAGTAGTGGATGGCGTCAAGCAAATTGGTTTTTCCGCTGCCATTATCGCCTATGAAGCAGTTGAGGCCGGGGGATAATCGCAGGGAAGCGTCGTCGTAATTTTTAAAAAAAGGAGCTGGAGGGAGTCAAGGGTCATAAGGTTCGGTATTGCCAGCACTTTTACGTAATTTCGCCCTCCCAACGCGAATTTTTCCTTAACGTGCTATGGCGGATACGAAAGTAAAAGCTGCTTCTAAAAAATCGACGGCAACCAATGGCTCACCGGCCAAAGGGAAAGCCGCATCTACCAGCGGCCAGCCCGACCCTGTGATGCCTGGCACCGATGCGCCCGCCATGGCCGCCTCCGGCACCGACCTCTCCAAACAAGCCGCTCAACGGCTTCCTTCCCGAAGGAAACGTACCTGCGCTGGTATGAGCAAATGCAGCTCATGCGTAAGTTTGAGGACAAGGCCGGCCAGCTATACGGCCAGCAAAAGATTAAAGGTTTCTGCCACCTCTACATCGGCCAGGAGGCCTGCGTAGCGGGGGCGGTATCAGCACTCGAAGTCGGCGACAAATACATCACCGCCTATCGCGACCACGCCCACCCGCTGGCCCTGGGCACGTCGCCCAATGCCATCATGGCCGAGTTGTTTGCCAAAGCCACCGGTTGCTCGAAAGGCAAAGGCGGCTCCATGCACATGTTCGACAAGTCGGTTGGGTTCATGGGCGGCCACGGCATCGTGGGCGGCCAGGTGCCCATGGGCGCCGGCATCGCCTTTGCCGAAAAGTACAACAAGACAGGCAAGCTCTGCATCTGTTACATGGGCGACGGCGCCGTGCGCCAGGGCGCGCTGCACGAGGCCTTCAACATGGCCATGCTGTGGAAGCTGCCCGTCATCTTCGTGATTGAGAACAACGGCTACGCCATGGGTACTTCGGTAGCCCGGACGTCGAACGTGACCGACCTCTACAAGATTGGCCTGAGCTACGACATGCCATCGGAGCCGGTGAACGGCATGCGCGTGGAAGATGTTCACGAGGCTGTGGCCCGCGCCGCCGAGCGTGCCCGCAGCGGCGACGGCCCCACGCTGCTCGAGTTCAAGACCTACCGCTACAAGGGCCACTCCATGAGCGACCCCGCCAAGTACCGCACCAAAGAAGAACTGGAAGACTACCGCCACCGCGACGCCATCGAAAGCGTGCGCCACACTTTGCTCACGAACAACATGGCAACCGAGGCGGACCTCGAAGCCATCGACGAACGCATCAAGGGCCAGGTGGCCGAATCGGTAGACTTTGCCGAAACCTCGCCTTATCCCACGCCCGACGAACTCTACAAGGACGTGTACGTGCAGGCCGACTACCCCTACATTCACGACTAACTTCGAAATAGCTGTTAGCTCATGGCCATTAGCTGTTAGCTTTTGCAGAGTAAAACCAAGCCTTTGTTTCCCAATTAAAAAGCTAACAGCTGGCAGCTAACAGCTAACAGCTTCTTAAGTATGTCGAAGATTCCTTACACTGGCAAAAGCCAGCAGGCCCGTCAGGGGCAACCCGCTCAGAACGTTTCGGCCGACCCGCTGGCGCCCGCCGAAAACCTCGCGTCTGAAAACCCGCTGCTGGAAGACCCGGACGCGCTGGCGGCCCGGTTGGTGGAGTCCGAAAATTTCGTGCGCAACCACCGCAACGCGCTGCTGACTCTGCTGGCCGTAGTGGTGCTGGCCGTGGTGGGTGCATTTGCATTCTACACCTGGCGCAACACCCAAAACGAGAAAGCTCAGGCCAGCATGTTCCGCGCCGTGAACCACTGGGAAGCCGATTCGCTGAACAAGGCCGTGAAGGGCGACGGCAAAGCGCCAGGCCTGACCACGGTGGCCAACGAGTACGGCAACACCAAAGCCGGCAACCTGGCCAACTTCTACGCCGGCGTGGCTGCTCTCAAGCAGGGCAAGTTCAAGGAAGCGCTGGACTACCTCGAGGACTTCAGCTCGGACGACTATCTGGTGCAGAGCCGCGCCTACGCGCTGATGGGCGACGCTCAGCTTGAGCTCAACAAGCCCAAGGAAGCCGCCGACCTGTACGCCAAAGCCGCCGACCACAATGCCAACGAATACTTCTCGCCCGGCTATCTGCTCAAGGAAGGCACGGCTCGCGAGTTGGCCAAGGACAATGAAGGCGCCCTGAAGGCCTACGACCGCATCATCAACGAATTCCCCACGGCCCAGGAAGTAGCGGAAGCCCGCCAGTTCAAGGCCAAGCTGGAAGGCACCAAATAAGCAGAACCAACTTTTCCTCGTCATCCCCATCCCGCACGGAAGCAGGATGGGGATGATTGTTTTCAGACCAACGATGGCTACTTCCCTGCAAAACCTGAGCGACTACGACGCCACCAATTTTATCGACATCAGCGAGAAACGCTTCGGGCTGGTGGTGGCCGACTGGAACCGCGAGATAACCGACGTGCTGAGCGCCGGGGCTTACGACACCTTGATAAAGCATGGCGCCAACGCCGAGAACATCTACCGAAACACCGTGCCCGGCAGCTTCGAGCCTGACGCTGGGCGCCCAGTTTTTAGCCCAACACGACGAGATGGACGCCGTGATTTGCCTGGGCGTGGTGATTCAGGGCGAAACCAAGCATGACGACTACATCTGCCATGCCGTGGCGCAGGGCATTACCCAGGTCGGCCTGAAGTTCAACAAGCCGGTCATTTTTGGGCTGGTGACGACGAATACCCTGGAGCAGGCCTGGGACCGGGCGGGCGGAAAGCACGGCAATAAAGGCGTGGAAGCCGCTGTGGCTGCTATCCAAATGTTAGGTTTTTAGCAAGCGGAAGGAAAGCGCGCCGGAGTACGTAACTTTGAACCCGCAAAATCAAGCATTCAACGGCTTAGCTTGAAACGACAGGTACACTGACTCCCAAACCATTTAGCAGATGGACATGTTGCCGGTTCGTTGCCTGGCGATAGCCAGACAATCTTTTCCCATATTTCTTTTTACCACCTTCGATGAACGACGACAACATTCGCTATTCCCGGGAGGACTTGAATGAGTTCGACCAGATTATTCAGGAAAAACTGACGGCGGCCCGCAAGGAGTTGGCATTCATCAAGGAAACCCTGAACCGGAGCAACGACTCGGGCACCGACACCACTGCTTCTTCGGCCAAAGTGCTGGAAGATGGTGCCGAAACGGCCGAGAAGGAAAGCATGAACCAGCCTGGCTTCGCGCCAGATGAAGTTCATCCAACAGCTCGAAAACGCCCAGGTTCGCATCAAGAACGGTACCTACGGCGTGTGCATCGGCACGGGCAAACTCATTCCCAAGGAGCGCCTGCGGGCCGTACCCCACACCCAGCACTCCATCGAAGCCAAAATGGCTCGCCGCGACTAGTTCGCATCTTGGCCCGAGGCCCGAACCTGTGGGCCGGCGCTACGGCGGCCGGCTGGCAGGTTCGGGCTTTTGCTTTTACCTTAAGTGAATCATTTCGGCAGCCGGACGCTTTAGCAGGTCGGCAGCCAGGAATGGAGCGCTGACCAACACGTTTTTTCATACCGTAGCGATACGGCAAGCAACTTTTACCCCATGGGCAAGAAACATTTTTCAGAAGATAAAGCGGACCGTCGCGGCGGCCGCAACGCAGGCGGCCCGGGTGGCTTCGGCAGTGGCAAGAGCGAGCGTTCGAACGCCGGTGGTCCGGCAGGACGCGGCGGCGACCGTGACCGTGGCGGCGACCGCGGTGGCTACTCCTCGGCCCGGCCCGGGAACGGCCGCCCGGCTACGAATGGCGCTTTCGGGCGTCCGGCTACCAACGGCGCCTTTGGCCGTCCTTCCAACGGCGCCTTTGGCGGCGGCCGGAGCTTTGGCGATGGCGAGAAGCGCACCTACGGCGGTGGTGGCAGCAAGAGTGAAGGCGGCTTTAACAAAAGCTTTGGCGGCAAGAGCTTCGGCAACAAAGAATACGGCCAGCGCGAACAAGGCGGATTCCGCCCCGGCGGCGACCGGCCCGAACGCAGCGAGCGTCCGCGCTTAGGCAAAGAGCAGCGCACCGGCACCAGCTACGGCCGCACCGCCGAGCCGCGCCCCGAGCGCAGTGAGCGCGGCAGCTTCGGCAGTGACCGCGGCGAGCAGCGTGATTCAGCCCCAGCGCGTCCCATTCGCGAGTATCAGCCCAAGGAGAACTGGAACGGCCAGCCCTACCGCCGCGAAGGCGAGAAGGCCGTGCCCCGTGGCTTGCCCGGTGAGCGTAACCGCAAGTTCCAGAAGCAAAACCCCAACGAGCCGGGCGAAACCAGCGCCCCCGCAGCGGCGGCAGCTTTGGCCGCAGCACGCCCCGCGAGCCGGAAGATTTCCAGCGCAGCGAGGAGCGCGGGCCCAACCGCCCCATCCGTTCGGCGCGTCCGTTCGAAGCCAACCCGCCGCAGGCCCGCGAGGAGCGTGGCCCGCGGGGTGACTTTGCCGGCGGCAGCGATGCCGACCGCCGAGGCGATGAGGCTGCATTCGGCCGGAAGTTCACGCCCGGTGCCTTTGGCAAGCGGGAGAATGCCACCTACGGCGCCAGCCGCAGCACGGGCGAACGCCCCGGCGGCTACGAGAAGCGCAGCACCGAGAAGTGGACGCCCGCACCCGGCAGCTTTGCCGAGCGCCGCGAGGCCCTGAAAGCGCAGGAGCGCAGCGTGCGTCGCTCGGGTACCGGCTACGGCGCCAGTGTGGACAAGCCCCGCGCCGCGCGCCCGGTGGTGCAGGACAACCGTGCCGACAAGCCCCGCTACGGCGAGCGGCCCGGCGAGGCGCCCGACTACAAGAACCTCAAGCACTACGAAAACGACAAAACCCGCGGCAACAAGCGCCGCCGGGATGAAGACGAAGACTTCGGCACCGACGAGCCTGCGCCTGAACCGCTACATCGCCAACGCCGGCATCTGCTCGCGCCGCGAGGCCGACGCGCTGATTGCCGCCGGCGAAATCAAGGTGAACGGCGAGGTGGTGACCGAGATGGGCTACAAAGTGCAGCCCACCGACACCGTGCAGTACGGCAAGACCAACCTCAACCGCGAGAAGTCGGTGTACGTGCTGCTCAACAAGCCCAAGGACTTCATCACGACCACGGAAGACCCCGAAGGCCGCCGCACGGTGATGGAACTAGTGGCCAGCGCTTCGAAAGAGCGGATTTTCCCAGTGGGCCGGCTCGACCGGAACACCACGGGCCTGCTGCTCTTCACCAACGACGGCGAAGTAGCCCAGAAACTGTCGCACCCCTCGCACAAAAACAAGAAAATCTACCAAGTTGAGTTGAGCCAGCCCCTGGCCGAAGAGGACCTGCGCAAGATTGCCGAAGGCGTGGAGCTGGAAGACGGCAAAGCCGTGGTGGATGACGTGGCCGTAGTAGCCGGCAACGCGCACTTTGTGGGCATCGAAATCCACATCGGCCGCAACCGCATTGTGCGCCGCATCTTCGAGCACCTCGGCTACGAAGTGGTGGCCCTGGACCGCGTGCAGTACGCCGGCCTCACCAAGAAGGACCTGCCCCGCGGCAAGTGGCGCTTCCTGAGCGAGCAGGAAGTAATTCGTCTGAAGTACTTCCTGTAATCAGCTCAACAGGAATTCTGAGTCCGATTAAGATTAGAACGTCATGCTGAGCTTGCCGAAGCATCTCTACCGGGGAAGTAATTATTTACTCTCGCGGTAGAGATGCTTCGGCAAGCTCAGCATGACGTTCTGTTTTCAAGAAGTTCTGTTTTGTAGTAGCTCAATTTATAAATGCACACTCTCGCGCTCGACATTGGTAATACCGCGGTGAAAGCTGGCTGCTTCGATGGCTCAACTTTGCGGGAAATGGCTATCGGGCTCACGGCCCCGGAAGTACGCGAGCCTGGTGCAGCGGTGGCAGCCGGAGCACGTTATCGTGGCCTCGGTGGCCGAGGATGCGGCTTTGCGGGCCGAGGATTTGCGGGAGCTGGTACCGGGCGAAATCCTGACATTCTCGCCGGCTACCACGGCTATTCCCTTGCGTAATGCTTATGCCACGCCCCATACGCTGGGCGCCGACCGGCTGGCGGCGGCAGTGGGGGCGGCCGTACTCCGGCCGGGGCAGAACACGCTCATCGTAGACGCGGGCACGGCCCTGAAGTGCGACCTGGTAACGGCCGATGGCACCTACCACGGCGGCAGCATCGGGCCGGGCCTGGGCATGCGGTTCCGGGCGCTGCACGCCTTCACGGGGCGGCTGCCGCTACTCGAGCCTGCCCGCGGCCGATGCAACGATTCCGCTCACCGGCGACTCTACTGCGGGAAGCCTGCTGAGCGGCGTGGTGAACGGCTCGGTGGCCGAAATCAACGGCTTCATTGCCCAGTATCAGGAGCGATACCCTGGCTTAGGTGTGCTGCTCACGGGGGCAATGCCGCTTTTCTGGCGGCCCGGCTCCCGGCTCGTATCTTTGTTGTGCCTGAGCCTGGTGCTGCTCGGCCTTAATCGGATTTTAGCTTATCATGTTGTCAAATAAAGAGATGGTGCGTTTGGGCTTGGTGCTGGCGGGCGTGGCGGCGGTAGGAGCGGGGAGCGCACAGGCGCAGGGCCTGGGCAACTCGCCGTACTCGCGCATTGGCTTGGGAGAATTCAACGCCAACACCGGCGGCGTACGCCAGATGGGCATGGGCGGCGTTGGACTGGCGGCGCCTAATGCCGTCAACGTGAACGAGATAAATCCGGCTTTGCTGTACTACACGGGCCGCACCACGTTTGAAGCCGGCTACAACGGGCAGTACAAAACCGTGAAAAATGCCAACTCTACCAGCCGCAGCGGCAGCGGCACCTTGGGCTACTTAGCCATGTCGGTGCCCCTGAGCAGCAAGTGGGGCGCGGCCGTGGGCCTTAAGCCGCTGAGCGCCGTGGACTACGAGTCCAACAGCATCCAGGAGGTGGCCGGCACGCCGGTCCTGACCCAGGTGCTGAAGCAGTACAAGGGCACGGGCGGCGTTTCGGAGGCTTATTTCGGCCAGGGTTTCCGCCTTACGAAAGCCTTCACGGTGGGCCTTACGGCTTCCTACCTGTTCGGGGTGATTGACGAGACCACCGGCACGGCCGTGCAGATTTCTACCAGCAGCGACCCGCTGGTGAAGTCGGTGGACCGCAAGCACACCCGCTACTCGGACTTTGCCTTCCGGGCCGGTGCCCACTATCGCCAGAAAGTAGGCAAGACGCTCAACATGAACCTGGCCGGTGTCTACAGCTTCGGCCACGACCTGAACGGCCAGCAGACCGTTACCAAAGAGCAGGAAGACGTGAACGGCTCCCTCGTGGGTGCGCCCACGTCCGTGAGCGATGGCCGGGGCAAGACCACCGTACCGGCTTTGGCGCAGGTCGGTATCAGCTTCGACAACGACAAGAACTGGAGCATCAACCTGGACGCCTCGCAGCAGCAGTGGTCGAAGTACAAAGGCTTTGGGGAAACCACTGGCTCGCTGAGCAATACGCTGCGCGTGGGCGTGGGCGGCGAGATTTCGCCCGACCCGGGTTCGGTAGACCATTACTTCAAGCGCGTGACCTACCGGGCCGGCCTGAACTTTGCGCAGATGCCCTACCAGCCCGGCGGCAAAACGCTGTACGACCGCGCCATCGCCTGGGGCTTTGCCTTTCCGCTGCCCACCGCCACGCCGCTGGAATCCACTACGTTCAGCCTGGGCTTTACCTACGGCGTGCGCGGCAACACCGACGTGCTGAACGCCACCACCGGCACCAGCAACGTGCAGGAAAGCTACATCCGCGGCCACTGGGCGTGACGCTCAACAACCGCTGGTTTATCAAGCGCCGTCTGCAATAAGCGGCTACTTGCGCGGAGCCGGCCGTTGGAATGCAGCTCAACTTGTGCTGACCGTCGCTGGCTCGCCTTACTCGCTACAACGGAATACCCCTCATCATTCAGCCCAACGACGTGTACGGATTCAGGCACCTAGCAGGAAGCGGGACCTTGTTGGTGCTGCTGGCTTTGGCGGGCTGCGATAAAAAAGCGGCCACCGGCCCGCGGCTGGTCTACGACGGCCCGCTGATGGAAACCACCAACGTGCGGACCCTAGTGAGCGACTCGGCCAAGCTCAAGTTTGAGTTGACGGCCCCGCTCGAGCAGCAGTTCGAAAACGGCGACATTCTCTACCCCAAGGGCATGACGGTCACGTTTTATTCGGCCGATGGCCTGAAAAAGGTGATGAACACGCTCACGGCCAGGTACGGCAAGGTAGACAAGGCCCAGAACCTCTACATCATGCGCGGCAAGGTGCAGGTCGTGAACGTGCCGCAGGAACAGCGCATGGACACCGAAGAGCTGTTTTTCAACAAAAACAAACAGCTGATTTACACCGATTCGGCCATGTTTGTGAAAGTCACCACGCCCACCGAATACCTGACGGGCTACGGGCTGACGGCCAACCAGAACTTCTCGCGGTACAGCATCATCCGGCCGGAGGGTGTTTTTGCGGCCCCTACCTCGGACCCCACTGCTCAAGTCCCCGCCAAGTAGGCTCGCTGCACCGGCACTTTCTGCGGGCCGGCCGGAGTTACTGCTACCAAACCATCATTCCCATGACTTTCGATAAATCCCTCCTGCGCACCGTCCTCTTCTCCGTGGGCGTGGTGTCGTTCGTAATCGGCGTGTACCAGACCATTCTGTTCAACGACCTGGCCGCGAACTACTGGATTTTCATGATTTCCATGGTCTGCTGGATGCCGCTGCTCTACTGGCGGCAGCAGGAGCGGCTGGCCGCGAAAGTAGCCGAGGAAGAAGCCCGGCAGGCCAAGCAGGCCCGGGCCAAAACCCCGGCCAAATCAACCAAAAGACGCCGTTAGGCCCAGTCCTTGGCTCCACCGGCCGCGGCTCCAGGGTTGAGCCTTCGCACCGCTGGTGGATTTAACCGGCGCCATGGGGGACTTTAAATCAGGTAAAACTTTGATTACCGGTCAAATTCTGGTTATTTTGCGCCTCTTTTGAGCATGCAAAGCAGTTGTTTGTTGCCGGTTACGGTTGTCAGGCGCTTCTGGCCTGCTGCTTCCGAAAATGACAACGGACCACTAAAAACGGACAACCAACACAGTAAATGGCTTTAATTAACACGATTCGAGAAAAATCAGGCGTCGCAGTAGGTCTGGTGGCGGTGGGCATGCTGCTCTTCATTGTGGGCGGCGACCTGGTGGGCGGCAACAACCGCCTCTTCAACCGCAACGACACGGTGGTAGGGGAGGTAGCCGGCGAGAAAGTTGAGCTGAACGACTACAACAACGCCCTCGAGCAAGCCAAGCAGGCCTTCGTGGCCCAGCAGCAGCGCCAGCCCGACGAGCAAGCCCTGGGCTTCCTGCGCGACCAGGCCTGGAACCAGACCATCTACCGCCTGGCGTTCAAGCCGGAGTGGGAGAAGTTGGGCCTGACCGTATCGGACGAAGAACTCGTGGACATGGTGCAGGGCGACAACATCAACCCCGGCATCAAGCAGGCCTTTACCGACCAGAAGACCGGCCAGTTCGACAAGGCGCGCCTGATTGACTACCTCAAGAACCTCGACAAGCTGCCCCCGAAAACCAGGCCGCCTGGTACAACTTCGAAGCCAACCTGCCCGCCGAGCGCCTCGCCAACAAGTACAACGCCCTGCTGAAAAACTCGGTGTACGTGACCACGGCCGAAGCCAAGCGCTACAACGCGCTCCAGAACACCAAGGCCACGGTAAAGTACCTGTTCGTGCCCTACGCCACCATCTCCGATTCGGCCGTGAAGGTGACCGATGCGCAGCTGCAGGCTTACCTCGACAAAAACAAGGGCAAGTACAAAGTGGAAGACACCCGCTCGGTGGAGTACATCACCGTACCGGTAGTGGCGTCGAAAGAAGACAGCGCCGCCGTGAAAGCCTCGATTGCGGACCTGGCCAAGCAGTTTGCCACGGCTCCGGTCGACTCGCTGTTTGTGATGGCGAACTCGGAGCAGCCTTACACCAAAGCTCTCCGCAGCCCCGCCGACCTGCCCGAGGAACTGCGCAAGCAGCTGCCCCTGGCTCAAGGCAAGATTTACGGCCCTTACGCCGAGAACGGCACTTATTCCCTGTATAAGGTGACGGGGGTGAGCACCGGCAAGCAGGCAGCCGCCCGCGCCAGCCACATCCTCATCAAGCCCGAAGGCACGACGCCCGAAGCCAAAGCCGCCGCAAAAGCCAAAGCCCAGGACATTCTCAACAAGATTAAAGCCGGGGCCGATTTCGCCGCGCTGGCTCGCCAGTTCGGTACCGACGGCACCAAGGACCAGGGCGGTGACCTGGGCTGGTTTGGCCAGGGCCGCATGGTGCCCGAGTTCGAGAAAGCCATTTTCGGCGCTACGGCGCCCGGCCTGCTGCCCAACGTGGTGGAAACTTCGTTCGGTTACCACGTGATTAAGGTAACGGCCGCTCCCACCAAGCAAACCTATCAGGTGGCCGAAGTGAAGAAGAGCATTACCCCCAGCGACGCCACCCGCGAAGCCGCTTACGCCAAGGCCCAGCAGCTGAAAGGCGAAGCCACCGACCTGGAAAGCTTCCGCAAGCTGGTGACCAAGGACAAGACCCTGGCCAAGCAGGAAGCCAAGAACCTGGACCGCAGCGCCCGCAGCGTCAACAACCTGCAGAACGCCCGGGAGCTGGTGCGTTGGGCCTTCGGCTTCAACCAGACCGGCGACGAAACCAAAGTAGGTGACATCTCGGAAGTGTACGAAATCGGCGACCAGTACGTAATTGCCGCCCTCACCGAGGAGCGCGCCAAAGGCACAGCCACCGTGGCCAACCTGAAGCCCGAGCTTTCGGCGCTGGTGCGCAACGAAGAGAAAGCCAAGCAAATCATGGCCAAGCTGCCCAAAGCCGGCACCCTGGAGGAAATGGCCGCCAAATTCGGCCCCACGGCCCAGGTTGGCACGGCTCCCGATGTTATCATGGGCCAGGGCAACTTCCCCAACGTGGGCTTCGAGCCCGTAGCAGTGGGCAAGGCCTTTGCCTTGAAGCCCGGTCAGAAGTCGGCTCCCATCCAGGGCGAACAAGGCGTGCTCATCGTTGAGCCCGTGAGCGTGGCCGCACCGCAGGAGTCGCCCGCTGCCCTGAACGCGGCCAAGCAGCAGCCGGCGCAGCAGCGTGCCCAGCAGCAGGACGGCAAGATTTACGAGGCCATCAAGGCCCACGCCAACGTGAAAGACAACCGCACGAAGTTTTTCTAGGACGTCAATCCGCAAGTTTGAAAAGGGCCGTACCTTCGGGAGCGGCCCTTTTTCGTTTTTAAGCGTCTTTGCCCGGGCGTGGGAAACAAGTGGGCCATCCTGCCGGGTTGTGGGGTGAACGAACGCCGCAAATTCCAGCGTTAAGCCAGGAAGCGGTGGGCGGCCGCTTTGCCATCTCCGCCTAAAACGACTCCTGAACTTATGCGTCCGCATTCCCTTGTAGTAGCTGCTGCGTTGCTGCTGGCCCTGCCGGCGCAGGCGCAGCAACCCCAAAACCGTGGGCTCCGGTGAGCGGGGCGGCCCTGGCAAACGACTACGCCCAGCGGGGCGAGCACGACAAGGTGGTCTTTCTGTTCGAAAAGCTTTCGCCGGCCGAGCAAACCAGCGCTTCGGTATTTCCGGTGTACCTGGCCTCGCTGCAGGCCTTGAAGCGCCACAAGGAAGCCGAGAAGCTGGCCAAGAAAGCCGTGAAGCTGCACCCCGAAGACGCCACCATGGGCGTGGCCCTGGGCGGCGTGTACAAGGCAGCCGGCGACGCGCCCGCCGCTGAAAAGCAATGGCAGAAATTGCTCAACCAGCTCACCCCGGCCCAGGTGGAGCCAGTAGCGGCCGAGTTCAGCCGCCGCGAGCTGCCCGAGTGGGCTGAGCGCACCTACCTACGCGGCCGCGCCCTGGCCAAGAATGACACCGAATACGCCCCGCAGCTCATCCAACTCTACACCCAGACGCAGAACCAGCCCAAGGTACTGGCCGAAACCCTGCGCCTGGTAGCCCAGAATGAAAAGCAGCCTGCCCTTTGTGCGCAACATGCTGCAAAACGCGCTGCGGGAAGAAAAAGACTTCGATGCGCTGGAGAAACTCCTGCTCACCGCCACCCAGGAGCACCCGGACCAGGGCGCGTACAGCGAGCTGCTGCTCTGGCTGCAGGTGCAGCGGCGCGACTTCACGGGGGCGCTGGTGCAGGCGCGGGCACTGGACCGGCGCGGCCGCACCGAAGGCGCCCGGGTAATGGAGCTGGCCGCCATCGCGCAGCAAAACAAGGATTACGAAAGCGCCATCGACGGCTATGCCTACGTGGCCAAAGAATACCGCGGCGGTGCCTACGGCAACGTGGCGCGCCAGCGGCTGCTGCAGGCCCGCGAGGCCCAGGTGCGCGAAACATACCCAGTAGACGAGGCCAAAGTGCGCGCCCTGGTCACCGATTACGAGCAGCCTGCTCACCGAGCCTGGGCCGCACGCCCGACACGGCGCCCGTGCTCCGCAACCTGGCCAACCTGTACGCTTTCCAGCTCAACGACCGGGCCAAGGCCATGCGCTTGCTGCAGGAAGTCATCGACATGCCCCGCGCCAGCAACGAAGTGGTGGACGAAGCCAAGGTGACGCTGGGCGACTTGTATTTGCTGAAAGGCGAACCCTGGGAAGCTACCCTGCTTTATTCGCAGGTAGAAAAGTCCCACAAGGATTCGCCGTTGGGCTACGAGGCCAAGCTGCGCAACGCCCGCTTGAGCTACTACGCCGGCGACTTTAAGCTCGCGCAAAGCCACCTGGACATCCTGAAAGAGGCCACTACCCGCGAAATCGCCAACGACGCCATGCAGCTCTCGCTGCTCATTCAGGACAACACCGTGGAGGATACGCTGGGCCTGGGGCTAAAGGCCTACGCCGCGGTGGAGCGTCGTGTTTCAGAACAAGCTGAAAGAGGCCATCGCCGGCCTGGATATGCTGCTGGAGAAATTCCCTGGCCACTCCCTCTCCGACGACACCTATTACCTCAAGGCCCAGCTGCAGCGGCGCACCGGCGACTTTCCCGGCGCCATTGCCACGCTGGAGCGCATCACCGGCAACCCCAAGTACGACGTGCTAAGCGACGACGCGCTATTTCTACTGGCCCGGATTCAGGAGGAAGATGTGAAGGACAAGGCGAAGGCCCAGGAACTCTACAACCAGGTAATCACCAAATACCCCGGAAGCATTTACGTGGCCGAAGCCCGCAAGCGGTTCCGCAAGCTGCGGGGCGACGGGGTGTAAGAGAGAAACAACTCTCCTGTCATCTTCATCTGTCATCCTGAGCGTAGCGAAGGACCTTATCACGCATAACGACTTGCCGTAATTCAGTCGGCGCAGGCGTGATAAGGTCCTTCGCAAGCTCAGGATGACAGAAAACGGGCTACCCGAAAAACACGAACATGAATGCCAGGGCTAGTATAAATACCGCGTACATCAGCCCATCGGAAAGGATGTACTGGCGGTATTTGCGGTAGAATTCTTGTAGCTTAAGCATTGGAGGGAACAGGAGGGAAGACCGTCCTCAAAGATAAGCCGGCCGGCGCGGGGAGGGGTTTGGTCGTACTTTTGAGACCATTTCTACTAAGTATCCAATGCCCGTATCCGCTAGTAAGCGCTGGAATTATATCCCTCAATCGGACCCTCGCCAGGCCCATAGCCTGACCGAGGCCCTCTTCATTGCCCCCGAAATTGCCGCCCTGCTGGCTCAACGCGGCATAGCTACGCCCGAAGCTGCTGCGGCCTTCTTTCATCCCGACCTGCGCCAGCTGCCCAACCCGCTGCTGATGCGCGACATGGACCGCGCGGTGGCCCGCCTCGCCCTCGCCCTCCACGAAGGCCAGAAGGTGCTGGTGCTGGGCGACTACGACGTGGATGGCATCACTTCGGTGGCCACAGTGATGAGCTACCTCATGCCTCTTTTCGGGGCCGAGCGGCTGCGCGACTACATCCCCGACCGCTACACCGAAGGCTACGGCATCTCCGAAAAAGCCATTGACTTTGCGGCGGCCAATGGCTTCGCCCTCATCGTGGCGCTCGACTGCGGCATCAAGGCCGTGGAGCAGGTGGCTTACGCCAAGCGCCAGGGCGTTGATTTCATCATCTGCGACCACCACCTGCCCGGCGACGAGCTGCCGGCGGCCGTAGCCGTACTCGACCCCAAGCGCGCCGACTGCGAATACCCCTACAAGGAGTTGTCGGGTTGCGGAGTGGGTTTTAAACTAATGCAGGCCTTGGGTGAACACCTAGGCTTGCCCAACGCGCCCCTGCACGACTTGCTGGATTTGGTAACGGTGAGCATCGCGGCCGACATCGTGCCCATCACCGGCGAAAACCGCATCTTGGCCGCCCACGGCCTGCGCCGTTTCAACGAAGACGCCCACTTGCTGCGCCCCGGCCTGGCGGCCCTGCGCGAGCTGGCCACACTGCGCGAAGGCCCGTTGGGCATCAGTAGCCTGATATTCGGGTTTGCGCCGCGCATCAACGCGGCCGGACGCATGGGCGATGCCCGCCGGGCCGTGGCCATGCTGCTCGCCCCCGACCAGCAGGAAGCCCGCTACACCGCCGAAGTGGTGGACCAAATGAACCAGGAGCGCCGCGGCTCCGACCAGCACACCACCCAGGAGGCGCTGGATATGATAGCCGGCAGCCCCACGCTGCAAAATGCCCGCGCCACCGTGCTCTACAAAGCTGACTGGCACCAGGGCGTGCTGGGCATTGTGGCCTCGCGCTGCCTCGACCAGTACTACCGCCCCACCGTCATCCTCACCCAGCGCGATGGCAAGGCCACGGGCTCGGCCCGCTCGGTGGCGGGGTTCGACGTGCACGAGGCCCTGGAGGCCTGCGCGCCGCTGCTCGACCAGTTCGGGGGCACCGCGCCGCCGCCGGCCTCACCCTGAAAGTAGAAAACGTGCCCGCCTTCCAGCGCCGCTTCGAGGAAGTAGTGGCCGGGACCCTGACTACTGAGCACCTCGTGCGGCCGGTGGAAGTAGCCGCCGTGCTGCCCCTGAGCCGCATCAACGAAGACTTTTTGCCGAGCCTGCGCCGCATGGAGCCCTTGGCCCCGGCAACCCCAACCCAGTCTTTGCCTCGCAGCGGCTGGTAGCCGTGCCGCACAGCGCCCGCGTGGTAGGCCAGGGCCACCTCAAGCTCCGCCTGGCATCGGCCGACGCCGTTGGGCCGGCCGTGGATGCCATCGGGTTTGGGTTGGCCGATTACCTCCCCGAAATTGAGCAGGGGAAGCCGTTCAGCGCCTGCTACACGGTGGAGCTAAACGAGTACCGCGGCCAGCGCAGCGTGCAGCTCCGGCTGCTGGACGTGCGCTGGGAATAGCAGACGTTGAGCCGCCGATTCAAAGGGCAAACCAAGGCCCGCACTTTCAGCCGTTGCGCTGGCGCCGCGGTGCCTTGGGGCTGAAAAAGTAGCTCAATTTCTTCGGGCTGGAGGGCATGGCTTGCGTCCAGTGCGTCAGGTAATCGCCGCGTATAAACACCCACTTGGCCACGGGAGCGTTCAGCAGCTCGGGGAATTCTTGCAGCTCCAGGCGGGTGAGCTCGCGGCCTTCGTACCGTTCAGTCAGCACCTTGCGGCCCTGGGCGTCGTAGTACACTACCTTTTCCAGCTCAACGCCGTAGCGGTGCTTCACTATTTGGTGTTTGACCAGCGTGCCACCGGTGGGGTAAGCGACCCCGGCCCAGTTGACGACCCGCCCCGAGGCCGAAGCGTAACTTTTCACTCGCCGATGCAAGCCGCCCAAAGTACCCTGCGAAGTCTTGAATAGCCCCAGGCGGGATTCAATCTCAGCCCGAACTTTGGCCGCTGCCAGCATCAGCGAATCGTGCGCCGTCTGGTAGCGGGCCTCTTGCGAAGCCAGCTCAAGTCGGGCGCCAACGGGTTCGGAAATGGTGGCCTGAGCCTGCAGCGGTGGGACTGATTGCGCCAGGGCTGGAGCGCCTAGCGCCAGCAGCCACAACACGCCAGCAAACAGGCGATTTGGGTTCATAGTAATAGTAAGTTGGTAGAAAAGTGGCCGCAAGATATAGCCGCTTTATCGTTGGCGACTAACCCGCCACACCCACCACATCAGGGGCAGTTGCACGGGCAGCCGGCCCCAGGCCACCCAGCCCGGAATGCCGAGCTTTTCGTGAATCAGAGCCATGTACAAATTAGCGGGAAACACGGCTACCAGCAGCACCAGCAAGCCCCAACCGGCCAGGCGCCGGGTAGGGCGTAGTAGCAGCCCCAGGCCGCCCAGGATTTCAAAAACGCCACTGATGTACACCAGGGCCAGCGGCTGCGGCAGCTGCGGCGGCATAATGGCCAGGTAGGTAGCGGGGTGAACAAAATGCCAGGTGCCGGCCAGCACAAAAAGCAGGGCCAGCGCGTAGCGGCTCAATAGGGGTAGCGTCATAAGCGGTAAAGGTCGGGCCCGGCGCGCTTTGGCTGGAGCCCAGCGGGTTGAGCCAGGGGCGCCGCTTACTATTCAGATTGGGCCCGTAGGGAAAAGAAAATTGTCCGGCAGATTGTTGTTCACCGTATGGGTGCCCGAATGGTGCACCTTGTTCGCCCCGCCGCAGGGGCGTACTTTTGTTCCATCATTCCATTTTCCCACCCTGTCCATGCAAACCGCCACTTCCACTAACATTTATCAGCTGACCGAAGAGCAGGCTGGCCGTGCGCGACGCCGCCCGCGATTTTGCCCAGAGCGAGCTGTGGGCCGGCGTCATCGAGCGCGACGAGCACCAGAAGTTTCCCGCCGAGCAAGTCAAGAAGATGGGCGAGCCTGGGCTTCATGGGCATGATGGTGAGCCCCGAGTACGGCGGCAGCGGCCTCGACACCGTGAGCTACGTGCTGGCCATGGAAGAAATCAGCAAGGTGGACGCCTCCTGCTCGGTTATCATGTCGGTGAACAACTCGCTGGTGTGCTGGGGCCTGGAAAAATACGGCACCGAAGAGCAGAAGCAGAAGTACCTGCCGCGCCTGTGCTCGGGCGAAATCATCGGCGCCTTCGCCCTGAGCGAGCCCGAAGCCGGCTCCGATGCCACCAGCCAGCGCACCACTGCCGAAGACAAAGGCGACCACTACCTGCTCAACGGCACCAAAAACTGGATTACCAACGGCACCACCGCTTCGGTGTACCTCGTGATAGCCCAAACCAACCCCGAGCTCAAGTCGCGCGGCATCAACGTGCTGATTGTCGACAAGGATATGCCCGGCTTCATTCAGGGCCCCAAGGAGAACAAGCTCGGCATCCGCGGCTCCGACACGTGCTCGCTGATGTTCACCGACGTGAAGGTGCCCAAGGAAAACCGCATCGGCGAAGACGGCTTCGGCTTCAAGTTCGCCATGCAGGTGCTGGCCGGCGGCCGCATCGGCATCGCCGCCCAGGCCCTGGGCATCGCCTCCGGCTCGCTCGAGCTCAGCCTGAAATACGCCAAGGAGCGCAAGGCATTTGGCGTTGAAATCGCCAAGCACCAGGCCATTCAGTTCAAGCTGGCCGACATGGCCACCAACACCGACGCTGCCCGCCTGCTGTGCCTGCAAGCCGCGGCCGACAAGGACAGTGGGGCCGATTACGCCAAATCGGGCGCCATGGCCAAGTTGTTTGCTTCCAAAGTCGCCATGGACTCGGCAGTAGAAGCCGTGCAGATACATGGTGGCTACGGCTTTGTGAAAGAATACCACGTGGAGCGCTTCATGCGCGACGCCAAAATCACCCAGATTTACGAGGGAACTTCCGAAATTCAGAAAATTGTGATTTCGCGGGAAATCCTCAAGTAGGGAGCGAATTGCCTAAAATTCAGATTCATTGCACAAAACCCAGCCACTATTTGGCTGGGTTTTTAGTTTTTGTGAATTTCAACGTGTTATATTGCACTGCGGTAGCCACCCAGTTACCTCTACCGCACCCTCCCACAGGCCGTTTCGGCAGCACGAATTATGGAAGATTACAATAAAGTTATTGAGTCGCTAGGCGTCCGCTACATCAAAGCGAAAAACCTGGTTTTGCACCAGCCCTTCACGGTAAAGAATTCCTACGACGTTGGCAACAACCTCATCCTGTTGCACAAGGGCCACATCACCTTTGGCGATGACGAGATGGTGGTGGAGGAAGGCGAAATGCTCTTCATTCCCGGTGGCCGGCCCACCCGCGTGAGCTACGGCGTCGACCAGAAGAATCGGGTTATCACCAACGACGACCTTATCACTAACAAGGATAAGTTCTTTCATTCCAACGACAACCTCGACCTCATCGGCGACGCCGACGAGAGCCACAGCTTCGTGAGCTTCGAAGCCAAGGTGTTCGACTCGGTGAACTTCTTCGCCTCGCTCGACGTGCCGGCCTTCCTCATCAGCGGGCAGCCCAAGCTCGCCAACCTGGTGATTAAGGTGGTGGAAGAAAGCATGCAGGACCTGCCCGGTCGCGAGCGCCTAATCAACATCTACACCGAGAACATCGTGGTGGAAGTGGTGCGCTACGTGTTGCGCAACAACATGTTTGTGGAGCAGCTGGCCACCAACAGCACCTACTTCAAAGACCCGCGCCTCATCGACCTGTTCAACTACATCAAGGAGAACCTGGGCGGCGACCTCAGCAACAAAGTGCTGAGCGGCGTGGCCAACGTGAGCGAAGACTACGTGGGCCAGTACTTCAAGATGCTGACCAACATCAACCCACAGGACTACATCGAATACCAGCGCATGGAGCGCGCCGTGTTCCTGCTGCGCACGACGAAGAAAAGCATCCGCGACATCGGCAAGGAAGTGGGCTACAAGGACACCGCCTATTTCTGCCGCCGCTTCAAGATGATGTTCGGCATTCCGGCCGGCAAGATGCGCCGCCGCGAGTCGGCCATGAACATCTAGTTTCTGGTTGCTGGTTTCTAGTTGCTGGTTGTTATTGCAAACTTGTCTGGCAACTAGAAACTAGCAACCAGAAACCAGCAACAAGAGACTAACCATCAAAAAAGCCCCGCTTCAGAACGAAGCGGGGCTTTTTGTATGCGGCTTGGAGCTAATCCCAAAGCTTATTCAACGCTGCGGAAATCATCGTTTTTGGAACGGTAGCTGCTTTCCGAGGTGCGGGAGCCAAAATCGCCACCCGACGAGGAAGAGCCGAAGCCCGACCCCGAGCTCTGGTTGCTGTCGCTAGAGCCTTTGCCGTAGCTGCTGCCGCTGCCGTAGCTGCCCGAGCCCGAGGTACCGTAATTGCCCGAACCGGAGGTGCCGTAGCTGCTGCCGCTGTTGCCATAAGCCGAGCCGCTGTCGGAGCGGCCGCTGCCTACGCTGGTGCGACGGCTGTTGGAAGCATCGGGAGCCTGGTAGCCGTAGTTTGACTTACGGCCGTAGCTGCCGCCGCTGCTCTGCCGGCCGTAGCGCGATTCCGAATCCGTTCTTTCGGACCGGCCTTTGCGCGTGGCCAGGTAGCCCAGGCCGACGGCCAACAAGGCGCCGCCGACAATCTTTTGGGTGGTGGTCAAATCGCCCACGCGCGAGGCGGCGCGGGAGCCCCAGTCTTTTACGCTTTGCGGGAGCTGGTTTACGCTGTTGAGCACGCCCGAATCTTCAATCCATTTTTTGCCGCTTTCTACGGCGGAATTCAGCATATCATTGCCGCCTTGCTGGCCTTCGCCGCCGGCGCGCTTTTGCTCGTTGCCCTGGCTGCCACTCTGTCCGCTGGCGCCACCCGAGGCAGCACCCTGAGCCGCCGCGCCGCGGGCCTGGCCACTGGCCGTACCCGTTTTGCGCGAACCGGCGCCGGAGCCGGCACCAGCATTATCAGCACTAGTAAACCCGGGGCTGCCCGTCGAGTTACCGGCATTATTCGTGCGAACGTCGTCACCAGGCATGGGGCTGCCCGATTGATTTTGTTGGTTGTCCATAGTGAAAAGGAAGGAGATAATGGTGGAAAGGAAACGAAAAACAGGTCTGCAGCTGGAAGCTGCTGAAACTTTTATTCGTAAGTCATCCAACATAAGTTGCAGTAAGCCTCAATAATTTAAACCTTAACCACAATCTTGTAGGTTGTGGCGCGGCCAGAAAAACCGGGGCTTCCCGCTCTCACAATCTCCTCGTTTTATACCCAAAGCTCCTCTTCAAACGGCCAAGCGAAAGCGGCCGGCCTCTGCCCAAAGTTGAGCTGCGCATGAGCTGCCGGCGCACTCTTCTGCAGCGGGAGGAAAGAAACTTGAGCTCTAAAACAGCGCTAACTGCCGGGGTGTATTGGCGCCCTTACGCATGCCGCTAGCCCAGGCGCGACGGGTAGGGGCTCTGCTCGTGCAAGGCTGAGGCTGCCCAACTGATTACCTGCTTAGAGTATTAAGCTGAATGCTCAGGCTTGGTTCCGGGGCTGCGCGTGCTTGGGCAGCGGGCGTAGCACGTGGTTTGGGTTGGCCAGCACCACGCGGCGGGCTTCTTCCCGCGCTTCCACCTCGTACTTATTGTGGTAGTAACCCACGCGCACCGACTCCACCAGGTACTTCCACAAGAACGGGACAAGGCCATGCTCCTTGAACTGGCGCACGTGCACCACTCGTGGGCCACCCATTCGGCGTCGGCCAGAAACTGCTCGCGTGTGGCGCCGCTCAGGTGCACCGTTTGGCCGATAACCATGGCCACCCGCCGGCTGCCGAGCACCAGGCAGGCAATGCGGGCCAAGGGGGAGCGGGTCCAGGTTCGGAGGTTTTGCATAGCAGGAAGGTATAGAAATATTTGGGGGCAAGCTACTACGGCCGAGTATAGAGTACGGTTGCAAGCTTATAAATGATTTAAAGATGATGAATTTATACTTTGTAAAGAATTATTGACTTTTTCCTGGCATAAATGCTGAGGTTATCAAAAGTTCGGGCTAGCTTTACCTGAGCTCGAATTCATGAAGAATATGAATTAAGAGTTACAGCATCTTTTTATCACCTCTTCTCTCGGCTGCTTTTAGCCTTGCCTATCGCCTAAGAAACCAACTTGCCCGGCTCTTCCTACCGCTGTCAGGAATCCGGATTTGTGCTCCAACCCCTACGACGGACAATGAAACATAGCATTCTGTATTGCCTCGCCGCCGGCTCGCTGGCTCTCTCCTTCTTCTTCGAACGCTCCCCCGATGCTTCGCTTACGTCCCGTGCCGCTGTGGCGCCCGTCGTAGCCGAAGCATCGCTGCTTCCAGCCCTGACGATGACCGAGCCTGCCGCCGAGCTTCCCGCCCGCGCCGCCAATACGCCCGCTAACGGCCCCAAGGCCGGGGCTCCCACCGCCGAAGAGCTGGCCGCTTCCCGCGACTCGCTGGCCTACCACTACTATGCCCAGACCCTCGGCCTGCGCCTGGCCTTCGATGAGAACAAGGACCTGCTGCGTACCGTGACCGACTGGATTGGGACGCCCTACCGCTACGGCAACAACTCGCGCCGCGGCACCGATTGTTCCGGCTTCGTGACCCGGGTATTTCGCGAAGTGTACGGCATCACGCTGCAGCGCTCGTCGCGCTCCATGTTCACCACCACCAAGCATATTGCCAAAAGCGAAATGAAGACCGGCGACCTGGTGTTCTTCCGCCGCGGCAAAGGCCCGATTTACCACGTGGGCATCTACCTGAAAAACGGCAAGTTTGCCCACTCCGCCACCAACGGCGGCGTGATGGTCAGCTCCCTGAGCCAGCCTTATTACCAGCGCAATTTCTACGCCGCCGGCCGCGTGCGGGCCGCCGCCGAAGCCGACGCTACCGACAACTAACCGTTGCCATTACCTGACCTCGGCACTGCGCCCGGCCCCTTCGGCCGGGCGCTTTTTTGTTGGGCGTATTGTTGAATACGAGTGAGTTGTATTCGGGTAAAGCCGACATTAGCCATGGCTCCAGCATCCAGTTTGGCCGCCGGCATTGGTGGTTATTTCGCGTTAAAGTCAGGAAAAAGGTAGCCCGGCCACAAAGTTTTGCGTACAGCCTTTTTCGAGGCCCCGCCTTGTCTCCTTTCACCTCTTCCTTTCTAAAATCTTTATGGAATCCCAAATCGAACAGCAGGCTCGAAAAAATCATGCCCGAGGACCTCGCGCGTACTTTCGAAAGCGCTTACTACGTACTCATCCAGGGCCAGCACGAGCACATGGACGACCTGCTGAAGCACGGCGGCACCCTGCTGCGCAAAGCGGCTCAGAAGTTTACCCCCACCCAGATGGTGTTGGGCGTTGCTGCTCTGGCCACGGTGGCTATTGTTATCATCAGCCGCAACATGAACGAGGAGCACGAAGGCGAAGCTCACGACGTAAGCCACAAGGCCGAAAAGCGGCAGCTGGCCGGCGCCAAAAACGCTGGTCAGGACAAAGACAACAAATAGTCTTTGCCTTTCCCGCACAAAAAAGCCGCTTCCTTCGGGAGCGGCTTTTTTGCATTTGGGCCGGTTTACTTGCCCTGCAGCGTCCAGGCGGTGGGCACACGAGAGTGCTGCTCTTTGGCCGAGCGCAGAAACACTAGCTCGTCGAGCCTGGCCCACGCGCCAGGTCTCCAGCAGGTTATTGTAGTAGGGCGAGCCGGGGTTGCCGCTCTGGCCGCCGGGATACACGCCGTAGGCCTGCACCTGGGGCCCCAAGGCCACCACCATGCGCCAGGAGGGGCCGTTGCGCTCGGAGGTGGCGTTCACGATGCCCGCGCCGCCGCCACAGTCCACGTCCATCTGCCCGAAGCCCGGGAGCTGCAGCAGGTGCAGGATGTCGGTGCTTTTCTGATTGGCCCACCGCCATTTGGGGCCAAGGGGGCCAAACTTGCGGGTAAGTGAATCGGTAGCGAAGCGCAGGCTTTGCAGGGCCAGTTGGGGCAGCGTTTCCTTGGCCGGGGTGCGGCGGTCGTCAATCCACGGCGAGTTGGGCTGGTTTAGAATCAGATTGTTGGTGCGGTCGCGGTCCGGGAAGCGCATTTCCATCTTCGTGACTTTGGAGCCGAAGTCGTCTTCCCACAGGCGCTTTACAAGATTATTATACCAGAGGTTGAACACGCTTGGGCCAATGGCATCGGCGGCGTACTGATAGGGCCAGCGGCGCAGCTCGGCCAGCACCTTGGCCTCCGGTGTATCGGCGGCGGCTGCTTGGGCTACCAGAGCCAGCATCTTGGGCAGCATGAGCTGGGCATTGAGGTCCAGTACGTCATTTTGCAGCTGGCGCAGGCTGTCCGGCGTTACCTGCCGCATCGCCGCGAGGCGCTGGTTGATGCGGTGGCCCCGCTCGTAAGGGGCGAAGGTCCAGTTGAGGTAATAGGGGTAGTCGGGCCCGGCCGAGAACTGATTGGCCGAGCTCACGAAGCCCCGCGCCGGGTTCTTTACGTGCGGGTTCTGGGCCTGCGGAATCCAGCCCTGCCAGTCGTACGCCGGGTTGGTACCGTCGAGGATGAACTTACCCTGGTCGCGCCACTTCAGCGGAAAGCGGCCGTTGGGCCAGATGGCGATGTCTTTCTCGTTGTCGGCAAAAATGAAGTTCTGGGCCGGAGAGGCCCAGGAGGCCAGGGCGGCTGTGTAGTCGGCGTAGCTGCGGGCGCGGTTGAGCCGGTACAAGGTCATTATCTCGTCGGCGCCGTCGTGGGCGGTCCAGCGCATGGCGTGGGCAGTGGGCGTCTGGGGCAGAAAGGGTTTTTCCGGCTTGTCGTACACCACGGGGCCGTGGTGGGTGTAGAGCACGGTATCGAGCCGGTCGGGCCGGCCGCGCACCTTGATGCGCTCCACCACCCGGCGCACGGGCTTCCAGCTGCCATCGTGCCAGTACTCGCGGCGGGTGCGGTCCTTGAACTTGAGCTGGTAAAAATCGAGCACGTCGGCGGCTACGTTGGTCACGCCCCAAGCCGCGTTCTCGTTGAAGCCGATGATGACCGTGGGTGCCCCGGGAATGGTGACGCCGTACACGTTCACACCCGGCGCGTTGAGCTGAATCTGGTACCAGATGCTGGGCAGGTTGAGCTGCAGGTGCGGGTCATTGGCCAGCAGCGGGTAGCCCGAGGCCGACTTAGCGCCGCTCACCGCGAAGTTGTTGGAGCCCGCTCAGCATCGGGCTCCGAATGCAGTTGGTTGGCCGCGTATGCCGCCTCAAATGAGCGGGGTACGGGTGGGGCGGCCAGAGGCTTGAAATCCAGCGGCGTACCCACCGGCACGATGGGGTCTTCGCGCGTGGGGTAGTCCGGAAACAGGTCTTTGGTGACGGCCGGGCCGTACTTGCGCAGGATGTTGCTCATGCGAAGGTCGTCGGTGCGGCCGCTCAGGTCCCAAGCCATATACTTGAGCAGCAGCGCGCACTTCAGTGGCTGCCAGGCTCGGGCCGGTAGTCGAGCAGCTTGTACTCGAAGGGCAGCGTGGCGGGTGTGCCTGGTTGATGTAGGCATTCACCCCCGCTGAGTACGACTCGAGCACGGTGCGCGTGGTGGGGTTGGCCATCATCACCTTCAGGGAGTTGGCGGCGCCAAAGGGCAAGCCCATGCGCCGGAAAAACCGGTCAGTTTCGAGCCGGGCCGGGCCTACTATCTCGGCGAGGCGGCCGGCGGCCACGTGGGTCTGAAACTCCATCTGCCAGAGCCGGTCGCGGGCCGTGAGGTAGCCTTGGGCAAAGTACAGGTCCTGGTCGTTTTGGGCAAAGACGTGCGGCACGCGGTGGTCGTCGTAGCGTACCGTTACGGGCTGGCGCAGGCCGGCCAGGCCCAGCGTTTGCTCGGCGGGGAAGTCGCCCTGGGCCTCGCCGTTTTGCCAGAAGCCGCGGTAGGGGCTCAGCAGTTTGCCAAAGGGCGGGACGTCGCCTTGCTTGGTATTCAGCGTCCAAACCAGGGTGAGGCCGACGGCGAGCGCCAGCAGGGCTTTAATCCAGGAAACCATACGAATAGGAGTGGGTCACAACGGCCCCAAGGCCTAAATGTATAGCGCCGCCGGGTGTTTCACAGCTGGGCGTGCATAGAACCGCCCCACCAAGCAGGGCTCGATGAGGCAAGTTGAGAAAGGCTACCTATATAATAGAGTGCGCGGATGCGTGGTCACCGTAGGGCCACCTCGCGCACGAGCCCGCCAATGCCCCACACCATAAGCTGCTGGCGCACGGCCTCGGCCTCGGGGCGCTCGCCGAAATTGCCCACGAGCACGCGGCTGCGCTGGCGCCCGTCGAGCAGGTATTGGGATACTTGCACTTTCACGTCTGGCAGCAGCGACTGGATGCGGGCCTGCACCGTGCGGGCATTGGCTGCGTCGGTGAAGGAGCCGGCCTGGATGAGGAACCCCGCGGGGCAGTCCACCGATTCGGTGGCGGTTATTACTTCGGTTTTGGTGACAGTGGAGGCGGCAATCAGAGCCGGCTTCTCGGTGGGTTCGGCCGCATCGGCATCGGCCCGGACGGAGTAGGTGGTGAAGGCGGCTTCGGGGTTGGGGTCGGCGGCGAAAAGGGCGGCCAGGTTGTCGGGGGTAGAGGCGGGGCCCAGGGGAGTGGCGGCGGCGACAACTTCGGCTACTACCGTGGCGGCGCCGCATTCGGTGATGCCCAGGGGCTTGGCGGCAATTTCAGAAAGGTCCAGAATGCGCTGGTGGCGGAACGGGCCGCGGTCGGTGACGCGCACCACCACCGATTTGCCATTCTTCACGTTCGTTACCCGCAGGCGGGTGCCGAAGGGCAGGGTTTTGTGGGCGCAGGTGTACTGGAACCGGTTGTAGCGCTCGCCGCTGGTGGTTCGTTTGCCTTGAAAGTAGCTGCCGTACCAGGACGCCCGGCCCCGCAGCACCGTAGTGGCGGAAGTGGTCGGGGTAGAAACTGACTTGCTGGTGCCAGGGGTGGTGGCCTGCGCCGGAGCGCTCAGCAACGTCAGCATCACAAAAAGAAAGCTGGAGAGGACGGTTACTTTAAAGGGACGAAATAAAATCATGCGTTTTGCAGATGGTGAACGGAACAAACATAGGCTTACCCCGTTGGGCATTGCTAAAATTTAGTTCCCACCTACTAACGCTTTTAGGTATATAATTGACCTTTTCTTATAAAACTTGCATTTAATTTATTTGCTTACTAATCGAAAAAGTAGCCGTGAGGCGCCGTGAAAGTATATTTTGCGTAAGCAGCCCCAAGTCATTGCATAGGTTCAAAAATTAGATTATATGGCAGGTATAAAATTTGGGCATTGGTCTGCCGGCTCCCTTTGGAAGCCGGTTGCAAAAGTCCCCGATTTTTCGTAAGAGCAGTAGGGCGCCGCGGGGGCGGGGCTACCTTTGCGGTATGGATTTTGGCCGCCTGCCCGACCTGCGCTACGTGGATTTTCGGTTGCCGCCCGACCACCCCGAAACGGCCCGCGTGCTGGCCCGGGCCCGCCCCACCCAGCCCGCGCCGGCCCGCCTGCACGTGGGCTGCCCCATCTGGACCAACAAGGAATGGCTGGGCACCTACTTCCCTGCCGGCATCAAGGAGCCCGATTACCTGCACTACTACGCGCAGCAGTTCAACAGCATTGAGCTGAATACCACGCACTACCGCATTCCCGACGCGGCCACGGTGCGGCGCTGGCGCGAGGCCGTCGGGCCGGGCTTCAAATTCTGCCCCAAGCTGCCGCGCAGCATCAGCCACGAGCGGGAGCTGTTTCAGGCCGACGATTTGGTGGTGCCCATGGCGCGGGCCTTCGAAAGCCTGGGCGACAACCTGGGCTGGGCCTTTCTGCAACTGCCGCCGCATTTCGGGCCCGAGCACCTGCCGCGGCTCGAGCGCTTCCTGCTCGACTTTCCGGAGGCGGTGCCGCTGGCCGTGGAGCTGCGCCATCCCCGCTGGTTTGCCGACCGAGGCCTCGCCGATGCCGTGTTTGCCACCTTCGAAGCCCTCAACAAAACGCTGGTGATAACCGACGTGGCCGGCCGGCGCGACGTGCTGCCCATGCGCCTGACCACGCCGGTGGCCTTCGTGCGCTTCAATGGCCACGGCCTGCACAGCACCGACTACCAGCGCGCCGACGCCTGGGCCGAGCGCCTGGCCGCCTGGGTGGCCCAGGGCGTGCACGACATCTACTTTTATCCACCAGAAAGACGTGCGCCACGCCCCGGTGCTTGCCCAGTACTTTCTGGAAAAGATGCGCGCCCTCACGGGCATTGCCGTGCCGCCGCCGTTCGTTATTCCGCAGCCGGTACAGGGGAATCTGTTCGGCTGAGTAGCAGCGGGCCCAGAATCTGCCACACGTTTTCGGCCAGGATGCGCTGACCCGCCGCGTTGGGGTGCACGCCGTCGGCCAGGTTCAGGTCGTGGCGGCCCAGCACGCCCTGCAG
This sequence comes from Hymenobacter humi, assembly GCF_042665855.1. Classification (NCBI taxonomy): domain Bacteria; kingdom Pseudomonadati; phylum Bacteroidota; class Cytophagia; order Cytophagales; family Hymenobacteraceae; genus Hymenobacter; species Hymenobacter humi. The sequence goes on along the minus strand of NZ_JBHTEK010000001.1, from coordinate 652,289 downwards.
CAGGAAGGGCACAAAGGGCAGGCTGTTTTTCTCGGCCAGCGTCCGAAACAGGGCCTTGAACTCGGTGGCGTAGTGGGCCAGGCGGTGGCCGCCCAGCGGGCCCAGGTCGAACGGGAACTCCAGCCCGGCCAGCACCGCCTGCGCCCTGGGGTGCTGCCGCTTCACGGCGTCGATGATGAACTGCAGGTTGTGGGTGGTTTCGCGCACCGGAATGCCGCGGATGCCGTCGTTGGCCCCGAGGGCCAGTACAAATGCATCGACGGCATGCCGGGCCAGCACCGAGGCCAAGCGCTGGCGCCCGCCGGCGCTGGTTTCGCCGCTTACGCCGTAATTGTAGGCTTTATAAGGAAGCTGCTGCTCGTCGAGCCGCCGCTGAATAAGGGAAGGAAAGCTGGCGGCGGCGGGCAGGCCGTGGCCCGCGGTAAGGCTGTCGCCGAAGAAGAGAAGGTTTTTCATAGAGTGCTTTTCAACAGCTCCACGGCTGTTTTGGTGCCCAACTGTAGGGCTCGGGGCACAGCTATTCGACTACTTCGAGCACGGTGCGAAACGACACGTACTGGCCCGCAAAATGGGCTTCCATGTCGGCGCGCAGGGCCGGGGCGCACACGCGCTGGTATTCCTCCGCCTGCTCCACGCTCAGGCAATAATATTGAGCCGCGTAGGTAATGCCGTCGTCTTCTTCGTTGAGCAGGCGGCAGAGCTGGCTTTTGAGAAAGAAGCCCGTTTCCATTACCTCAGGCATGTGGGTGGTGCGCATGTATTCCAGCCATTCCTCGGCCACGGTGGGCTCGATGCTGCTGGTCACGTTGTATAGAATCATGGGAAGGAAAGATTAGGGGCGCGTGGGCAGTTGGAAACCAGTGGCTCTCAGGCAGCGGGCCACATCAGCCCTGCCATCTGCTAACCACGAACGGTATCAAACGCGCAAAGTATCGAACTGGAAATCGGTAATACGGGCCTGAATGTCTTTGGGCGAAAGGTTGGCAGCCGCCGCGGCCTGGGCCAGCGCGGGCAGCTCGGCGTCGCCAGCCAGGCGCAGACTCAGAATCTGGCTCAGGTTGAGCTGTTCTTCGAGTGGGGCAAACCGCTGGCCGCTTACTTCAAAGTACCGCTGCCGCACTTCGAGCCGGCACATCCGGTCCTGCAGCTGCAGCGCATAGTGCTGGCGCAGCATGATGACCACCCCCAGGCCGATAATGGCCAGCGCCGCCACGCTGAACCAGAGCCGGGCAATCTGGTCGTCATCGCCCGCCACTTTGGTGTAGCGCAGGATGGTATAGCCCGCCATGAGCAGGGCCAGGGGCGCCAGCACAAAGTGGTGCCACGGGTAGTACATGGGGGTGTTTTTGGTGGGAGCGGCCATGGAAGGATGAAAGCGGCGAAGAGGCGAAAGGTAGAAAAATAGTGGGGGAGGCGGACAATAAAAAACCCCGACCGAAGCCGGAGTTTTTTACTTCAAAAGGCAAATGAGGCCTATTTCATGGCCTTCATGCGCTTTTTCTCTTCCTTCATCTGGGTGCGGGCCAGCTTCTCGCGGGCCTGGTTTTCCTTCTCGGCCTTGCGCTGGGCTTTCAGCTGTTCGTTTTGCGCGCGCAGCTGTTTTTCTGCTCGCGCATTTGCTGCTTGCTCTCGTTCATGGCGCTGCGCGTGTCGCGGGCCGACTGCGCCGAGGCGTTGGTTTGCTGCTTCTGCGCTTCGTAGGCGGCCTTGGTTTCGTCGGCGCGCTGCTTCTGCTGCTCGGGCGTCAGGGGCACGGCCGTGGGGTCGGTGGCCGGAGTTGGGGTGGTCGGGGTGGTTTGAGCCGAGGCAACGGAAGTGACCAGCAGGGCACCAAACAAAGCGGCAATAAAGAAAGGGTTTTTCATTTCGATGGGTTGAAAAAATAAGCGGGTAAGTATCGGGGAGCTAAACGCAACTGCCGGGCGGAAGTTGGCCGGTGCGGAGCTAGCTTGCCTGGTACCGTCGGCGCTGGCCGGCAATCTTGCGGCTGAAGCTCCGCCCAGGTGCCGGGCCGGCCGCAACATTCTCTACATATTACCCAACAACCCGCTGTATGGCAGAGGTTCGCATCCGGCCGGCAACGCCGAACGATTTGGAAACGCTGCTGCGATTCGAGCAGGGCGTCATTGCCGCCGAGCGGCCGTTTGACCCCACCCTGCGAAGCGAGGGCATCACTTACTACGACCTGCAGGAGCTGATTACCAGCTCTCAGGCACTAATAATAGTCGCCGAAGACCAGCAGCAAATCGTGGGGTCGGGGTACGCCCGCATCGAGCCGGCCCAGCCCTACCTCAGGCACGAGCAGTACGCCTACCTGGGCTTCATGTACGTGGAGCCGGCTTACCGGGGGCGGGGCGTAAATGCCCTCATCATGGAGTCGCTCAAGCAATGGGCAATGGCACAGGGCCTCAAGGAGCTGCGCCTGGAGGTGTATGCCCAAAATGCGCCGGCCATCCGGGCGTATGAAAAAGCCGGGTTTGCGGCCCACATGCTGGAAATGCGAATGGCCATTTGAGGGCGGGCTTCATGGGCCAAGTTCGCACAGTCCGGCCATCAAAGAACAGCCTTTGTACTTGGTTAGAGCAGTTTTGGAGTCAGTGCATCGTATGAACCATGTAGGGGCGGGGCTGGTCCCCGCCCCGGTGTTCGCACCGGCTCAACGATTCCGTTCCACGACGGGCGGGGGCGAGCCCGCCCCTGCATCCAGTGACTCTGAAACCGCTCTAGTAGAAAATTGAGCTGATTTATTCCACGTAGTCGAGGTCCTTGCCGTAGCTCTCGGGCAGCGTGCTCACGGCCCAGAACGCTACCAGCAGCGTCGCGCCGCCCAGTACCGCCGCCCCGGGCAGGAAGCCCAGCGCGCCGCTCAGGTACTTAAAGGCCGGCACTAGCAGCACCACCGAGCCGCGGGCAAAGTTGGGCGCCGTGGTGGCCACCGTGGCCCGCAGGTTGGTGCCGAACTGCTCGGCCGCTACCGTCACAAACAACGCCCAGAAGCCTACCGACAACCCCAGCACAAAGCATACCGCATAAAATACCGTGGGCGTAGCGCCCTTGATGCCAAAGAGGTACACGGCCACCAGCGCCGCGCAAAATGCCAGAAACACTTTCAGCGCCTTGTTGCGGCTGTGCCACACTTGGCTGACGGCCCCGCTGATGAAGTCGCCAAACACCAGCCCGAAGTAGCACCAAAACACCGCCAGCCCGGCCGTGACCTCGCCCGTGAGGCCCAGCACCCGCCCAAACTCCGGCGCCAGCGTGATGAGAATTCCGATAACAAACCACAGCGGCACCCCAATCAGCAGAATGCGCAGGTACTTGCCCAGGCGCACCGGGTTGGTGAACAAGCCCAGGAAGTTGCCGCGCACCACCTCGGTCTGGGCCTGCACCTGCTGGAACATGCCCGACTCGAACACGCTCACGCGCAGCAGCAGCAGCGCCAGGCCCAGCCCGCCGCCCACGAAGTAGGCGTTGCGCCAGCCCAGTTTTTCGCCCACCCAGTAGGCCAGCATGGCGCCGCTCACGCCCACGGTGGCCACCACCATGGTGCCGTAGCCGCGCTTTTCCTTGGGCAGGCTCTCGCTCACCAGCGTAATGCCCGCGCCCAGCTCGCCGGCCAGTCCCACGCCGGCAATCAGCCGCAGCCAGGCGTACTGGTCGATGGTCGTGACGAAGCCGTTGGCCAGGTTGGCCAGCGAATAAAGCAGGATGGAGCCAAACAGCACCGACAGCCGCCCGCGCTTGTCGCCGAGAATGCCCCACAGGATGCCGCCGAGCAGCATGCCGCCCATCTGCATATTAATAAGGAACAAGCCCTGGTTGGTGACCTCGGCTTGGGCTGTGATGCCCAGATCTTTGAGGCTTTGCACCCGCACGATGCTGAACAGAATCAGGTCGTAGATATCAACGAAATAGCCCAACGCCGCCACAATGACGGCAGCGGTGAGCACAGTGAATTTGGTGGACTGAGTGGCTTGCATGGCGAAATGTAGCACCAACTTTAGCCTCAACCGTCTTTTACTACCCTTAATGGCTGGCCGAGGTGGCGTGGGCTACCGGGTGGCCGGCATCGGAGCAGCCGCTGGCGCAGCCACCGGGCGTGGGGCCGTCTTCTACCTGCACGGTGCTGTGGTGGATGTGGAATTCGGTTTCCAGGCCTTTGGCTAGTTGAGCCAGCCAGGCGGCATCGGCCCCGCCCGGGCGCACGAGGTGGGCGGTGAGAGCCGTGTCATGGTCGCCGCTGCTCAGGCTCCAGACGTGCAGGTCGTGCACGCTTACCACATCGGGCTGCCGCAGCAAAAACGCCTGCACCGCCGCCAGGTCGATGCCGTTGGGCACGGCTTGCAGGCCCAGGCGCAGGGTGTCGCGCAGCAGGCCCCAGGAGCTAATTGCAATCATGGCCAGAATGCCCAGGCTGAGGACGGGGTCCAGCCAGGTCCAGCCGGTCCACATCACCAGGGCGCCGCCCAGCACCACGCCCGCGCTCACCAGGGCGTCGGTGAGCATGTGCAGGTAGGCGCCGCGCACGTTCACGTCGCTCTTCTGTCCGTGGCGAAACAGCCAGGCCGTGAAGCCGTTGATGACAATGCCCAGCCCCGCCAGCAGCATCACGGTGCGGCCGTTCACGGGCGCGGGGTGGCGAAAGTGGTCCACGGTTTCCCAGAGAATAAAGCCCAGCGCGGCGTAGAGCAAGGCCGCGTTGAGCAGCGCTGCCTGTATGGTCGCGCCCTTGTAGCCGTAGGTGTAGCGGGTGGATGAGCGCCGGCCCGCCAGCCACGCCGCGCCCCAGGCCAGGGCCAGGCTCAGCACGTCGCTCAGGTTGTGGCCGGCATCGGCGAGCAGGGCCGCCGAGTTGGCCGCCAGCCCCCGATGGTTTCGGCAACGACAAAAGCCAGGTTGAGGCCAATGCCCGTGGCAAAGGCCGCGCTGAAGGCGCCGCCGGGCGGGGGCGCCGCGTGCGCGTGGCCGGCGTGGCTGTGCGAAGAAGAGGCGTGGTCGTGAGGCATAAACACAAAGAAAGGCACCCGGCTGAACACAAATTGTCCACGCCGGGTGCCTTCCCTAGCTCAACTGTTGAAAAACCGGTTTTACTTAAACGCCAGCGGGACCACCAGCCGCACGCTCACGTTGCGGCCCTGGTTGAACACCCCGCGCCGGCCGTTGGCCGCATTGTAGTCGGCGTACTTCAGGCGGCTCAGGTGGCTTTGGTAGCCCACGTCGAACAGATTGTTGGCCGTGATGAACAGGGATGCCAGGGTTTTGCCCCGGGCATTGGCTAAGTCCGTGCCCACGCCGGCGTTGATGAGCGTGTAAGCAGGCGTGGCCGTTTCGGTGTCGAAGGCCGAGTAGAAGCGGTTTTGGGCAAAGTTGTGCTCGAGCCTGCACCCGCACGTAGGGGTTGGTGATGCGCTTGCCCTGGCGGCGGAAGTTGCCCCGCAGCTCCGACTGCAGCCGGTCGGCCGGGATAAACGGCAGGTACTTCTCGGCTTCGGGGCGGTTGAGCTGTTCGGCCCGCACCATCGAGAACGAATTTTCGAAGTGCAGCCAGTCGAGCGGGTGGGGGTGAAAGTCGAGGCTGACTTCGCCGCCCACCAGGCGGGCCCGGCCCTGCTGGTAGCGGAACACGCCGTTGCCGTCGGGGCTCAGCGAGTCGGCGCCGCTGGCCGTGAGCAGGCGGCGCGTGAAAATGTAGTTGTCGATGCTGTTGGCGAAGGCATCGACGCTGAAGCGCACGTGGTCGGTCACATAGCTCACGCCGGCATCGGCCTGCAGGCTGGTTTCGGCCTGCAGGTTTTCGTTGCCGATTTCGTAGCGAATGGTGCCTTCGTGCTGGCCGTTGGAGCCCAGGCTCGGCAATGTTGGGGGCGCGGAAGCCGCGCGAAAGGTTGCCCTTGAGCGTGAGCCGCTCGTTGACGCTATAGGCCGCACCCAGGCTGCCGCTGTAGTTGCGAAACGTGCTCCGGAAGCCGGGAAACTTGGTTTCGGCGTCGGGGTCGGTGGCGGCGGTGGGCCGCTCGTCGGCGCCGAGGTACAGCGCCTCGGCCGTGATGCGCCGCAGGTCGTAGCGCAGGCCCCCGCTGAGGTCGAGCGACCCAATGGTTTTCTTGCCCACGGCAAACACGCCGCCTTCGTTCGTGCGGTAGGCCGGAATCAGAAATTCCACGCCCAGGTTGCGGTTTTGCTGGTGCAGGCCGCTGGTGCCCAGCGTCAGGTGCCAGCCGTTCTTTTCCGGCAGAAAGTAGCGCAGCGCGTAGTCGACGGTGCGCAGCTGGAAGTAGAGTGAGTTTTCGGCGGGGTCGAGCACGTTGCCGAACTCGCGCCGCAGATTCTGCTGGTAGCTGCCTTGCAGTGTGAGACGCGCGCCGTTCTCTCCCAAAATGAAGTTGTTGTCAGTGCCCAGGCGCAGGTGGTTGATTTGCTGCTGGGGCACGGCCAGGTCGTAGCCGCGCAGGTCGGCGTCGGTCACTGGCTGAATTTCAACCCGGTCAACGCCACTTTGATTGCGGGCAATGAGTACTTCCTTGGTGAACCGGCCGGTGACCTCGTCGCGGGCGCCTTCGGTCAGCCCCACGCGCTGGTTGAACGTGCTGAACGTGAGGTGCGAGTAGCCCCAGCCCTTGTTCAGGCCCACGTAGCCATCGGCGTCCCACTCGTTGAAGCCGGAGTTGTACACCCGCCCATCGTAGCGGTTTTGGTAGCTGCCGGCCAGTTTGCGCGTGCCACGGGCCAGCCAGTTCAGGCCGTGGAGGTTGCCGGCGTTCTGCAAGGAGTAGCCCTGCTGGTGGTTATTGGTTTGGTAGCCGGCCGTGGCCACGCCCGTGATGCGGCCTTCTTCCACGGGGTCGGCCGCCACAAAATTGATAACGCCGGCCATGGCATCGGAGCCGTAGAGCAGCGAGCCCGGGCCCTTGATAATCTCGGCCCGGTCGATGCTGAACTCGTCAATCTCAATGCCGTGCTCGTCGCCCCACTGCTGGCCTTCCTGCCGGGCGCCGTTGTTGAGGGTGATGACGCGGTTGTAGCCCAACCCGCGCACTACCGGCTTGCTGATGGCCGCCCCGGTGGTAATCTGGCTCACGCCCGGCGTGTGGGCAATGGCGTCGACCAGGTTGGAGCCCGCCGTTTGGTTGAGCCGCGTGTGGTCGACTATAGAAGTCGGGATGGGCGAGCGCCGCAGCTCCGTGGCCTGCGACACGCCCGTGACCACGACCTGCCCGATTTCGGTGGCCGCCACGGCCAGCTTGGCTTCCAGGGGCTGGCCGGTGCCGGTGTCCACGGTTTGCGTCACGGTGTTGTAGCCCAGGGAGCGAATCTGAACGGTGAAGCGGCCCCGGGGCAGGTTGGCGAAGCTAAAGCTGCCGTCGGGCCCGGTGGCGGTGCCGCGCTTCAGGTCCACAAAAACGACGTTGGCCCCGGGCAGGCCCTCGCCGGTGGCCGCGTCCAGCACGCGGCCCGTAAAGGGCGGGGCCGCTGTCCGCACGCGCGGCGCGGCCGGCGGAGCGTCCTGCGCCGCCACGAGCAGCGGCGACGCCGTGAATATCAGCAGGAAAGGAAAGCGGTAAAGAAAACCAGTGTGCATATAAAAAAGCCAGAACAGCCCAGGCCGCGGGCCCGTGCAAAAACACGGCCGCAGTCAGGGCCTGGTTGAAATCAGTAGAAAAGAAAAAGGCCGGCGTTAGGCGCGGCGGGGCGGGCCGCGCAGGTCCGGGGCCCAGGTGGGCAGCCCAACGGCGGCCCGCGCCGCCAGCGGAGCGGCCGGGGCGGCATAGCGCGGCGCTACCCGCGGGCCGGGCACCGGCACGGGCAGTGCGGGCTGGAACGCCACGTTGTAGAAGTGCTCTACATCGCAGTGCTGGTGCTGGGGGCCCACCAGGGCCTTGCCTTTTTGCACAAAAGCCGGGGCCTGCGCCGGCTCCGCGGTGGTGTGGGCGTGGGAGTGCAGCGTCAGAATTACCGACTCGGGCAGCAGCGTCCGCACCAGGCAGAGCAGCAGCAGCAGGGCAATATGGGAGCGCAGGGCGGGCACGGAGCAAATATCGGCGGAAACAGATAAAGGCCTGCCGGAGATATTTTTTAAACTTTTCTCATTTACCGCAATCCAAGGCCGCGTTGTTTATCGTATCCCTTCCGTACCTTCGCGGAAGCGGTGCAGTCCGCGCTTTTTTGTGATAATTACCACCATCGCCGACCTTTCTTTGCAGCACGACGCCGCCCTGGGCTTGCTGCGCGTGGAATGGGCTTCGGGGCAGGACATGCGCACGTTTCGGGCCAGTGCCGGGCATCTGCTGCAACTCGTTGAGGAGCTGGGTGTTCGGCAGATGCTAATGGACATCAATTCCTTTCCGGATATCTCGGTGTACGACCAGGTCTGGCTGGGTACCAACTGGATGCCTGGGCTGGTGCAGCTGCCGCTCGAACGACTGGTACTGGCCATCAACCGCCGCCGCGTGCACAACCAGGCTGGCCATCGATTCGCTGATTACCATTTTTCGGCCGTTCATCAAGTTCGATATCCAGTTTTTTTGACGGCTGTGCCCGGCCTGCACTGGCTCAGTGACTTTTCTGACCGGATGCCCGCACTCCTGGCCGAGTGGCACAACGTGCACGGCTCCGGCCCTTTCCCCGGTCCTCTGGACGTGGCCGAGCCGCGGCCGCTGTACCGCGCCGGCCGCTAGCGCACCGGCCCCGTCCGCTGTCAATCTGACAGCACTCCCACCGTTGGAACGCCCTTTGAAAGCCGCACGGACTGCGGCCCGCGGCCTTGTGCCCGGCCATTCCGTCTGCAATCAACCGTTTCCCTATTCCATTACCATGCAAGAAACCGGCTCCATCTCCATCCACACCGAGAACATCTTCCCCATCATTAAGAAGTTCTTGTATTCTGACCACGAGATTTTCCTGCGGGAACTGGTCTCGAACGCCGTCGATGCTACCCAAAAGCTGAAGAGCCTGGCTCAACTCGGCGAGTTTAAGGGTGAGCTGGGCGAGCTGAAAGTGCGCGTGACCCTGGACAAAGAGGCCCGCAAAATCACGATTTCGGACCACGGCCTGGGCATGACGGCCGAGGAAATCAAGAAGTACATCAACCAGATTGCCTTCTCCGGCGCCACCGAGTTTGTGGAGAAGTACAAAGACAAGGACGCCGCCACCAAAGACCAGATTATCGGTCAGTTCGGTCTGGGGTTCTACTCGGCCTTCATGGTGGCCGACAACGTGGAGATTTTCTCGAAGAGCCATCAGGAGGGCACCGAAGCCGCCCACTGGATTTGTGACGGCAGCACGTCGTTCACGCTCGAAACCACCGACAAAGCCGAGCGCGGCACCGACGTGGTACTGCACGTAGCTGCCGATTCCGACGAGTTTCTGGAGGAAGCCCGCCTACGCACCATCCTCACCAAGTACTGCAAGTTCCTGCCCATTCCGATTGAGTTCGAGGGCGAGGTCATCAACCAGACCACACCCATCTGGACCAAGCAGCCCGCCGAGCTCACCGACGAGGACTACAAGAAATTCTACCAGGAGCTCTACCCCATGAGCATGGACGAGCCCCTGTTCTGGATTCACCTGAACGTGGACTATCCGTTCAATCTCACTGGCATTCTGTACTTCCCCAAGGTGAAGGACGAGCTGCAGTTCCAGCGCAACAAGATTCAGCTGTACTCGCGCCAGGTGTTTATTACTGATGAGGTAAAAGACGTCGTGCCCGAGTTCCTGATGCTGCTGCACGGCGTGATTGACTCGCCCGATATTCCGCTCAACGTGTCGCGCAGCTTCCTGCAGGCCGATGCCGCGGTGCGCAAAATCAACACCTACATCACCAAGAAAGTAGCCGACAAGCTCAGCGGCCTCTTCAAGCAGGACCGGCCCGGCTACGAGGAGAAATGGTCGGACATCGGCATGTTTGTGAAATACGGCATGCTCTCGGATGAGAAGTTCTACGAGAAGGCCAAGGACTTCGTGCTGCTCAAGAACGTCGACAACAAGCTGTTTACCATCACGGAGTACACCGAGCACATCCAGGCCAACCAGCAGGACAAGGACGGCAACACCGTGGTGCTCTACACCAACGACGCCGAACACCAGCATAGCTTTGTGGCAGCCGCTCAGGAGCGTGGCTACGACGTGCTCAACTTCGACCAGGTGCTCGACCCGCACTTTGTGGGCCAGCTCGAGCAGAAACTGGAGAAAACCAGCTTCAAGCGCGTCGACGCCGACACGGTGAGCAAGCTCATCGAGAAGGACCACACCACCGAAAGCGTGCTGAGCGAAGACGAGCAAACCAAGCTCACCGACCTCTTCAAGACGGCCATCGCCAACGACACCATGCACGTGAAAGTAGCGGCCCTCTCACCGCAGGACGCCCCGGTGGTCATCACCCAAAACGAATTCATGCGCCGCATGAAGGACATGCAGCGCACCGGCGGCGGAGGCGGCATGCAGATGTTCGGCGCTTTCCCCGAGTCGTACGACGTAACGGTGAATGCCAACCATCCCCTCGCCCAGAAAGTGCTGGCCACCGACGGCAACGGCGAGAAGCTCGCCAAGCAAGCCTTCGACCTCGCGCTGCTGGCCCAGGGCATGCTGAAAGGTGAGGCACTGACGGCGTTTGTGAAGCGCAGCACGGAGCTGCTGTAGCGTAGCCCGGGCTTTTAGCCCGCGGCACAACAAACTAAAAAAGGCCTGGGACTCGTGTTTCAGGCCTTTTTTTATGGGCAGCTCTTGGGGCCCGTGTAGAAAGGGCGATGCATCACCTAAAAACAAATGCAAGTGGCCGCAAACGGCCTGCTTAATTTATTACCAGCGCCCGGCATCAATCCGGGGCATTGGTTTTAACCTTGTGCCAGCATTAAACGCACAGCAAACAGCATGAGGAAGATTAGAATCATGGAGCACATCTCCCTTGATGGCGTGATGCAGCACGACAACGACGGGGGCTTCGCGCATGGAAATTGGACGGTACCTTATCGAACGCCGGCGGGGTTAGCCGCCGTGGTCGAGGCCTATGGCAGCCGCTTCGATTTGCTGCTGGGGCGCCGCACCTACGACGCCTGGGCGGACTTCTGGCCGAACGCCGGGGATAATCCGATGGCCAATGGGCTCAACGCGGCCACGAAATACGTGGCAACCCACCGGCCGGGCAGCCTCCCTGGGGCCCGGCCCAGGACCTGGGCGCCGACATCCTGGCGGGCATTCGCCACGTCAAAGCAACAGACGGCCCCGACCTGATTGTCTGCGGCAGTTCAATGCTGACGTCCTTGCTGCTTGACCGGGGATTGGTCGACGAGGTAGTGCTAATGGTGTACCCCGTCTTGCTGGGCCGGGGCAAACGCTTTTTCTCGGATGCTGCCGACCCGCGCGAACTCGCGTTCGTGAGCTCGCAGGCAACGCCCACGGGCGTGCTCATCAATACTTACCGGCACGTGGGCGCGCTGCGCACCTGAGGCGGGCAGCGTAAAGCGAAATGCCCGACGGAAGGAAAACCCGGGCTACTTTACGTTCCGGGCCACCACGAACATGCGGTCCCCAAACCTTCCCGTCAGCTTGTTTAGGTAGTAGGTTGGGTACTGGCCGGCCAGCTTGCTCACTTTCTCTACCACGCTGCCTCCCAGGCGGATATTCTTCGGCGGCTTCACTGGGTTCAGCAGCTCCACCACTTCAAAGCCCTGCTTTTTCAGCATTTTGGTGATGGTTGCCGGCGTGAACTCGAAGAGGTGATAGGGCGGAATGTCCATCTTGCGCTCTTTGCCCAGCACGCCATAGGCGGCGAAGCCCAGGCGCACGGTGGGCAGGTTGAGCGTGGCCGGCAGGGCCAGCACCAGCAGGCCGCCCGGCTCCAGAATGCGGTGGAATTTGGCCAGCGTGGCAGCCGGGGAGAGCAGGTGCTCGAGAACGTCGCCCATGTAGGCGAGGTCGAACTGGTTTTCGTGGAAGTCCTCGGTGGTTTCGATGTTGCCGGTTACCACGGGCAGGTCGAGTTCGCGACGGGCGAAGTCGGCGGCGTGCTCGGAGATTTCCAGGCCGTGGGCTTCCCAGCCCAGGTTTTCCAGGCTTTTGAGGGTGTAGCCGGGCCCGCAGCCCACGTCGAGGTAGCGGAACTTGCGGCCGGGGTACTTGGCCAGGATGTAATTGGTGAACTTGTCGGGCCGAGCCTGGTTTAGAGCGTCCTGCTTCTGGCCTTCTTCAATGAAAACCGTGTCCTGCTGGGTGCGGTCGTAGTTGGGCCGCTCCGTGAAGTAGTCCTTGCCGTAGAGCCGCTCCAGCTGCGCGGGCGTGGGCTGCGGGGCCAGAAACATCAGGTCGCAGCTTCGGCACTGGGTGCCTTGCAGCTTTTGGCCTTCAAATTCGTAGTAAAAGGGCAGCTTCTTAAAATCGGTGCCGCCGCACAAGTCACAGGTACGCATGCCACAAAGGTAGGGGCGCGCCATGGCGCGTTCGACGCCCGCACCGTATTGCCGTTCGACGCCTGTGGATGCGAGTACCGTATCAACGATTGAACGCGCCAAGGCGCGTTCCTATCCCATTCAAATTATGCTCGACGTTCTCATCATTGGCGCTGGCCCCGTGGGCCTAGCCTGCGCCCTCGAAACCCAGCGCCGCGGCCTGCGCACGGCCATCGTGGAAAAAGGGGCCCTGGTCAATTCCATTATCGGCTACCCGACCAACATGGAGTTTTTCTCCACGCCCGAGCTGCTGGAAATCGGCGGCTATCCCTTCCCGACCAGCCAGTACAAGCCCCTGCGCGAAGACGCCCTCGACTACTACCACCGCGTAGCCGCTGCCGAGAAGCTGGAGCTGCGCCTGCACGAGAAAGTGCTGGCCCTGAAAGGCGAGCAGGGCGACTTCACGGTGACCACCGACAAAGGCGAAATCAGCACCCGCAACGTGGTGGTGGCCACCGGCTTCTACGACGTGCCCAACCTGCTCCACGTGCCCGGCGAAGACCTGCCCCACGTGAGCCACTACTACAAGGAGCCCTACCAGCACGTCACGCAAAACGTGGTGGTGGTCGGGGCCAAGAACTCCTCGGCCAAAGCGGCGCTGCAGCTCACCCGGGCCGGCGCCAAGGTCACGCTCATCGTGCGCGGCCCGGAAGTCAGCAATTCGGTCAAATACTGGATTCGCCCCGACCTCGTCAACCGCATTGCCGAAGGCCGCATCACGGCGCACTTCAACACTACCATCACGGCCATCCGGCCCGAGGCGGTGGAGGTGCTCACGCCCGAGGGTCCGCTCACCATTGCCACCGATTTCGTGTACGCCCTCACCGGCTACCTGCCCGACGAGGCCCTGCTCGGCCGCCTGGGCGTGGAGCCCGACCCTGCCGACGAGGCCCGCGCCCCGCTCTTTGACCCCGCCACCCACGAAACCACGCGCCCCGGGCTCTTTGTGGCCGGCACCGTGTGCGGGGCCGGGCCACCAGCCGCTGGTTTATCGAAAACGGACGCCACCACGCGCAGCTCATTGCCCAGCACATCGCCGCGGGCCAGGCCATTAGCGCCTCCTAGCGGACTGTTATTGCCTAAAAAGAAGCGCCATCCCCAACGGGGATGGCGCTTCTTTTTAGGCAATCGGGATGTTTACTGGGGAGGGAACATCACGCCGCGGTAGCGGGTAGCATCCACGCCCGGGATGGCAGAGCCGTACTTGGCGTTGATGGTTTTAATCATCTCATTCGCCAAAGCTGCGTAGCCGCGGGGGTGGGGTGCACCCCGTCGAGGCTGAACAAGTTGCCGGAAATGTAGGCCGCCGAGTTGGGCACCGTATTCGTGATGATGCCATTGCCGGCCACCGAGCGGAAAAAGGCGTTTGCATCAAACAAGGCCAGGTTACGGGCGTTCGCCTCAGCGGCGAGGGTCGTATTGAACCCGTTGGTGGCATTGGTAACCGCCGTTTGCTCCGTGCCGTCCAGCAACAGGGTGCTGGGGAAGGGGTTTGCTATGTCTTGCCCAAAGTTCTTGGTGGTATCAATAGCTAAACCGCCCAACAAGGCTGGGCCCAGGAACTGGGTCAGGGTATAAGTAGCCGGCAGCGAGGGCTTCACCTGCTGGTAAAAGTCGCGCCAGTACTTGCCGCCGGGCCGTCCGTAGAGCGACACGTAAGGCGAGGCCGTGAGGGTGAGCAGCAGGTTGCCGGCACCGGCAGCGTCGCGGATATCCGACACTTTAGCAGTGGTCACGCGGGTGTTGGGCTGGCCCGGAGCCAGGACGCCCGTCGTGTAAATGAAGGGCGCTGCGCTGGGAACAGCAGCGGCTGCCAGACTAGCCCGAAAGCTCGGGCCCACGGTGTTAAAGAACGGAATGCCGGCAACGTCGGGAATGTTTGACACCAGGCCCTTTGCGCCATCTTTTACCAAAGCGTCCAGGATGAGCTTGGTATTGGCCGTGAACGTGGCCGCGGGAGTTATCGTCCGGGACGCTACGGCGCCACCGGAAGTGGCATAGCCCAACACGTCGTTGTTGCCCAGCCACTCGGTGAAGAAGGTCGGCTTGATGTCCGCCACCGTGGCCTGCACGCGCTGCAGGTAGGTTTGCTGCAGGTTAGCGTCGGGGGTAATGCGTTCGAAATGGGCATTGGTGCTGGTGTAGCCAGCGGTTTGAATGTCCGACATCCGGATGCCGTCAACGCCCAGGTTGTTTATCCGGTCGGTGAATTTCGTGTAGAGTATCTGCGGGCTAACGGCCCGCACACCCAGATTGGCGGTCACGGGAGCCGTGATGGGCAGGCCCGCGGCCGTAAATCCGGTGAGGCGCAGGTAGCCCGAGCCATTGCTTTGGGCCTCGGTGAAGAGGGGCTGCGTGAAGTCGGTGCCGCCCACCAGCTTGAACTGGCCCGCCAGAATGTTGGGATACGAGTTGGTGGCCTTCCCGGTACACTCCGCCGTCGCTGGTGCCGGCGGTGAGCGAGTTACCAATAGAGATATAGCGGGTAAAATCGGCCTGGCCGGCGCTGGGCTTGGGGTTGTCCAACTCGGGCTGGCAACCGCCAAGCACGAGGCCCAGGACCGCCAGAAATGGCGCGGAACGTTTGAAAAGTAGGTTCATACAAACGAAGTACTAGGGGAGTGAGGCTTAGAAGTTGTAGCGCAGCCCGATGCCGGGGATGCTGATGTTGGTGCGGTAGGTGCCGGCCGGGCGGTCGGTGGTGCCGTTGTTGAGCAGGTCGCTTTCGGTTTGCGTCCGCTTCTGGATGGCCTGGAACATAAAGGAAGCGTCCACGCCCAGGCGCTCGGTGACGTTGTAGCCCACCCCGGCCGTGGCGATAACGCGGTTGTTGTCCGGCGTTTCGGGGGTCATGTAGCCGTCGCGCACCGGCGACATGTCGTAGCCCGTGCCCAGGCGTACGGCCAGCTTGTCGTTCACCATGTACTGGCCGCCGAGGCGGAAGGTCAGCGCGTCCTCGTAGGAGCGTTTCGACTCCGAGAAGGTGCCGGTGCCCACCTGAGCCGGCTGGCCGTCTTTGGTGAAGTCGAAGCGCAGGGCGCGGTACTCGCTCCACTGCGTGAAGTTCACGTCGAAGCCCACGGTGAGCTTCTCGGTGGGCGTGATGCCGATGCCCACGTTCACGGTAGCGGGCAGGGGCAGGGTGGCATCGAACTTGTTGCCGACGAAGCGCGACTGCAGCGCGGGCGTGATGCCCGAAACGGTCACGTCGCCGCCTTCTACTTTGGCGTCAATCTTGGAGCGGTAGCTGATGCCCAGGCTGAGCTTGTCGGAGGGCTTGAAGAAAATGCCGGCGTTGACGCCGAAAGCAGTTTTGGTTTTGCCGTCCAGCTCAATCTGGCCTTCGGCCGAGGGCAGCGGCACGGTGCGCTGCAGGTTTACCGAGCCCGACGACAGTATCATCAGGCCGGCGCCCACGCTCAGCTGGTCGGTGAGGGCGTAGCTCACCGTGGGCTGAATGTACACGGCGCGCAAGGTGATTTCGTTGAGGGCAAAGCGGCCTTCCCAGCCCTTCTCGTACTTCAGCGAGGAGCCATAAGGCGTGTATACGGAGATGCCGGCGCGGAACTTGCCCTCTTTGGGGCCAAAGCTGGCGTACACGTTAAACGGGGTTACGGTCGAATTTTCCAGCTGGCGCTGCTCGCCGCCCGAAGCCGGCCGAAACGCCACCCGGGCAAACGTAAAGCTCATGCCCACCTGCACGCCATTCTGGCGGAGCATGGCCATGGCCCCGGGGTTCATAAACTGCGCAGCTTGCTCCATGGAGAGGCCCACGCCTACTCCGCCCATGCCGATGCTCTGCTGGCTGGGCAGGTAAACCTGAAAGCCACCTGCGTTGGCGCTCGATGCGCCCACCAGGACTGCTCCGCCCGCAAGGAGTAGTGTTTTTAATTTCATATAAAGAAAAAAATTAGGTGGTTAGTTGTCGGGTTAAAAGTAATGGAAAATTTCAAGTCAATTGTTAGGCAAGCCGAATAACATATCCATTTACAATCGTTTGTTGGCGTATCTGCCTTCCGTATCCTAAGCCCGTACCTTTGTGCCCATGATTCTTCGCGCCGACCACCTCGTCAAAAAATACAAAGCCCGCACCGTCGTCAACGACATGTCGGTCACCGTAGAGCAAGGCGAAATCGTGGGGCTGCTCGGGCCCAACGGCGCCGGCAAAACCACCTGCTTCTACATGATGGTGGGCATGGTGAAGCCCAACGCGGGTCGTATCTTTTTGGATAACACCGAAATAACCACGATGCCCATCTATCAGCGGGCGCGGCTAGGCGTGGGCTACCTGGCCCAGGAAGCCAGCGTGTTTCGCGACCTGAGCGTGGAGGAAAACATCATGGCCGTGCTCGAAATGACCAGCATGCCCAAGCAAGCCCGCCGCGACAAGGTGGAGGAGCTGCTCGAAGAATTCAGCCTCACCCACGTGCGCAAAAACCTGGGCAAGGTGCTGAGCGGGGGCGAGCGCCGCCGTACCGAAATTGCCCGCGCCCTGGCCGTCGACCCCAAGTTTGTGCTGCTCGACGAGCCCTTTGCCGGCGTCGACCCCATCGCAACCGAAGAAATCCAGGGCATTGTCTCCAAGCTCAAGCACCGCAACATCGGCGTACTCATCACCGACCACGACGTCAACGCCACCCTCAACATCGTGGACCGCGCCTACCTGCTCTTCGAAGGCAAGCTGCTGAAGGCCGGCACGGCCGAAGAGCTGGCCGGCGACGAAACCGTGCGCCGCGTATACTTGGGCAAGAATTTCGAATTGAAGCGGACCATTTAACCCAATGAGGAATGAAGAGTGAAGAATGAAGAATTGTCGGTTCGTCAGCACCAATCCAGCCCAATTCTTCATTCTTCATTCCCCATTCTTCATTTCACTCTATGCTCGACCAGCTACTTGCCACCGCCGTTCAATGGGGCAGCATGCCGCGGCTGGCCCGCATTCGTCGGCAGCCGCATGAAGTGCAGGCCGAGCTGCTGCGCCAGCTGCTGCAGCGCGCCCAGGCCACCGAGTGGGGCCAGCGCTACGGGTTCCGGGAACGGCTGAACGCCAGCGAGTTTTCCCGGCGCGTGCCCGTGGGTACCTACGAGCAGCTGTACCCCGAAATAGAGAAAGTGCTGCGCGGCCAGCCCAACGTCTTGTGGCCCGGCCGGCCCCGCTGGTTTGCCAAGTCGAGCGGCACCACCAACGCCCGCAGCAAGTACATCCCCGTCACGGCCGAGGCGCTGCAGGATTGCCACTACCGCGCCGGGCGCGACATGCTGGCCCTGGCCACCCACTTCTACCCGCAGGAGCGCCTGCTGGCGGGCAAAACCTTGTCGTTGGGCGGCACGCACACCGCCAATCCGTTTCGACCGCAGGACGCCGCGTCCCGGGCCGGCGACGTGTCGGCCGTCATCATGCAGCAGCTGCCGGGGTGGGCCGAGCAGATGCGCACGCCCCCGCTCAAGCTGGCGCTGCTCGACGAGTGGGAAGAAAAATTGAGCGCATCGCCGCCCACGTCCTCACGCAGGACGTGCGCACCCTGGCCGGCGTGCCCACCTGGATGGTGGTGCTGCTGCGCCGCGTGGTGGAGCTGGCCGGCGTGCCCGACATCACCCACGTGTGGCCGCGCCTGCGGCTGTTTCTGCACGGCGCTGTGGCCTTCGGGCCCTACCGCGAGCTGTTTCGGCAGCTGATACCGGATGCGCGCATGCGCTACCTGGAAATCTACAGCGCCTCGGAAGGGTACTTTGCCCTGCAGGACCAGCCCAATAGCGAAGACCTGCTGCTGCTGCTCGACCACGGCATCTACTACGAATTCCTGCCCGCCGACCAGTGGGCCAGCCCCGACCCGCGCCCCGTGCCGCTGGCCGAAGTGGAGCTGCACCGGCCCTACGCCCTCATCATCAGCACCAATGCCGGGCTGTGGCGCTACGTAGTGGGCGACACCGTGCGCTTTACCTCGCTCGCGCCGTACCGGGTGCGCATCACGGGCCGTACCAAGCACTTCCTCAATGCGTTCGGCGAAGAGGTGGTCATCGAAAACGCCGAAGCGGCAGTTGTTGCCGCCAGCCGGGCTACCGGCGTCGCCGTGCGCGACTTTACCGCCGCGCCCATCTGGTTTGCGGTAGACAACGCGTCCTCGCGCGGGGGCCACGAGTGGGTGGTCGAGTTCGCTACAGATGCCGCCCGGCCCAATCTTGAGCAGTTCGGGGCAGTGCTCGACGCCACGCTGTGCGAAGTCAATTCCGACTACGCGGCCAAGCGCCACCGCGGTCTGGCCCTGGCGCCGCCGCGCCTGCGGGTGGTGCCGGCCGGCACATTCGAGGCCTGGCTGGCCAGCCAGGGCAAACTGGGGGCAGCACAAGGTGCCCCGCCTGCTCAACTCCCGCGAGGTGCTGGAAGCCGTGCTGCGCACAGCCGCCAGCGCCCGCAAACACGCGAGCTAACGTGCACTTGGCAAGGCATTATCATCCGCCCAAGCAGAGAAAACAGCCTTTCATTGATGACCACCGAATTTATGACAACGGCTTAGGCTTTATTTCAGGAATATCTAGTAATATTACTTTATAATTCCCGCCTATGTCCTCGACTACTTTTACTCCTTCGGCTCAGAAATCAGCCTATCAGCGTCCGTACAAGTCCCGAAGCCAGCGCCGCCATATCGACCGGCGCAAACACGACGAAGCCAACGACTACAAGTTCCTGATACGCGTGGCCATCGCCATCGGCCTCGTGGCCGTAGTAGCCATTGGGTTCGCGATTAAGGGCATGACTGCGGGCTAAGGTCCCGACGGCTGGGTTGCTGCGGGCCTCTGGGTGAAGCTACTCGTCCAGGACGCCGCCGAGCAGGCCGCCGAGTACGCCGCCGCTTTCCTTCTGGGCGTTGCCGCCACCCGGCGCCAGGGCGCGGATGAGCTTTTTAACCGGCATGGACTGCATCCACACGCGGCCGGTGCCGCGCAGGGTGGCCAGCAGCAGCCCCTCCCCGCCAAAAATCATCGATTTCAGGCCGCCGGCCCGCGCCACGCTAAAGTCGATGCTGGGCTCGAAGGCCACCACGCAGCCGGTATCGACGCGCAGGAGCCCGTTGTTGAGCCGTTTCTCGATGATGGTGCCGCCGGCGTGCACAAAGGCCTTGCCATCGCCGGTGAGCTTTTGCAGAATGAAGCCCTCGCCGCCGAAGAGGCCTGCCCCAAATTTCTGGTTGAAGTGCAGGCTGATTTTGGTGCCCGTGCGGCGGCCAAAAAGCCGTCCTTCTGGACAATAAGCCCAGCGGGCATCTCGCTTAAATCGATGGGAATGATGGTGCCGGGGTAGGGGGCCGAGAATGCCACGCGGCTTTTGCCGTAGCCGCCACGGTGGGTGAAGTGCGTGAGAAACAGCGACTCGCCCGTAATCAGCCGCGTGCCGGCCGAGAACAGCTTGCCCATCAGGCCCTGGTCGGGCTCGGAGCCGTCGCCCATTTTGGTCTCAAACGCAATGCCTTCTTCCATGTACACCATGGCGCCGGCCTCGGCAATCACGGTTTCGTTGGGGTCCAGCTCAATTTCAAGTACTTGAATGTCGGAGCCGAGGATGCGGAAGTCAACGTCGTGCGAGAGCATAGGCAGCAGAAAAGAGGGTTGGTTGAGCCAAAGGTAAAAGCGCGAGAGTATTTATGGTACTTCTGCTATTTATCCGCCAAAGGCCACAATAATTTGGTGGAGCAACGTTGGGTAATTATCTTAAACTAAATTCATAGTTAATCCTAACGCCCTCTGTCCATGCGTTTTAAAGTGTTTGTATTGTTGCTTTGCTCGGCGCTGCTGAACGCCTGTGTCGCCAACAACGGGCCACGCGGCTTTTGGAAGCCGAACCGGTACGACCGCAACAGCCTGGCGAAAGGGCGCTGGCGCACTTACTATGATAATGACAGCAAGCAGCCCTTCACCACGGGTAAGTACCGGCACGGCCGGCCGGTGGGCACGTTCCGCTACTTCGCGCCCACCGGCAGCCTCGACCATTCCGAGCGCTACGGCCGAGATGGGCTGTGCGAAGTAACGTACTGGCATCCCAGCGGCAAGGTCGCGCGCCGGGGCAGCGCGCAGTGGGTCACCGGAAAAAGGGAGCCCGCTTCTATTGGTACGGGCCCTGGACGAGCTACGACGAGAGCGGCCAAATCACGTCCGTCCAAACCTATACCAACGGCACCATCAGCCGCACCGAAACCTACGAGCCTGGGCAAGCTCACGCAGGTGGAAACGCACGACAAAGACGGCAGGGTTACCCGAGCCGAAACCTATAAGGATGGTAATTTATTGAAAGTGGAAACCTTCGAAAACGGCCGCCGCACCGGCTCCTCGCTCACGCTGTAGCCAGCCGTTGAGCTGAAAATTGAGCTATTCGTCGGCTGGTAGGTCGGCGCGGGTTTCGGCCGCGGCGGCGTCGGGGTCGAGGGCGGCTTTCTTGCGCTTGGCCTCGCGGCTGGTGCGCTTCATGAAGTCCTCCTCGGTTTCTTCGGGCTCGGGCGAGTGTTCGGCGTCGGCAATGGGGAAGGCTTCGTCCTCGGTTTCGCCGGGCTCGGGCTTTTCACCGAACTGACCAGCGCGGTCCACCAGCTTTTTGTCGCGCACGTGGCGCCCCAAAAACTTGTTGATTTCTTCGATGCTGTAGTTGGAAGTGATTTCGCCCAGCGGATTCACCCCAATCTCAAAGCCTTCCAGCTCTTTGTGGACGCGGGCTTTTTTGTCGGGGTCTTGGGCTTTGGACTTGGGCTTGACGGGTTTCTTGGCCATGATGAGGTAGGTTTGGTGCGGTGCCTAACGCAGCATTTACGCGAATAAGCGCCGACGGGTGGTGTGCGTTGGAGCTTTGGCACAAAAAAGAGGCTAGCCCTCGGGCCAGCCTCTTTTTGCATGATTTACCGCCCACGTCTCAACTGCTAGGAAAAGCACGTAAGCTTGCGGAGGTGCTTAATTTGTTCCAGTAACGAATTGCCGGACCGTAAACCGGCCTTGCTCGGTTGTCAGGCTGAAAACATACACGCCCGTGGGCAAGCTTGGCAGTGTCACGGCCGCGTGCTCCGGGGTCAGGGCTTGCGTATATACAGGCCGGCCCAGCACGTCCAGCACCGCGAAACGGCTATTGGCGTCTAGCGTGCCCTGCACGGTGAACTGGCGGGGCGAAGCCGTGGGCACCAGCCAGTTGCCCGCCGCCCGCTCCGCCGCCAGAGCCACTACCGGGGAGTAGGCCGCCTGCCCATTATGGTCTACCTGCTGGAGGCGGTAGTAGGTAATTGCCGCCTGCGGGCGCTGGTCAGTGAATGTATAAGCCCGGGGCGTGGACGACTCGCCTGCGCCTGTCACGTTCGCCAACTTCGCGAAGGAGTTGCCGTCAGCAGAGCGCTCCACAGCAAAGTACGCGTTGTTGTGCTCGCTGGCCGTGTTCCAGCTCAGCAATGCCACGCTGCCCTGGCGACGGGCCGAAAAAGCCGCCAGCTGCACGGGTAGAGGGTTGGAGAGGGTAACCAAAACGCTCTTGGAGGTTGAGCACGCACCGGCAGTGGCTGTTACGGTGAAATTGTAGGACGATTGGGGGCCGGGTACCGAAGTCGTGACGGTTGCTCCTGAGGGGTAGGCATTGCCTCCCGGGCCGTTGCTCGTCCACTGAAATGTAGCGTCCGGGTAATTAGACGTAGCGGTGAGCGTGAATGGCGTGTTGCGCGTGGTATTAAGCGAGGTTGGGCTAACCGTGACAACCTGGGGCGTTATTGTTACCGGAATATTTGCCGAACCAGTGTTGGAGCAGTTAGAAGGGTTATTAGTCGTAACTGTGTAGGTCGTGCTACTACCAGGCGTAACTATGGCCGTAGTGGGAGAGCTATTGTTAAGAATATTGCCATCAGCATCTTTAAAAGTGAAGATAGTCCCGGCAATATTGCTGGCTGCGGAAAGTGTGATTGGCGTGCCAGGGCAAATTAACCCTATAGGGCTGCTGGAAGTCGTCAACGAAGGTGTAAACACCTCGATTTGCTGCTGCGTGTTGGGCCCACGGCTCGTTGGTACCGATACTGTGTATGTGGTTGTAGCGGTAGGAAATACAGTTATCGAACCAGTCGTGCTAGTTTCAGAGAAGCCAGGAGCCGTAAATGTGTAAATGGAGCCGGGAGTAGCACCGGTGGCTGTCAATAATACGCCGTCGCCCGAACACACAGATGCAGCAGCAGCTTCCAGCGTCAGGGTTGGCGCCAGCGTCAGGGTGAAAATCTCCGGTTTGTTATTCGGGCAGTTGATAAAACTGCTTAAAGTGTACGTAATCGGGGTATCAGAAGCAGCAACAGCGAACGTGACAGTGCCTCCTGCAGAGATTGGTTTTGTAACAGCGGCGCTGCCGACATTATCCGTCAGGGTTACGTTGCTGTTACTCTGCGAATAGACTGTGATTTCCTCCACGACAGAGGAGCCGAGGGCAGGCGGGCAATAGGTGCCCGTTGCACTGCCGGAACCATTGTTAGTACCAGTAGTAGTGGTGCTGCTGCCCGATGGGTAGGTAAATTCGTAGCGTCCAGAGCATTGGCTGTATCCGGTAAACGGCAAGCTGATGAAGAGGGCGAAAAAGCAGGTAAGGAGTTTGTTCATGGAGTCGGAAGGGTAAAGCGAGAAAAAATATAATTATTCGGTTTTGATTCGGTATTATTATCCGAGCGCTACCCATTTGAAGAAGAGAAGAACAACGGACTAAAGGTGAAGCCCAATTCTATGATTGAATAATCATAAACCTTAACCTTATTAAGTTTCAGTCGATGAATACCTTAACGCCTAAGACATATTCTGGCAGGTGTCCGATGTGCACAGATGATTAGTCAAGAGAGTGAAAAAGCGCTAAAAAGGAAGGGACGCCCGGATCAATATGACTTTGTTGTGAATATGAATAATGAAATCTTGCGCGTTGATAATGTAAATATATGTACGGTGCAGATAAAATTTGCATAAAAGAACATTGAATTGAATTTTAATAAAAAATAAGCTATACAGTAGTTGAAAAAATGATGTTAAAACACGCCTCTTCATCCGTGCACTGCTATCCCTGGCTCCCCATACTTTTCACTTCGTTTCGCCTGTAAATGGTGGCATGCCCTATAACTTAGCTTGGCTCCGCAGCAGCTATATCCCCGGTAGTAGTCCGGCTCCGTTAGCAGTGGCCCGTGCGGAATAATTGCCAAGGATAGCCTCTTGCCACATACAGAAGCGCTGCCTTTAAGCATCCAAGGTCTTGGCTGACAAAGCGTCGTGGCTGTAAAACACAAAAAATCCCTGGCTGTAGGGCCAGGGATTTTCTTTATGGTCGAACTGCCGGCTACCCCAAAGCAGCCACCGCCGTACGCAGGCGCGTAGCCACTTCGGCTTTGCCCAATATTGCCAGAGTCTCAAACAAATCGGGGCCGGCTCCGGCGCCGGTCACGGCCACGCGCAGGGCCTGCAGCACCTGACCGGGCTTCAGGCCCTGGCTTTCCACGGTCTGGCTGAACAGGGCTTTGAGGCCTTCGGCGGCGGTTTCAGGTGTGCCGGGCAGCGCCACGGCGTAGGCTGCTAGGGCATTGGCTACCTGTGGGTTCCACTTCTTGCTCACCACTTGCTCATCGTAGCTGTCGGGCGCTTGAAAGAAGTACTTGGCTTCCTGCCAGAAATCCTTGGGGAAGCTCACCCGCTCCTTCATCACGCTCACGATTTGCTCGGCCTTGGCTTGGTCGCAGGCAATGCCGTGCTCGGCCAGCGCGTTGAGCAGGTAGGGCGCGAGCTCGGCGTCGGATTTGGCGCGGAGGTAATGCTCGTTGTACCACTTCACCTTGTTCTGGTCGAAGCGGGCCGGCGACTTGCTCACCCGCTCGATGCTGAAGGCGGCAATCAGCTCGTCCATGGAGAAAATCTCCTGCTGCGAGCCGGGGTTCCAGCCCAGGAAAGCCAGGAAATTGATGAAGGCTTCGGGCAGGTAGCCGTCTTCGCGGTAGCCGCGGCTCACGGTGGGCTCGCCGGTTTCGCCGTCGAGGCCGTGCCATTCCAGGGGAAACACCGGGAAGCCGAGCTTGTCGCCGTCGCGCTTGCTGAGCTTGCCCGTGCCGTCGGGCTTGAGCAGCAGGGGCAAGTGGGCAAACTGCGGCATGGTGCTTTCCCAGCCCAGGTAGCGGTAGAGCAGCACGTGCAGCGGCGCCGAGGGCAGCCATTCCTCCCCGGATAACGTGCGAGATTTCCATCAAATGGTCGTCGACGATGTTGGCCAAGTGGTACGTGGGCATGCCGTCCGATTTCATCAACACCTTGTCGTCGATGGCGGAGGAGTGTACCACCACCCAGCCCCGAATCAGGTCCTGGAAGCGGACTTCCTCCTTGCGGGGCACCTTCAGGCGAATCACGTACTGCGCGCCGCTGTCGAGCAGCTGCTTCACCTCATCCTCGGGCAGGGTGAGGGAGTTGCGCATCTGGGCGCGCGTGATGCTGTTGTACTGCGGGTTGGGCACCTTGGCGGCCTGCAGGCGGGCGCGCATGGCGTCGAGCTCCTCGGGCGTATCGAAGGCGTAGTAGGCGTGGCCGCTGGCAATGAGCTGGTCGGCGTACTGCTTGTACATGGGCTTGCGCTCGCTCTGGCGGTAGGGCGCGTGCGGGCCGCCGGGACCCACGCCTTCGTCAATCACGATGCCGCACCAGGCCAGGGCTTCCAAAATGTAGTTTTCGGCGCCGGGCACGAAGCGGTTTTGGTCGGTATCCTCGATGCGAAGCAGCATCTTGCCGCCCAGCTTGCGGGCCAGCAGGTAGTTGTAAAGGGCCGTGCGGACGCCGCCAATGTGCAGGGGCCCGGTGGGCGACGGTGCAAAACGCACCCGAACTTCTCTCTCAGTCATAGGGCAAAAAAGCGCGCTCCGTAGGCCGAAGCGCGCCGCAAAGGTAAGGCCCGTAAGTAGTCGCGCGAAGTGGTGCCGCACCCAACTACTTAGACCATCTGTTTACTTCGCCTTTTTGCCTTATTCGCCCCAGGGGTAGAGGTCGGGCGGGCCTTTCTGAGCCGGATGAATATCGAGCGGATGCAGCGCGCGGGTGCGGTCCAGAAACAGAAACGCATCGTAGCGCTCGGGGATGACGGAAGGCACGTAGTTGCCGAACTGCTCGAACTGCGACCGGTACACCACCCCAATGGCGCGGTGGCCCTGCGACTGCCGCAAGTGGGCATGGTCCTTCAACTCCGACGAGAGCAGCAGGGCGTTAGCGCCGTCTAACTGGCTATGGAGCTGGCCTTCCCAGGAGTTGCGGGTGGCCGCGGGTACCTCCATCTTCTCCAGCTTTGCGCCCCAGGCCTTGCCGGCCACAACACTGCCCTGGTAAGACCCGAAGCCGATGCTGAACACCTGCTCGCGGCCCGCCTGCTCCCGGGCCAACTGGCCCAGGTTGACCATTTCTTCGCGGCGCATGTCGGTGTAGCGGGCATCGCCGATGTGCGTGTTGTGGGCCCAGATGATGGCCTTGCTGCCCGGGCCGTGCAGGTTGAGCAGGCGGGTGAGGGTTTCCATCATGTGATGGTCGCGCACATTCCACGAGGCCCCGCCGCCGCGCAACATGGCCTTGTAGTAGCGTTCGGCGTTCACGGCCACCAGGGCGTTTTGCTCGGCGCCAAAGGCCTGTTCGCGCTCGGGTAGATTGGCGTATTGCCGCTCGTGGGCCTGGTGGCGCAGGGCCCGCAGCACCTCGATGACTTCGGCCTGGCAATCTTCCGACACGAACGCCACGGCCCGGGCGTATTCCTGCGGGTCGGTGCTGTAGGGCTCGAAGCAACGGAACGCCTGGCGCGCCGCCGTTACGGCGCCGTCGCCCTGTTTTTCCACGTACCGCAGCACCTGCTGCAACGAATCCCACAGGCTGTACACGTCCAGGCCGTAGAAGCCCACCCGCGCCTCGGCCTGCAGGGGTTTGTTGTGGCGGTGCAGCCACTCCACCAGGGCCGCGATTTCCCAGTTGCCCCACATCCAGGTGGGCCAGCGGTTGAAGGTTTGCAGCAGCTGCGCGGCCGAGCCGTAGGCCACGTCGTCCTGCTTAATGGCCGCGTTCACTTCGAAGCAGTCCGGCCAATCGCCCTCCACGGCAATGAACTGAAAGCCTTTTTCGCGTATCAGCCGCTGACTAAGGGCGGTGCGCCACGTGTAGTATTCGTGGGTACCGTGCGAGGCCTCGCCCAGCAGCACCACGCGGGTGTCGCCTATGGCATCCAGCACCAGGTCCAGGTCTTCCGCCGTGCGGAAGGGGTGAGTGGGAAGGGAAGCAGGCATGGGAGGGCCCTCCGGGTAATGAACGGGGCTCTTACCCGCCCAGGAGGCGATGGAAGTACGCCCTTGGCCCCCAATTAGTTAATGCCGAGCTTGGCAAACAGCTCAACGCTATTGGCAGCGGCCGCCCCGCGCTGACAACGGGCAACTCCTCAATCCCGGTTTCGGAATCCCAGCCAGAGCACCAGCCCCAACAACGTGACTCCACCCCGGATGGCCCAGGCTACTGTTGGGCCCCACTGGTCAATCCACGTGAGAAATGCATAGTGGATATTGGGGTTGATGAGCGGCAGCACCAACGAAATGAGCCCAATGATGAGCAAGCCAAGTCCAAGTTCTTTCATACCCCGGGATAAAAGGAAAAGCGGACTTAAGCAGCATGCTCAGCCCAACGGGAATCTACGCTCCGACGGCTATGCAGGAAATCTCAACTTCCACGTCCCGGGGCAGGCGGCTCACTTCCACGGTTTCGCGCGCCGGTGCCGTGGCGTCGTCGAAGTACGAGCCGTACACTTGGTTGATGGTGGCGAAGTTGCCGAGGTCTTTGACGAAGATGCTGCACTTCACCACGTCGGTCAACGCCAGGCCCGCTGCGGCCAGTACCGCCGTCAGGTTCTTGAGCACTTGGTGGGTTTGGGCGGTTACATCGCCGGTTACGAGCTGTCCGCCGGCGTCGAGCGGAATCTGGCCCGATACGTACACGGTATTGCCCGCGCGCACGGCTTGTGAGTAGGGGCCAATGGGGGCAGGGGCCTGGTCGGTAAGGATAATCTGATGGGGCATGAACGGGAGAAGCTTAGGGTATCTTTGAAGCCAAAGTAACAACTGAAACCATGCACATCCTGGTCCTCGATGGCAACCACGTAGAAACTGAGTTCCGTGAGAAGTTCGGCTCCGCCCACGAATACACGTTTCTCCACACCGCGCACGGCCCCGAACGCGACGAGGATGCCGTTCAGCAGGTTATTGATGTAGCGGCTGCTACGGCCGCGGTAGCGTTCTTCTTTCCGGCTCAATTTGCCGCTGATGCCCCTTACCGGCTCCTGGCGGCCGCCACCTTCCCGGTCTTTGTCGAGACTACCTGCCACTCCCTGGCCGACAGCTTATCGGACCCTAAAAATGGGCCTACAACCGGCCTCTTCTTTGGGTTCTGCGGCCTACCCACCTTGCTCAACCGCCAGTTGCTCGAAGTCAGCGTCTTCCACGAAGCCGACCATGAGCAGCTTGCTGCCACCTGTGCCACCCTGGGCACCGACTTCCGCGTGGTCGCCGACCGGGTTGGGCTGGTTACACCCCGCGTTATTTGCCAGATTATCAACGAAGCCTGCTTTACCGTGCAGGAAGGCACCGCCACCATGCAGGACGTGGACCTTGGCATGAAGCTGGGCACCAATTACCCCCACGGCCCCTTTGCCTGGGCCAATGCCATCGGCGTGCCGCGGGTGTACCGCGTGCTCGAATCCCTGTGGAATGATACCCACGACGAGCGTTACAAAATCTGCCCACTGCTGAAGCGGCAGGCGCAGCGAGGGGAGCCGTTTGCGGTTTAGAATAGTTGGGAAAGCTCTGTTCTAAGCTTTAAAGTGCAAACTGCGTCTCAGGAACTTAGTCTGCCTCAACGCGCCGCTACTCCGGATATCACCCGCTTTGTGCCGAAATATCGGGCATAACCTTCTAAGAATTCCGGGTTGTTTGTTCCAACTATATCAAAGCTGTAGAGCAAATCAGGTCGGTTTCGTAGGGGCCGAATGGTTACTACAGGGGCCCCGCTATGCAGCGTTTGGTACCGCGCTCGAAGCTCGGCGTCATAGCCGGCGGCTTCGCCGTTCAGCCATTGGCGATAGGCGCGTATCACGTTGTTGCTGCCCTGGCCCAACATCGTCGCGCGGGTTTGCACGTTATAGTCGGCGAAAAAGAAAAGTACAAGCATCGCGGTCCACAGCGGGGCAAGCCGTCCCGTTGCCAGAGCATTGACCATAGGCGAGTATTGACTTGAGCGCGCCTGTCTGCAGCACCAGGTCAGTAACACCGCAAACCAACCGAGCAGGAACAGAAGATACAGCGTTGTGCGGGCTCTCAGGGGTAGCCCGGTGCCGCTTGCATAATAAGCCGGGCAGCTCGCCAACGTCATTAACCCAGCCAGCCCTATAGCCAGCAGCCCCGCCGGAAGCTGAGATAAGAACTGCACAATCAATTGGTCCCGCTGTTGCGCTATTCGGTTCATCGCAGGAAACACCAGCGCGGATAGTGCCAGTAGCACGGGGTTGCCGACCCACGTGAGCAGCAGGTATCCCGTAGTAGCAGTCGAGTAGCACAGCGTTTTAAGGACGCCGAACTGGCCTCCCATGCTCGCAATGCGCACAAAATTACCGGGCGCCACGAATGAAACCAAGCACCCCACTACCGCCAGCCCCGCCAGCAGCCACACTATCCGCCCTTCTTTCTGGCGCCAACTGATAAAGGCTCCTGCTGCCAGGGACATTAGAAAAGGCAGTGCAACAGGTTCCACGGTTCCTGCCACGGCGAGGGTTAACATGGCCAATGCCAGTAGCCAGCGACGGGCGCCACTCTTGGCCAGGCGCGCCATCGCATAGCGATTCAGCGCCACCAGCCAGACGAGCAAGAGCCATACCGCCATTATGTAAGTGTAGGCCCCCGTAAACCAGTACAAGCCTTCGGCCTGTCCGGGTGCATACGCCAGCCACAAGCCCAGGAGAAGTCCTGCTGCTAACCAACCCGCTTTGCCCGATAATACTAGTAATTCGCTAAGGCTAAAGCGCAATATCAGGAGCGTTCCAAAGATAAAAATCAAGGCGACCCACCAGTGGCCTTCCAGCCGGATATACAGCAACGGATTAACCAATGCCAACAACACCGTAGTTGTGTAGCGGCCTGTAAGAGTGAGGTAAAAGTGCTTTTGGGCTCTCCAAAAGCCTAACTCTTTACCGTGACCGCATCCAGATAATCATCAAGGGAGGGGTGATTATAAAAGGACAGACCCACAAACGGCAATACCACTAATACCAGCGCAATTGTAATCAGTAGGGTATGATGACGTCGTAGTGCGTGCATAACTTGGCCCATGATATTAATCATTAGAAATGCTATTTATGCAACTAATGATTAATATCATGGGCCAAGCCGCTTAACAAACAAATACCTATTCCACCGTCACCGATTTAGCCAGGTTGCGGGGCTGGTCCACGTTGCAGCCGCGTAACACGGCAATGTGGTAGCTCAACAATTGCAAGGGAACCACCGACACCAGCGGCATCAGCACTTCACTGGTGTGAGGCACTTCAATCACGAACTCGGCCATGGCCGGGATTACGGTGTCGCCTTCGCTAACCACCGCGATGATGCGCCCTTTGCGGGCCTTCACTTCCTGGATGTTGCTCACCACCTTCTCGTACGAGCTGTCGCGGGTGGCAATAACCACGACCGGCATGTTCTCGTCAATCAGCGCGATGGGGCCGTGCTTCATTTCCGCGGCGGGATAACCTTCGGCGTGGATGTAGCTGATTTCCTTAAGTTTCAAAGCGCCTTCCAGGGCTACGGGGAAATTGTAGCCCCGGCCCAGGTACAGGAAATTGGTCGCGTCTTTGAAGATTTCGGCAATGGCCTGAATCTCCGTGTCGAGCTCCAACGCCTTTTCTACCTTGGCCGGAATGGTGTCCAGCTCAACCATCAGGCTCGCGCAGCTTGGTGTCGGTAATGGTACCGCGCTTCTGGCCCATAATCATGGCCAGCAGCGTGAGCACAGTTACCTGAGCGGTAAAAGCCTTTGTGGAGGCCACACCGATTTCCGGACCGGCGTGGGTATAAGCACCGGCGTCGGTAGCACGCGCAATGCTGCTGCCCACCACGTTGCATACTCCGAAAATGGTGGCGCCTTTGCTCTTGGCCAGCTCAATGGCCGCCAGCGTATCGGCGGTTTCGCCGCTTTGCGAAATCGCAATTACGATGTCGCGCTCCGTGATAACGGGGTTGCGGTAACGGAATTCCGACGCGTATTCCACTTCTACCGGGATGCGCGCCAGGTCCTCAATCAGGTACTCAGCAACCAAACCCGCGTGCCACGAGGTACCGCAAGCCACGATGATGATGCGCTGAGCGTTTACAAACTTCTGCTCGTAAGCCCGGATGCCGCCCATGTTCAGGTGGCCGGCTTCCAGCTCCAGGCGTCCGCGCATCGAGTCGAGAATCGAGCGGGGCTGCTCAAAAATCTCCTTTAACATGAAGTGCTCGTAGCCGCCTTTCTCGATGCTGTCAAGCTCCATTTCCAGCTTCTGGATGTAGGGCGTCTGGCTTACATCTTCTTTGCTGCGAATCTCCAGCTGCCCGTCGCGGATGACAACGATTTCGTAGTCATTGACATAGACTACTTCGTTGGTGTACTCAATGATGGGCGTGGCATCAGAGGCAATAAAGAACTCGCCTTCGCCAATGCCAATGACCATTGGAGAGCCTTTGCGGGCCGCAATGAGCTGATTGGGAGCATCTTTGCTCATTACCACAATTGCGTAGGCACCTACTACTTCGTGCAGCGCGAGGCGCACGGCTTCTTCCAGCGAGCACTCGTTCTGCTTCTGGATTTCCTCAATCAGATTGACGAAAACCTCGGTGTCGGTGTCGGAATGAAAGGTGTGCCCTTGCTTCAGCAAGTGCGTTTTCAGCGCGGCGTAGTTCTCGATAATGCCGTTGTGAATGATGGCAATGCGCTGCGAAGTCGAGTAGTGCGGGTGGGCATTCTCGTCGTTGGGTTCGCCGTGCGTGGCCCAGCGGGTATGGCCCATGCCCACGTGGGAGTGGGTGTCTTTGGTAGAAATAAAGGCTTCTAATTCGCTAACCTTGCCCTTCTTTTTATAAACGTTTAGCTCACCGTTGAGCAGTGCTACGCCGGCGGAGTCATAGCCGCGGTATTCGAGCCGATGCAAGCCTTTGAGAATGATGGGGCAGGCCTCGCGATGGCCCAGATAAGCAACAATGCCGCACATGGCAGGATGGGTTAAATAGTTGGAAGAATGAAGAATAATAGCCAGCTCGCTGGCCCGGAGAAAACTCCGCTCTATGCTACTTGTTAGCGCTTGGAATAATATACCCGCAAACTAATGTTGGCGGCGTCAAGGGCTGCTCGGTTGAGCGATAATACATTAGGAGCATCGAGGATTGGATTGCGGTCCGGCGAAGAAGTCAAGACTGAGGTAGGTACCAGCACTAATGCGGCCGGGTTACCATCAATCTTGCCCGTAAGGTAAGCCTGCAAATAGCTGGTAATGGGCAGACTGTAGTAGGACTGACTGGTCGAGGCATCCGTCAATGATGTAAAAGCAGGATTGCCCACCCCAAGTTGGTTCGAGCCGTCGGCCTGCACTATACGATTGGTGGGAATAAAATTCGCCGTGCGTTGCAGCACCTCGTTGTTAGTACCCACTTCCACGGCGTAGAGCTGGCTGGGGTTGGGAAACAACGCGTTGGAAAACGGTTTAACGGGCACTCGCAATTCGGCCCGGTTGATAGTCAGGCCCGGCGTCTTGGTCAACTCTTCCAGTCCTTTGAACTTGATGCGCGTGCCCAGACCGGTGCCTTCCTGCACATAGCTGGTTTCGCCAGACGCATTGCGGGCAATGGCTTGTTTGGTATCAGCTAGCGCGCTCAGTGGCGTGCCTGCCAGGTCGTTGGTGATTTGGGTGTAGTAGCGTGGGTCACGGGCCGGGGGCAGGCCTTGGCTACCGCTAAACACGGGCCCAAAGAACAAGGAGTACGTACGACGCAGGGTGTCGGCGGCGTGGAAGTACACTATCATGCGCTGGGCGTTGGACCGGGCAAAGCTCACAATGCTGCTGTTGTGGCCGGCACTGGGCGCAACCACTAGCCCTTTCAAGGCCGCATCCAACTGGGTCTGACCAAAATTGGGCAGGG
The DNA here is from genome assembly GCF_042665855.1 of Hymenobacter humi. Classification (NCBI taxonomy): domain Bacteria; kingdom Pseudomonadati; phylum Bacteroidota; class Cytophagia; order Cytophagales; family Hymenobacteraceae; genus Hymenobacter; species Hymenobacter humi. Next base: position 619,657 of record NZ_JBHTEK010000001.1, on the reverse strand, counting down.
AGAGTTTGTCAAATAAGTCGGTAGCAAACGGCAACGGAATGGCCGTAATTGCCGGCCGTCCGGCCGCAGCCGGGAAAGCCCGGCGCTGCAGCAGCAAGCGCACGGTTTGGTCCGGTACGATGGTCGTGGAGGCCGGCGTCGTTCCGCTGGCGGCCGTGGTTACCTTCCGGGTACGGTCGAGGCGGCTCGTCAGGTTTTGGCCCAGCAGGTCGCCGGTTGCCGTCGTGGTTCCGCTGTCGTAGGCCTGCCGTTCGTCGAGTGGGGCAGCCAGCTTGTAAACGTCGAATTTCACCGGCGTGGTGGAACTGCCATACACTTTGTCGAACCCCATGACGAGCACAACCGAGTCCAGAACGGGCCGGGTCAGTTTAGAGGGCAGGGAGTCGAGGGCGCCCCGGTGGGCACATCGTTGCCATTCACGACGTTGAAATACGCGCGTGCTTCGGTGGAGCCCGCCACGTTGTCAACGAGGCGGCCTACTAAAAAACGGTCGGTTTTAAGGGTTTGGACCGGCGCAAGCCGCACCACGTCCACGTCGACGTCCAAGTCTTTGTACTCGGTGCTGATGGCCGCGGTGTCGGGCAGGTCTACGTTTAAGTCGGTGCCTTCATCGCAGCCGGCCAGGGCCAGGGCGGCCAGGGCCACTAAGGGAGCACAGCGGCTAGTTAGCCAATTCATTGTAGAGCGCTAGGTATGAAGAGTGCAGGTTTTCGTCGGTGGCTACCTGGCTGAGCCGGTTGTGGAGGGCGTATTCGGTGAACATGCCGTTCATGTTGTCGCTGAAGTCCTCATCGGAGCGCACCACGGTGTCCGCATATTCCATGCCCATCTTGATGAAGCCACTGAAGTCCGCCGTTTTCAGCGAGGCCAGCATGGAATCGTCAATGTCCAGCATTTTGGCTTTCTCGAGGATGTTGCCCTCAAATTTGTCGGCAAACTCGTTGTTGTAAATCGAAAACACCGACTTGGCGTCCTTGAACACCGGGTCTTTTTTGTAGGTGGTTTTCAGGTACAGCGGAATCAGGCCCGTCATCCAGTCGCTACAATGCACAATGTTGGGCGACCAGCCGAGCTTTTTCACCGTCTCGAGCACACCTTTGCAGAAGAAAATGGCGCGCTCGTCGTTGTCGGCGTAGAACTTGTCGTTTTTGTCGACCAGGGCCGACTTGCGATGGAAATAATCTTCGTTATCGATAAAATAAACTTGCAGCTTGGCCGTCGGAATAGAAGCCACCTTGATAACCAAAGGCTTCTCGTCGTCTCCCACGGCGATGTTGATGCCCGAAAGGCGCACTACTTCATGCAGCCGATTCTTGCGCTCGTTGATAATGCCAAAACGAGGCACGAAAATGCGAATCTCGCACCCCATCTCCTGCATGCTGGCGGGCAGCCGACGCAGCATTTCAGCCACTTTCGTGGTCTGCAGAAACGGGTCAATTTCGGTGGCCGCGTAAAGGATTCGTAGCTTCGACATAAGGGATTATTGAAGAGAATGGGACAAGGCCATGCTATGGGTGCACAAAATTAAACAATTTTGAGCGGAAAATCAATAAAACCTACTTCGGAGGCCCTGCCAATTGCCTCCTTCCTCTATGCAGATACTTACTACCGCCGCCGGGTTGCAAGCCTACACCGAGCAGGCTCGTCAAACCGGCAAACGGGTGGGCCTGGTTCCCACGATGGGGGCCTTGCACGACGGCCACCTCCAACTCGTGCAAGCCGCCGCTACTGATTGTGACGAAGTGATTGTCAGTCTTTTTGTCAATCCCACGCAGTTCAACAATGCCGAAGATTTCCGGCTCTATCCCCGCGTGCCCGAGGCTGATGCGGCCCTGCTGGCCCTGCGGGCTGCACGGTTTTGTTTGCGCCTACGGTCGAGGAAATGTACCCCCGGCCGACGGTGCTGCGCTTCGATTTCGGAGACCTGGAACGGGTGATGGAAGGGGCGCACCGGCCCGGTCATTTCAACGGCGTGGCCACCGTGGTGAGCAAGCTTTTTCACATGGCGCGCCCGCACCGGGCTTACTTCGGCCAGAAAGACTGGCAGCAAGTGGCCGTGATTCGCCACTCGTGGCCGATTTATCGTTCGACGTGGAAATCGTGACCTGCCCGACCATCCGCGAAGCCGACGGGCTGGCCATGTCGTCGCGCAACCGCCGACTGGACTCTGTCGCTCGCGCAGCGGCGCCGGTCCTGTACCGGGTGCTGGCCGCTGCCGCGGCTCAGGTGCGCCAGGAGTGCTGCCGGCGCACGTACAGGGGGCGCAACGGCTGCATTAGCTCAAGAACCGCTCGTTGCCCTCGAATACATTGAAGTGTCCGACGCACAGACATTGCAGCCGCTAGCGGAGTATGTGGACGGTCGGGACGTAGTGCTGTGCCTGGCCGCGCACCTGGGCGGCGTCCGGCTGATTGATAATGTAGTGGTGGAGCGCTGACCCGGTACCGGGGCCGCTTTACCTTTGCTTAATTATCACTATCCACTCATAGCTAGTTGAAGCAACTCCTCACCATTCTCAAATATGGGCTGTTATTGGCTCTGTCGGGGGCACTAATGGTGTACGCCGTGCGCGGACAGGACCTGTCGCGCATTGGCTACTACATTCGCTCGGCCAACTATTTCTGGCTCGGCGTTACGATGACGCTGTCGATATTGGGCTACTTAAGCCGGGCCTACCGCTGGCAGATGCAGCTCACCGCTTCGCGCCATAAGGTGCCGTTCTGGAACGTGTACCACGCCATGATGGTGGGTTACCTGGCCAACATCGTGCTGCCGCGCATGGGCGAAGTCATCCGCTGCTCGGTGCTGCGGCGCACGAGTGGGGTGCCGGTAGAAGTGTCCTTGGGGACGGTGATAACCGAGCGGGTGATTGACGTGCTGGTGCTGGCCCTGCTGCTTGGTTCGGTGCTGTTGCTGGAATTCAACAAGTTCTGGGCCTTTATCCAAAGCCTGTTTGTGGACAAGTACGACTCGCTGGAGGCCAACCGTGGGGTGCTGCTAGCAGTGGTGGGCATTGCCGGGCTGCTGGTGCTGCTGTTCGGCTATTTGCTGTTTCGCAACCTTGACAAGCTGCGTAACAACGCTTTGTTTATGAAGATAGTGGCCTTTGCAAAAGGCTTGTTGGCGGGTGTGTTTAGCGTAATGAAGCTGGAGAACAAAGGCCTGTTTCTGCTGCACACCGTATTCACCTGGCTGGTGTATTACCTGATGGATTATCTGGCCTTTAAGTGTTTCCCGGAAACGTACACTCTGGACATGAAAGCCGGCCTGGCAGTCCTCACCTTCGGGGCTTTCGGGATGGCCGCGCCGGTTTCCGGGGGCATCGGCGTGTTTCACGTGATGGTGCAGAGCACGCTGCTGGTGTATGGCATTAGCAAAGAAGCCGGCATTGCCTACGCGCTGGTGGTGCACGGCGCCCAGACCATTCTGGTGGTGTTTATGGGCGGCATTAGTTTTATCGCCAGCGCCATTCAGTCCAGCAAAGTGCCCCGGCCGCTGGCAGTTGAGCCGGTGGCTTCTAATTCATAATTCCTGGGCCTCTATGTGGACGAAAGATAAGATTCTAACCCGGGAGCAGGTGCCCGCCACGCTTGCCAACTGGCGGGCTCAGGGCCGCAAGGTGGTGTTCACTAACGGTTGCTTCGACTTGCTACACCTGGGCCACGTGGACTACCTAGAGCACGCCCGGCACCTGGGCGATGCCTTGGTTGTGGGCCTCAATACCGATGCATCGGTGGGCGCCCTCAAGCCCGGCCGGCCCATTCAGGACGAGGTAGCCCGCGCCCGCATTCTGGCCTCGCTGGAGTTTGTCGATGCGGTGGTGCTCTTTGGCGAACCCACGCCGCTGGCGCTAATTGAGCCTGGTGCAGCCCGATGTGCTGGTGAAGGGCGACGACTACACCATTGACGGAATTGTGGGGCATGAATTGGTGTTGAATCGGGGTGGGCAAGTGCTCACGGTGCCCCTGGTGCCGGGCTACAGCACCTCGCGTATTGTCGAGCGTATAATGGGCTCGTAGCAAGAGTTACTGCGCCTTGGTTACCAGTTGCCTATTCATAATAACTTCCTGCTGAAATGTAGAACCCTGGCCTTAAGTACCGAGCCCTGTTTCATTTCACTTTTTTACCCAAACTCATTTCCATGTACCTGATTCTCATTGTACTCATGATGGTTAGCTGGGGCATCCAGTGGCGCCTTCGCAGCAAGTTCAAGCAGTACGCGCAAGTGGGCCTGCACGCCAACCTCACGGGTGCCCAAGTGGCTGAGCTGATGCTGGCCGACCACGGCATCACCGACGTGCGTATCATCAGCACCGAAGGCCGCCTTACCGACCACTATAACCCCACCGATAAAACCGTGAACCTGAGCGAAAGCGTGTACGCCGAGCGTAGCGCCGCTGCCGCGGCCATCGCCTCGCACGAATGCGGCCACGCCGTGCAGCACGCCACGGCCTATTCCATGCTGCAGTTCCGCTCGGCTATGGTGCCGGCCCTGAGTGCGGTATCTACCTGGATGCCGTGGATTCTGCTCGCGGGCGTGTTCATGATTAACCGCAGCCTGATTCCGCTGGGCGTGGGCATCGCCTTGTTTTCGCTCACCACGCTGTTTGCCTTCGTTACGCTGCCGGTGGAGTTCGACGCTTCGCGCCGGGCCCTGGCCTGGATGGACAAGCGCGGCGTTGTGACTACCCAGGAGCACGCCATGGCCAAAGATGCCCTGTGGTGGGCCGCCATGACCTACGTGGTAGCGGCCATTAGCTCGCTGGCTACGTTGCTGTACTACGTGAGCATCTTTATGAGTGGCAACCGCCGCAACTAAGCTCAGCCAGAAATTGAGCTAAGCCATGAAAAAAGCCGCCCATTTCGGAGCGGCTTTTTTTATGGTGCATGGCGTTTATCGAGTTAGCTCAACTTCTTGTAGCGCACGCGCTTGGGCTCTACATCGCCGAGGCGCTTGCGCTTGGCCTCCTCGTAGTCGGTAAAGTTGCCCTCGAACCACACTACCTCGGAGTCGCCTTCGAAGGCCAGGATGTGCGTGGCCAGGCGGTCGAGGAACCACCGGTCGTGGCTGATGATGACGGCGCAGCCGGCAAAGTTTTCCAGGGCATCTTCCAGGGCCCGGATGGCATTCACGTCCAGGTCGTTGGTGGGTTCGTCGAGCAGGAGCAGGTTAGCGCCCTGCTTCAGGGTCATGGCCAGGTGCACGCGGTTTTTTCGCCGCCCGAGAGCATGCCGACTTTCTTCTCCTGGTCGCCGCCGCCGAAGTTGAACTTGCTTACGTAAGCGCGGGAGTTCACCGGCCGGCCGGCCAGCAGCATGGTTTCGGTGCCGCCCGTGATGGTATCGAATACCGACTTGCTGGGGTCGAGCGTGTCGTGCTGCTGGTCGATGTACGCCGTCTGCACCGTGGGGCCGACTTCGAACGTGCCCGCGTCGGGCTCCAGGCCTGGTGGGTGATGAGGCGGAACAGCGTGGTTTTACCGGCGCCGTTGGGCCCGATGATGCCCACGATGCCGCCTTGGGGCAGCGAGAAGCTCAGGTTCTCAAACAGCAGCTTGTCGCCGAACGACTTGGTCAGCCCTTCGGCCTCGATAACCTGGGCACCCAGGCGCGGGCCGTCGGGGATGAAGAGTTCCAGCTTCTGCTCCTTGTCCTTGGCTTCCTCGCTGGCCAGCTTGTCGTAGTTGGCCAGGCGGGCCTTGCCTTTCGATTGCCGCGCTTTGGGCGACATCCGCACCCAGTCCAGCTCGCGCTGCAGGGTTTTCATGCGCTTGCTTTCGGTGTTCTCTTCCTGGGCCATGCGGGTAGTCTTCTGCTCCAGCCAGCTGCTGTAGTTGCCCTTCCACGGAATTCCTGAGCCGCGGTCGAGCTCCAGAATCCAGCCGGCCACGTTGTCGAGGAAGTACCGGTCGTGGGTCACGGCGATGACGGTGCCCTTGTATTGCTGCAGGTGCTGCTCGAGCCAGAGCACGCTTTCGGCGTCGAGGTGGTTGGTGGGCTCGTCGAGCAGCAGCACGTCGGGCTCCTGCAGCAGCAGGCGGCACAAAGCCACGCGGCGCTTCTCACCGCCCGAGAGGTTGCCAATAATGGCTTCCTGCGCCGGGGTGCGCAGGGCATCCATGGCCCGCTCGAGCTTCGAGTCCAGGTTCCAGGCATCGAGCTGGTCCAGCCGCTCCTGCACCTTGCCCTGGCGGTCGAGCAGCTTGTCGAAGTCGGCGTCTTCGGCCCCGAAGGCTTCGTTGATTTCGTCGAACTCCTTGAGCATGGCCACCGTCTCGGCCACGCCTTCTTCTACCACTTCGCGCACCGTTTTGGTGGGGTCGAGCCTGGGGCTCCTGCTCGAGGTAGCCCACCGAGTAGCCGGGCGAAAACACCACTTCGCCCTGAAACTGCTTGTCGACGCCGGCAATGATTTTCAGCAGGCTCGACTTGCCTGAGCCGTTGAGGCCGAGCACACCGATTTTGGCGCCGTAGAAAAAAGATAGATAAATATTCTTGAGAACTTGCTTCTGGGGCGGGTAAATCTTACTCACGCCGGCCATGCTGAAAATGATGGTCTGGTCGCTCATGGGCTTGGGGAAATGAAGGAGTGAACAAAGCGGCCGAAACCGCGAAAGGGGCCAATTCAAAGGCAATGAAGGGCCGTTGAGCTGCAAAGAACGGGAGGGACGCTCTTGTAAACGATGTCTTTTCTTATGATTGGGCCAGCTCGGTGGCCGTCAATTGCCGCGTTGCGGCTCAACCCCCGAGCTCCACCGCCGCAAAACACATCAATTCATCACGTTTTTACCGTAAACTTGTAGTCCCTTCCCACTTCACGTTTCAACATCTCCCGTATTCAACACTCCTACCCACGAGCTCAATTTTTAGTATGGAACCTACCGACCCCCTGCTGGCCGAAGCCAAGCGCTACGGCTACGTGGAAGCCGGCGGTGTTTGGCTGCGCCCGGTGCTGGGCCAGCCCGCCCGCCAGATAGGCTTGGTCAAAGAATCAGACGAGGCGGCCCTGCTCTACTTTGCGCAGCGCTTCGAAGCCCTGCGGGCCAAAGTCGACGCGCTGCTGGCCAAGATGGAAGCGAGCGAAAACAAAGGCTCGTTTTTGATGAAGGCGCTGCATCTCAAGGAACAGTTGCTGACCTACGACGGCCTCGGCGATTTCGTGGCCCTGCACCGCCGCCTCACCGATGCCGAGGAGTCCATTGCCGTCACGGTCGCCCACAACCGCGAGAAAAACCTAGCCACCAAAATCGGCTTCATTCACGAAGCCGAAGCCCTGCGCGACAGCGTGGAGTGGATATCGGCCAGCGAAAAGGTGAAGGACCTGCGCCAGGGCTGGCTCAAGACCGGCCCCGTGAACAAGGAAAGGGCCGACGAGCTGGAATCCCGTTTCCAGACGGCCATTCAGGCGTTTTTCGACCGCCGCAAGGCCTTTCAGTCCGATAAAAAGGCAATGACCAACCGGGTGCAAACCCGCTACCGTGACCTGATTCAGCAAGCCGAAAACCTCAAAAACTCCGACCAGTTCGAAACCACCTCGCGCCACTCAAGCAGCTGCAGCAGGCCTGGCGCGAAGTGAACGGCACCTTGCCCAAGAAGCAGGCCTCGGAACTGTGGACCCGTTTCCGGGCGGCCAACAACCATTTCTTCGAGCGGCTCAAGGTGCACATTGCCACCCAGCAGGCCACCGCCGGCAGCCCCGGCACGCCGGCCTCGCCCGAGGATTTGCTGGCCCGCAAGCGCGCCCTGGCCGAGCGCGCCGAGGCCCTGATGAGCGTGCCCCCGCAGGAAGCCATTCATCAGGCCAAGGCCCTGCAGGCGGAGTGGAAGCAGGTAGGCACCGTGCGCGGAGAGGAGTCGGACCGCATCTGGCAGCGCTTCATGGTGGCCTGCGACAAGATTTTTGAGTTGAGCGCCCTCGAGTACCACTTGCGCAAGCGCGTGGGCGGTGAGGCAGCGACCTCGCCCGCCGAGCGCGCCCGCTTCCGGGCCAGCACCCTGCGCGAGCTGCTCAAGGACGACCAGCAGGAGCTCGAAGTCCTGCGCGACAACCTCGACAAGCTCAGCCCCAGCGCCGCCAACGACGCCTTCCGGCAGATGCTGCAAACCAAAATCCGCTCGTTCGAGCGTAAGATTCGGACGAAAAACGACTTAATTGCTTTATTTAGCCAGCAGGCCCAGGCCGCCAGCTAACCTTGTCGGCCCTTTTTCGTTGTCGATTTCAACGCAATTAGCGGCTTGCATTTTCGCAGGAAACTGTTACCTTCGCCAACCTTTTTTTATCCTCCTCACTATGTATTGGACACTCGAACTGGCTTCCTACCTGGAAGATGCTCCCTGGCCTGCCACCAAAGACGAACTGATTGACTTTTCTATCCGCTCGGGTGCGCCGATGGAAGTGGTTGAGAACCTGCAAGCCCTGGAGGACGACGGCCAACCCTACGAAAACATCGAGGAAGTATGGCCCGACTACCCGACCAAGGAGGACTTCATGTTCAACGAGGACGAGTACTAGCGTGAATGAAGAATTAAGAATGAAGAATGAAGAATCGGGGACATCCCCAAATTCCTCCTTCCTCCTTCCTCATTCTTCATTAAATATAGAAAATCTGGTTGCGGGCTACCCCGGAAGGGTGCTGGTCCGCAACCTTTTTTGTGCCTGCCCGAGCCGGCTTTTGTGGCCGTGGTGGGCCACAACGGCAGCGGCAAAACCACGCTGTTTCGGGTACTCACGGGCCAGCTGCCCTACGAGGGCAGCGCGCGGCTGCTGGGGCAGGAAGTGCGCGACCTGCGGCGGGCCGCGGCCGCGGGCCTGTTGGGCTATTTGCCTCAGCGCGGCAGCATCGGGTTTTCCATCGCCGTGCGGGAGCTGGTAGTAATGGGCCGCTACCGTCACCACGGCCTGCTCAGCGCCTATGCCCCCGCCGACTATGCCCTAGCCGATGCCGCGCTGGAGCGCGTGGGCGTGGCCCACTTAGCCCAGCGCGACTTCACGGAGCTCTCTGGCGGCGAGCAGCAGATGGTGTGGCTGGCTCAACTCAGCCTGCAGGATGCCCAGGTGTACCTGCTCGACGAGCCCACCCAGCAGGCTCGACGTGTACTACCGCCGCCAGGTATTCGAGCTCGTGCACGGCTGGGTCACCGAGCAGGGCAAAACCGTGCTCTGCAGCACCCACGACTTGGATAACCTGCCCGAGCTAACGGGATCTCTGCTCAACTTGTCAGAGCCGGAGCCGCAGTTGCGCGTCATTTCTGCGGCCACCGTGCAGGCCGCCCGCAAATGGCTGGAGCAAGCGCCGCAGGTACGAGTTGCTGAATGAGGAATTGGGGCCGAGAAGGGCGGACAACTCCCCTCCTTTTTTAGGGAGGGGATGCTCAACTGCCAAGTTGAGTGGTTGCCCTCGTTGAATGACACCCGAACGATTCCAGCCCAAGTTGTTCTGCCATCGTTCAAAGACTTCAACCACCCCCGTTCGAGCCCTTGGCTCGAACATCCCCTCCTTAACTAAGGAGGGGAGTTGTCGTTCGCCCATTTCTCATTCAGCGCAGCGTCAAGAAGCGTCGCGCTTGCCCGGCCGGCCGCGCAGCACCTGCGCAATAGAGCGCATAAAGGGACCGGGCGTCACGGAATTCATCACCCGCAAGTTATCAGCCCAGGAGGTGGTTTCGTCCAGAAAGCGGAAGATGCGCTCCACAGGGTTGCGCTCGAAAAGCTGCCGGAAGATGTCCCTGGTGGTTTCCCCCGCCGCTGCATTATATCCAGCAACAGCGTGTCAAACAGGCGGAACTGCCACTTGTCGCCGGTCGGGTCGGCGGGCGGGCGGCCGGTGCTCGCTAGCGCTTCCACCAGCCTCGCAGACTGCTGCTGAATGCGCTTGAACGCATAGCCCGTGCTGGGCTTGGCGCGCCCGCCGCGGGTGCCCAGGTTGATGATGTGCTTGCCTGCCTGGGCGGGCAGCGGGTGGTCCGTCATCGGAATAGCCCCAACTTCCTCGGCCACAATGCGGTAGTTGTTTATGCCCAATGCGGTGGCTAAATATTCGCGGATAGCGGCTTCGTACTCGGCTTTAGCCAATGGTACTTCCGAGAACAATGTGTACTCCACCAGTGCTTTGCGAGCAGAGAAAGGCAGCACGTACATGAACCGCGCCTCGTGGTGCTGCTCGCCGCGGAAGTCCATGAATTCCACCACTTCCGGATTAAAGGCATTGGCCTCGGTTTCTACTTCCCAGCCCACGAAGTGCTGCAGCAGGTAGCGATGCTTCTGCGGCTGCTTCAGCTGCGCTAGGTTCGGGGGCGGCTGTCGAAGGCATATTGGGCCGTGAAAGCGCCCGCGCTGCTCTGCACGCGTACGCCGGAAGCCGTATCCTCCAGGATTTCCACAGCCCCGCGCACGAACGTCACCTGCGGGTTGTCGGCCAGGGCCCGGCGAATGAATTGGTAGTAGTCGAGCCCGCGAATCATGCGGTAGCGGTAGTTGCCCAAGTCAATCACCTTTTCGAAACCCGGGCTTCGGAAGGCGATGTGGCGCCATTCGTGGGCCGCAATACCATCAAATACCATCGGCGTGTCCGACCAGTAGGACCAGGTACGGTCGTTCTGGTCTTTAGCTTCGGGCTCGATAATCAGCACCCGCTTGCCCGCCAGGCGGGGCTCCTGCGCAATATGATAGGCCAGACTCAGGCCCGCCGCCCCGCCGCCCGCTAGGAGGTAGTCGTACTCGGGCAGGGCATTCGAAGGTGGCATGGCGGCAATAACAGGGAGCAAAAATGGCACATCCGCGCGCAAAAAAGCCGGGCCCTAGGGCCCGGCTTTTTCTGTTGCTCGTAAACCAGCGGTTGCCTTAGAAGTTCGGCGACAGCAGGTACTTGTGGTAGAAATCGTCGATGATTTTAACCGCCTCGCTGGCGTCGTCCACGATTTGCACCAGGTTCATGTCTTCGGCCGAGATGTTTTTCTCCTCAAGCAGCATCACGTCGTTCACCCACTTAAACAGGCCGTTCCAGTAGGCCGAGCCCACCAGCACGATAGGGAAGCGGCTGATTTTCTTGGTTTGAATCAGCGTCATGGCCTCAAACAGCTCGTCGAGGGTGCCAAAGCCGCCGGGCATGCCCACGAAAGCCTGGGCATACTTTACAAACATCACCTTCCGCACGAAGAAGTAATCGAAGTCGATGCACTTGTCCTGGTCGATGTAGATGTTGTGGGTTTGCTCGAAGGGCAGCTCAATGTTGAGGCCCACCGACTTGCCGCCTTCCGAGCGGGCGCCTTTGTTGCCGGCCTCCATGATGCCGGGGCCGCCGCCCGTGATAACACCGTAGCCGTGGCGCACCAGCTTGGCCGCGATTTCCTCGGCCATCTGGTAGTACGGGTTGTCGGGCTTGGTGCGGGCCGAACCGAAGATGCTGACGCAGGGGCCGATTTTGGACATCTTTTCGAAGCCCTCCACGAACTCAGCCATTACCTTGAAAATCTGCCAGCTGTCGGCGATTTTGATTTCGTTCCAGTCCTTGTCGACGAAGGCTTTGCGCAGGCGCTGCTCGTCTTCGATGGCCAGGGCGGGCTCGCCGTTGGCCTGCTGGCGCATCTCGGTAATGGTGGTCAGCTTATCGTCGTTGACGTTGGGCTGCTTAATGGTCTTGCCGCTGCCGGCGTTCAGCAAGTCGTCGGAGACCTTGGTCTTGCTGGTTTTTGCTTTCTTGAGAGTAGACATAAATTCAGTGGGAATTCCCTCCAAAACAAAATCGCCCCGCGAAAGGGGCGATGAAAAGTAGGGCGTCAAAGATAACCAATTGTTACCAAATAAAAATGCGGGCAGGTAAAAGCATTTTGACCTGGTAAGCCAAGGCACTTATCGCCTCCTGTTGAGCTAATTGACCTGTCACGACTCCCCAGGCAGAGGAAGCAGAACAGTCAATTTAAAGAGTCAGCTCAACAGGAGGCGCTTTTCTTAATAGAAGGATGGTTATACCAGCTGCCGCAGCGCCATCTCAAACGAGCGCTGGGCAATGCCGGTGGGCTGACTGTTTTCCTGGTGCGTGCGCTCCAGGGCGGCGCCGATGATGCGCGACGTGTCGGCAAAAATGGCCTGGTCGGTGATTTCAGCGCCCGTCTCCATGAGGTAGGCAAACACGCGGGCCATGCCGCAGTTGGCAATAAAGTCTGGAATGACGGCCGTATGCTGGTCGGCAAACTCGCCGGTGGGCCCGAAGAAAATTTCCGGGTCGGCAAACGGCACGTTGGCCCCGCACTGATGACCTTGAGGCCGCCGGCCAGCAGCTGCTCAATTTGCTCGCGGGCCACGAGGCGCGACGACGCGGCTGGAATAAAAATATCGGCCCCGATGGACCAAATCTGCTCGTTAACCTCCGCGAACGAAAGCAGGTTGTCGCCAGTCAGGGAGTTACCCTGGCGGGCCAGCAGCAGCGCCCGGATTTCTTCCAGGCCGAAGCCCTCGGGGTTGAGCAGTCCCCCGACCCGGTCGATGATGCCCACGATGCGCACGCCCTGGCCCGCCAGGTAGTAGGCCGCGGCGGCGCCGACGTTGCCCCAGCCCTGAATGATGGCGCGCTGCCCGCGCACGTCGGTGCCGGGCCAGAGCCGGTAGTAGTGCCGCACCGCTTCGGCCACGCCGTAGCCGGTGATGAGGTCGGCCACGGTGTATTTACGAGCGAGGTTGGGCGAAAAAGTAGCGTCTTCCACCACTTTTACCACGCCCTGCCGGAGCTGGCCCAGTTTCTGGATTTTTTGAGGTTCGGTGGCGTGGTAGTGCCCAGTCACCACGCCTTCCTGCGGGTGCCAGAGGCCATATTCTTCAGTTATAGGGATAACTTCATGTATCTCATCTACGTTAAGGTCTCCACCGGTGCCGTAGTAGTTCTTTAGCAGAGGAAATACCGCGCGGTACCACCGCTCCAACACCCCGCGCTTGCGCGGGTCCTGCGGGTCGAAGTTGATGCCGGACTTCGCCCCACCAATCGCAGGCCCCGACACTGTAAACTTGACCTCCATCGTTTTCGCCAAGCTTTCGACCTCGCGTTTATCCAAGCCCTTCCGCATGCGCGTGCCGCCTCCCGCGGCGCCCCCTCGCAACGAATTGATGACGACCCAACCCTCGGCATCGGTTTCAGAATCTTTCCACTCAAAAACGATTTCGGGTCGTTTGTTTTCGAATTTGGTCAGCAAGTCAAGCATCAGGCAGCAGGAATAGAACGCCTGCCAATAAAAGCAGGACAGTAAAGATAGCAAGTAACCGCCGAGCACCCGGGCCCGCCAATTGCATTACGGCTAGAACTGCGGGTTGTAAATACTTAAGTATTACGGGGATAATCGGGTTGCTTCCCGCTATTTTACAACATGCTTAGGAACTACCTAAGTAGCACCAATGTATTGCAGTTATTATACGCTTCCATTCTCTACCCTTAACATCACGACTCTTACTTTCTCTCTTACAGTTATCAATCATGAAACCATTGCATTCGCGTGTAGAAGCGCAACAGTTGGACCGTGCCGCGGCTATGCTCAAGGTTCTCTCTCATCCCAAACGGCTTGCTATTGTTGATTTGCTGGGTAAAACCAAAGGCAAAGACAGCCAGATGTCCGTTACTGACATTTACCAAGCTCTTGACCTTCCTCAGGCCATTGCTTCGCAGCACCTCATCACCCTCAAAGACCGGGGCGTATTGAAATCGAGCAAAGTCGGCACCAAAATTTACTACTCGTTGGCAGTTCCCCAGTTGCTCAAGGTGATTGACACCCTGGAAGACTACTCCGGCCGGCTGTAAGTTGACACGATAAGCGGGCCGCAAGGCCCGCTACCCTACCGAAGAAGGCTGTTTCAGTAGAGACAGCCTTTTTTATGCCCCTTGCGGCCTGCTGAATATGGCGTGCAGGGCCAGCACCTGGGGCAGCAGCGGGTGCACGTTGTCGTTGGTGAGCACGTAATCGGCGCGCTCTATCTTCTCCTCCTCGCTCAGTTGCTTGCCCATAATGGCCAGGACGTCGGCAAGGGAGCGGTGCGAGTCGCGCTGCAGTACTCTGGCCTGGCGCACCGCTAGTGGCGCAAACACGGTAACGATGCGGTCGAGCCTGCTTGTAAGACCCCGCCTCGAACAGCAGGGCCGCTTCCTTGAGCACGTACGGGTGGCCCGCCTGTTCCTGGGCCGTGGCCCACTGCTCAAAGTCGGTGCCCACGTGCGGGTGCACCAGTGCGTTGAGCTGGGAGAGCAGCGCAGGGTTGTTGAACACCGTGCCGGCCAGCAAGGGGCGGTTGAGCCGGCCCGCCGCGTCGTAAGTCTCGGGCCCGAAGGCAGCGCTGAGCTGTTGGCGTAGCTGGGCATCGTTTTCCATCAGCCACCGGGCCCGCGAGTCGGCATCGTAAACGGGCACCCCAAGCGCGTGAAACAAGCGGCTGGCAATGCTCTTTCCGGAGCCGATGCCACCGGTGATGCCGATGCGTAACATGCGTTTAACGGTTGCGGGAAGAAGGGCGGGGCCGCCCCGGAAGGGCCTTGCTGGGGCGGGGGTGAGCTGCATGCGCACGGTGCTTACCGAAGGGCGTACCCTCGACGGTGTTTTTAGCCCAACTTCTACCTCGTCGTCCTCGATGCTGGCCAGAGCTTGAGTCAACGCAACCGGGTAGGGGTCGGGCAGGGCATTAATGAGGCTGGCGGGCCCGCGGAAGGTGACGGTGGCCGGCGTGAAGCGCGCTGTGTAGTACCGGGCCGAGTCGCGGGGCAGCGCGAGCGCGAGCAGGCGGGTGGCGTAGCGGTCAAACGTAAGCCGGAGGGTATCGCCGGCCCACTCGTTTACCTGCATGCCGTGCAGTGCGTTTTGCAGGCCGCGGCGCCAGGCATTGGCCGGCAGGTACCGGGTGCCCGGGAGGGGCACCGGGCGCAAGTCGGCAGGCTGGGTGCCCCAGCCCAGGTTGGCCCGCAGCAACTGCCAGCCCGGCCCCGTTACGGTAACCGGCAGCGCCTCCGGCAGCGTGCGCAGCGGGACGTAGTGCGCCGAGTCGTAGTGCCAGGCAATGGGCAGGTTGAGCCGGGTAGTATAGGTCTTGTTCAGGGCATTCATCTGCCAGAACAGACCGGCCGCGAGCAGGCACGCCGTCACGGCCCGGTAGAAGCTGGGCTCCTGGCCGGCAAACGGGCGCACGAACCAGCGAAGCAGCCGCCCAGCTCGGTTCAGTGGCCCGTCCATGGCTTAGGTAGTAGCCACGCCGTCGGTGCCCGAGCCAGACTTGCTGCCTACTTCGCGGGCAATGGCCGAGCGGTCGAAGCGCAGCTTGGTGCCGCGGTCCACTTCCACCACCACCGTGTCTTCGGTCAGGTCCACCACCAGGCCGTGCAGGCCGCCGATGGTGACAATGCGCGAGCCTTTGGCCAGCGACTGCCGGAAAGACTTGGCATCGGCTGCCCGCTTTTGCTGGGGCCGAATCATGAAGAAGTACACCACCAAGCCAATGGCTATCGGGAAGAGGAGTTGCGTGTAGTCCATTCCTCCGGCAGCTTGCAGCAGTAACGTTAAAAACATGACGTGTGGGGTTATTGGCTTAAAGAGCAGGAGCGCCGGCGGCAGGGGCAGGGGCCCCGGCCGTGAGCACGTTGCCTTTGATGAGAATGGTGGTGATGTTGGGCTGGGTGTTGGCCCGCACCGCTACCTGCTTGCTGATGATGCCCTGCTTGCCGCGGCTGTCAAACTGCACTTCCATGGTGCCTTGGCCACCGGGCGCCACGGGCGCTTTGGTCCAGCTCGGAGTGGTGCAGCCGCAGGAAGCCGTGGCGTCCTCAATCAGCAGCGGCGACTTGCCGGTGTTGGTGAAAGTGAAGGTATGGCGCACCGTGCTATTGGGCTTGATGTCGCCGAAGTCGAACTCGGCTTCGGTGAACTTCATCACCGGGGCATTGGGGTTGGGCGCTTCGTTTTCGCTCACCACGTTGGGGTTGTCAATCGTGGGGTTGGCCGCCGCATCGGAGGCCGCGTTGGCCGCGGCGTTCATGCCTTCGACGCCTACTTCAGGGGTTTTGTCGCGGCTGCAGGCGGTGAACAGGAGGGAAGCCGCCAGGAGAATTTGATATTTCATACAAGGAAAAACGCGCCAGGGCACGTTTAATTAAAAAAGCAATAAGAACCGGACACCTTAGCCAACAAGTAGTTGGGATGGAGAGTGCCCGTAGCAGAACCATTTCAGGCGCCTGCCACGGGCATTCAACAGGAGTGCTAGAGCTTGGCCATGATGTTTTGGGCGAACTGGCTGGTGCTGGCTTTGCCGCCGAGGTCGCCGGTGCATTCTTCCTGGTTGAGCAAGGTGCTTTCCAGCGCCTTCTCAATCTGGTCAGCCTTGGCGTGCTCGCCCAGGTAGTGCAGCATCATCAGGGCCGAGCGGAGCAGGGCGGTGGGATTGGCTTTGCCCTGGCCGGCAATGTCGGGAGCCGAGCCGTGCACGGCCTCAAACACCGCCATGTGGTCGCCGATGTTGGCGCCGGCCACTACGCCCAGGCCGCCCACGAGGCCGGCGCACAGGTCGGAGAGAATGTCGCCAAACAGGTTGGTGGTCACCACCACGTCAAACTGCTCGGGCTTATTCACGAGCTGCATGCACATGTTGTCGATGATTTTATCCTCGAACACAATCTGCGGAAACTCGGTGGCGGCTTCCTTGCAGGCGTTGAGCATCAGCGTGCCCGCCATTTTCAGGATGTTGGCTTTGTGGGCCAGCGTCACTTTTTTGCGGCCGTGCTTGGCGGCGTAGGCGAAGGCGGCGCGGCAGATTTTGCGCGAGCCTTCCACCGTGATGCGGTTGAAGGAATCGGCAATGCCCAGGCGCTCGTCGTACACCTCCAGACCCGAATACAACCCTTCGGTGTTTTCGCGGAACAGTACTAGGTCGATGCCTTCGTAGCGGGTCTTGATGCCCGCCGTGGTTTTGCTGGGCCGCACGTTCTGGTAGAGGTCGTACTTCTGGCGCAGCGTCACGTTGATGCTGCGGAAGCCCTTGCCTACCGGCGTGGTAATCGGGCCTTTCAAGGCCACCTTATTCTTTTCCAGAGACTTGAGCAAGGCGGTCGGAATCAACTCGCCTGATTGGTCGAACGTGGTCTGGCCGGCGTTCTGCTCTTCCCACTGCACGGGCACCTGCGCCGCCGCAAAAATGTCGGTGACAGCTTTGGTGATTTCGGGGCCAATGCCGTCGCCAGGAATAAGGGTTACTAAGTGCATTTGATTGGTACTGAATGAATGGGCAAATGAGCGAATGAGCGAACGGACCCGTGAGCACCGCGAAAACGGAGGACTCAGGTGCCCATTCGCCCATTTACTTATTCACGCATTGCAAAGCTAAATAGCCTTGCGGGAATTGATTTGGTTGATGAGTTGGTCCACATCGCCCAGCAGCCTGCTCGGCTTTGGATTTGGCGTCGGAAATCACACGCTGGCCTTCGCTTTTGGCCGACGAAGGGCCGGCGGCGGCCTCGCGGCTAGTCACTAGGCTGTCGGTGAGGTCGGCCAGCACCGAGCGGTACTTCTCCCTGGTAGCTGAGCCAGGAGCGGGTTTCGGTGCCGGGTTCGGGGGCATAGAGCAAGCCAAGGGCCGCGCCGGTGAGGGCGCCGCCCGCGAAGCACAGGATGCCGGTAGTGGTTTTGCTGGCCATGGTCGTCGGGATAAAAGAGAGAAAGGTGGGAAAA
Organism: Hymenobacter humi; assembly: GCF_042665855.1. Taxonomy (NCBI): domain Bacteria; kingdom Pseudomonadati; phylum Bacteroidota; class Cytophagia; order Cytophagales; family Hymenobacteraceae; genus Hymenobacter; species Hymenobacter humi. The sequence continues at coordinate 601,975 of NZ_JBHTEK010000001.1, read as the reverse complement.
GATTCGTACGTGTAGGTACGGAGAAACGCGGCAGTAGGTACAAAGGTGGCCCACGCGGCCCAATGTGTACCCACGCTCCGCGGGGCTATCCGCCGGAGCGCCGGCCGTGGGCTACTGGTTGTCGAGCAGCCCGCGCCCAGATTTGCGAATGTCGCCACTGGCTGCCAAATCCGTCGCCAGCTTATCCAGAATACCGTTCACAAACTGCTTACTCTTCGGCGTGCTGTAAAGTTTGCTAATCTCAATGTATTCATTGATAGTAACCTTTACCGGGATGCCGCGGAACAGCTGCATTTCGGTAAGGGCCATTTTCAGGATGATTTTATCAAGCAGCGCCACCCGTTCTACGTCCCAGTTTTGCACCGAGCCCGCGATGAGCTTCTCCATCTTGTCGTCTTCCACCAAGGTCTGCTTGTAGAGCGTCTCGGCAAATTCGCGGTCGTCGGCCCAGTTGGCCGAGAGATTCATCAACTCCTGCTTCTCGTCGGCGGCAAAGGACAGCATCTTGAGGGTCTTGAGCACCAGGTTGCGCACGATGGGCCGGTTTTCTTCCCAGTTCAGGTCATCGGCTTCCAGCTGGCGCGGCAAGGCCTCGCCCTTGAAAACGTAATCCTTGTAGATAAGCCGCAGGATTTCCATGTCGGCGTCATAATCCGTCTCGGGAATGCCGGTAGGCTGGCCGGCCAGGTACTCGCGGAGCGGGCCGTCGGCCTTCATTTCCTGCCAGGCGGCGCGCAGGGCTTCCGTCTCTTCGGCGCCGTCCCAGGCCAGCTTGCGCCGGATTGTCAGGTCCTGGAGCTGCTCGTTGGCCATAAGCTTGGCGATGGCCGCGCTCTGGTGCAGGCGGTTGGCGTCGAGTGCGTTCTCGCTTGGGCCCAGGCGGCGGCGCTCTTCGCGGCTTTGCTCCTCCTCGATGACGCCCAGCAGGGCCGCCGGCAGGTTGAGCAAGTGCAGGTACTGGTCGTGAATGCTTTCGGCGCCGGCCAGCAACTGCCCGCCGAAGAACGTGCCGTCCTTCTTCACCTGGGCCTGGAAAAAGCCGATGGCATCGGCCAGGGCCGCATCCACCGCTTTGTCGTCGGTCTTTTCGGGCTGGATTCCCGTTTTGTACCACTCGCGCAGTTGGGCTTCGCCCAGCTTGCGCTGGCCTTCCAGCATGCGCCGGTCGGGGGCCTCTTTGGCCGTCAGGTCGGGCTCAAAAGCAGCCGCGATGCGGTCCTGTGCCAGCAGCAAATCGGCTCCCACCGCCTGGTGGTAGGAGTAGAGCGACTGCATGACTTTGATACGAAGGAGGCGGCGATTTAACATAAAGGAGTTTCTGGTTGCTTGTTTCTGGTTGCTGGCTGCTCGTTTCTGGTAACTGGGCCAGTAACAACCAGCAACCAGAAACGAGCAACCAGAAACCTAATAGGTTGACTTCACCTTGCCCACACTGGCGATGCGCTCCTTGGCCTGTTTGATAGCGGCGGCCTGGGGGTGCGTGCCTTCTTCTTCGGCTTTCGCCAAAACCTGGAGGGTGAAATCGTAAATTTTTTCGGTTTGGGTGAGGGCGCCCTGACGGCTGGTGCCCACTACTTCGGAGTACACATTGATGAGGCCGCCGGCGTTGATGAGGAAGTCGGGGGCGTACACGATGCCGCGGCGCACCAGTTCGGGGCCGTGCTGGTTTTCGTTCTTGAGTGGTTGTTGGCGCAGCCCGCCACTACACGGCACTTCAGGCGGGGAATGGTCTCATCATTCAGCGTGGCACCCAGGGCGCACGGCGAATAGATGTCCATTTCCTTGTCGTAGATGTCCTCCAGGCCCACGGCGGTGGCGCCAAAGCGGGCGGCAGCTTCCATGGCCCGGTCCTCGTAGTAGTCGGTCACGATGAGCTTGGCGCCCTCTTTCTGCAGGTGCTCGAGCAGGTAGGTGCCCACGTGGCCCACGCCCTGCACGCCGATGCGCTTGCCGGCCAGGCTCTCCGAGCCAAAAGCTTTCTTGGCGGCGGCTTTCATGCCCATGTAGGTGCCGTAGGCCGTCACCGGCGAGGGGTCGCCGGAGCCGCCCATGCTCTCGGGCAGGCCGGCCACGTGCTTGGTTTCCATGCGGATGTACTCCATGTCCTTGGTGGTCATGTTCACGTCCTCGGCCGTGATGTACTTGCCGTTCAGGTTCTTCACAAAGCGGCCGAACTTGCGCAGCAGGGCTTCGGTCTTCAGTGTCTTGGCATCGCCAATGATGACGGCCTTGCCGCCGCCCAGGTTCAGGCCGGAGATGGCCGCCTTGTAGGTCATGCCGCGCGAGAGGCGCAGCACGTCGTTCAGGGCTTCCATGTCGCTGGCGTAGTGCCACATGCGGGTGCCGCCCAGGGCCGGCCCGAGCACGGTGTTGTGAATGCCGATAATGGCTTTGAGGCCCGTCTCGTGGTCGTGGCAAAACACGACTTGCTCGTGCTGGTGCTCGGCAATCTGGCCGAAAATAACCTCGGGGGCTACGGTTTGGGCTTCAATCATGGGGATGAGTTGAAAGTGGTGGGAATTTAGGGTTGGGAAGAGTGTGGCGTAACTTTGTTGGGTCTTATACGGAGAAGTCCGAACGCGATGCGTCGCAGCGCGAAGCAAGAGATTCTACGATTCCTTTCCGGCCGCAAAAGTACCCCTATTTTCCCATACCGGCCCCTTTCCCACCCAGCCTGTGCGCGCTCTCAACGCCGTTAACCCCTTCATCTTCCGCTACAAATGGCATTTCCTGGCGGGTGTGCTATTCGTGGCGCTTAGCACCTTGCTGGCCATTTTTCCGGCTCAACTCGTGCGCTACGCTTTCGATTTGGTCAACGAAGGCATCGACCTCTACCACCTCTACGCCGGCACCCAGGCCCAGAGCAGCGTGTACCAGTTGTTCGGCCGCAACGTGCTGTTCTACGGCGTGCTCATCATCGTGCTGGCCTTGCTGCGCGGCATCTTTCTGTTCTTCATGCGCCAGACGCTCATCGTGATGTCGCGGCACATCGAAAATGACCAGAAGAACCAGATTTACCAGCACTACCAGTCACTGCCGCTCAGCTTCTACCGCCGCCACAGCACCGGCGATTTGATGTCGCGCATTTCGGAAGACGTAAGCCGCGTGCGCATGTACCTGGGGCCGGCCATCATGTATTTTCTGCACTGGTGCTGCTGTTTCTGCTCATCGTGCCGCTCATGCTCATGGTAAACGTGAAGCTGACGCTCTACACGCTGCTGCCGTTGCCCATTCTGTCGGTCAGTATCTTCTACGTCAACAACTTGATTGAGCGGAAGTCCGACGAAATTCAAAAGGCGCTTTCGGGCATGACAACCTTTGTGCAGGAAGCCTTCTCGGGCATCCGGGTGCTCAAGTCCTTTGTGCGCGAGGCCGATTCGCACGAGCAATTCTCGAAGGCCAGCAACGAGTACAAGGAAAAGTCGCTGAGTTTGAACTTCGTCAACTCCCTGTTCTTCCCGCTCATCCTGTTCCTGATTGGCCTGAGCACGCTCATCACGGTGTGGGTGGGTGGGCAGGAAGTCATCCGGGGCACCATCACCACGGGTACCATCGCCGAGTTTCTTATTTACGTGAACCTGCTGACCTGGCCCGTGACGGCCCTGGGCTGGACGTCATCGTTGGTACAGCGGGCCGAGGCCTCCCAGGCGCGCATCAACGAGTTTCTGGACCAGAAAACCGACATTATTTCGCGCCAGAACGTGCAAAAGGAACTGGTGGGCGACATCGTGTTTGAGCATGTGTCCTTTACCTATCCCGATACTGGCATTCAGGCGCTGCGCGACGTGAGCTTCCGGGTGCGGCCGGGCCAGACCCTGGCGGTCATCGGCAACACGGGCTCGGGCAAAAGCACTATTGCCGCCTTGCTCTGCCGCCTGTACGATGTCACAGACGGCGCCATCAAGGTAGATGGCACCGACGTGCGCGACTATTCCCTGCGCGCCCTGCGCGGCCAGATTGGCTACGTGCCGCAGGACGTCTTCCTCTTCTCCGATTCCATCCGCAACAACATCAACTTCGGCCTCGACCAACCCGACGAAGCCCGGATGCTGCAAGCCGCCAAAGACGCCGACGTGTACCAGAACATCCTGGCTTTCCCCGAGGGCTTCGACACCAAAGTGGGCGAGCGGGGCATTACGCTTTCGGGCGGCCAGAAGCAGCGCGTGAGCATGGCCCGGGCCCTAGTGAAAGAACCCAAAATCCTGATTTTGGACGACTCGCTCTCGGCCGTGGACACCAAGACCGAGAATGCCATCTTGGGCAGTCTGCAGCGCATCATGGCCCAGCGCACCAGCCTCATCATCTCGCACCGCGTGAGCTCCGTGAAGCTGGCCGACGAAATCCTGGTGCTCGACGACGGCGTGATTGTGCAGCACGGCACCCACGAAGCCCTGATGGCTGATGCCACCGGATTGTACCGCGCGCTGTACGAGCGCCAACTCCAGACGGAAGAGGCATAGTCCCAAACGCAGAAAACCGGCCAGCGCCCTTCTCGATGCGAGGGGGTGCTGGCCGGTTTTCTTATGGATGCCTGCGGCTTATTGGCCTATCTTAACCCGGCGCATGCCGCTCTTTTCGTAAGCGGTGCAGTTCACGATGTAAGAGCCGGAAGGCAGCTGGCTCACGTTGAGCACGGCGGCGGTTTGGCCGTTCATCATGGTGTGGGTGAGTACGGGTCGGCCGCCTACGTCAGTCACTTCTACCCGGGTAGGGCCGGGGTTATCAGTTTTCACGGTGAGGCGGCCCGCGGCGGACTCGGCCTTCACTTTGATGGCGTGGGGGTTGGCAGCGGGCGTTTCGGGGGCAGGAGCAATGCGGGATGCACTGGCAGCCGTAGCCGGGGCCGCTGCTGTCTTAGGCGGAGCAGCCACTACGCCGCTGGGCAGAATGGCCTCCTGAGCAGACTCAGGAACGGAGGCGGTAGGGGTGGCAGCAGGCGCCGGCGTTCCTTGGGCACGAGCGGCAGCGGGCAGCAGCGCGCCGGCGAGTAGAAGAAGTAATAGCTGTTTCATAAATCTGTATACGAATGGACGAGCTTAAAAATTGTTAGCGTAAAGCTAATAAATTCTGGCGCTCGCTACTGCCTACGGTTCTGCAAGTCGCGTGCCAGGGAAAGGCGCCCTCGGGCATTTGCAAAACTTTATTTGCGCTTCGGTTGCACCAAATTCAAAAAAGCCCTTACCTTTGTCACTCCAATACCAATCGGGGTGTAGCGTAGCCTGGTATCGCGCCAGCATGGGGTGCTGGAGGTCGTAGGTTCGAATCCTGCCACTCCGACGGAAGAGCAGCCGCTCTCAAAAGCCTCCGAACTTCCGGGTTCGGAGGCTTTTTTCGGCCGCAATATTGGAAATAGAAACAGGCCGCCCCATCGGCCTGCTTTCGGGGTGTAGCGCAGCCCGGTAGCGCGCGTCGTTCGGGACGACGAGGCCGTAGGTTCGAATCCTGCCACCCCGACATCAACATTTGCACGCAGAAAAGCCCGCTGAACCTTCGTTCAGCGGGCTTTTTCGTTTTAGCTCAATAAGTTTAATCGGGGAAGGCAGTCAGCCCAACAACGGCTAAGCCGCCCCGTGGGCTAGCTCGCGGTGCTGCGATACCGGCCCCGGGCGGCCCGGGGCTTGCTGTTGCCCTTTCGGCTCAACAGGGCCACGGTGCCGCCCACGACCAGCGCCGCCGTAGCCAGCTTTAGCACCAGGGTTTTCGGGCTGTGCTTCCACTCGGCCTTGTAGCCTTTTTCGGCAAAGATGTTGGGCACGGTGCCGTGGGCCAGGTCGTCGATTATGCCTTCTACGACGTTAATCTTGTCGGCCATTATCAGCGGCAGCCAGTGCAGGTACTCATTTTCGCTGTACTTGAACGCGAACCGGCGAATCATGCCGCTCAGGCCGGAAGGAGGCACCGAGTTGCCAACCACTGCCGTGTAATCGGGGCGCTCGATGGAGTGTAGTACTTCCCGGTCTAAGACCTGTTGGGTGGGGCGTACCCAGGAGCGGCCGTCGTGCTCCTCGCCGGTCCGGTGCCGGTTGGGGTAGGTGGGTTCGTTTTTGGGGTCGGCATCGATGCCCCAGCCGGGGATGTGGGCAAAATCTTGGGCGGTCTTTTTCATGAGGCGCGACTTAGCTGTTAGCAGTTGGGGGGATGAGCACGGGCTTGATGCAATTGTCAAGCTTAGCCGAAAAATGCGGTAGCCATCGGCTACTTCCTCTAACGGAATGCGGTGCGTTATCAGCTCGCTGGGCTTAAGAATGCCGTTCATGACATGGTCGATGAGGCGGGGCAGGTGGCGCTTCACCGAGGCCTGGTTGGCCCGAATGGTGAGGCCCTTGTTGAGCACGTTGCCAATGGGCACGAGGTTATCGGTGGGGCCATACACGCCCACAATGGAAACCACGCCGCCTTTGCGCACCGAGTTGATGGCCCAATGCACCGCCGTGGCCGAGCCGGCCTGCAGCAGCAGCTTGCGCCCGGTAATGGTTTGCATGGCGTTGCCGGCAGCCTCGGCGCCCACGGCGTCGATGCAGGCGTCGGCGCCAATCCAGTCGGTTTGTTTTTTAATAAACATAACCGGGTCGTCCATGTCGCTTTCGAAGTTGTAGGCTTCGCACTTGGCAAAATTCTTGGCAAATTCCAGGCGGTAGTCTTCTTTGTCGAGGATGATGACGCGGCCCGCGCCAAACAGCCAGCAGCAGCGCGCGGCCATGATGCCCACCGGGCCCGCTCCGAACACCACCACCGTGTCGCCGGGCTGAATGCCCGCCATTTCGGCGGCCTGGTAGCCGGTTGGCGTTACGTCGGTGAGCATCACGGCGTCGTCGAGGCTCATGCCTTCCGGAATCAGTGTTGGGCCCACGTTGGCGTAGGGCACGCGCACGTATTCGGCCTGGCCGCCGTTGTGACCACCGGCCGTGTGCGAGTAGCCATAAATGGCGCCCACCGCCGTGGCTTCGGAGTTGGATTCGTGGCAGTTGCCGAACATGCCCTGTTTGCAGAAGATGCAGCGGCCGCAGGCAATGTTGAACGGCACCAGCACCCGGTCGCCCACTTTTACATTGGTCACTTCCGAACCGGTTTCCACGATTTCGCCGACAAATTCGTGTCCGAACGTCATCCCGACGCGCGTATCCGGCACGTTGCCATTATATAAGTGCAGGTCAGACCCACAAATACAGGTGCGCAGGACCCGGACAATCGCATCCTCGGGATGCTTGATTTCGGGCATGGGCTTTTGAACCGCGCGGACCCTTTTCGGGCCTCTGAAATCCATTGCTAGCATAGAATTATTCTTTAAGATGAGCGAGGGATGACTGTTGTGCGCCGGCGCTTTTGCGGGACTAATAGCCGTTGCTTTTATTCCCGAGCGTTTGCCGTATCACCTCTAGCTGTACTTGACTCATCCTTTTAGGTTGGCAATAAGAAGTTTTTGAAGAAGCATTTAAGTAGTTACCCATTTTATTTACTTAGCTACCTCAGTATAATTACTTATAAACTGTTGGGATGGTAGGGCAATAAAAAACGCTCAGCGGTTGGGCTGAGCGTCTGTTGAGCTAAATTCCGGACCTTGCCCTGGCGCGGCGAAGGTTATTTCACGCCCACCCACACCTCTGAGGCATCGTTGGCGCCAAAGCGTTCCAGGTAAAATCGCCGCGCTGCGTGAGTTTCTGCTTTTTCACGGCCTCAAGGGCGGCGGGGTACAGCTTGTTGGGCGCCAGCAGGTAGCTGACGCCGGTGAGGCGGGCGGCCACCACACGCTGGCCGGCCGGCACTTGGCGGTAGCGAAAGCCCGCGGGCAGCGGTTGCGTAGTGTCGGCCACGGCCACGCCGATGAAGGCCGTGATGGTATCGTGCGCTGTTTCGGGGTCGTTGAGGTAAAGGTTGGCCAGGTCGCCGCGGAGCTGGGTCTGGGCTTCTTTGGCCCGACGGAATAACTGCCCAAACTCGTCGCCCCGCACGGAACCGCGGTAGGGCTGGCCGGCCAGATACAGCGGAGCCGCGGTGGTTTCGAGGGCTACGGTAGGCTCGCGGGCACCACCCAGGTACACGTAGACGCCCGCCGCAAGCAGGGTGAGCGCAATGATGGCAAGAAACAGGTAACGAGTCATTCTGGAGCTTCGCTTAGTGATGAATGAAGGGGTAGGAAGGAGTTAGGACGAGGGCAATTCCTCATTCCTCACTCCCAACTCTTCATTAAGCGGAGCGTCCGCAACGATGTACTGCATGCGGTAGAGCTGGGCATAGTAGCCGCCTTCGATGCGCAGCAGCTCCTCGTGGGTGCCGGTTTCTTTGATTTCGCCTTTGTCGAGGACAATGATTTTGTCGGCTTTCTGGATGGTGCTCAGGCGGTGGGCAATGACGAGTGAAGTACGGCCCTGCATGAGCTTTTCGATGGCGGCCTGAATGAGCTCCTCGGTTTCGGAGTCAACAGAGGAAGTGGCCTCGTCGAGCACAATCACGCGGGGCTGGTACACCATAGCCCGCACGAAGCTGATGAGCTGGCGTTGGCCGACCGAGAGCGTGGCGCCGCGCTCCATCACCGGGTAGTTGAGGGCCCCGGGCAGGCGCTCGATGAAGCGGCGGGCGCCTACGAGGTCGGCTGCTTCCCAGATTTGGGCGTCGCTGATGGTTTTATTGCCCAGCGTGATGTTGTCGCGAATTGAGCCGGCGAAGAGGAACACATCCTGCAGCACCACCCCGATTTGGCGGCGCAGTAGGCTCAGGTCGTAGTCGCGCAGGTCGCGGCCATCGATGCAGATGCTGCCTTCCTGAATGTCGTAGAAGCGGCTCAGCAGGTTGATGATGCTGGTCTTGCCGGCACCGGTGGCGCCCACAAACGCAATGGTTTGGCCGGGCTGCACGTGGAAGCTAATGTCTTTGAGGACCCACTCGGGCTCGTTGTAGGCGAACTTGACGTGCTTGAACTCTACGTTGCCGCGCAGCTCGGTGGGCGCGTAGGTGCCGGAGGTGGCCACCAGGTCTTTGTTGTCAAGGAGCTTGAGCAGGCGCTCGGTACTCACCAGGCCCAACTGAAGGGTGTTGAACCGGTCGGCAATCTGGCGGATGGGGCGGAAAAACAGCGCGTTGTACATGATAAACGCGATGAGGGCGCCCTTGGAGATGGTGCCTTCAATCTGGCCCTGGGCCGCGTACCATACCAGCAGGCCCACCCCGATGGCGCCCAAAACCTCGGCCACTGGAAAGTAGATGCTATAGTAAAGCACCGAGCGGATGTTGGCGTCGGTGTGCTCCTTGTTGATGGCTTCGAACTTGCGAAACTCCCGCTCTTCGTTGTTGAAAATCTGCACCACGTTCATGCCCGTGAGGTGCTCCTGCACGAAGGAGTTGAGCTTGGCCACGGCGTTGCGCACGTCCTGAAACGAGCCCTTGATTTTCTCCTTGAACACGTAAGTCGAGAAAAGCAGCGGCGGAATCACCGACAGGCTTATCAGGGTGAGCCGCCAGTCGATGTAGAACATGAAGCCCATGATGAAGAGCAGCTGCAGGATGTCGCCGGCCATGGCCGCGAGCCCTTCGCTGAAGACGTCGGACAGCGTCTCCACATCGGAAATATTCCGGGTGGTGAGTACGCCGATGGGCGTGCGGTCGAAGAAGCTCAGCTTGAGGTTGAGCAGGTGGCGGTAGAGGTCGGTGCGGATGTCGCGCACGATGTACTGACCCAGCCAGCCACCGTAATACGTTTGCAAATAGCTCACGCCCGCGTGGGCCACCAGCAGCACCAGCAGCAGCAGAAACATGGCGTTGAGACTCTTCATGTCGCCCTGCTCGATGCTCACGTCCACCATCCGCTGGATGAGGAAGGGCCGCAGCGTGCCCAGCACGGCCGTGGCTACCGTCAGGAAAATCAGCCCAATAAATACGCGCCGGTAGGGCCGGACGTAGGCCAGCAGGCGGCGCAGCACCGTCCAATCGAATACCTGGCCGGTTTTGGTAGCAGAAGTGGTTGGGTCCATAAGTCAGGCAAAGGTCGGGAGTAAACCGCACCGAGACGAAAAAGTCTGCACGAACCCTTAGAACGTTCTGCTAAGCACCGCCGATGCAAAGCCTTCTGGGAAACCTATGCCTCCTTAGCTCTCTGCGTCTGGTACCACGCCCGGCCCATATTCCACCTTGCTCAGAAACAGGCCGCGCGCCGGCGCAGCCCCACCGGCATCTACCCGCCGCTGCGACCAGAGCAGCTCCTGAAACTGGCGCGGCGTCATCTTGCCGCGGCCCACTTCCAGCAGCGTGCCCACCACCAGCCGCACCATGCCGCGCACAAAGCGGTTGGCCCGAATGCGGAATACCAGCCCGCCCGGCGCCGGGTGCCAGCCGGCCTCGTAGAGGTAGCACACGTAGTGGTCGACCCCGCCTTTCACTTTGGAAAACGAGGTGAAGTCGAACTGCCCCACGAGGTAGCCGGCCGCTTCGTTCATGGCCACTACATCGGGCGTGCGGTCCAGGTGCAGGGCGTGGTCACGCCGAAATGGGTCGGGGTGGGGCGTGAGCACGAAGTACTCGTAGCTGCGCTCCTCGGCCGAGAACCGGGCGTGCGCATCGTCGGCTACGGGGTGCAGGCGCAGGGGGCAATGTCGGTGGGCAGGGCGCGGCGCAGGCGGTAGAGCAGCAGCTCTAGCGTCATGCCGTCGGGCAGGTCGGCATCGAAGTGCGCTACCTGGTGGCTGGCGTGCACGCCCGTATCGGTGCGGCCGCTCCCCAGGCTGTGGATGGGCTGCCGGAGCACCTGCGAGAGGCAGCGGTCTACCTCGGCTTGTACGGTGAGGGTGTTGGGCTGCACCTGCCAGCCGTGGTAGCGGGTGCCGTCGTAGGCGAAGTGAAGGAAGTAGCGCATGGGTTTAATAAAAAATGAGGAATGAAGAATGAGGAATGAGAAAGAGCCGGAAGGCCAATTCTTCATTCCTCATTCTTCATTCCTCATTAAGCGCGGCGCTACAGCTTCTCGTAAATGACCGCGGCGCCCTGGCCCACGCCCACGCACATGGTGGCCAGGCCGTAGCGCACGCCCTCGCGGCGCTGCATCTCGTGCAGCAGCGTGGCCGTGATGCGGGCGCCGGAGCTGCCCAGCGGGTGGCCAATGGCAATGGAACCACCATTGACGTTGATTTTGGCAGGGTCCATCTGTAGCTCCCGGATGCAGGCAATGCTCTGAGCGGCAAAGGCTTCGTTCAGCTCAATCAGGTCCATGTCGGCCAGGGTGAGACCGGCGCGCTCCAGCACCTTGCGGGTAGCCGGAATGGGGCCCAGGCCCATCACCGAGGGTCGACGCCGGCCACGGCCGAGGCCACCACCCGCGCAATGGGCTTCAGGTTGTAGCGGCTCAGGGCCTCTTCGCTCACCAGCAGCACGGCAGCCGCGCCGTCGTTGATGCCGGCGGAGTTGCCCGCCGTCACGGTGCCGCCATCGGGCTGGAAGGCAGGCTTTAAGGAAGCCAGCTTTTCCAGGGACGAGAAGCGGGGCTGCTCGTCGGCGTCGAACAGGGCCGTGTCGCCTTTGGGCTGCGGAATGAACACGGGCACGATTTCCTTGCGGAAACGGCCTTTTTCGAGGGCCCGGGCGTATTTGCGCTGGCTTTCAAAAGCAAAGGCATCCTGCTCTTCGCGGGCGACGCCAAATTGCTTGGCCACGTTCTCGGCGGTCTGGCCCATTGAGAAGGGGTGGTGCAGCTTGCTCAGGCGGGGGTTGATGAAGCGCCAGCCCAGGGTGGTGTCGTGGGCCGTCAGCTCCCGGCCAAAGGCCGATTCCGACTTGGCCATCACAAACGGCGCGCGGGTCATGCTTTCGGTGCCGCCGGCCAGGTACACGTCGCCCTCGCCGGCCTTGATGGCCCGGGCGGCGTCCATGATGCTTTGCAGGCCCGAGGCGCACAGGCGGTTTACCGTGCTGCCGGGCACCGTGATGGGCAGGCCCGCCAGCAGCGCCGCCATGCGGGCCACGTTGCGGTTGTCTTCGCCGGCCTGGTTGGCGGCGCCCATGATGACGTCTTCAATGGCGTTTTTATCAACGGAGGGATTGCGGCGCATGAGCTCGCGGAGTACATGCGCGGCCAAATCATCGGGGCGGACGCTGCTGAGCGCGCCGCCAAATTTTCCAATCGGGGTACGCACCGCGTCCACGACATAAGCAGTTGGCATTCGAAGTATCAATAGCGGCGCAAGCGCCGGATGGGACTAAATTTGTGGCCCCGGCACAAGCGCGGGGCATTTTTAACTAACAGCAAAGATGATACAAAGAATCCAAAGCGTGTTTTTACTGTTGCTGGCTTTGGCCATGCTCAGCGTGTTAGCCTTGCCGCTCTGGCACAAAGTTGACGGCCTCACCAGCCAGGAACTGACCCTCTCCGCGTTCGGCTTCGCGGCCAAAGGCTTGACGCTGCCGGCCTCCACCGGCCCGGTTTGGGTGATTGGGCTGCTGGCGGGCGCCTCGGCGGCCGTGGCCTTCTATGAGATATTTCAGTTCCGCAGCCGCGGCAAGCGCCTGCTGCTGGGCTCCATCAACCTGCTGCTCATCACCGCCACGTTGGGCGCGGCCTTTTACTTCTCCAACCAAGGCGAGCAGCTGCTCAACCTGAAGCTGGAAGGCCAGTTTCTGGCCGGTTTCTACCTGCCCACCCTGGCCTTGCTGCTCAACCTGCTGGCCAACCGCTTCATCCGCCGCGACGAGCAGCTGGTGCGCAGCGCCGACCGCCTCCGCTAAATTGAGCTAATCTAAAGCAAGAAAGGCCGCTGTAATTGCTACAGCGGCCTTTCTTGCTTTAGATTATCATCCACTACTCAGCGATGCGGATTCGCGCCGATGGCTTGCTGCACTTCGCGCGCACTGGCGTCGAAGTCAAACGCGCCGTATACGCGGTAGAAGTTCTGTGGGTCGGCTACGCGGGAATGGGCGAATTTGGCCAGCTCAACCCGCGACGCCTCGAAGTCCAGAGTACGCAGCAGGCGCTTCAGGTCGTCAGCGAGGATGCTGTTCTGGCTCAACGCCTCCTTGGCCATAGCCAGCTTGCTGGCTTCGAAAGGCCGTTGCTGCACGGCCTGCAGCAGGGCATCCACGTCTTGCGGGGCCATCACGCGGTAGTTGTTACCGGTTGAGCCGGGGTAGTAGTAGCCGCCGTTGGAGTCGCTGAGGTTGCGGTCGTAGCCGTCGTTCTGGTTGGCGCCCGGGTACGGGTAACCGGTGCTGCCATTGCCCTGGCCATAGGGCACGGGACTGTTGTAAGTGCCGCCGTAGCCATTGCTCCGGCCCCGGCCGTAGAGGGCCACGGCATTTACCTGCCGCAAATCGAGCGGGCGCCCGGGTCGGGCTATCAGGACGAAGGAAGTTTCGAGGCCGGGCTCCAGCCACACCCGGCTACGGAACCGCACGGCCCGGCCGTACGCCGTGGGCACCGTGAAATCGGCCCAGTGGGCACCGGGCGCCAGCTGGTCGACGTGCACCTGCTGGGCCATGCCCCGCGTGAGGGGGCGCCCATCGAGCACCAGCCCAAACGGCACGCCGCGCTCCGACGAGAAGTTAACATTAGCCGGTGGCGGATAGGCCAAAGCGGGGGCCACGGCAGCAAACAAGCCAGCCAGGGCGAGGAGTAGGGCTTTTTTCATGATGCAGAAAGTGAAGGGACCCCGGTGAATCCGTGGGTATATCACTATTTTCAAAACTTATGCCACAATTGGAGGCTTCGAGTAGCTAGATCTATTCACGCCCTTCTACGAGGGGGATGGGCACAAAAAGCCCCGGCAACTGGTGTTGCCGAGGCTTTCGGGGAAGGAGATTGAGCTGGATTACTTGGCTACCCGCGTCACCTTGAATTCGGTGCGGCGGTTGCGCTGATATTCCTCCTCCGATTTGGGTTTGGCGATAATGGGGCGGGTTTCGCCATAGCCCTTGGCCGTGATGCGGGACTTGTCGATGCCTTTGCTCACGATGTAGTCGACGGCGGCCTGGGCGCGCTGCTGCGAGAGCTTCTGGTTGTAGGCGTCCTTGCCGCGCTGGTCGGTGTGCGAGCTCAGCTCAATCGAGATTTTGGGGTTGTCGGCCAAGGTCTGCACCAGCGTGTCAAGGCGGATGGCCGCATCCGGGCGGATGTTGAACTTGTTGTAGTCATAGAGAATGTCTTTGACCTCGATGGCTTTGGCCAGAATGATTTTGTTCAAGGTCAGCGTCACCGGCAGGCGGATGTCGTTGGTCAGGTTGGGCAGCTGGTCCTGGCTGGGCTTACGGCCCACGGTGCTTACGGTGCCGCGGGCTGCGAAATCACCGGGGCGCTCGGCCACCAGCGTGTAGCTGCTCACCGAATCCAACTTGACGCTAAACTTGCCGTCGGGGCCGCTGGTCACGGTCTGGCGCTGGCCTTTGGGCCCCGCAATGCTGACCTGAGCCCCGGCAATGGGCAGGGTGGTTTTGGCTTTGTCGTCGCGCTCGAGCACGGTGCCATCGACGTAGAAGGTTACCAGCTTGGGCGCCTTCTTCTTGAACGTGTACAGGTCGTCGGAGCCTTGCCGCCGGCCCGGTTGGAGCTGAACAGGCCCATGTCGGGGCCCATCGGAACGGGGGCAAAGTCGTCGGCCACGCTGTTCACATCGGCCCCCAGGTTCACGGCCTGGCCGCCTTTCACCATAAAGATGTCGAGCTTGCCCACGCCGGGCCGGCCGTCGGAGGCGAAGTACAGGGTGCCGTCGGGCGCCACGCCGGGGAAGTTGTCGTTGCCGGCCGTGTTGATGGTTTCGCCCAGGTTTTCGGCCGGCGAGAAGCGGCCGTTCGGGCCCAGGGTGGCCTTGTACAGGTCGTTGCCCCCTTGCCCGCCCTTGCGACTCGAGGCGAAGTACAGCGTGGTGCCATCGGGCGCAAAAGCCGGCGAAAAGTCGTCGGCGGTGCGGTCGTTGATGTTGGCCAAGATGGGCTCGCTCCAGGCGCCGCCCTTGAGGTAGGAAATCCAGAGGTCGACGCTCAGGTAGCCTTTCTTGCTGCCGTCGTTCGAGCGGGCAAACACCATGGTTTTGCCGTCGGGGGTGTAGGTGGCGCTGGCCTCGTGCTTGTTTTCGGAGTTGAAGGGGCCTTCCAGCTTGCGGGCGGTGCCGCCGGTCATGGTCGCCGCGTTGTCAAACTTGATGGCGTAGAGGTCGTTGAAGTTCTCGCCGTTGCCGAGGTACTTCTTGCCTTCGCGGCCGGAGGTAAACACCAGGTCGCCGGTGCCGGCCACCATCGTGCCGCCAAAGTCAGACGCAGGTGAGTTCAGGGCGTCCACCGGCATCACGTCGTATTTGTTCTTGATGGCCGCTACCTCCTTGCTGGCCAGCGCATTTTTGGCCTCGGTTTCGGCGCGGCCGCCCAAGTTGCGGTTGCCGCCGCTGGTGGCGTAGCTGGTGAACTGGGCCGCGGCCTCGTCGTATTTGCCGTTGGCCCGCAGGGCCTCGGCGTAGCGGAAGCCAGCGTCGGGGTTCTTCACCTTGCCGTCCAGCGCCTCCTTGTAGAAAGGTTCGGCCAGTTCCACACGGTTGGAAAGGCGGTAGGACTCGCCAATCCGGAAGTTGGCCAAGGCCGCGTTTTTGCCCTTCGCGGCCTCGGCCTTGTACAGCGGGATGGCTAGCTCGTACTGGCCGCGGGCAAATTGCTTGTCGCCCTTACTCGCGCCGCCCGAAGTGGCACAGCCGCTTAGCAGCGCGGCAGAGCCAGCGGCAGCGCAAACGAACAATAGGTTCCTCATGGATGAAGCGGTACTAGGGAAAGCAGCCCGGGAGAGTATTTCCACTGGCTTTTGAGTTAGCAATAATACTATGTTTAGGTAGGACTTACGCGGGCTGCTGGTTTTTTCCCTCCGGCGCGAAGTAGCGCGCCAGCCAGGTGTCGCCCGCGGGGCGGGGCCATTTAGTATCCAGTTCAGCCTTAGTGGCTAAGGTGTTATCGAAGTAAAAGGTGTTGGGCCCGACGGTGCCGGCGGCCACGGCGTCCTTCAGCTCGCTGCGCTTGAGCAGGTGCACTGTGCCGTCCTGAAAAAAGCCAGCAGCGACTTGTCCAGCAATTCCACGTTGAGCTGTTTTTCCAGCTGCGCCACAAACCGCACCGACGCATCGATGGAACAGCCGCTCGCCCCGGCCAGGTTTTCATCCAGCCCAATCACCAGAAACTGCTGGTGCAGGAACTCGGCGGAGGCGTGCAGGGTACTGCCGTGGCTGGTCCAGTCTTCGGCGAAGCGGGCCAGGCGCGGCATCACGCCCACGATTTCCAGGCCCGTGAGCCTGGCGGCTGGCCTGGTAAATCCATACCCGGGCCTGGGCGGGCAGATGGTCAAAAGCAACGTACATAAATCACTGATTTTTCGGATTTGAGCGGATTTCACGGATTTTGTGGACGGCAAAACTGTGGAAGCGCTAAGAAAAGGCAAGTACCAAACGCTGTTTAGCTCATTATTGGAAACGCTCTTGCCGTCCAATAATTACGCCGAACGAAATATCGTCCACAAAATCCGCGAAATCCGCTCAAATCCGAAAAATCAGTGATTTTAGGCGTTGATGCCCTCGGCGGAAGCTACCAACTCGGCTAAGTCGAACACCTGCACGCGGCTTTCCTGTTCCTTGTTTTTCACGCCGTCACTCATCATGGTCATGCAGAACGGGCAGCTCACGGCAATGATGCTGCCTTGCAGGTCGTGCGGGCCGGGGGCGTTGGTTTCGGTTTCCACGCCGCCCAGGTTGGCCAGGGCTTCGGCGGCGCCGCTCAGCGTGGCCAGGGCTTCCTCGGTGCGCTCGATGTTGATGTCTTTTTTGCCGGGCTCGGGCTCTTTCCACATCTGAGCGCCGCCGGCGCCGCAGCACAGGCCGTTGGCGCGGCTGCGCTTCATCTCCACCAGGTCGGCGTCGAGGGCGGCCAGCACGTCGCGCGGGGCTTCGTAGATGTTGTTGGCGCGGCCCAGGTAGCAGGAGTCGTGGAAGGTGATGCGGCGGCCCTTGAAGCTCTCGCCCCCGGTCACGCCCACTTTGCCCTCGTTGATGAGCTGCTGCAGGTAGGTGCTGTGGTGAATTACCTCATAATCACCGCCCAGCGCCGGGTACTCGTTCTTGATGGTGTTGAAGCAGTGCGGACAGGCCGTCACGATTTTCTTGATGCCGTAGCCGTTCATCGTCGTGATGTTCGTCATGGCCTGCATCTGAAACAGAAACTCGTTGCCGGCGCGCTTGGCGGGGTCGCCGGTGCAGCTTTCTTCCAGGCCCAGCACGGCGTATTTGGTGCCCACGTGCTCCAAAATGCGCACGAAGGCGCGGGTCACGCGCTTGTACCGGTCATCAAAAGCGCCGGCGCAGCCCACCCAAAACAGGATTTCGGGCGACTCGTTGCGGGCCGCCAAATCGGCCATGACGGGAACGTTAATCTGGCGCTTTTCGCCAGCGGCGGGAGTGGTTGGGGACATGGGAGCTTAAGAATATAGGAAGGCGCTCACGCAGAGTAGAACGTCATGCAGAGCGCAGCGAAGCATCTCTACCGCGTAACTAATCCAATCAGCTCAACGAAGCGGTAAAGATGCTTCGCTGCGCTCTGCATGACGCGCTTATGATTATGGCGTTATGCTTTTAAAGACTATACGACTGTCGCGGCTGCCGGCTTCTCGGCCGCAAACAGGTCATCGGCCCAGTTAAACCGGTCCGACGGCGAGAAGGCCCATGGAGCGCCGTTGTTCTCGATATTGGAGAACATGACGTTGAGCGAGTTGGGCGCGGCCGACTCTTCCAGCACCAGGAAGCGGCGCATCTCGATGATGCTTTCCAGCGGGTTGATGTTTACGGGGCAGCTTTCCACGCAGGCGTTGCAGGTGGTGCAGGCCCAGAGCTCCTCGGGCGTCACTTTGCCGCGCAGCAGGGTGGCGTTGGCCAGGTCCGTGATGGGCTCGTGTTTGGCTTCGGCGCCGTACACGTTGGGCCGGAAAATGAGGGGCGAGTTGTACTTCTCCTCCATCCGGTCGCGCGTGTCCATGATGATTTTGCGCGGCGAGAGCAGCTTGCCCGTGAGGTTGGCGGGGCACACCGAGGTGCAGCGGCCGCACTCGGTGCAGGAGTAGGCGTTGAGCAGGCTGGTCCAGGGCAGGTCTTCCACATCTTTGGCGCCGAAGGAAGTAGGCGCCAGGGCCGAGCCATCGGGCGCGGTAGGGGCGGGCGGCACCACGTAGCTCGGGTCCATCATGGCCTTCACCTCGTGGGTGATGCTCTCCACGTTCGAGAACTGGCCCTGGGGCACCAGCCGCGAAAACCACACGTTCGGGAACGTGATAATGATGTGAAAGTGCTTGGAGCTGGGCAGGTAGTTCAGGAACAATAGGATGCCGACAATGTGGGCCCACCAGCCCACCCGCTCCAGCAGGTGCAGGGCGCTTTCGTTAGCCGGAAACAAGTCCGTGAGCAGGCTGCTGATGGGGAAGGTGCCGGGCAGGTCTTCGCCGCGCAGCCTGGTGCAGCTTGAGGTCGGCGGTGTTCATCGTGAACAGGGCAGCCATCAAAATCACCTCCACATAGAGAATGATATTGGCGTCGAGCTTGGGCCAGGCGCGTAGCTCCACGCCGGTGAGGCGGCGCACGGGCTGGGTGCGGTTGCGGCGCCACCAGAAGGCGATGACGGCCAGAATCACGAGCGCGCCCAGGATTTCATTGGTAGCCATCAGCACGTCGTACAGCGGCCCGAGGAAACTCAGCGACCGATGGAAACCGAAGTAGCTGCCGAAAAGGCCGTCAACCACAATCTCGATTACCTCGATGTTAATCACCAGAAAGCCCACGTACACAATGAGGTGGAGGAGGGCCGGGGTGAGGCGCTTGAACATCTTTTGCTGACCGAAGGCCACCAGCAGAGTCTTCTTGAAGCGTTCAGCTGCATTGCCGCTCATGTCGCGGTCGCGGCCCACTAAGATGTTGGCGCGAATTTTCCGGACTTGCCACGCGAAGAAGCCAAACGCAGCTACCAGGAGCAGCAGAAAAAGGATTGATTGCAACATGCGGGTAAAGGTAAGGAAGTGGGAACGTTTGCGGCTGCAATATACTCGGCATGCCGAACACTTTTCCGGGAAAACCCCGGGCCTCAATACTTTTTTTACAGTAATTCTTGCGTCATTGTTTTGGTTTCGTACCTTTGCGGTCCCCAAAGCGCAGTTCTGCCGCGGGGAAACGGCAACATAGCTCAGTTGGTAGAGCACAGCACTGAAAATGCTGGTGTCGTTGGTTCGATTCCAACTGTTGCCACAGAAAACCCCGTTTGCAAGCTGCAGACGGGGTTTTTGCTTTTAGCTCAATTTGCTTGGAAGCATATTGAGCTGATTCCGCTGGCTGCTGCATTTGTACGGGTAGTTACTGTTCGGATTAAGCCAGGAGCCCGGAACGTTAGCCCCACAAACCTTTGACGGTCACATCTGGCAAAAGTGGATGCAACACGCTGGCGGGCCGCATAAATGCTCGCAACACCGGCATGACACGTCTGGGCTCTAGCTTAATCAGTACGGATAGCAGTAAACGCTTCTGCTTAAAACTCCACGATAAACCCGATGGTGGGCACTATCAGCGCGTCTTCATCGAGCAGGAGGATGGGCACAGCGTTGCGGCCGTCGGGGCGCAGGGGCTGGCCGTCGGTGGTGGTGTAGCCGGTGTTGTCGGGGGTGCGCTCGAAGGTGTAGGTGGGCGGCGAGGCCGGCTTGGTAAGCAGGGCGTTTTGCACGTCGATGTAGAAGTCGAAGCTCAGGCGGCGCAGGCTGATTTTCTTATCGAGGCGCAGGTCGAGCCTGCTGGAAACCGCCGAGGCGGCGCGTGTTGAGCTGGCTGTAGTCGAGGATGCCCGTGCCCACGGCCTGATAGCTGGCGCGGCTGGCCTCCTCGTCGTAGGGCGTGTAGGGCGAGCCGCCGCCCACCCGGTACTTGGCGCCCAGCTCCCAGCCGCGGCCCGCCTGGTAGCCCAGCAGGGCCGAGCCCAGAAAGCGTGTATCCCAGGCCGAAGGCTTGTACACACCGTCCTGCCCGTTGAACTCCGACCGGAAGCCTGTGAGCGAGACGATGGCAAACAGCTTGCCGCTGAGCTTCTGCTGGAAGAAAGCTTCGACCCCGTAGGTGCGGCCCCGGCCGGTGCTGGTCACGGCCTCGTTGCCGATGGCGTTAAAGTCGCCGCCCAGGTTGGCCAGGCTGATGCCGTCGCGCACCGACACTGGGTAGTAGGCGTACTTCTTGTAAAAGCCCTCCAGCGTGAAGCGCGTGGCGGCGCCCGGCAGCCACTCCAACCCGCCTACCACGTGGTCGGAGCGGATGTAGCGGCTGGCGGAGTTCACCCGAATTCCGGCTTCGTCGCGGTAGCCCAGAATGGTGCTGGGCGGAATTTTGAAGTAGCGGCCCAGCGAGGCGTTCAGGTTCAGGGTGGGCAGCAGGGCGTAGGATACCGAGGCCCGCGGCGAGAGCGTGCGGTCGAGCCGGTAGCCCTCGCGTAGGGCCGTGGTGCCATCGGCCCGCATGCCCGCCGATACGGTGAGGCGGCTGTCGGCGCCGTAAGTGCGCGTGGCCTGGGCAAACGCGCCGTAGCGCAGAAAGTCCAGGTCCGTTTTGAAGCGGACCGTGACGCCGGGGCTGATGAGCGTGCCGCGGGCGTCGCGCACTTCCGACCGGATGCGGTTAATCAGGTTGTTGTCGTAGTGCTGCAGCTGGCCCACCACGCCGTAGCTGTACTGCCAGCGGCCCACGCGCTTGTTTACGTCGGCGCGCAGCTTGTTTTCGGTTTCGTGGGTGCGGGCGCCCAGCTTGCGGCGGCTCTCGTCGCCGAGGTAGCCGTACTCAAACGCGTCGGCGGTGCTGCTCTGCTGGGTGCGGCTCAGGGCCACGTTCACGAAGCCGTTGTCGACGAGGTGGCGCAGGTTTAGCCCAACCGTGTAGTTCCACTGGTCGATGGTGGGGTTGGAGCGCAGCACGTATTCTTTGGAGGGCGAGCTCTTCTTCGGCGGCACAATTTCGAAGTGGTCGATGGCGCCCAGGCCCAGGCTGGTGAGCGTGGTTTTCTCCGACAGCTTGGTGGTGGTCTTGAACTGAAAGTCGTAGAAATCGGGCCGGATGGGCAAGTCAATCAGCTTGAACAGCACCTGCAGGTAGCTGCGCCGGGCCGAGGCCAGAAAGGTGGTGTTGGAGGTCAGCGGCCCCTCCAGCGTGGCTGCCACCTCGGTGCCGGAGGTGCGCAGGTTGCCCTGAATGCGCTCGGAGTTGCCGTCGCGCTGCCGGAACTGCAGCACCGAGCTCAGGGCGTTGTCGTAGCGAGCCTGAAAGGCCGCCTGCTCAGCGTCACGTCTTCGATAAAGCTGACGTTGAGAATGCCCGCGGGCCCGCCCGCGCTACCCTGCGTGGGAAAGTGGTTGATGACGGGCACCTCGATGCCGTCCAAATAGTACACGTTTTCATTGGGTGCCCCGCCCCGGATGATGATGTCGTTGCGGAAGCCGGCCGTGCCGCCGCTGCCCCCGCCGCCCACGCCGGGCAGGCTCTGGACCACCCGGGAGATGTCGAAGTTGCCGCCGGGGTTGCTCTTGATTTCCTCGGTGGTGAGGCGCTGCACGCTCAGGGGCGTTTCGGCCGTGGCCACCCGAATGGCGCGGTTGGCGGTCACCGTCACTTCGCCCAGGGCCTGGGGCACGGCGTTGAGCTCCAGGTTCAGGGTGTTCACGTTGCCGCTGCTCAGGCTGATGTTGGCCCGGATGAGCGGGTCGTAGCCCACGAAGGTGGCGCGCAGGTTGTAGGCCCCGGCCGGCACACCCGGCAGGCGGTAGCGCCCTTCGGCATCGGTGGCCGTGCCAAACGCCGTGCCCTCCAGCGTAATGCTGACGCCGGGCAGCACTTCCTGCGTGGCCCGGTCGCGCACGGTACCGGCCACGGTGCCCACGTTCTGGGCATGGGTGTAAAAGCAGGAAAGCAGAAGGAAGGCGAGCAGGGTATAAAGGCGCATACAGCAGCAAGTAGCTGACGGTGCAAATGTTTTGGGCAGTGGTAGAAAGCAGAGGGCGATGATTATGCTGAGCCGAGCCTGGCGGCACAGCACCCCTACCGGGCACGGCCCCGGCCTCGGTTCGCTTGATGCGCGAAGCCCGCGGAGAGGAGTGCCAACCGAGTGTAGCGCGGACTTTGTAGTCCGCGTCCCCGCGTCCGTTTGATTAAGGCCGTTCCGGACGCGGACTACAAAGTCCGCGCTACGTTCGCGCATAGCTGGTTCCCCCTCTTTTTAAGAAATGTGCTTCAAGCATTTTTTGGGGAGCAGGAGGGCGGTTCCACCCGTTGAGCCAGCTCAACTGCCAGAAATATTCCACGCCATGAAATCCAATGGCCGAACCAGCCGCGTAGGTGGGTCATCATTCAAAACATCCAACCAATTATCTATTCAGATGAAAAAGACCTTTTTCTCCCTCGCCGTTGCAGTCCTGTTGAGCGCCGCTGCCACCACGTCGGTTTCGGCTCAGGCCATGATGACCCCCGGCACCGTGATGGTGGGTGGCATGGCGATGTATCCTTCTAAGGACATCGTAACCAACGCTGTTAATTCAAAGGACCACACCACCCTGGTGGCCGCCGTGAAAGCCGCCGGCCTGGTGGAAACGCTGCAAGGCAAAGGTCCCTTCACGGTGTTCGCTCCCGTGAACGACGCCTTCGAAAACCTGCCCGCCGGCACGGTAGAAACCCTGCTCAAGCCCGAAAACAAAGCCACCCTGACCAAGGTGCTGACTTACCACGTGGTAGCCGGCAACATGACGGCCGACAAAATCATGTCGGCCATCAAGGCCGGCAAGGGCAAGGCGTCGTTGAAAACCGTAAGCGGTGGCACCCTAACGGCCATGATGAACGGCGCCCACAACGTGGTGCTTACCGACGAGTCGGGCAACACGGCCAGCATCTCCACGTACGATGTGAAGCAGAGCAACGGCGTGATTCACGTAATCGACAAAGTGCTGCTGCCCAAGTAGTCCTTTCTGAGCTAGCGATAACAACTTCAAACAACCGCCGTGGGCTTTGGGCCCGCGGCGGTTGTTTGCGTTTTGGGCTATCTCGATTTGTCCCGCTTTTTCAGTGGCTTTGTTGTGGACTTTTTCTCCGCAGACACCTTCTCTGCCGCTTGCCCGGCTTCCGGTGCCGGGGGCTTGCAAGTGGCCTCGGCCTTGCGGGCATATTCGTAGCCCAGTACCAGGGCGCGGCGGTAAAATTCGCAGGCTGCGGCGGTGTCGCGGGTGTGCGCGGCCAGGCGGCCGAGCAGGAAGTGCGTGCGGCCGTCGTTGGGGTTGGCCTGCAGCACCTGGAAGTAGTCGGCGCGGGCTTCGGGGTAGCGGCCCAGGGCCGTGAGGGCCAGGCCGCGTACCTGCAGGTAGCGCCACGGCACCGCAGCGCCGGCGCGCTGGCGTTGGGCCAGGCCCTGGGTGAGGTCGGCCAGGGCCGGCTCGGGCTCGTTGCGGTCGAGCAGGCGGGCCTGCCCCCGGGCCAGGTAGGCCCCGCTCAGGGTGCTATCGAGAATCAGGGCGCGGTTGAAGCTGAACTCGGCGGCGGTGTGCAGCCCTAAATCGGTTTCGCAGCGGCCCAGGCGGTAGAGCATGTCGGCGGCTACCCGGCGGGAGTTGGGCTGGAGCAGGGCCTCCTGAAAGTCGGCCCGGGCTGCGGCAGGGTTGTGGTTCACCAGCAGTTCCAGCTCGGCCCGGCGGCGCAGGGCTGGCGCGTAGTCGGGCCGGAAGTGCAGGGTCTCGTCCATGAAGCTGTAGGCCGCCGCCAGCTGCCCGCTGGCGTAGGCGCGCAGGCCGTCCCTGTAGTTGCTGTTGGCAGTTACGCGGTCCATGGTCACCTTCACGAACAGCGTAAAAACCACAATACCGAGCAGAAACAGGATGGTCAGCGTCCAGTCGCGGCGGGTGAAGCCGGCCCGCTGGCGCGGAATGCGCTGGTAGTGCCGCTCCTGGCTGCCCGCGGGCGGGCGGGTGCGCAGCGGGGCGGGCGGCGGCATGGGCACGCCGTACACGTGCTGGGACGCGGGGCGGTATTGCTGCCGGCGCTGGGCTTCCTCGGCCCTGCGGGCGGCCTGGGCCAGCTGGAAGTCGTAGGTGGCGCGGCGGCCGGGGTCGCCGAGCACACGGTATGCCAGGGCCACCGCCTTGAACTGGTCCTCGTAGCGCACGTCGCCGCCGTGCTTGTCGGGGTGGTACTGCACCACCAGCTGCCGGTAGGCACGCTTTATTTCGGCGGCCGGGGCAGTAGGGGCTACTCCGAGGACTTGATAATGATTCTCACTCACGCTGGGCACCAAACACAAAGGACCTTACAAAAGTCAGCCATGTAACGATATTTTCCGTAGAACCGGCTCAGTCCGTTGCCATTTTTGTTTCTGGCCCCCGGGCTCGGCCTTCATCCTGTTCTTTCCTGACACCCCTATTTCGCGCCGTATGGTCCTCGACGACGACACCTCCAAAACGCCCCGTAACGACAGCCTGATTGGCAATCTGACCGGCTACCTCGACACCCGCATCGACTTGGTGCGGCTGGAAATTCAGCAAAAGGTAACGACGACTTTTGTCAGCACCATTCACGGCGTGACCCTGGCCATCCTGGGCCTGATGTTCGTGGTTTTCCTTAGCGTATTCGCTGGTTTGGCCCTTAATTCGGCCCTGGATAGCTCCTATTGGGGCTTCGGCATCGTGGCCGGGTTCTACCTGGTGCTGTTGGTGCTCGTGCTGGTGGGCGTAGACAAAGCCGCCTTCCAAGGCATGGCCAACAAGATGCTCAAAGACACCATTTATAAATCTGACAAACGCCAAGCCTAGCCTGCTATGAGTGACCTGCAAAATCCCCTGTTCGACGAGGAAAAAGAATTTCTGGAACACAAGAAGCTGGAATATGAGCGCGCCCTGCGCGGCGACGTAGACCACATCAAGGAGCAGTCGGCGAAAGTAGGCAAAGTGGCACTAGTTGGCGCTGGTCTGGCCGGGGGCATCTGGCTTATCACCAAGGCGTTCGGCGGGAAGAAAAAGAAGCGCAACCGCTACGCGAAACCCGAAGACGACTTCGCCGAAAACGGTTACAACGGTGACGAGTTCGAGAACGAGGACTTCGAGGGTGAAGACGAGTTTGGCGCCGAGTACTACACGGCCGGCAACGGCAAGCGCTACCGTAGCGTCCGGTACCAGAAATCAGCGGCTGATTCGGCCCGGGCGTTCATGGAGCAAGACCAGCCCGAGCACGGCCGCGAAGCCGACGACCTTGGCTTGGGCTCGAAAGCCGCCCCGCGCCCCGAAGAGGTAGAAGAAAGCAAAGCCGGAGCTTCCTCCTACGAGCAGGCCTATGATTCGTCCTTTGACCCGGAAGAGTTTGAGGACGACCCTTTCAAGGACCTGCCTTACGACGACAGCCGCCGCCTGCCCGCGTCGCACGCCTTCGACGAGGCCAGCGACCGGCCAAGCCAATACACCAATGCCCGTCCGAAGAACAACATGGTTGCGTCGGTGCTGCAGGCCTTCCTGAAGTCGGACACCGGCAAGGTACTGGTGGCCCAGGCCGCCGCCGTGGTGCTGGCCATGGTGACAAAAAAGTGAGCGAGTTTTTCCCGGCCGACAAAAATCCCGACCTTGCGACCTCCCCGGCCTACGCGCCCGCTCCAACCGGGGCCGCTCCTGCCGTTTCGCTCGCTTCTCCTGCTTCCCCGGATGCGTCCACCCACACCTCTTCTATATGACGCGCTCCGGACTCGGCAGCAACAGGGCCGCAAGGCGCTGGCTGTGCTGCTCGACCCGGATAATCTAAACGAAACCAGTCTGTTGCACCTGTTGCGCCTGAGCCAGGCGCATCCTGTAGATTACTTTTTCGTAGGGGGCAGCCTGGTGCTTAGTGCGCACCAGGCTGCCCTTATTGCGTTGATAAAGGAGCATTCCAGCGTGCCGGTGTTGCTGTTTCCCAGCCACAGCCTGCACCTCGACGGCCCCGCCGATGGCGTGCTGCTGCTCTCGCTCATCTCCGGCCGCAACCCCGATTTTCTGATTGGCCAGCACGTGGTGGCCGCGCCCCGCCTGCGGGCCAGCGGCCTGCGCCTGCTGCCCACCGGCTACATGCTCGTGGACTCCGGCCGTCCCACCACCGCTTCGTACATGAGTGGCACCGCGCCCTTGCCCCACGACAAGCCTGGCATTGCGGCCTGCACTGCCCTGGCCGGCGAGCAGTTGGGTTTGAAGCTGATGTACCTCGATGGTGGCAGCGGCGCCCAGAATCCCGTGTCGGCAGCTATGATTACGGCCGTGCGCGACGCCGTGACTACCCCTATCATCGTGGGCGGTGGGCTAAATACCGGCGAGAAAGTGTACGCTGCCCTGGCCGCCGGCGCCGATGTAGTAGTGGTGGGCAACCACATCGAGGCCGAGCCGGAGTTTCTGGCCGAGGTGGTCGGCGTGGTAGCTTCATTCAACGCCGTCACAGCATCTGTTGGCACCGAGGCTTAGGCAGCAGAGTTGCGCCCTTCTTCCTAACTAATAGCAACGCTCTGAGCTACGGCGCCACATGCTACTGGAGGGAATAGTCGGAATTTGTTAAGCACTTGCCCCACTAAGCCGCTCGTCACCGGCCGGCGTAAAAACAGAAAGCCGCTTTTGCTCAAGCAAAGGCGGCTTTCTGTTTTTCTCAGTAAAGATTACTGAGCCTCTTATTGGACTCGAACCAACGACCTGCTCATTACGAATGAGCTGCTCTACCAACTGAGCTAAAGAGGCTTGTTCCCCGGCCAACGTTTTTGGAAGGGACTGCAAAGATAGGCACCGTGTCGGACGCCGCGCAACCGTCGCCGTGGAAAAGTTTAGTAACCCCGCGGCCGGACCAGCGTTTTATCAACAACCTACCTTTTGCGATGCCTATGAAACTGCTGCCTTCCCTGACCGCTGGCCTGGCCGGAGCCGTGGCCCTCACCGCTCTCCACGAAACCGTGCGCCGCCTGCGCCCCACCGATGCCCCTCGCATGGACGTGACGGGCATGCGCGGCCTGCGCAAACTGCTGCGCAAAACCGAGGTCCCGCAGCCCGACAACGCCACGCTGTACGGCCTGACCATGGCCGGCGACCTGCTCAGCAACGGCATCTACTACAGCCTGGTGGGCAGCGGGCGCCACACGGTGCGCCGGGGCCTGCTGCTGGGCGTAGCTGCGGGGGTAGGGGGCGTGCTGCTCCCGGGCCCGCTGGGGCTCGACGAAGCCCCCAGCAACCGCACTCCCCAAACCCGCTCATGACCGTGGCGTGGTACACCCTGGGCGGACTGGTGGCCGGAGCCGTGGCCCGGCAGCTGAAGCGGAGGAATAAAAGGCGGCGCAGGTAGCGCAGGCAACCGGACATTTGCGGCTGGCTGCGCCGGCACCAAACGCCGGGCAAAGTATGTTGCTGGCTCAACCGTCAGCAAGGGCCGGTTGTACCTTGCGGCAGCATTTACGTTTCTTTCTCTATGCGTTTCTGGCTCATCTTAATTCTGGTCTTTTTTGCCCTGCGCTACGTGCTGCCCATCGTGTTGCGGCTGGTGCTGAGCAGCTTTGTGCGCAAGCAAATGCGCAACGGCGGCTTTGTGGTGCCTCCGCAGTCGCAGCCTGGCCCGCCGACCACTCCGGGCCAGGTACGCGTGGAATACACCCCGCCCGTCGCGGCCGAGAATGAAAAGCCCCAGGGATTTAAAGGGGGAGAATACGTTGACTTCGAGGAGGTAAAGTAGAGCGAGGCGGAGGGAGGCAGCGCACCGGGCAGGCGGCCGGGAAAAGCAGAACGGCAAAATTGAGCTGAAAGCAGAATGACGGCCCGGTAAGTTGAGCCTTCGCACGGTTCTACTGTACCTTCGGGCACGTTTTTGTGTTTTCTAAAATTGCCCTGATGGCTGCTGTTGCTTCTGCTTCTTCTGTTTCGTCCGCGCCGTGGTGGCGCCGGGCCTTGCCCCACGTGCTGGCGGTGCTATTTTTTGTGGTGCTGGCGTGCGTGTATTTCTCACCCATCATGTTCGAGGGCAAGACCTTAGCCCAGCACGACATCACCCAGTTCCAAGGCGGCGCCCACGAGGCGCAGGAATACGCCAAGGCCATGGGTAAAGAAGCCCTGTGGACGAACTCCATGTTTTCGGGCATGCCTACCTACCTCATCAGCCTGCACTTTCCGGGCGACTGGTCGGGGTACCTGCAGAAAATAATGACCCTGGGCTTGCCTGCCGTGGTAGCCAACCTGTTCCTGGCCCTGCTCTGCGGCTACATCCTGCTGGTATCGTTGGGCGTGCGGTCGCTGGTGGCCGTGGCCGGGGCGGTGGCCTTGGGCTTTTCGAGCTACAACCTCGCCATTCTGGCTGCCGGCCACAACACCAAGAGCATTGCCCTGGCCTATGCGCCGTTGGTGCTGGGCGGCGTGCTCGTGGCCTACCGGCGCGATAAGTGGCTGGGTGCCGCCCTCTTCGCCGTAGGCCTCACGCTGAACGTGCGCGCCAACCACCTGCAGATTACTTATTACCTGCTGCTGCTGGTGGCCATTTTTGGCATCATTGAGCCTGGTGGCCGCCTACCGGGCCGGCCGCCTGCCCGAGTTCTTCAAGCGCACGGCGCTGCTGGGCCTCGGCGCGGCGCTGGCCGTGGGGGTGAGCTTCGGCCGTCTCTATACCACACTCGAATACAGCAAATACAGCAACCGCGGCCGCACCGAACTGAAAACGCCCCTGCCCACCGCGCCTGGCCAGGCGCCGGCCGCTGAGGGCGAAGAAACCACTCGGGCGTCGACCGCGACTACGCGTTCCAGTATAGCTACGGCGTGGGCGAAACCATTACGTTGCTGATTCCCAACTTCTACGGCGGTGCCAGCTCCATGCCGCTCGGCTCCAATTCCAATCTCGCCAAAGCCGGCCTGCCCCCGGAGTACCTGGCGGGCATGCCCACCTACTGGGGGCAGCAGAGCTACACGGCCGGCCCGGTGTACATGGGCGCGGTGGTTTGCTTCCTGTTTATCCTCGGCTTGTTTGTGGTGGAAAAGCGCACGCGCTACTGGCTGCTGGCCGGCACCGTCCTGTCGATTCTGCTGGCCTGGGGCAAGAACTTTGAGTCGTTCAACTACCTGATTTTTGACCTGCTGCCGGGCTACAACAAGTTCCGGGCGGTGAGCATGGCGCTGGTTATCGCGCAGCTGGCCATGCCCATCCTGGGCGCGCTGGCCTTGAGCCGTGTGCTGCGGCCCCGGACACCTCAGCCCCTCACCCCAACCGACCCGCAGCAGCACCCCGCGCTGGCCAAAGCCGCCGGAACCGCTGCGCCCCAGCTCACCGCCGAAGCTGCGGCTTTGCTGCCCAAGGTGCTCTATGCCGGCGCCATCACGGCGGGCATTTGCGTGCTGGCGTACCTGGCCAGCTTCACGTTCGACTTTGCCGCGCCCATCGACAACGAGCTGACCAAGCAGGGCTTCACGCCGGAGCTGCTCAGCGGCCTGCGTGCCGACCGGGCCGACTTGCTGCGCAGCGACGTGTGGCGCGGGCTGCTGTTCATCGGCGCGGCCTTGGGCGTGCTGTACTTCCACCTCAAGGGCCGCCTGAATGTCATGACGGCCAGCGGCCTGATGGTGGTGCTGGTACTGGTGGACTTGTGGGGCGTGGACAAGCGCTACCTCGGCAACGATAAATTCCAGCGCGAAACCATTGCCGAAGCCATTCAGCCCACCCCGGCCAACCAGATGATAATGCGCGACACGGCCCTGAGCTACCGCGTGTTCAACCTGCAAAATCCCTTCAACGAAGCCCAGACTTCGTACTTCCACAAGAGCATCGGCGGCTACCACGGTGCCAAGCTGCGCCGCTACCAGGACCTAATCGAGCGCCAGATTTCCAATAACAACCAGCAGGTGCTCAACATGCTGAACATGCGCTACCTCATCACCGGCGACCCCAAGCAGCCGGTGCAGCGCAACCCCGGCGCCCTGGGCAATGCCTGGTTTGTGAGCGAGGTGAAACTCGTGAACAGCCCCGACGAGGAAATGGCGGCGCTCAGCTCCTTCAACCCCGCCACCGAGGCGGTGGTCGACGTGAGCAAATTCCCGCAGCAAAAAGCCGCTACCTACAACGCGGCCGGCTCCACCGTCACCCTCACCAACTACAGCCCCGACGAGCTCAAGTATAGTGTCAACGCCAAGCAGCCGGGCCTAGTGGTGTTCTCGGAAATCTACTACGCCGATGGCTGGCAGGCCTTCCTCGACGGCAAGCCCGTGCCCCACATACGGGCCAACTACGTGCTGCGGGCCATGCAGGTGCCGGCCGGCCAGCACACCATCGAGTTCAAGTTTGAGCCCAAGTCCTACGCTGTGGGCAATGCCGTTTCGCTGGCCTCCAGCATCGCCTTGCTGCTGATGATAGTGGGAGCGGGCGTGTACGCCGCCCGGCGCAAGCAAACGAAGGACGAACTGGTGCCAGCTGAAGTAGTGGCCTAGCGCCAACTCAACGGATAGGTTCAGGCCTTCTAAGCAGTGAGGGAATGAACGAGCTTTTGCAGGAAATCAACGAGCCGGCAGCAAGCGCCCAAGGGGTGCGCTTGCTGCTGTGGCGCGACGATTTGGCGAACCATGACCTGCCCGGCAACAAGGCCCGCAAGCTCAAGTACAACCTCGCGGCGGCCCAGCAGCAGGGGCACCATACGCTGCTCACCTTCGGCGGGGCCTACTCCAACCACATTGCGGCCGTGGCCACTGCCGGCCGCCTGTTCGGCTTCCACACCATCGGCCTGATTCGGGGCGACGCACCGGCCAGCGGAACTGACCCGGCCTTGCTCAACCCCACGCTAGCCCAGGCTACGGCCGAGGGTATGGCCCTGCACTACCTCGGCCGCAGCGCCTACCGCCACCGCGCCGAACTCGATTTTCTGGCTGAGCAGCTTGCTCGTTTTGGCCCGGCCTACGTGCTGCCCGAAGGCGGCACCAATGCCCTGGCCTTGCCCGGCTGCGCCGAACTGGTGGCCGAGCTTCGCCAGCTCACCGACTTCGATGCGTTGGCCGTGGCCGTAGGCACGGGCGGCACCCTGGCGGGGCTGCTTACGGGCCTCGCGGGCCAGCAGCAGGCCGTGGGCGTGGCCGCCCTAAAAAATGGCAGCTTCCTGAGTGCCGAAGTAGACGCACTTACCCAGCAAACAGTGGGACAAACTTTCGCCAACTACTCGCTGCAAACCGACTATCATTTTGGGGGCTACGCTAAGTACTCAGTCGAGCTACTAAGTTTTATTGAGCTGTTTCGGGCGCAGCACGGGGTGTTACTGGACCCGGTGTACACGGGCAAGATGCTCTTTGCGGTACTAGACTTGATTAAAAAAGGCTATTTTCCGCGGGGCAGCACCGTGGTGGCTATTCACACGGGAGGCCTACAGGCGTGGGCGGGCTGGCGGCAGCGCTTCGGCTAGTTCCTCTTCCCGTTGGGCTGGCTGGAAGAAGGCCGCCGCGCGGGGTGCCAATCGCGCCGTAAGCTCTAAAGCGGCCAATACGAAGACCGCCGGCAGCACCGGGGCCAGAAAGCGTACGTCCCAGTCGTCCACGGTGAGCATGACGATGGCGGTTTGAAGCAGGAACATCGCGGCCAGGAATATCCGCGCCGGTCGCCAGATAGTTGCTCGTCGCGCGGCCAGCACGGCCAGGCAGTAGGCCGGCCACAGCACCAGCACGCCCACCACGCGGTGCGCCAGGGAGTAGTGCGGCTTTAGGTAGCTGATGAAAACGAACAGTTTGCCCAGCATGAGGCGCCCCAGGTACGTGGGGTTATGCACGGCGAAATACAGCACCCGCGCCGCGGGCCCGGTGCCCGCGGGCGGCATGTCGAGTGGCTGGGCTTGGTGCACGGCCCACGCCGGTAGCGGAAAATGAGCTCGCCCCGTTGGTAAGTGTCCATCAGGTAGTAGGTGGCGAGCCTGGTGGTTGAGGGCCCGCCACAGCAGGGGCGAGAGCAGCGCCAGCAAGAGCAAAGCGGCGTGCCAGGGCCGGCGGTTGGAACTGCGCCGCAGTAAGTCCAGCCCCGCCAAGCCCGCCGCCAGGGCCACCATAAAGCCGTTGGGCCGGGCCAGGGCGGTGAGCAACAGCACCACAAGGAGCCAGGCCCAATCGCGGCGCCGGCCATGCTGCACGCGGGTGAAGGCGCCGAAAGACAAGGCGACCAGGCTGATAAACAGGGATTCCGTGAGCAGAAATACATTGAAGGGCTGGATATCGGGCCAGCCGATGAAGAGCAGCGTGGCCAGGGCCGCCGCTTCGCGGCGGCCACCGGCGAGGCGGCGGGTGCCCCGGTAGATGGCCTGGGTGGCCAGGGCCGAAACCGCCATCTGCCCCGCCACTATCCCCCACCAGCCCCAGCCCAGCCCCAGCCAGATGCTTTGAAACAGCGGATAAAGCACGTAGCGCAGGTTGTGGCCCGGCTCGAAGTAGCCGCGCTCGGCGATGTTGGTGGCGTATTCGAGGTAGCGGGCGCTGTCGTTGGCGAAGTGGGGGCCGTGGAACTGGCGCAGGTACACCGCCTGCACCAGCACCCACAGCCCCGCCAGCAGGGCCGGGTGGTGCGGCCACAGGCGCAAAACCAGCGTACGAAAGAAGAAAAGCAAGCGCATCAATTGCAAAGCTAGGCGCCCGCCCGGCCCAACGCGCCACCGCCGCCTGCGTACTGTAGCGCATATGAACCTCTTCCGCCTTCTTTTTCGCCTGCTGCCGCTGCTGTTCCTGGTGGGGTTGGGCTGGTTGCTGTGGCGCAAGCTGGGCCCGGTACTCGGCGAGTTGGGCCCGTTAGAGGATGCTGGCCCCAAAATCACTGTAACCCACAACACGGTACTAACGCAGGTGGAAGCCCTGGGCCGGCTGGAGCTGGTGCGCTACCGCTTCAAGGACGTGGTGGAGTACAAGCGCCGCACCTACCGATTTTTGCCGGAGTCGAAAGTGGCGCTGATAGTCGGCGGGGAGGCCGTGGGCTGCATCGATTTGCGCAAGCTCAGGCCCCAGGACGTGGTGCTGGAAGGTGACTCGGTGGTGCGCGTGGCTCTGCCGGCCCCCGAGCTGTGCAACTTCCAAATCAACCACCAGCAGAGCCGGGTGTTCAGCACCGAAAACGCCTTTTTCAGGACGCTGAGCTGGTGGACGAAGGCTACAAATATGCCGAGGCCCAGGTGCGCAACGCCGCCCTGCAATCCGGCATCTTGGCTGAAACCCAGCGCAACGCCGAGCAGATTCTAGTGCCCATGCTGCGCACCCTCACCGGCCGCCGCGTGATATTGGGCCAGCAGCCTGCAGCTGCCCAAAACCGGTCCCAAGCTGTAACCATGGCCGGCGGCTACGCCGCAGCTTGCATCTTCTCGTTTTGACGGCGCAGGCGTTGGCACAGCACCCGCAAGACGTTGCGCAGCACCTCCGGCCGGTCTCCCATCACGTCGTAGAAATCATCCTGGTCGAGGCGGAAAGCCAGCACCGGCTCCAGGGCGCGCGCCGTGGCCGAGCGGGGCTCGGCATCGAGCAGCGCCAGCTCGCCAAAAATCGCCGGCCCGAAAAGTGATGAGCCGGTGCTCGCCGTTGTAGATGCCAACCGCGCCCTCGTGCACGATGAACAGCGACGCGCCCAGGTCGCCTTTGGCAAAAATCTGCTGGTCCGTGGCGTATTCCACCTCGTTCATAATGGGCACGATGGCGCTGAGCACATGCTCGGGCGTTTCGGCAAACAAGGCGGTGTTTTGGAGGATGCGAACCCGCTCGGCGGCGGAAACGCGGACGGAGTCGGAGAGCATGGCAAAGGAGGCGCCGCATGAGGCCAGTGGTGGAGCAAGGCTTGGTGAACAACGGGCTGGGTTTCGGCCAGGCGGCGCAGTGCGGCGATGGCGCTTTCGCGCACGAGCCGGTTTTGCGCGCGCAAATGGGGAAGGAGGGCTTTCACCGTGTCGGCCGTGGGTTTCCAGGATTCCAGGGCCTGGGCCAGGGTCCAGTCGGCAAACGCGGCCAGCCCCTGCACGGCCACTAGCTCGGCCACTGGCGGCAGGGCGGCGGGCGGCGGGCCCAGCAATTGGTCGAAAGCCTGCGCCTTGGCCAGGGGCGAGGCCGTGCCGAGCAGCGTTTGCAGGCCCTGGTACACCGGCTGGGGAATCAGGTGGCTGAGCAGTTCCAGTGCGGTAGCCTGGCGCTCGGGAGCGGCGTGGGCCATCACGTTGCGCTGCGCTTCGGCAATGAGCTGCGGCGAATAAAGGCGGACGAGCAGTCCAAACAGGCGGCTTTGCACGCCTTGCAGCTCGTAGGCCAGGGCCTTGGCCAAGGCCACTGGGGCCGTCGCCTGGCCGTGCAGCAGCTGCCGGGCCAGCGCAGCTCGCGCTGCACTACGGCTTCAAACACGGCGGCTTCGGCCGGCTCGGGCCTGGGGGTGGAGGCACGCAGGGCCGCGGCCCGGGCAAACAAGTTTTCGTTCCGAATCAGCTCCACCATCGCCTGGCGGCTGGCGGGGGTGTTGAAGAGGCCGGCCACCTGGGCCAGGCGGCGCAGCAGGGCCGCGTCGTTTGTGGCCAGCGCGCCGGGCAGGGCCGCGGCCAGGGCCGGTATTGCGCCGGGCCCCAGCCTGCTCCAGGCTCTCGGCAGCGGCGTGGTGCTGGTGCGGGTCGCCGAGGGCGGCCACCAAAGCGGGCGCGTCTTGGGCTGGCTGTTCGTCTGGGGCAGCTTCTTCGCCCGGCGGGATGCCCAGCAATTGCTGCAAGCTTTGTCGGAAACTCATTGACGGAAAAGGATATGACGCGAAGGACTCCGCTACGCAAGGTAAGGCGCGGGCTGCCGGCTATGTTTAAATGTGCGCGTGGGCTGCCGCCAAAGTGCGTTTATTCGTCGTCTTCCGGCGCTTTGCCCAGGTCATCGAGCGCGATTTTAATCAGGTCCTGCTCGTAGCCTTTGCCGGTGAGGTACTGCGAGATTTTCATGCGGCGCACGCGCGGGTTTTTCTCCTTTTCCTGGCGGTCTTTCTTTTCCAGCACCTCCACCAGGTTCTGGTAGTACTCCTCGCCGTCAATCTCCTTCATGCCCGACTTGATGCAGAACTCGCTGATGCCTTTCTGCTTGAGCTCCTGCAGAATGCGGCGCCGGCCCCACTTCTTCTGGCGGTAGTGCCCGCGCACGAAGGCCTGGGCAAACCGCTCCTCGTCCAGCAGCTTTTCCCGGCTCAGGCGAATGATGATTTCGCCGGCTTCGTCCTCGTCCAGGCCGTAGGAGCGCAGCTTTTGCTCCACTTCTTTCTGGGTGCGCTCCTGGTAAGCGCAGAAGGCGGCAATCTTTTGCAGGGCTTCGCCGGGCGTGTACTGCTTGGGGGTTTTGTCGGTTTTAAACATAGGAGTCGGTTAGCGGGAGCGGGTAATCCTGAACAATGCGCCCGGCACTTCGTTACCCAAGCCCGTGCTTTACGGCACAATATATTCTTCCGGCACTTTCCCACCCTGCTGCTTGAAACTGGAATTGACCCCCGGCATCCGGCTGATGCTGCTGAGTACCTTGCTGTTTGCGGGCATGAACGCCTGCGTGAAACAGCTCCACCACCTGCCCGCGCTGGAAATTATTTTCTTCCGGTCCATCTTCTCCATCGTGGCCAGCTACGCGGCCTTGCGGCGGCTGGGCGTAGCGCCGTTCGGCAACAACTACCGCTTGCTCATCAGCCGGGGCAGCACCGGGGCGGTGGCGCTGGTGTGCTATTTCCTCGCCATTCAGCACCTGCCGCTGGCTACGGCCGTCACGGCGCAGTACCTGGCCCCCATTTTCACGGCCGTGATGGGCATCTGGCTGGTGCGCGAGCCGGTGCGCAGCTGGCAATGGGTGTTTTTTGCGTTGAGCTTTGCTGGGGTGGTGCTGGTGCAGCAAGGCGGGCCCGCGACGCCCGCAGCCAGCGCCGCCGGACCCGCCGACCTGGGCCTGCTGTACCTGGGCATCGGTGTATTGGGCGCGTTGCTTTCGGGGTTGAGCTATAACGCCATCCGCAAGCTGCGCGGGCGCGAGCATCCGCTGGTTATCGTCTTCTACTTCCCGTTGATTTCGCTGCCGCTGGCCGCCGTGGCTTGCCTTTTCAACTGGCAAACGCCGCAGGGCACGGACTGGCTGTGGCTGCTGGCGTGCGGCGCCTTCACCCAAGGCGCCCAGGTGGCCATGACGCGGGCTTACCAGATGGAGCGCCTCAGCCGCGTGGCCCCGCTCAACTACCTGGGCATGTTCTACGCCCTCGGGTTGGGCTACCTGTTTTTTCACGAAGCCTTTGGGCCGTTGGCATATGCCGGCATGGCGCTGGTGCTGCTGGGCGTGGGCCTGAACGCCTGGTACACCACCCGCTTCGATGCCCGCGCAGCTGCCCTGGCCCCGGCCGAGGAAGTAGTGGCGTAATGGCGGGCGGGGGTGGTGCAGGAATAATACACCCGCAGGCAACGCTTTGGTCCCAACAAGCATCAGTTGTGCGCCGGGCGTAACTTGCTGATGCCTCTTCTTCTGCCTTTGCTCTTATGCCTTTGCCCTTGTTTCGCCTCGCTGCCCTTGCCTTCCTGTTGAGCTGGCTGCCTATTCTGAGTTACGCGGGAATTATCAAGGGAAAAGTGAGCGGGGCCAATAAGGAAGGGCTGGCCTTTGCCAACGTGGCGGTGCGCGGGGCCGCCACCAGCACCGGCGCCAACGAGCAAGGCGAGTTTCACTGCGGCTGCCGGCCGGGCAATACGAGTTGGTGTTTCAGTACGTGGGCTACCGGCCGCAGATTCAGCCGGTGCGCGTACTAGGCGGCGATACCGTGCTGACGCTCAATGTTGTGCTGCAGCCCGAGGCCTACAACCTGGGCGAAGTGCTGGTGAAGTCCACCGACCGCGACCCGGCGTATGCCATCATTCAGCAGGCGCAGCAGTGGCGCGCCTACCACCGGCGCGAAGTAGCCGCTTACCGCGCCCGTATCTACATCAAAAGCCTGGGCCGCATCAACGACACGCCGGCCAAAATCATGGGCTTATTCAAGCTGGGGCCCGATATCAAAAAGGGGATTTTCTACCTCTCCGAAAGTTTGTCCGACATCAGCTTCACCCAGCCCAACGTGGTGAAGGAGCGCATGATTTCGAGCCGGGTCAGCGGCGACTCGCGCGGCCTGAGCTTCAACCGGGCCAGCGCTGGCCGCAACCTCGGGTTCTACGAAAACCTGATAAAAATCCCCTTTTCGGAGCGCGGCTTCGTGTCGCCCATCGCGGCCAACGCCATGCTGTTTTACCGCTACGAGCTGGTGGGCAGCACCCCGCAGGGCGGCGTGACGGTGCACAAAATCCGGGTGATTCCGCGCCGCCGCACCGACCCCGTTTTCTCGGGCTTTATCTACATCGTCGACAATTCCTGGCGCATTCACTCCGTCGACCTGAGCCTGGACAAAGAGGCCCACATCGACTACGTCGACGACTTGCATTTAGCTCAACAATACACGCCGGCCCCCGGCAATGCCAACGTCTGGCTCATCCAGTCGCAGCAGATTCGGGCCAACTTGTCGGGCCTGGGTTTCAAGGGCTCCGGCTACATCACGGCCGTGCTTTCCAACTACGCCAATGTGGTGCCCACGTACCCTACGCCGCCCGTCGCCAAAGCCCCGCCCGTGGTAGTCGAAGCCAAAGAAGCGCCCGTGGGCCAGGAAACCGCCGCCCAAATCCGCAAGCGCAAGCCCGACCTGCGCGGCCTCAGTGCCCAGGTACGCAAGCAGGTGAAGCAGGCCCGGCGCGACTCCCTTAAAAACGACCCGTTTGCCCGCATGCCCCGCGGCGAAGTGCAGCTCATCGAAAAAGGCGTGAACGAGCGCGACTCGGCCTATTGGGACCAGGTGCGCCCGGTGCCGCTCACGGCCGAAGAGTTGAAGGATTACCACGTGAAAGACAGCACCGAAGTCATTCGCAAATCGCGCCCCTATCAGGATTCGCTCGATAAAAAACGCAATAAGTTCGAGCCCATCAACCTGGCCATCGGCGGCTATACGCACCAGAATACTTTTAAGAAACAGTCGGTAACGGTGCTGCCGCTGGCCCAGATTTTCCAGTACAACACCGTGGAAGGCGTGGTGCTCAACGGCCAGGCCATCTTCAGCCAGCGTACCGACGACCGTCGCTACTTCACCCTCACGCCCACGCTCCGCTACGGCTTCAGCAGCCGGGAGCTCAACCCCAGCCTGGCCGCCACCTGGCAGCTGCACCCGGCCAAGCTCCAGCAAATTGGGCTAGCGGCGGGCCGTACCATCGAGAACTTCGACCGCAACTCGCAGCTCACGCCGGCCATCAACACCCTGTACACGCTGTACGCCAACCGCAACTACGCCAAGCTTTACCGCCGCGACGGGGCCGAGTTCACCTACCTCACTGAGCCCCTAAACGGCCTCAACCTGCGCGCCACCGCCGGCTATTTCGACCGCCACGAGCTATCCAATACCACCGACCGCCTGCTCAACGACGTGCGCGGCCGCGCCTTCACCCCGAACCTGCCTGTGAGCGAGGAGCTGCCCAACACCAGCTTCGGCCGCAGCCAGGTACTCGCCCTGGGCCTGTCGCTCGACTACAAGCCCGGCCAGCGCTACATCAACCGGCCCGATGGCAAGTTCAACCTCGGCTCCAAGTGGCCCACCTTCAACGTGCAGGGCCGCTGGGCCGTGCCGCAGGTGCTGGGCGCCGACGTGCGCTACCTGCTGCTGCAAGCCGGCGTGCGCGACAACCTATCGCTGGGCCTGCTGGGCACCAGCAGCTTCCGCGTGAACGTGGGCAGCTTCGTGGGCCGCCAAGTGGGGCTGACTTTCGCTGACTACCGCCACTTCTCCGGCAACCAGACCATCCTGGCCGGCAACTTCAGCAACTTCCGCCTGCTGGACTACTACCGCTTCAGCACCAACAATTCCTACCTCGAAGCACATTACGACCACCACTTCAATGGCTTCATCCTCAACAAAGTCCCGCTATTGCGTCAGCTCAAGTGGCAGGAAGTTGCTTCGCTCAACTACCTCACCACGGCCCAGGCCGGCCACTACGTTGAGCTGGGCGTAGGCATCGAGCACATCCTAAAAGTGCTGCGGGTTGATTTCTACACCGCTCTGCAAAGCGGCCAGAAGCTGGGTACGGGGCTGCGGGTAGGGATAGGGTTTTAACCCGTGACGTTGTAAAGGCTTCCCGTATTCAGCGCGGTATTTTCATTAGGTAGTAAGCAAAAAGCCCCGGCCTGTCCCAGCCTCCTTGCAGACCACCCTACCTCACGGGTTTTTAATGGCCCGCATCATGTTGCTAAGGGCGGCGGTGGGATAGGCCTTGCCCCGTGAAATCACCGCATCGATTCGTTTGATGTTGGCGATGTTCTCCAGCGGGTTGGCGGTGAGCAGCAGCAGGTCGGCATCCTTGCCGGGTGCGATGGTGCCGGTGCGGTTGGCCACGCCCATGAACTTGGCGCCGTTGATGGTGGCGGCCTGCAGGGCCTGGGCGGGCGTGAGGCCGGCCTGCACCAGCATCAGCAGCTCGTCTTGCAAGGAGGCGCCGGGGTAGATGAATGAGTTGAACGGCCCACTGTCGGAGCCGGCCAGGATGGGCACGCCGGCCGCCTGCATCTCCGGCACAAGGCTGAAAAACTTGGCTTCGAGCTTTCTGCTAAATGCCTGAGCCGCGGGCGACTGCTGGCGGGCGCTGGCCAGCCGGCGGACGTAGGTGGCCTGAATCCTGGGGTCGATGTAAGCCCGCAGGGTATCCTGGGAATGGTTGTTTTCCGACAGCTCGCTCAGGGTTTTGCCGATGTGGAGCGTGGGCACGGCGGCCGTGTGGTGCTTGGCCATTAGCTTGAAAATGCGGGCGGCCGCGGCCGGGCTGTAGGTGTCGTACACGGCGGGCAGCACCGCAAACAGGCCCAGCGGCTTGGGCGTCTTCAAGCTGTTGCGCACCAGGGCTGTGAGGCTGTCTTCTTTACTGGAGCAGGCCTTGAACACGTAGTACAGGTGCTCGGTGGCGTCTAGGCCCCGTTTCACAGCCTCGGCCAGGGTCACGGAATAAGGCATATGGCCGGTGGTCTTCAGGCCCCGCTTCTGGGCCTGCGAAATGGTGTTCAGGTAGGCCGCGCCAGAGATTTTGCTGTCGTAAATCTTCACGTAGTCCACCCGCAGGCGCTTGAGCGAGTCGAGGGCTTTGCGGATTTGGGGCAGGGTTTCCACTTCCAGCGAGCCAGGCCAGTAGGCCTGCGGGCCGTCTATCTTGGGCCCGGAGGTGAAGATGTGCGGCCCGGCAAATTTGCCCGCCTCCATTTCATCCCGCCACTGCATCACGCTGGGCGTGAGGTCGCCGCCGGCGTCGCGCACCGTGGTTACGCCGTGGGCCAGGAAGAGCGTCAGGCTTTTTTGTTGGCCGCAATCAGGCTGTCGCCGCCCCGGAAGTGCACGTGCATGTCCCACAGGCCGGGAATGAGGTAGCGGCCGTTGCCATTCACGTACTGCTTGGCGGCGTAGCTGTCCTTATCGGCTGGGTCCACGCCCACAATTTTGCCTTTCGATACTGTGACCACCTGGTTGGGCTTGAGCTGGCCCGTCACCACGTCCACCACGGTTACGTGATTGATTACCACGTCGAAAATCTCCAGCTTGGTGGGCCGGCGGGCGCAGTCGGCCAGCAGCGCGGCCACAGTCAGGCCGAAGAATAATCGGAGAAATTTCATGCGGTCAAGAAGTGGCGGCGGACCGTAAAGTTAGGCGGGTATTCGGACCGTGAACTCCGGGAAGTCGCCTCCCTGGGTTTCCAGGGCTAGGGTGCCGTGGCGGACGTGGGTAATGAAGCCGTGGGTCAGCGACAGGTGCAGCCTCAGGCAGTTGAGCCGGCAAACCGGCCGCAATCAAGTTGAGCTAAGCGCCGAGCAGTGTGGGCTGCTCAAACCCGTGGCAGACCCGGCCCCTCGACAAAAAAGAGGGGAGCCTATCGAAACCAAACTACTATCTGAAGCAAAAGAGGTCCACAATTGCGGACCTCTTTTGGCTGGCGCCACCGTGGCTTCCCTCCTTTTTTATAGAGGGGCCGGCAGGGGCGAGGTTCCGCTACATCGGCTTCTTGCGCTCGGCCTGAAACTTCTTGAGCTGCTGCTCAATCACCTTTTTATCGCCCACTACCACCACGGTCATGGCCTCGGGGCGGATGTACTTGCGGGCGATTTGGCTCACTTGCTGGGGCGTCACGGCGTTGATGTTTTTGACCTGCTCGGTGAGGTAGGTCTCAGGCAATCCGTGCAGGTCCAGGGTATTTAGCTGGCCGATGATGCCGCCCGGGTTGGAGTTGCGCAGCACAAACATGCCGCCCTCATAGTTCTGAATGCCCTTCAGGCTCGTCGGCCGACGGTGGGGTCTTTTGCAGCCGCTCCACTTCGTTCATGATTTCACGCAGCGAGTTGTAAGTATCGGCCGTGGTCACGTCGGCGTTCTGGGTCCAATTGCCGGTGCGGTAGTGCGTTTCAAGGTAGCTGTAGGGCGAGTAGGTGTAGCCCTTGTCTTCCCGGATGTTGCGCGTAATGCGCGAGCCAAACGAGCCGCCGAGCAGCGAGTTCATCACCCGCAAACGGATGTAGTCGGGGTTGGTGGGGTCAATGACGGGCAGCCCAACCACGATGGTCGACTGTGGTGCGTTAGGCCGGTCTTGGCTCAGCATGTCGGCTTTGGCTACCGGCTTCACGATTTCGATGTGGGGCGCCGGGCCCTGCGGGAAGCTGGCCCACGCCGCCGTAATGGCCTGGCGCAGTGCGGGCGCCTCAAACCGGCCGGCCACGTACAGGCTGGTGCGCTGGGCGCCGTACTGCGTCTTGTAGAAATTCTGTGCCCGCTCCAGGGTCAGGGCATCAAGCTGGGCATCGGTGGGCAGGGGCCGGCCGTAGGGGTGGCTGCCGTAGATGGCACCCGTAAATTTCTGGCGGGCCTGCACGCCGGGCTGGGCGCGGGCCAGGGCCATCTGGCGCTTGAGGTCGGTTTTCAGGCGCGGCACTTCGGAGGCCGGCAGGGCCGGGCGCTGCACCACTTCGGCCAGCAGCGCCGCCATCTCCGGGGCGTATTCCGAGAGGCACGATGCCCACAGGCTGGTTTGGTCGGCGCCCACCGAAATGTTGAGCGTGCCGCCCATTCGGGCCACGCGCTCAGCCAGCTGCGTGGCCGACATCGTGGCCGTGCCTTCCTGCAGCAGCTTGCCCAGCAAGTCTGCCACGGCCACTTCGTCGGCCGCCTCGTGTACGTTGCCGGCCTGAATGGCGACCATCATCGTCACCTTGGGCACCTGGCCATAGGGTACGAGCCGGGCCTTCAGGCCGTTATCTAAAGTGAATTCTTCTTTGGCGGGCAGGGTAAAGTCGCGGGGCTTACCGCCCGGGGCGGGGCCTGCTTGGGTGTGGCCGGAGATTTGGCGGCCGCCACGGCTTTGGCGACACCGGTGGCTCGGGTGGGAGCCGGCTTAGCGGTGGTTTTGGCTTTTGCTTTGACAGGGGCTTTCTGGGCCTGCGCTCCCGGTGCGGCCGTGGCCACAAGGGCGGCGCTGAGCAGCCCAATAAATAGCTTGTTCATGGCGAAGAGGTTGAGCTAGCTTTTGGCCAGCGGATTGACGGTGATGATGGTGCGGTTGGTGGGCCGCAGGTATTCGCTGATGGTTTTCTTCATGAGCTCGGGCGTCACCTTGCGAAACTCGCTCTCGATGCGGTTGATGCGCGAAGGGTCGTTGTCGAACAAGGCAAAGGCGGCCAGCAAATCGGCCCGGCCGAAGTTGTCGGACCCGCTCACCTGGTCGTAGAATGCCGAGCGAATTTTTACCATCGCCAGGTCCATGGTGGCTTGGTCGATGCCGGTGCGGGCCAGGCGGTTGATTTCCTGGTCGAGCACCTGCACCACCGAGTCGGCCTGCACGGTGGGGTCGTACACAAGGCTGCCCATCCACAGCATGGGGCCGTTGTAGTTGAACTGGTTGCCCAGGTCGGAGTTGATGCCGCCGCTCACGTTGTCGGTGTAGCCGCGCTTCTGCACCAGGGCCTGGTAGAGGCGGCTGTCGTTGCCTTGCAGCAGTATCTGGTCGAGCATTACCAGGGCGTAATATTCGGGGGTGTTGCGCTCGGGCATGTGGTAGGCAAAGGCCAGCGCGGGCTTGGTGGCTAGCTTGTCGTCCTGCACGAAGCGCTGTTCCTGCTCCTGGCGCGGCTCCGTCAGGTCGGGCTTGGGCGGCTGCGGGGCGCTGGGGATGCTGCCGTAGTACTTCTGCACCCAGGCCTTGGCCTCGGCGGGCTCGAAGTCGCCTACCACGGCCAGCACGGCGTTGTTAGGCGCGTAGTAGGTCTTGAAGAAAGCCTTGGTGTCTTCCAGCGTGGCCGCATCGAGGTCTTTCAGGTCGCCGTAGAAATTGTGGGCGTTGTTCCAGTTTTTGTTGGCCTTCTGGGGCATCGAGAGCCACGGGAAGCCGCCGTAGGGCTGGTTGAGCACGTTCACGCGCACCTCGCTTTTCACCACGCCCTGCTGGTTGGTCAGGTTGGTTTTGGTGATGGCCAGGCCGCGCATCCTATCAGCTTCGGCCCACAGAATGGTTTCCAGCTTGTGGGCCGGCACCACCTCGTAGTAGTTGGTGAAGTCGAAGCGGGTTGAGCCATTCAGGGCCCCGCCGTTCTTCTGAATCAGCCCAATAAATTCATTCTTGCCCAGGTTCTGCGAGCCCTGAAACATCAGGTGCTCAAACAAGTGCGCAAAGCCGGTGCGGTTGCGCGGCTCAGTGCGGAAGCCCACCGCGTAGTACGCCGCCACGGTAGCCGTGGGCGCGGTGTGGTCGGGTGAGAGCACCACCCGCAGCCCGTTGGGCAAGGTGTAATACTCGACCGGAATCTGAAAAGCCGGCCCGGCCGGTGCGGGTTTCGCAGCCGCCGCGGCGGGGGCTTCGGTTGCGGGGGGCGGGCGCCGTCACTACGGAGGTGGCGCTGGGGCTGCAGGCCCCCAGAGCCAGCGCTGCCGCCGGTGCCCACAGTAGGCCCCGGCTAATTACCTTAAAACGTCTCATAGGGAAAA
This sequence comes from Hymenobacter humi, assembly GCF_042665855.1. NCBI lineage: Bacteria > Pseudomonadati > Bacteroidota > Cytophagia > Cytophagales > Hymenobacteraceae > Hymenobacter > Hymenobacter humi. Next base: position 557,975 of record NZ_JBHTEK010000001.1, on the reverse strand, counting down.
TGGTAAGAGTGTGAGCAGAAAGTAAATTCGATTTACACAATATTCAGCAAAACAGCTAAGGATGAGCTATTTTGAGGTTGGGTTTCCTGGCTGAGAGCCGAGGCCGCGCAAAGCGGGGGCAAAACGAAGCTGCTGCGTGGCTGGGAACACCGGAGTCGCATTTCTGGAATGGCCACACCCGCCTATTCCCGACGGCTTCCATGGCTCTTTCGATGGCTCTTTCGGAGTTGCACTCCGAAAGCTGCCTGCTGCGGGGTTGTACTCCGCGACATTAGAAAGGCCGTTGTTCAACGATTGGGGACTGCAAGTCCCCGGCAGCCCCGCTTTCGGAGTGCGACTCCGAAAGAGCCATCCGGCCCAGGAAGCGAAGGGCTTCAGCCGACCTCGCCGCAAGCACCGCACTTCCGGAGCCGCCGCCGACCTTTGCCCCGTGTTCGACTTCGCTACTCTCCCGGCCCTGCTGGCCGGCCACCTGCTCCAGGCCCCCGCCGACCCTGCCGCCGAGGTGCGCCACCTGGTGCTCGACAGCCGCCGGGTGGGCGTGCCCGCCGGCGCCCTGTTTTTCGCCCTGCGCGGCCCCAGCCACAACGGCCACCGCTACCTGCCCGAGCTCTATGCCCAAGGCGTGCGGCTGTTTGTAGTAGAAAAGCAGGTTGAGCTACCCGGCGGCCTCGGCGCGTATCCCGGCGCCGGCATTATTGCCGTGAAAAGCCCGCTCGCGGCCCTGCAAACCCTGGGTGCTGCCCACCGCGCCAAGTTTGCAGGCCCAGTGCTCGCCATCACTGGTTCTAATGGCAAGACCATAGTAAAGGAGTGGCTGGCTCAACTCCTGAGCCCCGACGAGGACATTTGCCGCTCGCCGCGCTCCTACAACTCGCAGGTGGGCGTGCCCCTGAGCGTGTGGGAGCTGAACCCGGAACGCCACACGCTGGGCATTTTCGAAGCCGGCATTTCCGAAGTAGGGGAGATGGCGCGGCTGGCGGCCATCATTCAGCCCACCGAAGGCATTTTCACCAACCTGGGTACGGCCCACGACGCCGGCTTTGCCTCCAGCGAGCAGAAGCTGGCCGAGAAGCTGCAGCTGTTCCAGGGGCCCCAGTTTCGGAGGCTGTTCTACTGCTACGACCAGCCGCCGGTGCGCGCCGCCGTGGCCAGTCGGCACTTGCCCGGCCTGAGCTGGACGCGCTACCCGGGCCAGCCGGCCGACATCCAGTTCACCCTCGACCAAAGCACGAGCGGCACTACCAGCCTGCATGCCCACTATGCCAGTGCCGGACTGGAAGCTGCATTTACCCTGCCTTTTTCCGACGAGCCGTCCATCGAAAACGCGCTGCACTGCCTCGCTGTGCTGCTGCACCGGCAAGTCGAGCCGGCCGAGATTCAGCGCCGCCTCGCCCGCCTGCATCCCGTGGCTATGCGTCTGGAAATGAAGCTGGGCCGCCACGATTCCTACCTGCTCGACGATACTTATAACAACGACCTCGCCGGCCTGGCCCTGGCCCTGAATGCACTGGGGCGACAGTCGCGCCCCGGCCGCCGCACCCTGATTTTGAGCGACGTGCTCGAATCGGGCCTGAGCGGGGAAGAGCTCTATGCCCGCGTGGCCGCCCTGCTCGCCCCGGCGGGCGTTACGCGCCTCGTCGGCATTGGCCCCGAAATCAACCGGCATCGCCGCTTCTTCACCCAAACGCAGCTCTCCGGCAATCAGTCGTTAACAACTGATTTCTACTCCGATACTGAAGCCTTCCTGGCCTCGCTCGACCCCAATGCCTTTGCCCGCGAAGTCATTTTGGTTAAGGGTGCCCGGCGCTTTGGGTTTGAGCGCATCGTAGCGGCCTTGCAGGCCCAGCAGCACGGCACCGTGCTGGAAGTCAACCTCGACGCCCTCAGCCACAACCTGCAACACTACCGCCGCCAGCTGCAGCCCGGCACCAGGCTCATGGTGATGGTGAAGGCCTTTGCTTACGGTGCCGGCTCCTACGAAGTGGCCAGCCTGCTCGAATTTCAACGGGCCGACTACCTCGCCGTGGCCTACGCCGACGAAGGCGTGGCCCTGCGCGAAGCCGGCATCAGCCTACCCATTATGGTGATGAACCCGGCGCCGGATTCGTTCGGCACGCTGCAGCACTACCGCCTGGAGCCAGAAATCTATTCCTTCGACATGCTGAAGGAGTACCTGGCCGCTTTCCCGGCCGAAGCGCAGGCATCAGCTACTCAGCCACTCAGCCACTCAGTCGCTCCCCCGCCCATCCACCTTAAGTTGGACACCGGCATGCGCCGCCTGGGCTTTGACGAAGCCGACCTGCCCGCGCTGGCCACCCTGCTGCAGCAACACGCCGCCCGCCTGCCCGTGGCCAGCCTGATGACCCACCTCGCCGCCGCCGACGAAGCCGAGCACGACGACTTCACCCGCGAGCAATTGGCCGCCTTCCGGCGCATGGCCGCTGTGCTCGAAACCGCGCTGGGCCACGCCGTGCTCAAGCACGCCCTGAATTCGGCTGGCATCCTGCGCTTCCCCGAAGCCCATTTCGACATGGTGCGCCTCGGCATCGGCCTCTATGGCGTCGATGCCAGCGGCCGCGACACCGCGGCCCTGCGCCCGGTGAGCCAGCTGCGCACCACCATTTCCCAGATTAAAACCCTGCCCGGTGGCCACACCGTGGGCTACGGCCGGCGCGGTACGGCTACGGAAGCCGAGCGCCGCATTGCCACGCTGGCCATCGGCTACGCCGACGGCTACGACCGCCGCTTCGGCAACGGCGCGGGCACGGTGCTCATCCATGGGCAGCGGGCGCCGCTGGTGGGCTCCGTGTGCATGGACATGTGCATGGCCGACGTGACCCACATTCCGCAGGTCCGGGCCGGCGACGTGGCCCTGATTTTTGGCGAGGGCCTGCCGCTGCCGGAGCTGGCTGCCCGCATCGGCACCATTGCCTACGAGCCTGCTCACCAACGTGAGCGAGCGGGTGAAGCGGGTGTTCGTCAGCGAGTAATTTTTGGGCGGGATAATACCGACCATTCGGCGTGGAAATGCAATTTTTTGATTTCCGTCGCGTGTTTAAATAAGGTTGGCAAGATATTTATTTTGCTACTTTACAGTCGGCTTGACCCGTCCTGAATAACTTTGGGTGAGATTTAGCCTTTCGACGCTTCTTTTTATTATGACAATCAATACTCTCCGCTTATTCCGCCTTTTTGGTACTCTCCTTATTTGTTTAACTCTGATGACCTCTGCGCAGGCCAGCACCCGGCAGGGTTCGGCAGTTGCGGCCGCGCCGGCTGAAGTCCCGGCCCTCGACGGGTTGTGGAAGGGCCAGCTGAAAGTGCCCGGTGGCCAGCTGGAAGTCATCTTTCGTTTTGTGAAGCTCAGCGGCGGCGAATATTTCTGCTCGCTTGACGTGCCGCTGCAGAAAGTGAGCCGCATGGCCGTGAAAACGGAAATCAAAAGCGATACCGTGCGCCTGTTTGCCGAGGAAGCCAACAGCCGCTTTGTGGGCACCGTGTCGAAAGACGCCAAGCAAATGACCGGCGTCTGGCAGCAGCCCGGCTTCAAGGTGCCCATGGTACTCACCTTCAGTGCCCTGCCCGATATGGCGGCCAAGAACGTGCGCCTCACCCCGCCGTACCGCGAGGAAGAAGCCACCTTCAGCAACCTTACCGTGAATGCGCGGCTCAGCGGCATGCTCACCATTCCGGCGGGCCCGGGCCCGTTTCCGGCCGTGGTGCTGCTCAGCGACGCCGGCCCTCATGACCGCAACGGCACCGTGGGCGATTTCGGCCCGCTGGGCCTGCTGGCCGATTACCTCACCCGCCGCGGCGTGGCCGTACTGCGCTTCGACGACCGCGGCGTGGGCAAGTCGGCCGGCACGCCGGCCGCTACCACCGCCGATTTGGTGAGCGACGCCCAGGCCGGCCTGAACTACCTGCGCACCCGCCCCGAAATCGACCTGGCGCACCTCGGACTGGTGGGCCACGGCGAAGGTGGAAACGTCGCGCTGCTGGCCGCCGCGCAGCCCTTGCCGCCGGCTTTTGTAGTCGCCATGGCGGCCTATGGCCTGCCCGGCCGCGACATTGTGGTGCAGCAGCAGGCCACCACCCTGCGCACCCTGGGCACGGAGAATGCCCAGATTGAAGCCGCTACCAAGCGCCAGCCTGGCCATGCTCGAAATCATCCGCCAGACCACCGACAACTCGCAGGCCCAGGCCATTGTGGCCAACATGCTGAAGCAGAACAACGCGGCCATCGACAACGCGACGGCCCAGTCAAGCGCGGCCGAGATGACATCGACCCGCTACCGCTATTTCCTGGCCTTCAATCCCATCGAGAAACTGGTGCTGGTACGCTGCCCCGTGCTGCTGCTCAACGGCACGGCCGACCTCACCATCAACGCCGAAGCCAACCAGAAAGCCCTGCAAAAGGGCCTGGCCCTGAACAAGAGCGTAACCGCCAAAAAGCTGGCCGGCGTGAACCACCTCTTCCAGCCCGAGCAAGGCAAGTGGCCCATCGTGAACGGCCAGCCCCAGCCCAACTTCTCGCCCGAAGCCGAGGACACCATCCGTGAATGGATTGTGGCGCAGAGCAAGAAGTAAATCTATTTCGCAGTGTGGCCGCTACCAAGCTGCCGCACTGCGGAATAATGTTACCGCGTTAGGGCGATTTCGGGGGCATTATACGTGGGCCCCACCCCCGACTCCTCGGTGGGGGTATGTGGCCAAGGCCAGCCTGTATACCGGCCCCGAAACCGCCTCAAGGAAACGGTGGCTGCCCTAAGAAACTGTCCCGAGAAGCTCTAAAACAGAAACGGCCCTGCTGGTGAGCAGGGCCGTTTCTGTTACTATTATATCTGATAATGGCGTCTGGCCCAGGCAAGCAACTTGTGCTAGCCTGGGCTGCTCGGCTTACTTAATCATGTCGACCTCGGCCTTAATCATGGCGTTGTAGCGGCGGCCCTGGCCGTTGGCCAGGGTGAGCAGGTTCCAGCCCTTGCCGATGGTGTAGCTCCAGGTGCGGCTTTCCTTGAACTCGAAGGTGGGGCGCATAATCTGGCCGTAGGGCGTGTAGTTGTCCATGAAGTTGGTGGTGTAGAACTTGTCGCCGCCCACAATCCACTCCATGGCCACGAAGAAGCCTTCTTCGGGGGCGGGGATGTTGTAGGTGCTCAGGTCGATGGTGTACCACTCGCCGCCGCGTGAGGCTGAAACCACGACGTTTTCGGTGAGCAGGTCGGTGTTGGGGGCGTTGTAGTTGCCGTCGGCCTTGTAGATGCGCACGCGGAAGGGCTCGCGGGGAAAGCCGTTTTCGCCGATGTAAAACGACACCGTCCGCACGTTGCCCAGCTTTTTCTGTTTATCATTTTTCACGAAAAAAGCATATTGGCTGCCGGGCAGGCCCTGAATCATGCCTTCGCCGGGGTTATTCGAGTTGGAACCCAGCTCCAGGTTCTTCACCTTGCCGCCTTTTACCACCACGTTGCCCAGCTCAATCACGCGCTTTTTCAGCTCAATGATGAGGTCTTCGGTACTGCCGCGCTTGATGAAAACGGCACTGCGCTCGTAGCCCAACGTCATCACAATCAGGGAGTCTTGGCTGGTCTTTTCGAGGCCGGCCAGCTGGAAGTATCCGTATTCGTTGGTGAGGGCGCCGGTGCCTTCCTCCCGCAGACCGATGGATGCGAAGGGCACCGGGTCCTTGGTTTTAGCATCCACGACGCGACCCGTGATGCGGTTTTCCTGCGCCCAGCCCAGCGCTGGGATTAGCAATAGAACCCATAATGCAAGAAAAGGTAAGCGTTTCATCATCGCCAGGAATAATATAATGGATGTAGACTGGCAAATTTACAAATTCTCATTCATTATATCGCCATCTCTATCCATTGGGAGCAGTAATTGATTTATTGAATGCAAATCAAATATGGCAATGCAACGTTTTTGGGGCTGTTTTATTACTATGCAAATAGGTTTCAAGTTGTTAGATTATTCCTTTATGGAGGCCTGAACGATGAAAAAAGTGGGCCGTACCCAGCTTTGCGCTCAAGCCAACCCGCTTTATGTATTTAATCCAACTCCCTCTTTCAAATCACTGGCGCTTGGGCCGGGCCAGGGCCCACAACGAAGTAGCCTATCGGTGCAGGTAGCGGTCCAGATGGATTGTGTTTGCAACGGTTAGCTCAATGCGAACTTAATATTAAGAAAAATGAATATTATTTAATATGCTTAATAAACAGGTTATTAGCTGAATTGCTGTGGGCGGCGCTGCCCAGTGCCGGGTCCTGCTGATTATCTTTCCAGGGCCATAGGTTTATTTATAGTAATCACGAAATGAGAAGGGGTTTGATTTGGATTGCCGTGCTGCTGTGCATGTCGAGCGGGGGAACCGTTTGGGGGCGCGCCGGCGCCCCGGCAGTCAGCGCGTTGCACCTGGGAGGATTGTGGAAGGGGAAGCTGGCCCTGGCGGGAGGCGAGGTCGACCTGACCATTAGCATGGTGCCCCTGGCGGGCGGCAAGTACTTCGCGGCGCTCGACGTGCCGACTCAGAAAGTGACCCGCTTGGCCGCGGAGGTAATCATCCGCGGCGACTCGGTGCTGCTGCGGATGCCGGCGGCCGGCCGGAGCTATGCCGCCCGCTACGACAGCGTGAAGCGGGAACTGAACGGCTTGTGGACTCATGCCGGGGTGAAGACGCCGCTGCGGCTGCGCCACTCGCCCATGCCCACCGTGAGCGGGCCGGGCACGCGGCTGCCTCCGCCGTACCGTGAAGAAGAAGTGGTATTTAATAACCCGGTGGCGCGGCTCAACTTTGGTGGTACGCTCACGGTACCGGCGGGCCCCGGCCCCTTCCCCGCGGTGGTGCTGGTGAGCGACATGGGCCCTCATGACCGCGACGGAACCGTGGGCGACTACCATTTGATGGGCTCCCTGGCCGACTACCTCACCCGCCGCGGCGTAGCCGTGCTGCGCTACGACGACCGGGGCGTGGGCCAGTCGGGCGGCAATACGGCCACGGCCACCACCGAAATGCTGGTGAGCGACGTGCAGGCCGCCATCAACTTTCTGCGGTCGCGGCTGGAAGTCAACGTTTCCCGCATCGGGGTGGTGGGGCACGGCGAAGGCGCCAACGTGGCCTTGCTGGCCGCCGCGCAGCCGCTGCCGCCCGCTTTTGTGGTATCCCTGGCCGGCTACGGCCTGACCGGCGAGCAAACGCTGCTGCAGCAGCAAGTGACGCAGCAGGTTGTCAAAAAGGTAGACCCCGCCCAAGTGCAGGCCGCCTACGAGCGCCAGCGCACCATGTACGACATCATCCGGCTGACCAATCCGCCTCAGGCGCAGTCCATTGTGAGCAACATGCTGCGCCAGGACCAGCCCAAGCTCGACCCTCAGGCTGCCCAGGCCGCGGCTGCCAAGCTGCTCACGCCCTGGCAGCGGTACTTTCTCTCCTTCGACCCCGTGGCTCAACTAGCCGAAGTGACCTGCCCGGTGCTGCTCCTCAACGGCACCGCCGACCTGGAGGCCCCGGCCGAACTGCACCTGGAAGCCCTGGAAAAGGAGCTGAAAAGCATTGGCCGCAACACCACTTCCAAACGCCTGCCGGGCGTCAACCACCTGTTTCAGCCGCCCAAAACGGAATGGACGCTGATGAACGGCGAGATGAAGCCCTTGTTCTCGCCCGTAGCCAAGGAAACCATGCGCGCCTGGATAGCCGGCCTTGGTCAGCCCGCAAAGAAGAAGCTTTTCTAAGGCATTACTGCACAGCATTCAGTACATGTTACCAATAAAAAAGCCCCGCTTGAGAGCGGGGCTTTTTTGATGTTCTCAGGTTTGAAATCTACTGCCGGCCTCAACGCCTTCTACTTAATCATGTCGACCTCGGCCTTAATCATGGCGTTGTAGCGCAGGCCCTGGCCGTTGGAGGCGGTGATAAGGCTCCAGCCCTTGCCCATGGAGTAGTTCCAAGTGCGGCTTTCCTTGAACTCGAAGGTGGGGCGCATAATCTGGCCGTAGGGTGTGTAGTCGTCCATGAAGTTGGTGGCGAAGAACTTGTCGCCGCTCACCACCCATTCCATGGCCACGAAGAAGCCTTCTTCCGGCGCCGTGATGTTGTAGGGCGTCAGGTCGACGGTGTACCACTGCCCGCCCTGGGGCGCCGAGACCACCACGTTTTCAGTGAGCAGGTCGGTGTTGGGAGCGTTGTAGTTGCCGTCGGCCTTGTAGATGCGCACGCGGAAGGGCTCGCGGGGAAAGCCGTTTTCGCCGATGTAGAACGACACCGTCCGCACGTTGCCGAGGCGCTTCTTTTTATCATTCTTCACAAAGAAGGCGTACTGGCTGCCGGGCAGGCCCTGAATCATGCCTTCGCCAGGGTTGTCGGTGCGGGAGCCCAGGCCCAGGTTCTTGATTTTGCCGGCTTTCACCACCACGTTGCCCAGGGCCACAGCCCGCTTGGGTACTTCGATGGTGAGGTTGGGCACGGCCACGCCCCGTTTCACCAGCACGGCCCGGCGCGCGTAGCCCAAGGCGATGACGACGAGGGAGTCGTCGGCATTTTTGCTGGGCGCGGGCACAATGAATTGGCCGTGCTCGTTGCTGAGAGCACCTATCTGCTCGCTTTTTAGCCCAATGGAAGTGAAAGGGAGCGGCTCTTTGGTGTCTTTATCAACAATTACTCCTTTGATTTGAGCTTGCTGAGCCCAACCGGAGGTTGCAGCGCCGACTATAAATAATGCTATGAGATGTAGGCGTGTTAGCATAGGAGGTGAGGTAGAAAGAACAAAATTACAAATGCCAGGGCTGAAAGTTATTGTAAAATATCAGTAGATACAACCTCTATTAGATGAGATGCCCCCGCAAAGCGACGCACGGGCTTACTGCGGGGCTTATCCTCCATAGCAAAAAACTCTTCGCGGAGCGAAAGCGTTTGGTAGCGTACCTTTGTTTGTATTCTTTCTAAATAAGCTTTCCCCTCCGGTTTCACTCGTGGCTTTATTCCGTCGTTCGCCCAAACTCGTCGCTGCCAGTGCTGCTGCTCGCCGCACTGCCAAAGACCTGCGCGTGGGCGAAACCGGCACCATATGCTGCCTCGAAGACCCCGAAATGGCCCTGAAGCTGTTGGAAATGGGTTGCGTACCCGGCGTGCAGGTGCGCCTGAGCGGCCGCGCCCCCTGGGCGACCCGCTGATGCTGGTGCTGGGCGACCAGGAGTACACCCTCTCGGTGCGGGCCAGCGAGGCCGCCACCATTTTGCTGAAAGAATAGGACGCAGCTATGGCGGCGATAGTGAGTGATACGGCGACGGCAGAGCCCATCGCAATGCCAACCGGCCCGGCGGCCAGCCCCGGCCCCTGCGCATTGCCCTCATTGGCAACCCCAACAGCGGCAAGACTTCGTTATTCAACCAACTCACCGGGCTCAACCAAAAGGTGGGCAACTTCCCCGGGGTGACTGTGGACCGCAAGTCGGGCTTTTCGCAGCTCACGCCGGTGCAGCGGGCCGAAATCATCGATTTGCCGGGTACCTACTCGCTCTATCCCAAGAGCCTGGACGAGAAGGTAATCACCGACCTGCTCTACGACCGCACGGCCGCCAACTACCCCGACTTTGTGGTGGTGACAGTGGATGCCAACAACCTGCGCCGCAGCCTGTTGCTGTTCACCCAGCTAGGCGACCTGGGCCTGCCCGCGGTACTGGCCCTCAACATGATGGACGTGGCCGAGCGCCACGGCGTGAACATCGACCTGCCCGCGCTGGAGCGGGAGCTGGGCGTGCCCATCATTCCGATGAATGCCCGTAAAGGCATCGGCGTGGCCGCCCTCAAAATCGTGATGGCCCAGCGCTTGGACGCGCCGCCCGTGCGCTGCTGGGAGCCCGATGAGAAGCTGCTGCCGTTGGTGCGGCAAATCCGCTACTACTTCGATCTGCACAACGACTACCTGGCGCTGCACTACGCCCAGCAGTACCGCCACATCGGTTTTTTGAGCCACGACGACAAGGCCTACCTCCAGGAGCTGACGCACAAGTACGGCTTCGATGCCACGGCCCAACAAGCGGCCGAAACCATTGCCCGCTACGCCCGCATCAACGAAATCCTGCTCGAAACCGTGACCGTGACGCGCACCGAAACGCGCGAGCCGGTGAGCAACCGCATCGACAAGGTGCTCACGCACCGGGTGGGTGGCTACCTGATTTTCCTGGGCATTCTGTTCACGCTGTTTCAGGCCATTTTTGCCTGGGCCCAATACCCCATGGACTGGATAGACCAGGGGATTTCGTCCCTGAGCGCGGTCATTCAGAACAACTTTGACGGGCCCTGGTCCGGCTGCTCACCGAGGGCGTGCTGGCCGGTTTGGGCGGCGTCTTGATATTTATTCCGCAGATTGCCTTGCTCTTCGGCTTCCTGGCCGTGCTGGAGGAAACGGGCTACATGGCCCGCGTCACCTTCCTGATGGACAAGCTGATGCGGCCCTTCGGCCTGAGCGGCAAGAGCGTAGTACCATTGATTTCGGGCTTGGCCTGCGCGGTGCCGGCCATCATGGGCGCCCGCACCATCGAGAGCTGGAAGGACCGGATGATAACCATCTTCGTGACCCCGCTTATGTCGTGCTCGGCACGCATTCCGGTGTACACGGTACTGGTGGCGCTGGTGGTGCCCGACCAGGCCGCGTGGGGCATTTTCAACCTGCGCGGAGTGGCCCTGATGGGCCTATACCTGCTGGGTTTGTTCTCGGCCCTGGGCTCGGCCTGGGTGCTCAAGAAGGTGCTTAAGGCCCGGGAGCGCAGCTACTTCATCATGGAGTTTCCGGTGTACCAGTGGCCGCGCTGGAAGAACGTGGGCCTGACCATCTACCAGAAAGTGCAGGCTTTTGTGCTGCAGGCAGGCAAGGTGATTGTGGCCATTTCGGTGCTGCTGTGGGTGCTGGCCAGCTACGGCCCGGGCCAAAAGCAAGCCACCGCCGAAGCCCAGGTGCGCCAGCAAGTCGCCACCCAGGGCTGGGATGAGGCCGAGTTGAGCCGCCGAGTGGCTTCGGCCCGGCTCGAAAATTCCTACGCCGGTTCCTTTGGGCGGGCGCTGGAGCCGGCCATTCGCCCCTTGGGCTACGATTGGAAAATTGGCATTGCGCTGCTGACCTCGTTTGCCGCGCGGGAGGTGTTTGTGGGCACCATCTCCACCATTTACAGCGTGGGCCAGGATGCCGACATGGGTACGCTACAACAAAAGCTGCAGGCCGAAAAAGACGCCAACGGGCAGCCGTTTTTCACGCCGGCGCGGGCGTTTTCGCTGCTCGTATTCTATGTGTTTGCCATGCAGTGCATGAGTACGCTGGCCGTAACCTACCGCGAAACCAAAAGCTGGAAGTGGCCTTTAGCCCAACTACTCTACATGACGGGCCTGGCTTACGTGGCGGCTTTTATGGTGTACCAGGTGCTGGCTTAAACCGGTGCGCTGCAAGCAAAACGTAGTGCAGCTTGTAAGGAAGCAGAGGAAGAAGAGGTAACAGAGCATCTCGCGGAGCTTATAACTCAACCGTCTGTCATGCTGAGCCGGCGAAGCATCTTCTCACGGCTCAACGATTAGTTCGTCGGTGAGAAGATGCTTCGCCGGCTCAGCATGACAGACGGTTGGGGTCAGGCTATTGGATTACTTGCGCGGTAAAGATGCTTCGCTGCGCTCTGCATGACGGTCTGATTATCAGCGAAAATCTGGAATGGTTTGGGTGTCCGGTTAAGGCTGACATGTCCATAAATGGACATATTTTTTAAATAGCGTAACGGATATAAATGTCATTATAATCTGAAAATCAGGATATTGTAAAAATGGCACACGGCTTGGCATTAGGTGTAGAAACCTCCCTTATTTCTGCACGAAAATGGACAGAGCTATTGCCCCTGCTATTCAAAGTCAACGACGGCGGCGGCGCTGGCTGTTCGTGGCCGGCGTAGTAGTTGCGCTGCTGATGGCGGTGCTGGCCTTCCGCACCGTGCTGAAGCCCAGCATCAGCCGCACCGACATCCTGACTGCCACGGTGGAAACCGGCGACGTGGAGGCTTCGCTCACGGCGGCGGGCACCATCATTCCGGGCCGGGAAGTGGTGATAACCAGCCCAATTCAAAGCACAATTAGCCGCGTAGCAGTGGCGGTAGGCGCACGCGTGAAGCCCGGCGAGGCTATTCTGGAACTGGACAAGGAGCTGACCAACTCTACGCTAGCCAAACTCAGCGACGAGCAGCTGCGCAACCAGAACAAAAACTCCCAATTGCAGCTCACCCTGGAGCGCAGCCTCAACGACCTGCGCGCCCAAGCACAGGTGCAGGCCGTGAAAGTGCGCAGCCTCCAATCGGCCCTCCGCGACGAGCAGCAGCTTCTAAAATTGGTGGCGGCACCGCCGAAAATGTGCGCCAGGCCGAGCTCAACCTGACGGTGGCTCAACTGGAAGCCCAGCGCTTGGCTCGCCAGATTCAGACCCAGCAGCGCTCCAACGCGGCCGATGTGCGCGAATTGGGCTATACCGTCTCGATGCAGCAGCGCAGCATTTCGGAGCTGGCCACCAAGCTGCGGCAGGCCAACATCAGCAGCCAGCAGCCCGGCGTGCTCACCTGGGTGAACGAGAACATCGGCACCACGGTACAGGCCGGCGACCCGCTGGCCCGGGTGGCCGACCTGAGCAGCTTCCGGGTGCGGGCCACCATTTCAGACACTTACGCCGATGCCCTGCACCAAAGCGACCCCGTGGTGGTGCGCATCAATGGCCTCGACTTGCGCGGCACTGTGACCACCATCAGCCCCAGCGTGGAAAAAGGCGTGGTCACCTTTTATGCCCAACTCGACAACCCCCACCACCCCGCGCTGCGGGCCAACCTGCGGGCCGACGTGTTTGTGGTGACCCGGGCCCACCACGGCGTGCTGCGCCTGAAAAACGGGCCTTACTACCAGGGCGGCAAAGAGCAGCCGGTGTTTGTGATAAAGGATGGCCGGGCCGTGCGGCGCACCGTCCAGTTTGGCGACAGCAACTTCGACTTCGTGCAGATAACCGGGGGCCTGCGGGCAGGGGAGGAGGTCGTGGTGTCCGACATGAAGGACCACGTGGATACGCCCGAACTCATTGTCAAAGACTAAGGCGGCCCGACCATGAAAACTCTTATACTTTTCGTGCTGCTGGCGCTGGGGCTTTTCAGCCGGCCCGTTGCGGCTCAGGCTCAGCCCACTGGCCTCACCCTGGATGAGGTGATTGCCCAGGCGCTCAACCGCTCGGCAGTGGGGCAGCAGGCCGTGACTACGCGCGAAACCAGCTACTGGAACTGGCGCGGCTACCAGGCCAACTACCGGCCGCAGCCTGGGCCTGCAGGGGACCTTGCCCAATTTCAGCCGGGTGATTACGCCCGTGGTGCAGCCTGATGGCAACACCGATTTCCGGGCCGTGCGCATCAACAATTCCGACCTGAGCTTGACCATGTCCCAGAATATTGGGCTAACCGGCGGGCAGATTTTTGTGGGCTCGGTGATGCAGCGATTCGATGACTTTAACGGCCAGTTGCGGCGCTACAACAACCAGCCCGTGATGGTGGGCCTCACCCAGCCGCTGGGGCAGTTCAATGCCCTGCGCTGGGCCCGGCGCATCGAGCCGCTGCGCTACCAGGAAAGCCAGCGCCAGTACGTGGAAGAGCGCGAAACCATTGCCCAGCGCGTCACAGAGCTGTATTTCGACGTTCTGCTGCAGCAAGTAAACGCCGAAGTAGCCCGCCAGAACGCCGAGGCCACGGCCGAATTGCTGCGCATCGGGCAGGAGCGGTTCAAGTTGGGCCGCCTGTCGCAGAGCGACTTGTTGCAACTTGAGCTGAACTTGCTCGACGCCCGCCAGGCCCAGAATCAGGCCCAGGCTCAGCGCCCAGAACGCTACCGTGGACTTGCAGGCCTACACCGGCCTGGCCGACGCGCCGGCGCTGGTAGTGCCCGCCTCGGCGCCCCGGCCGGCCGTGCTGCCCGCCCGCGCCCTGGAGCAGGCCCGCCAAAACCGCAGCGCCACGCTGGCCTTCCGCCGCCGGCTGCTGCTGGCCGAGCGCGACGTGGCCCAGGCCCGCGGTACCACCGGCTTCCAGGCCACGCTCCTGGCCAACATGGGCTACGTGAACCAGGCCGCCAACCTCGTCGACACTTACCAGAACCTGCAAAACCAGCAGCGGGTGAGTTTGGCCTTCAGCCTGCCGCTGGTGGACTGGGGCCGCCAGAAGTCCATCATCAAAACCGCCGAGCTCGCCCGCGATCAGGTGCAGCACAACGTGGCCCAGGAAGAGCGCAGCTTCGAGCAAACCGTGCTCAGCCAGTCCGGCCAGCTCCCCGCCCTGGGCGAGCAGGCGCGCCTCGCGGGCCGGGCCGACTCGCTGGCCCAGCGCCGCTACGACATAGCCCGCGCCACCTACGTGCTGGGCCGCATCAGCCTCACCGATTTGACCCTGGCCTCGGTGGCCAAGGACAGCGCCCGGCGCGGCTACATCGCCGCCCTGCGTGCGGGCTGGGTGGCCTACTACCGCCTGCGGGCCCTCACCCTGTATGACTTTGAGCGCCAGCAGCCGCTGGTGGCCAACCAATAACTTTTTCTGCAACTTTCTTCCTCTCTTTTTCACTCCCATGGCAAACCCGCTCACTTCCTCCGCCCCTGATGTCCGCCCGCTGCCCGCCAGTGGCCCGGCACCGGCCGACGCCACCCCGTGCTGCGGCTGGTCGATGTCGAAAAAGTTTACCAGACCGACACCATTGAGACCGTGGCCCTGAACCGCGTGAACCTGGTCATCAACCGCGGCGAGTTTGTGTCGGTGATGGGGCCCAGCGGCTGCGGCAAGTCCACGCTACTCAGCCTCATGGGCTTGCTCGACGAGCCCACCAGCGGCACGATTGAGGTGGACGGCCGCCCCGTGCGCTCCTACACCGACAAGGAACTGGCAGGATTGCGCAACCTGAAAATCGGCTTCGTCTTCCAGAGCTACCACCTGATAAACGACCTCGCCGTGCTCGACAACGTGGAGCTGCCCCTGCTCTACCGCCCGGGCCTGAGCGGCAAGGAGCGCCGCCAGCGCGCCCTCAATGCCCTCGACAAAGTGGGCCTGAGCGCCCGCACCACGCACTTTCCCAGCCAGCTCTCGGGCGGGCAGCGCCAGCGCGTGGCCATTGCCCGGGCCCTGGCCGGCAACCCCGAAATCATCCTGGCCGACGAACCCACCGGCAACCTCGACTCGGTGATGGGCGAGGAAATCATGGACCTGCTGCTGGGCCTGAACGAGCGCGAGGGCGTGACCATCGTGATGGTGACCCACGACGAGCGCCAGGCCCTGAAGACCGAGCGGGTCATCCGGTTTTTCGACGGCAGCCAAGTGGGTTAATTAAGAATGAAGAATGAGGAATAAAGAATGGGTGGCTGGGCTACCCGCTTTGCTCAATAATTCCTCATCCGTCATTCCTCATTCTTTATTGAAAAAGTCATGCTTACCAATTACTTAAAAATTGCCTGGAAGGTGCTCTTGCGGCGCAAGTTCTTCACCTTTATTTCTCTTTTCGGCATCAGTTTTACGCTGATGATTATGCTGGTGGTGATGGCCATGGTGAACCACGTGAGCGGGGCCCAGGCGCCGGAAAAGCGCATCGACCGAATGCTTTTCGTGAGCTCACTCAACCAGCAGCCTGCGCGACGGCGGGAACATGAATTCGCCCATGAGTGCTCACTTCATCGACCGGTACGTGCGGACCCTGAAGACGCCCGCCACAGTGGCGCTGACGTCGATGACCTCGACGGCTACCTCTTTCGCCAACAACGAGAGCCTAAGCCTGGATGTGCGCTACACCGACGGGAATTTCTGGAAGGTAACCGATTTCGAATTTCTCGACGGCCGCCCGTTCACGGGCCAGGAGGTGAGCCGTGCCGACCGGGTGTGTGTCATCAGCGAACATACAGCGCGGGCTTTTTTGGTACGACCAAAGGCGTGGCCGGGCGCGTGGTGGAGCTGGGCATATACCGCTACCGCATCGCGGGGGTGGTGCCCAACGTGCCGGTTATCCGCCTCTACAGCAGCGCCGACGTGTGGGTGCCCTACACCTTGAGTACCAGCTTCCGCAACGATAGCCGCCTGGACGGCGAATTCATTCCCATTCTGCTGGCGGGCCCCGGCGCCGATGCGCTGCCGGCCATCCGTGCCGAGTTTGAGCAGATGATGCGCCGGGTCGAAGTACCCGACCCCAAGGCCGTGAAGAAACTATCGGCTCACGCCGACCCGGCGCTGGCCAGCATTACGCGGCAACTTACCAACCATGTCACCACCGAAGACGACGGCATGGGTGTTTTTCTGCTGGGCTGCACGGTTCTCGGGCTGCTGTTTATGCTGCTGCCGGCGCTGAATCTGGTGAACCTGAATGTGACGCGCATCCTGGAGCGCTCCAGCGAAATCGGCGTACGTAAAGCATTTGGGGCCTCGGGCGGGGCGCTGGTGGGCCAGTTTCTGGTCGAAAACCTGGTGCTCGCCGGGGTAGGCGGCTTGCTGGGGCTAGGGCTGGCAGCCGGGGCGCTGTACCTGCTCAACGGTAGCCACTTCATTGCCTATTCGCATTTTGGGCTCAATTGGTGGGCTTTTGGCTGGGGCATGGGGCTGGCCGTGGTGTTTGGTCTGATGAGTGGTGTGTACCCCGCTTGGAAAATGTCGCGCCTCCACCCCATGGACGCGCTGCGCGGCAGCAGCGGCGGACCCCAATAGGGCACCGCCGGCCGCGCCTATTACCCCTCACTCTTTTACTTTCCTCCCATGGTACGCCACCTTTTTCGCTTAATCTGGAACCGTAAACGGTCCAACGTTCTCCTGCTTTCCGAGATATTCTTCTCCTTCGTTGTCTTGTTTGGCGTGGCCACGCTGCTATTCAACTTTGGCCGTAACTACGTGCAGCCGTTCGGCTTTAACCACGACAACGTATGGCGGCTGACCATCGCAGCCGGCCAGGGCGAAAAATGCCGCGCGCACAGGCTCGACGATGTGCTGCGCCAGGTGCGCGCGTTGCCGGGTGTGCAGGAAATAGCCCTCACCAGCTTCAACACGCCCTTCCGCTTCAGCACCATGAACGACGACTTTGCCCGCGGCACCAAGAAGCTGAGCCGGGTAGACCGCTACGATGCCGACGACCAGTATGGCCCCCTTTTTGGCCTGAAGCTGCGGGAAGGCCGGTGGTTTAACGCCAGCGACGATGCCGCCACCCGCCCGCTGGCGGTCATCAGCCAGGATACCCGTGAGGCGCTGTTTGGGCCCGGTGAACCCGCCGTGGGTAAGCTTTTTCGGACCAACCACCAGTTCGGCGGCGACGCTCCCAAAGAATACCAGGTGGTGGGCGTGGTAGACAAGGTGCGCATGGGCGGCGACTTTGCGGCCCCCACGCCCTCGGTGTGGGTGCGCCTTACTGCGCACGACACCACCAGTTGGGAGAGTGCCACCGTACTGGTGCGCGTGGCCCCGGGGCAGGGCGCGCGCCTGCAGCAGCGCATCGTGCACACTGTGGCCGGCCTCACCCGCCAGTGGAGCACGCAGGTATACGCGCTGGAAAACGACCGGCTCGACAAACTGAAGCCCACCCTGGCGCCGCTGATAGCCCTAGCGGTGGTGGGTATTTTTCTGGTGGTGAATGTGGCATTGGGTCTGTTTGGGGTGCTGTGGTACAACATCAGCCAGCGCCGCGCCGAAATTGGGCTGCGTCGTGCCCTGGGCGCTACCGGCCCGGGCATCGGCCGACAGTTTCTGGGTGAGGTGCTGGTGCTGACCACGCTGGGCGTGCTGGCGGGTAGCCTGCTAGCGGTGCAGTTTCCGCTGCTAGGCGCTTTTGAAATAGAGCCGTCGGTCTACCTCATGGCCATGCTCCTGGCCACCGGGATAATCTATGTGCTGGCGGCCGGGTGTGCCTGGCAGCCGAGCCGGCTGGCGGCCGCCATTCAGCCAGCCGTGGCCTTACGGGAGGAGTAAGCTCAAGCTGGCTACCGCCCGCCTCAACAGCCTCCCGACGCTCAGTAGCTGACTAACCCCGGAGAACTTTAATTTGCGCTTTATTTATATAGTATTGCCATGTTTCTCATCGTCGATGATGACCTCGCTATCCGCACCTCGCTGAAGCTCCTGCTGAAGCAAGGCGGCTACGCGGCCGAGGCGGTAGCAACGCCCGAAGAAGCCCTGCGCGTGGTGCGCGAAACGCAGCCCCGCCTGGTGCTGATGGACATGAACTTCTCACTCGATACCAGCGGCCACGACGGCCTCGAGCCTGCTTGCTCAGGTGAAGCACATTGCCCCGCAAGTGCCGGTTATCCTCATCACGGGCTGGGGCTCCATCGGCCTGGCCGTGGCGGGCATGAAAGCCGGCGCGGCCGAGTTTGTGACCAAGCCCTGGCACAACGACGCCCTGCTGCAAACCATCCGCACGGTGCTGCGCCTGCACGAAAACCAGGGCGACCACGCTGCCACCGAGGCCGACGCACCTGCCGCCCAGCGCCGCGCGCTCGACAAGCAGTACCGCTTCGGCGACATCATCGGGCAGGATGCGCAGCTGCTCCACGTGCTGCGCCAAGTGGGCCAGGTAGCCGCCACCGATGCCTCCGTGCTCATCGAAGGCGAAAGCGGTACCGGCAAGGAGCTGATTGCCGAGGCCATTCACCGCAATAGCGAGCGACGCCACGGGCCCTTCGTGAAGGTAAATCTGGGCGGTATCTCGGCCTCGCTGTTTGAAAGCGAAATGTTCGGCCACCGCCGCGGCGCCTTCACCGATGCCAAAGCCGACCGCCTGGGCCGCTTCGAGATGGCCAACGGCGGCACCATTTTCCTCGACGAAATCGGGGAGCTGGAAATGGCCAGCCAGGTGAAGCTGCTGCGCGTGCTGCAAGACCGCACCTACGAAGTGCTCGGCGACAGCAAGCCCCGCCGCCTCGACATTCGCGTCATCGCCGCCACCAACCGCAACCTGGCCGAGATGGTGCAGCAGGGCCGCTTTCGCGAAGACCTGTTCTACCGCATCAACCTGATTACGGTGCGCCTGCCCGCCCTGCGCGAGCGCGCCCAGGACATTCCCCTGCTCACCCAGCACTTCGTCGACCAGCTGCGCGCCACCTACCACCGGCCCGCGCTCAAGGTGGGCGCCCGCGCCCTGCACTGGCTGCGCGAGCAGTCTTTGCCCGGCAACATCCGCGAGCTCAAGAACCTGGTGGAGCGCGCCGTGCTCGTGAGCGGCAAAGACGAGCCTGGGCCCCGAGGATTTCCAGGCCAATGCCCAGCGCCTGCCCGTGCGGCCCCCGCCCCCGGCGAGCTGCCCACCCCCGGCACCATGACACTCGACGAGCTGGAAGCCCAAATGATTCGGCAAGCCCTCACGCACTACGAGGGCAATATCAGCCGCGTAGCAAAAGCGTTGGGCCTGAGCCGTGGGGCGCTATACAGGAGGCTAGAGAAGCACGCCATTCCTTATGATACGGTGGAGTAGCGGCATGCAAAGAGAAGCCAAGAAAAAGAACGTCATGCAGAGCGCAGCGAAGCATCTTTACCGCGTAACTAACCCAATCAGCTCAACGAAGCGGTAAAGATGCTTCGCTGCGCTCTGCATGACAAACGGCTTTAGTATAATGCCTTAGGGCCATTCCGGAGTCAGTGTATAGACCACTGCTTGTAGCGCGGACTTTGCAGTCCGCGTCCCCGGCGGACACCCGAACGGCGCGGGGACGCGGACTACAGAGTCCGCGCTACGGTACACCAAGCCCTTAAACTGTTTTAGCAAGGCGCTTTCATCCATGACGCTCCGCACCAAGTTTCTACTGTTCGTCGTCATCATCCACGCCGTGCTTATTGCGCTGGCGGCGCAGCTGCGCACCACCAACCCGGTGCTGTTTGTGGCTTCGGAGGTGCTCCTGCTGGTGAGCATCTACCTCACTGTGCAGCTCTACCAGGGCTTTGTGCGGCCGTTCCAGCTCATTGCGGCGGGCACCACGGCCATTCAGGCCAAGGACTTCTCGATGAAGTTTGTGCCCGTGGGCCAGCAGGAGATGGACCAGCTCATCAACGTCTACAACCAGATGATTGACGCGCTCCGGCACGAGCGGGTGAGCCAGCACGAAAAAGCTTTCTGCTTGAGCGCCTTATCCAGGCTTCCCCGGCGGGCATTATGCTGCTGGATTTTGACGGCCGCATTGAGGAAGTGAACGCCGCCGCCGAACGGTTCCTAGGCCAATCGACAGCCGCGCTGCACGGCAAGCTGCCGGCCCATTTGCCCGGGGCCTGGGGCCCAGCCCTGGCGGCGCTCGCCGAGAGCAAGCCGCAGTCGCTGCGCCTCTCCGGCCTGCAAACCTACCGAACCCACACGGCCCACTTTCTGGACCGGGGCTTCACGCGCCGCTTTATTGTGCTGGAAGAGCTAACCCAGGAGCTGATTCAGCAGGAAAAGCAGGCGTATGGCAAGCTGATTCGGATGATGTCGCACGAAATCAACAACTCCATCGGCGCCATCAATTCCATTCTGCACAGCTTCTACCACTACGCGCCCCAGCCGGGCCCCGACGACCGGCCCGATTACACCCAAGCCCTCGACGTCAGCATTGCCCGCAACACCCAGCTGGCCAACTTCATTGGCAACTTTGCCCGCCTGGTCCGGCTGCCTCCTCCTTCGCCCCAGCCCACCGACCTGCACGCCTTGCTGCGCAGCATCTGCCGGCTGCTGCAGCCCCAGAGCGAGGAACGCCACATCAAGTGGCACATGGATTTTCCCAGCACGCCGCTGTTCCTCAACCTCGACGCCCAGCAAATGGAGCAGGCCCTTCTCAACATTGCCAAAAATGCCCTCGAAGCCATCGGGCGCAACGGCAACATCTGGGTGCGCACCACCGCCCAGCCGCCTTCGGTAGTCATCGAAAACGACGGCCCCCGCTAACGCCTGAGGTGAGCCAGCGCTTGTTCACGCCGTTCTTCAGCACCAAGCGCGACGGGCAGGGCATTGGGCTAACGCTGGTTCGGGACATTCTGCTGGCCCACGGCTTCACGTTTCAGCTGCAAACCGAGGCAACCGGACATACCGCTTTCCGCATCAACCTGCTTTAGTCGTAATTGTGCATATTGGTGGAAATATCCTTTAAAAAGAGGGTGGTTTTGCTTTAAATCGTGTGAAAATTTATTCAAGTACCCTAAATATTTAAGGTCAATTAAGAAATGTGTGTAATTTAGGGGTGATATGACCTCTAAAATTATACCGGTGATGACTCGCAAACAGTACTTGGCTTCGGCCTGCTTGGGCATTCTTCTAACGCTGGCGCTGGTAGCCGCCCTGCTGCCCCAGGACCACCCCGACGCGCAACCCAATGCCTTTGTGCCGGCCGACCTAGCCTGGATGCTCACGGCCTCGGGCCTCGTGCTGTTTATGGTGCCGGGCCTGGCGTTTTTCTACGGCGGCATGGTGAGCAAGCGCAGTGTCATCTCCACCATGCTGCAGAGCTTTATTGCGCTGGGCGTCATATCGGTGCTGTGGTACGTGGTGGGCTTTTCGCTGGCATTTGGCGACAGTCTTGGCGGGGTCATTGGCAATCCGCTGACGTTTTTGCTCTTCAACCACGTGGGCACGGCGCCGCACGCACGGCTGGCGCCCAACCTGCCGCTGGTGCTATATGCGGCATTTCAGCTCAAGTTTGCCATTATCACGCCGGCGCTCATCAGCGGCGCCTTTGCCGAGCGGATTCGGTTTTGGGGCTACCTGCTGTTCATGTGCCTGTTTAGCCTGTGCATCTACTGCCCGCTGGCCCACTGGACCTGGCACCCCGATGGCTTCCTGTTTAAATGGGGCGTGCTCGACTTTGCAGGTGGCACGGTGGTACACATTTCGGCCGGCTTTGCCGCCCTGGCCGGCGCCCTGGCCTTGGGCCGACGCGAGGCCCACAAGGCTGGCCACCAGCACATTCCGGTGAACATCCCGTTTGTGCTGCTGGGTACGGGCCTGCTGTGGTTTGGCTGGTTTGGCTTCAACTCCGGCTCGGCCCTGGCAGCCAATACCGTAGCGGTGCAGGCCTTTTTCACCACGCACATGGCCTCGGCGGCCGCCATGCTCACCTGGATGCTGATTGAAGCCGTACGCGGGCAGCGCCCCTCGGCCGTGGGCGCGGCAATAGGCGCAGTGGTGGGCCTGGTGGCCATTACGCCCGCGGCGGGCTACGTAAGCTACGGGCCGGCCCTGTTCATTGGTGCGAGCGCCGCGGCCATCAGCGCCTGGGCTGTGGCCATGAAAAACCGCACGACGCTCGACGACACCCTCGACGTATTTCCCTGCCACGGTGTGGGCGGCATCGTGGGAATGATTATGACGGCTGTTTTTGCCAAGGAAGGTGGCCTGATTACCGGCTCACCCACCTTGCTTCTGCATCATCTGGGTGCGCTGGCCTTTATTTCGGCCTTCACCTTCGGCGGCTCGTTTCTACTCTATAAGTTCACCAACCTGCTGATTCCGATTCGGGTGAACGCCCGCCACGAAGCCGACGGCCTCGATGTCAGCCAGCACGGCGAAACAATTTTGGCCATGGCCAGCTAGCCTGTTGGGCTACGTGCCGATGACGAACACCGTCGGAATCTTGTGCAGCTCTGGTGCCGGCAGCCGGCGCCAGTCCGAGACCGGCAGGGTCTTAATGAACTCGCCGGCGCCCGTGACATCGGCGGCCACACAGAGGCGGGTGCCGGGCTGCAGGTGCGCCAGCAAGTCGCTGAATAGTGACCCGTTGCGATAAGGGGTCTCGATAAACAGCTGCGACTGCTGCCGCTGCTGGGCCTCGCGCTCCAGCGTTTTGATGGCAGCTGCGCGCGGCGCTTTCTCAATGGGCAGGTAGCCATGGAAAGCAAACTGCTGTCCGTTCAGGCCCGAGGCCATCAGGGCCAGTAACAGCGAAGACGGCCCCACCAACGGCACCACTTTCAGGCCCTGCCGGTGGGCTTCGCGCACCAGCGCGGCGCCGGGGTCGGCAATGCCCGGGCAGCCGGCTTCGCTCAGAATGCCGCCGTCGAGGCCTTCTTTCACCAGCGGTACCAGGGCCGCACGCACCTCCGCGTCGGTGCTGTCTTTGTCGATGACGGTGAAGCGAATGTCCTCGATGACGCGGTGGGGGCCACGCTTTTCACAAAGCGCCGGGCCGTGCGGGCATTCTCCACCAGGAAATAGGGGAGGGTGCCCACGGCCGTTACCACCTGCGGCGGCAGCACTTGCGGGGCCGTGTCGTCGGCCAGAGGGGTAGGGATGAGGTAAAGGGTGGCGGGCATGGGCAGCGGATGTGAAGGCGCAAAGGAACGGCGCGGCCGGTTGCCGGGCCAGCCACCAGTATTTCCTCGGCTGTCTTCTGCACGTCAATACAACCCCGGGGCGTAGCGGCTGACGGGATTCGCCAGTCGCTACGCCCCGGGGTTGTATTGAGAATTCTTCCCCAGATTTAGGGACGACCGTCGTCTTTCGAACGCACAATCATCATGTAGCTGGGGGATTCCGGCAGCTCATCCATCAGGCGGTTGTCGTTGAGGCCCCAGGGCTCTACGCCTCTCGAGGAGCTCATGTCGCCGCTGCTGCCCGCTGTTTGCTGCGAAGTAAGGGCGGGGTCCTGGGGCAGGGGGCGGCTTTGGTTCTGGGTGGTGCCGTTGCCCAATTGTCCGTGTACGTTGGCACCCCAGGTGCAGAGCTGGCCATCGGCGGTGTAAGCCAAGCTATGGAAGCCCCCACTGGCTATGCCCGCCCAGGTGGCGGCCGGCGCGTTTTCGGGCTTTGCTACTGGTGCCGGGCTTAGCTGCCACGTGGTGGTGCCATCGCCCGCCTGGCCCGCGCAGTTGTTGCCCCATGCCACCAAGCGGCCGTCGGCGCTCAGGGCCAGCGAGTGCGCATCGCCGGCGGCTACCCGCGTCCACACCGTGCGGGCCAGGCGGGGAGCCAGGGAAATGGGCTCGGGTAGAGCATTCAGGGCGTACTCCTGGTTGGCGAGCTGGCCAAAACGGTTGGAGCCCCAGCCGTACAGGCGGCCGTCTTTGGTCACGGCCAAGGTGTGGAACCGGCCCGTGGCCACGTGGGCCCAGCGCAGGCCGGCCAGCTTCTTGGTCATCCCGACTGCTACGGGCACCAGCGAACGGGTGGTGGAGCCATCTCCCAGGCTGGCCGTAGTCGTTGCTGCCCCAGGCATACAGCCGGCCATCGGCCGTGAGGCCGAGCGTGTGGCCGTTGCCGGCTGCCACCTCGGCCCAGGTGGTGTTGGCTGCGCTCAGTGGGAGCGGCACTTCGGCGGGGGTGGTGCGGGCGTTGGTGAAACCAGTGCCGAGCCTGGCCGCTGGTGTTGTAGCCCCAGGCATACAGCCGGCCGTCGGTGGTGAGGGCCAGGGAGTGCGAGGTGCCCGCGGCCAGCTGCTTCCAGGTGGCATTGGCCGCCGAGGCGGGTAGCTCAACGGCTACGGGGGTGAGGTGCGAGGTGTTGGTGCCGTCGCCGAGCCTGGCCGTGCTGGTTGCTGCCCCAGGCGAAGATGCGGCCGTCGGTGGTCAGGGCAAGGGTGTGCGAGGTGCCGGTGGCTACCGTGGTCCACCGGGTGGTGGGGTCTTGGGGCATCACCTGCACCGGCGTGGCGCTGGCAGTGGCGGTGCCATTGCCCAACTGGCCTTCCAGGTTGAGGCCCCACGTCCAGAGGGTGCCATCGGGGCGGATGCTCGCGGAGTGGTGGGTGCTGGCGGCGATGGTGGGCGCCGGAACCTGGGCAGTGGCCGCTCCGGCACTGAAGAGCAGGCACAGCCCACCCCACAGCGGGATTGATTTGAGTTGCATGATGGATTGCAGAAAAGAGGTGAGAAAGTTTTTTTGTCTCCTAGGTCAGACAACGCTATAGATGGCGCCTGGAAATAACGGTTGTCTCAAGCCATGAAAAATTTTCACAAAACCGTGTTTTCGCAGCGTTTTGGCCGAAAAAATTAGCGGCCCCGCCATCGTGCGGAGCCGCTAATTGCGACATGGTTGGGCTTATAGAAACTGCGATTCGGGGTCACAGCCCAGGTTGGGCTGGAAGTTGAGCCAAAACGCTATTGCTTCACAAAGGCCTGCACCAGGCGGAACACTTCTTCCGGCTTTTCGGCGTGCAGCCAGTGGCCGGCATCGACCACGGTTTCTACCTGCGAGTTGGGGAAGAGCGCCGGGATGCCGTACAGCTTATCCTCGGCCGTTATGTAGTTCGACTTCCCGCCCCGGACAAACAAAGTGGGCTTCAGAAACGGATGCGCGGCCGTGGTTTCCTCGCCCACCGCGGGCATCGAGTCCACCAGCGTATCCAGATTGATGCGCCAGGCAAAGGAGTTGTCTTCGCGGCGGTACAGGTTCTTGAGCAGGAACTGCCGCACGCCCACCTGCGGAATGTGCCGGGCCATGGCCTCATCGGCTTGCTGCCGGCTTTCCAGGGTGGCGAGTGGCACGGCGCGCAAGCCCTCCAGAATGTCGTCCTGGTGCTGCATGTCGGAGAAGCGCGGGGCAATGTCGAGCACCAGCAGGCGGGCCAGGCGGTCGGGGTAGTCCAGGGCGAAGCGCATGGCCACTTTGCCGCCCATGCTGTGGCCCATCAGCGAGGCATCGGGGCCCAGGCCCAGGTGGTCGAATAGCGCCAGCACGTCCTGGGCCATGAGGGCGTAGGTGTGCTCCTTGCTTTGGAAGGAACGGCCGTGGTTGCGCAAATCCACGCTGATGACGCGCAGCCCGGCTTCGGTGGCCCAGCGGCGGGCCAGCGTTTGCCAGTTATCGAGGGTGCCAAACAGGCCGTGGAGGATAACCAGGGGCCGGCCCTGGCCTTGGTCGAGGTAATGAAGCAAAGGCATGGGGCAAAAATAGCGAAGACCCGGCCCCCGGTCAGGCCTTTACTAGGCTTGTGCCGCACGGCCCGCTTCGGGTTCAATCACAAGAGCATAGCACGTTGGTTTAGTTAGCCGGGGCCTTCTGTTGTTAACTGTTATGGCGCCAGAGTGTATAAAATTCGGGCATATCGGGGGCAGTCCGGCTGCCGCGGGCCCGGCGCCGTACCTTTGTTTGGCCGCACGGCGCGCAAGAATATCCCACCCAACACCACTCTGTGTACCTTCATCATGTGGCTGCCTACCTTCCGGAGGCAGTCGTAACCAATGCTCACTTCACTCGCCTGAATGGCCTAGCCGACGAGTGGATAATTGAGCGAACCGGTATTCGGGAGCGTCGCAAAGCGGGCCCCGGCGAAAATGCCAACACCATGGCCATCGCGGCTACCCGCGCCGTATTGGCCGCTGCGCCGGCTTTTGCCCAGGATTCGATAGACCTGGTAGTGGCGGGCACCTACACGCCGCACGATACCATCTTCACGGCCGCCCACGCCGTGCAGCGCTACCTCGATATCAACGAGATTCCGACGGTGAGCATCTCCTCGGCCTGCTCTTCCCTGCTTAATGCCGTGGAGATAGTGGAGGGCTACTTTGCCATGGGCAAGGCCACCCGCGCCATTGTGGTGGTCACCGAGCACAACACGGCCTACAACAACGAGGAAGACACCATGGCCGGCCACTTGTGGGGCGATGGCGCCGCGGCCCTGCTCATTTCCAAGGAGCGCATCAGCCCCGACGACCTGAGCATTGCCGAGGTCATCACCGGTGGGGCCGCGCCCGTGAGCAAAGCCGACGAATCGGTGACGCTCAAGCCGGTAGACAAAGGCATTGTGATGCCGTTTGGCCGCGACGTATTTCAGCAGGCCTGCCTCTACATGGCCAAGGTGACGCAAATCCTGCTCGACAAGCACCACATTGCCACGCCGGACCTGACCTACCTCATCCCGCACCAGGCCAACCTGCGCATCTCGAAAAATGTGGTGAAGCAGCTCGGCATCGACCCGGCCCGGGCAGTGAATAACATCGACCGCCTCGGCAACACCGGCTGTGCCGGCGCCGCCATCGGCCTGGCCGAGGTCTGGGACACGCTCAAGGGCGGCGACAAGGTGATAATCACGGTTTTTGGCGGTGGGTATTCCTACGGCGCCATGCTGCTGAATAAATAGTTGTGAGTTTTTAGTGATGAATTATGAATTGTCAGCCTAAAGACGTCTGATGCTTAACTCATAATTTATCACTCAAAACTCATAACTAAAACCAGTGCTAGCTCCCGCCGACGCCTTTCTGCCCGAAATAATCTTCCAGACCAGCCGCTCCAGCGGCCCCGGCGGGCAGAACGTCAACAAGGTGGAATCACGGGTTGAGCCTGCGCTTTCATGTGCAAAACTCGCAGGTGCTCAGCGACAGCCAGAAAGTATTGATTCTGGAGAAGTTGAGCCAGCAGCTTACGGCCGAAGGCTTGCTCCTCATCACGGCCCAGGACGACCGCAGCCAGCTGCGCAACAAGGAAATTGCCCTGGTCCGCTTTCACGAGCCTGCTGCAAAAAGCCTGCGCCGGCCCAAGCCCCGCAAGGCCACCAAGCCCAGCAAAAGCGCCGTCCGCAAGCGCCTTGAAGGCAAGAAGCTGCAGGGCGAGAAAAAGGCCAATCGCCGACGGCTGGACTAGGGTGTGTGGACAATTAGAGCAACCAGACGAGAGTAGCGGCGCAATGCGCGAAAGCGAGAAAGGAGGCGCCCGTTTTTTCATAGCGCGTGGCCAGGCGTCGGTACTGCTTGAGGCGGTTGAAGAAGCGCTCGACTTTGTTGCGGTCAGCGTAGAGGTTGCGGTCCAGCACCCGCGCCACGCGCCGGCTGCGCTTGCTGGGCACGACGAGGGCCGCGCCGGTTTGGGCGCAGCCGGCCACGAGGGCATCGGTGTCGTAGGCCTTGTCGGCCAGCACGGCCCCCACCGCCAATCCGGCCAGCAAGTCCGCGGCCACGGTGCAATCGGCCTGCTGTCCAGGCGTCAACCGCAAGCGCAGCGGGTTGCCCAGCGCGTCTACGACGACGTGGAGCTTGCTGGTGAACCCGCCGCGCGAACGGCCCAGCGCTTCGGCTAGGGCACTGCTTTTTTGCCCCGCGGCGTGCTGGTGGGCCCGCACGCTGGTGGAATCGAGCATGGCCCAGTCCAGGTCCGGGTCTTGTACGGCCTCGAATACGCGTTGCCAGACGCCTTTCTGCGCCCAGCGGCGGAAGCGGCGGTACGTGGAGTTCCACGGCCCGAACCGCTCGGGCAAATCGCGCCACGGCGCGCCGCTGCGGGCAATCCAGAGCACGGCGTTTAAAAACAAGCGGTTGTCTGCCGCCGAGCGGCCGGCATCGCCGGCTTTGCCCGGCAACAGGGGCGCTAATCGCGCCCAATCGGCATCTTTGAGTTCATAGCGTCGCACCACCCAAAGGTCGGCGATTGTCCACACACCCTAGCAACTGAGCTCAGCTCAGCTTTTCCAGCACTGGACCAGGCAGGACGCAGTTCCCTGGCAGAGGCTGTGCTTACAGCAGCGTGCCTTGCAGCATGGCTGTAGCCACTGAGAAGTAAATGATGAGGCCCGTCACGTCTACCAGCGTGGCTACGAAGGGCGCCGAAGCAGTGGCGGGGTCAAGTCCCAGGCGCTTGAGCAGCATGGGCAGCATAGCGCCCGCCAAAGCTCCCCACAACACAATGCCCAGCAGCGAGATGCCTACCGTAACGGCAATCAACTGCCAATACGGGCCGAAGTAGCCGGGGTCTATAACCGTGGCCCAGAGCACGATACGAAACGAGCCCACTACGCCCAGGATAAGGCCCAGCAGCAAGCCCGACTGCAGCTCGCGCCGCATTACCAGCCACCAGTCGCTCAGCCTGAACTCACCCAGGCTCATGGCCCGGATAATAAGCGAGGTAGCCTGCGAACCGGCATTGCCCCCAGCCGAGATAATAAGCGGAATGAACAAGCCCAGCACGGCGGCTTTCTGCAGGTCGTCTTCGAAGTGGTGCATGGCCGAGGTGGTCAGCATCTCGCCGATGAGCAGGATTACCAGCCAGCCGGCCCGCTTTTTCACCATGCCCCATATTGAGGTAGCCAGGTACGGCTCGTCGAGGGCTTCGGAGCCGCCGAGCTTCTGCATGTCCTCGGTGTCTTCCTGCTCCCGAATGCTCAGGATGTCGTCGATGGTGACGATGCCCAGCAAAATGCCCTGGTCCGAAACCACGGGCAGGGCGTTGCGGTCGTTACGGCGGAACACGTCGATGGCTTCTTCCTGGTCCTGGTTGGCGTGCAGCTGCACAAAGCGGCGGTCCATGAGGTCGCGCACCCGGGCTGTGGGTGCGGCCAGCAGAAACTCGCGGATGCGGATGTCGTCGAGCAACACGCCCTGGGCATCGGTCACGTAAAGCATGCTCAGCGTTTCGGACTGCCCGCCGTGCTGGCGGATGTAGTCGAGCACCTGCTGCACCGTCCACGTCTCGCGAATGGCGATGTAGTCGGGCGTCATCAGGCGGCCCACCGACTCTTCGGGGTAGCCCAGCAGCTGCAGGGTCACCTTGCGCTCCTCTTCCGAAAGGCTCTGCACCAGGCTCGGCCACGAAGTTGGCGGGCAGGAACTCGAGCAGGGTGGTGCGGTCGTCCGGCGACATCTCGTTGAGGATGTCGGCCATCTTGTCCTGGGCCAGGTTGTCGAGAAAGTGCCGCTGGATTTCCAGGTCGAGGTACTCGAACACCTCCGTGGCCAGCTTCAGCGGCAGCAGCCGGAAGATGATGAGCCTGCTCGCGTTCCTCTTCCTCCTCAATAAGGGTAACCAGGCTCCGAGGGCTGAAACTCGCGGAGCACCTCCTTCAGCTTGAAAAATTCGCCCTCCTGAATCAGGGACGTGATGGTTTCCACGGACTGCGGCTGCATGAAAAGAGGGCGGAGAGTGCTTCGCTAGGCAAGCGGACTAGATAGGAGAGGAGGCGTGGCCCCACAAAAGTAGGGCTAAAGCACAGCTTCGGGCCAAAAATAACCGTTAGGCAACGGGGCGGGCGCCGCTTCAACCCAAAACCGCCATCTTGCCGCCTCTAAACCCGTGCCAATGCCTCTTACCTCTTCCGTTGCCGCGCCGCGCGGTACCCTTGTTATGCTGGGCGGTGGCGACGACGACCCCATGCTGGCCCTGCTGGCCGGCCTGCTGCCCGGCCCGTCGGCCATTATCGAGGTGCTCACCACGGCCACCCGCCGGCAGCCCGCCCGCACCGCCGCCGCCTACGCCCACTCCTGGCACCACTGGACTGCCCCCACGTCCGGCATTTATGGGTCGACGAAACCCACCCGGCCGACGACCCCAGCACGCTGGAGCGCCTGCGCAAGGCCACGCTCCTGTTCATGAGCGGGGGCGACCAGGAGCGCCTCACCGACTTTCTGCTGGGCACCGAGTTCCTGACTGTACTAAAGGACAAGTACCAGCACGAACCCGGCTTTATTGTGGCCGGCACCAGCGCCGGGGCGTCGGCCATGGCCGAGGTTATGCTGGTGTACGGCCATGGCTGGCGCAGCCTTAAGAAGGGCCGCATCGAGGTGAAGCCCGGTCTGGGCCTGCTGCCTGGCGTGCTGCTCGACCAGCACTTTGCCGAGCGCGGCCGCTATCCCCGCCTGATGCACGCCGTACTGGACCAGCCGACGCTGCTGGGCATTGGGCTGAGCGAGGAAACCGGCCTCATCGTGCGCCCCGACCAGCCGGTGGAGGTATTCGGCGACGAAGTGGTGGTGGTGGTCGACGCTTCCGAAACCACGCACAACAACCTGGCCGACTTGGCGCACGACCAGATTATCAGCGGCCACCGGCTGCACGTGCACCTGCTGGTGGCCGGCCAGCGCCTGGACTTGAATACGAGGGAGGTAATGCAGTGACGGAGGAGTTGGCTCAGGGGTGAGCCACTGCCCAAAACCGCTTTCCCCAACCTTGCCCAACCGCCTTCCCTAGCCTCAACCCTATCTCGGCCCGTCCGGAGCGAGGGCACCAAACCGACCTACATTTGCGTTGATGCCGCGATATTATTCCGTGCTGTTCATGCGTATTTTCAGTTTGTGGCTGCGGCCGCTGCGTTCCCTGAGTTTGGCAATGGTGCTGTGCACCCTGCTGCCGTGGGCGTGTACCCGCAAAAGTGTATCCTTCAACAGCAACCCCGAGCAGCCCATCGTGGCCGCGCTTGGGGCGGATACACTCACCCGCACCGCCGATTCGCTCAACGGCAAGCCTTCGCTTAGCACCGCTCGCAAGGTGGTGATTACCAAGGAGCAGGAGCGCGCCGCCAAGGAGGCTGAGAAAGAAGCTCAACGCAAGCCCAAGAAGAAAAAGAAGGTTTTTCTGGGCGAGAAAATCAAGCGGGGATTTGCCAAGAGCGGGCCAAAGGGACGCAACCAGGTGGTGGAGGTGTTCTACTTCCTCAAAACCCCCATGCCGCTCAATGCCTACGCCCCGGCCCACTATTACTTCGACACCAAGAAGCACAAAATCCTGAAGCTGGCGGCGATAGAAGAGGACGAACCCTCGCTCAAAATCCTGCACGGCCCCTACAAAAAGCTGCAAAACAACAAGGTAATTGAAACCGGCTACTACGCCCTGGGTACCCGGCATCTGCGTTGGGAAAGGTTCGATAAAAATGGCGTGCTGCTGAGCAAAGTCCACTACGAAATGGGCTTCCCGCGCGATGCCAACGTGAGCTACTACGGCGAAGACCGCAGCCTCATCAACGAAGTGGTGCCGTACGTGAACGGCAAGCTGGAAGGCGACTACGCCAAGTTCCTCATCAACGGACAGGCCGACTGGCGCGGCCAGTTCGAGAACGGCAAGCGAGTGGGCGTCTGGAGCAAGTACTGGGGCTTTCGCAACCGCCGGCGCTACGAGTACAAGTACGGCGAGTCCGGCTACGACCCGGAAGTAACCGAGCCCGAGCTCATTCGGGAGTTCAACCGCAACGCCACCGTCATCTACGACAAGGAGAAGAACATCGACAAGCGCGGCCAGCCCGAGGCCGAAGACCGGCCCGGAATGCGCCGGTCCGTGCCCCGCGCCGCGCCCAAGGTGTCGCCAAAGCGGTCGAAGTAAGCCAGCTCAATTTAGTTGGCTCAACAATCTGGCTCAATAAAAGGCATCCTCGAAGTGCTCGAGGCGGAAGCCCTGGCTGAGCAGCGTCAGCGCGACGATGTCGAAGCGAATGTCGCCGCGCCAGTCAAGCTCTTCCTGCAAGTGCGTGGCGGCCAAGCGGAACAACTCCTTTTTGCGGGTCGAGACAAACGTTTCGGGCGGGCCGTACTGGCCGGAGGACCGGGTTTTGACTTCCACAAAAACGAGCAGCGTGGCGCCCTGGCGCATCACCAGGTCCACCTCGGCCCGGCCGTGCCGGTAGCCTCGGGCCACTACCTCGTAGCCCAGCGCCTGGAAATGGCCGGCGGCCGCGTCTTCGCCGGCCTGGCCGAGTGCATGGGGAGAGTGCGCCATAAGGCAAGCGACGGGTTGAGCTAAAGGATTTGCCGGCAAGCCAGCATACGTCGGCCGGGGCTAAAGTGGTTGGTCCAAGCAGGGTGTCGCCTAAAGCTTACGGCGCTTAGTACCTTTGCGTCCCGTTTCATCAACCCACGCACATGGCCTCATCCGTAGAACAGTTCCCGTCCCAACTGCTCGACGCCTCCCGCCCCGACGACGCCAGCGCGTCTTCTAATCGGGTGCTTCGCGTGCAGCGTTTGGGATTGGTAGACTACGTGCCCACCTGGCATCTGCAGGAGGAGCTGATGGAGGCCACAATGGCCATCAAGGTCCAGAACCGCCAGGCCGAAGCTGCCGGCATCGCGCCGGCGCCCACGCCCAACCACCTGCTGCTCTGCGAGCATCCGCACACGTATACCTTAGGAAAGAGCGGCAAGCCCGAGCACCTGCTACTCGATGAGGAAGCTTTGGTCACGCACGGCGCCAGCTTTCACCGCATCAACCGGGGAGGGGACATCACCTACCACGGCCCCGGCCGCCTGGTGGGCTACCCCATCCTCGACCTCGACAATTTCCGGCCCGATATCCACTGGTACCTGCGCACGCTGGAGGAAGCCGTCATCCGCACGCTGGCCGGGTACGGCCTGAACGCCGGGCGCATCGCCGGCCTCACCGGCGTGTGGCTGGACTGGGAAGCCGGCGCGCCCAACCCCGCAAAATCTGCGCCCTCGGCGTGAAGTGCAGCCGTTGGGTCACGCTCCACGGCTTCGCCCTGAACGTAAACCCCGACCTTTCTTATTTCGGCCACATCGTGCCCTGCGGCATCACCGACAAGGCCGTGACCTCTCTGGCACAAGAGTTGGGGAATGCCCGGGCCGTTTCCGTGGCCGACGTGCAGGAGCGGCTGCTGCCCCATCTGCTCGAACTATTCGATGCCGCTGGCTCGTCGGGTTCCTCGGCTTGGCCTACCAAATAATGCATAAGCTGTGAAACAAGACATCTCTTTCGACCCGGTAGAAGGCGTTTCGGTGGCCATCATGCCTTCCGACAATGGCTCAATGCCCGCCGACGAAACCACCTGGCAAGTGTTCTTACTCAACCACAATGCCTTCCCGCTCGAGAACGTCATTGTAAATGCTTACGGCTACGGCCTCAAGCAGGACGGAGAAAGCGTGCGCACCTCCACTCTGCGCTACTTATTCGAGGAGGTGCCGCCCCGCACGGCCGTGCCCATCGAACCCATCGACCCGGCCCTGTTTCACCTCAACAACCAGTACTGGGTGAGCTACTACCGGGGCGCTAAGATTTTTGATAAGAAATTCATTTTCGTGCCCGATTCCATCGTGCCTGACAACTTTACCCACATTGCCCTGCTCGAGGGGGTCGGCGTACTGCACAGCTAATGGCTCAACCAGTTGCTTCTCCCGCAACGTGGCTCTCCCCGTGGCTCTACCCTGCTTAATTTCGTAACGTATTATTTATGAGTCATTTCGATATTCCTTTAGGCTTGTCCTGGATGTGGGCCTTTTTGGTGTCGCTGTTCGCCGTCCCGTCCATTATCTACATCGCGCACCTCAAAAACATGCTCGATACGCCCAACGGGCGCACCGTGCACCAGTCGCTCACGCCCCGCCTGGGGGCGTAGCGGTGTTTGCCGGCTTCATGTCGGCCCTCACCATTTTTGGCCCGCTCGAGAACGGGGCCAAAGAGCTGCTGGCCGGCTGCATCATCCTGTTCTTCGTGGGGCTGAAAGACGACCTGGTGGGCATGTCGGTATCCAAGAAGTTTGTGGGCCGCCTGCTGGCCACGGGCATTGTGATGGTAATGGCCGACGTGCGCATCACCAGCTTTCAGGGCATTCTGGGCATCGGCACGCTGCCGGTGGGCGTTAGCTACGCGTTTACGCTGGGCGTCATCGTGGGTATCACCAATGCCATCAACCTCATCGACGGCCTCGACGGCCTGGCCGGCACCATCGTGCTGATTATCTGCAGCACTTTTGGGTACTACTTCTACGCGTACGGGGGCGCCAGCTTCGGCAACTACGCATTCGTGGCCGTTTGCCTTATCGGTGGGCTGCTGGGTTTCCTGCGCTATAACTTCCACCGGGCACCCATCTTCATGGGCGACACCGGCTCGCTGGTGTGCGGCTTTATTGTCTCGGTGCTGGCAATTCAGTTCATTGAGATGGGACTGCGCGTGGGCCAGCCGTTCGGTTCATCTTCGCCATCGGTGGCAGTAGGCATTTTGTTTGTGCCTCTGTTCGACACGCTGCGCGTGTTCTCGCTGCGGATGCTGGCCGGCCGCTCGCCCTTTTCGCCCGACAAAAACCACATTCACCACCGCATCCTGGCCATGGGCTTCCAGCAAATCAGCACGGTTTTGCTGCTGGGCTTGCTCAATATCATCGTCATTCTGTTCGTTATTCGGTTTGCCGCCATTGGCAATACCTTGCTCATCGCGGCGCTGGCCGGCTTCTCGGCCTTGCTCAGTGTCTTCTTTGGGGTATACCAAAGCCGGATTTCCCGCCGCCAGCTCATGGCTGCCGAAAGCGCCAATTAACCAGCATGCTACCCAAGGCCCCGTTGCGTAAGTCGTGGTTGCTCCCCTGGAGCCTCGCGCTGGTAATGTGGGCCGTGTGGCACCCCGCCCGGGCCAGCGAGTACCGGCAGCTGCCGCCGGCTTCGCCCACGTCCCTGTCGGCCGATTGGCTTATCCACGACGCGGCCCGCAACCGCCTCATCTTCTACCTGCCCGGCTACCACCAGCCGAGTCACGTGTACTACCAATGGGTGCAGATACGCCGCAACGAGCCGTTCCCCCTGTCCTTCGCGGCGCAGCCCGGCCTTAGCCTGTTTCTGGACAATCAGCTCATTTTCACCGCTGAAAAAGCTACGGCTTATTCGTTGGACCTGGCGCACCTGCTGCCGGCTCAACTAGAGCCCGGCCGGCATCTGCTGGCCGTGTGGCAGCCCGACGGCTGGCCGGCGCTGGCTTCCTTCTCGGGCGCAGGCACCGGCAGTGCGGCTGTGCCGGGCCAGCCCACCGCCCAGGCCGGGCAAGCGCAGCCACGGCTGCCCGGCCCCCAGGGCCAGAACGTGTATCTGGGCTTTTTGCTGGTGCTGGGCCTTTCGTATGGCGCCGTGCGCTCCACGTACCAGCCGGGCCTGGCGCGCATTTTCCAGTTGGAGGAGCTGTTCGGCAATGGCAGCGACCAGCAGGCTTTTTGGTCAAGCCCGCGTTTTCGCTGCTCAACCTGCTGCTGGTGTTTCTTTTTGCCTTGTCGTTTTCGCTACTGCTCACGGCCATTCACACCGATTTGCAGAACCTGCCGCTGCTGCGCCGTTTCTTCAACGTACCCGAAACCGCCATCGTGGCGCGCGTGCTTTTGTACACGGCCATCATCACCACCTTCGTCTTCAGCAAGTACTTATATGTAAACCTGCTGGCCTACATCTTCGGTCTGCAGCCGATGGTGGACCTGCAGTACCGCGAGTTCTTGCGCACTACGCTCCTCGCGGGTTTGTTCCTGCCGCTGGTTTTGTTGCTTTATCTTAGCCTCAACAGTAGTTACCCGCTTACTGTGGCGTGGGCAGCGAGTTCGGTTATCGGCATTGTGCTTATCGGCACCGTCCTGCGGGTAGCCCACACCTTGCACCGGCATACTTCCCTGCTTAATCTACATTTGTTTGCATACCTTTGCGCCACTGAAGTACTGCCTTTACTGGTTTTACTTAAACTAATCGTTTTTACGTACTGATTGGCTTTCGCCGTTTCGTCTGTAATAGCCCCTTTTTCCTCCTCTTATTGTCCTAGCATTACCCTTTTATTTCCTGTATGGCCGAGAGTGCAGAGAAGCCGGGCACAGGCCGGCATGCCAAGCGCATCAGTAGTATCCTGGTTACCCAGCCCAAGCCCACCAACGACGTATCCCCCTACTTCGCCATTGCCGAGAAATACGGCATTCAGGTCGATTTCCGGGAATTCATCGACGTGCAGCCCGTATCCTATAAGGATTTTAGGCGCGAAAAAATCAATATAACGGAGTTCACAGCTGTGATTTTCACCAGCCGGAACGCCGTGGACCACTTTTTTCGCATTTGCCAGGAAGCCAAGCTGGAGATGCCGGCGGAGATGAAGTACTTCTGCATTTCCGAGCAGACGGCTAACTACCTCCAGAAGTACATCGTGCTGCGCAAGCGCAAGCTGTTTGTGGGCCAGCGCACGGCGGCCGACTTGTTTGAAGTCATCAAAAAGCACAAAGGCGAGAATTTCTTGTACCCGTGCTCGGATATTCGCAAGGACGACCTGCCGGTATTCATGCGGGCCAACAACCTTAAGTTTTCGGAGGCGGTGATTTACCGCACCGTGGCCAGCGACCTGTCTGACCTGTCGGATGTGAAGTACGACTGCATTGCGTTTTTCAGCCCCTCGGGCATCACTCGCTTTTCATCAACTTTCCGGACTTTGTGCAGGACGGCACGCGCATCGCTGCTTTTGGGCCCACCACGGCCAAGGCGGTTATTGACGCCGGGCTCATCCTCGACATCGAGGCGCCCCACCCCAACGCGCCTTCCATGACGGGGGCCATCGAGGCCTACATTCGGCGGCACTCGCTGACGGAAGTAGGGAAGGCCGGTTCCAGGAACGCGAACCCAAGCTCCTAAGCAACTTAAACAACTGGGAACCGGCGTAACCTACCGTTGCGCCGGTTTTTTTGGTGGAATTTTTCGGAGACTGTTTTTGACTTACATTTGGAAGCTATTCCTACCGTAGCCTCTTGGTCCCCCTTCCGCTTCCACTCCCGGCCGCTCTGCTTCAAATGAAAGTAACGTTACTCGCGACTCTGCTGCTCACTGCTGCAGCTAGTACTGTGCTTGCTCAGCAGCAGCCCCAGTTTACTCATTACGGGCTCAACGGGATGTACTTAAACCCCGCATACGCCGGCATCAAGGGCCAGGGCGAGGTGAGTCTGATTGGACGCTACCAGTACCTGAACTACAACGGCACCTTCGACGGCGGCGGCTCGCCGCGCACCGGCCTGATTACGGCTTCGCTGCCCGTGCTCGCCCTCAAGGGCGGCGTGGGCCTGGCCGTGTACTACGACCAGGTAGGCCAGTCGAAAATGACCAACGCCGCCCTTTCCTATTCGCAGCACATCAAACTCGGTTCGGGCACGCTGGGCCTGGGGGTTCAGGGCATCTACACCTACCTGAGCAAAGGCACTTACAATGCCATCGACCCGGAAGACGTGAACGTGCCCAAAGACGCCTCCGACAGCAAATTTGATGCGGGCGCCGGGGTATGGTACGAATCACCAAAATTCTATGCCGGCCTGAGCCTAAACAACCTGGCGCGCTCCGAGTACTCGTTCAAGAGCGCGGGTACCAAGGGCACGGTGAGCAAGTACCTGGCCGAGAACCACGCCTATTTTACCGCGGGCTACAATATTGAAGCGACTTCTTCCGTTGTCGTAACGCCCATGGCATTGATTAAAGCGGTTTTACCTGGCGATTTTTCGAGCAGCAGCAAATTTGATAGCAAAAACTACTCTTTTGAAGGCGGTGTTCGGGCCACTATCGACGATAAGTATTGGATAGGAGCGAACTACCGTCACGAAGAATCTGTTTCGGGCCTTCTTGGCTTGAGCTTTGCTAAGGACAACGCCATGCGCGTTGGGTATGCGTTCGACTTCATTGCCTTCAATCAAGATGCCCGAGCACTGAGCTCACACGAAATTATGCTTTCCTACCGTTTGCCCAAGCCCGGGCTGATTACCCGCCCGGCCATCCGCACACCTCGCTACAGCTTCTAATCTTCCTATTTTATCAGCATTTCTGCAAAGCTCGATTATTATTATAAGTTAGGATAAATTCTAGTCGGCCATATTGAGCCACAAAACGGATTAACCGAGTTATTTGCGCCATTCAGCGTGTTTCCCCCTGATTTGAGCGCGTGCAGAAATTGTAAAGTATTGCACAGCATCCGAAAAAAGTGTAGATTTGCCAGCCCATCCAAATGTACTTTAGCGGTATTGGC
Source organism: Hymenobacter humi (assembly GCF_042665855.1). Lineage (NCBI taxonomy): Bacteria > Pseudomonadati > Bacteroidota > Cytophagia > Cytophagales > Hymenobacteraceae > Hymenobacter > Hymenobacter humi. The sequence goes on along the minus strand of NZ_JBHTEK010000001.1, from coordinate 519,586 downwards.
AATTAAAACAGAATTTTAAACTCTCATGAACAAGCTTCTAGCAGTATCCCTTTTCGCTATCTCCGGAGCATTACTGGGTGGGTGTGGCTTTGGAAAAGGTCCTCAGGGTGAACTGATTGGTTCGGATGACCGTCCTATCTTCAACCCTCAGGAAGTGCCCTTCGGCATGGTGCCGTGCCCCGGTGGCACTTTTCACATGGGCCAGACGGACCAGGATATCTCGGCTTCTATGGTGAACATGAACAAGCAGGTGACTATCGCCGGCTTCTACATGGACGAGACGGAGATTACCAACAACGAATACCGCCAGTTCATGGATGCTATCAAGCAGGACTCGCTGGACGTCTTGGGCGAAGAGTACGTGATGACGGAGCTCTACCCCGACACGACGGTTTGGGTACGCGACTTCACCTATCACATGGGCGACCCGCTGCTGGAGTATTACTATACGCACCCCGCCTTCGACGAATACCCTGTAGTGGGCGTAGATTGGTTTGCTGCTAAATATTTCTGCAACTGGCGCACTAAGTTCCGGAACGCCGCGCGTGAGGAAACTGGTTATGCCAACGACCCCAACTTCCGTCTTCCTTCCGAAGCGGAGTGGGAATACGCCGCTCGCGGTGGCCGCGATTTGGCTACCTACCCTTGGGGTGGTCCTTACCTGCGCAATAGCAAGGGCTGCATGCTAGCCAACTTTAAGCCGGGCCGTGGCGACTATGCTTCCGATGGCTTTGCTTACACCTCGGAGGTAGGCTCGTTCTTCCCCAACGATTTTGGCCTTTATGATATGGCCGGCAACGTGTCGGAGTGGTGTGATGATGCTTACATGGAGGCTTCGGTGCCGGTGGTATGGGACTTGAACCCCACCAACCCGGACGACAACGAGCCCCGCAAAGTAGTACGTGGCGGCTCGTGGAAAGACATTGCTTACTTCCTCGAAACGGGTACCCGCAACTTCGAATACCAGGACTCGGCTCGCTCTTACATCGGCTTCCGCTGCTCTATGATTCAGATTGGCATGGGCTCCAACAACTCCCTCAACTAAGACTCAAAAAGGCTGACGCCATATTTAACACCCTACCCGTTTCAACACCTTCTTCAATCCCCTTTCAAAGTTAAATTCTCATGGCAGCTAAAGGAAGTTTTCTCTACGATACATTGATGCCCAAAATCTACGGCCTGGGCGCGGCTGTTGTAATTATCGGTGCATTGTTTAAGATTGAGCACTGGGACGGTGCTGACACCATGCTGATTGTGGGTCTGGGCACCGAAGCCCTGATTTTCGCCCTCAGCGCCTTCCAGCCCCAGCACAAAGAGCACGACTGGTCGCTTGTTTACCCGGAGCTAAGCGAAGGCTATGACCCTTCGACGGGCAACAGCAGCTTCGCAACTGACAACTCTGCTAAAGGGTTGACCATGAAGCTGGACGACATGCTGAAGAACGCCAACGTTACCCCCGAGGCGCTCACCAGCCTGGGCCAGGGCCTGAACCGCCTCAGCACCACCACGTCGCAGCTGTCGCAGCTGGGCGAGGCTACCAACGTGACCGACGAGTACACCAAGAAGGTGCGTTCGGCTGCCGATTCGCTGGACAAAATCAACGTCGCTTACGGCAACACAGTAGAAGCTATTTCGGCCATGTCGAATGCTACTTCCGATGCCAAAGAATACCACATGCAGGTTCAGAATGTGACCAAGAACTTGGGCGCTTTGAATGCTGTTTATGAAATGGAGCTGCAGGATGCCAACACGCACCTCAAGTCCATGAACCAGTTCTACGGTACGCTCAGCAAGGCCATGGACAACATGACCCAGGCCGGCAAAGACACCGAGCAGTTCCAGAAGCAGGTAGCCGACCTCACGGGCAACCTGACCTCGCTGAACCGTGTGTACGGCAACATGCTGAATGCCATGCGGGCTCCGGCCCAAGCCTAAGTCTTAGGCGGCAAACTAGTTCTTCATCTACTTATAGAGGAAACATATAATGGCAGGCGGAAAAGAAACCCCGCGGCAGAAGATGATTGGCATGATGTACCTCGTGCTAACGGCTCTTCTGGCGCTCCAAGTAAACTCAGCGATTCTGCTGAAGTTCAAGTTCATCGACGACAGCTTGCTGAGCGTCAATGACAAGACTTCGGTGGCTGCCGACGGTACCGTAAAAGGCATTCAGGCGGCCGTGGTGAAAAACCAGAACCAAGCCCGTGACCAGGCCGTGTTGAAGCAAAGCGAAGAAATTCGCCAGAAAACCAAAGACATGGTCGCCTACCTACGCGACGTTCGTGAGCAGCTGTTGAAAGCTACTGAGAACACCGGTGGCGAAGTGAAGAACATGAGCGGCGAAGACAAAGTCGCCATGACCATGCTCGGCGGCAAAAAGAACGGCATCGCGTACACGTCCATGAAGCCCAAGCTGAATGAGTACGCCGAGTACATGAAGCAGTTTGTACCTTCGGCCTCTCCGCTGGCGCTTGATGCCAAAGAAGATACCCGCGTTACCGAAAAGGGCCAGAAGACGAAAAACTTCGCAGAGCTCAACTTTGAGAACACTCCGGTGGTAGCCGCCCTGGCGACCATCTCGCAAAAGGAAACCGAGATTCTGAAGCTGGAAGCTGAAGCCCTTCAAAAGCAGGCCGAGAAAGTAGGTGCCAAAACCATCGTATTTGACAAAATTGGCGCTTTCGCCAGCGCAGAGTCGAACACGGTAGCCGCCGGTACCAAGTACAAAGCCGAATTGTTCCTGACGGCTTCGGCCTCGAGCATCAGCCCCCGCATGACTCTGAACGGTAGCCCGCTGCCCGTAGGTCCCGATGGCAAAGGCAAGGTGGAGTTCACGGCTCGTCCCGGCAACTTCGATGCTTCCGGCAGCGCCAAAGCATCCTGGACCGGTACCATCCGCTTCAATCAGAACGGCCGCGATACCACGTTCACCGTGAAGGTGCCTTACACCATCACCAAGCCGGTGATGCAAATCCAGTCGGCTTCGGTACAGGCCCTGTACTTGAAGTGCGGCAACAAGCTGAACGTATCGGTGCCCGCTTTGGGTGCTCAGTACAAGCCGAGCTTCTCGGCATCGGGCGCTGCTGTATTGGCAGGTGCTAAGACCGGCGATGTAACGCTGGTGCCCAACTCGAAAGAGGTGACCTTGAACGTGAGCAGCGGTGGCAATGCCATCGGCTCGCAGACGTTCCAGGTACGCCCGATTCCCAAGCCCACGATTGAGTGCTTCGTTGGTGGCCGTCAGGTAAACGAAAAGCAGGGTACCCCCGGTACGGCTGTGCGTTCGATGACGCTGCGTGCTATCCCGGATGCCGGCTTTGCTACCTTCCTGCCCGACGACGCTCGTTACCGCGTGTCGAGCTACGAGGTGACGCTGGTTCGTGGCCGTCGCCCTGCCATGCAGACGCGCACCATCAACGGCCCCGAGGCTAACCTGAGCGATGTGGTGAACTCGTACCGCGAAGGCGACCGCCTCTACATTGAGGTAAAAGGCGTTCAGCGTCTGAACTTCCAGGGCAACGTGGAGTCCGTCAACGTGTCCAAGCAGTTCAACGTGCCCCTGTTGTAATAATTACGGCCCTGGCCACGTTAGCGAACTATCTTAAAGTCAATTTGCTTTTGCCCGATATGAAATCCATTCACACTTTGGCCGCTATTGCGGCGGGCCTGACGCTCTCGTTGACGGCTGCAGCCCAGGAGCAGGCCACTACGGCGACCAGCACGGGTTCGCACCGGCCGATTCCGCCTTCCGACCAAATGTTCCGCAAGAGCATCTGGCGCCAGGTGGACCTGCGCGAGAAGCAGAACAAACCCATGTTCTCTGAAGGCAAGGAAATCAGCCGCATCATCCTCGAAGCTGTGAAGCGCGGCGAACTGCAGGCTTATAAATCTGACTCGCTGACTTCTACCTTTAACCCCCAGGAAGTAACCGGCAACATGTCGTTTGTTGACGAGGGCTTTAAGCTGAGCGACGAAGAAAAAGCCGCTGGTTTCAGCGAGAAAGACCTGGCTGGTGGCGGCGACGACTGGGGCGCCCCGGCTAAGAAAACCACTGCTCCTGTTAAGAAGGTGGCAAAGCTGGACGCTGCCGGCAAGCCGATGAAGGACAAGAAAGGCAAGACCATTATGGTCGCTGCTGCTCCCACTCCTGCAGCTGCTCCCTCGGCAACGAGTACCGCTACAAGGACCTGTATGAGATGGAGATTAAAGAGGATATGATTTTCGACAAGAAGCGGTCGAGAATGTATCACGACATTAAGTCCATCACTTTGTTCGTTCCGTCTACTTTGCCTTCGAACACTTCGGGCATCGAGAAGCCCATTGGCACGTTCAAGTACAGCGACCTGGTAAAGGTGTTTCGCGCCAATCCTGAGAACGCCATCTGGTTCAACGCCGAGAACGATGCTCAGCACAAGAACCTGGCCGACGCATTTGAGCTGTGGTTGTTTAACTCCTACATCACTAAGGTGTCGAACGCTGGCGACAGCCGCTTGGACGACATCTACGGTGGCGCGCAACAAGGCATCCTGGCTGCTGCACAGACCTCTGCTGACCTGATTGAGTACGAGTACAACCTGTGGAGCTTCTAGACCACGGATTGGCTCGGATTTAAGCGGATTTCACGGATTTTGTAGACGATTTTTAAAGTTGAGCTAAAAGGCCCCTGCAGTGATGCAGGGGCCTTTTTCTTTTTGGGGTGGTTGTTGCTGACTCCTTAATTACTGGCGGGGCGGGGGAGGGGCGGGCGCGTCATTTTCGGCGAAATAGCTTTGCAGGACTTTGGTCTTGGCCTTGCCTACTTCCGCAATCAGCTCCGCCTCGGTCAGCTCGCGAATTTTCTTCACCGACTTGAATTTATTGAGCAGCTTATCGGCCGTGATGGGGCCGAGTCCCTTCACATCAGTCAGCTCAGTTTTGAGTGTGGCGGCGTCGCGCCGGGAGCGGTGGAAGGTGATGCCGAAGCGGTGTACTTCGTCGCGCATGCGCTGGAAAAGGCGCAGGGACTCGCTCTTCTTGTCGATGTAGAGGGGCAGTGGGTCGTTGGGCACGTAGATTTCCTCCAGCCGCTTGGCGATGCCGATGACGGCCATCTGCCCCCAGAGGTTGAGGTCCTTCAGGGCCTTGACGGCCATGCTGGCTGGCCTTTGCCACCGTCGACGATGACGAGCCTGCGGCAGGCTGGCGCCTTCGTCTACCAGGCGGCGGTAGCGCCGCGACACCACTTCGTACATGGAGTCGAAGTCGTTGGGCCCGATTACGGTTTTGATGTGGTAGTGGCGGTAGTCTTTCTTGCTGGGCTTGGCGTTGCGGAAGCACACCATGGCCGCCACCGGGTTGTCGCCCTGGAAGTTGGAGTTGTCGAAACACTCGATGTGCTTAGGCAGCTCGGTGAGGCGCAGGTCCTTCTTGATGGTTTCCATGATGCGCACCTCGTTTACGTCCTTGCTGCGGTCGTTCATGCTCTCCTTCTCCTTGCGGGCGTAGAGCACGTTTTTTAGGGCCAGCTCAATTAGCTTGCGCTTGTCGCCGATTTGCGGAACCGAAACGGTTACGCCGGGCAGCGGTAGCTCAATTGCTACGTTGGTGAGGATTTCGCGCGATTCGCTTTCGAATTCCTGGCGCATCTGCATCACCAGCGGGGCCAGGATTTCGGCGTCTTCCTCGTCCAGCTTCTTCTGCACTTCCAGCGATTGGGTCAGGATGATGGACCCGTTCATCACCTTGAGATAAGTGATAAAGGCCGACTTCTCATTGCTGGCAATGGCAAAAACGTCGATGTTGGTGAGCGTGGCCGAGACAATGGTGCTCTTCACCTGGAAAGCCTCAATCTTGTCGAGCTTAACCTTGAACTGGTGCGCCAACTCGTACTGCATGTCCTGGGCCGCGGCCGTCATCTGCTCCCGGAAGTACTGCTTGGGCACGCGCAGGTCGCCGTTGAAGATGTTGCGGATTTGCTGGATGTAGCCGTTGTAACGGGCTTCGTCCTCGTGGTTTTCGCAGGGCCCTTTGCAGTTGCCGAGGTGATACTCCAGGCACACCTTAAACTTGCCGACAGCCACGTTTTGCGGGCTCAGGTTGAAGTTGCAGGTGCGCAACGGGTACAGGGCCCGGATGAGCTCCAGCAGCACGTTCAGGGCCGTGCCGTTGGCGTAGGGGCCGTAGTAGCGCGAGCCATCGTTAATCTTGTTGCGGGTAGGAATGAGGCGCGGAAACCGCTCGTTGGTTAGGCAGAGGTAGGGATAGGTTTTGCCGTCCTTGAGCAGGATGTTGTACTTGGGCTGGTGCTGCTTGATGAGGTTGTTCTCGAGCAGAAAGGCATCAGACTCCGAATCGACAATCGTGAATTCGATGCGTTTGATGTTCCTGACCAGCTGCTGGGTTTTCTTGTTGTGGTCCTGCTTGGTGAAGTAGCTGCTCACGCGCTTGCGCAGGTCGATGGCCTTGCCCACGTAGATGATGCCTTCATCGTCAAAGTACTTGTACACGCCGGGCTTGTGGGGCAAGGCGCTTATCTGGGCTTGTAGGTGCTCTTTGGCGGCCATAAATGACAGGTTTGGTCGCGGACTAGCTCCGCTGAACTGCGTTTGTACGGATTTCGCCGCCGAAAGAATGGCCGGGATTTCGCGTACCGGAATTAACAAAAAGTGGCCGGCGAAAGGTCGCCGGCCACGAAGTAAAAGGGCAATGTTGGTTTCTGAGGCTTAAATGTCCTCGTCGCTCAGGTCGACGGGGTCGCGGCGGTCGAGCTTCTGGGCATCGGGAATGGTGTCGCGCTGGCCGCCGTAGTATTTCGAGCAGTCGATTTCGATGCTGAGCGGCGCGGCGGGCTTGGGGAAGGGCGCCGTGCTGATGCCGATGCTCTTGTCCTTGTACACCTTCTGCATAAACAGACCGTAAAGCGGCAGTGCCAGCCGCGCGCCCTGCCCGTAGGTGCCGTTGCGGAAGTGAATACTGCGGTCTTCGCCGCCTATCCACATGCCGCACACCAAGTCGGGGGTGATGCCCATAAACCAGGCGTCGGAGTAGTTAGACGTGGTGCCGGTTTTGGCGCCGATTTCATAGGGGAATTTGAACCCTGAGTGCAGGATGGTGCTGGTACCGCCGGGCTCGGTGGTGCTGGCTTGCAGCATGTAGGTCATCAGGTAGGCCGTTTCCTCGCTGAGCACTTCCTTGGTCTGGGGCACAAATTCGCGCAGCACGTTACCGTTCTTGTCCTCAATGCGGGTAACCATGATGGGAGCCGTCCAGATGCCTTTGTTCACGAACGTGCCGTAGGCGCCGCACAGTTCGTAGATACTGCAGTCGGATGCCCCGAAGCCGATGGCCGGCACGGGGTCAATCTCAGATGTGATGCCTAGCCGCTTGGCATACGTGACGATGGTTTCGGGGTGAGCTTCATCACAAGCCAGGCGGTGATGGAGTTCATGGAGCGGGCCAGGGCCTGCCGCAGCGTGAACACGCGCCCCGAGAACCCGCCCTCGAAGTTCTTGGGCGTGTAGGGCTCGCGGCCGCGCACGGCGGGGAAGGTGGTGGCCACGTCGGGCCGCGGGAAGCACGGCGAGTAGCCCTGGTCGATGGCCGCGGCATACACGATTGGCTTGAAGGCTGAACCGGGCTGGCGCTTGCCCTGGCGCACGTGGTCAAACTTGAAGAACTTGTAATTGGCGCCGCCCACCCAGGCCTTAATCTGGCCGTTGAGCGGGTTCATGGCCATAAAGCCGGCCCGCAGGAAGCGCTTGTAGTACGCCAGCGAGTCGAGCGGCGACATCATCATTTCCTTTTCGCCCTGCCAGGTAAACACCGGCATCTTGTACTTCTTGCGCAGGTAGTAGTTCACCGAGTCGCGGTTGCCGTCGTAGATGTTCATCAGCGACTTGTAGCGCTGGGTGCGGCGCATCGAGATGTTCAGAAAGTCGGGAATGACCTTGCCGTTTTCGTCGCGCCAGGGCAGCTGGCCTTTCCAGTGCTGGGTAAACCACTTCTGCTGCAACGCCAGGTGCTCGGCCACCGACTTCTCGGCGTAGGTCTGCATGCGCGAATCGATGGTAGTATAAATTTTCAGGCCATCGGAATACAGGTCGTGGTCGGTTTCGCGGGCCCAGGCCAGCAGCGACTTGGCCACCTCGGCCCGGAAATAGGGCGCCAATCCCTTGCTGGGGTTCTCCACCGAATACTTCAGCACAATGGGCTTGGCCGTGTCGGCCGCCAGTTCGGCGTCGGTGATGTAATTGGACTTGGCCATCTGGCGCAGTACCCAGTTGCGCCGCTTGCGCGAGCGGTCGGGGTGCACCACGGGGCTGAAGCGGCCCGGGGCGTTCACAATGCCTACCAGCGTGGCTGCTTCGGGCGTGGTCAGGTCCTTGGGCTTCTTGTTGAAGAAGGTTTTGGCTGCGGTGTTGATGCCGAAGGAGTTCGAGCCGTATTCCACCGTGTTCAGGTACATCCGCAGAATTTCGCGCTTGGTGTAGTTGCGCTCCAGCCGAATGGCCAGAATCCATTCCTTAGCCTTGGTGATGAGCAGGCCCAGCTTGCCATTGCCGTTCAGCGCACCATCGTTGAGGTCGGCCCGGGTACGGAACAGCACTTTTGCCACCTGCTGGGTAAGGGTTGAGCCACCGCCGTTGCGGTTGAACGTGGCCACGCCGGCTACCGCCCGAAACACGCTTTTCATGTCGATGCCCGAGTGCTGCTCGAAACGCACGTCTTCGGTGGCAATGAGGGCGTCAATCAGGTTCTGTGGCAGGTCTTTGAACTCGACGGGCGTGCGGTTCTCGCGAAAGTATTTGCCGAGTAGCACCCCATCGGCCGAGTAAATTTCGGAGGCCAGGCTCCGAGCGCGGGTTTTCCAGCGTTTTCAGGTTGGGCATGCGCCCGAACAGGTTCAGGAAGTTGCCGCTCACGGCCGCCACAAACAGCCCCATGCCCACAATGCCTGCGCCAAAGAGCACCCACATGGTGCGCGTGAAGGCCGTAAACCGCCCCTTGCGCGCTGGTTTCAGAGGCAGGGGCTTGGGGCGGCGGGCCGGAGAGGAAGTAGGCATATCAGCAAAAACGGAATAATTCTGTAAAAATAAAGCCTCCGGCGTGGGCCGGAGGCTCTAGGCCTTTCCCGGCCCGCAAAAAAGTTATTTGTAAACGCGCTGGTAGAAGGTCAAATATCCGGCCAAATCGCCAGTGGCTTGCAGCAAGGCGAGGTTTTCCATACTGATGACCAGCGTCTGGTAGCCGGCCCCGCGCAGCCGCGCCAGCGGCGACTGCGGCCCCCGCAGCTTGGTGGCGTAGCTCTGGGCCACCTTAGCGCCCGGCAACGCCCGCACCACCACCAGGTTTTGGTCGGCGCCGAGCGATGGGGTTTCGATTTGTAGGTTGTTGGCCTTGAAGAACCGATTGTTGTACGTTCCCAACTGCGTAGGCAGGTCGGCGGCGGCGGGAGCTGCTTTGGGAAACACCAGCACCACGGCATGAGGGCTGCTTAGCAACGTGGTGTAGGCCGTGGCGGGCGCTTCTATGGGAGCAGGAGCAGTGCCAGGAGCCGCACCGCTAGGAGAAGTGGGGAGGGGAGTAGCCGGAGCCGTGGTGCCTGGCGCGGGAGCTGAGGCTGACGCGGCGCCGGTTGGTGCGGCTTTAGGTGGGGTAGCCGCCGTTGGGCTGGGAGCAGGCTGGAAAGGCGTTGCGGTAGTCGGCGCTGGTACCGCGGTGCCATTAGGCGCTAGTACTTCCGTTTTGGGAGCCGCCCCGGAAGGAAGTTTGGTCGCATCCTTGGGCACATCTTTAGCGGGAATAGGAGCGGGCTGATTCGGGTTTAGGGCCTTGGCTGGCGTTTCGTTTTCGCGGTACTGAATGCGCAACCGGTTGTCAACCTCGCCGGGGCGGAAAATGGAGATGACGGGCTTCTCGGTGGAAGCCAAGGCTCCGGCTATTTGCCCGCTGCCCTGCTTGCGGTAGGTTTCGGCCAGGGCCTGGGCTTGCGGCGCCAGTGGGCTATCGGGGTAGTTCTTGTAGAACCGCTCCACCGAAGTCCGCGCCGTTAGCGGCGGTTGCGTCCGGATAATCAGCAGCGTTTTCAGGTAAGCTACCCGGTCGGCCAGGTCACTTTTGGGGTACTGCTTTTCGGTGCGGGCCAGTACGGCCGCGGCTTTGGTAAAACGCTGGTTTTTGTAGTGAGTGAAGGCTGAGTCGACGCGGACGGCCACGGCATTGTGCAGGGCCGCCTGGTGCTCGCGGTAAAGCGGGTCGGCAATCAGCTTGGCGTAGATGGAGGTTGGGAACTCACGCTGCAGTGCGGCCGCATATTGAGCCATCTTGGCGGCGTCAGGCTTGTCCTTGTAGTGGAGGTACAGCAGGTAATAGGCATCCGGGGCGTGCTCGCCGCGGGGATAGCGGGTTATTTGCTTTTCGTAAGTTTCAAACCCTTTCTCCCGCTCCTTGAGCCTGCTCTTTGTAGATGCCGGCCAGGCTCGTACAGCGCCGCTTCCACTTGCATATCCGAGGCCTTGAGCTGTTCGGGAGAGAAAGGCAGGCTGCTCCGGTACTGCGCCATCAGAGCCTGCTTCTGTGCGGCCGGGTCGGCGGCGGCTTTGGCGGCGGCGGTGTCGAGCCGTCCGGCGTTCACGCCGGCGCGGGCATTGCCTGTGATGGCCATCGGCACGCCGCCATTGGCTGGCGCGTTGGGCGAGCGGCTGGCCTGGCTGCTGGTGCGCCAGTTGTCCTGCAGCTGCCGGTCGCCCCACTTCCGCACAAAGTCAGCGCGCGCCGTGCCCAGGGTGGCCGGGTTGTCGAAATACCATTTGCCCCCGCTGGCGGCCGCCGTGGGGTCAAAGGCCAGCGGGTCGTTGGTGGGGGCACCGCCGGGCAGCGAGGTGTTGCCGCTGCTGGTGGTGCGCGAGGCCAGCTCCGTGGCCCGGTCGCTGATTTTTGCAGGGCCGCTACCCGGTCGGCCTCCTTCTGGTTAGCAGCTATCTCGGCATCGGCGTACAGGTTGAGCCGTTGGTCGAGCTCGGCGGGGCTCAGCTTGGCCAGGGCCTGCAGGCTGTCCTGCGTTTCGATGATGGTGTACTGCTTGGCAAATTCCCGCAGGATGTCGCTGCGCTCCTTGATGGCGGCGTAGGTTTTGGCCTCCTTCGACAGGTTCTGCACCGTGCTGTCATAGTACGCGGCGGCCAGGCGGTACTTCTGCAGGTCTTCGTAGTAGATGCGGCCCGCCAGCAGGTAGGTGTAGCTTTTCTGCAGCGGGTTAGTCGTGGTGGCCTTGATGGACTTCTGCAGCAGCTTGAGGGCTTCGGCGTAGTTCTTCTCGCGGTAGTTCAGGCGCGCCATTTCGTAGTACACCTTGTCGCGGTAGTCCTTGTTCTTCGAGTCTTTCAGCAGGGCCGCGAAGTATTTGTCCAGCCGGGCGCGGTCTTTCTGGCTCAAGTCGGATACCTGAGCCAGCATTAGCTTGGAGAAGAAGTCGAGCCTCGTAGGGCGGGTTGCGCGCCAGAATCAGGTTGAGCTGGTCGTAAGCTTTTTATTCTCGCCGGCCTCCTGGTAGAGTTGAGCCAGAATGTAGCGCGTGCGCGACCGTTCATTCTTGGCCTCAATCAGCGGAATGGCCTTCTCTAGCTGCGGAATGGCCTTGGCCGGCTCGTCGGTTCGGATGTAGTAGTCGGCCCGGGTCAGGAACAGCTGGCGGGCGTCCTTGGGCAGGCCGGATTCTTTGTCGAGCAGGTCCGACACCGCCTTGGCGCTGTCGTATTCGCCTTCGGCCACAAACGTGCGCATCAGCCCAATCAGGGCTTCGTGCTTGGCGTTGGCGTCCTTGCTGGTCGAGTTCACGTACTTAAACGTCTGCGCGGCGTCGGTGAACTGCATCTGGTAAAACCGGGCCCAGCCTACCAGCACGTAGGCGTCGTCGGTCCAGTCGGACCCGGGCCGGTGCTGAATCGGCATCGACGCCTTCTTGATAATGTCGACCAGGTCGGCGCGGTTGGCCCGCACCGAGTTGCTGTCCAGGGCCGGAAACAGCGGCAGCGTCTGGTTGTAGTCGTTCACGCGGCCGGCGTAGAGCTTGTCTTCGGTGGCTTGCAGCTTCTCGCGGGCCAGGAAGTAGGCATTGTCCCGCGCCGCCACGTTGTTGAAGGCGTGGGCCACCAGGTTTTTGTCCGACGCGCAGCCCGCCACGCCCAGCCCCAAAAGGAAGACGAGGAGGGCAGCCCAGCGGTATATCTGCAGGTATCGTATCAAAGCCAAAGGAAGGAGTGAAGGCAACCAGCCGGGAAAGCAACGCGCGCGAGAACCCGAAATGTTCGTTCGGGCGTACACACGCCGGTCAGCTAACGCAGGCGAAGAGGTAAAATTACGTTTTTCCCGGAGCAAACTCCGCCTCGCCCGCACCGTACCTTTGTACGGCTGCCGCACTTCCTGGTCTCATGTCCCCACCGCCTGTACCTGAGCCCAATGGCTCCACCCGCTTTCGCACCTTCGCCAAGTACTCGGGCATCGCCTTTCAGATGCTCGCCATCATCGGCCTGAACACCTGGCTCGGCACCTGGCTCGACGACCATTACCAAACCGCCAATCCCTGGTTCACCATCGCACTGATGCTGCTGGGCTTGCTGCTGGCCCTTTACCAGGTTATCCGCTCGCTCACCAAAGAATCCTGAGCGGCGGGGCGCGACCTTTGTAGCTCAACGAGCCGGGCCCGGGCGGCGTCAGGTTCTTTTTACAAATTATTATTTCGAAGCCCGGTTTGCTTAAACCTGGCTGTTGCTTCGCCCAGTTCATGGCCCGTTTTCTATTTCAATTTGGGGCCTTTGTGCTGGTGCTGGCGGGCGCCATCTACGGGCTGCGGGCCGTATCGGGCACCCTGCTCATTCACCCGCTCACGCCCTACACATTGGGCTATATGGCCCTGCTTACCCTCATAACCTACTGGATTACGGCCCGGCTCGTGGCCGTCTCGCCCGACCATTTTATGGCGGCCTACTTCGGCGGCATGGTCATGCGGCTGCTGCTCTCGTTGGGCCTTGTCGTCATTTATCTTTTTCGGGGTGGCGCCCACGAAGGCCACGGCACGTATACCTTCCTCGGAGGCTTCTTTGTCTTGTACTTCTTGTGTGCTGGATTTGAAATATGGGCTATTTTGAGTAACTTGCGGCCGTTTTCGAAAAAGTAAGTCTCGGAAAAATAGGATGTTAGCCGGGAATCGGACTTTAATTAACTTTGAATGAAGCGTTTACTAGTAGTTCTTTTTTGTATTCTGTCCTTTCCCGTTTTTGCTAACGAACCCGGCGGAGCACCCGAAAAAGAGGAGGCGTTCAACCCCGGCGAAATGATTTTGCACCACATCGGCGATTCGCACGAGTGGCACTGGTTTTCGGCGGGCGACAGCCATTTCACCACCTACCTGCCCATTATCGCTTACCGGCCCGGCCGCGGCCTGTCGGTGTTCTCCTCGCATAATCTGGCTGCCGGGCATGAAGGCGGCGAAGGCCCCGTCTACGACGGCCTGAAGCTGGAGCACGAAAAACTCGTGTCGACCGATGGCAGCCCCGTCTACGATTTCTCCATCACCAAGAATGCGGCCTCGCTGCTGTTTAGCAGCCTGCTGCTGCTGCTGGTGTTCACGGCCGTAGCCCGTGGCTACAAAAAGAACCACGGCCGCGCCCCCAAAGGCATTCAGTCGTTCTTCGAGCCCATCATCCTCTTCATTCGCGACGAGGTAGCCAAGAAGTCCATCGGCCCCAAGTACGAGCGCTACATGCCGTACCTGCTCACGATATTCTTCTTTATCTGGTTCAATAACATGTTGGGCCTCATGCCCGGAGCCGCCAACCTCACCGGCAACATTGCCGTAACGATGACCCTTGCGCTGCTCACGCTGGTTATCACCCTGGCTAGCTCTAACAAGTACTACTGGTCACACATTTTCGCCACGCCCGGCGTGCCCAAGGCCCTGCTGCCCATCATGATTCCGGTGGAACTGATTGGCATCGTGGTAAAGCCTTTCTCGCTGATGGTGCGACTGTTCGCCAACATTACGGCCGGTCACATCGTAATTCTGAGCTTTATCAGCCTGATTTTCATCTTCAAAACGGCTGCCCTGGCGCCGGTGTCGCTGGCCTTCGGCCTCTTCATCAACGTGCTCGAGCCTGCTGGTGGCCATTCTGCAGGCCTACATCTTCACGCTGCTCACCGCCATGTACATCGGCGGCGCCGTGGAAGACCACCACGACGCGGATTACCAGATGGGCTACGACGACGGCTCGCCTACGACCCACGTCGCTCACTAAGTATTAGTCAGTAATAAGACCTCTGCCGGCTGGCTGCCGGCAGCGTGGTTTCCCTTTGTTGCGCCGGTCCGCTGCAATCCCCCCCGCGGCGGTCCCGGCAATTTTTTACCATTTTTTCTCTTTTCCCTTTTTTTATGTTGCTTTCTTTGTTGTTGCAGGCCGTGGCCGCTGTTTCTGATTCGGCTGGTCTGGCCGTAATGGGTGCTGGTATCGGCGCTGGTTTGGTAGCGCTGGGCGCTGGCCTGGGCATTGGCCGCATCGGCGGCAGCGCCATGGACGCCATCGGCCGTCAGCCCGACGCTTCGGGTAAAATCCAAACCGCTATGCTGATTGTAGCCGCCCTTATCGAAGGTCTGGCGCTGTTCGCAGTGGTAGTTTGCTTGCTGATTTCTTTCAAGCTTCGCTAGAAAGCCGCGGAATCAGGCAGCCCGTCGCGCGTCGCTTCGGCGCAGGCGCGGCGGGCTGCTTTTCGTTTCATTGCTTAATTGTTGAGTGTTAACCTATTGATGGCTGGCGAATTGAGCTGACTTTCGACTGAATCACTGGCCAACAAGTTAATAATCAACAGTTTTACCAATATAGAACCATGGAAATTGTAACCCCCAATTTCGGCCTGATTTTCTGGCAGTTGGTTATCTTCCTGCTGGTGTTGTTTCTGCTGGCAAAGTTTGCCTGGAAGCCCATCCTGCTGTCGCTCAAAGAGCGGGAAGATTCCATCGACAATGCGCTGCGCATGGCTGACCAGGCCAAGATTGAAATGCAGCAGCTGAAAGCTGGCAACGAAAAGCTGCTGGCCGATGCCCGCCACGAGCGTGACCGCATGATGCAGGAAGCCACCGTGATGGCCAACCAGCACCGCGATGCCGAAAAAGCCCGCGCCACGGAAGAAGCCAACCGCATCATCCAGCACGCCCGCGAAGCCATCCAGCAGGAGAAAAACGCCGCGCTAGCGGAAGTGAAAAACACCGCGGCCCAGCTGTCGGTCGACATCGCCGAGCGCATCCTGCGCCGCGAGCCTGGCCGAGCCGGCCGCTCAGACGCAACTCGTGGATTCGTATTTGAAAGACGTAAAACTTAATTAGGTGATGAGGTAATAAGTTATGAGGTGATGAAGTGCTGGCAAGCCCGCGCATTCCTTTCACTACCTCATCACTTCATTACTGTATCTCCTCATTACCAAAAAATAATATGGCTGACCAACGAGTAGCGGCCCGCTACGCCAAGTCCCTCCTCGACTTGAGCAAAGAAATGGGCACGCTGGAAACGGTGAAGCAGGACATGGACCTGCTGAGCAAGACCATGGCCGAAAGCCGGGACCTGCGCCTGCTGCTGCGCAACCCGATTGTGAAGCACGACAAGAAGCTGGCCATCCTCACCGCCATTTTCCTGGGCAAGGTGTCGGACATGACCATGCGGTTCTTTACCATCCTCACCCAGAAAAACCGGGAGTCGGCGCTGGAAAGCATGGGCACCGAGTTTCAGGTGCAGTACAACGCCATGCAGGGCATCCAGATGGCGGAGGTGACTTCGGCCACCCCGCTGACCGCTGCCTCGCGGGCCGAGCTGGAAAAGCTGGTAACCCAGCAGACCGGCCTGACCAATGTGCTCCTCTCCGAGAAGGTGAACCCGGACCTCATCGGCGGCTTTGTGCTGCGGGTGGGCGACCAGCAAATCGACGACTCGGTGCGCACCAGCCTCCGGAAGATGCGCATCTCCTTGCAAGAAACTACTTATCAACAAAAATTGTGATGAGGTGAGGTAGTGACGAGGCAATGAGGCGATTTTATCCCTCTTCCTTATTCACCGCTTCATAACTCCATCACCTCATTACCTCATCACTCCAAAAACATGGCAGAAGTACGTCCGGACGAAGTATCCGCAATCCTGCGGCAGCAGCTGTCCAATTTTAAGTCCGAAGCCGAGCTGGAAGAAGTCGGCACCGTATTGCAAGTTGGCGACGGTGTGGCCCGCATCTACGGCCTGAGCAAAGCCCAAGCGGGTGAGCTGATTGAGTTCGAGACCGGCCTGCAGGGCCTCGTGCTCAACCTCGAAGAAGACAACGTAGGTGCCGTACTGCTCGGTGACTACTCGGGCATTCAGGAAGGCGCCACCGTGCGTCGTACCAACAAAATTGCCTCCATCAAAGTAGGCGAAGGCATCGTGGGCCGCGTGGTAAACACGCTGGGCCTGCCCATCGACGGCCGTGGCCCCATCACCGGTGAGCTGTACGAAATGCCCCTTGAGCGCAAAGCTCCCGGTGTAATCTACCGTCAGCCGGTAACCGAGCCGATGCAAACCGGCATCAAGTCGATTGACGCCATGATTCCGATTGGCCGTGGTCAGCGCGAGCTGATTATCGGTGACCGTCAGACCGGTAAGTCGGCCGTGGCCATCGATACCATCCTGAACCAGCGCGAATTCTTCGAAGCCGGTCAGCCCGTGTTCTGCATTTACGTGGCCATCGGCCAGAAGGCTTCGACCATCGCTCAGGTGGTGCAGTCGCTGACCAAAGGCGGTGCCATGGACTACACGGTGGTAGTAGCTGCTCCGGCCGCTGACCCGGCGCCGCTGCAGTTCTACGCTCCCTTCACCGGTGCTGCCATCGGCGAGTTCTTCCGCGACACGGGTCGTCCCGCTCTCGTGGTTTATGACGACTTGTCGAAGCAGGCCGTGGCTTACCGCGAGGTGTCGCTGCTGCTCCGTCGTCCTCCCGGACGTGAGGCTTACCCCGGCGACGTATTCTACCTGCACAGCCGCTTGCTCGAGCGGGCCGCTAAAATCAACTCGTCGGACGAAATTGCCCGCGACATGAACGACCTGCCCGAGAGCATCAAGCACTTGGTGAAAGGCGGCGGTTCGCTCACGGCATTGCCCCTGATTGAGACGCAGGCGGGTGACGTATCGGCTTACATCCCGACCAACGTGATTTCCATCACCGACGGCCAGATTTTCCTCGAGACGAACTTGTTCAACTCCGGTGTGCGTCCGGCCATCAACGTGGGTATCTCGGTGTCGCGCGTGGGTGGTAACGCCCAGATTAAGTCGATGAAGAAAGTGGCCGGTACCTTGAAGCTGGACCAGGCTCAGTTCCGCGAACTGGAAGCCTTCGCCAAATTCGGTTCCGACCTCGACGCCTCGACCAAGCTCACCATTGAGCGTGGCCGTCGCAACCTCGAAATCCTGAAGCAGCCCCAGTTCTCGCCCGTGAAGGTGGAAGACCAGGTGGCCATCATCTACGCCGCCACCAACGGCCTCCTCGACAGCGTTCCGGTGAACCGGGTGCGTGAGTTCGAGAAGGAGTTTGGCCAGGTGATGAACTCGCGCTACCCCGACGTACTGAAGGCCCTGAAGGCCGGCAAGCTGGAGGACGCTGGCACCAAGGCCATCCGCGAGGTAGCCAAGGACGTGTCGGCGAGCTACGCAACTAAATAGCTATTAGCCATTAGCTGCTAGCTGTTAGCTTTTTCGTTGAGATAAGCCCGCAGCTAGCAGCTAACGACTGGTGGTTTGAATCAAAAGGCTAACAGCTCGCAGCTGTCAGCTAAAAGCTAACAAAGAATGGCAAGCTTAAAAGAAGTCCGCAGCCGCATTCAGTCGGTGAGCAGTACGCAGCAGATTACCAAAGCCATGAAAATGGTGGCGGCGGCCAAGCTACGCCGTGCTCAGGACAACATCGTCCGGATGCGGCCCTACGCCCAGCGCCTGAACACCATTCTGGCGAACCTGACGCGCACGGCCGATAACGACATCGTGAGCGACTACGGCGTGGCCCGCGAGGTCCGCCGGGTACTGGTTATTGCCGTCACTTCCGACCGTGGCCTGGCGGGTGCGTTCAACTCGAACGTATTTAAGGGCGTGAATGCGGCGATTGCCGAGCGGTACTCGCACATTCCCATGGCCAACATTTCGTTCCTGGCCATTGGCAAGAAGGCCCACGATTACTACGGCCGCCGCGGAAACCTGGTGGGCAACTTCACCCACGTCTTTGCCAAGCTGTCGTTTGAGACGGTGCGGGAAGCCGCTGAGCTAGCCATGGACGGCTTCCGCAACGGTACCTACGACGAAGTGGTAGTGGTGTACAACGAGTTCAAGAACGTGGCCACGCAGCTCATCCGCGCCGAGCAGCTCCTGCCGCTGGTGCCCTCTGCGGCGCCCGTTGCGGCAGCCCCGACGGCCAACGTCGACTACCTGTTTGAGCCTTCGAAGGAAGAAATCGTGCAGACGCTCATTCCGCAGTCCATCAAAATTCAGCTCTACAAAGCCGTATTGGAAAGCAACGCTTCGGAGCACGGCGCCCGCATGACGGCCATGGACAAAGCCACCGACAACGCCGGTGAGCTGCTCAAGGCCCTCAAGCTGACCTACAACCGGACGCGTCAGGCAGCCATCACGACCGAGATTCTCGAAATCGTGGGCGGTGCCGAAGCACTGGCCGCTGGCTAAGATTCAAGCTGAACTATATATAAAGGCCCGTTTCCAGTGGAAACGGGCCTTTTTTTGTGTGCTGGAAGCAAGTGCAGAGAGGGGACTTTAGGGGCTGTCAAAACGCAACGGACGGGGTTCGTCGTGAATGTTCAGGAGTTGGACGTGAATGCGGGCCAACTGGACAATGCAAGCATATCGTCCCGCTCGAGGCTGCGTTGAACGGGCATCGCCGCGCTGCTGGCGAAGCTGCTATTCTATTCTCTCCTTCTTTCCACACCTTAGCTATGTTTACCATCACTTCGTCCGCTCTGCTTTCCAGTAGCCGGCAGCTGGCTATGCCACTGCCTTTATTTATGTTATTGGCGGGGCCGGCAGCCCGGGCCCAGACGGCCGCTCCGCTGGCGGATTTAACCGTGTATCCCAACCCGGCGCATATCCGGGCCACGGTGCAGGTGCCGGCGGTGCCGGGCGCCACCCGCGCCACCGTAACGGTAACCGATGCCCAAGGCGCAGTGGTGTTCGAGCAGCCGGTGAGCATTCTGGAAACCGGCGGCACCACCGAAGTGCCGCTGCTAGGACGGGCGCCGGGGCTGTACCACATACAGGTGAAAGTAGGTGACCAGCGCACGGCCCGGACGCTGAAGGTGGAGTAGCCAACCGTAGCGCTTCACGCAGCGTGAGCTAGTGTTAGCAGGCTTACGAGACGCTACAAGTGCATGTACTGCCGCTGGGCTCGCTGCTTGTCGGGCTTGGGAGCTTGGGCCTGCTGCTCGAGTAGCTCCAGCAGCCGCTCGGGGGTGAAGCCCGTGAAGTCTTTGATGACGGCGAGCGGGGCCTGGAAATCCTTTTCCTTGAGCGAAGAGGCCACCGCCACCACGCGCATGCCGGCTTTGTAGGCGGCCTGCTCGCCCAACACGGCGTCTTCGAACACAATGCAGTTTTCAGGTTTTGCGCGCAGCTTGGCGGCCACTGCCGAGAAGGTATCGGCATGGGGCTTGCCGCGCTGCACGTCTTCTTTGCCAATGATGACATCGAAGTGGCGGCGCAGGTCGAGGTGGTCGACGATGTAGGCAATGGTTTCGGGCGGCGAGCCGGTGCCCAGCCCAATTTTGAATCCTGCCGCGCGGGCCGCTTCCAGAAACGCGACGAGGCCGGGCATGGCGCGGCGCTTGTTCCAGTACAGCACCCGGTACAGCAGGCTCGCGCTGGCCGGCGTATTCCTTGAGCTGTTTCTCGGGCACAGGGTCGCGAAACACCGTCTTCAGGATGTTGGTAGCCGGCATGCCATTGAGCCGGCGCAACAGTTGGCGGGCGTTGGTGGTCAGGCCCAGGTCGCGGAACAGCAGCTGGAAAGCGCGCGCCTGGTAGGGCGTGTTGTCGACGAGCACGCCGTCCATGTCGAAGATGAGGGTGGGTTTCAAGGGAATGAAGAGTGAAGAATGAGGAATGAGGAATGAGCGAACGACAACTCCCCTCCTCAGTTGAGGAGGGGATGTTCGAACCGAAGGTTCGGACGGGGGTGGTTGAGCCGTTGAACGAAACCCGGACGATGCCAGCTCAACTTGAGGGCATTCGGGAGGAGATAACCAAACGCAGCTGAACGAAACACGGACGATTCCAGCTCAACTCGTTCGGGTATCGTTGGCTACGCCGACCTTCGGTTCAACGAGGGCAACCACCCCGCCTGGCGCTTCGCGCCAGCATCCCCTCCTAAAAAAGGAGGGGAGTTGTCCGCCAAACTCCTCACTTTTCACTTTTCATTCCTCATTCTTGATTGGGGGTATCTTTGCATCCGCTTACCTGTTTTCCTTTGAAAAAGATACTTCCCTTTGCCCTGGCGGCCCTACTGGCCGGGCCGGCCTTCGCCCAGAAACCCAGCAAACCCCTGCCCCGGCCCAAGCTCGTGGTGGGCATTGTGGTCGACCAGATGCGCTACGACTACCTCTACCGCTACTGGGCCAAGCTCGGCTCGGGCGGCTTCAAGCGCCTGCTGGGGGAGGGCTTTAGCTTCGAGAGCTGCCACTACAACTACGTACCCACCTACACCGGCCCGGGCCACGCCAGCATCTACACCGGGGCCACGCCCTCGGCCAACGGCATCGTGGGCAACAACTGGTATGAGCGCGAAACCGGCCGGAGTACTTACGTGACCGAAGACAAGACCGTGCAGAGCGTGGGCGGCACCGGTGCGGCCGGTGAGCAAAGCCCCCGCCACATGATGACCACCACCATCACCGACGAGCTGCGACTGGCCACCAATTTCCAGAGCAAGGTCATCGGCGTGGCCATGAAGGACCGGGGCAGCATCCTGCCCGCCGGCCACTCGGCCAACGCCGCCTATTGGTACGACGGCGGCAACGGCAGCTTCATCTCCAGCACCTTCTACCAGAAGGCTTTGCCCGAGTGGGTGGTGAAGTTCAACCAGCGCGGGCTGGCTACCAAATATCTGGGCCAGACCTGGAACACGCTCCGCCCCATTGCCGAGTACACCGAAAGCTCGCCCGATAACGTGAGCTGGGAGTCGGCCTTCAAGGGCGAAGCCGCGCCGGTGTTCCCGCACGACCTGCCCGCCATCAGCGGGGTGCCGGCCGCGGCCCGCAAAGACAACCTGCCCGGCCCCGCCACCCAAACCGCGGCCGACGGCAAAAACACTTCGGCCACGCCGCAGGCCGGCGCCACGGCGGCCAATGCCGCCACCCCAACCTGGGCCTGCTGCCCAGCACGCCATTCGGCAACAGCATCACCACCGACATGGGCCTCGAAGCCATCCGGGCTGAGCAGGCTGGGCCAGCGCGGCATCGTCGATTTTCTGGCTCTGAGCTACAGCAGCACCGACTACGTGGGCCACCAGTTCGGGCCCAATTCCATCGAAGCAGAGGACACCTACCTGCGCCTCGACCAGGAGCTGACCCGCTTGCTCAACTACCTCGACAAAACCGTGGGCAAGGGCCAGACGCTGGTGTTTCTGTCGGCTGACCACGGCTCGGCGCATTCGCCCGAGTTCCTGAAGGCCCACAGCCTGCCGGCCGGCGTGAGCGGCGCCAGCGTGGTGCGCGACACCCTGCAAAAGCGCCTCGTGCGCCGCCACGGGGCCGGCAACTGGGTGTTGAGCTACGAAAACCAGCAGGTCTACCTCAACCGGCAGCTGGCCGCCGATAAGAAGCTCAAGCTCGCCGACCTGGCCGAGGAAGTGGTGCAGGTGATGGTGCAGCAGCCCGGCGTGAGCCGCGCCCTCACCGCCGAAGACATCCAGAAATCGCACTGGGACAACGGCATGCTGATGTTCCTCGAAAACGGCTACTACCCCAAGCGCTGCGGCGATGTGATGGTGGTGCTGGAGCCGGGCTGGTACGAATCGTACACCTACCCCGGCAGCAAGGGCACCACCCACGGGGCGTCGTGGTCGTATGACACCCACGTGCCGCTACTTTTTTGGGGCTGGCACGTAAAGCACGGCGAATCGGCTACTCCCGTGAAGGTGGTGGACATTGCTCCCACCATGGCGCGCTTCCTGCACATTCAGGAACCAAGCGGCAGTTCGGGGGGCCGTTAAATGAAATGATGAAGTAAAAGGCCGTTGACCGGCAACTCCCCTCCTCAGTTGAGGAGGGGATGTTCGAGCTTTAGCTCGGACGGGGTGGTTGCCCTCGTTGAACGACACCCGAACGATTCCAGCCCAACTCGTTCGGGTGTCGTTCAACGAGGGTAACCACCCCAGTGTCCGCTTCGCGGCCACATCCCCTCCTTAGAAAAGGAGGGGAGTTTTTGTTCTGTCTTATTCCAATCCATTGACGTTAAATGACTAACCATTTCAATCCCTGGCACGACGTGTCGCGCGGCGACAACAACCCGCAGGTTGTGCAATCCATCATCGAAATTCCCAAAGGCAGCAAAGGCAAATACGAGCCTGGACAAAGAAAGCGGCCTGCTGAAGCTCGACCGTGTGTTGTTTTCGGCCGTGCACTATCCCGCCGCCTACGGCTTTATCCCGCAGACCTATTGCGACGACAAGGACCCCCTGGACATCCTGGTGCTCTGCTCCGTCGACATCGTGCCCATGTGCCTCGTGGAGGCCAAAGTAATTGGCGTGATGCAGATGGTGGACCAGGACGAAGAAGACGATAAAATCATCGCAGTGGCCGCTCACGACATTTCCGTGAACCACTACAACGACATCAGCGACCTGCCCCCGCACACGCTGCTGGAAATGCGCCGCTTCTTCGAAGACTACAAAGCCCTGGAGCACAACAAGCACGTCACCGTAGAGCGCTTCATGGGCAAGGAAGACGCCTACCGCATCATCAACGACAGCATCAAGCTGTACGAGGAGACGTTTGGCGAAAAAGTGCTGGCGAAATAGCGCCAGACTATTTGTTGGGCTGTTGAGCTTAGCGGGAATTTATCCGCGCATCAGCCTTTGAATACATCAATATTTTACTTTCTCCGTAAAGGCGAAGCATGACCATGAAACGTCCTGCTTCGCCTTTTTGGCGTTTTTTATACGAGAACAGTCTGCTGCTGGTGGTTACGGTAATGATACTGCTGACCTTGGGGGGCAGTTCGTCACCGGCTTGCTCGAGTACAACGACGAGCTTAAGGAAATGGGGCTCGCCGAGCTCACGGCCCGGCAGTACCTAACCTCGGGCCACTTCCTGGAAGCCACGTTTGAAAATTGGGAAAGCGAGTTCCTGCAGATGGCCCTCTACGTGATGCTCACGGTGTGGCTTCGCCAGAAAGGGTCGTCGGAATCGAAAAAGCTCTACGAAGAGGAAGACGTGGACGCCGAGCCCGACCCCACCAAGAAAGACGCCCCCTGGCCCGTGAAGCGCGGCGGCTGGGTGCTCACCCTGTACAAGGCCTCGCTCAGCATCGCTTTTACGCTGATGTTTTTCGCGTCGGTGTGGCTGCACGCCAAGGGCGGGGCCGAAGTTTACAGCATCGAGCAGATACACCAGGGAAAATCGGCGGTAACCACCTGGGGGTACCTGGGTACCTCCCGCTTCTGGTTCGAGTCGCTGCAGAACTGGCAGAGCGAGTTCCTGAGCATCGTGAGCATTGTGGGGCTCAGTATTTTCCTGCGGCAGCAGGGCTCGCCCGAGAGCAAGCCCGTGGATGCGGCTAATTCCGAAACGGGCAAGTAGCGCGTAGCCCACCGTGGGGCCGGCGGCGCTAATTTTGCCTGTGGCCAATTCGCTTTCTCCTGCTTCTGCTGCTCCGGCGTCCCGCCACCCGCTGGGCCGCCTGCTCGACGCCGTGCTTTACAGCAGCGCGTGGCTGGCCGTAGCGGCAGCAGCCCAGACGGCGGCCACGCTCCACCAGTGGCCGCCCCTCGCTGCGGGTGGCTACCACCTGCTGGCGCTGGTGTTTGCGGCCACCATGCTGGTGTACAACCTCGACGCCGCCTTGCCCTTCAAGCACCGAGAGCCGGCGGGTACCTCGGCGCGCAAGGCCTGGCAGCAGCGCCACCGCCTGCTGCTGCTGGGGCTGGCCACCGGGGCGGCTGCCGTGGCTGGCTTCTTTTTCGCCGATGGCTGGTGGCGCTATTTCCCGCTGCTTACGCCGCTGGTGGGGCTGGCGCTGCTGTACTCGTGGCCTGTGTGGCGCTGGCGGGGCCGGCCCCACGCCCTGCGCGAAGTGCCGCTGCTAAAAGGCTTCGTGATTGCCGCCGTATGGACGGCCGTGACCGTGGGCCTGCCCGCGCTGCTGCTGGGCCGGCCGGTGCAGGCCGTAGCCGGGCTGCTGGGCCAGCGGTTTTGCTTGATAATGGTCATCACCATCGTGTTCGACATCCGCGACTACGGGCGCGACCGGCGGGCGGGCACCCGCACGTTTCCGGGCGTGCTGGGAATTGCCTGGGCCAAGCGGCTGGCGCTGGCGTTTCTGGTGGCCTCAGTGGCGCTGGGCCTGGCGCGGGGCGCTGCGCCGCTGGCCGTGGTGCTGCCCGCGCTGCTCTCGGCGGCCGTGGTATACGCAGCTGAGGAAACCCGCGGCGACTATTTCTACGCCCTGCTCACCGATGGGCTGCTCGTGGTGCAGGCAGTGGCGTATTTCGTGTTCTAGAGTGGTTTCGGGGTCAGGTATAGGGATGGCCGCACGGGGTAGAGACGCAACATCTTGCGTCTCGTCGTTGAACGACGATGGCTCAACGATTTGCAAGCGGCGCGGCCGACGAGACGCAAGTATGCGTCTCTACAACCTTTTGAATACCAGTTGAAAAATCTGCCTGTGTTATGCCTCCGCCTCGCGCAGCGCCGGGCCGATGTAATCCACGATGTCGCCGGCTATTAAACCCGCGTGGCCGGTTTTTCTGCCGCGAGGTCGCCGGCGCGGCCGTGGGCATACACGCCCAGCCGCGCGGCCTCAAAGGGCCGGAGCCGGGCATCGGCGCGCAAAGCCAGGAGCAGGCCGGTGAGCACGTCGCCGCTGCCGCCGGTGGCCATGCCGGGGTTGCCGGTGCTGTTGAAGTGCAGCTCCCCAGCGGGCGTGGCCAGGCAGGAATAGGCGCCCTTGAGCAGCACCAGGCAGCGGTAGCGTTGGGCAAAGGCGCGCAGTAGCTCCAGCCGGTGGTAGTCGTCGCGGGCGGGTTCGGTGAGGCGCTCAAATTCCTTGGGGTGGGGGTGAGCACCGTGTTTTCGGGCAGTAGCTCCAGCAGGCTCGCGGTGCCGGCCGAGCAGGTTGAGCGCGTCGGCGTCGATGACGAGCGGGAGGGGCCGTTGTTGGGCTGCAGCGGGTGCCGTCGCGGCTTCCAGCAGCTGCCGCAGCACGGCGAGGCTGGCGTCTTCCTGCCCCAGCCCCGGGCCGATGCCAACTGCCTGATACGGTTTTAGCTCCGGCAGTTCGCTGAGGTAATCCGCCGCCGGGTCGGCCAGGCACATGGCTTCGGGCACGCTGGTTTGGAAGATGTCGTAGCCGCAGCCGGGCACCCGGGCCGTGAGCAGACCCACGCCGCCGCGCAGGCAGGCATTTGCAGCCAGCACCGCCGCGCCAATCTTGCCCCGGCTGCCGGCCAGCAGCAGCGCATGCCCGAAGGTGCCTTTGTGGCTGAACCGGGGCCGGGCCGGCAGCGTGCCGGCCACGGCAGCGGCGTCGGTATAGTGCCAGGGCGAAGTTGAGCAGGCGATGAACGGCTCACTCAGCCCAATATCCTTTACGTGCCATTCGCCCACCAATTCGGCGTTCTGCGGCAGCAGGAAAGCCAGCTTGGGCGTGCCGAAGCTAACCGTGTGCCGGGCGCGCACCGCTACGTTCTCCCTGGGCTGGGATGCTTCGGCGTAGAGCCCGCTTGGGATATCCACGGAGACCACGCGGGCCCGGGCGGCATTCAGGTGCCTGACCAGGGCGGCCGCCAGCCCACCCAGCGGCCGGGCCAGGCCAGTGCCAAACAGGGCATCAATAACCACGGTGTTGGGCTGGATTTCGGGCAGCTGACCTTCGTTGATTTCGGCCACGGCAATGGCTTCGGGCAGGTGCAGGCGGTTGTGCTGCCAGTCGGCCGCCTGGGTAGCGGCCGGCAGCAGGGCCACGCGCATCTGGTAGCCGGACTGGTGCAGCAGGCGGGCGGCAGCCAGGCCGTCGCCGCCGTTGTTGCCGGGCCCGCACAGTACCAGCACCTCGCCGGCCTGCTCCTGGTCGAGCCACTGGCAAAACCATTCCACGAGGGCTTCGGCGGCGCGCTCCATCAGCTCAACCGAGGTCAGGTGCTGCTCCTGCATGGTGGCCTGGTCGAGCTGGCGGGTTTGGGCGGCGGTAAGAATTTTCATCAGAGCAAAGTAGGCTTGAAAACGAGGGAGGCCGTGCGGGTGTTGAGCCATACGGTGCGGCCGCCCGCCGGCCCGGGTGCTACGGCAAACATCCCGGCCACGGCTGCGTTTACCTTATTCCTACCCGATTCCTTCATCCAATCCCTACGATATGCAAACCTGGAACGACGTTATCCGCCTTGCCAACCACCCCGTGCCGTCGCCCCGCCGCGTGGAGAAAACCCCGCCGAGTGGCGCCAGCAGCTTACCTCCGAGCAGTTCCACGTTACCCGCGAGCACGGCACCGAGCGCGCCTTCACCGGCGAGTACTGCGAGGCCCACGAGGCCGGCCTCTACGCCTGCGTGTGCTGCGGCACGCCGCTCTACGACTCGCGCACCAAGTTTGAGTCGGGCACGGGCTGGCCCAGCTTCACCCAGCCCGTCGACGAAAGCGCGATTCGCTACAAGAAAGACACCAGCTACGGCATGACCCGCGTGGAAGTGCTCTGCAACGTGTGCGACGCCCACCAGGGCCACGTATTTCCCGACGGCCCGCCGCCCGGCGGCCTGCGCCTGTGCATCAACTCGGCCAGCATCAAGCTGGTGACGGAACCAGAAAAACAGCCGGCCGCCTAGCCTGGCCCTGGCGCCAATCCTGTAGCTTTAAGCCCCGGTTGAAGACACCTTCGGCCGGGGCTTTGCGTTATCTTCCTTTCTCCTTCTCATCCCACCCGCGCCATGTCTCTTCTCTTCAACGACTTTGCCTCCTGGGGCGAGCACTGCGCCGCTACCGGCGAGCCCCTGTACCAGCCGGTCCTGGCTTACGAAATTGAGCAGAAAGGCCGCACCGAGGACGAAATCTGGACGGGCCTGCAGCGCGCCTACGACGTGATGCGCGACGCCGTGCACGAGGGCCTGACCGGCGACATGACCTCGCGCTCGGGCATGATAAACAACGGCGCCAAGAAGATTGCCGCCTCGCCCGTAACGGTGCTCTCGCCCGAATTCAAGCAGCTCATCACCCGCGCCCTGGGCGCCAAGGAAGTGAATTCCTGCATGGGCCGCGTGGTGGCCGCGCCCACGGCCGGGGCCTCGGGCATCCTGCCCGGCGTGCTCGTTACCATTCAGGAGCTGCATAAACTCTCCGACCGCCAAATTCTGGAAGGCCTGCTCGTAGCGGCCGGCATCGCCCTCATTATTGAGCAAAACGCCTCGCTGGCCGGGGCCGTGGGCGGCTGCCAGGCTGAGACCGGCTCGGCCGCGGCCATGGGCAGCGGGGCCATTGTGTACTGCCTCGGCGGGCCGGTGGAACAAGTGTTTGCCGCCGTGGCCGTCACCATTCAGTGCATGCTGGGTTTGGTGTGCGACCCGGTGGCGGGGCTGGTGGAAGTGCCCTGCGTGGTGCGCAACGCCTCAGCGGCAGCCATTGCGTTCAGCTCAGCTCAAATTGCCATTGCCGGCATCGACCCCGTTATTCCCGTCGACCAGTGCGTGGCGGCGCTCGGCGAGGTGGGGCAGGCCATGGAAACGCGCTACAAGGAAACGGCCCTCGGCGGCCTGGCCAACACCAAGCGCGGCCGCGAAATTGAGCAGCGCGTGCTGGTGCAGGATATCAATATCCTGCCCGACGACGGCGAGTAGCGCTGCACTGCTGCTGGCCCAAGGCGCAAGGGCTAAACCGCCGTTTTGATGCCCGGGGCCATGGTGAGGCGGGAGAGAAACATCAGGGCCGGCGCGTAGCGCGTGCGCAGCTCGCGGTAGCGCGCCCAGGCAGCGTCGCGGTCCTGGTTCAGCTCGAGCCCGCGGCCGCATAAGTCCTGGTAAGCCGCTTCAAAATCCGCCCGGCCGGGTTCGGCCTCGGCCTCGGCGGGGAGTAGGCTCGCGGACTCGGTGCCGGCTTTGTCGTCAAAGAAGCGGTACACCCGGTTGAGGGCCAGGCAGCCGGCCTTGAAGGTGAGCTCTATCTGGCGGGAGCGCGGCCCTTCTACGGCGGCAAAGAGCAGGGCGGCGGTGTCCAGAATCAAGCCGCCGCTTACTACCCAGGACCGGCCGGGCTGCGGCGAGCGAAAAACGTGAGGATGGGCAGCGAGGTGTGGCTTTCTTCAATCTCCACAAACCACCGCTCCCAGTCGGCCCACTGCTGGTCGTCGTTCTGCACCGAGCCGTCGTGGTTGAGCCAGTTGAGCAGGCAGGACGCGGTAGGGGGCGTGCCGGCCCGCAGGCTCGAGCAGCGCCACTGTCACCTCGCGCCGCGAAAAGGCCTGGTAGATGGTGGGCAGGTACGAAAGCAGCAGCGTGAGCAGCAGCAGGCCCAGCGCGGCTTCCGAATAAGTGAGGGCCCCGACCATGGTGTGGCGGGTGTCGGTGGTGCCCAGCGTCATTAGCGAACTGCTACTCAACTCGTAGCACCGCGCCCAGCTGCCTTCGCCCAGCGCCCAGTAGATGCTGGTGTAGCCCAGCCCCACCAGCGCCTCCCACACCACGGGCAAGGCCACCAGGGCCACCGGCGCGTAGTGGGCCATAATCCGGTCGCGCCGCTCGTAGGAGTTGGCCATCTTGGCGGCCAGGTCGAAGATGCTGCGAATGGATACGAACACCATCACGTTCAGGCGCACCACCTCGTTGCGCGGCAACACAAACGAGCGAATGGCGGCCGACAAAGTGGTAACAACCAGCACCACGCCGCCCAGGCCGGTAACGATGCGCAGGGCCAACAGCAGGGTAGGGTGCATGAAAAACAGAAATGCCTGATACGGACAAACCCACCGAAACGCCGAACGGTCAGCGCCTTGACCGGCCTACCGCGCGATGGGCCGCTGCTTCCACAGCTCCCGGAATGACTGCGGCGCCACGGCCAGGGCCTCGCGCCGCTTGCTCCAGCCCACCTGGCCCAGCAGGCTGGCCCAGGCTCCAGTCTTTGATTCTGGCCGGCAGCACGTCCAGGGCCCAGCGGTGCTGCATGCTCCACTTCCAGAGGCCGATGGCGGCGCGCTCTTCCAGCGGGGCATGGCCTTCTTCCACGCTTTGTTTTCGGTTGAGCAGCAGCAGGTTGTGCAACGGGATGCGCACCGGGCACACGCTGGTGCAGGCGCCGCACAAGGTGCTGGCGTAGCTCAGGTGCTTGTGCTCGGGCAGGCCCGACAGGTGCGGACTGATAACCGAGCCGATGGGGCCGGAGTACGTGGTTTCGTAGGTGTGGCCGCCGATGTTCTTGTACACCGGGCACACGTTCAGGCAGGCCCCGCAGCGAATGCAGCGCAGGGCGGCTCGCTTGTCGGGTTGGGCCAGCAGATTGGTGCGGCCATTGTCGAGCAGCACGACCACCATTTCCTCGGGCCCATCAACCTCGCCGGGCTGGCGCGGGCCGAAGTACACCGTATTGTACACCGTGACCTGCTGCCCGGTGCCGCTGGTGCTGAGCAGGGGCCAGAACAAGTCCAGGTCTGTCAGCTGCGGAATTACCTTCTCAATGCCGACTATAGCAATGTGCAGCTTCGGAAACGTGGCCGACAGGCGGGCGTTGCCTTCGTTCTCGGTCACGGCCACGCCGCCTTCTTTGGCGATGAGGAAGTTGCCGCCGGTCACGCCCACTTCGGCCGTGGTGTACTTGTTGCGCAGCAGGTGGCGGGCCGTGAGCACGAGCCTGCTGGGCATCGTCGGTGCTTTCGGTACCCAGGTGCTTCACGAAGATGTTGTTGATGTCAGCCTTGCTCAGGTGCATAGCCGGCGTCACAATGTGGTAGGGCCGCTCGCCGTTGAGCTGCACGATGTACTCGCCCAGGTCGGTTTCGACCGATTCCACGCCTTGGGTAGCCAGGTACTTGTTGAGGTGAATTTCCTCGGTGGTCATGCTCTTGGCCTTCACCACCGTTTTGGTGTTGCGGGCCGCCGTCAGCTTACCGATTTCGGCCAGCGCCTCGGCCGCGTCGCGCGCCCAGATAACCCGGCCGCCCCGCGCCTTAAAAGCCGCCTCGAACTGCAGCAGGTACTCGTCGAGCTTCTCGAGCACCGTGGCTTTGAGGTAGGCGCCGCGGTCGCGGGCCGGCTCGTGGTTGTGGTAAAGCTTCATACCGGCGCTCACTGCCGCGTCGTACTTGCCGATGTTGAACCGGATTTTGCGGCGGTGCTCGCGGTCGAAGGCTTTGGCTTCGGCGTCCTTTTGAAATTGTTCTGCCTTCACTTTTGCACAGAGTTAAAAAGAGGAGAAAGGAGTTTCACCGAGTTAATTGGCAAGGCGAACAATCTGGTCTTTGAGGGAGACGGTATTGAAGTTAATCAGTAAGCCGGTTTTTAATCCCGAGAGCCGCAGGTAGTTCAGCAGTTGCTTGGAGTGGACGGGCGCCAATGCTTCAACTGACTTTAGCTCCAGAATGACCTGGCTTTCTACAATCATGTCGGCCCGGAAAGCTAAGTCCAGCCGAATGCCGTCGTACACCACCGGCATCTCTACCTGCGTTGCCACCAGCAGGCCCGCCTTGCGAAGCTCATGAGCCAGTGCCACTTCATACACCGATTCCAATAGTCCCGGCCCAAGCACAGTATGAACCCGGAATGCCACGCCCAAAATCCGCCCCGTCAATTCATCTCTTTCCATTGAAGTATACTCAGTGAAACTCCTTTTTCCTCATTTAAACTCTGTGCGAAAATCCACTATGGCCTATTAGAATCCACCCTAATCCGCCGCTCCCGATTAACCAATTCCCAGGCCGTGTGAAACACCAGCCGGGCTCGCTCCGTGAGCCGGTCAAACTCTATTTTCTCCACGTCGTCGGTGGCCTTATGGTAATCCGCGTGCTCGCCGGTGGTGTAGAAAATAACCGGGATTTTGCGGCGCGCGAAGTTGTAATGGTCCGAGCGGTAGTAGATGTGCTCGGGCTCGTTGGGCACGTTGTAGCGGTAGTCCAGCTCAAGTTTGGTGTAGGTGCGGTTGGCCGTTTCGTTGATGCGGTGCAGCTCCGACGAGAGCTTATCGGAACCCACGATATTCACAAAATGCTTTCGGGGGCTGTGCTTGCGGTCGGTGCGGCCCACCATGTCGATGTTTAAGTCGGCAATGGTGTTAGCCAGCGGCACCACGGGGTTGGCCGTGTAATATTCGGAGCCAAACAGGCCTTCCTCCTCGGCCGTCATGGCCACAAACAGGATGCTGCGGCGCGGGCCGTGCCCTTCCTTCTTGGCCTGGGCAAAGGCGCGGGCCAGGGCCAGCACCGCCACCGTGCCCGAGCCGTCGTCGTCGGCCCCGTTGTAGATGGTGTCGTTCCTCACGCCCAGGTGGTCGTAGTGCGCCGAAATGACCAACACCTCGTCCTTTTTGTCGCTGCCTTCCAGAAAGCCCAGCACGTTTTCGGTGATGAGCTGCTCCTGGGGCTGGGGCTGGCTGATGATGACCACCGGCGGCGCGAAGGAAGGCGCTACCGGCCGCCCGGCCCGGCCCAGGGCCCGCGTGTACTCCAGCAGTCCCGGAAGGGTGGTGCCCGCCAACTGCAGCCCCAACTCCTGCGAAGTCAGGTACACGCCAATGCCCGGCGGCACATCCTCCCGCACCGTGTCGATGATTTCCGGCCCGGGGTTGGGCAGGGCAAAGGCGGGCTCGCGCAGGGCCGTGGCGTAGTTGCCGGCTTCTTTGGCAAACTCCTCTTTGGGCGCAAACGTCATCAGGAAAATGCTGCGCGCCCCTTTGGCTTTGGCAATGGCCGCCTTGCGCAGGCCCGAATCCCAGTAGTCGGCCGGGTGGCCGCTAGTGGCCTTGAGCAGCTTGCGGCCCCGCTCGTCCTGCGGCGCACCCATGATGGCCACCACGTCGCGGCCCTTCACGTCGAGCCCCGCGTAGTCAGAGTACGCGCCCTGCTCCACCCCAAACCCCACAAAAACCGGCTGCGAAACCGTTTCGGTGCGGAAGGGCGAAACCAGCGGGCCGTAGCTAAAAAAGTCGTTGAGCCAGTCGAAGCGCTGGCCGTTTATCCGGATGAAGCCGTCCGCGGAATACGCGCCGCGGATGAGCGGAAAGTGCTGCAGGTACGGGCTGTCGCTGCCCGCCACCGGGCCTTGCAGGCCCAGCGCCGCAAATTCCTTCACCAGGTAGGCGGCCGCCAGCTTCTGGCCCGGCTGGCCGGTTTCGCGCCCCCGGAAAGAATCCGAGGCCACCACGGTCAGGTGCCGGCGCAGCTCTTCGGGCCGGATGGTGGCCGCGTACGTGCGCGACCAGTCCGGCGCCGTCTTGCCCTTGCTCCTGGCCTTGACTTTGGTCTTCGCTTTTACCTTGGCAGGCTGCTGGGCTTGGGCCAGGGCCGGAAGCCCCAAGGCCAGCGCCAGCAGCCCGCACCACACAAGTTTCATCATCACAAAACGGCTAAAAGCCAGAACGTCATGCTGCGCTGTGCCCGAGGTTGTTCGGCCAGCGCAGCATGACGTTCTTAATGGAATTGCCTTCTTAGGGCTTGTTCGAATCTACGGCGATGCGACCGTCGCGGTTTGCCAGCTCCCAGGCCAGGTGAAACACCAGCCTGGGCCCGCTTCTCCATCTTAGGAAACTCGATTTTGCTGATTTCGTCGCTCTCCTTGTGGTAGTCGGCATGCACGCCGTTGAAGAAGAACGACACCGGTACCTTGTTCACCGCGAAGTTGTAGTGGTCGGAGCGGTAGTAGAAGCGGTTCGGGTCGGCGGGGTCGTCGAAGCGGTAGTCCAGGTCGAGCTTGGTGTACTTCTGGTTCTGGGCTTCCTGAATCACCTTCAGCTCCGACGCCAGCTTGTCGGACCCAATAACGTACACGTAGTCGGGCTTGCCTTCGTGCTCCACGTCGGTGCGGCCTATCATGTCCACGTTCAGGTCGACCATGGTCTGGGCCAGCGGAAACACCGGGTTTTTGGAGTAGTACTCCGAGCCAAACAGGCCCTTCTCCTCACCCGTCACGCTCAGGAACAGCAGGCTGCGGCGCGGGCCGTGGCCTTCCTTCTTGGCCTGGGCAAATGCCTCGGCCATGGTGATGATGGCCGACGTGCCCGAGCCGTCGTCGTCGGCGCCGTTGAACACCACGCCGTTCTGGATGCCCAGGTGGTCGTGGTGGGCCGAAATCACGATGATTTCATCCTTCTTATCGGTGCCTTCGATGAAGCCCAGCGCGTTCTCGGTCTCCAGCGGCGTGCGCTTGCGGGCCGCCTTCAGCTGCAGGGGCTTCACCTTGAAGGTGGAGGCCACCGGCTTCTTGGTGCTGTTGATTTTGGCCAGGTACTTCTGCATGTTGGCATCCGACGTGCCCAGTACCTGCAGCGCCACGGCGGGCGAGATGAAGAACAACGCCGCGCGGCTGGGCCGGTCGGCATTAGCCATCACGGTCGACGGCCGGCTGATGGCGGGCGCCAGGCGGGCGGCCTGCTTGCCGAAGTTGCTGGTGGGGTTAAAGCTCACGAAGAACACCGAGCGGGCGCCTTTCTGCGAAGCCAGTTGGGCTTTGGCGCGGTAGTCGTTGCCCCACTTGGTGGGCGAGCCGTCGGCGCTGAGCAGGGCTTTGCCATCGGCTGCGGTGGGCTCGCCGAGGGCGATGAGGAGGTCTTTGCCCTTCACGTCCACATTCTGGTAGTCCGAATATCCTTCCTGCTCGATGCCGTAGCCCACAAATACGGGCTTGATGGTGGTGACTTCCGCGAAAGGCGAATCGCCGAGGGCGTAGAAATCAACCAGCCACTTGTAGCTGGTCTTCCCCACCTTCAGGCTGGCGTCGTCGGCCCAGGTCACTTGCTCCAGGTTGAAGCGCTGCTGGTAGGGCTCGGTGCCGGTGGTCACAGGGCCGGTCAGGCCCGCGTTTTTGAACTGCTCGGCGACGTAGGCAGCGGCCATGTGCTGGCCTTTCATGCCGGTTTCGCGGCCTTCGTATTCATCGGAGGCCAGGACGGACAGGTGGGCGCGCAGGCGCTCAGCCGTTACCAAGTCGGCGTACTTCACGCTCCAGTCGGTTTCGGTGGCCGGGGCGGGGGCCGGGGCTGCGACCTCCGTCTGCTTGCCGGACCGGTTTTTGGTTTTGATTTTTACTTTGCCCTGGGCGTGGGCAGGAGCCGCGCTGGCCAGGGCCAGGAAGGCCAGCAGCAAGGAGGTTTTGTTCATGCTTAAGAGTAGGATGGGAGTAACAAGGTTGAGCCGTAAAGGCAAAAATTGAGCCGTTGAAGGCCGAGCTTAGCCAGGGGCGCCGCGGCTCAGCCGGCTAGGCTTTTTGAATGAGCACCACGGCATAGGCCGCCACGCCTTCCTGCCGGCCCACAAAACCCAGTTTTTCGGTGGTGGTTGCTTTGATGGAGATATCTTCTTCGGCAATGCCCATTACGGCGGCCAGCACGCGCTGCATTTCGGCAATGTGGGGGTTCACCTTGGGCCGCTCCAGGCAGATGGTCGAGTCGATGTTGCCCACTTCGTAGCCCTTAGCGCGCAGCAGGCGCATTACCTCGCTCAGCAGGCGCTTCGAGTCGATGCCCTTGTACTGCGGGTCGGTGTCGGGGAAATGAAAGCCGATGTCGCGCAGGTTGGCCGCGCCCAATAAGGCGTCGCAGATAACGTGGATGAGCACATCGGCGTCGGAGTGGCCCAGGGCCCCGTGCGTGTGCGGCACCTGAATGCCGCCGAGCCAAAACGGCAGCCCCTCTTGCAGTTGGTGTACGTCGTAGCCGAAGCCGGTGCGGATTTTCATGAATTCGAAGTATGGTTCGCCGGTTGGGCTACTGCAAAAGTACCCCTGGCGGGCGCATCAGCGTGTTTAACAGCTCAACTTAACCTCGACAGCCATTGGGAATAGCATTGTCGACTTTTGTACTAACTATTTTAGTGTTATATTGCCAGTGTAATTAGTTTTTGCGTCGGGTCGGGCCGGCTCAATTTTTTTGGATATGGCTAAAATATCTCTGCGGGCAATCCGTCAAATCCCTGGCAGAAGATGTAGAAGCAGGTAGCAAAAATATTAATGGAAACTTCAGACACATTAAAAGTTTCCGTGGTATCTTTGCACCCGCAAACATGGAAATCAAAGAACGAATCCTCAACCACTCGGCCACGCTGTTTCTGCGCAACGGCATCAAGAGCGTGAGCATGGATGACATCGCCACCAGCATGGCCATGTCGAAAAAGACCCTCTACAAATGGTTCGAAAACAAGGACCAGATTGTCCTCGCCACTATGGAACTGCATCTGGACAAGGTGCAGGGCGAGTGTGCCTCGATGGCGGGCCACGCGGCCACCGCCGTGGAAGAGATGATGCGCATCACGGCCTGGGCCGAGCAGCAGTTCAGCGGCATGCACCCCGGCATTTTCTACGACCTGCAGAAGTACTACCCCGCGGCCTGGAACCTGTTTGCGGCGCATAAAAACAATTTTATCCTCGCCCAAATCAGCAAAAACCTCGAGCGCGGCATGGCTGAAGGCCTGTACCGGTCCGACCTCGACGTGGACGTGCTGGCCCGAATGCACCTGGCTCAGATTGACCTCATGTTCAACGCCGAGCTGTACCCGCCTGGCCAGTTTGTACCCCAGCGCGTGAGCCGGGTTTTCGATGAACATTTTCTCCTTGGTGTGGCTTCGCTAAAAGGCCACAAGCTCATCAACGAGTTCCGCCACGTGACCGAAGAAGAATAACAACGCTTTTCTGCCCGCATACCCGCATACCCATTCCCCTTTTGTTGTCGATGAAAAAATTGTTGTCACCCAAGCTGCTGTTTTTGGCCGCTTTGGCCGGCGTGGCACCCACCGCGCTGCTGGCCCAGACGGCCCCGGCCGCGCTGCCCGCCGCCCTGCCCAACGGCGGGGTTATGGCCCTGAGCCTGCCCCAGGCCGTGAGCTTTGCCATCCAGAATAAATCGACCCTGCAGGCCACCCGCCTGGCCGAGCAGACTGCCCGCGCCCGGGTCGGCGAAATCAAGAGCGCCGGCCTGCCGCAGGTGAACGTGGGCGCCAACGTCGCCGACAACTTCAAGCTCCAAAAGTCCCTGGTCGACTTTTCACGCTTCGGTGGCGCCCCGCTGGAGGGCACCAAGCTCACGGCCCAGGACATTGCCGCCGCCCAGGCGGGCACGGCCGTAACCCTGAGCCCGGCTTACGGTGAGGCACCACAGACCGGCCCCACCCCGCTGGCCTTTGGCCTGCGCTACGCCGGCTCCACCAGCGCCAGCGTGTCGCGCTGCTCTTCGACGGCTCCTACCTGATTGGGCTGAAAGCCGCCAAAGTGTACGAGCAGCTGGCTCAGAAACAGACCCAGCAGGCCGAGATTGACGTGGTGGAGCAGGTGAGCAAGGCTTACTACAGCACCCTGGTGGCGCGCTCGCGCCTAAGCTTGCTCGGCCGCAACGTACAGCGCCTCGACACGGTGCTTAACCAGACGCGCAAAATCTTCAAGGCCGGTTTCGCTGAGAAGCTCGACGTGGACCGCCTGCAGGTGCAGCGCAACAACTTGGTGGTAGAGCAGCAGAAAGCCCAGCGCCTCACCGAGCCTGAGCCTGGCCTTGCTCAAGTTTCAGATGGGCCTGCCCCAGCAGCAGCCCGTGCAGCTCACCGACTCGCTGAGCGCGGCCGTGGTGGACGCCGGGGCCCTGCGCCAGCGCCTCGGCGCCGCCAACTTCGCCACGGGCGGCGGTGCCGCGGGCACTTCGGCTTTGCCCGGCCAGCCCGCCGCTGCGCCCGGCCAGGCAAACCCAGACCAGAACCGCGCCGACCAGCAGGCTGCCCTTAGCGGTGGCCGGCCGGCCCAGGTGGCCGCGGCCGCCAATTACAACAACCGCGTGGAGTTCTCGCTGCTCGAAACCCAGCAAGCGCTGGCCGGCCTGGACATCCGCAACCGCCGGGCCAGCGCTTACCCGCGCCTGCTGCTTACGGGCGCATACGGCTTCACCGGTTCCGACCCCACGCTGGGCGGGCTGCTGGAGTTCCGCGGCCCCAACTCGCGCAACGGCGCCGGCTTCATCAACCAGAACTGGTTTGGCTTCGGCAACGTGGGCCTGACGCTGCAGGTGCCGGTATTCGATGGCTTCCGCCGCAAGTACCAGGTGCAGCAGGGCCGCATCGCCCAGCAAGCCATTGAGCAGGGCTTCAACACCTTGCGCCAGAGCATCGACCTGCAGGATGCCCAGAGCCGCACCTCGCTGGTGAACGCCCTCGACGTGCTCGACAACCAGAAGGCCAACCTCGACCTGGCCGCCGACGTGGCCCGCGTCACCCGCATCAAGTTCAACGCCGGCGTGGGCTCCAACCTGGAGGTTATCACCGCCGAAACCGAGTTGCGCGCGGCCCAGACCAACTACTACGGCGCCGTGTACGACGTGCTGGTGGCCAAAGTGGACCGCGACAAAGCCACCGGCGAACTCTACAGCCAAGTTAAAAAGTAAGTCGTGCGAAAGCACTTGCCCCTTTTCATTACCCCTCGAAACACCCGCTTTCTCATGCGTTTCTTTAAATCACAACCTGCTGCTCTGTTTCTCGCCGGCACCTTGCTGCTGGCCTCCTGCGGCGGCTCGAAAGACCCCAAGGCCGAACTGGCCAAGCTCAAGCAAGAACAAGCTGCCAACCAGGCCAAAATAGCCGAGCTGGAAGCCAAAGCCGGCGGCACCGACAAGCCGGCCATCACGGCCACGCCCGTGTCGGTGATGAAAGTGCAGCCCGAAAGCTTTAAAAGCTACCTTGAAGTGCAGGGCCGCGTCGATTTTGACCAGAACGCCGTGGTGAGCGCCCGCGCCGCTGGTACCCTCACCAACCTGCGCGTGCAGCGCGGCGACCGGGTGAGCAAAGGCCAGGTGCTAGCCACCATCGACGCCTCTATCCTCGACGCCAGCATTGCCGAACTGCGCACCCGCATGGAACTGGCCAAAACGGTGTACCAAAAGCAGAAGGGCCTGTGGGACCAGCAAATCGGCACCGAAATCCAGTACCTGCAAGCCAAGAACAACTACGATGCTCTGCGCCGCAACCTGGCCACGCTCAACCAGCAGCGTGCCCTCTACAATGTGGTGGCGCCCTTCAGCGGCACCGCCGATGAGGTGATTCCCAAGCTGGGCGAAGTGGTAGCGCCCGGCTCGCCGGTGGTGCGCCTCACCAGCGGCTCGGGTGGCAAAATCCTGGCCGATGTGTCGGAAGCCTACGGCAACAGCATCAAGGCCGGCGACAAAGCCCTGGTGACCATCCCGGACCTCGGCGGCGAGGAGATTCCGGCCACGGTGCGCGTGGTAAGCCGCGCCATCAACGCCACCAGCCGCACCTTCACCGTGGAGCTGCGCCTGAACGGTGGCAAGGCCGCCGACCTGCGCCCCAACATGGTGGCCACGGTGCGCATTCTGAACTACAACCGGCCCAACGCCACCGTTATCCCCGTGGACCTGGTGCAGAAAGACGAGCAGAACAGCTACGTGTTTGTGGTGGGCCAGCAGGGCGGCAAGCCCGTGGCGCAGAAGCGCATCATCAAGACCGGCAACACCTACAACGGCAAAGTGGAAGTGACCACCGGCCTAGCGGCCAACGACCAAGTGATTTCGGCCGGCTACCAGAACCTGAATGAGGGCCAGTCTTTAGCTGTTAGCCTTTAGCTGATAGCTGTTAGCTTTTTTGATTGACGATATAACGGAAAGCTAACGGCGAAGGGAAAATGAAGAATTACAAAGAGTTGAAGGTCTGGCAGCGTGGGCTGGAAGTAGTGGCTGCTACCTACGCGGTGGTTCACCAACTACCACGCGAAGAAACGTACGGGCTGCGAAGCCAGATGACGCGCGCCGCGGTTTCCATTCCCTCCAACATAGCGGAAGGCAGCAGTCGCGCCAGCGAAAAAGAGTACAAGCACTTTTTGGAAATAGCACTTGGCTCGTGCTTCGAACTGGATACGCAGCTCATCGTGGCCATTAATGCCGGCCTTATCACCCTCGAGCCAGACAGCGACTTGCCCGGTCTTCTGGAGGAAGAAATAAAAATGCTTCACGGCTTCATCAACCGCTTATCAGCTGTTAACCAATAGCCTCAAAAAAACTGTCCAAAACACAGCTAGTAGCTAACAGCTATCAGCTAAAAGCTAAAAACAATGCAGGACATCGAAAAAGAATTTGGCCCAACCAGTTGGTCCATCAACAACAAGACCAGCATCTACATCATCACGGTGCTGCTGTGCATCGCGGGCATTTTTGCCTACGTGAAGCTGGGCAAGGAGAAGTTTCCGGACATCGTGATTCCGCGCATCATCGTGGCCACGGTGTACCCCGGCACCTCGCCGGCCGACATCGAAAACCTGGTGACGCGCCAGCTTGAGAAGGAAATCAAGAGCGTGAACGGGGTGAAGAAAATCAGCTCCACTTCCAACCAGGACTACTGCATCGTGGATGTCGAGTTCAACTCCGGCGTGGACGTGCAGTACGCCAAGCAGCTTATCAAAGACGCTGTGGATAAGGCCTCTAACGACCTGCCCAACAACCTGCCCACCCCGCCCACGGTGCAGGAAGTGAACCTGTCGGAGCTGCCCATCATGAACATCAACCTGGCCGGAAACCTGCCCGTGAGCCAGCTCAAGAAGTTTGCCGACGACTTCCAGGACAAGATTGAGGCCCTGCCCGAAATCACCCGCGTCGACATCATCGGCGCCCTCGAGCAGCAGGTGAACGTGGACGTAGACCTGAACAAGCTGCGCGCTTCGCGGCTGGGCTTCGGCGACATTCAGGCCGCCATTGCCCGCGAAAACATCACCATCTCGGGCGGGTCCATCGACGTGGGCAACCAGAAGCGCGCCGTGCGCGTGGCCGGCCAGTACGCCCGCGCCGCCGACATCGCCGACATCCAGGTGAAAAATCTGAACGGCGCCGCCGTGCGCCTCGGCGACATCGCCACCGTGGAAGACGCCTTCAAGGACCGCGAAAGCTACGCCCGCCTCGACGGCAAGCCCGCCATCACCCTGAACGTGGTGAAGCGCCAGGGCGAAAACCTGATTGACGCCTCCGACAACATCAAGAAAATCATCGAAGAGTCGAAGGCCAGCCTGCCCAAGAACCTGACCATCACCGTGACCGGCGACACCTCGAACGACACCCGCGTCACGCTGCACGACCTCATCAACACCATCATCATCGGCTTCCTGCTCGTGACGCTGATTCTGATGTTCTTCATGGGCACCACCAACGCGCTGTTTGTGGGCCTGTCGGTGCCGATTTCGATGTTCCTGGCGTTCCTGCTGATTCCCATCTTTGGCTTCTCGCTGAACATGATTGTGCTGTTCGCCTTCCTGCTGGCCCTGGGCATTGTGGTCGACGACGCCATTGTGGTGATTGAAAACACCCACCGCCTGCTGCACGAGCACCCCAATCTCGACACGCCCCGCGCGGCCAAGTTTGCGGCCGGCGAGGTATTCGTGCCGGTTTTGGCCGGTACGCTCACCACGGTGGCGCCCTTCGTGCCGCTGCTGTTCTGGCCCGGCATTGTGGGCTCGTTCATGTACTACCTGCCCGTGACGCTGATTCTCACGCTGATGTCGTCGCTGGTGGTGGCCTTTATCATGAACCCGGTGTTTGCCGTGAGCTTCATGGAGCGCGAAGACCACCACGCCGAAGACAACCAGCCCAAGATGACCCGGGGCTTCCTCATTGCCATGGGCGTAATGGCCCTGATTGCGGTGATTGGCTACGTAGCTGGCTCAACCTTCGTCGGCAACCTGATGCTGACCGTCATTTTGTTCTGCTTCCTCAACAAGTTCGTGTTTGCGAAGATGATTGCCTGGTTCCAGACCCGGGCGTTGCCGCGCTTCCAGAACGCCTACGCCAACCTGGTGCGGACGGTGATTGGCGGCACGCTGTGGCGCCAGGGCGCCATCATGCTGGGCATGGTGGTGCTGTTCTTCCTCTCGATTTTCGCCGTGGGCGTGCGCAAGCCCAAGGTGGCCTTCTTCCCCAAGGGCGACCCCAAGTTTGTGTACACCTACCTGAAGATGCCGGTGGGCACCAAAGTGGCCGTGACCGACTCCATCACGAAAATCCTCGAGAACCGCATCTACGGCGTTATCGGCCGCAACAACCCCGACGTGGAATCGGTGATTACCAACGTGGCCATCGGCGCCGGCGACCCCGGCGAAGCGTCGGCTACCGGCGTGTCGCAGTCGCACCTGGGCAAGGTAGGCGTGGCCTTTAAGGAGCTGAGCGAGCGCAAAGGGCCGGCCACGAGCACCTACATGAACAAAATCCGGGAAGTGGTGAAAGGCATTCCCGGCGCCGAAGTAGCCGTCGACCAGGAGGCCAGCGGCCCGCCCACGGGCAAGGAAATCGCCATTGAAGTAGCCGGCGACGACTACGTGGCCCTGGCCCGCCTCTCGAAGAAGGTGACCCGCTACATCGACTCGCTGAAAATCGGCGGCGTGGAGCAGCCTGCGCTCCAACCTCGAAGACCGCAACCCCGAAATCGCGGTGAACATCGACCGCGTCCGGGCCAACCGCGAAGGCATCAGCACGGCCCAGATTGGGTCGGAAGTACGCACGGCCATCTACGGTGCCGAAGCCAGCAAATTCAAGACAGCCGACGACGAATACCCCATTCAAGTGCGCTACGCCGAGCCCTACCGCTCCGACATCGATGCCATCGTGAATGCCCCGCTGACTTTCCGCGACGCCACCGGCGCCGTCCGTCAGATTCCCATCGGCTCGGTGGCCGACGTAACCTACGGCACCACCTACGGCGGCATCAAGCGCAAGGACGTGAAGCGCGTGATTACCATTTCCTCGAACGTGCTCAACGGCTTCACCGGCCCCGACGTCGTGGCCAACATTCAGCAGGCCCTTAAAGCCTTCCCCACGCCGGCCGGCTACACCATCAAGATGGGCGGTGCCCAGGAAAACCAGAAGGAAACCAGCGACTTCCTGCCGCTGGCCGGCCTGGGCGCCTTGGCCCTCATCTTCCTGATTCTCGTCACGCAGTTCAACTCGTTCAGCAAGCCGGTCATCATCCTCACCGAGGTAATCTTCTCCGTGATTGGGGTAATGCTGGGCCTGGCCATCACGGGCATGAACATCAGCATTGTGATGACGGGCGTGGGCATCATCGCCCTGGCGGGCATCGTGGTGAAAAACGGCATCCTGCTGGTGGAATTTACCGATATGCTGCGCGCCCAGGGCATGCCCCTGCGTGAGGCCATCATCCTGGCCGGCCGCACCCGCCTGAACCCGGTTATTCTCACGGCCACGGCCGCCATTCTGGGCCTCATCCCGCTGGCCATTGGCCTGAACATCGACTTCTACGAGCTGTTCAACTCCGGCAATCCGCACTTCTTCATCGGCGGCGAGTCCGTCGTGTTCTGGGGGCCCCTGGCCTGGACCATCATTTTCGGCCTGAGCTTTGCCACCATCATCACGCTGGTCGTGGTGCCCGTGATGTATCTGCTGAGCGAAACGCTCAAAGGAAAAATAACCGGAAAAAACCCCGACCACGTTGCAACCCTTTCCGAAGAGGTGGACTCTGAAGAAATACACGCGGCTTCGCCGCGGGTACTAGTTTAACTTTTTATGCGTTGTTGGAGCTCGTCGGTAGTTTTTGTTGCAGCATTAACCACCGATGGGCACCTTCGCCGCCCCTATTTACGCTACCTCTACGACACCTCTTTTCACCTACTATAATGTACGTATCCACTACTAGCCCGGCTCACACTCCCTCTATCGAGCAGCAGGTATTTCGAATTATCAGCAAGCGCAAGGCCATCCGGGCCAGCCGCGTGCGCAAAACCGCCAGCCTGGCCCGCGACCTCCGCTTCGACACCGTCGACGTGGTTGACATCATCCTCGAGCCTGGAGCGCAGCTTCAGCATTGTGATTCCCGATGAAGTACCGCTCTATACCGTGGGCGACTTTGTGCGCTACGTGCGCGACCACGCCGCAGCGGCCTAAAGTTTCTCAAGTAGGTGTCATATAAAAAATCCCCGGCTCAACATTGAGCCGGGGATTTTATTTTTTAATTGGGCTAACGCTTAGCGCACGTTGCCGCCGGTGTCGAGACTGCCGGCATCGGAAGCGTTGCGGCTGCCTTCCCAGGTGCGAACGGTGGGGCCGCTGGTGGTGCCGGTGGGCTGCACATCGGGGCCGGCTTCGTGCACCGGGCGCGGGCTGCTGCTTTCGGGCGAGCCCAGGCCCGAGTCGGTGTTAGAATGAGTGGAAGTAGAGGGCAGGTTCACGGTGCCGGCATGTTTGGCCGACTCGCGGGCTGGCTGCGGGTGCTCGGGGGCGTTGGCCGAAGCAGGGCCGGCCGCCATAGCCGAAGCAGAACGCTCCGCGGCGGCTTTGTGCTCGTGGGTATCGCCCACCACCGTGGCCAAAGCCGTGCTGGTGGTTTCCCATTCCGAGAACTTGTCCATCTCAGCCTTCAGCGTGGTCGAGAACCACGCCACTAGGGCCACGTCGTCGAGCAGGCCGAGCACCGGGATAAAGTCCGGAATCAAGTCAATGGGGCTCAGGAAGTAAATGAGCACGGCCACGGCCGCGGCAATGGTGGTGCCGGGCACGCCCGTGTACTCGCCCGACATCGACGCCTTGATGAGCCGGAACATGGTCTGCAGCGTTTCCCAGGCCTCGTGGGCCAGGGTGCCGACCTCGTTTTTCTCGCTGGCCTTTTTGTAGGCGTCGGTCAGCAGCTGCTTCATGCGGGTGGGCTGGCGTACGTAGCCTTCCGCCGTGTTCAGGAACTTCTTGAAAATGGCAGAGCCGGCAACGTCGTTGCTAGAGGGAGGAGTTTGTTGATTTTGAGCCACGGAGTGGGGAGTTAAAAGGTGCAAAAGGAAGAGATTAGCGGCCGCAGAGGCCTCGGCTTAAATACTCATTTATGGCACGCAGGGTTTTTGAATAAGCGGCAATTCATCGCACAAAACGGCGAATTAATGAGTCCTTTAACCTCAGCAGTAGAAGTTGAGCAACGGCTCGCGGGCCCGGCCAGAAAAAGGCCTGCCTCAACGAAGAAACAGGCCTTTACTTAGGTTATAGCGGCAGCTTGAGCTACCTGGCTGCCAAGGCGGGGCCTATTCGAAGACCTTCACGATGAATACGTAGTCCTGCAGCTTTTTTACCTGGTAGGGGCGCCCGGTGCCGGCCAGTTGGCCGTAGCGGGGCAGGTGGTAGGGCGCGGCGGGCTTGGCCGCGGCCAAGGAATCAACTAGGCGCACCAGATACGACGACTTGGTGGCAAAGGCCGCACTCTGGGCGTCGTTCTG
Organism: Hymenobacter humi; assembly: GCF_042665855.1. Lineage (NCBI taxonomy): Bacteria > Pseudomonadati > Bacteroidota > Cytophagia > Cytophagales > Hymenobacteraceae > Hymenobacter > Hymenobacter humi. The sequence goes on along the minus strand of NZ_JBHTEK010000001.1, from coordinate 474,981 downwards.
GCGGCCGCTCACTACCCCAATCAGGTTGCCGCGCTCGTCGAGCAGCGGGCCACCCGAGTTGCCGGGGTTCACCGGGATGCTCACCTGGTAGAAGGCCGTATCGCCCTTGAAGCCGGAGCGGGCGCTCAGGGCGCCTTCGCCGTACACCACGTCTTCGCGCGGGTAGCCCAAGGTAAACACCCGCTCGCCCAAATCGGCCTGGCTGGCCTTGATGGCGTAGGGCAGGCGGCCAAAGCCGTTGAATTTCTTGTCGGTAATGCGCAGAATGGCCAGGTCGTGCTTCACGTCGGAATACACGGGCTCGGCGTGGTAGCGCTGCTGGTCGCGGCCTTCAATCAGCAGCGAGTCAGCGCCTTGGATAACGTGGAAGCTGGTCACAAGGTAGCCGTCCGAGGTGAGGGCGAAGCCGGTGCCGCTGAACTTGCTTTCCTTGGGCGCCGGAGCCGTAATGCCGGGGCGGCCGAACTGATTCAGGGTCAGGGTGAGGTCTTTCTGGCTCTTCTTGATGCGCTCCACTTCGCGGCGCAGCACCGTGTAGCCGTACAGCGACGGCTGCGCCTTGGCGGCCCGGTACATCTCCAGGCCCAGCAGCGTGGCAAACACCGCCAGCACCGCTACCGAAGCGGCCACGCCCATGGTGGCCCGGTGGCCGTTCCAGAAGTCGCGCAACCGGCGCTCGGTGCGCGAAATGCGCAGCATGGGGTTCACCGAGTGCGTGAGCTTGCCGGCTTCAGTGGGTTCTTCGGCGGTGGCAGGGCGGGTGGTTTCTTCGGGCGTTTCGGCGGCCAGCATGGCCGCGTGAATGTTGCTCAGCTGCCGGCGCACGGTCTGGCGCTGGCCGTAGGCCCGCAGCGTGCCGGTCATTTCGGTGAAATCGGCGTAGCGCAGGGCCAGGGCTGGGTCGGCTGCCAGGCGCGCTTCGAGGTTGGCCCGGGCAGGCCCCGCCAGCTCGCCGTGGGCGTAAGCTTCAAATAAGGCGTAATAATCTGCTTCGGTCATCATGGGCAAAGACTGCGGGCGCGGGGCCGGCAGCGGTAAGCAAGCGGGGTGTTCTGCAGGTTTGGGTCCCGCAGCTAAAAATTATCAGATAGACTCTTCTTTATAGTGGGCAAAGAATAACTTTTTCAAACGCACGAGGCACTTATACTTTTGATTTTTCGCATTGTCGGCGTTGGTGTAGCCAAATTCTGCGGTTAAGTCCTGCATCGACTTGTCGAGCAGGTAAAAGCCTTCCAAAAGCGAGCGACAGGGCTCCCCTAGGTGGTCCAGCGCTTCGCTCATGGTGTCGAAGCGGCGGTCCTGTTCCTCGGCAGCGAGCAAGTCTTCCTCGGCACCGGTGTTCAGGTACGGGCCGTGCTCCTCGTCGTCGAGCAAGCGCACGCCGAAGCGGCTTTTGCTGGTCAGGCGCTTGAGCCACAGGCGGCGGCACACGGCGTAGAGGTAGGTCTTAATCTGGCAGCTAAGCTCGAGGGAGCCGTCGCGTACTTTTTCATAAAACACCACCACGCCTTCCTGGTACACGTCCTGGGCGTCGTCCTCCGAGCCGCTGTTCTGCAGCACGAAGTGCGACACCATGGGCCAGTGCAACCGATAAAGGTGGGCCAGGGCTCGCTCATCGCCGCCACGAATGGCCGCAATCAGCGTGTCGTCGGTAGGAGTTAAAGAAGAGGAAGTTGAATTGCCCCTGCTCATTCACTTTGATGTTTAATACACATACAGGCCACAAGTAACCCGATAAAATAATTTTTTCTGCCGCGGGTTACCTTTCTCCTAAGCGGGGATAAAGGGCGGTTTTTAAGTTAACTCATTTTCAAAATTACCCCCAAAATGAACAACCTGTTCAAAATTGCTGCCCTGGGCCTGGCCCTGACTGCTGGTCTGACGTCGTGCGAGTCGAAGACGACCGAAACCACCACCGTTGAAGCTCCTGCTGCTGGCACCGAGTCGTCGACCACCACCACGACCACCGATTCGACCGTTGTAGCTGCTCCTGCTACCACCGACGCTGCTGCTCCCGCCACCACGGAGGCTACCACCACCGGTACCAGCACCACCACGACCACCGAAGAAGTTAAGAAGTAATTGGCCGCTGGCCTCGGCCAGCAGTTGATACCCTTGGGCAGCCCGGATTTCCTTTTTAGGGAGTCCGGGCTGTTTTCTTTTACGTGGGTTTAGCTCAACTGGCCGCGAAGCTCAACCCTCAGGCCACGAGGCCGAGCAAATCGGCGGCGATGCCCGGCCACGGCTGGTGCAGGTTGAGGGTGACTACTCGCACCGGGTGCCCGCCCAGGGTGTAGCGCACGTCTACCTGCTGGGTAGCGGCGGGGTACAGCAGAATGCCTTCCAACGCCTGGCCGGGTGCAGGGCGCTGGTTTTGGAGGTAGGCGTAGAGCTGGTAGAGGTGGGGCGCAATGAGGCGCTGCCGGTCGTAGCGCTGGCGCAGGGCCGCGGCGTAGTACTTGGTGTCGAGAATGATTTTGCGGTCGGGGGCTTCCAGGGTGGTGTCCGTGAGCATGGTGGGCAGCAGGGCCAAATCGTCGGTTTGCCCATCGGCTTGCCAGGCAATGGTTTCGGCGTACACGCGGTAGCGGCGCTGCTCGCGGCGGAAAAAATTGCGGGTAAACTGCTCAAACAGCCGCGCCATCAGCACTTCGTCGCGCCGGAAGTCGCTGAAGCGGCTTCGGCCCTGGGCCGTGGGTTCGGGCAGCGCGGACTGCCACACCAGGCTCGCACACATGCAGTAGAAAGGCCGCCTGGCTGCTGGGGCGCTGTCGGCGCAGCTCCCGGAAGGTGGCGGCCGTGGGCACCGGCACGAGCGAGGCAGTGAGGGCAGCCGGAAACCGCTGGCGCACCTGGCTCAACTCCCGGCGTAGGGGCAGGGGCAAGTCGGCAGCACTGGCCAGAGCGCCCAGCGTTTGGGCCAGCAGGTGGTGCAGGGGCGAGTTCGGGCTCAGGCTCGTCGAAGGAGCAGATGGCGCGGCCCCGCTCCAGCAAGCCGCGGCCCAGGGTGGGGGCCACTCAATTCGGCCGCGTAGGCTGGTTAGTTCGGCTTCCTGGGCTTCGAAGGTGCGCGGCAGACCGGTTTTCAGTAGCCGGCGGGTGCCGTGCAGCAGCACCTGGGCCAGCAGGCCCAGCGGCCGGTGAAAAGGCGCGGCTTCGCTGGCCTGGAGCACGGCCGGTTCGGGCAGCCGGTTCCAGGCGTAGCACAGGAAATAGTAGAGCGTGGGAAGCGGAATCAAACTGGGGTAAGGGAACGGGACTGCAAAATGGTTCGGCTAGCACAGGCTTGCGGTGGATAACATTCCGGAACGGTCCGGCTTAGGTTAACCAGCGGGAAGAGTTGAGCCATTTCTTTGCCAATTTCACAATTGACAGAAATTGCAAATCGCCAGCTAAACAAGAGCAGAATCAAGAGCAGAATATGGAGTGCTTCTGTTAAATTTTTACTTTATTCTTCTCGCAAATCGAGGGTTTTTTTACCCTCGCCTTAACAGAAATGGTGTTGATAAGAAGTACAGGCCTTGCTCATGTGGTATTGTATTGCTGCTCACGGAGCAAGCTTGTGAATTAAGCGCGGCTTTGGCTCAATTATGTGTTTGAATAAAAGCCAAATTGAATGACATGTTAGTTTGGCATAGCGAGGTTTTTTTGACTGGATGTACCAGAATTAGCTCAATTTTTTGTCAGCAGTGGTTGAGTGCTTCTTGTAACTATTCCTTTGATAATTATAAACCTAGAACTTTAAATTAGTTCAGGGAATGCATAAGTATTTTGAATATATTTCAACATTTTTGAAAAATATACCTCTCTATCGCAAACTAGAGGGATAGTGGGTTCGTATGGTTGGGACGCTCTCTAACTCATACGAAACAAATGAACAAAATAATACTATTCGCAACCCGGATGGCGCTGGTCATGGGGTTGCTAGTCGGGAACATGGCCGCTTACGGCCAAAGCAGTGGCAACCCGGATAAAAAGCCGGTTCCCCAGGTGGCCGTAGACCATATCAAAAAGCACCAAAGGGAACTGCAGCTGGCCAACGAAGACGTGGCCGACCTGGTGCTCAGCAGCCAATCCGTAAGCAAGCACAACGGGGTGAAGCACCTCTACATTCAGCAGCGGTACCAGGGCATCGAAATCTACGGGGCCCTCACCAACGTCAACCTCTCCAAAAACGACCAGGTCATCAACCTGGGCGACCGTTTTCAGAAGGGGCTTGTTAAGAAAATCAAGGGTAATCAGGCCAAGCTCGATGCCGCTGCTGCGGTAGCCGCCGCCGCGCGGCACCTGAAGCTCACGCCGAAAGCCTCGCTCACGGCCAAGGAAGTAAGCCGAAGCGCCAACCGCGCTTCCGTATTTACCCCGGGCGGCATCTCCCTGCGTTCCATCCCCGTGAAGCTGGTGTACCAGCCCATGGCCGATGGACAGCTGGTGTTGGCCTGGGAGGTTTCCATCTATGAGCTTGATGCCCGCAACTGGTGGAATGTGCGCGTGGACGCCAACACGGGGGCTTTCCTCGACAAAGACAACCTGGTGGTGGAGTGCAACTTCGAGAACGATGGCCCCGCCGGCCACCCGCTGCAGGCCAGCACGGCCGAGGTGGTGCCGTTCTCCTTCGCGTCGGTCGCGGCCGACCCCACCACCAATGCCTTCAACGTGTACGCCATCCCGACGGAAACCCCTCGCACGGCGCGCGCACCTTCGTTAGCTCGTCGGCCGCCGACGGCAAGGCCTCGCCCATGGGCTGGAACAGCATCCTGCCCGGCACCACGTATTCCATCACCCGCGGCAACAACGTGTACGCCTACGAAGACCCCGACAACCTGAATGCGCCCGGCCTGGACAGCAGCCCCGACGCCGGCCCGTCCATGCTGTTTGACTTTCCGGTGGACTTCACCAAGCAGCCGGTAACTTACCGCTACGCCGCCACCACCAACCTGTTTTACATGAGCAACATCATGCACGACATTTGGTACCAGTACGGTTTCGACGAAGCCAGCGGAAACTTCCAAGCGACCAACCCCAACGCGCTGGTGGGCCTCGGCGCCGACCAGGTGATGGCCGAGTCGCAGGACAGCCGCAACGTGGCGGCCACCCGCAACAACGCCAACTTCGCCACGCCCGTCGACGGGCAGGCGCCCCGCATGCAGATGTACCTCTGGAGCGGCGCCCCCGACCCGCAGATGTTCCAGGTAAGTGCGCCCGCTGGCATTGCCGGCACGTACCCCGCCCGCGAAGGCTCTTTCAGCAAGCCCCTCACCGCCACGCCCCTGACGGGCAAGCTGGTGCTGGCCCAGACCACGCCGCCCACCTCGACGGGCAAAAGCGAAGAAGGCTGTGCGGCCTTCACCAACGGCGCGGCGATTAGCGGCAACATTGCCGTGGTGTACCGCGGCAACTGCGGCTTTGCCGACAAGGTGCAGAATGCTCAGATTGCCGGCGCCGTGGCGGTGGTAGTGATTAACAACGTCAGCGGCGACCCCATTGCCATGGGCGGCACGCCCACCAATGCCACGCCGGCCATTACCATCCCGGCCGTGATGATTAGCCAGGAGGCCGGTCAGCTCATCCGCCAGCAAATCGATGCTGGCACGCCCGTAACGGTTATCCTCAAAAACAGCGGCGCCCAGCCCGAGCTGGACGGCGACTTCGACAACGGCATCATTGCCCACGAGTACGGCCACGGTATCTCCACCCGCCTCACCGGCGGCCCCAACAACTCGAGCCTGCCTGCGCAACGCCGAGCAGGGCGGCGAAGGCTGGAGCGACTGGTTCGGGCTGATGCTGACCATGAAAGCCGGCGACACCGGCCCCAAGCCGCGCGGCATTGGCACCTACGTGCAAAACCAGCCCACCACCGGCCGGGGTATTCGCCCCTCTCCGTACAGCACCGACTTCGGCGTAAACAGCTACACCTACGCGGCCACCAACAACGAAACGCTGACCGCCCCGCACGGCGTGGGCTTCGTGTGGGCCACCATGCTCTGGGACATGACCTGGTCCCTGGTTGACAAATACGGCTTCGACCCCAACCTCTACACGGGCAAGGGCGGCAACAACCTGGCCATGCAGCTGGTCATCGACGGCCTGAAGCTGCAGCCCTGTAACCCCGGCTTTGTGGATGCCCGCGACGCCATCCTAGCCGCCGACCGCGCCAACAACGCCGGTGCCAACCAGCAGCTCATCTGGGCGTCGTTTGCCAAGCGCGGCCTGGGCTACAGCGCCAAGCAAGGCCTGAGCACCAGCCGCACCGACCAGGTGGAGGCGTTTGACATGCCTCCCGCCTACACATGCGCCGCGCCCACCATCACGGTGCTGCGCACCTCGACCGTGAACACCAACGGCCCAGCTTCGACCATTTACCTCGGTTACGGCCCGCAGAACGTGCAGCTGCAAGCCAACAGCACCAACACCGGTTTGGTGAGCTACACCTGGGCTCCGGCCGCGGGCCTGAGCAACACCGCCATTGCCAATCCCGTGTTCACGCCCACCGCGGCTGGCAGCTACAATCTGACCGTGACTTCGTCTACTTCGGCTGGCTGCAGCGCTTCGGCTTCGGTTACCATCACGGTGATAGACGTGCGCTGCGGCGCATCCAACAACCAGGTGCTCGTGTGCAGCAACAAGAACACGCGCTGCGTCAACTCCAGCGACGTTCCGAACCTGCTGAAGCGTGGCGGCACGCTGGGCAACTGCGGCACGCCGACCAGTGCAGCTTCGCTCACGGCCCAGGAGCCCGAGATGGAGAATGACCTGGTGAGCGCACCGAACCCCGCCGTTTCGTCTACGTCCGTTTCGTTTACGCTCCGTAAAGCCGGTGCCTACCGCCTGGAGGTACTGAACATGCAGGGTACCGTAGTGGCCGTGCTGGGCGAAGGGACCGGCGAAGCCGGCCAGCGCATGACCTACGAATTCAAAAAGGGGCGCTTAGCCGGCAATTTGTTCATCGTGCACCTCATCACGGGCCAGGGCAACCGCTTTAGCCGCGTCGAGATGAGGAACTAGGCGCATTTCCAAAAATGTACCGCTAACCCGGGGTCGTGCAGCGCACGGTCCCGGGTTCTTATTTTAGCCCAAATTACTCAAGCGGGTCGGCCTTCTGCTTTTTGTGGCTTAGCGCCTTAGGACGCCAGCAGCTTGCGAAGCTGCGCGGCGGCTGTGGCCGGCTGCTCGCGCCAGTAGTCGGCCAGCAGTGGCCCAATTTCCTGCTCCATAATCAGGAGCAGCCACTTGGAGGCTTCCTCTGGCTGGGCCGGGGGCTGGCAGAAGTAGCTGTGGCCAATCACAAAATCGGGCCCCAGTTCGGGGTCGTCGGCAATGGTTTGGTTGAGGGCGGCCATACGGGTGCACAGCTGCTCAATCAGGCGTTCCGGAACTTGCTGGGCCGCCAGGAACTGCCGGAGCGCAGGGCCAAACTGCGGCGCCATTTCCACAAAGGCAAAGCGCCGGCGCAGGGCGTAGTCGAGCGGGCTGAGGGAGCGGTCGGCCAGGTTGAGCGTGCCGATGACGTAGAGGTTGTCGGGCACGAAGAAGCGCGGAGCATCGGGCGGGGCGTAGGGCAGGCGCAGCGCGTGGGCCGGGCCGCGCTTGTCGGCTTCGAGCAGCAACAGCAGGCTCGCCGAAAATCCGGGGCACGTTGCCGCGGTTCACCTCGTCGATAAGCAAAAATACGGCCGGGTAGGGTCAGCCGCGGCGCGCTGGCACAAAAGCGGGAGCACGCCGTGCACGAGGTGGAAGCACCCTTCGGCATCGGGCCGGAAGCCCAGCATAAAGTCCTCGTAGCCGTAGCTGGGATGAAACTGCACCAGGCTCAATCCGGCTTTCGTCTTTCGCTCCCAGCAGCAGCCACGCCAGGCGGCGGGCCAGAAAGGTTTTGCCGGTGCCGGGTGGACCCTGCAGCAGCAGGTTGCGCCGCCGGGCCAGGCCGGCCAGGGCCGCATCCAGCTCAATTTCGGTGATGAAGAGTTCGGCCAACGCATCAGGGCGCGAATAGGCGGGTGCGTCGTAGGCCGCGGCGGGCTCGGCGGCTTTGGTAGCGGGCGCTTCAGCTCGTTCGCGGGTCTGGCCGGTGTACAGGGCTTCGGCTTGCTGCCGGGCGGTTTCGTCGCCGTCGTGCGCCGAGCCCGACGTGAGCACCGGCCGCTTGGTGCTGATGGTGAAATCCAGCCCTTCGAGCAGTGTGTTGGTGGCGGCGCCGGCCGCGCGGGGCCAGTGGGCGGCCGGGTTGCCGGTGGCCAGGCGGTAAGCCAGGCTCGGCCACGGCCCGGGGCGGGTAGCGGCGGCCCCGGTACACCAGGCTCGTACACCGTGCCGGCGGGTAGCAGCCGGCCTTCGCGGGCTATCTGCCGCAGGGCGCGCAGCACCTGCTCGCGGGTGAGCAGCGGCGCGGGGTCCGGCAGGGCAGGGGAGGAGAATCGGGCATGCGGCGGGCAAGGTAGAACCAGAACAACAAACGGCTTCAACCAAAAAGTCCCTTGGCGCGGCCAAGAGACTTTTTACGGGGAGGCTATGGGGAAGTTGAGCCGGTTTTTAGCTCAACTTCAACAGAAACGTTGCTTTACGGGGTTACCGTGAAGGTGCGGGTTACCGAGTTGAAGGCGCCGGGAATCAGGCTGCCGCTGCTGTTCACGAGCCTCGAGCTTGATGGTGTTTTCGCCGGCGGGCAGGCCTTCCATCTGGTAGGGCAGCCAGCGGTCGAGCATGAACTCGGTGCCGTTGATGGTGGCGCGCACGCGGTTGCCGCCGGGCTCCAGGGTGGTGTTCACGAGGTAGAAGTCGAGCATGATGCGCTTGGCATCGGCGCCGGCGTAGGTGTCTTTCGGGCGGCTGTAGAACAGGTTGGGCGCCTTCACGTCGATGATGGGCGCGCCGGTGGGCGTGGTGCTGCCCACGTTGATGATGCGCAGGTCGTAGGCGCCGCGGTGCTTGAGGCTCTCGTGGTAGGAGCGCGACAAGAACGAGAGCACGGCGTGCTGCCCGTCGGGAATGGCCTTCTTGAACTTGGTCTCGTAGTGGGCCGTGTAGGGCTGGTTGTCCACGATGTTGTGGATGTGCTGGCCCTTGGCGGAGTTGGCCATGTGGGCCATGTGGGGCCCGCCGCTCATTTTGGTGAGCTGGAAGTTGGTGATGAGGTAATCAAACGAAACCTCGCCGCTGGGCACCGTAGAATTGGCGATGGGCGTGCGCATTTGCATCTGGGCCTCCGGGAAACGGGGCGAATCGCTGAAGGGCGTCAGGCGAATGCCGTTCGACTCCATGCTTTCGGCGCTGGTGCTGGCAGTGCTGGCGGTGGTTCCGCCGGCGGCGGCGCTCACCTCAGTCGTGGGCTTGCTGGTTTCGCAGGCGGCCAACAGCGCCAAGGTCAGGGTCGTGCTGCACAGCAGCCAAAAAGGTCGTTTCATGGAGGTAGGAATCAAAAAGGAGGTGAGCGGTTTTATTCGGAAATATCCTTCAGGCGAGCTGCCTATGGCTAGCAGCCGGTAAAGGGTTTTGCTTAACTTGCGTCGTTGCCCACCGTGGGGCTTCCTGCGCCTCAAAGTAAACCTAATTTTTCCATGCAAGACCAACTTCTTGACCAAATTCCCTCGCTCGACCTAGCCGACTTTCGTTCCGGCGACCCCGAGCGTAAAGCCCGTTTCGTGCAGCAGCTCGGCGAGGCTTACCAAAACATTGGCTTCGTAGCCCTGAAAAACCACGGCCTCAACGACGAGCAAACCAAGCAGCTGTACGCCGACGTGCAGGCCTTCTTCCAACTGCCCGACGCCGACAAGCAACGCTACGAAAACCCGGAGCTGGCCGGCCAGCGCGGCTACATCAGCAAGGGCAAGGAGCACGCCAAGGGCCGCAACACCGGCGACCTGAAGGAGTTCTACCACGTGGGCCAGGAGGTAGAGGACGAAACCGACCCCATCAAAAACGAATACCCCGAGAACATCTGGCCCAAGGAGGTACCCAGCTTCCAAAAGAGCACCTTCACGGCCTACCGCACCCTCGAGAGCGCCGGCCAGGACGTGCTGCGCGCCATCGCGCTGTACCTGCACCTGCCCGAAAACTACTTCGACGACAAGGTGAAGCACGGCAACAGCATCCTGCGCCCCATCCACTACTTCCCCATCGAAGACCCGGACGCAGTACCCGCCGACGCCGTGCGCGCCGCCGAACACGGCGACATCAACCTGATTACCTTGCTGATGGGTGCCAGCGCCGACGGCCTGCAGGTGAAGCGCCGCGACGGCAAGTGGATTCCCATCACGGCCCTGCCCGACCAGATTGTGGTGAACGTGGGCGACATGCTCCAGCGCCTGACCAACGGCGTGCTCAAGTCGACCATTCACCGCGTGGTGAACCCCGCCCGCGAAAAGATGAACACCTCGCGCTACAGTATTCCGTTCTTCATGCACCCGCGCTCCGAAATGAGCCTGGCTGCCCTCGAGCACTGCGTGACCCCAGACAACCCCAAGAAGGAAGCCGACATCACCGCCGGCGAGTTCCTCAATGAGCGCCTCATTGAGCTGGGCCTGAAGAAGAAGTAAGCCATCAGTTCTCTGTATTGTGAAAAGGCCCGTCTCCTGGAGATGGGCCTTTTTTTGTGCGTCAAGCCCACTTTTCAGCTCAATTTTTAGCTCAACTGCTGCCCATAGCGGGCAGCGTTCGTAGCCTTGGAGTGTGCTGCCCGGGCAGGTGTTGCCCCTGGCCGGGCAGCAGCGCAGGGGCGGCACAGCGCGATAAGCCGTAGCGGCTCGAACTTACTGGTTTGCCTTACCTTCGATTTTAGGTAGCTTCCTTCCCCGTGCAGCCCAATTCTGTCCCGTCTTCCACTCCGGTTTCCCTGGCGCCACCGCCGCGCCGTTCAGGGAAGCGCACGCGCCGGGTTCGGGGTATTATTTTTGAAGGACGTGGCCGGGTTGGCCTGCACGGCGTTCGGGGGCCCGCAGGCCCACCTGGCCATGATGTTTCGGCTGCTGGTCGACAAGCGACGCTACATCAGCACGGCCGAGCCTGCTCGAGCCTGCAGGCCCTGTGTGCGCTGCTGCCGGGGCCCACGTCCACCCAAACCATCACCGTCATTGGCTTCCGCCTGGGCGGGCCCAACCTGGCCTACCTCACCCTGCTGGTCTGGATGACGCCCGCCGTGGTGCTGATGACCCTGGCCGCCCTGACCCTGAGCCACCTGGACCCGGTCAGGGTCGCGGCCCTGGTGCAGTTTGTACAGCCGGTGGCGGTGGGCTTTGTGGCGTTTTCGGCGTACCGCATTGCCGAGAAGGTGATTCATACCAAGACCGCCGTGGGTTTGATGGTGGCCTCGGCCATGATGGCTTATTTCTTCCAACTGCCCTGGATGCTGCCGCTGCTGCTGCTGGCCGGCGGGGCCGTAACCACGGTGCGCTACCGCAAGCACGCCATCATTCAGGAAAAAGCCCCTTGCGCGTGGAGTGGGCCAACTTCCTGCTGTGGCTGGGCTTTTTGGTGGGAGCAGCTGTGTTGGGCCACTACACCCGCCTGCTGCCGGTGCGGCTGTTCGAAAACTTTTACCGCAACGGCTCGCTGGTGTTTGGGGGTGGGCAGGTGCTGGCCCCCTGCTCTACGCCGAGTTTGTGGAGTTTAAGCACTACCTCACGGGCCAGGAATTCCTGTCGGGGCTGGGGCTGGTGCAGGCCATGCCGGGGCCCAATTTCTCGATAGCCGCCTACATCGGGGCACTGGCCATGCGGCCGGCGGGCGGCACCGGCATGCAGGTAGTGGGCGCGCTGGTGGGCACCGCAGGCATCTTCCTGCCGGGCACCTTCCTGATATTCTTCGTGATACGCTTCTGGGACCGGCTGCGGCAGTACCGCGTGGTGCAGGCGTCGTTGGAGGGCATCAACGCCGTGAGCGCCGGGCTGGTGTGTGCGGCCACTTTCCTGCTCTACCACCCGCTGCCCGACAAATACTTAGCACTTCCGTTTCATCTCGGCCCCATCGATTCGCTGCCCGTAAACCCGCTGCTGGTGGGCACCACCTTCCTGCTGCTGCTCTGGGAGAAAGTGCCGAGCGTGGTCATCGTGGCCGCGGCGCTACTGGCCGGCGCGGTGCTAAAGTAGCCACTCAACTAACAGTTAATCTGGTTCTTGCTGTAAATCAGACCAGTCCCAAAGTGCTGGGGGTTTACTTGACCACCCGCGCCAGATAAGCGGTGCGGGCCTCTTCCAGCTGAGCTACCAGCGCCGCCCGCTGATGCAGCAAGTCTTGTCCCACAGCGGGCGAGCGCCGAAACAGCCGCAGCGCGCGCAGCCGGGTCAGGCGAGGGGCCAGGGTATCCCAATAGCTCAGGGCGTAGAACCCGGTGAGGGCAAGCTCAGCACGTAAAGCGCCGTCAGGCGCCAATCGTGCGTGAGCCAGTGCTGCACCGCGGCCGCCTGCAGGGCATACGCCAGCGGGAACGTAATCATGCCCACCACCAGCATGATGGGCGCCACGTACTCCACTTCCTTGGTGGCGCGCTTGGCTACCATCGAAGGCAGCGCGTAGGGCAAATAGTTGTTGAGCACTCCGTAGAGCCACACCGGCGCCCCCAAAACCAGGTTGAGCAGGCCGGCAACGGTGCCGCGCCGCTGGCCCTCGAGGGCGTCGTCGCTGAGGCGGTATCGGCGCAGGTTGTCCAGGTAGGTCTGGAACTGCTGCTGCATCGTATTGAGCCGGGACGGGGCGTTCCGGTCGAACCAGGCCAGCGCCTGCAGCAGGGTTTGGCTCAACTGGAAGTTGTCGTAGAGGGTCTCAGTGTCGTCGTCGGGGTTGAGGTGGTCGCCAAACGTCCGCTCAATCTGCTGCACAAAGGCGTCCTCGGCCGCGTCGCGCGAGATGACCAGGCGGCGCTCCAGCGCTTCGCGGATGGCATCGGTGAGTTGGTCGGCGGCGGCTTCGGGGTCTTGGGCGTAGAGCTCGGCGTAGTCGGCCACCACGATGGGCGGCGCCACGTTCAGCAGCACGTCGGACCGGAAGCGCGACGGGTCGAAATAGTTGATGGCGATGGGCACCACTTTTAGCCCCAGCTTGAAGTGGTAGCGGGCCTCGGCGCCGAGGGCAATGCGGGCCGCGCCGGTTTTCAGCGGCCGCAGCCGGCGCTCGCTCACGCTGCTGCCTTCCGGAAAAATCATGATGGTGCCCCCGCGCCCCAGGTAGTCGTAGCAGCGGCCAAAAATGGTTTCGTTTTGGGCGGTAATCTCGGCGGGCGTGGCGGGCAGCGCCCCGCTTTCGGCATCCTTGCGCCGGTAGATGGGAATGGAATTGCCCGACTCCAGAATGGCCCGGGCAATGGGGTTCTTAAACAAGGTGCTTTTGGCCAGGAAGGCCACCGGCTGCCGGTGGTTGATGCCCACGAGCATGGGGTCCATCAGCGTGTTGGGGTGGTTGCCGGCAAACAGCAGCGGCCCGGGCAGCGCCAGGCGCTCGCGGTGCCGCACTTCGATGCGCCGAAAAAATACCCGCAGGGCCACCTGCAAAATGGGCTTGATGAAGGTATAAAAAACCATGGGCCAAAAGGGGTTAGGCCAGCGAAGGTAGGCGTGCCGCCCCCACAGCCGGAAAAAACAATCGCCGCCAGCCCAAGGGCGTGGCGGCGACTATTACGCATTGACAGGGCGGGACAGGCTAGCGGCGGGCTTTGGCTTTGGCGCGCTTCTCGGCAGCTTTGGCTTTGTCTTCGGCGAGCTTGGCTTTGATTTTGGCTTTACGCTCGGCATCTTCTGCCATCTTCTTGCGCTTGCCGGGGTATTTCAGGTCGTACGTCTTGATTTTGAGCAAGCTGTCGGCTTCCACGATGGAGCGGCGGGTGGTTACCCGGCCGGTGAGCGACACCACGTCGCCCTCAGTCATTTGCGTGGTGGTGCCGTCGGGAGCCGTCACCAGGCCCGTGGTGCTGATGGTGGTGCCGTTCACCAGCTTCTTATCTGCCGTGAGGGGATTGGTAGTGCCCAGCTCGGTGAGCACCATGCGGCCTTGCTGCATGGTCAACCCGTCTTTCAGGCCGGCGCCTTTGTTCACCGCGCGGGGCCGGGGTGCTACGCCGCCGGGCTTGCGTGCGGGCACGGCGGTTTGGGCCTGGGCCACAGCGCTGCTCAGGAGCGAGACGGCAAGAACACAGCTGAAGAGGAATCGAAAGTTCATGGAAACAGGTAAAGTAGAGAGTAGAGAAATTGAGTGCAATAACTTAAAAAGCGAAATATACGCCCTTCTCAGGTATTGCGTAACACGAATATAATCGAGTGAATGCAAAACCAGGGCCAATCTTTCGGGACCTCATCAATTAACCTTCCCTGGTGGTTTCCGTTCATTAAAATTCCCCGGCCTTGGCGCTGCGAGCGGGGCTTGCAGCCTCGTAAGGAACGCTGCAAATTCCTTCTTATTCGAGGCCATTGCTCGCCGGGCAGCGGATAAAGGTTAGTATCGGGCGGTGCGTTTGCGTAGTATTACCTGGCAGAAGGACATCGCCGGGTAAATGTTTCCTAATTAGCCATTCGGCTTTATAAACTCGCAGGCAGTGGATTACAAGGATTATTACAAGGTGCTGGGCGTAGACAAAAACGCGACGCCCGAACAAATCAAGAAGGCGTACCGCAAGCTGGCCCGCCAGCACCACCCCGACGTGAACCCCAACGATAAGGATGCGGAGCGCAAATTCAAGGACCTGAACGAAGCCAACGAGGTGCTCAGCGACCCCGAAAAGCGGAAGAAATACGACCAGTTTGGTGCCGACTGGCAGCGCTACCAGCAGCAGCCGGCCGGCGCAGGCCGGGGCGGCCAGCCCGGTGGGGGCTTCGACTGGAGCCAGTACACGCAGGGAGGCGGCGGGGGCTACGGCCAGGGCGGCCAGTTTGGGGAAGAACAGGATTTCTCCGATTTCTTCGGCTCGCTGTTTGGCAACATGGGCGGCGGGCGTGCCGGCGGTGGCCGCACGCAGCGGCCCGGCGCCGGGGCCGACTACCAGGCCGAGCTGGAGATGAGCCTGGAAGAAGCATACCACGGCGGCCCGCGCACCATCACGGTGAACGGCAAAAACCTGCGGCTCAACATCCAGCCCGGCGTGGCCGATGGCCAAACCATCCGGCTGCGCGACCAGGGCGGCCCTGGCCGCAACGGCGGGCCCAACGGCTCGCTGCTCATCACCTTCCGCATCGCGCCGGATGCCCGCTACGCCCGCACCGGCGACGACCTGACCCAGGACGTGCCCGTGAGCATCTACAAGGCCCTGCTCGGGGGCGAGCAAACCGTGGAAACCCTCAGCGGCCCCGTCAAAATCAAGCTCAAGCCCGAAACGCAGAACGGCACCCGCCTGCGCCTGCGCGGCAAGGGCTTCCCCGTGTACAAGCACCCGGGCCAGTTCGGCGACCTTTACCTACGCCTGAACCTGACCTTGCCCCAGCACCTCACGCCCCAGGAGAAGGAGCCTGGTGCAGCAGCCTGGCCGCCCTCCGTCCCGAAGACTAACCCGTTGTTTCGTTGCCATGGAAACGCACTTCGTTACCCTCACTTTTCAGGAATGCTCGGCCCGCTACGGCCTGGGCCCGGCCGATTTGCAGGAGTTTCTGCAAGCTGGCTTGCTGCGTTCGGCCCCGGCCCCCGAAACCGTAATCGTGGACGAGCCCGACGACCTGCCGCGCCTGGCTCGCCTGCACCACGAATTGGGCCTGGCGCCGGAAGCCCTCGACGTGATTCTGGCCATGCGCCAGCGGCTGGTGCGGCTGCAGGCCCTGCTCGCCCACGAAAGAGCCCGGGCCCGGCAGGCTCGAAGACTTTCTGCGCGGCCGGGGCCCGCTGGAAGAGTTGAGCTAGCAGTGAACAGTTAGCAGTTATTGCCGATGCCGTCACTGCTTACTGCTCACTGTATTTAAGCTACGGCCAGCGCCAGCAGCAGCCCACCCATGGTGGCGCCCAGCTTGGGCCAGTTGAGCCGGTGCTCGGGGCTGGTTTCGAACAGGATGGTGGTGGACACGTGCAGGAAATTGCCTGCTACCAGGCCCAGCAGCGCCGCGTAAAACCCGCCGCGCAGCAGCTCGGACAGCACCACGTAGTTGCTAATCACAATGCCGACGGGCGAAGCCAGCGCAAACACCAGCAGCCAGGGCCACACCCGCCGGAACGTGCCCAAGCGCAGCCGCAGAAGTGTTGCCAGGGCGAAAGCAGCTGGCACGTGGTGCAGCGCCACCCCCACCACAATGGCGTAAAAATTCTGGCTCATTTGGCCCACTTCCGGGGTGTGCACCAGGATGCTGCCTTCCAGGAAGGAGTGCACCACCAGCGCGCCCAGCAGCAGAAACGGCACGCGCCCGGCCGCATCGTGCGGGCCGTGGGCAGCCTCGTGGTGCACGTGCCCGTGCTCCACGCCCTGCGAAAGGACTTCGAGCAGCAGCTGCCCAAAAACCGGCCAGTACCCAGTAGCCCACCCGCTCCGGATGCTCCGGCAGCAGCTGCAGCGCCTCGGGCAGAATGTGCGTGACCGTGAGGGTAAACAAGTACGCCCCGCTAAACGCCAGCAGCGGCTTCAGCCATTGGCTGCCCCGGGCTACCGGCACCCAGGCCGCCGCGGCGCCCGCGCCCAGCACCGTTAGCAGCAGCAGAAAAATAGCAAACCCCATGCATTACGGAATGAGGAATGAAGAATGAAGAGTGAGGAATTGAGAACGGCCAGGTTGAGCCAATTCTTCATTCCTCACTCCTTATTCTTCATTCAAAGAGAATAAGCCTGCCGCTGGCAGACGCAAAGCGGCAGCTCTGCTACCGCCAGCCGGCGGGCAAAGCTGCCACTCAAATGATTAGGGCAATAAAGCCGAAAGCTTAACGCTGCACCTGGTGACCACTCGCGGCCGTGTCGGCCTGAGTGGATTTGCCGGCGTCGTCCATTTTGCCGCGCTTGCGCATGCCTTCCTCGGCATTGGCCGACATGGCCGCCTTGGCCGACGGGGCCGGACGCTGGTCTAGGTCCGCCGACGAGCTGATGGGCTTGGTGATGGCGCCGCCTTTGGCTTGGTTGGGAGCGTAGTCCGTGTTCTGATCAAAGTTGTCGGAGGTGCGGGTGCCGGGCGCAATCATGTCGGACGATACTTTGTCGTCGGGCCGCCAGTCGGAGGGCTCGCTGCTGCAGGAAGACAGGGCCAGCGAAGCAGCGGCAACGGCCAGCAACAAGGTGTGGGTCAATTTCATCAGAGAAAAAATTAGCAGGGTAAGTAGTGCACAGAAACGCAGCCGCCTGGAACAACGGCGAGCGGCCTTAAACGGTTGTGGTGCCGGCGTCGGCCGGCAACAGGTTTTGCGGCGCAGCAGGGCCTCAAACAGCTTCACGTCGTTGGGCGAGTTGAAGATGCGCTGGGGCAAATGTAAAAACACCGGCACATCGAACGTACGCGCCAGCCACATGCGCCAGGGCGCCGTGCCCGTGGGCGGGGTGCCGGGCTTGAGGTAGAGCAGGTAGGCGTCGGCATCGCGGCGAACCCGGCCAATCATGTCCCAGGTCAGCTGCATGGCCTTGCCCTCTTTCTCGGGGCCCACGCGCAGGAGCAGCTGCTTCTGGTCCATCTCAAAGCTCATGCGCTCAAACAGGGGCTTGCTCTGCTCCATCTGGGTTACGCCGGTTACCTGAGCCGAGCGGAACAGTACAAACAGGATGGTGAGCACCACGGCCAGCGCCAGCCACCACCACGAGTGCACGAAAATGGCCGGCAGCAAGCCGAGGGCAAACGGAATCAGGGCATACACCCAATCCTTTTTCCACACCTCGGCCATGGCCAGGCGGGTGTAGGTATTGGTGTCGAACTGCGTCTTTTTGGTGCGAATGGCCAGCGGCGAGGCCTGCTGGGCCTGGCGGAAGCCGCCACCGCCACCACGTTGGTTGGGTTGGTTCATCTTGGGTTATATTTTCTGGTGGTTAGTTTCTGGTTTCTGGTTGTGGTGCGGCTGAACATCAACCAGCAACGAGCAACCAGCAACTGAAAACCATCAATATGCTTTCAGGCTCAAATCCAGGCTTTTTACGGAGTGCGTGAGGGCCCCGACGGAGATGTAGTCGACGCCGGTGCCGGCCACGTCGGCGATGGTGAGCTCCGTGATGCCGCCGCTGGCTTCGGTGGGGAAGCGGCCGTCGATGAGGGCCACGGCCTCGCGCAGCTGCTCGGGGTGCATGTTGTCGAGCATGATGCGGTCGATGCCGCCCGCGTTCAGGGCCTGCTGCACCTCGTCGAGGGAGCGGGTTTCAATTTCGATGGGCAGCTGCCGGCCGGTTTTGGCCAGGTAGGCATGGGTGGCGGCAATGGCCTGGGCAATGCCGCCGGCGTAGTCCACGTGGTTGTCCTTGAGAATAATCATGTCGAACAGCCCGTAGCGGTGGTTCACGCCGCCGCCGATGAGCACGGCCCACTTTTCGCAGATACGGAAATTGGGCGTGGTTTTGCGGGTGTCGAGCAGCTTGGCCTTGGTGCCAGCCAGCAGGGTGTTCAGGTGGGCCGTGTAGGTGGCAATGCCGCTCATGCGCTGCATGCAGTTGAGCACCAAGCGCTCGGCCGTGAGGATGCTGCGCGCGGGGCCTTCCACGGTAAAGGCGATGTCGCCGTGCTTGACCGGAGTGCCGTCGGCCAGCAGCATGTTCAAGGTCAGGGACGGGTCTACTTCCTCAAAAATCAGCGGAGCCAGCGCCATGCCGGCCAGAATGCCTTCGCCCTTCACCAGCAGGTGGGCCCGGTTGCGGGCATCGGCCGGAATGGAGGACAGGGCCGAATGGTCGCCGTCGCCCACGTCCTCGGCCAGCGCCGTGCGGATGAAGGTGGTCAGCGCTTCGGGCGTGAGATAGGAAGCAGTGGGGGTTTGCACAGCGCAAAGGTACGGCCCTGTTCTTTGCGAATAAAACCTTGCCGCCAGCCTTTCAATTTAGGATAGTTGAGCCAACTCCCGGGGTGCAGCTAAGCCATCTTATCCACTGTCAATTAATCGCCTGTCATGCTGAGCTGGCGAAGCATCTTCTCACCGCAGAACCAGTCGTTGAGCCGTGATAAGATGCTTCGCGCCTCAGCATGACAGGTGATTGGGTTGCTCAACTCGGCGGACCACAAAAAAGCCCCGACCGGTAAAGGTCAGGGCTAATTATAAATAGGGAAGAAGCGAAAAGTTATTCTTTCGTAAAGTCCAGTGTGTCAATCTGCGGGGCGCCTTTCGAGGGCTTCAGCTTCACAAACACGCGGTAGACGCCGCTGCGGCTCGTGTAGCGGCCAATGGCGTATTGAATCCCTTCTTTGCTTTCGCCCTGGTGAATAAATTCGAAGCCGCTGGGCGAGTTTTTAGCAAAAAGTCCTTGATGACAATCTCGGCCTGCGTGGCGTTGTAGCCTTGCTTGTCGCCGTCGAAGCCCACTTCCACGGTGGGAGCGAGGTACTGCGACAGCTCGCGGGACGAGCCGTTGCGCAGGGCCGTCCGCACGGCGCCAATGTCGGCCTGGGCGTAGGCCGCCAGCGTGCCGAACAGGAATAGCCATCCAAAAAATAGCGTCCTAAAAAAATAGCGTTTCATTAGTAGAGTAATAAGTGCGTCATCCGCGTCGGGCTAAAAGCTAAAATGGTGCCAGGAAGTAAAAAGCCGTTTTAAAGCTTCCGGTTTAGCTTATCAGTAAAAAGGAATAAAGTAAAGCGGCGGCGAAGGTAGATATTTCCAACCCGTGGGCAGGCCGGCCGTATCTTTGCAGCATGAGTAAACAGGTTTTGTTGGTGATTCTGGATGGATGGGGAATTCCTCTGAATACGACCGTTTCGGCGGTAGACGCGGCTAATACGCCGTTCTACCACGAGCTGTTGCAGCGTTTCCCGCACAGCAAATTGCAAGCCTCGGGCGAAGCCGTGGGCCTGCCCGAAGGCCAGATGGGCAACTCCGAAGTGGGCCACATGAACATCGGCGCCGGCCGCGTGGTCAACCAGGAGCCTGGTGCGCATCGGCAAGGCAATCCGCGAGCGCAAGCTGGGCCTGATGCCCGCGCTGGTGAAAGCTTTTGAGTACGCCATCATCAACGACAAGCCGCTGCACCTCATCGGCCTGCTTTCCAACGGCGGCGTGCACTCGCACATCGACCACGTGAAGGCCCTCTGCACCATTGCCCACGAAGCCGGCGTGCGCCGCGTGTACGTGCACGCCTTCACCGACGGCCGCGACACCGACCCCAAAAGCGGCGTGCGCTTCGTAAACGAGCTGGAAGAATCTCTGGAGCGCAGCGGCGCCAAAATCGCCTCGGTGGTGGGCCGCTACTATGCCATGGACCGCGACCGCCGCTGGGAGCGCATCAAGGTGGCCTACGACGTGCTTGTGCACGGCATCGGGACGCATTCGCAAAACCTGATTCAAACCATTCAGGAGCAGTACAAGGAAGGCGTGACGGATGAGTTCCTGAAGCCCATTGTGAAGGTGGGGGCTGACGGCCAGCCGCTGGCTACTATTCAGGAGGGAGACGTGGTGCTGTGCTTCAACTTCCGCACCGACCGCGGCCGCGAAATAACGGAGGCGCTCACGCAGCAGGATTTCCACGCCTTCCAGATGAAGCGCCTGAACCTGCACTACCTCACCCTTACCAACTACGACGACACGTTTGTGGGCGTGACGCCCGTTTTTGAAACCGACAACCTCAACAATACCTTGGGCGAGGTACTGGCCACGCACGGCAAAACCCAGATTCGCATTGCCGAAACCGAGAAGTACCCGCACGTGACGTTCTTCTTCTCCGGCGGCCGGGAAAATCCCTTTCAAGGCGAGACGCGCATCATGCGGCCGTCGCCCAAAGTGGCGACCTACGACCTGCAGCCCGAGATGAGTGCCCGCGATTTGGTAGAAGCGCTGGTGCCGGAGCTGCAAGCCAAAGCGGCTGATTTTGTGGTGCTCAACTTCGCTAACCCCGACATGGTGGGTCACACCGGTGTGTTTGAAGCCGTGGTGAAAGCTGTGGAAACCACCGACGCCTGCTGCCGCGCGGTGGTAGAAGCCGGCCTGGCCGCCGGGTACGCCTGCATCATCATCGCCGACCACGGCAACGCCGAGTACATGCGCAACGAGGACGGCACGCCCAACACCGCGCACACCACCAACCTGGTGCCCTGCATCCTGGCCGACAACGACTACGTGGGCTCCCTGGCCGATGGCAAGCTCGGCGACCTGGCCCCCACCATTCTTGAGTTGATGGGCCTGCCCCAGCCCCTCGAAATGACCGGCCAAAGCCTGTTGCGCCCGGCCGCGGTTACTGTCCCGAATGCGTAACTCCAGGCCTGAGCGCGGGGTGTTTTCGGCCGCCTGGTGCGGTCCACTCGTGGCCGCAGCCGTGCTACTGGCCGGCTGTGGCGACGCGGGCCCCGCTGCGCCCGCCGCCCGCAGCCCGCTGTACTTCGACGTGAAGGGGCTGCTGACCCAGCAAGTGGAGCAGGCTGGCCCGGCGTAAGGCTGCCGTGACCAAGCAGGTGAGTTTGCGCGGCCAAACGCCCGAAACCGTGCGCGTGCCCGCCGTGAAGTGGGCCGATGAGCTGCAGATTTTTTCAGGCCGACATCAACAAGGCCGCGCTGCGCGGCGCCTACGCCGTGGACTCTGCGGCCCTGCCCAACGGCGCGCTGCGCCGCACTTACACCCGCCTGCCGGGCCAGCCCAATGCACCGGTATCGCAGCTTACAGTGGTGCAGCAAGGCAATGTAGCTCAGGAAGTAGCCGCTACCATTGAGCAGAGCAACCCGTTGTTCTCGGCCGAAAAACAGCTGCGCTTTCAGCTGCAAAACGGCCAGTTGAGCCACTACGAAGTGATGGGCACCCAGAAACTGGTGCTCTTCGATACGCTGCACTACGCCGCGGCCGGGCAGGTAGAATAACGCACCGCCTGCTACTTGTGCTCGTAGGCGCCCAGGCTGGGCGTGCTCGGGTTGCGCGGCAGGTTCCGCAAATCGGTAGGCGGTACGCTGCCTGCGGCGGCCCGGCGGGGCGCGGTGGCCGGCGACGTATCCTGCAGGGTGAAATCGGGGTTGGTAGTGGAAGTGCGCTTGAAGAGCGGGTCGACGTTGATGAGGTTGACCCCCGTTGAGCCAATTACGGGCGCCGTGGTGGCGTACAGTTTGGTGCGCAGCAGCGAGTTGCGGATGCTGAGCGTGGCCGCGTAGTCCGGGTAGTTCTTTACAAACAGCTCGTCCTCAAACGAGCCCCACACGATGGAATTGCGCAGGTTCAGCGTGAGCGGCAGCTTGGCTTGCGCGTTATAAATGCTTTCGTTGGTGAACGTGAGCGAGGCCGTTTCGCGGCGGAAGGCCGGCGTGTAGTTGGCGAAGGTGCAGTGGTTGAAGTCGTACTCGCCCCCGCCCACGCCCAGCACGGCAAACTCGCCGCAGTTGGTAAACAGGCAGTTGGTGGCTGTCACGTCGCCCGAGTAGCTGATGATGCCGCCACCCGTGGAAGCTGTGGTATTGGCAAAGGACAGATTGGCCCCTGAAATATTGCGGATAACCGTGTTCTCCAACGTCAGATTGGGCCGTGGCTTGGCCGGGTCTTTGGCCGAAATCAACAGTGCCCCAAACGTCGAATTCTTGATTTCGGCGTAGCGAATGCGGTTGCCCCGGCTGGTTTCCATGAACACGATGCCGCCCCACTGGCCCGGGCCGTCGGCGTAGTACGGCTCCAGCCGGTCGCCCTGAAAGCGGACGATGTTGGCATTGCTGGCCTTCACCGTATCGGTCGGAACGAAGGCGTTGGGCTCCGATAAATCGTTCACCAGCAAGGTGCCGTCTACTTGCAGATAAGCGCCGGCGTGGGAGTAGACGCGGGCACCCTTGGGAATGCGAAGCGTGACGCCCTGGAGCACCACCACGCCCACGGGGTAGGGTTTGCCCCCAATGAGGTAGTTGGCGTTGATGATGACGTGGGGCTTGTCGGTGCGCCAGGTGGTGTTGGTTTTGATGACGTCGGCCCGGTGGAAGTACGCGTTCTGGCCGTAGGCCACCAGCTTTATTGTTTGCTCGTTGCCGTTGGTGCGGAAGCGCAGGTCGTCGGTTACCACAAACTGCTTGGCCAGCGTGGCCTGGCCGTTGTCGCCCAGCGTGGCGCGCACCAGCACCAGCAGGCTGTCGTTGCCGCGAATGGTAATGCCCTGCACCGAGGGGCTGGCATCGCCGTTGATAATCACCGAAAACGCCGGGCTTGCCGTGCCGGCCAGGCTCACGTCGGTTTTCACCGCGCCCTTGTTGCGGTTGTACACCCACACCCGCTTGGTTACGGTTTTGATGGTGGTGAACACCGTGTCGAACAGCACCGTGTCGGCCTCGAGCTCCAAGCTGCCGGACGTCTGCACCAGGTTTTCCTTGGGCTCGCAGCCGGGCAGGAACGAAAGCAGGCAGCTGAGAACGAGGAATACCGGGAAGAGGTGGCGCATAGAAGGAAACGCGGGCGAAGGGCGCTCGGCAGAAACGCGAAGGACAGGGAAGTATTGCGAAGCCGGGGTTGGGCCACCAAGCCAGCCCAACCCCGAATGGAAATTACTTCGTGACGCCTTCCTGCAGGCGCTCGGCGCTTTCGGCGATGCGGAGCTGCTCCACAAAGTCATCGATGTTGCCTTCCATCACGCTGGACAGGTTGTACACCGTGTAGCCGATGCGGTGGTCGGTCACGCGGCCCTGGGGGTTGTAAGTGCGGATTTTATCCGAGCGGTCGCCGCCGCCAATCATGCTTTTGCGCACGAGGCCGTCGGCTTCGTTCTTTTTGGCCAGCTCCATGTCGTACACGCGGGAGCGCAGCACGGCCAGAGCCTTGTCGAAATTCTTGAGCCTGCGACTTCTGGTCCTGGCACTGGGCCACGAGGCCGGAGGGCAAGTGGGTGAGGCGCACGGCCGAATACGTCGTGTTTACCGACTGGCCGCCGGGGCCGCTGGAGCAGAAATAGTCCTTGCGGATGTCGCTCATGTTCAGCTCCACGTCAAATTCTTCCACTTCCGGAATCACCACAATGGAGGCCACGCTGGTGTGGATGCGGCCCTGGGTTTCGGTTGCCGGCACGCGCTGCACGCGGTGCACGCCGCTCTCAAACTTGAGCTTGCCGTACACGTCCTCGCCGCGCACGGCCACGATGATTTCCTTGTAACCGCCGGCGGTGCCTTCCATGGCGTCAATCAGCTCCATTTTCCAGTTCTGCTTTTCGGCGAAGCGCATGTACATGCGCTGCAGGTCGCCGGCAAAAATGGCCGCTTCGTCGCCGCCCGCGCCGGCCCGGATTTCCATGATGACGTCTTTCGAGTCGTTGGGGTCCTTGGGCAGCAGCAGGTCTTTGATAACGTCTTCGAGGCGCTCCTGCTCGGGCAGCAGCTCGTCGAGCTCGTCCTTGGCCATCTGGCGGAAGTCCTCGTCTTTCTCGGTCGAAATCACCTGGCGGGCGTTTTCGATGTTGCTGAGCACGCCCTGGTAATTGCGGTACTCGGTCACGATTTTCCCGAGTTCTTTATATTCTTTATTGAGCGCTTTATAACGCTTCAGGTCCGACATAACGTCGGGCTGCATCAGTTCTTCGTTGACGTTATTGTAGCGCTGGCTGATGGCTTCTAATTTATCAAGCATCGGGTGTTCGGTATTTAGTCAGTAGTTTGCAAAGGTACTGAATCTTAACACCGCTATGTAGGCGGCTCGTTCCTTCGGTGCCTTTCCTCCTTATCTGACGAGTAGACTGTGCCATGCAAGTGCTAAAATTCGGGGGTACTTCGGTCGCCTCCGCCGCCAATATTGAGAAATCCATTGCCATCGTAGCTGCCGCGGCGGCGCAAAGTCCCGTTGTCATGGTGGTGTCGGCTTTGGGCGGCACCACCGATGCGCTCATCGGCACCGGCAGCGCCGCGGCCATGGCCGACGCCACCTATTGTCAAACCCTCGACCAGCTGGAACAGCGGCACTTAAGCGTGGTGCTCGAGCTGCTGCACGACGGGCAGCAGAGCGCGGAGAAAGCCGTAGTCGAAGCCCAGTTTGCCGAAGTGCGGCGGCTGTGCGACGGCATTTTTGCCCTGGGAGAGCTGTCGCCCCGCACCCTGGACAAGCTCATGAGCTACGGCGAGCCTGCTCTCGTCGCGCCTCATCGCCTCGGTGGCCCAAGCCCAGGGCCTGGATGCCGTGTGGGCCGATGCCCGGCAGCTGATTCGCACCAATTCTCGCTTCGGCACGGCCGAAGTAGACACCGCCGCTACCGAGCGCCAAGTCGGCAGCTTCAAGGCCCAGCACCGGGCGCAGGTGTGGGTGGTGCCCGGCTTCATTGCCGCCGACGGGCACGGCGCCACCACCACGCTCGGCCGGGGCGGCTCCGACTACACCGCCGCCCTGCTGGCCGCTGCCCTGCACGCCGAGAAGCTCGAAATCTGGACCGACGTGAGCGGCATGATGACCGCCGACCCGCGCCTGGTGCGCAGCGCCCGGCCCATTGCGCGCATTTCGTACCAGGAGGCCATGGAGCTCTCGCACTTCGGGGCCAAGGTGCTTTATCCGCCCACCATTCAGCCGGTGATGCGTAGCGGCATTCCGCTGTGGATTAAAAACACCTTCGCGCCGGCCGACTACGGCACGCTGGTGGAGGTGACGCCGCCCCACACGGCGGCCGTGGTGCAGGGCATTTCCAGCATCGGCAACCTGGCTTTGCTCAACCTAGAAGGCAGCGGCATGGTGGGCATCCCGGGCTTCTCGATGCGGCTGTTTGCGGCGCTGGCCCGCGAGCGCATCAATGTGGTGCTTATCACGCAGAGCTCGTCGGAGCACTCTATCTGCGTGGGCGTAAACGAAGCCGATACCGAATCAGCTCAAGTGGCAGTGGACGAGGAATTTGCCGTGGAAATTGCCGCCGGCCGCATCGAGCCCCTACGCCCTGAACGCGCCCTGGCCATCGTGGCGCTGGTGGGCGAAAACATGAAGGACCACCCCGGCATCAGCGGCAAGCTGTTTGGCGCCCTGGGCCAGAACGGCGTGAACATCCGGGCCATTGCGCAAGGCGCATCGGAGAAAAATATTTCCACGGTGATTCGGGCCGCCGACGTGCGCAAGGCCATCAACGTGCTGCACGAGGCGTTCTTCGAGGCGACGTACAAGCAGGTTAACCTGTTCATTCTGGGCCCCGGCAACGTGGGCAGCAAGCTGCTGGAGCAGCTGGCCAATCAGCAGCAGCACCTGCTCGACAACCTGGGCCTGCAGGTGCGCGTGGTGGCCATTGCCAGCAGCCGCCACTGCGTGGTAAACGAGCAGGGCCTGGACCTGACTGCCTGGCCCACCGAGCTGGCCGGCGCCCCGCCGCAGAGCCTGGAAGAGTTCACCCAGGCTCATCATCGGCCGCAACCTGCGCAACTCCATTTTTGTGGATGTGACGGCCAACCCCGCCGCGGCCAAGTGCTACGCCGACTTGCTGGAAAAAAGCGTGGCCGTGGTAGCCTGCAACAAAGTGGCCTGCTCTTCGGACTACGCCAGCTACGCCCGTCTGAAAAGCCTCTCCAAGGAGTTCAACGCCAGCTTCCTGTTCGAAACCAACGTGGGCGCGGGCCTGCCCGTCATCGGCACGCTCAACGACCTTACGCGCAGCGGCGACGTGGTGCGGCGGATGCAGGCCGTGCTCTCGGGCACACTCAATTTTGTGTTCAACAACTACGACGGCAGCCGGCCCTTTGCCGAAGTGGTGCGCCAGGCTCAGACCGAAGGCTACACCGAGCCCGACCCGCGCCTGGACCTGAGCGGCTCCGATGTGGCCCGCAAAATCCTGATTCTGGCCCGCGAAGCCGGCCAGGTGATGGAAATGAGCGACATCGACATCGAGACCTTCCTGCCGCCCGCCTGCCTGGAGGGCGACGTCGAAGCGTTCTACACCCAAATGGCAGCGCACGAAGCCCACTTCCGGGCCCTGTACGACGCGGCCACGGCCGCCGGCAAGCGCCTGAAATTCGTGGCCCGCTACGCCGATGGGCGCGCCGCCGTGGGGCTGCAGCAAGTGGCGCCGGGGCACGATTTATACGACCTGCGCGGCAAAGACAACGTGGTGCTGTTCTACACCGACCGCTACGTGGAGCAGCCGCTGGTGGTGAAGGGCGCCGGCGCCGGGGCCGAAGTCACGGCTTCGGGCGTGTTTGCAGACATTGTGCGCGCGGCGCGGTTGTAGCGTGGATTTCTAGTTCGCGAACACCCAAAACCCGCGTGCTAGCTAATGATTAAGTTTGTCAACTGTTCAAACGCGGACTGAAAGTCCGCGCTACTATGCCCGATTCCGTTCTCGTTCATTCTCCTGCTACTCTTTCCAACCTGGGCTGCGGCTTCGATGTGTTTGGCCTGGCCCTAGCCGCCCCCTACGATGCCGTCCGCATCCGCCGCACCGCCGAGCCGGGCGTGCGCATCCAGCACCTGGACCCCTACGGCCTGCCCACCGAGCCCACCCGCAACGTGGCCGGGGTAGCCCTGCTGGCGCTGTTGCGCGAAGTACCCGAAGAAATCGGCTTCGACGTGGAAATCACCAAAGGCATCATGCCCGGCAGCGGCGTGGGCAGCAGCGCGGCTAGCGCAGCCGGGGCCGTAGTAGGCGCCAATGCCCTGCTAGGCAACCGCTTCTCGAAAATGCAGCTGGTGGATTTTGCCATGGCCGGTGAGGTAGTGGCCTCCGGCGCCCGGCACGCCGACAACATTGCGCCCGCAATTTTTGGCGGGTTTACCATCGTGCGGGCCGTAGAGCCGGCCCTGGACATCCTGGCCCTGCCCGCGCCGCCCTTGTGGGTGGCCGTGGTGCACCCCCAGATTGAAGTGAAAACCAGCGACTCACGCAAGGTGCTGCCCGCCAACGTTCCACTGGGGCTGGCCGTGCGCCAGTGGGCCAATGTGGCGGGCCTGGTAGCCGGCTTTCTAACCGCCGACTACGAGCTGATTGGCCGCTCAATGGACGACTACATCGTAGAACCCGCGCGGCTGCCGCTCATCCCCGGCCTGGCCGAGGCACGCAAGCGAGCGTTGGCCGCCGGCGCCATTGGCGGCGGCATTTCGGGCTCCGGCCCGTCTATTTTTATGCTCAACCAAACCGAAGCCACCGCCCAGGCAGTAGGGGAGGCGCTGGGCAGCGTATTTGCCGAATTAGGAATAGCCTTCCACATTTACGTAGGGCCGGTGGCGACAGAAGGCGCGCGGGTTATTTGCGAGTCTTAGGCAGCTAAACTTGGAGTTCGGACCGTCATGCCGAGCGCAGCCGAGGCATCTTGCGTGCAGCAGTAAACCAATTGATGCAACGATGCGAGCGAGATGCCTCGGCTGCGCTCGGCATGACGACCGAAGTCAGAAATTGTTGAATAGCTAAAAATGAAATACTACAGCCTCCGCCATCAGTCGCCATTGGTGGATTTTCGCACGGCCACCGTCACCGGGCAAGCGCCGGATGGCGGCCTGTATTTCCCCGAAACCATTCCCCGGTTTCCGGCGGGCTTTCTGCGGGAGCTGCGCAACTTGAGCAAGGCCACAGTGGCGCTAAACGTGATGCGGCCCTACGTCGGGAATACCATACCCGAGAGCGACTTGCAGCGCATCTGCGCCGAGGCCGTTGATTTTGAGTTTCCACTGGTGCCAGTGGCGGCGGGCGTGGCGGCGCTGGAGCTGTTTCACGGGCCAACGCTGGCGTTTAAGGACGTGGGCGCGCGGTTTATGAGCCGCTGCCTGGGCTACTTTGCCCAGCGCGGCGACACGCCGCCCGTGACGGTGCTGGTGGCTACTTCCGGCGACACTGGCGGGGCTGTGGCCAGCGGCTTTCTGGGCGTGCCGGGGGTGGAAGTGGTGATTCTTTACCCCTCCGGCAAGGTGAGCCCGGTGCAGGAGCAGCAGCTCACCACCCTGGGCCAGAACATCACGGCGCTGGAAGTGAGCGGCACCTTCGACGACTGCCAGGCCCTGGTGAAGCAGGCGTTTCAGGACCCGGAGCTGGCCCAACGGCGCTTCCTCACCTCGGCCAATTCCATCAACGTGGCCCGCTGGCTGCCCCAGCAACTGTACTACTGCTTTGCCTGGCAGCAGTGGCCCGCCGATGCGCCCGCTCCGGTGATTTCGGTGCCGAGTGGCAACTTCGGCAACCTGTGCGCGGGCTTGCTGGCGCAGGCGTCGGGGCTGCCGCTGGGCCATTTCATTGCCGCCTGCAATGCCAACGACCCCGTGCCGGTATACCTGCGCACAGGCAACTACTCGGCCCGGGCCGCCGTGCCCACCTACTCCAACGCCATGGACGTGGGCAACCCCAGCAACTTCGTGCGCATTCTGGAGCTGTTTCACCACGACCTGGGCAAGCTGCGCGCCGCGCTCAGTGCCGATACCGTGACCGACGACGAAACCGTGGCCGCCATCCGGCAGGTGTGGGCCGAAAGCAACTACCTGCTCGACCCGCACGCGGCCGTGGCCTACACCGCCCTGCGGCGCTACCAGGCCCAGCACCCGGCCGCTCCGGGCATGGTGCTGGCCACGGCGCACCCCGTGAAATTTCCCGACGTAGTGGAGCCCATCCTCGGCCATTCCATTGGGCTGCCCGAGCCTGGTGCGTCACCTCCAAAACCGCCCCAAACGAAGCGTGCCGCTGGCGGTTGATTACGAACAGCTCAAAAGCTATTTGATGAGCTAGGAACGTGCCCCGCCACCTTTGGGGTTTGAAAGACGCATGCTACCAACGATGATAAATCGAGTTTTTTACCTGCTCACGGCCCGGCGCCCGGCCGTGCGGGCTGCCCTGGTCCTGGCTGGGACGCTGGCTGTAGGCGCCTGCCGCCCCGACCAGATTGAGCACCTGAAAGACACCAAGCGCATCGGCATCGAAACGGCCAACTGGGAGGTGAAGCGCATTATGCCCAAGGACTTGCTGCGGGCCACACGCTGGGCTGGCGATTCCCTCAGCGCTACGGCCGATACGCTCCTGCGCCGCACCCTGGCCCGGGAGCTAGCGGCGGGCGGCGTGGCCCAGGCCATGGCCTACTGCCGGCCCGAAACGTATCGGTTCGTCGATTCGCTGGCCGGGGTGCTCAAGGCCACGCCCCGGCGCGTGAGCGAGCGGCCGCGCAACCCGGCCCACCAGGCCTCCTTGCGCCCCGAGCAAATGCGCCCCGACACCACCCGCACCATCAGCCGGGAGTCGCAGGAAGTGTTTTTCTATCAGCGGCCCATTGTGCTCAACAACGCGCTGTGCCTGCGCTGCCACGGCGAAGTGGGCCAGGACATCGCCGCCGCGGATTATGCCTTGCTCAAAAGCAATTCCCGCAGGACCAGGCCACCGGCTACCGCCTGGGCCAGCCCATGGGCGCTTGGCAAATGAGCCTGCGCCGCGACGGCGTGGCCGAGTTCTGGACCATGAAGACGCGCAAGAAATGGAAGGAGCACAAGATGCCCAAGCTGTTTTGAGCTGACCTTTGCCTTCACCCCAGCCCTTGCGTAGCGCGGCCCCAGTGGCTTTTTTACGCCGGGCCACATCTCAGTTTTTGCTTGTGAAGCGTTAAATCCTCACCGGGCCGGGATTCATCCGCTTACCTTCTCTTCATGACGTCTTCCTCTAATTCCAAACCCACCATCATTGTCGGGGCGGGCATGGCCGGGCTGGCCTGCGCCACGTGGCTGCACCGCGCCGGCCGGCCCGTGCTGCTGCTCGACGCCGCCGATGCCGTGGGCGGGCGCGTACGCACCGACGTCACGCCCGAAGGCTTCCGGCTCGACCGGGGCTTTCAGGTGCTGCTCACCAACTACCCAGAGGCCCGCCGCATCTTCGATTATGGCGCCTTGCAGCTCAAAGCCTTCCGCTCCGGCGCCGTAATCCGCCTGGCCGATGGCCGCGAAACCGTGCTGCAAAATCCGCTGCAGCGCCCGCTGTCGGCCTTTTCGGCGCTCACGTCGCCCATTGGCACCCTGGCCGATAAGCTGCGCGTCGTGAGCCTGGTGCGCCACGTGCTCAAGTACACGCCCGAAGAGCTGCTGGCCCGCCCGGCCACCGAGACGCTCACCTTTCTGCAGCGCTACGGCTGGAGCGAGCAGATGATAAACACCTTCTTCAAGCCCTTTTTCGGCGGGGTTTTTCTGGACCGCGAGCTCAGCACGGCCAGCAACTTCTTCGAGTTTGTCTTTCAGCAGTTCGTGACCGGCGAGGCGGCCGTGCCCGCGCTGGGCATGCAGCAGCTGCCCGAGCAACTGGCCACGCGCCTGCCGGCGGGCTCCATCCGGCTAAAGTGCCCTGTGGCGGCCGTGGAGGGCACGCAGGTGCGGCTCAACTCCGGACAAATGCTGGAGGGCGCGGCCGTGGTCGTGGCCACCGACGGGCTCACGGCCCTGCGCCTGCTGGCCGGCCGCAGCGGCAACGCCGACGATGGTTTCAGCGCCCAGGCCGCCAGCTTTCCCACGGCGGCGCGCATCACCACCTGCACCTATTTCGCGGCCGAGGGCTACTCGCCGGGTCGCGGCGATAAGCTGTTGCGGCTCAACGCCGCTCCCGGCGCCCTGGCCCACAACGTGAGCTTTCCGGCCGATGTGAGCGCCGCCTACGCCCCCGCCGGTAGGTCGCTGGTATCGGTGAGCACCCACGGCGAGCGCAGCCTGACGGAAGCCGAGCTGACGGCGGGCCTGCGCACGGAGCTGGCCACTTGGTTTGGGCCCGCGGCGCGGCAGTGGCAGCACCTGCGCAGCTACCGCATCGCGGCCGCCCTGCCGGTGTACCTGCCCGGCCAGCCCACGCGGCAGCCCCTCCGGCTGGCCGACGGCCTCTACCGCTGCGGCGACTGGGCCGCGTATCCCTCGCTGAACGCGGCCCTGGCCACGGGCCGCGAAGTGGCCGAAATGCTGCTGGCTCAATAATATTGAGCTGAAAAATATTGAGTTGAAAAGTTGAGCCGGGGAATGGAGTTGAGCTGGCTGCTCAGGCCTCGGCCCAGGTGTAGCGGCGCTGCTTCCACTGCACGTACCCGGGCCAAATCGTGTAGGCCAGCACCGCCAGCGACATGGCGCACAGGTAGAACTCGTAGAGCAGCAGCACCGCCAGGTTTTCGCGCCGGCCTACCTGCCGCAGCGTAGACGTCAGAAACAAGGTCTGAAGCAGGATTTTGCCGCCGTACAGCAGCGCCACGGTGCCCAGCGGCAGCAGGCCGGGCCAGAACAAGACCGTGTAAAACCCCGCGTACATGCCAAACAGCCCGGTGAGGTACCAGGGCAGGGCGGCGGTGCCCTTCATCCAGCGCTTGCGCTGCTGCAGCAGCGACTGCAGCGTGGGCTGGGGCTCCGATACGCCCAGTACACCCGGCGAGCAGAGGTTGCGGAAGCCCCAGCCCCGCGCCGTGACGTGCCGAAAAAGCTGCAGGTCTTCGCTGGTGCTGAAAACCATGTTCTCGTAGCCGCCGCTGTCGTGGTAGGCGGCGCGGGTCACGAGCATGTTGTTGCCGATGCTGGTGCTGGGCAGGCCCTGGTCGGCCAGCAAGCGAATGAGGTTGAGACCAAAAGCCAGTCCAGTCCCTGCAGGCGGCCAAACAGGTTGCCCCGCGCCGTAGTAATGCCCGTGACCACGCCCACGTCGGGCGTGGCGGCCGCCAGCATGCCCGTCACCCAATCGGGCCCCACCGCCATGTCGGCATCGGTAAACAGGAAAAAGTCGGTGGTGGCGGCGCGGCACAGGTGCGCCAGAGCATTGCTTTTGCCTTTGGTGGTGCCCAGGCGGTGCTGCACCGACAGCAGCCGGAACTGCGGCTTGTCGGCAATGAAGGCCCGGACCACTGCGGCCGTGTTATCGGTAGAGCCGTCGTCGGCGATGAGAATTTCCAGGCGGCCGGCCGGGTAGCGTTGGGCGGCCAGGGCGCGCAGGCAGCGCTCAATCGTGGCCTCCTCGTTGCGGGCCGCCACCAGGATGCTCACCCGCGGCCGGCCCTTGCGAAGCGGGCCCCGCCCCCGAAACTTTCGCCGGGGCCACACCAGAATGGCTACGCAAACGCTGAAAAACAACGCGAAAAACAAAGCCGCTGGCAGCATACGAAACCCAAAAGAGGAACCTTTGGGATACGCAGGCAGGGCCAGCGGCTGTTGCCGGATTTATGCGGGTATTTGAGGAGAAACCCGTGGAAGTACGCAGCGAAAACTACTCAATTATACTTCCGGGTTGGGCTGGGCCAGGGCGTCGTAGCCCAGGCTTTCGGCCGGCTCTTCGGCTGTGGGCAGGCGCACGTCGTCGGTGTCGTCGACGCGCAGGGTGAGCAGGCCCGAGATTATCATCGACACGCCGCCCAGCACCAGGGTCAGGACCGAGGCGCCGTGAAACACGTTCTTCGTGAAAAAGCCGAGCGTGACGCCGGCCACCATCTGCGGGATGACGATGAAGAAGTTGAACACGCCCATGTAGTAGCCCATCTTGTTCCAGGGCAGCGCCCCGGCCAGCATGGCGTAGGGAACCGACAGGATACTGGCCCAGGCAATGCCCACGCCCACCATCGAGAGCAGCAGCATTTTGGGGTCCTGCACGAAGTAGATGGAAATCAAACCCAGGCCGCCCGCCGTGAGGCAAAGCATGTGGGTAAGCCGGCGGCTGGTGGCCCGGGCAATGACGGGCAGCAGCAGCGCAAACACGGCCGAAACCCCGTTGTAGACCGAAAAGCAGACGCCCACCCAGTCGGCGCCCTCGTTGTAGAGCTTCGAGGTGGTGTCGGTGGTGTGGTAGATGTGGCTGGTGATGGCCGGGGTCATGTAAATCCACATCGCAAACAAAGCCAGCCAGGAGAAAAACTGCACCAGGGCCAGCTGCTTCATGGTTTTGGGCATGTTGAACACGCCCATGAACGACTCGCGCACGCCGTTCCAGAAGCCGGCCGTGCGCTTGTTTTCCTCCTCAAAGGCCTGCATGTCTTCGGGCGGGTACTCCTTGGTGCGAATCACCGTCCAGAGCACCGCCAGCAGAAACACGACGCCGCCGATGTAGAAGGCGTACTTCACCGACAGCGGAATCTGGCCCGGCCCGGCCGTGTTGCTCACGCCGAACCAGTTAGTGAACATCCAGGGCAGCGAGGAGGCCACGATGGCGCCCACGCCAATGAAGAAGGTCTGGGCCGCAAAGCCCGTGGTGCGCTGCTCCGAGGGCAGCACGTCGCCCACCAGCGCCCGGAAGGGCTCCATGGAAATGTTGATGCTCGAATCCATAATCCAGAGCATGCCGGCTGCCATCCACAGGGCCGTCACGTTGGGCATCACCAGCAGGGCCAGCGACGCCAGAATGGCGCCTACCAGGAAGAAAGGACGCCGCCGCCCCCAGCGCGGGCTCCAGGTGCGGTCCGACATGTAGCCCACGATGGGCTGCACCAGCAGGCCCGTGGTGGGGGCCGCCAGCCACAGAAAGGCAATGTCGTCGGTGTTGGCCCCCATGGTTTCGAAGATTCGGCTCACGTTGGCATTCTGCAGGGCAAAGCCGAACTGAATGCCGAGGAAGCCGAAACTCATGTTCCAGATTTGCCAGAAGCTGAGGCGGGGTTTTTCGCGGGTGTTGGCCGACGAAACGGCGGTGGGAGCAGCCATTGGGAAAGGGCAAAAGTGAAGGCCGCGCGGCCCCTTGCTGAACAGGGCGGCGCGGCCTTCAAACTTACTAATTCCGAAGCGTACTCCGGCAACGTTACCGGGACTTCAGCTCGAATACGTGGGCCGAAAGCGGGGCCAGCGTCAGGTTGAGGGCGTTGCGGGGCTCGCCGGGCGCGAGCAGGTCGGTGTAGGTGTAAAATTTCTTGGTGGTGAGCCCCATGGCCGTCATGGCGGCGGCCGGAATGGTAATGGTCGGCCGGTAGGTTTTGTCGGCGCTGAAGTTGACCACCACGAGCGCCTGCTGCTTGTCGGTGTAGCGCAGGTAGGTGTAGAGGTGGCGCTGGTTGTACTCCTTGCCCAGGTTGTTGGCGTCCTGCAGCTCGTAGAAGCGGCCCTTGCGGATGGCGTCGCTGCTGCTGGTCAGGTTGAGCAGGCGGGCGTAGAAGTCGCGCAGCTTCTTCTGCTCCGGGCCGAGCCGGGCCCCATCGAACTTGCCCTGGTTGAGCCATTTCTGGTGCTCGGGCACGCCCCAGTAGTCGAAGATGGAGGTGCGGCCGTCTTCGCCGCTGAAGCCTTCGGCGCCGTGGGCGGCTCGCCCACGTCCTGCCCGAAGTAGAGCATCACCGGGCCCGAGGCCAGCGTGGCCGTCACGGTCATGGCCGGAATGGCGCGGCGCGGGTCGGTGGCAAAGTCCTTGGAGGCAATGCGCTGCTCGTCGTGGTTTTCCAGAAAGCGCAGCATGCGCGACGAGAAGCCGTTGCTTTCCTCCTTCCACACCTTGGTGATGTCCTCGGTGGTGCCTTCCTGGCGCATCAGCTTGCGCAGGCCGTCGTAGAGGCCCACCTTGTCGTAGAGGTAGTCGAATTTCCCTTTGTCCAGGTAGGTTTTGTACACCTTCGGGTCGTAGGCTTCGGCGATGAAGACGATGTTGGGCTTCACCTTTTTTACTTCCGGAATAACGTAGGCCCAGAACTCCACGGGCACCATTTCGGCCATGTCGCAGCGGAAGCCGTCCACGTTTTTGCCCGCCCAATACACCAGGATGTCGCGCATCTTTTTCCAGGTGTCGGGCACCGGGGCGAAGTAGGGCTTGCGGCCGTTCTGGTAGTTCACGCCGTAGTTCAGCTTCACGGTTTCAAACCAGTCGTTGATGGAAGGGGCTTCCGAAAAAACGTCGTTGCCGGTGGCTTTGGCAGGGGTCTCGGTGTACTTGTGGTCTTCGGCGGGGGCCTTCAGCGGGCCCAGCGGGTTGTAGCCGGCGGGCACCACAAAGCTTTTGCCGGGCAGGTAGTAGAAGTTGTTGTTGGGCGCAAAGGCTTTGGTTTTGTCATCCATGGCGCCCAAATCCACCACGCCCTGGGGCTTGGCGTCCGACTTGTAGGAGCGGGCTACGTGGTTCGGGATGAAGTCCATGAGCACCTTCAGCCCCTGGTCGTGGGTGCGCTTGATGAGGGCCTCGTACTCGGGCATGCGGTTTTTCACCACCACGGCCAGGTCGGGGGCCACGTCGTAGTAGTCCTTGATGGCGTAGGGCGAGCCCGCGCGGCCCTTCACCACGTCGGCGTCGTCGGCCGGGATGCCCTGCGAGTTGTAGTCCGTCATGGTGGCGTGCTCGAGCACGCCGGTGTACCACACGTGCGAGGCGCCCATTTTCTTGATTTCGGCCAGGGCCTTGTCGGTAATGTCGTTGAACTTGCCGCAGCCGTTCTCCGTGATGGTGCCGTAGGGCTTGTTCAGGGCCACTTTGTTGCCGAACAGGCGGGGCACCATCTGGTAAATCACCAGCTTGTGGTCCTGGGGTACTTCCGCGGTGGTGTTGGGGTCGTTGTCGGTGGTGGGTTTATCGGCCACAGGGGGAGAGGCAAAGAGAAAGCAGCCAAGGTGAGGAGGCTGCCGGCCAGCAACAATTTTTTCATGGTGCGGCAAGATAACGCTTCGCTTAATGAGGAATGAAGAATGAAGAATTAAGAATGAGCAGATAAGGCCAAAATTCCTCATTCCTCATTCCTCATTCTTCATTAAGCGAAGCGTCTTACCATTCCTGCGTGAGCGGGTGCAGCATCACTCGTCGACCACCACGTGGGCCGGGGCTTCGAGCACGTAGCGCACGGCCTGGGCAATGTCGGCGGGCTTGAGGTGGGTTTTCTCGGCCTCCGGGCTGCCGGGCGTGGTGTCGTTGAAGTAGGTATCGACCAGCCCCGGGTAAATGGAGCTGACCTTGACGCCGTGCGGGCGCACTTCCTTGCGCAGGCTGGCCAGCACGGCGTCCTGGGCAAACTTGCTGGCGCCGTAGGCCGTGCCGTGGGCAAAGGTGCGCTTGGCCACGTCGGAGGTGACGCCCACGATGTGGCCTTTTTCTGGGCTTTGAAATGGGGCACCGCGGCCTTGCACATCAGGAACGTGCCCTTCACGTTGGTGTCGAACATGCGGTCCCACTCGCTGCTGGTGAAGTTCTCCAGCTCGTTGAAGGAGCCCACTCCGGCGTTGCACACCAGGATGTCGAGCCGGCCGTAGTGCAGCAGCGTGCCCTCCACCACCTGCTGGGCGTCGGACTCCATCGAGACGTCGGCCACAATGCTCAGGCCCTGGGTTTTGTGCGTGAGCTCGGTCAGCTCTTCTTCGGTGCGGGCTACGGCCACCACTTTGGCGCCTTGCAGCGAGAGCAGCAGGGCAATGGCTTTGCCGATGCCGCGGCTGGCGCCGGTCACGATGGCTACTTGGTCGGTGAGGTCGGTCATGGGGTTGAGCACGGTTTATCCTGAAGTTACCGCTTTAATTCCACTACCCAGGCCGTGCGGCCGGGGATTTTCAGGGTTTTCAGGTCCGCAATGGCCGCGCCGCTGGTCACCTCCGTGCCCGACGTAAAGCCGGCGAGGCGCTCGGCAAAGCGGGCCGTGTCCACGGTTTTCTCGTCCTTGTTGGCGTTCATCAGCACCATCACGGTTTCGCCCTGGTCGTTGTAGCGGAAGTAGGTGTACACCCCCGCGTCGGGGATAAACTGCATCAGCTTGCCGCTGTGCAGGGCAGGGTGGGTCTTGCGGTAGTTGGCCAGGGTACTCACGTAGCGGAAGGCTTCCTGCTCCTGGGCGTTGCGGCCCGCGGCCACAAACAGGTTCTTCTTGTCGCCGGGCCAGCCGCCGGGGAAGTCCTCGCGCACCTTGCCATCGGGGTTGCTGAAGTTCTTCATCAGCACCTCGGTGCCGTAGTACAGCTGCGGAATGCCGCGGCAGGTGAGCAGCCAGGCCAGGCCCATCTTGTACTTCTGAAAATCTTCGCCGATGACCGAGTAATAACGGCTCAGGTCGTGGTTGTCGAGAAACAGCACGTTGCGCATGGGGTCCTGGTACATCCAGTCGGCCTGCAGCGTGTAGTAGAGCCGGCTCACGCCCTCGGTCCAGCCGGCGTCCTTGGTCAGGGCTTCGTTGATGGCGTACTGCATCTGGAAGTCCGTCACGCCGGGCAGGTTGGACTTGAAGCCCTGCACCGCCGGGAAAATGTTCTGGGCGAAGTAAGCCTGTTGGGCCGTGCCCTGCACCCAGGTTTCGCCAAACATGCCGATTTTGGGGTATTCCTCCAGAATAGCGGCGCCCCACTGCATCAGAAAGTTGCGGTCGGAATAGCTGTAGGTATCGATGCGGTAGCCGTCGAGGCCCGTATTCTCCACCCACCACAGAAAGTTCTGAATGAGGTACGTAACCACCAGCGGGTTGGTCTGGTTGAGGTCGGGCATGTGCTTGTCAAACCAGCCCTCGCCAAACAGCTTGCGGTCGAGAGTTGAGCCATACGGGTCGTTGAA
Source organism: Hymenobacter humi (assembly GCF_042665855.1). NCBI lineage: Bacteria > Pseudomonadati > Bacteroidota > Cytophagia > Cytophagales > Hymenobacteraceae > Hymenobacter > Hymenobacter humi. Next base: position 436,678 of record NZ_JBHTEK010000001.1, on the reverse strand, counting down.
GGCCGCGTCGCGGAAGTTGCTGCGCGTGTACCCGGGCCACTGATGAAACCAGTCCTTGGCCGGCTGGTCAAGAAACAGGTAGTTCTGGCTGCCCATGTGGTTGAGCACCACGTCGTGAATGACCTTCAGGCCCTTGGCGTGGGCATTCTTCACGAAGCCCACGTACTCCGCGTTGGTACCGTAGCGCGGGTCCACGGCGTAGTAGTCGGTGAGGGCGTAGCCGTGGTAGCTGGCCTTGGGCTGGTTGTTTTCCACCACCGGCGTGGGCCAGATGGCCGTCACGCCCAGCTCCTTCAGGTAGTCGAAGTGCTGCTCAATTCCTTGAGGTCGCCGCCGTGGCGGGCGTACATCGAGTCCCGGGCCACGCGCGAAACGTTGGTGCTCTTAATGACGTCGTTCTTGGGGTTGCCGTTGGCAAACCGGTCCGGCATGAGCAGGTACACGAAGTCGGCGCTGGTCACGCCCTGCGTGCGGTTGGGGTCGGTATTGCGGGCACGCAGGCTCGTATTCGTACTTCACCTTCTTGGCGCCCTGGAACTGCAGCGCCAGCTTGCCCGGCCGGGCCGCGGGGCCGATGGTCAGGTTCACCAGCAGGTAGTTGGGGTTTTCCAGCTTCTGCACGCCGTCCAGGGTCACACCGGCGTAGTTCAACGTCACGGTGCTGCTCCCGATGCCGGGGCCGTGCACCAGCAGGCTGGAGCTTGGGGTTTTTCATGCCCACCCACCAAAACGTGGGGTCGATGCGGCTGATGGCCGCGGTTTTGGCCGGCGCGGCGGCCGGGGTGGCTGCGACCGGAGCCGCATTTGCAGGAGATAATGGAGCTACCAGCAGGGCCCCGGCAAGCAGGGGCAAAAAGCGGGAGAAAGTCATGAGCGAAAGCAGAACGGCGTGGCTGAGAGCCGGCAAAGTAACCTAAGCAATGGGCGCATCCAATAAACGGGTAGGCGGCCGGGGCCCCCAGCACGCGCAAAAAGCCCCGCTACTGGCTTGAGTAGCGGGGCTTTGCAAGGCTAGGAAAGTGGCGGAGACTTTACTGCAGCTTAGCCAACCAGAGCGAGGCATTCAGGTGCAGGCGCGGGGTGCTCACGTTCTCGTTCCAGCCGTCGTACACGGTGTTGCCGGGCGAGCCGGTGCCGTCGTCGGCCGGCGAAGAGTCGCCGATAATCACCACCCGGCCGGTGCCATAGGTGCTGCTGGCGGCCATCGCCAGGTTGTTGCCCTGGGTGGCCGAGGTGCGCCACACCAGGCCCTGCACCGTGCTGTTGGCCGCGGGGTTCAGGGTCATGGTGGCGCCGTTGTGGAAGGAGAGCTGCGACACCACACCCTGCGAGCCGTTCATGATGGGGTTGGTGCCGGTGCGCACGTTGAAGCTGTTTTCCACGATGTTGTCGAGGTTCACCGTGAAGCCAAAGGGGTTGGCCTGCACCGAATTGTTGGCCATCAGGTCGTTCCAGATGTCGGGCGAGTCGTAGCCGTCGTTGTTGCGGTCCGAGATGTCGTGGTCGGAAATCATGAACAGGCCGCCGCCGTTTTTCACGAAGTTCACGATGGCCGTCTTCTCACTGGCCGAAAACAGCGTGTTGGGCTCGTCGACCACAAACACGCTGTAGTTGGCCAGGTCCTGGGGGTTAGAAGTGTTGCCGTAGGTGATGGCCGTGCCCGTTGGCAACTGCTCTACCGAGTGGCCCAATTTTACGAGGGCCACGCCCCAGGCCGAGATGGCGGCCGACCAGTACGTTTCCGGCGTGGTGCTGGTGATGCCCGAGGCGGCCGGGGTGGGGTAGCGCGGCACTACGCCGGCGTCCACGTCCAGCACCCAGTCGGCGTTGCCAGCGGTTTCGGTGTGCGAAGCGTCAAACAAAAACTTCTTGCCGCCCGTGGGCGGGGGAGTGGTGCCGTACTGCTCGATGCTGATGTTGTCGAGGTTGATGCGGTTGGTGCCGCCCGACACCTTGCGCAGCTGGAAGCGCAGGTTGCCGCTCTGGTTTACGGTGAAGGTGGCGGTGGCCAGCGCAGTGCTGCTGGTGGTGACGGTGCTGCCCACTTTGGCGAACGTGGCGCCGCTGTCGGCCGATTTCCACAGCTCCCAGGTGCTGGCGCCGTCGGTGCCGTACACGGCGTGGCTCACGCTCACGGTGCTGGCCCCGGTGGTGGTGTTAAAATTCATGCCCACGATGCCCAGGTTGCGCACCCGCACCGACTGCGCGCCGGTTTTGGGGTCGGCCGTAGTGTTGCCGATGAGGGCGTCGTTCAGGGTCCAGGAGCCTGAACCCAGGGTGACGCTGCCGGTGGTATAGGCCGTTTTGGTGCCCGTCTCAAATCCTTCGGGGAAGCCTGCGGCTGCCACGTGCTGCGTGGTGGTGGCCACGGCCACGGCCGGGGTTTCGGGCGTTAGCTCCGACTTGGAACAGCTAGCAAAAAGGACTGCACCAAGCAGGGGCGCCACTAAGTAGCGGGCGGAAAAAGAATGCGCATGCGTTCGAACCAGGGGTGTGAGTGTGAAATGACAGGGCAAAACTAGGCGCATTAATCAGTTGATTTGAAATGTTTAATGTTGTAAAATTATGTTCTTTTTATGCTGTAAAACTTCACAGGTGTACTATTAAATAGTACTTATTGGATAAGTTCGGATTTAGCTCAACCAGGCCTCTGCTTCCGTCGTTAGCTGCTGTTACCGCTGCGCCGGCAGGCCAGCTTATCCTTATCCCTTGTTATCCTTACCTACTGCCTAAACCCATGGCCGACCACTCCAAACTTGCCGATACGCTCAACGAGTGGCCCTATTTGTCAACGACCGAATTGAGGGGTACAAGACCGCCGCTCAGGAAACCAAGGACCCGCAAAACCAGGCGTACTACCAGGAGCCTGGTGCAGCAGAGCGAGCAGTTTGTGAAGGAGATAAACGGCTTTGCCCGGGCAGCCGGCGGCGATGCCGAAAGCAGCACCACGCTCAAGGGCAAGTTTTACCGCGGCTTCATGGATGCCAAGGCGGTAGTGACCGGCCGCGACGAGAAAAGCATCCTCGATTCCAACATCTACGGCGAGGAATGGGCCATCAAGGCCTACACCGAAGCCCTGGCCGACCCCGCCCTGACCGGCCCCGCCCGGCAGGCCGTGGAGCGCCAGCACCAGGCCTCGCAGCAGACCTTGCGGAAACTCGAGCAGCTGAAAGGCATAGCCGGCGTGCGCTAAAGTCCGTGCCCGGCCCGCGGCGAGGCGTTTTGGTAGAGCGCTACCCGCCGTTTCGTGCGTGCCGTATTCAGGGCCACTTGTATACTGTGCCAATTGCTTCAGACCTTGCGTCCTCTACGGGCCAAGGCTCAGGTTGTGGCACGCCCCATTTTCAAATTGATTTCCCCTCAGGCGCCGGCAGCAGCGGGCGCGCTAATTCTTTATGGCTTTTACGTTCAAACCTTACACGCCCGCGGCCAAGTACAAGACGGCCGCGGCGTACTTCTCGATGGAATTTGCCATCGACCAAGCCCTGAAAACCTATTCGGGCGGCCTGGGCTTTCTGGCCGGCTCGCACATGCGGTCGGGTTATGAGCTCAAGCAGAACCTCGTGGGCATCAGCATCCTGTGGAGCTTCGGCTACTACGACCAGGGCCGCAACGAGGACCAAACCATGCGGGCCGACTTCCGCCAGAAGCACTACTCGTTTCTCGAAGACACCGGCCTGGTGTTCCCCATCACCATTCACGGGGCCGACGTGCACGTGAAGGCCCTGTACCTCGCCCCCGAAGTATTCGGCACGGTGCCCATGTTCTTTCTCACCACCGACATTGCCGAGAACGACCACCTCTCGCGCACCATCTCGCACCACCTCTACGACCCGGACGCGGCGGCCCGCGTGGCCCAGAGCATCCTGCTGGGCGTGGGCGGCGGCAAGCTGCTCGACCTGCTCGGCCGCAAAACCGACGTGTACCACCTCAACGAGGGCCACGGCCTGCCGCTGGCGTTTTACCTCTACGAAAAGCACGGCCGCAACCTGGCCGAAGTCCAGAAGCGCCTGGTGTTCACCACCCACACGCCCGAGCTGGCCGGCAACGAGGAGCGTCCCATGAAGCTGCTCACCGATATGAGCTTCTTTGGCGACGTGCCGGAGGAGGAGGTGCGCCGGGTGGCCCGCATCGAGCACGATGCCCTGAACTACACCCTCACCGCCCTGCGCTTTGCCCGTAAGGCCAACGCCGTGAGCAAGGTACACGGCATCGTGAGCCTGGAAATGTGGGGCCACTACCCCGGCATTTGCCCCATCATTCCCATCACCAACAGCCAGAACGGCCTCTACTGGCGCGACCCGCAGCTCGCGGCCGCCCACAAAGCCAAGAACGACGCGGCCCTGCTGGCCCGCAAGCGCGAGCTCAAGCAGGACCTGTTCAAGATAGTGGCCGACCAGACCGGCAACCTCTTCGACCCCAGCGTGCTGACCATCGTGTGGGCCCGGCGCTTTGCCGGCTACAAGCGCGCCGACCTGATTCTGCGCCACTTCGACCGGTTTGTGGCGCTGGCCACCAACACCGAGCGCCCCATCCAAATGATTTGGGCCGGCAAGCCCTACCCCAAGGACTTCGGCGCCGTGGACCTGTTCAATGAAATCATCAAGCGTACGGCCCACCTGAAGAACTGCGCCGTGCTCACCGGCTACGAGTTGGGCCTGTCGGCCGCCCTCAAAAAGGGCTCCGATGTGTGGCTCAACACGCCGCGCTTCCCGCGCGAGGCCAGCGGCACCAGCGGCATGACCGCCGCCATGAACGCCAGCGTGAACCTGAGCATCGCCGACGGCTGGATTCCGGAGTTCTGCCGCGACGGCGAAAACGGCTTCCTCATCGCGCATGCCCCCGTGGAGCTGCCCGAGAACGTGAAAGACGACCAGGAAGCCACCTCCCTGCTCGACGTGCTCGAAAACCACGTGGTGCCCCTGTACTACGACCAGCCCAATAACTTCCTGAAAGTGGTGAAAACCGCTATGAAGGAAGTTGAGCCGGAGTTCGAGTCGGGCCGCATGGCCAAGGAGTACTACGAGCTGCTTTATAAATAAGAGCGACTGAGCGGCGGAGTGACTGAGTGAAAAAGGGGCGTTTCCTCAACCGATGACGGAACCAGTGCGGTGCGTTGTCGTTAATGTCTTGTATTCACTCAGTCACTCCTTTACTCAGTCACTCCCATGTGTGGCCGCTATACCTTCATCGCCCCCGCGCCCGTCGTTGAGCAGCGTTTCGACGCCAAGTTCACCGAGCCGGCTCCGACTACCTTCAACGCCGCGCCTTCGCAGCGCCTGCCCGTCATTACCAATGCCTCGCCCCACCAGATTCAATTGCTGAACTGGGGCCTGGTGCCCGCTGGACCCGCGACCCGGCCAGCGGGCCCAAGCCCATCAACGCCCGGGCCGAGACGCTGGCCGAAAAGCCCTCGTTTCGGCAGCTACTCGACCGCCGGCGCTGCCTGGTGCTGGCCGATAGTTTCTACGAGTGGGAAACCACGCCGGAGGGCAAGGTGCCGCACCGCATTCTGCTGCGCGACGAGCAGCCCTTCGCCTTCGCGGGCCTTTGGGACGAGTGGCTCGACCGCAGCACCGGCGAGCTGCACCCTACCTTCACCATCATCACCACCGAGCCCAACGCGCTGATGGCCAAGCTGCACAACCGCATGCCCGTCATCCTGCCCGACCGCAGCACCGAGCAAGCCTGGCTGGATGATAAGCTGGACCTGGAAACCCACCAGCACCTGCTGATGCCCTACGACGCGGCCAAGATGCAGGAATACGTCATCAGTAAACGGGTGAACTCCCCGGCCAACAACGACGCGGAGGTGCTGGCTGCGGCGTAGCCGAACCTCACCACTGGCAGAACCTCACCCCCGACCCCTCTCCAAAAGAGAGGGGAGCCACGGCACAAGACTTCAGCTCAATTTTAGACAAAAAGGCCCGGCTCAAGATTGAGCCGGGCCTTTTCTATTCTAACGTCCGGCTCCCCTCTCTTTTGGAGAGGGGTCGGGGGTGAGGTTCTCACGCTAGGGGCTGCGAGAGGAAGACACCGAATCAGAATTAATCCCCAATCTCTTATGCCAGTATCGAGGCAACAGGCGTTACTTTGCCCGCATGAATTGGCGTAACCCCTGGCTCTTGCTGCTACTCATTTTCGTGCTGGCTTCGGCCGTGCAGCTGGACCTGCCGTGGTGGAGCATGGCCGTGGTGGCCTTTGCCATCGGGTTTGTGATGGCACCATCGGGCGGGGCCGCGTTTGGCGCGGGCTTTGGCGGAGCCGGGTTGAGCTGGCTGGTGCCCGCGGCCTGGCAGGCGTACCAAAATGAAGGCCTACTGGCCCACCGCGTGGCAGAGCTGCTGCCGCTGGGAGGTTCAGTAGTGGCCTTGGTGCTGGCTACGGGCGTGGTGGCTGGCTTGGTCGGTGGCCTGGCCACCTTATCGGGAACATGGCTGCGCGCCGCCGTGCGGCCCGTGCCGCAACCCAGCCAAGAGTAGCGCTAACTATTTCGCGGTGTACCAGTCCAGGACCTCCAGGCCTTTGGCGTTGTCTTCGGCTTCCACTACCTCGTCGAGGACGTACTGAATTTCGTCGTCGTTCCAACCCTCATCTTCGGCAGCGCGCACCCATAGGTCGAGGGCGGCGTAGCGGTTGGTGCCGGGGGCAGGGTCCAGCGTACTTTTTTGCGGATATTCATAGCAAGGCAGATTTTAGGAGAAATTGAGCTGGCAGCAGGCTAACGGCCACTGACTGGTTTGATAACGGTGACCACGACGGGCACTACGCCCGCTTCGATGATGTCGAGCCTGCACGGCGGCCCGGCGCGAGACGTCCACGATGTAGCCCTTGGTGTGCGGGCCGCGGTCGGTTACGGTCACGTCCACGGCCTTGCCGTTGCGCATATTGGTCACCCGAATCACGGTGCCAAAGGGCAGGGTGTTGTGGGCCGCCGTCATTTCGCTGGGCCGGTATGTGGTACCGCTTGCCGTGGCCCGGCCCGCAAATTTGTTGGCGTAGTAGGAGCCCAGGCCTTTTTGGGTGTAGGTGCCGCGGGTGCTGCGCGGTGCGGCGGGGCCCTTGCTCACGCTGCGGCTGCTGTTGCAGGAGGCCAGCAACGCGAGTACCAGCAAAGGCAGCACGCGGGTGCTCCACCAGTGAATTCGCAATAGTTTGGGGTTCAGCACCATCTTCATCTGCGTCTAAAAGTAGCAATAATCTTTGGCCACCTCCCGGGCCGGCCCCGCGCGGGGGCAGCCGGGAAAGAGCCTTGCGGCCCCTCCGCAAAAGCCGTGCTACGCTAGCGCTTTGGTGCTTTCGCGGCGGGTTGCGGCTTGGCTGCCCGAGCGGACTTGGGCTGCGGCGGCTCAACGGCGCCCGGCACCCGGAGGGCCTGCAGCGCCGCGAAATTGCCCTGAAACACGTTGAAATCCACCACCCCGCGGATGCCCGGCACGTAGGCCTCGTCGGAGTGCTGCCAGATTATCCACTTGGTACGCTCCATGGCAGGGTGCTCTACCTCGTAGTGCGCCAGCCACAGGGGTAGTCGTCGAAATGGCCGGCCAGGTGCCGCTTGTAGAAGCTGTGGTTGGAATAGAGAATGGGGCGCACGCCGTAGTGGGCCTCGATGAGGCGCAGCCAGCGGGCCACCTCGCGGCGCATCACGGCCACGTCATGAAAATTGGCAGCCTCCACGTCGAGCACGGGCGGCAGGTCGCCGGGCTTGATGGGCACGGTGCGGGCAAAGAGCTCGGCCTGGATTTGGCCGCTGCGTCTGGGCTGGAAGTAGTGGTAGGCCCCGCACAGCACGCCGGCCTTGCGGGCCTCGCGCCAGTTGCGCGCAAAGCGGGCGTCGCGCAGGGTGCCGCCCTCGCTGGCTTTGATGAAGGCAAAGCGCACACCGTGGCGTGCCACCTCGGGCCAGTCGATGCGGCCCTGGTAGGCCGATACGTCGATGCCATGCACCGAGTAGCCGGCCAGCAGCGGGGTTTTTCGCGCCCGGTGAGGCCGCCTTTGGTCAGGGTGGCCCAGGTGCGGCGGGCGTAGCGGTTCACCTGCACGCGGTGGCGCAGGTAGTAGGTCAGGCCCAGGGCCAGCCCCACCAGCAGCAGCGCCAGCAGCCCGCGCCGCCACCACCGGCGCCGGGCGGGGCGGGGGGCATGCTTGGGTTTGCGGTGGGCGAGCGGAGGAGACGGCATAGGCGAGATTGGTCCAAAAATAACGCCCGGCCCGGGCCCAGCGTGTGCGGAGCCCCGGGATTTCGCGAACTTTACGTTTCCAGCTGCCTTTTTCTCTATGTCCTTCCTCCGCGCCGCCGACGCCCGCGACGAATCCGGCCACCTCATCCGCGAGATGCACGGGGTCACGCTCGCTCAGATTCTCGAGTACCTCGTGGCCGCCTACGGCTGGCCCGAGCTTGATGCCCGCCTGCGGATGAACTGCTTCGCCGAAAACCCCAGCATCAAGTCCAGCCTAAGCTTTTGCGCCGCACTCCCTGGGCCCGCACCAAGGTCGAGGAACTCTACATCAAGGCCCGCTCGGCGGAGGTGCAGGGCCGTCCGCGCCCGTAGACCCATGGCCGACGTAACCGAAAAATCATCGAAATCGGCGCTGCTGGCGGGCTTCCTGCTGTTTGTGGCCTTCGAAACCGTGGCCTTCTACGGCCTGCAATACCTCACGTCGGGGCTGGGCGAATCCAACCAGTACCAGGAGGAAAACACCATCGTCAGCAACTGGGTGAAGACCATGGTTTTTTTCGTGGCGCATCTGGTGCTGGTCATCGCGGCCATGCTGGTGCTCAGCAACCGAATGCCGCGCCGCTACCGCGGGCAGGTGATGGGCTGGTTTTACCTGGCCCTGGTCATGAGCTTCGTGCTGATAATTCCACTATTCACGACCACGGATTAGCACGGATTTTAGCGGATTTCACGGATTTTGTGGACGGCAGCGAATGGCGTGTTTAAAAAACGAAAAAGGCTTGCCACTTGGCAAGCCTTTTTCGTGCTGAATGTGAATCGACTACAAAATCCGTGAAATCCGCTTCAATCCGAGCTAATCCGTGGTCTAAAACAAAACCACCGCTGCGGGCGGTGGCTCAAGAGTGAAGCTCAAAACGAGGAAGCGGCCGGTCGGCCCCGGCGTTATCGGTGGACTGCGGTGCCGGTCGGTCCCGGCGTTATAGAGTTGATATAAAGACTGGTGCCAGCCGGCAGTAGCCGCGGCTTCCGCCGGCTTAGCTGTGGCGAATGTCGATTTCGCGCTGCTGGTCGCTGGCGTTCAGGAAGGGAATGCGCACGCGCAGGCTCGTCGTCTTCGTGCACGGCATCGATGCGGGCCAGGTCGAGGTTGGCGGGCAAGTCCAGGGTTTGCACGAAGAGCGGGGCGGCCAGGCTCGTCGTCGGGCTGGTGGCGGAACTCGCCAAATACGGTGAGCTTCTGCTGGTTGAGCACCACGCGGAAGCTCTCGGCGGCCACCGTGGGCATGGCCACGCGCATAAGCACGCCTTTGGGCTTCTGCTCGATGCGGAGCTTGGGCTGGGCTACCCCACCGCCGATGGTGTTGAGCAGGTCGAGCCTGCGGGGCAATGGAACGGATGAATTTCGGGCTGATAAGTTTCATGGCAAGGAGCCGGTTTTAGGAACGGCTTCGGGCTTGCTATGACAAATGATGTACCAATCTGAATCAGGGGTTACTGGGCCTGAATATCAGCCGTATTGGCATCCTACTGAGGGCGCATTGGCACCTTTCGGCCACTGTGTCGGAAAACGATTTTTCAGGCCCCGTTTTGTGGACGAAATGGCGGAAAGCCAAGGCTTTTGGCTCAATTTTGCCAAGGCTTTAAAACCGGCTGGTCAGGCCAAAGTGAATCTTCGAGGTTCGGAGCTCAAACGGCTGGCTGCGGGCGCGGCCCATGGAATACACGAACTGAAATAGCCCCGCGGGCGTGCGGAAACTCAGGCCCGTGCCCAGGCCGGTGGGCTGGTCGGGCCGGCGGTCGGGGCCTTCGTCGCGCCGGGTATAGGCCTGGTCGGCAAACAAAAACACGTAGGAATCCGGCCCAATAAACTGTCGGAATTCGGCCGTGCCCACGGCGTAAGAGCTGGTGTAAAACTGGTTTTCGCTGAAGCCGCGCAAGGAATTCAGGCCCCCAGCCGCAGCAGGTCGTTGGTGAACAGGCGCGGGTTCACCAGGCCTTCGCCGCGCAGGCGCAGCAGCACCACGCCGGCGCGTGTCACGGGCAGGTAGCGCTCGGCCCGCAGGCCAAAGGTGTACTGCGTAGAGCGCAAGACAACGTTGTTGTAGAGCTCGGGCAGCAGCTGCGAATTCTTGGTGATGCTCTTGGTGCCCACGGCGCCCTGGGCGTTGAGCAGGTACCCGCGGTGCGGAAAGAACAAGTCGTCGAGGCTGCTCCGGGCGTAGCCCAGGCCGTAGGAATTGTACTTTGAATCGAGGTTTTGGGGCAGCACCGTGGTGTCCTGCAGCACATCCAGGAACGAGGCGCGCTGCTCGGCAAAAAAGCTGATGCGGCCGGCCTGGGCCGTGGGGTACGTGACCTGCAGCCGGGGGCGGAGGGTGGTGAAGTCGTTGGTTTGCTTGTAGAGGTTGAAGTAGCCGGCCACTTCCAGCGGCGAGCCAAAGAAATTGGGGTGCACGTACTGGGCGTCGAGCAGCTGCGAGAGAGCGTCGGTTTTGCGCCATTGCAGCCCAATCTGCTTGCCGCCGCCCCGGATGTTGCGCAGGTTGATGGTGACGTCGCCGGTGAACTGCACGCCGGTCTTGGTGGCGTCGGCGTTGGGCAGGATGCCCACAATGGCGTCGAACTGGTTCGAGGGCCGGTCGTCGAGCAATAGGTACACACGCGCCTTGCCTTTGGCAAACCGCACTTCGGGTTCGGCTCGCAGGCGCAGGTAGGGCAGCTGGCGCAGCTGCTGGGCCGCAGCGCCACGCGCTGCTGACTGAAGGGTTGGTCGGGGAAAATCTGCAGGTACTTGGTCAGAAAGCGCTTCTTGGTTTTGGTGTTGCCCACAATCTGCAGCGAGTCAAATACCACCGCCTGGCCGCGCTTCAGCACCACGCGGCCGGCAATGGCGTGGTCGTTGAGCTGAATGGAATCGAGGCCCACCGTGGCGAAGGGGAAGCCCTGGTTTTCGGCTTCGATGAGAATCCGCTCCTGCAGCTTGGCCCAGTCGGCGGGCAAAAAGGGCGTCTGGCGAAAGAGCTTCTCGCGGTAGCCGGCGCGGGTGAGCAGGCCGTCGCCGAGGTTGCCGTTGCGCAGGTAGGCCCAGCGAAACTGCTGGCCCACGTACAGGCGTACCCGCACGGTGTCGCGGCTCCAGCGCAGTTCATCGGCCGAGGCGGTGAGGTAGGCGTCGCCCTGCAGGGCCAGCACCAGCTCCCGCACCTCGCGCAGGGCAGCGAGCGAGTCGGGCACGGTGGCGCGCACTTTGTAGCGGCGCAGCAGGGGCCGGTCCGCAGCTTCGGCGTCGAACACCAGCACCCGCGGCTGGGCCAGCGCCCGGCGTAGTGGCGGGGTGGGGGCAGGGGCGCGGCCGGCAGCACCGCGGGGAGCACTGGGAGGGGCGCCGCCGGCGGGGAGCAGCCTGCGAGGGTGGGATGGAGTCGTTTGGGGCCGGCGCAGGAATTTGAGCCTGGGCCGCGGGACTCGCCGCCAGCCAGCTCAGCCACAACCAGCCCAAGCAGCACAGTAGAAACCGGGTATACATTCGGGAATACAACGCGAAAGCCGGCGTTTAATTTCCCGAAGGTAAACCCGCCAGCAGGCAGGAGCCCGGGCTATTGGGGCAAGAATACGCGAAACGTAGTGCCTTCGCCCACCACACTGTCGACCTCCACGCGCCCGCCCACCTGCTTCACCAGGCGGTTGACGAGGTACAGGCCCACGCCCGAGCCGGCCACTTCGGGGTGAAAGCGCCGAAACAGCTGGAACAACTCCCCGCCGTAGCGCTTCAGGTCGATGCCCCGGCCGTTGTCCTGCACGCTGAGCACGGGCGTGCCTTCGACCAGCGCGGTGCGCACCGCAATGCGCGGCGCCCGGCCGGGCTCGGCGTACTTCAGGGCGTTGCTGAGCAGGTTGTAGAGCACGCTCTGCAAAGCAGTGCGGGGCAGGCGCAGAGAGGGCAGTGCGGCAAAATCCAGTGTAAACTCGGCCTCGGGCTGCCCGGGCAACTGCGGCAGGCCGCGGATAACTTCTTCGGTGAAGGGCTGCAGCGCCACGGCTTCCACGGGGGCCTCGTCCAGTTGCCGCTGCTGCTGCACTACCTCGGTAAGGCCGTCGATGGTGCCCAGCAGGCTGCTGCAGCGCCTCATGAAACATGTCCACCATGCCGGCCGCGGCCGGGTCGTGGAACGTGGCGCTGCGCTCAAACTCCTGGAAGAGGCCCGCTAGGTTGTGCACCGGCTGCTTGAGGTCGTGCGAGGCCGTGTACACGAAGTTGTCGAGGTCGGCGTTGATGCGGGTGAGCTGCTCGTTCTGGGTGCGCAGGCTGCTCGCGTTGCTCCTCGGCCTGGGCCTTGGTCCGCAGCAGCTCCTGCTCGTATTTGCGGCGGTCGGTGATGTCGAACAGGGTCACGCGCACGACCAGCGGCTCGTCGTTGGCCCCGCGCAGGAGCACGGCGTTGAGCAACACCGGGATGGTGCGGCCGTCTTTGCCGCGCAGCGAGTAGCTCATTTCGCGCACGTGGCCCTGCAGCAGCAGCAAAGGCACGCCGTGCATCTCGTAGTGCAGGCGCCCGCCAATGGTCAGCAGCTGCTGCAGGCTCTGGCGGGCCACGAGCTCCTCCCGGCGGTAGCCCAGCCAGCCCAGCAGCGTCTGGTTGAGCTTCACCAGCGTGCCGTCGGGCAGGCACGAGCAGTAGCCGCAGGGCGCGTGCTCGTAGAGGTCGTCCAGGTTTTCCTCCGTCAAGCGCAGGTCAAGTTCCGGCAGCGTCTTGTAGTCAGCCTCACTCATACCAACGCTATACGCGCCGGCTCCATAAATAGGTTGATGGCTGCAATGGTAGTCTGCGGCGCGCTCAGGTGCGGACAGTGGCCCGAGGTGTCGAGTACGTTGAGCTGGCTGTTGGCCAGGTGCTGGTGCAGGTAGTCGCCAACAGCCAGCGGCGCCAGGGCGTCCTGGGCGCACTGCAGAATCAGCGTCGGCGTGCGCAGCTTGGGCAGGTCGGCCCGGTTATCGGAAAGGAAGGTGACGCGGGCAAAGTGCCGGGCGATGGTGGGGTCGGTGTTGCAGAAGCTGTTGTTGAGCTCCGCGGTTAGCTCGGGCCGGTCGGGGTGGGCCATGATGACCGGCGTAATGGCCGCCGACCAGCCCAGGTAGTTGTTGTCCATGGTCTCGAGCAGCTCCTCAATGTCGGCCTGCTCAAAACCGCCGGTGTAGCCCACGTCGTTGAGGTAGCGCGGCGAGGGCGCTACCAGCACCAGCCGCGCTATCCGCGCGGGCTCGCGAATGGCGGCCAGCACCCCAATCATGGCGCTCACCGAATGGCCCACCACGGTGGCCTCGTGCAGGTCGAGGGCGCGCAGCACCTCGAGCACGTCGTCGGCGTGGGCCTGCAGGGTGCTGTAGCGCGCCGGGTCGTAGGCGGTCAGGTCCGACTTGCCGGCGCCTACCAGGTCGAGCAGCACCACACGGTAGCGGTCCTCAAACGCGGGCGCCACCAGCCGCCACATGTGCTGGTCGCAGCCAAAGCCGTGCACGAAGACCATGGCCTGAGAGCCCGTGCCGGACACGGTGACGTTGTTGCGCTTTAAAACATCCATCAGGGTAAGGAAGAAAAAGAAATCCGAATGGGCAGCTCGGCTGTGCTCCAGGGTGGCGTGGCGAAGGCCCTAAGGTACTGCGTTTAGATGCTTCCGATGGTTGCGCTCCGCCACGCGGCTACCTTTGCGGGGCGCGTCGATTGGCACGACTGGCGGGGCCGTGGTGTTCCGCAGCTGCCCGTTGCTCTTCGGGTAATCTCCCACGCGTTTGCACTTTCATGGCCGGCCTCTACCTCCACATTCCTTTCTGCAAGCAGGCCTGTCATTACTGTGACTTTCATTTCAGCACCTCGCTGGGCCTGAAAAGCAAGTTGGTAGAAGCCATAGTGCGGGAAATTGAGCTGCGGCGCGACTACCTGGGAGCGGGCACGGCACTGGAAACCATCTACTTCGGCGGCGGCACCCCGTCGCTGCTCACGGCCGGGGAGTTGAGCCAGATTTTCGAGGCCATCCACCGGCACTTCACGGTGCTGCCCGGAGCCGAAATCACCCTGGAAGCCAACCCCGACGACCTTAGCGCCGCCAAGCTGCAGGAACTCAAGGCCGCCACGGTAAACCGCCTCAGCATCGGTCTGCAAAGCTTCTACGAGCCGCACCTGCGGATGATGAACCGCGCCCATACCGCCGCCGAATCCACTACGGCCGTGCGCCGGGCCCAGGAGGCGGGCTTCGAGAACATTTCCATCGACTTGATTTACGGCGTGCCCGCGCCGGGCCACCACATCTGGGAGGCCGACCTGGCCAATGCGTTTGCGCTGGGCGTGCCCCACGTCTCGGCTTATGCCCTTACCATTGAGCCGGGTACGGCTTTCGGGCACCGCCTGCAGAAGGGCACGTTCCGGGCCGCGCCCGACGAATTTGTGGCCACGCAGTTTGAAATGCTGCTGGCCGCCATGCGCGCCCACGGCTACGAGCAGTATGAAATCAGCAACTTCTGCCAGCCCGGCCGCGAGTCGCGCCACAACGCCAACTACTGGCGCGGCGTGCCCTACCTCGGCCTGGGGCCCAGCGCCCACAGCTACGACGGCCGCAACCGCCAGTTTACCCTAGCCAATAACCCGCAGTACGTGGCCGCCGTGCTCGAGCGCGGCGAAGTGCCCGTGACCCTGGATGCCCTCTCGGCCACCGACCGCGCCAACGAGTACCTGCTTACCACGCTGCGCACCGCCCGGGGCTGCGACCTGGCTTACCTGCGCACCCACCTGGGTCTCGACCTGCCAGCCACCCGCCCCGCCTACCTGGCCGAGCTGCAGGCCAACGGCTGGGCCCGCCTCCACGGCGAAGTGCTTACCTTGACCGACGCGGGCAAGCTGCTGGCCGACCACATCACCCTGGAGCTGTTCGTCGCGGACTAAGCTGGATTAGCTCAATTTCGCGCCGGGGCGTAGGCTGCCTTGCCGTCTTTCGCCATCTTTGGCCTTTCTGCGCTTCGAGAGTTCGGGGAACGCAGCTCGGAAATCCGTCCAATTCGTTTGAATTCGTGATTCTATGAAGCTACTCAGCGACAGCATTGCCGACGATGCCGACTTCTTCGTGGAGCAAATACACGTGGTGGCCATTGTCTTCGACAACACCGACGACGTGACCGTGTGGGCCACCACCTTCTTCGACAGCGACACCCACTTTTTCCACCTCGCCCTGCCGTTCAAGTCCCTGGATACGCTGCTGAGCCTGGCCCACACCCGCGCCGCCGACCTGCAGGAAGAAGTGGCCGACGCGCTGGCCGCCCAGGAGTGGCCCGCCCTGCTCGAATACAATTCCGACGAACGCGCCCCGGTGCTGCTGCCCAGCGTGGCCCTGAAGCTGTCGGTGACCTACCCCGTGACGGAAGACGACGAAACCAGCGACGAAGAAGGTCCCGACGACCCCCAGCCCCACAACATCTTTTACTTGGAAGGCGTGTTTGTGCGGCTGGATACGTAGTAAGCGCGCCCAGGCAGCGCCCCAGTAGCTTCGGCCGCTCTTTGCTCACTATCAACCGCCTCTGTCGCGTGCTTCCTACTTACCCATACGCCGGCCGCACCTATTCATTCGACCCCGCTGCGCCCCTTGACATTTCCCTGCCCCTGGCTCCCGGCCCGGACCAGGTAAACTGTTTCTGGGCCGAGCCCGTGCAGTTCGACACCATTCGGGTGGGCAGCTTCGTGGGCAGCGTGGCGCAGGGCGGCAGCACCAACTACCAGCGCGTGCACCTCACGCCCCACGGCAACGGCACCCACACCGAGTGCTACGGCCACATCTCGCCCGACCCGGCCGCTACGCTCAACCAGTGCCTGCGCCGCTTCCTGTTTGTGGCCCGTCTGGTGAGCGTAGCCCCGCGCATGCAGCCCAACGGCGACCTAGTGGTGATGCTGGCCGATGTGCAAGCCGCACTGGCTACGCAAGCCGACCGGTCGATGCCCGAAGCCCTGGTGCTGCGTACCATGCCCAACGAACCGGCCAAGCGTCACCTCCAATACTCCGGCACCAACCCCACCTACGTCGAGCCCGCGATGGCCGAGTTTCTGGTGGAGTACGGCGTGCAGCACTTTCTGCTCGACCTGCCCAGCGTGGACCGCGAAGAAGACGCCGGCCAGCTCCTGGCCCACCACGCTTTCTGGCAATACCCCGCGCAGCCCCGCTGCGGCGCTACCATCACCGAGCTGATTTTTGTGCCTGACGCCGTAGCCGACGGGCTCTATCTGCTCAACCTCCAAATCACCAGTCTTGAGCTGGATGCCAGCCCCAGCAAGCCGGTGCTCTACCGCCTGAATCACTAGCCGGCACCGTGACCTCGCCAGCGCTTGCAACCGTGCCCGCATCAGGGGAATCTACTGGGTGAATTTCCACTTCATCTGTTTCACCCAATGCACATCATTCGCTACCTGTTACCTAGCCTGGTCTTGCTGGCCAGCACTTCCCTCAGTTCGGCCCAAACGGTGCCTGCTTCCGCGCCTGATGCTGCCACGACCCAGCCCGCTGTAACACCGGCTGTGCCAACAGAAGACAACCCTGACCGGCTGCTATTGAAAGTAGGCCTGAATGCAGGCCGTGCCTTTCAATGGGGAGGGTACCACGGTTTGCTTTCCCAAGTGCCCATAACCGTGGGAGCAGAGCACGCCATCAACGCCAAGTTTACCGTGTACGGGCA
This sequence comes from Hymenobacter humi, assembly GCF_042665855.1. Taxonomy (NCBI): domain Bacteria; kingdom Pseudomonadati; phylum Bacteroidota; class Cytophagia; order Cytophagales; family Hymenobacteraceae; genus Hymenobacter; species Hymenobacter humi. The sequence continues at coordinate 419,788 of NZ_JBHTEK010000001.1, read as the reverse complement.
GGTTGATACTGATTTTGGCGTTCCTCGCCGCGAATCTTTTTCCGGCGAACGTAGCAACCGGGTTCCATCGGGCGCCGTCGGAATTGGTGGGCGCTACTACTACAACCAAGCCGGGCGGGCACTGCACAACCGGGCCCACGGGCGCTTCATCGGCAACTACGTAGGCATGGAGCTGCACACCGAAATGCGGCGCATGTATGGCCAGGAAGTTGAGCTGGCACCTGCTCTAAATGTGGTTTGGGGCATGCAACGCCGCTTAAACCGCAACTTTTTGCTTGATTTCAACGCCGGGGTTGGCTTAGGGCCTAACCGCAACTATACCACCCTGGCCCGGGTGCCCGGGCCGCTTACCCTCACCACGCAGTTCAACCTGGGCCTGTACTTCGGCCGATAAGCTGCCCGGTATATAATCCGCAACGCGAAAAAGGCTGCCTCTTGCGGGGCAGCCTTTTCTGATTTATCGGGGCAGCAATTAAGCCGGTACCGAGAATACTTCGCGGGGGATAACCGTTACGAAAGACCGGTCTTTGCGGCCTTTGCGGAACTGAACCTCGCCGTCAACGAGAGCGAACAGCGTGTGGTCCTTACCCATGCCTACGTTCTCGCCGGCGTGGTGCTTGGTGCCGCGCTGACGCACGATGATGTTGCCGGCTACGAGGGCCTGGCCTCCGAAGATTTTTACGCCGAGACGTTTGGAATGCGATTCGCGGCCGTTGTTGGACGAGCCGACACCTTTCTTGTGAGCCATATTAGTAGGTTGCTAGTTGCTGGTTAGTTGTTTCTGGTTGCGTTCTGGAAACTAGAAACTAGCAACCAAAAACCAGAAACGCTTTAGCCGATGCTGTTAATCATTACTTTGGTGAACGACTGGCGGTGGCCGTTCATCTTCTGGTAGCCCTTGCGGCGCTTCTTTTTGAAGACGAGGACTTTGTCACCCTTCACGTGAGCGAGGATGGTGCCGGTTACGGCGATGTCCAGGGTAGGCGCACCGATGGTGATGGTGCCGTTGTCATCGGTCAGCAGGGCGTTGCCCAGCGTTACGGTGTCACCGACGTTGCCGGCCAGTTTGTGAGCGTAAACGAATTTGTTGGCCTCAACCTTGGTCTGCTGGCCAGCTATGTTGACAATTGCGTACATCAGCTTTCGCGGGTTTTTCTGAAATGGGAAGGCAAAAGTACGGCTTTGCTTTTGCAAATCCAAACCTAAGTTCTTAATCGTCATTGGATGGCCCGGGCCGTGGCGGCGCAAAACCGCCCGTGGGCCGGTGAAGCCTTGATTACGGTCACGTTAAAAATATCGGGGAGTACGCAGAGAGTACGTACGTACACCCCTTCTTTTTGGGGACAAGCCCCCTTATCCACAAGTAAAATGTGGAAAAGTGGACTAAAAGATGCTGATTTTGAGTGTTTTTTAGGTGGGAAAGCTACGGTTGAGCTGCGTAAAAAACGGAGTTTGCACCCCGGGAAAATTCCGGACTTAACGAAAAATTAGGGAATAAAAAACCCGAAAACGGTGGCAATCGGCCTCGCGGTTGAGCCTATATTTGAAGCTGGAAGGCGGGTTGCTTTTCTGAGCTGCCCGCCAAACATCTGCCCGTTATCGGCAGTTGACAGCCCACCTTCCTCGACGAAACCTGCCACTAAGTCCACAAAAGTTTATGGAGCCGCTCCTCGCCGAAAACCCCAACCGCTTCGTCCTGTTCCCCATCCAAAACGATGAGGTGTGGCAGTACTACAAGAAGTCGCAGGCCTCGTTCTGGACGGCCGAAGAAATTGACCTCTCGCAGGACCAAAAGGACTGGAACGGCCTGAACGACAACGAGCGCCACTTCATCAAGCACGTGCTGGCCTTCTTCGCGGCCTCCGACGGCATTGTGAACGAAAACCTGGCCGTGAACTTCATGCAGGAGGTGCAGATGCCCGAGGCGCGCTGCTTCTACGGCTTCCAGATTATGATGGAAAACATTCACAGCGAGACCTATTCGCTGCTGATTGACACCTACATCAAAGACCCCAAGGAGAAGGATTACCTCTTCAATGCCCTCGAAACCGTGCCCGCCGTGCAGAAGAAAGGCGAGTGGGCCCTGAAGTGGATAAACTCCGACAATTTTGCCGAGCGCCTCATCGCCTTCGCCGCCGTGGAAGGTATCTTCTTCTCCGGCTCGTTCTGCTCTATTTTCTGGCTCAAGAAGCGGGGGCTGATGCCCGGCCTCACGTTCTCCAACGAGCTGATTTCGCGCGACGAGGGCCTGCACTGCGACTTCGCCTGCCTGCTCTACAGCTACCTCGTGAATAAGCTGCCCGAAGCCCGTGTGCAGGGCATCATCGCCGATGCCGTGCGCATCGAGCAGGAGTTTGTGACCGACGCCCTGCCGGTGAGCCTCATCGGCATGAATGCCAAGACGATGGCGCAGTACATCGAGTTTGTGGCCGACCGCCTGCTGGTGTCCCTTGGCTGCGCCAAAATCTACAACGCCACCAACCCCTTCGACTTCATGGAAATGATTTCGGTGCAGGGCAAAACCAACTTCTTCGAGAAGCGCGTGGCCGAGTACCAGAAAGCCGGCGTGATGAGCGAGCGCAACGACAACGTGTTCTCGCTCGACGAGGATTTCTAGGCCCTTAATTAGCAAGTGAAAAAGCCCGCCCTGCTCCAGCAGCAGCGGGCTTTTTTGTGGTCAATTACTTCAGTCGCGAATCAAACGGATGCGGTTCTACTGAGACCAAGCGCAATTGGGCATGGTCGGGGTGGAGCGGGTTGAGCAGATAGTTATATTCTGTAGGGGAGTGAACCGAGGGCACCCGCATGAGCCAGAATTTGCCTTCCCGAATCCATTGCTCAGTGATGGCGGCTAGTTCAGGAGGGTAAGGGAGACCAAACCAGTCGGCTGGCAACTCATCAGGTTGAATGATTTTGACCGGCGTGCCGTCCGGCACTTCCAGCGTTAGCACGAAGTAGTTGACAGGTAAGATGGACGAATTGGCCAGCATCTCCAGCTTCGCCAGCGACAGGTGCTCGGCGGTGTAGAGAATGGGGGTGCCCTGTTGGTGCCAGCGGCCACTGTGGTACAGGCCTCCCTGGCCCGTCAGGTCATTGATGTACGGCTGCTTGCCGAAGCGGTAGAGGTGCATGCCCAGCTTAGAACAGTAGACGGGAAGCCTGGGTTAGGAGAAAATGCCCCACTGAATCCGTCCCAGAATCTCGCGCACCTGCTCACGGCCCAGTGCCGACGATAAAAGCGCTTGGGGACGCTCGCCGCCCAGCGCCGGATTCTCCATTTGCAGCCAGCGGTGAAAGTCGGGTTCGTTTTCGAAGACCTCCAATCCTTTGGCTACCACGGCTGAAAGCTGTATGGCTTTCTCTGATTCATCCCGGGTGAGGTTGCTTTTGGTTTGCTCGCGGCGGGTAAGGGTACTTTCTGATATGGACAGCACTTCGCTCATTTCGCGGTTGGTCAAACGCATGTGTTGCTGCAAGTTCCTTACTGCTTTAACAGAAACTCCAGCAGCTGCCGCACGGATTAAATCCATGCTGGTCCGAACTGGTTGCGCCATGACCGACGGGCCGCCGAGCAACGCAACCATCGCATCTACTGTAGTTTGAAAAGGGACTGTTGTCATTTGAAGATAAGGGTGCCGTCAATTGAAGACAATGTACGCTGTAAATGCGCAGTCGCTGTTAATAATTCCTAAAACAGGCTTTTATGCTACGCCAGGGCAGTGTGTGGAAAACTTCTATATTTTTTGCTTGCCCTCCCAAAACGGATGAGGTAATTTCCGGAATTGAATGAACCGAGGCCTCTGATTTCCGCAGAATTCTACGCTACTCTTTCACATCTGACTTAGCTACTTGGCGTCGCGCACCCCCAGCTCCGACTGCTTTTTATACAGAAAAACCCACACCAAAACACTACCGGTATGCTAGTAATTAAACGCGACGGTCGCCGCGAATCCGTGAAGTTTGACAAGGTCACGGCGCGGATTGAAAAGCTCTGCTACGGCCTGAATCAGGACTTTATCTCGCCGATTGAGGTGGCGAAGAAGGTGATTGACGGCATCTACGACGGCGTGACCACCGTTGAGCTGGACAACCTGGCTGCCGAAACCGCTGCCTCGCTCACCACCAAGCACCCGGACTACGCCATCCTGGCGGCCCGCATTGCGGTGAGCAACCTGCACAAGGTGACCTCGAAGTCGTTTTCGAGCACCATGAAGCGGCTCTATACCTACGAAGACCCCAAGAACGGCGACAACGCCTCGCTGCTGGCTACCGACGTGTGGGAGGTGATTCATAAGAATGCCGCCACCCTGGACTCGGCCATTATCTACGACCGCGACTATAACTACGACTTCTTCGGCTTTAAGACGCTGGAGCGGAGCTACCTGCTGCGCCTGGAAGGCAAGGTGGTGGAGCGGCCCCAGCACATGCTGATGCGCGTGTCGGTGGGCATCCACAAGAGCGACATCGACTCGGTTATTAAGACCTATAACCTGCTGAGCGAGCGGTGGTTTACGCACGCCACGCCCACGCTGTTCAATGCCGGCACGCCGAAGCCGCAGATGTCGAGCCTGCTTCCTGCTCACGATGAAGGACGACTCCATCGACGGCATTTACGACACGCTGAAGAACTGCGCGCTGATTTCGCAATCGGCCGGCGGCATTGGCCTGTCGGTGAGCAACGTGCGGGCCACGGGCTCCTACATCAAAGGCACCAACGGCAACTCCAACGGCCTGGTGCCCATGCTGAAGGTGTTCAACGACACGGCCCGCTACGTGGACCAGGGCGGCGGCAAGCGCAAGGGCGCCTTCGCCATCTACCTGGAGCCCTGGCACGCCGACGTGTTCGAGTTCCTGGACCTGAAGAAGAACCACGGCAAGGAGGAAATGCGCGCCCGCGACCTGTTTTACGCCCTCTGGACGCCCGACCTGTTCATGAAGCGCGTGGAGGAAAACGGCGACTGGACCCTGATGTGCCCGCACGAGTGCCCCGGCCTCGACACGAGCCTGGGGCCCGGAATTCGAGAAGCTGTACCTGAAGTACGAGCGCGAAGGCCGCGGCCGCAAAACCATCAAGGCGCAGGAGCTGTGGTTTGCCATCCTGGAAAGCCAGACCGAGACGGGCACGCCCTACATGCTGTTTAAGGACGCCGCCAACGGCAAATCGAACCAGCAGAACCTGGGCACGATTAAGTCGAGCAACCTGTGCACCGAGATTATTGAGTACACCGACGCCGACGAAATTGCGGTGTGCAACCTGGCCTCGCTGGCGCTGCCCCGCTACCTCGTGACCGACAAGGCCGGCAACACCACCTTCGACCACCAGAAGCTGTACGAGGTGACCTACCAGGCCACGCTGAACCTGAACAAGGTGATTGACGTGAACTACTACCCGGTGCCCGAAACGCAGAAGTCGAACTTCCGCCACCGCCCCATTGGGCTGGGCGTGCAGGGCCTGGCCGATACATTTATTGCCCTGCGCATGCCCTTCGAGAGCGACGAAGCCTCGGGCCTGAACAAGGACATTTTCGAAACCATCTACTTCGCGGCCATGACGGCTTCGAAGGACCTCGCCATCAAGGACGGGCCGTACGAGACCTTCCCGGGCTCGCCCCTGAGCCAGGGCAAGTTCCAGTTTGACCTCTGGGGCGTGACGCCCGACTCGGGCCGCTGGGACTGGGAAAGCCTGCGCGCCGAGGTGGTGAAGCACGGTGCCCGCAACTCCCTGCTGGTGGCCCCCATGCCCACGGCCAGCACTGCCCAGATTCTGGGCAACAACGAGTCGTTTGAGCCCTACACGAGCAACATTTATGTGCGGCGCGTGCTCTCCGGCGAGTTTATGGTGGTGAACAAGCACCTGCTGAAGGACCTGGTGGCCCTGGGCCTGTGGAACGACGCCATGAAGCAGGAAATCATCGCGGCCAACGGCTCGGTGCAGGGCATTGCTCGCATTCCGCAGCACATCAAGGACCTGTACAAGACGGTGTGGGAGATTTCGCAGCGCCGCATCATCGACCAGGCCGCCGACCGCGGCGCCTACATCTGCCAGAGCCAGAGCCTGAACCTGCACGTGCAAAACGTGAACTTCGGCAAGCTCACCAGCATGCACTTCCACTCCTGGAAGCGCGGCCTGAAAACGGGCATGTACTACCTGCGCACCAAAGCCGCCGCCGACGCCATCAAGTTCACGGTGGAAAAGCAAGCCGCCGAAACCCTGGAGCCAATGGCCCTAGTCGAGCAGAACCAAAGCGACATGAGCTGCTCGTTGGATAACCCAGAGGGCTGCGAGGCATGCGGGTCGTAAGGAGCCTTCGTTTTTACATCAATAAAAAAGGCCACTCAAACTGAGTGGCCTTTTTTATTGGCTTTTGCTTCATGTTTATAAAGCCTGATTTTGTTTCAGAATAATAGCTGAAAAGCAGGCGCTTAACTTATTGTGGTAAGCGTATGTTGGGAAAAGCAAAGTCCTAAAGGCAGAACATTTGATTTCGGGGCTGTCGTGTAAAAGAGTAGGTTTGATAATGAGCAAATTCAGCATTCCGTCTAAAGCCGTGCGTTGTTCTTATCCTTTGCTATTAGGCGTTCTGTTACTTTCCGCTGCTTGCAAGAAGGAAGACCCAGAAGCCACTCTGCCTCGCATCAGCCAAGAAGGTTTGAATACAGGTGGCTTCCTAGTTGATGGAGTAGCCTATCCAGCTACCGGTTGGTCGGCCCCACTTCTTAGCACTTTTAATAACGGTGCAGCAGCACTTGAAGGAGGATATTACATTCCCTGGCCTGGTCTGCAAGCCAGAAATGAATACGAATTGCGCATCAATAGTGAGCAGGCAAAGAAATATGTTACGGTCACATTGTATTTGCGAAATCCTGGGGTTGGAGATTTTGTGCTTAATCGTGACACCGGATTACCACCATCAGCAGTGGATAGCACAATTTTTGACCACGCGATAATAAGCTTTCGCACTAGTAACGGGGAGATTTACACGACCAGCGCCATTCACACTGGCCGTATAACAATGAGTAGAGCTAACCGGCCAAGTTTTTCACTGGTACCTTCGAGTTCACGGCGGTAAGCAACCTGGACCCCAATAAAACGGTGAGGGTAACTGCTGGACGCTTTGACCGCAAACAGTAAACTGTCTAGAAACTCAAGCTTCACCAGCCGCCCCCGCCCCGGGAGCGGCTGGTTTGTTTTTGGGGTAGCCAAGTCCGCGGCAGTGGTTAAATTCATTGCATGAAACCTGCTGCTTTCAGCCCAACCCCGAGCGACCCGGCGGCCGCCGTATTGGCCACCATCGAGCAACTGGAGACGCGCTTGCGCCTAGCCCAACTGGCCGCCGATGTCCCGGCGCTGGACGAGCCTGCTGGCCGACGACCTGCTGTTTGCCGACATGCAGGGGCGGCTGGTCAGCAAAGCCGAAGACCTGGAGGCGCATCGGTCGGGGCTGCTGCGGATAACGGCGGCGCGGCCCCTGCAGCAAATCGTGCGGGTGCTGAACGAGACGACCGCCGTGGCCTCCGTGCTGGCGGATATGGAAGGCACCGCGGCCGGGCAGCCCTTCCACCAGCAGGTGCGCTACCTGCGGGTGTGGGCCCGGCAGGCCGGGCACTGGCAGGTGGTGGCCGGCCACGTGACCACCGTGGTGGTGCCCGAAAGCTAGCACTGGCTCAACCAGCAGTGGCGGCGGCTGCCGGACGGGTTGGTCGCTTTCGTATCACTCAGCCGCTGCTGCTCCGGGCGCAGGCTGGTTTGGTTTTGGGGCTTTGGAATGACATAATCACCTTGCCTACTTTCGGCCTCGCTACTGACCGTTAAGTCAGCAAGTAAAATCGATGCGCTACCAGACAACCTTGCGGCACAAAGCGGCATCAGAGGCGTGAGCAGCCAACCAAGGCTTTACTCTCATGAGCCGCATGTTATCCGGCGCCCCTGCAAATGACTTCTCGCACGATTGACAATTCGCCGCTGACTTATGCCCGCATCGGGGGCGCCCTCTACCTGGTTATCATCCTGTTTGGTCTGTTTGCCGAAGGGTTTGTGACCAGCAAGCTGCTGGTGTCGGGCGATGCGGCCGCCACGGCGCGCAACATTCTGGCCTCGCCGGGGCTGTGGCGCCTTTCCGTGGCCGGCAATCTGCTGGTAGTGCTGTGTGCCGTGCCCCTGCTGTGGATTGAATACCTGCTGCTGCGGCCCGTGAGCAAAAGCCTGGTGCTGCTGGCGTTGTTTTTCAACCTGGTCTCCCTGGCAGTGGAGGCCATCAGCAAGGTGTTTCTGCTGCTGGTGATGCCCACCTTGGAAAGTGCCCAGTATGCCCAGGCCTTAGGGTCCCGGCAGGTGCCCATGCTGGCCGACTTCTCCCTGAAGGCCCATGAAATCTCCTTCAATATTGCCCTCGTATTCTTTGGCTTCACCTGCCTGGTGAATGGCTACCTGATTTTTAAGTCGGGCTACTTGCCCAAAGTGGTAGGCATCCTGATGCAGGTAGCGGGCGGGTGCTACGTGGTGGCTTGTTTGGCGGCTCTGCTTGCCCCGGCCCTCGCCGCAATGCTGCTTCCTACTATTCTGCTGCCCTGCTTTATTGGCGAATTGTCGTTGTGCCTGTGGCTGCTGGTGAAGGGCGTGGATACCGTGAAATGGCACGCGCAAACGAGCCGGAGTGCGCCTCATTTAGCTGCGGCCGGGTAAGCTGCACGCTTCAGCGCAGTACCGTAGCCAGGTTCAAATCGATACTTGGTGGGGGCCCTGGAGTATTGCCCAGCCGCTGCCGCCCCGGGAGCGGCTGGTTTGTTTTTGGCGTAGCTGTTTGGAACCGTGTTGGGTCAGAATCATAAGCCGAAGCGCCGCAGCACGGCAATACACTCCTGCACTATCAACATTTCCACGGGTGTAAGCGTAAACGCGCTACCATTCCCCAATTGCGCCCCAGGCGCCCCAACGCCATGAATAACCGCTTGATGTATATACTCGCTGCAGGCCTGCTCCTGGGCGGTTGTAGCCAGGAAGAGCAAAAGCAGCGCGAGGCCGACAATGCCCGCGTAGAAGCGCAAGAAGCGCAAGCCGAAGCCGACGCCGAGCGCGCCCGCGCCGATGCCAAACAAGTGCGGGCCGATGCCGAAGCCAAAGCCCACGAGCTCGAAAAGCACGCCGATGCCGTGGAAGATGCGGGCGGGAAAGGTTCTACCGTAGTAACCGAAGAGCGCAAGACCACCCGCTACGAAACTGAGCCCAAGCGTCGCTAGAGTGGCTCCCGGCCACTAGCCGTTTCTGCCGAGTGGGCCGCACCTGCAAGGCCCGCGTACTATCTCCAGCCGCTGCCGCCCCGGGAGCGGCTGGTTTGTTTCTGGGGCCGGGGCTGGGCACCCACAGAGTAGTTTTGCCGGATGACGCTTCACGACAAGCCATTGATTGTGGCGGCCAATAAGGTACAGGACTACCTGCTCAATCCCGAGCATCCCATTGGCGGGGCCAAGGCCCGGTTTTTCTCAGCATGGGGTATTCACGGGAGCACTACGAGCAGTTGATAGCTGATTTGATTCTGCACGGTCACTCTGGCGCCGTAACGGAAGAGAAAAAGTCTCCCTACGGCGTTAAATTTGTGGTGGATGGCCCGCTGCTGGCGCCCAACGGGCGGGAATACCCGCTCCGCACGGTGTGGATGGAACAATCGCCCGGCACGTTCGTTTTGTTAATCACAGCCCAGTTACTTGACCGCTGATGAAACCCTTCGCTGAATTAGACATCGTGCAGTTGAAGCAAGCGCATCCCGAATGTGGTTTGCCCATTGGAGCTGTAGGTGCCGTTGTATTGGTGTACCGGCAGGGCGAAGCCTACGAAGTAGAATTTGTACGCCCCGACGGTTCTACTCAAGCTGTACTCACCTTGCCTGCTGCCGAAGTGGCTGCGCCCTGCTCCCGGGGTGCGGCAGGCGGCTTAACTGCTTTGTAGCATTTGTATCAGCAGCCGCTTCCGCTCCAGGAGCGGCTGAGTTGTTTTGGGGTAGCCCAACGGCCGCGTTAGCCGTACGCTAGCCATGATTATTCGCGAGAAAGACAATTGGCTGCGGCTGCTCTTCGTGTGGCGCGGCTCGGTGCTGCCCCAGATACTGCCGCGCCTGCTGGTGCTCCTGCTGCTGTCGGTGGCCGTGGTGGTGGCCCACGGCCGGCTGCTGCAGTATAAGATTCCGCTCAATGCCTCGGCCTTCACCTTGTTTGGCATCACGCTGGCCATCTTCCTGGGCTTTTATAACAACGCCAGCTACGACCGATTCTGGGAAGGCCGCAAGCAGTGGGGCGCCCTCCTGAACACCACCCGCTCCCTCGCCCGGCAGGCCCTCACCATGAGCGGGCAGCCCGGCGGGGCCCCGGCCACCACGGAGTTTGTCCGGCTGCTGGTGGCCTTCACCTACGCCCTCAGCACCGCCTGCGCCACACCGATGCCGCGCCCGACCTGGCCCGGCTGCTGCCCGCGCCGCTGGCCCGGGCTGTGCAGCAGGCCACGTTCAAGCCCATGGTGCTGCTGTTGGAAATGGGCCGCTGGGTGCAGCAGGGCACAGCCGCCGGCCAGGCTCGACACGAGCACGCGGCTTTCGACCACAACTTCAACCAGCTGTCCGACATCGTGGGCGGCTGCGAGCGCCTGGCCGGCACGCCCATTCCCTACACCTACAGCGTGATGCTGCACCGCACCACCTACCTCTACTGCTTCCTGCTGCCGTTTGGCCTCGTGGACAGCATCGGCTGGATGACGCCGCTGGTGGTGGTGTTCGTCGGCTACACGTTTATGGCCCTCGATGCCATCGTGCGGGAGATTGAGGAGCCCTTCGGCACCGGCCCCAACGATTTGGCCCTGAACACCATGAGCCACATGATTGAAACCACCCTGCTGGAAATGATTGGTGAGCCCGCGCCCCCGCGCCCAAACGCCAGCATGCGTATTTCTACGATTAATAACCGGCGGCAGGCTCCGGGGCAATAGCTTCACTCAGCTGCCTCCGCCCCGGGAGCGGCTGGGTTGTTTTTGAAGGTAGCTGGCGGAAGGGGCTTCGGCTGTAGTGGCGACTACTCCGCTACTATATTTGATTGTATCCCACTTTCCACGCCCCACCCATGCTGAAGCTCCTGTTAAGTGTCGTTTTTACGGTGATGGTTTCCCTGGCCGCACTGGGCAGCCCGCCCAGTGTGGTGCTGGTGCAGTATCGGGGGTACCAGGAGGATATTACCGTTACGCGGGGCGCACAACAAACTGAAAGAATCAAGCCTCCCACGGCTTTAGGTAAAAACAAAAACGCCAAGGTTGAGCAGCTGCACGCGCTATTCACCAAGCTCTACGAAGAAGGCTACACCCTGCAAAACAGCTCAATGTTTAAGTCTGCCAACACCAGTGAGGAATTGGTGACCTACGTTTTCGTGAAGCCCTAGCGGCCGCAGTTGCTTAAGCAGAAGTAGGAGCGGGCGGCACGGGAACCTGCCCCGGCGGCCCCAGCGCTCAGGGAGCAACAATGGGCACGTTCACGCTGCTCAGCCAGGCGTAGGCCGCGGCCACTTCATCAAAGATTGCGACCTGGGGCCGCTGCACGCTGAGGCTCGACATCATGTCCAGGTTGCCGCGGCAGCTGAGCAAGGGGCTGCTTACCCACGCCACGTAGTCGAGGCCGGTTTCGGCCACCTGCGGAAGAAAATCATAGGCCACCCACCGGGCCAGCTCCCAGCTGGTTTCGGTGATGTGCGTATTGTCGTTCAGGGCTTTGCGAGCGCCGGTTTGTTCGATAAGCTCAAATAGCTGCTGGCCGGCGGCTTGCACCAGCTCAATTCCTGCGGACCCTTCCAGTCGAGGTAGAGCCAGGCGTTGTCGTCGTCGTAATGTACGTCGAGGACTTCCGAGGTTAATAAGAGGGCTATCGGCATTAAGCAGGGCTATGGGTGCAAACGAGCAAATAAAGATACGCCACGCTCAATAAAGTCTCATGAGTTGCTGAAATTATTATATTACCTAATCAATGCCGGCCCGTAAGAGAAAGCATCTGCCCGATGCGCACCAAAGTGGCTCAACTTCCGGCCATATAGCTCAACTTCTCGCCGGCCGCCCACCGCCCGATGCCGAAGCTTGTTATATCCTTGGGCGCCCTGTGCCCAAAGCCTTGGCAAGGCGCTACCCTTCTACTTTTGCCCGCTTATGATTCCGCTGATTTTCCATACACCCCGCCTGATGCTGCTGGCCGCCAGCCGCGCCCTGCTCACGGCCGAGCTGCATAAGCCCCAGTACTTCCCCGTGCTACTGGGCGCGGCCATGCCCGCCGACTGGCCCCCGGCGAGTACGACCGCGCAGCCATGCACTACTTCCTGGAGCAGCTCACGGCCGGCGGCCGCACTGCCGCCGGCTGGTACGGCTGGTATGCCCTGCACAAAGCCACGGCCGAGGCGCCGCGCACCCTCATCGGCGCCGGAGGCTTCACCGGCCCGCCCAACGAGGAGGGAATGGCAGAAATTGGGTATTCCATCGCGGCCGACTGGCGCCGGATGGGCCTGGCCACCGAGCCTGGTGGCCGGCCTCGTGCAGCACGCCGCCGCCACGGGCATGGTGCGCCGGCTGGTGGCTCACACCGACCCCGACAACGTGGGCTCGCAGGAAGTGCTGCTCCGCAACGGCTTTGTGCCCGTGGGCGTGGCCCCCGACGGCCGCACCCGCTTCGAGCGGGCCGTGGAGCCGGCCGCCGATGCTTCGGCGGAACTTCCCGGCGGAGCGTAGGACCGCCAGGGGGAGTCCTGCCGAGGGATTTGGGGAGCCAATTATAGAATTGACACCCGAAAAGGTGCGCCAAAACAGCTAACTGAACGCATGAGCCGTAAAAGGCACGGAATTACCCTTGGTTTCACCTTAGCCCTTTCGTCATGCATCGTCTTCTGTTTCTTTTTCTGCTCTTTGTATCGGCTGGGCTGAGTGGGCCCGCCGCTGCCCAAACGGGCTCGGCCGAAGGGCTGCCGCCCCGGCCTTCGCCCTTCCAGTTCGTGAACGACCGGGGCCGCCTGATGGCCCCGGGCGATGTGAAAAAGCTGGAAAGCGGCCTGCGCCGCTACGCCGAAAACACGGGCACGCAGGTGGTCGTGGTGACGGTGCCCTCCCTGGGCGGCCGCGACGTGGCCGACTACGGCCGGGCCCTGGGCACGGCCTGGGGCGTAGGCCAGCGCGACAAAAACAACGGTGTGGTGGTACTGGTGAGCGCCCAGGACCGCAAGGTGACCATTCAGCCCGGTAGCGGCCTGCGCGACCAGATTACCCCGGCCGTTACCAACCGGGCCATTGCGCAGATGTCGCCCAGCTTCAAGCAGGGCAACTACTTCGCGGGCCTGCGGGCCGGCCTCAACACCATCATGCTGGCCGCCAACCCCGGTTCGGCGCCGGAGTCGGCCACCGGGGCTTCGCCCGCCACGGCCGGCACGGCGGCCGGCGTAGACGCCGGCGGCGCTCCGCTGGACGACCAAGGGCGCACGCCCGTGGCCACCGCCCCCAACGACCCCATGCTGACGCCTCCCACCTCGGAGCCTGACTCGGGCCCCGGCATGGGCACGATACTGCTCATTGCGCTGGTAGTCGGTGGCATCATCTACTTTTGGTGCGCATGCTGCGCAGCCGCAAAGCAGCCGCAGTGGCCAACAACATGCCCCAGGGCAACCCCAACGGCACGCCCAATTTCTTGCCGAATAACCCCAACAACCCCAACAACCCCAACAACCCAAATAACCCCGGCGGAGCGCCCAATTTCCTGCCCAACCGGCCTAACGGCCCGGCCGGCCCCGGCGGCTACGGGCCCGGCCAGGGCCCCGGCAACTACGGCGCTCCCAACCAGAGCGGCATGGGCGGCGGTATGGGCATGGGCGGCATGCTGGCCACGGGAGCCGCGGCCGCGGCGGGTGCCTACCTCGGCAATCGCATGGCGTCAGGCCACGAAACGTCGGGTAGCCACCTGGCCGGCGATGGCACGGGCACCGGCAGCAACTACGGCATGGGTCCCGGCATGACCCCGGGCGCCGCCGGTGCCGCCGATACCGGCGCGGCCGGCGACTATTTCTCCACGCGGGATGGCGGCGCGGCCGACACCCCGGCCCCGGACTATTTTGCGGACGATACCACGAATAACTCCGGCGATTTTTCTCCTCCGACGATAATTCGTCCTACGACGACCCCAACTCCGGGGACATGGGCGGCGGGGGCTTCGACAGCACCGACGACAACAGCGGCTCCTGGTAGCGGGAAGTTGAGCTGAAAAAGAAACGGGCCCCGTTGCGAAAAGCGGCGGGGCCCGTTTCTTTGCCCGGCCGTCGCTTTCGCGGCGGCGGCTTCCCGCTTCAGGCCGCAGGGCCGCTCTTCCCCATGCTCAACAACAGTAGCCCCGTGCCGTCCGCCGTTCCGGTGCTGGAAACTGCCCGTTTGATTATGCGCGGCTACCGCGTCGATGACTACCCCGCGTTCCTGGCCATGCACCAAGAACCGGCCTTCTACCGCTACCTCAGCCCCGCGCCCATGCCCCAGGAAGAGGTGTGGAAAAACATGCTGCGCAGCGCCGGGCACTGGGCCCTGCTGGGCTACGGCTTCTGGGCGCTCGAGGAAAAAGCCACGGGCCAGTTCATTGGCGGGGTCGGGTACCTGCATCTCAAGCGCGACCTTGACCCGCCGCTGGGCGACGCCCCGGAAATGGGCTGGGTGCTGGCGGCCGGCGCGCACGGCAAAGGCTACGCCAGCGAGGCCGTGGCCGCCGCCATTGCCTGGGGCGATGCCTACTTCGACCACGCCCGCACCGTGTGCATCATCGACCCCGAAAACGTCGCCTCGCTGCGGGTGGCCGAGAAGTTTGGCTTCCGCGAATACGCCCGCGTGCCCTACCACGGCGAACCCATTGTCCTGCTCGAACGCCCCGGCAAGCAGTAAGCAAGCAGGCCGGCCAGGTCTGAAAAACAGCATCATCCTTTCCCTTTAGCCATGGCTCCACGCCCCTACATCCTCGCCGAAACCACCTGGGAAACCGTTCGGGAAACCAACTACGAAGTCGTGGTGCTGCCCTGGGGCGCCACCGAGGCGCACAACTACCACCTGCCCTACGCCACCGACAACTACCAGTCCGACTACGTAGCCGCCGAGGCCGCGCGCAAGGCCTGGGAGCAGGGCGCCAAAGTGGTGGTCTTGCCCAATATCCCGTTTGGCGTGAACACGGGCCAGCTCGACATCACGCTGGATATGAACCTGAACCCCAGCACGCAGCTGGCCATTCTGCGCGACCTGGTGCAGGTGCTGGCCCGGCAGGGCATTCCCAAGCTGGTGGTGCTGAACGGGCACGGCGGCAACGACTTCCGCCAGATTCTGCGCGAGCTGCAGGCCGAATTCCCCACGGTGTTTCTCAGCACGCTCAACTGGTTTAAGGCCGCCGACCGCA
The DNA here is from genome assembly GCF_042665855.1 of Hymenobacter humi. Classification (NCBI taxonomy): domain Bacteria; kingdom Pseudomonadati; phylum Bacteroidota; class Cytophagia; order Cytophagales; family Hymenobacteraceae; genus Hymenobacter; species Hymenobacter humi. The sequence goes on along the minus strand of NZ_JBHTEK010000001.1, from coordinate 404,366 downwards.
GCCAGTACTTCACCGCGCCCGGCGACCACGCCGATGCCCTGGAAACCAGTGTGATGATGCACATTGCGCCGGAGCTGGTGCGCCCCCTGTCCGAGGCCGGCGACGGGGCGGCCAAGCAGTTCCGCATCGCGGCGCTGCGGCAGGGCTGGGCCTGGGCCCAGCGCGAGTGGAGCAAGGTATCGGCCGATACCGGCGTGGGCAACCCCGCTGAGGCCACGGCTGAAAAAGGAGAGGCCTTTCTGGAGGCTGTGACCACCAACATCGGGCAGTTTTTGGTGGAGCTGGCCGCAGCCGACCCGCAGGATTTGTACGAGTAAACAGCAGGGTAGGGAAGGGCGTGCTTGGCCCGTAGCGGCCATCTTTGCCTTTCCAACCCTTGATGCCTGCCCATGCCCACTCGTTTCGATAGTGTGATTTTTGACCTCGACGGCACGCTCTGGGACGCATCGGCTGCCATCACCCGCGCCTTCCAGGCCGCCAGAAACAGCGTCGACTACATCGACAACGACGTGACGCTGGCCCAGGTGCAGGCCGTGACGGGCCAGCCCTACGAGGTGGTGTACGAGCGGCTGTTCCCCAACCTGCCGGCCGACAAATTCGACGAGTACCGGGCCCTGTGCGCCCGCCAGGAGCTGGCCGCGGCTCAGCAGCACGGCGGCACGCTCTACCCGGGCCTGGAAGCGGCGCTGGCCTACCTGCGCGGCCGCGGCTACCGGCTGTTCATCGTCAGCAATTGCCAGTTGGGCTACGTGGAGGCGTTTTTGAACGCAGCCGCCTGGGCCATTACTTTGAAGGGCACCAGTGCTTCGGTACCAAAAAGCTGCCTAAGTCCGAGAACATTCGGGAAGTAGTAACGCAGTATAATTTGCAAGCGCCCGTGTACGTGGGCGATACCCCCGGCGACCTGGCAGCGAGCCGCGCGGCCGAGGTGCCGTTCATCTTCGCCACCTACGGTTTTGGCCGCGTCGAGGCCGCCGAAACGCCGCTGCGCATCGACCAATTAGCTGAATTGCAGCAGCTATTGTAGCCGCAGGCGGCCACAAGTTTTGGCGCTCTCGTTGAGCTTTGTACATTAGTCTCATGAAGCTTTCGGCATCTCCGCGCATCACCGTACACCCCGAAATTTGCCAGGGCCAGCCCACCGTGCGGGGCCTGCGCTACCCCGTGTGGCAAGTACTGGAGTGGCTGGCGTTGGGCATGACGGAAGCCGCCATAATAACCGAATACCCGGAGCTCGAACCCGAGGATTTCCGGGCCTGCCTGGCCTTTGCCGCCGCACGCCTCAAGCCCCTGGGCCAAACGGCGCCTTGCCACGCCGAGGAAGACTCCGAAGAGTGGGTGCGCACCCGCCAAAGCCAGTGGCTGGCCGAGCAAAGCTTCCTGAAGCAACTCTGGGAGCGCGGCCAGCCGCTGCCGGAAGGCTGAGCGCGCTGTTTGCCCACCAGAACGTCATGCAGAGCGCAGCGAAGCATCTTTACTGCGACGGTAATCCTGGTCGTCTGTCAATAATCGACTGTCATGCTGAGCGGAGCGAAGCATCTTCTCACATTCGGACGACACGTTCAGAGGTGATAAGAGGCTTCCTTCGGGACGCCAGATAAGCATGACAGACGATTGATTGAATACTGCTGCAGGCGAGATGCTTCGGCTGCGCGGACGCCAGATGAGCATGATGGATATTTCCCTCAGCGCTGGCTTTCCTGCGTTTGCATGGGCGTGGCCATTTCCACGTTCGATGTATTGGGGAAGGCCAGGAAGTGCGTGACGCGTGGCGCGTTGGGCCCGCTGTGAAACTGCTGCACCTGGGCCTCCACGGCCAGGTCTTCCTTGGTGAAGCGGTGGTGCTGGCGCTGGTGCTCGCCCCAGGTGGCCACGTAAAAACTCGGTGATGAGCGTGGGGTTGGCGATGTCGGAAAACACGCCCGCGCGCAGGGCACCGTCGCGCAGCCGCAGGCGCTTGAGCCGCTCGCTTGCTTCCTTGAAGGCGGGCCAGTTGGCGGGCTCCACCAGGTATTCTATCATCACCACCACGGGGCCGTCGTCGGGGTCGATGTTACCATTGGCGTCGGGGTCGGGCCAGTGCTCAGCGGGCGCCAGGTTCAGGCCTTCGGCCGGCAGCATGGGGAAGGGAATGGCCAGCAGGGCGCTGACCAGCATCCAGCCCGCAGCGGCTAGCAGCGCAATGGTGAGGGTGGTGTGGTCGGCCAGCTCGCCCCACACCAGGCTGCCCACCGACAAACCCGCCTGAAACACCAGCATGTACACGCTAATCACGCGGGCCTGCACCCACTTGGGCACGCTCAGCTGCACGGTGGTGCTGAAACTAGTCATCACCATCAGCCAGGCAATGCCGGAAAGAAACATCACGGCGTAGAGCACATAAATCTGCGTGACGAGGGCCAGCGCCAGGTTGGTGCCGGCAAAGGCCAGCACGCCCAGCAGCACGCGCTGGTTGAAGTTGAGCCGCGCCCCGGCTCGCCCCATCAGGAACGCGCCCGTAACGGCCCCGGCGCCCAGCCACGAGAGCATCACGCCGTAGTGCCCCGAGCTCAGGTGCAGCTTGCGCGCCACTACCACCGACACCAGCGCCCACATGGCCGCCGCCCCAAACGAAAAGGCGAACGTGCGCACCAGCACCCCATAAATCGACGGCGAGTACTGCACGTAGCGCAACCCCGCCCGCAAGGCGCCCATAAAGTTCTCGGCCGGCCCGCTCACGGTGGTGGCTTCGCGCTTCCAGAAATACACCACGGCCCAGGTGCCCAGAAACGACACGCCATTGAGGATAAAAACCCAGCCCGAGGAGTAGTAGGCAATAATGGCCCCGCCCACGGCCGGCCCAATGGCCCGCGCAATGTTGTTGCTGACCCCATTGAGGGTGATGGCCGAGGGCAGCGCGTGGCGCGGCACCAGGCTCGGTGGTCACGGTTTGCCAGATGGGGGCGTTCAAGGCCGCGCCCATGCCCAGCAGAAACGTGAAGCCCAGCACGCCCAGCGCCGAAATGCCGCCCGTGAGCGTGAGCACCCCCAGAATGGTGGCCACCACCGCCATAAAGCCCTGCGTGAAGAGCAGCAGCTTGCGCCGGTCTATCAGGTCGGCCATGGCCCCGGAGGGCATGCTCAGCAAAAAGGCCGGCAGGCTGGTGGCCGTTTGCATGAGCGCCACGAGCAGAGCCGAGGTCGTGAGGGTGGTGACTAGCCACACGCCGGCCACGTTCTGCATCCAGGTACCCACATTCGAGACCAGGCCCGCAATCCAGATGGCCCGGAAAAGGGCGAAGGTGAAGGGCGTCCACAAGGTGGTTTGAGGAGCCGCCGGTGGAGAAGGAGAAACAGAAGGCATGGCAGACAACCAGAAATTACCCTTTCTAAACAAGCAGAGGGGTAAAGCGATTTACGGCTGCCAGGCGCAAAGAGGTATTGTGCCGGCCAGTGAAATGGGTAGAGACGCAACATTTTGCGTCTCGTCGGCCGCGCCGTTTGGCCGTCATCGTTCAACGGCGAGACGCAAAATGTTGCGTCTCTACCTCGTTCTGACGGCCCGACTTTACCGGCGCTGCGAGGACTCGCGCACCAGCAGCTTGGGCTTGAGCACGATGGGTTTGGGCGGGCCCACGCGGTTGGGGCCACTTTTCAGCATCTTTTGCAGCAGCTGCACCGCCGTTTTGCCCATTTGCTCGCAGCGCTGGTCCACGCTGCTCAGCATGGGCTCGGTGAGGGTGGTGAACATCTCGTTGCTGAAGCCCACAATGGCCAGGTCCTGCGGCACGCGCAGCCGATGGGTCTTGGCCACTTGCAGGGCGCCCACGGCCGCGAGGTCGTTGGACGAAAACAGGGCGTCGGGGCGCTGGGGCAACTTCAGCAGGCTGGCGCATGGCCTGCATGCCGCCTTTCTGGTTCATCTCGCAGAACACAATCAGGTCCTCGTCTACGGTGAGGCCGTGCGACGTGAGGGCGTCGCGGTAGCCCTGGTGGCGGTTTTTGTGGATGTTCAGGTGCAGCGGCCCGCTGAAGTGGGCCACGCGCGTGCAGCCCTGCTCAATGAGGTGGGTTACCACCTGGTAGGCGCCCTGGTAGTCGTCGAGCACCACGGCGCTCACGTTGCTGCCTTCAAAGTCCTCCACCACCCGGTCGAAAAACACCAGCGGAATGTTCTGCTGGCGCACCGCCTCGAAGTGGCCGAAGTCGTGCGTGCTGTTGGCCAGCGACACCAGAATGCCTTCCACCTGCGAGTTCATCAGCAGGTCGATGTTCTTGTGCTCCTGGGTCGAGTCTTCGTTCGACTGGCATATCATCACGTTGAAGCCCAGCTTGGCGGCTTCGGTAGCGATGCCGTGCACCACCTGCGGAAAAAGTGCCCCGTGATGTGCGGCACGAGCACGCCCAGCGTGTTGCTGCGGCCGCGGCGCAGGGCGGCGGCCGCCTGGTTGGGCTGGTAGTGCAGCTCTTCGGCCAGCCTGGCGCACCCGGGCTTTGGTGGCTTCGCTCACGTCGTCGTGGTCGCTCAGGGCCCGCGAAATGGTGGAAGGCGAAAGGCCCAGCGTCTTGGCCAGGTCGGTAATGGAAGCGCGGCGATTGGCCATCTGGTGGTTGTAGCAAGGTGAATAAATACCCGCGCCGCGGGCTGGCACCAGCGGCGACAAGCCCTGACACTGCCGGAAAAGGCGGGTGAGCGCCCCAACGGGCTCCGGCACTGCGTGCTGACAATTGACCGGAAGCAGGCGAGCAGCTTAGTCGCAAAGCTGCTCCTTCCGGGTGTAGATGGGAATTCTATTGCAATCTACTTCCCGCAGCGGTATCGGACCGGCTGGAAAAGGAAAATTTTGTTTTGCCCGCTACGGAGGAGGTTATCCTCCGTCACTTGTGCCCTGATTTCGTGAGCCATGCGCGCGGCGGCTACTCCACCACCAGCCCAAATTTGGCCACCACGCCCAGCAGGCCCTGCAGCGTGAAGCGGGCGTTCAGCAGGCTGGTTGCTTTCCGGGTCGATGGTGAAGCCGGTGGCGGAAGTGAAGTCGGCGCCCACCAGCAGGGTTTTCTGGAAGACCGCGCCGGCCAGCGAACAGTCCTCGAACACGGCCGCCGACAAATCCGCATCGGCAAAATCGGCTTCGTCCAGCGAGCAGCGCACGAAGCGCGTGGCCGGCATCTTGCGGCCCGCAAACGAGGCGTAGCGCATCTGGCACTGGTCGAAGTGCACGCCAAACAGCATGTCGCGGCACGCCGTGAACTGCAGCCCCAGCAGCTTGCACTCCTCAAACGCCACGTTCTGCAAAGCCGTGCCCGCCAGCCCTGCCGACGACAAATTGCAGCGCTCAAACAAGCACTCCGAAAAGCGCAGGTTGCTCAGGTTGGCCCCGCTAAAGTCGCAGTTGACAAAGCGGTACTCGTCAAACTCGGTATGGCCGGCCAGGTGCCGCGCGTCCCAGCGCTCCACCACGTTCTCGGCCGGAAAGTAGTGGGGCTTGCGGGCAGCAGCGGGTTTGCGGCGTTGTTTCATGGGAGCGGAGTGAGGGCGCAAAAGTAGGTTATGGGCTGCCGCACTACAGCTTCACCACGCGCTGCGCCTGGCTGAAACCAGCGCTACTGAGCCGCACCAGATAAGTGCCGGGAGCCAGTTGAGCCGTACGGCGAGTCATGTCGGCCTGAATTGCCTCGGCGGTGCCGTGCAGCAAAAGCACGCGCCGGCCCAGCATCGACAGCACTTCCAGCGTCAGGAGTTGCTTGTCGGCAATGCCCGCGATGCGGACGCTAAACGCGCCCGAAGCCGGGTTGGGAAATACTTCAAACCGCACGTCAGCTTTGGGTTTGGCAGCGGCCGTTACCACGCCCGAGAAGTTCAGCCCGATAAGCACCGGGTCGTGGTCGGAGGAGCGGAAAGGGCTGCTGGTGTTGGTGGCGGCGCCAGCCACGTCGTACTGCAGAAAATCGGGCTCGCTGGCGTTGATGTGCCACTTCTCCACGGCCGCGTGGCCCACCAGGTTGCTGCTGAGTACGGCGTGGTCGAGGGACCCGCTCAGGCCGTTGAAGACGTAGGAGGTGCTGCCGGGGGAGCCAGCTACTACCAGGCCTGCGGCGCGCAGAATGTCCATGGTGTCTTCTTCGTAGTGCGCGTTGTAGTCGCCCACGCTCACCACGTAGCACGTACCGGCCGGCCGCACCGTGCTGTTGATGAACTGCACCAGCCCCGTGGCCTGGCCCTTGCGCCGCAGGTTGGAGGCTCCCTGTCCGTCGCCCTGGTCGGCGTTGAGGCCGGAGCCGCTGCCTTTGGATTTGAAGTGGTTGACGACGAGGGCGAAGGTGTCGGGCGCCGCGGTTCGGTTGGTGGTGAAAAGTTGAGCCACCGGGGGCCGCTCAAACACGCCGGTGACGGTGGCGACGAGGACGTTGCCGTAGGGTGTGACCGCGGCCGGCTTGTACAGAATAGCGCAGCGGATGAGGTCGGTGTCGTTGGGCTGGCGCAGGGTGCCGTCGTTCACAAAGGCGTAGGTGCCGGCACCCACGGCCTGGTTCAGCCCGCTCACCAAATCCTGCAAAGCCGAATTAGGGCCGGTGCCGTCGTTTTCTATTTCAATCAGCCCCACGACGTCGGCGTTCATCTGGGCAAGGGCGGCGATGATTTTGCTGCGCTGGCGGTTGAAATCGGCCAGCGTGGTGGCCCCGCGCGAAGTGGGAAAGCCCCCGCCCAGGCCGTCGCCGTTGAAATAGTTGAGCACGTTGAAGCTGGCCACTTTCACGTCAATCGGCCCGAAAGTGGGCACCGGCGGGCGCAGCGCCGTCACTACGGGCGCATCGGGCCCGGGCAGCGGCTGCACGCGCCACTGGCTGTTGCCGTAGCCCAGAATGCCGCGCAAGCTGGCCACGGTGCTGCCCACGCGCACGGTTTGGGTGGCGGCGTCGAGGTAGGGGATGGGCAGCGGGTTGGTGGTGGCGCGGCCGTCATCCAGGATGAGCGTCTTGTTCACGTTGGCGGCCTGGTAGGCATTCACGGCGGGCACGTTGCTGGTACCGGTGCTGCTGGTGCCCGCGGCGGGGTCGTCGTTGGGGTCCACAAACTGAGTGGGCTGGTACGCCAGGCCCTGGGTGGAAATGTCCAGCTCACCGCGCGATTTCAGGGCCGACACGTCCGTGACCGTAACCGGCGCCGAAAACTGCACCAGCATGCCCTCAAACCGCTCGGCTGTGGCCACCGAAAAAGTGCTGTTATCCAAGACAGTGAAAGCCGGCAGCGCCGCAGCTCCCGACAGCACCGTAATAACTGGCTCTGTGAGCACGGCTTGGTTGAACGACGGCGTGGAGGCCGTTTCCTGCACTGCGCCGGTTACGCGCACCTTGCTGCCCGCGGGCACGGTGGGCGCCGCCTGCACCACAAACAGCGCATCGGAAGTGGCGGGGTCGCCGTCGGCGCTGGCGGCTTCGTTTTGCACGTAGAAACCGGCCGGATTCAGGCCAGCGTACACGCCCGTCACCACGCCTTCGATGGTGTAAGTGCCGGCAGTAGCCAATGCCCCGGCGCCCTGAATAACCCCGATGGGAGTGACTTGCTGAGCCAGCGCCGCCGTGAAGCTGAAAGCACAGGCAGAAAATAGGAATAAGGCCTTAGTAAAGAGTTTCATCAAACGAGCAACGGAGCTGGAAAACAGGGTCCTAAATGTATTGCTATTTCAACTCATAGCTCAAGTAAAGGGTGAGGGAGGCAGGAGCCGAAGGCGGTGGCCAGCCAGAAGAGCCGCCTGGCCGACCTACGCCGGTTCCGGCTTGGTATTCCGGCTCAACTTGCAACACCAAACGGAAAAAGGTACGTAAGGCTTAGCTCCACATTTTCCTTTCGCCCATGCCCCGACCAACCCCTGCCGTCAAAGCCAAACCCACTGCCAAACCCAAGAAGGCGCCGTCCTCCGCCTCGCTCGAAGTAGCGCTGCCGCCCCTGAACGCGCCCACTGAGCCGCAAAGCGCCGGCCCGCCTAACCCCGACGCCGTAGACCAGCGCGTCGGCTTTGCCCTGGTGGGCCTGGGCACGCTCACCCTCGAAGAATTGCTGCCCGCATTCGGGCAGTGCAAGCACGCCCGGCCGGTGGCGCTGGTGAGCGGCGACCCCCGCAAGATGAGCAAGGTGGCTCGCCAGTACGGCATCAGGGCCAGCGGCTGCTACTCCTATGAAACCTACGACCAGCTCCGGGACAACCCCGAAGTGGAGGTGATTTACATCGTGCTGCCTAACTCCATGCACGCCGAGTTCACCATTCGCGGAGCGCAGGCCGGCAAGCACATTCTCTGCGAAAAACCCATGGCCAACTCCGTGCAGGAGTGCGAGGACATGATTGCGGCCTGCAAAAAAGCCGGTAAAAAGCTCATGATTGCCTACCGCATTCAGTACGAGCCGCTCAACCGCATGGCCCGGCAGCTGGTGCGCGACAAAACCTACGGCCGCGTGAAGATGATTGACGCCATGAACTGCCAGAACCAGGCCCACGACAAACAGTGGCGCCACCAGAAAAAGCTGGCCGGCGGCGGCTCCCTGCCCGACGTGGGCCTCTACTGCCTCAACACCACGCGCTTCCTGCTGGGCGAAGAGCCCAACGAGGTGTTTGCCAGCATCTACAGCACCCCCGGCGACGCCCGCTTCAAGGAAGTGGAAGAAAACGTCAGCTTCATGCTGCGCTTCCCGAGCGGCGTAATTGCGAACTGCGCCACCGGCTACGGCAGCTTCAACGCCAAGCGCTACGCCGTGTACGCCGAAACCGGCACCATCAAAATGGACCCAGCTTTCACCTACCGCGGACTGCAGCTGGAAAAGGAACACGCCCCCGACGGCCAGCAAGTGCAGGAAAAGCCCCAAAACCCGCACAAGGACCAGTTTGCCCTCGAAATAGACCACATGGCCGAGTGCGTGCGCCAAAACAAAACGCCCTACACCCCCGGCGAAGAAGGCCTGCAGGACCAGCGCATCATGGAAGCCATCTACCAGTCGGCCAAGGAAAACAAGCCCGTAAAGCTGCCCGTGGTGAAGAAGCTCGATGCCTTCCGCGGCACGCCGCCCACGGAGGAGGACTAAACTTTAGCCGGGTGCTTGGTCTTATTGGGCCGTGTTATGCAGAAATGAACGTCATGCAGAGCGCAGCGAAGCATCTTTACCTCGGTAGTAAATCTGATTAGTTGCGCAGTAAAGATGCTTCGCTGCGCTCTGCATGACGTTTCTATTTATAAGCAGCTTCTTCTTTCTGCCCTCCAACCTCCACCACAAATGCGCACCATCAAGCAGCAGCACCGCGCCGTGAGCGCCCCCATTGCCGACCTCACGACCTTCCGGGCTCTGCCCACGGAATCGGTGGAGCACCTCGACCCGTTTCTGTTTCTGAACCACCACGGCCCGCAGGTGTACCGGCCCAACAACCGGGGCCTGCCCTTTGGCCCGCACCCGCACCGGGGCTTCGAAACCGTGACCTTTATCCTGGAAGGCGACATTTTGCACAAGGACAGCAGCGGCCACGAAAGCGTGATTGAAGCCGGCGGCATTCAGTGGATGACGGCCGGCAGCGGCCTGATTCACGCCGAGGTGTCTTCAGACAATTTCAAGAAGGAAGGCGGCCCACTCGAAATCCTGCAGCTGTGGGTAAACCTGCCAGCCAAGGACAAGATGGTGGAGCCGCGCTACATCGGCCTCCAAAAAGATGAAATTCCAACGGTAAAGCTCGACGACGGCCGCGTCACGGTGCACGCGGTGTCGGGCAACTGGGCGGGCACGGCCGGTGCGGTGCAGCCCCTGGCCGACGTGCAACTGGCCTGGCTCAACCTGCAGGCCGGCGCCCGCATTACACTACCCATCGCAGCGGCGCGCACCGTTTTCTTCTACGTAGTGCGCGGCAGCCTGCGCGTGAACGGCACCGATACCAAGGCCCTGCAGCTGGTGGAGTTCAACCACGACGGCGACGCGCTGACCATCGAAGCCAGCACCGACACCGTGCTGCTATTGGGCCACGCGCTGCCGTTCAACGAGCCCATCGTGTCATACGGGCCCTTTGTGATGAACAGCGAGGCCGAGATTCAGCAAGCCTACCGTGACTACCAGCGCGGCGCCTTTGGTACCTGGCAAGGGTAGGGCCAGGTAAAAAATGTGGCGCTGGGCGCAACCCCGGCCGGTAGTTTGTGGTTGGGGCTTCGGCCGAGCGCCGGGGCAGTGCTCTGGCGAGCCGGGGCGCTTGGCCTGTTACCGTTTATTTTGCTGCGTAAGTTGTTGAGCCACAAAAGCACCCGCTCCCTTTATTTCGAAAACAGCATCGGTCGGATTTGGGAGGAGCCCGGGGATTCCTGCGGCTGGAATACCGTGCCGGCCCGCGCGAGCCTGCTGCAGTTTCGGGCCCTGCTCACGCACGCTGCGCAGGCCCTGAGCCGGCGGCACTGGGAAAAAATGCTGGTTGACCAGCGCGCCATGGCCCCCTTCAATGCCAGCGAGCAGGAGTGGATGGCCACCGAATGGCTGCCCCGCGCCGTGGCCGAGCACGGCTACCGCTACGGCGCCGTCCTGCTGGCCCACGACGTGTTTGCCCGCCTCGCCATGAACCAGTACGTCATGGCCAGCCGCCAGCTCCACCACGTCTACCGCACCTTCGACACCGAAGAAACAGCCGTGGCGTGGCTCCTAAACCCGACGAAGCACCTAGGCTAGACCGCTGGGGCGGGCACCGTGGTTTCGGCATCTACCTGCCCGGCCAGCAGGTCTTCAAAGGTCTGGCGGCGGCGGATGAGCCGCAGGCTGGCCGTCTTCCAGCAGCACCTCGGCGGGGCGGGTGCGCGAGTTGAAGCTGCTGCTCATCTCGAAGCCGTAGGCGCCGGCGTTGTGGAAAGCCAGCAGGTCGTTTTCGCGAATTTCGGGCAGCAGGCGGTCCCAGGCAAAGGTGTCGGTCTCGCAGATGTTGCCCACCACCGTGTACAGCCGCTCCGTGCCCTTGGGGTTGGTCAGGTTGCTGATGTGGTGGTAGCTGTCGTAGAACATGGGCCGAATCAGGTGGTTGAAGCCCGAGTTCACGCCCGCAAACACCGTGGCGGTGGTTTGCTTCACCACGGCCACGTTCACGAGCAGGTAGCCGCTTTCGCTCACCAGGTACTTGCCCGGCTCAAACCAGCACTCCAGCGGCCGGCCGTATTCTTTCTCAAAGCTCTTGAAGGCCTCGGCCACTTGCTTGCCGAGCGTGGCCACGTCGGTTTCGGCATCGCCGGGCTTGTAGGGCACCTTGAAGCCCGAGCCCAAATCCAGAAAGTCCAGCTCCGGGAAGCGGCCGGCGGCATCGAACAGAATTTCCAGGGCGCGCATGAACACGCCCACGTCCTTGATTTCGGAGCCGGTGTGCATGTGCAAGCCCTTTACGTGCAGGCCGGTGCCCTTCACCACGCGCTCGAGGTGGCGCAGGCGGTGAATGCTGATGCCAAACTTGCTGTCGATGTGGCCGGTTTGAATCTTGTAGTTGCCGCCCGCCTCGATGTGCGGGTTCAGGCGCACGCACACCGGATAGGAGCCGCCAAACGCCGCGCCGAACCGCTCGAGCAACGAGATATTGTCAATATTCAGGTTTACGCCCAGGTTTTTGGCTTCCACCAGCTCCTCAAATGTCACACTGTTGGGCGTAAAAAGGATGTCGTCGGGCGCAAAGCCCACGTGCAGGCCCAGCCGCACCTCGTTGATGCTCACGCAGTCCAGCCCCGCGCCCAGGCCGAGGATGTGGCGCAGAATGGCCACGTTGCTCAGGGCTTTGCAGGCGTAGAAAAAGCGCGTTTTGTGCCCCGAGAAGCCCTTTATAAGCTTGTTGTACTGACCGGTGATGGTCGCGGAGTTGTAGACGTAAAGGGGGTGCCGAACTGGTCGGCCGCAGCGCGCAGCGCATCGTTAATACCTGACATAATCACAAAAGTAAGGCCCGCAGCGGCGCCTTATATAAACCTCAGGCCGATAGTACATTCACGGCCCGGCCATAGTTTCCCGCTTTCCTGTTTATGCCCAATCCCGAAACCCTAGAAGTGTGGCTGCGCGGGCCCCTGCCCGGCGTGCCCCCACTGCTGCAGCCCGTGGCCCACGCCCTGCTGCAAGCCCGCGAAGAACTCACCGCCGCCTTCCACGACTTTCCCTCCGAGCCTGCTCAACGAGCGGCCCGCCGGCGTGGCCTCGGTAGGCTTTCATTTGCAGCACCTCTCCGGCGTGCTCGACCGGCTGCTGACCTACGCCCGCGGCGAAGCCCTGATGGCCGAGCAGCTGGCCGCGCTGGCTGCGGAGACCCCGCCACTACTCGTTGGAGCGGACACACTGACGCAGCTGGTGCAGCGCTTCAGTACGCATGTTGATAATGCTTTAGCTCAACTTCGCACCACCCCGAAAGCTCCCTGACGGAGCCGCGCGGGGTAGGTCGGGCCCAGATTCCTTCCACCCATATCGGCTTGCTGGTGCACGCTGCCGAGCATACCACGCGGCACCTGGGCCAGTTGCTGGTGACAGCCAAATGGGTGCAGAGTGTAGCTTACAAATAGATTTTAACTAAAAGAACGGTCATGCTGAGCGCAGCCGAAGCATGACCGTTCTCTATCTTCTGGCAGCTCAACTGCTAGCGCGGTCCAGCAGCCACATGCGCCCGCGGCTTGGCGCGCTCGTACTGCACCGGCCACGCCATCTCTACGCCCACTCGTGCGCTGCGAAAAGCGGGAAGTACGGCTCGCGCAGAAACTCGCGGGCCAGCAGCACCACGTCGGCCTGGCCGTTCGCCAGAATGGCCTCGGCCTCGGCGGGCGTGGTGATGAGGCCCACGGCTCCCGTCAGGATACCGGTTTCCTGCTTGATGCGCTCGGCGAACTGCACCTGGTAGCCGGGGCCCACGGGAATGGGCGCCTTGGGCACGTTGCCGCCGGTGGAGCAGTCTATCATGTCCACACCGCGCACTTTGAGCATGGCGGCCAGCTGCACTGATTCGTCGGCGTTCCAGCCGCCCTCGGTCCAGTCGGTGGCCGAGAGGCGCACGATGAGCGGTAGCTCCTCGGTCCAAACTTCGCGGGTGGCGGCCACCACCTCCAGCAGCAGCCGGATGCGGTTTTCAAACGAGCCGCCGTACTCGTCGGTCCGGTGGTTGCTCAGGGGCGACAGAAACTCGTGCAGCAGGTAGCCGTGGGCCGCGTGCAGCTCAATTACCTGGAAGCCGGCTGCCAGCGCCCGAATCGCCGCCGCCTGAAAATCGGCCACGACCTGCTGAATGCCTTCCGTGCTCAGGGCGTGCGGCACGCCGTAGTTGGGTGCAAACTCAATGGCGCTGGGGCCCACCGGAATCCAGCCGCCTGCGTTTTCCGGTACCCAGCCCTCGCCTTTCCAGGGGCTGTAGGTGCTGGCCTTGCGGCCAGCGTGCGCCAGCTGAATGCCCGGCACCGAGCCCTGGGCCACTATAAACGCCGTGATGCGCTGCAGCATGGGCAGGTGCTCGTCTTTCCAGATGCCGAGGTCGTCGGGGCTGATGCGGCCTTCGGGCGACACGGCCGCGGCCTCCGTGATGATAAGGCCGGCGCCGCCCACGGCACGGCCGCCCAGGTGCACCAGGTGCCAGTCGTTGGCAAAACCATCGACGCTGCTGTACTGGCACATGGGCGATACAACAATGCGGTTTTTCAGAGTAACGCCGCGCAGGGCGAAGGGTTCAAATAGCTTGGGCATAAGACAAATGGAAGGGGAGATGCGAAGCTGTGTAAACCGATTTTCGGCCGTTTGGGTTGTAGCGGGCGGGTTTTTGGGGTTGAGCCGTGCAAAAGTTCGGGCGTGTTTCCGGGCCCTTGGGCAGGGCGTGGCCAGCCGGTTAGTTGTCCTGCTCAGCTTGCATTTCTAAAACTCCTGCCTAACTTGCCACTACATTCACCGCCACCATGCTCCAGACGCGCTACTTTTTCGGCTATTATTACTTCTACGCCACCGCGTAGAACGAGCCGCCGTTTGTAGCCCCCACAAACACTACCAGCGCCGCTCGTTCACCGAGAAGGCGCTTTTTTAATGCCCGATTCGCAGATGCTTCCCTCGCAACAGGTCTTTTTTTATTACGGCTATTACTTCTTCTACCCGAAGAAGCCGGCCCGCTGTTGCCAGTGTTAACCACCACACTCTCTGCCAACAACCTCAGGGCCCCGCACAACGGAGGCCTTTTTTATTGCCCAATTTTTAGTTGTCTGTTGCTGGTTGTCAATTGTCAGTAACTCGAAAATGAAGACTTCAAACTAGCAACCAGCAACTAGCAACAAACAACTACCAACCAACAACTAATATGCCCCAGCACGTCTCCATCCAGGGTTTTCAAGGCAGCTTTCACGAAGTGGCCGCCCGCCAGTATTTCGGGGCCCAGCCCGCGCTGCTGCCCTGCGCCACCTTCGCGGCCGTGGTAGCCCACGTGGTAAACGGCACCGCCGAGGCCGGGCTGATGGCCATGGAGAATTCGCTGGCCGGCAGCATCCTGCCCAACTATCTTCTGCTGGAGCGGGCCGCCGTGCGCGTCACCGGCGAAGTGTACCTGCCCATTCACCAGCACCTGCTGGCCCTGCCCGGCACCACCCTGGCCGAAGTTCAGGCCGTGCACTCGCACCCCATGGCCCTGCGTCAGTGCGGCGACTTCCTCGACCGCCACCCCCACTGGAAGCTGGTCGAAACCGACGACACCGGCCACAGCGCCCAGCTCCTGGCCGAAAACCAGACGCCCGGCGTGGCCGTGGTGGCCGGCGCCCAGGCCGCCGAGCAGTTTGGCCTTCAGATTCTGGCCCCGGCCATTCACGACGACCCGCACAACTACACCCGTTTCCTGGTGCTGGAACGCGCCGAAACGGCCACAACGCATCCGCAGGCCGACAAAGCCTCGCTCTACTTTCACGCGCCCCACGCCCCGGGCAGCCTGGCCCGGGTGCTCACCCGCGTGGCCGCCCACGGCCTCAACCTGAGCAAGCTGCAGTCGTGCCCGCGCCCGGGCCAGCCCTGGCACTACGGCTTCCACGCCGATGTCGAATTCGACGAGTTGAGCCAGCTCAATTCCTTGCTCGCCGATTTGGCGCCCGTCACCGAGGCCCTGCGCGTGCTGGGCACTTACCAGCGCGGCAGCATGGCGACTGCCATGGCCGAGAGCACCACGCCCCACCTTGCCCTGAACCCGACCAACGCCTAATCCCATGCAAGTTTCCACTGCCAGCCGCTTGGCCCAAACCGGCGAATACTACTTCTCCCGCAAGCTGCGCGAGCTGGCGGCGCTCAACGCAGCCGGCGCCAACATCATCAACCTGGGCATTGGCAGCCCCGATTTGCCGCCGCACCCCAGCGTGACGGCTGCCCTCACGGCCACTGCCGCGCTGCCCAACGCCCACGGCTACCAGGGCTACCAGGGCACGCCCGCCCTGCGCGGCGCCATGGCCGACTTCTACCAGCGCCACTACGGCGTAGCGCTGGACCCCGCCACCGAAGTCCTGCCGCTGCTGGGCTCCAAAGAGGGCCTCATGCACGTGGCCATGACGTTTCTGGAAGCCGGCGACGCCGTGCTCATCCCCAATCCCGGCTACCCGACCTACCGGGCCGTGGCCGAAATTTGCGGGGCCGAGGTGCGCGAGTACGACCTGAACGCGGCAACCGGCTGGCTCCCCGACCTCAATGCCCTGGCCCAAACCGACCTCTCGCGGGTGAAACTCATGCTGGTGAACTACCCGCACATGCCCACCGGCACGGCCGCCGATGTGCCCTTCCTCACCCGTCTCGTGGAATTTGCCCGGCAGCACGAGATTCTGCTGGTGCACGACAATCCCTACGGCTTTGTGCTGAACGAAACGCCGCCCGTGAGCCTGCTAGCGGTGCCCGGCGCCCGCGAAGTAGCCCTGGAGCTGAATTCCCTGAGCAAATCGCACAACCTGGCCGGCTGGCGTGTGGGCATGCTGGTGGGTCGCGCCGATTTGCTGGCCGCCGTGCTCCGCTTCAAAAGCAATATGGATTCGGGCATGTTCCTGCCGGTACAGCAAGCCGCCGTGGCGGCCCTGGCGCTGGGTCCCGATTGGTTTGAGGAGCTGAACACGACCTACCGCGCCCGCCGCGAGTTGGTAATTGAGCTGCTACGGGCCCTTGGCTGCGAGCCAGCTCCCGGCCAGGTTGGGCTGTTTATCTGGGCGGCCGTGCCCGCCGCCTTTGTCGATGGCTACGCCCTGAGCGATGCCGTGCTGGCCGGCGCCCGGGTGTTTATCACGCCAGGCGGCATTTTCGGCAGCAACGGCGAAGGCTACGTGCGCGCCAGCCTCTGCCAGCCCGAAAGTGTGCTGCGCGAGGCCTTGAACCGAGTGAATACCTGGAAGTCCAATATCCAAGAACGTCATGCAGAGCAGAGCGAAGCATCTCGACCGCAGAAGTAATTCAATCAGCTCAACGAAGCGGGCGAGATGCTTCGACTTCGCTCAGCATGACGTTCTTCTAACACCGGACAACGATTAATTAACAACCCAAAACCATGAACGTCACCATCATTGGCCTCGGTCTTATTGGCGGCTCGCTCGCCCTTAGCTTGCGCCAGCACGGGCTGGCCGAGCGCCTCATTGGGGTGGAGCAAAACCCGGCCCACGCCCAGCGCGCGCTCGAGCCTGGAACTGGTGGATGAAGTGGAGCCCGACCTGGCCACCGCTGTGCGCCGGGCCGATTTAATCGTGGTAGCAGTGCCCATGGATGCCATGGTGAGCGTGCTGCCGCCCGTGCTCGACGCCACCGCCGCGCACCAGGTGGTTATCGACGTGGGCTCGACCAAGCAGGCGCTGCTGGCCGCCTTGGCCGAGCACCCCAACCGGGGACGCTTCGTGGCGGTGCACCCCATGGCCGGCACCGAGCACTCGGGGCCCGAAGCAGCCGTATCGGGCTTGTTTGAAGGGAAAACCGTGGTGCTCTGCGACGCCGCGCACAGCGACCCCGACGCCCTGCGGATGGTGGAGGACCTGTTTCACGCGCTGCCCATGCGCCTGCTTTACCTCGACGCCGCCGACCACGACCTGCACACGGCCTACGTGTCGCATATTTCGCACATCACTTCCTTTGCCCTGGCCCTCACGGTGCTGGAAAAGGAGAAAGAAGAGCAGCGCATTTTCGACCTGGCCAGCGGCGGCTTCGAGTCCACCGTGCGGCTGGCCAAAAGCTCGCCGGCTACCTGGGTGCCCATCTTTCGCCAAAACCGGCTCAACGTGCTCGACGTGCTCGACGAGCATCTGCACCAGCTCCAGCACCTGCGCGAGCTGCTGGCGCGGGAGGATTACGAAGGCCTAACCGAGCAGATTCAGCAAGCCAACCACATCCGCAAAATCCTGCCATGATTGGTCTCAGGAACAATAAAAAGAACGTCATGCTGAGCGAAGCCGAAGCATCTCGCTTGAGGTAGTAACTCAATCGTGAGGACGAAGCGGGCGAGATGCTTCGGCTTCGCTCAGCATGACGACCTAATAATTAAAAGAAACAAAAAATAATAACCCCAACCTTATGGTACCCACGATGAAATCCGCGCTGTTCAACCGCCAGCCCGACGACAAGCCTTTCCTTATCTCCGGCCCGTGCTCGGCCGAAACCGAAGAGCAGGTGCTCGATACCTGCCAGCGCCTGGCAGCCACCGGCAAGGTGCAGGCCCTGCGCGCCGGCATCTGGAAGCCCCGCACCAAGCCCGGCATGTTTGAGGGCGTGGGCACCAAAGGCCTGCCCTGGCTCAAGCGAGCCAGCGAGCTTACCGGCCTGCCCACCGCCGTGGAAGTAGCCACCGCTAAACACGTAGAGGACTGCCTGGCCTTCGGCATCGACATTCTGTGGGTGGGCGCCCGCACCACCGGCAACCCGTTTTCGGTGCAGGAAATCGCCAATGCCCTGCGCGGCGTGGACGTGCCGGTGCTGGTGAAAAACCCCATTCACCCCGAGCTGGAGCTGTGGGTGGGCGCCGTGGAGCGTCTTCAAAAGGCCGGCCTGCAACACGTGGGCCTGATTCACCGGGGCTTTTCGAGCTACGGCAACACCGACTTCCGCAACGCCCCAATGTGGCACCTGCCCATCGAAATGAAGCGCCGCATGCCCGAAATGCCCCTGCTCTGCGACCCCAGCCACATCTGCGGCCGGCGCGACACGCTGTTCGCCGTGGCCCAACAGGCCCTCAACCTCGGGTTCGACGGCAACATGATAGAGTCGCACCAAAATCCCGACGCCGCCTGGAGCGACGCCAAGCAGCAAATCACCCCCGAGGTGCTCCGCGACCTGATTGAGGGCCTGGTATGGCGCCACGAAACCACCGACAAGCGCGAGTTCCTCACGGCCCTGGCCAGCTTCCGCGAGCAAATCAATCAGGCTCGACGCCGAAATCATGCAGCTGCTGGGCCGCCGCATGGCCGTGGCCGAGAAAATCGGGCAGTACAAAAAGGAAAACGACATCACCATCCTCCAAACCAACCGCTGGAATGAAGTGCTCGAGCGGGCGCTGCGCCAGGGGCAGTCGGTGGGCCTCACGCCCGAATTTGTGGAGCAGTACCTGGCGGCAGTGCACCTCGAATCCATCGCGCACCAGAGCCGCGTGATGGAGTCGTAGATAGCGCCGGGCTTAAGTGAAAAATTTGAAAAAATGCCGCTACTGTTCAGTAGTGGCATTTTTTTGTGAAACATGCGGCCCGGAAGCACAGTAGAAAAGACCGCCTCATCGGCAAAGTTTTTTCTCTTTCAACCCTTAAATTTTTCAGCCATGGCTATTCAAAAGTATCAGGACTCTTTCGGCGACATGATGCCGCAGAGTTTTTCGACCATGCTCGACCGGTTCTTTCAGGATTCGATGGCGGGCCGCGGCCGGGTCAGCACTTTTTCACCCCAGGTCGACGCGTACGAAACCGACAAGGGCTACCAGATTGAAGTAGCCTTGCCGGGCCTGAAGCGCGAAGACGTGAAAGTGGACTTCCAGCAGGGCCGCCTCACCATCTCCGGCGAGCGCCAGTTCAAAAACGAGCAAAACGACCGCCGCTACCACATCGTGGAAAGCTCCTACGGCTCGTTCCAGCGCTCGTTCCAGCTGCCCGACACCGTGGAGCCGCGCCAGATTCAGGCCAATTTTGAGGACGGCGTACTGCGCGTGCTAGTGCCCAAAGACGAGGAGAAAACCATGCGCCACCAGATTCAGGTGCAGGGTGCCCAGGCCGGTAGCCAGCCCAGCGGCCAGCTTTCGGAGCGCATGGGCCAGCAGGCCACCGACGCCAAGGTGCAGCAAAACCAGGACAAGGGCAACGGGCAAAAAGACTCCGGCAACCAAGGCGGCCAGCGCCAGAAAGAGTCCGCCTCGCGCTAAGCGGGCAGTATAAAGCTCGCACGGAGCCTGAAATCAACCGGCTGTAGGGTTTTGTGCGGATTTTATACTAAGAGTATATAAAAAAGAGGCCGTGCGCTATGCACGGCCTCTTTTTAGTTTAGCTCAATTGCCACCAAGCTAGTAAATATCCTCAGGATTGCCAAGTAGATTGCGGGAATCCCAGAAGGCTCTGGCTCAGCTATCACGCCCTCTTAGCAGAACAGCCTGTAGGGCCAGACTGCCGAAGCGAGGTAATTAGGGCCGCGCAGAGTGTGGTTCACAGCCCGCGCGGGCCCAGGGCTCAGTCTCAGTAGCAAACTCAGCGGGCCTTCTGCGATTCTGAAATGAACTGGCCTTTCGCATCAAATACCAGGTATGCGGGGCGGCGCCCAATGGCAATTTCAGCCTGGTATTGTGGGGTACCGTCGGCTCCCTGAATTTGGGTCACGCCCAGGAGCCGGGCGTCGGGATAAGTTTTGGTGATGTATGCCAGGGCCGGCGCCGCCAGATACGGGGTTTCGGTTTTGGCCGGAGCAGCTGGCACGGCCGCTTGCACGCCGTATTTTTGGTTGAAAGCCAGCACTTCCGGGTTATTCTCATTCTGTTTGGTGGTTACCACCACGACCCCCGCCGCGCTGGCTTCGTCGCCGAATGGGCGCGCTTGCTCGCCTTTAAACACGCTAATGGAGGCAATGGACTTGGGGTCAAGGGTATTCTGAGCATTGCTGCTAAGCTTTCCATCCACATAGTAAAGGGGCGGCGGGCCGCTTTGCTTGGTGGCATTTACTGCTTTGGGGGTAGATTCGGCGGCTTCCGGTCGCGAAGCTGCGGCGGGCACTTGAACCGAGACTTTAGCCCTTTTAGCAGCCGGCCGTGGGCGTGGTGCCGGTTCGGCCGCCGTTTTCATCTCAACGGCGGCTTGTGGCGAAGATATAGTGGTGGGCTGGGCTTCGGCTGGCGTCAGTTTTGCCGGTGTCGTTGGGCCTGCCCCTGCGCTTGCGCGGCCGAGAAGCCCAGCGCCAGAGCCAGCACCAGCGGTCCGGCCACAAAGTAGCGGGCCAGCCTGCCCAGCCGAAGAATGAGGGGTATTCATCATGGCAACACGGTTTTTGAGGGTTGGAAATGTGAAATGGGAGACGAGGGAAGGCCCAGCCACGCCCTGGCTGAGGCGCAGCAGGCTGTATTGGTAAGCTTGGCGGTCGAGGCCGGTTTGCAAGGCGGCGTGGTCGGCGAGGTACTCGAGGTTATTGAGCAGGGCGCGGCGCAGCAGCCAGGCCGCGGGGTTGAGCCAGGCCAGTGCCAAGGCCACCTGGGCCAGCAGCACGTCGAGCGTGTGCCACTGTCGCACGTGCACCTGCTCGTGGTGCAGCACAGCCGCCAGCTCGGCGCCCGGGTGCTGCAGCGGGTTGAGGTAGATAGTTCGCCAGAACGAAAACGGGCTGACCGCGCCCGCCAGCGCCCGGATGGGCTGGCCCAACACCGTCGAGGGGCGCGAGGAGCGCCGCAGCCACAGCGACAGCAGCTGCACTAGCAGCCGGGCCAGCAGCACCGCCGCGCCACCGGCGTAGAGCACCAGGCCCACCGCTTCCCAATCGACAGCGGGGGCTACCGAGCTAGCTACCACAGCGCTCTGGGCAGCGGTAGTTTCTACCAGCACAAAAGCGCCGGGCAAGGCGGCTTCGGCGGGAAACAGCGCCGGCATGGGTAAGGCCGGGTAAACGGCCGAAAACAGCAGCGCAAACAGCAGGTAAAAGCGGTTTAGCGAGAAGAACGTGAGCCGGCGCAACAAGCCAAAGTAAGCCAGCGCAAACAGTAGCAGCGCCCCGTTGGCCTTCATCAGATACAGTAGGATGGGCGACATGGCTATTCGGCTTTTTTGCTTTCGATGAGCTTGATGATGTCCTGCAAGTCAGCCGCGCTGATTTTCTGGTCCTGCGCAAAAAAGGACACCACCTTGTAGGAATTCTGGAAGTGCTGCTGCACCAGCGTGCCCAGCGAGCGGCGCTGGTAGTCATCGGCCGACACCACGGGCACGAACCGGAAGGAATTGCCCAGTTTCTCGGCCCGCACGTAGCCTTTGCGCTCCAGGTTGCGCAGCGTCGACGCCAACGTGGTGTAGGGCGGGCGCGGCTCGGGCAGGCCATCGAGCACTTCCTTTACAAAGCCACCGCTGCTCTGCCAAAGCACACGCAAGGCATCTTCTTCTGGTTGGGTGAGGCGTTCCATAAGGTGATAGATAAAACGTATTACGATTATTTCGTAAACCTACGAAGATTTCGTAATAGATTATCCGTATCCTGAAAAAATATTGTTGGCTGAATGAAAAAGGCCTTTCCAGCAATGGAAAGGCCTTTTTTGGAAAGAAATAATTTGAGCGAGGATGCTGGAGGTTACGCCACTCAACGGCCTGCTGGCTGGTGAGCCACTGGATGGCTTCGCCCTCATCGCCAAAGAAACCTACTACGAATGGCTGGCCAGCATAAGAGTCGATGGGGGCAAACGCCGGTCCGCTGACGATGTGGTGATGCAGGTCGGGGCCGACCAGGTAAGCCACGCAGAGCCGGCCGCCCAGCTGCCCGGCCATGTCGGGGAAGTACTCGGTGAGCAGCCACTGGGTCGTCTGCGGGTCGTTGAGCGTGCGCCGGCGAATATCCTGCAGCCAGAAGCAGCACTTATCGCGCAGCCCCGCGGCGGCGAGCTCCGCGTAGGCGGCCGGCAGTTGAGCCGGGTCTGGCTGGAAGCCCCAGCGGCCCACCAATATGCCCAAATCGGACCGGAGCGTGAGTTGCAGCAAGGGAAGAGAATTGGGCTGAATCATATAAGCAGCACGGATGAGCGAGGGGAAGATAGCGCCCGCTGTGAAAACAGGGCCGGGTCGATTAGTGCGCAGGCGTGGCTTCCAGAGGTGCCGCGCCCACCGCTACCGGTGGGTGCTTGCGCAGCGACCGCACGGCCAGCGCGATGCTGACCAGCGTAAGCACTGCGCCCAGCAAAAACGGCGCGCCCGGGAAATGCACCGGCGCCGTGGGCCGGGTAAAAAACGCAAACAAATACGTCATCAGCAGCGGCCCCACCACGCCCGTGGCGCTGATGAGGCTGGTAAGCGAGCCCTGCAGCTCGCCCTGTTCGTTGGCCGGCACCTGGCTCGAAATGGTGCCCTGCAGCGCCGGCCCCGCCAGCCCACCCAGGCAGTAGGGCGCCAGAAACACCAGCATCAGCCAGCCGCTCGAAGCAAAGGCAAACAGCACAAAGCCCACCGTGTAGCACGCCAAACCGATGACGATGGCCCGCGCCGCGCCCAGCCGCGGTATGGCCACGCGCACCAGCCCGCCCTGCACCAGCCCCGAAAACAGCCCCACCACCGCCAGGGAAATGCCCACCAGCTTCTCAGTCCAGCCAAACTTGAGCATGGTGTAAAACGTCCAGACCGACTGCGTGGCCGAGCCCGCCAGGTAAATCAGCACCAGGGCCGCCACCAGCCCCAGCACCGCCGGGTAGTGGGTAAGCCGCAGCAGGGAAGCCACGGGGTTGGCCCGGCGCCACTGAAACGGCCGCCGCTGGTCGGGCGCCAGCGACTCGGGCAGCACAAATAAGCCGTAAAGGAAATTGCACAAGCTCAGCCCCGCGGCTACCATAAAGGGCACCCGGGACCCAAAATCGGCCAGCAGCCCGCCTACGGCCGGCCCAATAATAAAGCCGATGCCAAAGGCTGCGCCCACCAGCCCAAAGTTCTGGGCCCGCTTCTCCGGCGTGCTGATGTCGGCAATGTAGGCCGTGGCCGTGGTGAAGCTAGCCCCCGTGATGCCCGCCAGCACGCGCCCCACAAACAGCCACGCCAGGGTAGGGGCAAAGCTCAGAAAGATGTAGTCGAGCCCCAGGCCCAGGAGCGCCGCCAGCAGCACCGGCCGCCGCCCCAGCTTGTCGCTGAGCCCGCCAATCACCGGCGCAAAGCAAAACTGCGCGCTGGCGTAGGCAAAGGTGAGCCAGCCCGAGTACTCCGACGCCCGGCTCAATCCCTCACCCGTGAGCTGCTGAATCAGCTTGGGCACCACCGGAATGATGATGCCCAGCCCAATGACGTCAATCAGAATCGTGATAAAGATGAACCCAAGGGCGGGAGGACGTTTTTCGGACATAACATCGGACATAACAACAAGGCAAAAGCAAGGCACCGCCGCACGCAGCGTAAGGGGGCAAAGGTCAGGAGAAAAAGTGCGGGTTCAGAAGCCGTAGAACCTATCCTAAAAATGCCCTCCCCGAAAAAGGCCGTCATGCTTTGACTGCGCGGACGCCAGATAAAGCATGACGTGCACATTACTTTTCGGACAGGCTCTTATTGTCCTGCCAGGGGCTGCAGTAGAGGCCGCGTGTACTTTGCGGCTTCGCTCTACTTCGCTCTAGAATGGCTGCTCCTTTTATGTCCACTCCTCCGCCCACTGCTCTCGCGTACCGCCCCGAACTCAACGGCCTGCGGGCGGTGGCGGTGAGCATCGTGCTGGTACAGCACTGGGTGCGGCCCGCTTTTCCACTGGGTGAGCTAGGGCCGAGCCTGTTCTTTGTGCTCAGCGGCTACCTGGTATCCGGCATTGTCTGGAAATACGGGGCCTATGCGGGCGCGCCAGGGCCCTGGTGGCGCCGGGTGGGGGTATTCTACGTGCGAAGGACGCTGCGCATCCTGCCGTTGTACTACCTGGCCTTGGCGGGCTGTGCTTTGCTGCCGCTGGCCATGGTGCGCGAGTATCCTGTGTGGTTTGTGCTGCCCGGAGCTAACTTCCTGGTTTACCGCTTCGGGGGCTGGGGCGACGGCGTGGGCCATTTTTGGACCATTGCGGTCGAAGGTCAATTCTACCTGGTATGGCCCCTGCTTCTCGGCCTGATTGGTCGTCGGCTCAAGCCCCTGCTGGCCCTGGCTGCCTCGGCCTGGGTATTCCGGATAACGTGGACCCTGTGGGTAAACCCCAACATGGTCCACATGCTGCTGCCCGCACACTTCGATTTATTTGCACTGGGGGCCATTCTCCGCCTGGAACAAAGTCGCCCGTGGCTGGCCCACCTGGCCCAGGGGCGGTACGTGCTGCTGGCCTGGCTCGGCTGGATTGCTTTGCGCCTATGGGTACCCCCAGGCGATTGGGCGCAAGTCTGGAACCTCGGCCAAGGCGCCTGGCTCGCTGTTGCCGAATTTCTAACCATCGGCTGGTTTCTGCATGCGCCTGAGGCGGGCCGTCGCATGGGGCTGAACCACGCGCTAACCCAGTGGGTTGGCCAGCGCAGCTATGGGATTTACCTGTTTCACCTGCCGTTGCTGGTGTTCTGGCAGCGCTTGGTATACTACTTCGTGCCCGGTGGTGAGGGTCGCGCCGCTCTTATGGAGCCGTTGCCCGTTCTACTCGCGCTGGGTCCCGTGCTGCTTCTGCTCAGCGCCGCCTCCTGGCATTTCGTGGAAGCTCCTGTGGACCGTTTCAAAAACAGGTTCCGGTACACTGAGCTGCCCAGCACTCCCGAATACGCCTAGGAAGCCAATTCCGCGCATCGCCTCGGTCTGGCATGCTCAGACTCCTAAAACCACTCAGGCTTCGGCGCTGGCGCCCAGGGAGGCCAGCGGCAGCGGACCTGCATCTACCAGGCGCTGCTGGGCGCTCAGGCCCACATCCAGCAAATCCTGCATCAGGCCTTCGCCGGCGGCTTCGGGAGTGTACGTATCGGTAGTAGTGCTTACCACGAGCACCGGCCGCTCGGGCAAAGCCACCAGGGTGGCCCGCCGGTCGATATTGGCCGGAAACACGGGAGCGTACATAATCAGGCGGGTGTATTCTACGCCATTGCCCGCCAGCCAGCGGCAGGCCGCGGCGGCGCCGTGGCCGTAGCCGAGTATCGTGAGGGGAGTAGCCGGCGGGCAGGCCGCCAGCACCTCGTTGGTAAGGGCATCGAGGTAAACGCCAAGGTCGTCGAAGTCAGTGAGCAGCGAATCGGGAGCAAACCAAGCGGCGCCGGTGCGCAGTTCTCCCTCCTCGGTTGGGGGCAATTCGTAACGGCTCAGGGCTTCGGGCAGTACCAACAGGCGCTCCGGAGTATCGAGGTTGCGAAGCTGCTCGGCCAGGTCGCCCACGGGCTGGTCGTGGCCGTGCAAACACACCCACACGTGCTCAATGGCGGGCCCTGGCTCGCCCAAGCTCAGATAGCGGGCCGTGCGCGGCGTAGTAAAGGTGAGGGGTATCATAGCAGCGACGTGAAAGGCATGGATAAGCCCATTCTATACGGCTTATATGATTCTATCGCTCAGTGGTATCATGTTTTTTCTGCCTGACAACCACCTCTTAACCCGTTCGGACGGGCTAAAACGACATTTTTTGTGGCTTTGCCCGAAAGTTTGCTTACCTTTGTATCACAAACAGTGCGGGGTGGAGCAGTTGGTAGCTCGTTGGGCTCATAACCCAAAGGTCACTGGTTCGAGTCCAGTCCCCGCTACCTAAAAGGCCGTTTTCCTTATGGAAAACGGCCTTTTTCTTTATGCCCTTACGCTATCAGGCTGTTGCAGGTAGCGCAGCAGGTACGGAGCGGTCCGGCTGGCCTTCACTTCAGCTACTGCTTCCGGAGTTCCGGCCGCAACGACGCGTCCGCCTTCTTCGCCCGCGCCAGGGCCGATGTCGATAACCCAATCGGAGCCGGCTACTACGCGCATGTCGTGCTCCACTACGATGACGGTGTTGCCGGCTTCTACCAGGCCGTCGAGCCTGCAGCATGAGCTTTTCTACGTCGGAGGGGTGCAGGCCGGTGGTGGGCTCGTCGAGGATGTAGAGCGTGTTGCCCCGGCCGATGCGCTGCAGCTCGGTGGCCAGCTTGATGCGCTGGGCTTCGCCGCCCGATAGCTCGGTGGCGGGCTGGCCGAGGCGCAGGTAGCCCAGGCCGACTTCGCGCAGCACGGTGAGGGCGCGGTGTACGGGCGGCTCTTCGGCGAAGAACTCCCAGGCGTCGTCCACGGTCAGGCTCAGCACTTCGGCGACGTTTTTGTCGCGGTAGGTTACTTCCAGCGTTTTGGCGTTGTAGCGGGCGCCGTGGCACAAGGGGCAGGGCGCGTACACGCTGGGCAGAAACAACAGCTCAACCATCACGAAGCCTTCGCCCTGGCAGTTTTCGCAGCGGCCTTTCGCCACGTTGAAGGAGAAGCGGCCGGCGTCGTAGCGGCGCTTTTTGGCGGCGGGCGTAGCGGCAAACAGCTTGCGCACGTGGTCGAACAAGCCAGTGTAGGTGGCCATGTTGGAGCGCGGCGTGCGGCCAATGGGCTTCTGGTCGACCCGCACCAGGCGCTTGATGCCTTCCAGGCCGCCCGTAATCTGGCCGCCGAGGGTGACGGGGGCGGGCTGGTCCAGCGCATCTACTTCCTCTTCCTCGGCTGGAATGTCTTGACCCAGGTGCTCGGCTACCAGCTCAACCAGCACCTGGCTCACCAGGCTCGACTTGCCGGAGCCCGACACGCCCGTGACGGTGGTGAACACGCCCAGCGGAAACTGCACGTCGAGCCGGTCAAGGTTGTTGCGCGTCACGCCAGTCAGCTTCAGCCAGCCGGTGGGGCGGCGCGGCGTCTGTTCGGGTAAGGCGGATATGTCGAAAAGGTGCTGCCGGGTTTGCGATTCCAGCACTGTTCTTAAGCCCTCGGGCGGGCCGCTGTAGAGAATTTCGCCGCCTTTTTCGCCGGCGGCGGGCCCCACGTCCACCAGCCAGTCGGCTTGGCGAATGACGTCCAAATCGTGCTCGACTACGAACAGGGAGTTGCCCGCGTCCTTCAGGCCGGCCAGTGCGGCCAGCAGGGCTTCGGTATCGGCGGGGTGCAAGCCGGCAGAGGGCTCATCGAGCACGTACACTACCCCGAACAGGTTAGAATATAGCTGGGTAGCCAGCCGCAGCCGCTGCAGCTCGCCTGGCGAGAGGGTGGGAGTGGCGCGCTCCAGCGACAGGTAGCCCAAGCCCAAATCCAGCAGCACCGTGAGGCGGGCAGAGAGGTCTTCGGCAATGCGTTGGGCTACAATGGCTTGCTCGGGGTGCTCGGCATCGTGCTTTTGCTTGCCTGCTTTGCCTTTGGCGTAGGGTTCCAGTTGGCCGGCCAGGCGCTTGAGCGGCAGCCGTGACATTTCCGCAATATCCAAACCGGCAAATTTCACCGACAAGGACTCTTTGCGTAGCCGCTTGCCCTGGCAGGTGGGGCAGTCGCTGCTGAGCATGTATTGGGCCACGCGCTTCTTCATTAGCGGGCTGTGGGTGGTGGCGAAGGTGTGCAGCACGTGCCGCCGCACGCCGGTGAAGGTGCCCATGTAGCTGGGTTCCATCTTGCGCTTCACGGCGTAGCGCGTCTGCTCGGGGGTGAAGCCGGCGAACACGGGCACCACCGGTTGCTCGTCGGTGAAGAGAATCCAGTCGCGGTCTGTCTGGGGCAGGTTGCGCCAGGGCGTGTCCACGTCGTAGCCCATGCTCACGAGGATGTCGCGCTGGTTTTGGCCGCCCCAAGCCTGGGGCCAGGCCGCAATGGCGCGCTCCCGGATGGTGAGCGACGGGTCGGGCACCATGGTTTGCTCCGTGACTTCGTACACGCGGCCCAGGCCGTGGCAGGTGGGGCAGGCGCCCTCGGGGGTATTGGGCGAAAACGACTCGGCGTAGATAATGCCCTGGCCCTTGGGGTAGTCGCCGGCCCGCGAGTAGAGCATGCGCAGCAGGTTGGACAGCGTGGTGACCGAACCCACCGACGAGCGGGTGCTCGGGGCGCCGCGCTGCTGCTGCAGGGCCACCGCCGGCGGCAGGCCATCGATGGAATCGACTTCGGGCACGGCCATCTGGTGGAACAGCCGGCGGGCGTAGGGCGACACCGATTCGAGGTAGCGGCGTTGGGCCTCGGCGTAGAGCGTGCCGAAGGCCAGGCTGGATTTGCCCGAGCCCGACACGCCTGTGAACACCACCAGCGCATCGCGTGGCAGGTCGACGTCAACATTTTTGAGGTTGTGCTCACGGGCGCCGCGCACGCGCACGAACCCGGTGCGTTCTTCGGTGGGCTGCAGAGGAGATGGTTTCGCCATGTGGGTATGCGCCTGGGTTAAGTGGAAGGAAGGCCACCCCCAACTACGTATCCGGCGCGTAGGGATACGAACCTCAACCAGAAAAAACAGCTACAGGTCGTCTTCGAATTGCCGCAGCCGCTTCTTGCTCAGCTCGTAGCTCAGGATGGCCGGGACGTAAAACGTCACATCGGCCAGCAGCTTGGCAAGCAGAATGCCCGCCGCGAAGTGACCCAGCCAGCGTGGCAGGTAGTACATGAGCGCGGGCCGAATGAAAAAGCTATCGAGCAACTCTGCTGGCCCAAACTCTACCGCCAGCGCCCGCAGATTCCGGCCCAATGTGCGCCACGTGTAGGGCTGCCCGCGCCGCTGTCGGGCCCGGTGGGCCAGCAGCACATCCTGAGCCAGCAGGTAGCCGAAGTACGCCACGTTGCCGGCCCAAGTCCCGGCCAGCGCTGCGCGTAGGCCACTGTGCGTGGCGTGCAGCACCAGGCCTGCCGCTACCAGCGTGGCCACACTCGATAGGAGCTCGGCGGGTAGGTAACGGTGTAGCCATTCGCGCAGTCGGGGCTTCATGGGCGTAAAAATCCGGCTGTCGGACCTGCCCGCATCAGGGGTGGTAGCTAGCAGCGCTACCACGGCCACGGGGTCTTCTACCTCGATGATGAGCTGCTGGTATTCCTCGTCGCGCAAGTCAATTACCACGATGTTTTCGGGGTGAGCCACGTCGATAAACGAGGGCTTGTGGCCGGCATGGGAGTCGAGGTAAAACGTGCCCGCCGTTAGGAGCCCGGGCACGTGGGTGCCGCCGGCGCGCAGCCCTTCGAGGCGGTGGGTGGCGGCAGGGTCGAGCCGGGCGCCCGTGATGTGGGAGCGCGGCACGGTGAGCTGGCTTTTGAAGGCCAAAACCTTGTGCAACCCGCGAATGGTGAACACGACGGTGTCGTGCTGCACATCAACTTCAACCATGGGAAAATTATTGAGCCAGTGACGAGGAAGGAGCCGGGCGGGCCACGATGCCTGGCTGGAGGTCGGCAGAGCGGCTGGCGGACTGCCAGTGCATGAGCAGCATATACACGCCGCCCGACACCAGGAAGCCCACGAACCAGGCGTAGTTGTATACGGCCACCAGGCCGGGCCATACCGCGCCTTTATCCAGAACGCCGATGGCGGTGAGGAAGCCGGGCACGTTGGGCAGAATGCCAACGATGAGCGCGACGATGGCGGCGAGGTTGAAGCCGTTGCGGTAGGCGTAGCGGCCGTGGTACTGGTAGAGGTCGGGCACGTCGAGCCTGCTGCTTGCGGATGAGGTAGTAGTCAGCTATCATGATGCCGCCGATGGGACCCAGCAAGCCCGAATAGCCTACCAGCCAGGTAAAAATGTAGCCCGAAGGGTCGGCAATGAGCTTCCAGGGGAAGATGAGCACGCCGAGCACGCCGGTGATGTAGCCGCCGGTTTTAAAGCTGATGCGGGTGGGCGAGAAGTTGGCGAAGTCGTTGGCCGGGCTCACGATGTTGGCCGCGATGTTGGTGGCCAGCGTGGACAGGGCCACGGCCAGCATGGCCACGGTCACGAGCACCTTGCTATCGAACTTACTGGCCAGTACCACCGGGTCCCAGATGGTTTTGCCGTAGATGACAAACGTGGCCGAGGTAACCACCACGCCCACAAACGAAAACAGGGTCATCGACGTGGGCAGTCCCAGCGCCTGCCCCATCAGTTGGGCCCGCTGGCTGGTGGCGTAGCGCGTGAAGTCCGGGATGTTGAGCGAGAGCGTGGCCCAGAATCCCACCATGCCGGTGAGCGAGGGAAAGAAAAAGGCCCAGAACGCCGCGCTACTGGTGAATTTGCTGGGTTGAGCTAAAATAGGCCCCAGCCCGTGCCCGGCCGATATGGCCCACCACAGCAAGGCCAGCGCCGCCACTGGTAGAAAATACGCCTTGAATACCAGTAGCTTCCGGATGCTATCGACGCCGAGGTATACCACGTACATGTTCACGAGCCAGAACAGGAAAAATACCAGCGCCGGCCCCGTAGCCAGCGCCCCTGGCCGGGAAAATAGGCGGCAAAGTAGCCAGCCCCGGCACCCAGAGCACCGCCATCTGGTAGAGCGCGTAGCCGCCAATCCAGGTCTGAATGCCGAACCAGCCGCAGGCAATAATGGCCCGGAGCAGGGCCGGCACGTTGGCCCCGCGCACGCCAAAGCTGGCCCGCGCAAATACCGGAAACGGGATGCCGTACTGCGCCCCGGCCCGGCCATTCAGCAGCATGGGCACCAGCACAATCGTGTTGCCGAGGAAGATGGTGAGCAGGGCCTGCCACCAGTTCATGCCGCCCTCGATGAGCGAGCTGGCCAGCATGTAGGTGGGGATGCACAGGCTCATGCTAATCCAGAGCGCGGCGTAGTTGCCGGTGCCCCAGGTGCGCTTCTGCGGCGGCACCGGCGCCAGGTCGGGGCTGGTGAGGCCGGCGGCGTAGGCTCGGTGGCGAATGGCGGCGTGGTGTTCATGCGGTTATCGGTGAAAAAGACCCCGGCTAATGTAAGCGTCTCGGCGATAAGAACCTCTTGTTGAGCTTGCCAGGCCATCTCGCGAGCTGCCTTCCGCCATGTTAACGCCTGTTATGCTACCGTCTGTCATGCTGACGAAGGAAGCATCTTATCGCCGCTGAACGAATCATTGAGCCGTGATAAGATGCTTCGCTGCGCTCTGCATGACAGATGGCGCGGTAAAGGTGCTCGGTTCCGCCGACCATTGGTTTTCTCTGCTATATAAATGACAGACAAGAGATTGAGCTCACTGCTTTAGAAGCAAATAGTTTTGAGTTAACTGGTTAAACGCGGCTACCTGCTGCGCCTGCCATGCCTGGTCGTGGCCCAATTCCTGAGCCAGCAGCGCGGCCACGGTGGGAGCCGCGCGCACCGCGGCAGCAGCGTCGAGAAACAGCAGGCGCACGCGGCGAGCCAGCACGTCTTCCACGGTGCGAGCCAGTTCGTGACGCGCCGCCCACACCACTTCGGCTTGCCGAAATTCCAGCTGTGCATCCAGCTTTTGGCCCAATGCCGGGGTCTCGGAAATGAGCTGTTGCAGCTTGGCTTGGTCGCTGCCGTAGGGAGCGAGGCTATCAGGCACGGAGGCCTCGACAGTTGCTTCGGCGCCGTGGATGCGCATGTGCTCGGTTCGGCTCGGGGCTAGGGGCAACCGGCCCAAGGCAATGGCCCGGTCAATGGTGTCCTGGCCCATGCGGCGGTAGGTGGTCCATTTGCCGCCGGTGATGGTGATAAGGCCGCTGGCCGAGACCAGGATTTTGTGCCGCCGGGAAATCTCCTTGGTCTTGGTGAAGCCGGCGGTAGCAGCTGCCAGCGGGCGCAGGCCCACGAAGACGCTTCGTACGTCGGCGAGGGTAGGAGCGCGGGTGAGATATTGGGCGGCAGTGCGCAGCAGGAAGCTGATTTCGGCTTCCTGAGCCTGGGGCTCCAGGCTGGCCGTGGGCACGGGCGTGTCGGTGGTGCCCAGCACCACGTGGCTCAGCCACGGCACGGCAAACAGCACGCGGCCATCCTCGGTGCTGGGAATCATCAGAGCAGCATCGCCGGGTAAAAACGACTGGTCCAGCACCAGGTGCACGCCTTGGCTGGGCTGCACTAGCGGACTTACCTTGGGCTCATCCAACTGCCGCACTTGGTCAACGAAAATGCCGGTGGCATTGACCACAGTTTTGGCTTGCAACTCGTATGTAGCGCCGGTTTCGAGGTCGGTGGCGCGTACGCCGGTGAGGCGGCCGCGGGCGTCTTTGAGCAGGCCTTGCACCGCGCAGTAGTTGAGGGCGGTGCCGCCGTAGTCGATGCAAGTCTGCGCCAGGTTTACGGCCAGGCGGGCGTCATCGAACTGGCCGTCGTGGTAGAGTACGCCGCCGCGCAGGCCGGCAGGGCGCAGGTTGGGCAGTCTGCGCAGGGTTTCGGCTTTGCTGAGGTGGACCGATTCGCCGAGGCTCAAACGGCCAGCCAGCAGGTCGTACAGTTTCAGCCCAAGCGTGTAAAATGGGCCGCCCCACCAGTTATAATTTGGGATAATAAAGGCTTGGTTGTGGCACAGGTGCGGGGCGTTTTGCAGCAGCAGGCCACGCTCGTGCAACGCTTCGCGCACCAGCCCAATATCTCCCTGCGCCAAGTAGCGCACCCCGCCGTGCACCAGCTTGGTGCTGCGGCTGCTCGTGCCCTTGGCGAAATCAGCTTGCTCCAGCAGCAGCGTTTTGTACCCCCGGCTGATGCCATCGATGGCCACCCCCAACCCCGTAGCCCCGCCGCCGATGACGATGAGGTCCCACGTGGGTACCGTGGCTAACTGCTGCACCAGGGTTTCGCGGCGATAGGGGTTGGTTTCGGCGGACATAACGGTTGTATACTGCGCATTTGGGGAACCTCACCCCCGGCCCCTCTCCAAAAGAGAGGGGAGCCACGGCACAATCTTTAGCTCAATTTTAAAAGAAGAGCCCCAGCTCACTTGAGGCGGGGCTTTTTCCTTGTTCTAACTAACGCCCGGCTCCCCTCTCTTTTGGAGAGGGGCTGGGGGTGAGGTTCCCACGCGCCTGAGCTGCCACAACCAACCTCAGCGCAGAAACCCGCCAATCTGCTCCACCAGCACCGGCACGCTCAGCCCGCCCATTATCACGACCACGACCCAGCCCGCGGCCAGCATCCACCTCGGGTGGTGGTAGGCGCCCATCAATCGGCGGCTGGTCGCTGCTACCAGCACGATGGCCAGGGCTATTGGCAGTATCAATCCGTTGATGGCGCCAGCAAAAACTAATAGCTGCGTGGGCTTGCCGACCAACACGAATATCGCCGTCGAAAGCATGATGAACGCGGAAATGCAGACCCGCTCGTAGCGCTCAAAAATCGGGTGAAAGGTCTTGAAAAACGATACCGACGTGTAGGCCGCCCCCACCACCGAGGAGATGGCCGCGCTCCACAGAATCACCCCGAAAATCCGGAAGCCAATCTCGCCCGCAGCGGCCCGAAACACGCCGGCCGCCGGGTTCTCCGCTTCCAGCACCGCGCCGTGGGTGAGCACGCCCACAATGGCCAGAAACAGCACAAACCGCATGATGGTCGAAATGACGATGCCGCTGATGGCGCTCCGCGTAACGGTAGCCTGGTTTTCCAGCCCCTTGATGCCCGCATCGAGCAGCCGGTGCGCGCCCGAAAACGTGATGTAGCCGCCCACTGTGCCGCCCACAATGGTCACAATGGCCGCCGCGCTAATCTTCACCGGCAGCAGCGTGTGGTGGATGGCCTGCAGCACGGGCGGGTGCGCGCTGAAGGCAATGCCCAGCGTGAGCAGAATCTTCACCGTGCCGAGAATCTTGGTGAAGCCGTCAAGCATCTTCCCGATTTCGCGCACCCAAAACAGCACCAGCGCCACCCCACAGCTAATGAGCGCGCCCTGCTCAAACGACATGCCTGTGAGCACGTTCAGCCCCAGCCCGCACCCGGCGATGTTGCCAATGTTGAACGCGAAGCCGCCCAATATCACCATCGCCGCTAGGAAGTAACCCAGGCCCGGCAGCAGTCGGTTGGCCAGGTCTTGGGCCCGCAACTCGCTCACCGTGAGAATGCGCCAAGTGTTGAGCCTGGGCGCCCACATCGAGTACCACCGACACCAGAATCACAAACCCAAAGCTGGTGAGTAGCTGCTGGGTAAACACCGTGGTTTGGGTCAGAAACCCGGGGCCAATCGAGGAATTAGCCATCAGAAAGGCCGCCCCCAGGCTGGCCCCGCCGAAGAGTCGAAACTTATTGGGCTTCACTGGATGCTGGGGGTTAGGCCGGCTTGCAGCTGCACGCCCGCCTCGCGCAGGACAGTGTTGAGGCGTTGGGCAAACTCCAGGGCGTGGGCGCCGTCGCCGTGCAGGCACACGGTATCGGCCCGGATGGCTACGTCGAGGCCCTGTTGGGTGCGCACCTGGCCTTCCTGTACCATGCGCAGCACCTGGGCAATGGCCACGTCGGCGCTGGTAATGAGGGCATCGGGCTGGCGGCGTGGGGTAAGGGTGCCGTTGGCTTGGTAGGTGCGGTCGGCAAATACTTCGTGGGCGGTTTTCAGGCCGATTTTCTCGCCGGCTTTGGTCAGCTCTGAGCCAGCCAGGCCGTAGAGCGTAAGCTCGGGCTGCACCTTGTAGACTGCTTCCGCAATGGCCTCGGCCAGGGCGGCGTTGGTGGCGGCCATGTTGTAGAGCGCGCCGTGGGGCTTGAGGTGGTGCAGCTGCCCGCCTTCGGCCCGGGCCACGGCCGCGAGGGCACCCAGTTGGTACACCGTCATGTCGAACGCCTCCTCGGCCGAAATGTCCATGTTGCGTCGGCCAAACCCGACCAAATCGGGCAGGCCGGGGTGGGCGCCCAGGGCCACGCCGTGGCGCAGGGCTGCCCGCACGGTTTGCTTCATCACGGCCGGGTCGCCAGCGTGGAAGCCGCAGGCAATGTTGGCCGAGGTAATAAAGGGCATCAGGGCCGCGTCGTTGCCCAGCGTCCAAGCGCCGAAGCTTTCGCCCATGTCGCAGTTGAGGTCAACAGTAGGGGTTGGGGTCATGCAGGAAGTAAACCGAGTGAAAATACGTTTTGCTGAAGGCCCGTCATGCAGAGCGCAGCGAAGCATCTTTACCGCTTCGTTGAGCTAGTATTAATTACTACAGCAGTAAAGATGCTTCGCTGCGCTCTGCATGACGGCCTAATTTATTTTAAAATCAATACCCCGCCGCAACGCCCGCAACCGGTGTTCCTGCGCAAGGTACAGCAGTTGCGCTTCGGCCAAAGAAACCTCCGCAAAACGGATGTGCTGCCCCGGCCGCACCTGCGCCATGGCCGAAAAATCAGCGGTGATAACCTGGGCAATGCGCGGGTAGCCGCCCGTGGTTTGGTGGTCGGCCATGAGCACAATGGGCTGCCCACCGGCCGGCACCTGCACGGTGCCAAACGTCACGGCACTGGACAGCAGGCTCGCCGCTGCCGTGG
Organism: Hymenobacter humi; assembly: GCF_042665855.1. Lineage (NCBI taxonomy): Bacteria > Pseudomonadati > Bacteroidota > Cytophagia > Cytophagales > Hymenobacteraceae > Hymenobacter > Hymenobacter humi. Next base: position 368,996 of record NZ_JBHTEK010000001.1, on the reverse strand, counting down.
CGCTCCAGCATCGGTCCCTGCAGGCGGTAGCCCATGCGGTCGGCTTCCGTCGTTATGGGGAAAGGCTGCTGCCAAAAATTGAGCTGACTTTCCGGTGAAAACTGCGCGTACTCAGGTCCGCGAATGGCGTGAATAACCGGGTTGGGCCGCGGCGTGGGGCAAAGCTCCGGCCCGGGCGTCCAGCGGGCTTGGGCCCAGCCTGCCTGAGGGTTGCTGCTGCTCAATTCCGCCAGGAGATGGCGCCCCGCAGCGGTGGGGCCGGGGCAGGGAATCAGGTCACCGGTTTGCAGAGCGCGGCCGTGCAGCCCGCCAAATCCTGCGCGCAGGTAAGTGGACTGGCTACCAAGCACCGGCGCAATGTCAAAGCCGCCCGAAACCGCGAGGTAGGCGCGGCTGCCGGCCACCGGTGCCCCGAACGCCAGCTCAGTTCCTGCCCTGACCCAGATGGCGCGGTTTAGCCCAACCGGCTGGCCGTTGAGGGTGGGGGAGAGGTGGGCGCCGGTAATAGCCAGGAGGTGGTCGGTTTCAAAGCGAATGCGGGGGCCGAGCAGAGTGATTTCGAGGCCGGCCGCGGCTTCGGGGTTGCCCACCAGCAGGTTGGCCACGCGCAGGGCAGTGGCGTCCATGGCGCCGCTCACCAGGATGCCGTCTTTCTGGTAGCCGTGCCGGCCGAGGTCTTGCACGGTGCTGAGCAGGCCGGGGCGGAGGATGCTAAGACTCATGCTGCTGGCGGTGCTGGTATTCGGCCTCGCTGATGGGCACGAAGCGCAGGTGCTGGCCCGCCTGCAGCAGGCTGGGCTGCGCCCAGCCGGGGTCGAACAGCCGCAGCGGCGTGCGGCCGATGAGCTGCCAGCCGCCCGGCGTAGGCATGGAATAAATACCGGTCTGCGGCCCCGCAATGCCCACGGTGCCGGCCGGCACCAGCGCGCGCGGCTGAGCCTTGCGGGGCGTGGCCAGGCGCGCATCGAGCCCACCGAGGTAGGGGAAGCCGGGCGCGAATCCTATCATGTGTACCAGGTATTCTGGGGCAGCATGCAAGGCGATAACCTCCTCAGATGACATGCCGGCGTGTTGCGCCACAAAGGCTAAGTCAGGCCCGTGCGCGCCGCCGTAGCAAACGGGAATCTCCACCACGGTGGTCGGGACCGCAACCGCGGTGGCCTGGGCGGCGGGCAGCATCTGCCGGAGGGTTTCGGCCACCCACTCGTAGGGCGGGTGCTGGCCGTTGTCGCTCACCTGCCAAGGGTCGTAGTACACGGTGAGGGTGGTGAAAGCGGGCACGTATTCAATCAGCCCCACGAAGGGGTGTTGAGCTAAATAAGCGCTGAACGCCTGAATGGCGCGGTGCGTAGCTGGGCTGATGCCCTCGCCGAACTCCAGCACCACGGCCGCGTCGCCCAGCGGAAACAGCCGCACTGCGAAGGCGGGCGCGGCTGGCGGCTCAATGGTTCTGCTCACGTGCTGGCGGTTACTTTTGGAGCTCTCTGCACTGGACACTCCCGATGAATTTTAGCTTCCGTAAATATGGCAGGACCGGGGCGGTTCTGCTCGCCCTGCTCACCGCGGCCTGCCACCGCCAACCGCAACTCAACATCGCAGTGCCACCCGCTGCGCAAGCCCCAACCCCGGCCATGGAGCGCGTCCTGCCTCCCGTCGAAAAAGGCGTTTCCGAAGCGCTGGCCGTAGCGCGCAAAAAGAACATCAGCGGCGTGGCTTACGACCTCAACCTGAGCATTCCGGCCCAGAAAAACGAGCCCATTGCCGCCGTCGAGTCGGTGTCGTTCAACCTGCCCGACAACCTCGACCCGGTGCAGGCTCGATTTTAAAGCGCCCACCGAATACCTGCACGGCCTCACCGTGAACGGGCAGCCGGTGGCCATCGACCACCGCAATGAGCACCTCGTGCTGCCGGCCGCTGCTCTGAAAGTGGGCCGCAACGTGGCCGAAATCCGCCTGCGGGCCGGCGAGCAGTCGCTGAACCGCAACGCCGACTACCTCTACACACTGCTGGTGCCCGACCGCGCCCGCACCGTCTTCCCCGTCTTCGACCAGCCCAACCTGAAGGCCCCCTTTACGCTGGCCCTTACCGTGCCCCAGGGCTGGCAGGCCATGGCCAACGCACCGGTGCGCGACTCCGTGCTGAATGGAGCCAGCAAGTCGTACAGCTTCGCGCCGTCCGACAGCATCAGCACCTACCTGTTTTCGTTTGCGGCGGGCAAATTCACGCGGCTCACGCGGCAGCTCAACGGCCGCACCATGAGCCTGCTGCACCGCGAAACCGACCCCGCCAAGCTGCGCCTTAGTCTCGACCCCATTTTCCAGCTCCACGCTTATGCGCTGGCTTTTATGGAGCAGTATACCGGCCTGCCGTACCCGTTCCAGAAGTTTGATTTTGTGTCGATTCCGGACTTCCAGTACGGCGGCATGGAGCACGTGGGCGCCATCGATTACAAGGCCTCGACGCTGTTTCTGGACGAGGGGGCCACGCAAGACCAAATCCTGGCCCGCTCCAACCTTGTCTCGCACGAAACGGCCCACATGTGGTTCGGCGATTTGGTCACCATGCAGTGGTTCAACGACGTGTGGATGAAGGAGGTATTTGCCAATTTTATGGCCGACAAAGTGACGCAGGTGGCCGTGAAAAACTCGAACTACGACCTCAAGTTCGTCATCGACCACTACCCTGCCGCCTACGGCATCGACCGCACAGCCGGGGCCAACCCCATCCGCCAGCCGCTGGCCAACCTGCAGGACGCGGGCTCGCTCTACGGCAACATCATCTACCACAAGGCGCCCATCATGATGCGGCAGGCTCGAGCGCCTGATGGGCCCGGAATCTTTCCGGCAGGGCCTGCAGGAATACCTGAAAAAGTACGCCCACGGCAACGCCACCTGGCCCGACCTCATCGACATTCTGGACGCCCGCACCCCCGCCAACCTCCAGGCCTGGAACCAGGTGTGGGTAAACCAGCCCGGCCGCCCCGTCTTCAGCTACGACCTGAAAGCCAGCGCCGGTAAAATCACCCAGCTCAGCCTCACCCAGCACGCCGAGGATGGCTCCGACCGCCTCTGGCCCCAGCTGTTTGAGGTGCTGCTGGTGTACCCCGGCGGCCGCGCCAAAGAGCTGACCGTGAACATGGCCGACCGTACCGTGGCCTTGCCCCAAGCCGCGGGCCAGCCCGTGCCCAGTTTCATTTTGTTCAACTCCACCGGCCTGGGCTACGGGGTGTTTCCGGTGGCCCGGCAGCTCACCGGCCAGCTGGCCACGCTGAAAAACCCGGTTGCCCGCGCCACGGCCTACGTCAACCTCTACGAGAACATGCTCAACGGCCAGGCCAGCAAGCCGCAGGAGCTGCTCGCGGTGTACCGCCAGGCCCTCACCCGCGAGCCCGAGGAACTCAACCTGAAGTTGCTCACCGGCCAAGTCAGCGACATTTTCTGGCACTTCCTCAGCCCAACCCAGCGCCTGGCCGTGGTGCCGGCCCTGGAAAAAGACCTGTGGGCAGCCCTGCAGAAAAACCCGGCGGCCAACTCCAAGAAGCTGCTCTTCAAAACCTATCAAACCATCGCCCTCACCAAGCTTGCCCAGGAACGGCTCTACCAAATCTGGCAAGCGCAGAAAGCTCCCACTGGCGTAAAGCTGACCGAGGACGACTACACCGCCCTGGCCCTGGCGCTGGCCGTGCGCGACTATGCCGCCCCGCAGCCCATCCTGCCCGAGCAGCTCGCCCGCATTAAAAACGTGGACCGCCGCCAGCGCCTGGAGTTTCTCATGCCCGCCTTGGCCCCAGACGTGGCCACGCGCGACGCGTTTTTTGAAAGCTTAAAAGACGAGAAAGGCCGCGACAAAGAAGCTTGGGTTACCGCCGCATTGGGCTACCTGCACCATCCGCTGCGTCAGGCCACGTCCCAGAAATACCTGCCCGCCAGCCTGGAGCTGCTGGAAGAAATCCAGCTCACCGGCGATATTTTCTTTCCGTATTCCTGGCTGCAGGCCACGCTGGGCTCCTACCAAACCGCCAGCGCCGCCAGCACCGTGCGAGCGTTTCTGCAAGCCCACCCCGATTACAACCCCAAGCTGCGCGCCAAGCTCCTGCAAGCAGCCGACGACCTGTTCCGGGCCGAGCGGCTGGTGCCGGCCGCCGTGGAGATGGCACCTTAGAGCGGTTTCGGGGCCGTGCCTGGCAGGGGCGGGGTCCACGTACATTGACCCTGCCAGGCACGGCCCCGAAACCGCTCTGAGTTAAAGTATATCTGTTTCTTTGTTAGTAGTTTGAGCTGGATTGCATGGCCTCGCGGCAAGCCCACGGAAAGTTCTGCTGCAGCAGGTTGCTTATTTTTTCTTTGGTCAGGGGCTTGCTCACCACGTCGGTGATGGAGCTGGTTTGAACGCAGTTCAGGTCGTAGGGGTGCATGGAGCTGCTGAGCACCACGATAACGGCTGCCTGCTGCTTCACCAGGGGCAGGGCCTGGTAGGCGTCGAGAAACTCAATGCCGTCCATCACGGGCATGTTTAGGTCGAGCAGGACCAGGGCGGGGTTGGTGGGGCTGAACACCGTGCCGTGTTGGGCCAGCACTTCGAGGGCTTCTTCGCCGTTGGCGGCGCACAGCACCTGCTCGGCCACGCCCATGTTGGTTAATAGCCGCTCGCTAAGGAAGTTGCTGGTTTCGTCGTCGTCGACCAGCAGTACGGTGGATAGCTTTTTCATAGTACGATATCTGTGCAAACAGGAAATAAGTCGGGGATTAAGCAGCTTGCTGGGGCGGCTCAGGCTCGCGCCGGAGGGGGCCGGAAGCGTGACGGTGAACGTGGAGCCGATGCCGGGCGCGCTGTGCACCGCAATGGTGCCGCCGGCGTTTTCCACAATGCGCTTCACCATGTAGAGGCCAATGCCGGAGCCTTCCACGTGGTCGTGCAGGCGGCGGAACATGCCAAAAAGCTTGCCTTGCTGGCTGGTAGTCAGGCCGAGGCCGTTGTCCTGCACCTCGAGCACGATGGTGCGGGCCGTGCTGTGGCAGCGCAGGTGCACCAGCGGCGGGCGGTCGGGGTGGCGGTACTTCACGGCATTGCTGAGCAGGTTGTACACAATGGAGCGCAGGTTTTTGGGGGCAAACGACACGCGGGGGCAGGCGTCGACGTCGACGGTGAGCTGCGTGCCGGAGTCGGCCAGGGCGGGGGCCAGGTCGAGGCAGATGTCGTCGACCAGGGCCGCCAGCTCCACGGTTTCGGTGGGCTGCGACTGGGCCTGCTGCAGCCGCGACACGTCGGTGAGCTGGGCAATGGTGAGCTTGAAGCGGTCGACGGAGCGCTGCATGCGCTCGAGCATGGGCTGCACGGGAGGCGCCTGCCGCACCTCGGCGGGCAGCTCCTCGAGCAGGGCCTGGAGCAGCCCCTCCAGGTTGCTGATGGGCGCTTTTAGGTCGTGGGAGGCGGTGTAAATGAACATGTCCAGGTCGGCATTCACGCGGGCGAGCCTGGTGCTGCATCTCTACCTGCTTGTGAATCTCGACGTTGACCCCGCTGAAGCCGGCCAGCTGCCCATTGCTCTGGAAATTGGGCTGGGTGCGGGTGAGCGCCCAGCGGTACTCGCCGTCGCGCCGCAGGATGCGGTACACCGGGCTTTCCCAGGGCTGAGTGGTGGCCACCGAGGCCAGAAATGCCGCCCTGAGCGCCGGGGCATCGTCCGGGTGCACGGCGCTCCACACCAGGTCCAGGTTGGCGGGGCGGGGAAGCAGGCCGCTCCACTCAAACAGCGCGTCATTGACGTAGGTCATGCGGCCGGTGGGGTCGGTGCGGAACAGGAACACGGGCACGCTGGCCATCACCAGCTGCAGCTCGGCGGCGGCCCGGGTGGCCTGCTCGCGCACGCGCACCTGGTCGGTTACGTCGTAGGCAAATACCGAAACGCCGGCCGTGCGGCCACCTTCCTGGTAGGCATCGTAGGAAAAAGTGAAGTAGCGGGTGACGGGCGGCTGGCCGTCGGGCTGGGCCAGGGTCAGGGGGCGGGCCACGCCAAACACCGATTTGCCGGAGGCATACACCTCGTCGAGGCCGGCCACAATGCCCTGGGCCACGGCCTCGGGGTGCAGCACGGCCACGGGGAAGCCAGACGTGAGATGCCGGCCGGAAAACAGCCGCTGGTAGGCTGGGTTGCCGTAGTCGAGCCGGTGCGCCGGGCCCCGCAGAATGCAGACGATGGCCTGCGTTTGGCCCAGGAAGCGTTCGAGGCTGGCGCGGTGGCGCTGGGCGTCGGCCTGCGCCAGGCTGCTCGCGGGCGCGGCTCAGGCGCAGGGCCGCTTCCATTGGCAACTGGGCATGCTGGTCGGTACGACAAAGCTTGACCGCCAGGTGCTTGCTCTTGCGGGAAGCCTCTATGCAGAGGGGCGCTGCCAAGCCCTCGTGCGGGTCCGGGCATTCGAAGTACCCAGGCTGGCCGGTTTCCCATACGTCGCTCAGGAAAGCCAGAACCCTTGCTTCGGACCCTTGGGGGAAACTGGCCAGGAAGGGGCTGTCCGGGTGTTCGGGCAGGCCCAGCAGGCCTTGCGCGGCGGGGTTGAGATACTCGAAAGCAAAGTCGGTAGGCCCCTGGCTATCCGGTAAGTAGCAGGGGCGCACCAGCGCCAGCGCGGTCTGAGATACGTCGAGCAGGGCCAGCAGGCTCATCGGAACTGGGCAGGGCCAGGGAGCCCTGGCGGGGGTAAGCGGCATATAGGCACAGGCAGCGCCGGGGCGCCAAGGAAACTTCGGCCGGGAAAGCAGCGGCTACAACTGCGGGCGGGTAATTGCCGATGGCCGCGCACTGGCGGCGAAGGGGCCCCGCAAAGCAGGAGCGGGCCGGGCGGCTGTCCATGCAGCACCGGCCCGCGTGTATACGTGCTTAGCTCAGCTATGGCTGAAACTCAATGAAAACAAGTGAGTTATTGGCTCAACAGACCGCTCCATTCCGCGCTACTGGCTTATCTAACGCTCCGGGCGGGCGCGGCCCGAGCAAAGGCAAGAGCAATTGCATAATAATATTTTGTCGTTGAATTATTTCCATTGACCTCCCGACATGAATTGCCGCTGCGCTCTGGGCTTCTCCCGGCTACCCCGGCCCCCGCCCAGGCTCCTGCGCCAGCTCCTGAGGCCGCACCCCGGCCCACCATTCAGGGTGCCTCAATACCGAAAAGCCCGCCGCTAGCCCGCAGTTGAGCTAGCTGACTGGTGCACAAAAAAGGCCCCTGCCAAAGCAGGGGCCTTTTTCAATTGGTGCAGGCGGGTTGAGCTATTTCTTCTCCACCCGGCGAATGGCCGTCACGTTGCCCTGACGAACTTCCAGCAGGTACATGCCGGCCGCCAGCGTGGCGGGCAGCTGCGCCTGCTTGTCGGCGGCCAGGGGAGCCATGGGCACTACTACGCGGCCGGTGAGGTCACGCAGCCCTACCTGGGCCGCGCCCGTGGTGGGCAGGGAAACCGTCAGGCGGTCCTGGAACGGGTTGGGGTACACCGACAGGCCGGCGAGGGCCTTGGTGGCCACCGTGGCCGATACCAGGTTGAAGGCAGCGGTGCTGGTAGCCGTGCCACCGGGCGTTACCACCGAGATGAAACCGCTCACCGTGCCCGTGCCCGTGGGCAGTACCAGCGTGATGCTCGTGGGCGAAACCACCGTGAAGCTGGTGGCTGCGAAGGTGCCAATCGAGACCGCCGTAGCGCCCGTGAAGTTGGTGCCCGTGATGGTAACGGTGGTGCTGGGGCCGCCCGAGGTGGGCGTGAAGCTGGCGATGGTGGGCACTGCTGCCGTTACCACAAACGCAGAGCCAGCCGACGTGCCGCCGCCGGGAGCGGCGTTGGTCACGGTTACCTGGAAGCTGCCGGCCGTAGCCACGGCCAAAGCCGGAACCACTGCCGTGAGCTGAGTAGCCGACACAAACGTGGTGGCCAAAGCCGTGCCGTTGAAGTTCACGACCGAACCGCTCAGGAAGTCCGTGCCGTTCACCGTCAGGGTGAAGTCGGCGCTGCCGGCTACGGCCGTGACCGGAGCGATGCCCGTGATGGCGGGAACCGCGTTGGGTACGAGCACCGTGAAGGCGGTGGCGCTGGTCGCCGTGCCGGTGGGCGTGGTCACGGCGATGTTGCCGCTGGTAGCGCCAGGTGGTACCGTGAAGGTGATGGACGTAGCGCTAGCCACCGTATAGCCGGTGATGGCTACGCCGTTCAGGGTTACCGCCGTAGCGCCGGTGAAGTCGGTGCCGGTGATGGTTACCACGGTGCCGGGGATGGCACTGGCCGGCGTGAAGCTGGCGATGGTCGGAGCCGGAGCCTGAACAACCGGAGCAGTTACAGTGAACGTGGAGGCTGCCGAAGTGCCGCCACCCGGAGCCGGGTTGGTCACGGTCACGTTGTAAGCGCCAGCAGTGGCAAGGGATGTAGCAGGCAAGGCAGCCGTGAGCTGCGTAGCCGATACAAACGTCGTAGTCAGAGCCACGCCGTTGAAGTTTACTACCGAAGTAGCCAGGAAGTCAGTACCGTTTACCGTCAAGGTCAAGGCAGCAGCACCGGCAACGGCGGTGTTAGGCGCCAGGCTGGTGATGGTAGCTACGGCATTGGGCACGAGCACCGTGAATGCGGTAGCGCTGGTGGCGGTACCGGTGGGCGTGGTTACGGCGATGTTGCCGCTGGTGGCAGCAGCCGGTACCACGAACGTGATGGTTTGGGCATCAACCACCGTGAAGCCCGTGATAGCAAGGCCGTTGAGCGTAACAGCCGTAGCGCCGGTGAAGTCCGTACCCGTGATGGTAACGGTAGCAGCAGGCAAGCTGCTGCTGGGGGTGAAGCTAACGATGGTGGGCGCCGGAACAGCAGGAGCCGTAACGTTGAAGGTAGCCGCAGCCGAAGTGCCGCCACCCGGAGCAGGGTTGGTTACGGTCACGTTGTAAGCGCCGGCCGTAGCGAGGGCCGTGGCGGGCACCGCCGCGGTCAGCTGCGTAGCCGATACGAACGTGGTGGCGAGGGCCGCCCCGTTGAAGTTCACCACCGAAGCAGCCAGGAAGTTGGTACCGTTCACGGTCAACGTCAAGGCAGCAGCACCAGCCACGGCGGTGTTAGGCGCCAGAGTGGTGATGGTAGCCATCGGGTTGGGGGCAACGTAGGTGAAGGTCGCCGTGCTGGTAGCGGTGCCGGTGGGCGTGGTCACGGCGATAACGCCGGACGTCGCCGTAGCGGGCACAGTGAAAGTGATGGTTTGGGCATCAACCACGGTGAAACCGGTAATGGCCACGCCATTGAGCGTAACGGCGGTAGCGCCGGTGAAGTCCGTGCCGGTAATCGTAACCGTGGCGCCGTCGGAGCCGCTGGTGGGCGTAAAGCTGGCGATGGTGGGCGCAGGAACAGTCACGGTGAACGTCGAAGCTGCCGACGTACCGCCGCCGGGAGCGGCGTTGGTCACAGTTACGTTGTAGGTGCCGGCCGTCGCAACCGACGTGGCGGGCACGGCAGCAGTGAGTTGCGTAGCCGATACGAACGTGGTGGCCAGCGCCACGCCGTTAAAGTTCACAACCGAGCCGCTGATGAAGTTCGTGCCGTTAACGGTCAGCGTCAACGCGCCGCTGCCGGCTACAGCCGTAGCGGGACTGATGCTCGCAAGGGTCGGGACTGGCGCGAAGTCAGTAATGGAGATGTCGTCGATGTTGATGCGGGGCGCGGTCGCAGTGGTAGTGGCAAAGGTGTTCTTGATACGGAAACGCACGTTGCCCGCTTGATTTACCGTAAACTCATAGGCAGTAAGTACACCGGTGAGGGCAGTGGGAGCACCGGCAACGATGCTGTAGGTAGCGCCGCCATCAGTTGATACCTCCAGCGAGAAGGTGGTGGCCGGGTCCGTAGTGCCGTAGAGAGCAGCATTTACAGTGACGATGCCGGCTCCATTGGCCTTGTCAAAGTTCATAGAAATGGCTCCACCGGTACGCAGCCGGGCAGACTGCAGACCGTTGAACTTGTCGGCAAAGGTGTTGCCAGGAAGGGCATTGTCGAATTTCCAGCTGCCGCTAGCAAGCGCCACGTCACCGACAGCGTAGCCGGTGGTTTTGGTGCCGGTTTCGAAATTCTCAAAGGCACCGGCAGTGCTGGGGTTGCTCACCACGAAGGTGAAGTTGCTCGATGTACCAGCAGCGCTGGTCACGGAAACCGGAAAGCTGCCAGCAGTGGCCAGGGCACTGGCTGGGATGGTCACCACTACCGAAGTAGTCGTGCTGCTGGAAGGGGTGTAGCTTACACTGTTGAAATTCACCGTCGAAGTGGGCGTGAAGTTTCTACCCGTGATGGTGAGTATGACATCGGGGCCGCCGACAACCTGTGCTGTGGGCGCAAGTTCTGTGATAGCAGGGGCTACAGAGAATACGTCGGCGCTGGTAGCCGTGCCTCCCGGCGTCGTGACGGAAATAGTGCCGCTGGTAGCGCTGGTGGGAACGGTAAATTTGATGGTCTGGGCATCAACCAACGTCACGTTAGCAGCGGCAACAACTACACCGTTTAGCTTAACGACGGTTGTAGTAGCCGTACCCGTAAACTCAGTGCCGGTAATTGTAACCACTGTACCGGTTCCTACTGCACCGCCCGCGCCGAAGGTGGGCGTAAAGCTGGTGATGGTAGGAACTGCCGTTACACCGCGTACCCCTACGGTAGCGTGAGCGCCGGCTGTGGTAGGTGTAATGAGGTCAGCGGCCTGAGCCGAGAAGCTGCCCACCAATAGCCCCAGTACGGCGGCAAATTGGGCTAGCCCCTTGCCGGGACGCCTAGTGGTAGAAAGAAAGGAAAAGTGTTTCATATTATTGAAAAAATGAAAAAAGAAGTTTGTTGAAAAAGATTGGGAAGAGAGGATTGAATCGGTCAGGAGCGCTATTTTTTATGCTCAGGAAGCCCCGAAAACGATGTTGAATGGTGACTTCGCCTTTGTAAAAAAATATAAAAAACACAGCAAAGCTAGCTCGCGGCTCAACAATAAAAAATACCATACAGGTATTTTTTAATTCTTAGATACTGTCTGTGCTACAGGCGGCTACCCAGGCCTTGCGCATAGCGGAGCCAATGGCACCAGCCTGCCAGCAGCCCCCGACCCGCTGCATTCGCAATGTGTTGCACGGCAGGCAGAAGAAAGTCCGCCTGCTGAGGTATTTATTCAGGCCCGCCGCTTCTGCCGGCGCGTTCATTTCCTTCTTAAAGCAGTTTTCGGACCCGTGTACAAGTAGCGTGGACTCTGTGAGTCCGCGCGTGGCGATGCTGGCCGAACGACGCGCGGACTCGCAGAGTCCACGCTACCGGTATTCCAACCTCAAAGCCGCTTTAAGCTGCTCCTGCCAACGGCTTCTCGAGGACCAGCAGGGTGAGCGGCTGCCGGGGAATGCCGTAGCGCGGGTCGGTTGGAAACGGCTCGGTTTCACCGGTCTGATGGTAGCCCTGCCGCTCGTAGAAGGCAATGAGCTCCGGCCGCACCGAAATCACGGTCATCTTGCTCGCCGTGCAGCCGTGCTGGCGGCCGTAGTCCTCGGCGGCCCGAATCAGGAATTTGCCCACGCCGCTGCCTTGGCCGGCCGGGGCCACGGCCAGCATGCCCAGGTACACCTTGCCAGCCGATGGGCAAGCGTAGAAGCTGCCCAGCAGCTCATCGTCGGGGCCCAGGCACAGCAGCATGGCCGCCTCCGGTACCGCCAGCATCTCCAGCAGGCCTTCCTCGTCGATGCGCTGGCCGTCGAGCAAATGGGCCTCGGTGGTCCAGCCCTGGCGGGAGGAGTCGCCGCGGTAGGCGCTGTTTACGAGGCGCGTGAGCCGGGGCGCATCGGCGAGGGTAGCAGTGGCGAGGCGGAAGGCAGTGGTCATGCCGCAAAAATAGGGTCGGTTGTCAAACGGGTATAAGAAGAACATCGTGCTTCATCCGGCGTCCGGTCGAAGCATCCTCCCGCTATCTGTCATGCTGAGGTACGAAGCATCTTATCACCGCTGAACGACTTGTGCAAATGTGAGAAGGTCCTTCGCAGGCTCAGGATGACAGACGAAGCGGTAGAGATGCTGGCTGCGCCGACCTTCGGTTCGACTGCGCGGACCCTAGATGAGCATGACGTTCTTTTTAGCACTAATACCCCGCTCGCTGGCTCAATTGGGCTCGCGCCGCAAATACTGGCCTGGCTCCGACACCGAGGCTATGCCAAGCTGCTGCGTATGCTGCTGCCGCATCGGCAGCGTGTAGGTGTTCTTGGCGCCCGGCGGGGCCACGGCGTACCTTCGGCCTCCTGACTTTATCGTGCCTGTTTAACCTCTTCCCATGCTGTCCAAATCCCTGCTTTCGTTCCTGCTTCTGGTGCTGCTGCGCTTGCCGCTGGCCGCCCAAATGTATTCCACCACCGACCCCTTTGCCCACACCTTCAGCATTGTGGCCCGCGACCCCGCCACCGGCGAGATGGCCGTGGCCGTGCAAAGCCACTGGTTTTCGGTGGGCACCTCGGTGAGCTGGGGCGAAGCCGGCGTGGGCGTGGTGGCCACGCAATCATTCACCAATAAGTCCTTCGGCCTGCGCGGCCTGGCTTTGCTGAAAAGCGGCAAATCAGCCCAACAAGCCCTCGATGAGCCTGCTATCTAACGACGAAGGCCGCGACGTGCGCCAGGTGGCCATTCTCGATAACCAGGGCCGCGTGGCCACCCACACCGGCAAAAAGTGCGTGGACATGGCCGGGCATCAGCAAGGCAACCAGTTTTCGGTGCAGGCCAACATGATGCTGTCCGACAAAGTGTGGCCCGCTATGGCCAAAGCCTACCAGCAAAACGCCAAGCTGCCGCTGGCCGAGCGGGTGCTGGCTGCCCTCGATGCGGCCCAGGCCGCGGGGGCGATATCCGCGGCCGGCAGTCGGCCGCGCTGCTGGTGGTGCGCGGCAAGGCCACCGAAGGCCCCTGGGCCGACCGCCTCGTGGACCTGCGCGTGGACGACCACGCCACTCCGCTAGTTGAGCTGCGCCGCCTGCTCAGCCTGCACCGCGCCTACGAGCACATGAACGCCGGCGACCTGGCCGTAGAGAAAAACGACATGCCCAAAGCCATCCAGGAGTACCAGGCCGCCGAAAAGATGTTCCCGCAAAACCTGGAAATGAAGTACTGGCACGCCATCACGCTGGCCAACAAGCAGCAGGTGCCGGCCGCGCTGGCCCTGCTGCGCCCCATTTTCAAGCAGGAACCCAATTGGCGCATCCTCACCGAACGCCTGCCCAAAGTGGGTTTGCTGACCGTGAGCGCCGCGGAGCTCAAGCAGATTTTGGCTTTGAAGTAGCCGAACGGCAGGCCTAGGAGCAAAACGCCCGTCCTGCGGCGTCATGCTAAAAGAACGTCATGCCGAGCGCAGCCGAGGCATCTCGCTCGCATCGTTGAATTAAAAGTCAACGCAGCTAACGATTGGAATTACTACCCCACGCGAGATGCCTCGGCTGCGCTCGGCATGACGTCCTTCTGTCTTCCTTCTGACCTTTTATACCTATGAAAGCCTTCTTTCCAGTAAGCGCCCTCACTTATCTATTGTTGAGCAGCGCCGCCCAGGCGCAAGCGCCACTCACCGTTCCCGCGCCTGTTAAGCAAGCTCTCGACCAGGTGCAACCCGAAGCCATCAAAGCCCACATTGCCTACCTGGCCGATGACCGGCTGCAAGGCCGCCGGGCCGGCACGCCCGGCTACCAAATGGCCGTCGACTACGTCGTGAAGCAGCTGAAGACTCTGGGCGTGCAGCCGGCCGGCGAAGGCAATACCTACATCCAGAAGGTGCGCCTGCGCCAGGCTTTTCTCAAGCCGGGTGCCACCTTCACAGTGCGCGATGCGCAGGGGGCCGCCGTGCCGCTCACGGCTGGTCAGGACTACGTTATTTACCCCAATCCAGAGCTGGGGGCTGCCAAGGTGGACAACGCGCCGCTGGCCTTCGCGGGCTTCGGCATCAGCGCGCCCGAATTGGGCTACGACGACTATGCCGGCCTCGACGTGAAGGGCAAAGTGGTGGTGATTGTGCGCGGGGCCCCACGCACGTTTGCGTCCACGGTAGCCTCGGCCAGCCAAGACATGTCAGGGATATTGCAGGCGGCGGCCAGGCATGGCGCCGTGGGGCTGATTGTAGCGTCTACCCATACCGCGCCGCTGCCCGACCTGAAACGCGGTACCTATAGCGTGCTGGGCGCTAATGGAAAGGTAGCAGCTTCGCGCTCGTTTGCCGTGGGCAGCAAGCAGCAGCTATACGCCACGGTGAACGCCGCCACGCTTCAGCGCATGATGCAGACCGCCTCCTTAGACACGGCCCGGGTGTTCGCTTCCATCAAAAGCGGCAAGCCGGCGTCGGCAGCGTTGAAAACTTCTATAAGCGCCAGCCTGCAGTCCACTTACCAAGACATCGAGAGCTACAACGTGGTGGGCAAATTCACGGGCTCCGATGCCAAGCTCAGCAAGGAATACGTGGTGCATTCTGCTCACTTGGACCACTTGGGCATCACCGCGCCGGTGAAAGGCGACTCCATTAACAACGGCGCCCACGACAATGCCTCCGGCGTGGCCTGCGTGCTGGAAATCGCTAAAATCTACTCCCGGCTCAAGGAGAAGCCCAAGCGCAGCATGCTGTTCGTGTTCATGACCGGCGAGGAGTTGGGCCTGCTCGGCTCAGCAGCCTTCGCGGCCAATCCCACCGTGCCCAAAGCCAGCATCGTGGCCGATGTGAACATGGACATGCCCACCATCATTGCCCCGCTGCTCTCCGTGGTGGCGCTGGGTGCCCCGCATTCCAGCCTGCTTGAGCCGGTTACCAAAGCCACTGCCTACCTCGGCATTGCCCTCGAGCAGGACCCGGAGCCGGAGCAAAACCGCTTCATCCGGAGCGACCAGTACAGCTTCGTCACGGCCGGTATTCCGGCCCTGCACATCAAATACGGCAACAAAACCGCCGACGGCCGCAACAACCTCAGCGAGGAGGTGCAGAAGTGGCGGGCCGTTACCTACCACAAGCCGCAGGACGATATCAACGGCCGCTTCGACTTCGAAGCCGGCAAGAAATACGTGCAACTCTGCTTCCTGATTGGCTACCAGGTAGCTCAGAATCCCGTCCGTCCCACCTGGAGCAAAGGCGACTTCTTCGGCCAGCGCTACGGCAGCCGGTAGCCTAAGGCAAGTCAAAAAGAACGTCCTGCAGAGCGCAGCGAAGCATCTCGCTCGCATCGTCTGTCATGCTGACGAAGGAAGCATCTTATCAGGTTCGTACGTTTCGTTCCACTTCGTACGTCTCGTTCCACGGTGAGAAGATGCTTCGCAGGCTCAGCATGACAGACGATTGGTTACTACCACACGCGAGATGCTTCGGCAAGCTCAGCATGACGTTCTTTTTTATACTCTTTAGCTCAATTCCTGCGAGCTATTGGGCCGGCTCAATTGTGGTCCTCAAACTTGCCCATGGCGCCGCTTTCAAAGTCAGCAATGGCTTGCACCAATTCCTTGTTCGTGTTCATCACGAAAGGGCCATAAGTAGCCAGGGGCTCCTCAATGGGCTCGCCGGCCAACACCAGCACGATGCTGTCCTCATTGCACGTGATGCTTGTGGTGGCTGAATCCCAGCCCAATACTACGAGCTGCTTGGTAGTCGCGGGGCGGTCGCCGTTGATGAGTACGTCGCCCTTCACAATGTAGAGGCCCACATTGTAGGCGGCGGGCAGATTGAGGGTGATTTCGCTGCCTTTGGCCAGGTGCACATCCAGCATGGTCATGGGCGAGAAGGTGGTGGCCGGGCCGCGCACGCCTTCGTAGCTGCCCGCAATCACGCGGATGGTGCCTTTGCCGTCGGGCGTGGGCAGGGTTTTGATGGCCGCGGAGGGAATGTCCTGGTAGTTGGGCGGCGCCATCTTGTCCTTCTTGGGCATGTTTACCCACAGTTGCACCACTTCCAGCGTGCCGCCGCGGCGGGTGAATTCCTTTTCGTAGAGCTCCTCGTGCATGAGGCCGGCGCCGGCGGTCATCCACTGCACGTCGCCGGGGCCAATGTTGCCCTGGTGGCCGGCCGTGTCGCGGTGCGCGAGCACGCCCTGGTACATAATGGTCACGGTTTCGAAGCCGCGGTGGGGGTGGGGCGGCGAGCCCAGAGGCTTGTCGCTCGGGGCCACCGTCATGGGGCCAATGTGGTCGATGAGCAGGAAGGGGCTGAGCTGCCGGATGCGTGGCCCCGGCATGGGGCTGGTCACCTGGAAGCCGTCGCCCACAGCTTTTTTGTTGCCGTCGATAACCTGAAAGATTCTGCGGTAAGTAGTCGCCAGAGTAGTGTCCATAGTTTGCGGGAAAGGAGTTGAGTGGCCTGCGCATGGCGGCCGCATCATAAAAGCGTTTGGGCTCAAAATAGTTATCTGTTTTGCCCGGAATGTGCTGCGCTCAGCAACTGCTGTTACGGTAAAACTATCACAAACGGTTTCGGTAGTCGTGGCCTAAAACGCATTATCAATCAAACTGTTGCACGAGCAAAGGAGGCTTCTATATTTGCGCAACGCCCTCGGTATTCGTTGGGCTGGTCAAGGGTTGGCGCCACGTCTTCGGGTATTGATATTTGCTTCCATTCCTAAAATTCCCTCATGCTTAATTCTCTAAAATTGAAAGCGTCGGTGCCGGTGCTTGCGGTTTCTGTGGCCCTGCTGGGCGCTTGCCAGAGCAACACCTCCAAGCAGGAAACCACCACAACTGCTGACGCTTCGGCCCCGGCAGATACTGCGGCCAAGAAGCCGCTGTCGCAGCCACTGGTGCGCGACATCTACACGGCCGACCCCTCGGCGCACGTGTTTGCGGGCAAGATTTACATCTACCCGTCGCACGATATCGAAGCCGGCATTCCGGAGAATGACAAGGGCGACCATTTCGCCATGCGCGACTACCACATCCTGTCCATGGACAGCATCAATGGTAAAGTCACCGACCACGGCGTAGGGCTTGATATCAAGGACATCCCCTGGGCCGGCCGGCAGCTGTGGGCTCCCGATGCGGCCTTCAAAAACGGCACCTATTACCTGTACTTCCCCGTGAAGGACAAGCAGGACGTGTTTCGCATCGGGGTGGCTACCAGCAAGTCGCCCAGCGGCCCGTTCAAAGCCGAGCCCACGCCCATTGCCGGCAGCTACAGCATCGACCCCGCCGTGTTTACCGACACCGACGGCAAGGCCTATATGTACTTCGGCGGCCTCTGGGGCGGGCAGCTCCAGCGCTGGCAAAAAGGCACCTACGACGCCAAGGCCCCCGAAAAAGAACCGAACACCGCCGTGCCCGCCATCGGCCCCCGCGTAGCCAAGCTCACAGCCGACATGAAGCATTTCGACGGGCCGGTGAAGGAAATCAAAATCCTGGACGAAAACGGCAAGCCCCTGCTGGCCAGCGACAACAACCGACGCTTTTTCGAGGGTGGCTGGCTGCATAAGTACAACGGCAAGTACTACTTCTCCTATTCCACCGGCGACACGCACCTGCTGGTCTACGCCACGGGCACCTCGCCCTACGGCCCCTTCACCTACCAGGGCGTCATCATGAAGCCCGTGCAGGGCTGGACCACTCACCATTCCATCATCCCCATCAAGGACAAGTGGTACATCTTCTACCACGACACTCAGCTCTCCGGCAAAACCTGGCTGCGTAACATCAAAGTCACGGAGCTAAAGCGCCGGGCCGACGGCAGCATCGAAACCATCACACCGTGAACTGTAAAGTATAAGCTGACTGAGGAAAAAGGACGTCATGCTGAGCTTGTCGAAGCATCTCGCCCGGAGCAGTAATCCAATCAGTTGAGTTACTGCTCCGGGCGAGATGCTTCGACAAGCTCAGCATGACGTTTTGTGGTTTAACACCCTGTAGGTTACTGCCCGAAACTTTCCGGGCCCACGGATGCTTTAGGCATTCGTACTTTTGCAGTTGCATGCGGCCCCGCCGCCCCTTAACTATTACATAAAATGGCAGTTTATCCCGAATACATGGTGGCGCCCATCCGGCAAGACCTTACCGAAGTTGGCTTCGAGCAGTTGATGACCCCCGAAGAAGTGGACTCCGCGCTGGCTTCGAACGAAGGCACCGTGCTGGTAGCCGTAAACTCGGTGTGCGGCTGCGCCGCCGCCAAGGCCCGTCCGGCCCTGAAAATGGCCCTGGCCAGCGCCGACAAAAAGCCCGGCAAACTCGTTACCGTATTTGCCGGCATGGAAACCGAAGCCGTGGCCAAGATGCGCGAGCACCTGCTCCCGTATCCTCCCTCGTCGCCCTGCATCGCCCTGTTCAAAGATGGCGAGTGGTGCACATGATTGAGCGCTACCACATCGAAGGTTCCGACGCCATGCGCATCGTGAACAACCTGCAAGGCGCTTTCGAGGAGTACTGCTAGACCACGGATTAGCGCGGATTTTAACGGATTTCACGGATTTTGTGGACGGCTTCTTTCGGGGAGCCGTCTTTTTTCTCTTATCTACTCGCTGCTTTTTTAAATCGTGCGCGTGGGGTTGTGTAAGAACCGCCGGTGGCGAAGGCTGGATTCACCAAAGTTGATGAGTAGCGCTACTTCGAGCCTGTATGCTTTTAGGTAATTGACCACCTGAGAGAAGTTGGATTCGACAAGTTCGTTGATTGCTTTTAGCTCAACTAGTACTTGTCCTTCAACCAGAAAATCTGCCCTGCGAGAACCAATATTGGTGTCTTTATAAAAAACGGGGAGATGGATTTCGGCCTGAAAAGCAAGGCCTGCTTCTCTCATTTCAACTGCCAGCCCTCGTTGGTAAATAATCTCAGGAAATCCACTTCCTAATTCCCTATGCACGCTCATGGCGCAGCCGATGATTGTTTGGGTAAGGCTATTAAACCGGTTATCGAGTAGCATTCAACAAATGAAGTTGCTGAAAAACAAAAAGGACGACCCCACTGCTGGAGTCGTCCACAAAATCCGTGAAATCCGTTAAAATCCGCGCTAATCCGTGGTCTAGTTAGCCACTTCGCTGATGAACTTGATGCGCACCAGCCGCAGCTCTTCTTCGGTGAAGTCGTCATCGCCGAGCTCCTGCAGGGCCACCGCAATGTTGTCGGTGCTGGCCGTCATGAAGTAGTCGTAGATTTCTTCCTGACGGTCTTCCTCCACCATCTCGTTGAGGTAGTAGTCGAGGTTGAGCCGAGTGCCGGAGTAGCAGATGTGCTCAATTTCCTCCATCAGCTCGCCCATGCCAATACCCTTGGACGAGGCAATGTCCTCCAGCATCATCTTCTTGTCGATTTGCTGGATGATGTAGATTTTGATTTTCGAGCGGTTCACGGCCGACTTCACCACCACGTCTTCGGCGGTTTCGATGTCGTTGTCTTCCACGTATTTCTTGATGGCGGCCACGAACGGCGCCCCAAACTTCTGGGCCTTGCCCTGGCCCACACCCGACACGTGCGTGAGGTCGTGCAGCGTGGTGGGGTAGGTGGTGGCCATTTCCTTCAGGCTCGGGTCCTGGAAGAGGACGTAGGGCGGCAGGTTTTTCTGCTTGGCTACCTGCTTGCGCAGTTCCTTGAGCTGCACGAACAGGGCTTCGTCGTGCCCGGCGGCTTGCTGCACTTCCTCCTTTTCCTCGTCGGCCTTTTGCTCCTCGTCGAAGTTGTGGTCCTTGGTGAGGGTGATGGGGTGCGGGTTTTCGATAAAGTCGATGCCCTTCTCGGTGATGCGCACCAGGCCGATGCTGTCGATATCCTTTTCCAGGAAGCCGTTGAGCAGGCACTGGCGCAGCACCGAATGCCAGAACTGCGCGTCGCCCAGCTCCTTGCCCTGGCCGTACACGGGCAGCGCGTTGTGGGCGTAGCTCTCGATGTGCGGGTTGCTCAGCCCCAGCAGCACCTGGCCGATGTGCGTGAGGTTGAAGCGGGCTTCGGTCTGGACCACGGCGCGCAGGGCCAGGCCCACGGCCGCTTCGCCCTCAAACCGCTCCTTGGGGTGCTTGCAGTTGTCGCAGAAGCCGCAGTCCTTCTCGAGCACCTCGCCGAAGTAGTGCAGCAGCTGCCGCCGCCGGCACACCGACGACTCGGCGTAGTTGGTCATTTCAGCCAGCAGGCGGTGGGCATTGTCGCGCTCGGTCACCGGCTTGTCCTTGCTGAACTTCTCCAGCTTCAGAATGTCATCGTAGCTGTAGAACATCAGGCAGTTGCCTTCCAGGCCGTCGCGGCCGCCGCGGCCGGTTTCCTGGTAGTAGCCTTCGATGCTCTTGGGCGCGTCGTAGTGCACCACAAAGCGCACGTCGGGCTTGTCGATGCCCATGCCGAAGGCAATGGTGGCCACGATGACGTCGCACTCCTCGTTCAGAAATGCGTCCTGGTTGTCGATGCGCACTTGTTGGTCGAGGCCGGCGTGGTAGGGGCGGGCGCGCACGTCGTTCACGCGCAGCAGCTCGGCAATCTCCTCCACTTTCTTGCGGCTCAGGCAGTAAATGATGCCGGCCTTGCCCTTGTGCTGCTTCACGTACTGAATGAGCTGCTTCTTGGTGTTGTGCTTGGCGCGCACCTCGTAGTAGAGGTTGGTGCGGTTGAAGCTGGTTTTGAACACCGAGGCGTCGTCCATCTGCAGGTTCTTCTGGATGTCCAGCTGCACTTTGGGCGTGGCCGTAGCCGTGAGGGCGATGATGGGCACATTGCCGCCCAGGTTGTCGATGATGCCGCGAATCTTGCGGTACTCGGGGCGGAAGTCGTGGCCCCACTCCGAAATGCAGTGGGCCTCGTCGATGGCCACAAAGCTGATGGTCGATTTGAGCAGAAACTCAATGGTGTCGTCTTTAGTAAGACTTTCCGGGGCCACGTACAGCAGGCGGACGTCGCCGTTGATGACGTCCTTCTTCACCCGGTTCATCTCCGTTTTGGTCAGCGTCGAATTGTACACCTGGGCATTGACCCCAAAAGCGGCCAACTGGTCGACCTGATTTTTCATCAGGGCGATGAGGGGCGAAATCACGATGGCCGTGCCGGGCACCACCAGGGCCGGCAACTGGTAGCACAGGCTTTTGCCGGCGCCGGTGGGCATAATCACAAAGGTGTTATGTCCGGCTAATACGTTTTGAATAACAGCCTCTTGGGTGCCCCGAAACTGGCCGTAGCCAAAAACCTCTTTGAGTGTGTGTTTTAAATCGGCGAGGAGAATCGGGGCTTCTTGTAGGGCAGCAGATGGCATAGGATGGGCGCTCAATGGAAGGCGTGCAAATGCACGGTTCTTAACGAAGATAAGCACGGGCCTAGTTCTTCGGCATAAAAAAATGGTGTTTTTAGTGAATTGTGGAAAACAATTTAATCATATAAAACCCCGACCATTGGCCGCGTTAAGGAACAAGCTCAAGATGAACCGTTAATTTAGGATGGAACGTAGAGGGCGGCTCCGCCAGAAAGCAAATGGCCCAACCGCGGCGGCAGGGAGGGATTGGGCTGGCCGCGCCCCGGCTTAGCTTCTTTCCCCCAATTTTGCAGGCACATTACCCGCTTCGCTCATGTCAGCTTCTGCTCAATCCACTGCCTTATCGGCTGCCACCGGCCCAACGGCCGCCGACGTCCTGACCATTGCCCGCCAGGTGCTGCACGAGGAGGCCGCCGCTCTGCACGATGTAGCCACGGCGCTCTCGGCCACCCCGGATTTTGTGAACTGCGTGCAGGCTATTCTGCAGCTCAAGGGCCGCGTGGTGGTCACGGGAATTGGCAAAAGCGCCCACATCGCGGGCAAAATTGTGGCCACACTCAACAGCACCGGCACACCGGCCCTGTTCATGCACGCCGCCGACGCCATCCACGGCGACCTGGGCATGATTCAGCCCGAGGACTTCGTGGTGGCCATCAGCAAGAGCGGCGACACGCCCGAAATTAAGGTGCTGGTGCCGCTGCTGCGCCGCAAAGGCGTACCGCTGGCCGCCCTGGTGAGCAACGCCGACTCCTATCTCGGGCAGCAGGCCAATTTCATCCTGCATGCCCCCGTGCAAAAGGAGGCCTGCCCCAACAACCTGGCCCCCACCACCAGCACCACCGCCGCGCTGGCCCTGGGCGACGCCCTGGCCGTGTGCCTGCTCGAAAGCCGCCAGTTCACCGCCGCCGACTTTGCCCGTCTGCACCCCGGCGGCACCCTCGGCAAGCGCCTTTACCTGAAAGTGGGCGACCTGAGCCGCCAAAACCAGCGCCCCCAGGTGGTGGAAGATGCGCCCCTGAAAGAAGTACTCCTGGAGATTTCCGGCAAGCGCCTCGGCGCCACCGCCGTGCTCACGGCAAGCGGTCAGCTCGCCGGCATTATCACCGATGGCGACTTGCGCCGCATGCTCGGCAGTTTCTCCGACCTGGAAAGCCTGAAAGCCCGCGACATCCTCACCCCCAGCCCGGCCACGATAGACGTCGAAGACTTCGCGGCCGAAGCCCTGGCCCGTATGCAGCAGCGCAACATCACGCAACTGGTCGTGACGGAAGAGGGAAAGTTTGCCGGCTTCATTCACCTGCACGATTTGCTGCGCGAGGGGCTCGTGTAGCGTGCGTTGCAGCAAGGTGCTGCTCTGGGCGGCGTTGAGCTGAAGCTTCGCGTTCCGGCTTGCGGATTCCGCTACCGCTTACCTTTGTTGTAATGAATTCTACTTATCTCGTTGTGATGGCCGGCGGCATTGGCAGCCGGTTCTGGCCCTTTAGCCGCACCAGCCACCCCAAGCAGTTCCATGATGTGCTGGGCGTTGGGCGGTCGATGCTCCAGCTTACCGTCGACCGGTTTGCCGGCATCTGCCCCCGAAAACGTGTTCGTCGTTACCAACCGCGACTACACGCAGCTAGTACAAGAGCACCTGCCGGAGCTGCCCGCCGACCAGATTCTGGGTGAGCCCATCGGCCGCAACACGGCCCCGTGCATCGCCTACGCCAGCTACCGCATTGCCCAGCGCGACCCGAAGGCCACCATCATCGTGACCCCGGCCGACCACGCCGTGCTGCGCGAAGACGAGTTTCGCCGGCTCATGCGCCTGGCCGTGGACGCAGCCCGCGCCAACGACGTGCTCATCACCCTGGGCATTCAGCCCTCGCGGCCGGACACGGGCTACGGCTACATCCAGTACATGGACGAGCAGTCGTTGCCCGGCGGCTTGCTGCACAAGGTGAAGACCTTTACCGAAAAGCCCAATCTTGAGTGGCCCGCATGTTTGTGGAAAGCGGCGACTTTCTCTGGAATTCGGGCCTGTTTGTGTGGCGCGCTGAGGTTATCATCGCAGCCTTTCATCAGTACCTGAGCGACATTGCCGAAGTGTTTGAAGAAGGCACCGGCAAACTGGGCACGCCCCAGGAGGAAGACTTCATCAGCCAGGCATATTCGCGCTGCCGCAACATCAGCATCGACTACGGAGTGATGGAAAAGGCTGACAACGTGTACGTACTGCCCGCCGACTTCGGCTGGAGCGACGTGGGTACCTGGGACTCGCTGCACCGCATCGGCCACCACGACGAGCACGGCAACATGATAAACGGCGACGTGCTGCTGTACGATACCACCGGCTGCGTCATCAAAACGCCTCCCGAGCGCCTGGTTGTAGTGCAGGGCCTGGAAGACTATATCGTAGCCGAGTACGACAACGTGCTGCTGATTTGCAAGCGCAGCGAAGAGCAGCGCGTGAAGGAATTCGTAGCCGACGTGAAAGCCAAGAAGGGCGCGGGGTATAACTAGCCATTATCCCCGGCTCTGGCTCAGAGCACTTTGTCAAGAAAAAAGCCCGCTTTCGGCGGGCTTTTTTGTGCGTTAGAATATGCGGAGCTACTCTTTTGGGGTTTTATAAATGCTCAGCGCAAGCGCTATAACCAAACCAATTGAAGCAGCTTTGATGAGGGTTAGTTGCTGGTCAAGCTCCTGGCCGCGGGCCTGAACTTTAGCTACTGCCGCTTGCGTGCCGCCGGATGAGACGACAACGGTTTCGGCCAGGTCAGCCTCGTATTTGTAGCTGACTCTGTTGTTCAGCCAACAGAAAAGGCTGAACAGAAAAAGACCAGCCAGCAAAAAGCTCAGCTTTCTCATCACTACTTATGCCACTGCCACGCGCTGGCGGGCAACCTCAAACAGCATGATGCCGGCGGCCACGCTCACGTTCAGCGACTGAATCTGGCCGGCCATGGGCACCTTTAGCTTCACGTCGGCCAGGCGCAACAGCTCGGGCGAGATGCCGTCTTCTTCCGAGCCCATGAGTACGGCTACGGGGCCCGTGAAATCCACCTCAGCAGAACCCACCGCTTCGTCGGCTTTCTCGGTACAGGCCACCACCGTCACGCCCGATTGCTGGAGGAAGCGGATGCTTTCCTGCAGGTTGTTTTCGCGGCACACGGGCAGCAGGTTCAGGGCGCCGGCGGAGGTTTTCAGGGCGTCGCCGTTGATTTGGGCGGCGCCGCGGCCGGGCACCACAATGGCTTGCACGCCCAGGCACTCGGCCGTGCGGGCAATGGCGCCGAAGTTGCGTACGTCGGTGATGCGGTCGAGCAGCAGCAGGAAGGGTACTTTGCCTTCCTCAAACAAGCCGGAGACAATGTTCTCAAGGGGGCGTAGTCGATGGGCGACACGAAGGCCACCGCGCCCTGGTGGTTTTTGCGGGTGAGGCCGTCGAGCTTTTCGCTGGGCACCGCCTGCACCGGAATGCCGGCGGCCCGGGCGGCAGCGAGATGTCGGCAACGAGGCTGTTTTTGGTGCCGCGCAGCAGGAAAATTTTCTCCAGGGTGCGGCCCGCGCTCAGTGCTTCCAGAATAGGGCGCAGGCCAAACAGCATGTCGATGCTGCGGTCGGCGGGGCGGTTTTCGTAGCGCGGCCGGTCGCTGCCGCCTTCATTGTTGCGCTCGCGGAAGGGCGGGCGTGACTCGCCGCGGTCGGAGCGGCCGGTGCGGTCGCCGGCGGCTTCGTCGCGGTTGTCGGAGCCGCCACGGCCACGGGGGCGGGCGGGGCGGTCGTCAAATTCGCTGCCGCCGCGGTCGGGGCGGAACTGCTTGGGGGTGACGGGCCGGTTGGCGCCGTCGTAAAAGCGGCGGCCGGCTACCGGTCGTGCGGGGCGGTTGGGACGTTCGGGCCGGTCAGGGCGGTCGGTGGGGTTCTCCATTTTTCAACGGCGGCATACCAGAGCAATTCGTACTCGGGCCGGCGCACCAATTCGTAGTAATCAGGTGCAAAGGTACTAGGCCGGGGGCGGAAGGTGTAGGTAACGGGTCCGCCGCCCAGGCTGCCGTCGGGATAGTACCACCGCTCTTCGCCGTTGGGCAGGCGCCGGACGCTGGGCGGCGGCCCCAGCACCACGTATAGCAAGCCCCTATCAGTAAGCCAGCCGGCCTTGTGGGCCGCAAACAGGCGGTTGGCCGCCGTGACCCGCCCGTAGTACCGCCGAATCAAATCTTTGGCCAAGGCTTGATTGTCTTGGGCAATGTTGAGCCAGAACTTGTCGACGGCGCGCTTGGGGTCGGGCGCGTCGGTGAGGCGCTGGCGTTCCAGGCTGGTGGTGAGATAGCGCAACGGCTCAATAAGTTCGGCCGCGGTGGTCAGGGCCGGGTACCCCGGGCCGTGACCATGACTGCCAGCGTGCGCGGCACCATGCCGCCGGCACCCCCACGCGCAGGGCGTACAGGCCGGGCTCGGCAAAGCGCAGCGGCTCGCCGGGGCGGGCTTCGGCCGAGTCGAGCACGGGCAGCACCCGGGGCCGGCCGGCAGGGCGGCGGGGTTGCTCATGGGCGGCAGCGCGGCTAGAGGGTTCACGGCGTAGCGTTTCCAGCGCACGGGTTGGTACAGCCCGTAGCTGTCTACGCCGAAGATTTCGTTGGCCTGCACGTAGCGGCGCAGCAGGGGCTGCCCCACCGAATCGGTAAGGACAAACGGGCGGGCCAGTACGGCCTCGGTTAGGCGCAGCCACGCGGTGGTGGCGGGGTCCTGGTAGTCGTCGCTGCCCTCTGCCGGGCCCGTGTGGATGGAGAAGACCGTACCGGCCGGTAGGCGCGCCGCGGCCACGCAGAAATTGAGCCGGACGCCGTCGGCATCGGGGCGCGGGTGCTGCTGGCGGCGCGGTACGCTGTCCTGCCACACGGGCAGCTTGGCGTCGTAGTTGGGCCACGCGGCAATGCGCAGCGGGTGGCCCGGGCCCAGGCGCGCGGGGGCGGGCAGGTGCAGGTAGAAGCGCAGGCTGTCGCCTTCGCGGCGCGTGTCCACTTCCAGGTGCGGGCCGTCGCGGTAGAGGCCCGCAAAGTCGGGGCGGGGTGCCAGGGGCGCAAAAGCCCCCAAACGGGTCGCCGCGTGGAAGCTGATGAAGCTGAAGCTGCAGGCCATCATAAGCAGCAAACTGCCTGCTCCACTCACTTTAGCGATGCGTTTCATGGGTTGAGCTGTAAGGGACGGTCGCGCCGGATGCGGATTGGTAACGCGGCGGGTGCCCCGTTCGTTTACGTAAATTTGGTGCCAAGTACGGCCTGTCTCATTTCCTTCGCCTTATGTCATTCCGCCTCGACCGCACGGCTTTCCACGCGGGTACCCACGAAGAAACCGAAGCCTATCACCGCCAGAATCAGCCCGAAACCCTTACCGAACGTCTGCGGGTAGCCATGTATCTAAATAGCGTAGCGTTCAACTTCGACCTGAATAACCCACCGCGCATGGACCGGACGGCATTTTCATGTCGGGCTCACAGGCAGCAGCCCGCTGATAATGGGTAACATATTCAACGAGGACTTTCGCGATTTTTAGCTGCCCTGCACCGGCACGAGGTCCGGTACGTGCTGGTAGGCAGCTACTCCGTTATCCTGCACGGATACAGCCCCACCACCGGCGCCCTGGATATCTGGGTAGAAAAAACGGCAGCCAACTACGTGCTGCTGGTTCAGGCTTTTCGGGACTTCGGGATGCCCACGTTCGATATGACGGCAGAAAATTTTCTGAATCAACCAGCGTTTGATGTCTTCACTTTCGGCCGCTCGCCCGTCGCCATCGATATTATAACCAAACTCAAGGGATTAGATTTCCCGGAAGCCTACGCGCAAGCAACTGATGCGCTGGTGGAAGGGCTGACGGTGCGGCTGATTCACTACCAGCACCTGTTGCAAGCCAAGCGGGCGGCTGGTCGCCCCCGCGACCAGAATGACTTGGATAATCTGCTGAACCGCAGCTAAAAAGGCCGGCCCGCACACTGCGGACCGGCCTTTCTCACGCGTCTGAGCATTCACTCAGGCACTCCCTACCGCGGGTAGTACTGGTTCATCAGGCCCACGGCCTTTTCGCTGCGGGCCTTGTCGCCGCTTAGCTCGGCGGCGCGGTACACGCTTTGCAGGCCCAGCAGGTAGCCGCGCTGGTCGTCCTCAAACAGGCTGGCGTCGGGCTTGGCCGCGTAGTAAGCCAGCATTTGCTCGGAGCGGCGCGTCATGGTGTCGAGGATGTCGTCGGCTTTCTTTTCTCGCCGCCGGCTACCAGGGCGGGCACCAGCCTGCGGCGAGTAGTAGTCGTACGGGATTGTATTGTCAGGCATCAGCTCCAAGCACTTGTCGGCCACTTCCTTGGCCTTGGCCACGTTGCCGGCCGAGAGGTAGGCCGAAGCCAGGCGGGCGAACTTATCGCGGTAGTTGGCCGGGAAGCGCAGGTGGTTTTCGTCGTAGAAAATGTGCGGGTTTTGCAGGCCGCGGTACTGGAAATCCTTTAGCAAGTGCTTGTAGGTGATGTCCTTCTCCACAAATCCTTCTTCGCCGCTGCGGGGGTCGTAGTTCGGGTCCTTCAGCGGGAGTAGGCGGTAGGCCATGCCTTCGAGCCTGGAAGTAAGGCTGCAGGTTCATGTAGTCGCTCGGGGCCACGGTGCTGCTGAAGTAGATGGGGCGCTGCCAGTTGTTGGTGGCAATCATGTCGAGAATCACCAGGTTTTTCTTCTCAATGGCACGCTTGCCCATGCTCCATTCCATGCGGGATACGAGCTGCTTTTCGCGGTCCTTGGGGATGATGCCCAGCTTCTTAACCGCTGCCGTGTCGATGGGCAGGTAGAAGTTGGGCGTCGGGAACGACATCATGCCCGGGCCGCCTTCCTGGTACTGCACCTGCAGCAACGGGTTGTTGTCGGAAACCAGGCTGAATGAATTCCTTCAGGTTCACGCTCTGCACCGACGGATTGGCCGCGAAGGGCAGCATGTCGTTGGTGCCCTGGGCGTAGCGGTCGGGGCCCATGCTGATGGGGAAAGGCTGCGACAGGTAGGAGCGGCGCTTCATCTGGGCAATGTACCAGTCGGTGTTCAGGTAGCTGAGCACGGCCACGCGCACGTCGGTACGCACGCCTTCCACTTCCTGGGCGTACCAGAGCGGGAAGGTGTCGTTGTCGCCGTTGGTGAACAGGATGGCGTTCGGGGCGCAGCTGTTGAGCAGGTTCTTGGCCGAATCCACGGAGTTGTAGCGGTCGGAACGGTCGTGGTCGTCCCATCCCTGGGCCGCCATGATGCCCGGCACCAGCAAGCCGGCGGCCAGGGCTAGGCCGGCGCGCAGGCCGTCGGTTTTCACCACTTTGCCAAACAGCTCGGCCAGTCCCAGCACACCCAGGCCTATCCAGATGGCAAAGGCAAACGTGGCCCCGGTAAAGGTGTAGTCGCGTTCGCGCGGCTCGCGCGGGGGCTGGTTGAGGTAGAACACAATGGCCAGGCCGGTCATCAGAAACAGCAGGCCGGTTACCCAAGCGTCTTTGCTGTTGCGACGGCTCTGGAAAAACAGCCCAATCAAGCCCAGAATCAGGGGCAGGGCCAGGAAGTTGTTGTGGGCCGGGCTCTCGCCGATGCGCGGCGGTAGGCTGTTGGCGCCGGGGCTCAGCGGCGTAACCACGCCGGCCTGCTGCACGTCAGATTCGCGGCCCACGTAGTTCCACATGAAGTAGCGCCAGAACATGTGGCCCATCTGGTAACGGAACATAAAGGCCAGGTTCTGGCCCATGGTGGGCTTCACGCCGTCCTGAATGTCGACCCACTTCTTGTAGTTGGCCACCTGGTCGGGCTCGTAGTTGTAGATGCGCGGCAGCAGCATCTTGTCGCTTTCGGGGTAGCCGGCCTCTTGCTGGCGGGGTAGGATTTCCTTGTAAGTCCCGGTCTTGAGGTCGCGGGCGTAGCGCGGGGCGCCTTCCTCGTAGTGGTCGGGCTGCGAGAAGAGGTGCGGGCCATAGAGCAGGGGCCGCGAGCCGTACTGCTCGCGCTTGAGGTAGCTCACGAAGGAGAGCACATCCTCGGGGTCGTTTTCGTTGATAGTGGGCTTAAACGAGCTGCGAATCGGAACGATGAGGTAGCTCGAGTAGCCAATTAGGATGAACACAAAGCAGAGCATGGCCGTGTTCAGCAACCGACTGCGGCGCTGGAACGACAGCCGGAACCCGAAGTAAATCAGGCCCGCAAACACCAGCAGGAAGATAATCAGGCCGGCGTTGAACGGCAGTCCGATGGTATTCACGAAGAATACCTCGAAGTTGCCGGCTAGCGTGGGCAGGCCAGGGATGATGCCGACCATGATGAGGCCCACGATGGCCATGGTCACCACCAGCACAATAATGCCTCCCTTGGTAGTAGGATTGGCGGTGCGGCGGTAGTAGTAGATGAAGCCCAGGGCCGGCAGCGTGAGCAGGTTGAGCAAGTGCACGCCGATGCTCAGGCCAATTACGTAGGCGATGAGGATGAGCCACTTGTCGGAGTCGGGCTCGTTGGCGTGGGCTTCCCACTTCAGCATTATCCACACCACGGCGGCCGTGCACAGCGCCGACATGGCGTATACCTCGCCCTCCACGGCGTTGAACCAGAACGAGTCGGAGAAAGCAAACGCCAGCGCGCCGACCGCGCCCGCACTCAGAATAAGAAAGGTCTGGGAGCGTGAGGGCTCAATGGCCTCGGCCGCCAAAGCGCTGTTCGTAACGGCCTCGCGCAGCACCAGCTTGCGGGCCATGCGGGTGATAATCCAGAACAGAAACAGGACCGTGAAGGCGCTGCTCAGGGCCGACAGGGCGTTGATAAGCACAGGTACTTTGGTCACGTCGCCGAACGAGAACAGCGACATCAGGCGGCCCAGCAGCAGGAAGGTGGGCGCGCCCGGGGGTGGGGCACCAGCAGATTGTAGGAGCAGGCAATGAACTCGCCGCAGTCCCAGAACGAAGCGGTGGGCTCCAGGGTGAGCAGGTACGTGACGGCAGCAATGGCAAAAACGAGCCAGCCGACGAGGTTATTCAGGCTTTTGAAGGAACGCATAGAATCGTAGTGAGCGCGGGCCCCAATGGCCAACGCAGCAGGCAGAGGGTCGGGAAACGAAAGTTAAGAAACCAGTGAAAGGTCAAAAGTAGGCATTGTACCGTTGCGGTCACACCAAGTTCTGGCTTCGTGCTTCGCGGCAAATCAACGTGCTAGCTTTCGCCGGCGATTTGCGCGGCCCCCGCGGCAACAGGAGAACATCTGCCGGGTAGCTCACAAACGCGAAAAGCAGCCAGGGGCTGCTTTTCAATCGTCAAATCAGGAAATTTTAGCTCAATTCTGCAGCACGAGGCGTTTCGTGCTCACCACTTTGCCGTCGACCACCAGGCTGTAGAAATACATGCCGGTGCGCAGGTCGCTCAGGTCAACCTGCAGGCCGGCGCTGGAACTCTCGGGCTTGAGGGCGATGGTGCGCACTTCCTGGCCGATGATGTTGCTCAGGCGCAGTTTGTAGTCGCCGGCGGCTCGCTGGCTCAACTGCACCGTAATCTGGCCGCGGCTGGGGTTGGGGTACACGGTGAGCCCGACGGTGGCCGCGCGCTGCTCGGCAGCGGCGGGCGCTGGGGGTCCTTGCGCCACGGGGGCCGTGGCAGCCAGGGCCGATGCCAATGGCAGCACCAGCAAGAAAACTATGCAACGAGTAAAGAGGGTCATGACGAATGCAGAAAAAGCAGAAGGGAAAAGAAAAAGTATCCGGTGACTACCCGAAAGACAAGCACCGTGCCGGGTTGAGCCAGCCAAGGCTCCGGCGTGCGCAGTGGCCCTATTGTCAGCATTATAGACACGCAAACCGGCCAAAAGTTGCCAGGCCTGAGCAAAAAACATTTACGCCCTGGCCGCTGGGGTAGCGCGCCGGGTAGGTTTGGGGCCTTCGGGCTTTTTGGAATTACTTCCCTGATGCAAAACAGGAGGGAAGGGTTGCTACAGGTAGCGGATTTCCTGCAGGCCAAACCGCCGCAATTCCTGGCCGATGGCTACGGCCAGCCGGCCGTCTTCTTCGACCCCGACAATATGGCCGCTCACCGGCTTGCCGTCCACGACGAACGAATGGGTTTCCTGGTAGCGGTACAGTGCCTGCAGGTAGTCGCGCCGCAGCCGGCCCACCTGCCCGGCCCGCAGCTGCAGGTAGCGCCCCTCCAGGCACTCGAGTAGGCGGGCGGCCAGCACCGCGCGGTCGTAGGCGCGCCCCGTGAGCTGGGCCATGGACGTGGCCGTGGGCAATGCAAAATGTTGCTGGTTAATATTCAGCCCAATACCCACGACGCTGGATTGAATCTTTGGGCCGCTTAAGCTGTTTTCAATGAGTATACCACCCAGCTTCTGGTCACCGTAGTAGAGGTCGTTGGGCCATTTCAGCTTCAGCTTGGCGTTGGGGCCCAGCAGCGCGGCGGCCCAGTCGTGCACGCCCAGCGCCACGGCTTGGCTCAACTGAAACTGCTCGGCGGCGGCCAGAAAGGTAGGCTTCCACACCACCGAGAGCATCAGGTTTTCGGCGGGGGCGGCCTCCCACTGGTTGCCGCGCTGGCCCCGGCCAGCGGTCTGAAAGTCCGTAATTATGGTGCAGCCGTCGCTGGCCCGGTTTTGGACAATCAACGCCTGCGCCTCCGTATTGGTGGAGGCACACACCGGCAACCATATCAGTTGCTGGCCCGTGAA
This sequence comes from Hymenobacter humi, assembly GCF_042665855.1. Lineage (NCBI taxonomy): Bacteria > Pseudomonadati > Bacteroidota > Cytophagia > Cytophagales > Hymenobacteraceae > Hymenobacter > Hymenobacter humi. Next base: position 337,135 of record NZ_JBHTEK010000001.1, on the reverse strand, counting down.
CAAGGTTTGAGGGGTGAGAACCACGGCCTTCTTTCGCGTTTCGTTAACTTCGTAGACTTTTGGCTGCAAAGCTCAAACCTAACAACACAATATGAAAAGCACTTTGGTCCGTCAGGATTCAGACACATTGGCAGATTTGGTAATCCGCGGCATGCAAGACAAGAAAGCGTCTGACATCGTGGTGCTGAATTTGAAGGAATTAAAAAACGCCGTCGCCGACTATTTTATCATCTGCTCGGCCAATTCGGACACGCAGCTGGAAGCCGTAGCGCGCTCGGTAGAAGAGGAAATTGAAAAAGTAACCGGCGAAAGCCCCTGGCAGACCGAAGGCCGCACCAACCGCGAGTGGGTGCTGCTCGACTACGTGGACGTGGTTGTGCACGTGTTTCTGCGCGACCGGCGCAAGTTCTACGCGCTCGAGGAGCTGTGGGGCGATGCCAACATTAGCTACATCGAAGCCGAAGAAGCTTAGGCTGGGTTAAAATAAATAAGCTGGTACTGCGTCTTCCCCATACCGAACATTTGCTTTCGGGGTGGTGTTTCGCCTGTAGTTATACCTGATTTAACTAGCTATTTTCATGTCGGATAAAAATCCAAATAACAATAAAAAGAAGAAGGCTCTCATGCCGGCTCCCAACCCCGTCCGGGGGTGCAGCTGTGGGTGTTGGCCGGCCTGTTGGTGTTTTTGTTTGGGGTGATGTGGGTGAACAACCTGAACTCTCCCGCCAAAATCAACCAGAAGCGCTTCGAGCAGATGCTCACGGCCGGCGACGTGAAGGAAATCACCATCATCAACGAAAAGATGGTGGAGGTGGCCCTCAAGCCCGAAGCCCTGGCCAAGCCCGAGTACCGGCAGGAGCTCACCCGCCGCACGCCGTTTGGCGCCACCGGTACCGGGGCTCAGTTCTATTTCCCGGTAGTTGACGCCAAGCTGTTCCAGGAAAACTTGAACACTCTGCAGAAAGACGTGCCGGCAGAGCAGCGCTTGCCGCTGAACATTGACTCCCGCCAGAGCCCCGGCGACTACATCGGCACCTACGGCTTCATCATCCTGATGATTGTCGGCTTCTGGTTCCTGATGCGCCGCATGGGCAGTGCCAACGGCCCCGGCGGCCAGATTTTCAGCATCGGCAAAAGCCGCGCGGCCTTGTTTGAGGGCGGCGATAAAGTGAAAATTACCTTCAAAGACGTGGCCGGCCTCGAAGAAGCCAAAGAAGAAGTGCAGGAGATTGTGGAGTTCCTCAAGAACCCAAGCAAGTTCACTGTCCTTGGTGGCAAGATTCCGAAAGGCGCCTTGCTCGTAGGTCCTCCCGGTACTGGCAAAACCCTGCTGGCCAAAGCCGTAGCCGGCGAAGCCGACGTGCCCTTCTTCTCGCTTTCGGGTTCCGACTTCGTGGAGATGTTTGTGGGTGTGGGCGCGGCCCGCGTGCGCGACCTGTTTAAGCAAGCCAAAGCCAAGGCGCCCTGCATCATCTTTATTGATGAGATTGACGCTGTGGGCCGCAGCCGCAGTAAAGGCAGCATGCCCGGCGGCAACGACGAGCGGGAGAACACCCTGAACTCGCTGCTGGTGGAGATGGACGGCTTCGGCACCGATTCCGGCGTCATCATCCTCGCCGCTACCAACCGCCCCGACACCCTGGACTCGGCCCTGCTGCGTCCCGGTCGTTTCGACCGTCAGATTAGCATCGACAAGCCGGACATCAACGGCCGTACCGAGATTTTCCAGGTGCACCTCAAGCCCTGACGCTGGGCCCCGATGTGGACGCCCGTCGTCTCTCGGCCCAGACTCCCGGTTTTGCCGGCGCCGAAATCGCCAACGTCTGCAACGAGGCGGCCCTGATTGCGGCCCGCCGCGACAAGAAGATGATTACCGACCAGGACTTCACCGACGCCATCGACCGCGTAATTGGAGGCCTGGAGAAGAAGAATAAAATCATCTCGCCCGGTGAGAAGCGCATCGTAGCTTACCACGAAGCCGGCCACGCCATTGCGGGCTGGTTCCTGGAGCACGTCGACCCTTGGTAAAGGTGAGCATTGTACCCCGCGGCGTGGCTGCGTTGGGCTACGCGCAGTACCTGCCCAAGGAGCAGTTCCTGTACAACACCGAGCAGCTGACCGACGAAATGTGCATGGCCCTGGGCGGCCGCGCCGCCGAGGAGCCTGGTTTTGGTAAAATCTCCACCGGTGCCCTGAGCGACCTGGAGCGCATCACCAAGATGGCCTACTCCATCGTGACGATGTACGGCATGAACGCCAAGCTCGGCAACGTGTCGTTCTACGACTCGAAGGGGCAGAACGAATACGGCTTCTCGAAGCCTTACTCGGAAGCCACGTCGCAAATGATTGACGAAGAAGTTCGTACCATCATCGAAAACGCCTACACCCGCACCAAGGAGCTGCTCACTGAGCGTCGCCACGAACTGGAAGTGGTAGCCAAGGAGCTGCTGGAGAAAGAAGTGCTGCAACAGGAAGACCTGACCCGCCTCGTGGGCAAGCGGCCCTTCGACAACCAGACCAACTACCAGGCCCACATGGCCGGCACCGACCGCAGCGAAACCGCCAGCGAGGTGAAAGGTGAGCAGGCCGCCGGCGGCAAGCTCGGCAACGACCTGCCCGAGCTGAACCTGCCCGGCATGGATAACAACGACCACAATAACGAAACGTCCGCTCCGAGCGGCAATGCCGTAGCTGGCGTGTAGCACTCACTTCATTGCCACCAGAAGCCAGTCCGCAAGGGCTGGCTTTTTTGTGGGCTTCGCGTACCAACCGTTTCACTACTGGGAAGCCGATTACCTTTGAAGCTTCAACCCGGCTTCCTTTTATTCCATGGCAGAAAGTTCTCGCGACGCCGTGCTCGCCCGCATCCGCCAAAGCCTGGCGCAGCCTGCGCTGCTCCCACCTCAGCCCGATTTTGCTGCTCCGGTGCACCCGCCGCTGGCTAGTAGCGATGCCGTGGTGGCCTTTGCCGAAAGCTTTCAGCGGGTGGGCGGCGAGTTTTACTACTGCGAGTCGTTGAGCCACCTGGGCGCGCAACTAACTGCTTTTCAAAAGCGCAAGCAAGTGGGCGCGCCTTACGTGTGGGAGCCCCAGCTGCAGGCCTTGTTACGGACCGCTGGCGTCGCTTTTCGGGCCGATGAAGCGGAGTTTATTGAGCAGGCCGACTGGAGCCTGACTTCGTGCGAGGCCCTGGTGGCCAGAACGGGCAGCGTGCTGGTGTCGGCCGCTACGGCCAGCGGCCGGCGCCTGAGCATCTACCCTGACCAGCATGTGGTGCTGGCCCGCCCCAGCCAGGTAGTGGCCGAAATAGGGAATGCCCTGCGGGTAGCACAGGCCAGGTTCGGTGAGCAAATGCCTTCGATGGTGTCGCTCACCACCGGCCCCAGCCGCACCGCCGACATCGAAAAAACCTTAGTGCTTGGGGCGCACGGCCCCCGCCGCTTGGCCCTTTTCCTCCTGGAAGACGACGGTGCTGCGATTAATGAAGAATGAGGAATGAAGAATGAAAAATTGCTGCTCCCGAAACGGCAGGTACAATTTCTCAGTCCTCCTTTGCATTCCCTCTTCCTTCATTCCTCATCAATATTTATGAAGCATCCCCTGACCTTGCCTGACCTGGCATTGCCGCCCGGCAAGCGGGTGTACTTCGCCTCCGATTTCCACCTGGGCGCGCCCGATGCCGCGTCTTCGCTGGCCCGCGAGCGGCGCATCGTGCGCTGGCTTGATGAGGTGGCCAAGGACGCGGCGGCCATCTACCTGCTGGGCGACTTGTTCGATTTCTGGTTTGAGTACAAGCACGCCATTCCGCGGGGCTTCAGCCGGCTGCAGGGCAAGCTAGCGGAGCTCACCGACGCCGGCCTGCCCATCACCATCTTCACCGGCAACCACGACATGTGGATGTTCGGCTACTTCACCCAGGAAATGGGCATCCCGGTGCTGCGCCACGAGGTGTCGCAGCGCATCGGCAATCAGTTCTTTCACATCGGCCACGGCGACGGGCTGGGGCCCAAGGACTACAGCTACAAGGCCCTGAAACGGGTATTTACTTCGTCGCTGGCGCAGTGGCTGTTTGCCCGGCTGCACCCCAACTTCGGCATCGGCATCGCCAATAAGTGGAGCCGCCGCAGCCGCATGCAGTCCGGCAAGGACGACACCAAGTATTTCGGCGACGAAGAGTGGCTGCTGCAGTACTGCCGCGAGCTGGAAACCCTGGTGCACCACGACTACTACGTGTTTGGCCACCGCCACCTGCCGCTCGATGTAGCCGTGGGCCCCGGCAGCCGCTACATCAACCTCGGCGAATGGGTCAATTATTGCTCTTATGGCGTGTATGATGGCAACGAGCTGGCTTTGCGGCACTTTGAGCAGTAGCAAGCGTATTGCTAAGGAGCAGTTATGTGCTGTAGAGACGCAATATGTTGCGTCTCCGGGACTGCGCTTTTGGAACGATGACCACACGGCGCAGTCCCGGAGACGCAACATATTGCGTCTCTACCTTATGCTGGCGGTTCTGCTCTCTTCTGGAGCTGCTTATGCCCAGGTTACCGTGCCCTCAGCGGCTTCCGTCGCGCCGCCGTCCAAGGTGGTGGTCGCGCCGGTGCAGCCGGCACTGGCTCCTGAAACTAATGCTCCGGCCGCGGCCTCCTGGAAATTCATCCGCCTCATCAAGCTGCCCAATGCCGGCGCCGCCTCGCTCGACCGGCGCGGCGCCCTCTACGTAGCAGATGCCGATAACAACCTCCGCCAGTACGGGCCCGAAGGCCTGCCTCTAAATACGTACGCGCCCACCCAGCCCGGGCACGTGGCGCAGGTAGAAGCCTGGAACGTGACGAGCACGCTCGTCTTCTACGACGACCGCCAACAGCTGGTCCTGCTCGACCGGTTTCTGGCGCCCATTACCGAAGTGCGCCTGGGCGACGTGCTGGACGGCACGGTGCGCACCGCCACCCTGGCCCCTGACAACCGCATCTGGCTGCTCGATGAAAGCAATCTGGTGCTTCGCGAGTTGGATCCCAATACCCTGCGCGGCGGCCAGAACACGCCCCTGGATTTGATTATCGGCCGCTCCCGGCCCGACTTCCGGTTTCTGCGCCAATACCAGAACAACACCTACTTAGTCGACCGCAACACGGGCGTGTACGTGTTCGACAACCTGGGCACTTACAAAAAGAAGCTTCCTTTCGTTGGGCTGAATATGGTGGGCTTCCGGGGCGATGAGCTGTACTACTTCGATGCCGGCGCCATTCACTTTGCGCACCTCTATACGCTGGCCGAGCGCCGCGTGCCCTGCCAGCCGGCGTGAACGCGACCGAGGTACGCCAGGTGCTGATGGGAGAGTCCTATGCTTACATTTTCACTCCTCTGGGAATAGCTGTTTATCAGTATAAGTAGTGCGGCTAGTGTTGAGCTTGGGCTAGGGCCTGGCCCGGCAGGGGTAACCTCCGGGAAAGTGGGTCGTTAGGTTAAGAAGGTAATTCCTTTCTTCACCAACACCCTTTCCCATGAAAGCACTCCGAATTCACGGCATGAGAGACGTCCGCGTAGATAACGTCGACGACCCCGAACTTCAGGATTCGCGCGACGCCATCATCCGCGTCACCAGCACGGCCATCTGCGGGTCGGACCTGCACATCTACAACGGCAGCATTCCGCAGCCGCGGCCCATGACCCTGGGCCACGAATTCATGGGCATTGTGGAGGAAGTGGGCCGGGGCGTGGGCAACCTCAAGCGCGGTGACCGCGTGGTGGTGCCCTTCCCCATTGCCTGCGGGCATTGCCTGTTTTGTGACCACGAACTGCCCGGCCACTGCGAAAATTCCAACCCCGAGCACTACGGCCCCGAGGGCGGCCTGATGACCGAAAAAGGCGGTGCCCTCTTCGGCTACACCGATTTGTACGGCGGCTACGACGGCGGCCAGGCTGAATTTGTACGCGTGCCCTACGCCGACTTTGGCCCCCGCAAAGTGCCCGACAACCTCACCGACGAGCAGGTACTCTTCCTCACCGACATCTTCCCCACCGGCTACACCGGCATCGATTGGGCCGGGGTGAAAGGCGGCGAAGTGGTGGCCATTTTCGGTGCGGGCCCGGTGGGCATCATGGCGGCCAAATCGGCTTGGCTGCGCGGGGCGAGCCGCGTCATCATCGTCGATACCCAACAGTACCGCCTCGACAAAGCCCGGCAAACCGCCCACGCCGAAGGCATTCTGTGGGAAAACCACAAGCAGGTGGTGGACGAAATCCGCAGCAAGAGCAAAGGCTACGGGGCCGACGTGTGCGTGGAAGCCGTCGGGTTCGAGCCCGACCGCAGCCTGGGCGACCGGGCCAAGGCCGTCATCAACCTGGAAAAGGGCTCCGACAAGGTGCTGCTAGCCTGCATGAGCGCCGTGCGCCGCGGCGGCTTTGTGTCGGTGCTGGGCGTGTACTCCTCGCCGTTCGACAACTTCCCCATCCACCAGTTCTTCGACAAGGGCATCACCCTGAAAGGCGGCCAGGCGCCCGCCCACAAGCACATCGACCGGCTGCTCAAGCACGTTTCCGATGGCGACGTGCGGCTCGACGACATCATCAGCCACCGCCTGCCGCTGAGCGAAGCCGCCCACGGCTACGACATCTTCCGCAACAAGAAAGACAACTGCACCAAGGTGGTGCTCAAGCCTAGCATAGGGGCGTTTTCGTGCTGATTATCAAAGGAGCCTGCCCCACGCAGGCTCCTTTACGGGGCCGGCCGCGTATTTGGCTCAATTAAGAAACTGCTCTGTTTATATTTACCAGGGAGCGCACTTTGTCTCCTTTTCTACCAAACTATCTGCCTGCATGGGTCTACCAATACATTGGCTAACTGGCTATGGAAAGCTGCGACATAACCTGCTGAATTGGAGGACGCCGGCGCTCGTATTGCTGAGCGCCGGGCTGCTGCAGGCCCAGACTCCATCCCAGTCCACGCTTCAGCTCAAGTTGGCTCCCGGCTTGCAGACACCAGTAGCTCAACGGGCCGCTAGAACGGTGCGCGTACGCGTGGCCAACCCGGCGGCTTTCCAAACCTGGATGCGCCAGTATCTGCCGGGCGGGCATGTGTCGCAGCCCAGCGCTTCCACGCACACCTTAGCCGTGGCCGGCTTGGATGCTACCATGCTGGCTCAACTGGCCGCCTGCCCGCTCGTCGAGTTTGTGGACGTGGCCGACCGCCGGGCCCACGAAGAGCGGCAGCTCAATAATTCGGACTTATCGGTAAATGCCATTGCGACCGTGCACGCCCGATTTCCGGAGCTCGCCGGGCAGGGGCTGACGGTTTCGGTAAAAGAGCTGCCCTTTAACCCCGACGACATTGATTTTAAAGGGCGGGTGCTGAGTGCGGGTACTTTTCCTGGGCCGGCTTCTACCCACGCCACGGCCATGGCCACGCTCATCGGCGGCGCCGGCAATTCGCACCCGCTCGGGCGGGGCGTGGCCCGGCAGGTCAAGCTCGCCACGTCGGACTTTGCCCGCCTGCTGCCCGACGACGGCCAGCAACTAACTCAAGCCGGCGTGTCGGTGCAGAACCATTCCTACGGCGTAACCATCGAGAACTACTACGGCATTGAGTCGCTGGAATATGACCGGCAGGTGCGGCAGTTCCCGACCTTGCTGCACGTGTTTTCGTCGGGCAATGTGGGCACGCAGGCCAGCGCCGCCGGGCCGTACACAGGCCTGGCCGCGGTGGCCAACGTCACCGGGCAATTCAAAATGTCGAAGAATACCCTGAGCGTGGGCGCCACCGACCCCTCGGGCCAAGTGGCGGCGCTCGCTCGCGCGGGCCGGCGTACGACGGCCGCGTGAAACCCGAGCCTGGTGGCGTACGGCGAAGGCGGCTCATCCGAGTCGGCCGCGCTGGTGTCGGGCCTCAGCGTGCTCTTGCAGCAAGTGCACCGCGACCAGAACAACGGCGCCCTGCCGCCCGCGGCCCTGGTAAAAGCCGTGCTGCTCAACAGCGCCGACGACTTGGGCCGGCCGGAAGTGGACTTTGTGAGCGGCTTCGGCCAGGCCGATGCCCTGGGGGCCATCAGCACCATGCGCAGCCGACAGTACTTCAACGGCACCGTCGGGCAGGCCGCCGAGCAAGTATTCACCATCACCGTGCCAGCCGGGCAGCAGCAGTTCAAAGCCACCCTGGCCTGGACCGACCCCGAAGCCGCCGCCAACGCCGCCCGCGCCCTCGTCAACGATTTGGACCTGGAGCTGGTGGCCACGGCCACTGGGCAGCGCTGGCAGCCTTGGGTCCTGAGCACCTTCGCCAACACCGATTCCCTCGCTAGCCCCGCCCGCCGCCGCGCCGACCACGTCAACAATGCCGAGCAAATCACCCTCGCGGTGCCCGCGGCCGGCACCTACGAGCTGCACGTGCGCGGCTACAATGTGCCGCAAGGCCCCCAGGCATTTAGCCTGGCCTATGAAGTAAGTGCCCCGGGCGTGGAGTGGGTGAGCCCGCAACGTGCTGGCAACGTGAAACCGGGCGCGGCTACCACGCTGCGCTGGCACTGGAACGGCCCAATTGCCACGGGCCGCCTGGAGTACCGGCCCGTAGGCCAGGCGCAGTGGCGCATCGCCAGCCCAACCGTGGCTTTGGCCCAGAACAACCTGAGCTGGACCGCACCAGATACCGTGGCCCTGGCTCAACTTCGCCTGGTAGCTGGCAGCCAGACGTATCCATCCGACACTTTTGCCATCGTGCGGGCCCCAGCACTGCAAGTGGGCTACACCTGCTCCGACGAAACCCTGCTGCAGTGGGCGAGGTTGCCCGGCGTAGCAAAGTACCAGGTGTACCAGGGGGGCCACCACAATGGTGCCCCTGGCGCTTACGCCCGACACGGCTTTGGTGCTCAACGGGGCCCAAATGGCGGCCACCCGATACTATACCGTGGCGCCCCTCTTGCAGGGCAAGCTGGCTGAGCCCGGCGGCACCATTGACTATGTCACCCAGGGCACGGCGTGCTACTTCCGCTCGTTCCTGCCGCGCCAGCTGGTCGACAACAGCATTCAGTTCAACGTGGAGCTGGGGAGCGTGTACCGCCTGCGGTCGGCTACCTTGGAGCGCCTGGGCGCCGCGGGCTACGAAGCCGTGCAAACCATCGCGCCGCTTACAAAGACCAAGTTTGCTTTCACCGATTTGCCGCAGGCTGCCGGCCGCTACCTCTACCGCGTGCGGCTGGAGAACCTGGCCGGGCAACCCTTTTACAGCCAGGTCGAAGAAGCGTATTACATCCAGTCCGGGGCGGCTCAAGTCTTTCCTAACCCGGTGTTGGCCGGCGAAGCCCTGCGGCTGATTGCCGGTACGAGCAGCCCGGTGAGCATTCGCCTCTACGACATGCTGGGTAAGTTCCAACGCGAGACCACTGTCAATGGTCTCATCAACCAACTCGACACCAGCGGCCTGAAGCCCGGGCTGTATTTGCTCCGGGTGACCATGGACAGCCATGCCGAACAAACCATTCGGGTGGTCATCCAATAGAAAAGGCCGCCGGTCAAGCGCTTAGCCGCAAGCACACAGATAAGGCTTGTGGTGGCAAGGCACAACAAAAAGCCCCGGCTCTGATGAGCCGGGGCTTTTTGTTGTCGTACTACTTATAGTATACGAGCAGCCGAAGCAACTAGTACAAGTAAGTCAGGGCCGTAAGGTCGTTGGCGGTGAAAGGGCGGTTCACGCCGTTGCCCACGCAAGCCAGCATCCAGGAATTGGGCTCGGCAAGCGACGGCGTGCCAGGAATCAGGATGGCGCCCACGTTGCTGGCACCTTCGTTGGCAGTACTGCCGCCGCAGCTATACGCCCGGTTGTAGTAGTCGGTGTGGCGCATGCCGATGCAGTGACCCATCTCGTGGGCCATGATGGTGCCAATGTAATTGGTGTTCGTACTGTTAATTACGCTTGGAACCAGCGTGAAACCAGGGGCAGGGTTGCCACCGCTTGGGAAGCCGCCCGATTGGCCGAGTACGCCAGCGCCGAGGCTAGCCGAATACTTAACGGGCAGGTCAGAAGCGGCGTCATTGGCGACGCGGGTGAAGTGCAGTTGCAGGTTAGCGTTATTGTAGCGGAGAATGGCTTCGTCAATGGCCGCCGAGTACGCCGCTGGAAACTGGCTTGATAAGCTCACGGTCAGCGTGCGCGGCAGGCGGGTCACCAGTTTGGTGGTGCGGTACTGCTCTTCGCCGCCCACGCGCAGCGTGCCGTAGCCAGCTTCAGTAGCCAGCATTTCCTTGGTTAGCAGCATGTCGCCTTCTACCACGAAGCCGCCATTCACCGCGCGAACGTTTTGCGTGCTAAAGCCCAGGGCTTTGATTTGGCTCAAAACATCTTGTGAAACGGCCGTAGGGGCAACAGCGGCCTCCTCCTTTTTGCTGCACGAGGAAAGGGATAGGGCCGAAATGGCACAGAAAGCAGTAGCGGTAAGTAAGTTTTTGATTTTCATACAATCAGGTTGAAATGGGGAGTGGAAATGGTGGGAAAGATTAACAACTATTGTCTTCTGAGAAAAAATCCAAGCCTTGATGCTGCTAGTAACGGCTAAAAAACAAGGAGCCTCAGTTTAAGCTGAGGCCCCTTGTTTTTTAATCAGTGCAATCGGGTTAAACTAGTAAATGTATTGCAGGGCCGTGAGGTCGTTGGCAGTGAAAGGACGGTCAACGCCGTTACCTACGCAAGCCAACATCCAGGAATTGGGCTCAGCAACCGACGGCGTGCCGGGAATGAGGATAGCACCAACAGTGCTGGCACCTTCGTTGGATTTACGACCACCGCAGCTGTACTGACGGTTGTAGTAGTCGGTGTGGCGCATGCCGATGCAGTGACCCATTTCGTGGGCCATGATGGTGCCAATGTAATTGGCGTTCGTGCTGTTAATCACGTTGGGAACCAGCGTGAAACCCGGTGCGGGGTTGCCGTTGGAGGGGAAGCCGCCCGACTGGCCGAGCACGCCCGGGCCGAGGTCAGCCGACCATTTAACGGGCAAGTCAGAAGGGGAGTCATCGGCGACACGCGTCATTTGCAATGTCAGGTTGGCGGCATTGTACCGGCTAATGGCCACATCAATGGCCGACGAGTACGCAGCTGGAAATTGGCTTGATAGGCTCACGGTCAGTACGCGGCCCGTGCCCGCGGTCACCAGGTTGGTGGTGCGGTACTGCTCTTCGCCGCCCACGCGCAGTGTGCCGTAGCCAGGCGCGCTGGCCAGCATTTGCTTGGTCAGCAGCATGTCGCCTTCTACCACGAAGCCGCCATCCACCGCGCGAACGTCATCAGTACCAAAGCCCAGGGCTTTGATTTGACCTATAACTTCTTGTGAAACGGGCGTGGGGGCCACAGCGGCCTCCTCTTTTTGCTGCACGAGGAAAGCGCTAGTGCCGAAGCAGCACAGAAAGCAGTAGCGGTAAGTAAGTTTTTGATTTTCATGAAATGGGTTGAGAATGGGGTTGAAAAATGGGAAATTTGGAAAAAGTAAAAAGTGGAATCAAATGCAGAGGGTAAAATGATTGTTGTATAAGTCTTTAACACGTGGGCCCCGGTTGCGATGAACCGAGGCCCGGTGTTGACTTGCTTAGGATTTAAGCAAAAGGGTTGGCTAGTACACGTAGCGGAGGGCCGTTACGTCGTTGGCGTTGAACGGACGGTTGCCGCCGTAGCCGATGCAGGCCAGCATCCATGAGTTCGGGTCGGCGCCGCTGGGGGTGCCGGGGATGTACACGGCACCCACAGTGCTGGCACCTTCGTTGGCATAAGAGCCGCCGCAGCTGTAGCTCCGGTCCATGTAGTCGGTGTGGCGGAAGCCGATGCAGTGGCCGATTTCATGCGCCAGGATGGAGGCGATGTAGGTGCTGGCGTACGAGGTGCCAATGGCGCCATTGTTCACCAATACCTGCGAGTAGGGGTTGCCACCGGAAGGGAAACCAGCCGAAGCCAGGTAGCTGGCGCCCGACGGAGAGGGGTTCAGTACGATGTTGCCACCGGAGGTAACGCGGGTGAAGCGCACAAGCAGGCCCTGCGCGTTGTAGCGGGCAATGGCTGCATCGGCCGCTGTCACGTAGGCCGACGGCAACGAACTCGAGACCCGTACGGTGATGGTGCGGCCCGAGCCCACGCTCACGAGGTTGCTGGTGCGGTACTGCTCCTGGGCACCCACGCGCAACAGGCTGTACTCGGGCTTTTGAGCCAGGTTCTCGTCGGTCACTACGATGTCGCCTTCAACCAGGTAGCCGCCGTCCACGCGCTTGATGTCGGCGGTGGTGAGGCCCATCTCCCGGATTTGGCTAATCACGGCAGCCGAAACCTTGTCCTGAACCACGGGGGCCGCGGCCTCCTTTTCTTTCGAGCACGAGGATAGTGCCAACACCGAGGCGGTGCATAAGGCAGCGGCAGAGAGTACGTTTTTAAGTTTCATAAGCTTGTTGGGGGTTTGGTAGGTGGAAAAATGTTAAAGGATGGACGCAATTAGAGGAGAATAATTATCATCAGCAATATGAATATTGTGAAACATTAAAAATATTTCAAAGTATGCGTGCGCAGGGGCCTTCACGGGCCTGCACGGGGCATATGACTATCTCAATAATTTAGAATTGCCAAAATCTTATACGTTTCTGCCAAAAGTGCTAAAAATGAGATTTTATTGGACGGCGTAATGTTACCCCATCTATTCGCAGGTTTAGCAAGGCGTGCCTTATTTAGCCCAACCGCCTCGGCGGGGGTGCCCTTGTTGAATTTCGTACCTTTGTTTGGAACCGAATTTTCGTGGAAAATTTATTTTCCCTCAACTATATAATTTCTCGCTAGTGGCTTGTTCATCATGTTCTTCCGGAGGGGCTGCGGCACCAAACCGGGCGGCTGCAAATCCAATGGAGGATGCAGCACCGGAGGCTGCAACCGCCTCAATGTTTTCGATTGGCTGCAGGACGTAGCAGTACCGGACTCCTTTGCCGGCTTCGACATCGTAGAAGTCCGCTTCAAGGGCGGCCGTAAAGAGTTTATGCGCAACGACCTGCGCCTGCCGCTGGTCACGGGCGATGCCGTGGTGGTGGACGCCGCCGGCAGCGGCTGGCACCTAGGCCACGTGAGCCTGAAAGGCGAGCCTGGTGCGCCTGCAGATGCGCAAAAAGAAAGTGCCCACCGACTCCAAGGAAATCCGCGGCATCCTGCGCATTGCCACGCCCGACGACGTGGAGCGCTGGGAAGCCGTGCGCGACCTGGAAACCGGCACCATGTTCCGGGCCCGGGCCATGGTGGGCGAGCTGCGTCTGCGCATGAAGCTCAGCGACGTGGAGTACCAGGCCGACCGCACCCGCGCCCTGTTCTACTACTCGGCCGAAGACCGGGTCGATTTCCGGGAGCTGATTCGGCGCCTGGCCGACGAGTTTCGGGTGCGCGTGGAAATGCGCCAGATATCGCTGCGCCAGGAAGCCGGCCGCATCGGCGGCATCGGCGTGTGCGGGCGCGAGTTGTGCTGCTCCACCTGGCTGCAGGACTTCAAAACCGTGAGCACCACGGCCGCCCGCTACCAAAACCTGAGCCTGAACCCGCAGAAGCTGGCCGGCCAGTGCGGCCGCCTCAAGTGCTGCCTCAACTACGAGGCTCGACGCTTACCTCGACGCCCTCAAGGACATTCCGCAGGTGCAGCGCCCGCTGAAAACGTCGCGGGGCGAAGCCTTTTGCAGAAAACCGACATCTTCCGCCGCCGCATGTGGTTTGCCTTCAAAGGCGACAACAACTGGGTGATGCTCGACACGGCCCGCGTGCGCGAGCCTGCTGGACATGAACAAGCGCGGCGAAATCATCGAAAGCCTGCTGGCCCCCGCGAAGAGGCTCCCGAGCCCGAAGTATCGGCCATCGTGGAAGGCTCGCTCGACCGCCTCGACGATAAAATCAAGTCGAGCACCAAGCGCTCCAAGCGCAAGAAAACCCGTGGTGAAGGCGAGTCCGAAGCCCGCGCCCCGCGTGAGCCCCGCGAAGTCCGCGAACCCCGCGAGCCTCGGGCCGCCACCGAAACAAGCCCCGAGCCCCGCGAAGCCCGTCCGCCGCGCGAGCCGCGGGAAGGCCGCCCCGGCCGCGACGGCCGCCGCCCGGCGGGCGCCGCACCCGGCGGCCCCCGCCCGCCCGAGCAAATGACCAGCCCCGGCCCCGGCGACCTCGACAACCCGGTGCCTGCCCTGGGCGACGTGCCCGAGCAGCGCGGCCGGCGTGGAGCCGCCGCCCGGCCCCTCAACCGCCGTAGCGGGCGCAACCGCTCCGACGCACCCCGCCCCGAAGGCGAAGCCGGCGAGCCGCGCCCCGAAGGCGGCCGCAACCGACGGCCCGAAGGACCACGGCGCGCCGATAGCGCAGCCAATGCCACGCCACGCCCGCCTGCAGAAGGCACCGGGGGCGAGCCCCGGCCCCGCCGCGAGGGCGGGGAGCGCCGGCCCGAAGGCGGCGAGCGCCGCGAAGGCCGCGGTGGCCGCAACAACCGGCGCGGCGGCCGTGGGCCTGCCGGCGAAGCCGGCGCGGCGCCGGCTCCCGGGCCAGCCCCAGTCGGTGCCTAAATAATTGTTTTTGATTGCCAGTCTAGCAATTTTGTGGCAGCGGCAATGACAGGTAAAATGCCTGTCGTTGCCGCTGCCATTGGCTAACTGCCCGATTATTTAATCCCCCTTACCTGATATGAACCAACGCTTTGCATTTCGATTGGCTACGGCTGCCGGGTTACTGTGCGTGCTCACGGCCTGCGACCCCAATCGGGTGTTTGAGCAGAACATCGACTTCCCGAACTACTCCTGGGACGTGCAGCAGAAGCCGGCCTTCACCTTTGCCATTGAAGACACGGTGGCGCGCTACGATGTGTATTTCAACGTGCGGCACGCCTCCTCTTATGGGTTTTATAACCTGTATGTGAAGCACACGCTTACGGGACCAGCCGGCCCGGTGGGCCGGCCCTTGCTGCACCAGATGCTGCTGATGGACCCCAAAACCGGGGAGCCCAAGGGCAGCGGCACCGGCGATATTTACGACATCCAGCTGCTGGCCTTGCCCAACCAGCGCTTCGCCAAGGCCGGCAACTACACGCTTACCCTGGAGCAATACATGCGCCAGGCCCAGCTCCCGGGCCTCATGGCCGTGGGCATTCGGGTGGCCAAGCACGCCGAGAAAAAGTAAGGGGAGCTCAATTTTAGCTCAATCAGAAAGGCCGGCCCCGCATTGTGCAGGGCCGGCCTTTTTGAGTGGGTTGCTCGCTAATATGAGTGGGTTGCTCGCTAATACAGATTACTGCAAGCGGGTGACTTCTACGGCATTGGGGCCTTTTTTGCCCGCTTTAATGTCGAATTGAACCCGGTCGCCTTCCTGAATTTCATGGATAAGGCCGGTTTGATGGACGAAGATTTCTTCCTGGGTGTCGTCGGCGAGAATGAAGCCGAAGCCTTTGGTGTCGTCGAAAAACTTAACGGTGCCGGTAAGCATAAGTGTGTGGAGGGGTGAAATGAATGGGCTTCGTCCTAACGCACCCGCCCGGCCCGGGGTTGGCGGCTGGGGTGGGGTAGGGCGCGGCGCTGCAAAGGTAAAATTGCGCGGCCGAACTCCTCGCTGGCGGCTCGGAAATGAGAGCCGCTCAGGCCCAGGAAAACAACGGGATAGGGGGCGCGTATAGCAACAGTAGTTCATCCTTTCACAGATTGTAACGCCTACCAGACGCCATGGAAAACGAGCAAACAAACCTGAACAACGAGCCCAACGACATTGCCGGCAACCGCATAGACGGGCCCGTGGGCAACACGGCCGCCAAGCCCGGCCGGCCCGGCATGGGAACCGGAATTCCGGGCGGCCCGCCAGCCCAGGCCCCGACTAACGTGCCGGATATCAGCAGTCCGGAGGCGCCGGCCTCGAGCGAGTCGTTGGTCGAAGCCGAGGTGTTTCCCGGGGACGGGGCGGTGGATGCCGACGGCGAGAAACGGGAAAACCGGGAAGCCAACCCCGACGACCTTACCCCCAAAGAGACCTACGGCGGCAACTTCAGCAACAGCACCCAGGGCAGCTACCGCGACCAAAGCCGCCGCGACAACCAGGACAGCGACCCCAACCGGGGCGAGTTCGGCGCCCAGGATTTGGGCGGCACCACCCACGGCGGCTTCGGCAACCAGAACCGACTCGCCGACTACGAGCCGCAGGGCACGCCCGAAGACCGCTACTACGGCGGCCCGGGCCGCCCCGGCCACCAGGACAACGCCTACCGCAGTTACGACGGCCGCGACGAGCGCCTCGACACGCGCACCGAATACGGCTTCGAGGCGGGCACCGGCGTAGCCAATACCTCCGGCCGGGCCGCTGAAGCCGGGCAAGTGCGGGGCCAGGAGTTCCGCGGCCCCAACGGCGACAACCGCAACCAGCCCGACCGCACCGATGCCAACAGCGCCTTCCAGGTCGACAACGGCTCGGCCCAGGGCCCCGACAGCGGCTTTGCCAGCGACTACGGGCACACCTCGCTGCGGGGCGAAGCCGCCCGTGCCGCGGGCCTGGGGAGCCACGGCATCATCGGGGCAGAGCACCGCAACCAGACCGAGGACTACATGCCCGCCGAGGCCGGCTCCGACAAGCAGGGCCACCGCGAAGAGCAGCACCCGGGCTACTCGACCAACGCCCCCGAGATGGCCGACCAGCGCGGTCAGCGGCCGCCCAGCAGCCTGGGCTACGGCGACCGCGAGGAGCCCCGCCGCTCCCCCGACTTCCAGACCGGCAACGACCGCAACGGCTATGTACAAGCCAATGGCGGTGATGCCAACCAGGGCATGGGCTCACGCGGCGGCTCCTACAACGATGCCTACAACGACAGCCAGCCCGGTAGCAAAGCCGGCTCGCCCGCCCTGGGCGACCAGCGCGCCGAAGACCGGGACCAGAACTACGGCGAAGCCGCCCGCCAGCAGAACCGCAGCGGCAGCGGCGATGATGAGGCCGCCGACCACGGCGCCCCGCGCCGCAACGCTGGCCGCGACGGCGAAGGCGACGAGTAATAAGTCAGAATTTCAGCTCAACAAAAAAGCCCGCCGGATATCCGGCGGGCTTTTTTGTTGAGCTGAAAAATTGAGCTATTTGGTGCCCCCGGTGGAGCTTTCCGGCTTCTGCGTGTTGGCTTTGGGCGCGGCCTGCTGCATGGGGTTGGGCTGGGCTTGTTGCTGCTGCTGGAAGAGCTCGAAGCGGGAGGCGGCGGGCTGGCGCGGAAAGGCGTTGTTGCTCTGATCGGTGTCGGCCGTCTGCTGGAAAGGGTCGAGCACGAAGGCGATGACCGGCTGCTTGGTCACGATAATCTTGGTGACTTTCTCGTTGTTCTTGCGCCAGATTTCGGCCGGGATGGTCTGCACCTCGGTGGAGTTGTCGGCGTAGGTGAGCTGGACGATGACGGGCATGACCAGCCCGCCGACGTTGCGCAAGCTCAGGCTCGTAGAAGTGCTGGCTCTGGCCCAGGCGCTGGCGCTGCTCGGGCGAGAGCGTGCCCAGGTAGGCGGAGTAGCGCTGCTGGTCGGCCGCCGTCACGGCCAGCGGGTTGTAGGCGTTGTAGAAGTCCTTGAGCTCGGGCTTCTCGTCGACGAGCGTGCTCTTCAACTCCTGGGCGTTGCGCTGGGCCGAGATGGAGGCGGGGGCAGCGGCCTGCGCTGCTGCTGGCGGGCTTTCTCCACGGCCGGGTCCTGGGTGCTGGGCGTGTAGTACTTCACCGACTCGAGGGCCAGGTCGGTGCGGTCGGTGGTGTAGAACCAGCCGCGCCAGAACCAGTCCAGGTCCACGGCCGAGGCGTCTTCCATCGTGCGGAAGAAGTCGGCCGGCGTCGGGTGCTTGTAGGCCCAGCGCTGGGCGTACGTCTTGAAGGCGTGGTCGAACAGCTCGCGGCCCATCACCGTCTCGCGCAGGATGTTCAAGGCCGTGGCCGGCTTGGCGTAAGCATTATTGCCAAACTGCAGCGCCGATTCCGAGTTAATCATAATCGGGCTTTGCAGGCTCTTGTCGGTCTTCATATACTCCACAATGTTCTTCGGCTCGCCGCGGCGCGAAGGAAAAGTGCGCTCCCACTCCTGCTCGGTGAGGTACTGCATAAAGCTGTTCAGGCCCTCGTCCATCCACGACCACTGCCGCTCGTCGGAGTTGACAATCATCGGGAAGAAGTTGTGCCCCACTTCGTGGATAATCACCCCAATCATGGCATACTTGGTCTGGGCCGAGTAGGTGCCGTCTTTCTCAGGGCGGCCGCCGTTGAAGCAAATCATCGGGTACTCCATGCCGAAAATGGGGCCGTGCACCGAGATGGCCACCGGGTATTCGTAGGGAATGGTGTACTTGGAGTAAGTCTTGATGGTGTGCGCCACGGCCTCGGTCGAATACTGGCCCCAGAGCGGATTGCCCTCCTTCGGATAGTACGACATGCACATCACGGGTTTGCCGCTCTGCTGAATGCCCATGGCGTCCCAGATGAACTTGCGCGAGCTAACCCAGGCGAAGTCGCGCACGTTTTTGGCGGCGAAGTTCCAGGTCTTGGTTTTGGTCGAGCGGCTGGCTTCGGCCTTCACGGCTTCTTCCTGGCTCACGATGAGCACGGGCTTCTTGGCGTTTTTGGCCTGGGCCAGGCGCTTTTGCTGAGTGGCCGTCAGGACCTGCGCGGCATTCTGCAGCGTGCCGGTGGCGCCGACGATGTGGTCGGCCGGGGCGGTGATGCTCACTTTGTAATTGCCGAAAGGCAACGTGAACTCGCCACTGCCCAGAAACTGCTTGTGCTGCCAGCCCTGGTTGTCGGAGTACACGGCCATGCGCGGGTAGAACTGCGCGATTTCGTACAGGTAGTTTTTATCCTCCGGGAAGTACTCGTAGCCGTTGCGCCGCACCTGCTGGCCGTTGATGTTGTAGTGCCACTTCACGTTGAAGGCGAAGGACTGGCCGGGCCGCAGGGGCGAAGTCAAATCCACGCGCATCATGGTGTAGTTGGTCACGGTCTTGAGGGCTTTGCCGTCTTTGCCCGTCACAGCATCAATCTTGAAGCCGCCGTCGAAGTCTGATACCAAGGCTTCCAGGGCGTTGAACGACATACGGTCCTGCAGCTGGCTCACTTCCGTGGTGGCCGTGATGGAGTTCTTGGCCAGCACGTTCTGGTCGAGCCTGCACCCAGAGGTAGGGCAGCGCATCGGGCGAGAGGTTGGTGTAGGTGATGGTCTCGCGGCCGGTCAGGGTTTGCTTGGCGTCGTCGAGCGTGACCTTGATGTCGTAGTCGGCGCGCTGCTGCCAGTAGTCTTTGCCCGGGGCGCCGCTGGCGGTGCGGTACGCGTTAGGCGTGGGCAGCACGGTTTCGAGCTGGGCAAATTTGTCGGTGCCCGAGTTGGTGGTCTGGGCCCACACGGCCGGGCCGGGCAGCAGCGCCAGCCCAACCAGCGCACCGATTCGGCGCAGGGCAGGCAGGGCAAGCGGGGATATAAAACTTGGCATAGAAGCGCGCAAAAAGCAGGAAGAATGAGACGTGAAATTGAGCCGATGAAGCGGTGAAAAAGCCAGCCCGGAGAGCTGCCCGTCGCCAACGGCAAGCATTGCGGCCCCGAAAATAATTCAACGGAGCTAACCACGGGCCCTGGCCCGTTGCCGCCGGGCCCAAACGGGCTCCCGCCGGCAGCGCATCCGGGGCAAACGCCGTAGGGCTGGCCGCCTACCGGGCCGGGTTGAGCCGGACCGATGGCCGGAAACCCGAAAATGGCGTAGAAAGCGAGCTGTCGAGTGCACTACTACGCCCCAATCTTTGTTTCATCAGTCAGCTAAAAGGCCGGCTGGCAGGCAATTGACGAGCTTATGGCCGCGCCCCGAAGCTATTGCAAATTCGCAATCAGTCGCTAAATTGTATGTTTACGGCCCGTTAGCCCCCGCGCCTATGTCTGCTGTCGTCCGCGCCACCTCCGACTTTTTTGACCAGCTGACCGAAGACCTGCTGAAGTTGCGGGTTAAGGCTCAGCAGCGCTTCCGTACCCTGAGTACCGAAGAGCTCAACCTGCGCCCCGGCCCCAGCCGATGGAGCGCCGGCCAGTGCCTGGAGCACCTCAACATCGTGGGCGGCTACTACCTGCCCAGCATTGCGCGCCGCATTGCCAAGGCCCAGGCCCGCGGCTCCAAGCCCACGCCCACCGTCAAGCAAGGCTTTTTGGCGGCCGCTTCGTAAACGCCATGCGCACGCCGCCCAGCGAGAAAGCCTACACCAGTCCCCAGCGCTACGCGCCCACCGGCACGCGCTTGCCGCGCACCGTGGCCGAAGTGTTCAGCCGCCAAATCGACGAGCCTGCTGCGCCTGGTGCTGCTGGCCCGGCAGGTGAATGCCAACGCCGTGCTCATTCCCAACGCCGTGTTTCCGCCGCTGCTGCTGCGCCTGGCCGACCAGCTCGAGTTTCTGGTGGTACACATCCAGCGGCACGTGGCCCAGGCCGAGGCCGTGCTCGCCAGCAAGGGCGTGGGCTCCCGGCTCTCCGCCGCGTGAGGCTGCCGGCGATTTAAACATTAAAACAAGCCCCATCCCGGCCGCTGCCGGGATGGGGTTTTTAGTTGAAAAGCATCCTGCGACGCGGAAGCTTCGCCTTATTTGCCGGAGAAGAAATACGTGGCCGCGAGCTGGAAGCCGCGGTGGTAGCCCTTGCTGCCGGTGTCGTTGCCGTCGGAGTCATTGGGCGAGAAGTTGAGCAGGCCGAGGCCGTAGCCCACTTGTGCCTGCACGGGCCCCAGGCGGTAGCCAATTCCGCCGTTGAGGCCGGCATCGAAGCGCCGCGCCGTGTACACAAGCGGGGGCGCCGACGCACTACTGCCACCGATGCCGGCATTGGCGTTGTCGTTCTGCGTATCGCCGTATTCCACGGTCAGCGAGCCGGGGAAGTTGCCGTTGAAGGGCTTGTTGGGGTCGGTGGTCAGAATCGAGACCTTGTAGGAGCCGCCGCCGCCCACGCCGAAGGCCACGTAGGGCCCGGCAAACACCTGGAAGCCATGGTCGCCGCCTTCGGTGTACACGAAGTTTAGGGGCACTTCGAGGTAGTTGAGCTTGGGTGTCATGGTTACCTCCACGATGGTGGTGTAGCCGTTGTCTTCGAAGCGCTGGTTGGCCTTGAGCTCGGCTCCTTTCTGGGTGTAGAGCACCGAGGGCTGGAACGCCAGCTTGCCGAAGCTGATGTTGGCCGTGCCGCCCACCTGCACGCCGGTTATGTAATTTGTTTCGTTGATGGGCAGGTCGGCGCCGCTGTAGGAAAAGGTGGCGAGGTTGCCCCCAAGCGCGGGCCAAAGGTGACGGCCGTCTGGGCCTGGGCGGCGGTGGCGCCGCCGGCAAGGCCAGCTGCCAAAAGCAGTGCGGTAGAAAGGTGCTTCATAAGCGATAAAGGAGGATGAAAAGAGAGATTTGCTTGATTTGCCCAAGCGGCAATCGAAGCAAAAGTAAGGGCGGAAACTGCCCGGGCAAATTTTGAAAACACCCTCAGAATTTAAGTAAACTTGAGCCGTGGGTGTGCAATAAAAGCGAGTCCGGCATCTTTAAGTCGCCAACCTAGCTTCGTGCCTCGCCCATGCGTCTTTTCCTGTTTGCCTTACTGCTGATGACCATGGTATTTAGCGCCGATTCGGCTGCTCCTGCCCCGCCCGACCCCTACGCCGCGCAGTGGAAGAGGATAGACGCGCTGCTGGCCAAAAGCCAAACCGCCACGGCCGCGCCCCTAATCGAGAAAATATACCAGCAAGCCCGCACGCAGCAGCACACCCCCGCCTACGTGCGGGCGCTGCTCTACAAGATTCGCCTGCTGCAGGCCAAGGAAGAAGACGAGTCCGAAAAGGCCATTGCCCTGCTCAATAAGGAGATCAAGACGGCCACCTTCCCCGCACGGCCCATCCTGCACTCGCTGCTGGCCGAGCTCTACACCACCTACCTCAACCAGAACCGCTACCGCCTCTACAACCGCACCGCCGGCGCCGAGGCCACCGCGGCCCCCACCGCCGCGGCCGACGGCGGCACCGGCCTGGCCACGTGGGATATGGGCAAGCTGGGTGGTGCCATTGTGCTGCACTACTACCAGTCGGTGGAAGACGAGCCCCAAAAACAGCTCAAAACCACCCTGGCCGAGCTGGGCGACCTGGTAGGTGGCGGCAACGCCGAAGGCCGCGCCCTGCGCCCCACGCTCTACGATTTGCTGGCTCAGCGCGCCATCGAGGGCCTGAAAAACCAGGAGCTGTACCTGGCCCGGCCCGAGCAGCAGTTTCAGCCCACCGACCCCAGGCTGTTCGGTTCGGCAACTGAGTTTGCGGCCCTGCGCCTGCTGGCCCCCGATGCCGATTCGCTCAACGGGCAGCTGCACGCCCTGCACATGCTGCAGCGCCTCACCGCTTCGCGCCAGCAGCTCGCGCCCGCCCACGCGGCCGCCCTGGCCGATGTGGAGCTGACCCGCCTCGACTACCTGCGCAGCATCACGCAGGGCACCGCCCTAGCCGAGCAGTACGAGCCGGCCCTGGTGCGAATGGAGGCCACGTACAAGGCCCTGCCCATTGGCACCGAATTTCTGGCCCGCCGGGCTGAGCTGCGCCGCGAAATCGACCCCGTAGCGGCCGTGAAGCTGGCGCGGGAGGCCGAAGCCCGGTTCCCGAAGTCGCACGGCGCGGCGCGGGCGCGGGCCTTACGCGAGCAGATTGAGCGCCCGGAGCTGACGGTTACAGCCACGGAATTCGTGGTGCCCAATCAGCCCTGGCGACTGGACATGGCGGCGCGCAACGTGACCGAGCTGCACGCCGGGGCCTACCGGCTTACCCTAAAGGAATGGCAGGAGCTGAAGCAGAACCGCTACGGTCGCCCGGATGACATTGCGGCTTATAAGGCCCAGCTGAAAGGAGCCAGGCCCCTGGCCACCTGGGATATCCCGGTGCCACCGTCGGCTAAGCAGTACCAGGAGCAAAAGCTGCCCGCTGCCGGCGCGGCCCTGCCCGTGGGCTATTACCTACTGGTGGTCAGCACGCAGCCCAACAACCCCGGCCAGCCGGCCAAAGGAAACGTAGCTTCCTATGCGCTGCTGGGCGCCAGCGAATTGAGCGCCGTTCATCGGTTCGACCCTACCAATGGGGCCCCTCAACTGCTGCTGCTGCAGCGTCAAAGCGGGACGCCGCTCGCGGGCGTGCAGGCCCAAAGCGTGTACAAAGGCTTCGACCAAAAGCAGCAACGGCAAATCACCCGCCTGAGCGAAGTGCGGCAGACGACGGCTGCCGGGGAAGTGGAACTGCCCGTCTCTGCCAAATGGGACAAGAATGTGAACGAACGGCTGGAGGCCGTGAAAGTATGGCGGGGCGCTGATACGCTGGTCGTCGACAACATCGGCGGGTACTTCCCCGCTCGCCAAGCGAGCCCGAACCCAGGTGCTTTCTCTTCACCGACCGCGCTATTTACCGGCCCGGCCAGACGGTGTACTTTAAAGGAATCTTGGTGGAGCGGCAGGGCAGCAAAACCCGGGTGCTGGCCCGGGAAGAGCAGGAAGTTGAGCTACTCGATGTGAACGGCCAAACCGTGCAGTCGCTGGAGTTTGTGACCAATGAGTTTGGGTCGTTCCACGGCTCGTTTGTGCTGCCGGCCGGGCTGCTCAACGGCCAGTTTGAGCTGCGCGCCGACGACGGCTCCCTGGCCATCGCCGTGGAAGACTACAAGCGTCCGACCTTCTTCGTGCAGCTCGACTCGGTGCCCGGCCGGCCCCAGTTGGGCCAGCCCCTGACGGTGCGGGGGCAAGCCCGCGCCTACGCGGGCCAGCCCACTGACGGCGCCAAGGTGAGCTACCGCGTCACGCGCCGCGAACTGTGGCCCATGTTCTTCGGTGATTTTCGGGGCGGCATCTACCCGCCCGACCGCGGCAACACCCAGGAGGTAGCCCACGGAAAGGCTACAACCGATGCACAGGGCCGCTTCGCCATCACGTTCACGCCGCCGCTGGTGCCCAAGGCACCGGGTCGCCCGCGCTGGGAGCCCGGCTACCTGTTTGAAATCGTGGCCGACATAACCGACGCCGCGGGCGAAACCCGCACCGGCACCCGCAGCTTTCCCATCGGCCGCAACCCGCTCAGCCTGCAGCTCGCCGGGCCCGAGACGGCCGACAAGCAGCACCTGCCCACCTTCACGCTGCTGAGCACCAACGCTACCGGCGAGCCCCGGCCCGCTACCGGCACCCTGCGCCTGCTGGCCCGCCGCTACCGGCCCAACCCGGCCGGGGTGCCCGGCCCCGTGCCCGAAACGCCCGAAAACGAAGCCACGCCGGAGCTGGTCAAGACTTTGCCCTTCGATACCAAAAACGGGCCGGCACTCAACCTACGCGCGGCCCTGGCCGAACTGCCCACGGGCCGCTACCTGCTCGAAGCGCAAGCCGCCGGCGCCGATTCGGCCCGGGCGCGCCACGAGCTGACGCTCTACGATTCGGAGGCGGCCACCGTGCCCTTTGCCACGCCCGACTGGGTGGTGGTGCTGGCCGATAGCGTGGCGCCCGGCCAGCCCGCGAGTATCCTGCTGGGCAGCAGCGAGGCCGGAGCGCGCATTCTGGTGCAGGCCGAGCGCGGCGGCAAGCTCCTGCGCCAAGAGTGGCTGACGCTCAAGGCCGGGGAGCAGCGCCGCCTCGCCATTGCCAGCGGGCCGGCAGCGGCCCCGGGCCCGCTGCACATCCATACCGTGCAAGTGCGCGACAACCACCTGTATCGCCACGAGGCCACGGTGACGGTGGCCGAAAAACCCGCACCGCTGCAGCTGGCCATCAGCACGTTTCGTGACAAGCTCCTGCCGGGGCAGAAAGAAACCTGGCGGGTGAGCATTCGCCAAGCCAACGGCAAGCCCGCCGACGCCGAACTGCTGGCCACGCTCTACGACCAGAGCCTTGATATTTTTCGGCCCCACTCCTTCATGAGCTTGGGAGCAAGAGCAGAATACAACCCGCCGCGCTTTGGTTGGCAAGGGTACTTTAGGCCCGCGCCCTCATTTCCCTCGGGTGGCGCGCCCCAGGGCGATGGGGTCGATGCGCTTATCGAATACCCTGAGTTGAACACCTGGGGCGTTTTTGGTCGTGGGGGTGGGCTGGCCGGCCGAGTACCCGGACTGCAGGTGCAGCAGCTTGGCAGAGTAGCCGCGGGGCGGGTGACGTTAAGGGGGACACGGGCCCCCATGATGGCCGATGCCGCAGCGGAAAACAAGCAGGCTCAACGAAGTGGTGGTGACGGGCTACGGAGTGGCTAACCAGGCCCAGGAGGTAACCGGGGGTGTGGCCGCAGCGCCGCCCGCCCCACCCGTGGACTTATCCGGCGTGCAAGCCCGCACCGACTTCCGCGAAACGGCCTTTTGGCAGCCGGCGCTGCGCACCGATAGCAAAGGCGACATCGTGCTCGAATTTCAGATGCCCGAAGCCGTGACGCGCTGGCGCTGCTGGCCCTGGCCCACGATAAAAACCTAAACTCCGGCCAGCTCGCCCGCCGGCTGGTTACGCAAAAACAGATTCAGATTACGCCCAACGCCCCGCGCTTCTTCCGGCAGGGCGACACGTTCACGTTTCCGGCCAAGTTCTCGAACCTGACCGACCAAAAGGTGAGCGGCACGGCGCAGCTGTTTCTGCTCGACGCCGCCACCGGCCAGGACCTCAGCAGCCAGCTGCTGAAAAGCGCCGCCCAGCAGCCTGCCGTGGCCGAGGCCCACCAGAGCGCCGCGTTGGGCTGGGAAATCAGCCTGCCCGCCGACTTTGCGCCCGCCGCCGTGACGTATCGGGTAGTAGTGAGCTCTTCGCTGCCCGATGTCGCTCAGGCTAAGGCCGGCCAGCAGAAAAAAGCCAAGAGCAAAAGAAAGAGCCGTAATGGCCTGACAACTGACAACCAGCAACCAGCAACTGCCTACTCCGACGGCGAGGAAAACACCCTGCCCGTGCTGCCCAACCGCGTGCTCATTACCGAAAGCCTGCCGCTGCCCATCGTAGGGCCCGGCACCCGCACCTTTGAGCTCACTAAGCTGACCAGTACCAGCAGCCCCACGCGGCGCAACTACTCCCTCACGCTGGAGATGACGGCCAACCCCGCCTGGTACGCCGTGCAGAGCCTGCCCTACCTCATGGAGTACCCCTATGAGTGCTCGGAGCAAATCTTCAGCCGCCTCTACGCCAACCTCCTGGCGGCTCAGATTCTGAAGGCCAACCCGCGGTTCAAGACCATTCTGGCCGAGTGGACGCGCCAGGCCCAAAGCGGCACGGCCGCCCAGCACAACGCCCTCGCCAGCAAGCTGGCCCAGAACCAGGAGCTGAAAAACCTGCTGCTGCAGGAAACCCCTGGGTGCGCGACGCCCAGGGCGAAACCGAGCGCCTGGCCCGCCTCACCGAGCTGTTCGACGCCACCCGGCTGCAGGGCGAAACCAGCCGCGCCCTGCTCAAGCTGCAGCGCATGCAGCTGCCCAGCGGAGCGTTCCCATGGTTTGAGCGGATGCCCGACGACCGGTACATCACCCAGCTCATCGTGGCCGGCTTCGGCAAGCTCAAGAAGCTGAACGCCTTCGACGCCAACGCCGACCCGGTGGCCGGCCAGATTCTGCGCAATGCCTTGCGCTACCTCGATGGGCGAATGGCCGGCGACTACGCCTACCTGCGCCAGCAGAAAGGCGTAAAGCTCGCCGATAACCACCTCGGCGACCTGCAAATCCAGGCCCTGTACGCCCGCAGTTTCTGGCCGCAGGCGGCCATGGCCGGCGAGGGCCAGGCTGCCCGCACGTATTACCGCCAGCAGGCTGCGCGCTACTGGCCCGCCCAAACCCGCTACCTGCAGGCCCAGGTGGCGCTGGCGCTGTTCCGCGACAGCAAAGCCGCCCCGGCCGCCCAGGAAATTCTGCGCGCCCTCACCGAAAATGCCCTGCACTCGCCGGAGCTGGGCATGTACTGGAAGGAGGTGCGCGGCGGCTACTACTGGCGCGAGGCGCCCACCGAAACCCAGGCCACGCTCATCGAAGCCTTCGACGAAGTGAAAAACGACCAGCAGGCCGTGGACGAAATGAAACTCTGGCTGCTCAAGCAAAAGCAAACCCACAGCTGGGAAAGCACCCGCGCCACCGCCGACGCCTGCTACGCTCTGCTGCTGCGCGGCTCCGACTGGCTCACGCCCACGCGCCCGCTGCAAATCACCGTCGGCGGCCAGGCCCTGCAGCCCAGCGCCGCCCAGGCCGGCACCGGCTACCTCAAAACCAGGCGGCCTGCCGCCGAGGTACTGCCCGCGCAAGGCCAGGTCACCATCTCCAAGCCCGACGCGGGCGTGGCCTGGGGCGCGCTCTACTGGCAGTACTTCGAGGACCTAGACAAGGTGACGCCCGCCGCCACGCCCCTCAGCCTGGAGCGCCAGCTCTACCGCGAAACCCGCACGGCGGGCGGCCCGGTCCTGGAGAAAATCAGCGCCTCTGCGCCGCTCAAAGTCGGGGAGGTGCTGGTGGTGCGCCTCGTGCTGCGCACCGACCGCGCCCTCGAATACGTGCACCTGAAAGACCAGCGCGCCGCCGGCCTCGAGCTCATCAACCAGCTCAGCGGGTACCGCTACCAGAACGGGTTGGGCTACTACGAGACGCCGCGCGATGCCGCCACCAACTTTTTCTGAGCGAAGTGCCCCGCGGCACCCACGTGTTCGAGTACCGGCTGCGGGCCAGCCAGGCCGGCGATTTTTCGGCGGGCCTGAGCGAGGTGCAGTGCCTGTACGCACCCGAGTTTCGGGCCCACGCGGCGGGCACGCGGCTCCGGCTGGCTCAATAAATGGGTGGACGGGCGAAATATGCTGTTAGACGGCGCAAAGACCTTTCCGGACGTCTAAAACAACCTCGGCCTTGCATTTAACCGGGGCAGTCTGTAGTTTTGTCTTACGTCGGGTTTATTTTAAACATCTATGAAGCATCTATTTGTCTTTCTTTCGCTGCTACTTACCTGGAGCGGCGCCCAAGCTCAAAACGAGAAGCCCATTCCGGTGACGAAGCTGCCGGGCGAGGAAAATCTCAGCCTGCGCGAACGTGCCGAGCGGGATTTCCTGATGCCGGTGCGCCGCAAAAAGATTGTAGCTGAAGCCCCCAAAGCCAGCACTGAAGAAAATAGCACCGCCGCTCCGGAGTCCGACGCTACCGCTCATTATTCCGAATCGGCCGAGGAAGCCAACGCCGCCGTACCGGCCCACACCACCCGCAGCTACGAAGCCCGCAACACCGAGAAGCTAGCCGCGCGCCGCGCCGCCGCCCGCCGCGAAGAAGCCCGCGCCGAGGCCCGGGCTGAAGCCAGAGCCGAAGCCCGCGCCGAGGCCCGCCGCGCCGCCCGCCGCCATTCCAGCAGCAAGAGTTCGAAGTCAAAGAGCCACAGCAAGTCTGCCTCGCACAGCAGCAAGTCGAAAGCCAAATCCAAGTCGTCTTCTGCCAAAGCCAAGGCGAGCAAGAGCAGCAAGAAATCCAAAGCCAGCAAGCACGAAAGCATCTCCAAAAAGAAAAGCAGCGCCAAGAAGAGCACTTCCAAAAAGAGCAGCGCCAAGAAAAGCAGCTCCAAAAAAGTGGCTCCTCGGCCAAGAAGTCTACGAAGAAGAGCACCCCTTCCAAGTCGAAGTCTAAAAGCAAGTCGAAGCGCCGCCGCTAGACAGCCCAATAAGCAAAAGCAACGCCTGGCACCTTTGTGCCGGGCGTTGCTTTTTTCATTTAGCTCAACTATCGGGTCAGTTAAGTTGAGCTAACCGGAAGCAGACAGTTTGCTTCCTCGCGCCGTGCGGGTGGCGCGGGGATGCGAAGCGGGTCTCTCTAGAAGTCATCGGACACCAGATATCAGAAAAGGCCGGCTTCCCACACAGGAAACCGGCCTTTTCTGGTTAGCAGCTGCTGCAGCTACCGCTTGTTGCGGATGATGAAGTTGTTGAAAATGGCGTTGTTTTCTTCTTCGCCCTGGGCTACCAAGGCCACGCGCACGCCCCGGTCCCAGGGCGGGAGGTAGGTGCCGTTGAGGCTGAAGTTGTCGGTGGGCAGGGCCAGCCAGGTGGCGCCGTCGGTGCTGTAGGCGAAGCGGTAGCGCTGGCCGCCCCACACTTCGAGGCGCAGCGTGATGGTATCGCAGGGGTCCACAAACACCTGCACCAGCGACTGCTGCTTGCCGCTTTTCACGTGCCAGATTTGCACCTTGCCGTTACCCGCCATGATGGCCAGGGCGTTGTAGGGGTCGCCCACGGCGGCCAGGCCGGCGTAGGTGTCGGTGGGCAGGGCGGCAAAGTCCAGCGTGGTAGCGGCTTTGTACGTGGCCACGTGCGTACGCCGGGCCACCATAGCGCCCAGGCGCGACGCCCCGGCAGACAGGTGAAGCTGCCCATTGCGCACCACCGTGTTGGGGCGCTGGCTGATGGGCCACTGCCACTCCAGGCCCAGCTGGTCGCCGGCAAACTCTTCGGCCACGTTCAGGCGCTCCACGTTGGTGAGGGGCGCGGCCTGGGGGCTGCGGCGCTCAAACTCGGGCCAGTCTTCGGCGTTCCAGGTAAACTCGCTGAGCAGGCCCTGGCGGCCGACGAATTCGTGGCTGTCGGCCAGGTAGGCGTGGTGCAGCAGAAACCAGCGGCCGTCCAGGTGGGTCACGGTGCCGTGGCCGGGGCATTTCCAGGTGGTGTTGCGGTCGAGGATGGGGTTCTGGTCGTACTTCTCCCAGGGGCCGAGCAGGGCCCGGGAGCGGGCCACGCCGGTGGCGTAGTTGCAGCCCTTGCCGCAGCAGCTGTTGCCGGCGTAGAACATGTAGAAGTAGCCGTTGTGGTGCACCAGGGCCGAGCCTTCCACGAGGGGGCCTTCCCACCGCACGTCGTTGCCAAACAGCTCGGTGGCTTCGCCGATGAGGGCGGTGCGCTCGTCGTTGAGCCGCTGGGCCCAGATGGGCGTGTCCTGGTGGCAGGAGTTGCCGTCTTCTTTCCAGATGAGGTAGAGGTTGCCGTGCTCGTCGGGCATGGCAAAGCCGTCGATGGAGCCGGCTTCCTGTGCCACCAGCGGGCCGTGGTCGGTGTAGGGGCCGGCGGGGTGGTCGGCGCTGGCCACGGCCACCGACAGCACGCCGCCCTTCTGCCGGGCAGTGTAGTACATATAGGTGCGGCCGTTTTCGTAGTGGAACTCGGGCGCCCAGAAGTTAGAGCCGGCCCAGTCGGGCAGGTTGTCGGGGAATACGTGGCTCACCAGCTCCCAGTCGAGCAGGTTTTTGGAGGAGAAAATGGGGAACACCGCTCCCCACTCGGCCGAGGTGGCGCTGGCCCAGTAGGTATCGCCAATCTTGGTAACGGTGGGGTCGGGGAAGTCGCCGGGCAGCACCACGTGGTCGTAGGAGCGGCGGGTGGGGGCCGGGGCTATTTCGGGCGAATAGCCAAGGGCAAGGGGGCCAGCGGGGCCGCCAGTTCTAGTTCGATTGACACGGTGGGAGGTGCAAAAAGGTTAGAAAGGCACGCCGACCGTGGAGCGGTTCAGCTTACCATGATAGAAAGGTAATCAATCAAAAGTAATACCAACGGTAAAGTGTGATTTTTTCGGGCTAACCCCTGAAAATAGTTCGCATGATAAAAGTTGCAGCGGACGAAAAATGCTGAGAAAAATACGTAGTATTTACTCTCGTAACTAGCGTTTAGCAAGCACGTTTCACTATATTTGAAAAAGAGCGAAACCGATAAATACGGAAACGCGGTCCGTATTATACTGAGTAGGATAGAGGCGATAAGTGCGGCTTAAATATAACTTTATAAAGTAGTAATTTTGATGAGCGGATAAATTCCAATAGCTTCACCGGTCCAGGGAAGGCACCGCCTCGGCACCGAAATAGTCGGGCGCAGGCGCGCCGCAACTCATGCAAGCAGAAGCAGGCGAAGGGCAAGGCGGCGCGGTGGCGCTAGGAAGAAAGTTTTGGGAGTGACAATGCGACCGCAGGCAACGGCTCTGGTTGGGTCGGGGTCAGCGGGCCTTCCTGAAGTTAAAAAAGAAAAAGGTCACTTCCAATGAGGAAACGACCTTTTAACCAGCATTTAAAAGCGAGTATGCGTGACGGGAATTAAAGTTGATGCCTGCGATACCGCGGGCGGGGCTTTTGCGCGGTTTAGGTAAGGGCTTAGCCTGATTTAGCGTTGCATCCGCTGCTGGTGGAGAGGCGTTTTGGCCCCGCCCAGGCAATCAGCTCACCGGCAAGGCGGCCGCGCTGGGCAAGTTGATGGTAAACGTGGTGCGCACGTCCTGGCGCGTCTCCACGGTGATGTGGCCTTTGTGGGTCCGGACAATATCCTGGCTGATAAACAGGCCCAGGCCAGTGCCTTTGGAGGTGGGCTTGGTGGTGAAAAAGGGAGAAAACAGCTGCTCTTTCTCGACGGCGGAGATGCCCGCGCCATTGTCGTGAACCTGGATGGCGACGCCGGCCTCCTGAAAGACCGTGGCAATGGTGAGCGTGGGCTGAAAACTTGGGTCCCGCAAGGATTTCTCGTTAACCGCGTACATCGCATTGTTGAGCAGGCTAAACAGGACCGTGCTCATCTCCCTAGGCACTATTCTGACCGAGATATTTTCCGGGTTGTGGCCATTAATCAACTCTAGGTTAACATTCCGGTAGGCTTCGTCCAGCTCAGTTCTATAGGCCACCAGCTGCTCGTGAACGAACGAATTCAGGTCCACTTCGACGAAGTGGTTTGACTTGACTTGCAGCAGCTTGTCCATGCTCCGGACTATCCGGGTGAGGCTGGAGCCATGCTCCTTGATTTTGCCGGTATTGCTTACAACCATGGCGAGCAGGGGCATTAGCTCCGTCTGGAGGTATTCGTCGTCGGCGTAGGCATCCGAGGCGAGCAGGCTCCTGGCATTCCGCCAGCAGTTCGGTCGATACATCGGCGAAGTTGCTGACGTAGCTCAGGGGTTGAGCAGGCGGTCTACCAGCCCTTTGGTGAGCTGGCCAATGGAGGCCAGCTTCTCCTGCCGGATGAGCTGCTCCTGGGTTTCGCGCAGGTCGGCCAGCGTGCGCTTGAGACCTTCCAACAGGTCGTCGGACTTCCGCTGCTCAATCAGCAGCTCACTGGTTCGGGCTTCAAGCTCGTGGCGGGTCGTCGACAGGTCGTTCACCATTTTGTTGAACGCCGTGCCCAGCTCCCCAATCTCGTCACGCGAATTGCTCTGCACGCGCTGCGTGAGGTCGCCGCGGCCCACTTTGGTGGCGGCATCGCGCAGCTTCAGGACCGGCACGGAGATGTTTTTGGCCAGGCCAAAGCCAATCCCAATGCCGATGCTGAACACCAGGAAGCTGAAAAACAGCGAGGTAACGCGAATCTGCCGTTTGCTCTGCACAATCTCCCGGGTGGAAAACGCCAGCATGATTTCGCCGGTCATCATCGGCGTCTGGAAAGGCGTCCGCTTCACCACCGTGGAGTCGGTGGAGCCGGCGTCAACATCTATCCGCTTTCCTTCGGGGTAGGTCTTGAAAACCGTTCGCTTGATGCGGAAGCTGGTGTGGCTGGCGTTCCAGGCGGTATCGGTCTGGAGCAGGCTCACGTATTGCAGGAGGGGGTCTTTCTTCACAAAGTCCATGGCGGTTTGCACCCCTGGAAGTTTTGTTCGGTCATGGCAATTTTCACCCCCAGCCCCACCGTGTTGGCCTGGTTCTGCACGTCCTTGTTAAAGTTGTTGAGCAGGTTGCGCTCCTGAATGACGGGCAGGTAGAAGAGGACGAAGAAGGAGAACAACACGACAATGCTCGTCACCGCCAACCAGATTTTGGTCTTGACCGTGAGGCGCAAGTGGCTGAGGATGCGCAGGAAGGACGTGCGACGGGAGCTGTTTACCATACCAGGCAGGCCCTGGCGGAGCAGGGCGTATAAGGGCGAGTCTTATAGATATTTCTTCCCGTCGATGGTAATGGTTTTGCTGCTCGGCCCGGGCTGATTGACCACGCCGATGGCCCCGGTGGTTTGCGCCACGAATTCGGCCAGGCTCGGCTTCGGAGTTGAAGAAGTTGGGCGCGTCGGCTTTGCCCTGGAACACCAGCGCCAGCCAGTACTTATTGAGCTCGTTGGCGCTCATGTTGTAGATTTTTTTGCTGGTGTTCTGGCCGATGGGCGTGGTGGTTTTCAGCAGGGCGATTACCACCTTGCTGCCGTCGGGCCAGCGTAGCTTTTCCCCTTTCAGGGTAGACCTCAGCCTGCGCCAGCTTCATCTCGGGCGGCACCCCTTTGCCATTGCCAATTACGGCAAGGTTCTGGTCCTGCGCACGCGCCGGCGCGCAGCAGTACCCGATAAGGAAAAGCAAGCAAAACGTAAGTCGATAAACCCAGGCCATATGCATAACGAATTAAAAGCCAACGGCAACCTGGAAGGTGACCTTGTCGGGGGTGGGGTACAAGGGGCTTTTGGCGTGCTGGTATTCGAGCTTCAGCACAGCCAGATAATTCAGCTCGTAGCGCAGCCCGCCGACGAAAGATTGGGTGTTGCGGGAGAGGAAATACACTTCCCGGTTGCTGGTAAACCGAATGTCATCGAAGCGAACGTAGGGAATGAGCTTGTCGGTGAGGCGCAGGCCCGCGTAGACGTAGGTGGCCACCGCGCGCTGCGTGCCGAGGCTGTCGGAGCGGCTGTTGACCATGCTGCTCTCGGCCAATAGCTCAAACTTCTTCGAGAAAACCGAGTCGTTGTAGGAAATTGAGCCGGTCACGATGTCCTGGTTTATGCGGGTGAGGGCCACCGGCCGGGCCCCGGTCGAGTGGTTGTGCATGGTGCTGCCTTTCGAGATGGCATCGTGGTAGAGGGAGGCGCCCAGCCGCATGCCGTCGGTGGGCTTGATGTGCACGGCCAGCGTCGCGGACTTGAGCGGGTTGTTGTCCATCACATCGCCCGAGCCGATGCCGTTGCCCACCATGGCGTCGTAGCCGAAGCGGAGGCGGCCCAGGTTTTGGCCCTGCAGGCTCACGCCCGTGGTGTGGAGTGGGATAATGCCCTGCGCAAACAGCAGCGGCCGGTCGATGGTGGGGAAGAACACCCGCCCGTGGTGGTAGGTGTCGTTCCAGTAGTTGATGGGCGTGTGGTGCTTGCCCAGCAAGACGCTGTGGTTGCCGGCGTAGTTGTATTTCAGAATAATGCGCTCGACGCTGATGTTAAAATCGGTGGGCGAAGCGGGCGAAAACTTGAAAACGGTTTCCCCCAGGAACGACAGCCGCTCGGTTATCTCCGACGTGATGAACAAGTCCTGCTCGCCCAGGCCAAAGTTTACTTTGCCGTTTTGGTAGTAGGCCAGCGCGTCCACAAATCCCCGGATTTGCGTTCGTTGGGCTGCGGCGCGTGGGGCGGCGCCCAACAGCAGCCCAAGCAGCAAAAGCGCAGTAAGAGAGTAATTAGTTATTTTCATACGTTGTGCTTCACTGGCTTGCGGGAATGGGCTTGGGAAAGTCAGGCGGTAATTGATTCCTCAGCTGCATGCCGTTGCGGGAGAGAACCGGTAGAAGCAATGCTTCTACTAGTGGCACTGCTGGATGTAATTTTACAAATACTATAACAATTGCAATGTTAAATATTATAATATGAGCCTACCAAAGGTAGTTCAAGTTTATAGTCTTTTAGTCCCGTAAAGGCATAAGTCGAAGAATATTAAATACAGACATATAAGAAGGCCCCCAATGCTTTTGCTGCAAAGGCAGCAAAAGCATTGGGGGCATGTGAAGGAAGTTGACGGCGCTACAGACGACCCTCAAGCTAGCATCCGGGTAGGTGCTTGTCCAGCAAGCGGCGGTGGTAGTTGATTTGGCCCAGGTGGTAGGTGAGGTGGGTGGCGAGGTGCATCAGCATATAGCCCACGGAAGTGGACGCTTCGAACACCACCACGGGGTACTCAGCGGCGAGCTGCTCGTCGGCCAGCGGTGTAAGCGCCGCTTCCACCGCGCGCCGTGTCGCGGCGATGCCGGCGAGCAATTCGGTGCGGGGAACGTCCCGGGCCGAAAACTCCAGGTCACGGTGCCGGACGTAGCCACTGTGGCCCAGTTCCGCGCCGATGTAGGTGTTGAGGTTGCCGAGCAGGTGCAGGCAGAGGTTGCCGCCCGAGTTGCTGATGCCCGGCTCGATGCGCCACAGGGCTTTTTCGTCCTGGTATGCTTCGATTTCCTGGCGCAGCTTGTTCAGGTCGCGGTCGAAGAGGGTTTTGAGGACGGCTACTAGCATGGCGGGGGTGGGGGTATTAGTCGAAGCGCAGTCAAGACCGGCTGTGACGCCGGGGACTTGAGTTTCTGAGGGTTTGAAATAAAGCCGCCCACTTCCACTTGGGGCGGGCGGCTTGGTTTAAGTATTCATGTTCTCATTCTCTATTCCATTCAAAATTTCTTTGATTCTCTCCTGCTCTTTTCCTGCTGTCATATCCAATATGATTACTGTCTTTATTTCGACAGCATCCGCATACGCGGCGAAAATAGCAAACCAAATTCCCTCATCGAAATCATTATGCCATGTAGTTATAATGTCGTATTTAGGAAGACATAAGGGAGGCTCTTCTACTTCTCGATAGCATATTTCCTCATCCAATAGGTCGTGCACAAACTCACATTGGGCCCCGATGGTGCACACATAGCAGACATCTTGGTTTATGATTTTCGCAAGTACTTCATCAAGATAACGCCTTGGCGTTTCCTCTACACAGAGAATACATAGCCAGTTTTGACTTGGTAATTCTTTAAGCCAGTTCTTCTCTGTATTGTATTGAACTAGCCAAATTTCGCGCTCATTGATTCGCATGGGTTCTGGTATTTCTTGGCTGGTTTGGCGCCCATCATGAACACCAACAAGCCGCCCTTGGCCACGTCCTGCTGCGCCAGAAACGACTACGTCAGCTTTTGCCCATTGATGGTGACTTGCTGCACGTAGACGTTTTTGGCGCTTTGGTTTTTGACCTGGATGGTGAAGCGTTGGACTTTTTCGAGGTGCAGGACGGCGCTGTGTACGAGGGGGCTGCCAAAAGCATACTGGCCCGAGGCCGGGTCGACGGGGTAGAAGACAATGGTACGCAGCGGGGGCAAGTGCTTCTTCATGCCACGGGGTGAATGGCATTTGTCCTGCAGTTGGCGGGAGCGGAGCAGGCGGCTGAGTATTAAAAAAGCCGCTTTCGGAGTCGAAAACGGCCTTTTTTAGAAACAAATATGCTATGTGGCCGCGACGAGAATCGAACTCATATCAAGCGTTTAGGAAACGCCTATTCTATCCGTTGAACTACGCAGCCATGACGCAAAGGTAAGAACGCGGCGCGGCTGCCGAATGCTCACCTACGACTTATACAGCAGCACGATGATGAAGGACAGCACCGTCAGAATCAGCCCCACCATGAACACCGAATAGCTGGTGCGCAGCAGGCCATACTTGCGGGCCAGCACCTCGCCGAGGTAGTACACGTCGGTCACCATGTTGGTGTAGAGGCCTTCTTTCTGCTGCATCAGCTCGCGGATGCCGTTCTGGAAATTGTCGAGGCTGAGCTTGGTGAAGTTGCCGAAAAAGAGCAGGTTAACGCGGCGATTGGTCGCGATTTCGGGGCGTTTCTTGAGCCACTTAAAGCTCGTCACGTCGGGCTGGGCCGAGAGGATGGCCGTGACCACCGAGGCCAGCGAAGTGAGCAGCAGAATGCCCATGGGAATGGCCAGCACCGGGTTGCGGGTGAAGGCCGGGCCCAGGGCCGACGACTTGGCGCCCAGGTAGGTAATAATCACCGAGAGGAGCACCGCATTCAGCGAAATCATCATGCTGGCCTTCTTGTCGGCCATGTCCGAGAGCTTGATGTGGTTGCTGTACATCGTGCGAAACATGGTTTCCACGCCGCGCTTGGGGTCGGCGAAGGTGTCAATCAGCTCCAGGCTTTTCTTCT
Organism: Hymenobacter humi; assembly: GCF_042665855.1. Taxonomy (NCBI): domain Bacteria; kingdom Pseudomonadati; phylum Bacteroidota; class Cytophagia; order Cytophagales; family Hymenobacteraceae; genus Hymenobacter; species Hymenobacter humi. The sequence continues at coordinate 300,295 of NZ_JBHTEK010000001.1, read as the reverse complement.
TTTTCTTCTTCTCGGTTTTCTTGAGCTGGTCGCGCTGTTCGGCCAGGTTCTTTTTGAAGTCCTTGCGGTACCGCTCCTTGCCCGCGTCCGACTCGTACTTGTGCTCCTGCATGAAGTTGAGCTGCAGCTCGGCCCACTCGGTATTGGAGTAGGTCTTGCCCAGCACCAGCTCCCATTCCGTGCGCAGCAGCTCGGCGTTGGAGCGGAAGTCGTCGCGGGCGAGGTTGCTCATGTCGGCGTCGGTGAGCAGCTTTTGCAGCTCCGTTACCGACTCCGAGTCGCGGTGCGTGGCCATGATGAGGTCCTGCACCAGCTGAATGCGCTCGGCACTCACGCCGTGCTCGCTCAGCCAGGCGCGGGCCCGCTCCATGCTGCGCAGGCTCGTGCCCATCGTACACGTCGAGGTAGCCGGTGTCGTGAAACCAGGCGGCCAGCAGCAGGGCCTCGGTGTCGTCGGGGCTCAGGTGGGCGGCGGGGGCCAGGGCGCGGCATTCCTTCACCACGGCCTCGGTGTGGCGCAGGGAGTGGTAGGTGAGTTTGGCGGCCAGCTCCTGGCCAAAAAGCTCGGTGACGTAGGCCTGCGCCTCTTTTACCAAGGGCGAAGCCTTGGCTTTGGTGGGCTGGTCGTTGGCGCCACCATCGGGCGCGGCGGGCAGGGCCGGGGAGCCGCTTTGGCGGGCGATGCTGTCGGTTCGGCCGGGGCAGCAGCGGGGGCAGTTTCGACAGTATCGGGGGTAAGTTCTTCCATGACAGGCTAAGCTACGGCTGGTTCATCCGGCGGGCTTGCCGGCATTGAACGCGAAGCGTCGGGCGGAAGTTAAAAAACCGCGACCTAACCGCACCGCTGTGCTTTGCGTAACGGGCCCTAGCAGGCCGGTCCCGCGCCGGTCGTAAGTTTACTTTCAGTACCCCGCGGCGGGGCTTCTGCAGCCCAACCTTTATCTTATTTATGCCCCTATTTTTCCGCTTTCGACCCGTGCTGCTAACGCTTTGCGCGGTTTTGGCGTTCCCCTTTAGCACGTTGGCCCAAGGCGAGTCCAGCGAGAACCCCAAAAATTCGCGCCCCAACTACCGCGGCGACGGCGTGAACTGGAAGTCCAAAACGCCGCCCGACAGCAGCCGCATCCGGTACACCGTGTTTTTAATTGGCGACGTGGGCAAGCCCTCGAAGCGGAAAAAGGCGGCGAGCCTCGCTCAACTTCATGCGCAAGCAAATGATGGCGGCCGGGGCCAAGAGCACCACGATTTACCTCGGCGACAACATCTACGAGTACGGCATGCCCGAAGAAGGCGCCTACGACCGCAAGGAAGCCGAGCGCCGCCTGCGCGACCAGATGGACATCCTGCGCGGCTACAAGGGCGAGAAATACATGATTCCCGGCAACCACGACTGGAAGCAGGGGCTGCAGGGCGGCCTCGAGCAGGTGCTGCGCGAGCAGCGCTTTGCCGAGAACTACATGGCCAAGGACTCGACCGCTTTTTCCTACACCGGCGACTTCATCACGCCCAGCAACGGCTGCCCTGGCCCCTACGAAATCCGCCTGCAGGACGACCTGGTGCTCATCACCATCAACTCGCAGTGGTTTCTGACCCAGCAGAGCGAGCGCCCCTACGGCGCCGACGGGGGCTGCGGCGTCGACGACGAAACCGACTTCATGGCTCAACTTGAAGACATCATGGCGCGCAACGCCGACAAGAACATCATGGTGGTGGGCCACCATCCCTTGTTCAGCGACGGCGTGCACGGCGGCTACTTCACGCTCGGCGACCACATTTTCCCGCTCAGCATCGTGCGCAAGTACGCATTTCTGCCGCTGCCCATCATCGGGTCCATCTACCCATTTGCCCGCAAGTACGGCGGCATAAGCCAGGACCTGGCCTACCCGGCCTACCAGGCCTACAAGCAGGGGCTGCTGAATATTTTCAACAAGTATCCCAACGTGGTGTACGCCGCCGGCCACGAGCACAACCTGCAGTACTTTAAGGAAGGCACCACGCACCACATCGTGAGCGGCTCGGGCTGCAAAACCCAGCACGTGAAGCCCGGCGACGGCGGCGCGGCCCTGTTTTCTGACAAAGAGAAAGGCTTTGCCCGGGTGAACTACTACGACGACGGGCAGGTGTGGACCGAGTACTTCGTGCCCGAAGGCAAGGGCGAGCGGGCCCGGCTGGTGTACCACCCCGCTGTATGCCAAAACCACCGGGCTGGTGGCCACGGCCGAGCCGGTAGCGCCCCGCACGCCGCTGGATAAGCAGAAAGTGCGCGAGAATAGCGAGCTGGCCAGCCCGAGTGCTCCGCCCGTGCCCGCGACGCGGGCTGATTTTCGCGACAGCAGCGTGGTGGTGGCCATTAACCCCGGCTACGCCAAGCACAGCGCCCTGCACGACTGGCTGCTGGGTGAGCACTACCGCAAGGAGTGGGCCACGCCCGTGAAATTCCCGGTGCTGGACCTGGCCACGGCCAAGGGCGGGCTGGTGCCCTACAAAACGGGCGGCGGCAAGCAAACCGCCTCGCTGAAGCTGCGCAACGAAGCCGCCCAGCTCTTTTCGCTGCGCGGCATCGACAAAGACCCCGCCGCCGTGCTGCCCGAGGCCCTGCGCTCCGGCTTTGCCAAGGACGTGCTGCAGGACCAGATTTCGGCCCAGCACCCCTACGCCTCGTTTGTGCTGCCGCCGCTGGGCACCGCTGCTGGCATTCTGCACACCAACCCCGAGCGGGTGTACATCCCGCAGGACCCCCTGCTGGGCCAGTACTACGGCGATTTTGCCAACACCCCCGCGGCCCTGGAAGAAGACGCCAAGGACGACCACAGCAACGTGGCCAGCCTGGGCTACTCCAAAAACCTGGTGGGCACCGACAAGGTCCTCGAGCGCGTGCTGGCCGACAACGACCACAAGGTGAACGAGGTAGCCTTCGCCCGCTCGCGCCTCTTTGATATGTGGATAGGCGACTGGGACCGGCACGAAGACCAGTGGCGCTGGGCCGAGGAGAAAAGCAAGGACGGCGACCGCACCTTCACGGCCGTGCCCGAAGACCGCGACATTGCCTTCTTCAAGGGCGATGGCGTGCTGCCCTTTCTTGCCAGCCGCAAGTTCGCGATTCGCAACTTCCAGAACTTCGGCTATGACTACGCCGACTACAAGGGCCTGAACCTGACGGCCATGGCCAATGACCGCACCTTCCTTGGCCGCGTGACGCGGGAGCAGTGGGTGGCGCAGGCCAACTATATGAAGGAGCACCTCACCGATGAGGTCATCGAAAAGGCTTTCCGTGAGCGGTGGCCCAAGGAAATCTACGACCTGCACGGCCCCGAAATCATTGCCAAGCTCAAGAGCCGGCGTGACCTGCTGCCCGACCTCGCCGCCAAGTACGCCAACGTGGTGGCCGGCATCGTGGAAGTGCGCGGCAGCGAGAAGAACGAGAAATTCGTGGTGGAGCGCCTGCCCAACGGCAACACCCACGTCACGGTGCGCAAAATCACGAAGGAAGGCCAGCTCAGCAAAACCCTCTACGACCGGGAGCTCGAGTACGGAGTGACCGAGGAGCCTGCGCCTCTACGGCATCAGCGGCAAAGACGTGTACGAGGTGAAGGGCGACGTCAACAAAGCCATCAAGCTGCGCATCATCGGCGGCACGGGCCGCGACACCATCACGGACCAGAGCCGCGTGGCCGGCTTCCGCCACAAAACCCAGGTATACGACGCCGACACCGGCAACGTGGTAAACGTGGGCAAGGAGGCCCGCCTGCACCTGGAGCCTGGCGTGGACGTGAGCCGCTACGACCACCCCAAGCGCTACGACCTGAAGGACTACCGGCTCAACTACACCGGCCCGGCCCTGTTTTTTGGCTATAACATCGACGACGGCCTGCTGCTGGGCGGCGGCATCACGCACCGCCGCTACGGCTTCCGCCGCGAGCCGTTTGCCTCCGAGCAAACCCTGGTGGCCAACTTTGCCCCGGCCCGCGACGCCTACAACCTACGCTACACCGGCCAGTTCACGCGCCTCATCGGCAAGTACGACCTGCACCTGAACGCCCAGTACTACGGCCCGCAGCCTGCTCTACAACTTCTTCGGCATCGGCAACAACACGGCCAACCTGGCCTCGCCCGACCGCAACCGCGGCGTGGTGACGGTTCGCACCGTAAACGAGTCGTACCGCGTGCGCTTCACGCGCCTGACCGTGGCGCCCACGCTGGAGCGCAACCTGTTTAGCTTCCTGAAGGCGGGCTTTGGGCCGCAGTACGACCAGTTCCGGGTAGAGAAGAGCCCCATCGGCAGCGTTATTCTGGACAGCCTCACCAGCCACGATGGTGATGTAACCTACGAAAACCGGCGCTTCGGCGTGCGGGCTACCGACTTCCAAACCAATCAGTACCTCGGCGGCCTGTTTTACCTCAACATCGACGCGGCCTCGTCGCCTAAGAACCCGCGCATCGGCATCCGCTGGTACAACGAAGCGCAGTACAACTTTCAGCTCAACGGCGAGCGGCTGCAGTTCGGCCGCCTGAGCTCAGAAATCCGGGCCTACCTCACGCCTAATTTCCCCTTCCAGATTACGTACGCCGGCCGCCTGGGCGTGACGCGCAACATCGGCGACTACCGCTTCTACCAGGCCAACACCCTGGGCGGCACCACCAACCTGCGCGGCTACCGCCGCACGCGCTACGCCGGCCGCAGCAGCCTGTACGGCAACTTCGAGGCCCGCCTGCAGCTGTTCTCCTTCAACGCCTACCTCTTCCCGGGCAAAGCGGGCGTGCTGGGCCTGGCCGACGCCGGCCGGGTGTATTCCGACAACGACACGCGCAAGGGCTTCTCGTCCCTGCACAGCGGCTTCGGCGGCGGCGTGTACGTCGACATTCTCAAGCAGGCCGTCATCAACGCCACGTATTCGGTGGGCGAAGAGAAGCTCTTGTTCGTCGGGTTCGACTTCCTGTTTTAAACCGATAGGGGCGTACTCGCCTCGGTAGCCATTGGGCCGCCTTCGGAAGCTTGCCGCGTTATCGCCGGTATGCTTCCGGGGGCGGCCCGATTTTATTGTGGCCCCGGGCCCCGGCTCAATTCCTTAATGAGCCGAACAAAATATTTTGGCTTTTGCTAAATGCCTGCTGGCAAGACGGGTTGGGTGCAGTCGGTTGAAAAAGCGGTTTATTGGCAGCAAAATAAATTTTAAATGAAATTATTGCAATTTATCGCATGTAGATAAGCTTAACCTTGTGCTTTTCACTGCGTTGGAGGCGTTGATAGTCAAGAAAAATATGTAGATTGACAATCTGTTAATTTCATTTTTTCACCTTTTCCCCAACCCTATTTCCAACAGCTACATGAAGCAGATTTATCTCTCCGCACTGGCCCTGCTGGGCAGCGCGACCTCATTGCTGGCGCAGCAAAACCCGCAAAACCGCACCGACGCCACCCGAGCTCCCCAGGAGGCAGTCACCATCAATGGCCGCGCCTGCGCGACCATGGAAGTATTCGAAAGCCAGGTTGCAGCCGACCCGCAGCGCGCCCAGCGCATGGAAGCCATCGAGGCCATGACCAAGCGGTACATGGCCCAGCCCACCATGTTCAAGCGGGCTACAACTACGGCCACCGTAGTTACCATTCCGGTAGTCGTGCATGTGGTGTACAACACCGCGGCTCAGAACGTGACCGACGCTCAGGTAGCGGCTCAGATTAAGGTGCTGAACGACGACTTCGCCAAGGCCAATGCCGATGCCAGCCAAACGCCCTCCATCTTCACGGCATCGGCCACCAACGTGCGTTTTGTACTGGCCCAGCGTGACCCCAATGGCGCTGCCACTACGGGCATCGTGCGTCGGCAAACCAAAACCCGCTCGTTCAGCAGCAACGACTTTGTGAAGTACACCAGCAAAGGCGGCAGCGATGCCTGGCCCGCCGGCAGCTACCTGAACCTGTGGCTGTGCAACCTGGGCCAGAGCCTGCTCGGTTACGCCCAGTTTCCCGGCGGCCCGGCCGCTACCGACGGCGTGGTGTGCCTGTATTCTTCAGTGCCTAACGGCACGGCTACCAACTACAATCTGGGCCGCACGGCCACGCACGAAGTGGGCCACTGGCTGAACCTGCGCCACATCTGGGGCGATGCCACCTGCGGTAACGACCTGGTGGCCGACACCCCCACCCAGCAAACCAGCAACGGCGGCTGCCCACAGTTCCCCCACGTTACCTGCTCGAACCAGGGCGACATGAGCATGAACTACATGGACTACACCTATGACCGGTGCATGTACATGTTCACCGCGGGCCAGTCGAGCCGCATGGATGCCCTGTTCGTTTCGGGCGGTGCCCGCGCTTCCCTGCTCACCTCGACGGGGGCTACGGCGCTGCGCACGGTGGCCACCACGGCCGCTACGCTCTACCCCAACCCCGCTACCGACGTGCTGAACGTAGAAGCCGCAGCTAAAGCCAGCGGTGCCTACTCGGTGAGCGTGTACGACCTGCGCGGCCACCAAATGACCGAAGCCCGCTACAACGGCGCCGGCCAGGTGAACGTGGCTGCGCTGCCCAAAGGCCTGTACTACATCCGCGTTTCGAACGGCGGTGAGGTGACGCATCAGCGTTTCGAGAAAGAATAGTGTGGTTGAGCCGCGCCGTACTCGGACCAGTTCAACCGCCTGTTTTTCAAAAAGAGCCGTCCCTGTGGGCGGCTCTTTTTTGCTTCCAGGCCCCCTACATAACCTTTTCGCAATACCTGAGGTAAGCAATACGCCCTTAGCTTCGTCCCATGAAAACCTTGTACCTTTTTCGCCACGCCAAATCCAGCTGGAACTTCGATGAGCTAAGCGACCAGGAGCGCCCCTGAATGACCGGGGCCGCGACGACGCCCCCGCCATGGGCCAGGCCCTGGCCAAGCGCCAGATTCATCCCGACCTGGTGGTGAGCTCGCCCGCCGTGCGCGCCATGAGCACAGCCGTGCTGGTGGGCCGCGAGATGGAGTACCCGCACGATAAAATCGTGGTTGAGCCGGGGATTTACGGGGCCGAAGTCGATGAGCTTGTGGATATTATCCACCACCTGCCCGATTCGGCTAGCTCGGTGCTTCTCGTGGGCCACAACCCCACCATCACCGAAACAGCCAACGCATTGTCGCCTAACCCCATCAAGGAGATGCCCACGGCGGCGGTGGTGTGCCTGCGCTTCGACTGCGAGCATTGGGCCGAAGTGAGCAAGGTGAACGCCGAGTTCTATTTCTACGACTACCCGCGCAACAACAGCTAGGTGCTGGCCCACCGGCCGCGGGAGCAAGCAGGGACGCAACAAGAGGAAGTAGCTGTCCGGCGCATAAAACCGTAAAGAGAACCCGACCGCAGGGCCTCGTCCCCGCGCGTCGCCCCTCACCCTTGCCCTTAGCAATTTGAAAACCCTTTCCCGTGACTTGAGCTGGCTGCGTTTCAACGCCCGCGTGCTGCAAGAAGCCCAGACGCCTACCGTGCCGCTGCTGGAGCGCCTCAAGTTTATGGCCATCTTCAGCAGCAACCTCGACGAGTTTTTCAAGGTGCGGGTGGCCACGCTGCGGCGGCTGGTGAAGCTGAAGAAAAAGACCCGCGCCCAGCTCGCTGATAGCCCCAAGCGGGAGCTGCGCAAGGTGCTGGCCGAAGTGGCCCGGCAGCAGGAAGAGTTCGGCAACACGTTTCGGGAGCAGGCTGCTGCCCGAAATGAATGCCCACCACATTCACCTGCTCAACGAAACCGAACTGACGGATAAGCAGCGGGAGTGGGCCACGCGCTACTTCCAGGACAAGGTGCGCGACCTGCTCTCGCCTGTGGTGCTCGACGACACCCTGCACCACCTGTTTCTGAAAGACCAGACCGTTTACCTCACCTTCCACCTCAGCCAGCTCCGCGACCCCAAATCCGGCGCCGAGCCCGAGCGGGTGCTGCTGATGGAGCTGCCCACCAAGCGCCACGGCGGCCGTTTTGTGCGCCTGCCCGACGAAGGGGAAGAGCGATACGTGCTGTTTCTCGACGACGTGATTCGGGTGGGGGCGGCCGGGTTGTTTCCGGCCTACGAGCAAGTGGCGGTGAACGCCATCAAGCTCTCGCGCGATGCCGAGCCTCGACATCGAAGAAGAGGTTTCGGGCGACCTGATGGAGAAAATCCGCAGCAGCCTGGCCAAGCGCGCCACCGGCTTTCCGGCCCGCCTGCTCTACGACCCCGAAATGCCGCAGGAGTCGCTGCGGGCCATCAAGCAAAAACCGGCATCACCGACGAGGAGCCTGGTGGAGGGCAGCCGCTACCACAACTTCCGCGACTTCTTTGGCTTTCCGCAGTTCGACGACCCCAGCTTTTACTATCCCGAGCGCCCGGCCCTGCCGCACCCCACGCTGCCGCGCACGGGCAGCCTGCTGGCCGCCATCCGGCAGCGCGACCACCTGCTTCACCCGCCCTACCAGTCGTTCGACTACGTGACGCGCCTGCTGCGCGAGGCCGCCACCGACCCGCGCGTGTCGGCCGTCAGCATCACGCTCTACCGCGTGGCCAGCAAAAGCGCCGTGGTAAAAGCCCTGCTCAAGGCCGCCAAACACGGCAAGCAGGTGACCGTGGTGATGGAGCTGAAGGCGCGCTTCGACGAGGAATCCAACCTGTACTGGGCCGATAAGCTGCAGCGGGCCGGCGCCAACGTCATTTTCACGCCGCCCGAGCTGAAAGTGCACAGCAAGCTGCTGCTCATTGCCCGCCGCGAAGACGACGAAAGCACGCACCAATATGCGTATTTCAGCACCGGCAACTTCAACGAAAGTACCAGCGAGCTCTACACCGACCATGGCCTGTTTACGGCCGACGAGCGGCTGACCCGCGACGCCACGGCCGTATTCGAGTACCTGCGCGACCAGAGCGTAGTGCCGCCGCTCCAGCACTTGCTGGTGGCCCCCTTCGGCCTGCGCTCCGGCCTCAACGCCCTGATTGACTACGAAATCAAGCAAGCCAAAAAAGGCAAAGAGGCCTACATCATCCTCAAGCTGAACGCCGTGGAAGACAAAGGCATGATTGCCAAACTCTACCACGCCAGCGAAGCCGGCGTCCGGGTTGAGCTGATTGTGCGGGGCATTGGCTGCCTCATGCCCGGCCAGCCGGTTTATAGCGAGAACATCCGCCAGCACGGCCTCGTGGACCGGTTCCTGGAGCACAGCCGGGTGTACGTTTTCGCTCACGGCGGCGAGGAAAAAGTATTCGTGTCCTCGGCCGACTGGATGACGCGCAACCTCGACCGCCGCGTGGAAGTGGCCTTCCCTATCCTGGACGAAACCCTGCGGGCGGAAGTCCGCCACCTGCTCGACCTGCAGCGGAACGACACCGTAAAGGCCCGCGATTTTGAGAACGAGTTTGTGGCGCCTGAGGAGGGAAAGAAGCCGGTGCAGGCCCAGGAAGCTACCTACGCATGGCTGAAAGGGCTGAAGCGGCGGCAGCGAAAAGAGGTGCCGCCGCGCGGAAAGGCACCACGCGAAAAAAGCAATAAAAAAATGTCATGCTGAGCGCAGCCGAAGCATCTCGCGTGCCGTCACTAAACCAATAGTTCAACGATGCGAGCGAGATGCTTCGGCTGCGCTCAGCATGACGCACAATTTAGTGACAGCGCTAGTCCTTACGCCACGGCTCCCCCACAGCTTGAGCCACTTCCCGCCGTGCACCCGTAGCAGTGCTGGTTCAGCACAATGGTGCGCAGGCCCAGGGCCGCCGCGTCGAAGTCGCGGATGTGCTGCACGGGGCTGGCCACGTACAAATCCAGCATCTGGTTGAAGTCGCAGTCGTAGAGGCCGCCGTCCCAGCCCACCGAAATGGTGTTGCGGCACATCACGCCCGTAGCGGCCACGGGGTTGAAGGCGCCCACCAGCTTTTCCATGTAGCCGGCGTAGTTTTTCGACTCAATCAGGTAGTCGAGGTAGCGACTCACGGGGATGTTGGTGATGGCATACAGCTCGTTGAACACGATGCCGAAGTCCTTAGCCAGGGCGCGCTTGAACTGGTCCTGCAGGCTCTTTTGCGAGCCCGGCAGGAACGCGCCGCTGGGGTTGTATACCAGGTTGAGCACCAGGCCCGAGCCTTCCTGGCCGTAGCCCACGGCGTTGAGCATCTTCAGGGCTTTGATGGAATCGGCAAAGACCCCGGAACCGCGCTGGCGGTCGGTTTTGTCCTGGCTGTAGAACGGCAGGGAGCTAACTACTTCCACACCGTGCTGCTTAAAGAAGTCGGGCAGGTCGTGGTACTTCTTGTTGGCCACGATGATGGTGAGGTTGCAGCGCACCAGCACCTTGCGGCCCAGCTTGCTGATTTCCTCCACAAACCACCGGAAATCGGGGTTCATCTCGGGCGCCCCGCCAGTGAGGTCCACCGTCTGGATGTTGGTTTGGGCCAGCGCGTCGAGGCACTGCTGCATCGTCGCGCGGGTCATGATTTCCTTGCGGTCGGGCCCGGCGTCGACGTGGCAGTGGCGGCACACCTGGTTGCACATCTTGCCCACGTTGATTTGCAGGACGGCCGGCTCCACCGGCAGGAGCGGAAACAGCCCGGCCCCACGCATCTTTTCGTGAAACAGCGGCAGGTGCAGCGTTTCGGCCACTTCGGTGCGTAGCACCGTGAGCTGAAAGGCCGAATCCGCCAGTTGGTGGCCCGTGGCCTTGAGTGACTTCATTCTTGCAAAGGAAAATAACAGCGCAGGCCCGCGGCCCCGGCCTGCTACATAGACAAATCTTTGACCTTATTCATCATCTGCACGCCGTGCACCAGGGTGGCCCCGCCCCGAATGGCGGCGGCTACGTGCACAGCTTCCATCATTTCGGGCTCGGTGCAGCCCTTTTCCAGGGTGTCCGAGGTATAGGCGTCGATGCAGTACGGGCACTGCACGGCGTGGGCCACCGCCAGGGCAATAAGCGACTTTTCGCGGGCCGTGAGGGCGCCCTCGGCAAAGACGGCGCCATAGTAGGAGAAGAACTTCTCGGCAAATTCGGGCTGGAATTCGCCGATGTTGCCGAATTTCTTAAGGTCGGCGGGGTTGTAGTAGGTATCCATGGGGCAGTTTAAGGTAAGTACGAAGCAGCAGCGGGCTCCGGGTTTGTGGCCGGGGTTACTCGTAGAAAGACCGCAGGCGCCGAATTGTTGTCAGCATTGGCTTCAACGTCTTCCATCAGGACAGTTCCTTTGCAAAAACGTTCCTGCCGCCCGGATGCGAAAAAGCCCGGAACCGACGCGTGGGCGCAGGCTCCGGGCTTTTCCTGGTTTTCAATCAGGCAAATAGGCGGCTAGCGGCGCACGCCGGCTTTTTCCAGCAGCTTGCGCGGCGGCGTGATGAACAGCTCGAGGCTGGCATACGGCGCGCCGTTGAACTTGGAGTCGATGATTTTTTCGCGGTCGGCGTTCGTGCGGTCGAAGGCGTCGAAGGCGTAGTTGTAGCGGTAGCCGCCTTCGGCACCCATCCACAGGAAGCTGAGCAACTCACGCTCCCAGCGCAGCCGGAACTTCACCTCCGTCTCGCGCAGCTCCAGCGAGTTCAGCGTCTTCTTGCTCAGGTCGACGCTGCCGTCGGGGTTTTTGCGCGAGAGGGCTCGCGGCTCAGGTGCACGATGTAGTTGTAGCCGTCCACGGTGTAGCCGGCGTACAGAATCGAGCTCTGCGAAATGTTGTAGCGGGCCGTGACGCGGGCCGGAAACAATGCCTCCACGCCCCAGCGGCTGTTGAAGGTGCGGTTGTAAATCACGGCCGGGTAGAGGCTGAGCCGCCCAAATGTGTAGCCGTACTGAAAGCCCACGCCCCATGAGAAGTTCGGACTGCGCTTCCAGCCGTAAATGGCTTCGGCCGAAAAACGGGTGTAGTCGGACCGGGTGAGCTGGTTGGAGGTGTAGTCGCCGGCCAGGCTCGCCTTTCACGCGGGCCAGGTACCAGTGCACCTCATCCACGGGCCGGATGACGGCAATCTGGGCCGCGGTGCTTTTCAGGCCTTTGTTTTCGATGTTGTCGAACAGCTCGTAGTTGGTGGGCCGCTGCTCAAATTTGAACTCTTCGCGCTCGTAGCTCAGGCCCACTATCACCTTGAGGTGGGGCCGGTTCCAGGCCGGAATGTAGCCCTTGATGGACAGGCGCGCGTTTTTGGTGACGTCGGTAGAGAAATCCGACAAGCCCGAAACCTGGGCCGAGGACGCCACCCCAAACTTGGGCATCCGCTCGTAGCGCACTATCAGGCCCTTGCTGGGGCCCATGCCCAGCACCGAGGGGTTGGCGAAGGTTTGCCGGTCGGCCACGCTGTCGGGCCCGATGGGCGCCGCCGGCGGGTACACTCTCGGAATCTGGGCTACGGCCGCCTGGCCAATGCTGAACAACGCGGCCACCCAGAGGCCGGTACGAAAAGTGAAAGCTGATGTCATAGGGAAACGCCGATATTAAGGCAGGCACATGTTGCCCTTACGCGAAAGCCGCAATAATGGGTATTGGGAGCACCTAAATGGGCGAATGGTGCAGCTGATTGCTCCTTAAAACCAGGGGCTTTTGCTGCTCCACCCGCCCATTTGTGGGGTTGCTTACTCGGCCTCTGTCCCGTAATCGTTCACGGCCTGGTAGGGGTAGCGCTTCTGGTGCAGGGCGGCCACGCGCTTGCCCAGCAGCTCGCGCAATTCTTCCAAATTGGTGCGTTCCTGAGCCGAAATGAAAACCACCGGGTCGTGCAGCTTGGCCATGTAGGTAGCCTGCAACTGCGCCAGCGGTGGGCGCGGGGCCGTGCCGTCGTCCTCGGCGTCCAGCACTTCGCCAAACGGGTCTTTCTCGGCTTCGTCGGGCCGGTACTGGTCTATCTTGTTGAATACCAGCAGCACCGGCTTTTCGGCCGCGCCGATATCGGAGAGCGTGTCGTTCACCACCTGAATCTGCTCCTCGAAGCCGGGGTGTGAGATGTCGACCACGTGGAGCAGCAGGTCGGCTTCGCGAATCTCATCAAGCGTGCTCTTGAAGCTCTCAATCAGCTTGGTGGGCAGCTTGCGGATAAACCCAACCGTGTCGGACAGCAAAAATGGGGTCTGGTCGAGCACGACTTTGCGCGTGGTGGCGTCCACGGTAGCAAAAAGCTTGTTTTCGGCAAACACGTCAGACTTGCCCAGCACGTTCATGAGGGTGCTTTTGCCCACGTTGGTGTAGCCCACCAGCGCCACGCGGATGCTGCCGCCCCGGGTTTTGCGCTGGGTGTGGGCCTGCTTGTCGAGGTCTTCGAGCTTTTCCTTCAGGAAAGCAATCCGGTCGCGCACGATGCGTCGGTCGGTCTCGATTTCCGTTTCACCCGGGCCCTTCATGCCCACGCCGCCGCGCTGCTTGTCCAGGTGGGTCCAGAGGCCAGTGAGGCGGGGCAGCAGATACTGGTATTGAGCCAGCTCCACCTGCGTGCGCGAGGTGGCCGATTTAGCCCGCAGAGCAAAAATGTCGAGAATCAGCAGTGAGCGGTCCACGATTTTCACCAGCAGGCTCGGCTTCGAGGTTGCGCAGCTGCGAGGGCGAAAGGTCATCGTCGAAGACCACCATGCTGGTGTTTTCGTGCTGCACCCAGGCCTTGATTTCGGCCAGCTTGCCCTCGCCCACGTATGTCCGGATGTCGGGCTTTTCGAGGCGCTGCACAAAGCGCTTGGTGGCGGTGGCGCCGGCCGTTTCGATGAGAAACGCCAGGCTCGTCGAGGTACTCGGAGGTTTGGGCTTCGGACTGCCGGCGGGGCGGCACGCTCACGAGCACGGCGGTTTCCTGCTCTTTGGCGGTGGCATACGCGCCGCCCGATTTGGTGGCCACGAAGCCGGCCTTGGCGTTGTCGGTGGTGAAGTGCCGGGTGCTGCCGCCGGGTTTGCGGCCGCCGGATGTGGGTTTATTTGCCATGGGAAGGTTATCTGTACAAATCCCCTACGCGGGGCAAGGAAAAACGGTGCCGCCTGCCGCCTTAGCGCAAGGTAAGCGAGTAGGCCACCACCTGCTGCACCTGCGCCGGGGAGAGGGTTTTGCCAAAGGCCGGCATCTTGCCCATGCCGTTGGTTACCATATAAGTACGCCCGAAAGCGTTGAGGTTGCTCTTGGTCAGGTCGTGGGCACCGTTGGCGCCTTTCTTGCCGTTGGCGCCGTGGCAGCGCAGGCAGTTTTTTGGTAAAGCACCTGGCCGGGCAGCACCGGCGGCGTGGCGGCAGCCGGCTGGAGCAACAGGGATAACAGCAGCGAAAAGGCCGCAACGCGTAAGTTCATAGCAAGCACAACACACAAAGAGCCCACAAAGTACCGGCCCAGCGCGCGAAGATTTCGTAAAGCCGCGCATTGCCGGCCGTAAGCCCGACCTTTGCTGTAAGTTATTCAGTCACTCAGTTACTCATTCACCGCTCGTGCGCGTCGCCCTCGTTATCAATACCGCCTGGAATATTTGGAATTTCCGCGCCAGCCTCGTGCGGGCCTTGCAGGCGGCCGGCCACGAGGTGCTGGCCATTGCCCCGCCCGATGACTATTCGCAGCGCCTGGAAACCGAGTTGGGCTGCCGCTTCGTGCCCATCCTGATGGAGAACAAGGGCACCAACCCGCTGAAGGACGCCGCGCTCACCCGCCGTTTCTACCAGATTTACAAGCGCGAAAAGCCCGACGTGGTGCTGCACTACACCATCAAGCCCAACATCTACGGCAGCATCGCGGCCAAGCTGGCGGGCGTGCCGTGCATCAACAACGTGAGCGGACTGGGCACGGTGTTCATCATCAAAAACTTTGTGAGCAAGGTGGCCCTGGGCCTCTACCGCTTCGCGTTTCGCTTCCCGCACAAGGTGTTTTTTCAGAACGGCGACGACCGCCAGCTGTTTCTCGATAACGGCCTGATTCGCCCCGAAATCACCGATTTGCTGCCCGGTTCGGGCGTCGACACCGACCGGTTTCAGCCGGCTGCGCAGTTCACGCGCCAGACGCCGTTTGTGTTCCTGATGGTGGCGCGTGTGCTCTATGAAAAAGGCGTGGTTGAATACTTTGAAGCCGCCAAAATCATTCGGGCAGCCGTGCCAGGCACCCGCATCCAATTGCTGGGTGGCCTCGACGAGGCCGGCGGTGTGGGTGTGCCCCGCGCCACCTTCGAAGAATGGCTCAAAAGTGGCGACATCGAGTACCTGGGCCGCTCCGACGACGTGGCCGCCCACCTGCACCTGGCCGACTGCGTGGTGCTGCCCAGCTACCGCGAAGGCACGCCCAAAACCCTGCTCGAAGCGGCAGCCGTGGGCAAGCCCTCGTCACGACCGACGTGCCCGGCTGCCGCGAAACCGTGGTTGACGGCCTCAACGGCTATCTCTGCCAGGTGCGCAACGGCCCGGAACTGGCCGCCAAAATGCTCCAGGTCCTGCGGCTTTCCGAAGCCGATTTGCAGCGAATGGGCAAAGCCAGCCGTAAGCTAGCCGAAACCAAATTCGACGAAAAGCTGGTGCTGGACAAGTACCTGACCGCCGTGGCCGAAGTAGGCTATGAGAATAAGAAAGCCAGCCGCAGCAAAGCCATAGCATAACCGTCATTTGCAGCATACCAATGCTGCAAATCCTCAAAAAGCATCCTTCCCAATTTCTAACTTTGCCTCAATGGAAGTAAAGCAATACCCCATCGCGGGGCTGGTCGAGTTCGTTCCCCGTCTGTTTGCCGACGACCGGGGCTTCTTTTTCGAAACCTTCAGCGCCCGCCTCATGGCGCAAGCCGGCGCCACCGCCGAGTGGGTGCAGGACAATCAGTCGAACTCCAAAAAAGGCGTATTGCGTGGCCTGCATTTCCAGCGTCCGCCCCACGCCCAGGCCAAGCTGGTGCGCGTAGGCCAGGGCCGCGCCCTCGACGTAGCCGTTGATTTACGCAAAAACTCGCCCACCTTCGGCCAGCACCAAATGGTTGAGCTGACAGCCGAGCGCGGCAACATGTTCTACATCCCGGCAGGCTTTGCCCATGGCTTCATGGCCCTGGAAGACAACACCATCTTCCTCTACAAATGCAGCGACTACTACGCCCCCAGCGCCGAAGGCGGCCTGCGCTGGGACGACGCGGACCTGGGCATCAACTGGGGCACCGAAGTAGCGCCCCTGGTGTCAGGTAAAGACGAAGAACTGCCCAGGCTGAGGGACTTTGATAGTCCGTTCTAGCAACCTGTTCAGAACAAAAAAACTCCCCTCCTCAGCTGAGGAGGGGACGCTGGCGCGAAGTGCCGCCTGGGGTGGTTGACCTCGTTGAACGATGCCCGAAAGACTGGCGGCAGAACGGCGCAGGTAGCATCGCTCTATCATCGTTCAACAGCTCAACCACCCCGTTCGCGCTGAAGCGCGAACATTCCCTCCTTGGTAATAAGGGGAGCTTTACCAACGCTACAGCAGCTCCACCAGCGTCTCCAATGCCATGCCGCGGCTGCCTTTTACCAGCACTTGCTGGCCGCGCACGGGGTGTTGCTTGAGCCATTCAGCCGCCTCGGCTTTGGTGGCGAAATGTTGAGCACCGCCGGCTACGGCTGCCGCTGCGCTCATCTCCGGGCCGATTAGCAGCACGGTGGGCAACTTGAGCTCTGCCAATAGCTGGCCCAGCCTGCTGGTGCTCGGCGGGGCTGTCCTGGCCTAGCTCAAACATGTCGCCGAGGACGGCCAGCTTGGTTTGGCCGGCTGCTACCGGGCGGGCGGCAAAGCTGCGTAGGGCCGCCGCCATGCTGCTTGGGTTGGCATTATAGGCATCGAGTAGGAGGTCGTTGTGGGCCGTGCGTACCAGCTGCGAGCGGTTGTTTTGCGGGTTGTACTGGGCCAGCGCCGTGGCTACTTTATCAGTCGAGATGCCAAAGTGCAGGCCCACGGCCGCTGCCGCCGCCAGGTTGGGGAAGTTGTAGTCGCCAGTGAGTTGCGCGGCTACGTCGGTGCCGTCGGCCAGGCGCAGGGCCACAGCGGGGTCGGCAGCCAGCAGGGTGGCGGGGTAGGTGTCGGTTGGGCTGGGGTAGGTGAGGCGCGTGGGCACGGCGGCGGCCAGCCTGGGCAGTTTACTATCCAGGGTGTTGACGAAAGCGGTGCCGCCGGTGCGGGCCAGGTAGTCGAACAGCTCGCCCTTGCCCAGGGCCACGCCTTCGGGCCCGCCAAAGCCTTCGAGGTGGGCTTTGCCGATGTTGGTGATGAGGCCGTGGGTGGGCAGGGCCCATTCGCAGTAGGCAGCTATTTCGCCGCGGTGGTTGGCGCCCATCTCAATCACGGCGAAGTCGTGCTCGCCGGCCCGCAGGCGCAGCAGCGTGAGCGGCACCCCGATGTGGTTGTTGAGGTTGCCAATGGTGGCCAGCACTTGGAATTTCTGAGCCAGAACGGCCGTCAGCAATTCCTTGGTGGTGGTTTTGCCGTTGGAGCCCGTCACGGCGAGCACCGGGATGTCGAACTGCTGGCGGTGGTGCCGGGCCAGCTCCTGCAGGGCCACCAGCGGGTCGGGCGCGAAGGTGTAGCGGTCGGGTTCCGCCGCGGCCAGGGCGGCATCGTCTACCACAGCGTGGTGCGCGCCTTTGGCCAGCGCCTGCGGGGCAAAATCGGCGCCGCGGAAGCTGGGACCATTCAGCGCAAAGAACAGCGTGCCGGGCTGGGGCTGGCGCGAATCGGTGCTGACCTGGCCGTGGGCCGCCAAATAATGGGAGTAGAGCAACATGGGAGTGAGCGGTGAGGGCAAACCGGGTGTAAATTGCTGCAAAGGTGGGCGTGATTTTTCTTCCCATTCGCAAAATCTTACCCGAACCGTCTGCCCCAATTCGTGCCCATGCTTCGTACTTATACTTTTCTGCTGGTGCTGCTGGCGTTTTCCGGGTTTGCCCGCGCTCAGTCGGGGGCCGGGTTTGGGTTCGAGTACCGGCCGGCGGCCCCGGTGGTGCACGGCACCGATACCCTCCGCCACGCCTGGGCGGGCGGCCTCAACACCCCGCAGTTCAGCACCCTCGACCTGAATAACGACGGGCAGAACGACCTGTTTGCCTTCGACCGCGAAAGCAGCCGCACCTATACCTTCCTAAGCGTGCCCGCGCCGGGCACTGCCGCCGCCCGCCGCTGGGAATACGCCCCGCAGTACGAGTCGCTGTTTCCGGCTGACCTGTTGGGCTGGGCCCTGTTGCGCGACTACGACTGCGACGGCCGCCCCGACCTCTTTACCTACGTCAACAGCGGCGAAATTCGGGTGTTTCGCAACGTGCTGGCCAATGGCCGGCCCAGCTTCCAGCTCACCACCAATCAGATTCGCTTTTCGGGCTCTTTTTCGGGCACGGCCAACCTCACGGTGGGCGGCTACAACATGCCCGCCATCCAGGACGTGAACGGCGACGGCAAGCTCGACATCATGAGCTACGATTTCAGCAGCGCGTCGTTTATTGAGCTGTACCTCAACACCAGCCCGGGCACCTGCGGCAATGCCCTCACCTTCAGCCTAACCACCGACAACTGGGGCGGCATCCAGGCCTGCGGGGGCTGCGCGAGCTACATGTTCAACGGCCAGCCGTGTTTCCAGGCGCGGCCAAACCACACCGGCGGCCACAGCCTGCTGCTGCTCGACCTTGACGGCGACGGCGACCAGGACCTGCTCGACGGCCGCGACAACTGCGCCGAGCTCACGCGCCTGCTCAACCAGGGCACCGCCGCGGCGCCGGTGCTCACGCAGGCGGGCATCAGCACCAGTTTTCCGTCGGCGGCCACGCCGGTGCGCGTGCCGGTCTTTCCGGCTGGCTATTCTTTTGATGCCAACTTCGACGGCCGCCCCGACCTGGTGGTGGCGCCCAACATGCTCAGCAATGGCGAAGACCAGGTGAGTCTGCGCAACCACCTGCAGCTGTTTGAAAACACGGCCGCCAGCGGGGCGCCCGCTTTCACCTACAACCCCGGCGGCTTCCTGCAAAATGATATGATAGACGTGAGCGAAGGCGCCGCGCCCACTTTCGGCGACCTCGACGGCGACGGCCTGCCCGATATGCTCATCGGCAACCACGCCGACCGGGTCAGCAACGTGTACCGCGCCACCCTCACGCACTACCGCAACGTGGGCACCCGCACCCGCCCGGTGTTTCGGCTCATCACCGATGATTACCTGGGCCTGGCTGCGAAAAACCTCGAAGGCCTCAAGCCCGTGCTGATTGACCTGAACCGCGACGGCGCCCTCGACCTGGCTTACAGCGCCTGGGACCGCGCGGCCAGTACCAACACGCTGTACTACATCCTGAACACGGCCCCGGCCGGCCAGGCAGCGGCCTTCAGCATCGCCAATGCCGGGAGCTTCAAGCCCCAGGGCGCAGCCGCCTCCGGCGTGCTGCCCGCCACCCGCGCCGACATGCCCTGCTTTACCGATGTGGACAACGACGGCTACGTCGACCTGTTGCTGGGCACCAACGACACCCGCGAGCCCGGCATGAGTTTGCGCTACTTCCGCAACCGGGGCACGGGGCCGCTGGAAAATGCCTTTGTGCTGGCTAACGACGACTTCGGGCGCATCCGGACGGCCAGCGGCGCGCGGCCCGACAACCTGAGCGTCGTCGTGGCCGATATGAACGGCGACGGCCAGCCTGACCTTCTCACCGCCGATGCCAGCGGCCTGCTGCGCTTGTTCTCCAACTACCGCGCCCAGACCGGCCTTTTTCGGAGCGCACCGAACTGCTGTACAACCCCTCACCGGCCAGTACGAGCCCACCCGCCTGGGTTTGAACGCCCGCGCGCACTACGGCCTGGCCACCGCCGACCTGAGCGGGGACGGCGCCCCCGAGCTTTTGCGGGCACCCAGGCCGGGGGCATCTTGAGCTACGGCCCGCGCAACCGCACCGCCACGGCGGCCCAACCACAAGCAGCCCGCGCTCTTGCCCTGAGCGTTTACCCCAACCCCGCCATCGCCACTGCCACCGTCGAAACTGCCCAGCCCACGCGCTTTACCTTGTTCGACCTCACCGGCCGCGTGGTGCAAACCGCGGGCACCGCCCAGCGCCGCCACGCGGTAAATCTGGCTGGCCTGGCGCCGGGCGTGTACCTCGTGCAGGCCACGGGCGCTGATGGCGCTGCGGCTGTGCAGCGGCTGCTGGTGCGTTAGAGCTGTTTAGCATTACCGCTGGAGCTAGGCTGAGTCACCTCTAGGTGAACTTGATGCAGTGGTTAGGAAGTGTTAACAGTCACGGAGCCACAAAACGGTCGCCGCCAAATGAACAAAGGCCAAGAAATGCGCATCGAGCTTGTCGTAACGGGTGGCCACGCGGCGAAACTGCTTGAGGCGGCTGAAGAGTCGCTCGACGGGGTGGCGCTGGGCGTAGCGGGCCGCGTCGTAAGCCCGCGGGGTGCGGCGCTTGCACCGGGGCGGAATCACGGCGCAGGTGCCGCGGGCGGCGAGCGCGGCCACGAGCGGGTCGGAATCGTAGCCGCGGTCGGCGACGAGGTGCGTCGGGGCCAGCCCCTCGAGCAGCGGCAAGGCCTGCGGGGCGTCGTGGCGCTGGCCGGCTGTCAGCCGGCAGCGCACAAGCCGCCCCTGCGCATCGGCGGCCACGTGCAGCTTGCTGGTCAAGCCGCCGCGGCTGCGCCCGAGGGCTTGCGGTCCGTTTTTGCGCGCGCCGCTCGCGTGCTGGTGGGCCCGCACGGTGGTCGAATCGACCAGCAGCGTGTGCAGCGCGTCGTCCTGCTGCACGGCCGCCAGCACCCGGGCCCACACGCCGGACGCGGCCCAGCGCTGGAAGCGCGTGTACGTCGTGTGCCAGTTGCCCCATTCGGCCGGCAAGGCCCGCCAGCGGCAACCGTTGCGCGTCAACCAGAGCACCGCCTCCACGAAACGCCGGTTGTCGTGGCCCCGGCCCCCGCTCGTGCCTTCTCGACCCGGCAGCAGGGGCGCGATGCGTGCCCACTGCGCTTCCGTTAGCAGAAAATCCATGCTCCAATTTACTTCTCACTGTTAACACTTCCTAGCCCCATCAAATCTGCCAAGCAGAAGGCTCGGATTCTATCTTTCTTTGGTCCATGCTCCTGCCACCCATGCTACCCTGTTGCCTCCTGAACTTGGTGGCTGCCGCCATTGTCCCCACACTTCCCTTGCGTGCCCATACCGGACAGACCCCTCTGCAAGCCGCTCCGGCATCGAAGCGGCCGCCGTTCGGTATCGGAGACACCGTCTACGTGGCAACTCGCTTCCTAAATGTTCGACCACGCCCGCGCGCCGAGGGACCCGGAAACCCCAAGCTTTACGTGGGCCGCAACACCATGGGGACCGTTGTCGCCTTGCCCAACCGTAACTGGGCCCAGGTGGTGTTCATGAGCGAAGACGTGGGCATAGAAGGCTATGTATCGCAGTGGTACCTCGCCAAAGAGAAAACAAAATCAGGTAGGTAATAGGCACCTTTCCCTGAGCTACGAAACAACACGCGCTTCGACCCGGCCGAAGCTCCCTACGGGGGCAAACCGACTCGGTGGAGTTCACGAAACCCGTTCACGTTTCAAAGTTCACAGAATGCTACTTTTGGATGAGTTTCCTGAACTCTCCCACACATGAAGATTGGCTACGCCCGCGTTTCGACCCGCTACCAGAATTTAGCATTGCAACTCGACGTCTTAACCCAAGCCGGGTACACCCTCACTTACCAAGGACTGTTCAAAATTCGTAGTTCGTGCAAAAGTTAATCTTAGCGGTTGCGCTGGCCGTAATGGCGCATTCGGCCCAGGCTCAGGTAGCGGAAGCGCCTCAGGCAAAATCGAGCTACCTCGGGCTGGGGCTGACCAGCCTGAGCGGCTACTACACCGGTCCCAACGAATCGGCCGATGACATCGCCTTCGCCCCAACCGCGCTGGGCAGCCTGGGCTTGAGCCCAGCCGTGGCCGTGCGCGGGAGCGTGGCCTACCGGCGCAACCGGGTAGACCGGGACGAGAGCAGCGCAACGCAGCGCTTCGTGCAGCACCAGACGACGAATAACGTGGTAGTGCCGGTGCTGCTGCAGGTCACCCTCAACCCGGCCGCTTCCCGTTTTCATGCGGCATTAATCGGTGGCCTTACCTTCTGGCATATCAACCAGCAGGGCCAGCAAACGTACTATTATTACTACCCTTCCCAGCCTGCAACGGCGGTGCCCCAAAACCTGGACCAGCAGCGTTTGGATACTTTTCTGACCGGGGGCCTCAACGCCAGCTACCAGCTCACCCCGCAGTGGGTAGCCCTGGCCGACCTGACGATAAACGGCCGCATCGGAGGCGAGAAGAAGATGTACTACGAGTACCTGCCCAGCGCCGGGCTGATGATTGGAGCCGGCTACAAGTTTGGGCAAAGCCAAGTAGCCCCGCGCGCCGCCGCAAACCGCTAAAGCAAACATCAAGGGACCGGGCTTCTTTCGCAGGGTATTGCCTAGGCTTGGTCCCATTAAGTTGAAGCGGTTTGGAAATTCCAGAGAACGTCGTGCCGAACCAAAGGAGTTTGAGTACACCTGGAGCTAAAACGGGCTATTTGCGGTAGGTGCTATGCCTGTTCAGCGAAACGGTGGTGGCTGTTGCAGAACTCGCTGGAAGAGTGCTGTAACAGCCACGGTGGTTTAGGCAAGAAGGCAAGCCGTTTTACACGCTGCAAACGATGACCGTTTAAACTTGTAGGAACCACTCGCCCTGTTGGCGGGCTGAGCACGCTACTCCCCGCGAAGCTCAAACGCATCGCCGTCGTTCAACGCCGTGAACTTGGCGCGGAACTCGTCCAGTTCAGCGCGGCTCAGGGTGTGCGTGAACACGCCGGCGTGGTCCCCGGCTTCTACCAGGTAGTTGCCGCGGGCGTCGAGCAGGGCCGAGTCGCCGGCGTACTCGTGGCCCAGGCCGTCATGGCCGATGCGGTTTACGCCCAGGGCGCAGGCCACGTTCTCGATGGCGCGGGCGCGGAGCAGGGTCGACCAGGCGGTGCGGCGCACGGCGGGCCAGTTGGCCACGTACAGCAGCAGGTCGTAGGGCTCCACGGGCTGGTTGCGGCTCCATACGGGGAAGCGCAGGTCGTAGCACACCAGCGGGCAGATGCGCCAGCCGTGCCATTCCTCCACGAGGCGGGTACGGCCGGGCGTGTAGGTGTGCTGCTCGCCGGCCAGCGTGAAGAGGTGGCGCTTGTCGTAGTAGCTCAGGCTGCCATCGGGGCGCACCCAGAGCAGGCGGTTGTGGTACGCGCCGTTTTCTTCCACGATAATGCTGCCGGTTACTACGGCATTGTGGGTGGCGGCGTGCGCCCGCATCCACGCCACAGTAGGGCCGTCCATGGGCTCGGCCAGGGCCGGGGCGTCCATGCTGAAGCCGGTGCTGAACATTTCGGGCAGCACAATCAGGTCGGTGGGCCGGGCCAGCCCGGCCAGGGCTACATCCAGGGCCACGTCGAGGGTGGCGCGGTTGGCGGCAGGCTCTTCCCAGTGCAGCTTGGTTTGGACGAAGGAAACGGTGAGGTCAGACATGAGCGGTGTGGATAACTTTACTTCAAAGAACGTCATGCCGGGCGCAGGCGAGGCATCTGGCGTTGGGTGGTAATAACTCAATCGTCTATCACTAATCGTCTGTCATTAATCGACTGTCATGCTGAGGCACGAAGCATCTTATCGCCACGGAACGAGTCGTTGAGCCGTGATAAGATGCTTCCTTCGTCAGCATGACAGACGGCGCACGCGAGATGCCTCGGCTGCGCCCGGCATGACGTTTCTTGTTTTTCCGTTACCGCAGGCGGGCCGCGGCTTCGGTGAGCGTGGAGGGCTGTTTCGCAAAGCAAAACCGAATCAGGCCCTCGTCAAATCCATCGTGGTAAAAGGCCGACACCGGCACCACGGCCACGCCTTTCTCGCGGGCCAGAAATTGAGCAAAAGCCAGGTCCTTCTGCGGCGAAAATGCATCGTAGCGGGCCAGCTGGAAATAGCCGCCGGGCACGGGCAGCAGCTCCCAGCCGGCGCCCTCCAGCAAGTTGCGAAACGCGTCGCGCTTTTCCTGGTAAAATTGAGCCAGGCCGCGGGCGTGCGCATCGGCGGTATCGGCCTCGAGCACATCTGCCAGGGCGTGCTGGGTGGGCGTGCTCACGGCAAAGGTGAGGAACTGGTGCACGCGGCGCACCTCGGCGGTGAGGGCCGGCGGCGCGATGCAGTAGCCCACCTTCCAGCCGGTGGCGTGGTAGGTTTTGCCGAAGGACGAGAGCACGAAGCTGCGCTCGCGCAGCTCCGGTGCCGGCGGGCGCTCATGTGGGGCATCCCGTCGAACACGAGGTGCTCGTACACTTCGTCGCTGAGCACCAGGGCATCGGTGCCGGACAGCAGGCGGGCCAGGCTCGTTCCAGTCGTCGGCCGTGAACACGGCGCCGCTGGGGTTGTGGGGCGTGTTCACGAGCACCAGCCTGGTGCGGGGCGACACCACCCGGCGCACGGCTTCCCAATCGGGGCGGAAGTGCGGGGCGGGCAGGCGCACGTAGCGCGGCACGCCGCCCTGCAGCCGAATGGCCGGGCCGTAGAGGTCGTAGGCTGGCTCAAATACCAGCACCTCGTCGCCGGGGCGCACCACGGCGGCCAGCACGGCATACAGCGCCTCGGTGGCCCCGGCCGTCACGGTGATTTCGGTGGCCGGGTCGGGCACGGGCGCATCGGCGTGGAGGCGGCCTATCTGGGCGGCAATGGCTTCGCGCAGCCGCGGCAGGCCCGGCATGGGGGCGTACTGGTGGTGGCCGGGCGTGCGGGCGTGCTGGGCCAGCGCTTCGAGCAGCTCCTGCGGCGGGTCGTAATCAGGAAAGCCCTGCGCGAGGTTGATGGCGCCGGTTTCCTGGGCCAGCAGGGTCATTTGGGTAAAGATGCTGACGCCGACGTCGGGAAGTTTGGAGAGGAGCAAAGCGGTAGCCGAATGGGGTTGTTAAAGAAGGCGAAAGAGAAAAAACTCCCCTCCTTTTTTAAGGAGGGGATGTTTAAGCTTCAGCTTAAACGGGGTGGTGAAGTCGTTGAACGATACCCGAACGACCAGCGGCAGGACGGCGCAGTAATCCTCATTCGCCCATCGTTCAACGAATGCAACCACCCCAGTGTCCGCTGCGCGGCCACATCCCCTCCTTAAAAAAGGAGGGGATGTGGCTGTTCTTCTTCTGAATTACCTACAAATAAATCTGAAACGTGGTGCCTTCGTCAATCGCGCTGCTGACTTCCAGCCGGCCGCCGTGGTTCTGCACGATGCGGTTCACCAGGTACAGGCCCATGCCCGTGCCGTCGACGTGGGTGTGGAAGCGGCGGAACAGCTGGAACAGCTGCGGGCCGAAGCGCTCCATGTCGATGCCGATGCCGTTGTCCTGCACCGTAAGAATGGGGCGGCCGCTCACCGCATCGGGCGCGCTGCGGATGCGGATGCACGGCGGCCGGCCGGGCGCGGCGTACTTAAGCGAGTTGCTGATGAGGTTGAAGAGCAGGCTCTGCAGGTTGGGCCGCACAAAAGTGACCACGGGGCAGGTGGCAAAATCCAGCTCAAACGTGGCGTCGGCCTGCCGGGCCTGTTCCTGCAGGCTGCCGATGATTTCGGAAACCAGCGGCGCCAGCGCCACGTCTTCGGCGGGAATTTCCTGCTGCTCGCGCTGCCCGCGCACAATGGCGCTCAGGTCGTCGATGGTTTTAAAAATCTGGGCCAGCGACCGTTCAAAGTAGCTGATGAGCTTGATGGCTTCGGGGTCGCGGAAGTAGGCCGTGCGCGTGAGCTCCTCAAAGATGCCCGCCATGTTGTGGATGGGCTGCTTGAGGTCGTGCGAGGCCGTGTACACGAAGTTGTCGAGGTCCTCGTTGGTGCGTACCAGACGTTTGTTCTGGGCTTCGAGCCTGCTGCTGTACCTGCTTGAACTCGTGCACGTCGGTATGGGCACCCACCCAGAGCGACACCGCACCGGTATGGTCCCGGATGGCCTCGCCCCGTACCAGAAACCAGCGGTAATTGCCGTGCTGGTCGCGCCACCGGGTTTCGTCGGCGAAGGCGTCGCCGGTCGCCAGGCTGGCTTTCCAGTTGCGCATGGTGGTGAACAAGTCGTCGGGGTGCACAAACGGTTCCCAGCCCAACTCCTCCATCCCTTGGGGCGTTACGCCGGTGTAGTCGTGCCAGCGCTGGCTGAAATACGTGGCGATGCCGTCGGGGCTGGCCGTCCAGGTCATCTGGGGCAGGGTTTCGAGCAGCTGCTGGAAGCGGGCCTGGCTGGCAAGCAGCTGCTCCTGCAGCACGCGCTGCTGGTGCACGTCGGTGTTGGTGCCATACCACTTCAGCACCGCGCCGCCGGGCGCGCGGCGGGCCTGGGCCTGGCCCAAAACCAATGGTACTCGCCGTCGTAGCGGCGCAGGCGGAACTCGGCCTCGAAGTAGCGCTGGCTGGCAATGGCCTGCTGCCAGCGGGCCTGCATGGGGGCAAGGTCGTCGGGGTGCACAAAGTTGAGCCAGTGCGCGGCCCCGTTCTTCTCCATCGATTCGCCCACGTAGGCAGCCATGCGGTGGTTGAAGAAGTCCACGGTGCCATCGGGCCGGGCCGTCCATACCTGCTGCGGAATGCTTTCGGCCTGAATGCGCAGCTCTTCTTCGCTGGCGCTGAGCTGGGTCTGGAGCTGGCGCAGCTCGGTCACATCGGTGTTGGTACCAAACCAGCGCACCACCTCGCCGGTAGCCTCGTCGCGAATGGGCCGGGCCCGGCTCAGAAACCAGCGGAACTGCCCGTCGGCGCGCCGCAGCGGGAACGTGTCTTCCCAGAGCTGGCCCGCCGCAATGCTGGCGAGGTAGCGCTCGCGCACGCCCTCCACAAAGGCGGGGTCGTGCACCTGCTGCCAGCCCCAGCCCAGCATGGTTTCCAGGGTGGTGCCGGTGTAGTCGTACCACTGCTGGTTGTACCAGAAAATGGCGCCCGTAGGGTCGGCCATCCAGGCCAGCCTGGGCAATGTTGTCGGCCAGGGCGGCAAAGTCGGCGCGGCTGCGGGCCACTCCTCGGTGCGCTCGTGCAGCTCGTGGATTTTGATGGTGGCCGCGCTGAAGCCCGCCAGGTGGCCCGCCGCGTCGTAATAGGGCTGCACTTTGGTTTGGAACCAGCGCAGGCTCGCCGTCGCGGCGCCGGCACCGGAAGGTAGCCTCCCACGGCTCTCCGGCGGCCATGGCCGTTTGGGCCACCGCGCCCACCCGGGCCAGGTCTTCGGGCGATAGCGCGTTCCATGCGTCGTCGAGAGGGCCCGCGGGGTTCAGGCCGGTGTACTCGTAGAAGTACGGGTTGGTGTAGGTGATGTGGCCGTCCGGGCTGAAGTTGAAGATGAACACCGGCACCGACGCCGTAATGGTGCGCACCTGCTCGTCGCGGCGGTACATCTCGGCGGCCAGGCTCCTCGGCCTGCTGGCGGGCGCGCACCCGCTCGGTCACGTCCAGCGCAAAGCTCAGAATGCCGTTGATTTCCCCGTCCTCGTCGCGAAGCGCGATGTAGGAATGGTCTACGTACCGCAGGTCGGCATCTGTCGCCGCGTGCTGCAGGCGAATGGGGACCTCTTGCCCGGTATACGTTTCCCCGGTTTGGTACACCCGGTCGAGCAGGTCGATAAAGCCCTGGCTTACGACCTCCGGCAGCACCTGGGCCATGGGTTCGCCCAGGCGGATGCGCTGCCCTGCAACTTCATGGTACAGGGAATTGAAGAACGTGTAGCGGTGCTCCGGGCCCGCCAGCGTGGCCACCAGCGCCGGCGCCTGGTCCAGAATCTGGCTCAACTGCCGGTCCTTGGCCTCGAGGCGGCGCTGGGTGTCGCGCAGGCTCGTGCACATCAAGCATGAAGCCGTAGCGCTGGCGCAGGCTGGCCGGCGGCGTTGAGCTCCGGCACGGCCTCGGTCAGAAACCACCGGTACTGGCCGTTGGCCCCGCGCAGGCGCACTTCCACCCGGCCCAACTGGGCAAAGTCGATGCTTTTCTGAATGTGGTACGTGGCTTTTTCCCGGTCGTCGGGGTGCAGGCGCTCGGCCCACACGGCGTCCACTTCCTCCCAGGACCCGCCGGGCTTTTGCCCCGTAAACGCGTACCACTGCGGGCTCATGTACGTGGTGCGGCCCGTGTGGTCGGTGGTGAAGGTGATGATGGGCAGCACCTCGGCCTGGCGGCGCAGGCGGTCGTCGGCGGCGCGCACTTCGCCCTGCAGCACTTCGGTTTCGCGGCGGGCCAGCACCTGCTGGGTCACGTCGACCCCAAACGCCAGGATGCCCGTGGGCTGCCCCTGGTGGTCGTGCTGAAGCTGGTAGGTAAAATCGAGGTAGCGCTGCTGGCGCTGGCCGGTAGCGGCGTCGAGCAGGCTCGATGGGCAGGGCCTGGCCCACAAATGGCTTGCCAGTGCGGTACACCATGTCGAGCAGCGCCACAAAGCCTTGCTCGGCTACTTCGGGCAGGCATTGGGCGGCCGGCGCGCCCAGGCGGGGCGGTGCCCCATCAGGCTCGTTGTAGGCGGCGTTGGTGAAGGTGAAGCGGTGGTCGGGGCCGGCCACGGTGGCAATCAGGGCCGGGCTCTGGCTCAGAATCTGGCTGAGCTGCTGGTCTTTGGCTTCGAGGCGGCGCTGGGTTTCGCGCAGGCTCGTGAATGTCGAGGTCCGAGCCGAACCACTGGCGGGAGCGGCCCGCGGCCCGGGCTTCTTCCAGGGCTCGGGCACGCCCTGGCTTGTAAACCAGCGGTACTCGCCGTCGTGGCGGCGCAGGCGCAGGCTCGTAGCGCCAGGGCGTGCCGCTGGCCAGCGCGGCGGCGTAGTCCTGCCGCACCCGGGCCGCGTCGTCGGGGTGCACCCGGTCCTGCCACACGCGGTCGAGGTCATCGGCCGCGGTGGTGCCGGTGTAGGCGTACCACTGCGGGCTGACGTAGAGCACCTGGCCCTCCTGGTTGCTGATGAAGGTGATGGACGGCAGGCTTTCGGTGACGTGGCGCAGGCGCTGGTCGGCGGCCTGCGCTTCGGCCGCCAGGGCTTCGTTGCGCAGGCGGGCCTGCACCTGCTCGGTCACGTTCAGGCCGTAGGCTAGCACGCCCGGCCCTGATTCGCCCTGCAGGGGCAGGTACCCAAAGTTGTGGTAGTGCTCCTGCAGCTCGCCACTTTCCGGGTCCTGGATTTCGGTGCGCTCTTCGTGGCCAAAGTGGGCTTGGCCGCTGTCGCGGACTTGCTGCAGAAACTGCAGGTAGCCCTGGGCAGTGATTTCGGGCAGGCTTTCGGCCACGGTGCGGCCCAGGGCCACGCGCGGCCCCATTGCCTTGCGGGCCCGGTCCGACAGGAAGGTGAAGGTGAGGTCGGGCCCTTCCATCGTAGAGATGGTGAGCGGCAGCTGGTCCAGGATGCGCTGCGTGTGCTGTTGCTGCCGGGCCAGGCGCTGCTCCTGGCGGCGCTGCGGCTCGTCGAGGCCAAGCAGGTGCAGCAGGATGTAGCGCAGGCTCGCCGGTGCCCGGGGCGCTCACGGGCTGCAGCTTGGCTTCCCAGGCGCTCATCGTAAGCGCCGCGGCCGCAGCGGGCGGTGGTGTGGTCCAGTCGGGCGCGAGGACCTGGGCGGTGCCGGCCTGGGCGGCCCGCAGCCCGGCTGTCCAGGCGTCGGGCGGGGCCAGGGAGTGGCCTGCGGCGGTCAGGGCCCCGCGCAGCGCGCCGGCTGGCTGGCCTGGCAAAGTTGCTCGCTCGCCCGGATTCAGCAGCGCAGCCAGGGCCGCGTTTAGCGCCAGTACGGTGCCATCGGGCGCCAGCGCGGCAAAGGGCGCTGGCAGTGCTGCAAACAGCAGTTCAAAATCCAGAGCGGGCAGGGCAGGGGCAGGCATAAGGGGCAATGACATCGATACGCAACCAGACGCAAACCGCTTGCTGTATCAAAGATAAGCGGAAGCATGAAACGCCTCGGATGTAACCAAGAGAAAGCCCCGGCCAGGGTGGCCGGGGCTCGGGTGCTGCCAAAATCACGGCTGCGCGGCGCTTAGCGCGGCGTCTTCAGCTCCTTGGGAAAGGCTTTTTGCACGTGCTCCACTTTAGGCGCCGAGACGTGGGCGAGGTAGGGGTTTTCGGGGTGCAGGCGGTAGTAGCCCTGGTGGTAGGCTTCGGCGGGCCAGAACTTGCGGAACGGCACCACCTCCGTCACGATTTTGCTGCCGTATTGCTTCGAGGCGTTCACCCGGGCAATGGTGGCTTTCAGAATCTCCTTTTCCTCGGGCGTGCGGTAAAAGGCCGCCGAGCGGTACTCGGGGCCCGCGTCGGGGCCCTGGCGGTTGAGCTGAGTGGGGTCGTGCGAAGCCGTGAAGAAGATGTCGGCCAGCTTCTGGTAGCTGATGACCTTGGGGTCGTAGTAAATCTGCACCGTTTCGGTGTGGCCGGTGGTTTTGTCGGCTACTTCCTCGTAGGTCGGGTTGGCTTTGGTGCCGCCGGCGTAGCCGCTCACCACTTGCTTCACGCCCCTGAGCTGCTCAAAAGCTTCCTCCTGGGCCCAGAAGCAGCCGCCGGCAAACGTGGCCACGGCCAGGCCGCTCAGGTTGGCCGGGGCAAAGCCGGCGGTGGAGCGCGGCGGGTTCTGGGCATCGGCCGGCTGCTGCGTGCCGCAGGCAAACGTGAAAGCCAGCAAACTCAGGCTGAACAGGGATTTCAATCGGTTTTTCATGGACGAAGTAGGTTGAAGCGAAGGCCGGTGTCGGCAGACTGGTCCAGCCAGAAGCCGCCGGG
The DNA here is from genome assembly GCF_042665855.1 of Hymenobacter humi. Classification (NCBI taxonomy): domain Bacteria; kingdom Pseudomonadati; phylum Bacteroidota; class Cytophagia; order Cytophagales; family Hymenobacteraceae; genus Hymenobacter; species Hymenobacter humi. Next base: position 269,678 of record NZ_JBHTEK010000001.1, on the reverse strand, counting down.
GCGCAGGCCCCAAACCGGCGCCGGTGCCCTCGGGCTTACATACGAAGTAGGACTCCGTCTGGCTTTTCGGACTTGCAGCTCCACAAGCCGGAGGGCCCCGGTAAAGTTCGGCCTGGGCCACGGCAGGGCTTTGCGGGTAGCGCCCTTTGGCGGGCTGCCGGGGCCGCGTTACGTATTTGTTCAAAAACAATAAAGTGTACTAAAATGATTTGAGTCCGGTATTGGCTCAGAATACGTGCCGGGCCCGTATCCTTTTCTACGTACTTGACGTAGCAGCCCGCACTGCCTGCCCACCCAAGCTATGTCTCTGCAAACGTTACTCGAAACCCCCATGTTACCATTTCCTACGACCACCTGAACGAATGGCTGCACGCCGACTGGCACGGCAACCAGGACCTGGCAAGTGTGCAGCACGGATGCGGTGAAATGCTGCGGTTGATGGTGTTGCATCGCAGCCAGAAGGTGTTGAATGACAACACCCGCGTAACCAGCATGTGGAGCGAAGCCGCCGAATGGTGCGGCAACAAGTGGTTTCCGGACATGACCGCCGCCGGCCTCGCGTACTTTGCCTGGGTGTATTCGCCCAATGTGTACAGCCGTTTGTCTACCGACCTCACGCTGCAGTTTACGGTGAGCAGCCCGGTAGTGGCCACGTTCGACGACATGGAAACGGCCAAGGCCTGGCTGAAGCAGATGTAGCTTCCGGCAGCAGCCCGGCTGAACCTAATTGCTGTATTTTTGTCTGAATGCCTACGCGCGGCGCCGTTGCCGGGCACGTTTTCAGCTTGTTATGGCCCCAGCTCCTACCGCGTTTACCGTTGCCACGGCGGCCGAGCCGCACCGCGGGCGTACCCGCCATATCATTCGGGCTCATCCCGAAGTGAAGCAGCTGATGACGCGCAACCCCGCCACATTCCTCATCGGGGTGGGCTGCGTGGCGGCCCAGGTGGCGCTGGCCTACCTGCTCCGTAATCAAGCCTGGTACTGGACCATTCCGGTGGCCTACCTGGTGGGGGCGTTTTTCTCGCACACGCTGTTTGTGGTGATTCACGAAGCGGCCCACAATTTGGTCTTTCGGAAGCTGTGGCAGAACGTGGCCACCGGCATCCTGGCCAACTTCCCGTCGGTGTTTCCCACGGCCATCAGCTTCAAGAACTTCCACATCAAGCACCACGTGTTTCAGGGCGTGCACGAGCTCGACGCCGACCTGCCCGACTGGTACGAGGCCAAGCTGATTCACAACTACAGCATCGGCAAGGCCATCTGGCTGTTTTTCTTTCCGCTGTTTCAGGTCATCCGCACGGCGCGCTGTCGCGAGGTGGCCACCATCGACCGCTACGTGGTGGCCAACATCGTGGCTCAACTGGCCTTCGACGTGGCCGTGGTGTACTTCCTGGGCTGGACGGCCCTGCTCTACCTGTTTCTGAGCTTCTGGTTTTCGGTGGGGCTGCACCCGCTCGGGGCCCGCTGGATTCAGGAGCACTACCTCACCCTCAGCCCCGAGCAGGAAACCTATTCCTACTACGGCCGGCTCAACGGCATTAACCTGAATGTGGGCTTCCACAACGAGCACCACGACATGCCCAGCATTCCGTGGAACAACCTGCCCAAGCTCAAGCGCGTGGCCCCCGAGTTCTACGAGCCGCTGCTGGCCCACACCAGCTACACCAGGCTGTTTTTCCGGTTTCTGTTCGACCAGGAAATCAGCCTCTATTCCCGCATCATGCGCAAGGAGCGGGGCACCGCCACGCTCAAGGACCAGAGCGTGCCGGACAAGGACTTGCTCTCGGCTCAATAAACTGAATGGGAATGCAAAAAGGGGCTGCTTCGCGAGAAGCAGCCCCTTTTGCTGGAAAGCTGGATGGGGCCCAACGTTAAACGCCACGGGTGCCCGAGGCTTGATGGAGGTTAAGTCCCCGATTTTGATGGGCTTGCCGCTGTCGATGCTGTGGCGGGCGGCGATGCCCACGAGGCAGGCCATGGCGCCATCGCGGGTGCCGGCGGCTTGGCGCCAGGGGTCCTGGCCGTCGGAGGCGAAGATTTGCTTGCGCAGGCGCAGGTCGCCGCCGCCGTGGCCGGGCTCGTTGTTGGGCAGGCGGAAGAGCTCGCGCTTGCCGAAGTTGGTGGTGAGCTGGATTTCGTCGAAGGCTTCTTCCTCCCACGGCTGCCGCTCCTTTATCCAGGCCTCGATGCGGCCCTTGGTGCCGTTGAAGGCAATGCGGTAGCCTTCGTAGGGCGAGTAAGTGGTGAGCGAGTAGCTTACCTGCACCTGGTTGGCGTACTTGATTTGCACGGCCATCTTGTCGAAGATGTCGATGTCTTCTTCCACACGCAGCCGTCGCGCAGGTAGCCGTCGTACTTTTCGTTGTCGGCATAAATGGCCATCAGCCGCTTGTCCTGGGTCATGTCCCAGTAGAAGGCGCACTTGTCTTTGTGCGGGCAGGGGCGGCAGTGGGTGTGCCGGAACGAGTTGTTCTTGCCGTAGAAATTGAGCTGCCCGTTGGCGTACACTTCCTCGGGGTCCGATTCCAGCCACCAGTTCAGCAAGTCGAAGTGGTGGGTGGCTTTGTGCACCAGGAGCGAGCCGCTGTGCTCGCGCAGGCGGTGCCAACGGCGGAAGTAGTCGGCGCCGTGGTGCACGTCGAGGTACCAATGGAAATCGGCGGAGGTCACGTTGCCAATCACGCCGCTGCGCAGCAGCTCGTAAATCTTTTGGCGGTGCGGCGAGTAGCGGTAGTTGAACGTGACTTTGACCTTCTTGCCGGTGCGCTGCTCAACGTCGAGAATCTGCTGGCACTTCTTCTCGTCGGTGGTCATCGGCTTCTCGGTCACGATGTCGGCCCCGTACTCCAGGCCCTTCACGATGAATTCGTTGTGGGTGTCATCCACCGTAGTCACGATGAGGATGTCGGGCTTGGTCTCCCGCATCATCTTGTCGAAGTTGGTGTAGGTAGGGCACTTCACGCCCAGCATCTTTTTGCCGGTGGCCACGCGGCCGGGGTTGATGTCGCAAAGGCCCACAAACTCCAGCCGGTCGCCGTGTTCTTTCAGTACTTCGACGCCCCACATGCCCAGGCCGCGGTGTCCGGTGCCCACCATGGCCACGCGCTTCTTCTTAGCGGGGGCCAGGGCCGAGGCCAGTACGTTGTTGGTGAGCAGGGAGCCGGCCAGGGCCGTGCCGGTGAGCTGCGCGAAAGTGCGACGTTCCATAGCGTGGGAATTGGGGTGGATTTCAGCTGTAAGTTGGCCGCACTCGGGAAGAATACGAGCACAACTGGCGGACTTTAATTGCGCAATCGTTCCCGGCGAGCGGGTGAAACATCAGGCAGCAGGTCATGCGGCGCTAAGCCGGGACCTCACCCCCGACCCCACTCCCGCGGAGAGGGGAGCCACGGAGGCACGAACGTAGCGTGGACTTTTGGTCCGCGCCTGTACGTACGGGGTTGAATCGAGCGACTCGCGGACTTAAAGTCCGCGCTACAATCGTCAGGCTCTCCTCTCCGCGGGAGAGGGGCCGGGGTGAGGTCCCGGCTTAGCGCCGCATGCCGTTCTTTAGTGTTTAGTTTACTTGAGCAAAGGCTACTAGAAATACTTCATGCGTCGTTTGTTGCTGTGCGGGCTGCTGGGCCTGCCGGGATTGAGCCATATTCAAGCCCAAAGCCTTCCCGTCTTGAGCCAAAACCCGCCCGCCCTGCGCTGGCAGGAGGTAAGCACGCCACACTTTCGGGTGCTGTATTCGGGCGCGCTCGACTCGGCGGCGCAGCGCACGGCGGCGCGGCTCGAGCAACTGCACGGGCCCAACGTGGCCACCCTAGGCGTGAGCCCGCGCCCCATCAGCGTGGTGCTGCAAAGCCAGACCACCGTCAGCAACGGCTTTGTGACGTTTTTGCCCCGACACGCCGAGTTTTTCACCACGCCCCAGCAGGGGCTGGACCTGGGCACCGTGGACTGGCTCGACGGGCTGGCCGTGCACGAGTACCGGCACGTGGGGCAGTTCGACAAGGCCCGGCAGGGGATAGGCCGGGTGCTGGGCCCGCTGCTCGGCGATGGCGCGCTGGGCGTGGCCGCCGTGGGCGTGCCGCAGTGGTTCTTTGAGGGCGACGCCGTGGGCACCGAAACGGCCCTCACCCGCAGCGGCCGCGGGCGCATCCCCAGCTTCAACGTGAGGCTGCGGGCCAACCTGCTCGGCGGCCGGCGCTACTCCTACCAAAAGGCCGTGAACGGCTCCCTGCGCGACCACGTGCCCAACTGGTACGTGCTGGGCTACTTCATGACGTCGTATCTGAAAACGCACCACGGACCGTCCGCCTGGGCGTCGGTGCTGGACAGATACTACCGCTTTCCATTCTATCCGTTTTCGTTTTCCAACGGCATTCGGCGCAGCACCGGGCTCACGGTGGAGCAGCTGTACGACCGCAGCATGAGCGAAATCGACTCGACGTGGCGGGCGCAGCAGGCGGCCCTGCCCGCCGCCACGCCGGTGCGCGAGCCTGCGGGCTTCGGCTTCCGAAAAAGTATTCACCCAATACGAATACCCGCAGTACGTGACCGACAGCACGGTCCTGGCTCTAAAAACCGGGCTGGATAATATTCCCCAACTAGTGCTGCTCAGCCGGCACGGTGCTGAGCGGCGCGTGTTCGTGCCCGGCCAGCTCAATATCCCCGAAATGCTGTCGGTGAACGGCGGCAAGGTAGTGTGGCCCGAGTTTCAGCAGAACGCGCGTTGGCAGCAGCAGGTGGCCTCGGAGCTCAAGGTGCTCAACCTGGCTACAGGCCACCACGCGCCTAGGCAAAGGGGCGCGCTACAGCGCCGCGGCGCTCTCGCCCGATGGCCAGCGCCTGGTGGCCACGCGCACCGATGCCAATTACCACCACGCCCTGGTGCTGCTCGATGCCCAGACCGGCGCCGAAATCCAGACCCTGCCCAACCCGCAAAACGACTTTTACCAGCAGCCCCGCTGGCACCCCGACGGCCGCCGCGTGGTGGCCGTGAGCCTGCGCCAAGCCGGCAAAACCATTGTCGTCATCGACCTGGCCACCGGCACAACCCAGGACCTGCTGCCCGTAGCCAACGTGAACTTGGCCAACCCGCTGCCGTGGCGCGGCTTTGTGCTGTACAATTCTTCGCAATCGGGCATCGACAACCTCTACGCCGTGAGTGCCCGCACCGGCCAGACGTACCGGGTGACCTCGCGGCCGTTGGGCGCCTACCATGCCGCGGTGGCGCCCGACGGCCGCACGCTGGCTTTCCACGATTACCGGGCCACCGGGGCGCGGGTGGTCGAAATGCCGCTCGATACCACGGCCTGGATGCCCATTGCCACCGCTAAGGCCGACATTCCCGGCCCGTACGCGGCGGCCCTCACGGCTCGGGAACCTGCCGGCGAGCTGCTCACGCAACTCACGCAGCCCGAGGCAGCGGCGCCGCGCTACGGCGTGCAGCGGTACTCGCCGCTGCGGCACGCGTTCAACGTGTTCAGCTACGGCGTGGTGCAAAGCCCGATGGGCAACGCCGTGAGTCTGGGCATCCGCTCTCAGGATTTGCTGAACACTACCCAGGTGTTTGCCGGCGTGGGCTACGACCAGGTGGAGCGCACGGCCAGCGTGGTGGGTGCCCTCAGCTACCAGGCCCTGTACCCGGTGCTGGATGTGGACGTGACCTACGGCGGGCGCGACGCGGCCATCATTTTCCGGGGTCAGACCCTGCGTGACCAGTGGCAGTACACCCGCCTGTCGGCGGGCCTGCGCCTGCCGCTCAACCTCACGCATTCCAAGTATTTCCAAGGGCTTACCATCGGCACCTACTTTCTGCATGAGAAGGTATTCGACTACAACCTGCCCGTGCGTCGGCGCACCGAAACGGGCCCCAATAGCCCACTGAATGCCGTGCAAACCACCGTCAGCTACGCCTCGCAGCTCAAGCGCAGCGCCCGCGACGTGGCTCCGCGCTGGGGCAGCTCTTTCCTAGGCACGTGGCGCACCACGCCCTTCGGCAGCGGCCTGGAAGCCACGCAGTGGGCGCGCAGGGTAGTGTGTTTTTGCCGGGGGTGGGCCGCCACCATGCGGTGCGGCTGCGGGGCGGCTACCAGCGGCAAGACCAGGCGCAGTACCAGTTTGCACCGGCCGTGTCGTTTCCGCGGGGCGAGGGCTACGTGAGCTTCGACCGCCTGCGCGTGGCTAGCCTCGACTACCACCTGCCGCTGGCTTTCACGCACTGGGAGCTGGGCCGCTGGCTGTATGTGCAGCGCCTGCGCGCCACCGTGTTCGGCGATGCCGCGCAGGGCCAGAACACCCAGGGAACCGGCGTGCGCAACTACCGCAACGTAGGCCTCGATGCGCTGGTGCTGTTCAACGTGCTGCGCCTGCGCACGCCCATCGAAGCCGGCGTGCGGGTGGTGTACAACACCACCGTGCGGCAATGGGTAATTGAGCCGCTGGCGTTCGATATTCGGCTGTAAGGGCGCTGGGCAATTCTGAAGGGCAAAATCGGCTCCTTACCCCACGCCTTGGGCCCAGACCACAACGCCCGGCCAAAATGGCCGGGCGATGGTTTTTGCAGACGGAAAGGGGAAATGCCTTTATTGCGGGCCAGTCTTCCCGCAGGCGGTGGCCGAGATGTTGCTGAGCACCAGGCGCGGCACGGGGAGCGGAAAGGTATTGGCGGTGCAGAAGCGGGCGGCACTTTGCCGCGCGGGGTCGTTGCGGGAAGTGAAGTACACGCGTTGGCCCACTTGGTTTAGGCTGGCTAAGTCGGCAAAATTGACGGCGGCAATGACGTTGTCATGTCTTCCGGTGGGCTTGCCAATGGGGAAGGCCGCGTCCACGTCAATCAGCACGCCGTCGAGGCAGGCATCGCCCACCACCACGCCGGAGAGGCAGGGAGGCTGGGGCTGAGGTTCGTCGATGCAGGTTGTGGTGCCGCAGCTTGCCACGGTGAGCGAGAGCAAGGCAAGACCGAGGGTAGCGAGTAAGCGCATAACCAGAACAAAAGGTGGAAGAGGATGGACGAGGCGTTGTGTATTCTTGACCGACGACGGGAAGCAATGGTTGCGTCCGTAACAATGGTTTTTGGGTGCATTATTCAATTGCACAAGCAAAGCCAAAGCCAGCGGTGAGGTTGAGCCAGCTCAATATTTTCACACCACAGCCTTTTCGGCCACTTCCTGCTCGCGCACCGGCGTTTTGCTCTTGCCGATAATATAGCGCAAGCCCTTGTCCTGGGTGACGTAATTCCAGCCCCAGGTGAAGAACACCGAAAGGCGATTGCGGAAGCCCACCAGGGAAATGACGTGAATGAAACTCCAGGCCAGCCAGGCCAGAAAGCCCGTCAGGTGGAATTCCTGGCCGAAAAGCTTCACGTCGGCCACGGCGTGGTTGCGGCCGATGGTGGCCATGGCGCCCTTGTCGTCGTACGTGAACGGCAGCGGGTCCTGGCCGTTGAGCAGGCGCGCGATGTTTTGGCCCAGCAGGCGGCCCTGCTGCAGGGCGGGCTGCGCCACCATGGGGTGGCCGTCGGGGTAGGCGGGGCTTTGCATGGCGGCAATGTCGCCGATGGCAAACACCCGGTCGTAGCCCACCACGCGGCTGCACGCGTCCACGCAGTAGCGGTTGCCGGGCAGCAGGCAGGTGGGGCGCAGGCCCCCGATGGGCGCCCCTTCGACCCCAGCGGCCCAGATGAGCGTGCGCGTGATAAGCTTCTGGCCGGTGTTGAGCGTGACGGTGTAGCCGTCGTAGGACTTCACGCGGGCTTCCAGCCACACCTGCACTCCGAATTTGCGCAGCGACTCCAGGGCATGCTGCGAGGCGTGGGCCGACATGCCCTTGAGCAGCACCGGCCCGCTCTGAATCAGGTGGATGTCCATTTCCTTGAAGTTGAGCTCGCGGTAATCCTTGGGAAACACGTGCTTGCGCAGCTCGCTCAGGGCCCCGGCTATCTCCACGCCGGTGGGGCCGCCGCCCACAATCACGAAGTCGAGCAGGCTGTTGATTTGCTCCATGTCGCCGAGCTGCAGGGCCTGCTCGAAGTTGGAGAGCACGGTGTTGCGCAGCTCAATGGCGTCTTCCACGCTTTTCAGGGCAATGGAATTTTTGGCCATCTGGGCATCGCCAAAGTAGTTGGGCTCGGCGCCGGTGGCCAGCACCAGGTAGTCGTAGCGCACCCGCCCGATGGAGGTTTCCACCACGCGGCTCACCTCGTCGATGCCCTGCACCTCAGCCAGCCGGAAGTAGAAGTTCGTCTGCCCGTTCAGGATTTTGCGAAACGGCGACACCACCGAGTCGGCATCGAGCCCGGCCGTGGCCACCTGGTAGAGCAGGGGCTGAAAGGCGTGGTAGTTCTGCCGGTCGATGAGCACCACCTGCACCGGCACGTCGGCCAGGGCCTTGGCCAGCTCCAGCCCGGCAAAGCCACCGCCCACAATTACCACGCGTGGCTTGCCGAGGTCGTCTATTTTGGTTAAGCCTTCCATGCGGTAAAGATGCGGGGTAAAGCGAAGAATTCTTATGCTTGGGCTTTGCCTTGGGCCACGCCCAAAGCTGGGCAAAGCCGAACTCTTTCCAGCCCCGGCCGCGTTGGGCCCGTACTCTCTGGTATTCCACGTCTCTAACACCCTGGCTTATGAAGATGCTGTCGATTTGCTCGTTATTGATTGGTAGCAGCCTGTTGGGCGCTGCCACTCCGGCCGGCGAAACCGCCGCTGTCACGGTGGTCGTGTCGTCGCTGGTGTCCACCACGTCCACCGTCAAGCTGTATTTCTACAACACCCGCGACGGGTTTCTGAAAAGCGGCAAATGGGCGTTTTCGAAGGCCGTGAAGCCCGAAGGCAAGAACGAGTTTACGCTGCCCATCGACCTTCCTAAAGGCGAGTGGGCCGTGGCCATCACCCAGGATTTGAACAACAACGACAAGCTCGACAAGAACTTTATCGGCATTCCCACCGAGCCCTTCGCCTTTTCCAACAACATCCGCCCCACCGTGGCCGCGCCCGATTTCAACGAGTGCAAATTCACCGTAGACGGCCCCGGCACAGTGGTGAACATCGTGCTGAAAGATTAGAGCGGGGCAACTGAAGTAACCCGGCTGTATAGAATGACTTTGTAGAACGTCATGCTGAGCGTCGGCACCTCACCCCCGGCCCCTCTCCAAAAGAGAGGGGAGCTACGGCACAAGGGCTAGCTCAATTAATTGTTAAAACAGAAAGCCCCGGCTCAATTTAGAGCTGGGGCTTTTTCATGGAACGAACGTCAGGCTCCCCTCTCCGCAGGAGAGGGGCCGGGGGTGAGGTGCCGACGCTCAGCATGACGGGCTTTTTTACAGACTGTTTTTTAGAAGCATTACCTCTCAGTCACCCCGAAACGGGTGCAGCCCCCGTCCCAGGCGCTCAGCCAACTGCACGGCGCGGCGCACGCGGGTTTCGTGCTGCTTGGCCTCGTCTACCAGCCGGGCCATGGCGCGGCGGTGCGCGCCGCTGTACGCGTGAAAAGCCGTTTCGGCCTCGGGCCAGGCGGCGAGGGCTTCGGCTAATTCATCAGGTAGGTCTACGTGGTCCGGGTTGGGGTCGGGTGCAATGTCAATCGCCAGTTCCTGGCCCAACTCTATGCCCACGGCGCGGCACACGTCTTTGTTGAGCATGAGGTAGCGCCCGCCGCCTTCAAGCGGTAATAGGCCAAGGCGCAGCGCGTGCCCGTGAATGGTGCAGACGACGCGTTTTACTGCCTTGCCGCCTAGCTGCTCCAGCACCTCGGCCGGCACTACAAGGATTTGCGTGGGCATGAAGCTGGGGCCGCCCGGCTCGAGCGTGGCCCGGAAAGTAATGGAAGTCTCCATGTTTTTACGACGTTCTGATGTGGCCATCGCCGCGCACCAGCCACTTGTAGCTGGTCAGTTCCTGCAGGCCCATGGGGCCGCGGGCGTGCAGCTTTTGGGTACTGATACCAATTTCGGCCCCCAGCCCAAACTGGGCGCCGTCGGTGAAAGCGGTGGAGGCGTTGGCGTACACGGCGGCCGCGTCCACGGTGCGCAGGAACGTGTCGATGTGCGCAGCATCTTCCGAAACAATGGCTTCGCTGTGGCGCGAGCCGTGCTGGGCTATGTGGTCCATGGCCTCCTCGAGTGAGGCCATGGTTTTTACTGCCATTTTCAGCGACAAGAATTCCGTTCCGTAATGCTCCTCCGAAGCGAGGCTGAGCAGGGCCGCCGGGTAGTGCACCGCCAGCGCGGCGTGGGCCGGCGCATCGGCAAACAGCTCAACCCCGGCCGCTGCTAGCGGGGCGAGCAGCTCAGGCAAATCCGCGAGCCGGCTGGCGTGCAGGAGCAGGCAGTCGAGCGAGTTGCACACGCTCACACGGCGGGTTTTGGCATTGTGGATGATGGCCTGGCCCTTGCTCAAGTCGCCGGTTTCGTCGAAATAGGTGTGCACGATGCCGGCTCCGGTTTCAATCACCGGCACGCGCGCATTTTCCCGCACGTAGTTGATGAGTTGCTGGCTGCCGCGCGGAATCAGCACGTCGACGTAGCCCACCGCGGCGAGCAGGGCGGCCGTAGCGGCGCGGTCGGGCGGTAGCAGCGTGGCCACGGCGGCAGGCAGGCCGTGGCGTTCCAGCATGGGCCGGGCCACCTCCAGCAGGGCGGCGTTGGAAAAAGCCGCGTCGGAGCCGCCCTTGAGCAGGCAGGCGTTGCCGGTTTTCAGGCACAGCGCCAAGCTGTCGAAGGTCACGTTGGGCCGGGCTTCGTAGACGATGCCCACCACGCCGAGGGGCACGCGCACCTTGGTCAGGTGCAGGCCGTTGGGCCGGTCGGTTTCGGAAATAATCTGTCCCAATGGGGTGGGCAGGCCGGCTACGTTGCGCAGGTCGTCGGCCATGCCGCGCAGGCGCTCGGCGGTGAGGCGCAGGCGGTCGTGGCGCGGGTCGGTGGCGGGCATCTGGGCCAGGTCGCGGGCGTTTTCGCCCAGCAGGAACGGCGTTTGGGCTTCGGTGGCGTCGGCCAGGTCGCGGAGCAGGGCGTCGGTGGCGGCCGGCGCAAAGGCCGCCAGCGCACGGCTGGCCTGGCGGGTGGCTTCAAAATCGGGCGCAGCTCCACGGTCAGGCAAGGGTAGGGGTGAGAAACAAATAGTCGTAGTGCACCAGCGGCCGTTGGTGCTGCTGGCCCAAGCGTTCGAGGGCTTTGTCTGAGCCATATTCAGCAATGCCCAGGCCTAGTAAGTGGCCCTTTTCATCGGTGAGGCGGATGATGTCACCCTTGCGAAAGGTGCCTTCGATGGCCAGCACGCCCACTGGCAGCAGGCTGACGGCCTTGCCCGCAGCGGTGAGGGCCGCCACCGCGCCGGCATTCACTTGCACTGCCGCCTTGGCCGAGTCCTGGGAGTTGGCCAGCCACTTCTTTTGCCCGAGGCCGTTTTGCTGGGCCGGAACCAGGTGTGGGCCGCAGTCTCAGCCAGCACGGCGGGCAGGATGTCGGCCGTCTTGCCATTCGCAATGTGTACGCTGATGCCCAGCTTGGCTACTTTGTGTGCCATGTGGCACTTGGTGAGCATGCCGCCGCGCCCAAACTGCGAGCGTTGAGCCGTCACGAAGTTGGCAAAGCCCGTGGCCGTAGGCGCAATCTCGCGCAGGAGCCTGGGACGTTGGCAAGCGCGGGTCGCCGTCAAAAATCCCGTCCACGTTGGTCAGGATTACCAAGGCATCGGCGTCGAGCCTGCGCGGCAATCAGGCCGGCCAGTTCGTCGTTGTCGGTAAACATCAGCTCCGTCACCGCGATGACGTCATTCTCGTTCACAATCGGGATTACCTTGCGCTGCAGCAGCTCCTGGAAGCAATTACGCATGTTTAGGTAGTGCTGCCGGTCGCGGAAGTCTTCCTTGGTCACCAGCACCTGGGCGCACAGCAAGCCGTGCCGGCCAAATAGCTCAGCGTAGGTGCTCAGCAGCTTCACCTGGCCCACGGCGGCCAGCGCTGGCGCCCGCGCACGGCATCGGTCTTAGCCGGCACCGTGATAAGGCTGCGCCCGGCCGCCACCGCCCCCGACGACACCACAATCACTTCCCGCCCCTGCGCCTTGAGGGCCGCTACTTGGGCCACTAGCTGCTCCATTCGGGCCAAGTCGGGCAGGCCACTGTCCTGGGTCAGGACGTTGGAACCGATTTTAACGACAAGGCGGCGGTAGGCAAGGGGCATATCCCAAATATATAGCCGCCAGTTGGCGGGCCCTCTTGCATGCGCATTCTGAGAGGTGAAAAGACGTTATGCCGAGTGCGGCGAAGCATCTTTCCTCAATACTCCCCAGCTCTCTATAACAGGCATATGTCATGCTTATCTGGCGTCCGCCTGCGAAGCATCTTCTCAGGTCAGCACGACTCGTTCATCGGTGAGAAGATGCTTCCTTCGTCAGCATGACAGATGGAGCAGGCGGGATGTTGGTGTGAGTACTGACCTATCTCCATCCCGCAAGCCACATTACGCCGACGCGGGCTGCAGCACCACCAGCTGTTTGTTGATGAAATCAATCTCTTCAAACGACAGCTGCAGGTCGATGGCCCGGGCGTTCTGCACGGCCTGCTCGGGGTTGCGGGCGCCCACCAGCGCCACCGTAATGCCGGGCTGCGTCAGCGTCCAGCGCAGTACAAGCTGGCCCAACGTGGCGTTTTTGGTTTCGGCCAGCGGCCGGATTTTGTTTAGCATAGCATTCACCTGGGTCACGAATTCCGGGGTGAAGAAGCGGTGGCCGGCGCGCAGGTCGCCCTCGCCAAACGCCTGGTCGGGCTTGATTTTGCCCGTGAGCAAGCCCAATTGCAGGGGCTGTACACCAGAATGGCCTTGTGGTGGGCGAGGCAGTACGGCACCACATCGGCCTCGATGTCTCGCCGCACCATGCTGTAGGGCACCTGGTTCGATACAAGGTTGAGCGTTTTTTCGGCTTCCTGCATTTGGGCTACCGAGTAGTTGCTCACGCCGGCGGCGCGCACCTTGCCCTGCTCGATGAGGCGCGTCACGGCCTCCATCGTTTCGTCGATGGGGGTGGTGATATCGGGCCAGTGCTGCTGGTAGAGGTCGATGTAGTCGGTGCCGAGGCGGCGCAGGCTGTCCTCGCACTCCTTGATGATGCTGTCGCGGCCGGCGTATTTGTACACGTCGAGGTCGTGGCCGTCGTTGTCCTTGGTTTTCATGGCAAAGTCGCCCTGGGCCAGGTCCCAGCGCATGCCGAATTTGGTGAGGATTTGGACCTTGTCGCGCGGCAGACTTTTGATGGCTTCGACCACGATTTTCTCGCTGAAGCCCATGCCGTAGACCGGTGCCGTGTCGATGCTGGTCACGCCCAGGTCGTAGCTGGCCTGAATGGCGCCCACGGCGTCGTTCTGCTCGGTGCCGCCCCACATCCAGCCGCCGGCCGCCCAGCTGCCAAAGGTGATGCGCGAAACGATAACGCCGGAGCTGCCTAATTCTCGGTATTCCATAAGGAAAGGGGGATGTCAATGGGGAGGGAAGGGCCGCGCCGGTCGGGGAGCAGCCAGCGCAGCTAACTGCCGTTTCGAACCGAATGTTACGCCCCGGCGCGGAAGCTGAGCCGTAGCCGCGCCCCAAGCTGTACCGCAAGCAGAAAATAATTCTGACACCCAAAGCCTAAGAAAAAGGCCTTCAACCTGAGAATTGAGCTGTCGTAGGTTAGGGAGTCGCCGCGCTAACAAACAGGCTATTAACCCCCACAAAAGATTAACAGCTTCGGCGACTTGCCGTCCGGCGAAATGCAGGCCACGTGACACGTCATAAAGCTGGTGAACTGCCGGGCCGGCGCGCCCAGACACTGGCCGGGTTGTCACCTTTATTCAGCAGCCTTTCCCATTTTCCACCCTTATATACTTTGCCATGAATCAATTGCGAACCATGCGCGACCTGCTCGTGCACGACATTCAGATGATGTACAGCGCCGAAGAGTTGGGCCTGGAAGGCTTGGCTACCCTGGTCGAAAACGTGAGCGACGCCCGGCTGCGGGCTGCCTTCGAAAAGCACGGCGTCGAAACCAAGCGGCAGGTGGCCCGGCTCGAGCAAATCATGGAGCTGATGGAAATCAAGCCCAGCCGCGAAGTCTGCTCGGCCATGAAGGGCCTGCTGACGGATGCCGAAAAGCTGATGCGCAAAGAGTCGACGCCCCAGGTGCTCGACGCCATGCTGCTCGCGGCCGCGCAGAAAATGGAGCACTACGAAATCGCCTGCTACGGCACGGCCGTGCAAATGACCGAAGACCTGGGCATGACCCAGGCCGCCGAACTGCTGCGCCAGACGCTGGACGAGGAAAAGAGAACCGACGAAATCCTCACCGAGCTGGCCAAGCAGCGCGTCAATGTGAAAGCCGAGGTGCTGTAAGCGCAGGAATTGAGCTGGTTAAGACGGTACCGGACCGGGGGTTAAACTTTTTAGCGGGCCTCGATTGTTGTACCTACATCAATCCACTAGGATACCCTACTATGAAAGTTGAAATCTGGTCCGATATTGTTTGCCCGTTCTGCTACATCGGCAAGCGCCGCTTTGAGGAGGCCCTCGAAAAATTCCCGCACGCCGACCAGGTAGAAGTGGTGTGGCGCAGCTTCGAACTGACCCCCGACTACCAGCCCGTGCCCGGCCGCAGCGTGTACGAGTCGCTGGCCGAGAAAAAGGCATTCCCGTGGCGCAGGCGCAGGAAATGAGCGACTACATGGCCGGCATGGCCAAGGAAGTTGGGCTGACCTACGACTTCGACAATGCTGTGCCCACCAACACATTCCTGGGCCACCAGGCTCATCCATTTGGCGGCCAAGCACGGCAAGCAAGGCGAGGCCAAGGAGCGCCTCATGGCCGGCTACTACCTCCAGGGCCAGAACCTGAACGACCTCGACACGCTGGTGAAGCTGGCCACCGAAATCGGCCTCGACGCCGAAGAAGCCCGCACCGCCCTCACCAATGGCACCTATGCGGAGGCCGTGCGCTACGATGAGTACCAGGCCCAGCAAATCAACGTGCGCGGCGTGCCCTTCTTCGTGTTCGAAGACAAGTACGCCGTGTCGGGCGCCCAGCCCACCGAGCTATTCAACGAAGTGCTGGACAAAGTGTGGGACGAAACCAAGCCCGCTAAACCTGCCCCGGTAATGGTAGCCGACGGCCCCGCCTGTGGGCCCGATGGCTGCGAGATTTAAGCAATTAGCTTAGACCTCAGCTGACCTTAATAATAAGACCGTCATGCTGAGTGAAGTCGAAGCATCTCGCGTGCAGTCACTAATCCAATCGATTGAGTTACTGCCGCACGCGAGATGCTTCGACTTCGCTCAGCATGACGGTCTTTTTCCGGCGTTTTGGTTTAAGTAGCCCAAACGCTTCAGGCCCGCACCATGGGCATGTGCGGTATGCCGTCTTCTAGGTAGCCTTCGCCGCTCTGCACAAAGCCGAAGCTTTGGTAAAACCGCTCGAGGTACTGCTGGGCCCCAATCTTGATGGGCTGGGCCCCATACAGCACTTCGCAGTAGGCAATGGCCTGCTGCATAAGCTCCTGGCCCAAGCCCTTGCCGCGGTGGGCCGGCGACACGGCCACCCGCCCAATGGCCACCTCCTCGTAGCTGATGCCGGCGTCAAAGAGGCGCGCGTAAGCCCCGAGCTCGTCGTCTTCGGTGTAGCCCAATAAGTGATAGGCTTTATCGTCTTGCCGGTCAAGGTCCTGAAACGGGCAGTTTTGCTCCACCACAAACACTTCGATGCGCAGCCGCAGCAACTCGTATAGTTCGGTGAGGGTGAGCTCTTCGTAGGGTTTAACGGTCCAGTGGAGGGTCATAACGGCGGATTAATTTTTGGGCATGCGGGCCACGTCTTTCAGCGTAAGCACGCGGTAGGGAATGCCTAGAATGGCAGCATTTTGCTCCACGGTGGTCGAGAATCCGGCCTTCCGGCGGCGCTCGTTCACGCCGGCCGCATCCTTGATGGGCCACACAAACGGCGGCTGGGGCTCGCGCCGGCCGGTGGCGTGGTTGGTGGTGTTGTAGCCCATGGCCTGCGTGCCGTAGAGCTGCTCTTTGCCCTGGCGCATGAGCTCGCGGTCCAGCATTTGGGCGTATAGCCGGAAGGGCAGCTCGCCCTTTTTGGCCGCTTTTTTACGAGGGGCAAGTATTTTGTGATGTTGTCGGAATGCTGGATGACGTACCACGCGGCCTCGTTGGTGGGCTCGCCCACGAGCGTCTTACCGGGGTAGCCGTACTGCTTCAGAATGGCCCGCACCCGTACTTGGTTAGAGGAATCTGTGCGGAGCATTTGCTGGGCCAAATAATTGCCGAGCGCATCTTTCCTCACTCCCAAGGTTGTGGCCAACGAATCGGTTTTGTGCTCGGTGCGCGGGGAGAAGAGCAAGCTTCGCCACTTTTGGTCGACTACATAAATGCTATCCAATTCTTGCTTCAAGGCAGGATTGAAACGCGTTTGACCCACGGCGGAAAAAGCCATGGCCAAGAATAACAACGCAAGCACAATGTTTTTCATAAGCAAACGAAAAATGCACAACCCCCAACGGGCAAAAATAAACCCGGCCCGGTGCAGTTGCGCCGGGCCGGGTTTGCTTCAGGGAGTAGCCGCCGCTTATTTCTTGGGTTTGGGGCCGGCGGGTTCGGTTTTGCTCATGCTTTCGATGTTGCCGCTGCCGGTGGGCTTGCTCTGCCCGCGGGTTTTGGTGCCGGAGCTCGAGCGCGAAGCCCGGGTGGGGCCCGTGGCGGGAGTGGTATCGGTTTTGCGGCCGGTGCGCGTGCCTTTGCCTGCCGAGTAGTTGGGCGACACAGTAGTGGGGCTGGCCGGTGGGCTGGCCGAAGTACGGCCCGATTCACGCTCGGTGGCCGAGTGGGACCCGGCGCGGGACCGCGGCGTCTGGGCCGAAGCCGTGGTAATGCTAGCAGCCAATACGGCCAGAACAAGGAGCTCTTTCATAAAAACGGATAGGAGTGGAAATGCGAAAAGATTACTGAGTCTTACGGCATTCCGGCTCAACTGTTGGTAAAAATCCTGCCGCTCAGCTTACGCCGCTACGGCCTCCTCACTGCCCAGCTCACTGAGCACACGCTTGGCCTGCTGAATGGAGCGCACTTCATCAAACGTGACGATGAGCCTGCTCCTTTTTCTCCTTCAGGCTGGCCGTGCGCGAGTGCGTCTGCACGTAGTTGAGGATGGTGCCGCGTGGGACTAGTTACATAGTTCAGGTTGCATATAAAAGAGGCGTGAATTAAATTTAATAGGGGCTCTGCGATTGGAGATAGGTAATGCTTATTAGTATATTATCATGGTTCAGTCTTTCCTTCGTGCGTTGGTTGCCGGCGGTTGGCGCCTGGCTTTTTGTGTACTGCTGGGGCTGGCGGCAATTGGAAGGGCGAAGGGGCAGGCTGCTCCGGCTTGGCAAACGGCAGTCGGCTTCCCGGCTAGCACGATGGCTACGGCTGTCGATGATAACGGCAATGTGTACGTGGCGGGGTTCTTCCAGGGCACGGCCAGTTTTGGCAGCATTACCCTGACCAGCCAGACCGATGCCCCGGATGTTTTTGTGGCCAAGTGGAGTCCCTTCACAAATGCCTTTATCTGGGCCCAGCGGGCGGGTGGTGCCCATGCTGAGCGAGCCATGGCAATAGCTGTGAGTGGAACGAACGTGTACGTATTTGGTGAGTTTCTGAGCCCAACAGCCAGTTTTGGGGCCACGACTCTATTTAACAGCAGCAGCATTGTGCCTGGCTCAACGAGCTCCGATTTATTCGTGGCGAAACTCACGGACGAGGGTTCTACGTCCAGCTTTGTCTGGGCTCAGCGCGCCGGTAGTGCCTGGGGAGACTTTGCCACGGCAATGGCCGTGAGCGGGAGTAGCATTTACATCACGGGGTACTTCGAAGGCATTTACACGCTGCTGGGAACCAACCGTTTTCTAAACTTCGGCCCTGACAACACAACGGATGCATTCGTAGCCAAGCTCACCGATTCCGGGAGCAGTGCCAGCGTGGTTTGGGCCCAGCACATAAGGGGAGCTGCGGGTAGCGAGCAGAGCCTTGCGCTGGCAGCAAGCGGCAACAGCATATATGTAGCGGGGTGGTTCGGTGGCCCAACGGTGAATCTTGAGAGCCAAGGCCTCGCCAATGGCGGCGGCGCTGATGGCTTTGTGGGCAAGATTACGGATGCGGGAACCAGTGCCACCTTCGCATGGGCCCAGCGCATCAGCGGCTCCAGAGATGAGTTGGTCTCGGCGCTGGCGGTCAACGGAACCAACGTGTATGTGACGGGCTTTTTTAATACGGACATTCTACCACTTGGCAGCACCACCCTCGCCAATGCCGGCATTGGCACGGATGTGTTCGTAACCAAGCTTACCGACACCGGTAATTTCGTCTGGGGCCAGCACGCCGGCGGAACCGCCAACGATTATGCCCGGAGCATAGCCGTAAGAGGGACGGATGTGTACGTGGCGGGAGATTTCAGCAGCGACACGGCCAGGTTTGGCAGCACGACCCTTATCAATACCGGCAGTGGTACCCCCTGGCTCCGATGTCTTTGTAACCAAGCTTACCGACACCGGCAATTTCGCCTGGGCGCTGCGTGCCGGGAGCAATGGCAATGACGTGGGCATGGCCGTTGCCGCTACCAAGGCGCGCGTATATGTAAGCGGCAATGTGGGTGCACCGGCTGCCAGGTTTGGCGAGCTCACGCTTCCCGGTTCCGGTGGCTTCCTCGCAGCCCTGGCCGACCCTGTGCTGACCAGCTCAACTGCTGCCAGTCCGCTGCCGGGCGTGATGCTATACCCCAACCCGGCCCATTCGAGCACAACGGTTGTGGTACCGCCCGTTCCAGGCACTTCGCAGGCTACGCTTGTCCTCCGTGATGCAATGGGCCGGCTCGTGCGCTTTCGCGCCATTACACTGCCGGCAGCTGAAGCCCTGCGCCACGAGCTTTCGTTGGCTGGACTAGCTCCCGGCTTGTATGTGCTGCAAGTTCAGGCCGGGGCACGACGGGCCATAAGGCAGTTAGCTGTTTTTTAGCTCAGGTCGCCCGTCTGGCTCTCAACCAGCACATCCTTCAACGCTCAGGTTATACCGCTACGGCCTCCTCACTGCCCAGCTCACTGAGCACACGCTTGGCCTGCTGGATGGAGCGCACCTCCTCAAACGTCACAATCAGCTGCTCCTTTTTCTCCTTCAGACTGGCCGTGCGCGAGTGCGTTTGCACGTAGTTGAGGATGGTGCCGAACTGCTCGCCCTGGAAATAGGCTTTGTGGTCGTCGTCAGCCGGCAGGAAGCCTTTCAGCGTGTCGCGCTTGAGGGTGATTTTCGTGAAGCCCACGTGGCAGGCCTGCCAGCGCAGCCGCACGATGTCGGCCAGCCTGCTCCACTTCGGGCGGTAGCGGCCCAAACCGGTCCACCATGCTGGTGAGCAGCTTGCGCAGCTCCTCGGGCTTCTGGGCGCGGTCGAGCTTGGCGTAGAGCTGCAGGCGCTCCGACACGTTGCTCACGTACTTCTCCGGGATGAGCACCTGCTGGTCGGTCTCCACGTTGCATTCCTGAATGCGGCCCGCGCCGGCGGCCTGCTGCAGGCGCTGGTTGGAGTCGCCGAGGAACAAATCGCGGAACTCGGTTTCCTTGAGTTCCTGCACCGCCTCGTCCAGAATCTGGTGGTAGGTCTCGTAGCCCAAATCGTTGATGAAGCCGCTTTGTTCGCCGCCGAGCAGGTTGCCGGCACCGCGAATGTCGAGGTCGCGCATGGCCACGTTGAAGCCCGCGCCTAGGTCCGAAAACTCTTCCAGCGTACTCAGGCGCTTGCGGGCGTCGGCCGGAAGTTGAGCCACGGGCGGTGTGAGCAGGTAGCAGTAGGCCTTGCGGTTGGAGCGGCCCACGCGGCCGCGCATCTGGTGCAGGTCGGAGAGGCCGGCCAGGTGGGCGCGGTTGATAATGATTGTGTTGGCGTTGGGGATGTCGAGCCCGCTTTCGATGATGTTGGTGGATACCAGCACGTCGTACTCGCCTTCCACGAACTTCATCATGCGCTTTTCCAGCATCTCGCCCTCCATCTGCCCGTGGGCGTAGGTGATTTTGGCATCGGGCACGAGCCGCAGGATGGTGTTGGCCATTTCCTCAATGTCCTTCACGCGGTTGTGCACGAAAAACACCTGCCCGCCGCGCTTGAGCTCCCGCGACACCGCGTCGCGAATCAGGATTTCGTCATACACGTGCAGCTCCGTGCTCACCGGCTGGCGGTTGGGCGGCGGCGTGGCAATCACGCTCAAATCGCGGGCACCCATCAGCGAGAAGTGCAGCGTGCGCGGAATCGGCGTGGCCGAAAGCGTGAGCGTGTCCACGTTCACTTTCAGCTCCTTGAGCTTGTCCTTGGTTTTCACGCCGAACTTCTGCTCTTCGTCAATAATGAGCAGGCCCAGGTCCTTGAACTTGATGTCCTTGTTGGTGAGTCGGTGCGTGCCGATGAGAATGTCGGTTTTGCCCTCGGCTACGCGCTGCAGGGTTTCCTTTATCTGCTTGGTCGACTTAAACCGGTTGATGTACTCCACCGTCACGGGCAGGGTCGCCAGCCGGTCCCGGAAGGTCTTGTAGTGCTGCATGGCCAGGATGGTGGTCGGCACCAGCACGGCGGCCTGCTTGCCATCGGCCACGGCTTTAAAGGCCGCCCGGATGGCGATTTCCGTCTTGCCAAAACCCACGTCGCCGCAGATAAGCCGGTCCATGGGGTGGGGCTGCTGCATGTCCTGTTTCACGTCCTCGGTGGCCTTGGCCTGGTCGGGCGTGTCCTCATAAATGAAGCTCGATTCCAGCTCGGCCTGCATAAAGCCATCGGGCGAAAACGCGAAGCCCGGCGCGGTCTTGCGCTTGGCATACAGCCGGATGAGGTCGGCCGCGATGTCCTTGACCTTCTTCTTAACCGACCGTTTCTTGTTCTCCCACTCCGGCGAGCCCAATTTGCTCATGGTCGGCGGGGAGCCCTCGGCGCCGCTGTACTTGGCAATCTTGTGCAGCGAGTGAATGCTTACCGTGAGCAAGTCGTCGTCGCGGTATACCAGCCGAATGGCTTCCTGAATCTGCCCGTTGATTTCCACCTGCGTCAGCCCTGCGAAGCGCGCGATGCCGTAGTCCTGGTGCGTCACGTAGTCGCCGGGCTGCAACGTCTTCAGCTCGCGCAGCGTCAGCGCTTTCTTCTTGGAGAACTTCCGCGTTTCCTGGGCCCGGTAGTAGCGCTCAAACAGCTGGTGGTCGGTGTACACGGCCAGCTCAAGCTGCTCATCAATAAAGCCTTCGCGCAAGGCCAGCAGCAGGTGCTGAAACTTGACGTTGTTGTCGAGCCTCGTCGAAAATGGTCCGGAGCCGGTCGGCCTGGCGTACCGTGTCGGCGGTGATGATGGTGGTGAAGCCGCGGAGCTGGTTCTCCTTCAGGTTCTTCACCATCCGCTCAAACTCCTTATTGAAACTGGGCTGGGGCTTGGCCGAAAACTGAAAGGTCTCGGCGTTTTTGAAGTGAAAGCGCTTGCCAAATTCCACTACCGCGAATTCATCGAGTAGCTTCTTGAAATTCTTGCCCGACTCGAATAAGTCGGATGGCTTGCTCACGATTTGCATGCCGCCGGCCTCGCTCAGCATCTGCTGGAAGTTGGCCTCGGATTTTTCGTACAGTTCCGTCACCACGTCCAGCGTCTGGCGCACGTCTTTGGCCCAAATACAGGCCGTACGGGGCAGGAATTCGAAGAAGGCCTCCCGCGTTTCGGTCAGCATCTTGGTTTGTACGTTCGGGATGATGCTGATGCTGGGCCGCGGCTCCACCGAGAGCTGCGTCTCGGGATTGAACGTGCGGATGCTCTCGATTTCATCGCCGAATAGCTCAAGTCGAAACGGCAACTCATTGGCGTAGCTGAACACGTCCACAATGCCGCCGCGCACGGCGTATTGACCGGCTTCATACACAAAATCCGTCTTCTCGAAGTCGTATTCGCCCAGCAGCTCGCCCAGGAAATTCACGTCCAGCTTGTCGCCCACCTTGGCGTTGAAGGTATTCTTCACCAAGCTCTGCCGGTTGATAACCTTCTCGGTCAGCGCCTCGGGGTACGTCACAATGAACACGCTGTTGCCCGTGGCGGCCGCGCGGGTCGTGTTGAGCCGGTTCAGGGCCTCCGCGCGCATCAGCACGTTGGCGTTTTCGGTCTCGTCGAACTGGTACGGGCGCTTGTAGGAGCTGGGAAACAGCAGCGCCTCGGGCCCCTCCGGCAGCAGGTGCTGCAAATCGGACAGGAAATAGGCCGCCTCGTCTTTGTCGTGCAGCACGAACACGTGCGGGTGCTGGGCGTGGGCCACGGCCGCCGCCACTACCGCATCCTGGCTGCCCACCAAGCCGCGCAGGTGCAGGCGCACGCTGCCGGGGTCGGGCTTGGCGGCCGCGCGCAGGCGCGAAGCCAGGGTTTGCAGCTCCGGGGAAAGACGGTAGAGGCGAAGAAAGTCAGCTACTTGCACAGAATATAGGGACTGGTGCGGGACAAATAGAGTAGCCCGGCCAGGAGAAGTTCCGGTCGGGCTGCGGGGAGAATACAGCAGAGCCGCAACGAAGGTTTCCCCACTTGAGCTGGCTCGCCCGGCAAAGCTAAGAATCTTGGGAATCCCTGGTGCCCACCGTTCCGTTCGCCGGGCGCCGCGCTGCGTGCCGTGGGCTGGCTACCGCGGGCAGTAGCTTCGTATTCGTATTAGCTCAACTGTTTCCCTTTCATGCGCGGCTCTTCTCACCTGGCCATTGGCCTCATTACCGGCGTGGCCGTTGCGGGGCTGGTGCCCGGCATTCCGTTTTCGCTGCCCGGCATTGCCCTGGCTGGCTTTTCCAGCCTGGCCCCCGACCTCGACCACCCCGACAGCCGCCTAAGCAAGCGCCTGGGCTTTACTCAGAACTACGTGCGCTGGGCCTTTGCCGCCGGGGCGCTGCTGCTGGCCGCCTACGCCTACCTGCAGCTACGGCCGGGCTCCGAGCAGCGGTTGTACTATACCGTGGCGCTGGCCTTTGGACTAATCGGGGTGGGCATGCAGGGCGGCTCGGCCCGGCGGCTGGCGCTGCTGTTCACCGGGTTGGGCACCGTGGTAGCCGGCCTCTACACCGAGCAATTGTGGCTTAGTTTGCTGGGAACGTTTGTGGCGCTGGCGCCCTTCACGTCGCACCGCTCCTGGACGCACACCATCTGGGCCACGGCCCTCTGGACGTACATCGGCTACCTGGCCGACCAGCACCTCGGCTGGCACGGCGTGGCCTTGTTCGCCGGCAGCGGGTACGCATCTCACTTAGTGGCCGATAGTCTCACTAAAGCCGGGGTTAGATGGTTTTTGCCGCTGTGGGACTATTCGTTTAAAATTCCCCTTATCAGCACCGGCTCGGCTACCGGGAATATGCTGGAAATCGCCATTTGCGCCGGCTACGGACTGTTGGTCCTGGGTCTGGTAATCGGCCGGATGGGGTTTTAAGCGGCCGTGCCGTGGCGGTAGCACCGTATTGCACTCTTGCCTGAAGGGGCGTACTGTTGCATAAGTCAGCCAATACCATTAGCTTCGCAGCAGATATGCCAGTTTATTAAGGTAGTGTTAGTATTGATTCGGGTTATTATCCAGCGTATTCAATCAGCTAAGCCATCTGGCATTCAATAAGGTCAGCAATTAACGTAACATACCCCGGGAACTGCCACGCCATTAAGGCTGCGTTGCCGTCGAAGATAGTCCTATTCCGATTGTCATGAGCTTGAAATAGATGCAATTGCATCGTGGTTTCGTGTCGATTCTACCCATCCATCCTGTTTGTCCAACCTAAAACACTTTTCTAACTTTACTTACAACCATTACCATGAATCAGATGAACAGCCCCTTAATTCGGGTTGGTGTCTTCTATGACGGCAACTATTTCTTAAAAATTAGCGACTATTATTATTTCCAGCACGAACGCAAGGCCCGCATCAGCCTGGAAGGATTACACGAGTATATACGCCATCAAGTAGCTGAGGAAGAGGATGTGGACGTGCGCCTGGCGCAGATTACCGATGCCCATTTCTTCCGCGGCCGCCTCTCCGCCACCGAAGCCCGCGACAAGGACCGCCTGTTCCACGACCGCCTGCTCGACGACATTCTGATGAACCTGGGCGTGCAAACGCACTACATGGCCCTGAAAACCCGCGACGGCCGCCTGCAGGAAAAAGGCATCGACGTGTGGCTCTCCCTGGAGGCACTTGAGCTAGCTCTGCACAAAACCCTCGACGTAGTGGTGCTCATCGCCGGCGACAGCGACTACGTGCCCCTCATCCGCAAGCTCAACACCGTGGGCACCCGCGTGATGCTGCTCAACTGGGATTTCAAGTACGAAGACTTCAAAGGCGAAACCCGCGTAACGCGCGCCTCGCAGCAGCTTTTGGAGCAGGTAACCTACCCGGTGGCCATGCACGACGTCATCGACCGCGGCTTGCAGGCCCAGGACGAAGTAGTGGAAGCCCTGTTCGTGAACCAGTCCGAGCCGGCCGCTTTTGCCCCGAGCACGCCTTCGGCCCCCAAACTCGTGCGGCC
This sequence comes from Hymenobacter humi, assembly GCF_042665855.1. Lineage (NCBI taxonomy): Bacteria > Pseudomonadati > Bacteroidota > Cytophagia > Cytophagales > Hymenobacteraceae > Hymenobacter > Hymenobacter humi. The sequence continues at coordinate 245,127 of NZ_JBHTEK010000001.1, read as the reverse complement.
CACCGGCCCCACCGCCGCCGGCCCCGTGGGCACCATGGGCATGAGCACCATCAAAAACCTGAAAAACGGTTTTGGCTTCGTAGTAATGCCCCCCAACAACCTGTTCTTCAGCTACGCCGACCTCACCGAGGGCGACTTCAACGACCTGCGCGAAGGCGACTGGGTGGAGTTCACCGTGGGCCGCAACCACCGCGACGAAGACTGCGCCCGCAACGTACGCAAAGTCACCGCGCCGCAGCTCAGCGACATTGAAGACGAGTACGAGCCCGTAAGCGTGCACGCCGCCACCGCGGAACTGTAAGTACCGCTACAATTTGATGAATGTAAAAGCCCGGCTCCTGATGGAGCCGGGCTTTTTTGTGGTCTGTGCAAATAGCTCAGCTTGAGCTACTGCTGCATCACCAGCTTGGCGAAGTCGCGCTTGTTGGCTGGGTAGCGGTTGAAGGTGCCCAGGCCGCGGGCCACGGCCACGTCGGCTTTGCCTTCGGCCACCCGGTAAATCACGCAGCTGCTCACCACCAGCTTGTTGCCGGCGTGGTCGACCAGAGCTTTGGCCACCAGTACATCGTGCAGATGCACGGCGTGCAGGTAATTCATTTTGAATTCAACCGTAGAGACGAACTCCAGGCTGGTGAAGGCCAGCGAGAGGGCCGCCGCGCCCAGGGCCGCGTCCATAAGGCCCGCGAGCACGCCGCCGTGGCAGGTGTTGGGCGAGGACAGGTGCTCGTCGCGGATGGTCATGCGGTACTCGGCCTGGCCGGCATCTTGCACGGTCAGGGTCATGCCGTTGACGCGGCCGTAGCTGTTCATTTGGTTGTAGGCCGCCACCATGGTAGCGAGTTCGGGCAGGGGGCGGGCAGAGGGTGGGGTTTCGGGCACGGGTGCGGGCTGAAAGGACTAAATGCCGGGTTGGGCTGGCAAGTTTGGTAAAAATCGGTGCCAATCCCCGAACTTGGGCCAGGCGCGGCCGGCCGTGCCGTTTATCCACCGCTTTTTGTTCTCTGCCATGTCTGCTTTGCCGCTCACTTTCGCCGAGTTTTATCCGCGCTACTTGCGCGAGCACAGCCGGCGCGGCACGCGGGTGCTGCACTTTGTGGGCACCACGCTGTTTCTGATTTGCCTGGTCATGCTGGTGGTTACCGGGCGGTGGGGCTGGCTGCCGGCGGGCATCGTGGCGGCATATGGCCTGGCCTGGGTGGGGCACTTCTTCGTGGAGCACAACCGGCCGGCTACGTTCCAGCACCCGTGGTTTTCGTTGCTTGGCGACTTTCGCCTCTACGCCGACCTGTGGCTGGGCCGCGAGAAGTTCTAGAAAGGAGTTTCAGAACGAGGTAGAGACGCATACTTGCGTCTCGTCGTCCGCGCCGTACGGGTATCATCTGGCCGTCATCGTTCAACGCCGAGACGCAAGTATGCGTCTCTACATTGTTCTTCCCGTCATAGCTGCTTGCGCATGAGAAAATGCGGAATCACGCCGAACAACGTGTGCGACGGCTCCACCACCGTGTAGCCCAACCGCTGGTAGAACCCTACGGCTGCCTCCCGCGAGTGCAGCACAATCTCGGTAAGGCCCGCCGCCCGCGCCTGAGCTTCCAGCGCGGCCATTATCCGGCGGCCCAGGCCCGTGCCGGCCGCCTCCGGCGCCACCGCCATAAAGCGCACCTGGCCCTGGTTGGCCGTGGTGGGCTGCAGCATGCCCACGGCCAGGGCTACCGGAGGCTCAGCGGCCTCGTTGGCCAGTAGCAGGGCGTGGATGGTACCGGGCTCATCATCGGCCGGCACGCGCTCCGAGCCCCGGGGCTGCTGCCACGGCTGGCGCAGCACGGCGTAGCGCAGGCTGGTAGTAGGCGTCCCACTCGGCGGGGGTACGGGGCGGGCGAACGGGGGCGGGTGCAGGCATGCGCAAGGAGATAGGGCCGTGACGCAACTCTGGTGGGAGCGGGGCGTTTACCTTTACGCCCCGGCCCACGCCGGTTACTCATTCCAAAACTACGCCCCACCCCGCTATGGCATCCTTCGACATCGTGAGCAAAGTAGACCCGCAAACCTTGGAAAACGCGGTGAATACGGCCCAAAAAGAATTGCAAACCCGCTACGACCTGCGCGACACCAAAGGCGGTATTGAGCTGAATAAGAAGGAAAACACTATCCTGCTATCCTCCGAAAACTCTATGCGCCTCAAGGCCCTGGAGGATATTCTGCTGGGCCGTGTGGTGAAGCAGGGCATCGACGGCACCAGCCTCGACTTCTCGGCCGACGAGCAAGCCAGCGGCACCCTGGTAAAGAAAACCATCAAGGTGCGTGCCGGCGTCGACAAAGAGTTTGGTCGCAAAATCATCAAGGCCATCAAAGACGCCAAGGTGAAAGTAGAAGCGCAGATGCAGGACGACCAGGTGCGGGTAACCGCCAAAAAATCGACGATTTGCAGGCCGCCATAGCCGTGCTGCGCAAGACCGACATTGGCCTGCCGCTGCAATTTGTAAACATGAAAAGCTAAAGCACGCTTTGCATAATGAGGAATGAAGAATTCCCCGTTCACAATTCTTCATTCCTCATTTTTCATTCCTCATTCCTCATTCTTTTTAGAAAACTGTGTACGATTTCGGAGCCTTCGCCCACGCCGCCACTTGGGTTAGCTTACTCACCCTCACGTTCATGGAAATCGTGCTGGGTATCGACAACATCATTTTTATTTCCATTGTCGTAAGCCGCTTGCCGGAAAGCGAGCAGGCCCGGGGCCGGACCATCGGCCTGATGCTGGCGCTGGTGTTCCGCATTGGGCTGCTGCTGAGCATCTCCTGGATTGTGGGCTTGCGGGACCCGTTGTTCGACCTGCCGTTTCCGTGGCTGGACGTGCCGTTTGGCGTGACCGGGCGCGACATCATTCTGATGGCCGGCGGCCTGTTCCTCATGTACAAGAGCACCACCGAGATTCATACCAAGCTGCAGGGCGAGGAGGAGCACGAAGACGGCGCCGGGCGCAAGGGCGCCACCATGGCGAGCATCATCCTGCAAATCATCATCATCGACATCGTCTTCAGCTTCGACTCGATTCTGACCGCCGTGGGCCTGGTAGACAACGTGCTGGTGATGATTGCGGCCGTGATTTTTGCCATGGGCATCATGCTGGCCTTCAGCGGTGCGGTGGCCAATTTCGTGAACAACAACCCCACCATCAAGATGCTGGCGCTGTCTTTCCTCATCATGATTGGCTTTATGCTGGTGATGGAAGCCTCCCACAAGGAAGTCGAAAAAGGCTACCTCTACTTCGCCATGGCCTTCTCGCTGACCGTGGAGATGCTCAACCTGCGCCTGCGCAAGAAAGCCAAGCCCGTGGTGCTGCGCGACTCGCAGTACGACTAGGGCCAATAACTGAACATTCTGGGGCAATTCCGAAGCCCAGTAGTTGCCCGCGAAGAGCCTAGCTGGCCGCGACAGCCGTTGCTAAGGTCACTACAGCGGCCGCTTGGTCGAGCACGCGCCGCTGGGCTAGCTCCAGCAACCGGCGGTTGAGCTCGGCGCGGTGCTGGCGGTAGAAGGCATATTCTTCGTCGGTGAAGCAGCCGGTTATTAGCCCAATTACCGTGTAGCGCAGCTTGGTATTGCGGCCCAGCAATTCGGCGAGTTGCCGCTGCTGGTCGGTTGGGCTGGCTTTGGCTAAGAGCATGTGGTGGTCGAGCACGAAGTCGGCCACTACGGCCAGGAGCAGGTTGTTCTGCAACTTGAGCACCGGCCGCAGGCTGGCGTGCAAGAATTCGCCCACGGTGGAGGCGGGGCCATCGGTGGGCTGGGCAGCGGCCACGGTGGGGCGCAAGGCTAGCAGCGCAGCTTCGGGCCGAGTGAAGGCGGCAGGAGAGGAGTCGGGGTTCATAGGATGATAACAGCGAACCGGCCCAATGTCACTAACGGGCCAACTCAATTTTACACCACGCCCAGCTTCACCAGCGCATCCCAGAGCACGACACCCGCGGCCACGCCCACATTGAGCGAGTGCTTGGTGCCAAACTGCGGGATTTCCACGGCCAGGTCGCAGAGGGCCAGCACGGCATCATCCACGCCAAAAACCTCGTTGCCGAGCACCAGCGCCAGCGGCCGGCCCGGCTCCGGCTGGAAGTTGGGCAGCGTCACGCTGCCCGTGGTTTGCTCCACGGCCACTACCTGGTAGCCGGCCTCTTTCAGCGCGGCTACGGCGGCCATGGTTTCCGGGGCGTATTCCCAGGCCATGGACTCTTCGCTGCCCAGCGCCGTCTTGGTGATTTCGCGGTGCGGCGGGCGCGGGGTGATGCCGCAGAGCCAGATTTTCTCTAGGGCAAACGCGTCGGCGGTGCGGAAAATGGCGCCCACGTTGTGCATGCTCCGCACGTTGTCCAGCACCAATACCACCGGGCTTTTGGGCGTACTTTTGAAGTCAGCTACCGCCACCCGGTTTAGCTCGGCCATCGTGAGTTTTCTCATGCCCAAAGGTACTTCGGTGCCGCGCCAACTACCCATCGGAACGCGTCCGGGCGCGTTGGGTGTTGGCAAGGGCAGCCAAGAGGACGCCGCTGGCTGGATATTCTTCTCACGAAAAGCGGCTGCCCAGTGGCGCGGCTTTTCTCCAACGATTGAACGCGCCGAGGCACGTTCCTACAGGTTTTTCGCTTTGTCTGCACCCGCCGCACCCAAGAAAGAGTTCGTTATCAAGTCCGTTGGGCCCGACCACATCACCCCGGGCTCGCCGGTCGATACGCCGCTGATGAAGCAGTACTACCTGCTCAAGCAGCAGCACCCTGGCGCGGTGCTCCTGTTCCGGGTGGGCGACTTCTACGAAACCTTCGGCGAGGACGCCGTCACGGCCGCCCGCATTCTCGACATCACGCTCACCAAGCGCGGCGGCGGCACCCCCAACGAAATTGCTCTGGCGGGATTCCCCACCACGCCCTCGACAACTACCTGCCCAAGCTGGTGCGCGCCGGCCAGCGCGTGGCCATCTGCGACCAACTCGAAGACCCCAAGCTGGCCAAGGGCCTCGTGAAGCGCGGCATCACCGAGCCTGGTAACGCCCGGTGTGAGCATGCACGACAACGTGCTCGAACGCCGGGCCAACAACTACCTCGCCGCCATCCACTTCGGCAAATCCGAAGCCGGCATTTCCTTTCTGGATATCAGCACCGGCGAGTTCCTGGTGGCCCAGGGCACGCTCGACTACCTGGGCAAGCTGCTGCAGAATTTTAGTCCCGCTGAGGTGCTGTTTTGCAAGAAAAGCCGCAGCGAGTTTGAGCAGCATTTTGGCCCCGATTTCTGCACGTACGCGCTGGATGAGTGGGTCTTCGGCAACGACTACGCCCACGACACCCTCACCCGGCACTTCAAAACCACTTCGCTGAAAGGCTTTGGGGTCGATACCCTGAAGGAGGGCATCGTGGCCGCCGGCTGCATCCTGCACTACCTCGCCGAAACCAAGCACTCCGACCTGGGCCACGTGGCCGCCCTGGGCCGCCTGGAAGAAGACAAGTACGTGTGGCTGGACCGCTTCACGGTGCGCAATCTGGAGCTGGTGCACGCCCAGCACCCCGGCGGCGTGCCCCTCATCGACGTACTCGACCAGACGTTGACGCCCATGGGTGCCCGCCTGCTGCGCAAGTGGATAGTGCTGCCCCTGAAGGAAGTAAGCCAGATTCAGCGCCGCCTCGATACCGTAGCTGCGCTCGTAGCCGACGAAGAGCTGCTGGGCGACCTCACCATGCACCTGCGCCAGATAAACGACCTCGAGCGTCTCATCAGCAAGGTGGCTGTGCGCCGCGTGAACCCACGCGAGCCTGCTGCAGCTGGCCCGCGCCCTGGAAGCCATTGCGCCCATGCGCGAGCGGCTGGCCGCCTCCGGTGTGAAGGCCCTCGTAAAGCTGGCCGACCAGCTCAACCCCTGCACCAACCTGCGCCAGGAAATCCTGGCCAAAATCAAGCCCGACGCGCCCTTGCTCACCAACCAGGGCGGTGTACTGAATACCGGCATCGACCCGGAGCTGGATGAATTGCGAGCGCTGGCCTTTTCGGGCAAAGACTACCTGCTGCAGCTGCAAGTGCGCGAGCAGCGCAATACTGGTATTTCGTCGCTGAAAGTGGCCTATAACAAGGTGTTCGGCTACTATCTGGAAGTGACGAACGCGCACAAAGACAAGGTGCCGGCTTCCTGGATTCGCAAGCAAACGCTGGTGAACGCCGAGCGTTACGTGACCGAGGAGCTGAAAACCTACGAGGAGAAAATCCTCAACGCCGAGGAGCAGCTTTTCGCCATTGAGCAGCGCATCTACACCGATTTGGTGCTGGCCGCGCTGGACTTTGTGCCCCACATTCAGCAGAACGCCCGCGCCATTGGCGTGATGGACTGCCTGGCCAGCTTTGCCCTCACGGCGCGGCAGCAGCGCTACGTGCAGCCCGTGGTGAACGACGGCACCGTGCTCGACATTCGCGCCGGCCGCCATCCCGTGATTGAGCGCCAGTTGCCGCCCGGTGAGAGCTACATCCCCAACGACATCTGCCTCAACCAGGACGAGCAGCAGATTGTGGTAATTACCGGGCCCAACATGGCCGGCAAATCGGCCCTGCTGCGCCAGACGGCCCTCATCGTGCTGCTGGCCCAAATCGGTTCCTTCGTGCCCGCCGATGCCGCTACGGTGGGCATTATCGACAAGATTTTCACCCGCGTGGGCGCCTCCGACAACCTGAGCAAGGGCGAAAGCACCTTCATGGTGGAGATGACCGAAACGGCCTCCATCCTCAACAACCTCTCGGACCGCAGCCTGGTGCTGATGGATGAAATCGGACGTGGCACCAGCACCTACGACGGCATCAGCATTGCCTGGGCCATTGTGGAGCACCTGCACAACAACCCCAAAGCCAAGGCCAAAACGCTGTTTGCCACGCACTACCACGAGCTCAACCAGCTGGCTGACGAGTGCCCCCGGGTGCGCAATTACAACGTGGCCGTGAAGGAGGCCGACGGCCGCATCCTGTTTTTGCGCAAGCTGCAGGCCGGCGGCTCTGAGCACAGCTTCGGCATCCATGTGGCCCGGCTGGCCGGCATGCCCCACTCGGTGGTGCTGCGGGCCAACGAAATCATGCACCACCTCGAAGTGGAGCGCACCAGCGCCGGCGCCGAAGACGCCCTTCCGACTGAGTTTGACGATCTGCTCGACGACTTGAGCAACGGCTCGCGCAGCGCCAAAAGCCGCATGGCGGTGCCAGCCGCCGGGTCAGAGCCCGAAGCTGAAGCTGCCATTCCGCGCCCGCGGGCTACCTCGGCCGTGGCCACGGCGCCACGGCCCACCGTGCAGCTCAGCATGTTTGAGCCCTCAGACCCGGCCCTGGAACGCATCCGCGAGCTGCTCCAGCACCTCGACATTAATACCCTGACCCCAATTGAAGCACTGATGAAGTTGAACGAATTGAAGCTAACCTTGGGCAAGGCGTAAATTTTAGAGGCTGAAAATGAACGGAAAAGGCCCGTGGAGTAAAAATTTCCACCCTTAGCACTTGCGTCGCCAAAAAATCACCTTACCTTTGTCGCACCATTCAGCGCTATGAAAGTAGCAATGAACCTCCCGCGAGAGTAGCTCAGTTGGTAGAGCGCGACCTTGCCAAGGTCGAGGTCGCGAGTTCGAACCTCGTCTCCCGCTCCAAGAATTCAAAAAAGGCTGCTCATCGAGCAGCGTTTTTTGTTTATAGCTTTTCCCCAATGGCTGCTCTGCGTAAAGCCACGCTTACCGATGAAGCGTTTGCCCAAGTGGTGGCTCAATCCTTATCGATAGCGCAGGTTATCCACCACCTGGGACTGGTCGCGGCAGGCGGAAACTACAAAACCGTTCGCACCCGCATCATGCGCCTGGGATTGTCTACCGGCCACTTTACCGGAAGCGCCTGGAACGTCGGGCCGCGTTTTCGACCGTTAAGCAAACCTTTTTCTTGGGAGGGGATATTGGTTGAAAACTCGACCTACACATCAAGCTTCCGTTTGCGCAACCGGTTGATTACGCACGAATTGAAAGAGCGCCGCTGTGAGCAGTGTCAGCTGGCCGAGTGGCAGGGTAGTCCTATCCCCTTGGAGCTCCATCATATCAACGGCGTGAATAACGACCATCGTCTTGCTAACTTGCGGTTGCTTTGCCCCAACTGCCATGCCCAGACTGAAAATTATCGGGGCAAAAACCAGGCAAGAGCCGGAGTGGTGGAATAGGTAGACACGCGACACTTAAAATGTCGTTTCCGTAAGGAAGTACGGGTTCGATTCCCGTCTCTGGTACAAGAAAAAGCCCCGTTTGCAATCTGCAAACGGGGCTTTTTATGTTTTAAGGCACTAGGAAGTGTTAACAGTGAGAAGTAAATTGGAGCATGGATTTTCTGCTAACGGAAGCGCAGTGGGCACGCATCGCGCCCCTGCTGCCGGGTCGAGAAGGCACGAGCGGGGGCCGGGGCCACGACAACCGGCGTTTCGTGGAGGCGGTGCTCTGGTTGACGCGCAACGGTTGCCGCTGGCGGGCCTTGCCGGCCGAATGGGGCAACTGGCACACGACGTACACGCGCTTCCAGCGCTGGGCCGCGTCCGGCGTGTGGGCCCGGGTGCTGGCGGCCGTGCAGCAGGACGACGCGCTGCACACGCTGCTGGTCGATTCGACCACCGTGCGGGCCCACCAGCACGCGAGCGGCGCGCGCAAAAACGGACCGCAAGCCCTCGGGCGCAGCCGCGGCGGCTTGACCAGCAAGCTGCACGTGGCCGCCGATGCGCAGGGGCGGCTTGTGCGCTGCCGGCTGACAGCCGGCCAGCGCCACGACGCCCCGCAGGCCTTGCCGCTGCTCGAGGGGCTGGCCCCGACGCACCTCGTCGCCGACCGCGGCTACGATTCCGACCCGCTCGTGGCCGCGCTCGCCGCCCGCGGCACCTGCGCCGTGATTCCGCCCCGGTGCAAGCGCCGCACCCCGCGGGCTTACGACGCGGCCCGCTACGCCCAGCGCCACCCCGTCGAGCGACTCTTCAGCCGCCTCAAGCAGTTTCGCCGCGTGGCCACCCGTTACGACAAGCTCGATGCGCATTTCTTGGCCTTTGTTCATTTGGCGGCGACCGTTTTGTGGCTCCGTGACTGTTAACACTTCCTAGGCCTTCCGGTTGGGCTGAACCATACTACTGCAGCTTAAAGGCGGCCATCTGCACGTCGCGCGAGTTGCCGCCCACAAATACCTGGAAGTCGCCGGGCTCGGCTACCCACTTCAGGTCGTCGTTGTAGAACTTCATGTCGTTGGGGGTGAGGCGGAAGGTGAGGGTCTTGCTTTCGCCTTTTTCAGCAGCACCTTCTGGAAGCCCTTGAGCTCCTTCACTGGCCGGCTGATGGAGCCCACCACGTCGCGGAGGTAGAGCTGAGCTACTTCTTCGCCGTCGTACTGCCCCGTGTTCTGCACCGTCACTTTCACTTCCAGCGTTTCGGCGGGGCCGATAGTGGCTTTGCTGAGCGCGGGCTTGCCGTAGCTGAAGGTGGTGTAGCTCAAGCCGTAGCCGAAGGGGTAAAGGGGCTCATTGCTCACGTCGAGGTAGCGCGATTTGTACTTGTCGAGCTTGTCGGTGCCGGCGTAGGGGCGCCCGGTGCTCTTGTGGTTGTAGTAAATGGGCACCTGGCCCACCACCTGCGGGAAGGTGGCCGTGATTTTGCCACTCGGGTTGTAGGCGCCGAACAGCGCATCGGCAATGGCGTGGCCGGCCTGGGTGCCCGCAAACCAAGTTTCGAGGATGGCGTCGGCGTTCTGGTTTTCCCAGGCCAGCGTGAGGGGGCGGCCGTTCATAAGCACGAGCACCAGCGGCTTGCCGGTCTTTTTCAGGGCCTTGAGCAGTTCCAGGCTGCTGGCCGGGCAGGCCGATGTCGGCACGGCTGGCGGCCTCACCGGTCATGCCCTGCGACTCGCCCACCACGGCCACTACCACGTCGGCGGCCTGGGCCACTTGCACGGCTTCGCGTATCATGTCTTCGGAAGAGCGTTTGTCGAGCTCCAGGTCGCCGCCGTGGGCCTGCAGGCGTTCCAGCATCTGGGCATCGTCGGCAATGTTGGCGCCCTTGGCGTAGGTGATTTTCAGGCCGGGTGCTGCGGCGCGCAGGCCCTGTTCTACCGATACGGCCTGCTTCCAGTCGCCGGCGCCGCTCCAGTTGCCAATGACGTCGCGCTGGCGGTTGGCCAGCGGGCCGATGAGGGCAATGCTGCTGTTCTTTTTCAGCGGCAGGGCGCTGCGCTCGTTCTTGAGCAGCACCAGGCTCTTGCGGGCAATGTCGCGGGCGGCGGCGATGAATTCGGGCTTCATCAGGGTGCTGGTGGCGCGCGCCGGGCTCACGTTACGGTAGGGGTCCTGGAACAAGCCGAGCTTGTACTTGGCTTCGAGAATGCGGCGGCAGGCGGCATCGAGCTGGGCCTTGCTCACGGCGCCGCTTTTTAGGTTCTGGGCTGCGTTTTTCAGGAAGATTTCGCCCACCATGTCTTGGTCGATGCCCGCGTTCAGGGCCAGGGCCGATACCTGGGCCGCGTTGCCCACGCCGTGCTCCATCATCTCGTTGATGGCGGTGTAGTCCGTTACCACAAAGCCCTTGAAGCCCCACTGGCGGCGCAGCAAGTCGGTCATCAGCCACTTGTTGCCGGTGGCGGGCGTGCCGTTGATGTCGTTGAAGGACGACATCACCGAGCCCACGCCGGCGTCGATGGCGGCCTTGTAGGGCGGCAGGTACTCGTTGTACATGCGCTGCCGGCTCATGTCGGTGGTGTTGTAGTCGCGGCCGGCCTCGGCGGCGCCGTAGAGGGCGAAGTGCTTCAGGCAGGCCATCACGGTGTTGTCCTTGGTGAGGTCGTTGCCGGGGCCCTGGTAGCCGCGCACCATGGCGCGGGCTATTTGCGAGCCGAGGTAGGGGTCTTCGCCGGCGCCTTCGGCCACGCGGCCCCAGCGGGCGTCGCGGGCAATGTCGACCATGGGCGAAAATACCCAATCCAGGCCGTCAGCCGTCGATTCCTCGGCGGCGATGCGGGCGCTTTGCTCAATGGCCTTGAGGTCCCGCCTGGCTGCCAGCCCCAGCGGAATGGGGAAAATGGTGCGGTGCCCGTGAATGACATCATAGCCAAACATGAGCGGAATGTGCAGCCGCGACTCTTTCAGGGCCATTTCCTGCAGCTTGCGCACCGCCACCGGCGTGAAGGTGTTGAACACCCCGCCTACCAGCCCCTTGCGGATGTTGGCGTCCACGTCCTTGCTCACCACCGGGCCGGTTACGTCGAACCCCACCGACACCAAGTTGAGCTGGCCGATTTTCTCTTCCTGCGTCATTTTGGCCATCAGGCCGTCAATGAAGGTTTTCATCTCTTGGTCGGCGGTGGGAGCGGGGGTGGGCTTTTTCTGGGCTTGAGCTGCTGGGCTAAGGGCCAGGGCGAGAGCGGCGGTAAGGGAAAGGAGCTTCATGCGGGAAAGAGAGAATTGGAGGTAGGGTGCGGGGCTTGTCCCCGCCCGTGCTTGAACGGTGATGTTATGGCAGCGTGAGCAGAGGGCAGGGACAAGCCATGCCGGGTACGACCCCGTGTCCTACTTAGCCAGCGTGACCGGGGTGCGCGTTGAAACGCCGTTTTCGTTAATGGCTTCGATGGTGAAATAATACGGCCGGTCCTTGTCCATGCCTTTGAAGTAGTACTCGTTGGCGCCGTGCACCATGATGCAATTGTAGAGCTTGTCCGGGGCCAGACCGGTGTAGATGTTGTAGGCGTAGGCGTTGTTCACCGGCGTCCACTTCAGCCAGGCGCTGCGCTTGTCTTTCTCGGTGCGCAGCACCACGAAGCCCTGTACCGACAGAGGCCGGACGCCGCTGCCGAGGCCAAATACGCGCAACCCGCTGATGGCGAATTTGCCGGTGGGCATGTGCACGTTTTCCAGCTTGAGGAAGCGGGTTTTGACGGGGGCGGCCAGCTCCACGTAGTCGTGCGGCACGTCGGTGCGGTTGCGGCTTTTGTCGACGAGTACCTTCCACTTTTTGCCGTCGAGCGAGTGGTAAAGCTTGTATTGATGGTAGAGGCCGGGCTTTTTGCCCAGGATGCCGGCTTCCTGGTCGGCGTAGTTTATCTGGATAGCGCGCACGGTGCCCACGCTGCCCAGGTCGGTCTGGATAAACTCGCCGGGGTTGGCGGTGGCGGCGCTCCAGTAGGTTTTGATGCTCTCGTCGACGGCGTAGTTGGGCAGGTAGCCGCCGAGGGTGCTCGACACCTGCACCGGGCGTTGGTAGTTGAGCAGCATCCAGCCCGTAAACTTGCTTTTGAGGTGGTCGGCCGGGCCGGTGGGAAGGTAGTGCGGGTAGTCGCCGAAGGTGGTGTTGGTGTAGAGCGTGCCCTCGGCATCGAAGCCGGCGGGCCACAGGCCCAGCCGGCGCTCGAAGTTGTTTTTCACCGAAACCACCATGGTCGAAACGTGCCACCAACTGTTCCAGGCGTCCTGGAAGGTGTTGCCGTGGCCGGCGCCCCGGGCAAAGCCGCCGGGCTTGTAGGCAAACGGGTTGTGCGGCTGCGGCGTAAACGGGCCCAGCGGCTTGTCCGCTACCTGCACGCCGTCGGCGTAGCCGCTGAATTCGGTGCCCGGCGCGCCGTACTGCAGGTAGTACTTGCCGTTGTGCTTGGTCATCCAGGCGCCTTCCATAAACGGGTCGAGGAAGGTGTTGTCCAGGTATTCGCCGAAGCGCTGCCAGCCAAACTGCTGGTCGTTGAGCTTAAACATGGCCTTGGCCTCGCCGATGGGCTGGAAGGTTTTGCGGCTGATTTGCTGGCCGTAGAGCGGGAATTCGTTGCTGCTGCCCCAGTAGAGGTACAGCTTGCCGTCGGTATCGAGGAAGAAGGCGGGGTCCCAGGCGCCAATCTGAAAGGGCTCCACGGCTTCCTTCCACTCGTTGGCTTTGGGGTTGGTGCTCATCCAGATGGGGAAGTCCTTGTTGTGAGTTGAGCCAAAAACCAGCAGCGTATCGCCGAGCACAAACACTGCCGGGGCACATAGGTCGTCGTACACTTTGTGCTGGGGCTTGAGAAACGAGCGAGACACAAACTTCCAGTTGCTCAAGTCCTTGCTGTGCCAGTAGCCCCACTGGTTGGTCGAAAACAGATAGTAGTCGCCCTTGTAGCGCGTGATAACCGGGTCGGCCGTGGCGCGATGCCGGCCGGCCGCGGCAAACTCCGGAATGGGGGTGTAGCCGTAGTCCAGATTGAGCGGGTTGCAGTAGGTGCGGCGGGCAGGCGCCACGGTTTTGGGCGCTGGCGCCGGCGTCTTCCTGGGTTGAGCTAAACTGGGCAAGCTCAGCAACCCCGCGAGACAGAAGAAGCAAATGATTCTGAGCATGATGGTGAGCTTCGTTCGTAACGGGGGCCGGGAGTTACTTCCTAATGATTTGGGGGCTTTCAAACCCCAGCTTCGTGAGCCCGCGCTGCACGTCGGGTGAGCTCATAAACAGCTTCCAGAGCAAGCCCGAGCGGTGGTTTTCTATCATGCCCACGATGGGGCCCTGGTCGATGGCCAGATAGGATTTGGCGTACCAGTTGTGCTGCTCGCTGAAGCCGTCCACGAAGCCGTATTCTCCCCAAATCTGGTCGCCCAGGTCGTAGTAGAAGTGCTTGAGGGCGCGCATGGACTGCTCGGGCGTGTAGGGAAACGCCGATAGGGCGGCCGTGGGCGAAATCACGCCCAGGTCCTCCTTGGGGTTGTGGGCGGCATAGCCCTTGTAGCTGTCCGAGGCCGTCAGGCCCCAGGTATTGGGCCCGTAGCCCTTGTATTTCTTGGGGTTGTCGACGCAGTAAGCGTAGTTGATGAGCGTGTGGTTCTGGTTTTGCTGCCAGTAGTCGGCGTACTGGTCCTTGAGGCCGTGGGGGTTCAGGCCCAGGAAGGAGTAGTGCGTGAAAAACAGCGGCCCACCCAAATCGGGGCCCAGCGGCAGCTTGATGCCGTAGTATTCTTTACCGTTCTTAAACTCCGGCCCTACGGCCCAGCCTTGGTCGTACACCGGCTTTTCGATGGCGTACTTCGGCGAGGAGGCGGCCAGCACGTAGGTAATCAGGCACTCGTTCCAGCCGTGAATCTGGTGGTTCATGCTCCAGCCGTTGTTGGGGCTCCAGTGCCAGTAGAGCACGTTTTGGCCGCCCTGGGTTTGCCAGTTCCACTCCACGTTTTCCCACATCCAGAGGATGTGGTTGCGCAGGTCGCGCTCCACCGGCGTGTCGGCGGTGAAGTACTGGCGGGCGCAAATCAGGCCCTGCATCAGAAAGGACGTTTCCACGATGTCGCCGCCGTCGTCCTTGGCCCCGAACTTGATGACCTTGCCGGTGGCGCCGTTCATCCAGTGCGGAAACACCCCGTGAAACGCGTCGGCCTTTTCCAGAAAACGCACAATTTTGTAGATGCGGGTGGCGGCCTGCTCGCGGGTTATCCATTTGCGGTCGGCCGCTACCACAATGGCCATGATGCCGAAGCCCGTTCCGCCGGTGGTCACCACCTCGTTGCCGTAGTCGTAGGCCACGTTGCTGCGCTCGCGGGACATGCCCGACACCGGGTGCCCAAAGTCCCAGAAATACCGGAACGTCTGTCGCTGCACCAGGTCCAGCAGCTGGTCGTCGGTTAGGTTGCGGGGCCGCTTGCGCGGGTCAAATTTGGCCGCCGGCGCGGCTTTTTCGGCGCTGGCTTCGGCTGAGCCTGGAGGAAACCCGGCAGCAGAAGCAGCAGGAAGAGGAGAAGTTTTGCTTTCATAGGTCAATATTCAAATGAAATGAAATTGAACGTCATGCTGAGCTTGCCGAAGCATCTCGACCACGAGAGTAACTAATTACTGCCCCGAGCGAGATGCTTCGGCAAGCTCAGCATGACGTTCTTCTCATCTTAGCAAAGCCGCAAACGCTAGTATCCCGGGTTCTGCGTCAGCTGATTGCCGCTCAGGTCAATTTGGGGCTGCGGAATGGGGAACAGCTCGTTTTTGCCCTTCGTAAACGTCTTGCCCTGGGCCGCGAACAGGGGCACTATCATGCCGGGCTGCACGCTTTCCTGGCGCACCAGGTCAAAGAATCGGTCGTGCTCCAGGGCCAGCTCCACCCGGCGCTCCTGCCAGATGTTGGCCAGCGTGGCGGGCTTGGGGCCCAGGCCGGCGCGGGTGCGCACGGCGTTGAGGTTGGTGGTAGCAGCAGCGGCGTTGCCGGTTTGCAGGGCAGCTTCGGCGTTAATGAGCAGAATTTCTCCGTAGCGCAGCACCCGAATGTTCTTGGGCAGGTAGTCGTTGTTGCCGCAATTGGGCTCCTTGGTGCGGCTGTGGTAGGCCTTGTAGCTGTAGCGGAAGTTCTCCACCGAGTCCTTGCTCGGGATGCGGAAACCGTCCCAGAGCACGGTGCCGGTGGAGCGTTGGCCAGCCGGAGCGGTGGGCTGAATGAAGATGATGGTGCCGGCCCGGCGCACGTCGTTGGGCTCATAAGCGTCCGCCGCCTGCTGCGTGGGCGTGTTAAAGCCAAAGCCCAAGTCAGCCCAACCGCCTTTGCCGCCCGAGCGGGGGCCCTGGCTCACCGAGTACAGGTTGACGGCCGAGTTGTTGCAAGCCGCGTTGACACCGGTTTGCACCTCAAACAGGGACTCCGAGCTATTGGCGCCCGCTGTGCGCCAGATGTCGGCGTAGTTGGGGAGCAGTGCGTAGGCACCCGACTTGCCGGTGATGATTTCGTTGGTCAGCTCGTACGCCTTCTGGTAGTTTTTCTGGTAGAGGTACACCTTGGCCAGCATGCCCTGGGCGGCGGCCTTGGTGGCCCGGCCGGTTTGGGTGGCCCCTTTCAGCGGGAGGTTGTCGACGGCGAACTGCAGGTCGCTGATAATGAAGGCGTAGATGTCGGCCGCCGAGGCGCGTTTCTGAAACTCGGGGCTGTTGATTTCCGACGCCAGCGGCACCCGGTCGAGCTTGGGCACGCCACCAAACAGGCGCACCAGGTTGAAGTAGAAGTAGCCGCGCAGGAAGCGTACTTCGCCCAACAGCCGGTTTTTCACTTGGTCGGCGGCCGGGCTGAGCGGGATTTTGTCCAGGGCCTGGTTGGCCCGGGAGATGCCCTGGAAATAGCCGTTCCACACGTTGTTGACGGTGCCGTTGCTCGCCGTCAGGGTAAAGTTGTCGACGGTGCCAGCATTGGCCAGGTAGTCGTTCGGGCTGCTGCCCTTATCCGAATCATCGGAAGCCACGTCGGTGAGGATGACAAACTGCAGGCCGTGCATGTCGGCATCGAAACCGCCCAGGTACATGGCGTTGTACACGCCATCGACCAGCTTCTGGGCTGCGGCGGGGTCGGTGCGAATGGCGTCTTCGCTGAGCTGCCCCTGGGGCGGCACGTCCAGAAAGTCTTTGCAGCCGCTGGCCAGGGCCAGGGTGAGGGCCAGCGCGGCCGTGCCGACGCGGCGGGGAAAGGCGGAGATAAAGGAATTCATCGACGTACGTTATTTAAAGTTGACATTCAGCCCCAGCGTGACGGTCCGGCTGGTGGGGTACGTGGTGGCTTCGATGCCCGAATCGAGGGGCCCACCGGCTAGCTCCGGCGTGAAGCCGGTGTAATTGGTGACCGTAAACACGTTTTGGGCGGCGGCAAACACGCGCACCGTGCCCAGGTGGGCCCGCTCCAGCAGGGCCGTGGGCAGGGTGTAGCCCAGCACCAGGTTGGTCAGGCGCAGGTAGGAGCCCGACTCCAGGAAGTAGGTCGAGTTGGGCATGTTCGGCACCATGGCTTTGGGGTTGGTATTGGAGGGGTTGGAGGCCGTCCACCGGTCGTTGGCGAAGCTGGCTTCCACGTTGTCGGTGTTGGAGGTGCGCAGCTGCTTTTTGGCGTTGTACACCTTGTTATTCAGGTTGCCCGAAAACACGAACGAGAAGTCCACATTCCGGTAATTCAGGCCCCCGTTGATGCCGTAGTACACCGGCGGCTGGTACGAGCCGAAATAGCGGCGGTCGAGCAAGTCAATCACGCCGTCGCCGTTGCTATCGGCGTATTTCAGGCTGCCAATTTCGCGGGGACCCACCGTGGAACGGGGCGAGTTGGCAATTTCGTCGGCGCTCTGGTACACCCCAATGGCATCGAGCAGGAAGAAGCTACCAGCGGCCACGCCGTTGTCGGACTTGGTCACCAGGTTGGCGCCGCCAAACAGGGCCTGCCCGCCGTTGAGGTTCTCGATGCGGTTGCGGTTGAAGGTCACGTTGGCCCCGAGGCTGTAGCTCCAGTCGGGGCTTCCGCCGAGGGCGGTGCGCCAGGTCAGGGCCGCTTCCACGCCGCGGTTGGTGATGTCGGCGGCGTTGGTGATGTACTGGTTTTCGGGGTCGCCGAAGATGGCCGGGATGTTCACCGGAATCAGGGCGTCGGTGGTGCGCTTGTCGTAGTAAGTCAGCTCACCGGTCAGCCGCTGGTCGAGCAAGCCAAACTCCACGGCCGCGTCGTATTCGGTGGTGGTTTCCCAGGTCACGTTGCGGTCCTTAATCTGCCGGATGGCAGCGCCCAACGTAGGTGTGCCGTTGAAGACGTAGGGAATGTTGGCGTCGGCCGTCAGAATGTAGGTGTCGGCCGGTATCTGGTCGTTGCCGAGCTGGCCAAAGCTGGCGCGCAGCTTCAGGTAGCTCAGGGTGGTGTTGCCTTTCAGAAACTCTTCTTCCGAGACCACCCAGCCCAGGCCGAGCGACGGGAAAAAGCCGTAACGCTCGTCGCGGTTGAACTTCGACGTGCCGTCGTAGCGCAGGTTGGTGGTGAAGAGGTAGCGGTTGTTGAAGGCGTAGTTGATGCGGCCCAGCAGCGAGAGACGGCGGTCCTTGGCGGCGGAGGCATTGTTTTCGGCCGTGTTGGGGTCGCCCGTGTTCAGGTACCACTGGTCGGGGTCGGCGGATACGTTCTTGCGGATGCCCGAAAACTCCGTGCGCAGGCCTTCTTCGGTCACGGTGCCCACGAGCAGCGTCAGGTTGTGCTTGTCGTTGAAGTTGCGCTGGTAGGTGGCCGTGTTCTCCCAGAGGTAGCGGTAGGCATTCACCTGGCTCACGCCCAGGTTGCTGCGGTCGTTCCGCTGGTTGCCGCCCGTCACGAGGAAAGTGGTGGCATTGTTGGCAAACTGGTAGTTATAAGTACGCCGGTTGTCGGCGTTCAAATCCACGTTGATGGCCGAGCGCAGGGTCAGGCCTTCGATGGGTCGCACGTCGAGGCCGATGTTGCCCTGCAGGCGGTTTTCCAGCGACTTGATGTCGTTCTTCTCAATGTCGAGGATGGGGTTGCCCACGTTGCCAAAGGCCGAGGTGTTGCCGTACAGGCCATTGAGTTTGGAGGGAATGACGGGCGCCGCCCGGTAGGCGTTGCCGTAGGCCGTGCCGATGTTCACGTCGCGCGTGTCGGCGTGGCTGAAGGAGGCCTGCGAGCTAATCGTGACCTTTTCCGACAGCTTGAACGAGGTGTTCGAGCGCACCGTCAGGCGCGAGAACTTGTTGTTGATGACCGTGCCGTCGTCCTGCAGCAGGTTGCCCGAGAAGTAGTACCGCACGGCTTCGTTCGCGCCCGACACGGCCAGGTTGTGGTTTTGGTAGGTGCCCCGGCGCAGGATTTCGTCGTACCAGTTGGTGTTACCCGTCGTGGTGGGAATCACCGTGGTGGGCGAGACGTCTTTGAGGTAGCTGGTGTACTGGCTCGCATCGGCCATTTCCACCAGGCGGGCGGCCTGCTTGAAGCCGGCCGTGCCGCTGTAGCTCAAGACGGGCTTGCCCAATGCGCCTTTCTTCGTGGTCACGATAATGACGCCGTTGGCGCCCCGTACCCCGTAAATGGCCGCCGCGGAGGCGTCTTTCAGCACGTCAATAGAGGCGATGTCGGCGTTGCTCAGGTTACGGATGTCGGTGGTTTGCACCCCGTCCACCACGTAGAGCGGCTCGGCCCCGCCCAGCAGGGTGCCCGTGCCCCGGATACGCACCTTGGGCTGGGAGTTCGGGGTGCCGTCGCTGATGATTTGCACGCCGGCCACCTTGCCCTGCAGGGCCTGGGTGGGCGTTTGCACGGGCTGGTTCACGATTTCGGCGCCGTCGACGCGGGCCACGGCGCCGGTCAGGTCCTGCCGGCGCTGGGTGCCGTAGCCCACTACCACTACCTCGCTCAGGGCTTTGGCATCAGGTACCAGCGCCACGTTGATGGTCGTCTGCGTGCCCACCACCACTTCCTGGGAGGTGTAGCCCACGAAGGAAAACACCAGCGTGGTGTTGTCGGGCACCGAGATGGTAAACTTGCCATCCATGTCGGTCTGGGTGCCATTGGAACCGCCTTTGATGACGACATTGACGCCGGGCAGGCCCACGCCTTTTTCGTCCACCACGCGGCCCGTCACGGTGGCGTCAGCCGGTGCTTCGGGCCCGGCCGTGGCCACGGCTGGCCGCAGAATGATGCCGTCGTTCACAAGCTTGTAGCTCACTTGCAGCGGCTCCAGCAACTGGTTGAGCAGTTGAGCCAGCGGCTGGCCCACCGCGTTTACTGACACCCGCCGGCCTGCGCCAATGAGCTGGCGGCTGTACTGAAAGTGCACGTTGGCCTGGGATTCGATTTTGGCCAGGACAGCAGCCATGCGTTCTTCTTTGACTTGCAGCGTGATAGGCTGGTCAAGCACTGGTTGGGCTGGGGCAGCATAGGCCGTTGTCGCGCCGGCCAACAAATACCAAAGCAGAGCCGGCAACACTGCCAAGCGCTTCAAGCGCAGCAGCGATGGTGGGAATTGTAAGAGAGAATTCATACGAAAAGAGGTTAATTATTCAGGGATTACTAGTAGCCAGCAGGCCCCAAGCGACTGGAGCGCGCATGGGGAGCAGCGGTGGGCGGGCGGGGGCCAGTACCGGAATCGATTGCAGGAGTTCATTGGGTAAAGTGAGTGGGTGGGATGAAGTGAAATACGCGTTATTCGGCCAAACAGGGCTGGGCGTGAAACAGGATGCGCCCGTCAGACTTTTCATAGGAAGCCCCCAGGATTTCGCAGATGATGTCGAGTTTCTCAAACAAGGGTTCGGTACCCAGGCTCAGGTTGAGCGTGCAGTTCCGCAGGGCGCTGGTATCGAACTCAATAGCGACCCCATATGCTTTGGCAAGGGCTCCAAGGACTTCCGTCACGGGCCGGTCGTTGAACACGAAAGACTGCGGGGCCAGCAGTACCGGCTTAGCTACCAGTTCGCGCCGCAGCTGTTGCTTAGCCGCGGAGTACACAGCCTGCTGGTTGGGCAGCACCAGCAGGCTGGCGGCGCCGGAGGTTGATGCAGGAGTACGCGGCTGCACTCGCACCTTGCCCGTTCGGACCTGCACCTGTGCTTCCGTTTGCCCGGCGTAAGCCTCTACCCGGAAGCTGGTACCCAGCACAGTGGTAACCACTTGGGCGGTGTACACCAGGAAAGGATGGCTGGCGTCGTGGGAAACTTCAAAAAGCTGCTCCCGTCAGGTAGACGGTGCGGCGAGCCCCCGCAAATGCACGCGGGTACTTGAGCTGGCTGGCCGGCGCCAGGCTCACGACGCTGCCATCGGGCAGGGCCACCCTTACTTCGCTCCGAGAAGTGTTGGCTAAGACCTTCCATTCGGAGTGCTTATTAGGGGCGACTTTGGCGGTGGGCTCGCCCGGGCTCACAGGCTGCTGCCCGAAGTAGAAGCCGGCGACGCCGGCTCCCAGGCCCAGGATGACCATCGCGGCCCAACGCCCGCCCGCCCAGGACTGCCCGCGTGGGGCGCCTGGGGGCCGGGCCTTGGTTTGGTCGGTAATGCGCTGCCAGGTGGTGTCTACCAGCGTGGCCCGCTCCGCCGGCGTTAGCTCAAGTGGCTGCCCGGAGCCCAAGCGGCTGTACCATTCTTCTACCCGTTGGTGTTCGGCGGGCGTGCACTCCCCTAGCTGGTAGCGGTGCAGCAATGCGCGCAATTCCGACTGGTTCGTGGCCATGCTTGAGTGGAGGTTCTGGGCCTATAGTCAAGCAACTCGCCGGCATCCCTAGTCCTTCACGAAAAAGAAGGAAACCGAGGCAGGTTACTGGTTGGAAAACCACAAGGGGGCTTGTGCTAATTGCCTATAAGGAAGTGGATTATGCCAGTGCTAGCAGAACAAGGGGCACCAAAAAATCTTTGAGCGATACGCGCAGCATTTTTAGGGCGCGGGTCAGGTGGTATTCCACTGCCTTGGGCGAGAGACTTAGGCGGAGGGCAATTTGCGGCACGGTTTGGTGCTCGAGGCGGCTGAGTTGAAAAACCGTGCGGGTGTGGGTTGGCATGTGCGCCAGCCCGTTGTTCAGGGCGAGCGACAAGTCGCTGGCCGCTAGTTCTTGCTCGGTGCGGTGGTCGGCTTCGCTCAAGCCACGGGAGTAATCCAGGTAGCAGGCGTGCGTCAACTTGTTTTTTATATGGTTGATAATCCGGTACTTCACCGATGACCACAAGTAGGATTTCAGGCTCTGAATGTCGGCCCTTTCGTGTTTGTGCCAGAGGGCAGCAAACAAATCCTGCACGATTTCCTCGGCCACCTCGCGCGAATTCACCTTCCGGAACGCCTGCTCCAGGAGGGGATATCCGTACCGGTTATAGATTTCTGCAAATGCCAGTTCATCACCGTGCTGCAGGGCTTTCACCAGCGCAGCATCGTCCCAGAGGCCTGCGGCCTTGGGGGAGCAGTGGCATTATTGCTGGCAGAGCGCATCATCTTTCGATAAGTACGGCTCCACTCCAATAAAGTGATACAGGTATTATAAATAGTAAGGATTTTGTTCGGGCAGCTATGGTTTTAGGCCATTAGCTACGCTGGCCAGAGCACCTCGAAGGCTTGAAAGGATTTCGAAGCTAACCGGGCGCAAGTATCACAGGGGCCGCCCGGTGCTGGTTTCGAGATTGCACTACCACGGTTCGTTTGCCGGCCTGGCAGCTGTTTCAGCCCGGTTTCGGCACTGGGAAAAAGCTCCCTTCTCAGAAAAATCTCCTGTGAATAAGCCTTGCACTCAAGCTTTGACGCCCGGCCCAAATCCCGATTTGAAGAGTACCACCAGCGCTGCTACCGGCAGCGGACTCACCACAAAATCCAGCAACTGACGGCTCAACTTGTAGGCCCAGTCCGTGTTGCCCGTGAGCTTGTTCAGGATTACGATGGCCACGTACACGGCCAGCGTGCCCGCGTAGCACTGCAGCACCAGGCGGAACTGTACAGGCGAGGGCAGCAGCATGCGCAGCAGCAGCAGGCAAACGCTCAGGTAGAGCATGGCATAAGTAGCAACTGCCGGGAGCAAGCGTTTGGTGATGCCGCCGTTAACTCCTTGCTGCAGAGCGTCGGCGTACTGCCGCAAGCCGACGGCAGCCAGCATTTTCTGCCAGGAAACCGTGAGAAACTGCAGGATGGACTCGTCGAACACGCCAATGAGCAGCAGCACCACTACCAACAGCCCAACTACTGCCCACTGCGCATGTCCCGCCCAGGCGGAGCTAGTTGAGCTAAACCGAGACTTAAACATTCAAGGCGTTGGGCAGGGCTGGGGAATCGGCAGTGCGGGACGGCAGCGCCAGGCGCCGGGCCCACAGCATCCACAGCCCAAAGATGAAGGCATACACCACGAACGTGAAGGTGTAGTGGTGGTTGAAATCCACCGACTGCTGGGAGTACTGATGGTTGATGGCCAAGGCAGCGACGCGCAGCACGTTGAGGCACCAGATAAGTACAATGCCCGCGGGAATGTACCAGAGCTTGCGCTGCCAGGGTCCCGGAAATGCCACCACAAAGCCCGCAAACAAGACGTAGAGCACCAGTCCGTTGCAGGGCGAGCCGATGATTACGGCCGGCTGTGCGTTCATCATTACCAGGGTGGGGTACTGAGAACTCACCGCGGCTTTGAAGCCCAGCAGCCTGCAGCAGGGCCACGCCCGCCGAGGTAATCTGGCCGCACAGGATGGCATCGAGCCGGCCGTCGGGTTTTAGCCACAGCTCATACCCAAAAAACCACGCGAGAAACAATGCCCCCGCAATCAGCAAAAAACGGTACAGGAGCCGGTTTCCGGCCGGAGCGGGGCTGACAGAAGCAGTAACGGGCATAGACTATTCTAGAAATAACACACAAATTTTATACAAAAAAGCGGCTCTTCCTTTCGGGAGAGCCGCTGGCTATTTTTCTGCTAATCATTAAGCCTTGCGCCGGCGGTTGCGCAGGTGCTTGAGGCCGTAGGCTACGCCGCCGGCCAGCAGCAGGGAAACGCCGCCGTCGATGGGAACGGCCGTGGGGTCTGGAGTGGTACCGGGCGCCGGGCCGCCACTGCCTTGAGCTACAGCTACTGCCGTTGCACCAAGGATGAGTATTAAACTGGGTAGAAATTTATTTAGCAGAACTGATTTCATATAAGCGAACGGAAAGGTTGGGGTAAAACGAACGACGTCTGGTAGAACAAATATAGAAAGAAACTCTAGCAAGCCCAGCCATAAAGGCCAGAGAAACAAGCGCTACTCAAACCAGATATTTTCCAACTACGGTATTGTTGAGCATTTGGTTCTTAAGGTTCTACTGAAATATAGGAGCGTATAAAACTCGAGGTCTCCTGGCGCTGGGGCCGGGCCCTGGCGTGGGGCTTTGCTGGTGCCGCACCCGGGCTACGTGCTACCTTGCGTCTGTCCTTATTGCCCGTTCCTGCCCATGCTTCCCGCTTCTGACCCTTCTGTTCCCTCGGCTGCTCCCGTCGATTACCACCCGCTCATTCGCCAGGTATTTGCCGAGATGGGCAAGGTGGTGGTGGGCCAGCAGCAGCTGCTCACGCGCCTGCTCATCGGCCTGTTTACGGGCGGGCACATTCTGCTCGAAGGCGTGCCGGGCCTGGCCAAGACCCTGACCATTTCCACCCTGGCCAAGGTGCTGCACCTCAACTTTCAGCGCGTGCAGTTCACGCCCGACCTGCTGCCGTCGGACCTGGTGGGCACCATGATTTACAACCAGAACCAATCGGTATTTGAGGTAAAGAAGGGGCCGATTTTCGCCAACCTCGTGCTAGCCGACGAAATCAACCGCTCGCCGGCCAAGGTGCAAAGCGCCCTGCTCGAAGCCATGCAGGAAAAGCAGGTGACCATCGGCGAAACCACTTACCCGCTGGATTTGCCGTTTCTGGTGCTGGCCACGCAGAACCCCGTGGAGCAGGAAGGCACCTACCCGCTGCCCGAAGCCCAGGTCGACCGCTTCATGCTGAAAGTGCACGTCGATTACCTCAAGAAAGCCGACGAACTCGAGGTGATGCGCCGTATGGCCAACCTCAGCTTTGTGGAAGACGTGCAGCCCGTGCTCACCCAGGCCGATATTTTCGGCATCCGCCAGCAAATCAACCAGGTACAGATTTCTGAGACGTTGGAGAAGTACCTCATTGAGCTGGTATTTGCCACCCGCCGCCCCGCCGACTACGACTTGCCCGAGTTTGGCCAAGCCGTGCAGTTTGGGGCCAGTCCGCGGGCCAGCATTGCCCTGCACCGCGCTTCCAAAGCCGTGGCCTACCTCGAAGGCCGCGACTACGTGCTACCCGAAGACATCAAAGAAGTGGCCGCCGACGTGCTCAACCACCGCATCCTGCTCACCTACGAAGCCGAAGCCGACGGCATCCGCACGCAGGACCTGATTGAAGCCATTCTGCGGAAAGTACCCATCAGCTAAGTCGTTCAAAGTGTTGCTAAGAAGTTGTTGGCAATGAAGCCAATAGAAAGGGCTGACCAAATGGTCAGCCCTTTCTGTTTTTTGAAATTATAGAAGTGCTTAGTCTATCACCACGCGCTTTACGACCAGGTCGTCGCCGGCTTTTAGCTGCAGCGAATACACGCCGGTGGCCAGACCGCTCACGTTGAACTCGGCGTTGCCGCCCGCGGCGGGCAAGTTGGCTGGCGCTGCTGTACCACTTGGCCCAGGGCATTGCTGAGCGTGGCCGTTGCGGTGTGGAGCCGGCCAGCGGGCACGCCCAGCGTGAAGCGGCCGTGCGCCGGATTGGGCGATAAGCTCACGGTGGCCGCCAGGGCCTCATTGCGGGTGGCCGTCACGACGCGCACCTGCACGTTATCGATGCCGATGTCGTCGTCGCCGAAGTCTGAGGTGGCCAGGAACCGCACCACAGTAGTGGCGGAGCTGCTGGCAATGCTCACCGTTTTGTTGGTGAAAGTGCTGTTGTTAAGCGCCTTCAGGACGGACTTGCCGAAGGTGGCCCCGCCGTCGGTGCTCACGCGCACAACCAGCGAGTCCTGCCCGCTGGGGTTGATGTAGTCGAAGCTGAGCACCTTGTTGCCAGTGCCGCTCATGTTGAGGTACAAGTCGAGCTTGCCCTGCAGCCCTTTTTCGGCCCCGAAGGTGTGGAAGCGCGCCGAGTGGGCGCCCACGCTGGACCGAATCACATACGGAGGCGTGGGGAAATCCGGCGTGGGGGATTCGTTGGGCTGGTATTGCCAGCCGCCTGAGGCAAAGCCGTCGTCTTCGCGGCGCCAGGAGTCGTCGCCCGTGGCCGGGGTGTTGCGCCAGTTGGCCGTGGGCAAGTCCCGCGTGCTGAGCCCGTTGACCCACGGCCCTTCGAAGCTCTCGGTGTAAGGCAGCGCGGCATAGGCCGCCGCCTGTGGCGTGCCCGTGGTGAGGGCCCGCCCGGCCAGCAAGGTGCTCGTGATGCCCCCGGCGCACACGCTTTGCAGCGTGATATTATACACGGTGCCGGGCGTGAGGCCCGTAATGGTAATCGGCGAAGTGGTCGGGCCCGGGCTCAGCGTTTGCGGCGCGCCGCCGGCGCTGTAGGCCACGCTGTAGCTCACGTTGTTGACCCCCGGCGTGAAGGCGAGCTGAATGGTGGTATTGGTGGTGGTCACGGTCACGGCCGTGGGGCTGCCGCAGGGGGCGCCGGCACAAAGCGGTAGGTGCGGCCGGCATCGGGCGGCACCGTGCCCCGGTAGTTATGGGCCGAAGTGGTGTAGTTGCCCGTGATGAACGTGGTAGCGCTCCACGCCGCGCTGGAGGTTTTGTTGGACAAGACGGTTTCGCCGTCGGCCGTGCCTTTCAGCCCCACTACTGCAAACCGGAAGTCGTCGGGGTTGGGGCCCTTGGTGGTGGGGCCGTACACAAACTCCACCACGTTGGTGGTTTCGTAGAGCTTGAGCTGAAAGTTCATCGAGCTGTACTGCAGGTCGTACTCGAGCGTCTTGTCGGCCACATTTTTCCACTGAATGGTGCACACGCGGTTGGGCGACGTGCCTGTGGTGGCCACGCGGTACTCGGCGCCGCCGGTGGCTGAGCCGGCCGTGAGGTCGAAGTTGAACGGCGCCAGAATGTTCACATCGGCCGGGTTCGGGCTGGCAATGGGGTCAATTTCGGGCGCATTGACATCTTCCGGCAAAAACATGTTGGCGGCCGACGGCGCCGTGGCCCCCAGCTTCACAAAGCCGTTGGTGTTGAGCACGAACTGCGTGAAGTTCTGGCCGTTGTAGCTGAACGTGAAGCCAATGGGCTGCGCCGCCGAATTGGCGTTGTCGGTATTAGCCGTGGCGATGGCCGTGCCCGAGGCTGCCAAATCGGTGTAGGTGGAAGCCACCGTCACCGCATTGGCGGGGGCATAATTGTTGGGCTTGCGCCGCGAAGGGCAGCAGCGCCACCGGCATCCACCGGCTGGCGTTTTTCAGCCGGGCTTGTAAACGTGTAAGCATGGAAAGAGGAGAAGTGGAAAATAGCAGGGCAATGGAAGGAACGCCAAATAATCCGCGCCGCACAAAGGCGGCCGGAAGAGCCTGACGCGCAGACAATATAGGGTATTCGCCGGCAACGCCCGGCTCGGGCGCGGTGCCTGAAACGCCAAAGCGAAACCGTCTGGTTTAGTTGGGCTGGAGGCTGGCTTGCAGCAGGGCCGCGGCGTTTTCCAGCGGGTCGCAGGAGCTCACCGGCACAAAGGTGCGGGCGGGCTCGCCGGGCCGTTGGGCCAAGCCGTAGGTATAGGTCTTGTCGTAATAATCGAGCACCAGCTCCACCATCAGGGGAAGTCGCGGGCGGTCACGGCGTCCAGGGCCTGCTGGGTGGCCAGGCCGCCCAGGCGTTTGTGCAGCCGCTCGATGGCGGCGGCCAGCTCGGCCGGGTCTTCGGCGCCGTACTCGGCGGCCAGCTTGGCCACCCGGGCGGCGCGGGGCACCTCCAGCACCCAGCGCGAGGCCGTGCGCAGCTGACCAAACAAGGCCGGCGGAATGGTGAGCCGCCCAATCTGCCGGCTCTCGTCTTCTACCCACACCGGGGCATCGGTGGGCAGGGTGGCTATCACGGCCGCCAGGTTGTTCTCAAACTGTTCCTGTGTGGGTTGAGCCGGCTGCCCGATGGACCCAAACGCGGAGCCTTTGTGATTGGCCAGGCCCTCGAGGTCGAGCACGGGCTCGGCGTGGGGCGCGGCCGCCAGCGCGTGCAGCACGTCGGTTTTGCCGCTGCCGGTGAGGCCGCCCAGCACGCGCCAGTCGCGCGGCGCGTCGAACGAGGCCAGCACGTCGCGCCGGTACTCCTTGTAGCCTTTATCCAGCAGGTGCACCCGGAAGCCGGCCAGCTCCAGCAGCCACATCACGGCCCCGCTGCGCATGCCGCCGCGCCAGCAGTGCAGGCGCACTTCCTTGCCCTGGGCCAGCTTCTGGGCCTGTTTGGCCATCGCCGACATCTTCGGGCCGAAGAATTCCAGGCCCAGGTGCACGGCCCGGTCCTGGCTCACCTGCTTGTAGGTGGTGCCGATGCGGGCGCGTTCCTCGTCGGTAAACAGCGGCAGGTTGAGCGCGCCCGGCACGTGGCCCTGGGCAAATTCAATCGGGGCCCGCACGTCGAGAATGGGGTAGGGCAGGGCCTGAAATTCGGCCAGGGTAAGACGGGGCATAGTTGTAATAAATAGTTATCAGTGAGCAGTTAACAGTGAGCAGTGAAAAATTGGCCACCCACTGTTAACTACTCACTGATAATTGATAACTTATTTAAGCTGACGCTTATAGAGTTGAATGGTATTCTCAAGTCCCAGGTAAATGGCGTCGCACACCAGCGCGTGGCCGATGCTGACCTCGGCCAGCTCGGGCCTGCTGCTTGAGCCAGGCCAGGTTGTCGAGGTCGAGGTCGTGGCCGGCGTTCACGCCCAGACCCAATTGGCCGGCGCGGGCGGCGGCGGCGCGGTATGGTACTACGGCCCGCTCGCGGTCGGCGAAGTACTGCTGGGCGTAGGCTTCGGTGTACAGCTCAATTCGGTCGGTGCCGGTGGTTACGGCGGCTTCAACCAGAGCCAGGTCCGGGTCGAGGAAGATGCTCACCCGGCAACCCAGCGACTTGAGCTCGGCCACCACGTCGCGCAGGTAGTCCTGGTGTTTGATAACGTCCCAACCTGCGTTGGAGGTGATGGCGTCGGGCGCATCGGGCACCAGCGTCACCTGCTCGGGCCGCACCTCGCGCACCAGGTCCAGGAAATCGGGCGTGGGGTTGCCTTCCACGTTCAGCTCGGTGGTCACGATGGGCTTGAGGTCGCGCACGTCCTGGTAGCGGATATGGCGCTCGTCGGGCCGCGGGTGCACCGTGATGCCTTCGGCGCCGAACCGCTCAATGTCGCGGGCCGCCTGCAGAATGTTGGGCCGGTTGTGGCCCCGGGCGTTGCGCAGGGTGGCCAGTTTGTTGATGTTGACGCTGAGCTTGGTCATGGATTTAGGGTGTGGGGGCAGGAGGGCAGGAGGGTGCGGGGTAGAAGTGCAGCAGGGTAGGAGGAGCGTTTGTCATCCTGAGCGTAGCGAAGGACCTTCTTACGATGAAACTGTTTGCAGTATCTCAACCGGCGCAGCCGTAATAAGGTCCTTCGCTACGCTCAGGATGACAACCGGGGCCGTAGCTTCGGGGCGAAATTACGCCTTCCCCACGCCTTCCTACCCGCACACCCGCACACCCTCATACCCTAACTAACGTCTCATGCTCAAAGACACCATCGACGCCGCCATCAAGCAAGCCATGCTGGCCAAAGACAAAGTGCGCCTCACCACCCTGCGCAGTATCAAGTCGCAGATTATGCTGGCCGAAACCGCCGAAGGTGCCCACGGCACCACCCTAACCCCCGAGGCCGAGCTGAAGATGCTCAACAAAGCCGCCAAGCAGCGCCGCGATGCCGCTGCCATCTACAAAGAGCAGTTCCGCTCCGAACTGGAAGAAAACGAGCTGGCCGAGCTGGCCATCATCGAAGAATTCCTGCCCCAGCAGCTTTCCGAAGCCGATTTGGTGGAGCGCCTCGTGCACATCATCCAGCGCGTAGGTGCCCAAGGCCCTTCCGACTTGGGCAAGGTGATGGGCGTAGCTGCCCGCGAGCTGTCCGGCCAGGCCGACGGCAAGCGCATCTCCGACGTGCTCAGCCACTTGCTCAACAACACCAACCTGTAATCAATGAGGAATTGGGAATGAGGAATGAAGAACTGGCCCAACGACTAATTCTTCATTCCTCATTCCCAATTCCTCATTCAACAATATGACTGCCCTCGACATTCTGCTTCTACTCCCTATTGGCATTGGGGCAGTCAAGGGCTTTCGGCGTGGCCTGGTGCTGGAGGCGGTTTCGCTGCTGGCCTTTGTGCTGGCGGTGGTGGGTGGGCTTAGCTTGCTGTCGGCGGCCGTGCCGCTGGTGCGGCACTACGTGGGCAGCGCCTTCGGCATGCTGCCGTTGGTGTCGTTTGCGCTGGTGTTCGTGGCCATTATGTGGGGCGTGCACCTGCTTGGTGGGCTGCTGAAAACCGCCGTGCACCTCACCCCGCTGGGCATCCTGGACAATTTGCTGGGCGGTGCGGCCGGCGTCGTTAAGTGGGTGTTGGGCCTGAGCCTGCTGCTGCACGGCACCGGGCTGGCAGGCCTGCACCTGCTCTCGCCCCACCTCGTGGCCGACTCGCAGGTGCTGCCCATCGTGCAGCAGGCCACACCAGTAGCGCTGGAGCTCACGGGCTACGTGCTGCCTTTTGCCCAGGGCCTGCTGGTGAAAATCAAAACCGCGTTTGTGAAGGGTTGAACTTTGAGTGATGAGTGTTAAATGAATTCCTCCGACATTCTACTTTAACTCAGCATTCAACCCTCAAAATTCAACCCTTCAGGAATGCGCCTGCTGCTGCTCGACAATTTCGACTCCTTCACCTTCACCCTGGCCGATTACCTGCGTCAGCTCGGGGCCGAGGTGGTGGTGCGCCGCAACGACGTGCCCTTGCTTGAGCTACAGGTGCTGGAGTTTGACGGCATTGTGCTGTCGCCCGGCCCCGGCACCCCCGCGCAGGCCGGGGTGATGCCCGCCGTTATTCAGGCCTATTACCAGCTCAAGCCCATGCTGGGCGTGTGCCTGGGCCACCAGGCGCTGGGCGAGTTCTTCGGGGGCACCGTGGTGCGGGCGGCGCGGCCCATGCACGGCAAAGTAACCGAGATGCGCTGCGATACCAGCGACGGGCTTTTTGCGGGGCTACCAGCTACCCAGCAAGTCACCCGCTACCACTCGCTTATTCTCAGCGAGCCCCTGCCGGCCGAAGTGCTCCCGCTGGCCCACACCACCGGCCCCATGCCCGAACTGATGGCCTTGCGTCACCGCACGTTGCCGCTCTACGGGGTGCAGTTTCATCCCGAAGCCCTGCTTACCCCGCACGGGCTGGCAATTTTGGCCAATTGGCTCCATTGTTGTATCATTGCCAAAACGCCGGGATTTGACGAGAAACGAGATGGAATTGCACCGCCAGCACCAGCAAGGGTATGAGTTTGTAGACGAGGGCCGTGGCCCCGTGCTATTGCTGCTGCATGGCCTGTTTGGTGCCCTGAGCAACTGGGAAGACGTAGTGCAGGAGTTTGCCCAGGACCACCGCGTCATCATCCCGCTGCTGCCCATCTACGACATGCCCCTGACCCAGGCCGGGGTGCCAGGCCTCGTCGCTTACGTCGAAGGCTTCGTGGCGGCCCTGCGTCTGCCGGCGGAGTTCACGGTGCTCGGCAATTCGCTCGGCGGCCACATTGCCCTGGTTTACGCCCTGAAAAACGCCGAACGGGTCAACCGCCTGGTGCTCACCGGCAGCAGCGGCTTGTTCGAAAACAGCATGGGCGCGTCCTTCCCCAAGCGTGGCAACTACGCTTATGTGCAGGAGCGGGTGGGTTTTACCTTCTACGACCCTACCGTGGCCACCCAGGAGTTGGTAGACGAAGTGTTCAACGTCACCAATTCCAATTCCAAGTGCCTGCGCATCATCGCCATTGCCCGCTCCGCGCAGCGCCATAACCTGAGCAAGGAGCTGACCAAAATCACGGTGCCCGTGCTGCTGGTGTGGGGCCTGAACGATACCATCACCCCGCCGCCCGTCGCCCACGAATTTGCGCGCCTGTTGCCCCAGGCCGAGCCTGCGCTTCCTCGACCACTGCTGCCACGCCCCCATGATGGAGCGTCCGGCCGGGTTCAATGCCCACTTGCGCCGGTTTCTGCGTACTACCGAAACGGCTCCCGCCGTGGCCGCCTAACAGCCGGTTATCATTCTGCCGGCTCAGTTGTTGTTCTCTATGCCGCCGCCCGTTTACGGCGGGCCTTATGCCTTTCCACTATCCATTTTGCCACGCTAGCTCTATCCCCCGGCATTCCTAATTACTGAAGTATATGCCCGCCCTGCTCGCCGAAGATTTACTCAACGAAATGATTCCGCCTCTGAAGGGCACCGATTCGGCGGGCAAAGCAGCACGCTGGCTCGAGGAATTTCACGTGGCTCAACTGCCCGTGCTCGACAACCGCCACTACCGCGGCCTCGTCACCGAATCCGACCTGGCCGATTTCGACGACCCCGAAACCCTGCTCTCCGAGCTTTCGCTGGGCTACGCCGACGCTTACGTGCGCCCCGACCAGCACTTTTACCGGGTAATGGAGCTGGCCATCGAAAATAAAATTCAGCTGGTGCCCGTCGTGGATGAGCGGCAGGAGTACGCCGGCGTCGTGACCATTGCCGACGCGCTGGCCGCCTTTGGGCAGCAGCCGGCCGGCGGGCAGGGCGGCATCATCGTCCTCTCCATGGAAGAGCGGGACTATTCGCTTACCCAAATCAGCCGCTACGTTGAAGAGAACAACGCCAAAATCGTCAGTGCCCTCGTGGCCCAGGACGAAGTAGACCCCTACCGCATCCGCCTCACGCTGAAGCTCAATACCGATAATGTGGCCCGCATCATCGCTACCCTGGAACGGTTTGGGTACGTAGTAACGGCCCAGTTCAACGGCACGGCCGTGGCCAACGAAGACGAGCAGGAGCGTTACGACAGCTTACTGCGGTACTTGAATGTTTAGTAGCGGGTGCTGAGAGTTCTGTTGTCGTTGCAGCTGCTGTTGGCCAGTGTTGGGATTGGGCTGGCCCAGTCCGCTGACACGTTGACTGTTCCGTTGCGCCCCATCGTAGCGCCGGCCGATACGTTGGTGCGCATCGTGCCCTGCCCAGGAGTGCTTCGGGCGGCGGTGGGCACCATCATATTTGCGGGCAATGCCGTAACCAAGGAGCGTATCCTGCGCGCCGAGCTGGATTTTGACGAGGGCGACACCCTTACGCTTGCGGACCTGCCCGCCCGGCTCGAAGCCAACCGCAGCCGGTTGTTCAACCTGCAGCTTTTCCACGCGGTGGTGGCTCAAGCCAGCCTGCGCTACGGGCCGGCTCATCGTCGTGTTTGGGGTTCAGGAGCGGTGGTACACCTTTCCCGTGCCCATTTTCTCGCTGGCCGACCGCAACCTGCGCTCGTGGAGCGAGCGCACTGACCGCTGGCGCCGCGTCGACTACGGCCTGCACGTGGTGCGCAACAACTTCCGGGGCCGCAACGAGCAGGTAATGGCCAACCTCCAGTTGGGCTTCAACCGCAAATACGAGCTGTTTTACGAAGCGCCTGGCCTGGGCACCTATCGCCGCATCGGGCTGGGAGTCGGGGCCTCGTTTTACCAGAGCCGCACCGTCGACTACATCACCCGGGCCGACCGGCTGGTGCCCGCAGCATCCGACACCGGCTTCCCGATTCAGCGGTTTTACGCCACGGCTGGGCTCCGCTTTCGGCATACCGTCCAGTTTCGCACGGCCCTCGATGCCTCGTACCACCGCGAACGAATTACGGATTCCATCAACTATTACAACCCCAACTACTACCAGGGCCGTACCCAGCGCGAGTTCCTCGACCTGACCCTGACCAGCACCCGCAACCAGCGCAACACCTTCGCTTACCCGCTCACCGGGCAGTACGCCCAGGTACGACTAACGCACCGTGTTTTTCTGGATGCCGTCACGCCCAGCCTCACCACGTTGCGGTTGAGCTACGCCCGCTACCGGGCCTTGGGCCATGGCTTCTACTACACGCTCGGACTCCGGGGCCAGGCCCGCCTTACCCGCCGCCTGGCCTATGCCGACACCCGGGCGCTGGGGTATGAAGACCTGGTGCGGGGCTACGACGAATACGTAATCGATGGCCGGCACTACGGCCTGGCGCAGCAAGGCTTGTCCTACCGCCTGTTCCACCCCGAGCCCATCCGCGTGCAATCGGTCGACAATCCCAAAATCAACACTATTCCGTTAGCGCTCTACCTGAATATCTTTGCCGATGCCGGTTATGTAGTAGCGCCCGGCGCTTTGCCTCAAAACCGGCTTCCTAACCAATTCTTGCGCTCCATTGGCCTGGGGCTGCACCTGGTCACGTATTACGACCGGGTATTCACCGCCGAATACACCTTGAACGGGTTGGGCCAAACCGGGTATTTTTTCCGGGCTGAATTCCCGATTTAACCGTTTGGCCGCGCCCATTCGGTTATCAATTTGTTACGTAACCTTATTCTTCGCTGCGTACTCTGCCTCACCTCTCCGCATGAAAATCGCCATCCTCGGCAAGCCGTTTGACGACGAAGCAGCCCCGGCCATTCAGGCATTGCTTGATGACTTGGCCTTCCGCCGGGCCGAAGTGCGCATCGGCGAAGCCTTTCGCACCTTCCTGGACAACCGCTTGCGCCTGCCGGAGGGCACCACCGAATTCCGCCGCGGCGACTCCTTGCGCGGCGTGCAGTACGTGCTCAGCATTGGCGGCGACGGCACCCTGCTCGACACCGTGACGTATGTGGGCAGCCTCCAAATCCCCATTCTGGGCATCCACACCGGCCGGCTGGGCTTTCTGGCCACCATCACGCCCGACCGCATAGCTCAAGCCATTGATGCCCTTTACAAAGGCCATTTCAACATCGAAGAGCGCAGCCTGATTCGCGTTGACACCGACCCCGACGTCTTCGGCAGCCTCAACTTTGGCCTCAACGAATTCAGTGTGCTGAAGCGCGATACCTCGTCCATGATTGTCGTGCACACGTACATCGACGGCGAATATCTGAACTCCTATTGGGCCGATGGCTTGGTCGTGGCAACTCCTACGGGCTCAACCGGCTATTCCCTGAGCTGTGGGGGACCCGTGATGCTGCCCCAGACCAACAATTTTATCATTGCGCCCGTATGCCCCCACAATTTGAATGTGCGTCCCCTGGTGGT
The DNA here is from genome assembly GCF_042665855.1 of Hymenobacter humi. Lineage (NCBI taxonomy): Bacteria > Pseudomonadati > Bacteroidota > Cytophagia > Cytophagales > Hymenobacteraceae > Hymenobacter > Hymenobacter humi. The sequence goes on along the minus strand of NZ_JBHTEK010000001.1, from coordinate 210,608 downwards.
GTCAGATCAGAGCGTGATTTCCTTTGAGATAGAAGGCCGTAGTACCAGCTACATGCTGGCCCTCGACTCGCGCTCCCTGCCCGTAGAAGCCTCCGTTCAGATTGCCGTGCGCCGCGAAACGTTCAATGCGCGCTTGGTTAAGCTCAACCATGTAAACTTTCTCAGTACGTTGCGTAGCAAGTTAAACTGGGGCCTTGACCGACGGAATCCAGCTGGGATACAATTGTAACTATGCTATTTCTTGTTTAAAATATCTTCGAAAGTTTTTTTAGTTCCCAATAACGCCTACTTTTGTCACTGTCTGAAACTGCGCATCTACTGTTCGGTTCCCAACATCGAAACCTCGCATTCACAATTTTGCTGCCTTATGAAAAATATTTTCACGTATTCTACGGCCTTTGTGCTCGGGTTGGCCTTGGTGGCTACGCCGGATGCAGATGCCCAACAGTTCAGTAAACGGAAGCAGTATAACTCCGTGGGCTTTAGCCTTAATGCAGTGAACTATTTCGGTGACGTAACCCCAGTTACTAACTTCACAAGTTTGCGTTTAGGTGCTACTCGTGTGGGTGCCGGCGTTTCTATTACCCGTCGTTTCTATCCACGTTTGTCCGGGCGGTTTGCTCTTTCGTACGGCCGTATCTCCGGTGATGACAAGTTGGCTGCTGACCCCAATGACCCTGATGCTCGTTACCGTTACAACCGGAATATGAGCTTCCGAAATGATATTGTTGAAGCTTCGGGGGTTGCTATTTTCGACCTGATTGAAAATCGCAACAACTATCTGAAGCGCCCGGACTTCGTGCCCTACGTATTTGCTGGCGTTGCCGGTTTCTACCATAATCCCAAGGGCCTCGCCGGTCCTAATGCTCCGGGCTTGAAAAATGGAGAATACGTCGCCCTGGCTCAGTTAAAGACTGAGGGACAAGCCAGTGCATATGGAAAAACCCAGATTGCTATCCCATTTGGTGGTGGTATCCGTTACCGAATTAACCGCAACTTCGATGCGAGCTTGGAAATTGGATGGCGTAAAACCTTTACTGATTACCTGGACGACGTAGGAGGCCGTTACGCGTCTAAGTTTTCAACGCCTCAGCAAGCATACTTTGGTGGCGGCAATCCTACCGCTTCGGCAACTGTTGGCGGCGGCGGTACCTATGAGACTGGTGGTGGTCTGACTCGTTCAAGAACTGATTTCCCAGGTTTTGACACCCCCGGCGAATTGCGTGGCGACAAGGGCAATAAAACCGACTGGTACATCGTTACCGGTGTAAGCTTGAACTACATCTTGACGCCCCGCATCAAGAACCCCAAGTTCCGCTAGCCTATCTTGCTGGCTGATTTTATACACTACAGTCAGTTTGAATGACAAATTCTGTTTTCCACAGCGCACTCCTCGTTTGCTTGACGCAAGCGGGGAGTGCGTTTTTTTGCCCTGCCGCTTCAGCTCAGAATACCAGTGAAATTGGTATTGGAATTGGGACGACCAACTACCGTGGAGAGGTTTCTCCTGAATATCAGCTGAAGAATAATCGGCCGGCGTTCACTGCGTTTTATCGCAAGGACGTTTCGGTGCCCATCACCCTGCGGGGCGCTTTCACCGCGGGCCTGCTACGGGCGGCTGATGATAATGTCAGAGGCGTCGATGGAGAGGTGCCGCCTTTGCATAATTACCGGCAGGTGAACACCAAAGGTTCCTTGCTGGAAGCCTCGGCGGTCATGGAGTATAACTTCATGGATTATCATTACCGAACGAACAAAATTCACTTTACTCCCTATGTTTTTGTGGGCGTTGCGGCATTCTATGCCAATACCACGACGGTGAGTAACAACGCTGCCCTAAGAGAAGCCTTTAATCAGAAAGGTTCCATGCTGGGCTTTGCCATTCCGGCAGGAGTAGGCTTCAAGTATGCTTTATCGCGGCATATCAACTTAGGCCTGGAGGCCGGGGCCCGCAAAGCCTTTACCGACCAGCTCGACCATTTATCAGAACAAGACCCCCTGCTGGTGAACCGTCATAACCAGGACTGGTATTATTACAGCGGGATAAGTTTGTCCTATACGTTTTATAAGATACGGTGCCCGGAACCTTATAAAAACAACCCTGAGCTACTTAGGTAGCAGCAGCGCGGGGCAAAGAAGGGTGGATGGCAGTGGCTGGATGCGCGGTGTTAATGCACCTGCGCCGCCGCTAAATGCAACCATTTCCGTAACTTGCGTCCTCTTTTAGCGAAACCGCAAGGATGACCGGCAAGGCCGAAATAGATACTCAGAATATTCCCGCCCACGTGGCTGTTATCATGGATGGTAACGGGCGTTGGGCCAAGCAGCGGGGCGGCTTGCGCGTGTTTGGGCACCAAAGCGCCATCACCGCCGTGCGCGAAACTGTGGAAGAAGCAGCCGAACTCGGCGTGCGCTATCTCACATTGTATGCTTTCTCCACAGAGAACTGGAACCGCCCGGCGCTCGAGGTCATGGCGCTGATGCAACTGCTGGTGCATACCATTCGCCAGGAAACCGCGACGCTGCTTAAGAACAGCATTCGCTTGGAAGCCATTGGCGACATCAGTACCCTGCCGGCCAACTGCCAGCGCGAGCTGGCGGAGGCCAAGGAGCTAACCAAAGCCGGTACCCGCATGACGTTGGTGCTGGCCCTGAGCTACAGCGGGCGTTGGGACTTAACCCAGGCCGCCCAGCGCATGGCGGCAGACGTAGCCAGCGGCAAACTGCAGCCCGCCAACGTAACCGAAGGCACCGTAGCAAGCTATCTGGTAACGGCCAACATGCCCGACCCCGAACTTCTTATCCGCACCAGTGGCGAGCAGCGCATCAGTAATTTCCTGCTTTGGCAACTGGCTTATACCGAGCTTTATATCACCGATTTGCTCTGGCCGGACTTTCGGAAGCAGCATTTCCAGGATGCCATTCGGGCTTACCAGCGCCGGGAGCGGCGATTTGGCAAAACCAGCGAGCAAATCGCTGTATCTTAAATTTTTGTAATGATTGTTGTGCGTAATCTTTTTGTAAAATGTGTGCTGACCCTGGCGGTGCTGGGTGGCTTGGTGGCTCGTCCGGTACTGGCGCAGCAGCCCATCCCCGGCGCGGCCGATGAGCCCAAGCGTTACGTGTTGGGGGGCATTACGGTAAGCGGCACCCGTGACCTGGACCCCAACACCCTCATTGGCCTGACGGGCCTGCGAGTGGGCGACCCCATCACCATTCCTGGCGAAGAGATTGGCAAGTCTATCCGGAAGCTGTGGGCTCAGGGCATTCTTGGCGATGTGAGCGTTACCATTGCGCGCACCGAGGGCAATAAGATTTTCCTGGATTACAACCTGAAGGAGCGGCCCCGCTTGTCCAAGTTCACCTTCACGGGCATCCGCAAAAGCCAAACGGAGGACCTGACCAAGAAGATTACCCTGATTCGCGGCAAGGTGGTGACCGATGCGCTGGTGAACAACACGCGAACGCAGGTGCGCAAGTTCTTCGTTAATAAGGGCTACTTGGACGCTAAGGTGAACATCATCCAGGTGCCGGATTCGTCCTTGTCAAACAGCGTGGCTTTGCGCATCGATGTTGACAAGGGCTCGAAAGTCCGCATTCACGATATTGCTTTTGAAGGCAACACGGCTTTTTCGGACCGCAAGCTGAAAGGCAAGCTCAAGAAAACTAAGGAGCGCAAACCGTACAAGTTGTTGACGGCCGGCAAGTTCCAGCGCAACGAGTACGAAGAAGATAAAAAGAAGGTACTGGAGTTCTACAACGCGGAAGGCTACCGTGACGCCGTCATCGTAAGCGACACGCTGGTGCGCGACGACGAAGGACTGGCCCTGCGCATTCGGGTAGACGAAGGCCCGAAGTATTATTTCCGCCACATCACCTGGAGCGGCAACTACCTCTACGACGACAAGACGCTGGCCAACGTGCTGGGCATCAAGTCTGGCAGTCCGTACAGCAAAGAAATTCTGGACAAGCGCCTAAACTACAACCCGACCGGGCAGGACATTTCCTCGCTGTACCTCAATGACGGCTACTTGTTCTTCACCATCGACCCGGTCGAGACCAAAGTAGAAGGCGACTCCATCGATATTGAAATGCGGCTGAGCGAAGGCGTACAGGCCCACATCAAGGATATCAATATCGCCGGCAACACCAAGACCAGCGACCACGTGCTGCGCCGTACCCTGCGCACGCTGCCCGGCGACAAGTTCAACCGGGAATTGCTCATTCGTTCGCAGCGGGAGATAGCCACGTTGGGCTATTTTGACCCGGAAAAGATTGGCATCAACCCGGTGCCTAATCCGGTGGATGGTACCGTAGACATCAACTACACGGTGGTAGAGAAGCCCTCCGACCAGGTAACGCTGTCGGGCGGCTGGGGTGGTTACGCCGGCTTTATCGGAACCGTGGGCCTGGTGTTCAACAACTTCTCGCTGCGCAAAGCCGGTACGCTGCGCAACTGGACGCCCGTGCCTTCGGGCGACGGCCAGCGGCTCGCGCTCAATGTGCAGGCCAACGGCGTGCAGTACCAGGCTTACTCGCTGTCGTTCACTGAGCCGTGGCTGGGCGGCCGCCGGCCCAACTCGTTCTCGTTCAGCCTCAACCACAGCGTGCAGCGGGCCGGCCAGGCCTTGGATGCATCGACCAGCAGCTTTATCAAAGTAAACAGTGCCTCGGTGGGCCTGGGCCGCCAGCCTGCGGGTGCCGGACGACTACTTCACGCTCAGCAACTCGTTCTCGGTGAGCCAGTACCAGACGCAGAACTACGGCCTGATTCCTGGCTTCTCGACGGGCTATGCTACCAACATCACGCTCAATACCACCTTGGCGCGCAATAGCATCGACAACCCCACGTACACCCGCCGGGGCTCGTCACTGAGCCTGAGCATGAGCTTGACGCCGCCGTATTCCCGACTTAACCCCGACCATCCCAACTCCAACGAGCTAATCGAATTCCACAAATGGATGTTTGATGCCTCGTGGTTTACGCCCATTGTCGGCAAGCTGGTGCTGAACACCCGGGCGCACTTTGGCTACCTGGGCAACTACAGCTCCAAGCGCGAGATTGGGCCGTTCGAACGGTTCAAGATGGGTGGCGCGGGCCTGGGCTACAACGGCGGCGGCAACTTCCTGGTGGGCACCGACTACGTGGGCCTGCGCGGCTACGACGACCCCCAGAGCACCTTCGCCATTCCCACGGCCCAGCAGGGTCAGCCGGGTGGGGTAGCTTTCAACAAGTACGTGCTGGAGATGCGCTATCCGGTCAGCCTCAACCCAGCGGCGACGGTGTACGTGCTGGCCTTTGCCGAAGCAGGCAATTCCTATAGCTCGTACGCCAACTACAACCCCTACAAACTGTACCGTTCGGCTGGTGTTGGCGCGCGTATCTTCATGTCGGCCTTTGGTTTGCTGGGCTTTGACTTCGGCCACGGTTTCGACCAGGTGATTCCGAGCACGGCGAATCCGGGCAAACAAGACCCGAATCACTTCCACTTTATCATCGGACAGCAAATTCGCTAGGAGGGCACTACCGGGCGAGATTTCACGTTTCCTCAGCTATGAAGAATATCCGTGGCCTGCTGGCCTTATTGTTGCTTACCGTAGCGTCGGGTGCTCAGGCACAGAAATTCGGCTGGGTCGATTCGGAGTTTATCATGGCCAAAATGCCGGAATACGCCAAAGCCCAGGTTGAGCTAAATACGTTTTCGGATACGTGGCAAAAGGAAATCGAAGCCCAGAAAAAGGACCTAGAGAAACTTTACCGGAATTATGCTGCCGAAGAAGTGGTGCTAACCGAGCCCATGAAGAAAAAGCGGCAGGACGAAATTCTGCAGAAAGAACAGGACATCAAAGCTTACCAAAACAAGCAGTTTGGCTACGAAGGCCAGCTGTTTAAGAAGCGCCAGGAACTCAATAAGCCCGTTCAGGATAAGGTATTTGAAGCCTGCGAAAAGGTGGCCAAGAAAAAGCAGCTTGCCGTGATTTTCGATAAATCGGGGGACCTGACCATGCTATACACCAACCCGGCGCACGATTACACCGAATTCGTGTTGGAGGAGCTGGGCCTGGGCGCCGAAGACCGCAACCAGCCAGGGCCTAAGGGCGTGGTAAAAACCGTAGCACCACCGAAAACGCCGGTGGATGCCAACTTTGAAACCGATTCGGGAACACCTGAGCCGGCTCCGGCTGGCAAGCCTGTTCGCCCCACCAAGAAGAATTCTACCAAGAAGAGCTTGAAGTAATTACATTTGTCTTAATATTTTTCTGACCTTTTTTCCTTTGATGAACCTCGTGAAAATCTTTCGTCTGACGCTCGCCGCCGCTCTGCTGACCGCCGGAACCTTGGCTGCCACTTCTGCGCAGGCCCAGGCCCCCTGAAAATTGGCTACACCGACGTCCAGTACGTGTTGGCCCAGATGCCCGAAAGCAAGCAAATTGAGTCGCAGCTGAAAACGTACAACGACCAGCTGGGGTCTCACCAAGAGCAAGACTACTGAATTTGAAACCAAGCTGAAGGCTTATCAGCAAGGCGGCCCGACCATGACGGACGTAGTAAAGGCCGACAAGGAGAAGGAACTGCAAAACCTGCAGCAATCCATCCAGGAGTTCCAGCAAAGCGCCCAGCAGTCGCTGCAGCAAAAGCAGCAAACGCTGCTGAAGCCCGCCCTCGACAAGCTGCAAAAGAACATCGACGACGTAGCCAATGAGAATGGCTTCACCTACGTGTTCAACTCTGATGGCGGTGGCAGCCCGCTGCTGCTGCACGCGCCCAAAGAAGGCGACATTTCGGACCTCGTGCTGAAGAAAATGGGCATCACGCCTGGTGCCGCAGCCCCCATCAAGTCGGGTCCGGCGGCTCCCGCTGCCGCTCCGGCCGCAGCGCCCTCCAAGACCAAAACTAAGACCAAGAAATAAGCGGCTTCTGCCGCTCAGTAGCAGAAAAGCCGGAGCGTTTGCTTCGGCTTTTTTCATGTACCAATGCGTTAAACATGATAAGCGACGAAGTGAATGCCGAGGACATAGAAGGGGAGGACCTCGACCTTGCGGACGGCAGCGACGAACTGTACGAGCACCACCGCATCGTGGTAGACCGCGGGCAGGAATTGCTGCGCATCGACAAGTTCTTGCAAGCCCGCCTGCGCAATACCTCGCGCAACAAGGTGCAGGAAGCCATTCGCGCGCTGGCCGTGGAAGTGAACGGCGCACCCGTAAAGCCCAACTACCGGGTAAAGCCGCAGGATACCATCACCATCACCCTGCCCGAGCCCCCGCGGGAGGACCGGGTGGTGGCCGAAGAAATGGAGCTGGATATCCGGTACGAAGACCCGGAACTGCTCATCGTGAACAAGCCCGCCGGGCTGGTGGTGCACCCCGCTTATGGCCACTGGCAAGGCACGCTCGTGAACGGACTGGCCCACCACCTTGCCAATCTGCCCACGGGCCGCAACGGCGAAATCCGGCCGGGCCTGGTCCATCGAATCGATAAGGACACTTCGGGCTTGCTGGTCATTGGCAAAACTGAGTTCGCGATGACGCACTTGTCGAACCAGTTTTTCCACCATACCATCAAGCGGAGCTATTTGGCATTGGTGTGGGGCATGCCCCCTGGCCCAACGGGTACCATAACAGGCCATATAGGCCGCAGCCTGCGCGACCGCAAGGTGCAGGCCGTATACCCCGGCGGCGAGCAAGGCAAGCCCGCGGTGACGCACTACGAGGTGCTGGAAAGCTTCGGCCCGGTAACGCTGGTGCGCTGCGTGCTCGAAACCGGCCGCACTCACCAGATTCGGGCGCATATGCAGCACATTGGGCACCCGCTATTCTCCGATGCCACGTATGGCGGTGACCGTATTCGGGTGGGCCAGAATACGGGAGCTTACCGGGCCTTTGTAGAAGGAGCCTTTCAGCTTATGCCCCGGCAGGCCCTCCACGCCCGGTCGCTGGGTTTCGCGCACCCTACTTCAGGCGCGCAGGTTTTCTTCGAATCTGAGCTGCCGGCTGACTTCGCTGCGGTGCTGGAACGCTGGCGGAACTGGGCCCAAACGGGAGAGTAAGTCCCCGGCTCAATGGAGCAAAAAAAGCCCCGACGATTAGACGTCGGGGCTTTTGCATTCAGCTCAATTCTACTATTTCTTCTTCTTAACTGCGGAAGATTTCGCGGGAGCTTTAGCCGGGGTACGCGGCTTGGCTTTGAGAATGGCAATGTTGTTAGCAGCGCCCTTATTCTCAGGGTCAAGGGCCAGCACTTGCTCAAAATTGCTCAGTGCCGTAGCCTTGTCGCCTTTCTGGAAGTTGTACACCCCCAGGTAACCATAGGCTTCTACCAGACCTTCGCGGAACTTAGCAGGGTCAGCACCTTCAGCTTTCGACAGCTCAATGTACTTTTCGTAGTGAGGCTTGGCCAAGCCTTGCTTCGCCTCGGGGTCGAGGTTGGCATTGGCTTTAGCGCGCGCCAGGTAAGCCGGCCCGTAAGTAGGACGAGCCGTGATGATGATGTTATAAGTGCTGTCGGCCTGTGCATACTGCTTGTTGCCATTGAAGGCCGTAGCTAAGCGGAATTGGTCGGTCAGGTCGCCTTTGCCACCGGCAAGCTTTTTCTTGAATACCGAAATGGCCGATTTGTAGTCCTTCTTGGCCATGTAAGCCGTGGCCAGGTCGTTCTGCAGCTCGGAGGTTTTAGCCGGGTCAGTTGACGAAGCAATAGCCTTGTTCAGGATAGCAATGCCTTCATCGGCACGGCCCGCGCGGGCCAGAATACGACCCTGATAAGAGTAGTCCTCGGGAATAATCTTATCGGCCGGCGCCGTTTTCATGTACGTGTCCATGGCCGTAGCGGCACCGTTGAAGTCGCCGGTTTCATACAGCAAGTAGGCGCGCAGGCGGTTCATGGTCAGGTTCTTCGGGTCGGCTGCAAGCACCTTATCTACCTCAGCCAGTGCCTCGGGATACTTTTTGGTCAGATACAGGAACGACGCATACTGCGCATCGGTAGCCGGCGACTTCTCAGCCAAGCCGATGTACTTCTGGAACGTACTCAGCGCGAGGTCGTACTGACCAGCGTAGTAATACATATCGGCCAACTCACGATAAGCAGGAGCGTAGCTGGGGTCCAGCTCAATGGCCTTGCTGAGGCTCTCACGAGCCGCGTTGAAGTTGCGCGAACGTACGTTCAGCACGCCTTTTTTATAGTAGGCCTGGGCGTAGCTGGGGTTGGCTGCGATGGCACGGTCAAAGCTGGTCATGGCTTCGCCACCGCCTTGGTCCGAGTGCAGAAAAACATCGCCGCGGGCTACCATAAGGGCCGGGTCGTCCTTCTTGTAAGCCGTTTGCGCAGCGGTCAGATAATTCTGGGCTTTGCCTGTGTCCTTCACGTCCGACTCCCCATAGGCCTGGGCAATCATGGTCAGCAACTTGGCGTCTTTGTTCTTGGTGGCTTTGGCAGCAGCTTCAAACTGTGCTTCGGCCGGGCCTACTTCACCTTTGGCCAGCAGGGCACGGCCGGCGGCTACTTTGCCAAAAGGCGTAGTGCCCGAGGCCCGGTTGAAGTAAAAGGCAGCCGAATCCGGCATGTCACGCATTTGGTACAGGCGGCCGAGCTCGAAAGCTGCTTCGGGCGAGGAGCCGGGACGCAGTATGGCGCGGGCTTCGTTATAACGGCCCAGTTCGATTGCGCGATGGGCTTTCTGCACGTCTTGGGCGGTGGCTGCCGTAGTGCCGGCGGCCATTGCGATGGCAACGAGCAGCGGCTGATTCCAGGGCTTGAAACTCATAGTAAGAGAAAAAGGATGAAAAAGCGTGTTGAAGATGCGTACGCGCGAAGGGCGCTTACAGTTTAGGGGTAGTCACAATGCGAGCCTGCATCTGAGCGGGCATCAAGCCCGACTTCTGAAATATCAGCTGCCCGTTCTTACCTGCGACGAAGGATGCAAACCCCGTGCCCAACCCTGCGCGCGCCTCGCGGCTGATGACGTAAAGGTTGCGCCGGAGCGGGTAATTCTGCAAATCTGGGTATTCCACCGCCTGCTGTGGCGTTTTTTCAGCCAGATAAACTTGGTAGGGCTGAATGTAATCACCGGGCTTGGGGTTGGGCCGGGCCGTAATCCGGGCAACACGGACTTTGTTCAGGAACTTCATGGCTGCCGGGTCGTCCTGGTCCGAAATCCAGTTCACCCCCACGATTCCAATTGCGTTGGGATGAGTGGCGACATAATCTAGCAGTGCCGGATTCGAAGACGCGGCAAACACCCGGGTGGTCAGCGCCGCGCCACGGGTCACCGAGTCGCGCACAAAGCGGGCAGTGCTGCTGCGGTTTGCGTCAAATACTACGTTGATATCTGCCAGGGCCTTTTTGCCGCTCAACTGAGACCAGGATTTGGTTTTGCCGGTAAAAATATCAGCCAATTGAGCGACCGTCAGCATCGAGTCGGGATTGGCCCGGTTCAGCACAATAGCCAGGCCATCGATACCAATGTGCGTGGCACGTGGCACAATATTCTGTCTATCAAAATCGGCTTTTTCCTCGGCGTTGAGTTCCCGCGATACCACAGCCAGCTTCACTTTGTCGTTGATGAGGTCAAGCATCACCTTTTCCTCGGGCTGAAAGGTCGTCTTCACGTGCGCATTGGGATAGAGCTTCGAAAAGGTATCAATCTGCGCCTGCAGGATGGGGGCGAAGGTCTCGTCCGCGCTCACGGCCACCGTGCCGCTGGTGGGGGTGTCCTGAGCACCGGGCGACCCGGGGCCGTTGCAAGACGCCACAGTCAGGACTCCCGCCAGTACCGCCAGGGCACCAGTGGTCAATAGGTGTGTGCGCTTATTCATGGTCGTTGAGGGTTTTTTTGCGAAAGTAGGTTTGGTAGCCCCGGCCGAACCGGACCACCCCGTACAGAATGAAGACCGAGCCCAGCACCCGCCGGCCAATAGGTCCCAACTGAAGCAGGCCGCCACCCGTGGGCTGGGTAGCCGACCACCAAAGCCATACACCCAGGCCTATATATACCAAGGCCATTGCCAAAACAAAGTAACGCACCAGCCGTTGGGGCGATTTACCAAGCCTTTCTTCGGTTGTGGGAATGTTGAGCATAAACAGAAGAATGCAAGAATGAGGATGTTATACAACCAAAAAACGCCGCCGAAAGGTTCGTGCAGATAATTGGCTATATATGATACTAAACCACAAAAAAGCCTAAAATTAGCCGCTTTTCATAGCAGCTTCTAACTTTCAACCGTAGTCCTGTACCTACTACATTGTTAGCCAAGGCTCCAAGTGGGAATTTGTATGGTAAAGTGACAAGTGAGGTGAGCCTAATCGGTTTTGAAAGGAGACTATTAACGCGGGTGGCCAAGCTACCACTTTGTTTTATGGCCTCCTGTATGCCTCCAGGGCCGGGTAAGATTCTCTGCCTATAGCTTGCTTCCGCACAACGGTGAAACACTCCCTACTGGTATGCGCCCATGCAAAGCCACCCTGGCATAGTTGGCCTAAGAGCTACCGAACGAAAAACCCCGGACCGGGCCGCGAGGCCCAATCCGGGGTTTTGAGTTATTCCGGCTTGTGCCAGAACAATGCTTTACTGAATCTTGAAGGTAATCGGGACCGTGAAGGATACGCTTACCGCGCGGCCGTTCTGCTTGCCGGGGATGAACGTAGGCAGGGTTTTTACTGCCCGAACCGTCTCCTCATCCAAGCCGGAGCCCAGACCCTTTACCACTTTTACGTCAGAAACCGCTCCCTGAGCATTCACCGTGAAGCTAACGAAGATGCGGCCTTCTACCTGGTTGCGAAGAGCCAGCGGAGGGTATTTAACAGCCTTCTGGATGGCTGCTACGATGGCTGCATTACCACCGCCACCGGGTAGCGAAGGCATCTGCTCTACGTAGGTGTAGACTTTGTTTTCTACAACCTCCTCAACCACTTTATCGCCTTCGCCCGAAAGCTCGCTCAGGTCCGGAGCGTCCGTGTTGCCTTTTACGGTTACGGTTGCTACGGTTTTGTCCTTGAGCTCTTCCACGTCCGGAACCTCTTCCTTTTTCACCTCTTCATCCTTCTTCACCACCGGAGGGGTAAACTTGATGGTGGTGAGCTTGGGGGAGGGGGTGGCGGTGCCTCGGGGGGCGGTGGCGGGGGCGGCGGCTTGGTTTCGTCCAGGGGAGGAGCGTCCATCAGCACGTTCTCCTGCAAGTTTTTCTTGGGCTCTTTCGGCATCTTATCTTTCAGATACTGCTGAATGAGCGGAAAAGCAATTAACAGCAAGAACACCGCCGTGGCGATAATCAGTGCGCGCGTGACGTGCCGCTGATACAAGCGACGCAGCACGTACGCACCGTATGCCTTATTGCGGCCCTCAAAAACGATGTCGTTTAAGCTGGCCTTGGCAATTTGCGAGTTATCCATCATAGCGCAGATTCTTTAATAAGGTCCAAATCGACTTGGGGAGCCTTCACCAGCGCGTATTTCTTCTGACCCGTGATGTTCATCTCGTCCAGAATGTCCACCATGTTTTTATACTTGGCGTCCGGGGTTGGCTTGATGAGGATGATGGGCTCGGGGCGCTGGCGCTGGCGTTCCAAAAGGACTTGCCGGATGCCATTGGCCGAGAAGTTCGTCACCTTCATTTCGGGCTTTGGTACGGTTTTGTCGGTCGGCGTGTTCAGGCCGTAGTAATAGTACGCCTTGTTGTCTTTGCCGAGCAGGATGGTCATGGCTTGCGAGGCCTTGATTTTCGTGTCTTCTACGTCATCAGTCTTCTTCACCGGCATCGTGAGCTGCATCACGTTGGGCTTGGCGAAGGTGGTGGTCAGCATGAAGAAGGTGAGCAGTAGAAAGGCCAAGTCCACCATCGGGGTCATGTCGATTTTGGTCGACATTTTCTTGGCCCGCTTTTTCCCACCTTTCCCACCGGAATCGGCTTTTCCTTGAATTTCTGCCATGGGATTTACTTAAGTGAATGGATTGGGAAATGCTTGGCTTGTGCGAGGTGCTACGTTTTATTTAGCAGCTGCTACGGGCCGATTCTCCAAGTCCGTGATGAGGTTGAAACGGTTGATGTCGCGTTCCTGCAGAAGCTTGATAACCTGCTGCACCGTCGGTACGTCGGCGTTGCCGTCGCCTTTGATGGCGATGTAGGTGGGCTTCTTGAAAAGGGCCTGGTTGGCCCGGCGAGCTTCCAGCACCCAGTCAATAAGCTGGTTGTTGAGCGAGTCGATGGGAACACCCGGCTGCTGGGCATTCAGCTGCTTGCGTTCTTCCTTTTCAACGTTGAGGTAAGAACCCAATTGGTTGATGGGAAGACCAAAGTTGGGCAGGTTGCCAAACTCCTTGGCCTGAGCCGCAGTGAAGTTAACGCCGTATTTGGCACCCACCCGCTGCAAGGCCTGTACCTTGGTTTTGGGGTCGTCAACGCCAAAAAACACGCGCTTTTTGTTGTCGATGGTCAGCGTAATAACATTGCTTTCGGGCAGTTTAAGCTCCGAGACAGACGATGGCGTGTCCACCACCACCGTCTCTTCAGGAGCAAACTTGGTGGTGAGCATGAAGAACGTCACCAGCAAGAAGGCCAGGTCCACCATCGGCGTCATGTCGAGCGACGGCGAGGTACGGTGCGGTTTTACTTTAGGCATTGCGAGGTGTGATTAAAAGGGGGCCATTCGTTCTGTTCTCCTGAACGAATCGCCCCACATTTTAGTGCATCAGTGAAAAACGGAATTAAACCGTCCGAACCGGCTGGTTCGCATTCGCGTTGCTGCCGTGCTGGCCAGCAAAGGTCTGGATGATGCTGAAGCCTGCCTCGTCGATGCTGTAAGTCAGCTCGTCGATTTTGCTGGTGAAGTAGTTGTAGGCTACAATGGCGAGTGCCGAAGTACCGATACCGAGAGCCGTGTTAATCAGAGCTTCCGAGATACCGTTTGCCAGAGCTACTGCATCGGGGCTACCGGCCTGCGCCAGAGCGGCGAAGGCGTTAATCATGCCGAATACCGTGCCGAGCAGACCCGTCAGCGTGGCGATAGAAGCCAGGGTCGAAATGATAACCAGGTTCTTTTCCAGCATCGGCAGTTCAAGCGCGGTGCTTTCTTCGATTTCTTTCTGGATGGCGAGTACACGCTGGTCGGTGCCCATGCTGGTTTCGCGCGACATCTCGTTGTATTTCATCAAGCCGGCTTTCACCACGTTAGCTACCGAGCCTTTCTGCTGGTCGCAGGCGGCGAGGGCGCCATTGATGTCGTTGGCGTTGAGTTTCTGGCGCACGGTGCGCACGAAAGCTTCAATGCTCTTGCTGCCTTTGGCTTTGCTGATGGTGAGGAAACGCTCAATCGAGAACGTGATTACGCAGAGCAGCATGGTCATCAGGACGGGTACGATAACACCGCCCTTGTACACAATGCCGAGGTAATCACCGGCCATTGGGTTGTTTTTGTTGTCGCCCCCTGGAAGTGGCTGCCGTCACCTAAGACAAATTTGTAAACGACAACGCTAACTATGAAGGCTAGGATGATAACCAGGACGGAGAACAGCGAGGCTCCACCGCTGCTTTGGGCTTCGGCTTTGGCGGCCGTTGCGGCGGGCCGGGGGCTCGTATTCATGGCATTTTTCTGTTCCATTGTTCCGGAGTGTTTGGGGTTGGTTGTTGAGTGAAGTAGTTGAATTGAATGGGTAAATAAAAAGCTAAAATTTGGTTAGCGCCGCAGAACCCGGCAAAAGAACAATCGATAATCCCGTAATGGAGGATTAAAATGGTACTTACCGAAGTACAAGCTACACACCGAGCCGTCTTAGCTGGGCAAACCTAACCAAAAAGCGTGGTCCGACCAAAGAATGCTTGGCCGGAGCCAGTAGAAAAGAACGGAAACGCGGTAGAAATGGGACAACGCTAATTTGGGCCTTTGGGTTGGGTTGGGCGGCGTTTGGCTTCTTCCCAGTACATGTCCATTTCAGCTAAAGTAAGGTCAGCCAAGTGCTGGCCGTTGGCCGTGGCGGCGGCTTCGAGGTACTGAAACCGGCTGATAAACTTGCGGTTGGTGCGCTCGAGGGCTTCCTCGGGGTTGATGCCCGCAAAGCGGGCAAAGTTGACCAATGAAAATAGCAAATCGCCGAACTCATCGGCGGCTTTTTCGGCATCCATTTTCTCGGGTTGGCCGTGGCTGTACTCGTCGCCAAATTCTGCTAATTCTTCTTTTACTTTCTCCCACACCTGCTCGGGCTGCTCCCAATCGAAGCCCGCGCCGCGCGCTTTCTCCTGAATGCGCATGGCCTTTACCAGCGCCGGAAGCGAGGTGGGCACGCCTCCCAGGACCCCGGTTGTATTGCCTTTTTCCTTCAACTTGAGCTGTTCCCAGTTGCGTTTTACGGTGTCTTCGTCGTCGGCCTGCACATCTCCATAGATGTGCGGATGCCGGTAAATGAGCTTTTCGCACTGCGCGTTCAGCACGTCGGCGATGTCGAAGGCACCTTTTTCGGCGGCAATGCGGGCATAAAACATCAGGTGCAGCATCACGTCGCCCAATTCCTTTTTCAGGTCGGGCAAATCATCGCGCAGAATGGCATCGCTGATTTCGTAGGTTTCCTCGATGGTGAGGTGGCGCAGGGTCTGCAGCGTTTGTTTTTTATCCCAGGGACACTCGGTGCGCAGGCGGTCGAGCACGTCGAGCAGGCGGCCAAATGCTTCGAGCTGGGCCGGGCGGCGCGCACTGGTAAGCAGAACACTAGGGGTAGAAACGGTATTTTCCATTGTTCCAAAGATAAATATTGGTGTCGGCAACCGGCCGCCAATGCCTAAATTTGTTCTTTCAAAAAACTTTACCCCGTGACTTTAATAAAATCTATTTCCGGCATTCGCGGCACCATTGGCGGGCCCGTTGGGCAAGGCCTGACCCCGCTCGACGTGGTAAAGTATGCCGCTGCCTACGGTACGTGGGTAAAAACACAAGCTACTGACAGCAAGCTCATCATCATTGGCCGCGACGCCCGGATTTCCGGCGAAATGGTCAGCCGGCTCGTTTCGGCTACCCTGCAGGGGCTGGGGCTGGATGTGTGCGACCTCGGGCTGAGCACAACACCGACGGTGGAAATGGCGGTTCCCGCCAAAAAAGCGGCCGGTGGCATCATCCTCACCGCCTCGCACAACCCCAAGCAGTGGAATGCGCTGAAACTGCTCAACGCGCACGGCGAGTTTATTTCCGAAACCGACGGGCAGCAGGTGCTGGCCCTGGCCGAGAGCGAAGACTTCGAGTTTGCGCCCGTTACGAAGCTCGGGCAGTACACCACCGATGCGACCTTCCTCAAAAAGCACATCAAAGCCATTCTGGCCCTGCCGCTGGTCGACGTAGAAGCCATTCGGGCCCGCAACTTTCGGGTGGTGGTCGATGCCGTCAATTCCTCGGGCGGCTTTGCCGTACCGCAGCTATTAGAAGCTTTGGGCGTAAAAACCATTGAAAAGCTGCACTGCGAGCCCACCGGCGACTTTGCCCACAACCCCGAGCCGCTGCCCGAGCACCTGCGCGACATTGCCAAAGTGCTGGAAAAAGGCGGCTTCGACCTCGGCATCGTGGTAGACCCCGACGTAGACCGCCTCGCCCTCGTGAGCGAAAACGGTGAAATGTTCGGCGAAGAATACACGCTGGTGGCCGTGGCCGACTACGTGCTCAAGCAGATGGGCGGCGGCAACACTGTGAGCAACCTGAGCAGCACCCGTGCCCTGCGCGACGTAACCGAGAAAGCCGGCGGCCAGTACTCCGCTGCGGCGGTAGGCGAAGTGAACGTGGTGACCAAGATGAAGGAAACCAACGCTGTGATTGGCGGCGAAGGCAACGGCGGCATCATTTACCCGGAGCTGCACTACGGCCGCGACGCCTTGGTGGGCATTGCGCTGTTCCTGACCCACGTGGCCAAATCGGGCCTGACCATGAGCCGGCTGCGCAATTCTTACCCGGGGTACTTCATCTCCAAGAATAAAATTGAGCTGACCGCCGACATCGACACCGACGACGTTCTCACGCAAATGGAGAAGCGCTACGCCAAGCAGCCCGTAAATACGATTGACGGCGTGAAAATCGAGTTCGACAAGGAGTGGGTGCATTTGCGCAAGTCTAACACCGAGCCCATTATCCGCATCTACGCCGAGTCGGATTCCAACGCCACAGCTAATTATTTGGCGCAGAAAATCATCGGCGACATCAAAGAAATTATTGCGGTGAAAGCCTAAGGCTTTTGGCGGGCAAAGGCGGGATGCGAAGCGCCACTGCGCAAACGGCAGCGAATCGTAGTGTGGCGGTTTCGGTCAAATGTCCGACGTTTGTATAATGATGCCTCAGAACTGTCGGGCGCACCCACGTCCGGCAGCTTCTGTTTCCTTCTTCTTTATATGAATCAAACTTCCCCCTCCACCCCCGCCTACGTTTATTTCGACAACGCCGCCACCACGCCCCTCGACCCCGAGGTGCTCGATGCCATGCTGCCCTTTCTGAGCCAGCACTACGGCAACCCGAGCAGCCTGCACGGGCCCGGCCGGCAGGTGCGGGCCGCCATCGAAAACGCCCGCAAAACGGTAGCACACCTTATAAATGCCGCGCCGGCCGAAATCAGCTTCACCAGTGGCGGCACCGAGGCCGATAACTACGCCACCTTCGGCAGCATCCGCACCTTTGGCCTGAAGCACGCCATCACGTCGCCGCTCGAGCACCACGCCGTGCTGCACCCACTGCAGGCCCTGGCCAAGCAAGGCGAAATTGAGCTGCACTACGTGAAGCACGACGCCCAGGGCACGTTGGACCTGGGCCATCTGGAGGAGCTGCTGGCCACCCAGTCGCGCACCTTCGTGAGCCTGATGCACGCCAACAACGAAATTGGCAACCTGAACGACATCGAGGAAATCGGGACGATTTGTGCCCGGTACGACGCCATCTTCCACACCGATACGGTGCAGACCATGGGCCACTACCGGCACGACGTGCAGCAGCTCAAAAACCATTTTCTGGTGGGCTCGGCCCACAAGTTTCACGGGCCCAAGGGCGTGGGTTTTCTCTACACCCGCAGCGGCGTGCAGGTGAGCCCGCTCATTCACGGGGGCTCGCAGGAACGGAACGTGCGCGCCGGCACCGAGAACGTGTACGGCATTGTGGGGCTGGCCAAGGCACTGGAAATTGCGCTTCGAGATGTGGCCGCGCATCAGGCTTACGTTCAAGGGCTTAAGACCCGCTTTATTGAGAAGCTGCGCGCCGAAATCGAAGACGTGCAGTTCAACGGCTGCTCGGCGGTGGCCGATAAAAGCCTGTACACAGTGCTCAGCGTAAGTTTGCCGCCCTCGGCCATCAACGAAATGCTGCTGTTTAACCTCGACATCAGCAAGGTAGCGGCTTCGGGCGGCTCGGCGTGTACCAGCGGCGCGCAAGCCGGCTCACACGTGCTCGAAGCCTTGGGCTGCGACCCCGAACGGG
Organism: Hymenobacter humi; assembly: GCF_042665855.1. Classification (NCBI taxonomy): domain Bacteria; kingdom Pseudomonadati; phylum Bacteroidota; class Cytophagia; order Cytophagales; family Hymenobacteraceae; genus Hymenobacter; species Hymenobacter humi. The sequence goes on along the minus strand of NZ_JBHTEK010000001.1, from coordinate 192,182 downwards.
CTACCGTGCGCTTCTCCATGAGCAAGATGAACACCGCCGCCGAAGTTGATTACGCCGTGGCTCAACTCGCCAAGCTGTACCGGCCCGTGGCAGTATAAGGCGCCGCGCAAGCGATTATTTGGGTGAATTGTAGATGGCTGAGCAAGGCGCAGTGCGCTGGGCGTAAAGGCGTCTGAGCATCAGCCCGGCAGCCGTGAATAGGGAAGGGCTGGGCGGCAACAGCGGCGGCTGCTTCGGCTTGATTAGAAGACTTGTTGGCTCAACCTCGGCCTAACGCATTCCTGGCGTTTGCCGTAAGCCTGGGCAAGTTTCACTATCCTCTATTCACTCATGGACCAATACCAATCTTCTTCTGCCACAACGGCTGGCACCGGCAATTCTTTAAGCAATCAAGCCCAACGGTGGTTTTCGCAGGGCAACATGTCTCAGATGCTGGGGCAACTGCCTACTTCACTAAAAAAGTTGGGAATCAAACCGTAAGCGGTTTCAATAAGCTGAGCACGACCCAGAAGGTGTTGGGTGGCGCTTTGCTCGTGCTGGGCGCGGGCTACCTCACGCGGCGTGGCAAAAATGGCCGGGCCAAAGCCGGCACGCTCAACGAGCCTGCTGTACTTCGTGAACGACCGGATTGAAGGCTACAAGCGGGCCGTGGAGGAAAGCAAGGACCCGCAGCTGCGCAGCTATTACCAGCGCCTGGTGACGCAAAGCCAGCAATTCGCCAACCAGGCTCAACGCCTACCTCAGCCAGGAAGGCGGCAGCCGCCAGACCAGCACCACCGCCAAAGGCAAGCTGTACCGCGCGTGGATGGACGCCAAAGCCGCCATCACCGGCCGCGACGAAAACGCCATTCTCGACTCCAACATCTACGGCGAAGAGTGGGCCCTGAAAGCCTACGAAGACGCCCTCCACGAAAACACGCTCACGGGCGTTATCCGCCACACCGTGGAGCGGCAGTACGCGCAATCGCAGAAAACCTACAACGAGCTCAAAAACTTGAAAAATAAGCAATAGAGCGGCCATTGCTCCTTAAGCCCCGTCGGACGTGCCCATTGTCAAAGGTCACATTCGACGGGGCTTTTGCGTGCCCGGTACCTGCTGGTTGAGCTGAAGTAGAAAACGCCAGCGAGGGCCTGGGCCGCTTGACCGCCCCTTTCATAAATTGAGAAAATTGAATGCTTATATCCGTGGCGCATGACTACTTTTCGCGCTGTTTCGTAAGACGGGGCAACAACTTATTTCTGCATGGCTGATATCAATATTCAACGCAAAAAATCCGCGCCGAGTCCGTGGATTCTGGTGTTGCTGGCGGCGCTGGCGCTGGCAGTAGCGGCCTATTTCTTCCTGCGCACCGACCCCGCCGATGAGCCAGCGACGGCTCCTCCCGTGGGCATGGAAGCCGCGCCGGCCGATACCGTGGCCCCCGGCAGCCCAACGGAGGACGCCCGTGCCACCCCGCCCGCGCCCGCCGCCGATGACCTGAGCAATGCCACCGCCGAATCATTGGCCGCCCAGGCCGCCAGCGACCCCGCCGCCCCCAACTATGCCCTGAACGGCCTGCAAAAGCTCTCCGGAATCCTGGTGGCGCTGGCAGACCGCGACGACCTGCGCGTGCCCACCATTCTGGAGCAGCGCGACAACCTGACCAGTGCCACCAACCGGCTGGGCGAACCCAACGCCAGTCTGCGCCCCGGGTTTGTTGCCGCGGCGGCCCTGATTCAGGCTATGCAGCAAAAGGCGTACCCCGCGCTGGAAGGCACGGTGAACGAGCTGGTCAGCCTCGCAGGCCAGATGTCGGGCCGCAGTGCCACGGCGGCCGACCAACAACAGAACAAGCAATTCCTGACCCTGGCCGCCGACGCTGTGCGCGTGCTGAGCGAGCCGGCTCAATAACTCAATTTCAACAAGCCATGGAAGCTCCGTTGCTGCGCCGCCTGCGCGACCTGACCGATTTTGAAGTGGCCGATGGCAACCCCGACGTGCGCGGCTGGACCGTGCGCGGCAACGACGGCCACGCCCTGGGCGTGGTGCACGAGCTGATAGTGGAGCCCGAGGCCCTCAAGGTGCGCTACCTCGACGTGGAGCTCGATGCCCGGTTCAAGCGTAGCAAGCACGAAACCCACATCCTGTTGCCCATCGGCGTGGCCTCGCTGGACACCGATGGCGACAATGTGTTCGTGCCCGCGCTCAACGCCGAATCGGTGCAGGCGTACCCACCCTACAGCGAAGTCCAGATTACCCGCGACTACGAAGAAGCCATGCTTCGGGCCCTGGGCATTGGGCCGGCCGTGGATGACAACCAGTTCTACGAGCGCGACTCGTACGATGCCGGCGCGTTTTACCGGCGGCGTATCTAGGAGGCTATATGGCCCAGCATTAGCTCCGCCGAATCATGGCGGTTACGGCATCTACCCATAGCGGCTCCGAGTTCAGCGAAGGCACCAGCCGCCAGTGCTCGCCGCCGACTTCTTCAAACAGCTCCTTGAACTCCTCGCCGACTTCGATGGTGGTTTCCAGGCAGTCAGCCACGAAGGCCGGGCTGAAGGCCAGCACGTTTTTGATGCCTTTAGCGGGCAGGTCCTTCAGGGCAAAGTCGGTATAGGGTTTGAGCCACGGGTCGCGGCCCAGGCGGCTCTGGAACGACACCGTATACTGCTCGGGCGTGATGCCCAGCCCCGCCGCCACCAAGCGCGAGGTCTCGAAGCACTGGGCGCGGTAGCAGTAGCGGTTTTTGTCGTTCAGGGTGTCGCAGCAGCTCCCGAACTGGCAGTAGTTGTGGAAGCTGCCCTTGGTGATGTGCCGCTCCGGAATGCCGTGGTAGCTGAATACAATGTGGTCGTACTGGTGCTTGGCCATCTCGCGCTTGCCCAGCTCCACAATGGTGCCGATGAAGCCCGGGTCGTCGGAAAAAGCGCTGATGAAGCTGATGCTGGGCACAATCCACCACTTGCCCACAATCTCCATTACCTTTTCCTGCACCGAGCCCGTGCTGGCCGACGCATACTGCGGAAATAGCGGCAGCACAATAATGCGCTCCACGGCCGCTTCGCGCAGCTCTTCCAGGGCCTTCGCGATGCTGGGGTTTTGGTAGCGCATGCCAAAGGCCACCACATATTCCGGCCCAAGCTCGGCCTGCACCTTTTTCTGCAAATCGAGTCCGTGATACAGCAGGGGAGAGCCCCGTTCGGTCCAGAGCTGCTGGTAGATTTTAGCCGATTTGGGCGCCCGCAGCGGGATGACGATGCCCTGAAACAACGGGTAATGTACGACGGCCGGCAGGTTGTCAATCACCCGCACATCGGTGAGGAACTCATTGAGGTAGCGGCGCACATCTGGCGTTTTGGGCGAGTCGGGCGTGCCGAGGTTGACGAGCAGTACGCCGATGCGGCGGGAGGGAGTAGCAGGAGCAGAGGAATTCATTAATACAAAGGTCAGAAGCAAGCCGCACACTGCGGGGGCCAGCGAGGAGATTTACTGCGTTCGGCCCAGAGCGCGTGAGGCAAACAGCCGGGCACGACCTTGGGTTTGCCCGTTGGGAGCGCAAACGGCGCTGGGGTGATTTCTGCCTGCGGGAATGCGCTGGCACCGGATTCAGCTGGGGCAACAACTACTTCAGTAGCAGGCTAATTCCGGGGCATCGTAGCTATTGCCCTTCAAAATTCGTACCTTTGCGCCCCTGATTATCAAACCCATCCATCGTGAACCCCGAAACTAAACCCCACCGCGCCGGCTTCGTGAGCATCATCGGCAAGCCCAACGTGGGCAAGTCCACGCTCATGAACGCGCTGGTGGGCGAGCGGCTCAGCATCGTCACCAGCAAGGCCCAAACCACCCGCCACCGCATCCTGGGAATTCTCAACGGCGAAGATTTTCAACTGATTTACTCCGACACGCCGGGCATCATTCAGCCCAAGTACGAGCTGCACAACGCCATGATGTCGTTTGTGTACTCGTCGCTGGAAGACGCCGACGTGGTGCTGTTCGTGACCGACATTTACGAGAAGCACGACGAAGAGCCCGTGGTGGAGCGCCTGCGCAAAATGGTGGACACGCCCATCATTCTCCTGGTCAACAAAATTGACCAGGCCGACCAGGCGGAAGTAGAAGCCAAGCTGGCCTACTGGAAGGAGCAACTGCCCAATGCCGCCGAGGTGCTGCCCATCTCGGCGCTCAATGCCTTCGGCACCGAAGGCGTGCTGCGCCTGGTGCTCGAGCGCCTGCCCATCCACCCCGAGTACTACCCCAAAGACGAGCTGACCGACAAGCCGGAGCGCTTCTTCGCTGCCGAAATGGTGCGCGAGAAAATCTTCAAGCTCTACAAAAAGGAGATTCCTTACAGCTGCGAGGTCGTTATTGAGGAGTTTAAGGAGGAGGAAACTATTATCCGTATTCGCGGCATTATATACGTAGAGCGGAGTAGCCAGAAAGGCATCATCATCGGCGCGGGCGGCGAGGCGCTGAAGAAAGTAGGCACCTGGGCGCGCGAGGAGATGGAGAAGTTCTTCCAGAAAAAGTGTTCCTGGAGCTCCACGTCAAAGTCAACGAAAACTGGCGCACCGACCCCAAGGCCTTGAGCCGCTTCGGGTACCAATAGCGTAGCGCGGACTCTGAGAGTCCGCGCCTGTTCCGCATCAACCGCAAACCATGCGCGGACTCTCAGAGTCCACGCTACATCATTTCCGACCATCTTTTTATTTAAATAACCCCGGGCACTGCCGAATCTAGGTCGGGTCGGCGGCTGGGGCCAAATAACATGTCAACGCAAAACACTATCGCCATCGTGGGGCGGCCCAACGTGGGCAAATCCACGCTATTCAACCGCCTCGTAGGCCAGCGCAAGGCCATCATGGACAACGAGAGCGGCGTAACCCGCGACCGCCACTACGGCTACGGCGACTGGATTGGGAAGAACTTCACCGTGATTGACACGGGCGGTTACGTTCACAATTCGGAAGATATTTTCGAAGGCGAAATCAACAAGCAGGTGAAGCTGGCCATCGAGGAGGCCGACGTCGTCCTGTTCATGGTAGACGCCGATGCCGGCGTGCACGGCCTCGACGAGGAGTTTGCGCACGTGCTGCGCCGCTACATCGGCAAAAAGCCGATTTACCTGGTAGCCAACAAGGCCGACACCAACCTGCGCGCCAACGGCGTGGGGGAGTTCTACTCGCTCGGCCTGGGCGACGGTGAAATCTACGCCATCAGCAGCGCCAACGGCCACGGCACCGGCGAATTGCTCGACGCCGTGGTGAGCCATTTCGACGAGCCCGGCGTGGAAGAGCCGGAGTCGGACATCCCGCGCATTGCTGTGGTGGGCCGCCCCAACGTGGGCAAGTCCAGCCTCGTGAACCTGCTGCTGGGCGAAGACCGCAGCATCGTGACCGACATTGCTGGCACCACCCGCGACTCGATTTCGGCCCGCTACAATGCCTTTGGCAATGAGTTCATTCTGGTCGACACAGCCGGTTTGCGCCGCAAGGCCAAGGTGAGTGAAGACGTGGAGTTCTACGCCAACATGCGCAGCCTGCGCGCCCTGGAAGAGTGCGACGTCTGCATCGTGATGCTCGACGCCAGCCGCGGCATCGAAGCCCAGGACGTGAACATCATCTCGCTGGCCGACAAGAACCGCAAGGGCATCGTGATTCTGGTGAACAAGTGGGACCTGGTGGAGAACAAGGAGACGAACACGGCCAAAGATTTCGAGGCGAAAATCCTGGAAAAGATTGCGCCGATTTCGTACATCCCCGTCATCTTCATCTCGGTGCTGAACAAGCAGCGCGTGCACAAGGCCATCGAAACGGCCATCGAAGTGTACCACAACAAGCGCCGCAAAATCCCGACTTCACAGCTCAACGACGTGATGCTGAAGGAGATTGAGAAGTACGGACCGCCGGCACTGAAGGGCAAGATGATTCGCATCAAGTATGCGACGCAGCTGCCCACGCACAACCCCGTGTTTGCCTTCTTCTGCAACCTGCCGCAGTACGTGCAGGCCAACTACACGCGCTACCTTGAAAACCGGATGCGCGAGCATTTCGACTTTACGGGGGTTCCCATCGGCATCGTGTTCCGCAAGAAGTAACGCAGGGAGCAGCTTATAATTTCTTGAAAAATCTTGCTGAGGGTGGGTTACCTTCTTTAAGGACGGGTATAAAGCCCTGAATTTGAAAGTTTGCTTTAGGTAAGCTCTCGAGTCTTGATTGAATTTCAACCCACATTTAAACCAACCCCAAGATGAAAAAGGTATTGTTCCTCGCCCTCGCCGCTGCTTCGTTCTCTTTCACCGCTTGCGAAAGCAAGAAAGAAGAGGCTGTTGAGCAGCAGGCTGAAAATGTAGAAGCTCAAGGCGAAGCCAAAGCTGATGCCATGGAGAACGCTGCTGACTCGGTACGTGAGAACGCCGATGCTAAGGCCGACAAAATGGAAGACAACGCCGACAAAATGGCTCCTGCTACCGAGACTCCTTCGGAAGAAGTTAAGAAGTAATTCTTAGCCTTACGGCACAAAAAAGCCCCACCGCTTGCGGTGGGGCTTTTTTATGTCCTTTAAAGGGTGGTTTCCGGCGCGCCCAGCCGGCGGTTGAGCAGGCCGTCGACCACTTCGAAGAGGCGGCGCGGCTCGTATGTGCGCCAAGGCAAGTCGTCGAGCCTGGCCCCCGAAGTTCACGTAATTGTCGACGTTGTACTGGCGCATTTCGCGCTGCACGTGTTCCTGGAAATTCACGCCCGCAATCCAGCCCTCTTCCACGTCCTCAAACCATTCTTCGTAATAGTCGTCGTCGGAGCCGTGGAAGTTGAACACGTTTTCGCCCACCAGAATAAACTTGCGGATGCCTTCGTGCACCAGCACGTCCACAATGTTGCGCTTGAGCTCCATGATGTCGTTCTCGATGGCGTCGTTCCACTCGCCTATGAACTCCAGAATGGCAATGCCGTCCTCGTAGTCGGCAAATAGAATCTTGAAGAACAGCGTATCGGAGCCCAGGCTATCCCACTGCGGGTGAATGTAGTAGCCGTAAATGGTATTGGTGTAGGCTTCGAGGCTGTTCTCGGCCTCGAACAGCGGCGAGCGCGGGTCTTCGGAGGCAGAGTACTGGTCTATCCAGTTGTAGTGGGGCTCGATGGTGTGCATAAGCAGGCAGAAGGCGTTTGAGTAGAACGCACCTCGGCGCGCTCGGTTTCCAGCTCAACTTAAATTGGGCTGGGTTCTTTCTAACGCCAAATGGGCTGCAGCGCGTTCCTGCCCGGGGTTAGCGGGCCATGAGGGCGGCGCGCACGCTGCCGTGCAGCTTGAGGAGCTGCGCGGCTTCGGCCTCCTCAATGCCGAGCTCTTCCATCAGCATGCGCTCGCCGCGCTCGATGAGCTTCACGTTCGAGAGCTTCATGTCCACCATCTTGTTGCCGCGCACAAAGCCCAGGCGAACAAAGGTGGCGGTGGTCAGCATGTTGAGCACCAGTTTCTGCGCCGTGCCGGCCTTGAGGCGGGTGCTGCCGGTAATAAACTCCGGCCCGGTCACCACTTCCACCGGAAACTCGGCCGCGGCCGCTACCGCCGAGCCGTCGTTGCACACCACGCAGCCAGTGGCCACGCCAGCCGCCCGGGCCTTTTAAGCCCGCCCACCACGTAGGGCGTGCGACCCGAAGCCGCAATGCCCACCAGCACGTCTTTGGCGTTGATGTCGTGAGCTTGCAAGTCTTTCCACGCCTGGTTGGCGTCGTCCTCGGCGCCTTCCACCGCCACCCGGATGGCCGAGTCGCCGCCGGCCATGATGCCCACTACCAGTTCCGGCGGCACGCCAAAAGTGGGCGGGCACTCGGATGCATCGACCACACCCAGCCGCCCGCTAGTGCCGGCTCCGATGTAAAACAGCCGTCCGCCGTCCTTAAGCCGAGCCACGATGGTTTCGACCAGCCGCTCGACTTGGGGCAGTGCCTTGGCCACGGCCAGGGGCACGGTTTGGTCGAGCCTGGTTCATGCCGGCCAGAATTTCGGCGGTCGACAGGGTTTCGAGGTCGTTATATTCGGAGGGAGATTCGGTGGTCATGCAAGCAGAATTAGGTGAGCAAACCTATGACGGGGAAATTATCGAATACGTTGGCCGTGTGGGGCGCGTCTTTTTCTAGTTCGGCGGTCAGGTCCTGGCCAGCCCAGTGTTCATAGTGGTTGCCGCGGCGCCACAGGCGCGAGCGGCTCACGTCGTAAATATTGCCCCGGTACGCCACCCAGATTTCGTCGCGGTCCTGGCCGTTGCGCAGAGCCGCCTGGTTTTTGGTGTACGTTTTCAGTTGCTCGTTGCTGGTTTCTGGGTTGTAAGGCATCGAGCAGTTATTTCAAACGAGCAACAAGAAACGAGCAACGATTAACAAGAAACCAGCAACTACCCTAACAAGGCTTGCAGCCGAATCCAGCGCTGGGGCAGGTCGCCCTGGGAGGCATTCATGTAGTCTTCGTAGGTGCAGGGCACCACGCGCTTCACGGCGTTGTCGCCCAGGCGTTCCACTTCCATCCACCACTTGTCGGCGCGGCGCGATTTGTAGAACACCAGCTTGTCGGGGTTGCCGGGCAGCACCACGGTGTAGGTGAGGAAGCGGAAGGTGCCGAAGCCGGTTTCGGGGCGGCGGTGGTAGAAACCTTCCACAAAGTACCAGAGCATGGTGGCCACGGTGGCAGCGGCCATGCCGTGCGGGTCCTGGTCGGCGCGGTAGCCGTAGAGGCCAAAGGAACTGAGCTGCTCGTTGTGCCCGGCGTACCAGCACAGCTGGGTGGCTTCTTCGTTGCCCAGGCCAAACGGATTGGCCGGGTAGTAGCCCGGGGCGTCCTGCCAGCGTAGGGCGGCAATGTCCACGCTCATGAACTCGGCCTGCCGAATGAGTGGCTCCGCCAGGCGGCGGTCGGCCCGCACCTCGCCCACGCTCATGGTTTCAAAATGCAGCTTCTCGAGCGCCACCAGCACTTCGGGCGGCGTGAGGTACTGCTGGTGGGCCAGGTGGGCCAGGCTGAACACAAAGTTGGGCTCGTGCACCAGCAGGCGGCGCAGGTGGCTGTCTTCGGGCGGAGTGCCGGGGCCAGGCTCGGCCATGTCGGGGCGGGCGTCTACCACCGCAAAGCTGATGGCGCGGTCCTGGCTTTCGTAGGCCAGAAACTGGCCGTAGTCGAGGTCGTGGCTGCCGCCCAGCAGCACGGGCACGGTGTTTTCTTCGAGCAAAGCCCCAATGATTTCGCGCAGGCGCTGGTAGGTGTCTTCCAGGGTGAGGCCGGGGCGCAGGTTGCCCAGGTCCACAAACCGGACGGTGCCGGTGCCTTTCTGCAATTGGTAGAAGCGCTGGCGCACTTCATTGGCCCCGTGCCGCTGGGCGTCGGGTGGGCCGGCGGCGCTGCCTCGCCACTCGTCCAGCCCAATAAGGGCGAGGTCGGCGTTGCGCCAGTCGGGGAAGGTTTCGGTGAAGCGGGTGGCGTAGGCAGCTAGCGTGGTGGGCGCGGGCACAGCGGCGGTCAGCGTTTCCGGCAACGGGTCAAAAAACAGGGCCAGGTTCATTGGGGGCGGAAAGGCAAGTGCCCAAAATTACGCAGGAAAAGCCCGCACATACGGTTTTTTTGGGCGTTTTGCTGGTTGTTATGGTTTTTGTCGGTAACCCCGTCGCCACGCCTGAGTGGCCCCGGTGTGGGATGGCCCGAAAAAAGCTCTTTATTTAAGCTGAATTTCACCCTCAGCATTACCGAAACCCACCCATGGACGTTCGTCGCACATTCGATATCCTGCCCCATCAACTGGCCAGCTTCCCCAAAAAGGATGCCTTGGCTGCCAAAATTGATGGCCAGTGGGTACCCACGAGTACCCAGCAGGTGCAGGACGAAGCCAACCTCGTGAGCCTGGGCCTGGTGGCCCTGGGGCTGAAACGCGGCGATAAAGTGGCCATCATTTCCATGAACCGCCCGGAGTGGATGCTGACCGACTTTGGCATTGCCCAGATTGGTGCCGTGAGCGTGCCCATGTACCCGAGCATCACGGTGGAGGACTACAAGTACATCTTCGCCGATGCCGGCGTGCGCGCCGTGTTTGTGGCGGATAGCGCGCTGTTGGATAAAGTAAAGCAGGCCACGGTTGGGCTGGATATTCCGGCCGAAAACATCTTCACCTACAATCATGTGCCCGGCACCCGGCATTTCAGCGAACTGCTGAACCTGGGCAAAAAGGGCAACGTGGCCGACCTGGAGCCGCTCAAAGCAGCCGTAGAACCCGACGACCTGCTCACGCTCATTTACACCAGCGGCACCACCGGCAGCCCCAAAGGCGTGATGCTCACCCACGACAACATCCTGAGCAACTGCCGGGGCTCGCAGCGCTTTGTGCCCGTGAATAAAAACGACCGGGCGCTGAGCTTCCTGCCGCTGTGCCACATTTTCGAGCGCATGGTGACGTATCTGTACATGATAAACGGCGTGAGCATCTACTACGCCGAGAACATGGACGTCATTGCCGACAACCTGCGGGAAGTGAAGCCGCAGATTTTTACGACGGTGCCGCGCCTACTCGAGAAAGTGTATGATAAAATCGTGGCCAAGGGCCACGAGCCTGGAAGGCGTGAAGAAGAAGCTATTTTTCTGGGCCCTGGACCTGGGCTTGAAGTACGACACCCAGAAAGACCAGGGCATCCTGTATAATGCTCAGCTTGCGCTGGCCAACAAGCTTATCTTCAACAAGTGGCGCGAGGCGCTGGGTGGCAACCTGCGCTGCATCGTGTCGGGTGGCGGGGCCCTGCAGCCGCGCCTGGCCCGGGTGTTCTGGGCCGCGGGCATCCGTGTGATGGAAGGCTACGGCCTGACGGAAACGTCGCCCGTGATTGCTGTGGGCGGCTTCGAGCCGGAAAACAACATGATTGGCACCGTGGGCCCGGTGATTGACAACGTGCAGGTGAAAATTGCGCCGGACGGTGAGATTCTGACCAAATCGCCCTCCGTAATGAAGGGCTACTACAACAAGCCTGAGCTCACAGCCCATGAGTTTGACAAAGAAGGCTGGTTCCACACCGGCGACATTGGCGAGATGGTAAATGGCAAGTTCCTGAAAATCACTGACCGCAAGAAGGAGATGTTCAAGACCTCGGGCGGCAAGTACATTGCCCCGCAGGTCATCGAAGGCAAGCTCAAGGAAGACCCGCTTATTGAGCAGGCCATGGTAGTGGGCGCCGACCAGAAGTTTCCGTCCGTGCTGATTATTCCGTCTTTCGCCGACCTGCGGGGCTGGTGCAAGCGCAACGGCGTGCCCGACGCCTCCAACGAAGAGCTCATCAAGAATGAGAAGATACAGGAACTGTACGACGGCTTGGTGAAGAAGTACAACCAAAGCTTCGCGCAATGGGAGCAGGTGAAGCGCTTTGTGCTTCTGCCCCAGCTCTGGACCGTGGAAAGCAGCGAAATGACCCCCACCATGAAAGTGAAGCGCAAAGTCATTACCGAAAACAACAAAGACATTATCGAAAGCCTGTACCGCCAAACCGAGAAACGGTAAGCTTTAAAACGAATAAGAAGCAGGAGCTTTGGGGTCAGAGAAATAGGGTTATACCTTTATGGCAAACTCTCATTTCTTTTCTTATTTAAATGAAACGCTCTCTACTCTTCTTGTCTGCCATCTGTATGGGGGTAGTACTTGATGGCTGCAAAGGCAAAGACGGTGACCCTGGGCCTGCGGCTTCAGCCGTTACAGGTAACATCAATGGATTCGTTAATGCTGTTGATCAAAATGGTACAGCACTAAACAAAAGCGGCATAACCGTTAGCCTTGAGGGTGCAAATACGGCCATTACGACAAGTACAAACGCAGATGGAAAATATGAATTTCCTAATGTAAAGGCAGGGACGTACAACCTGAGTTACACCAGAACTGGTCTTGCGCCTTTCCGTCGCTTTGGGGTAGGACATGTAGGTGGCGACCAACCCACTTATTTGGGAACATTGACGCAGTCCCAAGTTTCGACATTGACAGTGCCCTCATTACAAGCATTCAGCTCACCTAGCACATCGTCCGTCACATTCGACCTCAATGTGTCCAGTCCCGCCCCAACTACTACGTTTAGGTATGCGATGTTTGCAAGTGCTACTCCTAACGTTTCGCCAACCAGTGCGACGCTAGTCTTCACTGGAAGTGCTTTTGTGACGAGTCCTACCACCTTTTATTCGTTTAGTACCAGCGTTGCGCGTACTACCCTAACGAATGCGGGATTTGCATCAGGTTCTACCGTGTACATGGCTGCTTTTGGCTCGTCGGCATTCCTTGCCTCTTATTCAGACCCTGCTACCGGTAAGTTCGTTTATCCATCGATAAATCCCGCAGCTTCTCCTGTTGTTTCTATTGTAATGCCCTAACGCGTAGGTCCTGAATATTCAACACAAAAAACGGCTGGCAACTCCAGCCGTTTTTTTGTGGTATATAGTATGCAAGCCTAACAAATTATTCGTAAGTTTACCGCACTTACAGCCCCGATATGAAACCCGAAGAAACCGTCGATTATAACATAAAAGTGGCCTGGCACGCCATCTCGCGGATGTATAACACCCAGGCGGCGCAAAACGACATCACGACGAGCATTGGCTTCGTGTTGCTGAACATCGACCAGGAGAAGGGCACGCCGGCCACCAAAATCGCCCCGCTGCTGGGCCTCGAAACCCGCAGCCTCACGCGCATTCTGCGGAGTATGGAGGAAAAGGGGCTGATTTACAAGCAAGCCGATGCGGTGGACAAACGCTCGGTGCGCATTTTTCTGACCCCGCTGGGGCTGGAGAAAAAGGAAGTGTCGCGGCAGACCGTGCGCCACTTTAATCTGAAAATCAGGAGAAAATTCCGCAGAGCCAGCTCGACACTTTTTTCAAAGTAGCAGCCCAAATCACCAGCATGATTGAGGGCAAGGGGCTGTTCGAAAGATTTGAGCTCAAGCCCTTGCGGCACGAAACCTCGGCATAGGGCGCGGCGCCCAGCGCGCTGGGCATGTGCCTCTTTTAGTTACCAAAAACCCACCATCGTTCACTGAAACGCGAAGCACGGCTTCGCGCTACCGCTTATGAATCGAACCATCAAGAAAGTTGCCGTGCTGGGCTCCGGCGTCATGGGCTCGCGCATTGCCTGCCACTTCGCCAACATCGGCGTGCAGGTGCTGCTGCTCGACATCGCGCCCAAGGAGTTGCTGCCCGACGAAGAGAAAAAGGCCTGGCGCTGGATGCGCCGGCGGTGAAAAACCGTCTGGTAAACACCGCCCTGCAAGCGGCCATTGCCTCGAACCCGTCGCCACTCTACCGCAAGGCCGACGCCAGCCGCATCAAAACCGGCAACTTCGACGACAACCTCAAGGACATTGCCGGCTGCGACTGGACGATTGAAGTGGTGGTTGAGCGGCTTGATATCAAAAAGAGCCTGTTTGAGCGCGTGGAGCAGTTCCGCAAGCCCGGCACGCTCATCACCAGCAACACCAGCGGCATCCCGATTAATTTGATGACGGAGGGCCGCTCCGACGATTTCAAGAAGCACTTCTGCGGCACGCACTTCTTCAACCCGCCGCGTTACCTGAAGCTGCTCGAAATTATCCCGACGCCGGATACCGATAAGTCGGTGGTTGATTTCCTGCTGCACTACGGCGACCTGTATCTGGGCAAAACCACGGTGCTGGCCAAGGACACCCCGGCCTTCATCGCCAACCGCGTGGGCGTGTTCGCCATCATGGACGTGCTGCGCATCATGCAGGAGCTGGGTTTGACGGTGGAGGAAGTGGACAAGCTCACCGGCCCGGTGATTGGCCACGCCAAGTCGGCCACCTTCCGCACTTCCGACGTGGTGGGCCTCGATACGCTGATGAACGTGGCCAACGGCCTGGCCCAGGGCTTGCCCAACGACGAGGCCAAAGCTGTATTCCAGCTGCCCGACTTCCTCAAGAAAATGGGCGAGAACAAGTGGCTAGGCGACAAAACCGGCCAGGGATTCTACAAGAAAGTAAAAGGCGAAGGCGGCAAGTCGGAAATCCTGGCGCTGGACCTGAACACCCTGGAGTACAAGCCCGGCAGCAAGGTGAAATTTGCCACGCTGGAGCTGACCAAAACCATGGATGCCCTGGCGCCGCGCTTCGCAATGCTGGTGAGCGGCAAGGACAAAGCCGGCGAGTTCTACCGCAAGAGCTTCGGCAGCCTGTTTGCCTATGTGACGAACCGCGTCCCCGAAATCACCGACGCGCTCTACAAAATTGACGATGCCCTCCGCGCCGGCTTCGGCTGGGAAATGGGCCCGTTTGAGACCTGGGATGCGCTGGGCGTGCAGAAGGGAATTGAGCTGATGCAGGCCGAAGGCAAGCAGCCCGCCGCCTGGGTGACGGAGATGCTGGCCGCCGGCCATACGACCTTCTACAAGGTGAACGCCGCCGGCAGCAAGGAGTACTACGACGCCGAAAGCAAGAGCTACCAGCCCATTCGCGGCGTGGAGAACTTCATCATCCTCGACAACCTGCGCACCACCGGCAAGGTGCTGTGGAAGAACGCCGGGGCTTCGGTTATTGACCTGGGCGACGGCATCCTGAACGTGGAGTTCCACTCCAAGATGAACTCGCTGGGCCAGGACGTTATCCAGGGCGTGCTGAAGGGCGTGGAAATGGCCGAAGCCGGCTACCGCGGCCTAGTAATTGGCAACGACGGCGCGCAGTTCTCCGCCGGCGCCAATCTGGGTTTAGTGTACATGCAAGCCGTTGAGCAGGAGTTCGACGAGTTGAACATGATGATTGCGCAGTTCCAGAACGCCATGATGCGGATGCGGTACAGCTCAATTCCGGTGGTGGGTGCCCCGCACGGCCTCGCGCTGGGCGGCGGCTGCGAAATCAACCTGCACTGCGACCGCGTGGTAGCAGCTGCCGAAACCTACATGGGCCTCGTGGAATTCGGCGTTGGGCTGATTCCGGCCGGCGGCACCAAGGAAATGACCTTGCGCACTGCCGCCAAGTACGAGGAAGGCGAGCCCGAGCTCAACCTGATTCGTAATACCTATATGACCATCAGCACGGCCAAGGTTTCGACCTCCGCCGCCGAAGCCTTCGACCTGGGCTTTATGCGCCGGGGCGACGAAATCGTGGTGAACAGCAACCGCGTGATTGCCGCTGCCAAAGCCGCCGCGCTAGACCTGGCCGATGCCGGCTACACCCAGCCTACGCCCAAAACCAACATCAAGGTGCACGGCAAGGGCGCGCTGGCCATGTTCAAGACCGGCGTTTACGCCATGCAGCAGGGCAACTACATCTCGACCCACGACCAGCTAATTGCCGATAAACTGGCCTACGTGATGTGCGGCGGCGACCTCTCGTCGCCCACTGAGGTGAGCGAGCAGTACCTGCTCGACCTCGAGCGCGAAGCCTTCCTGAGCCTCTGCGGCGAGCGCAAGACGCTGGAGCGCATTCAGAGCATTCTGACCACCGGCAAGCCGCTGCGCAACTAACTCAATTTGTCATGCTGACGAAGGAAGCATCTTATCACGGCGGCCTTTGTTAGTCTTTATAACCTCAGCGGCGCGGGCGTGATAAGGTCCTTCGCTGCACTCAGGATGACAATTTAAAATACCATGTCTAACACTGCATATATCGTAGCCGGCTACCGCACGGCGGTGGGCAAAGCGACCCGCGGCGGCTTCCGCTTCACCCGGCCCGACGACCTCGCGGCCACCGTTATCAAGCATTTGGTGGCCCAGGTACCTGCCCTGGACCCTACGCGCATCGACGACGTGCTGGTGGGCAATGCCGTGCCCGAAGCTGAGCAAGGCCTCCAAATGGGCCGCCTGATTTCACTGCTGGCGCTGCCCATCAACGTACCCGGCCTCATCGTGAACCGCTACTGCGGCTCGGGGTGGAAACCATTGCCATGGCCGTCGGCAAAATCACGGCTGGCATGGCTGACTGCATCATCGCGGGCGGCACCGAGAGCATGAGCATGGTGCCCACCGTGGGCTGGAAAACCGTGCCAAACTACAACCTGGCCACCAAGCACCCCGATTACTACATGGGCATGGGCCTCACGGCCGAAGCCGTGGCCAACGACTACAAAATCAGCCGCCAGGACCAGGACGAATTCTCTTACAACTCGCACCAAAAGGCCATCAAAGCCATCGAGGGCGGCAAGTTCAAGAAGCAGATTGTGCCCGTGACCGTGGAGGAAACTTACGTGGACCAGGCCACCGGCAAGAAGAAAACCCGCTCCTTCGTGGTGGATACCGACGAAGGCCCGCGCGCCGACACCTCCGTGGAAGCCCTGGCCAAACTGCGCCCCGTGTTTGCGGCCAACGGCACTGTCACGGCCGGCAACTCGTCCCAGACTTCGGACGGCGCGGCCTTCGTGCTCGTGATGTCCGAGCGCATGGTGAAGGAACTGAACCTGGAGCCCATTGCCCGCATGGTGAACTACGCCTCCGAAGGCGTCGACCCGCGCATCATGGGTATGGGCCCCATCAAAGCCGTGCCGAAAGTACTGAAGCAAGCCGGTCTCAAACTCGAAGACATGGACCTGATTGAGCTGAACGAAGCCTTCGCTTCGCAGAGCATCGCGGTAGTGCGCGAGCTGGGCATCGACCCCGAGAAGCTGAACGTGAACGGCGGCGCCATTGCCCTGGGCCATCCGTTGGGCTGCTCGGGCGCCAAGCTCAGCATCCAGCTATTTGATGAGTTGCGCGAGCGTGGCAAGAAGTACGGCATGGTCACGGCCTGTGTGGGCGGCGGCCAGGGCGTGGCGGGCATCTACGAGCTGCTCAAGTAATACAAAGGCATAGGCGGCCACCGGATATTCTAAGAACCAGCCGCTGCCTCAAACTGTTATCAATCAACGCAGAAAACCCCATTCATCCGGGGTTTTCTTTCCCCTAAATAGTAGGCGTGCCTAACAAATCTGCCTCAATTTTCTTAACTTTACTACCCCACCTTCAACCTAGCCCAACGTCATGGAAGTAACGCAGAATGCGGCCCTCAAGGGCGGCGAATTCATCATCAAGCCCACCAATGCGCAGGACGTTTTCACCCCGGCCGATTTTACCGAGGAGCAGAACTACATGTACCAGACCTGTCTGGACTTCCTGGCGGCCGAGGTGCACCCCATTCTCGAGCGCATCGACAATCATGAGGAAGGGCTCATGCGCAGCCTCATGGAGAAAGCCGGCCGCCTGGGCCTGTTTGGCGTGAGCGTGCCCGAGCAGTTTGGTGGGCTGGACATGGACTTCCCGACGTCGCTGCGCGTGACTGAGGGCGTGGGCGGTGGCCACTCGTTCCCGGTAGCCTTCGCGGCCCACACGGGCATCGCCTTGCTGCCCATTCTGTACTTCGGCAACGACGAGCAGAAAGCCAAATACCTCCCCGGCCTGACCAACGGTGAGCTGATGGGCGCCTACTGCCTCACCGAGCCCGGCTCCGGTTCGGACGCGCTGAGCGCTAAGACCAAGGCCGTGCTCAACGCCGAAGGCACGCACTACGTGCTCAACGGCCAGAAAATGTGGATTACCAACGCCGGCTTTGCCGACGTCTTCATCGTATTTGCGCAGGTTGACGGCGACAAGTTCACGGGCTTCATCGTGGAGAAGAACACGCCCGGCCTGAGCCTCGGCAACGAGGAGCACAAGATGGGCATCCGCGGCAGCAGCACGCGCCAGGTGTTCTTTTCCGATGCGCTGGTGCCCAAGGAGAACGTGCTGGGCGAGATTGGCAAAGGCCACCTCATCGCCTTCAACGTGCTCAACATCGGCCGCATCAAGCTGGCTGCGGCCTGCCTGGGCGGTGCCAAAGCGGCCGCTACGCAGAGCGTGAAATACGCCAACGAGCGGGTGCAGTTCAAGCTGCCCATCTCGAAGTTTGGCGCCATCCGCTTCAAGATTGCGCAGCAGGCCATCCGCCTCTACGCCGTTGAATCAGCCATTTACCGTGCTGGTTCCGACATCTACCGCATGGAGCAGCAGCTCATGGCTGAAGGCAAAAGCGCTAACGAAGCCCTGCTGGGCGCCGCTCGCGAGTTTGCCGTGGAGTGCGCCATCCTGAAAGTAGAGGGCTCGGAAGTGCTCGACTATGTGGTAGACGAAGGCGTACAGATTTATGGTGGCTATGGCTTCTCGGCCGACTACCCCATGGACCGCGCCTACCGCGACTCGCGCATCAACCGCATCTTCGAAGGCACCAACGAAATCAACCGTCTGCTGGCCGTGGACATGATTTTGAAGAAGGGCCTGAAAGGCGAAATTGACCTGATGGGCCCGGCCATGGCCGTGCAGCAGGAGCTGCTGAGCATCCCCAGCCTGAGCCAGGAAGAGGAGACCGGCCTGTTCAGCAAGGAGTTCAAGACCATTGCCAACCTCAAGAAAGCCATCCTGATGGTGGCCGGTACGGCCGTGCAGAAGTACGCCGCCACGCTCGCCAAAGAGCAGGAACTGCTGATGAACATCGCCGACATGGCCATCAAGGTGTACACCGCCGAGAGCGTGTTGCTGCGCGTGGAGAAAGAAGCTGCCGCGAAGGGCGCCGAAGCTATGTCGGTGCAAGCCGACATGGCCCGCGTGTACCTCACCGACACCATCGATACCCTGGAGAAAGCCGGCAAAGACGCCATCGGCAGCATGACCGAGGGCGACGAGCAGCGCCTGCTCACGATGGGCCTGAAACGCTTCACCAAAGCCGAGCTGCTGAACGTGCGCGACGCCCGTCGCCGCATCGCCGCCGTGGTGATTGAAGCCAACGAATACGCTTTCTAGACCACGGATTAGCTCGGATTTAACCGGATTTCACGGATTTTGTGGATGACGAAAAAGAGCCGCTCCAGGTTGGGGCGGCCCTTTTTGTTGGCTCAACTTTACTGCTTATCGGCCTCGGCCATTCGGCCTACCCAGGTGCCTCGGCTTCCCATGGCGCTATTTTACCACAATCTTCTCCAACTGCAGGGCGGCCGATTTCTTGTTGGGCCGGCTCACGCCGATGATGGTCTTCTCGTTGAGCCAGGCCGTGAAGTCTTTCACGTAGGCCCTGCTGGTCGTCGGCCACGTTCAGCTTCAGGCGCTCGGGCTGGCTCACTACGCCGGTTTGGGCATTCACGCGGCGCAGGTAGAGGTCCGATTTCTTGTTGATGTTTTCCAGCGTAACCAGCTGCACAGTATTGCCAAATACAGCCGCCCGGAAACCGATGCCGGTGTAGGCATCTACCGCCGGGGCTTTCTGGGCTTTGGCCACGATGCTGTGCCACGTGGGCTGCCCGTACTCGTTGTAGCCGAATACATGCAGCTCGCGGGCGTGCACCGGCGAGCCTCGCCGCCTTCCTCGTAGTGCTTTTCGGCTACCACCACCAGCCTGCTTTTCCGGCGTCAGCAGCAGCTCATCCAGGTACACGTCCTGCAGGCGTTTCACCTCCGCGCCGCTGGCCTTGCTCACCTCGGCAAGGTAGGCCGGAGTGAAGCGGACTTCCGGCGAGAATTTCATGTCGCCAGTCCCACTGAAGTCGTACTTCACCACCTTTAGGCTGTAGTACTCGCCGCTTTGGTACTCGGCGCACAGGGCCGCCGCATACAGGCTGCCGTCGTTCAATACCTTAAACTTGGCATCGCGAATGGTAACCGCTTTGCCGCCAAATGTGCCGCCTACGGGCACGCCCAGAACTTTGATTTCGGTGGATTTGTCGGCTGGGTAGCGGCGCACGGTCAGCTTCGTCATACGGTCGCTCACCATGGTCACGTACTGCGTGCCGTCGTTGGCCACGTGCACCGCCGGCGAGAAAAAGTTGCCCAGGGCCCGGAAGTCGTAGTTTTTCTGCTGCAGCTTGGTCAGGCTTTGGTCAAACAGCGTGGCCGCGATGCTTTTCACCTGCTGCTCGTGGGTGAAGTAGCGGAACGCCAGCAGGCGTGTGCCATCGGGCGAGATGGAAACGCCCGGCCGGCGGTCCCGTGCCGGAGCACTCATCACCACTTTCGCTTCGCCCTTCTGGCCGTTTTGCAGGTTTACGGGCACCACGCTCAGGTTCTGGCTGCCCGCATCCTTATGGTGCAGCACCACCAGGGCCTGCTGGGGGCCGCGCCCGAAGGCCTCGAGCGTTTCGCCCGGGCCTACGGGAATGGTGGTACTCCACTGCTTTTTGAGGTCAGCATCGTAGCGCTCCACGGCATAGCCGCCCGCGCTTTGGTGGGCCAGAATGACGAAGCTCGTGCCATCGGCCAAAGGCAGGGTTTTCTGCGGCACCCGCATGTCGTACCGGTCTGGGCCTTGCTCGGGCAAGTAGCTAAAGGGAGCAGACTTTACTTTCTGAGCCATTGCTGAACCAGCATGAGTCACGAAGGCCCAGCTCAATAACCCAACCAGTAGTGCGCGATTCGACATAAGGTTCTAGTGTATTTGAAATATTAAATTAACAGGTTCGGGCCGCCATCCATGCCCAAAAGTATCGATTAACAAACGGTGCCGCCCACACCCGACCCCGCGCTTAACCTAAACAATAGGCTCTTCGAATAAAAAAGTATTTTAACCATAACACTTCCTCAACACATTACGTAGAGGGACACCGCTAACTTTGTATTAAGCAGTAAGGCCACTTTAGCTCCTCTTTTGGAGTACTTGAATATCCCTGATTCGACGCGCTAGCCTTCTGTTTAGTCGCGTGTTTTCACCAGTTCACCCCGTTTCTCTCTGCCAGCCCTTCATCCTCGTCTACCTTTGCCCAAGCGTTACGTTATAGATATCATGAAATCACTTCTCAAATTTACCCTTTTATCTGCCCTCATAATTAGTGGTAAACTTGCAAAACAGAATGCTGCTCCCGCTGTAGCTCAATCCGTTGAAACCACAAGCGTACCCGATACCTCTTTGGTATTTGAACATCAAGTGATACCGGCAGAACCCGCAAAGTCCTCCCAGGATAAAGCTCAGCTGCAACCAAGCACTCCTGACCTTTTAGCCAACTTGTTCTAAGCAAAGAATATCGACTTTTTTATTAAAGTCTTTTTTGCCTTAACTGTATCCGTTAGCAAGCGCCTTATTAGCTAATCCTACTCCAGTTTACCGCCGTTGCAGGCAGGCTCTCGATGTGCCGCCGGATGTTGCCGTTTTCGGGGCGCTCCAGGTTGGGGTCATCGGTGAGCAGGGCCTGGGCCGCGGCCCGGCTTTCGGTTAGGATGCGGCCATCTTTGGCCAGGTCGGCAATCAGGAGGTCGAGCACCCCACTTTGCTGGGTGCCCATGAGGTCGCCGGGACCCCGCAGCTTCAGGTCGATGTCGGCAATCTCAAAGCCGTTGTTGGTCCGCACCATCGTTTCGAGGCGCGTGCGGGCGTCCTTGCTCAATTTGAAGCCTGTCATCAGGATGCAGTAGCTCTGGTCGGCGCCCCGGCCCACGCGCCCGCGCAACTGGTGCAGCTGCGAAAGCCCAAACCGCTCGGCCGATTCTATCACCATGACGGAGGCGTTGGGCACGTTCACGCCCACTTCTATCACGGTGGTAGCCACCATAATCTGGGTTTCCTTGTTGATGAAGCGCTGCATCTCGAAGTCCTTCTCTTCGGCCTTCATGCGCCCGTGCACGATGCTGATTTGGAACTCCGGAAAGGCCCGCGACACGCTTTCGTAGCCGTCGGTCAGGTCTTTGTAGTCCATCGTTTCCGATTCCTCGATCAGCGGGTACACGATGTACACCTGCCGCCCCAGCTTCACCTGGTCGCGGATGAACTCAAACACTTTCAAGCGGTTGGCATCGTAGCGGTGCACGGTCACGATGGGCTTGCGGCCAGCCGGCAGCTCGTCAATCACACTCACGTCGAGGTCGCCGTACAGCGTCATGGCGAGCGTGCGCGGAATGGGCGTGGCCGTCATCACCAGCACGTGCGGGATGATGTGCGGGTTTTTCTGCCACAGCTTGGAGCGCTGCGCTACGCCAAAGCGGTGCTGCTCGTCCATAATCGTCAGGCCCAGGTTGCGGAACTGTACCACGTCTTCGAGCAGGGCGTGGGTGCCCACCAGCATGTGCATGGTGCCGTTGCGCAGCGCCTCGTGCAGCACGCGCCGCTCGGCGGTACGCGTGCTGCCTGTGAGCTTGCCGATGCTGATGCCCAGGGCGTCGGCGTACACCTTCAGGCCGGTGTAGTGCTGGTCGGCCAGGATTTCGGTGGGCGCCATGATGCAGCTCTGCGCGCCGTTGTCGGCGGCCATGAGCATGGATATAAAGGCCACAATGGTTTTGCCCGAACCTACGTCCCCTTGTAGCAGCCGATTCATCTGCTGACCGGCGCAGAAGTCCTTGTAGATGTCGTGGATAACCCGTTTCTGGGCCCCGGTCAAGTCAAATGTCAGGTGATTTTTGTAGAAGTCCACCAGCGTCGGCACCTGGTTGAATATCTGCCCGGCCAGGGTCACCTTGCGCTGGTCGCGCTGGCGCAGCAGCTTGAGCTGTACGTAGAACAGCTCCTCAAACTTGAGCCGGAATTTGGCCGCCGCCAGCAGCTCGGGGCTCTGCGGAAAGTGAATCTGCTGCAAGGCCTGCGGCTTGCTCATCAGCCCGTACTGCTCAATGAGCGCCGGCGAGAGTGACTCCACTACGTGCGACTGCGCCAGCTTGAGCAGCTCGGCCACCATCCTCATGATGGCTTTGCTGTCGATTCGATGGTAGTTCTTAAGCTTTTCGGAGGTGTTGTACACCGGCTGCAGAAAGCTCTGCCCAGGCTTGGCTTCGGTCACTTCCTCCAGCTCCGGGTGGGCCATCTGGGGCCGCCCGTTGAACATGGTCGGCTTGCCGAAAACGATGTACTCCTGGTTGTTCTTGGTGTACTGCTGCACCCACTTCACACCCTTGAACCACACCAGGCCAACTCGCCGGTGCCATCGCCTACCTTGGCCACCATGCGCTGCTTGGGGCCTTCGCCTATTATTTCCTTGCCCCGCAGCATGCCCTTCACCTGCACATAAGGCAGGTCGTCGTGCAGGTCGGCCACGTTGTACACCTGCGTCCGGTCCAGGTACCGGAAGGGGTAGCGCTGAATCAGGTCGCCGTACGTGAACAAGCCCAGGCTCTTTGCCCAGCAATTGGGACCGCTGGGTGCTGCCCACCGTGCGCAGAAACTCAAGCCGGGTGTTGAAGAAATTACTCATTTATTAGCTGTTAGCTCTCAGCTATTAGCTTTTAGCTGTGATGTAGGAACGAAAGGCCAATAGCTAGCAGCTAATAGCTAACAGCTTAATTTTTATATTTAAGGGTGTTAAGCATCCGCACCATGTCTTCCTTCACGTACTCAATCACCGGGGCCAGAGAGTCGTTGGCCGTAGCGGTCCGGAAGTACAGGGCGCCGCGAAGGAAGTGCTTGGTGCTGTCGGTGGTATAAAACTGGAACTGGCTGGGCACCTCGCCCTGCAGCTCAAACACCGAGGCCCGGATGCCGCTCGGGGTTTTCAGAATACGCTCGTCGATGGCCGTGGCCTTGATTTCGTGCTTGCCGGTGAGCTTGCGCGCGTCCTCCATCATCTTGTTGTAGAGGCGCCGGTCGCGCTGCACGTCCATGTAGGTTATCTGCACGTTGGCGTTCAGCTTGGGGTAGTACACGTTGAGCCAGTGGGGCTGGGCCATGTAGGAAGAGTCCCGCTTTATGACGGCTTCCTTGGAGTACTCGAACGAGTAGGGGTGGTTGCCGGGCAGCAACTGGTAGCGGTGCGGGGGCAGGTCGATGCGGTTGTAGCCCTTGGGCTTGGGCGTAAAGTCCGGCGTCGACGTGCAGCCCGCCAGCAACGCCAGCGCCGCAACCATCAACGGAAGGTTTTTCAGGATTGATACCACGTAATTTCAGCTAATATGGAAGCACTGCCGCCACCGGCCGCGCCTCAGCCTTCAAAGGTAACCTTTGGCTCGTGCCAGTCGCAACGAAAAAAGCCCCGGGCTAGTGCCGGGGCTTTTCTTAAAACAGTTGCTAACTACTAAAAAGGCAGCTGGTCCATCTCAGGCTCCTGGCGGAAGCTTTGCTGAGGTTCCGCCACGGCTTGAGCATTTGCCTCGCCGGCAGCACCGCCGGCGGCATGAGGCCGGCCGCCCAGCATCGAAATTTCATCGGCGATGATTTCGGTTATGTAACGGGTCTGCTGATCTTTGTCCTGGTACTGGCGGGTGCGCAGTTTGCCTTCGATGTACACTTGCTGACCCTTTTTCAGGTACTTGTCAGCCATGTCGGCCAGTCCGCGCCACGCCGAGATGTTGTGCCACTCGGTGCGTTCCACGCGATTGCCTTGCTTGTCTTTGTAATAGTCGTTGGTAGCGAGGGTGAAGTGAGCCACGCTCACGCCGCCTTCCAAATGCCGCACTTCGGGGTCTTTGCCCAGGTTGCCTACCAGTATTACTTTGTTTACTCCGGCCATATTAATGCACGTTAGGAAATACAGAATCGAAAAAGCCACTCGGCCTTTCTTATCTCAAAGATAGAGATTTAAATTCAAAAACGCTATTGATTTGCTAAAATAAAGAGCATGCTTGGCTAATTATAATAGGCAAATCCAGTCAGATATTCTGGCTGCAGTAATTGGCAATCAGCTTCGGCTTGGGCAGGGCTTCGATTTCATCGGCCGAGTAAGCTCGCAGCCCTAAGTCGCGCAACGTGGTAGCCGGCAGGGGTTGAGCCAACGCCATGGGGTGAAACCGCGCCTCCAGCTTCTGGTGGCTCAATACGTGGCGATAGGCTGCTGATGGCTCGGCGGCTTGGCTGGTGTCGAGCTGCGCGCCCAGCGCGTCGAGATGGCGCAGGAGTTCGGCGGGTGGCAGGTCGGCCACGGTGGTTTCGGCCATAGCAAAGTCGTAGAGGCCCTGCCAGATGTCTTTCTCGCGGCGCTCGCGCAGGTATGTGTCTCCGTGCCGCAGCACGAAGTAATGGAAGTAGCGGGTGCGCGAGGCTTTGGCCTTGCTTTTCACCGGGAGCAGCGCCACCTGCCCGTGCTGAAACGCCCAGCACTGGCTTTGCAAAGGGCAAAACAGGCAATCCGGCTTCACGGGTGTGCACTGGATGGCCCCAAACTCCATAATGGCCTGGTTGAAGTCGGCCGGGGTGCTGGCCGGAATGTGCTGGTCGGCCAGGGCCTGGAATTCCTTGCGCGAACTGGGCGCAGCGATGTCCGAGTGCAAGCCGAAAATGCGGGCCAGCACGCGGTACACGTTGCCATCAAGCACGGCCACGGCCTCATCGAAGGCAAAGGAGGCAATGGCTGCTGCGGTGTACGGGCCCACGCCGCGCAACTGTAGCAAGCCGGCATAGGTGCTGGGGAACTGGCCCCCGTGCTCGTTCACTACCTGCTGGGCAGTGTGGTGCATGTTGCGGGCCCGGGAGTAGTAACCCAGGCCCTGCCAGTAGCGCAGCACCTCGGCCTCGGGGGCGGCTGCCAGGTCCTGCACCGTGGGGTAAGCCGCCAGGAAGGTTTCGTAGTAGGGGAGGCCCTGCGCCACGCGCGTTTGCTGAAGAATGACCTCCGACAGCCAAATAGCGTATGGGTCGCGGGTGTGGCGCCATGGCAGGTCCCGATGATGACGCGGATACCAGGCCAAAAGCGCGGCCGCCAGAAAGGAAGGCCGGGAAGTTATTTTGGTCAAAATTTTGAAAGCGAATAATTTGAGCCCCGGACTTGTTTAGGCGTCTGGGTTGGTAAAACAAAAAAGGGGGCTACCTTTGTGGCCCCAATTCAAGGGCGAACCGCCTACCGGGCAAGGGCTTACGCTGGAATTCGGGATTTTTTGCCTAAAAACGTAATTTTTTTAACCACCTAAGGACCATACCAACGTGACTAAAGCTGAGGTAATCGCCGAAATCTCCACGAAGACCGGCATCGAGAAAGCAGACGTATTGATGACTGTTGAAGCTTTCTTCAAAGTCGTAAAAGATTCAATGACGGAAGGCAACAACATTTATGTACGCGGCTTTGGCTCGTTCGTAAACAAGAAGCGCGCCCGTAAAGTAGCCCGTAACATCTCGAAAAACACGTCGCTCATCATCGAGGAGCACTACATCCCGAGCTTCAAGCCGTCGAAGACTTTCGTGGCAAAAATCAAGAACAGCAAGAAGGTCAAAGCTGTTGCCGCCAAAGCCTAAATTATCTAATCAGTAGTCGATATAAGGTGCGTAGTAAGATTGCTGAACACTTATTCGGGTTGACGATGTTACGTAGTCGGGCTACCGACCGGAGTACCAAACCACCGACTATCAGATAATGAATTACCGGCCGTGCCGCCGGTGTCTTTTCCGCAAGGGAAAGCCCGGCGGCCGGCTTTTTCAGCCTATGGCCACTACTCGTTCTGCTTCTCATCAATTGGTTGTCCTCGCCGCCGCACTCGCGCTGGTTGGGGGCCTGTACGTGTTGCCCAAGGGCATCGTGAAGCCAAAAGAAAGCCGCTCGGAGCTAAACAGTGACGCCGCCAAAACGGCCAACCGCGACGGCGGCGGTTCCAAAACCAACGGCTCCAAAACCGAGGCTTCCTCGGGCCCGGTACCGGCCACGGCTACCGACAACGGCGGTGCCCACTCCGACGACGACGGGCACGACCACAGTGCTTCGGCACCGGCGGCCGCCCCGCACACCACGACCAGCCCAGCCCAACGGGCGGAGCTGACGCGGTTGCTGGCGGAGTACAAAGCTGCGCCCAATGCGGCAGCTCAGTCGGCGGCAGCCATCACGCTGGCCCGCCGCTACGAAAGCGTGGAGCGGTTTGACAGCGCCGGCTACTACCTGGAGCAGGTGGCTTTGGCCAGCCCAAGCGCCCAAAACTGGCAGCGGGCAGCCGATGCTTACTTCCAAGCGTTTAGCTTTGCGGCTTCCGACGAGCGGGTAAAACTGCTCGGTGGCAAGTCGCGGGAGCTTTATGCGAAAGTGTTGCAGAAGGAGCCGGGCAACTTAGATGCTAAAACCAACCTCGGCATGGCCTACATGGCCTCCGACAACCCCGTGCAGGGCGTTTCGCTCCTGCGCGAAGTACTGGAAGCGGACCCCGCAACGAGAAAGCCCTCTACAACATGGGCATTCTGGCGGTACAAAGCAACCAGTACGACAAAGCCGTGAAGCGTTTCCAGGACCTGGTGAAAGTCAATCCGAAAAACGTGAACGGCCAGTTTTACCTCGGCGTGACCCTGGCCCGCACCGGTGCCAAGGAAGAAGCCAAGGCGGCCTTCCTCACGGCCAAAAGCCTCAGCGCCGACCCGGCGCTGGCCGCTTCGGTCGACGAGGAGATTGCCAAATTGAAGTAGCTACAATCCAATCAAACACCAACTTAACCCCCAAGCATCATGCCCTGCGGTAAAAAAGAAAGCGTCATAAGATTGCCACTCACAAGCGCAAGAAGCGCCTGCGCAAGAACCGCCACAAGAAGAAGTAAGCCTCACGGGGCGTAGCGACGGCCGGCAGTTTTCCTAACGGGAAAGGAGCCAGCCGTCTATCTCTCACGTAGCCTCCTGGGTGTGGCCGCGTTGGGTGCTTTTCCCGTGGCTCGCGAGGGAAGCCAGAACCTTGGGTTCTGGCTTCCTTTGCCGGTTTCGGGGTAGTGCTTTAGCGGCATCACCGGCAGGTTACCTTAACTAAATCAATGCTTTGAGTAATGAATTAGTGATTAATTCTACTCAGGAAGGCGAGCGAATTGCGTTGTTGCAGGACAAGCGGTTGATTGAATACCACTTTGACCGCAACGATACCAATTACTCAGTAGGCGACATCTTCCTGGGCACCGTGAAAAAGGTGATGCCCGGCTTGAACGCGGCTTTTGTGGACATCGGCTACGAAAAAGACGCGTTTCTGCACTACGGCGACCTCGGCGAACAATACAACTCCTTTACCAAGTGGGTGCGGACGGTTCAAAGTGGTCGCGCGGCAACGGCTGACCTCGACAAGTTCACGTTTGAGCCCCCGCTGGACAAGGTGGGCAAGGCGGAGAGCGTATTCAAGAAAGGCCAGCAAATCGTCGTTCAAATCATCAAGGAGCCGATTTCGACCAAAGGCCCCCGCGTGAGTACCGACATTTCGATGGCGGGCCGCTACCTCGTACTGATGCCCTTTTCGAACACGATTAGCGTCAGCAAGAAAATTGTGAGCAAGGCCGAGCGCGACCGGCTCAAGCGTCTTATTGCCAGCATCAAGCCCAACAACTTCGGCGTCATCATCCGCACCGTGGCGGAGGGTCGTGAAGTGGCCGAGCTGGACAAGGACATGCAGGACATGGTGGCCAAGTGGGAGCAACTCTACACCACGCTCCGCACGGCTAAGCCCAACGACAAAGTGCTGGGCGAACTCGGCCGCACCTCGTCGATGCTCCGCGACATGCTTAACGAATCTTTCGACAGCATCATGGTGGACGCCCCGGCCATGTACGAGGAGATGCGCGACTATCTCCAGAAAATCGCGCCCGACAAGTTGGGCTTGCTGAAGCTACACAACTCGAAAATTAAAATCTTCGAGCAAACGGGCATCGAAAAACAGCTCAAGACGCTGTTTGGCAAGACCGTGACCGTGCCCGGCGGCGGCTACCTCGTCATCGAGCACACCGAAGCCCTGCACGTCATCGACGTGAACTCGGGCAGCAAGAGCAACCAGGAGAACGACCAAGAGGCTACGGCTCTCATGATTAACCTGCTGGCTGCGAAAGAAGTAGCGCGGCAGCTGCGCCTGCGCGACATGGGCGGCATCATCGTGATTGACTTCATCGACATGCGCTCGGCCGAGAGCCGTAAGAAGGTGGAAGACACGGTGCGCGACGTGATGAAGGCAGACAAAGCCAAATTCACGGTGCTGCCCATCACCAAGTTTGGCCTGCTGCAAATCACCCGCCAGCGGGTGCGGCCGGCCGAGAACATCGTGACCGGCGAGGTGTGCCCCACCTGCGGCGGCACGGGCAAGATTTCGGCATCCATCCAGGTGACCGACGACATCGACAACAGCATCGACGACCTGCTGGTGAACCAGAACCAGTCGGGCATCACGCTGTCGGTGCATCCATTCCTGTACGCTTACTACACCAAAGGGCTGATTTCGCGCCAGATGAAGTGGTACCTCAAGTACTACAAGTGGGTGAAAGTGGTGAACGATAGCAGCCTGGGCCTGACCGACTACCGCATCGAAGACGAGCGGGGCGAGGAAATCCAGCTGCGCTCGTCGGCCGCGGCCATGAGCCGTTTACAGGACCGCGAGGTTGAAATCGTAGACTAAGTGGTTGTGATTAAAGAAAAGCCCCGCCACTTGCACGAATGCAGGCGGCGGGGCTTTTCTTTACCGGCTTGCGCTGGTAGCTCAAAATTAGAATTTGATGCCCAGGTCCAGCGAAATTGAGCTGTTTTTGATGGTGATGTCTTTGAAGCCGCGGGTCTTCTCGAAGTAGCGGTCAATGTCGACCAGGCCGCGGTGGTAGCTGATGCCGCCGAAAACCTTGGTGCTCTGCGCCGCTGGAACTCGGCGCCGAAGCTGGCCAGGGCATCGGCATCGAAAATTAGAACGTGGTCGCTGGACTTCGTTTCGTTGTTGGTGGCCGGGTCGGTGTAGAACTTGCTGCTGTTGATGCGGGTGCCGATGGGCACGTTGAGCGAGCCGCCCACCTGGAAGTAGAGGCGCGTATCGGGCGCAATTTCGTTGGTGAACAGCTTCACCGTCAGCGGCACGCCCAGGTACTGGGTGCTAATCTTCTGCTTGGCCGTGAAAGGCTGGCCGGTGACGCCGTTCGAAACGTCCTTGTAGCTGATGGTGCCGCCTTTGCCGGTGAGCAGCAAGCCGGTGCTGAAGGCATAATTTTCCCCGAAGAAGTAGTCGACTACCAGCCCGCCGCCAAAGCCGAACTTGCTGGCGTCGCTGGCAAAGGCATTATCGGTGGGCGACTCAGCCCGCAGGCTGGTGATGGATGGCGACACTTTCAGCCCAATTTCGAACTGCGCCGAGGCTGATTGGATGGTGGCCATAAGGACCAGCAGGGCAAGGAATAACTTTTTCATAGAAGGCAGATAGCCCGCGGCCCCCGGCAACTGCCGGCTGCCAACGGGTTGTTGGCTAATTTTGCCCCAAAGTAACGCGCGTGAATAAGAATAATTTTGCCTGGCGGCGCTGGCTGCCCTTGTTTTTTGGATTGAGCCTAGGGTTGGGTGCCTGCAAAAGCGGGCCCGCCGACGGCTGCCGTACCGATGCTGCGGCCGATGCCCCTGCAGTGCCGATGAACTTGAAGCGGTTGGAACCCCAGTTCTTCAAGATTAAAACCCCCGCCGACGCCCGCCAATTCCTGGATGCCAACCCGGCTTTTGCCCGCTACTACCTGCAGCGGCAGCCCGGCAACACCCAAGAGATAGAAAAGATGCTGCCCCAGCCTGGCCACCAATGCCGCTTTGCAGCAGTTGGGCCGGGAAACAGCGGCTGCCTTTCCCGACAATGGCGTGCTGGCCCGGGACTTGGGCGAGATGTTCCGCCGGGTGCATTATTACTTCCCCGACTTTAAGGTGCCGCCGGCCGTTACGTACGTGAGCGGGTTCCTGAGCAAGGATATTTATGTGAACGACAGCCTGCTGGTGCTCAGTCTGGACTGGTTTGCGGGCCCCAAAGCCAGCAAGCGGCCCGACTTGCCGCAGTACATGCTGCGCCGCTACACGCCGGCCGGCCTGCTGCCGCTGCTCACCCAAAACGTATCGAGCAAGTACAACCGCCACGAGTGACGGCCAATACCACGCTCGACGCCATGGTACATGCTGGGAAGGCGCTGTATTTCGCCAGCCAGATGCTGCCATGCACGCCCGATTCTCTGCTGCTGGGCTACACCAGCCGCGAAATGGTGGGCCTGGAAGCGAACGAGCCCCGGGTGTGGGGCCACTTTCTGGAGAAGAACCTGCTGTATTCGACCACGCCGTTTCTGGTGCAGAAATACGTGGGCGAGCGCCCCAACGTGCCCGAAATCGACAAGACCTGCCCGGGTCGGGTGGGGCAGTGGGTCGGCCTGCAGATTGTGCGCAAGTACGTAGCCGAGCACCCCGAAGTGAGCCTGGGCCGGCTGATGGCCGAAAAGAATGCCCAGCGCATCCTGAACGAGTCGCACTACCGGCCCAAGCGTGACTGAGTAACTGAGTGACAGAGCGAATGTGCTGTAAACCTCATCATTCACTCAGTTACTCAGTTACTCAGTCGCTCAGTGATTCCATGCACATCGCCGTTTTCAGCCAGTATCACACCAACCCCGACTGTCCGGCCACCAGCCGGCACTACACGCTGCTGGCCCACATTGCCAAAACGCACCGGGTAACGCTGCTGACCACGCCCGCCTGGAAAAGCCAGCGCCTGACCCAGGAATTTGCCTGGGTGCCCGCCGGCGTGGAAATCCGGGAGGCGAAGGTGCCTTACGACAACAAAATGGGACCGGCCCGGCGGGCATTAGCTTTTGCCCAATACGCGGGGTGGGCCGTGCGCGAGGCTTGCGAATTGATAAGCCGGATGTTATCTGGGGCATCAGCACGCCGCTCACGGCCGCTTGGGCGGCCGCGCAGGTAGCGCGGTGGCGCCAGGTGCCGTGGGTGTTTGAGGTGCAGGATTTGTGGCCTTCGTTTCCCATCGCCATGGGGGCGGTGCCTACGGCGCTGGCCCGGCAGCAGCTGTATAGCCTGGAGAAATGGCTTTATCAAAGCGCCCGACACATTCTCCCGCTCTCGCCGGACATGGCGCGCTACGTGATGGACTTGGGCGTTGACCCCAGCAAAGTCACCACGGTGCTCAATGGCACGGACCTGGAGTTGGCGGCGCGCGCTACTCCCGAAGCAGTAGCTTCTCTGCGGCAGCAGCAAGGCTTAGCCGGCAAGCGCGTCATCCTCTACGCGGGCACCTTCGGGCGGGCCAATGATATTCCGACGCTGGTGGCGGCGGCCGAAGCCATGGCGGCAGTCGATGCTGATACGGTGTGGCTATTTTTGGGTCATGGCTTTTTCGAGCCGCTGATTGCGGCGGCGGCGGCCCGCTGGCCCGGGCGTATTCGGCTGGTAGGGGGCAGGCCCGGCACGAGGTGTTCAGCTGGTTTGCGCTGGCCGAGGTGTCGGTGGTGTCGTTTCTGGGCCTGGCGGTGCTCGATTCCAACTCCCCGGCTAAGCTGTATGATTCGCTGGCCGTCGGCACGCCGGTCGTGGTTACCAATGGCGGCTGGACCAAGGCCCTGGTCGAGCAGCACGGCTGCGGCTGGTACGTGCCGGCTGGCAATTCAGAAGCTCTTGAGCTAAAACTGCGGGCTATTTTAGCTCAACCTGAAGTGCTGGCCGAGGCGGGAGCGAAGGGGAAGCAACTGGCTGTTGTTGCCTTTGACCGCCAGCAGCTAGCTCTGCAAGTACAAGAAATATTAGAGGCCGCGGCAGGCTAATTAGAAGCTAGACTTTGGCGTTAACTTTTGCTACAGCGGTTTCGGGTTCGGGTGCCGCAGCGCGAAAGTAGCGCGGACTTTGTAGTCCGCGTCCCCGCGCCGTTCAAGGACGTTCATGTTTCCACCGGGGACGCGGACTACAAAGTCCGCGCTACACACAGCGGCCTATACACGGACCTTAAATCGCACTAAATCTCACTTCACCGCTCCACATGTCGGGGTTGAGCTAAACTCTGCTCTTGCAAGTCGTGCCTAGGCTCTGAAGTTAGGCCTGAGGCTTACGTAGTGGGAATGGGCTCGTAGGCGAGGGCTTTGCCGAAGTGCTTTTCAAAGTAAGCGCAGGCGGGCGCTAGCGGGCAAATGCTGCACTTGGGCGAGCGGGCTACGCAGATGTAGCGGCCGTGCAGAATCAGCCAATGGTGGGCCTTATTGATAAGCTCCTCGGGGATATACCGAACCAGGGCCTTCTCCACAGCCAGCGGCGTGGTAGCAGTTTTAGGGACAAGGCCGATGCGGTGCGATACCCGAAACACGTGCGTGTCGACGGCCATGGCGGGCAGGTTGTAGATAACCGAGGCCACCACGTTGGCCGTTTTGCGGCCCACGCCGGGCAGGCGCTGCAGCTCCTCAATCTGGCTGGGTACTTCGCCGCCAAACTCCTCGGTGAGCATGCGGCCCAGGCCGGCCAGGTGCTTGGCCTTGTTGTTGGGATAGGAGACGCTGCGGATGTGCACGAAGATTTCTTCGGCTGTGGCCGAGCCCAAGTGGGCCGCCGTAGGAAACTGCTCCAACAGGCCCGGCATTATCTGGTTTACGCGCTTGTCGGTGCACTGCGCGCTGAGCACCACAGCCACTATCAGCTCGTACGGGTTGCCGTAAACCAGGCTCGGTTTTAGGCTCCGGAAAGTTGGTGGTGAAGTAGTCCAGAAAGTAGCGGAATCGGTCGGGGCGGCGCATAATGGCAGAGGTATTGGCACAAAAAAACTGTCATCCCGGGCACAGCGAAGAGCCGGAGGGCAGGCGAACAGCAAGCAGTAAAAAATAAAATTACTGCGGTTGGTTCAACCGGCCTTCGGACCTTCGCTGCCTTGGGGATGACAGCAACTGGTATTGAGCTAACTTAATTGGGCTACGACGCCGCCATAAACGTGCGGGAGTACTGCAAAATGGCGTCGGTGGTGGCTTGCCGGGGCTCGCGGCGCAGGCCGTCGAGGGTGCGTTGGGCCAGGAGCAGGTCGGCGCAGGCCGTGGCGAGCTCAGGGTCGTGTTGCAGCGCTTCCTCTACGCCGCGCAGCTCGCTAGCTGGCAATTCGTTGTACACATAGCGGAGCAGTGTCGAATGGGGTAATGTTTGAATCATAATAATGAGAATTGGCGGTCATTTTCTTTCGCAGGTTTATCAGCGCGTACCGCATCCGGCCCAGGGCCGTGTTGATGCTAACCCCGGTTGCGTCAGCAATTTCCTGAAAACTCATGTCGCCGTAATGACGCATGAGCAACACCTCCTTTTGGGCGGCTGGAAGCTCCTGTATTAACGCCCGAAGCCGGGTGTGGGTTTCTTCCCGGGACAAGATGTCGTCCGGGCCGTCGTCGTCGATGGTAAGCGTACTCGCCAGCCGCTCGTTGTCGGTGAGGCTCACGTGGGGCACACGCTTGCCGCGCCGGAACGAATCGATGGCCAGGTTGTGGGCAATGCGGCAAATCCAGGGCGCGAACTTGCCTTCTTCGTTGTAGCGGCCACTTTTGAGGGTGTGGATGGCCTTGATAAACGTGTCCTGCAACAGGTCTTCGGCCACGTCCTCGTCGCGCACGATGAGCAGGATGGTGGTGTAGGCACGGCTCCGGTGCCGCTCCAAAAGGAGAGCGAACGCGGATTCCTGGCCGGCCAGGTAGAGCGAGATGAGCGCGGAGTCGCTAGGCTGCAAGAGGTCCATAAA
Source organism: Hymenobacter humi (assembly GCF_042665855.1). NCBI lineage: Bacteria > Pseudomonadati > Bacteroidota > Cytophagia > Cytophagales > Hymenobacteraceae > Hymenobacter > Hymenobacter humi. The sequence goes on along the minus strand of NZ_JBHTEK010000001.1, from coordinate 157,921 downwards.
GGGCTACGGATTAAGAGAACGTAGAGCTTTAGGCCAATAGTATGCAGTTATCTGAAAAATTTGAGAAAGCGACGAGTAGTCGGGCTTCGAACCCGCTAGAATCAGACCAAATGTAGAGGAATGACTTGCACTTGCGCAATAGATGAGAATTTAAAAAAGACAAAATCTTTTAGCTCAACTTACGCAACCTTCATCCTTTCTTCATTTAAGGCCTTTTTAAGATAATTCTCCCAATAAAAAAATGTATATAATGCTGAGCTTAGATACAGTGGCGCAACTCTCGCGCTAGCCGGCCAGCCAGCGGTAGGCGGCCGCTTCGTCCGTGAACAGGCCCGTGGCAAAGCCCTGGTCCGGGCGCTGGGTGCCGCTAATGGTGGCCACGGAGCTGCCCGAATGTTCCTGCTGGGCCCGCATGGGCGACACCAGAAAGGCAATGCGCACGGGCTCGGCGTAGCGGCGCGGCAGCTTGGGGAAGAAGTCAGCGTTGACCCAGGCCGTGACCTCGGGCGTGGTGAGCTCCTCGCGCCGGCGCAGGTCGAGCAGCCAGCGGCCGCAGTCCATGGCGTCGGCCGCGTCGAGGATGGCAAAGAATCCGGCCTTGAGCTCGGGCACGCTGATTTCGCGCTGCCACCGGGCCACGAGGGCCGGCAGGTCGGGGCGGGGCGTTATTTCCAGGCCGAAATCTTGCATGAGCCGGGGCGGCGAGCGGGTTGAGCGTCAGTCTACAAGGTAGGCAAAAGGGGCGGGCTCTTCCAAGCGGCTGAGGAGGCGGGGTTACCTTTGCGCCCCCGGCGCCTCACCGGGGCTTTTTCGCGTTTTATGCTTCCTCCTGCCGCTGCTCCCGTTGCCCACGACCCCTACGCTGCCCTTCGTCTGCCCGAATTCCGCCGGTTAGTTTCGGCCCGGGTCATGTACATCGTCGCCAGCCAGATTCAGGGCGTGGTGGTGGGCTGGCAGATTTACGAGCTTACCAACAACCCCCTGGCCCTTGGCCTGATTGGCTTGGCCGAGGCCATTCCCAGTATCACGGTGTCGCTCTACGCGGGGCACGTGGCCGATTCGGTGCCGCGCAAGCGCATCATCGTGCCGGCCATGGTGGTGCTGTTTCTCTGCTCGCTGAGCTTGTTTTTGTTGACCAAGCCGGCCGGCATGGCGCTGTTTGCCAACAAGCAGGTGCTGGCCTACCCGCTGTACGTGGCCATGCTGTACGTGGTGCTGTTTGTGAGCGGCATTGCGCGCGGGTTTATGGGGCCGGCGCTGTTTTCGTTTATGCCCCGCCTGCTGCCCAGCCGCGATTTATTGTCCAATGCCGTGACCTGGAACTCGACCACCTGGCAGGCCTCCGCCGTACTGGGGCCGGCCATCGGCGGGCTCTTGTTTGCCCAGCAGGGCAAAGGCTTTGCCTACGGAGTTGATGCGGCCCTGATGTTTACTTCCCTGCTGCTCTTTATCAGTATTGCGGGGCGGGCGCTGCCGGAGCGTGAGGGCCAGAAGCTGAACCTGAGCGAGAGCGTGCTGAGCGGCGTGCGGTTTATTTTCAACAACCAGATTGTGCTCGCGGCGCTGTCGCTAGACTTGTTTGCGGTCCTGTTTGGTGGGGCCGTGGCGCTGCTCCCCATTTTTGCCAAAGACATCCTGCATACCGGCCCCGACGGCCTGGGCTACCTGCGCGCCGCCCCGGCCGTGGGCTCCGTGCTTATGGCCGTGTGGCTTACGTACTCGCCGCTACGGCGCGGGGCGGGCCGCAAGCTGCTGTGGGCGGTGGCGGGCTTCGGCTTGGCCACCATTTGCTTTGCCCTATCGAAGAGCTTCGCCCTATCGCTGTTTCTGCTATTTCTGACCGGCGTATTCGACTCGGTTTCGGTCATCGTGCGTTCCACGCTCATCCACACCTATACCCCGGAGTACATGAAAGGGCGCGTCTCGGCCGTGAACAATATCTTCATCGGTTCCTCGAACGAGATTGGGGCGTTTGAAAGCGGCGCCGCAGCCAAGCTGATGGGCACGGTAACGTCGGTTGTATTTGGTGGGATGATGACCTTGGTGGTCGTGGCCATCACAGCATGGCGGGCGAATAAGCTGCGGGAGCTGGAGATGGGCACGAAGTGAGGCGGTTGGGGATTGAGCTAGAACCTATTCGCATAATGCCCTCCCCCAAAAAAGCCGTCATGCTGAGCGCAGTCGAAGCATCTCGCTCGGAGTAGTAATTCAATCGTTCAACGGAAGGAATACTGCCCCATGCGAGATGCATCGACTGCGCTCAGCATGAGGGTCTTTTTCGGATAGGCTCTTAGCTTTCGCTGCAGAATCAGCTCAATTCTCAGCGTTACCCTTCACTCGATTGAGTTGGCCGGCCCGCCGTGGGGCCTTCGTTCGCCAGCAGTGCTGCGTACTGTTCCGGGGTATCCACATCCAATAAACCGCCGGGGAAGGGCACCCGGCCCACTGCCTGGCCCAGGCTGGCGAGGAGGCGGCTGGCTCCTTGAGCGCCTTCCAGGTTCTGTAGCGCCGGCAGCAGGCTTTGGTCGAAAATGGCCGGCACGCCCAGAGTATCGCCATACGCGGCTGCCACCGCGAGGGCGTGAGTTTGCTGCAGTTGGGCTACCACCGATGCAGCAGCTCCGGCGTCACAAGGGGCTGGTCGCTCAGCATGATTAGGTAGGCAGTGGGCTGAAATTGAGCTGCGGCAATCACGCCCGCTCGGATAGAAGAGGCCATGCCGGTTTTCCACTCTGGATTGTGGATAACCTGAATGGGCAGGTCAGCGATTTCGGCTGCCAGGGCGTCGTGAACCGCTCCGGTGACCAGCACCACGGGCCGGCAGCCGGTAGCCACGGCAGTTTCGGCGGCATGGCGCAGCAGGGTGCGGCCGCGATACGGGAGCAGCTGCTTGGGCTGGCCCATGCGGGTAGAAGCCCCAGCCGCCAGCAACAGCAGCGCCACCGTCCCGGGTTGAGCCGAACCGGTGGGGCTGGAAAGAGGAAGGAGTCGCTCGGTCACTTAAGTCAATTTACTGCCCGGGATTTTGTCGAGCGTGAAGCACGCAGCATGACTTGCCGAATGTTGCTTTCTAAAAGAAGCCGCTGCTACTCGCACCGCACGTAGGGCCGCATCTTCTCCCAGTCCTCCACCTTCAAAATCGGAATCTGCTTTAAGTCTTCCACCCGCTTGAAGGGCCCGTGCTGGTTGCGGTAGGCCACGATGATGCGCGCCCGTGGCTTGCCGATGTAGGGGTGCAGGTACAGCTCGTCAAACGTGGCCGTGTTCACGTTCACGAGCTTGGGCGCAAAGCCGGGCTCCACGAAGGTGTATTTCTTCAGGCTGTCGCGCAAGTCGGGCGCGTCGCGCAGCACAAAGACTTCATCCAGCTGGTCTTCCCGCAGGTAGCCGCCCAGCTGGTTGCGGTAGCGGACCACCCACTTGGCGCGGCCCGCCCCAATGCCGCGAATCTGCATCAGTTGGGTGGTGTCGGCGGTGTTCAGGTTAAACGGCTGCAGGTTGCGCGGCTTGCTCGGAAACTTGCTGGTGCCCGCGAAGGGCGGAAACTTCCCGTCGGGCCCCGGCTTGCTGGTGGCGTAGTCGGGCCGCTCGCCCCGGGCGGGAACCTCCTCGGGCAGCTGCATAAAGGAGCCAGCCGCTGGTACACGTCGTCTTCCAGGCCGTACATCTTCTTCACCTGAGCTTTGGCCTTGAACCCGCCCGCGGCATCGCGATACTTCACCATGCGAGCCGCTACGAAGTGCGGCACGCCGCGCGCTTCCCAGTCCTCGGCCGTGAGCGCATTGGGGTCGAAAGGAGCCAGCTCAACCTGCGCCACGGTGGGGTAGCGCGAGCGGATGCCGTCGCGGCGTGTATAGTCGCGTCTGGGGTAGCGCGAGGCGTAGGTGTTGTCGGTGCTGCGGTGTTCCTTGAGCTCCGCCACCAGCTTGTCGAGGCCTTGTTGGTCGGCTTCGGGTAGGTACACGGGCGCTGCCGGGCGCAAAAGAATGGGCGCGACCATGGCCGCCAGCATCAGCGCCAGCAGCCCCACCATGCCCCGGGCTTCGCCCCGCGAGTACCCCATGTGGCGGCGCACCCAGCGCATGGGCCCGGAGTTGTCCCATTCCCAGCGGGGGCGTGGTGGAGGGGGCGTAGCAGCCATGGACGGCAATAGTGCCAGCATGTCGCTGGCAAATGGTAGAAGAAAGGAAGAAACAGGCAGCCGCGTTGGCGGCAGGCAATAGGCAAAAGCGCCGAATAGCCGCTGCTCGGTACTGGGCTGGCTACGGCGGCCTAGCTGCGCACGTAGGGAAGGTTCAGGAATTTAGGCGACTTCTGCGGCACGGCCGGCTGCTTGCCCATGGGGGCAGCGTGGGAGGTACTTTGGTTTTGATGGTCACCCAATCGTTGATTTTCTTGAGCGCCGTAGGCGAGAAGGTGGCTTGCTGCACGCCGTTGACCAGCGGCCATTGGGCCGGGGCGGGCTGAAACAAATGGTTGACGCCTTCCAAACGATACGCCGTGAAGGGGCGGCGGGCGGCATGCAGGGCGCGGCGCAGCGGTATCAGGTTGCGCTTGGCCGATACCTGCAAATCGGCGGTGCCGTTGAGCAGCAGCACCGGGCACTGCACCTTGGCCAGATGGTTTTGGGGGTTGAAATCGAAGAAGTAACGCGCCCAGGGAGTAGTGGTTGCGCTGCGCGGGCCCGGGCCATGGCGGCATCAATGCCAGTATTGGCGCTGCTGAGCACGGCCGCTACTTTGGCCCGCGCCGCGGCATTATCCGGGGTTTGGCGAATGATGCTCACGGTGCGGTGGTAGACATCCGTAGCCGCTTTTACTTCGGTGGCGTCGGCTCCGGTCAGGCGCATGATTTCGGTTTGCTGGCGCAGCAATACGGTGTAGCCCGGCTGGCCATATCCGGCCAATGACACCACAAAAGCCGGGGCCCGGCCGGGGGCGGCGGCGGCCAGCAGGGCCACGTTGGCCCCTTCGCCGTGCCCCAGCAGGCCCGTGCGCTGCGGCGCCACTAGCGGGCGCGTCCGTAAAAAAGCCAGGGCCGCCTGCGCATCGGTTACGAGGTCGGCGGTGGTGGCATTGGCGTAGGTGCCGCCCGATTTGCCCACGCCGCGGTCATCAAACCGCAGCACCGCGATGCCGTGGCGAGTGAGGTAGTCGGCCAGGCTGGCCAAACATGCGGTAGCCGGTCACTTCCACGTCGCGGGTTTGCGGGCCGAGGTCCGAGAGCAGCACCACGGCCGGAAATGGCCCTTCGCCGGCCGGCACGGTGAGCGTGCCGCCCAGCCGCTGCCGGGTGCTGGGGTTGGTGAAACTCACCTCGCTTTCGCGGTAGGGTTTAGTGGGCCGAAACGGGGCGACGGCCACTGCCTTGGCCGCGGGGGCGTGCTGCAGCACCATGGGCGTTTTCACCCCGGCCTGCGTCCAGATGCCGCTGAACTTGGCGCCGCCGTTCAGCACCTTGCCCACGAAGCTGCTGCCGGCCTGCTCTACGCGCAGCTTGATGTCGGTGCCTTTTAGCTCAACCGTCACGGGCATGCGGCTGATGCGCTGCTGAGGTGCATCGAGCGCGCCGTAGTACGTGCCGTTGGTGAGGGGCACAATGGTGATGATGACGGTGATTTGGCCCCCAAGTAATTTGAGCGGCCCCTTCCACTGCCCGCTGAGCGGGGCGGCCGCGGTAGGCGGGGCCGGTGCTACCGCGAATGATTGTGCGAAGCTGACAAACAGAAATAGCGCGGCAAGTAAAAATCGATTCATGGAATCAGACAATATAAAGTAGATAATTGAGCTATGCAGTAGAAAATTGAGCTGAAAAGTACAACAAATGTATTCTACGGCCAATATATAAATAAGTCGTTTCGGAGGCGAAAAAATGAAAATAGCCGGCCCAAGGGCCGGCTACAAATACTCAAGGTGCCACAAAGCAGCCGGTCTTATTTCCTGGTGTGCTGCGTTATCCAGTCGCCGATAACCTGCAGCGCCGCGGGGGCAATGGTCTCTTCGAGGGTGCCGCACTCCTCGGTGCCGCCCGTATTGGCGCTCTGAAACAGGTGGTTGAGTCCGGGCATTTCTTTTACCGTCACGTCGCGGTTGCCGCCGGTTTTGAGGGCGCCGCCCGTGGCGGCCAGATTGCGGGATGCATTTACTTGGATGTCCTTGCTGCCGCCCAGGGCCAGCACCGGGCAGCGCACCTTGACGAGCGTTTTGGCCGGCCGGTCGGCCAGGATGCCGCGGTAGTTGGCCGAAGTCATCAGGGCGAGCAGGGCGCGAGTTGGGCGGTCACGGCCGGGTCGGCTTTGGCATTGTACAGCGCCAGGAGCTTGGTGCGGGCCTGGGCATCGTCGGGCGTGGCTTGGATAATCTGGGTCATGGCCCGCTGCACTTTCTCGGTGGCGGCAAGTTGCGCGGCATCGGAGGTGAGCAGGCGCGCTCCGGCCACCGACTGCTGCACCAGCATCTCATCGCCGGGCAGGGCGGGCGCCGCCAGCAGCACCAGAAAATCGGGACCCTGGGGCTGAATGGCCGCGCCAATGGCCGCGGTGCCGCCCTGGCTGTGCCCCAGCAGGCCCACCTGGTTTTTGCGGATGCCGGGTTGGGCCCGCAGCCACGCCAGGGCGGCCTGGGCATCGGCGGTGTAGTCGGCGCTGGTGGTGCCCTGCAGGGTGCCGCCCGATTGGCCCACGCCGCGGTCGTCGAAGCGCAGCACGGCAAAGCCTTGCCTGGTAAGGTGGTCGGCAATCACGGCAAACAGCGGTGGCCCCCGATGCCGGAGTTGCGGTCTTGCGCGCCCGAGCCGGTGAGGAGCACCACGGCCGGAAACGGGCCCATGTCGGCGGGCACGGTGTAGGTGCCGGCCAAAGTCACGTTGGCTTTCTCGTTCCTGAAAGTGACCTCGGCCGATTGATAGGGAAAAGGCGGCTGCGGCGTTTGGCGGCGCGGCGCCGCTTTGCCGGTAGCTCCGTTGCGGCTGAGCGTGAGCGGAAACACCCGAAGCCCTTGCTGCCATTCGCCCACCAGGCTGCTGGCCATCGGCCGCGCGCCGGCCGGCAAACCGGGCGGCCGGCTGGGCAATGCTCAGGTACACGCTGTCGGCGGGCGCGGTGAAGCGCATGGCCATGCCTTGCACTTTCTGCGCCGGAATATCGAACGTTGCAGCTCGCGGCCCGCCGGTCGGGTCCTTCAGGTGCATGGTAAACTCAATCGGGCCTAGCGAGCCGCTCCAGTCGCCGGTAAGGCTGGCTGGGGCGGTTTGCGCTTGGGCGGTGGCGGTGAGCGCGAGCAGCGCTGCTCCCAGGAGAATTCGGGTAAAGGTGTGCATGGGTAGAAACAGGTTTAAGCGACGTGTATTTCTTTACAAAACATGAACAGGAATTTAGAGCCTATTCGAAAAATGCCCGCCTTGCAAAAAGGTCGTCATGCTGAGCGGAGTCGAAGCATCTCGCCGGCTTCGTTGAACGATGCAGGCGAAGCGGTCGAGATGCTTCGACTCCGCTCAGCATGACGTGTAAATTGTTTTTCGGGTAGACTCTTAGAAGCCAACAGCAACTGTCGTCGACTTTTGACTCTGAGGAATTTGCTTTGCGGCATGAAGGGCATTCGCAATGCAATCAGCAGCACTATAATGGGTGCCAATGAAAACGGACTTGTCTTTATAGGACGCTGGGGTACTTGACCCGATAAGTGGCTTCTCTGCAGTGAATAGAAAACGCGTTTTACCTGCTTTGTCGGGTAGGGGCAGGCGGATATTATCATTGGTTGCCAGCGCTAAACGGCATACCTCCAGTAAAATATCCTTCCACGTTTTGATTTGCTTCACCTCGCCATTTGGCAACCGTAGCTCCTTGGGTTTCTGGCCCGGCTGCAAAGACTGAAAATCCACTTGGGCCAGGCTCAATAAATTTTGAGGAATCTGGGGGCAGTTTTTTAAGCTTAATCTGCTGCTTAACTACCTGAGTCGGCTTACCGTTTGGGATTGCCGAAGGCAAAGCTTCGTGTTTTGGGAAAGCAACTGGTCTGAGTACGGCAGATGTCAGTCCGTGCCCACATTGGGCAGCGTCGAGCCACTGAACGAGTTGGTTGGCTGCTGCCAAAAGTGTGTTTTCAGTGAACGTAAACGCAATCGGCTCCGATTTTCCCTGCTGCAGGTTGGAGTGAATGTGCCGGCTGATGCCATCGGTGATGCATACTGTCTGGACGTTGAGCGTGAGGGCGTAGCCCAGAATTTTCCCAACGTACCCGTACTTGTCCAGGGTGCTGCCCAGGCACTTGGCTTCGATAACCAGGTAAGGTTTGCCCGCTGGGTCCTTGAGCAGATAGTCAACCCGCAGTTCGTTGCCGAGGCTCTTTTCGGGCTCCACCATCTGCACATTGCTGGTATCCCAGCCGAGGGCCCGCAGCACGGGGTCAATCAAGGCCGCTCGCGTGGCGGCTTCATTTTTCTGAAATATGCTGGTGTGGTTTTCGGCATTGCTGCGCACGCCTTGCAATACCTGGTAGATAGCGGCAAGCGGACTGGAAGGGGGCATTGGCAAACGTAAGGCGAAGTATATCGCAATGTTAGGGGATATAAAGGCATACTGCGGTATTCGTGGCCTTCGTACCGGCCGTACCTTCGCAGCCCCAAGCATCGGCAGCCGGCCGAAACCTTCCGGCCCGGTTTTGCTGTTAGTTCGTTTATGCCCAAAAAAGACGCTTTGCAAGTTTCGGCCCCCGCCGACAACGCCATTGATAACCTCGACCCGCGCGAATTCATCCTCATCAAGAATGCCCGGGTTCACAACCTTAAAAACCTCAGTGTAGCCCTGCCGCGCAACCAGTTTATCGTCGTCACGGGCCTGAGCGGCTCGGGCAAGTCGAGCCTGGCCTTTGATACTTTGTATGCTGAAGGCCAGCGTATGTACGTGGAAAGCCTGAGCAGCTACGCGCGCCAGTTTCTGGGCCGCATGGACAAGCCCGACGTGGACTACATCCGCGGCATTTCGCCGGCCATTGCCATCGAGCAAAAGGTCAGCATTAAGAACAACCGCTCGACGGTGGGCACCAGCACCGAGATTTACGACTACCTCAAGCTGCTGTTTGCGCGGGTGGGCCGCACGTTTTCGCCCGTGAGCGGCGAGCAGGTGCGCAAGGACAACGTGGCCGATGTGGTCGATTTCCTGGCCGCCCAGCCCGACGGCACCAAGGCCATGATTCTGGCCCCGCTGCACCGCGCCGACCGCACCCGCCCCATGAGCAAGGAGCTGGACTTGCTGCTGCAGAAAGGCTACAGCCGCGTGGTGGTGAATGGCGAAACGTCGCAGATTGAGGACCTGATAGGCGAGGGCCAGCCCGAGGTGAAGGGCGACGTCTACATCATGATAGACCGGGCCGTGCTGCGGCCCAACGACGAAGACCTGCTGTTCCGACTCTCCGACTCGGTGCAAACGGCGTTTTTCGAAGGCCACGGCACCTGCCTGCTGCGCCTGAACGAAGACGAGACCCGCACCTTCTCCGACAAGTTTGAGCTGGACGATATCGTGTTTGAGGAGCCCAGCGTCAACTTCTTCTCCTTCAACAACCCCTATGGCGCCTGCCAGACCTGCGAGGGCTTCGGCTCGGTGCTGGGCATCGACGAGGACCTGGTGATTCCGGACAAGAGCATGACCGTGTACGAGGGTGCCATCGCCCCTTGGCGCACCGAAAAGCAGGGCGAGTGGCTCAAGCCGCTGCTGAAAAACGGCATCCGATTCGACTTCCCCATTCACCGCCCCTACAGCGAATTGAGCCAGGCCGAGCAGCGCCTGCTCTGGACCGGCAACAAGTACTTCGACGGCCTCGACAAGTACTTTAAGTGGGTAAGCGAGCAAACCCACAAAATCCAGTACCGGGTGCTGCAAAGCCGCTACCGTGGCCGCACCACCTGCCCCGACTGCCGCGGCACCCGCCTGCGCAAAGATGCCCAGTACGTGCGCATCGACGGCCGCAGCATAGCCGACATCGTGCTGTTGCCCATCTCCGACGCGCTCCAGTTCTTCAGCAACCTGAGTTTGAACGAGCACGACGCCAAAGTGGCCGAGCGCCTCGTTACGGAAATTACCAACCGCCTCGGCTACCTCAACCGCGTGGGGTTGGGCTACCTGACCCTGAACCGCTTGAGCAACACATTGAGCGGCGGGGAGAGCCAGCGCATTTCGCTGGCTACTTCCCTGGGCTCGGCGCTGGTGGGCTCCATGTACGTGCTCGACGAGCCCAGCATCGGCCTGCATCCGAAGGATGCTGAGCAACTCATTGGCGTGCTGCGCTCCTTGCAGCAGCTCGGTAACACCGTGGTGGTGGTAGAGCATGAGGAGAAGATGATGGAAGCCGCCGACCAGATTATCGACATCGGTCCCGAAGCCGGCAGCGGCGGCGGCAATCTCATGTTCCAAGGCACCATGGAACAGCTGCTGCAGGACACCACCACTTATACCGGCCAGTACCTGAGCGGCAAAATGGAGGTGCCCGTGCCCAAAGTGCGTCGCCCCTGGCGCAACGCCCTTGAGCTGACCGGCGCCCGCGAAAACAACCTCAAAAACGTGAGCGTGAAGCTTCCGCTCGGCGTGATGACGGTGGTAACGGGTGTATCGGGCTCGGGCAAGTCCACGCTCATCAAGCGCATTCTGGCCCCGGCCCTCATGAAAATGCTGGGCGGCGGGGCAGGCGAAAGCACCGGCAAATTCGACCGCCTCACCGGCGTGAACGGGCAGGTGACGCACGTGGAGTTTGTGGACCAGAACCCCATCGGCAAGTCGTCGCGCTCCAACCCGGTGACCTACGTGAAGGCTTACGACGCCATCCGGACGCTGTTTTCGGAGCAGCCGCTGGCCAAGGCCCGGGGCCTGAAGCCCTCGCACTTCTCCTTCAACATCGACGGGGGCCGCTGCGAGGTGTGCCAGGGCGAAGGCCAGGTGAAAATCGAGATGCAGTTCATGGCGGACATCTACCTGACCTGCGAAGGCTGCGGCGGCCGGAAGTTTAAGCAGGATATTCTGGACATCAAATTCCAGGACAAGGGCATCGACGAGGTACTGGAGCTGACCGTGACCGACGCCGTGCAGTTCTTCAAAGGCCAGCCCAAAGTGGCCGAGCGGCTCAAGCCGCTGGAAGACGTGGGCCTGGGCTACATCCGCCTGGGACAGTCGGCCAATACGCTCTCGGGCGGCGAGGCCCAGCGCGTAAAGCTGGCCTCGTTCCTCACCAAAGGTGCTACGCTGCAGCAGGATAAGATTCTGTTCATCTTCGACGAGCCCAGCACGGGCCTGCACTTTCACGACATCGCCAAGCTGCTTTCGGCCCTCAATGCCTTGGTGGAACAAGGCAACTCCGTGCTCATCATCGAGCACAACGTCGACATCATCAAGTGCGCCGACTGGCTCATCGACCTGGGTCCCGAAGGCGGCCTCAACGGCGGGCATTTGCTCTTCGAAGGAACCCCGGAAGACATGGTAAAACTTAAAGATTCAAATCATACTGCACGGTTTCTGGCCGAGAAGGTGTAACGTTACGGCTCGTAGCTACTGTGGAGGCTTACTGCAAGGCAGTAGTCGGGAAAAGCTCAGATAGTGGCGTGGTTGATTATCAGACGATAATTGACCGCGCTAGCCGCTAATCCAAATGCCATGGTTGCTACGTAATTTACGTGCCCCAATCTTTAGCCATGTCCGCAATAGCCACGCCTCCAGACCACTATGCTGCTCCCAACCGGTCGGTAATGGGCCGACTGTGGCGCTGGTTGACGGCGCTGGCCATTTTCGGCAACATTTATCTTAACTATTATTCGAATACTCATCCCTTTGCCGGGCAGACGATGGGGGAGGTTTCGGCCAAATACCCCACCCTGCTCACGCCGGCCGGCTACGCCTTTAGCATCTGGGGGTTGATATTCTTAGGACTGGCCGTGTACGCGGTGTGGCAGCTGCTGCCCGCTGCCCGGAATCTGTCGTTGCCCGACGCCCTGGCCAAGCCGCTCACGCTGGCCAGCATTGCCACGGGGGCTGGGTGGTGCTGTTTGCCTACGAGTGATTTTGCCCAGCGTCGGGGTTATGCTACTCATTTTGGGCTGCCTGATGGTGGTGTACGGCCGGGTGCGGCGGCGCATTTTTGCCGAGGCGGCCCCGGCGTGGGTAGGAGTGCCGTTTTCGCTGTACTTGGGCTGGATTTCGGTGGCTTCGGTCATCAACATCACGATTGGGCTGCAAGAAATGGGCTGGCAAACCGCCGAGGGGCTGTCAGTTATGCTCACGTTTGTGTTGATTTTTGTGGTAGTGGCCCTGGGGTTGATAATCAGCCGGGCCTTTCGCGACATGGTGTTTCCCCTGGTAATTGCCTGGGCGTTGGTGGCCATTTGGGTGGTGCGCCTGCGCCAGGTAGCTGAGCTGGGCTGGGCCGCTTTGGCCGGGGCAGTTGTGGTCACCATGCTGGGCATCGTTCTCTCACGCCGCGGGGGCCGCAAGGAGCCCTGGGAGCTGCGCGACGAAGCTGCGGCGGCAGCCGAAGCCGAAATTGCCGCTTCCCGCTCCATGCGAGCGGAGCAATAGCAAAATTGCCGCGGCCGCAACTGCCGCCTGGCCTGCCATTGGGAAGCAAGGGCTGTTAGCTTTGCGCGATTGAACTTCACGTTTACCGCCCCCTTCAGCTTATGCGCAAAAACCTCGTTGCCGGCAATTGGAAAATGAACCTGACTTACCCCGAGGGCCTGGCCCTGGTAAGCGAAATCACTAGCCTGGCGGCGCCGCAGGGCCTAATGCTCCCGAAATTGTTGTTTGCCCGCCGTTTCCGCTGCTGCACGGCGTGGGCCAGGCCCTGCCCCAGGGCGGCAAGTTCCACTTAGGCGCGCAGAACTGCCACCAGAAAGAAAGCGGTGCCTTCACTGGCGAAGTATCGGCCAAGATGCTGGCCTCGGTGGGCTGCGAGTACGTCATTCTGGGCCATTCGGAGCGCCGCCAGTACTTCCGCGAAGACGACGAGCTGTTGAGCCAGAAGCTAAAAACGGCCCTGGCTGCCGGTCTGAAGCCCATTTTCTGCGTAGGCGAGTCGCTCGACACCCGCGAGGCCGAAGAAACCTTCGACTTCATCGGCAAGCAGCTCACCGACGGGCTATTCCACCTCAGCAACGAGGAGTTTGACCAGGTAACGGTGGCGTATGAGCCCATCTGGGCCATTGGCACGGGGCGCACGGCTACCAGCGCGCAGGCCCAGGAAGTGCACGCCTTCATCCGCGAGCGCATTGCCCGCGCCTACGACGCCAAAGTGGCCCTCGACACCACCATTCTCTACGGCGGCTCGGCCAATGCGCAGAACGCGCGGGAGCTTTTTCGCAGCCCGATGTTGACGGCGGACTGATTGGCGGGGCTTCGCTGAAAGCAGCGGACTTTGCCACCATCATTCAGGCGTTTTAAACCGCGCCTGGCACCGTTGTTGGAAGGCGGGAACCCCTGCCGGCTCTGCGTAATTCTGCGCCCACACCTGTTGCTCTCGCTATGTTCTTCTCCTTCCTACTCACGGCTTTACTGGCAACAGCGCCCGCTCATATACCGGCGGTTAAAGCGCCAGAAGTAGCGCCGGCTACTGCTTCGCTTGAGCCGTGCAAAATCTACGGCTCGGTATACCTCGAAACCGACCCCAGCCGGCGCAGCTACTGCTTCGGCACGGTGTACGTGGAGCCCGAGGAGGCCTTCGCCGACCTTATTGTGTTTAAGGAAAACAACAAGCTCTTTGCCGACAAAGCCGGCCTGTGGGCCGACGCCCCGGCCGGGACTTCGCCGACTACGTGCTGTTCGTGACGCCCGACCGCGGGAAAGCGGACTTCGCCATTCACTACACCAAGGTGCGCTCCTTCGCCGGCTGCAAGCAATAACCTTTTGAAGTTTGGCCTTCTCTGGCCAAACACCAGAACGTCATGCCGAGCGCAGCGAGGCATCTTTACCACGAGAGTAATCTAATTACTTGCGCGGTCAAGATGCTTCGCTGCGTTCGGCATGACGTTATTTGGTGTCTACCACTCGTCAACCAATGGAATTAGAACTACGCAACCTCACCAAGTCCTTCGGCCCGAAGACCGTGCTACGCGACGTGTCCATCATGGCCCACACCGGCTACTGCGTGGGCGTGCTGGGCCGCAACGGCGCCGGCAAGAGCACGCTGTTTAACCTTCTTACCAATGTGTTGCTGCCCAATAGCGGTGAGATTCTGCTCGATGGGCAGCCGCTGGGCGAGACCTTTTCCGTGGCCGTGAAGCGCCGCATGGGCGCCTTGGTCAACCAGGCTTATCTGGTCGAGCAGCTCACCGCGGAAGAATATCTGCAGTTTGTGGCCCGCATCTACGAACTACCCGATGCCGAGGCCCGCATCGAGAGTTTGCTGGGGCACCTACTCGAAGGATACGATGCTGTGCGCCGCAAGCCCCTGAGCTCGTTCTCGACCGGCATGAAGCAAAAGGTAGCCATTGCCTCCTGCCTGCTGCACCGCCCCGAGCTGCTGATTTTGGACGAGCCCTTCAACGGCCTCGACGTGTTTTCGGCCGACAGCGTGCTGTCATTGCTCAACGCTTACCGGCCGCAGGCCCTCACGTTTGTCTCGTCGCACAACCTGGCCCACATCGAAAAAGTAGCCACCCACCTGCTCGTTATCGACGACAGCGAGGTGAAGTACTGGGGCTCGATGCAGGATTTCCTGCAGGGCCAGAGCGCCTTCCTCGGCGATGCCCTGCTACAGCTCATTCACCCCGCCACCAGCACCACCCAGGACCTGACATGGCTGACCACGCAACGCTAGGGCACTTTCTGCCTTTCCTGCTGCGCCGCCGCCTGCAGGCCGTGCTGTGGCCCGATAAATCGGGCACCACCCGTGCCATAACGGTGGTCTTGCTGGTGCTCGCAATGGCCTACGGAGCGGGGTTCGGGCTGTTTCTCAACGCCAGCTACCTGGAGGGAGTGGCCACCTACCTGCCCATCATGCTCACCGGCTTTTACGCGGGTTTGTTAACGACCGCGCTGCTTGTGGACTTTATGCCCACGTTGCGGCCGGTCACGCGGCCCTTGCCCGAGCATTTTCCGGTATCGGCCCGGCAAAACGTGGTGACGGCCTTTCTGCTAGATTTGATAACCCTGCGACGCATCACCATCATGGCCGGCTTGCTGGTGGCGTTGGGCGTGGCGCCCGGGCACGCCTCGGTCCCGGGTTTTGGCCTGCTGTTGCTGCTGGGCGCGGCCGTGCTCAGTTTTAACGCGCGGCTATTGGTGAGCATGCGGCGCTGGCGGCATCCGTTGCTGCTTGGGCATGCGCTGAGCCTGGCGCTGATGCTGTGGTGGTTGGCGTACCCGGAGGCGCGCTACACCACCGCGCTGGGCGTGGGCATGTCGTTGCTGCCTTGGCTGCTCTGGGCTGCACAGCTGCGCTGGGTAGCTCCTCAGTTCAGCGCCCGCTTCCTGCCCACCGAAACCGAAGCGGCTACCGGAATAGCTCAAACGCGCCTGCCGCTGGAGTGGAAAGTGTACCGCAGCAAAGCCTGGAAGGCGATGCTCACGGGCATGCTAATGAAGACGGGCATGCTGGTCGTAACGGCCCTGGTTTTTGTGAAAGGCACCAAGCTTACCACGCAGGGTTTCTTCTATTTTACTTTCCTGCCTGTCATCGGCTTTACCTATGCCAACAATAACCTGTTTGGCTTTATGAAGTCGATGGTTGCTAACGAGATGCTGCGCCTTGGGCTCACGCGGCGCGTGCTGCTGCTGTACCTGCGCCTGGTTGGGCCGGTGGTGCTCATCGACTGCCTGGTGTCGGCTGTTGCGCTCCTGGGATTGTACCCGGCTTCCTACTGGCCCTTGCTGTGGCTGCTGCCGCTTTGTGCCGCGGCGCTGATGAGCCTGGGGCTGTGGGGCAGCTTGTACCAGGCCCAGCCCGTGGCCGAAACCGTCGAGTTTGGCAACATGCGCAAAAACACCTCCACACTCATGAGCTTGCTCACCATCGCGGTAGCCCTGTCGCTTTACTTTTTGCCCTGGTGGTGGGCCCGCATTGCCCTGGCGGCCCTCGTCGCGGGTTCGGCCTGGTGGCCCATACGGCAGGCCCTGCGCAACGATGGGGCGTTGCGCCGCCGCCTGTGGCACGGCCTCCATGCCTGACGCGCTGCCGGCTTGCCCGGCTTTTCCTGCGACCTTTGCCGCAGTACTTGAAATGAGAAGGGGCGAACGAAGCGCCAAGCGCTGCTTTAGCTCAATTCTTCACTCCTCATTCTTCATTCCTCATTACAAATAGATGGATTTTATTGAACTGACCGTTGAAGCGCCCCGCGAGCTGGCCGATATTCTGGTGGCCGAGCTGGCCGAAGTAGGCTTCGATACCTTCGAAGACAACGACGCAGGTTTCTGTGCCTACACCACCGAAGAGGTTTTCAACTCCGACGCGGTGGAGGAAATCATGGCCCGGTACTCCGGCATCGGCGACCTGAACCACTCGCACCGCGTCATCACCCGCCAGAACTGGAACGCCGAGTGGGAGAAAAACTTCCAGCCTCTGATTATCGCCGAGCGGGTATCGGTGCGGGCGCCGTTCCACCCCAAGCCCGACAATGTGGACTATGACATCGTTATCATGCCGCGTATGTCCTTCGGCACAGGCCACCACGAAACCACGGCCCTGATGATAGAAAACCGGCTCGACGTAGACCACAAGGGCCTGCGCGTGCTCGACATGGGCACCGGCACCGGCATCCTGGCCATCATGGCCGAAATGCTGGGCGCCCGCCAGGTGCTGGCCGTCGACACCGAACCTTGGACTGTAGAAAACGCCCGCGACAACGCCGCCGAAAACCAGTGCCGCAACATCGAGTGCCGCCTCGGTGGCGTCGAAACCCTGGCTAACGAAGCGCCCTTCGACCTGATTCTGGCTAATATCAACCGCAACGTGCTGCTGGAAGACATGCACGAGTACGCCCGCCTGCTGCCCAGCGGCCGGCCTATCCTGTTCAGTGGTTTCTACGAGGAAGACCTTCCTAAAATTCAGGCTGAGGCGGCTAAGCACGGCCTACGCTACCAGCGCCACCGCACGTTGCGGAGTTGGGTGTCGGCTATTTTTAAGAAGGAGTAGGTAGGATTAAGGCGCTGCCTCGGGAACCTCACCCCCGGCCCCTCTCCCGCGGAGAGGGGAGCCACGGCACATGGTTTTAGCTCTACCTTTAGAAAACAGAAAGGCCCGGCTCAATTGAGCCGGGCCTTTCTGTTTTTACTTAACATCAGGCTCTCCTATCCGCGGGAGAGGGGCCGGGGTGAGGTTCCCGAGGCAGCGCTCAGCATGACGTTCTGCTTTTTAGCTCAATTCCAATCCCGATAACAATTCGCCGTGCTTAGCAACCACTACGAAACCAGCTTAGGCAGCGCCTGCGACGACTCGCGTATCACGAGCGTGGTGGGCAGCTTCATGGTGCTGGGGCCGGTGCTCTTGTTCTTGCGCTCAATCTGCTCAATCAGGCGCTCAGCAGCGAGCCTGGCCGATTTCCTGGGCTGGCTGGGTCACGGTACTTAGGGGCGGATTGAGCAAGTGGGCCGATTGCGAATTGGTGAAGCTCAGCAGCCCAACTTGGCCGGGAATGTCAACGCCGCGCTCGCGCAGTGCGGCCAAGCAGCCCAAAGCCAGCCGGTCGCTGGCCGTGAAAAACGCATCGGGCGGGGGCGAGAGGGCCAGGAGTTCGTCGACCAGCGGGCCGGCTTCGTCGGGCCCGAAGGTACCGTAGCGCACCAGGTTTTCGTCGTAGGGCACGCCGTACTGCTCGAGGGCCGCGCGGTAGCCGGCCAGCCGCTCCTGCGTGATGCTCAGGTAGGGCGGAATGGTGAGGTGGGCAATGCGGCGGCGGCCGGTCTGGAGCAGGTGCGAGGTGGCGGCGTAGGCCCCGCCGAAGTTGTCGGCTACTACCTGCGTCACAGGCAGCTCGGCGGCCACGCGGTCGAAAAGCACCAGCGGCATGCCCTGGTCAATCAGGGCCTTGAGGTGCGAGACGTCGGAGGTTTCGCTGGAAAGCGAGAGCAACAGGCCATCGACGCGCCGCGATACCGCCTGCTGGATGTTGGCCACTTCGCGCTCGTACGACTCGTGCGTCTGGAAGATGATGACGTGATAGCCGCGGTTGTAGGCAATGGCCTCAATGCCGTTGATGGCCTGCGAAAAGAAGTTGTTCGCAATCTGGGGCACAATGACAGCCAACGCTTTGCTGCTGCTACCCTTCAGGCTCAGGGCAATGGGGTTGGGCCGGTAGTTCAGGCGCTCGGCGTATTCCATCACCAGCCGCTTGGTTTCAGGGCTGATTTCGTAGCTGTCGCGCAAGGCCCGCGATACCGTCGAGGTCGACAGGTTCAGGGCGTGCGCTATGTCTTTGATGGTAACGGGGTCCAAGCTCTTAAACTAAGAAAGTATAAAAAACATCCGGGGTAGTCGCATTTCGAAGCCAGCGCTTTCAGCAAGCATTAGCTCCGTCGGGGCCGTTCCCAACCTCACCGCACCAAGCCGCCGAACTGGGCCACGAGCGCTGAAACTCACAACTCCAGGAAATCATCGTTGAGCCAATGCTATTACAAGAGTAGCAAATTCTGGCTAAATCGGAACACCGCGGGCCCGGCTCAAGTGCCAGCGGCTATGCATTCGGGGCAAGTGCCGCGTAAGCTGGTGCTTGGGCTTCCGGCCGTCGCCATCTTTGTGCAGTAATCTCGCGGCGGGCCCAAGCGTTTGAGCCTGCCTTCGTCACCAGGCCAACATGAAATTAGTGCGCGTGCAAAAAGGAGGGCTGGCAATCTTGCTGGCCGGGGTAACCATGCTGACGGCGTTTCGCCCGCATCCCACCGAGGAAGGATTGATGCAGCGCATTGCCCGCCAGGCTGGGCAAGTACTACGCCGTCGCCAAAGGTGAGAAGGCCTACCTCCACCTCGACCGCCCGGTGTACGCCACGGGCGAAACCATCTGGTTTAGCGCCTACGTGGTAGATGCTTCGCGCCACCAGGCTCGACTCGCTCAGCCAGGTGCTGCACGTGGATTTGCTGTCGCCCGATAAGAAGGTGGTGGCCCGCCGCACCTTGCGCCTGCAAGGCGGCCGGGCCAGCGGCGACCTCGACATTGCCGATACGCTGGGCGCTGGCACCTACGTGCTGCGCGCCTACACCAACTGGATGCGCAATGCCGGCGACAGCTTTGTGTACAGCCGCCGCCTGAGCATCTGGCCGGCCTCGCCGCTGGGCCCGCAGGAGCCCAGCGCCCCGGCTACCGGCACCCCCAGCAAAAGCAAAAGCTCGGCCGCTAACAAGCCCGACGTGCAGTTCTTCCCGGAAGGCGGCTACCTAGTGGAAGGGATGCCCGGCGTGGTAGCCTGCAAAGCCACCGATGCCAGCGGCCGCGGCCTGGCCGTGCGCGGACAGATTCTCAATGCCCAGAATGCGGTGGTCGTCCCGAATTTCAGCAGCCGGCACGCGGGCATGGGGCGGTTTTCCTTCGTGCCGGGCGCTGGCCAGCGCTACCGCGCGCGGCTCATGCTGCCCGACGGCAGCACCGCCGAGTATCCTTTGCCGGCCGTGCAGCCCACCGGCTACACCCTCCACGTGGTGGAAAACGCCGAGAACTTTCTGGTAGAAGCCCGCTACCGTGGGGCAGCCGGCACCCCCGCGCCCGGCCCCGTGCAGCTGCTCACGCAAGTGCGGGGCGTGGTGGCTTACCCCGGCCCCCGCTCCCTGACGGCCGATGCGCCCGCCAGCTGGAAGATGCCCAAGAAGAATTACCCCAACGGCATCGTTCATTTCACCTTATTCGACGCCGAGGGCACGCCCAGGTGCGAGCGGCTGGCCTTCGTGCAAAACGGCCCCAGCGCCTTGCGCATCACCGTCACGGCAGACCAGCCCAGCTACGGCGCGCACGCCCCGGTGCAGCTCACCGTGCGCGTGGCCGATGCTGCGGGTCAGCCCGTGGCCACCAACCTATCCGTGGCGGTGAGCGACGCGGGCCTGAGCGCCCTCGACCCCAACGCCGAAACCATTGCCTCCAACCTGCTGCTGACCTCGGACTTGGTGGGCTACGTCGAAAACCCGGGCTATTACTTTCGGGAGCAGTCGGCTGCCACGGCCCAGGCCCTCGACGACCTGCTGCTGACCCAGGGCTGGCGCCGCTTTGTGTGGAAAGAAGTGCTGGCTGGGCAGAAGCCGCTTGTGCGCTATGTGCCCGAGCAGGAGGTGTCGCTCACGGGCCAGGTGGTGAGCGCGCAGGGCAGCCGCCCCATTCCCAACAGCCAGCTCACGTTCCTGCAAATGAAGCCGGTGAAAAACGTCGCCACGGCCACCACCGACGCCGAAGGGCGGTTCACTTTCTCGGGTTTCGCGGTGCGCGATACGGCCGTTATCACGCTGCAGGCGCGGCGGTCGCAGGGCGGTTCCAACGTCATCATTCGCCCCGACAACGGGCCGGTGCCGGGCGTCCAGCCGTTGCCCAAGCTGCCGTCGTTGGCCGCGGCCCCGGCTGGGGTAGCCGCTTTGTGCGCCGCAGCCGCCAGGCCCAGGCCACCGACCTGGAGCTGCATCCCGAGAAGGCCATGCGCAACATCAAACTAGAAAACGTGGCGGTGACGGCCAAGCGCGTGGCTGTGCCGGCCGACGACCCGCGACGCCTGTACGGAGCCTCCGGCGGCACCGTGGTAGACTTTGCCAACATGCCCGAAGCCCAATCCGGTATGACGATGCTGCAGCTGCTGCAGGGCCGCGTGGCCGGCCTCACCATCAGCGGCAACCCGCCTAATATGTCCGTCCAGATTCGGGGGCAGGGCACGCCCTTGTTTATTCTCGATGGCAACCGGGTTGATGTCGACATAATCAGCACCATTCCTTCCAACCAGATAGAATCGGTGGAAGTCTTCAAAGGTGTTGAGGCGGCCATTTTCGGCGGAAGCGGCGGGGCCATTGCCGTGTACACCAAGCGGGCCGACCCCAACTACAAGGGCAACGACAAGGCCCCGGCGCCCGGCGTGGCCACGGTGAAGGTGCCGGGCTACTATGCGGCCCGCGAGTTTTACCAGCCCCGCTACAACGCCCTGCTCACCAACCCACCCGCCGACCCGCGCACCAGCACCCTGTACTGGAACCCCACCGTGCGCACCAACGCCCGCGGCGAGGCCGAGCTACACTTCTTCACCGCTGATGGCAGCGGCACCTTCCAGGCCATAGCCGAGGGCGTGAGCCTGGCCGGCCTGCCGGCCCAGGGCTCGGGCACAGTGGTGGTGCGTGGGAAGTAAGTCTGATTATCCAACTTCTATAGCAAAAAGCCTCGCCCTGATTACCGCGGGGCTTTTTGCTGCTGGGCTGCCAAAAGCTTGTGAGTCCGGGGTGCGCGCCGGCTGGAATGAGAACGTTCCCGGCATCGATTGCGCAAAAAAGCACCTCCCTATGCTCAGTTTAGGCCCTAACCCTTCGGAACGGGGCTAATATTGTTAGGGCGATACTGCCTTCGCTGTCCTGTGCTGACCTGTACGGACGGGCGCAACTCTTTCCTTGCTCGCGATGAAATCAACACTGGTACTACTGCTGGCTGGGCTGGCAGCTTTCCTGACGGCGGCCTTCCGGCCGGCGGCCGAGCCCAAAACGCAGATTTTCCTGGTCGGCGATTCCACCATGGCCGACAAGCCCGACCTGACGAAGCCCGAGCGCGGCTGGGGCATGGAGTTTGGGCAGTATTTCGACGACAACGTCGTCATTCGCAACACGGCCGTGAACGGCCGCAGCACCAAGAGCTTCCTGCGCGAAGGCCGCTGGGCCAAGGTGCTGGAGCAGCTCAAGCCCGGCGACTGGGTGTTCATCCAGTTCGGCCACAACGACTCCAAGGCCGAAGACACCACCCGCTCGGCCCCGGCCCAGACGCTGTACCGCCAGTTCCTCACCAAGTACGTGCAGGAAGCCAAGAAAAAGGGCGCTAACCCGGTGCTGCTCACGCCCGTCGGCCGTCGCTACTTCGACGAAGCCGGCAAGCGCAAGGACGACCACGGCGAGTACCCCGGCGTGGTGCGCGAAGTAGCCAAAGCCCAGAAAGTGCCGCTCATTGATGCACACGAAAAAACCTGGGCCCTGTATTCGCAGCTCGGCGAGCAAGGCACCCGGCCGCTGTTTTGGAGCTACCAGAACGGCTACTACCAGCCCAACCCTGTGCCGCCCGCCAAGAACGACAACACCCACTTCTCGGAGTACGGCGCCACCCGCGTGGCCCAAATGGTAGCCCAGGCCGTGAAAGAGCAGAACCTGGGCCTAGCGTCGCACCTGCGCGGTACCGAGTTTGCCGGCAAGTACGCCTACGAGCTGCCGGTGGTGCTGGAGCCGGTGTTTCGCAAAGACACGTTCAATGTGGTGAAATACGGCGCTGTCCCCGACGGGCAGACGCTGAACACGGCCGCCATCCAGAAAGCCATCGATGCCTGCTCGGAGAAGGGCGGCACCGTCTTGATTCCGCGCGGACTCTGGCTTACGGCCTCGATTGAGCTGAAAAACAACGTGAACCTGCACGTGGCCAAGGGCGCCCTGGTGCAGTTTAGCAGCAAGCTTTCGGATTATCACCTCATCCGGACCACCTGGGAAGGGGAGGAGGCCATCCGCAACCAGGCGCCGCTGTACGGCCACGATTTGGAGAACATTGCCATCACTGGACCGGGTGTGTTCGACGGTGCCGGCGACGCCTGGCGCATGGTGAAAAAGAGCAAGCTCAACGAAACGCAGTGGCAGAAGCTGCTGGACTCGGGCGGCGTGCTCAACGAGAAGAAGGACACCTGGTACCCCTCGGCCCAGTCCCTGAAAGGCGCCAATGCCACCAAGCCCGGCATCCTGAAGCCCGGCCAGCAAGCCAAGCCCGAGGAGTTTGCCGACGTGAAGGATTTCCTGCGGCCCAATATGCTGAGCCTCACGCGCTGCAAGCAGATTCTGCTCGAAGGCTTTACCATTCAGAATTCCCCGGCCTGGACCATTCACCCGCTGCTGTGCGACAACATCACGCTGCGCAACGTGACGGCCAAAAACCCCTGGTACGGCCAGAACACCGATGCCCTGGACCTGGAATCCTGCCGCAACGGCGTGGTAGAAGGCTGCACCTTTGACGTGGGCGACGACGGCATCTGCATCAAATCGGGCCGCGATGAGCAGGGCCGCAAGCGCGGTGTGCCCACCGAAAACTTCATCATCCGCGACACCAAGGTGTACCACGCCCACGGCGGCTTCGTGATTGGCTCAGAGATGTCGGGCGGCGCGCGCAACCTGTTTGTGAGCAACTGCACCTTCATGGGCACCGACGTGGGCCTGCGCTTCAAAACGGCACGCGGCCGTGGCGGTGTGGTGGAGAACATCTTCGTCGATGGCGTGGACATGACCGACATCGCTGGCGAAGCCATCCTGTTCGACATGTACTATGCCGCCAAGGACCCCGTGCCGCTGCTGGGCGAAAGCACCGCCCCGCCCGTGATGAAGGCCGAGCCCTGAACGAAGGCACCCCGCAGTTCCGCAACTTCCGCATCCGCAACGTGACCTGCAAGGGCGCCGCTACCGGCATCCTGGTGCGCGGCCTACCGGAAATGAGCATCAAAGACATTAGCATCGAAAACGCGGTGCTGGAAAGCAAGAAGGGCCTCGTGTGCCAGGAGGCCGAGAACATTCGCCTGAAAAACGTGACCCTGCTCTCGACCGAAACCATGCCGGTGATGGAAGTGCAGAACAGCCGCAACATCACCCTCGATGGCATCCGCTACGCCAACGGCGCCGAGCTGCTGCTGCGCGTCACCGGCGACCGCAGCAAAGACATTCGCTTGACTAACACCAACACCAAGCTAGCCAAGAAAGACGTGCAGCTCGGCGAGAAAGTTGGCAAGAAAACGGTCATCATGGCCAAGCGCTAGGTTACTGCGAACTGGGCTAACTTTTGATTAGGCCGTCATGCAGAGCGCAGCGAAGCATCTTTACCTTGGGAGTAATCCCTTCGCTGCAACGAAGCGGTAAAGATGCTTCGCTGCGCTCGGCATGACGTTCCGCTTCTGCATGACAGCATTGAATGAAAAACCATACGATGAAGAATAAGACCCATTTCCTGTTGCCGCTGCTGGGGCTTTCGCTACTGAGTGAAGTTGCTGTGGCGCAGACGGCCAAAACGGCTGCCAAGCCAGTCGCCCTCTCCCAGCGCATGGCCGATGCCTTCATCGCTGGCATCCGGATTCCATTCTCATCGGCACGCGCAAAACCACGCGCTGGGACTACGAGCAGGGCCTGATGCTGCGGGCCCTGGAGCGGGTGTGGCAGCGCAGCGGCGACGCCAAGTATTTCACCTACATCAAGAAGGACCTCGACCTGTTTGTGCAGCCCGACGGCAGCGTACGCACCTACAAAATGGAGGACTACAACCTCGACAACCTCACCACTGGCCACGCCCTGCTGTTGCTGGCCCAGACCTCTGTGCCCGACAACCAGAAGTACGCCAAGGCCGCCACGCTGCTGCGCAAGCAGCTCGACAGCCAGCCTCGTACCAAGGAGGGCGGCTTCTGGCACAAGAAAATCTACACCAACCAGATGTGGCTCGATGGCTTGTACATGGCCGAGCCATTCTATGCCGAATACAGCCAGATGTTCAACCAGCCGGCGGGGTTCAACGATGTGGCCAAGCAGTTTGCGCTGATTGAGAAGAACCTGGTGGACCCCAAAACGGGCCTGCTCTACCACGGCTACGACGAGAGCCGCGAGCAGCAGTGGGCCAACAAAACCACCGGCCAGTCGCCCAATTTCTGGGACCGCGGCATCGGCTGGTACAGCATGGCGCTGGTTGACGTGCTCGACTACTTCCCCCAGAACCACCCGCAGCGGCCCGTCCTCATCAAGGCCATCAAGCGCCTGGCCCCCGTGCTGGCCAAGTACCAGGACCCCAAAACCGGCACCTGGAGCCTGGTGATGAACCAGGAATCGCGCAAGGGCAATTACGCCGAGGCCTCGGGCTCCAGCATGTTTGTGTACGCGCTGGCCAAGGGCGTGCGCATGGGCTACCTCGATAAAAGCTTCGCCAAAGTGGCCCAGAAAGGCTACGAGGGCCTGCTAAAGTCGTTCGTGGCCACGGAATCCACCGGCGCACTGGCCTTCAACGGCACGGTGAGCGTGGGCGGGCTGGGCGGCAAGCCCTACCGCGACGGCTCATACGACTACTACCTCAGCGAGCCGCTGCGCAAAAACGACCTGAAGGGCGTGGGCCCGTTCATCCTGGCCAGCACCGAAATGGAGATTGCTGCCGAGAATGCCATCGGCCAGGGCAAGACCGTGGGGCTGGATTACTACTTCAACCACGAGCCTGCGCAAGAACGCTCTCACCGGCGAGCAGGAGCAGTGGCACTACACCTGGGAGGAGCGCACACACGGCGGCTTCTGGCTGTGGGGCAATCAGTTTCGCGAGCTAGGCGCTAAAACCGTGGCTATTCCCGCAGCGCCCACTGCCGCCAGCCTCAAGAACCTGAGCGTCTACATCATCGTGGACCCCGACACCCGCAAGGAGACCCCCAGCCCAACTACATTCAGCCCAACCACAGCAAGGCCATTACCGATTGGGTGAAGGCCGGCGGCACGCTGGTGCTGCTGGCCAACGACACGGCCAATTGCGATATCAAGCACTTCAACCAGGCTGGCCAAAAACTTCGGCGTGAAGTTCACCGACCAGAGCGTGAACATGGTGCAGGGCAGCCAGTTCGAGCAAGGCAAAGTTGAGCTGACTTCGGGCAAAACGGTGTTTAAAAACGCTACTGCCGCCTATGTGAAGGAACTGGCGGTGCTGGCCGTGCAGGCTCCGGCTCAACCGCTTGTCACCAACAACGGCAAGGTCATCATGGCCACTGCCAATCTGGGCAAGGGGCGCGTGTTCGTGCTCGGCGACCCGTGGCTGTACAACGAGTACGTAGACGGGCGCAAGATTCCGGCCAGCTTCGAGAACTTCCAGGCGGGGAAAGACCTGGCTAAGTGGCTGCTAAACAAAAAGTAAGCAGGGTAGCGGCAGCTGGCGGGCCCGGAGCTATCGGAAACGTTTCCGGCAATAATTCTGAAGGGAAACCAAAGTTTTCCTTTCAGAAACGGTTTTTTAGCGGAACATTACTTTCCCATAGCTTCGCCACCACTGCGCTATTTCGCACTTTGGTAGGCTGCCGCGCCTCAATACCCATTCTGCTCAATGAACAAGCTCTCCACGATTGATTACATCGTTTTCTTCGTCTACTTTATAATTGTATCGGGGTACGGCATCTGGATTTACCGCCGCAAAACGGGCCACGACGGTACCTTGGAGGGCGATTCCAAAGACTACTTCCTGGCCGAAGGCTCCCTGACGTGGTGGGCCATCGGCTCTTCGCTGATTGCCTCCAACATCTCGGCCGAGCAGTTTGTGGGCATGTCTGGTTCGGGTTTCAAGATGGGCCTGGCCATTGCCACCTACGAATGGATGGCGGCTATCACGCTCATCGTGGTAGCCGTCTTTTTCATTCCGGTTTATCTGAAGAATCACATCTTCACGATGCCGCAGTTCCTCAACCAGCGGTACAACGGCACGGTAGCCATGATTATGGCCATTTTCTGGCTGGCCCTCTACATCGTGGTCAACCTGACCTCGATTCTGTACCTCGGCGCCATTGCCATTAGCAGCATTGCCGGGCTCAACCTCGAATTCTGCCTCTACGCGCTGGCGGCGTTTGCCGTGCTCATCACCCTGGGCGGCATGAAGGTGATTGGCTTCACCGACGTTATCCAGGTGTTCTTCCTGATTCTCGGCGGTTTGGCCACCACCTACTTGGCCCTGAACCTCGTGGCCGAGCACTACGGCCAGACCGGCGTGCTCAACGGCTTCAGCCTGATGACGGCCCAGGCCGGCGACCACTTCCAGATGATTTTCAAAAAGGACAACCCCAACTTTATCGACCTGCCCGGCATGACCGTGCTGCTCGGCGGCATGTGGATTGTGAACCTGAACTACTGGGGCTGCAACCAGTACATCACGCAGCGCGCCCTCGGCGCCGACCTGCCCACGGCCCGCGCCGGCATCCTGTTTGCCGCTTTCCTCAAGCTGCTCATGCCCGTGATTGTGGTGCTGCCCGGCATTGCGGCCTTCGTGCTCTACAAGGCCGACGTGTTCAGCGGCGAGATGATGCAGAACGGCGAGCTCAACCCCGACCGCGCCTATCCGGTGCTGCTCAACATCCTGCCTGTGGGCCTGAAAGGCCTGTCCTTCGCGGCCCTCACGGCGGCGGTAGTAGCCTCGCTGGCCGGCAAAGCCAACAGCATTGCCACCATCTTCACGCTCGACGTTTACAAGAAAGTTATCAACCCCAATGCTTCGGAAAAGACCCTGGTGCACGTGGGTAAAATCTCGGTGGTAGTGGCCATGATTATGGGCGTGCTCATCGCCCCGCACCTGGGCATTGACAAGAAAGGCGGCTTCCAGTACATTCAGGAGTACACGGGCTTCGTGTCGCCGGGCATTTTCGCCATGTTCATTTTGGGCTTCTTCTGGAAAAAGACGACTTCGACGGCCGCGCTGTTTGCCACCATCGGCGGCTTCCTGCTGTCGGTGCTGTTCAAGTTCCTGCCCAACTACATGGACCTCTCCTTTCTGGCGCCGCTCGGCTTTGCGGTGCAGCCCGCGCCGGGCGCGCCTTACGAAATTCCTTTCCTCGACCGGATGGGCTTCGTGTTCGTTATCTGCATCGCGGCCATGGTGATTATCAGCCTGTATGAAACCAGTCGCGGCGTAAAAACCAACGGCCTGGAGGTAGACCGTAGCATGTTCAAAACCACCCGCAGCTTCGCAATTGGCTCCATCGCCATCATGATTATTCTCACCACGCTCTACACGGTTTATTGGTAAGCGCAGCCTATTGAAGCTCTTTGGAACGTCATGCTGAGCGGAGTCGAAGCATCTCGCGTGCAACAGTGAACTCAATCAAAAAGATTAGTTACAGCACGCGAGATGCTTCGGCTCCGCTCAGCATGACGTTCTGCTTTATTTCAACCCGTCTTTCCTCAATTCCTTGCTATGAAACTAATCCGCTACGGCCTGCCCGGCCAGGAAATACCTGGTGTTCTATTAGGTGAGCAGCGCTACGACGTAGCCACGTTTGGCGAAGACTATAACGAAGCGTTTTTCGAGAACGACGGCCTGCAGCGCCTGGCCGAATTTGTGGCTGCCAACGCGGGCAACCTGCCCTTAGTAGCGGCCACCGAGCGCCTGGGCCCGCCCGTGGCCCGGCCCTCCAAAATCCTGTGCATTGGGCTAAATTACTCTGACCATGCCCGCGAAATGGGGCTGACGCCGCCCGCCGAGCCCGTGCTTTTTCTGAAGTCGACCACCGCCCTGGTGGGTCCGGACGATGACATCGTCATCCCCCGTAACTCGGTGAAAACAGATTGGGAAGTAGAACTGGCCGTGGTCATTGGCAAGCGTGCTTCCTACGTAGAAGAAGCCGATGCCGCGGACTACATCGCGGGCTATATGCTGCACAACGACGTGTCGGAGCGGGAATTCCAGCTGGAGCGCGGCGGCACC
The DNA here is from genome assembly GCF_042665855.1 of Hymenobacter humi. Lineage (NCBI taxonomy): Bacteria > Pseudomonadati > Bacteroidota > Cytophagia > Cytophagales > Hymenobacteraceae > Hymenobacter > Hymenobacter humi. The sequence goes on along the minus strand of NZ_JBHTEK010000001.1, from coordinate 129,355 downwards.
TGGACCAAGGGCAAGGGCTGCGACACCTTCGCGCCCATGGGCCCTTTTCTGGCCACTCCCGACGAAATGGGCGACGTCAACAACCTGCGCCTCTGGCTCACGGTGAACGGCCAGCCCGTGCAGGACGGCAACACCGCCAACCTGATTTTCAACGTGCCCTTCATCATTTCCTACGTCAGCCAGTTCATGACCTTGCTGCCCGGCGACATCATTTCGACCGGCACCCCGGCGGGCGTCGGCATGGGATTCAAGCCCCCGGTTTACCTCAAGCCCGGCGACGTAGTTGAGCTGGGAATTGACAACCTGGGCACTTCGCGCCAGGTGCTGAAGGCATACGGGGGTAAGTAACTCGCACCTTAGCGGTCCACTTTGCCCGCGCCTCCCGTCATGCTGAGCCTGCGAAGCATCTTCTCACAGCTCAACGATTCGTGCTCACGTGATAAGATGCTTCGCTCCGCTTAGCATGACAGACGATTGAGTTAGTGCTGAGGTAAAGATGCTTCCTGCGTCAGCATGACGTTTTTGAGTAAACTTTAAGCAGTAACGATGGTGACAAAGCTTAAACGGGTATTTCAAATTGGGCTGGTCTTGCTTTTCGGTGGAGCCCTGCAGGCCGGAGCACAGGCCGGCCTCTCCCAGGTTTGGGTGCCCGACCTGGGCAACGGCACTTACAAAAACCCGGTGCTCTACGCCGATTATTCGGACCCCGACGTGGTGCGGGTGGGCTCCGATTATTACCTCACCTCGTCGAGCTTCAACGCGGTGCCGGGCCTGCAAATCCTGCATTCCAAAGACCTGGTGAACTGGACCATCATCGGCGCCGTGTTTCGGGAGCAGCCGCCAGTGGCCGAGTTTCGGCAGCTTCAGCACGGCAATGGCGTGTGGGCTCCCGCCATCCGCTACCACAACAAGCAGTACTACATCTACTACCCCGACCCCGACCGCGGCATCTACGTGACGCGCGCCAGCAACCCGGCCGGCCCCTGGGAAACCCCTAAGCTTATCAAGGAAGCCAAGGGCTGGATAGACCCCTGCCCGCTGTGGGACGAGGACGGCAAGGCCTATTTGGCACACGCGTTTGCGGGCAGCCGGGCGGGCTTCAAGTCCATTATCGCCGTGTCGCGCATGAGCGCCGATGGCCTGAGCGTGGTGGGCGACGATGCGCTGGTGTTCGATGGCCACGCCAACCACCCTACCATCGAAGGCCCCAAGTTTTACAAGCGCCGCGGCTACTACTACATCTTCGCGCCGGGTGGCGGCGTGGCCACCGGCTGGCAAACGGTGCTGCGCTCCAAAAACGTCTTCGGGCCCTACGAAGACAAGGTGGTGCTGGACCAAGGCAAAACTGCCATCAACGGTCCGCACCAGGGCGCCTGGGTCGATACGCCCGACGGCAAGGAAGACTGGTTTCTGCATTTCCAGGACCAGGGACCCTACGGCCGCGTGGTGCACCTGCAGCCCATGGTCTGGAAAAACGACTGGCCCGTTATCGGCACCGACCCCGACGGCGACGGCAAGGGCGAGCCCGTGCTCACCTACCGCAAACCCAAAGTGCCCGGCGCCGCGCAGCCGCTGGCTACCCCAGCTACTTCCGACGAATTCGGCAGCACTTCCCTGGGCTTGCAATGGCAGTGGCACGCCAACCCGCAGTCGGGCTGGGCGTTTCCCAATGGACCCGAAGGCTACCTGCGCCTCTACGCCGTGCCGCTGCCTACCAATTTCAAGAACTACTGGCAGGTGCCCAACTTGCTGCTGGAAAAGGTGCCGGCCGAAACCTTCACCGCCACCACCAAGCTCACCTTCGTGCCCCGGGCCGATGGCGAGAAAGTTGGGCTGATGATGATGGGGCTCGACTACGCCTACGTGTCCGTCACGAGCCAGAACGGCCAGTGGCGCGTGGCCCAAAGCATCTGCCGCGACGCCGACAAGCTCACCCTCGAGACCGGCACAGTGCCCGTGTTGCTGCCGCCTGCCAAGGGCCCCATCTACTTGCGCGTGCAGGTAACAGCCGGCGCCAGGTGCCGCTTCAGCTACAGCCTGGACGGGCAGCGTTTCGAGTTCGTAGGGGAGGAGTTCAAGGCCCGCGAAGGCAAATGGATTGGAGCCAAAGTTGGGCTGTTTGCCAGCCGCAACGGCAAGAGCAACGACGCCGGCAACGTGGACCTGGACTGGTGGCGAATCACGCCCTAACGGCTGCTTGACCCAAATTTTTGCTCTGAAGCACGCACGACGAGACGCAATATTTTGCGTCTCGTCGTGCGTGCTGCGTGGGTATCGTTCAACGACAAGACGCAAAATGTTGCGTCTCTACTTCGTTGCAGCTAATTCAACCAGCTTCTTCGTGGCTGCCTGTGCCAAGGGTCCCCGCAACTGAACTTCTAACTCATCCAGCAGCTCAGCAGCTCTCAAGCCACGCCAATTAATGAAAGGGAGTTGAAGAATTATTTACCACCTTATAAATAGCGCATGAATAAGCTCCTGATGATTATTGGGCTGTGGCTGCTGACCACAGTGGCCCAGGCCCAGCAAACCCCGGCCGTGCCAGCCCAACCGGCCCCGCAGGTAACCGAAATGACGGTGGCGCAGGACGGCTCCGGCATGTACAAAAACATCCAGGATGCCGTGAATGCTTCCCGCGATTTGTCGCAGGTTACGGTTACCATTCGCATCAAAAACGGCAGCTACCGCGAGAAGCTGGTGGTGCCTTCGCACAAAACGCACGTGAAGCTGGTGGGCGAAAGCGCTGCGGGCACCGTCATCACCTTTGGTGACCATACCGGCGACTACGCCGGGCACAATACCTACTCCTCGCACACCGTGCTGGTGCAGGCCAACGACTTCACGGCCGAAAACATTACCTTCGAGAACTCGGCGGGGCCGGTGGGCCAGGCCGTAGCCCTGCACGTGGAGGGCGACCGCGCCACTTTCCGCAACTGCCGGATATTGGGCAACCAGGACACGCTGTACCCGGCCGTGGAAAACAGCCGCCAGTACTACGTGAACTGCTACATCTCCGGCACTACGGACTTCATATTCGGCACGGCCACCGTGGTTTTCGAGGGCTGCACCATTCACAGCAAGCGCAACTCCTACATCACGGCTGCCGCGACTACCCAGCACCAGAAATACGGCTTTGTGTTCTTGAACTGCAAGCTCACCGCCGATACCGCGGCGCACAAAGTGTACCTGGGCCGGCCCTGGCGGCCCAACTCCAAAACCGTTTTTCTCAACACCGAAATGGGCGCGCACATCACGCCCGCCGGCTGGGACAACTGGCGCAATCCCGCAAATGAGAAGACGGCCTTTTACGCTGAGTACAACTCGACTGGCCCGGGCGCCAATCCAAAGGGCCGCGTCGCCTGGGCCCGCCAGCTTTCGGCCAAAGAGGCCAGGCAATACACGCTGAAAGTCATTTTCAGCGGCGGCGAGCCTTGGGAACCCAGCGAAAAGTAGCCCAAGAGTAGAGGAGAAGGCCGGGAAGCCAGAGTGCTGCTATAAGCTGGGTGTTGCTTAATGCCTCGGCCTGAAGTTTGGCACAATTGGGTGGCTTCCTATAAACTATCCGCCAGCTCAGCCGGCTGAGTAAAAGCTATTCAGGGCCGGTTTTATTGGCAAAGTGCAATTAATTGAGCCAAAGGCGGCGCTTAGCTGGGTTGAGCTAAATTCCTTGAATTTCAGCCGCTGAAGCCGATTAATGCAGCCTGGCAAAGTAGCAAGTGCCGGATGGCATCGTTCCCGGCAACGATTGCGCAAAAAAATAATGTCCAACTCTTGCTTTTGGCAGCGGGTTCGCGAAACCTTTAAGAAGCAAAGCCAACCCCAATCGTGCTGAAAAGCTGGGCAGTAGCTTCTCATCTTCCTCGCATCATCCCTTTTCATGCCTGCATTTTCCTCTGCATTTAGTTTAGCCGGCAAGCGCGCCCTCATTACGGGGTGCGACCGGGGTATTGGGCAGGCCATTGCCCTGGGCCTGGCCGAAGCCGGCGCCGACATCATCGGCGTATCGGTGAACATGCCCCAGGGCGGCGAAACCGAGCAGGCGGTGCAAGCCATGGGCCGCGAGTTCCGCGCCTACAAAGCCGACTTCGGCGACCGCGACGCATTGAATGGCTTTATCAAGCAGGTGCAGGCCGACTTTCCTACGATTGACATTTTGTTCAACAACGCCGGCATTATCCGCCGCGCGCCGGCTGCCGAGCACTCCGACGAGGACTGGGACGCCGTGCTCAGCATCAACCTCGACGCGCCGTTCCGCCTGGCCCGCGCCATTGGCGGCCAGATGCTGAAGCAGGGGAGTGGCAAAATCATCTTCACGGCCTCGCTGCTCACCTTCCAGGGCGGCATCAACGTGCCGGGCTACGCGGCCAGCAAGGGCGCCATCGGCTCGCTGGTGAAGGCCCTGGCCAACGAGTGGGCCAGCAGCGGCGTCAACGTCAACGCCATTGCCCCGGGCTACGTGGCCACCGACAACACCGCCGCCCTGCGCCAGGACCAGGAGCGCAGCGCCGCCATCCTGTCCCGCATTCCGGCCGGCCGCTGGGCCCAGCCCGACGACTACAAAGGCCCGGCCGTGTTCCTGGCCTCGCCCGCTTCCGACTACGTGCACGGCACCATCCTCACCGTCGACGGCGGCTGGATGGGACGGTAATTAAGGGTTGAGTTTTGGATGTTGAGGGTTGATTTGAACAAGTAAAGCACCTCTCAATAATTCAAACGAAAGCAATTCAACCCTCAACATTCAAAACTCAACACTGCTTTGAAAACTCGCTTCGCCATCGGTCCGCGTGAAACGGCCACCCTCAACACCAGCGGCCTTCGGGAGCATTTCCTGATTGAGAACATCTTCGCCGCTGGCGAAATTGAGCTGACCTACACGCACTACGACCGCATGATAGTAGGCGGCGCTCAGCCTGCCGGCACGGCGCTCTCGCTGCCTTGCCCGGAGTCGCTGAAGGCTGATTTCTTTCTGGAGCGCCGCGAGCTGGGCGCGCTGAACGTGGGCGGCGCGGGCACGGTGACGGTCGACGGCACGGTGTACGAGCTGGGCAACCAGGACTGCCTGTACGTGGGCATGGGGGCGCAAGAGGTGGCCTTTGCCAGCCGCGACGCTGCCAATCCGGCCAAGTTTTACCTGCTTTCAGCGCCGGCTCACCACGCGTACCCCACCACGCTGCGCACCCAGGCCGAGGCCACGCCCGTGGAAATGGGCGCCACCGAAACGGCCAACCGCCGCACCATCTACAAGTACATCTACGCCGAAGGCATCCAAAGCTGCCAGGCGGTGATGGGCCTCACGCAGCTGCAGCCCGGCTCGGTGTGGAACACCATGCCCAGCCACACCCACGACCGGCGCATGGAGGCCTACCTCTACTTCAACCTGCCCGAGGGCCAGCGCGTGCTCCACATGCTGGGCGAGCCCACCGAAACCCGCCCGCTGTGGGTGAGCAACGAGCAGGCCATCCTCTCGCCGCCGTGGAGCATCCACACCGGCTGCGGCACCAGCGCCTACGCTTTTATCTGGGGCATGGCCGGCGAAAACCGCGAATACACCGACATGGACGCCGTGCCCCTCGACGCACTGCGCTAAGCTGATTTTTTAAAACTCCCATCCAAATTTCTCCTGCACTCATGAAAAAACATTTTCTCCTGCTCTGGCTGCTGCTCTTCGGGAGCATCGGACTGGCGATGGCACAAAGCCGCCAGATTCAGGGCGTCGTAAAATCTGCCGAGGGGGAAACCCTGCCCGGCGTAACGGTGCTGGTAGAAGGCACCACCATCGGGGCTTCTACCGGTGGCGACGGTGCTTACAGCCTCACGCTGCCCGCCGCCGAAGCCGCTACGGCCAAGCTGCGCTTTAGCTACGTGGGCTTTGTGTCGAAAGAAGTAACGGTGGGCGACCAGTCGACCATCAACGTGACCCTCGCCTCGGACAGCAAGCAGGCTCGAAGACGTGGTGGTCATTGGCTACCAGGAGGTGCAGCGCCGCGACGTCACCGGCTCGGTATCGTCGGTGGGTGCGCAGCAAATCAAGGACGTGCCGGTAAACTCGGCCGCTGAAGCGCTGACTGGTCGCCTGGCGGGCGTGCAGCTCACCTCGGCCGAAGGCACGCCCGGCAACGCCAACGTGCAGGTGCGGGTACGCGGCGGCGGCTCCATTACCCAGGACAACTCGCCGCTGTTTGTGGTAGACGGCATTCAGATTGAGAACGCCCTGAGCGTGATTGCTCCCCAGGACATTGCCTCGGTCGACGTACTGAAAGACGCCTCGGCAACGGCCATCTACGGTGCCCGCGGTGCCAACGGCGTCGTGATTATCACCACCAAAAAAGGCATCGAAGGCCGCACCGTTATCAGCTACAACGGCTTTGCCGGCGTGCGCCGCATCAGCAACACGCTGGGTGTGCTCAAGCCCGACGACTACCTCAACTACCAGTTTGAGCGGGCCCAGCAGGCTGGTGCCACCGGTACGGGCGGCCTGAACTCGTTTAAGGCCTTGTTTGGCAGCAGCAACTTCAACAGCGACACGCTGCAGCGCGCCCGCAACGCGCCCTTCGTCGACTGGCAGGACGAAACCTTCGGCCGCGATGCTTTCCAGCAAACCCACAACGTCTCGCTGGCCGGCGGCGTGAAAGGCACCACCTACTCGCTGAGTTTGACCCGCAACCTGGAAGAAGGCATTCAGCGGGGTTCGGACTACGACCGCAAACTGATAAACTTCCGCTTCGACACCAAGGCCACCGACCGGCTGCGCTTTGGCCTGAACGTGCGTTTCAACGACCAGACCACCAACGGCCCTGGTACTTCCACCACCGGCTCGAACACCACCTCCCGCCTGCGCAACGCCGTGCAGTACCAGCCCTTGTCGGTGCCCAACTTCTCGGGCCGCGTGCTCGACCCCAACACCTTCGACGACGACTTCTTCCAGAACTCCAGCCTGGTCAACCCCATCCTGACCATCGACAATGAGTACCGCCGCGACAAGCGCCGCACGTTCAACATTGGCGGCAACGTCTCCTTCGAAATCATGAAGAACCTGACGTTCCGCACCACGGCTGGTTTCGACGTTACCAACGGCGACCTGGGCACCTTCAACGGCCGCTACTCGCCGCTGCTGCGCCAGCCGGCCGGCAACTACCAGAACCTGCCCACGGCGTCCATCTCCACCGGCATACAGAACACGCTGAACAACTCCAACGTGCTGGACTACAGCTTCAAAAAAGGCGTGCACTCGGTGGGCTTGCTCGTGGGCGAAGAAATCTACCAGCAGCGCAACACCAGCCAGTACATCCAAACCAACTTCCTGCCGCTGGACATCACCGCCGAGCGCGCCTTGGCCAACATCAACCAGGGCGTGCTGCCCACCGGCCAAACCAGCCAGCCCGTGCTGCCCACCACCGACATTCCGCAGGATTACCGCTTGCTGTCGGGCTTCGGCCGTGCGACTTACTCCTACGACGATAAGTACCTGTTCACGGGCACGTTCCGGGCCGATGGCTCGTCGAAGTACAAGCCTGGCAACCGCTGGGGCTACTTCCCCGGCGCTTCGGTGGCGTGGCGCATCTCGCGCGAAGAATTTTTCAAGAGCCTGACCATGGTCAACGACTTGAAGCTGCGCCTGAGCTACGGCAAAGCCGGCAACAACCGCATTGCCGACTTCCTGGGCGACCAGCTCTTCTCGGCCGGCAGCGCGCCGTACGCCCTCAACCACGCCATCGTGCTCGGATCGGCGGCTACTCGCTTGGGCAACAACAACCTGAAGTGGGAAACCACCACCTCGCGCAACGTGGGCGTTGACCTGGCCTTGCTCGACAACCGTGTGCAGTTCACCGCCGATGCCTACTACAACACCACCAGCGACCTGCTCATCAACCGCACCATTCCGGCTTTCCTGGGCTACACCACGCAAACCCAGAACATTGGCTCAACCTCGAACCGCGGCCTGGAGCTGCAGCTCACGGGCGCCATTGTTCGCAACGAAAACTTCACCTGGACCGCTACCGCCAACGCGGCCTTCAACCGCGGCCGCATCGAGAGCCTGGGCACCGGCCTCGACGAGCGCCCGGCATCGCTCGGGTTGGGCTGGCACCGCCCTCACCCGCGACTACGTGGCGCGGGTAGGCCAGCCGGTGGGCCAGATGTACGGCTACGTGACCGACTACACCAACGGCCGCCAGGGCTTTTACACCGCCGCCGACTTTGAGAGCTACAATGCCGCTACCCAGCGCTGGGTGCTGAAAGCCGGTCAGCTGCTGTCGGGCACGCCCGATGGCCTGGCCGCGCAGCCCGGCTCGCTCCGCCTGATAGACCAGAACAAAGACGGCGTCATCGACGACAAGGACCAGGTGGTTATCGGCAACGCCAACCCCAAAATGGTGGGCGGCCTCAACCAGCAGTTTACTTACAAAGGATTTGATGCCAGCGTGTTCCTCAATTTCGTGGTGGGCAACGATGTGTACAACGCCAACAAGATTGAGTTCACCTCGAACACGGCCAACACGGTGTACAGCAACGTGCTCGACGTGATGAGCACCCGCTACCGCACCATCGAGGCCGATGGCTCGCTCATCACCTCGCTGAGCCGCCTGCAGGAAGTGAACCAGAACGCCACCATCTGGACGCCCACCCGCAACTACTTCCTGCACTCGTGGGCCATTGAAGACGGCTCGTTTCTGCGCGTCAACAACCTGACCTTGGGCTACACCTTGCCGAAGACGCTGACCACCCGCGCCAAAGTTGAGCAGGCTGCGCTTTTACGTGACGCTGAACAACCTCTACACCTTCACCAAATACACGGGCTACGACCCGGAGGTGAACACCCGCCGCGCCACGCCGCTCACGCCGGGCGTGGACTACGCCGCCTACCCGCGCAGCCGCGCCATCCTGTTCGGCCTGAACCTATCCCTCTAATTTCCCACCCGCTAGCAATATGAAATCCTCAATTTCTTTCCGCGCCGCACTGGCCGTGAGCGTACTGGTCGGCGCCGGGCTGATTACTTCCTGCAAAGACTACCTCGACGTGGAGCCCCTGGCCCTGAACACGACCGAGTACACCTTCAGCACCGTGGCCGGGGCTACGGCCGCTGTTATCGGCGCCTACGACCCCCTCTCGGGCGACCAGAGCTACGGCACGCGCATCAGCATGTACTTCCCCTTCGATTCCGACGAGATGATTGGCTCGGCGGGAGCACCCGACGGGGGCGCCGCAGCATTGCGCGCTACAAGGCCCTGCCCACCAACAGCGAGATTACCAACCCCTGGAATACCCTGTACCAAGGCGTGGAGCGGGCCAACATCTGCATCCAGCAGATTCCGCAGTCGCCCTTGTACAACAGCGGCCCCGCGGCCGACACGGCCGCCATGCACCGCCTGCACGGCGAAGCCCTCACGCTGCGGGCCCAGTACTACTTTGAGCCTGGTGCGCAACTGGGGCGACGTGCCCGCGCAGTTCTCGCCGTCGGTTTCGGGCCAGGACTTCAACCTGCCCAACGCCGACCGCAACGCCACCCTCAGCCGCCTCGTGGACGACCTGGCCCTGGCCTCCAAGCTGGTGCCGTACCGCAGCCGCGCCGGCGCACCCAGTGAGCGTATTACCAAAGGCGCCGTGAAAGCCCTGCGGGCTCGCATCGCCTTGTACCGCGGCGGGTATTCGCTGAAAGGCACGGCCATGGCCCGGCCCACCGACTACCTCGACTACTACCGCATTGCGCGGCAGGAGTGCAGCGACCTGATGGCCCGGCCCACCGAGCACACGCTCAACCCCAGCTTCCTGGAAGTATTTAAGAGCATCAACGAGCAGCGCTCGGAATCCGCCAACGAAATCATGTTCCAGGTGGGTATGACGGGCTCTACCGCCGGGTCGGACAGCAAGTTGGGCTACTACAATGGCCCGCGCTTGCAGAACGCCTCGGGTACCTACGGCTCCACACAGGGCGCCGTGACGGTGGTGCCGACTTACTTCTACGCTTTCGACTCGACCGATACGCGGCGCGACGTGACCATTACGACCTACACGATTGCGAGCAACAGCAACTTCCAGTCGGGGGTGGCACTGAGCTCCATCACGGACGGCAAGTTCCGGCGCGACTGGCACATTCCGCCACTCACGGGCGGCAGCAACTACCTGGGCTACAACTGGCCCATCATCCGTTTTGCCGATGTGCTGCTGATGTTTGCCGAAACCGAGAACGAGCTCAACGGCGCTACTCAGGCCGCGCAGGACGCCCTGATGCTGGTGCGCACGCGGGCTTTTGCCGGCAACAAGGCCAAGGCGCTGGCCACCCTCACGGCCGCCGGCTTCAGCCTCACCAGCAAGGCCTCGCTGTTTGATGCCATTGTGAACGAGCGGTACCTGGAGTTTGGCAGCGAAGCTATTCGCAAGTACGACCTGCTGCGCTGGAACCTGTTTGACCAGAAGCTGGCCGAAGCCAAAGCCAACATCGAGAAGATGGCCAAAGGACAAGCGCCCTACCAGAACGTGCCTTTGTATATGTACTTCCGCACGCCCGCCGCAGGCAGCGTTCAGTACACCCGCTCGTTCTACCGCCCTTCGCCTACGGCCAACGCCGCGCCCACCGGCACGGTGCGCGTGAACTGGCGCCAGGCCATCGATGCGCCCTACGTAGCAAATACGAAGCCCAACGGCTCAACTTTCACGCTGGGCACCGTGACGGCGACCAGCACCGGCAGCGGCTTAGCTGCTGAGTACGTGCCCGGCCAGGGCAAAGAGCTGCTGCCCATTCCGCAGAGCACCCTTTCGGCCGACCCGGCCCTGAAGCAAAACTTCGGCTACTAATTCTTCCGGCCCTTCACGCTAAGCTATTTTATGACAACGCTGCAACTACTGTTCCTGCTGGCGGGAATGAGCAAGGTGGGACTTGGTGCACCCCTGGCTCAGCAGGCGACGGTGGCCGCGGGTGGTTCGGAGCATATCCGAACCACCCCAGTGCCGCAGCACCTGGAGCAAGCCGCCACCCTGGACAGCACCGCCGAAAAAATGCTGGTGTTTCAGCGGGCCATTGGCGGCTGGCCCAAGGCGGTGGGCACGGCGAAAGTAGACTACAGCCACCCGCTGAGCGCGGCGATGCGGGCCAGTACCCTGGCCGACAAAAACCGCAACGATGCCACCATCGACAACAACGCCACGACGCGTGAAATCAGCTACCTGGCCACGGCGTTCCAAAAACCAACAACCCCGCCTACCGCCAGGCCGCCGAAAACGGCGTGCGCTTCCTGCTGAAAATGCAGTACGCCAACGGCGGTTTCCCGCAGTACTACCCCGACTTCAGCAACTACCGCCACCAGATTACTTACAACGACAACGCCATGGTGCGCGTGCTGCAGCTGCTGCGCAACGTGGCCAACCGCACCAAGCAGTTTACTGTGCTCGACCCCGCGCTGGCGCCCCTGGCGCAGGCAGCCGTGGACCGCGGCACCGACTGCATTCTAAAGACGCAGTACGTACGCAACGGTCACCCCACGGCCTGGTGCGCGCAGTACGACGAGAAAACCCTGCAGCCAGCCAAAGCCCGCGCCTTCGGCGGCCTCGCTGAGCGGTGACGAGTCGGTGGAAATAGTGCGCTTTCTGATGGGCATCGAAAAGCCCTCGGCGGCTGTGAAAACCGCCATTGAGTGCGCCGTCGACTGGTTTGAGAAGGTGAAAATTTCTGGCTACGCGGTGAAGGAAATCACCGCGCCGCAAAGCAAAAAAGTGCTGGACCGGGTCATCGTGCCCGAGCCCGGCTCCACCATCTGGGCCCGTTTCTACGAGCTCAATACCGACCGGCCGATTTACGTGGGCCGCGACAGCAAGGTGCATTACCAATTATTGGAAATAGAAGTGGAGCGCCGCGCCGGCTACCTCTACGCCGGCACCTGGCCCGCCAAGCTGCTGGCTACCGACTATCCGGCCTGGCAAAAGCGGGTGAACACCGCGCCGGGCGAAGCAAAAAATAAACGGCTATCAGCATTCCCGATGACTACGTTAACCAAAGCATTAGCCGTGGCCGCCCCCGCCGCCACCACTGCGGTCGCCTGGCCCACGCCGGCCCTGTTCGACTTGCCCGAAAAAGTGCTGCAGTTCGGCACCGGCGTGCTGCTGCGCGGCCTGCCCGATTTCATGATTGACGAGGCCAACCGCCAGGGCGTGTTCAACGGCCGCATTGTGGTGGTGAAAAGCACCGACGGCGGCGACGCCACGGCGTTTGACCGCCAGAACGGCCTGTACACGGTGTGCGTGCGCGGCATCGACGACGGCAAGCCAGTGGAAGAAAACGTGGTGTGCGCCAGCATCAGCCGGGTGCTGTCGGCCAAAAGCCAGTGGGCCGAAGTCTTGGAATTTGCCACCAGCCCCGACTTGCAGGTGGTAATTTCCAACACCACCGAAGTTGGCATTCAGCTGGTGAATGAGGACATTCACCTCACGCCGCCGCAGTCGTTCCCCGGCAAGCTGCTGGCAGTGCTGTATGCGCGCTTCCAGGCCTTCGAGGGCGATGCCAGCCGCGGGCTGGTGGTGGTGCCCACCGAGCTGATACCCGACAACGGCCGCAAGCTCGAGGCCATAGTGCTGGAGCTGGCCCACCGCAACGACCTGGGCAGCGAGTTTATCGACTGGCTCGAATCGGCTAACCACTTCTGCAATACCCTGGTCGACCGCATTGTGCCCGGCCGGCCCGACCCTGCTACCTACGAGCAGCTGCAAGCCGACCTGGGCTACCAGGACGAGCCTGCTGACCATGACCGAGGCGTATGCCCTCTGGGCCATTGAGGGCGGCGAAGAGGTACGCGAGGTACTCTCGTTCCATAGCGTGGCTACGGGCGTAGTTATCCGGCCCGATATCACGCTTTTCCGGGAGCTCAAGCTGCGCCTGCTCAACGGTACGCACACGCTCAGCTATGCGCTGGCGCACCTGGTGGGCTGCACCACCGTGCGCGAAGCCCTCGAAAACGAGTATCTGGCCCGCTTCATCCACAACCTGATGCTGGCCGATTTGCTGCCCGGCATCCCGTACGCGGTGGATGAAAAAGTGGGTCAGCGCTTCGGCCTGCAGGTGCTCGACCGCTTTCGCAACCCCTACCTCGAGCACCGCTGGATGGCCATTGCCATGCAGGGCACCATGAAGATGCAGATGCGCAACGTGCCCACGCTGCTGCACTACTACGAGCAGCACCAAGCCGTACCGCACTACATGGCACTGGGCTTTGCGGCCTACCTGCTGTTTATGCGCAACACCGCTTCAGCCCCGGGCGTGGGGCACGGCGAGGCCAATGGCGAGCCTTATACCATAATCGACGACCGCGCCGGCTACTTAGCCGACCTCTGGGCCCGGCTGTCGCCAGCCGAGCTAACCACCACAGTATTGCGCAACACCGCCCTCTGGGGCAGTGACCTCACGCGCCTGCCCGGTTTCGCCGAGTGTGTAAGCCAGTATCTGGCTCAACTGTTGGAGGAAGGCGCTCCCGCGACTTTGAGGGCCTTTTTCACTAAGAAATCAGCCGCTGTTAACTCGTAACCGAATTACAACTTAAACCACCGTCATGTCGAGCGCAGCCGAGACATCTCGCTCGCTTCGTTCTCACGATTGAGTCACTGCCCCGAGCGAGATGTCTCGGCTGCGCTCGACATGACGTTCTGTTATAAAATCAATATCCCGTGAAGCACCAAGTAGCCCGTATTCATCCCGCCGATAATGTGCTGGTTGCCCTCGTGGACCTGCCCATCGGCACCGAAGTGCCGTGGGAAAATGGGTTCGTGACCGTGACCGAAGCCATTCCGGCTAAACACAAGCTCGCGCCTCTGGGCCTGAGCCCCGGCCAGCCCGTGACCATGTACGGCGTGCTGGTGGGCACCGCCCGCGAGGCCATCCGCCCCGGCGGCCGCCTTACCACGGCCAACATTCAGCACGCCACCAACAGCTACGACGAGCACGCCCAGCAGCGCGCCGCATGGCAGGCGCCCGACGTAAGTGCCTGGCAAAACCGCACCTTCCAGGGTTTCCACCGCGCCGACGGCCGCGTGGGTACCGCCAACTACTGGCTGGTTATCCCGTTGGTGTTCTGCGAGAACCGCAACATCCAGGTCCTGCAGGATGCCCTGATTACAGACCTCGGCTACGGCCGTCGCAAAAGCTACCAGCCCGAAACCCGCAAGCTGCTCAGTCTGATGCAGGCTGGCAAGTCGATAGAAGAAATCCTGAGCGCCGACCTCGAAGCCGCCGAAGACACGGCCCGCAGCCAGCGCCCTTCCCGAACGTGGACGGCATCCGTTTCCTGTCGCACGAGGGCGGCTGCGGCGGCATCCGCCAGGATGCCCAGACGCTGTGTGGCTTGCTGGCCGGCTACATCACGCACCCCAACGTGGCTGGCGCTACGGTGCTCAGCCTGGGCTGTCAGAACGCGCAGGCCACCATGCTGCAGGACGAAATTGCAAAGCGCGACCCGCACTTCAGCAAGCCGCTCTACATTCTGGACCAGCAGAAGCTGGGCACCGAGGAAAACCTCATCAGCACAGCCCTGCGGCAGACGTTTGCGGGCCTGATGATTGCCAACCAAGCCCACCGCGAGCCGGCGCCATTGTCCAAGCTCAATATTGGGCTGGAGTGCGGCGGCTCCGATGGCTTCTCGGGCATCTCGGCCAACCCAGCCCTGGGGCACGTGTCCGACATGCTGGTGGCCCTGGGCGGCTCGGTTATTCTGGCCGAATTCCCGGAACTGTGCGGCGTGGAGCAGGAACTCGTAGACCGCAGCGTAGACCAACCCACCGCCGAGCGGTTCAGCAGCCTGATGAAGGCGTACGGCGACAGTGCCGTGGCCGTGGGCTCGGGCTTTGATATGAACCCTTCGCCGGGCAATATCCGCGACGGCCTGATTACGGACGCCATGAAATCGGCCGGCGCGGCCCGCAAGGGCGGCTCTTCTCCCGTGGTGGCCGTGCTCGACTACCCCGAGCTAGTGACCAAGCCCGGCCTGAACCTGCTCTGCACCCCCGGCAACGACGTGGAATCGACCACGGCCGAAGTGGGCTCGGGCGCCAACATTGTGCTGTTTACCACCGGCCTGGGCACGCCCACCGGCAACCCCATTGCCCCGGTGGTGAAAATCGCCAGCAACACGGCCTTGGCCCAACGCATGCCCGACATCATCGACGTAAACACCGGAACGGTGATTGACGGCGAAGAAACCATCGAGCAGGCCGGCGAGCGCATTCTCGACTACGTCATCCGGGTGGCCAGCGGCGAGGAAGTGGCCGCCGTGCGCCACGACCAAACCGACTTCATTCCGTGGAAGCGCGGGGTGTCGCTGTAACGCCAGGACAACATCAGAAAAACGTCATGCTGAGCTTGCCGAAGCATCTCGCCAGCGGGAGTAATCCAATCGCTGCAACGATGCGGACGAAATGCTTCGGTAAGCTCAGCATGAGGTTCTGATATATTGCCCGCCAGGCAAATTATTTACGCAACCGTTTCCGCTAATAAATAGCAAAATCAGGAGCGTACATGAAGGTGGGGCCCCAAGTCGGGCTCTACCTTCGGCTCCCTGGAAAATACTAGCACCTATCAGGGGGCTGCTCCTGTATTCTTAGTTGATTATGAAGCCTTTCCTCAACGACGACTTCCTGCTTCAGACGGCCACGGCCAGCACGCTCTACCACGAGTACGCGAAGCAGATGCCCATTATCGATTACCACAACCACCTGCTGCCCGACCAGATTGCCGAGGACAAGCAGTTTGAGAACATCACCCAAATCTGGCTGTACGGCGACCACTACAAGTGGCGCGCCATGCGGGCCAACGGCATCCCCGAGCGCTACATCACCGGCGATGCCTCGGACTGGGAGAAGTTTGAGAAGTGGGCCGAAACCGTGCCCTATACCCTGCGCAACCCTCTCTACCACTGGACGCACCTGGAGCTGCAGCGCTACTTCGGCATCACGGAGCTGCTGAATAAAGACAGCGCCCGCCGCATCTACGACGAGTGCAGCGCCAAGCTCCAAACCCCCGAGTACTCGGTGCGCGGCCTGCTGCGCAAGATGAACGTGGAAACCCTCTGCACCACCGACGACCCTGCTGATAACCTCGAGCACCACCAGGCACTCGCCGCCTCGGGTTTCGAAGTGCGCGTGCTGCCCACCTTCCGGGCCGACAAGGCCATGGCCGTGGACGATGCCGCCAGCTACAACGCCTACCTCGACCGCCTGGGCCCCGTGGCCGCAGTGGACATCCGCACGTTTGCAGACTTGGAAACGGCGCTACGCCGCCGCCACGACTTCTTCGCCAGCGTGGGCTGCCGCCTGTCAGACCACGGCCTGGAGCAGATTTATGCGGCCGACTACACGGCGGCGGAAGTAGATGCCATCTTTAGCAAAATCCGCGGCGGCAGCGAGCTGACTCCGGCCGAGAACAATCAGTTTAAATCGGCGATGCTGGTGCTGCTGGCTGAGATGGACTGGGAAAAGGGCTGGACGCAGCAGTACCATATCGGCGCGCTGCGCAACAACAACTCGCGCATGCTCCGCGAGCTCGGCCCGGACACGGGCTGGGATTCCATCGGCGACTTCCCGCAGGGCCGGGCCCTGTCCACGTTCCTGGACCGCCTCGACGGGCAGAACAAGCTGGCCAAGACCATCATCTATAACCTGAATCCGGCCGACAATGACTTGATTGCCACAATGATTGGCAATTTCAACGACGGTTCCGTAGCGGGCAAAATGCAGTTTGGCTCCGGCTGGTGGTTCCTCGACCAGAAAGACGGCATGGAAAAACAGCTCAACTCGCTCTCGAACATGGGCCTGCTGCCCCGTTTCGTGGGCATGCTCACCGATTCGCGCAGCTTCCTCTCGTACCCGCGCCACGAGTATTTCCGCCGCGTGCTCTGCAACCTGCTGGGCAACGACGTGGAAAACGGCGAGCTGCCGGCTGATATGGAATTGCTCGGGCGCACCGTGCAAAACATTTGCTACGGCAATGCCAAGGAGTACTTTGGCTTCGGCAAAGTGACGGAAGCCGCTGCTGTAACCGCGTAGCTGCTGAGTAATCCAGACAATAACTCACCCGTCATGTCGAGCGCAGCCGAGACATCTCGCTCGAATCGTTGAACGATTGAATTACTACCCCACGCGAGATGTCTCGGCTGCGCTCGACATGACGTTCTAAGTACCCAAGACCATAAGTCCCTACGCATGAAGCAAGTTGTCACGTTCGGCGAAATCATGATGCGGCTCTCGCCGCCGCTGAATTACCGGTTCGCCCAAACTCAGAGCCTGGAAATCACCTACGGCGGCGGCGACGCCAATGTGGGCGCTTCGCTGGCGGGGTTGGGCGTGCCTGCTGCCCACGTCACTTGCTTTCCCGCCAACGACCTAGGCCATGCCGCGGCCCAGCAGTTCCGCGCCCTGAGTGTGAACATGGATGCCACCGTATTCCGGGGCGACCGGCTTGGGCTGTATTTCCTGGAAGTAGGAGCGGGGATGCGCCCCAGCAAGGTGGTATACGACCGTGCCAACTCTGCTTTCGCCAACCTCGACCCAACCGGCTTTAACTGGGATGAAATCCTGAAAAACGCTGGCTGGCTGCACTGGACGGGCATCACGCCCGCCATATCAGCCAGCACGGCCGAGGCCACGCGCCAGGCCATTGCCGCCGCGCGCCGCCTGGGCATCACCGTATCGGCCGATGTGAACTACCGCCGCAACCTGTGGCAGTACGGCCAAACGGCTCAAGCTGTGATGTCGGAGCTGGTGGAAGGCTGCGACGTAGTGGTGTGCTCCGAAAACGATGCCGACGATTTGTTCGGCATCCAGCCGCTGCTCGGCACCGACAACAAGTTCGTGTCGGTAGCTCAACAAGTGATGGCGCGCTTTCCGCAAATCAAGCAGGTCATCACCACACACCGCATCACCCACAGCGCCTCCCACAACGGCCTGAAAGGCCTGTGCTACGACGGCCGGCAGTTCCTCGAAACCGTCACCTACGACATCAACCCCATTGTGGACCGTATCGGCGGGGGCGACGCTTTCATGGCCGGCTTCATCTACGGTTCCTTGGCTTACAACAACCCGCAGCAGGCGCTTACCTTCGGCGTAGCGGCTTCGGCGCTCAAACACACCATTCACGGCGACATCAACCTCGTGACAGTGGCCGAAGTGGAAGAAATCATGAAAGGCAACACCAGCGGCCGTTTGCTGCGCTAAAGCTCAATTAGACATAATGGCTCAACTCACCGCCTCCGCCGATACGCTAGCCACCTTGCTGCGCTATCCCGTGGTACCCGTGTTCTACCACGCCGACGCGGCGTACGCCCAGCGCATGCTGCAGGCCTGCTACGCTGGCGGTATTCGGGTGTTTGAATTCACCAACCGCGGCGGCAACGCCCTCGAGGTATTCACGCAGCTCCAGGCCTACGCCCAGGAAAATTGCCCCGATATGGTGCTGGGCATCGGCACGCTGTTCACGGCCGAGCAGGCCGAGCAGTTCATCGCAGCCGGCGCGGCCTTTGTGGTGCAGCCCTGCGCCACGGCCGAAGTGGCCGAGGTGTGCCGCGCCCACAACATTCCGTGGCTGCCCGGCGCGCTCACACCCACCGAAATTTATCAGGCCAGCCAGATGGGGGCGGCCGTGGTCAAAATCTTCCCCGGCAACGTCGTCGGGCCTGATTATGTGAAAGCTCTGCGCGGCCCCATTCCCCACATCAAGCTCATGGTGACGGGCGGCGTGGAGCCCACCCGCGAGAGCGTCAGCGCCTGGTTTGGGGCTGGCGTGAGCGCCGTGGGCATGGGCTCGCAGCTCTTCAAAAACGCCGACGATACCGACGCGCTGTCCGCCAGCATTAGCGAGCTGATGCAGTTTGTCGAAACGTTGAAAAAATAGTTGCCAGCGGTGCGCGTGGCGCGCCTTTGGTTCTTTTCCGAGTATTGCCCTGGTTTCAAATTCCCGAACTCGATGAATCCTACTTCCGCTCAAGCGCCGCCCGATTCCCCGCTGGCTTCCGCCAATGCCGTGATGGGCAAATTCCGCTGGACCATCTGTGCCCTGGTGTTTTTTGCGACCACCATCAACTACCTCGACCGGGCCGTCATCTCGCTGCTCAAGCCGTACCTCGAAACAGAGTTTCACTGGAACGCGGGCGACTACGCCAACATCGAAATTGCCTTTAAGCTGGCCTACGCGGTGGGCATGGTGGGTGCCGGCCGCATCATCGACAAGCTGGGCACCAAAATTGGCTACGCTCTTTCCACTGCCCTGTGGAGCGTGGCCGCCATGGGCCATGCCCTGGTGAGCAGCACGTTCGGCTTTGGCATTGCGCGGGGATTTCTGGGCATCACGGAGGCCGGTAACTTTCCGGCCGCCATCAAAACCACGGCCGAGTGGTTTCCGCAGCGGGAGCGGGCACTGGCTACCGGCATCTTCAATTCGGGCTCGAACGTGGGCGCCATCGTGGCGCCGCTCACCGTGCCGCTCATTGCCGAGTCCATTGGCTGGAAGTGGGCCTTCCTCATCACGGGCGCGCTGGGCTTTATCTGGCTGGTGCTGTGGATGGTGTACTACGAAACGCCCGCCAAGCACGCCCGCTTGACAAAGGCCGAATTTGACTACATCAACGCCGACATTCCGGTGGGCCTGCCAGCCGAGGGCGTGACGGAAGAAAAACCTAAGGCTTCGTGGGCTAAGCTGCTTACCTTCAAACAAACCTGGGCCTTCGTCATTGGCAAGTTCCTGACGGACCCCATCTGGTGGTTCTACCTGTTCTGGTTGCCCGATTTTCTGGGCAAGCAATACAACCTCAAGGGCACGGCCATTGCCCTGCCGGTAGCGGCGGTGTACGTCCTGTCGAGCATCGGCAGCGTGGGCGGCGGCTACTTGCCGCTGGGCTTCATCCGGCGCGGCATGCCCGCGTTTCAGGCCCGCAAAACATCGATGCTCGTCATTGCCTTTTGTGTGTTCCCGATTGTGTTTGCGCAGTGGCTGGGGCACCTGAACATGTGGCTGGCGGTGCTGGTCATTGGCATTGCCGCGGCCGCGCACCAAGCCTGGAGTGCCAATATTTTCACCACCGTCTCGGACATGTTTCCGAAGCGGGCCGTGGGCTCGGTCACGGGCATTGGCGGCATGGCCGGCGGCCTGGGCGGCATTGCCCTCACGGCCCTGGTGCAGAAGCGCATGTTTGTGCACTACGAAAGCATTGGGCAAATCGACAAGGCCTACTACATCATGTTCTTCATCTGCGGCGCCGCTTACCTGGTGGCCTGGGCCCTGATGTTCACCCTGGTGCCGCGCATGGAGCCCATCACCCTCGACGACGAACCCACCCAACCCGCAGCCTAGCGCTAGCCTCTTGCGATGAAAAAACTGATAACGCTGGCGCTGCTGCTCGTGCTTGGCCTGGCCGCCGTGGCCCCATCCATGGGTACCCAGCCGGCCCACAACAAGAATGACAAAGCCGCCAAAGAAGTGGAAGCCCTGGAGCGGCTGCGCTTCGAAGCCCAGGTAAAAAAGGACTACGCCTTTCTGGAGAAAGCCTTCGCCGATGACCTGGTGTACACGCACTCCAACGGCAAGCAGAACAACAAAACGGAGTACCTCCAGAGCATCCGCGACGGCAAAAGTGTGTACGATAAAATAGATGTGGAAAACATCAATGTGCGTGCCTACAACGACGGCAAAACGGCGGTGGTCAATGGCCAAATCACTATTTACCAGCCCAACAAGCCCGACGGCTCGCCCAACGTCGCCCACCTCAAATACGTGGTGGTGCAGGTGAAGAACAAGCAGGGCTGGCAGGTGGTGCTCTGGCAATCGCAGAAACAGGCCAGCTAACTATGTAGCGTGGACTCTGCGAGTCCGCGCGTAATAAGAATGTTCCTACACGCGCGGACTCGCAGAGTCCACGCTACCTGTCCCACCCATGTCCCAGACCACTGAAAATACCCTGGCTACGCCGGTCGGCACCACGCTGGAGCGCTACATCATGCGCAAGCAGGCCGAATTTGCCTACGCCACCGGCGAGCTCGCAGCTGCTGCGCGACATTGCCTTGGCCGGTAAAATCGTGAACCGCGAGGTGAACCGCGCTGGACTGTCGCGCATCACGGGGGCCATGGGCGAGAAAAACGTGCAGGGCGAACATCAGCAGAAGCTCGACGTGGAAGCCAACATCCGCTTCGTGCGCGCCCTCACCAATGGGGGAGAGGCCTGTGCCGTGCTGTCGGAGGAAGACGAAGAAATTATCCAGACCGGCAACGTGAACGGCAAGTACGTGGTGGCCATCGACCCGCTCGACGGCTCCTCGAACATCGACGTGAACGTGAGCATCGGCACCATTTTCAGCATCTACCGCCGCGTGTCGCGCATCGGTGGGCCACTCGCAAGGAAGACTTCCTGCAAGGGGGCCGTGCGCAGATAGCAGCGGGCTACGTTTTGTATGGCTCCAGCACCATGCTGGTGTACACCACGGGCCACGGCGTGGCGGGCTTCACCTACGAAAACTCGCTGGGCGAATTCTTTCTTTCGCACCCCGACATTAAGATTCCGCGCCAAGGGCCGGTGTTTTCCTGCAACGAAGGCAACTGGTTTGATTACCCGGAGTTTGTGCGCACTTTCCTCACCACCTGCAAGGAGCGCCGCCTCACGGCCCGCTACGTGGGCTCGCTGGTGGCCGACTACCACCGCAACCTCTTCACGGGCGGCATCTACCTCTACCCGCCCACTGTGGACAAGCCCGGCGGCAAGCTGCGCCTACTCTACGAATGCTACCCGCTGGCCTATCTCATTGAGCAGGCCGGCGGTGTGGCTGTGACTGGGGCCGATTTGGTGCTCGACGTGCACCCGACTTCCGACCTGCACCAGCGTGCTCCGCTCTTCGTAGGCTCTGCGGATTTGGTGGAGGAGCCTGCGCTGTAAAGCGACGAAATAAGGCCTATTCCATGCGTGCCAAGGCCCTTCTGCTTGCTCTGGTGGTCCTTGCTACGGGCTATTCGGCGCGTGCGCAGCAGTCCAGCTCAACCGTGCTGGATTGGAAAGCCCCCGCCACGCTGAGCACCTACCTATTGCAGCAGATGCACGCGCAGTATGCCCCGCGTGCGGCCGAGCTGGACCGGGCAGCGCAGTCGGCAGCCGGTGCGGCAGCCTACCGCGATAGCGTACGGGCGCGCTTCCGGCGGGTGCTGGGGCCGCTGCCGGCGCGCACGCCGCTGCGGGCCAAGGTCACCGGCAAGCTCACGCGCGACCGGTACCGCATCGAGAAAATCATCTACGAAAGCACGCCGAACCATTACGTTACGGCCAACCTGTACGTGCCCGCGGGCAAAGGCAAGAAACCGGGTGTGCTGCTGTTTTGCGGGCACGAGCAGGAGTCCAAGGCCACTGTGTCGTACCAGAAAACGGCTATTCTTTTTGCGCAGCACGGCTTTGTGGTACTGGTCATTGACCCCATCTCGCAGGGCGAGCGCATGCAGCTCACTGACGCGGCCGGCAAGCCGCTGGCCCGGGGCGGCACCACCGAGCATACGTTGCTCAACGCCGGCGCGGCTTTGGTAGGCGAAACCGTGCCGGCCGAACAGTTCTGGGACAACGAGCGCGGCCTCGACTACCTGCTCACTCGCGCCGAAGTGGATACCGCCCGCTTGGGCTGCCTCGGCAACTCGGGCGGCGCTACCCAAACGGCCTACTTCATGGCCCTGGAGAAGCGGATGAAAGTAGCGGCGCTGTGCAGCTACGTGGCTAGCGGCGAGCGCAACCTGGAGCTGACCGGCCCCGCCGACGGTTGCGTGATGCTGCCCGGCGCCGGCCGCGCCCGGCTCGACCTGGCCGACTGGCCCATCATGTTTGCCCCCAGGCCCCTGCTGATGCTGGCCGGTCGCTACGATTTCGTGGATTACACCCAAATCGAAGCCGCCACGGCCGAAACTCGCCGCATCTACGCTGCCTTGGGTCAGCCCGAACAGCTCAGCTTATTCACTTATGACGACGGGCACGGCATATCCCAGCCCAAGCGCGAGGCGGCCGTGACGTGGTTCCGGCGGTGGTTCTATGGTGATGCCAGTCCCGTTCGGGAGGGCGCCTTGGCTACGCTGTCGGAGAAAGAGCTGCGCTGCACGACCTCCGGCCAGGTCAATACCGCTTTTCGCAACGAAGCTAATCTGGCCACCATTCATTTGGCCAAGGCGCAGAAGCTGGCACCGGCCCGGGCCGCCGCTACACCGGAAACAGTAGGGGCTCTGGTGCAGCGGGAGCTGAACATTTCCTTTAACGCCAATGGCCAGCCGTTGTCCATAGCGCTTCTCGACACCCTGCGCCGCGATGGCCTCCTGCTGCAAAAGCTGATTCTGCGCCGTGAAGGCGAGCCGCCGCTGCCGGCGCTGCTGGCCCTGCCATCTACCCGGCCCACCCGGTTACTTATCTGGCTGCCGGAAGCGGGCAAAGCCGCTGTTCTCGATAGCGCGACCCAGGTACAGGCCTACCTGCGCCAAGGCACGGCCGTGCTGCTGGCCGACCTGCGCGGCATGGGCGAAACCACAGACCCCGCGGCGTTCAACGACCCCAAATACTACAACCGCGAGTACCGCAACGCCATGCTGGCCCTGCACGAAGGCCGCCCACTGCTGGCCCAGCGCGTCGAAGACCTGAACTCCATCCAAACTTTTGTGCGCAACCATGCGCAACTTAATGGTCTGCCCTTGGAAATAAGAGCCAGCGGGCGGGCCGTAGGGCCGGCACTGCACGCCGCGGTGCTTTGGCCCGTATTCAGCCGCGTGGTGGTTGAGCAAGCGCCCCGCTCGTATCAGCAGCTTCTGGCGCAACCTACGGCCAAGGATGTCTATTCGGAAGTGCTGCCGGGCGTGCTGCGGCGCTACGATTTGCCGGATTTGCAACGGGCACTTGGTAGTAGGTTAGTGCTTCCACAGAGCCGATAGCGAATAATACTTGCTAACAGAGCAAGGGCATTCGGCAATCAGCTCAGTTCTCCAATTTGGAAATGCAGGGGTCTACCGGTCATGTTATGAAGTTCACAAAACTCATGTTCAAATACATTTTCAGTACTTTGATTTAGTGAACCAGTTTTCTGAACTCAATCTGGGCTGGGAGTTACTTCAGCAGCTCAATTACTGATTACTAGCCTACCATTCAGGAAAAGGAGAGTTTAGTTACTTACTATCTAAGCAGTCAAGGCCACAAGCGCCATCGGTTCGTACACCCACCTTGTTTCGATTTAAATCGGCTACCAACTCGTCCAAGGTGTCGTGCTGCCACCCGCTAAAGCTAGGAGCTAAAATGGCTCGCAAGGTCCCGCGTTCGTAGACCCGAACTTTAAGTTGGTGGATGCCTTTGCCGACCAGTTCTTTACGATAGGTGACTTCCAAGTCAGTATAAGACACCCGGAGTGCTTTCCTCCGTCCGCCGAAACGGAACGTGGACAGCACCATTGCCTGCGGCTGGACCAGTACCTGGTAGACCCGCCTTGGGATGAAAAACGCCAGCAAAGCCACGGCATAGATGCTAGCTATCAGCCAGCACAGCGCTTGAAATGAAAGGGAGAGTTGGGAGAGACAAATAAGGAGTAGCAGATTCAGGGCCGCAAACTCCAAGGCAATTTTGCGGTAGCTGATGGTGTACATCCGAACGAATAATATTGCTGGAAGTAGGAAGAATTAGGGTCAAAAGTAATTATGCATTTCCAACGATACTTCACTTACACGCAGTTAGATGTGTTCAGCCAACTGGTGGAATTTCTTAACGCGTCGTCACTGATTATGGAAATCGCGACAATGCGAGACGCATTCTACCACGGTCTTGCGTTTGTGCCCGGCTACTCTACCGCCCGCTCTCAGTCGGGCCCTCCAGCAGCTCGTTTTGCCACAGGAGCTGCTCCTCGCGAATGGGGTAGGGAGCCCCGTGGCGAATGGTTTGGAACACCGCTTCGAATAGGTTCATGTAGTCACCCGGTTCGGCCGGGTCAGGTCGGGTGGCGATGGTGCCATCGAGCCCAGCCAGGGTCAGGCGGCCTTCCTGGCCGGGCTGCTCGCGGCCATATTCGGGGGCTAGTGGCGACATGCCCTGGAGCAGCTGAGCTTCCTGGGGGTCGGTGCGGCCTTTTTGGTAGCTGCCGTGGGTGCCGTGTAGGATGAAGGCGGGGCCGGGGGCGGCCACCAGCAGGCTGGAGGTGAGCCACACGTTCAGGCCCTGCGGATAGCGCAGGTGCAGTGAGAAAAAGTCGTTGACCTGGCTGCCGGGGCGGTACTGGCCCAGGGTTTTGTGGAAGCCGAGCGGCTGGCCAAACAAATTGATGGCCTGGTCGATAAGGTGCGGGCCCAGGTCGTAGAGCAGGCCGCTGCCGGGCAGGGACTCTTCCTTGAATTTCTTGGAGTTGAGCTGGGGTTTGTAGCGGTCGAAGCGAAAGTGCGCTTCGATGAGCTGGCCCACTGCCCGCTTTCCACCACGCGGCGCACGGCGCCGAAGTCGCTGTCCCAGCGGCGGTTTTGGTACGCCAGCAGGTGGCGGCCTTCCTGCTTGGCCAGGGCCCACAGCGCCTGCATTTCGGCCACCGACGTAGCCACGGGTTTTTCCAGGAGCACGTGCTTGCCGGCGCGCAGGGCCTGTTGGGCCAACTCGGCGTGCGTGTTGCTGGGCGTGTTCACCACCACCAGGCTCAATGGTGGGGTCGGCCAGCACTTCGGCCACGCTGCGGTAGCTCCGGATGCTGGGGTAGTCGTGGCGCATGCGCTGCTCGGTGCGCTCGACCACGGCCTGCAGGGCAAACCCGGGATGGGCGGCAAGAAACGGCGCCTGGAAAAGCTTGCCCGACATGCCGTAGGCCAGCAGGGCGGTGCGAATGGGGGCAGTGGTCATGCTCCAAAGTAACGCCGTGGCGTTTCAACGGCCCAACGCCGCAGTCCCCGGGGTGCAATCGCAAAGGCAATTCCGCACCTGCAGGAGCGACTCCCGAAAAAATGGGATAATGCAAGAATAGTAAAAAGGACGTTGTTGAGAATATTATTGATAATCAATAGGTATCATTCCTTAAGTACTACAGTTGGTGGATTGCTTTATTGATTGTGCCTAACTTGTACCGGGTTTTTTAGCGCAGCATTGGGCACTATACTTGCTGCTAGGCGTTTGCGTTAAAATAAGCAGCCCGCCAACTCAGGCCCTTGTCTTTCGCTAACGTGCGGGGCAGGGCAGAAGCGACTCAGGAAATATTTACAAAAGCGGGGGCGGCCCGCGGTTTGCCGGGCAAGCCCATTACTACAGACGAGAACTAGCCGATATGAAGCATTTAGTTATCCTTTCTGCGTGGCTGAGCCTGATGCTGGGCGGCTATTCGTCGGCCCAGGCCCAGACGAAAAAGCCGGCTCCCAATGCCGCGCCGGCTGCCGCCGCGCCCGCCGCCCTGCCGCGCTACCAGGTGGGCAAGCTCTCCACCGAGCCAGCCCAGTACATGCTCGACGTGCAAAGCATGATGGCCAGCACCAACAATGCCAACGCCCGCGCCCTGGCGGCCCGCCTGAAGGAGCTGTGGGGCACCAACCGGCTCACTTCGTCGCAGCAGGCCCGCATCGTGGCGCTGTCGCAGACCATGCTGGCCAAGCGCTTCCGGCCCCGGCCGCACTTCGAGATGCTGTTTGGCGCCATTGTGGGCGGGGCCACCACGGCCAAGCTCAGCGACCAGCAGATGGACCAGTACCTCGACGTGCTGGGCCAAATGCTGGAAAAGGAGCAGCCCCGCGAGACCGAGAAATTCATGCTCAGCAGCTCGCGCTTCCTGAACGGCGGCTACCTCTACCGCACGGGCTACAACTCCCTGCGGGCCGTTGGCGGCACGGTGTCGTTTGACTATACGCCCATCGCTGCGCCCGTGTCCAACTTCGAGTTTGGCTCGCCCGCGCCGAAAGCCGAGCCGCAGCCCGCAGCCCAACCGGCCGCTAAAAAGCCTGCGGTAGCCAAGGCTCCGGCCAAGGCCGCACCGAAACCGGCCGCCAAAAAGAAGGCCAGCAGCAGCGGCTGGGATACGGCCGACTTGTGGTCGTCGCCCTCCGGGGGCGGCTGGGGCGATACCGACGACGGCTGGGGAGCCCCGGTGAAGAAAAAGCACCGGCCAAAAAGCCCGTCGCCAAGGCAGCTCCGGGCAGGGGCGCGGCGCCCGCCAAAACCGCGGAGCCGGTGGTGAAAGCTTCCGATTTTGAAACGCCCACGGCTTCGTTTGCGCCATCGGCGTTGCCTTATGAAGAGTACATGGCACCACCCGCCCGGGGCGGGGTCATCGTGGTGAAGGATGCCGACCTGCACCTGGCCACGGCCGGCGACTCGGTAGTGCTGAAGAAAGTGAGCGGCACGGCCGTGCCCAACTCCAACCGCTTCATTGCCACGGGCGGACAGCTCGGGTGGTCCATCAAAGGCAACCCGGTGACGGCCGACCTGGCGGGCTTCGACTTCGACTTTACCCGGCCGGAATTCACGGCTCAACCCGTAACGCTGACGTACCCGGCCCTGCTGGAAGCGCCCGTGAAAGGGGCCCTGAGCTACAAGAGCCAGCGGCGCAAGGCCGGCGCGCCCGACACCGGCTACCCGCGCTTCATTTCCTTACCAACGACGCCCGCATCAAGAACCTGGGCGAAAACCTGAAGTACCGGGGCGGCCTGTCGATGGCGGGAGGCAATGTGCTCAGCGCGGCCCTGGACGGCTCGCTGTCGAACCTCATCGTGAGCCTCGACGGCAAGCCCAAGTTTAAAGCCGCGTCGCGGGCCTACGTGCTGGGCGACTCCCTGATTACGGCCAGCCGCGCGGCCGTGACCATTTACCAGGGCGCAAAGGACTCCGTGACGCACCCCGGCACGCAGCTCAAGTACTCCAAAAGTAAGCAGCAGCTCAAGCTGGCTCGCGAAGACGGCCTGTATAAAAACACGCCCTACAGTGACTCGTACCACCAGATGGACATCCGCACCGAGGCCCTGACGTGGAACCTGCGCCAGCCCACCATCGATTTCGCGGTGCTCTCCTCGAAGAACCAGCAGTCGGCCAATTTCGAAAGCAAGGAGTTCTTCACCAACAGCCGCTACCAGCAGCTCAAGAGCATCAACCGCCTGCACCCGCTGCAAATGCTGGTGGGCTACAGCCAGAGCCACGGCAACGTGAAGACGGTCAACGTCAAGGAGCTGTCGACCAATCTGCAGACCTCGGAGCCCAACATGCGCAGCGCCATGTCGGGCCTGGCCCGTGACGGCTACGTGCAGTGGAACCCCCAGACCGGCGACGTCACCATCCTGCCCAAGGGCGCGCACTACGTGGCCGCCGCCCGCGATAGAAAGGACTACGACCACATTGCCATCAAGTCCTTGTCGGGCACGGGCCGCAACGCCACCCTCAACCTCAACACCAACGAGCCTGCTGGTGCGCGGCGTGGACCGCTTCAACTTCTCCGACGACTCGGCCGCGGTGTTTGTGCAGCCGGACAGCTCCATTATCCGCATCCAGAAAAACCGCGACATCAAGTTCAACGGCACGGTGGTGGCCTCGGCCATGCGCTTCAAGGGCCGTGAGTTCAAGTTCGACTACGACGGCTTCTACGTCGACATGGCCAAGATTGACTCCATTGTCATTCGCAGCGAAGCCCGCGATGCCAAAGGCAAACCCACCGGCAAGCGCGCCGACTTTGCTCTGACCAACAAGGGCAAGGTGTCGACGGGCCGCCTCTTCCTGAACGACCCCAAAAACAAGTCGGGCCGCAAGAAGAAAGGCCAGTACCCAGCCTTCGACTCGCAGAGCGGGGCCAACGTGTACTTCGGCCACCAGGGCGTGCTGGGCGGCGCCTACGATTCCACCATGGTGTTCGACATTCCGCCGTTTAAGCTCGACTCGCTCAACGGCATCGGTAAGTCGGCCTCGGGCTTCGATGGCACGTTCCGCAGCGGTGGCATCATCCCCGACATCAAAACCAAGCTCACCGTGCAGGAAGACGGCTCGCTGGGCTTCGTGTACGACGTGCCCAAGGACGGCTTCCCGCTCTACAAGGGCCGCGGCCGCGTGTTCAACAAGGTGAAGATGAACAGCAAAGGCCTGCAGGGCGACGGCAGCATCACGTACCAGACCGGCACGTTTACCTCGAACCAGTTCGTGTTCTACCGCGACTCGGTGGTGACGGTGGGCCGCTCGGGCATGATTACCGCCAAGAAAGAAGGCAATGTCGAAATCGCCAAGATGACGCTGCCGCCCAACTACCTCATGAACTGGAACGTGCGCCGCGACTCCATGTTCCTGAGCACGCCCCGCACCGGCGAGCCCATTCGCCTGTACAGCGCCGCCAACCAGAAAGCCAAAACCGTCACCTCGTACAACTTCAAGGGCACGGCCCTGCTCACGCCCCGGGGCACGGGCGGCACCGGCACCCTCGACGGCCCGCAGTCCTTCATCAAGTCGCCGGAATTTGTGTTCAAGACCGACAGCTACTCCGGCCGTAAGGCCACGCTCAACGTGAAATCGGGCGAGGTGAACAAGCCGGCCCTCACGGCCAACGACGTGGCATTTGACTACAACCTGAGCAAGGGCTACGCCGACTTCAAGCGCGAGGAAGGCAGCAAAGCCAGCATCGACCTGCCGTACTCCCGCTTCAAGACCACGCTGAGCGGCGGGCGCTGGGACTTCAAGAAAAAGCAGGTGAAGCTGCGCGTAGCGGCCAATGCCGACTCGACCAAATCCTACTTCTACAGTACCAACCCCGACCAGCAAGGGCTGAAGTTTAAGGCCGCGACCGGCGTCTACGACCTGGCCAAGTACCGCATGCAGGTGGGCGGCGTGCCCTACATCGCCGCCGCCGATGCCTGGATTATGCCGGACTCGGGCAAGGTCAACATCCTGGCCAACGGCCGCATTCAGAACTTCAAGAATGCGACCGTGGTGCTCGACTCGCTGGGCAAGTTCCACAAGCTCGAGAAAGGCACCATCGAAGTGGTGTCGCGGCTGGCCTTCACGGGCAATGCCCTGTATAGCTACAAAACGGCCCGCGATACCGTGGCCCTGCGCTTTTCCAACTTCGAGCCCGACCCGGCCGCTATTCTGGCGGGCAAAGGCCGTGGGGTGAAGCTGCTGCAGCGCGACAAGAAAGACGAGTTTGAGACCAACGCCAATGCCCCCGGCCCGCCCACCGTGGCCACGGCCATCGTGAACACCAAGTTTCAGCTCACGCCCCGCATCGGCTACCGCGGCAACGTGCAGCTGCACTCGCTGCGCCGCGGCTTTGTGTTCGACGGCCAGGTGCAGCTGCAGTTCGGCAAAAACCGCAACTCGGCGGCCTGGGTAGCGGTGAAAGACTCCATCGACCCGCGCAACTTTAGCCTCAACCTTAAGGACATTAAGTCGGAGAACGGCACGCCGCTCGTGACCGGCCTGTTCCTGTCGGACGAGACCAACAAGGTGTACCCGCTGTACGCCGCCACGGTGCCCAACGAGTCCGACGTGCCCCTGCTGAAAGTAGACGGCGACCTGCGCTACGACGACAAGAAGGGCGTGTACACCATCTCGCGCAACGACCCCAGCGACGTGAACGCCTACGAAGGCAGCCTGCTCACGTACACGGACGCGACCAGCGCGCTGGGCTTCCGCGGCCCGATGACCTTCATCAAATCGAACAAGAACTACGGCATGGTGGGCAGCGGCGTGGGCACGGCCAACCCCGACAGCGCCCGCTACGCGGTGGACGCGCTGCTGGGCATCGACATCAACATGCCGCAAAAAGCCATCGATGCGATGGGTGCCGAGCTGGCCAGGGTGACCAAAGGCTCGCCCGAAGCCCAGGACGGCTCCATCAACGAGCTGTACAAATTGGGCCAGTTCATCGGCAACAAAGGCGTGGAAGCCTACAACATGCGCAAAGGCGCTGCCGACCCGTATATGAAGCTTTCGCCCAAGCTGATGCACACCATCATGCTGAGCAAGGTGAACCTGCGCTGGAACGAGAAGCGCCGCGCCTGGTACTCGGTGGGCAAGATTGGGCTGGCCGGCGTGGGCAAGCAGGCCCTCAATGCCCTGATTGACGGGTACGTGGAAATCCGCCGCGAAAACTCCATCGATGTGGTGGAGCTGTACCTCGAGGCCGAACCCCAGACCTGGTACTACCTGAAGTATTCCAACAACCTGCTGCTGACCAAGTCGCCAAACGAAAACTTCGAGAACGAAATCAGGGCCAAGGCCAAGTACGACTACAACACGGCCACCAGCTACGGCGCCTTCGTGGGCGACTTCTCGGATGTGGACGCCTTCCGCTCGCACTTCCAGCGCGACTACCTGGGCAAGAGCGGCAAGCTGGCCGCCCGCCCGACGGGCCCGGCAGCGCCCACCGGCAACTTCGACGAGTTTGAGGGCAAGAAGAACAAGAAGAAAAAGAACAACGACGACGCCTTCGGCACCACTGACCCCGCCGCTAACCCTGGCGCGGCAGAACCGGCACCCGAATCAACCAAGAAGAAGAAAAAGGCCAAAGCCAACGACCCCTTCGGCGACGGCGTAATGGAAGACCCCAAAGCGACAACTGCACCCGAGCCGGAGCTGAAAAAGGTAAAAACCAAAACCAAGGAAGGCGACGCTCCCGCTACCGAAGCTGCTCCCGACCCCGCTCAGGACAAGAAAGAATCCGCCCGTCTCGCCAAAGAAGCTGAAAAGCAGAAAAAGGAAGAGGAAAAGCGCAAGAAAGAAGAAGAGAAGCGGAAAAAGAAGGGCACCGAAGACCCCTTCGGCGACAGCTAAACCCGTAACGTTTGGCCGCCCAGCAGGTCATGCTGAGCGCAGCGACGGAACCTCACCCCGGCCCCTCTCCAAAAGAGAGGGGAGCCTGACGTAAAGCATTCGCATTACGAAAGCCTCAGCTCAATTGAGCCGGGGCTTTCTTTTTAAGAATTGAGCTAAACCTTACGCCGCCGTGGCTCCCCTCTCCGCGGGCTTCGCGCATCAAGCGAACCGGGGCCGGGGGTGAGGTGTCCCCACGCGAGATGCTTCGACTTCGCTCAGCATGACGTACTGTTTTTTACGGCACCTTGGTTATGCCTTTAAGCGGAACTGCACGCTACTTTTATCCCCGCATGAACTACCTCTACATCTTCCTGGCGCTTTTGGCCGCCTACCTCCTTGGTTCTATCCCTACGGCGCTGTGGGTGGGCCGCCGCTTTTTGGGCTGGCCGACATCCGCGAGCACGGCTCCGGCAACGCCGGCGCCACCAATACCTTCCGCGTGCTCGGGCCCAAGGCCGGCTCGGCGGTACTGCTCATTGATGCGCTGAAAGGCTTTGTGGCCGCGTACTTTTTGCCGGCGTGGCTGGTAGCTCAAGGCGCCATTCAGCCCGAGCACGAGTTGTACTTCAAGCTGATTTGTGGCGTGCTCGCCATTGTGGGGCACATCTATCCGGTTTTCGCGCAGTTCCGGGGTGGCAAGGGCGTGGCCACGGTGCTGGGCATGATGCTGGGCGTGGCTCCGGCCACGGTGGGCGTGTGCATGCTGGTGTTTATCGTGATGCTGCTCCTGTTCCGCTACGTGTCGCTGGCTTCGATGACGGCGGGCCTGACCTTTGCGCTGCTACAGCTGCTGCCCCAGTTTCGGCCAGCCCAACCGTTTATGGTGTGGGTGGGATTTGTGCTGGCGGCCCTGCTCATCTACACGCACCGGGCCAACATCGGCCGCCTCCGCGCTGGTACGGAAAGCCGCGTGCCGCTGTTTGGGCGGAAGTAAGAGCGCAGGGCGGGTAGTTGCATTTCTGCTGAAACCCGCTTAAGTTTCTGCACTTACACACTCCCAACCCGGCCCATGCTTCGTCTCCTGTTTCTGCTGCTCCTCGCGCTGCCCGCTGCCGCGCAGAAATACAACACCGCCCTGGGCACGGCCCCGGCTGGCTTTCGGTGGCAGGCGCTGCCCGATGTTAAGGCCGCCATGCCCTTGCCCGAAGGCTGGTACTACAAGGCGGAAGGGCAGAAAGGAGCCACCACTTTCTACCTCACGCAGGACGAAATAGGGGAGAGCGGCGAATTTCAGACCGGGGCCTCGCTGAATGTGGTGCGCAAAGTGAAAGCCAAGACCGGCCGCCAGGCTCCGGCCTACGCCGAGCTGCTGATGATGCGCACCGGTTTCGGCCAGGGCCAGCAACAGCTGGAAAAGACGTCGACGGCCGATGGCCCCTTCTATAAGCTCGCCGTGCGCTACCGGGATGCGCCCTCCGAAGCCGAGCCCCGCGTGGTGTACCAAATGGCGCTGGCCAACGCCAAGACCGATACGCTCTACCTGCTCACCTTCGAAAGCCCCGAGAAAAATTGGGCCGAAGCCTGGAAGCTGGGCGAGCAGATGATAAAAGAGTTGGTGCTGGATGCGCGGCTCTAGAGGAGCTGCTGAGGAGCACAGGACTCCGGGTATAGCCGAGCCAAAACCCCCGAAACGTGTAGGAGCCGTATCGGCTGCGCCCGCTACTTTTACTCCACAGTTCCCAACCCACCACCATTCAACTCCTGCCTCGCATGGCCAATTACCTCGCCGATAACCAAACCCGCTTCCTCAACGAGCTGATTGACTGGCTCCGCATTCCTTCGGTTTCGGCCGACCCCAAGTTTCACGGCGATGTGCTGCGCGCGGCCGATTACCTGAAAACGCGCCTGGAAGAAGCCGGCGTGCAAAACGTGGAAATCTGCCCCACGGCCGGCAACCCCATCGTATACGGCGACTATATCACCGATGCGAGCAAGCCCACCGTGCTGGTGTACGGCCACTACGACGTGCAGCCCGCCGACCCCTACGAGCTGTGGACGTCACCGCCGTTTGACCCCGTTATCAAAGACGGGAAAATCTACGCCCGCGGTGCCTGCGACGACAAAGGCCAGGTGTACATGCACGTGAAAGCCTTCGAGATGATGATGCGCGACGGCCAGGGCGGCGTGCCCTGCAACATCAAGTTCATGTTTGAGGGCGAAGAAGAAATTGGGTCCAACAACCTCGAAATCTTCGTGAAAGCCAATAAGGCGAAGCTGAAAGCCGACGTCATCCTGATTTCCGACACCGGCATTCTGGCCAACGACGTGCCCAGCATTGAGGTGGGCCTGCGCGGCCTGAGCTACCACGAAGTAACCGTGACCGGCCCCAACCGCGACCTGCACTCCGGCCTCTACGGGGGAGCCGTGCAAAACCCCATCAACGCCCTGTGCGAGATGATTGCCAGCCTGCACGACGAAAACGGCCACATCACCATCCCCGGCTTCTACGACAACGTGGATGAGCTGAGCGCCGAGGAGCGCGCCGAAATGGCAAAAGCGCCGTTCTCGGAAGAGGAGTTCAAGCAGAGCATCGGCCTGCCCGCCAGCTACGGCGAGAAAGGCTACAGCAGCATGGAGCGGACCAGCATCCGGCCCACGCTCGACGTGAACGGCATCTGGGGCGGCTACACCGGCGAAGGCGCCAAAACCGTCATCGCCTCGCAGGCCCACGCCAAAATCTCTATGCGCCTGGTGCCCCACCAGACCTCGGCCGAAATCACGGCACTGTTCCAGAAGCACTTCACGAGCATCGCGCCTGCCGGCGTCACGGTGGAAGTACGCCCCCACCACGGCGGCGAGCCCGTGGTGACGCCCACCAACTCGGTGGCCTACAAAGCTGCGGCCGACGCCATGGAGACCACCTTCGGCAAGCGCCCGGTGCCCACGCGCGGCGGCGGCTCCA
The DNA here is from genome assembly GCF_042665855.1 of Hymenobacter humi. Classification (NCBI taxonomy): domain Bacteria; kingdom Pseudomonadati; phylum Bacteroidota; class Cytophagia; order Cytophagales; family Hymenobacteraceae; genus Hymenobacter; species Hymenobacter humi. The sequence goes on along the minus strand of NZ_JBHTEK010000001.1, from coordinate 94,692 downwards.
TTCCCATCGTGGCCATGTTCAAGTCGGAGCTTGGGCTGGATACGGTGCTGCTGGGCTTCGGCCTCGACTCCGACGCCATTCACTCGCCCAACGAGCATTTCGGCGTCTTCAACTTCCTGAAAGGCATCGAAACCATCCCGCATTTCTACCGCAACTATGCCGCGGCGCAGGTCTAGCCGGTAGGCACAGCTCAATAAAAAAGCCTGGCTTCCATTGCGGAGGCCGGGCTTTTTGATGGGCTGCTGCCAGGGCTAGCGGCCGTTGAAGGAATACGTGAGGTACAGCTGAAAGGCGCTGTTGCGGGCCCGGATCTGGTACGTGGTGCTGCCCACCGTGGTCTCTTTGCTTACGTTGGTAACGCCGCCGTTGTAGCGCAGGCCCACGCCCAGGCCGGTTTTGCGCTGGTAGCCCAGGCCGGCCAGGTAGCCCACGTCTACGGTATTATAAGCGGCTTTAACATCGGTGGAAGCACTGCCCAGCTTGGATTGAGCAGCGGCCAGGAACCCCACTTGCGGGCCCGCTTCAAAGAACAGCCCGTCTACATTGAGGTGCAAGGCCAGCGGCACGTCCACGTAGTGCAGGCGGTAGGTGAGTTTGTCGGTGCTGCCGTCGAGGGCTGCCTGGGCACCTTTCTGCGAATAGAGCAGGCTCGGGCTGGAAGGCAATGTGGTTGGTGAGGCTGAGGTTGGCCAGAACGCCGGCGTGGAAGCCGAAAAGATTTTTCATCGACGTCGCATCTGCTCCGGAGAAAGTCGATAGCGTGCCGCCGGCTTTCAGGCCCAGGGAAAGGTTGCCGCTTTGCGCGTGCGCGGCGCCGTGCAGGCCGGCAAGTAGTAGAAGAGAAAGGAGGGCTTTTTTCATATTTCGGCGGGTTAAATGCGGCTGTAAAGCTACAGCGGCGGTTTTTTCGGCCTGACAAAAATCGTTTTAACCCAACGAAAAAGCCCGGCTCTGGGGAGAAGCCGGGCTTACTTACAAGCGCGAAGCGCAAGCCAAATTACTTACCGCCAAACATGTAGCCCAACTGGACTTGGAATACCGAATTGCGGTTTTTCTCGGTCGTCGACGGGTCGCTCAGGTCGCTGATGCCGCCGTTGTAGCGCAGGCCCAGGCTGGGGCCGCTGGCCGCCTGGTAGCCCACGCCCAGCACGTAGCCCAGGTCCACCTTGCGGGTGCCATCGGTGCTGGTGCTGGAGTTGGTTACGCCGCCAATGTCGTAGGTCGTCTTTTGCGACACCAGGAAGCCTACCTGCGGGCCCGCCTCGAAGAAGGGGCCGTCGGCGTTGAGCTTCAGCAGCAGGGGCACGTCGAGGTAGTTGAGCCGGCTTTCAACCTTGTCGCCGCCTTCCTCGAGCTTGGCGCCTTTCATCGAGTACAGCAGCTCGGGCTGAAACGAAAGCAGGTCCGAAAAGCCGAAGTTGGCCGCGACGCCGGCGTTGGCGCCCACAAGGCTCTTGAAATTGTCGGTGTTGTCGCCCGACACGTTGGACAGGTTCACGCCGGCTTTGATGCCGAACGTGACGTTCTGGGCTTGGGCCGCGGTAGCCGCGCCAACCAACACCGCCAGGGATAGAACAATCTTTTTCATTTGGGTGAAGAAAAAAGGTGAAGAGAATGGGGTTCGCTGCAAATCTATAACTAAATCTTTCGCAGCATCCCCGAGGCTTTTTCATTCGTTACGTCGGCCATTTCAGCCCAATGGGCTACTACTCATCCGGCCTGAAAGTGCAAGGCCGCGCCTGGCCCACAAAAAACGCTGGCCGCCCGGAGGCAGCCAGCGTTTCAATCCTGAGCTAAATTCTTATTGCCCGAAGGGCAGCAAGTAGCCCAACTGCAGCGTAAAGGCGTTGTTGAAGGCCTTGGGCTCGTTGTTGGTGTTTTTGGAGTCAATCAGCGAGTTAAAGCCGCGGGCGTAGCGCAGGCCCAGGCTCAGGCCACCGTCGGTCATGTAGCCAACGCCGGCCACGCCCGAGATGTCGAATTGAGCCAAGTCCGACTTATCGGCATCGCCGCGCGACACGCCGGTGTAGTCCAGGAAGCTGCTGTCGTCCTGCACCTTGTCCTTGTCGCCGTTGCTGAACTTGGTCGTGGTCTGCTGCTTGTTCTTCGAGCCGAAGAGGTAGCTCACCTGCGGGCCGAGCTCAAAGAACAGGCCGTCGGCGTTGATGCGGGCCAGCAGGGGCACATCGATGTAGTGCAGCACGCGCTGCTGCTCGCTCTCGACGCTGGACACGCCCGCGGGCAGGCCGCTCTTCTGCGTCGACTTTATCTCGTAGCCTTTGCGGTTGTACAGCAGTTCGGGCGCAAACGAGAAGAAGCCGTCGCTGCTTATCGGAAAGCTCGTGCCGATGCCGGCGTTGTAGCCCAATTTGTAGGAACCCAGGTCGGTGTTGAAATTAGGCCCGGTGATTTGGGATACCTGGTCGCCCGAAATGCTGGAATACGTGGCGCCTATTTTTACGCCGAGGCGAATTCCGCCGCTGTCCTGAGCATGGGCAGCCGAAAGGCCGAGCAGGGACAATCCTAGTAATGCGAGTTTTTTCATGGCCGATAGTGATTAGTAAGGTTTAGTGAAGAGAATAGATGTATGAGTAAATCTGCCGTTTCTTCCGGCGAATTCGGCCCTCTTACCCCATAAGCTGGGGCAGGGTTGCGGTTGAGCTGCAACTCCTCATTCCGCTGGCTGGCAGCCATGCGCAGCGTCCGCCGTCCGTAGCGCGGGTAAAGGGGCAAGAGTCAGGGGGTTCGCAATTACTGGTTCTCACGTCTGGCTTCTTTTAAAATGCCCCCATTTTTGTCATAAGCCATTTGCTGTTCTGGTCGTCTTCAGCCCTGAAGGCCGGTCGTTTCAGTGGTGCTTTGCGGGCATGAAGCCGTCACGCGTCTACAGGCCCGGCGGTGTGGTCCTGCCTGTGCAGAAGGCTTGGTTGCCGGCGCGCCGGGCCCAAACCATGGGAGGGAGTCAGTAGGGAGCTATCTCGGGATGGACAAGACGAGGAAAACGGGTGGGACCATAAATTCAAAACCATAAATTCGTTGCTGCGACTCAGCCCGTAGGCCGTTGGCTCATAGAGGTTTTTGAATCTTCATATTACTTAAAAATACAAAATAATTTACGACATAACAAGCTGTTAATGCAACTGTTGAGCTGTAAATTTGACGCTACTCTCTAGCTTTGATTATGGGGCCTTTCGTACTGCTGCGGCTGCTCAGGGGCCGCTTCTGGGTGGCCTTGCTCTGGCTGATGGCGGTGCCGGCGGCGGCGCAGGTTGGTTCGGCCGCGTTGCCGGCCGCAACACGCTCGCCGCTGATGCTGGGGGCCTACGCGCAGGGCAGCATCTTGGTGGCGCACACCTACGCCATCCGGCAATTGGTGGCCTCGCACCCCACGGGCTTCGAAATCAACCTGCAGCGGCAAACCACCGGCGCCGCGCCCTGGCACGGCTGGTACCAGTACCCCAAAGTGGGCTTGGCCCTGACTTACTGCGATTTTCACAACCCCGGCTGGGCCACCTGGTCGCGGCCAGTCCCTACCTCAATAAGTCGTTTTCGCGCGGTCCCAACCACGATTTCAGCTTCCGCTTGGGCGCGGGCCTGGCGTACCTCACCAACCCGTACAACCGCGACACCAACCGCAAAAACAACATCGCCAGCTCGTTTCTGAACGCTACCCTGCAGCTGCGGTTTGAGTACGACTATGCCCTCACGCCGCACCTGGGCCTGCTCGCCGGCCTGGGCCTCAACCACTATTCCAACGGCGCCACCACCAAGCCCAACTTTGGCGTAAACCTGCCCTCGGTGGTGCTGGGGCTCAACTACCACGAGCAGCGCGCCGCACCCCGCACCAACGCCAACGCGCCCGACCCGGCCGAGGTCGGCGGCTACTTCTTCAACCTGAGCAGCAGCCTGGGCTACAAGCAGCGCAACGGAAGCGACCCGAAAAATACCTCGTGCACTCGGCCACCGCCGCCGTGGGCCGGCGCGTCAACCGCAAATCCAACCTGCTGGCGGGCGTGGAAGGCTTCTACGACCGGTCGCTGAAAGCCACTCTGGAAGACACCACCCGCGCCGGCCTCAGGCAGCCCGACGTAGCCAAGGCGGGCGTTTTTGTGGGCCACGAGCCTGCTGTTCGGCCAGCTGGCGTTTGTGTCGCACTTGGGCCTGTACGTGTACGCGCCCTACAAATCGAGCACGTTCTACTACGAGCGCCTGGGCCTGAAATACCACTTCAACGACGTGGTATTCGGCGCCGTGGACCTGAAGATTCACCGCGGTGCCGCCGATGTCATTGAATTTAAGCTGGGCGCTAAGCTGTAGCTATGGCTCCGGCAGCGGCATCCGGGCAGCATTGTTGAGCTAGCCCTGAGCCTTGACCAGTGCTTTGTTTATCTGGTTCACCAGCGCCGGCCCCTCGTAAATGAACCCGGTGTAGAACTGCTCCAGCGCTCGGCGTCGAGGTTGAAGAAGAGCAGGTTTGACTAGCGCCTTGTACATGGAGATTTAGCCAGCCCAGCCTTCGCGGTCGAGGCTGCGGTACTGGATGGCTTCGGCCAGGTGCTGAATCTGGATTTCCTCGGTTCCGGCCAGGTCGGCAATGGTACGGGCCACTTTCAGAATGCGGTCGTAGGCACGAGCCGAGAGGCCCAGGCGCTCCATGGCCGTTTTCAGGAGCGTGCGGCCCTCCTCGCTGATTTGGCAAATGTCCTTCACCATTTGCGGCGGCATCATGGCGTTGGAGTGAATGTCGGCAAATTCTTTAAAGCGGGTTTCCTGCACCTGGCGGGCCTGGTCTACGCGGGGCTGAATGTCGGCGCTGGTCTCGGCCTTGCGCGTCGCCGTCATCTGGTCGAAAGTCACGGGCGTGACCTCCACGTGCAGGTCGATGCGGTCGAGCAGCGGGCCGGATACCTTGTTCAGGTACTTCTGCACCACGCCTGGGCCGCAAACGCATTCCTTCTCGGGGTGGTTGTAATACCCACACGGACAGGGATTCATGCTGGCGATGAGCATGAAGTTGGCCGGGAATTCAATGCTCACTTTGGCCCGCGAAATCGTGACGCGGCGCTCTTCCAGCGGCTGGCGCATCACCTCGAGCACCGTGCGCTTAAACTCCGGCAGCTCGTCCAGAAACAGCACGCCGTTGTGCGAAAGCGAGATTTCGCCTGGCTGCGGGTTGCCGCCTCCGCCCACCAGCGCTACGTCCGAAATGGTGTGGTGCGGCGCGCGGAAGGGCCGCGAGCTCAGCAGTCCGCCGCCGGCCAGCTTGCCCGCTACCGAGTGAATTTTGGTGGTTTCCAGCGCCTCCTGCATGCTCAGGGGCGGCAAGATGCTGGGCAGACGCTTGGCTAGCATGGTCTTGCCCGCGCCGGGTGGCCCAATCATAATCACATTATGGCCGCCGGCCGCGGCTATTTCCAGCGCCCGCTTGATGTTCTCCTGGCCCTGCACGTCGGCAAAATCGGCAGTGTACTTGTTCACCGAGTGCTGAAACAGGTCGCGGGTGTCCACCTTCAGCGGGGTGATTTCCTGCCGGCCCTCGAAGAAGTCGATGGCCTCCTGCATGCTGCCCACCGGAATCACGTCGAGGTTGTTGACGATGGCCGCTTCCTCGGCGTTTTCCTTGGGCAGGATGATGCCCTTGAAGCCTTCTTTGCGTGCCTGAATGGCAATGGGTAGCACGCCGCGAATGGGCCGCAGGTTGCCATCGAGCGACATCTCGCCCATGATGACGTATTCCGACAGCCGCTCGGTATTGAGCTGTTGCGAGGCGTGCAGAATGCCCAGCGCAATGGGTAAATCATAAGCAGCGCCTTCCTTGCGAATGTCGGCCGGCGCCATGTTCACCACCACTTTGGTACGCGGCATGCGGTAGCCGCGCAGCTTCAAGGCCGCCTCAATGCGCTGCTGGCTTTCCTTGATGGCATTATCCGGCAGCCCTACCACGTAAAACAACGTCCCGGCCGTCACCACTACCTCAATGGTGATGGTATAGGCATTGACGCCCTGCACAGCCGAGCCGAATGTTTTGGTGAGCATGTGTTTGGTAGAGTTAGGGTTGCCAGGAGAAGCGGAAAGACTACCGCAAAGCTAGAACGCTTTTTCTCTATGTCTTCACGCCTAATCTACTATGAAAAAAGAACGTCATGCTGAGCCTGTCGAAGCATCTTTACCTCAATACTAAATTGAATTAGTTGCGCGGTAAAGATGCTTCGACAGGCTCAGCATGACGTTCGTGGAGTATGACGTTTGTCGCTTAGCCAATCACCAGCTTTTCAATCAGCAGTATCAGAATGTGAATCACCTTGATGTGAATCTCCTGGATTCTATCCGCAAAGCCGAAGTGCGGCACGCGAATCTCGACATCGCTGAGGCCCGCCAACTGCCCGCCGTCTTTGCCGGTGAGCGACACTACCAGCATCCCGGCTGCTTTGGCCGCTTCGGCCGCGCGCAATACGTTGGGCGAGTTGCCGCTGGTGCTGATGGCCAGGAGCACATCGCCAGGCCGGCCCAGGGCCTCCACAAAGCGGCTGAAGACGAACTCGAAGCCGTAGTCGTTGGCCACGCAGGTCATGTGCGAGGCGTCGGTGAGGGCGATGGCGGCCAGGGCGCGGCGGTCCTGGCGGTAGCGGCCGCTGAGCTCTTCGGCGAAGTGCTGGGCGTCGCAGAGGCTGCCGCCGTTGCCGCAAGTCAGAATTTTGCCGCCGTTGCGCAGGCTCTGGGAAAACAGCTCTGCAGCCTCGGCAATGCGAGTCAAATTGGCCGGGTTGGTCAGAAAGCGGTCGAGCACCGTGTGGGCTTCGGTCAGCTCAGCGCGGATAAGGTCGGGGAGCAGGGTAGCGTCTTGCACTTGAGAAATAACTCGGGATAGAATACTCGGTATCAGACCGGTCGTTGTGTTTGTGCGCGTTTGTTCGCACTGTCGCCCCACTACTTAACTGTCATGCTGAGCGGAGCGAAGCATCTTATCACCGCAGAACGAATCGTTGAGCCGTGAGAAGATGCTTCGCTAGCTCAGCATGACAGACATAAAAAAGGCAGATGCGATTGAAAGAAAACTACAGCAGCGGCCGCTCAGCGGGAGGCGTGTTGGGCAGGCTGGGGTCGTTTTGTGGAAACGTGGGCCGGGGCAGGTGGTCAGGCGTCAGCGTTTCAGTTGAGCTAACGGTGCCGGCTGGGCGGGTTTCCGTCACCGGAACGCCAGCGACGCGGCCATCAACGGTGCGGCTGGTCTGGGTTATAGGTGCCGGGGCAGTGGTCCGCTGCTGCAGGTCGTAAAGCTTGGCTTTTAGCTCGTTAACTTTCATTTCCTGCTGGCTCACCGAACGGCGCAGCATTACACTGTCCATGTTTTCGGTAATCAAATGAATGGCCAGGATAATAGCGCCAATTACAAACATGGTGTAGTAGAACTGCCGCTCCTGCTCCAGGGCCGAAAGGCCGGTGCCCATGCCCATCACGGAGGTGCGCACCGCGGGAGCGAGGATGAACAACAGCGCCAGCAACAGGTAAACCATTACGGCGACGGTGACAATGCGTTTGAGGGCAAGCATGGCGAAAAAGGTTGGTTAGGGGCGAAAGATAGGGTTTCTTATACCAGAGCCGCGTTGGTCTGCATGGAGCTCAGGCGCTGGTATACGCCGCCTTTGCGCCGCACCAGGTCGTCGTGGGTGCCGCGCTCCACAATGCGGCCGTGCTGCAGCACCACGATTTCATCGGCGTGCTGCACGGTGCTCAGGCGGTGGGCAATCACGAGCGAGGTGCGGTTCTGCATCAGGCGCTGCAATGCCTCTTGTACGAGTTTTTCGCTTTCGGTGTCGAGGGCCGAGGTGGCCTCGTCCAGAATCAGGATGGGCGGGTTGCGCAGAATGGCGCGCGCAATGCTCAGCCGCTGCCGCTGCCCCCGAAAGGCGCGAGCCCCGGTCACCAATTACCGTCTGGTAGCCTTCGGGGCTGGCCAGGATGAAGTCGTGGGCATTGGCAATTTTGGCAGCTTGAATAACCTCGGCCTCGGTGGCCTGGGTGTTGAAGCGGATGTTATTGAAAATGGTGTCGTTGAACAGAATGCTCTCCTGCGTGACGATGCCCATCTGGTCGCGCACCGAATGCAGCGTGCAGCCGCGCAGGTCGTGGCCGTCAATCATAATCCGGCCCGCGCTGGGGTCGTAGAAGCGCGGCAGCAGGTCGGCCAGCGTGCTTTTGCCGCCGCCACTGGAGCCCACCAGCGCCACGGTGCTGCCCTTGCGGATTTTTAAGTTCACATCGTACAGCACCTGCGAGTCGCCGTAGCTGAACTGCAGGTCTTGGAACTCAATTTCGTGCTTGAATGGGGGCAGTACCTCCGCATTGGGCCGGTCCCGAATGGCCGGCACCGTGTCGATAATTGAGAGCACCCGCTCGCCGGCCACCAGGCCCCGCTGAATATTGCCAAACGACGAAGACAAGGACTTGGCCGGGGTCAGGACCTGCGAAAACAGGATGATGTAGCCAATGAACTTGGCTGCCGTCAGGTCCGACTGCCCGCCCAGTACCAACGCCCCGCCGAAGTACAGTAAGCCCGCCACCACCGTTACGCCCGCAAACTCGGAGAAGGGCGAGGCCAAATCCCGGGTGTTGTCGATGTTGCGGGAGGTGCGCGCGTACTGGTCGTTCTGGTCCATGAACTTGCCCAGAATGTACTGCTGGGCATTAAACGCCTTGATGACGCGCACGCCGCCCAGCGTTTCGTCAATCACCGACAGCATCGTGCCCAAGGTTTTCTGGCTTTGCTTGGCCTGCTGGCGCAGCCGCTTGGATACCAGGGCGATGATGCCGCCCGAAATCGGCAGCAGAATCAGCGAAAACAAGGTCAGCTTGGCCGACATGGTGAACAGCACCACGAAGTAGAACACAATGGTGAGCGGGTCGCGGATGACGCCGGTCAGCGTATTCACTACCGAGGTTTCCACTTCCTGCACGTCGCTGGTAAAGCGCGACATCAAATCGCCCTTGCGCTCACCGCTGAAGAAGCTGAGCGGCAGCTGCAGGATGCGCTGGTACAAATTGAGCCGCAGCCCGCGAATCACGCGGGCCCGCACCCGGGCAATGAGCCGCAAGCTCAGGTAGCGGAACAGGTTGCTGAAAAACACCGATGCTACCACTATCGCGCACACAAACGTGAGCGCCCCAATGCGGCCGTGCTCGGCGATAATCTGGCCGAAGAAGAATTTGAACGAGCCCGTGACGTACTCTATGCTGAGCGCAAACTTGGGCAGCACCGCCGGGGCTTCAGCCACAGTGGCCTTGGTCGTGTCAAAAAGCACGTCCAGTAGCGGAATGATGAGCGTGAAATTGCCGATGCTGAAGAAAATCGTCAGCAGCGTGTAAAGCAGGTACAGCGGCAGAAAGCTGGCAAAAGGCCGAGCGTACTGCAGAATTCTAAGGTAGGTCTTCATCGAGAGGCGCTTACAGCAAGGTTAAGAACGCCGAAACTCAGCTATTACTTCAATCAGGCCTTCAATGTGTTGATTGAAGGTGGACAATTCTTCGGCGGGTACCCATAGCTCGTCGTGCTTTTGGTCGCCAACGTTTTGAACCGGGAACTGCCTTAGATACTCAGTGTTCACGTCAAATCGAACCACGTAGCCTATCCCATAATAAGGGACGTTCCAGTCGCGGCTGATTTGAGTGGCATACTCCTCGTTCAGTACCGGATAAAATATCGGCTGCTCGGGCAGACGCGGCGGAAAGGCTTTCCAGCCCAGGCTCGGCAATCAGGTCAAGCTCGTGCTGATTAACGGGGCGGTAAAGGAGCGTGGTACCGGACATGACTTAAAACTCGTGGAGGCGCTGCGCAATGTTCCAGCGCAGGGCCAGGGAGGCATACACCTCGTTGCCATCCAGAGCCGGGGTGCGCACGTAGGTTTGGTGGCGGGCAATGAGCTTGGCGTCCACAAACAGGTTCAGGCGCGGCTGGTAGGTGGCCGTGAAGTCGGCGTGCAGCAGGCGGCTTTTGTTGCCCTGGGCCACGCGGTTGTCGTACTCTTTCGCGCGGGTGTTGTACGACTTGAGCACGTTGCCGCCGTAGTTCTGGAGGTTAACATCCGCATCGTTCACATCGAGGCCCTGGTGCGAGTAGAAGGCCTTGCCCACCAGCATGAGGCGGGGCAGCGGCTGGTAGCTGAGCACGCCCAGAATCTCGGCAATGTTGGCACCCATGGGGTGGGCCAGGGGCTGCTGGTAGTGCTGGTAGTTGGTGTAGCTGTCCGCGTGCTGGTAGGTGTAGGGGCGGATGTAGTTGAACTCCACCTGCAGGTCGAGGTTGCGCAGGCCTGCTACGTCGATGTACTTGGCACCCAGCTGAACAGCCTGTTTGTTGGCCCACCAGCCGTTGCCGGCGCGTACCTCGCTTATTTTGAACTCATCTAGCACGAACTGCCCGTAAAGTTGGGCTGTGTGCAGGATGTTCCATTTGAAGTCCAGGCCCAGGATGGCGTTGTCGGCCGAGCCCGCGTTCTGTTCCACGGCCCGGTAGAAGATGATGGGGTTCAGGTACTGCAGGCTCGAAGCCGCGGCCCACTCGCCCGGGCACAATTTTGCCGCCGGCTGTCACGCTGTCGGGCTCGGCGTTGCGTCCGCCCAGTACCGTGCTTTCAAACACGCCAATGTTGAGCGTGGGCGTCACGTCGAAGCTGAGGTGGTGCATGGCCAGGTACTTCTTAGGGTACACCTGGTCCTGGTTTTTGCGCTCGGCCGTGAGCTCGGCAAACAGGTTCTGGTAGTTGAACTTCCAGACGCGGGTATTCACCTTCAAAAAGAAATACGGCGCGCTGTAGTCCGAGAGAATGAGCGAGCGGTAGCCGTTGCCGATGAAGTTGCGGTCGTGGGCCAGCTGCAGGTTGATGTGCTTCGTGGCGGCGTAGGTGATACCGCCGCGGGCCGTGAAGAAATCGTATTGGTCGGGCTTGTCCTTGAAATTCTTCTTGAATCCTTCGTGGGGCACAATGTCGTCGCGCAGAATCCGGGTCTGCACGTACTGCGGCACGGCCTGCTGGTTGTCGGCCAGAAACGTGTAGAAGCCGAGCTTTTGGTCGATGGTGCCTTCCAATTGCACGCCCCGGGTGTTCACGTAGCGCAGGCCGTCGCTCTCGGTGTCCTTGCCGGCCTGCAGCAGCAGCACAGGGTTTACGCGCAGCGTAAAGTCCTCGTTCTGGACGTGGTAGAGGTCGGTTTGATTGCGGTAGAAATTCGTGAGAAAAGGCTTCTGGCTTTCATTGATTTCCGCGCCTCGGGAGCTGTTAGCCCAATTGTCTTTCAACAAGTACTGGGCATTGAAGCGGTCGGCGCGCGACAGCGTGCCGCCGGAACGCGACGCACTGTCCGGCGAAAGTATCCGAGCACCTAAACGGGCGGCTGCGGCGCGGGTGTAGGGCCGCACGCTGGTGTGCGGGTCACTTAGGGAGTCAGCTCCGAATTTGATGGCGTACCGGTCGAGCAGCCGGTAGGTGTCCGGGTCCAGCGGCACGTAGTTGGCGCCCTGCGTGGTCTTGGCGGGTACTGCTGCAGGCTTGTCGGCCACGGGCTGGTCAAACACTATCCAAGGCGAATTGGCGTCCTTGGCGGGTTGGGTGGGCGTAGCGGGAGCGGGGCGCGTGGTGGTGTCTACCGGGGTTGGGGGCGTGGCCGGCACTGTTTGGGCAGCCAACGGGGCCGCCACCAGACCCATAGCGGAAGACAGGAGCAGAGCTTTATGCATAAAAACAGATAGTTCTCATAAAAAACGAAACCGCGGGGCCGGGAAAAACCAAGGGCAGCAATTTCTTAACAAACCTACGCAGCAAGCCGTTGGCACGGGTAAGCTGAACCTCTCCCGCGCCTGGTCCAAGCGGCGTTGGGCTGGCGGCCAGGCGGTAGGCCTCGAAGACTAATCCGCCGCAGCCTTCTTGCCTGCCCCCGGTTTTTGTGCCAACTTCGGGGCTCCGGCCAGGTTATTACGCTTGGCTCCACTTCCTTTTCCCTTGCAGCATGGCCAAAACTCCCCTTCCTACCGCTTCGTCCAACGCTGCCGTTCCCAGTGCTTCTTCCGACATGAGCGAGGCCCTGGCCCACGTGCACGTGGTGTGCGCTGAGCCCAGCATCGCCAACCATTTCCTAGCCGAGCTGCGCGACAAAGAGGTGCAAAAGGACAGCCTCCGCTTCCGCCGCAACCTGCAGCGCCTGGGCGAAATCATTGCCTACCGCATCAGCACGCACCTCAGCTACACCGATAAGCTCATCCAAACGCCGCTGGCTGAAACCACGGGCAAGCTGCTGCACGACTTCCCCATTCTGGCCACGGTGCTGCGCGCCGGCCTGCCTTTTCACCAGGGCTTCCTCAACTATTTCGACCAGTCGCCCAGCGCTTTCGTGGCCGCCTACCGCATCGAGGGTACGGCCCAGGTGCAGGTGCAGGTCGATTACCTCTCGGCCCCCAGCCTCGATGAGCGGGTGTTGATTTTGGCCGACCCCATGCTGGCCACCGGCAAAAGCCTGGTGCAAACCTACCGGGCCATGCTGCGCTTCGGTATGCCGCGGCAGGTGCACATCGCCGCCGTCATTGCCTCGCCCGAGGGCCTAGCATACGTGGCCCGCGAAATTCCCGAAGCCAACCTGTGGGTGGCCGCCATCGACGAGCGGCTGAACGACCAAGCCTACATCGTGCCCGGCCTGGGCGATGCCGGCGACTTGTCCTACGGCAGCAAGCTGTAGTGTCGGCTCCGTTCGAACAGTAAATCAGTGCGTTAAATCCAGCCTTCTCGGCTTGGCTCAACATCGTATTTCAGCTCAACATGCCGGCTGGGTCCTTGCCGCGCGCTCCGGTTTGAGCAGCACGCTGAGTTACAATAAACGGAGTGTGCGCAGCGTTTAAGGAACCCCCGCTGTTTAAAGTTGGTATCTTTGCAAACGCGCCTACCCCGCGTTGTTGCCTAGTTCTCACGCCTGCTTTTCCCTTTTGTTTTGCTCCATCCCGCCGTTAAATGCGCGTCCGTGTTTCTGCTGAGCACGGTCAAGTTTTTAGGCGGCCCCTTGGCCGGGACTTCCATGGGACTGCACTTTTGGCCCACCATGGGGCTCACCGTGGCAGGCATGATGACGAGTGTGTTCATCTTTTCGGGCATTGGCCGCGTCTGGATGCAGCACCGCCAGAAGCAGCGACGCCTGCGCCGCGAACCCATCTTCACGAAACGCTCGCGCAACATTATCAAGGTGTTCCGCAAGTTCGGCATGGGCGGCATCGCCTTCCTGACGCCGCTTCTGTTCACGCCTATCGGCGGCACCGTCATCGCCACGCTGCTCGGCGTGCCCCGGCCGCGCATCCTGCTTCATATGCTATGGAGTGCAATATTCTGGGGCGGCGTCTTCACGTTTGCCAGCGTACACTTCGGGCATTTGTTCGGTCACTAAAGACTCCATCAGCTACTTTTTCAGACCTATCAAAAAGCCCCGGTGGGGCGACACCTGCATAAGCAAGTGCCGCCCCACCGGGGCTTTCGATTTATAAAATTGAGCTGAAAGGGGAGAAGGGCCTAACTGGCAACCAAGCTCTACCGCCGCTTCCGCGCCTTGATGGCTTTCACGCCTGGCGCCGAGCCGCCTTTCTTGCCCACGTTGGCCTTAGAGCCTTTGGTGCTCTTTTTCTGGCCTTCCTTAAATGGTTTGCCCGTACGCTTGTCAATGGTCACGCCGGGTTTAATCCACTCTTTTTCTCGTGGAAAGCACCCTGAAACGTGGGGTCCAGCTTCTTGCGGCGCTCGTCGAGCTCGCGGCCCATTTTCTGCTGCTCCTCAAACGGGGTCTCCTCGATGGTGACTTCTTCGGGCCTGCAGTACCTCAATCTTCTGGTTGATAAGCGTCTCAATCTCGCCAATGTGCACCATTTCGGCCTCGTTGGCAAAGGTGATGGCGGCGCCGATGTGCTGGGCCCGGCCGGTGCGTCCGATGCGGTGCACGTAGTCGTCGTGCACAATCGGCACGTCGAAGTTGATAACGTGCGTCACCTGCGGCACGTCGATGCCCCGGGCGGCCACGTCGGTAGCCACCATGTAGCGCACCTCCCCGGCCCGGAAGGCGTCCATGCTGTTCATGCGAGCGTTCTGGCCCTTGTTGCCATGAATCACGCGCACCTCACCGGCGGGAGCCTTGCGCTCCAGAAAGTGGGCTACCTGGTCGGCGTGTTCCTTGGTGCGGGTGAAGAGCAGCACGCGCGTCATGGTTTCGGCGTCGCGGTGCAGCAGGAAGTTGAGCAGATTGATTTTGGTGAGCAGGTTGGGTGCCTGGTACAGCGTCTGGGTTACCGTAGAAGCGGTTTTAGCGGGCGGGCTCACTTCCACGCGCACTGGGAATTCCAGGAACTCCTCGCTCAGCAAAGTCACGCGCTCCGGCATGGTGGCCGAGAACAGCACGTTCTGCCGCTTGCGCGGAATAATCTCCAGAATGCGCCGAATCTGGGGCATGAAGCCCATGTCCATCATCTTGTCGGCCTCGTCCATCACGAAAGTTTTCAGCTCGCGCAGCACCAGGTCGCCCTTCAGGTAGATTTCCATCAGGCGGCCCGGCGTGGCGATGAGCACATCGACGCCTTGGGCAATGGTTTCAATCTGGGTTTTGGGACCCAGTCCGCCGTAGATGGCGAAAATGCGCAGGTCGGTATTCACGGCCAGCGCCTTCAAATGGGTTTCAATCTGGATGGCCAGGCTCGCGCGTGGGAGCCAGCACCAGGGCCCGGGGGTTGGTGCCCTGGGCATATTTGGCCTTCATCAGCAGGGGCAGGCCAAAGGCGGCGGTTTTGCCGGTGCCGGTTTGGGCAATGCCCAGCACGTCGTGTCCGGCCAGCAGCAACGGAATGGTCTGTTGCTGCACTGGCGTAGGCTCCGTAAAGCCCGCTTCGGCTACTGCTGAAAGAAGTTGTTTGTTGAGTTTAAAATCGTTGAACGATGGGGTGGTAGTGGGTTCCATTCTGCAAAGGTCGGGTTTTTGAGGCGCACGGTTCGAAAACGCTTAAAAAGAACGTCATGCTGAGCGAAGTCGAAGCATCTCGCTCGCATCGTTGAGTCAATGGATTACTGCTGCACGCGAGATGCTTCGACTTCGCTCAGCATGACGGCTTCTATGCCGTTGAAGCATCAAATACACCTCCCTCAGAACTTTTTTGCCCAATCCCGCTTCCTTTTCTATCTTTGCACCACCAAAACCAACACGGTAGATATAGCTCAGCTGGTTAGAGCGTCGGATTGTGATTCCGAAGGTCGTGGGTTCGAGCCCCATTATTTACCCACTAATTAAGTCCCCGGAGATTTCCGGGGACTTTTTTTAATTGCCGAACGTTGTAGTGTGGATTGCGGTGCCGTGATTGGCTTGAGCCAACCAGCAGGCGCCATAATCTTACCTGATTGAATCGATAAAAACCTAATAACCAATTTCATGAGTCTACTCGTCATCGGCAGCGTTGCATTCGACGCCATCGAAACGCCTTTCGGCAAAACCGACAAAATCATTGGCGGGGCCGCCACGTTTATTGGCCTTTCGGCTTCTTATTCGCTAAAGCCCGTGAAATTGGTGGCCGTAGTGGGCGAGGACTTTCCGCAGTCCGACATCATGCTGCTCGAAGAGCACGGCGTCGACGTGGAAGGCCTGCAGGTGAAGCAGGGCGAGAAGTCGTTTTTCTGGTCGGGCAAGTACTCGCGCGACCTCAACTCGCGCGAAACCCTCGTGACCGAGCTCAACGTGCTGGCCGACTTCGACCCCATCATTCCCGATAGCTACCAGGACTGTAAGTACCTGATGCTCGGCAACCTGGCCCCGCAGGTGCAGCGCCTGGTTATCCAGCGCCTCGTCAATCGGCCCAAGCTGATTGTGATGGACACCATGAACTTCTGGATGGACATTGCCCTGGAAGACCTCATCGCCACCATCGAAATGGTAGACGTGCTCAGCATCAACGACGAAGAAGCCCGCCAGCTCAGCGGCGAGTATTCGCTGGTGAAGGCCGCCAAGAAAATAATGGGAATGGGCCCGAAGTTTCTCATCATCAAGAAAGGGGAGCACGGCGCGCTGCTCTTCCACAAGAACAAGGTGTTCTACGCTCCGGCATTGCCCTTGGAGGAAGTGTTTGACCCCACCGGCGCCGGCGACACGTTTGCGGGCGGCTTCATCGGCCACCTGGCGGCTACCGACGACATCAGCTTCGAAAACATGAAGCGCGCCGTGATTCACGGCTCGGCCATGGCTTCATTCTGCGTCGAGAAGTTCGGCACCGAGCGCCTGCTCAACCTCACCGCTGAGGAAGTAGAAGCCCGCGAGGCTCTGTTTGCGGAGCTGGTACGGGTGGTGCCGGCTGCCGCGCTGGCCAACGTGCCCGCGGTTTAAGCTGGCGGCAAGCTCAAAAGCACAACTCTTTCGAGACGGTGTGGGTAAAAGGAATATCATTCCACCTTTTGCCTTCCACGCCATGACTGATAAGAAAAATCCCATCCAGAACGAGGAGAAGCCTTCGGTAGTGCCTTTCGAAAACGAGCAGCACAAGAAGACGAAGACTCCGAAAGTGGACTCGTCGACCAACCAAAACGTCAACCAGAACCACATTACCGAGCAGGGCAACGAAACCAAGGGCAACACCCCCGGCGGCAACTTCAACGAAGTGCGCCACACCCAGGCCAACAAGCCCCGCAGCAACCCGCAAGGTAACGCGCCCATGTCGATTGATGCGACCAACGCCAAGAAAGGGCCCGGCCGCAAAGCCGATTAACTAAGTTTTTGAACAGCAAAAAGCCCCGCCAATTCAGTTGGTGGGGCTTTTTTGTGACTAAAGAATTCGCCTAAAATTCCCAGCCCAACCAGTTGCGGAAGCCTTCCTGCTGGGCGGCGTCGGCCGTTTCCAGCTGGTCGACGGCGTACTTCTGCCCAAAGCTGATGCCGGGCATGGCCGCCAGGCTTACCGTCAGCAGCCGGTTTTGGCGGAACACGGTGACTTCGTAGCTCGGGGCCGCGTTGTTGAAGAGCGACTGCAGGTTCATGTCGACGCGGCGGCCGTTCACAGCTACTATTTCGTCGTCCACGGTGAGGGCCGCGGCGGCGGGCGAGTTGGGCCAGATGGCCGTCACTTCCGTGCGCTCGTTTTTCACCACCGTGCGGAAGCCAAAGGTGCCTTCCGACGCCGAAGCGTTTTCCGCTACCAGCAGCTGGCAGCCCACGGTGTGCAGCACCTTGTTCAGGGGCTCGGTGAGCGGGTCGGTGCCGTAGATAAACTTGTCGAAGTAGGTGCGCATGTCGCGCCCGGCTACTTCGTTCACAATGCGGATGTAGTCGGCCTCGGTGTAGCCAATGCCGGTTTTGCCGAATTCATCGTACAGCCTCCGCATCACGTCGTCGAGGCTGCGGGCGTGGCCGGAAAGCTGCCGCAACGTCAAATCCAGAATGAGTGCTGCCAGCGCGCCTTTGTGGTAAACCGACACCTTGCGGTCGGGCACGCCCAACTTGTAGCCATCGAGCCAGAGGTCCATGGAGGCATCGGCCAGCGAGAGGTTTTCGCCGCCCGCGTCGTCGTAGTGCTTGCGCAGCACCGTGTTCAGCTCCTCAAAATATTGGGCTGGCGTGTGCACGTGGCAGCGGGCCAGCAGGTATTCGCCGTAGTACGTGGTGATGCCTTCGGCAATGAAGCAGGTGCGGAAGTAGTTCTCGCGGCTGTAGTCGTAGGGCTGCATCTCGGCCGGCCGGATGCTCTTGATGTTCCAGGTATGAAACAGCTCGTGGCAGCTTATGCCCAGCAATTCCTTGTACAAGCCCTCGCTCATAATCAGCTCGGCCGGCCCCAGCGTAATCACCGTGGAGTTGTTGTGCTCCACGCCGTGGTAGTGCTTGTAGGGCAGAAACTGGTTCAGGAAGTGATAATCCGCCACCGGAAAGCCGCCGAATAACTGCAGCCTGCGCTCCCGAAAAGGCCTTGAAATCGGCCAGTATCTTCGGCCAGTTCAGCTCGGCGTCGCCCTGTACCCAGACGTGGAAAGGCAGCCCGCCAGCCTCGTACTGCTGGTGCACCAGCGTGGGGCTGGCAATGAGCGGCGAATCGGCCAGCTGGTCGAAATCCTGCGCGGT
The DNA here is from genome assembly GCF_042665855.1 of Hymenobacter humi. Taxonomy (NCBI): domain Bacteria; kingdom Pseudomonadati; phylum Bacteroidota; class Cytophagia; order Cytophagales; family Hymenobacteraceae; genus Hymenobacter; species Hymenobacter humi. Next base: position 76,587 of record NZ_JBHTEK010000001.1, on the reverse strand, counting down.
GAGGACATTTGGGGCCGTTTGGGGGAGGCCGCAGGCTATTTGCCAGCCTTCGGGAATGGCTAGGGTCAGGTCGCAGGCTTCCTGCTGGCGGTCTTCCACGTACATAAAGGCCTGCACAGGGTTCAGGTACAGCTGCGACTGGTCGAGCCAGGAGCCGCCGGCGTCCATCTGGTGGGCGTAGAAGTTGTAGCGCACCCGCACGGTGAGGCCCGCCACATCAGCCACTTCCCAGCGGTCTTTGGTGAGCTTGCGAAAGGGCAGGGGCTGGCCGCTGCCATCGAATACCTCGACCCGGTGAATCTTCTGGGCAAAGTTTTGGAGCTCGTACCGGCCCGGGCGCCAGGCGGGCGCTGCAGCTCCAGGGGAGCGGTGGCCTCGGCGGGTACGTCCAGCGTCAGCTCAATTTGGAGGTAAAACGTGAGGGGATTCTCGAAGGAAACGCGGTAGTGAATCATCGCCGAAAGGGGGTAAAAGTGGCTAAAGCTACTGCGAGCACGCCTATTGCCGGTAAAAGTGGCTGAGGACCTTGCCTTTTCCAGAGAAAGCCCGTACCTTTGCCGGCCCAACTCGAAACTAGACTTACCATGAAACGTACCTATCAGCCTTCGAAGCGCAAGCGTGTTAACAAGCACGGCTTCCGTCTCCGCATGGAAACCGCCAACGGCCGTAACGTGCTGGCCCGCCGCCGCGCCAAAGGCCGCAAGCGCCTCACCGTATCCGACGAAGGCAAGCACAAGCGCTAGCAGTAGGCTATTAGCTGAAAGCTGTTAGCTAATAGCTCACTTTATGCAAGAACCACAATCGCCGGGCTCGCCCTCTCCACCGGAGAAGGAGCCGGGGGCTGCGGTTACCGGAACAGCGCCCCCGCGGCGCTATACCTTCCCGAAAGAGGAACACCTGTGTCGCAAGAAGCTCATCGAAGAGCTTTTTAGCAAGCAGGGTTCCTCTTTGGCGTTTATCCCCTGCGCATTGTGTGGGTGGCCAGCCCGGCGCCCACGGCCGCGCCGCCGCAGGTGCTCATCAGCGTGAGCAAGCGCACCTTCAAGCGGGCCGTCGACCGCAACCGCCTCAAACGGCTGATTCGGGAGGCGTACCGGCTCAATAAATATCGGTTGGTGGAGCAACCCGGCGGGCATCAAGTCGCTCTTCTAGGTATTATCTTCACGGGTAAGGAAAAAGTCCTCTATCGTTGGTGGAAAAAATTAATTTCCGCAATCCATCGTTTATCAGGCACAACGGCAGGGTCGTCCGCTCCGCCGCCCGCCCCGTAGATTCGCCTACTTGCTACTTGTATTTTTATGACTATCCGTAAAAAACTACTCGCTACCCTGGCCTTAGGTACGCTGGGCTTGGTGTCTTTCCGGGCTGCTTCCGACAACGAGCGGTACTTTGAGATTGCCAAGAACATGGACATCTTCGTCACCTTGTTTAAGGAGGTGAATACCTACTACGTGGACGAGATAACGCCCGCCAAGCTGGTGAAAACGGGCATCGACGGCATGTTGCGCTCGCTCGACCCTTACACCAACTACATTCCGGAAGACGACATCGAAGACTTCCGCACCATGACCACCGGCCAGTACGGGGGCATCGGGGCGTCGGTGGTGAAGCGCAACGGCAAAACCGTGGTACAAACTGCCTATGAAGGCTATCCAGCTCAAAAAGCCGGCCTGCTCCCCGGCGACGAAATCCTCGACATCAACGGCGTGGTGGTGGATAAAAAGAGCAACTCCGATATCAGCAAGCTGCTCAAGGGCCAGGCCAATTCGGTGGTGAAGCTACTGGTGACTCGCTACGGGCAGGACAAACCCGTGCAAATCGATATCACCCGTGACCGGATTCAGGTAGACAACGTACCGTATACCGGCATGATTTCCGGCGACGTGGGCTACTTCCAGCTCGGCGGATTTACCGTCGATGCGGGCCGGGAAGTGCGCACAGCCGTGAACAAGCTCAAAGAGCAGGGCGCGAAGAAAATCGTGTTCGACATTCGGGATAACCCCGGCGGTTTGCTCAACGAAGCGGTGAATATTTCCAACCTCTTCATCGACAAAGGCCTGGACGTGGTGAGCACCAAAGGCAAGGTGACCGAGTGGAATAAAACCTACAAAGCCCTCGACCAGCCCCTCGACACCCAGATTCCGCTGGCCATCATCACGTCGAGCCGCTCGGCTTCGGCTTCCGAAATCGTGTCGGGCGTGTTGCAGGATTACGACCGCGCCGTGCTGGTTGGCGAGCGCACCTTCGGCAAAGGCCTGGTGCAGGCCACCCGGCCGTTGAGCTACAACTCGCAGCTGAAGGTGACTACCGCCAAGTACTACATCCCCAGCGGCCGGTGCATTCAGGAAATTGACTATGCCCACCGTGGCGACGACGGCTCGCTCGGCAAATTTCCCGATTCCCTGCGTACAGCTTTTAAAACCACTGCTGGCCGTACCGTGTACGATGGCGGCGGCGTAGCTCCCGACATTGAGGTACAGGACCGCGAAATTGCTGACATCACGCGCATTCTGCTCCAGAAAAGCTACCTCTTCGATTACGCCACGCGCTTCCGCGCCGAGCACGCTTCGATTCTGCCGGCCCGTGCCTTCAAGCTGACTGATATCGATTACCAGAAGTTCGTGAACTACCTCCAGGGCAAAAACCTGAGCTATAGCACCGACGCCGAAAAGGCCCTCGCCGACCTTGGCAAAAAGGTAAAAGAAGAGAAGCACTTCGACGACGTAAAGGCCGAGCTCGAAGCCGTTCGCAAGAAAATCACCGTGAACAAGGCCAATGACCTGCAGCGCTTCAAACCCGAAATCAAAGAGCTGCTGGAGCAGGAAATCGTGTCGCGCTACTACTTCGAGAAAGGTCGCACCGAAGCCGGTTTCGACGACGACCCCAACATCATCGCGGCCGTGGCCGTGCTCAATGACCCCAACCGCTACTCAGCGCTGCTCAAACCCACCGGGCAGGCTGCCAGCGCTAGGAAGTCGACCGGAACTCGGTAGTAATTTTGCTCAATCAAACGAAAAGCAGACTCTCGTAGGGTCTGCTTTTTTGTGTAACTCCAAATGCCGACGCTCCTTCTTTCTCTCGAAACATCGTCCCCAGTCTGCTCCGTTGCCCTGCACCGAATAGCCGACTGCTCTCTGGTTGGGCAATCTGAACTGCGACTTGATAAGTCGCACTCCACCCACCTCACCGTCTTGATTGAGCAGCTGCTCGAAAATACGGGCCATCAGTTGAGCGACCTTGCGGCTATTGCGGTGAGCGACGGGCCTGGTTCTTATACAGGTCTGCGCATTGGCGGTGCCGCGGCCAAGGGCTTGTGCTTTGCGCTGGACATTCCCTTAATAGCTATTAGCACGCTGCGCGCGCTGGCAGCCCAAGTAGCCGCTGGCACCGCTTCACCCGAGAATTTCCTGTATTGCCCGATGCTGGATGCCCGGCGCATGGAAGTCTACGCTGCTCTTTACACCCACGAAGGGCAGGAAGTGCTGGCGCCAACGCCGCTTCTGCTGGACGCCGACACGCTGGCCGAACAATTGGCCCACCATTCCGTGTTATTCTTTGGCCACGGCGCTACGAAGTTTCAGGCGCTGCTAGGCGAGCATCTCCACGCTGGTTTTCTAACGGGCATTGAGCCATCGGCCATATCTGTAGGGGCGCTGGCTGTAGGTGCGTACCACCGCCAGGAATTCCAGGACGTGGCCTATTACGAGCCGTTTTATTTAAAAGAAGTATACACCACTACGCCGAAAAGCAAGTAGCGCGAACTTTGTAGTTCGCGTTCCCGCGCCTCTCGCATCGTTCTGGCACGCGAACTACAAAGTTCGCGCTACATCGCACTAACTATGGAACCCCTCTTCGTCAACCGCGTCGCCAATAGCGGCCTCGTTACCCTGAATCTGGAAGAATTCATTCATCCCGGCGAGCGGGTGGTGTACGACATCAAGGAAAACCTCTTCCACGGGCTCATCCTGCGCGAAAAGGATTTCCGCGAGTTCATCAAAACCAACGATTGGGCGCAATACAACGGCAAGAACGTGGCCATCATCTGCTCGGCCGATGCCATCGTGCCCACTTGGGCCTACATGCTGCTCGCCACCAAGCTGCAAAACCACGCCCACCGCTACGTGTTCGGCAATCTGGAAGCATTGGAGCAAGCCTTGTTTCAGGAAGCCATTGCCGCCATCGACGCGGAAGAATACCGCGATGCCAAGGTGGTAGTAAAAGGTTGCGGCAACGTGCCCGTGCCCACTTACGCCTACGTAGCCATCATGCAAAAGCTGCTTCCAGTCGCCAGCAGCATCATGTACGGAGAGCCGTGCAGCACCGTGCCCCTCTACAAAAAGCCCAAAGTAAGTAGCGAACCGGCTTGAGCTAAAACGGGTAATTCCTAACGCTACGTGGAGCTATTAACCCAGTTCAAGCAGTCGTTGTAGCATCAATGCCAAGACTACACACAGGGCTTACTGACCAGTAATCCCGGCAGATGCCCGCATCTTTGAGGAGTTAAGTTCCTCAGTATGCCCTCCTCGCTCAACGCTCCTTACAAAATCACCTTCCTCACCGGCGCGGCCATCGTCATCGCCAACATGGTGGGCACGGGCGTTTTTACCAGCTTGGGATTTCAGGTGATGGGCATCCAAAGCGGTTTCGCGCTGCTGATGCTGTGGTTAGTTGGGGGGCTTATTGCGCTGTGCGGGGCTGTGTGCTACGGCGAACTGGCCGCCGCCATGCCTCGCTCGGGCGGCGAGTACCATTACCTGAGCCAGATTTATCACCCCGCGCTGGGTTTCCTATCGGGCTGGGTATCGGCCACCGTCGGCTTTGCGGCCCCCACGGCCCTGGCTGCGTTGGCGCTGGGTGAATACGCCAAGAGCCTGTTTCCCACGCTGCAGCCCACCTGGCTTTCGGTAGCCGTGGTGCTCTTCTTAACTGTTGTTCATGGCAGCAGCACCCGCATCGGTAGCCGGATGCAGGTAATTATCACCGCCCTGAAAGTGGTGGTGCTGGTGGTTTTCATCGGTGCCGGCATGGTAGTAGGAGAGGGGCAGCCTCTCAGCTTCCTGCCCGATGCGGCCGGTTGGCAGGCGATGCTCAGCCCAACTTTCGCCGTTTCGCTGGTTTATGTGAGCTACGCCTACTCCGGTTGGAACGCCGCAGTGTACGTCACCGGCGAAATCGAAAATCCCAAGCGCAACCTCTCGCGCATCCTGCTGGCCGGGACTACCGTTGTGCTCCTATTATATGTAGGGCTCAACTATGTGTTCCTTCGCTCCACGCCGCTGGCCGGGCTGAATGGGCAGGTAGAAGTCGGCTTTGTGGCGGCAACTTCACTTTTTGGCCCTTTCGGTGGTCGGCTGATGGGAGGTGTAATCGCGGCCTTGCTCGTTTCCACCATCAGTTCCATGATTTTCGCCGGTCCCCGCATCGTCCAAACGATGGGGGAGGACATCCCGGCCTTGCGCTGGCTGGCTCCGCGCAGCCGTGCCGGCATCCCCGTGCGAGCGCTCCTGCTCCAAACAGTCATCACTCTGGCTTTTGTGCTTAAGCCCAGCTTCAAGGAAGTATTGGTTTACGCGGGCTTTGTGCTCAACCTATTTACGTTCCTCACCGTGCTGGGCCTGTTTGTCCTCCGGTGGCGCCGGCCGGACTTGGAGCGCCCGTACCGCGCGTGGGGCTACCCCATCACGCCCCTCATCTTTCTGGGCTTGAGTGGCTGGACGCTGGCATTTATTCTGCGCGACAAACCTACCGAGTCGCTCTACGGCCTGGCTACTTTGGGCGTGGGGCTGCTGGTGTACTTCCTGGCCATGCGCACTGCTCGCCCCGTGCCGGTGCCCAAGGCTAAAGCCCTGCCGTAACTTGCGGCATCATCTGCCGGCTTCATTCTCTGCTGCCGGTTGTTTTTAATACACTACTATATAATGTATTTCCGCACCGCTGCGCTTCGGTTCCTGCCGGCCGCTTTGCTTCTGCTCACCGCTTGCTCCGAGTCGAACACTAAGACCGAAACGGTTTCTAAAACCGCGCCTGCCGCCGAAGAAACCATGGCTTCTACGGCCGAGGCCATGGATTCCACCAAACCCGCAACTCCAACTGCTGCCACGCGTCCCAATCGCCTCACCGCGCCGGATACTGCGTACGCCCAGGACGTCGCGTCCTTTCTCGGCGGCCAGCGCCCCAGCCAGCACAGTGACCTCACCAAGCTTGCCGAGCAACCCGCCTGGCAGGCCTTCGCCACCGACCAGGACAAAAGTTGGGCTAAATACCGCGCCACCCACACCACCAGCATGACCAAGTGGGCCAGCACCGAGCTGGACGAAGTGCACCGCAACAGCCCCACCATCTTTTACCCCTTCAGCGGCCCCGATTTCCTGAACGTCTTCACGATGTTCCCCACCAGCCAGACCTACGTGCTGATGGGCCTCGAGCCCGTGGGCAGCGTACCGGCCCGCGCTTCTCTGGAAAACCCCAAGCTGTTTCCCGCCGTCAAAGCCTCGCTCTGGTCGGTGCTCAATTTCAGCTTTTTCCGGACTAATGACATGGCCGTGGACCTGAAGTCCGTAGAGCTCGACGGCGCCCTGCCGCTGATGATGCTCTTCGCCGCGCGCACCGGCAATCTAATCACGGCTATCCGCCCCGTGCAGGCTCGACGCCACCGGCCAACTCACCGACGCGCCCACCGATACGACCCAGGCCGCCCACCCGAAATCCGTGCCCGGCGTCGAAATGAAGCTGCGCGGCCCCGACGGCCAGCCCAAGACCGTCTATTACTTTTCCACCGACCTCAGCAACCACGGCCTGCAGGTCAAGCCCGCGCCCATTCAGTTTGTGCGTTCCCTGGGCCCGCTGACCACCTACGTCAAGTCGGCCACGTATCTCATGCACAAACTTTATTTCAGCGAGGTTCGCCGCTTGGTGTTGCGCCACAGCCGCTACATCCTGCAGGACGATTCCGGCATCGCCATGAAGTTCTTTCAAAAAGGCGCCTGGCAGTTCAACTACTACGGCACCTACAAGCGCCCCATCAACCTGTTCGCCAAGCACTACCAGCCCGAACTCACCGCTGCCTATACTGACACCCTCCACCGTCCCAAAGCCCTGCCCTTCGGCACCGGCTACAACTGGCGCCAAACCGACTCCAATCTCCTCCTGGCCCGCCGCCTCATCCCATTGGCCGACTAGTTCTCCATAATAACTGCCTCCCAGGGCCGTGGTGGCAACACCACGGCCCTTTTTGTTTCTGGCTGCTATGAAATTAACCAATCCATTGCGCGTTTATCGATACTACTATATAATAGGAGTGGCCTTTGCGCTGCTTATCGCCGCTTTGGCAGCTCAGGCCACTACTACACGTCTGGAGCCCCTTCTATATGGTAAAGAGGGAAGGGGAGAGGGCGAAACTTCCCCCGACTCGCCCTTACTGGACAGCCTGCTCCACGCCAATCCGCAGTTAGCCCAAGTGCTAGCCCGCCCCGATACCTACGAGCTCCAGATTATCTACACCCAAATCAACCGCGACGCCCAAAATCGGCCCACCTTCACTCCCCACACCTACCACCTCAACCCCCGCCAATACTTCAACCCCGCCAGCCTGGTCAAGCTCCCGGTGGCCGCTCTCGCCCTCGAAAAGCTGAATCAGCTCAATAAGCCCGGAGTGAACCGCCGCACTATCATGGCCACCGGCACCGCCTTCCGCTGCCAAACCCCCGTCCGCTTTGCCGCTCCCGCCGATTCCGACCAGGCCGCCACCGTCGGCAACTATATCAAGCGAATGCTGCTGGTGAGTGATAACCTCGCCTACAACCGCCTCTACGAATTCCTGGGCCAGCGTCCCCTCAACGACCGCCTCGCCCAGCTTGGTTACCCCAACGCCCGCATCACCCGCCGCTTCGCCCCCTGCGATACCACGGCCAACCGCCACACCAATCCCATCGGCTTTCACACCCGCCAAGGCGACACCTTATATAAGGTGCCAGCCCAATTCAACCCAATCCCCTACGCCAGTCCCCTCGGCCGGGTCCTCAAAGGCCGCGCCCACCAAGCCGGTGGCCGCATTATCCCCGAGCCCTACGATTTCACTACGGCCAACCATCTTCCCCTGACCGATATCACCGCGCTGCTTCAGAGCATTCTGTTCCCGGCCTCCGTTGCCCCAAGCCAGCGGTTTAACCTAACCCCGACCGATTACGCCTTTCTGCGTCGCTACCTCCACGCCACCCCGCATCAGTCCGGCTTCCATCCCTACGCCGCATCGCGCTACTTCGACGCTTATAAGAAGTACCTCTACTACGGCCGCCGCCCCACGCTTCCCCGCCAATCCACCCTGCACATCTATAATGTAGTGGGCATGTCGCACGGCTACCTCGCCGACGTCGCCTACTTCGCCGATTCCCTCCACCAGTCCGAATTCATGCTTAGCGCCGTACTGTACGTCAACCGTGACGGCATCATTAACGATGGGGCCTACGAATACGACTCCATTGGTTTGCCATTCCTAGCCCAACTCGGTCGCTCCATTCAGCAATACGAATCCCAGCGGCCCCGCCAGTTCCGCCCCAACCTGGCCGAGTTCTTCGCATCTGAACCGACCCGTTAAAAAATCTCAAAGAAAGTGACATGGGTAAGTGACTGATTTATAAACGACCCTCGAACCGAAAGCCTCTACTGCGGGCTTCAATGAGTAAAAACATTAGCGCAGCTCTTTTCTGCCCCGAAAAAACCACTACTTTTGCAGTCCCAAATCGTCAAACGGACATTGGGTTCTTCAAATCAGAAAGCTTCTGAAGAAAATTGAGAGTTGCGGAACTTCACAGGTGGTTTAGTTGTCTTACCCCTCGTGCTGCCTGAGCAAAGTCCTAGAAAAGTTATTTTCGAAAGAGGTTGCAAAAGCCGAAAAAAGTGCCGTACCTTTGCACCCCGCTTCGATAGGAGGCGGAAAGGCTTGAAAAGCGAAACAGGAAAAAACTTAAAAACTTCCTACGAAAGCTTGTCAATTCAAAATTTCTTCTTAGCTTTGCACTCCCAAAACGAAAGAAGGGGGGACGAAGAGGAGAAAGGTACCGGTCGCAAGGCCCCACGGTTCGCTCAAATGGGGCGGGCAGACGTTCTTTGAATGCTTGGAAAAGACAAATGGTAAGACTTGCTTCGGCAAGTTGACAACCAAACGTAACATTGAATAAAAACTCGTCAAATACGAGTCGGATTCGCACTCGACATCAGCCCGTCTTCGGATGGGTGTAGAACATTTTACAATGGAGAGTTTGATCTTGGCTCAGGATGAACGCTAGCGGCAGGCCTAATACATGCAAGTCGAACGGTGGTAGCAATACCATAGTGGCGCACGGGTGCGTAACGCGTAACCAACCTACCCAGTTCTGGGGGATAGCCCGCCGAAAGGCGGATTAATACCGCATAAGACCATAGTATGGCATCATACAGTGGTTAAAGATTTATTGGAATTGGATGGGGTTGCGTGCCATTAGCTAGTTGGGGGGTAACGGCCCACCAAGGCGACGATGGCTAGGGGAGCTGAGAGGCTGGTCCCCCACACGGGCACTGAGATACGGGCCCGACTCCTACGGGAGGCAGCAGTAGGGAATATTGGGCAATGGGCGAGAGCCTGACCCAGCCATGCCGCGTGCAGGATGAAGGCTTTCTGAGTCGTAAACTGCTTTTGCCAGGGAAGAATAAGACTCATGCGTGGGTCGACGACGGTACCTGGTGAATAAGCACCGGCTAACTCCGTGCCAGCAGCCGCGGTAATACGGAGGGTGCAAGCGTTGTCCGGATTTATTGGGTTTAAAGGGTGCGTAGGCGGCCGTTTAAGTCCGGGGTGAAAGCCCACTGCTCAACAGTGGAACTGCCCTGGAAACTGGACGGCTTGAGTACAGACGAGGGTGGCGGAATGGATGGTGTAGCGGTGAAATGCATAGATACCATCCAGAACCCCGATTGCGAAGGCAGCTGCCTAGACTGTAACTGACGCTGAGGCACGAAAGCGTGGGGAGCGAACAGGATTAGATACCCTGGTAGTCCACGCCGTAAACGATGGATACTCGCTGCCGGCGATACAATGTCGGTGGCTTAGCGAAAGCGTTAAGTATCCCACCTGGGGAGTACGCCCGCAAGGGTGAAACTCAAAAGAATTGACGGGGGCCCGCACAAGTGGTGGAGCATGTGGTTTAATTCGATGATACGCGAGGAACCTTACCTAGGCTAGAATGCGCGTGACCGCCCCAGAGATGGGGCTTTCCTTCGGGACACAAAGCAAGGTGCTGCATGGCCGTCGTCAGCTCGTGCCGTGAGGTGTTGGGTTAAGTCCCGCAACGAGCGCAACCCCTATGTTTAGTTGCCAGCGCGTAATGGCGGGGACTCTAGACAGACTGCCTGCGCAAGCAGTGAGGAAGGCGGGGACGACGTCAGGTCATCATGGCCCTTACGCCTAGGGCTACACACGTGCTACAATGGACGGTACAGCGGGTTGCCAACCAGCGATGGTGCGCCAATCCCGAAAAGCCGTTCTCAGTTCGGATCGGAGTCTGCAACTCGACTCCGTGAAGCTGGAATCACTAGTAATCGCGTATCAGCAATGACGCGGTGAATACGTTCCCGGGCCTTGTACACACCGCCCGTCAAGCCATGGAAGTTTGGTAGACCTGAAGCCGGTGCTCGTCACAGAAGCCGGTTAGGGTAGAACAGGTAACTAGGGCTAAGTCGTAACAAGGTAGCCGTACCGGAAGGTGCGGCTGGATCACCTCCTTTCTGGAGCAGTTCGACTCGTGAGTTTTTATAATAGTATGTTACGGTTGTCACACCGTTTGTCTTTTCCTTCATTCAAATAATTTTTGAATCCGAATACGGGCTTGTAGCTCAGGTGGTTAGAGCGCTACACTGATAATGTAGAGGTCCGTGGTTCGAGTCCACGCAGGCCCACTTGGTTTACCCAGGTGGTCTGAAAGGTTCGGGATTCAGCAATAATTAGACGAATGCAATAGGCATTCTTCTACGATGTCATTAAACACCAGAATGACAAACGTTCTTTGACGTAAGGGGTAACAAAAACGAAGCGTAGCGCGCTTGGTCTGGCAACAGACAAGCACAACTCTAGCAATAGAGTAGCGATACGAAAGCGAAGTAAGCAAGAGCACACGGGGGATGCCTAGGGTCTGAGAGGCGACGAAGGACGCGATAAGCTGCGATAAGGCGTGGGGAGAGGCACATACTCTGTGATCCGCGCATTTCCGAATGGGGCAACCCCTGCCTGGAAGAGGCAGGAACCGACTCGCTTGACGAGCGGTGGCAAACGCCGGGAACTGAAACATCTAAGTACCGGCAGGAAAAGAAAATAACAATGATTCCCCAAGTAGTGGCGAGCGAACGGGGAGGAGCCCAAACCGGGTTGGTTACGGCCAGTCCGGGGTTGTAGGGTCGCGACATCTGATTGAATCGAGTTAGCTGAAGCTGTTGGGAAACAGTGCCAGAGACGGTGAGAGCCCGGTAAGCGACAATTCTGATTCACGGTAGCGATACCCTGAGTAGGGCGGGGCCGGAGAAACCCCGTCTGAAGCGAGCGGCACCATCCGCTAAGGCTACATACTCCTCAGACACCGATAGTGAACTAGTACCGTGAGGGAAAGGTGAAAAGAACCGGGAATACCGGAGTGAAAAGAACCTGAAACCGTGTGCTTACAAGCAGTTAGAGGGCTTTTGTGGCCTGATAGCGTGCCTTTTGCATAATGAGCCTACGAGTTACTCCTCCCCGGCAAGGTTAAGCGATTGTAGTCGCGGAGCCGCAGCGAAAGCGAGTCTGAACAGGGCGCGGAGTCGGGGGGTAGACGCGAAACTTGGTGAGCTACCCATGAGCAGGTTGAAGGTGCGGTAACACGCACTGGAGGACCGAACGAGTTTCCGTTGAAAAGGATTTCGATGACTTGTGGGTAGGGGTGAAAGGCCAATCAAACTGAGAAATAGCTCGTACTCCCCGAAATGTATTGAGGTACAGCGTCGTGGTGAGGTCGTTGGAGGTAGAGCTACCAATAGGACTAGGGGGTGTCAGAGCCTACCGAATCCTGATGAACTCCGAATGCCAGCGGCTATACACGGCAGTGAGGCCTGGGGTGCTAAGGTCCCCGGCCGAGAGGGAAAGAACCCAGACCATCTGCTAAGGTCCCTAAATCTAGATTAAGTTGAACAAAGGAGGTCCAGTTGCTTTGACAGCCAGGAGGTTGGCTTGGAAGCAGCCATTCCTTTAAAGAGTGCGTAACAGCTCACTGGTCGAGCGACCGGGCATCGATAATACGCGGGCATCAAATCTAGTACCGAAGCAATGGATGTAGCATGCAAGACTGCTACGTGGTAGGGGAGCATTCTCCTTGCGGTGAAGGTGCGTCGTCAGGCGTGCTGGAGCGTGGAGAAAAGCATATGTAGGCATGAGTAACGATAATGGGGGTGCGAAACCCCCACGCCGATAGACTAAGGTTTCCAATTCAACGCTAATCGGAATTGGGTTAGTCGGGACCTAAGGGGCAGCCGAAAGGTGAACTCGATGGACAGCAGGTTAATATTCCTGTACTAATGTTAAAAAGTGATGCAGTGACGCAGAAGTGAAAGCACCGCGGGCGGACGGAAGTGCCCGTTGAAGGCCGTAGATATAGGAGAGGTAGTTAAGTACGCCACTCTTGTCGAAAGCTGATAGTACCGCACGTCCTTCGGGACACGCGGATAGTGTGCCTAATCCGACTGCCAAGAAAACCTGCTAAGCGTTTTAATTTTAACATTACCCGTACCGCAAACCGACACAGGTAGTCAAGGAGAGTATCCTGAGGCGCTCGAGTGAATCACGGCCAAGGAACTCGGCAAAATGGACCTGTAACTTCGGGAGAAGGGTCGCTTCCTCGCAGCAATGCGAGAAGCCGCAGTGAAAAGGCCCAGGCGACTGTTTAACAAAAACACATGGCTTTGCTAACGCGCAAGCGGACGTATAAGGCCTGACACCTGCCCGGTGCCGGAAGGTTAAGAGGGGAACTTAGTGGCGCAAGCTGCGAAGGTTTGAATCGAAGCCCCGGTAAACGGCGGCCGTAACTATAACGGTCCTAAGGTAGCGAAATTCCTTGTCGGGTAAGTTCCGACCTGCACGAATGGTGTAACGATCTGGGCGCTGTCTCAGCCGTGAGCTCGGTGAAATTGTAGTCTCGGTGAAGATGCCGAGTACCCGCCACGGGACGGAAAGACCCCGTGCACCTTTACTATAGGTTGCCATTGGTGTTGGGTTCGGCATGTGTAGCATAGGCGGGAGGCGCTGAGCCGGGGACGCTAGTTCTCGGGGAGCCACCGTTGAAATACCGCCCTTGCCGTGCCTGATGCCTAATCCTTCCAAGAAGGAGACAGTGGCTGCTGGGTAGTTTGACTGGGGTGGTCGCCTCCAAAAGAGTATCGGAGGCTTTCAAAGGTCCGCTCAGTACGCTTGGTAACCGTACGCAGAGCGCAATAGCAGAAGCGGGCTTGACTGTGAGGCCGACTAGCCGAGCAGGGTCGAAAGACGGATATAGTGATCCGGTGGTTCCGCATGGAAGGGCCATCGCTCAAAGGATAAAAGGTACGCCGGGGATAACAGGCTGATCTCCCCCAAGAGCTCATATCGACGGGGAGGTTTGGCACCTCGATGTCGGCTCGTCACGTCCTGGGGCTGGAGAAGGTCCCAAGGGTTCGGCTGTTCGCCGATTAAAGTGGCACGCGAGCTGGGTTCAGAACGTCGTGAGACAGTTCGGTCCCTATCTGTGGTGGGCGTTGGAAATTTGACAGGACCTGTCCTTAGTACGAGAGGACCGGGATGGACCAGCCGCTGGTGCGCCGGTTGTACCGCCAGGTGCAGCGCCGGGTAGCTACGCTGGGACGAGATAAGCGCTGAAAGCATCTAAGTGCGAAACTCACCTGGAGATGAGATTTCCCAATATGAAGGCCCGTCGGAGATGACGACGTGGATAGGCGGCAGGTGAACCAGCAGAAATGCAATAGCTGAGCCGTACTAAGTGGCCGAGGGCTTCGCTACTTCAAGCAATTGAATTCATTCGTCGAGCGCGCAACACACGCTTCGTTTTTGTCCCCTTATGTCAACGTTATTGAGTCCTGCACGAACACGCAGTGACCCGCCAGCAATGGTGGCTTTAGCCCGGGTGTTCACCTCTTCCCATTCCGAACAGAGCCGTTAAGCCCCGGTGCGCCTATGGTACTGCCTTCACCGGTGGGAGAGTCGGTCGCCGCCAACCTTTTTGTAACGCCTGCCGCTTTCACCAGCGGCAGGCGTTTTGCTTTTACCCCGCCCCAAGCCGACAAGCATGAGCACACTTATATCTGAAACGATTATCAGGTGGCAATAAGCTTAGGAGAGAGGATAGATGCTGTTTTAAGTGGTAAATTTGTGTAAGCATCTAGTTGTCATTATTTGTGCAAGTTTCACCAGCACGTTATAGCCGTAGTATCGATTGGTTGACAGTGCTGCTTTATGTAGTTCTGGTCGGCATAGGATGGGTTTGCATTTATGCTTCTAGCTACTCGCCCGAGGCACCGTCAAATCCGCTGGGAAGCTTGAGCTTTGACAAGCTTATGGCCTTCAACTGGTTTAAACAGTTATTGTGGATTGCAACAGCGGTGGTGCTGGTAGTGGTGCTCTTGGTGGTAGATTACAAAGCCTACGATACATTGGCTTATGCCATGTACGGTGGCATGATTGTGCTGCTAGTGGTCACCATGTTTGTGGCGCGGCCCATTGCGGGGTCACGCTCGTGGCTGGAACTTGGGCCGGTGCGCTTGCAGCCGGCGGAGTTTGCCAAGTTTACCACAGCGTTGGCGGCATCCCGGTTTATGGCTAGTATCAACCTGCGGTACCAGAATTGGCGGGACCAACTGGTATTGGCTGGTTTGACGCTGCTGCCTCCTTTGCTGATTATTGCCTCCAATGAATCAGGCCAAGCATTGGTATTTGGAGCTTTGCTGCTGGCCTACTTTAGAGAAGGCATGTCTCCATTGATTTTGCTTCTGCTCGCGGCAGGTGCGGTGATATTGTTGTTGGCCCTGCTAGTGCCGAAGCTGTGGTTAGTCGCGGCATTTACAGTAATACTGGTGGCAGTTGTGGGACTTAACCGGCGAATACTACGGCACCACTTGCCGCTAGCGCTGGGGGTGTGGGTGGCAGTGGTGGGAATGGTAGTAGGGGTTGATTTCTTCTATAATCAGGTATTGCAGCCTCATCAGCGGCAGCGGATAGAGATATTGATTAATCCATCGGCTGACCCATTGGGCAAGGGATGGAACGTGACTCAAAGCAAAATTGCGATTGGGTCGGGCGGCTTCGTGGGCAAAGGTTTCCTGCAAGGCACGCAGACGAAGTTTGATTTTGTGCCCGAACAGAGTACAGATTTTATATTCTGTACTGTCGGGGAAGAATTTGGCTGGATGGGCAGCTTTGTAGTGATTGCTCTCTACATGACGCTGCTTTTGCGCATCATCTATGTAGCGGAGCGGCAGAAGTCCGTTTTTGGGCGAACCTACGGGTATTGCGTAGCCAGCGTACTGTTCTTCCACATCACGGTAAATATGGGAATGACCAT
Organism: Hymenobacter humi; assembly: GCF_042665855.1. Classification (NCBI taxonomy): domain Bacteria; kingdom Pseudomonadati; phylum Bacteroidota; class Cytophagia; order Cytophagales; family Hymenobacteraceae; genus Hymenobacter; species Hymenobacter humi. The sequence continues at coordinate 60,985 of NZ_JBHTEK010000001.1, read as the reverse complement.
CGGCCTGGCGCCCGTCGTGGGAATTCCACTGCCATTTTTTAGCTACGGTGGGTCGTCGTTGTGGTCATTTACCATTCTGCTGTTTAGCCTGCTGGCGCTCGACGCTTACCGCAAGCAGGACCTGTTGCGTTGATGGCGAGTGGGCGAGTGCCGGGGTGGGTATGGGCCATATTAGTAGGAGCACACGCGCTGGCATTGGGCTGGGCGTTGCACCAGGGCAGTTGGGCCTTCCCTGACTCGGGCAGGTACTTGCAGGCGGCACATAATGTATGGCAGCACGGAGAGCTTTATGCAAGGCCGTGGCCGGGGAGCATGCCGCGAGGGCAAGCGATGCAGGAGTTCACGATACGCCCGCCGGGCTATCCGCTCGCTTTAGTAGCGCTAAGAGCCGTTCATAATTACCCGCTAATTCTGTTGATAGTGCAGAACTTGGTAAGCTTGCTCAACCTAGCACTGGTGTTGGTGGTGGGCCCGCCGGGAGCGCCCAGCCACCCGTAATTGGGGAGCAGCTATACTTCTTATTCTCACGTTTCCGGCTCAACTCATCTATGCAAATGCAGTCATGAGTGAAATCATGCTGCAAATGGCGGTTGTGGCCATGGCAGCAGCCAGCCTGCTTTTGCTCAGGGCCCGCAAAAGACGGTACCTCGTTAGCTTAGCTGGAACTGTAATAATAGCGTTGCTGCTCAAGCCTGTCTTTTATCCACTAGCGTTGGTGTTAGCTGGCTTTAGTGGCTGGCTGGCTTGGCGCAGCAGGCGCGGTGAGTTTATGCTTATTGGGCTAATGCCGCTGCTGCTGGTGGGGCTATACATGGGGTGGAACAGCACTAGAACGGGGTATTTTCATTTCTCCAGCATTGCCGAAATCAATCTGCTGCATTACAACGCTGCCGGCGTGCTGCGCCAGGTGGAAGGACCCACGGCGGAAGAGCGCTGGGTGGCGAGTGTGCTGCGCGAGGCCAATACACAAGCTACTTTCGCCGCGCGACAGCAATTGATTCGGGCCCGGGCCGGGGATGTATTGCAGGCGCACCCGCTGGTATATGCTGGCCAGCATTTGCAGGGGATGGCCGCGTTGTTTCTCGACCCGGGGCGGTATGACATTGCCCAGTTTCTTGGCGTCAAGCCTCCGGCGGGAGGGGGCTTTTGGCTCAAGTCCGGACGGGCGGCCTGGGGCGTGCGTTGGGCCAATTGCCCCTGGGTATGATGGGGATATTGGCTGTGGTATTGCTGGCCAATGTTCTGCGTCTGGGATTGGCCGCGCGTGGGTTTTTGCAGCTCAAATACTACGGGCCCACTTTGCGCTACGGGCGATGGATAGCCATAGGGTTATTGCTGTACGTGGCGTTGCTAACCGGCCCATTGGGGGCGGCGCGGTTTCTAATGCCGGTGTGGCCCCTGTTGCTGGGCTTGACTTTGGTTGGGCTGACACGTGGAAAGACCCGGACCGAATCAGGCGTTGAGCAAGCGGCGCCAGTGCGTGAAAGCCAGCGCTAAAGCTGCGCAAGCAACCGGAGCAGCCAGGTAGCCCATGCGGCCCAGGTCACCCGATAGGAGCATGTGCACAGCGACGACTCCCAGTAAGCTCACTTCTGCCCAGCCCACAAAGCCATAAACACGAGCAGACGAATCGCTTGCGTGGCGCTTTTCCAGCCAATAGGCTGCCGGAATAATCAAAACGAAGAAGCCAAAGATGCTGAGCAATTCGCCCAAGCCTTTGAGCGAGGCGGCTCGCTGCAGTGAATAGTTGATGTTCTCGAAATGCTCCAGCGCGTTGGAAATGGCTTGGGCGCTGGCCGCCCCGATGCGACTGTCCACCAGGGTATGTACGAGGAGTAGGGCTGCGGACCCGCCGGCCAGTGCCAGGACCTGCCTGGGCCAGGCCATGGTTTTACGACCAAACCAAAGCAGCCACGGCAACAGAAATATAAAAGACTCTTTAGCCAGCGGGCCCAGCAGCAGCGCCAGCGCCAACGCCCAGACGCCCTGCGGGCCGCGGCGAATGGCATAGTAGCCCAGCCCAAAAACCAAGAGATACAAGCTGTCGATAAGCGGGAGGCCGGCAGCGTAGACTGCCCAGCGACTGGTGAGCAGTGCCACCATGGCCAAGGCGGCCGCTAAAGAAGAAGAACCCACCAAGCGGGCCGCATTGAACCAGCAGGCACCTGCGGCTGCTAGTAACAGGCAGTTAACCAGGTAAAAGGCGAAGCGCAGGGGCCACCGCCCATCCGGCCGTTGCGGCCATATGTGGCCATAAACTTGAGCTATCGGAGCTGCCACTACGGCCGCAGCGGCCGGCACCAGCACCCGGTAGCGGTGAGTCACCCGGACACTGTCGAAACGCCCAGCGGCCATGCGCAGGTAGCTGCGGGTATCGGGGGAGTGCGAGAAATCGAAGTGCGCATACATCGGGTAGGCCAGATTGGCCAGCGCCGCCACTGCCAGAAGCCACGGCAGCAGCCAGCGGCGCAGCCGGGGCCTGGCAGTGGCAATCCCGATGCGGGTCTAGGCAAACTTGCGCTCAATGAGCTTCAGAAGTTTGTTGACGTGCTCGTCCTTGCGGCTCCAGTCATAGCGCTGCGACAAGTCGCCGGTGACGTAGGCGCGGGCCTGGTCGGCGGTAGGCAGGGAGTCGAGGTGCTGGATGGCGGCGTGGTATTCCATGTTTTCGCCCCCAAACAACTCGTTGATAAAGCTGAAGCGCTGATTGATGGAAATGGCTTCGCGCAAGGTTTCGACTTTGGGCCCGGCTCGCTCGGCAAGCGGAGCCGGGGCTGCGGTCGCGCGCAGAGTTTCGGCCAGGGGCGCGGCGGTGGGCTGGCCGGCTTTTAGCTTTTCGTGCAGCGGTACCGTAATCACATCCGATGAGGCTGGCGCGCTTACGAGTGGAGCCGGGGCCGATACAGCTGGGGCTACTGGCGCTGCTTCAGGCGCTGGCTGCGGGGCTACGACAGACGAGGCGGGTGCGGCCGTACCGGCCGGATAGGCGACAAACTTGGGAATAACCACCGGCGCGGGCTCGGGAGCTTTGGGCGCGGGCGTAGCAACAGGCTCGGCCACGGGAGCCGCCGGGGCAGCGCCGGCCGAAACGGGACCGTCCTCCAGCAAATCGGCGGTGGTGAGGGGAAGCAAGGCGCTGAACTCGGTGACCAGGCGCTGCATGGGCTGGTGGGCCTTGTAGTTGGCCGCGAGGTAGAGCTCGAAGCGGTGAGCCAGAAAGTCCTGGCTGAACTCGCTGCTGGCGGGCAGGCTATCCACAAAGCCTTGGTAGAAAGCTTTGTCGATGTCAAGATAGCGCAGGTTGTCACGCAAACCCGCCGGGGTGATGGGCTCGGCGTTGCCGAGCAGCAGGCGCTGGAAGCTGCCCGCGGGGTCGGCTACCATGCCGAGCGTATCGGCAGCGGCTTGAGCCAGCAAGGGCTCAAAAGCCTCCCGGCCCAGGCTGATGTGACGCGACAACACGTTCATGAACTGAGTAAGGGCAGCCTGCACGGGCGCGGCTTCAAAATCGAAATAGGGGCTGCGCAAGCGGGCTGTTTCGGCCTGCCACTGGCCCAGTAGCTGACGGACTACCAGCAAGTTGAGCTGGCGAATGGGAGTGAATTTGAGCACCGCAGGACCATCGAGGGTGGCGGTGGGCTGAGAGCCGAAGTGCTGGTCGCATAGACGAGCGGCCAAGCGGCGACCGTATTGCGCGCACTTGGCGAGGCTATATTTGTCGTTCATGAAAAAGGCCGGTTTCGGTGGCCGAAGTTAGGCACAAATGGCCCTGTTGAAGATTGAAAACTTGTTTGGGGCGGTAGTGGACGTGCCCGCCGGCAGCACGCTGCTGGCCGCGCTCCAGGCCGCCGGGCACGACTGGATGCACGCCTGCGGGGCCAAGGGCCGCTGCACCACCTGCCGCTTGCAGGTGCGTGCCGGGATGGAAAACCTCAGCCTGCCGACTGATGCGGAGCTGCGCTACCGGGCCGCCGGGCGGCTGCTGGCCAATGAGCGGCTTACGTGCCAGGCCCGCCTGCCGGCCGGGGAAGTTACGGCCCGCGTGCCCGATGCCACGAAGCTGCCCCACGTGCAGTACAGCTGAACCCTAACGCCGGATGGCCGGAATTATTGGCCAGCCGGCCTCAATAGCAGAGCCACAGGCGGTCAATAAGTTTGCCATGCCCGCCCCGAAAATGAAGCAGGGGCGGGGCTTCGTGCTCCGCCGTTCGTTCCTAACTTTAGGTTTCTAAACCCTCCCAATCCCGCCTGTACCTTGTTTATTGAACCCCGCGTCGGCAACCGCCACAACGCCCCCGCCGGGGATGGATAGAAGTGGTCTGTGGCTCCATGTTTTCGGGCAAAACCGAAGAGTTGATTCGCCGCCTCACCCGCGCCCGCATTGCCCGGCAGCAGGTCGAAATTTTCAAGCCCGCCATCGATACGCGCTATGACATCGAGGACGTGGTGAGTCACAACGCCGCCCGCATCCGCTCGACGCCGGTGGCCGTGGCGTCGGAAATCCTGCTGCTCGCGGCCGGCTCCGACGTGGTGGGCATCGACGAGGGCCAGTTTTTCGATGACTCGCTGGTGGACGTGTGCCGGCAGCTGGCCAACAACGGCACGCGCGTCATCGTGGCCGGGCTCGACATGGACTACCTCGGGCGGCCGTTCGGCCCCATGCCGGCCTTGCTGGCCACGGCTGAGTACGTAACCAAGGTGCACGCCGTGTGCGTGTGCTGCGGCGAAATTGCCTCGTACTCGTACCGCATCGCGGCTAGCGAACACCAGGTCATGCTGGGCGAAACCGATTCGTACGAGGCCCGCTGCCGGCCGTGCTTTCTGGAAGGCATGCAAGCCAAAGCCCCGGCCCCGGAGGTGCGCTCGGAGGCCACGCACTAAAGCGGCTGGCGTTGCGTTGGCAAAGGCAGCTTTGCTTCTCCTTAACCTGTGTTTTTGCTGAGCGTATGTTGCACATCTTCCGTTGGTTGCTGGGCTTGACCGGGCTGCTTTTCCTGGCTTTGCCGGCTTGGGCTCAGGGCACGGCCGGCTACGGCGACTGGCAGCTGCACCTGCCCACCAACCGCCCGCTGCACCTAGCCGATGCCGGCGACCGGGTATACGTTGCGACGGAAAATTCCTTTTACTTTCTGGACAAAAAGCTCAACACCACGCAGGTGCTTTCGCGCCGCGATGGGCTGAACGACGTCGGCGTCACCGCCCTGGCGTATGATTCCGTGACCCAGCAAACCGTACTGGTTTACCGGAATGCCAACATCGACATACTGCGGCCCAACGGCAGTGTGCGCAACCTCAGCGACGTGCTTCGGAAAACGGTGCAGGGAGCTAAGGAAATCAACCGGGTGTCAGTAGGGGCGGGCAAGGCCTTTGTGTCGACGAGCTTCGGCCTGGTATTGCTGGACCTGGCAAAGCTTGAAATCAGCGAAACGTACAGCAACATCGGCCCGGGCGGGACCATGGTGGCCGTGTACGATGCGGCCATTGCCAACGGGGCGCTTTTTGTGGCCTCCTCGGCAGGCTTGCTGCGGGGCTCCCTGACCAGCAACCTGCTCGACTACCGCAACTGGACCGTGTATCGGCCGGTGCCGCTGAGCGCCAACCCCGGGCAGCGCATCTACCCTTTTCTGGCGGTGTATGCCGGCGAGGTGTACGCCGCCGTGGAAGGCAGCGGCGGGGCCGTGTATAAGTTCGTTCCGGGCAATCCCGGCGCCTGGCAGGCGGTGTCGGGTACGGGCAGTGCCCAGTTCCGGAACCTACGTGCGACCAGCACCGGTGTGTTCATTATCGATGATAATTCCGGGGTCCGCCGGCTGGACCGTGCGGGCGTGGTGACGCAGGTGGTGCCGCCCACCCCCGGCACCTTCACGCAGGACGCCGTGCGCTCGCGCGACGGCAGCTACTACGTGGCCAACTACCAGATTGGGCTGCAGCGGGTGCGGCCCGGCACTGGCCAGGCTCCGGAGCTTTTTGTGGCCAATGGACCCGAAAGCAGCTTGGCCTTCAGTATTCTGGCCGATGCCCGTACCAACACGGTGGATGTGTTCACTGGTGGCTACTCGGAGCGGTACCTGCCAACGGGGCGCCGGGCGGGATTCTACGAATTTGCCAATGGGCAGTGGGCCAACATTACCGCCACGGCCCTGCCCGCGGCCAGCTTTCCGAACCCCACCAGCCCCGTGCGCGGCACCCGCGCGCCCGACGGCACCCTGTACGTGGGCACCTACGGAGGTGGGCTGCTGGAGTGGAAAGGGCCGGGGAAATTCCGGCAGTTTGGCGAAGGCACCCCGGCGGGCAGCCCCTTGCTGGGTACGTTTGTGAGCAACAAGGACCGGGTGGAAGTAACCGACGTGGCGGCCACCGCCGAGGGCCAGGTATGGGTCGTAAACCGGCACCTGCAGTCGCAGAAGTCGGGCCTGTTCATCCTGGACCCCGTGGCCACCACGTGGCGCACCCTGCCCTGGGTGTCGGGCTTCGAGGCTCTCGAGCGCATCGCCCTCGACGACCACGGCTACGCCTGGGTATCTGTATCGCGCAAAACCGACCCCACCAACGCGGCGTTGGGCATTTTTGCCGTTGACCCCGCTACGGTCAATCCCAAGGCCCCGCGCTTTTTCCACGGCCTCGGGCTTGCCCGACAACCAAATCTATGAGCTGGCCAAAGACCGGCGGGGCTCCATCTGGGCCGCGACCATCAAGGGCGTGGCCGTGTTCAACGACCCGCTGGGGCCGTTTGATGCCACTACCAAGTTCATCCTGCCCTATGTGACGCGCGGCGAAGGGGCGAATTTTCCGGCCTTGTTCACCGAGGCGGTGCGCACCCTGGCCGTGGACGGCGGCGACCGCAAATGGTTCGGCACCGACAACGGCCTGTGGCTGTTCAGCCCCGATGCCGACGAGGCACTGCTGCACTTCACCACGGCCAACAGCCCGCTGCCCTCCAACCGCATTGTGGACGTGAAGGTGAACGACAAAACCGGCGAAGTCTGGGTGGCTACCGACGCCGGCGTGGTCACGTACCGCGGCGCGGCCAGCATCACCGAGGGCAAGCCCAGTTGCGCCGCCGTGTGGCCCAACCCCGTGCGGCCGGAGTTCACGGGCACCATGGGCATCACCGGCCTGGCCAATAATGCACTGGTGAAAATCACCGACGTGGCCGGGCACCTGGTGTACGCTACCAAAGCCAACGGCGGCACCGTTACCTGGAACCTGACCAACCCTGAGGGCCAGCGCGTCCGCTCGGGCATTTACCTCGTATTATCGTCCGACGCCGACGGTAAAAACGGCTGCGTGAGCAAAGTGGCGGTGCTCAGCAAATAAAATTGAAATGAGGAATGAAGCATGAGGAATTGAAACCGGCCAAGTTGAGCCAATTCTTCATTCCTCATTCTTCATCCTTCATTCTCTTTTAACATGTTAATTAAGACCCGGGGCATCGTCCTCAGCTACCTCAAATACCGCGAATCGAGCATCATTGCCCGCATCTACACCGAGCGGCTGGGCGTGCAGACCTACGTGGTGAACAGCGTGCGCAAGGCCAAGCCGCCGGGGCGCATTGCCTTGTTTCAGCCCTTTACGCTGCTCGAGCCTGGTGGCGTACGTGGCGCGGGGCAGCAGCGGGCTCACCCGGCTGTCGGAGTTTCGGTGTGCCGAGCCGTTTGTCTCGCTGCCCTACGAGGTGCAGAAAAGCAGCGTGGTGCTGTTTCTGTCCGAAGTAGTGGGGCGGGCCGTGCGCGAGGAAGAGCAGAACGAGCCGCTCTTCAACTTTCTGCACGACTCCATCCTGGCCTTCGACCAGCAAAAGACCGGCACCGAGAATTTCGCCTTGGTCTTTCTGCTGCAGCTGGCCACGTACCTGGGCTTCGGGATAAGCTCCGGCGCCGAGCTCACCGACCAGGTAATCATGGCCGGCCACGCGCCCACCACCATGGGCACCACGGGCCCGCCCACGCTCCGCCTGCGCGAGTTCGAAATCTACTTCGATGAGCTGCTGCGCGACCCGGCCACCAGCACCATTCCCAACGGCCGCGTGCGGCATGAGCTGCTGAACGTAATTATTCGCTTCTATCAGCTGCACGTCGAGCAGCTCGGCGACATTCGCTCGCTGGATATCCTCTCGCAGGTGCTGGCGGAATAATTGAGCTGAAAATGAGCGTGGTTGAGAGCAGTTGAGCTGATTATTTGAAATCAACCAGCTCAACTTCAAAGCGGAGCACGGCGTTGGGCGGAATGTCGCCACCTGCGCCGCGAGGGCCATAAGCCAGCGGCGAGGGAATGAGCAGCACCGCTTTGCTACCCTTGGTGAGCATGGCAATGCCCTGGTCCCAGCCGGGTATCACCTGGCCGGTACCCAGTGGGAAGGCAATGGGCTCGTTGCCGTGCTTGGCGGAGGAGTCGAACTCTTTGCCCGTAGCCAGCACGGTGCCGCGGTAGAGCACGCGCACGGTTTGGCCTTTTTGGGCGGCAGGCCCTTGCCGGGCTTGGTCACGATGTAGTAGGTGCCGCCGGCCGTTTTCTTGGCCACCAGCTTGTTCTTTTTCAGGTAGGCCTGAATCTGGGCGTCGTCTTTGGCCGATTGCGCCACGGCTTTCTGTTGGGCTTGCTTGGCTAGCTCGGCTTGCATCTTTTCCTGGCGCGCCATCATTTCGGCCATGGTGAGCAGCTCACGGGCGCTGGCGTGCACCAGCATGACATTGCCGCTTTTCCGGATGAAGGACGGCACGGGCTGGCGGAAGGTTTTGGCAAAAACGGTATCGGCCGGGAAGCGGAACACGGCGCTGTCGCCGGGCAGCAGCAGGCCCAGGGCTTCTTCTATGCTGCCGCGTTCGGGCTGGGCGGGCAGCGCTATGGGCTGCGGCGTGGGCAGCATCTGGCGCGACTTCATCAGCACCGAGTCGCGGCCGGTACGGAACTCCAGGTAGACGGTGAGCACCTGCCCGGCGCGGCTGGCGTAGGGCGCATCGGTGGGCGCCAGGGCCCGGGGCTGGTAGCGGCCCGTGGCGTCTTTGCGAAAGAGGCGGTACTCGGTGCCGGTGGGCAAACGAGCGAAGTCGGCCCCCGGCGTCTGCGCGTTGGCTTGTTGCAAAAGCAACCAGCGCACATGCCGCGCCGAGAAGAAGATGTCGCATAGAAGTTAAAATTGAGCTGGAATTGGGCGCAAGGAAGTATGGTGGGCAAACTCCGTAGCCGGCAACGCGCGGCTTAGCGCACGCTCACAACCTCCAAATCAAACACGAGGGCCGCATTGGGAGGAATCAGGTAGCGGGTGTCGTCGTCGGGGTCGCGCACGCCCGCGGCGCCGTAGGCCAACTCGGCCGGAATCCAGGCGCGCACCCGGGAGCCTGCCGGCACCAGCAGCAAGAGCTCATCCCAGCCGGCAATGACCTCTCGCCGGCCCACGCGGAAGCGGAGCGGCCCGCCCGAAGTCACCGTGGCATCGAAGATGTGCCCATCGGGCAGGAAACCGGTATAGCGCACCGCCACCCGGCTCCCGGTCTTGGGCTGAGTGCCCGTGCCGCGCTCCTGAAACACGAAGCGCACCCCACTGCGCGTGATTTGCGAAGCAGGGTGCGCCGTGGTGTCGAAACCGGTAACGGGAGCGCTGGGCGTAGAAGGTACGGCGGGCTTGGTGCCCGACTGAGCATTGGCGGCCGTAGCGGCCAGCAGGCACAGGCCAGTAATTGCGCGTCCTAGGCTGGTAGCCACGCTCATCGCTGAAAACTTAATAAACGTCCAGAATTTCTACGTCGAAAACCAGCGCCGCATCGGCGGGGATTCCCGAGTTGCCGGTGGGGCCATAAGCCAGCTTGGAAGGGATGAGCAGCAGCTTGCGGTCGCCCTTGCGCATGAGCAGCAGACCTTCGTTGAAGCCGGCGATGGCGCCGCTGCCCCCGGTGAAGACCGCGCAGCCGCACGCCGAGCGGTTATCGGCCGAGTTGTCGAAGATGCTGCCGGCCGGATAGCGGGGGTCGCCGGCTGACTTCGGATAACCCGACGACTCGGGGTGGGCGCCGTTGCTCAGGAAGCGGCCTATGTACTTTACGCTCACCTGCTTGCCCGCCGTGACCGGCGTACCCTGGCCCTGCGTGATGGGCACTAGGTACAAGCCCGAGTTGGTGCGCACAGCGCTATTCAGCAGCCCATTATCCTTTAAATAATTGACAATCGTGTCCTCGTCGATGCGCTTCATCTGCTCTTCGTGTTCACGCAGCGTCTTCTGGTAGGTCGTTTCGGTGTTGCAGCTCCACAAGGCCGGAGCGGCTAACAGCAGACCTGCCGCGAGCAGCAAAATCCGCGAACGTAGCAAGAGGTTTTTCATGGCAAAGGGGTAAAAATATTCCGACCAACGGAGGCCCAGGCAACTATGCCGCGCCGCCCGTTGGTCGGAATCAGAAATGATAGAAGACTATTGGATATCAACCAATTCTACTTCGAAGCGCAGAGGCGCATTGGCCGGAATGTCGGCGCCCGCGCCGCGCGTGCCGTAAGCCAGCGACGAAGGAATGAGCAGAATGGCTTTGCTGCCCTTGTTGAGCAAAGCAATGCCCTGGTCCCAGCCCGGAATTACCGCGCCCTGGCCAATGGGGAAATCTATCGGCTTGCCGGTTTTTCCGACGAGTCGAACAGCTTGCCGCTGAGCAGCGTGCCGTTGTAGTTCACGCTCACGGTCTGGCCGGGCTGGGGCTTGGCGCCGGTGCCGGGCTTCAAAACCTGGTAGTAAATGCCCGAGGGCGTCTTCTGCACGGTCAGGTTGTTTTTCTTGATGTAGTCCTGCAGCACCGCGTCGTCCTTCTTGAGCTGGGCCACTACCTCGGGCGCAGCCAGGGCTTTGGCCTGGGCGTCGGCCTGCTCTTTCATCTGCTTGGCGTACTCGGGCGAGGCCATGCGCTGCTTCATCTGGGCGGCCATGGCGCGCTTCTGCAGCTCGGGCTGCATGGCCTGGGCTTCTTCCTGGGTGATGAGCTTGGGCGTGGTGGCCACGTACATCAGCACCACGTTGCCGCCTTTGCGCAAGAATGGGGGCACCGGCTGGCCCGACTTGGGCTTGATGAGCGAGTCGACCTGGAAGCGGAACACGCCGCTGTCGCCGGGCTGCAGCATCGAGAGGGCCTCGTCGGGGGCGCCTTTCTGCTTCAGGCTCGAGCAGGGGCAGGGGCACGGGCAGGCCCACGTCGCGGCGGGTGTTCTGCAACACCGAGTCCTTGCCGGTGCGGTACTGCATGTTGCCTAGCAGGAACTTGCCCACCCGGTCCTTGTAGGTCGGGTCGCCCTCGGGGCTGATTTCGCGGCGCTCGTAGCTGTTGCCGACTTTCTTGAAAATCTTGTACTCGATGCCAGACTTGGTTTTGGCATAGTCACCGCCGTCTTTGTTGCAGGCCGTGAGAGAAGCGACGCCCAGCAAGCTGGCCCCCAGGGCCAACTGCCGCGCAGAGCGGGAGGAAAAACGCATGAATAAAAAAGAAGTGAGAAGTCAGAAACGATTCAAAGTTACGCCACTGGCGGCGCTACGGCCGCGGGCACGCCCGTAAGCTGCTCCTTGTACTCGGGAAGGATGCTCAGGAAGCGCTTTACCGTTGCATCGAGCGAGGCGTAACTAATGCCGCCAGCGGCGTTGTGGTGCCCACCACCGTCGAAATGCCGGCGCGAAAAGTCGCTCACCGAAAACTTGCCCACCGAGCGGAAGGAAATTTTTACGGCCACGCCCCGGTCGATAAACACGGCGGCAAACACGATGCCCTCGATGCTCAGCGCGTAGTTGACCAGGCCCTCGGTGTCGCCGGTTTTGCTTTCGTACTGGCGTAGCTCGTCCTGCGTGATGGCGATGTAGGCGGTGTTGAACTCGCGGTTGACCACGAGCTTATCTTTCAATACAAAGCCCAGGAAGCGGAGGCGGATTTCGGAGTGCGAGTCGTAGATGCGGCGGTGCACCGACGAAAGGTCGATGTTGACCTTGAGCAGCTCCGCGATGATGAGGTGCACGTTGCGCGAGGTGCTGGGGTGCCGGAACGAGCCCGTATCGGTCATGATGCCCGCGTACAGCGCCTCGCCGATGCCCTTGGTGATGAGGTGCTGGTCGCCCAGGTCGCGGATGATTTCAAAAATCAGCTCGGCCGTAGCTGCCGCGGTGGGCACCGAAAAAACAATGTCGGCGAAGTCTTCGGGCTCCTGGTGGTGGTCGATGAGGACCTTGGTGGCCGAGGACTGGCGCACGTACTCGCCCAACTCGTTGATGCGGCCCAGGCAGCTAAAATCGAGGCAGCAAATGACTTCGGCGCGGCTCACCAGGTCGCGCACCTGGCGGTCGTTCTGGCGGCGGTCGTACACCACCACTTCGTCGTTGCCCTCCATCCATTCGAGAAATGCCGGATAGTCGGAAGGGGTCACCACCGTCACGTGGTGGCCTTTCTGCTTTAAGTAGCCTGCCCAGGCCAGCGACGAGCCCAGCGCGTCGGCGTCGGGCTTGTGGTGGGTGGTAATAACAACCTGCTTGGGCTGCGCGAGCAAGGCCTGCAGGGCGGAAATAGGAGTTGACATCGACAACGTGAATGGCCCCAAAAAATAACTGAGGGCCGGTGGCTTACGAATAAATGGGGCGGCAAAAGTCGGAAGAAATCTTTTCTTAACAGCCAGCCCCCCGGAAGGTTCTCCCAAATCCAACGAACGGGCGAGCATGCCAAGCGAGTGAAAAGGCGGGTTTATCCTCCATATTGCCATTTCGTCCACTACTTGTAATGCGCACTATTTTCTTTGGGGCCGCTCGAATAAAAGACGGGGGAGGGGCCTGCTGGGCGCTGCTGGCAGTATTGCTGGGGCTGAGCGCCTGGTTCTACCACGATTCCATCCGGCTGTATCCGTCGTTTAATCATGCCTGGGCCCAGGCCGATTGGCTGGCCATCGCGATAAACTTTCGGGCCCGCGGCTACGATTTTTTCATCCGGCAACTTTTAATCTGCTTACCGACAACGGCATTACCGGCGCGGGCTTTCCGGTGCCCGCGTACGTGGCCGCGCTGCTCATGGGCCTTGTCGGCCGCGACGCGCCCGGCCTCATGCGCGCCGTGACGCTTGCCTTCAGCCTGGGTGGCCTCCTGGCTTTGTTTGGACTGGTGCGCCGGGCCAGCGGCTCTGCCTTCAAAGGGGCGGTAGCGGCGCTTTTCGCCTTCTGCAGCCCAATTTATGTGTTCTATCAAGCGAACTTCCTGCCTTCGGTTCCGGGCTTCGCTGCCGCTTTGGTGGGGTACTACTGGTTTTACCGAACCTTAGCGGAAGCTAACGCGCCTCCGACAACGCGCCGCCACCTGGCAGCGGCAGTGGCTTGGCTCACCCTGGCCGCGGCCATGCGCACCCCGTTTGTGCTGCCGCTGCTCTGCACCCTGGGCCACTTAGCGGTGCTTAGGCCGCGCCGCACAGCGGCTGAAGTAGGATGGCGAGCCGTTGGGCTACTGTACGGGGCGGCTTTCCTGGTATTAGGGGCTGACTTTCTGTATAATGAATACTTGAGCCACGCCTACCACGGCTCCATGTTCCTGGCCCGGCCGCGGGCTTTTTCATCGTGGGCCCAGGCCATGGAGGTGACCAAAACGGTGCGCGAGTATTGGCTCTGGAGTTTGCTGAGCAAGCCCCAATGGCTGCTGTTCTGCGCCGCGGCCGGGACCATGGCGGTGCAGCAACGCCGCGCGCTGCTGCAGAGCAGTTGGGCTGGCCACTGGCTGGCGTTGGTTGCCGGGGGCCTGGCTTATTACGGCCTGATGGGGCAGCAATACGCCATCCACGATTACTATTTGCTCGATACCTTCTTTCTGCCTCTCGTGCTCGGCTTTGGGGGCAGCCTCGCCGTGCTGCGGCTGGCGTGCTCAAGCCGCTACGGCTGGCGCTGGCCATGGCCGTGCTCCTGGTAGGCGCCCTGGCCGCCTGGCAAGCCCGAGCCGAGCAGGCTGCGCCGGATTTCTCCTCCGCCAACCGACAAGAGCGTGCTCACGCGCGAAAATTTTGAGCGAAGTGCGCAATGGCTCGACTCGCTCGGCGTACCCCGTACCGCTACCGTGTTGGTACTCGACGCCTACTCTTACAACCTGCCCCTGCTGCTGGCCCAACGGCGCGGCTGGACGATGTTGAAAAACAGAAAGTCGCCGGAGGACTTATCCGCTGAAAACCTGCGCCGGGCCATGCGGCTGCCGGCCAGCTACGTCATCACGCAAAATGCTACCTATGCTGCGGAGGTAGTGGATGTTTTTCCCGGCATTGCTGCCTACTTACGCCCGCTTGCCAACAACGGCCGCTTAACCTTGTGGCAGCTTCGCAAGTCTCCGTTGGCAGCCCGATGGACCGTCTACCCCGATTCTGCAGCCCAATCTGCCCCTGCCTGGCGAGCTGCTTCGGCGCACGTAACCGCAGGCCCGCCTGCTTTGGCTCAACCCGATGATGCACGCCTCCCCAACGGTTGTGCACAGCGCCTTATCTGCAGCTATTCCGCGCAGGCCGTCGGCATCAGCCCTGGCGAACAGCTGCTGCTGGCCGCCCGGTACCAGGCCGGCCCCGACACCGGCGCCTACCTGTCAGTTTGCCTGGAAGCCGGCCCCGGCGGGGCCTCTTACTGGCAGGAAAGAGTTGACTGCCGGCCTACACGTCCGGGCGAATGGGAGCCCGTGGGCGCTGCGCTGACCTTGCCCGCCCGGCGCGCTGCCACGGATATCCTGAAGGTGTACCTGATAAAAAAGGGCACGGGTAGCGTGGTCTTTGACGCTATGGAAATGAGTGTTTTACCAGCAACACCGCGCAGTTGACGACCGTTGGGTTGGGCGCCGGCCCGGGATTTGGTACTTTTGCTCTTTCAATTCTTCATTTTTATTCGAATTACCCTGCCCATGGCCACCAACCGCACATTCACGATGATTAAGCCCGACGCCGTCCAGGAAAACCACATCGGTGGTATCCTGAACATGATGGAAGAAGGCGGGTTCCGCATCGTGGAGCTCAAAAATTGACCCTGACGGCCGAGCGCGCCGGTCAGTTCTACGCGGTGCACGCCGAGCGTCCTTTCTACAACGACCTGGTGAAGTACATGTCGAGCGGCCCCATCGTAGCCGCTGTACTTGAGAAAGACAACGCCGTAGCCGATTTTCGTACCCTCATCGGCGCTACCAACCCCGCGCAGGCGGCCGAAGGCACCATCCGGAAGAAGTACGCCAAGAGCATCGAAGCGAACGCCGTGCACGGCTCCGACTCCGACGAAAACGCCCAGATTGAGGCCGACTTCTTCTTCGGCGCGAAGTAATCGCCAAGCGCTTAGCTCAACAAAAAGTCAACAAAAAGCCCGCCCTGCATTGCGCAGGGCGGGCTTTTTGTTTGTGCCAAAAGCTGACTGTTTTTGTACCAATTTTGTATTGTTGAGCTTAGTTTACCGGCTGAAACCGATGCGACCGGGTGTTTTCAGCTCGCTGATGAAGTCGGTTTTCTCGCGGTTGTAGAGGTCGGCCAGGGAAGTAGGCTCGGTTACCGGCTCGGTTTGGCCCAGGATGGTGGCCAGGGCCTGGGCCTTTTCCTGAGCCAGCGCTTCGAACCGGTAGGAGGCAATCAGGCGCCCCTTGCGCAGCAGGGCTTTGTCGATGCGGGCCAGGTCGGCGTTGAAGGTGCAGATAATCTGGATGTGGAAGCCGTCGGAGAGCAAGCCGTCGGAGAGGTTGAGCAGGTTGCTCACGGCGTTGCCGCCGTGGCCGTCGCGCTTGGCCAGGAGCTCCTCGGCGTCCTCGATGAGCAGGATGGAGTTCGTGTTGTCGTGGAGCAGGTTGATGAATTCCGGGTCGGCAATGCGGGTGGCCAGGTTGGGCGGAATAAACAGCTTGGGTTTGTCGGTGAGGCCGCAGAGGTGGCGGATGTAGCTGGTTTTGCCGGTGCCGGGCGGGCCGTGCAGGATGATGATGCCTTTCTCGTCGGGCTGCTGCAGGCGCCGGAGAATGGCCTCGTGGGCGGGCAGCAGGTCGTCGTTGTAGTGGCTGGAGAGGTCCAGCGCCGGAATCTTGATGGGCAGCGGCGAAAACTCCAGCTCACCAAAAGCCAGCCGCAACACTTGGATGCGGTCGTGCTCCAGCTTGCCGGTATCGAGTTGGGCCGCCAAGAGCTCCTGCACCAGCGCCAGCGGGTGGGGTCGGTCTGCGGGGAAAAGAACAGCTGGCCGGCGCGGTCGCCGTAGGTGCCGCGCTCGTAGAACCACAGCAGCAGGTGCGGCGCGAGGCACAGGGCGTAGTGACTGATGTCGGGCGCTTTGTCTTTCTTGTCCAGGTACACCGCGTGGGCCACGGTGGCCTGCTCCAGGTCATACGTCTTGGCTAGCGCATCCAGGATGGTCTGGCGGGCTTCGGCGCTGGCTAGCTGGTAGATTTCACGGCGCGGCAACACTCCAAACGCCGAGTAAAACCAGGAGACGGGCTGGAAATAAGTGTCTCTATCGAAAGATTGCGAGAGGTCGGGAGTGGCAACCGGAGGCAATGCTGTTTTCTTGCCGTTGACTTTCATTCCCAAAAATACATTTATCAGGTTGGAAAGCAACCCCGCTGGTCAGCCAATAAATGTGGGGATAGTGCCCCGAAAATCACAGGTTTATAGAAGGGATTTGGCCCAATATGCCCGGCTCAGGGGTGGAGCGGGCCGATAACGCCTTGTTAAGCGCAAGCATGGAACCGGACGTTATTTCACCAAAAAAGCCTCGCAATTGCGAGGCTTTTTTGGTGAAATAACGAAGAATGTCAAATCCAGCCCAACGGCGCCTGGCTATACTTGCTCTACCGTGAGAAGGCCCTCGGGGTGCGCTTCTGCGGTTGGCTGGGCGCTGTGCTTGTGCTTGAAGAAGATGACGAACAGCACGGCAATTGCCAGAGAGTAAGCAGCGAAGGAGAGCCAGATGCTGGGCCAGTCTTTGGCACCGCTGGCATCGGTGAAGAACTCCTGGATGACGATACCGCTTACCGAACTGCCCAGCACGGCCCCAAAGCCGTTGGTCATCATCATAAACAAGCCCTGCGCGCTGGCCCGGATGCTGGGCTGTGTCTGGGTTTCGACGAACAGCGAGCCGGAAATGTTGAAGAAATCGAACGCCATGCCGTACACGATGCACGAGAGAATAATCATCCACAGGCCCTCGCCGGGGTTGCCGTAAGCAAACAGGCCGAAGCGCAGCACCCAGGCTATCATGCTGAACAGCATCACCTGTTTGATGCCGAAGCGCCGCAGGAAGAAGGGAATGGCCAAGATGAACAGCGTCTCGGAAATCTGCGAGATGGACATGATGATGGCCGGGTACTTCACCGTGAGGGTATCCTGGTAAGCCGGAGTCTTGTCGAAATCGTGCAGGAAGGTGTCGCCGTAAGCGTTGGTGAGCTGCAGAGCGGCCCCCAGCAACAGCGCAAACAAAAAGAAGGTGAGCATCTTACGGTCGCGCAAAATCGCAAACGACTTGAGGCCCAGGATTTCCATCAGGCCCTGGCTGGAAGTATTGGTGGACTGCGGCGGGCACTTGGGCAGCGTGAAGGAATAGAGGCCCAGCACGAAAGCCGCGCCGGCCGCCACGTAGAATTGGCTGGCCGATTTTTCGAAGCCCAGCAAGCTCACCGTCCACATCGCCACAATGAAGCCGATGGTGCCCCACACGCGAATGGGCGGGTAGTCCTTCACCACGTCCAGCCCCTGGGTTTTCAGCACCGAAAACGACACGGCGATGGAGAGTGACAGCGTCGGCATGTAAAAAATCATGTTCAGCAGCATCACCCAGAACATCGTGGTCGGGTTGTCGACCATCGGAATGGTGAGTAGCGTAAGGCCGCCCAGAATGTGCAGGATGCCGTACAGCTTCTCCGCGTTCACGTATTTATCAGCCACAATGCCCATAAGCGAGGGCATGAAAATGGACGCAATGCCCATGGTCGAGAAGATGGCGCCAAACTGCGCCCCCGACCACTGCTTGGTTTGAAACCAATAAGCGCCAATTGTTATCAACCACGAGCCCCAGATAAAGAATTGTAAGAAACTCAATACAATGAGGCGCAACTTAGTATTCATGCGGAGGCGGGATAAAAGGAAGGTGGGATTTAGCCGATAAAGATACACGGCTTCCCGCCACAAGTGGCAAAGCAGCGCGGTTACTGCGGTGGTTTTGCCCGCTGGGCCTTAACAAAGGTTAGCTCAGGGCCTTGCCTGATAATTAATGCCTGGTGCCGGAACTCGGGCCTGCATATTTAGCTCAACGACATTTCTTGGGCAGTAAAAAAGCCCCGGCCAATGAAGGCCGGGGCTTTTTGTTGTTAACGGAAGCGGGGGCTGCCTATGCCTGATAGCTGGGCGAGAACGTACCGGCCGGCTGGCCATCGGCCATCGGGTAATCGGTGTAGCCGTCGGCAAAGCCGTTGGGGCCGGGTGCGTAGAAGGTCGCCTGGTCGGCTTCGGCCAGCGGGGCGCCACTCTTGAGGCGCTCCACAAAGTCGGGGTTGGCGATGAAGGGACGGCCCACGGCCACGAGGTCGGCGCGGCCACTCTCCAGGGCCTCGTCGATGGCTTCCAGCGTGGTGTAGCCGCCGCTCAGAATGAGCGTGTTGGTGAATTTCTCCCGGATGGTGGCCACCGTCTGGGCGGGCACGGCCGGGGCGCCCATGCTTTCGTGGTCGACCAAGTGCAGGTACACCACGCCGATTTTCTGGAGCTCCTCGGCCAAGTAGGCGTAGGTCTCGTCGATTTCGGGGTAGTGCGCCATGTCGCTGGCCATGCCCCAGGGCGAGAGGCGGATGCCGGTGCGCTCGGCGCCAATGGCGTCGGCCACGGCCTTGGTTACTTCGAGCACGAAGCGGGCGCGGTTTTTTACGCTGCCGCCGTACTCGTCGGTGCGCTGGTTGCTGTTGGGGTTCAGGAATTGCTCCAGCAGGTAGCCGTTGGCACCGTGCAGCTCCACGCCGTCGAAACCGGCTTCAATGGCGAGCTTGGCGCTGTGGACGAATTCGTCGCGCACCTGGGCCAACTCCTCGGTGCGGATGGCGCGGGGGCGGGCTGGGGCTGCATCTGCTCCTGGTCGGTCCACATGTCGCCGGCGGCAGCAATGGCCGAGGGGGCTACGCCTTCGGCCCCTTCGGGCAGGTTGTGCGGATGGAAAATGCGGCCGGCGTGCATCAGCTGCACAAAAATGTGGCCGCCGTGGTGGTGCACCGTTTCGGTGACGCGCTGCCAGTTGGTTACCTGCTCCTGGTTGAACAGGCCCGGGATGCGGGCGTAGCCCAAGCCGTTGGCGGCCGGGGAAGTACCCTCTGTGATGATGAGGCCGGCCGTGGCGCGCTGGCGGTAGTACTCCGCCATCAGGCTCGTTGGGCACGTTGCCCAGGGCGCGGCTGCGCGTCATGGGGGCCATTACGATGTGGTTGGTAAGGGTCAGGGAACCCAATTTGGCGGGCTCAAATGCTTTGTTCGACATAGGATAGGATAAGCCGCGGTGCGTGGGCGCGGCGGCGAATGAATGAAACGCGGTAATAAACCAGGTACGTACACGAATTGTTTGACAAATGGTTGTATTGAGCTGGGCATTAGGCTGAGCATCAGGCAGAAAAAGCCCGCCCCACAAAGTGGAGCGGGCCTTCTCAGGGCAATTCACCGGTGAAACCAGCAAGCGGCCGGTTTACATGGGCGTGGCTTCGGCGAAGCGGCGGTTCACCTCGTCCCAGTTGATGAG
The DNA here is from genome assembly GCF_042665855.1 of Hymenobacter humi. Taxonomy (NCBI): domain Bacteria; kingdom Pseudomonadati; phylum Bacteroidota; class Cytophagia; order Cytophagales; family Hymenobacteraceae; genus Hymenobacter; species Hymenobacter humi. The sequence continues at coordinate 41,287 of NZ_JBHTEK010000001.1, read as the reverse complement.
GTTGTAGAAGCCGGCGATGTAGTCGGGCCGGCGGTTCTGGTACTTGAGGTAGTAGGCGTGCTCCCACACGTCGAGGCCGAGCACTGGAATGCCTTTGCAGCCCGCGTCGGGCATCAGCGGGTTGTCCTGGTTGGGGGTTGAGCAGATTTGCACCGAGCCGTCGGGCTGTTTGCACAGCCACGCCCAGCCCGAGCCGAAACGCGTGGTGGCAGCTTTGGTGAATTCCTCCTTGAACTTGTCGTAGCTGCCAAAGGTGCTGTTGATGGCCTCGGCCACGGCGCCGGTGGGCTGTCCGCCGCCGTTGGGCGACATGATGGTCCAGAACAGGGAGTGGTTCCAGTGGCCGCCGCCGTTGTTGCGCACGGCCACCGGGGCCTTGGCAATGTTGTGCATGATTTCCTCGAGCGACTGGTTTTCCATCTCGGTGCCCGCAATGGCCGCGTTCAGGTTGGTCACGTAGGCCTGGTGGTGCTTCGTGTGGTGGATTTCCATCGTTTGCGCGTCGATGGTGGGTTCCAGCGCGTCGTAGGCGTAGGGGAGTTTGGGGAGTTCGAAGGCCATAATTGAAGTGTTTTGGGTGGTCGGGATGTGAAAAACTATCCGGGCAAAAACAGCCCAACTAGCTACCTAGTTACGACCATTTTCAGCCCAAGTTCAAAAGTAGATTTATTTACGTTTTAAACTAAAGAATTCTTGCATCAACGCGGCGCATTCGGCGGCCTGCACCCCGCCGCGCAATTGCGTGCGCGGGTGCAGCAGCTGCCCGTGCCGCCGAAACCCCACTTTGGGCTCCTCGGCCCCGAACACCACGGCCTTGAGTGAGCCCAGTAGCTGGCCCCGGCGCACATCACGCACGGCTCAATGGTGACGTAGAGCGTGCAGTCGGCCAGGTATTTATTACCCAGGTGGTTGGCGGCGGCCGTCAGGGCCAGCATCTCGGCGTGGGCCGTTACGTCGCGCAGGCTGCTCGGTCTGGTTGTAGCCCCGGCCTATTATCTGCTTCTCAAATACCACCACGGCGCCGATGGGAATCTCCTCGGCGGACAGCGCTTTTTCGGCTTCGGCCAGGGCTTGGAGCATGAAATAGTCGTCGGTCATGGTAATTAGAGCCCGGGCGATGCGGGTCCGACAAAATTAGCCCAATAAAAGAAGCCCCGGCGCTGCGCAGCGCCGGGGCTTCTTTATTGGGCTAAAGAAAAGTCAAGCCAGGAAAGAAATTCGCCTGTGCCGGCTGCCTTACTTCAGGGTGATGGCATTCATCACGGCCTGAGCCGTGGACTGCCATTGAGTCTGCTCTTCGGCCGGGGCCACAAAGGTGAATACGTACAGCTGCTGGCCCTGAATGGCGTACTGCACGGCCTGGTAGCGCTTGATGGGCGCCAGGCGGGCGGTGCGCCGCGCATCCGATACGGTCGACACGAATTCGAAATAGATGAAATCGCGCCCATTTACGGTGCGGATATCTTCCTTAATAAAATCAACCTTGGTATACAGGCGCTGGATGCTGGATTTGTAAATCTTAATCAAAACGCCATAGTCCATGCTTTCGAAGGTGGTGGGGCGCACGGCCACGCTGTAGTCCACGCGCCCGCTGGGGTTGGAGTACACGGCCAGCGGCTTGCGCGGCGAGGGGTACTTCACGGCAATGCCGTCGTCGGGCAGGGGGCAAAGCCGGCCGGTACGCCCACCGTCAGGCCCGAGCCCAACTTCACATTGGTAAGCTTGGGCTTGGGGGCAAAGGCGGTTAGGCCGAGAATCAACAGTAAAAACGAGAAAACCTTCATAGTAAGCAGCAACGATGCGGGGATAAAAGTAGTGCCACGGCTTAGGGGCCGTGGCACTGCCGGGAATAGGAAGCAGCGCTTAGCGCCGCGCGGCGGGGTACTTAATCCGCACCTTCTTCCAGTACACGTAGTTGCCGGTTTTGGCTTCTACCAGGTAGGTGCCGGCCGGAATCTTGCCCAGGTCCACGGGCGCGCCGGTGTTGTTGACCGGGTCCAGCTCGGTTTGGTAGATAACGCGGTTTTTGTAGTCGGTCATCACCAGTGTGCCGGGTTTGGTAAACTGCTGCGTAAAGCTGAGCAGGATACTGGTGGAGTTGGGCTTGGGGTACACGTCGATGCCCGACAGGGTTTCGATGCGCTTGATGGGCCCCTCGAGCGTCACGGCCCCGGCCGAGCCCTTGGACTTAACGACCGTGCCCGACTCGTCGGCCTTGCTTTTGGTTTTGATTTTGGTTTGCGCCTGAGCGGTGCCGGCAAACAAGAGAGCGGCCGCGAGTGCGAAGGAGGGAAGGAATTTCATGACAATTGAAGGATTGAGAAGACAAAGGAACGCACTTGCCGTCGGCCTTTGCATACTCCGTACCAAAGTTTGAGTTTCGACCCGCGAGCCCAGTGGCTAACTTCGCGGCAGATTCAGTTAATAGTTAGCAGTGAACCGTTAACAGGGCAACCGGTGGATAAACAACTGGTGAACCCTGGAAAGCGCAGCCTGGTAGTTGTTAATTGTTCACTGCTAACTGTTAACTGAAAAATGCTCCGTACCCACACCTGCGGCGAACTCCGCCCCGAACACATTGGTCAAACCGTCACGCTTTGCGGCTGGGTGCAGCGCACCCGCGACAAAGGCGCCATCCTCTGGATTGACCTGCGCGACCGGTACGGCCTCACCCAAATAGCCCTGGAAGAAGGCGTGGAAGCCAATGAAGTGCGCGAAACCGCCCGCACGCTCGGCCGCGAGTTTGTGCTGAGCGTGACCGGAAAGGTGGTAGAGCGCCATTCCAAGAACGACAAAATGCCCACCGGCGCCATCGAGATTCGTCCCGAAAAGCTCGAGATTCTAAATGCCGCCAAACTCCCGCCCTTCCTCATCGAAGACGAAACCGACGGCGGCGACGACCTGCGGATGAAGTACCGCTACCTCGACCTGCGCCGCACGCCCGTGCGCAACAACCTGATGCTACGCCACAAAATGGCCCAAGCCGTGCGCCGCTACCTCGACGGCCAGCACTTCATCGAAGTCGAAACGCCGGTGCTCATCAAGTCCACGCCCGAAGGCGCCCGCGACTTCGTGGTGCCTTCCCGCATGAACCCCGGCGAGTTCTACGCCCTGCCGCAGTCGCCGCAGACGTTCAAGCAGCTGCTCATGGTATCGGGTTTCGACCGCTACTTTCAGATTGTTAAGTGCTTCCGCGACGAAGACCTGCGCGCCGACCGCCAGCCCGAGTTCACGCAGATTGACTGCGAAATGGCCTTCGTGACCCAGGAAGACATCCTGAACACCTTCGAAGGCCTCACCCGCTACCTGTTCAAGGAAATCAAGGGCCTCGACTTCCCCACCGTGCCCCGCATGACCTACGCCGACGCCATGCGCCGCTTCGGCAACGACAAGCCCGACACGCGCTTCGCCATGGAGTTCGTTGAGCTAACCGACATTGTAAAAGGCCAGGGCTTTCCCGTATTCGACAACGCCGGGCTGGTTGTGGGCATCAACGCCGCCACCTGTGCCCAATTCACCCGCAAGCAGCTTGACGAGCTGACGGATTTCGTAAAGCGCCCCCAGATTGGCGCAACGGGCCTCATCTACGCCCGCGTCGATGCCGGCGGCGAGGTGAAATCATCGGTTGATAAGTTCTACTCGCAGGAAGAGCTGCAGCGCTGGAAAGCAGCCTTCCATGCCAACGAAGGCGACCTGCTGCTCATCATCGCCGGCGAGCCCAATAAAGCCCGCAAAGCCCTCAGCGAGCTGCGCCTGGAGATGGGCCAGCGCCTCGGCCTGCGCGACAAAGACGATTTCTCACCGCTGTGGGTGGTCGATTTTCCCCTGCTCGAATACAGCGAAGAGGAAAACCGCTACTTCGCCATGCATCACCCCTTCACCTCGCCCAAGCCCGAAGATGTGGCCCTGCTCGACTCGCCCGAAACCATCGGCCAGGTCCGCGCCAATGCCTACGACCTCGTGATTAACGGCGTGGAAGTGGGCGGTGGCTCCATCCGCATTCACGACCGCGCCGTGCAGGCCCGCATGTTCGGCCTGCTCGGCTTCACCCCGAAGAAGCCCAAGCCCAGTTCGGCTTCCTGCTCGACGCCTTCGAGTACGGTGCCCCGCCCCACGGCGGTATCGCCTTCGGCTTCGACCGCCTCTGCAGCCTCTTCGGCGGCGCCGATTCCATCCGCGACTTCATCGCTTTCCCAAAGAACAATTCCGGCCGCGACGTGATGATTGATTCTCCCTCGCCGATTTCGGGCGCTCAGTTGAAGGAGTTGAGCATAGCCACGGCGGTGGTGGCGAAGTAGTATTTAGAAACAGTAGAAACAAAAAGCGGCGGCTGATACTTCAGTCGCCGCTTTTTTATGCCCAATTAAGTAGTGCTGGTATTCATTTATTATATAATCTGAATATTTGGCCGGTTAAAAAGAGACCGTTCACCGAGTAACCCGAATCCTTCAGCGAGGTGGTAAATCCGAAGGCAGACCCGCCCAGTAAGTTTGAGCAGTTATCCTCTTAAACGCTGTCTGCTCGTGTCTAAATTCTACGCCTTCGCCGCCTTGGTTCTGTTTATGGGTTTGAGCACTTCGCTTATTCGCCTGCAACTTGTGTCGTCGCCCGTATCGAAGATGCGCGTGCCTACTTACCGCTCCGTATCGGTGGCCTCGCACGCCATGGTGCAGGTAGCCCGTCCCATCGTTCGTATTTACAATTAAAGAGCCATTGGCTACTTAAAGCATTCTAGCCATTTGCTGCAAACAAAAGAGCCGCTCCCATAAGGAAGCGGCTCTTTTGTTTGCGGGATATCAAAACTTAGAAGTTCCGCTCGCCGGTCTCACGTTTACCCAGCATCACCGAGCCCACCATGGCTGCCAGCAGCAATATCGAGGCAAGCTCAAACGGCAACGCGTATTGCTGAAACAACACCAAGCCCAACCGGTCGACCATACCAATCTGCGAATCGAAGCTAGCGGGGTCGTAGCCAGCCGGAGCGATGTCGCGCATAGCGGCCACCAGTATCAGCAGCAGAGAGCCGCCAGCTATGGCGGCCGCAACCTTGGCCAGGGCCGGCTTGTGGGGCTCGGTTTCCTCATTCAGGTTCAGGAACATAATCACGAACAGAAACAGCACCATGATGGCACCAGCATACACGATGATGTTCACGGCGGCCAGGAACTGCGCGTTCAGCAGCAGATAGTGGCCGGAAAGTGTGAAGAACGTGAGGATGAGGAAGAGTACGCTGTGGACCGGGTTTTTGGCCAGTACCACGCCCAGCGCACTCAGCAAGGCCACGAACGAGAGGAAGAGGAAGAGAGGGGACATAGGTAGCGTGGACTCTGAGAGTCCGCGTTTTGGACGGTGTGAAGGAATTACTGCAAAACGCGGACTCTCAGAGTCCACGCTACAAGATGTTACGCCATTTGAGCCCGTAGCTTGTCAGCTTGCTCGGGCGTGAGCTGGATGCCGCGCTTCGAGCGGTTGTCCGGCGTCACGGGCTCTACCAGCCGGTCTTTGCCGTAGATGAATTCGTCGCGCTCGAAGCGCGGCGGGGCCATTTTGTCGGCTTGCAGGTACACAGCGGCTTTCGGGCAGGCTTCTTCGCAGAGGCCGCAGAAGATGCAGCGCAGCATGTTGATTTCGTAGCTCACGGCGTACTTCTCCTCGCGGTAGAGACCTTCCTCGCCCTTCTTGCGCTCGCCGGCCACCATGGTGATGGCCTCGGCGGGGCAGGCCACAGCGCAGAGGCCGCAGGCGGTGCACCGCTCGCGGCCGGCTTCGTCACGCTTGAGCACGTGCAGGCCGCGGAAAACGGGGGAGAAGGGACGGGTCTCGTCGGGGTAGCGAACGGTGACTTGCTTCTTGGTCGCAGCCCGGAAAAAGTGCCGCATCGTAATGGTAAGGCCCTGGAAAATAGCCGGTAGGTAGGCCCGCTCGGCCAAGGTCATGGGCTTCTTTTCGAGGACTTTGGCGCGTTTGCTTAAGGATTCCATGGTCGTTAGTTAATTACGCCGAACGTAATCAGGCCGCCCGTAAGTAGGATGTTGAAGATGGCCAGAGGGATGAGGATGGTCCAGCCCAAGCGCATCAGCTGGTCGTAGCGGAAGCGCGGCAGGGTCCAACGCACCCACATGAAGAAGAAGATGAAGGCGAAGATTTTGGCGAACAAGCCCACCAAACCGAGGATGGTGATGATGTTCTGAGCCGTCACCAGTTCTAGGCCTTGCGACGATACCAGCCAGTTGCGCAGCTCGGCTTGGAACGGAAAGTTGAAGCCGCCGAAGTACAGCACGCTCATCACGGCCGAAGCCACGAACACGTTGATGTACTCTGCAAAGAGGTACAGGCCCATTTTCATGGAGCTATACTCCGTGTGGTAGCCGCCAATCAGCTCAGTTTCGCACTCTGGCAAGTCGAAGGGCGTCCGGTTGGTCTCAGCGAAAGCGCACACAATGAAGATGATGAAGCCCAGCGGTTGCTTCATTATGTTCCAATTGAAGATGTCCTGCCATACAAAAGAGGCATCCGACGTCTGCTGGAAGGTGATTTCACGCAGCGACAGCGTGCCCGACATCATCAGCACGGCAATCAGGGCGAGGCCCATGGCGATTTCGTAGCTGATGTTTTGCGAGGCCGCGCGAATGGCGCCGAGCAGCGAGAACTTGTTGTTCGAAGCCCAGCCGCCAATCATGATGCCGTACACGCCTAGCGAGACCATGCCGAACACGTAGAGCATGCCGACGTTGATTTCAATGCCTTGCAGGTGAATGACCGTATCCCCGAATTGCAGCACGTTGCCGAACGGAATTACCGCCGATGACATCAGGGCCGTGGTCATGGCCAAGCAGGGCCCAAACACAAACAGCGCCCGGTTAGCACCAGCGGGGAAGAATTCCTCTTTAGTGAAGAGCTTCACGGCATCGGCCAGCGGCTGCAGCAAGCCGAAGGGACCCGCGCGGTCCGGGCCCACCCGGTCCTGCAGAAATGCGGCGATGACGCGCTCGGCATAAGTAGAATACGTGGCAATCAGCAGCGAAACGCCGAAAACTACCAGAACGACGAGGCCTTGCCAGCCCAGAGCGGGAAGAGTCATATGTTATAATCGTTTGTCATGCTGAGCGCAGCCGAAGCATCTCGCTTGCACAACTAATTCAATCGATTGAGTTACTACCACACGCGAGATGCTTCGACAAGCTCAGCATGACGTTCGGTTTTAATTAGCCATTGATGCCGCCCAAGCGCAGGGGCGGGTTGCGTTCCAGTTCGCGGGTGGTGCTTTCGGGCAAGTCCAGAATTACCTGCGGGTTTACCACTGGCAACTCGTAATGATTCTGTGAGATAACCGAGGCGCGGTTGATGTGCGCCGGCCCTTCCAGTGTCCAATCCGAGGTTTCCTTTTTATCGAAGCGGCAGGTGTTGCAAATCCACTCCTTTACTTCTCCGTACTGGTCTTTGCGGGCCGTCACGCGAAGCACGTCCTTGCCTTTATACCAGAGGGTTACTCTGCCGCAGCACTTCTCGTTTTCGCAGTCGCGGTGGGCGTTCACGGGTTTTGTGAACCACACACGCTGTTTGAAGCGGAAGGTTTTGTCGGTCAGCGCGCCCACCGGGCAAACGTCGATGACGTTGCCGCTGAACTCGTTGTCGATGATGTTTTCGATGTAGGTGCCGATTTCCGACGCATCGCCGCGGCCCAGTACGCCGTGCACGCGCTCGGGAGTGAGTTGGTCGGCGGTGTACACGCAGCGGTAGCACAGGATGCAGCGCGTCATGTGCAGCTGGATTAGAGGGCCGATGTCGATTTTCTCGAAGGTCCGGCGCTCTTCCTCGTAGCGGGTGGTGCTCACGCCGTGCTCGAAGGCAAAGTCCTGCAAGTCGCACTCGCCGGCCTGGTCGCACACCGGGCAATCGAGCGGGTGATTGATGAGCAGCATTTCCACGATGCCCTTGCGCACGTCCATCACCTGCTGCGAGGTGGTGTTCTCGACCACCATGCCGTCTTGCACCGTCGTGATGCACGAGGCCACCAGCTTGGGCATGGGGCGTGGGTCTTTGGCCGAACCGGCCGCCACGCGCACCAGGCAGGCGCGGCATTTGCCGCCGGTGCCCTTCAGCGGGGTGTAGTAGCACATGGCGGGCGGCACCACGCCCCCGCCAATCTGGCGGGCCGCGTTCAGGATAGTGGTTCCGTCCGGAACCTCTACCTCAATGCCGTCAAAGGTAATTTTAGCCATTGTATGGGAGGATAATCGTCAAGGATATTAGGCCAGCACCGGGGCGCCGCGGTACGCCGCGCCGGGCATGGTGGCCTCTTTGGGGTTGGTCACGTGCCACTCAAACTCGTGGCGGAAGTGACGCACGGCCGCAGCTACCGGCCACGCCGCGGCTTCGCCGAGCGGGCAGATGGTGTTGCCTTCAATTTGCTTGGCCACGCTCACAATCAGGTCGATGTCGTGCATCGAGCCGTGGCCGTGTTCGAGGCGGTGCAATACTTTTTCCAGCCAGCCCGTTCCCTCACGGCAGGGCGAGCACTGCCCGCACGACTCGTGATGGTAGAAGCGGCTGAAGTTCCAGGTGTTTTTCACGATGCACGTGGTTTCGTCCATCGCAATGAAGCCACCGGAGCCGAGCATAGTGCCCGTAACGAAGCCGCCGTCCGACAGCGACTCATAGGTCATCAGACGGTTTTCGCCGGCGGCAGTTTTCAGGATAAGCTCCTTGGGCAGAATCGGTACTGACGAACCACCGGCCACTACGGCCTTCAGGTCGCGCCCTTTCCAGATGCCGCCACAGTACTCATCGGAGTAGATGAATTCCTCCACCGGCACGCCCAGCTCAATTTCGTAGATGCCGGGCTTGTTCAAGTGGCCGCAAGCCGAAATCAGCTTGGTGCCCGTGCTTTTGCCCACGCCGATTTTGGCGTACTCGTCGCCGCCTTCGTTCACTATAACGGGCACGGCCGCAATGGTTTCCACGTTGTTTACCACCGTGGGACGGGCGTAGAGGCCCTGCACAGCGGGGAACGGCGGCTTGTTGCGCGGGTTGCCACGCTTGCCTTCCAAGGATTCAAGTAGCGCGGTTTCCTCGCCGCAGATGTAGGCGCCGGCACCGGGGTGCACGTGCAAGTCGAGCGAGTAGCCCGAGCCGAGGATGTTTTCGCCCAGAAAACCGGCCGCATAGGCTTCGGCAATGGCTTTTTCCAGAATGCGCAGCACGTACAACAACTCGCCGCGGATGTAGATGTAGCTGGTGCGCGCGCCCAAAGCATAGCTGCCCGTAATCATGCCCTCGATGAGCAAGTGGGGCAGTTTTGACATCGCTGACGGTCCTTGAAGGTGCCCGGCTCCGATTCGTCGGCGTTGCAGACGAGGTAGCGCGGCACGCCCTCGGGCTTAGCCAGGAAGCTCCATTTCATGCCCGTGGGGAAGCCTGCGCCGCCGCGGCCGCGCAGGCCCGACTTCTTCACTTCTTCCACCACTTCGTCGGGCGTCATGGTTTTGAGCGCCTTCTCTACGGAGCGGTAGCCGCCGTGCTTGCGGTAGACTTCGAAGGTATCGATGCCTTCGACGTTGATATGTTCAGTTAATAGCTTGCGGCCCATAGTGGTAAGCGTTGTGCTGATGGCCAGCCGATTAGTAGTTCTTCAAGGAGTTGGGCAAGCCCGTTTCTTCCCATGGCAAAATGGGGCGGTGTACCAGACTCTTCAATTCGCTGAGCATGGCGTCCACCGCTTCCGGGGTATCCAACTGCTCGTAGTATTTCTCGCGCACCTGCACGATGGGGGCGAAGCCGCAGGCAGCCAGGCACTCTACTTCTTTCAGGGTGAAGGTACCGTCGGGCGAAGTGCCGCCCACTTTGGCGCCGGTGATGCGCTCGAGGTGCGCCGTCAGCTCGTCGGAGCCGCGCAGCATGCAGGGGCCCGTGCGGCAGATTTCCAGCACGTGCTTGCCCACCGGCTTCAGGTTGTACTGCGTGTAGAAGGACGATACTTCGTACACTTCAATGGGCTTGATGCCAAGGGTTTCAGCTACCAAGTCCTGTACTTCGGGGCTTACCCAACCGCCGAACTCGGCTTGCGCAATGTGCAGAATCGGCAGCAGGGCCGACTTGCTCCGGTCTTCTGGATAGTGCGTGAGCAGGCGCTTGATTTCCGCTTGGGCAGCGGGGGAGAATGTCGGTTTGGTGGGCGCGGTGGTCGGCTCCATATCAATCAGATTCAACGAAAACTAAGCGTCCAGCTCGCCAGCGATGACGTTCATGGACGAGAGAATGACAATGGCGTCCGAGAGGTGGTGCCCACGGCCATTTCTGGGTAAGCTTGGTAATAGATAAAGCACGGCCGGCGGAAGTGCAGGCGGTAAGGCGTGCGGCCGCCGTCCGAAATCAGGTAGAAACCCAACTCGCCGTTGCCGCCTTCCACCGAGTGATATACCTCACCAACAGGCGCATCAATCTCGCCCATGATGATTTTGAAGTGGTAAATCAGGGCCTCCATGTTCTTGTACACTTCCTGCTTAGCGGGCAAGTAGTAGTGCGGGGCATCGGCGTGGTAGGGGCCTTCGGGCAGGTTTTCCAGCGCTTGCTTGATGATGCGCAGGCTCTGCCAAATCTCCTCGTTGCGGACGATGAAACGGTCGTAAGTATCGCCATTAGTGCCCACCGGAATGTCGAACTCGAAGTCTTCGTAGGAAGAATAAGGGTTCATGGCGCGTACGTCGTAGTCGACGCCGGCCGCCCGCAGGTTGGGACCGGTGAAGCCGTAGTTCAACGCCTTTTCCGCCGAAATTGGGCCCACGTTCACCACGCGGTCCATGAAAATGCGGTTGCGATTGAACATCGACTCGAACTCCTTCATCACGGCCGGGAAGGTCTTGAGCCAGTCGCGCAGCTTCTGCAGCGCCACGGGCGAGAAATCCCGCTCCATCCCGCCCACGCGGCCCATGTTGGTGGTCAGGCGCGAGCCGCACACCTCCTCGTATATTTCGTAAATCTTCTCGCGCTCCTGGAACACGTATAGGAAGCCGGTGAAGGCGCCGGTGTCCACGCCGAGGATAGAGTTACAAATCAGGTGGTCAGCAATGCGGGCCAACTCCATCATAATCACGCGCATGTACTGTGCTCGCTTGGGCACGGTCACGCCGAGCAACTTCTCCACCGTCATGTGCCAGCCCATGTTGTTGATGGGCGACGAACAGTAGTTCATCCGGTCGGTGAGCGGCGTGATTTGGTAGAACGGCCGGCGCTCCGCGATTTTCTCAAACGCGCGGTGGATGTAGCCGATGGTGGGCACGCCCGACACAATCCGCTCGCCATCCATTTGCAGGATGTTCTGGAAAATGCCGTGCGTAGCCGGGTGCGTGGGGCCCAGGTTCAGCGTCGTCAGCTCCTGGCTGAAGTCGTTGAGCAGGGGCATGAGCTGGCCGTGGCGCTGGGCGGCGGCCTCCTCGTGGATTTTATGGGTGCCTTCCAGCGTGTCGTTTACTGCCATGATATATGTATCAGGGGCCTATCGGCCGAAAAACAGGTCGGTTTTGTCCTCGCGGGTACCGTCTTCGAGCGGGTATTCGCGCCGCATCGGGAAGTAGTCCATGTCCTCGACGTTGAGGATGCGAATGAGATTGGGGTGGCCGGTAAAGATGACGCCGAAGAAATCGTAGGTCTCGCGCTCCATCCAGTTGGCGGTGGCGTAGAGGTCCGTGAGCGTTGGCACCACCGGGTCGGCGATGGGGAAGTAGATTTTAATCCGCAGGCGGATGTTCTGCGTGAGGCTGTGCAGGTGGTAAATCATGCCCAACTCCTTGCCCTCGTTCTCGGGGTAGTTGATGCCACACATCGTGGTCAGGAAATGGAATTTGATTTCCTGGTCTTGCTGCAAGCCGGCGATGATGTCGTGGATGCGCTCCCGCGTGGTGGTCACCGTCAGCAGGCCGTAGGGCTCCTCCACATCGGTGAAAGTGGCCTCGCCAAACAGGCGGGTGAGCAAAGCCAGCACCCGCGCATTCTGGACCTTAATCGGGTCTTCGGCAACAGCGACTTCGGGAGCGGCGGCAGATTCCTGAGGATTCATTCGGGGTTGGTAAGGGCCGGTAGTCGGAAAAAGGCGGCCTTTCTTCCGACTACCCGCTACCTGATGCAGATTACTTAATGTTGTACGACGCCAGCAGGGCCTGATACTCAGGAGCGTTGCGGCGGCGGAAAGATTCGTTCTTGGCCAGGTCCTGCACGCGCATCAGGCCGTCGAGCACTTGCTCGGGGCGGGGCGGGCAGCCGGGCACGTACACGTCGACCGGGATGATGCGGTCGATGCCTTGCAGCACCGAGTAAGAGTCGAAAATGCCGCCCGAACAGGCGCAGGCGCCCATGGCCAGCACCCAGCGGGGCTCGGCCATTTGCTCGTACACTTGCTTCACGATAGGAGCCATTTTCTTGGCAATGGTGCCCATTACCATGAGCAAGTCGGCCTGGCGGGGTGAGAAGCTGGGCCGCTCGGAGCCGAAGCGCGAGATGTCGTAGTGCGAGCCCATGGTGGCCATGAACTCAATGCCGCAGCAGGAGGTAGCGAAAGGCAAGGGCCAGAGCGAATTGGCGCGGGCAATGCCCACCACTTTCTCCAGCGAAGTGGCAAAGAAGCCAGCGCCTTCAACGCCCTCGGGAGCCTCGACAGTTTTGATTTCCGGAACTCGGGTATCCATAGTTGAGATAGGTCTGATTTGGGGGCCTAATGGCCTATTTGCCAACACAAGCTGCGCGGCAAAAGTTTGGCTGAATTAGGCTTCGTTCCAGCGCAGAATGCCCTTTTTGATGATGTAGAGGAAACCCGCGAGCAGGAAGAACATGAATAGTATCATAGCGATGAAACCATCGGTGCCAAGGGCCCGAAAGTTCACCGCCCACGGATACATGAAGATGACTTCCACGTCGAACAGCACGAACACAATGGCCGTGAGGAAGTACTTCACCGAAATCGGCGTGCGGGCGTTGCCCACCGACTCGATGCCGCACTCGAAGGAGGCGTCTTTCACCGTGCTGTGACGTTTCGGGCCCACGAGGTGGGAAACAATCATGGCGAAGGCCACAAAAGCCAGCGCCAAGCCGAATTGAATGAGAATGGGGAGGTAATCGGAAGGCTGATAATTGGCAGCCGGCAGGACTAATAACATAACAATCAGACTAGTGGCAAGCAGGCCCCAAGGGCGCTGAAGGGCAAAGGTAGCGCGCACGGGTTTGGGGCGCAATGTTGGGGCTATGCGCAGGCCAAGAACCGATATCAGGAACGCAAGCTGCTACAAAAGCTGCGCCAATCGCAATCGGGTAACTATTTGTAAATCAATAATTATTTGCGGCTTCCTGCTGGCAATAATCAGGAGCTTATCACGCCTGGCTCAGCAAAACCCTTGACAACTATTCTACGCCTTGCCAGAAAGCGGTACGGTAAGAGGTGCTGCGCAACGTCCCCTGGATTTCGGTCATGCCGGGAGGCGCGCAGTTGATGCTGATGGATTAGCGCCAATGTGCTTTCTTTAGCAATGCAACCCGCTGGGCAGGTCTACACCCGCGGCGGGCTCTGGTACGACGAACTTCTCCAAACCATGCTAAACCGCGAAATGCCGGTGGACAGTGCGCCTTTCGAGCAAAGCGCGGAAGCCGTTTTTGTGCTGGACCAGGCCGGGAATTTCAAGCGCGCCAACGCCAGCTTTGCGCACTTGTTGGGCTGCGCCCCGCGCAATTGCCGGGCACGGCATTTTTGCAGTACCTCGCTTCGGGCGAGACGGAGCGGGGCGAGCAGCACCTCGCCCGGGCCGCCGCGGGCGAAATTGTGCGCTACGAAACCAGCGTGACGGCTGCCGCCGGACCCCTGAAACTGAATCTTGAGCCTGCTGCCGGTACTCACCGAGGCAGACCAACTCGCGGGCGTCTATGGCATCGCCACGCCGGTGCCTGGCCCACCCACCGCCACCGAGGCGTTGGTGGCGCGGGAGCATCAACTTTCCGTTATTTTCAATACCATTGCCGACGTCACTTTCGTGCTCAACGTGGAAGAGGATGGCCGCTACCGGTTCATTTTTGCGAACAAAGCCTTTGAAAGAACCACCGGGGTGCCGGCCGAAAAAGTGGTGGGCAGCTACGTCGACGAAGTAATTCCGGAGCCGTCGCTCAGCATGGTGCTGGCCAACTACCACCAGGCCGTGACCACGCTGGAACGGGTAATCTGGCAGGAAACGTCCGATTACCCGACCGGCCGGGTCACAGGCGAGGTGAGCGTGACGCCCGTGTGCGACGAGGCCGGCCGCTGCTTCCAGCCTGGTGGGAGTGGTGCACGACATCACCAAGGAAAAGCAGGCCGAGGAAGAGCTGCGCCTCAGCAACGAGCGGTTTGCCTACGCCCTGAAGGCCACTTCCGATGCCATTTACGACTGGAACGTGACCAACGACACGCTCTATTGGGGAGAAGGATTTGCGCACTTGTTCGGCTACCGGCTGGGGCAGAACCCGTCGCCCTTCAGCGATTGGGCCGATTACATTCATCCCAAGGACAGCCACCGCACCGTGACGGGCCTGCTGCACACCGTGTACGAAACCACGGATACCTTCTGGGAAGACGAATACCTGTTCCGCCGGTCCAATGGTTCCTGGGCCGTGGTAGCGGACCGGGGCAACATCCTGCGCAATGCCAAAGGCCAGGCCGTGCGGATGATTGGGGCGATGCAGGACATTACCGAACGCAAGAAGGCCGAGGTGCAGCAGCAGGCGATGGCCGAAAAGCTCATAAAGCAAAACGCCTACCTGCAGCAGTGCGGCTTCATGGTATCGCACAACCTGCGCGCGCCGCTGGCCAATGCCTTGGGCTTCGCCGATTTGCTTTCCCGCATCGACAAAGAGTCGCAGGTATTTGCCGATTCGCTGGCCAACCTGCGCATCAGCCTCCGCCGCCTCGACGACGTGGTGGCGGATGTCAACACCATTCTGTCTATCCGGGACCAGCAGGATGCCGACCTTACGGAGCCCGTGGCCCTGGCGGCCGTGTGCCGGCAGGCCCTCGAGCACGCCCGGCCCGACCTGGAGCAATGCGGTGGCGAAGTGCTTAGCTCAATTCCGGAAGCGCTGTACGTGGACGGCAACCGCGCCTTTTTCTCAGTATTTTCGACAACTTGCTTTCCAACGCCATCAAGTACCGCTCGGCGGCGCGTCCCTTGCGTATTGAGATTACGGCCTCGTGGACCCCGGCCAGGGCATCACCATTAATTTTCGTGACAACGGTTCCGGCTTCGACCAGGAGCAGGCGGGCGGCGACGTTTTTCAGCTTTACCGGCGCTTGCACGCCGACGTGCCCGGGCGTGGAATTGGGCTATACCTGGTGAAAGCGCACGTCGAAGCCATGAACGGACACGTCTCCGTCCTGAGCCAGGTCAACGTAGGAACCGAATTTACCCTCCAATTCAGGCCCCGTGCGGATGAGAACCTATCTGATTGACGACGACTACCTCGCCATTTACCTCACCGAGCAATTGTTGCGGGCCGAAGGCTTTTCCAATTCCATTTGCACATTCCGGTCGGCCGAAGAAGCCCTCGATACGCTGGTAAAAGGCGAGCAAGAGGTGCCGCAGGTCGTGTTTCTGGACCTGAACATGCCCGTGATGGACGGCTGGGAGTTTCTGGAGGCCCTGGCGCCCTACGAGAAGAAACTGCGCGGCAACTGCCACATCTACATCCTCACCTCGTCGCTGGCCCTCACCGACTTGGAGAAATCCAAGCACTACGACCTGGTAGCTGGCCTGATTCACAAGCCCCTCGACAGCGAAGAAATCCGCGCCATTCAGGCACAGCTGGAAAATGACTTGGAGGCTTGATAAAAGCCAGATAGCCTGCAGATTGAGCTAAATTAAAACCAAGATTCGTGGTAAAGCAAAAGCCGCCTCCAGTGCTGGAAGCGGCTTTTACATATTGAACTGAATTTAAATCAGTTCCAGGAAAACGCTCTTACAAGCCTTTGTCGCGGTTCAGGTCTTCGGCCGGCTCCGAACCCAGGAAGGGGTAGCGGTAGTCGGTAACCGGCACGAAGGTTTCCTTGATGGCGCGGGGCGACACCCAACGAATCAGGTTGAGCTGCGAGCCGGCTTTGTCGTTGGTGCCGGAGGCGCGGGCGCCGCCGAAAGGCTGCTGGCCCACCACGGCGCCGGTGGGCTTGTCGTTGATGTAGAAGTTGCCGGCCGCGTTCATCAGGCGCTTGGAAGCCAGGTCGATGGCGTACCGGTCCTGGGCAAACACGGCGCCGGTGAGGGCGTAGGGCGAAGTGGTGTCCACCAGCTCCAGGGTCTCTTCAAACTTGGTCTCGTCGTAGACGTGTACCGTGAGCACCGGTCCGAACAGCTCCTCGCACATGGTCACGTACTTCGGGTCTTTGGCCACGATGACCGTGGGCTCGATGAAGTAGCCTTTCGACTTGTCGTGGCCGCCGCCGGCAATGATTTCCACGTTCGGGTCGGCCTTGGCGTCGTCGAGGTACTTGGCGAGCTTATCAAAGGAAGCCTCGCTGATAACGGCGTTGACGAAGTTGCCGAAGTCTTCCACGTCGCCCATTTTAAACGAGGCGAGGTCTTCCTTCACGTAGCCCAATATTTCGGTGGCCGTGTTCGACGGCAGGTACACGCGCGACGCAGCCGAGCATTTCTGGCCCTGGTATTCAAACGCGCCCCGGCTCATGGCCACGGCCACGGCTTTGGGGTGAGCCGAATGGTGAGCCAGGATGAAGTCCTTGCCGCCGGTTTCGCCCACGATGCGCGGGTAGGATTTGTAGAGGTGAATGTTCTGGCCGATGGTCTTCCAGATGTTCTGGAACACGCCGGTGGAGCCCGTGAAGTGGATGCCGGCAAAGTCGCGGTGTGCGAAGATGACGTCGCCGGCCGTGGGGCCGTCCACGTACACGAGGTTAATCACGCCGTCGGGCACGCCGGCTTCCTTGAACAGCTCCATCAGCACCTGAGCCGAATAAATCTGGTGTTGGCGGGCTTCCACACTACCACGTTGCCCATCATAGCGGCCGACGACGGCAGGTTGCCGGCGATGGACGTGAAGTTGAACGGCGTGAGGGCAAACACGAAGCCTTCCAGCGGGCGGTGCTCCACGCGGTTCCACATGCCGGGCAGGCTCTCGGGCTGCTGCTTGTAGATTTCCTGCATGTAATACACGTTGAACCGGAAGAAGTCAATCAACTCGCAGGCTGCATCGATTTCAGCCTGAAACGCATTCTTGCTCTGGCCCAACATGGTGGCCGCATTGATGCGGGCGCGGTACGGGCCAGCCAGCAAATCAGCTGCTTTCAGGAACACGGCGGCACGGTGCTCCCAGGGCAATTCAGCCCAAGCCGTGCGGGCAGCCAGGGCGGCCTCAATGGCGAGGGTAACGTGACTGGCGTCGCCGGCGTGGAAATGGCCAATGGTGCGCTGGTGGTCGTGGGGCGGGCTGATGCGCTGCGTCTTGCCGGTCCGTACTTCCTTCCCGCCGATATACATCGGAATGTCCAGCTCCAGCTGCCGCAGGCTCTTGAGCTGCTGCTGCTCGAGCTTCTCTTTGGAGCCCGGCGCGTAGCCTTTCACGGGTTCGTTAATCGGGACGGGGACGTTGAAAAAGGCGTTGGCCATAAGGTGCGGGTTAGGTGTTTATGGAGTTTTGAGTGGGAGGAAGCAAAGGTAAAGCGAATCTCAAAGCCGTTTCGCCAGCTCCTTTACTTGCTGCTCCAGGTCCTTGAAAGAGCCGGTATTGTAAATCGTAAAATCAAAGTGCTGATACGTATCCATCGCGGTTTCGCTGGGATGGTTGTCGTCGCGGGTGCCGTCGCCGCGCTGCTTGAGCGGGTCGCCTTCGATGCGCAGCATCAGGCCGCCGCGGGCCCGGATGGGGTCGGCTTCGTTGGCGAAGCGCACGTCGGGCACCAGCACACAGGCATCGTGCGGCAGCGCGGCAAAAAAGGCATCGACCCACACCATGGGCTCCCACACGCGCAGCGCCTGGCCCACTTGCTGCAGCATTTCGCCCCGGGTGCGCTGGAAGGTGGGCACCAGTGGGCCTTGCCTTTCTGGGTGTAATAAGGTGCCACGTCTTCGCCCGTGAGGGCCGCGCAGACCGACTTGATAGAATCGCCGAAGGAGCGGATTTGCCAGAGGCGCTCGGGCTGCTGGCGCTGCAGCAGGCGCGCCACGGTGTCTTTGCCGCTGCCCCGGCGGCCCGACATGCCAATCAGATGTATCATAAGGGGGCTATAGAATGTGCTTCAATTCGCTCAGACAGCTGATTTCGTGCGTTATCTGGTTGAAATGGCGGCGTTTGTCGGGGTTGAAATATACCTGGTCGATGCCGGCGTTGTAGGCGCCCAGCACGTCGCATTCCAGGTTGTCGCCTATCATCAGGCTTTCGGCAGCGGTGGCGCCGGTGCGCTCCAGCGCGTGCTGGAACATGCGCGGGTCGGGCTTGAGGTGGCCGCTGTGCTCGGAGGTAATCACTTCCTCGAAGTAATGCGTCAGGTTCGACGAAGCCAGCTTGATGCCCTGGATGTCGTTGAACCCGTTCGTTATTAAGTGCAGGCGGTAGCTCAATTTCAGGTAATCCAGCACCTCGTGGGTAAAGGGAAATACCGCCGATTTCTGCGGCAGAATGTCGGTGAATTCGGCCGAAATGGTGGGCGGAATATCCGCCTCCGCTACGCCCAGCTTGGTCAGCGTCCGCACAAAGCGGACCTCCCGCAGCTGCTTTTGCGAGATTTTATTGCTTTGGTACAAGCGCCACAGCGCGTGGTTAACGTCGCTGTACACGTTGATGAATTCCTCCACGGTGAAGGTGCTGAAACGGGCAAAATTGTGCCGGTCGTAGAGCGTGCGCAGCGTCTCGTTGGCGTTTTTCTCGAAGTCCCACAGTGTGTGGTCGAGGTCAAAGAAGAGGTGGCGGTACGTTTTCAAACAGCAAATACGAATAGTGAATAATTAACCGACGCTCCCGGCCAGCGCCATGCTCAGCACCCCCGCCAGCATAATGCCCTTGCACCAGGCACTGAGGTGCTTAAAGTGACGCCGGCGGTCGGCGCGCAAAAGCAGGCGGGCCAGCTGCGCCAGCGGTAGCAACACCAGCAGCAGCAGCCACGTGCCCAGCGGCCAGTGCCCGTTCATCAACAACCGCGCGGTGGCGCCCATGGTTAGCAAGGCCAGGCAAGCCAGGAAGATGCCGGCCACCCATTTGGTTTGGGCCACGCCCACCACGAGGGGCAGCGTGCGGCAGCCGTGCTGGGCATCGCCGCGCATGTCCTCCACGTCCTTCACAATCTCGCGCACCACCGTGAGCAGAAACGCGGCCAGGGCATACGGCCACACCACGCTGTTGCTGTCGTTGCGCTCGAGCTGCAGCTGCAGCTCGGGCAGCAGCACCAGCGCCGCCGTGAGCGTGGCAATGCTCACATTGCCCACCAGCGCCACCCGCTTGAACCGGGCCGAGTAGCCCCACAGCAGCAGGGCCGTACCCAGCGTGACGGCCCCCAGCACCGGATGCAGCCAGCCTGCCAGCAGCACGCCCACGCCGCTGAGTAGCAAGTGGGCCAGCATGGCCTTGCGGCGGCGCACCACCCGCCCAATCACCAGCCGGTCGGGCCGGTTGATGGCGTCGATTTTGACGTCGTAGTAGTCGTTGATGATGTAGCCGCCAGCGGCCACCAGCAGCGCCGCCAGCACCAGGAGCCCGAAGCGGGCATTGAGCAGGGCCGTGGACAGGGGCAGCTCCGGCAGCAGCAGGCCGGCCCGCACCAGCACCAGGCACAGCAGCATGATGAGCAGGTTGGGCCAGCGCACCAGCGTGGGCAGGGCCGTGCCCAGCCCGGCCGCTGGGGGCGGGGGCACGGCAGCAGGCAGCTTGGGCGGGCGGGAAGTCATGGGGTGCACTTGCGGGGGCAAAGGTCGGCGAAAGTGGCGGAGCCGGCTGCGCGTTGGGCCGGCGAACGCAACAAAAAAGCTTCTCCGGAGGGGAGAAGCTTTTGGTGGGTTGCCCCGTTGTGGTTGAGCTGACTCAGACTTTGCGCACGTTGACGGCGTTGATTCCTTTGCGGCCTTCCTGTGTTTCGAATTCCACCCGGTCATTTTGTTGCACGGTCGCCCCGTTCAGGCCGGTTACATGCACGAAGAAGTCCTCCTTCGATTGGTCGTCGGTCACGAAGCCATAGCCTTTGGCTTCGTTGAAAAATTTAATGATGCCGGTTTTCATGCAAAAACAAAAATGGAAAGATGGGAAACTGCCCGGGTAAAGGCTGCAGGAATGCCTGAAACGGTTTTACGCATTTCAGGGCAGCTTACGCGGGAACTCAGCGGCGGGTTGGCTGGCCCGCACGCTAATCCCAGCCGTTATTTGTTATCGCGCCACTCGTACACCCACTTGGCCTGGATTTGCTCCAGGTGGCCTTCGGTGGCCTGCTCGCGGGTGCCGTCGAAATTGTGCAGGCTCAGGACCCACTCAATCAAATCGGTGAAGCGAATGCGGTAGATTTTGGCTTCGGTGAAGTCGTTGCCAAACTTCTCGTAGAGAGCCATGGCAATGTCCTCGTGGTCGGCCCAGTGCATGGGCGGCTCAAAGTGATTCATTCTCTTTAGGGTATGGGGGTAGGAGGGTAGGTGGGTAGGAGTTATTTTCAGCAGAGCGAGCGAGGTCAGCAAACTTCCCTCACACCCTCCTGCCCTCCTACCCCCGTACCCTAAAAAATTAGTGTCCCAGGAAGTGCTGGGGCGGCACGGTGACCACCGCCTGCGTGCCGGCTTGCACCACGCACTGGCAGGCCAGGCGGGAATTGATGCGCGGGTTTTCGGCGCGGTCAATGAAGTCTTCTTCCTTGTCGCTGATTTCGGGCAGGTCGTCGCCGCCCGAATTGATGTAGACGTGGCAGGTGCTGCAGCCGCACACGCCGCCGCAGTTGTGCTGGAGCTGAATGCCGTTGTTGAGGGCCACGTCGAGCACCGACTCGCCGGGGGCCGCCACGTGGGTTTGGGCCGGCTGGCCGTCGCTGAGTTGGAAGGTGATGGTAGTGGCGGGAACAGACAAAACTTAAAGCGAAAAATGCGAAAAATGACTCGGCGGTTGCCGCCGCAAAGGTACTCCGCCCGGCCCCGGCATCAAAGTTGGGCCTGAATGCTGGCGGTGAGCTGCGCGTAGAGGGCCTGCCACGCCGGATGCGCCGCCAGCGCCGCCTGGTGAGCCGCCACGGTGGGCGCATCGCGGCGCACGGCCGGCCCGGTTTGCACCGCGAAGGGCGGATTAGCCAGGGCTTTGTCCACCGTTTCGCGCACCAGCGGCGCCAGCAGGGCCGGCGGCAGGTCGGCTTCGGCCAGCAGGGCGTCGGCAATGCCCAACAGGTGGTTGGTGAAATTGTTGGCAAACACGGCCGCCACGTGCAGCTTGAGCCGCTGCGCCGAGTCGAGCCGCCGCACGTGCTGGCTCAGGCTGCGAGCCAAGTCCAGCAACGTGGCTTCGGCCGAAAGGTCGTTGGCTTCGATGCACAGCGGCACCGTGGGCCAGTCGATGGCCCGGCCGGGGCTGAAGGTTTGCAGGGGATAAAACACGCCGCCTCGCAAATTGGGCTGGCTGTCGAACACGCTGAGCGGCAAGGCTCCCGCCAAATGCGCGACCAGCGCCCCGGCCGGCCAGGTGGGGCCGGCCAGCAGCGGCGCCACCGCGGCATCGGGAACGGCCAGCAGGTACACATCGGCCGTCGGCAGCGGTGGAGCCAGGCTGCTCAGGGCCACTGCGCCGGGCAGTTGGGCAGCCAGGGCCGCAGCCGATTGAGCCGTTCGGCTCCACACAAAGGCCACGCTATGGCCCGCCGCTACCAGCGCCGGGCCCAGGTGGCTGGCCACGCGCCCGGCGCCCAGCAGGCCAATGCGTAATGAACCAGGAGTATCGTGCGGCATTACCGGCGAAAATCAAAAAGCAAGCTCGGCATGCCCGCAGATGGAAAATTGGGCTAGCCGACTGGCTGGGGTCGTACTGTGCGGGCCGGCTCGGGCGTGCCTGCGGCATCGGGGGCTTCGGCTACTGCGCCCTTGCGCCCGCGCTGGCGCACACTCAGGCCGAAGCCCAGCGCCATGAGCAGCGTGCCGCTCCACAGCAGGTTGATGAAGGGCTTTTCCATGGCTTTCAGAATGACATAGTCCTTCTGGGTGGTGCTCGCGGAGAAGGTGAACTTGCCGGCCACGGGGTCGATGTTATCCAGGGTCAGGCGCACACCCAGGTCGTCCACTTCGTCGGGCACGCGGCCCACCAGGCGGTTGCGCACCACAAACACGGGGTGCACGTGGTACTTCCGCTTTTCGCCGTGCACAATCATGTCGGCCTGCAGGGCGAGGTCGCCCTTTTTCAGGTTGAGCCCGGCCGTTTCGTGAGCCGGCTCAATGGCCCGGAACACGGCAAAGTAGTCGTTCAGGAAGATGGTGTCGCCCACGGCCAGCACGTGTTCCTTGGCCTCGCTCCACTGCTTTTCCTTGCGCGGGTCGAGCACCGAGCCTCACGTGCGAGTAGATGTCGTGGCCCCAGAATTTCTTGATGGCCGGCGAAGCCAGCAGACCGCCTTCGCCCATTTCGTCGTTTACCTGCGCGCGCGGGTAGAGCACAAACTGCTCGCCCGTTTCCTTGTCTTTGTAGGCAATGCGGTAGTAGGTGTTCTCGGGCATGATGGCGACGGTGTCGCCGGTCTTGTAGTAGGTCTTGCCGTTGGCCACGATGGGGGCGCGGGCCAGGGCCTTGTAGTCGTCGTCGGTGCGGAACAGGAACTGCTTGTCTACGTAGCCCGGCACGCCGGGTACGTCGAAGTACTGGCCAGTGTAGGTCAGCTCGTACTTCTGCATGGTGGTGGTTTCGTTGCGCCACAGCAGCACGTTGTCGCGGTTCAGCTCCTCATCGAACTCGCGCGAGTACAGCAGGCCCGACACGTTGCGCGAAATGATGTTAGAATACCCCGCCGAAGCCAGAATACCCAGCAACATCAGCGCGATGCCGAGGTGGGCCACGGCGCCGCCCGAAAGCCGCACGCCCCGGCGCAACAGGGTGAAAATGGTGCCGAAATTGGCCAATACGCCAAACAAGCCCGCCAGCGTGAGCACCACGTAAGCCGGCGAAATGCTGAGGCCATTGTAGCGAACCAGCAGTACCACCAGCGCCGTGCCCAGCAGGGTGAGCAGGGTAGGAGCCGTGAGGGAGTTGACCAGCGTGGTCTTGTCGTTGCGCTGCCACCACATGATTTGGGCCACGCCCGAAAGCAGGGCCACAAACACGCCCATCCAGAGCTGCATTTTGGAATAGTGGGCAATCTGGTCGGCGGGCAGGGCCACGTTGGTTTTAATGCCAATTAGGCCCATCAAAGAGTTGTAAACCGGAATACTGGTGGTGAACAGCACCTGGAACGCGCCCAGGCACAGCACCGTAGCGCCCACAAACACCCACAGTTCGGGGTTGTACACAGTCAGCTCCCGCTCAGAAACCGGGATTTCCTTCCAGCGGTACACCAGCAACGCAATGGCCAGCACCGAGAATACGGCCATGTAAATGAACAACTGGCCCGACAGGCCCAGGTCCGTAAAGGAGTGCACGGACGCATTGCCCAGTACACCGCTGCGGGTGAGGAACGTAGCGTATAGAATCAGGATAAACGTGGCCACCACCAGCGCAAATGAGGTGCGCAAGCCGGTGCGCCGCTTCTGCCAGAGCACCATGCCGTGCAGCGAGGCCACCAGCACCAGCCAGGGAATGTACACGGCGTTCTCGACCGGGTCCCAGTTCCAGTAGCCGCCGAAGTTCAGGGTTTCATAAGCCCAGTAAGCGCCCATCACGACACCCACGCCCAGCACACCGCCGCCGATGAGCGTCCACGGAATGGCGGGCTTTACCCAGGCGGTGAGCTCTTTTTCCAGAGGCCGGCAATGGCGAAGGCAAACGGCACCAGCGTGAGGGCAAAGCCCAGGAACAGCGTGGGCGGGTGAATCACCATCCAGTAGTTCTGCAGCAGGGCGTTGAGGCCGGTACCGTCCTTGGGCACAAAGTCAGGGTTCATCTTGAACACCGGCAGGTCGGTCATGAAGTCGCGCAACAGGATAAACGGCGACGAGCCGATTTTCACCCCGCCCAGCACCACGCCGAGAATCATGCTCACCAAAAACAGCTGCACGCCGCTGAAAACGGCCATCACGGGCGCTTCCCACTTGCGGTTGAAGCGCATGATGAAGAAGCCCAGCACCACATGCCAGAAAATCCAGAGCAGGAAGCTGCCTTCCTGGCCTTCCCAGAAACAGGAAATCATGTACTCCACCGGCAGGTGGTTGGAGCTGTGGCTCCAGGCGTAGTAGTACTCGTAGCGGTGGGCCTGAATGATGTTGAACAGAGCGCCCACCACCACCAGTACGGCTAGGCCGTGCACGAAAAAGCTCCGCGGGCGATGCGCAGCCAGTTGGTGTCGTCGTCGCCCAGCTCCCGGCCGCGTGTGGCCTGGAAGTAACTATAAGCGGCAACCAGCGCCGCCGCAAACGCCACGATGACGCTGAGGTGGCCAATGTTTCCTATTAATAAGTTCATACGCAAAGAATATCGGGCAAATTTACCGCAGCGCGGCCACAGGCGGCAGCACTAACAACAAGCGGTCGGTGAAAAAGTGACCACGCGGCGGATGACACGTGATTTCGACCGCAATTTTTTCTATTCCGGCCTCCTGCCACTTGCGTACCGGCAACTGGCCCTGTCGGCGGTTGGTGGGCTGGTTGACGAGCTGCCGGGACAATAACACCTGACCGTTGCCAGGGTTGGTGATGACCACCGATAAATTGGATTTGGCGGGGTACTTGCGCAGGGGCAGCGCCAGCACGGCAGAGTTGGCAGTAGCCACACCGGGCAGTGTAGAACCGGAACCGTAGCCGTACCACCACTGGCGCAGGCGGACGGGAGCCGGGCCGGTATCGCCCCGGGTCGTCACCACCTGGTAGTCGTAGATGCCGGGTCCGGGCAGGGTGTCGGTGATGACATACTCCAGCACGGGCCGGCCGTAGGTGTCGCGCTGCACGGGTACCAGGCGCACCTCGGTGCTGCGGTACTGGTGCACCTCGCGGCGCATCACCCGGCAAGCGGGTGCCGCGTCCAGGGAGTCGGGCAAGGTCCAGCGCAGTTCCACTACCGGGCTGGCGGTGGGCAGCACCCGGGTGGGGTTGGGCGGGAAATAGCTCACGGGCATGCCCGCTGCCTTCGTGCTCACTTGCAGCGTGAACTGACAGAAATCCTTGAGGTAGCCGTCCACGTCCAGCAAGTATGGCTGCCCAGCCCGCAGCGAATCCAGCGTGACAAACACGTCGTCCTGGGTGCCGAGGGAAGTACAACTCAAGATGCGGTAGGTGGCCGGCTGGCAGGGCTGGCCGGTGAGCACCACCAACTGTACGCCGCGTACGTCGCGGCATTTTTGCCCACCAATGTTTACAAAATAGCGCCCCGACGTGGCCGGGGTAAACTCAAACCACTGGTCGTTGTGGTACTCGATGCACTTGCCCGTCAGGCGTTCGTCCACGCAGTCGCGCTGCACGGTGCAGCCGGTGGTGCTGGACGTCACCACTTCTTCGGCCCGGAGCCGCTGGCGGTTTTCAATGTTGTCGTTGGGTACTTGAGCCGAGGCGGCTGGACCCAAAGCAGCCAGCAGTAGCACCTGAAAAAGCGCGCAGCACCAGAAGCGAAAAGTCGTTTCTGCAGCTCCGGGCTTTATCAATGGCTCGCTCCTCAATGATTATTTGGCCGATGCCGTGGCCCCGTCCAAATCCTTCTTCACGTACTTGCTGGGGCACTTGAGCAGGATTTTGTCGGCCATAAAGACCTTGCCGCGCATGTTGCCGGTAATTACCACCTGCTCCGAAGCGTCGAAGTCCTGCGGCTTGGGGCTGTTGTAAATAACCCGTTGGGCTACGTGCAGGGAGTCTACCAGCGTGAATGCGAAGTAGTTGGGGTCCTTCATGGGGTCGTATTCCAGGTCGATGGGGCGCTTCTGGCCGTCGCGCAGCAGCTTGCCCACCACGTGCACTTTGGTGGTGTTGCCCTCGGCGGCCCGCTGCCGGGCTTCGCCAAAGCCCACGTACACGCTGGCATCGGCGGTGGTGCTGAGGATGATGGCGGCGGCCACCGCAATAATGGCCAGGACGAAAAGGTGCGACTTCTTCATATGGGACGTAGTCGAATTTTTGGATAGCTCAACAGTAAACTGTTGCCACTACTAAGTTAGCAACAGACAGCGGCGGGGTTGGGTGCCCCGCTATTTTTTTATTTGCTGCTCGAGCCGGCTCACTTTGCGGTCGAGGGAAATGAGGTAGAGCAGAAGGCCCGTCACAATGACGGCCACCACGGCCACCACCACGTAGATTTTGCCGTTGGCGCGCAGGGCATCGGCCATTTCGGGGGCTTCGGCCGATTGGGCAAAGGCGGTGCCGGCCGAAAGCAGCAGGGGCAATAGCAGCAGGAAAAAGCCAGCAAGGCGCTGGAATGGGCTAGTTTTCATCGAGTTTAAGTTTCAGGAAAGCAAAGCGGCTGCTAACCTGGGTGAGCCAAAAGGCAAACAAAATCCAGCCAATCACGGCCGGGTAAAACACCTGGCGCATGGTCTGGTCGAGGTCGTACTGGCTGAAGCCGGGGTTGCCGGTTTGGCCGGGGTGCAGCGAGGGGCCGCTGAGGCGCGGCAGGATAAACAGAAGCGGAATGACCGCCGCAAAGGCGAAGATGTTGTAGATGGCCGACACGCGGGCTCGCTGCTGCTCGTCGCGGAAGGAGCCGCGCAGCACTAGGTAGGCGCCGTAGATGAGCATGGCCACGGCCGCCCCGTTCAGGCGCGGGTCGGGCGTCCACCAGGCGCCCCAGGTGAAGCGGGCCCAGAGGCTGCCGGTGGCCAGGCCCAGCAGGCCCAGCACAATGCCCGTCTTGGCCGACTCGTGGGCCAGAATGTCGAGCCGGGTCGAGGGATTGCGCAGGTAAAGAATCGAATACCACACCGACACCATCAGCACCATTATCATGGAAAACCACATGGGCACGTGGAAAAACAGGTTGCGGATGCTCTCGTTGACGATGGGCAGGGGCGGCACGCTCACCAGTATCCCGGCTGCTGAGCCGCCCACCAGCAGCAGCACCGTCAGGGCTTTCCAGGCCAGGCCAGTGCTGCGCTGCTCAATCAGCCGCTGACCGCCCCAGACGCCCGCCACCGTGAAGAGCAAGCCCAGCACACTGCCAATAATTTTTGCACTAGTCATAAGGAAATCAATGCGCGAGAAGCAGCGGGCTAGCCGCGCCACAGATAAGGAAACAACACGTAAGACAGCGCCCCCACCAGCATGTTGAGGGCCAGCAGGGTCAGCAGCGACTGCTCGCTCACGCTGCGGTCGAGGCCGTCGAGGGCATTTTTGCTCACTTTGATGAGCAGCAGCAGCATGGGCACCATCACCGGGAAGCCGAGCACGGCCATGAGCGTCGCGCCGTTGCCGCCGGCCTTGGCCGCAATGCCCGACACCAGCGTGAGCGTGGTGGCAAAGCCCACGGCTCCCAGCAGCAGGTTGGCCACAAACAGCGGCGCGTCCTGAATGGGGTTGCCCAGAAATACCGTGTAGAGAAACAAGCCCAAGAGCGCCACTACCATCAGCAGCAGGGCATTGTAGAGCATTTTGGCCAGGATAATGGCCTGGGGCCGCACCAGCGTGTAGTAATACAGGCGCTGGCCCGGGCTTTCCTGCATGAAGCCCTTGGCTACGGCGTTGATGGCCGCAAACAGCAGGATAACCCACAGCAGCGCGTTCCAGGCAGGCGGCGGCGGCGCGCGCGCCGCGCAGGCTAAAGCTCAGGAAACACACAAACACGGTGCTGCCCACGTACAGCAGCAGCCCGCCCAACGCCGACTTCTGCCGCCATTCGAGGCGGAAGTCTTTGGCTAGCAGGGTGGTAATTTCGCGAAGCAGGGGCACAGTCGAGGGTTCGGTTCCGAGCCGCAAAGATACGACCGAACCCGGCCGGAACGGCTGCAAAGAACGTCCTGCCGGGCAGAGCCGCAGCAGGACGTTCTGGCAAATCCTCGCCTTCTCTAGAAGTCGTAGCCCAGGGAGAAGTAGAACTTCGGGCCTCTGGTGACATAGTCTTCCTGGCCCCAGGCCACGTCTACTTTGCCGTAGAAGCCCAGCAGCGTGGTGCGGGCACCCACGCCGTAGCCGACCAGGAACGGATTGCGGAAGTTGATAACCGTGGCCGAGAAGAAATTGCCGGGCGGGAACACCGGCTGCGTGTTCGAAGAGTTGTCGGTGCCAAACGGGTTGCTGCCCGAATACGCCGTGCCGGCATCGGCAAAGCCGGTGAGCTGCAGATTGCGGAAGAAGCCCGAGTAGATGGGCTTGCGGGCGAAGTACTGCACAATGGGAATGCGCAGCTCGCTGTTGAACAGCACGTAGCGCGGGCCGCTGCGGGCGCTGTAGTCGAAGCCGCGCAGGTTGGTCACAAACTCCTGGTTGAACACCTGGTCGGGGGCCGAGTAGTCGAGCGGGAAGCGGGGCTCTTCGTAGCCGGCGTTGAGCCAGTTGTCCATGCCGCCCACCCGGAACTGCTGCTGCCGCCGCCCAAAGAACTGCCCGTAGCTGGCGCGGTTGGCCCACACAATGGAACGGCTCAATTTCTGGTAATGCCGCAAGTCAATCACAAACTTGCTGAAATTCAGGCGCTTATTGTCGAGGTTGTTCTGGCTTTGCAGGCTGGCTTTCATGCGCGTGCCCGATACCATGTTTACGCCGGTGGCAATGCTGTTATCAAATACTACTTCGCCGCTGTAGCCCAGGTAGTTGGAGCTCTCGTCTTCCTCGGTCGACACGTCGCCCAGGCGGGTCCGCGAAATGTTCACGAACCGGGGGCCGCCGCGCACGCTCAGGTTGTGGGTGAGCGGATACGCAATGGTGGGCGCTATTTCGTGGCGGCCGTAGCGGAAGTCGCCGCCGTTGATGTCGACGAAATACGCCTGCTTCTGGTACGCCACGCTCCAGTCGTAGCGGCGCGTGAGGTTGGTGTACGAAGCGCGGATGTTGCTGGTGCGCAGGTCAAACAAGCCGAATAAGCTGGCGTCGATGCGCTGGTTTTCGAGCACGTCGGTCAGGGCCGCTTTGAACTGCAAACCCAGCCCCAGCAATGGGTCGACGTAAAGGGCCGTCGACACATTGTCGGCCATAAACCGCGTGTCGTAGCGGTAGGGACCAGCCAGCGTCGTGGCTTCGGGAGTACGCTGGGCAGCGGTAGCCACCGAAGCGCGCCGCCGCTTGGCCTGCACGGCCTGCACCGGCTCGTCCTCCTCAAACTGGTAGTCGCTGGTGTTGACCTTGCCCTGGGCTTTGGCGGGCTGGGCGCGGCGGCCGGCAATGGTAGCCGTCGAATCGGCCGGGGCTGTGGCCGTCGAATCGACGCGCACCGAATCGGCCGGGGTCACGGCATCGGGAACCGGGGCGGGCGCCGGGGCCGGAACGGCCGGGCGGGGAGGCGCCGCGGCCTGGGGCGGCGCCGAGCGGGCTTCCAGGGTTTGCTGGCGGGCAGTTTTGGTGAGGGGCAGCCCCGCAGGCAGCGGGTAGGTGGGGTACACGTAGAGAATGTCGCGGGCCTGAGCCGGCGCCACAAACACCAGCGCCGACGTCTGCGGGCTGTAGTCGAAGTCCTGGGTGTTGGGCAGCCAGTTGGTGAGCAGGGTTTGCTGCTTGGTTTTCAGCGAGTAGCGGTACATGGCCCGCACGCCGCTTTCTTCGCCCAGGTACAGGATTTCGTCGTCGGAGATGGCGCGGGGCCGCGTTTCGTTCGAGATGGTGCTCACCAGCGTTTCCACGGGGATGGGCCGCCCGTCGAGGTGGTACACAAACAGGTCGTAGTTGTTCACCACGTTCTGGAACGTGGCGGGGCGGGCCCGGCCGGCTGAGTCGAGGTAGCGGTTGGAGCTGAACACCAGCCCCTGGCCACCGGGCAGGAACACCGGCTGCACGTCGTCGAACAAGTCGTTGGTGAGCTGCTCGGCCTTGCGGCTGCCGGCCCGCAGCAGGTAAATGTCGTTCTGGCCGTCGCGCACGGCGCTAAACACCAGCGCCTTGCCGTCGGGCGCATAGCTCATGCTCAGCACCTGGTCGTAGGCACCGAACAGCGACGCGGGCCGCGAAAACCGGATGGCCTCGCGCACCCGGGTCACGAGGCCGTAGCCGTCGGCGTCGCGCAGGCGCAGGGTCATTTCGCCGCGGCGCATCTCGGCCATGGCTACCTGGGAGTTGCCGCGCCAGGCCAGGGCTGGCAGGCGCGTTTCTACTTCCTGGTCGGGCGTTTTGTGGCCGCCGCGGCTGATGATGTGGCGGTGCGTGCCGTCGCGGTCCATCACCATCACGCGGTAGCGGCCCTGCTCGTTCTGGGCGTAGGCCACCTGCTTGCCGTTGGGGCTGATAACGGGCTGCGAAAACACGTCGGCGTGCCGGTTGCGGCCGCTCTGGCGGAACTTCTTGTCGGGCTCCACCAGCGTGGCAACGGGCTGGCCGTTGAGGTCGCGGTAGTACGCGAGCCAGTCTTTCATAAAGACTTTAAACGGCACATTCAGCGAAGAGCGATGCCCACTTCCACGTCGCGGGTGATGCGCGTCAGGTTCAGAATGTTCTGGATGGTGGTGTAGCCGTAGCGCTCGGCCACGTAGTTCCAGATGCTCTGGCCGGCCAGCGTGGAGCTGCGCAAGAAGTACGGAGCTGTGCGGTTGCCGGTGGGGTGCTGCTTGCTCATGTCGCGCATGAAGCCGTCCATGTCCACGCTCCAGCCTTCGGCGGCGTAGGCCGAGGCCCCGGCAATAAACCAGTTGGGCAGCTGCAGCAGGTAGCTGCTCTGCAGCACTTCCTTGAGCGAGCCGCCGTACATCATGTCGTTGAGCAATACCTCGGTAATCTGGGTGCTCAGCTCGCGCTTAAACTCGGTTTCCTGGCCGGCGAAGGCAATCTGCACCTTGCTCATGCGGGCCAGCGGGGTTTCGCCGCCGTTTATCTGCTGCTGGGTGGCGGTGAGGCCCACGTTGCTCTGCCGCAGGTCGCCCACCGAGTTGTAAAACAGCATGGTGGTTTTGGAGTAGGGGTAGTACCCAATCAGCGCCGTGATACGTTGCAGCTCCTTTTCGGCGTACTCGGCTGCCCGGCGGGCGCTGGCCTGGCCGCCGTCGTAGTACATCACGTTGAAGTTCTGGGTGCTCAGCTGCTGCCACCGAAACTCCTTGTACTGAATGCGCACCCGGCCAAACGGCTCCTGGGCCGTCTGGGCCCGGGCCGCCGGCGCATCGAGCAGCGGGCAGAGCAGCGCCAGCACCCCCAGCGTACGCTTCGTGTATAGTAGAATGTTCATAGAAGAAGCAACGAGCAAAGACGAAAATTAGTCCGCTGAAAGCGCCGAAATTTTGAAGGAGCCGCGCCCGGGTTTTGCTGGGTAGCAAAACCGCCCGGGCGTGCTGTAATAAAGGCTTTTACCGCGGATTTGTTCCAACCCCGCGTTTCGAAATTCAAAGAAGCTGCGGCCCCACCGGAGCCGGTATCAAATGGCTCAACTTACGCCAACCGGCTGCAGGGCGTTGTAGCGCAGCAGGCTCACGTCGGGCCAGATTTCGGCGCGGTCTTCCAGCCAGTCGGCCAGGAGCACGGCCAGCCGCGGGGCCAGCATCACGCCCTTGGAGCCGTAGCCCCGCAGAAGCTCAGCGACGGCACCACCGGGTGCGGGCCCAGCAGCGGCCGGCGGTCGCGCACGGCCGGCCGCACGCCGGCCCGCTGCCCCACCACGGCAAACGGCAAATCCGTAACCACCGTGAGCCGGGCCGCCAGTTCCTCGCGCCCCACGGCCGTAGGGCCTTCGGTAAACGGCGGCCAGCGGTAGGTAGCCCCACCCGGAACCGCTCGGGGCCCACCGGCACCACGTAGGCGCCCCGGTTGAGCACCTGGTCCGGGCTCAGGCCGGGGCATTCCACGTCCAGCACCTCGCCCTGGTTGGGCGTGATGGGCAGCCAGCTGAAGTAGGGGTTGCGCACGACCGCCGCGCCCTCGCAGCAGATGACGTGGCGCGCCCGCACCTGGCCGGCGTACGTGGCGCCATCGGCGTCGGTGCCGAGCTTAGCCCAATCAAAACGCTCGGTTCGCAGCCAGCCGTCGCGCATGCCCTCGGCCGCCAGCACGGCCAGCAGGCTCGCGCACCGCCACGTGCCCGCCGTGCTGCAGCCACGCGCCCCCAAACGGGGCGTGAATGCCGGCCAGGCCGGGTCGCTCGTTTCGAGGTCGGCTACGAAGTCTTCCCAGGGGTGGTCGGCGCTGCGGGCCAGAACGGCATTCTGCTCTTCCAGGGAGCTGAAAATCTTGAAAATCGGGGTTTCGGTGAAAAACTGCTGGCCGTAGCGCTGCTCCAGGCTCGCGGTAGAACGCGGCCGCGAAAGGCAGCAGGCTCGGCCCCGCGCCAGGTGAGGGCAAAGCGTTTGCCGGCCACCGGGTTCATGAGCCCGGCCGCGACGTTGGAGGCAGAATTGAGCTGCCCCGGGTCGTACACGAGCACGTGGTGGCCTCGCTCACGCAGGACGTAGGCCAGGGTAGCGCCCGCAATGCCGTGGCCTACTACCAGATAATCACAGTCTGTCATGGGTGGCAAGGTAAGGGACTTTGCGCTTAATTGAGAATGATAAGCATTATCCCGGCGCACTATTAATTGCGCCTTGATTGGTCGGGCTTAGCCTCAGCGCCGTAAAGGCAGGCGTCGTACCTTTCCGCATCGCTCAGAGACTCTATTTCGCATGACTGTCGCCGGTTTTACTTTCAACGCTTTTTCCGAAAACACCTACCTGCTGATTGACGACGCCACGCGGCAATGCGCCATCGTGGACCCGGGCTGCTACGCCCCCGCCGAGCAGCAGGCCCTGCGGCAGTACATCGAAACCAACGGCCTGCAGGTGGCGGTGCTGCTCAACACCCACGCCCACATCGACCACGTGCTCGGCAACCAGTTTGTGCTCACCACCTGGCCCGGCACCCCGTTTCTGCTGCACCGGCTGGATTTGGCTACGCTGCGGGCCGTGCCCACCTACGCCGCCAACTACGGCTTTCCGCAGTATCAGCCCGCCGAGCCTACCGGCGAGCCTGGTGGCCGGCCAGCCCGTCCGCTTCGGCGAAGTTGAGCTGGAAGTGCGGTTTGCGCCGGGCCACGCGCCGGGCCACGTGGTGTTCTACCACGAGCCCACGGCCACGGTCATCGGCGGCGACGTGCTGTTTCAGCGCAGCATCGGCCGCACCGATTTGCCGGGCGGCAACCACGCCGAGCTGCTGCACAGCATCGAAACCGAGCCTGATGACCCTGCCCGATGCCACGGTGGTGTATCCCGGGCACGGCCCGGCCACCACCATCGGGGAGGAGCGGCGCAGCAACCCGTTTTTAATGAGGAATGAAGGATGAGGAATGAAGAATTCCCATTCCTGATAATTTCTCAAGCTTCATTCCTCATTCTTCTTTGACTTTGAAAAGACACCTGCCCAACGCCATTACCTGCCTGAACCTCTTGTGCGGCTGCCTGGCGCTGACTTGCATCTTTAACGGCCGCCTGGACCTGGGTGCCTGGTTTGTGGCCGCCGCGGCCGCGGCCGATTTTGCCGACGGCCTCGTAGCCCGGGCCCTGCGCGTGTCGTCGGCCATCGGCAAAGACCTGGACTCGCTGGCCGATATGGTGTCGTTTGGGGTGGTGCCGGGGGCCATTTTCTTTCAGCTGCTGGCCCAGGGCCTCAAGCCAGGCGGGCTGCCCGAATGGGTGCCGTACCTGGGCTTTGCGGTGAGCATCTTCTCGGCCCTGCGGCTGGCCAAGTTCAACAACGACACCCGGCAGACTACCTCGTTCATTGGCTTGCCCACACCGGCCTGCACGCTGGTGGTGGCCTCGCTGCCCCTCATCCTGGCGTACGACCAGTTTGGGCTGGCGCCGATTATTCTGAATCCCTGGCTGCTGCTGGGCCTCACGGCGCTGCTGTCGGGGCTGCTGGTGGCCGAGCTGCCGCTTTTCGCCTTGAAGTTCAAAAACCTGCGTTGGGCTGATAACCGGCGGCGGTTTATGTTTTTGCTGCTGGCCGTGGGGCTGATACTTGTTTTGCGCGCGGCGGCGGTGCCGCTGGTGGTGCTGCTGTACGTGCTGTTATCGGTTCCGAAGACAGCCGCGCGGGGTGCAGAGTAATCAGTACTCACAATAATTCGATTATTTGGTTGTTATGAAGCTGCCACCGGGTGAACCTGCTGACGGGCCGTACTGTTGCGGAGCCTGTCGGCCCAGTCGCCGTGTCAGCAGCAGGGTCAAAACATTGTCTATGCGTCCATTTTTTCTCTTCGTTGCGTTTGCGGGATTAATAATGGAGGCGGTTGCACCGGCGCGGGCACAGTCGGTAGGAACGGCCATGGCGCACGGTATCATCAAGTGGGGCGGCTACGCCGAAGTGCCCAGCCTAAGCACGCGCAAGCAGAAAGTGCCCACCTTCAACGAGGCCCATCCGGCCTTCGACGACCAGGTAGGCTGGTATAGCCTGCGGCTCAACGGCGCGGTGGGCCAAGGCGAGCTGGTGAACCTGGTGTACGAGCCTTTTTCGGCGGCCGATACTAAGCTCTTCAACGCGGCCAAGCTGCCGGCCGGGCCCGAGCCCCAGCTCACGTCGGGCACCGAGATGAAGCAGGTGGTGACGCACCTGAGTTTGCGCCCCGTGCGCCGCAACCCCCAAACCGGCCAGCCCGAGCGCCTGCTTTCGTTTGATTATCGCTACACGCCCGGCGCCGGCAAAGCTGCCGCCCGCGGCACGGCGGCCCGCCCGCACGCCACGCGTTCGGTGCTGGCCTCCGGCGACTGGTACAAGCTGGGCGTGGCCGAAAGCGGCATCTACAAGCTCGACAAAACGGCGCTGCTCGACGTGATGGGCCTCAAAACCCTGCAGGGCATTAATCCCAACAACCTGCACGTGTACGGCAACGCCATGGGCGTGCTGCCCCAGCCCAACGCCGCCCCGCGCCCCGACGACCTGGCCGAAAACAACGTGCTGTTTGTGGGCAACGCCGACAATGTGTTCGACGACAACGAGTACGTGCTGTTTTACTCGCCCGGCGCCCATACCTGGGAAGCGCAGGGCGGCATATTCAAGCACCGCAACAACATTTACACCGACACCACCTACTATTTCGTGACGGTGAACAGCACGGCCGGGCGCCGCGTGCCCACGGCCGCCGCGCTGGCTGCCACCAGCACCACGCCCACTATCACCAGCTTCACGCACCGCGCCTTTCACGAGCACGACCTGCTCAACCTGATGCACAAGGCCGGCTCCAGTGGCTCAGGCTCGGGCCGCAACTGGGTAGGGGAGAGCATGGCAAACACCGGGCAGCTGGAAATTCCATTTAGCAGCATCCCCGACCTGCTGCCGGGCACGCCCATCCGGGTCACGTCGTCGGTGGTCGCGAATTCGGCGGCCGCCAGCGCTTTTCAGCTCACTTTGAACGGGGCCTCGCTGGGCAGTCAGCCCCTCGATGCCAAGCCCAACTACGAGTTTGGCGCCATTGCCACCGTGAGCACGGTCACCAAACAGGTGGCCCTTCCGGCGCCCGGGGAGGTGCTGCGGGTGGGCCTGAGCTACAGCAGCGGCGACCCCGGGGCTGTTGGCTACCTCGACTACCTGGAAATCAATGCCCAGCGGCAGCTGCTGAGCGGCGCGCAGCTGGAGTTTCGCTCCCTGAGCAATATCGCGCCCCAGGCCTTGAATCGGTTTGAGCTGGCGAACGCCACTGGGGCGGTGGTGTGGGACGTGACCAACCCCGCCGGCCCGTGGCCCGCCCGCTGAGCATGGCCGGGGCCACTGCCACCTTCGTGGCGCCCGCCGATACCCTGCGCGAGTACGTGGCGCTGCAGCCCAACGGCACGTTCAACCGCCCGCGGGCCTTTGGCAAAGTGCCCAACCAGGACCTGCACGTCCTCAACAGCAACCCCAACGCGCTGCTGGATTTGGTTATCGTGACCTATCCGGCGTTTAAAGGAGGCGCAGCGGCTGGCCAGCCACCGCGCCGCCCACGACAAGCTGCGCGTGGCCGTGGTGACCACGGCAGAAGTATACAACGAGTACGGCTCGGGCGGGCAGGACGTGACGGCCATCCGCGACCTGATGAAGCAGCTGTACGACCGGGCCCCGGCCGGCAAGCAAATGCAGGCTGCTGCTGTTCGGCGACGCTTCCTTCGACTACAAGTCGGGCCCTTACAACGACAAAGCATTCGAGCCCACGTGGTGGAAAGACCGCAGCCCGTTCAAATCCGACCCGGACTTTGACGCCGTCAACCAGAACTACGTGCCCACCTACGAGTCGCGCGAGTCGCTGGCTCCGTTTTATGGCGGCGCATTCGGGCAGGCCAGCTATTCTTCCGATGACTACTACGCCCTGCTCGACGACAACGAAGGCGAGTGGGACGAGCAGCGCCCCGGCAGCGAACTGCTCGACATGGGGTGGGCCGCCTGCCCATTCGCATGCCCAGGGGTGAGAAGACCAACGCCAGCCAGGCCAAGGTGGTAGTCGATAAAATCATCGGCTACGATGCGGTGCCGGCTTACGGCAAGTGGCGCAACCGCATTACGCTGGTGTCGGACGATGGGGAAGGGGATTTGTTCGTGGGCCAGGGCTCGGAGCTGATTGCCAAGAGCATCCAAACCGATTATCCGGTGTACAACGTGCACAAAGTGTACCTCGATTTGTACCCGCAGGTGGCCGTGTCGGCGGGGCAGCGCTCGCTGGAAGCCAGCCGCGCCATCGACCAGTCCATTGAGCAAGGGTCCCTGATTGTCAACTACCTGGGCCACGGCGGCCCCAAGGGCTGGACCGACGAGCAAATGTTGACCAACGCCTCGGTGCTAGCCCTGCGCAACGCCAACAACCTGACGTTCTTCACCACCGGCACCTGCGACTTCAGCACCTACGACAACCCCGATTTTACTTCGGCCGGGGAGCAGGCCCTCACCGATAACGCCACCGGTGGGGCCGTGGGGCTGTTTACCACCACCCGCGTGGTGGACGCCGGGCTCAATGCCGGGCTCAACCAGGCGTATTTCAACCGCGTGCTGCGGCCCGTGAACGGGCAGATGCCCAGCATCGGCACCGTGGTGATGCTGAGCAAGAACGACTACCCCGGCGCGGGCCAGCCGGGCGTTATCAACAACCGCAACTACGTGCTGCTGGCCGACCCGAGCATGACGCTGGCCTACCCCGGCAAAGCGTGGTGCTCGATAGCATCCGGACCCGCGTGGCCGGCGCCTGGGCGCCCGCCGATACGCTCAAAGCATTGGCCCGGGTGCGGCTGCACGGCCGCTTGCAGAACAATGGCGCGTTCAACAGTGCTTTCACGGGCCGGGCCCAGGTTTCTATTTACGACAAGCCCACCACCGTGATGACCCTGGGCAATGAATACAACCCGGCCGTTTCCAGTACGTTGCGCGACGCGCCCCGCCCGGTGGAGGTGCAGGAGAACCTGATTTATGGCGGCCAGGCCGAAGTGAAAAACGGCGAATTCAGCCTTTCCTTCGTCGTGCCCAAGGACATTAACTATAACATTGGGCTGGGCAAAATCAGCCTGTACGCCTTCGATGGCACCAACCGCGTCGACGCCAACGGCTACCAGGCAAATCGGTGGGCGGGGCGGCTTCGGGCGTGGCCCGCGACACCATTCCGCCGGTTATCAACCTGTTTATGGACAGCGAGTCGTTCGCGTTTGGCGGCCTCACCGGACAGAACACCACCCTGCTGGCCAACCTCAGCGACGACAGCGGTATCAACACCACCGGCGCGGGCATCGGCCACGACATCACGGCCGTGCTCGACAACGACCCCAACAAGCTGCTTGTGCTCAACGATAGGTACGTCTCCAACGTAGGGGACTTCCGGGCCGGCAAAGTCAATACCTTGTTTAAAGACCTGGCGCCCGGGCCCCACTCGCTGCGGCTCAAGGCCTGGGACACCTACAACAACTCGGCGGAACGAGAAATCGAGTTTGTGGTGGCCCGCGACGAAAAGCTGGCCCTGACCCACGTGCTCAACTACCCCAATCCGTTTGCCAACTCAACTACGTTCTTCTTTGACCACAACCAGGCCGGCTCCGAGCCGGACAACCTGGATGTGCAAGTGCAGATTTTACCGTGGCCGGTCATTTGGTACGCACCCTAACGGCCACGGTGCCCACTTCAGAGGCACATCAGCAAAGTATTACGTGGAATGGCCGCGACGAATACAATGACCAACTGGCCCGCGGCGTTTACGTGTACCGCCTGAGCGTGCGCTCGCAGCACAACGGTAGCACGGCTTCGAAGTACGAAAAACTCGTCATCCTCAATTAATCCGCCTTTATTTGCGTTCGGGCCGCGTCCGGCCTTCTTTCCCTCCTCTATGCAGCCTCTTTTTCCCCATTCGCGCTTGGCCCTGGTGGCCGGCTTGCTGGCCGTTGCGGCCACTTCCCACGCCCAAAGCCGCACCCAAAACCAAGGCACCATTACCACGGCCGTTCCCATTCTCACGCTCAGCCCCGATGCGCGCGGCTCGGCGCTGGGGAAGCCGGGGTGGCTACTTCGCCCGATGCGAACGCCGGGTATTACAACGCTGGTAAGCTGGGCTTTGTGCCCTACAAGTACGCGGCTTCGCTCAACTATTCGCCCTGGCTGCGCAACATTACCGACGACATGAGCCTGTCCTACATCTCGGGCTATGGCAAAATCGGGCAGCGCTCGGCCCTGGGCGCGTCGCTGATGTACTTTGATTTGGGTACCATCGACTACCGCACCGGCGGCAACCTGCCGGCCGGCTCGTTCAGCCCAAGGAGTACGCTCTCACGGTTTCCTACGGCCAGCAGCTCACCGACAACTTCGGCGTGGGCATCTCGGCGCGCTACGTGCGCTCCAACCTGGTGGGCACGGTACAGGGCAACGACGCCCGCCCCGGCAACGCGGCAGCCGTTGACCTGGGTGCTTACTACTCCAAGGACGCCACCATCGGCACGGGCTTGTACAACCTGGCCTTCGGTGCTTCCATCACCAACATCGGCAACAAGATTACCTACAACGACGCCGAGAACCCCAGCTTTCTGCCCACGACCCTGAAATTGGGCACGGCCCTGACCCGGGAAATTGACCAGTACAACAAGCTCACGCTCGTGTTCGATGCCACCAAGCTGCTGGTGCCCTCGCCGTACTACGATGTAAACGGCGTGCTGCTGGCCAACGACCCCATCGTAATCGAGCGCAACCGCGAGATTGCCGACAAGCCCATTGTGCCCGCCATCCTGGGCTCCTTCAGCGATGCCCCCGGCGGGTTTAAAGAAGAGCTGCGCGAAATCAACCTTTCTACCGGCCTGGAATACAACTACAACGACCTGCTCTATGCGCGCGGCGGCTACTTCTACGAAGCCCCCGACAAGGGCGACCGCCAGTACGCCAGCCTGGGCCTGGGCGTGCGCTACCAGGTGTTCGGCATCGATGGCACGTACCTCATTCCTATCGGCGACAACTCGCAGAACAGCCCCTGGCCCAGACCATCCGGGTGTCGCTGCACTTCAACCTGAACAAGCTCTCGGAGGCTTTTGACGAAAAAGGGGCCGGCGGCACCACCGGCGACGTACCTTCGAACTAAGCAGCCTTAATTTCGTTGCACAAGAACTCCCCTTCTCGGTTGAGGAGGGGAGTTTGTTGTTCAATACCTTCGCTGATTATCCTCTTTTAGCCTCTAATAGATGCTCGACCGTACCGTCGCTCCTCCCGTTCAGCCGCTGGCCCGCGTTACCCTGCCGGCGGCCGACGTGCTTACCCTTCCCAGCGGCGCGCGCCTGCACGTGCTGGCCAACGACGCCCAGCCCGTGGTGCGGCTACAAGCCGTATTCCGGGCCGGCAAAACTGCCGAGCCCCGTCCCGGCCTGGCCTCCGTCACAGCCCGCATGCTGCTGGAAGGCACCACCACCCGCACCGCCCGCCAAATCGCCGACGAAGTGGCGTTCTACGGCGCCTCGCTGGAGTGCGACGCCGGCTTCGACCGCTCCACGCTCACGCTGTACTGCCTGACCCGGCACCTGCCCGCCTTGCTGCCCCTGGTGACGGATGTGCTCACCAACCCCGCGTTTCCGGAAGCCGAGCTGCAACAGCTCAAAACCCGCACCATCCAGAACGTGAGCGTGGAGCGCCAGAAAACCAGCTACCTGGCTTCCGAGCGTTTCAACGAGCTGCAGTTTGGCTCGGAAACTCCGTACGGCCGGCCCTTCGACAGCGCCACGTACCAGGCCCTGACGGTGGCCGAAGCCCAGGCTTTTCACCAGACCGCCTACGCCTTTGGCAACGCCGAAGTGTTTTTGTGCGGCGATGTAGCCGCCGAGCGCGAGTGGTGGCCGCGGCGTTCAGCACGCCCCCCATCACGACCCGGCAGGTAGTGGCTTCGCCCATTTCCAACGAGCCTTCTGCGAACGGAAAAGCCTTTGTGACTCCCGCCAACCGCGTAGACGTGGCCGGCAGCTTGCAGGCCTCCGTGCGCATGGGCCGGTGGCCCAGCCCAAGCACCCCGATACCCACCGCCTGAAACTACTGGTGAACGTGCTGGGCGGCTACTTCGGCTCGCGCCTGATGCGCAACATCCGCGAAGACAAGGGCCTGACGTATGGCATTTACGCCAGCGTCGCGCCGCGCGAGTTGGGCACCTCCCTGCTCATTGGCACCGATGTTAAGGGTGAAAGCGCCGACTACGCGGTGAGCGAAATCGAGATGGAGCTGCGCCGCCTGCAGCAGGAGCTGATTCCGGCCGAAGAGCTGGAAATCGTGAAGAACTACATCCTGGGCAAGTTTGCCAATGAGCTGTCCACCGTGTTTGAGCAGTGCGACAAGTACAAAAACACGGTCTTCCTGGACCTCCCGGCCGATTACTACACCCAGTTTGTGGAGCAAACCGAAGCCGCCGATGCAGAAACGCTGCGCCGGCACGCTCAGGAATACCTCACGCCCGACAACATGCAAGTCGTGATTGCCGGTCCCGCCGCCGTGGCGGAGCCTACGGCGTAGGTGTAGAAAGCTCGCAGCCCAGGGCACCTCACCCCCGGCCCCTCTCCAAAAGAGAGGGGAGCCACGGCACAAGTGTTTAGCTCAATTGTAAAGTAAAAAGGCCCGGCTCAATTGAGCCGGGCCTCTTTTTGATTACCGTCAGGCTCCCTCTCTTTTGGAGAGGGGTCGGGGGTGGTGCCCCAGCC